>OZ241983.1:0-4800000 GCA_965204355.1 Candidatus Poribacteria bacterium
GCCAACAGCGACAATATCATACCCTTGACATATCTGATGTCGTGATAACCTGAAGGATTCCCGAATCAGGCGTTTGAGGCGGTTCCGTTTAACACTGTTTCCGATCTTTTTACTGACGGTAATTCCCAAGCGGGTGGAGTATAAAGATTGCTTGAAAACATAAATAACAAGATGGCGATTCCAGTACTTTTTCCCTTTTTTATACCCCCGTTGGAATTCCCAACGTTGTGTCAGTCTGTCCGGATGAACTTTACGCGTCATATTAAAATTTCTGGAGTCGAAGCCGCTGCTCCCACTGCTGTCCGTCAATTTTTCCTTGCAGATACGCAGTATAATTTACAACTTGAGCCTCCAAACTCATCTGTGGTGTACCATTCTCATCCTCTGCCATCACTCGTATCACATCAATTGTATCTGCTTCTGTCTGCACCGCATGCACAAGTGCAAAAATCATTAAGAACTCTTCCTTGATTGCGCGTTCGGAAAATGCACGCGGGATAAAGTTAAGCAGCACAACGTTCTGATCGTCCTTTAGACGACCATTTCTCAACCGCCAATGAACAACTCGAATCTGTTTCTCTATAAAAAGCTGCCGCAACACTTCACCGCGTAGTGAAATTGGCACCTTGGGAACTGCTACATTAGATGGTTGACCTACCTCCGGTAAATCTGGAACGTCATACGGGATAAAACCGACCAACGCTGCAGGCGGTTTGCCAACTTCAAATGCAATCACAAGTGGTTCGCTGTTCTCTGGATGGCGTATAACTTCATGAAGCTGTCGCCCAGTGTTCTGTCGGTTGGTTTTTCCCCAACCCTCCATCAGGGCAAACTCATAGTAATAATCTTCTGGAGCATGTAATGTACAAGCTAACAGTAGAAATGGAAAACTCAATATTAAGAAATTAGGAATATACACACGAACATACGAATACATAAGCAAAAAAACAGAAAAGCATTGGCGAGTTGTTAAGATCTTTCTAAACAGATACAATTTTGTCTCCGCTGAGATGATACCTGCCGTTTTCGGCGTACTTGTCAGTTTCCATCAAGACACCGCTTCAGCTAATGTAAAGGTATTTTTTCCAAGATTCGTCATAGGATCGACCATTGCGGCTCAAGTGCAGATACGAGATAATTGAGGGCGCCTTGGGTGAACGCTTGGGGAACATACGCGCTTCATGAGGCGTACGATCTCCCTTCTTGGCGTTACACTTTTTACATGCTGTCGCCACATTTTCCCACACGGTTGTGCCTCCTCTCGAACGAGGTTTGACGTGATCAATCGTTAGCGTTGATGGCGGAAAATGTTCATCGCAATATTGACATGTGTATTGATCTCGAATCAGAACGTTTTTGCGTGAAAATTTCACAACACAATGGGGGATATGAACATAGTTCACCAAACGGATTACCAGCGGTATCCTCATCGAAACAGTTGGCGAACGAATCTCAAGGTCAGAAACTTCCTCCATGCACGCTACACCCTTGACAAGCATCTTCATTGCACGCCTTAGGTTGCACACGTTGATCGCTTCATAGCTCGCATTTAATACCAATACATTTGCTTCCATGGTTCCCGTTCCAATCGTGAAGCGTAGATTACCGAAAACATGAAAATTAAAATTATTGTAACACACCTATCTTTGAACCTGCAAGCAAAATATCCATTCCTTCATCCCTTGACTGGCTTGATTTCAAGGGGGTTTTCTTTGACATCTAAAACGTTTGGTGATAAAATCGCAGCGAGCATATCGGTGAATGGGGAAATTCAATGAATTGGCGAAATATATTTGCGCGCCGCACATCACATTTCAGGTTTTACAGGGGAAACGCTCTGCTTGATTCTCCACAACCTCAATTTCACACTTCTCACCCTACATCCGACTATCACAACTGGTCTCCGATAGCCAATCGAGCCCGAATGCGCCGACGCGCACGCTTATCCTTTCTGATTGCGTTGATGCTGCACCTGACAGCAGTTCTTATGGTTAGCATCAATTTGCCAAGATGGTATCGACCGCCTCCACCGCTGGAGCCAATTGTCGCGGAACTCATCGAGGTCGAACTTCATTCCCAACGTCTCCACCCTGTAGATGTCAAGAAGCCGATCTTTCATGTTAACGTTCCCGCCCAACCTCGCGCTAGTCTTGCCCCTTCTACTCCACGAATGTCCCCAAAATCTATAGCGGTGCAGGTAACTCAAGTAATCCCACCAAGCCAACCAACGGCACAACCACTGAGCACCACCGCCGACTTATTCCCTACATCAGATACACCGTTTGCAGAGGCGCCTGAAGATGATTGGGATTTGCAGGAATCAATCGGCGAACCTCTAGAATCTGTAACCGAAATTCCGCAGCCAATGCCTACTGAAGTCGATCGTAATCTATCACAAACACAAAAATCACAAACTGATAGCGTTGAGAAGCCATCGTTCAGTCGCGACGCACAAATTGGATCGGTTCTTCAAACAATCGCCAGCGGCATCGCGAGCGGAAAAGATTCACCAACCGCAGACATTGTCTTTTTATTAGATACCAGTGGCAGTATGGAAGATAACATCCGCGCGGTGGGAAGACATTTGATTGATATGGTAGAAATTTTCCGGGCAGAACAGTTAGATTTTACGATGGCAGTGGTGCCGTTTAAGTATCTGGTACAGCACTTCCATCAACCAACGAAGGACTACCAGAGATATGAACGTCTTCTAGAAAACGTCAAGTGCGGTGGGGCCGAACGGGCTTATAATGCAATTGTCAAATCGATTACGAGGATAAAATTCCGCCCGGAGGCGCGGCGGCGTTTTATCCTCATTACCGATGCACCGTGCACAGGGTCCTATACAATTCAAGAGGTACTACAACGATGCTGGAACGCAGGAATAACGCTGGACATAATTGGGGGCGTAACTGATAGAACCGAGGCCGATGATCCGCTCAAAGCCGAACGTGAGCAGAAGGCATTAGCGAGAAAAACCGGCGGGGCGTGGTTCCCGATACCGAGAAATTAAGCAATCCATTTAATACTCCTTGAGCCCCCCATCCGGGGCAATGAGTGGTGGGCGCACATACGGCTCTGGAGGGTAATGCTCGAACGCCTCCTCGTTGAGCTCAATCCCGATTCCCGGCGTGTCCGGAAGGAGTAAATAACCGCCTTCCCGCTTAATCGGCTCCTTGACAAGATCGCGTTTCGGGGCTTTATCTTCACCCAACGGATACTCTTGCACCGCAAGGTTGTGAATGGCTCCATCAATCTGCACGCACGCAGCAGTAAGAACGCAGCTCAACGGGTTGTGCGGCACCACGCCAACGTAACTCGCCTCTGCAAGCGTTGCGACTTTCTTGACATTTGTGATCCCCCCGGCAAGGGATAGATCAGGACGGACGAATGCAGCACCGTTGTGGTTCAACAGATCTCGGAACTGATAAATGGTGTATAGCCTTTCTCCCATGGCAAGCGGCATAGGAACGCTAGCCGCAACGTACTCCCATACGTCCATGTTCTCCGGTTCGATCGGATCCTCAAAAAAATATAGGTTATACGGCTCAAGTGCACGTCCCACAGCGATGGCTTCTGCTGGCGTAAGCCGATTGACGACATCAATCATAACATCTATATCCGGACCCACGGCATCTCGAACTGCTCCGACCCGCTGCTCTGCATTTCGAATCATCGCGGTATAGCTCATGCTTTCCAGTCCACGTCCCTCCTCGAAATCAAATACACCGAAATCGCCAAAAGGATATAGCCGAACCGCAGTGAATCCCTCTTCAACGCGCGCAGCCGCCTGTTCTGCCAGCTCGTCGGGTGTACTTCCGCCCAGATGCGTATAAAGACGAACTTTCTCGCGTGTCGGTCCCCCAATCAACTCATAGACTGGTGACCCAAGCACTTTACCTTTGATGTCCCACAAAGCGATATCAATTGCACCAATGGCAGACATGGCATCCGATCCGCCACGGAATAGGCAACGACGGAATGTATGCTGCCAGTGCCGTTCTATATGCAGTGGATCTTTACCAACGAGGTATTCAGCACAATATTCGACTCCTGCGATTGGCAAAAATGGCGTACCACTGGTGCCGCTAGCGGGATGGAGTTCACCAACCCCTGTGATGCCTTCATCCGTCTCAACTTTGACATACATGAATCGACTTGCCCGGAGTGTCTCAATTTTAGTAATTTTCACGATCTTACACCTTCCCCCAATAATTTTTTGACCGACCGTATTTTAACGCGACTAGGCCCGCATGACAACAACTTTTGCGCCCTTCACAGAAACTCCTCATATTGACCGTGGAAATGAGCAACTTGTATTGACTACGCCTTCGCTGTATGATATCATATTTAATGTGGTGAACTTTAGAATTACTTGGACACTCTGTACCGGCGAGAGGAAAATCCGGGCTATCACACCGGTAGGTGCGGTTTGTAACCGCACCGCATAGGCGCAGTTACAAACAGCGCCTACCAAACAGGGGGAGCGAAAGTGTCTACATATTTTGATAATTCACTATATATTAAAGCCCCAATTATCCTCTATTGGAAATTGGAATAACTTGTATCTTTTTTTTACTTTGCGTTGTATGTACTACTCCATTCGGCTTGAGTAGAGCCATCGAACCCATTCAGGGTGAGTGGTGGTAAAATTGTTTGTCGAGGGCATTGATTTTCTCACTGCGTTTCATTCCTCCCAGCTTAATCGATTCTATGCGTGCAGCTTGCGTGATTAACGCCTAACGAAAGAGATTTGACGTCGTTTAGTCTTACTCTATCCAATACAAATCAAAATGGGCATCAGAAGGCATTTCAGGAGTACATTAATCACAGGAATCCTAACGTTGATACCGTTGGGCGTCACCTTCTTTGTGCTCAGTTTCCTTTTCACTACAATTGATGGCTGGCTTAAGCCGATAATGTCGCCGATAATGTCAGAGTTGGGGTTGAAGGAAAAATATCACATCGGTATGGGAGCGCTGGCGACAATCTTGCTCGTCTATCTAGTGGGTTTGGTTGTCTCCAATTTTTTAGGACAAAAGCTACTTGGGGCGGGAGAGAAAATTTTAACAAAGATTCCGCTTGTGCGAGAGGTTTACGCTCCCGTCAAACAGGTGGTCCAAATGGCTTTGATGCGCTCAGAGGGAAACAAATTCGAACGAGCGGTTGCGATTAAGACCCCCGGGTCGCCCATGCGTGTCATCGGTTTCGTTACAGGAGAGTTCCGCGAAGAAGGGAATCCTGTCCCAGTTGTTTCTGTCTTTGTCCCAACCAGTCCAAATCCAACAACAGGCGTTCTACTCTTCTGTGATCCGGAAATCATTTATGAAACAAATATGAAAATTGAAACCGCCATGAAGATGTTGATTTCAGGTGGAATTGTTGCCCCCGACGACTTTATGATTCGGCAGCAGATGCAGCAACAGATCAACCTAAATAGCAAATCTGAATGACCGCACTATCTGTCAACGCACCAATCAATTCGTGAACTCATACCGCTTGGATCTGATAAAGAATTTCCACGGATATCCAAGCAATACGCATACGGAGACATAAATGGCTGGCATAGATCTACGTAACAAATTAGAAGATGGTGGCATCGTATACGGCACAATGCTGAGTCTGTCGCGGAATCCCCGCTGGGCAAGAGCCATTGGCCAACTCAACTTCGACTATGTAATTATTGATAATGAACATTCAGCGTATAGTCGGGGAGAGGTAGCCGATTTTATCTCGGCAATCAACACGACAGGAACAACAACGATTATCCGCGTCCCAATTCCTTCGTCTCACTATGTAACTATGGCACTTGACGCCGGCGCGCACGGCGTCCTTGTTCCATATTGCGAAACCGTTGAGGAAGTTAAGGAAGTGATTGCAGCAGCGAGATGGCGTCCACTGAAGGGGGCACTCGTGGACAAAGCGATGGAAACGGGCGAATTCCCAAGCGAGGCATCGAAAGCGTATCTACAGGAAAGAAATCGCAACACCGTTGTCATGATTGGGATCGAGAGCGTGCCTGCAGCTGAGAACTTGGAGGAGATCTTAGAAGTTGGCGGAATTGATGCGATTTTCGTCGGTCCCAACGACATGAGCATCACAATGGGCATCCCAGATCAGTACGATCACCCAGATTTTGAGGAGATGCTCCGCTTTGTCATCGGCACATCCGCCGCACGAAATATCCCTGTCGCGGTCCACCTGCAATCTGTCGAGCTTTCAAAAAAGTGGATTCAAGAAGGGGTTCGGTTTGTCCTCCACAAGACCGACGTGGGTGCATTACACGAAGGCTTCCAACGTGATTTCGATCAACTGCGACAAGTTGGCGATGAAATCTCCGGACAAACAACCGAAAAGGCTAAAAAATCGGACGTAGTTATTTAACCGACGAAACCTGTTCGAGGGGAAGCGTCACGGCGAAATTCGTTCAATTCGCCAACCATCATCAGGTTGCCGGGTGTAACGAAGCCGATCATGCAGGCGGCTGGGGCGACCACTCCAGAACTCAATCATGTTTGGGGATAAACGGTAACCGCCCCAATCTGAGGGCAGCGGAATCTCTTTGTCCTGATACTGCTCTGCTAACTGTTTGAATTGTTCTTCCAGCAGCGCTCGATCAGGGATAATTGCACTCTGTTTCGAGGCTAACGCAGCCAAACGACTATCGACGGGACGACTCTGAAAATAGTTGTTGGAGTTTTCACGAGAAACCTTGCTTACCTGTCCGGTGATACGTACCTGCCGATCCAGTTCACGCCAGTAAAAAACCAATGCTGCATTCGGATTCTCTGCAAGTTCCTCCCCTTTTTGGCTCTCGTAGTCCGTATAAAAGACAAAACCCCGCTCATCGTGCCCTCTGAGCAGTACAATCCTCGCCGAAGGTATGCCATCGCTCGTTGCTGTTGCCAACGTCATTGCGTCCGGCAAATCCAGCTTTGCATCAATCGCCTCCTGAAACCACTTCTCAAACTGCTTAAAGGGATTCGCATCCACGTCTCGCTCGTCTAATCCAGCGTCGGTATATTCTCTGCGAAGTTTATCCATATCTATAGATCTCCTCACGGCTAACGTTTATTGGTAACTGAGGGATTTACGCAGCCGATAGGTAAAATCTGCGAGCTGATCGAGTAAGATGCCAAATTTCTTTCACGTTTTACACTTCACGAATCAGATCGAAGTTCCTCAAGAATCGCATCTGTCATCTCGACGGTGCCGACCGTTTTCAACCCCGGTTGCTGGATATCGATTGTACGGAACCCTTTGTCGATTGCTCCGTCAACGGCGTCTTCAATATCAGTAGCTTCCGTTTCGAGATCGAAGGAGTGTCGAAGCAAAAGGGCTGCGGACAAAATCTCTCCAATCGGATTAGCAATCCCCTGCCCGGTGATGTCCGGTGCGGTGCCGTGAATTGGTTCGTAGAAGCCTTGCTTAGCGTTACCGTAGCTGGCTGATGGGCACATACCGAGTGAACCGACTAACACAGCTGCTTCGTCAGTGAGGATGTCCCCGAAGATATTCCCCGTCACCATAACATCAAATTGACTCGGATTCCGGATGAGATGATACGCACACGCGTCCACTAAAATATGATTCAATTCAACATCGGGATAGTCTTGGCTAACCTTTGTTGCAACTTCTCGCCACAGTTTTGAACTTTCCAGCATATTTTCTTTCGCCACAGAGGTGAGCTTTTTAGATCGCTTTCGGGCGAGTTCAAAGCCAGCGCGCGTCACACGATCAATCTCCCGTGTTGTGTAAGCCAGTGTATTGCAGCCGCGCTCCCCATCTGCGTGTGTTTCGATACCGCGCGGTTCCCCATAGTATAAACCGCCAGCCAACTCACGAATCACGATAAAGTCTAACCCCTCGCCGATGATCTCGTCTTTCACCGGCATGACAGGCGCCAATGCTTTCCTCCCACGAATCGGACGAAGATTCACAAAAAGGTCAAGCTCTTTGCGAACTGTTCCGACAGCGCGTTCTGGGCGCTCTGCGCTTGGAACATCTTCCCACTCCGGTCCGCCCGCTGCACCGAATAGGATAGCGTCGGATCTCCGGCATAAGTCTAACGTCTCTTGTGGCAACGCTGTACCTGTTTGGTCAATCGCGCAGCCGCCGAGAAGTCCATACTCATACTCAAAGTGATGTCCATATTTGTCTTGGATGGTATCTAATACTCGAATCGCCTCGGCTGTGACCTCTTGACCGATCCCATCTCCGGGGATTACGGTTATTTTTGCATTCATTAATTTCTCTTTCAAAGCCTCCTAATTAATAAATTATAGTAGATTTTAGAATTATTTGGACACTCCAAACCGGTGCGGTTGGAAACCGCACCTCCCTAGGGCTATTCAGTTTTAGGCTTATTACGCATTTTGTTTGAAAAGTTGGAGTCGGGAAGTCGCTCCTAGAACGAAGGGTCGGGATTGGGAAATCCCTCCCCGATAAATCGGGATGCAAGCACCTACAGAAAAACTAAATGACACTAGCACCTACCGCTCTCCTGTTTGGTAGGCACTGTTTTCAACTGTGCCTATCCGGTGCGGTCCGATGAATCGAGACCAGGGTTGGAAACCGCACCTACCAGCCCCGATAAATCGGGATCGAAACCGAGGGGCGAAAGTGTCTATCTGTTTTTAAAATTCACCATAAATACCGCCCCAATGGATTGGGGCACTTCTTAGCAAATCAGAACCACAATCAATCTGTTGCGCGTTCCATAATCTCCGCCATCCGAGCGACAAACGTAGGTGGGTCCACGGGATTTCCATCAACCAGTAATGCCCCTTCATAAAGTTGTAAAATACAGTTCTTGATAAGGGTTTCATCGCCCTGATTCTGGTTGAGCTGCGCGAGATTCTTAATCAACGGATGGGAAAAGTTGAGTTCTAGGATGCGCTTGGATCCAGCGAAGTCCTGATTCATCATTTTCATCATCCGCTCCATGTGGGCGTCCATACCATCCGCCCCAAACACCAAGGTTACCGCCGAATCGACCAGTCTTTTGGAGGGGACAACATCTTCCACCTTATCACCGAGGGTCTCCTTGAAAGCAGAAATCAGCGTCACATCTTCAGTTAAGGTCTCATCGTGGCTGTCTCCCTCTCCCTTGAGATCTATATCTGCCTTTTCGATACTTTTCAGCGGCTTTTCGTCATATTCAAGCAGGTGGGGAATATTGAACAGATCAACGGGATCTATAAAAAACAGCACCTCAATCCCACCCTTCCTGAAATATTCCAAATTTGGATTCCGTTCGACGGCATCTCTGTGATCACCCGATAGGTAATAAATCTCCTGCTGATCTTCCGCCATCCCGGCGACATAATCCTTCAAGGAAGTAAACTTGCCGCTTTCGGTTTTGGTCGACTCAAACCGTAAGAGATCAAGTACCCGCTCTCGGTTGACAAAATCTGAACTGAGTCCTGCCTTGAAGAGCAAGCCAAAATTCCTGAAGAATGTTTCGTATTTCTCCGTGTCGTTCTTTGCCCAACCTTCCAGCAGAGAAAGCACCCTGCCCGTTAAGGTTTCACGGATACGTGCCATGACGGGACTCGATTGTGTTACCTCACGGGACACATTCAAAGGCAAATCTTCAGTATCCACCACCCCTGACATAAATCGAAGGTATTCGGGAAGGAGTTCCTTGCAATCATCTTGGATAAAAACCTTGCTCGAATACAGGTGTAGCGAGTTTAGATCTTCCTCCCTGAGAAATCTGAGTGGCGGCGTTTCCGGTATAAACATCAACGATTTGAAATTCACGCGTCCTTCGAGAGAGAGATGCAGGTGACCGAGCGGCGGATTGAGATCGTTAGATATAAATTTATAGAACTCGTTCCGCTCCTCCTCCGTCACTTCATTCCTGTTTTTATGCCACAACGCACTGACAGTGTTCACCTGTTTCCCATTGACCGAAACGGGAAAATCAACAAAATTGGAATATTTTGTGATGACCTGCTCAACACGATACGATTCACTAAATTCCTTGGATTCGTCTTTCAGCTTGAAGGAGATCTGAGTGCCTCTCTGCGGACGTTCAATCTCCTTGACACTAAACTTACCTTCACCCGTCGACTGCCACCGGAATCCCTTTGAGTCAGCATCTGCGTGGCGTGTTTCAATTGTGACTTCATTCGTAATCATGAACACCGAATAAAAACCGATACCGAACTGACCAATCAGGTTGGCGTCGAAAGGCTTATCTCCTTCCTGCATCTGCTCCAAAAACTCTAACGTTCCCGAACTGGCAACGGTGCCGATCCTTTCCGTCAAATCGTCCATAGTCATGCCGATGCCCGTATCTGTGATCGAAAATGTCTGTGCATCGGAATCGACGGCGATGTCAATCCGTAAAGACGCTTCAGGACTTAGGATATTCTTATCCGTCAACTGCCTGAATCGAATCTTATGTAACGCATCGGAAGCGTTGGAAATTAGTTCGCGGATGGCGACTTCGGGGTGAGTATAAAGCGAGTGAACAATAAGATGTAAGAGTTGTTTCATTTCTGCCTTATACTCAAATTCTTGGATATCTTCGGTGGTGTTGCTTTCAGCCATGAGTCAAAATTCTCCTTTCGTCGTAGCTTTTAGTAAAGTTTAGAATTAATTGGACACTCTGCGCTGGCGATGGGAAAATCCGGGCTATCGCCTCGGTAGGTGCGGTTTCTAACCGCACCGCATCGGCGCAGTTACAAACAGCGCCTACCAAACTGGAGACTGGACAGCGCAGTTAGAAACAGCGCCTACCAAACATGGGGAGCGAAAGTGTCTATCTGTTTTTAGAACCCACTATTTGTTAGATTATCGAATATGCAAGATTTCAGTTGTTTGCCGCATCTAAGCCCTCTCGCCCTTGTTCGCCATAACGATATACACCGGATCCGTGTACTCATCGGTCTGTGGAGTACAATCCAAAAAGGTGATTTTCGCATAGCCACCCGCCAAGCAGAAGTAATGTTCCACCAATTCAGCATGCTCAGCGTCAGAGGTCACACGCCAGATGTACACAGCTTTCGTTGGGAACAGACGATTCGAGAAAATGACGATAAACTGACCATCTGGTTGAAGAATGCGATGCACCTCACGAAAAACCTCAACCGGCTTTGTTAGGTACTGCATCGAAACAGTCATGATTACCGCTGCAAATTCCCCATCACCAAAAGGGAGGGTTGGACTGGCATTGAGGTCGTGAACCACGTATTCATCAAGCACTGGATTGACTTGGAGCTCCACCGCGTTCAAGCCTAATCCGACGACACGCTGTGCGGGAAATCCTTCGGGGAGGTGAGAGAAGGCACTGCTCATGAGGTCTAATATGACAGCATTTTTCGGAAGGGTTTGATCGAAAAAGTCCTTGATTGCGGCAATTGCGTTATCGTCAATATGGGTGACGATGCGCGGTTCGGCGTAAAACAGGTGATCATCGGATTCATCAATTCGTGCGAAGGCTGCAGGGGGCAGTGCTTTTTTCATTTGGAGAACCATTAATAAATTTTGGTACATACCAACAACAACTTCATAACATCCTAGTCTTGCCGCATATCTAACTGTATTTTCAGCAGGCGATGCAGCTCTTTAATTGGCTGCTTATGGTCATCAACCCGTAGATCGATATACCGATCATTAAAACCACCCTCCCCAGCGCCCTCACGCTCAACAAGCAACGCCGCCGCCTGCTGGCCACGTCGGTCTCCGCCCTTCTCCTGACCCGCGATGAGGGCTGCCATCAGTTTCTCCGCCAGTTCTCCCTCTGCTTCCTCAAATGCCTCGCCCATTGCGTCGACGACCGCTTCGCCCGTTAGCAAATTGCCCTGTGCCGTGTAATTTTTGCCGCTGCGTGCACCCGCCCATCCGAGACATTCATCGCCGGTGTAATTCGCGATGTTGCCGTCTGCATCAATAATTCCGACCTGACGCTGTGATCTGTCATCGTCATCGGCAATTAGTCGATCCAATGTTTGTTGGGCGGTGAGTCCGTCTTCCAGAAGTTCCAAACCCTTCGATCCATATGTCGTATTTGTCCACGATTGGGTCGCAACCGCACCGACACCCGCCTTTGCCCAAGGGACAACAGCACCAACAGCGAAAAACTTGGATTGAACAGCAACCCCAAGATCACCGTTCTCCGGGTCACGTCCCACAATTGAAAAGGTTGTGACAAGGAGGTCATTCACTTTAGAATTGGGTTGGTCCGATTCCGTACCGGCGATAGCAAGGAAGCCGGTATAGATTGTCGCACAGACAAACTGGAGAGGTGACATGCAGGATCTCCTTTATATGATGCTTGGAATGAGAGGCAGGAGGTTCAAGGGGTGGATAATTGGAAGTTTCCCCGCTCCCTCCTCTTCCAATCGTTAGCGTTTGACGTCGAACCCGCCCTAATGTTTATTAGACCGGATTTTCATCGCCTCCGCATGTCCTTGAAGTCCCTCAATCTGGGCGAGTTTGACGACAGCCGGCGTGACCTTTTCTAATGCAGCTTCGGTATAGCCGATAACACTTGTCTTTTTCAGGAAGTCATCAACACTTAATGGGGAGGCGTACCTTGCTGCTCCACCTGTAGGCAGGATGTGATTGGGACCTGCAATATAATCACCGACGGATTCTGGGGTATACGGTCCCAACATAATCGCGCCCGCATTACGGATGGCACCGACCCACTCAATCGGATTTTCTACCTCCAACTCGACATGTTCAGGTGCGATTTCGTTGGCGATTTCTACTGCTTTGGCTAAATCTGTGACGACGAACGCCACCCCGTAGTTTTCGAAGGCGCCGGTCAGTTCAGATTGGCGGGGCAGCTTTTGAGCCTGTCGTTCAATCTCTGCACAAACCTGCTCCGCAATCTCTCTCGACGCCGTGACAAGGATGGCTGAACATTCTTCGCTGTGTTCCGCTTGCGATATAAGGTCTGCTGCAACATAGGCGGGATTTGCGGTGTGATCAGCAATAATAAGGACTTCGCTCGGACCCGCGAGTTTATCTATATCAACGGGACCGTAGACCTCTCTCTTCGCAAGTTGGACATACAGATTGCCTGGACCGACAATCTTATCCACTTTCGGGATGGTGTCCGTCCCATAAGCCATCGCAGCGACCGCTTGTGCACCACCACACTTGTAAATCTCGCGGACGCCGCATGCCGCCGCAGCGGCAAGCATGTGCGGGTCAATCTTCCGATTTCGCATCGGACCCATGAAGATCGCAATCTCTTCAACACCGGCGACCCTTGCAGGAATCACATTCATTATCAGGGAAGAAACCAACAACTGACTTACGGAGGGGACACATACACCGACGCGGTTTAACGGGCGGATGAGGTGTCCTAAAACGACGCCATCCGCTTCGGTGGACAACCATGAGTTCCGCAGCTGCTTTTGATGAAACCGCTCAATGTTCGTCCGCGCGAGTTCAATTGCATCGTGAAACTCTGAATCAACTTGCGCGGCGGCGTCATCAATCTCTGCGTCTGTGACCCGCAACTCTTCCACAGAGATCCGTGGAGCGTCCAGCTTGCGCGTATATTTAACGATGGCTCTGTCGCCATCTTTCTGGACATCTTGTAAAGTCTTACGGACAGTCCTCAGAATGCTTGGATCTTCTAATCGCCCACGCTGATTAAGTTTATCGATGAAAGCTGCCGCCTCGTCCGAACAGGCATCAAAAATGGCGATCACAGAAAAATCCCCGTTTCTTATCAAAGTTTATACGGACTGTCTAATCCCTCAGCCGGATAATATCCGCGCCAATACCCGCTAGCTTTTTCTCAATGTTTTCGTACCCACGATCGATATGATAGATGCGCGAAACAGCCGTTTCACCCGCTGCTGCCATGCCGGCAAGCACAAGGACCGCACCCGCACGGAGATCTGACGCCATGACAGGCGCACCACTGAGTCTGGGCTTACCGAGCACCACTGCATGGTTCCCTTCGACCCGAATATCTGCCCCCATGCGATTGAGTTCGCTCGCGTGCATGAAGCGATCCAGGTAAATGCCTTCCGTAATATTGCTAACACCCGGTGTGATACTGAGGAGTCCCATCATCTGAGCCTGCATATCCGTGGGAAAGCCCGGATATGTATCAGTGGCGATATTGACCGCCTGGAGTTCCCGGGGCGTACTCACGCGGACGCCGTCATCCGTCCAATCTAATTGAACACCCGCTTCAATTAATTTGTTGGAAGTAGCACCAAGGTGTTGAGCGGGAGCATCTTTCACAAAAACGTCCCCCTTCGTAATCGCGCCAGCAACCATGAATGTTCCCGCTTCAATACGATCGGGAATGACGGTATATTCCGTGCCGTGAAGCTGTCTGACACCCTGTATTGTCAAGCTAGAGGTGCCAACCCCCTCAATGGCCGCGCCCATTGTGTTCAGGAAGTTCGCTAGGTCCGCAACCTCTGGTTCGCAAGCAGCGCCGCGAATAATCGTTGTCCCTTCTGCCAACGTCGCAGCCATCATGACATTTGCCGTTGCACCAACGCTTGAGCCGTGTGGTCCTCTCAGATACATCTCTGCGCCGACCAACCGATCCGCCCGCGCTATGATGTAACCACTGTCAACCTCAATGTCTGCACCAAGTTGTTGCAACCCTTTCAGGTGCAAGTCTACCGGACGCGGCCCGATAGCACAGCCGCCGGGAAAAGAGACCTTTGCCATGCCTAAACGCGCAACAAGGGGTCCCAACACGTAAATCGATGCCCGCATTTTCCGGACGAGGTCGTAGGGGGCTTCGTAAGCAACACGGTCTCCCGGTTCGATATAGAGCGTTGAATTCTCTAATTTCGTTGTCGCTCCCAGCACCTCAAGCACTGCACATAGGCTATCAATATCATTCAGATTGGGAACGTTGTGAATAACGCTGGAACTGTCCCCCAGAATCGAGGCCGCAACAGCGATAGGAAGCGTTGCGTTTTTAGAACCACTGACTGAAATTGCACCTTCAAGCTGCTTGCCACCGTTGATGATTAGCCTATCCATGGATGAATTCTCCTAATATAGAGATCTCTGTTTCAATTCGGCGCGGGTTGGGATCATGCAATATAATTTTATATTTCGAAGCACTATCCCGATCTTTAGTGAGCCTTGTTCTTTCGTCTAACCCAACACCAACCTGTAGAATAAACTACTCAAAATAGATTCATGAAGTCTATATGCATCAACGATGCCAAGTAAAAAATCGTTTCGTTGTAGGGCTTGTGGGCTGATTTACCTCAAATTTGGTGTGTTGGGATAACCACATGTTATCGTGTTACCCCGCTCATTATTAATTGCAGGACTTACGCAAATTTAGCACACGGAGGGTAGATTTTTTTATTTTTAACCCCCTAAATCCCCCAACCCCCTAGCCCCCCCTTGTCAGGGGGACTTATGAACGCGCTGCGTAAGTCCTAAATTGTATACTTTTAGCTGCGCCCGCCTTCTTCGTCCCGCCTTTGAGGTCTACGCCACAATTGCCACTCCTCCTTCACCTCGATAAGCTGTTCCGCGGGCGCATCTCGAACCTCCAAAACAGTCGGCATATCCGGTGGAATTCCTGCCAAAATCTCCTTGAAATCAAGGTCTCCAGATCCCGGAGGGTGATACGCTTCAAGGTCTTTGAGGTCGTGCAGGTTCACACCGATGAGGTTCTCTGTGTACCTCTCCAACCAACGCTGCGACCAACAGAGTCCTACCCGCTCCTGAAGCATGGCATGGCCGACATCGTGCCAATACCGCATATTGCTTCCCTCGAACTTCTCCAAGAACAGCCCGACCTCGTCAAAATTGGGGATTTGATAGTAGCGCGGCCGGTTCTCAATCGCTAAGTAGACCTCCATCCGCAAAGCCATCTCGTTCAGGGTGTCAAGGCTGAACAGCACAGCGTCTTGATGCTTCGCCTCCTTGCGTTTACGCCACTCGGTCGCTTCCTCTACCTTCGCCCCAAACGCCTCAAATTCCCGCTCACCATATTCGTAGAAATCATACATCAGGTAGGAACGATCGTAGGTATCCACCTCACCAAGATGAAGCACAACGATTGGGACTTCGATCTCGACTGCCAGTTCCATCGTCTGAATCGTCTGTTTGACCGCCTCGTTTCGTGCATCCGCATCAAGGCTTGCTAACTGAATTGGATCATTCTCCGCCCGCGATTGTGGAAAACCGTGCAGGACGGGACAAAAATTGTGGATAGAGCAGATCTGTGTCGTTTCAAGGTGAGGCTTAATCTGCTCAACCTGTTCCCGCGTCAGATGTCGGCTGAGTTCAATGGCATCAAAACCGAGCTCCTTGAGTTCGTCAAGCAGCGCAGCCCCATCGGGTTGTTTCAGAGCATTCCACATCGTCGAAATCGCTATCATCTCACGAATCCTTTACCAAGACCTTTCTGCCAACAATGTCGAGTTTGCCTTCGGCATACCATCGCACGACCTGCGGATACAGTTTATGCTCTTCAATATGAATCCGCTTGAGCAGGCTTTCTTCATCGTCATCGTCGAATACGGGCACCGAAGCCTGTGCGATGATAGGTCCGGCGTCAACCCCCTCATCTATAAAAAAAACGCTTACGCCGCTGATCTTAACGCCATACGCCAACGTATCTCGCACAGGGTGCGCGCCCGGAAATGCGGGCAGTAGCGATGGATGAATATTGATGATACGGTCCCGATACCTCCGCACAAACGTTGGCTGAAACAACTTCATAAATCCCGCCAGAACGATTAACTTCACTTCGTGTTTGTCAAGGATCTTTGAAATTTCCGCATCAAACGCATCCCGATCCGAAAAATCCCGCACCCGCACCACACGGGTGGGTATGCCCACTTTCTTGGCACGAGTAAGCGCGTAAGCCTTTCTTCGATCGCTGATCACCACAGCGATTTCAACCCCGCTACTTTCGTCATGGTGGAGTTGATCGATTAATGCTTGTAAATTGGTGCCGCTGCCGGAGGCTAATACTGCAATTTTCATCAAAATCTTCGCAGTGGAAACCCCGTTCTTATCTTAAAAGACTGTAAGCAAGAAAGTGTGAGGGGGGCGTAAAACTGAAAGTGGGAAAAACAACGGTAACACGCGATTGTCTTTGCTCACTTTCTTCTCCTCTCACCAGTTGCTTTTAGCGGGGACGAAACTGCACTCCTTACTTTAAGGACCGTAAATATTTTCGCTCATGTTAAGAAATATGGGAGTTACGCACTTCAGTTCGTAGTAGCACATTTCATTGCGCGTCCGGACGCCCCGATTTATCGGGACTACTACAAACCTAGGGCTTTATTGTAACCTAAGTTGCTAGTTGTTAAGTTGATATACACATTGCGCTCCTCTGGAGCGCGAGGGCTGGACGTATCCACATTGCTATAGACATATCGCTCCGCTGGAGCGAAGGACCAAACCTATTAACCTAAACCGAAAATCAATGGATTTTCAAAGACTAGTGCTCTGTCAAATAAATCATGATAAGGCACTCACCGCTCGGCTTGGATAGCCATAGCCAAGCCGCTTTGTGGGGAAAGTGTCTAAAGGAGGCTTTTGTACCACAATCTGTTAGATTGTGATCCAAGTCCGCAAACTAACAGTTTGCGCTACATTTATCTGACAATGTACTAGGTTCTGTTGACATTTCACTGTAATCAGACAGTCAAGACAGTGCACAGATGCATGATTCCTCGTAGGGGTTGGGTTTCCCAACCCTTTGTTCACACGTCAGAGACGATTTCGGACTGCTGTAGGTCGATTTTCCAAAATCGACGTTACAGCGTCGAGATATGAATCTCGACCTACAATCTACAATCAATTCAACCTGTATGTTCAATGGGCGAGGGAACCTCGCCCCTACGATTGTAGATAGCTTTACAAATGTCAACACGCCCTAGTAACTTGCGTTATTGTAGTTGGCCGACTGTGGGTGCCAAGGGTCATATTCACCGACGATGAATCACTGAATTACAAACTTTCAAGTGTTCAACTGCGTAAGTCCTAGTGCTTTGTCAAATAAATCATGATAAGGCACTCACCGCTCGGCTCCGACTTTGCCGAGAGTCCAAGACTTGGATAGCCATAGCCAAGCCGCTGTGTGGGGGAAGTGTCTAAAGGAAGTTTTTGTACCACAATCTGTTAGATTGTGATCCCTCCGCAAACTAACAGTTTGCGCTACATCTATCTGACAATGTACTAGATTGTTGCACGATTTCTTAATATGAGGGTCATTTTTAAGGTTATCCGCTGAACGCGCAATGAATCCCCGATAAATCGGGATTAAGAAATGCGCTACTACAAACGGTGCTAAATCCGATTGAGAAATGTTTGAAAATTTCAGAGTTTTCAGAGTAAACACGAGAATTCGATAAAAACAAAATATGAAATGGCAACCGGCATTACATGTCACAATATGTCACATATTCTCACATATTTTGCATATTTTCGTAAGTCTGGTT
This sequence comes from Candidatus Poribacteria bacterium, assembly GCA_965204355.1. GTDB lineage: Bacteria > Poribacteria > WGA-4E > WGA-4E > PCPOR2b > PCPOR2b. The sequence goes on from OZ241983.1 coordinate 18,420, forward strand.
GGCGGGACAAGGAATTTGTTTGTTCGGATGTCACATATCCTCACGTATTTGTCACATCTCCTCACATATTCTTTAGTTGAGTGTGCGTTTTAGTGAGGTAGCGTCTATGTAGAGGTACGCATATTGTCTGAATCAGGATGCTCCCCGATAGATCGTCCGTGCCCCCGATGTATCAGGGATTCAAGGATTCTCAGGATTTGGGGGCGGCGGTTTCTCCACAAGGACGATTTCTGCGTTGTCTGAATCACGGATTATCGCAGATTAAAGGATTGCACAGATTAAAAAAATCCACGCTATCCGCGCTGCTGGACGTGAGAGGGGCATCCCTGCCCCGATACGCTTCCACAATCACAATCCGCTTATTGTCAGACTTGTTCGTTTGCCGCGAATGGTGAATCAAATCGCATAGGCATCTGATTTTCCTTAATTACCTGAATTAGTATGTCTGCATCCTCCAGTGTCACATCATGCGACTTCTCAACGGCTTCAATGATGCGTCGTGCAATCGGATTTTTGCTCGTCGGTTTTGCCCCTGAGCTTTCGGCGATTTCCTGACCGCTTGCCAGTTGGTGTGCGGCTGCCTGCCCTTCTTTATCTTGCAGATAGCTCAGATAGTCAACGACTGCTTTCAGCTTTTCTGTCGAAAGTTGTTCTATTAGCTCTACCGCTTGTTGTTGTAAAGATACTCTTTGCATGATGTTCCCCTTTTACTCTATTTGCTATATCTTGTCTGACTTGGGAGTTGCTGAATTTTTGGATTCTCAGGGTTTTTGGACGCAGCTGCTCTTATCCTGTTTACCTTCGCTTTACGATTCCAATTTACCCACCCAACCCTCCATGAAATTTTTTCGGGAGTTAATTTGAAACGAATTTCGACCGCAGGGCAAGTTGAGTTGCCAAAAATAAAATATCATCCCGCCCATCTGGCCACGGTATAATATCAGCATGTAAAGGATGTATAGAAGTTTCTGGTTCAACCCTTTGCTGGAGATCGTAAACATCTTGTGCCAAAAGATCCGCTCGGCCGTACAAGGTTCTACCCCTCGGTTGAGCGACAAACTCATTACCAATGGACCAAACCTCGTCTTCGGTCAGTGTTGAGGTGCGGTAAACGGACAATCGTTTGTTTTTTGGTGGGACAAATGCTTTAGGCTTAACGGTCCGATCAGACGGACGAAATTCACTTCTGCTCAGTACAAAACGACTGAGGCGTTCATTTGAATCAATAATCATAATGGAGGTACAGACTTGTAATCATGCCAATAACGGCGATGAGGTGGGGCATTGAGAAGGTTAATATCCCACGCGCTTGATTCTCCGCGCCGAAGATGCCAGCAAAAACAATGTGCCCATCTCCACCAAAACTCAAGGTAAATATCTTTTGTTTTTCTCGCCATTCAAGGCAAATTTCACCGTTGTCTAAGGGCATAATGTCAGGGAAAGGGATAAATTTATGGCTCGTTTTCAAAAACTTGTCCACATCTTTGTAAGCGGTTTCTGGGATGGCATCTAGTTCCGGATCAAGCCGCTTTTCTTCTTCTGCTTCTGCTCGTACTTTTTGCAGTCCCTTCTCTATGTCCTTTGGGGAAAAGTCATCTAAATCTATGTGAACGGCACTTCCTTCTATCTGAGGTACTTTTGCCAGTGCTTTCCATGCTCGATCGTAGTTTCTTAGTATCTCATCTAAGGCAATTTCCGGATCATTCGCTGATTCGGGCGTGGTTTCTTGCTCTGCCTTTTCTCCTATGGCAATTCCCTGGGGTGTCAGCATGGCGGCGATGTCTGCTGGTAGTTGAATTCCATTTCTCTGCTTGAAGTCCAAGACACTTTCGTATTCATTATGAAATGAAGCGATGATATCCACCTCCATGTCTCTGGCAGCAATCAAGTCTAATCTAGCTTTACTCCATTCTTTCAGATGCAACCATGCCTCACCGCGATTGTAATAAGCATCGGCAAAATCGGGTTTGAGGTCTACCGCTTTAGTATAGTCTGCAATCGCGCAGTCAAAATCGCCTTTTTTGTAGTAAGCCGCCCCGCGATTATTATAGGCTTCGGTATAACCGGGTTTCAGGGCTATTGCTTTGGTAGCCTCCACGATGGCACGGTCATAATCGCCTTTGTTGTTGTAAACATTACCACGATTGGTATAAGTTTCGGCAAAATTGGGGTTCAAATTTATCGCTCTGTTAAAGTCTTTGAAGGCACGGTCAAAATCGCTTTTTTCCCCGTAAGCAATGCCGCGGTTGTTATAGGCTTCGGCAGAATCAGGATTGAGTTGTATTGCTTCAGTATAATCGCTGAGAGCGCGGTCAAAATCGCCTTTTTTCGCGCAAGCATTGCCACGATTGTTATAGGCTTCGGCAAAATTGGGATTGAGTGCTATTGCTTGGGTATAGTCTTCAATAGCACGGTCAAAATCGCTTTTTGTGTAGTAAGCAATACCGCGATTGTAATAGGCTTCAGCAAAATCGGGATTGAATGCTATCGCTTTGTTGAAGTCCTCAATAGCCCGATCATAATCGCCTTTGCGCTGGTAGGCACCCCCACGATTGGTATAGGCCTCGGCATAATCGGGGTTGAGGTCTATCGCTTTATTACAGTTCTCAATAGCCCGGTCAAAATCGCCTTTGTGATAGTAAGCCCCCGCGCGATTGATATAGGCTTCGGCAGAATCAGGTTTGAGGTCTATCGCTTTGGTAAAGTCCTCAATAGACAGGTCATAGTCACCCTTTTTATAGTAAGCCACCCCGCGATTGTAATAGGCCTCGGCAGAATCAGGGTTTAGGGCTATCGCTTTGGTAAAGTCCTCAATAGACAGGTCAAAATCGCCTTTTTCCCCGTAAGCCACCCCGCGATTGTAATAGGCCTCGGCATCGTCAGGTGTTGGGGCTATCGCTTTGGTAGTATCTTTGTTAAATCCACTTTTATAAGCATAATCAAAGCCAACGAGTGCTGAGTTTTGTTCTAGCATGATTTTTTCCCTCACGATGCGAACCTTACAGAGCAGATGAGATACACATCCTGTTTGACACTGAAATGATTTGAGAGCAGTGAACTTGGGTTGAAGATGAACACTCCAATTATTCGGAGGATTCTCAGGATTTTTGGACGCAGCCGCTCTGATTCTGTTTATCCTTCTATTTTCCGCAACCCCAATTTTCTCATTGTCAGAATCGCTGATTACTGCAGATTCAAGGATTACACCGATTCAAAAATCCGCGCTATCTGCTTAATCAAACACCCGACACTGTCGCGCAACGTTGCGGGCTGATTGAGCCAGAAATTATAGTGCGACGTTGTTGGTATCTCCCGTGATTCAGACAGTCTCCGCCCCCTCTACAATAGCGATTTCTTCAGGGGTGAGATCGTATAATAAGTATACTATCTGATCAATCTCATTTTCAAGTTCGGATACATCTGCGTCCGGGGCGGTGCGTTTGGCATGGAGGATTTGATTGACCATTTCACTGATAGATGCTTTCTGCGCTGTTTTGATAATGGGAATAGGGATTTGAGACACATATTGAGCAATGAACCTCACAAAACCACCCCGAATCTGTGTGCTTGTCTTTGTGTAAAACCAGAAAATGGCTTTGCTGTTGAGTAAACCGAGAAGCCACATTTCCTTCGTTGGTAAGAGATACGAGGTGTTCCCTAAAAAATAACCGCCATTGTCAAAGGAAAACTCCGTTCCTTGTGCGATATCAGGGTAAACAATCTTCGGTTGCTCAAACTCCTCCCAATACGCACATGCCCGCAACTCCCAAAAGTATTTCCCCTGATCGTGTCGCTTGATCAGACGCTCCCGAAAGGATTCAAAGTGTTCGTGGATTGCAGGATAAGTATCAGCGAAAAGCTGCTCTGCTTCTGTCATAGGCTGCCCTGACCATGGGTGCGTTCGGTTTTCCGACGATTCAATTTTGATGAGGTACTGCTCGGCGAAATTCACCTGCCACCGTTTCACATCGCGCCCACGTAAAAATGGCTTCAACACTCCTGAAGAAGATGGGTGCTCCGCAACAAGTCTATCCCGCGTCTCCCTGTCTACGACAAATGCCTCGTTCAAACCCGTTTTGATCCCGGAATAAAGCTGTCCTTCGACATATTCCCCCAGCGATTTCCCCGCGTTGTGGAGTTTCTCCAGCAGATTCAACACATTGGGAGAGGTGAGTCGCCAACCGTCAACGGTCAAGGCATTTTGCGGCATGGTGAACCCCTTTGTCCGAAAAACTGTCCCAAATTCATCAATGGACGGGCCCGGCTCCCAATTCAGGGCACGGAGGTGGTTCCCTTGAGTGTGGCCCTTGGACGCTGTGATTATGCTCGGATACGCAATGGACGTAAACACCGGAGCGTCGCCAAAGTCAATGAGTTGAGACAGAGTGGCCTGATGGGCGAGAAAATCACGAAGTTTCTTACCGTATGCGGCCCGGAAATACTTATTTGAGGAGATATAAGTCAAGATCCCATCGCCTCGAAGCATCTGAAAGCCGCGCTCATAGAAATAGACATAGAGATCGGCGGTGCCGGTGTAACAGTCGTATTGATTCTTTAACGCCGGTTTGAGGTGTCTAATTTTCTCTTGGCGGACATACGGTGGATTACCAATCACCACATCAAACCCGTCTGCGATCCCAAACATCCATTCTGGATCAAACCAATCCGCACTTGCGTTCTGGTCGTAAGGGTCCCAAGCAGCGACTTTATTCGCATCATCGGCGGGCATCCCGATATGCTTTAATTCCGTTGCCAATGCTCGCCGCAATTTTCTGTCCGCTCGCTTACAGGCGAGTTTTTGCTGGCGTGTTGTGGCGTGGAAATGATGCTCGCGGTTATCGCCCAATTCCACCTCTAACGCCTTCGCTTTGGGGCTGGTCAGGGTTCGCTCTCCTTCAAGACCGATGAGCGTGTTTGCTGCAATAAACCGCGTCTCCAAATTCGGCAGCGGCTTAATCCCAAAATTGTCTGCGGCTCTATCCGGTTCCTGTTCAATAGCAAGCGAGATGAAGAAGCGGAGTTTAGCGATTTGGCAGGCGATGGATTGAATGTCCAAACCGAAGATGCTGTTTTGAATCAGGTACAACTTCCGTCCGAAGTCTCCCGAATAGTTCTCAAAGATTCTGCTGATTTCCGTGAGTTCTTCGTCGCGGGTTCGTCTATCCTTCGTATCAAACGCGGCCGCCGCCCGCTGGATGGCGCGTTCCTTCTGTAGCTGCTCCCATCGGGTGTTATCGGGGTCAAGCCGTCGCAGCGCGAGGGTCAGTTTGTGCAGTACCCCCATCGGAAACGCACCGGAACCGACCGCCGGATCCAGTATCTTCAACTCTGAAATCGCCCGCACCACCTCATCGGCTTCACGGCTATTGAACCATTCGCTCGCATCGTCAAATGCCTTCGCATAATCGAACAGGTAGCGCAACCGCTCGTCCCACAACTTTGCATCCCCGTCCGTTGGCGATACTTGCGCTGCTAAGGCTGCCACTAACGCCTCCTCCACCATGTAGTCCACAATGGGACGCGGGGTGTAGTAGGAGCCGGTCTGTTTCCGTGCCGTCGCGCCGGTTTCGGGGTTATAGGCGGCGAGTAGGTTTTCAAACACCTTGCCGAGCAGTTCTGGATCCAAAGCGACCTCCTGCTCTATCGGTGTGTTTTCCTCAACGGTGAACTTGTAGCCTTTCAACAGGGGAATCAGACCCTTATTGTCATCAAAGAAGAGACGGTTGGGGAGGCTTAACTTTCTGTAGTGTTCATCGGAGAAGCAGTCAACCCGGTAGCCGCCGTCGCGTGTCGCCTCCTCGCTGTCGAGGCAGTCGAATAAGCCGCCGTTGATAAATGGTGTTTTCTCAAATAGCGTCAACAGTGTATCGGGGGCGGTTATCTGATCTTTGTAGCGATACAGTGAGAAATTGCGATGCCCTGTGTTTCCGCCTTTACTAAACCGACGCTTCTCTATCTCGGTGTTCAGCGTGGCAAAAAACAGGTTCTGTAGTACGGCGCGATAGTAGGAATCGCCGGCCCCGTGGTCGTAGTCCTTCAGCAATGGGGAAATTTGCGCCTCGTTGAACAGTACATCGGCGATTAGTCCCTTCTCTTTGATAAACCAGACGAACAGCAGGCGCGTGATTAAGCGGATGACATGCTCTTCTGGCTTCAAGGTGCGATTTTTGTCTGTGGGGAATTTCCCCTCAGCAATCGCCCATTCAAACCAAGCGAACAGTTCCCGGTAGAATTTCTTGTTGAGCTCTTCGGTGTCCAATCGGGCAAGCCATGCCGCAAGTAAGCCATCAAAGTTTTCTGATCGGTTATTGGCGTTCACCCACTTCGCGCACTCCCATAGTGCCAGTTCATACAGCACCTCTATATGCGCCCGGTGTGGATTATCCAAACGGATGTCCTTAATCAGCGTAACCTGTTCCAGCACATCGCGGTCCGGGTCATACTGGTGTTGACGGCGACCAACAAAGCCGATGGTCAGACGGTTCTCAACCCTGGTCTCGGAACGGACGCGAAAAAGGACCACAATCGGCATCATAAACCGTTTGTTGACCTCTCGTGTAAACTGTGCGTATGTGCCGCGTGGGTAGTCTTTATCGGTCAATTCGATTGCAAAGAACAGGAAACTCCTGACATATCCGGCATCAAAGGCAGGTGATTCAAACAGTGTTGGCTGGTTAGTGGGGGCAATTTCCTCGCTTGTCACTTGAAACAGCAGTTTAACGGATTTTACGCTGTTGAGGAATTCCTGTTCCGTTTCGGTGTTTTTGTTCCGGGCGGGGAATCGCTGAATAAAGTCCTGTGCCGTTCCCGGCAGTTCCACGGTCCGCTCGCTACAGTAGCCTAAGATGGCTAACAGGTGCTTTGCATTTTCCGAAAAATCGCCGGTAGATAGGGCCGCTAGGGCGGATTCGATTTTTTCTTTCTTTCTGATTTCTTCGGTGTTCATCTGTTTTGTTCATGCTATAAACATGTCGAAAATACCCACAGCGTTGCGTAAAGTGCTAGGCTCAATGAGCCAGGAATAGACGGACAACATACCGGGTATTCGGGGCTAAATGCACCCAAGCACCGCATTCAGACAATAATTACTTGTCAGGGGGACTTTGGCAACTCCTCGAAGGTCGGAGTTATTGGTAGATGTTTACTTATTCCTCTAATTCACCATAATTAGACGTGATGAGCGAACCAAGTCACGAACCTTGCTCGCCGAGTTACGGCACACGGAGTGTGCCTACTACTATTAATGTCTACTTATTTCTATAATTCACTATAAATTGAAAAACCGACAACATCAAGTTTGTTCGCAATCCCCGTAAACCCTATGAAGGGTAACCCTCATTCCAGTATTTTCAACTGTTTCATGATTTCACGATCTATCGCCCATGCACCGTCGGATGTATTAGAGATCACCGTTATAACTGAATCCCTCGACGGACATGTGCTCTTGAAAGAAACGCCGGCATCCCATCCGATGAGATAATGAACTGGATCTTTACCCTCCCCATGGTGAATCCAGATACCGCGCCCATAAAATCTACTGTCTTTGTCTCTGACTGCTTTTTCCAAAAACAGATTCGTCAACCGTTTGGAAAGGATCTTTCCCTCAAAAAAAGCCGTCCACAACTTGTCCATATCCCCTACCGTTGTGAAAAGCCCCGCATCAGATGATCCGACAATCGGTAAGGTAAAAATGTTGGTTCTCCACCCGTCCTCCTCGTCAATATAGCCGAACGCCGTCCGTTCTGGCAGACGATCCATGGCAAAAAATCCCGAATCGCTCATGTCGCATAACTCAAGGATATCGTTTTGTATAAAGTCGATATAGGGAACGCCGGAGATTTCCTCAATGACGATTCCCAATAGAATAAATCCTCCGTTTGAGTAGGAAAACCGCTCCCCCGGGCTAAACTTCATTTTTCCATCCCGAAACAGCGATATGTAGTCCTTAGGACCTTTTAGCTCAAAACAGGGGATATCCAATTGAAAATTATCGATATCCTCTACAAGCTCCTCATCGTAATAGTCGTAGACCCCAGAGGTATGGGTTAGGAGATGGTCGATCGTAACATCTTCTGATATATATGGAAAATCAATATTTACGCAGTCGCACAACCTTGAGGCTAAAGCGAGGTCGCCACGGTCAATCAGTTTTCCGATTCCGAGCGCAGTCAAGAATTTGGTTCCTGACGCGATTCCAAAACGGGTGTCAACCGTATTCGGGATTTTATTGCTCCTATCCGCATAGCCGTAGGCACTTTCAAATTCTACATTTCCGTCAATCTTAACGAAAATCACGCCTGAAAAATGAGTTTCACTGACAGTTTGTTCGATCACCTGATTTAACTGGCTCATCCTCACCCCTCCAACCGTTCCACCGGGCGCCAGCGGATGGCGTAAAAGTCGAACGTACCGTCCTTGAGGGCTTCAAAAACCTCGCGGAAGGAACCCTTATCATGCGCCGTCCACCTCCTGCCTCCGTCGCTGCTCTTGCAGATAATGTTACCGAGGTTGGCATATATGGAGTTGTCAGGTGCTTTCACAAGTTGAATTGCTTGCGGACTCGTTTCCTGATCCGGCGGCAGCAAAATCTTTTCGACCGGCACTTCACTCAACTTGCCGGCACGAGCATGGAGAATGTAGGAACTGTGGTGCATCGTTTTGAGAGTATCGGCGGAGGGGACATCCACGCCACCGAGGCGAGCGGTTTTGAGGCTCGGTTCAGCCATAAGGGGCATTGGCTTTCTCGCTTTCTGCGTGTGCGGGAATGATGACAGTCGAATAAAACTATATCACGCACTATGAAGGGCGTCAAGCGCTAAATCTACCACCGATAAGAAACGACGGAGCACCATCCAAACGAGTGCTGGTGTTTCGCTCTTGACCACGTTCCGGGTGTATGGTACAGTGATTCAACTTCACCGAAACAACTGAGGAGTATGCAGCCTTCTAAGACCAATCCTGTAAACGCATCCATCCGATAGACCGGGGTTAAAAAAACGATAATGCCTAAACTCCGCATTGCTGTCATCGGCGTGGGAGCCAACCGTGGTTCTCGCGCGCGTCAGTATCTGGAAACAATCACACGCTTAACCGATCACTACGAACTCGCCGCTATCTGCGATCGCGATCCCAACGCGCTTCATGAAGTGGCGACCCAATACGGGGTAAAGGCGTGCTACGAAAGCGTCGCTGGTCTTTTTGATGCCGAAAAGCCAGATGTTGTACTCAGCTTGGCACCGAAGGATTCACATATTGTTATTGCCCTCACCGCAGCGCGACACGGCGCACACATCATCACAGAAATACCGGTGGCGTTGACACGCCGCTATGCCGCAGCAATTGCCGAAACATGCCGGTCAACAGGGGTGTTGTGGGAGGTGGGGGAACAGGTCTGGCTCTGGCCCGCCGAGCGTCTCAAGCGACGGATTATTGAAGCCGGGACCATCGGTAGACTCACCCACGCCCGGCTGTGGTATCTGACCGGACAGTATCACGGTTTCAACGGAGTTCGGACGCTGCTGGGGGCGAGGGCAACCCGCCTCCTCGGCTACTGCGGCGAGGTGGAAACCGAACCCTATATCGCCTACGGGGGAGAGCCGGAGTCAACAGTGAAATGGGAACAGGCGGTGATTGAGTTTGATAACGGTGTGACCTGCCTGTTTGAGAAACCGCCGCGCGCCTTCCCGTTGCGGGAACAGACCTTTTCAACGGGCTGGCAGGTCGAGGGCACAAAGGGGCACTTCGACCGGAACAAACTCACGCTGTATGGAGAAGCGCAGCCCTACGAAATCACAGAGCGGTACACGGAGACGGAGGGAGAAAGGATACTTGAGGCGGTCCGGGTGGATACGACCCCGCCGATGGTCTGGGAAAACCCCTTCAAATCGTATCGAATCGACTCGTCGGATGGCGTTGCCAGGGCGAGTATACTGGTTAGCTTTCACCGTGCAATTACACAAGGTGGAAAACCGCAGTATGGGGCTGAAAACGCGCTACACGATTGGGAGATCTGCCTCGCCATCCGCGAAAGCGCCCGTCTGGGGAACACTTGGGTGACACTGCCTTTGGATAGTCCGACCGAGTTGGAGGGTCAGATCGAGGCGGAATTTGTCCGACGCTATGGACACGATCCGATTGAGGAGACCGAAGCACTTCTGGATACCCAGTTTAGCCGGTCAGCCACACTCTGGCCATTCGCACATTGGCTTTGAAGTGTAAGGGACGCTGGCAGAGATCAAAAACTCAGGACTTACGCAAATTCAGTACGCGACGCGAGATTTTTTTATTTTTAACCCCCTAAATCCCCAACCCCCTAAATCCCCCTTGTCAGGGGGACTTATGAACCAACTGCGTAAGTCCTATTTATTAATTGGGTAATCTTCGAGCGATGCCCGGTGCGGTTGAAAACCGCACCTACCGGGTTCCTCGTCCCGTAGTCACGGGATCCCGATAAATCGGGATTTGGTAGGCGCTGTTTGTAACTGCGCCGTTTCAACCCACGCCCCTACCGGGCCTGGGGGAAATATAGAATTACCGAATTATTTTCTGAAACCTCATTTAGATTGTGATCCCCCGCAAACTAACAGTTTGCGCTACATTTATCTGACAGTGTACTAGGTTCTGTTGACATTTCATCGTTTTCAAGAAAAAACTTGGTTTCTGGCAGCTTTTCCATTGGTTTAGTGTTTCTCGCAGTAGCAAAACCAAAATGTCAACCCACCCTAGAAAAGTTGAGGAGCATCAAGAACCGACTATCAAATATCCGGATGCCTGTTATGCCACTCAGTTGCCCCTTCGTAGGCGTGACCGATTCGACACAACAACGGTTCTGACAGGTTTTTGCCTACCCACTGAATGCTTAGAGGAAGCCCTTCGCTGTTAAATCCACACGGCACTGACAGTGTCGGTGCGCCATTGTAATCGAACGGTGCGGTGAACCGCTGAAATTTCGGTTCTCGGCTTTCCGGCATCGGACCGTATAACCCTTCTGGGGTGACAGGGTATGGCGGTGCGGACGTTGACGGGCAGACAAGTACATCGATCCCCTCAAAGGCGCGACGGAAATGTCCCGTGCAGGCAGCACGCAGGTTGTTGGCTTTGGCATATTCCGCCCCCGTTACCTTCGCCCCCTTATCGAGCCAACCACGGAACCAAGGACCGTAGTCGTCTCTTTGAGAAGGATAGGTCGCTTCGTGTGCGGCAACTGCTTCGGCGGAACACAAGACGGGCCACGCAGCAACGTATGGGTCTATATCCGGCAGCTCCACCTCAACAATCTCAGCCCCCAAATCTTCCAGAACCTTTACACCGGCGAGCACCGCCTCTGCAAGTTCCGGGTCAATGCCGTTGGTAGCATATTGCAAGTCCAATCCGATACGAATACCCGTCACGCCCTTATCTATACCTTCAAGCATGTTTGGCACAGGGGTAGGCAGAGACGTAGGATCTTCAGGATCGGAACCGGAGATAGCTTCAAGCACGATACCTGCATCGGCGCTGCTTCGCGCTAGTGGTCCAACATGGTCAAGTGATTGAGCCAAAGCCAACACACCGTAGCGACTGACCCGCCCCCATGTGGGTTTGAGCCCTACCGTCCCGCAATGTGCAGCCGGGAAACGGATTGAACCACCGGTATCGCTGCCAAGAGAGCCGTAGCACAGCCCCGCCGCCGTCGCAACTCCAGATCCGCTGGATGAGGCACCCGCAAATCGTTCAGCGTTCCATGGGTTGATCGGAATTTGGAATCTGGGATTGTAGCCGCCCATCGCGCCTTCCGTAAGATTCAGCTTGCCGAGCAGCACCGCTCCGGCGGACTCCAGTTTTGCAACGACGGTGGAATCGAAGTCAGGCACATGCTCGGCAAGTGCATGGCTCCCGCCCATCGTGCGGACTCCCTTGGTGTAACATAGATCCTTTACAGCTACCGGCACCCCATGGAGCGGTCCCCGATATGTGCCGACTGTTATTTCCGATTCAGCCTTCCGAGCCGCCCCCATTGCGTGGTCTGCCATGACAGTGGCGTAGCTTTTGAGATGGCTATCGAGTTGGTCAATGCGATCTAGTATTGCGGTGGTGACCTCCACAGGTGATATATGTTTCGCTTTTATTAGTTCAGCGACCTCGGTAATTGTTTTGAAGTGAAGTGGTATTTCGCTCATCTCTTTGCTCCTCACAGAAGTTTGTCGCTAGGGCGTGTTGACATTTTGAAGTTGCTGATTCGGCAAACGCTGTAATCATCAGGCTATCTGCCATAAGTAGCGTCCCGACGTGTCGGGATTAGTTTGCGGGTTGGGATCACAATCTAACAGATCGTGGTACAAAAGAGCACTTTTACGAAACAGCTTTTTGAACAGGAAGCGTCCCGATGGAAAACGGAGTTGGGTTTCACTCTATACTGTCTATAAACAGGTGTTGTTGGACGACGGAGCCGCTATTGGACTTGATAGGGATTGCCGCTTAACCGTTCAACCCAACCTACGGACTGGATTATAATAACCTACGTTGCTATTCATTGAAAATTCATCAGAACCTGTAGGTCGAGATTCACATCTCGACACAAAACCGTCGATTTTGGAAAATCGACCTACAAACATGATACAATTGGCACAGGGATTATGGACTATTGGTTTGAATATGCTGGGTACTAGCAACTTGCGTTATAATAATCGGGACCTACAACGGGACCGGTGACGAGTTCCTTGAAAATCTCATATGAATGCTCAAGTCGCACGCGAATTTTACACGAAAACCGGAGGGATTACGAGGGAAAAATAGCAGGAGGATAGTTCGGAAAAACGGCTGTTTTGCAGAATGTGTCGGTCGATGTTTATCTTGCTCGCCCTTTTTACCGATGCTATAATTGATAGTGGATCTTAGAATTAATGAGACACGCCAAACCGGGGCGGTTGGAAACCGCACCTACCGGACCCGATAAATCGGGATCGAAACCGAGGAGCGAAGGTGTCCATTTATTTTTAGAATTCATTATAGGTTCGTAGTCGAATGATTCAACCCCTGTCTGCCCAAGGTAGGTAATGAATTGACCGATTGCAGACCTCATTGTCATATCTGAGCATTGTGTACTATCACGCAGTGCGTAATCAATCCAACTGATGTCAATTGGAAAGGTTTGGTGTGTCGCATGAAAAATTTCACTGACATACTTAGATCGCAAGCTGCCTCAATCTGGGAGGCAGAGCTCAAGCATCCGTTTGTACTTGGTATTGCGGACGGCAGTCTGCCAAAGGAAAAGTTCAAATACTATCTCTGCCAGGATTATCTCTTTTTGTTAGATTATAGCAAGGTCTTTGCTTATGGTGTGGTTAAGTCGTCGGACGAAGCGACGATGGCAAAGTTTGCCCAACTCCTGAACGAAACACTGAACACCGAAATGGATCTCCATCGCGGCTACAGCGAAAAATTCGGTATCTCTCCTGCGGAGATGGAAGCGACCCCTATGGCACCAACAACGCACGCTTACACACGACATCTCCTCCACGTTGCACAGGTCGGCACGCTCACAGAACTGGTTGCAGGCGTGTTGCCGTGTCAGTGGGGCTATTGGGAGGTCGCCACCAATTTGGCAGCACGCGGTAAGTCGCCGGAGCCGCTCTATCAGGAATGGATTGAGATGTATGCCTCCGATGCGTTTGGGGCATTGGGGCGGTGGCTGCGGGACCTCTTGAATAGTCTGACAGCGGGGAGTTCTAAGGATGAAAAACAGCGATTAGAGAACTATTTCCTGACAAGTAGCCGCTACGAATACCTCTTTTGGGAAATGTCGTATAATCAGGAGGAGTGGGAGATTTGATACCAATGTACTGAATTGAGTTTTTGGGCTTGACATGATATATTACTATAGTGGACCTTAGAATTAATGAGACACTCCAAACCGGTGCGGTTGGAAACCGCACCTACCGGCCCCGATAAATCAGGATCGAAACCGAGGAGCGAAGGTGTCCATTTATTTTTAGAATTCGCTATAAACTGCTCATCAGTTTCCTATTTTTCCAACGACTGCTCCCACTGAATTTGGCAATCCGCGCCGAGCAATATTCGTTTTTTATATGCTGACGAGCAAACGCATCATACGAACATCGAACTGACCTTGAGGAAATGGATACGGAGAATTATATGCCACGGGAATATGAGATTGAACGGGTACGCAACATCGGTATCATGGCGCATATTGATGCCGGCAAAACAACGACCACCGAACGCATCTTATTCTATACCGGCAAGAAACATAAAATCGGCGATATTGACGACGGCACCACGGACATGGATTGGATGGTCCAAGAGCGCGAGCGCGGTGTGACCATCACAGCGGCGGCGACGACCTGCTTCTGGGATGACCATGCGATTCATCTGATCGATACACCGGGGCATGTTGACTTCACCGTCGAAGTCGAGCGTTCCTTGCGCGTCTTGGATGGGGCGGTCACCCTATTCTGTGCGGTCGGCGGCGTTGAACCCCAATCCGAAACGGTATGGCGTCAAGCCGAGCGTTATCATATCCCACGAATTGCTTTCGTGAACAAGATGGATCGAATGGGTGCGAATTTTCCGCGGGTTATCGACATGATGAAAACGAGGCTGGGCGCCAATCCGTTACCCCTCCAACTGCCTATCGGTGCCGAAAGCCAGTTTTCAGGTGTCGTAGATCTCATCCGCATGAAAGCCCTCCGTTGGCACGAAGAGGATCAGGGACAGACCTTCGATCTGACGGATATCCCTGACGAGTTAGAGGCAGCAGCGGAGGAAGCACGTGAAGCGCTAATCGAAGCTGTTGCGAGTGAAGACGATGTCCTCCTAGAAAAATATCTCGAAGGCGAGGAGCTCACCGAAGCAGAACTTCTGGGGGGCATCCGCCTGGCAACGCTAAACAACACACTCGTTCCAGTGTTATGTGGAACGGCTCTGAAGAATCAAGGCGTCCAACCGCTGCTCGATGCAATTATCGATTATCTGCCATCACCAGTTGATGTGCCGCCGATTGCGGGCATCGTTCCGGGCAGGGATCGTGAGGAAGAGCGTGAGTCGAAAGATGATGCGCCGTTTGCCGCATTAGCGTTCAAGATTGCCCGAGACCCGAACGTAGCTAAAATTGTCTACTGCCGTATCTACTCTGGAACACTCAAACGCGGGGATGTCGTTTATAATGTAACGAAAGACACAAAAGAACGAGTGACGCGGATCTTGCAGATGCACGCCAATAAACGGGAAACCTGTGATGAAGCCCACGCAGGAGACATCGTCGCACTTGTCGGGTTGAAAAACACCACTACCGGGGATACATTGACGATCGACGCCCATCCAATTCTGCTGGAATCAATGGTATTTCCAGAACCGGTCATCTCCGTCGCCATTGAACCGCGATCTGAAAGAGATAAAGATGCGCTTGAAGAAACCCTCGACTTCATGATGGATGAGGATCCAACCTTCACTGTGCAGATCGACGATGAAACCGGGCAACGAGTGATTTCAGGTATGGGAGAGCTGCATCTGGAGATCCTGACAGATCGGATGCTGCGCGAATTCCAAGTGAACGCGCGTGTCAGCAAATTACAGGTTGCCTACCGTGAAACAATCAGCCAAACCGCTGACGCCCAAGGCAAATATATTCACAAAATTGATGATGAAGGCATTTACGGAGATGTCATACTCAGAGTAGAGCCGTTACCATTAGGGATGGGTTTTGAATTTGCGGATGAAAGCAACGAATTAGACATCCCTCGCCAATATGTCAGCGCCGTTGAACAAGGGGCGCGAGGTGCAATGTCTAACGGGGTGTTAAGTGGCTTCCCCATGCAAGATATCAAAGCGGTTCTCATCGGTGGCTCATACCATGAGACAGACTCATCGGAAACCGCCTTTGAAGCTGCGGCGGTCATCGCTTTTGAGAACGCCGCCCAAAAAGCATCACCTGTCCTGTTAGAACCGATCATGAAGATCCAAGTCATTGCTCCAAGTGAACATATCGGCAAGGTAATTGGCGACCTCAATGCACGCCGCGCCCAAATCCACGAAACTGGGGTGGTGGGAACAGCGGAGTCCATCGATGCCCACGTTCCGTTAGCGCAGATGTTCCAATATACAACGGAGTTACGCTCACTGACTCAAGGACGGGGGCTATTCACCATGGAGTTCTCTCATCACGATGTTGCACCCGCCAGCATACGAGATGCCGTTGTAAATAGACCCCTGTTTTAACACTCACAAAACCAAACCGAATGAAAGGAGCACCGATGAGCAGACCGAAAATCTTATACCTGCCCACATCAGGTCATACCGCAGAGGTTTTCCCGCCAGAAGTTTTCGCGCGATTTCAAGAACAATTTGATGTTACGCTAAATGAAACCGGCTCAAGCTACACCAGTGATCAGATTGCTGAACGTATTGCTGGGTTCGAGGGTGTAGTTACCGGTTGGGGTGTGTCACCGATAACCGAAAATGTGATGGCTAATGCAGACGCACTCCAAATCATCGCCCATTCAGCGGGTTCCATAAAGCGCCTTGTTGGTGAGGTTCTCGATAAATACATCCTACCGCGCGAGATCTGTGTGTTTAGTGCCAACGAAGCTATCGCTTACAATGTCGCCGAATACACGATCGGGGCAATGATTATGACCACCCGCCGATGGGTTGACTTTATCTTGCACACCCGATCAGGAAAATGGGATCGTCGTGAAGTGGCATCGAGCGCAAGTTCTTTACGCGGAAGTACTGTTGGTATAGTCTCGGCAAGCAAAGTTGGACGACAGGTGATTAAGCTTTTGCAGTCTTTCGAGGCAAGGAAACTGATCCACGATCCCTACCTTTCAGATTGGGAGGCGGGCGCGCTTGGCGTGGAGAAAGTTTCGCTCAACGATCTTTTTGCCACAGCCGATATTGTGACAGTCCACACGCCAAGCATCCCACAAACAGATAAGATGATTGGTGAGGAACAACTGAAACTGCTTCGGGACGGTGCCACGTTGGTCAACACTTCGCGGGGCAGTGTCATCGATCATGACGCCTTACTGACTGAAGCGCGGACCGGTCGTATCTTTATCACACTTGATGTCACAACCCCAGAGCCGCTACCACCAGACAGCCCATTTCTAGGATTGCCAAATGTCTTTGTTACCCCTCACGTCTCTGGAACCGGCGCTTACGGCTACGCCAAGATCGGCGAGTCGACACTTGCAGCGTTGGAAAATTTTTTCGCGAATAGACCTGTTGTTGGCGCAGTCGATTTCAATCGGTTCGATTTAATAGGATAGCTCTTTCTGTCCCGACTTTGCTCAATTTTGGTAGGCGCTGTTTCCAACTGCGCCGATGCGGTGCGGTTAAAAACCGCACCTACCGGGGGGCGAAAGTGTCTATTTATTTGTATAATCCACCATAACTAATAAGAAAACTGCACCATTTGGTGCAATTTGAAAGATTCATTTTACCCCATTTGGTGCATTAAATCGATTAATCGGCAATAGAAATCTTGCGATCTGTGGGTATCCCTAAGTTTATAGAACATGGCATATTAATTGCTATCACTTGGGGCATCACAGTCTACTTTTGCATCACGCATGATGTGAGGGTTCGTTTCAAATCTTTATACACAAACAACATTTTTGGAGGAAAAATATGAGTGCCAAGAAGACCTCAGGGGCGTTAATGACCTCGTTGATTGTTCACGGAGTCGCCTTCGTTATCGCCGGCATCTATCTCGTTACCCAAACTCAGCAGTTCAAAGACTTAGTCGGTGCCGAAGTGCTACAGGCGAAAGAGCCCCCCAAACCTCAAGTTCGTAAACCGGTCATCAAGCCGATAGTCAAACCAACCGTTCCGACCACAAACACAGTGGTTGTCGAGCAGGTTCAGGTCCAACCCCGAGTGACGACAGCAGCCGTTGTGCGTCCGACCTCCGTGCAACCACAAACCGTTTTAGAGTTTTCCAATAAAGTGGTGAAGTTGGATGCACCCCTCAACCCCAACGTTCCGAAAGTAACAAGTCCCAATGCCCCAGTGCCACAAGTTGTAACACATGCCGATCTGCCCGTTTCTGACGCGCCCGGCGCGTTGGCATTCTCCGCACCCGTCGCAACGGCTCCAAGCGCCGCACCCGCTAACATTGGTCGCGGTATCGGCGGTATCGTGCAGGTGAAGGTCGCCTTTGAGCGTCCGGCTGGACTTGCTATGGTTGAACACGTTGGTGCAACTCGCGATGCCCTAGGTGATGTCGTTGAAAACATTACACTCGGTAACGTCGAAGTGCCGCCACTGCCCCGCGGTGAACCCGGTGGTCGCGTCATTGGTCGCGGTGCCGATATTCGTGGCGTATTCCGGTTTACCCGTGTCCGTCATAGCCTCTCCGACTGGTGGGCTGATGCCTCCTCACTGAACGCGTGGACGAAGTGGATGAACGAACGGACAAAGATTAAAACAGACATGAACGTCGAAGGTGGCGCGCTCAAGTTCACCGATGCGAACTTGCATAAAGCCCCTATGCTTTTCATGACGGGTCACGATCCGTCACTTACCCGTTCCAAGAACCTGATGAGTCGTCAGTACGGCGGTGGTAAATTGGACAATCGTCTGTCTGAAACTGAAGCAGCGTCACTCCGCCGGTATCTTGTCGAAAGAGGCGGCGTCCTTGCTTTTGATGACTGCGGTGTGAATGCACCAGCACAGGCAATGATTCGTCTGTTCTTGGCTCAGATGCGTTTCGTTATGCCTGAATATCAGGTAACACGAATTCCGAACGACCATGAGATGTACAGCAACTTCTACGAGATGGGCGGACCGCCTGTTGGATTCGACCTGTGGTGGTGGGGAACTCACCCGCCGAAGCGGAACTACCTCGAAGGAGTTATGGTTGGCGACCATGTTTCCGTATTAGTGTTCCGTCGTGATTATATGTGTGCGATGGAGTCGGTGAGTTTGCCAACCCGTAGTGTCCATTATTCACCAGGCGTTTATCGTTTCATGACCAATGTTGCAGTTTACGCACTGACGCACGGCTCGATTTCTGACTACTCCGGTTATGTGCCAGAAGATACACTGGCAAAGAAGAAACTGCCGACCAGTGCTCCTGAAGCTGCAAAAATTGGGGCCGTTGAATAAAAGCCTACTGATTTGTACAAACCCTTATATCATGTCACATCGAGCAGCCAAGCCATTCGCTTGGCTGCTTTTTTTTTCGATATTTTGCAGTTGTGTAACCAGAGTCAACTTTGATAATTACTGTGGTGGTTACTTATTCGATTTTGTGGTATAATGCCCAACCCGTGAAACCTCACGATGTTGTTCCAAGCAGACTAAAATCTTTTGTCCCAATCCATTTTTTTCCGAACAAAAATTGAAGTTATCGTCCCAAATATAGTGGGCAGTATAATCAACTTCTAAAACGAGGTGAATGATGATGAACCGAATCAGTTTCAAGAATCTATGTGTTGGACTTATGCTCATCTGTGTGCTGGGGGTAGGTATATCATTGATAGCTAAGGCACAACAGGAAGAGGCACCCAAATACACCCTTTTGGTTTTCGCTAAATTGCACCTGACACCCACCGGAGACGCGGAAGTCGCGGAGAAACTCCTGAAAGAGAAATTGTTGTCAGCGGCAAAAGGGATTGAGGGATTGAAGATCACCGCACTCAAGCGGATGCAACTTCCGGGGCCAAGCGCACCTGCGAATACCAATCAACCCGATTTTGTGATGATGGCGGAGTTGACAGATGAGATGGTCTTTGCCAAACTTCTTGCATCGCCAACTGCAGCCTTGAAAGAATATGGCGATGGGATGAAGGCACAAGCTGGTGCACCGCAATTTGAAGTGTATCAAATCTTAGGAACGTCAATAGAGTGAGTCTAATCTTAAACACGCTATAATCCCTTCAAAAGAGGTATCAGGAGGACATCAATGAAACGGATTTTTCAACGTATCTACCAAGTCGTGATAATTATTTTGGCGGTCGTTATGTTACTCATCGGTTGTACGCAAGAGGTCACCCGCAAAGCCGATTGGGAAACCCATTTCACAGACATCCACTTCGTCAACTCTACATATGGTTGGATTGTGGGAGAAAAAGGGTTCATCGTTCACACAAACAACGGTGGCAAAACATGGAACCGTCAAGAAGTTGAGACAGAGGAAGATCTCAAAGCTGTCTACTTTACCAATCAAAAATACGGCTGGGTAGTGGGGGACAACGGTGTGGTCGCTTCAACCGACGATAGTGGTAGACACTGGTATCTCCAAGACAGCAACACCTCCGGCATGCTCAGAGATGTATTCTTCGCTGATTCCCACGAAGGTTGGGTTGTAGGGGAAGATAACTATATAATCACGACAAAGAACGGTGGAAAAACTTGGGAACGCCAAAGCTATCTGAGCGACTTTCCCCTCAACGAGATCTGGTTTGTTGATGATCAGCGCGGCTGGATTGTCGGTGAATATGAACGTATCCTCCATACAGGCGACGGCGGTCAGACATGGCAGGAACAAACTACCCGACACCAACTCGCACGTACCCGATTGGTCAACGACAACCGGCGCGTCATCTTCCTAAATGAGAATGAAGGGTGGCTAGCGGGCACGGATGGGTCAATTTTCTATACACAGAATGGTGGTGCCCAATGGAATATGCAAGATAGCCGTATTCCGAATATCAACGGTCACGTCAAGGAAACCATCAACGGCATCCATTTCGCAGACAACAAGCGTGGTTTGGCGGTGGCTGATATCGGGTTTATTACATTCACAGAAGATGGTGGTGAAAACTGGCGGCTGCTGGACAGTATCACAGAAAACAACCTGATGGCGGTTCAGTTCACCAGTCAGACCGACGCATGGGCGGTCGGTTGGCACGGCACAATTATGCAATCGACAGATGGTGGAAATACATGGACGTTGAAGAGTGGCACCACCGCAAACGATCTAGAAAACATCCAGTTCACCTCGGAGAACCGTGCAATCGCTGTCGGACAACGCGGTGCCATCGTGGTATCCGAGGACGGTGGACAGACATGGGAGGAGATTGATACCGATATTTGGGATAATATCCGCAACGTTTTCTTTATTTCTGACAAAGAGGGGTGGTTAATCGGCGAGCGGAACATGATTGCCCATACCACCGATGGCGGACGGACTTGGGACCGTCAATATGCCGGGGCGGAGCACATGCTCAACGGTGTTTTCTTTGTGACGTCGAAAAAAGGTTGGGCGGTCGGTGAACTCGGCACAGTTGTACATACCGCTGATGGTGGCAAATCGTGGGTGCCCCAGACGCCAACCGAATTTAATTCGCTCAAGGGCGTCTTCTTTCTCAATGAGAAAGAGGGATGGGTGGTCGGCTGGCCCGGAGTCGTCTATCATACAAAGAATGGTGGGCTATCGTGGACACCCCAGACTACCGGAACCTTCAACGAACTGTATGGAGTTCACTTCATAGACAGCAATCACGGTTGGATCGTCGGTCAGTTCGGTGAGATTTTGCACACGAAGGATGGCGGAAAAACGTGGAGATTCCAACCGAGCGGGGTCCAGGAAAATCTAAACAAAGTATACCTCGCCGATACATCGTACGGTATCATCGTTGGCGACAAGGGAGTGATGCTGACCACGACCAACGGCGGCAAAAAATGGGAGAAACAGGAAAGCGGCACGGAGAATGATCTCCTGGGCTTCTCGTTCTCACCAGAGGGAATGGTCGCAGTGGGACGCGGCGGGATAGCGATGCGATATTCGATTGACACGGAGCAGCTCCCAGTAATCCTACCACCTATCGCAGAGATTGTTGAGGAACCCGAACCTGTTGAAGAAGAGGTCACAGTCGAGGAGGTAACCTACCATTGGGATATTATTCGGCGTGCCACATGGCAGACCGATTTTTCAGATACCTACTTTCTTGATGAGCACACCGGATGGACAGTCGGCAGAGGCGGTGTTATCGCCCATACGACCGATGGTGGAAAAACATGGCTACCGCAACATAGCAGTGTCGATGCGGACCTCCATCAGGTTATGTTTGTCGATGAATCGCATGGATGGATTATAGGCAGTCGTATGCTGCTCCGCACCGAGGACAGCGGGAAAACATGGCAGGTAGTAAAAGGTGTTCTGCAAAACTTCCGCCGTGTCAACACAATGCAGTTTATTAACCCCAAAGAAGGCTGGTTAGGGGTCGGTGCCGCGGAGATGCTGCACACCACCGATGGTGGATTGACATGGGAACGTCAGCGCACCGGAATGAACGAGAATCCGATTGTTGATCTCCATTTCATCAATAGCCTCGAAGGGTGGGCAGTCCTACGGGAGCGCCTCGATGGTGGAGCGCGGGAAGGCGGAGTCATTCTGCATACCACCGATGGAGGGAATTATTGGAAAGTTCTTGACAACACCAATCAACCCGCTATTGCTGTCCATTTCACCGATTCAAAATCGGGGTGGGTCGTCCTAACGAACGGTGTATCAATCGTAACCCAAGACGGAGGCGTTACTTGGAAACGCGTCTTATCTGATTCCGACAGTGGCTGGCCGCCCCAGCGAATTGGTAGGATAACCTTCCAAGACCACCAAACCGCATGGGCGCTTGGGAGAGATGGTAGGCTTTTCATCACAAGCAACAGTGGTCAAACGTGGAAAGGGGCGAACGTTCCACAGCATGAAAGTTCAGTCAACTCCGGGACTGTTGATGGAGAGGATATCGACTGGCTTGCACTCTGGACGGAGGGGGCGGAAGAATCAGATGATGCCACGGACGAACAACAATCCAATAACACCGACACTCCGGAGTGGGATGAGAATTTCGCAGAACGGTTCCAAACAGAGATGAGTGATAGGCGTCAACGCACCGGACGCTTCACACCGGAAGGCGACCTCGGTGGAGAAAACGTGCGACCTTCCAACGAAACGCGGAGACAACGGAGGAACGCCGAACAAGACCGCCCGCGTCCCCAACGAAACAGGAGACCCGGGAATCGTTTAATTAGCAACATCCATTTCATCAACAATCAGACCGCGTGGGCGGTTGGTCAAGCCGGACATATCTTCCATACCACAAACGGCGGAAAGACATGGGAGCGACAACTCGGTGAACAGTTGGATGATTTCCGAGATGTACTGTTCCTCAACGACCAACAGGGCTGGATTGCCGGTGACAACGGATTATTGTTAGAAACGCAGGACAGCGGTGCCACATGGACAACCTTGAAAAGTAGTGCGAGGCAACGATTGATCGGTGTCCACTTCCCCAGCCTCGATCCGAAATGGGGGTGGGCGATGCAGCGCGACGGCACAGTTCTCTACACAACCGACGGCTCAAACTGGTCAGCTGGACAAACACCAATGCGCCCCGGCTTCCTCGAAGATGATCCACCACGACCTTTCACAATCAACGACGTAGACTTTAGACAGTTCTCCGAAGGGTGGGCATCTGGTGGGGACGGGCAAATTATCCACAATCAGGATGGTGGCCCCATCTGGACACCACAACGGACATCAACCGGGAAAGACCTTTACGGAATCGATATGGGGTACGCACCACTTGGCTGGGCGGTGGGCGATGACGGCATCGTTCAACGTACCATCAATGGTGGCGGCTACTGGAAATTCCATGAAACAGAGACGGGCTACAGCCTGTATGATGTCTCATTCACCACCAAGCGCAAGGGCTGGGCGGTCGGTGCCTACGGTATCATCCTCCGAACCACCGGTGGCGGATTTAAGTGGGAAGCCCTATCCAGCGGTGTTACAGCAGATCTCTACAGTGTTACTGTACTGTCTAAAGATGAAATCTACGCCGTCGGCGCCAAAGGTACAATTGTCCACTCAACCGATGGTGGGGATACATGGAAACAAGAGCATACCGATATTGGGAATAATCTGTACCGGATTGTCCGTGCGAAAGAAGGAGATACACTCTGGGTTGTTGGGCAGTGGGGTGTCGTACTCCGCAGGAAGATTGGCGATACACAAGTGTCGATGCGGTAACTTCTCTGATATCAACACTGCTATAGCAGCGGACAGCGATCCATCGCTTTTTTCGGCTTCGTTGATTTTTTTCGAACTAAGGCGAGGTTTATCTGCCTAATGAATTGAATCCAGATATGCCTAAACGAATATCTAAAGAACGCAAAGTGCTTAGATAGAAAACAGAGAGATTCATTAGGAAATAAGCAAACCGATGGACATAATCCGCGAAATTTTTGCACCATACTCTCTCGCAACGCTCGGGACTATTATCCTTAACCTGATAATCGCATTTGGACTTGGCATGGTCATCGCAACCGTCTACCGATGGACCGCCAATGTGGCGGAAAACGCGATGACCGATGCACTGATAATCCTCTGTATGCTTATTGCTGTCGTCATGGTGGTAATTGGCGATAGTGTAGCGCGTGCCTTTAGTCTCGTGGGTGCCCTGTCAATTATCCGCTTTCGCACCGTGGTTCAGGACGCGCGGGACATCGCCTTTGTCTTTTTCTCTTTAGCTGTTGGTATGGCAATCGGTGCCGGTAATCCGCCGGTAGCGGTTATTGGAACATTCCTGATAAGTATCGTCATTATTGGACTCCATCGCTGGCATACGACTGGATCCAATGATGGAGAATTTCTCCTGACGTTCCAAGAACCACTTGAGTCCGAGCACCAACAGAGCTATGAACCTATTTTTAGTGAACAGGTAGTAACAAGTCAACTCATCGATCAAAGAACAACAAAATCGGGAACCGCCGAACTGAGATTTTATGTAAAATTGAAGGATCCGAAAAGCTGGACCGGTTTTGCCCAAGAACTTTCTGCATTAGAAAACATCACCAATGTGAGATTGCAGAAACAATAAATCTTTCGACGAGAGTCGATAAAGGCGCATCAGAAATGAGACAGAAGATCCTTATCCTAATTCTGGTTGTCGTCGTCAGTGGGCTACTAATATTCCTTTTACGCCAAACACAGCGGTATGCGCATAAACAGAATCCATTATACGGATTGGCACCGATTCAACTCCCACACAAGTCGATCGGTAATATCGCCCCAATCCCGATGCGCGAACCATCGGGCGCTACCTATCACCCACAACGCCAAACTCTGTTTGTTGTCGGCGATGAGGGAGATATCTACGAATTGCGGACCGATGGGGGATTGATACGACAGGGATATTTGGAACAGACCGACATCGAAGGCATTACAGTCCATCCGGAGACAGGGCGCCTATACGCCGTAGTCGAGGACAACGAAGTAATCCTTGAGATTGCTCCCCAAACCTTCCGTGTCACCCGGACCTTCAGAGTCAACCGGCAATTTGAGGGGGTAGAACTGCTGAAAAAAGGGGGTATGGGATTGGAAGCGATTGTTTTTATTCCGAACGCTTTCCATCCTGAAGGTGGGACATTCTGGGTCGGAAATCAATCGTTCAGTCTAAAGGAAGGGAAAGAACCGTCAGTTATCTGTGAAGTTGTTGTCCCACTCATTTCATCAAAACCCGCTCCGGGTGTCAATAAAGCCAAGCCGAGGCAAGCAGAAGGACAAATCTCTCGCTTCTTGCCGCTTTCAATCATTGATATCTCCGGACTTGCCTACGACCTTGAACGGCAGTGCCTACTCGTAATGAGTGATACGACCAACCTGATGCAGGAAATAACACTGAAAGGGAACGTCCGCAGCCAGTACCTGATACCGGGACATGACCAAGAAGGAATTGCTATCGACAAAATGGGGTTTATGTACATTGCTCAAGAAAATGGGGAAGTCATTAAACTCGAAGATCACCGGAACTGAGGGACCGGAAAATCTCTTAACAAGGGTATTACGATGAAGAATCATAATCGCATTCAAAACCAACTCTCTGCATATTTGGACGATGAGCTAAGTCCAGAACAACGCGTGAGCATTGAGGCACATCTGAGCGAATGCCATGAGTGCGCCGAGATACTTGCTGATTTCCAACAAAATCGTCAGTCGATTGGCGCGTTAACGCACGAAGCACCCCCAATCGCGGATATAGTTCTTCCACAATTGGCAGACCGAGGTCCTGTTCGACAGAGGGTTCTCCCCACCTTTGGAGAGCTCTGGGATTGGGTATGTCGTCCAGCCATCAGCGGTGTTGGAGCATTGGCAATGGTTGGCTTGGTTCTAGCGCTTGTCTATTTCAATCTGATGATGCCGAGCTCCGAAGATATATATACCTCCGATCAACTCGACTTCTATCTGACGATGCACACTGAGGACACTGCATACAATCCACTATATTCGTACACCGTTGTAGATTCATTGGGCACAGATACCACGATATCGGATACCACTGTTGAAGATAACACTGACTTTCTTCTGGAAGTTCACTTAGGAGATTAACAGCCATGACTTTGAAGCCACGGAACGTGGGTAAGCTATTATCAATCGTGCTTATTCTGCTGATTTTAACAGCGAACGCGTTCTCAGAGGTATCGCCTCAATCATTGGAAATCCTCAAGCGCATAGTGACCGCAGAGGAGGAAGTTGCCTACATCGGCACCCGTATGATTGTTATAAACACCTCTCGTGGAACAATTGCCCGTGAGGAAGCAGTTATCCATCAGCCTCCGGAAATTCATGCCGTTACAGTATTGCCGACCTTAGAAGCTAACCGCTCCTTAAAACTCAGTAATCAAGAACCTCGCAAAAATAGCGAACGAAACCGGCGGAATGGCAGACGAGACGAAGGGCGTGGAGATCGAGGACGGTTCCCGCTGAATCGACGGCCGATGGCAACCCTGTCTCAGAAAGAGGTCGAACTGCTCGCGCAGAATTATACATTCGATTCGGTTCCCGCGGAGCCGATCGCTGGACAGGATACGGATCTGGTAACAGTTTCTTCGCGATTTGAGGCGCGTCCAGCAATACGGCTCTACCTCGCACGCGACACTGGAATCATCTTGCGGATCGAAGACTTTGACTCAGACGGCAACCTCCGTTTTATGTCCGTCTACACACAAATTAACTTCGAGGAGGAAGCAATCCAGCAGAGGTCAGCCGAGTGGAATCGTGACCGAAAATCCCCGGTTGAAAAGCGACGTCGCCGAAGCCAGCCAATTACGTTTGATGAGGCAAAAAAGGTGTTGGAGGATAAACTTGTCGAACCCACTTATCTTCCACCCGGCTTTGAGTTCTTAGAAGCCCGATATTTCAAACATCGCTCGGACACAGTATACCTACGGTATACGGACGGTATGCTAACATTTACGCTGTTTGAGTCGAAAAGTGGACAGGAACGTAACAGGGCAGGTAAAAGAGAAAGTGCACAACATCTGGAGATTCAAGGGGTAGCGGCACGTCATGAAAAGCGTGGATCGACAAATATCCTGCAATGGTCCATTTCTGACGTGAATTTTACGGTGATGGGTGAACTGCATCAGGATGAACTCATGAAAGTCGCCGAGTCATTAATTCTCGCTGCCAAGTAATTAGGTCTGTTTACTCTATCGAAATCCTTGATTTAATATGCAAGTTGGTTTATAGTAGATTTTAGAATTAGTGAAACACTCTAAACCGAACCGCATTGTCCTCAGGCCGGTAGGTGCGGTGAGAAACCGCACCGCATCCCGACGAGTCGGGACAGGACACGGGGAGCGAAAGCGTCTATCTGTTTTTAAGATTTACTATAGAATTGTATTTTGGAACGCTATTATGCAACCACAGACAACCAACATAAATCAAGCTTAACAGAGGAAAACAGGACTTATGAGAGATTGGAATCAGAATATCGTTAGGTATCCAGACCCTTCCATTGAAGTAATTGACCCACGTTTTTCAAAATACAAAATTGGTAACGCAGCAGTTGAACGACTCTGGACAGGTGCGCGATGGGCGGAGGGACCGGTCTGGTTCGGGGACGGTCGCTATCTACTCTTCAGTGACATCCCGAACAACCGGATAATGCGTTGGACCGAGGAGACCGGTGAAATCAGCGTTTTCCGCAGCCCGTCCAACAACACTAACGGCAATACCCGCGATAAACAGGGACGCCTCATCTCCTGCGAGCACGGCTCACGCCGCGTCACCCGTACCGAATATGACGGAAGCGTCACGGTGCTAATAGACAGCTTTGAGGGTGGGCGGCTGAACGCCCCAAATGATGTAATTGTCCACCCAGACGGACATGTCTGGTTCACCGACCCCGGATACGGCATCCTCCTGAATTACGAAGGGCACCGCGCAGAGTTCGAACTACCCACCAACGTCTATCGACTCAACCCGGATACCGGCGAGGCGACAGTCGTCACAGAAGAACTCGAAAAACCGAACGGTCTCTGTTTCTCTCCCGATTTTTCCAAACTCTATATCTCTGACACCGGTGTTTCACACACCCCCGGCCATCCCAGTCATGTCTATGTCTATGATGTGGTGGACAACGCCCGCTTGGAAAATGGCAAACCGTTTTGCGACATGGGGTCCGGATCCGCAGACGGTATCCGCTGCGATATTGATGGGAACCTCTGGTCAAGTGCGGGTTGGGTCGGTGAGGGGTTTGATGGCGTGCACATCTTCGCACCTGATGGCGGTCTGATCGGTAAGATCCATCTCCCGGAGGTTTGCTCTAACGTATGTTTCGGCGGCGTAAAGCGGAATCGCCTGTTCATGACCGGCAGCCAATCTCTTTACTCCGTCTATGTAGAAACACAAGGCGCGCAGATTCCATAGTAGTAGGCATACGCCGTATGCCGTAACCTACACCTCTAACCGTAGGTCAGGAATCCTGCGCGACTTCAACGATTCGCCGCGGTTAAAGCGGTAGTCGAGATTCACATCTCGACACAGCGACCACCTACTTCACAACGGTTTCGTGTTGGCGATAAACCCGTGCATAAAGCTCCTGATCAATCTCTATGCCTAACCCCGGCGCGGACGGCACCCGGTAACAACCATTTTCAAATTCGTATCCCTGCATCTTATAGAGATCAAAGTGGAGCGTCGAATCTTCAGCAATGACGAACCGCTCCGTCACCGCGCCGAACTGAATATCACCGCGTAGACCAATCGCTGCAGCATTGTAATTGTGTGGACAGATCATCGTCGCATAACCGGAATCTTCGATGTCACGTGCGAGCGTGTGGAAGGGCCAGAAACCCATGTCTAACATGTCAGGCTGTATACCGTCCAACAGCCCTTCCTCCATCAACTGCCAGTAAATGGTGTTGCGACCACGATGGCCCTCGCCGTCCACGATCATGGTCTCAGGCGACCACCGGTCCCGCCATTCCTTCAGTTTTCGGTAGTCTGCTACGTTTTCGGTAACCATCTCTTCCATCCAGAAAGTCTTGTCTGGACCCGTTTCACGCACAAAGGTTTCCAGAAGTGGCAATTTGCCATCGTAACCGTTGTTTGCGTCAACGAGGATCTTGATCTCTGGGCCCACCGCTTCCCGCACAGCGTGCACAACTTCAATGTCACGCGCTACGCCGGCATTCGGCTCGAACCAGCAACCCGGTCTGCCAAGTTTCAACTTCATTGCCCGCCAACCGTTAGCGACTGCCTCCTTCGCTTCACGAGCCACGGCATCGGCACCCGCTTCGGGGTGTACCAAGTCCTGAAAATAAAGGGTAGAGTCGTAGCCTTCAACCCACTCACGAACCCGGTCACCCAGCAGCTGATATGCCGGAACATCGAGCGCCCGACCCATCAGGTCAAAGATCACGAAATCGATAAACCCGTTCTCTCGCAGCAATTCCTCCCAGCGAGGATTCACCCCTGTAACGCGACCTCCGCTCACGCGATAAAACTCGAATACGTCTCGGTCCAACAGTAACTGGAGCGTAGCGTAGAGCGCCGTCAACTTGGTCCGGTTCATCGCCGGTCGCGCGTTTGTTACCCCGGTGAGCCCGCTGTCGGTGGTTACTTGCACCAACCATTCACGCTGATTGTGACCATAGTTTTGACCCTTCGAGTTACGACCAACGATTCGACCAATACCGGGAGCGCCGAAGTATGTTTCGACCGGTGCTATCCGAATGTCTTTGATGATATGTTTTTCTGACATGATTTCCTTCGGGTTAGGTAGGACTGAGAAAGCTCACTCCACCTGCCATTCGTGTAAAGCATACTTTGCTTGGAATAGATCTTCGTCAACAGAAATACCGAGTCCAGGGCGTTCTTCCACCTGATAGGCTCCGTCCTTGAAAGGAGGGAAGGGACCAAAGATATGGGGAAGGTTACGCTCGTCCTCCAGCGACACGAAAGTCTTAGATGCCGCACCGAACACCAGTGTCGCAAAGGTGCCGAAAGTGCCGTTGCCGAAGTTGTGCGGTATTGACCGCACTTCTGTTCCACCCAACGCCCCCTCAATCTCAATCCAACGGAGGTAACCGGCACCCACGATGTCTGGTTGGTAGCCGTCAATCAAGCCGTCCTCGATGAGATGCTGGAAGGTTTCGCTGATAGGGTCGCGGTCCGTTTCGCCACACACAAGTAGCGCTTTGGAACCGTGCTTTGCCTGCATTTCTCGCATGGCGCGGTAGCCAGCAACGTCGTGCGTTATCATCTCTTCCAGCCAGAAGATATTTGCGGGAATCGTCTCCCGGATGAAATCTTCGAGCAGGTCAAGCCGGTCGTCGTAGCCAAAGTTGGCGTCAACGTAGATATAGAAATCTTCCCCGACAGCCTCCCGAACACCTAAAACTACATCAACGTCCCGCCGCATACCGGCTTCCGGCATCATCCAGCGGCCGCCGCGTCCAGTTTTTATTTTGAGCGCCCGATACCCGGCAGCCTTCGCCTCGGCAGCCTCTTCGGCGACCTGCTTCGCGCCTTTCTCAGGGACAAGGAAATCTTGGAAGTAGAGCGTCGTGTCATAGGCTGGTACAGCATCGCGCACTTTTCCCCCGAGTAGACTGATAGCTGAAACATTGTGGGCTTTGCCGTAGAGATCAAAGGCGAGGGCATCCATCCACCTGGTGCTGCGGAAGGTGCGTGCTACGTCTGCACCGGGTCCCGTAACAACCCCGTTCTGTACCCGCAGCAGCGAGTCCACCTCTCTACCCAACAGTGTCGTTTTCAACAGCTTGAGCAGGTCTTCTACCCGTCCCCGCCCCATCGCTCGGTTAGCGCTGGTCACGCCTTCTATACCGCCATCCGTCTGGGCTCGCACGATCCACTCCAACCGTTGCTTGCCGATGTTATCTGAGAATGCGTTTTTGCCGAGCTCCTTTGGGTAATATGAAGGAACCGGTGTCACGGATATTTCTGTAATTTTCATTGTTTGTATTCCACGTGTTTGTCATGCCGGGATTAAATTTCAATATTCGCTATCTATCAGTTGAAAATATCATTAGACATTTTAGCGACATTTTCACACCACAGTCAACAAAAAATTGGGGGCACATATACTACTGGATAAGCTGTGCGTGTGCAGTAGCTGCCTCAACCATGAAACCTGAGGATTTATCTTGACACGGGTTTGTGGATGCATATAATGCGAAAGCAATTCCAGAAATAGTCCACTGAACAATAGAGGGAAAAAATGAGCGAGAAGCAAAAAGTGCTGTTTCTCTGTACAGGGAACTCATGCCGGAGTCAAATGGCAGAGGGCTTTTTGAGGAACATGGCTGATGATCGCTTCGAGGTCTACAGTGCGGGATTGAAGCCATCATCTGTTAATCCGCTGGCAATTAAGGCGATGGAAGGCGTCGGGATTGATATTTCATCCCATACCTCCGATTCGCTTGATAAATACCTTGACCAAAAATTTCATCATTTGATTACCGTCTGCGACCATGCAAAGGAAAGTTGCCCAATTTTCCCTGGCACTGGAGAAAGCCATCATTGGGGGTTTGACGATCCAGCAGAGGCAGAAGGGAGCGAACCGGAGCGGTTCACCGTTTTTTGTCGAGTCCGCGATGAGATCCAGCAAAGCCTCCAGCAATGGTTAAAGATGTTCAACCCACCCCAATAGGATTGAGACCTATATATTCGCACCGGGAAAAATAGTGAAGACAATGTCACCGCTCTTTTTAGCCATCGGTCACTTCTGCTATGATGTAGCAACAGATGGATACGTGCTGGGCGGAGGTGCGGCTTACTCGACGATCACAGCGCGTAACCTCGGCTGCCGTGCCTGCGCGGTCACCGCTGTCGGCGGGGACTTTGACCGACAACAGTCGATCCTAGATGGGATTGATGTTACCTATCACGAATCACCGGAAACCACTATTTTTGATAACCGGTATGACTCAGAGGGCAAACGCCAACAACTGATCTTGGGGGTCGGCGGTGAATTACAGGAACATCACATCCCGCATCAATGGAAAAACGCAGACATCGCCTATCTTTGCCCACTCACCGGTGAAGTGGATTCCCCGGTAGCCCAATGCTTCGATCATGCGTTAATCGGTGTCACGCCACAAGGGTGGATGCGTGCGTGGGATGAGACCCGTCGTGTACGCCCCAAACGATGGCATACCGCCGAAGCCATCCTGCCTCACGCAGATGTTTTGGTTTTAAGTGAGGAGGATATCGCTGCCCATTCCGAAGATCTTGAAAAGTATATTCAGTGGACGCGAATCGTTGTGCTGACGAAAGGGCGGCACGGCGCAACGCTGTACGAAGATGGTCAAATCTTGGAGTCCACCGCCTACCCCGCAGATGAAGTTGACCCAACAGGGGCGGGGGATGTATTCGCTGCGGCATTCCTAATCAAATATCATCAGACCCGCTCACCCCAAGTAGCGTTGAACTTCGCACACTGTACCGCATCGCTTGCAGTCGAAGGACACGGCACAACCAGCATCCCAACGTTGGATCAGGTCAATGCGCGCCTCAGAAAAGCCTAGGAAGCAAGAAAATCCCCTTTTATCTCCTCCCACACACGTATTACAGCCCCTACCACGGTCCGGAATAAGATGGCTCGTTCACATAACGCGCGGTCGCCAGATCGAGTGTAATCTCAGATCCCGGTGGAAGTGTAACGCGTAGATATTTATTATCTACAGCGATTGTCCGCGCTTCTGTCTTCAACGGTGGAGGAGCGTAGCTGCCGGCAT
This sequence comes from Candidatus Poribacteria bacterium, assembly GCA_965204355.1. Taxonomy (GTDB): domain Bacteria; phylum Poribacteria; class WGA-4E; order WGA-4E; family PCPOR2b; genus PCPOR2b. The sequence continues at coordinate 51,411 of OZ241983.1, forward strand.
ATCCACCCAACTCTCCGGGCCAATCACTCGTGCACACGATGTATTCCGCTCTATCGAATCGATGTTCTCCAAAACCACCAGCTTGGACGATCAGTTCCCTTCCTTCGTTAGGATTGAGATTCACTAAACGAATAACGGTGCGTGCCGCTTCCAACTTTTCAACCAACGCGCCCACATCTTCGGGCAAACCGGGACGACGCCGATCAACATCGAAATAGCGCAGACGACAGTGGAGCAATCCACCATTGTAAATCGGCTGGGGCGCGCCAAGCGTCAACTGAATCAACGCCTCGGACGACAGCGGGTTGCCCCATTGCCAGTGGTGAACATGATGATGTGTTCCCACCGCTTCATCCTCCCGAAGCAATGCGAGGCGACGACACATTATTTGATGACTGGCGTGAAGGATGTGTTCAGGATAGCCCGCATTCTGTCCTGCCAAATACCGAACCCACGGCTGTTCATGCCCGGAATCCTCCTTGTTGTGGAAAGCAAAGGTCGCGTTCCAGTCGAAAGCCTCCGCCCCTCGGACCTGCTCCATACTCTCCCAGTCCTCGTCTGACATTGAAAGATTCCACAGCGTTACCATATACACAGGGGAAATAGGCTGCCAATCGAACCATCCCGCGTCCCCATATCGGTAGGGCACCAGAAAGGTTTCGTGCTGCTCACCCATTGAAGCAAACTGGCTATCCCACCGCTCACTGACGCTCATGTCGAATTCACGAATATCCTTCACTTCTCCAAGTTCAAGAATGCGGTTCATCTGTTGTCGCGGAAGTTCGAGATAGGCGTCGTCACGGGTCAGCAGATAGGCGTTGGCAGCGGCATCAAGCGTCGCTTTCTGAAGCGTCAGGAACCCGTGCGGGAACGTCCAGCCGTAACGTCCCCCGTACCACTTGCCGTTACAGTATTCGCCCACTTCGCCGGAATGTCCGACGTTATCCGGCAGAAGTCCGTTGTTCCGCTGGGCTCGCTCAACCCAAGCGTCGGTGTACTCAACCACCCAATCGCGGTACTTCTCCTCGCCGGTCAGCAGAAAGGCATTCGTAACCAATGACGTAATAGACAGGTTTGTCGGGGTGTCACCCATTCTCCAGCGATCGAAGAGCGCCTGCCCCATAGCGCGGGCGTTATCCGGATCCCCCAAATCTTGCACGGTGGTAATGCCGGGCAAATCGAAAAAGGGCAAACTATACCGTTCCATGGTGCTGCCAAGTGGCGCATAGTTCGCCGTTTCTCGTTCAGATAGTGGTGCGTAATACGCCCCTTTGCTACCGTTGAGTCCGGAGAGGACGATTTTGCGTTCAGGGTCGTAGTTAATCGCATCGGGATCTTCGTTGAGGTAGAAGCCTGCGAAACGCTGTGCACGCTCACGTCGCTTGTGTCCATTCGGCTGCGCCAGACACAGGTGGAAAAAGAGGATGTCGCTTTCAGACTGATGCATCTGATCTTCGCGGATGCCGTACTCTTTGTAGACCGTGCCGAGCCGCGTCAGCTGCTTGGTAACCGCCTTCCACTGGCGGTCTGCCAGCGTGAGCAGATGGTCGCCACCGCCCATGAGATAGACAAGGGGCCAATTAAAGAAAGGTTCGTAATAATCGTCGGGACTGCCGCCTCCCCATTCATCATTCCAGATGAACTCACCATCCTCCCGTGTAAAGTGGTCGAGGAAGGGCTGGACAGATTGGTTCATCGTGTCGAAGAGTCGCCGCTCCCACACAGCCCAAGAGGGCAGCCCCGTAATCGGTACGTTAGCAGATATGTGAATCATCAGAAATGCGTCCCCCTCGTGTGTTGCAAGCTAATAATATAACGCAAGCTACTCCCCTGATCAAGAAGAAGACCTCTTAGGAAACGCAGACCTGCGTTCCCTACACTATCCCGCCTTTACATATCGCCCCGGTATGGGGTTGGTCCCTCCGGTCGGTTCTTACGTGGGATCTTTGTCGGATACTTTTCGAGCGCAGCAATCCAAGCATCCCGCCACTCCTCGTACTCGGTTTCGGAATCTGGAGAAAGACGACTACGCGCATCAAAGCTGGGCCAGAATGCGCGCCCTGTGGGTGTTCCTCTTTTCTGATAGCGTATATCCATGCTCCAGCGGATGGCATCCGTGCTATTCGTACCTGACGAATGGGGCGTAAGCTTGTGAATAAAGATGACATCTCCCTTTTTCATCGGCACCGAAACCCAATCTCCGTCTGGTAGGCTGTCACTCCAGTATACCGTGCGATGTTTGTGTATCCGAGGCATCACCCGCAGACAACCGTTCTCCTCTGTGGTATCGCACAAAGGAATCCAGACGGTCAGGACGAAGGTTGTGTCCGCTTCCTCATGGAAGAATATCGCATCTTGGTGCCAAAATACCACATTGGAGTTCCGCCCATGCTCTAAGTCCGAGGGCAGCTTTGCCCGTATATGTGTCATCGGACTGCAGCAGATCTCAGGACCGATAAGCCCCTCTATCAGATCCAGTAACCGCTCGTTCCGCATAAAATGGAACGTCCCTTCCCCTCGGATATGCCCCACATCCAGAAATGTGTCCGATTCAAAATAGGTTGCCTCATCTTCGTCACATATCCGGGCGAGGCGGGTTTCAAACGGTTCGTCCACATACAGCTGGCTGATTCGATTTTCAGCGTGCAGCTCCTGGGCGAGCTTGTCTATAACCCCCTCATAGTCCTGAATCACCGGCTCGAAATCGGCATCCTGCAGTGCTGCTTCAAGCACCACGTAGCCCTCTTCTTTGAAATGCTCAAGTTGTTCCTTTGTCAGCGTCATCCATCAATCCTTTCAGTCGACAAAAAACATGGCCCTATATCTGATTTGCGACTGTAGGGAACGCAGATCTGCGTTCCCTACAGAGTAACATTATACGCCGAAGGGATGAGGGTGTAAAGGGAAATTAGAGGTAGAGCCCCACCTCGGATCCACTTGCATTTCATATGAGGACGTGATATAATGCCGCGCATGGCTGCCAAACCTTTCTTGACAGCGAACAATAGTCCGCTCCCAGATTCTTGGGAGTTTTTTTGTTTATCCGAAACAGGAGAGATTGACGGCGTCGGTCTTGCCCTATCAAAAATCTCTCCTCAACATAAATTCTGAACGACAAAATGTACAATAAACTGGCAGATGTTAAACTCAGAACTGGCGAGACGATGGAAGTTGGCGTTATCATTGCCCCAGACGAAGCATATGCGGAACAGATCAAACCGTTCTTGGCACACAAGGGTGGTGGCTTCAAGTGGCATCTTGAACGTTCTGTTGTTGAGTCACTTGACGATTTGGAGACACGCTTTTACATCGGTAAATTGGATGGGGAAATCATCGCTAACATAATGATAGTGGAACACCAGCACGTCGGTATCCTTGGGCATGTTTTTACAACACCAACGCAACGTCGCAAAGGTGCTTGTAAATCGGTGATGCAGTATCAAATGGAAGATTTCCGCCAACGTAATGGTGAGGCACTCTACCTCGGAACCGGATACAACAGCCACCCCTACTTTATCTATAACAGTTTCGGTTTTGAGAGTGTTTTCCCGCGTTCGGGCTTCATGAAATACCGCGCAGTTGAAGACTTCGATGAACACTACTTTGCCGAGAGTCCCGTCCATGCGAAAGATGTAGTATGGAACGACTGGGCAAAAATGACTGCCCTAACAGGTATCGTAGAGGGTGATTATCTCCGCAGCATCGCATTCGGCATCTATGGTCCCGCAAATTTCGAGGGCGGCTTCCTTGGATTCAAACAATCGCTGGAAAACGGTGACACCTACCACGACGCCAAGCTGCTTGAATCGGACTCCGGCGCTATCGTCGGCATGGGGACAGTCTCTTGGGATACGCGCTGGCAACCTGACACAGCCGTGCTAGATATTTTCGTGCATCCGCACTTTTATCCATCGGCGTCGGTTCTGCTGGAGGCAATCAATTTCCCAGATACCAAAATCCAGTGTTATGCTGAATCAACCTCGACAAGCAAAGCCGTAGCGCTCCAAAATGCAGGTTTTCACCACGAAGCAACGTTGAAAAACCAAATCCAATTTCAGGATAGAGGCATTGATGTATCGGTTTTCGCACGCAATTATAGTAGATCTTAGAATTAATGAGACACTTCAAACCGAAACGCATTCCCCCCAGGCCCGGTAGGGGCTGTTTCCAACCGCACTGCATGGCGCAGTTGGAAACAGCGCCTACCATACACGACAATCATTATCAGGAGAAATCAGATGCTTGGTGTCCAGCTTTTGGGAAATGAGACAGTCACCGTCAAAGAATATCCCGAACCAACACCTACCAATGAGAAAGATCTACTGATTCAGGTCAAGGCATCAGGAATTTGCGGTAGCGAGATGCACGGCTACCGCAGCCCAACCCCTCATGAATCCAATGGCGGTCACGAAGTTGCAGGAGAGGTCATCGACGCGGGGCAGTCAACAAAATTCAAGGTTGGAGATCGCATTGGCGTCCATGCCGTTCGGGGGTGCGGGGAATGTCGGTGGTGTTCCGTTGGCAAATATACCTATTGCCGTAACCATATAGGCGGCGGTGGTACGGGAACCCATGCGGAGCGTCTCGCTGCCCCGGACCATGTTTGCCTCAAGCTGCCTGAAGATATTCCGTTTGATATAGGTGTGCTCCTGACCGGCGACGGCTTTGGTGTCCCCTATCACGTCAGTCAACGCCTTAACACCAAAGGCGGGGATTTTGTCTGCGTTTTGGGTGCAGGTCCCGTCGGGCTTGGAAATACGATCGTGCAATCGTTCCTCGGCGCGGAAGTGATAGTTATTGACATCAACGACTATCGACTCTCCCTCGCAGAAGCAGCCGGCGCCGCACACACCATCAACTCAAAGGAAACCGACCCCCTTGGGGCGATCACGGAAATCACCCACGGTATGCTTGTAGACAAGTGTATCGAGGCAGCCGGACGTCCAGAAACGCTCAAGTTGGCTTTCACACTGGTTGCGGTGGCGGGGACGATCATGTGTGTTGGCGAGCAGGGCGAGCTGCCAATCAGTCCAAGCCGTGATCTGATTCGGAAGGACATCACGTTGATGGGAAGTTGGTTCTATCACTATTCAGAATACCCTGCCATGCTCGATCTGTATCGACGTGGTTTACCCATAGGGCGGATGATCACCGACCATTTTCCACTTGTCGAAGCACAGGCAGCGTTTAGCAAATTTGCCAATGGCAAAGCGGGCAAGGTGATGCTTGAACCGTGACAGCGAATTTGAGGTTGACACTATTTTAGCACAATGATATATTTACCCTTCGCTACAGATAGATATGAGATTTTCTTAGGAATAATGGGTAGTACGTAAAGGAGAACTAATGGATCTCGGACTCAAGGACAAAGTTGCAATCGTTGGAGCATCGAGCAGAGGGCTTGGCAAAGCCATCGCACTCGGTCTAGCGGAAGAAGGCGCGAAGGTGACAATCTGCGCCCGGGATGCGGATACGTTGGAAGAAACCGCCGCTGAAATTCGTGAAAAAACGGGGGCGGAAGTCTTAGCAGTCCCAGCGGACGTCAGTCAACCGGATCAGGTTAGCGGGTTGATTGACAAAGCCATCGATCGATTCGGTGGCATTGACATTCTGGTCAGTAACGCCGGTGGTCCCAGGGCGGGTCGATTCGCAGACCTGTCTCCCGAAGACTACCAAGATGCACTGCATCTCAACCTGCTCAGCACGATTAATCTGTGTCGCGGTGTTGTACCGAGCATGAAGGCACGAGGCGGAGGTCGCATCATCAACCTCACCTCTATTTCCGTCAAACAGCCGGTAGATGGATTGATGCTATCCAACATGGCGCGGACTGGCGTCATTGGGTTCGCCAAAACGCTTGCGACCGAACTTGCATCTGACAATATTCTTATAAACAATGTCTGTCCGGGAGTCATCTTCACCGATCGGATTAAACAGTTAGCCACTGTGAGGGCGGAGGAAGCGGGTATCACGTATGAGGAAGCCCTCGCAAATATGACCCAAGATATACCACTCGGCCGAATCGGAGATCCCAAGGAATTCGCCAATCTCGTTGTGTTCCTTGCCTCCGGCCGCGCCAGTTATATCACCGGCACCACAATCCAAGTGGATGGCGGTATGGCAAAGGGGTTGTTGTAATTGAAAAAATCGGGACAACCGGTGAGCGGAAATTCCGAACACCGTCCCCCAATCCTGTCGGTCATTATCCCAGCCTTCAATGAAGCGCAAACGATTCGACAGGTTGTTGAAGCGGTTCAGGAAGTACCAATCGACAAAGAAATTATCGTCGTCAACGACGGTTCGACCGACGAGACATCTGAGATTTTGGAGCAGATGCGTAATGAACCAAGGTTAAAGATCTTGCAGTGCAAAGAAAATCGAGGAAAAGGAGGTGCAATTCAGCTTGGACTGGAACAGATCACCGGTCAGTTTGTGGTCATTCAGGATGCTGACCTTGAACTTTCTCCGAGAGATCTGATACCAATCCTGGAAGTGTTACAAACAGGTATTACCAAGGTGGTCTACGGTTCACGATTTCTAAACGGTAAAAAACGGGCAAGCCTGAAAACCTACATAGCGAACCGTATACTTGCCAATTTTACAAATCTGTTGTATCATGTTCGCATTACTGACGAAGCGACGTGTTATAAGGCATTTAGTGCGAGTCTGATAGCCAGCCTCAATTTGACCGCTCAAGGGTTTGAGTTCTGCCCAGAAGTGACGGCAAAGGTGCTACGTGCAGGCTATCATATCCATGAAGTGCCCATCTCCTACTTCCCACGCACAAAGGGTAGTGGGAAAAAACTCCAATTCTGGCGGGAGGGCATTCGCGCAGGGTGGACCCTGTTCAAATATCGCTTTGCCCCCACATCGGAAATCCTTAAAAAAACAAGATTGGTCCAATAAAAAACAACCTAATTTTTAGCAAAGTTGAATGGCTGCCCCCTATCCGAATTGAATCCCGTCAATTTTGCTGTAAAATGTAACAGACGGAACATCCGTAACCCAAATAAGGAAGGAGATCCAAATGGCAGAGCAAAAACGTGAAGTGACTCTGAACATTCCGATACATCCTAATATGGAATTAGTCGCTGCCCATACCGCTTCTATTCTCGCGGAAATCATGGATTTTGAGGAAACTCATATTGATGAGATTCAATTGGCTATCATTGAAACCTGCATCAACGCTTTTGAACACAGTAATAGCAAAGACCACAAGGTGACTGTCACCTACCTCCTCACAGATAATGAATTGGAGCTAAAAATTACAGACCACGGCGTTGGATTTGGTATAGACCAAGCCAAGCTGTTAACTGGAGAAGCTCGGGCTCGCGCTATGCAAAAACGTGGCTGGGGGTTGGAGATTATTCGGGAGATGATGGATGAAGTAGAAATCGACAGCGGTGATGACGGAACAACCATCACAATGCTAAAAAAACGGATGTAATTCAAATAGAAAACGCAGCCACTACCCAAAAATCCTGATGAAGGAGGAAACCAATGGCATCATCTTTTAATGTCAACACACGTACCGAAGAAGGTTACGCCGTTATTGAAACGGATGGATACCTGAACGGGCCCACAGGTGAAAAACTTGCCGAAACCGCCAAAGACCTACTGAACCAAGGATACAATACGCTTGTAATTAACCTTGAGAAAACACGACTTGTTAACAGTATCGGTATTTCTATCTTGATTGAGATTATTGAATTCCTTCAAGAGCACGGAGGCGCACTGCATTTCTGCCACTTAACGCCCGTCATTGAACGAACTTTCAAAATGATGGGGCTCGCTCAACATGCCGAGATCCATCCCGATGAGGCGTCTGCAACCACCAACCTGTAATTGGATTGTCCGGGCACAGATGAGCCGAATAAACGGATAGTACCACGCCACATCATCGCAATATGAGATAAACATCAATCCCAACCAATCAATCAAAGGTAATTAAGAGATGCAATCTGTTTCCGCAGAAGAAACAATGCAACGGCTGATCTTTAGCCTGTCCGAACTTGAACAACTGGGTGAGACAATCATCTCCGGGCGCGGTAACTTTAACGTATCAAGTCGGACTTATCTGCGCATCATCCACGGCACCTTACAAGTAACCCGTTGTGCAATTTTGCTCCATCATCCCAACGAAAATTGTCTCACTGTCGAAGCGGCAATTAATATTAAAGATGAATCGTTGAAAATTCCAGTGAATGCGGACGATATCGCGGCGATACTCGAATCTTCGACCATCGATTTTTCTAGCCCACCCCCCACCTTGGATAACTTTCTTAGCCAGATCCAACCTCAATTGGAACTCCTCGGTGCCAATTTATGGGCACCCCTCAAGATACGGGACGAGTTTTTGGGGGTTATCAGTCTGGGCAGTTTTAGAACACAGGATAACTTGGAGGACTTGAATCGGGAACTCTTGCCGGTGCTGGCAAACCAGATCTCTGTTGCAATCGCTTACTCGCGCTTGGTGGATAAAACCCGCGCTGAACAGTTTCGCCTCTTCATGCTTTCTGATACTGCTACCCAGATTTGCAAATCACTCGACACAGAGGCTGTGCAGGAAGAGGTAGTCACACATGCGATCACGTTGCTAGACGCAAGCGCGGGAGGGCTGTTGCTCATTAACCCTGTCACACAACGGCTTGAAATGAAATCCCTGTTTGCCCTCGAGCCGGAAGCCAACACCCAACTGGAAAATTTATCAATCCCTCTACAAACGGATCAGGAGAGTTCGTCAGCACTGATGCCCATCGCCCAAGTCGCTACCCCAGAGGGTGAAACGTTGATTGCCAACATTGAAGAAGAAGGTTTGCTTGGTCGCAGGAATCTGATGGCAGTTCCGATGCGTGGACGCGAAGAAACACTGGGGGTACTAATTGTCGCTGATAAAGAGGGAAGAGGGGGCACTACTCTGGATTTTACCGACGAAGATAGAGTGCTGCTCGAAGCTTTCGCCAATCAAGCGGGCGTAGCAATCGAAAACGCACAACTCTACCAAGAGGCGTTAGAGGGGCGTCAACTACAGGCGGAGATGGACGAAGCAGCAAAGATCCAGCAGAATCTAATCCCCGAAGCGCTCCCCGAAATTTCTGGCTATGAGGCCACCGGGCTTTACTTCCCCCGTGGCGGCGTCGGCGGCGACTACTACGACTGCCTCCCAGATGCAAACGGCACCTGGGGCCTTGCAATCGCCGATGTCTCCGGCAAAGGGATGCAAGCCGCCCTGCTTATGGCTACTCTGCGGGCGGGATTGCACTCAGAGGTCACACGAAAAGAGGACCTGCCGAGCATGGCGGAAGCGCTCAACTCACTGCTATACGCAAGCAGTACGTCCGGCAAATTTGCCACCTTCTTCTACGCTCAACTACATCCAGAAACGGATCAGATTACGTCAATCAACGCCGGACACAACTACCCACTCGTCCTCCGGAGCGATGGAGGTTGTGACGAACTGGAAAAAGGTGGGGTGATGCTGGGCATGTTTCCTAACGATATACTGTCTGAAATCACAGAATATGAGCAGGAGACGACCCAACTCGGCAGTGGGGATGTCGTGCTTTTCTACACCGATGGGGTGACGGAAACCGTAAACACCGATGGAGAACTGTATGAAGAGGAACGTTTGGAAGCAGTTGCACAACGGGTGAAAAGCGAAAGTGCGGATCAGATATGCCAAGCCATTTACGACGACGTTATCGCATTTCAGGGGGAAGCCGAGCAGTTTGATGACTTAACATTGATGGTCCTAAAAAAAATATAGTCCCCTCGCTAAGAGCGAGTTTCAGCCTCTCCCCTTCATCAGGAAAGGGTGCCCTGATATAGACAAGGACAAAGTTAATGCAAAATCGAGAAGGGCAGCGCTATCTGGATCCCGCCGCTTTGGCTAAAATTGGCAACCTCGAACTCATTGCGAAATTTGTCGTAGAAGGCTTCATCTCAGGTCTCCACAAAAGTCCTTATCACGGTTTCAGCGTCGAGTTCGCACAGTACCGACAATACATGCCCGGCGACGATATCAAACATCTCGACTGGAAAGCCTATGGACGAACCAATCGGTACTACATCAAGCAGTTTGAGGAGGAAACGAACCTCAACTGCTACCTCCTACTCGACACCAGCGAGTCAATGAACTACGGCTCCGGCGAACTGACGAAGCTTCAATACGCCAACTACCTTATCGCCTCAATCGCCTATTTCATGGCAAAGCAACGAGATGCCGTCGGATTCGCCTACTTTGACGAAAGACTCCACGAATACCTTCCGGCTCGAAGCTCTCCCGCCCATCTTCACGCAATTCTCCTGACGCTTGAACGGATCCAAACCAATAAACTCACGCACATGGGGGAACCCATCCACCAAATCGCCGAACGCCTCACCAAACGTGGATTGGTTATTCTAATCTCGGATCTCTACGAGGATGAGCCTGACACGGTTGTGAAAGCCCTTGAACATCTCCGTTACGACGGACATGAGGTGATTGTCTTCCACATTTTAGACAATCAGGAATTAGAATTTGCATTTGATCGGGTGGCGCGTTTCGTCGATGCCGAAACGGACGAAGAGATTATCGCAACACCACAGGCAATCCGCGAAAGCTACCTCAGCCATCTGCACGATTTCATCAACTACTACAAGCTGGAATTGAGTAGATCCGACATCGACTATAACACAATCGACACCGCAACCCCCGTTGATTACGCCCTGTCCGCCTATCTCGCCAAACGGGAGGGGTTGATATGATATCCGACAAAATTTGAAGATAATTAAGTGATGCTGTCTGACAGTTAGTGCTGCGGACGGTGTTTCGCGCCGCCGCGTCATCTAAACCGTTAGGCAGAAGATGAAAAGATTGTTATCAGAACCGGCACCAAGGGTTGAAAATATGCACATTATCAGTAAAAAGGCATTGCGCGAGTTTTGGGAGAAATATCCTGACAGCCAAACTTCCCTCGTGCGTTGGTTCCAACTGATTGACAAACAGGAGTTAAAGAGCTTCGCCGAGTTGCGTGCTGTGCTTCCAAGTGCAGATCGAGTTGATGATTTGATTGTATTCAATATCGGTGGCAACAAATATCGATTGATTGCCTCAATCCATTTCAATCGTCAAAAAGTCTATGTTCGTCATGTATTAACTCACACAGAATATGACAGAGGAGCCTGGAAGAAATGAGCGTAATTACAGATGACATTCAAGCACATTGGCATGTTGTGCGCCCACTTTTTTCAATTCGCAATGAAAAAGAATACGATCTGGCGATTGAGCGACTAAATGCGCTAATTGATGAAATTGGTGATAATGAAGAACATCCCCTGTACGATCTTCTTGATACATTGGGGGCAGTCATACATACTTATGAAGAAAAGTACTATCCAATGCCGGAGTGTAGTGGTGTTGAGATGCTTCAGTTTTTGATGGAAGCCCATCATCTTGAACCGTCAGATCTTCCAGAGATAGGTACGCCAGATACCGTTTTAGAGATTCTCAATGGCAAGCGCGAACTTACGGTTAAGCACCTTCAAGCTTTGGCAGCAAGATTTCATGTATCCCCAACGGTGTTCATGTAATCTCTCAATCCACCCTTTCCTACGCTCTTGCTAAAACTAAGCGTTAGGCAGAAGGTGAACCTCTTGAACTTCAGTAGATTTATATTATGAAGGTTAGAGTCCACATTAGGTTGATTGAAAAAGAGGACCGGGATGCAATACCTTGTTATTTTTGAAAAGGGTAAAAATAGTTATGGTGCCTATGTGCCGGACCTACCCGGCTGTGTTGCAGTAGGAGAAACGATGGAAGAGGTACGCGGATTAATTACAGAAGCGATCCAATTTCATATCGAAGGTCTGCAAGAAGATGGCATTGTTGTTCCACTGCCCTCATCAACAGCAGCATTTATTGATGTAGCCACCGTCTAACGATTGGTTGCTTGTAAGCAATTGTTCTGGCGAAACGTAGTATGGTGTGAAAAATGGACAGAAAAGCAATTCCTCAGAAATTTGAAACCCTGATCTAATGTCAAAAGGTCCTAGCACCGGTGTAGCATTTTTGCGACGACAGAGTGGCATATTTTCGACACCGCCCTTCTGAGCGAGGTTGCCCCTTGTAATCGCAGTTCCTTCCAAAAGCAATCCCAAAGTCGCCCGGAGAGCGGGTTTACACAATTTCCTCCGGGCCCCGAGATAGCAGTGGCATCTAAATTGCTTGTGCTCAACGAACGGAGTGAATTTCGTTTGACAACAACCCGTCTCAGAATCAACTCGCCCAAAATAGGAGGATATCATGCCACACTTATCGCGTCGCTCTACACCGCTCATCATGTTACTCGCTTTTGGAGTTGCATGGATTGGGCACACGAAAATCCCGTCTCCTGCGAAACCGATCAACATACCGGACACCAACCTCCGCCCTGTTATTGAGCGTGCCCTCGACAAGCCTACGGGCGCTATAATCACGAACGTTGACATGGCGACCCTGACGGATCTTGGAGGGAGTCGGGCTAATATCAGTGAGCTAACCGGTCTTGAGTTTGCCACCAACCTGATAAGCCTACACCTTCGGTCCAATCAACTGTCGGACCTATCACCCCTTGCAAGACTAACAAATCTGAAACTTCTAGACATTAGCGAGAGTGGTGTGACAGATTTCTCGTCCTTGGCTGGATTAACAAACTTAGAGCACCTTAATATCAGTAACAACCCGCTATCGGACCTTTCACCCCTCGCGGAATTAACTAATCTGGATTCCCTGAGTATTAGCGAGAGCGAGCTATCGGACCTTTCACCTCTCGCCGGATTAACAAAACTGATAGACCTCAATCTTTTCAAGAACCAAATATCGGACCTCTCACCTCTCGCCGGATTAACTAATCTGGAAGAGTTGACACTTGATGTTAACCGTATATCGGACCTGTCACCCTTGGCGGGATTGATAAATTTACAGAGATTATACATTACCGACAACGGGGTGTCGGACATAGCGCCCCTCGCGGGATTAACAAATTTGAGAAGCATATGGCTGATGGGTAACCGTGTCTCGGATCTGTCGCCTCTCGCACAACTCTCCCAGCTTGAAACTTTGCTACTTGGTGAGAACGAGATATCAGACCTTCCACCCCTCCCAAAATTAACACATCTGAAACTCCTAGGACTTACCGACAATCAGATATCGGACCTGTCGCCGCTGGTGGAATTAACAAACCTAGAGGAACTGGGCCTTTACGGTAACCAAGTCTTGGATCCATCGCCCTTGGTAGGACTAACGAACCTGAAAGAACTAGGGCTTTCCCACAACTGTATATCAGACCTATCGTCCCTGCTGGAATTAACAAATCTCAAAGAACTAACCGTTCTATCAAACCCCCTGAGCTCAAAGACAATCACCAATGATCTACCAATCCTCGAAGCCAAAGGTGTTTACGTCAGGTATTAGTATCAGTAAATTCTATTGATTGGAGGAAAATTATGTCACACTTCTTGCGTTGTTCAACACTGTTCGTCATATTACTCGCGCTGGGGATTGTATGGATTGGGTGCACACAAGGGAGTGCTCCGGTCAACATACCGGATGCCAATTTCCGTGCTGTCATTGAGCGTGCCCTCGACAAGCCTACGGGCGCTATAATCACAAACGCTGAAATGGCGACCTTGACGAATCTTGAAGGGGGTAGGGCTGATATCCGCGATCTAACCGGCCTTGAGTTTGCCACCAATCTCACAGAACTGCACCTTAGCCACAACCAACTGTCGGATCTATCGCCCCTTGCAGGACTAACAAAACTGAAATGGTTGGAAATTAGCGATAGTAAGATAACAGATCTATCCCCTCTGGCAGGATTAACAAACCTAGAAGATCTCGATATCAGCGACAATCAGTTGTTATCGGACCTATCGCCCCTCGCAGGATTGATAAAACTGGAATTCCTGAGTATTAACGAGAGTGGAGTATCGGACCTATCGCCTCTTGCAGAATTAACAAACCTGACAGAGCTGGATCTTTACGAAAACAAAATATCGGACCTCTCACCCCTCGCAAAGTTAACAAAGCTGGAACGGCTGGAACTTGCTGTTAACCGTATCTCAAATTTGTCACCTTTGGCGGGATTAGTAAATTTGAGGGGATTGCAGCTTACCATTAACAATGTATCAGACCTATCGCCCCTCGCAGGATTGGCGAATCTGAAGGAACTTTGGCTTAACAGTAACCGTGTATCGGATCTATCACCCTTGGCACACCTCTCCCAGCTTGAAAACCTGTCACTTGGTGCCAACGAAGTATCGGATCTATCACCCCTCGCAAAATTAACCAATTTGGAAACGTTGGGACTTGGCTCCAATCGTGTATCGGACATATCACCTCTGGCGGGATTAAGAAACCTAAAAGAACTTAACCTTTACGACAATCGGGTCTTAGATCCGTCGCCCTTGGCGGGACTAACTAACCTGAAAGACTTAGGACTTTGCGCCAACGAGGTATCGGATATATCGCCCCTACTAGCATTAACCAATTTGAAAGATTTAGATGTTCGATCGAACCCCCTGACCCCACAAACAATCACCGCTGACGTGTCAATTCTCGAAGCCACAGGTGTTTTTGTCAGACACTCGTATCGATAGAGCCTACTAATCGGAGGACAAATCATGTTATACTTCTTGCGTCGTTCAACGCTGTTCTTCATGCTACTCGGTCTGGGGATTGTATGGAGCGGGTGTGCGAAAAGAATTACCGCTGTCCAACCGGTCAATATACCGGATGCGATTCTCCGCACTACCATCGAAGATGCCTTACACAAGCCTGCGGGTGCCATAATTGCAGGCGCCGACATGGCAACCTTGACGAGTCTTGAACCGGGCTGGGGTGATATCCGTGAGCTAACTGGTCTTGAATATGCGGTCAATCTTACGTACGTGCGCCTAGACCACAACCAGATATCGGATCTTTCCCCCCTCGCAGGACTAACAAAACTACAATTCCTGAATATTCAGAAAAACAGGATAACAGACCTATCACCGCTTGCGGGCTTAATAAATCTGAGAGAACTTGATCTCAGCGAAAACGAAATATCAGACCTATCGTCTCTCGCCGGCTTAACTAAGCTGAGATTCTTGGGTATCAGCGATAGTAAGATATCAGACCTGTCACCCCTCACAAAATTAACAAACCTAGAACATCTAGGTATCCACGGCAGCCAAGCATCGGATCTCTCGCCTCTCGCCGGCTTAACAAATCTAGCATTCTTGAGTGTTAACGATAGCAAGATTTCAGACCTATCGCCCCTTGCGGGCTTGACAAATCTGAGAGGATTGGATCTGTACGGAAATGAAATATCAGATCTATCCCCTCTCGCAGAACTAACCAATCTGGAAATGCTAGGACTTGATATTAACCGTGTATCGGACCTGTCGCCTTTAGTAGGATTAACCGATCTGAGAGAAATAAATGTGCGATCGAATCCCCTGAATCCAAAAACAATCGCCGTTGATGTGCCAGTCCTCGAAGCCGCAGGTGCTGATGTCAATCATTCGTATCAATAGTCCTGTTGACCCGAAAGCGCAAGCAGTCATCGAGGGTTTATTTAAACAATACTCCCAATGCTTTAGCCTTGGGAGTGCCCCATGCCTAAATAAATTCCCGGCGTTATAATTGGCGCAAACACATTGTTCAAACGGAGCAAATGTTGAAAATCAGACTAGCATTTCTACAACTTCTATTGTGTGGGATCATCGTTGGCAATCTGGTCGGCTGTGATTCGCCTAATTCCCAAAAACGCACGGATGAAACGCTCGTTTTCAACGTCGATCAGACACGCCTTGAACCTGCAATCACAGATACAACACTTAAACTGGAAATATCCGCGCCAAAGGGGTGGAAAGTTATTGAGGATGCAATGTTAGTGGAAGTAATTGACAGGTTGGGCGATACGCTCACGCAGGGGCTTCAGATGGTCCCCCAATGGATTTTCCTGAATGAGAATTCGCAGGCGATGTGTGTGGTGTCAAGATTGGAAGGCGGGGCGGTCCCGCCAAACGACACCCTATTAAAAACGCTAGAGACCGCTTACCGTACCCAATTTCCAAAGGCAACGGTCCAGCGTGCAATATTTTTGAAAGATGCATTCCGTGTGCATCAACTGATGGTTGGAACTTCTGACTTTATACTCATTAAGCTAATATGCAACGCACCTGAAAGCTCTGTTTTTGAGGTCGATTACGTTGTCCCCAGAGATGTTTACAAAACAGAACTTCGATCCATCGAATCATCAATCGGTTCTATCACTTTAATAACCAATTCACCCTAAATTAGGAGGAAATTATGTTAAGGAAATGTTTAGCCGTAGCACTTATTCTGGGAATCTTTGCCGTTATCGGCTGTTCGACGCATATCCACAAAGTCGGAAATGGTGCACAAGGTAATGATATGATGATGCAGCGTCAATGGTATGTGTTGTTCGGATTAGTGCCACTCAACGAAGTTGACACAAACGCAATGGCAGGTGGGGCAACTGACTATCACATCATGACCCAGCATACCCCGCTCGATATCGTTATCAACCTCTTCACCGGTGCAATTTCAGTCCATTCCCGGACAGTAGTTGTTCGGAAATAACCTATATCGGGCTCAATAAATTCCCAATCAAAGTCTATGTATATTTATGGTGGACCTTAGAATTAATGAGACATTCTAAACCGAACCGCATTGCTCCCAGGCCCGGTAGGTGCGGTTAAAACCGCAACGGATAGGCGCAGTTGGAAACAGCGCCTACCATACACGAGGGGCGAAAGTGTCTATTTATTTTTAGAATTCACCATAGTTTTATACATAGACTTTGTTGTTTTTTAATTTTAACCTAAGTTGCGAGGTTCTGTTGACATTTCATCGTAGCCAGATAACAGAGACGCATACATCGGTCCACAGACGAAGAAAAGAAACCGAGTTTTCAAGAAAAAACTCGGTTTCTGGCATTCTTTTCCAGTGACTTGAGCGTTTCTCGCGACAGCAAAAGCAAAATGTCAATACGCCCTAGTTATCAGATGAGCGGGTACAAGACCTACCGCTACAGCGACCAATCATCCACCCTCCACGCCCATTTTGCCAAAAGTGTTAGCTAAGGTTAGATTTTGTTAGTGGATAATTACCAAATTCACCGGCATTGATGCAACCCACATGTCGCCCCGCTGGGGCTTTGGGCTTTTTGGTGTTGTGTAGCATTAGCTATAAACATGTCGCCCCGCTGGGGCTAAATACGACGCTGTTACGGACTTGGGTAAATACTTATCACACATCACGCCCCGCCCCTGCCTGCCCCGATGATACGGTTGATCTGGAAACTGTTACCGAACAGGATGCTCGCGAACTCCGGAAGATATCGGGTGAGTCGTTGTGGAATATAGGCACATTCGGCGCCTTTGTCCCCGGTGGCTCAGGGTGCCTGTCGGGTTGTCTGTTCTGATTTTAGGCTGCTTGAATCATCAATTCTCATCCGCAACGAATTGGATAGGGCAATCTTAGTCCGTCCAATCCACAATTCAATCCCCCGTACCCTTTTTTGTCAATAATTTGTAAAAAAAACTTGACAAAGGTTTTGCAGCAATTTATAATACTACGAAATAATTTGCGAATGAGTCTCAATATCGGTTTTTTAGAAGAGTCAAATCGGGCAGAATATGCCCGTTTTTATTTAACACCAATGTGATATTGAGTCTCAATATCAAAAATCCGAGAGGTTAGAATTGCGAATCTGCTGTTGTGTTTTGCTTCTACTCCTGATGGCTCAAGTTGTACCGGCTGAATCCAAACGGTTCAGTGTCTCCGGCTACGGAGTCATCAATTACGCTAATTTCTATTGGGAGACCGATCCAGACCGACGTGCTCACATTGACGTTGAACGGTTCGTCATCGCGCCAAAACTCCAGATCAACGACACCATCCGTCTTGAATCGGAACTCGAGTTCGAGCACGGTGGAACCGGCATCACAATGGAGTTTGATAAATTCGAGGAGTTTGGTGAATTCGAAATGGAAGTCGAAAAAGGCGGCGAAGTTATCGTTGAGAAACTCGCCGCGGTCTTTGAGTTTCGCCCAACGCTCAACCTACGGATAGGTCACATCATCGTGCCGGTCGGCTTAACCGCCAAGCGGCATCGACCCCAACACTACTTCACAACCACCCGCCCCGAATCTGAATCTAACCTGATTCCAACCATCTGGCATGAAAATGGGATTGAGCTATTCGGCAAAGCTGGCGCGCTCAGCTATCAGGCGCAAGTCGTCAACGGCTTGGACTCCACCGGCTTCAGTTCGCGCCGTTGGATCGCGAGCGGTCATCAACTGCGTTTTGAGGCCGCCAATGCTGAAGATTTCGCGCTTGTCGGTCGTGTCGATTATACGGTCATGGCTGGCGCAGTTCTCGGTGTCTCTGGTTACTACGGGGACAGCGCGGACAACCGTCCGAAACCGGACTTCGATCTTGATGCCCATGTCTCAATTGTTGACCTGCACGGTTTTTATGAGGTCGGTGCGCTGAAGGTTCGCGGGATGTTCCTTTACGGAACCCTCGAAAACTCAGAACTTATCTCCAAAACTAATCGCAATCTTTCAAACAACCTAAATGTCAAACGGACACCTATCGGTAGTCAAGCCTTTGGAGGATACCTCGAAGTTGGCTACGATGTGCTCTCGTTTTTCAAATCCTCGTTGAACACGGAGGCAGCGCTTGACCTGTTCGTCCGTTACGATAACTACGATACAATGGCTGAAGTGAAGGGGAACATCTTTGATAATCCACGTTGGGAGCGTCAGACGTGGACGCTCGGTCTCAATTATCACCCACACCCACAGCTTGTTTTTAAGGGACATTACTCCGCACGGATATTGGGGTCCACACCCGTAGAGATATTGGACACCATACCCATATTGGACACCGAATTTGAGGACGAACATACCTTCGCACTCGGTTTTGGGTTTCAATACTAATTTAACTTCAAATCAAAAAGGAGGAATCCAATGAGATTCAACCACTATTTTTTAACAAAGTTATTTTGCGGCACCCTATCGGCTCTTCTAGTCCTATCAATTGGCCTCATCGGTTGCAGCTTGACTGGTTGTGGCAGCGACGACGATGATGACGATGATGTCACTGCTGCCACTGGAGGAGAAGCCGAGGCGTTTGATGCGAGCACCACCTTGAACGACTTCGCTAACAAAGTCGTACTCGCCACCTATACTGACCTAGACAACAAAGCGGGTGAGCTACTAGGCGCTGTGCAGGCGTTAAACGCGGCTCCCAACCAAGCCCATTTGGAACTGGCACAGACCGCATGGAAAGCAACGCGGACACCGTGGGAACAGAGTGAGGCATTCCTGTTCGGTCCTGTTGATACGCAGGGTCTTGATCCAGCGCTCGATAGCTGGCCCGTCAATCGGGTTGATCTTGATGGGGTACTTGGCAGCGGACAGTCGTTGACCGCAGCCTCAATTGACGCGCTTGAAGACACATTGAAAGGTTTCCATACCATCGAGTATCTCCTCTTCCGCGAGGGTAACCAGCGAAAAGCTGAGGATATTACCCCCCGTGAACTGGAATACCTCACCGCAACGACGGAGAATCTGAAAGCAAAAACTGCTCAACTGGCTAACGCATGGGCTCCGTCAGGCGAAAATTATGCCGGAGAGGTCGCCAACGCCGGTGACACCAGCACCATTTACCAATCACAGAAAGACGCAATGCAGGAGATGGTCAACGGCATGATTGTCATCGCCGATGAGGTCGCCAACGGCAAAATCTCCGACCCGTTCAATGAGAAGGACACGACCCTTGTTGAGTCACAGTTTAGCTTCAACTCGATTAGTGACTTCCAAGACAATATTCGTGGTATCCAAAACGTCTACATGGGCAAGTTCATGGCAGATGGTCAGGGACTTAACGAATTTGTAAACGGGGCGGATGCCGACCTAGACGCGAGATTCCAAACCGAAGTCCAGACCGCCATCGATACCATCGGTGCGATTCCGGATCCCTTCCGCGATTCAATCACTGCTCAACGGGCTGCTGTCCAAGCAGCAATTGACGCGGTCAGCACAGTTCAGCAGACATTGGAAAACGATATCTTGAAATTGGTGTTAGACAGCAATTTCGAGTAACGCAGGTTAACACATAACAGAGAAATCGTGGGGGCGGGGTTGCCCCGCCCTCACGCGATAAAAACTCGGTCTCTTTGTGCGATTTATTAATTGATCCATAAAGACAATGAAATTCAATATTCATATCGGGACAATCACAAAACTCTCGCTTGTATGGTGAGTATCCCTTTGACCTGCCATGGCATGATGTGCAGGTCTGGGAATTACAATGAAGTCAACAGGGGAAAAAGCGATATCGAAAAACGCCCCCGATAAGATCGGGATTCAGAGCAACTTTCCAAATCTGTTTGCAGACACCAGTTGGGGAACTGTAACCTGCACGTTTGAACCCCTCAACGAAATGCCACCTCTCGATTTGATCGGTAATGTTAATCTCATTCCGTTCAAAGGGGATCGGTGGTTGATACTTCGCCTACAAACTGGAGAATGGGAGGTGCCGGGCGGCACGTTGGAGCCGGGCGAAAGCTATTCGGACGCAATTAGTCGCGAGTTGATTGAGGAGGCCGGTGCGCGTCTGATAACCTTTGAACCACTCGGCGCTTGGCACTGTTTTTCGACCGCCTCAAAACCGTATCGTCCACATCTGCCACACCCCGAATTCTATCGGCTTGTAGGTTACGGAGCGGTGGAAATCATTGGCAGCCCTGAAAATCCTGAAGATGGCGAGCAGGTAGCAAACGTCGAATTCGTTACTATTGAGGAAGCTGTTCAGCGGTTCAGATCTATCAATCGGTTCGAGTTAGCGGAGTTATACCAGTTAGCAGCAAGGATGCAGAAATGTTCGAAACCGTGAAATCAAATCATATTTCATTCGTTCTATTTTTTATAACCTTACTCTGTACCTTAATCGCCGCCTGTGATTCGGGTGATCCGACCGATCCGGAGAAGATGGACGTTTCAGATAAGAAGTTTTCTGGCGGTGAGACGACCATCTTTGACGCAACAAGTCATGCGTTTTCGACACCCGCGCCAAACCTTTCGGCAGATGGACTCGCAAAACACCTCGAAGGCGATGTCGAGTTTGAAGCCGTTTTTGTCACTGTCCCGGCGGAGCTCAACCCAGGCCTCGGTCCGGTCTACAATAATATTGCCTGCATCAACTGTCATGCGCGAGATGGGCGGGGACGCGCACCGACATCAGGCGAAAAGTTCACATCAATGCTTTTCCGCGTGAGTCTTCCGAACCCAAATAGTGATGGCACACACGGCCCTGTGCCAGTCCCCGGTTTCGGGACACAACTCAATAACCGTGCAATCTTTGGTGTACCTCCAGAGGGAACGGTAACAATCGATTATACCGAAGGTGAATTCATGACAAGCGACGGGGTGAAGGTGCATCTCCGCACACCGAGCTACAAAATTGAAAACGCGTATCAACCGCTACCTGATGACGTTGAAATCTCGCCCCGCGTCGCACCCGTTGTGTTCGGATTAGGACTACTTGAAGCTGTACCCGAATCGACTATCCTCGCCTTGGCGGACGAAGACGATCAGGATGACGATGGGATTTCAGGGAAACCAAATTACGTCTGGGATGTCCAGAAGAATGGACTGAGCCTCGGTCGGTTCGGGTGGAAGGCGAACCAGCCGACACTGCTTCAACAGGTTGCTTCCGCTTATCACGACGACATGGGCATTACAACCTCACTGTTGCCAAGAGAGAGTTCGGATGGACAATCACAATATGACGGGCGGAGCGATGATCCAGAACTCAGCGATGAAATTTTGGATGTAGTGACATTTTACGTCCAAACCCTTGCTGTCCCTGCCCGACGCAACCTCGACGACCCGATTGTTCAACACGGTGAGGAACTCTTTGAGAGTGCGGGTTGTTCCGGTTGTCATATCCCGACTTTGCAGACAGGAACATTATCCGATGTGCCGGAGGTTTCCAATCAGACAATTCACCCGTACACCGACCTGCTGTTACACGATATGGGTCCGGGGTTAGCAGACAACCGCCCCGATTTTCGGGCGAGCGGGTCGGAATGGCGCACACCACCCTTATGGGGTATCGGGTTGGTCAAAGTGGTCAACGGGCACACCAACTTCCTGCACGACGGTCGGGCGAGGGGGTTACTGGAGGCAGTTTTGTGGCACGGTGGAGAAGCAAAGCAATCGCGTGATGCAGTTCAGGAGATGTCCGCAAGCGACAGAAACGCGCTGATCGCTTTTCTGGAATCGTTGTAGGGTACATGGGAGAAAGTTACACTCCCTCTCCCTCTTCATCAGAAATAATCTGTTGTGCCAAGTAGTTTTGGATGCCCACTTGGTTAATCTGGTCGAGTTGAGCCTCTATCCAGTCAATATGCTCTTCCTCATCTTTGAGGATACGCTCAAGGAGCTCTTCCGATCCGAAATCCTTGTGAGTATGGGCAAGTTGGATAAATTCATTGAGCCGTTCGACGGCTTCAGTCTCAAGGGCGAGGTCATTGTCCATCATCTCTTGGACATCTGCCCCGATTTTAATCTCGAAATAGCGTGCCATGTTAGGCATCGCATTCAGATAAAGCACACGAGCGATTAGTTCTTCAGCGTGCTTCATCTCTCCGATAGCGTGTTCACGTATCGCTTGATGGAGACGCTCATATCCCCAATTTTCACAAATTTCGGAATGGGCAAAATATTGATTAATAGCGGTAAGTTCAGCAGTTAAAACTTCGTTGAGTACTTCGACAATTTCAGGATGTCCGTCCACTGTTTTCTCCTTATATTTGAAATGAGGTAGAATCAATTAAAACTGTAAATAATAACGCTGCGGCAAAGTGAAGGGTTGACCCAACTAACACCTCGGGTTCCCTTCAGCAGCTTTTCTCCTGTTTTTGATATGAGCCAATTAGAGGAGGCTTATGGCTTCACAAGTTCAAGAGTTACAACGAAATCCGGAAGTTCCTCGCTTCATAAAAGCAGCCAAAACAGATGAAGTGAGTCCCGGCAACTGCATCAGCGCAAAGTTGGAAGGTAACTTCATCGGCATCCATAACGTCAATGGGAAATATTACGCGGTGAACAACATCTGCCCCCATGTCGGCGGAATTTTACACGCGGGACAGTTAGAAAATGACGTTATCGTCTGCCCGATCCATCAATGGAAATTCGATGTAAAAACGGGCAAGTGCATTTGGCCCGGAAAATGTGGGATCGCGACCTATCCGGTGAAGGTTGACGGAGCAGATATTCTTGTTGATATCAATTCACCCAGCCAGCCAATCCAACACAATCCCATCCGCGTTTATCATACGAAGGGGGAACGGAGGTCAAAATCGTGATAACTGTCGCAAATCGAATCTACGTCGCAACCGAATATCGAGACGCCTTTGAGGAACGTTTCCGCAATCGCGCCAGGCTCATTGACGGGATGCCCGGCTTCATCTCAAATCAAGTGTTGCGTCCAGTCAATGACGATGATCCCTACGTCGTGTTCACACTTTGGGAATCACGAAAAGACTTTGAAAACTGGGTCGAATCGGAGGAA
Organism: Candidatus Poribacteria bacterium; assembly: GCA_965204355.1. GTDB lineage: Bacteria > Poribacteria > WGA-4E > WGA-4E > PCPOR2b > PCPOR2b. The sequence goes on from OZ241983.1 coordinate 75,025, forward strand.
TTCCGCAAGGGACACGCCCAATCAGGAACGCTACCCCAAGAGGCGTTCACACAGTCAAACAAGCTGGAGCTTCATGAGGTATTTCTCGACTCTGCTCGTCCTAACCTTGAGGAGGAACCAGAAGGTGGGCCGTTTAGGGTACACTAGGGTGTATGGATCAATTCCGTCCGTTCCCACTGAATCAACAAACCCAAAGCGGAGAAGGGCTTTTAGGTCTAAAAGAAAAACAGGCAATGATGAAAGGTAAGTCAACTTTAGTCAAACCTACTCGTGAAGCACCTGCGTACGTTTTTATTATCGCGGTAAGTATCGTTTAATAAAATTGAACATTTATTGATACTGAGACTCATTTTTATTAAATCAAAGGTTGAATAACAGAAAAGGCGAACGATAGAAAAAGGGACAGCTCCCAACGGCCAATTGTTAGCTATCTCCCATATCTCTATCGACTTGATGTATTGGGGCTTTTTTTGCGCCCATCGCCCTTTCTGCATTTATAAGAATAAGTCACTCGATTTGCGATTGTCAAGGAAATTCAGTTCATGTAAAGCAGGACAGATGCCGTTCGCCTTATATCTTTCTTACAGCAGCATAGACTGGAGCGCATCTTTGGCACGCATGAGCATTTTGTTAGCCCATACTGATAAGGATTTAGATAATGAAATTAACCCCTATCCAACTTAGCAGCTTGTTGTTGGCAACTGTTTTGGTCATTGTTCTGATATTGTCTGGATGTGAGAGTGATCCTTTACTCGCTCCACAGGCGGCTGGTGATGAAGGCGGTAGTTATGGCAGGGCAAAACTCCCTGCGAGTGAAGCCGGTAACGCGCAAAAAGCGGTCAACGCCGAGCAAAATGGTAAAGTTGGTGACAACCGCGGCAAACGTATCAATCCAAAACTTTTCTGAAAGTGTAGGGAATAGAATCTATGCGTCAATTTTTAGGAATCGTGATTTTATTAAACCTTTTACTGGGTATATCGAATATCTGCCTCGGTTCAATTGAGATTCGCGGCAAAGTCGTTGATAAAGAAACAGAACAACCCCTTTCGGGTGCTACTGTTAAAATTGAATCGGAGGAGCAGGGCTTACAAGAGACAACGACCACCCGAGATGGCACCTTTCACCTTACTCTGGATGCCCCTGGGCAGAGACAGATTGAGGTTAGTTTAAGCGGTTACGATGGTTACAACGGGAGGCTTACGCTAACCCCCGATTCAACACACACCTTAGATATTGCCCTATTAAGCCATCCCTTTGAACTGGCTCCTATAGAAATTATCGGCGAATCGTCACAGGTCAACGACAAGCTGACCGGCACCGTCGCCCTGATGGAACCACAAACTGTTGAGTTGATTCATCCCGTCGGCACACAGGAGCTGCTCGAATTGATGCCCGGTATCAACGGTTATGCGGACGATGGATTCGGCAATTCGCGCTTGAGCATCGGTATCCGTGGCTTGAACCCACGCCGCAGTGCCCGCGTCCTTATTCTGGAAGACGGTGTGCCCATCCAGCCAGCGGTCTACATCTATCCAAACGCTTACTACAACCCACCATCAGATAGAATCGACGCAGTGGAGGTCATCAAGGGGAGTGCCGCACTTCGCTTCGGTCCCCAGACAATGGGCGGTGTGATTAACTACACCACCCGCAAACCGGATGGCACTCGCGGCTTGACGAACCAGTTGACCGTCGGCAATAACGGGTATTACAGCGTATTTTCGGAGTGGCGCGGTCTCGGCCCCAAGGATATCACCTCCGACCTTCAACTACTCTACAAACATGGCGATGGTTTTCGGGATAACAATACATTCGACCAAGTAAATGGGACGGTAAAGACGTTGTTCCGACTGAACCAGAAGAAGACGCTCTACCTCAAAGCAAACGGCAACTTTGAAAATTCCAACGCGACCTATACCGGTTTGACAGAGTTTTCTTTCCTGACCGATCCAAACTTCAACCCGAAACCGGACGATAATTTTAAGATTCTGCGCACTTCGCTCGACCTAATCTACACGAACAAAATCTCGACGAATCTGGTAAGCAATACGACGGTATATACAAGCGTGTTTGACCGTCGGTGGTGGCGTGAGAATGATATCTTCGTGCGCGCAAGGACATTTGTAAAAGGGGATTTGACACCGGTGCCGTACTACCAAACCGGCCATTTGGTGCGAATCGGTGGCGGAATAAACAACTTTGGTATCCTGCGGACCTTTTACGTCGGTGGGGTTGAGCAAAACTATATTTTCAAGCATAGCCTTGCTGGATCTCAGGGCCATGCCGAAATGGGAGCCCGTGTCCACTGGGAACGCTTTATTGACGACAGAAAGGTTGGCGATGCCACTGATGCACGCGATGGTGTGTACTATACCGGCAATCCAGACGATCCAGAGGACCCAGTGAATATCGTGGGACAGAGTCATCACTACGAAACCACCGCCCTCGCTCTATATCTCAAAGAGCAACGTGAGTGGGAGAAACTGACCGTAACCCCAGGCGTCCGTTTCGAGGTGTTTAAGCAGGAACGAGTTGATCGGTTATACGGTGCTATATTCTCAGACAAAGTATCTGCGGTTCTGTTGCCCGGCATCGGTGCAAACTACCAACTCGGCCGCTTTAATCTGTTCGGTGGAATACACCGGGGCTACACCGCACCATCGAGTGGGGCATTGAAGATTACTCAGTTCGGACAAAATGTTGATGTTGGTGGACTTGATCTCAAAGCTGAAAAAAGCTGGAACATGGAAGCTGGGTTCCGATCCTGGAGACCAGGACTCACCTTAGAAGTCTCCGGATTCTTCATCAACATCGCAGATATCGTCGCAGCGGGGCGCGGCACAGCGTTCAGAAATTTGGGTAGAGCTGACACCTACGGTTTAGAGACAGCATTGGGGTTTGGAGTCTCACGCTTTGTGCCGCTGTTACCTGACATTAACCTTTCTTATACCTATCTTCAAACCGAGATTAAAAAAGGTATTGTCACATCTGCCACCATTGCTGGAAATGTACCTGTAAACATCACCGGTAACGAATTGCCCTATGCGCCGCGGCACACCCTAACGGTCGGATTCGCAAAACAGATCGGTGATGCTCTGCGGATGCGAGCGGATATGCGATTTGTTGACGAGGTTTTCACGGACTTCGAGAATCTCAAGCGGACTTTTAACCGCGGCGATACCGGTCCAATTCCGAGTTACACGATTTTCAGTGCGAGTGTGGATTACAGAATCTTCGACCAATGGAAGGTTTTTATTACCGGTAAAAATCTCTTCGATAAGGTCTACATTGGGTCAAGATTACACTCGAACGCTGGTCAACCTGAAGCAAATCTAAGCTCAGGGATACTTGTTGGACCCAGACGACAGATACTTGTTGGTATCAGGCATGGGTTTTAGTCAAAACTTCTCAAAAGAGATGTTTATTCAGTTAAATCACTTAACCATTAACTTTACAAAGGAGAACATATGAAAACCTTTACTGAGCGTAGTCTCTGGATAGCTATGCTACTCTTGACAACTAGCCTATTTATTGTTGGCTGTGGTGATGATGATGAAACAGACGCGACGGATCTGCTCTTAGAAGAAGAAGCAGAGGTAGGTACTACCCTCATTGACGTTCCGCCCGCCTATGTCTTTGATAGTCGCTTCGTTGATGGCGAAAGCAGCGTTGCCTATTCTGGGCAGACTGTCCGCAACCTGTTGTTGCAGGACCTAAAGATCCTTATCGATAGTCTCGGTAAGGATGGCGCACAACCTATCGCCGCACAAGATATGCTTAACTTGTACGCGTATGACGATGCACTTAACCTACAATCACTGACCACCGCCGGTGCACTGTCCGTGTTGGAGAGCCACTATTCCGCAATTTCAACGGGGAAGAGTCTGGACGGAAAGATTTCGGGAGATATCGTCATCGGCTATAACCGTACCGCGGACGACTTGGTGCGTGAATGGTTCCAAGTTATCGCCGACAACTCGCAGAACCCCGACAAACTTGGAACACCGGCAGTCTACACCGACGACAACGGGGTAGACCTGACGCAGATGATTAACAAAGTGCTCATCGGCGCGGTCCCTTACTACCAAGCCACAGGTGTTTACCTCAACGGTCTATTAGAGCGTGACAATAGCGAGGCGCGAAACGGAACCGATCCCTATACCGCTATGGAACACGGGTGGGATGAAGCCTTCGGTTACTTTGGTGCCGCTCGTGACTATTTCCGCTATACCGATGAGCAGCTCGCCGGTAAGACCGACGATTACACCTTCGACTCCAACGGCGATGGTAGTATCGACTTCAAATCGGAGTATAATTTTGGGCTCTCCAGAAATGCCGGCAAGCGCGATAAAGGCGGCTCAGGCGTTGATTTAACTCGGGAGATTTTCGACGCATTTCTCAGGGGGCGGACCCTAATTGCCAACCAAGGCACCGAAGTTGACATCATTCAACAACGGCAGCTCGCTGCTAACGGCATGGAGAAGGTTATCGCCGCAACAGTTGTGCACTACATCAACGATACCCTGAGCGATATGTCCAATTTAGGCACGGACGCTGAAAACCGTGTGAACCTAAACAAACACTGGGCGGAGATGAAAGGATTTACCGTTGCCTTACAGTATAATCCGTTCAAGTTGATTGGCGACGGGCAACTCAGGGAGCTGCACGGTATCATGGGGCAAGCACCCAGTTATGATGCGCCGGGTACCCCAGCTTACGATACGACGGTTAAAAATTACAACCGTGCTAAGGATGTATTGCAGGCAGCCTATGGATTCTCCGCTGCCAACATGGCAAACTGGTAAAATAGACGCTTTCGCTCCCCGTGTATGGTAGGCGCTGTTTCTCCCGACAGGTCCCGATTCTCGGGATGCTCGGAACGGCATCGGGATCCCGACCTGTCGGGACGCGCCGATGCGGTGCGGTTAGCAACCGCACCTACCGGGCCTGGGGACAATGCGGTTCGGTTTGGAGTGTCTCATTAATTCTAAAATCTACTATAAGTGCCTGTTTGAAAAGTTGTCATGAGGTGTTGGGGTGGGGTTGCACTCTTTTCAAAACAGGTTCCAAGAAATCGTGAATACACGTAGGCAAAACAATCATCGAAATCTTGGCGGGTTGGTGATACGTAAATTTTCGGATTGGCGTATCACTGAACCCAAAATGTGGGGCATCGTGTTCATTCTCTGCGTTAGTTCACGATTACTCACGACCATATATTACATCGAAGATTTGGATAGCCTTCGCTTCGCGTTAAGCATGGTTGACTATAATGTCGCCAAGTTGCAACCCCACTTCCCAGCTTACCCCGTTTTCTGTTTTGTTGGTAAGCTCATCTACGCGATTACAGGGTGTTACGCTTTGGCTTTTTCGCTTATCGGTGGCGTATCAATATTTCTGACCATCTTTTTCCTATTCAAGATTGCAGGAATTAGAAATACCTCATCTGTTGGGCTTATTGCCATTTTTATATTGCTCACTAACCCTCTACTGTGGTTGATGAGCAATCGCTATATGCCCGATACAATGGGAGTCGGGCTTGTATTGGCAAGTCTCTATTTCACGACAGTTCAGGACGAGCAACCGCGTAAAATCTGTTTAGGATTTTTTCTCGCTGGGGTTTTGGGTGGGGTGCGCCTCTCCTGTTTGCCGATACTGATACCCGCCCTGCTGATGCAAATGCGAGGACGGTGGCAAACACTTAGATTTATCGCGGCGGGCGCAGCAGGCGTTGCTGTTTGGCTGGCACCGTTAATTATTCTTACGGGTTGGGAGTCGCTCGTTGATGCCGCCCAGACACACAGTCGGGGACATTTTCTAGACTTTGGCGGCACCATTTCTAGTGAACCCGGATTGGGGATTCGATTTGCGAAACTTTTTGAGAGTGTGTGGGCAGACGGCTTTGGGCTTTATTGGAACGGGCGGCACCTCATAACCGCCTGCACAACAGCTACCCTACTCGGAATTCTGGTCGCAAATCGGCGTGCTATAAAAAACATAAAGCGTTCAAGGTTGCTGAGCGCCAGTTTCATTGGGTGTGTGGTCTACTTAATCTGGATTTTCTGCTTCCAGAACGTTGTGTATAAGAGTCGGCATGTTCTGCCGTTGGTGCCTTTTTTGACACTGTTTATCGCCTTTGCCTGCGCCAAAATTGTTGAGGAATCAAATCGGATACTCAAGCTGGTTTTAATCGTCTTTCTCTGCTGTTACGGTTATGTCGCCCTTCATTTGGTAGTGCAGCACAAAAAGCCGACCGCTATCGCGCAAATACATCAGCACCTCAAGACCAAACAGAGCGATAATCTACATGTGGTCTCGGTACCGTTAATTAAATTTTATCTCGCTGCTCAAGGGTTGCAGGCGGTCTATACCCCGATTAAAACCGCGGAGGACCTTGCAAAACTTGACGAAAAATTGGACGACACATCAAGGTTAGTAGTCATCGGTAGTCCACTCCAAGACCGGACACCGAAAACGAAAAAGACATTCTATCACAATCCGTATGTCAACCGGATGTGGTCAGAATTATCTGTGTTTGAGTATTAAGTAAAATGCAACCTATCGAAACTGATATCCAAATTCTCGGTGGAGGTCCCGCAGCACTGACAGCCGGTTATTACGCAAGGAAACGTGGGCTTGATTTCGCTCTCTTTGAAGCAGGTACAGATGTCGGCGGGAATTGCCGCACACTTCGATCCGGGGATTTCCGATTTGATACCGGTGCCCACCGATTTCACGATAAAGATCCTGAAGTCACAAGTGAGGTCAAAAAACTGCTGGGAGACGCATTGCTACGCGTTGACGCACCGAGCGAAATCTTTTTCGAGGGGCAATTTTTCCGATTTCCGCTGACATTGAACGACCTGGTTGGAAAACTGGATGCCAAAACGCTGCTGAAAATTACTTGGGATAAGTTGCAAGCACCGAGTGAAACAGTAACAGATAACTTTCAGACATTTGCAGTCAATCAGTACGGTAGGACGTTGGCAGAGCGTTTTCTGCTCAACTACTCTCAAAAACTGTGGGGCGAAACCACACACAAACTATCCACAGCTATATCGGGAAAGCGGTTAAAAGGACTCGATCTGAAAACCTTTGTCCGTGCTTCCCTATTGGGTGAGGAACAAAAGCCGAGACATCTGGATGGTAGTTTCTTTTATCCCAAATACGGCATCGGGATGATCGTCGATAAGTTGAGCGAATTTATTGGTGACAAACATATCCACATCAACAGCAGAGTGAGCCAACTGATTCACAAAAACGGCAAAATTGAGCGGGTCATATTAAATAATGGCGATGTTGAACTAACTGCAGATACGGTGATTAGCACACTGCCACTAACACTCTCAGCGAAAATTCTAGATCCGCCGCCACCATCGGAACTTTTGGCTATCGCTGACTCGATCAAATATAGAAATCTAGTGTTATGTGTATTCGGCTTGAATCGAACCGCCTTTTCGCCAAACGCTTCACTCTATTTTCCGAGCGAGGAGTTTCCATTTACACGGCTTTATGAACCCAAAAATCGCAGTGTTCACATGGCACCCACAAACCAGACAGTAATTGTACTTGAACTGCCGTGTTACAGCGATGACGCGGTCTGGAATATGTCCGAAGAAACACTAAGAACCAAGGTCTGGGAAGCGTTGCGTCGCATAAAACCGATACTAATAGAAGAAGTTATCTGCTATCAAACTTATAAATTGCCATTCGCGTATCCTGTACTTGAGGTCGGGTTCGCAGAGAAGGTGGCGCGTTTGGTCGAATACTTTGAGACATTTGAGAACCTACACGTGACAGGCAGAAGCGCCCGTTTTAGCTACCTGCACCTCCACGACCTGTTCAAAACAGGGAGAGAATTGATAGATCAGATTGTGCATGAGGGAAACGGCACTAAAGCGCGAAAATTGGGATAGATTATGCCTGGCTTAACACAACCGGTCAGACATGCAAAGAACAGGTGAAGATATGAAAGTCGCAATTATCGGTACTGGATACGTTGGGTTAGCCACCGCTGTCGTGCTCGCCGCCCTCAACCATGATGTTACTGCAGTGGATAAAGACGAGGGCAAACTCAGTCTTTTACACGCCGGGAAGGTCCCGATCCATGAACCTGGCATCCAGAACCTCTTTGACAAAGTGCGACACACTATCTGTTTCACACCTGATGTGGCTGAAGCAGTTCCAGAAGCAGAACTGATCCTGATTACTGTTGGCACCCCACTAAAAAATGGTGGGGCCGATACGCAGTTTGTGAAACAAGCAGCACTGGAGGTTGCACAAGTATGTCAGCCAGATCGGCGCTATACCCTCGCTATCAAATCCACGGTGCCAATCGGCACCAATCGGCATGTCGCTAAAATTGTTGAAAAGGTTTTTGCAGCACGAGGGGTTCGAGGGAATGTCTCCGTTGCTTCCAATCCGGAGTTTTTACAGGAGGGGTTGGCGTTGCGAGGTACGTTCTATCCAGACCGAATTGTTGTTGGGGCAGACTGTGAAGATGCAATAAACACCTTACGTCGTCTTTATCAACCGATACTTGAACAGACATTTGACCCACCAAGTTCATTACCTCGTTCGGCGGGTTACCAATCGCCACCGATGGTAACAACAGATCCAAACAGCGCGGAGATGCTCAAATACGCCGCGAATACCTTTCTCGCGCTTAAAATCAGTTTCATTAATGAAATCGCAGGGCTCTGTGAGAAAGTAAGCGCAGATGTAACGGAGGTTGCACGAGGCATCGGACTTGACTCTCGTATAGGTCCACGATTCCTTAACGCAGGCGTTGGCTGGGGTGGAAGCTGCTACCCCAAAGATACAGCGGCACTATTAGATGTCGCAGCACAATCCGAATACGCGATGCCTATCACTGAAGCAGCACGTACCGTCAACTTCCGACAACGGGGACGCATCGTCGAAAAGTTGCAAGACGCGCTGGTAACCCTCAAGGGGAAAACCATCGGTATCCTCGGTCTTGCCTTCAAGCCAAACACAGATGACATCCGAGAAGCTCCTGCGCTAGATATCATCCGCCACCTTATTAAGGAGGGGGCAAATATTCGCGCACACGATCCCGTCGCTATCCAGAACGCAAGGCACGCCCTTAACGGATTTCCTCTCGTTTTCACCAGCGATGTCTGCGAGCTCGCCCACAATGCAGATGCGCTAGTGCTCATCACCGACTGGGACGAGTACCAGAACATGGACTTAAAAACGCTCGCTAAACGAATGAATACGCCCCTTCTCATTGACGGGCGTAATTTTTATACTCCTCAAGAGGTACAAGCTGCCGGATTTCATTACATCGGAATCGGAAGGAGATTTGACAACGTATAGATACCGGTTGATAAAGTTGTACGATTGTTGATATTGAGACTCATTATTAAAAAAATGATTAAAAATGAACTAATGGCTGTGCGACCACCGAGAAAGCTGAGTGCACATAAAAAGGAGGCTAAGGTGCAAGATAAAACAAACTCGCATCCAAAAACCATGAAAAACAATCAGAGAAAGCAGAACGGTCGTCGTTCGCCTTATAGCTTCCTTCCAACAGGGTGGAGCCGAGGCGCATTTCTCAAATGGTTGCGTCGAACGCACGCTTGGCTTGGGCTCTGGGGTGCAACGTTGGGCATCCTCTTCGGCACCACCGGGATTTTACTCAACCATCGAGGCACCATGAAGATCAACGCCGCTAAAACTGAACGGACAAAGATTGAACTTGCGCTACCAGCAGTTCGACCGGAAAACGTTGAGGATTTCGCGGTATGGCTTCAAGCCGAACTGAATATCGAGAAAAAATGGAGTCGTGCACGTTCGGAACCGTCCCAAGAAATTAGTTGGGATGGGCAGTCAGTACTCCAGCCTGAAAAATGGCGCGTCAGCTTTAGTAACCCGCAACGCACCTACAGCGCGGATTATTGGGTTGGTAACGGTTACGCTAGCGTCACGCGATTCGATCGAAATGTTTTTGCATTTCTCAATCGCCTGCACATGGCGAGTGGAATGGGGGTCGCATGGATTCTCCTCGCCGATTCAATTGCTGGCAGCTTGATCATCCTCTCTCTTACCGGGATACTGCTCTGGACGCGACTCCACGGTCCCCGTCTATTCGCCGCGGGGCTCGGTTTCGGATCACTGACTCTTGCAATCTTTTTTGTTTGGCGAGCATTTTAACCGATTTACGGGGTGGTCATTTTATGGCGGACTCTCTTTAATATACTGAGGGGCCGTCACATGACCACAGGCTTTCTTTCATAGGGTGGAGAAGGTCTGTCGATAATTAACCCTAGGCTCTCAAGCTTGTGGGGTTAGGGGTCAAGCGTGGGAGTCCAGTGTAGCAAGTCATGCGTAGCGCAAAAATACATTTGCCTCCCGCTACGCATGATGCGTTACACAGCAATCAATTGCACACGAATTATCAGGATAATTACACAGAAAGGAAACAATCGATGCACTTACTCAAACGATTTTGGATAGGATTCTTCGTTATCCTCACAGTCGGTGGAACGAGGTTAAGTTTCGCTGCAATAGAGCCAAAAACCGACTTTTTTCAGATGGACGAAGTTGTTGTCACTGGCACAAAAACCGAGCGTCGATTGAAAGACACGCCCGTTATCACAGAGGTCATCACACGCAGTGAGATTGAAGCAACAGGAGCGGAAAACATCGGCGAGGTGCTTGAGCATCGGGTAGGGATCGTTGTCAATCGCGATGCCCACGGCGACGGGGTTCAACTACAAGGGCTCGATTCGGATTACATCCTGATTCTGCTCGATGGCGAACCCCAAGTAGGTCGAATCGCTGGCAAACTCGATCTCGCACGGATCGCGGTTGAAAACGTTGAGCGAATCGAGATTGTCAAAGGCGCCTCCTCCGCACTGTTTGGCAGCGCTGCGATGGGTGGCGTAATCAACGTCATCACACGCAGTGCATCATCCCCATTTGCTGCCCAATTTACCAACAACCTTGAGACTCACAATACCATCGACAGCCGCACCACAGTTGAATTGAACCGCGACAAGCTCAACGCGCTGTTGACCCTCGCCGCAAACCGTCGAAACCCAATCGACTTAGACCAGTCAGACCTAACAACCACAATTGACGGTTATCAGAACTGGACTCATTCCACGCGAACGGAGTATCAACTGACCTCCAAATCGACCCTACTGTTTTCCGGACAATATTTTGCCCAAAAGCAGGAGGGTGTCAGTGAAAGAGAGGGGGTCATCTTTGACCGACTCGGTGATATCGACAACTTCAGTGGCAGCGTCGGCACGGGATATCAACTCGGTTCGCGCTCAAAGTTAATGGGAAAAATCTATACCACCCACTATCGCGATGAATCGACAGTTATCGACCGTGGCACTTTGCTCACTGCATCATCAAACGTCACAGTTCAAGACCTGATAAAAGGCGAAGCACAATTTGACACTGCTCTCGGATCGAAGAATCAACTGACCGTTGGCGCGGAGATAATTTTTGAAAATCTCGAATCCCAGCGTATCACGGGCGGTGAGAAGGATGTTACAACCGATTCACTGTTTTTCCAGAACGAATTTAGACCAATCGAAAACCTTGCATTTGTCTTGGGTGGGCGGCTTGACTACCACTCCGAATTTGGAACGCACTTCAGTCCGAAGTTGAGCGGGATGTATCGCGTGACCCCTGATGTCACGATTCGGACCTCCTTTGGCCAAGGCTTTCGCGCGCCTGACTTCAAGGACCTCTATCTCGACTTTAGCAATCCAACATCTGGCTATCAGGTGCTTGGAAATCCAGATTTGCAACCAGAGTCGTCGGGTAATTGGAATCTTGGGGTTGAATACCAGTTTAAGTCCTCGCTGCTTGGACGGGTGCACTTGTATCGAAACAACCTGCAAAACCTGATCGAAGCAGAGCGGATCGGGAAGAGTGTACTTGGCGGAAGTAAATTTCAGTATTTTAACGTCAGCGAGGCATTCACCGAAGGGATCGAGGTCGAACTTTCGACCCGTTCAATCGGGGGCTTCTCCGCGACGATCGGCTACGCGTATCTCAACGGTGAGGATAAAGAAACAGGGCTGACGCTGCTCAATCGGTCGAAGCATAGCGGCAACCTTAAACTTGCCTACGCTAACCCAAGTGTTGGCTTCAACGTAGATCTGCGCGGGCGTTATGCCAGCAAGTGGGGATTCTTCGACGACGGTGACAACGTCCTTGAAGATGAGGAGTACGCGCCGAGCAACTGGATTTGGAATCTTCGGGGGTCAAAGCAAATTCTCAAGTGGCTTAAAGCCTCCGTCGGTGTTAATAACATTTTCGACTTCAAAATACCAACCTTTTACACCTTTACCGGGCGGTCATTCTATGGCGGACTTTCATTAACTTATTGAGAGGGCTATCAGATGACCGCAGGCTTTCTCTCATAGGGTGGAGAAAGCTTGTCGATTTACCAACCCTAAGCTCTCAAGCTGGTTGAGGTTAGGGGTCAAGCGTGAGAGCTCGATCAATTACGCCAATAGAAAAAAAGATGGAACTCAGCAAAGCACACCTCTTAGGGATAGTCGGTTTTACTTCGATACTCTTCACTGGGACGTTAATGTCATTCACGCCCCTATTGCAACAGTTGTGTCTGTTGTTGTATTCACAGGCACTTCTGCTCGCAGCCGGTGCTTTTGCATGTGCGTGTGCGTCATCATTGGCTTACCTCTTCCAAGAGGTCCAGCTTAAACAGAAACGATTTCTATTGGCATTTTATCATCTACCGGCCCTTGAGCGCCTAGACACACTCTGCTATCAGAGTGTGGTTGTTGGTGTATCACTGTCGGTCCTTGGGTTGCTAACCGCTTTTCTATTGCAGAACAATTATCACAGCGATTGGTTACAGCAAATATTAGCCGCACGTTGTGTATGGTTGGTCTACCTGCTTCAACTGTTTGTCCGATTTGTACTGTGCCGACGTGGAAGAAAGTCGGCTTATGTCTCAATTCTCTGTTTTTCAATCCTACTATTTCTATATGCATCCTTCCAGTGGTAAGAGAAAGCTGATTCACTCTTACATCGCTGAACCCTATCAAGAAAGGAAACCAAATGAATCACACAAAAGAGTCTTTGTCAAGTAACAACATATGTGCTGTCTACCAATGCCTTGCCGGGCATATCCACTTCAAATACCGAAGTATCGATATTGCGATGTCTCCGGAAGATTTCTACCAAGTTGCCGGCACTATCGCTGAAGCTATGTTGACCATCAGCGAAGAAAACACAAAGTCTTTAAACGACAGGGATCGGCCGATCACTGTCTAACCCATCATTTCAAGTACTCAGTAGGAGGATATAATGAAGATCTTTAGGAATCTCGCCACTTGGCGCCTCATTATCTGGTCAGTTCTGTTTATTGGTACTGTCCTTTTTTCCAGTTGCGGCGATGATGACGACGATGGACTTGAGCAGCCGCTTACGGAACAACCTTCCGCAGACACCACCACGCCATCAGCAACTCAATCCCCTGCCGATGTTGCACCACAACTCGATGTTGTCAGTTTCACCATTGATGCCACCAGCAGAGAGGCGTGGGCATATTTCTCTCTCGCTAAAGGTGATACCGTTAAGGTAGCGGATCCACTTAATTCAATGGATTGGGACCTCGGTTTTCAACGGACTAAGGTAATACTCAACGGCGGCGTAAGCGGCCCAGGAAAGGGTGCCGCTGTGATGTTCAAAGACGTGAATTTTGACGGGGTGAAAGAAGCACCCGCGGACGGGTACGCCGCTGATTCAGACGCGAATCTCGCTATCGTCGCAGCGAGCGAGGAGGGGTGGTACATCTACACTGGACCACCCAATCATTGGGTTTTGCCACTGGATCAACGGGTATTCGTGGTTCAAGCGGCGGACGGTACGTTTGCGAAGGTACGTTTCATCGGCTACTACAAGGACAATGACAATAAAAAGGATAGCGGTTTTATAACCTTTGAATACGTCCATCAGCCCGATGGGAGTCGAAATTTTTAATATCTATTCAAACGAACAGGCCATACTGCTGTGAGAGGATACTGTGTCTCCTACCTCTCCGGGAGACACCGAGTTTTCCCAAAAACTCGGTGTCTTTTTTAATCCCTTGACATAAGCGATCAATTACAATATTCCGCTCCTAACATAAGGAACCAACAATGAAAATACAACAACTCGCAATACTGTTCTGTTTAGCTGCATCAATCGCCATAGCGCAACCTGTCGAGGTAACCGACGCAGGCGGCGAAACTGTTGTCATTCACTCAGCCGAGCGCATCGTTTCGCTCAACGGCAGTACCACTGAGATTCTCTTCGCACTCGGCGTCGGCGAAAAGGTCGTTGGATGCGATGCCTCTTCTACCTATCCAAAACATGTCACAGAAACACTGCCCTCGGTCGGCTATCAGTACCGCCTCAACGCCGAAGGCATTCTATCCTTGAGACCGACACTGGTGATTGGACGATCGGATGTGAAACCGCCTCAAGTCATCGAACAGTTACGCATGGCGGGCGTAACAGTGCTGCTGTTCAAAGAACCCAGAACTTTTGGCGAAGCCAAACAGCGTCTCCGCACAATCGGAAAGGCAGTCAATCGCCAGGAACAGGCAACTGCACTAATCTCAGCCTTAGATAAGGACATCGAAACGCTGAAATCAAAACTTACAAGGCAACAGGGACAGGCAGAACTCAAGGCGTTGTTTCTTTACCTGCGGGGACCACAAACGGCTTTTGTGCTTGGCAAAGATTCAGGTCCTGGCGCGATGCTTGAACTCGTCGGTGCAACCAATGCCGCCGGAAAGATTAAAGGCACTAAGCCGATGACCGCGGAGGCAGTTATCGCCGCGCAGCCGGATGTGTACGTACTGTTTGAATCAGGATTGAAATCGATCGGTGGCGTCGAAGGGCTGCTTAAAGTCCCCGGTTTGGCACAAACACCCGCCGGGCGAAATAAGCGAGTGGTTGCTATGGATGGATTGTATCTGTCGGGATTCGGTCCCCGTTGTGGTAAAGCCGCCCTTGATCTATTTCGCGGCATCTATGAATCTGAGGGACATTTCGTTGCAAAAGGGGAGTAGTTCCCTTCAACCTGTAACCAGTTATAACGCATTGCATAACGATTGGTAAATCGTGCCAAATCGAGCCAAAATCCTTCTTATCCTCGGCAGTGTACTCCCAATTTCGCTTTGCGTCGCAGCGGGTGTGGGAGCATATCAGATCTTGCCGTGGCATATCCCTCACATACTGCTTTTCCAGAAAGACGGGTTTGAAGTCCTCCTCTATGTCCGATTTCCCCGTGTTCTCTTATCCGCAATCGTCGGATCGGTTTTAGCCATCTCCGGCGCGACATTGCAGGGCATCTTCCGCAATCCACTGGCGGATCCCGGATTAATTGGTGTAACGGCGGGCGCAGGACTCGGCGCAGCAATCTGGATTGTGCTAATCGGCGGTGGATTTTTGAGTATCTGGGGCGTACCGGTCGCAGCATTCGCCGGAGGGGTGCTCGTGACGGTTGGCGTCTGGAAAATCGCTCAAACGCAAGGACAGGTTCTCACTATAACCCTCCTACTCGCCGGGATAGCACTCAATAGCTTTGCTGGCGCAGGCATCGGCTTGATGACATTCCTCGCCGACGAAGAACAACTTCGAAGCCTTACCTTCTGGCTGCTCGGCGGCTTCGGAGGGGCAACATGGCGCGTAGTTGCAGTCACGCTTCCAATTGCGACCATTGGGGCAGTCGTGCTGTTCCGCCTCGCTCGTGCGCTCAACGCCATGAGCTTGGGCGAATCGGAGGCATATCATCTCGGTGTTTCGACCGAATCGTTGAAGAGATGGGCAATCTTTGGGGTAGCATTGACTGTTGGCGCTGCCGTGTCAGCGGCGGGTGGCATCGGTTTCGTAGGACTCGTCGTACCGCACCTACTCCGTCTCATGGGCGGTGCTGACCATCGATATCTGTTGCCCGGTTCAGCGTTGGGAGGTGCAATTCTACTTGTTTTGGCAGATCTGTTTGCTCGAACCGTTGCAGTCCCCGCCGAACTGCCCGTCGGTGTTGTCACTGCGTTGCTTGGGGGACCATTTTTTCTTTGGCTATTGATGAGATTCAAGAAAGAGGTGGTGTATGGTTGAATTGGAACGGGTTGGATATCGCATCGGTCAGAAATGGCTTGTCCGGAACATTGACCTGAAAATCGAAGCAGGTCAGTTTTGGATTTTCGTCGGACCAAATGGCGCGGGCAAATCAACACTCCTACGCCTTATCTCCGGCGAACTTGCACCGACAACCGGGTGGATTCGATTTTTTGGCGAATCGATCGGTGAATACTTACCCAGAGAATTAGCTCGGAAACGCGCTTATCTCCAACAGAAACGGGATGTCAACTTCCCATTCCGTGCGTCGGAGATTGTCCTGCTCGGACGTCATCCACACCTCAACGGTGCGAAAGAAACCGCCGCAGATTTAGCAATTGCACAGGAAGCGATGAAACAGGTACAAGCCGAGATGTTCGCCGAACGCCTTTATCCGACACTATCGGGTGGGGAGGCGTCTCGCGTTGATCTTGCCCGCATCCTCGCACAAGAACCGAGACTCTTTCTGTTGGACGAACCGACAAATCATCTCGACCCTCGACATCAGGTCCAAACCCTCCGCTTGTGTCGGTCAATCGCGCAGTCCGGAAGAACCGTCATCGCCGCAATTCACGACCTAAATTTAGCGTCAATGTACGCAGATCAGGTGCTCATGTTGCGGGAAGGAAACCCTATCGCTGTTGGAACTCCCGAATTCATTTTTACACCGCAACAGTTGGAGGCGGTCTACGATGTACCCTTTGAAGTGATGCAACTTTCGAGCGGTCAATTGGTTGTCGTGCCACTCTCTTCCGATTCGATGCCTAATTCATATCTCGACACCCAAACGTCGATTTTAGAAACTTGATACAGAGGTACGAACAAAGGGTTGGGAGACCCAACCCCTACGGAGGATTGTGGCCCCCTCATAATACAGTTGAAGTTGGCTCCCCCATTCCAAGTACCGATGTGGCATTTCTGCAACAACAGTGTTGCACAGTTTCGACAAACTCCTCCTGAACACAACCCTCCCTTCGCAATCATAACTGATGTCAAAGTCAAGTGCAAAGTCACCCAGAGAAGGAGCGATTCAGACAAATGGCACATATCGCCCCGCCGGGGCTTTGGGGTATGGGGCTATCCGTATGCTATAAACATGTCGAAAATACCCACAGCGTTGCGTAAAGTGCTAGGCTCAATGAGCCAGGAATAGACGGACAACATACCGGGTATTCGGGGCTAAATGCACCCTGTCCCGTCCTAAAATAGTCCCGTTTCACGTTCCGATTTCTATCCCCGATAAATCGGGATTAAGAAACCTGAAAACCCTTAAATCCTGATTCAGACAATAATGATGCACACCCCTCAGATAATTGTGGCATCTAAATTGCTTTGCTTGTGGATGACGCGCCAAGTGGATTTTGTTTGGCAACGATTCCTGTCAGATCTGATTTAGGTTCCGTTGAAATGTCAACAGAATCTAGATAACGTGGTATAATAAAGACCGTTTGACAATCCTTGCGTAGGTCGCACTCTTCAATCTTTCACAACAACCGATTGAAAGGAGATACCCACCATGAATCGTTCATACCTCAAACCCAATCTCACACTTCTTCTCGCCGCGGTTGTAGCACTTTCACTATTCACATCGTCACACACTATTGCTCAAGATGCCACATGTACTTTATCTGGCCGCGTTGTTGATGTAGATGGAAATCCTGTTGCCCATCTCCCGATAGTGGTTCAGTTTGTTGAAGTATCCAGTGACGGGGTGGATCCGACATACTTTCTAGATGAACTTGAACCTACGCTAGCGGCATACGCTGCTTTGCCAAAAGCACAAACCGATGAAGCGGGGCAATTCTCAATCACAGGTATCAAACCAGGTCCCATTCAATTCTTGGCACAACCCGGCAAACCACCGGCTGGTGTAAAGTCACTCCCTGATTTGACCCTAGACACTGATTTCGGTCCGGATGCTGAAGTTCTGTCCATCGAAATTGGGGCAATAACCTTCCATCTATATGATCAAATACAACCGCCCTTCGGTGGACTCACATTCGCCATTGAGCAGGGTGCACACCTCGAAAATGTTGAGGTTACGGTGAAACCCCGGATGCGCATTCGGGGGCAAATTGTTTTTGCCGACGGGACGCCACTTGCCAACGCCCCGGTTGGAATCAACATCCGGCAACGCGATTTCGATGGCACAGGCACCGGTAACTCAGGCAGCAGACCTTATACGGATGATGCGGGTTACTTTGTGCAATACGTCGATGACCCCGGTTTCTATAGGGTTGTCGCCAAATTTCAAGGGCTTTTAACAACCTCGGGGCGATTTATCCTTGAAGATGGACAACGGCACGACGATCTAGTCTTAACGTTTGACAGCGAGCCGATTCCCATCGACCCAACTCTCGATCAGGAGGAACCAGACAGTGTAGGAGAGTGGGTGTTAAACCCCTCAAACAATCACAGCTACAAGCGCATCCGCTGCGAGAACTGGGACGATGCACAAGCGAAAGCGGCTGCCGAAGACGCACATCTAGTCTCGATTAACGATGCGGCAGAGCAGCAGTGGCTCGTGAGAATCTTTGGCATTGCTCCTTACTGGATCGGGTTGACCGATGTGGCAAAGAAAGGTAAGTGGAGTTGGACGAACGGTGAACCAGCCGTCTATACCAATTGGGCAACCCACAAACTGACAGACACCGATAGGGGAGAAGAGGATCATGTCTTCATGGGACTCTCACCGGCTGGGAGATGGTATAAAGTTGGTCCCGAAAGTCCAGAATGGCAGATGACCCGAATGGCTATCATCGAGAAGGAGGGTTTTCCCCCAGAGCCATCGGCGGAGGAGAAGTAAACCAAGTTTTGACCGAGTCTTTCATAGCCAATCCACCTGAAAGGAGATAATTATCATGAACCGTTCATATTTCAAATTCAACCTGATATCTCTCACTGCGATTGTAGGTCTGCTATTTGGGGCCCTGTCATACGGTGTTGCTCAAGAAGCCACGAGCATTTTATCTGGTCATGTCGTTGATACCAAAGGAAACCCGGTTGCGGGATTCGTGTTAGCTATTGAGCCATTTGAAGGTATCAATGGCACAGAGCAACGAGAACATATACCTTCCCTAGAATCGCAAACCGATGACGTAGGACGTTTCTCCATCTCCAATATCGTGCCGACTTCAGTTCAATTGGTGACACAGACGTCTGGTTACGTGATTCAATTTATCAAAATAGGGACGGTGGCCGTCTATCAGCACGAGCCATCACCTTTTGGTGGAATCGCGTTTACCATCAAGCCCGGCGCACACATCAAGAACGTTGAAGTCGTAGTAAAGTCTCGGATGCGCATGCGGGGGCGAATCGTCTCTGCTGATGGAACGCCTCTTACCAATGCGAGGGTTGGGATCAACATACGCCAACGTTATCTCAATGGAATGGGACACGGCAGCTCAAGCTGTGGCACAAGGACAGATGATGCGGGTTACTGGGTACAACATGTGGATACGCCTGCGCTTTATACGATAACAGTGAACTACCAAGGGCTTTCGGCAACGGTGAAGCCGTTCATGCTTCAGGATGGAGAACGAAAGGACGATATAGTCGTCATGTTCGACGAGGATAGACTGATCTCCATTGATTCACCCACTAGTCGTGTGGAAGCCTCCGCGGGAGCGTCAACCTCGCCATCGGCGGGTGCGGGGGTATGGGTGGTGAATCCGACAAATGGACATGCCTACAAAAGCATCCATTGCAAGAGTTGGGACGATGCGAACAGCCAAGCGGTCGCCGAAGATGCACATCTCGTCGCGATTAACGATGCAGCGGAGCAGAAGTGGCTCTCAGAAATCTTTGGCTGGCATCCCTACTGGATTGGACTAACAGACTTTGCAGAAGAGGGCGAATGGACTTGGACTAACGGCGAGCCAACCACCTACACCAATTGGGCACCGCATGAACCGATGGACGATGATAGGGGCGAGGAGGACTATGTTGTTATGTCTGGGGAGTGGTCTGACGTGAACATCGAAAGTGTAGAATGGCAGATGATCGGAATGGCTATCATCGAAAGAGACAATCCCCCTGACAAAACGCCGATGAAGGAGAAATAATCCCAGTTTGAAAACTCAAGTATGTCGTTTTACATTTATCCTATTGAGCAGCCTCGCTTTATTCACGACCACGACAGTTTCCATTGCCCAAATCCAAGACTATTCGGGGGTGAACCTACCCGATGGTGCGATCGCCCGTTTGGGAAAAGGCGGAGTAAGCTACGACAATCGAGGTATCGCCTTTTCGCCCGATGGGAGTCGTCTTGCTGTGGCGACCAGCATGGGCGTTTGGCTCTACGATGCAGAGACGTTTGATGAAATTACACTGCTGACTGGGCATAAAGAAACGGTCACCGCTGTGGCGTTCTCCCCCGATGGGACAAAAATCGCTTCGGGCTCCGTTGATGGCACAGTGCTGTTGTGGGATGTACGTAAAAGCATTACGTTGTACCCAAGTAAACAGCAGCCAAATCGATAGAAACACTTCTTCTCACCTACCAATTATAGTGAATTATAAAAATATATTGACACCTCTTTTGTAGGGGGCGTCCCCTCCGAATCGCGACAGAATGCTTTGATAGTCGGGAATCGGAGTTCCCTCCTACGGTTCAAAAATATCAAGTTAATTATAAAATCTACCATAATGTTGAACCCTGCACTTCCACTAAAAGCCGCAAACAATTTGCCAACCCACCTCCATTCCTGCGAGCTGTTTGGTTGACGAACGAGAATCGCACCCACCCCTTACTCCAATCTTCCCTAATCAAATAAACTCGATCTGCTTGTTGGATTTTAATTGGCGTTTTTCCATAATCGGTAATAATTTGCGCTATTACAGTTGATTTTAACTTGTATAATGTTTATAATGGATTCAGTGTTCTTCAATTTTGGCTCGTCCGAAGACTAACTTCGGGGGTAGGTATATTCGTATCCAGACACGCACGAAAGCACCAATAATATCGCTCCGCAGATTTGCGGAGCACCGAGAAAAAGGCAAGATAGTTCTTTGCCGAACTCTCAAAAACAGGGGAGATATTGCATGAAAAATCGGGGGTACAAACGAATTTTCAGTCTCGGTATTGTGAGTCTGTTGTTCGTCTTACAATTGTCCGCTCTCGCGGAAGAGAAAAAAAGTCCGATTAAAATTGGGGGTGCCCTGCGGGTGGGCTGGGCATACGGCAGTTACGGCGATGCTGACAACCCACACCGCCGAGGCGAAAAGATTGGGGATGTCGATCTTGAGATTTTCCGCCTGAACTCCGATCTTAATTACCACAACATTATTAGCAGAATCGAATACCGATGGTACGACACCTACAGCATGATCCACACCGCATGGCTAGGGTATAATCTGGGTGATTTGGGCACAGTCAAGGCAGGTGTTGTGCGGGTTCCGTTCGGGCCCGGTGCTTACGGTGTCTCCAGCAGCTGGTTCTTTGACCAGCACTTTTATGTCGGGCTCGCCGACGATATGGATCTGGGAATCAGATGGAGCGACACCCTTGGCAAACTGACCCTTGATGTGGGTTACTATCTTGGGAGTGAACCCCAGACAGATGGAAGTAGCCTTGCGAGTTCGCGATACAGCTATGACATTGTCAGGTGGGAAGAGAAAGCCAACGCAAAGGGAGACGTTGAATGGGGTGCCGGTGAAAATGGGTTTGATGAGCAACATCAAGTGAACCTGCGCGCCATCTATGCCCTCGAAAACATCGCGGATCTGGGTGCGTCGCTTCAATACGGGTTGCTAAAGGGAACAAACGTGGACGATGATGGCGCGAATCACTATGCGTTTTCCGCGCACATGAAGAACGTGTTCGCGGACTTCACGCTCTTTTCGCAGTTTTCTTATTACGCGTATAATATCACCGATGATACGCCTTGGGGCACCGGTGACCTGATACCAATGGGGGCTTACGACTTCGCGTGGCCCATAGCATCCAAGGGATTAGTGCCGGGGTTATCGCTGCGCTACGGTGGCATAGACACATCGGGAATCTCATGGATGGACAGCGTTACACCCTATGTTGAAGCAAGCACGATCCTGAAAACAGTCGATGCCTACAACCCTAGTACTATGGTGGTTCTTGGTGCTAGCTGGACGCTCTTTAGTGCCCTGTATGTTTATAGTGATCTGGCACTTTCCAACGGCAACGGCTTTGTCGGTAATGTCGATGCTGACGGAAACAAAGAGACCTACGCCAACATCTATACGGGGGCTGGTGATTATGGTGCCAACGGAAATGACGCATGGAATTGGCGGGTTAATTTTAACTTCGGTTACTACTTCTAAACCTCTACGTTTGTAGGGACAGACCCTCTATGTCTGTCCAACTAGAAGGAGAGATTTGAATATGCGCGAAGAAGGACAACAACCACAACGGCCGGATGACAAGGAGTACCGGAAGTTATTCGGTTTAGATATCCACCTGACGCCGGTGTTTGTGATTTCGAGTATTGCCATAGTCATCTTTATTGTTGGGGCACTCGTGTTTCAGGAAGGCGCGACAAAACTGTTTGGAAATGTCCGCGTCTGGCTTACCACGAACCTCGACTGGTGGTTCATGGACATCACCAACCTCCTTTTGCTATTCTGCCTATTTTTGATTGTTTCCCCGCTCGGCAGGGTGCGCCTTGGGGGCGCAGATGCGAAACCTGAGTACTCCAACTTAACCTGGACTGCGATGCTCTTTGCGGCGGGCGTAGGCATCGGTCTGCTGTTTTTCGGGGTGGCAGAGCCGGTCTACTACTTTAAGAAGCCGCCGCTCGGCATTACTCCCGGAACTGCGGAAGCTGCTACCGCCGGCATAGCGGCGACAGTTTTTCACTGGGGATTACACGGTTGGGCAGTTTACGGCGTCGTTGGACTCGCTCTCGCGTTTTTCGCCTACAATCGGGGACTTCCCCTCACCATCCGCTCGGCATTCTATCCACTGCTCGGTGACCGCGTTTGGGGTTGGCCTGGTCATGCCATTGATACGTGCGCCATATTCGCAGGGATATTTGGACTTGCAACCTCGCTGGGATTGGGGGTGCAACAGGTTACAACTGGCCTTAATTACCTGTTTGATATTCCCGCAAATAGCACCACCATGGTGGTGTTGATTGTGGTGATAACAGCCATCGCGTTGATATCGGTGCTCACCGGTATTAATGTCGGGATCAAACGTCTGAGCCAATTCAACATAATTGTCGCCTTTCTGTTACTGTTGGCGGTTATCATACTCGGCCCAACGCTCCACATTTTCAGCAGTATGTTCGCCAGCCTTGGCGTCTATTTCGCCAAGATACGGCCCCTTAGCAATTGGGTAGGACGCACGGACACCAGTTTCCTGCATGACTGGACCACGTTCTACTGGGCATGGTGGATCGCTTGGGCACCGTTCGTCGGTACTTTTATTGCCCGCATTTCAAAGGGACGTACGGTACGCGAGTTCATATTCTTTGTGCTTATCCTGCCAACGCTGTTATGTTTGCTGTGGTTTAGTGCCTTTGGCGGCACCGCACTCCACCAACACACCGTTGATGGCTATACCGGTGTGACCGAGAACGTTGAGGCTTGGAAGTTAGAAATCGCACTGTTCAAAATGTTCGATGAACTGCCGTTGACGAAACTCCTTGCTTCCGTCGCGATGATGCTGACAATCATCTTTTTCATTACCTCGTCGGACTCCGGCTCCTTGATCATCGATATCATTGCAGCAGGCGGCAAGGTTGATGCACCGGTTCCTCAACGCGTGTTCTGGTGCAGTCTGGAAGGGTTGGTTGCCATTGCATTGCTACTTGGCGGCGGTCTGAAGTCGTTGCAGGCGGCATCGCTCGCAACCGGCTTCCCGTTCGCCCTTGTCCTGTTGGGAATGGCGGTTTGCGTCTGGATGGGGCTCCGTAGTGAATCGCGTGAATCGGGATGATTCGCTACAAAGGCATCCTGGGACATGGTAGCGTCAATTTACAATCTGTCCGCACGAGGGTTTGTTTTTAGAGCATAAAGTTCCTCTAAAAACACCTCGTAATCAATCGGATTACTGCCCCCCATTTTTCGGGCGATAGGGTTTCCTATCGCCCGAACCAATTGTAACCCACGCAGCCCTGGAAGGGTCCCCCCGACGTGAAAGATACTCCCGTATCGACGCTAGTTCTGCGTCCGTTAATGGATTTCGCGGATTGTTTGTTGTCACCATTTTCCGAATCTTCCTTCCAATCCTAGCTGGAAAACCCTCCGAAGAATCTTTCCTCACCAGTTAAAGCGAACTCAAAGGACGGTTAGGATAATAGCTGCTGTTCCTCCACCGTTTTCTGTCCACGTTATGAGAAACCCTATCGTCTGACCCGCTGTCAATCCCCCTGCGTTCCAGAACGCCGTCTTGCCAGCAACAATTGCGAGTGTACCGTTGACAGTCACAATGCCCGGTGGTTTACTAAAATTCATAAATAAAGTGCCGTACGATGGTAGCGCGCTCCCGTTGATTGGTATCGTGCTTATCAGCACCGGCGCCCCGTCAACAGTACGATCATCCTTCACTAGTTCGTCGTCGGAACCGCAGCCCAGTGGAAATAACATCAGCAGTAGCCAGACCATCACAAAATTTAGGAGATAGATGAATTTCGTCGGCATTTGGCACCTCTTAGTTGAGCGTGAACTACCTTTCCCCCAAGGGTGGAATATAGTTGACCAATCTCAACGGTTAGGCACGCACTTCATCGGACCAATCCCGCCAGATATCGCCATCGGTGTTATCCACCACGAGTGGGTCGGGAACCGATTCAGGCGTCTTCTTAAAACCGTAGATTGTCGCTTGACGGATAACATCGTTAGAAGCGTTCTGTCCGGCGATGTGCAGAATCTTGGTGTGCCACAGCACCACAGTACCGGTGGGACCGTGACAATCGAACGGTTCGGTATCAGCCTTAATCTGTCCAATGACAGGATCCGTATAACCGCCCGCCTTGCGTACTGCTAAATGTTTGTCGGTATGCTTCTCACCCTCCTTGAAAGCCTTCCATTGCTCGGGCCAAATCCGCGCGTGGCTTCCGGGCCACACGGCAAATCCGCCGGAGTTGGGCGGCACATCCGAAATGTACGCTGACATCTGCAGTCGCCATCGACCGTAGCACGCGCCGTCGGAGTGTGCACCGCGATATTCGGGGGCATGGGACGGACTATTCGGTAGGGTACAATACAACCCACGAGTTCCCTGTCCATTGAGCCACACCGGTCCGGTTTCGGGTAACCGCAGCGCAGGCTCCGTCGTGAAGGTACCGCCTGAGGACCAACCCATCGTGTCTCCCACATGAGAATTCAGCCCGCCTACAGCGTCGTCGCACATAAAGCACGGGCCAGTCGTATAACCCAACTCATCAAGCCCTGCAGGCCATACCACCGTCCCTTTCCCAAGAAGCTGCTCAGCAACTCCCCACAATGCGCGGGGAGCCAGATTGAGCATCAATTCTGACGCCCCGTTGCGCACTGTGAACCGGTGTGCGTTGCCGCTGAAATACGGGTCGCCCCCGCCCTCGGGCCGATGCCGTAGTTTCGCATTCTCCTCTTCAGTGATGGGACCCCATGTGGAGGGGTCATCCCTTTTCATACGCGGCAGGTGATCCTGAATCACCTCCCACATTTCGTCACGCGCTTGGCGACAAAGCTCAGGGTCGAGAACTCCTTTGAGAACTAAAAAGCCATCACGCTTGAACTGGTCAATCTGATCTGTCGTTAAGGACTCAATCGGCTTAATATTTGGCGTAGACATGGTCACTTTCCCCTTACCTATGCTGTTAGACGTTAGCCTGTATTTTCTTGCGAAACCATTTCTGGTCTTGACTGTGAACCTTCAACTGCGAAAAAACGCTAAAAGTGTTAGATTTTGTTAAATTCTGTTAAGTTTAGAAACCCAATATGAGCGGAAATTGATACGATTTAGCCCCATTCACCGAGTTGACAACGTTCCCTATAAGCGAATCCAAGTTGCTACCAAAGCCTTAGCCAGATGGTATGCTTATAGAAGGAAGTCAATAGTTTCTTTCATCCCAGCGGGATGGTGTGTCTATAGACTCAGAAGCAAACTCCTCATCCTCATTAGTCACGAGTACCTCCGTACCGAACCCCTCTTTTCGAATACGTTGGTCGAAGTAGAGCAACGTGATCCCAATCGGTGTTAATGGAAGTAGCAAACCGCCAACGGCATTGTTGATAAAACTCTGAATAATATAAGCGGCTAATCCGTCCCAAGCTGTCAACTCCGGCGTGATCATCCGTCGAAACATTTCCAGCACCCCGTCTTCAGCACTTACCACTTCTGTGAAACCAAAGGCAAACAGTAAGAAGAACTGAAGCACAATTTCAATCATGAAAGAGAGCAGAAAAATCGCCAACATGATGCCAAAGATACGCCCCCACGTTCCCCTGACCAATTCACGACTGCGTTTCAGCGCACTCGTCGCTGAAGTTTCTTCAATCAAAACCGCTTGTCCGTAGAACCCCCATCGTATTCCAAAATAAATAGCGAATGGGATACCGATGATAGTTAGCGCCAACAGCGCAACAACTATCATTAAAAGCACAGAACTTCCGAGGTAGGACCAAAACCGGCGTGTGACCTGACTGAATGCTGCACCAGCGGTGATAGGTTTGCCCAAATAGATTTGAGCGCCGGTGAATAGGAGCGCACCTAAAGAGAATAACGAAATTAGAGTAGTAATCCAAGTAGCAGTGGGATTTATTGCAATCGCCATCCCCTGCACCCCCGAACTTTCAAAGAAAAACGTAGAAATATCTGCGGAGAGTGTTACCCCCAACGTTAAAATGAAATAGACGGCGCAGATGCCGAAAATGAGTCGGAAATGGTTCTGATAGATACCGAATACCGTTTCTAAAATATCCATGAAACCCATCGGTTCAAATGCTGTCCTCGCGAGAATCTCATTGCTGTTCATGTTGGAATTTAACATTTTTCTCTGTGTCCCCCCTTCAATACTATACCCCAGCGAAAGTATAACACATCGCCTAATAACTATCAAGCATTGCCCAACACCCTTTAGGGCTATCCAGTTTTAGGCTTATGACCCATTTTGTTTGAAAAGTCGGAGGCGGGAAGTCGCTCTTAGAGCAAAGTGTCGGGATTTGGAAATCCCTCCTACAGAAAAACTATGGTAGATTTTAGAATTAATGAGACACTCCTAACCGAACCGCATTGCCCCTAGGCCCGGTAGGTGTGGTTAGAAACCGCACCGCATCGGCGCAGTTGGAAACAGCGCCTACCATACACGGGGAGCGAAAGTGTCTATTTATTTTTATAATTCACTATAAATGACCCTAGCGGCACCGTTTGGAGAACCGAGATAAGGCGTGATACAAGAGTATTGTTGGGCGTCAATAACCAATATCTTAATGTGTCGGCAAAAAAGTTTGCCCCGTGATGGGGGAATAACATATAATAATGCAATTCCTCATTCATGGAAAAATAGGCGACCAAGTTTTCACACCGAAACAACTGATCGCAACTTGAGTCTGATCCTATCAATCAACAACAAATCCGGTTGTGGTAGGTTCTCCAAGCTTAATTCCATCTCAACCTTTTCATTTGAAACCAAGGAGGTTAAAAATGAACGTCGGAAGATTCACCAAATTTGTGTTTGTAATAGCGATTGTCACGTTGATTGCGGGATTTTCTGCCTGTGACCAGATTGGTCAACTGCTCGTCCCCGCACCATCTATGGAAGGACTTAGTGGAGAGATTCCTATTGGCGTCGTTGTTGCGCTGACAGGGCGATTCGCCGACGATATTGGTATACCCATGCACATCGGCTTTGAACTCGCTCGCGAAGAGATTAACAACTCAGGGAGGCTCGGTAATGCAAAAATTACCTTCATCACCGAGGACGATCAGAGTGAGAGTTCTGTTGAAGCGTTCAATAAGTTGATTTATCAAGATGGTGTGTCTGCCATCACGGGGCTTGCCATCTCAGCTCAGGCAATACATTCGTTTCCGATAGCACAAGAGAATGGAGTTGTATGTTTTAGCTCGGTCTCTTCCGCCTCCGGTCTGAGCGCGATTGGCGACTTTATCTTCCGCGCGGGACTCACCATAGATATCCTGAATCCAAGCGGTGTCCGAATCACCCAAGAGAAACTCGGTTATACGAAAGCGGCGACCATATATGATGAAAGCGACCTCTACTCTACGAGCAGTCACGAGGGGTTCCAAGCAACACTTGCTGAGAGCGGCGTTGAGGTTGTGAGCACAGAGACCTTCCAAAGCGGCGATACCGACTTTACCGCACAATTGACTCGGATAAGGGACGCACATCCTGAAGCCATCTTTGTCTCAACGTTACCGCCGGAGATGCCTCTGATCCTGAATCAAGGTCGTGAACTCGGTATACCCAGCTCAATTCCCTTTATTATTCCCGAAATAGCAATAGAACAGGTAGCAGCTGCGGGCCCTGCCGCAGAGGGGGTAATCACCTTTATAGGGTGGTCTAGCCTCGCTGCTACCCCAGGTAATCAAGCCTTCATTCAGAATTATCGCGCAGCAGCCGGTACTGACCCGAACGCTTGGGCGGCGCAATCGTATGCTACACTCCATATTCTCGCTGCGGCGATTGCCAACGCCCAATCCACCGATTCGGCGGCAATTCGGGACGCATTGGCAAACACCATGGATATGGACACCATTTTAGGACAATTCTCCTTTGACGAGGTCGGAGATGCTGCCTACGACCCACAGATACTGATTGTCAAAGATGGCGAATTTGCAGTTTTCGAGTAATTCTCAACCAATACTCAACGAATCAGGTGGGGGACAGTTCCTCTCGATTGTCCCTTGCCTGATTTTTTTATTTAAAAATAAGGGAGTTTAAAATGAACATCAGACGAATTACAATATTTGCGTTTGTACTAGCGGTTGCACTCCTAATTGCGGGACTGTCTGCCTGTGACCAGATTGGGCAACTTCTCGTCCCCGCACCACCTGATATGGAAGATGTAAGTGTAGAAATTCCCATCGGTGTCGTCTTACCTATCACAGGGCGACTTTCCTCTTCATTTGGCGAACCAATAGGCACTGGCTTTGAACTCGCTCTCGAAGAGATTAACGCCTCACAAGCCAGCGGTGGAAGTATTAAACTTATCATAGAGGACGACCAGAGTACTGTTGAAGGTGCCGTCGAAGCCTACAATAAACTGATTCAGCAGGACGGTGTACCTGTTATCTTCGGGCCCGCCACCTCAAGTCAGAGTGCGGCAGCGTTTCCGATAGCACAGGAAAATGGGGTCGTGGCGTTTAGCCCCACATCCGCCGCACGTGGCCTGAGTGCGATCGGTGATTTTGTCTTTCGCGCCACGATTACCACAGATGTAGTGATTCCGAGCGGGATTGAGACGACCGCCGCAAAACTCGGCTATAAAACAGCAGCAACAATGTACGATGAAAGCGATCTCTTCTCCACGGATAGCGATGAGGCGGTGAGGGCAGCGCTCGCTGCGAACGGCGTCGAGGTGTTGATCACAGAAACGTTCCAAGGCGGCGATACCGACTTTACCGCACAATTAACCCGGATTAGGGACGTAAATCCCGACATTATCTTTATTTCCTCTCTGGCGCCAGACAAGCCTAGGATTATGATCCAAGGTCGCCAACTCGGCATACCCAACTCAGTACCGTTTGTTATGCGCACGTTGACCACAGCCGATGTGCAAGCTGCGGGCGATGCCGCCGAAGGAGCGATTACTTTCGTTGCTTGGGCAAGCGCGGTTGAAATACCGGGAAATCAAGCCTTCGTTCAGAATTATACAGAGAAATACGGGGTGGAACCGAGCAACTACGCAGCACGGTCTTATGCCGCTTTTCATATTTTGGCTAAGGCAATCGCGGATGCTCAATCCGCCGATTCAACCGCAATTCGAGACGCCTTGGCAAATATCACCGATCTCGACACTATTTTCGGTAATTTTTCTTTTAATGCTGATGGCGATGCTGTTTACGACCCGAAGATATTGATCGTAACAAATGGTCAATTGGAAATCTTCGAGTAACTCTTAATGGCAGAGGAATAATAGAAAACAACTCAGCTAAAAAAATAAGGAGGTTCAAGTTGAATATAAGCAGAGTGATCAAATTCACCTTTATCCTAACGATTGTTGTACTGATTATCGGGTTTTCTGCCTGTGACCAGATTGGACAACTTCTCGTCCCGATGCCACCGCAGATGGAAGAACCTAGTGAGGAGATTTCCATTGGTCTTGTCTACCCTGTCACTGGACGGCTTGATGCATTTGCCCTACCGATACAACGTGGTTTTGAGCTCGCTCTTGAGGAGGTAAACAACTCACAATTGGGCAATGTAAGATTCAAGTTCGTCACCGAAGACGATCAGAGCACCATTGAGGGTGCCGTCGAAGCCTATAATAAACTGACTCAAGCGGGTGTGCCAGTTATCTTCGGTCCCACCACATCAGGCCAAGCCGAAGCAGCGTTTCCAATCGCGCAGCAGAATGGGGTTGTGGCTTTTAGTTCCTCCTCAAATGCGACCGGTCTAAGTGCGCTTGGCGATTTTATCTTTCGCGCCGGGCTCACCACAGATATCCTGCTCCCCAGTGGTGTCAAGGCAACACACGCGAAACTTGGCTATCAACAGGCAGCAATCATATATGATGAAATTGATGCCTACTCCATAGACAGCTATGAAAAGTTCAGGGACACACTTACTGAGCTTGGCGTTGAGATTCTGATTACAGAAACCTTCCAAGGAGGTATTGATACCGACTTTTCCGAACAAGTGACTCGGATTAGGGACGCACATCCTGACGCTATCTTTATCGCATCACAATTACCGGAGCAGACCGAAATTCTGATTAAAGGACACCAGCTTGGGATTCCGACTGAGGTCTC
Source organism: Candidatus Poribacteria bacterium (assembly GCA_965204355.1). Classification (GTDB taxonomy): domain Bacteria; phylum Poribacteria; class WGA-4E; order WGA-4E; family PCPOR2b; genus PCPOR2b. The sequence goes on from OZ241983.1 coordinate 106,041, forward strand.
CTTTATCACAAGCCTGATAAACGACGTGGAAAACGCGGGGGCTGCCGCCGAGGGGGCAATCTCTTTTGCAGGTTGGATTAGCACCTCCGATACGCCGGGAAATCGAGATTTCGTTCAGAAGTACCGAGCCACGTATGACTCTGAACCGAACGCTTGGACCGCGCAGTCGTATGCAGCCGTTTATATCGTCGCTGCGGCGATAGCGAAAGCCCAATCCACCGATCCAACCGCTATTCGGGACGCACTGGCGAATACCAAAGATCTCGATACCGTTTTGGGGGCATTCTCTTTTAATGATGTCGGGGATGCAGTCTACAATCCGATTGTACAGATTGTCGAAAACGGCGAATTTCAGGTATTTGAGTAGGGGCACCCCTTGTGGGTGCCCTTTTCGGGTAGTAGCGGATTTCGTGATTTAAAAACAAGGAGGTTCAACATGAAAATTCAAAGGTTTACCATATTTGTGTTTGTATTAGCGATTGCTGCGCTGATTGCGGGATTTTCCGCATGTGACCAAGTGCAGCAGCTTCTTCTTCCTGCGACACCTCAGATGGAGGGGCTTCGTGGCGAGATTACCATTGGTGCCGTCCACCCTATCACGGGACGACTCGGATTGGATAATCCCCCGGTGGGCCAGGGCTTTGAACTCGCTGTCACAGAGATTAACAATTCACAACTCAGCGATGTAAAAATCAAACTCATCGTCGAGGATGATCAGAGCACCGTTGAGGGTGCCGCTGCAGGTTTCAATAAATTGATCCATCAGGATGGCGTGTCTGCTATCCTCGGACCTGCCACCTCAACGCAGGCACAAGCAGTATTTCCAATCGCACAACAGAACCGGGTTGTGGCGATAAGCCCCATCTCCGCTGCCCGCGGTCTTAGCGCGATTGGAGATTTTATCTTTCGCACCGCGCTCACTACAGATGTGCTGATTCCTAGCGGCGTCCGAATAACTCAGGAAAAACTTGGCTACCAAAGTGCCGCGACTATATATGATGAAACTGACCTCTTCTCCACCGATAGCGACGCTGTGGTAAAAGAAGCCCTCACTGCGAGCAGTGTCGAGATCCTTGCCACAGAAACCTTCCAAACCGGCGACACTGACTTTTCCACACAATTAACTCGCATTAAGGAGTCAAATCCGGACGTCATTTTTGTCTCCGCCTCGCCACTAGATACTCCACTGATTATGACGCAAGGACGTGAAGTTGGTATCCCTACGGATGTTCCCTTCCTGATTACGCTTACCCTCGCTTCAAGTCAAATTGAACCCGCGGGTGATACCGCCGAGGGGGCAATCATTTTTACCACTTGGACTAGGACCGCTGATACACCGGGAAATCAAGCCTTTATACAAAATTACCAAACAGTATACGGCATTGAACCGGACATCTGGGCGGCACAGTCGTACGCATCCGTCTATATTCTTGCCAAGGCGATTGCCGATGCCCAATCCACTGATTCAGCTGCGATTCGAGACGCACTTGCGAACATCTCTGATCTAGATACTATTCTAGGTAAGTTCTCTTTTGACGCAGTCGGCGATGCCGTTTACGATCCCATTGTACTAATTGTCAAAGACGGCGAATTTCAGATCTTCGAGTAACCCTCCAAATGTAGGGGCGCCCCTTGTGGGTGCCCTTTTAGACCTAAACTACACCCTTGAACTTAATAACAAGGAGATTTGATATGACTATCAAACGATTTACTAGATTTGCGCTTGTCTTGACAATTGTTGCTCTGATTGCAGGACTTTCTGCCTGTGACCAGATTGGGCAACTTCTCATCCCTACAACGCCTCAAATGGAAGAACTCACCGGAGAGATCCCCATCGGCGTCGTCTTGCCAATTACAGGGCGACTCGCCGCGATTGGCTTGCGGATGGGAGAGGGTTTTGAGTTGGCTCGCGAAGAGATTAACCACTCACAACTCAACGGTGCGAAAATTACGTTTATCATTGAGGACGATGAGACCGATGTTCAGGGTGCCGTTAACGCCTTTAATAAACTAATCCATCAAGATGGCATAGCTGCTATACTCGGTCCTGCCAGTTCAAGCGCGGCAAGAGAAACATTCCCAATCGCACAACAGAACCAAGTTGTAGCACTCAGCCCAACTTCCGGTGCCTCCGGCTTGAGCGCGATTGGTGATTTTGTCTTTCGTGCCAGCCTCACCGCAGATGTGGTTATCCCACATAGTGTCAGGGTGACGCACGCAAAGCTCGGCTATCAACGGGTGGTGACCATCGTTGACAGCGTTGAACTCGTCGCCCGGAATAGCGATCAGGTATGGCGAGATGCCCTCACCGAAAGCGGTGTCGAGATTCTTACCACAGAAGTCTTCCAAAGTGGCGATACCGACCTGTCCGAGCAATTGAATCGTATCAAGGACCTAAATCCTGATGCAATCTTTATCTCCGCTTTGCCAACAGATATGCCTGACATTATGATTCAAGCGCGTGCACTCGGTATTCCCTACTCAATTCCCTTTATTGTTGCTCAAGTCAGTGTTGATGAAGTCCGAGCCGCAGGCGATGCCGCCGAAGGTCTGATAACTTCTGCAAGCTGGCTCAGCACCGCTGATACACCGGGAAACCAAGCTTTCGTCCAGAATTATACAGAGAAATACGGCGTTGAGCCGAGCATTTGGGCAGCCCAGTCGTACACCTCACTCTATATTTTGGCGGAAGCAATTGCCAACGCCCAATCCACCGATTCAACTGCAATTCGAGACGCCATGGCAAATCTCTCAGATTTTGACACCGTGTTGGGTAAGTTCTCCTTTAACGCTGTCGGGGATACGGTCTACGATCCATTTATGCTAATCGTCAAGGACGGCGAATTTCACGCCTTCGAGTAAATTTTGATCCAGACCGCCTCCCAACCCGGGGACTAAAAACAGATGGCTACACAAAAATCTCAAAAACAGAGTGCCCTACTCCTTATCCTGATCTGTATCTTCGCGGCGTGTTCGGATCGCGACGATACTCCCCTTGTTGAAACGGATATCCCCAAGGAATCGGTTGAAGGTACAGCCATTGAATCTCCACTAGAGAAGACTGAACAGAAAAATCCTATTGAGATGGATGTTTCACCGGAGCCGGCGGAGCCGGTTGAACGCAAAGGCGTCGAAAAGCCAGAGATTGAAAACCCAGAGGAACCTCGACAGAGGGATCCTGTTGAGATGGAGCCTCCAGCGGGATTAAATACACCCACCTTTCGCCTCGCTGCGTGGAATATCCGTATCTTCAGCGATGGCAGCCGGAACGACGACGAGTTACATCATATCGCCAAGGTGCTGATAGACTACGACTTTATCGCTATCGTTGAGTTGAGGGATGAGGTGGTTTTGATGCGGACTGAAGCAATATTGGTAGGCATGGGCAGGGATTACGATTATGTGATGAGTCCGCGAGTCGGGGCGAAGGTGAAGGAACGCTACGCCTTCCTGTTTGACCCACAGATAGTCCGGGTTATCGAAGATGGTGAAGTGTTCCCCGACCCAAACGATGCCTTTCTTCGTGAGCCCTATTTCGCGACGTTCAAGGCGGGCGAGTTTGATTTCACTGCAATCGCCGTGCATGTGATTTGGGGCGATTCGGTCAATCAACGACGGCGTGAGGTGCAGGAATTGGCGGATGTGTATCAGGCGGTGCAAGCAGCGGACGATGCAGAGCAGGATGTGATACTGTTAGGCGATTTCAATCGTAACCCCGATGATCAATCGGCGTACGGTCCCTTGCTGTCCCTCCGATCAATGCGACATCTGTTCCGCCTCCCGCAGAAGTCCCATATCAAAGATACCAGCCTGTACGACAATATCTTTTTCCAAACACACCATGTGACCGAGTATACCGGAGACAGCGGGATTGAACGTTTTGACGAGACCCATTTCGGAAACGACGACGCTGCAGCATCACTCGCAGTCAGCGATCATCGACCTGTGTGGGGAACTTTTCGCATAGATACCGATGACGACGGTCTACACCCGATGGATTGACAATTTTATCAGACGAGAAAAAAATATCAAACACGTCCAAATCCAGCGGTGTCCAACCTTTCAATCTGCAAGCAAAGTCTGAATCTGATCTTCAAGTTCATCGTCATAGACGTGTCCAGTGATCTCTCCTGCCGTATTAATCAGCACGATTGGACCCGACCAGCCGATAGCATATCGATTGAAGGTTTCGCCTTTCGCACCGATGACCGTTGTTGGTCGGTCTAGTACGATTAAGTGGGACAACGCTTGTTCTAATAACCTTTGGTGCTAGCTAGTGAGAAAGTTGTTTCCACATTGTTCAAGTCGCTTTGGATCCCGATGTATTGGGGAGTTCATTGATTCATTATAGTGGATTCTAAAAACAGATAGACACTTTCGCTCCCCATGTTTGGTAGGCGCTGTTTCCAACTGCGCCGATACGGTGCGGTTAAAAACCGCACCTACCAGGGTGATAGCCCGGATTTTCCCATCCCCGGTATAGAGTGTCCAATTACTTCTAAACTTTACTATAGTTGATTCATCCATTTTTCTTGCGTCCTGCCCTTCGGATACACATGTCGCCCCTCTGGGGCTTTAGGGTATTTGTTTATCCGTGTGCTATAAACATGTCGCCCCGCTGGGGCTAAATGAAGCGATGAACCAATGCTTTTCACGTTTCACGCATCACATTATCAATAACTGCAAACTAGGACCAGAGGTCGCGCTGATTCACTGGTGGGCGGCGGGGCAGTCTCCTGAATCGCTTTCGCTTCACGCCTGAGTTGAGTAGCTTCAGGCGGCAATTTCGATTGGCAGATGCTTGTCGAAATATTCTACCGGTGTACACCCCTCTAACGCCTCCAACGGGAGTTCCAAAAAGAAATCCGCGGCCAGCCCAACCACCGTCAGGAACTGTTCAATATGGCAGAGATGGTCAGCTTTTTGAATCGTGGTATAAATGCCCTTGGATAGTGCCTCTGCAAATTTCAAACAGTGGCGGGGAGCCGTGCAGGTGTCATGCTCACCGGTGAAGACCAAAGTCGGAACATCGGGGGAGTCCGTCAAGTCCAGGCGTGAGACCATTATGGTCCGCAGCATGTTCTGTTCATATTTCTCTAAATCGTCCGTGGAAGCTGTGGACACCATTGACCGCAGGATTCGCTTAACCGAGTGGCGTTTCGCAACGGGCTTTTGCTCATCTTGACAGATTAAAAACTGAAGCACACTATCCACAAAATCGCCTTTTTTCCCCGCTTGCAAAAGTGCGATTGATTTTTGAATATTTTCGGCCTGGTCAGTCGGGATCTCTGCCATGATTCCAGATAATATCATTCGATTCACTTTATGAGGATACAAGCGAGCAAAACTGTAGGCGACAACCGTGCCGTAAGATACACCCAACAAGTTTACCAGGGATACTCCTTCCATTTCGAGTACCTTCAAAAGGGAGTTTCCCAAGAAATCGAGACCGTAATGGGCAGGTAGCGGGTCGGAGAGACCAACCCCTGGTGCATCAAACACGATGACCGGGGCGAATTGATTCAACCATTCGGCGTGCTTCTTCCACGTATCTATTGACTGAAAACTTCCGCTGATAAGCACAAACGGGGCAAAATTGCTTTTAGAATTGGGGTAAACCCTGTAGAAATAACGAAAGCCATCAATACAAAGTTCAACATTCTGTGTTTCCATTGTGACTCCTTGGTTTAGAAAGCTGTGGGGGTTATGAAAAGTGTCTAGAGGCAATAATCTGTATTTCTTATAGGCGTGATGCTGTGCCGTGATGTCCCCCCGGACCATGAGACTTCAGGGATGTCGCTGCGTGAGTTTTACTTACATCAAGCATTGGCTCATCAATAGGAATAAATGCGTCATCATGGACGATCTTGACGCTGGTCTTGATGGCAGGCTTAACACAGTCACCGTTCTTACCAAAATAGGTCAGACCGGTAACACCTACATACCCTTTCTCCGGTGTGCTGATTCCGGCCAAATGATCCCGGATCGCTTTGCGGTCCTCGCCGCCTTTTTCAATCGCTTCGGCAATCATACCGACCGAATCGTAAGTTAATGCTGCCCAAGCATTGGGAGCACCCCCATATTCTTCCTTAAAGGTCATCGCCATCTTTTGCGCTTGGGTGCCGCCCAGTTCAAATGTAAACGGTGCTGAGACATATACACCTTCGGCCGCATCGCCTGCGATTTGGAGGAAATCCGGAGAATCAACACCATCCGCACTAAAGAGGTGCGCGGTGATTCCCGCCTCACGGGCTTGTGCAACTATTAAACCTGCATGGCTATGTAACCCTGAGATAAAAATCAGATCCGGGTGTTTCGCCTTAATGCTTATCAACTGTGCCCTAAAATCAGTGTTATCTCGACTGTACGCCTCGGTCGCAACGATTTCTAACCCAAGTCCTTTGGCTGTATCGGTAAAACTGTCTTTAAGCCTACGTCCGTAGTCGTCGTTATCAAAAAAGATGGCAATTTTTTGGATGTTCCCTGATACGTTTTTGATATGCTCCGCTGCAAGTGCACCTTGAAAATGGGTGCAGTAAGAGTTTCTAAACGTCCACTTGCTTCCGCCACAAACATGGGCGTTGGGCGAGCTAGGCGAGAGCATAACAATACCAGCACGTTTATAGATGGATTTACCTGCTAATGTACAGGAACTATTAAAGTGTCCAACAACTGCAAGGATGCTCGGGTTCGTCGCGATCCGCTGTGCAACCCAGCCTGCCCCTTTATCCTTGCCGGTGTCATCTTCAAATATGATTGTGAACGTCTTGCCGTTAACACCACCGGCAGCATTAATCTCCTTTGCTTTAAGCGCTGCTCCTCGCTTGATCATCTCTCCGAAAGCAGCAAGCGGACCGGTAAGGGGAGCCGCTACAGCGATTTTAATCTCTTTTGCGCTATCACCTTTAGGAGTAGAAGTAAAACCCAGAACGGTAATGAGGGTTATCAGCGTGAAGGTTATCAGTGAAAGTGTAATCAGATGTTTTCCCATTTTCATAGTTGCCTCCTTAGTTTTCAAATATAATAGATTAGCCATTCGGCTTTAAGAGTACCATCTTTGGTGCATATTACATTGACTGAAAGAAATCAGCCAAGTTCTTGCCGTTAAAATCGAGGCTCGTGTAAAAAGAAAGTTGCCCTTACTTACGCGGCTGGGCGTTGGGCGGGCACAAACCTTGCCTCTACATTGGATTGGACCTTTGTAGGGGAGATCACCCTTGTGGTGGTTTCCCTATCGCGCAAAGTCCACAACCGTTCGTGAATACTGGGCAAGAGTTCAATACCAGTTTCAAAATCAACAATCCGATTGCCCAAATAAAAGAGATACACCGTTGTTAACCAGTTTGTGAAATCCTTCTCGGTACGCAGGTGCCGCTTCATGTGTAACATAATCCAAGCGAAGTGTACATACACGTCGTAACAGGTTGAACAATCTCTCTCGTTACCAACGGAACACCGGCGGGTTGTTTTAAGATCGGGATTGTAGGCACGAAAATGCGTATTGTATGGATTTCCATTTTTAATACGCTCTCTGTTTATCTCATTGTCAAAGGTCACGCTCGGGCAAACGTCATAACCCCATTTTTGACCGAACAACTCCCCTGTTGAGACAACTTCAGCGATATAAGGCGACATCAAAATCTTGTCGGGATGTCGTTGAATCGCCCGATCAATCTCACGACGGACCTTTTCAAATCCCTTTGTGTGATCGAACTTTTCACCTAAATTGGATACGTCACCATAAAAATTGAAGGTAACATAGTTGCCGTTAGCAACACACTGATCGACTACGCTTTCAATTTCATGTGCATTGCCAGGGGTGGTCGTGTAGTACCAAATTGCACGCGGGTCATCTTTGAAATTCTTTAAGCCTCGATCAAAAACATCAATTTTCCCATACCCACGCAGATGTGTATCTGTTTCATGGTCGCCCCAGACAGAAATACCGATTGGCATCTTTTCAAAGCCGTCGTAAGGAATTTTGCGGAGCCCGTTGGTAACAACAACTAGCCAGAAATTGTCATAAAGCTTTTTGAGGCGATCCAACTGGAGACTCGGTTCCCCGCCGACGACTGTTATGTAATTTGTCCCTCTCGCTTTTTCCTGCTCAATAAAAATGTCAAGCACCGCTTCATCGCTAGGTGCTTTATGCTCGTCTAGGTCCTCCGCAAAAAAGTAACAGCCTTGGCATCGAAGATTGCACAAGTGTGTAATGTCTACGAGTATAGATTTGAGAGGACCGGCTTTCCTAACCTCAGAAAACATCTGATTCAAGAGAGGATCATTCAAATATGTTTTTAATTTGCTACTCATGTTTTGCTCCCTGTACGAATAATGTAAGTGCTAGTGGGAAACCTTCTAATCAGAAGCGATGAAGTCTGGGGCGGACTGACCGGCATGAATGGGTCCCGGAATGCTTTCCTTGATAAGTTTGACGAGATCCTCGCCGTGCGTTTGCGGGTTCACATCTCGATCTATTGCGCAAATATATCCCGCTTTATCAATAACAAAAGTTGACCGGTTGGAAGCCTGAGACTTTTCCATGATGCCACTGTAGATTTTGCTGACCTTGAATTCCGTGTCGGCAAGTAGGGGAAATCCAAAATTTTCTTCCTCTTGAAACTTTTTATGAGAGGCTTCATCATCGACGCTAACCCCCAGAACAACCGTGTCTGTCTCCTGAATTTGGCTCAACTCATCCCGGAGTGAGCGGAGTTCTGTCACTCAGCCGCTGGTGAAGTCTTTAGGATAAAATACCAGAGCGACATTCTTTTGCCCCAGATAATCGCGCAGGCTGTGGGCAACCCCATTTCCGTCATTGAGTGTGAAATCTGGGGCTGCCATGCCAACTTTCAGGTCTTTGAATGTTTCTATCTGTGTCCACTTCACACTTATTGTGATGATAATTGCGAGTGTAACGACAGTAGTGATGCAGAGCATTGAAATTCGTGACATTGTGTGCTTCCTCCAAAGTAGATCATTGGAAACTTCTCAAAAGGGTAAATGTCTAATAGCCATTACGACAACCACAACATCTAACGACAACCACAACATCTAGTTTTAGTTTCGCAAGGCATAGAACACCAAGAACACTTGGAAGCATTAATCTCCTTTGTGCTATTACCTTTAGAAGTATTATTAGGCGTAAAAGTAAAACCCGACACATCGCTCATCCCCGCCTCCGTGTCAGTTGCGGTGATAGCATCATCCGCTGCTTTGTTCAGATCCGTTTCTAACGCATGGTCATCAGGAACGTTCACCGTTGGTGCTGATACCGCCAACGAAGCTAAGAGTTCAATTAGAAATAATAGGGTGAAACAGAAAATTCGTTTTCGCATCATAATCTCCTTTTTTTATGGTCTAAACACACGGAACGCATAAATCGTGCCAGCCACCAACTCAAGGGTGAGGAAAGGGAATTAACGGTGGATAAACCCCTTGAGGACAGCCTTTTCACGAAAGCACACCGTTTTTTTCAGGAGGCATAGGTTGATTTGGAATGTCGCAAAATGCAGCAGTTAGGAAAGGAATAGAGGGGAAAAAATGAGTGGAGCCTGTGATGACGTGGGATGCGGGGGAAGTGCTGCGTTTTGCAGCTTGGTCGCATTATGCAGCAGCAGAGAAAAGCCTCTCCACGCAAGTCGGGTGAAAATCGGAAGAAGAGGCACCGGGATCCTAAATTATACCGTTTCTGAATAATTTTGTAACACGATTCGTTCAGAAAACAGTGGGGATTTCCTCCCCCTGCTTGCGGGGGGATAGAGGGGGGAGATTTCATCACCCTTCAATAATGCGTTATCCTTTACCAGAATTGGTATTATTCTGACGCGAGCAGTTGATACGCCTTCAATTTCCGATAAAGGGTCCCTCGATTGATACCCAATGCTTGGGCCGCCTTATTAACATTATTGTCCGTAGTTTCGAGGGCGTGGGCAAGTGCTTGCTTCTCGACCTCCACAAGCGGGAGGATTGGCGTTGAGGGAAGATGGGGGGAAACAGCTTGGGAAGTGGAAATAGGAAGGACAGACGAGGATAGATTGGACGCTTGTAGGCTATCCGTTGTCTCAAGCAGGACAGCGCGTTCAATGATATTTTCTAGCTCACGTACATTGCCGGGGAAGTCATGCCATATCAACAGTTGTAAGGCACCTGGGGAAATTTCACTAATGGATTTGTTACTGTTTTCGGTATATTTTTTTAGAAAGTGTCTTGCCAATAGGGGAATATCTTCGCGTCGGTCTCTGAGTGGTGGAATCTCGATAGGATAAGCGGCGAGACGATAGAAAAGATCTACACGGAAGTCACCTGCTTCTACCGCGGCGGGTAAGTCCTAATGTTTTTGCTGCGTTACTTTCCCCCGCTTGCGGGGGGATTAAGGGCGGACTGGAGGTACACTTCACTTCGTGCTTTGCACTTTCTTTTTACATGAACCAAAAAAAATAGCCGTTGAATGCCCCGATTGTATGGTACCTCCAACGGCTATATCAGGTGAGTGTATAGTGTAGGTTACTTCAGAATGACCATTTTACGGGTCGCTGAGAAGTCACCTGCACTCAAGCTATAGAAGTAGACACCACTTGCAACCTGTTCACCGAAATGGTTCCGACCATCCCAGTAGATTGCTTTGGCTCTGGACTCATACACCGCTGCGGATTGATGTCCCATATCAATGGAGCGTACCAGTGCACCATTTGCATCGTAGATGGTTAACGACACGTCGGCATCCTCTGATAGACGATACGGAATCCACGTTTCTGGGTTGAACGGGTTCGGATAGTTGCGAAGCAGCTCCGTCCCAGCGGGAATCTCATATGCGACCAGGGCTTCCGACTGGATAGTGCCGCGCTTCACATCGTCCACTGTAACGATATGCCGCACCGGTTCGACACCAATCCGCGGATCCGGCGACTCAGCAGAAATCTCTAACACATCACCGACCCGTGTTGCGTGAGCGTTAGCTAGGTCAACCAGGGTCACGCTATATCCGTCTGCTGTTTCGACAGAAGTGATCTCGCTGGCAGAAGCCTTCGTTGTCAGGTTTTTGACCTTGACTCGGAAACCTTCCTTCGCGACTCCGGTACCTTCGTCAATGATAGAACCGAAGACGGACAGAACAGGTATCTGGTTATCGTATTCAGAGAGCGCGATCGGTGCTGCGCCCGCGCCGTTCTGCGACGCCTCGTCGTCCCGGATCAAGATCTGCACCGATCTCGCCTGTATAGCGTACCCGGACGGCGGCGTCCCAAGCACCACCCTGAATGTCTCGTGCTCGGCGTCGGCGTCCTGCGCCGTGGTGATGGTCCCCGTGCCGGTTGTCCCGCCGGCCGGGATCGTGATCGACGACAGCGTCCCGTAGTCGCTGGACTCGGCCCATATAGCCGTCAGCGTCACCGGGATGACCACTTGGCTCGCCGCCGCTTCCGACAGCGTCAGTGTCACCGTCACCGACGAGCCCTCGTCCACCGGGTTCGGAGACGCTGACATCCGGACCGTGGGCTTCGCCGGGGTCGCGATCTGCACGGTGGGTGGCTGCAACTTACTGACGGTGATGTCGTAATCAGTGTTGGCAGTACTGTCCGAATAATACAGAGCAGCCCACACCAGAGTGTTGCCGCTGGATGCTAGGTTCACGGAGTTGGAGGTGCCGGATGTGGAGACTATTATAGCGTCGGTGATTACGTTGTTCCGGCCCGGCGTCGTGGAACCTACCTGAACCTCGGCGCCGGTGGCGGTCCATGTGGGCGTGATGCTCACGCTGGTCGTGTCGTGCGGGACGCTCGCCGTATAAGACCTTATTTGGCCGTCGGCGGACGTGGACGTATGGGTGATCGGGACCGCGGTCCCGTCGACCGACAGCGACAGGCCGGTCAGGTGCTGCCTTGGTGGCACCCTCGGCTTACCCGTAGCGAACGCCCAAGGGCTCTCAAGAAAATTGAGCGCTACCGCGCGTACGCGCACCCGGTAGTCCGTATTGTTGGTCAGGCCCGAAATTGTCCAGGAGGTCGCACTGGACCACGGATTGTAGCGCGTCAGTACCCAGGCGACGCTGGGGTCGATGCCCGACGCCGCCGCGGTGTCGGCGACCGCGCCGCTGCCCGCCTTCGGCGCCGAGGTATAGGCCACGTCGTAGCCGGCGATAGCGTCCACCGGCCGCGTCCACGCCAAGCGCAGCTCCCCATTACCCGCCGTGACCGTTAAGCCGGTTGGCGCAGCGGGCGGCTGCAACTTACTGACGGTGATGTCGTAATCAGTGTTGGCAGCACTGTCCGAATAATACAGAGCAGCCCACACCAGAGTGTTGCCGCTGGATGCTAGGTTCACGGAGTTGGAGGTGCCGGATGTGGAGACTATTATAGCGTCGGTGATTACGTTGTTCCGGCCCGGCGTCGTGGAACCTACCTGAACCTCGGCGCCGGTGGCGGTCCATGTGGGCGTGATGCTCACGCTGGTCGTGTCGTGCGGGACGCTCGCCGTATAAGACCATATTTGGCCGTCGGCGGACGTGGACGTATGGGTGATCGGGACCGTGATCCCGTCGACCGACATCGACAGTCCGGTCAGGTGCTGCCTTGGTCCCGCCGATGCGGGAGGAGCAGCGAATAGGAAAAGCGCGCCGAGCAGCAACGCGATAGCAGGGAGGCAACGCAGGAAGTGGGATTGATCAGATATAAGCCCTGTCTCTACTGTTGCACGATTTCTTAACATGAGCGAAGATAAAATGATTCTCGTTGTTTTCAATTTTCAGTGTTCTACCTTTCATTGTAATGGTACATCTTTTTGTGATCTAAGGACATGGAACGCAAAGCGCATGAATCGTGCCAATCTCCAATTCAGGGCTGGGGAAAGGGGACTAACGGTGGATAAACCCCTTGAGGACAGCCTTTTCACGAGAGCACACCGTTTTTTTTAGGTTTTTTCAGGGAGCACAAGTTACTTTTGAATGTCGCAAAATGCAGCAGTTAGGAAAGGAATAGAGGGGAAAAAATGAGTGGAGCCTGTGATGACGTGGGATGCGGGGGAAGTGCTGCGTTTTGCAGCTTGGTCGCATTATGCAGCAGCAGAGAAAAGCCTCTCCACGCAAGTCGGGTGAAAATCGGAAGAAGAGGCACCGGGATCCTAAATTATACCGTTTCTGAATAATTTTATAACACGATTCGTTCAGAAAACAGTGGGGATTTCCTCCCCCTGCTTGCGGGGGGATAGAGGGAGGAGATTTCATCACCCTTCAATAATGCGTTATCCTTTACCAGAATTGGTATTATTCTGACGCGAGCAGTTGATACGCCTTCAATTTCCGATAAAGGGTCCCTCGATTGATACCCAATGCTTGGGCCGCCTTATTAACATTATTGTCCGTAGTTTCGAGGGCGTGAGCAAGTGCTTGCTTCTCGACCTCCACAAGCGGGAGGATTGGCATTGAGGGAAGATGGGGGGAAACAGCTTGGGAAGTGGAAATAGGAAGGACAGACGAGGATAGATTGGACGCTTGTAGGCTATCCGTTGTCTCAAGCAGGACAGCGCGTTCAATGATGTTTTCTAGCTCACGTACATTGCCGGGGAAGTCATGCCATATCAACAGTTGTAAGGCACCTGGGGAAATTTCACTAATGGATTTGTTACTGTTTTCGGTATATTTTTTTAGAAAGTGTCTTGCCAATAGGGGAATATCTTCGCGTCGGTCTCTGAGTGGTGGAATCTCGATAGGATAAGCGGCGAGACGATAGAAAAGATCTACACGGAAGTCACCTGCTTCTACCGCGGCGGGTAAGTCCTGATTTGTCGCCGCGATGATTCGGATGTCAAGGGGAATCGTTCTGGTCCCACCGACGCGCTGGAGCTCCCGTTCTTGAAGGACCCGCAACAACTTGACTTGCAAGTTAAGTGGCATATCACCAATTTCATCAAGAAAAATCGTTCCGCCATTGGCTTGTTCAAATTGTCCTATTTTTTGTGTTGTCGCGCCCGTGAAAGCCCCCCGTTCATGTCCAAAAAGTTCGCTCTCAATCAGTGTATCGGGAATGGCAGCACAATTGACGACGACAAATGGTCCCTTTTTTCGATCACTATTAAAATGGGTTGATTTGGCGACTAGCTCTTTACCTGTCCCGTTTTCCCCCTGAATAAGCACAGTGATATTGCTTTCAGCCGCCCGTTGTATTAATGTGAACACCTCTTGCATTTTTGGGCTTTTAGCTATGATTCCGCTAAAAGAGTAGGTCTTTCCAAGTTCGTTACGCAATCGAGAGACTTCAAATTTTATCCGATCGAATTCGATTTCTTTGGATCTGTCGCGGTAAATGATAATGTTGCCAGCAATGTTTCCCTTATCATCATGCACCGGCGCGGTCAGGCGACGAAATAACCGGGGTTTTGATTCGCTAACTTCCATAATATCTTCCACCATTCCGGTATTTCCAAAGGGTACGTTTATCTTCGCTTCAGGAGAGATTGGCTCTTGAAAACGCGCTTTAACCCGTGCTTGATGGTCGTTGGGCGCCATCTGCTTCAATTCACTTTCTGTTAATTCAAACAACTCCTCATACCATTGATTTGCGAACACTAGGTGCCCATCGACATCAAACATTCCGATGGCATCTCCCGTGGAATCCAGTAAGGTTTCAAGCCTTTTATGACTGATTATCAGTTGCTGTTTGTTTTTGATTAACTCCTGTTCAGCCTCCCTTTTTTCGACGTCAATGTTCCACTTTTCGACAAGGGAAAGGGCGAGCTGCTGAATCTCCTCCTGCACGAAAGGCTTTCTGATATAGAGTAGTTTGTGAAGCAATTCCATATCCTGGATAATCTCAGGCAGCGGTCTATCCGTGTAAGCGGTCATGATGACGAGCTCTATGTTTTTATCCATCTGCCTAATCTGATGGATTGCTTCAATCCCATCAATCCCCGGCGGCATTCTGACATCAATGAATCCTACAGCAATGGGACGGTTCGATTCCTTACTCGCTTTCACGATTTCACACGCCTGTTCTCCGCTCATCGCATGCAAAATTTCAAAATCTGGCAGATAGGATTTTTCAGGTTCATCGAGAAATAGGTCTACCAAAGCATCGGTTTGTGCCTTACTATTCTCTTCTGCCTTCATAGAGTTGAAAGTCAGCATATCTTCAAGATCATCGTGGATCTCTTCTTGGTCATCAACAACCAAAATGCGATTGTTCCAATCAGTTTCAAAGCCCATTGAATCCCCTCTCATATTTAACCTAAGTTGCTAGGTTCTGTTGACATTTCATTGCAGCTAGATAATCAAGAGATGTGCACAGATACACGGTTGTTCGTAGAGGTTGCGTTTCCCAACCCGTTGTTCATACATCAGAGATCCTTTCAAACTGCTGTAGGTCGATTTTCCAAAATCGACGTTTCGGCGTTGAGATATGAATCTCGACTTACAATCGACTCTGTCTGTATGGTTGGGGAGGTATCTCGCGTTGGACAATGGGCGAGGGGACCTCGCCCCTACGATTATGGACAGTTTTACGTAAATGTTAACACGCCCTAGCTTATCTGATAGGCAGATTCCTACTGATGTATCAGTCTAATTTAGTCTAATTTAAAAAAACAAAATTTTTAGGTCAACTAGGGCTATTCAGTTTTCAGCTTTTTAAACCATCTGAACCAACATAACCCCAGTTGCTTTGAATCCCGTTCCGTTTCACGAGAATCCCGAGAATCGGGACAGACGGAACGGGATCGGTCGTAGACCGGAGGCGATTTATCGCCCGACTATGGGAGAATAGAGGAAAGCCGCAGCATGACACGCATCGTCATGCCTTTGCCGATACCTTCGCTCAGCGGCTGAATTTGCCCGCCGGATGCGATGACAAAATTGGCGCTTGAATGGAGACCTAGCCCGCTCCCCGATTTCTTTGTAGTATAACCGGCGGCAAAGATTGTCTTGCTATTTTCCGGTTTTATTCCGATACCGTTATCAATCACTTCAAGGCAGTAAAAATCTCCATCGATATAGGTTCTGATACGGATGCGCGGTGTTTCATTGAGACCGTCCGATTGAACCAGTTCATCAATGGCTTCAATTGAATTTTTGATAAGATTGACCAACATTTGATGAAATTGACTCTCCTGAATCCGAATTTCTTGTGGTGCGTTTTCGCAGTCGATATCAATTTGGATCCCTCTTTTGTCGATCATCTCTTGCTGTAGCTTTAGCGCATCATCAATCATCTTATAGATACTGACATCTTTGCGGACTATACTTGAATTGCCAAACGACTTTTGTGTGATGACAATATCAGCGATATGTGTCGCCCTGAGTTTGATGCGTTCAGTCCGTTCTAACCACCTGCTGTTTTGATTGTTAAAATCGTCGGCGATTGCACAAACAAACGGTAGTACCTGCTGCCCTTGTGGGTCGTTTTTGATGTAATCAATCCAATCATCTTCACGCGCTTTTATCGCGCTAGCTAGGGCAGCAAGGCGGCGGATTAACGGATTGCCGTGTAACTCTCTGTGGAGCATTTCAGCGCCTGACGTTACACTGTTGATTGCGTTGCCAATGTTGTGGAGAATCGTATCGACAATCTCCAGCCGGCCTTGTGCAAATGCTTGGGTCAACGCTTCTTCGGCAATCATTCGCTGAGTTACATCTCGGAAAACAATCACGCCCCCCTTCGGGTTGCCTTCGTCGTCCTGTAGGGGTCTCCCATTGACGCTGATAAAAACACCGTCCGGTACATTCGGATTGCGTACAAACATCTCTACCTCGTCTGCGGTTTCGCCTTGGATGGCACGCACGAGCGGGAGTTCATCTGGTGGAAAGGGGGTCACTCTATCGGGGAAAAAGAGTCCGTATGTGTCGCTCCATTCATCGGTATCCGTCTCTGTTGCCCCTATACCGACAATTCTTTCGGCACTTGGGTTAAAAATTGTGAAATTCCCATTTGCATCGGCGACGACCACCCCATCACTGATACTATTAAAAATGGATTCGAGCAGGGTGCCCTGCTCTTCAAGTTGTGAGATCATATGTTTCAAATTGGCTTCTGCCTGTCTAAGTTCCGTGACATCGCGCGAGACGGATACGCTTCCTGTTATAGCACCTTGTGCGTCATATAGGGGTCTCGCACTGACACTCAAATGAATACCTTCCCGCATTACCGACGGGTCATATATAAACATCCCAATGTTGTCTGCCGGCTCATCGCGCAGGGCACGGGCAATCGGCAGCTGATCAGCGGGGAAGGGCGTTTTTTCATCGGGGAGAAAGAAGCCGTATCGTTCAACGGCATTCCTCACCCCTACGGGCTGCTGCAGACTACGACCGGTCATTTGTTCCGCAGTCCTATTAGCCATGATGTATTGCCCTTCCTCATCAGCAAGAATCACACCATCACTCATATGATTAAAGACGGCTTCCATCAGTTGGGTCTGATTTTGCAGTTCGGTGATGGTTTCTTCCAACCGAACCTCTGTCTCCCTAAGCTTGGTGATATCTTGGGTAAGCATAACGGCACCTTTCGTATCACCTTCGTTAGACTGCAAGGGTCTCCCACGCGCGTGAATATAAACACCCTCCGGTCTCTCAGAATTGCGTATAAACAGCGTGACGTCGCCTGTTCCCTTACCGGAAAGGGTATCCATAAATGCCTGCTCTACAGGAAAAGGTGTCACTTGATCGGGATAAAAAATACCGTATGTTTCAGCCCATTCACTAGGCGGTGTATCTGTTGCCCCCATGCCGCCAATCCGTTCTGCCTCCGAATTAAAGAATAAAAATTGTCCCTGGTCATCGATGACGGTGAGCCCATCACTAATACTGTTAAAAACGGTATCCATCAGTTGGTTCTGATCTTGCAGTTCGGTGATGGTTTCTTCCAACCGAACCTCTGTCTCCCTAAGCTTGGTGATATCTTGGGTAAGGATAACGGCACCTTTTATATTACCTTCGTTAGACTGCAAGGGTCTCCCACGCACGTGAATATAAACACCCTCCGGTTTCTCAGGATTGCGTACAAACAACGCGGCTTCGTCTGCTCCCTGACCGGAAAGGGTCTCTAGGAATGACTGCTCTACCGGAAAAGGTGTCACTTGATCGGGATAAAAAATACCGTATGTTTCAGCCCATTCACTAGGCGATGTCTCTGTTGGCCCCATGCCGACAATCCGTTCTGCCTCCGAATTAACGAATAAAAATTGTCCCTGGTCATCGATGACGGTGAGCCCATCACTAATACTGTTAAAAACGGTATCCATCAGTTGGTTCTGATCTTGCAGTTCGGTAATGGTTTCTTCCAACCGAACCTCTGTCTCCTTGAGCTGCGTGATATCTCGGAAAGCGATAACGCAACCTCTCACATCACCTGTACTCGACTGCAAGGGTCGCCCACTCACGTTGACATAAACACCCTTCGGTCTCTCAGAATTGCGTACAAACACATTGATATCGTCTATTGCCTCACCGGATATGACACGCATGAGCGGCTGCTCTGCTGAAAAAGGTGTCGTTTTATCAAGCTGAAAAATACCGTATGTTTCAGCCCATTGATCAGGCGTTACCTCCATTGCCCCCATACCGAAAATTTGTTCTGCCTCTGGATTAACAAGTAAAAAATTCCCCTTCTCATCGGTGACGGTCACCCCATCACTAATACTGTTAAAAACGGTATCCATCAGCTGATTCTGATCTTGCAGTTCGGTGATGGTTTGTTCCAACCGAACCTCTGTCTCCTTGAGCGCGGTGACATCTCGGAGAGCGATAACGCTACCTCTCACATCACCTGTACTCGACTTCAAGGCTCTCCCACTCACATTGACATAAACACCCTGCGGTCTCTCAGAATTGCGTATAAACAGATCGAGTCCGTCTATTGGCTCACCGGATATCGCACGCATGAGCGGCTGCTCTGCTGGAAAAGGTGTCGTTTTATCAGGATAAAAGATACCGTATTTTTCAGACCATTTATCAGGGGGGGTCTCTGTTGCTCCCATACCGATAATTTGTTCTGCCTCCGGATTAACAAGTAAAAAATTCCCCTTCTCATCGGTGACGACTACCCCATCACTAATACTGTTAAAAACGGTATCCATCAGTTGGTTCTGATTTTCCAGTTTGGTGATGGTTTCTTCCAACCGATGCTCTATCTGCTTGAGCTGCGTGATATCGCGAGCCACAACCACCCCTCCTCTCAAAGTGCCCTGTTTGTCGAGTAGAGGCCTCCCATTTATACTGACATAAACCTCCTGTGACAGTTGCTCGCTGTTTACACGCATTTCGACATTATTTGTTGTCTCACCTTTGATGGCCAGGGCGAGAGGGAGTTGATCTGCGGGAAACAATGCGTCTGTAGTGGGTTCAAAAAGACCGTATTGCTCAGATGCTTGGGGAAGATTTAGATCCTCAAAATCTTGTCCGATCATCTTTTCCGCAGCGGGGTTAGCCATTATGTATTGCCCCTTGTCGTCAGCAACGACCACCCCATCGCTCATATTATCAAAAATAGTATCCATCAGTTGAGCCTGCTTTTCCATTTCATCAATGGTTTGTTCTAATCTCGCCTCTGCGTGCTTGATCTTCGTCACATCACGGAAAACAATCACGCCCCCTCTCACTTCACTTTGCTGGTCCCGTAGCGGTCTCCCATAGACACTGATAAAACTACCATCTGGATTTTCCGGATTGCGTATAAACACATCTACCGCATCTGTGATCTTACCCTGCATGGCATGAACGAGCGGTAGCTGATCCGAAGGGAAAGGGGTCACTTTATCGGGATAAAAGGTGCCGTATGTTTCAGCCCATTCATCGGGTATCGTCTCCGTTGCCCCCATACCGACAATTCGTTCCGCACTTGGATTAACGAGTAAAAAATTTCCCTCTTGATCGGTGACAACGACTCCATCACTGATACTATTAAAAATGGTATCCGTCAGTTGAACCTGATGTTGTAGTTCAGTGATTGTTTGTTCCAACTGTGCCGCTGCTATTTTGTCCTGTGTGATGTCGCGAATAATCGCGACGCTGCCTCTAATCTCCCGATTGCTATCAAATAGGGGTACTGCCCTGCCCTTGGCATGAATCCCATCCGGTTGTTCCTTATTGCGTATAAAGAACTCGCCCTCTTCTAATATCTGACCGTGGAGGGCCTGTGTAACCGGCATCTGATCAGCCGGTATATATGTTTCTTGATCCGGATAAAAGATACCGTATGTTTCAGCCCACTCCTCGGGGGGGACCCCCTGCGGCGGCATACCGAAAATTCGTTCCGCACTTGGATTGGCGAGTAATGTCTCGCCCATTGGATTGATGACGGTGATGCCATCACTGATACTGTTAAAAACAGTTTCCATCAGTTGAGTCTGATTTTGCAATTCATTGATGGTCTCTTCCAACCGATTTTCTACTTCTTTATGTTTCCTCATATCGCGGAAGGTCACAGCCATGCCCACGATGTTTCCTTTTTTGTCTTTGAGAGGTGCGGCACTATAGTCAATGGCGATTTTTAGACCAGATTTAGCATTGAGGTAGGCATCATCACCGGCCGCAGACAATCCCCAGTGGAGCGTGATTCCTCTGTGGAGTACATTCATCAAGCTCGTTCTAATAGACCTGTTCGATTCTCCAACCGACACATTGAAAACGTTAGTTATGTACTTCCCACACGCTTCTTCCAGTGGACAACCTGTCAAGATTTCAGCCACCGGATTCATAAACGTCACGAATCCACCTTCATCTGTAGAAATCACGGCATCTCCAATACTGTTAAGAATCGTAGAGACCCGCTGCTCTCTGTCTCTCAATTCCTGATCTTCCTGAAACCAGTGAAGGTGATTTTCGATGCTCAAGTATAATTGGTTCGTTTCGTAGGGTTTGTAGACATGGCCAAATGCCCGAGTTGACTTTACTTTTTCCAATAAATCTTCATTTGCATAATCAGTCAGATATATTACTGGAATGTCGCAACGCTCATATATCTCCTTAGCTGCTTCGACGCCTTCTGTCTTCCCTTCGAGCTCTGGATTGATCAGGGCTAAGTCGGGACGCCTTTCTACCGCTTTTGCTACCGCTTCCACCCTAGATGAAACCACGGCGCAAACAGTGTAGCCTAGTGTCTGTAATCGTTCCTCAATATCTTCGGCAACAAGCGGATTGCGCTCAACAATCATGATCTTTGCATTTGCCATTCTGTTTTCTCCTTTACTTGACTGTTGTCGGGGTAAAATTACTATTTTTTCGGAAGCCATTCCGCTGCCCACCGATAGCAGTTGGGTGCGTTTTCTTAAAGATCTTCATACCATCTTAAGTTTAATATGGCTGTGCGTTACCACTCTCAAGTATACTGCCGCGTGGTTTCATCCGATACTGAAATCCCCACGGTGATGGTGGAGTAATTGAGTTAATGCGTGGTCGAGCACGATTGTCATCGGCGAAGGTGATTTGAATATCTTTTGAAAATCTTAGCAAAAACTGTGCCGCCCACTGCCCCCTTCACCTACAAGAAGTTGGGTGAGGGCCTCAAAGGAAACACCGGTAGCACGCTTCAACAGATTGATGAGTTCCGCGACATTAGTAGTACCATCTGAGGTGTCGCCGGGAGAAACCGCTGCTGGATATGATCGCAAGCGGAAAGCCACACAGCACGACAATTGCTATGATGAATATGAGCTTGTCTGAAGATAATCTCTCTCCCTTTATAACAATTACACCACAAAAACCACTGGTAATCAAGAAAAAATGTTACTTTCGTATATAATTCCCTTATACTGTATAGATAAGGCAATCGCATATAAAAAATTGCTTGACGGTAGCGTGAATTCGGGGCATTGCATCTGTTTATTTGATGCCCGGGGGCACCGGATTCGCTCATTTGTACATGATTTCACGCATTCATTGGAACGACATCCACTGAATTGTTGGGCAAATCATACAAAACAAAGGACTGACGACGCTATAACCGTTTCAATCGCTTTCACGTGCGATTGCCCTCCTGTATAGAAAATAAACAGTTGAAAACCTTCCCGTCACGTATTACAATGGAGGCTTATGTTAAGACATAGTGCAAAGTATAATGGTCCCCAATATTCGGGCCAGGAGTTAAGTAAGAAATATCGTCTACCTGTCCCGTATAAATGGAGGATTGAACTCAGTAACTTTCAATTATCTTACTTATTTTTACATCATTTTGGCCTCGACAAGGGGTCCACTTTACAGAATGGTTGAAATCAGAAGCTCAGGAGGTTCAAAATGGGGGTAATTAAACCACATATTGAAATCACGCCGGGCGTTTGCGGTGGCAAGCCCCGTATTGCCGGACACCGAATTCGGGTTCAGGACATCGTGATAATGCACGATAGAATGGGCAAAGACCCATATGAGATTGTCAATGACTACCCTTCAATCACATTAGCCGATGTTTATGCCGCACTGGTCTATTATATGGACAACATAGAAGAAATTCGCCAGGACATTGCGGAAGCAGAGATATTGGAGGATGAGATGCGTTCCAAGACCCCCTCTTTATTGATGCAGAAACTCCAGGAACGGGCTCAAAAGGATGCCTCAAACGATTAAATTCCACCTTGACGAGAATGTGAATCCAGCCATCGCAAGGGCACTCCGAATTCGCGGCATCAGCGTAACAACCACACCAGAAGTTGGACTCATAGAGGCAGACGATGAAGAACAAGTCGAATTTGCAAAAACTGAGAGACGAGTCGTTTTCACGCACGACGACGATTTTCTTCGTATTGGAATTGACCACGCTGGAGTTGTCTATTGTGGGCAAGGTAGACGCACCATTGGAGAGATTATCCAGTGGCTTATACTGATGTGGGAAACTCTTGACACAGAAGACATGGAAAATAAGGTGGAATTTATCTAACCCACACACCTCAATTACTGGAAGATTAACCTCATGTTTGGACTCCAATTCCTTACCCCTCTATTTCTCGCCGCCGGTGCAGCAGCAGCATCGCTGCCGTTGATTATCCATCTGCTTAACCGGGAACGGGCAAGACGGCTTGTGTTCAGCACCATCCGATTCATCAAGATGTCGCATCAAGCGAACGTGCAGCGGCACCGGCTGAAACAACTGCTCCTATTGTTGATGCGCATCCTGATCTTGGCGTTGCTTGGACTCGCGTTCGCACGCCCATTTTTCGCAAATACCCTCGCCACTACCGGGGCGACAGGCGGGGTACGAAATATCGTCATCATTCTGGATACCTCATACAGTATGGGCTATCTCGATACCTTCGATCGGGCGAAAAAGGCGGTGATAGAACTTGCTGACGACCTCCAACCGAGTGACGCCTCCGCTCTCATCTTTACCAACAACAGAGCAAAGATAATCAAACCACTTGATACAGAACATCGGCAGATCCAAACCGCGGTGACAGGGGCGCAGTTGACCAATCACACGACCGATTACCTCGATGCAATTCAATCGGCGGATGAGATACTTGGAGAGGCGGAAATTGGAAGAAAACAGATCTACTTCGTTAGCGATCTGCAGCGAATCGGGTGGGAGAGTTTCGTTGATACCGATAAACTTAGTCCCGACATTGAGATCGCTTTTGTTGATGTGAGCGCGAAAGAATTGAGCAACCTCGCAATTACCGGCGTGAGTGTGCCACAAGTGGTGTTGGATGAGCAGAGACC
This sequence comes from Candidatus Poribacteria bacterium, assembly GCA_965204355.1. Classification (GTDB taxonomy): domain Bacteria; phylum Poribacteria; class WGA-4E; order WGA-4E; family PCPOR2b; genus PCPOR2b. Next base: position 129,670 of record OZ241983.1, read on the forward strand.
AGTACAGATAATTGTCCGCGTTCAGAACTTCGGAGAGCAAGTTGTCGAAGGGTTACCGGTCCAACTGTTTGTCGATGATAACAACGTCGGCACCACCACGCTCGACATCGAACCTAATGACGTAATGGATGCCCTGTTCTCAGTCCGCTTCAGAACAGAGAAGATTTATACCGGCTATGCCACTTTACCCGGCGACCATCTGGAGATTGACGACAGGCGGTATTTTCGCCTGCAAAGCCTGAAGTCCATCAAGGTACACTGCGTCAATGGTGAGCCGGGGCGGCGCGATTATGAGAGTGAGACGTTCTTCTTGGAGGCAGCGCTTCAACCGGAAAATCAGATTGTGCCGATAGACTTGACACAATCCCGCCAACTGCCAAACGCTTCAGAGATCTCAAAATATGACGTGATTATCTTAGCAAATGTGGATAAATTGACAGGTGCGGAGGCGCAATCCCTGAAGACGTTTGTTGGAGCCGGCGGTGGCTTGATTATCGCCGCGGGGGATCGGATGGATTTGGAGGCATATCGGAATGCGCTCGGTGCGGGCGAAGAGCCTTTGATGCCGTGTAACTTCGTGCAGCCGGTTGGCGATGCACTCGATCGCGATCAGTTCAGCGTCCTCGCGACGCTCGACTACGATCACCCTATCTTCCATCCGTTCAAAGATCCGAATCACGGTGATTTTGGAAGGGGACGATTCTATCGGTACATCCAAGCCGTGCCACTAAAGGGTTCAACGGTCTTGGCAAGTTTTGACGATGGAAGTCCGGCGCTCTTCGAGAAAGTCTATGGGACCGGGCGCGTGCTCTGCTTTACCTCGACGATCGATCGGGAGTGGACAGACCTGCCGATTCACGGCGTTTATCTCCCATTCCTGTACGAAGCAATCAAATACCTTGCGCTCAAGCGAACGGATGAGAGACCTGCCTATCGTATCGGCGATCTGGTAGAATTAAGCGGCTATCAACTGCCGCCGGGGACAGAAACCGCTATTTTCAATCCAGCAGGCGAGGAAACCCGGACAGCAGTTAATGAGAACGGTGGGATTATCTACGACACTACTGAGCAGCCGGGAATCTATTCAGTACATATCTCCGGTAAACAACCGCATAATTTTGTCGTCAATCCGGACACAATTGAATCCGATCTCACAACTCGCGACCCGGAGGAATTGACTAGCATGTTAGCCAGCGGTGAAAAAGCCCTCCCCACAGAGGTTGTCACAGCGGAAACAATTACAAGGTATCACGGCGAGGTTGAAAAAAATCAGGGAGTATGGTGGTATCTAATGCTTGGGGTGTTCCTGTTGGCGGTCGGGGAAATGTTCATCGCAAACCGGATATGAAATAGCCCAACCGCCCATCAATCAGAACACCAAAACTAACAAGTAACTTTACGCTGGAAGTTGTGCCCAAGCCGTAATATGCGGCGGCAATATGAGTGGACGTTTCGATGCAACAACTTCTGCCCGAAGCCGCTGGGCAAGCGTATCCAAATCGACCTCTTCAGCGGTCGCAATCTCGAATCTTTCCAAGAGCGGGAGTAGACTCTGAAAAGCGGCTGCTATGAATTGGTAACCTCCCCACGTTTCCGGACCGCCTAGCGGCGCTGAATACTGTAGAGTGGGTTCAGGCAAACCCGCATCGACAAAAGTGCTGTACAGGTCAAGCCCCATATTAACATGCGCGCCTGAACGTCGAAACACCTCTACCCCCCATTCCGCTAACTGGTTCATAATGGGAGTCTCCGGATGGGCACTCAACGAGTAGACCGAAAACTCTGCATCCTGAAATGCGACGATACCTCCCGGATGTAGATGCGTTGCAAGCTGTTTTAAGGTCGCTACGGGATCCGGCAAATACAGCAGGACCAAGCGTCCAATAAGGGCATCAAAGTCGTTTGGCAGATCCAAAGTTTGGACATCCCCTGCCAGAAATTGGACGTTTGCTAAGCCCGCTGCCTGCGCTCGTGTTCGGGCAGTTTCGAGGATCTCCGGATTCATATCCACACCAACGACCTCTCCCTCACTACCGACTAATTCCGCCGCAGCGAACGCCACATCCCCGGCACCGCTACCAATATCAAGCACCTTCATCCCGGTAAAGAGACCCGCATCTGTGAGCAAACGTCGCGTTATATCTTCATACAGTCCTGACTGCTGAATCAATCGCTCCGTCTCCTCCTTGCTACGCCCCATCGTATATGTCCGCTCATTATCGGCCATATTGGTTTATCCTCCTACTTAATAATTAAAAATATACAGAATGGTTTACACATCCTGTTGTTTATGGTTCAATCAATTTGTAGAACCGTGCTTCACCATCGATGATCTTATTGACAACTGCGCTCTTATTCGGGTGTCGATTTCCATTGTAGCCGGAGATAAACGTCGCACCGCTATAATCCATAGTCGCCGCAAGCTGATCGCGAATCGTCGCTGACGTTAAGTCGTCTGCACGACGCATCGCCTGAGCCACAAGCCGCACCCCATCATAGCCCAGTGCAGCACCCCCAGCGGGTGCTACGTCGAAAATTGAGGTATAAGCTGTGATAAATCGATCGACATCTTCACTCAAATCACCCGGTGCAACATCGGCCGAGAAAAGGCTGCTAAAAAAACTTCCCTCAAGAATTTCGCTATTAGCCGCAATTAATGGCGCGTTATCCCAACTGTCACCGCCGAGGAGGATGCCTGTTATACCGAGTGCCTTCGCCTGTTCAACCACCAACGGAATTTCAGCTGAAAAACCGGGTAGGAAGAAGACATCAGGCGCAGCTTCGGCGATCGCAGTCAGTTGCGTAGTGAAATCGGTATCGCCCCTTATATAAAATTGGGCAGGTACAACCTCACCTCCCAAAGCAGTAAAGTTATTAATAAAAGTTTGCGACAGCCCCTCCGAATAAATTGATTCTCTACGCGTGAGGACTGCGGCGGTTTTTGCCCCTAAATCTTGCGTGGCAAATGTTGCCATCACCTTCCCCTGAAAATCGTCGGTGAACGCCGCCATAAACACAAAGTCACCTGCAGCGGTAACAAACGGATTGGTGGCGGTGGTGGTCACCATCGGTATGCCATAGCGTTGAGCGACCGGCCCAATAGCTACAGCAAAATTTGACCTGTTGGGACCAACAATTGCTGAAACCCCCTCTCGGATAATTAATTCCTCTGCTATCTCCGCGGCTTGGTCAATATCGCTCATATTACCACGCGCGATAATTTCAATCTCTCTACCGTGCACCCCACCCTCTCCATTCAATTGGAGCGCCGCCAACTCTGCACCGTTTAGACTATTGCTTCGGATTTCGCTAGTATACATAAATCCAATTTTGATAGGACCATCATCGTCTGCCTCCGGTACTGGTGCAAGTAGTTGTTGAACATCCTGGCACCCTGTAAACAGGAGCAAGATTCCCATAATCAGAGCTAAAGAATTAACAGTATAAAGAAAACTCCCGTTCCAATCTCTGAAAATCTTGCGTATTCCCTGGTGTGTCATTAAATCTCTCCTTATTAGCTATGAGGTATTGTGTCGATATACCATGAATTATATCCATGTTATCGACACCCGCACTTTCGTTCAAGTATCATCACTAATTCTACAACGCGCTGATTGTCGTTTCAGTTAGATATAGATGTAATAATGCGATATTATATCCGTATCTCCACGCAGATGCAAGGAAATCAAAGGTTTTGAATGTTAGTATCAGTTTGACAAACGCTAGCCGCACATGAGCATTTAATTTTCGCTCCTAAGGGTTCAATGATTCTTGACAATGCTTCTTTTTTTTGTTACAATAAGGACGCTTTTTCGGTGGGATGGCTGAGAGGTCGAAAGCGGCGGTCTTGAAAACCGTTGTGGCGCGAGTCACCGTGGGTTCGAATCCTACTCCCACCGCCATTATTCGAAAATGTGGAGGGGTGCAGGAGTGGTTGAACTGGACTGCCTGCTAAGCAGTTATGGCTTAACCGCCATCGTGGGTTCGAATCCCACTCCCTCCGCCAGCTTATTACGCGCCTGTAGCTCAGTGGATCAGAGCATCTGACTACGGATCAGAAGGTCGGGGGTTCGAATCCTCTCGGGCGCTTATATGCGTTTTCGGTCCCGCGGCTTCGGCTGCGGGCCTGAAAGTGCAAATTGGGGCAATCGCCCCGTTTCGATCTTTTGCAATGTCGGATCAGTTCTGGATGCGTGAAGCCCTTGCTGTTGCGCGCCAAGGTGCCTCGCTTAATGAAGTTCCCGTCGGTGCGATTATTATCAAGGACGGGATCTCTCTTGCTCGTGCCCACAACGGACGGGAAGGGACAAAGGATCCAACCGCTCACGCAGAACTGATTGCGATTCGATTGGCTGCTGCATCTATTGGTGATTGGCGCTTAACGGATACGACCCTTTATGTGACTTTGGAACCGTGTCCGATGTGTTGTGGGGCTATTATCTTGGCTCGTATCCCGCGGGTCGTTTACGCCGCTTCAGATCCAAAGGCTGGCGCTGCGGGGACGTTGTTCAACTTATTACAAGATGAACGCCTCAATCATCAAGTAGATGTCACGCAGGGAGTCCTAGCAGAGGAGAGCAGTCAGTTGCTCAAGTCTTTTTTTCGAGATCGGCGAACCTAAATTTGGAGAGATGCTGGAGCCCGGTTGAACAGGACAGTCTCGAAAACTGTTGTGGCGTTATCGTCACCGTGGGTTCGAATCCCACTCTCTCCGCCTTTTGGGGCAGTGGCTCAGTTGGGAGAGCGCATCCCTCGCACGGATGAGGTCACGGGTTCGAATCCCGTCTGCTCCATCGATTTTTCCAATCGTCAATGATAGGAGCAAACTTTTGGGTAGCACGGGACAGATTCTTTGCTATATGACGATAGCTAACAACCCTATGCCGCTCAAGATTTTCGGAGAGATGCAGGAGTTGGTTTAACTGGCATGACTGGAAATCATGTGTGCAGGCAACTGTACCGTGGGTTCGAATCCCACTCTCTCCGCCATTATCACTTCCGTCGAGACTTGGCTATGCTAAGCGGGGAGGTAGCGGTGCCCTGAACCTGCAATCCGCTATAGCAGGGCTGAATTCCTATTGTGCGGCGGACTTCTTTTGAGGACTGGCCCATGTAAGTGGTGATGAAGATTGGGTCCTGAGCAACTCACAATTATCAAACCCCGTCAGGTCCGGAAGGAAGCAGCGGTAGCTAATCTGTGGGTGTGACGCAGGGAAGCCTGGTCGGAGCTAACTGCTTGGGTAACGCTTGGGGGAACTCGTCAAACTCTAGGTGCATGGCCAGGATTTTTTCATCCCCTTCCCCTCTCTTTTTCACTAGATAAAAGGTCTTGGGTTAATCCCACTTCGCACGATGGGGGAAATTATGTCTTACGAGGTTTTAGCTCAGAAATGGCGTCCCCAATCATTTCGAGATGTAGTTGGGCAGACGCATGTGATAACAACTCTCAGAAATCAAATCCTATCGGATCGGATTGGACACGCTTATCTGTTCTGGGGACCGAGGGGAACCGGGAAGACAACGGTCGCCCGCATCCTCGCGAAAGCGGTAAATTGCCCTAACCGTGAACAAGAGACCGAGTTTAGCCAAGAACCCATAGCTGAACCTTGCAATAAGTGCCAGTTCTGCTCGGAAATCTCTCAGGGGCGTTCATTCGATGTCGTTGAGATGGACGCTGCCTCCAATCGGGGTATTGACCCAATCCGCGAGCTGCGTGAAAATACCAAACTCGCTCCCGCTGCCTGCCGTTACAAGATCTATATTATTGACGAAGCACACATGCTCACGCAAGAAGCGTTTAACGCCCTCTTGAAAACGCTTGAAGAGCCCCCACCGCACGTCATCTTTATCCTCGCAACAACCGAACACCACAGAATCCCAAAGACAATTGTATCCCGCTGCCAAGATTTTGATTTCCGCTACATGGAGCAAGATCAAATCGTGGGACGGCTGCAAGATATCTGTGAAGCTGAAGATGTCCAGATTGATAACCAAGGGCTATCGTTGATTTCTCTGCAATCGGAGGGCTGCCTAAGGGATGCCGAGAATTTGCTAGAACGACTGACCGCATCAATCGGGAAAGAACTGAATGTGGATCAGATTAACCAGGTACTGGGATTCGGATCAAACCATCTGATAAATGAACTGATTGATGCCATCTTGCGAAGTGAACTACCAGTGGCACTCCAATCACTCGATAAACTGGTAAAGAATGGGACCGATTTGACGCAATGCCTCCATCAACAAATCACCTGCTTCAGAAACTTGAGGCTCTTAGCGATTGGATCGAACTTAGACAGTATAATTCAGACATCCAAATCCGAACTGGAGCTAATGAAGAAGAAAGCGCACTTAGCGTCTCCAGAACGCCTCTCACGAATTATCAAAATTCTGATGCGCACAAGCAGCGAAATTAAGCAGCACGGATATGCACAAATCCATCTTGAATCTGCGCTGATTGATGCCTGCTCAATCCAAGAGGGCCTCCAACTGACCAAGATTTTGAAACGGTTATCAGAAATCGAGGACAAGATTGATCGGGGAGAAGTTCCAAGTAGAACCTATGCGCCGCCAACGGACCCCGAATCAACGAGAGGAGGTACTCCGCCAAGGAGAGCCGTATCCGCGTCAGTTTTAGAGCCTAGCACCGATTCAGAAATAGCTAAATCCCAAGCCCCAAGATACGCAAGACAGTCATCTTCAGAACCCCATATTAAATCGAAGCCAGTTTCCACCGATGCTCGTGGGGGTAAAGACGGTGCGGACCAACCCAATATTAAATCCGTTCCTGCCGATGTGCAGCACGTCATATCCGATTCAAATGAATTGGCAAAGATTTGGGAGAAACTATTGGTACGACTGCAAGATAAAGGCAAAATGCCGTTATACGGATATTTGAAAAGCGCAACGCCGCAGCCAAGCAATAGAGCGGAGGCAGCGCTATCAAGCAACGGGCTAGAGTTGAAAGTCGCTTGTCCGCCAGCCTATACAGACCTAATTGATGATGAAGAAAAGGTATTACTCAAGAAAATGCTCGCCGATCTGATTGGAACACCCGTTCAAATTAGCTTCGTTGCTTCAAGTGCCAACCCTCATTCCAACGCAACACTGCCGCCATCTCGGCGATCCCAAGAGATAACACCAATGATGCTTCGGCATCAAGCCGAACGGGATCCGGAGGTCGCCCCAGCACTTAAGTTATTTGAGGCAAAAATTCTTAAAATCGAGCCCAAATAGCCCGTGTTGGAAAATAGGGTGCACGATCGCGCCGGGAATAAATTCCTAAGCGGATAGAACGCACTCTATGGTTAACGATAGAATTTCAGACTAAAACTATTTTACAAACTTTACAAGAGGTCATTCCAATGAATATGAACAATCTGATGAAACAAGCACAACAAATGCAAAAGCGCATGCTTGATATTCAAGAAGAGCTCGCTACCCGTACTGTTGAAGCAACCGTTGGCGGCGGCATGGTAATAGCCATTGCCAATGGTCAGCAGGAACTCGTGTCGCTCACAATCTCACCAGAGGTTGTTGATCCAGATGACATTGAAATGCTCGAAGATCTCATTGTTGCTGCGGTCAATGAAGCGCGACATCAGGCGCAAGAACTGATGACACAAGAGATGAGCAAATTGACTGGAGGCGTTAAAATTCCGGGACTGATGTGAAAACTGCGGACTATAGATCCCGGCTTATAGATTGATAAGTATTTAGGGAATAGTCTGGAAACTCAGCTCTGATCCATCGCAGAGTGCCGGAACCAAAATTCAATATGCTCCATTATCCTGAACCACTAGCGCGCCTTATCAACGAGTTACAAAAGCTGCCTACAATCGGTGCTAAAACGGCGCAACGTCTGGCATTTTTTATGCTAAAGATGCCTGAATCCGACACAACTAAACTGGCACAAGCACTCTCTGAGGTAAAGACTCATCTGGATTATTGCAAGGACTGCGGAAATATCACAGACCAGCAGCCATGCTATATCTGTACGGATACTCGGCGTGACCGTCAAACGATTTGCGTTATTGAAGAGCCAGACGATCTCTTGGCAATTGAGCGCACACAGGAGTATAAGGGCTTGTACCACGCTTTAATGGGGGTTCTATCACCGTTAGACGGTGTGGGACCGAAAGATCTCAGGATTGATCAGCTTTTTCAACGAATCCACAGCGAAGATATCAAAGAGGTCATCCTCGCAACGAATTACACCACTGAAGGACAGGCGACTGCACTCTATTTGACAAAACAACTTGAGAGCCTTGAGGTTACCACTACCCGAATCGCGTACGGCATTCCAGTCGGCGGCGATCTTGAGTATATAGACGCAGTGACGCTCGCTAAAGCCTTGGAAGGGCGACGGCGTATTTAAGCCTGAAACAGACGATGAACCAATTGCCTTGTAAACTGAAGTGTGGGTTCTTCCTGTGGAGTGTGCTAAGTATAATGTGCTTCGGTCCGGATGGGTTATCGGTTTATACATATGCTGAGTCCGATGCCGGTCGGTCTTCCTCAACGTTGGCAGAGCAATCCCTTGGCGACGCCACTTTCAATGCGAAACGTGCTTTTGCCTACTTAGAAAAACAGTGTGAATTTGGTCCGCGTGTACCGGGTACAACAGCACACAAAGAGACGCAAGCATATCTATTCACAGAGCTCAAAAGATATGCCGACGAAGTTGCACTTCAACCCTTTGAATTTCGGCACCAAAACGAAACGATTCAGATGAATAATATCTTGGCACGTTTCGGAGAAGATTCGGGTGGAAAGATGCTCCTCGCAGCGCACTGGGACACGCGTCCATTTGCAGATCGAGATCCAAACCCAGCGAACCGGAACACGCCAATCCTCGGCGCAAATGACGCCGCATCGGGGGTAGCGGTTCTGTTGGAGGTCGCGCGGGTTTTGAAATCTAAGCCACCGCCGATTGAAGTAATCATTGTCCTGTTTGATGGCGAAGATTACGGGAGAACGGTTTCTACGATGTTCCTCGGTTCGACACACTTCGCTCAAAATATGGGTAGATGGAAGGCAGATTTCGGTATCCTACTAGACATGGTTGGCGATCGGACACTAGAGTTACCAATGGAAGGGTACTCGTGGAATGCCGCGCGCGACTTGACCGAGGCAATCTGGCGACGGGCTGCAGAGTTGGGTTTACCGGCGTTTGAACGTCGATTGGGACCTGCGATTATGGATGATCACTTGCCCCTCATCCAGTCAGGCGTCCCGACAATTGATATCATTGACTTCAACTATCCGCCCTGGCATACGGTGGAAGATACCCCCGACAAATGTAGCGCAGAAAGCCTAGACATTGTTGGACGGTTGGTGTTAGATATCATCTATTCCGGTCTGTGATGCAATCTGAATGATCATCCCCGCGCCAGGGTGCAGCAACTCATGTAACAATAATGAAACAATAGTTTTATCATCCTACGTATTAGAACCGTTGAAATAGGGCGACTTAACAGTGAATATCTATCATAAACAATACGATGTCCTTGTTGTCGGCGCAGGCCATGCCGGTTGCGAAGCTGCGCTTGCCGCGGCGCGGATGGGCTGCGAAACATTGATTGTCACAATCAACCTCGACACCATCGCTAAGATGTCCTGCAACCCGGCAATCGGTGGACTTGCAAAAGGACATCTCGTCAAGGAGATCGACGCACTCGGCGGCGAGATGGCGAAGAACATCGACAAGACGGGCATCCAATTTCGTCAATTGAATACGAAGAAGGGACCGGCTGTCCGTTCAAGCCGGGCACAGGCGGACAAACACGCGTATCAGTCCGAGATGAAACGTGTCCTTGAGCGGCAACTACATCTCGATATTAAGCAGCTACTGGTTGATGAACTATTGACCGAAAACGGTAAATGTATCGGCATATTGGGCCACACCCAAACCGCCTACCTCGCCAAGACGGTTATCTTGACGACCGGGACATTTCTCAAAGGCTTAGTGCATCTCGGTGATGTATCCTACAGTGCCGGACGGGCGGGTGAATCATCGGCTGAAAAGCTATCGGACAGTTTTCTGAACCTCGGATTTGAAATCGGTCGTCTGAAAACTGGCACGCCGCCGCGCGTCAATGCACATACCGTGAATTTTGACCTAATGGAGATTCAACCCGGAGATCAGCAGCCACGACCATTTTCGTTCTCAACAGAACAGATCACGCAGCGGCAGATGCCGTGCCACCTAACGCACACAAACGAAAAAACGCATCAGATTATTCGCGATAATCTCCATCGGTCTGCCATGTATAGCGGCAGAATCACCGGTATTGGTCCCCGGTACTGTCCCTCTATTGAGGACAAAGTCGTCCGCTTTGCTGACAAGGATCGGCATCAAGTCTTTGTCGAACCAGAGGGCAGAGATACAGACGAAATCTACCTCAACGGAATCTCTGCAAGTCTGCCGGAGGACGTTCAGGTGGATATGGTGCATAGCATCAAAGGCTTGGAAAATGCCGAGATTATGCGCTTCGCCTACGCCGTGGAGTACGATTTTGCTCCAGCGACACAACTCTACCCAACCCTCGAAACCAAGCGGGTGGAGAACCTTTACTTCGCGGGCCAACTCAATGGCACCACCGGTTACGAGGAAGCCGCAGCACAAGGGTTGATGGCAGGGATCAACGCCGCCTTGAAGGTGCGCGCCGAGGAGCCACTCATTCTTGACCGCTCCCAAGCGTATATCGGTGTTCTTATCGATGACCTCGTTACCAAGGACATCCGTGAGCCGTATCGGATGTTTACCTCGCGAGCAGAATACCGGTTAGAGCTACGTGAGGATAACGCAGACCTGCGATTGACAGAGATCGGCCGCCAACTCAACCTGATTGAGGATGATACCTATGAGCGTTTCCAAATCAAGCGAAAATTGGTAGAAGCGGAAATGAATCGCTTAGAACAGACGCGGCTAAAACCATCAGCCGACACACAAATTCTCTTGAAATCGGTTGGAATCAGTGAAATCGGTCAACCAACTTCATTAGCTGAATTGCTCAAACGACCAGAAATCCATTATGAGCAAATCAAGCAGCTCGCACCAAACTCCCAACTGTTGCCCGAAACTGTGGAGGAACAGGTCGAAATTCAGATCAAGTACGAGGGATACATTGATCGCCAAACCACACAAATTCAACAGTTCAAAAAAATGGAGCATTTCCGCATCCCGGATGATTTTGATTACGCCGCCGTGCACAGCCTAAAAACAGAGGCGTGCGAACAACTCGCAAAGATTCGTCCGATCTCCGTTGGGCAAGCATCGCGCATCCCCGGCGTTTCGCCTGCGGACATTTCGATACTCATGGTCTGGGTCGAGCAATACAAACGACAAATGCAATCACAGGCGTAATGCCTAAGATATTTGTTTAATCGTAAATTTGCTGACTTTGTGTCCCATAAGCCGTTAGGAGTTCTTGATGACTCGTCAATTGACAGCGATTATTGAGCGTGAAGAAAATGGATACGTGTCATTGTGTCCAGAACTAGATATCGCAAGCCAAGGTGAGACTATCGAACAAGCACGCGAAAATCTGCGCGAAGCCTTGGAGTTGTTTTTTGAATGTGCTTCCCCGGCAGAGATAAAGACACGACTTCATTCAGAGCAACGAGTTTGAGATGTAATGTCCAATCAATTTCGAGAAGAGCTGCGCAAGACACTGCTTCAACACGGCTTTCCGCTGGATCCGGTGCAGCTCGATCAGTTTGTTATCTACTGGCACGAACTCAAACGCTGGAATTCACGGATGAACTTGACTTCCATCCGGACGGATCAAGAAATTATCGTAAAGCATTTCCTTGATTCGTTAAGTGTGCTACAATGTTTTGATATCAGCCCCGGGGATTCAGTAATCGATATCGGGACGGGAGCAGGTTTTCCGGGCCTGCCGATTAAAATTTATATCCCTGAGATTAAGTTAGTCCTAGTTGAACCTTCATCAAAGAAAGTAAGTTTTCTACGGTTTCTCAGTTCTCAACTGAGCCGAAACTACCAATCAAATACCACTAACTCGTGGGAGACCCCGCGCATCGTCGCCCAACGGGCAGAAGAATATGCTACTAATGATCAACACATAACTGCTTACGATTGGGTCTTGACCCGTTATGTAGCTTCGATAGAGGATTCAGCGGTCTACTGTCTTCCGCTATTGAAGCCAAATGGAATCTGGGTTGCTTACAAGTCACCTGATGTGAAGCGTGAAATTCAGCAGGCAATCCCTAAATTACAATCACTGGGTGGTAGGAATATGGCGATTGAAAATAGTCATATCCCTAACCTAAATCGGACTTACGTTGCTATACAACAAGGAGTTTTAGATGTTTGAAACATCAATCAGCCATAATAATGTTCCAGTTCTTCGAATTGATGGGAAAATCATCGGGGGCGCAGCCAATGCGCTCAAACGCGAAATGGATAAACAGATTGAGCAGGGCAGAGACGGTCTGATCTTAGACATGGAAAATGTTCCCCTGTTGGACAGTTCTGCACTGGGGATCATTATCGCAACCCTGCAATTCCTAAAGCAGATGGATGGAAAGCTGGTCTTGCTCAATCCGCAACATACTGTCATCGATGTCTTAAAGGTCACACGACTCAACACGATTCTGGAGGTCTACTCGGATGAAGAATCGGCAACGAGCGCACTTGGCTCATAGCAGAGATTTGTCATGAAACGTCTACGCCTTAGGATGGGATTGCGCTGGCAACTGGTTCTACTCTTTCTACTGGTATCGCTTATCCCCTTGCTCATCGTCGCCTTTTTGGCGCACCTATTCGGGAAAAGTGCGTTGGAAAGAGAAATCGGTAAGGGTCTAGAACAAACGGCAAAAGACAAGATAGATCTGGCAGACCGTGTGATTTTCGATCAGCTGCACGGGCTTCGACTGCGAAGTATTAGTAGGAGAGTTGCGCCTACCAACGATGATAACCGGCTCCCAAATCTCAAGAGTGCGTATGAAAATTTGTTGACTAGTGTTAGGCAGCTTGAAAATCGTGCTGGCGAAAATGGTGAAATTATTATTACTAATCGGCATCAGCAGGTCATTTTCACAAACGATGAGCGGTTACTTTTCCAAAAGATAGATGAACCGTGGTGGCACAAGGCTTATAATAACGGGATCGGTTATGAATTAATCGACCATGTTCAATATGACGTCGAAACGAAGCAACACTCCTTGCCCATCACCGTACCAATTCCGGGTCCTCCTTCTGAATCAAAAGTGGTCGGCGTATTGAGAGTTGTCACTCCAATTCCAAAACTCTCAGAGGTGGTCAAATTCGAAAAAGAGGGGATAGAGATTTGCCTTTTTGATCAGTTTGGACGAGTTATCTGCGCTCCTCCGGACATGGGGCACCAATTCTTGCAGCATGTTGAAATGAGTAATGCTGCGGGGGCGGCAATTAATGCGCGCGATAAGTATCAGGGATCTGAAATGAAGGGGGAAACCGATGGACGAGGGGAACAAAGGGTCTATGGCTGGGCGCGTACACGTCCTCAACGATGGCAACAAATAGATGAAAGACCAAACTTTACATTTACAAATGATGGGCAAAATTTTACCAATTGGAGGGTGTTGGTTTCACTGCCCGCCTCGTTGGCTTTCAGCGAAGTGACGAAATTCACACAGATTATTCTGTTATTCACGCTAATCTCCTGTTTGGTCGTGATCGCGATCGCTCTCGTTGTTTCCCAACGCATTGTAAGGCCAATTCGGCAAGTCACAGGGGCAGCACGCGCAATCGGTCACGGCGAGTTCGATCAGGAAATTCCGGTCACCAGTAGCGATGAAGTCGGCATCTTGGCAGAAGAATTTAATTCGATGCGGTGGAATCTCAAAAGTGCGGTCGGTAAGCTGACCGAAGAGGAAAAGAAGATGACCGCTATTGTTAATAGTATCGCTGAAGGTTTGATTCTTGTAGATCCAAATAACCGGATTCTCCACATCAATCCAGCCGCCGAACGACTGCTCGATCTCAGTCAAGATAGTATTGATAAGGACATTACTGAACTGATTCATAACGATGAATTGATTCAAATAGAGCAAACCCCTTCAAAGAACGAGAACACAAATTTTGTCTCCGAAATTACTTTGATTCACCACGACAAGAAGCTGGTCCTCCGTACCATCGCCAGCCCATTCCTTGACGAAAATGGGCAGACGCTTGGAACGGTCTACCTCTTTGATGATATCACCCGTGAGAAAGAGATAGATCAGATGAAATCGGATTTCATCTCACTGGTCTCTCACGAATTGCGTACACCACTGACCTCAATCATCGGCTTCGTCTCCTTCATTCTTGATGGCAAAGCAGGGGCAATTAACGACAGACAACGAAATAGCCTTACCCGCGTCCAACGGCAATCGAAACGACTCGCTGCGCTCATCAACGATCTGCTCGATATTTCCCGAATTGAGTCCGGTCGGATACAGATGGAACAGGCACCAATTTCGATTTTGGACATTGTAACGCAGCGGATTGAAGAGATTCGTCCCCAAGCCGATGAAAAATCGATTCAGCTGGACATGACCACTCCTGAATCAGTGCCCCAGATTTTCGGAGATGAGGCACGCATGGGGCAAGTGTTTACAAACCTGATTGGCAATGCTATCAAGTTTACACCAAATAACGGCGAAGTGAGCGTCAAAGTTGAAGCGGATGGAAACCTTTTGCACGTTGAAGTTATTGATACAGGCCCCGGTATCCCCCCGGAGGAACGCCAAAAGATATTCGACAAGTTTTACCAACTCAGCGATATTAGCACACGCCAGCAAGGCGGATCCGGCTTAGGATTATCAATTAGCAAGAGTATCGTTGAAGCGCATGGCGGGAAATTGTGGATTGACGATGGAAATCAAGGCAAAGGTAGCAATTTTCAGTTTGTGTTACCGCTCGTTAGAGAAGATGATACTATAAAGCGCGAAGCGTAAGGGAGCATTAAAATAATGTCCGAAACAATTCTCGCCGTGGATGATGATGTCGATATTCTTGAGTTAATCCAGATGAGTCTGACCGCCGAAGGGTTCGATGTGATCACAGCAAACGATGGAATGAGTGGGTTAGAAAAAGCCAGAACCTATTCACCAGATCTTATCCTTCTCGATCTGATGATGCCGAGGATGGATGGGTTTGAAGTAATCGGTAAATTGAGAGCGGACGAGCAAACGCGCGCTATTCCTGTCATCATGCTCACAGCGCGAGCGCAGACGCATGAGAGAGTTCAGGGATTGCATGCGGGGGCAGATGACTACGTTACAAAACCTTTCGATCTCGATGAATTGACAGCACGGATTGAAGCTGTACTTGGACGAACCCTCCCAGCCAAATATATCAACCCCCTCATCAGCACGATGGGAGATTGGTTCACCGAAGAAGGCGTTGAACAACTCGCCTCGCACCTTGAAACCGCAGCGGTGATACAGCAGAATCTGATACCGAAAAAAGCTCCCAATCTGCCCGGATTTGATATCGCTGGCTTTCTACGAAGTTCAATGACAGTGTCGGGTGATTTCTATGACTTCATTCTGTTAGACGACAATCGTTTAGGCATAGCAATCGCCGACGTTCGCGGAAAAGGGATCCCTGCTGCCCTACTAATGGTAATGATTCGGACAACCCTCCGGCTCATCTGCCGTGAAGAAACTTCGCCAGCAGCGGCGCTTAAGCGGATCAATGACCTCCTAGCAATCGACACCGATCCAGATCTGTTTGCAACAATGGTCTACGGAATCTTAGATCCCGCAGCGAAGACCTTTACCTATTCAAGCGCAGGACACTGCTACCCGCTGCATCTGAAGAATGGAGGGACAGAAGTAGCCGAACTAAAGGTAGGAGGAATGATACTGGGAACCTTCGACCATGCAGTCTTCGAATCAGAAACGGTCCCTCTTGCCCCGGGTGATGCACTCCTCCTCTATACGGACGGGGTCACCGAAGCCGAGCGTAAGTCTGATGAAACCTTTTATGGTGAAGAACGGCTTGCCGAGATCTTTCAATCAAACAGCCACCAACCCGCTGAAACGTTTTGCCAAACCATCGAGACAGCGCTCTTTGACTTTAGCGGAACAGATCATCGGGACGATGATGTCACCATCGTCGTTATAAAAGCCACAGACGGAAAGGAATAACTGGTGGGACCGACAGCCGAGCAAATTATTCATCTTGATATCCCAAGCTCACTGCAGCACGTCTACCTGTTAGATACGATCATCGTCGAGATCCTCAACGAAATGGGCTTCGATGAAGAGACGACTGAGCAAGTTATTTTAGCAGTTATCGAAGCTGGTACGAATGCAATCAAGCATGGAAACCAAGAAGACTTGAATAAAAATGCCTACTTTAAATTTATCATCCACCCGGACAAACTCACAATTATTGTCCAAGATGAAGGGAAGGGATTCCAACGAGAGGAGGTTCCGGATCCGTTGGATCCAGCAAACCGCTTAAAAAGTAGCGGAAGAGGAATTTTTCTGATGGAGGCATGTATGGACTCCGTCACTTTCGAACAATCAGGTACAATCGTTAAAATGGTTAAGCATAAACCGTTGACTGAACAAAAATCAAAGTCGATATAACTTGAGTTATTTTTAGAAAAACAGTGCAGCCCCATGGGTTGCCGTCACCCTAAATTCAAGGAGATCATCAAATGACTGTAGATATTCGCAAAAAAGAAGGTGTTACGATTCTGGATATTGAGGGAAGGATTATAGGGTCCGATAGTTTAGCCCTCAAGAATATCATTGATGAGCAAGTTGCTGATGCTGAAGAAGGGGCAGCTAAAATCCTGCTGAACCTCGCAGATGTACGTATGGTAGATAGCTCTGGTCTTGGTATCATCGTTGCTACTTATACAGCTGTTCAAAGAAAGGGTGGACGTATTGCCTTACTGCATCCCGGCGGAAATATCAGAAGCTTGATTGTTATGGCAAAGCTAGTCACCATCTTCGACCGATATGAGGACGAAGATGAAGCTATCGCCAGTTTCCACAAATCCAATAACTAACATCCTTTGCGGGATAATACTGTTCGTTGCGGACTGAAAAATTCGCAGCGTATCTTTTAATGTCGTGGGTTGGTGAATCACCCAGCGAATTGGTGGCTGGTGATTCACCGCTTATCCAGACTAGCCATGAAGGAATGTGAGCACTGTGGCACTGTACAAAGACAGACATAGGGAGCTGTGGAATAAGTGCACAAACTGTGGAGAACTTGTATTCAAGCAGGCACTAGAACGCAATTTCTATATTTGTCCAAATTGTGATTACTATTCTCCGATGCCCGCTGATAGTCGTCTTCGCCATCTATTCGATTCAGAGGCAATATCTAATCTTCACCCGGCTTCAATCGACAAGCCATTATTAGATACTATCGGCATGACGGATCTCGTTCATCAAAACAAGTTTCCAGACGAGTCCGAATGGATGATTGCCGCTGGCGAAGGCATCATCTCAAATTATCCAGCCGTTCTTGCTGTTGTTGCCCCCTACGCCGTTCCACAACGCGTTCATTTCGTAACATTGCTGGTTGTAATCCGTATCGCATTACAGAAAAAACTGCCACTTATCACCGTCTATCCAAGCGATGCACTTACCAAGAAGGGACCTAACCCACCGGAGCAGCCTGAACTGTTGACCGCTGAAATGACATACCTGACTATTGAAATGGATAGCTTGTCTCAGGCTCGGCTGCCGCAGATCACAATTCTCACCGATCAAGACCGGCGGACGGGATTCTTAACACAGTTTCCATTGGGGGACCTCGTACTTGCGGAACAGAACCGGCTTACAGGAAATGTACCTGACCGACGAACCCACCCACCAAATAAAGAAGCCTCCCAGGCAACGTCTTCATCATCTGGTCATTCACAGTCCGACGTAAGCATAGATTACTACGTTCAGCGTCAGGATCTACCAGCAAGACTTGGTAAATTACTTACTTTCTTTACTGAATGAACTTCTTACATTTGACGAATTACATTGCGTATCTCACGTTTCAGACAGGAAAAATGAAAAAACATATACTATTGAACCTACAATTACTCGCTATAATATCCGTCGCAAATCTGGGTTGTGCAACGCTTCAGACTGCGTTTCAAACTGAACGTATTGTTCCCGTTTTTGATCCGGCGGCGACCATCCTTCCGCGGTCAGGGACCGTCGCATATGTCAAAAACGGCATTACTGCAATGGCAATTCCTCTGAATGATGTTAAAGCGGTGGACGCCTTTGGAATTATCGTTTTCAACAGCACGGATCATTGGATCTCTTTGCGACAGAAAGATTGTTCGTTACTTGATCAATCCGGCAAAGTTTCCAAGCCTATCCATAGATCTCAGCATACATTTTATCTCGGAAAGAACTTCACACCGAAGATGCCCCCTGAATTCCGAGAAGATTTTCGGGAGAACCGCGTACTCCGCTCCATGGGCGACCTTGTAGCGTTGCCGAGCGAAGACATAGAAAAAACTACCATTATGCCGAAACGTCGAGTGCGATTCTTCCTGTATTTTCACAAGCGCAGTGTTGAATCCTCAAATTTACGGATCATTGTTCCCAAAGTCCATAGCGAATTTACCGACATAGAAACTACGTTCGTATTTAAGTTTGAGGTCCAAAAAGGTTAAACGGGTGTGCAAAAAATGGTGGAAAAGAAGGATAGCAGGAAAGATGGGAAGAACGGCAGGTGAGTTTCCCCTTTTCGTCTTTCTCCCACGCCTCCAATCTTCCAATATTACCTTCCAGTTTCGTATCTTTTCTACTGATTCTTTTTTTCTGTTTGAGTTGCGCTGCTCCCAATCCACCGGTGGCTGGATCAATCGCAACCGACCTGAAATCCGCCCTGACGAAGACAGCAACCCCGCCCCAAATTGTTCCCTCTATCCAAGATCGACCTGCCCCCCCCATACTCAGTGTGAACTACGTCAATACACTGGGAGGTCCCGGTCAGGGGGCAGGGCAATTCTTGAGACCCGCAGGGCTCGATCTTGACCACCGAGGCATGCTCTACGTAGCCGATTCGGGAAACAACCGCGTCCAAGTTGTCGATAAAGACGGAAATTTTATATCAGAGTATGGTGTGCGTGGCTGGCGGACAGGAGAATTTGACAATCCGACCGATGTGGCTATCAATTTTCAGCGGACCGAACTCCTCTACGTCGCTGATACAGATAACCACCGAATCCAATACTGCAACTTGGTAGACAGAATCTTCTACATTATGGCAGGCGGTAGATTGGGAGACGCCAATGAGGACGGAGGTGCTGAAATTGAGTTTGATCTGCCGGAAGGGATCAGCGTTGGACGGAATGGGGAAGTCTGTGTCGCTGATACGGGAAATCATCGGTTTGTCCTGTTTAACCCGGACGGCATTCGCACGCTGGTGCGTGGGGCTTTTGGCGGGGCGCGGCAACAGTTCCGTGACCCAACAGATCTCGTCACAGACCCACACGGGAACATCTATATCGTTGATTCCGGGAACCATCGGATCAAGAAATACGACTTCAGCGGTAACCTCGTCCAGATATGGGGAACCGAAGGGGAGGGTCCGGGGCAATTCGCAGAACCACGTTATATCGACACTGATCGTTGGGGCTATCTCTATGTAACAGATCGAAAAAATCAGCGGGTTCAAATCTTCACAAAGGACGGAGAGAGTGTAATGACCTTTGGGAACGAAACGCTTGTTGAACCGGTAGGTATCGCAATTTTGAAAAATGATCTCGTCTTTGTGAGCGACACTGCCGCGAATGATATTAAGGTTTTCCAGATTGTCTACCGCCCCTAACGTAACACACAGGGTAGCAATGATATGTTGTTCGCAAAACTGGAAGAGGAACGAAATACTTAATACGAGGAGGATACGATGCAATTAACCGACGAGCAAGTGGCAACTTGGAAGGGCGATGGCAGTATAGTTGTGCCTAACGTCTTTCCCCCAGAGAGTTTAGCTCCAGCGTTAGAAGCAGTCGAGCGTAATGCTTATGGGGGGCTAACCCATACTGAATACCGGACAAAATGGGCGGAAAACCCAACAGAGATTCAACAACTTTATGAAAAAACACCGCCCATGCAATTATTGGCGGGTCCAATGGGGGGCGCTGTCCATTTTCCCACCGGTTTGCCGGCGGTCGATAAACTGCTGGAGAATGACGATTACATTGATTGTGCATGTCAGTTGTTGGGGGCCGACGAGATACGGCTCGGTTATGGGCAAATTTTCTTCCGAGAAGGGTTGACCGATACGCGATACAGCGAGAACCCTTGGGAAGGCTACCATATCGACAACGGCACCAATTCACAACTTCCGCCACATCCTGATTGGGAACGATATAGCTACCTGCTTTCTGGAATTATCCTGCACGATATTGAAGAGGACGGTGCCCCCATGCTGGTCTGTCGTGGTTCGCACAAACAGCTAGCGTCGCTATACGATCGTCACGGAGGACACGCAGGGGGATTGGGGCTGTCAGATCTCCGGGAGTGTGAGGAATTGGCGGAACCAACGCCGGTCACCGCCAAAGCCGGCAGTGTTGCCTTCCGTTCCAGCTATCTAATTCATGCTGCCCAACCCTTTGCCAACAAACAGAGACAACGTGGTTGGATGGGCTTCCACTTCCACCGTGCGGACAACGCTGACTGGTGCCACACCACGCGCCCTGTTCCCGGCTGGACAACACCTGAATTTGTGAGCTTCGTAGCGGATACCACACCCCGCACGCGGCATCTCCTCGGCTGGCCCAATCCGGGTGATTCCTATTACACCGAAGAATCGCTCCAACGTCTCGCTAATGCCTACCCCGGCATCGATCTCACACCATATCGGAACGCTATGGCAGTGTGACAAGACAATAGCTGGATAGTTCACAAAAGCCGCCTATTTCGTGCTGCTGTCATGGATGCCCGGGAAGTATTTGTTGAAAGTCAATGTTGAAATAAAGCGCGACTTCAGTACTTGATCGGGAGTGTGTGATTTCTTTGTCAATAGCTTGACCACTCCTATTTGTGGTGTGGTCCCCACGACTACCCTGTGCAGTCTATGAATTCATCGACATCGGCCTGATCGTAAGAAAGTCAATCTTGCCGCTGGCTCCTTCCTGAAAACACATCAACTTTCCTTTGCCATATTAAGTTTGAACTGGACATCTCGGGCCTCCCCCTTTCTCGTATAATGCGGTTGGAGGTCTCGTATCATTCCAAGCAGGTTTGACAACATCACAATCACAAATAACAGAAAAGGAAATTTGCTTATGAAACGCATATCTATATCAACTCTAATACTCGTTTTAGTTGCGGCGTTGACCTCGCCCCATACGACTCACGCACAAGATGGAGCCACAGAGACTGATCTGGAAGCATTGGGAACCAAGTTGAAGGCGGCTATCGCCAGCGGCGAAATGACCGAAGCAGCAGCGGCTGCCGAGCACCAAAAATCGGTTGGCAAGATGAAGAGTACAAAAGCTGGGCAGGGCAAAGGCAAAGACGACACAGACTGGGAAGCACCAATAATAAACGGTCTACCCTGTTCGCCAAATATACCAGATGGTGTAGATCCAACTGATGGTGTCTCATTTGATGCCAACCATATGTTGTGCATTAAAGTAACAATGGATCCACACGATTTTGAGTTGTTGAGCAACGAGACCCGCTTTGATGGTGCCGAAAATAACTTCCAGCAAATATGGCCGGATTGTTCCCAGCCCTGGCCCTCAGGATATAACTGGTATCGGGCAGATATCGAGATCGACGGCGTGAGTCTATCAGAGGTGGGAATTCGTAAGAAGGGCTTTGTTGGCTCCCAGTACTCACCGGTTCCAGCTTTAAAAATCAAGACTGACAAATACGTGAAAGGTCAATTCCTTGGCGGCACCGAGCGGATTACGCTCAATAACAGTGGTGGATTTATACTCCGCATGGCGGCCTGTTTGACCTACGAAGTCTTCGCCGGGGCTGGCTACCCTGCGCCCCGATGTAACATGGCAAATGTGATGGTCAACGGTCAGCCAAAGGGTCCCTACGTGCATATCGAAGCCATCAAGAAGCGTTTCCTTCGTCGCGCTTTTGGTGACAACACCGGCTCCCTCTACGAGGGCACGCACACCGACTTTGTCGAAGCGTGGTTGCCGCGCTGGGAATGCAAGACCAGCGATACCGACACCAGCTATGCGCCGCTGGCAGGTGTTGCCCAAGCCCTACAGAAACCCGATGACGAACTTGTCGATGCACTGTCTTCCGTGCTAAACATCGATCGTTACATCACCTTTTGGGCACTGGAGGTGCTTGTCAGCCACCTCGATGGCTACGGCGCCGACCGTAATAATTTCTACGTCTATTTTGATCCGACCGATGCCGACCGTGCCGTTTTCATACCCTGGGGGGCGGACAAGACGTTTATTGGTGATCTAGATCGAGATCAGTATCTAACAGCCGATCTGCCACGGCGTCTCTCTCGCATACCAGCCCTGGCTACCCGCATGGAAAATGAACTCAAAAGATTGCTCGACGAGGTATGGGACGAGGCCGCTCTGCTAAAGAGTATTGATCGCTACAGCACCCAAGTAAAGTGCACACAGGAGGACGATGACTACGATACCAAGGTCGAAGCGCTACGCACTTGGGTGAGAAGTCGTCCTGATCAGATCCGCGAAATGCTCCGTATCGGACTCTCTATGGGCATGGAAAAATCACTCCCTTGTACAAACGAACGCGTGAAATGAAAAATATCAGTGGATATCAATTCCATTTTCCGCAGCAATTCGGCGAACGTTTGTGTTGGCAGCGGGAATCTTTCCCATCGGTAGATGCTCAATCAACCCGTATCCATCTGGATAAAACCCATCAAACCTTCTAAGCGCCTGTGCAAGATCTAATTCGCCTTCACCGGGCATCTCTTCGTTAATATGGAGCACCAAGCCATTTTCTACCTTGATATCCTTGACGTGCGCCACAGGGGCGATTGGTCCCATTATATCAAAGATATGATTCAACCGATCGGTGCTATTATAGACCTGCCGGAGCGTCTGAAAATGGTTGACAAAATCCATAACAATCCGCAAGCTATCTAAGCCGACAGCATCAACAACCGCCTTGCACGTTTCGGGCGAATCCATTATTGAAACAGCATGGGTTTCGACAATAATGGTCACACTCTCCGCATCCGCTTTCTGAGCAATTGGCGTTAGTGTCTCGATCAGGCGCTCCATACTCTCTGGCAGGTGGTTATCCCGGTGCGATGTCCATGCCCCATCGGGATTTAGGCTTCCGGGGCGGATGAGGCAGCTATGTGCGTTGATCTGCCGCGCAATTTCTATACCTCGATTAATCCTTCTGATGACCGATTCTCTGACTGTAGGATCGGGATCGAAGAGGCACTCGCCATAGGTGAGGGCGAACTGAACCAGATCCAACCCTTCCCCGTCTATGAATTGATTGTGCTTTTCACAATCTGCCGTTGTGATATCGAAGACATCATCGCTACTGAAATGGAATCCGAACCCCGTAAATTCCAGCCCCCGAATGGCTTCCATCTGTTCCTTTGTAAATGTCCGAAAATCCCCTGGCAACATGCCGACAATTCCGAGTCTCATCTAAACCTCCATGTCGTTGGTTGTTGGATATCTGAGCGCCGATGACCCAGGACCTTAAGCTGGTTAGTCCGCGATTAGTTTTCACGTTTTAGAGTGGAGTAGCAAGTTCCTGCGTCAATACCTGAAGGTCATACCCCTCCTTGCGGATGCGCAGATCGTAGTAAAGCATTGTCGTTGATATAACCCTTAATGCGTTGATGGGCAGTGAAAGGCAAATCGAAAGGAAAGAGAGAAGAGAGGGAAAACCTGGGAAGCTGCCAACAAGAAATGGGAGGGTAAGTACAAGAATAACCACAAATGCCTCTGCAAGTGTCAACCACACAACAAGGAGGAACGCTTTGTCAAAAAAGCCTTTGACAAGGACCCGACTCCGCCTGAGTGCCCCAAATCCACCTTCTCTCTCAATTATAACGATAGGCGCAGCCAAACAGAACCAGACGTAAACGACGATTCCCGGAACAAAAACCAGTAGACCGATGCCAGCGGCAATCGTGGAAAAAACGAGCGATCCAAGCATACAAATGATGAGTACCCCAAGTAACGGAAAGAGCGAGCCTAAAACCCGTGCGTACGCTTCCCCGACGCTTATCGACCTCCCCAACAAACCCTGCGAAATCACGAATGTTCCAGCCGCTGTCACGATCAGAGATTGGAAGATAGTAAGCGCTGTATATGGCAATGCTGCCGCCAGAACTTGAGGTCCCACAATCTGAGCATATCCGTAAATCCAAACGGCTTGAAAAGTCAATCCCCCAATCAGCGTGCCGGGAGCAGCAATTCCGGCTAACTTCGGATAGTTCACTCGATAGTAGCGTAGCGCGCTTAAGAAAATCTGCCTAACGCCCATCGGCTGGAACTGATATATAGCCACGATTGTCTGACCTCAACTCATTGAGATATGCCTCAAGTTCTTTATCTCGCGGATCCAATTGGTACGACTTTTCCAGATAATCGATCGCGGTATCATGTTGACCGATTTTCATGTACAGTGCTCCGAGGTTAAAGTAGGGACGAGGGTAAGTCGGTTTAATATCAATCGCTCGTAGGTAGTGGTCCCGCGCTTTCATGAATAAGTCCTTGGTTTTGCCGATGACTATGTTTACCGTTACATCCTCACCGAACTGTTGGGCATAGATATACGCATCAATCTCCTGAGCTTTGTTGTTGATAGCTTCAGTAACATCCGGTTTATCCGATCTCATTACAATATAACCGGAATCTACCTCCGTTATCGCCGTCTCCAACTCACGGACAGCACCAGCCGGTGTTTGATTCGTCAAATCAGTTTCCCAAGAGGGCCAGTTCGGTCCAGCGTACTCAAGCCCATATTTGTAGGAGGTTGCTCCAAGATCATTATGGACTTCGGCGTTGTCTGGACGCATCTTTAAGGCTTCTTCAAGCATCTGGATAGCCGCGGTATGTCTTTTCGCGTTGTGAGCAACCGCAGCTTGTTCACGTAAACTCTTAAATTCCTGCCCCTCCAAATTGATCGCCTCACGAGACGCCATCGGATCACCGGTCTTCATATAGAAGATGAGCGGAACAACGACAATAAGAGATAAACAAAGGAATATGATTGTTGGCAATTGTAAACGCATTTTTCCTCACCTCTTGTCTTTAAAAATATGGCAATGGTATATTTTATGGTGAACTTTAGAATTACTTGGACACGCTGTACCGGCGCAGTTAGAAACAGCGCCTACCAAACATCGGGAGCGAAAGTGTCTACATATTTTGATAATTCACTATAATCAGTTATGCTTGACATCATCATAATTATAAACACCTTGAACCAACTGAAGTTGCGATTCATCTATGTTC
Source organism: Candidatus Poribacteria bacterium (assembly GCA_965204355.1). GTDB lineage: Bacteria > Poribacteria > WGA-4E > WGA-4E > PCPOR2b > PCPOR2b. Next base: position 155,088 of record OZ241983.1, read on the forward strand.
AGCGGATGACTAAGTCAGACAGCTCCCATTGCCTACCCTCCCGCTCAAAGTAAAGACTAAGCCGTTGAGGGGGCTGTAACTGGTTTATGAGACGTTTGAAATCTTCGAGCGAATTAACCTTGAGATTGTTAATACGGAAAATAAGATCTCCTCGTTTCAATCCGCGTTGTGCCAATGTACCTCTCGACTGAACCCTTGTAACAAGGACACCACGCTGCATGTATTCCTCCGCCCGTCGCCGGTCCAACTGCTCAATTGTAATGCCCCAACCGGGAACCGTATAGCTCCATTGGAGTTCCTGAATTCTTAGGCGCAGGTTTCTGCGTTTCCCACCGCGGAGCACTCGGAAGGTCGCTGATTGACCCTCACGCAGAAGACGGGTAATTGCCGAGAACGTCGCCGAACTAGATACCCGTCTCTGGTCTATCATCTCAATGATATCGCGACGCCGGAGTCCTGCTGTCTCTGCTGGGCTTCCTTTTTTCACCTCCGCAACCAACACACCAATCCCTTCTTCCAAATCGAACGCTTCTACTAACTGCTGCGTTAAATCCTGCGGTTCAACCCCAATGTCCGGTGGAATAACAGCCCCATACGTAACCAATTGATTAACAACTTTTTGGACCACATCAACCGGAATGGCGAAACCGATTCCCTGTGAACCGCCGCTGGTCGAATAGATTGCTGTGTTAATTCCAATCAACTGCCCATAGAGGTTGACGAGTGCCCCACCGCTATTGCCCGGATTAATGGACGCATCCGTTTGGATGAGGTTACGATAGAGGCGATCCTCCGTCTTCAGTGAGCGACCTGTCGCACTCACCACGCCGACAGTGACGGTAGGACTTGCATCCTCAACCATCGTTGCAAAAGGATGTCCAATCGCGATCGCCCATTCCCCAATCATCAGATCTTTAGCGTTGCCTAACTCAATCGCTTTCAATCTTGGTATATCAATTTTTAAGACAGCGAGATCTGTGAGGAAGTCCTCTCCAACAATTTCGGCACTCGCTTCCCGTCCATCTGAAAGGAGGACCGTTGTCGAGTCTGCCCCCTCAATAACGTGTTGATTGGTGATTACATATCCGTTTCGGTCAAAAATCACGCCAGATCCAAGCCCATGTAGCGTGCGCCGCTGTGGGACTTGGAACGGAAAATCGAAAAACGGTGCCCAATCGTCGAAAAATGGGGACATATTTACCATCTGCGTTGTCGTCCGCGTTGTGCTGATATTAACGACCGCGGGACTCGCATATTCAATAGCATTGACGATAGCGTTCCGCCGCGAAACTGAGACACCCGCTTGGCGCTCTGATCTCGATTGTGCTCGCCCCATTTGAGGAACAACGATCAACAAGCAACAGAGGAGTAAAATGTGGAATGTAAAGTCTCGATGAATCCGGTTAGGCTGCAAAACGCGGCGCACATAGAACATCACGCTCTGTATGGATAAACGCACACACCGCCAGACAAATTGGGGCAGCTTGCAATCAAATGCACTCATGAACTACTCCACCATATATTTGCAAGAAGTAGAAGAATCATTAATTCCTCCGCTCTTCCCTTGCCTCCAGTCTGAGGGTGCCATTCTTTACATTTGGTACATGCCATGTTTTTCCACCGGCACAATCCATGGATGGATGCTTCCACCACTCCTCACTATCCTGAAATAAACTTCAAAACTCCTCTGGTATTTCAAACACTATACTACCATCATTCTTTTTTTCGTAAAAAATTATCTTTGCCTCTATGGATTCCGGTAAATTTGGCAATGTATTATAGGTCTTGGGTTTAATAGAATACGCTTCTGTACCTACGAAACCATCTACACCTTGGGCCTCTTCATTACGATCTGCTAAACGGTAGTTGCAGCCTTTGATTTCTGCCAACTTTGCCAAGATTGCTCCCTGAAATTTAAGCCCCGTGAAAGTCTTGCCAAGAACCAAATCTTCTACCCATAACCTAACCAAATCTCGGTTAATTTCAAGCGAGGCCTCCTTGAAATTTTCCATCATTGAGATTATTTTATCTGTTGCATCATCAATCGCATTGGGCTGTCGTCTTTGGTACCACGCAACCCATTCTTCGAAAGTTGTGCCCGGAAATTCTTGAATTAACTCGCTCATTTGTCCAACAACACGTGGTCGTGTAGCTTGAGAATTTTGACCCGCGAGATTCATTAATTGGGTCGTATACTTCGGGAATTCGTAAGTAGGAACGTTCAAAAGCTCCTGAATATCGATATTTTTTAATTTAATCTCCACAGGTAATCCTTTCTGTGATTTGAGTTCATTGTACATTCAATAGGGCGCGTTGAAAATGCATTTTCTGATCCTCAGCTTTATTTTTTACTAAATATTCTGGAGCGTGCTCAAAATTCGAATTCTGGGTTATAAATGCTATCCTGCGGTTTCGCGGAATACATGACTTCATAGATATTCTCTTGGCATGTGCGAATTCCTGTTAAATCATTCAATAAAATAAACTGCTCTTGACCTGTCATAACGGGACAGCCATAATGTCTGTTTGTATATTTCACAGGTCGCGATTCTTCGATTCGATTTTGGACGAACTCAAAATGTCTTTGCAATCTGTCGTGCAAATAATCTTTCGAAAACTCGACAATATCGTCCGCAATCGGACAAATTGCCCCTTGAAAACTCTCATCGATTTCAACACCGATACTATTGCGTCCCGATGTCATTGCAGCTGCAACCGTGGTTCCCGTTCCCAAAAACGGATCGAGCACCATATCTCCTTTTACAGAGTACATATTGATCAATCGATAAGCCAGATCGAAAGGAAATGCTGCACTCCGTAATCGTGAGGTCCCATTAGACAGACTCTGCTCTGTTCCTTTAACATCCGTCCAAATATCGGAATACCAAATATTTCTTTCCTCCCAAAACAGCGCACTTTCGCGTCTATTCCTTTTTTCGTCCTCTGTTTTAAATTCTCTCTTGGAGCCTTTCCTCACTATCAAAACGTACTCGTGTTCCAGAGTAACATAAGCACCGGCAGGCAGCATACCTGACCCCATAAATTTATTGGGAGCATTAGTCTGTTTTCGCCAGAGAATATCAGGCAGCACTGAAAATCCGATATCTAAGAGAGAGTTCAGAATTCGCGCATGATTGGGATACAAACAAAAATCATTTTTTATCTTCCTCGTAGCATCACCAATATTGATGCACGCAAATCGATCATTCTTCAGAACCCTAAACAGTTCAACCCATACAGCATCGAGAATCTGGTGCATCAACTCATAAGCCTGTCTACCATCGCCACGCGCCAACGCCTTCTGAATTTCTAGGTTCTGGCTACCAAACATATTATCCCACATGTCGATCATAGGGTATGGCGGAGAGGTAACTACTAGATCAACACTCTCTGAAGGGATTTCCTTCAAATCTCTCGCATCTTGAAAAAGAATCTTATGGTTAGTTTTCATAGATAAACCCGTGTGATGTGTGAAAAACATAATGAGTGTAACAGAAATTTTGGTAGGCACTGTTTCCAACTGTGCCTATGCGGTGCGGTTGGAAACCGCACCTACCGGGGGGCAAAAGTGTCCATTTATTTCTAGGATTCACTATAAGTTATTGGCACGGGCGGGCGGGGCAAGATGCCCCGCCTACGGGTTCTTTTGGCATTTTGCACTTTCTTTTTACATGAGCCTAAATCTTTTTAATATAGCCTCTTAATCAACGGGAAAATTTGGCTTGAGGTTTATTATATGCTTCTTAATCAGTCGCTGTCAATGGCAGAAATTCGTAAAGTGTGCAGCACAGTATCTAACCGAAAAGATTTCTTACCTGCAATCTTCTACCTCCAGATATTCGTCGAATTTTTTTGTTGTTGATGATATAATAATTCCTATGAAAACAATCAACGTAACGGTCTATTCTGATTATGTTTGTCCATACTGCTACATCGGTGCAGCGCGAGTGCAGCAACTGCAACAGGAGTACGATCCGCCGATTGTCTGGAAAAGTTTTGAACTTCACCCGGATGCGCCGGCGGGTGGCATCCCACCATCAATGTTTTATCAGAACAATCCGAATCTCAAACGGATTTCTGAAAACGCTCAACAACTGGCGGCGGCGGCCGATTTGGAACTTGGCGACCACGTTATTTACTCTAATTCCCGACTTGCATTAGAGTTAGGTGAATTCGCCGAGCAATCTGGAAAGGGCAAAGCGTTTCGAACGGCAATATTTGACTCCTATTTCCAACGCATACAAGATATGGGGGATGAGGCTGTGCTCTTAGACCTTGCCGAAGAAGTCGGACTCACCAGAGAAGCAGCAACTGAATGCCTCTCCGAGCGCACGATGAAAACCCACGTCGATCTGCAAATACAGGAAGCAAGAGGATACGGTATAACCGGTGTCCCAACATTTATCATTGGGAAATATATGGTTGTCGGTGCACAACCCTATTCGGTGCTTAAGCAGGCATTTGAACTCGAGTTGGAAGAAGCGGAAGCCGGGTAAATACATCCGAAGGCTTTGAGAGATGTGAAACGGAGTTTACCCACTTGGCAATTTTCAGTTCAATCAATAAGGCTGGAGGAACATCATGGGCTTGGATACGAAATATGACATCGATCAGATGATGGAGGAGTGGAGGATTAACGGATTCGTCGTTTTCGAGGATCTGATACGGGAAGAAATAATTGATCGCATCCTTGAGGCGTGGATACCGATTCGAGATCGAGACATTGAGCGGCAGGGGAAGTATCCACCCCGTGGCTACCATCGCTATAACGTGCGTGTGCCATTCGATCGACCCTTTGTAGACCCGGAAATCTTTGAGCATCCCGCCCTCGTTGCGTTTCTTGAGCGTGTGTTAGGTCCCGATTACGTATGGACGCACTTTGACTCGAACATACCATTGCCGGGAACAGATTACCAGCGATGGCACCGGGACGGCAAAGCCTCCCTGTTCCCGGGAATCAAGACACCCGCGTTTTCTGTCGGCGTCAAGTTTCCGCTGGTTGATACAAACGAGGAAAATGGGAGTTTTGAAGTAATTCCGGGGACGCAGTACGTAGGCGAAGAGGGCTTACCTGCCAACTTGAACGACGTTTTTGGTGAAGGGCTCAATCGCCGTGGCAACTACCACCCAGTCCGTCTCAATCTGAAGAAGGGGTCCCTCTGGGTGCAAGATCCACGCAATTTCCATCGTGGCACACCGAATAGATCAGACCACCCGCGTGACGAACTATGTATGGCATTCAGCGTTCCGTGGTTGTTCAGTGGTTGGCTGCACGAGTACACTGAAAAACATTTCCCAAGGGACCTCTGGGAAAGCCTACCCCCTCATGCCCAAAAGGTGTTGAAATGGCAGCGGGTGAAAGATGCGTGAAGCGTGAGGAAAAACACGATTTAAAAATATATGGTGAATTCTGAAAATAAATAGACATTTCGCCCCCGCGTATGGTAGGCGCTGTTTCCAACTGCGCCGATGCGGTGCGGTTGGAAACCGCACCTACCGGGCCTAGGGGCCATGCGGTTCGGTTAGGGGCGTCTCATTAATTCTAAAATCTACCATAAAAGGAGATTTTTATGCGTTTGAAAGATCGAGTTGCTATTGTCACCGGTGGTGGCGGCGGGATGGGAACCGGTATTAGCCTATGTCTCGCAAGGGAAGGTACGAACATCGTCGTATCGGACGTGAACCTTGAGGCCGCACAGCGCTGCGTGGAAAAGATTGAAGAAACCGGTCAACGCGGGCTAGCGATCCAATCAGATGTAACGAAGGAAGCGGACTGCATCGCTTTAGTGGATGAAACGCTCAAGACGTTCGGACAGGTGGACATCTTGGTCAATAATGCTGGGCATTTCGGCGAGAACCTTGGACTACCGTTCACCAACCAGACAGAGGCGGACTGGGATGATAACTTAGCCGTTCACGTCAAAGGTCCCTTCTTCCTCTGTAAAGCTGTTGCCTCGCACATGATCGAGCGAAAATTTGGGAAGATTATCAATATTTCGTCAATTGCAGCAAAGCGAGATCCGCAGATTGCGCCGGCTTACGCTGCCGCTAAGAATGCTTTGTTGAACCTGACACGACTGGTAGCAAAAGACCTTGGACCCCATAATGTCAATGTCAACGGAATCTGTCCGGGGATGCTCTGGACCGGATTCTGGCACAGGCTTGCACCGCTAATAGCCGAGAACGATCCAACCTATGCAGACCTCGAACCGCGCGCCCTGTTTGAGCATTGGGTCAAACAAAACACACCGCTCCAACGGGAACAGACCCCGGAGGATATTGGCAATCTCGTCGTCTTCCTGTCATCGGAGGAGGCTCGAAACATCACCGGGCAGACCATCAATGTTGATGGCGGCGTGGCGATGGGATAGCAAGCCTTGCCTTCTAACCAATCTGGACAACCTGTGCGAGCCGCGCAGACTCATTCAATGCGTCACAGACACGCATCGTATTGATCGCCTCAACTGGCCAGCGTGGCTCAAGCTGACCAGTCCGAACAATGTCTGAAAATCGTTCGATCATGCACACCTCTTGGATACAGCCTCCGCCCTTATGTTCTTCGTTTCGCCCCTGTGCACCGTGTATCCAGAAACGGCTTGAGTCTTCCTGCCGAGGTACTACAAAATCGTCACACACTATAGAGGCTTGGGTGCCTGCAACCTCAAACCACCTTCGGCTCGCGGTATCATAAGCGCAATCGAATGAGGCTATCCGCTCGTCTTCAAACCAGAGTGTGCCCGACAAGTTGAGTTCTACCCCACGATAATAGCGCGCCGTCGCAAAGACCTGCGTTGGCAAATCGTCGAATGCCCAGAGAATACAGCGAACGCAGTAGTAACCGAGATCTCCGAGGCAGCCGCCAGCGAGTTCCTCTTTCACTCGGATATTATCCTCTGGGATCGTGTCCCAGCCGATGGTGAATGCCGCTGTCACGCGACGCAGCTGTCCTAAAGCCCCACCATCAATGACCTGCTTCATCCGAGCGGTACGCTCGTGATGTACCCACATAACGCCATCCATCAGTTGCACATTGTGCTGTTGACATGCATCTGCCATGGCTCTCGATTTCTCTGTGTTTGCTTCTAACGGTTTTTCGCACAGTACATGCTTTCCCTGCTCCGCCGCTTTGATGGTCCATTCCGCGTGCATTGAGGGCGGCAACGGGTTGTAGATAGCATCAATTTCCGGATCCTTGAGGAGCGCCTCATAGCTTCCGTATGCTACCCCAACACCGTGCTCAGATGCCCAATTTTTGGCACGCTCTTCCGTCCGACTTGCGATTGTCGTCAACTCAGCGCCGTCTGCCAAGTTGATGGCGCGGGCAACTTTCGTTGCGATCCGTGCCGTACTCAAAATTCCCCAACGTACATTCTGCTTTCCTTCGCCTGCCATAATTCCCTCATTCAAAATCGAGTCTCAATGTAGGGTCATTTATAGTGAATTATCAAAATATGTAGACACTTTCGCTCCCTCTGTTTGGTAGGCGCTGTTTCTAACTGCGCCTATGCGGTGCGGTTACAAACCGCACCTACCGGGGTGATAGCCCGGATTTTCCCCTCGCCGGTACAGAGTGTTCAAGTAATTCTAAAGTTCACCATAAATAGCCCTAAGTCTCAATGGAATTGTTGTTGCCCAGATTTTTAATCAGTGCTATAATGCCAATTAAACCTTGCGAAAATTTGTAATATCTTTAAGGACCAGATTTAATGTAGCATAGTCCATAACCAATAAGGAGTCAAGCGCAAAAATGAGACGCTTTTTGTTTGTTGTATGTGTGATTTTATCTATCGCCGGAGGCACGGCGTGGGGATGGTGGTCGGGTGGGCACAGCATCATGACGAAAGCAGCGGTGAGAGCATTGCCCGATGAGGTGCCAGCGTTTTTCCGTGCAGGCGAAGGAATGATCGCCCACTGTTCTTATGACCCAGATATATCAAAAAACCGTGGTGCCCCTCACGTTAGCAACGCAGAGCATCCGGAGCATTATCTTGATCTAGAACTTTTGGAGGGCAAACCATTCCCGAAAAACCGGTATGAGTTTATCCAGTTGTGTACAGAGTTGGGGATTAAACCTGATAAGGTGGGATTCGTGCCCTACGCCGTAGCTGAATGGACAGAGCGCCTCGCCGTGGCATTCGCCGAGCACCGAAAATGGCCTAACAATTCCTTTATTCAAAGTAAATGCTTAGTCTATGCCGGATTCATTGCCCACTACGGACAGGATATGTGTCAACCGCTGCACCTGACAATTCATTTCGACGGATGGAAACAAGCGGATGGCTCGGTTCTGCACAAAGGGATTCACGAGAAAACGGACGCACTTATCGAGTATCTAGAACTCGATCCGTCGGTTCTGGCAAAAGATCAGGAGATTGAGGCACTTGATGATCTGATGGCTGGTATTGTGGAGGAGTTCCACGCGGGGTATTCCCTTCTCAAACGGGTCTATGAATTGGGAGATAAACTACCATCTTATGGAGACAAAGATTGGGAACGCGTCCCGGAAGTGGTCGATTTTGCAACCGAGCGTGCGCGTGCCTCCGCGCGTTTTACGGCTGCGCTCTACCTGACAGCGTGGGAGCTGTCCGGCAATATCAAGCTAGAGGGCTGGCTGAACCGGGCACGAGACGATGGAGAAACAGAGAAGTAATTTATACAAAAGAAACCGAGTTTTTGTCAAAAACTCGGTTTCTACCGATTGCACGAGGAATATTTGAATGGCTGCGAATAAGATAGTTGATATACAGGTGTGCGAATTACAACCGCCGCCGCCGAGCGAAGAAGGAACGCCAGCCCGTCGTCCACCCTGGGGGCATACATTTGTGGAGGCAAACCCCTTGGACAGATTTGACCAGCCGGTTCATCGACGGTCTCCGGGTGGATTGGTGTGGGTTAAGGTCATCGCTGATGACGGAACTTGGGGTTTGGGCCTCACTGATACGGGCCACGTAGCGACCATACTCATCAATGAATGTCTTGCACCCTTAGTTATCGGGCAGGAAGTGGGTGCGATTGACCTTTGCAACGATCTGATGTGGCGCGGAACGCTCTCCTTTGGGAATGAAGGTTTGACAGCGCGCGCTGTGGCTGGCGTGGATCTGGCGTTGTGGGATTTGTGGGGCAAGACCCTAGATCAGCCGGTCTATCGACTCGCCGGGGGACCCGCGCGCCGCTCAATGGATGTGTATGTGACCGGCAACGATGTGGATTGGAGCCTGGAACTGGGGTTCAAAAAGTTCAAACTGGCGCGACCTTATGGAGTCTATGACGGGCAAGCCGGAATTGATGGTACAGTAGAATTAATCGCAAAGACCCGCGAACTAATCGGTCCCGAAGCGGATTTGATGCTCGATTGCTGGATGGCTTATGACGCCGATTATGCCGTGCATATGTGTGAAGCCTTGCGCCCATACCGGATGCGGTGGATGGAGGAGATGTTAGTGCCACACGACTGGAAAGGGCTAAAAGCCATACGTCAGCGCGTCCCCTGGCAGACCCTCGCCACCGGAGAGCATTGGGCAACGCGTTGGCCCGGAATGCGCGCAGTGGAGGAGAGCCTGATAGACCTCGTCCAAGCAGACCTCCATTGGATCGGCGGTTTTACAGAAGCAATGAAGCTGGCTCACTTTGCAGATGCAGCTGGCATCCCAATGTGTCTGCACACCGGCGCCAACAATCCCTATGGACAGCACTGGACGGCCGCCATGCCCAATACGCCATTGATTGAACTCTTTCAGGCTTCACCGCCAGGTATCCCGCTGGATGAGTGTTATTTGGGAGCTCCCTCGGAGTCGGGACGACGCTGTTACCGGACTCCGCCGGGAACACTGATGCCGGTTGATGGCAAGTTAGGTCTGCCGTCGGGACCCGGATTTGGACTCCAAGTGCCAGAAGAATGGCTGATACCGATTTGAAGCAGCCCGACGAGCAGCCAAGGATTGACAGCGTAGCCGTCAATCACCTTCCCAAACGTTCAAACTCGGTTGAGAGCCAATCCCAATAGGGACGGGGCATCTCAGACGGAGGCGCTAACGCAGCTTCCCTGCGCCAATGGTGTAATGGATGCTCCCGATTCTCTTGCGGGAGATCTACGCGCGTACCGTGGGCTGCGGACTCAAACACCCCCATCAAAACCTCCAGCACACGACGTCCTTCCAATCCGCTACATTCATGTTCTCGACCTTCATCCAACGCACGGACATACTCCTCGACAAACCAGTAGTCCGCCTCTGCAGCGCTGCCCCCCGGCTGGTAGCTTTCCGGATAGATCGATTCCAAGCGTTCCCATCGGTCATGCTCCCCGTCCGGGATAAAGTGGGGCTGAGGTAGCCACCACGCTTGGTCGCCTCTCCACATCAGGCGTCCCTCACTGCCGTACAGTTCCATCGCATAAGCAGAAGAATCCATGTTATCAAAGCGATGCTGGAGGAGTGTACCGGTGACGTTGTTATCAAATTGCAAAGATGCCGTGATATGCTCACAGGCGATGGTCCCCATCCCGCTCGGAGATGGCACAATATCGTCCGGAGTGATCGGATGCCCGTTTGTCGTCGCTTGAGTGACCACGCTACGGGGACGCCCGCCGAATCTGAACATGTTATTAATCATGTGTGTCCCGATGTTCATCAAGCCGTAGCCGCCGTAGTACCCCTTGCCGCTGCCATAGATGTATCGCAGCTCGCCGATTTTTCCTTCTTTGTACGCCTGTGCAATCGCTTGCATTGACGCGCCAACCCGTCCTTGATGGTGCACAGCTGTGCGAACACCTTTCTCCTGCGCCCGCGCTATAACGGCATCAGCTTGGATTAAATCAACGCACATCGGCTTTTCGACCTCAATGTTGACGCCATGCTCCAACACGCGCATACACAGGTCATAGTGGAATTCCGTGCCCGTCGGAATAGCTACAATGTCCGGCTCCGTTTGACGAATCATCTCATCCAAGTCGGTGAAACGTGTAGACACGCCAACCTCATCACCAAGCGTGTTCAGTCTCTCTTCGACAAGGTCGCAAAGCGCGACAATCTCTGTTCGTGGGTGCGCATGATACGCTCTGGCTGCCGCCGTCCCACGTCCTCGACACCCTAAAATATTGACACGGTATGTTTTCATTTCAACTCCCTTGTTAAGCTATCTCTGAAACTTCAAATAGTTTCAACCTCCGGTAATCTTGTAACTCAGAATCGTCACAAACAGATATGCAGCAATAAGTATGACACCAAAAGGACGTTTCAACCTGTCGCCGGACACAAATATGCCGACACGAAAAACGATTAAGATAAATAGCATCAGTGGGAAAAGTAGACGGAAAAAGTGCGTCGGTGCTTCTAATCCACCGCCTGTTACCGCAGCGGCCGCACCAGCGACAAAAAGGACGTTGAGAATATCAGCACCGATAACGTTACCCACCGCAAGTGCGCCATGTCCCCTTCTTGCAGCGGTCACTGCGGTCACAAATTCTGGCAAAGAGGTCCCGAACGCCACCAATGTAGCAGCAATGATGCTTTCAGGGACTTTTACTCTTTCGGCGACAATTTTAACCGCTGGAATTAGTACCGATGAGGCTGCAACCACCAATAAAATGCCGAACAACAACTTGACGACGACAAGAGCCGTATTCGCAGATTCGTCGTGGGTATGATCCATTTCCATCGTGCTGTCGCTATCGGCATCGCGCGACCAACGAATCGACTGCCACATATAAGCGGCAAGTAGAATGAGGAAAACAAAACCCATCACCTGTGGGAGACGACCGCCTTCCGAAAGAGTTGTTCCCAACGAACCGAACGGCAGGCAAGCAATGACCAGTAGAAACCCCGCTCCCAGCTGCAGCCAACCTTGGCGGTTGACAATTTTGCGATTGAGCGGTAGAGGGGCGATCAGTGCGGCAGTGCCGAGGATTAGTCCGGTGTCGCAGATAATCGAGCCAACTGCATTCCCAAGGGCGATATCTGGATCTCCCTGAACAGCGGCAAAAACAGAAACTGCGGCTTCGGGTGTCGTTGTCCCCAGACTCACAATTGTCGCTCCGATAAGCGTCTGTGGAATGCCCCATCTCGTTGAAAGAGTAACCGCTTCATCAACCAGTATATCCGCCCCTTTTCCAAGCAGATAAAGGGTGATCGCAATGATGACAAAGAGCCAAATTGTATGTAGACTTCCCAGCTTGGATTCGAGCCAGCCTTCTAAACCGTGAGGGGTTTCCGTATTGCCAGAGTCGGCAAAAACAGTAAAACTAAAAACAATGACTATAAAGATTAAACAAAAGAGTAATTTACGTTTCATCATCTCCTCGTTTGAAAATTATTGTTTGCGTCACCGGCATCCTACATCTCCTCTTGAGTCCATTACATAAAACGGAAGAATTGGGAAGTCAGAGACAGAAGCATCATCTAGTTCGTAGTAGCACAATCAATTAGGCTACCACAACTATTGTCGATCCTATCACAGAGCCAGATTAAAAGTCAACATTTTTCATCAAAGGCATGTCGTGGTTTTACTTCGCTTTAGGAGAAGCAGCTCTCGTGCACAGATGGCTTTTGACGATGCCCCTCTGCTGGTGCAAAACAGGCTTTTGTTGTAGAAATCAGGTTGACAACCAAGCGAATCTTCCCTATAATTTCTGAGTCTCTCATCAACGTTTGAGAGCATAACGAATTATATATCACTATTTTAAAAATCGAGGAAAACACCATGAAAGAAGAAACAACCGAAAGAGAAAAAAACAGTACGGACGGTGCAACGCCTACGACCGACTTTATTCGGCAGGCAGTTCAGGAGGATTTGCGAACAAACCGATTTGATGGTCGTGTACATACACGGTTTCCCCCGGAGCCGAACGGCTATCTACATATTGGGCACGCCAAAGCCATCTGTATTGACTTCGGTATCGCGGAAGATTTTGATGGACTTTGTAATCTGCGATTTGATGATACCAATCCAACAAGGGAAAGCATTGAATACGTGGAATCGCAGAAAGAGGATATTCGATGGCTCGGATTTGATTGGGCAGACCGGGAACTCTATGCATCGGACTATTTTGAACAACTTTACGAATATGCCGTGAAACTCATCAAGAAAGGCAGAGCGTATGTCTGCGACCTGAGTCCCGATGAAATTCGGGAGCACCGCGGCACGTTGACGGCCCCAGGGGTGAACAGCCCGGATCGTGACCGTTCCGTTGAAGAGAACCTGGATCTTTTTGAGCGTATGAGGGCAGGGGAATTTTCGGATGGTGAGCGTACACTTCGCGCCAAAATTGATATGGCATCCCCCAATTTGAATATGCGGGATCCGGTCATGTATCGCATCCGGCGGGCAACGCATTATAGACAGGGCGATAAGTGGTGCATTTATCCGATGTACGACTTCACGCACGGCCAAAGCGATTCGATAGAGGGCATCACCCACTCGCTATGTTCGCTCGAATATGAGGACCATCGCCCCCTGTACGATTGGTATCTCAACGAATTGGAAATCTATCACCCACAGCAGATCGAGTTCGCTCGACTCAACATCAGCAATACGATATTGAGTAAACGGTGGCTCGTCCAACTGGTGGAGTCAGGACATGTCAGTGGATGGGATGATCCGCGTATGCCGACACTATCCGGTTTCCGCAGAAAGGGTTATACCCCAGAGGCTATCCGAGATTTTTGTAACCGTATCGGCGTGGCGAAAAGCGATAATCTGGTCGATATTGCGCTGCTTGAATACTGCCTCCGCCAAGATTTGAATATACGTGCTCCGCGTGTGATGGCTGTACTGCGTCCACTCAAGGTGATTATTGACAACTATCCGGAAGGCGAAGTAGAAGAGTTAGATGCCGAGAACAATCCGGAAGACGAAAGCATGGGGCATCGGAAGATCCCGTTTTCACGCGAGATTTATATTGAACGGGAAGATTTCATGGAAGACCCTCCGCGGAAATATTTCCGTTTAGCACCGGGCCGCGAGGTTCGACTAAAACATGCCTACTATATCACATGTGTCGATGTGGTTAAGGATGAACAGACGGGAGAAGTTACTGAGCTACATTGCACTTATGACCCGGAAACACGGGGAGGTTGGTCTGAAGATGGGCGCCGGGTAAGAGGGACATTGCACTGGGTTTCCGCTCCCCACGCGCTCGAAGCCGAAGTTCGCTTATTCGACCATCTCTTCACCGAACCGAACCCCAATGTTCTCACGGATGATGATTTCGAGGCAAACCTGAACCCAAACTCGTTGGAGGTATTGGAATCGTGTCGAGTTGAATCCAGTCTCGCCGGTGCTGTCTCGGGAACCCAGTACCAGTTCCTCAGAACGGGGTATTTCTGCGTAGACCCCGATTCCTCGAATGAAAGACTGGTATTCAATCGGGCGGTGACGCTGCGGGACACGTGGGCAAAGATTCAAAGAGCTCAGCAGCGTCAGTGAGGAAAAATTGTAAAGGCTGCCTATACACATTGCGCTCCTCTGGAGCGCAGGAATTGATCCGATCACCCTTCTATAGACATATCGCCCCTCTGGAGCGAAAGATCGCGTTCTTCGGTTTTAACGATAGAATTTTAACAGCTAGCAGCGGGCGCTATAATACGCTATTAGGTTTCCTGAATGTGGCGGATGGCTCTGTCTAGTCGCTCAAGCACCTTCTCTCTGCCGAGCAGAGCGATAATATCAAACAAGCCGGGGCCGCCCGCTTCGCCGCTCAATGCAACCCGTAATGGCTGCATCGCCTTGATCCGACTGATCCCCTTCGCTTCGATGTGTGCCCAAATTGCCGCTTCAACCGGCTCTATCTCAAACACTTCAACCGCCCCCAAAACGTCGCGGAGCCCCTGCAAAGTCCCGGCGGGATCACCTTTCCACCACTTCTTGACTGCCTTCGGGTCATAGTCAAAATCGTCGGTGAAAAAGTAACTGTAGGAAGTAATATCTGCCAGTGTTTCTAACCGATCTCCAATCGCTGCAACAAATTGCTCCAACCAAGCCTGGTTTCTATCTTCCCCCAGAAAACCTGCTTTCTGCAAAAAGGGTATAATTGCGTCAGTTCGCGCTGGCAGGTCTAACTGTGTGATATAGTGACCGTTTAACCACTGAAGTTTTTTAATGTCAAACACACTGCCGCTCTTTCCCACCCGGTCAAGGTCAAATTTCTCAATCAGTTCGGCAACAGAGAAAATTTCCTCCTTGTCGTCATAAGACCAACCGAGCCGTACGAGAAAGTTAACTAACGCCTCCGGTAGATACCCATCATCGTGATACTGTTCAACGGAGGTGGCCCCGTGACGCTTGCTCAACTTCTCACCCTTGCTGCTGCCCAACACCATCGGTAGATGTGCACACTGCGGTGGGTCAATGCCAAGCGCCTGACAAATTAGGAGCTGCTTCGGCGTGTTGGAGAGGTGGTCCGCTCCTCTGATAACATGCGTTATTCCCATCTCAATATCATCAATAATCGAGGTGAAATTATAGAGCGGGGAACCGTTGGATCTGACAATAATAAAATCGTCGAGCGTCTCGGCCTCAAACTTTACCACGTCAAGCACGAGGTCACGCAAAATGATTGCTCCTTCTGGGATCTTGAGCCGAATTGTCGATGTGCGCCCTTCTGCTTCAAGTTTCCGTCGATCTGCTTCTGTCAGATGTCTGCACTTTCCGGGGTATCCCTGTGGGCGCTTTTCCAGACGGGCCTGCGTCCGCATCTGATCTAATTCGTCGGGGGTGCAGTAGCAGCGATATGCGTTACCGGTGTCGAGCAATTGCTGCACATATTTGCGGTAAAGATCGCCGCGTTCCGTTTGAACATAAGGTGCGTGGGGACCTCCAACCCTCGGTCCTTCGTCCCAATCAAGTCCGAGCCATTCCATCGAATCGTAGATGCCCCGCATCGATTCATCAGTGGACCTAGCTTCGTCTGTATCATCAATCCGAAGAATAAATGTCCCGCCGTGATGTTTCGCAAAAAGCCAATTAAACAGTGCTGTGCGTGCACCCCCGATATGAAGAAATCCCGTCGGGGAGGGTGCAAAACGAACACGAACGGGTTGATCTATTGCCATTGTGATATTTACTCCTTTATATAAAGATTTGTCGTACCGATTTTGATACATGCTGTCGCGATTGTGAGACACAAATTTGACTCTCACAGACTTTCCACAAAAGTAACTTAGATTTTTTAAGTAACCGGAAGGCAACTTTTAACGTTTTGTAAGGTTGCGAAGAGGTCCCGCAACTCTAAGTATTGCACGAAAAGGGTTATAGATATCTGTGCAACTGCCCGATTTGTTCCATCACTTAGTGTCACCAACATTCGTTCAACGATTCAAAAGGTCGCTGGGATTAAGGTGCCCCTACAGGCAGCGCCAGATTGCGCTAAATCCCATAGGGCTAACGCCAGATATTGGCATTATTATTGCATCTTGAAAATCAATCAATTTGCCTCCTTGAGGACAGCTAGTGCCCTCACTGGCTTTTCTATTGTTCAGAGTTATAGGATCGAGAAAATTGTTCAGTTTCGTAATCTAAATGCTAAAAAATTAAGCAGAAAGGAAATCGGCATGATGAAAAGTCAAGAAGTTCAAAAGAATCGTCAGGATTTTTATGAGCTCGCCCTCATTCTTGCTGACGGGCAAGCCCGTAAAGATGATAAATACTATTGGTCAGATTTTATAGACAATCTGTCGCAAATCTGTGACGATTTTGCGTATAGTATTCACCCTAAGGAAAAACCGCATAGGGGTACGTTACCGTCTCGCTACCATTCCTATCGAATGTAGTTTATAACAGGTTTCGTAGGCTTCGGAAGGTTTTTTGTCAAATCCCTCCCCGTACCCCCGCTACCAACTCCTCCGCAAATTTCTTCACGTTCGATAAGATTGCCGCTTCGTCTCCCAGATGTTCTTCAATAATATTAACAATTGCGCTGCCAACGATGACGCCATCCGCAAGGCGTGCAACCGTATTGGCTTGTTCGCTTGTTGAGACCCCAAACCCAACACAAACCGGTTTTTGGGTCTGTTTTTTCAACTCAGAGATCATCGGCTGCATCTCGTCTGAGAGGGACGCACGCGCCCCTGTGACCCCGGTAACCGAAACGCAATAGATAAAACCGGTACTCACTGACGCGATGAATCGCATCCGTTCAGGCGAGCTTGTGGGCGCAGCCATGAAGACTGTAGCAAGGTTATGTACGGGAGCAACTTCCAGCAGCGTAGAGGCTTCCTCTGGTGGAAGGTCTGGAATAATTACCCCATCCACGCCCGCCTTGTGCGCTACAGCACAAAACTCCGCATCCCCCATCCGAAAAATTGGATTGTAGTAGGTCATCAACATAATCGGAATCTGCGTCTCCTGCCGAAGGGTCTCAACCATATCGAGAACCCCCCGCAGCGAGATCTTATCGGCTAACGCCCGTTCACTTGCTTTTTGAACACTTGGACCATCTGCGATAGGGTCGGAAAACGGCACACCAAGTTCAATGAGATCCGCACCCGCCTCTTCAAGCGTTAAGAGCAGTTTTCGACTAATCTCTTGAGTGGGGTCGCCAGCACAGATGTACGGCATAAATGCGCTCCGCTCCTCTGCGCGCAACTGTTTAAATTTTGCTTCAATTCGATTCAATATAACACCTCGTTATAACTACTGTTTTTATCTTCATGCTCCTCAATCTGGTGCAGCGTTTCACTCACATAGCGACGCAGCCACTCACTGTCAGTCGTTCTTGACAACTCATTAAGTGGTTCAATGGCGCGTCGAGACCCAATTTTGCCCAAAGCAATAATCGTCGCCGAACAGACAGATCGATCCGGATCATTCAACGCCGCAATCAAGGGGCCAACTGAGTGGACAGCCCGCAGATCGCCTAATGCAACAGCAGCAGCACAACGCATATCCGGCTCCACATCGTTTAGAAAAGGAATTAACGACTCAACTGCCCGCACATCCCGCAGCGCACCCAACGAAGAAATCGCAAAACGACGCACAGTGCCATCCGCATCCTGCAGCGCGTTAATAAGAGGTAGCACCGCTTGTGAATCGCCCATTGATTCCAACGCTTGTGCAGCATAGGATCGCATTTCAGCCGAGTCCGACTTCAGTTTGGGCAGCAGTACCCACCGTGTCGTTACGTATTTCAGCGGAGGAAGCATCCATTCCCACAGACTTATTAACGGCTTGAATAGAATGTATGTGTTCTGCATAATAGGTGTATAAACCAATATGCTTGAAGAAAAAGCGTTCAAAGTCAGTCGGAACCCCTCGGCACTGACAGCTTCCTTCGGGAAACTGTTGTGCCGTTCACGGTATCTTCGCTTATTTTTCGGATGTGAATCTATCCCTCGATATTACACTTGAGGCAACAGAAAACGATTTGTATATTCAGGCTTTGTGCACTTGTCCATCACAACTTGCAAACCGTGTGAACGTGCTTTGGTCGCGGCATCTTCGTGAATAATTCCCAGTTGCATCCAGACAACCTTTGCCCCGATTTCGATAGCTTGATCAACGATTTGTGGCACGTATTCGGTCCGCCGAAAAATATCAACAATTTCGATGGGTTGATCCTTCGGCACTTCAAGCAGGCTTGGATATGCTTGCTCGCCTAAAACTTCATCGTAGGTCGGAGTTACAGGAATAATTCGGTAACCCTGTTCTTGCAAAAACTTTGCAACACGATAACTGGGGCGATCTAGCTTCGCAGAAAGCCCAACCACCGCGATTGTTTTGTATTGAACGAACATATCACGGATTGGATCAGATGTGTGTGCAGACATTTGTTCCCCTTTCTAAGTCCATCATTATTTGTATTATAGTTGAGTTAAGAACTAATTAGACACTCCAAACCGGTGCGGTTGGAAACTGCACCTACCAGGGACGAAAGTGTCTATCTGTTTTTAGAATTCACTATAGTTACATCAACTCTAAACTTTTCCGAAAGTAGTCGTGAAACTCACCCAGTTCTCCAAAAACCTTGTGTGCAAAAGTGCGACTTTTCTCTGAAGGTGGCTTCATATCCGGAATCATAACAGATGTCATCCCTGCGTCGTAGGCTGCCTGAATACCAGCGTCTGAATCCTCCAAGACAAGACAATGTTCCGGGAGAACACCCAACTGTGTCGAGGCAGCAAGAAAAATATCCGGCGCGGGTTTACCCTTTTCCACCTGATCGCCAGCAATTACTATGGGAAAACGTTCTAACAAGTTTACGAGCGATAGCTTGTGAATCGCTCGCTCATACTCCGTAGACGTTGCAACCGCCTTCGGCATTGAAACCTTGTCGAGGAAATCTAATAATTCCAGAAGTCCGGACTTAATAGATAGCTTGCCCTCATCAATCCAACTATTAACGTAAGTGCGATACCTTTTTCGCACAGCATCAACTGGAAAATCAGAGCCAAAAACTTCAACCAAAGTACGGTCCGAATCCCAGCGATTTCGACCCACCATAGTAATAAAAATATCCTCGCTGATAGGAAATCCAAAATCAACCCCTGCAAGCTGCCAAGCTTTGAGTGCGAGTCTTTCGGTGTCGATCATCAACCCATCCATATCAAAGATGACAGCCCTGCATTCACTTATTGACGGCATAATTATCTCACCTCAAACCAGTAGGATTTACCAATTCGCAGATCGGTTCTCCCAGAGATGCTTTTTCACCTCTGCCTCATTCAGGTCAGTTCCCCATCCCGGCTTTGTGGGAGTTGTCATGTAACCGTCAATGATCTCCGGCGGATCGGTGACGAGGTTATCTTTCCACGGCACATCGTCAATGTCGATTTCCATAATGCGGACATTGGGTAGGACGGCGCATAAGCTCGCGCTCATGTACGTCGCTATATGGCTGTAGTAGTTGTGGGGTGCGATATTGGTTTGGTACACCTCTGCAAGATCCCCAATCTTCTTGGACTGCGTGAATCCATTCCACGCAACATCAATCATCATCACGTCCGCAGCATGCAACTCAAAATAGGGAATAAACTCCCGCATGTAAAACAGGTTTTCGCCGGTACAGATACGGGTGGTGGTCGACTCTTTGATCTGCAAGATTGCTTCTGGATCGTACATATCAATTTCGAGCCATTGGAGATCGAAGGGCTCTAATACCTTAGCGATTCGCAGACACGCCTCCGTTTTGAAGTTGAAGTTGAGGTCTAGACAGAGTCCCACATCAGGTCCAATCGCCTCTCGGAACGTCCCTATCAGCGTTTCAATGTGGCGCAGCAGCGCGGACGTAACCACCTGATCTGTGGTTCCTGAACCGCCTCCAAATCCGCTGAAGTACACTGATGCAGGCTCACCGGGCATCACAATGTTGGTCTTGAGCGCAGTGAAGCCGCGTTCTACCACTTCCCGCCCTAAAGCGGTAATGTCGTCCATCGTTTTGAGTGGTGGCACACCTATCAACTCATGATGTCTGGCACGGCTCGTCCCGCAATGAGACCAGTAAAGTCGAACCTTGTCCCGCGTTGGCCCACCGAACAATTCAACAACAGAGATGCCGAGCGCTTTCGCCTTGATGTCTACAAGTGCACACTCAATTCCAGCGATGGCTTTGGCTGCGATGCCGCCGGGACTTTGGCGTGTCCCCCGAATCATGTCCCAAAACCGCATCTCGAAGGCTCTTGGATCTTCACCTATCAACACCCGTTCCAAATCCTTGATTGTCCCGACGATTCCGTGAGGGGATCTGCCGTCGCTGCACTCACCATAACCGGTTATCCCTTCATCAGTCTCGACCTTGACAAATGTCCAAGGACGCCAACCGGCATCCACAATAAATGTGTCAATGTTCGTAATTTTCATGCTGTTGTCCCTTATAGATTCTGCGGCTGACCTGTCCGAATAGATTCAATTGCCTTAATCCCAATTTTTGTCGCCCGCAGCCCATCCTTCACCTTCGCTGCATTCACAGGATCAATATCTTTCCCCACCCAATCAATTAACGCCCGCATCTCATCGACATACCCATGAGCCGCACTGCTGTCGCGATAGTCAGGCGTCAGATCTTCCATTGTGAAAGCAGCAGGCTCCACGCCCCAAAATTTAATAGCGGGTTCACCATAATAACCATATAGCGTTGCGGTTTTCGTTCCACCGAACAATTCGTAAAACGCCTTGCCAGCCAACGCCGGTGAACCGAAGTCCCCGTTGATTGCGCTCGCCACACAGCCGTTCGCAAACCGAATCGTCGCAACAACGCTATCGGTGATTTCGGGAATCTTCGGATGCGTCAGATTCCCGCCTTCTGCATAAACGGTGGTGGGCTCTGCCCCAGCAAGCCAACACATCGCATCGAACAGATGACAACCTTGCGAAAGAACGTTCCCACCCCCTTCGATAGGATCGTTCGCCCAACTATCATCGCCCCACCGCGGATCCACCAACTGCCCAACTATCACAAGTGGGGTTGGAATCACCTCTTTGAGTTTGGCAATAAAGGGTGAAAATCGCGCTTGAAATCCAGCCATCAACTTCACACCTGTACGCTCTATCGCCGCCTCGATTTGTTCGCACCCTTCAATCGTCAGTGCCAACGGTTTTTCGACAAAGATCTGTTTACCGGCTTCTGCGGCTTCAATCGCGAGAGGTACGTGCAAATCGTGATGGGTACAGATTAACACAACATCAACCAAATCGTCGTTGAAGAGATCTTGGGGATCCGTTGTGCAATAGTCGCAGCCGATCTCCTGTTGCAACTGTTGAGCAGCTTCGCTACGAACATCAGCGAATCCGCGTAAATGCGCCCCTTCAATTTCAGCGAGATTCCGTGCATGATGCGATCCCATCCCACCACAACCGATGAGCCCGACTCCAACCTTGTCTGGCATAGCGATTCTCCTTCATCTGACTTTCCAAGTACTATTACGCCGTTGGGATATTTTACCTGTTTTGTTAAGCTATTGCAAGGTCAGTTATTATTGGAGTAACCTGCTTGACCATTCAAGGGAGCTACCACGATCACCAATACGTATACAGTATCACCTCAAACAGAACCAATTGCAGGCACAACAACCCGGCAACCCAATAGAAATCACCTATACCCCGTTGACTGAGATATTTCGCTACAGGGATGAGGACAAAAGGAGCCATAAAGATCCAGACCCGCTCGACCTCCATTGTGAAAAGCGTCGAAAAGGTAATCACTAACAACGAGATTAGGTATCCAATAACGTAAATGTCGATCGGCTCGCCACGCCAGACCCTTCGAATCGTCCGCATAATCTGTCGAAGCCACACAGTTGTCATCGGTATCCCAATACCAATCAGAAAAGCGAACAAATTCCCAACGCTCAAGTGAAGGTAGAGTTCAATCGTCTCGTACCCCGTTCCCAATCGTGCGCTGTCTTTTTGTATCGATGCCTGCAAACCCTCAAACAGATTAAATCCTGTAGACAGAAACATCAGCAGGTAAAACGCGATGAAAGTAACGCCGGCAATCAATAATAGGGTCAGTGTGCTTCTAAATCTTTCCAGATCCAAAATTAAGGTGAGCAGCAGGACAACACTGAAAAACAGACCGATGAACACCGTCGAGTATGTCATCAGCATCCCACAACCGAGTGAGATTCCGGTCAAGACCCCGTAGCGCACCGTTCGCTCCGAACCTCTTCCCTTGTAAAATAGATACAGGCTTAATATCGGGAAAAGGCTGAACGGACCATCCATTGATGTTCCTGTAAACATGACAAAGTTAGGGGTGATAAGGAAAAGCGCGAGAGCGTATCGCCCACTCGATTCACCGTACAGTTCTTTTGCAAGCAGGTAGATTGGTATCACCGTTAAACTCGCGAATATGACCGACCCAAGTGACGCAGCCAACAGATTATATCCAAAGAGTTTGCTGACAATCCATAGGAACAGTATACCGCCGGGCGGATGGGTTTGTGCATGTCCCGACAACGTCGAAAACAACTCTGGCTTGGCGTAATCTCTCATGAATGACCAGAGACCGACCTGATCGACCTTTGGCACATCACCGTAGTATTCGTAGTTTGTCCGCGTATACGGTTCAAGGAATGCAGGCAACTGTCGTCCAGCCACTTCTCGGTAGCCGTCAATCATCGCGACGCTAATACTGATGGCAAGAAAGAATCCAATCGAAACAAGAAAGAACTGCGTGAGGGACACAGATTGTTGAAGGAAAATCTTGCGACAAAGGAGCAGAAATATAATCAGAACAACCAATGCAGGGAATATCCAGATGCTCAGATCAGCTTGCGGTAGCGCATAGAGAGGAACCACATGGCGATGAAATTTGACCACTCCCAGATTAACGGAAGCCGTTCGCATCCAGTAGGCGAGGAATTTGTGGTAAAGTAGGAAGAAACACGCGATACAAAGGCATTGGGTTGGAATGAGACTGAGGAGTGAAAGAATTCGCTTTGGGAGGCTATTTCGAGGATTGGGAAGGGAGTCCACACGTCGATCCACTTATGAGGGTACAAAGTTCCGATTTCAATAGCTCAATCTTTGAAGATTTACGAAATCGCGAATTCCGATCTCTGATCGGGGCTTGCTTCAGACATACTCAAACCGGCGCGAGCGACCTGTCGTCCATGCTCGGTCAAAGTCAAATCACCCGCATCGGACTGGATAGTGCCCTGCCTTTCTGCATATCTCACAACCCGCTCCGCG
Organism: Candidatus Poribacteria bacterium; assembly: GCA_965204355.1. Classification (GTDB taxonomy): domain Bacteria; phylum Poribacteria; class WGA-4E; order WGA-4E; family PCPOR2b; genus PCPOR2b. The sequence goes on from OZ241983.1 coordinate 178,704, forward strand.
AAAGAAGGCGTCCAACGCAGATGTTCGTCCAGATGTTCAATACGACGCTCCTGCTGAGCTTCGGGAGAGCCTTCATGATTCAGGAGGTGGATGGTAAGCATTGTCTGAGCGAATTGCCACCGCTGACGCACGCGCCGCCGGGCAATAGCGATGATACCGCGGGCGGGCGCAAACAGAAAGGTTAAAAGGAAGAAGGCACCACTCATCGTTGCCATGGCACCGGCGATGGACGCATCCAACCAACGTGCCAACCAGTAGCCGGTGATAGCACTCGCAATGCCATTCAGCGCACTCAGCCCAAGCAGATAGGACAGTCGATCCGTCAGCAGGTAAGCGGTCGCGGGCGGAGCAATCATCAGCGCAACAACCAAGATAGATCCCACCGCGTCAAACGCTCCAACCACTGTCACCGAAACCAATGTCATCAAACCGTAGTGGATGAGGACGGGTGAAAATCCGAGTGCAGCGGCGAGTCCAGCGTCAAATGTAGCCAATTTAAGTTCCTTGTAAAACAGTGTGATGAAAACAAGGGTGATTAACAGGATCCCGCCCATCACCCAGAGCGATTTGGGGAGAGTGTATCCGAAAACGGAGAGTCGCTCAAACGGAGCAAACGCCAACTCTCCCAACAATACAGCATCGGTATCCAGATGAACATTCCCCGCATAGCGAGAGATGAGAATCACACCTCCGCTGAACAGTGCGGGAAATACAATCCCGATGGCAGCATCCTCACGCACGAGACCAGTACCGTGCAGAAGCTCCACAAGTGCCACCGTAATCACGCCGGTGATGGCTGCCGCGATAATAAGGAATGGCGATGCAAGATCCTCAACGACAAAAAAGGCTAAAACAATGCCCAGCAGAATTGCATGGCTGATAGCATCGCTCATCAGTGCCATACGACGGAGCACCAGAAAGACTCCCGGCAAAGCGCAGGCAACAGCAACAACCGCAGCGATAATTTGAATCTCTATCTGTGGCGAGAGGTTCATCTAATTACCCCGCATTTCTGCCAAGCGTTTTGCTTCAGCCAATCCATTCGAGGTCAGTGCCCATTCTGTGCCGACTCGATGGGCCCAACCACGAGTTTCCAACTCTTCGAGATTGCGCTTAACGCCGCCTCGCCTCGCACTCATCGCGTTTAAGACTGCCACGGAGTGCCGATGTTCTAAATCCTCATGCTGCAATGTCAGGGCGTAGAGATCGTCCAAAACCATTTCGATCCGTAGTTGCCGACGGTTCCGTTGATGGCGTATCCAATTCCAGACCAACCCCCGATTCGGTGCCAGAGTCATTGATACTACAACGATTACACTGATACAGATCACAATGGTTGGGCCGGTAGGAATCCGTGCAGTGCTGCTACTAATAATTGCGCCACTCACACCGGCAACCGCGCCGAACAGGGCAGATAGGAGGACCATCACACCCAGACGATCGGTCCACTGCCGCGCCGCTGCCGCAGGTGCGACAACCATCGCACTCATCAGTACTACGCCGACAGTCTGCAAGCCCAGCACGATAGCAATCACAATAAGCGTGGTCAGCAAAACGTCAAGCCACCGCATGCGAAAACCGAGGCTAGCTCCGAAGTCAGGGTCAAAACTGAGAAGTTTGAAATCCTTCCAGAAGACCATCATTATCAGCAGCGCGATAATCCCCAGCGAACCCATCGTCTTAACATCTCTTTCCACCAGCGCTGCTGCCTGACCAAAGAGGAATTTGTCGAGTCCAGCCTGATTAGCGTTAGGCATCTTCTGAATGAATGCTGTCAGCAGAACAAGTCCGAAACCAAAAAATACAGAGAGCACCAAGCCCAATGCGCTATCGTCTTTGATGCGGGTCGTATTAACAATGCCCATTACGAATAGCGTTCCTATCCAGCCAGCAGCAGCAGCGCCCAACACCAACACAAGCGGGGCTTTGCTGCCGGTAAGCAGAAACGCCAGAGCAATACCGGGCCATGCTGCATGAGAAATTGCGTCTCCCAACAGACTCTGCTTCCGTAGGACGGCATATGTCCCTAATGCGCCGCTGATGATTCCAAGTGTGGCAGCCCCTTGTGCGACTGTACGCAGGGTGTAATCAAAGAAGAGATTGTGCAGCAATTCCATATACCAACAGTTCGTAGGTTCGCTTTATAGCACAGCTGATGTGAATTGGGATGAGGTCGAGCGAGAGCCCAACCTACGGGTGTTAGTCTTAGTAGGTCGAGATTCATATCTCGACGCAATGCTCGGCGTGTTGCGCGATAATCCGGACTCAATCAATCAAGACTATCGCGCAATGTCTATGGATATCTTCGATTTTGGAAAATCAACTTACTTGAGAATTACCATCTTCCGCATGGTGGCGTAGTCACCTGCGCGCAGCTGGTAGAAATAGATGCCGCTTCCCACCGCCTCACCTAAGTGGTTACGCCCATCCCAATACGCTGCTCGCGCTCTGTCTGTGTAATATCCCGCTTGCTGATATCCCATATCCAATTGACGTACCAACGCGCTTTCAGTGTCATAAATAGTAACCGTTACCTCTGTATCAGAGGCGAGCTGATATGGAATCCATGTCTCAGGATTGAATGGATTTGGGTAATTCTGAAGCAGCTGGGTATGCATCGGAGCGATGCTATCGAAGGTTAGATGAAGCGTTGTATACGCTTTCTGAATATCTTCAGGTGTAATGACATAATCTGTTTTGCCAATAGGTTGATCTGAAGCGATATTGGTAAGCGTCAAACGCAATGTGTCGCCGACTTGGACAACTGGGGTTCGATTCAAATCAGCATAGCCTAAAGTAAATCTGCCACCTGCTTCGGCTAATCCTTCCATCAACCGATTGCCCGTTCTGAGATTGTCAATGGTAATTTGGTAAGATTCTTGGAACCCTTCTTCGGCAAGAATCCCATCAACGACGAATGCCCAAAGCGCTCCGCTAGCGGCTGGCGCGCTCGCCGATTCGGCAGCCTGTGTTGAATCGGAATCGTCCCAAGGGTCTCCTGTGAATGTAACCGCACCGCCTTCCGGCGTATTGACAATATACCCCCGTCCGCCTTCGATCGGAAATCCATCCCCAGGGGTTGTAGCAGTATGAGATATAAACTCTCCGTCATCAGCAGCGATAATAACTGTTGATCCGACCATCTCCATAAAGCTGCGCGCTGTTAGCGGTATCTCCGGACGTAGTGGCGGTGAAATGATATTTAACCCGTTATCAAGATGCACTGTATAAGTATAAACGCGTTCTTCTTCGGGTTCATCCTCACTGGGCAACCTAACATCTTCAGGTGAACCATCAAGGGTACTGGTCACCGTCGCCAAGTTGTTTGCAGCACGATGAAAGAAGGGAGCCCAGTAAAGCCTGACAGTCTCCACCTTCTCAATTTCGTCGGGAGTGGGGCCCTCCTCACCCTGGGCAAGCAGGATAAACGCAGTTCGAAAGTCTTTCTGAGAAGATTCGGCATCGGGGATTCGCATCCCGTTTACCGCAATAATATCTTCGATTCTTACCTCTTGCTTGTCACCCCGGAAACCGACGTCCCCCAAGGAATACGTGCCCTGTAGCTGATCTGCAGTGATAGTCTGTTGATCATAGGGCGGTGGAAGATCTAGATCATGAGGCTCGGTCACCAAGAAGGTCGGAGGAACATCTTCCGGCTTGAGTAGACCCATTAGATATAGATCGAGCGGGCTATAAATATTTTTTGGAGCCAAGGTAATAAACGAACCGTCCCCGTTATCTTGGATGTCATTGCCGCCCAGAAGGGATCCATTCGTATGTAGGAAAAAATTCCAATGCGCCCGGTCCTGAGTTAACAATACAGGGGGATCAATAAAAGCGAGCCACGTATGCCCAAATTCGTGTGCAAGTACACTTAGCGTAGATGTCGCCGGGCCGAACGTATTCTCCAACGGATCATCTTCCCATACCTTCAAGTTTTTCATGGTGAGGAAGCTTCTTAGCCTACCTTGGCTACCGTACTCGGCGGTATGATCAAATTGCGGAAAGATTTCTGATCTGTTTGGGTTGCCGATACCTAAAACATCATTCTGAACGTTAATAGCAAAGGCTAAAACCCCTACGAAGTCTAGATTTGATTCAAAATTAGTGAAGAGGATTAAACTATCAAAATCGTCGTTATGCGATCGGTAAAACTCACGCGCAACGTTCTGTAGGTTGACTGTTGGCAGATCTACGAAGACTTCTGCGATAGCACCCGTTGTTCCCTCAAGCGGCAAATTGTCCGAGTAGTCCACTAAATTCACTTGAAAGCCATCGTCGAGTCCACCGGGGGATACCCCAACAATACCCGTTCTCACATCAGATTTCTCAAAAACGATGTCAATAACGCCTGTATCATACAGAACAACCTGCATTGTTAGTGATGGCACGCCAGCGAAGGCCGCTTCACTGAACGCCTCAACATTAAACCAAGTAACGGTTACCTGCTTCGCAGATTGCTTTACTTCGACGGTTGGGGTTTCGCCGAATGGGTCAGGAAATGGGGCAAACGGATTCAGGTCAGCATACAGCACACCGATACGCGGTGATTCCCCCAGAAATCGCTGTAAATCCCGCGCCCACGAGGCAGCATCCCCTTTGCCGAATGTCAAGTTCCCATCTGAATTAACAAAAAGTTCGGTATATTCCTCACCAAAAAATGGGAAGTCGAATTCGATTTCCACCTTCTTACTGTCGTCATCACTCAATTGCAATACATCACCGAAGGCTTGGACAAACTCAACATCTTCTGGCATAGATACATTGTATCCACCTCCGTCATTGGGTGTAAAACGTAAATTTTGTCCCGCTAAATCGAAGGTGTTCTTCGGCTGGACAATGTGCTCGTTACCGTTGATGACCACCAAATTTCCGACATCAGTAGATGTTGATTCAAAGCTGACTTCTCCCGCCGTGTTTAGTTGCAGCCTTTGATGTTCTTCATCACCAGATTTGGCTTGAGCCTGTAGAGAAAAGATAACTAAAAGTGCAGCAGTAACGACCAAAAATTTGCGTGTCATAAAAAAAATAGCCTCCTAATAGAGTTGTGTTTTTATGGTGACTTTAGAATTACTTGAACACTCTGTACAGGCGCAGTAAGAAACAGCGCCTACCAAACATGGGGAGCGAAAGTGTTTACATATTTTGATAATTCACTATAAATTGATAATTAACAGATCGGAAAATGTAAAAAGATAGTTTTTACGCTTTATATATCAAAGTTTACGCTAAGATGGACGCAGTGAAGTATCCATCGGTTTGTCAACCTGTACAGTTGTAGCGTCATCAACTGATTCGGATAACGCTGTATCAGGTTGTTCTGTCTGATCATCTCGACTGAGGAACGCAACACGACCACCGTATGCGAGCCGGAGATTCTGGTCTGTAAATACTTCCTCCACCGGACCGCTGGCAATCCGACGCACGTTTAGCAGCGTTACGGAATCGAAGTAATCCGCCACCGTCTGCAAGTCGTGATGAACGGCAACAACTGTCTTGCCGGCAGCTCGCAGGTCCTGCAAGAGCGCAACGATTGCCCGTTCAGTCGTCGCATCAACGCCTTGAAACGGTTCGTCCATGAGGTACACTTGGGCGTCTTGTACCAACGCCCGCGCCAGGAAGACTCGCTGCTGCTGTCCACCGGAAAGTTGGCTAATCTGCCGGTCTGCAAAGTCAAGCATCCCAACATTTTCAAGTGCTTCCAGCCCCCGTGCGCGCTCCCGACGACCCGGGCGCCGTCCCCACCCTAAGGTTCCATAACACCCCATCATGACGACGTCCAATACGCTCGTCGGAAAATCCCAATCAACGCTCCCGCGTTGTGGTACGTATCCCACGAGTCGCCGCTGATCGGTGTAGGGCTGACCATAGATTAATACCCGTCCCGCTGCCGGTGCGACGAGTCCCAAGATTGCTTTGATAAGTGTCGTTTTGCCGGCACCATTGGGACCGACAATCGCCATGAGGACTCCCGATGGTACATTCAGGTCTACGTCCCACAGCACCGGTTGATCCCGATACGCCACCGTCAAATCCGCTACCTCAATAGCCAATCGGTTATTTAAGGATTCTGCCATATCAACCCCCACTCACATACCGACACTCGTGCGCCTATCCGTTACTTCTTAGTTGGTCGCTGGTTTCAGAAGCGATGCCACGATTGTATCAATGTTATGACGCACCATTCCGAGGTACGTGCCTTCTGATGTTCCCGACGCTCCCATCGCATCCGAGAAAAGCTGCCCCCCAATCTCCACAGAAGATCCTTTCGCTTTTACAGCAGCTTGTACTGCTTCGATACTCCGGCGAGGTACAGATGTTTCGACAAACATAGCGGGGATGCGGCGTTGGACGATAAATTGTACTAACGCTTGTACATCAGCTGTACCCGCCTCAGCTGCCGTACTAATTCCCTGAAGTCCACGCACCTCAAATCCATAAGCGCGACCAAAGTAATTGAAGGCATCGTGAGCCGTAACAAGCACCCTTTGATCGGGAGATACTTGTCCCGCTTGCTGCATCACATAATCGTGCAGCTCCTCCATCTTCGCCAAGTAATTTTCCGTATTCGTCCGGTACAGCTCTGCACTATTCTTATCAACCTCAATCAGCGTATCCCGTACACGTTCAACCGCTTTCATCCAGAGTGTCACATCGAACCAAACGTGTGGGTCGTATGCCCCTTCAAACTCTGGCGGTGTCAACAGTATCCCCCTATCAATGCCCTGTGTTACAGCAACCGTCTTTACCTGGTCCTGCATCCTTTCGAGCACACCTGCCATTTTTCCCTCTAGATGCAAGCCGTTGTAAAAGATGAGATCAGCACCTGCGAGTCGGACAACATCGCCTTCACTTGCTTTGTACAGATGTGGGTCAATGCCGGCTCCCATCAATCCAGTTGCACTGACACGGTCGCCCCCGACATTCTGAACAATATCAGTAATCATGCCGATTGTTGTTACCACACGAATCGGTTTTTCGCCGGATATGCCTGTTGCGCTCGGGCCTTTTTCGTGAGCCTTATCCGATTGACGGTCACAAGCAACAAATAGTATTATCACGAAAGCTAACAACCCATAGATTATGCGCATACTCCTCCTTATCCTTTCTTATGGTGAATTCTATAATTACTGATACACTTTCAATACACAACCACCCCCCTAAATCCCCTAACCCCCTAAATCCCCCTTGTCAGGGGGACTTGGGAAACTCAAGGGGACTTCATGAGGCTTCGATAAGGGGCACTATTGGTGAACGTCTACATATTTATATTGTTCACTATAAATTGACATTACACAGATCTCTATCGGTGCTAGAGTAATGAAAATCAGGTTATCTGCGGACTTACAAACACATTGCCTGCCACTTCGCGACCAACAAAGTGTTCGGTTTGGTCAACCTTCAAACGTAATGGTCCATTAAACGGCTCTTTCGCCACAACTTGGACAACAGCACCCGGCAGGAGACCTAACTGATCAAAATAACGTAGCATTTCGGGATCATTATCATTGACATGCTGGACAGTAGCAGAGCTGCCGACATCAACTTCCGTCAATGTTGCATAGGCGACCTCTTGCAGCACACCATCTTTTGTTGGAATCGCGTGTCCGTGCGGGTCGGTTGTTGGATTTCCCAACGCCTCGCTCATCCTTTCCTCAAACTCCTCGGAAATTACATGTTCTAGTTTATCCGCTTCATCGTGCACTTTATCCCAAGTAAATCCCATGATTTCAACGAGATAAAGTTCCAGTAACCGGTGATGGCGAATAATCTCTTGAGCGATTTTCTTCCCGCCTTCTGTCAATTCAACACCCTGATAGGACGCGTAATTCAGCAATCCCATTGATGCCAGCTTTCGGATCATACCGGTGACAGATGCCGCAGAAACCTCCATTTGCTGGGCAATCGCAGAAGTGGAAACTTTCTCCTGACCTTCTTGCAGCAAGTAGACCGTCTTCAGATAATCTTCCATCGCATGGGTTATCATTCTCGACCATCCAAAAGTCAGATTTAGGCATTCCTAAATTCTTAATTAGTATATGGTAATCCATTTCTTAGCTGCTGTCAACATTATTTTTTGTCAAAAGGACAGAGGGTAATAAAAGCAAGCGCAGAGGGAATCACAGGCTTGGTAGGAACGATATATGCCACTTCATCAGTTCAATCTTTGCTTATATTCACACATAAATATTTGGACAGATTCACTGTTTTGTGCTAATGTAGAAAGCGGGTCGCACATGAAGAAATTACGGTATTATAAGTCTTACTCAATTCACCATGGGAGTGTATTTCACTCTCACCAGCCTTGACAATCCATTGCAAATGGGGGTCTCACCTCGCTCCATGAGCACTACACAGTACGTTTCGTATACCGGGAGGAATTTACATTGCATACTTATCGAGCAGCAGTTATTGGATGCAGTCGGATGGGAGCGTTTATCGACAATGAGGTCGTCGGGGCACCGGGGCATGTGCCTCCCTACTCGCACACGGCAGTATTTACCGCCTGCGACAGAACAGACCTGATCGCATGTTCAGACCTTCGTCCAGAGGTCATGGCTGAGGTTGGAGTACAGTATAATATTCCCAAAGAAAAACAGTACACCGACTACAAAGAATTGATTGACAAGGAACAGCCCGACATCGTCAGCGTTGCCACGCAGCCGGAGCATCGTGCTGAAATCGTTATCTATGCCGTCGAACACGGCGCTAAAGCAATCTACGCCGAGAAAGCGATGGCGGCGTCAATGGCGGAAGCCGATGCAATGGTTGAAATCTGCGAACAAAACGGGGTCTTCTTTAATCTCGGCACCCAACGGCGCTGGCACCCTGGTTTCACCAAAATGAAAGAAGTCATCGACAGCGGGAAACTGGGAGCCCCGAAAACCATTATCTTCAACGGTAGCACACTGTTCAATGGGGCAAGTCACTACTACGATAACCTGTTGTTCCTGAACAGCGATCGACGTGCGGTTTGGGTCCAAGCAAATCTGACGGAGGGCAATTGGAGTATTGAAGGGGAACGATTGACCGAAGACCCGATTGGACACGGTATCATTCATTTTGAGAACGATGTGACGGCGTATGCTGTAACTCCCAGCCGCGAAATTGAGTGGGAAGTCAACTGTGAGAAAGGGAGTTTGACCGCCCTGCCCGAGGGCGTATATCGAATGCGAGCAGAGGGACCACCGGGTTACCGAGATCAACCGACGATTGTAGACGGAGTATTTCCCGACTACGAACCCGCTAGTCCAAATCTGCGGCTCGTCCAAGATCTTGTCCATTCGCTTGACACCGGTGAACCGCCACGCGGTGGGGTGCGGGTCGCACATGCCGGCACGGAACTGATCTTTGCAACCATTGAATCCCACCTTCGCGGTGGGGCACGGGTCGAGCTGCCGCTGAAAGGACGTCCAATCCGACTCCTACGTGACCGTGCGCCTCGACAGCCGAGGTATAGTCCCCGGACTTAATATGTGTAGGACTTACGCATTTCAGCTTTCAGCATAGGTGACGCGGGGCAAGATGCCCCGCCTACGGTTGGCTGCGTAAATCCTAATGTGATTACGCAAGAAGGGAAAATAGGGCAATGCAAAAGACGATACCAATTGAAAACACCGCCCAAGGTTATCTTGAACTACTGCGGGAAAGAGGTATCAAATACTTCTTTGGTAATGCCGGCACCGACTTTGCTTCATTGGTAGACGCCTTCGCTAAATTCGCCGAAGAAGGGAAACAATACCCATGCCCCATCACAGTACCACATGAGTTTGTCGCGGTGAGTATGGCGCACGGCTACTACATGGTTACGGGTGAACCACAGGTCGTGATGGTCCACGTAGTCGTCGGAACTGCCAACGCTTCAGGTGCAATCATCAACGCAGCGCGGGCGCACGTTCCCATTATCTTCAGTGCAGGTCGTACCCCCTTGACTGAAGCCGGTTTCACCGGTTCACGGAATGTGCTTATCCATTGGGCGCAGGAATCGTTTGATCAAGCGAGTCTCATACGGGAATTTGTCAAGTGGGACTACGAACTACGGAATTTCACTCAGTTAGAGACGGTGGTAGATAGAGCGTTAGCAATCGCTACTTCAGAGCCGGGAGGACCTGTGTATCTGACGCTGCCGCGAGAAGTGCTCGCCGAACCGCACGAAGAACTGACCATCAGCACGGTGCCGCGACAGCAAGCGCACCGAGCAGCCGTCCCCAATGCCGCGCAGGTGAAAGAGGTTGCTAAGCGCATTGCTAAAGCAACAAACCCACTCATTATCACTTCGGGTGCAGGACGAGATCCCCAAGTCGTAGAGGTGCTAGTCGCGTTTGCCGAATCTTTTGCAATCCCGGTTGTGGTGGGGATGGGCAACACGCACCTGAACTTTCCCACCTCTCACCCACTTCATCTCGGTTTCGCTCCAAACCTATATCTGACGGAAGCGGATGTTGTCTTAGTCATTGATACTGATGTGCCTTGGCTGCCTACTGTAGTTAGTCCCAAAGAAACAGCGTGCATCATTCAGTTAGGGCACGAGCCACTCTACAGTCGCTATCCAATTCGTGGCCATGCGGCAGACATCGCGCTGGTCGCTCAACCAACGGCAACGCTCCGCCTGCTGACCGAAGAGATGCAACCATATCAGGAACAGGCGACACAAAAGATCGCTAACCGCTTTGAAACAGTAAGGGCGGAACACAAAAAGCAGCGGGAAGCCTGGGGTGCGGAGGCGGAAGCTGTCAAAGAGGATAAGCCAATCGATCCGACGTGGCTGTCCGCTTGCGTTAACCAGATCTTAGATGCGGAGACCATACTGATCAATGAATACGATTTGGTGCCAACACAAGTCGATCTAACTGTTCCCGGCAGCTTTTTTGGACCCTCACCCGCCGCTGGGCTTGGGTGGGGCATAGGCGCAGCGTTAGGAGCTAAATTGGCTGCACCGGAGAAAACTGTCATCGCTACAGTCGGCGACGGTAGTTACCTCTTCAATGTGCCCACGTCCTGCCATTTTGTATCCCAAGCGTATAACTTACCAATCCTAGTAGTTGTCTTTAATAACCGATGTTGGGGGGCGGTACGAGGGGCGGCAGCATCGGTTCACCCAGAGGGGTGGGCGGTGAAAACCAATCATTTCCCTCTCAGTGAGCTTTCACCCGCTCCCGCCTACGAGGTAATTTGTCAGGCGAATGGTGGATACGGAGAACGGGTCGAGGAATCCGGTGAGGTGCTGCCTGCACTTAAACGTGCGTTGCATGCGGTAAAGGAAGAAGGACGGCAGGCGGTGCTTAACGTCATCTGCAAGCATCCGTAATTTTATAAAGTAGCAAGGGCAACCACAAGGGTTGCCCCTACAGGGAACAACCAAATGTTATAAAGATTGAGAAGGAAAACGAAACTAACTATGGAAGCTGCCCCGACGAACACATCGGAGCCTGAACATCAAAGGGAAAAAGATAAGGAACAGGAACAGAACCGCAATTTTTGGATTGCTGTGGTTCAGGGTGCATTCATACGAATCTCTTTTGCATTTGCAGACTCGACAACTGTTCTCCCTGCTTTTATCTTAAAACTCACTTCCTCAAACACGCTTGTCGGCTTGACCGGTTCCATGACGCGAGCAGGTTGGATGTGGCCCCAACTGCTGATGTCGAATCTGCTGGAACACCGTCCGCGCAAAATGCCCTTCTATGCATTCGGTATGAGCCTTCGACTATTCGCGTGGATCGCAATGGTCGTATGCACCGTTATGGTCGGGTCTGGCAACAGCGGTCTACTTGCCGCGTGCTTTCTCTCCTGTTATTTTATCAGATCCTCGGCGATGGGAGTCTCGACGCTTCCGTATATGGATATCATCTCTAAATCCATTGAACCGCAGCGGCGATCCCGATATTTCAGTTTGCGCCAGTTCGCGGGCGGGTTCTTCGGTATATTCATCGGTTTCTTCTTTATCCGGTACATCCTGAGTCCTGAATCCGGACTGGCATTCCCGACGAATTATGCGCTGCTGTTCGGGTGTGCGGCGGGTGCGACCGGATTGGCACTCACGGCTTTTTTACAGATTCGCGAACCGATCCGTCCCGTTCAGAGGGCACGCCAACCGTTTGGACAACATCTGAAGCAGGGACCGTATTTCTTTCGGACAGACCGGAATTATCGCTGGTTCTTTTACTACCGGATGTGTACCACCGTTGCTGGGATGTGCACCCCTTTCTACGTCCCATATGCCTTACAGAAATTGGAAGTGCCAGACGCAACCATTGGGACGTTTCTCGCCGTTGTCTCCATCAGCGGTGTCATCTCAAACGCGCTGTGGGCTTATCTGGGGGAAAAGTATGGTGTACGATACATCCTCAGTTGGACCACGGGGTTGGCATGTGCAGCACCGTTGGTGGCAATCTTAGTGCAATACCTACCATCGGCGTGGCAGGTGCCCTGTTATTTCCTGGTGTTTGTCTTCAATGGGGCTGCAACGAGCGGTTCATCGATAGGCTTCATGGCGTATCTGCTAAATATTGCACCGAGTCTGAATCGTCCAAGCTACGTTGGCTTTATGAACACAATCCTCTTTCCATTTAGTTTTATGCCTATGCTCGCTGGATACCTTATCGGACTGGTGAGCTATGCAGGGATGTTCGCAATTTCCATTGGGATGGGATTTCTTGGGTTCATTACAACCACACAGCTTGAAGAGCTCCAGCAGGAAGATTAGACGTCTCAGAAAACGTGAAACGTGATGCGTAAGTTAGCTCACTGGTTCATTAGTACATTGAACTTTTGAACTCTTGAGGTTACGGCATACGGAGTATGCCTACTACTATTGAGCTATTCCAACTCCGCCAGAATCTCATCGATATCTTCCAACAGTTCAACTTCGTAACCGTCTGGATCGGTGATGAACGCCATCTTCATGCCTCCCGATGTGAACTCTTCTCGCCAGCCATCGGGCCAAATTTCTAATCCTGCTTTCTCCAGTTCGTCACAGCAAGCGACAAGATCCGGCACACTGATGGCAAAGTGCATCAGATCCTCCGGGACATTGAGCTCATAATCGGGCGAATAGGTCAATTCTAAGGTCGGCACGTTGCCCGGAAGCTCCAGATGGACGATTTGGTTGCCTGCTGGGGATCTATCGCTTCGACTTTTCACGACAAAGCCCAGATGGTCACAATACCATTTAATCGATTGATCAAGATCGCTCACTCTCACGCGTGTGTGTAAAAAGATAGCCATTTTAATTCCCTTTCTGCGTTTGGGTTGTCAAGTGTGTTAAGTATCAAATTTCAATACCTTCATTATAGCATGACAACATAGATATGTTGAGCAAAAACAATATCAATCGTAAGCGTGTTGTGCGTCAACTCTTGCAACGTGCCTAAGAACTCGCTAATCATGTAAAGAAGAACGCAGAGGCAATGTGTGCATAGGATACCAAGATGAAAGTAATCTATTTCCTCGTTGCCCTTTGGATGTTGGTTTGGCAAGTCGAATTCAGCGATGCGGTTCGTGAAGGCATCGCCAATGCTAAGGTCATGATCCAGCGGTATGAGCGAGAGGAGAATTTCGCCAAAGCAGCCTTGTGGCATGAAGCAGCTGCGGACTGCCTGAAAATCATCTCCATTCCGATGATAGAAATCCAAATTCGGTATTACCTCCGTCACGGAAAGAACGTGTGGGTAGCGCGGAGTCGTAGAGAATTAGTGCATATAAAGGAACGGCGGGAATATCATCTGAAGACTGCGAGGGCACATTGGAACAGATCAGAAACGGACGGAACTTCGCCCGGACTAGCGGCGGAACACGAGAAAATTACGCAGTTTATCTCGGTGTGGGCCCAAGTCTATCCAAATCGATTCTACCATTACGGTATCTACCCCAGTTTTTTCAAAGTAGAACAGGAGATTTTCAAAAGGAAGGGAGATTATGCTGCTGCCCTAAATCTCGAAGCGGAGGCAGCGGAGATGTGTGCGGATCAGTACAACGAGATAACAGTTGCTTATTTTCGACGGGTTACTCTGAAGCGTGATGCAGTTGGAGGGAGTGTAGAAGGAGAGGACTGTGTCATGCGGTATGAAAAGATTCGAGACGTGTATCGCCAGCGAGCAGCGCTGTTGCGTGAAATCGCTGAAGGCAAACCAAAAACACCCCCCATCGAAGCAGAAACTGTATTAAGAGATCTATCCCATCAATCTATCAGTCCTGCTCCCAAATTAACGTCCACACAAGCGTTGAGGATTGCCAACGGAGATACACTTCTAAAAAAACACTTAAAGGCACACACAGGTGTGCACGGATACGCCTCGTTTCAAGGGTTTGCGTGGTTTGTCAGTTACTACAATCATGGTTGGGGTAATCTGGGAGTCGTGCTTGTCGATGACAAAACCGAAACAGTCCTCGATATACTTATAGTAGATTTTAGAATTAATGAGACATTCCAAACCGAACTGCATCGCCCCCAGGTCCGGTAGGTGCGGTTTCTAACCGCACCGTATCGGCGCAGTTGGAAACAGCGCCTACCATACACGAGAAACGCTAGAACGTGAAACGTGACGCGTGAAACGTGAAAATCATTTGTTCATTGGTGCCCGACCTACGGAGCTCATATAAAAAGACAGTGCAAAACACACTTATAGTAGATCTTAGAATTAATGAGACATTCCAAACCGAATCGCATTACCCCCAGGTCCGGTAGGGGCGGTTAGAAAACGTACCGCATTGGCGCGTCCCGATAAATCGGGATCCCGACAGGTCGGGAGAAACAGCGCCTACCATACTCCGTTTCCCTACTCGAAACTGAGTTTGTCGTCAACGTCTTGAAGGGCTGCCCACGTCTTAATGTCCGTACGAGTTGGAGCTACTTCTTGAAGACGCTTCTCAAAGTAAGCTCTTGACGACTCATCCTCAGGACCCCAATTCGCCATCCGTTCGTTGAACGCCGCAATTTCGTCCGCCCCTTTGCCACTCTGTTCAAGCACCCAGTCACCGATTTCAACGTCGTTGGGATTGTTGACTGCAGCCTCTTGGAAATCGTCCACAGATACACCGAGAAACTCCAAGATACGTCTATCCTGTCCGGAATCGTCGCCGTACTTATATTCTCCGATTTTTCCGGCGCGTGCTGCGCGCGCTTTATCCGCCATCCGTGCGACACCGTGGCAGCCTGCGACATCTTTAGCGTGGGGACTGCGCGGTGGTCCCACCGTTAAGTCAACCTGCCAGAAACTACCCCAATCGTCCAGCTCCATTGATTGAAGTACCGTCGTGATGTCCGTCCTGCCGGGGGCGTACTTGGCAAGCCGATCCCTCAACATCTGCTTGTATTGCTCATTCGGCGGCTCAAGACTCAATTCCCGCTCATTGAATTCATCGATGTCCGTCTGTGTGACGCTTGAATTTTCAAGCACCCACGCCTGCAAGGCTTCATCATCATGCTCATCAGCGGCGTTGGCAAAGTCATCGGCAGAAATTCCCAGCAGTTCGAGAACTTTAGCATCTAGACCGGAATTGTCTCCATAGAGGTACTCGCCGGTCGTTCCGTTGTTATGCGCTCTGGCTTTGTCGGTCATTCGCGCTGCGCCGACAATGCCGGCGAGGCTAAGGTTTGATGCACGCCGTGGTGGCTGTCGTGTTAGATCCATAATTTGTAGCTCCCTTCGGTTTGTAGCTATTGTGTAAGAATTACTCCAATTGGTTTTCCATTTTACTACATTCACGAATTTGCAGCAATCCTAAAAACTCCGGCAACCGTAGCGGCATTTTACAGCAAAATGCGGGGAAACGTTCGTACCCACCGCCGTTGATGGTGCGGTAAGTCGTTGACAGTAATATGTAGGTCAATCGTAACGTGAAACGCTGTTTCGGTGCTCCGAAAAAGACAGCAGGTGTCAACGTTGATTTCGCTGTCGTTACGCACGATGTGGCGATGATGTTTGCCCGACGCTGCAACATCGGCGGGGTCATGATTATGCGCCCACACCTCAAGTTGTGCGTCGGTTTCCACTTTCGTTCCCGAATTCACAAGACTCGTCCTATGTGTATGGGTTCGTAAGCCGGTTCGGTCACCAAGAATGTCGTGGACAATCTCCCACGGACGCGCATCAGGCGAGAGCTGATAGACATTAATCCCTGTGTGTAAAGGTTCAAGCTGTGCTTCATCCGCCGGTAATTCTCCCTTCTCTGCCTCTCTCACCGGAACAACGGGCAGCTTCAACCACGATGGATGATCGGCGTCTCGATAGACGCAGTTGATCCCCGGATACGGGGTGGGCCAGAGGTTTGGGAAATCTGCGCTACATATAGAAAGACGAATGCGGTGTCCCGGTTCAAAACGCCAAGCGGTACAGTCGAGATTAATGTTGATTTCGTAAATCTCGTTAGGATTCAGCGGTGCCGGATTGGCGAGGGACTCGCGGCGTGTTGCGTTCAATACACCACTACAGACCAATGCACTCGTGCCATCGGGGGCAACATCGCACAACTTCGCGACGAAAGCCATCACAGGTGCCGTCGAACTGACATTCAGTGCAACTTGCGGTCTACCGATGATTTCCAAGGGTTCATCCAGCGGCTCCGTTGTGTAGTTCAGCGAATGAATTTCATCAGGACGTTGATCGGTCGGCAATCCGAAGGGGACACCACCGCTCCACAACCCGCCTGTGACCCCGACGGTCGGACGGTAAGTATAACTATCGAAAGACAGCCCTCGATCCGGTGGCTGAGGGCAGAGTTGACTGTCGTCCCCAAACCAATAGGTCAGCGATTTGTTCGACTCCACGGGGAACGATTTTTCTACACGCCAGTATCCGCGAGTTTCGGTTCGATCCGCATGCGGTTCATCGTAGGTCTGCATATATAGGCAAATCGGAGGCTCATCCATCACGCCGTTGTCCTCACCCTTGAGCCAATAATCGCACCAACGGACGATTTCGCGCAGGTAATCAATGCGTGGTCCGGGGATAGCATCACCGGGGTGCACATGGTTCCACGGTCCGATGAGGACTTTTTTGGGTGCAGTGAGATTCCTAAAAGTTCGCAACGGTGGGTTTGGATAGCCGTCCCGCCAACCGCCAATCATGAAGACCGAACACTGGATCTGGTCGTATCGTCCGCTCAAACTACCGGGACGCCAATATTCGCCATCGGTCTGATTCTCCAGCCATTTCAGTAGATAAGGGGTATTGTGTTCGAGGTGTTCTTCCCAGATCCGCGCCCAATCCTCGCCGCTGTATTCGGGATACGGTGGCATCGCGTTCATACCAATCATCGAACAACCATACGCCCCGATATCGTAGTAGCAGCGCAGGGCACCGCCGCGATAGTGACAATCATCGGTATAACGATCGTCGGTGAAGTACATAGGAATAATGGTTGTGAGGTGCGGTGGACGGTGTGCAGCGATCTGCACAGAAGTAAATCCGCCATACGATGCCCCAAACATCGCAATCTTGCCACTACACCACGGCTGTGCCGCAAGCCATTCGATAGCTTCAACGCCATCTTGCTGTTCACGCGATGTGTATTCATCCGTGTTGATTCCCTCGCTGCTGCCTGTGCCGCGACAGTCCAACCGCGCCCCGATAAACCCATGCTGTGCAAAATAGTTATGATAACCTGAATACGGAGCGTTGTCGTCTTTGCGATACGGGATGTATTCGAGAATCAGCGGACGCGGCGCCTGCTCCCAGTCATCACTATCGGGAACGTGCATATCCATCGCCAGCCGTACACCATCTGAGGTCGGAATCATCACGTTTTTAATGAAGCGAACCCCATTTTTCGGTCCCATCGCTTGGTCTCCACCTCCGATCTAATATAACCTAAGTTGCTAGTACATTGTCAGATAAATGTAGCGCAAACTGTTAGTTTGCGGACTCGGATCATCCCGATTTTATCGGGATGGTACAAAAGCCGCCTTTAGACACTTCCCCCGCACAGCGACTTGGATAGCCATAGCCAAGCCGTGAGTGCCTTATCATGATTTATTTGACAGAGCACTAGGTTTTGTTGACATTTCATCGTAGCCAGATAACAGAGACGTATACATCGGTTCACTGACGGAGAAAAGAAACCGAGTTTTCAAGAAAAAACTCGGTTTCTGGCAGCTTTTCCATTGGTTTAGTGTTTCTCGCAGTAGCAAAACCAAAATGTTAACACGCCCTAGTTATTGGAAATCCATCAGAACCTGTAGGTCGAGATTCACATCTCGATACCAAACCGTCGATTTTGGAAAATCGACCTACAGAAATGATACAATTTGCACAGAGATTAGGGGCTATTGGTTTGAATATGCTGGCTACTAGCAACTTGGTTAATATAGCTCTGTGGAACTGGGGACACACTAATGCTTCCGATGCTAACCGCTTAGGTACGGACAATCTCCCCTGCCCGCACAGTGAGAATCGGCTCCCAACACCCCCCAGACCGTTCCATACCTTTGACATCTTGCAGCGGCAGCGCATCTTCATTGAACCACAACACAGCAAGGTCCGCACAGGCACCGGGCGACAATGTCCCAACTTCTCCTGACAGTCCAAGAAATTCCGCGGGACACACCGTCACCCGCGCTAAGGCGTCCGCTTCGGTCATACCCGCAGCAAGCAACTTGGAAAGGGTACGAGGTAGATCATGTTGTGGGTTGCTATCCACATGCCGAATATATTGGTCTGTTGAGATGGTGTCTGGCAGGAATCCGTTTGCAATCGCTACCTCCGCCACATCAAAGTGGAATGAATTCATACCGTGTCCAATATCGAACAGTATCCCCTTCTCACGAGCTTCCCAAACTTCGGGCTTGATACGGCCATCCTCCACGAGACAATCCAGATTGCTCTGAAAACAGTAAGTGATCACATCTCCGGGGCGTAACAGTTCCAACTGTTCAGCCAAAGAAAAACCCGGCTCCCGTCGCGTACCAAAGAGCAGCGGACGCTCTGTCTGATTGCCAGCTTCCAACGCACGGTTTAGAATCTCGCGGGGATCATTATCACCGGCACAGGATTTGGCTATGTTCGCGGCAATACCCCAGATTGCTTCACCTCCATCTTCTATCGCTGCCACGCAGGCATCTACATCCACATCGTCCAAATTCTCGAAACAGCCACTTGTAGGGATCGATTCCCCCGTAACGGAAAGATTGATAGCCAGCCGGACGCGTGTTCGTGCACCTTCGATGATAGACTCTCGGTATTGGGACCAATTGCCGGCACCTGCATCCCCTTGGGAAAGCACGGTCGTCGCTCCACGAGGGAGGAAGTGCATATCGGGATCGACACCGTATTTTGAACCTTCGCGTGCGGGATGGGCGTGCATATCTACCAATCCCGGTAGCAGCATGGAATCGGCGAAATCTAAGACCTCCCGTGCAGACCCATCAATCTGATCACCGACAGCAACGATTCTATCGCCACGAACTGCGACTGTCCCCGGACCATCAAATCCAGTTGCCGGACATACAACCCGCCCAGCACTGACAAGGAGATCGTAGACCTGGGTATTAGTATTAGACATAACTATTCCTCCCCGATAAATCGGGATTTCGCTACGCTCAACCTGTTGAGCGGGTAGATTGGTTAATAGCGCGCCCCACCGCCTCTATCAACCCGTCTACATGGCTGGTCTCAGTCGGCAGCGAGATTGCGTTCATAGACAATCCGTGGCTCAAGAAATAACCCTCTGCCAACAACGCGAGGAAAACACGATGCGCCATCGCCTTGTCGGTTCGTGCAAGGCTGCGATAGTTGACGAGGTCTTCGCTGGTAAAGTGAATGCTAAATACTGAGCCGGTGTTCACCGCTTTCGCTGCGATATTTTCACGGGCAAACAGCTCGTTCAATCCAGCAGATAACCGGTCGGCTAATCCGTTCAGGTGGTCGAAAGCTTCAGGCGTGAGCTGTTTTAAGGTCGCCAACCCAGCTGCCATAGTAATTGGGTGTGCGCTGAATGTCCCGCTCTGGAAGAAACCTGTGCTGCCACGCGTGCCGTCCAGCAAATCCATAATATCGGCTCGCCCCCCAAACGCACCGACAGGAAAACCGCCGCCGACAACCTTGCCATAGGCGGTCAAGTCGGGTGTAACGCCGTAGTATTCCTGCAACCCACCTGTCCCCACTCGGAAGCCAACAATTTCGTCCAAAATAAACAGCAGATCGTTTTTTCGTGCTATCTCCCCGACGAACTGTACGAACTCCTTACGTTGCGGTACAATACCCGCTTTGGTGTCGAAAATGATGCACGCCAACTCATCACAATGCTGAGTGACGAGGCGTTCGACCGAGGCTTCATCGTTGTAAGGAAGGACGATCACCTCCTCTACCGCATGTGGAGACAATCCACCTGCTGAAGGTACGGGGTTCGGTGCCGTTTCCGCACCCACTTTGTCCAAAGACGGAGCAGAGCTGATTTCGACGACATCGTGGCTGCCGTGATACCCACCTTCAAACTTAGCGATTTTAGTCCGTCCACTGACACCGCGCGCCAACCGTATGGCGTGTAACGTCGCTTCGGTGCCGGAGTTGCAGAATCGGATCCGATCTAGTGATGCGACTCGGCGGCACATCTCCTCGCACAATTCTGCCTCAACACCGACCGCTGCGCCCAACGCAATGCCCTTTGCCATCTGTTTTTGGATAGCATCTATGACCGCTGGGTGATTGTGTCCTAGCACCTGTGCCGTGTGATGGTTGGCAAAATCTACATATCGATGTCCTTCGACATCGTACAGATAGCACCCCTCGCCTCGCGCCATCGTAAGGGGATAAGGCTGATGAAAGTAGGCACCTTTCGCTCCGCCGGGCATCGTCTTGCGCGCCCGCTCAAAGAGTTCCTGCGACCGCGGAGTGCGCCCTCGATAGCTTTCCTCCAGTGAAGCCGTGACATCTTTGGTCCCTCTGTTTTCCATTGCGATCTCCTTGCGTAATTGGTTCATTTGTTCATTGGTGCATTATAGTGGACCTTAGAATTAATGAGACACTCCAAACCGGTGTGGTTAGGAAACCGCTCCTACCGTTCTCCCGTTTGGTAGGCACTGTTTCCAACTGTGCCGATGCGGTGCGGTTGGAAACCGCACCTACCGGGGGCGAAAGCGTCTATTTATTTTTAGAATTCACTATAGTTCATTAATAAACCCAAAAAAATCTCTGTGACCTCTGCGTCTCTGCGGTTGGCTATAATGCTATAAGTTTGTGTTCTACTATGGACACGCAAGCGCAGTTTTCGTATTGTCCTACAGGTTTTGAAATTCAATCCTCAAAAAGTCGATTCCAGTCATGATGTGATTGTGCTACGCGCTCAGGATGTTTGTGACTGCGAGCGACAAAGCCGGGAACATTCTCACGCCCCGTTGGAAGCCCAATTTGGTTGTATCGTGTATCGACGCTCCACCTAACCGTATCCGATCGGTTCGGAATTGATCGATGCACCAACCGTTCCGTCGTCATCAGGACATCACCCACGTCAACTTCTCCTGCCACAACTTCGCAGGGCGGTAGATCCGTATCAGCGATACCTTTGCCTCCCTTATGTCCCGGCGTTGATATGAGGAGGCCATGCGGCAGCAGCCCCAGACGGTGTGATCCCCGCATCACCTCCATACACCCATTCGCGACCGTGGCATCCACAAGCGGTATCCAGAAATTGACAACCAACGTCTCCCCCGCTTCCTCCGGCCTGAGATAAGCCAAGTCCTGATGCCACGGGATGACCGTTAGATCTTGGTCCGGCAGCTTGGCGCGGTAATTGAATTGCGGGTGCGCCAGAATCTCGGGACCCATCAACGACTCAACAACATCTAACAGCGCAGGGGCTGTTCTTAGTGTGAATATCCCGGCACTTCTCGGTTTCTGACTGGAAAAGTGGTGGTGCCAAACCCAATCGGGCTCAGTGCAGGCTTTACACACCTGCGCCAAACGGGTTTCAAACGGCGCATCCTCAAATGTGTTCGCCGGGTCGAGTACCCCCTGCTTTACCGCTTCCTTCGTCGCTTCATCAACCTGCTGCGCCAGTTCATCGATCAACGGCTGAACCGCCTCGCGTGGGAGCAGATCACGGATAATCAAGAAACCGTCATCCTTGAACTGTTGAATCTGCTGGGGGGTGAGTCCATTTCTCACGGTTAATGTCTCAGTCGAAACGGAGTCTTCTATAACCATAGATCTCCTCCACCTATTTAACCCGATTGCATGGGTGGCTTATCTTTGCTTTCCTAATCAGTACCCTATCTACGCTGAAATTGCCGTTGTCGGACCTCATCCCAGTCCTCTGGCAGCGGATGGAACGCACCTTCACCACAGGCACCCGGCTCAATCTTGGCAGCATGCCCCAAACCGGTAACTTGAAATCGTGTTCCATCAAGTTCCGGCACGACATATCGACCGAACCAAGAAGCGAGTTGTTGACGCATATCCTTCACCAGTGCGCTTTTCGATTTTTCGTCTGCGAGGTTTTTCCGCTCGTCTGGGTCGTTCACCAGATCATAGAGTTCATGCGGACCATAAGGATAGCGGTGTACATATTTCCACTCCTGCGTTCGAATCATCCGGACAGGGCCATACTCGTCAAAGATAACGACTTCATCCTGTGCCTCATCCGTTTCACCGAGCAACGCCGGTCGGAAGCTCCGTCCGGGGCGCAATGGATCTGTTGGCATTTCCAAGCCAAGATAGTCAAGCAGGGTCGGCATGAAATCGTACTGACTCGCCATCGCTTCGGTAATATGGCCCTGTGGTATACCACTGGGATGACTCATAATAAAGGGAACTTTGACGGAGTTCTCGTACATATTCAGCGGGAAGGTGCCGTTCCCCTTGTGCCAGAAACCGTGATGCCCGCAGGAGTAGCCGTTGTCGCTGCTGAAGACGATCAACGTGTTTTCTCGTAAGCCGAGTCCCTCAAGTTTCTCCAGAATACGACCAACGTTCAAATCCATCGCGGTAATCGCCGCAAAGTAGCCCTTCAACGATTCTCTGTTTCCCAGATGTATTCGAGCGCCGGGGACTGCCCACGGATGTGCCGCCTCTTGGGGGCACGTTTTGAACGGACAATCGTCGTAAGAATCCACAATATCCTGCGGATGCCCATCGAACGGCGTATGTGGTGCGTTGTAGTGGACACTGAGATAGAACGGTTGATCTTTGCTTGATTCAATGAACTGTAACGCGTCGTCTGTAATGACATCGGTAACGTAGCCGGGGTGCACTTCCGCAACTCCGTCTCGAATCATCTCTGCGTCGTTGTACTTACTACCGCCGAGTGGCATCGCAAACCAGTGACTGAAACCGTGCTGTGGGGTCATGCTATCGCCGAGATGCCACTTCCCACTGAGTCCGATGGTATAGCCGTTGGCACCAAGCACGTCGGTGTAGCACGTCAAGCCTTCAAGATACCTCGCAGAATTCGGCGGCATATTCCCATCTCGAATCCAGTCGTGTACGCCATGCGCCGACGGAATCCGTCCGGTCATCAGGCTAGCGCGTGCCGGGGAACAGACGGGAGATGTACAGAAAAAGTTCTCGAAACGCACACCCGTCTCGGCAAGTTGATCTATGTTTGGTGTGCGAACTTCATCATTTCCACAGCAGCCCGCCGCCCACGGTCCCTGATCATCGGTTAAGATAAAAATTACATTGGGTTGACGGCTATTGGAATCAGACATAAGTTGTACTCCTTTTTCTTAGTTGCAACGGTGCAAGTGAAACGTGGGAGGGGAGTTTTCAATTCAAACGTCTTAACTACATCGGTCCGATTCGTCGAGGTCCCCTGTCCATCGCCAGCATCGAAGCATCGTAACTTCGCTTCATCAACCCCACCTTGAGGCTTTGTGCACTCGACACATCCCACAGGTTTTCAAACTCTCCTGGATCCGCTTCAAGGTCGTAAAGCTCTCCGTGCGTGTGGCCGTGGTACATTACCAACTTGTATCGCCTATCCCGGTACATCGTGGCAAAGGTGCCATCCGGCTGATCTAAGGCATCGTAAAATTCGCAGCGGACGAAATCCCGGTGATGATCGGGAGAAACTTCTCCTCTGAGAATTGGCAATAACGACATACCCTGCATACGGTCAGGGATCTCCAAGCCAGCCAACTCCAACAAAGTTGGTGCCTTATCGAGTAGTCCCACTAACGCATCGCTTCTCAAGTTCTGCTCAAAGTGTCCGGG
This sequence comes from Candidatus Poribacteria bacterium, assembly GCA_965204355.1. Lineage (GTDB taxonomy): Bacteria > Poribacteria > WGA-4E > WGA-4E > PCPOR2b > PCPOR2b. Next base: position 202,850 of record OZ241983.1, read on the forward strand.
CAAGGAGAAGATTAACGGCACACGGACCAATCCTTCGTAGAACCGACAGCCCTTCTGAATCAACCCATGATCGCCGAGCATCTCCCCATGGTCACTGGTGAAGATAATCACCGTCCGTTCACGCTGTCCAGTCTCCTCCAGCGCATCCAAGATTCGTGCCAACACATCGTCAATTAGCTTAATCATGGCGTAATACGCAGCCTGCAAGGTTCTGCCGTCGCGTCCCCCCGCTGAACCCGCATCAACCGTCCCCGGAGCCCGCGGTAAGATCGGGCTGCGGATATCCAACTCCTCTGGAGATCGTCCCTTCGACTGGAAATCAACCGCTTCTAACTTCTTCTGCTGTTCCAGATCGCTCTCCCGGAAAAGAGGTCCCGGCATATCCGTTGGATTGAACATATCCCTGTAAGTTTTGGGTGGATTGAAGGGTGGATGAGGATCGTAGATATTCACACTCGCTAGCCACGGTCCATCCCGTTCCTGCCGGATAAATTCAATTGTCTTCTCCGCGCACCACGTGGTCTGATGCAGTTCAGCAGGCACACCATCAATACTCTTGGTCAATTCCCCCAGAATCTGCCCTTTGGATCGTACCCAGTCTGCGTAGTCGTGTCCCGTTTCCCAATCATCGCGGGGTGCGTGGCTATATTGCCAATATCGGTATCCGTCGTTCACACGGGGTTCAATACGACGGTGAGCACTGGCGAGGTGCAGCTTGCCAATCAGCCCGCAATCGTAGCCGGCGTCTGCGAGAAGGCGGGTTACGAGGGGTGGACTATCCGGGAAGTATTCGTTTCCATTTCCGTTGACGTGCACCGCACTCGGATACATCCCCGTGAGAAAACTCCCCCGGCTGGGCGTGCAGATTGGGCTTTGGCAGTAGGCGTGGGTAAAAGCAACCCCCTCCTCGACCAACCGATCAACGTTCGGGGTTGAGACATACGGGTTGCCTAGCGCACCAATCGTGTCGTAACGCTGTTGGTCTGTGCAGATCCAGAGGATGTTCGGACGCAGGTTTTCATTTCTTTGTTCACTATCCATAGGCGTGTGAGTCCTCTTCAAAATCGTATCACGTTCGGGTTGAGTCGGTGGGTCCGCTACTAAAAAGAGACGTTACCACATGTCTCCTACGAATCCTGCATCGGCAAGATGACTTTAGTCTTCTCCTTCGCGGAACGGTAGGTCGCTAAAACGACTTCAACCGCATGCCGTCCGCCTCTGCCATCAATCAAGGGTGTTTTATCTTCACGGATGCAATCAACAAAATGGGTCAGTTCACCGACGACGCCGTGCGGTGCCGTACGGTCAGGGGTAAGTGTCTGCCATTCCGATTCACCAATCCTCTTGAGATACGCAATGTCGGCTCCCATATCGAGCCGTAGCGATCCTTTCGATCCATCAATGATGGTTTCGTTTGTGCCACGTGCACCCATGAACCCACCCCATCGCAATATCCCTACTGCCCCGATTCGATCGGGATTCAAAGCAACCTTCGTATCATATCGAATGAGCGAAATTGTGTAATCCTCCCAATCATCGTGCCCAGAAAAGCTACCCACTTCCGCTGCAACCGTTAGCGCAGTTCCGCCAAACCAGTTAATGAGATCGGATTTGTGGATGCCGTTCTCCAAAAGCCCACCGACACTGCCATACCAAGTTGATGGACGTTCTCGCGGACCCCGATAGGGACCGCTATAATCCGTTTCGATATAGGTCACGTCCCCAATTTCACCGTCATCAACTAACTGCTTGCCGAGGACATGCACAGGATAGAAACGGAGCACTTGTCCCACCATCACGTGTGTTCCCGCTTTGTCTGCAGCCTCAATCATCGCATCGGCATCACTGAGGGTAAGAGACAGCGGTTTCTCGCAAAAAGCATGAACACCCGCCTTCGCTGCTGCAACGACAACCTCCCGATGTGCCGTCGGCGGTGTCGCGACCACGACGCCGTCCACAATCTCTAACAGTTCGCGGTAATCCTGAAATGCGAGGATTTGGTGCTGTTCTGCAATAGCTTGCGCCGCCTCCAATCGGAGGTCTGCAACGCCGACAAATTCACAATTTTCCACTTGAGGCAGCGAATTGCAATGGGCACCGCCCATGCCCCCTGTACCGATAACGCCAATACGTGTCATCCGGACCTCCTTCAGGTATGGAGCCTAAGTCTCTGAAGTTCATTAGTTTATTGTTTCAATAGTCTATCAATGAATCCCTGACCATTTATGTCTCACGTTTCACTGATAAATAAGTCCCTCTTTTTGAAGAATATCCCCAGCAATCGCGTAAGTTGTTCCGTGCATGGCAATGACTACCAATCCAATGCCCGATGCGAGATATCCGCCCATATAGAGGTTCGGGATATTGACTGCCTCGTAGTTATGCGGGTGTGTCATCACCTGATGCAGCTGGAAACGATAGTTATCATATTTTTCGATCTGTTGCAGCGGTTCAAACCCCTCAAAGAGAGAGTAGTCTGCAACACCACCAATCTCCAAGATCACATGCTCAGCTTCGATAACTTGTTCCTCTCCCTGATGGTCTACCGTTATCAGACCGGCGGAGGTACCTTCTTTAATCTCTCGGAGGTGGGCTTGGTACAACGTCTGAAAACGGGGATCTCGGCTCTCCATAATCTCAGCAATCCGCGCGTAATAGGGCAGCCCGTAGCGGCTATCACTGATTAATCGCCAGTGATTTTCAAATGACTGACGCATCACATAATACACCTGTTTGCCGGCATCGTAAAGCTCCGTCGCCGCCCAATCCGCAGACCTACCACCCCCAACGACAATGGCACGCTCGCCGGGGAAATCCTCCGGCCGATCGTAGCTTTTCGCCACAAACGGGAGATCTTCTCCCGGCACATCGAGTCGCCGCAGGATGCACCGCTGTCCAACGGCATAAATAAGGTATTTGGCGGTATATTGATGGGTTGTTTCCGTCCCCACCTCCCTGCTCGTCACCAGAAAGCCGCGTTCATGTGGTTCAATACGGACAACCTTTTCGCCGGTATGGATGCGATCCGTCTGTTCAAATCGAGCGGGAACAGTGTGGTAGTAACGCAGTAGATCGTCCTTGATTATCAGATCATTGACGTTTAAGTCAACTCCCTGTTCTTCAGCATGGAGCGCCAGCGGATAGAAAGGAAACTCCATCCACTGTCCCGGAGAAAGGGTCAGGAGATTCTGGGGAACATTGTTCCATAAACCGCCGACCTTCTCTTGTGTGATGAGCAGGTAATCTATCGGCGTTTCTTGGCGAAATTCCATCGCGATTTGGGCGAGTTCTTCAAACAACTGTCTGGGGTGATGGAGGAGTCGGAAGAGATCTACGGGCGGGACATTTCTGGACAATCCTTTGAAATCTAATCCCAGAAGGGTTCCGTTGATTTGCTGCAGCCCAGCAGCCAACTGTGGATAGCGCAGGCTGAACATACGACTGCCACGAAAGTAAGGGTGCCAACCTCCCAACACCACAGCCAGCGGAAGTCCAGCAGGGCCCCCGCCCACAATAATTACGGTATGATGTTCTACATTCGGCAATCAATCACCTCGGCTGCAAATGTTAAAATATAGTATAGCATATCGTGATGTGATTGCAATGTCGAAGGTGTCATTTCCCGTTATTTTTTTGCAAAGGGGAGTGGTACGGGGGACGCTTTTTTGTGCTCACAACATATCCCTTTGAATTCGATGCAACGATCGTTGTTCCCCACGATTCTCAGACTTCCGGTTCTGCGTCCGACTTATCCTGTGGGTGGTAGTTGATGACTTTCCGCCCGTGTTCCAGATCGTAGAGTGCCCATGTGCTATCTGAGACGCCGAACACAACCTCAAACTTCACTCCCGGCTGTGTGACTGCCCGCTCAAATACGAGAGCTGCGTCGCCGTGGCTTAGTTGATGGGGATGGGAGGGTAGATCGCGGTCCCGCTTGAAGTTGCCGATCCGGACTGAGACAAATTCCATATCGAACCGGGCTGAGTACATATAGCCCAGATTCTCTCCGAAGACCTTGCTGATCGAATAGTAGGTCTCCGGTCGAGGGGTCATATCAATCGTCCGCATGATGTCTTTTGGGTAGGGCGCGAGCAGCCCAGCGCGGCTGGCGAAGGCGACCCGACGGACCCCGTTTTGCCGTGCGGCTTCAAAGACGTTGTAGGTGCCGATAATGTTATTCTGGAGGATATCCTCCCACGGTGCGCCGCCGGAGGGGTTGCCTGCGAGGTGAATCACCGCCTCCATGTCCCCGGTGGCTTTGAGTACTGCCTCGAAGTCAGTGACATCACCGACAATTGCATCTTCAATATCCGGCGTCGGCACGCGATCAAACCCACGCAGCGAATACCGGTCTTTCAGTCCTTTCACGACCGCCGAACCAACAGCCCCAGCGGCACCGGTGACGAGGATTCTCATCTGTCTCTCCTATTCTATAACACCAATCCGCTAATCGTGCGAATCTACACTGATGTAACCCAAGGTCAGAGTCGCGATTCGGAGATCGCTCCTACAGTATGTTGCCTTAATCGAACCGGAATTCATGTAGATTCGTGGTTACCAAATTTCTTTCAGTCTTGGTATGAGGATTTCTGTATTTCGGTCATGGATTTCGCCACACCAAACGTTATTCGTTTCAGCACTGGATTTGTCGTATGACTCTTGGATAAGTGCTGGTAGCGGGAGTTGATGAAATCGCGTCTCGAAATATCCGTCTTCGCGGAGTTGGACCTCACGAAACCCCATCGGGAAACCGATCAAGCATGCGGTGTCAACAGTGAGGAAATCACGGTACATCCGGATACGGTTAGTATGCCGGTGCCCTGTAAAAAGCGCGACGATGGCGGGACTCTGTTTCACAGTTTCCAACAACCGATTTGCACCATCGAGGGTTCCCTTTCCCTCTTCATGGCTTGGGAGCGCCCATGCATGGATAAACAACAGCATCGCGTGCCCTTCGTCATACGCTTTTTTTGCTTCCTCACTAAGAGCATTGTCGAGGGTATCGGTCCAAACGCCGCTGCCGTCTTCGATTGGGTCGCATTGGTGGTAGATGTTGGCGATCGCGAGACGCAGGCGTGGAGCGGCATCAATGACCTTGAGTGTTTCGGGGATGTCGAATCTTTCCGCGAACGCTTCAAAGGATCCGTGTTGCGCGTCGGAGTCGTGATTGCCGGGGACACAATACATCGGTGCCTCAAAGTCGGCAAAGGTTGTCGCAACGTCCTCAATTGATTGGAGATAGGTCTCCCACGGCAGATCAAACGAACTACCGCCGCAGAGGAAGTCGCCTCCGTGAACGATGAATTCAGGTTTGATCGGATTGACCGCTGGCACGATTGCGTCGAGGACAGTCTTACTCTGTGTCAGCATCTTCGGCGCGCCGTAATCTTTTGGTGCGTTGGGGTAATAATGGCTGTCAGTTAAAAAGACGAAACGAACGGACATAATGCCTCCAAACTAAATCGGGAGGTTCATGTAGTAAAGAAAGTGCAAGTCCCGATTCATCGGGATTCCGCCTTGCGGAACGAGCGGAACACGGAGAGAAACCGAGTTTTGAAGAAAAAAAACTCGGTTTCTGTTGCACGATTTCTTAACATGAATCAGAGCTTAAATGTGTGGACCCCGTTCTCGGATGATTCTGAGCGCCAAATCTGGATCGATTTGGAAAATCATCTCAGGTTCAATCTTGCAGTTTCCCGGTAGGTCATAGCCTGCCACAGCACTTCGTGCGTGCCAGCCTGATAGCGATGAGTCCATGCCGTCCTCAGCGGATTCGGAGAGCGGTCCGCCGAACACATCGTGAAACGCCTTGGTGTAGCCATCTACAACTTGGGGTGATTTTGAGAAAGACCCGCCGCCGTGTGAGTTGACCATCCCGATACATTTGACGCAGTACCAGACATCGTTCAGGTTTCCGAAGGGTTCCAATCCCCAGTGCAAAGAGAGGATGTGGCTGATGCCCGCTTCTCGACCGGCTTCATAGCCGTCTTCCACATCTTGATCGTCGTTGGTGACGGGTCCTGTACCGGCACCCGTTCCCGAAGCGAAGACCAAACCGGACGGGGTAAAGGTGAGGTTACAGATACGCCGACCGCGGGGATCGGAAATTGCGTCGGCTTTTGTGCCTAGGTCAATACCGAGTGCGTTGAGTCTGTCGTATACATCGAAATCACGTTGCCAAGAACTATGTATTTCTGCCATTTTTTCCTCCGTGGAAAAATAAAATAATTCAAGTTACCATTATCTAAGATAAACTTAGATAGTTCTTTCTATTTATGGTAGATTTTAGAATTACTTAGACCTCCCCAATGCAGAACCAACCCAAATCCCCCAACCCCCCTTATCAGGGGAACTTTGGTAACTTTGCGAAGGTCGGAGTTGTCCGTTCCCCCGATAAATCGGGACAGGCGAGACCAGGATTGGTAGATGTCTACCTAATTTCTCTGATTTACCATAATCAATTTTTGAAAATTAACATTGGAGTGTCGAGATATGAATCTCGACCTACAAGCTGCCTACCGGGGTTGCACCGGGTAAGCTAAAGTCGGACCGGGAAACCTAACCTACAGAAATCGCGAATCCGCTATTGAGCGATGCTTTCAGGTGAGAAGGCTTCCACCGCCAACCGGGCGATCTCTGCAATCGCCTCATCCCCACGGACACCGTCACTGCTGGCAAGTGCGAACGCGGAGACAACAAGGGGACCCGTTGGCAGGAAGATAAGACCGACATCCCCCTTGATACGTCCGCTTGATCCAATTTTGTGACCAATTGGGGTATCACGGTTTAAGTCGCGGGCGATCATGCGGCGGTCATTGCAGAGTTTGAGCATCTCGATCATTGCTGCTGATGCCTGCGGACTGACGATTTGACCGGCATGAAGTTGTTTTAGGATGCTCCCCATGTCCCGTGGGGTGGCGACGTTATTCTCCAGAGAGTCTTGGAAGGACACGCTGTTGAAGTCAGTGCCGTGCGTCTCTGCCCGTTTCTGCTGCACCACATCGTTTTCTCGGTTACACGGCACATCGCCCATGCCGAACATCCGATAGTGATAGCGACCCAAAGTCACGCTGGTTCGGGTGTTGGGGAAGCCCATCGCATCCAAGGTGGCGTTGACAGACTTCAGCCCAACTACCCCTATGAGGAAGTCGGTCGCCATGTTATCACTGATGCCGATCATCAACCGACAGTAGTCACGTAGCGTCAACTCCGGTTCATCTTCCATCAGTTGCAATGTTCCTGATCCGTGGGTGGAGATGTCTCCTTGCAGCCGACGGCGGTCATCAAGAGAAAGCGTGCCGTTCTCAACCTGCCGGAACAGTTCGATCATCACTGGCACTTTGCAGACGCTCGCAGTGGGAAAGCGTTGATCCGCGTTGTGTTCGTGGGTGATTCCGGTGGTCAAATCTTCGATGTAGAAGCCGATACGTCCGCGAAAGTCCACAGCAATTTGGTCACATGCTGCTTTTGGAAACTGCTTGTTCATCTGCGTTTCCTACAAACTCCGAACCGAAGCCTATGGTAGATTTTAGAATTACTTGGGCATTCCCAGTGCAAAGCTAACCCCCTAAATCCCCCACCCCCCCTAGCTCCCCTTATCAGGGGGGAAACTTATCAGGGGGACTTCGGAACCTTCGCGAAGGTTGGAGTTATTGGTAAATGTCTACTGACTTTTCCAATTCACCATAAATTTAACCGGCGAGCAGGGCTCTCAACCGTTGGGCGATGGTGTGTTCATCACCTTCCTCTAGGTTATCCACCCGGATAACAACAGCATCTTCGCCTTCGCCGCCGACTTTGATGCAAGGATCACCGGCATCAAGTTCCGCAATGAGTTCACCGGCACTCCGCGCTGCCTCCGCTGCGTTAATGACGACGTGGAGTTCGACACCCCAATATCTTTGCGTGGTAACTTCCTTCGTTTCTTCCACGCCGGGAGCCCCCTCAATTGCTCGCTCGATGACGGCGAACTTTTTCCGGTATTCGTCGAAGCGTTCCTCGTGGTCCATCGTGAACCATTGGTCGAGCGCGACTGTGAGTCCGATGATTTCCTGTCGGTCTATTTTCATCCCGCGTCCCAAGGGGCGGGGTCCGATAAAACCGTGGGCTGCTACCGCTTGGATTAAATCTTTCTTTCCAGCCACAAACCCAGCCGAGTGGGGACCGTGGACATATTTGCCACCGAAACAGACCAAGTCAGCCGATATGGCGGTATCCTTAAAGTAATCGATCGGGAAGATCTGCGAAGCGGCGTCAGCGATGACATACACGTTATGTTTACGTGCTATTCTGACTGTATCTTCGAGCGAAACAACGGTGACATCCGGATCAGGACTGACAAAATGGATAACAGCTGCGGTCTGGGGACCGATTGTGGCTTCCAGTTGTTCTGGTGTGCACCCACTTTCGTCGCCGGCTATCACTAGCTTGCTTCCCGGTATGGTGTAAGCCCGGTCGAATCCGTATCGCTGCTTCGCTTGGATGACGACCTCATCTTTCATACCGGTGGTATCTGGAAGCTGATCCATTTTTTCCTGATCGTTGCCGGTCATACACGCGGCGGTGGACAATACCATAGCAGCGTAGCAGCCAGCCGTGACATAAGCAGCTTCTGCTCCTACCAGAGAAGCGATGTGGCCACCAGATTTTTCGAGCAGTTCCTCCATGTCAACAAAATGCTGTTCCGCATCTTCCATTGCCTGCTTGACTATCGGAGTAGGGGTTGAGCCACCCATGGCGGTAGAGTTTCCCGCAGCGTTGATAATTGGAACCGCACCCAATCTTGAGTAAATATTTTCAGCCATTATAATCTCCTTAATTATGTATCGTGTTCCGATTCCGTAAAGCGTAAGGCTTCCTTAGCACAACGGCATCGGTATTGAGATAGGTTTACTCCAAAAGGGCTAGGCGGCAAGTAATTCACGCAGATACTTAGCCGCTCGCCTGAAGGTTTCTTTATCATCGCATTCGTTGACATCTTTGCCTTCAAATGTGATGGACATGCAGCCATTAAAATTCGCTGCTTTCAAAATTTTAACGATGCGTTCATAATCTAGCCACTCCTCACGTCCACTATCCACTTTATAAACTTTAGCGCGGACATACGATGCGTAGGGAGCGGTCTGTTCCATAAATTCGTAGGTATCTATATCTGGATCGGGCACACCTTGGGTCCGCGAGGGAGATCCCACCCACTGACCGGTGTCGAGAATAAAGGTAAAGTTTTCGCGGTCTGTTTCGCGCAGAAGCTGTAGGACCCCGTCGCCGGTACAGGGATGGTTCTGCACCCCGACGATGATACCTTTTTCGGCGGCGGCATCACAAAGTTCTTGGAAACACTCGACTTCGCGTGCTTGCCCTTCGTCGGTCTCCGGCGTGGGTCCACAGAATGATCTGACCATCGGCGCGCCCAAGAAAACAGCTGTATCCAGATCCGCTTTGCACCGATCCATTTTCTCCTGTAGTTCATCTTCTGTGCCTACAAAATGGCCGCCGGTCGCTAGGTAGCCGATGGGGAGTCCGGCTTTGAGGCACCTAATCTTGATAGCGCGCAGGTAATCGAGGTCTTGCGAACGAAAGCCTACATCGGCCCGAAAATCAACGACGTCTAGTTTCAACTCGTAGGCGAAATCGATCACATCTTCAACATAGGGTAGTGTTTTTGGATCGTCCTTGCCAAAATAGGATCCATACATGCCGAGTTTAATCATAAAGACTCCTTAGCTGGAATGTGGAGAAGGATTGCGTCCCTGAATTACTGCTCAACAGGTGCACTGATATTCAGGTATTCAATTTCATCTTCGCCATCATTGATGACACCGTGTTTTGTCCTGGGCGGTAGATGTACGGCATCGCCCGCTGTTACTGGGTATTCCTTACCATCAATCAACATTTTGCCACGTCCTTTAATAAAATAGTAGACCTGTTCTTTGTCTTGATGGTCGTGGTAATCCGTTGTGATACGCCCTTGAACGACGTGGCGTGTGAAATTGCTCAATCCTTGCAGACACGCTACTTCCGGTGGATCAGCGTTTTCGTTCTCTGCGCGAGTCAATATGGGCCAGATAATTTTGCTCTCGTGCCCGACATAGGGAATTGAGTCACGCCAGTTTCGTATTATCATGATGACCTCCTGTGTGGTTAGTGAAGTTGTTGCTAGGGCGTGTTGACATTTTAATGTTACTAACTTGGCAAACCTTGTAATCATCGGATAATTTGCCAAATGTAGCGCAAACTGTTAGTTTGCGGGTTAGGATCACAATCTAAATGAAGTTTAATTTATTAATTGGGTAATTTCCGAGCGATGTCCAGTGCGGTTGGAAACCGCACCTACCGGGCCTGGGGGAAATATAGAATTACCGAATTATTTTCTGAAATCTCATACAGATTGTGGTGCAAAAGACGACTTTCCGATGAAAAACTTTGTTGGGTTTCACTCTATCTGTCTATAAGCTGTCTATAAGCAGGTGTTGTTGAACGATCGAACGTCCCTTGGATTTGATAAGAATTCCCATTTAGCCGTTCAACCCAACCTACGGACTGGCAGATGTCAACAGAACCTAGTACATTGTTAGATAAATGTAGCGCAAACTGTTAGTTTGCGGACTCGGATCACAATCTAACAGATTGTGGTACAAAAGCCTCCTTTAGACACTTTCCCCACAAAGCGGCTTGGCTATGGCTATCCAAGTCTTGGACTCTCGGCAAAGTCGGAGCCGAGCGGTGAGTGCCTTATCATGATTTATTTGACAGAGCACTAGTTATGTATAGTAACGTTGCGGATATCTCGTCCTTATTCCCGCACGGAATGGGCGATTGGATTGTCGCCGATCCAACGCTCATCTACCGGCTCCGATGCCAATTGGTAGCGTGTGTCTGAAGATAGCCGAATCCGATCCGAGTGGTTATCGAGCGAGCAGTGCATCGTATACATGCTGAACACTAGCAGATCTCCGGCGCGGAAATCTGTTGTGAGCCAACGACCTCCAAGTTCGTTCTGAATCGCTGCGGGATCTTTGCCGTAACTTCCTCCCGTTTTTTTCCAGTTACCTTTCTTATCTACGTCCATCTGTCCATAGGTTGATTTGAGCTGTTCCAGACGGTGGGAGTTTTCAAGCACCATCAGGGAGGCATCGCTCAAGGGAGCATCGCCTAAGGGCGTCCATGAGGTGTATAGATTTGTGGTGCCTCGTCCCATGTACACGATGTCGTAGTGCGGTGCACTGGATCTGCCGGGTCCCATCACGCGCATCCAGATGAAATCGAACGATCTGACCTCGCCGCCGAGGAATGCGGTGTAGAAGTCGATCATCCGACCAGAATGCACCAACTTCCGCACAGCGGGTAATTTCCCCAACGCTGCACGACTGCCGATCGCAGAGCGAAATCTTTCTTGGTCACTCTTTGCTGCCTGCGCTTCCATAAGGGGATAGTCTTCGTCGAGCATCTCATGCGCTGCTAACACCTCAAGCACGGATCGACGAGCGTCCATGACCCACTCCAGATTTAGGTAGTCGCGGAGTAGGAGATAACCGTCCTCTGCCATCCGTTCCCTCAAGGCGGGCATATCATCAAGGAGATCATTCGATTCGCGCATCTCACCGAATGCGTCCGGCGACGTGTTTAGCGGTATGCCGTTTGAGGTCAGTTGTTTCACTATTTTTACCCTTCCCATCCCGATGTCCTGATTCGAACCTTACTATGGTGAATTTTAAAAATAAAGGCTCATGTAAAAACAGAGTGCAGTTACGGTGAAAGCGTTAAGGGCGGGGCAAGATGCCCCGCCTACAGTTTTTGAGGCAAGTCGGTGCTGTTGCACTAATTCTTAACATGAGCGAAAACAGATAAACACTTTCACCCCCGGTAGGGGCCGTAGGGTGAGTTGAAACGGCGCAGTTGGAAACAGCGACTACCAAATCCCGATTTATCGGGATCCCGTGACTACGGGACGAGGAGACCGGTAGGTGCGGTTAGAAAACGCACCGCATAGGCGCGTCCCGACAGGTCGGGAGAAACAGCGCCTACCAAACACGAGGGCAATGCGGTTCGGTTTGGCGTGTCTCATTAATTCTAATATCCACTATAATTCATGCGATCAAACCGCGGTCCAGCCGCCATCGACAAGATGTGTGTGTCCGGTGACCATGCCAGCTATGTCGCTTGCGAGGTAGATAACCGCCGCTGCGATTTCTTCCGGTTCTGCGATCCGCCCCATCAAGACATTTTCGGTTACCATTTTGTGAAACGCAGGGTTTTTCAGTGCCCCTTCTGAAAGGGGTGTGCGGGTGACGGTTGGTGCGACCGAGTTGACCGTGATGCCGTGCGGTGCCCACTCTGCGGCTAACGATTTGGTGAGCAGACAAACGGCACCTTTAGCACCGCTGTAGGGTGCTCGAAGTGGTCCACCGACAACACCGACTTGCGAACTGATGTTGATGATGCGCCCCCGAATATCGTTCTCAATCATCGACTTCGCCGTCATCTGGCTCATGAAGAACGTGCCCTTAAAGTTCACATCTACGATGTAATCGAAATCTTCTTCGGTGCAATCGAGCGCGGGCTGGACTTTGTTGACCCCGGCATTGTTGACTAGCACATCAATTCTACCAAAGGCGTCAAGTGTCTTCTGTATGAACCCCTCAATGCTTGAAACGTCCGCAACGTCTAGATGCCACGCCTCTGCACGTTTGCCCGTTTTGCGAACTTCCTCCGCTACCTGTTCAACCTCACTTACGGTGCGGCTCCCTGCAACGATGTCGGCTCCAGCGTCCGCACAAGCGAGCGCAATCTCTTTGCCGATGCCTTTCCCCGCACCGGTTACGAGAACGACCTTGTCGGTCAATGAAAAATCGATTGATGCCATCTATTCACTTCCTTCTATGATGAATTCTAAAGATAAATAGAGGTTAGAAGATAGTCTTTTGTAACACGATCTGTTAGATTGTGATCCGAGGACGCAAACTAACAGTTTGCGCTACAGTGTCTAGTACTCTGTCAAATAAATTATGATAATCACCTTCATTGCGATGTCCGGTGCGGTTGGAAACCGCACCTACCGGGCCTGGGGGAAATATAGAATTACCGAATTATTTTCTGAAACTTCATACAGTTTGCGCTACAGTGTCTAGTTAATTCTGAGATCTACTATAAGTTACGCAATTTATCGTGAATTCCCGGTATATAAGAAGATTGTGCGGGAATTCCGTTAAGTCCTTAGTGCGCCTTCAAGATAGCGGCGGAACGCGTCAGTGTCATAAATCAGGGGTCTCTGAATTTCCATTGACGGTAGCCGATAAGGGGGCGAATCCTTTGTAATATAACGCGCTGCTATTGGTGGTCCACCATCCGCTTCGTCGGGTTCATCAACCCCGACGAGATCTGCGTATCTCGTTGTCTTGCCATCAACCTGATATTCTGTCCCCACAATCCAGAGCCTGCCAAACCGGTATCTTTTTGAGACTTCGCGCTCTGCGATACTGCTCCAACTTGTGCCTGTAAAAGCGAAGTCTTTTGGCGTAATTCCGAGATGTTTTTTCAATGTTTCGTCACACCGCTCCAACTCCGCCCGCAATTTTTCGCCGGACGCATCCTCGCGGGAAAGTTCAGACAGATTCGGATGCGTCACCGTATGTGCGCCGATGTGCCAACCGTTTTCTATGAGTTGTCCTACTTCGTCCCAAGTCATAATCTCACGGCGGGAATCCGGCGGCATAGGCTTGGCGTAAAGTTCATCTACCGGTCCGGTATTGATAAACAGATTTCCGGCATATCCGTATTTGCTCAGAACATCGTGTATCTCATAACGCATCGACTTCACGGGGTGATCAAAGTCGAACATGATCGGTCGATGCGGCAACTTTTCTCCTTCTTGAAACCATTGAGAAAGCTGATCGTAGTTGATGGACTCAAAGTTCAGTTCGGCGGCAATTTTCATCAGTCTGTCGAGATGGTCCGCGGTCAATGGATAGTCGCCGTCATGCCTGATACCGTGGCACATGGTGATTGGGATGCGGACCATAGGAGATTTTCCTTTGAGCAAGTGCCTCATGTTAAGAAATGGTGCAACAGAAACCGAGTTTTGAAGAAAAAACTCGGTTTCTCTTCGCGTTCCGTGCACAATCGCCTGTGGTAACGCGCAATGAATCCCCGATAAATCGGGATTAAGAAATGCGCTACTACAAACTGCGGGGCAAGATGCCCCGCCTACGGTTGGCTGCGTAAGTCCTGTTATGATGTCTGGGGCCAACGGTAGCGTGGCCATTCGGGGTATTTGTTCGCCTTCTGCTCGACGCGCTCAACTTCGGCAATCCATGCCTCGCAGTTGGGTGTTTCCAATTCGGGATTTGAGCGACTCTGGGCGACAAAACCGGGGACATACCAACGTCCCGTGGGTTTCCCAAGCGCTTGGTAGCGCAGGTCCATACTCCAACGGATGGTATCTGTGTTATTAACCTGCGAACCGTGCGGGGTCATACTGGTGAACATCACCATGCTGCCTGCCTTTGTAGGAACTGGCTGCCGCTCTTCCTCTGAAACCTCTTCAGGAGAGATATTTAGCCCATCTTCGCCCCAGAAATGGCGTAAAACCCCTTCCTTATGTCGACGTGGGGCAACCCATAGACACCCGTTTTCAGGTGTGGTATCGACGAGTGGTATCAGGCACGCCAGAATCAGCGTTTCGTCGCCATCGGGCAGGTAAAATCCTGCATCTTGGTGCGGGGTAGTATACCCTCCCGGTAGGCGTGGGTGGATATTATAGGATGGGTGGCACAGGATATCGGGACCCACGAGCGACTCAACCCGGTCAAGAATTTTGGGATGTTTCAAAAACTGAAAGAATGCCTCGTCTTTATGGGCACGGGTTTGTAGTGCTGAGGTCGCTTCGGGCACTTCGGCAGCAATCTTTGCCAGACGCCGCTCAAAGGACTCATTTTTGTACAAATCACTCAAGCGCCCGGCTTGATATAGCTGCTGTGCCTGCCCCTCGACAACGGTGCTGAACTCGTCTATCACTGGACGCAGATCGTCGTCGGTGAACAGGTTCTCGATGATCAGGTAGCCTTCTTCTTTGAATGTCGCAATCTGTGAATCGTTAAGCATGTTGCAAATCGTTCCTCACTCATTTGGCGGCTGAAAAAAACTTTGGCAATTGAGCAGACATTATAGCACGATTCGAAAAAAAAGGGGAAAAAATTCAGACCAGTTCAACAAACGGCTTGCGATCCATCTTTCAAAGGTGTAAGATAGTACATAGTCACGCACAAAGTGTATGAATTGGAAAGAGCGGAAGCGTTGCTCATTAGTGTTCCTGTAGGAGGGATCTCCGAATCCCGACTTCCTACCCAGACGGGGAAAATACCGAAAACTATGGTAAACCCTAAAAATAAATGTATGGTAGGCGCTGTTTCTCCCGACAGGTTCCGATAGATCGGAATGCTCCCCGATACATCGGGGCAGGTCCCGACTTGTCGGGATTCTCGGAACGGGAACGGCATCGGGATGCGGTGCGGTTAGAAAACGCACCTACCGGTCCTGGGGGTAATATGGTTCGGTTTGGAGTGTCTCATTAATTCTAAGATCTACTATAAATAGTCCTACGTTGCTTATCAGCACAGAAAGGAGTCAGTATGGCAAACGTATTGGCGAATATAGGGGGCGGTGCAGAGCTTTTAGAACACGGCATCCGATATGTTCAAGTTGGTGCCCCTGAACCTGACAAGGTCGAAGAACTTCAGGCAGACCTCAAATCGAAGGGGCTGCAAGCCATTGGATTGACCGCGTTATATCTCGAAGAGGATACCGTTGCCACTGAGGCGGCGAGCGAGGCGTGGGTAAACGCGTTTGATGCGGCGGTCAAAATGGGGGTGGATCTCGCACTCAGCAGCATCAAAGCTGATGAGGATATGAGACCAAAGGTCTGCGACTGGTTGAAAACGATGGGCGATGCGGCGGCGCAACGTGGCATCACCGTCGCGCTCGAAACGCACCCGTCACTCGTTCATAATGCCGAAGTTGCGTTGAAGACGATGGAGGCGACCGACCACCCGAATATCAGAATCAACTTCGACACAGGAAACATTAGTTTTTATACGGATGGGACGGATGCGGTCACGGAGTTAAAACAGATTGCGCAGTATGTTGTGAGCGCCCATTTGAAGGACCATAGCGGTAATTTTGACGAATGGGATTTCCCCACACTCGGCACAGGGTCAGTGGATTTCGCTGGTGTCAAGGGGGTTCTTGAAGACGTGGGTTTTCAGGGACCGTGGATTATGCAGGTGCCTGGGGATATGAAACAGGCTGTCGCACACCTCCGCAGTCTGGGATTCGGTGAGTGAAGCGTGAAACGTGATTCGTCCACGAATCTGCACCAATCGTGCAGCCCGTGATCGCGCCTCCATTTATCTTAACGCAAGTTGCTAGGTAGCCGTAGTCAAGTTAGTCGCGATTCGGAGGGTACGCCCCCTACCGTCCATTTTTTGTAGGAGGGAATTCCAATTCCCGATTATTGCACCGGTTTCTGGTGCTTAGTTTATCGACTAGCAACTTGGGTTATCTTAACTATGGTGAATTCTATAATTACTTATACACTTTCAATACACAACCAACCCCCTAAATCCCCAACCCCCCTAGCCCCCCTTGTCAGGGGGGAAACCATTGTCAGGGGGACTTCATGAGGCTTCGATAAAGGACACTATTGGTGAACGTCTACATATTTATATTGTTCACCATAATTGGACACTCTGTACCGGCGAGGTTTCCTAACCGTACCGCATAGGTGCGGTTGGAAACCGCACCGGACATCGCTTGAAGATTACCCAATTAAATAAATTAATCTTCATCTGGAGCGCAGGGATTAACCTCATCGCTATTCTATAGACATATCGCTTCTCCCCGATAAATCGGGATTCAAAACTGGAGCGAAAGATAGAATCCCTCAATCTTAACGGCATACCGATGGATGTTCAACACTAGCAACTTGCGTTCCTTTTCACGTTTCGCGTTCAGTTCTTTCGCCCAGCCACACCGTCCAGAGAACCGCTGGGATCACCGTCAAACCCGCCATCCACCAGAAAATTGCGGGGAGACTGAGTGAAGCGTCGAGTGCTCCGCCCGCAACCGCAGAACCGATCGCACTCATCAGCGTGAACAGGGCAAAATCGGTGGAGAAAACCCGTCCGCGCACTTGATTGGGGGCAAGCTGCAGTAAGAGTTGTGTTGAGAACACCCAGATAATTCCCCCGCCAATTCCCCGGAGGGTGACACCCAAAAGCACCCAGCCGAATTGGATCATCGGCGCGACGATTGCCAGTCCCACAGCGCCCATCAGATAGCCTAAAATAATAGCATACCGTAACGGACGATCCCGATCGCCGGTAAAATGACGCGCGATGATGGGACCCACTCCTGTACCAACACCGCCCATCCCAAGCATAAGACCGAGGCTGATGCCGCCGCCTTCTCCAATCACAAAAATATCTTTGGCGATGACGACCATAGCCACCTGAGATCCTGACCCCATCACCAGTGCGCTGGCGGCTTTATGAAGCGCAATGACCAGTGTATCGGTATGCTTGCCGAGATACCGTAAACCGTCGAGGTACTCCTTGACGGCAGCCCCCATGGTTTTGTCCGACGCTGCGGGGACGGGTTTCACATCAAGTTTAATCGGAATAATGAATGCGGCGGAGAGGAGAAAGGTCAAGCCGTCGATGACAAAGGCGGGGTAGATGCCCCACGCACCGGACACTATTCCGCCGATGGCAGCGCCCACAGCGAGCATAACCGACCATGTCGCGGACCCTAAGGCGTTGGCAGCGCCAAGCCCTTGTGATGAAACTATATCGGGCAAAATTGCATTGCGTGTGGGGAAGAAGAAGCCGCTGATGCCGAGTTGGAGGGCGGTGAGGACGTAAAGTAGCCACACATGGTCGGCACTTCGAACGAAAAGGAAGCCGAATGCCGCTACAGCACGCGTTAGGTCGGTTATGATGAGGATATTTTTGCGGTTATAGCGGTCGGCGACCACCCCGGCGATGGGGCTGATGAAGAATGGGGCGAGCATACGGACGACGAAGAGGCTGCCGATGGCGAACCCGGACTGGGTCAGTATTGCGATGAGCGAAGCGGAAGCGACAAAATTGAACCAATCCCCCAGCAGACTGATAATCTGTCCAAGCCAGAGCAGGCGAAAATTGCGGTTGCCGCGAATCAGTTCGCGGTATCCAATGGATTCGCTGCTGTTGGCTGTTGTTTCGCTCAAGGAGAATCTCCTGGGCTTCGCTGACGAACCCCGAAAATCAGATACAGAGAGAATCAGCAGATGGATTGTGAGGTTCTTTTAGCCTACCTTTTACCGGAGCAAGGAGCCTAACACCCAGAATGTCTGATAATTCGGGTTATCGGATATTATTTGACAAAGACTCAAATTTTGAACGCATCAAATTCCAAGCATTTCACGCATCTCAGCCAACAGATCATCCCCGTTGATTCGACAGATGAAGTTCAGGGCGTCGATATAATGCTTCTCCTCGCCATCGATGTAATGCTCATATAAGGTCGCACCGAGTTTGAGCGTCGTTGCTAACGTAAGCGTGTCTTGTTTGCACGTTAGGAGACCCCGAAATTTCCAAATTGCCTGCACCATCTTCCCATAATCATCCTTTATCGGCAAGCGAATCTCTAGCTGCGTATTCGGTTTTCTTGCCTTTGACTGGATGCTCCACCCCTTTAATTCGACATCTATTGTCTTAATCTCGCCGGCCCTGAACCGTACATCTTCCGTTGCGGGATCAATATCAGGGAGGTTGATTCCCTTGATGTCTCCGCGTAGGATGTTTCCATCAAGGAAACAACTTGCCCTCTCGCATTGTTGACGACCTAGATATACCATAATCTATCTCCTTTCAGTTTATTGATTTAACCTCGACTGCGTTCTCTACAACCATTGACAGTTGAAGGAAGTCAAATTTCTCTCTTGGCATCCAAGACTGTAGTACCGTTAAAAATTGTTGACAGTCATCAAAGCTCCCCTTGAAAAGAACTTTTGGTGTTTTAACAGATACTTCCATTGTTACCACACGGTGTGTTTCAATGTCAGGATCGTTTGGAGGATTTTCCCTAATCCTTATAGAACTCACCAAATCAAAGTTGATCATACTATCATCGGTAACAAGCCACATAATCTATCTCCTTTCGGTTTATTGATTCAACATCGCTCGCAGTGTCTCCACCTTTTTTCCTTCAACGAATTAAAGCAAGAGGATCTGACCGGGCGTTTGTTGAGGGGCGAACACCTTATTAACAAAATCTTCCTCTTTACATCGCACGAGGATCTCCCAGTTGTTTTTCGCCTGTGGGATTTTATTGATTGACAAACTTTTCTGACTGAGTGCCTCTATGTACAAAGTGGGAATAAAATAAAAATTGATTTAGCTTCCCCCATTAATCCCGATGATTTCTACTCCGACAACAAGGTCGCAGGTTTCAGTGTTGTATATATACTCTTTAACGCCAGATTTGTAAGTTCTGTCCGCACCAACCCTCCCGCCTGATGACATGGAGTATCTGAGAAATTGGCTGCCATAAGGGGGGCGTCTGGTGATTCGAGGTATTGGACATTTTAAAAATTCGACGAAAAATGAATTGCTAAAACACCTCAGAAATCGCTTGTGCCAGTTTCAAAGCCAGCAATGGTGGCACAGCGTTACCAACTTGCGTAAATTGACGTGCAGGCGCACCAGCAAAGACATAGCCATCGGGAAATGTTTGGAGTCTCGCGGATTCTCTGACGGATAAAGTTCTCGGAATATGAGGGTGCAAATGAGATCGTCCCCCACCTCTGCTACCACCAGCAATAACTGTTTTTGAAGGCAAATGAGGATTTATCCTATCTACCCGTCCCAATTTGTCTCGTTCGCCGTATTTTAATTCCATGTAGCGTATAACGGATTGTGCTTGGTGTTGCCGCGTTATATGATTAGCTATGCCCGCTAAAGGTTTCTCTAACGCTTTAGCAGCGGCTACCCCTTTAACTTCTTTAGCAGGAAAATTGAAGTTTTTTTCTGTGCAAGTGCCAACGATAAATATGCGGTGACGATGTTGCGGCACTCCGTAATCAGCAGCGTTTAGAATAGCTTTTGTCACCTTATAGCCAGTTTCTCGTAAAGTCTTAATAGCTTTCGTGATCTGATAGCCTCTATCAATAGAAAGTAATCCTACAACATTTTCAATTAAAAACGCTCTTGGTTTTAATTCTTTTATGTACCATATAAACTCAAAAAGCAAATTACCAAACTCATCGTGTTGGAATCCTATCCGCTTAAAATTACCTCCGTTTTTTGAGAATCTTTGGTTAGCAGCAACACTGAAAGATTGACAGGGTGGCCCTCCGTGAAAGACACCCTCAAAAGGTAATTTGACGCCTATTTTATTTTTGAGTATATCCATTATTTCTTCTTTATTACAAACATCCCCACTATTGTCTGGTGGTCCGATAATGTTCCAATGTTTGTTGTTCTGTCGCAACGTATCACAGAAAGTTTTTTTTATTTCAATGGAAGCGAGATGGTTAAATCCAGCAAAATCGAATCCCATTTCTAAACCACCAGCACCAGAAAAGAAGCCAATAGCGGGAATTTGGCAAGTAGGAGAATTATAGTCCTCTGGAGTTTTATAATCAAGCGAAGCATCTAATCCATTTGAAGCAAATATATCACCGCTGTTCCCGCAGGAATAGTCAGCATCATATCGGTAGCGCAAATCATCATATCCTAAACCTATTGCAGCAAGTTCTTGCGCTAGATCTAGCTCCCCTTGAATACACCTTTGCAAAAGCTCGATTTGGTCTGAAATCGTCATAAGATTATTTTCTCCTTTGCTTCCAGATAGACCTCATTCGCTTCAGCTTTAGAATCGAAATCTTCCTTGGAATGAGCGTTCAACCACGCTTTGTAGTAAACATGTATGCTTCTGTGACAGTTTGGGCAGACACCTGCTATATCTTCAAAAGACGTTCCTTGTGAAGTTATTGCCAGAGGGGAGGTGAGAGGCAAAATATGATGTATTTCAAGTATGTTTTCCGTCCACGGATAGCGTTGCTTAGGGTTCAACGAACACATGTCGCATAAGTGTGGCTCTGCCATAATTTCAAAGAACGTTTTTCTCAAGCGCGGGCTTCTTTCTATCCTTACATGCTCAACTCGCACCTGCTTTCCTTCTGTAAAAATCAAGTCTGTTGGAAGTTCTCGTGCTCCAATTAGAATAGGTGTAATAATTTCTTGGTCACCGGTTGCTCCGATAGCCAAAATTTCATCTGAGGGCGAGGAATTACGCTGCTGTATAATCGGTGTAGTGATAGCTTCTAGTTCCTCAATGGACTTTGAATCTTCCGGCATTACGTCAAGAAACAGCACATTTCGGTGCCATTTTAAGAAACTAGTCTGACTGATAAAGATTAGCATTTCTCTTACTTGTCGTTTTACGGTTGGATCCGGTGTATAATTGGACTGGGATAGGTTCAAGTAGAAGTCAATGTCCTCAGTACCATCACAGTTGGCTACTACTAACGAGAAAACTTCATCTATGTCAATGCTAGCTTCTCCTCGCTGACGGAATTGAGCAATTAAATACTTGAGTATAGCACAAAACGGAAAGATTTGAGGTTTGGATGCACTATAGTCCTGGAATGCTGGGAAAGGAAAGTAAAATCTTGGAATGATGAAGGAAAAATATTCATCAACGGTTAAAGCGGGTTTTTCTAAGCCCGCAATTCTTCGGCACAGGTCTGTAACAACAAGTAAATTTTGGTGACGCACTGCCAGTAAGCTACACGCAAAGACGCCCCTATAATTTCGCCAAACTTTATAGTGAGGCGGTGCAAAGGGTAATCCTGTTTCAACCTCAAGTAAATTTCGTAGTGGATCAAGGTTAGGAACGTTTAGTCTAGCTCCTTCCAGATTCAAAAGGCATTTTGCGATTGTTCTAATATTGTCAAATCGAAAATATTCCAACCTACCTTGGTCCCATCTCCAATCCTGTGTCATTTTTGTATCAACCCCCAGTTATGTTGATTAATGCTATGAGATCCGCAAATTGTACTGCCATCGGAATTTTGGGCCAGTGTCTAAACCAAGATTGTGATACAATATCCATCAAATTGATACGTCCCTCCTTTCAAAACTGGGAGGACTTTCTCGCCAACAAGTGCAAGATGCAATCATAAGCCAATTGCCTCCACTCGTCGATAATGCCAAGCGTCGAACTGTTGCTCAAATTCAAAACACATTATAGTTTCGCTCATGTTAAGAATTAGTGCAACGGCACCCACTTGCCTCAAAAACCGTAGGCGGGGCATCTTGCCCCGCCCTTAACGCTTTCACCGTAATTGCACTCTGTTTTTACATGAGCCTATAGTTTTTATCCTAAGCCACCAAAATCGTGTGGCTTGGTGCCCATGCTGAAAAATCCATTTATATCTCCTCTTTTATGATAGTTTACCCTACTTATTGCCTTGTAAAACAGGCTGTAAAGCGTTGAAAATCCCTTCCAGTTTGATTTTCATGTGATCACTCATTGTTGATTTCCCGCTTCAGCTTGGCAAGTCCAGTGACCGCCCAAGTGTATAGATGGATGTTTATGGCAACGATAAGGTTATAGCCTCTTCTTGCCATTCAAGCCTTCCCAATCACCAATCATTAATGCTTGTCTTTTCCATTTCAACGCATCTCTGTATCCTAATAAATAATCTGTCTTTTCCGAAAACTCTTTAAGAAGAGCCTTATCTTCTTCTGTAACACAAAAATTCTCAAAAAGTTTATGTGCAACTTCAAGACAGTCAAATACTTGTAACAAACATTGATCAGTATCCCTGAAAAGATCCATGTACTCTGCCCTTGCTCTACGCTTCCTAAGTTGTCGCTTGAACCATGCGGGGATATTTGTAATTTTGCTCCAAACATTCGTAATTTTGCTCCAAACAAATTTTATTGTTTCAAGGATTTTGTTCCTTGCTGATGTGATTTGTAATATGCCAATTATGACGGTAATTATGATGCTAATTACGCCAATTATGATGCCAATTATGTCAATTGTTACCGGGGGTATTTCTGTCGGCATAGTATTACCTCCTTTTATTGATTCAATCTCGCCCGCAACCCCTCTACCATCCCCGTCCACTTTATTTTATTCAAAGTCCACTAGCAGCTGCGAATCATCACTACTCCGCTCTTGAAGAGTAATGCCAGGGGTGACTGAAGATTGAACATCGTCGGAAAGTATAACTGGAAAGATTTCATCTAACGCTTCCTGTATATCACCTTCAAAGGGTTGACAAGGAATTGATAACGCCGTTAAGACCTGCTCAAACCGCTTGTAACCGTTTTCATCTCGCAGCTCCACCCAATGAATGCCTGAATCGTCGAGTTGTGCTTTATTTAGGTCGGAGAGTTTATCCGCAACAAAAACTTGGCTGCTACGGGCATGTACGGCATCCGCACTTTCCGGATTCCCTCTGTCCATCAGTTTTGCTTCGCAACGGTGCCTTAATCCTGCATCATCGACCATATAGAAATCCGCCTCACGTTCCACTTCGCTTGTTGAAGCAGAAGGAACAGATTGATTAAAATACCTGAGTGGAACACGGAATAGGGCACAAAGTGTCCCCATCAACGGTTTCTCAACCTGTTTTCCTGTTGTACTCCATAATCCACCTCGCAACGCGGCGCGTTTGACGGCAAGCGTATTAATAATGATTAAACTTTCGTTAATATTGAGATCAACACTGACCGTCCGAAATTTTATTGTCAAGGTGGCATCAATATCGCTTTGTTCCGTCAAATCCTGAATCGCATTGAGTAAGACATCATAATGATCTCTGGATGCGTCAAGTACAATTTCTTTCCGTAAAGAGTTATGCATATTCGAGATCGTTTTCATATCCAAGCTGGGAGGTACAGCGATATCCGATGGTTGAAGTTCTGGATTGAGAAATTCTTCTTTGTACCAATCAATTGTTGCAGTCCCATTTTTCAACTTTGTATGAACAACGCGACCGAAAAATTCGATGATATATTGCAAAAATTCTGCGTCAATGAGCGCGGCGATCTCGGCGCGGTAGTCCTTGCCTGCCAACAATTTACGTATAATATTTTTTATAACAGCACCGGTGATAGTCATCGTTCTTCTTCCTTGTTGAGTGTCGTTCTGAATTCAGCCAAGTTAAAACATCTGGGATTGATAGTATTATGGTAGATTTTAGAATTAATTGGACACTGTGAACGAGCAAGGTCAGGACTTTGTGCGCGGAGTTACGGCACACGGAGTGTGCCTACTACTTTTAATGTTTACTTATTTATCTAATTGAGGGGTGTGCATAAATCACTTTCGTATGGGAGAGTGCAATCTGCGATTCAGACAGATGGCACATGTCGCCCCGCTGGGGCTTTGGGGGATGGGGCTATCGGTATGCTATAAACATGTCGCCCCGCTGGGGCTAAATGCCCCCTGTCCCTTTCTAAAATAGTCCCGTTTCACTTTCCAGTGTGTATCCAGAAAATCCTTAAATCCTGAGAATCCTGATTCAGACAATAATGATGCACACCCCTCATCTAATTCACCATAATTAGCATTGGGTTATCTCCAGTTCATCATGATAGTTTACTCTACTACGGACTCATTTAGGGGTAATGCCAATTGCTTGTTTTCGCTTATGAATTATACCACAAAATGCTTTGCTTAACCCCGATCTATTGGGGTTTGGACTTTAGCCCCAAAGGAGTTTTTAGTATGGTGAATTTTATAATTGCTTGAGGTGTGCATAAATCGCTTTCGTGTGGGAGATCAATCTGCGATTCAGTCGCCCCGCTGGGGCTTTGGGGTATGGGGCTATCCGGTATGCTATAAACATGTCGCCCCTCCGGGGCTAAATGCACCCTGTCCCTTTCTAAAATAGTCCCGTTTGACGTTCCGGTTTCTATCCTGAAAATCCTTAAATCCTGAGAATCCTGATTCAGACAATAATGATGCACACCCCTCAATTACTTATACACTTTCGATACACAATCAACCCCCTAAATCCTCTAACCCCCTAAATCCCCCTTGTCAGGGGGACTTGGGAAACTCAGGGGGACTTTAGCAACTTCGTGAAGGTCGGAGTTGTTGGTAAATGTCTATTTATTTCTCTAATTCATCAAGGTAGGAGTTACGCACTTCATTGCGCGTCCGGACGGGGGATGAAGCAACGGGCGGCTACAATCTGAAGTGTACAAGCCGCCCTGATGTCACAAAATGTCACATATTCTCACATATTTTGCATATTTTCGTTAGTCTTGGGACGGACCGTTGATGAACATTAGCTTTGATTTTGATCAGATGTCACAAAATGTCACACATTCTCACATATCCTCACATATTTTTTACTTGAGTGTGCGTTTTAGTGCGTTTTAGTGAGGTGGTTTGGGTTTCTGAAACCTGATTTATGCCGTTCCCCCGATACATCGGTTCCGTTCCGTTTCACCAGAATCCCGAGAATCGGAAGATCCTCCCTGATAGATTGGGAGTCCGTGCCCCCGATAAATCCCCAATGAATCGAGGCAGGCAAGCCCAGGCAGAATAGGGCTCACTACGCGGGATCGGGGATTAACAGATTGTCAGGATCATAGCTGATAGCCGCTTCTGCCATTTGTGATTTCTATTTTAACATATCGGAATAGCATGTTGCAAACAAATCAGTCCACTTCTTCTTTCCGCAGTGCCAGCCATGTGCATCCGCCCATCCCGATGACAATAATCGCAAACGGCAAGCCCGACGCAACAGCTAGCGCTTGCAACGACCGCAAGCCGCCACCGAGCAGGAGCGCGATAGCGACCAACCCTTCAGCCGAACACCAAAACACCCGTTGTCCGACCGGCGCATCAAACTTACCGCCCGCAGCAATCGTATCGACGACGAGCGATCCAGAATCGGACGACGTGATAAAAAAGATAATGAGCAGGACAATGCTCACAAACGAAGTGATACCCGTCAGCGGGAGTTGTTCAAGCATCTTGAACAATGCAAGCTCCTGTTTCCCTCCGCCAACACTATCCATCACCCCGGTAAACCCATCGGTAAGAAACTGATGGATAGCCGTCCCCCCAAACGTGCTCATGCACAACAGAACCAACAACATCGGCAGGATCAGCACACAGAACAGAAACTGCCGCACCGTGCGCCCCTTCGAGATACGAGCGATGAACGAGCCTACAAACGGACCCCACGCCAGCCACCACGCCAGATGGAACGCCGACCAATCATGGATAAAGTATGAATCGGTGCGTCCCACCCAATTACTGAACGGCACAATCGTAACGATATAAGTCCCCAGTCCCCTGAAGAAACTGCTGAAAATCGCGCCCGTGGGACCGGCTACGATGACGAATAGGAACAGCCCTATGGTGATGCAGATATTGATTTGACTCAACCGCTTGATACCGACATTTAAGCCGCTCAAGACCGACGCCGTGGCGATGACGGTGATCAATAAGATGATAGCCACCGCGGTGGCATTGGTCGCAGGGATATTAAACAGGTAATTGAGTCCCGCAGCTACCTGCTGTGCACCGAGTCCCAAAGAAGGTGCTATCCCGAACAGTGTCGCAAAGATAGCGAGCGTGTCGATGATGTGACCCGGATAGCCCCACACCCGCTTGCCAAGCAACGGATAAAACGCTGACCGCAGTGCAAGCGGCAAGCCCCGATTGTAGGTGAAATATGCAAGAGCCAACCCGATAACCGCATAACCCACCCACCCGTGCAGTCCCCAATGGAAAGCGATCGCGGCAAAACTCATATCCCATGCTGCTTTTGTATTTGGATCATCTATGTCAGGCGGTGGTGCTTGCGCGTCGTAAACCGGTGTCATGTTGAACGGCGGATGCTGAAAATGGTGGACAGGCTCGATGACCCCGAAATAGACCAGCCCGATAGCCAGCCCCGCCGAAAACAGCATCGCTATCCATGTAAACGTGGAATAGTCCGGGACAGCCTCCGTTCCGCCGAGCCGAACCCTGCCGAGCGGTGAGACCATCAGAAACAGGCAGAACAGCACCAACAGGCTACAGGTGAGCATGAACACCCAATCCAAGCGCGTGGTCAGCCACACACGGAGGCTGCCGAAAATGATCGACGCTTGTTCTTGGAACACGAGCGTACCGACCACAAAGAGGGTGATACTAACGCTAGCCGTGATGAATACTGGGGCGTTTATATCCAACCCGAATATCTGGACGTTGTTCTGACCAACTTGGTACTTCAATTGGGATTGTTTTTCTTGTTCGTTCATAATGATGAATATCGAATTGACTGCTATAAGGGGTTATGGAGCGGCGGGTGTATTTTCAAACATCTCTGCAACCAAGACTATACCTAAGATATTAACGACCCCATCTCCGTTGACATCTGTTGCGAGATGCATCGCTGCCTTCCTATCTTTCAGCTTTGCATCAACAACGTGACCGAAAAATTCGATGAAGTATTGCAAAAATTCTGCGTCAATAAGCGCAACGATCTCGGCGCGGTAATCCTCGCCTGCCAACAATTTACGGATAATATTCTTTATCACTACACCGGTGATAGTCATCGTTCTTCTTCCTTGTTGAGTGTCGCTCTAAATTCAGCCAAGTTAAAACATCTGGGACTGGTAGCATTAATTGGCATTGGATTATCTCCAGTTCAAGGCATAATCAACCCCCTAAATCCCCCAACCCCCCTAGCCCCCCTTATCAGGGGGGAAACTTGTCAGGGGGACTTTAGCAACTTCGTGAAGGTCGAAGTTGTTGGTAAATGTCTATTGATTTCTCCAATTCACCAAGGGTTAAATTCGGGTTAGGATTAGGTTGCCGAACCTGTCAACCTGTGCACTGTAGCCGGGATGGATGACGGTGGTGGAATCGATCTCCTCGACGATTGCCGGTCCTGTCAAGACGCAGCCGGGACCGAGACGGTAGCGGTCATAGATGGGGCATTCAACGTAACCGTCACTTTCAGCAAAGTACACGGATCGGACCGCTTTCTGTGCTGCAGCGATGTCTGTGTTGTCTCTTTCCAACTCACGCAGCCGGGGTTTGGCGATTTTACCGATTGCGGTGAGTCGTAGGTTTACGAACTCGACCGGTTCTTCCGATGCACTATAGCCGTAGGCGCGGTCATGTTCGATATGAAACTGTTCAAGTACGGTAGCGATCTTTGAAGTGTCTAACTGTTCCGCCGGTAACGGGACTGTCAGTTCGTAGCTTTGTCCGACATAGCGCATATCCACCTGCCGGAGGAAGCTGATGTCTTCTGGACGCACGCCCTCCCGCTTTAGGCTTGTGTCTCCCTGCACCTCTAACTCTTGGTAGGTCGCCTCCACCGCCGCTGTATCCAGTTGATCGACGTGTTGGATGAGGGTTGTGGAGTAGTCGTGCTTGAGGTCCGTTACCAACAAGCCCATGGCTGAGGTTGTGCCGGGGCTCATGGGGATAATCGTGGTGGGCGCGTCAATCTCTGCTGCCAAACGGTTGGCGTGTACGGGACCCGCCCCGCCAAACGCCGTTAGCACGAAATCTCTGGGGTCGTAACCGCGCTGGACGGAGACGAGTCGTAGGGCGTTGACCATTGCAGCGTTAGCAATCTCCACGATGCCGTTAGCGGCTTCCACGAGATCAAGGTTCAATGGATCCGCGCACTGCTCTTGGATCGCCTGACGCGCTGCATCAACGTCCAATTCGATCTCGCCGCCTAAGAAAAAATTAGGGTTGAGACGCCCCAACACCAGATTGGCATCGGTGATGGTTGGCTCTGCCCCGCCTGCTCCATAGCACACGGGTCCCGGATCCGCGCCTGCGCTCTGCGGTCCCACACGCAACACCCCGCCGGAGTCCACCCAAGCGATTGAACCGCCGCCGGCACCGATCTCCACAAGATCAATGACAGGGGTACGGATGGGATAGCCTGCCCCGCGGGAAGCACCCACGCCGGTTTGCGCCGCTGTTCCTACCTCGTAGTCTTTGGTTATCGTCGGTGTGCCGTTCTGGATCAGTCCTGCTTTCGCGGTGGTGCCGCCCATGTCGAAGGAGATGACATCCGGGCATTCCAGCGTTGTGCCGAGATAGGTTGCGGCAATGACACCGGCTGCAGGACCCGACTCCACCATGAAGACCGGCTTCTCACTCGCTGCCTCAAACGTGAAAACTCCACCGCTGCTTTGCATCACAAGCAGTTCTGCTTCCAGTCCCTCTTCTCGCAGCCGTGCTTCAATGCTCTGGAGGTAACGCCCGACGACGGGCCTGATGGAAGCATTGATAACCGTTGTGCTTGCCCGGAAATACTCTCGGAACTCCGGGGCGACCTCTGACGAAAGGGAGATGATGGTGTCGGGGAGGGCTTCACGTAGGATCTCCCCTGTCCGTTTCTCGTGGCTCGGATTGATGTAGGCGTGGAGGAAGCAGACAGCGATTGATTCTACGTCTTCTTGACGGAGTTGTTCTGCCACATTCCTGACTGTGGACTCGTCGAGCGGTGTGAGCACATTCCCTTGGGCGTCCAATCGCTCAGGTACGCCGAAGCACAGGTAACGCGGCGTCAGGGGACGCGGTTTTTCAAATTGTAAATCGTAGAGTGAGGGTCGTATCTGACGCTGAATCTCCAATAGATCGCGAAAGCCGTCGGTTGTAACGAAGCCGGTGCGGGCAACTTTTCCTTCAATGATCGAGTTGGTTGCCACAGTCGTGCCGTGAACGACGTAGCCGACCTCGTCCGGTGACACGTTGGCTTTGCGTAGTATGCGATGGGTTGCCTCCATGAAACCGTGTGACGGGTCTTGGGGCGTCGAAGGCACTTTGTCGACACGGATCTCACCTGTTTCCTCGTTGATTAGGGTCGCATCGGTGAACGTTCCCCCGATGTCTACTCCCAAGCGATACTTGAAAGTCATGCGTATTTCCTTTTATAATTCAAGTTGCTAGGTTATGTTAGATTTTAGAATTACTTAGGCCCCCGATGAACAACAAACCCCCTAAGTCCCACTTATCAGGGGAACTTTGGCAACTTCGCAAATCCCGCAAACTAACAGTTTGCGCTACATTTACCAGATTTCCCGCTGATTACAGCGTTTGCCAATTAGCAACATCAAAATGTCAACACGCCCTAGATAGCTCGCAGGTCAGGTTTCATACTTGACAGGTACTAGAAATGACCAATTTTATCCGATGCTGTACACATGTCGCCCCTCTGGGGTTTTAGGGTTGGTTTTACCATGTTTGCTATATACATATCGCCCCGCTGGGGCTATGAACGATTTCTAATCCATCTAAGAGTCGGAAACAAAATCTATTCTGCCCTATTTTACTCGCAGCGAGTTTCACTCTCAATACAGAGAAGTAGGTATCCTCTGCTGTACCGTAATTTGCACAAAGGTTACGGCATACGGAGTATGCCTACTACTAGGCAAGAATACTTGCATTTTAAGCAAAGGGCCCTGGACGATGTTCGCCCAACAGCCGACGCTGGCGCGGTGTCGCTTTCGATAGAATTTCCGGGTCAAACTGAAAACTCAGAAAAGGTGGAAACCGTTGTGCGATCCACCGATTGGCGTAGTGGACTTGCAGCAGGTAACGGACCTGATCGGTACGATTGGCGCCGCCCCGATGCCACACATCGCTCCTGAAAACAATCACGTCACCTGCTTTACAGAGGATCGATTGTTCCTCTGCATTGTTCCACCTATCCTGATCCTGTTCGGGTCTTATGCCAGCGCGATGGCTGCCGGGGACAACACGCGTAGGTCCAAGGGCTTCATACATGTCATCCAGATAGAAATGGGCGGTCATAATCAGTGCTGGAATCTTGACCCGCGGATCGATCGCTACATCATCGGGCAGCAGGATCGGCTTCCAATCGGTGTGCATCTTCTGTTCCTCCCGCTTCCCTGTGTTCCATTGGGTCATCTGGATGAGGTGGCAATCTTCGCCCAGAGCATCTTCGACGAGCTCGATGACGCCCGGTTTGTCGAGGAAATCGAGATAGAGCGGGTCCCGGTTGAACGCGTTCTGGATCGTTTTAATCCCGCTGCCTTCGGGGTCAATAAAATCCCATCTCGGTGTTGCGACGGTTTTGATGCGATCAGAACATGCGCGTAACTCTTGAATCTGTTCGGGACTGAGAACTGCGCGGAAAAAAGCAAAACCGTCGCGTTCCAGTGACTGTGCTCGTTCTTCTCGAGTTTCGTAATCGATCAGTTCGGCGGCTGGCTTTGAGGGCACTTCTGCCGTTGGGGTTTGTTGTGTTGATTGCATTGGTCAATGCTCCTTATAACAATTCTGACAAAGAATAATGCATTGTTGAAACGTGAAGCGTGAAACGTAAATCAGTTCATTGGATAATTATGGTAGATTTTAGAATTACTGAGAGATGATGCACGAATCAAGTCACGAACCTTGCTCGCCGAGTTACGGCACACGGAGTGTGCCTACTATTAATGTCTACTTATTTCTATAATTCACTATAATGAACTAATGAACCAGTGAACTAGTACACTGTCAGATAAATGTAGCGCAAACTGTATGAAGTTTAATTTATTAATTGGGTAATTTCCGAGCGATGTCTAGTGCGGTCCGATGAATCGAAACCAGGGTTGGAAACCGCACCTACCGGGCATGGGGGAAATATAGAATTACCGAATTATTTTCTGAAATCTCATACAGATTGTGGTACAAAAGGGGACTTCTCGATGAAAAACGGAGTTGGGTTTCACTCTATCTGCCTATGAACAGATGTTGTTGAACACCTAAGTCTCTATTGTAGTCGATAGGAATCCACGTTTGACCGTTCAACCCAACCTACATGCTATTCAAATGTCAACAGAACCCAGTCCGGGCGGTAAGCCTTCGGTCGTGTCATAGCCGCTGCCGGCGGTGATGGGCCAAGACTGCCCTCCCTTAAACTCGAAATCGTCGCCGAGGCCGCACAACCACTGGAACAACCGGGCGACGTGGATGGAATCGTACCATTTTTCAAGCACTGAAACGTCTGGCATAAACTTCATCTGCATAAAGTCAGTAGAGGGATCAACCACCCAGTCACGTTCCGGTGGAACCGTCCGCCAATAGTTGTATTTAAGCAGATTACGGATGCCACTGCCGGTAGAGGAGGTGGCGCGGTGCCAGATACTGTAGTGTGTAATGAAAATTGAGCCTGCCGGTGCTGCTGTCTTTACCCCTACTCGGATGTTGCCGTAGTGACTCATGAAGCGGCGTTTGGCGCGGACCAGATGTGAACTTGGCACTAATTCGGTCGGTCCCATCTCTTTCGGTGTGTCTTGGGGGTAGTAAAACACCTGTAAAAATTCGAGCCGTGTCGCGTCGATGGCGCCGCCGTCGCGATGCCAACCACAACTCAGGGTCCTCGGACACTCGACGCGGTGGTTGCTCATGATCATCGGCAGCTTGAAGTTCTTCCCCAAGAGAGATCTTACCGCCCCTGCCGCTTGTGGATTTTTGAGAACACCGTCGACGAACCAGTCTTCAGCGAGGATTTCGACCGGTTCCAAGTGGGGATGCTCAGCCAGAAAATTCGACACGCGATGATTAATGTCATCTGAAACCAC
The DNA here is from genome assembly GCA_965204355.1 of Candidatus Poribacteria bacterium. Classification (GTDB taxonomy): domain Bacteria; phylum Poribacteria; class WGA-4E; order WGA-4E; family PCPOR2b; genus PCPOR2b. Next base: position 235,471 of record OZ241983.1, read on the forward strand.
GCCTTCAAGGATGATAAATCCTTTCTGGCAAAATTCGATTACCTGTTGATCCGTTAGCGTCGGTTCACAATCGTATATCTGATCGATCATCGGTAAAACCCTTTCATGGAAGTGCTGTGATTGCGGAGTTACTTTTCGAGGATAAATTCGCAGCCGAGCCCATAGGTTTCGTTTTCTCCCACCAACATCAGTGTCATTTCGGGGAACTTGACGATACGCCATCCGTCGAGCATTGCTTCATGCACCGTCTGGTAGGGCCAATCTTCGGGGTCGTCGGGACCGTTGTGCACGCCGTCGCCCTCCACGATTGACATGCCCTCAACCGTCGAGGTAACTGACGTGTTTGCGGCTTGAAGATATAGCAGGCGTTGGGGCTTTGCCGCTGCAGCCGATTCATCGGTGATGTTTTTCAACGCCTGCTGCAGATCTTGCTCCGTCAGGGTGCCCGTGCGAAAGTTTTCCAAGCATTTTTGTAGTTGTTTCTTGACTTGAATCATATTTAAGCCTCTTTCAGTGACGTATTCCAGCCACATGTCGCCCCGCTGGGGCTTTTAGGTCGGGCAAATGTAGCGCAAACTGTTAGTTTGCGGGTTAGGATCACAATCTAACAGATTGTGGTACAGAAGACTACCTTTACGAGATAATTTGCTATGTTAGTGTAGATTCGTTCAATCAGCGGACCTGAATCGCTCCGGACGGTATGGGTCGAGCATTTCAACGCGGGCATCATCAACAATCTCCAGTGTTGTTAATTCCCCCACGAGGGGTGCCAGTGTGACTCCGCTGTGCATCAAAGCGACATACAAATTCGGTGCCGCGTCGCAAAATCCTATGACCGGCAACTCATCAATTGGCATTGGACGGTAGCCCACCGGCGTTGGAATTGCTCGCGCACCGGCGAGGGCTGGCAGATAATGGACGGCGCGACGCAACAGATCATCCGCATGTTCTTGGGAGTCGTCTTGGTCTACACTCTCCTGTGAACCTTGACCGATGGCAAGCGTCCCGTCCCCGGACTGTCGCAGGTGAATTTCATGTCGATTTTCGTCGATGGGTGGTAGATGAAGCACTGAAACGTTCTGTAATATCGGCGGCTGCGGATCGGTACGAATCACCACGCCGGGACTGTGCTGTTGTGGGATGTGAACACCGGCAGTGGCAGCGAGTTCCGTTGTGGCAGTTCCATTCGCCAAAACCACGACATCACAACCGATTTCACCATTGGGGGTATTGACCGCCTCTATTTTGCCCCGTCGATCAAGGCGTAGCTCAGGGGCGGGGGTATGGATATGCACAGCGGCTCCCGCCTCACACGCACGCCGTAGACAGGCTTCAATTACTTTGAGTGGATCCACTCGCCCATCAATCTCCGAAAAGGACGCTGTCTTCACAGGACCGGGGGAAAGACCGGGCTCAAGTTCGTGGAGTTCGTCGCTCGGAATGATCCGAATGGGATACCCCCACCCCTGTAGTTGCACGATACGTTGACGCAATGCACCGGCGCGTTCCGGCACCCATTCCCATCGGAGTTCACCACCCCAATGGAGGTCGAGATCTTCACCCAGCTTGCGAGCGAATCGATCCCAGATATCCATTGACCGGCGGTTGAAATGGTGATAGCTAACAGGATCTTTGCCGAAAGAGTTCAGCCACGCGAAGGAGTGTCCCGACGCTCCGGCACACGGTTCATCTCGCTCAAGGACGATCACGGCAACATCTTTGCGACGCGACAGATGATAGGCTATGGATGCCCCAACAATCCCTGCGCCTACCACGACAACCTTTAGCTTTTTCGCATCAGAATAATCTCGCTCGATTGTTGCCATTTTAATCCTTCACGATAACGGAAAATCTGAACCCCTTCCGGTCATCTCAGAATAAATTCTCAGCCCAACATCTCCAGATTCGTTGTTAGCTTCTCTTGCTCCGATTCAAGTTCTGCGAGTCGGGTACGCTTCTGCTGAACAACTGCTTCCGGCGCCCGGTTAACAAAGTTCGGATTTTCCAGCATTTTTTGGGCACCGGTAAGTTCTTTGAGTACCTTGTCCAGCCGCTTCTGCAAGCGATCCTTCTCCTTTTCAATATCGATGATTCCCGCAAGTGGGATGTAGATCACAACGTCGCTGATCACCGCTACAGCAGCAGCGGCAGGTTTTTCCTGATGTTCAGCGATAGAGATTTGTGAAAACCGTGTAAACGCCGGAAGGTATTCTTCTAAGTGTTCGCCGAGAAGTTCAGCCGTTTCCGGATTCGGAGTTTGAACCAGGATCTCGACTTCGCTGGAAGGTGGCACGTTCATTTCGCCGCGGACGCTGCGGATACCATCGATAACGTCCATGATTGTCTGCATCGCCGCTTCCGCCTTCTTATCTGTCTCGGTCCCTTGCGTTTCGGGCCAAGGGGCAACCATGATGCTATCACCTTCGTGCGGGAGTCGCTGCCAGATCTCTTCTGTGATGAACGGCATGATCGGGTGCAGCATTCGCATTGTGCTTTCGAGAATTTCAGAGGCAATCGCTTGTGCGGTGTGTTTCGCTGTTGGATCGTCGGTGTAGTAGAGACGCTGCTTGATGAGTTCAACGTACCAATCACAAAACTCGTGCCAGAGGAATTCATAGAGCGTGTGCGCTGCGTCGCTAAATCGGAACTCCTCAAGGCATGTCGTCACGGTTTCCACGGTTGCGCTATAGCGACTGCGAATCCACTGATCGCACAAGATAGGATCTGTCGACTGACCGGGCTGAAAGTCATCCAGATTCATCACTAACAGACGCGAAGCGTTCCAGATCTTATTGGCAAACCGTTTCCCCGCCTCGATTTGGGACTCAGCTAACGCAATATATGGATTCGGCACAGCGGAGAATACGAGTGCGAATCGGAACGCATCGGCACCGTACTCGTGGATGGTTGGTACAGGGTCAATCGCGTTACCTTTCGACTTACTCTGTTTCTGTCCGTGTTCATCAGCGACCAGTGGATGGAGATAAACACGGCGAAATGGCACTTCGTCCATACACTGGAGACCGAGCATCGCCATCCGGACGACCCAGAAGAAGAGGATATCCCACGCGGTCACCAATACAGACGTCGGATAGAAAGTTTTGAGGCACTCTGTATCATCGGGCCAGCCCATTGTCGAGAAGGGCCAAAGCCCCGAACTGAACCATGTATCGAGCACCTCCTCATCTTGCCAAATCTCCTCGGAATTGCAATGAGCACATTGAGAAGGAGGGGTTACCGCTACCGTGAGTTCTCCACAAGCGTCGCAGTGCCAGACTGGAAGTTTGTGACCCCACCAGCGTTGCCGAGAAATGGGCCACGGTTCGATATTTTCCATCCATTGATAAAATCGTCTTTCCTCGCGTTCCGGGAGAAATACAATTTCACCGCGTTTCGTCACTTCAACCGCACGTTCCGCAAGCGGTTTGACATTCAGATACCACTGCGGTGAGATATACGGTTCAATAATCTGATTGCACCGATCATGGTGTCCGACCGCATGGGGGTGTGGCACAACTTTAAGTAGATACCCCTGTGCACGTAAATCTTCGACCAACGCCTCGCGACATTCAAACCGATCCATGCCCTGATACTTCGTTCCTGCATTCTCATTCAAGCTCCCGTCCGGATTCAGTATGTTGACCTGCTCAAGTTCGTGTCGCTGACCGATTTCGTAGTCGTTTGGATCGTGGGCGGGTGTGACCTTCAGTGCGCCTGTACCAAATTCCAGATCAACATATTCGTCCGCGATGATTGGGAGTTCACGTCCAAGAATCGGTAGAATCGCCGTTTTGCCGATGAGGTGTTGATAGCGCGTATCATCTGGATGGACAGCAACTGCCGTGTCGCCGAGCATCGTCTCCGGACGCGTCGTCGCAATTTCAACGGATTTCTCTGAATCTTTAATCGGATACTTAATATGGTAAAAGTTTCCATCAATCTCAACCGGTTCAACCTCAAGGTTGGAGATGACGGTGCGACAGTGTGGACACCAATTGACTAAGTTTGCATCGCGATAGATTAAGCCTGCGTCGTAGAGTTTGACAAACGCGGTGCAGACTGCTCTGGATAACCCTTCATCCATCGTGAATCGTTCACGTTCCCAATCGCAGGAACAGCCGAGTTGGTATAGCTGATCGCTGATGGTTGCGTGCGTTTCATCCTTCCAAGCCCACATCCTCTCAATAAACTTTTCACGACCGAGTTCATCACGGTCCGTTCCCCAAGCGGCAAGCTGTCTTTCCATGATGATCTCTGTGCCGATGCCCGCATGGTCTGTCCCCGGCATCCAGAGCGTATTGTAACCCTGCATCCGCCGCCAACGAATCAGCGTGTCTTGCAATGTATTATTGAGTGCGTGCCCGATATGTAGGCTCCCTGTGATATTCGGGGGCGGAATCACAACCGAGTAAGGGGGTTTGTCAGATGTATCAGCGGCGTGGAAATAATCCTTGTCCCGCCAGAATTTGTACCATTTTTCTTCGATATCATGCGGTGAATATGTTTTTGGAATATCGGTCATAGATTTTAATCCTCAACTTGTTTATGTTTGATTGCTATATAAAAGTTTCCGCCACTCCGCCGGGGGAGCGGGCTGAAAAAGATGATCCATCAAATTGTTTTCAATCGCAAAAGTGATTTGATCAGAAATTACATCAACAATCATCGCTTCCGCGTCTGCCTTTGTATCACCATCAGTGACCAAATCCAATTGCAAACAGTGAGCGGTATAACAGTCTGTTTGTTTTTCAATAAGCACATCGAGGTGAAATAATTTCCGTTTGAGTTTTGGGTTGTCAGCTTCCATTGGCCCCTCCAGTATTGCTGGGTTTTACGTGTCTGTTGTCAATTCCATCAAATACAATACATACAGGACTTACGCAAATTTGGCACACGGGGGCAGATTTTTGATTTTTAACCCCCTAAATCCCCCTTGTCAGGGGGACTTTGGAAAATCAGGGGGACTTATGAACGCGCTGCGTAAGTCCTAACATAATGTATTACACTTCTCGATTCGTCATTTCTAACAGGGCCATCGTCACGAGCAGCAGCGGTACAATCACAAGCGCAGAACGCCATAGGGAGATCTGAGCGCCGATGAGACAGGGGAAGAACGTGATAGCCCCCACCATTGAGCCTTTCAGTGCGAGATAGCCGTTTTTCTCAATCGGATTTAAGTACAGTGGCAGACGGGTAATACTCGTCGCTAGCAGCGCAAGGACAACCCATAAGGTGTAGTGCCAACTGATCGCTTCAAGCCAGTAGGGCAACACGGCAACGATAAAGGAGAGTATGGTTGATACTGCGGCACAGACGAGGGCTGGTTTAACTCCCAGTTGCAGGGGAGTGGTGGTAATGCCGAGCTTTTCATCCCGTTCAAGGTCCTTGAAGGTTGTCGTAATATGTGTCCCACAATCGTAGAGCGTTGTAGCGGCAAACGCATACCAGACGAGGCGTGGTATACCTCCGCTTACAGCGAGCGCGCCAAACACATTGAGTAAGCCAATGCCAAGCGGAAGGCTAATGCTTCCTAGTATTCCGCGTTCCTTGAAGAAGGCGTTGTATGAATGGGAAATCATCACGAGGGCAACCACCAGAAGTCCAGCTTTGATGTGGAGTGTGAATCCCAAGATAACGCAGATAATATAGGTAGTGCTTGCGGTAATCAGCACCTGTCGAGGCGTGAGTCGGTGCGATGGAAGCGGCCGATCAGGATTCACAAGGGCATCCTGCTTGCGGTGGAAGTAATCGTTTTTCATCATGCCTGCAAAGTAGCCCAGTAGTGCAACGAGCAACGTCAGCCCAACCCGCCAATTCCATTCTCCCTCTGAAGCGATCAGTGCGCCGGGTAACGTCGCAACGATCGGAATGGCGAAGAGAGGATAGCGGATTAATTCGAGGTAGGCTTTTAATGTGTTCATGGCAATTTATTTTCAAGTAAGAAGAGTTGCTTAGACGTGGTGGCACTCGTGCATTTATCCGCCGACCAGAACGCTTTTCACACCGCGTTGATGCCGGGCATTTTCAAATCCTTCAACGACTCCCTCAATCGGAAACCGATCCGTCAGCAACGGCTTGAGGTTAATCTTGTCGTCAATAAGCAGTTGACGGGATTCATTCAGACTCCAGCGTGAGAATGCCCATGACGCCATTAGTTTGTGTCCCATGTAGTGGAAATGCTCAAGATTGATTCGCAGCTCCTGTCCGCCCGGCGCGAGTCCGAAGAAATTCACGCAGCCGCCGCGCCGCACAAGCTTGAAGGCGAGATCAATCGCACGTTGATCATTGACCGTCGCAGAGATAACGGTATCCACACCGCCACCGGTCTGCTCGATGAGCGTTTCTATCTGTTCCGCCGTAATATCGAATGTGGCATCTGCACCAACTTCAGCTGCTGCGCTGCGCCGATGTGTGAGCGGTTCAAAAACAAACGCTTGTAGTCCCGCGTTTTTCACCAGTTGGGTAAACATCAAGCCGATGGGGCCTGCGCCGAGGATGGCGACGCTTTTATTGAGGATTGTTTCACGCATTGCATTGATACAGCAGCCCAGCGGCTCCAGAAAAATCAGTTCTTCCGGCGGGATTGTATCTGGTACAGTTATTAGTTTTCCTGTGTCAATTCCGTGCTTCGGCATCCGGATGTATTCGGCATATCCGCCGTCAATGTCATGTCCGATTCCCTCAATGTTTGAACAGTACTTATCAAGGTCTGCCCGGCAGTAATCGCAGTTTCCGCAGGAGAGCATCGGATTCACCGTCACCTTCTCGCCGATTTTCACGTCGGGGTGTCGGCTTTCAATAACGACTCCGGCGAGTTCATGTCCCATCACGACGGGCGGCGAATAGTCGGTGATGTCCCCGTTAAGTGCTGCCAAGTCAGAGGCACAGATACCGCATAGATCGACTTTAATCAGGACATCGCCTGAATTGAGGGTCGGGACCGGTTTATCCTGTACGCTTAATTTCCCAGTTTCTTCAAAGACGGCAGCTTTCATGACGTACCTCCGTTATTTCGCACAAGACGGAGTTGTTCAAGCAGTTGACCACCAACACTCACAACAGAAGCAGCGATATCATCAGGAACTTCCGTTTTACCATGGATCGCATGGTTGCAAACGTGCGTAATTTCTTTCAAAGGTCCAAGCCAAGTAGGGGGTAAAATTTTTCGGGACACAAGTTCTTGAGCCATTCTTGTAATCCCTAACGGCCGAGAACTAATATCTGTTTGATTATTGTGAGCGATGTGTCTAAGTTCCCGTTCAAGTTCTATCCGCAACTTTGCTAATGCCAACGAGTTGTCTAAGCCAACGAGCTGCCCTAAACTTAAATCCCACGGTTCTGCAACCTTTTCGTCCTCAGTAGGGGACGTATCAAGTGCTGTAAATCCCTCAGAAAGACTCTTGCTCACAAGAACCTCATCAAAAGGGACACGAACAAAAGAAGGTGATGTGCTATTCTCTACAGACTGTTGAAATGCTGTCAGTGCAGCAATTGTGGTCATTCCTGAAATAAGCACCAATACCTGATTTACTTCGGTCGTCATTCTATCTTGTGCGACTAGGAAAATCAAACCAGCTGTAAGCAGGGAGAGAAAACCACCAACCGCTAAACTATATGCTGCTCTATTCTTCCGCATTTTCTCCTCCTTTACCTCTTCTGAAAATTCTTAAAATCGCTTTCACATAGTCCGGGGCGACCCCAAAAAGACCTGCCCCTGATATGAGTAATCCCGGATACGTCAAACCACCAATAAGCAATCCTATACCAACAGCAAAAGCAATGACAGAAAATCCCATCTTAAACCATACCTGCGCTTTTTCTAAGAAACGTTCGTGTTCTTGATTTTTTGTCTCCTCATCTTGTTGTATGATCTCCTTACGCACGTAGGTCAAGAAAACAATTTCTTGGAAATCATCTGCTTGGCTAATACGTTCGTCAATTGCTAAAAGAACAGGAACCTCGCCTGATTCACGCTGAGTCAGAGCCGTAGGTTCATTCGATGGAGTCGTGCTATTTCTCTGTTCTTGCGACATCTTTGATTCCAAGAGTAGTTTATATGTGCTATAAGTGATTTAATCGCTCAGAAACTCATCAAACTTCTTGAGCAGCACATCCGGGCTTTCGTCAACCAGTATCAAGGAACGGTGAAGTGTCTTGATAAATCCCTCCGAAACGGCATAATCGAGGAAATCCGCTAACTTGCTGTAATACCCGCATACGTTTAGAAGACCGCACGGTTTCCGGTGTAGACCAAGCTGTGTCCACGTCACCATCTCAAAGAGTTCGTCGATTGTGCCGAGTCCACCGGGAAGCGCGATAAAGGCGTCCGACAGCTCAGCCATCAGTCCTTTTCGCTCGTGCATTGAGTCAACGACTCGCAGATCGAAAAGCGCAGCATGAGCGATTCTTCTTCTGACGAATCTCCTAGGCACGATGCCAATCACTTCGCCCCCGGCTTCAAGGGCGGCGTTGGCAAGCTCACCCATCGTGCCGACGTTTGTGCCCCCGTAGACAAGCCCCAAGTTTCTACTTGCCAAGGCATGACCTAACTGTCTTGCGGCTTCGGCATACGCCGGCTTACTTCCCATGCTGGATCCACAGAATACGCACACCCGTTTCATTGCAACACACTTTCTTAATTAGATCGGTCGAATTTAGTTAATAGATTTTATCAGATACCTCCGTCGCAATGCAAGGCAATTGTCAACTCCAATAGGTCGTCGCCCCGAACATGAATCGTTTTGATATTGACATCCGTCCATACACTCTCTATAATGGGCGAACGATATTCTTAATTTCAGTTTAAGGGGAGAAGGACAGTGAGTGAGAAGATTCGATTAGCCATTGTTGGCTGTGGGGGTATGGGGCATCGTCACTTGTACGGACTGGCAGAGCTGCATCGTGTGGGCTGGGACCGGTTTGAACTGGTTGGTGCATGCGATCCGGTACGTGATAACGCGGAATCCCTTGCCGATCAGGCGGCAACACATTTTGGGACGCGACCAACCGTCGTTGAAGATCTGGATGGACTGGCAGCGGTTAATGTTGAAGCGGTTGACGTGACGACGACGCCACGATATCACCACACGGTTGCTGTTGAGACGTTGGAGCGGGGTTGGCACACGATGGTTGAGAAGCCGATGGGGTTGACCGTTCGTGCTTGTAACCTCATCGCGTGCGCAGCGGAGAGATCTGATGCAATTTTAAGTGTGGCGGAGAATTATCGACGGGATCCCATCAACCGTTTGGCGAAAGCATTGATAGACGGTGGCATCATTGGTACTCCGCGCTTTCTCATTCACCATGCTATTGGTGGCGGTGACCGGATGTTAATCTCTGTATGGCGTCACCAAAAGGATCAAAGTGGTATACTGCTTGATGTTGGTGTTCACCACTCGGATATGATGGAATACCTTCTCGGTGATATTGAGACGGTGTATGCAAACACGAGGCTCCATGAACCTATTCGCAAGAATCCCGCAGCAGGGGGTGGCGAGGCTGGATCGAATCCCGGCGGCGTCTACGGTCGCTGGCAGGTAAAGATGCCCGCCGAATTTGAAGCGACCGCCGAGGATGCTGCTTACGCAACACTGACTTTCAAAAACGGCGCGGTTGGGCAGTATATCGAAGATCACGCGGGTCGTGGTCAGGGTGTGTGGTCACGACAGATTTACGGTTCTGGTGGTTCGATGAGTTTGCCGGGGGATCGCAGCGGGGGGAATATCACACTACATATTGACGGCGAATCCCCTATTGATGATGAGAGGATATTGGAGCATGTTCCTGAATTTCGGCTCGATGCAGTGACATCAGATTTGTGGGGCGAGGATCGGTTGTGGCGTTACGAGTTCCCGTTCCCTGAGATAGATAGAAAGATTATCGCTATCGAATATGGGGACTTTGCACAGGCGATAGCAGGCGAGCATCCGGTTGAAGTGGACGCTGCACAGGGGACGCGATCTGTGGCGGTCTCTTACGGGATACTGGAATCCGGTGAAATTGGACGTATTGTTACTATCGATGAGATGCTTGCCGAGCAGGTCGATGACTATCAGAGCGAAATTAACGAGAGCTTGGGGATATAATTCCCGTCCAAAGCGTGAAGATTGGGATGGAGGTGGAATATGGGAGTCCGATCGGCGGAGGAGTACAAGGCGAGCCTGAACGATGGTCGCACCCTGTTTTTCAAGGGAGATCGCGTGGAAGATGTCACCCGCCATCCAGATTTAGGGGTTGGGGCGGAACACGCCTCTCTCGATTTTGCACTCGCTGAAGATACGGAATATCAGGATTTGATGACCGTCAAGGTTCCTGAAACGGGCGAAACGATCAGTCGTTATTTTGTTAGTCCTACCAATACGGACGATCTGCTAAAACGGCGGGAGATGATCGAAACCAGCACTCGACTTGGCGGCGGGGTGGTGCTACTAATCAAAGAGATTGGAACGGACGCACTCTTTGCCCTTTCTCTGGTTGCCAAACGGATTGATGAACAGTATGATACGAACTACCTCAAGCGGGTGGAGGCGTATCACCGGGGCTGTCAGCGGAAAGACCTCAGCATGGCGGTTGCCCAGACCGATGTGAAAGGCGATCGAAGCCTGAGTCCCTCCGAGCAGGCGCATCCAGATTACTATGTGCGTGTGGTTGAAGAACGGGAGGATGGGATAGTTGTCCGGGGTGCAAAAGCGCATACCACCTGCGCTCCCTATGTAGATGAGATCATTGTGTTACCAACGCGGAATATGACAGAGCAGGATAAAGATTACGCCCTCGCCTTTGCTGTACCTGCCAATACCCCCGGCTTGAAAATGATTGTTAGCCCTTTTGGCACATCATCGTCCAGCGATTTTCATAACCCTGTCAGTGCCAATCACCGGATGATCGAAAGTCTTACAATCTTCGACGATGTTTTCGTTCCAAAGGAGCGAATTTTCATGAATGGGGAGTGGGACTTCGCCGGTGGATTAGCCACTACCTTTGTCCAATTCCACCGATTCACCGCTGTTTCCTACAAACCGCCGCTGTGTGACCTCCTAACCGGTGCTGCTGCATTAATCGCCGAACACAACGGCATTAGTCGCGCAAGCCATGTTCGGGAGAAGTTGATGCATCTGATAAATTATGCCGAAACAGTTCGCGCGCTAAGTAAAGCTGCCGCTGTCGATTGTGTCAAGATTGATGGGGTGGCGATTCCCAATTCGATTATCACCAACGTCGCCAAATTTTATTTTGCTAGCAATTACCACCAGATGGTCAGTTACGTACAGGATATCGCCGGGGGACTTGTGGTCACCGGACCGTCAGAGGAAGATGTCACAAACCCTGAGACGCGCGATTATATCGAAAAATACTTGGGCGGAGCTGCGGAGGTTCCAACGTTGGACCGTCTCAAACTGGTGAACCTGATTCGGGACCTGACCGCTTCTGACTTTGGTGGTTATAACGAACTTCTCGCCATCCACGCCGAAGGCTCGCTTGAGGCACAAAAGATTACCATTTATCGGGAGTATGACTTGGAACGGTGTAAATCGCTGGCTAAACAAGCAGCGGGGATAGAGGAAGGGGCGTAATAGGGCAGAGAGCTCCGTTAAGATAATCTGTGAAGAGAAGCCGAGCGATGTTCGCCCGACGAAAGGGAGGAGGCGAAGGATGGAAAGAGGGAAAAACCCATCTATGTTTGACCTCACCGGTCAGTGTGCGATTGTAACTGGCGCATCACGGGGCTTGGGTCGTCATTTCGCTTTAACACTGGCGCGATCGGGAGTACAGGTAGCCTTGGCTGCCCGTGGGATTAGCCGACTACAAGATGCTGTCGAGGAAATCGAAGAGTTTGGCGGTTGTGCGCTTGCAATCCAAGTTGATGTTACCGATGGCAAGAGCGTTGAAGCATGTGTCGCAACTGCGGAGAAGGAATTCGGACCAATTAATATCCTCGTCAATAATGCTGGTATTGCCGTAACTAAGTCGCTGCTTGAACACGTCGAGAAGGATTGGGACACGGTACTTGACACGAATCTCAAGGGGGTTTGGCTGATGGCACAGGAGGTCACACGACGCATGATTCACTGTGAACAGGACGGGAGTATTATCAATATTGCGTCGGTGCTCGGGGAACGTGGGATTTCACAATTGCCGGGATACTGCGCTTCCAAGGGTGGTATCATCAACCTGACACGAGCAATGGCGGTTGAATTGGCGCCGCATGGGATACGTGTGAATGCCATCGCTCCCGGTTATATTGAAACCGATATGAACCGTGAATTCTTTGCCACGCAGGCTGGGCAACGCCTGATTAAACGGATTCCCCAACGCCGACTGGGACAGACAGAAGACCTTGACGGGGTATTGCTATTGCTGGCTTCTCATGCGTCTCGCTATATGACCGGAAGTGTCATTACCATTGATGGTGGTCAATCAGCTTCCCTATAATCGCCTATAATCACGTAAGTTGCTAGGGTGTGTTGACATTTGTGTCACGTCAGTTGCGAGTTGATAGCATTAGAGACCGGCGCAATAGTCGGGAATCGGAATTCCCTTCTACTTGGGTTTGGGTGATGACCGGCGCAATCTCGCGATAAGAATTACAAGAAGTGCAGCCGCATTACCGGCAAGGAGTGATCCCAGAACACCTGTCAACAGAACAAACACGCCAACCTGTACCACACCCTGCCCAAATGGGCACGACCAGTGTCCCTTGCCAAAAGCGAAGGCAGGAATTAGCGTTCCTAACAAAAATCCCGCCACGGCAGCAATAATTGTGATAGCTTGATACTTTTTTATCGGTAAATGAACCTCTTGCATTCTAGTTTTCGCTTCCTTTTTCCAGTCTATACTTTTACGCTGACGATCTTGTGCGAGCTAGTGTCAGGACATCGACGCAGTCAGGGTTCGCAAACTGTAGCGCTTTGAGAGCTTCATTAATCGTTGTTCCTGTGGTAAAAATATCATCAATCAGTAAGATCTTCCGATTCTGAATTGAATCCGGCGACTGGACTTCAAAAGCACCGTCGATACTTTTCATCCGTTCTTCATGGGAATTTAGGCTGCTTAGTGGGGCTGTGTCCCTGATACGGACAAGGATATCGGTACGGACGGGTACACGCCAAACTTTTGCGACACCTTGGGCAATTCGTTCGGCTTGGTTAAATCCCCGCTGACGGAAACGGTTCGCGTGAAGAGGAATTGGGATCAGGAAATCGTAGTCTGTGGCGGCGAAATCTTCAGGAAGGTACGCTTGCAGCAATTGAACTAGGTGTTTTGAGATGACCTGTTTTTTCTCATATTTCATCAGATGGATGGCTTCACGCAGGGTGGGTTCGTAAAAAGCGATCGCGCGGAGCTTCCTAAATAACGGGGGATTCTCACGGCAATCTGCACAAGTGGCGCTCCACCTTGGCAGCCCGCAGATCTGACACCAAGGTGGCTTGAGAAATTCAATCTGTTCCCAACAGGCATCACAAAGGTAGTGCACCTGACCGATGCCCATTGGCGTCTCACAGCGTCGACATTTCGCAGGGAATACAAATGTGATCAAAGGTACCAACCATCTGTTCATGTGTTCACTACGATCTCCAATTTTTTTATCTTCTGCAATAACGTTGTACGGCTGATCCCCAAGAGTTTTGCTGATTTAGTCTGGTTATCTTCAAGTTCCTCAAGGCTGCACCTGATTAACGCACGGTCAACAGCATCAATAACTTCATCGTAGAGCGCGTCATGCGATTGTGTAACAGCGTCTCTGACGGTTTCCTTCAATACGGAGTCAAGGACCATTTCAAGGCGAGATTGGGTTAATTCTCGCCTTCCTTTGTAATTCAGAATCTCTGGTGGAAGATGTTCTGGTAGGATGATGTCTGCCCGTGAAATAACCGCTGCGCTTTTGACGGTATTCTCAAGTTCCCGCACATTTCCGGGCCAATCGTACTGCTGCAGAAGTTCTAAACATCTTGGTGAAACACCTCGGACGTTTTGCCCAAGTTCAAGACTGGCTGTCTGTAGAAAGTGATTGACCAACAGCGGGATATCTGCAGACCGTTCGCGTAAGGGCGGTAGATTAATTGAGAGGAGGTTGAAGCGATAGTAGAGATCTTCACGGAACTTACCCAATCGTACCTCTTCAGCGAGATCCTGGTTTGTCGCAGCGATAATGCGCACGTCCACTTTAAGCGGACGGGTGCCACCCAATCTCTCTATTTCTTGTTCCTGCAAAGCCCGTTGTAGTTTTACCTGTAGCACCGGGCTCATATTACTGATCTCGTCCAGAAACAGCGTACCGCCATCTGCGAGTTCAAATCTGCCGGGTTTGCCTTTGGTATTTGCCCCTGTAAATGCGCCCGCTTCATAGCCAAAGAGTTCACTCTCAAGCAGGTCGTCGGGGAGTGCGCCACAGTTGACAGGGATGAAGGGGTTATCCTTACGTGAACTGTTGGAATGAATTGACTGTGCAATTAACTCTTTTCCTGTTCCGCTTTCACCTTCTATCAGCACTGTAACGGTATTATTCGCTATCATCCCGATTAGCTTATAAATCTCCTGCATCTGTGGACTTTTCCCGACCAAGCGCTGCTCTTGTGGCTGCGGCGGTAATTCAACTTCTGCCGAGGGGAGTTCGGTAGAAGGCATTTTACTGCGTTCTACTTGCATCTGTGTGGCACGCTCGATAATCCCTTTTACCTGATCTAGATCGATTGGTTTAGGGATAAAATCAAAGGCGTGCAGCTGCATGGCTTGGATGGTTGTCTCTACGCTGTCATACGCAGTCATCACTATTACAACCGCCTCTGGTTGAAGGCTTTTGATCTGCTGCAATGCCTCAAGCCCATTCATACCGGGCAGCCGTACATCGAGCAGAATGATATCAGGCGTTTCCAACTGAATCTTTCGTAAGCCTTCTTCGGCATTGTTGGCGATAATCGGTTGGTGACCTTCATCTGTCAAAAATTGCTCGAAAGCCCAGCAAATTTTTTCATCGTCATCGATAACTAACACATTTTTCATGGCGAGTTTCATCTTATCATCCCCTTACATAGCTTTCAATCAGAAAAGGCATTAGGGACTATGATTCTGTCTTGCCTAATTTGTTGTTTTATCGATTCTCTTTCTTCCGCATTTCTACTAATACGGATCCTGAATTCAGAAGATCCGAGTCGATTACTTCATGAGCATATCCCGCAGCCTCAACTACGATGCGATATCGGCGTGCATGGACTCCGTGGAAAACGACTTTTCCAGCTTGATCTGTTACCAGCGGAAAGGTGCTATCTAACGCGACCCTTGCGCCGGTGACCGGTTGCCGTGAAGTACGATCAACGACTTGGACTTCAAGTTCTTTTTGAGGTAAGACTTCACCTATTGTATCGGAGTTGAGTCCCTCGTCAGCCAATTGAGCATTTTTCAAAAATTTCCACGTGCCCAAAAAGATCGCGTATGCCTCCTGTGCAATCAGTGCGGGAGCGTCTACGGATTCATGAAGATGCGCGTGATTGATAGAGCGGATTTCAAGCGCAAGTGCAATTTTGTTAGTTGAGCGAATCTCCGGCGATTCTTGATCTCCAAACGTTTCAATTGGGGTCTGAAAAAGTGCCGTGTTAAATCCCTCAAGTATCGCCTTAAGATAATTCTCCGCAATCTGGTTCCCCGGGTAGCCTGTAGCGATGACCGAGGGTTCGCCTTCAATCCAAGCACCGTGATCAATCCGAAGATAGTATCCGTCATGTTTAACAGCGTTGATGGTCTTGACCCTTTTCGAAACAGGGATTTTCTCATCTTTCTCTCGAACAAGATAAACACTTGCCCCGGAAAGCGTCAGCATCTCCTTAAGTGCTTTGACTAGGGCGAGATTAATATCTGCGGGGGCAACAGAATTGATGACAGGTGTCCCTCGTTCTGAGCCGCCATGGCGTGCATCAAGGACGAAGACGGTTCCGATTAATGTGCCATCCGCGATAGGGTATAACTGAGGATGGAGGACCTGTGCACTATTTGACGTTGCGTCGGTTTCCATCTGGAGATTGTAGTAGCCAGCCTTTGAAACATTAAGGATTGCGTCCCCCGGCGAAACATCATTGAAAAAAAAGTGTCCATCTGGATTGGTCGTTGTGGTCATGTTTTTTTTTCTTACTAATTGCACGGCTGCATCCGCGATGGCGCTCCCGGAAACATTACGTACCCTGCCCTGGACAATCCCGCCGCGAATTTTCTCAAAACGGATGGCGATGACTTCCGATTTGTCTTTATATGTTACCTTTACCTGTGCGATACTCCGCCCTGATTGTGTTGCATCTGTGTGTAAGTAAAACCGTGCTTTTCCGTTCTTTGATGAGCGTTTAGTCTCAGCAAGTTGCCCGATCGATGTCCGTGCGTGGATTGGCTCGTCATCGGCGATAGGCAGACCTTCCTTGTCTAGAGCGGTGACGGTGATGCCGACATAGCTCGCACCATCGGGAGGAAGGGTTTGTGTCCATACCTGAAGTTTGAGTTCTGCAGCGGGTGGGGCAACTTGGAACCACTGATTGCTAGGCAGGCTATGATTTCCGTAGTAATTGACAAGATTGGTTTCGACAAAATGTACGCCGTTGGAAAGTGGCTTTGGCGGGGTAACCACAATAAGATCTTCAGAGCGGAAATATTGGTGGGGAACGACAACACCATCGAGTTTGACGCGGATATAATCGGAGAAAATCTGTTGTCGCTTGAGCATCCATGCGCCGCGCTCATGCAAGCCATCTGCCACACGAATCTGGATGCGGGGGGTCCTTGTTTCGATGGACGATTCTGGTGCTGGTGTTAGCAGGATACCCTTCGGAAATCCTGCCGCAACGTAACGCGCAATTCCAAGAAAATACCCGTAAGCCTCACGCTTATTGTATGACTCCTTTTTCAAACGCTGCTCTTCTTCGGGGTTGGAGTAAAACGACGCTTCAACCAAAATGGCGGGGCGCTTCGTCTGACGTAGTACACCGAACCCCGAAGGGATTACCAATCGATCCGAATAAAGTCCTGTTGGGGGAGATTGCGGTAGCTGCAGCGTATCAGTGACGCTCTGCTGCACGTAGCGAGCGAGGTCCAAGCTTACACGGGAATCATCTGCGTCTTGATGATACCATGTGGAGGTGTAATTGGTTTCGGGGTTGCTAAAAAAATTGTGGTGGAGAGAAAGAAAAAAATCAACAGCGTTCTTATTGGCGAGTTCACTTCGATCCGGGATGCTGACGAAGGAATCATCGGTGCGCGTCATGAAGACAATTGCGCCTGCCTTCTCTAGGAATTCGCGCAGATATAGTGCCACTTGTAGGTTCACTTCTGCTTCACGAAGCCCGGTCGGTCCGCGCTTGTAGTTGAGCAGATGAGCCTGTCCGCCGTGTCCTGGATCTAGGCAGATTTTTATTCCCTCAAGGTGACGGGCGTACGGCGGAATCGCGAAATTGGCTTGGGGAGACGTGCGCCATTCGTTGAGTTCATCAAAATCATTGGAGATCTCGCGTTTTTCGTGTTTTTCGCCGCAACCAGTCAATACGATTGATGCGATGCAGATGAGGGAGAGGAGAGGTTTCAGACGTATCATTGTGTTGCAACCTCGCAGGGAAAGCGTGCCACCTCTCGAATCTCATGAATCTATCGACTAGGAATCTTCTTGTAGTTCTTTTTGGTAGAGTGCAGTTCCGTAAAACTCATAGGAAGCTGCGGTGTCTGGAACATCGACGACATGGACTGTGAACCGAGCGGGTACGCCGTTTTGTGGTAGATAGTCACGGAAAAAGTGGCTATACGCTTGAGCGTAGGCTTTGCGTAGTCGTTCCTGCTCTGCTGCATAGCCTGCTGGATCAACAAGCGGATTTGGAGTCTTGGGTTGACAACCGAAGGCGTGCACTTCAATGAAATCTACGTCCTTTAGGGAGTCGCAAATACCTGCTTCTTTCAGCCAGGATTCCCAACTTTTGAATACCAGTGGAATTTCACGCTCTGGATCCATCGAGACTAGTTCATCGAGGTTCAGGACGCCTTTCGCCGAATATCCTCCCGTTAGACCTGAAAAATAGATTTTCAAATCCCCATCTGGCAACGTTTCGGTGACCAAGGGAGACAGCACCGGATGATCACCTTGGTAATAATAGGTCAATTTTCCACGTTTTTTGACATTAAATGCCATCCTACTTTTCCTCCGCTAAACATAAACATCAAAAAAGCACCGAGGGGATGCGCTCGATGCTTGGGTATATGTAAGTCTAAAATGAGTCATTAATTTCAAACGGTTGGGTTGTTAGAAAGCCAAGTATGCCGTGTAGGCAGGATTAGCGTTTCTCTATCATTCTTCCTATAAAGAAGATTAAGATTCCTAGCGCGAGAGAAGCAACCTCCGCCCCCATAGCAGCGCCTTCAGTGAGGCCGTAGGGATTGACGCACCCGACGTATAATCCCGCTCCCAGAAGCGACATTCCTATCAATTCTAATACTTTACCGATGATAAACACTGCGAACTCCGTGCACTTGGGTCTTGAGGCATAAATATAGTGTTGCTGACTAATAGAGTTGTTTAATACGCCCCCATTGTATCGCTTTCTGGTTTGCATTCAGCTTTATGTTGGCTGTAAATATCAGGTCTGCAAGCGCATCCTCCGGTTCGGTTTGCCCGGTTGGGCCCCAACGAAGTTTGTGGTTCAGGCGATCATCATCCACGTCGTAATAGTAAATACCAAAGCTGATAGCATCCTCTTTTCTCGGTGTTTGCATTAGGTCAAAGCTCAATTCTACGGACTGCCCTCCATTTCCCCAATGAACCAGCAGTCCTTGATTGGCAGCCCCTATGATGTCTTGCCCAACGGGCAGTGTGTAACGATATAGATCGCTCTGCTGACCTGAATGCTCTATATCCAGATAGATCTCTAGGCGATCTTGCATTGAGAGCTTTTCGTGGGCAGTTTCAATTTGATCGTCGGTCAATTCAATGGCGATGTAGAGGGAAGCATTGCGCCATACGGCAGCAAAAGTGCCTTTGAAGTCGCTAGATTCACCCCAGCGTCGGTCCTCTTTGACATCATGATCTAGAGCGGCCGATATAGCATCGTCCCATGCTGGATCGTCAAGAAAGCCATCAACCACTGGAGCAACTTCTACCAGTTTTGCTCTATATCTGAACTCAGCACCTGTCTTAGGGTCTATAATACGTGCGAAGCTATGGCTGGCTGCAATCAGTATGATTAGTATGCAAAAGGATAGTTTTTTCACGGTTTGAGTCGTCCATCTTGGAGAAAAGATTAAACGTTTAAGTTCAGGGGCGCTAATTGGTAGTATACTAACCGATATATCGGGTGTCAAGAAAAAAGCATTTCTTAGATTAGTGTATATGCGTGGTTATAATCTTCTGTAGGGTTGTAATTATTTTGGCTTGACTGTAGGCGGGCAGATCAATGCTCGGAAAAATCGGTTTTAGCTAATACTTGGTATAGGAACCAGTGGTGCTAGTTTAATTTATGGGTGATGAGTCGTTTTCCTAAATAGTATCGTTAATCGGGGTAATCAACCCAACTCGATTAACAGGAGGAAAGCGACACTCATGACCACGATAGATTTTATCACAGACTTGTTCTGTTGTGTAGATGATAAACTGACCCAAACAGATAAAAATCAAAAGCATCCTCAAGCCAAACTGTATCCGTCTGAAGTGGTTACGCTTGCGTTGCTTTTTGCGCGCAAAGGCGTTGGCAATCGTGCGTTTTATCGGTGGGTTGTGAAGGGTGAGGTCAATGCAAATGTTACAGACACGGTTCCGATTGAAGGCGAGGTCGGCGTGCGTGGGGTGGTCTCGGTCAGTGTGGTTTCTGAACTCGCAGCGTCGTTAGACATTACGCCTGAGCAGTTGTACGTACGATTGCACACGGTGGGCATGGGGCTTGAAGCAGATGGGGTTGCGCCGGGGTTTGGGGGAGGCTAGTCTCAGTCATTCATTTCAGAATGACCAGTTTACGTGTGGCGGAAAACGCTCCCGCTTCCAACTGATAGAAATAGTTTCCACTTGCGATGGGTTCACCGCTTGCGTTACGTCCGTCCCAGTAGACGGCTTTCGTCCGATCGGTGTAGTAGCTGGCTGCTTGATGCCCCAGATCAAATCGACGAACTAAAATACCTTTAGTGTCATAAATTGTGAGTATAACATCAGCAGCTTCAGCGAGGCGGTAAGGAATCCATGTTTCGGGGTTGAAGGGGTTCGGATAGTTGGGAAGCAGTTCCGTTTCGTGGGGCCGCATTGCCTTGAGAAAGCGGTTCAGAAGGGCAATACCTTCCTGAAAGGCAAGTGAGTCATCATCTGATGCGAGTGCCGCATCAATCCACGCTTGAATCGTTGCCAAGGAAGTAGCCTGCGTGATTTCGATGGCTGGTGCTTTATTCGTTGTTGATGTGTTAGCCTCCGCTGCAGCAACCAAATCCAAAAAATCGATTGTACCATCGTTATTAAGGTCGCCATCACTCGTGGAGTAAAAAAGCAAGGTCAAAAGAAAAAATAGATCGGAGAGATTTACCTGATCATCGTTGTTGAAATCCTGCATGAATAGTCCGTAGGGCCCACATGTAATCTCCATGTCCAATTCTAAGTCCGGATTCTGATCTTGTAACCTGCAAAGTGGAGATGTGTCCTCAACCGGATTGTCCCAAAGATACAGTGTTGTCAAGTTAGTCAAATCGGACAATGGGGATACGTCGGTGATAGCATTTCCACCAAGATACAACTCTGTCAAGTTAGTTAACCCAGCTAATGCGGATATGTCGGTGATATTGGTGAGCGTAAGATCCAGCCAAGTCAGGCTGGTCAACCCTTCCAACCCAGATAAATCTGTTATTGACGCTCTGTTTAGATTTAATTCTTTTAGGTTTGTCAAACCGACTAACGGTGTGAGGTCTGTGAACGAGTTGCTATTCCGCCAACTGTTTCCTATTTTTGAAGATCCGAGATTCAACACTGTCAAATTGGTGGCATACTCGAACCCTGTTAAATTTCGTAAATTATAGTTTCTTATGTGAGGCGTAGTTAAACTTTCCATTTCAAAGACGTGGATAGGATCGCCGCGTGTCTTACCGAATATGATTTCAAAGGCGGCACTGAGGTGCGGATCAGGAACATTGACAAGACGGTTGCTTTCTAGTTCAGAGAGAAGGGTTTTAAGAAAGTTGACAGGGATCATAAAGTTGAGATTCTGCCCATCGGTAAGCTGAGAGAACACAACACCAATCACCTCGCCGTCCTCATTCAGCACGGGTCCGCCACTGCTCCCCGGGGATACGGCCGCGGTCATCTGGATGATTGTATCCTCAACAAAGATGTTCCCCTCCGGGCGGATTGCACTCACAATACCTTGCGAAAAAGTACCGGTCAAGCCTTGTGGATTCCCTGCGGCGTAGACAGTCTGTCCGATCTGAACGGTGTCACTATCACCAAGGGTAAGTGCCGATGCAGTGAGGCTTGAGGCTTTCACTATTGCCAAATCACGGTTAGTGTCTACTATAGACACAGACTCAATCACATGCTCTGTCGTTTCTCCAACCAGCTTTACTTTTCCGCTTGCGATACCTTTAACCACATGCTGATTGGTAGCGATCTGTCCTGTTCCAACGACAAACCCACTACCAAAAGAGGATTGACCGCTAGCATCTGTGATAGTAACAAGCACCGTAGAGGCTAAGGCTTTTTCGGCAACCTGTTGGGGAGTAAGTGCTGATGCTGAGGAGCAGAGCAGGCAGAGCAGGACGATAATGAGCGTGGTAGTTTTCATTGCTTTTGAGTTCTCTCTAAAAGTTTGAGTTTTTTTCGTCCGCTTTCACTTTGAAGATAATAGGTCAAACCGATCGAAAATATAGGATTCGTTTCGTCAAAAGCAGAAGCAATAGATCCCGACATGGAGAATCGAGGCGATAAATCTGACATCACTCCTATTTGCCATACATTATCTTTCCTGATTGCTCTTAATTCTCTCTCAAACACTTTAACGGTCGCTCGCGACCATTGGACGCCCATCAAAAAGGTAAATAGCGGACCCGCCGATAATTTAACCTGCCTTAAAACGCCAATCCCTCCTGTAAACCCATAAGCGAATAAAGAGTTGGAAACACTTCCAAAACTGACATTTATGCGTTCAGGTTCTACAGTCGCTGCGAATCTGCCATATTCATCGTAGTAGTAGTTATCAATCGAAGAATCAACAGTTACATCTATACCGGATATGTACTGCTTTGCGGTATTAGAATAGGTCATAGTCATAGCTCCTGACAGAAAGAATTGAATTTTTCCTTTTACTGTGGGAGGAAATACACCTAATATTTCATACGCCCCCATAGAAATCAAAGGCATATCAGTCCTAAACGAGTCTAAACCTTCTCGATCTGAAAATGCAAGTCCGAGAGTCAAGCCATTCTTCGCCAACCCGCCGGTATCCCAACCCAAATTAGCCCAAACTCCAGTGGCGTTCTCTGCTTTACCAACTCCAAAACTAAAGAGTGCGTTTTTTGACGCTTTATGGTAAATCGGGGACATACTTGGTTTAATCAAGCCTGATGCAATCCAAGGCGATTCAATCCATGTGTTAGATGTAACTTCTATCAATGCGCCTCCCTCTTTCGTTGGCACATTATCGTAGATGGGAGTTGCTGGCGGAATCGGCGGTGTATCCCTATCAATTTTCGGAGGCGTGTAAATTCTTGGATCTCGAACCGAAATCTTGGGTCCACTGTGTCAATGCCGCACACCAGTTGACCTATTGTAATGTCAACCATCGCTGGCGGTACGTCCAGGGTGTGCATCCGCAAAGTCATAAGTCAAAGATAAAGCTAGCAAGATAATAACTGCGTATTTTCGCATATTTGAGTTCTTTAACTTCTTTTAGATGTTGTCGTTTTTTGTCAATCAATGGCTAGACAATCTCTACCCTATTATTTTCTTTTTTTCTGCTTGCAGTTCAGCATCAGAGAGCATTCCTTGCTGCTTTAATTTGGACAATCTTTCAAGTGCGCTCAATTTTTCTTCCATTGTCATAGAAGATGATGTTTCAGAAACACCTGCATCCGATACGTCATTGCGTTTTTTCAGACTTACATTATAGAGTCGAGCCTCTCTTTCCCGCTTCAACCTTCTGTCTCTTTCCTCTTTTTCTCTTTTAGCATCAGACGTTTTCCTCATTACAGTTATAAGCACTGTAAAGCCTATAACCGAAAGTGCCAATATAAAAAATTGGACAACCCTTACCATTTCTGCTGAAAATCCTATATCTTCACCAAACATAAACTATCCTTTCAATGCTGCACATAATGGGGAGGCTGTCTCTGATAAATAGGGTGGCAGCTATCATCAGTCGAGTTTCAAGAATTTTCTGAAGCATGGGTGTAAAGAAGTTTTCGCTAAATTATCGTCGCGTGAGCCAAGTTAGATCGTATTCAAGGGTGTCGTATTGATCGTGAGAATCTAACTTGAAAAAGATTGCATCATCAGAAGTTTTTTCGCCGGATTTTATGTTATTCAAACCCGCAAAGGATGCGTATCCTGTATCCACAATAACATTACCCTGCTTGGCGTAAACATCACATGAGACCAAATACCCTGTTTTATTGCCTATATTTTTGATTGTTATTAAAATAGATGGGCGGATTTCAAGCCACGTCTCCTCACTGGTAGCGGTAATCACAAAGTGGGCGTCGGGGTATTGGTCAGACACGGGAGGGTCAGGGTCTACCCACTCTGTATCGCCCGAATCATCATCGGCGGTTTCATCGTCATCTGACGGCAACGTTATGTCGATATAACCAGTCCCTGTCAATTCATATTCTGTGCCGTCGATCTCAACTATTGTTCCGTCGAGATGATAGGTTGCTCTTGATCCATCAATTTCTACATCGTCATCAAGTGTGAGTTGTGTTAAAAACGGTGCTTGATCACAACCGATCATCAGTATCAGAGCGGTGATGACTATTGCTGTTTTCATTGCTTTTGAATCCTTTCTAACTTTTTGATGATTGTCTGCATATCCGTTTTAATATCTTTTCGTATCGCATTCAGGATGCGATAGTAGATAATCACGATGATGAGTAGTGTAACGATGAGGATGATGGGTATAGGGTCTATTTTGGAGCTCCTTTTGGTTCGCATTGATGGCACTATTGATATAATTCCCTAATATTGGCAAATACGCAGATCAATAGGAATAGTTTTCCTGTTGGCAGTTCCCACGCTTATCAATAACCCGAAGGGTCACTTCACGGAAGATGCTGCTCTTAATAAATTCAATCCGATTTATTTCGCCATCTAAGGATTTACAGCTGTGCAATTTAACACCGTCAGTAGGATCGCCAGCCGCTGTTGGTATAATCAAATGAACTTGATGGAGCCGATCGGTATCAACCGCCTCAAAGCGAAGGGTAGTGGCATTCGATTCGAGCATCCGAATAGTGGCTGGTTCGTTGTAAGTAGTTTGGATGGGGTTAAAAAATCGGCTGGCATCCAACCATTTCGCGGCACAGTGCGACAAACGATTTCTGGCTCTGCCGTAAGACATGATATAGGTATCGCTACGGAAATCATGTGCCAACCCAAAGGCGTGTCCGAGTTCGTGGGCGGCAGTCTCAAACGCAAAGCATGTCCCAGATGCAGGAATAATTGCCCATCCACCGCCAGACCAATTAAATCCACCTATGCCACACCACCGATTATCAATGCGTTCGCTACCAATATCTATAACGATTAGATGGAGATGTTTTTGTTTATTAAATTGTTCATTGATTCCCGACATAGAAGTTACGGGCATTCTGAATAATCGTAGTGCGTGCCTATTAAACTGCTCATTGATTTCTGCCATAACTTTGTCGTCCGTGTCATTGTGATAATCCGTATCATTGAACTTTCCGGTCACATGACGCACCACCGCTTTTCCTGTTTCATCGGTTTCAAATTCAAATGTTTTCCGCCCGAAGCCGTGGCGTTCCATCTGCTCGGCATAAAATCGTTGTACCCTCTTTATCAATATGTCTATCTGCGTATCTATGCCCTGTCGCACACGACGTTCTTTTGGGAGAAAGTAGATCAACCGCACCTTTTCTGGTTTGAAAAAACCAGAACTCCATTGGGCTTTGCCCTCAACAGCTACAAAGAAAACAAGATAAGCACAAATGACAGTAAGGTTTACGAGATTATTCTGTAACTTTTTTCTCTGCATATTTGTTATTTCAAACTAGTTGTAATCTGTTTCTCACAAACTAGAAATCGGCATCCAGAGGCCACCGGTGTCTTGAGCCAGCATTTTTTGAAAGGGTTCATCACGTCCGATAACGCTGACACTAACCTTTTTAGATTTCAGTGTGTTCAATACCCTTTTCGGTGAATATGAGCCGCTTACATATTCGTCTGTGACCAAGATGAACCGCCGCTCTGCGCCTCTGCGAAACTTCACTTTGGCTGCTGCTTGGACGAGTGCATCTAACGCCTTTTCCCCACCTCGACAATCGATGGAAGCTAGATTCCTTTTAATCTCCCGAATCGATGTAGTTTGGGGCGTTACCTGAAAGTCCCAACCTAGCGAAGGGAAACTTGTGCCATCTCGGAACACTACCAGTCCAACGGTGAAATCTAAGTTCGCCGTTTTGAGTAGGTCAGTCATCTGGTTCAGATGATTGTGCACTGCGTCGATATCATTCCGCATGCTTTTGCTCGCGTCAATCACAAAAACGATATCGAGCGTATCACTCTTGCGCGTTTTTAAGAGGTGTCGACCAATTTTGATGAGCCCCACATCAAGCATTGTTTGGTTTTCTAGACCAAGTGATTTCTGTGTTCGAGCGCCCCGGTTGCTCTGAGCCAAGATGTGATGAGCAATTTCTTCAAGGGCATCCCCCATGTTTTTCGGCTTTTTCCCTTTCGATGACAGGATGCCAATATCCTCCGGTTGTATATCTGAGTCCACTGGGGCAATAGTTTTCTGTCTGTCGATCTTAACCCCGGGCGATTCTATTGGAGCTAATGATTGACTCTTAACGTCGTCGGGGTGAATACTGCCTATGCTAAACTCTTTAAGCGGGCGAGCCTTCTGTGTTATAACAGGGCGAGATTTGGCGTTCCCATCTGGATTCTTTTTGGATTCAGCAACCGCATCGCTTAAACGTTCCACTTGCTTTTGCAGCACCTCAAGTTCTTTACGCAACGATTGAATCTCCTGAAGTATCATCTTTAGCGCATCTGAGTTAGATGATCGATTTAGCGTACCTTCGTTCGCGTGGGCGGTTGGAAATGATGTGCACGATGCAAACAACACGCACATCAGGGAGAAAACACGATTTCTGAATCCTAACATTTTGTTCTCCTTTCAGTTCACCGAATCAACCTCGCCCGCAACTCCTAATCCTTCTTGTCAATCAGCCGTCGCAACGATTTTAATTCAGTCTTGATATCGCGTCTTATGGCTTTAAGGATGCGATAGTCGAGAATGACGATGATGAGTAGTGTGACGATGAGGATGATGGGTATAGGGTCTATTGTGAGTCTCCTTTCAGTCCCCTGGGTGTTTTGTGTCCCATTAACAGCGTCTCTCAATAAGCACCGTCGGGACCTTGGCAGATAAGGCAGCTTTGTTGGAAGATAGCGTGGGCGTCTTGGGCTATCTGTTGTTGGGAATGAACATTTTGAGACAGGATAATCAATAGGGATAGGCAGGTGGGGGCGAGGAGACACTGTTTATGAGTGCTAATCAAAGCCAAGACGAAATAACGGTTAAACATATCAGACGTTATTCCTTCCTTACTGCCATCGGCGTCAACCGAAAAAAAGGGGCTGCGTTTTAGGGATAGTCCCGAATCGCGCAGCCCCTTTTAATTCAGATTGAAACTAACAGCGTAAAGGGTTATACTATGAGGGATTGTTAGATTCACGTCTAACAATCACGAAGCGATTCGAGCTGACATCTCGTTTTGCTTCAGGGGGGCTTCGAGCTACTACTCGGAGTCCCCACAATTATCTATCTTATACTATTCGCCTGCCTTTGTCAATACCTTTCTTGCTTTTTACTTCATTGTATCACAATCTTGGTTTAGGGAGTGGCCCTAATTTCCGAAGGGCAGTACAGATCGTGGTACAAAAGTCTCCTTTAGACACTTCTCCCGCACAGCGGCTTGGATAGCCATAGCGAAGCCGAGCCGTGAGTGCTTTATCATGATTTATTTCACAGAGCACTAATAGCAAAAACAGTTTGACAGATTGTGGTTATAGACTACTGTGGCAAAACGATGAAGACCCTTTATGGTGAACTTTAGAATTACTTATACACTTTCGACACACAACCAACCCCCTAAATCCCCCTTGTCAGGGGGACTTGGGAAACTCAGGGGGACTTCATGAGGCTTCGATAAGGGGCACTATTGGTGAACGTCTACATATTTATATTGTTCACTATAAATGCTGACTGTCACTGAGATTTCCAGTCATTTCCCCAGAAGCCCCAGTCGAGGAGTTGGCCTCCGGAATAGACCATGTAATCGGGCAGGAGTTGCATATCGAGATGGCTTCCCCAGCATATTGCATCCGGTGTGACCCCACCGTGCACCGCGATATAGCGCTCTGAATTTGCGGGATGAGGAAATACAGCGAACACCGCCACCCCATCTGCCGTGTACGATTTATTGGACAGATGGATTGTCTTGCCCTCAAAAGTAAGCGGTAACTTGCCTTCAAATTGCGATAGGATGGCGTTAGAATCATAGCCGCCGTATAGGAGCAGGTTGTTCATTTGCAGAAGGTCTTCAGTGAGTTCAACATCGGCGATGACAGGGAGTTCAACAGCGTTATCTCCCATGATGCCGCCGCGATGTACCCCTCCGTTCCGGTCGCGGTAGTATCCGACCGCGTTGTCGGCAATCCATTCGTTAAAAAACGTCTCTTCCGCTGTCCCAACTGTGCCGGGCACAAGGATAAGCCCGTCAAAAAAGAGATCACTGATGGGACCTGATGCCCGGTGATGCTTCTCAGCGGACAGATCAAAATTGTCAACCGCCCAAACGCCTTTATGATTTCGTTGAAATTGTTTCTGACGATTTAGGTCCATTGATTCGAACTTTTGACCATCAACTGTTAGATTAACCCCTTCGTTCTTATGAACTGGCCCAAGGGAGAAGGTGCGGATATTATCGGTATCGACGATGAGGTTGTTACTCTCGACAAAACGCGCATCGACCTTCCCTCGCTTACCGTAGTGTATCAGTTGGTCTACCGTGACCCAGTAGGATCGATTATGGCGCAGATCGTAGGTTACCAACGAAACATGATCTGGGAATCGCTGCTTCCGCTGCTTCAGCAGCCAAAGGATGACTTCCTCCCATATATCGGGGAGGCGGCATCCGTGGCCCGTTTTAGGAACCTCTGTGTATTTATGTGTATAACCGTGTTGTTCCATAAGTTGTGCCATTTGACGGGAATGCTCAACTGGAACACCACCGCCGACTCCTCGATCCCATTCGCCGTGGATTATCCAAACAGGTGTATGGGTGAGATTTTCGATCAGAAATGCAGCGGATCTTGAGCGCCAAGAGGGCGTTTCCCATTCGTGCATGTGGAACGTGAACCCTCCCGGTTTTTCCCACAAGCGGTAGTCGCAATAACCACAGAATGGAGCGGCACCTGCGAAGATATCTGGATAGTGCGAGATTAGATACCATGTTGCGGCGCCCCCCATCGAGCTCCCGGTGATTGTAATGCGGTCTCGATCAATGTTGTAGTTTGAAGCGACATGTTCGATAGCTTCTAAGACGTCGATTTCGCCGTAGTTTTGATAAACAGAGCCGGAACCCCGTCCCGTTGGTCTGAGGACAACACACGATTGACTGTGTTTAGCAGCGATGCCTGCGATCTGTTCAGTCAACTCGACCGCACCAGATAAATTCCCCAATGCGCCGGGACTTACCTCTACGATTAAAGGCTTCGGTTCATCGCTTGTATCGGTTGAGCATACTGCACAAGGGTGTAAGTTGCCATCAATCTTAGATCGAAAATACTGGAGCTGGCCAACTGGCATCATTTATTCCCTTCCTAAAACAAAAAAGGGGAAACAGCAGATTTGCCTACCGTTTCCCCCTTCACAAATCAAGTATCAATCAATAGAAACTACTGTTGGCCCGCAATTCGTAATCGATTAACGGCGCGAGCCAATGCGGCTTCTGCACGCTCACGGTTAATATTTGGATCACGTGAAGCGAGGAGTTCCTGTGCACGTTGACGCGCAGCTTCGGCACGTTCAACATCAATTTCATACGCCCACTCGGCGGTATCTGCTAGTACAGTGACACCGGTGCGTAACACCTCAAAGACACCCCCGCTGGTTGCGATGGATTGGGGTGTATCAGTTTCGCGGATACGAATTTCGCCAATATCTAGCACGGTCAGAAAGGGGAGATGCCCGGCGAGGATCTCAAACGATCCCATTTCACCGGGGGCTTTCACGCCAGCAACATCGCCCTCATAAATCAACTGTTCGGGTGTTCGGATTTCGAGATGTAGTCTTTTTTCAAGCATAGTTCTGTGATTGGGTTAATCCGCTGCTTCCTGTAATTCTTCGGATTTTGCCTGTTCAAATGCCTCATCAATTGTACCGATGTACGCGAGTGCTTGCTCAGGAATTTCGTCACAATCTCCTCTGAGAATTGCCTGACATCCCTCAACGGTATCCTCAATCTTGACGTATCTTCCGGGCTTACCGGTAAAACGTTGTGCGACAAACATCGGCTGCGTCAGATACTTCTCTAACTTTCTTGCCCGCGCAACTGTCAGTCTCTGTTCATCTGAGAGTTCGTCCACGCCTAAAATTGCGATAATGTCCTTCAAGCTCTCGTAATCCTGAAGCACCGCCTTAACCTGACGTGTTGTATCGTAGTGTTCTTGACCGATAACGTCCGGGTTCAAAATACGGGATGTGGAGGTCAGCGGATCGACAGCAGGGAAGCGTCCCATCTGCTGGATTGACCGTTCAAGACGGGTTACAGCGTCGAGATGTCCAAAGACGGCGACAACGGCTGGGTCTGTATAGTCGTCTGCTGGGACATAAACCGCTTGGAACGAGGTAATCGAGCCGTGTTGTGTTGATGTAATCCGCTCTTGCAGTTCTCCCATCTCTGTTGCGAGGGTTGGTTGATATCCCACTGCGGAAGGCATACGCCCCAGAAGCGCGGAGACCTCGCCGCCCGCAAGGGTAAAGCGGAAAACGTTGTCAATGAAGATCAACACATCCTGCCCTCCCTCATCACGGAAGTATTCCGCCATAGAGAGTCCGGCAAGTCCAACACGCAGCCGGGCGCCCGGCGGCTCGTTCATCTGTCCAAAGACCATAGCAGTTTTATCGATTACGCCGTACTCGTCCATTTCCAACCAGAATTGATTTCCTTCGCGAGTCCGTTCCCCGATTCCACAAAAAACGGAATAACCGCCGTGTTGGGTTGCGATATTATAGATGAGTTCAGCGACCAATACCGTTTTCCCGACACCTGCGCCGCCGAGAAAACCGACCTTGCCACCTCTTGCAACTGGTTGAATCAGGTCAATGACCTTGATGCCGGTTTCCAACATTTCGGAAACAGTACTGAGCTCTTCAGGGGGTGGCGGATGGCGGTGAATAGGGTACCGCTGCTCTGCTTCAACCTCGCCTGCTTCATCAATTGGTTGACCGGTAACGTCGAAAACGCGACCGAGCACGGCATCGCCCACAGGCACCGAGATCGGTTCATTGCGATCGATGGCACGGGTGCCGCGCACCAGTCCATCGGTTGTGTCCATTGCGATAGCACGAACTCGGTTTTCGCCCAAGTGCTGTTGAACTTCAAGTGCTAACGTTGTACCATCCTCGCGCTGGACCTCGATTGCGTTGAGAATATCGGGCAATTTCCCCTCTGAAAAATCGATGTCAACGCGTGCGCCAACGATTTCTAAAACTTTGCCTTCGTTCATGATTTATCTCTCTTTCCATTAATTATTTATATTGCCAATTTCATCGGTAGGGGTTCCTTTATAAGTCATTTTACGATGTACCCATACATAATTAACTTCCATGGTTCATGTCAAAAGAAAGTGCAAAACACGAAGTGAAACGCCAGACTCTACCCCCCTTAATCCCCCCGCGAGCGGGGGGAGAGTAGACCCCTGATAAGATGAATCGAGACCAGGGTTAGAAACCGTACCTACCGGGCCTGGGGGCAATGCGGTTCGGTTTAGAGTGTCTCATTAATTCTAAGATCTACTATGTATAGGACTTACGCACTTCAATAGGGTACAATGATCCTCCGGTCTATGACCGAGTGTCCGAGAGTTGTCCCCTACGGGCTCCTTAATGGAGCCCCTGCTGTAGTTGCCCGATTCATCGGGCGTCGAGGGGCATGTTCACCGGCGATGAATCACCGAACTACAAGCCGAAGACTCTCCCCGATAAGATCGGGACAGGCGGAACAGAGGTTTTGAGGGTTCAACTGCGTAGACCCTAATATAGTTAGTTGGCTACTAAGCCGCACGAGTTTGAGTTTTCGACATGGCATCCGCAAGCCGGAATTGCGCCGCGGCACGTCCGCCCTCTGGCAATCCTAGCGGCAGGTGAATATTCAAGAGAAATGGGCGCCTTTCCCTTTCAACCACGTTCAACCCATGTTCAATTGCCGCAGCAAGGCGAGACTCCTCTTGGACATACATCCCCTCCACACCGACCCCCTCTGCGAGTTTCACGGGGTTGATGCCCTCCAGAACGACACCGGCATATTCCCCGGTTTCCTTCATCACCCCACCCGCGCTTCCAAAAGAGGAAGCAACCGCGCCATAGGATTGGTTGTTGGGAATAATGTAGAGGACCGGTATACTATGATGTGCTGCGGTCCACAGCCCTGACTCTGCGTACAACAGCGAACCATCACCGACCAACCCAACGACCGGCTTTTCAGGGGCTGCGAGTTTCAAGCCAACCGTTCCACCAACCCCGTAGCCTTCAGACCCACCGGCAGCCCGGATATATCTGTTCCTGCCAGTGTCTGTCCCGGCTACGGTATCTGATGAAAGCGTATATCCGCCGACAGTGTCCCAAGGGACTGCATATTGTTCGAGCATCACCAATCCACCGCCACGACGTTCTAAGGCTGTGTCTAGCGTCTCTGCAACTATCCATGATCGGATCTGATTTGGTTGAATCTCAGTCTTCCACACCTCATTTATTCGCTGTACGTGAAACGCGGCGGCTTGTTCAATTGCCCAAGTGCGGCGCTCGTCAAAGTGATTCGGGGTTGAATGACTCGATGCCAATTCGAGAAGCCGCTCAAAGGCCCGACGTTCATCTGCCAGAATCGCTATAGACAGATACGGGATATTTTTGATATGCTCAATATCAGATCCAATGGCGATGACCTGCCGCGCCTTGGCAAAGACATCGAAATCGCCCGGACTTCCGCCGCCCCTATGATGTATGCCGATACAAACGATCAGGTCAGGTTGAAGGACATCTACCACCTGATCCAACCGTCCACAATTGAGTGGATGTTTCGTGGCGATGCTTCTTTCCCAAGTTCCGACGGGGACGTAGCTGCTGACACAGGGAACGCCAAAGTGTTCAGCGACCGCGATAATTTGGTCTTCCGCATCGCTTTTCCAGACACCATCTCCAATATAAAACAGCGGGGCCTTCGCTTCGTGCAAGGCAGATTCAATCTTCTCAACATCGCTATCTGATGGATAACCCGCGTGGAGGTCTGGGATACTCCCCTCAATAATGTTTGTGGTTATCTGCTCGGGCCCAAGTGCCCGATCATAGATAGCCAGATGCACCGGTCCTACCGGCGGCGTTTTGGCGACTAGTAAGGCACGATGAATCGCTTGTGGAAGTCCATCGGGTTCGATCACGGTCCAGTTTTGTTTTGTAAAAGGCGTAGCGATGGATGTCGGTCCGAAACTGTGACTGAGATCGAGTTCAATCCGATCCGCGAAACTACCGGTGTCACCTGCAAAGCTGATGACCACGACAGGTAAACCGCCGGACCAAATGTTGATTAGCTGCCCTAAACATTGGGCAAGTCCCGCAGCGAGATGGACCACCATTACCGCCGGATCGAGATTTGCCTGCGTATAACCGCCAGCTTGTGCTGCGACGGTGCCCTCATGGAGTGCCAGAATGCCGTGTATATCTGAGTGAGCATGCAAGGCATCGAAAAAGCGTGCCTCGCGCGAGCCGGAATTATAAAACAGATATTTCACATCCAATGCTGCAAGTTGCTCGACCATAACCTGAGACGGATTTGCTGTGATAGACCGCATTTGCATAAAGTGGTATTTCGCCCTCTTTGTTTAATGGTAAAAAACCTGGTTCCCGTTCCTTCGTCTCATCAAGGGGATTACTCGAAAACCTCCAAACTGCCGTTTTTGATAATGCGAATTTTGCATTTTGCGTGAGTGGAAGTGCGGCTCTTTGGGCCCCATAGGTTTGCTCAGGAAGCCGTGCCAATCTCAGGGATTATTCGTTGTAATCCGGACGCTGCTCAAACAGAAGCTGACTTACGCGACTTGATTGGTTCGGGAGTTCGGTATTAACAGCCCGTACCTCTTCCCGTTCTAGGTACGAATGGGCATCTTCGACGCTCTCGAACTCAAACTCGACGAACCTATGTGGAGATGCACCGTGAAGGTTGTCGTAAGATGCTATCCGTTTGACCTCTTCGGGTGCTTGCAGCGACGGTGCAATGGAGGCAATCCACTGCAGATACGCGTCTTTTCCGCCAAGCGGGTAGTCAACTAAGGTAACTAGTTTAACTGTCCGGCTAGGATTTTCGTTTTTTGAATAATCGGCAGACCGTTGGGCAAATACATGCGTACTGACTTCACTGCTGTAATCTGGAAGTGCCTCAAAAACTGCAGCGACATCGGGATGACTCAGATATGTCGCCGCAGCTACATAGCTATCAAACTCAAACTCAACGAGCCGATGCGGACTTTCACCGCGTGCGTTATCGTAAGATGCGACCCGATTGAGTTCTTCGGGTGCTAGTAATGCCGGTGCAACACTCGCAATCCATGCAAGATAGTCAGCTTTCTTACCGACCGGATAGTTGACTAACCACACCAACTTCACTGGAACCGCTTCTATATCAGCCATATCGGTGTTCATGGTTGATATCATGTCCATCATATCAACCATTTCAGTATCTGCAGATGACACCATATCCATTGCATCAGTCATCCCGGTATCCGTAGATGCCATCATGTCCGTCATCATATCTCTGCCAACTTCACAGCCGATTAAAGCACCTAGCGCTATGAGAGCAACTAGAAGCATGCTTCCTAATTTGAACTGCATCGGTTAGTCTCCTTTAGTGTAAAGTGGATTAACGGTTAGGTGTAAGCTTTTGGCTCGCATATTCTAAAGATTTTGCGTTTTTGTTATAGTAAAATTACAGACTAGGACATCCCTTGTGAAAATCAGCAGTCGCCGCATCAAGGTTGTGCAGTGGATATTGTTTATCGCGCAGCGGCATCATGAGGTTCCACTGCTGGATTTTCTTGTTGAGCTGTTGTAACTGACCAATGTACGCTTCCAATGCCCGTGTGCGCTCCAATTCAAAAACCGAGCGAATCGCGTCACGCTTCAGCGGTTGTGCCCGGAGTTGCACTTCCAAACGGTTCCGTCGTCCTTTTAGATTCTCGATTAATTTTTCTGCGTTCTCGGTTTCGGCGCGAATTTCTTTATCCACTTCGATCCAGCGCGGCGCGAAGCCGTTATCCTTGAGCATCTGATTAACCGTGCGAACTGCCGGCGGGATGTAGGGATTATCATCGCGTTGCTGAGGCTTTCCCTTACCGGGCAGGTCCTTGAAATCGCCCCGCTCCATCGCTTCTTGAATCTGTTTGGTAACATTGTAGGGCATGTTTGCACCTTCAATTACACCCGCTGCGAACGACCGCTACTCATCGAAATGATAAACTATTTGGTCGAATCGGTCACATGCGAAGGTAAACACAAAGACCAGTGGTTCGGTGCCAATACAGCAGACAGCATGTTTCGCGTTGGACGGGATATAGATCGCTGAACCCGGTCCGATTTCCGCTTCGTGATCGTCAATTACCATGTGACCGTTGCCACTGACGACGTAATAGGTTTCCACAGGCTCGTGGTGGTGAAGAGGTAGCCGGGTGTCAGGTGGGAACTCTGCTACCCCCATTACAAGCCCGCTACTCGGTCCTCTTTCTCCAGTAACCAGAAGTTTCCAACGAATCTCACTCTTGGCGGCCAGGGCCGCGTCCTCCCAGCCTTCCCAAGCGAGTTCTGCTTGATCAATGATAATGGGTTTCTGCCTGCTCATAGCTCGCTTTTCCTCCCGCATTGAGAACACTATCCACTTCGCAGATTTTAT
This sequence comes from Candidatus Poribacteria bacterium, assembly GCA_965204355.1. Classification (GTDB taxonomy): domain Bacteria; phylum Poribacteria; class WGA-4E; order WGA-4E; family PCPOR2b; genus PCPOR2b. The sequence continues at coordinate 270,853 of OZ241983.1, forward strand.
CCCTCTAGCGCTGCTGCACCACTCACAATCTCAGAAATCTCTGTGGTAATCTGGGTCTGGCGGGCACGGTTACGCTGAAGAATTAAATCATCAATCAGCTCATTGGCGTTACGTGTTGCGTTTTCCATCGCTGCCATCCGTGCTGCTTGCTCTGCAGCGTTGGAATCCAACAGCACCTTCCACATCTGCATATTCAGGTGTTTTGCCAATACGGATTGGAAGATTGCCTCTTGTCCGGGCTCATATAGATAATCGAGGAAGAGTTCATCGCCGGTTGGTACTTCAGGGGTAAGTGGCAGCAATTGTTCGACCAAAACTTCTTGTAGAATCGCGGATTTGAAATCGTTATAAATTACTTCCACCCTGTCAACCTGCTTGTCGCGATACAGGTGCTCAAACTCCTCCACAATTTCGACAGCGGTTTCAAATGCGAGTTGCCGAAAAATATTCACATATTCAGCGATAACGTTATAGTCTCGTCGTGCGAAATGGTCTCGTGTGCGTCTACCGACACAGATGACCGTCACTTCCGCGCCCTGTTCTTGGTAATGTTCTGCCCGCTGTGTTGTTGTTCGGATTACGTTGCTATTGAAACTACCACATAGCCCACGGTCTGCGGATACTGAGATTAGGCAAACACGCTTAAGATCTCGTGATTCCAATAAAGGATGGGAGGGGTTCTCGATCTGGGATATCAGATGCCCAAGAATTGTATTGAATTTATCGGCGAAGGGGCGGGTGGCTAGGATATTTTCCTGTGCGCGGCGTAACCTTGCCGCAGCAACCACTCGCATCGCGTCTGTTACCTGCGCGATATTCTCAATACTTGCGATACGCCGTCTAATTTCACGTAATGTTGCCATTGTAAACCTCTAATGAGTAATGCGTAATACGTATTATGCTTCAGTTTTGAACCCATCCTTAAAACTCGTCACGGCGGTGTTGAGTTGCTCAATCAGTTCATCACTAAGTTCCCCGGTATCGACAATTGCTTGGAGAATGTCTGCGTGGTTTCTTTCCATATATGCCAAGAATTCAGATTCAAACTGTGCTACATCACTCGTTTCGAGATCGTCCAGATGTCCGTTCGATCCACAGAAAATTGATGCGACCTGTTTTTCAACGGGCATTGGCTCGTATTGGGGCTGTTTCAACAATTCAACAAGCTGTTCTCCACGCCGAAGTTGGGCTTGCGTAGAAGCGTCCAGATCAGATCCGAACTGTGCGAAAGCGGCAACCTCTCGGAAACTGGCTAAATCGAGTTTCAGCGTACCTGCGACTTCGTCTGACTTCATTGCTCGCGTTTGTGCGTCCCCACCAACACGGGATACTGAGGTGCCGACATCGATTGCCGGACGGACGCCTTGGTTGAAGAGTTCCGAGGTCAGATAAATTTGCCCATCGGTAATCGAAATCACGTTAGTTGGAATGTAGGTTGTGAGGTCGCCTTCAAAGATTTCAATAATCGGGAGGGAGGTCAATGAACCGCCACCTAGCTCATCACTGAGTTTTGCGGCCCGCTCTAGCAAACGGGAGTGGAGATAAAAAACATCACCCGGATATGCTTCACGGCCCGGCGGACGTCGTGAGAGCAGCGACATCTGACGATACGCCCACGCATGCTTGGTAAGGTCATCGTAAATAACCAGCGCGTGTTGTCCTTTATCGCGGAAGTATTCCCCCATCGAAGTCCCTGTATAGGGAGCAAGGTACTGGAGCGGAGAAGGTTCGCTTGCCGGTGCGGAAACGACTATCGTGTAATCCATTGCGCCATACTGTTCTAGGGTATTGACGACCTGTGCCACCGTCGAACCTTTCTGCCCGACCGCGACATAAATGCAGAATACATCGGTATTTTTTTGGTTAATGATGGTATCAATCGGGATAGCCGTTTTACCTGTTTGACGGTCACCGATGATTAGCTCCCGCTGCCCTCGTCCGATTGGCGTCATACTGTCAATCGCCTTCAAGCCGGTATAAAGTGGTTCGTTCACTGGTTGACGTTGCACAATGCCCAACCCCTTCTGTTCGACAGGTAGAGCATGTTCAGTCTGGATTTCCCCTTTGCCGTCAATAGGTTGCCCAAGGGCGTTTACAACGCGTCCAAGCAGTGCCTCACCGACGGGCACTTCGAGCAATCTATTAGTCCGCTTGGCGAGATCCCCTTCGTGGATTAGCTTATCTTCGCCAAAGAGTACACAACCGACATTATCCTCTTCAAGGTTAAATGCCATACCGGAAACGCCGTTGGGAAATTCAATCATTTCACTCGCCATGACGTTGGCAAGTCCGTGGACACGGGCAATACCGTCGCCAACTTCGAGCACGGTTCCGGAGTCGTATACGTCAACCTGCTGGCTATATTGTAGTAATTGTTGTTTTAGAATATTTGATACTTCGTCGGGTCTAACTTCTCTTGCCATAAATTATATTCTCCCTTATCCCCTCGCAAGTAATGTTCTCATTCGTTGCAGCTGCGATGTGATACTTCCATCAAACACGGTATCCCCTAAGCGTACAATGACGCCTCCTTGAATCGCAGCATCTTCGCTCAGTTCAAGGCGTACCTCCGCCTCTGAATAATTACTCAATTGCTGAGAGAGGTTAGCTTTTTGTGCTTCAGTGAGTGGGACCGCTGATGTTACCTGTGCGACGACACGACCTGCTTGTAGGTCAACGATCTCCAGAAACATCTGTAAGATTGCAACTAGGGATCTCTCCCGCTGTTTCAGTGCCAGCAAAAGTAGGAAATTGAGCATGAGCGGATGAACAGTTTCGGATAACAGTTGTTGGAACATCTCGCTCTTGAACTGCGGCGACAGAATGGGATTGGTCAGAAATTGATCCAAATCCTCCGATTCTTGTGTCAATTGGAGGACCTGATTCACGTCTGCAACAATGCGATCTAAAATATCCTGCTCCGTTGCTGCACTATACAAGGCTTGTGCGTAGGGTTTAGCAATGCGAGTTTCTCTCATTTTATATTAGACATTCTGTGTAGGAAGGCGGCTGATGGACTCATCGATAATGTGCTGATGTTTCTCCGCATCAAGGGTTTGATCGATGATTTTGCTTGCAGCATCAATGGCAATTTCTGCAACAGTGCCTCGTAGTTCGAGGATAGCTTCGTCTTTTTCGCGTTGGATTTCGGCGCGTGCCCGTTCAAGTTCAGCACTTGCTTCCTGACGTGCTTGATCAAGAATCCGCTGCCGCTCGGCATTTCCCTCATCAATGGCGGTTTGGATTTTTGCCTGTCCTTCCGCTTCAATTTCGTTAAGTCGTTGACGGGTTTCGGCATTCAGTCGATCCAGTTCGCTTTGGTCCGCCTCTAGTTTCTCCATTCGCGATGTGATTTCCTGTTGCCGTTCTTCTAATAAGCCGCCAATTCGCCCAAAGACGAATTTCCAAAGTACGAGCAGTACAACAAGAAAACCGAGGGCTTGGAGAATAATTGTCTGAAAATCGATGCCGATCTGTGCTAAAATCCCCTGTTTCTCGGCACTTGCCTCTGCAGCGAACCCACTCGTCGGTACACTTAATATCAGGTTGATAATAATCAGTAAAAGGAGCCACGTTAATTTTGTCATTATATTTTTTCTTGGAGTTAGAGTATCGTATATAGTCTAAGAAAAGTAATGCGTGTGTAACGTAAAACGCAAAACGCTAATAAAATCACGTTTTACGCTTCACGTCCCGACACATCGAGGATCCCGCCACGCGGGATTTCACGTCTTATTGCTGACTGGTCTGTACCTGTTTCTGAGCATCAACCTCAATCATGCTTTGAAGCATCGATCCCTCTGGGAGTTTTCCCATAAGCAGGAAAAAGATTAGCAGCGAGTAGATCACGAGTGATTCGATAAGAGCCAAACCGATGATCATTGCTGTCTGAATCCGAGGTGCTGCTTCAGGTTGCCGCGCAATACCTTCAAGAGCGGTGCTCGTTGCTCTTGCTTGTGCGGTAGATGCAAAAATCACAGCAATCGGTAGACCGAGTGCCGTCCCGAAAGCTAAAACTGCGAGATAAATCATGAAACTTCCTCCTTTAATTTTGAACCCGAAATTGGGTTGGAAAACTAAAAACAATATTAAACGAGCGATGATAATCGCCCATCAATCAATGATGTGCCTCCGCACCATGTTCCTCATCATGTTCTAGGAACGTAACGATGTAGATTGATGTGAGAATTGAGAAAACGAGTGCTTGCAGAAACCCACCAAATAGCCCGAAAAACAGCATTGGCACCTGAACTGGCATCCATGGGATAAGCCCGGCGATTGCCGGAATTGCAAGCCCCAAAAGGGTTAGGTTAATGATAACAGATTCTTCACCGAAGATATTTCCGAAAAGTCGAATTGCCAGAGAACCGGCACGCGCGATTTCACCGATGATGTGTAACGGAAACATCAAAGGTCCCAACCACGGTGGATCGCCGATAAAGTGCTTCAGGTAGCCAACCAGCCCATTTTCTTTAATCGCAATGATGTGAACCCCGATTACTGCGCTGATTCCGAGCGCAAGCGTGGTGTTCAAATCTGCTGTTGGAGCTTGAAAACCGGGTATAAGGCCCAGGTAGTTTAAGAATAGGATAAAAATAAAGAAAGATCCGACGAACGGGACATATTTCTTTCCATGTTCTCCCAAGATTCCGCCGAAAAAATTGACTAACCCTCCCACAAACAACTCAAGAAGTGTTTGCCCTTTTCCTTCGGGGAGTCGCTTAAGTTTGCGTGTCGAAATGATAAAAAGCAGCGCAATAACCAGTACTATGAAGTAAGCATTGGGGATGAGATCCGGCTGATGCCAACGCTGTGGCTCTGGCACTATATCATCCGGAAGAATTTTTGATATCGGGCTTAGCCACGAACGATGGGCTTCTTCAGCGGCTAAACCGACACTACAGGCGAGCAGCGATAGCAGTAAAATAGAAAATAGTGTGTAAAATGTTTTTCTCATTTAGTTCCTGTTGAATTATTTTTTGATAGAATACCTATCATCATCACGATTGCTTTGAGGATAATCACAACTTGCACCAATCCAATTCCCGCTGCAAGGGTGTAGATATTCAACCAATTTGCTTTTGTCAGGAGATAAAATCCAACAAAGATGATTGTGTATTTTCCTAGCGCAATGAATCCCAGCCAACGCTTTGCTCGCGGCGAACTGCCGGGCTTAACCATGCGGCGGATGATAAACTCTAATGACAAAATTGCGCTCAAACTCAAGAGACTGCCGATAGCAAAGCTCAAACCGGCTGGCAGACCGTAAACCGCCCAAAGGATTGGCATTGTAATGAGCGCAAGAACCGTCGTTAGACGGTAGACTTGCAGCAGAAACCGGTCATCAATTTCAAAGGGGGTGCGGGCAGTCACTTTATGAACCCTTCTCCGAATCCTTTACAGCGGAGTTTTCAACTTGCTCTTGGTGTTCCATACGTTTATTCCACCGAGAAACAGCACGAAACATCTCAATAAATCCTGCCGCAGTTCCCACAATAAAACCGATAATTAAGCCGACTGTTTGGTTGCCCAGCTTGCCACCGATCCACCAGCCTAACCCAGATCCTATTCCAATTGCCAGCACAAGGGTGATGCCAATTGAAGCCAGATCCATACTATTCCAATCGCTACCCCGTATCAACTTAGCCATTGTTTGTTCCTATAAGAACGTGCTAATTTGGGCTGGGCTCAGGAAGTATGATGGCAGAATACCAATCAGGACGACACCTATCGCTGCGAGGGTCAACGCAACGATGAGTAGCCGTGGATAAGGTTGAAATTCTAGTTCCGCTTCGGGTTCTCTCATATACATCGCCACGACAACTCGGAGGTAATAGAACGCAGAAATCGCGGTGTTGATTGCACCGATAATCACAAGCCAGATCTGCCCAGATTCGACAGCAGATCGGAAAATATAGAACTTACCGACGAAACCCGCTGTCGGTGGAAATCCGGCGAGAGATAGTAGCATTAGTGTCATGAACAGTGCAAGCAGCGGTTTTTTGAACCCTAAACCGGCATAATCGGAAATCACGAGGCTTTCGCCGTCTTCTGTCCTCGCGAGGATCACCGCCCCGAATGCCCCGATATTCATGATGCAGTAGACAAGCAGATAAAACATCGCGCTGGAGATTCCGTCTTTGTTTGCTGCAGCCAACCCAACCAAGACATATCCCGCGTGGGCAATGCTGGAATAAGCGAGCATGCGCTTAATATTTCGCTGGGCAATAGCCACCAAATTGCCAACGGTCATCGTGAGTGCGGCGAGGATTGTAACAACGACGATCCATTCGGACTGGATGTTCTGTAGTGCTTCCAAAAAGATTCTTAGGAACGCAGCAAATCCTGCAGCTTTTGGACCGGCTGAAATAAACGCGGCGATTGAGGTGGGGGCACCTTCGTAGACATCGGGTGCCCACTGGTGAAATGGCACGAGTGCCACCTTGAATCCGAATCCCACAACAAGCAGGAACATACCAGACAGTAGCAGCGGTGACTTTGCATTTACGGTTATAGCGGAAGCAATTTTAGGGATGCTCGTTGTTCCCGCGCCTCCGTAAATCAACGCAATCCCGTATAGGAAGAATCCGCTAGCAAATGCACCAAGCAGCAGATATTTCATTCCGGCTTCGCTCGACGCCATGCTCCGCTGGAAGTAACCAGCTAGGACGTAAAGCGATAGCGACATCAATTCTAAGCCGAGGAAGACAACAATTAACTCGTTACCCGAAGCCATCAACATCATGCCCAATGTTGCCAAAAGGATCAGCAGGTAATATTCCCCCTGTCGCCTATCCGTGCGTCCTAGGTAGTTCATTGAAATGAGAACGACTAAGATTGTTGACACAAGGAATATGACATTGAAAAAGAGGGAATATTTATCCACCTGAAGCATATTGCTAAATTCTGTGCCTTCCATGCCAACTTGCAGCATGTCGACAGAAACATACAGGGCAATGGCACAGCCAACAATTGTGAGCCAAGCGGTAAATGTCTTTTGAATCGAATTGAACAGATCGAAAATTGCAACGATGATAAAGGTCAGCACAATGATCAATTCGGGCATCAGCAATTGCCAGTTAATTGTCATTCAAAGCCTCCAATCTTAGATGAACAGGTAAGTCCATCTTTACACAAAGAACACAAATGTTACAATCACAAATATGGGAACCAAAATTACCACTGACCAAATCATGTATCCGAAGAAACTTGGCATCCTGATACCGTTTTCCTCAGCAATCGCTTTGACCATAAAATTGGGTGCGTTACCGATGTAGGTGTTCGCTCCCATAAAGACCGCACCGCAACTGATTGCCAAGAGTGTCTGCGCCATTGGACCCATGAGCGAGGTTGGATCTCCGCCCGCTGTGTTGAAGAACACAACGTAAGTCGGCGCATTGTCTAGGAAACTTGAGAGTACGCCTGTCAACCAGAAGTACATTGCATTGACCGGATCATTGGTTGTCGTCTGAACGGCGAGCACGACAGTACTGAGACTCCCGTCAATACCCGCTTGCAAGATTTTCAAAGCTGGGATCATACAGATAAAGATACCGATAAAGAGTTTGGCAACCTCTAGGATTGGACCCCATGTAAAACCGTTCGCTGCACGGACGTTTGTTTCTAACAGACTTGGGTCAGGTAGGTGATGCTCGTGTTCTGGCTGATCATGTTCGTGCTCGCTGTCATGTCTTGGTGAAAGGGTATACATTGGCGTGTACAGTAGACTGATGAATGCGATCAAGATCAGCAAGCCATCTCGCACTAAGTTAAAATACGGTACGGTTACGCCGAAGATTGAGATACCGCGATTTTCATCATGTGTCTTTTTTGCGCGCAAGCTGTTGACTTCAGCCACAGCGTGGAGGTGATTTGCCCGCAATTCATAGTATTCGTGATTAGATTTGTCAAATTTTATCGTTGTGTCGTTTTCATGCTCTTTGACATACGTTTCGAGTTTTGCCTTCGTAGACGCCATCTTTTCTTCTGCGATTTTGATTTGCGGTGCCATTTTCTCTGCAATTGAATGATCCTTGAAGGGACCATCAGCGAGTGATTTGGACCACAAGATTGCACCGATGATACCGGCAACCAGCACAAAGTTCCAAACACCTTCAAGGCGGAGCGGCTCTTTTTCTCCATCGTCCGGCGGTTCGCCTTCTTTTTTGAACAGGAATGTGTCGAAAATAAAGAATATGATCAGGAGTAAAATTGCTACCGGCAACATTGCGGGTAACAGCGCCATTGTCCAGAAAAAGTCGATTCCTTTGAGGAATCCGAGAAACAGCGGTGGATCGCCCAACGGTGTCAGTGAACCGCCGATATTTGCTACGAGGAATATGAAAAAGACAACAACATGAACACGATGCTTGCGCCATTCGTTAGCCCGGAGTATCGGACGAATCAGCAACATCGCCGCCCCCGTTGTTCCCATCCAACTTGCCAAGGCGGTTCCTATTGCAATCAAGACGGTATTTACGGCGGGCGAACCGCGCAGCGATCCCTTCAAACAAATTCCGCCTGCACATGTGAAAAGTGCAGCTAATAAAATAATGAAGGGAACATAATCGAGCAGGACGATATGGACGATTTCATACCATCCATCGCCCTTGTAAATGATAAGGAATGGGATAGAGAAGATAGCAATCCACGCTAACGAGAATTTTCCGTAGTGATGTTCCCAGAAATGGAAGTTAATCAGCGGGATAATCGCAATGGAGAGCAACATGCCGAGAAACGGAATAACACTCCAAAGGGGGAGGTTCGCTCCATCCACACCGTGATGTGCGGAATGGTCATCGTGTCCATCACCACCTGCCGCTGCTGCAAAGCTAGCTGTTGGGAAAAGGATTAGTCCAATGGCACCCAAAAGTACCAACATAAAAAGTAGATAGTTATTCGTCAATCTGTTTTTCCTCTTTTGTTGCGGTATCTAAGGCAATTGCAGGAGCAGTTACTTTCACTCCTGCCGTAGATCTAGTCTGTTGTAGCACGTGATTGACCGATTTTTCCATCCGACTCAGGAACGGTTTGGGATAGACACCAATCCAAACAATGAAGAGCACGATTGGAACTAACACAACAATTTCGCGCAGGCTCAAATCGGTCAAGGTTTGATTTTTTGGGTTATCAAGTTTGCCAAACATGACACGCTGGAACATCCAGAGCATATACACCGCTGCGAGGATAACGCCTATTGCAGCGATAATGGCATACACTTTAGAGAACGAATCGGACATAAAGCCGCCGAGCAGAATCATAAACTCGCCGACAAATCCATTCAAGCCGGGTAAGCCGATTGATGAAAGCGTCACGATCATAAAGAACACGGCGAAGATTGGCATCTGTTTTGACAGTCCACCAAAATCGGCAATCATATGGGTATGCCGCCGTTCATAGATCATCCCAACAAGCAGGAAGAGTGCGCCGGTACTTAATCCATGATTTATCATCTGGAGTATACCGCCTTGTACGCCTTGATGGTTGAGGGCGAAAAGTCCGAGCACGACAAACCCTAAATGGCTTACACTCGAATAGGCGACCAGTTTTTTTAGGTCTGGCTGCACCATTGCCACCAATGCACCGTAAATTATACCAATCACAGACAGCGTTACGATAAGTGGTGTATACGCTATGACAGCTTCCGGGAAAAGTGGCATACAGAAGCGCACGATGCCGTATGTTCCCATTTTGAGCAGTACCCCTGCGAGGATAACGCTGCCAACCGTAGGTGCTTCAACGTGTGCATCAGGGAGCCATGTGTGGAATGGGAAAAGCGGCACTTTGATGGCAAAGGCGATGAAAAACGCTAAAAATAACAGGTTCTGATGTGATAATGTCCTGCCGTATAACGTCATGAGGTCAAAACTGTTATCGTTTTGGAAATAGAGATATAAGATCCCAACGAGCATCAATGCACTGCCCGCCATTGTGTACAGCACGAATTTGATCGTTGCATAGATACGCCGCCGTCCACCCCAGATACCAATCAGCAGATACATTGGGATGAGCATCGCCTCCCAAAACACAAAAAAGAGGAAGAGGTCTAACGCACAAAACACACCAAGCATTGCCGTTTCGAGCATGAGCAAGGAAATCATGAATCCGCTGGCACCTTTTTCTATCGAATTCCATGCTGCTAGCACACAAATCGGCGTCATAAAAGTGGTCAACAGAACCAGCCAAAGCGAGATGCCGTCAATACCGAGGTGATAGCTTATACCAAGCCCCTCAATCCAGGCTCGTTCCTCCTTAAACTGCATCTCATGCGTGCTAGCGTCGAATCCTGTGTAGAGCGATAGCGACACAGCGAAGGTAAGGAGTGTAACAATTAGGGCGATCCATTTAAGCCCTGACTCACCTAAAATATGTCTGGCGAGAGCAATTAAAATTGCGCCGAGCAATGGTAAAAAGATAACTGCGGAAAGTAACAAGTATGACCTCCGAAGTATAATGCGTTAAACGTAAAGGTGCTTACGCTTCGCTACCGAATAAAGAGATAGTATCCCAAGAAAATGATGATACCGATGACCATCGACACGACGTAGGCTTGGACAACACCTGTCTGCAGACGCCGGATCGAGCCGCCGATTCCGCGAATGATAAATGCGGTTAGATTCACGAGCCCGTCGATGATGCCGACATCCATAATCTTCCAGAACAGGTAGTGGGATACGCCCCGTATCGGTTGTACAATAGCGGCGTTGTAGATTTCGTCAATGTAGTATTTGTTAGCGAGGAGTTTGTGCAGTGGGTTCGTTGGTTCATCAAGGGGCGCTTTGTTTCGATATACGAACCATGCTGCTAGGATACCTGCGATGCCAATGATTGATGAAATGATCATAAAGGGGACCGGATTGCTGTGATCTGATATGCCATGATGTTTAAATCCCTTCACGCTTTCCAAGAAATGATGCATCGCACTATGTTCTCCACCCCAACCGACGATCGCGCCAATAATTAGGGAAGGAATTGCTAACAACACGAGCGGAATCCACATCACTGGAGGCGATTCGTGGAGATGCGACTCGACCTCTGAATCAACTCGCGATTCACCGTGAAAGACCACAAAGATTAGGCGGAACATATAGAACGCTGTTAGAAATGCTGTCAACAGCCCAATTCCGAAGATTATTTGGTATCCACCATCCCAGGCGTTGTGCAAAATTTCATCTTTACTCCAGAAACCGCTCAAGAGTGGGAAACCCGCAATTGCAAGGGCACCGATGAGGAATGTCCAGTAGGTAATCGGTAGTTTTGATTTCAGTCCGCCCATCTTTCGCATATCAAGTTCATCCGACATAGCGTGCATCACACTGCCAGCGGTGAGGAACATCAAACCTTTGAAGAAGGCGTGCGTCATGAGGTGGAAGATCCCAGAAGTATACGCGCCAACCCCCACGCCGACAAACATATAACCGAGTTGGCTTACAGTAGAATATGCCAACACGCGCTTGATATCATTTGCAGCCAACGCCATCGTGGCGGCGAACAGGGCGGTGAGAACACCAATCCAAGCGACAACAATACCTGTGTGTGCTAGGTTAAACAGGATTGACGACCGTGCGATCATGTAAACGCCGGCCGTAACCATTGTGGCGGCATGGATCAACGCACTAACAGGCGTGGGACCCTCCATTGCGTCGGGGAGCCAGACGTAGAGAGGGATTTGTGCGGACTTACCTACTGCACCAACGAAGAGAAGCAGCGTTGCAACGATGAGGGTGCTTGCCCCGAAAACCTGTTCATAGGTGTTGGTTTCGGCGAGTCCAAAAATCTGATCAAAATTCAATGTGCCAAACGCTGCGAACAGGGTGAACATCCCAAGCAGAAATCCAAAATCACCGATTCGGTTGACAATGAACGCTTTCTTGCCAGCGTCGGTAGCGGATTTTCTCTCGAACCAGAAACCGATCAATAGATAAGAACAGAGTCCAACGCCTTCCCAACCGATGAACATCATCAGATAATTGTTCCCCAGAACGAGGATTAACATTGCGAATACAAACAGGTTGAGATAGGCAAAGTAGCGCGCTCTACCCGAATCATGGCTCATGTAGCCGATTGAATAGATATGAATAAGGAAACCAACCCCTGTGATGACGAGGAGCATCACTGTGGTCAGTGCATCAACATGGAATCCGATATTAAGAGATTGAATGGGGATCCATTCGTAGAGTGTTTCCTTTAGGGCAGTGCCGCCACGAACCGCGGGAAATACGAAGAATGCGCTGATAATGAACGGTATTAGCACCGCAAGAGACGCGATCCAACCACTCACATTTTTCAGCCATTTTCCGAACAATCCGTTGATCAGAAATCCAATCAGTGGGGAAATCAGAAGTAAAGTTATTAGGTCTTTCGACATTTCAGATGTGCCTATCCCTTCATCGTGTTGATTTCATCGATATTTATTGTCTCACGGTGTCTGAAAACGCTCACGATAATAGCAAGTCCAATGGCAACTTCGGCGGCAGCGACAGTCATGACAAAGAACACGAAAATCTGTCCTGAAGCGTCCCCCAATTCTCGACCAATTGCGACGAAAGCGAGATTTGCCGCGTTAAGCATCAGTTCGATGCACATAAAGATAACGATTGCGTTTCTTCGGATGAGGACGCCGATCACCCCGATGGTAAAGAGCAGTGCGCTTAAAATGAGATAGTATTGCAAAGCCATATTTCAGTCCCCAGTTTACCGTTAGGTAGCTGTGTCTGGATTTTCACGTTTAACAAGCACAATAACGCCGATTAACGCTGCAAGCAATATAAGCGATGTTACCTCAAAAGGCAGTAAGAACTTGGTAAAAAGTACCGTGCCGATACGGTCAGGTTTGCCCATCTCTCCCTGAAGTTTTGCGATGAGTTGATTCGCTTCAGCTGCGGTGAGCGTTTCGACTGTACTTTTTTGTTCGGCGATCTCCGGCACGTAAGTACTATTGATTGCTGCACGGTCAAGTTGGTAGGCGGATTCAATCTCCGCAATCTGGTTCAGTTGTTCTGTAGTGATTGCTGCTCCAACAGCTTCGCTTCCGCCCTGAGAAGGCGAAACAGCAGTGCCGTCATACACTTTGATTCCGATGTAGATAGCTTCTGCTGCCAATATAATTCCCACAATGACGGCGAACACCTTTGCCCTGTTGATTTGCCGTGCTGCCTGAAGCCTCCCCAAATTGAGCAACATAATCACAAATAGGAATAGCACCATAATTGCGCCGGCATAGACAATGACCTGAACGGCGGCAACAAAGTACGCTCCCAAGGAGATAAATAGTCCTGCCAAGGAGAAGAAGGTCAAGACCAGTGCGAGCGCACTATGAATGGGGTTCTTAAATGCAATGACGCATATTGCAGAGCCAACAGCGAGTATTCCAAAAACGATGAAAAGAATCTGTTCAGCCATGTGTTCCTTCGTAAACCGGAAGGCTTATTGTAGCCTGCGGTAGTTTTTAATATCAAGATTCCTCAGTAAAACTCAGGATATCTCTATCCTCGACAGGTTCAGGTTCTCGCGTCATCACCAATGTGGTTGCCACAATTGCAACAACGATGCCGGCAGCAACAACGTTTAATACGCCGACTAAGACCTTCGATTGTGTGAACGCCCAAACTGTTGCTGTTACAACGATTGTTGTAAGCGCAATGGGCAGTAAAAACTTCCAACCAAGATTCATGAGTTGATCATACCGGAATCGGGGCAGTGTCCATCTAACCCAGATAAAGACAAAGAGGAAAAATGCGGTTTTGACGAAGAAGATTCCAATTGAAATCAGACCGCTCCAGAATGGTCCGCCGACTGTTTCCAACCCAAAGAAGTGCCACCCACCGAAGAAAAGGGTGACCGCTACGGCTGAACCAACAATCATGTGCATATACTCTGCCATGAAGTACATAGCGAATTTCATGCTACTATATTCCGTGTGGTATCCGCCGACAAGCTCCTGTTCCGCTTCGGCGAGGTCAAAGGGGAGACGGTTAGTTTCTGCGAAGGCGGCAGTGGTAAAAGCTAGAAAGGCGGGAAAATGGATAAGGAAATTCCATGTCCAGGGATAACTTCCTTGCTGGATTGCGATTTCCCGGAGGCTTAATGAGCTTGAGAGCATAAGAACGCCGATAATTGAAAGTCCGAGTGTTAATTCGTAGCTAATCATCTGTGCGGAGGAGCGTAACCCACCGAGTAGAGAATACTTGTTGTTGGATGCCCATGCGCCAAGCACAACACCATAGACCCCCAAAGAGGTAATAGCCAAGATATACAAAACCCCAATATTAATATCGGCAATTTGAAGGGGAATTTCGTAGCCTGAAATTGTTATAGAACTACCGAAGGGGACAACTCCACAGGTAACTAGGGCTGGTACCAGAATAATCGCGGGTGCGAGTAGGTAGATCGGTTTATCCACGTGGTCTGGAATTAGGTCTTCTTTCAGCAGAAATTTTATGCCGTCGGCGATTGGCTGCAAAATACCCCAAGGACCAACGCGGTTGGGACCGTGTCGATCTTGGATCCATCCACTCACTTTTCGCTCGGCAAGGATCATTGCCATAACGCCGATGAGTAGCAGATGAACGACGACAACAATTTTGATGAGTGAGCTAATGATTAAAACGTGAAGTGGTAGGTCCATATCCCTCCCTATTGGGTTTTCTAATCAGTGTGACAAACGATAAAAAATACAGGACGAACACCCGCTTGTTCTGAACCTTGTATGGGATTCAGATCTGCAAGCCAGATTTCGCCGCGCTTAACAGTCACAAAGTGTCCTCTTTTGTCAATCCTTCGTTATAATCTGACAACCCTTCATCGGCGAGTTTTCGATCTTCATCAGCGAACTCAGCGTACAGTGCAGCCAAACGTATTTCATCCTTCAGTTTTTCAAGTCTATCATCTATTACTTCTGAAACAACCTGTTTCACAATCTCGTAGAGCTTCTGTTCTGTAATTTCTATTTGCATTTGAAGATCCTCAACAAGCTTTCCGAATCTGTTCCAAGATGCAATCCTCAAGTCTTCTCAGAATAATCTTTCACCATGGATATTATCAGCTATCTTCACTAGCGAGATTGACTCCACCAGCCCCAATCTTTTGGTGCGTAGCGTCTTGATAATCAGGTATATTTTCCGCAATGTCCAATGCAATTTCACCGGCGAAGTGATAATCCATCTCACCGCCCAACCGGTTGGCTAACTGCTGGATAATTTCCCAATCAACTCGTGCCTCGCCGGGCGGGTCTACAGCTCTATGTATCCGTTGCACCCAACCCTTTGCGTTGGTGAAGCTGCCATCCTTCTCCGCAAAAGTGACCCCTGGGAGAACCACATCAGCCAGTTCCGCGACATCGGATTCAAAGATGTCCTGCACGACCAGAAAATCGACCGCTTCCAACGCCTGCTTCGCAGTCTCATCAAGCGGACGTTCGGGTGCTCCATTTACGAGATACACCGCTTTGGCATCCGCTACCCCACTCCACAGCGCGTCTCCTGTTAAAGAGGCATCATCTCCCAGCTTGAGCATATCTCGTGCACCGCTCGTGTTCGGGTTTTTGTCGGCATCAATGGTAAATTGTGGGAACTGGTGTTCCTCACCCGGTTCGCGTCCAAACAGGCCGATCGACTCTGTTTTTAGGACTTCGCGCGCCAGTTTGCCCAGTAAGTAATTTTCTTCATTAGTGCCTTGTGCCGAACCGATGATAGCGATGGATTCAGGATTGGTCTCAGAAAATTTCTCCACAATAATATTCAGGGCATCCGCCCATGATGTCGGGACGAGTTCGTCATCGACCCGCTTCATCGGGATCTGGAGCCGATCTTCGCTGTTGACGTAGTGGTAGCCGAGCCGACCGTCATCACACATCCAGTGTTGATTGATATCTTCATGGAATCGTGGCTTAATTCGATAGAGTCCATCTTCTTTATAGTCAACGGTGATATTGCAGCCTACACTACACCCCGGACAGACGCTATTGACCTGTTTCATGAACCATGGCCGGGACTTAAACAGGAAATCCTTGCTGATCAGTGCGCCGACAGGACAGATATCCACGACATTGCCGGCGAGTTTATTATCGAGCAACCGGAGCGGATTCTCATCATGATCGCGTGGAATATCGATTTCGTCGTGCGACCCTCGATGAATCAGTCCAAGTTCTCCTGTACCTGCCACCTCATCGCAGAACCGGATGCAACGGGTACAGACAATACATCGAGTCGAATAGAGCAGCACATCAGGACCGAGGTCTTTTTTCGGAGGGACGTTCTTAACTTCAAGGTATCGACTCTTGCCGCTGCCATGATTATAGCTGAAATCTTGGAGATCACATTCACCGGCCTGGTCACAAACGGGACAATCAAGCGGGTGGTGAACGAGCAGAAACTCAAGAATGTCCTCTCGTGCCTTCTTTACACGGGGCGAATCGGTCCGGACAATAAAGTCATATTTCTCTTCCAGTTTTCGATCTGGCGGAGCAGTACGCACCGTGGTTGTACATCCGGTTGCAAGTTGACGGTCTGGAACAACCTTGCCAGCAGGCGGAAAGAAGACATGGGGCTCTACAAGGCACATGCGGCAGTTCGCAGGACGGGTCAACCCCGGATGGTAGCAGTAATGCGGCACTTCGATGCCGTGTTGTCTGGCAGCCTCAATGATATTGGTTCCGTCTTCAACTTCAATCTCAAGGTCGTTCAGTTTAATGAATGCCATGATGTCCTCGTTATACAACGCGTTGGGCGTGGTCACACATTGTCAAATTGGTTTTAGACAATGCACTATAACTCCAATCCAATCTTTTGAAAAACGTTTAATTTTGAAAGATGGAGGTAACTCAAAAAAGAAAAGGGTCGAGATACCTAAATGCATAGAGAAAAACCAGCGTTTTGTGTCAATCTATTCGGATACTGCTTCTGATAAAAATCTACGCTTCATACAGGCCCGGGACTATCCGCTGTTGATAAGCGTAATTTTCTTCCGGTGGTACTGTCGCTTCTTCTACCGGCAATGTTACCAGTTTACCTTCGCGAATCGCAGCCTCAAACTCAGGGCGGAATTTCCGCAGATAACTCACAGCGGGCCAAGAGACAGCGATCCCAAAGACGCAGATAGTGTTCCACGTCATGGTGTCTACATTTGCGATATTGTTTGCGACGCTCTCAAGCAGATCGAGGTCTTCGTAAATCTCTTCCATCTCACCGGTGTCACCCCATCTACCTCCCTCTGCAACGCCAAACTTAGGTCGCTGCATCGTCGTTTGCCGTCCCTCACCATCAGCGATTCGTTGGACAATATCTCGGACCCAAGGCGTTCCCCAACGGCATGGTGTACACTGCCCACATGACTCATGTGCGTAGAATTTCATGATATTGAGGAGGCAATCGACAATATTCCGTGTTTCATTCATGACAATAATGCCTCCAGAACCGAGCATTGATTTCCAGAGTGTCAATGAGGTGAAGTCGAGGCGACATTCCAATTCATAGTGTGTCAAAATCGGGGCAGAACTGCCACCGGGGATAACAGCTTTTACACGCTCGCCCTTGACGCCACCAGCAACCTCGATTAACTCCTCGACGGTCAAACCGAGATCGAGTTCATAGACACCTGGCTCGTTTACATCCCCGCTAATACAATAGAGTTTTGTCCCTGTGTTTGGATCCGCTTGTGGCGGATTAAACCGTGTATCCCCATAGGTGCGTCCGATACTGGTATACCATTCGACCCCATTTCCCATTAGGAAAGGCAGGTTACAGAGTGTTTCTACATTCTGCACAACTGTTGGTTTATGGAACAATCCTTCGACAGCGGGGAAGGGTGGTTTCACGCGCGGTTGCCCACGTTTTCCTTCAAGGGATTCAATCAGTCCGGTCTCTTCACCGCAGATGTATGCTCCTGCTCCCGGATGGGAGTAGATATCCAGATCAAAGCCACTTCCTTGGATATTTTTTCCGAGATAGCCTTGCTGATATGCTTCTTCAATAGCGGCATCCAACATGCGCTTACCGAGCGTGAATTCCCCACGGATGTAGACGTACGCGGTGCTAATTCCCATGGCATAACAACAAATCAGGATGCCTTCAATCAATAGATGTGGGTTCTTCTCCAGCACATAGCGGTTGCTAAAGGTCCCCGGCTCACTTTCATCGGCGTTGCAACAGAGGTAGCGGGGTTCAATATCTCTGGGCACAAAACTCCACTTCAGCCCTGTTGAAAATCCTGCGCCTCCACGCCCTTTAAGCCCAGATTTCATCACCATATCGCAAATATCTTCCGGCTGATGTTCTTTGATTGCCTGCTCGAAGCGTTTATACCCATCGTACTGACGGAACACATCGAATGTATTGATGTCTGGTACATCTAGATGTTCGTAGAGAATGCGTCTTTCTTGAACCATGAGTCGTTACCAACCTTTTGCTTCTACTCTAAGCCGTCCAAAATCTCATCCATCTTTTGCGGAGTGAGGTTCTTATACAAATCATCGTTAACCATTACGACGGGTGCCACATCGCAAGATGCGAGACACTCTGATTTCAGTAAGGTAAATTTCCCATCCGGTGTGGTTCCTTTTGCCAAGTCTGTTTCAGAAGCAACATCGATATCAAATTTTTGTTTGATATGCTCAAGCACCAGTTTACAATCTCTCAATGCACAAGGGAGTGTGTAGCAAACGCGAAGAACATATTTACCGACAGGTTCCTCGAAGAACATTGGGTAAAATGTTACGACATCTTTAACCTTCATCACCGGCACTTCCAAGAGTTCAGCAACATGCTCCATTACGGCGGGACTGATGTAACCGGCTTGTTTTTGTGCTAGATGCAGTGTGGGAAGCATTGCAGCTTCCTTCACCGGATATCGTTGAATCAGTCGATCAAATTCCCGCTGATTTTCGTCTGAAAACTGGAATGGCGTTTCTATTTGAATAAGTTCGTTGGACATCTGCTCATTCCCTCTGAGAAGAAGTAATTATATTGCGTCAGTTAAGGTGTCTATAACTTCTATTATTCGTGGAGAGCGGACACCACAGTCTCCATTAGTCTGAGGGTTAATCGGTTCGCAAACCGACAACAATTGCTATACCAACAATCAAGACTGCAGCAACTCCTAAACAGATGAGTAACAACCAAGGCGGTTCTTTTCTGGTCATTATCAGAGGTACAAAGTGCTCTCCGCCAACAACAACTGTGACCGGTTTGTCAACGCGTTCGGAATATCCATCCTTATAAATGCTCAACAGATAACGACTGGGAGTCAAACCGACTATCTTGAATTCACCATTACTTGCTGTTTCCCCTTGAGTTTTGCGTCCACTCGCATCGAGAAGAACAACTTGGACTCCTTCGATTGGGAGCTGCCCTGGTGATGTATCGGAGACACGCCCACGAACTGCCCCCGTTTCTGCTTGTTCAGCCGTCCTCAGCGACACGTGGTGGTTGCCACCGGCAATAACTGTAACTGTTTTGCCGACAACGTCCCAGTATCCGTCTTTATAACAACTCAACAGATAACGACCGGGCGCTAAACCGACCATCTCGAATGCACCGTTATTGTCTGTCTCTGTTACAGTTTCGGATCCATCAGCAGCGAGAAGAACAACTCGCACTCCTTCGATTGGAAGATGTGTCGTCGAGGTATCAATGACATTGCCACCGACTACCCCCGTTATTAAATTCTGTTGGGAAAAAACCGCCCCGGAAATTAGCCATAGACAGCATAATAAAAGAAGGGTTAACCGTTTCATGCTTTTGCCCCGACCTACGACGTGTCTCGATTGAACGGTTCCCGGTAGACAACGAGTAATCCGGGCATATATCGCGGGACTCAAATTTCTGATCTCACCGATCTAGTTCTCCGGCAATAATATTCAGGCTTCCCAATACGGCGACGATGTCTGATACCATACCCCCTTCAATCATGTGAGGCAACGCTTGGAAGTGTATAAAACTGGGCGGACGAATACGGATTCGATACGCCTTACCACTGCCGTCACTGACAATATAAAATCCGAGTTCACCGTTCGGGGATTCGGTGGCACAATAGACTTCACCCGCAGGGGGCTGGACCCCATGTCCGTCCATAATAATCTTGAAATGGTGGATCAATCCTTCGATATTCCCGTAAGCGTCCTCTTTCGTCGGGAGGCTAATCTTATAGTCCTCCACATTGATGGGGCCGTCGGGAAGGTTATCTAGTGCCTGCTGAACAATTCGACCACTCTGGATCATCTCTTCCATTCGCACAAGATAACGGTCATACACATCGCCGTTGGCGCCCACTGGCACGTCAAAATCAAATTCTTCATAGGAGGAGTACGGTTCTGCTTTTCGTAAATCCCAATCCACTCCGGAGGCGCGCAGACATGGGCCTGTGAACCCGTAATCAATTGCGTCTTCGGCTGACACTACTCCAACATCTTTGGTGCGATCCATCCAAATCCGATTTCGTGTCAGCAGGTTGTGAACTTCCTTCAGCGCTTTTGGGAAACTGTTCAGGAACGCCCGGACATCTTCCTCAAAACCGTCGTAGATATCTCTCATCAACCCGCCAACGCGAGTATAGCTAGTGGTCAGACGGGCACCGGTGGTTTTCTCGAAGATACTATACAATTTCTCCCGTTCTTCAAAGCCGTATAGCATCACCGTGAACGCTCCGAGGTCCAATGCACCCATACCGAGCCAGACCACGTGATCTGCGATGCGGGAGAGTTCAGCAAGAATCACGCGGAGGTATTCGCAGCGCTTCGGGACTCGGATATCGAGTAATTTTTCCACAGCGAGTACATAGCCGAAGTTGTTAGACAACGGTGAGAGATAATTCATCCGGTCGGTTACAACGATATACTGGTTGTAGTCGTGGTGCTCTCCTAATTTCTCGAAGCCAGTATGCAGGTAACCGAGATGGGGGGTCGCTTTTAGGACGGTCTCGCCATCAAGTTCTACGACAATTCTAAGTGTGCCGTGAGTCGCGGGATGCTGGGGACCGAAATTCAGTGTCATCGGTTCGCCATGAACTCGATTTGGATCTGTGTGCATCGCTCTTTCTCCAGTGGAGAGTAGGGGGTGTCTCTTGATAGTTGAAGATCAACCCTAAAGTATATTATACATTTTGCTCTTCAAAGTTGAAGGTTTCGCGTTCACCACGACCACGCAGTGGGTAATCCTTACAAAGCGGGTGTCCTTCATAATCATCGGGCATCAGGATTCGGCGGAGGTCTGGATGATTCTCAAAGGTGATTCCGAACATGTCGTATGTTTCCCGTTCCAGCCAATTTGCTACCTTCCAGATAGCCGCCATTGATGGGATGCTAAGTTCTTTTTCATGGACTGGAACTTTAACACGAAGACGTTCTTTCTTTTCTGTCGACAGCAGATGATAAACCACCATGAACCGCGCATAGTGGTATTTCATCAGGACATCTTCCATCAAGGAATAATCAACCGCTGTGACATCAGCAAGAAAGTTGTATGCGAGTTCTGAATCACTTTTCAAGAACCCCATTAACTCATAGATGACATCTTTACGCACTGTGATTGTCAGTTCGCCCTGTGCATCGGAGACATCAAGAATTGCATCAGCGTATTGTTCTTGAACTTTCTGAATCACAAGCGGTTGTTGCGCTTCAGTGGTTGCCTCGTGCTCTTCGCTCATTGGGTTTAGTCCTCTGGGTCGGGTGTCGAGTGCGGCTCCTACTAGCTAGCGATTGCTCCGCGCTGCCTTTTGGGGGAGACACTCTCTTGCTCCACGATGCGTTGGATTTGGATTACGGCATCGATGAGGTCTTCAGGGCGCGGTGGGCATCCAGGGATATAAATGTCGACAGGGATGAATCCATCTACGCCTTGTACTAAGGTATAGGTATCAAAAACGCCGCCTGTCGAGGCGCATGCTCCCATTGAGATGACCCATTTCGGGTCAGGCATCTGGTCATAAATTTTCTTTAGGACCGGCATCATTTTAAGCGAGACACGCCCCGACACAATTAGCAGGTCGGATTGGCGTGGTGAGAATCGAATTGCTTCTGCGCCAAAGCGTGAGAGATCGAACTTTGATGCTAGGGTTGCCATCATTTCAATGGCACAACAGGCAGTGCCGAATGGCATTGGCCAGAGGGAGTTTTTTCGACCCCAGTTTACAAATTTATCAACGGTAGTGGTAAGTATACTATCTCCAAGTTGACTTTCTAATCCCACGATAGACCGCCTTTCTTCCAAGCGTAAATATAACCTAAAAAGAGAATACCGATAAAGACCAGCATTTCGACGAGGATGAAATAGCCGCTATTCTCTGTGAATTTCTTAAAGACAATTGCCCATGGATAGAGGAAAACGACCTCAATATCGAAGATGATAAAAAGCATCGCGATGAGGCCAAAGCGGATAGAAATCCTTTGCCGGGTGTCTCCGACCGGTTGAACACCAGATTCGTACACGGAGAGCTTGGCTTGCGTTGATTTCTTTGGTCCGACCAGGTGGGTCAGGGCGAGGTTTACTGCCGCAAAACCGATGGCAAAAACGAGTAACAACAGTATGGGTAAATAATCGGTCAACATTTTTTAAGCTGCGTAGTGTTTTTAGCCGAAAATAGGGTTATTGAATGTGGGTTGTGAAATGTTTCACATACTCAAACCAAAAAAGAATGGGCTCATTTTCAGCCCACTTTGCTTTATCCGGCAGGTTCTAATTTTCCAAAGGGGTATTATTTCATATTTTGAGAAAAGTGTCAAGTTTTTTTTCGGGGAAAATGAATATTCTTGGTTAATCATCCAATATAAGCATCGGACGGTTATACCGTGCTCGAATCCGATTTATCATAGATAGCACGCGTGGACGCGTAATAATCTTGCGTTCTACCCTTCGCTTACCGGGGAAATCGCAAAGGATAACGCCGACAAGCAGGTTCAGAATACCTGGTCCCGGCGTAAATAACATAATAAATCCAGCAATCAAAAAGACTGTACCGCACACATTTTTCAGGACACGCAGCAATAGACGTAAAACGGGGTTCTTTATACGGCTCACCTGTTTCTTCCGAATGAAATAGTCCGACGGCAACGAAATGAGCAGCATCGAAATACTCACAAAAGTCGTAAGAGTCGTAACGATGATGATTATGGGTAGAATTAGGAAAAACAACACCCAGTGAGCTTTAATAAATTCGATCACAGATAATGCTTCTTCTTTCCTTCTGAGTTTTCGCCCGTCACCTAGCCGCCGCTCATCGACGGGCGACCGCACCGCCATCGATTGTCATGATATCACCACTTATATAAGCTGCCTCATCGGAGGCGAGGAATAGCACTGCCCCGATATAGTCCCATACTGTTGCACGCCGATCCAGCGGCGGTGCATCGACTGGAGCGGGAAGGAGATCTGGCAAAGAATCATCCTGCTGTGGCAGATTCTGTGGGGAATTGATCCCTGTGGGTGCACCGCCGCCGGGGGCAATTGCATTGACGGTGATCCCATAGGGTCGCAGTTCAAGGGCGAGGCTACGGGTTAGTCGATTCAACGCTGCTTTGCTAACGCAGTAACTGAGGACGCCTTCGTGTGATTCTTCCGCGTAGATCGACGAGTTATTGATAATGCGCCCACGGATCCCCTGATCGCGCATTACCTTTGCCGCTGCCTGAGCACACAACAGACACCCTTTAACGTTGACAGCCATGACGCGATCAAAAGTTTCAGCGGTTAATTCAAACAGCTGACTTCTACCAAGGATGCCCGCGTTATTGAACAGAATGTCCAATCGCCCAAATGTTTCAACGGTGGTGTCGACAGCCGCTTGCACCTGTTCAGGGACGGTCACATCCAACGGTATAGCGATAGCCCGGCCGCCTTCGTTTTGCACCTCAGCGGCGACCGCATCTGCGTTCCGTCCACCTGCAACGACAACGGCGGCACCTTCGCGTGCAAATGCCAGACATGATGCCCTGCCAATCCCAAGCGGACCGCCGCCGCCTGTTACAAAAGCGACCCGATTTTCAAAGCGCATCTTTCCCTCCATTTTTTGTCACCAGACCATCGTTATGATACCACGTATGACAGTCTGCGTGCAATCAAAAATGGTGGTAATTCGTTGACGTTTCGGAAGTAGTATGATAGGATAAGAAAAAAGGATGAAGGGAAGGAGATTGACAGCGTTGAAAGCATTCGCGGAAGTATTCATCCAGATGTTGGATGATTTCGGTATCCGATACATTTTTGGCATCCCAAGCGGTCCTTGGACACCGTTTATGGAGGCGATGCGTCGGAGCAATGTGGAGTTTGTGTTGGTTAGCAATGAGGCGTCTGCGGGATTTATGGCTGATGTTTGTGCACGACTGACAGGTAAGCCGGGGGTCTGCTACGGTACTTTCGGTCCCGGTGCTACGAATCTGAGTACAGGAATCGCAAACGCGCTGTTGGACCGCTCTCCGGTGCTCGCCTTGACATCACAGGTCCCAACCGCGATGCGGACGCGGGTGACTCAGATGAAAATAGATCATCAGGCGCTGTTTGAACCGCTCTCGAAGTGGACTGCGGAGCTTTCTGTGGATAATCTGTCCGAAACGGTAGTCAAAGCCGTTGATATTGCCTGTCAGGAGGTTCCGGGGCCTGTCCATCTTGGCATCCCGTCGGAACTTGGAGAGATGCCTGTTCCAGATTATGAGAGCGTTGTCAGCGATACAACCGGTCATCGACGCCAAGCCGTTACGCCTACTACTGAATCAATACAGCAGGTAGAGCAGTTGATGAGATCAGCGAGAAAACCGATTCTCGCGTTGGGTTTGAGTGTGACGCGTGTTGAAGCCGCAACAATCGTGAATCAATTTGTGGAGAAGCAGGGTATCCCTGTCATCCTCACACCGATGGCGAAGGGGCTGATCTCTGAGGAAAGCCCGTACTACGCAGGTGTCCTGTTCCACGCGCTCTCGGATCAGGTAGCGCAGACACATAGTGAAGCTGATTTGGTCATTGCTATTGGTTATGATGTTGTGGAATTCAATTACGAGGAGTGGCTGCCAGACGCCCCGATTGTCCATATTGACACTGTTCCTGCTGATATTGATCCCAGTTACGAAGTCTACGAAGTCATCGGTGATATCCGCCAAACGCTTGAGGCGATGCTGCGTTTCCCAAAATTTGACTACGACTGGTGCCCTGAGGAACTCCAGAAGCGAAAAGATAAGTTGTTCGCCGACCTCTCACCCGATACCCCAAATTTCTCGCCGCACCATGCCTTGAACATCTTGCGGGAGGTACTCCCTGATGACGGGATTATGACGTGCGATGTTGGGGCACACACCCACCTCATCGGGCAGCTGTGGAAGACATATCGTTGGGGCAATCAGATCATGACAAATGGAGGATCGTCAATGGGGTTTGGGATTCCGGCGGCGATTGCCGCCAAGCTGTGCTGTCCGGATCGGCAGGTTGCCTGTGTGACCGGCGATGGCGGGTTTTTGATGATGGCAGGCGAGATGGCAACCGCTATCAATTTAGGGACTCCCGTCGTTTTTGTGGTGTTGACAGATCAGAATCTCCAGTTGATCAAGATTAAGCAGGAACGGAAAGGATTCCCTCAATACGGCACGCGCCTTTTCGGAGATGCCTATAACCCCGCCCACACCTATTTTGGTGTCCCGGTCCTTGTTGCAGAGGATGAAGAGACGTATCGGGCCGCGTTGATTAAAGCGTTCGGGATGAACGCACCTGTGATTGTGGAAGCGTTTGTTGATCCAACGGAATACGATGATTTGATCCTCAAACCGCATCGAGTGGAAAAATAATACCTAACGAGTAATGCGTCAGATTGTCGCTATATCTGGAAAGGGATAACTATGGTTGCGTTGGTCTTTGGGTTCGTTGTGGCAGTGATGATTGGGGCGGGTGTGCTCATTTCGAGGTTGGCAGAGATTGCTAAAACGGACAAGGGCAAGAAGACGTGGATCTGGGGGATTCTGATACTGATTGCGCTTATTGCGGTGCCGCTCGTTTTGTTGGGGGTCATCGTCAAGTTCGCGCAGTATTCATCGGTGGCGAGCGTTTTTAGCAATTTTGGCAACTCTGAATAATTAGGTTCTGTTGACATTTCATCGTAACCAGATAATAGGGAGGCACAAATCGGTTCACTGAAGTAGAATCCCCAGAAAAGAAACCGAGTTTTGAAGAAAAAACTCGGTTTCTGGCATCTTTTCCAGTGACTTGAGCGTTTGTTGCGACAGCAAAAGCAAAATGTCAAATGGTAAACGGCAGGAATTAGGAAGGGTAGACAGAATAAAGCCGAGCAAGACGGTTGGTAGATTCCTATATCTTTGATAACATCCATTTTATCATTGCTGTTTTTTTTACTGATTCAATTTTGCCCGCAGCTCCGCCACTGTCCCTATCCCCTTCGCCGAATTACACGCCCCACACAACAGCCATAAGTTATCGAAGTGGTCAGTCCCTCCTTTACTGCGCGGAATCTTGTGATCGATGGTCAAATTCCGAAATGGGAAGAAAATTCCACAGCCCCCACACAACCCCTCCTGTAATCCAAACAGCGTGTGCTTATGTGTCCGTGCTGGTGGTGTGTCACCCATATCGGTGCGCTTTGGGTAGTCATCTCTGTGGATGACCTCCGGGAATAAGCCTTGATCCGCTTTAATCCGTTCTACCACCAACTCCGCTGCTTTCGGTGAAATATCAATCCCTACCCATGACCGCTGCAACCGGTCCGCCGCTACCAGCGTCGTGGCGCACCCACAGAAGGGATCAAACACGACATCACCGGGGTTGCTGCTTGCCTTGATGATACGCTCCAACAAGGCGATAGGCTTCTGTGTGGGATAGCCGGTGCGTTCCTTAGCATGTGCGCCAAGCTGATTGATGTCAACGATTATATCTTGCAGCAGCCGGCCCGGACTAGCGGTCAGATAGCGCTTAAGTCTTGGGATTGCCCCTCTATCGGGCCAATGGATTAGCCCAACCTTATCAAGGGCGTTTAGCCGATCATGCACACTCGATATTTGTTTGTAGTTTGGGATGAAATGTGTTTCGATATATTCGGAATACGCGCCGGTAAGTGGTACAGACCAACATCGCCCGATGTCTGTGGGGTCAACGTTACGCCACGGTTGTCCAGACTCCCCTTGAGTAGTGCCGGGACCGGTAAGATCTCCAACACTATACCGTCCACGAGCATCCTTATAACGGTAATTTTTCTCAACATAGTTTGGATCATGCGATTCATGTTCTGTATTCCACGTCGCGTCTTCTCCCTTGACATAATAAAGAAGAGTATCGTGGATGCGCCCGAATCTACTAGGGTCGTTGTGTGCTGATGTCCGCTTCCAAATCACCTCATTCCGAAAGTTATCCTTTCCAAACACCGTATCCATCACTAACTTCAGATAATGGCTCGCTGTCGAATCACAGTGGAGATAGATGCTGCCGGTATCTTTCAGGATGCGTTCCATTTCCAACAGGCGGGTAGACATCATAATCAGGTAGCTCTGCATCCCCTTTCCGTGTATTTCTCGCGCCGCTTGTATCATCGTGTGCAGGGGTGGGGATTGCTCGGCAAGTTCACCATGTTCGGCTTGGTCAACGTCGGAAAGTGTCCACGTGTCTTTGAAGGCGGCACCCGCAGCTTTGCTGCCGATGGGGGCGGCATAGTTGCGGTTAGAATTGAACGGCGGATCAAGGTAGATGAGGTCTACACTATCGCTATTCATCCCCCGCATGATGTGAAGGTTATCCCCAATGAAAATTGTCTTGTCTTTCCAGTTCATTCTTCCCCAGTAATGTTTGTGTTATGTGGGATTTTAGCACTTTTTGGTTATTATGGCTGCTATCATCGCTGCGATTATGGCACCCATGACTGAGCTTATTGTTATGATTGCTGTTTTATAGGTGTCAAACCATGATTTTATCGCTTGTTTTCTTTTTACTTTCCTTATACACTTTTTGCATTTTTTTACGTTTGCTCTTTCAAGTATTGACATTTTGGATTGGCCTTTGTGGTATGCGACTACATAGTGTATTCCCTCTTCTGTGCTTAGTTTTTTGGCTAAAGATTCGCCTCGGTCTTCGTTACCGTATTCTTGGATGTCTACTATAGTGTGACCTTCAATTTCATAAACCTCAGTGTAACCGTCGATTCCAAAAGGCCTGAGATTGGTTCTGGTGAGTTTTTCTTCGAGGTCTGCGACTGTGTATATCTTCAGCCCTTCTATATCGCCTACGTCGAGTTTCTTGCCTTTTATCACTTTTACTCTTAGCATTTGTCAGTTCCCCTTTGATATAGTAAGGTTCCCTACTTATCCGAAAAGTGCAGAAATAACATCATAATCGCAATCCCAATGTAACCGGCCATACAAAATACCGCATAATTCACGGTAAGCAGGTAAAGCATGACCCAACCGACACAGCCTGCAAGTCCCACCCTCAGCGATACATAAATAATTTTTTCATTGCGCGTTCTTTCTGATAGTTTACTTTTCAGGGTTACAATAGACGATAAGTACCACGTCTTACCCAGGAATAATAGCTATACTTGCCAGAATAATGATGATTTGACGGGTGATTGGGGCAATCCGCCATAAGCTGAGACCTCGCTGAATCTACGTTAAAGTCAGGATACTTCTTCAAGATGTGCGTGTAGACATCTTTGGGTGCAAAGTCCACGTTTGTATTTCCTTCTGTTAATTCCTGCACTGCTTCCAACACCACTTCCCTTACCGATTTACCCGACCTCTGCTCTTTAAGTGAGACAGTGTCTTCATCTCCACCCTTTGCTTCCGTATTGGTAAGCACTTCTTCCGAATGTTCAGATAGAAATTGTTTCGCGCTATCCTCAGTGGGTTCGTTCCCATTTGGGTATAACTCTTTGACCTTACTCACAAGCCGATCTACGATTAAATTATCGGGCTCACTTAATAGCTGATTCCATGCCTCTGAATATATTTTTTTCTCGGCTTCACTCCGTTTGTTTTCGTATTCGTGAACAACTTGTAACGCCCTCCCACCTTGGTTACTAAGAAATTCGATCACCATCTGCTCGGCAAACCCTTCATCAGTCCCATCTTCCCTGTTTAGGAAGCATTGAATCAGGGGAAGAAATTGATCAAACGAATCGGGGTAAACTTGGAGTTGACCAAGCAACTGAAAAGCTACCTTGTTCCTTTCGTCTGGATTGTCTAATTTTGACAGGAGGTAGGCGCAAAATTTATCGTTGAGCCGCTTTAACTGTTCGGCAGTTTGCTCATCAGATAGAATCGTTGTAAGATTGGTACTTTCTTCTTTCCCCCTCAAAGCCGTGTGGTGGTTTCCACAGAGTGTGATGCCATTGTCGGGTTCGATAGCAAAGTCAGGATATGTGTCTAATGGTCTAATGTGATGTATATGGAGGTTAAGCTTTACCCCGCAGACACGACAGGCATTTTCATCGCGCTGTTTGACCTGGCGTTTCCACTGTTGATATTCTGTTGATTTACGGATCTCTTGAGTATTCTTCATAAAGACTCTCCATTTCGCAGGGGATAATAATCGTTACCCTCGACTTGCCTCTGGCTGGATAATTTTTTTAATTTCACGTAGGTTCGATGAGCCAATCATCTCCGTTCGAGTTGTCCTGCTTGTCAAAGTTTGCACCAGTGTATTCTTTATCGCCTTGAATCAAGTAAACCAAACCGCGCAAGTGGTGAGCTAGGGAGTCGGTTGGCTTGTATTGTTTAGGCGTATTTGGAAATGGAACTGTGATATATAATCCAAATATTCTTGACTCAATAGTTCCCTCATTCGCCCATCTGCCGGATTGCTTCTTCATAAATCTCCCTGAGCGGGACACCATGTTGTTCCGCAAGCTGCTTGCAATCTTCATATTCGGGAACTGTTTTAATTAACTGTCCCTCCAAATATCCGCACTTCGCACGAACAGCTCCCCATCGCGTTTGGATATCAACAAAATCACGGGTGAGTTTTAATCGTTCAACGGTGTAGGATCTGACGCCAAACGTCGTGGTTTCTACAAGCAGCATTTCACTGAGGGTATTGCGGAGGGGAGGTGTACAAAGGACACTCAGCTTTGTCGCCGGACGACCTTTCTTCATGAATATGGGGGTCATGAAGACATCAAGGGCACCTCGCTCGAAGAGTTGCTCCATCAGGTAGCCCGCGATCTCTGGCGACATATCGTCGAGGTTCGTTTCAATTACGCAGACGTGATCACCCTCGATAGTTTTTTTTTACCGACACATAGCCGTAGGAGGTTCGGTTGCTCTTCAAGGTTACGAGTGCCAGCGCCGTAGCCGATTTGGTCAATCGTCATCTCTGGCATTGTGCCGAATCCATCTGCGAGCGTCGTGATAATGGCTGCGCCGGTGGGGGTCACTAGCTCTTTTCGGATTTCGGTCTGTCGGACGGGGACACCACACAGTAGCTCCATTGTTCCCGGTGCAGGGACAGGCATGAGTCCGTGGGCGCACCGAACAAAGCCACCTCCGAGCGATAGCGGAGAGGCGTGAATCTCATCAATTTCTAGAAGGTGTAGTCCAGCGACGGCACCAACGATGTCCACAATCGCATCAATACCGCTGACTTCGTGCAGGTGTACCTGATCTTTGGAGGTGTTGTGGACTTTCGCTTCCGCCGCTGCCAGTCGATCAAAGATCTGCTTTGCGTGATTAATGATTACTTCCTCAAGATCGCTATTGTCCAGAATAGTGAAAATATCGGAGAGGTGGCGACTCGGTCCATGCGTGTGCGAGTGGTCATGATGCTCGTGATCGTGGTCATGACCATGATCGTGGGTGTGATGGTGGTCTGCCTCCGGGGAATCGTTGTGGTCGTGTGAATCTCCAGTCGGATCATCTGTTTCCACAACTGCCCGCGTGCCGCTGATGCTGTGTTTCGTGGTTCTCTCGAAACGGAGAGTAAATTCGTCAAGTTTCAACTTTGCCAACTCTGTGCTCAGTGCGTCAGGATCGACACCAACATTGACCAATGCACCAAGTACCATGTCTCCACTAATACCTGAAAAACAATCGAAATATGCGATCTTCAATTTACTCTCCTTCTAGTTGACAAACTTGAATACAGTTTTGACGCACTGACTCACGCAAAAAAGAGGGAGTTCGCTAGGGCTATTCAGTTTTAGGCTTATTACCCATTTTGCTTGAAAAATCGGAGTTGGAAAGTCGCTCATAGAGCGAAGTGTCGGGATTGGGAAATCCCTCCTACAGAAGAATTAAATGACCCTAGGAGTTCGCTAGAGCGTGTTGACACTTTGGTATCGCCAAGTTGGTAAGCGCGGGAATTATTGAGCGATTCATCAAAGATCAAGGCGACTGTCCGAAGCCATCTCAAGACGTATCAAATGGGGTTAATTTGTCAAAATGGCACACAAAATCTAACAGAATTTAACAGAATTTAACACTTTTTACAAAAATTCTATAGAATCTCTGTTGTGAGTTGATCGGTCAACTAGATCCGTAGATTGAGATTTATATCTCAACCCACGAATGCTGATTGCCAGGGTACAAGGCACAAACAATTCTTTAATATGAATTACGCGACTCTTTCAGTGTGAGCGTCTGGTGTTAGTACCCCAATAACTCAATTCCTTCCCGATACGTCTGAGCCGATGTTTGCAACGCTTGAATTTCATCGTCGGTCAATTCGACTTCAATAATCCCCTCTACGCCGTCTGCTCCCAGCTTAATTGGAACGCCGATATAGAGGTCGTTGATACCGAACTGTCCAGTTAGGTGTGCCGCGCAGGGGATGAGCCGTTTTTTGTCACGGATAATTGCATCCGCCATCTGGGCAAGTGAGGCACCCGCTGCGTAGTAACCACTTGTCTTCAATAGGTCAACCACTTCTGCGCCGCCATCTCGTGTGCGCTGTGCCATTTCCTCAATTCGCTCCGCAGATATGAGTTGCGTAATTGGGATTCCGCCGACAGTTGTGTAACGTGGTAGGGGCACCATCGTATCTCCATGTCCTCCCATCACAAGGGCGCTGATGTCTTCAACAGACACACCCAGTTCAAGGGAGATGAAATAACGGAAGCGCGCTGAATCGAGTATACCCGCCTGGCCGACCACACGGTTGGACGGGAATCCAGAAACCTTCCACGCGTGGTAGGTCATGATGTCCAACGGGTTGGTCAACATCACGATAATACAGTCTGGCGAGTGTTTTACAACATTTTCGGTAACGCTGCCAACGATGTTCGCGTTTGTTTGCAACAGGTCTTCGCGGGTCATTCCGGGCTTACGAGGCGATCCAGAAGTGATAATCACCACGTCGGATCCCGCTGTTTCTTCGTAACCTGTTGAGCCTGTGACACTTGCATCGAACATTTCAACGGGTGATGCCTGTGCCATATCCAAACTTTTGCCTTGTGGGACGCCATCAATGATATCGACCATCACGATGTCGCCGAGCTGTTTTTGTGCGATGAATAGTGCGGCGGTTGCGCCGACGTTCCCAGCACCAATTACACTAATTTTTTTTCGAGCCATTCGTTTTTCCTATGGTAGTACAGATAAAACACTGTGGTAATAAGTTGCTACTGATTGCTATGCGCTCTCCAAGAAATAATGCGTAATGCGTAAAAAACTGTCTACGAAATAACAGTGGTTGTGTAGATAATCTTTTACGCATTGCCAAATCATGCTTCTGCGTTCACATATTCTTCCCACCGCGCCTCAACACTGGCATCCTCGACGGTCTCCATGATGTAGTCCCCGAATACCTCACTGGTCGCCCCTGTGTTACGTCCGGTCATAACGACCTTGCGCTCATACTGTCCGCAGATGTCGAGGGCTTTATGCAGTTTTTGGCCGAGTTCATCGAATCCGATATGTTCAAGCATCATGGCACCTGCACGGATAAGAGAACTTGGATCGGCGTACTGTGCCCTTCCCTCTTGCACCATTCGTGGGGCACTCCCGTGGATCGCCTCAAACATGGCAGCCTGTTTACCGATGTTCGCGCTCCCAGCGGTCCCAACACCGCCCTGAATTTGGGCTGCCTCATCAGTCAAGATATCACCGTAGAGGTTGGGTAGCACAAGCACCTGAAAATCCTGTTGACGCGCTGGATTGATCAGTGCTGCGGTCATAATATCGATGTACCAACTATCCCACTCAATATCCGGATACCGTTGCGCAATCTGGCGGCCAAAGTCGAGAAATTTGCCGTCGGTCGTTTTGACGATATTTGCCTTTGTGACAACCGTTACTTTAGTCCTGCCGGTACGTTTTGCGTGGGCAAAGGCTGCCTCGATAATCCGTTCAGACCCTTGGCTGGTGATAACGCGAAAATCTATGCCCAAGTCATCGGTGACGTTGATACCTTGGCTCCCAAGCGCGTACATATCTTCGGTGTTTTCGCGGAAGAAGGTCCAGTCAATGTTCTCAGCAGGGACGCGCACCGGACGGACATTGGCGAATAGGTCGAGTGCTTTACGCATAGAGACGTTTGCACTTTCAATATTGGGCCATCCATCCCCTTGTTCGGGTGTGTGCGTCGGTCCCTTTAGCGTTACGTGGCATTCCTTGATCTCCTCAAGTACATCGTCCGGTATTGACTGCATCTTTGCGGCACGGTTTTCAATAGTGAGACCCTCTATTACTCGAAACTCAACTTTCCCACTGTCGACCGCGTCGCGTAGGAGATATTCAAGTACACGCTGGGTTTCAGCGCTGATTGTTGGTCCGATGCCGTCACCGCCGAGCATGCCGACAATGATGGGCGAAATAGTACTATAATCCGTCCAATCGGGTGCTTGTTTGAGTCTCTCGACCCTCTCAAGTTGTTGCTGCAAGACGTTTCCGAAATGTTCTTTTGCGGTCTCAATTGCTTCTGAGTTGACCAATCTGGACTCCTTTCTAAAAAAATAACGGCTCAAATCTCGTAATGAGACTATAATACCGAACGGCTCCACTGCGAAGCTGGGATAAGCCGGATCACTAAGTGAACTCTTGGGCTTAGGTTTCAGGAAATCGAGCGTAAACGCCCACCTATCGTCGTTCAATGTGGCGAGAACGCTTCCTCCTGAACCAGTCGATTGTGGGTCGAAACAACCAGATTCGGGATCGTTTGGTCGCTGCTGTCTGTGGGAATAATCTGGGGGTCGGGGGGAATGACCGGGCGAATAATGTGACGGTCTTGCAACTGTTCCCGTGCATCCATTATCCAACCAAATCCTCTAAAAATATAGGTAAGCAGCGTTCGATCCAATTCATCGATACCCAACGCTTCTTGAGCCGCCCAACCGCCAAAATCTGTGTTTGGTGTCAAACGAAGCGGCGGATCGTTTTCTCGCCCCGGCTTAATCACACCTTCGACAAACGCGATCTGATAGATCCGTTGAATTATACCGAGTCGCTGCTTTTGCTTATCGTCAAGGATGAGATCGCCACTATCTATTGCCTGCAAAACGGGTTCGATGTAAATTGCGGGTCTCGGATCTTGCTGAATTTCGTCGACTCTGCCAGCGGCAGCGATTTCCGGATGACCAAACGTCGGTATCCCTCCCCCTATCACTTCGTTTCGGATGGCTGCTTCACGCTTTTCTGGGGCGAGCTGCTCGAGTGTATTGATAAAATGTGTTATGTCATGAATCGCACCGAAATGCCGATCGCCGTCAAGGTTCATGTGAGCAGCGGTCAAGAAGTCGGAAACAGAAGGGGTATGTAACGTTGCCATATATCGGGCAACCATGTTGGATCCTGCCGATCCGTGGTGGGTTTGTATGATTCCCATGCGTTCTAAGGCCTTGTTCTCGACTTCACTGGCACGATGGCCTAGGAGAAGACTGTAGCAGGTCTGAAACGCCGTTTTTCCCGCGTTCTCCTCTTCGGTGATAAGTGCATCCGTTTGGCGGACAAGCTGCTCTATAGTTAAATTTGCACTCGTTTCTAGCAGACCGCGCATGTAAACTGACATCGCCCCCACAGCGACATTCTCCATATGTGTTCCAATCATTTGGAGTAGAAGGCGCCCCTCACGCCTTTTGTCGTTCAACCCACGTTCTGGGCTGCGATTTTTCGCTCGATTTGCTTTTCTCAGCGCCGAAAAGTGCTGCATCGTAAGTTCTGGTCCTGATTCTGGGAATGTCTGAACAAAATTGGCAACCTGCTCGATTAATCTCTTGCTCCCGGCAGCATTTTTTCTGATAACCCTTCTGACTCGATAAAACTTACGATTAATCAGTTCCCTAAGCACTGCCACTTCATCGAAACCGTTTTGAGCTTTTTCGGGTCTTCTACCGAACAGACCAACAAAGATTACATACGCAGGGGCGGGTCCACTGGCAACAATTTCGCTCTCTTGAAGCACACCGCGGAGTCCGAAACTACGGATGTGCAGTGTTATATCTGCGCCATCGCAATCAACTTTTGCATGATGTAAAACTGGATTCGCAAAGACGTTTGTTGACTGCGGCATGGTGCTAAACGCTGTGAGAGCATTTGTGATGTCCTGTTGATCCAATTGCCCCGCGCTTTGCAATGCGTTTGTCACCGGGCTGTAGGTTGAGGTTTCAGGGAGCGCTGAAAACATCTTTCTCATGGCTCCTATCTTCTGTGCCATTAAAATCTCCTTCGTTGAGGGCTGATCAGAACTGGGAGTGTGGGGTGCTGTGGCAGGAATGACTCTTTGCTCAAATTGCTCGTTTGGATAATATACGGTGCTGTAGTTCTATTGTTGTATGTCTGCGGGTCGTTCATTTCTATTATGAAGGAAAGGGTTCCTCAACGCTTAACTGGCAGATGCTATGTTTGATTAGTAGGTGTTGCGATTACAACTCATCAAGAAAAAAGGACTTAGCCAAAAAATGAGGGAGGCACCAATAATTAATACATTGTGAGGAATTCTCAGACCGCTCGATTGGACGAAGCTAAGTGGTGTATTTGCGGCATACCTATCATCTCAAGTGGCAAGGACAACTGATCGTTCGTTCAATCTACGCTATTGTAGCAAAGGCGTCCCTATAAAGTCAAGACAAAACAGGGGAACAGTACAGTAGTAGATGACGATGTAAGTTGTCCTGGGATGTATCAGAAGGAAAGAGAGAATACCGCCGCCAATAGTGCACTACTGTGCTAAAAACAGATTAACGGAACAGCGACTTAAACCTTTATCAAGGGTAGTGGAAAAAAGGGGCGAAAGACGGTATACTTTAGTTACCTCTCTTTTGGATGGATACACGAATGGTTAAACAATATTTGTTTGTTGACGAATTGGCTTTCATCTCAGATCGATTGCGTGTTGTTTTTAGTAGTTGTGCAGAGAATGTGGCATCTCAAGTTTCTTTTAGGGCTGTCCAACAATTCCAGAAGCAGCTCTGTACATGGGAGAATGGCTTCATCAAGCCGCCTACGTCGCTGGTTGCTAATTGTCATTTGGAGATGTTAAGCGATTTCTACCGACACAGGTTAGACTTCTCTGTCTTTCAAGGGTTTGATATGACCGATCAGGAACTGATTCGGATCGAGATTGCTGCGTACGCTGCCCGCGAAGCACTTGATGCCCTCATAGGGTATCGGTTACGAAACTGGGCATCAATCGGTTTACAGTCTCCCAAATGGGAACTTTATCAGAACCTCGTTCAAGATTACTACGAACAGACTGTTTCTCAAGAAAGACGTGAACGGATCGAAGGTGTTGAAGATACACTCACCCAAACGACTGATTGGACATCAACGGAGATTCATGCCAGATGTGTTGGAGAACTGTTTTTTGAGGTGGATGAGATTCGGTTGATGTCTAAGGTTCGGCTAGATAAGTATTTGGAAGGGATTTGTCAGCAAAGCGGTGAGCAGAGAGATGAAGGTGGAAGGAGACATCGGCTATTAAGCATGTCTGATGCACTGCAAGACAGTTTTCGGTTCTTCGACTTGACCTATCCGACTGATCTGAATGAATTGAGGGAACGGTATCGTCAACTTGCGTTGAGCTATCATCCGGATAAAGGCGGGAACCTTGAGCTAATGCAGCGGCTTAACACTGCGTATCGACAGATTTCAGATTATTTGCGTCAGGTGGAGATGGGCTAGCTCTCATGAGTATCAACCAAATATTGCATCCACGCCCATTTGGAAATCTATAAGTGTTTCGCTACGGACGGTCTCGCCGAGACCATAGAGACCGCTCGCTCGGATTTCTTCGCTGATAGGCGCAAGACTTCAACCGAGCGGGTTTCCCGACTGACCAGCCAACACTCTTTGACACCGATCCGTTGGTAATCTATCAATTTTCCGGTTAGCACCTTTTTTGTGTCTGAGGGTGAGAGCACTTCGATGACTAAATCCGGGGTAATCTCAAGAAGTTGCAGTTCTTCAAGGTCATCAAGACTGGTACCGGGCAGTTTGTCTTTATGGATAAACAACACATCAGGTTGGCGCGTTCGTAACGGGTCACGTTGGAGGATAATATCAACCGGTGCGAAAAGAACTACGCCCAATTCTTTTGCCCTTACATACTGGTTTAGTGAGGTAAAAACATTCGCACCTATTATTTGATGGGCCGGTATTGGAGCCGGACTAGGCATCATTTCTCCATCAATGATTTCATACGGGTGATTGAGTTCGGGCATCAGCAGATAGTCCGCAAGGGTAATTTTCCTTTCTTTCAGTTCTGCCCAAGTAGTCGGTGTTGCTTGCATCGGTTTTCCTCCAATGAGAGGACCAGCAGTCATAGTTGAGTCACCTTGCTCGTTCACCTTGATAGATCAATCCATATTTGTCCGGTTTGGATAGGGAATCTCACGGCAAATCTGTTGTTCCCATCAGGTATCGATCTGTTTCGCGGGCGGCCCCACGTCCTTCTTTGAACGCCCAGACAACCAAGCTCTGCCCACGCCGCATGTCGCCAGCAGCAAATACACCGGGGATACTGGTCGCATATTTATCCTCTTCCGCTTTGACGTTAGAACGTTCATCGCGCTCGACGTTCAGTTCTTCCAAAATAGTGTCTTCGGGACCAAGGAAGCCCATGGCTAGTAACACTAGATCAGCGGGCCAAACTTTCTCGGTGCCTTCGATCGGTTTGGGAAAGGGGCGTCCACCGTCCCCCGGAACCCATTCTACCTCGGCGGTATGAAGTTCTTTTACATTCCCCTTTTCATCGCCGACGAATTTCATGGTATTGATGAGGTAAATACGCGGATCCTCGCCAAATTTGGCGGCGGCTTCTTCCTGTCCGTAGTCGAGTTCGTAAACGCGTGGATACTCGGGCCATGGGTTATTAGGCGCACGTTCATCGGGGGGGCGTTCGAGAATTTCAAATTGTGTAAGGCTTTTGCACCCGTGGCGCATGGAGGTTCCCACACAGTCGGTGCCCGTATCCCCACCGCCGATGACGATGACGTGTTTGTCTTTGGCAGAGATATAGTTTCTATCTTCGTGATTAGAATCGAGGAGGCTTTTAGTATTCGCGTGAAGGAATGGCACGGCAAAATGGATGCCTTTGAGATCTCGACCTTCGATAGGGAGATCTCGCGGCTTGGTGGCGCCACCGCAGAGGACGACTGCATCGAACTTATCAACTAATTCTTTCGCCGAGATATCTTTACCGATTTCTGTGTTGGTGGTGAAAGTAACCCCTTCTGCTTCCATCAAATCGACGCGGCGTTGAACGACTCTTTCTTTATCCAATTTCATGTTGGGGATGCCATACATCAATAGTCCCCCGATACGATCCGCGCGCTCGTAGACCGTGACGAAGTGCCCCGCCCTGTTTAGTTGTGCAGCGCATGAGAGACCCGCCGGACCAGACCCCACGACCGCAACACGTTTACCCGTACGTTTGGCGGGCGGTTCAGGAACGATCCAGCCTTCCTCCCAGCCCTTATCGATGATTGAAACTTCGATATTCTTGATTGTCACTGGCGGCTCAATCATGCCCAAGACGCAGGCACCCTCGCAAGGTGCCGGGCACACTCGACCTGTGAACTCAGGAAAGTTATTGGTTTTATGCAGCCGCTCCAGTGCCTCTTTCCACAGACCGCGATAGACGAGGTCATTCCACTCCGGTATCAGATTGTTGATTGGACACCCCGATGCAGCGGGGCTGGTCTCCGGCAATCGCATCCCCGTATGACAGAACGGGATGCCACAATCCATGCAACGTGCCCCTTGCGTCTGAAGTTTTTCTACAGTAAAATGTTCGTGAAATTCGTTCCAGTCTTTGATACGTTCTAGTGGTGAACGATCGGGCGGAAGTTCTCTATCATACTCCATAAATCCGGTTGGTTTTGCCATACTGTCTCCTCGAATCCTATCTTTCCAAGCCTGCTGCCTTAGCTACGCGGATAGTCTCCTAATCAATCCTAAGCGATCGTGTCATGATACAGTCACGATATTCTATGAATTCTTCTTTTTCTTGGGCAGTCAATTCCTTAATCAGTTTGTCTTTGAAGCGCAACGTCGCGTTTTCCCAGAAGCCAGCACCTAGCTCGGAAATGTCTCTAGTATCAATTTCTTCGTCAGGAATTGATGCAATTTCACGTAGCCGTTCTTGCGAGATGGTCATTATACTTCCTCATGTCGTTATTGACTCAAGCTGCCTCTTCAGCAGCAACGCCGCGCCGAAACGCTTCTAGCCAAGCGTCATCTCCCTCAAATCCTTCCGTTTGTGCTTCTTCTAGTGCGTCAAGAATCCGTTTGTAGTCTTGCGGCATGACCTTGACGAATTGGGGGAGCGTATTCTCCCAGTCCTCCAAAATTTCTAATGCAAGTTCACTACCAGTATACTCAGCGTGCCGCTGAATCATACCCTTGACCTCCGAAACCTCTACCGGGTCCTCCAAGCGTTCAAGGTCGCACTGTTCCTGATTACAGCGGATATGGAAATCACCATCACGATCAAGTACATAGGCGATTCCACCGGACATCCCACCAGCGAAGTTTCGTCCTGTTTTACCGAGAACGACGACTCTGCCACCTGTCATATACTCGCATCCGTGGTCACCTACGGCTTCGACAACAGCGCGGACACCGCTATTCCGCACACAGAACCGCTCGCCAGCCATGCCACGGATGTAGGCTTCGCCGTTGGTTGCACCATAGAAGGCAACGTTGCCGATAATGATGTTTTCCTCAGCCTTGAATGTGGATTCTTTGGGAGGATAAACAATCAACTTGCTGCCGCAAAGACCTTTGCCGAAATAGTCATTTGCGTCGCCTTCAAGGCGGAACGTGACCCCAGGAGGTGTAAATGCACCAAAGGATTGGCCCGCAGATCCTTCAAAACGAATATCAACGGTATCATCGGGCAGCCCCTCGGGACCATGACGCCGGGTAAGTTCACTGCCCAAAATTGTACCGACAACCCGATTGGTATTCTTGATTGGGAAGGATCCCGCAACCTTTGTCCCATCCCGTAAAGTAGGTTCGCAAAAATCCAAAAGGACTTCGTTATCTAGTGCCTTGTCCAAACCGTGGTCTTGATCAATTTGGCAGTAGCGACCAATTTCGGGTCCGACTTGAGGTTGGTAGAGGATTGGTGCAAGATCGATTCCTTTCGCCTTCCAGTGGTCAACCGCCTTTGTCGGCTCAAGTAGGTCGGTGCGACCGATTAGTTCGTTAACCGTTCGAACTCCTAACTCCGCCATGATTTCACGCATATCCTGTGCGATGAAATGCATGAAATTCACGACGTGTGATGGGTCTCCCATGAATTTCTCGCGCAGCTCTGGATTTTGCGTCGCTACGCCGACCGGACAGGTATCCAGATGGCATACACGCATCATAATACAACCGAGCGTGACCAATGCCGTGGTTGCAAAACCGAACTCTTCGGCACCCAACAGTGCAGCGACAATAACATCTCGACCGGTTTTAAGTTGCCCATCCGTTTCCACGATAATGCGAGAACGTAGGTTATTTAACACTAAGGTCTGATGGGTTTCTGCTACGCCGAGCTCCCAAGGCAAGCCAGCGTGTTTAATACTAGTCTGTGGAGAGGCTCCGGTGCCGCCATCAAGTCCGCTGATCAGCACGACATCTGCGTGTCCTTTTGCCACACCCGCTGCGATAGTGCCGACACCGACCTCGGATACTAACTTAACGTTGATCCGTGCATGATGGTTCGAGTTTTTCAGATCATGGATGAGTTGGGCAAGGTCTTCAATCGAATAGATGTCGTGGTGCGGTGGCGGCGAAATTAGCTCAACCCCCGGTGTCGAGTGACGCACCGTGGCGATCCACGGATAGACTTTTCTACCGGGTAACTCACCACCTTCACCGGGCTTGGCACCTTGTGCCATTTTAATCTGAAGTTCTTGGGCATTTACCAAATAGTTGCTCGTGACACCGAATCTACCAGAGGCAACCTGTTTAATCGCGCTGTTTTTAGAATCGCCGTTGGGTTCGAGGAAATACCGCGCTGGGTCCTCTCCCCCTTCACCGGTATTGCTCTTTCCGCCAATCCGGTTCATCGCAATTGCCAGTGCTTCGTGCGCCTCCTTACTGATGGAACCGTAGGACATCGCACCGCTCTTGAAACGCCTACAGATTTCTTCAACCGGTTCTACCTCGTCGATTGGAATCGGTTCATTCGGGAACTTCAGTTCCAAAAGCCCACGTAGCGTTGCCATATTCTGAGCGTAATCATTAATCAACTTCGCATAGTCTTTATAGACATCATAGTTATTGGTGCGGGCTGCCAATTGCAGTTTATGAATCGTGGCTGGGTTAAACAGGTGATATTCGCCATCTTGTCTCCACTGAAAATGACCACCAACATCCAAGGTGCGATTATCAACCGGAATATCTGGAAAGGCGGCGCGGTGACGCATCAACGCTTCACGAGCGATAACATCAAGTCCAACCCCTTCTACGCGAGTCTCTGTCCAAGTAAAGTAACGGTCAACAACCTCTTGCTTGATGCCAATCGCTTCAAAGATTTGCGCCCCTCGATACGACTTGATGGTTGAAATTCCCATCTTCGCCATGACCTTGACCACGCCTTTGGTCGCTGATTTGATGTATCCCTTGACGGCATCTTTATATCCAATATCTGTCAGTTGTCCTTCGGCGATCATGTCTGCTAGGCTCTCAAACGCCATGTACGGATTAACCGCTTGGACGCCATACCCGGTGAGCAGGCAGAAATGATGCACTTCCCGCGGTTCACCCGATTCAAGTGCAATACCGACTTTCGTGCGTGTGCCACGCCGGATCAGATGGTGGTGGAGACCCGAAACAGCCAACAGTGCCGGGATAGGTGCAGACTTTTCATTGACGCCCCGGTCAGACAAGATGATAATGGTATATCCCTCGTCGATCGCACGGTCAGCAGCTTCAAAGAGATCGTCCATCGCTGTTTCAAGACCGCCTTCTCCATCGGCAACATTAAACAGGATGGGAAGCGTCGTAGATTTGAATCCCGGTTGATCGACCTGGCGCAGCTGCTCTAGCTCCTCATCCGAAATAACTGGGGTATCGAGGCGAATCTGACGACAACTCTCCGGCTCCGGCACGAGCAGGTTACGTTCAGTACCTATTGTCGTTTCAGATGAAGTGATAATCTCCTCTTTCAGCGGATCTAGCGGGGGATTGGTCACTTGTGCGAATAGCTGCTTGAAATAGTTGTAAAGCAGTTGTGGCCGGTTAGAGAGTACCGCCAAAGAGGCATCGTTCCCCATCGATCCGACGGGGTCACGACCGATTTTCGACATGGGGCCAAGGAAGATACGCTGATCTTCAAATGTATACCCGAATGCCTGTTGGCGTTGCAAAATCTTATCGTGATCTTTCGGAGGTTCCTTCGGTTCAACTGCTGGCAGATCTTTCAATGCAACGAGGTGTTCGTCTAACCACTGACCATACGGATGCTCAGAAGCGATTTCATCCTTAGCTTCATCATCGCTGATGATGCGTCCCTCCTCCGTATCAATCAGAAGGATCCGACCCGGTTGGAGACGCCCTTTAGAGACAACCCGTTCAGGTGGGATGTCCAATACTCCAGTTTCCGAAGCGAGTACGAGCATGTCCTCATTTGTGATGTAATAGCGGGACGGACGGAAACCGTTACGGTCTAAAGACGCTCCAACAACCGTGCCATCAGTAAAAGCGATAGAAGCGGGACCATCCCACGGCTCCATTAAACAGCTATGATATTCATAAAATGCGCGTCTCTCTGCGCTCATGCTCTC
Source organism: Candidatus Poribacteria bacterium (assembly GCA_965204355.1). Taxonomy (GTDB): domain Bacteria; phylum Poribacteria; class WGA-4E; order WGA-4E; family PCPOR2b; genus PCPOR2b. The sequence continues at coordinate 313,972 of OZ241983.1, forward strand.
ATGGTTTTCCCACGGTTCAGGAATCATCATCATCACGGAGTGGGGCAGCGATCTACCAGAGAGCGCAAGGAATTCTAGACAGTTATCGAAAATAGCGGTATCACTCCCGTCTTCGTCGAGGATGGGGAAAAGTTTCGGGAGGTCATCACCGAACAGCTCAGATGCTAACATCGCCTGCCGCGTCTTCATCCAGTTCTGGTTCCCGCGCACGGTATTGATTTCGCCGTTATGAATCATGTATCGGTACGGGTGTGACCGCGCCCAACTTGGGAAAGTGTTCGTCGAAAATCGAGAGTGAAGCAGGACAATTGACGCGTCCATCCGAGGGTCTTTCAGTTCGGGATAGAATTCGGGGACCTGCATCGGTGTAAGCATGCCCTTATAGACGATAGTCCGGCTAGATAGGCTCGGAATGTAGAAATCTTCATCTATCCCGCCATATCGGATGATATTAGAGGCACGCTTCCGAATCACATACAACTTGCGCTCAAAGGCGAGATCATCTTCGATATTGCGGTTTCTACCGATAAAGATTTGCCATACAGCAGGTTCAGAAGAGCGGGAAATCGGTCCCAGATGGAAGTTATCGGTGGGAACTTCTCGCCAACCCAAAACCGTCTGCCCCTCTTCGATAACAAGTTCCTCAAGTTTTTGCTGACAGCGTTGAAGGAGCTCACCGTTCTCGGTCTTGGTGAAAAACACCATACCAACGCCGTACTGTTTGGAATCGGGCAGACTAATTCCTACATCTCCGCAGGCGTGTTGAAGAAAGTTGTGCGGGACCTGCATCAGAACGCCCGCTCCGTCGCCGGTGTTTTCTTCGGCACCGCGAGCACCCCGATGGTCAAGACAAACCAGCGCATCCAGCGCCTGACGCACGAGCGTATTCGATTTTTCACCCTTGATGTTGACGATAAAACCGATACCACAGGCATCATGTTCGTAGGCGGGGTTATAAAGTCCTTGCTTTTTGGGAATCCTCATCTTTCCTCTCATGTTGTCCTTTCCTATTCTACTGCGTTCCGAGAATCCGTATCTCTTTGTTACTCGTGCTGCGATTTTTGTTTACTTTATCTCTAGCTTTCTTCTACCCTGATAGCGCCCCAATCATATTCCCTGAATCAATGACAAACACTTTTCTCAGAATGGATCGGCAGACACAGGAGAATACCCTCCCAATAGTCCAAAACCTAATGATTACTTGCTGAAACATTTCGATGAGATGAAGGTTCAGGAAGGAGAATCATTTGGTGGGAATCTGTTACGCTCACTTCGAGGACACTACATTTGATGAAAAATTGTGACAAATAGACTTGTTATAATACATCACATAAGTGTTCGTGTCAAGTAAATTTCCTTGACATCTGTCCAAACAATTTTGGTTGACAATCCCACCCCAAACTTGCATAATAAAAATCCTAAAACATTGAGGTGGAGGGAGAAAACAATGATCAACTTGAGTGTGAATGTCAATAAGGTTGCGACGTTAAGAAATTCTAGAGGTGAAGATGTCCCAAATGTCATCCAAGCGGTACAAACCTGCATCAATACCGGCGTACAGGGGATTACGGTGCACCCGCGAGAGGATCAGCGACACATCAAACCCCACGATGTTTACGAAATTGCCGAGATGGTTACTGTCGAATATAACATTGAGGGCGACCCCCGGCCCGACTTGTTAGATATGGTGATCGAGGTGCAGCCCGATCAGTGCACGCTTGTTCCCGTCACACCGGGTGAGGTGACAAGCGACCACGGTTGGGATCTGATGGCGGAAGGTGAAGGGCTCAAGCCGGTCATTCAACGGCTCAAGGATGCCGGCATCCGTGTCAGTCTATTCAGCGGCACAGACCTGCATCAGGTCGAATTGGCGAAGGAAGTGGGGGCAGATCGGGTTGAATTCTATACCGCGCCTTATGCGTGGGCAAAAACGGAGCGGGAGATTGGACACGAGTTTGGCTTACTTGTCACAGCTGCAGAGAAAGCGGTCAGCTTAGATCTCGGCATCAATGCAGGACACGATCTCAATTTAGAAAATCTGCCGCACATGAGGAATCTCCCCGGTCTACTTGAGGTTTCAATCGGTCATCACCTGATGGCACACGCCCTTTATGTCGGACTTGAGCAATCGGTGAAGGACTACCGGGCTGCGTTGGGTCAAGATGTAGCGTGACCATTTTTCTTGTCAAATGATACAATTTAATCAGTGATTCAGACAATGGCACCGTTTCGAGTTTAGCAGTAATCTATCTTGTAGAAGCGTGAATAGTGATCTTCCATTTACAATTTGTCAGTTGTCGCTTACAATCGGGCTATGGACATAGAAATATATCGAAACCAGAATGGGAATGAACCTTTTATTGAATGGCTTTCTGCTATTAGGGATAAAGTGACGGTTGCTAGAATCCGAAGTCGCTTGAGGCGAATTGAGGAAACCGAAAATTTAGGTGATTATCGATCAGTGGGCGGGGGTGTGTTTGAATTTCGGTTGCAGTTTGGTGCAGGCTACCGGATCTACTTTGGCAAAATCGGAGATGATGCTATTTTGCTATTGCGAGGAGGGGATAAATCTTCGCAAAGTCGAGACATAGAACGAGCAAAAGGGGATTGGAGAGAACATAATTCAAGGGAGCTAGAAAATGAGTAACTATAGAAACTTCAAAGACTATCATATTGAGCAACTACGCGATCCAGAAGACGCAAAGATATATCTTTCTGTTGCACTTGAGGATTATGAGAAAAACGAGGATATAGAGGCATTTTTGCTTGCAGTGAGAGATGTCGCAGAGGCACAAGGCGGCATGTCTAAATTAGCCAAACGTGTCAACCTAACCCATGAAGGACTTTATAAAGCCCTTTCGGAAAATGGCAATCCACGACTAAATACGATGGGCAAAATACTGCATGGATTAGGATTCAAATTTTCGATTGAAGCACGAGGGAACTGATTGCATTTGAATCCATGTAATCCTTTAATCCGCTTAATCAATAATTCAGACAATCAACGCAGTCTATCAACTCGAATCAAGGAGAACTCGATGAGAATTTTAGTTGTTGGGAGTGGTGCTAGAGAGCACACGTTTGTCTGGAAGATTGTGCAAAGTCCGCTTGTCGAAAAGGTGTACTGTGTGCCGGGGAATCCGGGTATCGCCCAAATCGCCGAATGTCGATCCATTCCTCTGGAAGACGACTTCTCGGCAATCGCGGACTTTGCGGAGAAGGAAAAAATTGACCTGACTGTCGTTGGTCCCGAAGATCCGTTGGCACAGGGCATCGTTGATGTTTTTCAGGCGCGAGGGCTCCGAGCATTTGGACCAGATCGGAAAGCCGCGATTCTTGAAGCGAGCAAAGATTTTGCGAAACGCTTGATGGCACAAAATGGCATCCCCACCGCCGCACATCGCACATTTGAGGACGCGGATGCAGCAGTCGCTTATCTTGAGGAGATTAACGCGCCGGTCTTTGTCAAAGCGGATGGATTGGCAGCAGGAAAAGGCGTTATTCCAGGACTAACGCTTGATGCAGCCGTTAAAGCGGTTCAGGAAGTCATGGTCGATCGAAACTTCGGAAGCGCCGGGGATAAGGTGGTGATCGAGGAAGCGTTATTCGGCGAAGAAGCTAGCTTCACCGTCTTAACGGATGGGGCGCACACTCTCCCCTTTGTAAGTTCGCAGGATCACAAGATGTCCTTAGATGGCGACAAAGGTAAAAACACCGGGGGTATGGGCGCGTATTCACCAGCACCGGTCATGACGCCTGAACTCAGCGAGCAGGTGATGGGTACGATTGTGCGTCCATCTATCAGCGCAATGGCGTCCGAGGGCCGTACCTTCAAGGGCATTTTGTATGTCGGATTGATGATTACTAAAGCGGGTCCGAAAGTGATAGAGTTTAACTGCCGGCTTGGCGATCCCGAAGCACAGGTGTTGCTGACCCGTATGGAGAGCGATCTTGTGCCGATGCTAAATGCCTGCATTGATGGAACGTTGGACAAGGTCGAATGTAGGTGGAAATCCGAAGCGGCGACATGTGTAGTAATGGCATCTGGTGGGTATCCGGACCCTTACGAAACGGGCAAGGTAATTACCGGGCTAGACCGAGCCAACGCGCTGGAGAACGTGACAGTCTTTCATGCAGGAACTCAGATGCAAAACGGGGACATCGCTACGGGAGGTGGTAGGGTACTCGGCGTCACCGCGCTTGGTTGTGACATCAGATCTGCGATTGAAGGTGCATATCGCGGGGTGAAGGAAATCCACTTTGATCAAGCCCACTTTCGGACTGACATTGGATACCGGGCGTTAGACCGCACTTCATAAATAAGACTTATGCAGCCAACCGTAGGTCCTGGCATCCCGATTTATCGGAGATTCTCTCGGACTTGCCCTGCGCTGAAATGCGTAAGTCCTGCGGGAGATGAGCAGCTGTGCCGACCTCCGAATTTCAATTTCTTGGCGTTTCTCATATCGTCGTGTTAGCCCTAACAATCACGCTGCCCATTGCACTATCGGTGCTGGTGAGGAAAGCGGATTCATCGGCAGTGACGAATACGGTTTGCTACCTTTTGAGTGCGATATTAATCGTCAATGAAGTTGGGCTTTGGGGTTACCGCATGTCAACGGTGCAATCGTTCAGCGTATTCTTGCAGAGGTACCTGCCCCTCCACATCTGCGGTGTTGTAGTCTTTGTTGTGGTGTTCGTGTTGTTGCGCCGGAATCAGACCCTTTATGAAATCGGTTATTTCTGGGGGCTCGTCGGTACATTAAACGCTATTATCACGCCTCAACTTTGGGTCGATTTTCCGAACTATCGTTTTTTTCAATATTTTATTGCACATGGTGGCATCGTCGTCAGTGTGCTGTTTGTGACGTGGGGGTTGAAGATGCGCCCCACTCTCAAAGGCTTATTGCGTTCATTCCTACTTGTCAATTTTTATATGGTAGTCATCGCAGGCGTTAATCTGTCCCTGAAATCTAACTACATGTTCATTTGTGAACCACCGGATACGAAATCTCCCTTCTTCTTCGCGCCTTGGCCCTGGTATATACCCATTTTAGATGGCGTGGCTCTCGTCTTTTTCTTCGTCGTCTACTCCCCCTTCTTAATTGGCGATTGGCTGAGATCTCTTTCTCCAAAAAACAATCACATATAAAAGGAACTAACGGATGACACAGATGGAACAGAAAAATCCGGACAATGCCTCAGGCGGTCCTCAAATTTTCGGTTGGTGCATGTATGACTGGGCAAATTCTGCCTATGTAACCACAGTGGTGGCAGGGGTATTGCCAATCTATTTCGCCACAGGGATTGTGGGCAAAGAGGGTGTCCAGATCGGGAATACCGTTGTCAGCGCAGACGCGCTCTGGGGTTATCTAATCAGTGCTTCGGCGATGTTCGTATTTCTGTTTGCTCCGGTTCTCGGTGCCATATCGGACTTCTCTGCATCTAAGAAAAAGTTTCTGATCACATTTGCTTACATGGGCAGCATCAGCGCAACGCTCCTCTATTTTTGCCATTCTGGAGATGTATGGCGAACCGCTACCCTATTTCTGGTCGCACAGATTGGATATGTGGCGGCGAATGTCTTCTATGATGCCTTTCTGCCTCAAATCGCTTCCGAGGATAAAATAGACTGGGTATCCAGCAAAGGGTTTTCCTATGGCTACATCGGCGGCGGATTGCAATTTGCCATTACGTTGGGATTGGTCGCTGGCGGCGGAAGCATCGGGATTGGTCAAGGGCTCGCAGCCCGCATTGGACTAGGAATGGCAGGCTTATGGTGGGCGGGTTTTACACTTTTTACAGTCAAAAAGCTGAAAGAGGCGGGGGCGATAGAGGCGATGCCAGAAAAGTACCAATCGCAACCGAAGATTGTCGCCTATACCGCCATTGGGATAACGCGAACGCTCGCAACGATTAGAAAGGTTCGACGTTTCAAACATCTGCTGCTGTTCTTAATTGCTTTCATGATCTATAACGACGGCGTTCAGACCGTTATCAGTATGGCAACGATTTATGGGACTGAAGAATTAAAATTTTCTGCAACGGTCCTGATGGTTACGTTGCTGATGATTCAGATTATCGCTGCCGGCGGTGCCTTACTATTCGGCAGGATCGCTGGTAAGATCGGGGCGAAACGAGCTTTGATGTTAGCGTTACTCCTCTGGAGCGGGGTTGTCACCTATGCTTATTTTCTCCATACTGTTACGGAATTTTTCATCTTAGGCGTCGTTGTAGGAATCGTACTCGGCGGTTCGCAAGCGCTCAGTCGTTCTTTTTACGGGGCGATGATTCCCGAAGAAGCCTCCGCTGAGTTTTACGGATTTTATTCTGTCTTTAGCAAGTTTTCAGCGATTTGGGGACCATTGGTGTTTGCCATTATACGGCAAGTTACCGGAACGCCACGATTAGCTATCATTTCATTGATGGTCTTCTTTATTGTGGGGCTAATTCTGCTCGCCTTTGTGGATGAAGAGAAAGCGAAGGAAGCCAAACATTCCGGGGCATTCTAAAATCTACTATAAAAATAACAGGACTTACGCAAAATCCCTTCCTTTGCTGGGGCGATTGGAAGGCGGGAAGAATGGGAGTGAAATTCCAACCAGCCTTCCCACCTTTATGCCTTCCATCCTTCCGTCCAACCTGGTCTCGGAACGGACAACGCGCCGATTGGTCAGCGGGTGCGTAAGTCCTAAATAAGAAGGATACCGTATGAATTCCATAAGGAAAATCACGTTTTTTGCTATCGCAGTGCTTCTGATTGCGGGGCTTTCTGCCTGTGATGAACTGGTTACGATACTCTCTGATGACGAGATGTCAGCGCAGCTACCTGACGAGATTGAGATAGGGATTGTTCTGCCCTTTTCAGGCAAGTATGTCACAGGACCGGACGATCCAACTATACAACGCTACCTCAACGGATTTTTGATGGCGCGAGATGAAATCAACGCGGCACAACTTGCGCCGCCCCGTCTTCGATTCATCATTGAGGACGACCAAAGCACCATAGAAGGCGCCCTTGCAGCCTACAACAAGCTGATTCATGAAGATGGGGTCGCTGCTATCCTGGGTCCCTCCAGTTCGACCCAAGTGGAAATGGCGTTCCCCGTAGCCGAAGCAAACCGACTGGTGGCAATAGGTCCATCGTCCGCGGCGCAGGGGTTGAGCGGGATAGGGGATTATGTTTTCCGCGTTAACCAGCCGGTGGATAAGATAATCCCCCGCGGCGTCAGGCTCACTCATGAACGGTTGGGGTATCAGCGCGTTGCCAAGCTTGTCACGAGCGATGATGTTTACTCGACAAGTGCTGACTCACTCTTTGCCGAATCGCTTGATGCAACCGGTGTCGAGGTCTTGAGCACGGAAACGGCCCTGCTCCGCGCTGGCGATTACACTGAGCAGCTCACACGCATCAAAGCGTTAAACCCTGATGCTATCTTCGTCTCGGCACAACCGTTGGATATGCCGGACATTATGATTCAAGCGCGTCAGATCGGCATCGGCACAGACATTCCCATAATTGCACCATTGCTCAGTTCGACTGAGGTGCAGGAGGCAGGCGATGCCGCCAAAGGCACAATTACGTTTACCTCATGGTCAATCAAAGCAGAAACACCTAGGAACAAGGCGTTTGTCCGCAACTTCCGCGCAAAATACGAATTGGAGCCGAACCTGTTCAGCGCATTGGCTTACACCTCGGTCTATCTCTTGACCAATGCCATCTCCAATGCCGGGTCAATCGAATCGGACGCGGTTCGTGATGCGCTGGCGGAGACGGAGGATTTTGATACGGTATTGGGGAGTTTCTCCTTCGATGCGGTAGGCGATCCGGTGTATGACCCGATCATGTTGATTGTGCGAGATGGCGGGCTGGAGGCGTTTGAATAAGTGACATTCCCCTACGTGATCGAGCAGAGAGATTTGTTATGGCGCAGCACCCAACGGGTTGGGGACACAACACCTACGGATTGAGCCGTTGGAGCGGGGGTGTCACCTATGTCTATTTTCTACACACCGTTACGGAGTTTTTCATCTTGGGTATCGTTGTGGGGATTGTGCTCGGCGGTTCGCAGGCGCTCAGTCGTTCCTTTTACGGGGTGCCGGGCATCAAATAAACAGATGCAATGCCCCGAATTCACGCTACCGTCAAGCAATTTTTTATATGCGATTGCCCTATCCAGACCCTCAAGTTTACCACACCGGCCTCCAAACTCATCCCACTGAAATAGAAAAATCACTCTAGAACCGAAAAAATAAGCAAAAAAGTATTGACAGCCTTTTGGACATAGTATAGGATAGATGATTGTGTGGGCTCCGAGTTGTCGGCTCGAAGCCCACTGAAGCAAAACGAGATAGGAGCTCGAATCGCTTCGTGATTGTTAGACTGGAATCTAACAATCTTCTATAGTATAACCTTTTACGCTGTTAGTTTCCATCTAAATAAAAGGGGCTGCACGATTCGGGATAATCCGACCATGCAGCCCCTTTTTTTTAGGTCAACCAACAGCAATAAGGGGTAGGTTTGCACTAAAGTGTGGAGTAGTGAAATCGGTACTCAGGCTTGCAAAATCGTTCATACAGCAACAAGGCATACATCAGAGAAATCCTCAATGAACACAGGGTTTCGAGGCGTATTACCGATGTATGACGTTTTTGGGTGTGCCTTAGATTTCGCCCATAATTTCAGACATTTGATGCTTGCCACACTTAACTGCAGTACTACCAAGGTAGCAACTTGAACATAAAAACAACAGATAGGATTTATCACCCAGAGCACGATTCCAAACTCACGCGAAGACAATTTATAGAACGATTTTCGGCCGCGGGATTAGCTCTCAGCGGTTTAGGGCTTTTAGGTTGTGATGTTGCAGATATAGTTTCGCCGGTTCGTACGCCTACAGAGACTGTCCACGACGTGCCTGCTCTCATTATTGGCAGCGGGTTTGGCGGTGCGGTAACAGCCTTGAGATTGGGTCAAGCCGGGATTCGCACGATGGTTATTGAACAAGGCAAACGGTGGCCAATTACACCGAATACATTTAGCCCCTCTTTTCCACCAGATGGACGCTCAACGTGGTTGCGAACACGAACCATTTTGCCTTTCGGTCCCTCGTTGCCGATCAGCAGACACACCGGCGTGTTAGATCGCATTGATTATGAAAATATACAGGTATACCGGGGGACAGCAGTAGGGGGAGGATCGATTGTATACAGCGGCATTACCGTGCAACCGCCCGAAGACCTTTTCTATGAGATTTTCCCTCGTGGTCTCTCCTATCAGGAGTTAGAACCTTACTATGATCGGGTCCGACATATGCTCCGTATTACAACGGTGCCGGCGGACATTGAGGCACAGCCATACTACGATTACGCCCGTGTCTTTGCTGAGCATGGGGCTAACGCCGGATTAGAAGTCCAGTCTGTGGGACAAGCGACCAACTGGGATGTTATCCGATCCGAAATTGCTGGCACTGTAAGACCCTCTACCATCATCGGAGAGGCGTATTATGGCAATAACAGCGGTAGCAAAAACAGTCTGGATCAAAATTATCTGCCGATGGCTGAAGCCACAGGTTATGTGACTATCCATCCCTTGCACCGTGTGATTGACATCGCTCAAAAAAGCAGTGAGAATTATAGGGTAACGGTTGAAGAAATAGACGAGACAGGTAGGGTTCTGGAAACGAAGGAAATCACCACGACCTACCTGTTTTTAGCCGCAGGCTCTGTGGGCACAACGGAGTTGTTGGTTAAAGCTCACGAGTTAGGAAATTTGCCGAATCTCAATGAAGAAGTTGGACAGGGATGGGGAACAAATGGGAGCTCCATGTTCATACGTTCTGTGAACGAATTAACTGGGAGGATGCAGGGCGGTCCCGTAATCAAAATGATTTTAGATTACAATAATGCTGCAAGTCCATCGAGCGTCGAATCAGTCTTCTTTCCCCTCGGGCAGGAATGCGGGTGTCTGTTACACTTTTTGCTCTCTTTAGACACCGAGCGCGGGCAATTTTCGTATAATTCAGCTACCAACAAAACGGAGTTGATGTGGCCTGTATCAGGCAGCGATCAAGCGGTAAGAGCGGCAATGGATTTTGTTAAGCGTATGAACGCAGCCAACGGCGGTCTCCTTGGTCCACCCGCAGGACTGCCTTTTCAATTGCCTGATGTGCTAAAAGATTTTACGTATCACCCGTTGGGTGGGATGGTAATGGACAAAGCGTGTGATTTGAACGGGCGGGTTCACGGCTATCCCAAAATGTATGTAATGGACGGTTCTGCGTTACCCGGTTCGTGTGCCACTGCCAATCCGTCGTTGACGATTGCGGCTTTGGCCGAGCGTAACATAGAAACCATTCTCGCAGAAGATTTTGTCACCGCAGGTTAGAACTTAATTTCCACGCCCCCTTGATGATATTTCGTCTTGCTCTCCAAATTTGATGTGTGTTGACATACTACGGAGCAGCCAATAGCATAGCTTTGTGTCCAGATAACCTTAACTGAAACGAACTGATTTGGTCATCAGACATAATATGGTCGATCATTGATTGAATAGGTGGGTAAATTACTCCCCGTTCACTAGTTCGGCTGCCTCGTAAACTGCGGGCCTCGCTTCATCAACGGTGCAGCTGGCAGAAGCCCTCGCACTATCAGCCGTCTCCCTTTTGACTTCCGTGACAATCATCCCTTCGTCTGGGAGGTACTCATCAATCAGTTCTCCACTTGGATCTATCGCCAAGCATAGACCGGGAAACCAAGCGTTGCCGCTGTGCCCCGACTGATTCGCATAGAAGATATGAAGGGCATTATCAACCGCACGCCCCGGTAGCAGTTGCATTGCTAATTCCTTGTGAAACTCGGCTTGCTCATGCTGATCTCCGTTGTTGGAAATTTTCTCGTTTGCTCCACTGCCGCCGACGGGGATGAAAAAGAGTTCCGCCCCCTTCTGCGCGGCACTCCGAAAAAGTTCGGGGAAACGCAAATCGTAACAGATGCCCACACCAAACGTCCATCCTTGCGAGGCGACCACTGGAAACGTATCGCCGGGCACAAACCACTCCCGTTCATTCGGGTTGGGTAGATGGAGCTTTGAAAACGTTGCCAGATACCCTTCAGGTCCCACGATTAGGGCACTGTTACGGAGTTGCTCACCAAACGGCTCAATCGTACCAACCACCAACGTCATCTGTAGTTTGTGACAGAGAGACTCCAGAAATGGCACCGACTCCTCTGCTGCTGCCTCCGCGATCTTCCGCGCCTCCTCAAACGTCAGGTCGGATTTATTCATTGATCCGGTGATGCACTCTTCCGGGAAAATCCCAAAGTCCGCTCCTTGTGCGTGCGCTTTGTGCGCCCATTCTGCTACGCGCCCCAAGTTAGCGGACGGATCACCCATAACGCTGTGCATTGCGATAGATGCGACTCGGATTGTATCATTGTCCATACTATTTCCTCATTGTGGTCCTTAATCCGGTGTTGTGTAGGGGCATCCAATTCTCCTGTAGGTTGAAAACTCTCGGAACGGAGAGGGATCTCCAAATCCCGACACTTCATTATGGTAACCCCTAAAAATATAATGTATGGTAGGCGCTGTTTCTCCCGACTTGTCGGGATCCCGTGAATACGGGACGCGCCAATGCGGTGCGGTTAGAAACCGCACCTACCGGTCCTGGGGGCAATGCAGTTCGGTTTGGAGTGTCTCATTCGAGAGCGTGATGATTTGTATCTCCAGACCGCTCATACGGCACCTTACTGCTACTTGATCCAAGTCATCGACTCACCACGTACCAAGAAAGAGCGCTCATCCCATTGACCGGGACGTTCAACCGGAATAACGCCGGTTTCCACCGCTACATCCAGTGGATTGGCGCGCGTCTCTAACGGCAAGCGAACCCGCTCGTGCATACGGGCTGATTCATACACCGCCATCATAAGCTCTAGCGCAGCCTTCCCGTACTTTGCCTGTCCCGGATAGTCATCAATCTTACCCTCGATCCAGTCGCAAACTGCATACGCCTGACTTGTGAAGGCGCTGCCGTAACCAGTCCGATTTTTTTCGGTCGGCTCGAACACCTGCCAGCCAGCCTTTTTAGGGGTCATATATTTCAGACTGTTATCGTTAACATCCATCATACCGTCGCTGCCATATATCGTAGCACCGACTTGATAGAGTCCACCACTGATCGGGACCTCATTCTCAATAACACCTTCCACATCGTTGGGATATCCAATCAACCCGCAGCAGCGGTCTTCGACCCGATGCCCGAAGAGGTAGTGATCGGTTTTGCGCTCCACAGACCCCATAACCCACTCCGCCTGTGGGTCACCGAGGACGAAGAGTTGGAAATCGACACAGTGGGTCCCTGTGTTTAGCATTCCCGCTCTCACGGAGGACCAGAGTCGGCGCGGCTCGCCGATAGCACCGTCCGCAAGGAGTCGCCTCGCTTCCTGCCATGACGAATAGAAACGACGTTGATGACCGATGGCAAATTTGACATCATTGCGCTCACAGGCAATCATCATCGCTTCGGCTTCTCCCAGTGAACAAGCCATTGGTTTCTCACAGAGTATGGCTTGGGGTTTGTGAACTGCTGCCGCTATCGTCATCTCAGCATGTTGTGGATTCCATGAGCAGACGCTGACGATGTCCAGATCCTCCTTTTCCATCATCTCCCGATAGTCGAGATACTGGCTTTTAACATTAAAATCGTGCGCGTAACTTGCTAGTGCTTCGGGATGCGAATCAGCGATCGCAACGATTTCGGTGCGATTACATTCGGTCCAACCTTGACCGTGTGCACGCGCAATACGACCACTTGCAATAATACCAACTCTAAATTTTTTAGCCAAAATGGAATCCTCCCTGTTATCTAATGATTTGCTGAACTTGAATGAGATGGAAGCTAATCAAAATCAGTGCGCTGCGTATCCTAGCACGACATGAACTACCAGGTCAAGCGGTTTTGCACACGTTCCACCCACGGAAAGACAATCCTAAATCTGATTGATTGCGGCGAGGATACATGCTATAGTTATGGCGTAAACCGACCGGGAACACGTGGGCATCCCGCACGAAAACTATGAAAGTGCACTTTGAACACCAATCTATGGTAGATTTTAGAATTATGGTGAACCTTAGAATTACTTGGACACGCTGTACCGGAGATGGGAAAATCTGGGCTATCACCTCGGTAGGTGCGGTTTCTAACCGCACTGCATCGGCGCAGTTAGAAACAGCGCCTACCAAACATCGGGAGCGAAAGTGTCTACATATTTTGATAATTCACCATAATTAGACCCTGCCAACCGACGAGTCGGGATAGGACACGGAGAGCGAAAGTGTCTATTTATTTTTGTGATTAACTATAAATCTAACATAATTAACACTATTCTAAGGAGACTCTGAATTATGGTTATAAAGACAACTGCTGAACTTGACAAATTCATCCGCGAGGCGCTATTAGCTGCGGGAGCTGATGAGCGTAACGCGAACCGTGTTGCGGAAGCATTGGTTTTATCAACTTTGCGTGGTGTTGATACGCACGGCATCCTGCATCTGCCGAGTTACGTCGAGAAGATTCAAGATGGTGAAATTGTTCCCACCGCTTGGCCCGAAATCCGTCAGGAAGACGCGACAAGTGCACTCATAGCGGGAAACTGGACCTTTGGGCATGTGACTGCGAAATATGCGATGGAGGTCGCAATAGAGAAAGCTAAAAGCCACAACGTAGCGGTCGTAAGTGCTGTTCAGATAAACCATATCGGGCGTCTGGGCGAATACGCTGAAATCGCAGCCGCCAACGGAATGCTATCGATTATCTGGGCTGGAGGGTTTGGGGCAGAAAAGCCGGTCGCTGTCCCCTTCGGTGGGCGGCAGCCGGTGCTGAGCACGAACCCAATTGGCATGGGCTTCCCCGTCGACGATGGTCCGCCGATAATCATCGACTATGCCACGACAGTCGTTGCGGGTAGTAAAGTTCTCACTGCGAGAGACAGGAATGCACAACTGCCACCCGGCAGCATCGTCGACAAAGATGGCAATCCTTCCACGAATCCGATGGATTATCTGGAGGGCGGTTCGTTACTACCCTTTGGTGAGCACAAAGGCTACGCCTTGATGTTAGCGGTGGAGTTCTTTGGGCGGATCCTATCCGGAGCGGACGCGTTTTCGGACGAAGAGAAGCGGGGTGGCACCATCTTCCGCCACTCCGGCGTTACCATGATGGTCATGAAGGCGGATCTATTTCAATCGTTGACGGATTACTCGACACGAATAGGGGATTTAGGGGATCAGATTAGATCCGTGCCGCCGGCACCCGGTTTCGACGAGGTAATACTCCCGGGCGATCTCGAAGCACGGGCGGAAGCGACCCGCGGGCGCGATGGAATTCCGATCGCTGATGCACTCTGGGAAAGACTGGAGGCACTCGCCGAGTCGTTGGGTGTGGATATAGACTAACCCAAGTTACCACCTTACCTTTGGGATTAATGTAGGTCGCCTTGTGTAGGGAACGCAGATCTGCGTTCCCTATTGTGACGGTTCACATTAAAGCAGCTCCAAGCCTCTGAATCGATCTTTCGTATAGAACATTCATGGCCGGAGAGGTAGTTGATCTACAAATTATGGTGAACTTTAGAATTACTTGGACACGCTGTACCGGCGAGGTTTCCTAATCGCACCGCATCGGCGCAGTTAGAAACAGCGCCTACCAAACATCGGGAGCGAAAGTGTCTACATATTTTGATAATTCACTATAATTATTCCGCGCCGAAAGGGTAAGATTCAATATCGTTTTCGATTGCCTTCAGTAGGATGGAGATTTCACGCTTATCTTCTGCATCTAATTCATGCGGCGCTGGTGCCCGTTCCACCATGGAGGTCAGAACACCTCGACGTTTGAGAATATAACGGACAAATTGATGGTTTTCCAGATTAATCAGGGGCAGCAGACGGGTATGTAGTTCTCGGGCACCGGTTTCATCGCCCCCCCACCAGAGTTCCATAATTTTTGCCAACAGATCGCCAAATTCGCAAGCAGGCATACAACCGTCTGCCCCGCGTGTCATCTCTGCTGGCAATACCTTACCGGCAGCGCCTCCGAAGATGGTTTTGATCCGATCTCCAGCCAATTGCTTGACTTCACCAATATGCTGCGGTCCCGGTTGCCTCTCTTCTTTGACATACTCAATTTGTGGGACATCTTCTGCGAGTTGAACAATCTGCTCCCCGGTCAGCGGTGCGTAGCTATCAGCGTTCTGCACCATAATCGGCCCATCGAAAACCTCTCCAAGCCGCTTGAACATATCTATCGCCGTTGCTGCGTTGGTTCGCGCTGGCGCCATTGCTATAATCGAGTCCACACCTGCTTGCTGTGCGGCTCTTGCGTAGAGCAACGTCTGCGGCACAGAGATACCAGAGCATCCAAAAACTAGTGGCAACCTACCATTAATTGTTTCGAGGACAGCATCCAAATTACGGACGCGTTCCTCCTCGCCGAGGAAATAGAATTCCCCCACCATGACGGGCCAAACAATTCCGTGTTGTCCTGACTCACAGCAGAAATTGGCGGCAGCCTGTAGATCTGTGGTATGGATTTCTAAGTCCTCTGTGTAGGGTGTGGGAAGCAGACCAAAAACGCCTTTCATCGGATCAAATTTTGTCATGTGCGAATTTCTCCGTTTGTTATTTTTCCAATTTATGATTGATGGAAATCGGGCATCTGTTTAGGTAATGATTGCAACATAATTTCACACAGGTTCCGGGCCTATGGGTGGATCTGTTATTCTGAGTTGATTTCTTTTGGACGCCACAAATTTAATAACTCCCCTTGTACCTCATAATCCAATTCAGTCCACCGTTCAATGGGAAGCTCAATATGGGCAAGCGCCGCTGTCGGCATCGTTTCCATTCTACTCGTCAAGTGGGCTACCAATGCCTCCATCCCAGGATTGTGTCCAACCACCATCACCCGTTGGTCATCGTCCGGCACGTTTTGCAGAACAGCGAGGTATGCCCCTGGTCCCGCATGATAAAACTCCGATGTCCATTCGACCTTATCCTGACGATGACACGCTTTGGCGACTGCCGTGGCGGTTTTCCGCGCCCGCTTGGCAGTTGAACTAATTATCCTGTCAGGTATCAAGTCTTGCTGCAGTAAAAGCTTTCCCATTCGTGGCGCGTCCTGTTTGCCACGTTTGTTGAGCGGGCGATCATGATCCGCTAGCGAGGAATCTTTCCAACTTGACTTTGCATGACGTAGAATTAGTAATGTCTTCATATTTATCCTGTGCCTTGTGGGAATTTTTTATCTTAAAGGGTTGCTTTGAGATTTATGTTATCACATACTCAAAGGCGCATCCATACAAAAACTATCCACTCCCCAAAAACCTCTTGTCGAAAAGTGAGAGTTTGGCTATAATGAGCAGACGGCACGCTATTGGATTAAGGCTTTTCCAACGTCCTTGTATAGACTCATGTGCACCCATGAAGGTTGCTTGGATAACCCGAAAGGTATGAGCTAAATCCTGAAGACAGAGAACTATCCCCAAAATTAGGAGGTACATGTATGCCTATACCCACGACAAATGCCGACGACAAACCGGCGGTAGAATTCACCGAAGATCAGAAATTCATCTTCGACACACGGGGTTGGATAGCTATCCCCGGCGTATTAACCGACGACGAAGTTGCTGAGATGCGGGATTTCTGTTACCGTTTGAAAAACGAGCCGGAGTCCATTCCTGAACATCATCGATCCTCCGTTGGCGGCCCTCTCGAAAAATTGACTGACCATCCGCTCGTCCTCGGCTTCATGAATGAATTTGTTGCAACAGGTTATTTTGACGAAGAGTGCTACGGCTTTCGTATGGAAGGTACATTTCTGACGATTCGACCCAAGGGGCATGATAATTTCAGTCCCCACGGTGGACGGGGCATGTTGAATTTTCCGGGCAACTCGCATACCTATCACATGCACCACGATAAGGCACATAGTGGATTAACACGGGTTGTATGGGAACTGAATCCGGTCGAGAAACGTAGCGGCGGCACCCTATTCTTGACGGGAAGCCATAAAGGGGCGTTTCCTCCGCCAAAATCGACACAGGATCGGGATTGTCCGCTATGGGAGGATTACTCGTGTCCAGCGGGATCGGTGCTGTTTTTCACGGAGGCAATTACCCATACCGGCGCGCGGTGGGAGAACGATACGGTGGATCGGGTTGCTATTTTCAACTGCTACAATGTTGTGGGCAACAAATGGCATAAGTGGGAACCTCATCCGAAACACCTCGCCGAAATGCCGTTCAAACGTTCCACACTCTTCCGTCCTGTTTACTGTCAGGATAATGTGCCTTCACCAGCGGACGATGTGTAATACTCATGGTCCTAGTTTGCAACTGTTGATACGCTCGCTCGGACAGAGCGTGAAACGTGATGCGTAAAACGTGAAAAACCATATCGATTTGCCAATAATATGGGGTTTACGCAGTTGAACACTCAGATACCTGTAGTTCGGCGATTTATCGCCGCAAGCACTCAGTGAAGTCAATCTCATCAGAATTTAAAGATTTACATGCGACTGATAAAGGGGGTTGAACACAGATTTCTATTTTTTCATCTGCGACAATCAGCGAAATCTGCGTCCCTATCTGTTCTTAGAACTGAAATAGTACTTAACTGGAGGGAGTACATGAAGATTACGGCGGTCAAACCGTTGATTGCATCAACCGGGAATTTTTTTGTGAAGGTTGAGACGGACGAGGGGGATCTACGGGGTTGGCGAGGGAGGCTTACGACGACGAGGAGGCGCAATGGCAGAAGTTATCCGTTCGTCGGAACCCACCCTGATCGGTCAAGATCCATTTCGTATTGAGTATTTGTGGCAACGAATGTTTCGCGGCGGTTTTTTCCCCGGCGGTGTGATACAGTCCGCGGCGGTGAGTGCGGTGGACATTGCGCTATGGGATATTAAAGGTAAGGCGTTGGGGGTGCCTGTATACGAATTGTTGGGAGGAAGGACACGCGATAAGGTAGTCTGCTATCCCCACAACGGCGACCCGAACAGTATTGAATCGCTCGTCCAGAGTTGCCAGCAGACCTATGACGCAGGCTGGAAGTTTGTTCGATGGGGGTTGTGTGACCCGGAGGGCGACGGTCGGTTTGAGCCAACGCGCGCAGTACGATTCGGGATTGAGCAAGTGAAAGCGGTCAGAGAGGCACTCGGCGATGATGTAGAGATTTGTGTGGATGTCCACACGCGATTAGATCCACCTGCCAGTATCGAATTCTGTAAAGCGGTTGAGCAGTACCGTCCCTTCTTCATTGAAGACCCGCTCCGCAGCGAAAATCCTGCGAGTCTGAAGTTGGTTCGGCAGAACACATCGGTCCCACTGGCGGTGGGGGAACAGTTTGACAGCAAATGGAGTTTTCGGGAGGTGATTGAGGAGGACTTAATGGATTATTGTCGGGTAGACCTCTGCATCGCTGGGGGCTTAACTGAGGCGCGGAAGATCGCAGGTTGGTGTGAGACGCACTACATCCACATCGTTCCACACAATCCGCTCGGTCCTGTTTCAACAGCAGCCTGTCTCCACCTCTGTCTTGCGTCTGCTCTGGTTGGGGTACAGGAACTACCCCGTGCACCGATGACGAGCCTTACTGATGTCTTTCCGGTTCAGATGCCGTTTGCTGATGGCTATCTGCTTCCACCTGAAGGTCCTGGACTTGGTATTGAGTTCAATGAAGATGCGGTCACCAGCGGCACACCACCGCCTCTGGGTCCGCCTTCCGGTTACCAAAGGGACGATGGGGCGTATACTAACTGGTAAATTGATTCTCTAACTTGAGACGGCTTGCATACACATTAGCAATCAAAATTTTCGATCTGCATAACGAGTTGGGTGATGATAACGTAAAATTTACTTGGAAAGCTGGTAAAATTCTGGTAAAATTACGTGCGACGTTGGTTTCTGACAGAGACAACAGGGGCTACACCCATCCAAAAACAGGAATAATAACGTATTGCAGAATCAAGAATCCTTAAAAATACCGATACAAAGCACCACAGAAGCCCAGGTGCTCTTTGGGCAATCTGATGTCTTTCTGAACATTGTTGAAGCGCGTTTTAACGTCAAGGTGCTATTAAAGAGCGAAGGCTTGGAAATCACCGGCAAAAACTTCGATGACGTTAATCGTGTCACCAAGACTTTTGAGTCTTTACTTCAGATCATTCGGAATGGTCAACCTATCAATGCGAATGATGTCAAATACGCGATTCGTACTTCCAAAGGGAACACACCCGTCCAGTTGGAAAAAGCAGCTACCGAAACTATCTCTGTCTTTTCCAAGCGTGGTGTTGTGCGGCCGAAGACGCCCACCCAGAGACGCTATGTGGCCGCCATCAAATCGCACGATCTCGTCTTTGGCATCGGTCCTGCCGGAACCGGAAAAACTTATATCGCTATGGCGATGGCAGTTTCTGCCTTAAAAAGTGGAGAAGTTAGCCGAATCATTCTCACCAGACCTGCGGTGGAGGCTGGGGAAAGGCTCGGTTTTTTGCCCGGGGATATTGAAGCGAAAATTAACCCCTATCTACGTCCTCTATACGATGCACTTTACGATATGGTGCCTCCCGAAGCCCTTGAGCGTTATGTTGAGCGTAACGTGATTGAGGTGGCTCCGATTGCCTTCATGCGCGGACGGACGCTGAATAACTCGTTTGTCGTTCTTGATGAGGCGCAAAACGCAACCATCGAACAGATGAAGATGTTTCTCACACGACTCGGGTTTGATTCTAGAGCTGTTGTCACCGGAGACATAACGCAAACTGACCTGCCGACCGGTACAAAGTCGGGACTTATTGATGCCCAGTCGGTGTTGTCAGATGTTGATGGCATCGCATTCATCCATTTTTCAAAAGAGGATGTTGTACGACACGAACTGGTGCAGCAGATTGTAGAAGCGTACGAAGACCGCGATGCCCAAAGGTTGAGAAAAACTAATAGCATCTAACTTTGACCTGCATGTAGAGTCAACCGGTTGTTGTAACGGCGCCTGTCAATGGTATTCATTAACAACAAGTGTCAAAATATTGACTTTGATGAAGCAATCCTTTATAATGCAACGTTGACCACGCTAAAGGCTCACGATTCTGCAAATAATGAAGTGAGCATTCTTCTAACGGATGATGCCGAGATTCGGGTACTTAACCACCAATATCGCCACATTGATGAGACCACTGATGTGCTTGCCTTTGCAATGCGAGAAGGTGTCGGTGCGGATTTGAATCCTCAACTGCTTGGCGATTTGGTCATATCCGTTCCAACAGCTCAGCGCCAATCAATTATGCATGGGCATTCACTCGATATTGAGCTTGCCGTATTGAGTGTACACGGTACGCTTCATCTTCTCGGTTACGATCACCAAACCCCAGAGGAAGCGGAAATCATGTTTGAGAAACAAGAGACGCTGCTTCGTTTGATTAGCACCTAATTCTTCATTCTTAATAAAGTACAGGATGAATTGGGTTATGATTTTTCGCAGACTCTGGTTGACAAGTTGTACCCTGGGGGTGTAATCCCACGTTTGGACGATATAGACATAATTAAGCTGGTTAGCTTGGTTGCTTTGTCAATCTTCGCGGTGTTGTTCTCTGCCGTAGAGGTACTTATCAACAGGCTCAGCCGGAACGAAATACTGAATATTGCAGAAACTGGGGGCGCGCAGCATGAAATTTTAACCTCTCTACTGCGCCACCCACAGAGATATTCTGCAACGATTATCGTCGCCAAGAGTGTATTAATTGTTTGTATTGTCATTTTGCTGCTCTCCTTGCTCGGTTTCGATGCTCTGAAAGACTGGATAATTGGTGCCCTCCTTGCGATCCTCCTCATTGTTGTTGTGACGGAGCTCATCCCGAAAAACTATGTACAAGGCAGCTCTGAAAATTCAACAATCTCTGCCCTCCGTTTTGTGCACGTTGTTTATTGGATCCTATATCCTCTCATTAAGCCGATGACTCTGTTGAGCTATCTTGGCGTTCGGATTTTAGGCGGCAAAGCCCGGACCGAACAGGATAGTAGTGTCTCGCCGGAAGACCTTGAAGCATTGGAAAATGTTGGTAATAGTCAAGAAATCTTAGAGGAGGAGGAACGAGAGATGATCTCGCGCATCCTTGACCTCCCCGATAAGGTTGCCCGCGAGATTATGGTTCCTCGAACAGATGTGACGTGTCTCGATGTCTCCTCCCCAAAGGAGGTCGTGCTTCAAACTGCAATCGAATCTCGGCATTCGCGTATTCCTGTGTATGAGGATCAGATTGACAACATTATTGGTCTCCTCCATGTCAAGGATCTGTTAGACGGTTGGGCAAAAGACCAACCGCTCGACTTGAAATCTATTGCCACAGATCGCCCTCCCCTTTTCACACCAGAGAGCAAGAAAATATCGGATCTGTTCCAAGAGCTACGGGCAAACATGCAGCACATGGCGATCGTGGTTGATGAATACGGGGGTACGGCGGGAATTGTGACGCTTGAGGACATTATTGAGGAGATTGTTGGAGAAATCCAAGATGAGTACGATTTTGATGAGCAAGAGGAGTTCATTGTCCTTGCCAAAAACACCTATTCGGTTGATGCACGGATGAGTCTTATTGACCTGAATGAGCAGCTAGAGGCGCAGTTCGAATCGGAAAGCGCAGACACGATTGGAGGATTCATTTTCGATCATCTGGGAAGAGTTCCCGAACAGGGTAGCCAATTCTCTTATCAAGGGCTGGCATTCACGATATTAGAATCGGATGAACGGCGTATCCATCGGATCCGGATTCAGCGGTTGGCGGATACGGCGGAAAAATAGAAAAGCAGGCTTGACAGATGATAGCGTGTATGATAAAATCACACGCCGTTTTGTCATAATCGGGGCGTAGCGCAGTCCGGTTAGCGCGCGTGCTTCGGGAGCACGAGGTCGGAGGTTCAAATCCTCTCGCCCCGATATTTATCGGAAGTATACCACTTCCATGGGACAATGGAACGGTCAACTACCCAACCCTAAAAGATTGGGCTTGTTGTCCGCGCTATTGTCCCATTTTATTATGGAGAGGGAAATGCCAGTTCAAAAAACGCAGGCGATTGTCATTCGCTCACATCCACTCGGTGAAGTGCACAAGATTATCCGATTCTATACCGTTGAGTTTGGCAAGGTCAGCGCAGTGGCACACGGTAGTAGGAGAGCAAAGAGCCGCTTCGGCGGCAGCCTTGAACTCCTCAACCGTGGTAACCTTGTGTTTTTTGAATACCCGAATAAGGACCTTCATAGAATCGATGACTTTGACCTGATTGATGCTTTTGACTTAATCAAAGCGGACTTTGATCGGACCACATACGGCTGTTATTTAGCAGAATTGGTTGATGCCACGGAGCTAGCAGGGCAATTAGCAGACCAAAGCGTCTTTCATTTGCTGCAGGATGCTTTGGAAGGGTTGACGCAGGTTGAAGATATCCCGTTGCTGGCGCGTGCCTTTGAACTCCAATTTTTGGGATTGGCAGGCTACGCGCCTCAACTTTCGCGGTGCGTCGCTTGTGCGGAGATGTGCGACGGTGCGACGTTGCATTTCAGTCCAAGTCTTGGTGGTTTGCTCTGTACCAATTGTGAGGGGAAGGATACAACAGCGAGACCGATCTCACGCGGGAGTTGTGAACTGATGAAGCAGTTACAAAAATTCGACTTTTCTTATCTACACCGCTTTCGTGCTTCCAATCTCAACCATAGGGAACTCAAGTTTGTGCTTTCAAATTTTATCTCCTATCATACTGAGCGCACCTTGAAAAGCCGCGATTTTATTGATAATTTATAAAGTATGAGGTGTAGAAAGATGTTTTGTGGGGACTCCCTATGAGCGGTCAAGACAGCCGCTGGATTCAGAGATCCAATAGTTTTGACAAGGCTTTTTCTCAATTCAAAGAGGCTGTCGAACTAGCACAGCAACGCCAACTCTCAAAGTTAGAGGCACAAGGGTTAATACAGGGTTTTGAGTACACCCACGAATTGGCATGGAATGTGCTCAAGGATTTTCTGGAGACGCAGGGTGTGGGGAATCTATACGGGTCAAGGGACACGACTCGCGCCGCTTTCAGAACGGGTTTAATCGAAAATGGTGAAACATGGATGGAGATGATCCAAAGCCGTAACTTAACTACGCACACCTATAATGAATCTACAGCCGCTCGGATTGTTGAGGCGATTCTTGACACATACTTTGTGGAGTTTCAGGCACTACAGATCAAGTTGGAGGGGATGAAACAGGAGGAATCAACATGAAATCTTATCCTCAACCGGAATCGAAGAACGGCTTACCAGAACCCGTCCTCCAAAAGATACGCGCTGTCTTCGCCCGTTATCCACAGGTAGAAAAAGCGGTTTTGTACGGTTCACGCGCCAAGGGCACATACAAAAATGGTTCCGATATTGACCTGACCCTCCACGGCGGAGCTGACTTGACGCTGAATGTGCTCTGCAAAATCGCCAATGACCTAGATGACCTGTTTCTGCCCTACATGATTGATTTATCTATCTTTCACGACATCAGTGACCCTGACGTGGTTGAGCGTATTCAGCGGGTTGGGGTGACGGTATATGAGCGGAATTAACAGGTTGCGTCTAAGCGAAATCCCAATGAAATCGGTGGCGGGACACAACGATTTGTAGTATTTAGTAAAGAAAATAAGATGTAAATAACAGTTTTATAAGGAATCATAAGGATGACTTTTCAAGAAATAATACTTGCATTAGAGAGGTTTTGGGCGGATTACGGATGCACCATTCAGCAACCGACTGATGTTGAGGTTGGTGCAGGAACGTTTAATCCTGCCACCTTCTTGCGCTGCCTCGGACCGGAGCCGTGGCAGGTCGCTTATGTCGAACCCTCACGCCGCCCCGCCGACGGTCGGTACGGCGAAAATCCGTTTCGGCTTGGCGCATACTATCAATATCAGGTGATTCTGAAACCTGCGCCGACAGATGTGCTTCCACTCTACCTTGAGAGTTTACAGCATCTGGGAATTGACTCCCGGCGAAATGACTTCAGATTTGTTGAGGACGATTGGGAAGCGCCGACATTAGGAGGTTCTGGACTCGGTTGGGAGGTCTGGTGGAACGGTGCAGAAGTGACACAATTCACCTACTTCCAGCAGATGGGCAGCATCGAGTTAGATCCGATCTGTGCCGAATTGACGTACGGACTGGAACGTATCGCCCTCTATCTGCAAGATGTGGGCAGCTTTTTCGATCTCAAATGGAATGAGCAGGTTCTTTATGGAGATGTGCATCACCAAAGCGAAGTAGAGTACTCCAAATACCAGTTTGAGAGTGCGGACGTTGAGACGTTATTTAGCCTCTTTGACGCTTACGAAAAGGAAGCGTTAGCCTGTGTAGAATCCGGTTTAGTATTGCCAGCGACGGACTATGTCCTAAAATGTTCGCATACGTTCAACGTTCTCGATGCCCGGGGTGTTATCAGTGTAACGGAGCGTGTCGGTTACATTGAGCGCGTCCGCCGTCTCGCACAACGGACCGCACGTGCTTATGTTGTGCAACGTGAGGAGATGGGACATCCACTGTTGAATCGTTGGAAACCCAAGGCGGAGGAAGGGGTGGATGAAGAGAAGGTTTTAGACGCTCGATCAGAAACTGAGGAGCAGATTGAAACAGAAACTGGAAGCGAAGCATCTGTGGATTTCCTCTTAGAGATTGGAACGGAGGAGATCCCCGCGGGCTATATTACACCAGCTTTGGACCAGCTCCGCACGGTTGTTACCCAATCTCTTGCGAATGCTCGGGTCCCGTTTGAAGATATCCAGACGTTGGCAACCCCCCGCCGTCTAACTTTATGGATTAAGGGGCTAGCAACCTTGCAACCGGATCAGGTCACTGAGGTGGTTGGTCCTCCGAAACGTGTTGCGTACGATGCAGACGGGAATCCTACCAAAGCGGCAATCGGTTTCGCAAAGACGCAGGGGGTCAACGTTGAAGATCTGAAAATCGTTGAGACACAACGTGGGGAATATGTTGCCGCAGATAAACTCGAAACGGGTCAATCGGCTCACGACCTACTAAAAACAGAGATCCCTGGATGGATTCAATCCTTAAGTTTCCCCAAAACGATGCGCTGGGATAATCTGAGGTTTGCACGTCCCATACGGTGGCTGGTCGCCTTGCTGGGGGATAAGGTGGTTGATTTTGAACTGGATACTTTGCGTTCGGGCAGGCGGACATACGGACATCGTTCATTGAATCCAGAACCGGTTGAACTTTCCTCTGCTTCGTTTGAAGGCTATATTGAAGGGCTACAAAGAGTCAACGTGCTTGTCGATCCGGAGGTCCGACGAAAGGAGATCGAAAACCAAGTTACGGAGATTCTTAAAGCCGAGGGATGTTTAACTGTGATTGATCCAGAATTGTTGGATACCGTCAATTTCCTTGTTGAGAATCCCCAAGCAATTGTGGGTAGTTTTAGTGAATCTCATCTTGCGCTGCCGACCGAAGTATTGATCACCCCCATGAAGACGCAGCAACGCTACTTTCCGATGTGGCAGTCTGATGAAAAACTGGCGGCGCAATTCATAGCGGTTTCCAACGGGACAGATGGCAACTTTGACGGTGTGCGTCACGGCAACGAGCGGGTCTTACATGCCCGACTCAACGACGCAGCGTTTTTCTATAACGAGGATCAGAAAACGTCGCTTGCAGATAAAGTGGACCGACTGCGTAACGTTGTTTTTCAGGTGAAGCTCGGCTCACTGCACGACAAAATCGCTCGATTGAAGGAGCTTGCTACGTTTATCGCGGACCAAGTTGGCGTTGACGAAAGTGTCAAAGATCACGTCATTAGAGTGGCATCGCTTTGTAAAGCGGATCTGACGACGCAGATGGTGATTGAATTTCCTTCCCTGCAAGGGATTATGGGAAAATATTACGCCAAAAATTCCGGTGAACCCGACGCAGTAGCGTCGGCAATTGAGGAACACTATCAACCTATCGCTGCTGACGCGCCTATCCCGCGCACTGATGTAGGAACAATCGTTGCGCTTGCGGACAAAATCGACACCATTGTTGGATATTTCGGTATTAATGAGCGCCCCACGGGCTCTCAAGATCCGTATTCACTCAGGCGGCATGCAATCGGAACAATACGCATCCTTCACGAACGCAATCACCGGCTTGCATTGACTGCTGTTATTGAGAAGGCTATTGAACTATATCAGGTCAATTTCGTCGAAGATACACAGACTGCCGTACTTGATTTTATCAAGGGACGCATGGAAGTGCTCCTCAGTGGAAAGAGTTACATGCCAGATCTTACCTACGCACCCGATCTTATTGATGCAATCCTCGCAACAGACGAGGTGGATGTAATTGATATTTTAGAGCGAGCGGCGGTCCTCAAAACTTTCCGTGGGGGACCGGACTTTGACAAGATATATCCAGCACTGAATCGTGTGCTGAGAATTTTGCCAGACCAGCCTCCGACGGAGATTCGCCCCGATCTTTTTCAGGACGAGGCTGAAAAGCAGTTAGGGAAAATTGTGGACGCCGCAGATGTAGAGTTAAGCAGATGCGTTCAGAAACGTGACTATGAAGAACTTCTTACTCGGCTTGGCGAGCTCCAGCCTGCAATCGACCAGTTTTTCGATGATGTAATGGTTATGGCGGAAGATGCTACCGTCCGATCTAATCGACTCGCACTGCTGAACGCTATCGCACAAAAGGTATACCCGCTTGCCGATCTGACGAAGTTAGTCATTGCGGGGAATTAAATTAATCAAACACCCAGAACTTACGCTTTATGTCTTACGTTTTTCGCATTACACATTAAAAGAGGGAGATAAAAAATGAAGCAAAAATTAGTTCTATTTATCGGTTTTGTGCTGGCAATCAGCATCCTCACTGGCTGTGCCGAAAAGGAAGATAAAAACATCCTTGAAGCGCGAGCGGCAATTGCAAAAGCGGATTACGCTGCCGCTCGGAGTGCGTTAGAAACTGCACCTGATCTTCCGGAAACGCGATCGTTACGAGCGTTACTTCGGTTGCACACTGCTTCGGGGTGGAGTACTGACGTGACTGCTTGGCACGACACCATGCAAAAGGTCGTTGAATATTTACAACCACTGAACAAGGATATAAAGGCATTGGAGACACAGGAAGATCCGGACTCCGATGATCTCGATCGCTTGGAGCGACTCATCCGGTCCAGAAATTCGATTGCCGGACTCCTTGCAAATTCACTTGCTGCATCCACTGAAAAGAGTGCCAATCTCCCTTCGGAACTGATTAATCAATCCGACTCCGCTGCTATCATAGGCCTCTTGGAAGCTGAGAAGTGCTTCGACCCGCAGGCTAGTGGTGCGGCGATGACCCTAATTCAAAACCTCGGCAATACACCAACGGTTTCTGATCTACTGATCAAGGCGACGCAACACCCGGATGCTGATATTAGAAAGGGAGCTGTCAAACATTTGGGGGATTTGGAAGACCCCAAACTCATTCCTACATTTGAATTGATCCTGAAAAACAAGAACGAATCTCCTTACGTGCTCTACAACGTAATCGTTGCACTGGAGAGGCTTAGGGAGGAACCAATCGTGCCCGCCCTCCAACTAGCGACGCAGACCAATGCCGGACAGGTGCGGATGCACGCAGCAAAATTAATTGGTCAACTCAACGCAGAGGAGGCACTCCCCTCACTGATTTACCTGTTGGCAGACTTGGATGCAAACGTCAGAATTGCATCGATTAATGCGCTGACGGAGATTGGTAATCCGTCTATCGAGCTCTTACTTGAGGTGCTCGATTCCGGTGCCCAAAATGTCTTGCCAGATGAGAATTCAACTGAGTTCCTCCGATTGACGTCGGAGTACCAATACCTTGCAAACGCATATATCGACACAACTCGACGTAAAAATCATCGTATTAACACGCAAGCTGCTGCAGCACAAGCGCTGGGTGCGTTGAAAGCCGAAGAAGCGATTTCCCGACTAATTAGTCTGCTTGATAACGACGATCTCCGTGGGAGTGCAGGTGCTGCGCTGCAAGCAATGAAAGGAGTAGCTGTGCCGGGGCTCGTCACTGCTTTGAAAGATCCAAGGGATGATGTCAGGATTCGAAGCGCGGAGGTGCTTGCCGGTATCGCTGACTTGCGCTCGGTGGATGGTCTCAGCGAGGCACTAATGACTGACCTTCGAAAAGATGTGAGAGCGGCGTCGGCCAAAACGCTTAGTGTCTTGAGGGGGCGTGGTACAGATAACAGCGCCCGTGATGCACTGATTCAGGGGTTGAAGCTGGATGACACGACCGCTGCCAACGCTGCCACGGCGCTGGGTGAAATCCAGATTAGTACTGATGAGGCGATTCAGGAACTGATTACAATGGCGATGGATAAGCGGGGGCGTGAAACCGTGCGGAGTGCTGCGCTATCTGCTTTGACGAAACTTGCAGCGGCCCAAGCGGTGCAACCGATGCTGCTCTTAATGTTAAGCGACGAGACTAGTCCTGTCCTCCGTAAGGGTGCTGTAGCCGCGTTGGGAGAGATTAAGTCACCAGAGTCAATTCCAGCCCTCGTGTGGGTTTTGGGGACACGGTATGAAGATATTAAGGACTTTCAAAGACACCTGAAAAGGGAGTACAACACCCTTGCGCGATTGAAGGAAGCGATTGCCGACTTGGGGGTTGAGTGGACGGGGGAATACGCTCCACCTGATTATCGAACATGGGGTGAGCTTAAGCCAATTCCGAGCCTTGTTCGTAGCGAAGTTGCCCTTTCACTTGGCAAGATTAAAGGAGACGCAGTTGTGCAGCCATTAATTGACGCACTCAAAGAGGATGAGCGCGCTGCTGTACGTAAGAGTGCAGCTTTTGCTTTAGGAGACGTTGGTGGTCAACTTGTAGTCGATCCCTTAATCCAAGCGCTCAAGGATGATAAACAAGGGATTGTACGTCAGGAGGCTGCGGTTGCTCTGGGTAAAATCAAAGGGGACAAAGTGGTAGATCCTTTGCTCACAACACTCAAGAAGGATAAATTTGAGGGGGCGCGCAAACAGGCAGCCATCGCGCTACGTGAGTTACCGGCTGAACTCGCCGATGAGGGGCTCGTTGATGTCCTGAAAAAGGGTTGGGGGACGTTTGAAGAAAAGCAGGAAGTCTTATCTGTGCAAACTGAAGTAATCACGTCCTTAACCAAACTCGGCAAAGCGGTGACAGCGGAATCTATAATAAATGCGCTCAAATCCGTGGAGGACGACTGGACACGATGGAAACTGGTATTTGCGCTCGGAAGGCTTGAGGAAAACGACAATTCACCTGTGGATGCAATGACTGCTGAATTGGACCATCCAAACTATGTCGTTCGCAAAGAGGCGGTGCTTGGGCTTGGACTCAGCAAAGATCGGAAATCTCTTGAAGTATTGACCGGTATTCTTGAGGATAAAAACGAGTACAAATCGATCCGGGCGAGTGCGGCAACAGCGTTAGGTACGCTGCTTGATGAACGCGCAGCCTCATCGCTCCTTACTGCTTTGGATGATAAACATATTGAAGTCCGTACACAAGCTGTTGCTGCATTAGGCGCCATCAGAGAAGCTAGGGCGGTCGATAAACTGATTGAGATGTTTTACGCACCTCTGGAGGATAAAACAGTAAAGGCGGCTTGCGTAACCGCGCTTGCATTGATTGGGGGCGAAAAAGCGGAGACGGTGCTACTGGATATTTTGGCAACGGATACGGAAAAAGGAGCTATTTTCACGAATGCAGTTACGGGATTAGGGGAGCTGAAAAGCACCAAAGCGGTGCCGGCACTAATTGAGATCCTCGAAGATCAGAGTTTGGAAATGGATGTCCGTACCGATGCGCTTGTGAAACTCTCTGCTCGCACAAAAGCCGCCATAGCACTTGCTAACATTAAAGATCAACGCGCCGCCGAAGCGTTTGGAAGACGGCTCGTTGACGAATCGGAATATGGCATCGCAATAGTGGACAAAGATGGCAAAAAAATTCCAAAACACAATTGGGGTTGGGAAAACTTTGTCATAGCTACAAAACCGTTCCGGTTACCCGCGTTTGTTGCACCCAAGATGATTCAGCGAATTGAAGACCCGCTGGAGGAGTGGCCCGTAAAGGCATACGCCGCCAATGCCCTCGCAAAATCCGATGCTCCAGGGATTATACCGAGAATCAGGGAACTGCTCGCCGATCCAATTGTGCAGATACGTCAACACACGGCACTCGGTGTCGGTGAAGGCAAGCTCAGCGAATTCAAGGACGATCTTGTAAAAAAGATGCTGGGTGATGGCGAAGCCAACGCTGACGTGCGACGCTGGGCGACACAAGGATTGGGAGATCTGGGTGACCCCTCTGTTGTACCAGCCATTGCAGAAACACTCAACAATGATGCTAATGTTATTGCACTCCGTCAGGATGCAGCACTCGCCCTTGGCAAGATAGGGGACGACGCAGCTGTGGTTGCGCTGTCTGAAAAGCTGAAAACCCTGCAAGCGAGTCAGTCGGAGAAGAAGTTGCAGATAGACATCCTCAAAGCGCTTGGGGAAGCGAAGAGCCAAAAAGCTGTACCGGTTCTCAAGATAGCCTTGGAGGATTCGGATGGGGATATCCACTTCTGGGCGGCGGATGCTTTATATAAAGTCACGGGTGATGGGCACGGGTATCACCGCGTGAAGTAAATCCCGTTTCGCTTAAATAGGTAGGACTTACGCAGTTGAATGCTCAAATTCTCATAATTTGGTGATTTATTACCGAATAACACGATCCGTGATGACCGATGAATTGCGCTACTACAGTAAATCCGTAGGTTCGTAGTAGTCCCGATAAATCGGGACGTCCGGACGCGCAATGAATTGCGCTACTACAAACTGAAGTGCGTAACTCCTAATAGGAAAGAACGAATGGGTGAATGTACATGACAATCCTCTCATTGAGGAACTGCTAAGATCCAAAAAGGGTCCATATTCCGAGAATTTCCGCGTGAATGGATGCATCGTCGTTGGAGCGAATTGGCGTATGCCGCTCGTACAGGAGACAAAAGAGCTAGGAAAGCCAGAAAGCTCTTAACAGATCGGCGCTTCGCCAAATAAATGGAAAGTTAGACATGTCCCATCCAAATCTGAAAGAAAAAGACATTCCTATCACGGAGCTTGTCCATATATGGAAACACCGCGATTCTATCGCAATGATGCCGCCAGAGGAGTGGGAAACCGTGATCTCGATTATTCAAAAGTTGCTTCCTGAATACGCTGTGCGAGATTTTACGAACCTAGAAAACGATCACTGTTACGTGGTTGAGGTGTTGTTGCATCAAGGACAAACAGATTTTCTGGATGACGGCTTAGACCTTTTAACTCAAACCGGCGGGAAAACGCGTGTCCTACAAACCTTTGTCAGCCAAATCGCACCCTACTATTATTACTATGTGTGGGAAATGTTCACGAATGGCATTGATGAAGAACTGATGTTCACATATCCCAAAAAATCACAGTTATCGCAGAGAGAGAGACAGATTGCATTCCTCATTGAACGGCTACTCAACAGTTTTGGCTATAAACTGCTTTCTTCACGCACAGCAACGACGATTGTTCCAGAGATCGAAACGGAATGCCTCGAAAAAGGTGAGGTGGCAGTTTTTCATCTGCTATTTAGTGAGCTGTTTTCTGTGCGATAAGCTATCTTGATTTTAGAAGGCGAAACCCCAAAGATTGATATTTCGCTTTGCTGAACTGGCATTCCAATCAGACTGTTACACTCACGCTATACTGTTACAGTCGGCTTAAATCAGTGAAAGGAGGAGAAACAGGTGAAGTCAAACCCGAACAGACTCATTGATCATTTCTTTCAAATGCAGGAAGAGATTGACCGTCTTTTCGATGATTTTATGGAACCGTCCCAGGATTTAACAACTGAGACGGCGCATTGGAGACCGCCGATGGACATTTATGAGACGGTCGATAGTTTTGTTGTTAAGATCGAAATCGCAGGTATAGAACCGAGCGAAGACCTCAAAATCCAGCTGAATCGAAATGTCTTGACCCTCAAAGGGTACCGACAAGATCGAACTGCTCTGAAAAAAGAACACTACCATCAAGCTGAATTAAACTACGGTCCCTTTGAGCGGTCGATTGTTCTACCGAATATCTTGGCGGAGGATGTGGAGCCAGCTGCAAATTACGCAAATGGCTTTCTTGAGATCCATATTCCCAAGGCGCAGGTCAATAAGCCGAAGGAGATTGTTGTCCAAGCCAAGAAAGAGTTAGAGATCGGTGTCCCTGAAAATCTGGAACGAAAGGAGCTTGATGATGGCGTCGAAAGATAAGGATAAACAGGAAAATAACGTTGAAGAACCGAAGGAGCTACCAATTATTCCTGTTCCGGGTGATCTGGTTATCTTTCCGTATATGCCGCCCGTCCCCCCGTTCCCACCGCATCACGTTGTGTTATCGGGGGAGAGCATTACATCGGCTGTCGATGAAGCTCTAATTGATGGTTCACGGCTGCTCTGTATCTTTAAGCTTCAGCCGGATGAGGACGCAGGGGATCCCACGGTTGAAGATTTCAACACGGTTGGAACGCAAATTTATATTATTAAGTGTCGCAAAGAAGATGAGAACGTTTTGTTCCTCGCACAGGGACGCGCAAGGGTTCAGATTGAAGAGATTACACAGACTGATCCGTTTATCAAAGGGCGGGTGCGGATCATTGAAGAGAAAGAAGAAGAAACAACTGTTGAAGTGGAAGCCTTGATGCGCAGTGCTACCTCGCTGTTTCAGAAAATTGTTGAGTTATCATCACGATATCAGGAAGAGTTCAGCATTATCGCAGACAATATCGAAGAGCCGGGGCGACTTGCAGATTATATCGCTGCAACACTCGATCTCAAGCCTGAAGATAAACAGGTACTCTTAGAAACCATCTCCCCCACGGATCGATTGACTCAATTAATCGTTTCACTCACTAAAGAGTTGGATCTGCTTGAATTGGAAAGCAAGATACAGTCCGATGCCCAAGGTGTGATTAACCAAGGTCAGCGTGAATACTTTCTCCGCGAACAGATGAAAGCCATCCAAAAAGAGCTTGGTGAGACCGACGATCTGTTGCTGGAGATTGAGGAGATGCGAGAGCACATCGAAAAAGCAAACATGCCTGAAAAAGTACACGCCGTTGCAGAAAAAGAACTTAATCGTCTCTCCAAAATGCACTCAGCTTCGCCAGAGTCAACCGTTTCACGAAATTACCTCGATTGGCTTATCAACCTGCCTTGGGATGTCAGCACAGAGGATCTGCTCGATATCGCTCATGCGAAGCAGATCTTGGATGAGGATCACTATGACCTCGAAAAAGTCAAAGACCGGATTCTGGAATACCTTGCGGTACGGATGCTGAAGGAAGATATGAAGGGGCCCATCCTCTGTTTTGTGGGACCGCCGGGGGTCGGGAAAACCTCGTTGGGCGCTTCAATCGCGAGAGCGATGGAGCGAAAATTTGTACGGATTTCGCTGGGTGGTGTTCACGATGAAGCAGAAATTCGGGGACACCGGCGCACTTACATCGGTTCGATGCCGGGGCGTATTGTAAAGAGTTTACGTCAGGTGGAATCCAATAACCCGATTTTTATGTTAGACGAAATTGATAAGCTCGGTTCGGATTTTCGTGGCGATCCCGCTGCTGCCCTGCTTGAGGTGCTCGATCCAGAACAGAATTTTGACTTCGTGGACAACTACCTTGAGGTTTCCTTTGATCTCTCGAAGGTTATGTTTATTACTACGGCTAATCAGCTTCATACCATTCCCCCGGCTTTACTTGACCGCCTCGAAATTCTTGAACTCCCTGGCTATACAGCCAACGAGAAACTGATGATTGCTAAACAGTATCTCATCCCGCGCCAACTTGAATCGCACGGAATTGAGGAGGATACGCTCTCAATTGCGGATGACGCGGTTCATCAGGTAATCGACAAATACACTCGTGAGGCGGGTGTTCGAAACCTTGAACGTGAGATGGGAACAATCTGCCGGAAGGTGGCTCGCCAGATTGCCGAAGGGAGCGAAAAGTCAACGCATGTAACAATTGATGATGTGTCGGGTTATTTGGGACCAATCAAATTCTTCTCTGAAATTGCTGACCGGAAGGAAGAGATTGGTGTTGTAACCGGCATGTCAGCCACCGCTTATGGGGGTGAAATTCTATTTATCGAAGCAACAAGCATGGCTGGGGAAGGGAAGCTACTTCTCACAGGTCAGCTTGGCGATGTAATGCAGGAATCTGCTCAAGCGGCGCTGAGCTATGTCAAGTCTCAATCGGAGGCGTTACATTTTGATCCCGACTTCTTCCAAAGACATGACATCCACGTCCATGTGCCAGCCGGGGCAAGTCCGAAAGATGGACCTTCTGCCGGTATTACAATCGCCACAGCGCTTGCTTCTTTAGCGACGAAGCATAGCGTCATCCCTGAAGTTGCGATGACCGGAGAAATTACGTTGCGAGGACGTGTGCTACCGATTGGTGGTTTGAAGGAGAAAACCCTCGCCGCCAAGCAAGCGGGAATTAAGACTGTTATCCTGCCTGAACGCAACCAGAAAGATCTCGTCGAAGTGCCCGATGACGCTAAAGAGGGACTTGAGTTCATATTTGTTGATCATGTGGATGAAGTCCTTGATCAGGCACTTAAATCGGGACATTAGCGAACCACATTGATTCTTAGTTTCCAGATATTTCAAGAAATTTTTCAACTATGGTGAACTTTAGAATTACTTGGACACTCTGTACCGGCGCAGTTACAAACAGCGCCTACCAAACAGGGGGAGCGAAAGTGTCTACATATTTTGATAATTCACTATAAACGAAGGAGAATTCTTTATGGCAGTTAAGATAGAAAAGATGTTTGACTTTCCGGGACCACAGCCAAATGGCATGCAAGCCACAGAGGACGGAATCTGGTTTCTGGATCAGGTCTCAAATCAAGCCCTTCTCGTTTCCTATGAAGGGGAAACTTTGAAGGCTATCGACACAGACTCCGAACACGGGAGCGGTGTTACGGTGGACGGTACAAACCTTTGGCTCGCATCAACTTTCGTGCCGACCCGCATAGAAGCCGATGGTCCGGTAATCCTAAAAGTCGATCCAGAAACTGGAAAGACCCGTGCGTCCTATCCGACAGCAGGTGCCCAGAAGTCAGGGGCGCACGGATTGGAGTGGCGCGACGGTAAGCTGTGGATGGCGGTGCCGCCTTCAGCGACGGTTTATCAGTTAGACCCAGAAAACGATCTCGCTGTCCTGCATTCTTTCCCAGCCCCCGGCGTCCGTCCACACGGTATCGCGTGGGAGGGAGATGATCTCTGGTGTGTTGAAACAAATCACCGCGCTTTCTATCGCATGAGCCTGAAAGATGGCTCAACTATTGATAAGATCGAAATTCCTGAACCGCATCCCGAGCCGCACGGTATGACCCGCTGGGATGGGGCCTTCTGGTACTGTGATGCCGGTTCCGGGGCTGTTTGTCGAGTGTCCCAATAGTTCGACATCTCAAATCACACAATGGTTCTGCATGGGAGTAACAAGGTGAAACGCCCTGACCCCCTATTGCGTGTTGACAACCTTAAGACCTACTTTCGTACTGCGGAAGGTTCTGATTCCCGGAATCCCGACGCGTCGGGACTTGCTCGTGCTGTGGACGGTGTGTCCTTTGAGATTCAACATAACGAGATTTTTGCGATTGTGGGAGAATCCGGCTGCGGCAAGAGCGTGACAGCATTGTCGATAAGTCAACTCGTGCCGCAACCAACAGGATTTATTGCTGGTGGAGAGATCCATTATAAAGGCAGAGAGATCACCCAATTGCCAGAGGTAGAGAAGCGAAAGATCCGCGGTAATGAGATTGCGATGATCTTTCAGGAGCCGATGACCAGTCTCAATCCTGTGTTTACCGTTGGGAATCAAATACTTGAGGCAATTCAGCAGCATCAAAAGATAGCCGGGAAAGCTGCGAAGGATGCTGCTATTGAGATGTTGGACTTGGTCGGCATTCCTGAACCCGCGCGGCGTTTTGAAGAATACCCCCACCAACTGTCGGGCGGCATGAGGCAGCGTGTCATGATAGCGATTGCGCTGTCATGTCGGCCCGGCTTGCTGATTGCAGATGAACCGACAACCGCGTTAGACGTTACAATTCAGGCGCAGATCCTTGATCTGATTAAGGACCTCCAACGCGAGTTTGGCATGGCGGTGCTGCTGATCACCCATGACCTTGGCGTTGTCTCCGAGATGGCGGATCGTGTCGCCGTCATGTACGCAGGAAAAATTGTCGAAACCGGCGATTGGAATACACTTTACCATAATCCTCATCACCCCTACACGACCAAATTGCTTGACTCGCTCCCCTCGCGTCAAAAGCGCGGCGATACTTTGCAGACCATCCACGGACGTGTGCCACAAGCGACGCGATACCCCGATGGGTGTCGTTTTGCTGATCGGTGTCCGCAAGTCATGACCGGTTGTGATGCCATCTTGCCGCCATCTATTGAAATCAAAGCGGAGCATCACACTGCCTGCCATCTTTACAACCCTGATTTTAATCGTTCAGAAGATGCGACGGAGATTGCTGCTGCCCCAACTTCAGCCGGTGTAGGACCGTCTATACCGCCCAAACCTGACATCACCGGTGAACCATTCATTCAGGTGGCTGATCTGCGCGTCCATTTTCCGATTGTAAAGGGCATACTTAAGCGGACGGTCGGCTATGTTTATGCAGTGGATGGGGTCAACCTTGCCATTCCTAAAGGGAAAACCCTTGCGCTCGTTGGGGAGTCTGGGTGTGGGAAAACTACACTCGGCAAGGCGGTTCTTCGACTCGGCGTTCCGATTGAAGGAGAAATCCGTTACGATGATATTAATCTTGCACAGTTGAGTAGATCTGAACTGCATCCGTATCGACGGAAACTTCAGATTATCTTCCAAGACCCTTATTCATCGTTGAATCCGCGTGCGATGATTGGGGGGGCAATTCAGGAAGGGATGATAACCCACGGCATTGGAGCAAATCGGTCTGAGCGGGAGGCCCGTGTGCGCGAGCTGATGCAGCGTGTTGGATTGTCTCCTGATATGGTCCATCGCTATCCTCATGAATTCTCCGGTGGACAGCGCCAACGAATCGGCATCGCGCGGTGCTTGGCTGTTGAACCCGAATTTATCGTTTGCGACGAGGCGACGAGCGCGCTGGATGTCTCCGTGCAAGCGCAGATTTTGAACCTGCTTAAGGAACTTCAGGACGACTTGGATTTGACTTACCTGTTTATCACTCACAACCTTTCGGTGGTGGAGTATCTCGCGGACGAAGTTGCGGTGATGTATCTTGGTAGAATCGTTGAACGGGGAACCACCGAAGAGATTTTTGACCAACCCAAGCATCCTTACACCCGTGCGCTGCTATCGGCTGTACCCAAGGTCGATCCAGAAACAGGGATCGAAAAGATTCAGCTTGAAGGGGATGTGCCTTCTCCGATTAACCCACCGAAAGGCTGTCATTTCCATCCACGTTGCCCTGAAGCGA
The DNA here is from genome assembly GCA_965204355.1 of Candidatus Poribacteria bacterium. Taxonomy (GTDB): domain Bacteria; phylum Poribacteria; class WGA-4E; order WGA-4E; family PCPOR2b; genus PCPOR2b. The sequence continues at coordinate 351,573 of OZ241983.1, forward strand.
TGCCGCATTGCAGTGAAGTATATCCTGACGAAATCGCGTTCACGGAAACCCATTCGTGCCGATGCTATCTTTACGATGCGAAACGTACAACTGAGATGGAATGAACAGGTAGTGTATAGTTAAAAAAAGAGGAGACGAATTCTTACGAATCCATCTCCTCTCTGGTCTGTGAAACAGGTTTCAGTTACTTCTTTTAGTTCGACGAATTGTCCAATGTGACGAATGCGGCACCCCTATCATTTGGTTGCCTGACATATAGCAAAATCTTTGCTTTATCCTTAACCGCTTTAATCTGCTCACGGTAGTCCTTCAGGTTTGTGATTTCCGCCCCTTCAATTTCCTGAATTAAGGTCCCGACACCAATCCCTGCCCTTGCAGCGGGGCTGCGTCGTTCAACCGCAGCGACAATTACGCCGGTCTCGCCTGCATACCCATATCGTGTTGCCAGTTCGCTGGTCAATGCCTGCACATAAATATTTGCAAACACTCCGACGTCCTCTTCATCGGGGACAAAAGGTTCGCCCCTACTCCTGAATTTTGCAAGCACTTCTTGAGTGCGCTTTTCGAGCTTGACCTTCAAGATTTTTTCTGTTCCTTTGCGGATTACTTTCACTTCAGTCATTTCGCCGACGCTTGCTGCAGCAACAACGTGCCTGAGATGATTCATATCACGAATTGCCACCTTATCAAACTCAACGATCACGTCCCCACGACGGATGCCGGCTTTGTGCGCTGGAGTTCCTTTGTACACTTGTGTAATCAAGGCACCACGCGGGTCTTCAAGCTTTAACTTCTCTGCCAAGTCGTAATCAATAGGCTGAGGCTGAAGCGAAACACCTAACCAGCCTCGCTCAACTTCTCCTTTGTCAATCAACTGGGTCATGATCCGTTTTGCGAGGTTAGTCGGGATGGCGAATCCTACACCGACATTGCCGTATGAGAGTCCACCGCCGGTGGCGATTGCTGTATTGATACCAATTAATTCACCACGGATGTTAATGAGGGCACCGCCACTGTTACCGCGATTAATTGCGGCATCGGTTTGTATGAAGTCCGTATACGCGATGTCAATACCAGGAGACATGCGTCCTTTTGCACTGACCATCCCGCGTGTTACTGTTTGTGCAAGTCCGAATGGGCTCCCGATGGCGATTACCCACTCTCCAATCTGAAGTTCCTCCGAGTTACCAAGAGGCAGCGTAGGTAAATCATTCCCATCAATCTTGAGCACAGCGAGATCCGTTCCTTGGCGTCCTGCATCTTTTCCAACAACGGTTGCCTTATATTCACGCCCGTTTGGCAAGACTACCGCAATATCCTCTGCGCGTTCAATAACGTGATTGTTCGTCAAGATGTAGCCCTCTTTGCTGACAATAACGCCGGATCCAAGCCCGCGCACCTCTTCCTGCTCTTCCGGTTCAGCACGGTCCTGTTGTTCACGACGCTCCCGGGGACCGAACCAAAATTCGAAAAAATCGTCCTCACCGAAAAAATCAAAAGAACGCTGTGAACGAGATGTTGGAACTGACCGGGTGGTTGTAATTTGCACAACAGCGGGTTTTGCACGATTTACCACTTCGATGAATGCACGGTTTGCCCGTTCTAAGTATTCAAAGTCCTGATTGAAATTCTCACTGGTTTGACCAATTGCAGTTTGAGGGGTAAACGTCGGATTATCTGTGTTTATTGTTACACCCACTGCGATTATTAATGCTATCACTACGAGTGAAATTGTCCATTTGATTAAATTTGGCTTAAACATTTTAGACCCTCCTTTTCTGGTTCAAAACACACCGCTATCTAAATGAAAGTTTCAAAAAAGCACGGCACTTTAGACATAAAAAAAGCGTCCTACGTTTAGACACAGGACGCTTTTTTGCAAACCGAGTGATTATTCAATGTTGATCTGAATCTCTTTGGGTTGAACCTCTTTTGCTTTTGGAATGGATACGATCAACACACCGTTAGTGAATTTGGCTTTGATATCTTCAGGATCCAAGTTCGCTGGCAATGTGAAAGACCGTTGGAATCGACCATAACTCCGTTCAACACGATGATACTTCTGGTCGTTTTCGTCGCTTTCCTGCGTTTTTTCGCCTTTGAGTGTGAGGACATCATCCGTCACAGAGACTTGGACATCCTTCTCAGAGAGTCCCGGAATTTCGGCACGGATTTCGACGTGCTCATTCGCTTCTAAAATATCAACAACCGGCCTCCAATCCAAACTCTCACCCTCTGCACGATAGCGCACAGGTCTATGCCAGTTATCAAACAATCGACTCATCTCATTGTGAATGCTAAAAAGGTCTTGTATCGGTCTCGTAGCTAGGCTTCTCATTTTTCTGTTCCTCCAATTTTTCGATTTGTGATTAGTTTTATAAGTGTTGTTGCTTAGACAATCGAATACAGAGCAAGTGTCATGCCAAACCCTGCTTCTGTTATAAATCAGAAGGGAGGGACATCGCCCAAACCCTGTTAGGAAGCGGATTCCAGCAGAATTTGAGCGATAAGATATATTATAAATCTGAAGGACTCGCGGGCAATTTTACCCTTTACTGTCTAGTTACAGTATGTCATTATGGCATGGTTTATGGTCGAATCATTGCACTACAACGATATGTCATTTTGACCTATTTCTCGGCACGATTGTTGCTCCTGCATCATACCAATCCTGCATCCCTGCGTTGTTAACCTTATGCAGGCTTGAAACTTTTGCAGATGTCCCCGATGGGGTAGGGTGCAACGTGAGCGAGGAGATAATCTGGCGGCGAGGAGATATGCACGAAAATGTTTTCAATCCATTCCGTTTTGTGCGAAAATAGCTTCTCTATCAAGGCACAGGGTCGAAGGAGACAGTTCCAATGAAACCGGTATTGTCACGGTTCCTGTTGATTGGACTTTTACTTTTCTGCGAAGTATGGGCGGCAGCTGCCCAATCGCAGGGGGATTCAATTAACATCGTCGGCACCCTCTTTATGCCGGCTCCTGATCACACAACCCCGCATGGCGCGGTGCTTGTCCAAGCTATTAGGGATGGGGAATTGGTCAACACAACATTGAGTGATGAAATGGGTAGGTTCTCGTTCACCAACCTGAAAATGGGACAGTACCGGGTGCGATGTCAAACGCCAATGGGGTATGTCTATCCAGTAGAAGGAGAAACGCATCAGATTACCGCAGGAGAAAGGCTTGAAGTTCATTTCCACATAAGTCCTTTCAAAAAAGGTACGTGGAAACACTATGATACCCTTGATGGTTTGGCGGATAACAACGTCACCGCCCTCTACCGAACCTCCGATGGTGTGATGTGGTTTGGGACCGATGGCGGCGGTGTTTCTGTATACGATGGCGAACGGTTCAACACCTTCACAACTCAAGACGGATTGGTTAGCAATTTCGTCCGTTCCATCTATAGCAGAGACGATACCACTATCTGGTTTGCAACCCGAGGCGGTGTATCTCGCTATGACGGTGTCCGTGGGGACGATGGGATGACATTCACTAATCTAACAGAAAAAGAGGGGTTGGCTCATAACGATGTCTACGCGATTCATCAGGCGCCTGATGGTGTCATGTGGTTGGGAACAGCAGGCGGTGTCTCTCAATACAACGGCAAAGAATTTGTCAATTTAACGAAAGCGGAGGGATTGGCACATAATCATGTCTATGCCATCTGTCAAGCTTCAGATGGTGTGCTGTGGTTTGGGACACGCGGGAGCGGTGTGTTTGGGTATGATGGAAAGGGAATTATCAAACGGTTGACGACGGAAAATGGCTTGGTGGAGAACCGTGTTCATGCCATCTATACCACTCCTGATGACACATTGTGGTTTGGCACTGACGGGGGTGTCTCTGTATACGATGGAAGCAGATTCGTCAAGCATCTCACAGAGAAGGAGGGGTTGATGCACAACCGTGTGCGTGCCATTTGGCAGAACTCAGATGGCATGATGTGGTTCGGTACGCCGGCGGGTGCTTCTCGGTACGACGGAGAGATAATGGTCAACTTCACTACAGGGGATGGCCTGAGACATAACGCAATTACCGCAATCCTCTCCACGCCTGATGGGACCGTATGGTTCGGGACCGATGGCAGCGGCATTTCTACTTACGATGGGCACGGATTTACCAACTTCACTGAGGCAGATGGACTGGCAGGTAACTGGATTTATGATATCCATCAGGTGTCGGAAGGGGCAATATGGTTTGGGACATCAGGTGGAGTTTCTCGGTACGACCTTCAGCCGGTGCTCGGGACAGATGGACGCAGATTTGTTAACCTTACGACTCAGGAGGGTTTGGCAAATAACAGTGTACGAACTATCCATCACGATGCGGATGGGACGATGTGGTTCGGCACGGATGGCGGCGTGTCTCAATACAATCCAGCGCATCATACTAAGGGAAGACAGTTTGTTCATTTCACCACAGAAAAGGGTTTGATCAACAATACCGTGAGAGCCATCCATCGTACCTCCAACGGGGCGATGTGGTTTGGCACCGATGGGGGTATTTCTTCGTATAACGGAGAACAGTTTTTCAACCTCACCATCCGAGACGGATTGGTGGACAACCGCATTCATGCCATCTGTGATGGGTCCGATGGCACGCTGTGGTTTGGGACATACGGTGGGGTGTCCCGTTACCAGCCCACAGTTCATGAAGGTGAAAACCGGTTTGTCAACTTCACCAGCGCAGAGGGGCTGCCGATTCATTTTGTCAACGATCTCCTGCCCACACCTGATGGGATGCTGTGGTTTGGGACATACGGCGGTGTATCTCGATACAATGCGTTCCCTCCTTCCGATGGAGTGCGATTTGTCAATTTTACAATCACAGATGGATTGGTGGATAACGAGGTCAACACCCTCCATCGGAGTGCCGACGGGGTGATGTGGTTTGGCACTGATGGAGGCGTTTCTATGTACGATGGGGTGGCGTGGAGTTCTTTGGATACGTGGGAGGGATTGGTCTTTCCCAATGTAACGGCAATTCTCGAAGACACAAACGGTTTCTTATGGTTCGGAACGACCGAAGGTATAACACGCTATCGTCGAAACAGTGTGCCATCAACGGTTCGTATCGTAGCTGTAAATGTTACGTCTATGGGAGCTGATAGGCGATATACGTCTGCCGAGAGAATCCCATCTATCACCGCCGGCAGCACCGTCACCATCGAATATCAAGCTATCGATTTCAAAACCCACCCACGGAAACGACAGTATCGCTATCGAATTCAAGAAATTGATAGGACTGAGGGGGCCGCTGTGCATCCTTATCTCCCACCAACGAAAGAGACAGCGTTTGCGTGGACACCTCAAAAAGCGGGTGCCTATATTTTTGAGGTGCGGGCGATTGATCGCGATTTGAACAACTCTGCTCCCGCAAGCGTAACCTTGAAAGTCGTGCCGCAATGGTATCTCAACGGCTGGATCGCTATACCCTCAATAGTGACCCTTACAGGATTTCTGGTTCTGTTCGTTGTTGTTGCTAGGCGTTACTATGTCAGACGCCGCGAAGCACAGCACTTACGTGAGGGGATGTTGCAACAGGAACAAAGTGCTCGGGAACAGGCGGAGAGAAACGCCAATACACTTCGTAGTCTCGCTCATGCCGTTAAAAATCCGTTGACAATCATCGAAGCCTGTTCGGAAAATTTGACGATGTTAGAGGAGCCAACATCTACAGAAACGCATTCTAAAGATCTCACGGACCGATTCTTGCAAGAGATTAAAAAACAGGTGAATCACGCCCGTCAGACAGTCAATCAACTGCTCGAGGCAGCGGCGCAACCTGAATTTCAACTTTTTGATCTACGCCTTGAGATTGAAGTGCTGCTGCGCGAAACATTGCAAAGAAATCCGAATTGGGAACATAAAATCACGCTGAGTAGATATTACGCGGCGATCCCCCACATTCATGGAGATGCAGATAAGCTGCGGATAGCATTTGAGAACCTTGTTATTAATGCGTGTGAATCGATGGAGGAGAGCGGAGGCACCCTTACCCTCCGAATGAATCGGACGGTTGATATTGTCCGGATTGAGATACAAGACACCGGCTGCGGTATTGACGCGGAAGGGTTACAAAATGTCTTTAAGCCACTTTATTCAACGAAAAGAGATAGAGGTGGGACCGGATTAGGCATGTGGATTGCACAGCAAATTATCAATGAACACCGCGGCCAAATTGATATTCGGTCAAAACACGGTGTTGGAACAACTATTTATATAGAGTTGCCAATTTTTTTACTACGACAACGACGAGATGTATGACTACCGTAGGGATAACCCTCGTGGTTACCCTGTTTGGATTGTCCGTGTTTTTGGGCAGGTACAAGACCCCGATGAATCGGGATTAAGAAACCTGCCCCTACTAGGGGTGAAATCATGTCAGATGAACAGGGAAAAGTCCTCATCGTCGAGGACGAAGAAATCTACACAGACGTGTACAGCACGAAGTTGCTGCCGCTGGGATATCAGATTGAGACAGCAACGGATGTGTCAACCGCTTCTCATAAACTGGGGTCATTCCAGCCGGATATAATCATCCTCGATTTGAGGTTACAGCGTCAAGATAGCGAAGAAGGGCTTGCGTTTCTAACAGAGATTACGGGGTACAACCCTGCTATCAAGGTGATTGTTGTTACCGTTGAAGGGACGATAGAAAACGCTATGAGAGCCCACAAGCTAGGTGCATACGATTTTATTGAGAAGAAAACGCAAGGCTACAACGAACTCCCTTTCCGAGTCAATCAGGCTTATGAGAAATTGCAGTTAGAACGCCGAATCGTAGCGCTGCAACAATCTGAAATTGACCGCATAAAAGGATATCGCTACGGCACCGGCAAGATCATCGTTGGGGATTCCGAATCCATGCACCGCTTGTTTGAGAGTGTAGACCGCGTCGCTTCGACAGACACAACCGTTCTCGTCCAAGGCGAAAGTGGAACGGGGAAAGAACTTATCGCCCAAGCGGTTCACCATCACAGTTCCAGAGCCCGGCAGCCCTTTGTCACGGTTGCCTGCGGACAAACAGATAATGCCCTGCTTGGCAGCGAACTCTTCGGACATGAGCGGGGGGCATTTACCGGCGCAACCGGGCGAAAGGGTGGAAAATTTGAGGACGCGAACCGCGGCACCATCTTTCTTGATGAAATTGCCGAGTTGGATGCGGAGTCTCAAGTAAAGTTCCTGCGCGTCTTGCAGGAGAGACGGTTTGAACGCCTCGGCGGGCAGCAGACCATTGAAGTGGATGTCCGAGTGATTGCAGCGACCAATAAAAATCTGGAGCAAGCAGTCCAAGAAGGTACATTTCGAGAGGACCTTTACCATCGACTCAACGTTTTTCCGTTACACGTGCCTCCGTTACGCGAGCGCAAATCCGATATACCGCTACTCGCCACCCACTTTCTCTCTCAAAAATTGCATCTAACCGATGGCAAACAGATCAGAGGCTTTCAGGAAGCAACAATGGCATTTTTAATGAGCTACGCATGGCCAGGGAACATCCGTGAACTCGAAAACCGTATCGAGCAGGCGATGGTCTTAGCCACAGGTGATTGGATTTCCGCCGCTGACCTCCGGATTGACACCGCTGGAAAATTCGATATCGAAAACAAAGGACTCACTGAATTGGTTGATGAATACGAGCGAATTTTAATCATTGACGCGCTTGAAAGTGCTGTAGATCAGAAGGCTGCGGCAGCCCATCTCGGTATCCCTGAGTCAACGTTGAGACGTAAAATGGATAAGTACAATATGGAGAGAAGTCAATCCAGAAAAATTCGCCAGAAGCTGCAATAACGAGAAGTCGCGTCGCCAAAAATGGCGAAGTGCTGGAGTCCAGTGGCCACAAGGGTTTGCGGGTTAATTTACTACCATGTACTGCCATAACGCAAAATTCGCGTCGCCAAAAATGGCGAAGCGCTGGAGTCCAGTGGCCACAAGGGTTTGCGGGTTAATTTACTACCATGTACTGCCATAACGCAAAATTCGCGTCGCCAAAAATGGCGAAGTTACAGGACAGGAACGTGAGAAGTGATGAGAATGCGGTTAGAGTCCACTCAAATCAACAATAAATAATAGGAGTTCCCCCTTTCAGTTTGTAATCGATCAATTTATCGCCCTACATACCCGTCCTAATTCCCCTCTATCTTTCTAACATCTTTCCGTTAAAAACTTAATACTGATTTTGGGACATTGTTATTTGTTTTGGCCCGGTAATTGCTCATACAGGCAGGATTGCACAAGTTGAGCGTCGTGAAATCCCCCGATGGGTTGGGATAGTCCCGATTTATCGGAGCAGCGACCTGATACTTGAGATATTAAACAGGAGGTAATAGAGATGAAAATGGTTGTTGGTGCCGCGGTAATAGCTATCCTGATAGTATGTGGTGCGTATTTTGGCAGTCATTGGTACTATGGGGACAACCCTGTTCCCTTCACTGTTGACAGTCAACCTCATAGGGTCTCCGTTGGAACTTCGACGGTGGATAATTCCGAAGTTGATGAACTAACGACTTCCGATACTTTCGCTGGCGAATCAGATAACGACATCGTTGTCGTTGAGTCTCCTGACGCGATGGGACACTCTGATGAGGGGTCCGCTTATTCTCCTGACACGCAAGTGATTGACGAACCGTCTCCAGAAGCGTGGGACTGGGATGAAGAGCTCCGTGAAGCGCGTCATGAGAAGTCTGTCACAGATCTATCGGATCAAGAACTCCGTGAGCGGTTTTTAGCGGATGTAGAAAGCGGCAAGTTTGCCCGTAAGATGCGTGAATATTTTGAGCGTGAACACGGCAAAGGACCTGAGGTTGATGTGCTGGTTCACTACTACGACAAACTTTTCAAGGGTCAGGCGACGTTGTCAGATCACATAGAATTCAAAATAGCCCGACAGGCATTGGGCGTGGCTGGATCTCAGGAAGCAGCCTCAATTGACAGCTCAATCGAACACCTTCAGGAACATGGTGATGGGTCGGTTGGAGGCAAATTAACCGTAACTACATTGGACCGCTTGCGATAACGATCCTGATTTATTGAGATCAAAACAGTAGTCGAGTTGTGCTGAAATAACTCAAATTTCCACCCCGATAAATCGGGATTTTCAACAGGAGGATATGCCATGAAATTAAGGATTGCAATTATCGCTGTTATGGTTTCTGTAGCTGCGGGGTTATATCTCTATTCCAAACAAAGCCCAACAGCGAAAGTCGCTCACGAAGTGGAGGAATCAGCGTCAGAGGAATCTGTGTTACCTAATGATTCCGATAACTCGGATTTTGATAATATTCCCACCCAACATGACCCCAAAAGCCCTGAAAGGGTTCCGCCCGTATATTTCCCCAAGACTGTGGTGGCCCTCGAAAAGCAGTTAACACCTGCTCTGCCCCCAGCCGTTAGCGTTGAAATGGAGCGGAGACGTGAATCGTAAAACAGCGGACAAACAAGGCTGACAGATGTAGGAATTGGCAATCAACCTTCAACAGCCCTCCGGGCAAGGAGTAAGAAAATGACAACGTATGAGTATCTCAACCTGCGGATAAATCAAGTAGACAGAATAGCAGCGAAACAATCCGGGCTTCCGACTCTATTCTACACTATCAAGCGATGCTACGGAGATAACGAGGCATCAAACTATCTCCATACCTACAAGAACTCTATGCCTACAAGAGAACGGTTGGTGAACGTTTTTTCAACGCGGTAGGGAATACAACTTGTTTTCAAGTGGATTTGCTTGTGCTATTGACGCCTCTATCGTCAAAGGAGATCATAACAATGTCTGATTACTACGTGGGAATGAAATACGAAAGCTTCTTAGCGCACAACTAAGGACAATATACGCCACAGTGAGATTGTGTACAGCTGCGAGTGCGATCATTTATCAGCGTATCAATGGAATGATGGGGGACTAATTTTTATTCTATGGTAATCGCGGCACAATCAATTCCGCGTTATGTATATTGAAGAGCAAAAAGACGGCAGGAATTATCATGAAGCCAAGAATTCTAATTATCGCTGTTGCGGTCATCATAGCCGCTGGTGCCGGCTTATATTTCTCTTTCAGACAAAGCCCTGTAATAGAGAAAATCGTTTTCCAAGTGCTAGACGGCAACTACTCAAACGGGGCAAAAGCAGAATTAACGCCCGAATTGAGAGCGTTTGTTGATTGGTACGAACCTATGGTGTCGGATGCACCTGAAGCAGTCATAGAAGTAATGAAACGGTTTGATCCGAGATACCGGACAAGCAGGGGGCAGCGGAATAGAGAGTTAGAGGTGGTTGTCCCTACCGATGAATGGATTGAACGACTTTTAGACATGAACGTAAAGATTGAGGATTATGATGATTATTCGGCGTATCTCAGCGGAAGATGGGACATTTATCGCGCAAAAAGCGACCCGGAAGAACTCTCTCAGTTGAAAGATTGGCACGGGCTAGCAGATTCAGCGTCTTGGGAGGCAGTCATCGAAGCAGACATCAGATCCAGCGAAAAACTGCACACGCTGGTAAAACAAGCCCAGGCAAAGGATTGGCGGGTCACCGGCGGGAGTTTGGGTAACGATGGGGTCTTTATCCCCAACCGATTGTTCACTATTTATGTCCAACCCGGCACAATAAGTGCCGGATCTGGCATCCCCAAAGGGTTGGTGCATGAAATTGGGCGATGGGAATCGGGAGCGGCTCCGAAACCCAAGATTCCATTCTACATTGATGTCATCTATCTCAATGAAAAGGGACAACCGATTAAGCATTAGTCCAAGAACAGGCGAACAAATCTCGACTTGCATTGGGCCGTCAATAAAATCATTCCACCCGCCTCTGGCACCGCTCGTATGGGTGGTGAGATTTCAACAACAGAAAGAGGTTCAAAATGAACATCAAAAGATTTACTGTGGTAGCGTTTTTGTTTTTGAATGTCGTGCTTTGTGGGTGCGATGCGCTTGTTGACACCATAATTGCGGAGCCAGAGGAGAACGATTTTGTCGGGGTCTGGGCCCTCCACTCCATCAACGGTCAAACCTGGGAGGAGACGTATTCGTTTGATGACGAAATTGCACTCGCCGATTCCTTCTCTATCTGGACGTTCTCTCCCGACGGCGAATTCGAGTTATTACTCGGTTGGACGCCAGCCCCAAATTCGGCAGGCGTGTTCGCTTTGCCCCAAATCTATTTCCGCATCGAGGGGACTTATGCCTTGACGGGTTCGAGTTATACCATGACGGTCACGGAATCAATCGGCTTTTTTGATATGGCAGCGGGTGATGAGACCATGGGCGGCACATGGGGCAGAGAGGGGGATACGTTGACGCTTACCGACGATGAGGGGACGGTTATCGTCCTGAGAGAAAGGATTTGAAAGGAATCTGTTTTTTTAACGAAAAATCGATCAATTTTTGATAGATGGCAACTTAGGTTATTCCAAACTATTCTCCAAAGGAGGAGCTCTCATGTTTGAACGCCAAAAACAACTGACAATCTCTGTTCTATTTCTCTGCTGTTTCGTATCTGTTCTCTTACCGATTACCCACGCTCAAGACGAAACGGTTGATGAAAAAATCGTGATGCGCTATAAGCAGATGCTGGAACGAAAACCGAAAGAAGGCAGCACGTTTGACCGTTTGTATCAGCTCTACCTTGAAGGGGCGGGCTTAGATCAGATGGTCGTTGATTATCAAACGGAGGTGGGGGCAAAACCGGAGAATCCGAACCTACAACTGATTCTGGGACACATCTACAAGCGATTGGGCAAGAATACGGAGGCAATCGTGGCGTATCGGCGTGCCGTTGATTTGGCGTCGGACGATTACTATCCACATTTTGCGCTTGGACAGATGTATGCGACGTTACGTCAGCATGAGGAAGCCATCGCTGCACTCACGAAGGCAGCGGATCTTGCGATAGCGTCACAGTCTGCGACCCCTGATGAGTTGACGGCAACTTATAAAGCGCTCGGACGCGCCTATTTCCGTCGTGATCGGATAGACGAGGCGATTGCGGCGTGGGGCAAAATCGCTGAACTGGATCCAGAAAACATCTTCTCCCGTATCGAGTTGGCGGATCTCTTTCGTGAGGGTGAACTTTACACCCAAGCGGTTGAACAACACGAGGCAATTGTCGAATTGAAGCGGGATGACCCGTATCGAGTCTGTTTGAGTCTGCGGGAGATTGGGAAGATTCAGGAAGAGATGAGGGGATACGATGCTGCTGTCCAAAGCTACGACAAAGCCCTTGCATTGACAGGGCCTGGAAACTGGTTACGAAAAGATTTGCATCAACGCATCATCGGTATCTACGCGCATAACGGGGATTGGCCCGGCTTAATCACCTATTACGAAGGCAAACTCGCTCAAACGCCGAATGATGTGGAGTTGATTGGCTTGCTTGCCAATGCCTATATCGAGAACCAGCAGGTAGACGAAGGCATTGCCGAGTACCGAAAGGGATTGGGACTTGCCCCGACGGACGCCGGACTCCGCCTGAACCTTATCGCAGTTTTCCGTCATACCGAGAGAGTTGCAGAAGCGGCGGCGGAATATGAAATCCTCAGCGAGGCACAGCCTGACGATTTTGGGATCTATCGTGAGCTTGGCGAATTGTATCTGCAACTGGAGGGCGAAAACCGGGCAAAGGCGACCTATCAGCGGATGATTGATCGCGATCCAGATAACGCAGGAACGCACCTCACCCTCGCCGAAATTTACACCGGGCATGAATGGGTGGATGACGCCATTGCAGCATACGAAAAGGCTATCTCACTCGCGCCTGACAATCTCGATTATATCGAATATTTCGGTGAATTCTACTTTCGTCAAGGAAATCGTGAGAAGGCCGTCGAGACGTGGAACCGGATAGTCGCCCCCCTATTTCCCCCCACAAGCGAAGGGATAAAGGGAGGTAGTGCCGAGAATTATGATCGCCTTGCACAGCTGCTGGACACCAAGTATTTCCGAGAAGAAGCCATTGTTGCCAGTCGAAAAGCGGTTGAGTTAGTGCCCAATGAATATCGCTACCGTGAGGCGTTGGCGCGGCGATTGATGGAGAGCAAGGATTACGAGGGAGCGTTAGCTGAATATACAGAAGCCGCAAAGCTGGCACCGAACCCCTTCTTTGTAGAGCGGATGACCGACCAGCGGATTGAAATCTATCAGCGTCAGGATATCCTTGCGGAGAAAATTGACCAGTTGGAAGGGGCGCCTGAGAGTTTTGAACAGCAGAAACAGCTTGCCAAGATGTATCTCAAACTGGGGAACGTGACAAATGCACTTGAAATTCTAATCCAGGCGAAAGAATTCAGGTCCCGTTCTGAGGATGCTGATGAATCGGCACCAGATGATGTACAGGTCAATCGTTGGCTTGTGGAACTTTACACGAAAAGCGGACAGCGTGATGAAGCGATCGCTATTTACAATCATCTCATTGAGATTGACGCTGGCAATGCACGGGAATACTATTCAGACATTGCGCGTCTGCACCTACGAGCGATGGATTTCGATGTTGCTACTTTAGCTGCAAAGCAAGCGATTGCACACAGCCCCCGGAATCCAGAGGGGTATCAACTACTGGCGGGAATTGATAAGCAGCGAGGTCATTATGAAGGTGCAGTTGATAGCCTCAAGCAGGCGGTCCGTTTGCGTCCCGAATCCACCGAAATTCGTGCCGAACTTGCAGATGTGTATCAGCAAGCGGGCGATTATCGGCAGGCAATCGAACAATATTGGCGGTGCTGGGATCTGAGCGATGAGCTCAGCGATAAACTCTCGTTCATCAATCGGTTGGGGGATGTATATTATGACTTTGGACGAAGCGATGAGTTGGAGGAGAAGTTCCGGCAGATGGCAAGGGTAAACCCGAATGACCAGGGACCTGTGTTGGGATTGGCAGAATTATACCGGGGACAGGGGGACCTACCCGCTGCGAGAGAACAGTTGGCGCGAGCGTTGGAACAAGAGACGCAGAATCCCGACCTGCTAACGCAGTTAGTTAAAATTAACCTTGAACTTGGTGAGACACAGGAGGCACTTTCGTATCAACAGCGACTTGTCAAGGCACAGCCTAATCCTTATCACCAACAGAAACTCGGCGAAATGCTTTTTGACATCGGGCGAGAGCAGGAGGCAGTTCAGACATGGACAAAACTGCTGCACGCTAAAAATAAAGATGTCGACGCGGAGATAAAACTAGCTGGCTTACTTAGTCAACATGGACTGCTTGATGAAGCACTTTCTGCCTTGGACCGTGCCGGAGAGAAGGTGACGGATGCGAAAAAACTCTATCATATAGGCGCGTTGCTGATCGAGATGAACGAATTGGAAGGCGCTGCGTCGCATTTCGAGCGCATATTGACAATGCCCGAACCGCCCACAGAAGCTAAGAAAAATGTGAAACAGACCGTCTTGATAAATCGGAATCAAAAATCGTTCTTACCCAATACACGCCGATTTAACTTGGCAAGGGATATAGTCCATCAAATTCAACGACCATATTGGGGACCAACTGGCGCGAGGTGGCTACCGAACAGTTTTGAGGACGCCCAAGCCGGTGCGTTGACCCAGCTTGGACTCATCGCCCAGCGCGAGCAACGGTTTGATGATTTTATTGCAAGTTTTGAAGCGAAGGCAGAAGCACACCCCCAAGATCTCCAGATCCTTGAAACTTTGGTGAAGATCAACATTCTGATGGAGAATCCCGATAAAACTCTACAAGCCGTCGATAGCTTGATTGCATTGTCGCCAAACGATCTGTCGTATAAAGCCCTTCGGCTTAATCACGCGCTGCAGCGCGACTTGGATTATGAAACGGCAAAAAGCTATTTGGAGGAACTCAGCCAGCTCTCTCTTGAAGCACGGCTGTGGTACACTAGCCGTTTGGCAAGTGTTCTCTATCGGGGTGGCAGGCAGGCTGATGCAAAAAAGCTGATGGGTGAAATCAAAGATGCAACAGTAACGGATGTACAGGTTCTCTCGGAACTCGTCAGAGCATTAACACAGATTGGGGAGATAGACGCCTCGGAGGGGATCTTAGCACAGCTCCCTGCCACTTCGAGCACCACCCAGGTAGCGGGGACGATGCGTCAAAGTTGGCATTCGCACCGGACCATGTACGCAAACCTTTCCTACGCCTACGCGCGTGATGGACAGATTGACAAAGCAATAGCTATCTTCTGGAAATTTTTTGAGCGCACCAAGCCTGCTGTTGCCAACGCTCGTGCGATCTCAATCCCATACAGTTCACGCAGCTACAGTGGGTATAACCCGGTGCAAACCAATTTCCCAGCGTCGAGCATCTACTATAATCAAGATCGGCTGCAATTTTTGCAAGAGTTTTTTCTTTATCTCTGGACGTCGAATCAACTGGATCCGTTATATGCAAAGTTTCAGGCAGAATTTGAGGGGGCTAAAGGCGAGGATCGGATTTATCTCGGTTTAGCGTTGAGCTATTTTTACTGGTGGGAAGGAAAACGCAATAAGGCAGAAGAGATTATGTCGGAATTACAAGCGGAGTTTCCTGATAATCTGACGCTGACGCTCCAGACCGCCTTCGTCTCCCTCCATACTGGAAAACATCGGGAAGCAATGGAGGCTTTCACCAAGGTTGCGGATAAGGATCGGCGGAATCGCCAACAGTATAACGACCTTATTCTGCAAGTTGCCGTTTACACAGGGGATACGGTCAAGGTGCGCGAATTACTGTCAAAGATCCTCAGTTCGCCCGTTAGTGCGAGAGCACTACAACAATTTGCTGAAAAGCTGCAGCAGAGCGGGTTGACACAGTATGCGATTGTGGCATCAAAGGGCGCGATGAAACTCGCTATGGGACAACGCGATCCGAACTTTCTGATTCGACTCAGCCAACAGTTGGAAGAACTCGGCAGAGGGCAGGATGCGGCAATCGTTGCAGAAAGAGCCCTACGCTTCGCCAATAGGCGAGATCGGTACGGACAGACCATGCACAATTGGTACTTCCAACAGGCATCAAATATGGCACGGCGTCGAGCAACCAAGGAACGCGAGGACCTACTCATTCTGGCTGCCGAAAAAAATCCGACCTCTTTCCGCGTCCAGATTAATCTTGCCACCTACTACGAAGCGGTTAATCAAACTGATAAAGCTGCAAAAGCGTTTGACGCTGCGCTGGCTTTGCGCCCGAAGGACGGAATCACCCGTCAGCGGTACGCCCAAATGTTAATACGAAGCCGACGTACTGATGCAGCGGTTACACAATATACGATACTGCTCAGAGATGATCCCAACGCTCTTGGTTACAATTTCTGGAACGTGATGCACACTTTTTTCCAAGCGGGAAAAGCAGAAGAAATTGCTTCTCTAGCGAAAGAGACAATCCGCCCTTCAATTGGACGTGGCTTCGGTCCCAACTTTGCAGAAAGTGTGGCACAGGAGTGTATTAGGTCCAATTATCCCGAAGGCGCGGTGGAGATTTATGAAAAGCTGCTGGAGGTCAATCCCAATAATACTCGGACCTATGATCGGCTTGCATCCGCGTACACCGCAGCCGGCAATCGGGACAAAGCTATCCAATTCCTTCGTGCACAGTTGAAGGCTAATGAATCGACAATCCTGAAAAATCGGAGAACACAGACTCAAATGGTCCAGAAATTGATTGAATTATACAAAGTGTCGGGAGAGTTAGATGCGCTGCGTGAAGAATATGAGGGACGGTTGGCAGAAAATCTCGATGACACGCTGCTGATCTACCTAGTCGCGTTAATGCGGATTGAAAGCGGGGATATTGGAGGGGCTGAGCCGCTTGTCAATCAACTGTTAGATGACCCGTCAGTAATAAATCAGGAGTGGTTCAACAAACTTGCGGAAGCCTATCGCACCGTAGGTGACCGAGAACGCGAGGTGCACCTGCTTGACCGGGCAGTTCAAAAACTCAGTCCGGGGAATACGTACCAGAAGTCCGACATGTACGAAAAGATCGGCGAAGCACAGGCACAACAGGGGGATAAGGAGAAGGCGGCGGACAGTTTTAGGAAAATGGGAAGTATGCGTCTGATGGCGTTCGGTGGGGGCAGTAGCTTTTGGGAAAAACAGGAGATCGCCAATCGGTTTATGCAGCACGAAATGTGGGAAGATGCCGAGACGATGTACACGGAAGTCCTCAATGATCTATCGGTGGATCAATACCATCGTGAACAGGCGCAGGAACGGTTGGTAGAAATTAAGCGGCGAAAAAGTGGGGTTAGAACAACGACCCGCCTGACTGAAAAAGCGCAAGAGATGAATATTGTCATGCAGCGGTCATTGGCGGAGCAATATATGCATCGCGAACAACTCAGCAAAGCGGTGGAACTCTACAAGCAGATTGTCGCAGCGATGCCCGAAGATCTTGAATCCCGCGCTGCCCTTGCTAGGATCTATTCGCGCCAGAATAAACACGAAGCAGCAATCACCGAATGGAAGGCGCTACGAGAGATTGATTCAGAGAACACGAAATATCAGGACGGACTCGTAAATGCCTATCAATCCGCGGGCAAAACTAATGAGGCTATTGAACTCGCACAGGAGTTCATCAAAGCGGAAGAGAGCGGCGTTCACTATGCTCGTCTTGCCAAAGTTTATGCTTCCATCAATCGGGTTGATGAAGCGATTACTACTTATCAAAAAGCGATCGACATTAATCCTGGCGATAGAGGGGTCTATCAGGAGTTGGCACAACTCTACATACGGAAAGAGGATTTTGAAGCAGCGGAGCAGATGTTCCAGACCGCAATCCAATACACCGGGCTACCTTGGGAACAGCAGCACATCGAGCAACAACTGATGGAACTCTACCGTCGTCAAGGGAAGTTGGAGGATATGCTTCAGAAGGCAGAATCTGAAGGGATGCTTTCTTTTCAGATGCAGCGAGAGCGGGCACAGAATTACGCCAATCAAGGCGAATGGGAGCAAGCTGCAGCAGCCTATAAGAAGGCGATGGACATGACCACACAGAGCTGGGAGAGGAATGAGGTTTCTACAGAGTTGGTAAAAATCTACGCGCAGCTTGGACAGACCGATACCGCTATTGACCTCTATAAAACCCTGTCCCGATCTGGTTTCAGCGGCGTATCTATGACTTGGTTGGGCACAGCAGGTTTCCAAATCTACTTTGCCGGCGATAAGGCACGTGAATCCCTGATTAATACCTATCGGAGTCAAGGCAAGCTGGATGACCTTCTTACCTACTTTGAGGCGCAGGGCTTGGAAACAGCTGAAAATCCAACGAGACTCGAAATAACCGCCGAAATCTATCGGGCTCGTGGGGACTATGCAAAAGCTGCGAAAAGTTACCAAACACTTGCTAAAGTCCAACCTAGCAATGTTCGGAGTTATTACCACGCAGCTGCAGCTTACAATAAGAATGGCGAGTCGGAACTGGCACAAACGATGTTGGATGAAGGAGAAGCTGCCCGCTCTGCCGACATACAGTGGACTCAAGACATGTGGCATTTGACAGCGCTTGGGAGTATCTGCGTTGAGGGAGAGCTATACAATCCGGCAATTAAGCTCATTGACGCTGCTATCATGCATGCCGGCCGTTACGGCGGCGGTGATCGCTACGAACGCCAACAATTGTATAATATGCTTGCTCAGAGCCATCTCAGCGTGGAACGCTATGAGGAGGCGATGAATGCCTATCAGGAGATGGAAAATATCGCTCAAGATGAGGGAAAGCGGCAAATAGCACGAGATGGGATACGCAGGGCATACAGAGCGGGGAATCTGCATGAGAAACTGATTGCCGAGCGAACTCAGGCGGTTAAAGATAATCCCGAGGATCCGGATGCCCACTTCGCCTTAGCGCAAACCTACGAATGGAGCGATATGCACGACAAGGCAATCGCCGCTTATAAGCGTGCCGACGAGTTGAATCCTGATAGCACCGTTATCTTAACACCATTGGCAAAACTGTATACCGATGCAGACCCTGAAAAGGCAAAAATTCTCTACAAACGCCTCATTGAACTGGTAGATGAGCCTAGCGACCGCCTCCAGAAGCGGTGGCTGTTGATTGAGGTATACAAAAAGTTGGGCGAACTCGACACTGCCGTTGCAGAGCTGCGTGACGTTGTCGGGACAGCTACAGAAAAGTTTGAACGCGATGCGACACTCCGCTCGCTCTGGACGATCTACGGTGATGAAGAACGGAAGAGCGAAAGGGTTGCTGTTTTTGAAGAACTTGTGCCGCAAATTGAAGAAAAAGCGACCGTGTATGAACTGCTCGGAGATGCCTATAAAGCGGCTGAGAATCAAGAAAAGGCGAACGCAGCTTACACGCAATGGATTGAATTCCGTCAAAAGGAAATAGATCAGGGTGAACACAATTGGGAGTACTATGGCCTTGCGGACCAACTACTCCAAAAGGGAATCATGCCCGAAAAAGCACTTGAATTCGCCAAACGTGTTCTACAGACACACCCTGACCCACACCACGACGCAATGTTGGGCGAGGCATACCTTCTCAACGAACAGTATGAGGAATCTGAGAAGAGTTTCAAACGGGCTCTTACCAACGCTTATGACCTTTTTGATACAACAGCGATATGGCCCCATCTGAAACGGGCGAGTAAAAATGTAAAGGACGAAACACGTTTTGTTCAGTTGATGGAGGTATTAACAGGAACCATACTCCTCAATCCAACCGAACGGATGCACGCAAATTTGGTGTTGGCGACGTTCTACCACCAACGCAATCAGTCCGAAGAGGCAGAACGATACATGCAGAAATCGGGCGTCGTGCCTGAAGGCGCATGGTGGATTCTTGGTCCGTTTGACAATGCAGGGAGGGTCGGCTATAATACAGCTTACATATCGGAAGAGGTTGTGAAGATTGACAAGACCGCAACATACGAAGGCAAAGATGGAAAAATCCGTTGGGAACAGAAAGCGGATGAAACCGTTGATGGCTTGATCGATCTTGCATCAATCTTCGGTTTCGCAGATTCAGACCAGGTGCTGATGAACAGGGAACAACCAGATTTGCAGATTGACACCGTACTTGCCTACGCTTGGATGACGGTCAGCTCTCCCGATGAACGGGGGGCACGAATCTGGACTTCCACCCGCAATCCCGCGAAAGTCTGGTGCAACGGGGAAGAAATTTCTACAATCAACCCAGATCAGCAGCCCGTGGTTTCTGCAGAACACTCGGTGCTAGTAACGCTCCACGCCGGCAAAAATAGCATCCTCGTCAAACTCAACGGACGGCGGTGGGGATGGAAACTCCAGTTGTGGTTAACGGATGTGGATGGCTTCCCATTCGAGGATTTGGAGTTTATAAATTCACCGACAATCCAAGAGTCAGTGGAGGAATAAGAGTATAAGGAGAAATCATGAAATATCCAATCATTTTCACGACCGTTGGGCTATTTCTATTAAGTCCAATCGCCTCATCGCCAGAGGAAGGCGAATCTGAATCAACGAAGGCGCGCTGGAATGAGCGTTATGATCGCGATATGTATATCTACGGCAAAGAACCAGCAGCCTTCCTTGAGCAGAAAATTGAGAAACTAAAGAAGGGGAAAGCGCTCGTCTTGGCGATGGGTGAGGGACGGAATGCGGTCTATCTTGCCCAAAACGGCTTTGATGTCACAGGCGTAGACATTTCCGAAGTCGCTATCGAAAAATGCAACAGGCTGGCGGAGGAAAGAAACACAGCGGTCAACGCTGTTGTGGCTGACCTAACAGACTATGACATGGGCAAAGCGCAGTTTGACCTAATCACAAAATTCTACTACTACGAACCATCAATTTTCCCGCAGGTTATTGAGGCACTCAAGCCGGGTGGCATGTTTATCCTCGAGCAGTTCTCGATCGACCACCTTAAATACAGGGAAACCAGCCGCTTTGGTCCGAGAAACCCCGACTACCTGATAAAACCCAACGAACTCTTGGAACACTTCAAGTCGTTGCGGATACTCTACTATGAAGACACCGTCGTGGAACTTGATGAAGGGATGCACAAAGGAACGGCGGCGGTCATTCGACTCATTGCAGAAAAAGCGGAGTAACCCCTGTAGGAGGGATCTCCGAATCCCGTCTTCCTACTCAAAATTGGAAGAAAATCGAAAACTAAACAGCCCTAATGTAGTCTAATCTTTTACCGGTGTTCAAAATCAGAAGGGAGCCAAACAGATGCCCGAAAAGTTGATTCTGGAAAAAATTCGCAGCGTACGTCGTCGTTTGAACGTGCAGCGAGCGTTCCAAACAATGGCAAGATTTCTATGTTACGGCTTACTGATATGCGTGCCGTTGTTTGTCGTCGATAGTTTCATTGCGACATTTGATATTTCGCCCCTCATACTACTATGGAGCGCGCTCGGTCTCTCCGCCATTGGGTTAATCGTGAGTCTGTTGCGCCCGATTAATCTCCACGAAGCTGCCCGGACAATTGACCTCAAAGCCTCCTTGAGAGATCGTGCTGTGAGTGGACTGGAGTTTATTCAGCGTCAGACCGATGAGATGCTGACAGCCCTACAACTCAAAGATACCTCTGACCGCCTGCAATCAGTGCCCCCAAAAGAGGTTGTACGCTATTCCATTCCACGCGAAACCAAGTTCATCGCTTTGATTGTGGCAGTGGGATTGGCGTTCTCCTTCATCGAATTTTTCGATCCGCCCGAAGCACCAGCGACAGTTGACTTCTCTCCGCAGATAGCCGCAGAAACCGATCACCTGTTAAAACAGATCAAGGAATCCGAAAAGGCAGCCGAAGAGGTTGGATTGGAAAACACATTGCGGGAGATCGAAGAGAAGGCACTTGAACTCAAACGAAAAGGAATTACGCCGAAAGAGGCACTCGCTAAGCTGACCGAAATGACTGAGATGTTATCGGCAAAGATGGATAAAGCAGGAGTTGCGAAGGTAGATGCGCTCATGAAGGCACTTGGGGAACAGTTTATTGCCAACCCCAACTTAAGCGACTTCGGCTATGCCTTGAAGGAGGGAAGATACGAAAGGGCAGCTGAACGTTTGTATCGGTTGTCCAACAAACTCAACAACTTCAATTCCGAGCAACGTCAAAACATCGCTGATGCATTCCAACGGGGTGGTTCAAGTGTGCAGGGAACGGAGATAGGATCTTTCGGAAACCAATTGACTAAAGCCTCAACGGCATTGACACAGAATAATTTGAAGGAAGCTGGAGAGTGTCTCCAAGATGGAAGCAAAGATTTATTGAATTACACGCTTGCACAGCGACGTAACGAGCTGCTAGCGGGACTACAGGCACAATGCCAATCTTCCAAGGACGGAATCCGCAGGGCATGCAACGGCGGCGGCAGCGGTTCAGGCGCCAAGCCAGGAACCGCGACGGATCCCAATCCATACGGTGTTTTGACCAATCTTGACTCCTTCCGTCAATTGGAACGGATTACAGGTGTACAAGGTGCCGGGGAATCCACGGTCGAGACCACAGAGGTACTTATTGATGGAAATCCCAACACCTCCACCGATGGACAAAGCGTGGAAGACAGTTATAGAGAGGCCTATACCAAATACCATAAGCTCTCTGAAGACGCACTTTCTCAAGAACAAATCCCGTTGGGTTACAGATTCTACGTGAAGCGATATTTTGAATCTATCAAACCGAATGATGAGAAATAGGAGGCGTGAAACGCAAAACACAGTGTGCAAGGTGATTTCATTGCTTTTTGCGTTTTACGGGTCAAATGGCACCAGATCAGCCCCAATTTCATCCGGATTCAGAGCAACTTGAAGGGCAGTACGAGGAATTTCGTGATACTTTTAATCGTATCCAGCGTGAGGTCTCAAAGCAGATCGTTGGACAGCAGGAGATTATTGAGGGTGTGCTAATTTGCTTGATGACCGGCGGTCATGCACTCTTAGAAGGTGTCCCCGGTCTGGGGAAAACGCTGCTGATTCGGACGCTCCACGAGGTGCTCGATCTGGCGTTCTCCCGAATACAGTTCACACCAGATCTAATGCCCGCAGACATCATAGGCACCAACGTCGTTGCTGAAGATGAAAGTGGTCGTAAGTTTTTTGAATTTCAGCAGGGACCTGTGTTTGCGAATCTGATTCTTGCCGACGAGATTAACCGTGCGACACCTAAAACACAATCGGCGCTGCTCGAAGCCATGCAGGAAAAATCCGTGACAGTTGCGGGCTCACACCACGGACTAACGCGACCGTTTTTCGTCATGGCAACGCAGAATCCGTTGGAGATGGAGGGGACCTATCCGCTCCCCGAAGCCCAACTGGACAGATTCTTTTTCAAGCTCAAGGTTGAATATCCGAGCCTCGACGAACTCGACCTCGTTATGGAACGCACGACCAAGCGGGAGATGCCTCTTGTCGAAAAGGTTTGTGATGGCGATCAGATTAACGAATTGGAGGAGATCGCACGTGATATTCTCATTGCAGAGGATGTGCGTAGATATGCCCTCCGCGTTGTGTTAGGCACACATCCCGAATCGGAAGATGCGCCGGAACTCACGAAAAAGTATGTCCGCTACGGTTCAAGCCCCCGCGGTGCCCAAGCGTTGATCCTTGCGGGCAAGGTCAGAGCCATTTTGGATGGGCGTTACAACGTCGCCCGGGCAGATATTCAAGCGGTTGCACTGCCGAGCCTGCGCCATCGGCTCATCCTCAGCTTTGAAGGTGAAGCGGAGGGGATTGATCCGGATCAGATTATTGAGCATCTACTGGAGGTTACAGTATGAGCTACTACATTATCCCGTTGCAGGATCAAAAAATTGATAAATAGGTGTTGCCTAGCCGTAGATGGTGTGCTTCACTTAACCTTTACCATGTAAATGTTTACGCATCTCAAAAACAGGAACGAATAACGATTATGACAACAACTATAGACGAATTGCTAATAAGAACTGATCGGATTGAACAGGAGTTAGCAGAGGTAAGACAAGCGTTGGAAGAGTTTCGTCCAACAAAGTCACTGACACCAGAGGAACGAGCGGCCGCACGACTAGAGCGTGTGCGGTCAAAGAACGAAAAATTAACGCTTCTGATTGACAAAGCTTTCGAGAAGATGGGGATTACGGGCGAACCTATTGGTGCAGAGAAGCTTCAGGAAATGCTTGCTGCTGAAGGAGTAGAACCAGAGGAAAACTCATTTAGTCGAGGCATTATTAAGATGCGTGAGGAGTAATCAACGTGAATTACTTCTGGTTAGATGCGAGTGCACTCGTCAAACGGTACGTGGCCGAAACAGGAACGTCCGTGGTAAACTACTTCTTCTCCCGTGTACCCTTACAGCAAATGCTTTTCCTTCTTGAAAGTGTTGGTGAAATTATCTCCATCTTTGTCCGCCGCAGAAATGGACGAACAATCACCGGATCTGGCTTTAATCAAGCTATGCTGGATTTCCGTTCGGAAATAAGTCTTTGTGCCGAGGTGGAGAAGGTGTATCCAACCGAAGGTCAGATAGCTGCTTCGTGGGGGCTTATTGAAACGCACTCGATCAATAGTACCGACGCTATTATCCTTCGTTGTGCGCTTGATAGTGCCCTCGAATTGCGCTCAGACGGAGATGATCTAATCCTTGTCGGCACTGATGTACGTCTTCTGAGGGCAGCGCAAGCTGAGGGGCTGCTCACATTTAATCCTGAAACCGATAGTCAAACAGCACTTGATGCTCATCTCCATTCATCATGAACAACGCTCAATCTACCCAATCTGCCTTCGATAGCGAATTCTTGAAAAAGTTAGAATACCTTTATATCGTTTCCAAGAAAATCTTTGCGGGACGGATCAAGGCGGAGCGTCGCAGCACACGACGTGGTGTCAGCGTGGAGTTTGCCGATTACCGTAACTACACTGCGGGGGACGACTTTCGCTATATCGACTGGAATGCGTTCGCTCGCTTAGACGAGCTTCTGCTGAAGCTCTATGAGGAGCGGGAAGACCTGCACATCTACTTTCTCGTTGATGCAAGCCAGTCGATGACCTATGGTGAACCGCAGAAATTGCTTTACGCCAAACGCGTGGCTGCGGCACTCGCCTATATTAGCCTGTCCAACTTAGACCGTGTCAGCATCACCGCTTTCACGGATCGAGATCTGAACCGGTTACCGACTGAGCGAGGGAAGGGAAAAATCTTCTCGGTGCTTAATTTCCTAGATCGAATTGATGGGGCAGGCGAAACTGATTTGGAAAACGCCTTCCGCAATTTCGTGCATACAACGAAACGGCGTGGGTTAATTGTGCTAATCTCCGATCTCTTTGATCCCCGCGGGTTTACAGACGGACTCAACGTGTTGCAGTTTCAGAAGCATGACCTATTCGTAGTGCACATTATTGACGACAAAGAAGCCGATCCCAACCTGCGAGGTGATTACCATCTCGTAGATGTCGAGACGGATCAACTTCGTCCGGTGACTATCAATGAAAATCACCTCAAACGCTACAAGGCGTTGTTCCAGCAGTATTGCGATGATCTCAAGCGATACTGCGTTCAGCGCGAAATCGGTTTCATTCGGACCAGCACCCAATTGCCATTCGATGAACTGATCCTGCGCATCTTTCGGATGGGTGGGTTCGTGTCCTAACGGTGCGCCATGAACTTCCTATCGCCAACCGCATTCCTGCTATTCGGTCTCGCGGCACCAATTGTGATGCTCTATATCCTCAAATTGCGCCGTCGCCGCGAACCGGTGTCCACCTTACTGTTTTGGGAACAGATCTTCAAAGAGAAACAGACAACCTCGCTGTTTCAAAAATTGAAGCATCTGTTGTCCCTTCTCCTGCAGCTGCTATTCCTTGCGCTTTTAGTTCTTGCACTTGCCCGGCCACAGTTCGCCTTCATGACCAAGTCGGCACGACAGGTCATCCTGATTATGGATCGTTCGGCGAGCATGAATACCGTTGATGGTACACTCTCGCGTTTGGAATCAGCCAAGCAGCAGGCATTGCACATGGTGGATAACCTCCGCTTTATTGATGAAATGATGGTGATCAGCTGCCATACCCAACCCATAATTCATAGCCCGTTTACCAATCATCAGAAATCGCTACGCAGCGCGATTGAATCAATTGCCCCCACAGATGTAAAAACAGACCTCCAGCCGGCGTTGGCTGTCGCCCATTCTGTAGCGCGGACCAAACCCAATCCGGAAATTATCATCCTAAGCGATTTTCATCAAATTCCTGATCCGCTTCTCACGCAGCGAGATAGTCCTGATGCCCAACCTTCGGACGCGAAGGTGCGTCTTTTGTCAGTCAATCGTGGCGAGGAAGGGAATGTCGGGATTACCCGGTTTCGGGTGCGGAAGAGTCTGGTCAACGCCTTTGATTACCAGACCTTGTTGACGGTTATCAATGCTTCAATCGAGGAGAAGTCCTTCAACGTGGAACTTTATCTCAACGACGCGATTCTGGATGTCCGTCCTTACACCCTCGCGCCCGGTGAGAGTAAATCCGAACTCTTTACCAATTTCACGATGGAAGGCGGCAGACTAAAAGCTGTGTTAGATGTAGAAGATGCGCTGTCTACCGACAACGTTGCCTACGCTGCATTGCCAAAGCGCGAACAAATTCCTGTCTTACTTGTCACCCCGGACAATCCATTCCTCGAAAATGCGCTCGCTGTTGATGAAAAAGTGGATCTGACTGTTGTTGCCCCGGACCAATACGACCCCGGTGCCGGAGGGTATGACGTTACTATTTTTGACCGTTATAATCCGCCGAGGCTCGGTGATGGCAATTATATGTTTATCTATCCACCTAAGGAAGGTGCCGTTTGGCAAATCGGCGCATCGTTGGAGACACCAATTGTTACAGAGTGGGAACGTGACCACCCCATTCTCCGCCACGTTCATCTGGATAATGTTCAGATAGCCGAAGCGTACCGGGTCGAGGTCCCGATTACGGCGGATGTGCTTGTCCATTCATTTGAGGATCCCTTGTTGATTGTTGAGGAGGGTCAGAATCGAAAGATCGTTTTTATTGCCATCGATACCCTACAATCTGATCTGCCCTTGCGGATTGCTTTCCCGCTGATCGTCGCGAATACGATTCAGTGGTTTCAGGGGAAATCGGATATCGAAGAATACCATCTTCAGACAGGAGAGGTTCTGAAAAAGCGGATTGACGAAACCGTCGCAGTTCAAAGTGTAACGATAGCGGGACCAACAGGCGAGTCGTGGGAAGTCCCTGTTGAAAAGGGCGAACTGTTCTTTGATGAAACCTCAACGGTGGGGTTTTATGAGCTAAAAATTGGCGAAGGTGAAGAGGTCCGGGCGGTCAATTTGACCGATGCGGCGGAATCACAGATTCACGCGGCTGAGGGAGTAGTTGATCTATTGGAGGAGGAAGAGGTCGTCTTAGGCGGTTTTGCGCTATTGCACTATCCACCGTGGATTTATCTAGTTTTGCTCGCGGTTCTGTTAAGTGCTATCGAATGGTTTTTATACCAACGGAGGCGAATCGACTGATATGGAAATTGCTCGTCCCCTCACACTTCTGCTGCTTTTGCTGATACCTCTTCTTTATTATGGCCATCGCAGAAGCCTCGTCGATCTGTCGTCGCTTCAACGCATCGTTAGTCTAATTCTACGAGCCCTCATTATCGTTCTGCTCATTTTCAGCCTTGCTGGGGTTCAATATCTAACGTCCGGTGGAAAATTGGCGGTGATTTTCCTTGCGGATATTTCTGATAGTATCTCAGAAGATGGATTAAAGGAAGCACAGAATTATATTGATGAAGCGATAGATAGCCAAAGCGACCAGTCCCGATTCATCGAGGATTCTCGCTACGCGGAACAAATTGGTGTGATGGCTTTCACAGAAGATACACAAATAATTCGGGATTTTAAGTCCAAATCCGGTGAGGCGTTAGATCTCACTGGAATCAAGGGGAATTGGCTCGACGAGGACGAAAAAGCAGGGGCGGCTACAAACCTTGCCCAAGCGATTGAGACGGCATGGGGTATTTTCCCCGCAGATGCCAATAAGCGGATTGTGCTTATCAGCGATGGCGTTGAGACACATGGTGATGTGCTGCGCGCTGGGTTGCGTGGGAAAGTCTTTGGGGTACAGATTGACACCGTGCCCATCTACCCCAGCGATGCCCCCGAAGTTATGATTGAGCGCATTGATGCGCCGATGCAGGTCAAGCAGGGAGAACCGTTTCATTTGGAGGTGTTTGTCCACAGCAATCGCGAGGATTTCGCGGAGATACGACTGCACAAAAACAAGTTTGAGGTGGCGCAACAGACAGTTCGGCTAGAGGTGGGTGAAAATCGGATTCGTTTCTCTCAGACTGCGACCGAGAGTGGGATGCTGACGTACGATGCGATTTGTGCAGCAACCCAAGACACCCGTTACGACAACAATCACGCATTAGGGATTGTTGTTGCGTCTGGCAAGCCCAAGGTGCTTCTGATTGACGAGAATGAGTCACAAGCCCGATATTTGGCACGTGTACTTGAGGATGCAGAGATTCAGGTGAATGTCCGAAGCGGTCTGGGTGTTCCTAACGAGTTATCCGACTTACAGAACTACGATCTGGTTATCTTCAGCGACGTCCCCGCCAGCCGCCTGAATCAGAAGCAGATGGAACTAATTCGCACCTACGTCCAAGACCTCGGCGGCGGATTTATGATGCTGGGGAGTGAAAACAGCTTTGGCCTTGGTGGTTACTACAAAACCCCAATTGAGGAGATTTTGCCCGTCCGCACAGATACAGAGAAAAAGAAGGAGACACCGAGTATTGCGATGGTGCTCGTAATCGACAAATCGGGAAGTATGAGCGGTATAAAAATTGAACTAGCGAAAGAAGCGGCACGCGCAACGGTCGAACTACTTGGCAGACGCGATAAAATTGGCGTCATCGCCTTTGACGGTTCGCCACACTGGATTGCGGAAGTACAAACCGCTGCTGATAACTTTTACATCTCCGATCAGATCGGATCGCTTAGTGCAGGTGGCGGCACAAATCTTTATCCTGCACTCCAGCAGGCATATCTCGCCTTGACCGAGACCACTGCAAAGCTCAAGCATGTTATTGTTCTGAGCGATGGTCAGTCACAGCCGGGTGACTGGTATGGCATCGCCAATTCGATGCGTACCGAGCGGATGACCGTTTCCACCGTTGGTATCGGCAGCGGTGCTGACATGAATCTGCTCTCTAACATCGCCAATTGGGGTGGCGGGCGTGAATACTTCACGCAGGACCCTTATAACATCCCACAGATCTTTGCTAAAGAAACTGTTACTGCTTCTAAATCCGCTATCATTGATGAGCCGTTTATCCCACAGATTATTAAATTCACGCAGGTTTTGCAGGGAGTTGACCTTGAACTCGCACCATTTCTACTCGGCTATATTTCGACCCAGCCAAAGCTGACCGCCGAAGTCTTTCTGGTTTCAGATCGCGGCGATCCACTGTTAGCAAGTTGGCAGTACGGCTTAGGTAAATCCGTTGCCTTTACTTCGGACGCCAAAGCACGATGGGCGGCGGATTGGTTGGAATGGGCGGGTTTTGGCAAGTTTTGGACGCAGTTGGTACGCGACACGATGCGCAAGTCAACAGTCAGCAACTTTCAGGCTCGAATTGAACAGGAGAAGGGCACCGCCCATCTCACCATTGACGCACTAAACGAGGCTGGAGATTTTCTGAACAACCTCGAAAGCGATATCTCCCTGATCCCGCCGAATCTAAAAAAGCAGCAACTCGCCATCACGCAGAGGGCGCCGGGCAAATATGAGATCGATTTTCCCGTTGATGAGATGGGCTCATATTTCGTCAACATTATGCAGAAACAACACGGCAAATCGGTCAACACACAGGTCACCGGCACCGTCGTTTCCTACCCTGCTGAATATCTTGTCCATCGTGTCAACGAAACCCTCCTAAAGCAGCTTGCATCTACCTCCGGTGGTAAGTTTGCGCCCTCACCGCAAGATGCGCTTCGTGCACCGGAACAGCCGGTTGTCCGGCGCATTCATCTCTGGCGACCGCTACTTATCATCGCTGCATTTCTGCTGCTCGCTGACATTGCATTGCGCCGTATTGATTTGATGAGAGAAAGACGGGCGGATAGAACCGTTTAATGGGGAATCGTGTATTGTTCTCTATTTGTGCAGGGAACGCAGATCTGCGTTCCCTACGGAAGCTAATACGTTGTCGAAGTCAACTGAACACACCGCCACAATTGGAATATGAGTGATTGATTGGCTCTATATGTGTGGAGTCCAAGAATTTCCTACGATGCCTAAAAGGAGGCAGACAAATGTCAAATGATAATCATCGACAGGATTTAGTCACGCAGATTAGAGAGCACCGTAGCTCCGGTGAGCTTGATAAGGCTTTAGAAATTAGTGCGTGTGCACTAGAATCCAATCCAGCGGACCTGGAGGCTTGTGGTTCCCGATGGGAACTGATAGCCGACATGTTTCCAGAGGAGGAGGCGGGGAAAAGGATTCACCCTGAAATTGAATCTGTCCTAGGAACACACCCAGAAACTCCGGAGGTATTGGAGATTGCCTACTGGGGATATAGATGCCTTCCCGGCGGTGCAAGGAATATCCCAGACAGTCTGTTCGATAAGATGTTGCAATACCCCAGAACCAGAGTTTATCAGGCTGCGTTGTTCGGGTTAGCTAGACGGAGCCAAGATGCCCCTCAAAAGTGGCACTATTACCAGCGTCTCATTGATGAGTGTACTGCTTCAGATATCCCAGGACTATCATGGTATTTGTTAGCGCATGAAGAGATGCTGCGGTTAGCTGAAGAAGACCGTTCTTTGGCAAGCGATGACTCACTTGATGAACTTATTGACCGATTCTTAAAAGCCCATCTTTCCTATTGTCAGGATACACAGCAGTGGTTCGGTTGGGCTTATACCGAAGCGGTTAAATGGCGGCTCAAGTTCAACATCCGATTGGACAAAGCTTTGGGAACTTTAGAACGTGCTGAAATCAGATTAGGGGAGGAAGAGGAACAGGAGTGGCTTGTTAGACTCGACGGATCTGTAGAGGAAGCGCACAAGGACATCATGCGTTTGCGCGGTGAAATCCACCTCCAGCAAGAGCGGTGGAGAGAAGCTTATGATGAACTTGCAGCAAACGCGCCGGATCTTTTGGGATCTCCATAAAAGGTTCGACGAAAGTGCCATAAATTACCTCTATATGTTGGGACGTTCAGCAGAAGGAATCAGCGAGTGGGAAAAGGCGAAACGCTACTATGCCGATGCCCACTTTGCGCCTACCCCTCACGCCGAAGCCCGAGCAGGATTGGAACGGGTCTATCATCAGATGCAGCGAGGGGCGACCGATACGTTTGAGATCTTTCTCAAGGACACCGAAACTGAATACCGGGTTCGAGAAGGGGCTGACCTCGAAAAAATTCGTCAGAAATTTATCGCGAACAGACTTAATAAGAAAGCAATCGACTTTCGTTTAGAGACTTTGGAAGGGGAGACATACACACTATCGGCGATGTGTGGAAAGGTTGTTCTGCTTGATGTTGGGGCTTCGTGGTGTGGTCCATGCAACATGGCGATTCCGGAAGTCAAAATCGTCTGCGAGCGATTCAGTAAAGCCGATGATGTAGTTATTTGGGGAGTCAATGATGGGGAAACCCCTCAACAAGTACGGAAATTTTTAGATCAACATCAGCCTCCTTGGCCCATTTTGCTTGACCCGCATCGGGAAGTGCGAGAAGCCTATAAGATTAAAGCCATACCATTTTTTATTCTGATTGATAAAGCTGGGAATTGGCAATACAGTTTTAGAGGTTCAGGTCTCGTAAGTGGTCAGCCATTAATTTGGTTGATTGAAACACTCCTATCAGATTGAAGTCACAAGAGGTATATGTTCAGAACGAGAGAAACCGATAGCAGCGATCTACTGTCAGCTGCAAGAGGATGGATACTATGCAAGACACCGCATGGGCAAGCGTGAACGAAAGCGACCACGCAATCAAAATCGAAACCAACAAACTCGAAGCGGTCATCCCTAAGAAAGACCCCAAACACTGGATGACCGGAATCGAAAAGGGATCGTTCCTTGACAAAGCCACCGGCTTCCGAGAAGTCGGCGATGGCTTAATGGTCATCGACTGGCTGATGGAGGCGGGCAGCGACGAAGGCTACGGCGATCAGATAATTGCCCCGGATGGACACGGTGTCGGTAGATACTCTTGGTATGAAAACGAGACCGAACCGGAGCGACAATTCTACACACGCATGTCTCACGGCAGCAGCCATCGTAAGCGCATGGTCGAAGGTCCACAACTCTGCCACAGAATGAAACCGGTTCAGCCGGAGGTCATCCACGGCGCAGACTTTATCGCGGTTACAACCACGTATCAGTACGAATACGCCGCCCCCGGTCATAAAGCCGGGTCGCGCTGGACACAGCGGATCGTGTTTCCTCAAGGCGAACGGTTTTTTGTGCTGATGGACAAAATCGACAGCGTCAACGATTCGCCGGAGATGTTCCTCCGCAACGACACGCCGGGCTGTATCCGGCATCAAAAGGGGGATACGTTCAGCGAGATTTATCTCAGCTACTTGAGCGGTCCCAACGGGGTGCGTATCCCGTCCAGCGAATTCTTCAACCCATTCCCACCAGATTTGAAGTTCGGCTATCGCCGCGCCCTGAACAGAACCCCGGAACATTTTATCCGTGCATACCATTTACGCGACAAGGAGACGGGTGAAGACGGTCCTTGGTTGGCGGGTCTAACGCTTGAACCGTCCGTAGTCTATGAGGCGTGGTGCAGCCAACGACCGGGGGACATCATTGTTATGATCGAAGAGATCCACGGGAAACCTGTGAAAGCGGGTGAATCCTTCAGCGCCGCTCACATTGTGGGTTACTTCGACACGATTGAGGAGATGCACAGGGTATACGACCGCCATAAGGGACACACCGCACTGACCGCTAACGTGTCAGGTTGGCGGTTGGTGAAGTGAAGGAAAAGTTGTATCAGATAATTTTTCGATCACAATGTAGCCGTAGATTTCAAAATGCAGCTGTTAGAGCAGGGAATGGCGGTTTTCTCTTTTGCGGTTCCGTGTTACCTATTACATTTCTCCCACGCCGGGTTGGTTGAGAAAGTTGATCTCCAACAAGCGATTGATCCATGACTGCCTCACTGCGCTGTCGTGTGGATTCGCCAGCCAATTTTTGGGATAGGTAAATTGATGCGCGTTGCGCGAGCCGGATTGAAGTCGTGCAATCTCCCGAAGCAGTTCAATACCCTCGGTCGTGTCCGGGTTTCGGAAGTATTCCGCGTTGCAGACGCGCCGGCCGGGCTTTCCACCTAACGAGGCGTGCCATGTTCGGATATCAAAGAGGATAACGTCTCCCGGCTGCGTCGGCACGGCTTGGCAAGGAACACTTTCAAGGGGCACCTTGTCTAAAGCCTCCTGAAACATCTGCCGTTCAGCATCCCTCAATAGATGTGATCCCGGAATAAAACGCAAGGCACCGGTGTCCGCCGTCACGGGGTCGAGATGGAAGTGGTACTTGACGGCGAGCTGCACCTCCTCTGAGTCAGGCTGCCAGTTGCTATCGCTATGCCAATCGGTGTTGCCTACACTAAAATGAGCGTCGGTGCCGTTACCGAGGACCTCCTCGCCGCATATCTGCTGTGCAGGAGTGAGGAAGCGTGGATCTTCGTTGAGAGATGCGAAAAAGGGCGTCTCCTCATTCATCATTCGCGTCCATTGCCCCAGTGTCCCATCGAAAGGTTCTTCTGGAAATGCGGATGCCAATCCATCACGGTGTTCTTGGCTAATAATATCCAGTTCGTCTTGCTTCAGCAGTTTCCGAAGAACGGCATAGCCGAATGTTTTGAAAAAGTGAAGTTGGTTCCCGTTAAGTCCGAGTGTTTGATCTGGCATTCCAAACCTTTCTCTCTGTAGTGGAAATTTATCGTCGCAGATCCGTTGGGTTCTTATCGGTAAAAGTTGACTCTATTCGGTATACGATGACATCAACCTTTGGGCAAGGGCTTGCGATTTATGCCGATCCCCCGTTGATGTTGAGGCTAACCGAGCGAAGGTCCAAAGCTGGACGCGTTCGCGGTCTACACCCAGTAGATCAGCAAATCTGCCGATTGTACTTTTCGGTTTCGAGCCTAATCGTTCTTTACAGTTGAGCAGATGTTGGGTCGCGTCATAAGCTGGATCGCCGTAAAACGGCTTGGGATCAATGACAAGCCACGGTTCGCGTTGCGCTCGAAGCACATTCCCCGCATGTAAGTCAGTCGCCAACAGGACATCGCAAGGTGCATCGTTTAGCAGCGCTTCAAGGATATGTAATCCCTCCTTTGCCAATCCTGCGTCGGGCCAACGGTCTGCCTGTTCCATGGATTCCTTGCTCCACGCGGCAATCATTTCTGACAGTGGGCGGAACGGATGTGCGTCGGGTAGTGTCCGCCACAATCTGCGCAACAGTTTTGCAATGACCCTATCCTGTTCGTTCTCGGGTTGCTCTCGTAACGTGGTGCCGGGCTCACAGCGTTCAAGCAGTATCGCGTTGAGTTCTGGGGCTGCCTCTAAAACAAAGACGGTTGGATCGCCGTCCCAAAAAAGCAGACCGTCGATTTCGTTTTCTGCTTCCATGTGAGGCAAGCCGATCTTTAGCACGGCGGGGGTGCCATCTCGCCGGAAACATGGTGCGACCCAAGAACAACTCGCTTCTTCTGCAAATGGTGGACTAAGCGTCAGGGACCATCGCTGCTTGAGATCTGCGATGGCTTTGGGTAGTTGCTCAAGCCAAGCAGTACCCTCAACCGTTTGGCGGCAATTGGTCGCGACCTGTTCAGGGATGGGAATATTGTGCATTCGATAAGACCTCTGCTCTTGACTGAACGGGATTTCCTCTGTTCTTCAGGCATTGAACCTCAGATAGGTTGATATGAGTTGCTATTTTACAAGTTTGGTATGAGGTTGTCAATAGAGGGGACGCCTGCGACTGTTTGTCATCGGATCTCTCAGATTCTAAACCTATTGATCCGTGAGTTGAGCTGTGGTACTATTATGGATGGGAGAAGGTAACGCAGTTCTGGTGATTCCTAATTCCGAATGGGTTGCATAAACATTGCGAACGAAGATATTTTCAGAAAGGATTGAAACAGTGAGATTAAGTCGAGCAACATTGAATATTGGATTTGTGACGGTGCTCTGCTTTTGGGCTGTTGCAAACAGTGTGTCAGCCAAAGAATTAACCTTGGAGGACATCTTCCCGACGGATCGGGTGCTGGATGTACAAATCACCATCGCTGATGAGGATTGGGATACGATTCGCCATCAGTCACGAGATTTTTTCTCGGCACTCCACGAAAGCCGTAAAGCTGCACCACCTGAAGCGCCGTATACCTACGTTGATGCAAGCGTAACGATTGATGGCGTGGTATTTCCCAATGTTGGGCTTCGCAAAAAAGGATTCCTTGGTTCGCTAAGTACCACGCGCCCCTCACTCAAAATCAAACTAAATCATACCGACAAAAATGCTAGGATTGGGGGCTTGACCAACCTGACTTTCAACAACAACCAGCAGGACGTAAGTTTGATGAGCCAGTTCATGGGATATGCGTTGTTTAATGCCGCTGGCTCACCTGCCCCGCGATGTGCGTATGCGAAGGTGACGGTCAATGGGAAGAACCTTGGGGTTTATTCGCATGTGGAAACGGTTCGCAAATCATTTCTCAGGCGCGCCTTCGGCACTGATGATGGGGTCCTGTACGAAGGTCCCTACGTCGATTTTTATGAGGGTTGGTTGGGCAGTTTCGAGCACAAAACCGGGAAAGATGGGCCGGGACGGGAGAAGATTCAACAACTCATTGAGGTTCTCGACAGTAAAGATAAAAACATTGCGGAAGCAATCGGCGAGTTAGTTGACCTCGATGCGTTTTACACGTTTTGGGCGCTAGAGGGACTGCTCGGTTTTTGGGACGGTTACTCCGGTAACAGCAACAACTTTTTCATCTATCTCAATCCAGATACCGGCAAATTTCATTTCTTACCTTGGGGGGCTGACTCGCTCTTTGTCAAGCGCAGTAAACTTGACCATCACAACAATGCCCGCGCACCTATCTCCGTGAAGACCCAAGGTTTGCTCACCCATAAACTTTATCAACAAAAATCCGGTCGAGAACGTTACGCCAAGGCAATGATGGGTATTCTTGAAAACCATTGGTATGAGGAGGAGTTGTTAGTCGAAATTGACCGAATTGACGCGATGGTTGAACCGCACTTAATTGATGCACAGCGTTTCTTTAGGGGTAAGGAGGAACGAGAAACTTACACGCGCGCGATGGCACTGGAAGAGACACGGAGATTTATCCGCGAACGTCGTGCGGATATAACCGAGGAGATTGCGGACGGAATGACGGAGTGGAGGGCGGTTCCAAGTAAGCCGTTTGTTACGAGGGAAGATGATTGGTCGAAAAGACAGGCAAAGTTCCCCGGAAACGACATTTGGAGCGCTGCTGCATTCGGAAACATCAAGGCGCTCAGGGGGCACTTGGCTAAAGGTGTGGATATCAATGCCAAGGATAGTACATTCGGTTCGACAGCCTTATCGTCGGCTGCGTTGTTCGGACACACTGAAATTGTTGCGCTGCTGCTTGAGGCGGGTGCGGAGGTCAATGCGAGAAATCGGGATGGTAGCACGCCATTGCACAGCGCCGCTTTTCTCGGTCAATACGAAGCTGCTGAACTACTACTTGAAAACGGCGCGGATATCAATATCAGGAACGGGGATGGTGGTACACCCCTAGATGCTACAGAGGTGGATTGGGAGACCACTCGTTTTATTGCCGGAATGTTGAGGATAAAGATAGATGAGGAAAAGGTGGAAACTGGCAGAGTCAAAGTTGTTGAGCTGCTCCACCAACACGGTGCCTCAACAAACATAAGTAGTGAGAGTAATGCCTTATGTGATGCCATCAGAAGTGGAAACCTCCAAGCCGTTAAGGAGCAGCTGGCGAACGGTGTGGATATCAATGCCGAGGATAGTGAATTTGGAGTAACCGCCTTGTCATGGGCGGCACTGCTGGACAATACGGAAATCGCTAAACTTTTAATCGCAAAAGGTGCGGATATCAATGCGAAGAGTCGGGATGGTAGCACGCCATTGCACAGTGCAGCGTTTCTCGGTCACACCGAAATCGCTGAACTGCTGATTCAGAAAGGGGCGAAGGTCAACCCAAAGAACTACAGGGACGAAACCCCGCTTGATGTCTCGGTGGTGGACTGGGAGACTACCGAGTTTATCGCAGGATTGTTGGAAATAAAAGTGGATGCAGAAAAGGTAAAAATCGGCAGAACCAAAATCATCGAGATCCTTCGCCAACACGGCTCAGAACATTAGTCTTTTTTGTTCAAAGCGCGAGCTAGGTTCGACGGATTCATTTGCCATTATCGCTTGAGCATGTTGGCAATTTCTTCGTTACCTTGACGCAGTGCCATGTCAAGAGGTGTTTCTCCTTCATAAGGTTGAAACAACACTCTCTTGAATTCGCGTAGGGGCCAGACCAACGATGTTACTTCGTCCGTCCATTCGACGAACCGCTTCGGATCACTCATTCGACTGACCGTTCTGAGCGATGGGTCAGCACCGTGGTCAAGCAGTAGCCGAACCATCCGCTGATTGCCCAACCGGGCGGCGAAATGGAGCGGTGTTTCCTTGCCGTATTGCACGACATGCTCGTTATCCATGATAGGCTCGTCGTCAAATCCACTCAGCGCTTGTGGGTTGACATCAGCGCCCGCTTTAATTAGGATATAGGCTTGTGCGAGGTGGGTATCGTCATCGTGGCGTGCTTGAACATGGAGCAAAGTTTCGCCGTTGTAGAGCCATGCGAAATTCGGATCTAGCCCGTTTTCCATCATGAGTAAGAAGGAATCGAAGTCGGTGACGCCGACCGCATGAAACCCAAGATAGCACGGCTGATTGACCTCTGTTCCTTGACTGAGAAGATACCGGTTAATCTCATACTCGGTGCTGGGCCAATGTGTACCGAGGTCACTGTTATTTACGTCCGCACCTGCCTCTACGAGTGCCTTGACTTTGTCAAGACTTTTGAAGTTGATACTTGCGCTGAAGAGCGGTCCCCACTGCCTGATTCTCCCACTCGGTGATGTGTGATTCACCTTTACGTTTACGAGTGCCGGTGCTTCAGCGAGCATTTGCCGAATAGTCTCTGCATCTGCTGTTTCAAATTCTACCTGCCAACGTCTAATATATTCTTGGTTCATTTCGTTTCCTTGTTGTGATTAAAGATTGCAGCTGCGCGTCAATTAAGGAGCAATCCCATGAAAGAACTATTAGAATTTTATCGGGAAAACGATTATGTTGTTGTCCCTGATGCCTTATCCACCGACGAGGTACGTACTATCAATGAAATCATAGATCGCGACCTCGTCGAGAATCCAGCGATGTGGTTTGAGCGGGAGGATGGACATTACCAACTCAATGTCCATCTGCTGATTACACACCCGGAAATTGATTTTACCATGCGCCCACCGCGGCTGTTGCCGTTGCTGGAAGCGATTATGGGACCCGATTTATGTGCGGAAGAACACTCGGTGCGAATTCGTAAGCCCAATCCCGATGGTCCCACCAATTGCCGTTGGCACCGCGATGTCGGCAGTGGAGCGAGTGAAATCCCCCACTCCACCCCATACATATCCGTCGTCTTTTACCTGAGCGATGTGGATGATACGACGCATACCTTTAGTGTTGTTCCCGGTTCGGCACATACGAGAGAGCAACCGATCGACGCTTATGACCTGACACAAGCGGATCACATCACCGGCCCCGCCGGCACTGCGGTTCTGTTCAACGCGATAATGTTCCACGCCGGCAATGTCCGGCAGACCACCGCGGAACGTCGGACTATTCACCTCTACTGTGGTCGTACAACGGATCGCTACTTGAGCAATTATACCATTTTCCCACGTCGCCTTTCGGAGAGTAAGGACGAAGCCACGCGGAAATATTACAGTCGTCCCAATCCAATTACGAAATTGCTGCTGGAACGGTTTTAAGGGGAAGAAACGCTCATTGTTCCTCGCAAAGTGAATGAATGGAGGACTCAGATGGCTGAATCAGGTGTAATGTCTGCAATCCAAGATTTTACGGCGCAGACAGGTGGAATTGTCGGAGTTGCTGCAAAACATCTGGAGACAGGTGAGGGTGTTTGCCATAACGCCGACACAGTATTCTTTACAGCTAGTACGCTGAAGGTGCCGTTATTGGTAGAGTTGTATCGACAGGTTGATGCGGGTATCATTGACGTGAACCAACGTGTCGATCTGACTGATGCTTTACGGGTGCCGGGGTCTGGCGTCCTCAAGGAGCTATCAGCGGGGCTTCAGCCGACGGTTCACGACTTGGCGATGCTCATGATTATCATCAGCGATAACACCGCCACTGATATACTTTACAACCGGGTTGGCGGGGATAATATCAACAACACAATGCGGCGACTGGGGTTGAACCACACCCATATTCCGATGACATGTCGGGAATTGCTCTACAGTATCACTGGACTTGAGGTGGAAAACCCCGGTCATACCTATCAGTTAGCGTCAGATCGTCTGAAAAAGCGGGAGTTTGTCTTAGCGGGCGATGGTTTCTCCGAAGACAAGTCCGACGTGTCGTCACCAGACGATATGTGTCGCTTGTTGGAGTTGATCTACAATGGTGATATCCTCTCACCCCAGTCACGAGAGGCGGTCTTGGATATCCTCAAGCGTCAGCAGCTTAGCACAGTTATTCCGCACGCACTTCCTCCGGGAACGGTGGTCGCCCACAAGACAGGCAGCTACCACAGCGTCAGGTGTGATGTTGGTATTGTATTTTCCTCTGCCGGTCCATACACTGTGGCGATTATGGCAAAACAGATGACGACTGGCGATCGACTGGGGATAGATCTCGGCCTTGCTGCTGTTTCCAAAGCGATTTACGACGAGTTCGTTGGATAGTCGTCTATAAGACGCACTCAGTGGGGAAATCGCTATGCGTCTTCCAGAACAGGGCGGTCGAGCCGTGTGTGATAAGGTGGTTCTAAGACCGCTCTCTGTTCCGGTGTCAACCCCTCAAGCATTGACTGGGGCCAATTGGGGAAGTAGCCTTTGGCGTATGCCAAATTGCCCGGCGAGTATCGGAAAAGCAGAGAACGCCGTTGATGATCTGCCTTCCAGGGCAGCGTCCCGTGTGTAGTGGCTTCCGTAAAAATAACAACGTCGCCGGCTTTGCCTGTAACCTGCCGAATGTGCTCTTGATACATTTCATACCGTTTCATTTCAGGAGGGCAAGCAAAGTTGCCCTTATGACTCCCCGGAATTAAGCAGAGTCCGCCATCGCCTGGATTCACATCAGCGAGTTGCCACGCTACCACGGTTAATCCGCAGTGCATCCTTCCATCTTTGAAGATGTAATATTGGTGTGGATCGAAGCCGGGACCGGAGGAGCCGTGAAAGACATGCCCTTCTGCTCCCTTGCGCATGGTAATTAGTCCGGGATTGTGGTCCATACGGAATCCCTTTCCCAAGATGCTATGAAGATACGGCACGATTTTCGGGTGGGCAAGCATATTACGGAACGGTTCGCACCACGGTTTTTCCCAACCCAACATCCCGCCGAGGTCGCCGCGTCCGGTGATTCCTTCCAAGGCGTCGGACCCACCCGACAACGAAAGTTCACCGACTCGCTCACGGATGCTCTCTGAATGATGATCAATCGCCTCATTGCACAATGCCACTTCATCGGAGGTTAGGACGTTCTTGACAACTATATAACCGTTGAGATCGAAAAGGTATTCCTCGTGTTCGTTCATCGCGCTATTCCTCTATAGATATTTTCCAACTAGGTCTCGGTTTGAAGCCGAGCATCCGTTGCGCCTTTTCTGTGCTGATGACACTTGCGTTGCCTTCGAGCCTTCCACGAATCTCGATTCGATCCCCGAAATTTTGCTTAATCAATTCGGTTGTTGGTTCACGGAATCGAGTGGTCGGTTGAGCGAGCAAAAAAGGCTCGTGCCCCTTCAGGTCCGCCTCAAGTGCCAGTACATGGGCCTCCGCCACGTCGTGTGGATCGGCATACGCCCACATCACCAGCGTGGTTGGATTGTCGGGTGTGGGTGCGGGCAAGGGGAATTCAGCCTGTCGCTCTGGTGGAACGACATTCGTGAAGCGAAGACTTGCGACAGAGGTTGTCGAACTTCGAGCAACCATCTCGCCGATACACTCGCCGATTTGCTTCGACAGTCCGTAAGGTTCAAAGGGCATCATCGGATGTTCCTCGTCGAGAGGCAGATACAACGGCACAAAGGCGTGCGGATCGTATGCCCAGCCCATGGCAAAGGCACTGGAGGAGAACACCACCCGTCGGAGCTTCTTATCTGCTGCTGCCCAGAGGACATTGAATGTGCTCTGGACGTTGTTTTCGGATACCTCATGTGGGGCATCACTCCTGGGTCCCGGAATCGCGCCCATATGAATGACTGCCTCTGCGTCTGTCAGCAGTTCCGTTGCCCGCTCGGCGTTGCAGAGATCCGCTTGAACAAAGGGCGATGGCGACTCGCCATGCGGCACACGGTCTGTTCCTAGGACATCATATCCCTTTCCGATGAGGCGTTGGACGACGCGTTTGCCAAGTCGCCCCGCAGCTCCTGTGACTACAATCATAATCTCCGCTCCTCTCGCTTGAGGACATTGAAATATGAATCCCCTGATCACAATCGTTCAGGTGGTGTAGATTGTAGCAAACACCGAATCTTTCATCAATTAAAAAAGGCACGTGGATAGGGGCATTTGGCTCTTTTGTAGGAGGGATCTCCGAATCCCGATGTTTCACTAAATGACCTTAGACGACGGTATTAGCGGCTTGAAATTTTGAGGTTTTCCTTCTATGATATAAGGGAGTTGTGCAGTTGAAACGGTGCGATGATATAATAATTCTAGGAGACCTGATGAACAATTCAACGAATAAAATGTTTCTGGTTCTCAGCATATTCCTACTTGTTTGGGGTATATTTGCCGGGAAAACTTATGCTGACAAGGAGATAGACAAAATACATTTCCTTATCCCTGCGGGTGCTGGTGGCGGATGGGATGGAACCGCTCGCGGTGTCGGTGAAGCCTTAACGAAATCGAAACTTATCAAGCGTGTATCATATCAGAATATGTCCGGTGGTAGCGGCGGAAAGGGGATTGCATACCTTATTAAAACGGCGCGACGTCAGCAGGGGACATTGCTGGTTAATTCGACCCCAATCCTTATCCGCTCTCTACAGAAGGTGTTTCCGCACACTTTTCGGGATTTGACACCTGTTGCTGCTGTGATTGCGGACTACGGCGTGTTTGCTGTCCGTAACGATTCAGAGTTCCAGCGTTGGGAGGATGTTGTTGCGGCTTTTCGTGCGAATCCTCGCCAACTCAGAGTTGGCGGTGGGTCAGGGCGCCGCAGTATGGACGGCCTTGTCGCCGCATTGGCGTTTAAGGCAGCGGACGGGGATCCCAAATCGGTGCGATACATCCCTTACGATGGTGGCGGCAAGGCACTTGCCGGGTTGCTTTCTGGGGAGACGGAGGTTTTATCGACCGGATTGGGTGAAGCGCTAGAACAACACAAGGCGGGCCAGGTGCGCATCCTCGCCATTACTGCGGGTAAGCGCTCTGCCTCTGTTCCCGACGTCCCAACTTTGAAAGAGTTGGGATACGATACCATTTTTGTCAATTGGCGTGGCTTCTTCGGCCCGCCGGAGTTGTCTGAAGCGCAGATTTCTGCCTACGCCGATCTGCTCAAAAAGATGTATGAAACATCCGCTTGGGAAAAGGTGCGAGCGCGTAACGGTTGGGAGGATCTCTTCAAACCGGGGAAGGAATTCTCTACTTTCTTGGAAGGGCAGGAAAAGGTTATCGGTGACCTAATGGGTGAGCTTGGTTTTCTCGAATGATGCCATTTGTCTAATTCTGAACTTAAAGTGGGGGATTAATGACAAAAGATAAAGTGGGAGCACTTGTTATCCTCATTCTTTCAATAGTTTACGGCGCAATGGCGCTCAATATTCCAGATGCACCGGGAATTGAAGATTCTGGCGTGACCCCCTCCAGTCTGCCGATAGCGTTAAGTGCGACAGGAATTATCGCCGCATTACTGATCTTGATTCTTCCTGCTGATCGGCATGTCAGCGGAGAGGAGACTGCTTTAGCAGCTGCCTTCAAAGGACTAGACTGGAGGTGTGCAGTTTTCCTTTTTCTCCTAATGGCTGGTTATGGATTGATCCTCAAACCCCTCGGATTCTTAATCTCAACTATACTTTTTCTCTGTGGCGGATTTTGGGCGATGGGCGAGCGACGAATCAAGCTGATGCTGTTGGTTTCAATCGGTGTGACCGTCGGTTTCTGGTTCATCTTGACGCAACTGCTAAGAATCTACCTTGAGCCCGGTGTGTTGCGCTTCTTAGGAGCAAATTAGTCCGCGCCTAACAGTTTGGAGTTAAATAAATGGTATTAGAAGGGATAATGACGGGACTCTCAACGGCATTTACCCTCACCAATATTTTGATGGTATCTCTGGGTGTTTTTGCCGGCACATTTATCGGCATGTTGCCCGGATTGGGTCCAATCTCCACAATCGCTCTGATGATTCCAATAACTTACGGTTTTGAGCCATCATCGGGATTGATTCTCATGGCGGGTGTCTATTATGGAGCTGTTTTTGGTGGGTCAACCTCTTCAATCCTGCTGAACACGCCGGGCGAGGCTTCGACCGTCGCCACCTCCTTCGATGGCTATCCCCTCGCACAGGCGGGGAAGGCGGGGAAGGCACTCGCCACCGCCGCATATTCATCGTTTTCTGGGGGAACAATCGGCGCGATGTTTCTACTGCTCGCAGCACCGGCACTCGCTGTCGTTTCGTTGAGCTTCCAATCCGCTGATTACTTTGCACTGATGGTCATGGGACTCACGGCTGTCTCCGCTTTTGCGGGGAAGGGACAATTCCTGAAAGCTGCCCTGATGACAATCTTGGGTGTGATGTTGTCTACCATCGGCACAGATAATTCGACAGGGATTCAGCGTTTCACACTGGGACAACTGGACCTAATTGATGGTATCAGTTTTCTGCTGCTCGCTATGGCGACCTTTGCACTCTCTGAAGCTCTCATTTCGGCATTAAAGTCGGAAGAGACCTCCAACGCCGCCCAAACTGCCGTCAATGAAAAATTCGGAAGCCTTAAAGTTTCAAAAAAAGAATTCAAGGAAATCGCGCCGAGCGTTGGCAGATCCTCAGTATTAGGTTTCTTTATCGGCGTGCTGCCGGGTGCCGGTGCGACAATCGCCTCGTTTTTAGCTTACGGGATGGAACAAG
Source organism: Candidatus Poribacteria bacterium (assembly GCA_965204355.1). Lineage (GTDB taxonomy): Bacteria > Poribacteria > WGA-4E > WGA-4E > PCPOR2b > PCPOR2b. Next base: position 395,899 of record OZ241983.1, read on the forward strand.
CGCTCGCAAAAGGAGCGGCAAAACTCCAATTTGGTAAGGGAAGTTTAAAAGGACTCGCGGCACCGGAGACAGCGAATAATGCGGCTTCGACCGGTTCGTTTGTGCCGTTGCTCACTTTGGGGATTCCGGGTTCTGGGACAACCGCTGTGATGTTGGGTGCACTAATTTCTTATGGGGTCCAACCGGGACCACGTCTGTTTGCAGAAAACCCCGAAGTGTTCTGGTCAGTGATTGTATCAATGTATTTGGGAAACATCGTTTTGTTAATTCTGAATCTGCCACTGATTCCTTATATCGCTCGGCTGCTTGCTGTACCGAAACCGTTTCTTGTTCCGTTTGTTCTTTTCTTTTCCCTCATCGGCGTTTACTTGGTTTCTTTCAATAATTTTGATATCTATCTGATGGTAGGGTTTGCCGCTTGCGCGCTCTTTTTTCGGCTCCTCGATTTTCCGATGGCACCGATGCTGCTCGGATTCGTATTGGGGGGACTGCTTGAAGAAAATCTCAGGCGTGCGCTTCTTATTAATGATAGCAGCCTCTCCTTTCTATGGTCTCGCCCTATCACATTGATTATTCTTATTATCACAGCGGTTGTGCTGTTCTTGCCGCTCTACCGATCTTTAGTAGAAAGATTCGGCCCCCCTCCTTAGTTGAGAATAAAATGGTCGCTGGTATCTGGCGAACGTGTCCCAACCTTTTGAGGTTACCTGTCTTATAATTTGTGTTGCCGGTCATCGGGCGTTTTCGGATTGACGTTTGTTTAATGGCTTGCTAACCTATAGGTGTTTATACATAAAGCGATATTTAGTGAGGAAGCGCGTATGCGTGTTATCGGACCCCAACCGCAAATCTCAGTTGCACCCACTGTAAGATCTGGGCGCCCTCCTGACGCGTATCTCGATCTGTTGACAAAGAATGAGCGGGAATTTCAGGAATATGTGCGGCAGGTCGAATCGCAGCAAGCCTTTCAGCGCTTGGTTGAGGAGGGGCACGTGCGAAAAACTAACTTCCAAGGACGGATTCCGCGTCATTTGTATGAGGAGTTTCAAGACCATCAGTTCGTGGAATTTATGCAGGAGTTCGAGATTGAGGAACGCGGCGACTGGCAACGCGACTTTTTTCGGGAGGATGCACGACGACATATTGTGGAATTGGCGGTTAAATATCGGGTGCCGCGGGGGCGACTCCTTCACGCGCTTGAATACTGTCGTCATCTCAAACGATCTTGGGCAGGCTACGAAGATCATCCGGAGTTTCATTTACGTCTTGATGATCCGGAATTTCGTGAGCCGCCGACAGCACAGATGCCGATTGAATCGGCGGAGCCTTATGACGAGCTCGCGAAGTTGACAGAGGCATACGACATCACGCAGTCGGAGTTTGTCGAATATTTTATGGATGCGGGTGCTGAGTCAGAGGATATCGCTGGTGAGTTGGGGATTCCCCTAAGTACGGTTCGTGAGATTCGCGATCTGGTGGATCGGGTGCAAATTGCGAGTTCGGCGCAGGTTACGGTTGTCGATACACCGTCGCCATCAAGTCAACCTTCCGAGACAGTGGCAATCGTACAACAGTTCGACAATCCGCCCCGCGCTGAAATTCAGGTTTCATCGGAAATCGAGTATAATTCTCGCTACCAGATTCAGATCCCTAGCGATCAGGAAGCTGACAAAGAAACGGCACAGCTACTCGATCAACTTCGGCTCATCAATCAGCGCAAAAGTCTGACCTTCCGCATCGTTATGTTTATCTATGAGTACCAGTATCGTTACTTTGTAAGCGGGGATGAATTGCATCTAAAACCCTTGACGCAAGCCCAACTCTCCAGAGAATCCGGTGAGCATGAATCCACCGTCAGCCGTATTCTGCAGGACAAACGTATTGACACGCCTACAGGTATCCTACCGCTTAAGTTCTTTTGTCAGGGTAAAGGGGAGGTTGTTCATCGCTTGATCGCCGTGCGAGAACGTCAAGAATTGATATCGGGCAAGCGTGAGAAGCCGTTCAGTGATGCGGAGCTCGCGGACATCCTCGAACGGGAATACGCTACAAAAATTGCTCGACGAACGGTTACCTATTATCGCAATAAGTTTCAGGAAACCCCGAAATTCTATACACGCCGAAAAGAGATTAACCAAGGTGATGAGGACGAGTAGCACAACTTTTGAAGGTACTCGGTCTTCAAGATAACATGTTATTGCGTCTCTTGCAATCTGTAGTAGGGTGTCTCTTGATTCAGTTTTCATCTGCCCCGCCTCTTCTTTTCTATGCACGACATAGTAGATCTTCGCTCCGTTTTTCAAGTGTAATACAGTCGACTTGCCCATTTCTCTATTGACACCCACCGTATCGTGTGCTACACTTGAAATCAACAAAAACATGCAACTCTTATGTCTATCAATAAGATCGGGGATTATCGCATGCAAACCGACCTAGTCCAAGAACTCGCTGAGGATGAAATGCCCCTCTTTCCACTGGAGGTTGTTCTGTTTCCGGGCGGTGTCTTGCCGCTTCATATTTTTGAGCAAAGATATCGATTGATGATTCAATATTGCTTGGATAACGATCGACTTTTCGGTATTGTCCTCATCAAGAAGGGTAAGGAAGTGGGTGAACATGCTGAACCCTACCTCATTGGAACTGCTGTCAAAATCATTGAGGTTGATCGGTTTGAAGATGGCCGAATGAACCTGATAACGCTGGGGCAGCACCGCTTTAAAATTATGAAGGTTCGGCGGGATCTGCCTTATTTAGTCGGTGAAGTTAGGGTATTGGACGAAGATGATGCGGAATCAGTTGAAGACTCTGAGGAGCGCGCTATCCGAGCCATCCAATTATACCGAACCTACGAATCGTTGTTAGCGAAATTGGTTCCCGAGTGGAAGATAGCAGAGGAAATTCCGACGGCACCCGACCATTTATCTTACCAGATAGCAACACGCCTCCAGATCCCTTTGGCAGACAAACAGCAGTTAATAGAGACATTGTCTATACATCAGCTTTTGGAACGGGAAATCGAACTGCTTGAACGGGAGAATCGAAGATTAAAAATAAGCTTACTCGCTCGAAGAAGTTTTGAAAAGCACGACACTAATATATCACCGTGGAAAAACGCTTCTCTGAATTGAACGGTGATTCTTTTTATTACCGCTCTTGGAATCGAGGACAACGATGCAACGTCAACTTGCTTCAGATCGCTCTCCTCAAACATCTGGTTCTATAATTGCTGTGCGAAATTTTTTCTATGTCAGCAACTTATTGTCCATAATACGACTTGGATTGACTCCATTCCTCTTTCACACTATTGTTCGTCGATCCCACGTGGCGGCGTTAGTGATAGGGGGCCTGGCAATTCTGACCGACATGCTTGACGGTTACTTTGCGCGACGCCTGAATCAGCGTACCAATCTGGGTAAGATTCTGGATCCCATTGCTGACAAGGCGATAATCAGTGCGGTGATTATTGCCCTCATTTTGTCCCATTCAAGTTTCCCGCGATGGGCTTTTGTCGTTGTGATTATTCGAGATGTTTTGATTGTAGTTGCCAACATTTTTCTGTTTCACCGAACGCAGATTATTGGCAGATCTGACAAGTGGGGCAAATGCACGACCTTCTTCCTTGCAACTGCCTTGGTTCTCTACATCTTAGCGGATAGCGGATTAATCCTGCCATTTGATCCCTTTTATGTTTTGTGCGTCGGTTTGGTGTTTGCGGTAATTGCAGCCTTGAATTATAGTTGGCAGTTGTTGCGTTTGTTACAGAACAAAACCCAGCCCAAAAAAGCGATGTAGCAGTCAGGCCAGGGAACGTAAAACATGTCAGCTCCGCTCACCTTATCCGAAATTGCGAATATGATCGGCGTCGAAGAGGCGATCATTCGACAAACCCTCGAACGCCGTGATGAAGATATCATCCCTTATCTGCCCGCCCTCGATGCTTCAGGAGAAGAAGCAGATACAAGCGTCTTACCCTCCCAACCCCAAGCGTTACTTTTAGCGCGTGAGGGGCTGCCGCTGCTGATCACCAAATTGGCGTTTAATATCCCAACCTCCGATATTATTGAAAATCTTGCCAGTCAGGTATTGCACCTCATGCTTGTTCAGGAAGAGAATGCGATTTTGGCAAGCAAGCATCAAGAGTTACAGGAACAAAATGAGCAATTGCAGCGCCTCATCAAAAACTTACAACAAAAGGTAGAGGCACTGCAGAACGAGCTAGCCGAGCAGATTCAGCTACGGGAAGAGGCTGAAGCTGTTTCCCGTAAGGGATTTTGGAACATCTTTGGACGACGGGAATCGAGGGGGTCGTAGGAAGCCTTCTGGCAGACTATACCCGATGCCGGGGCTATCTGCACTTCCGGGGGCCGCATCCCATGACAAAGCAACGTCGTAATCAGTTTATCGCTTTTGGCGCACTAATTATCGGTTTGGTCTTTCTCTATCAACCGTATTCAATTTTGGTCCGGGGTATCGCTTTGCCCCTGCTGATTATTTCCGCTATTTTATCCTCCCTCTATTTTTCGGCGAAGCGAGCTATTGAGGTTATCGCTGGATTGGGACTCATCGCCGGCTTTTCATTCCTCTGTTTCCCTATGCCCCCAGTTTTACGGAGCTCCGCTTTCCACCTACTTGCTGCGAGCGCAATCGCTTTTGGCATGGCAACAAGTTCGAGAGGAGTCGCCGCCAAAAAGATTGTTGAGAGTGCATCAGTGATTATCGTAATAACCGGGCTTGCTGCCCTTTACCAATCCTTTAGCTCACTTCTACAAAGCAGCGGACTTCACCTCATTTTAACGGGCATAATTGTGCTCGCGATTGTATCCCCACGAAAATTGCTAATCGAGCGTGTCTCAATCGGCGGAATTGTGGTTGGACTGGTCTTCCTCTGTCAACCTTTCGCCATCCTGCTTTATCAAACAGGTTTTCAGGTTCTCCTCGGTGGCTTGACTGGATTTATTGTCGTTGCCCATAGAGCGACATAGTGCTGCACTACCTCCTAACGGAAGCTGCGCTTTATTTCTCCCCAAGTGGTTGTGAGTTTTCTTTGAGGCTGCACGTCAAGGGCATCACCCCACCGAACCTCAAAATCGTCGAAGTGAACGCGGTTCCCATGCCCTGACGACAGATAAATTCTCCCTTCAGGGTAGGTGTTATCAAGGAAATCCAACAGTTTTTTATTATCAACAAACACCTGGAACCGATTGCCCCTTGCAATAACCTTCAAGCGATACCATTTGTCCATTTCAAAAGCAAATGGTGAAAATTCAAGCAGCTTGTTCCCGATATGGACTCCATCAATTCTGCCATCAGGTAGTTTCACAATTTTATCTACATGCCAAATAGCTGCACCAATACCCCTTCTGCGATTCGTGTGTCGGCCTAGCAAGAAATTGTAAGATAAGTCGTATTGAAGTGGTGGCCTCTTCTCGCTCTCATTTTGAGGGTGTGCGCGTAGACCAATGTTTGCACCATTGGCGATAACCGGTTGAAACAGCAACTGGTTAATTTTCACAGAGACTGATACCTCGTAATCCTTCGAGACCACTCCCAAAAGACCGACAACAATATCCGCTGCATCCGGAGGCGGGAAACCGATGATCAATTCACCGTTTTCAACACTGGCTTCCCCCTTAACCACCCACCCCTCTAAATCTCCATCGTTAAAATCATCACGGAATACCTCTGCCCATGTTGATGATGCGAATAACGTGATTATCAACAAAACCATTATGCGCTTCATGTAACATCACCTATCCTCAGATGGAGTCATTCAGAGATTTTGTCTAATAAACTATATTTTGTGTTTGGACTACCGCAGTCTAAACGGATATAATCACTGATCTATCTCTTAGGGGGCATACAAATTCCGTGACCGGTATTGGAAGAAAATCATTCGACGGTTCTCTTCCCCCGTCCAAGGGTATGCTCCGTGAGTTTGGGCGGACGCGAGAAAAAGTAGCACATCCCCTGCCTTCATCTCTATGTGCCGTACCATGCCCATCTCGTTATCGCACGTCCGAATTCCGTCGGGCATGGGATAGCTTGTCTTGTGGCTGCCCGGTACACAGACGAAACCGCCGTCCGCTGAGGTGACATCGCGCAATTGCCAAGCGACATTGAGGTACTCGCTATAGACGCGGCCATTTTGTTGGCGGTAGTGGTTACCCACTTTTGATGGGAAGCCGGCGGCGTGCAGGGCGTGTCCGGATGACCCTTTCCCCGACAAGAATCCGTTGCACATCATACATTCGAACCCGCTGCCCATGATCCAGTTCAGGCGTTGGATCAGGGCGGGATCGGCGATCATCCTTTGGAACGGTTCGCCATAGGGCGCGGGCAGTTGCCACGGATTGCCCATTGACGATCTACCGACTCCTGTACCCGCCAACGGTTTCGAGTCTCCAGCAGCTGAACCTCCCGTGCTGATCTGGTCGGCGTTGGCATCAATCGCCTCATTAGCCGCTGCCAGCCAGTCCGCATCCATCACTCCGCGTAACACGAGATGACCACACAGATCCCAGTGGAAAAATTCCTTCTCATCAATCCCCGAATCCGGGTCCCGTTTATAGATTGAAGGGTGAAGGATACCGGGCTCCGCTGCCAACGAAGCCGTCTTACCGTCTGAATACACCACAGGCGGTAGATAGCCTCGATTTGGGTTGTGCAATACAGCGCGCTGCACCGGTGTTAGGCCCACTGTCCATTCGGGCATTGTGTCGTCCTTACCCGTAATTTCAGACGCAGCAGACGGACGGACTTCGGCACTGATATAGCCGCATTCGAGCAGGCGCTGGTGACCTTTTCCACGCCAAGATCGTATCCCCCACATCAGGGATTCGGTGCACAACAACAGATCGCCTGCCTGCAAAACCGGTTGCACGACCAAACCCATGTCGTCGTCTCCACTCACAAGGTCTTGGGGGGCATCAACTGAACTGTTATGGCTGGCTGGAACCACCACCAATCCGCCATCACCTTCGTTGACATCTGATAGTGCCCATATCGCCCGTAAGCCCTGACAGAAGCGGGATCCGTTGTGCTGACGATAGGCGCGGGACCAGTCCTGCCATTCGCTGCCTCCCGATAGATATACCTTACCATTTTCAGAGGGGCAGGTCTTCATCTCAATCAGGTGCGGGGACCGATCTAGCCGAAAATTTTCACCGCAAATCTCCTCCAAATACTGTGTCAGCACGGGATGATCCCGCAGGAAGTACAGGGTGGAGGAGGAAGACACACACGATGGGGTTGTTCCATCACTAGTCCCCAACTGATCGAGTGCTTCGTTACAGGTTTTCAGTTGATCAGGGGTCAGAACGCCGGGGACGATTAGGTAACCTGTCACATCGAAATGATAGTTTTCTTCGTTGGTCATTTCTTTCTTATCCATGACGGACCTCCTTGTTTTATCTATTCATTTCATGGGTTGTCTGCGGGGTTTGATTGGTTGGACGATTGCTCGTCTCTCTGGTGTGAGTCGCGCTAGCAACTCTTCGGAAGGGACATAGGCAAAACGGTGTGCGTACATCGAGGGGAGATAGCGAAAGATGATCATGCGTCGCTCGCCGGGATTCTTTCGCTCTGCGGAACCGTGGCATAAACAATCGTTAAACAGCAGGGCATCACCAGCGTTTAGGTATACTTCCATCGCACCTTCAACCGTTTCGCCCGGACCGTCGGAGATGCCCGCGGTCTCCTTCTGCATCGGATGTGGAAGATCTGACTTGTGACTGCTGGGGATGATAACCGTCGGTCCATCACCCACACCCACATCGGTCAAAGGCACCATTAGGGTCAGCAGGCAACAACACCATTCTCCCTTACTACGCCCTATACGATTGCGGCTGTCAGGCATGTGACCTCCAGAGTGGACGCCGATATATCCGCCCTGCCTACGTATGTTGATGAACCCTTCGTTGATGAATGGCCGGTCGTGGGGACCGATGTAGTGACGGACCAAATCGATCCAAGCTGGGTGATCGATGAGCCGTTCAAAAATCTCTCCGCCTTCGATGATATTTTGTAGGTTCATCCCATCGATCCCCTTGTAGGTATGGACATCGATATTGCCGTACCACTGATCGATTTCGAGGGGTGGTAGCGCGTCAAGAAAGCCGTTCATAGCACGAACGTGGTCGGGATCAAGCGCTCCCTTGACGATCGTGTAACCGTGCAGGTCGAACAGGTATTCTTCCATCGGAGTTGGCATGTTCTATCTCCTCAATTCAACAATAGGTGGAAAGGGGTTGAACGTGTTGATGCCTGTCGATTGTGTGCCGAATTATTGTAAACGAACCGTGTCGAAAAAGCAACAACTGATTTTGCTATAGGTTCTCCGATTTACGCATTGCTTAAAATTTCGATGTGCTATATAATCGGTTTGATATTCTATTGCCTCCGTTTTAGGGACGGACAAGCTGGCGGTGGCGTAAGATAGTACCAATTCTGCTTAATGGAGTGATTCAAATGGATCCGAGGGAATCTCCACGTCTCATTTTTAACACCGATGGTCACTGGATCATCAACTATCAAGATCGATGGGAACCAGAGGACATTACCAAAATGATGCCCACGCTTGCCGATGCTGGTGTGGATGCGCTATCTGTCCTTGTCGGGATCGACGATGATCTCTCTTGGCGGGGAAGCCAGCACGGGCAACTGTGGGGAGATAACATTGAAGAATGGAACCCCGATCCCTTACCCACTGACATCCACGGTCATCCGTTGCAGAATACCCAACCTTTGCACATTCACGGCAGACCTGTGAAGGAGATAGATGGCAGAATGCCCATGAATGCCCATGAGTGTTTGCATGGACTCTTTGCGAAGGTCATCCAAGACGGTCACGATCTCATGCAGATCTACATTGAGGGTGCTAGAAAGCAGAATATGGAGATCTACGCCTCCTTCCGTATGAACGATGCCCATGCCTGCGATGAAGCCCGGGGATGGTATGGCAGGTCTCGGCAGAAACTGGAAAGACTCGATCTACTCCTTGGATCTCCCGTTCCTGTAGGCGTTCATGGCGCGGACTGGTCCTTTTCTTGGAGATGGGACTACGCGAAAGCAGAGGTAAGGGAACGTTTTCTCGGACTGTTCGAAGAAACACTAACCCGCTACGATTTTGATGGGTTAGAATTGGATTTCAGCCGCGCGCCGCCCTTCTTCCGCTCCGGCGAGATTATTGGAAATATTCCGACTTTGACGCAGTTCATGCGAGATGCACGGGAGATTGTCACGCGCCACAGCGCGTCAAAAGGTCGAGAGCTGCGGCTTATCGTCCGGGTTCCTGTCGGCATTGGGGAGAATTTGGAAGGGGGAATGGATATAGAAACTTGGATACGCGAAGGGCTCGCTGATATCCTCGTATTGGGCTCTCCGGGCTACTGTGTCCACGAGATTGATATCGACAGAGCTGTTTCCTTTGCGAAGGAAAGCGGGACATTGGTGTTCATAGGATTCGATGGAGCGACGTATACTGTTTCACCACAGGAGCGGTATGAACGCAGTCCTTCTAGTGTGTTGAGGGCTACAGCGCTGAACGGCTATCGTGAAGGTGCTGCCGGTGTCCATCTTTTTAATTACGATTATCCCTCCCATCGTGCTGGTCCTGTCGACAGCGATGATTTCAACGTCTATGATGATTACCATCTCCAGACTATACGAGATCTAAGGGAGCCTGCGTCCCTGGAGCGGCGGAACCGGTGTTATTATCTTCCATCTCGAACTGGCGGAGTGGATCACCGCACTCAAGTGCCGCGTAAGTTAGCACTAATGGGTAGAGGGGCAGGTCCTGAACACGCTATGCGCCTTATCGTTCACGACGATATTGATGCTGGGAAAGCTGAAGGACGAATCGAGAAAACCGAGCTCAGGCTTCGTGTAGAAGATGTTGAGGGGGCGCTGGATCGTATCCACTTGGAAGTCAATGATAAGTCCATTCCCTTCACGCCGAGGCGGACGATAACAAACAGTCAGGATCAGCAGTGGTTCGTGTTCGATGATCCGCCATTGCGACAAGGGCTGAACACCATCCTGCTGCTCTTGGAAGGCATTAAGACACCGGATCCCTGGCCCAGTTTGCAGCAGTGTGAGATTTTGGTGTTAATTAGTGACTTAACATAAATCCCTAAATTTCTAACTTTCCTTTCAGAAGGAGGTCCGTAATGACACTGAAGGTCGGTATTATCGGCTGTGGGCGTATGGCGAACACCATTGAAGACGAACAGATCGCACGAAGGAAGCAAGGTACCCACCGTGGCGGCTTGGTGTTGCCTTACTGTCATGCCGGAGGCTATGCGGTTGTCGAGGAGACGGAAATGGTCGCCGCGTGCGATATTGTGGAGGAGAAACGGGAGGCGTTTCAACAACGCTGGAATGTGCCGCGGGGGTACGCGGATCATCGTGAGTTAATTGATGTGGAGAAACCCGATATCCTTAGTATTACAACGCGCCCGGAACAGCACGCTGAAGCGATGATTTACGGGGCGGAACACGGGGTCAAGGGGATGTATGCGGAAAAACCGCTCTGCTGTTCATTAATCGAGGCAGATGCCATCAATGAGGCATTTGAACGCAACGGTGTCTTCCTTGAGTTCGGCCCGATGCGTCGAAACTGGGCGATCTATCGACAAGCACACGATATCGCGCATAGTGGAGAGTTGGGGGCAGTTCAGTCGGTGATTGGGTTCGCTGGCAACAGCATCGGCGGACACTTTCTTGACACGCTCCTCTATCTACTAGGGGACCCCGAACCAGTCTCCATCCGCGGGACCTTGGGAGAGCTGCACCCCGACGAGGGGGATACCTCCAATATGCGGTTCGGACGCGATACGGCTATCCTATCGGCGTTTGTCGAATTTGATAACGGGACAGCGCTTCACGCGGCAGCGACCGGGGCAAGCCGAGAGTATGAACTGGTTTGCGAGGCGGGGATTATCCGGATCCAGAACGATGGCGAATCTTTGTATGTGCGCAAAAGCGAAGAGCAAGATCGCGCCTACGATCCGATTGGAGTCGAGCCGGTAACGCCGTGGAGCGGCACAGAACGTAAGGTTCGTGAGTTGGTGGCGGCGATAAAAACAGGAACGCCGGGAGTTAGCAATCTACGGGCGACAATGCTAGGTACGGAGATCGGATTTGGCATTTATGAGTCGCATCTACAGGGCGGCAACCCTGTCCACCCACCGGTTCCGAATCGGGAGCGTTGGGTGTCCAGTTGGTGAGGCTATCTAGCATTTCTCCCGGCCTTTTTTCCTTACTCTGGGTGCAATTCTCCCAGAGAGGTCTCGTCGGGTGCTATAAAATCAACAGCGGGACTTTCGACGCGACCGTAAGCGTTCCACACTTTGAAGCCGAGCAACGCTAAGAGTTCCGGAGGTGCGTTCTCCAAAACCTCCTTTGATGTGCCGATTGTAAGATTCTCCTGCGTCCGGAATTGGGGACCGCAGAATGTTGACAACACCCCCAGCCGTGGTCCGTCACTTATATTCGCGCCGGTTCCGTGCCACATGCGACCGTCGAACACCATCGCCGTGCCCGCGGGTCCCGCGGCAGCAATAGGTTCAGCATCCTTATCCAGTTCTTTGTCTGGGTGGCGTCCGGTCAGATGGCTTCGAGGCACGATTCGGGTGCCGCCGTTCTCAGCGGTGAAGTCAACCAGCATCCACATAACGTTGACAACGACGGCTGGGGCAATCATTGACGGTGGACCGGCATCATCTATATCTCGACGTTCCCGCGTAATTGACCCAACAGGGAGTGGGGAGCGATCACGCCGGGTCGGTGGGGGCATCCACCACTGATCGGTGTGCAAATTCATCGCCACGCCGCCCGGCTTGGCGATATTAGCAGTATAGCACGACAACAGGTATTGCTCGCCGAGGACGTGTCCGATCAGTTCATGGACGCCCTTGTGGAGCAACGGTTCATGAAAAATCTCTCCCTTGTTAATCAGCATCCAGACGCGTTGATTGATACCGTCGTCCTTTTCCTTACCGCCATCTTCATAGGCAAGTCCCTGTTCCTTTTCCGCGGCTGCTTGCTCTACCAATCGAGTGCGTAACGCTTTAACCTGCTTTGGGGTGAGTGCATTAGCAAGTAGGCAGTAGCCAAACTCATCTAAATGCGTCTTTGCCAGACTAAGGTCGGTTGTCGGTTGGGGCAAATCAGCTTTCGTTGTGCTCGTCATGATATCATCTCCAGTAATGAAACGTGAAACGTGATGCGTAAGTTGGTTCATTCGTTTATTAGTTCATCAGTTTAATGAACCAATGAACTAATCAACTATCGGTGAATTTCCACACCGACAGTGCGGTACGTCCGAAAATCCACTCCCGCTCTTCTTCGCTCAAATCGGAGAAGTAGTCAAGTGGGAACTGAAGTGAATGATGGTATCCTTCCCTCGAACTGACCGGCGGGAAGTCGCTCCCCCACATTACCCGTTGCGGACCAAATGCATCCACAACCATACGCGCTAATGGCGGGACGTCCTCGAATGGGTATGGCAGGTTGCAGAATTCCCCGAAGCCCGGTAGTTTTATTGTCAAATTGGGGTGTTTCGCCAAGGCGAGAGCGCGTTTGAACTCATCGTACGGCGGTGCCGCATCTGTGCCCACGCCCCCTAAGTGTTCGATAACAATCTGGAGGTCAGGAAAAAGTTTCACGACTTCAGCAAATTCATCGCTGAGGAGCGTTGATGGACTTGAGGGGGCGCTGACGACGAGATTGAGTTCCGCGGCGGTGCGCCACTGTGCAAGCGGGTCGGACGCTTCCGCTCGTGAGTTTGCGCTGAGACGAATTCCGACAAGCCCTTGATCCGCCCAATAACGCATCCGCTCCCCGTCATCAGTGCTTTCCACAATCATCGCCGAGGCAAGTTGGTCTGGGTGGGCACCCAAACATTCAACATGATAACTATTGTCGATGGTCCCCTGGTGCTGAATTAAGACTGCCCGATCGACACCGGATTGCTCCATGTGGTAAAGGAGGGTTTCGACAGGCTCATATTTGTTCAGTCCGGCATGACAGTGGGTGTCAACGATAATCATTGGACTGATCCTTTCTCTATCACTGGATTCGTACTTCGCGCTTTTTCGGCATGTTGGCTCAGAGTCGTCCACCGGGTGTATAACCAACTCCCACCTTGACTTGAGTCCCTTCCATCTGTTCCACAACATGCTGGAAACATTCTTCAACCGTTTTGAATGGGGGATTTGGATATGTTTCGAGGCTAAATCCTAAGTCGTTCGCACCGAACATGAGCATATCAACGCCGGGTTTGGCAAGTTTTCGAGCATTGATGATTGCATCAACAGATTCCAGTTGCAGGCTGAGGATTCCGTTGTTGTTCCACCATTCGGCATATTCCAAGCGGTCCATATCTGACTTGAAACCGTACCCTGAACTGGGACCCCAACTCCGTTTTCCAACTGGCGGATAGTAGAAAGCATCTATCGCTTCATCGACGGTTGCTTCTGTTTCGACCTGCGGCACGCAAATTGCTAGAGGACCCAAGTCGAGGATGTTACCAATAAGGTAAGCGTTTCGAGTATGTTTGATGCGTAACTGGACGGGCATCCCCAACTCTTCCAAGTTGGCGCAAAATGAAACGAGTTTCTCTTCGTTGAATGCTGAGTGTTGGGCATCGGTCCCGATTAAATCGTAGGTGTCTTGACTGAGAATAGCTTCGAGTTCACTTTTCGAGGCGCTTGTGGGAGCGCCACCGATGTGAATAGGTTCACTGTTGTGTATCCGTTGTTTCAACGTGAGTTGTTCTGACATATCTTGTGTTACCTCCATAAGGCGTTGATTGTGTTAGACCATCCTACTTTAAAATATCTCCTAAGCGTGTAAGATACGACAACCCTCCGGTTACACTTAGTAGAGTCCAAGGTAGTTATCGGTTTCCCACTGGCTTATGCTCTGGTGGTAGCTGCGCCACTCTTCGCGCTTGACTTCAATATAATAGGGCGCATATTCAGGTCCAAGTGCGCTCTGGATAACCTCGTTCTCTTCTAGGCAGTCAAGTGCTTGGCTGAGTGTCCTTGGTAGCAGGTCAATACCGCGTCGCTGGAGCTCGTCCAATGGTATTTCGTAGAGGTTATCGTCGTTGCGTGTACCGGGATCTATTTGATTTTCTATGCCGTCAAGTCCAGCGGCGAGTGTTGCTGCCATAGCGAGGTATGGATTAGCGGCACCGTCCCCTGAACGATTTTCAATTCGTCCAGGACCGGGGATACGAATCATCTGTGTCCGGTTACTCCCTCCATAGGTTATATAAACGGGAGCCCACGTCGCACCAGAGCGGGGAGCGCCAGAGATTAGGCGTTTGTAGCTGTTGACGAGGGGATTGGTGACGGCGACAAGGGCTTTGGCATGATGAAGAATGCCGCCCATGAACCAGTAAGCAAGTTGTGAAAGACCGTTTTCATCGGATTCATCGAGGAAGTGATTGGTCCGGTTTTCCGTGTCCCACAGGCTCATGTGGAGGTGTGCGCCGTTACCGGTTAGGTTTGCAAACGGCTTGGGCATGAAGGTCGCTGTCAGTCCCTGTTCTTCGGCGACGGTCTTGACCATCCATTTGAAAAAGGTATGCCGATCTGCGGTGGTTAACGCATCGGAATAGAGCCAGTTGAGTTCAAACTGACAGTTGGCGTCCTCATGGTCGTTGGCGTATGGACCCCAGCCTAACCCCTGTAGATACCTAATCAGGGTGGTCATTGTATCGAGGTTGCGGTGGAGTGCCCGCAGATCATAACAAGGCTTACCGAGCGTATCGAGCGGGTCCCACGGCGCGTAGCTGCCATCCTCTGCTTGTTTCAATAGCATAAACTCTGCTTCAACCCCTACGTTGAAGATGTATCCCTTTTCTCTGGCTTTCTCTACCCCTCGTTGCAAAATAGTGCGTGGGCAGTAGGGCCATGGTTCATCTTCTACGTACACATTTCCTGCCAACCACGCCACATCTTTGCGCCACGGTACGATTGTGAGTGAGTTAAAGTCAGGGAGGCTTGCCATATCCGGGTCATGTGGTCCCTGTCCCATCTCACCTGCGGCAAATCCTGCGAAACCAGCGCCCTCATCTGCCATGTCATCAATATGCGTCGTTGGTACCACCTTCGCTTTTGGGGCTCCAGCCATTTCTACGAAGGAACAGAGGAAAAACTCGATTCCCTTCTCGGCGACTAACGTTTTAACCTCGTCTAACGTCATTATCATGGCTCCTTTCTCATTGCTGTTGGAAAAGACTTAATTGTTTCGTCGATAAGATAGACATCATTCCCGTTCTTTCCACCCTGGTCCACCGCCAAATACACGGTTCGTTCCGACGAGCGGGATGCCGCAAATCATTGACGCTTCCAAGTTCAACGCCCGGAGATCTTCGGGGTCGAGGTCATGTACGTCCGCCTTGCCGCACGCACGAGCAAGGATCTGGATCTCTGAAGTCATCGCTTGTAGCAGGTTGGCGACCCGCTCTGACGCTTCGTCGATATCGAGGCGTTTCATCAGGTCGGGATCCTGTGTCGTGATCCCGACGGGACAGCGTCCGGTATGACAGTGGTGGCAGTGGTACGGTTCAGTGCCGAGTTCTTGGTAATCTTCGACATGGATAGATTTGTTACAGTTGAGTGCCATCAACGCCGCTGTGCCGATGTATACCGCATCCGCACCGAGCGCCATCGCCTTTGCTGCGTCCACACCGTGTCGGATGCCGCCTGCGATAATCAGTTGTACTTCGCCGTACAATCCGAGGTCTTCAAGTGCTGCGCGTGCCTCGCATACAGCGGCGAGCGTCGGAACCCCTGTGTGTTCCTGACAGATTTCAGCGGATGCACCGGTGCCGCCTTCCATCCCATCTACGACGATAACATCGGCACCTGCTTTTGCTGCCAACTTCACGTCATCGAATACCCGCGTTGCCCCCATTTTTACGAAGATTGGCACCTGCCAGTCGGTCGCTTCCCGCAACTCCTCGATTTTGATGATCATGTCGTCGGGACCGAGGAAGTCGGGATGCCGCGCCGGGCTGCGCTGATCGACGCCGAGGGGCAGATCCCGTTGTTCCGCGACTGTATCCAACACCTTTGAACCGAGCAACAATCCCCCTGTTCCCGGCTTCGCACCCTGTCCTATCGTCAACTCAATACCATCCGCCATCTGCAGGTGGTGGATGTCAATGCCGTAGCGGGATGGCAGCACCTCGTATATCAGTGACCGGCTGTGCTCCCGTTCTGCCATCAACATCCCGCCGTCACCGGTGGTGTTAGAGGATCCGACAATATTCGCGCCCTTCGCGAGTGCAACTTTGGCGTTGTAGGAGAGCGCGCCCCAACTCATGCCGGTGATCATGATGGGAATCTCAAGTTCAATCGGCTTTTCGGCGAAACGGGTGCCGAGAACGGTTTTGGGTGAACAGCGTTCCCGATAGCCTTCAAGTGGGATGCGGGTCAGGGTGCAGGGGATAAAGGTGAGGTCGTCGAACGTCGCCCATCGCCGCTCGCGCAAGGTCCCAAATCCGCGGATACGATATCTGCCTAACTCCGCTTTGACTTGGATATCTTCAATGATGTCGGGGGTGAATGTTCCACTGGTTCGGAGATAATCTGATTTGTCTGGCATATCGCTTTGAATTCCGATCTTGTCGGGGATGAAAGTTTCTTTTATTATAACGCCTCTCGCCACACCGCTCGCTCGTCCTTGTCAAAGTTCCACAGCTTGCGCCCAGAGACAACTTTCTTGAAATTGTGGAGTGCGGTCTGTGGCTCGCCAACTTTGGAAGGAAGATGCTGGGACAGGGTGGATTTGAGGAAGGTGAGGTCTTCTGCGGTCGGTTGTTCAATCACGGCGTCGTTGCCGAGTTCAGCGATGTCCCCGCCGACGAAACAAACCGCTTCATACATTGAGTCGGCAAACGCTTCGCCGGTATCTCCACAGACGATCATTGTTCCCCGCTGCGCCATAAAACCTGCCATATAGCCGCAGTTGCCGCCGACAATAATCAGTCCGCCTTTCATCGAAACGCCTAAGCGCGCAGCCGCATCGCTACGAACCACAACTGTCCCACCTCGAATTGAAGCCGCCGCCCCGTTGCCCGCATTCCCTTCGACGGTAACGGTGCCGCCCATCATGGACTCTGCCAATCCCCACCCTGCGCTGCCTTTGATTTCGACAGTGGGACCGTCGACCATCCCTGCACAGTAGTAACCAACACTTCCGTCGAAGGTCAGTTTCACCGACTGTAGGATTGCCACGCCGAGATTGTGACGAGCAACGGGATTTCTCAACCAGATGTCAGTTTCGTCAATCGCGATGAGGCGTTTGATTTCCGCATTGATGTCGCGGGTTGTTTTACCGTCACAAATTATCTCTGCCATACACTCACATCCTTTGCTTGGGCTTCGCGCACCTCGTCGCCGTCTCCGAAGGCAGCGCGGATTGCGATTTCTTCGGTTGCAACAGCGACATAATCATCTGTTTCAGTAAAGAGGAGCGGTTTGAAGGCGAAGGGGTCTTTGGCAAATCCGATGTAGTTCTCTGTTGCCGCGAGATAACTGAAGGAGCCATCCAAATCGGTAAGCGACGCATCTAACGCTTCTTTGAAGGTCAGCCCTTGGGATAGCTGGTCAGCAAGGTAGACACCGATGATTTCAGAATCATTTTCCGTATAGAATTGGATACCACGTTGTTCGTAGATACAGCGTAATTTGTGGTAGTTCGTGATGTGTCCATTGTGGACGATGGCGAGGTCAGGATAGTTGTGCGCCCAGAAGGGTTGCGAGTGGCTTAGATCCACACGGCTCTCCGTCGAAAGGCGTGTGTGCCCCAAGCCATGTGTCCCCAGAAATGCAGAGACATTGTAGGTAGCGTCGAGATTCTGGGGTGTGCCGACCTGCTTGACAATTTCCAGTTCACGCCCCATGCTGACGACTTCGATGTCTTCATCTAAGGACTCAATGAATTGCGTTAGCGGTGTTACCTCCCCTTGCAAATCGATGACGAGCCGTAGATACTCGGCAGTTGTTTTCACTTCGTGCACGGAACCGAATGCCTTGACCCCATCTGCAATTGAAGTACCCCTCTCAGCTGCGCCGTCAGGTTCTCCCAATTTTACCTGCAGCGTGAACGCTCCATTTGCTGGAGGCCTATAAAGTGCCACACCCGCCGAATCCGGACCACGCACTCCCAATGCCGTGAGCATTGTGAGAACAGTCTTACCCACAGGCGCGTTGCTATTTTGCGTTTTATCTAAAAAACCGACGATACCACACACCCTTAACTTCTCCTTGATTATGACCTAAGTTGCCACGCTAAAATGTAAACATTCGCAGTGTATCTTATCACATTATCAATGTCCTGTCAAACGTCGCAAAAGCATCTATTTGCCCCGCAAATCTTTGATCCCCACAGCCAATCCTGAAAACTCGTTCTTTTCAAGAAGAATGTCGGTGGTCTTTTCGCCTATCTGGACGCCGATGTGTTCGCCACCTTCCCGCGTTTCGGTTATCTGATTTTGGCGAAGCGTGATTGATTGGGTTTCCCCCTGAATGTCAACACCGATTCCACTTTTATCCGGTCCGCTGTTCGTAATCCGGTTGTTTTCCACTATATTCCGATGCGGACTACGCCCTTCGTTTGGTTCGTTACGGAAGGTGATTCCGACCTCACCGCTGCCCTCGATTCGGTTGTGTCGGATGATGTTATCGGTATCTCGATGCCCGATAGAGATGCCATACTGATGGTTATTAAGGATCTGGTTGTTTTCTGCGATTCCGTGTTTCACTCCCCAGCAGAAGAAGAGCCCCAGCCGATTGCCTTCGAGGTGGTTATCCTGCATGATTGGGCGTTGGGATCCGGAGCCTGGATGCAACCCCAAATCGACGTTGTTCAAGCTTCGGCAATTCGTCACAGTCACGTCGTGGCAAATCTGCCATGAAATGCCGTCGCCGTTATAGTTTCGTGTTTCGACGTTATCTATTGTTATTCGCTCACAGTCCTGCATGAAGATGCAGCCAGCATAGTTTCCATCGAGGCGTTCATTATTAGATCTGTTGCCGTCGAGAACAAGATTCCGGATCTCAACGTCACATATATATTCACCGCTCAGAATTGGAAACAGCGTCGAGATCTGTGCTTCGTGGTCTGCCCAGAAATTCTTTTCAAGCGATTTATCAAACCAGATACGATCCCCCTCCTTGGCAATAATCGTGCGCTTGATGACATTTGACCCACCGTGATGGGGTGTCTTTCCTCTCAAACAAACCCCGTATCCTACCTCAAAGCCGTTGCTATTGGTCAGTGTTGCGTCTGAATCGTACCAATCTGAATCGATGGCAAGAGGCGTACTCACGGACGGGTTTTTAACCAGTACTGTTTCGTCGCCGTTCCCCTCGATCCGGATATTACTTCGCAGATAGATCGCGTTGTTGAGATGATATGTGCCGGGCAGGAGTTTTAGTGTTCCTCCGCCGAGTGCGCTGAGGTAATCGATACCCGCCTGAATAATGCGATCGTCGCTGCCATTAATCTGTCCGTCGCCGCCACCTACCGTCATTGATAACGAATTCTGCATATAAAACTCCTTTCACGTTCCACCGACTTGAGGATTGACAGCTGTTCATTTGCCTGCTCTTTATTCCAACACAATTCGTCGTTTTTCCTGCATAGATTGTTCAGCGGACAGACTCACCCGTATTGCTTCAAGTGCGGTGAGTGCGTCTTTATCTGCTACGGTTGTCTCCTGAGTCTGGATCTCTTGTATCCACTGTTCCTGAAGTGAAACGCTTGGAGCATCAACCGGCGAAATCTCCTCTGCCCCTGTCCCTGTTGAACAGTGCCACTTGCCACCACTATCGCTGATTGTACCACCGGTCAGAACATAACGGGAGTGCTGCTCGGAATCCTGGATCTCGATCCCTCCTGCCCAGGTCCAACTTCCCATCCCGCCATTCTTGAACTCGACGTTGACCGTGTTGACAAATCGGTTATAATTTCCCTGATTCGTTAAACCTTCGTAGACCGCTGCTCCTTCGACCGATCTGACGCCTCCGAAGATATCGATGATTGGGTAGATATGGTAGATAAAAAAGTGCGCTGGCGGACCGGAAACGGGTAGGTTGAACAGAATCTCCGGACGGACACCCCGCCCCGGTGTGAGGCGCAGAAAGGTGGTCAACAACAGGGCTCCGAGTCCTTCTGCTTTCTGCTTAATCGCTCGATGTGAATTGGACACGGTCTCGGAGTGGTTAATCCGCAGAATACGTTGATTACTTTGCGCCACTTCGACGACTGCTTGCCCCGCATCGATTGACCGTGCCAACGGATATTCCATAAAGATATGTCTGTCGCAATGGAGTGCCGCAAGCGCGATTTCGGCGTGGGTGTCGTTGTGGGTGCAGATGACGACACCGTCCAGGTTATCGCGCTCGACAAGCGCCTGCCAATCGAGAATAAATTCCACACCATGTTTTTCAGCGAGTGCAGCCCCCGTTTCACGGTTTCTCGACGCGATTGCCACAACCTCGACGGTTTCCATTTCAGAGAATCTCTCTGTATGGCGCGTCCCTGTACCGCCAGATCCAATAATACCAATTCTTATTTTTGACATATTCCTAGCCTAATATATTGCGTGATGTGTAGCAGGTGCATCTTATCACATTTGTACCCATTCATGCCACCCAAAATCCGAAAACCTAATCAGGATTCAAGGATTAACAGGAGTCGATGAAAAATGTAACGCAAACACCTGAAAATCATATCATCCTGAGTATCCTAATTCAGACAGTGAACTTTTATCCCTTCTGCGGTGTCATTTACAGTGAAAGCCTTTTATGATGGACCAATCAGACCAAACCCTCATTCGCAAGATCGTGAAGCATGATGCCGCTGCCTTTGAAACACTTTTTGCACGGCACAGTGCGTCCGTCCGTCAACATGTCCTTAGCATTGTGCGGACGGAAAGTGTCGCTGAGGATCTGGTTCAAGAGGTGTTTTTGCGTGTCTGGACACGCGCTGAACAGTGGAATGATCAAGGCGAGTTCAAGGGCTGGCTTTTCCGCATCGCAACGAACATCGCTCTCAATCATCTGCGTACCGTGCGGCGACGGCGGCAAGAGCCCCTCGATACACCGCCGGACGAATTTGACGATGAGGATGAACGTCCACCAGATCCAGATTGGATGGTTGATACTTCATCTCATGGTCCCGAAGTAATGGTGGAGCGCGCTGAACAGTCCCGGCTGCTCTGGCAGCTTGTTGATGGGTTGTCCCAAGAGAAACGAGAGGTGCTTCACCTTATATATCAGAAAGAGATGGCGCTTCGGGAAGCTGCCATGGAGCTTGGCATTCCAGAAGGCACTGTGAAGTCACGTTTACACTACTCTATAAGACATCTCGCCCGCGAATGGAAGGAAATCGCAAGCGATTGGGAAGAAGAGAAGGAGTGAGCAGCAACATTTCACACTTTATAATTTACACAAACGCAATACTACATTGTCAGATAAATGTAGCGCAAACTGTTAGTTTGCGGAGGATCACAATCTAACAGATCGTGGTACAAAAGCCTCCTTTAGACACTTCCCCGCCAATTGGCTTGGATATGTCTATCCAAGTCTCGGACTCTCGGCGAAGTCGGAGCCGAGCGGGTGAGTGACTTATCATGATTTATTTGACAGAGTAATACGCAATAGAAAGGAAATAGGAGGATAGCATGTCACAAAACATCACTGCATTTTGGCACAAGGAATCCTTTGAGGAATTGATGAAAGAACGGCTGCCAGAGCTCCTTGCTGACCGGTTGCCACTCGCCGGTTATCACTTTGAGTCAACCGGGGTGTACACCTGCCGTGTCAGAACCGTGCTGGCGTCAACCGGGGGCTATGTTGAGGTGGAATACACGGACATTCCGCAGCCTGATACAAATGGTATGTTCACGCTCGACGGTGAACCCTATGTTGTCGTGCCGACCGCTTCGACCGTAGAACTGAAACAAGCGGAAATCGAGTGTGTGGGCGATCAACTGTACAACTACTTCAAAGCATGTATCAGGGAAGCACCACCGGATCTAGCATGGGATACGTCGCTTGTCCGCTCGTGGCTTCCGATTGATAGATGGGTGCGAGAGTTCTTTAGTGACACATTCACCGCTCAGAGACTTTCCTGTACCAACTGGCTCGACAAGCATACACATCTACGTAGGGTGCGGATTTCACAGGGGAATCAGGTATTTAGCCCCGGACACCTTGGGCGGACTTGCCCATTTGAAACGCCAGAGGGACCCAACGTTGGCAAAATTCTGACAATTGCGAGGGGGGCGGAGATTCGCGATAGGAAATTGGTCATTGTGGATGAAAGCCCTGAGGCGACGCTTGGTCTGTCTGCAGCACTGATCCCTTTTCTCGAACATAATGATCCACCGCGAATACTTATGGGTGCGAACATGATGCGCCAGTGGTTGTCGCCCGCTGCTCCAGAGCCCGCATCGGTTAGCTGTCCCAAGGGGCTGTCAAGAGTGGCGGCATCTCCAGAGCCCGCGCTTGTCCAGACGGGTTACGAGCCCGATGTGCCTGACTTTTGGTGTGGCCGTAATCTGTTGACCGCTTTTATCTCTTGGGGGGGGGATACTTTTGAAGACGGCATTGCAATTAGTGAGTCGTGCGCTGCGCGTCTAAATTTTCCCTATGCTATCGAACCGGGTGATAAGATCAGTAACCGCCACGGGACGAAAGGGGTCATTTCGCGCATCTTACCTGACGATGAGATGCCCCATCTTGCCGACGGCACACCGGTGGAGCTTGTTTTCAGTTTTGGTGCTTTGCATGGACGGATGAACTTTGGTCAGATCCGTGAAGCGGTTATGGGCCGCATTGCGTGGGTGGAGGGGGAAACCGCTATTGTGCCGCCATTTCAAGCACCCAATGCCGATCAACTTTGTGAGCGACTCAGGGAGGCGGGACTGCCTGAAGATGGGATG
This sequence comes from Candidatus Poribacteria bacterium, assembly GCA_965204355.1. Classification (GTDB taxonomy): domain Bacteria; phylum Poribacteria; class WGA-4E; order WGA-4E; family PCPOR2b; genus PCPOR2b. The sequence goes on from OZ241983.1 coordinate 418,868, forward strand.
GAAACCCTCATCGCTGGACCTAACGGTAAGAAACTAGATCGGCCGAGTACGGTTGGTTGGGTCTATTGGGGAAAGACGGTTCACATCGCGCTGGATAAACTCAAGGTCTCCGAGCCCATCGTTCACGACGAGCCTATATACCATCAGAGACTTGGCGAGTTGGAATACCATACACTACGCAACATTTCAGCATTTGAGACTTTGCGGGAACACTTCAACACCCGTGCTTCGACGCGAGTAGACGCGGATGCACTTCCCGATCGTATTGCAGCAGGTACAGTTGAACAGGCGGGACCACCGACGCCGATGTTTGCCAAACTCAGGGAGCGACTTTCGGTGGGGAGCATCCACACTAACTTTGATGATAGCAAATTAACTTTTCAATTTGCCCGGCCGGCTGGGGATACGCTCCAGCTTGCCCAGCCAGTTCCCCATCCGTGGCTGCATGCTCAAACTATTGATGAAGTTGGTATATGTGAAGCCGTTTCCGAGTATCGTGCACTTGCCGATGTCAATACCAGAGCAGAGCGGATGTTCGCAAATGATGCACCGGAAAGTTTAACTCGTCAAACCCTCAAGCAGCTCCAAACACGCCTTGCGGAATATTTCGACGCACTTCTAGGGCCCGCGGATATGCGCTTTGACGCACGGACACTTTTCAGCGGACGCAGCGTCATTGTACCAGACGCGGAGTTACGCGCTGATCAGGTCGGTATTCCTGAGCAGATGGCGTGGGCACTTTTCGGGTCTCAGGTTGCAAAAGAACTTGGTGAAACCAAAGAGGTACAGAGCAAAAGCCAGAGGGCAACACATCTTCTTGATGAGCTGATGACGCGTTCATGGGTGATTGTACATCGCGCTCCTGCGTTTACGCCTACCGCTCTTGTTGCGTTCCATCCGGTGCGCCAGCCAGACCGTGCCGTCCGTGTTCATCCCTTTGTTTGTGAGTTGATGAACGCCGACTTTGATGGCGATCAAGCGGCAGTTTTTTTGCCCATCACGGCAGAGGGTCAACGGGAAGCTGGCGAGCAGCTGTCTATCGCTGGACATCTCAAACGAGATCCGAATATATGTGCAGCCTTAGCCCCGGGGCATGACGCGATATGGGGGTTGGCAAGTTTGAGTCTTACCCCCGAAGGACGTGATGAACTTTCAGAAATTGTCGGAATGGAGATTGCTATCCCTGAAGGTTTGGTCACGCGGCGCTCATTGGCGGATACGCTAAAAACACTCCTCAAACGCGAAGGAATTGATCGCACCATTGAAGTTGCTGAACGGATGATGCAGCGCGGACTCGAAATTGTAAAGGAATCGGGAGCCTCCATGAGTCCGTTTCTCAGTAGGGACAAGGGTAGCCCGCCCGTTCCTAGGGACCCCGACGATGCAACAGCGTGGAACACTTACGCAGAGGAACTTATGGAGTGGATTGCCGCTTATGACGACTTCGCTGATAACAACTTGGGACCACACATCCTCGCAGTCAAAAGCCGCGCCTTTACAAGCAGACTTTATCGACTCGCTTGTGTTGTCGGGGCACGAGGGACAGTTTCAGACATTCGAGGCGGAAATATTGTGATTCGTCACGGATATTGTGACAGCTTAACGCCTGATGAACTTTATGCGCTCTGTGTCGGATCACGGGAAGGGCTTGTCCGATTCAACTCGGAATTGCAACGCGTTGCGTGGGAATTACGAGACAGCAGCCAATCGAAAGGGTTTACCGTTCTGTCGCGTGCGATGCGATCCAAGCAGCCCGGCATCGTTTTCGCTCGTGCTGCAGCGTGCGGTGAAGTTGATCCGCTTACGGATATTGATAGTCGGCTTTTTGTCGGGCTGCCTATAACGGAATCCGAGTGATGCACATGCGAGTTAAAGATCTTTTGTAGGGGCTAACCGCTTGCCCCTACTAACCCCCTCCAATCAATATACTCACCAATAAACTGACTTAAAAAGTCCGGATCGGGTGTGTCGCCTTGTAGCTGTTCATCGAATGGTACGGCTCCCAAAATCGGTAGTTGGGTAAGCCGCGTAAGCTCCTTCGGATTGGTTTGTTCGGCAATTCCCTTGGATCCCTCTTGCGAGGCGTTCAACACAATCCCACAAATTTCAAGGCTATACGATCTGGCGAATTCGACCGTCAACACGGTGTGGTTAATTGTCCCTAAGTTAGGGCGGGCGACGACAAGCAGCGGCAATTGAAAACGCTGCGCTAGATTTGCAACAAGCATCTCCTCACAGATCGGCACCGCAATCCCACCGATCCCCTCCACAACCATGAACTCATGTCTCTGACAGAGTTGAGCAAAAGCCTCGTCTATTTGTCGAAGATCAATTGACACCCTTTCAATCTCTGCAGCTACAGATGGAGCAAGTGGCTGGCGGAGACAGATTGGGTTGATTAGATCCAGGGCGTCATCCACCCGTGCGGCGTGCTTGAGCAAGATCGCATCCTCCGAGACAATGCGTCCTTCGTGTTCAATGCCGCCACTCGCAATCGGCTTCATGACGCCGACGTTGACCCCGGCAGTTTTAAGCGCAGCCGCCAATCCTCCGGCAACAACGGTTTTGCCAATTTCGGTATCTGTACCTGTGATGAATATACCTGTGGGTGTAGCATGGAAAGTCATAATCGCTGACCGATACAGTAGCAAAGTTCGTCCGGTGCTATTATGAAGAACACACGGAAGGAGGTATCGCCGTGTGTATCGACCCGGTATTCTGCGTCATCTCTTTCCAGTCCGTTGGCTTTCAACTCATCGAAGGTTGCCTCAACATCGTTCACTTCAAAGAAACACCCATCCTGCGTCGGATCGCCGCCGTTCTCCGCCAATCCCATCTGGATATTATCTCTTGCGAGAACGGCTGACTTGCAAGGCGTGTCACTTCTGGAGATCGTTTGAAATCCCATTACTGTTTCGTAAAAAGGGACTGCCTCCTCCAAATCCTCGACAGGCAAATTCATCTCGTCTTCTTGATAAGGGCTTACCCTTTTGAAGACAACTTTGGTTTGCATTTTTTCCTCCTCTAATAACCGGTGGTGCTAGATAGATTTTATCACACAATTGTTCCAGGGTATTAGCAACCAGCACTTGATCGCTACTTTGCTTCTCGCTTCAAAAATAGTGTTAGGACTGAGGTTGCCAACGGCAGCATCACCAATCCATCTAGCAGTTTCGGCAACCCAACCTGATCGCCGATCATACCGACCGGATAGTTCAATAGTCCTGCGGTCCCCCATGCTGCGCCCATTGCAAAGCTGGAAGCCAGATTTTCATGCTTAGGAAGCAGTTGTTGCGCCAAAACGATGTTGATTGTGACCGAAGTGGAAAGCGTAAAATTTCCCAGAAGAAGCAGAATCAAAAAGAGTACGCCGCTACTATGCAACGCAGCGTATAGAATCGGCGGCGCAACAATCAGCGAAAAGCGTAACAAAGTATAATGGTTAATCCGATCTGAAAGAGAACCGCCGGTCATGATGCCCATTGAACCCGCGAATACAAAGAGGGAAAGTACCGCCGAACGCTCGATGTTTGAAAAATCCTGCTGATCGAGGTGCAGTGATAAGAAGTTCAACACCCCGACTGTCGTGACGGTTCTCAAAGTAGTGATTAGATATAACACGATGAGTGGGCGTAGTTCGGGACGGAGAGCAATCCAGAGAGTTTCCTTTTTCGGTGTGCTATGCGAAAATGTGGTTGTAGCCGCAATCCCTTCTTTGGCTGGTCGAGAGTAGTTGGTTTTCGCGACGAGTAGTGCGACGAGAAGCCCCGGAATCATGCACCACACCAACTGCTCCAGCCCATGACGGTTTAACAAAAGCATGATGCAGAACGGTCCAATCGCTTGTCCTACGTTTCCCCCAGTAATAAACAGTGATACACCGAATCCTCTCCCCCGTTTGGCTAATACCGCTGCTTGAACGGCTGCCGGCGGATGAAATGCTGCCACGGCCATACCGCCAATTACCAGCAACAACATCAGTGTGAGAAGGGACGGAACAACACCCATTAGGCTAGTGCACACTGAGGGTATCGCAACGCCGAAAATCAAGAAGTACGCTGTCCGCCCTCGGTCTGCAAGTTGTCCAAAAAGGACCTGACTAAAGGAATTAAAAACCCCAGAAACGGCAATTAGTAGCCCTGCAAGGCTGCTCCAAGAAGTAGTATGTGACACCAGTTTTCTGAACAGGAGTGGTAAGAGATGGGGTAGCGTCGTGGAGTAGGCATCGACAACAGCATGGGCGAACGTCAACAGATAAAGCCGATTGCGGAGGGTGGTGTTAGATTTATCTAGCATTATTTCTGTTTGAGCAGGGGAACTAGCACGACAGTTATCAATGGAAGTATCACCAATCCATCCAACACTCTCGCCAGTCCAAAGTGATCTCCAAGCAGTCCAACCGGAATACTCACTAATCCACCGATACTCCATGCTGCGCCCATCATGAAACTGGAAGCGATATTCTCGTGTTCAGGCAGCAATCGCTGGGCAAGAACGATATTGATTGTAGTAGAACTAGAAAGAACAAAATTTCCCAAAAAGAGCAGAACGAGAAAGGTGCCCCCTGTGTTATGCAGAGAGAGATATAAAAGTGGTGGGGAAGCGATGAAAGAGAACAGTAACAAACCGTAGTAATTAATTCGATCGGACAGCGATCCACCTACCATGATGCCCATCGAACCGGCAAATATAAACAGTCCGATAACTCCTGATCGCGCGAGGTTGGAGTACTGCAAGTCGTCAAGGTATAACGAGAGGAAATTTTCCAGTCCAATTCCTGTTATTGTGCGCACGACAGAGAGCAGATATAGCACAAGGAGCGGTCGCCAGTGGGGACGAATTGCCTCCCAAAGATTCTTTCGTTTTGCAGAGCCATTTGTGGGTGCTGCGGCCACTTGAGATGAGACATTCACCGCTGCTGGCGGCGGTGTCTTCAAAATTTTCGGGATAAACAATGCAACGAGTACCCCGGCGGACATGCACCACGGCATAGATTCTAACCCGTAACGGTACACTACCAAGTACATGATGAGTAAGGGACCGAGACCGCGCCCGATATTCCCTCCCGTCAAGAATATTGATATGGCAAAACCTCTCTCTCCTCTGGCGAGTGCTGCTGCTTGACTGGTAGCTTTCGGATGGAAGGCGGCAACACCACATCCCCCAATCCCCAGTAGCATGAGGACCAAGAAAAGCGAAGGCGCGATCCCCAATAGGCTCAGCGCGATAGCGGTGAACGCGACACCAAAAGTGACGAAATGAATCGTCTGAAACCGATCTGATGCCCAACCGAAGAATATCTGTCCCAGCGAACTGAAGGTGCTATAAACCGAAATGATTATTCCTGCGAGGCTATTCCGCGCGGCGGTTTGAGATGCGAGTTTTTTGAGCAGCAGGGGAAGTAGATGTGGTAAGACGGTCGCGTAGGAATCGATGACGGTATGGACAATGGTAAGGAAATAGAGCTGTTTTCGCGCTTTCAGTCCCCTTTTCATCGGGTCAATGGATGCGATAAGGGATTCGCACCAACTTTCATTCTCCTTTTCATCTGTCTTTCAGTCCTTTTTTCGTCGAAATAGGACAAGATCCTATCGTCATCAATGTACTTGAAGTGTAGCATTTTTGCTCGATGGGTGCAAGTTTTTTTATTTTATCCAAGTTGTGATCTTGGCCAGAAAAGGCGCGGGAATTGAGTTTTTTTACAACGAAGCCAAAGCAATTTTCAATCCGCTGGCTCCAATGCTGGATACAGTGCCGTATGCTTCCCAGCACCATCCATAGCGGTCACTATGTTCCCCGACCACTGAATCCGATAGGGATTTTCATATCCCACGGCGCGTTCCTGCGTCAAAAACTGCGGCCGATCAAAGCTCATTTTAACCTGAGCACCTTCACGAACTTGCTCCACCTTCAGGTGATACCGGGTTATCGGCACTGCGTTTCCGTCAACGGTTGCCCGAAGGGATTCGCACCAAGGGGGAATGCGAATGGATAGCGTCTCAATAGGGCGTTTTGCCTCGACCACTAAATTCGTGTTACCACTGATAACGCTGACCGCTTCGTGCTCGCAGGATAATAACAGATTGACCCGGACATTGCTGTTATCTTCGCAGGTGACAACGTGTTCCCAAGCAGCCGCAATGCCTTGTAGGGCGGCGCCGGTCAGATCTGAGTTGTAGGAATGAAAGCCATTCGGTTCTCCGAAACAGAAAGCGCCACGCGCCCGTCCCTGTAGCCCCTCATACGCCCGCTTTTCGGTATTTGCCATCCCTTCGTTTTCTACAACCCATGACAGATCGTCCATCTGAGAGGCGAGGAGGTGATTACAGAGCATCCGTTCCGCATCTTCAAAATAGGAGGTATAGCCCGACGCACCGAGCAGACATGCTGCCTCAATTAGATCTGCGGTACAGTTCGCCTCACCCCGACCATATTTTGCGTTTGCGCTCTCCTTAACCCAACCGGTTGAGGTGCGATAGGGCAGCATGCCTACATCATAGATCAACCGTGCTCGAGCGGTGAACTCTCGTTCCCCAGTAACCAATCCGAGTTCCGCCAGCGAGGCTATCGTTCCGGTAATGGAGTGGATATGTGTTCCACAGGCTGGGGTCAACTCTCCGTTTTCCCTGAAACTAACTGCAAGGGCGTGCCGGGCGAAGCGGAGTGCCAGATCTATTCCAAGCGAATCGTCGAAGGTATGACTGTAGGCGATCAGCGCGCCGATTGCCCGCTCTGAAGTCGTCGTTGCTATATTCTCATCCTGCCAGCCCTCTGGTCCCAAGCATCTTCCCGGATAGGTCCCGGTGGACCGAGTTGTTTTCTCCATCGCTGCAACGAGTGCTTTGGCATATTGCTCGGCTTTCGGGTCGCCCCAGATCCGCCAAACAGCGATTAAGGCGAGCAACGCTTCGCGCTGATGGTGCATATAAGCCAAGGGTGGACTTGAGTCGCTGCCCATATCGTCCCAAGCGAAACCATCGCTGTGATCACAACTGGCAAAAATCTGTTTGCGCAGCCCCTCCAGCAGTTCTGTATCGTCCGGTAAACCGACTATCCCATGGCATAGGTTGAGTGCGTGAAGGAATCTGCCAACGGTGTGTGGCGTATCGGCTGCTTCGTGCTGAGACCAAACGGGCGGTGAAATCAGGTTGAAACGGAAGTACGGACGGCAGTCGCGCTCACGGTCTACGCTGTTACAGATATGTTCGATACCAAGCAGGACGTTTACCCGGAGATCGATTGGTTCCATTGGATTTTTCATCTTTCACCCTTTCTCTACAGAGTTTCGCCTATTTTGCTGTCCGCTACCCCCAACGTTCCACGACTACCTTCTTCTGGGTGAAAAACTCGACCGCATCTTTGCCCTGCCCGTGCATATCCCCGAAGAAACTATCCTTCCACCCGCTGAATGGGAAGAACGCCATCGGTGCCGCAACGCCGAGGTTAATTCCGATATTGCCGATCTCCGCCTCGTAGCGGAACTTCCGTGCGGCTGCCCCACTACTGGTGAATAGACACGCCATATTCCCATAACTTCCACCGTTGACCAGTGAAATTGCATCATCGATCGTGTCCACATGGATGGCGCTCAAGACGGGACCGAAAATTTCTGTCTTGGCAATTTCGCTCGATGGGTTCACATCTCCCAAAAGTGTTGGGCGAACAAAGTTTCCATTCTCATATCCGGAGATTTGGGGATTGCGTCCGTCGACCAAAGCTTGCGCGCCCTCATCCAGTCCTTTCTGGATGAGTCCCTCAACCCGGGACCTACTTTCAGGCGTTATCACAGGACCCATCTCAACGCCATCCTCTAATCCGTAGCCGACTGCTCGCGTTTCCGCGACGTCGGTCATTGCGTCTATGAACCAGTCTCGCGCTTCACCGACGGTAACAGCCAGCGAAGCCGCCAAGCAGCGCTGCCCCGCGCACCCATAGGCACTCTCGGCTGTTGCGTGGCGCGTCATTTCCGGGTCCGCATCCGGTAGCACAATAATTGGATTTTTTGCCCCCCCTTGGCATTGGGCGCGTTTTCCGTTAGCTGTCGCACGACTGTAGACATACCTTGCGGTGGCAGTCGAACCGACAAAGCTGACCGCCTTGATGGTGGGATTGTCCAGAATAGCGTTCACTGTTGCCTCAGAACCGTTCACCAGATTGACGACGCCTTTGGGCAGGCCTGTGCTTTCGATGAGTTGAAAGATTTTCTGCATCGTCAGCGGCACCTTCTCCGAAGGCTTTACGATATACGTGTTGCCACAAGCGATCGCATACGGCATAAACCACGATGTGATCATGGCAGGGAAGTTAAAGGGAGCAATTGCAGCACAAACACCCACCGGCTGCCGAATCATAATTTCATCGATACCGGTCGCGATATCTTCAAGGTTGTAGCCCTGCATCAGCGTTGAAATGCCGCAGGCGACCTCAACGTTTTCAATGGCGCGACGCATCTCGCCCCGCGATTCGTCTAACGTTTTACCGCATTCCAGCGTGATGGTACGGGCGATATCGTCGAAGTTTTCTTCGAGCAGGTTTTTCAGTTTGAAGAGATATTGGACGCGGTCTGGTGCCGGTGTGCGACGCCATTCGACAAGCGCATCGGCTGCCGCTTGTACCGCGAGGTCGACCTCAGCACTTGGGGAGAGGGGCACTACTCCAAGAACTTCTGCTGTCGCTGGGTTTGTGACATCCAGATATTCGTTAGCGCTGGACCGACGCCATTCATTGTCGATATAATTATTGAGGACAGTTTCTGTGCTCATGGCTATCTGTTTCCTTTCCTATAACGATAAAGGGAGTATTCTTTTTAGGTGAACAGAAGTAGATCCGATAAATCAGGATTTAATCAACAGCCGCTAATTACGCGAATCCACACGAATAAACTCTCACCGTCAGAGACTATTTAGCGTAGATTTGCGTAGATTCGTGGATTTAGTTTGTATTCAACTTATCGCGAAATGCCTTCCTAAACTTCCGTACTTTGGGATCAATGACCATTTGGCAATACGGCTGATAGGGATTTAATCGGAAATAATTTTGATGATATTCCTCTGCGGCGTAAAAAACTTCCGCTGGCTCAATTTCCGTAACGATTGGATCTTGCCATAATCCCGACGCATCGGTTTCTTCCTTTGATTTTTGTGCTACTTTCGCCTGTTCCTCACTATGATAAAAAATTGCAGATCGGTATTGGGTTCCGACATCGGCACCTTGCCGATTCAAGGTGGTCGGATCATGGGTACGCCAGAAAATGTACAGTATGTCTTCGTAAGAGATAACTTCAGGATCGAAGGCGATCTGCACAACTTCAGCGTGACCGGTGGTTTCGCTGCAAACCTGTTGATAGGTAGGATTTTCGACCACACCACCTGAATAGCCGGAAATCACCTCATGCACGCCTTGAATGTTTTGATAAATAGCTTCGACACACCAGAAGCATCCGCCGGCGAGTGTTGCTGTTTCTAAGTTCATACGTTCCTCCGTGTAGGGTTTGTTGAGTTCATGGGGACGGATATCTCTACGTCCATGCCCGTTGAATTTTCGCGATTGCTTCAACGATGTAGTCCATGTCCGCACGTGAACCGAGGAGTAGATTCTGAAATAGCCATACGCTTTCTTGACACACCTGCTCTGCTACGGGAGAGGGCAGTGTGCGAATCAAGCGCGGATATTTCTGGGCGACATGTGCGATGCCAGCCTCCTGTGAGAGGGGCGCGCCATATCCGCTTGAGCAGGGGATTCCCTCTGCGCCCAAGGCTTCGAGAAATTTACTCCGTGGCATCCCGCCGAACCCTTCTGGATTGTACATGGCACAATAGAGATGGTAACCGTGTTGCGTGACCCAAGGGCTCAGTTTCGGGGGTGTGAAACCTTCAATCTGTTTCAGTTCCGTTGAGAGGTAGGCAGCGTTTGCATTTCGGATTTTGGTTTGTTGTTCCAATCTACCCAGACGCGGGATGAGCAGTGCTGCAAGGTACTCCGATGGTCGGTAGTTCCAACCGAGGCGGGGATACTCCCAGCGCGCACCGCCCGGTGCCCGTCCAACGTTCATGAAAGCGTAGACGCGGTCTCGCACATCTTTATCATCCGTTGTTACCATCCCACCCTCACCCGAAGTTAGGTTTTTGGACGATTGGAAACTGAAAGCCCCGGCATCACTGAGTGCTCCTACCTTTGTCCCTTGACACGCTGCACCGTGTGCCTGTGCACAATCTTCAACAATTGCGAGCCCATGCTGATCTGCGATTTGTCGCAGGGCATCCATATTTGCGGGATGTCCGCCCAAGTGCACCGGCAAAATCGCCCGTGTCCGATCTGGATCAATGGCAGCTTCAACAGCTGCAGGGTCGATTGTGAAGTTATCTGGATCAATATCCACAAACGCGATGGTGCAATTCCGGTCAAGGGCAGCGCTCGCCGTGGCAACAAAGGTGTAGTTGGGGATAATCACCTCACCGCCATCGCCGAAGCCGTCCAGATCGAGTGCACCAGCCAGTGCAGCACTGATTGCGTCGGTCCCGTGCGGCATGAACATGGCGTATTTTGTGCCGCTGTATTCGGCATATTTTTCGTTAAGTTCTTCTATCTTTTGACCGCCTAATCCTTCAGTTGCACTGAGATAGACTTCGCGCAATCTCGGTTCTATTTCCGATTCCCACTCTTCCACACCGGTTAGGGGTGAGATGGGCCACGGATTTTTTTCTGTGTCACGGACGGGCGCTCCACCGAATATAGCGAGTTGACTTGCCATAAATTCCTCCTTAACTTCAAAGCAGCGTTCACTCCCAAAAAATCCTTAAATCCTATCTCAATCTCTTTGTCCGGTTATTATATCACGAAAGCCAAATTTTTACCGAGAAATTTACCTTTCATTTTAGGGGCATTTGATTCTTAGCGCGGGGCAAGATGCCCCGTCTACGATGTTAAGAAGCAATCTGCTGTCTATCCGCCAAAGTCGGTCAACGAGCAGAAAACTCAGTAGCCCTACCTTTCATTTTATCATGCGGATAGCGTTAAAACTATAGTATAATACTTTGACTCTTGCACTAATTGAAGATACTTGGTTTTATTGACATCTGAAAAAGAGATATTTGGAGGGAACTAATAATTATGGAACTTTACCTGATTCGACACGGTCAATCCACCAACAACGAGGGGAAACTCCCGCGCGTTGCGGATCCGCCGCTGACAGATATTGGAGTGAAACAGGCACGTTGGGTGGGTGAATCTCTCAAGGATGAGGGTATCACTCGGCTTTACTGTAGCCCGATGTTAAGAACTTTGCAGACCGCCCAGATGGTTAGCGATAGTCTTGATCTGCCTCCCCACGTTTTCGTCGGACTTCATGAGTGGGGTGGTATCTGGGAAGCTCGTGAAGATGGAACCACCGTACAACTGCCCGGACTCAACCGTGCTGGAATGCGCGAAGTCTGCCCCGATGCTGTCTTGCCCGACGATGTAACTGAACAAGGCTGGTGGTTTAACGAAGGATTTGCAGGGGACATTGAGGGAATGGCAGAACTGTCCCATGAGAACGGCTTGGCTTTTATCGCCCATTTAATGGAACATCACGGCAATACAGAGCAGCGGGTTGCCGCTGTCTCTCATGGCGGTTCCGGTGGAAGCTTGATGAGTGCCTTCTTTGGCTTACCGCCTGATGTAGGCTATTCACGCTTTACCCAAAACAATACAGGTGTTAGTAAATTATTGTTCACATCAGAACGGAGGCAGCTACAGTGTCTCAACAGGATCAGCCATCTGCCGTCGGAGGCAGTCACGTCGTAAAGCTCGGAAGTTCAAAGGAGGGTATCAATGAAGATTAAGCTTGCACAGTACGGTATTTCCCACGATCATGCGTCAGGAAAAGCACGGGTGATGCAGGAGAACGCTGAGGTCGATTTTTGCGGAATCTTTGAACCGACACTCGACACTCGTAACACACTCGGAAGCGGGACTCCCTACACTGGCGTGCACTGGTTTTCATCGAAAGAGGAGATGTTGGAAGATGAGACGATTGTTGGGATTGCTATCCAAGGGAAGGTCTCGGAGAACCTCGGTTTTGCGCGGGAGGCACTTGAACATGGCAAGCATGTCTGGCTCGATAAACCTGCCGGCGATGATTTGGAGGCGTTCCGCGCAGTTTTAGATCTCGCACGGGAGAAGGGGTTGTTGGTGCAACTCGGCTATATGTTCCGGTATAACGCGGGCTTTCAGTTCATCCTCGATTGGGCGTGGTCGGGCAAGCTGGGGGATATTTTCTCTGTCCGGGGACGGATAGCCTCTGGCGGCTCGACGGCAGATGCGTGGAAGCGGTGGGACTCGCGCGGAGAACGCGAGGGCGGTATTATGTTTATACTTGCCTGCCATCTTATCGATATCTTTGTCGCGTTATTGGGGCGCCCGGATCACGTGACTCCATTTTTGAGAAATGAGGATAAAGATTTCCCGTGGTATCAAGATAACACGATGTCTGTCTTCGAATATCCGAACGCGATGGCGATTATTGAGTCTACGGGGCTGGAGGTTTCGTCGGGGGCATCAAGACGGCTGGAGGTCTACGGGACACGTGGCAGTGCAATCCTTGAACCGCTGGAGCCGCCGGCATTACGCTTGTGTCTCGACGAAGCACGGGATGGGTACGCTGAGGGTTGGCAGACGGTGCCGGTGGAAAACCGTCCACGCTATGTCGAAAGCCTCCGCGCATTCATTGCGGATATCCGGGGCGAGAAATCGCAGGACCGTTCTCTCGACCATGAATTTACTGTTCAGGAGACTGTGCTTCGTGCTGCAGGCATGATTGATGGGAACGATTGACTATCATTGGCAGATTTTAGCATTACTTAGACGTTTCCAGTGTACAGCCAACCCCCTAAATCCCGCCCCCGATAAATCCCCGATGAATCGGGACAGGCGGGATTTCGCTGACGCTCAACTTGTCAGGGGGACTTTGGAAACTCCTCGAAGGTTGAAATTATTGGTCAATGTCCACCTGTTTTTCTAATTCACCAATGTTTACCGAAGTCTAACGGTGTTAAAGGTAGCAATAATCGGAGGTCAAAGCATGGCAGATAGAGATGCACCAATCGTTGTCAATTCGGAGAAACAGTTGTTTATTGATGAGACATTTATTGCTAAAAGCGATGGAGTGACTCTCACAATGAATCCTCCGCAACAGATGCCTGAACCGGTGCTCGGAGTGGATCGACCGTGGGAAGGGGTCATCGGTGCCTACAATACCGTGTTGAAGGAAGACGATCGATTTCGGCTCTGGTATGACGTGATTTTGCCGGAAGGTTCATCGGAAATCTTTCGAGGTATTGCTTATGCGGAATCGGACGACGGGATCCACTGGACGAAACTGAACCAGAACCTCATTGAGTTTCAGGGATCAAAAGAAAACAATCTCGTTGCGCCGCGTCTTCCGGAGGCACCACGCGGCGAGATGGAAGGTGCGACCGTTTTCAGAGATACGAATCCTGCCTGTCCGCCCGAAGAACGTTACAAACTTTGGACCAAGATGCAGCGCATTCCGCCGGAGGATATTGAGGCTGGCAAGACCGGAGGTTTGGTGGCGATGTACTCCGAAGATGGAATCTACTGGAAAGTGTACGACAAGCGCGTCGATACCCGCCATTGCGACACGCAGAACGTCCCTTTCTGGGACGAAAGGCTTCAGAAGTACGTGGGGTATGTCCGTTCACGGACAGAGATGGAGGGTTACCAAGGTCGTTCTGTCGGGCGCGTTGAATCGGACGATTTTCATGATTGGTCAGAGACTGAGATTGTGTTCCAAGCGTCACCGGAAGATTTTCGCGCCCCAGTGCCTGCCGCTTGTCGCGACCAGATTGGATCGTATGTGGATGTTTATACGAACGGTTGCATGAAGTATCCTTTTGCACAGGATGCCTACTTTATGATGCCGAGTTTTCTATATCACTGGGACTGCAAAGAGATACCGAACGAGCGGAAGATTAATTTTCCAGACACCTGTGATGTGCGGCTACTGACCAGCCGGGATGGGATCAACTGGTCCTACGCTGGGGGTCGGAAGCCATTCTTGCGGCTTGGTACGTGGGGCAGCCTCTCGTCGCGGATGATTTACGCAGCGCCCGGCGTCGTAAGGGCGGGAGATGACTTATGGCACTACTACAAGGGATCGAATTTCGACCATTCCAGCCAAGTTGACCCGGAGTCGGACACGAAAGGAAGTGGGCTATTCCGAGCCGTTTCTCGGTTGGATGGCTTCATTTCAGTGGATACTCCTTATGAGGGTGGGACGCTAACCACCCCGCCACTGATATTCAAAGGGGATCAATTGACACTGAATTTGGACACAAGTGCAGGTGGCATTCTTCGGGCAGAAATTCAGTCCGTTGACGGGAAGCCAATAGAAGGATACACCTTGGCGGATTCCGACGAACACAATGGGAATTCGGTTTCTATGCCGGTTCGGTTTCAAGGAAAATCAGACGTCAGCGAACTCATAGGGGTTCCGATCCGTTTGCATTTTCAGATGTATGACTGCAAACTCTACGCGTTTCAGTTCACCGGTTAGGATAGAGTTCGGTTACCAGCGTCCCAGATACAGGGACCGATTTTCCATCGGCATTGTGACCTGTGCCCCTTTTTGACGCTGTGAATCGACGATGCCAATCGTAATCTCTGTGCTGATACGTGCGCGGTGGATGTTTCCTGTTGTTTCGCGACCGGTGTCGATAGCTTCAACGATATCCTCAATACAACCGACGGTGCCGCTTTTCCGCTCAAAGGGCGGGAACGCAACATCCACAATCTGATCGTATTCTCCGCCCCGTTTGCGGAGTTGGAAACCTGCTCCGTTATTCAACGAACGCACGGTGCCGTCGGCGCAGTCGACTTCAAACTCATAGGCACTTCCGGGGATACTGACCCCGTGAACGCCATTTTTGAATCGGACGTATCCCATAACGATGGATGGATCTACGTCGGTGCGATTATCATCGAAATCTGCGTCATCAACAGCGACGTTGCCTTGAACGTATTCGACTTCGGAATCGCCTGCGAAAAAGAGGAGCATGTCCGCAGCGTGCGTGTATCCCCAGAGCGCGGAGCCTCCGGAATAGGCGATGACCGATCGCCGCTCACCGATTTCGCCGCTCTCCACAATTTCTCGCATCTTGAGATAGCCGGGGGTGTACCGACGTTGTGTTCCCAGATTGAATTTCATCCCATACCGCTCACAGGTCTCGACCATTGCATCGGCTTCTTCCATTGAAGCGCATAGCGGCTTATCGCAGTACACCCCCTTCACCCCGTGTTCCGCCGCAAAGATAGTGATTTCCGCATGATTGCCCGGACGGGTCGCTACGCTGACGATATCCGGCTTCTCTTTCTCTATCATCTCCCGGTAGTCCGCATATTGTTTGGGGATATTCCACTTTGAGCAGACATATTTCGCCTTTTCTTCCACGACATCCGACGCGGCAACAATGGTTGTTCGTTCATAAGCTGTATACCCCGCAGCATGAGAATAGGGCAAAGGCTTAGTAGGACCCCTTTGCACCTCTTCGTCGATGGTTCCGCCCATCCTGCCACATCCGACAATACAGACACGGTATTGATTTGCCATGTTTATCCCTCCTTTTGTTATCAGTTATCAACTGATAAAACGGAACTTCATTCTAACGTTCTTGACTCTCAGGAATCAGCTTCATCTGTGAGATCCAGTCGTATAACAGTTGCACCGCTTGGTCATCTTTTTGTGAGGTTACCAGCGGTGGCATTTGACCTTCGCCCCGGCGGGCGACGCGTTGATAAAGGACTGAACGTTTCGGGTCGCCGGGCGCGATGAGCATTGCATCGGGGATGCCATAGGTATCGTGCTGTGGACGGAAATTGACACTGTAAGTTTTGTCCAACTCCGTTTTGAAGTCTAACACGATACGGGCGTTGCCACCGCCTGTGTGGACGTGGCAGTTTGCACATGCGGCGTGTAGATATGACCGCGCCCTTGCCTCAAGAGGCTCTTTCGGGTTGTATGGGTCGGCTAACTTGGGATATTCCTCCGGGGGCTTGGACAGTGGCTTCTTGAAAACATCGATATGATTCAACGTCCGCAGCTGATTGTCCGAAACAGCCCCATAATTGTGGACTTTGTTCATCTGAAGCGTGGTGAGTCCCAAGACATAGTTGGCAGCGCGGCTGTGGCAATCCATACACGCTTCTCGACTGGGATAGTGCCAAGACTGTTCTCGGCTACCTTCGGAGGTACTTGGATCCTGAATCGTGAAGACACGATCTGTCCCAGCGGCATCGACAAGGGTTGCGTCGGTTTGTTCATCATTCCAGATGTAAGAATATCCCACCCACTCGCCCTGTTGTCGGGTCAGCATCCGTGTTTCAACCCGGTGCTTGGAGTTGGGATTTCCCACTTCCAGATCGAACGAGAAGGTTTGGATCAACGCCGTTCCATCGGCGAAACTCCAGCCCACCCCATCGGCAGCTGACATCTCGATCTGAGAATCACCCGGTAACGCTATAAATCGCTCTACGTGTGCACCGTCCGTCCACAGCGGTGCATTGACCGAATAAGGAATCAGTCCCGAATCAGTCTGATGCCCCTTAACCGATGTGAACATACCCGTTTCGCTCAAGCGGGTCGGAAACTTTGCTGTTGACTTGGGCTTGCGTTCTAATTGATAGATACCGCGTGCCAAATCTACGATTAATATTTCACCGTTATGATTAACACCGAAGCTGACGATCTGTAGCGTTGTATCACCGATTTCCCGATGCCAGATGAGTTTCTCCCCATCGTGACGCAATGCCCACATTTTTCCAGTTGCGTAGTCGCCATAGACATAAGCGCCCCACAATTCCGGGAATTTCGATCCGTAATAGACAACTCCCCCGGTGATTGAACGCGCTTCGGAGTGGGGATGTTCGACCGTCGGCTTGACAATAGGCGTGGGTCCCGCTTTGCGATTCAGGAAAAAGGGATGGCTACCTTCGTAAAGGCTCCAGCCGTAGTTGTCTCCGCGCTGCACCAGATGAATCATCTCCCACCGATCCTGCCCGACGTTTCCCGCCCACAGATGCCCTGTCTCGCGGTCAAAGGTGATGCGCCACGGGTTACGAATGCCGTAGACCCAAATTTCGGGGCGTGCTCCCTCAAGGTGGATGAAAGGATTATTGCTTGGAATCGAATAGGGGCGTCCTGCCTCCGGACGATTGACATCAATACGCATAATGGTCGCGGGTAGGTTGCTGAGATCTTGTCCCTTTGGATCTCTATCATAGCTTCCGGGAAGGCCGGTGAGGTTGGTATCGGAGTCCATCGCGCCGTCGCCAGCGGGGATGTAGAGGTATCCATCGGGCCCGAACGCGAGATCGCCACCGTTGTGGTTATTCGACAGCCATTCTAAGATAATCAGTTCGGAGTTCGGATCACAGCCGTACGGCGGTTGACGATCTATCGTAAAGCGTGAAACATAGTTTCTGGTTTCAGTCACTTTTCCCCCTATCGGTCCATTGCTGATCACGTAGAGGTAGCCGTTTTCTTCGTAATTTGGGTGGAATGTCAAGCCGTAGGTTTCACGCCCCGTGTCAATTAGAAATTCGGCGTTTTCCGCGTCTGGGTCGTCTTTGAAACGGCGGATCTTGCCGCCCAGTTCGATGACGAGGAGTTGGTCGGTGCCCGGTTCAGGCTCGATATACACCGGTTGATTTAACGGAAATTTGGTGAATGTTTGTTTGGGATGGAGTGATATGGCTGGTCCGGATTCCGATCCTGACGCTTTACCGGTCAATGCGGATAGAAATGCGAGTAGGTCGTAATGCTGATCGACCGACAGGAGTTGTGCGTAATTATCCGGCATCGGAGATTTGACATTGATTCGCTTCCCAAAAGCACGGCTGTAGGTCGGCCCCTCGTCAATATCGAATTTATCGATAGTGCGTTTCACACTGTTAGTCTCTAAGACGATTTGATCCTCGTTCTCAGAGACTAACGTTCCGACGATCGGCTCGCTGTTAAATGGAGTGACAGTTACATAGGTCTTCAGATTTGATTTTGATACCGTTTGCGTCCCTTCGGGAGAGGTTTCGACCTTAAGTGTAAGCGTTTCTTCATCCTCTCGGACGAGATCTCCGCGGATCGGCTCCGAATTGTTGGGTGTCACCTGAACCCAAAAGTATCCTTGCTCCGCCAAATCTGTCAACACTTCAATGGGTTCAGGGTCAATCTCACTCAAAAGGAGCGTCCTCTCCGTTGGCTCCGTCAATTCTTCGATACGCAAGACAATTTTCTCGTTGTCTTGTGAGATGAGCGTTCCCTGAAGAACCGCGCCCTCTGTTGCGACGGATGCCACACCGTACCCGCGCACAATCTCGGCATTCGGCTTCAAAGTTGATTCTTCGATATAACCGATACTATTTAATGCTGCGATACCTGTTAAGTCGGGTCCCGGAAAGACCTCAACCCCATCGTCAAGCGTTTGGTTCTCAGGCTTCTCAATCCCACTGACATCGTGACAGGCGATACACTTGACAACATTGACAAATACTTCCAGCCCTCGTTCGGCGTCTGCAGCATCGATAAGTGGGCGCGCCTCCATCTCCTTTGCAACCGTTTGTATATCAACCGGCGGTTCAAACGGCGTCAAATCCACTTCTCCTCCCTGACTCTGAAGGAATGCGATGACCGCTTCAATCTCTAAGTTTGACAGGCTAATCGGAGGTTTCCACGCGGGCGTCATGGTTTTACCGTATCCGTGGACGAGGAATGCAGCTGGATCATAGAGGGATTCGATGAGATACGTCTTAGGTCCCATACCCGGCTTTCGGGTTGCAGCTGCCATCCCAATATTAGTGAGATCGGGTCCCCTGCCCGGTGGTGCGGAGGGATTCAGTGTGTGACAGGAATAGCACGAACCTTTTCCGTTGAAGATCGCTTTCCCTGCCTCCACGAACTGCTCCGGCTTACGCGCTAAGGTTGAAAAATCGTCGGTGGTATCGGGGGCACCCACGACGCGAGATGTCTCCCACGGGATCCGCCGATCAATTCCGTAGGGTTTCACATCTGACGAATTTTCGTCGGTTGACCCTATTCCACAGAAAGGTAACATCAGAATAACGCTGGCACTGAAGGCTAAAAAAGAGCCAACGAATCTGTGAAAACGGACAAGGGGAAACAGATAACTACTATTACGCACTGGTAAGAGTCTCCAAATTGCAGTGTAAATTTCGACACCCGATTAACTCTTTTGACATTCTATCAAATATGAGTTACACTTCTGCAAATCGTTACTGAGAGATAGTATCAAAATTTATTTTCAAATAAAGGTTGGGTGAACAATGCGACGAAAGCGATATTTTACGGTAGAAGAAGCGAACCGATTGATTCCTATGTTAGAACAGAAACTATCAGAATTGAGGGAGTTTCGGGAGGAATTAGAAGAACTTGGAGCGGAATTGACTCCACTCTTTGAGGTCATTCGTCACAACGGTGGGCATCGAAAAACACCGCAGTTTCTCGAATTGACAGGAAAATTCCGGGACGCCATTGAGGAGATTCAGTCCTATGGGTGTAC
Organism: Candidatus Poribacteria bacterium; assembly: GCA_965204355.1. GTDB lineage: Bacteria > Poribacteria > WGA-4E > WGA-4E > PCPOR2b > PCPOR2b. The sequence goes on from OZ241983.1 coordinate 438,436, forward strand.
GATAAAAGATATAAATCCGGGGTTAATTGACTTCCCTCACCTTCGGGAAGGTAGGGAGGTCTACCTCTGCTGGCGGGTTGGGGAAGAAGCGATTTTGTACTGGCACGAGGTTGATGCCGGATTTGCCGGAAGACAGTTGGTTGAAGAAGAGTAAGGTAGTGTCTACAGAATTTGGGAAACCGAGGGATTGAGCTGCCCTAATCCCTCAGTTCCACAGAATATCGTTGTTCCTATCAGAGAATATCTTCTCGTCCACGCCCCTTAAATTTCGCCCAGATACTCCCGTTCAAGGATATTGGTGAAATCAATCACCCGATCTAATGCCTCACTCGCACGATCGCGAGCCGCTGCCGTGGTTTCCTCCTCGGCGAGTTGTTTCTGCCGCTTCGGGATCCAATGCTCCTTGAGGTACGCTAATTGGTTCATAAAGTGCGGATCTTCGGTGTCACTGACGAAGTATTCAATGACGCCGAGCAGCCCGTATTTTCGATTCATCTCCATATCTCCGACTTCCGCCGCAATCTTGTCTGCCAACTCCGCGTTTCGGTCCTGCCGCGCCTGCCCGACCTCCTTCGCCGATTCTGTCAACAGATGTTCGACGAAAGCCTGTTTGGAATTGACCCAACGAGGTAGACTCTGAACATACTCCTCAAGATCAAACTTGCCGTTGCGCCGTATAGCGGAATAGCTGTGGATGTGGACATTACGGAAAAATGCGGTATAGCCGACATTTGGGTCCATCGTGTCAGCGTCGTAGAGGATCTGATTTTCGACGTTTCCGTAGAGAAAACTGTACCGTTCCTCAGTGAGGTTCATCGGCTTCAGATGTGCTAGCACAATAGCGCGAACTGCGTCAACAAAATCCTGATCAAAATCATACATTGCCAGTATCTTTTCGGTGATAAACGCGCCAGATTCATGGTGAACTGTACCACCGAGGTTGTTGTCGTCATAGAGCCGTGTGACGATATTTTCTCGGCTCGGCATGAGTTGTTCATTCAGCCAGAGCCCGTCATGATTGACGACCCGTTTCCCGTTTTCGTCCGACAAGATTTCACCGTCATACCGCTTGGTGATGTCGTGCAGTGTACCCGCAACTTCGAGCTTAGTCACGTCGCCGCCCTCGCGCTTGCCGAGTTCCATGCTCATGGCGCGAACCCGCATTGTATGGTTCCAGGTGTAGTGTCGCCATTGGAACCCAACACGATTGTGATCCCATAGACTGTAGGTCTCGTTGACGAGATCTTCAAGTTCTTTTAATACTTGAGGGTAGTTCATAAAGCCTCCTTTTGCTCATGCGTAAGGGGTCGTTTCATCCTGAGGTTTTGGCAAATTGAACGCTGATTTGTACGAGTGTTGTGCTTGGGTTGAATTCAAATTCATAGACCTGTCTGTCCCAACGGAAGTGGTAGTCTGCCCCGTGACACGCGATTGCAGCAGGGACGTAATCTTGAGGCACATGGATGAACAAGGTTGCTTTGCTGCGCCTAGGCGGCTTGCAGACTGCTAAGAAACTCTGGCTTCGCTTATCCCAGCCGGCGGACAGAACTTCCACACTGCCTTGTGTGAGGTGAATATCGGTAGCAAGTAATTGCGGAACACTCTGTTCTGCGCGTAGACACAGCAGTTTGACAGAGCGGGCTGGAATATCGAACAGCGCTGTCCGCTCTCGGATCTGTCCGAGGAATTCGCGGTTCCAAAAATCGTGCACAAGATAGTATCGAGAACGATTCAAACCGAGGGATTCCAGAGTAAAATCGACATCTGCCTGTCTATCCGTCCAGTTGAACACACCAACAACATTGTAGGATTCATAAGAAGATGTCACCGGTAGATTCCAGATTTGCGGGAATTTGTTTTCATAGAGATCAACAGGTATTGCGGAATCACCGATTAGTGGAAAAATCTTAGCGAGCAACTCCGCCCGCTCCGGCTTGAGTGTCGTGAGATCATCGCCGCAAGTGACGACCCCGCCACTCATGCCTGCCATTGTCATTGTAATAAGTGCTTCGTTCAGAGGGAGTGGTTCATTGATGGTTAGAGTACCAAATTCATTTGTCCATGCGTTGCCATACATCGGCAGATGGGCCGCGTGTGCATTGACAATCGGTTTTAAACCTTGCGGGCTCTCCCAAGCCCCTTCGCCAATATGGCCGCTGTAACCTGAGGCTGTTTCATTCAGTACAAATTCTCCGATGCTTAGTCCCCGAGATGTGTTACATGCTGCAAGCACAACCCCCTTCTGGTTTTCATTGATAATTTGATTCAATAACTGAACCCCAAGTCGATAAAGTTCAACAGTGGTCAGCGACGTATCGTGCGCCACAAAGTTGTTCAGCTCTGTCAGCGGTCCTATGGAGTATGCGAGTAAATCGGCTTTGACCAGATCATATCCCCACTCATCAATCAGTTTTCGGATGTTTTCGCGGATATGTGCCTGCGCCCCCGGTTGCGAAACATCAAGTACTGCAACCTCTTTCCCATCTTCCGGTAAAATGATGAATGCCGGTTTCTTTGTATCACGTTCCTTCAGGAAATACTCTGGATGCGTTCTCAAAAGTTCGGAGTTAATCCCCACACAAAACGGCGTAAAGCGGATCCCTGCTTTTAGTCCTTTGGCATGAATCTGGTCAGCAACTGATTTCATTCCTTTTGGAAACTTTTGTGTGTCCGCTTGATAGCTGCCGGTTGATTCTTCCCAGCCCTTTCCAATCTGAATGTATTCAAAACCGCCGGGAATCGATGGGTCAGATAATTGGTTTTTGGTAATTTGCTCAATCTGTTTAGAGATTTTGGTTTCGCTGACAGATTCTTCCTCGCTGTCTTGAGCACACCAACCGGAGAAAACACTATTTAGCGATTTTGGTTTAGCGCGATGTCCCACCATCTCGGCGTAGTGGTGATATGCTTCCCAGCCTTGATGTGCAAAATTCAGATAAACAGGTTCAGCGTACACCTCTTCCCCTTGTCCACAGATATGATTTTCACACTTATGGTAGAGAGCCCAGTGATTTACGCCGTGGTTTTCTTCCTTCCCACGTTGTGTGCCACTATCATATCCCATTTGGACAGCAGACCACCATTTTTGAAAACTCAAGAAGCCGAAGACAAGAGATCGCTTGCTTTCTGTATCGTAGAGGACTCCATTGTAACAGGAGGTGGTGGAACCATCTTCATTGATGTGAAAGCCGTCATGAATCTCTTTAAGACCAGACGCTATCGGCGTATTCATATCCAAAAAGGTGTGATAGCCCGATGGTGCGCCTCCGAGATAGATACCCCCTTTGGCTTTGCCGTTGTGAGGGGAGACATCAATAGTGGAAATCTGTTCTAGCGCAATTGGTTTCTCATGGGCATTTTTTACACCCACAGTTAATACAATGTGAGATTTTCTGGGATAGCATTTCAGGTGGAGATGAGTCCGCACGCCATGCGCTTTGGGTTGGTGCGAAAATGTAACAGGTTGATAGATGCCAAACGCATCTTCGGCGGTGGGGTTTGTAATAAACTCCGAAATTCCCGGATCGAGTGTTGTCAGCGCTGTTCCATCTTGTAAGATAATTTTTGTATATGCGTCTCTGATAACGTTATAGCCCGTTTTATCAGTGTAGTTCCAAGTCCCTTTGGAAAGGTCGAAATTGATTTGGAATAGATTACTTTTCGCTACGACCTGACTACCTTGTCTAGAAATCGTCAGATCACCAGCTTCTTCTTTCATGTGTAATATGCCTCCGTGCGTAAAACGTGAAACGTAATTGCATAAATTTGATAGACGTTGAGGCAAATTTGTCTCAAAATTATGAATCTGTTTCCCTGTTTCTACTCTTTGATTGTCTATTTTGCTAACGCCCAACAGTGAAGCAGCGTGGCAGGCTCGCTGCCAACCTGTGATAACGAGAAGATATCTTCAGGCTTGAGAAAGAGCACATCTCTCAGACCAAGTGATGAGGTATCCCCGTTTGTTGTTACAGTCGCTTCGCCACTAATCAGCACATAGACTGATTCTGTACTGATGGGTTCGTGTGTGAACCCCTCACCTGTATTGAGTTGGACGTAATCGAGCGATAGATGTTGACTCCCTTTCTGTGGCGATACAACGCTACGCCAATCCCCTAATTTTCCGAACACGGGCCCGGCTTTCGCCATTGGGATCACTTGCACACCGCTTTGGTGCCCCAGTTCAGGCTTGGGTGAATCGTTGGGATGATCTCGTTCACCACGGTACAATGCCATGTCTGGCGGGGATTGAAAACTGATGAGCCGCGCTGGTTGGTCTGTTGTATTAACAGTGCCGTGAACCTCGCGTGCCGGCACAAAGATACCGTCGCCCGCGATAATCGGCGTGTAGACATCCCCCTGCCGGATATGACCGCCGCCCTCAAGTACTACAATCATATCCTCCGATTCGTCGTGGAGATGTTGCGTGAACTCCTGACCGGGGGCGTGTTGACCGTGGTTGAGTGTTATCTGAGTTGCTCCCATATCGGGATGGATGACCCGCCAGTTTTTACCCTTTCCCATCCGGAAAGGTGTTCCTGATTCGAGATTCAGAATTTGCATAAGGATTCTCCTGTTCTAATTCTTCTCACAAGTGTCAATATCCAATTCGGATTTGGTAAAGCTAATTTGACTTCAAGGTGTCTCAACCGTGTCAGGCTTCAAGGCGAAATTTCTCTCCACGGTTTCTACTGTATATCCCACATCATCAAGATATTCGGTATGAGAATAGACGCACTTTTTGAGGGAGGCGGATGCTCCTATCCCATGCTGATGGTAGTGCGTGGACGTTACGGTGAGTTTAATATGATATCCTCGTGGGGGCGCATTCTGGAATGTGTACGCACCTGATGATGTAGTCGTTGTCTTTCCCTCTTGCCGACCGCCCTCCCATTTAACCACCGTTACATTTTTGTAATCGTTTCCACCATACGTGACAATTCCGCTATCTAAAGGGGTATCATCTTCAGCACATATACAATCTCCCTGCATTGTAAATCGATTAGGGTCAACCCACGTTGGTTGAACAATGTATTGAAAAAATAGGAAAACTCCAATTGTCATTGTCAACGGCGTGAGTAGGGTGCGCGTGCGCGTAAAGGCAAAAGTGATGACACACGCAGACACAAATGGAAGAGGCAGCAGAAAGAGAAATCCCGCCAAGTATGCTAGCAGGAGCGCGAATGCTACACTAAAAATTCCGAATAAAGCTGACGCGGTTTCTCGCTCCGCAGCGTTATATCCGATTCCCCAAAAGAACACACCTTGACTAATTACAACGAAAATGGCGACAATCACTGCTGCACAATGCTCGACAATACCGTAATTCTCTCCCCACAAAGAAATTGATTCTAATGGGCTATGCCACGGGCTCAAGATCGGAATCGAATGCCGATAAAGCAGCCACCGCCATCCCTGATCTTCCAGCCAACAAGCGAGCAATGCCATAGGGAGCAGTGCTAGTGCCCAGAGCAAACCGCGTCGCCAGTTATCGAATGTTAGTCCAATTGCAGACCAAGGTAGTGCATATTTTCGCCGTACGAGGGCGTAACTTGCCACTCCAGTTCCAACAGATGGAGCTCCTAAAATAAAAAGTGACAAACCTAGAGGAAGGTCGGCATCGTCTTTGAAAAGCACGAGAAAAACAATGAGACTGCCAAAGATAAGCACCCCAATTATTATTCCTAGGATACAACCGGTATTACCGATATCATCTAACCGGACAAAAGGTTTTTGAGACTGGGAAGTTCTTGTTGAATCTGGGGATGCCTTACCTTGAGCCACTTTAGTCCCTACCAAACTTCGTTCGCAATCTCATAATCCTGCGTGGTGTCAATCTCGTAATACCCGCCCGCAATGTCCACCTTATGAATTTCCACACCCTGCTCAATCATCTCTTGAAAAAGCTGAATCAGATACGCTTTCTGCACGGAGGCTGCCCCCTGAAAGGAGGTGTCGTTATATTCATTACAGACCCGATGGAAATGATCTCGTAGGAGGCGTGCCCCGCGTTGACTAAATTTCGCGACGCCGATATACTCACCGTGTGCAGCTTCAGGTGCTATATCGCGACTGATCCTTGTGACACGCGCTCCTTCTACGAGGACTTTTTCACCATCATCTTCGGGGTGGAGTGTGCGCGCCGCGTAACGCTCTCGCCAAGCAGTATCAACAACAAGCGTGATGTCGTAAGGGGTATCCATCAGCTGCTGCGTCACCCAAGGATGATAGATAATATCCGCATAGGTGCAGGCGAAAGGTTCGTTCATTTCAGCTTCAGCGCGAAACAGCGAGACTAAAATATTATTCTGCTGCCAATCGGCGTTATGGTAAAAGCGGAGGTCAGGGTAATCACCCTGAATGCGTTGGATCTGATACCCACCAACGAAGACAATATCCGCCACATTTGCTGCACGCCACGCTTCGAGTATCCAATCGATGATGCGTTTTCCCTTAACCGCTGCGAAACATTTGGGGGTATCCTCTGTCAGTGGCATGAGCCGTCTGCCGCGTCCGGCACCGATAATAATCGTCTTCATTTATGCGAATCTCCTTAGTTATATTTTACACGACTACCCCCTGATCGTAAATCTTTTTTTTCGGCGGTCTTGGATCGTTTTTTTCGTTTTCCTTTTGAAAGCGGTGTGTTAAAATACAACAACCTAGTCAAACTATCGAAACCAACAAGGAGACTTTTTATGTCAAACATTAATCCCTTCAAACAGACCGGACAATGGTATCGCGGCAATACCCACAGCCATAGCACCGAGTCGGATGGCAGGCTGCCAATGGCAGACCGGTTTGCAGCTTATCGTGAAGCAGGCTATGACTTCTTGGTGTTGACTGACCATCGCAAGGTCAACGATGTTTCCGCCCACAGCAGGGACGGCTTCTTGGCAATCCCCGGTAGTGAAGTCCATCCCAACAACCCCTATGGCGGCGACACATATCATATCGTTGGTATAAACCTCCATGAGCGCATCAATTGCGCCGAGATGCATCCTAACGCGGTAATCGAGGAGATCAAGCGGCAGGGCGGTGAGGCGGTGCTATGTCATCCCTATTGGTGTGGACACACGCTGCTGGACTATCTACCGTTGAGCGGATACTTTGCGGTTGAAGTCTATAATGACACCTGTATGGGCATTGGCAAAGGCTTTTCCGAACAGGCGTGGGACGATTTATTAGACAAGGCGGGTCGCCCGGTCTTTGGCATCGCTGCGGACGACGCACACGGCACGGAGCACGACTGTTTTCACGGTTGGGTCATGGTGAAGGCACCTGAGCTGACCGTCGATGCTATTATGACAGGGTTTCGCACCGGGGCTTTTTATTCGACGCTTGGGCCGGAGATAATCGATCTGGATGTGGTAGATGAGGATGAGGAAAAAAGGAGCGTTAGTGTCAAGTGTTCACCCGCCCAGTCTATCGTATTCAAGGCGCAGCGCAGTCGTGGAAAACGCATCGTTGCCCCCGAAGGCGAGGCGCTGACTGAGGCAACGTATGAATTGCCGAGCGGCATCAAGTACGTCCGCGTCGAGATTACCGATGAAACCGGTAAGAAGGCGTGGTCAAACCCGGTCTTCTTCTAAGTTCAATCTGTGAATCGCGAGTGATTGCTACTCGCTCCCAAAACGGGTGTGGGTAGATAGTCACCCCGCGCTTCTTAAGAGATGCGTTGATAATAGAGACCTTGAAGCGCTCAACGATAGGCACAAATGGACAGAGACGAGCAAAAAGGAGGAAGCTGCACAATGGCGGATCTGAAAGTCGGTATTATCGGCTGCGGCGGGCACGCACAGGGGCACTTTGCGATGGTTAAAGATGAGCCCCGGATGGAACTCATCTCAATTGCAGAGATTGACAATCAGCGGCTCGAGCAGGCAAAGCTCACCCATGAGCCCGAATCTGCATTTAGTGACTACCGCGAGATGTTGGATCAGGTAGACTTGGATGTCGTCTATGTTGTTACCATGCCCGGTCATCTGCTGCCGATTGTAGTGGAGTGTTTGGGACGTGACATACATACCTCCGTCGAAAAGTCACCGGGGATGAACCTTGGAGAAACACGGCAAATGCTCGACGCTGCTCGCAAGAGTAAGGGCAAAGCGATTCTGTCTGTCAATCGCCGCTATAAACCGGAGGTATTGGCGGTGCGTAAGTTATTGCAGGAACGTGGTGGCGCGGTACAGGTCGCGGCAAATTATCATAAGCCGCCATCGGGGTTACAGCGCCCGGGGCGTCGAGAGGTTGCACCGCCGGAGATTATCTGCGACGCAATCCACCATGTCGATCTCCTGCGCTGGATGGCAGGACGCACGGCGACTGAAGCGGCAACCGCTGTTGAGGTGTACGGTCATTCATGGAATGGTGAGCGGGAAGGTACACCTCGCTACAACGCCGTCATTGCCTTTGATAATGGTTGCCACGGCACAATGATGAGCCACTATGGTGTCGGGTATCGGATTCAGTCCGCCGAGGTCCACACCGAAGATATGTCTGCATACCTCGATTTGACACGCACACCAGAAATCACCCTTTACTTAGATGGTGCGTTATGTGAAGAACCACTTGACCTCGACGCGGTCGGCGGCCCGGACTTTAACGAGACAAGCCATTTCGCTGACTGCATCCTGAACGACACTACACCTTGGAGTCCGATGGAGGAGGCGGTGAAGACGATGGAACTGTGCGAAGCGATTGAGCGAGGACATCAGGGGAGCTTGTGAACCTGATTCGGTTTAACAGGATAACCGATTTAGCACATTTTGTGTGATGCGCTCCACAACCGGATCACCGCCTTGCAATCCATGTGACCAATCGGTTGTAGCGGCGGTGAAAACGGTTCCCCCACGGGTATAAATCCCCATCGTTGCAGCGCCGGTGTGGCCTCTATTCCAACGTTCGTACCATTCACAGTCGTCTGGATGCCAACGCACCGGGGCGGTGCAGAGAATAAGGAAGTTATCGGGCGTACCATCCCGATGCGTTGGGACGGGGAGTCCGTCCTTAATTCGTAACTCGCAGCCGTCACATTCATAGCCTACGATGGTGTGCAGACCGCCGAAGGCGTCTCCCTGCTTGAGATCCGTTCCCTCAAAAACCCAATGCTCCGGACGATGCACTGTGTATTCGCCCGAACCATCCATGAACTGACCATGGCTGAGATGGTAGCCGCCGTGAAGAAAACCGACGCCGGTCAATTCGTTCTCAGGACGACCAACGAGGTAGTGACTCCACAAGGTGCTCAAGGTTCGATAGTCGCTTGTTTTGTAAATGGGGTCAGTATTGTACCACTGTTTCCAACAGGTCAGCGCACGTCCTTCGTCTTCGCTGCGGACTTGCCAGCAGACCGAATTCCCGCTAAAAAATGCGGCATTTCCACCGTTGGCGATGAACGCCTCTAGGTTGTCTCGCATCCCTCCAGACCAGTATTCATCGTGACCGACGCTCAACACCAGTCGATACCCCTTCAGAATTTCTGGATGGAATTCAAGATCGCTGTTGGCGGCGTAATCGAGTGTATAGCCGCTCCGTTCTGCCCATTCCACAAACGACGATTCCCATCTGCTAAAAAGCCCTGCCATAGGTCGGTCGAAGGAGACGCGATGTCCCTGTAAGTTACTGTGGCCATGATAGGCGTAAAGACCGTATCCACCCCAGTTGTTATAAGCGTTATAGGTGTTTGTCGCGAGTTGAAGTAAGATTTTCGTATCGCGTCCCGGCTGTGCAGACCGCACGATGAAGTGCATCATTCCTTCAGCAGTCCGATGATTTCTGTACGTGAAATCCCCACCGTTATCTTCTGCGCGCATTAACACTTCATAGTAACCACTCTGCCATGTATCCGGCACACGCAGCTTGAAACTGCTGGGCCAGCGACAGCCGTGCGACGAGGCATCCTCTGGGATCGGATACGCAGATCCGGAGAGTCCTTTCTCGCTCCAGACCGCTTCACGGGTTGCACCAACACGCTCAATTTCCAGTGAATATTCCGATGCGCTGGTAGAAATATGAAATTCGATCTCGTCGCCCGGTGCATAGCTGAGTTGGTCGGTGTACCCTTCGATATAAAGTGGGCGCAACTGTGTCTCTGAAAACCCTAACTGCGCCTTGTACGCTTCCATACGAATCTCCTTCTTGGTGGTTGGGAGGGCAATAAAAAAAGCAGCCAAGTAAATGGCTGCTTTTTATGTTTGATTGATTCGAGAGATGTCCGAACCAAAGGATCCTATTCAAGTGCCCCAATTTTTGCTGCTTCTGGCGCTTCGGTTGGCAGTTTCTGCTGCGCCAGTCTATCTTCTGGCACATATCCAGAATAGTCCGAAATCGCGCCGGACGTCAGGGCATAAACTGCGACGTTAGTCATAAAACGGTAGACGCCGGGTGAGTATTTGACGGAACGGGTTGGTAAGCTGACCGATTCCATCGCACACATGTAGTCACGGCGGACCAAAATAACCGTGATTTTGTCGCCAACGGAAATCCCTTCGAGGAAGTTCCGTCTGCCCGGGCGAGATCCCCACCAGAAAATGTCGAATCCGGTTGGCGGACCACCCATCTCATAGAAATTGTCGTACATCTGGTGGTCGTTTGGGATTCGCTGAACTTGATATTCTGGCATCACATATCGCATCTGTGCCAAGAACAAACGAGGCATCGCTTGGGCTGCCGCGTCAATACCGCAGTCATCAAAGACGAGGAGACCGCCTTTTTCGACAAGATATCGGCGTAACTGAGCCATTTCTGTCTCGGAGAATCGGCTGTCCATCTTGCCACCACCATATTGGCGGCCCATCAGGTTCTTGGAACGAACGTGTGCAGGATCATGTCCCGTCATGAAGACTAACGGACATTTCATCAAGTTAGCGTCATTCAGTTTCAAAGCGCCGCCTTCGACGTTCATGTCTGTCTTAATCTTGGTACGCTCATTGAGCCATTTGGTGAAAGCGTTCAGCGAGGAGGCATCAGCCCACCAGTCAGCGAGACTGTGGCGAACACGCGTGAAGCGGAAGACGCCGCGGATATCAGCACCACGACCAACAACACGGCCTCCGGGTTCACCGCGTGGCAGTGGCGGTACTTCAACGTTACCGAGCGTAATGTTTTCAACAACATCGCTCAAAGCATCGCGAACGGCACCGACATGTTCGACCATAGCGAGTCCCTTCGGACGCCCAAAGGCGACCTTCACCTGCACGATACCGCCGATACCGCGACCCACGTTGGCGGGGGCGGCGCTTGGAGCCGTTGCAACGGGTGCGGAGAATGCCAACGCCCCTGGCGCATCAGAGACGGGCAGGTCGGCATGTGTGACGACTTGTGGTACGGGCTGATTTGGACTTGTCACTTTTGGAACATTAGGATTGAGTGGTGCTTCCAACTTCACCACTTTATTCGAAAATTCCAAAACGGTTTGTGGTTGCACGGAGGTCGGACGCACGACGGCTGCTGTCGTCACTCTGGGTTGGACCTGAACCTGCTCGACGACCACTGTGTTTGTGGTTGGAACGGTTGGTTTGACCACCGGCTTGATGACCGGTTTACGAACTTGCGGTTTAGGGGGTTCCTTTGCCTGTAGGACTTCGGCACCGACTAAATCTTTGAACTGCTGGGTTTGGGTAACGAGGTAGATACCCGTGATAAAGAAGGCGACTCCGTGAACAATCAACGAGGTCATTAAAGCCCCTGAAGTTTTCTTGGCACTCATTTGTTACCTCCAAAAATAGTTTGCGTCAACAGTTGGATAACCGTTTGTATCATCTTGTCATGAGATGTTAAAGCAGTATGTCTTTTTGTGGCAGACGATTTACCAGTCGAGGGAGATCTCACGCGATAAATTCCCTGACTGGGAAGATGTACAGAGTCAGCGTCGAGCGGTTATCCACCGATTGTTCACGCAGGAAACCTTGCGAAAAAGTGAAGTGCTCGTGCCCTAACCTTGCACGCACTGTTAGAACGCAGAAATCGCCCGAACGGCTTAGAGATTTCTATATATTATCGACACTTTACTATTAATTGTATGCTAAGACGTCTATGCGGTCAAGAAAAAAATGCATTCTTTGCAATTACACCTCACTGGTTGGATATTTTGTTTCCTATATCGATCCACTTCTTCTGTTCAGCAGACTCGGCGACTGCATCAATTGCCAACTGTGCCTTCCAGCCATCGACGAAAGAGGGATCCCGATCTGGATTAAGTTTTCCTCTGAGAATTCCATCGACGTAACTACCCATCATTCTGCCCAACGCATGCGGTTTGCCTTCAGCAGCTTCGGGCGGCAGATTGATTGTCTCCCAATCACCGTCCCGATGGCGAAACCGTAGGCCCTCTTGGTGGCCACGACTTAAGTAAGCGAACAGTGCCCCCTCTTCGCCAACGACCTCAATGTATTTATTTTCTGGGCGTGGCGGCGTGATGCTACTGACGAAGAACTGTCCTTTCAAGCCAGATTCGGTTTCGAACCAAGCGGCAGCGAGATCATCGGTATCAATTGGAGTTGGTTCTCCTGAGCTAGCATGTGGACGAACGCGCGGCACGTTATGTAACACGCCGCACACCTGTGTAATATCGCCACATACCCAGCGAATCGCATCAAAAAAGTGGGATCCCATATCGCCCAGCATACCGGTTCCAGAGAGGGTTCTTTGGTTACGCCATGCTGCCGTTGCCGATGATTGGAGCGCAGTCCAACCATCGGCTTGGATGCGAACATAGAACGGTTTGCCAATCACCCCGTTATTGAGCATTTGACGCAATTTATAGAGACAGTGAGTATAACGGAATGTGAAGGCGACATGATGGATTTTGCCGCTAGCTTCAGCGATATCACACATCTCACGTGCCTCAACGGCATTCATTGCTAAGGGTTTCTCGCAGAAAACGTGCTTTCCTGCTTGGAGTGCTTGTACGGCAATGGGATGGTGGAAGGCGTTTGGTGTCACAATTGTCACCGCATCGATCGTATCATCGGCGATGACATCTGCATAGTCTGTATAGACCTTAGGAACGCCAAATTTACGCGCAGTTCGCTCGCACAGGTCACGGCTACGCCGACACAGTGCGACGACCTCTGCGTTGGGGTGACGCTGCAAGCCGGGGATTTGACACTCTTCGGCAAATCTACCGGCACCAAGCACTGCAAAACGGAGTTTACGGTCCATACAGTTCCTCCTTGTTTCTACTTTACATGTCCTTCATGAGTGAGTGTAGCAAGCGGTTTAATAGTGCGAGCGTTTCAGACGCGCAGGTATGACAAGGTTAATTCAGTTTAGCAATCTGTTGGGTCAGAACGCGGATATTCCTATGAATTTCTTCTCTATCTGGGGGATCGTCCGATAAGCGGAGATAGGTATTGAAGGAATCCAGAGACTTAGCGTAGGCATTGACTTGGTAGGACAGATAACCGAGATCTCGATAGTCTTGTGCAGATTGAGGGGCAAGCCATGTAATCTGCTCGGCGGCTTTAGCGGCTTTTGCATACTCCCCTACCCTGAAGTGAATTTGTCTTAGGTTTCGCAGCATCCGTGCGAGAATCTCTTTATGCGTAACCGCTTGCAGAAAACGGGGATGTATCGACACGGACTCGCGAAAAATCTGGGTCAACCTTTCAGAGAGAGCTTCATCGGACAAAATTCGCCCTTTCTCAAAGGGGTCGATTACCGTCTCCAAATTCTGATGTTTGACGATAAAATGGCCGGGAAAACCGACTCCTACCAACGGCAACCCAATTCGCTTGCCAACTTCCATATACACAATTGAAAGCGTGATGGGAATCCCAATTTTGCGCTCAAGCACTTCGTTAAGATAACTATTGCGTACATCGTAATAATTTTCTTGGCTGCTGCCCGCGAATTCCTGTGTCTCAAACAGATAGCGATTTAAATGGTTAATCTGATCACTTGTATCTGTTTCCTCACCGATTTGCCGTTGAAGTTCTTCAGCCATCTGATTCAACCGTTGTAGATACACTTCAATGTCCAGATCGCTATAGACATCTTTGGCAATGAGGAGGGCACCCTTAGCCAAATCTATCTGGTCATTTTCTAGCTGTGCTAGGTCAAAAAGAGCGTCGTCATCCACGTTTTTCATATCCCTTGGCGGAGCGTTTATTCTCTACCTTCTCCTTTTTTAATGTCCTCAGATGAGATCGCCACTGTTGCATATCTCAGACTTTTCGAAACGGGCTCCGATTCTCGGAGTCCTTGATGAAATCGGGACTTGAAAATGTTGGGAAAATGGGGTATCATCGGATTCGCTTGTTTTGAGCGATCTTTTCGTTTTATAATATCGGTCTACTGAAACTCAGATTATTGGGTCAGAAGGTATTTTATCACAACTGTTCCGACTTTCCCACATCTATTCTCTAAAAACTGCTGTTAGTAGGAGCAGAGAATCTCATGACTGCCAACACTCAGAAACGTCAAGGACTACCAACACTTCAACCAGAAGATATTGTCGGGTTGAGGGGACTCAGTGGGACAACGATTTCACCTAACGGAAAATGGGCAGCGTTTGTCCGAACCGTTCCAATCCTTGAATCGGAAAAAAGCGAGCACCGAGGTCATATTTGGCTGGTTCCGACCGATGGCGGCGAACCGTTCCAGTTGACGAATGGGCCCAATGGAGACAGCAATCCGCAATGGGCACCTGACAGTACACGACTTGCTTTTGTCTCAAAACGGGGAGACGACAAGACACAGATCTGGGTTATTCCGATAACAGGTGGGGAAGCAAAACAGCTCACCCATGTGAGCAACGGCGCGTCAAATCCGCAATGGTCATCTGATGGAAAACGGATTGCATTTCTAAGAGAAGAAGCGGATAGCGAAGTTGAAAAGAAGCGGAAGAAAGCCAAGGATGACCGGATAGTCATGGGGATAGATGACTTCGAACAGCAACACTTGTGGATGATTGAGGTCGAAGTGTTAGACGATGAATCCGAGCTGCTCTTTAGTTTGACGGAGAAAGGGGCGGAAGAGGGGGCCAGTGTAGACAAATCTCAGCGACTAACGGCAGGAGATTTCCACGTCAGTGACCCGTGTTGGTCTCCGGATGGGAACCAGATTGTCTTTATTGCTACACCTTCCCCAAAGGCAGATGATACGATGTTTAACGGAACCGTGCATGTCGTCGACATCGAAACCAAGAACGTCCAAAAATTGACAGCGCACGCCGGCGGAGAGAGTTCGCCACGTTGGTCTCCGGATGGGGATCAGATTGCATACTTGCACAGCCCCGCTGGTTATGGTCAGAAAGACCTCCATACCATCTCAGCGGAAGGTGGTGCATCAACAAACCTGACTGCCCTCCAGCTTGATCGTAACGCCGATCTACCGGTCTGGTCTCCGGATGGAGAAACTCTCTATTTCATTGCTATGGATCGGGTACGCTGGCAGCTGTATTCCACTTCAAAAATAGCGGGAGAAATTCGTCAGATCACTCGCGGTGATTGTGTTATCGGAGAGATTTCCATCGGCGGTGATGGCGACACATTCATGTGTACTCGTAGTGAGCCGTACGCTTCGGCGGATGTTTACGTCGGGTCTATCCACACAGGAGAGATGAAGCGGCTTACGAAACTCAACCCGCAGATAGAAAACTTTGCACTCGGTGAAGTGCGGGTGATTCAGTGGCAGAGTAGTGACGGGCTTGAGATCGAAGGGTTGCTTTGTTTACCTGTTGGTTATGAAGCGGGTAAAAACTATCCGCTTATTGTCGAGCCACACGGCGGTCCCCGTAGTTCACGCGATTTAGGATTCAAGCCGACATGGCACTATTTCAGCGGCGAAGGTTTTGCTTACTTTGCCCCAAACTTCCGCGGCGGGGATGGATACGGAAACGACTTCGCCACGGCAAACTACAATGACTGGGGTGGCGGCGATTACCAAGACATCATGACGGGTGTCGATTTTCTGATTAAGCAGGGGATTGCGGATCCTGACCGTTTAATTGTTGGCGGTTCAAGCTACGGTGGCTATATGACTGGCTGGGTTATCACTCACACCGATCGCTTCAAAGCCGCTTGTAATGTTTGTGGTGTCATCAATTTAGTCAGCTTTTATGCACAAACTGATATTCCGAGTTTTATGGCGCTCTACTTTGCGGGTCCTCCATCAGAGGATTTAGAGTTATACCGTGAACGGTCACCGATTAGTCATGTGGATCGCGTCCAGACCCCAACCCTCATCCTACACGGCGAGGAAGATATCCGGGTTCCCTTGCCACAATCGGAGGAATTCTACGCTGGTCTCAAAGCTGTTGGCGTTGAGACGGTATTTGTGAAATATCCACGCGAGGGGCATAGCATTGGGGAGCCGCGTCATCAGTTGGATATGCTCAAACGACAGTTGGCGTGGTATAACAGGTACATTACCCATGATGCGACAGGTGATGAGAAGGGAAGTGTGTAATATATATTCCAGCATTTTTAACTTTTTATTTTTCTGGTTGACCCTTTTTTGTCAGTAGGAGTATAATGCACATCCGCACAAAAAATGATTTATATGTACCGTGAGCGTTGAAATTCGTGGAGTGACCCAAGCAGCTGAAAGACAGTTACGAAACTGAATGGGGAGTAAGCGATAAGGTATTTACGTCAACGTTTTCCAGATTACCCATAATCCTAATACAAGGAGGTTGGTCATGGACAAAGTAACAATCAACCAGATGGTACAAAATACCATCCAGCAACACGGATCGAAACCTGCGTTATCTTACAAAGTTGATAAGCAGTGGCAGGACATCTCCTATGCAACGCTTGGAGAGCGGATAAAGCACTTTTGCTTAGGGCTAGCTGAACTCGGCTTGCAGAAAGGGGACCGGGTTGCCCTGTTATCAGAAAATCGTCCGGAATGGGCAATAACGGACCTGGCGACGCTTGCTGGCGGTGGGGTTACTGTGCCGATGTTTTCGACGTTGACTGCCGCACAGGTGGAGTACATCGTCAGGGATTCGGGGGCAAAGATCATCTGTGTATCCAGTGAACAACAATTGGAGAAGATCAAAGCCTTCGATACAAATGCCACAACGAATCTGCAGCACGTTGTTGTCTTTGATGATTTGCCAGACGATTCGGTGCGTAGATTCGATCAGGTGTGTGAACTTGGCCAGCAAGTTGAAAACGGTGATGAGATATACCAGCAAACGAGTGAGGCTGTTGACCCCGATGATCTCGCCTCGATTATTTATACCTCCGGCACAACAGGCGATCCGAAGGGTGCAATGCTGACCCACGACAATTTCATGTCGAATGTGCAGGCTGCCATGGAGATTGTGTCAATTACCTCTGATGATATTTTCCTTTCTTTCCTTCCGTTATCTCATGTATTTGAACGGATGGGGGGACACTATCTGCCACTTAGCGGTGGTGCGAATATAGCGTATGCTGAAAGCCTGTTTACGATTCGCCAAGATATGCAGGACGTTCGCCCGACAATTATGATGAGCGTACCCCGTCTCTATGAGGGGATGCACGAAAGAATACTCCGCTCTGTCAAAGAAGGATCTGGTCTCAAACAGAAGATTTTCCACTGGAGTGTCGGTGTCGGATCAAAGGTAAGTCAAGCCGTCCAAGAGAAGAGAAAACCATCCTCCATCTTATCGTTGAAGGCGAGTATTGCCGACAAACTGGTCTTCCAGAAACTTAAGGCGGCAACTGGTGGACGCTTGCGCTTCTTTGTTTCCGGCGGCGCGCCCTTGTCGCAAGCGATTGCAGAGTTCTTCCATGCAGCAGGCATTCTTATCCTTGAAGGGTATGGTCTGACTGAAACTTCACCCGTCATCAGCGTGAATAGGCCTGACCAGTGGAAGTTTGGCACTGTGGGTCCCGTCATTCCGGGCATAGAGGTGCAGATCGCTGAAGATGGTGAGATTCTGTCGCGTGGTCCGCACATCATGCAGGGCTATTTCAATAAACCGTCAGATACGGCGGAAGCAATCGATTCAGATGGCTGGTTTCACACGGGTGACATCGGGGAGATTGATGCGGAAGGATTTGTAAAAATAACGGATCGGAAGAAGAACATCCTTGTTCTCTCCAATGGCAAAAATGTCGCGCCGCAACCGATTGAGAATCAACTCAAGCAGAGCCCCTACATCAGCGAAATCATGCTTCTCGGCGATCAGCGCAGCACTGTTACTGCGCTTATTGTGCCAAATTATGATGAGATTAAGGAGTATGCGTCCGAACAGCAGCTTGATACGAAGGATCTCCCTGCACTCCTCCAGACACAAGAGATTCAGCAACTGATTCGAGGTGAAATCAACCAATACTCGGGCGATTTTGCTGATTTTGAGCGGGTCCGGAGGTTCACTTTAATGGAGGAGGAATTTTCGCAGGAAGCTGGGGATATAACGCCGACGCTCAAACTCAAGCGACAGATCATTATGGAGAAGCATAAAGCAGCGATTGATCAGATGTATGGCGATGATGGTTAAGAATCTGCTGTGGTATATACCTTTCCTGTATGCGGTGCGGTCTCTAAGGTCTAACTGGGATGGCGCGTGAGAACCTTCATTCTCGCGTAGCCATCCGCTCGAATACGCTAGGGAATTGGCGAGATTTCCAAGCGTCAACTAATATATTCACATTGGTCTGGTTCGGCTGCATCGAGTTTATTTCTAGATCGTATTCAGCGAAACTGTGTATTATTTGATAGTCCCGCCGAGCCTCCCCAACTCGTCGATTCCCCCTTTCACGCTCCCTGCGCTCAAGCTCAGGAAGCGGGCAGTGCACGCCGACAAAGAATACGTCCAAGCCGGTGAGCAATTCCACCAGATTCGACATCCACATCTCATTTTCGATAATGTGCTCGACGATGAGATTATTGCCTGTTTTTGCCAAGACTGGCAAACACTGATGAAACCCATCAAAAACGGCAGGTCTCATCGTTGACCAATCAATTTCACCGCTGCGAATACGTGCCATCGGCAGGGCGTTGGAATCGCGGAGATGGTCAAACGAGAAGTGCCAGAATGGCATTGGCAGTGTTTGCTGTAATTGGCGTGCAAGCGTTGACTTCCCGGAACTCGACGCGCCGTTGATGAGGATAATTTTTCCTTGTTCGCGAGTAGTGTCCATAAGCTCTCTGGTATCAAGAGTATTATACTCGTATCTGCGTTCTATCTATCTATCTACTTGCTCGATGCGCCCGAAATCTCTCAACGTTTTCAAAGTATCGACTGTGAACCTAGATTGCCATTCCTTCTTAGCTATTTGCCATGCTTCTGGATATTGATCTCCCCAAGAGAAATTCGGAGGCCAAGCGCCATCCTCACCCTGCTGTTCAATCTCAAAGTCCAAATTCATCTCCACTTCGTCCTTGAATTCAGTAGCGAGAGGTGACTCTGGAGAGGAAACCAACCACAGGGGTTTGAGAACATAGCCGGTCAGCTGCTCTGCGTTTCGGGCGATACAAAGTGCTGCCGCTCGGGTAAGTTTTTCCCACACTTTGTCCCTATTCGATAGAGCTTCCGTCTCTGCGAGCTTAACGAAACAGAGGATATCGTGCATATCCATTTCGTCGGGCAGGGAATTCAGATGTTCCAGAACGGTCGCGGTTAATTGTTTCAGCAGCTGCGTCGAAACTCCATCGCTGAATTCGTGTAAATATCCGACAATCTCAGCACGTGGATTGGTCAGAAACTGACCGAAATTTTCAGCACTGTCTTCATAATTCCACCAAGGGGCGTGGGGTGCCTCCTCCACTTCGGGTGGGATGATTGGCCATACCCCCCGGGATTCGTCGAATGTAGCGACAAAATACTCGATTCCTTTTCGGACCAGAGCGTGCTCCGCAGGTGTGCGAATTTCCCTGAGAATTTGGAAACCTACTGTGGTCGCAATCGCAGACGAAGCCGATGTCCTGATGTCAGGTTCCAGACAGTTGCCAAACCCACCGTCAAGGAACAGGGCTACCTTCTTGCCCATGGCGGCTTCAATGACTTGGAGCGCGAACGGATTGGTGATAAACTGGTGATGGAGAAACGGCATTTCGTTTGCGTGACGAACCTTCCGCCTCCTGCCGCGTCGGATTGCATCGAAATAGGCGGTTTGTGCTTCTTTGACAATATCGAGCGGCACAGCATTCTCAAGGATTACCGCTCCGACTTCTCGCAGTAACCGGAGAGCCAAGTCCAAGTTAGCTTCACTCATTCTTCCCTCTGTCTGCTCTGCATCAGTAATCTGTATCCGCATTTTTTTCCTTATATATTCGGGCGTTTGGGGCTCAGCTGTCTGGTTTTTGCCCCACATAGAGTATGTGTCTGGACGAAGCCACAATGCTTTGTTCTGCACTGATTTTGAATAGAAGATCCAACCAAAGGTCTCTCTGTGCCCCTTCAAGTGTGTTGTAGCTCTCATCGTCTGCCGAGATAGCCGGCTCGACACCTGCAATCTTGAGGGTGCGGAATCCCACATTCTCGTGCATAGGGGCGATCTCATCCAACCGGACAAAATAGCCGCGGAAGCCACCCCTTGGGGCCTCAGCGGGGCGGTGACCGTCTCTAATTAGTGACCAAACCTCTTTCTGGTTCTCAATCCATGAAGGGTGCTCCTTGATGAGGTTCCCAAGAATACCGAATCTGGAAATGAGCGCAGAAAAGATTACTCCCCCCGGCTTTAGACAGGCGTAGGCTGACCGCAGTGCTGCTGTTCGATCGGTTTCAAGCAGCAGATGGTACAGCGGTCCCATAAGTAGAACAGCCTCGAACTTGCCACGCGGAATCCCATCTAGCTTGCGCGCATCACCAGTCCGGAAATCAATCTGATCAGAAAGATTAAGTTCTTCCGCCCTCGTCTTGCACCGGGTAACGTATTCATCGGCAAGGTCGACAGCCGTGATTTGGTAGCCTCGTTGTGCTAGAGGAAAGGTGTAGAACCCTGTGCCGAAACCAACTTCAAGGAGCCTGCCGTGCGTTGGGAGGTATAAATTCAAATAGCACCAAGTAATATCAGCTTCAAGTTGGTGGCGCTCCAATCTGCTTGCTTCGATATCCCAGCCAGCGTTGTACATCTCGCGTATATCGGTTAGGTCATCCATAGTCATCAATGGTTTTTCTTTTTGTAACGATCCAGTTCAATTGTGTCGGGGGTTGTCGAAAGGCAGCTTCCGCACAGACGCAGCTTCTAGGTTGGGTTGAGGGCGATCAATCTACAGCACTACCTGTTCATCCGAGATGAACCCACCAATCGAGATTCGTCATATCTTTTACTTTCTTGTTACGTATCTTCCTTTTAATTGCGTGTGCATACATGGACAAGTCAGTTCTTTGTCCACATCTGACTGAGAACATAGACCGCAATACACTTTTAATTTCAGACTCGATAAATCCCGCAATAGATAGAATCTCTTCCACGTCTTTCACTTCAACTAATCTTACAATCGCGGTCTTGACATCTTTTGGGAAGACTGAGATTCGTTGGAAATGGGCGGATCGCCATTTGAAGGAAGGTGTGAACTGGTCACTCAAAGTGAACCCCAGCTCCATTACCTCATCGACGAACCGACTCGTACAGAGGAGCGTCCCTACCACATCCTTGCGAGCGATTAATCGCTTGAGATTATAGGTTGGCCCTGCATTCCAGATTCGAAATACGGAGCGACTAATTAACGCCAATTTGATGTTTAATGGAACGAATTTCGTCCAATCCCGCCACATCTTCTCAAACCATGTTCCATGAAAAACTGCACCTTGACCTGCGTCAAAAAGCTGTCCCGTTGATGGTTATACCGGTATAGACGGGAGCGTCAACGATGGTCGCAAAGAACAGGGCAAGATAACCCAGTGGCCAACCCTCACGTTTTGTTTGTACTTTTATACGCACGTCTATATAGTGTGGAGGCACCATGCGATACGAGATCGAACACGCTACTTCGCTGCACGGCAGCGGTGAGTAGTGCAGTGTGCAGCCATCTCCAACGATATCGCTAAGACGCTTCGAACTCTCACAAGGTTCATATTGAATATGCTCTGGAGACTCAGAAGGGATACCTAAGTAGTGCTCAAGCGTTAGGACTGGAGCAAGTAGCCAACTGATAGGTCGATCGGCGTGTGATAACTTATCTAATCCACACCCTCCGAATTTCCCCTTGGAGCTAACAGTTGCTGATAGTGCTCCTCCACTTATGGGAGTCTGAGTCGTACTGGACCTCGCAAAAAACTGCCCGCTTGCGTGCAATGCTGCTACTGCACCTGCGGTGCCGACAAGAAACTTCCTACGGCTTATGTACATGGGCTTTCTACCTTGTGTAAGTTGGAGGTTTGTCCCATAATGGTCCGTCCCGAACCATTTGGGCAGGGGACTTGATAAACAGATAACTCTCAATCATTATAGATATCGATCAGACGTCGGGATCGGTGGGCGCTGCTCAGGACATCCGTACTGTCCACAAACTGATCGACGCTTCCCACAAATGGTTGTCCTTTCAACCACTCGTCTTGGATGGCTGCCAAGCACGTCTCAGCAAATCGATCTCCTCCAAGCACTCGAAAGGGACGTTTATAGAACATGCGAACTTGGGGGTCGACGGGAGGAGTGAGGTTCAGTTGATTGTAGCAATGTGCGATATATTCATAGGCGGAACAGAGCGCCGTCTCTCTGGTAGGATAGTTCGTTGCCTTGAGTGCTGCTTCCAAATGCAGGGTGAGTCCAGAGGCAATGCGGAGATTTCGGAACGCGCTGCCCAGCCACTTGCTATACGGGGCATACCGCCGCTCTATAAGGAAGCAGAGTCTCATGAGATCGCGTACGATTCGAGCTGTCAGGATTCGTGAACCGAGTTCATCGCCAACTTCAGCTGTGCGACCAACAAACGCCTCTTCTTGAGCGATCCGACGCCACTGACAAGCCAAGAGCCATAGCCAAATATCCTTTGGATACCACTCCAGATTACTGCGAACGCGTTTCAAATCTCCATCGGGATCGTGAAAGACCGCACCCGCTGTGACCCCTAGTAGCAGTTGTTGTGGTGTCGTAAGCCAGTTTTGGACTGTGATCTTCACTTGCGGATTGAATCCCAGATGCGATTTAAGCCATTCCCCAAGGGGTACAACGTGCACATGGTGTTGAACGGCGACCTCATCCCAACCGAAGCGTACGTGCCATCCGTGAAATTCTGTTGGTAGGTTTGAATCGATAATCGTGCGAACGGCATCTACCTCAGAGGCTGCCACAAAAACGTGTAATTGTGGTCCCCAGCCGTGGTCTGTTGATCGAGGGGTATCAAAACCGAGGACATCCGACCCTGAACCTAGCCTCGCTGCACTGTGATTTCGCCCTTCCATGAGCGGGCGCACAACGTCAATGTAGAACATCCGGGCTAAATCAATACCGCTTACGAAGTTGGTGTCATCGTTGGGTGTATTGATGGTTTTAGTCGAGGTCATTTCTCCTCTTGCCGTTTCGTCTAAGTTTTCACGGTTTGCGAACGCTGAATAGCGTGTAAATATCGATTGCTGGACTTCATCAATGACTTGCGTGAACTGTTGCCACTTGCTCAAATGTACGCCCGACCTGCGGTAGGTACTCAATCTCGCGGCTCAAACGTGCTACCGCCTTACACCGATGTGCTAATTCATCGGATATTCCAATCATATCTTCACGCGTTCGGGGAATGGGTCCAAGACGTAACAGCCAATACATCCACGCTATCAATAGTCCCCTGTAATAAATGGCGTCGTCTAGTGCTCCGTGAAAACCAGAAGATAGTTCTGTCCGATAAACGCTTTCGATCTCTTGCGTCAAAACTTCATCGCATTCCCAGCGCACCGGAAAAGGAAACGGACCTAAAGGGGCATCAAGGGGGAAGTACCCGTAACTACTGTACTCGAAGTCAACAAGTTTCACACGGTCATTCACTAACAGATAGTTCTGGGGAGCAATATCCACATGCCTGAAAGCAGAAAATGGTTCAGCGTTTGAAAGAATCTCCTGCAATTCAGACAGTTCGCTCTCAATGGCGATAGATTCTGGTTGCCCAACTAATGTTGCGAGCCTACGAAAAGTTCGGAGGATTCCATCGAATGAATCTGTCTCTGCTTGGTAATCGGTGCTCAGACTTGTTCGTAGACTGAGCCATTCGCTTTTCCTTCCATAGGTGCTTCCGTGCATACGTCCCATTGCTTGAGCGTGGGTCAATAGCGCATGTGTTCGCTCGGCTGCATTGGAATTACGCAATATATCCCTGAACGAGCGCGCTCTCGACACGTACTCAAATGCGATTAAGCCCTGTATAGCATCACCGGCGATGAACTTAGGGGTTATCATCTGGTCACCGCCAATTTTACCCAAGAATTGGAGCGCAGCCCATTCATTGAAGAGTTTCCAAGCCGAGCTTCCGATACAATCCCGTTCACGATCGTACGGTTCGTGCTTGGTCTGTCTAGCCATCTTGACAAGCAACACTTCTGGCAGGTAACTCGGTCCGTCAGCTATCCAGCAGCGAAAGATACGATTCTTCTTGAACTTCGTGCATTTTGCAAGCCGAATCTCGTATTTGAGAGATTTTGAAAGGCTTTTCTCTATAAGTGATAGCGGGACATCCATCTTTGTTTGCTCCGCTCATATAAGCCACGATGACAGGCAATATCGATTGCAAGGCTTCTTCAATTGTTTAATGTTTCTCTTACATAACCCAGCTTTTCCCTAATCCGTTTTAGGAGCGTAAAGGCAAAGGGCGGACTCCCACCAAGGGCATCCCAAGAATCCACCGCTCGGAGATCGAACCAGCCAATGTCCTTTATTGGAGATTCTGCGTCGCCTACCTCGGGTTCAATCCCAGGTCGTGCCACACCTTTGATAATCTGGCATAGGTACGTCTTGTGTCGCTCGTAGAAGGGGTCTTGCGGGACCTTCTCGTCCAGAATGAGTCGCTCTACCTCTACTTGGAGATGCGTCTCTTCCCACACTTCTCGTATCACGCATTCTTCTTCGGACTCTGAACCCTCCCGCCCGCCACCGGGAATTACCCAGAAAGCTTGGTCTTCCTCTTCGATTTTCAGTAAGAGGACGTGGTGATCCTTTAGGATGACTGCCTGATATCGAATATCTCGTCCATGAAAGAGCATGTCTGGAAGATGATTGCGAACCTCCTCCCAAGTATCATAGTCCCTCAGGACAGCAATGACCGCCGGCAGCGGATCTGCCCACACGCCTCTGAGATCTCTTTCTCCCTTAACAGCTATGGGCCAGGCTAATTTCTCGTTGGGTGGATCGAATTGAGCGTCCACTCCGCTTCTGTTGCCTCTTGGATCGATTTTGTACCACCCAAATTCAGGCAGCAGAACTGCATTCAAACCGTGTAGCGTGAATGGAGGCGTTTTACCATTTCGTGTGAGTCGTTGGTAACACAGGCCGGCAGGTATGCGGTTTGCCCTTAAGAGCGCAGCCAGCAGATGGCTCTTGGCAAAACACCATCCTGTCTTATGACGCAATACTTCGGACGCGGCGCAGGTCGTCGGATTCATCTTGAAGTCACCGCTATGCTTGATTTCATCTCGAACCCACTCAAAGCAGCGTTTTGCGATTGTCGTTTGCTCTGATATTCCGTCTCCTAGAATACGCGCTAGATCTTGGACTTCGGGGTGGTTATAGTCTATCACGTCTGTGGGACGCAAGTATTTATCCATATCAATCCCCCAACTTAGCCTCGCTTGCAGCAGACTGAGATGATGCTAGGGCTATCAGCAGCCAGCGGCTCTAGACTCCAATCGCCATACTGCCGTTCGATGCTGAAGCCGTTGTGGTATAGCAGTGCCGCAAGCTCCTGTGGAAAGGTGTAGCGCAACGCAGTACGTGTGATCTTGGTGTATTCCTCCTCACCTTCGTGCCAGCGTTTGTAGGTCGTCCAGTGGTGGATCTGAGCTACATGATCATATACGTAGGTTCTCGACACGCGCACTTCGCGTCCACTTGTATCAATAAAGGGGGACCACTCTTGTTCCTCCGCATTTGTTTCAAGGGGCACAAATAGCCCTTTTGGGGGTTGGGAGTGGGGGAAAATCGGGTTGCGTGTTTCAAAGGCGAATAATCCCTTGTCGTGTAAATGTGCATACACACGTTGTAACAGTGCTCCTTGATCGGCGTTTGTCAAAAAAGCTTGGAAAGCGTTGCCAGTCAAGAAGATAAGCCGAAATTGTTCGCTGAGGTCAAATGTCCGGGCGTCCCCCACAATCCAACGCATAGGCAAGCCGACAGATTTGCTACGCGCTCGCTCTATCATTCCCGGTACGATATCTAAACCGGTTACAGAAAAACCCAATAGCGCAATCGGGATACTGACACGACCTGTGCCACAGGCAATTTCGAGCACCGGACCGCCGGTCTCTTGTGCTAGAGCAGTGTAAAACGCAGTACCTGTATCGCTGGCATCCTCCATGTCATAGTTGGCTGGATCGGAGAACTCCTCAAGATTATCGTGATCGATCAATATGCCTCTCCAAGATGTTACAGCAGTATGTCAAGTTTTGCTAAGTGGACGTCAGCGTCTCATCGAGAAATAAAGCAAAGGACCACACTTCAAAGCCAAGTTCGCGATAGAACTCGAGAGTTGGCTGCCAATGCTTGTTTGCAGAGTATGTGGTGAAGCGGTGAATATCGCGGGCTCTGCCCGATTGCAGGATAGCATCCACGAGCGCAGAACCGACGCCCTGCCCGCGACTATCGGGAGTGACATATAACTCATGCAAAACCAGATAGCTCTCACCGCGGGAAAAGACACAAACGTGCTCCGAAGATACTTCGGCAATAGCAAATCCTACGATATGGCCATCTGTATGTGTTGCGAGAATGAAATGAGGTCCAAGTCGATGTCGCAGATCGTCAGTCGTGTCAGCGACAAGTCCGCGGGTCAAGGCTTCGGACACCCAATCGCGGTACAGCGCAGCCACTTTGCCTAAGTCATCCCTAGTGGCATTCCGAAAATTGAATTCCATGTGCAGCCTCCAAGCTTAATCAGATTATCCCATTGTTGATAATATCTTACGATTTGCGAATGCCTCGGCCCAATGAAGCATTGTTCAAAGAGTTGAGAGTGCTCGTCACTTGTAGCGTAAACCGCTATTATCGGCTGTAGTACTCCCAAGAATATGTTACTCTGTCGTTTCTGAAAGAGACCAGCCCTTGGCCATTCTTTTAAGTTCCGGCAAATGCTCATGCCAATCATGCAAGGTCGCTGGATCAAAATCGGCCCCGTTCGGCCAGACCAACGTATGGACCTCTGGATCAATCTGAACTTGATTGAATAAGGAACCATCGCGAAGTGGTCCGAACAATTCTCCTTCTAATGTGTCTTGGAAGTCTATAATCTGTTCCGTATCGTCATCAAAACAGACTCGAAGTGTGTAAGGTGCCTGTATTTCAAAAAAAACTACGCGATATATTGGATGACTCATGCCGCCCTCCTTTATTGAAGCGGATCAATTTTAAATGGCATTTGGCCCGATTGTAATCGTTCCCAATCTGCCAGCAATTCTCTCTGATGCAACTCTGCCCAAGCCTCAACCAAACGGTGCTGCCGTCTGGGAAGTTGACCAGCGATCAATTCAATCGTATCAATGGCATATACACCAACGTTCTCTTGATAATAAGCATGAAAGTGGGGTCTATGATGAGGTGCTTGAGGTTCCACATACATTCGTATTATGATACCGAAAAATCGACAAATTTCAGGCATTCAAATTCCTTCTTGGGCTTATTGCTTGCGTCTCCAAATAGGCTAAGGGGTGGAAACTCAACACATTGGTTTTCAGAGGCAATATATCGTATTTAGGTAAGCAAGTCAACCTTGTTTGTGAGATCTTCAAATCGGTTTGTCAGTTTCATTGACCGATTATCCTGTAGATGGATTTCTCAGCAACCACATTCCTTGAACTCTGGTGAATACCGCACGGTGCCGCTAACTTTATCAAGAGCCCCATTCTTCAATTCCATTGCCATGAAATGTTCGTCGGTGTCATATTCGTTTCCCAAGTCGTAAAGACTGGCACGGGAGAAACCGAATCGTGGATAGTAATAGGGACTTCCCAACACGACCGCCATTTCAAATCCGTCCGCCGCACATTTTTTTAATCCTTCATGTGCCAACATGGAGCCAATGCCCTGCCTTTGGAACTCTGGTGAAACGGATAGGGGTGCCAGTCCGACAGCACGGAACGCTTTGGGCGCGGGTATTATCGTAACTGGTGAAAACATGATATGGCCAACAATTTTATTGTCACTAACTGCCACGAGCGCGACCGGTGCTTTGTTTCTGTCTCGTAGCAATTCAACGAGGTTAGCTTCGGTGTCGCCACCGAATGCAGCGACGATAACCTGACGGATTTCCTGATACTCCTCTCGCTGTTCTTCCCGTATCGCTATCATCGTGCGGATTCTTATCGTAAAGTCTGCTATACACATTGCACTCCTCTGGAGCGCGAGGACTGGACGTATCGCCATTCTATAGACATATCGCTTCTCTGGAAGCGAAAGGCCAAACCTATCAACTTAGACGGAAAATTGATGGGTTTTTAACACTAGCAACTTGCGTTATTGTACTTTAACCGTACCTCAATCAATTTTGGATGCAGCGACCGTCAGCCAAACAGGCAATCCAGCACGGGGATTCTGCATCCAATCGAGTAACGATTTATCGATGTCAGACGCATCACTGCTTTCCTTCCAAAATCCGGGATCTTGTGCTGGACTTTCGACAATTTTTTTTAACCTCAATCCCGCTTGTGCCAACGGGTTAAGCAAATCCGCTAAGGTCCAGTGAAACCCGTATGATCCGTCTGCTGACTCTTGAAACGGTCCGGTGTCCCAATAAGGTTTCCCCATTTCAATAGGCGTTACCTGCTCTTTCCACGGGCGCATGAATGGATGAATGTCGTAGAAAACGTATGTGCCTCCCGGCTTCAGGATTCTCGAAACTTCACGGAAGACCGCACCGAGATCAGCAATCCACACGAAGAAACCATTTGTGGAGCAGACAAGATCGAAGGTCGAATCGTCTGCGAATCCAAGATCGGCGGCATCGGAACGGACAAAATCAATCGCTACACCGAGTGTTTCTGCGCGATTTGCTGCTAACTTCAATTGTTCCTCTGAAATATCTGTCGAAGTCACGACTGCCCCTAATCCTGAAAGTGCATAAGCCGCCATGTTATCGCCGCTACCAATGATACACACTTGCTTGCCCCGAAGATCGCCGACCATCTCTCGGATTGTGGCAAGTGTCTCGCCTTCAAACGCTAGTTCAGGTTCTCTATGGCACCTGCGCCAACGTCCATCACGGTTCAGACGTTCCTCCCATGTTGGTGCCTGATTATTCCAATGCCGACGATTGGCTTCATGGATTTCACTCATAGATGATCTCGACCTCGCAAGTATCAAAATATCGGGGCTCATGTCAAAAGAAAGTACAAAGTGCGAAGAATGTGAAGCGTGATGCGTAAAACGTGAAAAATGGACTAGTGAACTCATGAACTCAATCAGTTTCTATTAAACAATTTCTTATATCCCGTATTTTCCCATCTTCGATGCTATCTGTAAAGCGCAATTTTTTTACACGATCCTGTGAATCCAAAAATCAACAAAAAATTGATTTCTGCAAAGCCTTTTGCTATAATGCGTTTAAGATTAAATTGGGGTGTTGAGTCGCGTTTCGCAGCGGAGAAAAACCGATGAAATCAAAATGTACCGTCTCATTTCAGGTTACCGTCATCTTTGCTCCGCGGTACTTTTAGGTTGAACAGAAACCGCATCCATAGTCTACTCTTTTTCAGTGTGAAAACAACCTTCGATCTTCAATTACCAGAGGAGGCGAATCAATGGAGAAGCTCAAAATTGCACATATCGGCACAGGGAATCGTGGAACGAGCGTGTACCTTCCGCTCATTGCGAAGTTGAAGGACGACCTTGAACTCGTCGCCGTTTGCGATCTACACGAAGATTCCGTCAAAGCGCAGGGCGAAAAGTATAACGTTGCTACATACACCGACACTGCTGAGATGCTGGAAAAAGAGAAGCCAGATATCTGCTCCATTGTAATTACGCCGAGCAACAATCACATCCCGGGGCTGCTGTGCTCTGAACATGGGGTAAGCTACTGCACTGAGACGCCGCTCGACACAGATCTCGGTTGGTCGGACAAAATGATCGAATCCGCAAAGCAGCACGGAACGAAGATTGAGGTCAACGAAAACTATTATCGTGTGCCATCGGAACGGATTAAACGTGAGATGATTCTGGCGGGTGTATTCGGCAAAGTCAACGTCGCCTACAACGAATTTCGCGGACACGGGTATCACGGGATTGGCTTGATTCGCAGTTACGTCGGATTTGATAACGAACCCCTTCGCGTATTCGGTTTCCAAAAGAGCTTCACAGTGCAGGAGCACGTCTGGCGGCAAGGTCAACCGACACGCGCCTCAGAAGATTGGCAGCAGGGGATCATCGAATTTGCCGATGGCGCGGTCGGGGTATTCAATTTCAGCAGTTTATCTTACGGTTCGCCGCTTCGCGGTTTCAACGGCACGAAGTTCTACGCCGAACGCGGGATGTGCTTCCGCGATGAAGCGGTCATTCTGAGCGACGCTGCCGATGAGCAACGCGAAATCACAGTCACCCGCAAAACCAACGATGTTAATGGGTTTGAGACGGTCGCCGCACTCGTGGCGGATACAACGCCGGAGGTGGTGTGGGAAAATCCGTTGCAAAATTACCCGCTCAGTGATGGCGAAATTCCCGTCGCGTCTGAACTGATGAGTATCGCAAACGCTGTTCGCAACGACACCGAGCCCGAGTATGGGGCTTATAATGGTCGTAAGGACCGGGAGATTGACGTGGCGATGGCGGCATCGTGGACGAACGATGGTGAACCGGTGACGTTCCCATTTGAATATGAGCGGCGGTAAAGTCAGTGCATATTCTATGCACTTACGCTCTCTATCCAAGCTTCATCAATTTCCAGACCGAAACCGGGGGCAGCCGATGGTACGAGGTAACCATCTTTGATGACTGGAGTACCGGGCAACTTAACCATCTCTTCAAGTGGCACACCGGGAGGAGAAATCCCCTCGGAACGTTCTCCCCATGTAATAGCAGGCATGGCAAATGACAGATGTTGACCGTAGGGATAATTCATTCCACCGTGCGCAATCACGGAGATGCCGTTTGCTTCAGCGATGTGACAGATTTTGGCTGCAGCAGTGATGCCGCCACACCACAAAACGTCTGGCTGGAAGATGTCGACTAAGCGTCGACCCGCAGCAGCGGCAAAGACGGTTGGCAGATACCAATGTTCTCCCGTAGCCAACGTTTGCCAAGGGATGCGTTGACGCAAGGTTTCGTAGCCCACAAAATCCTCGGGGGAAATGTAGTCTTCCATCCACTTCAAGTCGTAGGGTTTCATTCTCTCGCAGACACGCACGGTATGTTCAACGTCAAAGCCGGTCCACGCATCCAACATCAATTCAACCTTATCGCCGATCACTTCTCGCGTGCTCGCCACCAATTCTTCAAGCTTGATTAAGCCTTCCTTTCCGTGTACCGGACCGTATGGTGTGAATAGTTTTGTCGCTTTGAATCCGAGTTCCATATACCATTCCTGATCAAAACCGGAGGCGTAGCAGAAAATTTTCTCCTTCTGTGGTCCACCTAGCAATTCGTAAACAGGTCTCTTCAAAATTTTGCCTTTGAGATCCCATAGGGCACAATCGACTGCGCTGATCGCGTAGCTGATCAAACCGGTTGCACCAAAGGCGGTTGATGATCGCACCATCATATCCCACAGTTTCTCTGTCGCCATGCAGTTTTCGCCAACGAGACGTGGGGCAAAATAATCCGAGATGATTCGAGTCACTGGACCGCCATGAAGTGAGATACCGAACCCCCAAGTACCATCTTCCGCTGTCACGATACATGCGGGCCTTTTCCATTCTAAGGAGGCATCCCCCACTTTTTTGTCGAACGTTGGGTAGCGGGAAATGGGTCGATTCATTGGATATGTACTGGCTCGACTCGGTGTCCGTGGGGGTGTTGTCGGTTTCGGATTTAACTCAATTTCTACAACACGAATTTCTTTAATCTTCATAGAATTTCCTTTCTGTTACGTTCTAAACCTTTAATCGAAAGTTTTCTCTAATTCGTAAGTCCAATCTACGACGCGATAGCCACAGTTGCTGTAAAACAGGAATGCACGGTAGTTTTCCCAGTCAGTGCTAATCGTTGCGTGGCGATACCCAACTTTGTGCATCTCTTGAAGCGAGTATTGGAGCAGGTAACGTCCAATACCTTGTCCTTGATACGGGTCTTCGATATCGAGCCCGATAGTGTGAAGCCAGTCTTGTGCATCGGGATGGCTTGAAAACTCTCCACCGGAGACAGACTCACACTCTCCAATCTCTTCATCGTCTAGATAGGCACGCACCGTGCAGTTGGGACGTTGCCCCCTGCCCTGTTCCCATTCGACAGAAAACGTTACCGGTGTGCTCGAAGGTATTGGTGTGACAGAATAGTGCTCCCAATCCAAAAAAACTTCTCCTGAACAGTATTGATAACCGTTGAATCCGAGGAGCGCTTGAACGTGATCAAGCCCATCCGATAAACCAGCGTTTTCAAAGTGATAGAAACGATACCGACACTCCTGTGAAAAGGCATCAATGTGGGAGACGTTACACGCTTCCAGATAGGCTTGCGCTTTTTCAAGGGCGGCTTGCCCGGCACGGCGCGCGCCGCGTTCGTACCCCAAAAACCGAATAACACCTACGGGAATGTTCCTGTTACCTCCAACCTGACCGATACCAACGTGAATAAACGCTTGTACGGTGCGGTTCTCCATCGCAACAAAGGCTGTTTCAAAATCGAGCCCGCCCTCCTGTATATCAGCCTTACCGGTGGTAACCCCACGCATCGCAAGGGCGAACTCTTCTTGTTTGACCGGATAAGAGTGTGGAACATTGGCGGTCTGACGGTTATAGAATGCCGTCAAAACGCTTTGCAATCTAGGTGTATATTGAACGATGTTCATTTCTACCCCTTTCCGATTTGTACCTTTCCGACCCCCTAGAAAACTACTGCTCTTTTATCGCTGTAGATGGTAATCAGAGCGACTTTGCCTTTTATGGTCGATTGTAGAATTACTTAGACATGATGATCGAACCAAGTCACGAATCTTGCTCGCCGAGTTACGGCACACGGAGTGTGCCTACTACTATTAATGTCTACTTATTTCTATAATTCACTATAATTGGATCTTAATCACCGTATCCCTCCGTGTCAGGAGAATAGAGCCACAGTGCGATTCTAATCATAGTTGTTCTCCAAGCAGGACAGGACGCCATGCAGGTTTGAGATTGAGTAATCTGGTTGTCCGTCCGCGATGTTCGGTATTAATACATCTGATTTTCGGTTGATGAAAACGCTCGTCATGCCTGCACGGTTGGCACCAACGATGTCATTTTCAATGGAATCGCCAATAAACATCGCCTCTTTTGGTATAACACTAGCACGCCCGCAAGCCACCTCGAAGATTTTGATGTTTGGTTTTCTAACACCGACTTCGTCCGAAATTGTAAGCGACTGAATACGTTCACTGAGCCCAAATTGTTTTATTTTAGAGAGTTGACTGTCTGTATGTTTATCGTGTGCACCGTTTGTGATAATACCGATATGGTATGCTTGTAATTCTTCAAGTACCGCAACATCTTCGTAAAGGTGCAAACCCGCAAGGTAGCGCGAACTCAAAAAGTTGTTAAGCTCTTCTGTAATTTTACTTGTGGGCAAGTTTAGTTCTTTGAATACACACTGGAAACGTAAGTCTCTCACTTCTGCCATGGAACGTTTCCCCGCATTGAGTTGCTGAAAGAGTTCCTGATGAACTGTGGCCCATGCCTTTGTAAAAGCCTCTTCCGAAACACTTGGCGCATGCTTGCGTAAAAGCTGGAATGTTTCTTTTACCGCGATATGCCAAGCTGTATCTGAATCGCAGAGCGTATCATCAAGGTCAAAAAATACGGCCTTAATCATCTTTTCCTCCTATTAACAAATCGTATAAAGAAACTGTAGGGAGCAACGGTTGTTGTTCCTTACTGCCCACAACTCGGTTTCTCTTTGCACTTTCCTTTTCAATGAAATCTGTAAGTCGGGTTTCCTAGTCCGACCACACCAATGAACCCATAAACCAATGTTTTTCACGTTTCATTCATCACGTTTCACGCCTTCTTTTGATAGGAATGTGTCAACTACCTTGAAATACTCCTCTGGTTGATCGACCCAAGTGGCGTGTCCACACTCGTTCAGAAAAGCAATTTCTGTTTGAGGGATTTTCTCCTTGATTAAGTATGCCTGTGTGATTGGTTCGTAGTCCTGATAGCCATACACAACTAAGGTTGGTGCGGTAATCCTATCAGCGTTTGCGAGTTGCATTTCATGTGTGAAGTTCGTGGGTGACTCAGCGTGTCTAAGATAGCCACCATTTTTCAGATAGAAGTTGATAAACTGCCCCGCAGTCTCACGCGAGTAAAATATGACGCGAGACCATACCTGTATCAGTGCTTCGTCAATCTCGCGTGGAACCACACCCTTCTCAGATCGCGCTTGGTCGTATGATCGCCGAATCGCTGCAAATTCTTCGGGCGAGGTCGGGTATGCCATCCGATCTCTATTCGCGCGATAACATCCCCTCATTTCTGAATTGAGTGGTCCCGGACCCACCAAGATGAGATGGGACAAGTGATCAGGATACGCTTGGGCGTAGAGCAATCCCAACCCGCTGCCCCACGAATGTCCAAGCAGTGCCATCTGATCCAAGCCCAAGTGAGCTCGAAGCGCGTCGAGGTCTTGGGTGAATTTCTTGATACCCATTGCGTCCTCGCCGTTCTCAAGTAGTTTCGATTGACCGGATCCGCGTTGGTCGTAGAGGACGCATCTGTATTTTTGGGCAAATAGTTCTCCCATTGGACGGTAAAGCAGGTGATCCCAGCTACCGTGAAGGCAAACTAAGGTCGGTCCTGTGCCGATCTCAAACCAAGCCATTTCGTGCCCGTTCACCTGCAAGGTATGTTCTTTCCAAGCGTGCATCGTTTTCCAATCTCTGTTTTTCATCAAACATCTTCCTCCACGAAAGACCTCTCGCCCCTCTCCTCCTGTTTCCGCTTCATCTCTACGATTTCTTGGTCTGTTAGACGTTCTTCGTCTGTCACAATAGTCTGCCCGATTAATTTCAACTTCAATTCTCGGTTGGTCAACCACTCCCAGCGAGTGGCATTCACTGGATGGGGGTGTGGATGTACGTCATCCGGACCAATTTCATCGGCAACGATATAGAGATAGCCGGGTGTCGCGCCGTCGTGCTTCACCGTACCGCCCTCAGACTGGGCGAGCAGTGAAGGACTATGAGAAAATCCTTTCGCCACATTTCTGTTCTGTGTAATCGAACTTCCGACCCTAAGTGTGGTCAATTCTTGCTGAGAGCCGTGATACCATGTCAGCGTATAGTCGAAATCTTGCATCGGTTACCTCCCGAACAGATAGACACGGTGTTCGGTTCTAATTCGTTGAGGGCACGAAATCAAATGTTAGAGCATCTCCCAAAGGGACATATCCAATTTTGGTGTAGATACTGTTAGAAGTTGGATTTGATAAATCGGTATATAGGCTGCAAAATGAGTAGCGACCTGAGAGCAGTGTCTTTGTCAACGACCGAACGCATGAAGTTGCATATCCCTTATTACGATGCTCCGGCGGTGTGTAGACCGTGCTGATTGTTGTCCCATTCCTCGTCGGACGAGTTTCGGTAGCGATAGAGACTGGACCACCGTCATCCCAAATATATAGTTGCCCGTCCTCAATGTACTGCTGGGCGGTACTTTTGGCACTGTCAACATCCACAGGCTCTCCTATTGATTCTGAAAAGGCGACAATCCATTGCGTCATGAGTGGGTGGTCAGCCATACCTGCCAAGCGTAACTTTCCCGGAGAAAGCGGCGCATCGGTCACTGTTCTGGCTTCAAACACACGCATCCGCGTAGTCACTTTGGATGATACAGCAGCCCGCCCATCAGTCCAACACTTAGAAAAGGCTTGGGCTTCGGTTGACGGTCCGGTAACCCCCGGTATTGGCGTATCAATTCCACGTAGGTAGCGTGTAAGATGAGCCGTAGCGACTTCGACGTTTGGCTCGAATCTGCTCAAGATGAGTCTCCTCGGTGGCGTCATAATTGCCACACCAACGGTTCTACCTCGATCCAAAATGCTCAATAGCAGCGGTGTATCGGGACCGTAATAGTGCGGATTCTTGGCGAGCCTGTAAGCCAGACCGATCGGCAAATTGTTTTCACTCTCGTTCAATTCTAAGTAAGCACCTGAAAGTGAAATGAGTTCGCTTGCGTCGTTGTGAGATTGTATTTCGATCATTTTGCATCCTAAAAGTTATCGTTTTCGGGCGATAATAGAATTGAAGGTTATCCTTTCATGAGGGTTAAACTTACGATAGTGCTCCAATAATGAAAGAATAACTTTGCTAATGCGCTATTATGGTATAATGTAATCCCGTCTTGATGCAAATAATTCTTTTTTTCTGCAGACCAACCTCTCCGTTCCGAGAGTTTTCAACCTGATAACCTGACGCCAACCAAAATGCCAATTATCACAGTCGAACATCTGAGCAAACATTTCAAAGTTTATAAACGCCGCACCGGGTTTTGGGGCAATCTCAGCAGCATGGCATCACGCCAGCACAACATTATCAGAGCGGTCGATGATGTGAACTTCTCTCTTGAGCGCGGGGAATTGGTGGGGTACATCGGTGCCAACGGGGCGGGGAAATCGACAACCATCAAGATGCTGACAGGGATTCTTGTGCCAACTTCGGGGCATATTGATGTGATGGGGTTGACGCCATATCGCCACCGAAAGGAAAACACACGTCGGATCGGCGTGGTGTTTGGACAGCGAACCCAACTCTGGTGGGATCTGCCTGTTATCGACTCTTTTGAACTGCTCAAGCATATCTACGAAATCCCACAGAACCGATACAAACAGAATCTTGAATTTTTCAGCGAACTGTTGCAATTACGACCATTTCTGTCCACGCCGGTGCGAAGATTGAGTCTTGGACAACGGATGCGGTGCGATTTGACCGCAGCACTGCTGCATGACCCCGAAATCCTGTACTTGGATGAGCCGACCATCGGCTTGGATGTGGTTGCCAAAGAGCAGGTCCGTCAGTTTCTGAGGCAGGTTAACGCGGAACGCCAAGTCACGGTTATTCTGACAACACATGATCTCAATGATGTTGAGAAGGTTTGCCAGCGGTTGATTATCATTGACAGCGGCAAAATCATCTATGACGGCGGAATCAATGCCTTGAAAGAGCGTTACGGCAAAACCCGGATGCTCATCGTCGATCTTGCACAGGGGTATTCCGATATTCAACTTGAGGGTGTAGATCTAACCCGACACGACGGAAATCGTATCTGGCTTGCATTTGATCGTGATACGATTTCCGCATCGGAAGTCATCACGCAGTTAACGGCGCGTTATGAGATTCAAGATCTTACGATATCGGAACCGGAGATTGAGGAGATTGTTCGACGGATCTATGAGATGGGAGTGCACTAATACCTGCCAATCATATCATGATAAAAAAATATCTCACTTTCACAGTGAAAGCGTTTCAGCGGACGCTGACATATCGGTTTGAGTTATGGATGGAACTGTTTATCAACGTACTGTTCATGCTGGTCTATGTCTATCTGTGGAAGGCGTTATACACAGGGCAAACATCGGTAGAAGGATACGACCTGAAGGGAATTCTAACCTACATCGTGGTTTCACAGACCCTATTGACGTTTACCTTTACGCTCCGGGTGGCACGTATTATCGAAGAGAAGGTACGTACTGGGGAAGTGGTCACCGATTTAATGAAGCCGATTGATTTTCAGTTAATGACACTTGCAACCGCTGCGGGAACTTCAAGCCATACGGCACTGTTCAATATGCTTCCAAAATTCTTGTTGTTTTACGGTGCGTTTGGGCTATCACTGCCCCCATCGCTTTTGACTGTTCTTCTTTTTGTAATTAGTGTGGTATTGGGGTATGTGATTTTATTTAGTATGGAATTCATAATTGGTATTTTCGCTTTCTGGCTTGTTGAGATTCGCGGCATTTACGCCTTGGTAATATGGGGACTTTCTATGTTGTTTTCCGGCTATTTTTTGCCTTTGGAATTTTATCCCGCTTTTTTAGCCAAGGTCGCGGCGGTCTTGCCGTTTCGTGCAATTATCTATCTTCCGACAGCTATTTATACCGGTCAATTAATGGGAAAAAGCCTCATCACGGCGCTGCTAATACAATTGATGTGGGTGGCTGTGCTGGTGGGATGTGGACGGCTTGGATACCGGGCGGCATTCCGCAAATTGGTGATTCAGGGCGGATAGAACGAGAACATCTGGAATCGTTGGGAACGCAGATCTGCGTTCCTTACACATTTAAAGGGGTTATGTCAGGATCAATTGTGCGACGTTATATCAAACTCTACACTCTTCTCGCCGGGGCGTATGTACGTTCTCGGCTTCAATACCGGCTCTCATTTGGTTTCATGTGCTTCGGCATTGTTATCAGCGAAGTCTGTCTGCTCGGCTTGTTAGGTGCGCTGCTCGCCAAATTTCGTACTGTTAACGGTTGGACATGGGCGGAGGTAGTATTCCTGTACGGCTTAGGGAACTTGGCGTACTCACTCATGCGGATATTGGGGAGTCAGTTGGACGATTTTGACCGGTACATCGTTCGCGGTGAGTTGGACGGTGTGTTGATTAAACCTGTTGCGCCGCTATTTTACATCCTTGCAAGCCGCGTGGAGTTAGTCCATGTTTCACGGGCGTTGACAAGTGTTGTTATCTTCGTTGTCGCGTTCCACTTGACGGGGATTCGTTGGACGGTGGAGGTTGCGTTGTTCACGCTCACGACTATTTTGAGTGGTACACTGATTATGCTTACGCTCATGTTAGTCAGTGCCACCGTTGCACTCTGGACGACGAAATCGGGTAAACTGACGGATCTGCTTATTAGCGCGACCAAAGAGGCGACGGCTTTCCCCATCTCGATCTATCCGCTCGCCGTGCAGCTACTTTTGACGTTCATTCTTCCCGTTGCTTTCGTGACCTATTATCCTGCACAGCAGCTGCTTCAGAAGGGCGAATTTCTCGGTATGCCTGAGTCCTTTCAATTCGGAGCGCCGGTTGTTGCACTGGCGATGGTCTGTATTAGTTATCTGTTCTGGTATAGTGGACTACGACGTTATCACAGCACAGGTTCCTGAAGATTTCTAGACAGGGTTGATTTTTCCTTGCGCTTCGCCGGTCGATATGGTAAAATAAAAGTATTCAAGTGGGGCATTAGCTCAGCTGGGAGAGCGCTTGCATGGCATGCAAGAGGCCATCGGTTCAAGTCCGATATGCTCCACCTTTTTTGTGCCCACAGATCTCTATTTCCTACCTGTCACTCGGTTTCTGTGTGCTGCCTTCTCTCTTCGGAGCAGCACTGAAGTGTCGGGGGGTTAAACCGTTGTCTAACACGCCTAAGACAGTCAGATGCAGCTGTGCACGAGGTGGCAGGGACTTGATGAGATTCTCTTCAGCCATCTCAACCTTCCGTTCTCGCGCTATCCGCTCCTGATGAAATTTTTTCAATACCTCTCGAACCTGGTCATCTGATGCCATCTTATCTTTAGCAAGTCGATTCAAGGGACGCAAATTTTCAATTGCTTGGAGGTGGGTTTGACGTTTGAATTCCCATAGGGCTTTGATCCGTTCCTTCTGTTCCGTTGTAACCCCGAGTGCTTCTAGCGTCACCCCTTCTTTCTTAGTTCCATCCTCCGTCTTCTGTGCCCATGTCACAAGCCCGAAAAATACTACGAATATCAACAGGGCAAGTAGAAAGCTTATATAAAATTTGAGCATGTTTCACCTCTTTTAAATTCAACGTTCTGACGAATTGTACCACAACAGAATACCACACCGCCGTTAGCCTGTCAAACGATGGATATCTGTTGGGTTGTTACTTCTTCGTGCTTTCGATGTGGCTGGAGGCTCTTGAAGATTTATCAATAATTGATCTGCCCAATTTTGTAAAAAGATGTTATTATATTGCAACTTCATTCACAATAGTGCGTCAATGGAATACTATTTTTCTGAAAGGTTTTGCTAAATGAAAGGAAAGAAGCAGATGAAAGCGTTGCTGTTAAGCCCGGGAAACGCTCATTTTGAAGGACACTTAGGCACATTACAGGAATTGCCGGAGGTTGACGGTATTTTTATTTGGGGTGAAGACCAATCTGCGCTAGCGTCCCTCCGACAATCGGGAGAGCGTAAGGTGGAAGACATCACTGATGATTTAGATGGAATTCTGGCGCAGGAGGATGTCTTCTTTGCTATCGCTACCATGAGAACGGACTTGAAGCCCGATATTTCTGTACGGATATTGGAATCTGGCAAACACCTGATGGCAGAAAAGCCGATCGGCAGAACCGCCCCAGATGTACAGCGCGTTGTCGAGGCAGCAGAGCGTGCGGGTATGCAATTGGGCGTCTGCTATCAAAATCGGTACAATCCGATGATTCGTGAAGCGAGAGATTTTGTGGGGCAAGGTTTGTTGGGCCCGTTGATGTCGATTGAGATGCGTATGCTGACGACACAGGTAAAATACCGCAACCCTGACGG
Source organism: Candidatus Poribacteria bacterium (assembly GCA_965204355.1). Classification (GTDB taxonomy): domain Bacteria; phylum Poribacteria; class WGA-4E; order WGA-4E; family PCPOR2b; genus PCPOR2b. Next base: position 479,135 of record OZ241983.1, read on the forward strand.
TTGGCTATTTAGTCACGAATACGCGGGGAGTGGAATCTTGGCGTGGTTGGGTTGTCATTATATCGACATGCTACGCTATATCTCTCACGACGAGATTGTGTCGGTGTCTGCCGAAGTGGCAACACGCAGCGGTGAGGATATTGATGTGGAGGATATCGCTACGCTCTCTTTCCGTTTGCGCTCGGGGGCGGTTGGTTCTTTACATGCGGGATATACCCTTGCGCTGAGCGGATCCAAATATCCCAATCAACCGAGTTATGATACCTATGTTGGCGTCAACGGTCAGAACGGTCGGATTCACTGGGGGTCTCCGGGCGTTGCAGAACATATGAGCGTTGAAACAACTCAGGGCTCTTGGGCGTCTGGACCTCAGCGTGAATTCGACTATACCTTGGCTCAATCTCCCGCGTATGGTGGCATTGCCGGGGAGGAGTTCATCCGTGACTTTATTCGTGCGGGCCAGGGTGAAGGAACCCCACCCGCCTCGGGACGTGACGCACTCCAGGTCGCTCGTATAATTGATGCAGCTTTGGAATCGAGTCTAACGGGTCGCCGGGTCGAAGTTGAGTTACCTTAGAGGACCTGTAAAAAACTGGAAGAAGGTCTTAGATATCCTTGGAGAGAGATCAACAATATCTTAACCTTGACATTATTTCCTGTTAATGATAGACTGTGAAACAGAGTCTTGGGGAAATTCGCTTAAGGACTGAGGGGTTGGGGATTTCCCTGACAGGTCTGGGTGTTAAGCTCATGTCCACTAGTAAGAAGCCTACTTTTGTTTGAGGGGCTTTGAACTTGCTCATAACTGGAGGAACAGATGGCGACTAAGGTAGTGAATAATCAGGAAAGGTTTGATTGGGTTGAATACCCGGTGCAGGATGACGTTAGAGTGGAAGTGTATTGGCGGTCCGACCGTGGGGGGCATGGCCCAGCAGCCTCTTTATATTTTTATGATGACGAGGTTTTGCGGTTCGACTGTTTTGGCGGTGACGAGGGGCATTGTCACATGAATCTGAACCAGACCCGAGGGCAACGGTGGTATTACCCGGAAGGTCCTGTGAAGGAAAACATCAAACAAGCGGGCTTTGATATACGGAAAAACTACCAGTTTTGCATTCTGTCACACCAAGATGATAGGATACGACGGTTGAAAATTGATCAGGAAAAACTTGAAGTAGCTGCAAGCCAAATGGAAAGCAGGTTGACCGAGATTGCTGCTCAACTTGATATGCTTTAGATTCGTATTGACAGCGCGCTATCAATTTTGTAATGATGAATACTTAGGGGCAACGGGAACCGTTGCCCCTAGTACCTTCTACCTGAACGTTCAGATTTATCCTACCCTTCAATTACTTCCATTGAGACACCACGAACAAATCCCGGATATTCCCCTTCACTGAAAGCGGGATAGTAGACATCCTCACCAGTGAAATCGTGAACAACCTCACCGCCCTTGTCGTCAGGGATGTGTACACGACAGGTTCGCTCTCTCTGCTTATAGAGCGCTGTGGGCGAGGGGGTTCCCTGCTCAACGCGGTAGCGTTCCAGCGCGTACTCGTCAACTTCGACCCCCAGTCCCGGTGCCTCCGGCGGCGCAATCGTTCCGTCCACCACCTCCAACGGTTGTGTTAAAAGATTGTGTTCCCACAACTCGAAGCAGGTAATTGCTGGTAGTTGTGCGTGCGAGAGGACCGCGCCGATGTGCATGGCATATGCGGTTGTAATGCCCGTGCCGACCATCTGCAGCCAGAACGGTTTGTCGAACGAAGCGCACAAGGCATTGATGTTCCGCGTCCCCGTTGCTCCACCTCCAACAACAAATCCGCCACAGCAGCGAGCGTGTAGACACGATTCATTAAAGTGTTCGACAATCCGGTTTTCTACCACTTCCTGTAGACGACCAGCACCTTCGACATCTGTGCCGAGATAGTACGGACTCTCGTAGTATGCGACGTTGGGATGCTTATCCAACTCCTGCAGCACAGGCTGTGCACCGTCCGCTGTGAGGAGAAAGCCGTTGAAGTCGATGTCCAATTTGTAACCTTCTGGGACAACCTTGCCAACAGCTTCCACCTGTTCGAAAATGTCCCGCCACGGACGGGCTTTCAGCTTGATTGATGTGTAGCCCCGTCTAAGCGACTCCTCTGCTTCTTTGACCCAATCCTCCGGCGGCATGTCGATATCCCACCACGAAATCGGACAGCGGTCCCGGACCTTTGCGCCTAGCAGTTGGTAGGCAGGGACACCGACCGATTTACCGACGGCGTCAAACAGGGACATCTGAATACCGAAACCGATACTGTCGTCCTGCATAATTGCGAACGGGTTTTGTCCGATCACTCTATCGAAGTTGCCGGATTCGTCTCCCAGATTTTCTCCATAGCCGATGACACCGTTATCCAGTTCGACTCGGTATACCTCTACCTGCTCCGAGTGGGTCAAGGCACGTTGCATGTGTCGGGTGACATGATCGGCGTAAAAAGGGATGTGCAGTGTAATCATTTCAAGGGTATTAATCTTCATTGTCAAAATCCTCCCCAAAAGTTAAAAATCCGGTGAGTATTGTAGCACAGTTTTCGTTGGCGGGGCAAAAATTGTGGTTGACATAGACCTTTCGCGCTTTTTCTGCTATCATGTATTCAACATACTTATTAAAGCAATGGTGCTGGTTTGCAATTGTTGAGACGTTCTTTAGTCAAATGTCGAGCGTAAAACGTGAAGCGTGAAACGTGAAAACAGCTTGTTCACAAGATCATTGTTTTATTGGTTCATGAATAAATTTCTGAACCCATGAACTCCCCAATAAATCCCCGATGAATCGGGACTCCGACAAGCCGAGAGCAGGCAGGCGGGATTTCGCTAGGCTCGACTTGAATGATGTGGAAGCGATATGCCCACCAGCTAGCACCAAAGGCTATTGAGAGGAGATTCAATGAATTACGGAACAGTCCCAAGAATAGATAGAGAGATTTCACAGCTTGTGCTTGGGTGTATGCTATTTACGCCCGATACGATGGAACATAGCTATTCGATGCTAGACGAATTTTTTGAAGCTGGCGGCAATGCGCTTGACAGTGCGCATAGTTATGGCGGCGGTGACAGTGAGCGGCTGCTCGGCATGTGGATGAAGAATCGGAAGAATCGATCTGAGGTGTTTTTGGTCGATAAGGGTGGGCATCCACATTCCGCAGTACCACGACCACGCTTGAGCCCGGAGGAGCTTGCGCATGACATCCATGAAAGCCTGCTCCGTCTACAGACCGATTATATTGACCTGTTTTTGCTACATCGAGATGATCCGGAGATTCCGGCGGGTACAATCATCGAGCATCTGAATCAGGAAATTCGTGCGGGTAACCTCCGAGCGATCGGCGCGTCGAATTGGGAACTTGAGCGCCTTCAAGAAGCGAATGAATACGCCGCAGCACACGGATTACAGGGATTTGTGGTCAGCAGCAACAATATCAGTTTGGCCGTCCCGATGGAACCGATGTGGAAAGGCGTGGTGTCCGTTTCGGAAGAGGCGTGGGAATGGCATAATGAAACACAATTTCCGCTGCTGCCGTGGTCCTCGCAGGCGAGAGGGTTTTTTAGCGGGCGTTTTGCCCCTGAAAAACGGGAAAACCGGGACATGGTGCGGGTCTATTATAACGATGCTAATTTTGAGCGACTCAGACGGGCACAAATACTTGGGGAGAAGAAGGGGTATACGGCGATACAGGTTTCGTTAGCGTTTGTTTTACACCAGCCATTTCCGACGTTTCCGCTTGTTGGTCCCTTAACTCATGAGGAATTAGCTTCATGTCTTGAAGCGTTGACGATCCAACTGTCTCCCGATGAGATGCGCTGGTTGAATCTGGAAGCCGAAGACGTTGACCTGTGAATGATATGTAGGAAGGAATAGTCTATGTCTACCAAACCGAATGTACTTCTGATAAGCACCGATCATTGGCCCGCTGCTCTGTTGGGGGCTGCGGGACATCCAGCCATTCAAACCCCGACCCTTGATGAACTCTGCCGCAGCGGGGTTCGTTTCAGTAACGCCTATGCCGAGTGCCCGGTCTGCATTCCCGCCCGTCGTACCCTAATGACGGGGACTCCACCCCGCACCCACGGGGATCGGGTTTTCAAAGATAAACTGACCATGCCCGAAATCCCGACTATGGCACAAACCTTTCGGGACGCAGGCTATCAGGCTTATGCCGTTGGGAAGTTGCACGTCTATCCACAACGGGATCGTATCGGCTTCGACGATGTGATTTTGGACGAGGAGGGTCGTGTCCAATATGGGGTTTTGGATGATTACGAGCTTTTTCTCGGGGATCAGGGATACGCAGGGCGACACTTTGACCACGGGATGGGCAACAACGAATATGTCAACCGACCATGGCACCTGCCAGAGGAGACCCATGCGACCAACTGGGCGACGAGTCAGATGGCGCGAATTGTCAAACGCCGCGATCCGAATCGTCCCGCTTTCTGGTTCATCTCCTACCGTCACCCACACCCCCCGATTGTTCCTCTGCAAACATATCTCGATCTGTACCGCGATATTCCAATTGATGATCCCTATTGTGGCAGCTGGGCAGCTTCCTCAGAAGATTTGTCCTTAAGCTTGCAAGCCAATGTTGCGCGAGGAGCCAAACTCACACCCCATCAGGCTATTGCTGCCCGCCGTGCCTTCTATGCCCTTTGCACCCATATCGACCATCAGCTGCGTGTCATTCTTGGGACCTTGCGTGAAGAAGGTGAGCTCGACAATACGATCATCTGCTTCACGTCCGATCACGGCGATATGCTCGGCAACCACGGTATGTGGGCGAAGCGGCTGTTCTACGAATACTCCGCCAACATCCCGATGATTCTACTCGGCGTTGCTGGGGATGAACGGGTGAGTTACAACCGCGCTGATGATCGATTGGTCGGCTGGGCGGATGTAATGCCAACGCTGCTCGACTTGGCGGGTATCGATATCCCTGATACGGTTGAAGGGATGTCGATGGTCGGCGATCAGAAGCGGGATTGGTTCTACGGCGAGGTAGGCGAAGATAACCATGCCACGCGCATGATTCACGATGGACGTTATAAACTGATCTACTATCCGGTTGGCAACTGTCGGCAGCTTTTCGATTTGCAGAACGATCCGGATGAGTTGACAGACCTCTCCAGTTCCGCTAATCATGCTGATATCCTCAACAGTCTAACTGACCGACTAATTAGCCAGCTTTATGGTGGCGATGAAGCTTGGGCTGAAAATGGGCGACTCGTGGGCCTGCCCGATCGGGACTTCAGCCCCGGTCCCAACAGAGGGCTCTCCAGCCAACGCGGTTCGCATTGGCCCCAACCCCCACGCACGAATATGCCACAGATTCAGTGGCACTCTGAAGGCAAAGACAAGTGAAGCGTACTAAAGCTGCGGCAGTTGTTAGATTCTGTTGACATTTCATTGCAATCAGATAATCGAGAGGTGTGCACAACCACATGCTTCTTCGTAGGGGTTGGGTTTCCCAACCCTTTGTTCACACATCAGAGCCGATTTTGAACCTCTGTCGGTCAAGTTTCCAAAATCAACGTTTCGACATCGAGATATGAATCTCGACCTACGATCAACTCAATCCGTACGGTTTGGGAGTTCTAATCCGCATTGGTCAATGGGCGAGGTGACCTCGCCCCTACGATTACGGACAGTTTTAGGTAAATGTCAACATGCCCTAGTTGATAAACTAGGTATCTGAAACTGACGCAATAGTCGGGAATTGGAATTCCCTCCTACCGATAAACAGATGGTAGTAGGCATATCTCTCAAGGATCACGGATCACGTTTCGATCGGGAGGCTATCCTATGGCAGACTGGTGGCAGAGTAAAGTATGGCGGTTTATTCAAACGAACCTGCGAGAGATTGACATGCTCGACATTGATGCCGAGCGCGTTGTTGCTGATATGCAGGCGTTCAAAGCAAACGTACTGATGATTAATGCAGCGGGGATTATCGCTAGCTATCCCACGAAGCTGCCGTACCATTTTCAAAGTCCATTTCTGAAGGGGGATAGCCTACAGACAATTATTGCCGCGTGTCATCGTGCCGATATCCGCGTGATGGCACGTACCGATTTCTCTAAGGTGCGTTACCCAATTTATGAAGCGCATCCGGAATGGGCGTCCCTTACTGCTAATGGCGAGATTATCGAATACAATGGAGATGTGCAGGTCTGCCTGAATGGAGGCTATCAGCAGGAGTACGCCTTACGGATTATCGAGGAACTGCTGACAACGCACGATTTCGATGGGATATTCTTCAACATGGGCGGCTACCAGACGAGGGACTATAGCGGTAATTATCACGGGATCTGCCATTGCGCCAATTGCAAACGGCTTTTTTCAGAAATGTTTGGACTGCCTCTGCCGACCGCGGAGAATCACGACGATCCAACGTTTCGGAAATACAACCTCTTCAAGCAGCGGACCTTACAGGCTCACCACGAGAAGGTTTACGATTTTATTCACAAGCTGCGTCCCGATATTTGTATCGCCAACCACCGGGAAATGCGTCGGGGGTTCAACCGGATGGAGGCGAACACTGCGGTAGATCGACCCCTACCCCACTGGCAGTACAGCGCGTCCGACAATACGAAATGGGCGGTGAGCAGCTATCCAGAAATGGTGTCCAGCGGTACGACCGTTGACTTCATCGACTTCCCCTACCGGCATGTCGCGGTGTCACCCCATCAGCAGGCGTTACGTCTGGCACAGAACTTAGCCAACGGTGGAGCACTGGATTATTACCTGATCGGACGGTTGGACAATCACGAAGACAGATCTGGATTTGAACCTATCAAGGAGATTTACCACTATCACACAGCCAATGAAGCGGCATACACCGACAACCGATCGAAGGCGAATATCGCACTGCTGAAGTCTGACCGAGTTAGCGCCGATGCGTTCAAGGGGTGGTTCCGCTTCTTGGTAGAGAACCACTTCCTTTTCGATACCCTGACAGCGGAGGCGGCATTAGATTTGGCGTGGGACAGGTATCAGGCGATTGTGTTGCCCGACGTTCGACCAATGAGCGATGAACTGGCAGCGCGGATTGACCGGTTTGTCAAGGAAGGTGGAACGGTGATTGCCACTTCTCAGAGCGGATTCCGGGATGCGGACGATGACCCTAGACCGACGCCGGCGCTAAAAAGCCTTGGGATCACACAGGTCCAGCGGATACGGACGGATATGCGTGGGTCGTATTTCAAGTTGGACGATAAGCAGGGGTTTGAACGATTTGCGGACACTGAGCTTATCTATATGGATGGGGCATACGTCTATGCCACGTATGCATCAGATGTCCAGCCACGATTCAAGTTGATTCCGCCGCACAACTTCGGTCCGCCGGAGCGGTGCTATTATGCACAGGTCACGGAGCATCCAGCGTTCACGGTGCGTCCCTTTGGAAACGGGAAGGCAATCTATATCCCGTGGGAGCCGGGGCAGCTGTTCCATCGGCAGGGCTATCCCAATACCTCCGATTTTGTCGCTGACCTGTTAGAAGGAGTTGCCGGACTGACACCGATTGGGGGCAATCTGTCGCCGATGGTAGAGGTGACGTGGTTTGAAAAGGTGGACGGCAGCTCACAACTGGTGCATCTGGTGAACGGTTCGGGGCATTTCGGGGTGAGTTTTTACCAACCGGTCAAGATGGTGGACTTGGAGATCGAGTTGCCGTCACCGAAGCCGCCGAAGTTAGTGCGAAGCCTCGTTTCGGGGGAGACATGTGTGTATAGCCGGTCAGATGACCTGCTAACGGTTCAGATCCCTGAACTGAGGTTGTTTGAAGCAATTGAGATTGTGTTGTAGATGCTTAGAGATGATTGAAAATCGTCTGAATCACTAATTAGCACGGATTTATAGATTTTGCGGATTTTTTGCTGAAGGGTTAGTGCGGTGAGAACTGTGCCTCAGGGTTTTTCTGGTTTTTTCAATTCGCCCCACGTTGTGATCCGTTTTCCGGCAGCATCCACAGCATACACGAAACCGGGCCTGATCCAATCCGCTTGATATGCCTTTTCCATCCATAGCGTTACGGTTTCGTTGACAGTATCGATTAGATAGAGCAAATGCTGGTGATCCTTCCTTCCTACTGATACTGATAAGATGAGTTGCGACCCATCAGGTCCCCAAACCAATCGATCAAAACCCCAATCCTTTTCAAATGCTCCCGGTAATACGAATACATGTTTTTGTGAAGTATCAAGATTCATCAATAACATTCTATGTTCTACGAGAAACATTGGTTCTCTTGCTTCTCTCGCACTAAAAAGAAGTTGGTTTCCTCCCGGCGACCATACAGGACTTAGCCAATTCACAAGTTCGCCGGTCTTTAACTGGGTTGGCATATCCCCATCAATCCGAATTTTCATTAAACCCGCCGAATTTTGATCTTCGACGACGTAGATGAGATGTTGACTATCGGGCGACCACGCCGGCCGATCCCAATTTAGCACAGATAGGAGCGAGTGGGTCGATTGGACAATCAGATTTTCGTTGTGACCTTGTGGATCCGTGACATAGAGCCCCCAACCGCCCTGATTATCTCCAGACATAAACGCAAGCCATCTGCCGTCAGAGGACCAAGCTGGCGGTCCATCAAATACGCGCTGATTATGCGCGATTTGTTGAACATTTTGCCCGTTTGTATCCATTGTGTAGATCCTGGGTACGCGATTTCGAGATGAGAGGAAGGCAATTTTGTTTCCGTCTGGGGACCAAGAAGGGGCGAAGTTTCGACCGGGTTGAAATGTGATTCGCTGCGGGTTTTGACCGTCCGCCTCCATGATAAAGATTGCAATCTCCTCCTCCCCTACCAGTCGGTCAAACACAATTTGTTCTCCATCTGGCGCCCAAGTGGCAGCCATTTCCATCTCTGGCGATTGTGTCAAATTTATTATATTTTCGCCATTGTTATCCATGACGAAGATGTCACTCCCTAGAATTTCTTGATCGAAGAGATATTGCGTGACAAATAGGATTTTCTGCCCGTCGGGGTGCCACGCTAATGGAATACTTTCCTGATCGTCTCCAGATGTCAAAGCGGTTACACTCTCTTCGGTCAGATCCATTTTGTAGATTTGTAGTGGATTTCGCGGCACATGTCTGGTTGCGACCGCATCAATGTATCCGATTTGGTTGCGTTTCGGCGACCAAGCGGGAAGGAATGCTGGTCTGCGTCGATCCTGCGGGACCTGAACAACGTTATTCCCATTACCGTCAATGATAAATATCCCTGAACTATCTCCGGTATCCTGATAATATAGGATATGGTTACTATCGGGAGCCCAACTGGGACTAGAAATCCTTGTCGGATGATCTAGTTGAAGGATGTGTCGAATATCGCGTCCTTCAGTATCCATCACACAAAGATCCGTTGTTGAATCTTCTGGTGGGCCCGTAACCGTGATAAACAAGATTTTCCGGCCATCAGGGGACCAGTCTAGGCTTCCGTATCGGATATCCTTTTTGGCATTTTGGGTCAACCGCTCAGTTCGGCGTTTCGCAATGTTCAGTTTGAGAATATTTGCTGCCTGTGCCGGAGGGTAAGAAATAAATACAACTTCAGTACCATCGGGGGAGATTGAAGGCGAACTGGCAAACAGATTCCGGGTGAGTTGGAAAGGGCGTCCATCTAAGCCTTCAACTAAGAAGACTTCGGGAGTGCCCTGGCGTTCAGAAACGAAGACGATTTTGTCTTCCAATTCTCTTGCGTGCACAGATACGCCAATTAAAATCAGAAGCGCGACACACGAAAAAGCGAAAAGTTTCCTTTTCATATCTGCTTCCTCATAAGGTGTTACAAGCGAGTTTATCTCTCAGGTGGGGCTCTTGTACATCGAAATCTATCGTATCGTGTTAGTAGTTTTCCTTCTCATCGCACTAATAGGCTGTATCCTCGGATTAACCTACTTCAAACAGCACTGTTTGTATTTCTTGCCGCTGCCGCAGGGGCAGGGGGAATTGCGACCGACTTTCCGTGTGCTTGGTGTGCTTGCTACTGGTTTGGGACGCAGCAAGGGCATAATGCTGTCGGCGGGGCGTCCAGCCTGTAGTGCTTCAGCCATCATCTTCATCGGTCGGTCGATATGGTTGAAGAACTGCTTATAGCCTGCACAGAGATAGTTCAGACCATCTTCACCGCTCGGTGTCTTGATGAAACGGTTCTTTGGACAGCCGCCGTTACAGACGAAACGGACTTCGCAATCGAGGCAATATTGAGGCAAGGTGTCCCGTTTGTCGGTCCCGAACTTCCGCTGGAATGTCGATTCGACCAACGCTTCCATCGGCGAGTCCATAACGTTTCCGATGAAATATTCCGGATCGACGTAGTGATCGCAGGAGTAGAGGTCGCCGTTATGCTCGATAGCCATCGCGTTCCCACAGGTCTCGTTGAAGATACACAGACTTGGGTTGTACCCCAACCAAGCCTCTAACGCGACATCGAAGATCTGGACAAAGATCTTCCCAATATCGTTGACAACCCACTCATCGAAGATAGCGCAGAGGAATTTACCGTACTGCGATGCGCGGACTGTACGATCGGTCACACCTTTCTCATCCACGCGCTCGACGGCGGGGATAAACTGCATAAATTGAGCGCCAAGTTCTTTGAAGTAGCAATACACGTCAAGCGGATAATCGGCGTTGTGGCTGTTCACAACACAGAGCACATTGTAATCCACCTCATGCTTCTGCAGGAATCGCAGTCCCCGAATGACATCATCGGAGGAGGGTCTGCCCCGTTTGTCGTAGCGATATTTATCGTGTAATTTAGGGGGACCGTCGATGCTGATACCGATGAGGAATCTGTTCTGCTTGAAAAAGGTGCACCACTCATCATTGAGGAGCGTTGCATTGGTCTGGAATGTATTTTGGATGCGTGTGCCGACACGTCGATATTTCTCTTGGTATTCGACAGCACGTCGGAAAAAGTCGACCCCCATCAGCGTCGGTTCGCCGCCTTGCCAAGCGAAGGTTATCTCATTGACCTGCTGCGATTCGATATATTGACGCACATAATTTTCCAAGACCTCATCCGTCATCCGAAATGACCGTGTATCGGGATAAAGGTTCTCTTTGTCCAGATAGAAGCAGTATTCACAGTCTAAATTACAGATTGCCCCAATCGGTTTTGTCATTACATGAAACGCACGCGGTGCTTTCTGTTCAATCATTTTTTACCTTCCTCTGGGTCGTGATCATTGCTATATTGAAAACTGACCGCTCGTAGCCGCGCGATGGACGATTCACAATGCTGTCAAGCCCCCATAACGCTGATGAACCCCCGCCATCAAAATTTATTGCGTGCTTTGCGCCGAGTGCCCGCAAAAAATCAGCCATCTCATAAAGCGTCATTCCGATGCTATATCCGTATTGGCGACCGTCCACTGCGATAAGGAACAGTTTATCATTACTAAATCCCAACGCACTCCGTGGATTCCATCGTGCCGCGTTGCGATGACGGTAATTGGATCTACCGCCGGACTTGTGAAATTCCACAAGTTCTGGTTCGATTTTTCCATTCCGTAAAAGACGGAGATTTCCCCCGATTCCATCGGACACCTGCTGCCATTTGGCCGGTGAAAGGGCAATTTCGAGCGTACCTGTTCCACCTGCGCTAAATGTGGCATCCCACTTTACTGCTAATTGATAATCAAGCGCCAGCACAACTCCGTTGGACGGAATTGTGCTATTACCTCGCCGATTGACCACATCAATCTTAAAACGGCTTCGATACCTGCCTGTAAGTGGCAATTTGAGTCCCTTGAGGACAACCTCATAACTCCTTCGTGCAAGGGTCTGCTCCCCAAATCGGGGTGTGTAGAGCACGGCGGCGCATCCGGTCTCGCGAATCTGGTTGATGCAATCGACCTCAAGGGATTCTCCGTTGATGTGGATAACCCCGTTTAATTCAACGGCATCAAGTAAAAATTCGCCATCGGTCGTTACACCAAAGCTGGTTTCACCCCAAGGGGACGGCGGCGGGAAACCCCACCAATCACGTCGGGGCGCGATGCTGACCAATTCCCCATCTTGGATATGGAGGTTAAAGATAACTCCTCCACGCCCAATCCGATCTCCACGAAGACCAAAGCTGCCGTTGACGCCGGCTAACAACGGAATATCTTGTTGTGCGAGTCGTATTGCCATACCGCTGATTGTTTCCCTGCCCAAGAGTTGGGTGTTGGCAAGCTCAACGCCAAAGCGCAGGTTTTCGGATTCGCGTCTCATTTCAGCGACATAGACCGCTGCGTCCCGTTCTTTCCACCAATCACGATAGATTCGCAAGCCTTGGGGCCAATCCGATTTTTTAAGGTAGTCCCGTTTTCTGGAGGCGGGATTTGGACGGTCAGGGGGTGGCTTCCTGACGAGTCTAGAGATAACGGAAGAGGACACGAAATCGGTGCCGGGATTCGAAGTTGTCGTTCGCAAAGCACCAATCCCCAGAATCAGGAGGATGGTTATCCCGCAAACAATAGCGGCTTTGATGAGATAAGTGCGTCGATTGTCCTTTTGCATCCTCGATTGTCCCTGCTATCCATTGGTTCAATTTGTCAAAATCTAACAGAATTTAACACTTTTTCAAGAATTCCATAAAATTTCATGTGTGTATTACTCTGTAGGTCGAGATTTATATCTCAATATCCAGATATCGATTTTGGAAAATCGACTTTGATTCAATTTGAGAATCTAAGCAACTTTGGATTATAAATATTATTTTCACAAATGGTGTAGCAATCTGTCAAGGATAAACGCAATCTCTATGGTAGATTTTAGAATTGATTCGGGCGTGTTGACCTCTTGATGTTGCTAACGTGGTAACGCTGTAATCATCGGGCGAGCTGCCATAAGTAGCGTCCCGACGTGTCGGGATTAGTTTGCGGGTTGGGATCACAATCTAACAGATCGTGGTACAAAAGAAAACTTTGTTGGGTTTCACTCTACCTATAAGGGGGTGTTGTTGAATGACCGGATCCCTATTAGATTTGATAGGGATTCCCGTTTAACCGTTCAACCCAACCTACGGACCGGTAAATGTCAACAGAACCTAGACAGCCAATCCCCTAAATCCCGCCCCCGATAAATCGGGATGTACCACTTATCAGGGGGACTATCTAGGTCTCTATCGTCTTCATCAATAATCCAAAACCGGTTTGACTCCAACAGTATTTTCAAGTAAAATGGTCTGTGTCAATCAATTGTGGTGAACTTTAGAATGACTTGGACACGCTGTACCGGCGAGGGTTCCTAACCGCACCGCATAGGCGCAGTTAGAAATCCTGGTCACGATTTATCGGACAGCGCCTACCAAACATGGGGAGCGAAAGTGTCTACATATTTTGATAATTCACTATAAATCTTGACTTGGTGGAGGAGCTCTAATGAAATATCGAACATTTGGACAGACAGGTCTCAGAGTTTCGGAAATTGGGATAGGGGCGTTTCCAATTTCTGGCGTACGACAACAGGCAGATGGCACACGGACGGGTTGGACAGGAACCGACGAGCAGCAATCGATCGCGCTTATCCATCGTGCGGAGGAACTTGGTGTGAACCTGATTGATTCCGCGGAGAGTTACGGTGCAGGTCACAGTGAGGAGGTCGTCGGACAGGCATTGCAGGGGAGGCGGGATAAATGGATTATCGCCACCAAGGTTAGCCCAAACAGCGGCTTGGACGCGAACGATCCAGATCTGCCGACACAGGCGGAGAAGCGGATCGTTGAAGCGGTTGAGGGGAGTCTGAAACGGTTGGATACCGACTATATCGACATGTATCAGCTTCACGCCATTCCGCTGGAAGGGGGGATGTCGGCTGTCATGGAGGCATTGGCAAGGTTGCGGGATGCGGGTAAGATTCGGTGGTACGGTGTTTCGACGAATGATCGGGAGGCGATTGATAAACTGCGTGGGTTGGGCGAGATTCACCTGCTGCAAATTGGCTACAATCTGCTTGAACGCGATGCGGATACGCTGCTTCATTTCGCCAAGCAGGAGGATATTGGTACGCTCATCCGCGTTCCATTGGGGAAGGGGATGTTGACGGGCAAATATTTCCAGAACAGCGATATTCCGGAAGAGGATATACGTTACGAGCGTTTCAATCGACCGGGATCGATTGACGCCTTCAAGAAACTGCCGGCGCTCGGTTTCCTCGCAGAAAACACCGGACGCACAATGGTTCAAGCAGCACTCCGTTTTACGCTTGACCATCCCGGCACCTCTTGCGTCATCGCTGGTGCGAAAACGATGCAGCAAATTGAACAGAATGTGGATGCTATCAATGTGCCGCCGCTTACTGAATCTGAGCTTCAGAGGGCATTTGCCATCGCTGACACCATTCAGACACCCAACTGGAGTGCGAATTGATTTGTCAGGGAAATGTGGTGAGCAATCTGCTCTCTCCCTAGGGCGTGTTGACATTTGTGTGAAATTGTTCGTAGGCGTAGGGGCGAGGTTTCCTCGTCCATTGCCAACGCGGGTTGGGAGCCTCAAACCAGACAGGTTGAGTCAATAGTCCAAAAACAAAGGGTTGGGAGACCCAACCCCTACGAAGGACGATGGATCTATGCACCGTTCTTGATTATCTGGTTGTGATGAAATGTCAACAGAACCTATTACTCAAAACGCGCCAATCGGAATGGACTGATATCGAACCCTGTTGTTCCCTCAAGTGCCATTTCCGAGAGTATACGTCCAACAAGGCTGGCGAACTTGAAACCGTGCCCGGAAAACCCGGTTGCTAAGACAAGATTCTCGCAACCTGGGTGCGTATCAATAATAAAATCCTCGTCGGGCGTTTCGGTGTAGAGGCAAACCTGCGCGAAGAGTGCTTCGCCGGCAGCATCGGGGATACGCTCACGCAGAAAAGAGCGGAGGTGCTCGATATAGTCAGGGTCGGGTGTGTGGTCACATGTGTCGGGAGACACCGGCTGCCCCATACCGTGCCGCGCAATTTTTACGCCCTCACGTCCAAACACGGGAAATCCATACAAGACCTGATTCCATGTTACATCGAGGAAAATCGGGAATCTACCCCGCTGAAACAGACTCGCATCGGTTGGTCGATAGTACACAACCTGTTGCCGGGTGACAGTTAACGGGAGGTTCAGTTCATTGAGGATCTCCCCGGTCCACGCCCCCGCGGTAACAACCACTTTTTTTCCTTGAAAGCGTTCCCCTTTTGTAACCACTTCGGGATGCGTCCCTTGCCAGTTAATCTCTGTTATCGGCGTATCCTCCCGCACTTCTGCTCCGTGTGCTTCGGCGAGTTGCAGATAGGTCAAGACACACGCTGAAGCGTACAGGAAACCGGTGTCCTTCTGCCACAGGGCGTCCATTCCGTCTTCAATCCTGAACTGTGGGAAGCGATCTGATAGTTGTCCTTGGTTCCACCATTCGGATTCAACGCCGGCAGCTTCGAGGCTCACCCCCATATCGCGAAGGTATTCGTGTCCTTCGGGTCCAATCACCACGCTGCCGGTGGTGAACAGCAGATCTTCCCCTGACTCCTTTTCCACTTCCCGCCATTCCGCATAGGCAGACTTCATCAATTCTGTGTAGAATTGTTTCTCGTAGATCAGGCGGATGATACGATTATCTCCGTGAGAACTGCCGAAGGTATGTCCACGCGAGAACTGTTCCAATACCAGTGTGCGTGCCCCTGCTTTGGCGAAACAGTAGGCTGTCGCGCTGCCCATCACCCCTGCTCCGATAACAATGGCGTCATACATTTCTTTTTGTCTCCTGATACGGTGATGCGTGAAGTAGGAATTGGGAAATTCCAATCAGTTACTTCATCGGGAATGGTTTGGGGAGTTCAGGAAAGTTCTTCTCTCTGTTTTCACCGCGCAGCAAAATTGTTGACCAGTCATGCCCCAGTGAATTCCTTTCAACCTGCTTGACCCGGGGAGGAATGTAACGAATTGTCAACCCACATCGCCGCCGTGTGGATTGATTGGGCAGGCTTCCGTGAATCAACGTGCCGTGATGGATCGAGATTTCGCCTGCCTTCAGAATCAGATCTACGGCGTTCCGCTCTTCAGTCTCGCTGACCGGCACCTCCTGATCAATACTCAACAGGTTTCCCTCCTGTCCAGATTTCCCGTGGTCTCGAATACCGGGGCGGTGGGTGCTAGGAATTACACGCATACAACCGTTCTCGCAGTCGCTATTGTCAATGGCATACCAGGCCGTAATCGCTTCGGGCGGTTCAAGTCCCCAATAGGTTACATCTTGATGCCACGCCACAAACTTTTTTTGGTCGGGACCATATTTGCAAAAGAAATGCGTTGACAACATCATAACATCGGGTCCTATCAGGGCTTCGATACAATCGAGAATCTTCGGATGGGTTGCAATTTCCCAGATGAACTCTTCCTCAAAATGTCGGTCCACTAACCCGATATGGCATTCCTCGCGCCCTAGTCTGGCTTCTAATCTGTCAAACAGTTTCCGATGTTGAGTGGCTTCGGTTTCGTTTGAAATTTGAACTTTTGGAACGAAGCCTTCCGTCTCATAAGCCTTGATTTGTGCTTCGGTGAGGGACATTTTTCCGCTCCTTTCATGTGCCTACCCACGATCCGGTACACGCCATTGGGCATACCAGCGGGAATCTTGCGACGGTCCATCATCATCGCTCCAGCTGCTTTGCATACTTTCGAAGTCCTTCAGTCGGGGTCGGACATCGCGTTCCCAGATATCTTCGATCTGATCGAAGGTGAGGGGTTGACGTTCTGACGATGATTTGGTGTAGGTATCGAGCAACTCCTTTGCTTTCGCACCGAGCCACCGGACTTCATCAGCGACCATTCGTTCACCGACTTTGCGGTCAGATTCATGTGCAGTTGGTCCCATAGCAAAGTGGGGTCCCGGTGCGTCCGACGCTGGTAGGCGCGAGACATCGACGCAATCAGGTTCCAGTGCCCAGAGCAGCGAGGTTTCAACTTTACCGGCATGATCGCCGCCACTTTGACCATCGCTGTCAAAGCCGGGTTGATTCGCCTCGAAATCGGGGAGACCATATAGCTGCATATCAAAATGCGGCTGGAGGATCTCAAGCAACGTTTTAAGGTCTTTCCAGTTGGGACCGTAGTGTCCCGTCAAAAGGATAGCAGCATGAAATCCCATGGTGTCCGCGGCCCGGACATGATAGCAGATATTCTTGAAATGCATCCACGCGGGCATTGCGGTCAGCCACGGGCGCACCTCTCCGACAGTCCGATTTCCCCACATTGCATAGCCGCCGTGTTCGTGGATATGCCAGTAATCGGGCGGAGCGACAATGCCGCCGTGCTCACGGGCTGTTCGGCACGCAATCGCGTGCGCTTTCAAAGCGTCGAGTCCGACCGCGTTCTGGGGGCCGTGGGGTTCGCACAGACCGTAGCAAAAATAGACGACGGGACATTCCTCTAACGCGGCTTCCAGTTCATCGGGGAACATCCGTTCCCAGCGCACTTCTCTTCTCATCGTAATATCCTTTTACATTGTATGCTGACATAAATACAGTTTTCTGTGGCACTTACGATATTAAGTTGTATCATTGTTGCCACAAGTTGTAGATTCAATTTATGTTTGCTACGTTTAAATTAGGCAGTTTGTAAGCATTCTGTCCGCCTTGGATAGAAATAAATTATGGCATCTTAATTGCTTATATCAAGGAAACTGTTGTCGCGCAGCATTTTATGGTAACTTTGTGCATCTGTCAATCACAATCTATAGCAGATAGATCCGCAGGCTTAACAGCGTTTGATTTTCCGTTTGGCAGTGGGTATGTGTTATAATATATTCAATACATATCGCTGGGTCAACCTATGAACAATTTATGAAAAGGAGGATGACCATGAACAGATTCGTTCTTTTTATTACATTCCTGCTGGCAGTAATTGCCTTCACAGGGTGTTACACGCAGATTGGTTACTATGAGCCACGTTCTTCAGTCCGAGAAATCTCCTCTCATCACCAAGATGAACGCCGACATCAAGATGAGGATGAAAAGATGGATTCTGAACGGGAGGCAGAAGAGGAAGTTGAAGCGACAGAGGAGCCTTCCGAAATGGGCGATGAGGGGTACTACGGACGTCGTAAACCGGGCTACAGTTATTCTGACCGTTATTACCGATCTTACTACTACGATTACTACGACTACCATCCCGTTTATCCGTATTACTATGGGGGCTATCATCCCCTTTATCCCTATTACGGATACTCCTACTATCCATATCATTCATATTATGGACCTTACCGCTATTATGGGGGTTATAGGTATCGCCCTTATCGGTATGGCTACTCGACGCCGCGTTCTAAGATTGGTAATTTGAATTTTGGTAAGCGACGCTCGCAAAGCTATCGAGGAGTCAGATCCAGTCAATCGTCTTCAAGGCGTCCGGGTAAATCATTGATGAAAGATGAAGAGAGTAAGACTCCCGCTCGCAGTTCGTCTGAGTCACGGCGCGATAGATCCCGAAGATCCAGAAGGAGGTAACAATCCAATGAAAAGATTGATGAGAATTACCACTGCTTTGGCATTGATATTCATTTGCTTTGTGTTTGGGAGCAGAATCGGAGTTACACAGGTGGAGGAGATTGCTATCGGTAATACCTTCGGTCTTGGTGCGAGGACGATGGGGATGGGCGGTGCATTTCTCGCTGTTGCAGATGATTTTACATCGTTATACTGGAACCCGGCGGGGCTTGCTCAGATTAGAAAGTTTGAGTTGTATGGCAGCCTGTCACATAGCGAACAGAGAGTGGATACGAAGTTCACCCGCGGACGTAGTACGGAAGTTGACAGTTCGAAAACCCGTCCCAATTCGATCGGCCTAGTTTATCCTTTGTACACAACTCGCGGTGGAATTGCGTTTGCGCTAGGGTATAATCGGCCTCAGAATTTTGATTCAACGGTTGCGATTAGAGGGCTGGATCCATCTTCTGACTCGGTGTTTAGCGGGCTCGATGTGGATGAAATGACCTCTAACAGCGGTGGAATTGGTATCTGGAGTTTTGGGGCAGGTGTCTTTATATCGGATAGTATCTTGCTCGGCGGTTCAATAGACTTTTGGCACGGCTCAAGTCTCAACGAGTTAGACAGTGCAGCGGCGGACATCAACAATATTGACCCAGAGATAGACAGTTTTGCTTTTCAGGACAGTGTGGATCGAGTATATTCGGGGCTCGGTGGTAGGGTAGGCGTGCTTGCTTTCGCTGGGGAAAATGTAACACTTGGTGGAACTGTCACACTGCCGGTAAACTTAGAAGTTAGCGAGGTCTGGGAGCAAGTAACGATAGTGGAATTCGACAATGGTGAAGGGGATGTGGAAGGTGATGATGGATCAATTTTATTTGATATTGAACGTCCATTTGAGTTTGGTGGCGGCGTTGCGATTAAGCTTTTAGAAAAGCGCCTGAGGTTAGCTGGTGATGTACAATTCACGGACTGGACACAGACCGAATATGACCCGCTGCCAGCAGAAGATGCACAGAATAACTTCAATCGGTATTATGACAGTACTATACAGGTTCGGGTCGGTGCGGAGTATCGTATACCAGTCATCGAAACCAGTGTCCGCGTCGGTTACTTCCGCGATCCAATTCCATTCCAAGATAGGGAGATAGACAGCGATCGAGACTTTCTGACGATTGGGGTAGGCAAGATCTTCGATCAGATTATCAAAATTGATGTTGCCTATATGCGAGGTTCATGGGAGCAATCAAGCAATTTGCTCACGGAAAGTCAAACCTCCAACCGGGTGTTTGTGTCTGCGGGATATCGATATTGAGGGTTGCTGCAGCGAACGGCAATTAGAACCGCTCTATCGGGATTTGGTATAACTAGTGCTCTGTCAAATAAATCATGATAAGGCACTCACCGCTCGGCTCCGACTTCGCCGAGAGTCCAAGACTTGGGTAGCCATAGCCAAGCCGCTTTGTGGAGGAAGTGTCTAAAGGAGGCTTTTGTACCATCCCGATAAAATCGGGATGATCCGAGGACGCAAACTAACAGTTTGCGCTACATTTATCTGACAATGTACTAGCACTGCGTCAGGTAAATATTGATAGCCTCGCTTGCTGTAGAGCCAAATTGTAAAGCGTAAAACGTAAAAAAAACTCGTATGACGCATTACGTTTTACCAGCTTCCTTCTGACATAGACTGTTGTATATCTCAAAACTTATATGATTGAGTACTAGAGCCCATAAAAAAAGGCGTTGATTAGAAAATCAACGCCTTTCTTTATGTTTTGATGGATATCTGCACTATTCTACCAATTGGATATAGCCCATTTGTGCTGCATCGCTACGTCTTAACTCACCTCTGATGATACGGGTATATCCACCGTTACGGTCTTGATAACGGGGTCCAAGCTCGTCAAACAATTTTTGCAAAATATCGTGATCGTGGATAACCTTAGCGGCCTGACGACGTGCATGTAAATCACCTCGTTTAGCGAGCGTAATCAATCTTTCCGCGATCCTTCTTAGTTCTTTGCACTTTGGCAAGGTCGTGCGAATCTGCTCATGTTCAAATAGTGCGGTAGCTTGGTTGCTGAACAATGCCTTGCGATGCCCGCTTGTCCTTCCAAGTTTCCTTCCCATTTTCCGGTGACGCATGACTATTCATCCTTATTCTATTTGGGGCAATTCAATTATCATTGCCAAGGGTCATCCCCAAAGAAAGGCCCATCTCCGAAAGGATGTCCTTAATCTCGTTCAGGGATTTTCTACCGAAATTCCGAAATTTCAACATTTCTTGTTCAGTCTTAACCACGAGTTCTCGGATGGTTGTGATCTCTGCAGCTTCGAGACAATTGGCGGACCGTACTGAAAGCTCAAGTTCCGCAACAGGCTTTGATAGCCATTTCTCACGCTGAAGTTCTTCTTCGTCGATTTCTTCGACTGGTTCGACATAGGTTTCATCAAAATCGCTAA
The DNA here is from genome assembly GCA_965204355.1 of Candidatus Poribacteria bacterium. Taxonomy (GTDB): domain Bacteria; phylum Poribacteria; class WGA-4E; order WGA-4E; family PCPOR2b; genus PCPOR2b. The sequence continues at coordinate 500,100 of OZ241983.1, forward strand.
AGAGCCTAAATTGATCTAGCAGGATGTCCGAGGCTTGGTTGACCGCTTCTTTCGCAGTGATACTCGCATCTGTCCACACTTCTAAGATAAGCCGGTCATAGTTCGTCATGTGTCCGACCCGTGTCTCTTCAACCGCGTAATTGACTTTTGTGACTGGTGAAAACTTGGAATCAACCGGGATAACTCCGATCTGTTGACTGTGGTCTAGATGTTCTTCCCCGAACTCATATCCTCTGCCTCGACAAACTTGGATTTCCATGTTCAAACCGTCACACTTGTCGAGCGTTGCGATATGTTGGTCTGGATTGATGATGTCAACTTGTCCGTTGGGCTGGATATCTGCTGCCGTAACGTTACCGGAGCCTTCGGCGGATAAAGCCAAGGTGACAATGTCATCGGTATGGACTCGCAGCCGAATCTCTTTAAGGTTAAGGAGAACTTGCGTGACATCCTCTTTCATTCCGTCCAGCGTCGAGAACTCATGCTTCACCCCATCAATAGCAACGGCAATCACGGCGGCCCCTTGGATTGAAGAAAGCAAGACGCGTCTTAGCGAGTTACCAATAGTCGTTCCAAATCCTCGCTCAAGTGGTTCGGCAATAAATTTCCCATAACCAGGTTGCAAGGTCTCGAGGTCGGTAACGAGGTGGTTTGGCTTGGTGATTTCCCTCCCTGTCATCTATCTTATCCTCCTACAAGTGGCTGTGTTATTTGGAGTAAAGTTCAACGATTAACTGTGTTTGGAGGTCTATGGCAAGTTGCTCGACGTTTGGAAACGTCCTAACAACGCCCTCTTGTTTCTCTTTATCCAACTCAAGCCAATCTGGTGTACCCCGGTGTTCAGAACGTTCTAACGCTTCTTGAATAGCCGCCACGTTACGACTTTTCTCTCGTGTTTGAATAACATCGCCAAGTTGTATCAGGTAAGAGGGAATATTAACTCTTTTTCCGTTCACAAGGAAATGATTATGTGTAACGAGTTGTCGAGCCTGCAAGCGTGAATTAGCAAAACCGAGCCGGTAAACCACGTTGTCCAACCGACGCTCCAACAGTGTTAGCAAATTCTCCCTTACAACGCCCTTCTGATGTGCAGCTTTTGTATAGTAGTTTTTAAAAGGTTTTTCTAAAATACTGTAGATGCGCTTCGATTTCTGCTTGATGCGTAATTGGCGTCCGTAATCTTTGACTTTAGGCAGTTTCTGGCCGTGTTGACCGGGCGGATAACTACGACGCTCAAATGAACACTTCGGAGAATCGCAGCGTTGTCCCTTCAGGAAAAGTTTTTCACCTTCTCTTCGACATAATTTACATACAGAACCTAGATATTTGCTCATTCTTTTCTGGTTAAACTAGGACCATTTCCCCCTTTCTTAAAATCCCAATTTTCAAACATTAGACGCGACGCCGTTTGGGCGGTCGACAACCGTTATGAGGAATTGGGGTTACGTCTTTCATCGCAGTAATTTCTAGCCCAGCTGCTGAGAGGGATCGAATTGCGGACTCTCTGCCGGACCCTGGTCCTTTGACCCTTACCTCAACGCGTTTCATACCATGCTCCATCGCTTTCCTAGCACAAGTTTCCGCTGTTTGTTGGGCAGCAAATGGGGTAGATTTCCGAGAACCTCGAAAGCTGCTCCCTGCACTTGCCCAAGCGATCGCATTTCCGTTGAGATCGGTGATCGTTATGATCGTATTATTAAAGGTTGCTTGGATATGAGCGATTCCTTCAGAAACGTTCTTTCTTTCTCGCCTCCTTGGACGATTAGCGGCACCTGATTCTTGCAAAACGGGTCTCCTTTCTGAAGCTCAATGCACAGGTGGTATTAACCGCCCTTACGCGCTGCTTCTTTTGCTTTTCTTCCGACTGAAATGGTCTTTGCTTTCCCTTTGCGCGTCCGTGCGTTAGTGCTCGTCCGCTGTCCTCGTGCCGGCAACTGTCGACGATGACGCAGCCCGCGATAGCTATTGATATCCATCAACCGTTTGATATTTAACTCGACTTCACGTCGTAGGTCCCCTTCAACCTTGTAATCTTGGTTAATGGTTTCTCTTAACCGGCTGATTTCAGATTCATCAAGATCTTGGGACTTTTTGGCGGGGTCAATATTTAGATCTTCGACCATTCTTGAAGCGGTATGGCGCCCAATACCAAAAATGTAGGTCAGGGCAACATCGATTCTTTTCGTTCGGGGTAAATCAACACCAGCAATTCTTGCCATGTTTTTTTCCTCCTTGCGGGCTAGGTAAAGCGCTTAACCTTGTCTTTGCTTATGCTTTGGATCCGCAGTGCAGATAACGCGGATAACACCTTTTCTCTTAATAACCTTGCACTGATTACACATTTTCTTTACTGAGGCACGGACTTTCATCATCTCTCCTTTACTGAAAAGTGAGCCCTATCTTGTGCGGCGTCCCCTCACACGTCTATCCTTCAGGAACCCGTCGTAATGTCTCATTGTCAAATAGGATTCAATTTGTGACACTGTATCTAACACAACGCCGACAACGATTAGGATTGAGGCACCACTGATTAATGCGCCAGTGCCTAGCCATCCTTGCAGGAGTAAAGGGAAGACCGCAATAGCGGCGAGGAATACCGCACCGGGTAAAGTAATTCTGGTTAAGGTATCGTTAATATAGTCTGCGGTCCTCTTTCCCGGTCGAATTCCCGGAATAAATCCGCCATACTTCCTCAAGTCCTCCGCCATTTGGACAGGATTAATCTGAACGGCTGTGTAGAAATATGTGAAACCGATAATCAGAAGGGCGTAGACCACCCAATATAAGGGGCTGGTTGCACTGAAAACTGCGATAAGTCCCCCAATCCATGCCCATGTAGGAAATTGGCTTTGCATAAGTCCCAGGACTGTTGAAGGGAATTGCATCAGGGTAACGGCGAAAATAATCGGAATCATGCCAGCTGCGTTAACACGGAGCGGAATATGCGTTGCTTGTCCTCCCATCACTTTACGTCCTACAACTCGCCGTGCATACTGGACAGGAATTTTGCGGACACAGAAGGTGATGAACACGGTTCCCATAATCGCCACAACTCCCAGAGCAAGGAAGATAACCAGTTTCGGAAGGTCAATTTGACGATTAAGGAGTTGGTTGAATATAGTTTGGATTCCACCCGGCATACCCGATAGGATACCGATTGTAATAATTAGGGAGATACCTTGACCAATACCTCGTTCGGTGATCTGTTCGCCGAGCCACATAACGAAAGATGTGCCAGCCATCAGGGTAATCATAGTTAGCAAGGTCCACCAGATGCCTGGATTCGTTACGATCTGAATGTTCTCACTGCTGATAACGGCACCGGGCCTTTGCAACAGCAGGCTAATCATGACGCCTTGGATGGCACTAAGAATAACGGTGGCATAGCGTGTATATTGGGTAATTTTCTTTCGTCCGTCCGGTTCTTTGGAAAGTTTCTCAAGGAAAGGGATAACGACGGTCAGGAGCTGCATAACAATTGACGCACTGATATACGGTTGAATACCGAGTGCGAAGATTGTCATCTGCTTAAATGCACCGCCAGAAAAGAGATCAACGAAGTCAAGGACACTGCCACCTGCTCGACCTCTGAAGCTATCGAAAAACTTTTCTAATTCGATATCATCAATGCCAGGGAGTGTGATATGGGCACCCAATCGGTAAACGATTAGCATTAGCGCTGTAAAGATAATCCGCTGCCGAAGTTCTGGAATTTTGAAAGCGTTTTGGAATGCCTTAATCACTTAAATCACCTCGATACTACCACCAGTTGATTCTATCTTTTGAACAGCAGACTTTGAGAATCGGTGTCCCTGCACCGTTAATTGCTTTTCCAGATGACCTTCTCCAAGAATCTTGATTTTTCCATCTCTCTTTTTTGTAATGCCAGCTTCCCGCAAAATCTCTGGGGTAATCGTTGTCCCATTGTCAAAATGATTTAGTGTCTGGATATTTACAACTTCATATTCAATTCGTTGATGTGCAATTCTTCTGGGACCACGCTTAGGCAAACGTCTGACTAATGGCATCTGTCCACCTTCAAACCAAGCGGGAATAGAGGCACCAGCACGGGATTTTTGCCCTTTGTGACCGCGGCCACAGGTTTTGCCCCAACCTGAACTTTCGCCACGTCCGACGCGCTTCCGGTCACGCGTCGAGTTTTCTGCAGGTTTGAGTTCGTTTAATTTCATTGATAACTACTCCATTTTGTGGATTGGTGATTACGATTAGAAGTCCCTGTCTTTATTTCAGGGGTAAATTTTCCGAGTGAATTAGGCGCCCACGCAATCGAGGTACTGGGACCAAAAAGTTAGTCGAGCAATTCCTCAACTGTTTTCCCACGAAGGCGAGCTACGTCGTTGATGTCCTTTAGACCTTTTAAGGCTTCCATGGTGGCTTCTGCTGTGTTTTTTACGTTTCGGGAACCGAGTCGTTTCGTCAAGACATCTTGTACACCGGCAAACTCCAGAATGACTCTCGTTCCAGGTCCGGCGATAATCCCGGTACCGGGACTTGCTGGCTTGAGCAGAACCTTCGCACCGCCATATTTCCCGATGATTTCATGAGGGATGGTGTTTCCTGATAAAGGCACACGAATTAGGTTTTTCTTCGCATCAGCGATACTTTTGCCTATGGCAGATGGAATTTCATTTGCGCTCCCAAAGCCAAGTCCGACTACGCCTGATTGGTCTCCAACGACAGAAAGTGCGTTGAAACTGGGTGTTCGTCCACCTTTGCGAACACGCATCACACGGTTGATATCTATTGGGCGCTCCTCAAATTCAAATTCATTGGAATTTATTCTTTCCCTCAAAAGCAATTCTCCTTCATGATCAAGTGTCAGTTCATCTTACGAATTTCAGAATCGGAGTCCCTCTTCTCTGGCGGCATCTGCAAGTGCTTTAATCCTACCGTGATAGAGGTTTCCACCGCGGTCGAAGATCACCGATTCAATTTGATGTTCTTTTGCTTGGCGAGCGATTAATGTGCCCACCTGTTGCGCTGCGTTGATGTTGCCTTGTGTTGACAGATTATCCTTCAACTCTGGTGATAGGGTTGAGGCTGCAATAAGCGTGTTACCGGCTTCGTCATCAATAATTTGGGCGTAAATATGTTTCAGACTTTTGAACACCGAAAGCCTCGGTCTTTCCCTTGTGCCGATTATTTTTTTTCGTATCCGCTTCTGCCGTTTCTGCCTTGCGATGTATTTTGCCTTAGACGGATCCAATGATTATTCCTCCAACATTAATAAAAAAGGATTGACAAATCCGGCGACGATGGTTTTGGCTTGCCGACTTGTAAATCCTTTAGTCTGCAAAAATATAGCAATTAAGCTGCTACCCTACACTCCAGTTTTACCTTCCTTCATGCGGACGCGTTCGCCTTCGTAACGGAGTCCTTTGGAAGGTTCGTAGACTTCGGGTTTCTTGATTTGACGGATTGAAGCGGCAACCTGACCAACGAGTGCCTTGTCAATACCGCTCACCGTTATTGGTGTGTGAGGTTGTCCTCCCACAGTCTCGGAATCACCGACGCTTAGGGTTATACCTTCGGGAGGCTCATAGGTTACTGGATGAGAATACCCAACATTTAAGATCAAACGTTTCTGACGGTCTACTTCCGCACGATATCCAACGCCGACGAGGATGAGTTTCTTTTCAAAACCTTCAGTGACACCTGTTACCATGTTGGCGATGAGACTACGAGCCAATCCGTGTAACGATCGGTGTATTTTCTGATTTGTCAATCTTTCAATCGTGATGGCTTCGTCGCCTAAATTGACTGCTATGCCTGCGGGAATTGTCCAGTTAAGCGTACCTTTTGGACCTTCAACGGTGATGTCATTTTGGTCCAAAGCTACCTTAACTTTTGAATCCGTCGGAATCGGCATTTGTCCTATTCGTGACATTATATTCGTCTCCGAATTCAAACTGAAAAATTACCAGATATAACAGAGCACCTCGCCACCAATGCCAGATTTTCTACACTCGGTGGCGGTTTTAATCCCTTGCGAGGTCGATAGTATAGCAATCCCTAAATTTCCATACACATTAGGAAGCTGGTCTGCCTTCGCGTATACGCGCCGTCCTGGTTTGCTAATTCTCTTGAGTCCCGTTATAACCTTTTCTTTGCCTTCGCCATACTTCAAATAGATGCGCAAAATACCTTGCTTGCCGTCATCAATCCAACGATAGTTTCGGATATACCCCTCCTCATGTAGGGTGCGGGTAATCTCCATTTTTAGTTTTGATGCGGGTATTTCGACGCGCTCATGCGCAACGATATTCGCGTTGCGAATTCGGGTCAGCATATCCGCAACCGGATCTGTCATTGACATAAGTTTTCTCCTTGTACTCGTGCCGACAAATAATGCACTACCAGCTTGCCTTTGTGACGCCCGGAATTTTACCCGATCTTGCGAAGAGGCGAAAACAGATTCGGCAAAGATCAAACTTCCGCAGATAACTGCGGGCTCTGCCGCAGTTGCGACAGCGATTATATTTTCGAACCTGAAACTTTGGGGTTCTTTTTTGCTTGGCAATGAGAGCTTTTGTTGCCAAATGAAGGCTCCTTTCCTTCGCTACTATCAAGGGGGGTGGTATGCACGTATTAAGAGTCTCTAAACGGCATTCCCATCAGGCGCAGTAACTCGCGTCCTTCTTCATCGGTTGGAGCGGTTGTTCCAATAGTGATATTTAATCCACGAACTTCGCTTATGGTGTCGTATTCGATTTCTGGAAAAATAACCTGTTCCTGGAGGCCCAAGGAATAGTTGCCGCGTCCGTCAAAGGAATCGGGAGAGAGACCCCGAAAGTCACGGATCTGCGGAAGGACGACGTTGACGAGTTTATTAAAAAATTCGTACATCCTGTCCTGCCGCAAGGTTGCCTTACAGCCGATAGCCATACCTGTGCGGACCTTGAAGGCTGACACAGATTTCTTTGCGCGGGTAATGACTGCCCGCTGACCACTTATTTGTGTCAGTTCTTCGGCGGCATTATCCAGAAGTTTCGAATCGTCTATAGCGGCGCCAACTCCCATATTTAGAGTTATCTTGTTAAGTTTTGGCACCTGCATAACATTTGAATAGTTGAAACGTTGTTGCAATGCAGGGAAGATTTCTTCTTGATAGAAAGATTTAAATTCACTCATTCATTCGTACCTTATAGATTGCGGAGTTCCCTTGAGACAGGTTTGATATCAATTATTCGCGTTCAGCATCCGCGCCACATTTCCTGCATACACGGACACGGTAGTTCTTGGTTCGCCCTCCAATTTCCTTTTCAACGATGCGCAGCTTTGTCCGCGTCGGGATATTACATTTTGGGCAAATCAGCTTTAAGTTCGCGATATTAATTGTCCCTTCTCTTTCGACAACGCCACCTTGTGGTGATTGAGGGCTCGGACGGGTATGCCTTTTAATCATGTGTATCCCTTCAACGGTGGCACGCCGTTTATGCGGAAGCATTTCCAGAACAACGCCTGTTTTACCCTTATCCTTCCCGGTCAATACTAACACGTGGTCGTTTTTCCTTATGTGAAATCTGGTGTGCAACAGTACTACCTCCTAGGCGAATTTAAATGACCTCTGGTGCTAAAGAGACAATTCGTGCAAATGCTTTTTCTCTGAGTTCACGAGCAACGGGACCGAAAATGCGCGTTCCACGGGGCTGGTCTTGGGCATCAATTAAAACGGCAGCATTCTTATCAAATTTAATATAAGAACCATCGAGTCTGCGATGTTCCTTAGTTGCGCGCACGACAACAGCTCGCACAACATCTCCTTTTCTAACTTGGCTATTTGGATTAGCTTCTTTTACGCTTGCCACAATTACATCGCCAACTCGTGCGTAGCGTCTTCTACTACCGCCGAGCACGCGGATACACATAAGCTGCTTTGCTCCTGTATTATCCGCACAATTCAACAGAGTGTACGCTTGAACCATTGGTTGTTACCTTCCTGAGTTTAACCGTGTCTTCCGCTTCACGCATTAACAGATTCTGTTTTGGAAACGATCTGACGAACTTTCCAACGTTTCCGACGGCTGAGTGGACGAACTTCGACAACTTGGACGAGATCGCCGACACTACACATATTCTGCTCGTCGTGAGCCAGAACCTTGGTGGAGCGTCTCACAATTTTCTTATAAAGGGGATGCTGATAAGTCCGAACAATTTCAACAGCCACGGTTTTATCCATCCGATCACTTGTAACGGTACCTGTTCTGAGCTTACGATTTCCTCGTTGATGCTTATCCACGCTTTTCCTCTCGTAACTATAGTTATGGTGAATCTTCAGTGCCAAGTTCCCGTAGGCGAAGGATTGTATGGATCCGCGCGATATCCTTCTTAACTTTTTTTAGTTGAGATGTATCCTCAAGTTGTCCTAATATTCTTCGGAACTTGATGTTGAACGCAGTATCCTTAAAATTCTGGAGGTCGTTTTCTAATTCCTCGGATGATTTGCTGCGCAGCTCATTAGCGGTCATCGTTTAATTATTCTCCCGTTCGACTGACAAACTTTGTCTCAATCGGCAGTTTGTGGGCTGCTCTTGTCATGGCTTCCTTTGCTACTTCTTCTGAAACACCACTCAATTCATACAGGATGCGCCCCGGTTTGACGACAGCCACCCAAAACTCCGGAGCCCCTTTCCCGCTTCCCATTCTGGTTTCAGCGGGTTTCTTTGTTACGGGTTTATGCGGAAAGATTTTGATCCAAACCTTGCCGCCACGGCGCACATGACGTGTGATTGCCTGTCGCGCAGATTCAATTTGGCGGCTCGTGATCCAACCCGGTTCCATTGCTTTCAAACCATACTCGCCGAAATCTATTCGTGAGCCTCGGTGAGGTGTGCCACGGCGCTTACCGCGTTGCACTTTACGGTGTAGAATCCGTTTGGGCATCAACATTTTATGTACTCCTTCTGATTCACACTCGCGAACAAGCGTTTACGATTCTCTATTCTGCCGATTGGTTCTACGTGGTCCCCGTCGCCGCCCCTGATCCCCTCTGCGTCTGGATCTGCCTTCGGATCGCCCTGCCAAATCTGCTTCGTCCTGCCTGTCGGCTGAAAGACGTGCTGGCCGTCTTTGAGAGGAGTCGGTTGGCACCTGCGTAGCACGACCGGAAGGGGAATCGGCTCCGGGAAGTTCCGGCTTACCAATAATCTCCCCTTTAAAGATCCACGTTTTAATACCAATCTTACCGTATGTTGTATCGGCTTCAGCGAAGCCGTAATCAATATTTGCTCTGAGCGTATGCAGCGGTACTCTGCCTTCAATATTTGCTTCTGAGCGTGCCATTTCTGCGCCGCCAAGCCGACCACCGATACTAATTTTAACGCCTTGAGCACCGGCTTTCATTGAAGCGATAATACTTTTCTTCATTGCCTGCCTAAAGTTAGATCGACGTACAATTTGCAGTGCCACTGCTTCGGCAACAAGTTGAGCATCTAATTCAGGGCGCTTAATTTCAGTGACATTAATCCGGACAGTTTTTTCAGCGTTTGAACCTGAATCTTCCTGCAGGATTTTCTCTAAATCCGCTTGTAACTTTTCCGCTTCAACACCACGCCGTCCAATGACGATACCGGGACGTGCTGTGTGTATATGAATATTACACCTATCACCGACTCTTTCGATTTCGATACGAGAAATGCCGGCACGTGACAATCTTTCCTTAATGAACGACTGAATTTTCAAATCCTCATGAAGCCATTGGGCATACTCTTTCTCGTTGTACCATCTCGAATCCCAATGCTCAATGATGCCTAGGCGTAATCCACGCGGGTGCGTTTTCTGTCCCACTAAAACCTCCTCATCAAAATTCAGTTAGGCAAAGGTTGCGGAGCGGCGGAGGTAAAGGAATATACATCATTCTATTCATCTTCGCCTTCTTCTTCCTCGTCTAGTACGACCGTGATATGGCATCTACGATGTAGGATTCTGTTTGCCATACCGCGTGCCCGTGGGCGAAACCATCTTCGGGTAATGCCATCGTTGACGACAATCTGTTTGATAACTAGATTGGTTTCATCAATAGTGACACCCTGTTGTTGTGCGTTATATCGTGCATTCGCAGTAGCTGATTGAATTAGTTTGCGAATTACGGGGGAGGCCGCTTTATGTGTAAATGTCAGTTGGTTTATTGCCTCTTCGACATACTGATCTTTAACTAAATCAGCGACCAGACGCGCTTTACGCGGGGCGATCGGCACGTTTCGGATGCTTGCTCGAGCTTCCATGTCAAGAATCTCCTAAATTAGCTTGAGCATTTGTACTAACTTCCGCTCATCATCTCGATTTCTCAACGGGGGAGTACAAGAATCGAGTTTGTTTTAGCAGTCGAGTATATTTTATCTCCCACCACTCGCATGCGCTCTGAATGTTCGAGTGGGAGAAAATTCACCTAATTTGTGTCCCACCATGTTTTCTGTAATATAAACGGGAAAGAATTTCTTGCCGTTATGAATGGCGAGCGTATGACCAATCAGTTCCGGAGTCACCATAGATCTGCGTGACCATGTGCGAATCACACGTTTTGTTCCAGACCGATTCATCTCATCAATTTTTTTGAGAAGTTTCGGATCTATGTAGGGCCCTTTTTTCACAGAACGGGGCATGATATACCTCCTGAAGATCGGAAAAAACTACGCAAAGCGTTTTGTCAATCGAGGCAAATTACTTCCGACGACTGACAATATAGCGCCCCGATCGTTTTTTAGGATCTCTTGTCTTATATCCTTTAGTTGGAACTCCCCACGGTGTTACGGGGTGTCTTCCACCAGCACTTTTTCCTTCGCCACCACCATGCGGGTGATCGTGTGGATTCATCGCTACACCGCGCACTTTAGGACGATGCCCCTTCCATCGATTTCGTCCTGCTTTACCGATGGTTAGGTTTGCATGGTCAAGGTTACCGACCTGCCCAATCGTTGCCATACATTGCACCGGAAGTAGACGGACTTCGCCGGAGGGCATTTGAATCCGCGCATACTTTCCTTCACGATCTACTAGCTGTGCCACGGCGCCTGCGCTCCGTACCAGTTGGCCCCCTTTCCCCGGCTGCATTTCTATATTATGTATCGATGTGCCGAGTGGGATCCTTTCAAGTGGCATAGCATTGCCAACTTTGATGGGCGCATCTGGGCCAGCATTTAATTCATCATCGACTTGTAATCCGAGAGGTGCGATGATATAACGTTTTTCTCCATCGGCGTAATGGAGTAGGGCAATACGGGCAGATCTACTGGGGTCATACTCGATTGAGGTGACTTTGGCAGGGATGCCAAACTTATCGCGCTTAAATTCGATATTTCGATACCGTCGTTTATGGCCGCCACCGCGCCTGCGGACAGTCATACGTCCGAGCGTGTTGCGTCCGCCCTTTTTGTTCAACCCCTTTGTTAACGATTTTTCGGATTGTCGCCGGGTCACTTCTTCAAAAGCATCCCCTGTTATAAATCGGCGACTGGGTGTGACGGGTGAATATGTTTTAACTGCCACGCTAAATCCCTCCTAAGTAAGCCTTCAAACACGCGCCGCTAGATAGTTTCAAAAGCCTCAATGATTGTTCCTTCAGTAACAGTGATGATTACCTTTTTCCAGTTAGGTCGCCGCCCCTGTCGATACCGCCAGAACTGCCCTTTGGTTTTTCCTTGGACCTGCATGGTGTTAATCTTCACAATTTTATCTTTGAGATCGAACAACTCTTCAGCTGCTTCACGGATGTCCGCTTTATTGGCTTTGATATCAACAACAAAGGCGTATTTGTTCTCTTCTCTGAGGATTGTGGTTTTCTCTGTTATTAGCGGCTGCTTGATAATCCGATATGGGTCTTTCATCTATGCTTCCTCAACTGATGAATCGTCTGTTGGCTGACCAAACTTTTCTTCTAGCTTCTCTGCTGCGCTTTCGGTGAAAACAATCTTATCATGCCAAAGAACGTCGTAGACATTAAGGGTATTCCAAATACAGCTGTTCACATTTGGGATATTCCGTACAGATAGATAGATGTTTGATTCGGGTTGTCCGAGAACAAAGAGGACTTTATCCGAAAGCCCTAAATTCCCTAAAACTTGAACCATATCCTTCGTTCTTGGGGTATCTAATGTAAAGTCTTCAATCAGAACGCAATCATCACTTTGGAATTTATCTGCCAGAGCCGAGTGTAATCCGAGTTGACGGACCTTCTTCGGGGTGTGTTGACGATAGCTACGAGGCTTGGGACCAAATGCAACGCCACCATGTACCCGTATTGGAGATTTGGCGTCCCCGACTCGGGCTCGTCCCGTTCCTTTCTGGCGATATAGCTTTTTACCACTTCCCTGGACTTCTGACCGTGTTTTCGTAGAAGCCGTCCCTTGGCGTTGATTTGCGAGGTGTGCAACGACGCATTGATGAACAACTGCTTTATTAACAGCTACATTTACAAATGCGTCGGATAGCTCTTTTTGTCTTAGGGTATCTCCAGAACGATCATATACATCTAAAGCTGCCATACGCGATAATCCTCATAAAGGGATCTATTTACTGTTTGCCCTTCACTGCTTTCTTGATAATAAGTAATCCGTTGGGTGGACCGGGGACTGCACCTTTAACAAGTAATAGGTTCCTGTTGGAATCTGCTTGGACAACTTCTAGGTTCTGGGTTGTCACCCGTTTCCCGCCGTGGCGTCCAGGCATTTTTTTGCCTTTGAAAACACGTGAGGGCCATGCACTGTGGCCAATGGAGCCGGGTCGCCGATGGTTCTTCTCGCTACCGTGGGTTTGCTTCATACCAGAAAAGCCCCACCGTTTAATCACCCCTGTGAAGCCGCGTCCTTTAGACGTCCCCGTTACATCAATGATGTCTCCGGGAGAGAAGATATCCACGTCAACGTTTGAGCCGACCTCCAACCCCTCTGTACTATCAACACGCATTTCCCGCAAAAACCGATGGGGGGTGACATTTGCCTTTTGGAAGTGTCCACTCTCGGGCCGATTGACCTTATTTTCCCGTCGATCACCGAAGCCTAATTGGATGGCGTTATAACCCTCATGGTCTTGAGTTTTAATCTGTACTATCGGGCAGGGACCTGCTTCGACTACCGTGACTGGAATTGCAGTCCCGAATTCGTCAAAGATTTGTGTCATGCCGATCTTCTTTCCTAATATTCCATTACTCATGTTACATCTCCACAACGAGGGTGTTCAGGTTCAACGACGCGTGCCTACAGAAGCGTAATTTTGACATCAACACCAGCTGGTAGATCTAAGCGCATCAGCGCATTGACTGTCTTGGGGGTCGTCTGTAAAATATCCAATAATCGCTTGTGAGTTCGCATTGCAAACTGTTCGCGCGACTTTTTGTCTTTGAAGGTCGATCGCTGTACAGTATAAGTGTGCTGCTTGATCGGAAGCGGAATCGGACCTGAGACTAATGCACCTGTCCGTTTAGCGGTCTCTGCGATCTGGCCTGCGGAATGATCTAACAAACGATAATCAAATGATTTTAGCCGAATCCTTATTTTCTGGTTGTCCATCAATACTCCAACTATACAACTTATTGCGCTTAAAAGGGTTGACTCTGTTGTTTCGTAAGACGGGCTGTAAGAGGGAACTGAGAGGTGTGAAAGCCGATCCCTCGACTTTCACACTTGGTAACAAGTATTACTCAATAACCTCTGAAACAACGCCGGCTCCGACGGTGTGTCCACCTTCACGAATTGCAAACCGCAGCTCCTCTTCCAGAGCAATGGGCTTGGTGAGTTCAACGGTAATTTGGATATTATCTCCGGGCATCACCATTTCCACGCCCTCGGGAAGGTTCATCACACCTGTTACGTCCGTTGTGCGGAAGTAGAATTGTGGACGATAGCCGCTGAAAAATGGTGTCCATCGACCGCCTTCGTCTTTGTTCAGAATATAGATTTCAGCCGCAAATTGCGTATGTGGGGTAATACTGCCCGGTGCGGCGAGCACTTGTCCGCGCTCAACGTCCTCACGTTCGATACCTCGGAGCAGGACGCCGACGTTATCGCCTGCACGACCTTCGTCAAGCAGCTTACGGAACATCTCGACACCGGTGGCAACTGTGTCGGTGGTTGGCGCGAGTCCAACAATTTCGATTGTGTCACCAACATTAACGATACCACGCTCGACACGACCTGTTACAACCGTGCCACGTCCCGTGATTGAGAAGATATCTTCCACGGGCATTAGGAAGGGTCGATCCACATCTCGAACCGGCTCCGGAATCCAACTGTCACAGGCTTCCATGAGATCTAAAATTGGCTTACACTCGTCGGCACCCGGATTCCCACCACTTTCCATAGCTTCAAGGGCAGACCCACTAATAATTGGAATGTCATCGCCGGGGAACTCATATTCGGTGAGTAGTTCTCGAACTTCGAGTTCTACCAATTCTAAGAGTTCTTCATCGTCCACCATGTCTGCTTTATTCAGGAAGACAACGAGACTTGGCACGTTCACCTGTCGTGCAAGCAGGACGTGCTCGCGCGTTTGGGGCATAGGACCATCAGCAGCGGAAACAACAAGAATTGCACCGTCCATCTGCGCCGCACCGGTGATCATGTTTTTAATGTAGTCAGCATGCCCAGGACAGTCCACGTGAGCATAGTGCCGGTTTTCGGTCTCATACTCAACGTGCGCGGTGTTGATGGTAATCCCGCGTTCCTTTTCCTCGGGAGCTGCGTCAATTTCTTCGTAAGTTTTTACGTACTCGCTCCCAGAGAGATTTGACAATACCATGGTAATTGCAGCTGTTAATGTGGTTTTACCATGATCAACGTGTCCAATCGTGCCGACATTGACGTGTGGTTTAGTCCTTTCAAATTTTTCTTTTGCCATGTGTAAATCTCCTCAATTCTACTTATAGCTTAAATATAACACGCATTACTCACCGTTAAACTGTGGCAGGGCGCCATGTCAACAGCGGTAACGGTTAAACAGAAAATCCTTGCGACGATATAATTTCCTCAGCAATGCTCTGGGGAACGCTACTATAATGTGCAAACTCCATCGAATACGTTGCCCGTCCTTGCGTCAGAGAACGAAGCGTTTTAACATAGCCGAACATTTCTGCAAGGGGTACATGGGCTTTAATAACCTGCGTTCCGGACTTGGGATGCATATCGGTATGAAGAATTTGTGCGCGACGCGCATTTAAGTCCCCCATTACCTTTCCCAAATAGTCATCGGGAGCAGTCACTTCAATCTCCATGATTGGTTCGAGCAGCATCGGATCTGCACGTTTCACCGCGTCTTTGAGGGCAATCCGAGCAGCGTTTGAAAATGCGATCTCTGAAGAATCAACGGGATGGTAAGAGCCATCATACAATCGCACACCGATATCAACGAGCGGATAACCCGCTAAAATTCCGGTGGTTATTGCATCCTCAAGTCCCTTACGGACGGCGGGTATATACTCTTGAGGAATGACACCTCCCTTTATATCATTGACGAATTCAAAGCCAGATCCTTGCTCTAACGGGTAAATCTCGATAACCACATGTCCAAATTGACCACGTCCACCGGATTGCCGGACGAAACGCTCGTTGGATTCTGCGGGGCACTGAATAGTTTCGCGGTACGAAACTTGGGGTTGACCAATCTCTGCTGAAACGTTAAATTCTCGAATCAGGCGATCGACAATAATCTCCAGATGCAATTCCCCCATGCCAGATAGAAGTGTTTGCCCTGTTTCTGAGTCCTGATGCATCTTAAAAGTTGGGTCTTCCTCAGCCAACTTTGATAGGGCCATGTTCATCTTCTCGATGTCCGACTTTGTTTGGGGTTCGATAGCGATCGACATTACCGGGGATGGAAACGCCATTGATTCCAAGACAATTGGGTCACTCGGATCGCAAATGGTATCACCGGTCATCACGGATTTGAAGCCAATGATGGCTGCGATATCGCCCGCATAGATGGCTTGACGTTCTTCACGCTTATTTGCATGTAGCTGCATCAATCTGCCGATCCGTTCAAATTTTCGGTGTGTACTGTTGTATACAGTCATTCCTTTAGCCAAAACACCGGAGTAGACGCGTAGGAATGTTAGCTTACCAACATGTGGATCGGTTGTAATTTTGAATGCTAGGGCAGAAAAAGGGGCGTCATCGTCTACTAAACGTGTTTCTTCTTCTCCCTCAACCTCCGGATTTAAGCCGGTTATGGGTGGTACATCTATTGGAGAAGGTAGGTAATCGACGACTGCGTCTAGTAGCGGTTGGACCCCTTTGTTCTTCAGGGCTGTGCCGCACAAGACGGGAACGATTTGCCCGCTTAAAGTCGCACTTCTCAAGCCTGCTTTAATCTCTTCTTCGGATAATTCGATGCCATCAATATATTTGGCTAACAGGTCATCATCACATTCAGCAATTGCTTCCAACATCTGTTCTCGATATTCCAAGACACTTCCCATCATTTCATCTGGAATATCTGTATCAAACATTATAGATCCGAAACTGGCTTCGTCCCATGCTAAGGCTTTTAGTGAAACCAAATCAACAATTCCGCTGAAGCTTTCGGCGGAGCCGATCGGCAGCTGAATTGGCACTGCTGTGGCACCGAGTCGCTCGACCATCATTTCGACCGTTCGGAAAAAATCAGCACCGGTTCGATCCATCTTGTTGACGAGTGCGATACGTGGCACCTGATATTTATCTGCTTGTCTCCAGACTGTTTCTGACTGGGGTTCCACGCCGCCCACCGCACAAAAAACAGCGACAGCTCCATCAAGGATTCGCAGCGATCTTTCGACTTCAACTGTAAAGTCGATGTGTCCGGGGGTATCAATAATGTTGATTCCGTAGCCGTCCCATTGGCACGTTGTTGCAGCAGCGGTGATGGTAATACCACGTTCCTGCTCCTGTGCCATCCAGTCCATTGTCGTAGTACCGTCGTCGACCTCTCCCATACGATGTACTTTACCTGTGTAGTACAGCATACGTTCGGTTACAGTTGTCTTGCCTGCATCGATGTGTGCCATGATGCCGATGTTGCGTGTATGGGTCAATGGAAACCGGCGTCGCTCCATGGAGCGCCGATTTTCAGCGGTCATTTGATTTCGTTTTGTAGATCTCATTTTCCTGAAACTTTCCGTGATACATTACTAAAAATAAAGAATTATCGTCCTGATAAAGCGGGGCTTCGCTGCGTTCAGATTACCAGCGGTAATGTGCAAACGCTCGGTTGGCTTCTGCCATGCGATGCTGATCGAGTTTTCTGCGGATTGAAGCGCCGTCATTCCTGGCGGCGTCTAATAGTTCTCCCGCCAACCGCTCTGCCATCGTCTTCTCCCCACGTTCCCTTGCAGATTGAATAATCCAGCGGAGTGCCAACGTTGTACGACGTTCCGCTTTGACGTCAACTGGCACTTGGTAGGTTGCTCCTCCAACGCGCCGAGACCGAATTTCGAGAACCGGCTTAACGTTATTAATTGCTTCTTGAAAGACTGTGAGACCCTCTTGGTTGGTGCGCTTCTCAACAATATCTATACTGTCGTATAGGATTGCCCGGGCAACACTCTTCTTTCCACGAGCCATTAAGAAGTTTATAAATTTCGCAACCAGCTTACTATTATATTTTGGATCTGGGAGTACGTCCCGTTTAACAACTTCTGCACGACGTGGCATTCCTTCCTCCTCTAGTTGACACTCTTTGCACCATATTTCGATCTAGCTTGCCGTCGATTTTCAACACCGGCAGTATCCAGTGTGCCTCGAACGATATGGTATCTGACATTGGGCAGATCCTTGACTCTTCCGCCTCGCACAAGTACAACCGAGTGTTCTTGGAGATTATGATCTACGCCGGGGATATAGCAGGTAGCTTCCTGACCATTCGTAAAACGGACGCGAGCGACCTTACGAAGTGCTGAATTCGGTTTTTTGGGTGTTATAGTCCTAACTTGTAGACAGATGCCCCGCCGTTGGGGACAACTTTCCAAGACTGGAGATTTACTTTTTTTGCTCGATCTTTTACGAGATTTTCTGACTAACTGATTTATTGTTGGCATATCGACCTCGACTAATAATGATGTGCAGGCATAAATAAAGCCCCGCTATGGGGGCTCACAAAGTTGTCCGCTATAACGAAGTAACTGTGAAAAACACGCCAAAGTGTTTTAGAACTATAAAGTCCTCCCCTTTTCCGCCTGATTTAAGGCGGAAATCCTAAGTTAGCGTCAAAGGGCGAATTATACCAAACTTACGATTGAATGTCAAGCCTTTTTCTAAGTTTTTTTATTAAGTTTTTTATGCCGCTCTCAAATTAACCGAATATTACAGATTATGTTTCCTGTAATTGATCACATCCGTATCGCCGGTTCTTGGACTGTGTCCAACAATTGAGTGATTACAGCATCGGAATCAACGCCCTCGGCTTCCGCGTGAAAATTGGTAAGTACGCGATGCCGGAGAACAGCGTGTGCCACCGATTTAACGTCTTCTATAGATGCGTTCACGCGCCCTCGCAAAATACCGCGTGCTTTTGCACCAAGGATGAGATACTGTCCCGCCCGCGGACCTGCGCCCCATCTTACCCACTGTTCGATAAAATCTGGGGCATCTTTGCTTTTGGGACGGGTTGCGCGCGCTAATTTGACTGCATACTGCACAACGTTATCAGCGGCTGAAACCCGGCGGACAATCTGATTTAGTGTTATGATATCCTCACCGGAAAGCACGGTTGTCAGTTCGGGCTCATCAACGCTGGTCGTCGAGGAAACAATTGCGACCTCCTCTTCCTCACTCGGATAGTCAATCACAATCTTAAACATGAAACGGTCGAGTTGCGCTTCTGGAAGTGGATATGTTCCTTCCTGTTCAATCGGGTTCTGTGTGGCAAGGACAAAGAACGGTTGCTCCAAATTATACATAGTACCGCCCGCTGTGACATGGTATTCCTGCATCGCTTCAAGGAGTGCAGCTTGGGTCTTGGGCGGGGTTCGATTGATTTCATCGGCAAGCAGGATGTTGGCAAATATGGGACCCTGAATAAAACGGATCTCCCGATGACCGGTGGAGCGCTCTTCTTCCAAGACGTCTGTGCCGGTAATGTCCGCGGGCATCAGATCCGGCGTGAACTGGATTCGCTTGAACTGGAGATTGAGAATTTCGGCAAGCGTTTTAATCGTCAAAGTTTTGGCGAGCCCGGGCACACCTTCAAGTAGACAGTGACCTCCCGCAAAGAATGCCATCAACATCTGATCAATTACTTCCTCTTGACCAATGATAACTTTTTTGAGTTGCTCCAAGATGAGGTCTCTGGCATCCATCAATTTTTCTATTGCTTGCACTTCTTCTGTCGCTGGCATAATGTCTATGACTCCTTTTTAATCTCTAATGATGGCTATTTCTTCTGATAATCCTCAGCCGACCAAACTATAGTAAATCCTAAAAAATAAATAGACGCTTTCGTTCCCCGTGTATGGTAGGCGCTGTTTCCAACTGCGCCTATACGGTGCGGTTAGAAACCGCACCTACCGGGCCTGGGGGCAATGCGGTTCGATTTGGAGTGTCTCATTAATTCTAAAATCTACTATAATCAGCACGAGTTGGTCCAACTTGCTACGAAATCATCGATGTCGAAGACGGGCATCTCGTTAAAGGTATAGGGGGTTGGTTCCTTGTTTTGAAAACCGGGCACGAGTTGAGGCGAATCGGTCTGGAGTATATTATCCAACGGGAGAAATCGTTGCCAGAGCAGTTTTCGCTCCGACTCCGTGAAACGGTTGGACATCGGCTCGCGTGGATGAAGGCGTATGTTCTTCGCCCGTTTAGACAACAGTACGAGGCATGTCATTCGACCTTCCGCCCCCGGGTGTAGTTCAGCCAAGCCCTGACGAAACCCTCCTTCATCTAACCCAATAATCGCACGGAAAATATGTTCGATCAGTGCGAGTTCGCTTCGTTCCAGTTCGAGAAAGTGTTTAAACTTAGCTGCCAGATGCGTCGGTAGCCTGTCAATCAACTCCGGCTGCCAGACGAAGGAGTGTGCGTGTGGGTATATGCTGCTCCTAAAGGCGCGATAGGTGTACTGTAATGTTCGACGCAGTTTCGTGCTGTAGTTGCTGCCCCAATGGAGGATTGTATTCAGGTATACAACCCCGTCACCTGCCTTCAACTCGATTGGGATGCCGCTATCCAACGGCTCATGTTCGCTTTTGGACAGTTGGCGATTTTCCGCCTCGGTATTGAACCTTCTGTGGCTACCGGGAACTGCCCACAGTACGTCGTCGTCATACAGTGGGATGTTCCATTGCGTGTATGCCGGAGGGTTCGCCAGAGAATCTGTGAACAATCCCTCCAACGGTCCCTCGCGCCACGACCGGATATCGCGATGCCAATCCCAGGGACCGTGATCTACCCGCGGGTTGCAGAACATGCCGAATTGCAGGGGCGCTACTTCCTCCGCCTGCATTAATTGCTTGCTGATTCCGTATGTATTCTCGTGGAACACGAATTCTACTGACTCTGCGGCTTCTGAGTCGACCACCCGATCAAACAGGACCCGTGGCTGCGGACCTGACTCCCACTCTCCGCCCGGTGGCTCATCCGGCTTACGATTATCCGCCCACCATCCCTTATGCCGTTCAAGCATCCCCTCACAATGCGTCCGCAACGACTCAAGTTGTCCCGGTGGAACACAGTCGTGTACGATGATGTAACCTTTATCCTGAATTTCTTTTGTGTCTATGGGCATTGTGACGGTATTCGTCTCCGATGTATCGGGGCATCTGTGTTTAGGACTGTCTATAGTAGATTTTAGAAGTAATTAGACACTCCAACCCGGTGCGGTTAGGAAAACGAAACGACCGTTTGGTAGGCGCTGTTTCTAACTGCGCCTATTCGGTGCGGTTAGAAACCGCACCTACCGGGAGGTGAAAGTGTCTATCTGTTTTTAGAATCCACCATAAATGGCTTTTATCACTTTTTGTGGATCTCTGCTGTCTGCTTGGCAACCGTTTCAAGTTGGTCTTCATCCCACTGTTCTTGCTGCTGCAGTGCGTACAACGATGTATAACCGCCCGACCAATCGGGTGGCACAAGGCATGGCCGATCGTCGTGGTGCGCCCAACGCGCCGGTTTGCCCTTTACAATGGTGCCCTCATATCGACTGGGTAACGGGTTGGCGGTGTAGGTGAAGGCATCGGCTGACGAGTAGATATTCAGCAGCAGGGGTCGCCCTTGGTCAGAGAGGTTCGGTTTGGAACCGTGGATCACGCGGCAGTTATGAATCGTGATGGATCCGGCGGGACCCTTCAGATATTCAACATTCTCCGTGTCAACGCTCTTGGCATCCTCGTCGCTGAGGCAACCGACCCACTGATTGCCCTCATTGTATTGATTGAAAAGTTCGCCTTTATGGCTTCCGGAGATGGCACCGAGGGGGCCTTGATCATCGCCCACATCGTGCAGATAAACGCCGATTGTGAGTGGACTATAGTTGGTATGGGGCCAGTAGGTGATGTCTTGGTGCCACTTGACCTCTTCGCCGCCTTCTGCCCATTTGAAGTTCAGTTTAGAGTGATGGAATTTCACGTCTGGTCCCACCAGATCTGCTGCTACGTCTACAATAATCGACTGCGACGCAAACTCCCAGTAGGTTGGGTGATGTTCGACTGGACTGGTCAGACGACGCAGGCGTGGATTGTCCGCTGTGTGGCCCGGCTCCAGATCGAATACCATGTCTGATTTATTTAGAGACCGGCTGCGCTGCACCATTTCGTCTGTAACGTCGATCAGGCGTTCGACCCAATCCTGCGGCACGATACTTTTAACGAGTAGGTATCCGTTCTCAAAGTAAAATTGACGCTGCGCTTGGGTAAGCGCCTTTGGTTCGTAAGACAATATCTTCTCAGGTGTCATCGGATAACCTCCTTCTATGCGAGATCAACAATAAGGTCTACCTTTTCTTCTAATCGGACTTTCGCTGATACAGAACCCGCCCGTACGGTTCAGCGTTGCCGTCGTATTTTGGATTGAGACGGCGAACCATCTCCTGCGCTTCTGGGGACCAATCTTCGGGGATGGGATGTGTTTTACTTGCCAGTTGTGCTTTGATACGTTCCGGCAAATTGCCAAAATCGGGCTGGAACCAGAGTGTGATGACTGTGCGGCGTTCGTCGGAACTGTTGGCGTAGGAAGCGTGCAGCAGGCGCGAATCACCGATCAACAAGTCGCCTGCTTTGACCGGGACATCAACTTCATCAGGGCGTGTCGAAAATTCGGGAAGGTCTAAGTTCTTTGCCGCTGAAATCTCACCGGCGTGTGGTTCCATGATTAAGTCGTGGAGTGGGTTATGTTTGTAATGCGATCCCGGAATCACACGTAGGCAACCGTTATGTGGCGTGGTATCGGTCAGGTAGTACATAAAAAAGACCTGCTGCGGTCGTGGGTCGTAGGTAGTTGGATCTTCCCAACCAAACCAGTCATAGTGCCAAAACAGCGGTGGACTGTGCGGCGGCTTGCTGAGGATATACCCACTGGTAAAGGTTGAATCTTTGAATCCCATTAATTTCAATGCGTCAAGCGACAGCTGCCACGCGATCAGTTCCGCGAAAACCGGATCTTCGTAGGTTCTGAACGCGCTTCCTTGGGAGCGGAAATAGCTTTTATGCTCCTCTGTCATGTTTTCGCAGAGCCTGTCTGTCACGCTCCGAAGTTGGCCGAGTAGCGCATCGTTCAGGATATTCTCAAAAATACAGTATCCTTCATTGATGAGTTGGTTATGTTTCGCTTTCGACATACTGCTCCTCAAATTGCGGATTTGAAAACGCCCGCGCCCAATGTCAAGAATTGACCTTAAAGGCGTATAGATGAGCGTTTTGTAGATCGAACTTCAGACGTATTGTTTTCCCAATTAAAGGTGCTAGGTCGGCATGATTTGCCCATCTGGGCTGTAGTTGCAGTTCGTCCATGCCTTTGATATCTTGGCATACCGCTTTGGCGAAACCGGGAATCTGCCTGCCCACTGCGTCCAGGATCTCTACGGAAATCTGTCCTTGAGAAGTATCGGTGTTGAGCTCAAGCTGACTACCTTCCAGTTTGAATGGTTTGGTCGTGACCATGCCCGGAGTTGAGTCAGCTTCCAAAGACATGAATCTGTCCAGTCGCAAGGTCGCTAGCCCAATCGACATCCGGTTTTCTAAGTCTTTATGGCCTTTATCCATCGCTCCGTAGTACAGCCAATGGCGGTTCTTCCACGTCACAATCTGCGAGAAGGGAAATGCTCCCGCCGCATCGAAGCTGCCTTTCGGACCAGGAGGAATGAACGGTTCGCCCGCATAGACCCAACTTAAGTCCCAATGAGAAGCATCACGACTCGTACCGATATAACAATCGATTAAGCCCCCGGTCCGTAGCACGCTCATCAGGGCGAAGTGAACGCCTTGGTACATCCAGTCTGTCAGTGCGTAAATTTGCCGCCGTTTGTATTCTGAATCTCCCTCGCGGTCGAACTCCCAGCTTTGAATCAGTGTCCACCCTGTTGGATCCGCTTTCACGTCAGGATTGGTCATGGTGCGGCTGCCGCGACTTATCTTTCGGTCATCTCCCTCAGCAGGTCCGGCGTAAATATCGCGGGTGAAGATCCTGTACACTTTCGCATCCCTGTCCCAATTCATCTGATTATGCGTGTCCGATGCGGTGACGTAATTTCGCCCTTCGATTTGGGGGTGAGGGATCGCGGTTCGGGACAATACAGTCTTTCCGTTGTTGTAGGCTGTCCACTGGATGCCGTCTGGAGAATGGGCGAGATGAACCGCCTTCTGACTTTTTTCCCAGCGACCGGCGGGGCCGTATGCCCCCTTGTACCTGTGATTCGGGTCTTTCTCATTCTGATCGATAAAACAACTGAAACCGTGTCCTCGAAAAACAAAGTTACCCCTACCGTCCTTCCCCACGTTCGGTCGTTTCCACTGGATGCCATCTTCGGACTCGGCATATCCGATGTCGTAGTTGGGTCTGTTTGTCGCTAGATACCACATCTTGAATTTGCCATCGTCTCGCAGCACAGTTGAATAGACGCCAAAGTAGAGGGGATATTCCCGCTCATTGGGCACCATGAGCGGTTGGGCTTCCTTCGTAACTGTTCCCAGCCGACGGGCGACATTTGACCTCTCAGCAACGATGTAATCATCTACGAAAAGCTGTTTCCGCTTACCTATTCTCAGAGGTTCTTCGACCTTGGTGTTTTCAGCTGTCATAATCTGTACCTCTATGGTCGTGGGTTAACATCGGACGCTGCTGGTCAATCTAACGGCTCGCTAGACGAGTTCAATTCTGAGTTGTTTTCCCATTGCACGTGCTAACCGGTCTAACGATGCCAAAGTAATGAACGTGTTATCCGGATTGAGTGGGCGATCGAGCTGCACCTAATCGGGTCAAAGACTTGATTATTGTAGTCGAACAGGAAAGGCAAAGTCAAGAGTAGAAATTTGCAAGGGGTTAGGAATTAGTGGGTGTCGTTACAATTTATCAAACCAGGGTTCGATTCGCCGTTGGGAATTCATGATTAACTTCATTTTATGCTCTGAGTTATTGCTATTAAGCCCTCGTAGTTGCCAAAATTTAATAGAGAAATCGCTGTGTCGAACTTCCTCGTCTTTCCATATCTAGTGCGCTCCCAGCGCGAGATTTGAACTTCTTAGCTGATTCTCTCTCATTAAGAAATTGGGCGTCCTTCTCCCGTATCCGTTTCGCTCTTAAAGTCTGTGTACTTACAAAGATGCTGCAGGAATTTCTCTAATTCGTGTAAGTCTATGTCATACTCACAATGGTCTTTTGGAGAAATAACAATTGTCAATTTTTCAGCAAATTTCTTTTCCGAACATGCTGCAATAAACGATTGAATAATCTCTCTAATCATTTTCTCTCTTTGCACGTTTACCCTAGCACGGCCCGTGCCTAAAACAGGTACTATAAGATTTCCGAGTTCACCTTGTTCCCCAATATGATTCCAGAGTTTACCTAGGCACTCTACTATTTCTTCAAATGAGCCATCGGGTACGCCATGTTCATTCGTATCGGCAATTGCAATCCAATAAGCCATTTGGCCTTTGGGTTTTAACCCAACGACAGTGCCAATCTCGTAACGCTTTTGTTTTCCTTTTCTGTTATCTTCAACCAAAGTAAAACTCTGATTTTCTAACTTTTGTTCTAATTCATAATCAAGATGTTCTACCGCGTTATAGTACCTCTGCGTAAATTGTCCCTGTAAACTGTCTGCAGAAATCAAGCCTCCTGATATATCAGTATCGAATGTCGTATTTGTGCTTATAACAAATACCCCATCCTCAATATTAAAAATATCGTCAACTCGAATTTCTATTAACACATCGGTTTCACCTAGCTTCTCGCTTACCGGAAGCATCTTTGGTTTCTCGCTTACTAAAGGCATCTTTGCGCGTTTTCGAAGTAAGCGGGCAATACCTACAAATGCTCCAACTACAATAATCACGACAAGCATTAGGAGGTTACCACTGGACCGTTCGTCAAACGCAGTAACGAAATGAGATAGTAGTTCAATTGCTACCCAAATCGCGCTATAAAAATAGCACGCTGTGCGTATCACTAGCCTGTACTGTCGGTAATTTTTCAAGTGATTTCTAGTAAGAAAACGAGGTAATTTCATAATCCCAATTCAGTGTAAAGGGTTTGCTTGTAATAATACGGACCAGATTTTCCTTGTTGCTTATAGTGATCGTGACTCGCTGACCAATTATCTAATGCATGCTGTACAATAGCAGCATTAAAACTGACATAGACGACCAGTTCATCACGTATTATGGGTGGACACCTGACAGAATCTTGTTGTCTGAGTCCATTCAAATTAACACCAATTATCGGGATATCTAAAGATAACGCTTGTTCCATCTCCCACCGTACAAACCGATAAAGATATCGTGTATTTTCCCCAATTAAGACTACCATAATTTTGCTGTTTTTCAATCTTACCCGGAGCCGCTGCCTAATTGACTCTGTTAAACTTGTGTCCCGCCCAGTATTTAAATCGTGAGCATCAAAGAAGTTGAAGGAAAAGCCATCATTTTGCTTCCAAGCCTTCATCAACCAGTAATAGCGTATATCGGTGTCACCATCAAAACACACGTATGTTTTGTTTCTGTAAGGCATAATATCGCCTAATTTCCTTTCTAAATTGGATGTCAGAAATCATTTCCGCAGTATCGCATAGTAGCGGTATTGTTTCCTGATTGCACTTCATTTCAACTGCTTGGCAATTGGAACTATGTCTTCGTCTGGTATTTGAGAAAGTTTCATAAGATTGTAAAGATAATCACCTATTCTATGGAGGGTCATATCACTAGGTCTTACACTCCTCATTCTAGACAGAACATTTCGTTCAAAAGTAATAGTATCTGATTTAAAGTGAATATATTCCTTGCTATAAAGATCGCTGCATTCATAAAGTACTTGATAGAGATTTTCTTCAATCCTTGCATACTCACGGTAATTATTATCGCGCAACTCGTAGGCATCTTTTAGTATACAAAGTTTTAGTATGCATAGTTGTTGGTAAGTTAGTTGCTCTGCAGCCTTTATGAGTTGGTGTGCCATGTGTGGGCTGATTGCCGGATCAAAGGCAATGCTTGAAAGTAAATTCGATTTTGTTTTCTTTTGGCTCTCTTTGAGCTTTCAATAATATGCTTTCTGCAACTTCTTCCGCATCTGATCTACCCGCTGGTTTTTCATCGAAAAAACCATCCTCACGGAGACTTTCGCCGGTTTCTTTCCGTTGGTGAATGTCCGCAGCTGCAATTGCAAGTACAGCACCCACCCGAACTTTTTCTCGTGTTCCGAGTTGCCGTTCCGCAATTTCCTGCCCAACTTTGCTTAACGCAATTTCGATCCCCTTACCACCAATTGCGCCAATTACTGCTCCGCCTGGTCCCGCAATAAGCCCTTCGATCGCTGCACCAGTAGCGGCACCGGCACCACTACCAAGAAGTTCTGCTCCGTGGTGGAAAGTTGCTGGAGGCCATCGTTCGTTTCTATCTTTCTTTCAGATGTCATAGACACTATCGGGTCTTCTTTGCCGTTCGTCGGATTATTGCCCTAGAGAGGAACCTAAGCCTGAATCTCGGTCAAACTTTGATACAAGAAAATCTACATCGTCCGGAGTTAGATCTGGAAATTCCTTGATTATATCGTCTTTAGTTATATCTCGGAGTGAGGGCTGATGCTCGCGCAGTCTGCGAACGCAGTGTTTGTCCTCGTCAAGGCGGGGTTTGATTATTGCCAACGCATGTTGATAACTGGAAAGGCATGGAGTCCAATGAGACTGGGCAAACTCTTTCTTCATGTAGTGGGCCGCAAAGTAGCAAGCAACTCCTTCTTCGAAATTATTGGCGTTTCGCCCTCCGCTCGGTGAGAGTAAATGAACTGCTTCATGCGCCATTTGATAGCACGCCCGCGACATACTTGTACCAGCTGAAAAATCAAGTTGGATCACGATATGACAGCGATTTCCAGGATACCATATTTGGGGGCCATCGGACGCAAACTCTATACCGAGGATGGTGTACGAGTTGTCACGCGGTCCGAATAATTCCTCAGCCATGTGAAGCATATCACCAAGTCGAGAAGCCAACGTCCATGTGTAGCCCCTCCCATTGGCTAGACGTTCTGCAATTATTAAATTCTCCCTAATACCCTGCATACACTACGTTCCTTCGGTTTTGAGGTTTTCGGCCGCTAGCGCGTTGGAAACTGATTTGGGAATTCCTTCAATCTCAGGGGAAAAATCGTCTGTGAGCAAGAAGTTAAGATCTTTATCGCCGTGTCCAAATGCCCATAGTAACAGTTCGGCCCCTAATGCACTAGGTGTACATATAAACCCACCGCTAGGAACACCACTGAACAGGTCCTTGAGAGACTCTTGAGGACCAAATCTCCAATCGTTGTCTATGAGACCATCTCCATTGAGGCCATGAAAAATATGATTTAACATTTGGCGATTATCCCATTCTGGTTGTGTGAACTCCATAGCTTCCGCATAATTTTGAAGTGGCATGAATAACTGCATTTTTCTCCTATTTTCATGCAAGTTAAAGCTATTTCCACTGTTCGAGAACAATTCTGATATGGTGGAGTAAATGAGATAGTGTGATCGCAATTGGTATGCTGACATGTTGTCGATCATCTTCGCTAATCGCGCTCCTCTATCATCTCGACCTACCTCAGTCCTTGATGATGCTAAGACTCCACCAAAATACTCTACAGCAACAGTATCCTCAGCATATGAACCCTCATTAAGTACTGTTTTGAAAACTTTGGGAGGAATTCGTCCGGGTCTATTCAATTTATCACCAAGTTTTTCTCCTGCGTTTAAAAGAATCTTATCTGCGTTCTCCTTCCGCTTTCTTTTCCATGCTAAAAGATCTTCTCCGTAGTCTTCCGCGATTGGTCCTAGTAGTTTTATTACAATATCACCAATAGTCCCTGATAGCCCTGTGCTAGAAGTTTCTGACATTTTAATATCTCCTACAAAAGTTAATAACTAAGATGAGTAAATCCGCCATTCCCGATAAGAGATTTGGGTTGTTCGGGTTCTACTTCATTTCCTCATTGGCTTTTGCCAGAAAGAGAATGTTTGATGCAGTCAAGTGAAGGGCGTATGCAGCCATGTATTCCGGAACGGGGATCACTTTGGAGCCCTGCCCATGTCCCGACTGGCGATTGCGAGCAGTGGGAAGCCCAGATTCCAGTGTACTTCTGAGACTCGTAAAGTGTGACTGCATGTAATCTGGAATTAATTTTCTATCAAATATAACCCCAATCAGACGACTGGCGGTATCTGTTTCCTTATATTTCCACCGCCTCGTTGCACAAATCGCTTTCATACAACTCTCAAATGCCTTGAGACATTCGTTCATACATGCTTCGTAACTTTTCGCTCGATAGTGCTTGTGCGCTTTCAGAAATTCGTCATTTGCCCCTTCGTACATCGGATCTGAAAGCATCTTCAGTGCAGGCTTCATTGCTTCAGAATGGATGAACTCAGAATCAACTCGGACTATTTGACCTGATTCATACTGATACCCAACGCCACGTTCTCGGAACCAATAATTTAATTGTGCAATTGCCTCGTCGGGTGAAATGCGGCTGTAGCGTTGATCCATATATCGGAATGAAAGTTCAATGACATCAATTGCCTTTTCTGCTTCCTCTGTTTGAAGGAAAAAGTTGTGGACTGAGTCAAAATCAGAATCATGGGGGCCGCCAAGGCCTAGCGTGCCATAATGGTAGCTCAGAGTTTTGTGGATAAACTCGTATGCCACGGCAGTGTCGCTAGGATAGTAGAGTCCTCCCATGCTACTATGTTCAGTCTCCCCAAAAGCCTCCTGCCAGATGTGGATAACCTGAACTCGTAATTCTTGGGGAATCGTTTCGTATTGATATACGTCTGGAACTTCGCCTCGGAGACGCTTTTGACGCTTTGAGAAAAGATCAAAAACTGACATACTATTCTACTCCTTTTAATAAAAAAGGCAGCTCCCGATTGTTAGGGGCTGCCTCCTGAGTGTTGAAAAAATATTTGCCTTTTTTGCACTATTTATGCTAAAATCCTAAAAATAGAGGGGTAGAGACCATAAAATCCTATGCCTCTCGGCAAATTGGAGCGCCCACTCCAGTTTGTTTAACTATCACAGGAACCCGGCTTAAACGCCGGGTTTTCTGTTTCCATTCTAAAGAAAATGGTAACATTAATTTTCGTCAAACGCAAGTGCGATTGAAGGTAATGATTCCTATGTAATGATCCTGAATACTCAAACTTAATTCCTTTTTAACCTCACCCGCAGCTCAGCAACTGTGCCTGTTCCCTTCAGTGAATTGCAAGCCCCACACAACAGCCATAAATTCTCAAAATGATCTGTCCCACCCTTACTTCGCGGAATCTTGTGGTCAATCGTCAAATTGCGAAATGGGAAGTGAATCTCGCACCCGCCACATATCCCCTCTTGCAGCCCATACAGTGTGTGCTTATGCGTTCGGGCAGGCGGTATATCGCTCATGTCAGTGCGCTGTGGATAGTCGTCGCGGTGGACAATCTCTGGGAATAAGCCTTGATCTGCTTTGATACGTTCTACCACCAACTCGGCTGCCTTTGATGAAATATCAATCCCTACCCATCTCCGCTGCAACCGGTCTGCTGAAACCAATGTCGTGGCACAGCCACAGAAGGGATCAAACACAACATCACCGGGGCTGCTACTAGCTTTGATGATGTGCTCTAGGAGAGCAAGAGGTTTCTGTGTGGGATAGCCGGTACGTTCTTTTCTACCTGGACCTTTGACTTCAGCGATTATATCTTGCAATGCACGCCCCTGACTCGCATCTAGATATCTCTTGAGTCTTGGCATTGTTCCGTTATTGGGCCAATAAATGAGATCCGCTTCATTGAGGATATCTAGGCGGTCATGCACACTTGTTATTTGCCTGTAATTTGGGATGAAGTGTTTTTCGATATATTCGGCATAAGCGCCGGTGCGCGGCGGTCTCCAGTGATTCCCAACTGTAGTAGGATCAATGTTACGCCACGGTTGTCCGGACTCCCCTTGTCTTGGTCCTGATGCTGTGAGATCGCTAGCACTATATCGACCACGAGCATCTTTATTACGGTAGTATTTTTTGACGTACTCCGGATCATGCGCTTCATACTGTGTGTGCCATGTCGCCCCTTCACCCCTGACATAATAAAGGAGGGTGTCGTGGATGCGCCCAAATCGATTCGGATCGTTGTGAGTTGAGGTCCGCTTCCAAACAATTTCATTCCGAAAATTATCAGCGCCAAAGATACTATCCATCACCAACTTCAGGTAATGAGAGGCGGTCGGGTCGCAGTGTAGATAAATGCTCCCCGTGTCTTTCAGGATACGCCCCATCTCCAGTAGACGGGTAGACATCATAATGAGGTAGCTTTGCATGCCTTTGCCGTGTGTTTCGCGTGCTGCTTGTATCACGGTGTGGAGGGATGGGGCTTGTTCAGCAAGTTCGCCGTGTTCAGCGATATCAATGTCGTTGAGGGTCCAAGTATCTTTGAAGGCGGCACCGGCGGCTCGGCTGCCAATGGGGGCGGCATAATTGCGGTTAGAATTAAAGGGTGGATCGAGATAAATCAGATCGACGCTATCGCTATTCATCCCCCGCATAATGTGCAAGTTATCACCGATGAAGATGGTTTTGTCTTTCCAGTTCATTCGTGTTAGAAAACTACCTTGTTATGAATTCTGGGATTGCCGTTTCATTCTCTTGGGAGTGGGAAGTATCACCAGGCGGTGATGTCATATCCCCCCACGAAAAGGATAGTAATGTATACCCTATACAGAAAGCCCTGTCAACTCATAATTCTAGCTGACAGCGCTCTTATTTGAATCTCACCATCTTTATTTCGTTGACTTTTTTTTTACGGCTCATGTATGATTGAGAAATTATGGTGAACTTTAGAATTACTTGAGGGGTGTGCATAAATCACTTTCGTATGGGAGAGCAATCTGCGATTCAGACAGATGGCACATGTCGCCCCGCTGGGGCTTTGGGGGATGGGGCTATCCGTATGCTATAAACATGTCGCCCCGCTGGGGCTAAATGCACCCTGTCCCTTTCTAAAATAGTCCCGTTTCACTTTCCAGTTTCTATCCCCGATAAATCGGGATTAAGAAACCTGAGAATCCTGATTCAGACAATAATGATGCACACCCCTCAATTACTTGGACACTCTGTACCGGCGAGGTTTCCTAACCGCACCGCCTCCCGACGAGTCGGGACAGGACATGGGGAGCGAAAGTGTCTACATATTTTGATAATTCACAATAAATCAACCCAGTCACATAGTGATTCTGATAATAAGGGAGGGCTGATGATTAAACTCGGTTGTAATAGCTTGGTGAAGGATAGAGACAATCCCGGTGGGTGGATCGATATTGAGACGATGATTGATTTAATTCATACGTTGCGGCTCGATATCATTGACTTTCAACTTGATAGAGGATTTCGTTCGCTAGAACCGGCGTATCTTCGCAAGGTCAAGATTCTGTGCCATAGGTATGGATTGCCGATAGGTTTCATAGGCGCTGGCAGTGGGTTTGTTAGCGCTGCTCAACTGCCGAATGGGGATGTGGTTGGTGTGGGGCTATCGCCGGACGAGTTACAACAACGGATTGATGAGGTCAAGAGAGCGGTGGATGTTGCCGTCTTCATGGGTGCCCCGCTGATTCGTCTGTTTGGCGGAGGGGTGCCTGAAGGGACGGAGAACCGCGAGGCGGTGTGGTCAACGATGATCTCCGGGTTCCAAGCGGTTTCCGACTACGCAGCTGAGAAAGGGATCCTTATCGGTCTTCACAATCATCCGCCGGCTGTGGAGCCGACGAGCGATGATATCTTCCGCATCCTGAACGACGTTGACCGTGAGAACTTTACTTTTATCTTAGATACGGGTCGGTGGCGCGGTGCACCGACAAGTAGGGAAAAGACTTCCGATTCAAGTGAAAATATCTACAGATACATGGAGCAGACCGCGCCTTACGCTTCATACGTGCGTGCTAAGATCTATAAGGTTGATAGCGGTCAGGAGGAGTTACTCGACTATAGACGTATTATTGCTATTCTCAAGAAAGCAAACTTCAACGGAAATATGTCGATTGTTTACGAGGACCAGGGCAATCAGTGCGATTACGCCGAAGCCATTGGGTTGGCGGTCAAACATTTACGGGGGTTGCTCGCAGAATCGGAGGAGTGAGAAGGGATGGCCTCAACCCAAACGCGTGAAATTCCGTGGACGGACATAGGGGAACCGCTGGCGGATCTGCTTCGGTACGAACGCAGGATTGGTCACTACGAACACGCAGGTTACGCTTTACTGTCAACGGTTGTCCATGAGACAGCGGATTCGGCGTGGCGGCAATTCCTATTGGTGGGGGATAATTTTGCTGAAGTGGCCGGGCAGGTCATCGCTATATCCGATAGAGAGTCCAAAAATCCCAAACAGGTTCTTGACTCAATCCGCTCACTTGTCGATGCGGCTTACGCCCAGGCGCCGGAAAGAGCAGGGCAGTTCCTGAAACCATACCTGAAGCACAGGCCGAGTTTCCCGGATCCTATCCGAGAGAGGTTGGACGCACTCTCAATGCGGGGGAAACGCCGGATCCCCCTTCGTGCAACTGCTTTCGCAGCGGAGATGGAGCGTCTTCGACCGTTTGAGCCGTACAGTGATGTAGCAGAAGCGGTGTCCGAACATTGGTACGAACAGATTCTGCAAGGGAGCATAACCGCCCGCCAAGTACGCAGGATACCGGCGCGGATACTCACCGCGAAAAAACGCTTGCTCAACCATCTGCGTGAGGTTGAGGGGGATAGCGTGATTGATGAGGAAACCCTCTTTGGCAGGTATGCAGGTGTTTTTCAGTCAACCGATATCTTGGGGCTGACGGACGTTATCGTTGAGATACCTCGTTTCAATCTGATATATCGCTTTCATGTCGAGTTCGGTGTAGCAGAGATTGGGCTTTTCTTGAGAAACTTTCCGACGGCGGAGGTACTCAACCGTTTTGAGAAGTTAGAGGGGTGGATGGGTAAATACCACAAGACAAA
This sequence comes from Candidatus Poribacteria bacterium, assembly GCA_965204355.1. Lineage (GTDB taxonomy): Bacteria > Poribacteria > WGA-4E > WGA-4E > PCPOR2b > PCPOR2b. Next base: position 533,717 of record OZ241983.1, read on the forward strand.
TCACGATGGCACAATACTAACTCCACCGCTGATTAATTTTCTATCGCAGCAAGCGGATTTTGATTCCCTTCTAATTGAACTAGACCGATATCGAGCGGATACGCGGAACGGACGATTTGACGTAACCAACATTTTGCAACGGGATCTGGAATTCAGACGCTTCGTCTACGAGTACACACGGGTGCTGGAACCGCTGACCTATGAACTCCAAGGCAGATATCCGCCGCTGAAGTCGCATAAGGAGTTGTACCGATTATTCAACCAACTTGAAGAACTACCGCCGGTTACCGTTGATGCGCCTGATTTGAGCGAACAACATCTCGCAGAAGTCGGTCGAACTGCATACGAAGCTGTGGAGTTTCTCAAGTTTTTGAGAGGGTTCCAAGCGCGTACCAGCAGGCATATTGTGGTAGTGGGGAACGACCGTTACGGACGACAGTGGGTTGTGGAACCTATCGAAGCGTATCTCAAAGAGGGGTTTACGCTTAGGTATGACCGTGTCCGCTCCGGGACATCTACAAGGTTGAGTGTACCCTCCGCTTTCCCAAGGGAATTTGTCAAAGAGATTAGTGAACGGATGCCTCATATTGTCATTGTTGACGCGTCCCATGCGCCGCCGGATACCGATGTGATGCAGCTTTCCCGCGGTCTCCGAGGCTATGCCCACTGGTTTGCTGCCTTCAACGACATTCGCGCGGAAGGCGATCTTGCCAGATACCGGGATGAGAGTTCACTTCCCGCGGAGCATTTTCCCGAACTTATGAAATGGCACGACTACGTTGCACGGAGAGGACAGTTACGGGAATGGGTTTCGCCGGGGCAGACTTACCGGGTGACGACTTGGGCACCGGAGTTGAAAGACACCGTAATATTGGGCGACATGCGAGTGAAGCGGTATCCTCCGGTCTCCCATGAGGAGATAGGGGGCGACTTACCGATGGTGATTCTGGCAAACCCTATAATATACCGCACAGAGGGTGAGGACCTGCCAGATGCGCTGCGGGGCACCACACCACGCCACTTCGATGACCCTGAAGCCCATGCAGTGGATAGTGTTGTGTTCGGATTTGGCTCCCACGGACTTGAAACCCGACTTGAGGGAATGAGCACAGAACAGTTTGTCCAGATCGCTCAGGGACACATCAAGAAGGAGATCGATAGGCTGTTAGAAGAATCGTAATCTTACAATGATTTGGAGGAACCGATTATGGCAAAAACTATTATCTCGGTAGCGGTGGTGGGGTCGGGACCTACCAAGGAGATGAATCCTGCCGTACCGTATACGCCCAAAGATATTGCACAAGCGGCGATTGAGTCGAGCCGAGCCGGTGCGTCGATCGCGCACATCCATGTGCGCGACCCTGAAACAGGGATCGTATGTTCAAGGCTTGAACTCTTCGCGGAGGTTGTAGATCGAATCCGCCAAGAGTGCGACATCCTGATTAATCTCACAACGAGCGGGGGGAATATACCCGGAAAAAACATCATTGAGGAACGGCTTGAACCTGTTACACTAAAACCTGAAATCTGTTCCCTTGATGTCGGTTCCTTGAACTTTGGGGATCGCATGTTTCTCAACCCGCCGGAGTGGGGACGGGCTGCTGCGCAACGGATGCGCGAACAGGGGGTCAAGCCGGAAATCGAGGTCTTCGATGCGGGACACATACGGCAGGCACTGCACCTAATTGATGAGGGGCTGTTTGAGGATCCACCGTATATCCAATTGTGCATGGGAGCGGGTTGGGGTATCGAGGCGACGCCGGATAATATGCTGTTCATGCAGAAGTTATTGCCGCCCGATGTTCCTTGGTCCGTTATGGGTGTGGGTCGAACACAGTTGCCGATGATTACGATGGGCATTATTCTAGGAGGGCATATCCGCGTCGGGTTTGAGGACAATATCTATCTCCGCAGGGGCGTACTGCTGAAGAGTAATGCCCAGATGGTCGAAGTCGCCGTGAATTTGGTTCAGCAGCTGCAAGGTGAAGTTGCAACACCGGGCGACGCACGTGAAATTCTTGGGATATGAGCGAAAACGTGAAACGTGAAAAAGAAAAATCAACGGACTTTGGGTTTTCAGATGGTGCGAGGTTCTGTTGATATTCTGATGTTAGCAATTCGGCAAACCCTATAATCATCGGGCAATCTGCAAGATGTAACGCAAACTGTTAGTTTGCGTGCTGGGATCACAATCTAAACGAAGATTAATTTATTAATGAGGTTTATTCGTCTGATGTTACGAGCAAAGGGTTCACTGGATTTCTTGGAGGGGGTCACGGAAGAGACTGTTGAGTGGCGGATGCTTAATATGGACTCCGAGCTAATCACAGCCAATCTGAGTCGCACAATCGGTCCCGGCATTCATAGTACCCTTGATCCTCATTGGAATTATAACGCCAAACGCGGCGATGGAGTTGTTCCGCTTAATAACATCTTGAGATTTGAAACCTTTGGCGATCGTTGTCCTTTGGGGACGAAGTTGCGACAAGAAACGCGGTTACGGTTGGTGACAACACGGGACGAGGACGGGAGGTTGAAACGCGGCCATTTGGCGATGAACTGCGAATTGTTCAGCAAAGATGTCGAGTCTCAACCACAAATCGGACGCGCCGAATTTTGGATGGCGCTGACCCGGCCGCTTGCTCCTCCGGGTCAACATAGACCAACCGATGTGCCGGAGGCGATCCGGTTCTTGAAGGAGCATAAAGCGGTCAAAAGCGATCTGGTCAGTCGGGATATCGAGTCATACCGCTGCGAGGCAGCCGATGATGGACGAGCCTTCCATGACACGATGCCGTTGGCTTTCCACATGGACCGGTCGGATATCTACCGTCACATTAATACGGCTGTGTATATGAACCAAGCGCAGGATTATCTTGCACTCCTGTACCACAAGGGCGGTGGGGATGCTGGACGGCTGCGGTTCCGCGAGATCACTATCTATTTTCGGAAACCTTTTGTGCCGGGACAGATAGCGGAGGTGGAGTTGGATTTTGTCGAGTATGCAGACCATTTCCACGGCGCTGTCCGTTTCTATCATTCTGACAGCGAAGGGAACAGAAGTGAGCGGATTTCCGTGGCGATGGAGACGCGCGGACCCCTACATTGAAAACCCACTAGAGGCGAAGCAGACACGAATCTATTTCACCGCAGAGGCACAGAGCTGACAAGAAGACGAGAGAACGAGGAAGCGAGGAGGCGAGTAAAAACCCGTTCCCTCACATACACGCTTCCCCAATCCTCCGTGCTTCCAATCTTCCATCCATCTGCTCTGTGTTTTCCGCGTCTTAGTGGTTGATTTTAGATTGAGGAGAAAGACAATGAAGTACGACACAATCATCGTCGGAGCGGGGGCGGCTGGGGCGATACTTGCAGCTCGACTCACCGAAGATCCGGGCCGATCCGTCCTGCTGCTGGAGGCGGGTCCTGACTTCCCAGAGGTTGATCAGCTTCCGGATGAGATCAAGTACGGTTATGGACGAGACCGCAATATCTGGGCTCGCGCTTTTGGTCGTCCGACCAAATTCGGTTGGGACTACACCGCCCGTGCCACCGATAGTGCGCCCACCATGTTCGTCCCACGCGGCAGGATAGTTGGCGGCTCAAGCGCGGTGAACGCACAGATCTTCCTCCGCGGTGTGCCTGAAGACTATGATAGTTGGGCTTCCTTGGGCAACGACAAGTGGAGTTACGAGGAGTTGCTTCCTTGCTTTCGCAGGAATGAGGCGGATCCCGACTATAGCGATTCTTATCACGGGAATGCGGGTCCCATCCGCGCTCGGCGGCACACATACGAGGAGTTGAACCCTGAACAAGCTGCTTTCTACGACGCTGCTCTGGCTGCTGGCTATCCAGATTGTCCCGACCACAACGACCCGGATTCCACGGGAGTGGGTACACTCGCGCTCAATAATCCGGACGGTATCCGCTGGAGCACTGCAATCGGTTACCTCAACCCAGCACGTCATCGCCTGAACCTTACTATTAAAGCGGATTGCTTGGTACACCGTCTCCTCTTTGAGGGCAAACGTGCTGTTGGCGCTCAGGTGGAGAGTGGTGGCGAGATGTTTGATGTCTATGGTGAGGAGGTCGTTTTGGCTGGTGGATCTATCGGTTCGCCGCATATCCTAATGCTTTCCGGTATCGGACCCGCTGATCATCTCCGGACTATTGGCATTCCTGTGACCCACGATCTACCGGGCGTTGGACAAAACCTGAGAGACCATCCACAGGTGTCGGTCACGTTGAGGGTAAAGGATGCGTTTCTGCCCGATGGCACAGAGCCACGGCTACAGATTGGACTCCGGTACACGGCGCAGGGTTCCGACCTACGCAATGATATGTTTCTGCTCCCGACCGCTTTTGCTACCGAGGAAGGGTATCTTGTGGAATCGGACTCAGTGCCTTTGGGATTTCACGTTGCTGCGTGCATATATTTAGCCGCTGGTGCGGGCGAAATCCGGCTCGCCTCTTCCGATCCACATCAACAACCTCTCTTGGACTATAACTATCTGACAGAGTCCTTTGACCGTGAACGGCTGCGCGAATCTGTGCGGATCATCATTGATCTGCTCGAACACGATGCGTTCAGGCAATTGGTTGCGGAACGGCTTGCACCCACAGATGCTGATCTGGCGACGGATAGGACCTTAGACGAGTGGCTGCTGCGGCAGGTAAGTACCAGTCATCACATCTCATCGACGTGCAAGATGGGACCGGATTCTGACCCGATGGCGGTGGTTGATCAGTACGGTAAGGTCTACGGCGTCGAAGGGCTGCGGGTGGCGGACGCTTCGATTATGCCCGACTGCATCCGCGCCAATACCAACGTGACGACTATGGTTATTGGAGAGCGTATATCGGACTTTATGATAGGCTGACAATCGTTCACGTCATCGCAAACCAACAATCAGAGGACTGCACAGACGCTGATTCTTCGTAGGGGTTGGGTTGCTCAACCCGCTGAACGAAGGGGCCTCGCCCCTACGATACGATAGGGTACTTACCGGCGAATTATGGACACGGATCAATACATGGCGGTACATCGTTCTATTTGCGTGGTCGTGAGGTTTCCGGCACGAGCCAGAGAAAGATCGCGACCGCCATATACCCCACTCCTGATAGGACCACGGCGGAAAGCCCCAATCCCGACACATCTGCAATCTCACCGACAATCCATGGCCCCGTTGCGTGACCCACATCACCGATGAGTCGCCAGACCGCAAGGAACTCTCCCGTGCCGTCCCGTGGGGCGAGATCAGCCCCCGTCGTCATCATCGTTCCGGAACCGAGTCCATTGCCAAGCCCCATCACAATGCCTGCAATCAGTAGGGTCAAGTAGCTGCCTGTCAAAGGGACCATCGCCATCCCCGTTGCGAAAATGAAAAAACAGGGAACAATGGCGTATCTCCTGCCAAACCGATCCATAATAAATCCTGCCACCGGAAACATCACCATATCAATAAATGACGAGAGACTGAAGATTAACCCCACTGTCTGGCGGTCTAGCCCGATGACATCACGCCCGTAGAGAATAATGATAATGCGCCGCCCCGCTCGGAGGGTTTGGACGCAGATTTGCCCCATTCCCGCTGTGAGTAATGCACGATGGTGTGTCTTCAATATATCGATAAACTGTTTCAGGTGCAATCGGCGGGGACCTACGACTGAAGGCCGTCTTGTTTCGTGGATGAAGAAGAGGCAGAACAGGAAATTGACCCCCATAATCGCTGCACAGGCAAAGAATGGGGCGCTCAGCCCGTAGTGTTTACCGATGAAGCCGCCGATGGCTGGACCTAAGAAAGTACCGATCCGACTGACTCCGCCGAACATCGCGAGCGACCTGCCACGTTCCTCAATTGGGACGGCATCCGTCAAATAGGTATATCTGGCAATGGTCCATAGGGCACTGCCGATTCCCGCGATAAGTTGGTAGATAAGCAGCTCAAGGACGGTGTGGGCAAGTCCGACGCCGAGCGTAGAGAATCCTACCACGGCAGCACCGATTAACATTGACGATTTGCGGCCCGTCCGTTCGATCAAGATACCGGCGGGGACATCCGCGATCAGGACACCGACACCCTGCATACCGAGGACTAGACCCATCAGACTATAAGAGGGATTGAAAGATTTTGCGTATTCGGGGAAGATTGGGATGAGGATGCCGCCGCCGACGGAGAGTAGAAACGCAGGGAAATAGATCGGCAGGATGAGCGATCGCCGCGTAAACGGTTGCTCTTGTGAGTTCTGCATGGTCGAGTTTTCGCTATCCGTACCTTTCTCGAAGAATTTCTGCGGCTCTCGCTTCGTTTTTGAGTTTTTGGTATGCCTCGTCGATGGGTATTTCTGCGGCGCTGCCGGGTGCAAATCCGCAGTCTGGATTCAGGGTGATACGTTCAGGAGACAGGTGGCGCAGTGCGTTTTCAACGCGTGCGATAATCTCTTCAGGCGTGTCGATATGCTCGCCTCGACAATCCACGCAGCCGAGACCAACGGTCTTATCTTCGGGGATTTCCTGAAGTACCGCGAGGTCGCCGGCGACTGGAATCGTGAACTCCATCAGGTACTGATCGACCTTGAGCCGTTTGAGGTAGGATAGGATCGGTTCGTATCCCCCTTCGCCGATCCAGCCGTCACGCCCCTTGTTGCGCCGACAGAGATGGATGGCAATCTGAATCCCGTCAACACCATCAATAATCTGGTTCAGGAGATCGACGCACAGGTCCATCTCGCGATCGGGATTTTCGTAACTTGACCGGACGGACTCATCGACAAAGAGACACAGGTGGGGGTCATCAAACTGGGCGACGGTCGCCCCTGCATCCCTGATGGCGATGAGTTCAGTTCGCAAAATATCGACGAGATCATACATGAACGATTCGCGTGTGGGGTAAGCGTCCCGCGATTTTTCGGGGTCCCACATCCGTTGTCCCAATAGATATGGGGACGGGAGACATACCTTTGTCAATCGATCGGTGTGCTGCTGCAGAAATGCTGCTTCCGCCGCGATAACGCCCGGTTGCTTGAGGCGTATTTTATCGACCGCGGTTGTCCAGTGCATACCGTCGTGCATACTCAGCTCGAACCCGCTTGCGATGTCAGCAATTACGCCGATGTAGGAACGTCGCCGCCATTCGCCATCGGAGATGATGTCGATCCCAGCGGCTTCCTGCACCGCAATGATGTATTGCACGGCGGCGTCCATCTCTTTTTCTGTTTCGACTTCGGAGCGTTGTGGTTCGTTATCTAACGCAAGCAGATCGCGGACAAAATCAGACCGTGGCATGCTGCCCACAACGGTAGTTGGGAATAAGGGAAGTTTTTGATTTGACATAGAATTAGTATAACGCAAGTTGCGCCCTGTGCCCTGTTAGGGCTAAATGAATTTCTGAACGGGAGAAACTCAATGGGGTCATTTGTTGATTAACTGATAAACCCTATACATTGCACTCCTCATAAAGTTTGAGAAAATAATTCGGTAATTCTATATTTCTCCCAGGCCCGGTAGGTGCGTGGGTTGAAACGGCGCAGTTACAAACAGCGCCTACCAAACGGGAGCCCGGTAGGTGCGGTTTCTAACCGCACCGGGCATCGCTCGGAGATTACCCAATTAATAAATTAATCTTCATCTGGAGCGAAAACTTGAGTGCCTCAACTTTAACTGAAAATCGATAATCTTTTAATCTGTATGCCGTTATGAGAGCGCATTTTCATAGCCGGCGTAGGTTGCATCGTCAAAGAGGACGAAACGGACCTCTTCGATCCCATCATGCGCTTCCAAGAATTCCTTCACCGCATTGAGGGCGGTGCTGGCTGCTTTGTCAATCGGATAGCCGTAGATACCTGTGCTGATTGATGGGAACGCAACTGTCTTAATACCGCTCTCAAGTGCGAGATTTAAACTCTCCCGATAGCAACTAGCGAGGAGATTGGGTTCACCGGCGTTTCCGCCCCGCCAGATCGGTCCTACAGTGTGGATGACATGCTTCGCGGGAAGATTTCCGCCCGTCGTGATCACCGCACTCCCTGTCGGGCAACCGCCCTGCTCGGCGCGGATTTCGTTGCATTCCGCCATGATTGCTGGGCCTCCAGCGCGATGAATTGCGCCATCAACACCGCCGCCGCCCATGAGTTGTTCGTTCGCAGCGTTGACGATTGCATCAACACCCTCTTTTGTAATATCTCCTTGTACGAGGGTAAGGGTCGCTTGGTTAATTTTGGTTTGCATAGGTTCCTCCGAAAGAATAATGCGTAATCCGTAATGCGTAAGAGACAAGATTATGGAGAGACCAACAATGTTTTCCCTACGTATTACTCGTTACGAGACGCTTCCATATCATTCAGCTACGGGATTCATAAGTATATTTCCTTCGCTATCCAGATATCCGCGATAGTCAGGCGGAACGACGATGGTAGAATCGTATTCGTCAATAAGCAGGGGACCGGTTGTGCCTTCGTCTCCGAGATCGTGGCGTGAGACGACGGGGGTATCGATTGTTCCCCACGATGCGCCGAAATGAGCCTCCCGACTCGGTGCGCGTACGCCGAGGCGTTCTGCTGGATTGAGGGCACCTTGTTGACCGCGTATACCCGCCTGCCCAATCAATCGTACCGCCACAACTTCGACTGGATTGTCCGGATCGGATCTATGTCCATAGAGCCGTTCGTGTTCTGTCTCAAAGGTTGTATGCAACGCCTCCACTGTTGTTTCGGTGAAGTTCTCATCTGCCACTGGTAGGCGTATCTCTGAGGCTTGCCCCTTAAAACGGATGTCTACGCTGCAACTCAGCGTCACTTGGTCGGCGGGGTAGCCTTCGGTCTCGAATTGGGCGAGCATATTGCGCTGCATCTCCGCTTTGATTTGTTCCAAAGTCCCTGCATTGAGCGTTTCGCCGGAGAGAAGACAACTTCGGACATCGTGATGCTCTACACCGGAAAAGAGTAAGCCCAGGGTGCTGAATAGACCGGGCAGCGGCGGCACGATAACCTGACGGATCAAGAGTTCTTTTGCCAACCCTGCTGCGTGGATTGGACCGGATCCGCCAAACGCCATCAGGACGAACTCCCGTGGATCACGTCCACGCTCGGTGGAAACCGCGCGTAGTGCGCGCATGGTGCGGGCATTGGCGATTCGGTGAATCCCCTCCGCAGCTTGGACCAGATTCATGCCGAGGGGTACAGCGATACGATCATGTATCGCTCGGTGTGCGGCTTCAATGTCGATGCTGACTTCGCCATCAGCCAATTCACCGGGGCGGATATAACCCAACACTACATTGGCATCGGTGACAGTCGGTTCTGTCCCTCCACGTTGATAGCAAGCTGGGCCCGGGACAGCGCCTGCACTGCGGGGACCGACGTGCAGACCGCCTACACCATCCAGATACGCGATGCTACCACCGCCGGATCCAACTTCAGCGATGTCGATGCTCGGCGCGCGGATCAGTTCGCCGCCCCCGCCGACGAGTCGGTTTCCTGCCGAAATCGAAGCGCCAACTTCATATTCTGGGCTGTAAGCGACTGCGCCATCTTCAATCATAGAGGCTTTGGCGGTGGTGCCTCCCATGTCGAGTGTAATGAGGTTATCTGTTCCCAGCCGTTGTGCGGTGAATCCAGCCGCTAGAACACCGGCAGCGGGCCCCGATTCCAAAACAAAGACCGGCAGTTGTGCAGCGTCTGCCTCTGGCGTTAAGCCGCCCGCTGATTGCATCATCAGCAACGGTCCCTCAATTCCCATCTCCTGTAGACCGCTACGCATCGCGTTCAAGTACCGCTGCATGACGGGCCGGACATAAGCGTTGACGACGGTGGTGGCGGTGCGTTCGTACTCTTTGCGTTCCGGGAGGACTTCGGAAGAGAGCGAAACAGGGACATTTGGCAATTCTGTTCGCAGAAAATCACCGACAATGTTTTCGTGTTGTGGGAAGGCGTAGGCATGGAGGGTACAGACCGCTACAGATTCGACTGCCTCTTTTTCCAACTCCTCCTTGAGACGCCACAGTTCTGACTCCGATAGTGGGGTCAGCACCTCGCCGGACGCAGAGATCCGTTCCGTGAGTTCAAAGCGCAGATAGCGATCAACAAGTGCTTGCGGTTTTTCAAAGAACAGGTCATACATCTGGGGTGCACGGATGCGCCTCAGTTCGAGAACGTCTCGGAAGCCTTTGGTGGTGATCAGTGCAGTTTTTGCACCCCGTTTTTCCAGAACGGCGTTGGTTGCTACTGTGGTGCCGTGTGCGACTTCGCTGACGTTTGTTCCTAACCCCCCTGTCAAGTCCCGATCCATCGGGATTGCCTTTCCCCCCTTGTCAGGGGGGTTGGCGTTGGTTGTGTGCAGCAGATGCTCGATCGCGTTTAGCACCGCTCGCTCAAAATTGGGAGGTGTGGACGGGACTTTATGGGTCCAGAGGTTTCCGTTAGCGTCGATTAGGACGACATCGGTGAAGGTGCCGCCGACATCCGCACCGATTCGCAATGTGTTTTGATTGGTCATCGTTATCTTGTCCCGTTCCGAGGACTCCGATGAATCGGAGGGATTACCGGTAATGTGATGTGAGAAGGGTATTGTGTGTTATGATAGATTGTCTGATGCGCCACCTCAATTTCGGTGTCCAGTCCCGGCGTGCTGCCGGTGTTTTGGTTCCGGTCAAAGCGCGGGAAGTTGCTACTGGAGACTTCGACGCGAATTTGGTGCCCCGCCTTGAAGAGATTGCTTGTTTCCCAGAGTACAATCTTGTAGACACAGATGGTTTCGGGTTCAATCAGTGTTGGCTCTTCATAAGAATTGCGAAATCGCGCCCGCACAATGCCTTCGCAGATATTGATCGCTTTCCCGCCCGGATGCACATCGACAAGCGTTGCAGTGAAGTCGGTATCTGGCGCGGTGGAGGCGGCATAGAGCGTTAGTTCAATCTGTCCTGTAACTTCTAAATCCTCGGTGAGCGGGGGTGTTGAATAGACTAATACATCGTCTCGGCGTTCCACAGATCGCCGGTCTTGTGGCCCCGTGTTATCAATAAACATGCTCTGACCGCCCACGGTGGGGACGGGATTTTCGGGATCATAGGTGAAAGAATCTGTTGGTTCGTTTTGTGGCGGTTGAGCGGTCAGCTCGCCATCGCCGTGGAGGGAGTTGGCGCGTCCCCCGCTGTGCAAATAAAACTTAGTGTATTGCGTCCGTGCGGGGGGCCACTCGTGCTCGTGGCGCCAGATATTCGCTCCCATCACAAAGATTCGGATAGGTGGCTCGTCGTCGATCCCGGTGTCGATTCCTTTTAGTCGTTGATCGTACCAACGGATGTGCGCGTCCGGAATATCCACCATTGCGTTTGAACCGAAGTCGATGTCACCGAACGGCTCGGCGCTGCCGATTGCGGTATGCGTCCACGGACCCACGAGGAGTTTTGTTTTCGATCGAGTTTCCGGGGTTCGGGCTTGTGTCGTCCACCCGGTGAAACACTTGAAGCCTTCGTGCACGAGATTATCGTACCATCCGGTGATAAAATATGCGGGTGTGTCTACGTCGGAGTATCTATACTTCATGCTGTAGGATTTCCAGAAATCATCAAAGGCGTTGTGTCGGATCACCTCTCGATAGAACGGACGATCACCGATGCTATCAAGGGCAGAAATTAGCGGCAACCGCCGGTAGACCTCCTCCCAATCAATTAGATCTCTCGGCGCGTTCTGGTTTGTGCGGTCGCCGAGCCAGATGAAGTTCATGGCGTTCTGGAGTTGTAGCACACCGTTATACCGCATGTGGCCGTAGTTGTCCTCTTGGTTGGCGATCGGGACGAGCCCCTTGACGTAGGGGCTGCGGAGCGCTGCTGGTAGAATCTGGGTAAATCCGGGATAGGAAATGCCGAAAGTTCCGATATTTCCGTCACACCACGGTTGAGTGCCCAACCACTGTTGTGTGTCGTAGCCGTCGTTGGTCTCGTCGATGTAGGGTCGCCACACCCCCTCTGAATCGTAGCGTCCACGGGAGTCCTGCATCACCACTGCGTAGCCGCTTTGTGCGAAGCGCACCGCCCAATCCACATACCGCGGGTGTTGGGTGCTGTAGGGAGATCGGATGAGCAGGGCAGGGAACTTATCGCCTACAGCCGGACGGTACAAGGCACCGTAGAGCCGGACGCCATCGCGCATGGGAATTTTGAGATCTAACTGGATGCGGAGATTGTGGTTTGACATGGAATATTCTTTTCACCTCCTTAAAGGATTTTTATTTTAACGCAAAGTCGCAAGGACGCTAAGAAATATCAATATAGGACTTACGCAGCTGGAAATTGGGCAGGCACAAGACCTGCCCCTACAATGGATTGGTTCCCCTTGCTACTGAAAATTCTTCTATCCTGAAAATCCTGATTCGGTTTTGGCTAGTTGTTCAATAAATGCTGCATGAGCGGTAGCCTGTAGTCCTGCCCCCAATTCTGATGAGACCTTCACTCGATCTCCTTCTATCAGTGCTGCCACCGCCAAACGTAAGCCGGGAAAGACTTGACTCTCAATGACTCCCTCCGCATTGGGAACCAACGCCGCATATTCTTCATTGACAAGCCGAAACCAATCGAGTCGTCCATCCTGTGTCTGCCACACAATATATTCCTGCACACCACACCGGCGGTACACCTCAAGTTTTTCCTGTAAATCGTAGTCCGCGCTAGTCCCAGCGATTTCGACGATTAATTCTGGTGCACCCTCTACATACCCTTCGTCAATGATGCGTGACCGTCCTCCCTGTGGAGGTTCTATCCGTAACAGTGCATCGGGTTGGTGTTCATTGTTGGAATCGAGGTAAACTGTGGTGTTATCTGCCAAGTCAACACCGGGGGTTGCTATCCAATACGCCCCTAACCATGCCATAATCTGAGCGTGGGGTCTGCCATGAAAATCTATTCGTACAGGTGATGGCGTGTACACAACTCCTTCAATCAATTCTGCTTTTTTCAGATGGGGCATCCCCTCATAGCGCCGTTCAAATTCGTCCCGCGTCAGCCGTTCACCGTGCTTCAGTGGTGGAACATTCTCGCTGTGCATTGTCGGTTGTGCACGAACTTCCTTCTCTGTCGTTCTTCCGACACTCATGATGAGTATTCCTCCTCTCATTACTCCAGTACTGTTAGTTTGCGGACTCGGATCACAATCTAACAGATCGTGGTACAAGAGAATACTTTTACGAGATAATTTTTTGAAGTCGATTTTGGAAAATCGACCTACAGCAGGGCTAATCGGGGCCCATTAACTTTGGTGCTAGTTAGTGAGAAAGTCGTTTCCACATTGTTCCAGTCGCTTTGGATCCCGATTTATCGGGGAGTTCATTGGTCGGTTGGTTCATTCATTCTTCTTACGTTCCATCCTTCGGATACACATGTCGCCCCGCTGGGGCTTTAGGATATTTGTTTATCCGTGTACTATAAACATGTCGAAAATACCCACAGCGTTGCATAAAGTGCTAGGCTCAATGAGCCAGGAATAGACGGACAACATACCGGGTATTCGGGGCTAAATGAACCGATGAACCAATGATTTTCACAGGTCACGCATCACGTTATTAACAGCTGCAAACTAGCACCATTGGTTTATATCATACGGCTAAAGCAGGGCAAACCTTACTTGAGTATCAGCATCCGTCGCGTCGCTGTGAATTCTCCTGCTGTCAGCGTATAGAAATAGAGGCCACTGGCAACAGGTTCTCCAAGTTGGTTACGTCCGTCCCAATAGGCTGCACGGCTGCGACTCTGATACATACCCGCTGCTTGATGCCCCACCGCCAACCGCCGAATTGATTGCCCATTCCCATCATAAATCGTCAGCGTGACTTCTGCCGGCTCCGCCAACTGATACGGAATCCATGTCTCCGGGTTAAATGGGTTTGGATAGTTACGGAGCAATGCAGTCTCATCGGGAATCAGTGAAGCCAACAGTTTTTCGAGATTTTCGATGCCCTGTCTGAACGCGAGCGAGCCGTCGTCTTCCAACCGTGCCTGTGCGATCCACGCTTCTATCATTGCCGCATCTATGTCATCTGTCCCAACCAGCGGTGCTGCGGGAGCGGCGGCGTTGCCGATTGCCTGCGCGACGACAGCCAGATCAAGGATGTTGACAACACCATCACCGTTGACATCCGCAGGATCGTCAGCAGAAACCCTTTGATTCAGTTTCTGTGCGACAAGCACCAGATCCACAATGGTGACAACCCCATCTCGATTTACGTCTCCCGTAGTAAGCTCGCCCTCAACAGTGATGCGGATTCCGTGGGCAATTGCATCAATCGTATCACCGCCAAGCGAGACGAACTGGAGGTTACGCAGTGTTACCTCCGACTCTCCACTCGATTTCGCTTTGAAGCGCGCCTTCACCAGGGTGCCGGTGCCGGTGACGCCTTGAGTGGATAGCCGCGCAGCGGTGAGCCCAGTGATTTGACCTTTACTATTATCAATGCTCCCACTTTGAAAGAAGGTTGCTGCGCCTGTCTTTAGGAAACCACCTTCGCTCACGTCTACGGCTTCAAGTATGTTGGGATCAAACACAATATCAAACTGATAGCCCATCAAGTTCGAGACATTTCGGGCGTGAATATCGAGGGTAAACGTCTCGCCACGATGAATGGTTGCTGGAGAAATGGTGTATTCAACACCGGTATTTGCCACGGTATATTCCGTACCCGGTTCAAACCCAAAAAAGCCGTTACCATCGTCATCATGGATACTAACCGCGACTAATAAGACATTTCTTCCCTGCTTCAGTGCGACTGAGACAAAATCTTGGTAATCGTTACCATGCCAATAAGGTCTGCGCCTGTAAATCGCAGTCCCGTTGAGCCAAACCTTTACCCCGCGTTTGCCGCCGACGTACATCGTTGTATTCTGTTCCCGCGGAGAATACAGCGATATAGAACCGTAGACCGCTCCATCTCCGTGGATCGCTCCGTCAAGATGGGAACGTTTCAACATATCTTCAATGATAGCTCCGAGGTTATTCCAGCCCGTAGGTGGGAGGTTATGGTAGGTCCATACATCATCACCGACAGGTTTTCCTGCTGTTGCCCCACGGGTAGCAATCCCGATCTCTGTTACCGTGCCCCCACTCACTTCTGATAGCAAATCTATGTTTCTGCTATCCAGTCTTGCCTCCGGTAACACAACCCATAGCCACGGGCCCTCTATTTTCGGTCCTCCTTTTGGGAACGCCGGATTACCGAACCATGTAAGTTTTATATTCTCTCGTAACCCGTCCAAAGGCGAAAGGTCAGAAATCTTGTTGTCGTAGATTCCCAGCCATTCCAAGTTGGCTAACCCTGCAATCGACGATATATCCGATATATTGTTCTCACCAAGATCCAGACGAGTTAACTTGGCTAACCTCGAAAGGACTGATATATCTGATATTCCGTTGCCGCGAAGATACAGTTCTTTCAAACCCGTTAAACTCGCCAAAGGCATAAGGTTTGATAGATCTGCGCCACAAATATCTATCCTTTCCATTTTTGTTAATCCTGCAAGGGGTGACAGATCGGATATGGGGTTGCCCCATGTATTAATGCCTTTCAGGTTGATTAACCCTGCAAGGGGCGATATGTCAGAGATTTTGCCTTTGCCATCGGAAAAAGCTATCCACTCCAGATTAATTAGTCCTGCAACCGGCGACAAGTCGGTTACCAAAGTGTCATCCAATACCAATTCAGTGAGATTTGTTAAACTTCTCACTGGAGATAAATCGGATACCAAAGTGTGATTCAACACCAGATATTTGAGGTTTTTTAAGCCCTGCAGGGGTGATAGATCAGATATGGGATTATAGTGAAGGGAGAGTCTACGCAGGTTGATTAATCCCGCTATCGGCGAAAGGTCAGATACCTGATTGCCCTGCCCTCCCCAATGACCAAGAATTAACTCGTCCAAATTTGTTGCAAACTGAAGCCCTGTCAAATCTTGGATGCCCTTGTTCCGTGCATCGAGTTCTCTCAACCTTTTCATCTCCTCCACAGTAATTGGAGCATTGGGGTTTTTACCAAGTTCCTCTGCAATTGCAGCACGGAGGTTGGGGTCAGGAATACGAACAACGGTTCCCGGCGGCTGGTCAGGCTGCGAGGGACTGTCTACCTGTTCGTCAGGGAAATCCAATGCGTAAATGATCGCAGGAAAACTTGATGTCCATGCGTCCCGTTTCATGCTGCCATTGGGACTGTCCAATACCAATAATCCTGCGTTCTGTAGCCCTACATTCTCACGGATCTTCTCTTGGAAGGCTGCTGTCTCTAACCCAACGACCGCGGCAGCGTATTCAGCGTCCACCTCACCCTGAAACGCCTCATGGAAACGAGCAATCGGTTCAATATCATCAACCGCGCCGTCTGTCGCTTCAAGAGCACCCCTATACCGCTCCATATCTTCAGCGATGAGCGCGTCCAGCCTCGACTGCTCGACGTAAAGGCGTAACACCTGCGCTTTGTCATAAGTTGGGTTGGCATTGCTCTCTATCACGGGACGCACCTGATCCACAACGGCTTTTATGCCTTCGGTATGGCAACCGAAACAGGAGAGTCCGTTCCGCACCGTCGGATCACTCGCTGCGGGATTAGAAACAATCCCTATCGGTGCTGCGTCCAACCGCGAACCCGCCGCCGTCGTGATGTAGTAACCTTGTAGCCCGTTGGGCAGGTTGAAGATAACCTCGCCGCCATCATGGGTGAAAGCGAGGGGGTGGTTGAAGATGTTCTGTGTGCCGACACTGCCAGCGAAGTCGTAACTTTTCCAATATGCGTCATAGCGAGAGGTATGTCGTTCTATCACCCGGTTGTTTGGAGACACCCCTGAATTGTTAGTCCCTGCCCGCCAGACACGCACACCCGGTGCATTGGTGATATTGCGCGCCACATCAACCTCAAGTCGAGTTTCTAATTCCCTATCTGTCAGTGGCAAATCGAGTAGATCGTGGTACAATGGGGGTAAAGATGCTGTCGCAAGAAACCAGTCAACATGCACCGATGGCATATCACACTTCATCTCCGTCTGTAACCGCGTCAGTTGTACCTTCAGGGCGGTCTGTGTTGGGGCATCATACGCGATATGGTAGGGATATGTGCCTTCAATCTGCGTCCAAGCGTCATTGACATCCCACTCGTAGTGTCTGAGGTCGATGTAGAAAATTGTCCCCTGAGTGTCTATCGGCTCCGGGTTGGTAACGGCACTCCCCCATGAGAGGCTGTTGACTAACTTGTTAAGTCCCTTACGGTATTCTTGGAGGATGCTCGGTGGCTCGCCTGCGTTGTAGAGGTGGGTGAGTGTGAAGTAACGGGCAAAGGCGCGGTTAAATGGTGAGAGAGTCATCAGGTGGGTTTCGATGCTATTGAGCATTTCACTGGGGGAGATGAGGCGACGGTCTGTAGGAGCGGGTGCCGTCCAATCGGGTGCACTGGCTAAAATCCAGTTTTTCACTGTTTCAATCTGCGGATCGGGTAGAGGGGGGCCTCCCAGCGGCATCAGTTGTCCCCCTTCTCCAAGAAGCCGCTTATACAGTCTAGAAGCTTCTGGGGTTCCCGGAACAACGGGACCGTTTTCTGTAATGAGTGCTTTGTGTTCCATTAAGAGTGTTTCTTTATAGGCACCGTTAGGACCGTGACAGTTGAAGCAGCTCTGTTGAAAGATGGCGTAGGTATCTAGGGCAATCTGTTGTTGGGCGGATATGTTTTGGGAGCATGCGATGAGGATTAATAGACTGATGAGTGCGATGCGATACTGCTGCTTACAAACCACTGAATAACGCTTACACATAGAGAGTGGCTCCTGAAATGCGAGTTTGTAAAGGTTACGGCACACGGCGTCGCGACAAATTGGGACGATAATCTGTGCCCTCTGTCTCATCCGTTGAATCCGCGATTTAGACAAAGGGAACATGTCGCCCCTCTGGGGCTTGGAAGGAAGGGCCTATCGCCCGGCTATAAACATATCGCCCCTCTGGGGCTAAATACCCCCAAATTATAGCATAGTTCCCCCATAGAACGGATAAAAAAGTGCTGAACAGATGCAGTAACTATTGATGTAAATATCACGTAATCTTGTCCAACTCCTGACGCAAAGCCGATGGCAGTGGTCCCATTTCCGACGCTTGGGCGACATCGTCAAGTTCAGCGATGTTGGCTGCACCGCTGGAAACCGTCGTTACCCTCGAATCAGCGAGGATGTATTGGAAGGCATTTTGTGCGTGTGTTCCCGGCACCTCCTGAAGTCGTTCAAGGACACGCTGGACGCGTCTCTGTTCAGCTTCATCCTCTATCGCTGCTACCGCTTCTGACCGCCGGGGTTCGTCGGCGAACAGCAGTCCCGCGAGCGGTGTGGCGATAACAACCCCCATATCGTGAGCGGCGGCGGATGGAATGACCGCTTTCGCTGCCCTTTGGGAGCAGGGGTGGTAGTCGTGGTATACCAGCATTGTGTCGAATTCCCCGGTGTCCGCGAGTTTTGCTAAGAGTGGGATGGCTCTGCCGGTGATCCCAATTCTTTCGCAGAGTCCACGTTTCTGTGCTTCCTTCAAGCCCTCAAGCGTTCCACCCGGCTCTGTGATTCGTTCCCACCCCGCCATGTTGACCTCATGGATCTGTGCCGTTGCCAATTTTGGGATGCACAGCCGCTGCAGGCTCCGTTCTATGCTCCAGAGGACGCTGTCCCGACGGTAGTCGAAGTTTGGGGGATCGTAACCGACTTTGGTAGCGATATAAAAGTGTTCTGCTACGCCTTCAAGGGCACCGCCCAGCAGTTCCTCGCTCTTGCCGTAGAGTGGAGCGGTGTCGATGTAGTTGATCCCTAATTTGAGTGCATGTCTCAAGACTTCGTTTGTGCTTTCTTGGGCACATTCGGGATCTGTTCCCATCAGGTACGCCCCGCCGAGGCTGACTTCGCTGATCTGCCAACCTGTTCTTCCCATTTCTCGGTATTTCATTTTTTACCTCGCATTTGTTATTCCGATGGGGGCCAAGGGAGCCCCTTTTCCGTCGCGTCAATCATTTTCTGCAACTTATCGGCGACGTATTGGGTGTGGATGTCGATGAGCGTTTCGCCTTTCTCGACGGTGGCAAGCAGGGCGTTTTCTTGGCGGGCACGGTCACGTGGGTTCTCCGGGTTCGGTCCGCCTTGGGGCCAACCCTCTTTAGAAAACGGTTCGAGATACGACTCGACTTCGGGCGATAGATTATGGGCGTAATCCAAGTTAGCGGCGTCATATTCCTCCATTGTGAAAGCGCGCACCCGTTGTGGATATGCCGCTAACATCACGGAGGTCTCGTCTTCAGAGGCGTGGTTCAGCGCGGTCTGCCGTGCTATTGTGTCTAGCTTGCCATCCCTTAAGTCTCGGTAGCCTTGGAGGATAGTTACCTTGTCATCGTCCGTGAGCCCCATCCAGTAAGACTCCTCATCTATCGTGATATCGAGGTCACGTCGCCACGCCGGAAGCACCTCCCGAAGCAACCCGTGGTTGCCGCCGTGACCGTTGACGACCAGAATCGTACGGATGCCGTGGGTTTTCAGGCTCTGCGCGACATCGAAGATATACGCCTGCATCGTTTCCTTGCGCAACGTCAGTGTGCCTTTCCGCGCCATGTGGTACGGGGAGTAGCCCACCGGACAGGGCGGAGCGACGGTGACTTGGGGGTAGAGCTGCAAGGCAGCCCGCTGGGAAATGAACGTAGAGAGGACAATATCTAGGTCCAGGCTCAGGTGTTCGTTGTGCTGCTCAACCGCGCCGATGGGGAGGATCGCAGCTTTCAATTCGCCGCGCTGTAACGCTTCCCGAATCTCTTTCCGGGTGCACTCACCTAACATGACCTTGTAGGGGGTGACGTATCGGTTTGCCATAGTTTGGGCTCCTTTACCCTTTAGGACTTACGCAAATTGAATAGAAAATTGGCATATTTTGCTGAAAAGTCGTTATTGGGTTGCATTTAACCCCCTAAATTCCCCAACCCCCCTAGCCCCCCTTGTCAGGGGGGAAAGATGAATCGAGACTTATCAGGGGGAAAGATGGATCGGGACTTATCAGGGGGGAAACCCTTGTCAGGGGGACTTTAAGAGGAAATGCGTAAGCCCTATCCTTCTAATCGTCGGACGGTGCTACCATCCTGCACGGCATCATAGATTTCCTCGAACCCAGCGCTTCCATCATCGGGAACAGCGTCCAGATTCGATCCCGCCTCGCAGGTCGGCATGGCATCGTTAGGATAGACTGCGTGGAGGTCCTGCTTGCTGCAACCGTAGTAAGTCGTCTCTCCGCTTGCGCGGGTATAGCGATAGACGTGACGGGGTGGATCCACAAAGGAGTAGTCTACCTTGTACTTCTGCACCGCTTCTTCGTCAACCTCTACGCCGATGCCCGGTTTTTCTGGGACACGGTAGAACCCGCCGCGCAGCTCAATCGGTTCTGTGATGAGCTGGCTTTCCCAGATATTCATGCAGGTAATCGCGGGCCACTTTGCTTGGGCACAAACAGCACCGAGATGAGCTGCCCATGTTGTGGTGATGCCGGTGCCGACGAGTTGCAGCCAGAAGGGTTTGTTCGCTTCCTCGCAAACGGTTGCTTGCTTTAACAGACGATATGCACCCACACCGATGACGAAGCCGTCCGCCACGTCTTCGTGCAGCGTGGTTAGGATGGGTGGAGAACCGTAGTGCATTGCCACGGGCCGGTTGATGCGTTGGCGAATTTGTTTGTTCCCCGCGACATCGCCCTGTGGGATCGGGGATTCGATCATGGCGACCTGTTCGTACTGTTCGAGGGTCTTGAGAAACTCGACGGCGTTGGCTGCGTTTGCTAGGGTTGCATTGAAGTCCAGATCCAGTTTGAACTGCGAGGGCACATCTTCGATGATGGCTTGGATGGCTGCGTGTAGGTCGTACCATGTCCGTGCTTTGAGTTTAGAGGACATATAGCCCTGTGCAGCCGCATCAGCGCATTGCTGCGCCCAATCTTTCGGCGGCATGTCCATCGCCCACCAAGAGAGTGGACACCACTCTCGGACTTTCGTTCCCAGAAGGCGATAGGCGGGGGTGTTTAAGGATTTGCCGACTGCGTCGAAGAGCGCGATTTGGACGCCGGCGCCCAGACCGTCCTCCCACAGCAGATCTCCAGCCTCGCGTCCCACGATCTGTTCTTGGATATCATCGGACACTTGCGCCCAAGTGTAGTTGGGGATGGTTTCGCCCCAGCCGACCACACCGTTATCAAGGGTGATTTTGCAGATTTGGACGATGTGCCAGTGGGGCAGCCAATACTGCATGTGTTCATTTGTGTGTGGCGTGAAGGGAACGTCTAAGTAGGTAAGTTCAACATCGGTGATTTTCATGGCAGTTTCCTTTCATTGGGATTTTAGGCACTTGTACAGTCCACCAATCACACGAATCCATACGAATAAAAAAAGTTATTAGCGCAGATTCATGCAGATTGGTAGAATGAAACGTGAAACGTGAAGCGTGATGTTTCACGTTTCACGCATTCTGTCTCAACGGTTGAAGAAGAAATTTTCCGCTGTCTTGAACAGGATCTGTTCCTTGTCTGAATCGCTTAGAAAATCGGCGTGGTCGTTGATAAGCGCGATTGCTGCGGGAAAATCGGTATGTGGGTTATCCATCACCACTGGACCGCCGCTGTCGCTTTCCCACATACAGCGTTCTGGTCCAAAGGCGTCCACCACTCGCCGGATCAGTGGCAGGAGATCCAGATACGGAGCCTTTCCATCCCCCAACGCTTGGAAGGGACCCAGCTTGACCATCACGCGCTTGTGCTTTGCCATAGCGCAGAGCGTTTTGAGGTCGTCTTCGGGGAAGATGCCGTCTCGTATCCGCACCCCACAGATGTGATCCAGAATCACAGGGGTTTCGGGGAAACGGGTGCACATTCGATCCAGATCTGGCAGATCGTCAAGCCCCATGAGGAAACTCAAGGCGAGGTTATGCGCTGCCCCCGCTGCAAACATCCCCTCGTACCCCGGATAGTCGAGCCATTGGGTGACATCACCAATCGGCATACGCGCGCTTTTGCCACCGCGTATACGAAAGGCGTAGATGCCCCGACGGGACAGTGCGATCATCGTTTTATCTGGACTGGCGAGCGACACGTCCGTCACTGCTGGGACAATGCCTGTGCCCACAAAGGTGTCTGGGGCGTTGGCGATCAGATCTATGATGTAACTGTGATCGAGACCGTACCACGTCATTTGGACGAGGTTTATCCGGACTTTACCGACCGCGCGGCTGTACTCGAAATGCTGTTCTGGGGTAAAGGAAGGCAGCCACAGGTCGCTTGGGCTGAAACCGGGTGCCAGTGGATAATTATCAAAGTCGTCTGTCCAAACGTGGATATGTGCGTCGATGACTCTATCTTGTACGTTTATTCCCATTTGTTTTTTTGCCCTTTGCTTTGTGTTGGTGTGTTTCTTGAGATATTATCACAGATTCTACTAGGAAACCATGAAAAACTTCACTGGGGGAAAGCGGCTATTGTGGTATTTTTGCGACGGCGGTGTGGCACAGTTTCGACAGTCTCTTTGTGAGGATGACACTCCCTTCGAGATTACGACTTATGTTAAAAGCAGGTGCACAGTTGTCCGAAGAAGGCGTTTTTCGAAAAACTCCAATACATTTCCCATGATTCGGGATAGTTGTGGTATCTATGGTAAACCCTAAAAACAGATAGACGCTTTCGCTCCCCGTGTATGGTAGGCGCTGTTTCCAACTGCGCCTATACGGTTTGTATCAGATCCTATCTAACTCCGTTGAAATATTGACAGAACCTGATGAACCTTTTCAGTCCACCCAACACTAAAAGGGGTAGGAGGACATTGTGGCAAGGGATATTGGAGAATATCACTCCCAGATTACGCGGTTCGTTGATGAGCTCTGTCGTGTCTACTATAGACACAGCCAGCCTGAAGACCGTAGGGATATCAGCAGCGAGGTTGCCCTGATCACTCATCAGAACCGTGAGCAGATTGCGGACGAATCGGAAGAGGTGTTTCTAGCGTGGCTCCATCAGATTGCGAGAAATGTAGTTCGAAACTGGTCACGTCGTGAAGGGACCGCTGCTAGGCGCGCACTTGGCAGTCTGGACGACGAAAATTTTGGGGCTGAAAGGATACCATCAGATTCACCTGCACCAGAAACAGATCTCCTCGTTCAAGAGAGAATGGCGGTTGTTCGGGACGCAATCTCGGAGCTTCCCTTGATTCATCAACAGGTGGTCTGGTTATTTTACGTTGAGGAACTCTCGGTAAAAAAAATCGCAACAAAGCTCGGAATTAGACAAGGAACGGTTAAAAGCCGTCTATACCATGCAAGAGAGCAGCTCGCGACGCGTTTAGCATCCTATTTTGCCGAGAATTAATAATAAGAGGAAAGGAAACTATGAAGCATCAAGCACTACTTCTTGTCATCTCTTGTATGACACTCTCGATCGTTCTTGGTGGGTGCCATGTAGAAGTAAATGTAACAGAAGAAGAGGAAGATGGTTTTTTGACAGTCAAGAACCGTTCAAATGTAACAATCACGGGTATTTTTATCGCTGCTCCCGAAGACGATTCTTGGGGGGCAGATCAACTCAAATCCGATGTTCTACTACCTGGTGGTATAGTAATTTTTACTATTGAACCTGGCACCTATGACATCAGGGTTGTATCTGAACATCATCGAGATTTCATATATGAAGCTGACATCTCGAGTGGGTGGACGACAACCGTGGCAGTCAGATTCAGATAAGGAAGCTGCAAGAACGACCTTCCTGCAAAGAAACCACGTTGAGAAAGGAATAAAACAGTAGTGAAATACCCCTTATTGATATGGAATGCGAGTTTGTATCTGTTCTTCATTCCTTTATTGTTAATTCTGTTACTCCCACTTGCAGCGCTATCTCAAACTGGGACAATTGAAGGCACCGTTTATGATGGAAATACTAACACACCGATAGTCGGGGCAGATGTCCGTATCCTCGGAACCGATGAACGCCAAACAACCGACACAGAAGGGAAATTCTGGTTCATAGAAATGGTTCCAGGCACCTACACTGTGTCAATAACTCACGAAATGTACGACACCCCTACAGAAACCGATATAGAGGTAATGGCAGGTCATACCACCCAAGTAAAATTGTATCTCGGCGAGGTGCTTATGCTCGAAGAGGTTACTGTTGAGGGGGAACGTCTCCCACCAACAGTTAGTCGAAAAGACATCCGTGGAAGCGAACTGATACGTATCCCCGGCGTCGGTAACGATGCGCTCAAAGGGTTGACCACGCTTCCGGGAATCGGTGTTCCCAATGATTACTTCGGCATTCTCTATATCCGTGGAAGTGAGCCGGGATCTAACCTCTACTATTTCGACCGGACACCGCTCGGATATCCGTTTCACTGGGGCGGTCTGCTCTCGACCGTCAGTTCGGAAATCATTGATAAAATTGATATCTATGCCGGTGGATACGGTGGGGAATTTGGGTTGGATTCGCAGGCGGTGTTGGACATCCAATCACGCGATAGCATAGAGGAGCAGATAAGCGGTAAATTTAACCTGAATATCCTCTACTCCGAAGGGATGCTTGAGCGCAGACTTGGGGATGAGGGATACGTCTCTATCGCTGGACGACGGAGCTACATCGATCTCATTGTTGGACAGTTCATTGGTGAACAGCAGTTTCCCTACTTTTCGGATTATCAACTCAAATTTGCTTATCCCCTCGGTGAAAAGCATCGCCTGACGCTCAACAGCTTTGCTGCAACCGACCATTTCCACGTTGAAGAGACGACATCTGTAGAAGTTACGGAAGTGGAGAGTGGCCAAATGGAAGAAGAAACGCAGACATTTGAAGGGGGGCGCGCCTCTGCCTTTTTCAAAAATGGGTTTAACGCACAAGGCCTCCATCTCCGTTCAAATTTCACTGAAAATCTTACCTCCCACCTCTCGCTTACCCGCTCCTTCAATTTTCTCACTATCAACTTTGAAGCGCCCATCACGGAGTCGTATGAATTCGGTTCAGACGGTGAACTTGTGTCTGAAGTAGACTACGGTCACTACGATATAAATATCAGGGTTCCAGTCTATACGTTGAGGGAAGACGTGTCCTACCGATTGAATCTACGCCCTGGCGATACTAGGAATCAAAGTGCGCCTGCCGCATTGGAAACAGGACTCCTTCTTTCCTTCAGTCCTGCCAACAGTTTCGAGGACAGCAGGCTCCCGCAATTTGAAGAGCGCGCGGACCACGAAGAAACGGTTACCCTAGTTGTTGATGAAAATGGGGGGATGGTCGAAGAAACTATCGTGGGTGGAGAGGGATTGGAGTTAGTCGATATTGAAGAAAACCGCTACGAATTCGGGCACGATTTCCGGCGCGCTGAGGGCTACTTACAGGGGCGATATGACCCGCTGCCTTTTCTATCTGGTGCGCTAGGGATTCGGTTGGATTATCTGGATGTGACAGGGCAGACCTCCATTCAGCCGAGGGGGAGCTTAAGTTTTGCGTTGCCGAGCGGTTCCAATCTCCGGTTTGCGTATGGACATTATGAACAGAGTCCACAACCGCATCAGATACTGTCGGAGAACGGGAATTCTGCGTTGGAATCCAGCCTTGCACGGCACTATATCATGGAACTTGAAGGCGAACTCTCAGCTCGAACAGAATTCAAGTTTGCTACCTATTACAAGGATATGCAGAAGTTGGTCACAGCGGATGAGATAGCGAATTATCTTAATCAGGGCACTGCGTATGTTAGCGGCGCAGAGGCGTTCCTGCGACACCGTGTGCCGGATAAATTCTTTGGCTGGATCTCGTATGCTTACACACACGCTGAGCGGCGCGAGAATCCGGGGGATTCCTACCGACCTTATTTTTTTGATAACACCAATATTGTTAGCGTTGTTGCCAATTATAACTTCACGCCCAAGTTTGAGATTGGCGCGAAGTGGCAGTATTTGAACGGAACCTCTGAGGTGCCAATTAGTTCTGTCGTGCTGGTTCAGGACCCACTGACACGTGGATTGAACCCGCTTTTGGCGGATATTGATGAAGCCGTCACTGCCGAGCTGACCCCGTATCACAAGTTGGATCTCCGGCTGAGTTACAAATTCGACTTTATGGGCTTACGGATAGGTGCGTTTCTCGATATTCTGAACGTCTACAACCGGAAAAACAGCGTGAAATTTGTCTTTACTCCGGATGAGCTGCTTGAGGTCCAAGGTGAACAGGTGGAACTCGAAGAGCCTGAAATCTTTGAGGCGCAGCAATTCCCGCGCATTCCCTATTTTGGTCTAACGGTTGAATTTTAACGGTTCGCAAAATAGGTTTGAAGCATTAAATATTGAAGGGAGGTTGAAGAACGATGAAATGTAATCAAGTAGAGGAAAAGTTAATCCATTCGATTGATGAGGAATTGTCTCCACAGATTCGAGAGCATCTTCTCGGCTGTGAAGAATGCGAGCAGAAATATAGAATCTTACAGGAGACACAGAAATCTCTAAGGGATTTTGGCCGTGCCGTTCGAGATGGTTCCATTTCGATGGAGGCACCGCCATTTCCGCCGGTTCGACGCCGTTCCTTCTGGATCGAAATACGCGATAGCCTGAAAACACCGGTGCCGGTGTGGGTGCCCTCTGCTATCGGTGTGGTGGGGTTGTTGTTACTCGTTATGGCGATTTTTTCGCCGCTCACCCCGCCGATGGAATGGGGCCCACAAAAAGGGAATGAAAATGCAGGTCGCATCGCTCCACCCCTCTCGGCGGAGGGGATGTTGGAGTTTCTCATTATGCCTACACCAATGGACGCAGCACAACTCGCCGCCTCAATCGAAACAGTTGAAACGTTCCTGAAGATGCATCCGGATGATCTCGCGATGCACGCCAAACTGGTTGAACTGTATCAATCTCGACTTAAGTTGGGGGAACTGTCCGCCGGCGAGCGTGACGCCATGACAGAGAAATTATCACTTGAACGACAACGTTTTTCAGCGCTGCTGGAAAATTTTACGAAAGGGGTAGAGAATGATTCAGAATAGCTTGGGACAAACGAGTGGATGGAAGGAGGGAAAGATGGAAGGATGGAACCAATCTTCCATCTTTGCTTCCGCTTGCATCTTGATTCGATGGGCGCTTTCGGTCTGTAGTTTATTTGTAATTTTTTCACAACCCATCTACGCTGAACAATATGCCATCCTCGTGGGCGTTTGGGACTATGAAAATCCAAACTTACAGCTTGATGCTCCGCCAAACGACTTGAAGCTGATGGAAGCGGTGCTCTCGGCACAGGGCGTCACACAGGAACAGATGCACATCCTCCCCAATCCGAACAAGGCACAGATTCAGCGTAAATTCCGGGAACTCAGCCGACGCCTGACCCCTTCCGATAGCCTGCTTTTTTATTTTAGTGGGCATGGGACGCAGATAATTGACAAACTCGGAACTTTTCCCGGGGATGAAGCGAAAGGGCGATACCCGGACAGGAACGATGAAGCGCTGTTGCCTGTGGACGCGGATCTGGCATCACCCAAGACGTACCTATTGGATGACGAACTCAATACCTTACTCCAAGAACTACCGACGCAGCAGGTCTCCTGCATTATTGACACATGCTACTCCGGCGACATACTTCGAGAGATTCGTCTGGGACGGCCCAAAGGCTCGCCGGTGGCGGACACCCCAACGGGGATCGTTCAACCTACCCAGATTGTAAGCCATACGGAGGACATCTTAGATGAATCCGCCGATTTTGCGCTGCTGTTAGCGGCTGCTGCCTACAATCAGGTTGTTCACGAACTACGCATCCCGATTGGCAAGACCTATCTCCCTGTCAGCGCGATGACCTATTCCCTCTATCGACGGGTGTTTTCCCGGTTGCAAAATCCTGCAAATGGGGCGATTGGGGGGCAAGGGTCCGGTGGACTGACGTATCGACAACTTGTTCAGCACGTTCAGAACGATCATAGGCAGTGGAATTTGGCGTGGCAGCCTGTCCTTGAGGGTCCGGAGGATCGCTTCGATGAAACGTTTCTCCCTAATGGTTTAATGGTACATCAGGAGAAAATGTTAACCCTCACGACGATAAAGGGACAGTCGATAGCGGTGAGCCAGCGGGCGTTGGCGCTTGCCGGCGGTGGCAGTTTCCAACTGGGTGCCGCAAGTGGTGTTAACACCCGACATTGGGCGATTGTTATCGGCGTGGATACCTACCCATCCCCCTTCCAGTCGCTCAAGTATGCCGCCGATGATGCCAAAGCGGTCGCGCAGGTGCTCCAAGACGCAGGAGCCAACGTGACGTTGATGACACCCGATAGCCTAATTCAACCAACGAAAGCGAATGTAATTAAACAACTCCAACGACATGCTCAACTTGAAGCGGTGGATCTGCTGACCGTTTATCTTTCCGGGCATGGAGAGGATGTCAATGGAACAGGTTACTTCCTGCCGATGGATGTCACCGATCCACTCATGGACAGTGGGCTGAGTCTCGAAGATCTCTTTGCGATTCTCAACAGCGCAAACGCCAAACATCGCTTTGTCATTGTTGATGCGTGCCGTGTGGCACCAAAGGAGCAGTTTGTTGTAGCGTTGTCGCGTTATAGTGAGGAGAGTAACATCATCTTCACCGCGTGTGATAGCAACCAGTGGGCACCTGAAGTGCCGCGCCTGAAACATGGGTTGTTTACCTACTTCTTGCTCAAAGGGTTGCGCGGCGACTACCAAGACCGGGGCGCAGCGGGTCCCGATGGGACTGTCACGGTATTGGGGTTATTGGATTATGTGACACGCGGCATCGAAGATTGGCACTCCCACCTGTCCGAAGAGCAACACTACCCGCAGCAGATTACGCCCCGCGTTTTTTATAACGGGAAATATATTTCACTGTTAAACAACCACGGAATTGATCCGCCGGTGATCAATAACGAAGGGCTGCCGCCCCGAATTGCCAACGTTTCTCCAATTCAACCCACCCGTGATTTAGAGTCATTCCCTCCCTCGGAGAAGAGTGGTGGTATTGCGTCGCCAAACGCAAAAGGCGATGATTTACATCTACCTATGACAATTTCACTGATTCCGTGGATAAGCACTGCCGGATTTCAAGATCCTAACCGCAATATCACAACGAACCTTTCCCTCAACATCATCGCGGGCTATCATACGAAACTTGATGGGCTTGAATTGGGTGGAGTTTTGAACATAAAGGGAGTTGAAGTACAGGGTATACAAGTTGCCGGAGTCGGCAATATCGTCGGTAGGGATGTAGATGGTTTTCAGATCTCGGGCGGACTCAACGCTGCGGGTAGAGACGTGGAGGGTTTCCAAGCCTCGGGAGGGCTTAACGTCAGCGGCAGGGATCTCGACGGCTTTCAAGGGGCTGGTGGGGGTAATTTTGTGGGTCGCGACCTCCAGGGATTGCAGATTAGCTCCGGGCTAAATCTCGTTGGGAGAAATGTGTTAAGTCAAGGTCTACAAATCGCAGCAGGACTCAACATTGCAGGGACTTTAGAGGGAACACAAATCAGCGCAGCCGCTAATATCGCGCTTGGTCGGGACCAAGAAGCAAACATCCCGTACGCCGGCACACAGATTGGGGTGGTCAATATTGCGCGCGGCATGATTGGCACACAGATTGGACTTCTCAACATCGCTGGGCATGTGGGTACGACACAGGTGGGGCTTCTCAACGTCTCCGGACGGATGTCCGGCCTCCCGATAGGATTAATCAGTTTTGTTAAGAATAACCCGCTGCATCTGCAACTGTGGGGTAGCGATACGGAGGTCGCAAACCTTGGGATTCGACTCGGTAGCCGGCACGTTTACAGTCTGTTGATGGTCGGCAGTTATCCGCACGGCGATTTGGGCAGATGGTCGTCTGGGTTTGGTGTCGGTGGGCATATTCCACTTAGCAAGCGACTTTTTCTGAACGTTGACTTTATTACGCGTGGGGTGGCTTATACCGACGAGTCGGGGGAGAACACGGCTATCCGACAACCCACGAGCAGTTTGGTACGAGTGACTTATACCGACAAGTTGGGGGAGAACACTTGGGAGTATGGCGAACAGGCCGTCTTGAACAAACTGCGCCTTGCGTTCGGCTGGGAGCAGCACAAGTGGTTCAGTGTCTTTGGTGGTGTTTCACTCAACGTCCTCGTCTCGGATAGACGGGACACTTCGGATTTTGGATACGGATTTGAGCACGTATATCGAAGCGATGATACGACCGTTCGGATTTGGCCCGGGTTCTTTGCGGGGGTTCAGTTTTGAGTTCAGGCTGTTGCAGATTCGCCATCGGCTGGGATGGTGCTTCCTGCACTTTATTCGTTAGCCCAATCCAACAGTGCTTTATCGGGTGATGGGATATCGTTGATGGAGGTGTAGTAATAGCGTTCCCAGTTGAGTTGGGGTAACCCTGTGAAGATCATCAGGTTGAGTGGGTATTCATCGGTATCGGCGGCACGTCGAAAATCGTCCCGAAACAGGAAAGTAGGCTTGCCGAGCGCTATCGCTATCCCTAGCTCAATCATGACCCCCTCATCCGGCGGGACTCCGTTCACGACGGCAAAAATTGCGTCCGCATCGAATACATCCTGTTTGTCCTTTTGTCCGAGTCTGTACGCCCAACCGGGTGAAAATCTGTCCTGGTTATTTCGTTCAAACGGCTCCCATACTTCTAAGCCAACCGCTTCCAATGCCTTAACGAGAGCGGGTAACACGGTTTTTCGCTGCTGCTCTGAGAAGCCGTAGGGATTTGCGAGATATATTGTCTTTTTTTTCGTTACGGTCATCGGTCCTACGATTCTCTCTCTTCTTGCAGGGATTTTGCCGCAAAAATTGTTAAGCGTAACTCTTCGCCAAACAGTTCGTATACAGGGATTTTACCGCTTAGCTGCTCACTCTCGTTTAAAGTGATACCAACCCCCTCGCGCCGACGTTCCAAAAAGTGTCGCCTAACGACCTGTGCACCTATATCATCGTCGAGCGTAATTTCCGAAAGTAAGCGAGCGAGGAGTTCGTTACGAGTCGCCCCGATAACATCGGGATTCAAAGCAACTTAGTTGTAAGGCAAATCATCTACTGTCAAGGTATTTGCCAAGGCACCCGGTGATAGAGTTCTAACCGGCACGAACTGCTCATCAAAAGCGATGATACGTGCCTGTGAGCGGCTCTGTAATAACCGCCCCAACTGCTCGGTGGTCCTCCTTCTCTTGCTGCTGCCTTGACGAATGAAATAACGTCCGGATGATTCGTGGACAAACAAGCTACGGGGCACCTCTATTTTTAACAAATTTTTGTCATCAATTCGCAGTTTTTCTGTAAGGAGGTGAACCGTGGGGTTAATGTTGTCCCGGCATACGTCCACTACTGTTTTCTCTGTCCTGTCCAAATCTTGGCGATCTATACCGACAATTTCGCCATCGTCGTCAACACCGATCAGTATCACCCCACCGTTAGCGTTGGCAAAAGCAGCGATTTCCTCAGCAAGACTCTCTCTGTGAGGTAACTCTCTTTTAAGTTCAATCTTTGACTGTTAATTCTCCATTTTCTGGTAATATGTCCCATGATACTAAGTATACCCTACAAGTGTTAAGTTTGCAATGGAGTCTTACTGTGGGGTACATTCTCTCTACTCCCATTTGGTTTGGGTGGAGGTGCTTGTGTGCTTGTTGTACTGGTCGATATAGTCCTCTCGTGGTGGGGTGAAGATATCGAGGACGCGGGCGGGTCCCTTCGCAACAACGCCTGAATGCACCACATTTGGCGGAACAATAAATGCTTCCCCCGGTTTTAAGATCCTCTCCTCCGAACCAATTCTGAACTGTAATTCTCCCGACAACACCAATCCTGCTTGTTCGTGTGGATGGCTGTGCTCTGGGACTTCACTGCCTTCCGCCATCTCCAAAAAGGAGAGCATCAGACCTTCTCCGGCGACAATGCCACTGAGTGCACCCGGAAAGAGTTCCATTTTCGGTAGTTCCTCAGCATCGATAAACGGCATATTCTTCCTCCAAAGTTTCTCGAAAAAAAATAAAAGGGGCGGTATATCGCCCCGCCCCCAATGCTGCAATCAGGATTCCGCAGGGAACAACGATCGTTGTTCCCTACCTGCCTATTCTTTTTCTACAACCTTAATCTCTTTTGATGCCCGCCAAGGAGCGGTATGGTTCGGTTGCTCCATCGCAACCAATGTGCAACTCTCTTCCAAAGCAATTGTAAAGGTGACTTTAGGCATCGTATGGATCGGGTGCAGATAGGCTCGCGCTAACTCGACATCATTTTTGTAGATGCCAATCCAGTTGACGTAGTGCTCGTAAAGGGTGGGGTGGACTGCACCGGCACCGATTGTTATGGTGACATCGAACCATTCCCCGACACCCACCTCATCGGGACACTCGATCTTCGGTGTATGTTTTTCATCGTAGTCGGTCATAACGTGTTTGAAATCTCCGATGACCTCTTCGTCAAACATCTGATTGGCGACCACGGGAATTGCGATCAGCACAGCGATGATTCCGATACTTAACGCCCCAATTCTGAAATACTTTTTCTGCAATAATTGAGATAACAAGGTTTGTTCCTCCTGTTGATAAATTAAAATACTATAGTGGACCTTAGAATTAATGAGACACTCCAAATCCCGATTTATCGAGGATGCTCGGCGAGTCGGCATCGGTGCAGTTAAAAAACCACACCTACCGTTCTCCCGTTTGGTAGGCACTGTTTCTCCCGACCTGTCGGGATCCCGATTTATCCCGATTCATCGGGATGCGGTGCGGTTGGAAACCGCACCTACCGGGGAGCGAGGATGTCTATCTGTTTTTAGAATTCACTATAAATGATTGTAACACACTGACGGAAGCAGTCACAACGAAAACTTCCGCTGTTTGGAACCTCTCTTTGTATCAAGAGGCTAGTTCAACGATGGTGCTGCTGCGGTGCCAGAAAGTGCTACCTCCCTCGGCAAAGGCGAAGCGTGATGATGCACCATCTTCCAGCCCTCCCCCTCGTGCTTGAAAACGTTCGTCGCTTGTGCGAAGGATATCCCCATCCTGCCACCGCTAAAGGTGTGGATGGATTCCACGCAGGTCACCCAAGCAAATTGGCTATCGGTATGGATTGCAATCTCACTGGGTTGGATGTGCATTCGATGTGTATTTTGAAAGATATTTACCCAACTCGCGCGAATCTCGTCCCATCCGGTGATCGTCTCCCAATTTGGGTGAATACATTGCACCCAATCCGCTTGCAGCCACACGGTGTCCATCATGTCAATGCTTAGATTTTGCATCGCTTGGTAAAAGTTGAGGTTTGCACCCTCGACCTGTTCTTGTGTTGTCATCTGTTTCTCCATTTCTTCTATCCCTGTCTTCGTCCTAGCCAGCCATCGATAACTGCATATCCCCAGAAAATCAGGAGTTGAATCAGTCCAGTAATCTTGAACTGCCAACGGGGCCGAAACCGCCATTGTGCGGTGCTATAAACATCTAACCCGTACTCGCTTTTCCTCACGGAATAGGTTTGGTAGTAATCATCTATCAACCACCAGCTACCTTCCTTTTTCGTTGAAACTGTCGCGCCTTTGTAGACTAAGACCTTATGCTTCCGAAATTTTCGCACCAGTTCCGCTGAAAGTTCTTTACTGTCTACCAGATGGCTCTCCACATCTTCGGTAATCCGAAACATAAATTTGCTGTCAGAGGTGTATAATGGGTAGCCTCGCCATTGTCTCGGATCTTTATCTGTTTCTGAGGATGTTTCCGCTTGTTCTGTTGCACCCCTCTCGTCCGGGGAGGTTTCCGTTCGATCTATACGGGTCAGATCTCGCCAACTCGTTACGGGCAACGAATTGGCATAGATGAGCAGCATTGCGGTAATAATACCGAGCAGTATGATGATCCCCTTCAGTGGCTTACGGAGATAGATTTGTGCCAATCCGGGGAGGATCATTGAGAACAATACGGCACCGTATGATCGCCTTGCTTTTACCATTCTGATTTCTCTCCTTGCTTCAAGTACGTAGTAGGGAACGCAGATCTGCGTTCCCTACCTTATTGCACAGTCATTTTTTTGTCTTTTCCAAATACTCACGGATACGTTGTTCATACCCAATCTCGGTGGGTTCATAGTATTGCTTATCGCACAAAGCGTCGGGAAGGTGGTCCTGTTCCGCGATGTGGTTTTCAAAGTCGTGATCGTATTTGTATTCTTTTCCGTAACCGAGTTCTTTCATTAGCTGCGTCGGCGCATTTCGCAGGTGGAGTGGAACGGGATAGGCGGGTTCTTCGCGCACATCCTTTTGCGCTGCAAGTAGAGAGAGATAAGCAGCGTTGCTTTTTGGGGCGCAGGCGAGATAGGTGGTGGCATGTGCCAAGTTGATTTGTGCTTCTGGAAGTCCGACAAATTCAACCGCGCGTGCGGCTGCATCCGCGATCAGCAGCCCCTGTGGATCGGCGTTGCCAACGTCTTCAGATGCGAGGATGACCAGGCGCCGTGCTATGAAGCGCGCATCTTCTCCCGCTTCCAACAGTCGTGCCAGCCAATATATGGCAGCATCGGGATCAGATCCACGTATGCTCTTGATGAATGCAGAGATCAGATTGTAATGTTCATCACCTAATTTGTCGTGGCGCAGCATCCGCTTTTGCACGGCTCTGCGGATGGCTTCGGCATCCAAGTGACGTACCCCTTCCTCATCAGGTTTACAGGCTCCGATGTATCGAGAGTCCTCGCTACGCGGGATCTGTACAGCGAGTTCCAATGCGTTGAGGGCGAGGCGCACATCCCCGTCAGCCACCTGAAGCAGCGCATCTGTGGCATCTTTCGAAAGCGAGATTTGGTATTTTCCGAGACCACGCTCTGCATCAGTGAGGGTCCGTTCTATCAGTTGACGGATATGGTCCGATCCCAATGGCTGGAATGGATACACCTGCATCCGAGAGAGGAGTGGGGCATTGACCTCGAAGGATGGATTTTCGGTTGTTGCACCAATCAGCACAAGTGTTCCATCTTCCACGAAAGAGAGCAGAAAGTCCTGTTGCGCTTTATTGAAGCGGTGGATCTCGTCCAAGAACAGGATAGTTCGTTGACTGTGGAACTTGAGGCGTTCTTCAGCTTCCGCAGCCGTTTTGCGTAGTTCTGGCACTCCGATTGTGCTTGCGTTGACATGCTCAAAGTGTGCTTTTGTGCGTTGAGCGATGATTTGTGCGAGGGTAGTTTTCCCGCAGCCTGGTGGACCCCAGAAGATACAGGACATCACCGTGTCATCTGCGATCGCAAGAGAGAGGGGCTGCTCTGGTCCTAATAGATGCTCCTGTCCCACAAATTCGTCGAGCGTGTCGGGACGCATCCGGTGCGCCAGCGGACCCGATCGTTTTCGGTTCTGCTGTAGATTCTGGTCAAACAGGTCCATGGCTATCCCACCCCTTCAGATAGATATAGTTATGGTAAACCCTAAAAATAAATGTATGGTAGGCGCTGTTTCTCCCGACAGGTTCCGATAGATCGGAATGCTCCCCGATACATCGGGGCAGGTCCCGACTTGTCGGGATTCTCGGAACGGAACAGGAACGGCATCGGGCTCCCGATTTATCCCGATTCATCGGGATGCGGTGCGGTTACAAACCGCACCTGCCGGGCCCGGGGGCAATGCGGTTCGGGTTAGAGTGTCTCAGTAATTCTAAAATCTACTATAGTGACTATCCTTCTGTCATTTGATGGACAACGCTGTTTATCTTATCGTCCATCGTCTGCGCTCGATCCGTACGTGTGCCGAACTTGAGCGTTGTGCTGATCCGAGGGGCACCCATCTCATGGACAACCTGATGACACTGTTTAATTGCGTCGAAGACCGTATCCCACTCCCCTTCGATATTAGTGCCGTAGGCGTGTAGTTTGGTTTTCAACCCCGCGTCCTTGAGGATACGTTCGCACTCGGCAACATATTTGGAGACCGACACGCCGACGCCTATCGGCACAACGCATAGATCTGCGATAACATTCATGCTGAGTCTCTCCTTTGGTCTGAAGTTACGAGTTATTCTGATTTTCCTAAGATCTCATCTCCATAGGCGAATAGGGCAGGTGTTCCGCCGGTATGGACAAACACTACCGTTTGGTTCCCGGTAAATTGCCCTTGTCGGATGTGATCTATCATCCCCCCAAACGCCTTGCCTGTATAAACTGGATCCAGCACCAGTGCCTCTGTTTGTGCAGCCAAGATGACCGCTTCTTTGCTTCCGGCTGTTACCGTGCCGTAGGCTTCGCCGGCATATTCGCCGTAACTCTCAAAATCGGCTCCCGAAAAATCTAGGTCCAGATCAAGTATCTGAGATACTTCGTTGGCGACCTTTGCAAGATTGGCGTTTGATTCTGCATTATCCTGCGGACTGGGACTGATTCCCACGATCCTCAGTGGGATTCCCAGTGCCCTTGCCCCAACGACCAATCCAACATGGGTATGTACCCCTGAACAGACATAGAGTGCGTCGGGTTGGATATTTCGGTCTTGCAGTTGGTCCCATAGTTCGAGGAAACCGTCCACATACGATACACTTCGCAGATAGTAGCCGTCGCTGCTGGTGTTGTAGACCCGTCTTCCTTCCGATTTCAGGCGTTCAAGTATTGCTTCCCGCTCTTCGGCGGTCTCCACGAGATTAACTTCCGCCCCGAAGAGGTGGCTCAACAGCAAATTTCCGTTCACCGGTTCGGCGCGGGCGTCTTTCCTGCCTACCATCACTGCTTTCAGTCCCAACCTTGCTGCGACCGCCGCCGTCAACCGTGACTGGTTGGATTGGGAGGCGGCGCCGTGCAGCAGAACATCGTATCTGCCCTCCACCGCGGGGGCGACCGAATACTCGAACTCTCGGACTTTATTTCCTCCAAACGCCATGCCGGTCTGATCTTCTCGTTTTACGAGAATACGGGGACCGTCTAAGGCTTTAGATAGGCGTGGACAGTCAAGC
The DNA here is from genome assembly GCA_965204355.1 of Candidatus Poribacteria bacterium. GTDB lineage: Bacteria > Poribacteria > WGA-4E > WGA-4E > PCPOR2b > PCPOR2b. The sequence continues at coordinate 570,663 of OZ241983.1, forward strand.
AGCGGTGTCGGCAGGTCTGCCAAATACAATCTCGGCAGCCGGTCAAGCCGCGCTCGCAATTCATCGGTAGTAACAACAGTTTTGATGTTCGACATAGGCACTCCTATTATGTACAAGATTTGAGATTTCAATCGTCCGCGCGCTCTCCAATGAGAGAGGTGTCGTCGAATACCGGTTGGGTTACCCGCTCGCGCCTGATGAACAGTTCGCGTATGTCCGCTGTTATCGCATATAACGCGGGCATGACAAACACCGTCAGAAGCGTCGCCGCCGAAAGGCCAAAAATAATTGTATACGCAATTGGCATCCAGATCGGAGACTTACCTCCTAACCCAATCGCCATCGGAATTAAGCCGCAGATCGTGGTGACAGAGGTCAAGATAATGGGACGTAATCGGACGCTTCCACCTTTTAAGATAGCTCGCCACTTGTTATAACCGCCCAGCCGGTACTGATTTATAAAGTCTATCATTACAATGGAGTCGTTGACGACGATTCCCGCCAATGCAACAGTACCGAACAGCGCAACCATGCTCAACGGTGCTCCAATGATTAATAACCCAACCATTGAACCCATGAAACCGAACGGCACAGCAAAGAGAATAATAACCGGCTGAATAAACGACTTGAATTGTGCGCCTAATATAACGTACATGATTAAAATTCCAACGACAAACAGCCTTCCCAGTTGACCAAATGATTCATTGATCTGGTCGAAGACCCCTCGGAAATCGAGACGATAACCGGGATACAGCGATTCAATATCTTTAAAGGTTTGAATCAATACTTGGTTGACTGCGAAGGCACTGGTTTTATCACTATCCACAGCGGCGGATACAGTAATTGCCCGCTCATTCTCGAATCGGCGGATTTCCGAATACCCACCCTCCTCCTGTGCTTCAACGACATCTCTGAGCGGCACCATCGTTCCGTTCGGTGCTGGAATCAGCAGCTCCTCAAGATTGGCGATTGATTGCAAATCATCTGAATCGTATTTCACAATGACGTCGATCGATTCATCGGCATCGCGATAGGTTGTCGTTATATTTCCTTGAAGGGCGTTGCGGACATTGTAAGCAATTTGAAAAATATTCAAGCCGTACTGATGTGCCCTATCTTCCTTAACACGCAGGCGGATTTCCGACTTCCCTGTCACAAAATCGTCCCGTATGTCATATACGCCATCCATCTGCTGCAATTTCTCCCTGAGTGAATTGGCGATTTTTTCTAACGGCTCGAACCGTTCCCCTTTCACTTTTACTTCCACATCTGCTCCCTGTGGTGGTCCCCCGGCTTGCGTATCAAATGTGAGTTTTTCAATGTCGCTGATTGCTTCGACCTTCCCCCGGAGACTGGCAATAATCTCATCTGTACCTCGGACGCGTTGATCCTTCGGGACCAGCTCAACGAGCACTTCGCCGACGTTGGAGCGGATGCTTGACCCTTCTAACAGAGAGGTCGGTGTAATCAAGCCGATGTTTGTGACGACAGCGATGCGTTCATCAGATGGTAGGGACATGGCAACCTCCTCGACCTTTGCTAAGGTGGCAGAGGTCTCTTTTAACCCAAACGAAGGCGGCATTTCTGCTTTGATGTAAAATTGCGGAAAATCTTCGCCGGGAAATAGCTGCCTTTCTAACTGCGAAAATGCTCCGATACAGACCAATATCCCAAAGACTAAGACACCACATACGACGGCATAACGCCGCCGAATCGTCCCTTTTAGTATACGCACATAGCGTCTTCGGACTCGATCGAACCACACATGTCGGCGTTGTTGTCGACTTTGTGCCTTACCCCACTCGGCGATATGGGAAGGCAAGATCATGAAAACTTCAAACAACGATGCCAGAATTACCAAGATAGCGGTGATAGGAACAATCCGCAAAAATTGCCCCGAAGTACCGGACATAAACATGAGGGGCCCGAACGCAGCGATTGTGGTCAGACTTGCCGCAAGAACGGGCCAGCCTACCTCTTGAGCGCCAGTGATTGCCGCTTGTTTGGGGGACATTCCGTCCTGAATACGACGGAACACGTTTTCAATGACAACGATTGCATCATCCACAACGATGCCAACCACGAGGATTAAACCGAACAACGCGACACCGCTGAGGGTATATCCTGACCAATGGAGAAAGAAGAAGGTTGCCATAAAGGCGACGGGAATTCCTAATGCGGCAAAGAACGCATTGCGCCATCCCATAAAAATATAGAGTAGTACAACAACCAAGGCCAGTCCAAAAATGGCATTATTTTGTAGGATTCCTAACCGTTCCTGTAAAATGACAGAATAATCGTTCACCACCGAGAGTTCCGTTCCTTCTGGCAGATTCCGTTTACGCTGCTCGACCAGTTCTCGGATCTGCTTGACCAGTTTGATGGTATTCCCTTCAGTCTTCTTTTGGACAGACAAGCTGATCGATGGCTGCCCGTTGATGTGTGAGAGTGTGCGCGGTTTTTCATAGGTGTCGGAGACGGTTGCAACATCACGCACGCGCAGCGGCGTCCCGGTCGGTCGGGCGCGTATAATCGCATTTTCAATCTCCTGTAGGTCGCTAAACTCTCCCATTGTGCGGACCAGATACTCCGATGTTCCCATCTCTAATGTGCCCGCGGGGAGGTTCAGATTGTGGGTTCTCAGCGCATTAATGACCGCTTCGATAGGGAGATTATATGCTTTTAACTGATCCGGATTGGTTTCGACCCAGATTTCCCTTTCCCGCACGCCCGCGAGTCGGACGGCGGAGACGTTTTTGATTTCGCGAATCTCCTCTTTCAGATCTTCGGCAATCTCCTTCATCTGATCTTCCGAGATCTCCCCACCGACGACAATGGTCAACATCGGAAAACCGCTTGATGTATCAATCTCCTGCACTTGGGGTTCGTCCAGGATCTCAGTGGGGAGATCGTTGACTCTTTCAACTGCCATCCGGAGGTTCTGAAATTCTTTGTCAAAGTCGCGGTCACTGATTTCCTCAAACTGGATGGTGACCAATGACCTTCCCTCTGATGAGATTGATACAATGATATCAGTTTTATTTACATTCTCTTCTATCGCGTCCTCAATTGGCACAGTGACCAATTTTTCAACATCTTCGGAGGAGGCACCAGGATAGAATGTGGTTACTGTTGCGGACTGAAAAGAGATTTCGGGCACCAATTCTCTGGGAAGGACAATCCAGGCGTAGACACCGAATATGATGATGATCATCATCAGTAGATTCGCTAGGACTGGATTACCCACGGATAGTTTCGGGATGGACATGGAAAGTAGATCTCCTTATTGTTGCAAGTTAGATGTGTTGGTCTCCATATTTGGCGAGGGCTTTCACACATTCCTCATGTATTCGACTGTTGGTTGCGAGAAAAGGGATGTCGTGTCCTTGATAGGCAGGGGCATCCGGCGATAACGGAAACAGGGGGGTGCCCGATGGATGGGTTGTGCTGCCACCAGCTTCTTGCAAAATGACAATCGGTGCAGCGATGTCCCAGAGCTTTGTATAGAGGTCGAGGCTGCCATCAAAGCAACCGGTAGCAACGGAACAGATATGGAGAGCCGCGGCACCGAGACTGCGCGCTTTACCGCTCTTCGGTATGAACGGATGAAGCGTTTCGAGAACTGGCGATCCAAACCCGAATAGCCCGATAGGATCCAATTTTTCACGGTCGTTGACGTGAATGGGAACCCCGTTCAACGTTGCTCCGCCGCCCTTGACTGCGCTGAACATCCGATCGGCGTTAGGGTCAAAAACCACACCGAGGACCGGCACACCGTTATGCAGTAGCCCAATCACAACCGCAAAGATTGGACAACCCGCTGCGTAGTTTGCTGTGCCATCCAGCGGATCTATGATCCAGCAGTTATCCGATTGTACCGCCGATGCCGACGTGTCGGGCATCCTCGCCTTGCGGGACATGCCAAATTCCTCGCCGAGGATGGCGTAATCTGGAAAACGGGACTCCAACCGTTCTGTGATGAGTTTTTCGGAGGTTTTGTCCGCTTCGGTTACAATATCACCAATACCCTTATAGTCAATGTGACGAATTTCTCCATAGTAATCCATTAAGATGTCACCGGCTTCTCGTGCGATCCCTTCAACGGATTTTAGGATTTCTGTGGGTTCGTGCATTCAGTCTACTGTCCCTTTCCTGAAGTCAAATTTCTAATTGGAGGTTGTCTCCGTTTCAAGCTGTGCTTTCAATTTGCCGAGCCGTTGCCGCACCAGACGATTCCGGTGGTTGCTTTTAAGGAATCCGCTCCATAGTGCCTCTGTCTCGCCAGCATTCCCCTGTGCAATATAGTATTCACCGAGGGCGATAACTGCGTAGTGTGATCTCGGATCCTTTTCCATGGACGCTTTGAATTCTGCGATAGCGGTATCTGGGTCTCCTTTGAGAAGAGCCATCTGTCCGTTTCCGTAATGTCTCAATGCGTGATCAGGATATTCGGTGGCAATTGTGTCAAGTATCTCCTGAGCATTATCTGCCATCTCGGCTTTGTAGAACGCCATCGCTGCGTGCACCTGCGCGTAGATTACCCGATTGTCGAGAATACGCTTTTCTTCCGGCGGCGTTGAATCTTTTTTCTGGCGTCTCGCCAGACCGGCGGCGGCTTTATATTTTGTCTTCGCCCAGGTATAGTTGCCGTATTTGTAGCAGATTGCGCCAAGCTCTATTTCACCTTCGTAACTATTGCCCTGCCCTGCAGCTAAGTCGGCAAAAATCCTCGCCCGTTGTTTATCTTTGAGGTGGCGGTCAAGTACGTATGCGAGGCTCCGGAGTGCGTCGGGATAGTCGGTTTTGGTTGCGATTGCCCGTTCACAGTATTCCGCTTCTTTTTCGTAATTCCCCATCTTCTGGTAGACGAGCCCTAATCTCCAGTAGAGTTCTGGATCTCTGCTCCGGTTCAGTCCCACAATAGAGCTGTAAGTCTCAATGGCTCGTTCGTACTCTTGATCGAGGTACTGGTTATCCCCTGTTACGACGACAGCCTCAAGGACGTTTATATCTCTTCTCACGGCTTCCCTTAGTACTGCCGCCGCGCGCTGGTACATGCCTATTTTCCGGTAGCAGATCGATAGACGGAGAAAACTATATGGATCAATCCGTGCGTTCTCGCGTTTGGCAAGCTCAATTGCATAGAAGAATAGCACGGCAGCATCTCGATACTCTTGAAACTGTAACTTCAAAAGAGCGATTTTAAGCACGGTATCGTGATAAACTTCGGGCTCTAACCCTTCTGCCCCGGCGCTTTCTTGCATAATCGTCTGTCTATAGGGCGCCATAATTTCTTCGGGATTTACACCGAGGCCGGAGTCTGGGAAGTCGCTTGGTATTCCCGTAGCGGGGCTAGGCTCAAAGCCTGCCGCCTCACGTTCCGCCCGGCGTCGATCCCGGTAGTTGAGTCTGCGGTTAAATTCGGTCGAGAGGTCCTGGGCATCCGGTTCATCGGGTTTAGGAATATTTGCCCCCATCAATTGAAGCGCTTTTTTCGCTTCCTCAACTGATTCTTCTGTGCCTTCGAGTGCGCCATACTCCTTAACGAGGGACTGGTAGGTTTCCTTGGCGGCGGCTTGATTGTTGAGATACTCCTGCTCAATTCTGGCTTTGTTGACCAGCGCCTGTGTCGCTCGTTTGCCCTCCGGGTGACGGTTTGCCACATTATCGTAGACCTCTGCGGCTTTCTCATAATTACTGGATTCCTCGTAGCTTTTTGCCAACATCAGTTGGGCGTTATGACTGCGCTCTGACCCCGGAAAATTGTTAACGATAGTGTCAAAGGATTGTTGCGCCGATTGATAGTCTTCAGCCTTGAAGGCACGAAGTCCGAGTCGCCAGTGTGCTTCGGCAGCTTCATCGCTGTCAGGTGCTGCGGCAAGAAGATCTTGGTAGATTTGGACTCCTTGTTCGGGTTGATTCATTCTCTCGATGTATAACTCGGCGATGCCCAACTGCGCCTGACGCCCCTCCGATGTTCCGGGCTTGGAATCGATAATTGACTGATAAGCATCGGCTGCGCCCCGATAGTCCTTCTCTTGGATGAGTTGGTTAATCTGTTCGTCCATGCCCTTTGAAACGCAGGCATATTGGGTTATGGTCACTACAGTAACTAACAGAAAGAAGATGCCAAATCTAATACTTTTCATATTGATCCTCCGTTGTGTCGTTAGCGATTCGATCTTATTTTAGATTGATGTTAAGTGGGATGTTCCGCGCCGTCACCAAAAGTTCCATAATACGGTAGTCTTTCAGTTTCGGTTTGTACTTATTGATGGACTGTTCTGACTTGCGGGCTTCGGCTGGATAGGTTGTGAACGCCGTTGCTATCCAGCGTTCCGAATCGAGTTCCCAAACTATCTGAGCCTTTTGGACGATGAGGAAGTACTTGTTTGTATTAATAACTTCCTCGTTGATAACATGGCAAAGTGTTGAATTCAATTCTTGAGGAAGTTCACTGACCAAGGTGGGATACTCGACCGGACTGCCTGCCACTGCATTGATGTCTCCAGGGTAGACTTTGCGGAATCCGAGTACTCCTGCTGCTCCGAGGATGAACTCTGAACCTTCAACGGTAGCGATCTGTACTGCATCGCGTATAGGATCGCCGTAGGCTAATCGCTTTGTCGAACTTGGGATGCTAGGTACAGCGGGCAGGATTTGAGTTGGTTGTCCGCGCGTATCAGTGATTTGGTCTTCACTCAACCCGACGAAAAATGCTGACGGCAATTGTGATTTAGGGATACGGCGCTTCGGATAGAGTGTGCGTCGTTTGGCAGGCAAGTCCGTACGCCCGGGCGCCCCAAACCCTTTAGCGATGCTGGGTTGAGAGGAAGTTGTTGATTTTTCAACGCCACTTTGACGACTCCCACTCGGTTTTTCCGAATCCTCGGAGTTAGCACTGACCCCGATGGGATCGGTGTTTATACCGACCTGTTTTGTCAATTCGTGGAGACGGTGACGTACCACACGGTTCAGTGGATTGGCTCTGAGTGATTTTTTCCATAACGCGATTGCTTCTTCGGTATATCCTTGCGACAGATAGTATTCGCCTAACGCGATGGGTGCCGCATAGAAACTCGGATCCTTTTCCATTGATACTTTGAACTCCGCAATCGCAGTATCGGTATCTCCTTTGAGCAACACCATCTGCCCACGACCATAGGGTATCAGTGGATGGTTGGGGTATTCAGAAGCGAGCGTATCAATAATTTTTTGTGCTTTGTCTTCCATTTCGTTCTTGTAGGCTGCCATCGCTGCGTGCACCTTCGCGTAGACAACCCGGTTATCTATCCCTCTTCTCTGAAATGGGGTTGTATCCTCCGTCTTTTCGCTTTGGGCAATTCGCGCTGCGAATTCGTATTTCGATTTTGCCCAACCGTAGTTGCCGTATTTATAGCAGATGTCCGCCAACTCTTTTTCACCGGCGTAGGTTTCACCTTTCTGATCGACGAGGTCTTGGAGGATTACAGCTCTGTCGGTATCTTTCAGTTGGTAGTGAAGCACTTCGGCGAGGCTTTGGAGTGCGTCAGTATATTCGGTTTTCGCAGCAATTGCGCGTTCAAAAGACTCAACGGCTTTGTGTGGATCGTACATCTTTTTGTATGCCAACCCCATTCTCCAGTAGATTTCTGGATCCTTGGCTCTGTTCAACCCTAAAATGGAGTTATAGGTTTCAATAGCTTTGTCGTAATCTTCGTCAAGGTATTGATTGGCAGCAGTCTGAATGATGGCTTCAAAAACCTCTCCATCTTTTTTTATTGCTTTCCTTATCATTTCGCGGGCGTGTTGATGCATGCCTACCTTGCGATAACAGAAGGAGAGGCGGAGATAGCTATACGGATCAATCTGCGCCTGGTTGCGTTCGGCGAGTCTGATTGCATGAAAGAACAACGCCCCGGCATTACGATAATTTTCAGAATCCAAATTCAGTTGAGCAATTTTAAGCACTGTGTCATGATAAACGGCTCCTTCGAGACCTTCGCCACCCATTTCATTGATGACTGCCTTAAAGGGTCTCATAATCTCTTCGGGATCGACACCGAAACCGGAGTCTGAATAGTCTGGTTCTTCTCCCATTGCGGGACTGCGTTCAACCCTACCCCGTGGACGGTCTCTTTCACGGCGCTGCCTTTGGCGTTCTAATGCACGTTCCACCTGTGTCAGTGACTGATCATCCGGTTCGGGGATAATCGCGCCCATCAAACGGAGTTCTTGTTTCGCGGTGCTAACTGATTCTTCTGTACCTTCGATGTTGCCATACTTCTTGACAAGGGATTGGTAGGTTTGTTTGGCAGCATCTTGATCTCGGAGCCGCTCCGCCTGAATTCTGGCTTTATTGACCAACGCCTGCGTCGCTCGTTTTCCCTCCGGGTGGCGGTTTGCTACACTGTCGTAGACTTGTACCGCTTTCTGATACTCATTAATTTCCTCATAACTTTTTGCCAACATCAGTTGGGCATTATGACTGAACTCCGACGTTGGAAATTTGTTAATGATGGCATCAAAAGACTGTTGGGCCGACTGATAGTCCTTTGATTTGAAGGCATAAAGCCCCAGTCGCCAGTGTGCTTCGGCAGCTTCGTCGCTGTCAGGGGTCGTAGCGATGAGATCTTGATAAATCTGGAGACCCTGTTCGGGTTGATTCACCTTTTCGACGTACAGGCCGGCGATGCTTAGTTGTGCTTGACGGGCCGCGGGGGTTTCAGGCTTGGAATCAACTACCGTCTGGTATACTTCGATCGCCCCTCGATAGTCCTTTTCCTGTAGGCGCTGTTCTGCCAATTTCTGTGGACTTGACGCAACACAAGCGTATTGGATCACCGTTATCACAGCGATGAGGGTGAAGATATTGTGCCTAACGATTTTCATAGGCTATCCCTTTGGGTTTTGTAAGGAACAGGTCTGGTGAGAGATTTCGAGTGGTCACTAACAATTCCATGATGTGATAGTCTTTGAGTTTAGGTTTGTAGTTGTTTATAGACTTATCAGAAGTAAAATCTCTGGCTGGAAAAGTTGCGTGTACCGTTGCCCACCACCGTTCATTGTTGAGGTCCCAGACAACCTGTGCTTTTTGGACAATGAGATTATATTTCTTCGCTTCAAAAACCTGCTCGTTTATAACGTCACAGAGCGTTGATTTCAGCTCATCAGGAAGTTCATTGAGCAGCGCGGGGTACTCGCTGCCGCCTCCCACTAATGCGTTGACATCGCCAAAATAGACTTTGTGGTATCCCAAAACACCGTTTTCGTCGAAAATAAACTCTGTTCCCTCCAAGCTAAAGGTGCTAGACATGCCCGGTACAAGAGCACCGTAGGCAAATCGCTTTGTGGCGTTGGGCAAATTGGATGGTGGCTCAAGGATTTCGACGGGTTCGCCATGCTTTTCAATGACTTGATCCTCGCTCAATCCAACGAAGAGTGCGGACGGTAGTTGTGATTTCGGAATCCGATTCCTTGGATAGATTGTCCGTCGTTTATTGGGTAAGAGACTTTGTCGCTTTTTCGTCGGTTTCAGGATGGCAGCTCGTTCTGATTGATCGGGATCTACCTCCGCTTCACGCTGCTGTTTCAGTGCGTTAAGACGACGACGTACACCACGATTTTGGGGATAGGTCTTGAGCACCTCTTCCCATACCCCTATTGCTGCATCAGGATTTTCTTGCGCGAGGTAGTATTCGCCGAGCGCGATAGGTGCTGCATAAGATCTCGGATCCTTTTCCATTGATACTTTGAACTCCGCAATCGCAGTATCGGTATCTCCTTTGAGCAACGCCATCTGCCCACGACCGTAGGATACCAACGGATGATCAGGATGTTCAGCAGCGAGGGTATCTATCTGCCCTTGTGCTTGGCTAACCTTGCCATTTTGATAATCTGACATCGCTGCATGTACCTTTGCATATAAAATCTGGTTATTAAGAGTCCGCCTTTCGGCTGGGGTGATGTCATCATTTTCTTTTTCCCGTTGGGCAATGCGCACCGCTGTCTCATATTTTGATTTTGCTCGGAAGTAGTTGCCGTATTTGTAGCATATATCTCCTAGTGCTGTTTCACCGATCAAGGTATGACCTTTGGTGTCAATTATGTCTTGAAAGATGATTGCTCGTTCTCTATCTTTGAGCTGGTAGTTAAGTATTTCAGCGAGGCTTTGGATTGCATCGATATAATCCGTGTCACTCGCAATGCTGCGCTCAAAGGACTCAGCAGCTTTATACAGATTCCCCATCTTTTTGTAGGTTAATCCGAGTCGCCAGTAGATTTCCGGATCTTTGATGCGATTTACTCCCGCGATAGGCTGAAGTTTCTCAAGCACTTTTTCGTATTCGCCATCGTGGTACTCATTCGCGGAAGAGGTGATCACGGCTTCAAGCACCGTTACATTTTTTCTCGCGCCTTCTTGGAGGGTTTCAACCGCTCGCTGGTGCATGCCCACTTTGCGATAGCAGACCGATAAACGGATATAATCGTAGGGATCAATTTTTTTGCCGTTTTCTTTCGCTAGTTCAATCGCGCGGAAGTACAGTGTCCCTGCATCTCGATAGTTCTGGATAAGAAAATTGATATCTGCAACCACTTTAATCATGGTTTGTGTTTCATCGTCGTTCTGTCCTGACCGTCCGTGTCCCCCGCCTTCCCAAGGGTTTCCGAATTCCCGTATGACCTCTTCAGGGGTTATACCGAAACCGGGGTCTCCGTACGTTCCATAACCCATCGCAGGGCTCAACTCAGCTCCGCCGCGCGGTCGGTCACGCTCGCGACGTTTCATCCGCCGTTCTTGTGCGCGATCGTAGGATGTACCCGATTCGATTTGCGGCTGCGGGACCCGCGCCCCCATTGATTGAAGTTCTCGTCTGGCATCATCAATTGTTTCCTCTGCTCCTTCGACATTGTGATACTGTGTGATAAGAGATTTGTAGGTTTCCTCCGCTTCGATCCTGTTCTTCAAATATTCCTTTTGGATTCTCGCCTTATTGGTTAGGGCTTGAGCAGCGCGATCACTCTCTGGATGACGGTTCACAACGTTGTCGTAGGTTGTTATCGCTTTCTTATAGGCTCCAGCTTCTTCGTAGCTTTTTGCTAACATTAACTGCGCGTTATGACTCAAATTCCCGAGGTGCGGAAATTTGTTGACAATAGCATCAAAAGACTGTTGGGCTGATTCATAATCTTCTGTTTTAAAGTAGTAAATTCCCAGGCGATAGTGTGCTTCGGCGGCTTCTCCTCTATCAGGTGCAGCAGCGATGAGATCTTGATAAGCCTTGATACCTAGCTGGGGTTGATTCATCTTGTCGATATATAGTCTGGCAATACCTAATTGCGCGCGGTAAGCCTCTGGTGTTCCGGCTTTGGAATTGATGACCACCTGATAGGTATCGATTGCGCCTTGATAGTCCTTCTCATGGGTAAGTTTTGCCGCTTGTCTTTGCGTACCTATTGAAAGGCAGGCATACTGGGACAACATGGTAACGATGACCATGATCACGAGAGCGACCATCCGCATAATGGATGAGGTGGGGATGTAGGCTTTTACAGTTTTCATGATTTATGTTCTCTCCTCATTATAACGCATAGTTGATTCTTTTGCTGACATTACGCATACCTCGTAGGATTATACATCTGTATTGGTGTGAAGTTCCCCTTTTTCTTCTCAAATATTCTGTTTGAATGATCTTTTTTATTTATATGCGTATGTAGGTGATGACGTATGATTCTCAAGTGGAGATTAGTTATCTATCAAAAAATAGGGGGCATTTCATTCTGCTTATTCTCTGTTCCCTTCCAAATCCGTAGTTATAAATAATCCAAGTTGCTGTTATCAAACCTTCTTGGTCCCGACTGTGCCGAGAGTCTACGCTCCCAATTTCATCGAGGGTTCAAAGCGACTTGGATAGCCACACCTACCGCCGGAACTAGTTGATATGGAATCCAAGTTCAGACTTGAGGGAATAGGGGAATTTATTGTCTAAACCGGCAATAAACAACAGATCCATTTTATCATAGTCAATGAGACCTTGCAACCGGGAAATCCTGACCTGTTCTAGGTGGGTGTTTTGATATGAGTGTGGATTGTTGGTAGCGGTGCTGCTACATTTGTGAGGGGAGGGCAAATGTCTATCACTGAATCGGTGCGGGGATCGTATACGGTTCATGTCCAAAAACTACCTGTCCGTTGAACATCACCGGTCGGTTTTCCAAGGTATCCTTTGAAATCTGCCAAAGTTGACCGTTAGTTTCGTAGAGGATTGCCGAACCATCGGGCAACCAAACCGGTTTTTCACCACCGTAGCGGGTCAACTGCTGTAAATGCGGTTTTCCCTCTGGACCGAACTCAACAAGCCAAATCTGGCGATGCTGCCCTTCTGCGCGAGAAAAAGCGAGGAGATTCGGATCTGATGGGGACCATACAGGTTCTGCATCGTCTTCGGGGCCTATACTAATGGGCTCGACGCGCCCGCTGGTATATGCGTAGCTATAGATATTCCTGTCCGTACCAGCTTCTGGATTTTCAATGCTGCCTCTTGTGCTGTATGCCAACAATTCTCCGTTTAGATTCCATGCGGGTGTAAACATTTCTTGTGCTGTCGAGGGTATGGGAATCTCTTCCCTACTTGCAATATGTCGGATGTAGATGTGTCGCCGCTCCATCTCTTGTCTTGCAAATGCGAGGTACGCGCCATCTGGCGAGATGGTGGCATCTGTTGCTAACTCACGTCTCTCAAGCAGTAATCTGCCCCGCGGAGCGTCTGGGTCGTGGAGAATAACGTTTCCGTCAGGGTCTATATAGGTAAGCCTACCATACAACGAGGCGGTTGGTCGTCTGCCTGCTGCCAACGGTTGTTGCATGCCGGTCGTAGGCATACATTCCCAGATAATATCGTCAAAGGTATAGTAGAGCAGGGCGTTTAGCGGGGTTGTTTGAGGTTCATCGGGACTCAGTTGCTGGGATTGCTGCTCCAACTGTTCCAGTTGTTTAAGTGCTTCGGTTGTTGGTTCAAAATCTCTCCGAGTCTGTAATTTCCAACCGGCTCCAACGGCTTCAAAGCGGAAGCGGACCCCTTGGGTCCAGTAGCACCATTCCTCGATTTGCCGTCCGAAGCGGGTAAATCGAAAAATATCCTCGGGCGCTCCGTATTGCAGCTTGATCTCTGAACGACCGCCATCCTCGATTTCAGCGATGTTACCCTCTACATCAATGTACATAGCAAAGATTTCAATATCTATGTGTGGCGTGATATAATCTGCAAACACAGAAACCCGTTGTAACTCTTTGCTGAGGACAGGGTGCCGCGTGCCGTAGATACCAACGCCATCCCGTAAACCCGATTTTCGATCTCCATCGAGATCGACAACTGCCATAACGTAGTATTCTCCCGGCGGTATCGTGACTTCATAGCGTCCATCGTCTTCCAAATTTAGGGAGATCGCAACAGGTGACCGAAAGTCAGGTGTTTCTGAAAGCGAGAGAATTCCTTCTTTGAATGTTTTCCCATCCCATCGAATCTGACCAGAGATGCCGCCGCTACTATCTTGGCTCAAGTCGATGGCACCTTCAGCAATCGCTTCCAGTTGTCCTGCTGCGTTATACCGCGCACTCACGATGATTGTGATGCTGGGGTTTGGCCCTGCCGTTACGGTCAATGCAGCTGGATGGATCCTTGTGATATCCGCAGTGCCATAGCCCCCAAGCCCATCTCCCGGACTATATCTGCCGTTGCTGTCCGCATCGACGTTTGCCATGAGATAGTAATTCCCCGGCGGAAGTTGAAGACTGAATTTTCCATCCTCGCGGACTTCAGTTTGATACACCTCTTTGAGCATTGCCGCCTCCCGAAAGGCTTGGACAACGCCTCCTTTCAATGAATTTCTCCCCCACCTCACCTCACCGGTAACCTGTACTGTTGTCGTATTAGCGGGATCTACCTCCGTCTCAGGTTCATCCATAGGAACGACCTGCCCACCCATTGTCTGTTTCCCTGCGATTGTGATATTGAGATTCGAGGTAAACTGGTTGGGACGAACCAATACGGGTTGAGGAAACGCTTGGGCTTCGCGCAAATCGGTAACGCCGTAAATGCCGAGCGCATCTCCTAAATTAAAAAGGTTATTGTTATCACTGTCGATGATCGCCATCAAGTAATACTTTCCGGGCTGTAGATTAAGCGTGAAACTACCATCTGCAGCAACCTGCGTTTCTCCGACGCGGTATTTCCATGACAGATCTGTGTAAGCGAAGACAAGCGTATTTTTGAACGATGTCTGCCCTTCATACGTCACGTGTCCCTTAATGCCGGACGCAATTATCTCCAATTCCGATTTAAATTGTTCGAATGGGTCTACTTGATAGTCAGATAGCGAAACAATTTTTCCTTGTCCGTCAGCGCCTTGCATTCTTGCCGTGATAATAATATCGAGTCCTCTAATTATCTGCCGATCTGCGACCTTGACGATCTGTTTCTGTTGGTTTAAGTCATCCCAATTTGTGATACCGAAAATCCCCATGCCGTCGCCGATATCAAATTTGCCAGAGCGATTCAGGTCCACAAAAGCAACCAGGTAGTAGCTTCCTGGCTCAACGCGGACTTCAAATTCACCACTTTTTAACTGTGTTACGCCGGTATAAAGATTCTGTAACCCTTTATCTTTATAAACCTGTACAGTTGTCTGCGATAGATCCTGTCTATCCCAAATAACCTTTCCCTTCAGCCCGCCCGTCGCGCGTTCGGCAAAGTCTTCTATCATTTGTTCATCCGTTTCGGTTGGGATAGATTGTTGCGCCCATATCTGGTTGTTAAGAAGCGCAATGAATATGAGGGCGATCGAAAATATAATCCAGCTTCGACGCGGTTGCATTTTTTCCTCCCGCTGATGGGGTTTTGGATTGAATGACAGAAGGGGTGTATAACGCATTTTGATACAAAGATATAATTTATCGCGTTTCAGGCATCACAACGTTGGAGAAACCAGTCGATGGTTCGACGCAAGCCTGTTTTCAGCTCGATTTTGGGTTCATAGCCAAGCAGCTGCTGTGCTTTGCGGATATCGGCACAAGAATGGCGCACATCACCAAGACGCGGGTCGATGTAGACAGGTTTAGTATCGGTTTTCATCATTTCTCCGATGAGGCTCGCAAGCCTATTGATTGATGTTTGTTGACCACAGCCGATGTTAAATACTTCACCCACAGCGCCTTCCGCATGACAGGCGAGAAGGTTGGCGTGAACGGCGTTTGCAATGTAGGTGAAATCTCTCGACTGTTCACCGTCACCCTCGATTACCGGAGAGTTGTCGTGTAGGTAAGCGTGAATGAACTTGGGGATAACCGCCGAGTATTGGGATGTTGGATTCTGACGGGGACCAAAAATGTTGAAATACCGCAGCGCAACCGTTTCTAGACCGAAAACCTGTGTGAAAACACGACAGTAGCATTCACCAACATATTTGGTAATGGCGTAAGGGGAGGCGGGTTGTGGAGAGAGCGTCTCGGATCTGGGAAGTGTCGGTATATTTCCGTAAGCTGATGAGGAAGCTGCATAGACGACGCGCTTTACCCCTGCATCTCTTGCTGCAACAAGAATATTTAAAGTCCCGTTGATATTTATATTGTTACTCAGAATGGGATCGGCAACAGATCTGGCGACCGAGGGGCGTGCACCTTGATGAAAAACATAGTCGACGTCTGCAACCGCTTGTTGAATAGCATCAAGCTCCCGCAGGTCCCCATCTATAAATTCGATTTGATCTTTGAGATGTGCGATGTTCTCTGCTTTACCTGTTGAGCAGTTATCGAACACGCGGACCCGCTCCCCTTTTTGCACAAGGGCTTCAACAAGGTGAGATCCAACGAATCCGCAGCCACCTGTAACCAAATAATGCGCCATTAAATTCTCCGGATTTGACGTTTTGTGCTTCTTGTTCCGCCTTGGACTTAGAATGGAGCGGTCTTGCCACTTAGGCGCAACAAAATCCACCTCCATCAAGCTTCGGGATCTTCCTGATTAAGGATCTCTTCGATCTCCTCTAATGAGGGGAGCCCCGACAGATCTTTCAATCCGAACTGCTCCAGAAATTCGTCGGTGGTTGCAAGCAGGAGCGAGCGCCCTGGACCGGGCTTCCGTCCGGCGATGCGGACCATCCGTTTTTCGATTAGTGAATTCAAGACACTATCACTATTGACGCCGCGAATTTCCTCCACTTCGGATCGGGTCACGGGTTGCTTATAAGCGACAATAGCAAGAGCTTCTAAGGCGGAAGCTGTGAGCTTGACACGGATCTGGCGCGTGTGGAATTTTTCAATCCACGGGTGATACTCGGCGTGTGTACAGATCTGAAATCCGTTGGCAATTTCAATAAGTTGGAAGCTGCGATTCATTTCTTGGTATTCGTCCCGCAACTGCATAAGTTGTTGACGGATTTGCCAAGTAGAGACGTCCTCGAACAATTGTTGGAACTGCTTCAACGAGATCGGTTCACTCGCAGCGAACAGCACAGCTTCGAGGACTGATCTGATTTCGTCCGGGTTATGTACCGGCGGACTAGCTACGTCCATAGTGAGTTGATATTGAGTGTCAGACATGGGTGAAGTTCCCTCGGACTTAAGATTGTTTTTTTAAGATGTGGTCCCTTCTGTACCGGCGATGGGAAAATCCGGGCTATCACACCGGTAGGTGCGGTTAGAAACCGCACCGCATCTCCCGATTCTCGGGATCCTCGATGCAATCGGAACCGACGAGTCCCCGATTACATCGGGACAGGACATGGGGAGCGAAAGTGTCTACATATTTTGATAATTCACTATAATATGGTGTTTTATGTGTCACGTTTCATAAGATAGATGCTATCGAAGTGGCCCGATTGTACAGCGACGATTCGCTGGAGACGTATCAGTTCTAAAATTGCTAAAAATGTAACAATACGGTCAAGTTTGCTGGCAAACTGTGGAAACAGTTCATCGAACCGAATTTGATCTTCGGTACTCAGTCTATCCTCTAGAAACTCCATCTTTTCTTCAACGGTGACCGGTTCTTCTTGAATTTCCTCATAATAGTCATCGACCAAAAACTCTCGCTCGGTTACATACTTGAACGCGGAAAGGAGGTCAAATATTGTCGCTTTTATCTGTACTTCCCGTAAATCTTCTACCTCTGCGGTTGAATCTACGCTGCGACCATAGACTTTCTCGTGGTTCGTCGCGTAGTAATCTAGTGTTTCGGCGGCGTCCTTAAATTGCTTGTACTCCAAGAGCTGCTTGACTAGCTCCTCCCGGTCCTTAAAAGTATAGGATTCATCCGAGTCCTTTGAGGGCAGGATGATTTGGGACTTGAGGTGAAGTAGTGTGGCTGCCATAACGAGGAATTCCGATGCAACGTCGAGGTCTAGCATCTCCATCAAGTTAAGATATTCTAGATACTGCTCCGTAACTTCTGCAATCGAGATATCTGTGATGTCCATCTCATTCTTTTGGATTAGATGGAGCAGCAGATCTAAAGGACCTTCAAAGACATCGAGTTTAATTGCATAGATAGGTTTCGGTGGTTGAGAAGTATCAGTTGAGATTGTTGGTTGCATACATGAATTCCTAGAACGATCATTAAACCTCACGAAGTTTTCGAACGGAGGCGATCCAATCTGTTGAGCAATCGAATCAGTCTTCGCAAGATTGATTTACCACGCCAACTTCATTGCGGATCGAACTTCTGCCATCGTTTCCTGAGCGACCTTTTTTGCTCGCCTTGCTCCATCAGCGAGGACATCCCGGACGGCCTTCGGCTTGGATGCCCACTCTGCCCGTCTTTCGTAGAACGGTGTCAATTTAGTGATTAACTTTTCGCTGAGATTTCGCTTGCAGTCAACGCAGCCGATTGCGGCAGAACGGCAATCCTTATCAATTTGCGGCACTTCGTCGGGGTTGTAGATCTGATGATATGCGAAGACCGGACAGACATCGGGATTGCCGGGGTCATTACGACGTACCCTTCCTGGGTCTGTTACCATCTTCATCAGGTTTTGCTCCGTTGCCTGCGGTGGATCTGATAACTGAATGGCGTTACCGTAGCTTTTACTCATCTTGCGACCATCAAGACCTGGTAACCCAGAGGCTTCCGTCAGCATTGGCTGCGGTTCTGGGAAAACCTCGCCGTAGATGTGATTAAATCGGCGAACGATTTCCCTTGAAATTTCCAGATGGGCAATCTGATCCGCGCCAACCGGCACCATTTTCGCTTTGTAAACAATGATATCGGCGGTCATCAGCACTGGATACTCTAGCAAGCCGGTAGAAGGTCCCTCGCGTTGCGTGACGTCTTGGACTTTGTCTTTGTATGTTGGGCACCGTTCAAGCCAAGATACTGGCGTAACCATCGTGAGTAAAGTAGCGAGTTCCGCATGTTCGAGGACGTGCGATTGAACGAAGAGAGTACTCTTTTCTGGATCAATTCCTGCGCTCAACCAATCGATCGCGGCTTGCAATATGTATTCGGGAAGGTTTGAGGTCTCAGCTACATCGGTCAGCGAATGCCAATCCGCGATAAACGGATAACACTCGTATTTGTCTTGTAGACTTGCTGTGTTCTTCAACATTCCTTCGAGATGTCCAATATGTAGCAGTCCCGTTGGACGAATTCCAGTGACTAATCGCGTTTTTTCCATTTCTGTTGTTGCCTCCAAAGTCATTTTCCTTGCATACTCATCTCAAACCCACGAGAATTGCCACCAGATCGAAAATACCGTAGGAAACTGTTACGATAAACCAGAAGACCGGGTTCGGGATGTGTAGCAGGCTGGGCAGAAAAATAATGCACATTAGAATGATCATCCCGTAGGGGCGTAACCTTGCGAACGCTTGTGCCTGCCGCCACGGCAGCAACCCGTATACGACACTAAATCCATCGAGGGGGAACAGCGGCAGCATGTTGAACACTGCCAGAAAAATACTGATAATCGCGCTCTGGCGTAGGAGGATTATGTCGATTTGCAATTGTGTGGGCGAGTCAGGAAATCCAATTGTTACCCTTAACAGTTTAGCGATCCCCAAGATGATGATGGTGCAGATAATATTCATGATTGGACCCGCTGCGGCAATAATCATCAGATCGCGTTTGGGATTTCTCAAGTTGCGCGGGTTGACGGGCACCGGTTTCGCCCAACCAAAAAAGGCGCCGCCAAATAAGGTGCCGAGCAGTGGCAGAATGATTGTCCCAATTAGGTCAATATGTACCGCGGGGTTGAACGACATCCTGCCTTCATCTTCGGCTGTTGGATCTCCGAGCATATTGGCTGATTTCGCATGTCCCCATTCGTGAAAAGTGAGCAAAACGATAAACTGGCAGACGCGAAGGATGGCTTGGTAGGGATCGATGTTAAACATTATTTTTCAATATCCAGCAGTTGGTAGGTCTCTTGTGTGGTCGATACTTGCCCATTTAGCTGCGCGGCGAATGCCTGCCACAGCAAATCTGAGAATGCTCGACTCGGTTTTAAGCCCCGTTGAATGAGATCTTCGCCGGTAACTAAGGGTTGAACACTCCTCAGGTTTGTCAAATAATCTCCGATCTTTCCCACACGCCAATCAGGTTGATTCGATTGCATCATCCCAAAAACGAGTGACTCTAGCGGATAAGGATCTAACAGTTGATAAACCTCACTCGGCTTGGAAGATATTGAGAGCGCATTCAAATCGTGTTCTAACTGTGTTTGAGCACTAAGTTTGGCATACAACTGGTTTTCCAGTGCTAATCGACTGTTGACCCCTTCGATTGTATCCGGAGAAGTCAGCAGCGTCATCCAAAGTATCGACCCTGTGTTAATTGGATCATTCGGAAGAGATGTTGATGCCCATTCAATCGCTTGACCGGCGGCGGTCCAGAGTACATCAAAATTTGGTGGGATTTTCCAAGTTGGGTGGATGGCTCCCAACAGATCAAAATCGCTCATCCGATTAATCATTTGTGGCGCGGCTTCTTCCGCCAAAATGTGGTCAATTTCGTTTCGGATGCGTTGCCCACTAATGAGATTCAGTACTCCCTGCTTGATTGCATCAAGCATCTGTTTCTGACCACTTTCCGTGATCTGAAAATTATAACGTCCCTCATACCGTATTGCCCGAAAAATTCGGGTTGGGTCATCAACAAAACTGCATTTATGTAGGGTACGAATGTGTCCAGTACGTAAATCACGCAGTCCATCCGTGCAATCAACGAGCTCACCAAAAGTATCAGGCAGAAGTTGAATGGCGAGGGCATTGATTGAGAAATCACGCCGAAGGAGGTCCTCCACAATTGTACCATACTCAACCGATGGTAACGCACCGGGACTCGGATAAGTTTCGTTGCGTGCGCTGACGAAATCGAGTTTCAACCCATCGGATCGAGTGATTGCTGCGGTCTTGAACTGATGATGGAGCTGTACTTGTCCCCCCCACGTTTTGGCAAGTTGATAGGCAAAGTCGACCGCATCCCCCTCCACAACAATATCGATGTCTAAATTCTCACGTTCTATGAGGAGGTCTCGGACAAAACCTCCAACGACATAGACGGGGCGGTGGGTCTCCTTCCCAAACATCCCAATCTCTTGCAATAGGCGGCGAATATGAGGTGATATGTTGGAAAAATCTAAAACCTCGCCCATTTTTAGCAATCTCTTATCTCAAAAGTTCAGAGGGCCTGAAAGGTTTCGGTCAGTTACTTCATTTTCTCGGCAAAGCCTGCAACGACATACGTGCCGCTGCGCGGATTTTTCTCCAGCGTGATAAATCCCCTACGTTCTGCATCTTCTAACAGTTCGCTAAAAGATTTAAATCCATAAGAAGATTCGCTAAAGGAGGGACGCTTTCGCTTTATTGTATCTTTAATCATTGAAGACCATAGAACTTCATGGTTTTCACGGATGAGACCACGGATGGTGCTGAATAGCAGATCGAAGACCTCCCGTAGTTCCCTTGGGATATTCCTCTCAGCCCGATGATCTGTGGTTTCGTCTTGTTCAAGCTCCTCATAATAGATAAACTCATCACAATTTTCGCTCAAAAGACTTGAGGTAGATTCTTTCAGTCCCATCCCAATAACATACTTTCCGTTTTCTTTGAGCTTAGCAACGAGCGGTGCGAAGTCGCTATCTCCCGAAATAACGACAAAGGTGTCAATATGTTCCTTTGAGTAGCACAAATCGATGGCGTCAACGCAGAGGCGAATATCCGCTGAATTCTTGCCGTTCCGTGAACGCCTTGGGATTTCAATTAACTCGATACCAGCTTCGTGAAGTGATTGTCGGTGCTTAAAGAAGCGGTGCCAGTCGGCATAGGCAGTTTTTACAACAACGTTTCCTTTTTCGACCAAGCGTCCCAACACTTTTTGAACATCAAAAGCGGCTTGTTCCTCGCGCCTTTTTTTCTCCTTCTGTTTCCCCTTCTGCTTCTCCTCAAATCCGATAGCGAGATTTTCAAAGTCAATAAACATCGCTAGGATTCGTTGTTCTTGTTGTCCTTCAGGCATTTCATCTCACCTCCTTCTGCGAAACGAGACGTAAAACGTATTTTGTGGAGAAGTCGCCGAACTAACCTGAAAAAGGTCAAATCACTTGTTCAACCGTTAAAGGCTTGGGAAGCATAGCCTATCGGCATGGCAACCGGTAGGTGAGCATGATAAGGGTGTACTTCCTTCAGCGTCATACGCATTTTTGTCGCGATTGTGAAATTTAATTAAACCTGTAACAGAACGGGTCTGTCTAATTTCGCACGCTGCAAACACTTAATAGTGTGTTAACATAATATGTTAACACTATCAAGTGTATCAGAAAGTTTGGTCAGAGGCAAGCCATTTTTCGGGATGATTCTGGGAATAGGAGTTGTGTCATTCCGCAATAATTATCAAAAGAAGAAGGTACATACAACAATGGCAAAACAGATACTGATTGTTGAAGATGATAGCGATGTCGTTGGTTACATTGAACATCTGTTGAAAAGTTTGGGATATGGCGTTTGTGCTGTTGTTTCGTCTGGAGACGCAGCGATGCAGAAGGCAGCAGACGCACAACCAGATTTGGCGTTGGTAGATATGATGTTGGCAGGAGATATGGACGGGATCGCTGTCGCAGACCAGATACGTGCTCGTTTCAATATTCCTGTGGTATACCTGACAGCTTACGTAGATCAGCGTTTGCTGCGGCGGGCAAAGATAGCGGAACCTTTTGGCTATGTTCTCAAGCCGTTCGCTGAAAGGAGATTACACCTTAACATCGAGATTGCGCTATACAGGCATGAGATGGAGAGGAAATTTAAGGAGAGCGAACAGTGGCTTTCGACGATTCTGAGGAGTATCGGTGATGCGGTGATTGCTACCGATGAAAATGGGCGTGTCCAATTCATCAATTCTGTTGCTGAAACGCTGACGGGCTGGCGGTTGGAGGAGGCTTTTGGTAAGGATTTGGGGGAGGTTTTTAATGTTATTAGTGAGGAAACAGATGTTCCTATCAAGACACAGATCATGAAAGCACTCCGGAGGAGAATCGTTGTTAGTTTGGCAGAGCCAAACATACTCGCTGCTCGTGATGGCAAAAAGACTCCGATTGATTATAGTGCTGCCCCCATCAGGGATGAGAGGCAAAATACGACCGGTGTGGTTCTGGTCTTCCGTGACATCACGAGACGTAAGGAGGCAGAGGAGGCACTGAGATTGACGGCGGATGCCTTAGAGAGTCAGACCCGAATCTTGCAATCTATTCTGGATAGTATGGGCGATGGCGTGATTGTTGCCGATGAAACGAGGAGAATCCTGTTTTTTAATCCTGAGGCTGAAGGGCTTATTGATATTGCAATGGATGCGGCCCTTGATGAATCACCTGAAACATACGGCTTGTTTCTCCCCGATACTATCACTCCATTTCCATCAGAAGACCTACCATTGACACGCGCTATCCACGGCGAGTTTTCAGACAACGTTGAGATGTTTATACGTAATAAGAAGGTACCACAGGGTGTTTACATTGAGGTTGCTGGGAGACCATTACAAGACGAATTGGGTAAGCAAAGAGGCGGAGTTATCGTTTTTCGGGATGTGACCGAACGCAAACGCACGGAAGAAGCACTTGCTCGTGCTTACACGCAGGGCAGGTTGGAGATTGTCGATACACTGCTCCACAATATTGGGAATGCTATCAATAGTGTGACGATAGGGATTGGAACGGTTTACGAAAATTTAGTGAAGAATCGACTGACAAGTCGGCTTAGGGCGTTGGCAGATGCAATCGAAGGGCATCAAGACGACTTTGGGGATTATGTGACAAATCATCCACAAGGGCAGAAGGTGGCTCCTTTCATTATGGGTCTCGCAGATGATTTCGCGATCCAAGAGAAAAAATTGACAGAGATAGTCGGTCGGGTGCAAGATAGAGCTGAACATATCGCTGATATTGTCAGAATGCAGCGGTCACTTGGCAAGAGCAGTATGTATCGTAAGGATATCAAGCTTCGCCAGGCAATAAACGATGCGATCACGGTGTTAGCAGAGTCTATCAGGAAAAGAGATATTGAAGTGCATGTCGAGTGCAATAATACACCGGAAGAGATTCGGACGCAAGAGAGTCAATTTCATCAAATGTTGGTTAATCTTATCAAAAATTCGGTTGAAGCTATAGACGAACTTGCGGCATCAATAGGGCTCAGCGAGCCGCCCTCCATCAAAATCCGATGCAATGTTAAATTGACTTCTTTTATTCTTGAGGTAATGGATAACGGCATCGGTATTGAGAAAGATAAATTCGCGGTCATTTTTGAGGGAGATTATACAACCAAGGAGTCGGGCAGTGGACTGGGTCTCCATTCGATAGCGAACTTCGTTGATGGATGGAATGGGAAGATTTACCCATTAAGCGATGGTCTCGGCAAGGGCGCGACGATACGGGTTATCCTACCGCTTTCTTCTGTTACTCCATAAGGAGGTCGTCCTGACGGGTTCAACCATAGTAGATCTTAGCATTAATGGGACACGCCAAACCGAACCGCATTGCCCCAAGCCCGGTAGGTGCGGTTTCTAACCGCACCGGCGCAGTTGGAAACAGCGCCTACTAAACTGGAGACTGAACGGCGCAGTTAGAAACGGCGCCTACCATAAACGAGGAGCGAAAGCTACTATAACTGGATAAGCCAAACAAACAGGTACGTATTATGGAATTCAAACAGGACTGGAACTATCGTGTTTTGGTCGTCGATGATCAGCGGGAGATACATCAGGATTTTGAGGAGATGCTCACGCCCGGTTTGACGGGTTCGTCGACAGATGATTTGGCAGAAGCATTTGCTCCAGAAGTCGATGAGAGTTTTCTCCCAAAATTCCAACTCCTCCATGCGCGAGGCGGTTCAGAGGCTTATGACATTGTAAAGGCGGCAATCGAAGCGGATGATCCAATTGCTGTTGCATACATAGATATAAGAATGCCGCCGGGTATGGATGGGATTGAGACTACGCGACGTATCCGCACCGTTGACACAAATATTGAAATTGTTCTCATGTCTGCGTATACCGACAAATCACTCAGTGATATTGTCCGCGAGATGGAACTGTTGCACAAGCTGCTGTATATCAGAAAGCCATTTGCTCGCGAGGAGATTCAGCAGATAACACTTTCGCTTGCGGAGAAATGGAATGTTGAAAGCGAGTTGGGGGACAAACACCGGCAGCTCGAAGTTAGCAATCAAAGGCTTGAAGCCGTTCTGGATTCCACTGGAGATGCCATTGCGATGCTTGATGTCACGGGCTGTTTGCAGTTCGCAAATCGGGGATATGAAGAGATGTTTGAATTGACGACGGATGCGCTAAAGCAGATGTCCCCGGAAAAGTTAGGTGAGCATACCAAACAATACTTTCAAGAACCTGAGCGTTTTGAAGAGATGGAAACTCTACTTCTCGCAGACCCTGAGAAGGTGTTTGAAGAGGTTGCGGAGGTTCGCCGTCCGGAACGCAAAATGCTCTATCGATTTACAGCGCCGGTACACGATATTCAACAAAATGTTATCGGACGTATTATCGTTTTTCGGGACATCTCCAAAGAGATTGAGATTAACCAGATGAAAGTCGAAGTCTCCCGTTTGCGTACGGAACTCGAAATGAAATATGCGTTTGATAAGATCGTTGGCAAAAGCAAGGAGATGCGGGCGGTTTACGCGCTGATGCAACAGGCGATTGAAAGCAATATTACCGTTCTGATTCAAGGAGAGAGTGGCACGGGTAAGGAACTGGTCGCAAGAGCCATTCATTTTAATAGCCCGCGAAAAGCGGGACCATTTGTCGATGTCAACTGCGCTGCCATCCCTGAACCCCTTATTGAAAGTGAGCTTTTTGGGCATGAGCGTGGTGCTTTCACGGGTGCGACAGTGCAAAGGATTGGAAAATTTGAGAGCGCAGATGGAGGAACTATCTTTCTCGATGAAATTGCTGACATGCAGCCACTGGTTCAAGCCAAATTGCTGCGTGTGCTGCAAGAACGGGAAATTCAGCGTGTCGGTGGCACGGGCAACATTCCCATCAACGTCCGGGTGATCACAGCGACAAATAAGGATCTCGAAGCAGCGGTGAAAACCGATGAGTTTCGCGAAGACCTTTTTTATCGGATTGCCGGTTTTCCGATACCGATACCCTCCCTCAAAGAACGGCGAGAGGATATCCCCCTGTTAGGACACCATTTTTTGGAAGAATATACCAAGGCTGCCGATAAATCTATTTCAGGATTCTCCACTGGCGCGTTACAGTTATTGATGCGCCATGATTGGCCCGGCAATGTCCGAGAATTAGAGAACACAATTGAACGTGCTGTACTTTTAGAGGGATCAGATGTATTACAGGTGGGCAATCCCGCTCTGAGCGGTCTGTATTCGGCGGGCAAGGGGGATACCCCTGATAGCAAGAGTATGCTGCCCTTCCTTTCAACCTCAACCGAGATCCTTTCCCTTGAAGAGATTGAGAAACAAGCGCTTGTCCATGCCCTTGAAGTGACCGACAATAACATTACAAAAGCTGCACAGGCTTTGGGGATCAGTCGGGTTACTATTCATCGGAAATTGAAGAAATATCAGCTGCTTGGCAAGAGGTAGTCAGTACCTAGGGCGTGTTGACATTTATAAAGCTGTCTGTAATCGTAGGAGCTCCGTTCCGAGAGTTTTCAACCTGCCTCCCGATTTGCTGGGGGCGAGGTCTTCCCGCCCGTCGACGAGTCCAATAAATCGAGACCTCCGTTCCCTACGAAATATCCGCGCTTCTATGTACCGGTGGGGACCATCGTAGGGCACAACGATCGTTGTGCCCTACAACCGCTGTAAAATGTCAACAGAGCCTAGTACATTGTCAGATAAATGTAGCGCAAACTGTTAGTTTGCGGACTCGGATCACAATCTAACAGATTGTGCTACAAAAGCCGCCTTTAGACACTTCCCCCGCACAGCGACTTGGATAGCCATAGCCAAGCCGAGCGGTGAGTGCCTTATCATGATTTATTTGACAGAGCACTAGTTGTAACGAAAATAACCACAGCACCGAAACTCAAGCATCCAAAACAGCGCGTTGCCACCTTACCACACCGACAGCAGGCACATCAATACCCTTACTTTTTCTTCCTAACCTCTACCAGCATTGATACATTAAATACATCAATATTGGCGCGGGACGAATCTTTGGCCTCCTGACGGAGATTGGCGGTTAGTAGATACTTGCCGGGAGACGGAAAGATTAATTCGCATTCACCATCGCCGTTGGTAACTGCTGCTAACGTTGCGTCGTGCCCGCTGTCCATCTCCGAATAAACTTGAACCTTTTGGTCCGGAACTGATTGACCTCTCGACAGAACGCGAACTACAAACCCTTTGCCCACGAAGATCTTGTTTGGATGTGTGACTGGCACGATTTCTAAAAATGCGCCGGTAGATTCCAGAACAGGTTTCGTATACTTCTTCACCGTCACGAAAGTGGTGGTCTGCGACCATCGATGTGTCGACTGGAGAATCTTTGTGTCGGGGAGTTGGTCTTTCGATTTGCCAACCCACCTTTTCTTGCTGTCTACCTCAATTTCTGCCACATATTGGGCCGGGCTATCGGTTTCGATTCGATAGGTGCCCGGCTCTCGCAGTTGTATCTCCCCGACAGTCCTTGTCTGACCAACAAAAATAGATGATGGTCGGCCCATGCGCCATCCTTCCGGATGGATGATCGATACAAGGGCTCCTGACCCATGTCCAGAGACAAACCGTTGGTCGCCCCATGTGTGCTCTATACCCAACCAAGGGGATTCAACGTCTGTATAGAAAAAGTTGGGCAGTATCCACTGCTGATGCCCAAAGACCGGCGTAATCACCGCTGTAAAAAAAGTTACAACTAAAACACAAGCTGCCACATGTCTTGACATAGTTATCCTCCTATGTAATTCATTCTTCTTTGAAAGTTGAGAATCACATTAGTTTTAACAATATAAAAATATAGATATTCTTGCATTTAACTTCAACCATTTCTTAAAGAGTTATGACATATCATGTCCAGACGCCTTAAATTTGGCTGACATTTTGAGGTTACTGGTTGATATACTTTAGATCAACACCAAAGAATAATAAACCGCTTTGGAAGCAGAGGAGGAATAACAGATGCAACGGAGATATAATCTCGGACATTTGATTTTAGCTAGCGTTATAGTCTTGGTTCTGATACCGCTGATGGTATGCGTTGACGCACAGGCGCAGATTGCCTTCACGTCTAATAGGGATGGGGACTATGAAATCTACGTGATGGACGCCGATGGAGGAAATCAACTCAACATCACCAATAATCGCCATGATGACTGGTCTCCCTCATGGTCGCCCGATGGTAAACAGATTACCTTCATGTCTGATAGAGACGGGAACTTTGAAATCTACGTGATGGACGCCGATGGAGGAAACCAACTGAACCTTACCAATAATCCCGATGATGACCGGTATCCCTCATGGTCACCCAATGGTGAACGAATTGCCTTCGCGTCTTGGGATGGGGAGGTTAAAAACTTTGTAATCACTTTTGAAATCTACGTGATGGATGCCGATGGAGGAAATCAACTGAACCTCACTAACAATCCCTTTGATGACCGGCATCCCTCATGGTCACCCGACAGTGAACGCATCGTCTTCGCGTCTGCGAGGGAGGGGCACTTTAGAAGCAAGTTTGGGATCACTGATGAAATCTACGTGATAGACGCCGATGGGGGTAATGAACAAAGACTCACTGAAAATCGTCAGAATGACTGGTTTCCCTCATGGTCACCCGATGGTGAACGCATTGCCTTCGCGTCTGATAGGAAGGGGGACTTTGCAAACTTTGAAATCTATGTGATGGATGCCGACGGAGGAAATCTACAAAGACTCACTGAAAATCGCCGTGATGACTGGTTTCCCTCATGGTCACTCGACGGTGAACGCATTACCTTCGGTTCCCGTAGGGATGGCAACTTTGACATCTACGTGATGGATGCCAATGGAAAGAATCAACTGAACATCACCAATAATCGCGATGATGACCGGTATCCCTCATGGTTTAACTCTCCTTTTTCGGTTGCTCCCGCTGGCAAAAAGTTTACAATGTGGGGATGGCTCAAACAGGTCGACCAATAACTACCATTATTGAGGGAATGATGTTTAAAGGCAAAAACCGATTTGGCAACAGAGGAGGAATGGCAGATGCAACGGAGATACAATCTCGGACATTTGATTTTAGCTGGTGTTATAGTCTTGGTTTTAACGCCGCTGATAGTCGTCGTTGACGCGCAGGCACGCATTGCCTTCATGTCTGATAGGAGTGGGAACCCTCAAATCTACGTGATGGATGACAACGGACAGAATCATCGGAGACTCGCTAACAATGACTTCGCTGACTGGCATCCCTCATGGTCGCCTGACGGCAAGCGAATTGTCTTCACGTCTGATAGGAAAGGGAACCATGAAAACTATGAAATCTATGTGATGGATGCTGATGGGCAGAATCATCGGAGACTCGCTAACAATCCCATTGCTGAATGGCATCCCTCATGGTCGCCTGACGGTAAACGCATTGCCTTTACTTCTAGTGGAGGTAAGAGTACTGCGGATGGGCACTGGCAAATCTACGTGATGGATGCTGATGGGCAGAATCCGCGAAACCTCTCTAACGATGCCGTTGACGATAGGGCCCCCTCATGGTCGCCTGACGGTAGACACATTGTCTTTTCCCGCGGTAGGGCTGGGGCAGGACTGGATATCTACGTGATGGATGACAATGGAAAGAATCAACAAAGACTCACCAAGAATCCCTCTGATGATCGGGAGCCCTCATGGTCGCCTGACGGTAAACGCATTGCCTTCTCGTCTAAGAGGGATGGGCACTGGGAAATCTATGTGATGAATGCCGATGGGCAGAATCCGCGAAACCTCACCAATCACCCCGATGGCGATTGGCATCCCGTATGGTCTCCAAGGGGCAAACGGATTGCCTTCGTGTCGAATAGAACTAAGGATTTGAATCGGGACATCTACGTGATGGACGCTGATGGGAGTAATCCGCGGAACCTCACCAATCACCCCAATGATGACGAAGATCCTGCATGGTATAATCCTGCTTTTACAGTTGCTCCCGCCCGTAAGACACCCAAGATATGGGGCTGGCTCAAACAGGTTGACCGATAAGTGTCATTTGAGAAAGCAGCGTTGTCGAGATATGAATCTCGACCTACACGAGTGTGGGAGACCGACAATTACCCCGGTGGTTTAGAGTAGAGGGCCCGGAGATCTCCGCTCCCTACTGAAGCACGTAACTCCTATCCCTATTCAACCTATCGTGGTATCCGATAAATCCAGACATAATCAATACCGTTAAGGGTTATCACGTGTTCTAGCTCGCCGTTGAGCGTTCCCGTTTGCGGGACCCATCCCGCTTGGGATCCACGGCTATGGACCACCTCATAATCTGGGACGATCGCTTCATCTGCGTCAGTCAAGTGCACCTGTCCGGTAAAGTAGGGCAGAAAGAATTGGATACTTTGTGGAAAGATTTGAACACGTAGTGCTTGTGCATTTGGTTTTCTATTTAAGTATTTTGCTGCGAGATCCAACCCCGCTGCTGCGGGAGTTGTGATAATTCTTCTAATATCAGTGAGTTTGAAGCAGAGGTTGTAGTAGGTGGTGTAGTAGGGGTGAAGTCGTAGAACCGGCAGGATTTGGATCAGGAAGAGACAGAGGACGGCCACGATAGAAAAGGTGAGTTTTTGGAGAGTTACCTCGGTGCCATATTGAGAGTCGATATAGGAGTAACCCCATTTAAGAAACTCAAAGAGACCGATAGCGGCAAGTATCTCTATGATTAGGAAAGCGGGGAGCAGATACCGACTGAACTTTTTGCTGGTCAGCGAGAGACAGAGGGTGAACAGCAGGACAACCGCCACCAACGCGAGTGCTATCCGAAACTGTCGCGCATACCCTTCCTCATGGCGTTTCCTCCATAGCAAGAAGCACCCGGCGAATGCTAAAGGGAGCATTAACGGTGTGCTCCTTATACAGAGCACCAACGGGTAATAGAGCCAGCCGGGGTCATATAATACCTGTCCGAGGAAGAAGTGTGCAACGTTATGCGGCGTAGTAATCGCCCACGCAACGCCATCGAACACCCGCCATACGGTTTGGACCGTATAGCCGGATACCACACCTACCACCACTGATGCCAAATATAGCCAGAGCCGTCCATGTGCCCCTTTCTGTAACTCCCGATATGCAAGCAGCGTGACAGCTAACAGACACAACCCACCTATCAAAAAGGCAGGGTTCCAAAAGAGGGGCCACAGCGCGAAAATGGTGAGCAACGTGCAACTCAGGAAACAGAGCCCCGCTCCAAGCCCTCGGAGAAAGAACTGCCGCCACGTTTCCTCCCGATTCCGAAACAGTAAGAAACAGATAGGCAGCCACAAGAGAAGAATAAGGGAGTTACTTTTGGCAAGGCAGGCTAAGCCAAAGGCAATTCCAGAACCGACAAGGTAACGGCGTCTTTGGGGTGTCCCACAATAGAGCAGAAGGGACAGGACTGTTAACAGGACAAAAATCGACGCCAGCGCATCGGTGTGGACGCGACGGGATTGGGCTAAAAAGAGTGGCGAGAAGGATAGAAACGCCGCACCGATGAGTGCAATCCAACGTCCAAATAACCGATATAGCAGCACCGCTGCTACACCAATCCCGCTTAACAGTACTATCCCGATGAACCACCGGGCTAACGCCAAGCCTTGAACGCTTATATGTGGTTCAGTAAAAAGGGTGCGGAACGCAGCAAGCCACATCGTTATGACGCCGGGATGGAAGGTGACGAGGGTTTCTGGAAAGGCACCCATCTCGAGTGCGGTCATAAACACTGTACTATGGTCCAACCACCCACCTTCATCAGAGGTCCAGTGGTCATCCAAGGAGAACAACCGAGGCACACTCGCAGCCACAAACAGACACAGGCCAAAAAAGAGTGAGGAAGTTTTCTGGGAGAACGATTTCATAGGGAGGACGATTGTGCAATGGCAGGGGTTAGATTGGGTTGTTTGTCTCGTTCAAGCGTTTGTTGTATCTGTTTTGCCAATAGTCGTTTCATGTCCCCTTCATATCCGTAATTGGTAGACATTTCCCGAAAGGCTATTAGCGCACGGACGCCACGAATGGTTTGGGGGTTGTTTTTGGTAAGCCTTTTGTTCATTCTATTCTCTTTAGGAATTGCGTTGTTCTGTTCCGAGAGCAGGCGGAACGACCCGATGAATCGGAATTAAGAAACGGGCAACTACAGCAGAGACTCCATAAGGTGCCCGTAAGGAACGACAATCGCCGTTCTCTGCTGAAGTGTGTAAATCCTACTCTTTTTAAATGTTGCAGTAGTAGGAGGACAGCGCAATTACCTCTTCATAGGGAAGAATGCTCATCTAGGACTATTTGTAAATGGGCTGGCATATTCTGCTTAGAACCAAACAGATAGCGGGGCAGGTAGGTCGTTATGCTAAAAGCCTGTAGCGAGGCTTTTAGCATAACGAAGGTGGCTGATTTTAATGGCCGTGTGTAAACCAACTGCAGCTCCAACCATCTATTGGATCATCGACAATCTTCACCTGGACGCCGTCCGTGCATATTAACCGATCGTGTGCCTGTGCATCATAGGTAAAACATGTAACCATTGAAACTAACAACAGGCTCAACGCTAAAATAAAAACCATTCCGAGGGTCAATGCTTTTCTTAACATTACAGTTAACTCCTTTCGGATTTGCAGAAGCAATCAACTTCTGCAGCTAAGGAAAAATAGAACTTTTCTAAATCTCCCGAATTCGGGACGTTCCAAGTAGATGCAATTACCGTGCCAAAGAAAGCGCTTATGTCCCAAAGTCAATCGGTATAAGGGTTTCAGCGGTAAATGTCAAAAAAGTCATTGAACGGATTAGCCCGATTATTAGTAAATGTTACTAGCAACATTTACTAACCGGACCGGCGACGTTCCACGGTGAGTTGGTTCATGTTCTGAATCAGATCGATTAGGTCGGTGAGGTTATCGTCGAACTGGATTTCTAACGGCGAGAGTGTATATTGGAAGCAGGGTGCTAACAGGATTACCGCGAAATCTTCCTGCACGAGAGACAATACCTGCCGCCCAAGCCTACCTCTTGTGCTCGGGTTCGCCATTTCGTCCAGTTGAGAGAGCATCTCGTCAATTTGGGGATTGGAATAACCGAAAAAATTGTGTTCTCCGTCGGAATGGAAGAATTGCGACAGATTGCTGTACCCTAAACCGAAAAAGAACTGAGTTAAAAAGGCATCTGCCTCCTCTCGCATTTCCCCTTTGACAGAGATAGGATTCACTACAGAGGAACCCGCTGACCTTCCAATTAGATAAGCCAGGTAGCGAAACATACCGCGTGAGCAGGCAATCCGAATGTCAAAGGGGGAGTGAGGAAGCGATAGGAGATTTTCTTCTTCAGCGATCTGACCCATGCGCAGATAAAGGTTGATTGCCTGATAATCAATGGCATCTTTAAGCAGGCTATAGCTCCCTTCGTCCGATAGGGGACCGCGATGTCGATTGAGAAATAGGGCGTAGTAGTTATCTTCAAAAAAGGGCCACTGTTGGCAGGGCACCGTCGTTGGGAATTGGTGGAGGGACTGCATTGCATAGAAGGGGACAAAAAGCAGATCCAGTGCGCCATTCTCGATTGCTTTAACCGCATTGGCGGGCAGTGTGAAGCGCCTTAGGATCAACCAATCGATGTGGGGATTCCCGCCACGATAGTAATCTGGATTTGGCTCAAAGCGAAAGGTCATGGCATCCGGGCGGAAACCCTTCAATCGATAGGGACCGGAGGTCACGCGGTAGGGTTGGGACGCGTGGGAGGGGAGTGGAGAGATAACACGCAGATGGAGGGGGAAGAGCGGTTCTTCTTGAGAAAGTTGAACCCGAAGTTGGGTCTTGCCCTCCGGTTTAATCTCTGCGATAATCGGTGCAATGCGACTTGTGGAAAATGCCGCGATGATCTCTTCGAGGGTAATCGGCTTTCCGTCGCTCCAACGGAGGTCCTCTCTCAAGGTCAGCTGCCACTGCGAATTTCCTTGCACCGCTTCGCAACCGGTTGCAAGCCGCCCTTCAATTTCTCCGTTTCGGTGGGACATCAGGAGGGGATCATAGCATAGGTTCTGCAGCCAGAAACTCAGTGCCGGGTGTGGACGGTCTAAAAAACCCATTTCGGGTGGAATCAACTCGCCGATTTCGAGCCAGCCAACGGGTACCCGCTCGTTAGGCTGTGCGGCGCGAAGGCTGCCGGTGTAGGAGACCCCCATCTGTTTTTGAAGTTGTTGGGCAATCTCCTTCTGATCCGGTTCCCGTCGGTTCAGCAGGGATAGCATAAATTGGATCTGCTCCGGTTGCAAGACTGGCTCAGCCAACTGATTTTTGAGAAGGTTCACCTCTTTTCTACACCGGCTGACATGTCGCGGGGACATTCCGATCCCCTGGGCGATCTCTTCATCGCTGGCGTGGGGGTGTTGCTTTTGATAGGCGATGAGTTTGAGGAGCGTATCGACTTTGGACATTTGTGTAAGTTTGGCGGCCCTTTCGTATTATGGTAGATTTTAGAATTACTTAGACGTGATGAGCGAACCAAGTCACGAACCTTGCTCGCCGAGTTACGGCACACTACTACTATTAATGTCCACTTATTTCTATAATTCACTATAATTGGGCACTCTGTACCGGGGATGGGAAAATCCGGGCTATCACCCCGGTAGGCGCGGTTTCTAACCGCATCGGCGCAGTTGAAAACAGCGCCTACCAAATTAGAGAATGGACGGCGCAGTTGAAAACAGCGTCTACCAAACATGGAGAGCGAAAGTGTCTATCTGTTTTTAGAATCCACTATAGTCTTGGAGGATTGATAGTGCGCTTTGACCAACAGAGGCACAATACTATCGTAGACCTCTTCCTTTGAATTTGCCTCGGTAATCTCTCCGGTCTGGTAGAGGGCATCGGCGCGGCAATCGGCGCAGATAGGGAGGTACGAGCAAGAGAGACACTGCTCTGAACGGACGTACTGCTCCTTGAGAACCAGATCAATCCCACCAATCTCCCCTGAGATATGCCCCGCCTCATATTTTTTATCTCGACCAATAAACGTCGGACAGGTATAGATCTTTCCAGAGGGATCCAAGGTAATATTCCGTCCATCATGGCGCTGCATGGCGCACCATGTGTGTTGAGGACGGAGATCGTCGTGTAATCCTCTCTTTGCGGCGTAGATCGAGAGTTTCGCAATTTCAACGGCAATTTTTTTCTCTGCTATCAGCATTTGCGCCTTATCCATAGACAGTTGTGCCGCTTCGACAGTTTCGTTGTCGTATGTCGGCATAACCGGTGAAAAAGTCATCTGAACCCGTCGTTGAGGGTAACCTTCCCCAGCTAAAGTATCAATTAACTCATACGTCGCATCAATACGGGATTCATCAAGGACACAGAGGACGGTGGTATGGATGAGTCCCGCGTATTGAGACAGATTTCTCATAATTGTGGAATAGGTGCCTTTTCCACTCTGAAACGGACGCGAAGCATCGTGCGTCTGTTGATTTCCGTCGATGGTAATCTCTGCCTGAGCGAATCCGAGTGGACGTAGTTTTTCGACGATTTCTCTTGTCAAGAGCACTCCGTTTGTCACCATCCCGAACCGGAAGCGGATACCCTGTTTCCGGCAAAATTCCTGAAGCTCAGTCGCTGTTGAGAGAATTGCCTTTGGATTAGAGAGTGGTTCACTTCCGTAGTAGCTGATAAATAATCGCTCAACACCCAGCTTTAAGCACTGCTTTTTGATAAATTCGAGACACTCCTCGGACAGATCGCCAGCCAAACGTTCGCCGGTATGCGTTCCTTTCTGATAGCAGTAACTACAAGCGAGCGGACAGCGTTGAAGGTTCGTCAGCAAAGTCACGTTTAACTCTCCCCCCGGCTGGGAAGTGCTCTGGTTCAGGTATCCGAGATAACGGTCACCCTCGTTAATTGATTTTTCCACGATAAACCCTTGCGTCTGAAGTTCCTGGAGGAAAGCTAAGCACTGTGCATCGGTGGGGGTATCCGTTGATAGAGTTTGTAACACATCCCAGCCCGCCTTGTCAACTTCAATGAGCGCGCGAGACAGGGTATGGTACAACAGGTGATGGCCGGTTTTCGGATAATCATTAAGGATAACGGTAAATTGAGATAGTTTCATTTGACAACCTCCACGGTAAAAAAAGAAAAAGTTTTTGGTTCATTATAAGAAAGTATAAAATGCAAAAAGCGTGAAACGTGAAATCCCTTTGTTCAAAAGCATTTGGTACTTTTATATCATACGCACCTCCTCATTTTTTCCCACTGCGGTGTTGAACGTCTGTTGAATTAGGGTCGAACAGAAGCGGCTAAATCGCTGCCGGAGATGGACCGTTTCTAGAGACGACGGCGAAACTCCCTGAGTCGCAAGTCGTTTGCGTTCAGCAACGAAGCGGGTCAGCGCTTGCGCCTGCTCGCGGTAGGGTAACGGGAGGCGCCGATCCTGCGGAAAACACCCTCCCTCATGGACGGATAGTACCCTTTCCCAAAGTAACAGCAGTGGATCGGTCGGTGCGAGTTGAAGCCCCTTTTTTAACTCCGCTTTGGCGAGAAGGGCTCCCCGTGCGTATTCCCCATCCTGTTGTAGGTAGACAGCGGCGCGCAACGCGTAAGCGTGCGGTTTGGACTGAAGATTGGGAATCAGTTTGTCCAAAGGGGTTGTTTCTATCTGTTCACGGGTAAAATCAAGGATAGTCCGCTCCATCTTTACTCGGTTGCTTTTGACCTTTATAGAGTTTCCTGAATGCTGTCGATACTCCGCCAGTGGCAGATTGATGGTTTCAATCTCAAATTCCTTCGCTATCCGAATCCACATCTCATAATCCTGTGCTTTGATATTTCGATACGCACCGACCTTTTGGTGGACAAGGGAACGCACCATCACCCCCGCGCAGGCGGAAATGCACCGCATTAGCATATTCAATAATCGGGCAGGTTCGGGGCATGGGTGAGGTGAACAGGTATGGGTGCGTTTCCCGGTTGCATCAATGTGATGGTAACCCGTTGCGACGAGTCCAACCGCTGATTGTGCTTGAAACACATCGACGGAGCGGGCGATCTTCTCCGGTAAGAGACGATCATCGTCGTCAAGGCGTTGGATATATTCTCCTTGTGAGAGCATCAAACCGCGATTGACAGCAGCCCCGACCCCTCTATTGTGTTGATAGATATAGGTGAGGTTAGGCAAGGGGAGATACGGTCGAAGGGCTTTTCTTGTTGCCGCCCCTTTGGAATCCGACCCGTCATCGATGATAATGACTTCAATATTCGGATAGGTTTGACAGAGCACACTTTCCACCGCCTGCTGCAAGTAATTGGGGCGATTTCGCGTTGGAATAATCACCGAAACCAATCTGGGGATCACAGTTTTCCTCCTGACAGTCAAAGCATGAAGGGATAAAGATATGTTGATTTAAGGAGTGATGCACCACAGTCTTCGATGCAGTGCATCACTCGTTACTGCTTATTCATCAACGTCATTTTCCCAGATGGAGTCGATCGAAATAGGGCTTAACCAGTAACTACAACAGATGAGGGCAAGCCAATCGGACTCGCCGGTTTCTGCGGTATCCTCTTCGGGCGTAAAGAGATTCACCGGGAAGTTGGATTCTGCGGTATCAATTGTTTGAAACATGGTTGTTTTCCTCCTTGTGACAAGCTACCTTGTGGAAATTGGAAAAAACGGGTTTACAGCATCCTATAGCTTGCAAATGGAACATCTAAAATAGAATAGTAATAAACAAAATAGACTTAGCTGATACGCTTGACAGTGTAAACACTCGTACGTTTAATGTGCAACCGTTTTTGAATGAGTCTTGACATATTATGTCTAAACGCCCTAAATATGGCTGGAGTTTTTGTGTTGTGAGTTGGTATTCTTCTTATCATAATCGGTGGTAATAGGTCTTTAAGAATTCTGCTCATGTTGAAATCGTGCAGCAGAAACCGAGTTTTCAAGAAAAAACTCGGTTTCTCTTAGTGTCTTGCACTTCCCTTTTATATGAACAACCCGTTTTTGAAGGCGTCTAGACATGTTATGTCCAGACGCCCTAAAGACGACTGGATTTTTTGTTTTATAGGTTGTTATCCTTATTATTGCAACCTGGTTATCACTGATATTTGCATCAGTGACCTTCACCCGCAATGGAATGCCAATTGTATCGGTAACTATATGGCGTTTACGATCTTTGATTTTCTTGTGTGCATCAAAGCCTCTACTATCTGCTAGTTCGGTCGTCTTGACCAATTGGCTGTCAATGATAGCGACTGTCGGTGAGGGTGCTTTGCCAATATCACAACGGGTGAAAAGTTCTTTTGAAAAAAGAACCAATCGCCCCATTCACTTTAACTACTCATTCTGAAAGGAAAAAATGCGAGTTAACGCTATGTTTCACAAAAACGCTTTTCTCCTGTTCCTTCTTGTTCTGATTTTTATGAATGTAGTGTATGAAGGATACTCTCAAGCACTAACCGAACAGAATGCTTCCCTAGAGGAGCAACAGAAGGGAAGATCTCTAATACTCTTGGGTTCCACGCTATACGGACTTTCCTTGTATGGGCAGGGAACATCTATTTTTCTTAATCAGGAATCAGTAAATCAGAAAGTTGGGTTGGGACTCTTATTTGGTGGCGGTTCTTTTGCAGGTGCTCTTTACTTTACCAGAAACCATCGACTCGGTGCGGGACGATCCCATTTAATTTTATCAGGCAGTATGGCAGGCACCCTATTTGGGGCAGGATTCCCTGTGTTCTTTGACGCAGAGGACGAAAAGGCTTATATAACTATTATGATGATCACTACGCCAGTAGGAGGGTGGTTAGCTCATAAGTTCAGTTCTAAAAGATGGTTTGAAAAGAGTGAATCACACCTGATAGTTAATGGTAGTTTGGTGGGCGGGTTGTACGGGGCAGCAATTCCTTATCTCATTGACATCGAGGATATTGAAGTATCAAGACAATCAAAAATCTATGTTGGGGCTGCGATGGTTGGTTCAATTGGTGGACTGCTTACGACGAAATACCTTATAAGCAACAGGTCGATTCACGGGGGACGGTCATCTCTAATCTCTTTTGGAGGGGGTCTTTTCAGTGCCTATGCAAATGGGCTTTTATTTTTAGTAGATGAGGACTCACCGCGAGCCTATGTAGGTGCCACTGCACTCACCTTACCGGTGGGAGTAATTCTTGGCTATGTATTGACTGATGGAAACGAATATACACACAACAGGGCAGCTTTAATACAAACCGGTGCGTTTGTAGGTGCTTTATTCTGCAATGGATTTGTTTTACTAGGCAGTGCAGAGGAGGATATAAACTATAAGTCTGTTATTGTGGCGAGTATGCTTGGATCATTTGCGGGAACTTGGTTTGTGCACACATTTACACGAGGTTGGGGTGAAAAAAATCCATTTGCAAGGAGCAATTTCATTCCTTCATCGGAAAAAATCACAGTTTCGCTACCTTCAATTAGTGAATGGTTGACCTATGGCTTAATCACGCTTCGTAAACCCGCTGTCATGGGCGATTTCCCTGTGGAGTTGGTGCGAATCTCATTCTAGGGCGGCTAGACATTCGTGACATAATGGAAAGCGGAATCTACAGGCAAATTATCGTCGCATTGACGGAGGTAGCGACTGCCCAATTCAAATCCACGCTTGCGGGGCATGCAGATAGCATGAACGGGCAACAACAGAAGCCAAAGCGGACGCAAGCGACGACAACAACGCAAAAACCAACACCGCCGACGGAAGAAATCTATATGAAGGGTTTATAATCGCCGAAGAATCAAGGAGATACTTGTGGGGAAACCACTTTCAATTTTATAAGACTGGTGTATGGAGATATTCAACTTAATGATGTTGGAGGTTCTGTAAATGCGAAGACCGGCAGCAGTGGTGAGATTATTGTCGCACTTATTCCCTCTATCGCCATTGATGTAGATGCTCTGTCTAAGAGCGGTCGTGTTTCAAGTGATTTTCCTGTTCGAGGCGAGAAGAAAGAAAAAAACATCTTAAAGGGCACTATAAATGGTGGGGGACCGTTGCTAAAATTGCGAACTTCTTACGGGGACATTCGTTTGCTGAGACAAGGCAGATAAGTCAGCAATTTGCCTAAAAGATGAATCATAAGCCATGTGCCGTTGATTTTCCACTTTCTGAA
This sequence comes from Candidatus Poribacteria bacterium, assembly GCA_965204355.1. Lineage (GTDB taxonomy): Bacteria > Poribacteria > WGA-4E > WGA-4E > PCPOR2b > PCPOR2b. The sequence continues at coordinate 610,437 of OZ241983.1, forward strand.
GTGGGAATAGACAATTTGCCATGGGGCATCTGATGGAGTAGCATTCGCAATTAACACCCTGACTTGACTATGTAAAAGATAGCGTTGATGATGGAACGCATCCCCCACTTGAGAGGTCTGCCTCGTGGTGAAGGTTTTGATAGATAGAGTAACAGGTGGTCCCACTGGGCATTGGTCAAATCCGTGGGATAGGTGGTTGCGGTCATGTGTATGCCTTTCATTGGAACAGGATTTTACTGTGCCCATGAGTAAACGTAAACATCAACTTGGGAATCCCATTTTTCTTTTTAAAACGGGTTCTTAGATGTTAACTCATACCCGTCCTAGAATATTTTAAGGGAGATTTATTATGGCAAAGAAAATGGATATGAATCAAAAAGCGCATTCCGGCAAGTCAAAGAACAACTCCCCACCTCTGAACGGAAGAAGTGCTCTATTCTTCAGCGATTGGACAGGGACCGTCGGAACCAGGCGCCAGACATATCACATTCATGTAGACTTAATCGCCAAGCTCCGGGGATATGCCTATTGGGAACGGCGGATGATCTCGGAAGTGGTCAACTGTGCATTGGAACAATTTTTTGAGGATAAAGAAGTTAAGCCGCGTCCACCGAAAAAGAACTTATCTAAGAAAAAAAGGTGATTCCAGAAATTTCCAAGTGAGTCCACTCAACTGTTGAATCTAGACTGACTCGGAAATGGCGCGTGCCAATCCCGCGAAAAAACGGTGAACTTGGGTGCCTTTGTGCGGTTCAGATTTAAGCTTTTCAAATAGAACTTACGCAGCCAACCGTAGGCGGGCATCTTGCTCCGCGCTGAAATGCGTAATCCTGTCAAAGATAAGCGTAGTGTTAAAGTACCAGACATAAAAGGAAAGAATAAAGATGGAAGATTCATTACACATTCTGTTGACCGGTGATAAAAGGATCGTCCGTACAACCTTGAAAGACTATTTGTGCAATTTAGGACATCAAGTTGAGGTTGTTCGTGATGGGCATACTGCCTTAAAGAAGATTAATGTGCAGCATTATGACTTGGCTCTCGTTGATCTCTGTATGCCCGGCATCAACGACACTAAATTCTTGGCATCAGTTCAGCACAACCGGCAAGAAACGCCGGTTGCGCTCATTTCTGGAGATGATACCGTGAGGCCCTTGATTGAAGCCTTTCGGTTAGGTGCGGGGTCCTTCCTACCCCAATCAATTCGGAATCCCAATTTCAATGGGGGCCGAGACAAACGGAAGCGAATGGCTGACCGGTCTACAAGGCAACGCAATCCACGGATACAGAATCAATGCTTTGTGGGAAACAGTTCAGCCACACAAGAGGTGCGAGAACGCATCCGGCAGGCGGTTGAAGCGAATGTTGATACAATTCTCCTCACCGGTGAAACTGGCACAGGAAAAGAGGTAGTGGCACGGGAAATTCATCTTCAAGCCTCTTCGGAGGAGTATCCGTTTGTTGCTGTCAACTGTTCAGCCTTGCCAGAGTCACTGGTCGAAAGTGAACTCTTCGGCCACGTCAAAGGAGCGTTCACCGATGCTACAAACGATAGACCCGGCTACTTTGAGATGGCAAACGGTGGTACGCTTTTTCTGGATGAAATTGCTGACCTCCCACTCCACACACAAGCGAAGCTACTACGGATTCTCGATACCCGATCACTGATACGTGTTGGCGGTACTCAGGAGATCGCTGTCCAAGAACGTGTTATTAGTGCGGTCAACAAGGATCCCGCACACATTGTCGAATCTGGACAGTTCCGCGACGATCTATACTATCGCCTCAACGTTTTTTCTATTCATTTGAAACCGCTTAGGGCACGTCCCGAAGATATTCTACCGTTGGCTGACCATTTCCTAAGGGCGTACACCGCCAGAAATGGGCGTATCTTTGAGGGGTTTTCAGAGGGGGCAAAATCGTCCCTTCTGGATTATCAATACTTTGGGAATGTACGTGAGTTGCGGAACATCGTTGAGTGCTCTGCCACGCTTTGTCCGCCGGAGGTTTCACTGATTGGAGCGGAACATATTAACATTCAAAAAGGTGTATCGGCAAAGCTGCTATCACAATCCGACCAATTAGCGGGCAAGAACGAGCGCGAATGGATCTTGCAGGTACTTGAAGAAAACCGATGGAATCGCCGTCAGACGGCAAAAAAACTCGGTATCCCCTATTCCACTCTCCGTTTCAAGATGGATAAGTTGGGAATTTCATAGACGCGGGAACTCAAGATCTCAATACGGTATAGGAGTTACGCAGTTCACCCCCGATTGTGTCGGGATTCAAAGCAATTTGTAGTAGTGAAGCTCATTGTGCGTCCAGACGGGCGATAAATCGCCCTACTACAAACCTATACCTTACTGTAGTTGCCCGATTCATCGGGCGTCGGTTCCGAGATCAGGGTTGGAAATGGTGTTCAGCGGCGATGAATCGCCGAACTATAAAGCCTTGACATTCAAGTGCGTAAGTCCTAACGGTATTATAGTGAACAATATAAATATGTAGACGTTCACCAATAGGGCCCCTTATCGAAGCCTCATGAAGTCCCCCCGACAAGTTTCCCCCCTGACAAGGGGGGCTAGGGGGGTTAGGGGATTGGTTGTGTGTCGAAAGTGTATAAGTAATTCTAAAGTTCACCATAATTAGCCATGGATCTACAAAATGATTGTTAATTGCGGACAATTCGGAACAGTTTTATAAGATATTGGGGGCTATGCACACAATGCGATTTCAGTCATTATTACAAAAGCATCGGCTAAAGCACTTCATCTCTCCACTGCTCGGGCTTGGGGTTTCGCTGATCTTGGTCATCTATCTGGTGCGAGAGATTGACTACTCCCATTTTCTTCGTCTTGCTGAGAACGTCCCGTTTTGGTTTTTCTTTGTACTGTTTACTTTATTCCTTCTGTTAAATATCTTTCGTGCTTTGCGTTTCTGCCTACTCTTAGGCTGGAAGGAGCTGCCATTGGCAGTCCTGTTCCCAATTACGTTGTGCCACAATTTTTTTGTGCGCACACTTCCATTGATGGTAGGTGAGTTTTCCTATATTGCACTGCTGCGCCGACACTTGAAAATCCCCGTAAGCGAGGGAGTTCGCAGCCTGTTTGAGGCACGTTTATTTGACCTACAGTTTGTTATTTTCGGTGGAACCTGTGGGTTATTGATAATGAAGTATGAATCAGTAAGTTATGTCTTGACCATTTTAGCCCTCGCTGGGGTCTTGATTGTAGTCAATCGCGTTCTTTTCAGTGTGCTCCCCAAAGGTATAGGACAAATCTGGACTTACGTCATCCGAATATATCCTTGGCGTCACTCCGTTTTACTAGACTCCATTGGTCATAAACTAGGAACAATCTCGCGTCAACTTGGCCGGTTTCGCTGTCTTCGGTTGTTGTTGAAAGCCCTCACCTTTTCGCTCTGTACCTATGGGATTAACTTGAGTTGCCATCTGCTGCTGTTATCAACGCTAAATGTCAATCAAAGGCTAAGTGTGTTGTTGGTTGTAATTTCAATCATCATGATTACTGCATGGTTTCCATTTTCATTGAGTGGTTTTGGGGTCATTGAGGGAAGTTGGGCGGCTAGTTTGGTCATGTTTACCGATATGGAGATAGGGGCAGCGCTCTCGGTTGGACTGTTTATACACTGCTGTCAGGTGCTTATGACCGTACTGTTGGGATTATTGGGTTTTGTCCTATTGACACCCCGAATCAGTGTACGTCTGATGTCCGCTCGCAATCAGATTCAGAAACGGGTGCCCGTCTCCTAGGCATTGGGTGGGTTGTCATATATTCTCCCGTTTGGTAGGCGCTGTTTCCAACTGCGCCTATTCGGTACGGTTGGAAACCGAACCTACCGGGGGGCGAAAGTCTATTTATTTTTAGAATCCACCATAGACAAATGGCACATGTCGCCCCGCTGGGGCTTGGGAGGCGCACGGAGATCGGGGCAAGGATGCCCCTCCCACAGCTATAAACATGTCGCCCCGCTGGGGCTCAATGAACCAACGAACCTTTTCCCAGCTTCACGCGTTAGGTACTCTATCCTGCAAATTCTTAAATCCTGATTCAGGTAACAATTATGAGCACCCTTCATCTAATTGATAAGGAAAAGCTATTGACGGCTATCAGTTTCAAACCCATCTCAGCGAAATACAAGAAGAAGATTTCGGTTGTGGTAACTGTCTATAACGAACAGGACAACATCATGCCACTTGTCAAAGGACTTTATACGGTTCTTGAACCCCAAACGTACGATTACGAAATCATCTTTGTTGATGATGGGAGCGTTGACCGCACTTACGAGACGTTACGATTCGTTCAAGCACAGGTCCAAAACCTAACGATTATCCGGTTGAAAAAAAACTTTGGTCAGACACCCGCTTTTTCTGCCGGCTTCTCCTACGCCACAGGGGACTACATCATCAGCATGGATGGCGATTTGCAAAATGATCCCCAAGATATTCCCAAACTGCTCGAAGCAATCGAGGGAGAATATGATGCTATTTGTGGCTGGCGCAAACACCGCCAAGACTCTGCGACCAAACGGTTCGTTTCGAGAGCATTCAACCTCACTCGCTATATCATCTTCAGGGACCCAGTCCACGACACGAGTTGTTCACTCAAGATATTCCGATCAGACCCGCTCAAATCATTGTTGCCGTTACGGTCAAAGATGCACGGTTGCCTCACTTCTATGCTTTATTTACGGGGTTACAGAGTTGGAGAGATAGTCGTCACTCACCACCCGCGAATTCATGGCGAAACAAAGTATCGAAACCCTTTTCGGATTTTCCGTATCTTTTGGATGCTACTTTATGTTCGATTCTGGTGGTATTACACCCATCGTCCACAAAAAGGCAATACGCTTGATTCGTCGCAAATTCGTGAAATCGCGAAACCACAACCTCATAAATTGGCGGTTCAAGGTCAAGGTGTCAGGAGGATAGGAGTAAGATGAATATCCAACCCACAATAGATACACAGAAACAAAAGTTCCAGAATCGACTTTCCCTGCATAGCCAATGCGGTAATACGGCATACCAAAGGGAAATGGTCGAACTCGTCAATCCGGAATGTCTCGCGACTTTTACAACACATAACTCTGAAGAGTTGCGTACGGCACTGACCTTCGCTAATGATTCAATCACCCGCACATGGTCGGTCCACCGATTGAACCAGCTACTGGCGTTAGGGTGCTGGCGATCCCTGCCGTGGGATAGCCAAGTGCTTGATTATCCATCGGGTTCAGTTGGCGGACTTTGGGCAGAGGGAAACTACGCAGAACAGTGCCAGCGACTGCAAACCGTTCTCAAAGCGTGTATTGCAGAGGCGGAGGGGCACGGCGTTCGTTTTCTATCAGTCCGGCTCCCTGAAGGCGCATTGGCTCCTCTCCATGCGGTCGAGGCGGTGGGGTTCAGGATTATTGAATCGTTTCTGACCTTCAGTCGGAAAACTGCTGATGAGATTCCGTTTGAGAGTGAATCCGATTTTCATATCCGGCTCGCACAGCCGGTTGAAAATTCTCGCAACGGAGACGAAATGGAGACGGTTGCGTCAATCGCCTACCGGGCTTTTAAATCGTTTCGATTACGGGTTGATCCACAAATTCCTGAATCCCGTGCCCGTCATTCACGCCGCACATGGGTCCGTAACGGTTTCAAAGGACGCGCTGAGGCGATCTATGTTGCCGAAAGCGAAAGGCATATCGTCGGGTTTGTGCTGCTCCGTTCAAAAGGGGATACGGAAAAGGTGGGAGAAATTGAATTAATTGGGGTTGAACCGGGATTCCATGGTAGAGGTATCGGTAAGGCGCTGGTTGCACAAGCTATCCGACACTATCGAGGGAAGACCTCAGAGATCCACGTCGGTACGCAAGCCAAGAACTTACGGGCGGTTGGACTCTATAACCGCATGGGATTTTCGGTTGTTCGCTCTGAACTCTCGTTTCATCGACATTCCGATGGTATACCGGTGACAGAATCTGTGCCCTCAAGCGATACAAAGGGCAGTCACACCTTAACCACAGAAATCAATTAGGAGGTTTAACGCTATGGAGATGAAAGCTGCGATTCTCGCGGAGCAGGGAAAACCGTTAGTCATAGACTCAGTTCAACTGCCACCAGACCTCGCTCCAGGCCAAGTGTTAGTTAAAGTCCATTACACCAGCGTGTGCGGTTCACAGGTCGCTATGATTGATGGGAAGCGGGGGAAAGACCCATATTTACCCCATCTGCTCGGACATGAGGGGTCAGGAACGGTTAAGGCGGTAGGTCCCGGCGTGAGAACGGTGGTGCAGGGGGACTGCGTCGTCTTACATTGTGGATTCGGGGCGGGGATCGAATCTGAAACGCCCAGCTACCAGTGGCAAGGGAAACCCCTCAACGCTGGCTGGGTTACCACCTTTAATGAGTACGCTGTTGTCTCGGAGAACCGGTTGGTCCCTATCCCCCCAGATTTCGACTTGAGCCTCGCACCCCTGTTCGGGTGTGCAACTCTCACCGGACTCGGTGCCATCGGCAAAGCGGGAATTGAGCCGGGAAATTCCGTGGTGATTCTTGGTGCCGGAGGGGTTGGCTTGAATTTAATTCAAGGTGCTGCCTTAGTCTCTGCTCACCCCATCGTCGCAGTCGATCTGTCCGATGAGAAACTTCATCTCGCCCGTCAACTCGGTGCCACCCATTGCATCAATGCCAAAGGGTGTGATCTGACTCGTGAAATTCCTCGGATCGTTGGAGACGCCTTAGCCGATGTCGTCATCGACAGCACGGGAAATGTTGAGTTACTTGAAATGGCATACCAACTGACACGCACCGACGGCGTGACAATGTTGATTTCCGGTCCGAAAGCGGGGTATAACGTATCGTTGAATCCAGAGCCGCTGCACTTTGGACGAACCGTCATGGGGTTTCAGGTGATAACGGAGAGCCGTCCCCACCATCAAATCCCACGCTACATCAAACTGGTCAACGCAGGGAAACTGAAACTCAAAGAACTGATAACCGATTCCGCCTCACTTGACGAGATCAATACAGTGGTAGAACAGATGCGGAATGGGCAGCTAACAGGACGGTGTATCATCGAACTAGACGCAAGCTAAGAATCTGTTTAAATAGTTGTATAGAAGTAACACTACAGGAGCATGAAAGAAATAAACCGAGTTTTCAAGAAAAAAACTCGGTTTCAATGGCTGGGGAGCTCACAGGGCGATGTATCATCAAACTGGACAGGTGATAAGGAGGGGTGCATGAAAATTTTAGTGACGGGCGGCGCAGGCTTCATCGGTTCGCATCTGGTGGACAGGTTGCTTCAACACGGACACGAGGTGGTCGTTGTTGACAACTTGGCAACCGGATATCGGCACAACCTCAACCCGTGCGTAAAATTTTACGAAGCATCCCTCCTAGATTCATCACTCGACGAAATCTTTCAGCGAGAGAAGCCCGATATTGTCAACCACCATGCAGCGCAAAATGATGTCCGTCGATCCAACGCAGATCCGGTTTTTGATGCACAACACAACATCATCGGCTCAATCCGTCTCATTCAGTGTTGTGTCGAATACGGCGTGAAAAAGGTGATTTACGCTTCCAGCGGCGGTACTGTTTATGGCGAACCCATCTACCTCCCTGTCGACGAAGGTCACCCCATTGCCCCCATCTCTCCCTACGGGGTCAGTAAGCACACTGTGGAGCACTATCTGTTTCTTGCATCTGCCAATGCGGATCTCAACTACACTGTCCTGCGTTACGCCAATATCTACGGTTCCCGTCAGCATCCACACGGGGGTGCGGGGGTGGTCGCCATTTTCGCAGAATCAATGCTCAAGGGTAGCCCGCCAACCATCTTTGGGGATGGCAGCTCAACACGTGACTACCTCTTTATCTCAGATGCGGTTGAGGCAAATTTGCTCGCGCTAATGGGCGGAGACCGAGAGATTTACCATGTGAGTAGCGGGACAGAAACTAGTCTCAACGAGCTGTTTTGCAGACTGAAGAAGACTATCGGTTCTGTTACGGAGCACAAGCAGATTTTTGAAATGTTTCCGATGTATGCTAAGCCACGGCTTGGCGAAATTCATCGTATTGCCCTCAGTCCTGAGAAAATTCAGAGGGATTTGGGCTGGATACCTAAGACTTCTCTTCAAGCCGGTTTAGCGCGAACCGTTCCATATTGCCGTTCGCTGCCAGCGATCTTTCCCAAATCTGCAGGAGAAAACTCATGATTATTTCGCGCACACCAATACGAATCAGTTTTGTTGGAGGCGGAACCGACATCTCCAACTTTTATCGAGAACATGGGGGCGAGGTCATCAGTACCGCTATCGACAAATACATCTTTGTTCGTATTACAGGGCGACAAGACTCCCAGATTGCTATCAACACCCCAGACCACCACGAAACGGTTTCTGATCTTGACTGCATTCAGCACCCTTTGATTCGAGAGGCGGTGCGAAAATCCCGATATAATCGGGACGGCGTATCCATCACAGTGACCTCCGATATCCCCTCACGCGGTTGTGGGTTGGGATCATCTAGTGCATTAACCGTTGGACTGCTCAATGCCCTCTACGCTTATCGAGGAATCGAGAGGCCTACGGAAACTCTTGCGCAGCAGGCGTGTGAGATTGAGATAGACCACTTGGGTCAACCTATCGGTAAGCAAGATCAATATATCGCCGCTTACGGAGGATTGAGGCGGATTCAGTTTAACAGAGATGAAAGTGTCGACACGCAAGAAATTTCAGTTGCCCCCAAAACGATGGCATGTTTGCAAGAGAACTTCACCCTATTCTACACAGGGATTCAACGCCGCGCCGAAACCATCTTGCACGAGCAGAAACGTTCTGCGAGCCCCAAAACGCTGGTGCAAATGAGAGAACTCGTGCCAGCGTTTTACGATGTCCTCGTAAAGGGGGACCGAGAAGATTGCCTCTGCGAGGTTGGTTATTTATTGAATCGCGCTTGGGAACTGAAACGTTCCCTCTGTGATACTGTTTCAAACCCGATGCTGGATACTATTTATGAGAGTGCTATTGCTGCAGGTGCGTTGGGCGGCAAGATTCTGGGCGCAGGCGGCGGCGGATACTTTCTGTTTTATGTCCCCAAAGACAGACAGGGGGCAGTAACAGCGACACTTTCTGACTTGGGACTCTTGCGGTTGGGGTTCCGCTTTGAACGAAAAGGCAGTCAGGTCATCGAAAGGAAGAATCCCAATGAAAGTCATTATCCCCACCGCGGGCAGCGGCACACGCCTCAGACCCCACACCTTCACCTCCCCTAAGACGCTGCTACATGTCGCGGGGCATCCCATCCTCGATTATCTCCTCGAACCGCTCCTCCAACTTCCCGATCTCTCCGAACTGATTTTCATCGTTGGCGATAACGGAGAACAGATTCGTGAACATGTCGAAGCGCACTACAATCTTCCCGCAACCCATCTCTGGCAGAATGACCCGAAGGGACTTGGACACGCTATCTCACTGGCGAAAGAACGCGACAACGGAGAACCCCTTCTGATTCTGCTCGGTGATAAGATCTTTGAATGTTGCTTTGAATCTCCCGACACGCCGGGATTCTCAGAACGGAACCGATCTGATCGGGGCGGCTACCAAAAGCTCCTCCAGAATCCTTACACGGTTATCGGTATTAAAATGGTCGAGAACCCGCAGGGGGTTGGCATCGTTGAGACCGATGGCGAGTTTATTACGCGCCTGATTGAGAAGCCTGAAAATCCACCGACAAACCTGGTTATTGAGGGTATGTATTACATCCGAAATAGCGAGCTGCTGTTCCACTGCTTAGATGAAATTATTGAAAAAGATATCCGTACCCACAACGAATATCAGTTGACAGACGGGTTACAGTTGATGTTAGAATATGGCGAGCAAATGAAGGTGGAGTTCATTAACTCGTTGCATTGCGGTACGCCAGACCAACTGTTGGAAGCGAATCGGTCTATTTTAGAAAAGCGGTCGCCGCAAATTTATCGCTTCCCAAATAGTGTGATTATCCCACCTGTTTTTATCGGAGCAGGCGCGGTGGTTGAGGGTGCCATTATCGGTCCCTACGCTTCGATCGGGGATGGAGCGTGGGTGGTCAATGCAATCATTACAGACACGATTATCCACCCGAATGCGGAGATACAAAATACCCTGATCAACCGTTCGATCATTGGTCCCGATGCGCGGGTGTATGGAAGTTTCCATCGGTTCAACATTGGTAGTTCAGCGCAGATTGATTTCCCAAAAAACTTCTGATGACTCGAAAACAAAAGCAATATTGATAGGACCTACGCAGTTGGTTCATAAGTCCCCCTGATTTTCCAAAGTCCCCCTGACAAGGGGGATTTAGGGGGTTAAAAATAAAAAAATCTCGCGCCGCGTGCTAAATTTGTGTAAGTCCTGATTGATTGCACATATAAATCTATAGTGAGTGAAGATAACTCAAGGAGAATCATGAATGAAAATTTTAGTCACAGGTGGCACAGGCAGAATTGGGGCAAATCTCGTGAGCCGTCTGCTTGACAGAGGGCACGACATTCGCAGTTTTGTTTATCCCGGTGACTCAAGCCGTGCAGACAAGCTCGACGGTTATGATCGGGTCGAGACGGTTGTTGGGGATCTGCGAAACTTCGACGATGTGAAGCAGGCGGTTGACGGTGTGGATGCAATCTATCACTTGGCAGCTGCGTTTGGCGGTCCATTTGATAATCTGCAATATCTGAATATTAATGGGATGGGAACGCTCAATATCTTGGAGTGCATCCGGGAAGGGCTGCCGAATCTTCACCGCTTTGTTTATGCCTGCACAGAGGCGATTTATTGGAGACTGGGCGAAAAGGGACGTTTTTTCGAGGAACCGATTTCTGAAGATATGGTGAGCCGCTATAAGCACATGCCGTATTTCCTGACCAAGTGGATCGGTGAAGAGTTGTCGATGACCTATCACTACCAGTACGGTGTACCAACGACGGTTTTCCGATTTGCCACAGTGATTGAGCCCGGCGAATTTCTCAATGCGGATGGATTGCCTCGGCTGTTCCTCTTTAACCCTGTGTACGAGCAGTATAAGGATCAAACGGGTGACAATGCAGATGAGCAGGAGATGATTGACACCATAAAATCGCTCTGGACCGGTGAGGAAAAATTCCTCATCAGCCTTAATCCGAATGGGCGTCCTTACAAACAGGAATTTGCGGATGTCCGAGATATTGCCCAAGGGCTGGTTTTGGGAATCGAGCAGGAAGAGGCGGTTGGAGAGGAATTCACGCTTGGCGGCGCAGCGTTGTTCCGATGGGAAGAGGACGTTCCTTATCTCGCCGAGCGGTATAATATGGATTACGTCGAAGCGAGAGTCCTTTCATCAAATCATTTCGAGTTCGATCTGCACAAGATCAAAAGTCTGCTGGGGTATGAGCCACAGCATGACCTCCGCAGCGTCCTTGATACCGCAGAAGCGATGCGACGTGGTGAGAGCACCGATGTCATTCCAACAGGTATTCGGTTTGACGGAAAGGTGTAGAACGTGAGGGGATCGTCCCGATAAGATTTCCGATAAATCGGGACAGGACACGGGGAGCGAAAGCGTCTATCTGTTTTTAGGATTTACTATGATTTACCGCTGCTCAGCCCAAAACGCCTAAAAATAATCGCAGATCCAATATGTGGGCTCGTCTTTCGGGAAAAGTGTGGAGAGCAGTGCGATTTCGTCGGGTTGCAGATTGAGTCCCTTAATGCGATTAAATTCATCTAACTGCCCAAATGTCGCATCCCCGAAAAGTACTTTCAGGAAGTGGTAAGTATCCAGTTTTACCTTTGTTCTTCCGCTGCCATTTGTAGTGACAGCCACCTTTCCCTGATTTACATTCAGCGTACAATCTTGGTCGCCAACAGTGAAGTGGAATGAGCCTGACCGATCCGCCATGCCGCTACTTGTCAATTCCGCCTCAAATTTAGGGATCAGTTTTTGGAAGAGTCTCCTCAGCGAGATAACACGATACATTACCCTTTCGTAGATTGAGAACGATAGCGGGCTACCGCTCTCTTCGCTCAACAGCAAGGTCATTGGGTGATGCCGGGTCAAACGGCCTGAAATGCTTTCGACACTTCTGTCATAAGCGGCTTCCAGAATCGCGTGGCAGAGGGCAAGCAGGCTATCAGGGTTTGTGCTCCGGCAGCCGACTTCCCGCAGGTTCGGGTAGTATGTCGCCAAATATGTGTCAATCCCTTGATCATCGTCGGGAAACGCGAGATTGGCGTAGGCACCGATTTGTCCATCCTTTTCGACAACAAGCGACGGCAACATCCCGATTTGCTGCGAATAACCATCCCGCCACAAGTTTTCCGACCGCAAAATAGTTCCGGTTCGTCCTTTGTTGTGTTGGTCGTAGATTTGGCTGATTTGTGTTAAATCTCTTTCGAGGTTAAACGGTCGGGTTTTCCACCCCGACGGAGCGAAGTTTTTTTTATCGAGAAGTTCCAACTCGAAATTTGTCTGTGGGAAAGATGCCCATCCGAGCGGCATGTAAAACGGTTGGATAGTGGTGAACAGGAGGCTGAGGTCGTAGTTCTGCGCTTCCATGTAGGCAATCGCATCCCGCAACAGTGCTGACGCATACCCCCGCCCACGATACTCTGGCGAAGTGACGACCATACCGATCCCGCCAAGTTTCACGACCGTTTCCCCGATATACATCGATCGGTCTGAGACACGAACATAGCTGACAATTTTGCCATCAACAATGCAGACACGTGACTGATCCAGCTCGTAGGTGGAGTCATGATAATGTTGACTGGCGTACCTCGGTCTGCACTTCTCAACAAATACTGCGGAGATGAGATCGACGATTTCGTCGCGTTCATGTGCTTTTGCTGCACGGATTTCCATATCTTCTCCTCCCCGATAAGCTCGGGATTCAAACCAACTTGGGCAAAATAACGCCTATTCCTTCCGTTGTAGATTGCTATGCAGTTGGTCAAGCTGCTTACGCAATTGGTTTTGCATTTTTGCGAGGTGTAAGATGTAGAGACTGAAGATTAGCCAGATGATAAAATAGGCAGAAACAAGGAATTTCAGCCGTTTTTTTTGTCGAACTTCCAATTTTTCTACCGCTTTTTGGGTCACAAGCTGTTCAATTTCCATTTCGTCTACCTGTGCATTTGTCTCGGCGATGGCATCGCTGACGGCGATGGAGATCTCGTCTTGTGTGATAGCGACCGGAATTTGACTAAATATAAATAACCCGCAAAAGAGCCCAAAAACGATGAGAACCGTTATCCATAAACCTTTGTGCATTGAATTTCTCCAGAGATAGGATGTTTGTATTTTACAATTCACCCATCTGTTGATGTTGAATCGTTTCTAATTCTAACTTCATCTGTTCAACGCGATACCGGAACATTAGCAAGAATAGGTAGAGGAGGGTCAGCGCGAGCCATGAAATCAGCCACGCTGCTTGCATGGTTGCGGGGAGGTTCATCTTAGTGGAAGTGTCGGGATGCAAGCCGCCCTGCCAAAGTTCGACGGAGAAGTAAACGATGGGCACATTCAGGAAGCCGATGATTCCCAAGACTGCGGAATAAACCCGTTTTTTCTCCTCCGGTAGGGCAGATCGCAAGATAAGGTAACCGATATATATCAGCCAAAGTATCAACGCGCTTGTCAATCTTGGTTCCCAATTCCACCAAGTATTCCAAGCAAATCTCGCCCAGATAGGACCTGTGGTAAACACGACCACCCCAAAAACGATTCCGATTTCCGTTGAAACAAGCGCAATCGTATCATACTTGTCCAGCCGCTTGATTAGATAGAGAATGCTGGAGACGAAGGTCACGCCGAAGGCAAGGAATAAGGTGAACGCCGAAGAAATATGGAAGTAAAAAATCTTCTGTACTTCCAGCATTGTCATCTCAATCTCGGCGAAACTGAAGACGAAGTAGATGGCAACAAATAGCAAAATTGCTGAAAGCAGCCCAACAATTTGAGTACGTGTCATTTTTCTTTCCTTTTATGAACTGGACTTATAGGGAAGTTTATCCCTCAACAACAAACTCAAAGAGGAGGTACGAACTTGCGAGAAATACAAGGCTGTAAACAATCAAAACTGAAATCCAAAAGTTTCCTCCAAGTCCACCGGTTGTCAGCAGAGAAACGGTACATTTTGCTCCCGCCATGATCACCGGAAAGGTTAGCGGCAGTAAGATGACAGAGAGGAGACTTTCCTTTCCGTGCGTATGGGTAGAGATACCCGATACGATGACGCCTACCGCACAGAAACCGAGCGTTCCAATCGCGAGCACACCGATGAGTTTAAGCAGGAGCCAAGGGAGTTGTGCTTGTAATGCGACAGGTAAAACAGCGAGCACATCCAAGAATTGAAGGGCAATCGGTGTGACAACGACCTCCAGCAGCATGAGAAAAACGAAGACACTGACAACCTTTGAGAGGTAAAAGTAACTCGCATCTACTCCTGTCAACCTTAGTCCATGCAACGCGCCATTTGCGCGTTCAATATCGAAAGACCTGTTCAGCGCGATGACCCCCGCAAACAGAAATGTCCCCCACAACACACTGGCAGCCAATTTCCCCCGTTCCTCCACTTTTTCGGGAAAGATCGGTCCGAACGCAAAGCAGAAGATCAGCACGACTAACACACTGAATACGATGATTAAAGCCAGCATGTCCTTTGTGCGAAATTGGAGTGCGAGATCCTTGCGAATCAGCCAACCGATTTGACGGAATACTTCCATTGATTAAATTATACCCTACCTATCTATCTTTTCAGCCTGTCCTCATACTCACGAGACAACGCTTCCAATCCGATATCTTCCTTTTCAGCAACTGTTTCAATCTGACTGTTCAATAGAAAATGGAAGCGGGAACCGGCGTGGTAGCCCAATTCCGTATTGTGTGTCGTGAGGATAATTCCTTTGCCGCGAGCGCGTTCCTGATCGATACGCTTTAACACAAGTTGCTGTGCAGCGAGGTCGAGTCCTGAAAACGGTTCGTCGAAGAGTAGCACCGTCGGATCATGGATCAGCGCCTTGGCAATCATGAATCGCTGGATCATGCCGCGTGAGAAGATCTTGACGGGTTCGTGTGCGTAAGGGGTCAGTTGGACCTCGTCGAGAAGATCTGCAATGCGTTGCTCTAACCCATCGAGTCTGTAGAGTCGCCCGAAGAACTTCAAGTTCTCATAAGGGCTAAATTCAAGATAAGCGAGCGGTTCGTGAACAACCACCCCCAATGATGGGCGGACGCGTAACGCCTCTGCAAGCGCGTCAACCCCTCCAATTTGGAGCGTACCGGATGTCGGTTTAATCAGTGTTGAAAGGATATGAATGAGGGTTGTTTTGCCAGCTCCGTTTGGTCCGAAAATGGTAACAACTTCGCCAGACTGGACGTTGATATCGAGTCCATTCAATACCATTCGATGACCGAAGCGTTTCGTGATCTGGGAGGCTTGGAGAAGCATTATTAGTAGAAAACTGCGGTAAAAAGATTTGAAATTTGCTTCAATAGGGGTTCATCTTCAGAGATCACGTTTCCTCCCTATTAATTCGTGTCAAGACGGCAGCAAGCCGATCCGCCTGCTCTTTCCGTAACCGCTCATAAACCCGATCGGATATTTCACGTTTTTCGTGCAACTCTTCCAGACGAGTAATCATCTCAAGCCGGGCAATCCGCGTCCGTTCAAGGTCGGCGACATCCAACTTACCGAGCCAACTTGCATCGGGTGTTCTTTGGGGCTGCTGAGAGTCGTCAGATGACTTTGGAGATCGGATTTTGAGAATTGCTGCAACCAAAAAACCGCCTGCAAGCGCTGCGGAGATTGCTATCAGCGCAATCATCTTCGGGTCGGACGGTTTTCTTGCTGTTTCACCTGTGCCACCTTGGGACGGAGGCGCTATGGAGGTAACTCTGAAGCGTAGATCTACAGTTTGACTCGTTGATAACGGCTTCGCCGGATCCGTCGCATAGATGGTGAACACCAGACCGTGAATTTCTTCCCGACGACCCGCTCCCAGCATTCGCGATTGTGGGACAAGGGGTATTCCGTCGGAGATGAATACATAGAATTGGGCGGTATCAAACGTCAGTTTTCGGGAGAGAACTAAATCCGAATCAACAACGTGCATCAAATAAGAATATCCTACTCGATGTGTTCCCGGGGCTAACGGTTGACTGGCAATTAACCGGTTTGCAGTTATGTCAAGTTCTTGTTTGAAGGTCTGGTCTATTTGAAGGTTTTCGTGACCATTTGGTAGATTGAAATGCACACCCGCCGATTGATTATCGATTGACGTTTGAAAAGCCAGTTCACTGGTATTTTCTATTTGAATGAATTCCACCACGGAAACGGCCCCGTCTGGAGCGTGGTCTTCCGGCGGGGGTCTAATAATAAGTGTGTGCTGTCGAATTTTTATCTGTGCTGGGTCATCCGTGAACGCTCCAATCTCAATATTGACTTTGATATGAGGCAGCCACTCCGACAGAACGATATCCTGTTCGATGTATTCCTCGCCTTCATAATTGGTTGAGACAGCATAATGGACATCGAACGCTGTCGAGAGATCCTCGAAGCTATAGAACCCGCTATCGTCTGTCACCATCTCACGTTGCTGAACATCTTCGCCTTCCCGGTGAGTCTGTAAAACCACTAACTGGTGAGGAAGCGGTTGATTTGCTCTCTTATCTATGATTTGTCCTTCAATTTTGCCGGTGTTGCTTTGTGCAACGGCGGAGGAAAGACAGATCAAAACTGTGAATATAAGAAATGAAACGTGAAACGTGAAACGTGAAAGCATCCACGAATCTCCGCGAATCATCGCCAATTTTTTTATGGTTCGCATGGATTTATGTGATTCGGAGAATCTTTTACTTCCTAGTTTGCCGGATTTGCGCTTGTTGTGCATATTTATATGCTAACCTCGTGAACCCCTCTCTTGTTTGTATCTCTCGATTTCCTCTTCCACAGACGCCATGCCGGTTGTCTCAATCTGCGTCAAGACCGCTGCTGTTTCTTGCAACAGTTGGCCTCTCAGGGTTTGATAATCCGCTTGGGACAGCTTACTCGTTTCGTAATCTTCCTCAAGGTCCACAAGTGCCGAATAGCTGCGTTCACGCTCAAGGTATAGCGTTTGCATTCGGGCTTCAACGGCATCCATTTCTGGGGACGGGCGAGGCTTCGACCACAGTGGCAAACCCAGATAGAACAGAAGGGGAAGTCCAAGTAGTAAAATCCATAGAAACACAAAAAACATAAGCCGAACTCCTATCCTTGAGGCTATCTTTGTTGTTTGTAACGTTCAAGTTCTTCCTCAATTTGTTCGTATTGATCTGTTGAGGCTGACTCCTGCGGTTCTGTCGAAACGGCTGACTTCGCTAACGCTGCGCGGCGTTTTGATCTAAGCACAAAAAAGACAATCACGCCGATCAGTACGATGATGACGGCGGGCATGGCATAAGCGACGATATTAAACCCTTTGGCAGGCATAAGCGCTGAGAACTGCGTTCCCCATCTTGCGAGATAGTCGGTCCGAATCTTTTCAACTGTTTCTCCACCGATAAGGCGATTGCGAAAGTCTACTTCAATCTGTTGAGCAACACCACAGACGCAATGCTTAATTGTCTCTCGCACGCAGCCGCAGTGACAGTATACGCTTGTCATCAGTTGATCCAGATTTGATTCAAGCGATGGATCGGTTGTGGATGCCTGCTCTTGGGGGTTCGCCACGAAAGTTAAGCAGCTGAAAGAGATTAAAATTAAGAGAACAGTATGGCAGCTTTTCATTTTACACATTGCCTTTTGTGTGTTTCTCAAGAATTGCGACCAGTCCGCCGATCATCATAATAGCAACGCCAATCCAGACAACATTGACGAGCGGATTATGGTAAACCTGAACGGAGACAATTCCGCCTGAACTCACATGGGCGGGCACGTTTTCAGGAAGAGGACCTAATGCAATATAGAGGTCGTTTAATCCCAAGTGGCGTATGGCGGACTCGATGGTATCCTGCTCGCCCTGTCCGGCTTTATGATAAAATCCACGGGCTGGGCGCATCGTCCCCATCGGTTTCCCGTTTTTTTCAACAGCGAATATAACCCCGCCAAGCGAAAAGTTGGGGTGTTCCTCCTGAAATGCATCCTGCATCGTAAGCCTGTAGTTGCTGACCTCTATCGATTCCCCACGTTGTAGTCCCTTTGACTCCAAGAGAGAATAGCCCTTAGACCCCAGAATCCCAATGTATACAATCACGATACCGATGTGGACGATATAGCCGCCGTATCGACGCTTGTTGCGTTGAATGAGTTGGATGAGTCCATCAAAGAAAGAGGTTTCAGCGCGTTTGGCTCGTAATTTTGATCCGCGATAGAATTCGTCACAGATGGCTGCAAGGACAAAAACAGCAGCACAGACACAAAGCGCAGAGTAGATTGCCCCGGTGTGCCCTTTCAGGGCAAGATATCCCCATGAAAGGATCCCACCGACTATCCCCAAAACAATTGGTTTGGCGAACATCCGTTTGAAATTGCTTGGCGTCAACTTTTTCCATGAAATAATTGGACCGACGCCTGTAAGTAACAAGAGGAGCAGTCCGGGGATGATGACTACCTGATTGAAAAACGCCTCTGGGACCGCAGCCTTTTCGCCTGTGACCTGTTCTGTGATAACTGGCCACAGCGTTCCCCAGAGGATAATCAGTGTCAAGCCCACAAGCATCCAATTGTTTAGAAGGAACGAACTCTCGCGGGAGAGGAGGGATTCGAGGCGATTCGGGCTTTTCAGATCGTTCCAGCGATAAGCCAGGAGCCCAACGACGCTGAGCGAGGAAAGGAAAATGAATCCGAGGAAGTACCCTCCGATATCGGACTGTGCAAATGCGTGCACGGAAGTAATTATCCCGCTACGGGTGATGAAAGTTCCTAAGAGCGTAAACTCAAACGCAAGCGTAATCAAGACGATATTCCAGAGTTTGAGCATGTTCCGCTTCTCTTGAATCATCACCGAATGGAGATAAGCGGTGCCGAGCAGCCACGGCATGAACGAGGCGTTTTCGACGGGATCCCACGCCCAATAGCCGCCCCATCCGAGTTCGCGGTATGCCCAATTCCCGCCAAGTGTGATACCAAGTGTCAGCACCAGCCAAGACGCCATCATCCATCGCCGTGATCTGCTAATCCATTCGCTGCCTATCTTCCCGGCGGCGAGGGCACCGACGGCAAAGGCAAACGGTACAGTCAGGCTGACGAAGCCGACGTAAAGCGATGGCGGGTGAAAAGCCATGCTCGGTGTTTGTAGCAGCGGATTCATTCCGGCGCCATCGCGGGCAACCGCACCGTCTGGTAAACGATCCAGCGGATTGTAGACACCTTCGACTAAACCGGTTACAAGGATGATAAAAAAGAGTTGGACTATTGAGATAGGGATGAGGGCATAGTCAGCCAAGTAATCGGTCGCACGTCGGTTTGTCCATACGACCATAGCACCAAAAAGGGTCACAAGCCAGAGCCAAAATAGGAGTGAGCCGGACATCCGTCCCCACAACGCGGTAACTTTGTACAGTAGGGGTTGATCGTAGCTGGAGACTTCGACGACATATTTCATCGAGAAGTCGTTTGTCACAAAACCGTAGATCAGGGCGCCTGTTGCCAGGGTTATTAAAACAAACGTCCCGATGACCCCGTTTCGTCCGCTGATGACTGCGTTGTAGCTATTATGACGCAATCCCATCCAAAGCATCGTCAATGCCCACAGACAGGAAAAAACCGAAAGCCATATTGCTGCTTGTCCCAATTCTGCCATAAAGCGTATCTTTCCTTCTGCGTCTCAATAGTCGCTTGTGTTGGTTTCGGCTGTTTGTGCTGTCATTCCTTCGGCTGCTTCATATTTCGACGCACACTTCGTTTGGAGTTTGGAGGCAATGATGAGATTTTCGGCTGCGTTATATTTCCCTTGAACAAAGACATCCCCACCATCTTTGAAATTGTCGGGTCTGAGTCTGTTTGCGTAGAGGACGTTGACAGTCGCTTGTCCGTCCCGATCTCGTATCGCGAAGGTGAGTTGAAACTTTTTTGGATCCCATTGGGTGGTTCCCTCGGCAATCAACCCATCTACTTGGATGGGCTTGTTGTCAACCTCTTGTGCGTGTGCGACGAGTGCGTCGGGTGCGAAGTGTCTCATGCTTGTGTTCTTCACTCCCGCAACAACGAGGAATGCCATCGCAGCCGCTAAGATAAGACTTGCAATGACGATTTTGACCCTTTTTCGGTTCATTTTTTCTTTTCCTTTCCTGTATAAAACATGACAATTTCTTCCGCGAGTACTTCTACAGATGCTTTCTTTGCAATTATGTCTGCTGTCAATCCATGTGCTTCCACGGTTGCGGCGGTTGACGGGCCGATGACCGCGATGTGAGCTTGATCGAGCAGTGCAGCGAGCGAATGTGAATCGAATATCTCAAGGAGGTTGGTAACGGTTGACGAACTTGTAAATGTTACCATGTCGATGCGTCCGTTGTGTAGATCCGCTTCGAGTACATCACGTCCTTCTGCACCGGCTTTGACGGTTTCATAGATTGGAATGGCATCAACAACCGCGCCTCTATCTCGTAAACCGTTGGGTAAATCATCAGCGGCGATCGAAGCACGCGGCAGTAGAATCTTTTGTCCTTTCACATCTTCTAACTCTGCTGCAAGGACCGCACCGCGATATTGCGTTGGAACGTAATCCGCACGAATCCCGACCTGATCTAACGCCGCCACAGTTTTTTCTCCGACCGCACAGATACGAGCGTTTCCGAGTGAGCGGGTATCTTTACCGTTCGTCCGCAGATGTCGATAGAAATAATCCACAGCGTTGACACTGGTAAAAATAACCCAGTTATACGTCGCGAGTTGAGCGATTGCTCTGTCCAACATAGCGTTGTCGGGAGTTGCCCGAGTTTCAATCGTCGGGAATTGGATAACCTCGGCGCCGTAAGATTCGAGGGATTCCGCGAAGTCGCTGGCTTGTGCCCTAGCGCGCGTGACGATAATCCGACGTCCAAAGAGTGGCTTTCGGTCAAACCAGCCCAATTGTTCGCGCAAAGCATTAATGTTCCCGACAACAATTGCTGCTGGATTGCGAAAACTAACAGCCTCTGCCTTTTGGGCGATATCTGCGAGAGTTCCCTCAAGCGTTTTTTGCTGTGGTGTTGTTCCCCAGTGAACGAGGGAAATTGGCGTATCAGGTGCACGTCCATATTGAATCAGACGCTCCGCAATTTCACGCAAATGCCCTACGCCCATCAGAATAACCAATGTGTCGACGCCTGTCGCGAGCTGCTGCCAATGAATTGTCGAATCCGCTTTCAACGCCGCCGAATGCCCCGTAACAAATGCGACGGAGGATGAATAATTTCGATGCGTTAAGGGAATACCCGCGTATGCTGGGGCAGCGATTGCTGAAGTAATGCCGGGCACGATTTCAAAATCAATTCCTGCTTCGACGAGTGTCAGTGCTTCTTCTCCGCCTCTCCCGAATATAAACGGATCACCGCCTTTGAGCCGGACAACTGTTTTACCTGCCTTCGCATGCCGAATCATTAGGCCATCGATTTCGGCTTGGCGTTCTTCCTGTTCGCCTATCATTTTACCGCCATAGATTTTTTCAGTATGCGCGGGACAGTGCTCAAGTAGTTTGACGTTGATAAGCAGATCATAGATTACTACGTCTGCGCGTTGGAGGCATTCAATCCCTTTGAGCGTAATCAGTTTCGGATCGCCCGGTCCCGCCCCAACAAGGTAGACTTTTCCGTTTATGGCAGCCATGATTCACGCTTTAGATTTCACTTTGAAGTTTGTGTGCGCCGTTCTGAATCAACTTTGTTGCAAGGTTGACCCCCGACTCATGAGCAGATGTCGGATCACCCGATAGTCTCTCAAGGAGGCGATGCTTTCCGTCGGGGCTACAGACTGTAGCAATCAGATGAAGCTTATCGTCCTTCAATTGTGCGTTTACACCGATTGGAACTTGACACCCACCACCCAATTCATTCAACACAGTCCTCTCTGCGAGCACTTCGGTTTCGCTGTGGACATCGTTAATAGCGTCTAATAACGTTTTGATTTCAAGGTCATCTTCTCGCGCTTCCACTCCCAATGCTCCTTGCCCGGCAGGGGGAACCATCCGATCCACCTCAAAATACTCTGTGATGATCTCCTCGCCAATCAGTCGTTTAATTCCTGCTGCAGCGAGGATAACTCCATTAAGCTCTGTTTCGTGTAGCTTGCGAAGGCGGGTATCGAGGTTCCCGCGGACATCCACAACCTGCAAATTGGGGCGTAAATACAGAAGTTGAGATTTTCGACGTGGACTTGTCGTTCCAATTTTCGCCGCTTGTGGGAGCTGATCGAGGAGCAGCCCGGCTTGTGTAACTAGCACATCGCGGGGATCTTCGCGTACAGGAATAGCGGCGATACAAAGCCCGTCAGGCAGATCTGTCGGTAGGTCTTTCATACTGTGGACGGCGAGATCGATTGTGCCGTCCAAAAGCGCGACTTCAATCTCCTTTGTAAAAACTCCCTTACCGAGCCCGACGAGTGATCGGTCTCGAATTTTGTCCCCTGTCGTCTTGATAACTTTGAGTTCGATCGAGCGGTCGGGAAAGTGATCATTCAGACGCTTTCTCACATATTCTGCCTGCCAGAGGGCGAGTTGGCTGCCGCGTGTGCCGATAGTGATAGTTTGTTTCATATGGACTCGCTGTTCTCGAAATCGATAAAGCGATTCAAGCGACACTACTCAGTCTTCAATTTCTCAAGTTCAGATTCCAGATATTCTATCCGTTTTTGGGTCCTCGCTGTGTGAACAAAAGCGAGAAGGCCATAGATGAAGCCGGTTGCTCCAAGTACCATTCCAATAATTCCGAATGCTTCCATTGTGGATTCCTTCTCATTCACTGTGCGGCGTAGGTACTCTAGCAAATCGCAGTCGTTCAGTCGGAGCTGGCCGACTCGTGTAGAAACCGTAATTGTCTCGTCTCAGTTTCCAATCGGTGGAGAGCATTGCGATAATAGGACTCGTTAATCTCGAAACCGATAAATCTTCGATTCAAGCTACGACATGCAATTGCAGTGGTTCCACTTCCAATAAAAGGATCTAATACAATCTGATTCTCCAGTGTTGTAAGTCTAATGAGGTATTCCATTAGAGCAACAGGTTTTTGTGCTTCATGTACCCGTGTTTCGTTGGGACGAAAGTCAATGTCTAACACATTGGTTGGACTCTTGCCATTGATTAAACATTCGGCGACATTCATTCCTCCAACTTCGTTTTCAATGATATTATCAGTAATTGTGTGATCGTAGGGCTTAAACAACCACGCAATCGGTTCATAGATCGGTGCTAAATTGCCTATCCGCCACCCCTTCCACTTTTCTGCCAATTTTTCTTCGCCCCTTCTATTCAATACTATTTCTAAACGTTGACTCCGATGGTGTGCAGAATCTTTTTTCCAAATAAGAACGTCACGCAGCAGAAAACCAGCATCTTCAAGCGCAATAATCGCTCGATGAATGGTTCGACGTGCACCAAACACGAATAAGCTTGCCCCTTTTTGCATGATTGGGTAAACAAGTTGTGCCCACTGATCACACCATTTTTGGTAGTCTCTGACAATATTTCTGTCAGCAGCGCTCCAGCCCCGAATTGGTTTCCCTCTTCTTTTGAAACCGCTCTTACCATGTTGGGCTGGTGATTGACCGAGATAAGCAGAATTTGTATTATTGTGTAGAACATCCCAGTCATCCAATCCGATACCGTAAGGTATATCCGAGAGAAAGAGGTGAACAGATTCCGGCGGAATTTTGGGTAGCCAATCTATACAATCGCCTTGGATAATTTGATCAAGCAGTACATCCATGAGTTTTTTTACGATTGAACAATTTCAATCGCCTTTTTTATTGTCGAGATCTTAGCTTCAACTTTTTCTGCCTTAATCAACCTTGCTACTGCTTCTTCTTGGGACAGCTTCTTATAAGTCGCTATTCTTGTTTCCCAGTAACCAATGCCCTCTTCACCGAGCTGTTTGATTTTATCAATTGTCTTCTGTTTATAAGTGCTGAGTATTTCCTCGCTTTTACCAGCGATTTCACACGTCCTCTCATCAATTGCTTTCCAATATTGTTGGGCGTTTTTGCTTTTTGGTAGCTCATTACCTAGACACCAAAGGAGATCGAGATTTTGTCCATCAGTGCAATCAAGTAAAAATTTGAGGTGGGTATATGATAACAAAGTGACGTTTCGCTCAATTGCTTGCTCGTAAATTTGGCTTGCTCGCCGAGGATATTGATAGAGCGGTGATACAAGGCAGGCGTATGTATTACTTCTGCGCCAATCATCCAGTGCTTGCACCTTAAAGTCTTTCTGATTTTTCGCTGTGCGACTCAGACGAAATGCTTTGGCATCGCCAACAATACTATAATTGTGAGTTCTCCCAAAAACGTCAGCAGAGTCACCTCTTGCCCTTAAAACTTCCGCAGGAATAGATAGATGCGTCCATGTTTGTGCTAATAGGATGTCACAGTATTTCGCCCATAACTTCTCTTCAGAGGAGTCATGCTCCAATAACTCAGGGATAATCCCACATTCTAACAGACTTGAACTCAACTCCTCCTTCGTGATTTCTGCAAATGTTCCCTCCAGAATATCAAAAGCATGTTCCGATCCAGCAATTTCAAGAATTAAACTGATTACATCCATCCGTACCATATGCTTTAGTCTTCTACGTCGTTCGTACTTGCTGCTTGTTCCAAACCAAACATTTCGAGCAAAGCGTGGACATACTGTGCATGATCGTCATTGTCGTTGTTGACAGTTTGACGCAGATGCGTCGTCGGTTGATGCAACAACTTCTTGATAATTGATTGTGTCATGGCTTCAACCATCTTCTGCTGTTTAGGGGTAAGCTGCGCTTTGTCAAGACAGGTTCCCAACTCTTTTGAAGCCACCCCCTGAAACTGTTGATGGAGCGCTTTAATTATTGGGTTGACTTCCAAGATTTGCAATCGTGAATGGAATTTTGTGACCTCTTCTTTGACAATCTGTGTTGCGATCTCTGCTTCCTGTCCCCGGTCTTTGAGGTTGGAGGCGACCACCATTTCCAGATCATCAATGTTATACAGGAAGGCATTGTCTACTTTGCTCACTTCAGGGTCTATATCACGTGGCACAGCGATGTCAATCAGGAACATATAACGATGTTTCCGCTGTTTCATTATCTCTGCAAGCGAGGGTCGGTCAATTAGGTAATGAGGGGCATCGGTTGAGCTAATCACGATGTCTGCTTCGACAAGGAAGCTCAGATCGGCGTCATATTCTAAGGGGATCCCATTAAATCTTTTGGCGATATCGACTGCACGCTGATAGGTTCGATTTGCCACGATGACCTTAGAAACATTGTTCTTCACAAGGTGTTGCGCCGTTAATTCACTCATTTCGCCGGCACCGACGATAGCAACTGTTTTATCTGCCAGACTTTGAAAGATCTTCTTGGC
The DNA here is from genome assembly GCA_965204355.1 of Candidatus Poribacteria bacterium. Taxonomy (GTDB): domain Bacteria; phylum Poribacteria; class WGA-4E; order WGA-4E; family PCPOR2b; genus PCPOR2b. The sequence continues at coordinate 635,978 of OZ241983.1, forward strand.
AAGTTCAACGGCTGCATAACTGATGGATACTGCGCCAGCGGCAATATTGGTTTCAGTACGAACTCGCTTTCCGACGCTTAGTGCTTTGGTAAACATGCGATTCAAAATATCGCCGGTCGCTCCAGCAGCGAGTGATTGAGCGTACGCCTCTTTCACCTGACCGAGAATCTGAGGTTCACCGACAACCATGGAATCAAGGCTCGCAGTGACATTGAAGAGATGACGAGCGGCATCAAGATTTTGATGGCTATATGTAAACTTATCCAGTTGCTGCGGCTCGATTTGATGATAGTCTGATAGGAAATCGGACAAGACCGCACAGCCATCTTCGCTGTGGGTCACGGCATAGATTTCGACACGATTGCAGGTCGAGAGAATTGCGACTTCTCGAACGTCGGGATGTTTCCTTAAAAGTTGGAAAGCCTCTATGAGCTGATCTTCAGAAAACGACAATCGTTCTCGAAAATCGAGCGATGCAATATGATGACTGGTACCGACAATAACAATTTGGTTCATCTGTTAGAATGCGTGTATACTAGGTAAAAAGAGATTAACACCTACATAGGTGAACAACACAGCGGCAAAACCGATAATTGCAGAATAGGCGGTTTTGCGTCCACGCCAACCGAGAATTTGGCGGATGCTAAGTTGTAACACATAGATAAGCCATGTGGCGATTGTGAAGATAACCTTTGAATCAACCCAGGCCCATTTGATTTCTTTGACATACTGTGTCCAAAGTGCCCCGATGAGAATACCCATCGTCATCAGGATGACGCCGACGAGGATACACTTGTGACCGATCTCGTCGGACCGTCCGAGTGCGGGTAAGAGATTGAAGATAAGCGTATGCTGTTTCTCACGAATTTTCTTTTCTTCGATTAGATACATCAGTCCAAACCCAAACGCAGCGATGAATGCTGCATAAGCCAAAAAAATAGCGGACGAATGGGCAATAAGCCAATAGTTTTGCAGATAAGTGGGAATCGCAGTATTTTCTTGAGTTTGTAGCGTGTAAGCGACTAACGTGGCGATAAATGCGGCAGGAACAACAAAAACCCCAACCGTGCGGAGGTGGGTCAGGTGTGCGATACACAGGTAAATCAAGATAATTGCCCACGCTAGGAAGGACGTTGAGTCATACCAATACGCCATCAGGTGTCCCGCGTGCTGCCAGCGCAGCAGGATAAAAGCCGAGTGCAGCACAAAGCCTCCTATTGTCAGCCAGTAAGCGAGTTTTGCAACCGTGTGATTCCCTGTTGTGAGGAAAAGAATGTGAAGTATGCTTGCCGCCAAATAGACGAGCAAGAGCGGGTGAAAAAATAGTGAATTCATCGCGATATAAAGCGTAAAAAATGCATTTGTTCAAAGGTTTATTCGTTGTATGGCATATTGATGGGCAGCGACAGTTTGCCCGCTACGAATCATATTGAAGGTGCATTTGACCGCACAGTTAGGGTTTTCAAACCCTAAGCAGCATTTTTGGCCTTCATTTTTAGGAACGTAATCGATGAGATGATCGAAGTATCGTTGACGACCTTTCTGGGTTGGAATAGCTTCCATCACCGTAGGTCGTAGCGAACCGAGAAAATCGATAAACTCCCCATAACCGTTGTTTTCAAACTGATGGGCGAGTTGGGTTTGTACAGCTTCGGTGCTATATCCTTCGGCTGCCCCTATGCCAATCTCCTGAGTATAATTGGTAGAAATGCTGATAATCAGATCGCCGTCGCTCACCAGAATCGGCGTGGTAAATGTTCCCAATTCCGGGGAATTGATAAATTCAATGAGTTGACATTGATTGAGCGCAGCAAAGGCAGAATCTTCGGAATCGACATCATCAACTAACACAAAGAATGCCCTTGATATACGTTCCAGACTATCAGCGGTCGGGGTAATGCGCTCGACAGTCGCGCCACAACGCAGCAGTAGATCAAGTCGTTGCGCGAGGACTTCGCCTATCTTTTCCGAATCACTGATTACGATACAGTGCCGATTGTCCAACAAAAAATAGACCGGATACGGGAGACCGTTCCCTTTGAGAGACGGAGTAAAATTGGTCTCAGATGATTCATCGTAAAGCGATACAGCGCTGAACTTCGACTCGAGGTGCTCTCGGATACGTCTGGACAACGCTGGACTCTTGCCGCTTGTGGAGATACTGATTGTTAGGTCTTCATGTGTGATCACGGACGCTGCTGCGAAAGTACACTCAGGAATCACATCAACTACGTTGACTAGATTGATTCTGTATATTTCGTGTGCTTCCTTGAAGACCTGTGTGTTAATCTCCGGGGAATCGGTTGCCGCACAAACTAGAAACATCCCCTCCGTATCACCAACCTGAAACTGGCGTTTATGCCATGTTATCTGATTGCTCCGTGCCCAGTCAGCATTGGTTTCAGTTGCTTCAGGGCTGATTAACGTTACATCTCCGCCGCTGCGTAGTAGAGTGAGCACCTTTCGTTCGGCGACAATCCCTGCACCCACAACGAGGCACTTGCGGTTCTGGAGGTTCAGATATGCTGGATAGAACATAGTATGAGAAGTAACGCAATAGGTCGTTGTAGGCTTTTCTTCTTTGTATTCTCTGTGTCTGTGGAGAATAATGCGTAATACGTAATGCGTAAAAAAACGTGTCTACGAAATGACGGTGGCTGTGTAAATCAGCCTTTACGTATTACTCGTTACGTATTATTTTTCTACCAATCTCTTGATACACCGTAGTCCGCAAGCTGTGCAAGGGCATTTCTCGCAGACGTTTCGGGGAGTACGTTCAAAGCAGATTTCGCGTGGTCGGCGTATTGTTGAGCGACCCCACGGCAATGCTCCTGAATCTGATACCGTTCAAGCAGGGATTCGATCCATTCGATTGCTCCAGCGTCATCCATTTGTAAATCAAAAACCCGTTCGAGCTCTGTTCTCTCTTCGGTCGTACAGACCTCGCGTGCATAGATCATCGGAAATGTCAGCTTTCCATCGCGCAGATCGTTAAATGGTTCCTTACCCAACGTTTCTCCATCTGCCACAAGGTCGAGGAGATCATCGATGATCTGAAATGCTGCGCCGATAGCTTCTCCATATTCTGTTAGCGCTTGGAGGCTTTGCGAATTCTGTGTTCCGAGTACTGCTCCCATTGCACATGAAGCGGTGATGAGTTTGCCGGTTTTTAGGTCGATAATTTTTAGATAATCGTCCTGCGAAATATTGAAATCCCCATTTTTGTAGGCGTGAATGACTTCCCCTTCACACATCGCATGTGTCGCATCGGAGAGGAGTGCCATCGCGAGATCGTCAGCACGTCGGTTGACTAGCATCGAAAGAACACGGGCATGAAGATAGTCGCCAACAAGCACCGCCACTTTGTTGCCCCATTTAGAGTGCAACGTTTCACGTCCTCGCCGGATGGGGGCTTCGTCAAGGACATCGTCGTGGACAAGCGATGCAACATGGATAAGCTCGACGGTTGCTGCAAGCGTATGTGCGTCTTCGCCTTGGTATCCGCACGCTTTCGCAGAAAGCAATAACAAGATTGGACGTAGCCGCTTTCCGCCTCCTTCGACTACATGCTGGACAGCAAGATCGACAAAATCGTAATGGCTCGTGGTCTTCTCACCGAGTTTTTTTTCAACGGCTTGCAAATCGTCTGTAATAAAATGGCAAATTTCGCTAAGACTTGGTGTTGACATCGGATGTGAAACGTGAAACGTTATCCTCCTACCTGTTTCTCCGTTTATGCTCCCTTCCCTGCGTTAAAGTTTTGACAATACTTCATCGGCTGCCCGAACTGTCTGGTCTATATCTGCCTCAGAATGTGCCAGTGAAACGAAGCCTGTCTCGAACTGTGATGGGGCGACGTAGACCCCTTTTTCAAGCAAGTTCCAGAAGTAAGGCGCATAGCGCTCAGTGTCTGCGGTCTGTACACCGTCGTAATCGGTAACTGTTTCATTTGTGAAGTAGAACATCAACATGGAACCGACCCGGCTATGCCAGGCATCAATTCCGTGGCGGTTGGTCGCTGCTTGGAGTCCCTCTGCAAGGGCAGTGGCACGCGCCTCAAGCTGATCGTAGACATTGGGCTCGGACAGAGCTTTCAACATTGCGATTCCGGCAGAGACCGCAAGCGGGTTACCCGATAGCGTTCCCGCTTGGTAAACACCGCCGAGTGGGGCGATGTTTTCCATGATTTCTTTTTTCCCTCCGTAAGCACCGACTGGCATGCCCCCGCCGATGATCTTGCCGAGGCAGGTCATATCGGGTGTGACTCCGTATAGGGACTGTGCCCCGCCGTATGCCACGCGAAACCCGGTGATGACTTCATCGAAAATAAGCAGGATGCCGTGTTCAGCGGTAATCTCGCGCAATTCTTGGAGGTAGCCATCACGCGGCGGAATCACGCCCATATTGCCCGCGATTGGTTCAAGGATCAGACATGCAATTTGATCGGGATTGGCTTCGATCGCAGCTCGTACAGCATCAACGTCATTGAACGGCACAACGAGGGTGTGTCGTGTGAAATCTTCTGGGATGCCGATACACTCAGGAACACTGAAGGTTGCGACCCCGGACCCCGCCTCGGCGAGGAGCGAGTCAACATGACCATGATAGCAACCTGCCATTTTGATGACCTTGTCACGCCCGGTATGCCCACGTGCGACGCGGATTGCGCTCATCGTAGCCTCTGTACCGGAGTTGACCAATCGAACAATTTCGATTGACTGGTAGGCGTTGACAATCAGTTCGGCAAGTTCTGTTTCTAACGCTGTTGCCGCCCCAAAGCTGGTGCCATTCTCTGCGGCTCCTTGAATTGCCTCAAGAATGCTTGGGTGGGCGTGCCCTAGGATTAGTGGACCCCATGACGCCAAGTAATCGATATATTCATTTCCATCAATATCATAGACCTTTGAGCCTTTACCACGCTGGATAAAGAGGGGGCTGCCACCAACCTTATTAAAATTTCTTACCGGGCTATTAACGCCACCGGGGATAAATTGTTGTGATTTTTGCCATGCTGCCAAAGACTTGGCGTTATTCAAGGTATTTTCTCCCTTTCATCTATTCTGTGAGCCACTCCACAACCGATTTTGCAAAGTAAGTTAAAATTATATCTGCGCCTGCACGCTTAATGCTGGTGAGCACCTCAAGCGCAACCCGCTTTTCGTCAATCCAACCGTTTTGCCCAGCGGCTTTGATCATCGAATATTCTCCGCTCACGTTGTACGCAGCGACCGGCACCTGAAAATGCGTTTTTACCTGACTGATTATGTCAAGATAGGACAGCGCCGGCTTGACCATCAGAATATCCGCCCCTTCCTCAATGTCTAGGGCAACCTCCCGCAACGCTTCTTCCAGATTCGGTGGATCCATCTGATATGCACGTCTATCGCCAAACTGCGGGGCAGATTCTGCTGCCTCGCGGAACGGACCGTAAAACGCGGACGCATATTTTGCAGAATACGCCATAATGGGGGTCTGATCGTATCCGTTTTCATCCAACGCCTCGCGGATTGCACCGACCCGTCCATCCATCATATCGGATGGGGCGATAACATCTGCGCCAGCGTGGGCGTGTGATAGGCTCTCTTTGACCAGCAACTCCAACGTCGGATCGTTTAGTACCTCTCCTTCATGAATGACACCGCAGTGCCCGTGGTCTGTATATTCGCAGAGACATACATCAGTTATTACGAGCAGTTCGGGGACTGCATCCTTTATGGCTCGCACGGCCCGTTGGATAATACCATCGTCGGCATAAGCTTCGGAGCCGACCGGATCCTTGGATTCTGGAATCCCAAATAAGAGTGTCCCCGGAATACGGAGGGCTGCCAACTCTTTTGCTTCCCTAACGAGCTGATCAACCGAGTATTGATAGCACCCCGGCATTGATGGGATTTCTGATGCAATATCGACGCCGTGGACGACAAACATTGGGTAGATTAAATCATCAACGGAAAGATGCGTTTCGCGAACGAGCCGTCTAAGGTTTTCATTGGCACGAAGCCGTCTCGGACGATAGATCGGAAAATGGCTCATAGATAGTCCTTTATGGTACTCGATGCTGTAAAAAGTAGGAAAGTCCTTCAAGTTCTATAGATAGATCAACGTTCCTCAGTTTAATATGACGCGGAACGGTCAGATGTGCTGGAGCAAAGTTGAGGATTGCTTTGACCCCTGCTGCAACAAGGTACTCTAGTGCGTTCTGAGCCGCATGGAGCGGTACAGCGATAATGCCAATCTCAATCTGCTTGGATTGTACGGTTTCGGGAAGTTCTACAATATTCTGGATGACAACGTTATTAATGATTCGACCCCATTTATCCGAATCGTTATCGAATGCTGCGACAATCTCAAAATTGTGCTCCCGCAGTACACGATAGCCCAGTAGCGCGCTGCCCAAGTTGCCGACACCGATAAGTGCAACTTTTCGACGGACATGAACGCCGAGAATCTTGTCAACGGCACCATTGAGCGCAGCAACCTCATAACCGATTCCCCGCTTCCCAAATTGCCCAAAATAGGCTAAATCCCTTCGGATTTGGGTTGCTGTAAAATCGGTGCGTTCTGATAACTCCTTTGAAGACACAACCGTAACCCCTTCGAGTGCAAGCGTCGCTAAAAGCCGGGAGTACAAAGAGAGGCGATTAATGGTGGCTTCGGAGATATTTTCGTAGTTCAGAATAGGCGAAGCATTTGAGGACATTTGACCCAACCGCAAGCTGTATAAAAAACCAATACATTATAACCGATTCCCATATAAAGCGCAAGTAAAAGCAGGAGACTGAGAAATGGGTCAGCACACTATGCTGGGAAGTTAATTCAGCAGTTAACGCAAAATTGCTAGTCGTCCGATTTTTTCGATTTTGCGCCCGTCTTTTTCAACAGTTACTTTGTAGAAGTAAACACCGTTTGCCAAACGTTCACTATTCTCATCGCGCGCGTCCCAGTCGGTTTCATTGTAGCCTCGTCTCGCTGAAGCGTCCTCTATCGTCCGGATGAGTCTACCGCTCACGGTATAGATTTTGACTGTAACTTGATCTGGAGCCTGTGCAAGATTGTAGGTAAAAACTGTGTTGGTGCGTATGGGATTCGGCACATTTAATAGATGCGTGATGGACACAGGTTCCTCAAGTCGGAAACGATAAATTTGCGATTCGAGTGTGTTTTCACTGGTATCCGTGGCGAGAACCTGGAGTTGGTACTCATCGTTTGACAGATCGGGTTCAAAGTCAATCCACGCTTGTGTGGGGTGGGTGACATCAAACTGAAGCGTATAGCGATCCTCAGACAGTGGAAACAGCGGGCTGCTTGTTGGACCAAAGGCAAATTGAACTGTGGTTGGACTAATCCCACTTTCGTCCGCGATCAAAATCTCAAATTTCGGCTGCTCACGGATAACCGTTCCATCCGTCAACATTTCATCGTTAACGTGGATTTCAACGATTGGTGGTTCAAGGTCGGGTTGTTCCGCCACGGAGAATTTAAAATCACGAAATCCGTCCTCACCGCCAAACGTGTTTCCGATGAGATCATCTACCTTGATCCTAAAGAGATAGTGACCGATGAACAGCGTTGGCTTATAGTGGATGGAGGCCGACGTTACCTGTTTGCTTCCAATCTCAAGGTCTTTAACTGTTTCAAACGTTCCTCCGTCCTTGCTCATTGCTAAGCTGAAACTACTCATATCCACTCCGTTTTCATCCGTCAAGAGGAGCGAGATTTGAGGACGGGGTGAAATAGTACTACCGGGGTTAGGAACTTCGCCGTCTATCCACAGTTGGAGTCCGGGCGACTTCCGATCTGAACTCTGCATCAGGGCATAAGTCGAGGGGGCCCTTGTCTTAGCGGTAATGATGCCCACGGTTGTCTTGCTGAACTTGAACTTGTCTCCAAATTCGAAAGGTGGATTGTCGGTAGCTTTGAAGTCCAAGCCCGTCGAGGACGAAACGAGTATGTCAATGCCGAGGTTGTCAAGAATCAAAAGTTGATTGACCGTCCCCACAGCAGGATTTCCTGCCGTATGGAGAGCTAGCTCGTTTCGTGCATTGCGTAGCTCGAAGCGTTCATTATCCCGAAAGAAAATCAACCAATCACTGACATCGGATTGCCCTTCTTCGCCAGCGATTTGATTTTTCGTTCTGATGTTCACATGTGCGGAACCTTTACCACGGTTGGTGTTCCACAGCCCCGAAACGCCGACATCTCCTCCGTTCAAACTGACATCAGTTTCAAAGGTCAACACATCACCGAATTCAAAGGCTAGGTTTCTGTCTAGCACGTCTGTTCCCTCAAGGCGGGGGATCTCTAACTCGATCCCAAATCTCCTGTCTCTAAGGGTTTGACCGGTGTACCCGGTTTGGTCAAGTTCTTCGATTTCGCTATTGCCCTTTCTCCGCACGAGCACGCGATACCGGTCTGCATCAAGGAAGAGGATTGCCCATCTGCCTGACGGCGTGAGGCTGGAGTTGACGCGAATATAAGAGGTCCGTAACTTTTGAACGCTTGTGTTTTCGGCTTGTGTGGGCGTGGCAAAACTCTCAGAAACCAAGTTTCCGGTATTATCCCGCACCACCTCGGAGGGCAGCCGTTTCCAAGCATTGATACCGGTTTGCCATTGATAAATCGCGAAATCTCTTTGTAAGGTAGGGTTAAATTCTACCGCTCCGGGATTCGCGCTCCGATTTGTCTGTAAAGGATCTTTCAAAGCACCTAAATCGAAACGAAACTTGAGCAATGCTGGCTTGACCAACTGCTCGGCATCAGAATATAACTCGATTTGATATACTCCGATTTGCGCTGCCGGTCGGCGGGGAGGCGGGACAAAACGGAGATCGGGCTGAAATGAGATGGGCGGTTCGATTGTATTGACAGACAGCGTTGTTTGAGGATTGAGGACGGCTCCGATTGGGAATACCGCATCAAATATCCGATCCAAGCTGAATGCGGTGAGTTCTTCATCAGCCTTCAACGTAAATTCGTTGACCACAAAGGATCCGGACCCCTTGTTATCGAGCGAGCGGGGTTCATCAAGTTTGCCGATAACTCCATCCTCGCGATCATCGTCGGGGGATTCTGGGTCCGCGAAGACATAGATTCGATGAAGGCCGGTGGATAAAGGTTCAGCGAGGATCAATGTCGCTGTTGTTTCTTGAAGGTGTGTCTCCCCCGGATGCCACGCATCAGTTCTGACCAAGACGCGCCCAAGCACATCTGCTTCAGGGTCGATTTGGCCGTCCCCATCCCGATCGAGATCTCCTTCCGAGAACCAAACCTTGATATCAGCGTCGATTTTTTGTCCGCCATCGTTTACCAGTTTGGCGGTCAGTGTATGCGCTTGCTTATCCTTTGAGAATGCGTAGCGGAGGGGAGCAATCGCTGCAGAGGCGATCGCAATATTCGCCCCTTCGGGCACCGTGAGAGATTTCTTGTCGGTTCTGATGGTGTGATTGGTGCGGTCGGTCACTACAATTTGATATTGCACGATCTGCCCACCTTTCGGCAGAGGGATTGCGGTTTGCAGCTTATACCACCGGCCGTCGTTCACCGCGGGAGTTGGTGGCGCCGGATGGGATATCATTGCGACGGTATGTTCCTTGGATTCCACGCTATCACTCCACGCTGCTTTTATCAACTTTAGTCCTGTGGGTCCTTCATTATCCGCTATTAGTACCGAAAGATTTAGTGTATTGGTGATATATGGGTCAAGATCTTCGCGGATGTCGAGGATTGCTGGCTGATACGTCCAGAACTTCACCCCTCCCATTGCTGTTCGCTGATCGTCGAAAGCAAGGAGCCGAACGATGCCCTGTCCGGGGGCGACATCCTGTGGAACGGGAATACGAATCGCGCCAAAGTCGCCTTGCCACACTTGGATGCCACTCTTCTGCTGTTGCAGGTCGTTGAGTAAATTATTGTCCAAATCGTTGGCGAACAGTGCTAGCGCCGACATCGTCCCTGTGCTAAAATCAGTTGCCTTGCTAAACTCTACCGTTCCCGTAATCGGTGAAAATCGGTGCTGCCCAACAACATTATGGCGAATGATCAATTCTTTGCTTGGATCGACCGTAACGTTTTCCAACTCGACTTGAATCTCCAATTCTGGCACGGCGAGGCGCGTCGCTGGATCACCGAAGAGGGTGTACTGCATTGCGCCGGGGATCCACAGTTGTGGTGCAGTCATCATGAACTGCGTTTTTGCATCGGCGATAATTGCACCGAGTGTCGAAGGTTTAACGGTGAAGATGGAGGTAAAGAGATTTTTGTCGAATTCCGCGTTGACCGTTGCGAAGGTCAAACGGGTTGCGCTCAAGACACCAATGGCACCGGCACTACCCATCAGAAATTGTTCGCTTAAACTACGTTGTCCAAATTGCAGGGGCTGATCGAATTGCCCGTTGAGACATGTTGTTGTGATAATGAACGGCGGGTGTGCATTTCGTAGATTTTCTGCGTCCGTGATGCGGAAAATACCCTCATCTGCCCACGTTTGAGTGCCGCCATGTCCCGAATACTCGACGACGAGGACACCCTCATCAATTGTCGATAGGATAGCTTGGTTGGTGCGTTCTGGACTCTCAATCTGTCGCAGATATATCTTGCGGGTATCGTAACTGACGGGAATATATTCCTCAATGAGTAGTTTGCTGTTTCGTTCAAAGATGTCGTCCCCGACGTTGTTCACCTCATTATCCGCTACCTGCATCAGTCTGCCCTGCCATAAGCCGGGCTGCTGCTTCGCTTCATAATCGATAATCTTTTTCACCATATCAGCCAACTCGTGTGGCGATTGTACGGGGAGTCGTCCAATAAACATATCCGGCAGTGGGTCGTCACCGCTGACAGTGACAAAACGGTGATCCATGGCGGTTTCCCCACTCGCTGGAGCCCAACTGTGAAAAGTTGGTACGTAGATAGGGTAGAGGTCGTAGTCTCTGTTAAGTGCGCTCCGATATAGCTGGACAATTGCTCCTTTATAGTCGTAGTGTGCGTCACCGACTAGTAGGACGTATGTAGGCTTTGGGGCACGCCAATGGGTATAAGCGTGGCGTAAGAACTTCTGGATGGCGATAGGATTAAAAATTCCGTGGTTGAAGTGATCATATATCTCCTCGACGTCAACAACCGTGACGGATAAACCCTGAGACCGCCGAAAGGTCGCGAGCGGTTGGATAGCGCTGATAAAATCGCTGTGAGAGATAATGATGTAATCTGCTTGATTGGCGGGATTGCTGATCGCTGATAGCTTGGTGGGGGTAATATGATCCACCTGAGCATATCGATCTCGCTCAGCTACAAAATAACCGGTTGGCGATGTCACATTATCCTCGATGATTAGCTGAAAATCCCCGTCTTTACGTTCAACCCAACCGTTAGCGAGTTTTGCAACCATACTTCCATCATGGATATGATATACATCAACGTCGCGATGATGTAGGTTTGTCACACGGTACTGAACGCGTCCAATTCTTCTTGGCTCTGTTTCTGAGTTAAATTCAAGTGTTCCCTCAGACGCTTCAAAGGTACGCCAATAATCGATTTCAAACCAATCCAGATAGAAGTCAGGGGCGCCTGGCGGTGTGTCATTTCGATCTTCGGCTATAATCTTCAGGACATTTGTATCCTCCGGCTTGCTAAATCGCGATGTTTCGATTTTACGCGGAACGAGCGGTGCGGCTTGCTGCCGCCACTCGGTGACTCCCCCAAGCTGTATGCCGTTAAACAGAATGCGCGCCTGATGTGTAGCGTTCCTTTCGTGCGATGCACCTTGGAACTTAATCCGAATTTCAGCATTCCGATTCACTTGTCCTCTTGGTGCTATATGCGGCAGTTGAATCGAGAAATCTTTCTGGTTGAATCTATCGTCTGATCCACCCGTCAGACTTTCCCAGAAATAGTGGTCTACCCCTTCAGATTTCACATCAAGCAGCCGGTCATATTTACGGTCTTGTTCAAAGTGTTCGGTTTTCTTGAAAGCAAGTGGGGGGGGCGCATTTAGCGTTTTTGGGGTCGCATCTCTAACAGTTACCTGTGAACGACCAACGCCTCCCCAACTCAGCCAATACACATTAATAGTGGTGAACCTATCCCCGATTGGTGCCTGTCCGTAAAACACAATTGAGTCGTCCTGATCGAACCGGTCGTCAGTGTTGTGGTCAAAGATATGAAGACCAATCCGGCGTCCACGGTTTTCCATTTTAATGGACTCAAGTTCAATATCCACAGGATTGGCACCGGCGCGTCTGAGTTCATTATATGTTATTTGATACATCCCTGTTCGACTGATCAGGATTTTATATCTGTTTGAGGGGACGCCAGTGTGTCGCGCTGCGGGAGCAGCAGGGGCACTTTGGGGCAAGCGTCGCCATGCTTTTGCCTGATCATAATTGAGCAGCTTTGTCTGAAAGAGATGCTCAAAAGCCTGTGATGGTTCTATCATAAAGGAAGGGGCAGCAAATCGCTTTGAATTCTGATGGGATTGGGTGGATGAAGGGGTAGCATTGAAGTCGATTCGGATTAACAGTTCGTGATAGATTTTGAGATGCGATTTAGCAGGGTTATACTGGATAGGATGAATTTGGAGTCGTGCAACCTGCTGTCCACGAATCAGTCCAATCGGCGCAACTTCGACAAGCTGGGCAGGATAGGGGTGATCCCGCCGGTAAAAGTCCGTGTCAATGATAAGTGTCGGTCGAGGATTAGTGAGGCTCGATGGTTGGGCGGGGATAATGCGTTCGGTTTTGCGGACTTCAAGACGAGAGTCAATCACGGTTGCATATGGTGAGGCATCAATCGGAACTCCAATTAACTGTGAGTAGACAGGCAGACTGGGGTGCCCTACCTCCGTCGTGAGGGGTGCACCTGTGAAAGAAACCCTTGCGAAGGGGCGTCCATTAATTTCTTGCGAGTTGAATTGCAGGGGCGGTGTCTCAAATCTGATGAGGAGACTATCCGTATTTGCTTGGATAATATGGAGCGGGGATTTGGCGGAGGCAGGGACGATGGAAAACCAGAAGATTAGGACCGTATAAAACGTGAAACGAGATGTCCCGCAACTCCCGTTCCGAGGATTCCGCTCGCGGAACGAGGATCCTCGATAAATCGGGACGTGAAACATGGTGCGTAGATGAGCCGCTACCGGGTCTAGTTTTTGATTACCCATTAACATAGCCGTCATGCTTTTCGGTTGGGAACTTTACCCCTGCACGTCACTCAAGGATCTCAATCTCAAGCTGATTCAGAGTCCGCATCACCCCTTCGCCGAATTCTAGCATAGAGTTGGACTCAAACTCGCTGCCAGCAAGCTGAATATGATTTGCATCCGCTTGGATTTGCCCCAGCGTTGGCTCCATCGCCACCCAATCACCTACATAAACTTCGGGCCAAAAATGGTAGTAGAAAGCATCACGCTGAAATACAAGCCCTGCACAAACCCGTGCAGGGATACCGACGGCGCGTGCCATTCCAATCATTAGAACCGTGTGTTCTGTACAATCCCCTGCAAGCGATTCTAACGTTTGTAATGCCGATCCAAATCCAATCTTTAGGTTCTTGTCATGGACATTTTCATACACCCATTGACACAACCTCTGTGCGGCTTTCCAAGCGTTGGTCTCTCCATCAAGCACCTCAACGGCTTTCGCCCGAATCGTTGGGTGTTCCGCTTGGATATACACTGTTGATGTCAAGAATTGTGCAAGTTCCTCCTCCTCGTGTTGGTCTTGTATGGGCAAGTTCAGCGTCTCCGCTTGATCCATCACAGGGATGTTGGTTTCAAGTATTCCATGGCGTGGGTCGTCATCAACCGTAAGTTTCTGACGACTATCCATCGTTACTGCTTTTTCCAACGCTCCCTCGGTCAATCGCAGCCGTGCCTTGAGGCGACGCGCACCGGGTGTTGGGTGTGCTCCTTGAGCGAAGATCTTTGTGTTCAGAATAACATCGACTTCTCCCGATTCGCCGAGTGCTGTTTGCATATCGGTCTTCGCCAGGGCCATTTTTAGTCCCATAAGCCCGATCTCCATCCGATATATCGTGCCATTGTGTCCGAGCCATTGCTTTGTTGTAAGTCCTCCCATGATGTCCATCGTGTAATCGATGATGTAGACCGGTTCTATCCTGTTATCAAATGTGATCTGATCTTCTTGTAGGATTTTGATATCCGTTTTCACCGGCTCCATAAGATCTAGATTGAATACGCGCAGCGTATATACATCACCAACTTGGAGGCTACGTTGCAGCAAAAAATAGCCGATCATCCCCTCAAAAATTGTGTCGGCTGGAATGGGGATCTCACTGTGGGTCGTTTTTCCCGCAAGGTTTGTTTCTAAGTAAGCAACACCATCTTTGATACGTCCTTCAACCCGTTTCTCTTGTCCTGTCTCATTGGAAGTGGAAATAAAATAGCGGGGAACGAGATCCATACCGACGTACGAGATTCGCGTTGTTGTAAGCCTTAATCCGGTGCCGGTGCGCTGGAGATCCATCACCATATCGGCACGCACCCGAATGGCATCCTCATTTTCATAGCTCGATTTCTCTGTGTAGATATGGGCATATCCGATTTTCGTGCCCATCAGTGTTAGATTTAACCAATCATCTTGAGGTAACTGCATCATTTTCTCAATCTCCGCCGGATCGACTGTCACCCATTTCCCTACGGCGCTTCCAACCGAAATCAGAAGCAAACAACAGGCGAAAAGAATCTGTTGTTTCATTAGGGACATTTCCTCTCCAATTCATTGTGTGTCATCGTCTTCTCCCTTTCTCGTTATGGTAGCATAGGTTAAGGCAGCGGGCAATCGAAAATCGACTGTCAAGCTAGTCTTGGGAAGGTTTCTGCCATACGACTCTTGACACCAATAATTCAAAGATGGTATTATATCGCAACTGTTTTAGAAGTAATCCCTTCCGATTATGAATGAACCCCTGCAGGAGAGGAATATGAAAGTTGGCATCCGAGATGGTATGTTAGATCTGCCGTTTGAAGAGGTATTCGGCAAAGCGAAAGAGGTTGGTTTTGACGGTGTGGAAATATGTATCGGTGCCAATTACCGCGAGCACCCACTGTGGACCGAGTCCGGTGTAGACGACATCAAGGCATTATCCGAAGCGGCTGGTATTGAGACGCCGGCTCTCTCGCCGGGTGGTTTCACTGCCTATACGTTTGCCCATCCAGACGATGCCACGCGAGCCGAAGGAATCGCAATGTTGCAACATCTCTCGTCAGTTTCTCCAAGACTTGGAGCAACTGTTATTCTTGTGCCATTTTTCGGCGATGGCAAAATTGAAACGGAGCATATAACGTCGTCGCGTTTCATTGACGGGGTGAAGGCTGCTGCTGCGACGGCGGAACAACAGAACGTTTGCCTCGCGTTAGAATCAACGTTAAGTGCTGAAGAACATCAACAAATTCTCGATCAGGTTGACTCTCCGGCGGTTGGCGTCTATTACGATATGGGCAATGCCACGGGACTTGGATATGACGCTGCCCAAGAGATTCGTCAGCTTGGAAGCGCTATCGCGCAGATGCACATTAAAGATACTACGGGCAGTCATGCTGGCGAGGGTGGGGTTGATTTCCCCGCAGTTATCGAAGCCACCCATGCAATTGGCTATGACGGCTGGTTTGTCCTCGAAACGCCGGCAAACGGCAATCCGGTAGCTTCGGCGATAAAGAACCTCAACTTCGTTAGAGAGAACTACTAAGATCGCGCCCCCAATGAGGAAAATATGAGTGTGAGTAGTACAAAGCTCATCGACCCGCACCTTGAAGCCGAAAAACTGCTGAGAATGCCGGTGACGGCGGCTGAAGTGATGTTTCAGGGGTACACAATAGACCAGCAATTGGAAGTCATCTCGTCTATCCGAGACGCGAAGGCGCGAGAGGAGTTATATTATCTCGTCCCGGACTGTACCGAGTTAATCCAGATGAGTCCGATGGAAGATGTGTTGCAAATCTTGGATACAAGGCTTGGTACGGGGACAGCGTCTGCTTTGTTGCCGTGTCTGTCGCCCGATCAGTTTGAAGAGATGATGGATTTTGTTTTGTGGCGCAGCGGCAAGCTCGATGAAAAAACGCTTGATTTATGGCTTTTTGAATTGTCGGAGTGTGAGATAGATGAACTTGGGGATTTGCTCTCCGAAATTGATGTTGGGATTATCGGCGGTCTATTGCGCGGGCGCGTCGAGATGAACGAAGAATTCAAAGCACTATTTATCGAGGAGGGATTGGTAGATCCGTCAACATCGGGTATCGAATACTCAGATGAACGCGCGAGGGCAGTTATGGACGCAATTTGGGAAGCAGATGCCGACCTATTCGTTCGTGTGATGTATGAACTCTTTGGGCTAGATCGAGAAGATGAGTTAGGCGAAGAGCTGTGGGGGTCGCTTGAACGTGCAAAGGGGGAACAGGAGGAACGAGTCAGAGAGCGCGATAAGGCAGCTGGCATTGACATCACCGAAACGGAGATTCTCGAAAAAGTAGACCTCGATCAACTTAACTTAGAGGACAAGGAGAAATCTGAAGTTGACGAGGAATCAGAAGATGTTTGAAGCTGATGCACTGACCCATTACGATAGTCGCTTGTTTCTCGTCCAAACGCTTGAACATGGACAAGAGATGGGGCGGATCTCACCTGCACATCAGGACAAAATTCATCACGACATTGCCTCCATCGCTCAAAAGTTGATTGCGATCAAAGTAGAAGATTTTTCCTCACGGACGGAGATTCGGGAGCAGATTCGAGAAGCATTTACTCTGACAAGTTTGGGGTTGGAATACGGCTGCGAGGGTGTTCTCGACAAATCGATTCGCCTGCTGAACAGCAATCGGCTGATTAAGTTCTTTCAAATCGGCAATACGCTCGTCGATAAGTTGGTGGAACGCTCCCAAAATACCCTTGAAAAGGCGGTCCTTACCTCCCCAGCGATGCACACTGTCGAGCCAGAGAGCATTCCTGCGTATAATGAGTGGGAACGTGATTTTCTGGAGTTGGTTGTTGAGCGAAAACTCGCAATTGACGCCGCACAGCTTTCACTTTATCAACTATCCGCCAACCCTCGTTCCTTGATGAGTCTTGCTGACATAAACATTGTCAATCAACAGATCGACTACATCGACCACCGATTTAGCTACCTCCAAGCATTACCGCAAGAGGAAATTTTCTCCGTTGACTATCCGCCGGATACCGAGTCCGATACCGCCCGCCAAATCACAACTGCACTGATGGTGAATTTAGTCCTCTATCGTGAGGTCGATTTTCACCTAGAGGAAGAAGATCTGGACAATTTTTTCAACATCGCTTATGATATGGAAGGCTGCACCGTCAAAGAGGCATCTGAAGATCTGTTGCTTGGTTGGATTCAACAGTATATGGATGTGGCAGGTCAACCGGAGGAGGTCAAAAGATACGCCGTTGAATACTGGAAATATTACTTGTCTGCTTTTAGGGAATTGATCAATTGATGGCTCTGCTCAATTTTAGTGGCGAATGGAGAATAGTGAGATGCAGACACCGGAGGCAAGAAATGTCTAGGAGCAAGAGAGAACCCAAAAGTAAAGCTCTAAATAAAGACACCCTTATAGAGGTGAAGCCTTTGGAACCATGGACCGATCCGCCTCCTAAAAAGAATTTAGTCCCACAGTCTGCCCAAAAACCTAAAGGTAAAGTCCTAAATGAAGATTTGCTCGTGAAGGTGAAACCCCTAGAACCGTGGCCAGATCCACCAATCAAAAAACTTCCAAATCAACAACCTGACTCAAAACCTACCGTGAATCCTGCTCCCGCTGGGAAGAGTTCTAAAACCCCTGCAAAGAAGGATTGAGGGAGATAAACTCGCAAAGTACCCAAGCTACGCCTTTTGCGCCATATGGCGAATGGCGTAGCGTAACTTAGATGGTATTACAATTTTTATCGTAGCACCAAAATTCTATATCTACTGGAGTTAATGATGTCACAAAACGTTATCACAGAAACAAACTTAACCAACGTTGCGCTTGCTAACAGAGGGAAAGTCCGAGACCTCTATGATCTTGGTGAGCAATTATTAATCATCTCAACAGATCGGATTTCGGCGTTCGATGTCGTACTGCCGAATGGGATTCCGTACAAAGGACAGATCCTGACGGGACTCTCTGAGTTCTGGTTCGATTACACAAAATCAATCGTTGATAACCACATCATCGCCACCGATGTTGCACAGTATCCTGACGTGCTACAAGCCGATGCGGAAATGCTTAAAGGGCGCTCAATGCTTGTACGGAAAGCGAACCGAATTGATATTGAATGCGTCGTGCGGGGATACATCGCGGGATCCGCGTGGTCGGAGTATAAAGCGGATGGAACTGTGTGTGGGGAAAAGCTGCCGGCAGGACTAACGGAATCGGAGCGGTTGCCAGAACTCATCTTCACCCCTTCCACGAAGGCGGAGCAGGGTGAACATGATGAGAACATTTCAATTGCAGAGATGGAGGCGGAGATTGGCAAGGAGTTGTCAGCAAAGATTATCCAGACCAGCTTCGCCCTGTTTGAAGCCGCAAGCGCACATGCCGAAAAGGCCGGGATCCTCCTCTGCGACACCAAGTTTGAGTTTGGGCAGATTGACGGTCAACTGATTCTCATTGATGAGGTCTTCACCCCCGATTCCTCCCGCTTCTGGCCCAAAGACGAATATAAACCTGGTGGCTCTCCACCCAGTTTTGACAAGCAGTACGTCCGTGATTATCTGAGCGATGTTGGCTGGAACAAAGAGCCCCCGGCACCTGAGTTGCCTGCGGAGGTTATCAGTCAAACCAGCGAAAAATATCTGGAGGCGTATCGCCTGATTGTGGGTCGGGAACTGTTGTAAGGAACAATATAAGCGACTATTCTTGATAAACCCAAGGATTAGAGGGGAATAGACAATGGCTGAGGAACAGAGGATAGGTGATTATCCTGCGACAATAACTCCTATTGGCTATGTTGACATGGGTGAAGAAATATGGGATGTTGGTGATTTATTGGAGAGTGTACGTAAAACGTGATATTTATCGCCTAAAAGCAGATTGTTCGATGACAGCAATAAAAACAGACCTTTATCTTGGGGATTGCTTAGAGGTACTCGCCAATTTTGATGCAGATTCATTTGACTTGATTATGACTTCGCCCCCGTATGCGGACCGCCGATCCAAAACGTAT
Organism: Candidatus Poribacteria bacterium; assembly: GCA_965204355.1. Lineage (GTDB taxonomy): Bacteria > Poribacteria > WGA-4E > WGA-4E > PCPOR2b > PCPOR2b. The sequence continues at coordinate 655,153 of OZ241983.1, forward strand.
GGCGGAGTCAACCCCGATGAATATGTCAATTGGTTCATGCCTCGTGCTGAAGAATTTTTACGAGTCCTCAAACCCTCTGGCACATTCATTCTGAACATTAAAGAGAAAGCCGTTGACGGGGAACGGCATACCTATGTTATCGAATTGATACTTGAGATGAGAAGACAGGGATGGTTGTGGACGGAGGAGTTTGTCTGGCACAAGAAAAACTGTTATCCGGGCAAGTGGCCAAACCGATTTAGAGATGCATGGGAGAGATGTTTGCAGTTTAATAAAACCAAAAAGTTCAATATGTATCAAGAGACAGTTATGGTCCCGATGGGAGATTGGGCAGAGAGAAGGTTAAAGCATCTCAGTGAGACAGATCAGAGCCGGGATACGTCGAAAGTGGGCAGCGGGTTTGGTAAGAATGTTTCAAATTGGTTAGATCGAAAAATGGCATATCCGACAAATGTTTTGCACTTAGCAACGGAAACGGGAAATCGAAAACACAGTGCTGTCTTTCCTAAGACATTGCCCCAATGGTTTATCAAGCTGTTTACGGAGGAAAATGATCGGGTGCTTGACCCGTTTGCAGGCTCCGGCACAACGTGCCAAGTCGCTCAAACACTGTTAAGAAATTCCGTCGGTATTGAAATTTTGCCTCAGTATTATCAGTTGGCAAAGGAGAATATCAAGCCGAAACAATATACGTTATTTGAAGAGGCACAACATGAAACCCATTACACAACAGGAGATAACTGATTATGTTGCGGCGAACATTCAAAACTTTCACCGAAGGAGGTTAGAGAATCTCCACATCTTGAGAACCCAGTAAACCTCCGGGAATTATTTTTTTGCATTCTCTTCCAGAACTTTCAATCAATGAAGGCAATTAGGGGTTGAAAAAGGTGAGATTTTGGTAAGAATGTGGGTCATTGTCTGACATCAAATACATGGCTCCGCTCGAACAATCCGTCTAAGAAGATTTCGACGAACCATTCGCCATCGGGAAAGCCATCGGAAGGGGCATCTATAAAGAACCAAGTGATCTGATCTCCCGTTGAGGAGGTGAAGGTCTCTTGGTCCTCTCGGAAGGGTGGGGCGTCTATATCGTTCTGTGGTGAAAACCAGTTGACTTCAACGGTATGTCGTCCTCTGACGTTCACCCAAAAGACCCATAAGTAGATCCGATCGCTTGTATTAAAAAAGGTGTCAGCAATTCCATCCGGACGGTCATCGCTGACATTAATTGCGAGGGTAGAGTCTAAAATTAGAGGCTCATCCCTGAGCAGGCTTACCGATCCACTTCCACCTGAGCCCGCATTGTCACACCCACCAAAAATGACTCCGAGAAGAAAGAGTGCTATAAAAAGACCGAACAGATGAAATTTATTGTGCATTCGTACATTTCTCCTCCCCGATGCTGCGATCGGGATTCAAAGCAACTTATGTTTAGGTCTGATTTAATCATACCTGATCCCTTTTTCCTTGTCAACTTAAAATCCAAATTTACAGGAGTTGAGAACGACCGGCAGGATAATCTCCCCAACACAGTAATGGAGAATACTTAATGCAATTTGACTATATTATTCACGGTGGAAAGATTGCCGATGGCACAGGTGAGCGTGAGCCTTTCCCCGCCGATGTGGGTGTCGTTGGCGATCAAATCGCCGCCATCGGGAAATTAGATTCCACACAGGCGAATCGGAGTATCAATGCAACAGGACAGGTTGTAAGTCCCGGCTTCATTGATGTCCATGTCCATTCGGAAATCTCCTTGTTGGGTGGGCGAGATCAGTTGGGAGCTGTCCGTCAGGGCGTTACCACTCAGCTGACTGCACCGGACGGGTTTGGCTGGGCGCCGCTCCCACCGGAACAAGCGCAGGAGATGTGGCGTTATACCCAGTTTGCGATTGGGGATGCTGAGTACACGCTTGATTGGCCCACCGCTGAAGATTATCTAAGTCTCTTTCCCGGCAATACTCCCGCCAATGTCTATCCGCAGGTGCCGCATTGTGCGGTTCGTTTAGGGGCGATGGGGTGGGATCCCCGACCAGCTACCGACGAAGAGTTGGCTGCCATGGTGGAGACGACCCGTGAGTGGTTGGAGGCGGGCGCAGGGTGCCTATGTTTAGGGCTTGACTACCAACCGAGTGCCCATGCGGATCTCCGAGAACTTGTAACTTTATGTAAGTTAGCAAATTCATACGGCGCCATCTATGCCGCACATATCCGCTACCGAATCCTCGGACGGAAAAAAGCGTGGGAAGAAACCTTTGAACTCGCCAAGCAATCGGGTATCCCCGTTCATATTTCTCACGAGCGAGTAGATGATGAGAGCGCGGCGTTGCTGGAGCAGGTAGACCGCGAGGGCATCGATTTAACCTTTGAATCCTATCTCTATCCGGCGGGGATGACCCATCTCGCACTGATGCTACCGGCTGAGTTCCAAGCGGGAAGTCTCACAGAGGTTTTGGCAAATTTGGAGAGGTCGGAGGTGCGGGAAAAATGCCTGCCCCATATCCGAGAGCAGTTGGGGCGTGGCGATCAGATTGTGGGCTATACCCTTTCCGGTCGGTTCATCGGTATGACCTTATCAGAAGCTGCTGAGAGTGTGGGTAAGTCTCGCGAGGACTTTGCTTACGATCTGATGCTTGAAGAGGAAGGGATAGAGACCTTCGTTTTTCCTTGGCAGACGCCGCCCGAAGATAACAAAGTCACGATTGACCGCACGGCTGTCCATCCGCGGATGATGATTGCCAGTGACGGTGTCTATGATATTCCCCATCCGCACCCGCGGGGATACGGCTGCTTTGTTCAGTATCTTGGACGCTTTGTTAGGGAGCGTCAACTGGTGTCCTTACACGAAGCGGTCTACAAAATGAGTGGGTTCCCGGCGGCGCGTTTTGGGATTAAGGACCGTGGGCGAATCACTGAAGGGTTGGCTGCGGACTTGGTTGTCTTTGACCCGGAGACCGTTGCGGATCGGGCAACATGGCAAGATCCGGTACAACCGGCAGTCGGCGTGAACTGGGTATTGGTCAACGGTGTTCCCGTCATTAACGACGGCAATCCCACCGGACAGCTACCGGGGCGTGTCGTGCGCCATTCTCCCTGATGTCAGAAGATAAAAGTGAGTAAATATGACAGGTGTAAATTCCCATCAATCCCTTGATGAAACCATTTCCAAACATAATGTCTTAACCCACATAGCTATTCCACGGTTTGATCCGAATGACGGTGATTATATATGACACAAGAACTCTTGACTTATGATGACTACCTCGCGCTGCCAGAAACTATGCAGCGATATGAGGTTATCGACGGAAAACTGATTATGGAACCTGTACCGCTGTTTGGACACCAATGGCACTCGAGAAAAATCTTTCAACCGATGGCAAATTATGTGGATAAGAACCTATTAGGGATTGTCGTGTACGCCCCCGTCGAAATCATGATTAGTCGAGCACCGCTGCGGACTCGACAACCAGATGTGCTTTACATCAGCTTTGAACGGATTGCACAGGTGGGGTTGGATGATATGGAGGAACTCCCTTTCCTTGACATCGCTCCAGATTTGGTTGTCGAAATTATCTCCCCGAGCGAATCACAACAAAACGTTTCGGACAAACTCGCGGACTATCAACGGATGGGGGTTGATGAGTGCTGGCTTGTACGTTCAAGGGAGGGCACGATTGAAGTGGTGCAATTCATCTCTGATTCATCTAGGATCGTTGAACGATTCAGCAATGACGCGCGGGTCCAATCCCATGTGTTGCCCGGGTGGCAGCCTGTCGTTGATGATCTCTTGGCTCCACTTACCTCTCTTAAAAGTCAATCTGTCGATCAATGAAGGGAATCTCAAGATAGGATTTTGACTCACTGACATATTGCGCCTTCCAATTCGCGGGAAATGAGCTATGGCATATCTGATCGGCATTGACGTTGGAACAACAGGGGCGAAGACGATTCTTGTTGATGAAAGTGGTCAACAGCAAGCCAGTGCCCTGGAAGAATATCCGCTGCACACGCCTCAACCGAAATGGGCGGAGCAAGCCCCGGCGGATTGGTGGCGGGCAACGGTAAAATCCATCCAAAGGGTGCTTGCTGAATCGCAAGTTTCGCCTAAGGAGGTCAAGGGATTAGGGCTTTCCGGTCAGATGCACGGTTTGGTGCTGATGGACAATGGACACCGTGTCCTACGTCCAGCGATGTTATGGTGTGATGTGCGAACGACCGAGCAGTGCCGTTACATCACGGAGACTGTCGGTGAGGATCTGTTAGTACAGAGCACGTGTAACCCTGCACTTGAGGGATTTACCGCGCCAAAAGTGATCTGGGTCCGAGACAACGAGCCGGAGATTCTGGAAAAGACAGCGACAATGTTACTCCCCAAAGATTACGTCCGATTCCGACTGACAGGGGAGATTGCCGCAGAGGTGTCCGATGCGGCGGGGACACTCTTGTTCGATGTGCGGCAACGGTGTTGGTCTGAGGAAGTATTGGACAAGCTCGGTATCGACCAAGCACTCCTGCCGCCTGTGTACGAGTCGATCGATATCTGTGGAAAGATTACCGCTGAAGTCGCCGAATTGACAGGACTCCCGGCGGGGACTCCGGTTGTCGGCGGTGGGGCGGACAACGCCTGTAGCGCAGTTGGCAATGGAATTGTCAAGGAGGGGCGGGTTTCGGCAAGTATCGGGACGTCGGGAGCCATCGTTGCACATACCGATGAAGCCAAAGTAGATCCCAATCTACAGGCGCATAGTTTCTGCCATTCTGCACCGCACAAGTGGTATCTGATGGGCGTGGTTCTTTCAGCCGGCGGCGCCTTCCGTTGGTTTCGCGATAATTTGGGTGATGCAGAGGTGGCGGAAGCAAAGATCGAAGGCGTCGATCCGTATCAAATTTTGACCCAACGTGCAGCAGAGGCACCCGTTGGCAGCGAGGGGTTGATCTTTCTGCCCTATCTTACCGGCGAGCGGACACCACACGCGGATGCAAACGCCAAAGCGACTTTCTTCGGTATGACGTTGCGGCACGGTAAAGCGCATCTGATTCGATCGGTGATGGAAGGCATTGCCTACGCCCTCCGTGACTCGCTGGAGATTATTCGTGGCTTGGGAACATCCATTGAGCGAATCTACGCGACAGGCGGCGGCGCACGAAGTTCGCTTTGGCGGCAGATCCAAGCCGACGTCTTCGACGCGGAATTGGTTACAATTAACATCGCTGAAGGACCCGCATTTGGCGCAGCGATTCTCGCTGGTGTTGGAACGGGGGTCTACGACAGCGTTGAGAGTGCAGTAGATGAGATTATTAAAATCACATCATCGACGCAACCGAACTCTGACAATGCGAGAATTTATGAGGAATACTACCAGATTTACAGCGCGCTCTATCCCGCGCTCAAGCCACAGTTTGATCGGGTAACGGCAGTGGTTTCAGGCGGAGGATCTAATGAATAAACTCACACATTTTGACGAAAAGGGACGTGCCCGTATGGTGGATGTTACACCGAAGGAGGAAACCCTACGTGTTGCGGTGGCACGCGGGCATGTGTTTGCAAAGCCGGAGACACTTCAATTAATCGCTGAACGTGGTTTCGCGAAAGGGGATGTCCTCGAAGTGGCTCGCCTCGCTGGTATTATGGCGACCAAGCGTACCGGAGATCTTATTCCTCTTTGTCACCCACTTGCGCTGACCTCTGTCAAAGTTGACCTGTCGATCAATGAAGCGGAACATCGCGTCGAAATTGAGGCGGAGGTGCAGACCGTCGGACGGACGGGTGTTGAGATGGAAGCTTTAACCGCTGTTTCTGTCGCCGGCTTGACGGTCTACGATATGTGTAAATCGGTTGATCGAGAGATGGAGATTTCCGATATTCGGTTGGTTAAAAAGACTGGTGGGAAGAGTGGGACATTCATCCGAGAGGAGTGATTATCATGAAAGGGAGAAAACGAGAAAATCCCGTTCCGAGGATTCCGCTCACGGAACGAGGATGCTTGATAAATCGGCACAAGAAAACGAGAAAACGGGATAATTTATTTTTCCGCTTTCAGTTCTATCCACTTTCTCACCTGCTCATTCCGACGTTTCATAAACGTCGAGAATCCCGATTTATCGGGACCCGTTCACTTTCTGTCTTTAGCGTCTGCCTGATTTTGAGCTGCATTCTGCTTACCACACCGGATACTTCTGCCGAAGATTACGCGCTTATCATTGGCGGCGTTGGCGGTGAGAAGTCCTTTTATGATGAATTTTGGAATGCGACATCAGGAATGCGTAACCTGCTGATAGAGGAATACGGGTATGCGCCGGAACATATCATTTTTCTGTTTGAAAATGATGGAGCGGAATCAGATTTGGTTGATGGGAAGTCGACGAAGGCTGGGATTGAGACCGCTTTCTCTGATTTACGGACGCAGATTCAGTCGGGCGACCGATTCCTCCTCTTCATGGTGGGGCATGCAACTAAAACGGGAGGTGTCCTAAAATTCAACTCTCCCGGACGGGATATCAGCGGTACAGAATGGGCTGCACTCATCAATCAGATTTCCGCCGAGCAGATGGTGTTAATCTTCGGATTCCCCTATAGTGCACGTGCCGTGTCTCAAGTGAGCAAGGAGGGACGGACAATTATCACAGCGTGTTCAGCGCGTGAGGGGTACATGCGCTCAGGATTTGGGAATATCTTCGTTAATGCCTTTTCTGACCGCGCTGCTGATGTGGATGACAATGGCGCGATTTCGCTCCTAGAGGCGTTTCTATACACCCAAAAGCAGGTGAGAACGTGGTATGAGAACGATGGTTCTGTTCAATCAGAGCATCCCCACCTTGACGATAACGGAGATGGGATTGCTTCACGCAAAGAATTACCGAACACCTCGGACGGCACCCTTGCTCAAAGTACCTACCTCGGGAAACGTCGTTCAGTCCTCGTTGACTCTGTGTTGGTAGAGTCGGACTTGGATCGTCCCAACGATGAATTTACAGAAACATCTGCCGAAGTTGACAACGGCCCCTCCCAGCGCACCTTAATCTCCTATAATTTCGTTTCAGACGCGGATGAGGTGGAGATCGAAGCGTTACTCGCCGATGCTCCGCGGGCAGATGATTTTCCCAATAGCGGCGCGGTGGTACTTTGGGAGACAGAGGTGATGAACGTCAACGAAGACAACAGCTACGTCTACTCGACACGGCGGATTGTGAAAATTTTTAATGATACGGGGCATAAGTTTGGTAAGATTAGCATTCCTTACACACGTGGAAACGATGACATCACAATTCATCACGCTCGAACCCTGACGTCCGATGGTCGTGTGGCCGATCTCGATCAACGAAGCATCGTTAAAAATATCCCACCGCCGAGTGCGGTCGAGGCAGGATTGTTTGTAGATGCGCGTCTTATGCACTTTTCAATGCCAGAGATGTCTGACGACTGCATCATTGACTACGCTTATTCGTCCAACAATCGGGGGCATCTGATGCAGGGAGAATTCTGGCACCAGGTCTACTTCCAGACTTCAGTACCTGTGCAGCGTTACCGCTTTACGATTCACGCACCAAAAAAGAAAACAGTCTACTACCAAGTCACCAGTCCGCAAACTCTTGGAAGTGAGCCGACGATCACAGAAACTCGCTATACACGCACCTATACATTTGAACTACGTGATGTTCCCCCGCTCCGTGAAGAAGCATTTATGCCAGCGATTGAGGACCTCGCCTACAGTATCAATATCACATCACTTGACTCGTGGGATAAACTTATGAGGTGGTACGGGACCCTTATCCGTGAGCAGGATTATGTGACGCCGGAGATCGAGCAGAAGACAAAAGCATTGCTGAGGGGGGCGTGGAGCCGAAGGGAGAAGATTAAACGGCTCTACGAATATGTTGCGACGAACATCAATTATGTCGGCATTGAACTCGGAATATGGGCGATAAAGCCACATTCGGCGCCCGAGATCTTTAAGGAGGGGTATGGAGACTGCAAGGATAAGACAACGCTGCTCAGCACGATGTTATCGGCGGTCGGTATCCAATCCTATCCAGTGCTGATCTCCGCAGGCGAGTCGAGCAGGGTTGTTCGTGAGATTCCCTCGCTTTCGTACTTTAATCACATGATTCTCGCCGTGGAGGAGAATGGCGATGGCGAACTTATTTGGCTAGATGCGACAGCGGAAACTTGTGCGTTTGGGGATCTTCCCGCTAGCGACCAAGATCGATGGGCACTCATTGTCAATCCTGATTTTCTTATGAAGCAACGGGAGGAGATAAACCAAGGGGCTGCCTCTCCCAAGGAAATCGACAGGATGCAAGATCAATTATACCGGTTTGCGAAAAGTCCAACCATCGAGGCAGCGGCAAATCTCAAAAGTGTTGAGACGCGGATACAGGTGGAAAACGATTTATCAGTAAAGGTTACTCAGACGCTGACCGTAACGGGAGCATTCAACACAAAACTACGCAGTCAATTGAGATATATCAATCCTGATGAGCAGTTGAAGTTTTTACATGGATATATGGAACTTGATGACCGTGCGAAGTTAGAGAAGGTTTCGGTTCCAGAACTTGACGCTATGGAAGACGAACTAAAGATTGGACTCACATGGTGGTGTGAGGACTATCTTTTTGCTATTGGTCAGCAGTATGTTCTTGAGTTACCGTTGGTTAAGCACCCTTACGCTGCATTGCTCAGCGAAGAAAACAGGACACACCCAGTCATCCTCGGCAAAGCGGTTACCTTTTCGGATGAGGTTATTGTCAATTTATCGTCTCTATTTTCAGTGGATTCTGTGCCTGAAGACCGCGAGATTGACAATCGTGTTGGCGCTATCCAACTCAAATATACAAAATCGAAACGAAAAATGGTGATGAAGCAGACCCTACGATTCCATCGTCCAACAGTCCCCGTTGATGAGATTCTCGACCTAAAGGCACTTGTACGACAGGCTTCGAATAAGGGGACAAAGCGAGTATTGTTAATCCAAAGATGAACGTAAATTTGCAGTTAAACCTTAGTTAAAAATCCCGACTGTTTGGCGCTGGCGGATGTGAGGAGAGGACTCGGTGAGGCAGAAAGACTACTATCAGATCCTTGGTGTAAGTCGAAATGCGACTCTCGACGAAATAAAGAAAGCCTATCGAAAAATTGCGATGCGCTATCATCCCGACAAGAATCCGGGGGATAAACGAGCAGAGGAGAGATTCAAAGAAGCATCGATGGCTTATCAGACCTTGATCGAACTCGGGACGCAGCACGTCGGCGATAAATCGCCAAGGACAGACACGGAAAGTCCTAGTAATGGAGGATTTAGACGTTCCGGTGACAACGACTCCAAAATTAATGACTTCTTTGATGGTCTGTTTAGGTCCGGTCCACGGACGAAGCGAAAAACAAAAACGAGACGGACGGTTAAAGCAAAAGGAAGACGTGGGCCCGACCTAAGGACGAGTCTAACCCTACCATTCGCTGAAGCCATGTTGGGAACGGAGCGTTCCATCCGTGTACACCGCAACGAGGAGTGCGATAGCTGTGATGGCACAGGTGCACAAAAGGGCTCACCCGAATCAACTTGTCCTAACTGTATGGGCAACGGCGAGCTCCTGGGCCAGTTACTGCAGGGCAACACAAAGGAGAATGAACTGTGTGAACGCTGCCGAGGAACGGGTGTCCTAATTCACCAACCGTGCCGCACTTGTTGCGGGACGGGGGCCATCCGCAAGGAGCGGTCTTTACTAGTGAAGATACCGCCGGGGATTGAGAGTGGGAAATCGTTGCGCTTGCCCGGCCAGGGGGAGTGTGGCTCACGTGGAGGACCTTACGGGGATCTGTTTGTAGATGTTGTTGTCAAGTCTCACCCGGTCTTGCAACGTGACGGGTATGATTTACGATGTAAGGTTCCAATTGGCTTTGCCATAGCAACCCTAGGTGGGGAAATTCATGTGCCAACCCTTACGGATCCTATTGTATTGAACCTCCCACGGGGGACCCAGCCCAATCAAACCTTCCAACTAATTGGTCAGGGGGTTAAAAAGTCTGAAGACGAGAGCGGAGATCTTTTTGTCACTGTTGTTATTGAAATCCCTACCACTCTAACGACGCAACAGGAGCAGCTGCTGGAGCGGTATATTGACTTGGAGAATGGGAATTTCTCAGAGGAATCTTGACAAACAGCGGCTACACCACCGGGGGAGAGAATGGAGCGTTTGAGCTTCCTTGTTCAGTCTGCTACCCCGCAGGGAGCGACGGGGAGCGAGAATGAATTCATCACAGTAGTGTCGGGGCTCCCTCGGTCTGGTACGTCAATGGTGATGCAGATGCTAAACGCGGCCGATTATCCGTGCTTGACCGATGGTGTGCGGCAAGCGGACGCTGACAACCCGCATGGCTATTTTGAATACGAGAAGGTGAAACGGCTTCGGCAAGATTGGACATGGTTGCCCGAAGCGAAAGGTAAAGCGGTGAAAATCATCGCCCAACTAATTCCGTTTCTGCCTCCCCAATTCAGCTATCGAGTTATGTTCATGGAGCGTAACATCAGCGAAGTGCTTGCCTCTCAGCGGGTGATGCTCCAACGTCAAGGAAAAAGCGGCGGCAACCTGTCCGATGTCCAGTTGAGTAACATCTTTGAGCGTCAGGTCCGCGAGGTGAAGCGGGGGCTGGCTCAACGCGGTACGTTGATGCTTGATGTAGCGTATTTGGATGCCCTTCAACGCCCTATAGAAGTCGCAGAGAAGATTCAAGTGTTCCTTGGTGAAAATTTGGATGTGTGTGCCATGGCTGCAGCGATTGACCCTAACCTTTATCGTCAGCGGTGTGAATAGTAGACGTCAACACTCTCTGTATCGGTTCCCTCAATCCTTCGAAATTAGGAGAAAAAAATGCATCCTACCAACACAAAACCGCTTACAGCTGAAGAGGCAAGGGTGTGCGTCACCGGTTGGGATGCCAATCGTCCCGACCCGTTCCCCGGACTTGGTGATTTCATCGGCTGGGCTGGTGCACTGGAGCGAATGCCCAACGGCAATCTGCTGCTCGGTCATTCTGCCGGTTACTGGCACGCCTCGTTTGCATCGCCGAGACTGTTTGAGAAGAAAACCCGTGAGCGCTATGCCGCTGACGGTTGGCCCGTGGATTTTGTTGCGCCAACAGGTGGGCGCTCAATGGCAGTCCACTCTACCGATGACGGTTGTACCTGGAGTAAACCTGTCAGCATGACTGATATCCCTTTAGACGACGGTCCGGTAACACTGTTTACCTGCCAAGATAACACTGTGCTCTGTTTTCTCAATGTGCAGGCATCTTGGTATGGATTCTCGGAAGCGCCCCCAGCTTTCCGCAAGGACCTGAATGGACTGAATACGCAACAGTGCGTGATTAGATCAACCGACAGCGGGACAACGTGGAGTGAACCGATTTGGCTGGACAGTCCGGGTTCGTTTTACGAACGGAGTCATGGTCAGGCGGTCCAACTCCCCGATGGAGGTATCCTCTGGCCCACCTATTGTTCAAGTCAGGATGAGAATCATCTCTTTGGTGCGATTCGCCGTTCCGATGACGCCGGGAAGACGTGGTGCACTGTCTCCACTATCCGTCGCGAAGAAGAGGATGTAGACGAACCTGCCATCGCTCGTTTTGACGATGGACGCCTCGTCATGGTGTCGCGCCCCGATGGCGGCATCTTTTTCTCGGACGATGATGGCGTAACTTGGCGTGAGTCTGGACAGATGGTCGAAAGTGGCACGGTCAAAGCGCCGCGATTGTTCGTGCTTGCGGATGGCACACTCGTCTGTGTTACAACTTATCAAAGCGGGTTATATGTCTTCTTGAGCCGGGACGGAGGCGTGGATTGGACCCCAGCACTTCCCCTCGATGTCTCTTGCTACGGCTATCCCGGCGGACTCCAGATGGAAGATGGATCGCTGCTGATTTCGTATTGTGAGAGCGGTATAGCCCCTAACCGCGTGTACGTAATTCGCTTTCAAGTCAACTCCACGCGGGATGGTATCGAACTACTAGATATTGGACAATCCTCATAACAACTCTTGGTGGGGTTGGTAAGATTTATTCATTAATGAATTGGTTCATATCAACAAAGTGCACGATACCGAGAGAAACCGAGTTTTTTTCCACGCTTTCTTAACATGAGTTAATGAACTAATCCGTCAATGGACCAAAGAGGATTGGAGGTACGACTTGGACCTTGAGCAGAAAACAGAGTTAGTTTCTGACGCTTTAGAAAAACTTTACGGTGCACCCGAACCGGATATAGAAGAAGATGTTCTTGAGTGTTTGATACTTACAGTCTTGTCCCAGAACACAAACGATGTCAACCGTGATAAAGGATTCGCGGTCCTCAAAGAACGTTATCCGACGTGGGAAGAGGTGCTCAATGCTGATGTAGAGGACATCGCGGACGCTATCAAGATTGCGGGGTTGAGCGGTCAGAAGAGCCGCACGATCAAGAACTTCTTGACATGGCTCAAGGCAGAATATGGCGAGTTGGATCTGGAATTTATCCGCGAGATGGATACCGAGGACGCAATACCACTGCTATCTCAACACAAAGGCATTGGCATCAAGACTGTGTCGGTCACACTTGCTTTTGCCTGTGGTCGTGATGTCTTTCCTGTGGACACGCACGTCCTGCGAATCAGCAAACGGCTTGGATTCGTGCCGTCAAACTGTACTGCGGAAAAAGCGCACCAATTGATGCCGCAGATCATCGCTGAAGGCAAGGCATACCCGTTTCACATGAACCTTATTGCATTTGGACGCCGAATCTGCGACGCACGCAAACCGAAATGTGATCAGTGTCCCATCACAGTCCATTGTCTCTATTATCGGGGTGAGTTGTAAATCGTGAAGTGCGAAGTCGAAGGTTCAGACCCACTCGGCACCTCATCACCTATAACCCCAATATGGTATCGTGCTGATGTCATTAGAAGATGCTGTCTGTATTAACCCCCTTTTCGCTTTGGATGGCTATATCATACCCAATGCAAAGCATAGTCAAACAATGAAAATAATTTGGGGTACAGTGACGGAAAATGACAGCCTCGACGTTGCAATTACATTATGATGTGCTATACTATATTTTAACGAACAGAGATTTGATGTACTCCTCACCCTAAAGGAAAAATGTGTCAATATGAACGTTCTTATTATCGGTGGTACACGATACATGGGTCGGATTGTTGTACAGCGATTGCTTGAACGCGGGGACAAGGTCACCATTTTCTCCAGAGGGACCACCCACCCCGAATGGTGGGAGCAGATCGAACACATTCAGGGAGACCGTGAAGATCGGGCAGATTTTGGGGCAAAGCTGAAGGACAAATCCTTTGATGCGGTCATTGATACGCAGGCTTACCGTAAAGAAGATGTCGAATCCGCTGTAAGGGCATTCAATGGAAATGTAGGTCGCTACGTCATAGTCAGCACAGGGTCGGTATATTTGGAAGGCGCGGTAGACTTTTCCAAGCACTGCACATTCCAAGAATCGGTCGTGGATTGGTCGTCAATTGACTATACCTACCCCGCAGGAGAAGACCCGTACGGCATTGGTAAGCGACACTGCGAAAAATGGCTACAAGAAAACAGCAAGGTTCCGTACACAATCGTCCGTATTCCAGCAGTCATGGGCTGGGACGATCCGACGGGGCGCATGTGGTGGTGGGTCCAGCGGGCCCTGGACGGCTGCGGTATAATCATTCCGTTAGAAAACCGTGGACTGTTCCGCACCCTATATTCCCCTGACGCTGCGGAGGCTTTTATTCGTGTCCTTGATGTACCGGAGACCGCCAACCAGACATATCACATCGCCATGCAAGAGATAATGACCATTGAGCGCTGGGCGGACCTGATTTGGAGGGCAGCGGGCAACGAACCCCAGATTGCCTACGTTCCAAACGAAATTATCCAAAAACAGCCCCACCTGAACGCTTACGCCCCGCCGATGAGTCGATCCGTTTCATACCTATACAACCTGTCCAAAGCTGAACAGGATTTCGGTTTCAATACCACACCTGTAGAAGAGTGGATTCAGACAACTGTAGACTGGTATCGTGAGCAGTATGCAGGCGAAAATTCGGAGGGCTATGAATATCGGGAAAACGAGCTAAAGTTAGCGGCAAGATGGAAGGAACAATTTGGTCAGTTCATTTCAGGATTCTAACAGGATAAAACCCCCTTTTCCACTATCCTGAATATCTCTAAATCCTACAAATCCTGATTTGACTTTGGGAGGCAAAAATGTCAAACACCGAAACAAAAAACGCGCTGTTCCACCGCGATTTGAGTTACGATTACCCGCTAATAGTGCGCGGGGAAGGGATCTACCTCTACGATGAAACGGGCAAACGCTACATCGATGGCGCTGCCGGCGCGAGTAATGTTACCTTGGGACACGGTCGCCAGCGTATCGCGGATGCGATGGCAGAGCAGGGCAAAACGCTCGCCTACTGCTTCGCCACCCATTTTACGACCCAACCGGCACTCGATTTAGCGGATCGGGTCGCTAAAATAGCGCCCGGCGACCTGAACCACGCCTACTTTGTGTCAGGTGGCTCGGAGGGAATCGAAACCGCAATCAAGATCGCCCGGCAATACCACGTGCAGCGTGGGAACGGACAGAAGCACCAAGTCATTTCTCGGTGGCGCGGCTACCACGGTGCCACACTCGGCGCTTTGGGTGTCACAGGCACACCGGGGATGCGCGACCTTTACGCACCTCTGCTTCCCAATTTCCCACACATCGCGCCTTGCTATCCATACCGTTGCGCGTTTGCAGGGTGTGAAGGAAAGTGTAACCTGACCTGTGCCCACGAACTGGAACAGATGATCTTGCAGACCGGTCCGGAAAACGTGGCGGCATTTGTGGCCGAACCGTTGGTCCTCGGAGGCGTTGCTGCGGCGATACCGCCCAAGGATTACTATCCGCTCGTCCGCGAAATCTGCGATAAGTATGATGTCCTATTTATTGCAGACGAGATCATCACCGGCTTCGGACGCAGCGGCAGATATTTCGCCATTGAACATTGGGATGTTATCCCGGATATGATTGTCTTTGGAAAGGCAGCCAGCAGCGGCTATGCCCCGCTGAGCGGTGTGATTGTTCGGGATAGTATTCGTGATACCTTTGCGGCGGGTGGCACACCTTTTACCCACGTCTTCACCTACGTCAATAATCCGATAGCAATGCGGGTTGGACTGGAGGTGTTGGACATCATCGAAGAGGAAGGAATTCTTGAGCATACCGCGGAGATGGGTGCGTACTTGCTGGAAAAGGCAAGCGCGTTAGATGCCCATCCAAGCGTCGGCGAGATTCGGGGCATCGGACTAATCCTCGGCATCGAACTGGTACGCGACAAAGATACGAAGGAACCGTTCCCTGCATCGCTCGGCGTTCACAAACGGCTCAACAAAATGTTGCTGGACAAGGGGCTTTCCATGGGAAGTGGAGGCGGTACGGCAGATTGGGTGAACGGCGACGACCTGCGTTTTTATCCGCCGCTCATTATCACGCGCAGCCAGATTGACGACGTGATTGCCATCATCAATGAGTGCTTAACCCAACTGGAAGTCGAACTAAAGAACGAAGGCGCATAGCAAAAAAGATAGAACGCAAGGACGCAAAGCAGAAAATATTAAGAAGTTTTCTCTTTGCGACTCTGCGACTTTGCGTTAAATTTCTCTGCATCTTTACCCGAAGAGCGGATTGGTCGTGCCGAATGCGTCTACCGCTGTGCCTGTAACCGCTGAACTCGTATCTGTGGCTAGGAAAACGGCGAGTGCTGCAATCTCTTCGGGCAGCATCAGCTTCGGATTCTCTTCCCTACCTCCGCTCCCAAATGCTTCGCGGAACCCTTCCGTGTCAACCCCACCGGGACAGATGCAGTTCACATCAATGCCGTGCTGCTTGACCTCGGCTGCGACGCTTTCCGTCAAGCTGATTAGCGCCGCTTTTGTCACCCGATAGGCGGTACGACCCTTGCCCCCTTTGCGCCCACCAATGCTTGAAATATTGATAATCTTGCCGTATCGGTTTTCGATCATGCTCGGCAGGGCGAACTTTGTGAGCAATGCAGCAGCGGTCAGGTTCACATCCATCACCCGCCGCCACAAGTCGGCGTCCAAGTCCACCAGATCTATGGGAGGGTGGATGATGGCAGCGTTGTTGACCAAGATATCAACTCCCCCAAATTTCGCCGCCGTTTCATCTACAATGCGTCGGATATCCCGCTCAACCCCCAGATCCGCTGTCACCGCCAACCCCGCCGAACCCACCGCTTCGACCTGAGCGATCACCGCTTCAATTGCAGCTGTGGTGCGAGCGGTAGCAATAACGTTAGCACCCTCCCGACCAAATGCGACTGCAATTGCTCTCCCGATCCCTTGGCTCGCGCCGGTAACAATGGCAGTTCTATTCTCAAGCTGTCCCATCAATTTTCCCTTTCAACATTGGCTCATGTTAAGAAACCGTGCAATAGAAATCGTAGAGAACAACGATCGTTGTTCCTTACTGCTATGAGTCTCGCAAGTCGGACACCAATGGACCAATGAACTAATTACGTTTTACGCATCACGTTTTACTCTTGGTTACTATCGCCCAGTCAAATCATCACCTAAGTCATCGGTATCGAACTCCCCCGCCTCCATGCAGACAGCCATCACAAGCATTTCCAAATCTGCCTGTGTGTGGTTGTAAATACCGTGCGATCCACCCAACCGGTTCGGGATGGCGTCACCCACATGTACCTCCTTCGTCTCGTCGTCCACCGTCATTCGACCACTGCCCGCCATGATGATGTACGTCTCCTCTATCGTATCGTGGCGGTGATAGCCGACCGAGGCACCGGGGGGAACCACGCAGTGGGCAACGAACCCCCAATTTGTTCGGAAATCCTGATGTCCCCAAACCTGCCTCACGCCTACCAACCCTTTACCTTTATGAACGCTCGGCATAAAATTCAGCAGATTGCGGTCAAGCCGCCCAATGGGAAGCCGATCAATCGCCTCCAACGGCGCTCCGACACGATCTTCCCCAAAGTCCGTGCAGTCATATCCACCACCCGTATTTGCGACACAGAAATTCATGAACCGTGTCTCTTTGTCCGTATGGTTATAGATGGCGTGGGATTCCCCTTTGCGGCAAGGGACAGTCGCACCCCCAATCACCTCCGCCGTTCGACCATTGTGGGTGAACTGTGCAGCGTTGTCCAGAATTGTGAACATCTCCTCACACTCATCGTGACGGTGATGACCAATCCCGCCGCCGGGCGGCAAAACTGCGTAATGAACAAACCACCACGGTGTCTGAAAATCTTCCTCGCCCCAGAGACCTTTAATCAACAGATGACCCGCTCCACCATGGACACTTTCCGACACACTCAATTCATCCCGATGCACATGAGCAATACGCATGGTTGTTTTTCCCTCTCTTGTATCGTATTAAAATTTGGCATCCACTCGCTGCAATCTTCAAAGCCAACCGAACAGTATCTTACCACGTCTGATATCACAACTCAACAAAATTTGCGTGTGAATGAAACAGCATCAAACCACCTGTGATTCGGGTACCAAGCAAAAAGTTTCCCAATCTAGGAGCACTGTAGGAGGGGTCTCCGAATCCCGATATTAAATAGCCCTACCACCAACTTGCTTTTGGACTTGACGGAGTCAATCTTCTGTGCTAAACTCGGCACACGAAAATTTATTGTTAAAAATCTGTTTACTATGTACGGAGTAGTCACCATGATGAAAATCGGTGCCATGTCTTTGAATGTCAGGAACACAACCGCCACCGCTTTTGCACAAATCGTCTATGACCTCGGATACGACATGATTGAGTTGCATTCGAGTGCGTTTGAATCTACCGACATTGATTATCTGCGAACGGTCAAAAAAGACCTGATGCAAAAGGGGCTGCCGCTCGGATACATCGGAATCAGCAACGATTTTGGACGCCCGATTGAGGAACATCCGGAGCAGATTGCGTTAATCAAGAAGTGGATTGATGTCGCAGATTTCATGAGTTGTCCACTGGTCCGCGTCTTTGCCGCATACCTCCGGGAAGAGCATGAAGACGAAGAGGAACTCTGGCCACCGATGATCGCTGGGTTCAAGGAAGCTGCGGAGTATGGTTACGAAAAAGGGATCCTCGTCGGTTTACAGAATCACAATCACAACAATGTCACCCGCACCGGTGATGATCTGCTTCGCGCCCTCCGTGAAACGGATCACCCCTATTTCACACACATCGTTGATACCGGACAGTATGCCGGTTCGCCCGGCGCAAGTGGCCACAAGGGTTCGGCTCACCCAAATTACGACTGCTACGATAGCATCGCAAAGACAGCTCCTTACGCGGTGTACGCTCGCACGAAGTTCTATCAGATAGACAGTGGCGTGGAGGAGTGGCTTGATTATCCGCGCATTCTTGATATTTTTCGCGGAATTGGTTATAACGGCTGCCTTTCAGTCGTCTACGAAGGTGAGTCCGATCGGGTGGAATCAATGCGGAAAGCGTTGAACTATCTTCGATCAATTATGTGAGACGTGAAACGTGAAGCAAATTCACGCCTTTGAATTCATGAACCCCTGAACTATCGTATTGGATCACTAAAGGGGCAGAAGGCAAATGGATCAAATTGTTGACCTGACAATGCCGATCGAGAACCACTTTCGGTGGC
Organism: Candidatus Poribacteria bacterium; assembly: GCA_965204355.1. Taxonomy (GTDB): domain Bacteria; phylum Poribacteria; class WGA-4E; order WGA-4E; family PCPOR2b; genus PCPOR2b. Next base: position 673,834 of record OZ241983.1, read on the forward strand.
CCGTAGATCGGCAACTCAAAGAGGACTTCGACACAGGTAGTGCTTTCCAAGTGACTTGGGTTGGCTGGGCGGTTCATGGATTCACGCATATTGACGCGCCGAGGCATATCGACCCCAACGGTGGGACAACGAGCAATATTTCACCCAATCAGATTGTGGGAAGAGCCGCGATTGTCGATCTGACCGGCATCAAACCCAATTCAGCGATTACTGACCCCCAAGTTCGTGATGCCGGTGCACATATCAATCCGGGCGACATCGTCCTGCTGAAGACCTGTTGGGACGAAGTCGCCTCGCCCAAGACACCGGAATTCTGGACGACCGCCCCTTACATGACCCGACCGGCGTGCGAGTGGCTCTTATCACGTCGGATTAAAGCGGTTGGTTACGATTTTCCACAGGATTACCCCATCCGACAACTGCTTGACAAAGAGGTCGCACCGATTTCTGAGTTTGTGACCCATGATGTGTTGCTCCGCAACGGCGTCATTATGATTGAATACCTCTGTAACCTGTGTCAATTAACAACCCCCTACACCCAACTCTACGCGCTCCCGTTGAAAATTCTGGAATCGGACGGCGCGCCTGCTCGTGTGATTGCCGTTCAGACTCAGGTGTAAAAGACCACCACAGTTATCGGTGAGCGAGGTCGCTTTCACAGGGGACGCTGGGAATTCAGAATATGGAATCACATTCACACTATTTCGATCGTCAAGACTTCGCGCCATGTTACACTTTGCATTTTCGTCCCGAAGGCGCGCTCGTCGGCGACGCATCTTTCTACTGTCGGGACGGTGAGTGCCACCTTTTCTATTTGAGCAAAAGGAACGATGATCCGCCCAGACTGCCTCGCTGTGAACTTGATCACGCGGTGAGTACCGATCTCCTCCATTGGGAACTTCTGCCACCAGCGCTGCTGCCGGGGGAGCCGGGAGAGCCAGATGATGACGGAATAGGCGGCGCGACGATAGTGCATTCCGAGGGGCAGTATCAAATGTTCTATGCCGGCACCAACCCCCAAGTGATCTATCATGCCCGCAGCGATGACCTAATCAAGTGGGAAAAAGACCGCCCCTGCAACCGATAATTGTTCCAGATACACGCTGGTACATTCCCCACGATGCCCCTGTAGAAGACCCCTACCTACTTACAGCGTGGCGGGATCCGTTTCTGTTCTACGACGATGCAAGCGAGCAGTACGTGATGATCACCACCGCGCGGCTCAACCACGGACCGCTGTGGGAACGAGGCTGTGTGGCTTGGACCGTTAGCAAAGACCTGAAAAACTGGGAGGTGAAACCGCCCCTTTACAGCCCTTTTATCGGGGCAGCCCTTGAGGTTACAGAGATCTTTAAGATGAGAGGACGCTACTATCTGATATTCTGTCACGGAGAGACAAATACCACGCGCTACCGAGTCGCAGAACAGCTGGAGGGGCCCTATCTCTGCCCTGAAGACGATATCCTTTTGCCAAACTATATGTATGCACCTCGAACCGCTATGATGGGTGGAGATCGCTATCTCGTTCCCTGGGCTGCTGATCGCATCGGCGGTAACGATGATTACCAACCCGAATGGGGTGGAGAGGGATACGCCTGGGGCGGGGTACTGGGAACTCCCCAGCACATTCGGACCTTACCGGATGGCGGAATCGGTCTGTTCTATCCAAGCATTGTTGAACGCTTGGTAGGTGAGGCGTTGCTCGGTCCGAGCTTATTGGAACAGGTACGCTCGGAACGGGGAGAGTGGAGAGGGGCGTCAGGGAGACTCTCCGTCGCCTCTTCTCAGGGTCTAGCACGAGGCATGCTTTCTGCCGGCGGAAAGGATTTTATCCTCTCCTGCGAGATAACGATGAAGCGAGGCGCCGCAGCGGGCTTGATTCTCCGCGGGAGCGAAACCGGCGAAGCGGGTTACTTCCTGCGTTTAGAGCCTAGAACAAGTGTCATCTCGCTATGGCGATACCCTAGACCATGGGTAATCTCTCGACCGATGGCGATGAAGATTACGTCCGATGTTGACTATAATCGTCCCTTGGCGTTAAAAGTCCTACTCCACAGACACATCTTAGACATCTACCTGAACGATAGGCTAGTCATCTCGCGTGCTGTTCACGACTATGAGGAAGGTCGTTTCGGGGTTTTCGTCGAAGATGCCGAGAGCGAATTTACCGCACTCAAAGCCAATAACCTAAAAGAATGAGTTTGTCGGACAGTCTTTCGTTTTCTCACATCTCATGACAAGGAGCAGAGATTCAATGAAAATTACCGACATTAAACCGATCCCAGCACAGATCGGACACAGAAATCAACTGGTGGTTAAAGTCGAAACAGACGAAGGGATTTACGGATGGGGAGAATCCGGGGTATCGGGGCGTGAACTGGCTGTTGTTGGTGCGATCCAGCATTATCGCGAATTCCTCATTGGTCGCGATCCTATGCGTATTGGTGGACTCTGGCAGGAGATGTATCGGAGCCAGTATTTTGAGGGCGGACGTATCTTGACCGCCGCTATCGCCGCTATTGACATTGCACTTTACGATATCGCGGGCAAGGCACTCGGCGTACCCGTCTATCAATTACTCGGTGGGAAACAGCGGGATTTTGTCCCTTGCTTTGCCACCACCTTTGCCCAGTCGCTTGAAAAGTTGATTGAAGATACCAACTTGCTGATCGAAAATGGTTGGAATGTCATCCGCACGGCACCAGTTCAAGATGGCGATCCAACGATTTTTGAGCCACGGGAGTCAATTGCCATAACTGCCAGTCACTTGACTCAGCTTCGGGAAGCAGTCGGTCCTGCGCCCATCTTAGGTATCGACTACCACCATCGTTTGAGTGTCGCAGAAACCGCATCGTTTTGCCAGCGTATGCCCAGCGGCACCCTCGACTTTCTCGAAGAACCGATTCGCGACCAGACGCCGGCAGCGTATGAATCTTTGCGCCAGATGGTTGATGTGCCGTTTGCAATCGGGGAGGAAATCTCCAGCAAATGGGACTTTTTGCCTTATCTGGAACGTGGGCTTACCAATTTTGCTCGCATTGACGTTTGCAATGTTGGAGGATTAACAGAAGCGATGAAAGTGGCGAGTTTAGCGGAAATGCACTATATCGACCTGATGCCGCATAATCCGTTGGGTCCGATATGCACAGCGGCCACAGTACACTTAGCTGCGGCGGTTCCCAACTTTGCCTGGTTGGAAGTGCGTGTTTCACCAACAGAGGAGAGTGGATTTTACAACGAAGATTTTTTTCCGATGCAGCCGAAACTTGAAGGGGATCGCTTCGTGGTGCCGGATACGCCGGGGCTTGGTGTTGAGTTCAATGAAGAGGCGGGAGCGAATCAGACCTTTACATTCTGGGAAGCACCGCACTGGAGGCGCCGCGATGGGTCTTACACCAACTGGTAGGTAGGGCTAACTACAACAGCCGCCCGTGAGAGGAGGAACTTGTGAGGTCAACCGACGACCAAGCCTCACACCAAATGGTTCGCTGGATCCACGTTACAGACCTGCAATTGGGCTTTGGCAAGTCTGCCGGCAATGACAATGATACGAGCGCCCGAAGGCTCATTGAGCAGGTCGTGTCTGAAGAGGCGGATTTCGTCATCAATTCGGGTGATCTTATTCATGGTGCACACGCTGATCAGACACTCGAAACGATCATGGAATACTGGTCGGACTATCAGACAACTGTGAAACCTCTCGAAGGGAAGTCGCCCATTCTTTCTGCCCCAGGCAACCACGACATGACGCGTGAGGATAGGTCTATGGAGCGGTACTGCTTAGAAACAGGGAGAGCTGACCAGCTGCCGTACTACGCAGCGACGATTCAAGGCGTGCATGTTGTATGTCTCAACGTCGTTTCAACTCTGCACCGGGGAGGTTTTCCCAAGGGATCTGAACAAGAGGTCTGGTTGAAGCAGGAACTGAACCGTTTACCTCAAGTCAGATGTCTCATTGTGGTCGGTCATTATCCGATCTTTCTGTCTCCTGATTTTTACGGAAGGTTTTCGGATTCATCCCTACATTATGATGAATGTACCCGGCAAGAGGGAATTCTGCTTCCCATCCTGCTCAAAGCTGGGGTCGATCTCTATCTTTGTGGTCACCTGCACACCTATGAGCGGACACAGTATGATCGGTTGACCCAAGTGATGGCTGGTGCTTACGGGGTTGCTTACCCAGACCTGATGCCATATCAACCGAATCAATACTGTCAGGCTCTGGACGAACGACAGTGTTACATTCGCTACACCCTCATCGGAGACGCCATCCATGCTGACGCGATATCGCTACAAGGAACGGTCGTGGATACTTGGTCGCAGCCGCTTAATCAGGATCATCAGCAATAATATGATAACAACTCAAAAGCGGCGATGCTGAATCTGCCGCGCTAAATTCGACAGCAACGTGAAAATTTATATTGTAGTTACCTGATTTATCAGGCTGTTGTTGCCCGGTTCATCGGGCATAATGAACTGTAGTTGCCCAATTCATTGGGCGGTGGAATAGCGTCTTGCGGCGATAAATCGCTGAACTACAGAACTTTGAGGAGGAAACATCATGAGCGATCTTGAATTGCAGCAGTATCTGTTCGATGTACAAGGCTACTTGGTGATTGAAAATGTCTTGAGCCCAGAAGAACTCGCAGCACTCAACCAACTGATTGACGAGCAAGAACTGCCCACACCAGGAAAGGTTCAACGATTTGGCAGTGCACCAGACGGATCAGGATTTCTTGCTTGGGGAAAACCGTTCTGCGATCTACTGACCCATGAAGCGGTTATGCCGATTATCCGATTCCGGTTGGGCGACTGTTTCCGCCTCGATCGGATTTACGGGATGTATATGCGCGAGGGAATGCCAAGAGGACGACTACACGCCGACTACGGCGCTACTTCCCCAACCTCCGGCGCTCAACCGGGGGAATACTTCCCTTTCCGCGATAATCAAGTCACTAACGGGTTTGTCGTGGTGACATGGGTGCTGTCTGATGCAGGTCCCGACTACGGTGGGTTTTGCTGTATCCCCGGCAGCCACAAAAGCAACTTTAAGCTACCACCACAGATAGATCAGGCTCCTGAAGAGGCACCGTGTGTAATTATTCCAAATGTGCCAGCCGGTTCGGCGATCCTATTCACCGAAGCACTGACCCATGGCACAGCAGCGTGGCGGGGCAAACACGAGAGACGCTCCCTGCTGTATAAATATTCTGTGTCCCACATGGTGTGGCTCGCTCGACGCGTACAACCACCGGCGAATGTGGCACTGACACCACGTCAGGAAATTCTCTTCGGTGAACCCGGAGATCCGCATCGCCACTTCCCATCGCTATTTGAAGGATTTGAAAGTGAGCGAGTTTGATGAATAACTCACTGGAATCAGCACTACACAATTTGGTCAGACAACGGTTAGGTGTCTCAGAAGTCAGTTATTGCGGGATAACTAAAAATGGCTGCCAAATCCCCGTTCTCCTTCATAAGAGCGCCTACGATTTCGCTGCGGATCGTTCCCGAATACTGGTTATCGGAGGAATCAACGGCACCGGCGGTGACGTTCAATTAATCCTTGATGTAATTGAAACAATTACGAGCCATTATAATGATTTCAATACGCTCTCAATCAGTTATATCCCTTGTCTGGACTATGACGTATATATAGGCGGTCCACAGACATCTCAAGTTCAAGGGAAATTGACGCATGGATTCCCGCCCGATGGAAATTACTTTTTTGATCCAGAAATACCGGAGAGCAGATACATTTGGCGGTGGATATCCTACCAAGCCCCCGATTTAGTGGTTGAGTTATCTCTTGGAGAATCAATCCGGATTGAACCCAACGAGGCTGCCCCCGCTTTTGTCACCGATATAGATGCGGAAAGCCCCATTTCGGATGACAGTTTAATTGGAGCATTGGGGCGAAAGCATGAATCCAATTCGGGATCGATACCCGGAGTCCGGATCATGGGAACAAACGAACAAGTTGCGTCAAAGACAGTTGAGCTATTGCACAAAACGGTAGATCTTAGAGGCACGGATCAACCTGCACCCAGTTCTGCTGTAGCTGCAATCCGCAGACGGAGGGACCGAACCGCGCAAGAGGTGAGCGAAGCGTTAGCATCACAATTTGGCTATAAGCTCGATTCTCCGATTAACTACATTCAGGGTGTCGGTGTGAGTGGCAGGATTCGATTGGCGAAACATAAGAATCAAGACGTGCCTGATGATATTTTTCAACTTGTTGACCCTTATGTTGATGACCCGTCTGCCAGCTTTGGCGATGCCCCCGGCTCCGCCTCGCTCGCTGGGGCGGTATGGGCAGATGATCTGTTCCGAGTGACCAACGATCCAAGATACAAAAATTATCTCTTAGATCTGGCAAATCGGTTCGATTTAAGTGGCTCAAATCCCCCTGCTCCGGCGGATCCGAAGTGGAGAACCGAGGATATGTTCATGCTTGGATCAATGATGGGGAGGAGTTATGCCTTGACCCAAGAGGGGCGATATCTGGATATCCTGACCAATTTCCTCGTTGAAATGGGCGCGCAACAGATTTCAGGATTGTATTGGCACGATCGCGAAACCCCCTTTTACTGGGGCAGGGGAAACGGATTCGCCGTTCTGGGACTGGCAGAGACATTGACCTATCTGCCACAATCTCATCCCCTATACGCCGATATACTCTTGATGTATCAGAAATTGTTGAACGGGTTGCTGAAATACCAGAACCCATCGGGTTGCTACCACCAAATCATTACCTTACCCGGTAGCTATCAAGAACTCACAAGCACCTGCATGATCGGCTACGGGATCGCCAGAGGTATTAGATTGGGACTGTTGGATCAATCCTATCTCCCAATCCTAAAGTCTTTATGGAATGGGACTAAAGCAAGGGTTACCGAAACAGGCGATGTGGTTGATGGATGTACAGGGACAGGTGCGTTAGAAACGGAATACGACTACATCGTTAGAGAGGCACTGAGCGGCTATGATGACCGCACAGGGAGTTTGGCGTTATGGTTCGCTGTTGAGATGATGCAGTTTGATTAGCACACGACCCCCGAAATATGCTCTTGAAAAGGAGTTAAGACCGTGATATGATATATTTGCGTCATTGACAGCACCGGTTGTAAAAACGAGATCAAACAATGGGCACTTACACTAAAAGGAGTTTCCCATGAAAGTTTTACTGATCTGTATGGTTTGTCTGATTTTAGGGACCGGAATGGCGGCTATTATCCACGCCGCCGAAGTCGAAATTGTACCGGACGATAGACAGCAAGGTGAATGGTTTGCATTCTCTGTCTCCATCAGTGAGGGCATTGCTATCGCCGGGGCACCGTTCAAAGGTGGAAAAGGCGCCGCTTATATCGCGGTGTTTGATAAAGGAAATTGGAGAGAGCAGGTAAAACTCGTCGCCGCAGATCTGGCAGCAGAGAACTGGTTTGGGTTCTCTGTCTCCATCAGTGAGGGCACCGCCATCATCGGCGCACCGCTCCACAGCCTTGGCGACGTGAAATGGACAGGTGCGGCGTACATCTTTGAGCGCCAAGGCAAGAAAGAATGGAAAGAGAAGGCAAAACTCGTCGCCGAGGACGCAGTAGAAAAGGCTGAGTTCGGACATTCCGTCGCCATCAGCGGAGATACCGCCATCGTTGGTGCATATCTCGACCCTCATGATGGGAAAAACAAGGCTGGTGCGGCGTACATCTTTGTGAGCGAAAGAGGAGAATGGGAACAGCAGGCAAAACTCACCCCTGACGATGCGGACGATGGAAAAAATTTCGGGAAATCCGTAGCTATCCACAAGCACACCGCCATCGTCGGTGCACACCTTGATAATCATAGTGGTAGTAAATCCGGTTCAGCGTATATCTTCGTGCGCGATGGGAACAACTGGACGCAACAAGCAAAACTCACTGCAAGCGATGCAGCGGCACGCGACGAGTTCGGAATTTCAGTTGGTATCAGTGGCAGCACTGCCCTCGTTGGCTCACCATTCGATGATGACGCGGGGGGCAAATCCGGTTCAGCGTATATCTTTGGGAACAATGGAGGAGTATGGACAGAGCAGGCGAAACTCACCGCCGCCGATGCCGCAGCGGCCGATGAGTTTGGCAAAGCCGTTGCTATTGATGCAAATCGGGCTATCATCGGGGCGCGATTACACGATGGTCGCAAACCAGATTCGGGCGCTGTCTACGCCTTTTCGCGGGTTGCTGGAGCATGGGTCGAGCAATCAAAAACCATACACAAGAAAGACGCAGAAGCAGATGAATTCGGAAACGCTGTCGCCATCAGTGAAAATTTCGCTATCATTGGAGCTTATAGAAGAAATCTCCCCGACAAGGGAGGAATGTGCTGTGATCTCGGAGTTGATGGTGGCTCTGCATATATCTTTCACACTGAAGAAGACCTCAACGCACCCCTGTCGGTTGAACCGTCTCTCTTAATAACAACTACCTTGGGACTGGTCAAGCGAAACGCGCTGTTTCAAAATTTCCCCAATCCTTTTAATCCAGAAACATGGATACCGTATGCCTTAGCTCACGATGCGTCCGTGAATATTCTTATCTATGATATTCAAGGCCAACTTGTCCGTCAGATGGGGCTCGGGCAGCAACCAGCAGGAAGCTATTTGACCCGTGAAGCTGCAGCATATTGGGATGGCAAAGACCAACTTGGAGAAGCGGTTTCAAGCGGCGTGTATTTCTACACACTTAAAGCAGACACATTCCAAGCAACCCGGAGAATGGTTATCCTGAAATAACCCCGATATATCGTAATGAGCATCAAACCACCCTCACCCAGCCCGTATCACTCAGATACGGGCTTTTTTCTTACGATAGATTTTAACCATCCCCGAGGCACACTTTGAATCCTAATCACAATACGGACACATCACCCTCGTGGCAGAGCACCAACAGCATCCAGAACACTGTCGCAATTACCTGTTTCTTCCTCTCCGGCTTCGCAGGATTGGTATACGAGGTGGCGTGGATGCGAAAGGCTTCCCTGATTTTTGGTTCTACGACCTTCGCCGTCAGCACTGTGCTAGCGGTCTTCTTCCTCGGACTCGCGGTCGGGAGTTATCTTTTCGGACGCATCGCCCAAGCGACCACACACCCCTTGAGGATTTACGCGCTGATCGAATTAGTGCTTGGGGGGTTGGCTTTAGCGAGTCCCTACGCCTTCGACCTCGCGGACAACCTCTACGGCGGGATTTACCGGGCTTTTGCCGATCACACCGTGCTCCTTTTTGGTTCGCGTTTTATTCTGGTTTCGCTCGTCGTGCTTCCTCCCACAATACTCATGGGCGGAACGCTCCCGCTTTTCTGTCGTCAATATGTCACTAGCAATTCAAGAATCGCCAGCTCCGTTGGCGTGCTCTACAGTGTGAATACGCTAGGCGCGGCGTTGGGCTGTGTGGCCGCCGGACTGGTACTACTTCCCACAGTCGGTCTCCGCCTCACGGTATGGATCGGCGCCGCGCTAAATATCCTCTGTGGGATAGCTGTCGCGTCTCTGCACACCATCGAGGCACCGTCCACCGTAACCTCGCACGGAAAGACACAACCTCCAACAAACAGCCCAGTGCTGATCTCGTTACTATTCTTTTCCGTTGGCTTCGTCGCCCTCGGCGGTGAAGTGCTCTGGACACGCTATCTCGGACTCTTAATCTACAATACCGTCTATACCTACACATTGACGCTAGCAGTGGTATTAGTCAGCATCGTGCTTGGGAGCATCCTTGCTTCCCGGTTCTCAGATAAATCCACGATGCGAGCACGGCATTTTGGCACGCTTCAGGTGCTAACAGGCTTAGCGGTTCTTAGCCTTATGACCCTTCCAAAACACGTATGGCAGGGGTTTGAAGGGGAACTGGGGCTTTATTTTCTCCTGCTTCTGCCCGCTGCTATCCTTTCGGGTGCATCATTTCCTCTTGCGGTGCGGATGGTCGTGAAGGACACCTCAATAGCAAGCATTGGTACGGGGCGGATGGCGGCAATCAACACCCTAGGGGGTATCTTTGGGGCGCTTGTTGTCGGATTTCTGTGTCTACCCGCATTCGGCTTAAAAATCAGTCTCCTGTTCATCACAGGCGTGAGTTTGGCAACCGGGTTCGCCGCTTGGCTGTGGCTCGATCGAAGCCTTTCTTTGTTGTTTCGGGGCACGGCTATTGTCATCTCACTACTCATCTGGATTGGGATTCCATTCGGCACCGATACTCGAATCCCAGCCGATTTTCTCGGCGAACGTGAGAACCTCGTTGACTTCCGCGAAGGGATAGGATCAAACCTCGCAATCATTCGTGACAAAGGCTTACTCACACTCGAAATCGATCGGTTGTGGCAGGGCGAAAACCGCAAGAACCAGCAGGTTATGGCTGCCCACGTACCGATGCTTTTCCACTCGAACCCAAGGAGCGTGCTTGTGGTCGGTGTCGGCACAGGCCAAACGGCGAGTCGTTTTCTGATGTACGACATCGCTCGCCTCGAATGCGTTGACATCGAGCCAACCATCTTTGAGTTTATCCGAGAGCATTTCGGCTCAGAATGGATGGATGACGAGCGGGTTGCACTGATCCCCGAAGACGGGCGTAATTACTTACAACACAGCAACATGAAACACGACGTGATCTCGCTGGAGGTCGGACAAATCTTTCGACCCGGCGTTGCATTCTTCTACACCGCTGATTTCTATCGTCGGGCTCGGGAGCGTCTCAATCCGGGCGGCGTCCTCGCTCAATTTGTACCATCCCTCTTTTTCACAACGGACCAACTCCGAAGCGTACTCCGAACCTTCCTTGATAGCTTCCCACAGAGTGCCCTATGGTTTAACAGTTCGGAGTTCCTGCTAATCGGTGTTAATAGCGAGAGGATCAAACTCCATAGCATCGCCCTTGAACGAGTGTCGTCCAACAATCGCGTCCACCAAGATTTGAGTTACGGCTATTGGGAGGGGCCTCAAAACTGGCTTAATCGTCCGCCGGTACTTCTCGCGGGCCACCTGATAGGACCGCGCGGACTGAATGAGCTAGCAGGAAACGCTCGTTTATATCGGGATGACCTCCCGGTTTTGGATTACGCAACAAGGTTCGTGCACAAAACAGAGCAGAATGAAATCCCACTCCTCAACGAGTTAGGCAAGCATTTCGAGCCTGTCGCGGCTATAGCCGATTTTGAGCTTTCCCCCGATGTAACATCGCGCATTGAGGAGATGCGTAAAAAAAATCTCGGCGGGCTTACCGCTAGCGCTCTTGTCCGACAAGCAAAGGCACTGAACCCTTCAAAAGACTACAAGCAGATGACTCAATTCTTATCAAAGGCGGTCCGCGCCAATAGGGAGAACTTCGATGCTAACCGAATGCTTGGGGATGCGTTGATGTTCCAAGGCAAGTACAAGGAGGCAATCCAGCACTACGAGGGTGCACTACGCCTTCGACCAAACCATGCAGAAACGCACAATAACCTTGGTTTTGCGTTGGGCCAGCGCGGTAACTTCATAGGAGCACTTCGTCACTTCAAAGAAGCGGTTCGGCTCCGTCCCAACTACACGGATGCCAAACGCAATCTTGCTCGCGTTCGTGCTATCCTGAAATCATCACCACAACGGTAGCAGTGTATCGCCCGAACTAAGCAAATTTCAATGTAAACTTTTGACTTTTCAGACAGATTATTTTGGAAAGGAGAAACAAAGTGAAAGTAGCAGCAAGATCCTTTAGAAACGCCCAAGACTCCATCGAATATTGCCACAAACTCGGTGTAGACACGGTAATTATGGAATGTAGTCAAATTCCCGGCTTGGAGGAGAAGGGATACCTAGAGCCGGACGCTATCTCAAAAACACTGGATATTCTTGAGAAAGGCGGGATTTCGTGCTCCGTGTTAGTGGGGAGACCCATACCGGTCATTGGTAGAACCCCGCAGGATAATGAGGAACTTTACAATAGAATCAAGACTATCCAAGCAATGGGAGAGGCAGGCATTCCAACATTGCTGCTGTTTATGCTGGAACGGGTCGAACCGGATGCGGACAGGAACGGGCTCTGGCAATTTTTCGTTGATCACTACCAGTACGTTGTGGAGGCGGCTGCCGCAGCGGAGGTCAATATTGCAATGCACGGCTTCTTTCCGCCGATAGGACTTGTGGACAGCAACGCCTTCTTCGCTCGTTCCTTTGCGGAAATACCGGATATTCACAACGGTATCTGTTATGACCCGGGCATCATGGCTATCTGTGGCGATGACCCGTTGGAGGGATTGGAAGCGTTCAAAGATCGGATACACATGGTGCATATCCGAGACGTGACAGGGGATTGGACAAGCGTCGAAAACGTCAACCGCGAAGACTTCGAGCGCGACGCCTATGCGTTGGAAGTGTTTCCCGGCAAAGGGATAGCAAAGGTTGAGCAGGTTATGCAGCGGTTACACGAGATCGGCTATCAGGGGGTTGTCCAGCCGGAACATTTAGGTCCTCCCAGCGAAGCGGAACTGTTGCCAGCTGCAATGCAATTCTGCAAGGACATAATTCAAAGCTTTGAAAGCGTCTAATAATGAACGGCGTGGAAACGCTTCTGTTGTTTTCAGAAATGGAGCACAAAAATGGGCGCAATCCGTAGTGACTAGTCTTGTCACACGAATTGCGCCCCTCTATTCCAACATCTGTTTCAACGCTAAAGTGGAGAAAAAACGATTGCGTCATACAGTCAACCACACTTACTCACGTTGTCGTTTGAGTTCAGCCCACGTGGTTGCCAACTTGTCCACAGGCTCCACGCTTAAAATTTCTGCGAGATTGACAGTCGGTCCTCTGAAACCAGGACCCGCGTTCGCTTCATCGGTATACTCATCTACTTCTACAATGAACTCACCATCAACGAGTATGTTAAAGATCCCATTGTTGTGAAATTTGTTATATTGTGGCGTCACTTCGACGAATTCATCCTTATCATCGAAAGTATATTCCAAAGCCCCCGGCGGCCTATCCTTGAATTCCCAGCCACCATCACTGGTCCAAGAGAAGGACACATTAATCATCTTCTCTGCACCCCACGCCGCGTGATGATGGTCCCATTCGCCGAACCACTCGATGTCCGTATTGCCCTCACCTGCCACAGCGGGCCACTTGTCGTTATCATCAACAATATGTTTATCGCCATCGACTGACTTGAAAATAAGCCCGTCGAACGCAATCCCCATACTGCCGCAGCATACTCTGGCATCCTTATTAAATTTTCCAGAGTGCTCAATCCGCAAAACATGCTCCCTCGCATGGATCGGGCTAAACGCACATATCCAAACGAAGACCAAAATGCCCAGCGTAATTCCTGCTATTAACAATCTCATCGAAATTTCCCTCCCTATTAGCAAGACACCCTAACAGACACTCCGCCTTTTGGGCGAAGTGACATCTCCTGTGAGTCTCGACACGTTACGCCCCAAAAAAGAGAAACGTAATTAATTTTAGCATGGATTGTTTTTCAAGTCAATAATTTTCGCAAGTTTCCAATTTGAACTTAGTGGGCGAATTACACCTGCCGTTACAGTCCCCTCAACGCCTCGACCAACTTAGCTGGATCTAAGCGCCCGCCCAGCCGGACATCAAGAAATTTCCATCGAATTACTCCATTTTCGTCGACGATATAGTACAGAGGCCTAGCAATTCTGTGATTCAAGGGATCTGTTGCATTATAAGCAGCGATAACCGTTGTCTCCGGATCTAATAGCTTTGGGAAGTCTGTTCGAAAGTCCGCAGCGAGCTGATCGGAGGTAATAAAAAGAAGTTCAGCCCCTACAGCGTGAATATCTTTATAGGCTTTCTGCAACTTTACAAGTTGCCTGAGACAGAATATTCACCAACGTCCGCGATCAAAAGCCAGTACAACCTTTTGCCCCGCATAATCGGTAAGAGCGCGGCGCTTTCCGTTCTGATCGGGTAGGTTAAAAGCTGGGGCAGCCACACCAACCTGTAAACCATCACCGATGGGAAGTGCTTCAATCTCAATGGGGGCAAGTTCAAGTTCCAACTTTGCAACTTCACCCGCCGGAATCGGATTAACGGTAATCTCTTGTTTCTCGTACTCGGGGATATCAATAATGAGAGTGAATTCCTGATCCGTAGGAACGTTTTCAAATTCAAAACCCCCTGTCTGTTTCGTCAGTGTATCACGGACACCGCCTGCCTCATCAATCAGTTGAATGCGGATCCCGTTGAGAGGGACATTCGTCTGTCGGTCCAATACCAACCCACGAATGTGGGTAGGGGGAGGCGCTAATGCTTCAAGCACTACGTTATCCAGCACCGAAACTTCACCCGCGCGGACCTGCACGGTTCGCCCAACCATTTCATAATCTGGCGCTGTAATCTGAACTATGTAGGTTCCCGGTTTAATGTCATCGATCTGGTAACTGCCATCAAGGTTAGCTTGAGTGGAGGCAATCACAGAACCATGTTGCAGGACGTGGATGTGGATCTGCACATCCTCAATTTGTGCCACTTGTCCCTGAAGACTACCGACTACAACCTCAACGATCACATCGTCAACTGGTGCACCTTCTGTCGGGGGAGGATCGACGTCGGTAGTGTCAACAACGGGTGAATCTTCTACGGCTGGGGGAGGATCAACGCTGACATTATCAGTTGGAGCATCCACTATTGTTCGAGGATTACCAACACTGACATTGTCAGTTGGAACATCTACCACTATTGGGGGAGGATCAACGCTGACATTATCAGTTGGAGCATCCACCACTATTGGGAGAGGATCATCAACACTAATATCGTCAGTTGAGGAATCTTTTGTCGCTGTGGGTTTATCAACACTGGAATCGTCACTGTCGCCACAACCGAACCATACAATCAACACAGTCCCTAAGAAAATCCATATGGCTGCTTGAGAGATAACCCAATTTGTCATAGCGACTCCTCTCTGCAATTTTTTCAAAGCATTGATGAACTTGGCAGGATCTACGCAATCGCCTGCTGTTTATTGAGAAAATTTCCTATAGCTTACACGCTGCCTCCAAGGTAAGTGGGAGGCAGTTGATATACGGAAATTATAGCGCGGAGCTACAGTCGTGTCAAGGTTGTGCCATATTTAGCGTCCCGAGCCATCCTACTGTTCATCACTCCCTCGCTTCCCCATATTTCAATTCTTGTAATTCTGATATGTTCCTGCTACAATGGAATTCATAGCTATAGTAAAACGGGGTACCCCAAAAGCAAGTATAAACGCCGGGTTCAAAGATAATGGAGGTTAATACCTATGGGACAGTGGATTCAAAAAGCAGCCATGCCGACTCCCCGCCACGATTTGCAGGCAATCACCGTTGGCAATCAGATTTACGCGATTTCGGGGGGCGGAGATCTGACTTCAGACGTGGTTGAAATTTACGATGTGGAGACTGATACTTGGAACCAAGGACCCCCAATTCCTACGAAAAGAGGGTGGTTTGGCGCAGTCTTGCTGAACCAGAAAATCTATACGATTGCGGGCAAAACTATACGTTCAGACGAGGAAAAAGCACGAACGGGCGATCCCGCTAACTATGATATCCGGGATTCCGTAGAGGTACTCGACCTAGCGAGTCAAACGTGGGTATCTCTCAAACCAATCGCTGCGCCACGCGCCGGGCTAGCCGCTACACTCTGTAACGGGAAAATATACGCGATTGGAGGCAACGCCATGAACAACGAAGTAAGAACTGGCGGTCCCCACCTCGATACAGTGGAAATATACGACCCACAGCACGATCATTGGTCGCCGGGAATCCCTATACCCACGCCGCTCCAAGGACCTGCCATCGCTACGGTAGACAACAGGATTTACGTCACGGCTGGAATTGGGGGATCTGAGCGCAGACCCAACAGCGGCACCTACATCTTCGACCCAGATGTAGGAAAGTGGGAGCAGCTCGCCCCAATCCCAACGCCGAGATGTGACCCCGGTTCCCTAGTTGTTGACCGCAAAATCTACACCTTTGGAGGCTGGGGAAACGGCAGATACTACAATAACGTCGAAATATATGACGTAGATGCAGATCGGTGGACCTCCGATACACCCCTGCCGGAGAAAAAAGCTTGGATGGCAACAGCTTTAGTGAACAAGCACATCTTTGTGATGGGCGGCGCATACAGATTAGCAGACAACTCCGGCTACAAGTGGATTGACGACCTGCACGAACTAGTCGCCTAATGCACGTCTAAGAAAGCAGATTGCTATGGCAGATCAATTCAGATATTTTATGGCGGTTCTTGACACGTTTGATGATACCTCTATCGAAGAGATTACGATAGAATAATTGAATAAATATCCAATTATTCGTTATGGAACGCCAAATGGTTTTTGTATTGATATCATGGCACGTTTAGGCAAAGCGGTTTCTTTTGAAGATTTGGAATATGAAACCATCGTCTATCAAGGTATAAAAATTAGGATCGGCACACTAGAGACTTTATATGAACTCAAAAGAAATACTGCACGCGATAGAGATAAAATTGACGCAATATTTCTGGAAGAATTAATCAAAGCAAAACAATCCAACCAGTCTGATTAGGAATGATTTAAATTAGAAGGACAATCATATGCCAGTCTATAAATACAAAACTTTTGAAGAGGCTGAAAGTGCCTTATGGAATTTCCATCCTGATGAAGCATATTTTAGGCGAGTCGCTGAACTTTGGAACTTTGCCAATAAACTCTGTCCGATTACTTACCCAAAAGGGATTTTCAAATATCGGAGTATAGAGGAAGCAAACAAACAGAGAAACGAATGGGAATTAGCTCATGCAAAACAGATACAGGCGAGACGAAATACAACTTGACATGAGCATGGCTTTCGTTATCCCGGCAAGTCGGCGATAGCCAGCGAATCGGTCATCGTTCCCTTCTTGTCTATCGGTATGAGACGTGGTATAATGTATTATAATCGGAAACGAAGTTTCCAGACCCTGAACATCTCAGATTACGCTGTCGATTGCAAGTTCCGTACGACATTAAGGAGCAGAGCATGGAAAACGCATTTTTAAGATGGTGGGGGTGTGGCGCCTTTGACGTCATTTTGGGAGATGTCAATATTGCGTTTGATCCCTATCTGTTCAACGAAAACCTAGAGGGCGCGGAGCCGATTTACGATTACATCTTTATCTCCCACGAACACTTCGATCACTGTCATCCCCCGACCTTGCAAAAGCTCTGTCACGGGGACCGTTTCAAGAAAATCTTTGTCAGCCCCGGCTGTATTACCCCCGCACAACCGATTGATAAAACGTATGGGGACGCTGCTTTCGAGCGAGACCTGCCAATTACCAAATATTTGCCGGAGGAAAAAGTTCAAGTTCTATACCCCAAACATCTCAACGATAGCCAAGGTGACGATCGGAGTTTTCCCGGTCCATTCGAGATGGATCTCGGAGCAATTCAGGTGGAAACCGTCGAAAGCGGTGAAAATGCACGTCCGCATATCCCAACCTGTGGATATCTAGTGACACACAAAGAAAAGAACATCTCAGTTTTCCATACCGGCGACCTACATGCCCCATACCCTGCGTTAGAAAACATACAAGGGCGAGTGGATTTTCTCATCCACATGAAACTGGGGTTGACAGAATGGGGTGGGAACCACACACCAAACCTCGTAAATCTTGTAGATCTGGTACAGCCACGGTTTCTGATCCCGACACATTATAGAACCGATAGCGTCTCCGACCCGATTCCCCACGGCACCTGGCCCCCCAATGTCACCGATGTCCTAGGTTTCATCGAGTGGATCCGTGAAACCGTAGACGCCAAAACTACGGTGCTACCCTTTACCGCTGGCATTGAGTACGAGTTGGAAATGCCGGCGAAGAAAGTGTTGTGGAAATGGAATTGGTTCAATACGTGGACCGTGCCACCGTGGCGCGAGGGGTAGTGAGACTCCAGCGAGGAGTGTTCCCGCTATTTTTCGAACCTATTCACAACACAGGAGACAAACCAATGAAACGACTGAACACAATCATTGTCTGGACTATCGTGTTGTTCCTTCACTCACAATTACTGGTTCAGCTATTTGCCGCTGAACCAGAGCGAATTGCCTTACCAGAGCTTAAACGTCTATTAGATGCCAAAGAGAACGTAATTCTAATTGATGTACGCAACCCACTTGACTACAACCTCGGACATATCCCCGGCGCTATCTCAATGTCATTTCCTGATGGGATCGAAGCAAGACATCAAACACTTCCCCCCGATGCGTTAATTGTGTTGTACTGAAGCTGAAAGGCGGAAGCCACAAGTGCCGGGGCGGCACGAATGTTAATAGAGGAATTAGGTTTCCCTCCGGAGCGTGTGAGAGTGCTCACAGGAGGTTTCCCCGCATGGCGAGAAGCGGGCTATCCAGTCGAAATTACGGCGGCAGTCCAACCGAAAGGAAAACGTTTCGTCCTGTGGGGGCGGATTAAATCGACAAGTCGAAGATGATATCAACCGACACCTGAATGTGCTTCATAACCCAACGAGTCTCACTAAATAAAAATCTTATAGGTCTGAATACCGAAGGTCATCCCAATGATTGTCCAGAGGCTGCCAATCATATAATCTCCAAGGATCAGCCCTAAAAACAGGGGAGCCACCCGCCGGTGCACTCGGAGACCGCCGTACCGCAGAATAATAGATTTGAGTACCCATGTCACAAGACACACAGACCAGAAATAATCCATCGCATAGCTCGTCGCCAGCGCGTATCCAGCGGGGTGGAAGGGCCACCATAAGAATCGCATCCGCATAAACATGATGAAGAAACTCACAACAGCTCCACCTATCGCGTAAGAAGTCCCAGTGGTATCCGCATCCGATGGATTAAGTAACCAACCTCGCAGCAGTCCAAAAGATCTCCAACTCATCGCATATTGTGCACCCCTCGCCTGAGTGACAACACCATCCCGAAAGGTCATATCTAAGTTTGCCCAAAAGCTGGCTGCAATTCCTACAATCGCAGCAATCAACATAGCCCCCAAGAAACCGCGGTAGCGCATTCCGGTCGCATTTGCCATTTTGAACGCCTCAATCTGGTTTGGCATCGGGTGACTCCGATACCCTCGATTGAACCAAGCGAACAACGCAACAATCGTTAAACTCGCTGAATCAATCCTTCGTGTCCCAAACACCGTTGTCATGACAAGTTGTGGACTGACAAAAAGCAGCTCATGGGGCGTGCCGACCTCCGCTCGAACACGCGTAATCGCAACTGCAAGTATAAAATAAAACCCGAAGAAGAACGCCGCGACCCAGACCGCCATCCCAGCGGCAGAGGTGAATATTCCAATAAAGATGATTGATCCAAGAATGCCAAACACCGCCCACCGATAAGGCATCGGCTCATCAGAGTCGTCTAGTCTGGAATCAATTTTAACGACCTTCTTGCCCACTTCGATTAGATGACGACGCGTCACCCATATCGCCGTACAGAAAATTGCAAACCACGCACCATAAGACTGCTCATTAAGCTGGGGGAAATGCCACGCACCCGTCGCTGCACCAATAACCCGTTCAATCATACGGATAGCGAAGAAGAACCAGCATGAGAGCAACAGTTCAATCGGGAGAAAGAATGCCAACCCGATCCCGAATGGGTACAGATAAACCCGTATCCACGCTATTACAGTCCACGGATGATCTGAGAAGATGCCGGGCCAAATTCGCGTCGCCTTGATGTACGGAATGCCGGGGATAAGTGGATAGAGAAAGTGAATCCCATTAATCACACCGATAGCCGCGGCAATCCCGAACCCGATCCACATCATTCGATTCTTCAGGAGTCTGACCCCGCTATTTTCAGACAACCCAAGCGGTAACTGAATCACCGGGTAAGCAAGTTTCTCTTCCTCCGCCCATCGTTTCCGAATAATTGTGTTGATACAAAGCATCATGAACATCAACACAAGGAAGAATAATCCCCAGAACACGAGGGGTTTTACCCAAGTGTAGAAGTGGTATAGGGTATAAAAGGTCGATTCCCCTTTGTAGAAATCTTGGAGACTCTTTTTATCGGACACCATCAACCAATCTGGAAGGTAGCGGAAAAACAGATTTTCCCACTCATTTTCTATCGTTGCAAACCAGAAAGGGTGACCAATGCTACCGAACAGATTTTGGAACGAGTCCCACCCACCCACGGTGGAGGAAACTGCCACCATCATGTATATAATCAGTAGTTCTACCTGTGTCAAAGTAATATTTGGACGGAGACGTTTCAGGGCAAGGTTGATCAGGACAAGGGCAAACAGGAGGAAAACAGGTTGGACGAAGAGGGGAAGGGATGAACCGTCAAGGGAGTTATATTTGACCTCAACAATTGTCAGCCAGTAAATATTGATAGGAATCAACAAGGTCCCAAGTAGGACAGCTCTCCATGTGATTTGAGTTGGAGAAGGTTGATCTTCAGATAGCTGCACCAATTGGATAATCCTCCTCGTTAAACATTCCACAGCAGTGAAATAAAAAAGAAAGGGAGTAGGCCATCTCTTCCCATTATTAAACGGATTGAATATTGAATCTGTTGCGGTTAAAAAGTGCTATATCCCATTGATCACCACATAATTCGATGCCCCGGTTTGCCCACCACAAAATCAACTATCAGCCATAATCCACCGGTGAGAAATTCGCCTAAAACCAATCCCAGAAAAAATGGTCTGCATCGCCGGTATAATCCAATTCCACCGAATCGTAAAACAACCCATTTGCAAAACCAACCGATTAGCACGGAACACCACATCAGGATCATGGGCCAACTGGGTCCCATCACAAATCCAATTGGATGCAGGGGCCACCAGAGAAAACGGGTGCGTAGAGCCGCCAGCAAAACAGTGACAATCGCGCCAATGCTCATCATCAAAATATTGTATTGACTAGGGTCTTGAGGATCGAGGAGCATCGACATTAGGCGACGAAATGCTCGGAACGGTGCACCGAAGAAAAACCAGCCACCGAGATTCGTGCCACCATAGCGATAAACGATGTAGAGCACTGTAATCGACGACAACACCATTGCGAGAACGACGCATACCCCAACGGGAATCAAAAAATACCGCTGATTCAATCGTTTATGGTCAGTCAATTTGAAAGCATCCATCACGCTAGGCATCATCGACGACCGCACGTCGAACATAAGGATCATCTCCTGATACGCCAAGATTGTCAGGCTTGCAGCACCTAAGGGGCGTGTGCCGGTAAAGGGCCTAATTAGATCAGTGGGTCGGAACGTTGACTGAATGAATAACATGCCACCTTCAGACACCAATCGCGTCATCACAATCATGATAATCAGAAACAGGCAGATTACAGCGAGGCCCACAATGAAGGATACACCAGCAATCACACTCCACGTGGTCATAGTACCGATGCCTATCAGCAGACCAAGCCACGCCGCTCGTGGGGACATCGGTTCATTTGCTGGTTCGGCTGCAGATCTAGCAGCAGGGACTGATGGGTTCGATCCTTGCCGTCCGGATGGATGGAACGCAAGGCGGACAGTGTTCGCCAGATGACGCCTTGCCCGCCAAAGGATGACAAGGGTGAAAAACAGAAAACCACCAGCCATCTGATATGCCGCAAACTCGTGGGTGACATAGATTAGCTGCCCCAATGGTAAACCGAATTGCGTCATTACAACAGCTAACAAAAGATACCACAGATAGAAAAACCAAAGACTAAAAGCGAGATCTGTGGGTAGGAGATAAACAAAGCCGATTGCGCTAAAGTAGATAATCGCCACAAGCATACGAATCCCGTTCCACGGCTTATCCGTGAGATATTGCGATAGACTGTAGGACAACGGAATTCTGGGAAGGGTTGGGAAGTGGAATTGAAGTCCATTCCAACTATGAATGATAGCGGGTAAAGCGATGCCAATCCATACAGCGGGCGACCGAAAGAATGCCGGAATCATACGGTTTCGATTTTCTACGCCAAGCATCTCAATCGGCAACTGCACAAGCGGGAAGCCGAGTCGCTCACGCTCGATCCATTGGCGGCGCAGCAGAACGCATATGCAAGTCATAGCGAGAAACAACCCCAATGCAAAAACACTCCACGCTGCTATTGGTTTGATCCAATACTCCCAAGGCACCCAGAAGGTTTGGGAGGGCGTTCCTTCAAAAAAGAGTCGTGCAGTTTTTGTGTCCAGTGGTGCAAACCAGTCCGGGACATGATGAAAAAAGGTAATGTTCCACTCATTCTCGGGGGACTGATAGTAGGTAGGCGCGATGATAATCGGAATGAAATACGCGGCAAAACCCAGCGATGAGATACCGGCGCTTATCAGTGTCATCCCGTAGATAGTTACTAATTCAGAATGGGCGAGGGGTGTCCCAATGCGGTGCAGCAAGGGGTTAACTACCAGTTGGAGAAACACAAAGATCATCAGGACACCAACCGGCAAGTGGCAGGAAGCAAGCCATGTACCTCGAATCCAGAAATCCCCAATTGGCGTGGCAATGGCAAGGATCGCCGTTGCGAAGATTCCTATTACTACGCTACGTGTGGTCATAATCGACTGATACGGGTAAAAATTCGTGCGTCGCCTAAGCTGTAAAACGCCTTAATAAGAATGACCTATTACGAATCTAACAACATGTTGAGGTACATATTTTTGCAACACTATGGAGGTATTTTTTTCCTTCAGATTATATCCATTTCCCCCACTGTGTCAACAGAAAAGCGTATCCGTACGTTAGCGATGGATTGGAGGGACTAATGATGCGTAGATTACAGCTTCTAAAGCATATTCTTGACTTGTCAAACTGCTTTCTTCGCAGTATACTCATGGCGTAAACAAAAAGGGAGAAACAAATGAACGAATATGATCTAACTATCATCGGTGGAGGAAGCGCAGGACTTGTCTTGGCGGTGGCTGGTGCAAAGCTAGGGAAAAAAACCGCCCTCGTCGAAAAGCACCGCCTGGGAGGTGATTGCCTTTGGACAGGGTGCGTCCCCTCGAAAGCCATCCTCAAATCAGCGAAGATTGCCCATTACCTCAAAGAAGCCGAAAAATACGGTGTCCTCACGAAAGACGCTCAAGTGGACTTTGCACGGGTCATGGCGTACGTCCGCAGCACCCAACACACCATCGAGCAAGAGCATGATAACCCTGAACGATTTCGTGAAATGGGTATAAATGTCATCTTCGGGGAAGGGCATTTCGAGTCGCCGACAACTTTTGTGGTGCAAGATGCAGAGAACGACCAAACCCTTACGCTCAAGAGCAAAAAATTCGTCGTCACAACCGGCTCTCGCCCAACCGCGCCCCATATCCCCGGAATGGATTTGGTCGATCACCTCAATAGCGAGAATGTCTGGGAATTAGATGAACTTCCCGAAAGACTATTGGTAATAGGAGCAGGTCCCATCGGTATTGAACTATCGCAGGCATTTCATCGTCTGGGCGCAAGAGTAACAGTCGCACAGCGCAGCAATCGGATTCTAACGAAAGAGGATACCGAAGTCTCCGAAAAAATGCTAACCTATCTCCGGGAGGATGGGATTGAAATCCTCTTAAATACTAATCCCATTCAGATCGACCGGATCAATCCCACGCCTAGCGACGAACTCAATCCGGATATAGCGGTTTGGGAATCGCAAAATACCAATACATCAGAGGAGTATCACGTCCAACTCAAAGAAACTGGTACAGGGGCTGCACGCGAAATCGTCGTCGATCGGATCCTAATCGCAGCGGGACGAAAGCCAAACATAGAAGGATTGGGGCTCGGAGAGATTGGCGTCAAGGTCAAAAAAAAAGGGATTGAGGTCAACAACAAGCTGCAAACAACCGTCAAAAATATTTACGCTGCCGGTGATGTGGTTGGACATTACCTTTTCACGCACGTTGCAGCGTTTCAAGCGACGCAGATTGTTCGAAATATCTTCTTCCCTGGCTCTAGCGCGATAGATTATTCCGTCGTTCCCTGGACAACCTTCTGCGATCCAGAGGTCGCTCGGTGCGGTCTCACCGAGGCAGAGGCACGTGAAAAATACGGAGCCATCGATGTTTTCAGAGTGGATCTACACGACGTAGATCGTGCGGTCGCCGAGGGAGAGACGAAAGGGTTCATCAAGGTCATCGCAACACGTTGGAAGGGGAAAATCTTAGGCGTTCACCTAGTTGGACCGAGTGCAGGAGAGGTCATCCACGAGTTTATCTTGGCAATGAGTACGGGAATCCCCCTACGGAAATTGGCGGGAATTATCCACGTTTATCCGACGTTTTCGAGCATTGTCTGGCGGGTTGCCGGAAAGTGGCTTGCCGAAGGCACCCTGATTCAAACCCTACGCGGGATATTTCAGAAAGGAAGCTAACCGGAGCCATCAGGTTTTTCGGTTGTCACTTTTCGGTAATCGTGATATAATTTGTTTGGATATTTAGGAGGATTCCTACATGGAACTCAACATGCGAATACCAAGTGCAATCATGCTGATCAGCCTTGCATTTACTAGTGCCAGTAGAAAATACGACAAATCAAACCGTGTCCGGAGTGCACGTTGAAGTTCACCTATCTAACGGAATAGAACTGGGACCTACGACGCCGAACGACCTTGCCCCCGGTCAAAAGGTAAACGTTGAACTCAGCGCGGCAGGACAAGACTTTAGTAAATGGTCTGCCCATCCAGAGACTGCCTCAAGTGAACACGGCGGCGGGGAGGGACACGACGAAGGCGTTGAACATGACTGAAATATCCTGTTCAACGATGACAAAAATCTACACGACGAAACGAGGAAATTAAAAAACATGGATGCAACCATTCAACCGATTTTGGAGAAGGTATTAGCCGGTGAACGCCTAGATTTTGATGACGGGCTGACACTTTTCAAGAGTCATGACCTTCTATCAATCGGAGCGGCTGCCGATACTATTCGACAACGGAAGCACCCAGAAGGATACATTACCTATATTGTTGATCGCAATATCAACTATACAAACTGGTGCTATGTCGACTGCGACTTTTGCGCCTTCTATCGCCACAAAACCGACCCCGATGCGTACGTGATGTCCAAGGAGGAATTGGGAAATAAAATCCAAGAGACGATAGATCTCGGCGGCGTGCTTATTCTCATGCAGGGTGGGTTACACCCCAAACTGAAACTTGACTGGTACGAAGACCTCCTCCAGTGGATCAAGGCAAACTATAAAATCCATATTCACGGCTTCTCCCCACCAGAGCTTGATTGGTTCGCCAAAATTAACAGGCTTTCTCTCAAAGAGACCTTAATCCGATTGCGCGATGCTGGCTTAGATTCCATCCCCGGCGGCGGAGCAGAAATCTTGACCGACCACGCCCGCGACGAGATTAGTCCGAAAAAATGTACATCGGACGAGTGGCTAGAAGTGATGCGGCAAGGTCACTATGTGGGTCTCCATTCAAGCGCAACCATGATGTACGGACACGTCGAAAGTTACGGCGAGCGTGTGGAACATCTCCTCCGACTGCGAGAGCTGCAAGATGAGACCGGCGGCTTCACCGCTTTCATCTGCTGGTCACTTCAACCCAAGCACACGCGCCTTGAGCATATCCCCCCCGCAGGCAGCTTTGAATACCTCAAGACCCTCGCCATCTCCCGACTGATGCTTGATAACTTCGACAACTTCCAATCGTCATGGGTCACCCAAGGACCAAAGATCGGGCAAATGTCGCTCAAGTTCGGAGCAAACGATATGGGCGGCACGATGATTGAGGAGAACGTCGTTAGCAAGGCGGGGACGGTCTACTGTATGCCCATCGAAGAAATTGAGCGCACCATCTCTGAGTTAGGGTTCGTTCCGAAACAACGGAATTTCTTCTACGAGACCATCAACTAATGCCTCTGATTCCTGCTTCCCAACTCAGAACCATCAGCATTAATATCTTCACCGCCCTCGGTCTCAAAGCAGACAAAGCGCAAACTATTGCAAATCTGCTCATCGAGTCCAACCTCGCCGGACACGATTCACACGGTGTCTTGCGCCTACCACAGTACGTCCTGAGCATTCAGAATAAAGGAATCGATCCAGATGTCGAGATTGAAATTGTAAGTGAAACCCCTTCCAGTGCGGTCATTGATGGGCATAGAGGGTTGGGACAATTCATCGCCACACAAGCGATGGAAATTGCCATCACAAAAGCGAAAGCACATACCATCAGCACCGTAAATGTCTACAACTGCAACCACATTGGGCGGCTTGCGGATTATGTGAAGATGGCAGCCGATGTGCAGATGATTGGGTTGCTATTTCTTAACGGACATGGTGGGGACCACGGCGTTGCACCGTGGGGTGGTACTGATCGACGACTCAGCACCAATCCCTTTGCGTGCGCCCTGCCTACAGGGAAGGATAGTCCGATGGTCATTGATCTCACCACCAGCATCGTTGCTGGTGGAAAAATTCGGGCGTATCGCAGTCGCGGCGAGCCTTTACCGGAAGGCTGGATTCTCGACGCCGATGGTAATCCAAGCACCGATCCCAACGCATACCTCGAACACCCACAAGGTCCGCTACTCCCATTCGGCGACATCGCGGGGCACAAAGGCTATGGATTAAGCATGCTGACGGATATTCTCGCCGGCGCGATGTGCGAAGCTGGTTGCAGCCGGTCATCAGCGCCCGGCGTTGGTAATGCCTTCTTTATCATCGTTATCGATATTGAAAAATTCACAGAGATTGGGGATTTTGAAGCGCATGTTTCACAGATGATAGATTTCGTCAAAGCCTCTCCAACCGCTCCCGATTTCGATGAAATTTCGATACCCGGTGAACGCTCCGCTCGCACCCGACAGCAACGGCTAACAGACGGCATCCCACTCGATGATACCACATGGGAACGTCTCGTCGAAACCGCCCAAAGCGTTGGGGTTTCTGTGTAGCCCGATTAGGCGAATCGACGCATATCCTCATTGGCGTAAGCCGCAACCGCTGCATTCGCTTCCCGCCTCGCTTTCAGCTTTTCGACAACCTCCTCCAACCGTTCCGACGGAATTGTACACGTCATCTCATCCGGCGGCATCCCTGTCCGCACCCGACTCAACATACACCCCGTACTAATCGCGAGTGCTCCCTGCTCTTTCGAGATTGGGATAATGTGGCATTGCGGTTTGCCAGCAAAGACCGTATCGCTAAACCCGTCGTGGATAACCATCGCCTGAAAACCGTTTACCCGCAAAAGTATCACATCGGGGTCAACGGGAGTATCCGCTAACGGTCCATAAGTGATGTGGTTCGGACGGTCATTCACGAATGGGAGTTGCATCGCCTCTTCAGGAGACACCCAACCTACCTCCACGATGGCACCGACATCTCCGTTACTCATAACCTCTTCCAGCGTTTTCAATCCGTGTGTGACACTCCCAACGCTACAGTTGTAGTGGTCTTGGGGCACCGTCGTAAATGTCTGATCAAACGCATCCTTCCAAAAGACACAGCCCGCCGACACTTTACCGCTGCGACCGTCAGGCGTGGGGGCTGGCACCTCACCCCCATGTGCCGACACGTCTTCCGGAGCTTCGTCAGAAAATGTGATAGCGATAGCGGGATGTTTCAAACCAAGCTCTCTATCTAATTGTTCGGCTAATAATTTCCAATTTTTAGTCGTCATAACGAATCCTTTCATTTGAGATACTTCTTGAGACAGGTCAGATACTAGTTCGCCTTTACTATCATTATTTATCTGTTTTTTCTGCGTATCACTCGGAACCCTTGCCACCAATGACGATAAGAAACGCGCTATCTTCGCTGGCATAGACAGCGTGCAGGAGGTCCGCCGTGAAGGTAACCGCCTCACCTTGTTCCAGCGTAATTTTCTCAGCACTCGTTGTAAATATGATGTTTCCGCTGAGTGTTATCACAGTGGCAGCGGCAGGTGCCTGATGCTCTTCAAGTGTAGTTCCCGCTTTGAGGGCAACCAGCACGAGGGTCATTTCAGCCCCATGAGCCAATGTTAACGAGGAACGTCCTGACGTGGCGAGTGTGGCTTCTTCCATCAGCTTTTCAGTCATTGAT
This sequence comes from Candidatus Poribacteria bacterium, assembly GCA_965204355.1. Classification (GTDB taxonomy): domain Bacteria; phylum Poribacteria; class WGA-4E; order WGA-4E; family PCPOR2b; genus PCPOR2b. The sequence goes on from OZ241983.1 coordinate 701,842, forward strand.
ACAAGTGGAAACCCCTTAGTCATCGGTATGTTCAAATCTACTGGTCTGTAGGGCCGTTCAAATGATGTGTTCACTGTGATGCCTCCGTTGATTGAATGCTACGCTGAAAATAGAATCCCGCCTGCCTATTCGTTGCTTACGTTTTAGGTCTGACAGGCCTTTCTAAGATGAGTTGTGTCCGATCCTCTCGCACTAACATATCGAAAAGATGTTTCGCCGCGAGATAATCTTCGGGTGGTATAATCGATTCCTTGATAACGAAGTTGATTTCGTAATGAATCTGATCCCCCTCTAATTTGTACTGTCGCTTCATACTACCAAACCGATTTTCCAAACGAATATCTTTCGGGAAGGTTGCCTTCCATCCCTCCGGCAGGGCAAGCCGGATTGTTTTTTTCATACGCATCGGGTAACTTAGATCAAGTGGATGCTGACGTTTAGCCGCTGCAAAAATCTCCGCGTAATCCGAAAACTCATCGCTCGGCAGCGGAAACACCAAACGGTTACCAACCGGCTCGGCATAATTCTCAACAGAAAAAGCAACGTTGAGCTGCACCGGAGTGTTGAGATCCGCCAAATCAGACATTTGCACCGAATCAACCCGGACGCCGGGAAATTGTTTACTAAGCCCAACGGCAAGGGTATCCTTCCACGCACTTGGCGATACCTGTTTGTATTCTAATCGCGCCTCAATATTGTACTGACCAAGCGTGTCAATCTGCATGGTCCCTTGAACTGCTCCATCTTCTGTCAGCGCGATTTCTGTGTCAACAATTAACTGATTGGATTCAGGTGTAGAAATGGGAATATCAACAAACTCACCCCGATCGTTTCGGATAACAAATCCTTTTCGTCCTCGATTCCGCGCCGGAAGATCTCCGTAGCTGCAGGTATCAGCCGTCGGATCCAGCCAAACATAGCCACCACCCTCACGTGGAACCGCAGCAACGAGATGGCTAAACTGTCCGAGCGAGGGAAGTTCTAAGTCAACGCGTTGATACGGTGCGGGATTCAGCATCGCTGGAAACGCCTCAATACCAACCAAATTAAGCATCGCAATCATTAACGTGGTTTTGTCCTTGCAGTCGCCGTATCGGACACTGAGCACCTGATCTGCTGGCGTGGGCTGAAATGCACCTTGCCCCAGTTCAATCCCCACATAGCGAATCTGCGATGCCACAAAGTGATATATTGCTCGAATCTTGTCATCAGGTGTGAGGAGATCCGCTGTGAGTTGTTCAACCGTTTCCTCAATCGCTGTATCAACAGTGTATCGGTCCTTTGCAATGTCTCTGTACCAGCCATAAACCGCATCCCAAGATTCCACAGACGAGTAACTCAAGCGTGGAACGACATCGTTGGTTGCCGGCATATTGTACTCCTTCCTAAGCGCCGGTGTTTCGCCGTAGGTCCAGAGATACGTGTTGGTCTCTTCTTCGTGTAATATCTGGGGATCAAGCTGACAATGGATTGCTTTCCACCTGAAGTTCGTTCCTTTGGGGATACGCAAAGCATATGCAGATTGCAGGATCGGATCTGTGGATTGAAAGCTAAAACCACCCCAAAACCATGAGGTGCTCCCAACCGCCTCCGCTCCCGCATCTTCAAGCGTGACCTGATACTCAATACACACCCCCGGTTTGAGGGCAGGCATTGAGATGACCCGCCACATTGAATCGGAATAGAGGTTGTAGGACAGCAGCCCCGGTGGCGTGACATCATTAAACGCCTCCTCCGGTGGCTCAACAATAGCACCATCGGAGGTGATAGTCCGTGCAACGTTGACCGTGATATGTTGTGCGTTGGGTGTGTGTGGAATGGCGATGTCGTCATAGTTCTGCACCCCTCTCTCCGTCAGAATCTTGACCACCTGATGGGAAGTGTAACGGGATTTCCCCGCCGGAGTGACTTCGTGACTAAACTGGTTGAGCAAGATGATCGCATCAGCGTCGGGATAATCTTCCACACTCGGAGCTGCAGCAATGACCGCCTCAATGTCAATGTCAATTAGGTCCACAGGCGCGAGTTCAACTGCCATCGGGGCGGATCGATCTAACTGTGCGAGTGCCTGGAGACGTGTGGGAGCGAGGAGATTCTGCGGATCTACCTCCAGAATTTTATGGTACTGAAGCTGTGCCTCGTAGTAACGTCCATGATCTTCATAGAGGGAAGCAAGGCTTTGACGGGCCCAGACATCCTTCGGGAAAAGCCGAATTGACTCTCTAAATTCCGCGATAGCTTCCCCGATGTCGCCTTTTTCCCAGTAAATCAAGCCGAGATAGTTATGCAGATTTCTGCTGTCAGGTCGTGCAGCCTTTGGATCAACCTCTATCGCCTTTCGCAAAATCCGTTCAGCGTCATCGAGCTGACCAAGCTGCTTGTAAGCCAAACCGAGATGGTTAAGCGCATACAGATTATGCGGTTCAACCGTCAAAGTAGCCTCATAAACCTTTGCCGCAGCATCATAGTTGCTCAATTGTTCATAGATGTAACCCAAAGAATTTCGCGCATCTATATTTTTCGGGTCAAGCCTTACAGTCGCGGCAAAGGCATCTCTCGCTTTTTCATATTCCTCCTGTTGGAAGTGGAGCTTTGCAATCTGGAATTGAATCTGACTTGCATTCGGTTTAATCACCATCGCAGCTTGATAGGCTTCAAGGGCACCCTGCAAGTCTTTATCCTGAAGTGCCAAATTTCCCGCTTCAACCTGTTCGTGCCACGCTCTATTTCGTTCGATCAGTGGATCAACGATTACCTTTTCAGCGGGCTGACTTCGATGGAAGAATGAACAACCACTCAGCAGCAGGATCGCAATCAAAGAAACAGTTGCCTTGAAATGTCGAATTGTCACGGCTATTTCCCCCTGTATAAAAGGTAATTCAGAAATCACCACTTTGCTCTATATGAGTTCACCCATAAGTTTACCAAAAAGTTGCCTTAACATCAACGATATTCATGCAAGTTAACCTTTCTGCTTTGAGACGATCACGACGTTTTGGTATAATGATAGACGGCTCCTCGGAGCAAAAGAGACAAAAAGAATTACGAAAAAAATAGGAGAGTGCACAGGAAAAGGACAACAGGAACAACGAATGAGAATAGTACGTCACGGAGGGAAAAATGAACGAATCGCGTTATGTTGTTGATCGAATTGAGGTCGATGATATTGAGACTTATGTTTTGCGAGATGAGGCTACAAAAGCGGAAGCGAGAATCGCAACGACCCTCGGAAATAACTGTTATAACTTTGGAATCCCCGTCAACGGTGAATGGATAGACCTAATCGATCCGCCCCCCGATTTAGAAACACTAAAAAACGAGCCAACAAGGTACGGCAACCCAATTCTATTCCCGTTTCCGAACCGAATCCGAGAGGGAAAGTTCTCCTTTGAAGGAACGGAATACACCTTCGACAAGGCACCGGGAACCCCCAACTCCATCCACGGACTCTTATTGAACCAACCTTATCAGGTTGAAAGTATTAATACAGCGGAGGGTGCTTCAATCGTCTGTTGCCTAAATTCGTGGGAATTTCCAGAGATTATGCGTCAGTATCCGCTACCTTTTGAGATTCGAATCACCCATACGCTCAAAGCAACCACCCTGACACTGGACATCCATATCAGAAACACCGGCGATAACAACATGCCCATGGGATTCGGCATCCACCCCTATTTTCGCGTGCCGTTATCATCAAAATCTTCGGCTAAACGATGCTTAATCACCGTGCCGGCTTCAAAGCGTTGGGAACTCACGGAACTCTTGCCAACAGGTGAGATCTCCAATTTGGAAGAAGATGCGGATTTCCGATCCGGGAAGCCGCTTGCGGGGAAACAGTTCGACGATGTCTTGACCGGCGTCCTCCTGTCAGACGACGTGAGTCGCTGCGTCATTGATGACCAAGACGCAGAAGTCCGTATGACCTTAGAATCCGATGCACAGTTTCGAGAACTGGTCGTCTATACCCCGCCGGGCCGTCCGTCAATCTGCTTTGAGCCGTACACCTGCCCGACGGATGCAATTAATCTCGAAGCGAGGGGCATTGATGCCGGCGTCATCGTCCTTGAGCCGGGGGCAGCGTTTTCCGGTACAATTCGAATCATTGCAGAATTTACAGGGCTTGGAGTTTGTTAGGTAGGTTAAGAAATCGTGCAAAGAAACCGAGTTTTGCCGAAAAAACTCGGTTTCAGGACAAATCTAAGTGGACGTACACGATTCAACGGTATATTACCACTATATTCAGTAAACCGTGTAAGGTCATCAGTGTTAGAGGATGACAGCGAAGAGTTCGTTTTTGATCAATAGCGTGTGAGTTCACACAACACCGGCTGAACGCTGACGTGGGACGTGACGGTCCCTATGCTTGTTTTTAATCAGCCAAATAAACCTCAAGGGGAGTGAATTCATCTCCCCTTGAGTGATCACGAAAAGGAGGTTTCTGATGCGCCTTTCATCAATGGTTTTCATCGCGCTTCTCACCCTCAACCTAATGTTTATTCCCTTTGCTGGTGGAAAGATTGTTTTTCAATCGAGCCACCACGGTAATCCAGATATTTATACCATGAGCAGCTACGGTCACAATCTGCGGCGGTTGACATTCAAGCTTGGTCCAGAGACTTCCCCCGCTTGGTCTCCGAAAGGTCACCTGATTGTGTTCAAGCGGAGGCACAGTATGCAAAATTCAGAGATCTATGTGATGAACGCGGACGGGAACGATCAGCGGAATGTGACCAATCATCCCAATTTGGATAGCAGCCCAAGTTGGTCGCCAGATGGCAGGATTGGCTTTACAAGCAGTCGTGATGGCACATGGAACATCTATGTTATAGATGCGGATGGGCGCAACGTCACACCGCTAACCCATCATAAAAAGGGGGAAGGGTTTGCCGCTTCAACGAATTGGTCCCCTGATGGGGAAGAAATTGCCTTTGAACAAGTCAAAGATGACCACGGTAGAGAAATCTATATCATGAAAATGGCGAACGGAGCACAGCGGCGATTGACCGACTCTGAGCCTGGGTTCGTTAATTTTGATCCTAAATGGTCGCCGGATGGGAAACAGGTTCTGTATTATGTTGCTATAAACGCCCGGGTAGATGATGCCCATCTGATGATAATCGATAAAGATGGGAAACACCCTGAAAGAGTTCCGTTGCCGGAGTGGGATCTGAATTCAGGTCATAGTTGGTCTCCCTCTGGGAGGGAGATTCTCTTTTCAGGGCGTGAAGAAGGTGGGAACTGGGAAATCTATCGGTTTCACCTGAAGACACACGAATTGACTAACCTGACGAACCGTCTCGGCACAGATATCGGTGCTGACTGGTGGAATAGCAACCTGCCCGTCGAACCGAAGAACTTGCATATCACACGCTGGGGCAATGTCAAATCAGAGGAGCGGTTTGACAAGTAAGAAAGAGCAATCAACAATTGCGGTATCACACCCTTTTTCACGGGTTCTGGTTCTGTTGTCCTGATGGAACATTAGGACTTACAAAACCGTGAATCCACGATGCTGTAATGTTTCATAAATCGAAACAACAGTATCGGGATATGATACCGCTTTTTGTGCCCATAAATCTATTTCTTCACAAACTGCTTCCCCGGCAACTGCTGAACAATCCCCTTCAACTCAAGCATGACCAGCAGTGAAGAAACCTTTCCGATCGGCAGCTGCGTGACCCGTGTAATCTCATCAATATGGACGCTATCAGCATCCATCGCTAATAGCACAGTCTGTTCATCGGGAGTTAGATTGAGGTCTACTTTTGCTTTCGGCTGAGGGGTGGGTGTCGATCTTTTTTCGGTTGATTGGGAGCGGGCAGTCTTGGCGGGTTGCTTTGAAATCCGATCCTGTCGGGGAGACAGTTGGCGGCTTGGTTCGGGCGATTCCCCTCCCAAGGTCTGCGCGTAGTCCGGCAACGCATCAAGCAGGTCATCAACGCTATTAATCAACGTCGCACCTTGATTGATGAGGGAATGGGTGCCTCGTGATACACCCGAAAAGATTTGCCCCGGCACAGCAAACACCTCACGTCCCTGTTCAGCGGCGTGGCGCGCGGTAATAAGCGAACCGCTCCGCTCAGACGCCTCTACAACAAGTGTGCCTAACGTTAAGCCACTAATCACGCGATTACGGCGGGGAAAGTTTGTTCCACGGGGCGGCATCGTCATCGGAAATTCAGAAATCAACGCGCCGGATTCGGTAATCTCCGTTGCAAGTGTCCTGTTCGTTTCCGGATAGATAATACTCAGCCCACAGCCGAACACGGCAATCGTATCACCACCGGCTTCAAGAGCTCCACGATGCACACAGGTATCAATGCCGCGCGCAAACCCACTCACGACAGTTATACCGCGTTCTGCGAGTTGATGGCTCAGTTGCTGGCTTATTGTTTTGCCGTATTCGGTCGGGCTACGCGATCCAACGATTGCGATGCTCGGTGCGTCCTGTAGGGGAAATTCGCCGATGACATAAAGCAATGCGGGTGGATCATCAATCTGCTTGAGGAGCGTTGGGTAGGCGTCGTCGTTGATAGTGACGATATGGCATTGATGCTGCTCGATCAGTTGAAGTTCCTGCGCGAGGGGAGCGCGCGATCTGCCATCAATTAGCTGCTGCCGAACATCAGGAGTCAGCCCATCGATCTGAGCTAACTCCTCCGATGTTGCAGCAACCGATTTCTCCGCTGATCCAAAAGCCGCTAATAAGCGTCGGATGGTGTGATTTCCGATACCCGGAATAAGGTTGAGATGAATCAGATTTTTCGTCTCAGCGGATAACATAATCTGTGAATCTCACTGACTTGCTGCCGGTTCCGCGCCCGTTGCCGGTTCTTCGGGCGGCAGGGCATAGAACACCTGAATATCGCGAATCGGCTTAAAAATGTCAACCTCGGCACCGCCTTCGCCTCTTGTCCTGCGTTTCTGACCACCCACACGCCGGGATTCCCATTTCTTAGGAACTTTCAAACGCAAGCTTTGCGTATGGATCGGTTCCGGCAGCTGAAGCTTGTATTGATCTTGAAAGTGATTCTTGACACTTCTAATCGTTTTCCACTCTCCAGACTCATCTGTAACTTGGACTTCAAAGAATTCAAGTTTCCCTTTATCTGCTACCACAACAATGCGTTGAACGGGCTGCGGTTTTGCCCATTTAAGCGTTGCTTGCGTAAAGTTCTCCTCTTCTTCTTGATCTGCCTTGGTAAGCATCGTCTGTTTCTCAATAATGAGCCTCGACGTTTCCCCAACGGAGAATGTATTATCATCATTCAGTTTTGGATCCTGACAATCCGCAAACGGGGCGATGTTCCTACTCCATTGTATTGGAGGCCCACTTGGACCCAAACACCCCAGCGTGGACACCAACCCGATTACTAAAAAAGTTATTCCTACAAAACGCATATCTTGCCTCCTTTATTTTAAAGTAATAAAAAGTAGAACGTGAAGCGTGATAATCCACAGATCACGTCTCAGCCCTATCTGTTCTATTTTAACAGTTGATCAAGCTCGTCTTCGTTCTGATCTGCCGATTCCTCTGCCTTCGCTGCAGCTGCCCCTGTTGCCGCCTGATAGCCATATAACTCAATTTCGTAGATCTTGGCTGCTGCGCGGCGATTTCCACTTGCCCAAAAGTTCCGTCTCCGTTGACCGCGACGAAGTGCAGCATCGTCGGTAGTGCCTAACACACGGATGCGGATCTTGTCAGTTAGAAACGGTGCATTCACGGACAACTCAATCGGATTTGATGTAACGTTGTTAATCTCTTTGATGATTTGCCAATCCTCGTTCCCCTTGTCCGCATATACGGTGAATTTCTTCAAATTGTCCGAATGAATGACAACTCGGCGAATCACCTTTCTGTCGGGGAGCAGAACGACTGCCTGCGAGGTCGGAGCAGGTCCGAAGGTATCTTGCGAACCTTCACGAAACGCGGTTTCCCCGAATGTCCTGATGTTGCCATCAATCATCTTTGCGTTTGTTGCCCGTACCCCCGCTATCGAAGCATAATTCTCGCTCCACTCCTGTTTCGCTATAATCCCACAACCGAGCATAGATAGCGAACACAGGCAGATGGACAATAGTCCTAAATAACGATCCATCACTATACCCCCCCGAAAAAACAGTGCGTAATACTTTAATGCGTAAGGTGCTCCCACATTCCAACTTGTCCCGATTCCATCAGGATAGATCGAAACTCGTTTTTTCTTACTTTCTCAGGCTACACCTGCTCACTTTCAGTTTTTATCCTGTTCCCCCTTTGAGAATCCTCCAAGTTGTTCCAGTCCGACTATCTTGAAGTTCAACATTGAATTGCTCTAACTGATCGCGGATTTTATCCGCTGTTTCCCAATCTTTGCGTTGCCTCGCATCCTGACGAACCTCCAGAATGAGATCCATCAGTTGCTCCGTCAAGACCGCATGTGCATCGCTGGCGACTTCCTCCTCAGCGTATATGCCAAGTACATTGCAGACCTCAACCAAATTTTTATACGCTTGACTTAGGACGCTTCTCCTCTCATCCGAAGAAGTGGCTTCAGCCGCCCCAAGAAACTGATTCACCTCACCAACGAACTTAAAAATTACTCCCAATGCCCCAGCGGTATTAAAATCTTCATCCATCGTAGCTTCAAAGTCGTCGCGCATCGTGTTGATAGATTCGAACAAACGTACCGCTTCGGCGTCGTTCAACCCTTCAGCCGCATCCCCAGCCACGTCTCGGTACGGTCCGAGGGCATCGATACAGTTATTCAACCGTCGAACAGCGCTACTCGACTCTTTCAGGCTTGTTGGATTATAATCCAATGGATGGCGATACTGTGCGGAAATCAGAAAATGACGAATTGCTTCAGGCGCATATTGCTGCACGGCATCGTGGACAAAGATGAAATTGCTCTCTGATTTACCCATCCGTCGCCCATCAATCTGCAAGAATGCCACATGCATCCAATATCGGACAAAGGTTTTTCCGGTCGCTACTTCGCTCTGGGCAATCTCATTTTCATGATGTGGAAATATGAGATCATGTCCGCCGGTGTGAATATCAATTGTTTCATCGAGGTGTTTCATTGCCATGGCAGAACATTCGATATGCCAACCCGGTCTGCCCTTGCCCCACGGGCTGTCCCACGACGGCTCATCCGCTTTAGACCTTTTCCATAGATCGAAATCCCGCGGATCTTCCTTGCGCTCATCAACCTCAACACGAGCGCCAGCCAGCAAATCCTCCGGTTGACGATGGGAAAGCTTCCCGTATTCGGCAAAGTGGTTGACGCGGTAATATACGTCTCCATCGATCTCATAAGCTGCCTGCTTGTCAATCAACGTCTGAATCAGGGTAATTATCTCCGAAATATGCTCAGTCGCTCTCGGATGAACGTCAGCTGAACGGATGCCCAGTTTACTTGAGTCCTCAAAATAGGCATCCACATACTTCTGAGCTAATTGACAACAATCAATCCCTTGCTCATTTGCACGATTGATAATCTTATCATCAATATCCGTCAGATTTTGAACCAACGTGACGGTGTAATTCTTATATTCGAGATAGCGACGAACAATGTCAGAAACCAAAAACGTGCGAGCGTTACCGATGTGAAAGTAATCGTAGACAGTGGGCCCGCAACTGTACATAAGGACTTTTCCCTCATGTAACGGCACAAATTCTTCCAACTGCCTTGTGAGGGAATTATAAATTTTTAATGCCATCAGTTCTCTTTCTTATTTAGGACAGAGGTCTTACTAAACACCTACCTTAATTCGGTGAGGCAGACAATAGCTTCAGCAGCAGCAGCTTTTCCTTCGCCAATGAAACCAAGTCCTTCCGACGTTGTCGCTTTGACATTAACCCGCTTCCTTGAAATACCCAGTGTTTCAGCAAGACACTGACGCATTGAAGGGATATGAGGTGCCAACTTTGGTCGTTCCATAATCACCGTGCTGTCCACATTCTGAATTGCATAATCCGAAGAAATTAATGTTTTTACCTTACCGAGTAAGATTAGGCTATCAATCCCAGCATACGCTGCATCCGTATCGGGAAAATGTTGACCAATGTCACCTAGACCTGCTGCCCCCAGTATTGCATCGCAGATGGCATGAGTCAGCACATCTGCATCAGAGTGTCCAATCAAACCCAACTCGTATGGGATTGTTACCCCGCCGAGTATCAATTTACGACCTTCACCCAAGCGGTGAACATCATAACCAATTCCTACACGCATGGTAGTTTATAGACCTATAAGTGTCTATCATCTCTGATTTTTTATCTGTTGTTCATCAACGCTTCCGCAACAACTAAATCTTCCGGGGTCGTAATCTTCAGATTGCTATAACTCCCCATGACACACTTCACTGTGAGCCCAAGTTGCTCGACCAGCGCTGCGTCATCTGTCAACTGGATCCGTTTTTGATGCGCATGTTGGTGCGCTTCAATCAATAAATCCGTCCGAAATACCTGTGGCGTCTGCACCGCCCAAAGTTGGCTTCGATCCGGTGTATCAACGACAAATTCGTCCCTATCAGTAATTTTGATGGTATCCTTGACAGGGACCGCGGCGACTGCTGCCCCCCAATCTGCTGCCGCTTCGAGACAGGTAAAAATCATCTCATCGGTCACAAAAGGACGGACTCCATCATGCACGACGATGAAATCCGTATCGTGTGGGAGTGCTTTTAACCCGTTGAACACAGAATCTTGGCGTGTTTTGCCACCGATCACGAGCCCAGAAACCTTTTGGAAGTCGTATGGCTCAATTACAACAGAGCGGCAAGCGTCGACATCCGTTTCACCGACAATCACGAAGATAGCATCAACAACAGTACTCCGATCAAATACGCTGATCGTATGCGTGAGAATCGGTTTGTCAAGAAGTTCCAGGTACGGCTTCTTAGTAGGATGATGCCCCATCCGGCTTCCGTGGCCAGCTGCGGGAATAAGAACGCACGTCCTCTGGTTCATCAGTGTCCATTTCATCAGTCTTCGTACGCGTAAAAATCATCCGACCAGCGGTTGTCTGCAATGTTTGGGTGACAATCGCATCAATTGTCTGTCCAACATATTGCCTACCATACTCAACAATGACCATCGTCCCATCATCAAGATATCCAACACCTTGATTCGGTTCTTTGCCCTCGCGAAGCACACGCACCTGAATAACCTCACCAGCAACGACGACCGGACGAACGGAATTCGCAAGTTCATTGATGTTGAGCACTGTCACACCCTGAAGTTCAGCCACTTTATTCAAGTTGAAATCATTGGTAATAATTTTCGCCCCAATTTCTTGAGCGAGATGAATCAACTTAGCATCCACTTCTGGCACTTCGGGAAAATCCTCTTCAGTCACATCAACATCGATGTCAGGATTGTTTTGCATCAAACGTAAAATCTCAAAACCACGCCGCCCTTTGTTGCGACGAAGTAGATCAGAAGAATCCGCGATGTGTTGCAATTCATTTAAGACAAAACGAGGAATCACAAACACGCCATCAATAAAGCCTGTTTGACAAATATCCAAAATCCGTCCATCAATAATCACACTCGTATCCAAGACCTTAATTGTTGGAGACTTGGATTGTATCCCGTGTGTGGTAAGGGAAAACAGTGCAAAGGCATCTCGTCTTCGATAGACAATCATCGTCCCAGTATAACCGCATGACAGAACGATCCCTGCTGTCAATACCGGGTTAATCGCGCCAGTTGCTGCTCGAATAATATAAATAATAAGACTGGCTACAATCAAACCGAATGTTAGTCCAGCGAAGCAGGCGAAAAAATCACGGAGCAGTGGTCGCGGAATTGATGTTTCAATTCCCACCAGAATGATAGTAGCAAAAAAACCGATAGCACCTCCTGTCAAATCACCGATGATAAAACCTAACGCTGCACCAAATAATGTAAAAACGATGCGGATAATCCAAATTTGCACCCGAGCCACCCCCTTTCTTATAGTAGTGCACTTAGTGCACCGTAAAGATCCTTGACACCAACCAAGTCAATATCTTCCTTTAATCCTAAGCCTTTACGATTGGACTCGGGGAAAACCGCGCGATTAAAACCTAATTTTGCGGCTTCCAATAACCGTTTCTCAATATGTGCAACGGCACGAACTTCTCCACCTAAACCCACCTCACCAATAACAACAGTCTGCGAATCAATCGCTATATCTCGATGGCTCGACGTTATCGCGATGGCGGCACCTAAGTCAATACCCGGCTCATCAACACGCATTCCACCTGTAATATTGACAAATACATCCGAATCACCAATGTCAAGCCCGATCCGCTTCTGCAGAACTGCAATCAACAGCGCAATGCGTTGCCGATCTACCCCAGCTGCCGTGTTACGGGGGAAACCAAAGTTTGCAGGAGAAACCAACGCCTGAAGTTCTAGTAGTAACGGACGTGTACCCTCAACGCTCGACACTACCACTGATCCGGAGGTGTTCTCCTGTCGCTCACTGATAAACATCTCTGATGGATTCTTGACCTCAACAAGACCGCGACTTAACATCTCGAAAATCCCGATTTCGTTGGTCGAACCAAACCGGTTTTTCACAGAACGCAGAACACGGTAGATATGCTGCTTCTCCCCTTCAAAATAGAGGACTGTATCAACCATGTGTTCCAAAACACGGGGACCCGCCAGAGAACCCTCCTTAGTTACGTGCCCAACGAGAATGATTGGGATATTTTTACTTTTAGCAATAACTAATAATTGTGCTGCGTTCTCACGAACCTGTGTTACGCTGCCCGGAGCAGATTGTAATCCGGGAAGGTAAACCGCTTGAATCGAGTCAATAACAACCATACAAGGGTTGAGCTGTGTTATATGTGATTCAATCTCCTCCAAGTTATTTTCGCACAGCACATATAGCAAATCAGAGGTGATGCCGAGCCGATTTGCCCGCAGCTTTGTTTGGGAAACTGATTCCTCGCCCGACACATACAGTACCCCTCCACAAGCACGGCTCAACGCATCGCTCACCTGTAATAGTATCGTCGATTTACCAATTCCCGGATCTCCACCGATTAGCACCACAGATCCCGGGACAATCCCGCCACCAAGGACTCGGTCAAATTCGCCAATCCCCGTGAGTTGTCGCTCCGATTCACTCGCACTAATCCGCGTAATAGGCGCAGGATCACTTGCAGGTTGAGCTACGAGCCGAGGATGCGCAGAGGCTGCTGCCTCAATCTCCTCAACGAAAGTGTTCCACTTATCACACTCCGGACAGCGACCAAGCCATCTGATAGAGGAGTGACCACATTCCTGACAAACAAATTGGCGACTCGCTTTTGCCATTTTAGGTAGTCCTCCCAGTATCGAAGCCAGTCTACCAGTTTTTCGACAAGAACCGAAGCCCTGCTGTATAGTGGATATCACCCGATGTCAGATCTTCCGCACCGATAATAATCTGTCCGTACGGAAAAAACCGCCACGCCACTTCCGCACCGAGTTCTGGATTTTTGCTGGTCAGGCGTGTGCCCTCTAAGCTAATACCAAGTCTCCGGGAGAGCAGCCACACGTCAAATCCCACACCAACCCTCGATCGTATGAACCCAACGCGCCCTCGCAGATTGTTTGTGAAGTCATAACCGTACTGGAAGTCCAACTTTATCTCCTCTTCACGCGTTCCTAAACCCAGTCGGTAGCGCTGCCTATCCGAGGCAACTAGCAAAACACCTAACTCGTTGTGTAGGCTTTCTTCAAAGCTTAGATACCTGAGTTCGTAATCCCAACCGAATACAGGTATCTTGAATTGCTCTGATCCCTGATCCAACAACCGAGATAGATCTTGAAATCCGAGCAGTGTTTCGTCAACCGTTTTCATCGTATTCCGCATTTCATTGAGCGCGTCCGGTTTATTCAACAACTGAGCGATGCTGCCTTCCCCATGCTGCACGGTATGAAGCAGTTGATTCACATTATCGCGCAGCCCATCCATCTCTTGGGTTACACCGATAAGGTTTTCAAGCAGTCGGTCAACTTTAGGCGTTTCCGCTTCAATAACCTCCCGGCTCTGTGCAATCAGATCCGAAAGTCCCGCCATCAATTCAGCGAGATCTTGATCTAACCCCTCAGACAACTGACGAAAATTCGTAGCACTCGTTTGTAAATCAGCTACCGCCTGTTCCACAGGGGAAGAGTTCCGATCTACCAACTCCAGCACCGTTCGATTAATATCACCGATCTGGCTGCTGATTAGTAAAGCGTCACTTTCTAATCTGTCCATCAGACGATCAAACCGCTTATAGGTCTGCCCCAAGCGAAAATCGTTCTCCTGTGCAATACGATTTAGGTTCTGAGCGGTTTCATCCACAGCTTCAACTATATCGGTTACAGCGCGGTTGGTTTGCTCAATAAGTGCCCGTATTTCCACAATACTCGCGCTAACGTTCTCTTGATTCAATTCTAGAAACTGGTTTGCGGATTCAAGAAATTGTGTGCCTTGCCTAACAATATAGTCTCCTCGTGTAGCGAGTTCGGAAAGGTCAATTGGATCTTTCCCCGTCAGTGGAAGGTCCGCCGGTTTTAAGTTTGGATTCTCAACGGGACCATTGGTCAAATGAATATACGCTTCGCCGACAAAACCGATGATACCGACTTTTACCTGACAGCCTTGGCGCAGCCTTTGAAAAGCCTCCTTGACCCGCATTTGAACTTCAACACGGGTTCCGTCTTGATTCAGTTCAACACTCGTGACTTTGCCGACCTGTACACCGGCAAGTTGGACCTTTGCACCAACACGGAGATCCCCAGCATTGTTAAAGTTGACCCGTAACAACTCGCCACTCACGCTCCAAGGGGAATTAGCGGCATTCACTATTAGAACAATAAGGAGAACAATACCAATGATGACAACAAGTCCCACCTTGAGCTGCACACTCCACGACCCCATCAATCACCTCATCTGCAATTGTCAATTCTGATGATGGTTTTCATGAGCAATAAATTGCTGTAAAACCGGGTTATCAATCTTCCAAATTTCATCTGGGGTTCCGTGAGCAATTACCTGACCTTGGTGTATCATTGCCATCCTTGTGCCGACCGAGAACGCGCTATCCATATCGTGTGTAACAACAACAGAAGTCACCTGCAGTTTCTCATGCAAATCCCGTATGAGCCGGTTGATCTCCAAGGCTGTAATCGGATCCAATCCTGTCGTCGGCTCGTCATATAATATCACCTCTGGATTGCACGCAATAGCGCGGGCAAGTCCGACCCGCTTACGCATTCCTCCACTGAGCTCTGCCGGTCTCAGGTGTTGGGTGTCATCAAGTTGAACCAAATGCAGCTTTTCGGCTACAATTTCGTCAATTTCATGCTTCTTGAGTTTCATATGCTGGGAAACCATAAACCCAACATTTTCCCCAACAGTCATAGAATCGAAAAGAGCGGCCGATTGGAAAAGCATCCCCAGCTTTCGACGGGTACGGTTCAAGGCTTTTCGCGTGAACGTAGTGATATCTTCGCCATCAATCCAGATTTGCCCTTGGTCTGGCTTCATTAACCCGGTAATCATTTTGAGCAGAACGCTTTTCCCACACCCACTCTGCCCCATAATGACCAATGTCTCGCCGCGAGGGATGTAAAGTTCAAGCCCGGTGAGAACCTCTTTGTTTTCAAAGTTTTTCCAAAGGTTTTCAATCCAAATCATTTCACTTATTCCAGAGTCATCGCACAATGCTGATAAATCTCGCCCATTATTCCATTCTGCTGACTATTGCACCCCAAAAACCACATGAAGCATTTGGTTTAAAAAAGCATCCAGAGCCAGAATGGTGACCAACGAAGTTACCGCTGAACCTGTTGTGGATTTACCGACCCCTTCGGCACCGCCCGCTGAAGAGATTGTAAAACCTTTGTAGCAACCGATCGAAGCGATCGCCATCCCAAACGATGATGCTTTAACAAGACTGATAACAATACTGTTAATAAACAAATTTGCTTGCGCGAGTTTAAGAAAAAATAAACCGTTCATATCAAACAGGATAATGGCTGCAAGATAGCCACCTGCAATGCCAAAAACAATCGCAAAAAGGGTCAGGATCGGCAGCATGATTGCACAAGCAAGAAAACGAGGAACGACAAGGTATTTGACAGGATTAGTTGCCATCACCTCAAGCGCATCTATCTGCTCGGTCACTTTCATAGTGCCAAGTTCCGCCGTAATCGACGCACCGATCCGCCCAGCAAGTACAAACGCAGTGACCATCGGTCCAAGTTCTTTAACCACAGACACAGTGACAAATTTACCGAGTGTGCCTTCTGCCGAAAGTTGGATTAGCTGATGGTATCCCTGTGTCGCTAATACCATACCAGTAAAAAGTCCGGAGATTAGTACAACTGATATGGAATTGACGCCAATCAAAAACAGTTGATGAACCAGTAGCCTAAGTTGAAAGGGACGCCTAAAAGCTAACGACCACGTTTCCCACACCAGCATGGTCGCACTCCCAAGCCCAGATAGCCAATTCAGGACTTGACCACCCACAAAATCGACAGTGCGGACTGAAAAACTACGCGAATCGTATAGTGTCTGACGTTGGGTCGAGGATTGGTCATTCATAGAAAAATAAGCGAGATAAAAATCCTCCCCAAAAAACTAAGGGAGACCTACATAAGGGGCACCATTACCCCGTCCCTATTGATAGGCCATGTTAGCAAATCGCATCTGAGTTTTATTAAATTCTAATCTGACTGTACCCGTTGGACCGTTACGTTGTTTCTTAATAATCAGATCGGCAGTTCCCTGGTCATCCGCAGCTTCATCGTAATAGTCTTCCCGATATAAGAAGGCAACCAAATCGGCATCCTGCTCAATGGCTCCCGATTCCCGTAAATCGGATAATAACGGCCGCTTATCCGGACGTTTCTCAACCTCACGGCTCAACTGGGAGCACGCGATAATCGGCGTATCCAGTTCCCAAGCGAGGGTCTTGAGCGCACGTGAAATATCAGAAATCTCTTCTACCCGTCCGCTATATCGACCCGAACCACTTAGCAGCTGCAAATAATCAATGATAATTACTGCGAGGTTATTGTGTTCACCTTTTAAGCGCCGCCCTTCCGCTCGCAGCATCTGCACAGTGACACCCCTCATATCGTTAATAAAAATTGGCACAGACATTAAGCTACTGGCAGCCTGTGTCAACCCTGGCCAATCCTCATCTGTCAAATTTCCAGTACGAAGGTGACCAAAGTTTATGTGGGCTTCAGCAGCCAACATCCGTAAGAGCACCTGCTGCGTGGGCATCTCAAGACTGAATATCGCAACTGGCAGCTCCTGTTCAATGGCAATATTCTGAGCCATATTCAGCACTAACGTACTTTTGCCCATGCTGGGTCGCGCCGCAATGATAATTAAATCGCCACGCTGTAACCCAGAGGTCATTAGGTCGAAATCGGTAAAGCCCGTCGGTATGCCAATAAACTGCTCACGCTTATGAGACAGTTCTTCGATCTCCCCCAACGTCTCCTTGACAATAGAACCAACCGATACAAATCCTTTGTCATTGTCCGCTTGACCGAGGTGAAAAATTCCCTCCTGGGCTTGATCCAGTACCTCCCGAAGCTCTTGTTCCTGATCACGCGCTAAATTGCTGATCTGCTCCCCTGTCTGTGCTAGTTGACGGCGCGTCGATTTCTCCCAAACAATCTGTGCATAAAACTCGGCACTTTCCGTCTCCACAATCCGGGCTTGTAAATCATACAGGTAAAGATCCCCGCCCGATCGATTGAGCTCGTTTTTTCGTTCGAGTTCATCGGACACAAGGAGCGCGTCCACCCTGTTATGACGCTCATAAACTGCGAGAATCGCCGCATAAATGAGCTGATGATCGCCAGTAAAAAAAACCTCCGAAGCATGACCGAGAATAGCAAGCACGCGGGGAATCACCGCGCTATCTACCATCATTGACCCAAGCACAGCTTGCTCCGATTCCCTGTCGTGAAGAGCTTCCGTAGTTTTGGTATTCATCGCTCAACTCCGGAGTCTATGACCGGTAGAGTATGTTCGTCAAGATGACTCTTCACGAACCACAACAACCTGAATATCTGCCGCAACGTCAGCGTGAAAACGGATGGGCACCGTGAAAACACCCAACTCCCTAATCGGTTCGTCTAGTTCAATATTCCGCCGATCCACTTCAATTTCCTGGCTAGCAAGCGCGTCTGCAATATCCATCGAGGTAATAGATCCAAACAGTCTATCGTTTTCCCCAGCGCGCCTTTGGATTGTACAAGTTACTTCTGCGATACGACTGGCGAGTTCCTCAGCCCTCACTTTCGCTTTTTCGCCTTGGGCTGCTAACAACTGCCGCTCATGCTCAAGCATCCGTCGATTCTTCTCTGTTGCTCGAACCGCAAGCTGCATGGGAATGAGATAGTTACGTGCATAACCATTAGCAACTGTTAAAATGTCCCCCTCATTTCCAAGTGTTTCAACGCTTTTTTTAAGAATAACTTCCATAACATGCCTCTCAATTTTTACGACTCAGAATGTTTACAATGTGAGTCAGAAAATCTATAGTGCGTGGTTTCTCACTTAATAATAATCTACTGCTGTGTTGTAAAAGGCACTAAGGCAATGTTACGCGCACGCTTGATGGCTCGCGTTACCTGCCTCTGATGCTTCGCACAGTTTCCCGAAACCCGTCGCGGCAAAAGTTTACCGCGATCCGTCATAAAACCTCTGAGTATTTCAGTACTCTTATAATCAATGAAGTCTACCTTATCCATGCAAAACCTACACCGCTTGCGACGGCCCCGGCGAAACGGAGCATCACGGTTATCTCTAAAATTGTCACGGTTATCTCTTGTATCTCTTCGTTGGTCCCTTGCCACAATTCCAGTCCTCCAATTTGTGATACAGAAGAAAAGCGGGCATCAACTGCGCCCGCTTTTCGTTCCTAATGTTCGTTAAGTTTATGTAGCGGTTAATCTCAGAAAGGGATGTCGTCGTCTGTCGTAGACGATCCCTCTTCCCCGGAAAATTCGGATGATGGGGAAGCCGATGCGGGCGCCGCTTGATCGTAAGCACCACCACCGTCACTATCTTGACGACTTCCTACAAATTCAAACCGATCAACCATAACACTATGCTTGCTCCGCCTTTGTCCATCATCTGTTTCCCATGATTGGAATCTCAGACGCCCCTCAACCAATATAGGACGCCCTTTCTGAAAGTATTCGTTGATAACCTCAGCTGTTCTTCCAAAAGCATCAAGATCCACAAAACAGACGTCTTCTTTCCTCTCACCGGACTGACGATCGTTGTAGACATGACTAACGGCGAGCCCGACTCTTGCTACAGCTGTTCCGCTTGGAAGATACTGTAATTCTGGATCACGGGTAAGATTTCCCATAAGTATGACCTTGTTATAACTTGCCATGATTATTATCTCCTTATAATTATTTTATCTGATGCTATACTCCATCTGTCGTATAACTAACATCAAATGTATCCATCGTTTTCTTTTTCGTCTTCGCTCTCAATATCTTCAAAAGGACGAGCATCTGTCGAGTCGCTTCCTTCTTCCTGTTCCTGTGATGTCGACGTATGGCTCGCAGTAAGTGCGGCTAGATCCCCTTCAAATTGAACAACGATATGCTTGATAATCCGTTCCGTAATTCGATAGTGGCCATTTAGTTGAGCTACAAGCTCAGGGCTACTTTCAAACACAATAAGCACATAATAGCCATCATTGTACTGCTTAACTGCGTAAGCTAACCTTCTCTTCCCCCATGGATCTATCTTTAGAATCTTACCTCCGCCAGATTCAATAGCCGTCTTGACACCTTCAGTCACGTCGTTTGTTTGGCTCTCATCTAAATCTGGATTAATAATGAAAATAGTTTCGTATTGACGCACTGCTTTCGTACCTCCCTTTGGACGAATGGCTCCAATCTAATTTTGACTGATATTTACTCGCAGAGAGGACAAATCCCCTCTACATCCCTCATAACAACTCACAATCAGTCAGTTATGGAGCAGAGATTCGTTAAATTATACCATAATTCACTTGCTTTATCAACCGTTTTTAGATGGATGTAAAAATATGTAACAAAGTCCCTCATGAAGCAGAATCCCATCGCGACAAATGAGAAAATGGCAGCCGATTCCTGTAGACAACATCAAGCCCATTGACTATAATTTAGCGAAATGAACCGTTAGCGTGTCTAAAATCCATTCCTTCAATATCTCTATTGAAACTTGCCCCTAACCGGAAAGGCTTTGCTCTTCCGCAGCATCGGAGTAGAAAGACAGGTGTCCTACTGGGGTTATGTTGGAAGGAGTAAAGACAATGTTATCCAAAATCAGTTTCTGCCTTGGGATTGGAGTGCTGTTCATTACCACAATCGGTTGCCAAACCCAAACCTTACAAAGCCCGCTTTTTGAACCGCCTCCAGAACTAAAAAATTTCGCTCTCCTTGACAAAGGGGCAGCCACCGAAGCCTCACAACACCTACCCAATCACCTACCCGAAGAGGTGATTGATGGAGATACCTCTTCGGAAACGTGGGACGAAGGCAGTGGGTGGGGCTGTACCTTGGAACATCTGCGTACTTCAGATTTAAACAGACGCCCTTATGTACGAATAGATCTTCGTGATCCTGTTGATATACGGCGGGTTGTCATGTATACAATCGATTCTGAGCAGTATCCCGCTGCAAAGTACGGTCTCAAAGATTACCGGATTGAATATTGGCATGGAACTGGATGGGGATTAATTCCAACAGGCGATACGAAAGATAGACAGTATACAGCGAGGGATAACACCAAAGGCAAAAGAGCACACAACATTCGTGGAAAATTGTTTGCCAAACACATCCGGCTTGTACCTATATCCACAAATGATACAGAACGAATTTATCAGTATATGTCACGAGAAAAACCGGTCTATGAAGTCAAAGGGCTTGCACGCGTCATGGAATTGGAAGTGTGGGGCTATCCAATAACAACAGGTCAGACAGCGCAAAAGTTGGCGCAAGTGCTCGCCCCACAGGCAGATATTCCACCAAGTGATGAGGAATTGATCAAGATGGTGTTAAAGCAATATGAGGAAGGATACGACAACGCTAATCTTGAGAAGGTCATGTCTTGCTTCTCGCTAAACTATAACTCCAATGGGCGGACATACAATGATATTCAAACCAAAGCTGCTGACTTTTTTAATATGAATCACCAGATCAACATGACGCTGACAGAGATCGACATCCACCGGAATGTCATTGATGATACGGTTGTTGTCAATGGAATCTACACACTCCAGTATACACCGAAAGACGATGGAAAAGCCAAACAGACTTCGGGCGCTCTTTCGTTGGTCTTGGCAAACATGGAGGAGGGGTGGAAAATCATCCGCGCGAATTAACCAGCACAGAAGTTATCCCAATTTTGTTATATCTTTCCGGCTCACAAGTCCTTGTCAGTGGCTGACATATCCATCTTCTCGATATAGATCAAGGACCTTATCAACCGCAAGTGTTTGGGGAAACCACGAGACAATTTTGCACAGCACCTCATCCAGCAACGCATCAGGACAAGACGCCCCCGCGGTTAGGATAATATCAATGGGACTGTCATCAGGAGAATTCATCGGAAGCCAATCGGTTGTTTCACAGACAGTTTTTGCGTGAATATCCCAGTGACGGATGAACCGGGGTGATTCAACCTCCCCGGCGTCGCGGATGAAGTACGTCGGCATTTTGGCCTCACACAACTCGACAAGATGGCTAGTGTTGGAAGAATTGTACCCACCCACCACCAGGGCTAAGTCGCCACGGTCTTCGATGAGAGCGAGCGTCGCATCCTGATTTTCTTTGGTCGCGTAGCAGAGCGTATCCTTGGTATCGGCAAAATGTTCGTCAATACGCTGCTCACCGTATCGGTCTATCATCGCCTGCCGAAGCAGGTCTGCAATCGCCTGTGTTTCGGTCGCTAACATCGTCGTTTGGTTGACAACACCGATACGCTTCAGGTCACGGTCCGGCTCAAAACCGGGGGAGTAGCTGTCCGAAAAATACTTAAAGAAAAACTCCCGATCAGCCTCCCCGGATATCACTTTAGCAAGGTGTTTAGCTTCAATCAAATTCAGCACAATCACCACGGGTGCTCCCGATTTAGCATGAGAAAAGGTCGCTCGTGTTTCCTCGTGGTATCGTTTGCCGTGCACCACGATTGTGTAGTCTTGCTTACCAATCTCCTCACTTTTTTTCCACACCTTTTCCACAAAGGGGCAAGTCGTGTTGTAAGCGTAGGGATTGATGCCACGCGCATTCAATTTAGACTGTATTTCCAACGTCGTTCCAAAGGCAGGGACAATAACTACATCCGCGGGCGTCAATTCATCGAAGGGAATCAGCTGCTTCCCCGACGTCTCGCAGAGGAATTGTACACCCCGCTCGCGAAGATCTGTGTTGACATGAGGGTTATGAATCATCTCAGACAGCAGGAAGATCCGTTTATCCGGATTTTCTTCCAGGGCCCGGTAGGCAATTTCGATTGCGTTCTCCACGCCGTAGCAGAAGCCAAAGTGACGCGCAATTTTGAAACGCACCGGACCAAAGTCCAAGACAGAAGGGGCAAGGTCGCGTTTGCGAGGATCGATCTCCCGACGGGCTTGCTTCACCACAGAAATGATAGGGCTTCGGTAGAAAAGGGGGACGTTAAATTCTCTTGGCATTGATCGAAGTTCTCACGGTGGGCTGCTTGGGTCAAGGCTTCTGCTACTTGTGGGGTATATCCATTTCAATTGGACCTGGGACGAGCACAGGAGGGAGTTCTATTGTGTAAGTAGATTTTATAGTAGATTCTATTGGAACGAAAGAAGCATCAGGCTTACGATCTGTGATTGCAACATCACAAATGTCAATTATGTAGCTTCCCTCCAACGCCATTGCTTGATCAAGAGATTTACGTGATAGAACTCCTTCACCTTTGATAGAATAGACATCGGCGAGCAGGTAGTGTGCCTCAACGAAGTTAGGGTCAATCTGAACTGCCTTCTTGAATGCTACAATGGCTTCGTCAACCTTATC
Organism: Candidatus Poribacteria bacterium; assembly: GCA_965204355.1. GTDB lineage: Bacteria > Poribacteria > WGA-4E > WGA-4E > PCPOR2b > PCPOR2b. Next base: position 724,886 of record OZ241983.1, read on the forward strand.
TTGCTCTAAGTAGGAAGCCCCAAGATTCCTATATATTTTCGCACGGGGCTCGACTTGGATTGTTTCTTTGAATTCCACAGGGAATTTGTCAAGTTCACTCAGTTCCAAGTAGGAAACTCTAGGATTTTTATACGCTTCTGCGGAGTCTAGCTTGAAGGCAACCGCTTCTTTTTCCCTCTCTACCTGATTACGATTCGTCTGCAGATTACAAGCAGACAGAAGACAAAAGATCCCAAGAAAAAAAGTAATAAACAACCTTCTCATTTTGCCGCCCCCCTTATTCACTAAAGACCTTCGTAATCTCGTCCGTCTCAAAAATAGGGAGTGGACAGCGTTGGCTATCCGCCTCGAGCCAGCGACCACCCTCCGGCGGTAACAACTGACCAATAACTTCACAAGGAATATTACGTTCGGTAATCGCCGATACAATCTCGCTGCGCTTCCCGGGGTCCGCTACAATCAGCAACGCACCAGAGGAGATAACCCCTAACGGATTCAAATCCAACTCATCGCACAGCTGCTGCGTCTCCTCAGATATCAGTAGTTTGTCCTGCCAAACAACCACTCCTAAGTTCGCAGCATGTGCAACCTCATGGATGGCCGTCGAAACACCGCCCTCCGTTGGATCGTGCATTGCATGGACGCCACCTGTCTCAGCAGCAATCAGCGCTTCCTCCAGCACCGAAATTCCCGGTGAGGTCAAATACTGCTTCGCTCGGTCAAGAAAAGTAGGGGAAAACTTCTCCAACAGATCGGACTCACACTCACGAGCGATGATTGACGTGGCTTCAATGCCAAGTCCTTTCGTCAATATTAGATCATCCCCAGCCAACGCCCCCGATGAAAGGATTAACTTGTCTTTCGCAACTTCACCGAGCATCTGCCCAATGACAATGGGGCGATCTAAACCGTAAGTAACCTCAGTATGCCCACCACACAGCGTAATACCGAAATGATCACATGCAGCGTTAATCTGCTCCATGATGCGGTGCACCGATTCTTCGGTCGTCCGGTTTTCCGGCAGAAGTATCGTCGTCAACAGCCATTTTGGAACTGCCCCCATCGTTGCAATATCGTTGCTGTTGACACAGATAAGATACCACCCGATCTCATCAGTTGCAAAAGTGATCGGATCTGTCTTAGCAACCAGATATGATTCACCAAAGTCTATTACAGCAGCGTCCTCCCCAATTTTCGGACCAACAATGACGCGAGTATCCCGATTCGGTTGAGGTAACACTTGCTCCAACAGATCAATCTTGAGTTTTCCGAGGGGCAACACCATTGGTGTGAATCCTGTTAAGCAGTGAGGATTTTTCGACCTCTCGCACGACGTTGAGAGAGAATCTTTCGACCATGCCGCGTAGACATCCGTTTGCGAAAACCAAACTTATTTTTTCGTTTGCGGCGATGGGGTTGATATGTACGCTTCATCAGCACCTGCTCCTAACTAGTTTTAAATTTTCAAACAATCAAATCAAAACGAGGGAATGATAGTCTATCAGGTTACGATTTGTCAAGCCTTTTCCCTCCAATAGATCGGATTTTCGGCTTGCTTTCAGACCACGTTTCATGGTATACTAAAGTAGATTCACCTAAGGAAAGAAACTAAATTTCATTCCCACCGGATTACGGCTGACAGCCTTGGTAATTTCCGTGTTTTTTAGGTGAGGAATTTGCGGATAACTTGTGGATAACTTGTGAGTAGATTACACGGTTTTCGCCTTGAGTGCGCTGTCAATTTTGTAGTAACGATCTTTTACCTCAATTGATTGCTATATCCTTTAAATTTCCCTACTGACCCATTCAATTATAGGAATTACTATGATGCGGTATACCCCGGATCAAATCTGGTCGAAAATTCTGTCCGAGTTGGGCGACACTATTCGTGAAGATGTCTATCTGCGTCAAGCCAAACCAATGGCACTCACAGAAAATGAACTGACAGTTTCAGTGCCGAGTGTCTATACACAAGATCAAATTGCCAGTCGTTTCCTGCCTGATATTAACGGTTTCTTAGAGAAGCAGGTTGGCGCAAACTGTCGGCTCAAAATCATTGCTGCACAGCCCGACGGAAAAAGACAACCTGAACCTTCAGTCTCATCTACTCCGTCTGCCAACCCTGAAACCGCTCCTGAAACTGACCCTTCTACCGAGACAACCCTTAACCCCGAATATACGTTCGATCGGTTCGTAGTAGGAACAGGCAACCGTTTGAGTCATGCGGCATCACTCGCTGTGTCGGAAAACCCAGGGAAAACTTATAATCCGCTTTTCATCTATGGCGGTGTTGGATTGGGTAAGACGCACCTGCTGCACGCAATCGGTAACCGGATACAAGAGGTTCATCCGAAGCAGAAAGTACTCTATATCTCCTCTGAAACCTTTATGAATGAATACATTGACTCTATCATCACTCGTACAACTGCATTTGATTTCCGAAGCAAATATCGGACGGTCGATGTGCTACTTATTGATGATATTCAATTTTTACAACGTAAGGAAGGTACTCAGGAAGAATTTTTCCATACTTTTAATGAACTCCATCAAAATTCAAATCATATTGTAATGACAAGCGACCGACCGCCGAAAAACCTTGAAACTGTCGAAGAGCGCCTACGCTCCCGTTTTGAGTGGGGAATGGTTGCAGACATCAGTCCTCCACAATTTGAAACACGGATCGCTATCCTGCGCCAGAAGTGTGAAAACCAAAACTTGGAAAATGTTCCTGACTCCGTTTTAAGCTATATTGCCGAAGTGATTCAAACAAACATTCGAGACCTGGAAGGATCACTCATACGCGTTGCCGCAGAAGCGAGCCTTTTCAATGAGGAGTTGACAGTCGATTTTGCGCGTAATGTGTTAGGCGACGTCGCCACACCGCTACCCCGGATTAACTCTAAAGCAATCACAGCAGAAGATGTTCAAAAAGCGGTGGCAGGCTATTTTCGCCTCAAAATCAGCGACCTCAAATCCTCTACCCGCACAAAAACGGTCGTTGTGCCCCGACAAATTGCCATGTATCTTTGCCGTCAACTAACCAACCTTTCCCTAATGGAAATTGCAGAGGCATTTAGTAGGGAAGTCCATACAACGGTATTGCATGCTAACAACCGAATTGAAGAAAGCATCCGAACAGATGCGGAACTTCACCAAACAATTAACTTTTTAATCGAGGATATTAAATAATAGAAACATATTTGTTAAATCGTTAATGTTCATAACTTGTGCATAAATCGGTTCATAACTTGTGTATAACTTGTTTGTGAAATGTTCATAACTTGGGCATGTGAATAACCTGTTCATAACTCTAAAAGTTATACACAGGTTATGAACAGGGTTTCGTCCAGTCGTGGCGCGGGTTTAGCAGAGTTATACACATATGCACAGCCCCTACTACTACTACTGTTTATATATAAATTTAATACAATAAAGAGTAGATAAGGAATACCTCCATAATTTGTCAAAAAGTATTTATGAAGATTTAACTTAGAAACCATAATTTTCTTTAGGAGAAAAAAGATGCAATTGATTTTCACAAAAGAAGATCTGTTTAGATGTATCCAAGTATTACAAGGTGTAGCCGCTGGAAGGAATACCCTTCCAATATTATCGAATGTCCTAATCCGTACAACAAACGGGCAAATCGAAATTGCAGCTACCGATCTTGAAGTTAGCATCCAAACTGTCGTTCCCGGTACTATCATTGATGAAGGTGCTATTACTGTATCAGCAAGAAAACTTTCTGAAATTGTTCGTGAGTTACCAGACCAAGAAATCAGACTGGCAACCACAGCAAATGATCGAATCGAAATTACCTGTGGAGAAGGCGTTTATAAAATTATCGGACTTCCTGATGATGAGTTCCCAGAGCTTCCCTCAATTACTGGCGCCTTTTTTACAATTGATGGCGAATTGCTCTGTTCGATGATTGATAAAACCGAGTTTTCTGCTTCTACTGAGGAAACGCGATACTTTTTGAATGGGCTTTATTTTGATTTGACACCCGAAATCACGCAGATTGTTGCAACTGACGGACGACGCCTTGCCGTTGCATCATGTGACACACTAATGCCGCCTCCTCAAGAACCGATAGGCGTTATCGTTCCACTCAAGGCTGTTCGAGAGATTACCAAGACCTTTGCAGAATCAGCGGAGGTAAAAGTTTCCTTGCTAGAAAATCAGATTATTTTCGCTGATGATGACTCTACGTTGACCTCTCGGTTGGTTGAGGGAGAATATCCTAAGTACCAGCAGATTATTCCCAGCGATAATGAGATTCATCTAACACTTAATGTTGATAAAATGTTGGGGGGGCTGAGACGGGTAGCACTGCTATCCAACCCGAAAACCTACTCGATTCGTTTGGATATTCAAGACGGCAAGGTGAGAATCTCTGCTAGGACACCCGAGCTTGGAGAGGCGTATGAAACGGTAGATGTCGCAGGTGGGGAAGGGGAGATTCAGATCGCTTTTGATGCGCGTTTCCTCGTGGAAGCTGTGGGACATATTCAAGCCGAAGACTTCCGCTTGGAACTCAAGGATTCCCTCAGTGCAGCAGTCTTAAAGCCTGCTGACGATGATGGGCATCTCTGCTTAATCATGCCGATGCGGCTAGAATCATAGCAGTTTCCAAAGCTAAAGCATAGGGACTCCTTTTGGCTGCTTCGGTGTGTTGAGAATATGGCATCTTCCACCGGAGTAGCTTCTCTGGCTGTATTATAGACTACTTCCGTTTCTGGGCTCCTAACAAGCATTAAGAAAGTCATGAAAGAAAATGTCATCAATCCTGCATTTTGATGTAGGGACGGTATGACTTTTGTCTATAGCTTTGCCCAAAACAATGGCTATCTGACCTATTCAAGTATGAAGAAGATACAACTGAACAGACCCGCCGCGCACGCTAAAAGTGCTTCACGACAATGCGACTAAACCAACTTGTGTTGCGTAATTTTCGTAGTTATACTGATTGTGAAATCGATTTTACTAATCGAGTGAACCTGATTGTTGGGGAAAACGCACAGGGGAAAACAACACTATTAGAAGCAATCTATTTCCTCAGCACGGCAAAATCACATCGGACCTATCCGGATAATGAATTAATACAGCACAACGAAAGTTGGTTTTATCTCAGAGGGCAGATTGCCGATGCAGATGGTTCGCATACGAGTCCAGCGGTCTGCAATCCAGAACCATTAAACTCGATGACGGTTGAAGTCTCAAACGAGTTGAGTGGCAAGAAGCGTTTCAAATTCAATGGAGTTCTTCAGAAAAAACTCTCTGAATGGATTGGTCAGTTCAACGTTGTCTTCTTTTCCCCTGAATCACTTACTCTGGTAAAAGGTGCTCCCGCAGACCGTCGACGTTTTATCGATCTGTTAATTTCCCAGGTCAATTCGGCATACTTGAATTCGCTCCAAAACTACCAATTTGCGCTCAAGCAGCGCAACGAGTTACTGAAACAAATTCGGGCTAAACAAGCGGGGGTTGACTTGCTTGATCCGTGGGATGATATACTCATTGCTGAAGGAGTTGCTATCATCCGAACACGTGTAAGAATTTTTGACCAACTGAAGGATTACGTTCAAACCAAGCACGCTGAATTGACAGGCGATCGTGAGATACTCGAATTGAAATACCAACCGTCTCCGGAAAAAATCAACGATGCGATGGCGAAAATCCGAGAGGATCCCGTGATCGGGGAGGCGACGGAGCTATTTCGCCAAGGCCTACAATCTTCCCGATCTTACGATATTCTTCGCGGGATGACTTCATTGGGACCACACCGGGATGATTTTAAATTAATATTGGAATCGCACTCCGCCGGGGCAATGTATTTTCAGGAGGCAAAAGCTTTTGGATCTCAGGGACAACAGCGAACAATCGCGTTAGCTCTAAAACTTGGCGAACTGGAATTAATACGTGAAACCACAGGTAAAACTCCTATCGTTTTACTAGATGACGTTTTCTCAGAATTGGATGAGGAGCGTTCATCGTTTTTATTTAATTTGTTAGGACGATTGAATGCACAGACATTTATCACCTCTACCCGGCAGGAGGCATGGATGCCAGAGTTAGGAGATTGCCGCATGTTTACGGTGCATGATGGACAAGTCGATGATAGACAAGTCAACTGAGAAAACAGAACGCATTAATCTGCTTCTGGATAGGCTCATCAGTGATTATGGGTTGGATCACAAAGTCCTTGAAACCAAGGTCTTTGCTGCTTGGAAAGAAGCTGTTGGTGCGCTGATTGCTCGCAACACCCAACCCGTTTCACTGGTTGATGGGAAACTAACAGTTTATGCCTCCGCTCATGTCTGGGTCAACGAACTGCAGATGTTAAGAGGGCAAGTGATTCCCAAAATCAACAAAACCGTCAATTTTCCCGCAGTGAAAACATTGGAATTTTCTATTAAGCCGATTAATTCGCTAACATCTCCAAAAAGTCAACGTTTTCACCGTCCCAAGCGTCTAAAAAAGTTAGAGACCGTCGAGTTAGATACGGAGACATTGGAACGCATTGATCAGACCGTTGCAGCAGTCGAAGATCCGGATCTGAAAGCACACCTAAAGCGACTTTTTATCAAACAGAGCCAACGTGCTTTAATTGAAGATGAATAGTAGCATAGTATTGAAAGGAGTAGAGACATATGAGAAAGGTGTCTTACACAGCGAAAAATATCCAGGTACTTAAAGGATTAGAAGCGGTGCGCAAACGTCCTAGTATGTACATCGGGAGCACTGGACCCACAGGGCTACACCATCTGATCAAAGAGTTAGTCGATAATTCAATTGACGAAATCTCTGCTGGATTCGGATCGAAGGTTGAAGTTATTCTCCACGCTGATGGCAGTGCAACCGTGCGTGATGAGGGACGTGGTATTCCAGTCGGTCGACATGCAAGCGGTGCGTCTGCTTTACAGGTTGTGATGACGACATTGCATGCCGGCGGAAAATTTGACGGACGTGCAAGTTCTGGATATAAAACCGCTGGCGGTCTGCACGGTGTAGGCGCGTCTATTGTGAATGCTCTATCAGAATGGACCCATGTCCAAGTGAGACAAAATGGGAAGGTGCATCAGCAAAAATATGAGCGTGGCAAACCTGCGACTAAGGTTGAAGTTGTCGGTGTGAGTAAAAAGACAGGAACCACCACTACCTTTATGCCAGACTCTGAAATTTTTGAAACCACGCACTTCTCACATGATGTCTTAGCAGAACGGCTCCGTGAATTTGCATTTCTCAATCGTGGTATCAAGATTGTCTTTAAAGATGAGCGACTCACTGAAGACGGTAAGGAGAGGGAAGCCCGTGTGTTTCAATACGCGGGCGGCATTTCGTCGTTTGTCCAATATCATAACCAAAACAAAGAGGTACTTCACAGAGAACCCATTTACATAGAGGGAATCAAAGATGATGTTTCGGTCGAGATTGCGCTGCAATTCAATACCGGATATTCCGAAAATCTCTTTTCCTATGCCAATAACGTCCGCACCCCCGAAGGTGGATTTCATGAGAGTGGTTTCAAAAGCGCATTTACGCGGACTTTCAACGCTTATGCTAAGTCTTATGATCTACTAAAGAATGTAAAGATCAATTTGTCGGGAGAGGATATTCGTGAAGGAATGACCGGCGTTATTAGCGTCAAAGTCCCTGATCCGCAATTCGAAGGGCAGACCAAACAGAAATTGGGGAATACTGAGGTCGAAGGAATTGTGCAGACCCTCGTCAATGAAAAGTTAAAGGACTATCTTGAAGAAAACCCAAACATTGCCAAAAGGGTCATCCAAAAAAGCATTCAAGCTGCACAAGCACGCGATGCTGCTCGACGGGCACGAGAAGTCATCCGCCGGAAAGGGATATTGGATTCCGCATCGATGCCCGGAAAACTTGCCGATTGTTCTGAAAAGGACCCCGCACTGTGCGAAGCTTTTCTCGTTGAAGGGGATTCAGCCGGTGGGACAGCCAAACAAGGACGCGACCGGCGTTTTCAAGCGATATTGCCGTTGAAGGGAAAAGGCATCAATGTTGCCAAGGCACGTTTAGATAAGATTCTCAAGAACGATCAGATCATTGATATTGTCACTATGCTGGGAACAGGGATAGGTCTAGACGATTTTACGTTAGAAAAGTTGCGATATAACAAAGTGATTATCATGGCAGACGCCGACGTTGATGGCGCACATATTCGCACCTTGCTCTTGACTTTCTTCTTTCGCCAGATGCCCCAATTGATTGAGGACGGACATCTGTACATAGCCCAACCGCCACTGTATCAAATCCGAAAGGGACGACGCGCTCAATACATCCAAAGCGATGAGCAGATGAGCGATTATCTCTTGGAAGCTTCGATGCAAAACGCGAAACTGACTAACAGTCGCCGTGATAAACCGTACACAGACAAACAGTTTCGCACAATTCTTGAGACAGTCCGAAAAATTGAGGGTTCATTGAATGAGCTAGGGCGAAAAGGTATTGATACGGATCGCATTGTTGGTCAACGTTTTCGGGGCGAAGAAACCGTTCCCCTATTCCTAGTTCGAACAGACGAAGGAGAATTCTACCGCTTCGAGGACGAGGAGATCGATCAGTTGATTGAACAAAATACAAATTCTCAGCTAGAACTCGAAGATCTGGGGGAGACAAGCGAGGCGGTGATTCAAGATGTTTCAGATATGTCTGAAATCCGCGAGTTAGATAACCTCATTGAAGGATTGAAAAGATATAATATTAAGTCTGAGGATTTCGATCGCACAAACGGGGTCGGGAGTAGTAACGGTAATTCGACCTTCGTCATCCGAGATGGTGACCGGGAACCTCGAAAGTCGAACACCGTATGGGAAATGCTTGGTGCCATTGAAGACATCGGCCGACGCGGTATCAATATTACCCGCTACAAAGGGCTTGCGGAGATGAACGCAGAACAATTGAAAGACACAACCATGGACCAAGAATCGCGAATCCTGCTTCAGGTCAAAATGGAGGATGCGGTCGAGGCGGATCGGATGTTTACCCTGCTCATGGGCGATGACGTTGATCCGCGGCGTACTTTTATCGAAAAGTACGGCAGTCAAGTGAATCTCGACCTGTACGGGGCGTAAAATGTCAAATGATATCGTGGATTGGCGTGACAGTGGCGTGAGGGTCGTCCGCAGCGATCAGTTTGATATGAACACGCCACAAACCCCCGGCATGACCCGGGCCGCTGCCATCAACCGTGCAACCGCCGGCGCTGACAAACTCTGGGCTGGCACGGTGAATATCCAGCCGAATGCGAAAACTGGGGCGCACCATCATGGCGCGTTGGAGAGCGTAATTTATGTAGTGAATGGGCGCGCACGTATGCGCTGGGGTGAGCAGCTTGAATTTGTCGCAGAAGCGGGTCCTGGCGACTTTATCTACGTACCACCCTTCGTGCCACACCAAGAAATCAACGCAAGCACAGACGAACCCCTTTCCTGTATCTTGGTGCGGAGCGATCAAGAACCAATTGTTATCAACTTGGATATTGAACCGGTAGAGCCACCGGAGGAAGTCTATTGGGTTGACCCGATCCACCCTGAACCCGAAGTTCAAGCTAAGGAGTAAAGCAGAACGTGCTAACACGAAACGATGAAAATACTAATATTGTCACGCGATATATTGAGGATGAGTTAAGAGAATCCTACCTCACCTACGCGATGAGCGTCAACACCAATCGGGCAATTCCTGACCTAAGAGATGGATTAAAGCCCAGTACGCGGCGCATCCTCTACGCTATGGGAGAGATGAACCTCACAGCAGGGCGCTCCTATGACAAGTGTGCCGCTGTCGTGGGCGAGGTCATGAAGAACTTCCATCCCCACGGCGACGGTCCAATCTACGATACATTGGTTGGACTCGCTCAAGATTTCGCCATGCGTTACCCCTTGGTTGACGGGCAGGGGAATTTTGGATCGATCGATGATGACCCACCGGGTGCCATGCGTTACACCGAATGCCGTTTGATGCGGATTGCGGACGAAATGTTGGCGGACATCCACAAAAATACAGTCGATTTCCAGCCAAATTACAAAGAATCCATGACCGAACCGAGTGTGCTGCCGGCACGACTACCAAACCTGCTAGTCAATGGCACAACCGGTATTGGGGTTGGATACTTGACACGAATCCCGCCGCACAACCTCGGAGAAATTGTTGATGGCTTAATTCTTCTACTGGAGACGCCCGAAGCGACCCTCGAAGATCTCATGCAACATATCCCCGGTCCCGACTTTCCGACAGCAGGCGAAATCGTTGGACGCAGTGGTATTCGTGATATATACGCTACAGGCAGAGGTTCAATCACCGTTCGGGGAAAAGCCGTTATCGAACGCACAACAGGGGGTAAGGAACACATCCTCATCACAGAAATCCCTTACCAGATTAAGAAAAATCAATTACTTCAGAAGATATATGAGTTGGTCGTCAATAAGACAATAACGGGAATCAGCGATCTCCGCGATGAATCTGACCAAAACATACGGATTATCGTTGAACTCAAGCGAGGCGAAATTGCACAGGTAGTTTTGAATCAGATATACAAGCATACGCAGATGCAAACCAACTACAGCGCTATTATGCTATGCCTCGTTGATGGATTGCCCAAGGTACTGTCTTTGACAGAGATCATGAGTTACTATCTGGAACATCGTCGAGAGGTCATTCGCCGTCGGACGCAATATGATCTCGATGTCTGTGAACGGCGCGCACATATTCTGGAAGGGTATCGCATTGCCTTAAACAACATTGAAGATGTAATTGACATTGTTCAAACCGCGGAATCGCCGGAAGATGCTCGGAATCTATTAATGGAAAATTATGCCCTCTCAGAGATGCAGGCGGGTGAAATCTTAACCATGACCCTTCGTCAACTGACAGGGTTGGAACGGCAAAAAATTAATGATGAATACACCAACCTTCTTGAGCAGATTGAAGAATTGCGAGCAATTCTTGGTAGTGAAATCCTCATTACCAACATTATCAAAGAGGAATTGTTAGAACTAAAAACCAAATACGAAGATGAACGCCGAACCCAAATCGTTGATGCAGCTGCTGAGTTTGAAATTGAAGACCTCATCGCCGATGAAGAGATGGTCGTCGTTATTTCACACGAAGGTTATATCAAGCGGGTGCCAATCACTACCTACCGTCGTCAACATCGAGGTGGAATTGGTGTGATCGGGATGCAAAGCAAGGAAGGAGATTATCCCGAGCATGTCTTTGTCGCATCGGCACATCAATATATCCTCTTCTTTACTGATCGGGGCAAGTGCTATTGGCTGAAAGTCTTCGAGATTCCAGAGCGGGGTCGTACCTCGGCAGGGCAGGCAATCGTCAATCTCCTGCGGTTGGGAAGCGAGGAAAAGATCACCGCATTTGTACCAGTGCGCGAGTTTGATGAAGAACGGTATGTTTTTATGGCAACAGAGAAAGGTATTGTCAAGAAATGCAGCCTCGAAGTCTTCAGCAGACCAAATTCTGCTGGCATTATTGCAATCAATCTCGACGAGGGAGACAAACTCATTGGGGTCCAATTGACTGAGGGGGATCACAATATTCTCTTGGTCACACGATCTGGGGGATCCATCCGTTTCAATGAAGAAGAGGTTCGAAAACTAGGCCGGGCAACAATGGGTGTTCGTGGAATCCGCTTGGCGGAGGATGATTTTGTTATCGGTATGGTCGCTGCGGTTGATGAGAAAGAGACCGTGTTAATCGTGACAGAAAACGGCTACGGCAAACGTACACTATTAGCGAACTATCGTTTGCAGGGACGCGCCGGAAAAGGCGTAATTGCCATTAAAACAAGCACCCGCAACGGGCCCGTTGTCGCTGTGAAAATGGTATCGGACAATGACGAACTGATTATTGTGAATTCAAATGGCATGTTGACACGCATGGCGGTCAACGATATCCGTACTATCGGGAGAAACACCCAAGGGGTGCGTTTAATGTCCTTACGCAAGGAAGAGACTGTTGTTGATGTCGGGAAAATCTCCCCAAATGGTGATGACGAAGTTCAAGGTGAGGGTAAAGCCTAAGTTGACCAAAGTTGATAAGTCACCTGTAGAAAGGTCTTGATGTGAGACGTTTATCAGCGATATTGTTTGCTATCTTGATAGCGGCGAATTCAAATGCACTGCTGAACGCTTCTGACGCGGCAATATCGGATTCCTCGTTAGATCCCGAATATGAACGTGCTAAACAGGTCTATGCTCACTTAATTTCTGCCACCTATCTGCGGGTAACAGCCAAACTGTTTCCCGCCAAAAAAGAGTATCAGCAGATTCTACGTGAACATGAGGCTTCCGCTTTTGTCCATACCCAACTGGCAAGGTTGAGCATGGAAATGTACGACCTCCCAACTGCAGAGCAAAGCTGCCGTAGAGCCATTGAAATAGACCCCGAAAAACCAACGCCCTTCTACCTACTGGGGGAGATTATGATCTGGCGATATGGAGATGCAAAGAACAAAGATAAATGGGGCGATATTGTTCAGACCTTCCAAAAAGTTATCGAGTTGGATCCTGACCATTATGGATTTGGGAGAAATGGGCGTCCTTTCAGCGCGTACTCCTATCTCGGAGAAATTTCGGAACAAATCGGAGACTACCAATCTGCTGCCAATGCCTTCAAAGAGTTGATTCGTATTATGCCCTATCAGCCAGCGTACTATTTACGACTCGCCAGTCTGTATAACCAGTTGGGCGATAAACAGGAAGCAATTACAGCTTACGAGCGCGCAATCAAAATCAACCGCGACCTGTGGCGAGCGCATGATGCGCTGTGGAAATTGAGCGTTGAGCAGTATGATCGGTTATATCAAGAAGACCAGTTAGAGGAGGCAGCAGAAAACCTCCAGAAAGCGATTCACTCTTATTCTGAACTGCGTCGACTCGCCCCACCTGCTAATCACAAACACGATGATGATTTACTAGCACAATTTCGGGCGCGTCTTGGAAGTCTGTACGTCGTTCTTCAACGGGAAAACGAGGCACTTGAAGTTTTAGAAGAAGTCTTAGAAACAAATCCTGATGACTCTGACGCAAACTATTGGCTTGGAATTGCACACCAAGCAATTGGCAATCTTGAACAAGCGGAACACTATCTCAGAACAACAATTGCGCTCTCACCCGAACGAGAAGAGGCTTACAATGCACTTGGCTATTTCTTTGCCGAACATGGAACGAATTTGGACGAAGCTGTGAGTCTAATCCAGAAAGCCTTAAAAAAATCTCCAGCAAATGGTGCTTATTTAGATAGCTTAGGATGGGCATATTTCAAACAGGGCAAGTTGAATGACGCATTGAAACAACTCGAAAAGGCAGTTATTTATATGCCGGATAGTGTAGAAGTCCAAGATCACCTCGGGGAGGTCTATCTAAAAAAAGGACGCAAGAAGGAAGCGGTTGCAGCGTGGCAAAAGGCAATTCAACTATCACCGGGTAATACCGCGATTCTGGAGAAGCTGAAAAAGCATGGACAAGAATGAACTGCGAAAAATGAGGAAATGGAGACATGAGAAAATGGCAAAATGGTGCGTTCATTGGTTCATTGCTTCATGAATTCATTCAAGACGTATGGAATACACGGGCTGTTCCGCGTTTCGCGCTTCAGGTTTTACTCATTACATTTTACGTCCTGCTGGGAGTGTCAACCTCACACGGTTGGATCGATGGCACTCCCTATTTTTATGAACACTTTGGTCCTATCCTAAAAGATATTGGTGAAGCCCCTTCTGCACCCGCTCGACCAAATGCGCCTCAACTGGTGCTGGGAGATCGGAAGAACTTCTTTTCGGTCAATTTTAATACCCACGAGCAATATATTGTTCAATCCACATTGCGAGCGATTGGGGAATTCTGTTACATCTTTGTTGAGGATTCACAGTGGTTACAGACGGTAAATGAGGAAACAGTTCGCTCAGTGCGCCGTGCATTCGATGATGCAGTGCCGGCTGACTTGAACCGTGGAATCTATGAGATCGAAACAGAACTTTTTGGTGCACCGCCAGATATTGATGGCGATAAGCAAATCTATCTGCTTTTATTGAACATTCGTGACGACGAAACGCGGGGCAGCAGTTTCGTCGCAGGTTTTTTTAGTCCAATCAATCAACACCGAGGTGTCCTGAGACACCCAGAGATAGGTATTCCGGTCCGTAGCAATGAGCTCGATATGCTCTATCTGGATACCGATCCCCAAAACGCAGGCAGCGAGAAGGCGTTTGGTGTGCTTGCCCACGAATTTCAACATCTCATCCACTGGCGACGTGACCCGAATGAAACAATCTGGATCAATGAAGGCTGCGCTGAATATGCTACATTCGTTTGCGGTTATCAAGTAAGAAACCATGTCTCATCATTTCAATGGAATCCACAGGTTTCGCTCGTGAATTGGTCCCGCGGAAGGCAGAGCGAAGTTGCCCACTATGGTGCGGTGTACTTATGGATGCTTTATCTCCATGAACACTACGGTGGCGCACAGACGATCGCCGCAATTGTGAAAGATCGAGCGAACGGAATCTCCGGCATCAATAATGCTTTGCGCTCGCGCGGTATAGAATCGACCTTCGAAGCTATCTATACTGATTGGAAGGTCGCAAACTATCTAGATGATGACGAATTTGCTGATGGACGGTACGGTTATCAGAATGAACAATTAAAGCTCCAGCCTCGCCGTGAGCATCGTTCATATCCTGTTTCCGTTAAAAACAACGTACTTGCCAGCTACGCGTCAGACTATATCCCCTTCTACCCTAATATCAAGAATGGTAGTCTGAGTCTTTCCTTTGAGGGCGATGGTCATTTCTCTTACGATGTCAAGGTTGTTGAGTTTCAAGGCGGACAACCAACGACAGTCCATGATATGTCGTTAACTGAGATGGGCAAAGGGAGCCTGCTTATCCCAGACTTTGGGGGGAGTGTTGAGCAAGTCACTCTTATCCCAAGTGTGCAACCCGAAGGAGAGCTGCTACAACGTAGCGTATCATCTTACGCTTATAGTGCACAACAGATTATTGAGAAAGTAGAGTTTAGTGCAACAGTTTTACCCAATCCCGTTCACCCAAGATATTGGGACATCATCGCCGTGCCGAACCACTCAATTGGTGCGAGTCTGCCGCGGATCACGATTGCACAAGGTGTTGATTCCATTGTTTCAACAACTCCAATGAAAGCTGTGCAAGATGGAGCCATTTACACTTATTCGCTTTATCTTTCTCCGGAGATCGTGCCCGAAAGCGTCCAGTGGGAGATTTTCTTCTTGGGTGAATCCGTTGGGTCTGGTGAACTGAAAAAACATAATGAGTAGGTAAAATTTTTCTCTGAACTAAACGCAGATAGGAAAATGATCGGTTCTGTGACACAGAACCGACACTTGAAAACAGATCCCCTCGTTTTCCCATTTTCCTTTTACACATCACGTTTTACGCTGCAAGGAGGTTATACATGGCAACCCCAACTTTTTATGCAGGAACAGTAGGTCAGAGTGTTTGGCGCAGCAATGATGGTGGTAACTCGTGGGCGCGAGCAAGTAACGGAATGTTTCCAGAAGCGGATATCCGTGCTCTCGCTGCAAATCCCAACGATTCATCAATCCTCTTTGCCGGAACAGAAACCGGCATTTTCCGCACACAGAACGGTGGAGATGATTGGGAACAGATCAATTCTCCTATGGATGGACTACAAGTCTGGGCAATTGCAATTAATCCCAACAACCCCGATGTCCTCTACGCAGGTACCTGTCCGTCCGCCCTTTTCAGATCAACTGATGGCGGAGATACGTGGAAGCAGCTTGATGTCGCACTCGCTGAGGAATGTGAGGGGGTACCAATCATACCGCGTGTAACATCAATCTCGATTGATCCTGAAGATGATCAGACCGTCTATGTAGGGATTGAGATTGATGGGCTACGTCTTTCCACCGATGGCGGCGAAACATGGGTAGAACGAAGTGAGGGACTGAGCAGCCTCGATATTCATGGACTGACTGTCGTCCCCGGTGATTCCAAGGCACTTGTCGCCGCGACAAATAACGATGTGTGTGTGACAACAGACCTGAACAAGTGGACGCCGCTCAGTGTTGGTGATGGATTCCCTTGGCCCTACTGCCGGGCGGCGATGTATGTTCCCATGAACGGTACAGGTCGAGTTTATATTGGAGCAGGAAATGGCCCTCCCGGAGATGAAGGCGGACTGTTCTATACCGATAACCTCGGTGAATCGTGGGAACGAGCGGATCTGGGACTGACAGCCAACAGCACAATCTGGTGTTTGGCACGTCAGCCCGCGGTGCCCGGTTGGTTATTCGCTTGTAGCGTCAACGGTCAGCTTTTCCGCAGCACTGATGATGGGGCATCCTGGTCCAAACTTTCGCATGAGTTTGGCGAAGTCCGTGCACTAACAATTGTGCCGTAAGGAACTCGAGCGCTTATTGAAATTGCGCTTAAATCTAAAACCCAAAGCGTAGGGAGCAACGATCGTTGTTCCCTACCCGAATACTTGAGCTGTTGAAGACAAAACACTATTTGACTATAGAAAAGGCACAGATAACACGAAGGTCAAACGCTGAATTGATAAATAAATACACACATTGAACTAGAGAGTAAGCAAACATGCTTTAGAGAAAAACGAGAATTCTAGCATCAACGGCTTGATACGATGTTCCTCTACCCAACAGGAAGTATTGCCACTTTCAATTTCATTTGATATTTGAAAACAGATTTGGTATACTTCAACTGCGCGGAGTGATAGGGTGCCTATTGGTTCAATCAGCATAGATAAGCTTTTCGTCGTCGAGAAACGTTAGTTACCCAAGTATCAATCCGGAATTTTTTGTAGATACAGAAGAGAGGTTAAGTGCTGTGAATAAAAGCGCCAAGAGTATTGTAGTTTGGTTAGTTATGGCATCATTGGTTGCCTACGCCATGTACCAGTTTTTAAGTCCAGGCAAGGGAAAGGTACATCAACTGGCATCATCAGAATTTTATGCCTATCTTCGGCAACCAAATAGCAAGGACCTGTTTGAAGGCAAGATCGAAATTGGCAAAGAGTGGATTAAAGGAAAGTTCAGGGACCCACAGCCTATTTTATTAGATGAAATGTCCAGAGGGGGCGGAGAACCAGTAATGTTTCAGGAATTTCGGACTAGTCGTGATATTTATTCTGAATACCCGCTCCAAGAAAAACTTATCGAGTTTCAAATCCCATTTGACAATGAACGTTCATCGCCCGTTCCCCAGTGGATCGTGATCTTTGGTTCGACAATCTTACCAATCTTGCTGTTCTTGGGGATCATGATCTTTATTTCAAGGCAAATGCAAGGTACGGGCAATCGAGCGTTGTCGTTTGGAAAAAGCCGCGCGCGACTACACTCTGAAAGCGAATCGAAAATTACCTTTGCCAATGTCGCCGGTTGTGATGAGGCAAAAGAGGGCCTGGAAGAGGTAATTCAATTCCTGAAGGATCCGAAGAAATTTCAGAGACTGGGTGGACGTATCCCAAAAGGGGTACTGTTAATGGGACCACCAGGCACCGGAAAAACCTTGCTTGCGCGTGCTGTCGCCGGGGAAGCGAATGTTCCATTTTACAGTATCAGCGGATCCGATTTTGTTGAAATGTTTGTCGGAGTTGGCGCGTCGCGCGTCCGAGATCTATTTGAGACCGGAAAGAAAAATGCACCGTGTATCATCTTTATTGACGAGCTAGATGCGGTTGGACGACATCGTGGCGCGGGCATTGGTGGTGGCCACGATGAGCGTGAACAAACCTTAAACCAACTTCTTGTCGAAATGGATGGGTTTGATACCTCGGAAGGTGTTATTCTCATTGCTGCAACAAACCGTCCTGACGTATTAGACCCCGCGCTCCTCCGTCCAGGGCGATTTGATCGTCAAATTGTTGTTGATCTTCCCGATGTCAAAGGCCGTGAAGAGATCTTTAAGGTCCATACGAAGAGCATTGAAACGGACCCAGATGTGGACTTAGAGAGACTCGCAAAAGCAACACCCTATTTTTCGGGAGCGGACATCGAAAATATGGTGAACGAAGCCGCCTTACTCGCAGCTAAAGAGGACAAAGATTCCGTTGAAATGGTTTTCTTTGATGAAGCCAAAGACCGGGTGCTGATGGGACCCGAACGCCGTAGCCTCATTATTAGCGATGATGATAGACGAGTCACCGCATATCATGAGGCGGGTCATGCGTTGTTACGACATGTTATCCCCGAAAATGACCCGAACTATAAAGCCACTATTATTCCTCGTGGGCGATCACTCGGTGTCTCGGTGGCACTTCCAATTCAAGAACGTCGAAATTTCAACAAAAAATATCTACTTGGCAGCATTACCACCGCGCTTGGTGGACGTGTCGCCGAAGAACTCATCTTTGGCGAATTAACCACCGGTGCACAAAACGATTTTGAGCAGGCAACCGATATCGCCCGCAAAATGGTTACACAATGGGGCATGAGCGATCTTGGACCCCTCTCCTTCGGACGACGTGAAGAACAGGTCTTTCTGGGCAAAGAGATTGCACATCACCAAGATTATAGCGACAAGACCGCAATTGAAATTGATGAAGCTGTCCATGGTATTGTTATGGGCTGCTATAATAGAGCGAGACACCTCATTGAAACGAATCTTGATGGGCTGAAGAAACTTGCTGATGAATTGCTCGAGCGTGAAACGCTCATCACAGAAGATATTGAAGAGATACTCGGTCCCCGTCCCCAAACTTCTCCAATTGCATCATGAATTGCCGAGGAAAGTACCTTACCTTTGGGGAACGTACATGGATCATGGGCATCCTCAACGTCACCCCGGACTCATTCTCTGACGGTGGCCGTTATCTCGATGCGAGCCGTGCAATTGACTGCGCTCATCAGATGATCGAAGACGGCGCGGATATTATCGACATCGGCGGCGAATCTTCTCGACCGGGAGCCTTACCCGTCTCCACAGATGAGGAACTAACCCGTGTGCTACCGGTGATTGAAACGCTTGTAAATGGAACAGACGCCCTCATTTCGATTGACACCTATAAACCCACTGTTGCGCACAATGCACTGCAAGCTGGTGCGCATATTGTCAACGATATTACAGCATTAGGTGACTTGGAAATGACAGAAGTTGTTGCGGGGATGGAGGCCGGGCTGATTCTCATGCACATGAAGGGTGTTCCCCGTACAATGCAGCGCTCGCCGGCATATCACGATCTAATCCCTGAAATTCTCACCTTTCTTCGAAACCGGGTTGATAAAGCGCAAGCAGGGGGAGTTTGTCCCGATCGGATTATGATTGATCCCGGTATCGGATTTGGTAAAACCGCTGAGCATAATCTGGAAATTTTACGTTCTCTTGATGCGTTTCGGAGCCTAGATAAACCCATCCTTATTGGCACTTCTAGAAAGGCGTTCATTGGAAAGATCCTCAATCTACCCAATCCAGACGATCGTTTGGAAGGCACCGCTGCGACGGTCGCGTGGGCAATTGCCCACGGCGCAGATGTCGTGCGCGTCCACGACGTGAAGGCAATGTGTCAAGTTGCTCAAATGACCGATGCAATTCATCGTCGCACAGATTAAAATCCCTCCCGAAAAACTGAAGATTCAATTGTCTATACACAACGAATCAAAAGCACAATATACAAAAGTTGATTATAGAGGTCGATATTGACATTGGCTAAGTCAATGGGATGGGAATCTATGTGTGTAAATACTTTCCTTGTGGACAACTACAAATATGAATAAGAACCAATCGTACTATTTTTTTCGTTTCACATTTTACATAATACCTGGGTTTACTGTAGCGGTCATCACACTGTTACTTCTCCTCGGCGGGAGTCCGCCCGCATCGGCACAAGCCATCAACGAAGAATTTCGCGCATCCGCAGACACTTTTCTCAGAAGACTCACTTCGGCAGAATATCTGAGGCTAGAAAATAATTTTGTCAGCTCGATTTCGGGCGCAAATGTCCTTAACAGCAATCCTGCCGGACTCGGTTTCATTAATGGCAATCATCTCGTAACGCACACCTCACGATTCCCGCGCACTATTGCCATTATTGCCAAACTGAACGAAGGCGAACGGTACGAGGATCACAGTCAATACATGCTTCGCGCATCAGGACTTGAGTTTATAAACTACAGTAAACCTGTGGGGACAGCGGGAGCAATTGGATTCAATTTTGCCATCGGACATGAGGGGCGATTTAGTCGCGTTAACCACCTTGGAAAAGCCACGAACAGTTTCCCCGAAACCGACTTCGCGGTTGGAGTAAGCTATGCGGTGAAGCTGTTTCGAGGAGTCGCTATCGGTGCTGATGCTAAATGGCTGCGATCTAAAGTGCAGGACGCCGAGAGCGAGCGACATATCGGACACGGTTACGCCTATAATCTGGGACTAATTCAGCAATTGGGTAAACACCTCCGCATCGGCGGCGTGATTAGGAACTTGAGTAATGGCCTATCATTCACCGATAATTCTATTCCCGATCGCATCCGTCGAGATATCCTTCTGGGCGGCGCGTACCAATTCCATTATAAAGATGTGGATATTCAGATTGGCTTGGATCTGAACCCACCCTTTGAAGATGGCATCCGAACTAACTTTGGCGGAACTGTTTGGTATCGTGGCTTTATCGGTGGACAAATAGGTTATCTCCGTCACACCGAAAAGCGGTTTGGCTCAGTATTCAGTCTCGAAACAGGGCAAGTTGACTCCGAGGATAGACTCTGGAAAACTGAAGGACTGACGCTTGGACTTGGTTTACAGGTCCGTGGAATTCATATAAACGCAGCCTATACGCCGCAGCTGCGACCGGTGGAAAATGACGGAGAGCAAATCCGCATCGAAACTGGTAAGTCTGTATACGCGTTTTCAATTGGGCAGCGGTTCTAAAGAGAAAACCTACACAAACTGCTGATCTTCTATCGTATTACCTATTACGCTTCACGTTTTACGTTTCACGTCCACTATGTCAGACGAATACAAAACCATCGTTGGAATAGCAGAGTCAAAGCTAATTGTCAAAAAATCTCGCTTTTTTGGACTTGCTACATCGGTTGATACGATAGAAGCATCAAAAAGATTCCTAGCACTCCTCCAAGAGAAATATCCTAAAGCCTCACATGGCTGCTACGCATACAGTATCGGATGGGGAAGCGAAAAGCGAGAATATGCCACTGATGCCGGCGAGCCAAGAAACTCCGCAGGTCCCCCAATTTTAGCAGCTGTGACCGCTTCTCAGCTCTCGAATGTTATCTGCGTCGTCATCCGCTACTATGGCGGCATCAATCTTGGTATCGGCGGACTTATTCGGGCTTATGGTCAATGCGCGAGGGAATGTTTAGGGAGTGCAAAAATTGAAACTCAGATTTTTTATAAAACACTACAAGTGCGAATACCTTACGAACAAATCGGTTCGGTCCTTAAACTGTGTAACAGGTTAGGAGGAAAGGTAATAAACGTCGAATATGGACAATGTGCAACCGCACATCTGCAAATTCGTCAACGAGAAATTGAAAACTTTCAAGAAAATCTGCGGGGAATCAACTCGGATATTGACGTGGTTAATTCTATGATTGTATAATCTGCTAATGTTAAATCTTGAGTGTGTAGGCATTAAGCAATATGGGAGGAATAATCGTGAACGAGATCAAAAAATTTACAACTACACATGAATGGATTGAAGTTGAAGAAAGCGACGGGATCGTGGGAATCACCGAGCGTATCCAACTAGAATATGGTGATGTTATCTTTGTTGAACTGCCCTCAGTTGGCGACGAATATGAACAAGATGAGCCATTAGGTAGAGTAGAAGTGACCGATGGTAATACTTTTCCCATCCACGCACCAGCAACTGGAGAGGTTAAAGAAGTCAACAGCACTCTGGAGGAAGATCCGGATCTAATTAATCATTCGCCCGAAGGGGATGGATGGGTCTGTAGAATCAGCATTGAGAGTCCTAGGGAGCTCGACGTGTTGATGGATATCGACGCGTACAATGACTATGAGGAAGAAGAGCTCGACGACGAATACATGGATGAAGAAGATTTTTACGATGATGATGAGGCTTATTAAAGGCGTTTCTACCCATCTTTGAACCAGATCTTTAACCGGAAGATAGATCCGCATCTTCCGCTACACTCCCCGCCTAAAACAGAATTTCCACCCGTTTCCTGTGATATAAAGGATCTCTATGTCATTAGTCAGATTAGACCAAGTCACAAAATCGTATGACCCTTACCTCATTCTGGACGAAGTCTCTTTGTCAATTGAACATGGCGATCGAATCGGACTCATTGGAAAGAACGGAACCGGTAAAACCACACTAATTGAAATTATTGCCGGTGTGATTGAGGATTTCAAAGGAGGCATTACATATGCCAAACGTCTACAAATCGGGTATCTCAGCCAAGAGCCCAATTTGGAAGCCAACTGCTCACTCCGGCAAGAGATGTTCAAGGTCTTTCAGGAACGGCGGGACCTAGAAGATGAGATGCTGCTGCTCAGTGAGAAGATGGTAGAAGATTCAAATCTGCTTGACAGATATGCTCGACTGCAAGACCAGCACGAACGGATGGGCGGTTACGATTATGAGCATCAAACGAATCGAACGCTGGGTGGACTGGGATTTCGTGACAGCGACTTTAATTTGAAGGTTGGCATATTAAGCGGTGGGCAGAAAAGCCGTGCCGCGCTCGCGAAATTACTGCTTGAAGATCCCGATCTACTGCTGCTCGACGAGCCCACCAACCACCTCGACATCAAAGCCATCGAGTGGCTGGAAAACTTCCTGAATACCGAATATCGAGGGGCGGTCATCATCGTTTCCCATGATCGCTACTTTTTAGATCGGGTTGCCCGCAAAACGGTCGAGTTGCGAAACAACAAACTTAAAGAATACTCTGGAAACTACACGAAATACCTCGAAATCCGACGAACTGAAAAGCTAACACAGGAGCGGGAATACAAAAAACAGCAACGGTATATCGCTCACGAGGAGGACTTTATCCGTCGCAATATGGCTGGGCAACGGACACGAGAAGCGCAGGGACGGCAGAAGTTACTGGACCGACTTGAACGGGTAGAAAAGCCAGAGACCACGGATAAGACGCTCAAACTCCGCTTCACACCGGAAGTACGGGGCGGAAACGATATCTTGCAATGCCGGGACTTGGGAAAGCGATATGGCGATAAACAGGTTTTTAAGAATCTGAATCTAGAGGTCTACCGCCAAGATGTGGTTGGTATTATTGGTCCCAACGGTGTTGGAAAGACAACCTTATTCCGAATGATCTTGGGAAACGAAAAACCCACTTCGGGGGAATTGAAGATTGGTCACAATCTCCATTTTGGGTACTATGACCAAGAGCTTGCAGAACTTAACCGAGACACCACAGTTATCGATGAGATTTGGGCATTACGTCCAACGCAGAAACAAGGGGAGATTCGCAGCTTTCTCGGACGGTTCCTGTTTTCCGAAGATGAGGTTTTCAAATGGATTGGTGACCTCAGCGGCGGGGAACAGAGCCGCGTCATGCTTGCCAAGCTGCTTCTCGAAAATGCAAATGTTCTTCTGCTTGATGAACCGACAAACCACCTAGATATACCGTCGCGCGAAGTCCTTGAGGAAGCGTTGGCGGAGTATCCAGCGACCATTTTTATGATTTCTCATGACCGGTATTTCCTGAACAAGCTCGTTAATAAGCTATTGGTCTTTGAGAATGGAACAGCGAAGCTATTTGTCGGAACTTACGCCGAATATGAAGCCCACATCCGTGAACAGAAACGAATTGCAATGGAAGCGAAGGAAGCAACGGAAAGGGCGAGAAAAGTAGAGAGGCAGGAAAAACAGCAGAGAGAGAGGTTGCGAGTTGCCTCGACTTCAAAACGATCGAAGAAAAAACGGCGAGTAAAGGCACAGCGCATAACTGATGCGTGAGGAGCATTTGAAAACTATCAACTGCCTCAAAAAGGAGACCACAATCTTGACATCACAATTATCGGCCATAGACCTTCATAACGAAGCCCTCGTCATCGATTCTCACAACGATACAATTGTTGGTCATATCCGTCGAGGAAATGTCAGTATTGCGGATAAGGAGACCCCCGACCGCGTCCGACACGATGGAACAATTGCCTATATGCGCGGGCCCCTCGACCGAGTAGCCAGCCAGATGGAAATCCAGATCAATCTGCCAAAGATGCGTCAGGGCGGGATTGATGCTGCCTTCTTTGCAATTGATGTAACACGAGCGTGGAAGAATCATCTCAGTTACGCCCTAGATGCCATCGGCTTTTTTAAGACAGAAGCTGAGACCCACGCCGATGAAATTATCATTGCAAAGACCGCTGACGATATTCGGAACGCAAAAGCTGCGGGTAAACTTGCTGCAATCTTGGTCATTGAGAACAGCGACGGTGTGGAACGAAGCCTGAACATCCTGAAAAGCCTCCACCACTTGGGCGTCCGATCTATTGGGTTGACTCACGACCCGAGCTCATGGGCGGCAGCAGGCAACGCCGAAACCGATAGCGGCGGCGGACTCACCCGATTTGGCGTCCAACTGGTGAAAGAGATGAATCGGCTGGGGATGCTTGTCGATGTTTCCCACATCAGTGAGCGGGGCTTTTGGGACGTGCTGGAAATAGCCGAACGTCCCATAATCGCTTCGCACAGCAACTGTAAGGCGCTCTGTGGTCATCCGCGAAATCTAACCGACGAACAGATCAAACGCATCGCCCAGAACGGTGGTGTCATCGGTGCTACCTTCGTAACTTGGTTCATTGACGATGACACTCCCTCCTTTTCCCGTTATCTGGACCATATCGATCACATGGTCAATCTGGTCGGAGATGAACACGTTGGAATTGGATCCGATTTCGATGGCGGCGGCGAACAACTCAAGGATGCGACAGAGTTCCCAAAAATTACCGAAGCACTATTGGAACGGGGCTATTCGCCTACGTCAATCCGAAAGATTCTCGGTGAAAATCATCTGCGGGTGTTTGCGGAGGCATGTCCCGGATAAATCTTGCTCCCCTACAACTCTCCTCGCAACAGCAAGCGATCCGTCATTGCCTCACCCTTACCGTTAAGCGTACCGGTCGGCATATAATGAATGACCATCGCCCGACGTCGACGGTGTGACCGATTCGGATTCGTCTGATGCAGCATCAGACAGTGATGCACCATCCCAAAGCCCGCCTTAACTGGAACGGGGGATGCGCGATGCTCATCCACATCTGCTTGCAACAACGCGGGAAGTTGCCCCTTCTCTGTTACAGCGCGGTCGTGATCTGGTGTGCCTTCTTGGTGGCTACCGGGGATAACATTCATGCACCCGTTCTCTTCATCAGCGTCGTCGAGTGCCATCCAGATGCTCACGAGGTCAGACGGTGTACAACGCCAATATCCATTGTCCTGATGCCACGGTACTTCACCGCCGTGACGAGCTGGCTTATAAAGCGCCTGATCGTGGAACAACTGGATATTGGGCCCAATCAAGCTCTCAGCGATGTCCAACAACGGCTCATGATAGAGCAGCTGACGGTACACCTCATCGTAGCGCCACATCTCCATAATCTGCAGCATCTCTTCCGAGCGGTCTGCGGTCTCGTCCTGCTCTGACTCTCCGACGACAGCGAGATTCCGCATTCCCTCACCACTTGTACCACGTTTTTTCGCAAACAGCGCGTCGTAATGATCACGCAGCAAGGCGAGGTGATCTTCTGCAATGAGGCGATGTGGAATGTTGAGATACCCCTTCTCTTGAAACTGTTCGACCTGTTGTGGCGTGAGTTTCATCATCTTCTCCTTTCGCTCCAGCGGAGCGATATGTCTATAGAAAGGCGATACTATCCGAGCTCTACAACACAACCGGCTCCCCAATCTCTGCCGACCGCTTCACCGCACGACATATCGCCACCGCTTTCATACCCGCTTCACCACTTGCCCGCGGTTCACTTCCCGTCTGAATACACTTAATAAGGTGTTCAATCTCTGCACGAAACGAATCAAAATTCGGGTGATTTTCCTCCTGTACACTTTCTGGATCATTTCGGAAAGAGTAACGCAAAGTCTCTACGCTATCAAACCTACCCGTCACTTCAGCGACCCCATTTTCGTTCGCAACATAAAAATCCTCAAAACTGAACCCGCCCATCGAGACCATTCCAGCATTGACAACCCCAATCGCACCACTTTTGAATCGCAGGGTAAACATTGCACAATCAATCTGTGGTTTCCGGTGCGGTGCAAAGAAGGTCGCGCCTTCGGCATAAACCCGATCAACATCTCCCATCAGAAAGCCTAAAATATCTGCAGCGTGCACGGCGTTCTCAAGAATAGGACCCCCACCATCGTCCTCTGCCCAGAACCAATCTTTGTTCGACATCCCCGGATGTGGATACCGGTGAACCATATACTGAATCGGTCCAAATTCACCTTCTGTCAGTTCCTTCAATCGCAGGAGCGGCGGGATAAACCGTTTCTTATGCCCAATCTGCAAAACAACACCCGCCGATTTACACACATTGATCATCTCCTGACAATCCTCAACCGTGCTTGCCATCGGCTTCTCACACAGTACATGAATACCACGCGCTGCCGCCATACGTGTTAACGCCAGATGAATTTTCGGTGGAGTGCATATGCTTATTGCCGTCAGATCCTCCCTGTCTAGCATCTCCTGCGTAGAGGTATATCCTTTGACACTGTATTCCAGCGCAAACTCATCTGCAACTTGTGGGACAATGTCGCATACACCGACCAGCTCCGCGTTGGGACTCTTAACCCACCGATCGACATGAGCACGACCAACACCCGCTAATCCGATCACTGCAATTTTCATACGGTGCTCCTAATATTTCTCTAACCCGAGTTGCTAACCACTGGAAAATCCATCGAGTTATCGACAAAGTTGGTCAACTAAACTTTCCGCTCTAGACGAGCGTTATGTGTATTATGGTGAATTCTAAAAACAGATAGACACTTTTGCCCCCGGTAGGTGCGGTTTCCAACCGTACCGGTGCCGACTCGTCGAGCATCCTCGATAAATCGGGATTTGGAGTGTCTCATTAATTCTAAAATCTACTATAATTAGACTCTTTACTCGTCGCTTTTTACGCGTCGTGTTCCGTAACGACAAATTTAGAACGGATGTAGTATTGATAATAACCCTATCTGCCTTGTAGTTTAGCAGGGATGGGTTGCAGAGTCAAGATGTACGAGAGTGGAATCGAAAAGATAAAACTTGACAACGCATGGCGAATCTCATAAACTAAAGTCCAGCAACTATTCTGAGTTGTTCGTGGGAGGAGGCGTCTACATTGATCTGTCCCGAATGCGGCGGTAAGGTACAAACGCTTAAAAACGAATCCGCCTTCTGCTTGGATTGCGAGTGGGATAACCTAGAGCAAATCCCCCGATCAGGACAACGGTCGGATTGCAAGCATCTGTGGGTTTTACAAGTGAACCAAGCCGATGGAACATCACAGTGGCGGTGCGTACATTGCTCTGAACGTCGGGATTTTCAAATGGCGCTGATGTATCTCAGACCTTAGTATAGGCAAATGCAAACAAGCAAATCATCTTACCCATCATATCTTATACCTACCGTTTCTGAATAATTGTGTCGCATCATTCGGGGTAGGGGGGCATTTAGTTCTTCTGTAGGAGGGATTTCCAAATCCCGACACTTCGCTAATTTACGTTTCACGCCTCACGTTTCACGTTTTTTGCGTTTTGCATATTCTTTTGACATGAGCTATCACGTTTTCAAAGAGAAGAGGGGAATTATTCTATGAGTTTTTCATTGGCGGATAAGATTGCCATTGTGGTGGGGAGTAGCAGCGGCATGGGACGAGCTACAGCAGCTACCTTCGCTGAAGCCGGGGCAAAAGTGGTTCTGGCTGCACGGAGTGCAGATAAACTCGCAGCATTGGCGGAGGAGATCGGCGAGAATGCCATCGCCTGCCCGACCGACGCTCAAGATGCGGGAGCCGTCGATAGGCTCATTGGGACAACACTACAACACTTCGGACGGATTGATGTACTCGTCTATGTCACGGGCACAAACATTCCCGAGCGGAGCCTTGAAGTGCTATCCAACGAAACGTGGGATATGATGATTCAGACGAACCTAACCGGAGCATTTTACTGCACAAAAGCGGTCCTGCCGACGATGCGGAATCAGAAGGACGGCTTGATTATCTATGTGTCCAGTGGGGCGGTACAGCGCCCTGATACATCTGGCGTCTCCTATCAGGCAACCAAACACGGGATGGTCGGTCTCGCTCACGGCACGTTCCAAGAAGAAAAAGAGAACGGCATCCGCACCTCAATGCTCTTCCCCGGTTTGACCGATACGCCACTCGTCCTGCAACGTCCAGTGCCAACCCCACCCGAAGTGATGGCAAAATCCCTACAACCACAGGATGTCGCCGATGCATGTCTACTGGTTGCGGCTCTACCAGCGCGGGTGTATGTTCCTGAGTTAGTCATGCTACCTGCGGGTTTAGCGTAATCAGAATCATAACCTTATCCAATCAAAAACTGCAAATGGTTAAGAGAGTTACCTCTGTTTTTATTTTTGCAATCTTCATTCCAACCGTCCTCTTCGCCCAAGAGGATCTACTCATCAAGATTCCCGAAAATTCGCACCAACGCCTCCAATTTCTCCAAACGCATCATCGAATCAAGTTACGCTATCGCACACCTGATTTCTCCATTGTTCAAGTCCCTCTGAATTCCGGTTCCATCGGCGCACATCAGAATCTGTTGACTGAGCTGCCTGATCCACAAATTTTGGATACAGTTACACCCGGCTTCAACTATTACATCCTCTGGCTCCCTTCAACGGAAGACCGAGCGGCAATCGAAGCGTATGGCGAAATTTTAGATCAGTTCGGTGGGTTTTCCCTGCTCAAATTGCACTCTAATCTTGAATCCGTACTGTTAGACCTTCCACTGCATCAACGTGCGAAACTGCCCCCTGATATTATCCTGTCTGAGTTGCAACCTCCCGCGTTCGCTCCGAGTATATCCGCTTCGCCCCAACAACAATCGGTCATTCAGGGACTACTTGATCAGGCGGACGGCTTTCGATGGCTGTGGCAGGTTGTTGCCCTCGTCGAGAATGAAGATCTCCAACGACCGGGACAGTTTTTCCGAAGCCGGTACGCCCTCCGAGTCCGCGATGCCGTTCAATTTGATGACCAGCCGAAACCCGATCATGCCTGCGATAACGCCGCGGACTACATCGCCCAACAGTTTCGCAGCTACGGCTTGGAGGTCGAATTCGATCCCTTTGACCACCGGCGTCGATCCGCACTCGGGGCGTTGGTCGGGGAATACGTGATGCGGAATGTGGTCGCCACGCTACCGGGAAAAGGTCCAAACAAAGATCGAATCTACCTGATGGTGGGACATTATGACAGCATCGCCTCCAAAACCCCCGGTTGGGATGGGGGCTGGAGAAGGATGGCAGCGCCGGGCGCGTCTGACAATGCGTCGGGTATCGCCGAAATGCTCGAAACCGCACGCATTCTCAGCCAGCAAGATTTTGACTTCACGGTTCGATTCGTCGCCTTTTCAGGGGAGGAACTGTTTCTATTCGGCAGCAAACACTATGCTCAACTGGTCCAGGAGCGCGGGGACGACATCGCTGGCGTCTTAAACTTTGATCTCTTGGGACACGATCCGGACGGGAACTTGGACATCCATGTGCTTGGCGATGAACAGTCACAATGGCTCGTCAACGCCTTCGGGGCCGCCGCGGAACGATACCGGCTCCCGATCGATCTGCGCCTGAAAAACGACCCCAGTTTTATCTTCAGTGACCATTCCCCATTTTGGGACATCGGGATTCCAGCGGTAATGGTAGCGGAAGAATCCTCCCTCGATGCGCCGGACGAATCGACCGAATATATCCATAGCCAAGAGGATGACTTGACAAAGCTTTCCATACCACTGTTGGGTGAGTTAGCTATCAAATTAGCCATAGCGACCCTCGCTGAACTCGCTCGGCCCATCGTTGAATCGAGCACCCCACTTAATCCCGATATTTTATGGGAACCCGAAGGCATCACCGTTTCCAACCCCTCGCCTACCAAAGGAGATGAGGTCACAATCAGTGCCAACGTCACAAACGCGGGCCCCATTTCCGTTGAAAACATCACAGTACAATTCATCGTTGTCAATCCTGATGGAAGTACTGAAACCCTGCCCGAACAAAGCGTAGATCTGAGCGTCAATCAACCGACAACGGTCACCGCTCGCTTCACACCAACGACTTGGGGTGTTTTTACCCTCCGTGCCATAGTGAACGACGATACGCGTGTCTTTGAATCCAACTTCAACAACAATCGGATTGAATCCGAATTGACGGTAGCGAATCCGAGCGTGACAATCGAAAACATCGTTGCTTATCCCAACCCACTCCGTCTCAATCAGTCGAGAGCTGCCCTCAAACTGACCTATACACTGAGCCGTGATGCAGAGGTCGTTGTCTCCATTTACGACACTGTCGGTGAGCAGGTCCTTGAAAGCGTGTTCCTTGCAGGCAGCAACGGCGGTCAATTGGGTGTAAATGACGCCTTTACTTGGGAAGGCAGACGGAACTTTTTCGAACTGGTCACACCCGGCGTCTACATCTGCCGTATCACCGCAACCGATGCAGACGGCGAATCACAAACAAAAGGTACAAAAATCGCTGTGATTCGATAGTGACGTAGTAGGCACACTCCGTGTGCCGTAACTCGGCGAGCAAGGTTCGTGGCTTGGTTCGCTCATCACGTCTAAGTAATTGAGGGGTGTGCATGGTATATCATTGGAAGACAGCGACCATATGAGAGATATTGCGAGGTGGTAAGTTCCATATGGCATTAACAATCATAGCAATTTGCACCGATAATACCCCAATAGCTAAACACAACCTTACCTTGAAAATCCCCTTGACCGGCACCTGCTTCTGTTGAGGGGACGTACCTATGACTTTTGCAATCAAGTCAAATAACGGTTCGACCGAGCTACATCGTTTGCTGAGACAAAGCCGTTGCTCAGGTTGGTCAATAAACCGGTGATACGCTTGAGCACACTTTCCCTTTGTCCATCGCAATGCAGGAGTAATCAAAACAACTTGTGCCTTCGCCCAACGACGAATCCGACTCGCTTGGGTATAGGCATCATCGGCAGTGAGTGTTTTGGGTGAAAGATGTGTCAGAATCTCAGACGCTTTTTGGTCAATGACCCAACTTTCAGATACCGATGCACTTTGTACGGTCATTAGTGTTGGAAAAGCAGTTTGTGTAGAGACAATGTGAAGTCCATAGCCATAGACCCAGCCATGGTACTTACTCTTAGACCAAGTTGCATCGGTGTCGAGGGTGCGTAGATGGGTAGGCACTTTGCCTGCTTTTCTGTCTGACTGATGCCAGACAGGTCCTTGTGCCTTAAACAAACTTTTGTCTACTACCAAATCGGTTAAGGTAAACTGCTCAGACAAATCGACCGCATACTGACCGATAAACAATATAAATGCCTCTATCACTTCATACAATGCCTTATAGCGACGGGCAATGGTCGTCCGATGCGGTGGCTGTTGCCAATCGAGCATTGATAATGCTTCTGGGTGTTGGGTAAGCCATCGCCATTGTGTTTTGAAACTATAGATACCCCGAAACTGCATTATCATGAAAAAGACAATGAACGAATCCGTCGAATAGGTTAATGATTTTGTGTGTGTGGCACCCTGTTTTTCAATAGGGGCTTGCATAAATTGCGCAAATAGCTGCATAATAACAGTGACATAATCGGTCAGCGTTGGCTCTTTTGCCATAGGGTAACTCCTTTTTGTTTGGGATAACAATAGGAAACTCTAGTTGACCGATTATGTCAATTATATTTATGCACACCCCTCAAGTAATTCTAAAATCTACCATAAAATAGGTTCTAAGAATTTTCTTGTTTTTTTTTAAAGAAGACATGTTAAATTGGCCTAATATTAAACTGATATGTTAGTATAAATCAATTGAATCAGGCTTGATGCGGTCTCCGGTGTGTCATTTGAAGTGAAACCGGAATCATCATGAATCCAACCTTTCAACGACGGATCAAGGAGGTAGCCTGAGAGTAACTTAGAAAAGAACGTAAACCGTCAAGATTCAGAAAGCCCCGATAAGATCGGGATTCCGATTTCAGCGATTATGGTGAATTAGACAAATAAGTGGACATTTGCCGACAACTTCGACCTTCGAGCAGTTTCTGAAGTCCCCCTGACAAGGGGGATTTAGGGGGTTGGCTGTGCCTTGAAAGTGTCCAAGTAATTCTAAAATCTACCATAATTTGGATTTTTAAAACAGGTTCTAAGAAATTGTGTAACAGAAACCGAATTTTTTGCCGTTCCGAGCATCCTCGCAATGCGGGACTTGAAAACTTGGTTTCTTTTCCTGCTTTGCACTTTTCTGTTATATGAGCCATAGGATAAAAACTGAATTGTTACAATAAAAACCGAGTTGTTATCCTTGAAGGTTCGCAAAACGGAAGATATATTTTACATCAAAATCTGGAATCTCAAGAGGTGACCACATGCTCCAAGACATTGAACGCCTGCAACTTGCAGCGTTACTACACGACATCGGCAAATTTCGGCAGCGAAGAATTGCAGGACCTACTGTGCCTCACCAAAAACAGGGGTGGGAGTTTGTCACAGAGGACTTTGGAGGCTTCTTCTACCCGTGCGGTGATGATTTGGGCGATGCAATTCTAAACCACCATAATTCTCCTAGACAGACGAAAGAGATCGAAAAGCAGGTAACTTTGGCAGACCGGCTCTCCGCCAAAGAACGGGAGGGTGATCAACGTGAGCAGGAACAGTCCTCCCACGCCGCGCTGATCTCAATTATGTCGCGACTGAAAATTGAGGGCAAGCCGCAGCCTCCGGAATTGCGATATAATCTCAATCCGTTAGACATCCGCCGTGAAACCATTTTTCCGACGAAGGATGGCTCCGCCAATCCGAACAGATACAAGGAACTTTGGGATGAATTCACGCGAGAGCTGCGGCAACTGACGGGCGAGCGCGGCTATCAGTCTGCGGACTATCAGACGCTCGTCGCGTTATTGCACAAGTACACCGTCCGTATACCCTCTGCTACACCGTGGGAGCGGGGAGCGGAGCAGACTGTTCCTGATGTTTCGCTCTACGACCACCTCCGTACAACGGCGGCAATCGCGGGGTGCGTCCACCGAGAAATTCTACCCGATGATTTGGATAGCTATCTCCGCCAATCTGCCGAAAAATCGTTGTGTACGTTGCTCAAAGGCGATATTTCAGGAATCCAGAAGTTTCTCTATCAAATTCAGTCAGAAGGCGCATCGCGGGAGCTGCGCGGACGGTCATTCTACCTGCAGCTGTTGACGGAGGCGATTGCACTGTGGATACTGCGACGATTTGACCTGCCGATAACGAACCTGCTGCTCGCAAGCGGTGGACATTTCTATCTGCTCTTGCCCTATGGGGAAGCTAGGGAGCAAATCGACGCACTCCGTGCCGAGATTGCCGAAAAACTGTGGGGCGCACATCGGGAAGAACTTTCGGTTGTCCTAGCGGGTATCCGCGTAACAGCGAACAATTTCGACCAATTTTCCGGGAGATGGAAACTCGTTTCAGAGGAGATTGAGCGACAGAAACAGACGAAGGGGCGAGAACTTACGAAGGAAAAGATGTTTAATCTCCTTTTCACACCCCATGGCGAGCGGGAGACAGACTACGGATTTCCGGAACTTGGGAGGCAATTACGGGATGCCAAATATCTTGTTACTTTTGAGATTCCTGAGCAGCCGATCCCTGATAAACCGGATTGGCGTGAAATTATCCGCGGCTTTGGGTCAGAGGTGTATCCCGTTGATAAGCCTGAAAACAAGCCAGCCTCACCCACTGCCGCAACCCGTGGGATAGTACATCGGCTCAATTCCACCGATTTTCTTTCTGACGGAATTCTGACAAACTTCCGATGGGGGGACCTGCCCGTCAGCTACGATTTCCGCCTTCTACCACAGGTCATCCCACACAGATCGGATGACACTGTGGCGGACTTTGACCAACTCGCCGACGCATCGGAAGGGGTAAAGTGGCTCAGTGTGCTGCGAATGGACGTAGATAATCTCGGCGCACTGTTCAGGGACGGACTCGGCGAAAGTGCGACCATTTCGCGGATGTCTACATTGAGCGAATCGGTACGGCTCTTCTTTGAGGGTTACATCCCGAAACTCTGCCGAGATTACAATGATCGTCACACGCCTGAAATTTTGGAATTAATCTACGCGGGCGGCGATGACCTGTTTCTCGTCGGCGGATGGAGTGCCGCCCCCCAAATCGCCCGGCAGGTTCGGGATGAATTTCATGCCTTTGTCGGCGGCGGGCATGTCACCCTTTCGGGGGGCATCGCGATTGAGCATAAAAAGTACCCACTCTACCAACTGGCTGATGCTGCTGGTGACGCGCTTGATAGTGCTAAAGGGTTACGGAAAGAGAAGGACGCGCTTACCTTCCTGCAGAAACCAATGACTTGGGCAAAATTCAACCAAATTGATGAATGGCATCAACGATTCTTTAATGCAGTCCGTGGCGAAAAGCCGTTGCCAAGCGGATTCTTCACACGCTTAGGTGAGATTTATCATCTCTACGAGAGCGACAAAGAGGGTCAACGCAAATGGGCTTGGCGGCTCATTTATCATTTGGGTCGTGCCAAGCAGATGTACCGAAACCATACCGACCTGATTGACGATCTGCGTCAAGGGTTGGTTCGCAACTCCAGTGAAGAAGGTGAACTCCTTCAATTTCTCCGCGTCATTGTACGTTGGACAACTCTACAAACAAGGGAGGATAAAGATGAGACAACATCAGGGAGGTAGTCGTGATTCTCAACAAAGGCGTAATCGTGGTTCGCAACACGGAGGTAATCGTGGTCCTACGGGAGTCACGCTGGATAGAAGGGTCATCACTGAAGGTGGTGAAATCTTGGTAAAAGAGGCAGAGAAGTTTGGTGAACAACTCGCCCGGAATCTGACAACATCTCAGATTCGCAATATCTACGGTGCGGTCAAGAAGATGCAGATGAAAGGCGGTGAACTTGACACACACAAACTCTTGATACTCAAGCCAAAACTTGCATACGCCGCAAAGCGACACGGCGGAGGAGTTGAAACCCTGAAAGATGTCCTGACCCAAGCAATTAACTTTGTGGAAAACAATCCGGCAAACTTTAATCGCTTTGTTGATTTCTTTGAGGCAATTCTGGCGTATCACAAAGCTTACGGAGGAAGGGATTAGTAAGCGTAACTGAAGGAGGAACGAAATGGCAAGCATTCAACTGCAAGGAAAGATCTTTATTACAGGTGAAATTGAGACGACGACGGGGCTACACATCGGTGGAAGCGCGGGTGAGTTGGACATCGGCGGTGTAGATAACCCCGTTCTCCGAAACCCGCTCACTCGTGAACCGTATATCCCCGGCTCATCGCTGCGCGGCAAGATGCGCTCTCTACTCGATCGGCACCTTGACCGACCTCTGAATAAATTTATCCGTCGGGGTAGGCCACAGGTTCGCGTCCATGAGTGTGACAGGCTGGCTGACTACAAGGAGTGTTCAGTTTGTCAAGTCTTCGGTGTTGCTCCAAGCCGTGACATGGAAGACACAATGCCCACGCGCTTGATTGTCCGCGACGCACTTTTGACCCCCGAAACAAGAAAGCGTTTTGACGAAATTGACACCGACATGCCGTACACAGAGGTCAAAACTGAGGTCGCAATTGACCGCATCACTTCAGCGGCAACGCCACGCCAAAACGAGCGGGTGCCCGCAGAGGCAACCTTCGGTCCGCTGGAGATGGTCCATAGCCTCTACACCCTCGACAGCGATTCTGAGGGAAGCGTTGATCGTGAAATCGCGTTTTTTGACGCAGTGTTGACGGGTATGGAACTGCTCGAAGATGACTACCTCGGCGGTTCCGGGTCACGCGGTTCCGGGAAGATTGCCTTCCGTAAGTTGCAGGTAATCTTCAAATCCCGAAAGTATTATGAAGACCCGCAGTCAGTATCCATTACCACACTTGCCGAGGGAGATGGCGTTGCAGCATTGCGAGATGTGGATTACCAAAGCCAGATTTCAGAAGCAATCCAGGCGTAGGGAGGGATTTCATGTCAAGACATGTCACCTACTATCTCAACTTTCGTTCGCCCCTCCATCTCGGTCGGCGCGGCGTTGGGTTAGAGGAAACCGAAATCTCAATACCCGCTGACACCCTCTTTTCAGCAGTCTGTCAGACGTGGCGGACGTTTTACGGGGAAGAACATCTCACCGATTTCTTGGCTCAATACGAAACGGGTGAACCGTTTCTGTTGACCTCTGCCTTTCCCCTTGCGGACGATATCAGGTTCTTTCCCAAGCCGTTAACCGATCTCAAGGGAGAAGTTGGCGACGATGACCGCAAAAAACTCAAAAAGGTCCGCTACCTCTCTGAGAGACGGTTTCGTCAAATCGTGGACGATGAGCCAATTGCGTTTGACGCCGATGACTTAATCAATGATGGACAACTCTGGATTCACGGCGAAGACAACTGCCCACACACCGTGTGGAAAACTGAAAAGCGCCCCCGCGTGACCCTTGACCGTCAATCGTCCGCATCGGAAATCTGGCACTTGGGAGGTGTGAAGTTTAATAAAGACTGTGGCCTCTGGTTCGACGCAAAATTCGATACTGAGGAGACCCAAACGCAAATCGGAACGCTCCTCCGTGTACTCGGTGACACCGGGATCGGCGGCGAGCGGAGTGCGGGATACGGCCTGTTCGACCTCCATAGCAAACCCGCCGAACCCCAACCAGAGTCGGAATCGGATCGGTTTGTCACACTCTCACCAACCTGTCCGCGAGATGCCGAGCAGTTGGACGCGCTCATCCAAGGCGATGTCGCTTATACGCTGGAGGGACGCTCCGGTTGGATCGGTTCTACTGAGGGGAATGGTCTCCGCCGTCAGCAGATCTGGATGTTTGGGGAAGGCTCAGTATTGAGCGGGAGCGGCGCACGAGTCGGTCGTCTCGTTGACCTAAAACCGGATTCTTTTTCACACCCGGTCTGGCGATACGCCTACGCCTGGCCCATAAAGATATAGATATCATTCTATGGTCCCTGTAGGTCGAAATTCATATCTCAACACCAAATGTCTTTCGCTCCAGAGGAGCGATATATCTATAGAAGGGCGATACGTCGAATCCCTGCGCTCCAGAGGAGCGCAATGTGTAGGCTGAATCAGTTCAATCAACCAATGAACCAATACAATCGGGGGAAATTGTGAAATACCAACTAAAAACCATTACGCCTGTCCACATCGGCACAGGCGAAACATTGAGCCAAATCGACGGCTTCTACGACAACGGACGGTGGCATCGGATTGACATTGATGCGGTCCTAGCGGCGATCCCTGAATCCGAGCTAAATCGACTCACGGTTGCCATGGGGGGACGTGACTTTCAATGGCGGAGATACCTTCCAAAGAATCAACCGTCATCGCGTTACACCCTCCCATGCCCCGAAGATCCACGTGAAACCGAAATCCGCGAGACAATTAAACACCCGTCTAGTCGTCCGATGATTCCCGGCAGCAGCATCAAAGGCGCGATCCGCACCGCTCTCCTGTGGGGTTTCATGGATGATGATAATCAGGAAGCCCAAAAGGCCTTTGAATATTCGGTCAACTATCTGAAAGGGCAACTACAGCGAAAACCGAATCGAAGTTGGGCGGGACAAGATATTGAACGGCACGTACTTGGAAAAGATCCGAACCACGACCTAATGAGAGCCGTGCAGGTCAGCGATACCGCGCCGATTCCGATCGAAGCCTTAGAGATGGGCGTGGCGTGGACCGTCACACTCAATCAACGGGGTGAACTCGTCCAGAAACGCGAAGGTGGTCGTGAGTACAAGAATTTTGTCGAGCAGATTCGTGCCAAGCAGTCGTCCGACTTTTCAATCAAAATTGATAAATCCCTCTTCGGTCAGCGTGAAAAACGCGAACTCGGATATAGCGATCACCAGGAGCGGGTGGTGTGCGAAGAACTCGCCGACGTGTGCAATTTCGTAACAGTGGAACTTGCCAAAGATGAAGCGGAATTTTACGATTATTACGGGTTGCCTGAACTTGCCAGTTTCTATGAATCGCTCTCGAACCAGATCGAAAATCTACGGGATGGTGCATTTATCCTTCAGATCGGTTGGGGAACGGGGTATCTCCCTAAAACGGTCACCGGGCTATTGACCGGGGACGATAATGATCTGATGATGAGATTGAGACGACACTACCGGCTGGGTAGAAGCCGCTCAGGGAGAGATTACTACGATGAGGAATTTCCGAAGACCCGTCGAGTTCTCTATGACCGACAGAGCCCAAAATCCCCGCTTGGTTGGGTACAAATCACACCCTCCTGAAAAATTGGTTTCTGTAGGGAACGCAGATCTGCGCTCCCTACGCTCTAGTACATTGTCAGATAAATGTAGCGCAAACTGTTAGTTTGCGTCCTCGGATCATCCTGATTTTATCGGGATGGTACAAAAGCCTCCTTTAGACACTTCCCCCACAAAGCGGCTTGGCTATGGCTATCCAAGTTGCTCTGAATCCCGATTTATCGGGGTCTTGGACTCTCGGCGAAGTCGGAGCCGAGCGGTGAGTGCCTTATCATGATTTATTTGACAGAGCACTAGGTTCTGTTGACATTTCATCTGGCTTTCACGTTTCACGTCTTTATGGAGATAAATCCATGCGAATCAAAATTACATGCGACATCGGCGAAGGCCTCCACCTACCAATCAACTATAACTATTTCCTCGCGGGTGCTATCTATCGTTTTCTCAGAGAATCCGACCCCGAATATGCGGATTTTCTCCACCAAGACGGCTATGAAGTTGAGAATCGGCGTTTCAAACTGTTTACCTTCTCCCAACTAATGGCAAAACAGCGGGACATCCGAGGCGATCAGATCCACTTCCACTCACCGTTGACATGGTGCGTCTCCTCATCCCAAGAGCCGTTTCTGGAAAACTTCGCCGCCGCGCTGATGGGAACCGGAATCCTACAGATTGAAACTCACAATCTTCGAGTGAAGGATGTCGAAGTGTTGCGTCAACCCCGCTTTGAACCGCAGATGACCTTCCGCTGCCTCTCACCGATTACGATGTCCACCGTGCGTGAGCGAGAGGGCAAACTTACCAAACACTACTGCCTCCCCGATGACCCGCAATTCTCCGAGTTGGTTCGTCAAAATCTAATTCGGAAATACGAAGCGGTGTACCGACACGCACCGGAAGAAACATCTTTTGCGATGACCTTTGATCAGGCGTACATCGACAAAAGGAAGGGGCGTGTGACGCGCTTGGTTGATTACAAAGGTATCAAAATTCGCGGTGTCCTCTCTCCATTTCACGTCATCGGCGCACCAGAGTTAATCCGCATCGGCTACGAATGCGGCTTCGGAGATAAAAATAGCGCGGGATTTGGGATGGTGGAGGTTGCAAGGAAAGGGAGATAAATCTACTTGCCAAATTTTCCGTACCTCCGGATGTGGAATTTATGAAAATCTGTAGTTCGTGCAGCTATCAGGAATTGTGCTGGAGTTAATACGCTCTGATTAACGCATAACCTATGAAAAAAGTAAAAATCTGTCAAAAAAAGTAAAAAATTGTAAAGTAAGATGCCTTCCTCTCTTCCGCTGCTCTTGACGTATGACAATACGTAGGTTGGGTTGAATGGCAGGAGAAATCCCCTTCAACGACAATAGCAGCAACACCACCCAACGACACCTATCCACAGACAGATAGGGTGAAACCCAACACCACACTGTTTCTCCAAGCTTTCGACGACCAACTCAAGCAGACAATTGACCATCGAAAGTTGAACCGAAAAGTGTCATACCAACGTTTAATTCGCCTCGAGTGCTACAAGTTGATTAAGCATCTGACAGGCATGGAAACCTATCAAGCATTCCGGGCGTGGTGGTAAAACAAGGGAGAAAGTGTAATCCTTTTGTAGAGCGGTAAGGTTAGTAGTGCTCTGTCAAATAAATCATGATAAGGCACTCACCGCTCGCCTTGGATAGCCATAGCCAGGCCGCTTTGTGGGGGAAGTGTCTAAAGGAGGCTTTTGTACCACAATCTGTTAGATTGTGATCCGAGTCCGCAAACTAACAGTTTGCGCTACATTTATCTGACAATGTAGTAGTAGCGCAATTCATTGCGCGTTCATCTTTCGTAGGGGCGGGGTCCCCCCGCCCATTAACCACGGTGATGAAACCGTAGGCCGGGATTCCTAGCCCGACCCGAAACCCGTGTCTATATAGTGGTCAAACAGGAGGAAATTGTAATGTATGTCATTATCGTTTATGACATTGACACGAAACGGGTCGCGAAAGTCTGCAAATACCTGCGTCAACACCTCAACTGGGTCCAAAACTCCGTCTTTGAAGGTGAGCTAACAAAGGCTCAGCTCGCGCGGGTGAAATCAGGACTTTTGGGGATTATTGATGACGACGAAGATTCAGTGCTCATCTACCAGATGCGCCATGAAAAATGGATGGACAGGCAAGTGATCGGCATTGAAAAAAATCCCGTGACAAACCTCTTATGATAACGCAAGTTGCTAATGATGTGAAATGTCGCAAAGCGGAAGCGTGAAAACTATGGTGAATTCTAAAAACAGATACACACTTTCGTTCCCCATTTTTGGTAGGCGCTGTTTTCAACTGCGCCGTTTCAACCCATTGTTCTACTGTTGGTAGGCGCTGTTTTCAACTGCGCCGATTCGGTGCGGTTAGAACCCGCACCTACCGGGTCATAACCCAGATTTTTCTATAAATCGAGTTCCTCACTGCTCGCAGTAGATTGACAAATCCACTGCACACGCGCAAAGATGGCTCCAATATGCCTATCCAAATAGGCGCTTTCGCATAGAGGGCGAGTCGTCAACCTCAATTTCTGACGCAAATTCCCAATCCATAAGACAGGCTTTTTGTCCAACTATTACCTCGATTACACTATAACCACGCGCCCTCGTCAACCTCCCGCCAATTTTGCACAACCGGACGTTGACGACTTTTAATAGAAAGGGTGATTTTTTCCTTGTAGAAGTAGCGCGGGTTTTGTACAATATTTTCTGTTGATTGGTCGGGCTTTTAATCGAACCATTGTGGAATTGAAACAACGTTTCGTCCTCTACAACAATGTCAACGGCGAGGACTTTTAATCGAACCATTGTGGAATTGAAACCATTGTTGCACATTGTTGAAACACATTGCGGCAATTCTTTTAATCGAACCATTGTGGAATTGAAACCTAATATTCACCACAACAGCCATATCACTTCCCCCTACTTTTAATCGAACCATTGTGGAATTGAAACCAGCTACTAGCGTGTACCCTTGGCCGGTTTGGACATCTTTTAATCGAACCATTGTGGAATTGAAACTGTTATCATCTGTGATAAACTGATTAAAGCGATAAACTTTTAATCGAACCATTGTGGAATTGAAACGCGGTTAAAATATACCCACCCATAGTGACGGGGTCGCTTTTAATCGAACCATTGTGGAATTGAAACTCGGCATGTCAGAAGCGACCATCAGCGACGCGATCCGCCTTTTAATCGAACCATTGTGGAATTGAAACCTTATTCATAACGCGCTGTCTGTCACGATCGTGCATCCTTTTAATCGAACCATTGTGGAATTGAAACAGTGCTCTATAGACAGAGATTCGATGACCTTATTGACTTTTAATCGAACCATTGTGGAATTGAAACTTGCTATGCGTTAGCGTTTGCCTTTTGTATTAACTAACTTTTAATCGAACCATTGTGGAATTGAAACTCACAATCAGTGTTGGTAACAATGCTATCACAGCCAACTTTTAATCGAACCATTGTGGAATTGAAACACACCAAACGCGACTTTGTAAGCCCGGATTAGCGTGCTTTTAATCGAACCATTGTGGAATTGAAACTCTTCTTCCTGCTGCCTTATTTCGTCTTCGGTCAACTTTTAATCGAACCATTGTGGAATTGAAACCGACCAACTGAATTTATACCTAAATCTACACACCTTTCTTTTAATCGAACCATTGTGGAATTGAAACATGTGTCAAGGGTCTTATATTCCGTTCTCACTGATTCTTTTAATCGAACCATTGTGGAATTGAAACACTTCAGTGTATATGTCATTCCAGAACACTTCGTATCTTTTAATCGAACCATTGTGGAATTGAAACTGCTTGAACCAGCACGATGGAAAAAAACCTGTTGTGCTTTTAATCGAACCATTGTGGAATTGAAACTGCTTGTACCACCACCGTCGGGGTTCCCGTATGCTACTTTTAATCGAACTATTGTGGAATTGAAACCTCATCTGACGCTTGGACGGTCTGGTAGGTGTTTGCCTTTTAATCGAACCATTGTGGAATTGAAACTTCGACTTGAACTCGTAAGAAATATCAGCATCCGTACTTTTAATCGCCCCATAGTGGAATTGAAACGCCTTCCAGTCGGGCGAATCTTCCTCGTGGAAGTTTCTTTTAATCGCCCCATAGTGGAATTGAAACCTATTCAACACTTCCAAAATTGCGCTGTGCGTCGTGCTTTTAATCGCCCCATAGTGGAATTGAAACGGTAGCATCCATTCGCTCTGCTTGAGATTTGTCACTTTTAATCGCCCCATAGTGGAATCGAAACAAAAAAAGCCGATGGAACGTGAAAGTTCCACCGGCTCTTTTTATTGGAAGCTATAAAATTTGGCTCATGTAAAAAGAAAGTGCAAAGGTGTGGAGAAAAGGAGCGGGAAGGATGGAAACATGGGAATAGAGTCCCTTCCAATCTTCCATCCTTCCGATATTACGTTTTGGTTTCTATTACACGATTCTTAACGTGAACTCAATTATTTTCGGTAAACAACTTCTGCAACCCTACGGATTTTTGTACACGTAATCATGCCCCCCATAATGCCTAAGTGTCAATCCACCGTCAGCAACCGTGCAACTAACACGGATAGCTTGAGTAATGCGAAACGTGTGGATACCCGCTTGCCCTTCTGCCCCGCGAAGTTTTTCATAGTTCAAGCTCCCCCCCATGAGACCGCTGGTGTGCCCTCCATCCCTTTCGAGAGTATATGAAACCTGTGCTAAAGTTTCTTGCAGCTTGAGACGTGCCTTAGAGTCACTCTCACGGTTGAAGTCATTACGAAAACTTCTCGTGTACTCCAATCGTGGGAACGGCAATAGCCCTTTTACCAGTAAATTCTCTTTTGCCCGATTCCAGATCAGGGTGCCCCACGCCGATAACCCCGTATCGGTATCTTCATCGCTGTCCTCTAAGAATTCAAGCAGCGTCTCCGGGATGTCTTTGAGTTCCCGACGCGGATACAATTTTCCAGCAGCCATCAACGCAAATTCTATCCGATGTTCTTGAATCACGGCGGTGTCAATCTGAATTGGCAGACGCGGAATCGTGATTAAGTCCGCAGTTTCCGCCTCAAAGATATAGATCACCTCATCGGCGTAAAAGGCACCGAAAGTGTTCATGTAACCTTGCAGACTTTTGAAGCCGCCAACGAGATTAAAAATCACGCGATAGCCGCTATCACGCCTCCACGGTAGGTTATCCTCTAACCACCGAATGAGATCCTTTATCCCTGCGGTGAAGGCAGCGGTATCCTTTGTCGAAAGCCCTTCAGGCGTATAGATGGATACGGTAAGCCCGTGCGCCGCGAGGAAGTCCCGAATCAGTTCGCCCGTCTTTTGTCCCTGCGCGGTATCGGTGCAGATGAGACAGTGTTGGTCGGGACCGTTCTGCGGCAGTCTACCGTTATAAATGCCGTAGATGCCGTTTAGTTCCGCACTGATCCGACGGTTTGTTTGGGGGTCATCTTCAAGGAGTTGCTCGAATGCACGATCCGCAAGTGTGTTAATCACCGCTGCCGTCTCCGAATCCAATTCATCCATTTTGCGGTTTGCCGAATCGCGCAGCAGACGCCGCCATTCACTGGGATCCTCGTTACGGATCTGGTTGGTCAAGATGCTCGTCCCGATAGTTGATAA
This sequence comes from Candidatus Poribacteria bacterium, assembly GCA_965204355.1. Taxonomy (GTDB): domain Bacteria; phylum Poribacteria; class WGA-4E; order WGA-4E; family PCPOR2b; genus PCPOR2b. The sequence goes on from OZ241983.1 coordinate 769,045, forward strand.
AACAAAGCGCATAGCCGCGCCTCCAATTATTATATATGTTCGTAAAACCAATTATGGTAGATCTTAGAATTATAGTGAATTATCAAAATATGTAGCCCCCCTGCGCCGATGCGGTGCGGTTAGAAACCGCACCTACCGGGGTGATAGCCCGGATTTTCCCATCCTCGGTAGGCGCTGTTTGTAACTGCGCCGGTACAGCGTGTCCAAGTAATTCTAAAGTTCACCATAATTGGACACGATCCTTTTCCTGTTTGCACGCATCAGATATGCGCTATCCTGAAAATCCTTAAATCCTGCCTGTCCCGATCTATCGGGGGTGCTTTGAATCTCCCAATTTATTGGGATTCTCGACAAGTCGGAACCGATGCTGCATCGGGGCAATGATCAACACCCCTCAAACCGAAACGCAAACAGATCCGCATCCTTGAGGACAAAACGCAACCGCACCGGCTTCCCCGCCAACGAGTACAGATCTCCTCCACCTTCCCACTCGACCACACCATCAATCTCATCACCAAATATCTCAGGACAATCGTCCAACGTGAAGCTTGGCTGCGGATGCCCTTCGGTATCCTGAATCTCAACCCGGACAAATCCCACCGCCGATGTCGAAAAGTTCAGCCTCAAGTTATCCCCTGTAAAAATCAGAGGATGGGTAACGAACTCACCCCCGGCATACCCCGCGCGGACCGACACGAATCCATCCGTTCTAAGCGAAAACCGACGGATATGGACACTTGACAGCCGCCAGTTTGCCATACTGTATAGCGAAATCTCTTTGGGCGATGTTTGCAGGATACCCCGTTCCATATAAATCCCCCGCTCATGCCAGTTGCCCTCGTCGAGTCCGGGACGGACAAATGCCTCCATGAAGCTACGATCAAAGTGGATCCCATCGCGGCTCGACATAAACACAATGTCATTCACACCCGAACCGTATTCCCAATCCGGAATCGGCTCACGTTCCGGCACAAATCGCGCAGGAAACATCAGGTACATCCCCGGCGCCCGCTCGTATTGGACACAGGCGTTGGTGTACAGATGCTCAAACGGCGTATCGCCGGGGTCAATCGATTCAAGCGGTGTCCAATGCCGAAAGTCCTTGGAGGTCGAGCGTCGAATCCAGCGCACCCCATTCTTGAAGTTCCCCTCACCCGCCACACCCCGCGTATAGGCGACATATTCCTCCCGCGCCGTGTCCCAAAAAGCGATGTTATGCGAATCAAACGGTCTATCCGTCAGAATCGGTTCGTCCTGCATCAACTCCCAGTGCAGCCCGTCCGGCGAAACCAACGCAAGTATATCACCGGTACGCACAATGGCTTTGTACCGCTCTTCGTCCGATGCGTCAGGGTTGAGATCAAGGAACGGCGACATATTGTTACCCGGTCCCGTCCAAACAAGGTTGTTATCCTTTGAACCTTGAAATTCGATCAATCCGAGTCGTGGCTTCTCCCAGTGAATCCCGTCCATGCTTTCAGCATAAGCGATGAGTGTTTGACGTTCTCCTTGAATTGGCATCTCCTGATCACAACGATACCATGCACGGAATCGGTCCCCCTCACGGAACGTTACCATATAGGAAACACCGCCCCGTTCCCACGGATGTTCAGCGGCAATGACAATCTCACGCTGTACAGGTTCATGCAGACGCCGTGTGACATCTTTTGCTGCAGCAATCCAGAAGTCGTCCACAAACAGTTGGCGGTCTGTGCCGATATGGATAGGTATGCTGTTGTTATCTTGTCGCTCCATTTTGGCCTCTATAAATTGATGGTTATCAGTCCTGCCTTCTGCTATAATTATAGTAGTAGGCATGCTCCGTATGCCGTATAACCCGTAGGTCAGGCGTCAATGAACTAATGAACTAATTTATTCAGGACTTACGCAGTGCGTTCATAAGTCCCCCTGACAAGGGGGATTTAGGGGGTTAAAAACAAAAATCTACCCCCGTGTGCTAAATTTGTGTAAGTCCTATTATTTTTACGTTTCACGTTCTGAGGAATATCATGCCCCAATCCCGCCCCAATATCATACTGATCATGTGCGATCAGATGCGCTACGATGCCGCAGGATTCGCAGGGAACTCAATGGTCCAAACGCCGCACCTCGATCGCTTGGCGCAAAGCGGAATCTGCTTTGAAAATGCCTACTGCGCCTCCCCTGTCTGTTCGCCCGCCCGTGCCAGTTGGCTGACCGGACTCTATCCCCACGCCCACCTACAACTGAAAAATTACGGTCCCGGCTTGGTTGGAAGATGGGGAAGTTATCTACCCCCTGATTGCGTGACCATCGGTGATGTCCTTAAATCCGCCGGATATCGCTGCGGGATGATCGGACCATGGCATCTCGGTAACGACCACCTCCCCCAACACGGGTTCGACGACTTCTGGTGCACCTATCGCTATCTCGGCAAAGACCACCCCGATCCCCTCTTCGATTCGTTCGACCGTGCGGGAGTCCCCAATCTCTACCTCAAAGACGCCGAGGGGATGACACAATACGGAAATACGCTGGAATTCGGTACAATCACCGACCCCCGACAGCAGCGCACCACCTGGACGATAGATCGATCCCTTGAATTTATCCAACAACCACACGATGCCCCGTTCTTCCTGTTCGTAAGTATCAAAGACCCGCATCCGCGCATCTTGGTGCCACCTGAACTTGTCGAACTTTATCCAGAAGACCAGATACCGCTACCCGCGTCCTTTCGGGATCCCCTCGATGGCAAACCACAATCTCAGGCACGTGCAAAGTTTCGCATTCCCTTGACCGTGACCAACGATCAATTTCGTCGAGTAATCGCATACTATTACGCCTTAATCACGCACATTGATGCACAGGTCGAACGCCTACTCCGCGCCCTTGAAACCCAAGGCATTACTGAGAACACGATTGTAGCTTTTATCAGCGATCACGGTGAGATGTTGGGCGACCACGGTTTCACGGAGAAGTGCCTCATGTACGAGGCGTCGGTGCGTGTGCCGTGTCTGCTCTCTTGGAATGGGACGTTACCGGCGGAGACACGGATAAAAACGCCATTGGGTGGGGTTGACCTAATGCCAACCCTGCTTGAATTGGCGGGAGAGGAGCCGCCATCACCGATTGATGGACGCTCCATCGCAATGGATATTCTCGCGGGTAGGGAACCCGCCCCTCAACCAGTCTTTGCCGAGATTTCCAGCAATCAAGCGATTTATCGCGGTGCCCAAGATCCAGAACAACTGGCTGCTCATGTGATGGTCTACGACGGACGGTGGAAATATATCCGCAACCGCTTTGATATCGATGAGTTGTACGACCTGGAAACGGATGCGGACGAAATGCACAATCTCGCTGCTCAGTCGGAACACCATAAACGGGTAGGTTCAATGCGCCGTCAAATCGCTGAGATGGTTTGCCACACAGGTCCCGGACCCTACGACTGGTGTTTATCTGAAGTTGACGGGACCGCTGCAACTCAATAATCGACAACTTCGCAAAATTCAAACAGCTCCCGTGCCCGCTCCGAAAGTCCCTCATACGTCTCCGGCGGCACTTTCATCGCATGACCGATGCTAAGCCACGACAGCCCGTAACAGACCACGATTTCAGGGCGCGGTCCATTAGAGGTGTTGGGTGTACCACGGTGCAGTGTGCGGACATCCTGTATCCACATCGTCCCTTTTTTCATGTTCAGGCGACGGGCGGACGGAAAATTGCCCTGCGTCAACACCTCGTCGTAGCGACCCTCTAAGTCAGGATTAGCGATGTACTGCGTTGACGGCAGCACCTCAATACTCCCATTCTCCTCTGAAGTATCCACGAGCGGAAATTTAACTCCCAGTATCGGACAAGTATCAAGCCCAACATGCGGAATCTCCCGCGCCAGTCCGGTGTCCCTGTGCCAATGCTGAAACTCGCTCCCCGGATACGGGTTGTTGGAATGGAGACACCTGATGTAAAAGTCGTCCTTACCCCAATAACGCCTGAGAAACTCCAGAATGACCGGATTCTCATACACCTCTGGATCAGCAAACGGCGGCACCCACGGGATCGTCAGGGTGTAGCGGTTGATAATCTGCTGGCGACCAAAGCCCGTCCGCAAGTCACCCCACTCCTTCTCGGCGAAACCGGTTTCGCGCGTCCTGACATGTTCCAGCATTGGTAGGAATGCCTCTCGGATGCGATCTACAGTCTCGACGGACAACACATCCTCTATCACCGCATAGCCGTTAATCCTGAACTCCGCTATCTTTAGATCGAAATCTATATCTTCACACCGTGCAGTCATGGATCCTCCGTTGATAATAGTAGGCATATTGCTCTGAATCCCGATTTTATCGGGGCTCCGTATGCCGTAACCTCTGTTTGCTTAAATTCTCAGTGAGATGACAGCATCGTAGGTTGGGTTGAACGGTTGGAAGTACCTATCTACCAAAGAGAGTAGAGTTTTGCGCTCTCAACGCTACCTTCTCACAGATAGCGAGAGTGAAACCCAACACTCACAAAATCGATTGTATCATAGGACGTCCGACGCGTCCAGAAAAATGGAGGAGCGGATCTGCGTTTCTTAGGGCTATTTAGTTTTTGGCTTTTTAACCATTTTGTTTAAAAAGTTGTAACCGGAGCATCGCCCCTCCAGTGAGTTGGTCGGGATTCGGAGATCCCTCCTACAGAAGAACTAAATGCCCCTATGCGTTTCTTTGTGTTGCTCTCTTGGATTTGTGCTATCATATTAGTTATTCTAAATTTCGGTGTTGAGATATGAATACCCTTCGCTCCAGATGAAGATTAATTTATTAATTGGGTAATCTTCAAGCGATGTCCGGTGGGGTTTGAAACCGCACCGAATCGGCGCAGTTGGAAACAGCGCCTACCAAACATGGGGAGCGAAAGTGTCTATTTATTTTTATAAGCTAAAATGCCCCTATGCGTTTCTTTGTGTTGCTCTCTTGGATTTGTGCTATCATATTAGCTATTCTAACGCAAGTTGCTAGTTGAATATCCATGGAATTTCCCTTAGAGTATTTGTTGACCAAAACAAAACACTCAGACAGGAGAATCCCATGGACTTAGTAATTGTAGCATTTTATACGCTTTGTGACGATCTGTTAATTCAACACGGCTATCAAGACGATCCCCGAACCAAAATGTCTGCCTCTGAAGTAATGACAACGGCATTAGTGGCAGCACAACTGTTCGGTGGCAATCAACAGATGGCACGACAGTTACTCAAAGAGCAGGGATATATCCCCACTATGCTCAGTAAAGCACGATTCAACCGAAGACTCCACCAAATTGCACCGATGTTTGAGACACTTTTTGATTCCCTTGCCACAGACTGTAAAGCACAAAACCCGAACCAACTGTATGTCATTGATTCCTACCCCGTTCCAGCGTGTGATGTGATTCGTATCTCTGGTGCCAAACGGTATCAAGGGGAAGTGTGGCGTGGGGTGATAACCAGTAAACGTAGATACTTCTATGGACTCAAACTACATCTGATGGTAACCGAGGCTGACATACCGGTCGAGTTTTTCTTAACACCGGGCAGTTTTAGTGATGTTGGGGGATTGCGGTGTTATCCGTTTGATTTACCCGAAGGTGCGGTTGTTTATGCAGATAGAGCCTACTGTAATTATGGGATTGAAGATGCGTTGACTGAAGCAGGCATCATGCTCAAACCGTTGCGTAAGAAAAACAGTAAGCGTCAATATAAGTCGTGGGAGGTTTACCTACACCATCACCGTAGGAAGCGGGTGGAGGTAACAAATGGGCTAATCACCCAACGCCTACCCCACTCTATTCATGCAGTCACTGCCGCTGGGTTTGAGATAAAAGTTGTGTTGTTTCTCATTGCTACTATGATTACACTTATCATTAAATAAAAACTAGCAACTTGCGTTAGTATAGTGTTGTCTTAGACACTCCCGATGCAGAGGCAACCCCCTAAATCCCCCTTGTCAGGGGGACTTGATATGCACCCGATAAATCCCCGATGAATCGGGACAAGCGGGAGTCCGTGCCCCCGATAGATCGGGCTGAAGACACGAGACCAGGCAGGCGGGATATATCACTTATCAGGGGGACTTATGAACCAGCTTCCAACTGCGCCTATGCGGTGCGGTTAGAAACCGCACCTACCGGCCCCGGGGTAATGTGGTAGTGTTGGGTTTCACTTTACCCCTCCTATAAACGGGTGTCGTTGAAAAGCGTGGCCTGTATTGTGTTTGATATCGCTTCGCTTTTACCGTTCAACCCAACCTACGCGTTGTTTCAGCACATCCAACCCCCTAAATCCCCCTTGTCAGGGGGACTTGGGACGTGACCTCCTAAATCCGTTCCCCTATAAATCGAGACCAAGGGGATAGGCGAGACTAGGAGGGGACTTGGGAAAGTTCGCGACGGTCAGAGTTATTGGTAAACCTCTACTTATTTCTTTAATACACCATAGTAGTCAATATGCTAGAAAGAGGTCTTAATATAAATGTTTGATGATTATCGTCCCAATCGTTTTGGGCCAGGGCGTTCTGCGGTTATGTGCAAACATGGCGCGGTTGCGACAAGTCAACCCCTTGCCGCACAAGCGGGATTGCAGATTCTGCGTGATGGTGGGAATGCGATTGATGCTGCCGTTGCTACGGCTGCTATGCTCAACGTCGTTGAACCGATGTCTACGGGGATTGGTGGAGATGTGTTTGCGTTGGTATATCGTCCGCAAGATGGCGTTATCCGTGGGTTGAACGGCAGCGGACGTGCGCCGTATGCTGCAGAACTTGAATTCTTTACGAAGCAGGGGTTGGCCAGCATTCCAAGCACAGGAAGCCTGTATCCCGTGACCGTTCCCGGCACGGTTGATGGGTGGGGGACAATCCTCGAAGCCTGTGGTACGATGACGCTGGGCGATGTCCTCAAGCCTGCCATTGAACACGCGGAGAATGGATTTCCAATCAGTCCGCAGATTAGCTTGGCGTGGCAGGAAGCTGCCGGACTGCTTTCGAGCACACCTGACGCTGCTAGGACCTATCTGATTAATGGGCGCACGCCCGAACCGGGAGAGGTTTTCTATCAACCCAACTTCGCAACCACCTTGCGTCTGATTGCTGAAGGGGGCCGCGAGGCGTTTTATCGGGGTGAGATTGCCGAAAAGATTGTGCAGTTCTCCGATCAGAACGGTGGCTTATTCACAATGCAGGACTTCGCTGACCATACCTCGAATTGGGTGGAGCCGATTTCGACCAACTATCGCGGCTACGATGTCTGCGAAATTCCGCCTAACGGACAGGGGATCGCTGCGCTACTTGCACTAAACATCGCTGAAGGCTTCGACCTCCGATCGATGGGGCATAATAGCGAGGCGGCCTTGCACTGCTTGATTGAGGCGATGAAATTGGGGTTTGCTGATCTGTATCAGTACATCACCGATCCGGAGGTTGAGGACGTTCCTGTCAAGGGGTTGCTCTCCGACGAATACACCGACAGCCAAAGGGCGCGGATTAACCTTGATCGAGCCAATACGGATCTAACTGCGGGGGTACCGCCGATGGGGAGCGATACCGTTTACCTCTGTGCTGTAGATAAGGACCGCAACGTTGTCTCGTTCATCAACAGTCTCTTTGCAGGCTTCGGTTCAGGTATGGTGGCGGGGGAGACAGGAATTATGTTGCAGAACCGGGGGGCAGGTTTCTCGCTTAACCCGAATCATGTCAACCGGATTGCGCCGCATAAGCGCACGATGCACACAATTATCCCGGGCATGATTGCTCAAAACGGCGTTCCTCTCGTAACCTTTGGCGTGATGGGCGGACAGATGCAGCCGCAAGGACACTTGCAGTTGGTGAGCAACCTCGTTGATTTCAATATGGACGTACAATCCGCGCTCGATGCCCCGCGCTTCCGTGTTGTGGAGGGATCAACTGTTACCATCGAAGCGGGTGTGCCGATGAGTGTCCTATCGGGATTAGCGCGAAAAGGTCATCAGTTGCTACCGCCGCATACCTTCTTCGGCGGCGGACAAGCGATCTTTATTCATCCGGAGTATAATACATTAATTGCGGGTTCTGAGCCACGCCGCGATGGGTGTGCCGTGGGGTACTAATTTGAAACGTGAAACGTAATGCGTAATACGTGATGCGTCAGTTAGTTCACGAGCTCATTGGTTCACTAGTACATTAATGAACTTTTGAATTATAGGACCTAGGCATTTCAGCACAGTTGAAGCGGGGCAAGATGCCCCGCCTACAGTTGGCTGCATAAATCCTAAATTAGTGAACTCAATTAAGCGGCGGCGCGAATGTTCGCCCGTGTTCCTTGGACATCGAAACAGGCGTACTGATTATCCCGCATGATGCGCGTTGCGATTTGCATTGCCTGTGTTTCGGTCATATAGCCGTCCGCGATCTCCCCTTCAAGGGCACGACGAATTTCGTTACGTGCTTGTATCGCATACGCCATCGCGCTTGTGGGCCAATGGGTATCTCCACCAAACGCAAACAACTTGTTTGATGGAACAGCGTGTAGAAAACGGCGCAGAAAGTCGCGGGAACTGTACGGATCGATACTCCACGCCCAACAGAGATCGACCCAGATGTTACGATAGTGCTTTGCGAGTGCGACCAGTTCATCGGTGTAGGGATAGGAGATGTGCATCAGGACAAACTTAGCATCGAGGTAACGCGCAAAGAGGTCACACATATTTCCAGCGGGGATTCGGTTTATGGGCATCCGATCGTTTCCTGCGTAGTAGCCGGTGTGGATCTTGAATGGCAGGTTATGCTCGATTGACTGCTCAACCCCTCGCGCCCAGCACCAATCTCCCAAACAGAGCCGCGTTTCGACACTGATCTCCTCCGCAGGTTGGGTCAGTATCTTTCGGAGGGCGGCGGACGCTTCAACGTCGTTTCGTTCGATCCAGTTGAGGGTGCGACTGTAGGCGTGTTGTGCTTTCACCGCAATGGCAGTAGGAGCGTGTTTGACAAAGATTGCTTCTATCCCCTGTTTCAGCGTTCTGAGATCTACCACCTCGATCCCTGTTTCGGCGTGGATCTGTTCCAGTTCAATTTCTCCATTGCAGAAGCTGCGCCACGATAGATCATAGAGGAAGAAGTCGAGTCCAGAACTATCCGGGGCACATAGCCATATCTTATCATCGGTCTGCGTGTGGTCGAGATTGGCAACATCATGCAGCAACCGGAAACGTTCACCGGGGCGTCGCAACATCTTAATTTTCTCTTGTGCCGATGCTAAGTTTGCTCCAGTGAGTTCTTCAACCCCGTAGGCGTGTTCGGCGATGAGTCGCACCGCCTCGCCGTATCCCGTGAACTGTGTCGCATCCCACGCCTCTCGGATACCCTCAAAGCGCCCAGCGATATCCGGGTCTGAACCATCCATCAGGCGTTTCATCGCGTCGGGCGATGCACCCGCCGTGTTGAGATCTGCGGGGACGTAATTCCCAAACAAGTCTTGTAAGATATCCGGACCGTCGTTCAGCCAGACATGTTCTCGATCCAAATGTTCATGTGTATCAACTAAAGGTGTGTTCTGAATGTGGTGTGCCAAATCGGTTGACATATTTTTTCTCCTTAGTATATTCTACGCCAGAATGTGTTATACCGCTTTAGAACCTACGCATTTCAGTGCAGTTGGTGCGGGGCAAGATGCCCCGCCTACGGTTGGCGGCGTAAGTCCTAAACAACAAAGATCCTTCGGAGGCAGACATGCGCTCATGTGCTATTTTCGATCTGGATGGGACAATTATCGACAACTCTTCTGAACGGGTCTTCCTCAGATATCTGCTTGAGGATGGTGAACTTCCGTTGTGCAACCTGTCCCAATGGCTCCTTGATTTTATTCGGATTGGGAACCTCCGTCAAGCGAAAGCAAACAAGATCTACCTAAGAGGGTTGGATTATCAATACATCTGCAACTTAGCACAGATCTGCTTTACGCAACGTTTGGTGGACCATATCTCGCCTAGAGTTTATGACCTCTTTGAATATCATCGTGCCGAAGGACGATCCATTGTGATTTTATCGGGATCTCTGGAACTTTTAGTACAGTTTTTCTATGAACACCTGAATGCAGATTTCATGATTGGATACAGCTTAGAGATCGTTGACGAAGAAATTACGGGGCACGGCGTGGGAATAAATCCTTATGGCGAAAACAAAGCTAAATTGGTTCAGCAACTTGCTGAGACACACAATTTTGACTTGAGCGAATCTTATGGCTACGGGAATCACCATTCAGACGCACACAAGCTTAAACGGGTTGGACACCCGGTGGCGGTCAACCCCGATAGAAAATTACGAGAGATTGCCGCTGCCAACAATTGGCAGATTGAACAATTTCATGTAGATTAACGCAGGTTGCCAATAATAGTAGGCATATCCAAAGCACTATGCTGTAACCTCCGTTCCTATTGAGTTCAAGAGTTCATTAGTTCATTGGTTCATAGGATCACTGAGTCTTACATATTGCGCTCCGCTGGAGCGCGGGGGCGGAGGCGTCGCGATTCTATAGACATATCGCTCCTCATGAGTTTTAAGAAATTAAACGGGTAATTCTATATTTTTTCCTAGACCCGGTAGGTGCGTGGGTTGAAACGGCGCAGTTACAAACAGCGCCTACCAAACGGGATCCCGGTAGGTGCGGTTTCCAACCGCACCGGACATCGCTTGAAGATTACCCAATTAATATGGAGCGAAGAGTATCTGCTGTCCCGCTGAGGTTATGAGGCAGGTAAGATGCCCAACCTACGGGTGTGGTATATTGTGTTGGGTTTCACTCTATCTATCTATGAATACGGGTTATTGAAAGGCAGCACCACTATTGTGGTTGATATGGATTGGCTCTCAGTCGTTCAACCCAACCTACACTCCGGTTAAATATCAATAGAACTTATCAACTTGGGTTAAAGAAGATTGTATTCCCAACTGTGAAAAGTCAATAGAGGACATGGATTTCTACTCCCTTCACAGAGACCTCGCCAGCAACGACTGAGATCCCAACGTGATTTCTCCCCTGTATGAGCTGCTCAGGGCGTATTTTCTGACGTAGGGCGTGGACTTGCTCTTGTTGTGAGGTATTGTCCGTATTGTCGGGTGGGAGCCAAGGGTCGGTCGGCTCAAGTTTTGATAACGGCTGCTTGTTGAGCGCAATCCTGATTTCGTTCGTTTCGGTCAGGTCAGCATAAGTGAGGGATAGCCGTATCAGCCGAGGGGTAGGGGAGGCAGTGAAATCCTCTCCTACCAGAACCGGGACCTCCACCTGCTCTCCACGCTTTAGGGTTTGCGGGAGTGTTGCGTGCAGCCAGTTATGTGGTAACATCGGTTTCTCTCCCAAGAGGCGGTCGGCAACATAAAACTTATTTTTGCCTCGCATCGCTTGGGGCGCATCCATTTCTCGTAGTAACTGTATTTGGGGTGCGAATTGTGCGTTCTTGTCGGGACGGTGCACGTAGGAGTGTGCATTCCAGTTGAAGGTATAGATGCCGTCGGCACCCTGAGTCCAGTAGTTGGACGCCAAAGCACGGAACATTGGCTCGGAATCTTCAAACCCGAAAAGGATGTTGTACCCACTGGGCCAAGCGTATACGCAGGGATACACCAATATTCCTGTGCCGTTGGTTAGGTTTTTAAACGCCTCCACATCACAGTCTATGTTACCGCTGCCGAGGCTGAAACTGTCCACCAATCTTTCTTCAATCCAAGTCGGGATATCGAATCCATCCAACCGACACGCCTCTAGCGTGGGATTCACATGCACTGCCAACGGGATCTGCTTGCCTCGCGCTCTGCCCCGTTGATTCAAATGCTCCCGCACCCGACTGAGAAACTCTGTAAGCAGATGGGCGTTATCGGGTGCTTCACTCGGAACAAAATAGGGGGGACTGCGGAGGAAGTCGATCTCTAATCCATCAAAGTCGTATTTCCGGAAAATTTCCTCAATGACAGCGAACTTTAGATCGCGCACTTCGGGCACTGCAAAATTGAGATTGCGGTGGACAGACGGATGCACCTCCGGATGTCCCGCTCCGATTGTCCACTCCAGATGTTCCACTTTGAAGGTGGCGAGCAATCGCTCATGCCCAAAGGAATCGTGACAGTCGTTGAGACGGAGGGAGTAGAAAATATCTACACCTCGCTCCTTTGCTGCGGGTACGACAATCTTCGGTGGGTCGTTACCCTCTTCGATTAGACGAAGCAGCGACGGGTCCACCTCACCGATACGTTCCCCGGTCAACTCCAACACATCGCTGTCGTAGTTGGCGGTGTTACCGCCAGCCCCGTCGTGCCAAAAAAGACAGTCGATGTGGCTGTCCTCAAGAAAACCGACGATACCTTTGAGGTAGTCATTGACATCCGTTGAAGTGGGAAGCACGCCGCTTGAGTCCATCTGATAGATAAGGCGATAGGGTTTCATGACATACCTACTTCCATGGTTTTAACAACCGCCACAGTCCAGACTTTCCTCGCGCTACTTTGAAAATGTACGCAGCCATTTTACCTGCTCCTTGCTTGTCGGTCAAGAAATTTGTCAATCTTCTTGACTAGAGGAAACCAGCGCAAAATTGCTTGACTTTGAAATCCAATTCCACTACAATCAGCAAAATTTTATTTGTTCACACAACGTATGACCACTTCAAAAGGAGCAACTTATGACCACGCCATCTTTCACCCGATCTACTCCACATGACCTTGTCCGTGTTGGTGTGATAGCCGGTCCCGGCGGACATATGCACGGTATCTGGGGCAATACAATGAACCCGCCCGCGGGTCAGATCCGCACGACGGGCATGGTGCTGACACACGCTTGGACCATCAGACCTGATATGTCAGAGCGATTGAATTCACTGTTTCAAGGTGTTGAAATTGTCCAACATCCTGCGGATATGATCGGTAAGGTTGATGGGGTGTACATTGACGATGTCACTGCGATTTCGTTGTATCCGCTGTTCGCAAAGCCTTTCCTTGAGGCAGGTGTCCCGACGTTTGTCAATCGCCCGTTTGCGACCTCCGTAGCAAAGGGACAGGCGATGGTAGATTTGGCGGCGAAACACGGCACCCCACTCTTGACCGCATCAACGTGGGAATATACCGAAAGCGTGGGTGACTTGCGTGCAAAAGCCGCTGACATGACCGACATCAAGGGCTATGTCGCACACAATTCGATGAGCGATTACTATTCGCATGGACTGCACGGCGTATGGTACATCCACGCCGTATTGCGCGACGAGGTTAAGAAAGGTCGAGGGAGGATGACGGGGGCGGCTTATCACACCCCGAATTGGCGAAAACCGAATGGGCTCGTGATCTATGAGCATGACCATCCGACGCATCCGTACCATGGTTCATTGCAACTGGTGAGTGGGGCGGATGCACAGGGGTATATGCGTATTTTCGGGGATCATCAGGGCGATGCGGAAGGCAAGATACCGGGGCGTCCGGGGTATTTTCGCTACAACACATGGAATGCCTTGCAGCTGGTTATCCAAGAGATGTTTGAAACAGGCGAATCACCAGAGACCGGTGATGATCTAATGGAAAAATTGACGATGTTTCTCCTACCGTTCTATTCGGTTCTGGAGCGTGGCGGAAACTTTGTCCGCCGTGAGGAGTTGGGCGATTGGGAGGTCCCGAATCCGTCGCCGGTATTGATGGAAGATGGCGAACCGACAGATAGCGCATTCCAACATCCGTACACCGAAGCGGAGTTAGATGCTGTTGAGCAGATGTTGTCGTAATACGGGAGGGTAAATCATGAGAGTCGGTATACACGCAGGTTCCAGTAGTGCAGACGAAGTTGCGGCGAGTTGTCGTGATGCAGGTGTGAATGAGATCTTTCTCGGCGCGGGTTCGGTTCCGGGTGCCTCAGATCGAGGGTATATGACGTCGGATGATTTCAAGCCGTTCGGGGATATGCTTCAGGAGCGTGGGGTTCAGGTATCCGGGATGATTGCGCCGCCGCCCTCCAAAGAGGCGGTGCTCGGCGAAAATGAGTCGGAATTGGAGGCCCTTTGTCGAACGCTGCGGGGGATTGGGGAGTCCGGTGTTGGTGTGGTGCTTTTCTATCCGTTGGACCGGTTAATCTATTTTAATGAATATCACCCCGGCAGACCGCTGATGGTAATGCCGGGTGAAGATGGATGGGATACGGTTATTCAGTTTTTCAGGCGGGTGGTGGGCGTAGCCGACGAGGTAAATCTGAAGTTAGCAAATCATCTGTGGGCGGTCGATGTGCTGCACTCGGTTTGGGATACGGTGCCAAGCCCCAACAATGGTGTGACCTACTGTCAAGGGATGTCGCTTTTTGGTGAAGATCCGCATTCACCGGTTGAGACATGGGGCATGGATCGGATCTTTTTCGCTCATGCTCGCAATCAGGTTAGCCACAGTCAGATCATGAGGGACCATGATGAGGTGCCTTTAGACAGCGGTGATGTGGACATCCCCCGATGTGTGCGGGCATTGATTGAGGGCGGATACGATGGGTTAATTATTCCTGAACATCTTGGCCCCCAAAGTATACCGGATGCCGTTGCCTATTTGAAGGGGCTGATCAACGGTTAAATCGGTCAGCAGTTTGAGTTTGACGCTGCTGGTAAAACAACCCAAGCATTTGGGTCAACCACAAGGGTTGCCCCTACATTGGAGCAATTCCTACAGGGTTTGGGTTCACAACTCATTGGGCGAGGGAACCTTGCCCCTACGATTCGACATGTGTCACATAAATTTCTACACGCCCTGAGTTTCATAGAGAAACCGAGTTTTGCCGAAAAAACTCGGTTTCTGGGTTTATCAACTAGCAACTTGCGTTAAAATAGTACCCGCGCAAAGCTTAGATGCCTTTGCACGGGTACACTCGATGTTAGCGGGACCATACTGACTGATATAGTCCTTCTGTCCCTTCTTCTGCTGGATATGCGATTGCTGCAGATGGGTATACCGCCACCTTGGGTTTCTGGTCTCGATATATCTGCTTCAACATATCCAAGATTTCATCCCAAGAATCCATTAATTTGGCTCTGGGTTGTGCTTCCAAGACCTCCATCGGACCCACGGCGTCGGAGAAGAGGATGTAGTCCCAATCCTCAGATCTGACCAACGGTTTCCGTTCTTCGCGTTCTTGGTCCTCCGCTCCACGGCGAAGTCTTGACCCAATGATGCCCGCTCGGTGATAGCACACACCTTCATCCCCGGAGGAGACCAAGATGCGCGTTGCTTCCGGCGATGCGTGCCGCATGGGCCACCCACCGATCTGTCCATAGCTGAGATCATGATCGCGTGGATAGCCGGTAGTGATCACGATATCGGCGTCCTTCATCGGCGTGACTGCATAGGCAACCCTTGAGGTCTCAACAGCAGCGCGATGGGCATCGACTAGGTCCCCAATGAAAAGGGCGGTAATTTCTCGTCTGTCGTTAAGGGTGGTTATCACCGTTGTGTTCACCCCTAGCATCCGGGCGGCTTCTTCGGAGTTGAGCCGAAATTCGTTCTCGACATTCCCTGCATTTCCGCCGCTTTCCATTGTGCCGTGGGCGGTGCTGATGGTTTTGTAGTTCGACACGCCGGGGATGACGATCTTCCCGCCGCCGCTAAACGCTGCGGTGCCGTGGGGCCATGCGCCCCCGACACCAATTTTCACATCACAGTCTACGACCCATTGGTTGCAGTGAAGCGGAACCCCACGCGAGGTTTCGCCAATGTAGATATAGGCATCATCCAGCTCGTTTTGCTTAACGCGAAAACGGCGCACTGTATCCTCGCCGAGTTTCTTCACGAGATCGGCGTGCTTCATGCTTCTGTGACATCCGAAGCCCATGAAGAAGATGATGTTCTCTTCGGAGATACCGCCTTCCTGAAGTTCCTCGAGGATAAAGGGAATAACTTCTGAAGAGGGGGTTGGACGGGTTAGATCATCACAAATGATGACAGCGCTGTTTTGACCTTGTGCTATCTCCGCAATTCGTGGCGACCCAATAGGTTCGTGGAAAGCCTGTCGTAGCTGGTCTTGCGTCAGTACCGGATGCTTTTCATACTTGATGACGTTGACATCCCAATCATCGGGAAACGTCAAGTCGACTTCTCTATCGCCATACCAGGCACCTGTTAAAACTTGAACAGATTGCATATTTATCTCCTTCTATGTAGAGCCGTACTCTAATCCCGTGGATAAGCGATCGCTGACGAGCGATATATCGCTACCGTCGGCTTCTGGTCACGATATTTCTGCTTCAGAAAGTCGAGGATTTCATCCCACGATTCCATCAATTTGGCTTTGGGGTGGGTTTCCAAGACTTCCATCGGACCCACGGCATCAGAGAAGAGGATATAGTCCCAATCCTCGGATCTAACGAGCGGCTTCCGTTCTTCGCGTTCACGATTCTCTTCTTCACGAAGTTGTCTGCCCCGGAGGAAGCCCGCTCGATGATAGCCAACCCCCTCGGTGCCGGTGTTGATCAGAATACGCGTCGCCTCCGGCTGAGAATGCCTCATGGGCCAACCGCCCTGACCACCGTATGGCAGATCATGGTCACGTGGATAGCCGGTGGCAATCACGACATCAGCGTCGGGCATCACTTGGACCGCGTAGGCGTCTCTGGCATCCTTAACGGCAGTGCGGTGTGCTTCGACCAGATCACCGACAAAAAGCCCGGTAATCTCGCGTTTATAGTCCAAGATGGTGAGCACTGTTGTATTCAATCCTGCCATCCGGGCGGCTTCTTCGGAATTAAGTCGAAATTCATTTTCGACATCTCCAGCCCTGCCTCCGCCCTTCAACGTGCCGTGTGCGGTACTGATAGTTTTGTAGCTTGCTATACCGGGGATAGCGAGTTTTCCGCCGCCGCTGAAACCTGCGGTACCGTGTGGCCATGTTCCACCGATGCCAATTTTGAGTTCGCAGTCCATTACCCACTGGTTGATATGCAGGGGCACTCCCCGCGATGTGTCCCCTAAATAGACGAAGGGGTCATCCAATTCATTCTGCTTGACGCGGATACGATTTACGGTGTCCGCACCGAGTTTCTTTGTGATGTCATCGTGCCGCATCTGTCTGTGGCAGCCATGCCCTATGAATATTAAGATATCTTCTTCGGCGATGCCCCCTTCTTGCAGTTCATCTAAGATGAAGGGCATGACCTCTGAGGTTGGAGTAGGTCGCGTGAGATCGTCGGCGATGAGGACGGCACTTTTCTTGCCCTGTGCGAGTTCCGCGATTCTCGATGACCCAATTGGCTGATGGAACGCTTGTTGCAGCTGATCTTCTGTCAGCACTGGACGTTCTTCAAAAGCGATGAGGTTGAGGTCCCAATCGTCAGGAAACGTCAAGTCGATTTCTCGGTCGCCATACCAAGCGGCCGTCAAAACCTGAACTGATTGCATTATCAATCCTCCTTACGGAATTAGTGGATCTACGAATGGGGTAATCGTGAAGATTTCCCCGCTATTAGGACGTTAAGCCGGTAATATGGTATTAAACATAATTTGGAAATTCTTGACCACAGATTAGTGGATAATCAGGCTTAGGTGCATCGCCCAGATATTTCGTCTTTGAACACATATAGTGTGTAGCATATCCCCGACGCTGCTTCGATGATCGGTTGGCATGACTGCTGTGTAGAAGCAGGCTATGGTGGAAACTACAATCTCCCGACTTCAACTCGACGGGCGCTTCGTTCTCCCACTCTCCTCCGAGTGCACGGCTTTCGATCTCCTGCTCTCGTTCTCGGCTGATTAATCCCCACTTGTGGCTGCCCGGAATCACCCACAGACACCCATTTTCGAGTGTTGCATCGTCGATCGCTGCCCAACAACTGACGAGATTATATGGGACAAGGTGCTTCCACGAGTTTGAGTCTTGGTGATACTCCTTACGCGAACCGTGCTTTGGTGGCTTCATGAACAGTTGGTCACCATACAGCTTGATATCAGGACCGAGCAGATCAACGATGACCTCCACAATTTTCGGATTGGCAGCGTGTGCCCGCATCACTTCGTCATAGGGAACCAAATTCCACAACTTGCGAACGGATTCCACTTTTGACTCCGCTTGAATCTCGCCTCTGCCAATCGCGGGCTCGATCTGAATCCACTCCTCTGGCACATGAGATGCTTCGCCAGAAGCGATGAGATTCGCTCGTTCTTTGAGAACTTCCACTTCCTCTTGGTTGAGGAGGTCCCGGACGACGAGGTAGCCGTTTTCCCAAAAACGCTGCTTCTGTTCATCTGTCAACGCCATATCGCTCTCCTCTCTTTTCCAGCTAGGTATAACAGGGTATCCAGTTCGCACTCCCGAAAAACGAGAAATCAGTTCCCATTCTTACAACATTTTTCATAACTAGCAACTTGCGTTATTCGGATAAATATCCAAAATAAAACATTTGTTAATCATCCATTATAGTATAACAGCGGAGATTGAGTCAAGCCCATACTTTATCGAATTAGGGGCATTTAATTGAGGGGTGTGCATAAATAGCTTTCGTGTGGGAGAGTGCAATCTGCGATTCAGACAAATGGCACATGTCGCCCCGCTGGGGCTTTGGGATATGGGGCTATCGGTATGCTATAAACATGTCGCCCCGCTGGGGCTAAATGCCCCCTGTCCCGTCCTTAAATAGTCCCATTTCACGTTCCGGTTTCTATCCTGAAAATCCTTAAATCCTGAAAATCCTGATTCAGACAATTATCATGCACACCCCTCATTTAATTCTTTGGGGTGGGGCAAGCCGCTTTGGATCCCAATTTATCGGAGATGCCCTGCCTACGATGCGGGTTCGAAGATTGCCGAGCTTAGGGATTGGGGGTGAGCGTCAATGTGTGGGTGGTTGGTCCTTGCAGGAAAGGTAGGGGCTCCCCTTTTAACCAATAGCTGTACTGGTTTTTGTAGTTTTGTGATAAAGGATGCCCCGATTGGCCGCCAGGTATCTGTAGAATCCCATCTGCCTCGTGTCCCGGGGAGATGACCATGCGTTCAGAGGCATACGGAGATCGAACGCAAAGGCCATCTCCCGGAAGCGGATCCTGAGGCATGTTCAATATGTTGCCTAGCATGGGAATAAACCCAAGTGGATGTGAGATCTGAGTTTTATGAATGCTGCCCCAAGTCAATTGGTCTAATGAATCAAAATTGTGTTCATTGAGCAGCTGTTCGATGGATTTTTCTAATTTCGCGAGGATAAACTTCTCCCAGTTTGGATAATTCACTGGGTCTGGGAGAATTTTTTCGATCTTTTCTCTTAGCAGGGCACGAAGGGGCGGTTCCGTATTCCTCCAAGCGTACGAAAATTTCCTATCAGCCTCATGACAGAGATCTAAAAAGGGTTGAAGTACATCTTCAGCCAGAATGTCTCGGAACCGAACCAGAATTCCGAAGGCTATACTGTCCACTTCCGCTTTACCATCCCAACCTGCTATCTGTTTTCGCGCCTTTAGCAAGAGTGGTTTATTTGCAATGACATCCTCCGTTAAGACGGATAACGCCAGTTGTTGGTAAAATTCATAGAAGTGGATCACTGTATCCAACTGAAGTTGGAACATATCTTGTTCTGTGACTTGATCCATTTCGCGCAAACGTTCGTTAATACGGTAAGCCCGATGACCATTGGCGAAGTTGTAACCGATGAGATAGGGATAGTCTTTACCAAGCGTCCGATCATTTGCGGTCGCTATAAAACCCTCTGGTGGCGAAATCACACGCGGCAATTCAGATGGCGAAATATAACCTTCCCAACCAATGTCACCATTTGCCCAGGACTTGGCAGAAGATCCATCAAATCCCTTTCGGATAGGAATTTTGCCACAATATGTCCACGCAATTTTCCCGACGCTATCAGCCATAACCACATTCAGCGGTATACCACGGAATCGATTCATGATGAATAGCGCATCTTCGACCGTCATTGCCTTATCCATATCAAGCAGTTCCATCCCAACCGCTTCGGGTTGTAGTGCTGTCCAATGGATGGCAACTGGTTGCCCCATCAACGGAGTTGGGCTGACAGGTCCCCATATTGTGAGCTTGACAGGTTCGACGATGTGCTTTCCTCCTTTAATTTCGATCCGTTCGTTGATAACCTCAAACTGTTTCCAGCCATCCGGTGTTTTGTACTCATCTGGATTTTCGGGATTAATTTCCAAGCGGACAAGATCGAGAAAATCTCCGCAAATATAGGTGAACCCCCATGCTACATGACCGTTAGATCCGACGACCACAGCGGGGGTCCCCGGCAGAATAACGCCTGAAATTTCAACGTTTTCGTAGCGGAGGGATGCCCGATACCATATATTCGGTACGGACAAGCCGAGGTGCATATCGTTCGCCACAATTGCTCGACCGTCCGCCGTCTTTGACTGGCCTACCGCCCAATTGTTCGACCCTACGACGTCGTGCGTTGCGCGAACCAATTTTTTTCCGATTTGCTTGGGTGCACGACGAATTGAAGCGAGCGCTTCGACAGGAATGGGCTGCATCGGTCGATGGGAGTCCGGTCCTCCCAAAAGAGGTTGGGTATAACTACCTGTATCGGGAGTGAGAAAAGCGACAACTTCTGGTGGGAGCGATTTTTCCATGATAGTCATCATCCGTTCGTCATTTTCCCTGAAAGCCAGTGATTGAAAGATATTCATGACGACGAGGATGCTGTCTTCCACCGTCCAAGGTTCTGGTCGATAACCCAAGAGGAGAAATTCAAAAGGTGGGGTATCCATTTGGCGGATAAATGCGTTTACGCCATCCGCGTAGGCAGCGAGGATTTCTCGCCGTTCATCGGAGAGGTTGGCAATAATCGCTTGGGTCACACGATTGAACCCGATAACTCTCTGCTGCTTATCGCTTTTTATCGCTATTTTACCCACGACTTCGGAGAGTCGCCCGGCGGTACGGCGGCGCAGTAAATCCATTTGGAAGAGGCGATCTTGCGCGGTCACGTATCCCAACGCTATGGCGGCATCCTTTCGTGTCGAAGCGATAATTGTTGGGACCCCAAAACGATCCAAAGTCACCGTGACTGGTAGGTTTAATCCCTTAATTGGTTTTTCGCCATCGCGCATTGGTAGGGAGGCTCGAAGCTTGACAACGCTGAAAATTGCGCCACCTATCGCTATTAACAAAAGGATTGATAATAGGTAGAGAGCGACTTTTAGAATACGTTTTCTTTTGCGAGCCATAACAGCAATCCCTCTCTATATTATAGGCATCACAGCATCGATTCTTATCCCTGATTAAATTCCCAACCGCAATGCAACCGCAGCAAGCAGAACAAGCAGAGAAAACACACCGATAAGACTGGACACCACCGCCATCTGACGGCGCATCTTATCGATATGTTCGGGTAGTTCCTCGGTCCCCGGTTCCAGTTCTTCAACAGCGCGCGCTAACCGCGGCGCCATGATAAAACCGTGAATTCCGGTCAGGAGAATCAGGATAAGTACGAGGAGGACTTTGATGCCAAGCATCCGCATAAAGGGACCAATCAGATCGGGACTTCCTAACACGCCCGCGGTAAAGATATTAAACAGACCGGAGAAGATGAGAATCAGGACACACGCCCATCCAATCGGCTCAAAACTTCTGCCAATCTGGGTCATGATTTTGATCCGCTCCACAGGAGGCACAGAGCGTTTGAAGTAAGGCACAATCACCATTGCTATCATAAAATTGCCACCGACCCAGATCGCGGCGGCAGTAACGTGTAACCATAAAGTCAACGCACCAAGTAATTCCATGAAATTTCCTTTCTTTTAAACCTTGGACTTACACAAATTTAGCGAGGGTAGATTTTTGGGTTTTAACCCCCTAAATCCCCCTTGTCAAGGGGACTTTGGAAAATCAGGGGGACTTATGAACACGCTGCGTAAGTCCTAAAATCTATATGATCCCTAAATTTTTTCGATTGCATCCGCAGACAACCAACCTGAATTTTCATCGGGCAGATAGATTTTCACCCAATCATTACGTTCCTCTTGCAATTGAATCTTGGTGCCCTCATGCAGTGGAAGGGCGATAGTCTCGGACCCCAGATCGGGTTCACTCCGTACCATAACCTCGTTTGCAACCACGATCGCATACGGCAGGTTAATCTCTCGAATTTTCAAACCCAAAACCAATAAGGAAAAAAGCCATCCGATGCATCCAATCAGGACAACATAACGCAACGCCCGTTGAAAATGATGGTTCTGAATGAATTGAATCACGATGAGGCTAATGGCTGCGATCCAATACGGAATGAGTCCAACCCAAACGATCTCATTTGGATGCAAAGCACCGTGTAGAAGCGAAAAACCGGAGAGAGGCTTAACAAGGTCGAATGAATCAACATTCCGTGCTTTAGCGACTTTGAGGTTAAAATTTGTATCTTTATCTCTTGGCATCAATCGTTTCGCACGCTCATAGTTTAGGATAGCTTTCCCTCTATTTCCAAGACGAAAGTAGGCATTGCCGAGATTATAATAGACAGCACCATTTTGGATGGAATCTACAATCTGTTCGTACTTTTCGGCTGCCTGCTGATACTGCCCACCTTGGTATAAAGCATCGGCACTCCGATAACTCGCCTCCAAAGTTGATTGAGATTGGGAGTAGGTGTGGTTACACCAAGCAGAAAAGCTGAGGAAACAGACGAGAAAGATAAAATGTGAGATGAATCTTTTCTTATCTTCGATCCGTCCATACTTCCAGTCTTCCATGCTGCGAATCTCCTTGCTTCATTATACACAATAGCTATTATATCTTCAACTGCGCTCTTTTTCTATTTCGTTAATAGATGCTTCAGCACGGTTGAGGGCATCTTCCATCGCTGTTGAATTTGCGGCAACTGGGGCAAACCGCACATAGTCATACTGCGTCAACGTATCAACAATTTGTGTCGTCGTAGGTTCAGGGAAACCCGCCTCCTCACATCGCTGACGTACCAATTCAGGATTAAGTCCGCCGGGTGAAATATCGAAGATATCTCCGATATACTGATACAGTCCATTGGCGAGTGTACCATAGAACACTGCTGGTTCAGCCACGGCGTGTTTTTTAGCGTCCTCAATGATTCGCAGCGCCTTCCTCGCGGCATACTGCCTGCGAACCTGTTTAGGATCACGTTTAGCGTGCCGCTGCCGATAGAACCACACAGAGAGAACAACGGCAATTGGTAAGGTCTGGGCAACCCAAAATGACACGTGCTTATAGGGAAAAAAATGCCGATTTGATAATTCAAGCGAATCGGGCTTGATGTATCGAATGTCCTGCTTAAGAAGGTGCATGTCGGACTGTGTTGTACCCGCGAGCGTTGTCCCAACAACCTCATTCGGGTTAGCAAGCACATCAATAGTAATGGGGACAGTACGCGCAATTTGGTAGCCCCCCGCCTGTGGATCGAAATAAGGGTATTCGATCATAGGAACTCTCCAATTCCCCTCCTTTGATGGGATAATGACATACTCATACGTGCGGCTTCCCTGGACTTTTGAATCAACTATGCCGATGGCATCCGTAATTTGGGGGTCATATATTGCCATATCTGGGAGTGTCGGAATGGTTGGGGCGGGCACCGTCTTAATATTCCCTGTCCCGGCGACTTGCACTCGCAAGGTGAATCCATCTCCGGCTTCGATCGTCCCCCGATCGGTCTGGGCATGGATGCGATATTGACCGACCGTGCCTCCGAAGTTTGCGGGCTTGCCCTCCTGAGGGAGCGGACGAACATTAACTTCTACTGGATTTGTGACAAGTACTCTGGACGACGGCTGGGGGCGACCGCGTCTTGCAGCAAGCGGAAGTGATAGTTTCGCGGGCTCAATCGTGATTTTGCCAGCGGCAATTGGAAACAACCCAACCTGAATTTCCTCAACCCGGTAGAGGGTTCCATCAATCACCTGTCTCTGGGCTCGTTTTCTTTCTAACTCTGTCGTCCAAAACTGCCTCAAGGAAGGCTGTGTGTATTTGGGAGAATCGAAACTTGGAATGCGGTCGGTATAGAAATACCGAAAGGTGTATATAATCTGTTCATTCACGTAGGGGCGCGAATTATCCACAGAGGCTTCAACTTTATGCGTACTGTTGGAAAATGCGTCCGAAAAAGTATTCTGCGTCGATTCGCCTTGGGACAGTTTCTCAGATTTCGGTAACACCTTGATAGAGATAGGATCAGTTGTGTAGGTTTTGTTGCCGTGAGAGATCTGAATTGAGGACACTATAAATTGTCCCACCTTCTTAGGTCTCAACACGTAAGTCCAAGTGACAGACACAGAGATCTGATTACCAGTGAGATTATATTGGCTGGATGCACCGCCGTAAGAGACATTGAACTCCGGCAATGCTTTTAGCTTTGGTGGTCCAATATTTCCTAACTGCTGATTGGCGGAAATCGTTACACGCAGCGTTGCTGTTTCGTTAAGGCTGATAATTTTTGGGGTGACCTCCGCCGCCACGGTGATGTTTTGGCTGTAAGCGGTGCTGCCGAAGAGAACGGAAGCCAAGAGTCCAAAGAGTGTGAAACATAAGGAGTGAAACGTAAAACGTGAAACGTGAAGCGTGAATGAACGTCTGAATCTCCAATTTGGTGCCTTCCTTGCCTCCATGCCTTACCCCCTACCAATCCTTTTCAGATCGTTGGCGTCTTGAGAATCGCTTTTGTAATATCTTCTTCTGAATCTCTTTCTCGTTATCTTTGATAGCCTCGAGCAGGCGAATGGCATCTTCCTTAGACATCTTAACTGGCTGCTGTGTTGACTCTTGTTCTGATTGCGGAGGCGATTCTTCGGCTGCGGCTTCTTGTTCAGACGATTCCTGACTCTGTTCCTGTTGCTCTGATTCTGACGGATCCTCCTGATCTTGCTGATTCGATTCCTTTTCAGCCGTATCTTGTTGGTCCTGATTCTGCTGCTGTCGGTCTTGTTCCTGTTGACTTTTGTCTTCCTCTCCGGACTCTGGTTGGTTCTGCTGTGATTTCTGTTCTAACCTCTCAAGCGCAAGTTCCAAGTTATGCTTCGCATCCAAATCCCTTGGATTCAAGCGCAACGCACTCTTGTAAGATCGGACCGCACCTTCTATATCGTTGAGTTGGACCTGAGCATTTCCCAAATTGTAGTAACCTTGTGCCTGATGGATTGGGTCTACCGCGTCGAGCGACCGCCTGAATTCATCGGCTGCTTTTTCAAACTGCTTTTTTTGGTATAGGACTGTCCCCAGGTTGTAACGGGAAATCGGATCGTTTGGTCGGTCTTTTGCTGCTGCTTGATATGCCTCAAGCGCTGCATCATACGCCTCGGCTTCATAGTGTGCATTTCCACGCTTGATCGCCTGAGACCAACTTCCTATCCACCCAACCAGAAAGAGGGGTAAAATTAGGAGTACGCAGCGCACAAGATGAATAGTGGATTGGGATGATTTTACGCTCATTTTCTCGCTTCTCTCCGTTTGCGTCAGATTAGCAACAGATTTCAAAGATGGTCAATGGTGTAGGCATCTAGCAGTTTTTCATCAATCTCCACACCAAATCCGGGACTGTCGTCCAGCGTAAAGAAACCATCGTGAGGTGCAGGACGCAGGCAGCGATAGAGTTCATTATCTGTGGATTTGCGTGAGGGACCGAAGGTTTCTGCTCGGCATGGCATCGGCAGACAGGCAATCAGGTGTAATCCCCAAGGGGTTCCGCCCTGATGGGGCCATGTTGGGACACCCTGCGCTGCTGCTTCATTGGCAATCTTGAGACATTCGCCGAACCCGCCTGCCCAACTGATATCGGGTTGAATCATGTGAGCGGCTTTCCAGCGCAGTAGCTCACGAAATCCGTATCGGGTGAACTCGTGTTCGCCGGAAACAATCCAAGTGGAGTCAATTTCTCGAACCAATCGCGCCATGCCCGCATAATCGTCCAGAGGGATGGCCTCCTCAATCCACTTGAGATTCACACCGGCAGCGGCATCAGCGAAACGAAGCGTATAATCCACGTCCCATCGAAGATAGATGTCCGCCATGAGTTCGATATCGGAGCCAATCGCTTGACGCGCCTCACGGATGATCTCAAGGTTCTTTGCAAACCCCTCATCTCCCTCCGCAATTCCATTTCGGATCCCCGGCTTGCAGGCGGTAAATCCGTGCTCCACGTAATAGCCGACATCTACGCCGGTGGCATACGCCGGTATTTTGAGTTGTGGCTCCTCCGTGATTAGGCTATAGACTGGTGCATCCAAGATTTTTCCACAGAGATCCCATAGGGCGAGTTCAATACCACTGAGCGCATAGATGACAACCCCCCGTCGTCCATAAATCGACGTGATGTGATAAAGGTTATCCCAGATCTCTTCAACGTCAAGGGGATCACGGTCTAGCGTGAAATATTGAATATGGCGGTCGATGATGAGTGCTCCGGCAAGTCCGCCACCGCCAAGGCCATAGCCTTTCAACCCTTTATCAGTTGTGATCTCCACCATCAGTGCGCCCGCTTGTGTGGCAAAGGGGCCGCGCCAGTCAACATGAACATTTTTCGGTTCGGGTGGCATCTGAACCTGCTTTCCCGCTTGTGAATATGCCATAGATGACATTGTGGCAGGATTTAGGTTAATATGCCAAGTCCGAATACCGACAATTTTGTGGCGGGCTTTCGCTCGATCCTTCCATTTTGCCGCACGCGCACGTGCTTCGGCGGCGTAGTCCGGCGGTTCGGCTGTAATATTTGTTTCATTCCCAGTATCGACAGAAGATCCCTGTTTATTAGCCATAGTTGTTGCTCCTTTATTCCTTGATACACACTTATAGTAGATGTTAGCACTATGGTAGATTTTAGAATTACTTGGACACTACCAATAGGCGAGGTTAGGGAACCTCGACTACCGAAGATGGAAAAATGCAGGCTATCACCCCGGTAGGTGCGGTTTCTAACCGCACCGCATAGGCGCAGTTAGAAACAGCACCTACCAAACATGGGGAGCGAAAGTGTCTACATATTTTGATAATTTACTATAATTGGACACTGTGAACGAGCGAGGGCAGCAATCTTGCTCACGGAGTTACGGCACACGGAGTGTGCCTACTACCTTTACCGTCTATTTGTAGTTAGAGTGCACTATAAATATGTATCGTTAATTGTTGAATCCACTATAGTCGTCAAATCTAATATCGGCAGAACTTACACAGTTTAGTGCGGGGCAAGATGCCCCGCCTACAGTTGGCTGCGTAAGTGCTATTCAGGTGAACTATGAAACGCTCTTTTCAAAACGAGTCCCGCACAGCGCGTTCTCGGAAGAAACGGATCAACGGTTCAACGTAAGATTGCTCCGTCCGAATTTCGATGTTATCAATTTTGTTTGATTGGAAGAACTTTCGACGCGCTTCAACGACACCGAGATTGAGCTGTCGATACATCTCGCGTGCCTTGGGGTCTCGCGTGTCTAAGATGATGACCTCACCGGTTTCTGCATCCTCAAGTTCGATTAACCCCACATTTGGCAAAGTCTCTTCCCGCATATCTTGGAGTGTAATGGCAATGAGGTCATGACGTTTGCTCGTCACCTGCAGCCGCTTCTCGTAACCTTGGTCTCTGAAGTCGGAGATCAGGAACACAACGCTCTTTCGTCGGATGACGCGGTCGACATACTCCAATGCAGCACTGACGTTCGTTCCGCGCTGCTGCGGTGCGAAGTATAGTATCTCCCGGACAACACGCAGGACATGCTTTAGTCCCTTGCGCGGTGGAACAAACAACTCCACATCGTCCGTGAAGCAGATTAGTCCGACCTTATCACTGTTTTTGATGGCGGAAAAAGCGAGCAGTGCGGAGATCTCCGCCGCAATCTCTGCCTTTGTTTGCTGGTATGTTCCAAAGTCGGCAGAGGCACTGGTATCGACGAGCAGCATCATCACCAACTCACGTTCTTCAACATATTTTTTGATGTAAGGCTGCCCCATGCGAGCGGTCACGTTCCAATCAATGGTGCGAATTTCGTCGCCGGGCTGGTATTCGCGTACCTCCTCAAACTCCATGCCCCGTCCCTTGAATACGCTCTCGTACTCTCCAGCGAAGATGTTGTTGACAAGGCGGTTGGTGGAGATTTCGATTCGGCGGATCTTTTTCAGAATTTCTTTCGTGTTCATCACGAACTTCCCATGCTTCATACGTTGTGCTACCGCTCATTTTATCAAGATAGTGCTATAGAATCAAACGAAAAAGTGAACCAAAAAGTGTTGAATTTTTGTCCCTTTGTTGATATGCTTATTGCCAAAAGCACTTTGTGAAGGTGTGAGATTTTTGATCTGCGGTTATACAGGGCAACCACAAGGGTTGCCCCTACAAGTGGGACCAAATGTAGGGGCAGGTTTTGTGCCTGCCCAAAAAGTTGAAAGGAGCGACACATGGACAAAGATTGGTTAAAATACTGTGCTACGGATGAACAACTTCAGACGTTTAACGACGAGGGCTATCTGATCGTCGATGATGCTTTATCTCCGGAGATGGTTGACAAAATGAGCATCGCTATTGACCGAATTGATGCGGAGGAACGAAAGAGGCAGGGACTTGGACCACACGACCTGATGAAAAAGTTCCGTACCATCGCCGCAGATGATCTGTTCCTTGAGTTGCTTGACAACCCGAAGGTATTTCCGTTGCTGTGGGATATCCTCGGTTGGAACATCCAACTCTACATCTCTCACCTCATTGTTTATCCGCCGGAGGGACCGGATGTGCCTCGAACCCAAAAGGGGGCGGGATGGCATCAGGATGGCGGCCGACCTGTCCAAGAGATGGAGCGTCCACATCCACGGCTCTCACTCAAAGTAAGCTATTGGTTCAGTGATGTGCGGGGCCCGGATCGAGGTGCGATGCGAATCGTGCCCGGTAGCCACAAACTCGATGAGCGTCCACCTCAAAGCGATCGGGAGGGTGATCTGGACGGTGCAATCGAATTGCAGATTGAACCGGGGACAGCGGTGCTGTTTGACCGCAGGCTATGGCATTCTCGTGGTTGGAACTATTCGGATGTAACACGAAAGGTGCTGTTCATCGGTTACAGTTATCGTTGGCTGCGGGGACTTGACTACAACGTGATGCCGCCCGAACTTCTCGCCAAATGCGATCCGATTCGTCGGCAGCTACTTGGGGACGGGGTAGATATCAAGGGCTGGTGGCAGCCAACCGATGAAGATGTGCCGTTGAAACAGTGGCTGATGGAACATCGTGGAGAGGAGTATGTGCGTTAGGAACGGTGGACAGAAGGATCAAAAGGGGAGGTAGATTTTCGCTTCTCCTTTTAATCCTTTGGCAGCACCGCTTTCATCGGAGCGTTTCATTGAGGGGGAGCGTCGAAAGCCCGACCTATGAACGGGATTGGGTATCGGAAATAACCATCGTCGGGTCATTTGATACTATTTCAATATCACCAGCCTTCGCGTCTGAGAATAATCCCCAGCAGACAGGTGATAAAAATACACACCGCTTGCGACCGATTCGCCAAAAGCGTTCCGTCCGTCCCAATAGGCTGCCCTCGTCCTATCGGTGTAATGTCCCGCAGCCTGATGCCCCAAATCTAACTGACGCATTATTACGCCGTTGGTATCATAAATAGTGATTTGGACATCCGTATCGTGGGCGAGGTGATACGGTATCCATGTCTCTGGGTTGAACGGATTGGGGTAATTAGCGAGTAGAATTGTCGTTCTTGGTGTCAACGCAGAAATGAGTTGTTCAAGGAAACGGATTCCCCGTTGTGTCGTGGCATCGGTACGGTTTAACGCTTCTACTTGGGTAATCCAACTTTGAACATCAGCGGGAGTAATCGTTGTGAGCGCGAGCGGTTGGGCTTGTGGGGCTTGCCCTGTATTACCGATGTTGCTGGCAACCTCAATCAAGTCATCAATGTCTACAACGCCATCCCCATTGACATCCGCATCAATTTGTCCGGTCTGTCCAAACTGCAAGGCAACTAAGGCTAAGTCGATGACGTTCACCGCGCCATCGCGGTTGACATCAGACAAGGCTAAGTCGATGACGTTCACCGCGCCATCGCGGTTGACATCAGACACGGTGATGGAGAGAGACGGTCTCAATTCCCACAACAGCACCGTGCCGTCGTCACTCCCACTTGCGATAGTGTTTCCATCGGGACTGAACGATACGCTATTGACCTCCTCCGTATGCCCTATGAGGGTGTGTATGATGTTGCCTGATGCCACGTCCCACACCCGCACCGTGTTGTCATTACTCCCAGTTGCGATAGTGTTTCCATCGGGACTGAACGATACGCTCCGGCCCGAACCCATAGGCCCGGTGAACGTCTGTATGGTGTTGCCTGATGCCACGTCCCACAGACGGACGCCACTATGATACCCACCTGCGATAGTGTTTCCATCGGGACTGAACGATACGCTATTGACCCCGGCCTTATACGCGGTGAGGGTGTGTATGGTGTGGCCTGATGCCACGTCCCACAGCCGGACCGTGTCATCACTACTCCCACTTGCGATAGTGTTTCCATCGGGACTGAACGATACGCTATTGACATCCCGCGTATGCCTGGTGAACGTCTGTATGGTGTTGCCTGATGCCACGTCCCACAGCCGGACCGTGTCATCATTACTCCCGCTTGCGATAGTGTTTCCATCGGGACTGAACGATACGCTATTGACCTGCTCCGTATGCCCGGTGAGGGTGTGTATGGTGTTGCCTGATGCCACGTCCCACAGCCGCACCGTGTTGTCCCCAAACCAACCTCCACCCCCACTTGCGATAGTGTTTCCATCGGGACTGAACGATACGCTATTGACCTGCTCCGTATGCCCGGTGAGGGTGTGTATGGTGTTGCCTGACGCCACGTCCCACAGCCGCACCGTGTTGTCCCCAAACAAACCTCCACCCCCGCTTGCGATAGTGTTTCCATCGGGACTAAACGATACGCTATTGACATCCCGCGTATGCCCGGTGAGGGTGTGTATGATGTTGCCTGATGCCACGTCCCACACCCGGACGGTTGTATCCCTACTCCCACTTGCGATAGTGTTTCCATCGGGACTGAACGATACGCTATTGACATCCCACGTATGCCTGGTGAACGTCTGTATGGTGTTGCCTGATGCCACGTCCCACAGCCGGACCGTGTCATCATTACTCCCGCTTGCGATAGTGTTTCCATCGGGACTGAACGATACGCTATTGACCTGCTCCGTATGCCCGGTGAGGGTGTGTATGGTGTTGCCTGATGCCACGTCCCACAGCCGCACCGTGTTGTCCGTGTTGTCCCCAAACCAACCTCCACCCCCACTTGCGATAGTGTTTCCATCGGGACTGAACGATACGCTCCGGACCTCCTCCGTATGCCCGGTGAGCGTGTGTATGGTGTTGCCTGATGCCACGTCCCACAGCCGGACCGTGTCATCATTACTCCCACTTGCGATAGTGTTTCCATCGGGACTGAACGATACACTTCTGACCGAACTCGTATGCCCGGTGAGCGTGTGTATGGTGTTGCCTGATGCCACGTCCCACAGCCGGACCGTGTCATCGAAACTCCCACTTGCGATAGTGTTTCCATCGGGACTGAACGATACGCTTAGGACCCCGGCCCTATGCGCGGTGAGGGTGTGTATGGTGTTGCCTGATGCCACGTCCCACAGCCGGACCGTGTCATCGAAACTCCCACTTGCGATAGTGTTTCCATCGGGACTGAACGATACGCTTAGGACACCCTCCGTATGCCCGGTGAATAGGGCAAGCTCTTGATGGGTCGCCGTATCGTAGAGCCAAATACCAATACTGCCAGCGACCGCGAGCCGAGTTCCGTCGGGTGAATATGCAATTTCATTTATCCGCCCTTTACCGAGGCGGGCTTTGGCACTTCTGGGTAACTCCCATTGCGTGTAGTCTTGGGCAAAGGTGTTGAGTGAAAAGAGGGTGAAAAGCATAACTAGCGTTGCAGCTGTTTTCATGTAAAAGTCTCCTGTTTGAAGGGTTGATTGCTAAGTGGCTGGCAATGTTTTTGGCGTATGCGAAAATAAAGTGTAGAACGTGAAAACTATTTGTTGATTGATACCATCGGGCTAGGAAGCCCCAATTTTGTTGAAATTATAAACTGTGACAGGACTTACGCAAAATTCCTTCCTTTGCCGGTGCAATTGGAAGGGTGGAAGATTGGAAGGGTGCCTCCATCTCCGTTCCGATCCCGATTCCCGTGGATTCCGATCTTATCGGAGGAGTCTTTGACCTTCCTCTTCCCTCCATCCTTCTGTCCAAAAATTTTATTGATTCAAAATGACATATCAGTTTACAGTGAATTCTAAAAATAAATAGACACTTTCGCTCCCCGTGTTTGGTAGGCGCTGTTTGCAACTGCGCCGGTTTGAAGTGTCTAAGTAATTCTAAAATCTACTATAATATTGATTCAGTTTAACACATCTTCATTAAAAAAAACAAGATAATTAGGACTTACGCAGAGGGCAATCGCACGTGAAAGCGATTGCCCTAAAATTATACGAATCTGCGTTGACAGTGCCCTGATGATGTGCTATGCTATTCAATTGAGAAATGTGTGCAGCATTCGGACGGAAATCCGCTACCGCAGTAGGTATAATTTCCAAATAAAACTTGAAATAATAAAAATTTGAGGCATATCAATGAAACTGGTTACTTTTGAACTCACAACAAAACTTGGAAAACAGCAGCGACTCGGGGCGATGATTGACGGCGATCAAATTGTCGATCTCAATGCTGCCTATGCGCTTCATCTTTCGGAGACACAGGGGCAATCTGCCGCATGTCAGAGTGCGGATGCCATCCTGCCATCGGACATGATCCAATACTTTGAACGGGGAGAGAGAGCAAGAAAGGCGGCGCAGGCGAGTCTTGACCACCTTGACGGTAACCCCACCGGCGTCCGGGGTGAACAGATCGTTTATCCGGCGGATCAGGTTACGCTACTCGCACCGTTTCCCCGTCCCGCCAGTCTACGGGATTTCGGCGTGTTTAAGACGCACATGGACGCCGCTGCGCTGATCACCGGTAAGGAGATCTCGCCCGAATGGTTTAAGCTGCCGAACTACTATCGTGGCAGCACGAGTCCCGCTTCCATCGCCGGGCACGATGCACCGGTGACTTGGCCCAACTATACCGACAAACTCGATTTTGAACTGGAATGGGGCGTTTATATCGGTAAGGAAGGGAAGAATATCTCGGTCGAGGACGCGCCGAACTATATCGGTGGTTACACAATCTATAACGACATCAGCGCGCGCGACATTCAGTTTCGCCACATGACGTTGGCACTTGGTCCTGCCAAGGGGAAGGACTTCGACAACAGCAATATCATGGGCCCCTGCCTCTTAACGCCTGATGAAGTAAGCGACCCATATAATCTGCGGATGATTGCACGAGTCAACGGCGAAGTTTGGGCAGATGGAAACACATCGGATATGTACTACACTTTTGCAGAGATGATCTCCTTTGTGTCGCAGTCTGAAACGCTTTGTGTGGGCGACTTTCTTGGATCTGGCACGGTTGGCAAAGGTTGTGGCTGGGAGTTGGATCGGTGGATTCAGCCTGGCGATGTCATTGAGTTAGAGGTTGAAGGGATTGGGATGCTCCGCAATCAGATCGAGGAGAAAATGGAGAATCCAGCGGCGTGGCAGGAGAAGCAATAGAGGGAGAAAGGCGGGCTATGAGACTCGAAGGTAAAGTGACAATCATCACTGGCGCTGCCTCTGGCATCGGACAAGCAACGGCACTTTTATTCGCTAAAGAGGGAGCAAAGGTTGTCGTGGCGGATCTGGATGAAGCCGGAGGAAACGAGGTCGTTGACCAGATTAATTCTGACGGTGGGGAAGCGATGTTCGTCCGCACGGATGTAACGGTAGCGGCAGATGTAGAGGCGATGGTGCAATCAACGATTGACGCTTATGACAAGTTGGACGTGCTGTTCAACAACGCGGGTATTGCGATGCGTCTACCTGTTGTGGAGCTGCCAGAGGAGGACTGGGACCGCTGCGTTGACATCAACCTGAAAGGGGTTTTTCTCGGCTCAAAGTACGCCATTCCCGAAATGATTAAGAATGGCGGCGGCTCGATTATCAACATGGCATCGATCTACGGTCTCGTTGGTGCACAGACCCGTGCGGCTTATGTCGCTACCAAAGGCGGGGTTGCTAATCTGACGCGCGGTATGGCACTCGACTATGCGACCGATAACGTTCGTGTCAACTGCCTCTGTCCCGGTTTCACCGAAACCCCACTCTTAGCAGGTGTTCTGAAAACGGAGGAGGAATATCGGGCCCTCGCCGATCAACACCCAATGAAACGCCTCGCCACACCACAGGAGATCGCCTACGGTGCGTTGTTCTTGGCGTCGGACGAATCTATTTTCGTGACAGGGATTGCATTACCAATTGACGGTGGGTTTACCGCAGGTTAGGTAAAAGCGATTGCAGCAATTATAGTAGATTTTAGAATTAATTAGACACTCCCAATGCACAACCAACCCCCTAAATCCCCAACCCCCCTAGCCCCCCTTGTCAGGGGGGAAACCATTGTCAGGGGGACTTCATGAGCTTCGCGCAGGTTGGGGTTATTGGTAAATGTTTACTTATTTTTAGAATTCACTATAGTAGGGGCAGGTCCCCGATGAGATCGGGATTCAAAGCAACTTGTACCTGTCCAAAGGGATAAGGGCGGGGAGACGGGAAAAATGACGATGCAGGTCCATTCCAACTATGCACGGCTTGTTGACTTGGGGCGTGAGAGCCATGAGAAAGGGCGTACACCGGCGGAAATTACGCCCGAAGACGTTGCTCTGGCACGATTGTACAGCTACGCCTTCCGCGGTCATACAATTGGTGCTTTTCACGCCACGCGGTTAGCAATCGATGAAATCGAGATGTGCGATCCACTCACGGAGGCGCATCGCAAGCGGGCGGTAGAACTCCTGATAGACCTCGCGAACCAGACAATGGATGTGGTGGAAGCTGACTTTCGCGCTCTGATCTCCACGTTTTACCGCTATGCCACGAACATCCCAAGGGTCATCGAGTCGTTAAGTGAAGGGGTTGAGACGTGCAAGCTGGAGTCGATGCGGAAGGTTCGAGATCGGTTCACCGAACTGATGGAAGAGATCACCAACGGCAACGGCATTCATACGACGTTGGACACGCACGCCCCAGAACAAGCCAGTTTCATCGTGCCGAATCTCGGTATCACGATAGTGCCGCTCGTTTATGGGGATTATCATTCGTGGAATTTGGCTTACCTCGACGGACCTCGGTCAGATGTGCCATTTCATCTCCATCAAGACGGTGTCGAGATTCATCTGGGCTACGGGCCGCTGCACGGCAATACGGTTCTCGGTGAATATCATGCGGAGGTAGACGAAGGCTACGCGATGCCGATTCCCCCGAAGGTGCGACATGGGTATGTTAATGATAGTACCATGCAGCATCATGTCCCGTTCATCTTTGGATCGCTGACCCGCGGCGGATGGGGCGTATTTCTGGATGTGGAGGCACAGCCAATCGATTTAGACAAACTTGAAAAGGCCCCCGTCTACAGTCGTCAAATGAACCAGATGATTTATCTTGAACGCGAAATCGAGAAGGCTGCGGGAAGGTTTTCCCCTGTGCGTTACCCGATCATCCCGGCTTCAGCCACCGACGGAGATGGGATCGGTGGGCTGGAGTTGTCTGTGGCACGCGTCAATGAGTATGGGTTGAACCTGCGCCCTGACCGCTTCTGCATCGTCTCCGTTGTCCGCGGACGGGGGGTTGTGCAGATGGCTGGTGTCAAGAAGGAAGTCGGTCCTCATGAACATTTCTGTGTACCGGCAGGCCTCCCTGCATTTCTGCAGCAGGAAGGGAATGAACCGATGGTGACGCTGGACGCGGTGATAAAGGAAGCACAAAACCCAATATCTAAGCCAAGATGGCGACAGAATTCCCCTTGAGTTCCTTTTGCACCCTATTAATCAATGGTGCTGGTCTGCAACTGTCGATACCGTGAAACGTGATGCGTGAAACGTAAAAAAAGAAAATGAACTAATGAACCAAATGAGCACCAAAGGTTATAACAATCCGCCGAGTTCACGGCTTTTCCATCGTGAAGCGGAAGTCACTTCTGAGAAAATAGGATAGCAGCTTATTTCCCAACAGGACTCTCCCCGGAGCGCGCAGTGTGTTGAAGGCAGTCCATCTAAGACTCGGATTAGCGAATCCAACTTGACTTAATAGATCCACCCAAACCTCTGGCGCTTGATGCTTATGCCACTCTATCGTGGGAGCAAAGAGATTCTTAATTCTGAGTAGGGCAAAGAAATTATATCTTGAGCAGTCGCAAACGATTAACTTTGCCCTACGACCTGCAAGTGAACTGAGTTTTGAACACATATTCAGATAAGTCGCCTTGGACGCTTCATCGCTGAGCAGGTTGATGCAGGCAGTTTCATCTAAGTGATTTATCGAGTTGTGGAGCAAGATAACGTCGAATTGCTTCCCCCCGGGATCAAAAGCTTGAAATGTAGTAGGCTCGAACTTCACCTGATCCTGCCCGAGCACCTCAGCTAACTTCCTAAACTTTTCCTCCAGTCCGGAGCGACTGCCCTCCGTTTCCGGCTCGAGACATACAACCTCCTTAGCCCCCATACACGCCATATAGAAGCTGTGTAAGCCGCTCCCGCCGCCGATATCCAGCACTCGCCTGTTTTCGAGAGTGATGTCCTTGAATAACGTTTTTACGTGGAATTGAAGATTCCCTCGGCTTGGATATAACCCTTCTTTGATGACAGCAGAGAAATAACTTTCAAGGTTTGGCTCGGTTGGCATTTCAATTTTCACGAGTCTCCGGCTGCAGGTGCTGATGGCAGATCTGTCGCATCAAGAAAGTCTTCCAGCTCAACGCCAAGTGCATCGGCAATCCGGTTGATGGAATTGAAGAATCCGACAATCTCAACTACATCGAAGATGGTTTCGTCATCCAAGTCGTGTGATCTGAGCAGATCCAGGTCTGATGGTTGAACCGTGTACGCGGCAAGGGTAACCTTCTCGGCAAATTCCAAGATTGCTCTCGTAGTTGTGTCCACCTCCGCAGAGCGAAAATCGGTTTTGATCTGACTAACCAGTTGATCTTCACTGACCTGTTCCCGCAGGTCTTCGCCGTGCGCTTGCACTCAGTATCGGCAGCCATTAATTTGCGAAACCACTGTCGCTATCATCTCCCGTTGCGCTCGACTCAATTTAGAGGGACCAAACATGATAATCTCATACTGATTGACGAACGCTTTGAGGCTTTCCGGCTTGATACTGAGCAACTTGACGATATTGTAAACTCGTCCGGTGCGCTCAATACCTGCGTCATATTGTTCCTTGACGATGCCTGTTGCCTCTGACTCGGGGACGGTTCGTATCCATGCCATTTTCTGTTACCTTGAGGTTGAAGTTGACATCTAAAAAGTTATAGTGCTATAATGGCACACCTTCGGATACCTAATTAAGGCAAAACCGGAGAGCGCACAGGGTCATTTAGTTTTTCTGTAGGTGCTCCGTTCCGCCTGTCCCGATAAATCGGGATCCAAAGCGACTTGTATCTTCCGACTTGTCGAGGATTTCTACGACTCGTCGGAGTTCTCGGAACGGAATCGGCGTTTCTTAGTTCCTATGGAACATGAAACGTTGGAATCAATCTTCCGGTTGCGGCTTTTCAAACAGAATGGTTAAAAAGCCGAAAACCATAGTGTGCCTTAGAATTAATGAGACACTCCAAACCGGTGCGTTTGGAAACCGCACCTACCGTTCTACCGTTTGGTAGGCACTGTTTCCAACTGTGCCTATGCGGTGCGGTTGGAAACCACACCTACCGGGGATCGAAGGTGTCTATTTATTTTTAGAATTCACTATAAATAGCCCTAGGAGGACACCCCCCTCATGCGAACACCGGAACTCATTGAACCCGATATAGTTACCATCTCCGAAGGAGATTTTCTTATGGGAAGCGACAACGGTGCAGCGAACGAACGACCTATTCACCGTGTATGGGTGGATGTTTTCGGTATCGCCCGATACCCTGTGACCAACCGAGAGTATAAATCCTTTATGGAGATGACAGGTCATCCACCACCACGGTTTTGGGGTGAATCCAAGTTTCAGCACCTAAGCCAGCCGGTTGTTGGACCTAGTTGGTATGATGCCGTCGCCTATTGCGAATGGTTAAAGGATTTGATTGGCAAACCGTATCGTCTCCCAACGGAAGCGGAGCGTGAAAAATCAGCGCGGGGCGGATTGGAAGGCAGGGAGTATCCGTGGGGTGATGAACTACACGAGGATCATGTGGGCGGGCGGAATGCGCCGCATTTTCCGGTTGGGAGTGACGGTCCTAACGGCTATGGGCTCTACAATATGTCAGAGGGTGTCCACGAATGGTGTGCAGATAATTATGATGCCTCTTACTATGAAATCTCACCGGATCGCAATCCGATCGGTCCAAGACACAGCGATCGCCGTGTGGCACGCGGCGGCTCATGGCGGCACAGCGTCCGCTTTGCGCGTTGTGCAGCGCGGAGTAGTCTCAGTCCGGAGAAGCAGTTCAGTGACTTCGGATTCCGATGCGCGATGACGATTGATTAGGTGAAACGTGAATACCGGAAAAGCACAATGAACTAATGAACGATGTGAAAGCGATAGCCTCACCAACTCACACCAAAGATTCCATAAT
Organism: Candidatus Poribacteria bacterium; assembly: GCA_965204355.1. Taxonomy (GTDB): domain Bacteria; phylum Poribacteria; class WGA-4E; order WGA-4E; family PCPOR2b; genus PCPOR2b. Next base: position 807,692 of record OZ241983.1, read on the forward strand.
ACATCACACTTCACGCCATGAAAGCTCCATTGATTTGCATTGTTGGTCCCACCGCTGTCGGTAAGACTGAAATAGCGATTCAACTCGCGCAGCAGCTCGACGCTGAGATTGTGTCGTTGGATTCGCGGCAGATCTACCGGGAGATGGACATCGGCACGGCAAAGCCAACACCAGATCAACGGGGTGCGGTGCCCCACCACCTCATCGATTGTGTAGACGTGGACCAACCCTTTTCTGTTGCAGAATATCAGCGGTTGGCAGACGCTGCAATTACACAGATTCGGGAGCGTGACAAACGGACGATGGCTGTCGGTGGAGCGGGACTATATTTTCGCGGTCTCATTGATGGGCTTTTCGACGGTCCTGGTGCGGATGCGGAGATACGGGCAAAACTCCAACGGGAAGCGGACGAACTGGGCAATATCGCCCTACATGAGCGGTTACGACAATGTGATCCAGAGGCAGCCGATCGGGTTCATCCAAATAACCTCGTCCGAGTCATTCGTGCCTTAGAGGTTTATGAACTGACGGGTAAACCGATCTCTGCTCTCCAACGGCAGTGGAAGATGGATGAACCGCGTTATCCATTCCGGGCATTTGGGTTTGACATGCCGCGTGAGGCACTTTATCGGCGGATTGAAGATCGCGTAGATTTGATGGTAGACGCAGGGTTAATAGAAGAGGTCAAAGGCTTATTGAATCGAGGTTATCCCCGTAACTGTGTCGCAATGCAGAGTTTCGGATACAAAGAACTCATCGACTACCTCGATGGGTTGCGAACGCTTGATGAGGCAATCACGCTGTTAAAACAGAACACCCGTCGGTTCGCCAAACGGCAGTTGACGTGGTTCCGCAACGATCCACGGATTGAATGGATAGACATCTCAGAGTTTTCATCGATGGAGGGAATTGTGGATAACCTTCTGGTGAGGAACCCCGTCTAATGGATGAAATATCAGTGTCAACGGCCCAGGATCTTTATAAGGCGTGCACAGCAAGAAAAAATAGAGTTCTATCATGGCTGAAGAAGTGGTGGTAATAGAGAAAATTATAGCAAAAGAACCACTTACAAAGGAAATGATTGATGCAGGTGCTAACGTCTTGCTTCATCTCAATAAAGCGAATCTTGATGTTCGGGCGGCTTTGTGGATCTACCGGTTGGAATCAAATTCTTGGCGTCTTGTTTTTGCCTTGCCCGAAGTAGAAAAAGATGGGCTTCTGAAAAGTTATACGAAAATACAGCGCATCCTTTCCCAGATTCCAGACAACCAGCCCCGTCTGAATCTATCCGATATCAAGGGATCCGCAATCAATCATGGGTTGATTACTGCATTGCGAAATAGAAATAGTCTTTCAAACAAGGAGTTTCCGCAACATGTTTATCATGTCGGAGGAAACGACCATCATATCGACGAGGAATATATCTATCAACTTTAGTAGGGAACGCAGATCTGCATTTCCTACAAGATAAAAAAGCAAACTGGAGGTAGACAATGGCAGCGAGGGAAGGTTACGCAGCGTTACAAGCAAGGATCTTGGCAGCTCGCCGTGTTTGGAAGCGGACACTATTTTGGACGGGCTGTGCGATTGCTATCGTTGGACTGATTGCGATTCTCGCGGGTGCGGCGATTGTAGATCTGCTGATGCCGCTGCCGAGCAGTGTTCGCATCGTGTTACTTGTTGGCATAGTTGGTGCTGTAGGCTATTTGCTTTATAGATACCTCATTCAACCGCTGCGGGTGAAACTGACGCCGCACGATGTTGCGCTCAACGTCGAGCGGAAGCACCAAGATCTTGAAGATCGTCTCGTCAGTGCTCTCCAGTTTGGTGAGGTGGAAACCGAGGATCCGATCAAATCACATCTGCTGCAGCGACTGGTTACGGATGCCGTGGAGCGGACTGAAGGAATCGATTTTAAGGCGACGGTCAATAAAAGTAGAAAACGCAAGCACATCGGTATCGCGGTTGCTGTGTTCGCCGGCTGCGCGCTTCTGGCACTGATCTTTCCTACCGAACTTAACACCTCTCTGAATCGCCTATTGAGTCCGTGGGAAAAAACCGAACCGGTATTTACGACAAAACTGACCGTCGAACCAGGGAACGCCCGCATTTTACGGGGTCGAAGCCTTGCAATTAACCTCGAAGTGACCGGCAAATCCGCGGATAAGGCGCGGCTCGTTTATACAAAGCAAGGTTCAACCGCCGACACGGAACTGCAGCGCCAAGAAATTGACATGGTGCGGATCGAGGGTGAAAAGCGCAGGTTTGGCTACGAACTCTTTAACATCAATGAAAATATAGCATACTATGTGGCAGCGAACGAAACAGAATCGGAGCGTTACACCGTTGAAGTGTTTGATATGCCCAAACTCACTGCGATCGAGGTTGCCTACACCTATCCCGAATATACGCAACTGAAACCGATTATACAGCAGGGGGATGGGAATATCCGCGCTGTCGCTGGATCTCAAGCAGAAGTGCGTATCACGACAAACAAAGCTATCCAATCAGGGACCCTCACAGTGGACGCGGGTGATCCAACCCCCATGATTATCTTCGATGGGCGTACGCTCACCACCACTCTCGATGTGCTGAACGATGGGAAGTATACCGTTAAGCTGCTCTGCGTCGATGGGTTCAACAACCAAACACCGATTGAATATACGGTTACAGCAATCCCCGATGAACCGCCTGAGATTGTCATCAAGGAGCCGGGCAGGGATATTAAAGCCACAAAGTTAGAGGAGGTCACAGTCCTTGCGGAGGCGACCGATGATTACGGTGTTGAAAACATGACGTTGATGTACAGCATCGGATCCGGTGAACCGCAAGAATTGGCAGCGGAGACTGTTGAGGTTAAAGAGAAGAAAATAATCTCCGGTGCTTATGTTTTTTATCTCGAAGAGCTCGATGTGGAGCCGGGGGAACTTATCTCCTATTACGCACAAGCCACCGACAACAACACGCGGACAGGTCCAGGGACAAGCACCTCTGAACTCTATTTCATTGAGGTGCGTCCGTTCAATGAGCGGTATATGCAGATGGATGCAGAAGGGCAGCAAGCTTTAGCTCCCGAAGGACAACCTTTCCCCAATCTAATCGCGGATCAACGGGCGATTATTAAGAACACATGGAAGCACATCCACTCCCGTCCGTCCCCCATGACGGAGGACTATCAAGCCGCTGTCAAAAAAATAGGTAAAGCACAGGATCAGCTCAAAGACAAGACGCAGCGGACTGTCGATGAGTTGAGTATGTCGATGCGTGATGCAAATGTAGACCCCGAAATGCTGATGAGTTTGGAGCAGGCGGTCGGCAAGATGGGTGAAGCGAGCGATGAACTTTTTGCCATAAAGCCGAAAGCGGCACTGCCACATGAACAGGACGCCCTCGAACTCCTCACCAAAGCTATGATGGAGTTAGACAAGGTCTTGACACAGATGCGGTCGGGTGGCAGCCAAGCAGCTGCCGATAATATTGAGATGGATATGGAGGATCTCCAAGACGCCATTGAGCAGGATGAAAATGAGTTAGATGAGCAGATGGCTGAACAAACGCAAGAGCTATTAGATCAAGCCAGAGATATGCTCGGTCAACAGGAACAGCTTACGGAACAGAGCCAGCGGTTAGCACGGGAGCAGCAGCCTTCGCAGCGAGAGATGCGGCAAAATAGTCAACAAGAGGGACAGTTAGCGGGACAAGCTCAACAGATGGCTGAACAAGCCCAACAGATGGGCCAAGCGTCCGGTCAGGGTTCTGGACAAAGCAACACAGGGCAGCGCATGGTTCAAGCGGGCGATGCGTTGCAGGAGGCATCTGAGAATATGCAGGCAGCCTCAGAGAACATGGGAGCGGGACAGGCGCAGATGGGCGCTGCGAAGGGGCAAAAAGCCGAGGAAAACTTGCAGCAGGCGATTGAAGAACTTGAGAAGGTCGCCGCACAGTATACCGATCAAGCGCTTGAAGATGCGACCGAAGCGATTGACCGGCTCATCACTAGGCAATCGGAGGTCCAAGAGCAGACGGAAACCCTTGAGGAAGAAACCCGACAGGATGGAGTGGGTCTTGAGGATCTGCGGAACGCTTCTCAGTTGGCGAATGAACAGCGAACCCTCCGCCGAGACCTTGAGCAGCTGCAACGTAGCCTCTCCAACCTACGGGAGGCACTCAGTGAGAACGAACCCCAAGCGGCGCGAAATGTTGCGGACGCAAACCGTCGCCTCATTGAGGAGCAGGTGTCTGGGAATATGGAGGACGCACAGCGGGCATTGCAGTGGCGGAATTTCCAATCCTCGGAGCGGGAACAACGGGAGGTTCTGGATACCCTTTTGGAGGCACGTGATGATCTACAACAAGCGAGGACAAATTTAGCGGAGACAGAGGAGGAGCGACTCGACGCGGCATTGGAACAGATCGAAAGTTGGGCAGCTCAGATGGAGGACATCCAGCGCGAACTTGAGGGGATGGACAATCAGGAAACGCCGCTAACGCCTGAACAGGAGGCACGGCAGCAACAGTTGTCGGAACAGCAGGAACAGATACAGGAACGTGCTCAAGAGGCAATGGAAGCACAGGACCAGGGGGATGAACAGGCACAAGTGGGAGGTGCGGAGTCGGATCGTGAACTCAGAGAACTCTGGCTTGACGCGATCCGTGCTATGGACAATCGTCCGGGAACCCGGAGGGCACCGTTTCCCGTCTACGATTTCTCTCTGCGCGAACTCAGGAAACTTGAGCGAGCGATTGAGGAACGCCTCACTACAATTCAGGAAAAGAAGCAGCTCGCGCAGGTGCTTAAAGAGGATGTACCGCCTGAGTACCGGAAAATGGTCGATCAGTACTATGAGTTTCTGGCGAAGTGAAGCATAATGCGTGAATTCAAAAGTCGAAACGAACGTATTTGTGGAGGTAATGATATGTCGCTTTTAATTGAATCCGAGCCAATTCCATTAGAGACAGATGCTGACGGTGTTGTTCGCGTTGGTGGGACCCGTATAACGCTCGACACGATTGTAGCTGCGTTTAGTCAAGGCGCAGCCGCTGAAGAGATTACGCATCAGTATCCCTCTCTCCATCTAGCCGATGTATATGCCGTAATTGCATATTATCTGCGGCGATGTGAGGCGGTCGAATCCTACTTGCAACACCAACAAAAGGAGTCGGACAACATACGAAAGCAGAATGAATCTCGTTTTGACCCGGACGGTGTGCGTGACCGTCTTTTAGCTCGACGTACTAAGCAGAAGACTGATGTTGCGGTTAGCTGCTGACGAGAATTTCAGTAACAAAATCGTCTGAATTCTATAACCAACAGGGCTTACGCAAATTTAGTACGCGGCGCGAGATTTTTTTATTTTTAACCCCCTAAATCCCCCTTGTCAGGGGGACTTTGGAAAATCAGGGGGACTTATGAGCTGGCTGCGTAAGTCCTAATGTAAAGGATCCATATATGGAAAACACTGAAACCGTTACTCTCACCCCCGCACAACGACTGCATTTCGACATTTACGGTTTTGTCCTGTTAGAGAACGTCTTGACCGCCGATGAAGTCGTTCGCATGAAGGACGCACTCCATCGGATGAATGCCGATCCAGACCTTGAGTCCAAACGGGTCTACGCCCATCGGCGTGGCGAACACCATGTGCTGTTAGGAAATCTGGTGGAGTATGACCCCGCCCTGCTGGAATACGCCGCCCATCCCAAACTGGTGCCGCTCGTTGAGGAGGTGGTCGGCGGTAAGGTCCGCCTTGAGGAGACCGAGGCGATTATCAATCGCAGAGATCCGGAATCGGATATTGAGGAACTCCACAAACGACGCTATAATCCCACCGGATTTCATCGTGGGACGCAGCACGGTTGGGGAACCTATATCGAACAGAGTAAATTCCACTGTATCTTCGTTAAGACGTTGACCTATCTTACCGATGTGGGACCCGACGACGGCGGCACATGTTTTATCCCCGGCAGCCACCGGCTTACTTGGGAGAGGGAGGAGATGATCGAAGCTGCCCTCTCCGATGATAAGCTGATCTATCAGGTTGAGGCGACCGCTGGCTCAACCCTGCTCTTTCCAGAATCACTCATTCACAGCACGACCGCCATCCGCAGCGATAGGGAACGCACGATCCTGGTTGCGGGATATACCCCGCCGATGGTGCGTGAGTGGCCCGGTAACGAGGTCAGCGCTGAGTTTGTCGAAACCTTGCCCGAAGATATTAAGCCGCTTATTTCTGGCAGCGATAGCTGGCGCTGGGAGAGACGGTATTGACAGTGGCTCACGTTAAAAGAAGGTGCAAGATGCTAAACTAATGCGTAATACTTAATGCGTAAAGGGCTAGGGAGTCCAAATTCTATTCCACGATCTATTAACATAAGTCTTGATAGTTATCTTATTTGAAGTTGCAAAGAGAGGAATCAATAAATGCCGAACGTTAAGATGTATACAACCAGTTTTTGCCTATACTGTCACAAGGCGAAAGGTATCCTTGACAGGCTGGGAATCGAATTTGAAGAGATCAACATCAAAGGAGATCCCTCAATGCGCGATGAGATTGAGAAGCTAACAGGTCGCCGCGATGTGCCGCAGATCTTTATTGATGATCAGCATATCGGCGACGACGATGATTTAGCTGAACTTGCAGCATCGGGGAAACTGAATGAAATTTTTAATATAGAAGGAGAAACAGATGGCAGAGATAAAAAACGAAAACGCTGGTTTGGAAGAGCGTAATATCATCATTATCGGTGGCGGCACGGCGGGTTTCGCTGCGGGGGTCTACACCTCACGGGCAATGCTGGAGCCGCTACTCATCACCGGAGACGCACTCGGTGGACAACTTTCACTGACACTTGATCTTGAGAACTATCCGGGTTTCTTCGGGACCGAAGCCGCAGAATTTATCTCAGGGATGCAGAAACAGGCAGAGCGTTTTGGGACCGAGGTAAAGTTTGACATGGTAACGGAGGTGGATTTCAATCGGCGTCCGTTCTACCTGAAAACCTATGACCAAGAATACCTCGCCAAATCGGTTATCATTTGTACCGGTGCCTCGCCACGAACACTGGACATCCCCGGCGAAGAGGGGTACGGCGGACGCGGTGTTTCTTACTGCGCTACTTGCGACGGCTTCTTTTTTCAGGATCAACGGCTCATCGTTGTCGGTGGTGGCGACGCTGCCCTTGAGGAGGGGATATTCCTGACAAAGTATGCGTCGGAGGTCTATGTTGTCCACCGTCGGGATCAACTTCGCGCCAGCCAAATTATGCAGGAACGCGCTTTCAAGAACGATAAAATCAAGTTCATCTGGGATACGGTCGTCGAAGAGATCCAAGGGGACGACGAAAAGGTTACCGGTGCGCTGCTCAGAAATGTGAAGACCGACGAAAAGCAGGTGTTTCCGATTGATGGCGTATTTATCTTTATCGGACACATCCCGAACACCGAGCTATTCAAGGGCGTGATCGACATGGATGATCAGGAGTATATTGTTGTGGACAAACTCCAGCGCACCAATATCGACGGCGTTTTTGCAGCGGGTGATGTACATGATCACGTCTTCCGTCAGGCGATAACGGCGGCGGGTGCCGGTGCCGCAGCGGCTATTTCTGCCGAAAAGTTCATCGCTGAATTGGAAAACCGCGCCTATCCGGGGCAGTAAGTATTTTGGGCAGGCACAAGACCTGCCCCTACATTGGGTTGATTTCTGTAGGGGCAACCCTCGTGGTTGCCCTGCTGTTAGCATTTGGCGGATTGTCCAATGTTTACAGCGTTTGCTGAATTAGCAACAGCAAAATGTCAACACGCCCTTTTTACTCTGGAGAATTGCTTCAGTTAGGATGAGGTTATGAAGTTCAAAAAAAAGTCGTTACAGTTAGAGCAGATCTTGTGGTCCCCCTTCATTGCGTTTTTGATTTTCTCCCTCTGCGGGATATTTGCGGCATGCACAAACTCCTCAAAAAAAATCGCCAAAAAAGCATTAGATTCTACGGTGCTCTTGGTCATGGAAGATGAGAGCGGCAAACTACTAGGATTGGGAAGTGGATTCTTCGTGGACACCAATCTCATCGCAACCAATTTCCACGTTATTGAAGGTGCAGCTCGAGGCACCGCAAAACCCGTGGGGCAGGAAACGGCGTACACCATCGAAGACTTTACCGCAATGGATGAAAAAAACGATCTGGCGATTTTACAGGTGTCGGCTCTTGGTATCCAGCCGCTTCCCCTCGGCGACAGCGACACGGCTGAGATTGGCGATACGGTCTATGTCGCAGGAAATCCGAAAGGATTCTTTGAAGGCACATTCTCGGAGGGCATTATCAGTGCGATTCGGGGGAATTCTACTAACAAACTACTTCAGATGACGGCACCGATTTCTTCGGGGAGCAGTGGTGGTCCTGTTCTCAATGGTAGAGGAGAAGTGATAGGTGTTTCATTCGCAACCTTCCGTGGGGGTCAGAATCTTAATTTTGCTATCCCTTCAAACTATCTTAAAGAGTTGCTCTCGCAATTGGGGACCGCGAAATCGTTGTCAAGTGGGAAACATCCTACACATGGTGAGTTGGGTGGTGATAAAGGTGCCCCCGCTGATTACGATAGGGCCATCCAGCTTAACCCTAATGATGCCGAGGCTTACCTCAATCGAGGCGTAGCGAAGAACAAGCTAGGGCAATACTTTGCCGCCATCACTGACTACGACACTGCCATCCGACTCAGACCCGATTACGCTGACGCATACTACAACCGGGGGGTAGCAAAGGACAATCTGGGACAACACGACGCCGCTACCACTGATTATGATAACGCTATTCGACTTAAACCCGATTTAGCCAAAGACTATCTCAAACGGGGAAATGCCAAGAACGAATTAGGTTTATATTCGTCTGCCATTGACGATTATGATACTGCCATACGAATCAAACCCGATTACACCGAGGCATATTACAATCGTGGAAATGCAAAGGCTAGCTCAGGGCAACACGCCCCTGCTATCAACGATTATAATACTGTTACCCAACTCAAACCCAATTTTGCTGAGGGATACCTTAACCGGGGAAAGGCGAATTATTACTTAGAACAACATAATGCTGCTATTGACGACTATGACATCGCTATACAACTCAAACCCAATTCTGCTGAGGCGTACCTCAATCGCGGGATTGCGAAGTTTCAATTAAGACAACCCACTGCTGCTATTACCGATTATGATACCGCTATACGAATTAAATCTGATTATCCCGAGGCTTACCTCAATCGAGGAAAGGTGAATTATTACTTAGAACAATACATCGTCGCCATTGACGATTATGATACCGCTATACGGCACAACCGCGATTATGCCGAGGCTTACAACGGTCGGGGAGCGGCAAAAGACAAGATAGAACAATACTTTGCTGCCATTACTGACTATGACACCGCTATACGAATTAAATCTGATTATCCCGAAGCACACTTCAACCGAGGCATAGCAAAAGACAAATTGGGACAATACACCGCTGCTATTGATGACTTTGACAACGCTATACGACTCAAACCCGATTATGCTGACGCATATTACAACCGAGGCATGGCAAAGTTTCAATTAAAGCAATACACCACCGCCATTGAGGACTTCAATACCACTATACGAATCAAACCCAATGTCGCTAGCCAACTCAACCCTGATTATGCCTTAATTTTCTACAAGCGGGGTGTGGCGAAGGCTGTCTTGGGACAATACACCGCTGCCATCGCTGATTATGATACCGCTATACAAATCAAACCCAATTCTGCTGAGGCGTACCTCAATCGCGGGATTGCGAAGTTTCAATTAAGACAACCCACTGCTGCTATTACCGATTATGATACCGCTATACGAATTAAATCTGATTATCCCGAGGCTTACCTCAATCGAGGAAAGGTGAATTATTACTTAGAACAATACATCGTCGCCATTGACGATTATGATACCGCTATAAAACTCAATCCCGATTTTGCCGACGCATACTTCTATCGGGGCATTGCTAAGACTGGCTTAGGAAAATACCCTGATTCTATCAGGGACTATGACATCGCCATACAACTCAAATCTGATTTTGCTAAGGCACACCTCTATCGGGGTATTGCTAATGACAAACTGAAACTACACACTGCTGCCATCGGCGACTATGATACCGTTATTCGACTCAATCCCAATTATACCTTAGCCTATTACAAGCGGGGCCAAGTGAAGCTCAAGCTGAAGGACACTTGGAACGCAAGGCGCGATTTGCAAACGGCATTGAAACTCGTGGAACAGGCTGGCGATGAGAATCTCAAAGCCAAAATTGAGTCGACAATTCGAGAACTTGACTAGCAGCGCACCAATATCGCACAAAAGTGTCTATATTGCAGATTGTCACGGATTCAAAAAAAATCCGCGCTATCTCCGTAATCCAGAATAAGGAAACAAAAGATGTTAAAAATCATTGACAACGGTATCATTTCTCACCAGAGTGAACGGGGAGCCTATATGCCCGTGATCACCCCCCTCACAGACGGCAACTTCATCGCTTGCCAGCATGTTGGAGAAGGGCTAGGCACACCGGACAACCACATCGAAGTACTCCGTTCAACAGATGGGGGCGTAACATGGATCAGCGAAGGGAGTATCCATCCCGGAGGGCAACCCACAGACGGCTGGTCTTACCGGGGACCAAAGATTAGCGAGGTGCCGGACGGCCGCTTGGTGATGAACGCAACCCGTTTTGAAACTGAAGGGGATACGCTCTTTGACACGGAATCGGAGGCGTTGCAGCGTCCGGAGATACTGCTGTTCTGGTCAGGGGATCAGGGCAAAACGTGGTCAGCGCCGCAGGTTGTGCCGGTAGATTTGCCGCCCGAAAAGTACACATGGAACGGGGCGGGCCCTCTCCTGCAATTAGCACCGGATCGGTGGATGTACCCCCTCGAAACGTGGAAACCGGAAGGCTATGAAGGTCCGCCCGATCAGAAGGCTGCGGCGGTATTCTCCGCGGACCAGGGACAGACGTGGGGCGAGTTCACCGTCGTCGCAGATGACCTTACGGGCGCGTTGCTCTGGTGGGATCAGATGTGCGCCCTTCTGCCAGACGGTCGTATCTATACCCTGATCTGGACGCACCAGTACGGGACCTCCGAGGATCTGACGAACCACTGGGTGATCTCTGAGGATGGTGGACGCACATGGTCCGAACCTCGACCGACGAACCTGCGCGGTCAGGTCTGCACCCCCATCCCGTTGCCCGACGGTCGCGTGGCGGCGATCTACAATTTCCGGCACGAACCCCACGGCATCCATGTGGCACTGACCGAAGATCTTGAGAATTTTGACGTAGAGAACGAGGTCGTGGTCTTTGATGCTGGAAAGGAGGCGACCCTCGGCGAACCTGAGAACGAGAACTTCCTCGCTGAACACATGCAGATCGCTTTTGGCAAGCCCGGCGGGACACCCTTGCCGGGTGGGGATGTGATGACCTATTTTTGGTGTACTGTGGCGGGAATCACCCACACGCGCTGGGTGAAATTACGATTGGAAGATTAGGGTGTGGTAATGGAAAGTATTTTGGGCAACCACGAGGGTTGCCCCTACATTGAGTCAATTCTTGTAGGGGTTGGGTTTCCCAACCCATTGGGCGAGGGAACCTCGCCCCTACGATTGGGTACTTAGCGGCGAATTATGGATACGCCCCATATATAGTGGACCTTAGAATTAATGAGATATTCCAAACCGGTGCGGTTGGAAACCGCACCTACCGGGCCTGGGGGAGATATAGAATTACATAGACCCTCCCAATACACAGTCAACCCCCTAAATCCCCCTTGTCAGGGGGACTTATGGACCCGCTTCATAAGTCCTAACGTCCTAATAACGCAATAACGGAAAGGAATTCAGATGGATTGGCAGAAGGATTCAGGACAACTCAAGGCTGATTTTGACCGAGATGGATTTGTGGTGATCCCCGGCTTCTACACCCCGCAAGAGACAGCAGCGTTAAACGCTCATATCGACCGATTTATTACGGAAACGTTGCCCGGATTGCCGTCAGACGCAGCCTTTTACGAAGTAAAGGAGCAGCCGGAAAGCATTATGCGGTTGCAGGGCATGGCATCTTACGACGATCATTTTAAGGAACTCACCGAGAGTGATCGATTTGCCAAGTTAGCGGAATTGCTGTTGGACGATGGGGTTATAAGCAAAAATATGGAGTGGTTCACGAAACCTGCCCGCAGCGATGCAGAGACGCCGCCCCATCAGGATGGATTCTACTTCATGCTCGAACCGAACGAGGCGTTGACGTTGTGGCTGGCACTGGATACGGTGAATGATGAGAATGGCTGCATCCACTATGCACGCGGTTCCCACCGCCGAGGGATGAGGCCCCACGGACAGACAGCAGTGTTCGGGTTCTCTTTAGGGGTCACGGACTACGGCGAGGCGGATTACCAAGAGGAGGCAGCGATCCATGCCGCGCCGGGCGATATGATTGTGCATCACTGCATGACGATCCACCGCGCGGGTTCCAATTCCACCGCAAATCCGCGCCGGGCGCTGGGACTTGTCTATTACGCCCAACGCGCCAAAGCGGATAAAGAACGTCAGGAGGCGTACAAGAAAGAGTTAATGGAGCGGTGGAAAAAAGAGGGGAAGATTTAACCGGAAGTCTTTAATCGCCTACGTTCATATTAAGAAATTGCAAGAGAAACCGAGTTTTGAAGAAAAGACTCGGTTTCTAGTCGCGCTTTGCACCTTCTTTTGATACGAGGCACCATTTAGTAGGAGTTAGTGATGCTGACCGATGCACAACTTTACCATTTCGCTGTTCACGGCTGGGTGCTTCAAGAGGACGTATTCAGTCCTGAAGAGATCAATGCCTTCAAATGCGGACTGGATCACCTCTATGAACGCAAAATCTCGACGATGAAGGACAGCGAGGACATCAAGAATATTAATAACATGGTGAATTACGACCCAATCTATCGGGATTGGATCATGTCGCCGAAGATCACCCCCGTGCTGAAGCAGCTTTTGGGAACGCCGCCCCGTTTTGAGTGCTGCCACGCGATGATAAAATCCCCGCACCCCGACCGGGGGACACGGCGCGATGAACTTCGGGATCCTGAAAAGATGGGGTGGCATCGCGGCATTCGACCGAAATATGGTATCGTGCCGGCGAACAACCATCCCTACATCAACACAACATTCCTCAACAACGCCACCTACCTGACGGACGTTGACCCTGAACATGGCGGCACAATGATTCTGGACGGCTCACACCGAATCGAGGCGCAGGATTGGAAAGAAATCTTCGATCCCGCGATGGTGGTTCAGATTGAAGCAAAGGCGGGATCGGTGATGCACTTCACGGAGGCGTTGGTTCATACCGGCGTCCCGATCCTCTCTGAGCGAACCCGCTATACGATGTTTTACGGGTTCACCCCACCGTGGATGCAGTGTTGGCCCGGATGTAGCCCGACGCAGGAAGTGATTGACGCCAGCGAAGGGGAACTCAAGGAGATCCTCGGAGGCCGCACCGGGTATATGGGGCAGTATGGCCCTGAGTGATTATGGTGAATTTCACAATTACTTGAGGGGTATGTATAAATAGCTTTCGTGTGGGAGAGCAATCTGCGACTCAGACAAATGACACATGTCGCCCCGCTGGGGCTTTGGGTATGGGGCTATCCGTATGCTATAAACATGTCGAAAATACCCACAGCGTTGCGTAAAGTGCTAGGCTCAATGAGCCAGGAATAGACGGACAACATACCGGGTATTCGGGGCTAAATGCATCCTGTCCCATCCTTAAATAATCCCATTTCACGTTCCGGTTTCTATCCTGAAAATCCTTAAATCCAGAAAATCCTGATTCAGACAATTATCATGTACACCCCTCTATCTGACAATGTACCAGGCGGTGTCGATTTTGGAAAATCGACCTACAGATTCCGAAAATGTCTCTGATGTGTGAACAAAGGGTTGGGAAACCCAACCCCTATGGAGGATCATACCTCCGTGTGCCCCCTTAATTGTCTATAGTAAATCTTAGAATTAATGAGAAACTCCAAACCGGTGCGGTTGGAAACCGCACCTACCGGGGCGAAAGTGTCTATTTATTTTTAGAATTCACCATAAATCCCTTAATCCCCTAAATCCCCCAACTCCCCTGACAAGGGGAGAAGATAAGATGGGATCTTCTCCCTTGTCTTTCCCCTCTTATCAGAGGGGTTCAGGGGGACTTTGATAAATGTCTCCTTATTTCTCGTGTTTACTATAGTTGCGCTGAAATGCCAACAATAGCTGTTGTAAGAAGGAGGATATGTTTAATGTTATCCGAGTTAGAGGTTGGGCAGTTTTGGACATTCGGGTTCACCGTCTTGAGAGGCTGCTTGAGCGGAGAAGAGGTAGACCGTCTACAGGAGGCACACCGTCGCGTCATTGCAGACGCACCGGTCTATAACTATTTCGCTGAGAACGGCACACGGATGCTCAGCCCTTTTGTCCAAGCGGACGATGCGTTCGCAGATTTAATCGAGCAGCCCGGTGTGATGGAAGCGATGCGCGATATTTGGGGGACGGAGTGCCTTTACATCGCTGGCAGTGACATGTGGGCAAACCGAGACGATACCCCTTGGCACACCGACGGTCAGCCGGGACGACATATCCTCACGCTCAAGACTGCCGTATACCTCGATGAGCAGGCCAAAGGCTTCGGATCGTTGAACCTGATTCCCGGCAGCCACCATCCCGAATACTCCACAGCACTCTTCCGATCCTGCGGTTACTGGGACAGAGGAAGACCCCGTCTACGGCTCGATCCCGATGCAATTCCGGGAGCCCTCTCCGTGCAAACCTGTCCCGGAGACGTTGTGTTGTGGGATAATCGCTTGTGGCACTCCGCATTCAAACGCAAGGACGGGCAGCCTCGACGGACGATGTTCATCGGTTATATGCCGGACCCCCAAGACGATCTACTCGCACTCAAAGACGTTCGGACGACGGTTGAGACCCAAATAACTGAGCAGCAGTCATTCGTCTATAGCAAGGAGATGATGGAAAAGGGTTGTCCGAGGCGTGAGAAGATGGCAGCGCGGTTAGAGGAATTGGGCGTGGAAAAGGTGAGGGAGTCATAATTTCAAGAAGGAAAGACGATGACGAACAGATCTCAACCGCTGCGTGTCGGCGTTGTTGGCTGCGGTGGCTTTGGACGTGGTGCTTATGTGAACAATGTCCCTGAAAACCGTGATGCCAGTCTGGTCGCACTTTGCGACATCGATTTGGGACAGGCGGAAGCGGCAGCGCGTGAAGTCTTTGATGAACAGGGCAGAGAACCGCGTCCAGCACTTTACGCAGACTATAAAGCGATGATTGACCAAGAATCCCTCGATGTGGTCATGGTCGGGACGATGGCAGATGTCCGCCCGCGTGTAGCGATCTATGCGTTGAATGCCGGTGCTCACGTCCTCGCTGCCAAGCCGATGGCACCGTCCTTAGCAGAAGCAGAGAAGATGCTCCAAACAGCGAAGGAAGCGGATAGGATTTTGATGGTTGGCTATAACTTCCGATTCCGGGATGATGCACAGGTCGTGCACCGTTTTATCCGCGATGGCGGTATCGGGACACCTCGCTTTGCCCGCGCTTGGTCGTTTGCGCCCAGCGTACCGATCCGCGGATCACACTATAAAGCGGGATCGGGTGGCGGCTCACTTGCTAGGACCGGGGTTCACCCAACGGATCTGGCGATCTGGTTCCTCGGCAACCCACCCCTCATCTCTGTGCATGGACGGGCGCTCTCACGTTTTGCAGAACTGCCTGCGCTGCCCCCCGAATTGGAATCCCTTCGCGGCGACTACGACGATCCAGATTTGGTCAGCGGCTATGTCCAGTTTGCCGATGGAATCACGTTGTCCGTCGAGAGTATGTGGATGGCACCGCCACAGGTCGCTGATCACGGCGTTGAAGTATGGGGGACGCAAGGTTACGCTTCGGTGACACCGTTACGATTGCTGACATGGCAGGATGGCGATTACATCGATGTGACCGAGCAGGTTGCCCCCGGCGTTGCGGATTCCTTCCGTGATGACTGGAACATACGAATACGCCGCGAAGTTTTTCACTTCATCGACTGCGCTCTTGGCAGAGCGACACCGCTTGTGACACCGGAAGAGATGTGGACGGATCAGTCAATTGTGGATGGGATCTACGTCGGCGGGAACGCTTAGAGAAATGCCTTCTCCCTCGCTTCTGCGGAGACATCCCACTCACGATCGTATTCATAGTCATCTCGACGCGCAAGCAGTGCCCGCAAATCGTGCCGTAGCTCCTCTACTGTGGGTCTTCCGACATACCACCAACCGTTATAAATCTTGTAGATCTTGCGATCACTGTCGAGGACGAAAGTATAGGGGATAGGGATCGGCGAATGGGCGGGATCTGTATTGTCTACAATGTCGAGCTCATTGATTAACGCCCGGTCGAGGTCAACGAGGAAGGGCCAGGTTGCCCCGATGCGTTCACGAAGCGCCTTCGTTGTTTCCTGATCGTCGGTCGAAACAGCGATCAACCTACAGTAGTTGACTTCTAATTCGGGTTGCAGGTCTTTTGCATAATTCTCCAACTGGAGAACATCCTTCGGTCAGTATGCTCCCCGCCAAAAGACGAGGATCGTGGGCCAGCCACGCATCAAATCCTCCAGCGTTCTGATTATGCCGTCTTGGTCGGGACGTTCAAAGTTTGGGATTTTGTTACCAGATATCATCAAATCTTCGCGGATTTTCATTTTATCCTCCAGTCTCACAGTTATAGTAGATATAAGAATTATGGTGAACTTTAGAATTAGTTGGACACTCTGTACCGGCGCAGTTAGAAACAGCGCCTACCAAACATGGGGAGCGAAAGTGTCTACATATTTTGATAATTCACTATAATTAGACACTCCCAATGCACAGCCAACCGCCTAAATCCCCAACCCCCCTAGCCCCCCTTGTCAGGGGGACTTTGAAGACTCCGCACAGGCTGAAGTTGTCCGTTCCGAGACTCACGATAAATCGAAACAAGCAGCAATTTAGGCTTGTACCTCTTCCCAGCGCTCCGTTTCCCATGAGCGCTCAATCGCACCCAACACCTTAGCTACCGCTAACGCCTCACGAAAAGCAGGCTCACCTTGACCTCCATCTCGAATTGACTTCAAGAATTGATAGGATTCAATCATTTTCAAATCTTCGTAGCCTAAGCCGACACCGGGACCGGGGTTGAAATGTGCATGAAAGGGGTGTTCGGGACCGCTCACGATACGGGTGTAACCGTTAGGCGCGCTCTCACCGTCGGACAGGAACAGATGGAGTTCGTTCATCCGCTCAAAGTCCCATTTTATCGCGCCGCGTGTGCCGTGGACTTCAAACGCCATCTCACACTCGGGTCCATTTATGACACGACACCCTTCCAGTGTACCGTGGGCCCCATTTGAAAACTGTACCAGCGCCCCGACATAATCTTCGTTGGTCACTTCGCCTGTTGGACCGTCTGTGCGGACGGTGAAGTGTGTGCCCTCGCCGGGGGTAGCAAGCGGTCGTTGTGGAACAAAGGTTTCGCGGTTGCCCACCAAACGTTTGATAGGACCGGCTACCATCTGCGCCATATCAACGACATGCGACATCAGATCACCCAAGGTTCCCAACCCTGCTATTTCACGTTGAAAACGCCATGACAGTACGGCGTGGGGATTGCTGGCGTAACCCGCAAAGAAACGTCCGCGATAGTGTGTGAGTTCGCCGAGGCGTCCTTCCTCAATCAGTTGTCGTGTATGCTGCACAAGCGGTGCCCACCGGTAGTTATAGCCGACACAGGTCAAAACCCCTGCTCGTCGAGCGGCATC
This sequence comes from Candidatus Poribacteria bacterium, assembly GCA_965204355.1. Lineage (GTDB taxonomy): Bacteria > Poribacteria > WGA-4E > WGA-4E > PCPOR2b > PCPOR2b. Next base: position 825,560 of record OZ241983.1, read on the forward strand.
TTCGATAGCAGCAGTTTCTTGTGGGTTTCGACCGACGGGTTTTTCACAAAAGATATGCTTCCCCGCTTCGGCTGCCGCTGTCGCAATTTCGAGGTGCATACTGTTTGGCGCGGTAATGTTGACGAGTTCTACCTCTGGATCGGCAATAACCTGCCTCCAATCGGTGGTGTATCGTTCAAAGCCCAAAAACGTCTGAGCTTCACGGGCACGGTCATCCACTTCATCCGCGCAGATAACCAAGCGCGGTTGCACCCCACAGTCGTGAAAACGGATGGGAATCTGTCGGTAGGAGCGGCTGTGCACAGTCCCCATCCATCCCATACCGATGACACCGATGCCTATTGTTCGTGCCATAGCTGACCTCATAACCAATGGTGCGAGCTTGCAACCGTTGAAACGTTCTCCTGTCAAAGAGCGAGAGTGAAACGTGATGCGTGAAACGTGAAAACGACTCATTACCAACTCACACCAAAGATTCAAAATTCACATGTTTCTGTTAAGTGCGTTCCAGCGCAATTTTGCATATTGTCTTCTCTGCGTCATCACCGTACCAGAGATTCGCGCCATCCCACGTCAAGCCGTGCGGCTCACCGGGACATTCGAAGGACTCCAAAACCTCTCCGGAATTCGGGTCAATTTGGGAGATAATGTGCGTGTCGGTGTCCGCACTCCAGAGCGTGGTTCCATCCCAAGCAATTCCGTGTGGCCGTGTGCCGGGTGAGGGAAATTCCGCCAGTATCTCCCCAGTTTCAGGAGAGACCTTATAGTGTCGATCTGATTGCACGTCGGCGCTCCACAGAGATTCGCCGTCCCAAGCGAGACCGTGTGGACTTGGGCCCGGTGGTGGAAACGAGGTGACAACCTGCAAATCCGATACGGTTAATTTGTACAGGATCTTTTCACCGATGTCAGAATACCAAAAATGGGTGCCGTCACATTCGAGTCCGCTAGAACCCGCTGTGGGTGGGTTTACAGTGAGGATAACCTCACCGGTTTGGGGGTTAATTTTGTGTAACGTCCCACCACCTTCGACGCTCCAGATGGCATCATCTTGCCAAGCAAGCCCGTTGGTGCCTGGTCCCGGACAATCAAAGCTAGTTGCGATTGATGCTTTTAACATTGTCAATCTCCTTCCTATGGTTGGGTGGACTGAATTTTATCCTCAATCCTGATTGGTTCATGTTAAGAAAGCGTGCAGCAGCAACCGAATCTTCGTAGGGGTTGGGTACCCCAACCCTTACGGACTATGGGCGGGGAGACCCCGCCCCTACGATTTTGATTCGCGTTTTGCACTTTCTTTTTACATGAGTCTCCTGATTTATAGTGGACTTTAGAATTAATGAGATACTCCAAACCGGTGCGGTTGGAAACCGCACCTACCACCGGGTTGGATCGAATGCTGTGCGGTTGGAAAACGAAACTACCGGGAGCGAAAGTGTCTATCTGTTTTTAGAATTCACCATAGTTGTGAATTACGGTCGTACTACTGATCCATCCGCCTTCCGATCCTCGGCGGCATAATTGGGTACTTTTGCCCGTTCCGCGTCCAGCAGTTGTGTCGCCTTCGTCTCGTCAATGTCAATCCCCAGGCCCGGCTGGTCATTGGCGTAGAGGTATCCGCCTTCAAGAATCGCGTGACCGGGGAAAATGTCAAGTTCTTCTTGACCGAAATGGTTCTCTTCCTGAATGCCAAAACTCCAACTTGCTAGATCTAAGTGCATTGCCGCCACCTGATTAACGGGATCATTGTCTCCGCCCTCCTGCCATGCGGTATTGACACCGAACCATTCGCAGAGGGTGGCGATTTTCCGACACGGGGTAATGCCGCCGCCCTTCGATACCCGGACCCGGACGAAGTCGATAAGCCGCTCAGTGATGAGCGGCGTCCATTCGTGGGGGTTGATGAAGAGTTCGCCCATCGCTTGCGGGGTGGTGCACTGCTGCCGGATCAGACGAAACCAATCAATCTGCTCAGGCGAGAGTACATCCTCAAGAAAAAAGAGGCGGTAAGGTTCTAGGAGTTTCGACAACGTCACCGCGCACTGTGGTCGGAGGTGTTCGTGGACATCGTGCGTGAGTTTCGGTCCGAATCCTAACTTCGATCGTAGATATTCGAACATTTTTGGGATGCTCTCAATGTATGCCTCATCATCAAAGGCAGGGGCACTGGACCAGGCATTCTTCGGCTGCCCGGCTTTATCGGCTTCAATGAATCCACCGCCACCGTACCCACCCAGTTGACATCGAATAACGGAATAACCCTCTTCCATATAGCGCCGGATGTCATCTTCAAGCTCGACAAAGTCACCGCCGCCGGCATGGGCGTAGCACGGCACAGCAGCACGACAGGGACCACCGAGAAGCTGGTAGACCGGCATCCCTGCCTCTTTCCCTTTGATATCCCAAAGCGCCATATCAATGCCGCCCAGTGCGGTGTTCGAAATTGCCCCATTCCGCCAGTAACCACTGGTAAGGGTGGACTGCCAGATGTCCTCAATATGGCCAACCTCACGTCCAATGAGGCGAGGAGCGATGCACTCCTCAATCGCCGTAACGACTGTTTGTGCATGGTAGTGGTCGCTGGCAGAGCCGATACCGTAGAGTCCCGGTTGGTCGGTAGTAATTTTTACAATAACCCAAGTTCCGTTTACCCGTGTACGAATACATCTAATTTCTTTGATTTTTGCCATAGGACGTTTCCCTTTTTTGTCGTATCCATCGTTTTTTAAGAAATAGAGGCTCATCTAAAGAATAAGTGCAACAGAAACCAAGGACGGTTGTCCGATAAATCGAGACCAAGGTGGATCGGACATTTCCCGACGGATGTCGGGATCCCGAGAATCGGGACTAGCCCGCCAGTAACCCGCTCATCGGGGCAAGGCTGCCCCTCCCACAGGCGGAATAGGATTCAAAGTTTTTTGGTTTCTATTGGTGTTTTGCACTTTCTTTTGACATGAGCCAAAATAGATTATGATACCTTATAGCTACATGCTGCTTACCGACATACAGAACTATAAGTTCAACCATCACAATTTTCTCTAACATACTCCACTTGAAGTCCGTTGTCAACAAGAAACTACTCTCATGCTTACTAAACCGTCCCGCATTTTTTTCTTGATTATTTTCTTAGAATCACCTATCATTTCCTTGTTTTCGCACCTATTTTCATGAGGGTAAGTTTGCGCAGACCTAAAGATCCAACAATCAAGAGTGAAAGGAGACACAAGTAAATGGTCTTAACATTTTTGGATAAACATCGAGACATCGGTTTATTAATCCTGAGGATCGGATTTGGGTGTCTGTTCCTCTTTCATGGGTTACCAAAACTGTTTGGCGGTCCCGAGAAATGGGAAAGGCTTGGCGGAGCAATGGCGACCTTCGGCATTACGTTCCTACCGGCGTTTTGGGGATTCATGGCTGCGATTTCGGAGGCTTTGGGGGGCATTTGTCTCATCCTCGGTCTATTTATTAGACCCGCCTGTATTCTTTTGACAATCACGATGTTGGTCGCTGCTCTAAGCCATCTGGGTCGGGGAGAGGGTTTGGGAGGTGCTGCGCATGCGCTCAAAGCCGGCATCGTTTTTCTGAGCTTGATTCTGATTGGACCCGGTAAGTACAGTCTTGATGAAAAACTCAGCGCCGGTAGCAGCGATGACGCATAATCGGGACTTATGCAAATTTAGCATACCGGGGTAGATTTTTGGTTTTTAACCCCCTAAATCCCCCTTGTCAGGGGGACTTATGAACGTGCTGCGTAAGTCCTAGTAATATTGTTTGATGCATAGGGAAAATTAGATGGCAGAAAGAGATTACTATGAGGTCCTTGGGGTGAATCGGAACGCTTCTCCAGAAGAGATTAAACGGGCTTACCGCAAGGTCGCGCTGAAATATCATCCCGACAAAAACCCGGGAGATGAGACAGCGGAAGAGAAGTTCAAAGAAGCCTCAAATGCTTACGATGTGCTATCGGATCCAGAGAAGCGGAAGATCTATGACGTCCGTGGACACGCGGGAGTGCATAACGCTGGCTTTCAAGGGTACACGAACTTTGAGGACATTTTCACCAATTTTGGAGATATCTTTGGCCGTGAGGTTTTTGGGAACTTCGGCGATGTCTTCGGAGATGTATTCAGCAGGGACAATCCCACCGGTTTTGGCACACACCGTCGTGGCAATCTGCGAACCAAACTGACCATTCCGTTTGAAGAATCTATATTGGGTGCCGAAAAGCGGATTCAGGTGAATGACCGAACCCTTACGATTAAGATTCCGGCGGGTATCAAAGATGGACAGTCATTGCGTCTTGCCGGTCAAGGTGAGTTCGCTGTCGGTGGACAGCGTGGCTCACTGATTGTGAAGATTGCTGTTGAACCGCACCCAAATTTTAAGCGGGAGAATTGGGATCTCGTGACCCAAGCTGCGGTGCCATTCACAACTGCAGCGTTGGGTGGGAAAGTACGTATTCCCACCCTGAAAGGACATATCGACTTGAAGATCCCTGCGGGAACGCAGCCGGAGCAGCAGTTGAGAGTCCGTGGAGGTGGTGTTGTCGATCCGTCCAGGCGTAAGGGTGATTTGCGCGTCCAGATCAAGATCGAAATTCCACGTTCCTTAACGAGAAAACAGAAGGAATTGCTAAAAGAATTAGAGAAAACTCTATAACCGGATAGCTGGTGAGTGGAAGCGCGGCACAAGATGTTGCCCGCGCCACTCATCACACATCACGATAAATAGGCGGTTAAATGAACCCAGAGAAAACCTTAGTTTTGATTAAACCGGATGGCGTTCAACGCGGCTTGATTGGTGAAATTATCAATCGCTTTGAACGCAAGGGGCTGAAACTGATAGGACTTAAATTACTCAAACTCCCAAAAGACCGAGCGGATCAACTCTACGCGCCGCATCAGGGGAAATTTTTTTACGGCTACCTCATCCAATTCATGACATCAACACCGATAGTGGCGATTGCCCTTGAAGGGCGAGATGCTATCGAACTTGTGCGCTTAGTCAACGGGGCAACAAGACCAACCGAATCTCAGCCGGGCAGCATTCGCGGCGATTTCTCGATTGACATCACTCACAACGTTGTCCACGCCTCAGACTCCCCTGAAAATGCGGAGCGTGAATTAAACATTCTGTTTGATCCGAGCGAACTTGTCGACTATTCACGAACCGATGACGCAATTCTTTACAGTCCGGAACTGTAGTACACCAAACAGTAAATTGGATTGAGTGCGACGAGACAGCACCGCAGAGGGAAAATCGTGGCTCAAAACAGTGACCTACTTTTTAGCACTGACGATTGGGTTGAAATCTACCGCACGACGGACGAGTGGGAATCAAACCTGATTCAGACAATGCTCAGCAACGAACAAATTCGTTGTCGCCCTGACTACCTACGGAACGCGGATAGGCAACGTCAGATTATCCTATCCGTCCACCCCGAGGATCGAATCAGTGCCTTAGAAATCGTTAGTCGAACCGGTTTGGCAATAACGAATGAGGAGTATGAAAACCAGTATGGGGCAGATGAAAGCGAGGCCCGCCTGAAACGTGTCGACGAAGCATCGGGAAGTGACCTCCCGCAATCGACAGCGACAGAGGAAACAGCCGCCATAATTGGGGAGCGCGAGGAGATTGGCAAAATTGCCCATTACGCTGGACAGGGATATGAACTGCAAGTTGGACCGACACCATATTATATGGTTGAAGAGGACCGCTGGGAAGAGTTTATCGATTTTAGTGCTCAACGCCAAGAGTTCTCAATTCTCATCAGGCATGAATATCCGGATCTCGCCTTATGGCTCAGGCAGGAGAATTTATTGCCGGAATTTATCCGTTTAGTTGAATCCACCTACCGTGATGTGCCGCCATCTCGTTCGGAAAACCGGCAGGAAACCACACCAACACCTGACAATGCCGACGTGACGGAAGTTCAAATTAACCATCTTGCCAAGTTCGGTCTGTGGGTATCGTTAGTTTCCCTCTTGGGTGTGATTGTCCAGCTACCGTGGTACGCAAGTTTGGTTCTCGCTTTACTCGCTGCTGTTGTCGGCTGCATTGCAAAAGTTCAGATTGATCGTAGCCATGGAACCCTGAAAGGAAATCTAATCGCTTTTTTAGCGATCATTATCGCTTGCATTGTAATTGTCATAGCTTGGGGACAACGCCAACCAAGCGAACCAGAAACATCGGATTTGCAGTCCGCCTCCCTGCTCCATCAATTAGACATCCGTCACAACGCGCAACCGGGGAGCAAAATATGGCTGCTTGTGTTATAGTCTTTGTCAAAAATCCTGTTCCCGGTCAAGTTAAAACTCGTCTTGTCCCTTATCTTTCGCCAGAACAGGCTGCGTCTCTATATCAGGCGTTCTTGGTCGATTGGTGCAATACCCTTGCCAGCCTCTCTACAGCCCACCGCGTGGTTGCCTATACACCGCCCGAAAGTTTGGGTGTTCTCCAAACACTGCTCGGTGAAGATCCGGTTTATATCCCTCAAGTGGGTGCATCGCTTGGGGAACGCTTAATTGCTGCTGCGCGTTGGGCGTGCGATCAGGGATATGCAAGATTCCTATTGGTCGGATCAGATAGTCCAACGCTACCGATCCAATATGTCGAGCACGCACTTGATCTGTTAGAATCACGTGATGTCGTTATTGGTCCCAGCGTGGACGGCGGCTACTACCTGATTGGCTTTTCAAAACACGGAGCATCTTTGTCGATCCCCACTATCTTTGAAGAAATCTCATGGAGCACCGAGGTTGTTTTCCGTCAAACACTTGGGAAGATTCAAGCGACCAACACGCAATTGGGCTTGTTACCACCATGGTACGATGTAGATACTTCCACAGGATTGCAGCTATTACGGGATCACCTATTTGGGATAGATCTCGCAGGAGAGGTCAGTTCCGCACCCCAAACATATAGCAGACTGACGGAGTGGTTTTGAGTCACTGGAACGACGAAGTTTTGATAGTAACTTTATGCTCTAACTATCGTTCTACATACTATAATTGGCACTCAGAATTGGTCGCTTATGAAGGCTTAATTCATGCCGAACAAACCCTTCTCTTGCGGGGTCGATAGCACTACTTTTCGGCTTGACGACGGTTGGGAGATGGGGTATTATTTCATCCCGCTTACAATAGGTCATATAAAAAAATAGAGGATCTTTTAATGGGACTCAAAGAGCAACTAAACGAAGATATGAAGCAGGCGATGCGGGCAAAAGACAAAAACCGTCTTTCTGCGATTCGCATGGTGCGTGGTGCCGTCCGGGATAAGGAAATCAATAGTCAAGTTGAATTGGATGATGACGGTGTTTTGGAGGTAATCGCCAGCCAGATTAAGAAGCGGAAGGATGCACTCGAACAGTTACGGAAATCCGATCGCGATGACCTCGTTGAAGTCGAAATGGCACAGATTAATCTATTGCAAGAATTTCTCCCCGCCCAACTTTCGCCGGAAGAAATCGAAGTCGTTGTCACAGAGGCGATTGAGGAGTTAGGGGCAACATCAATGCGAGATATGGGCAAAGTTATGGGTAGACTCGTTCCACAGTTGAGAGGCAAAGCAGATAATTCGGTTATCAGCCAAATTGTCAGGCAGAAACTGGGTTAGCACAATGAACGATCAAACCACTATCCTCGTTGTTGATCCGGATCAACGACAGCGCGAAATGATTTGTCTCACACTTGAGCGCGAAGGGTTGCATGTGCTCGCAACTCGCACGATGTATGAGGCATTAGACCGGATCGAACGGTTGAATATTGATGTACTAATTGCTCCACTCATAGGCGAACGGGTGGATGGACTCAAGCTCCTTGAAGCAGCCTATAATCGGAACCCTGATGTCGGCGTAATCTTCATCACAACCCCAAACGTCCTAGAAACCGATGTTGGCATCAAAGCCACGATTCACATGGGAGCAAGCTACTTTCTCCCTAAACCCCTCAATCCGGCTCAACTGATAGCCCTCCTCCACAAAATACTTGAAAATCAACGGCTCACCGTAGAGAATCGGCAGCTACAGTCTCAGATTGATGAACGGGTCGGGCTCATTCAACTAACGGGGCACTCACCGAAAATCCAAGAGATTCGAGATCTCATTGCACAGATCGCCCCAACAAGAGCCACCGTCATGATCCGTGGAGAGCGTGGCACGGGAAAAGAACTGGTCGCCCGCGCGATGCACCATCGGAGTTTACGGCGGGGTCCCCTCGTTATATTTAACTGTGCAGCTCTGAATGAAGGTCTCGCAGAATCTGAACTTTTTGGACATGAGCGAGGCGCGTTTACAGGGGCGTATCAGACACGGAAAGGGCGATTTGAAGCGGCGCACGGAGGGACGTTATTTCTTGATGAAGTCGGACAACTAAGTTTGTCAAACCAAGCAAGGCTCTTGCGGGTGCTTGCTGAGAGAGAGTTTCAGCGCGTCGGTGGGAATGAATTGATAGAGATCGACGTTCGTGTCATCTGTGCAACCAACCGCAATCTTGAGAAGGCGGTGGAGCAGGAAAAGTTTCTACCCGATCTCTACGATCGCTTGAACGTAATCCGGATCTCCCTACCACCGCTCCGAGAGCGAAACGAGGATATCCCCCTCTTAGTCAAAACTTTTACGGAAGAATTTTGCCGGGAAAACCGGATGATGACCAAGCGTATGACTTCCCAAGCAATGCGAGTGTTAATGAAATATGACTGGCAAGGTAACGTACGAGAGTTGAGAAACTGCGTTGAGGGTATGGTTATCATGTCGAACCGACCAGAACTCGACATTGATGATATCCCAGAACATGTTCTCAAGACCGCCGGCGTTAGTTCTCCTGTGATCCTCTCCGCTCCCACTGTTATAGATACTGACGCGGTAGCGCTACCTTCATCGGGTCTGCCCGTTGAAGTAGGGATGTCAATGGCAGAAATTGAGAGGGAAGTTATTCGATCAACACTCCAATATGCTAGCAATAATAGAGCCAAAGCTGCAAAAATTTTAGGAGTGTCAAAACGAACAATCTTCAGAAAAATCAAGGAATATAGTTTGTGCGACGAATAATCAATTTGATCTCTGTTTCGATCTGTGTCCAGTTTGCTCTGGGTCGTGCCTACCTTTTTGCAGCGAGCAACGATTTCAACAGCAACAGTGGCAGTCCGGGCATCTTTGGTGCAATCATCGGCGTTGTGGTTCCGGCATTGCTTATCATTGCCATCGGAACTGGCATCTATGTCTGGTGGCGCCGAAACAGACCCTTCTCGATTAGACCATTCCCACGACGGCAGTCCTATAAAAATTGGGACATGTCGGACTCAACACATACATCTCCCCCGCTATCTCCGATTCCCGCTCATGAGATCGCTCGCTTTAATAGACCTGACCTGTTGGCAGAACAGGATAGACAATTGGAGCACGATGCATCTACCCTTGAGTCTATTACACTCACGCACCTGGAGGAGATACAATCCCTGCGCGAATCGAACCGTATCCAAGAATACTACGAAGCAATTGCGATAATCATCAAACAGTACGTAGGGGAAAAATATCAAATCAAGGTTATAGATGCTACCACGGGCCAGATCCTATCTGCACTCCCCGACGGCTTGACGGATAGCGTTACAGATCACGTTGGCGAGATCCTCCTATCATGCGATATGGTTCAATTCTCTCGACATCGACCGTCCCGTTCAGAACAAGATCGCATCTATCAGACAGCACAGGAGTTCGTTGAAGGTCAAATTGTTATGGCAACCGTTGAAACAGATGAGTTTGAAGAGGAGGAAGTGGAGGAAGATAGCGAGATTTATCAACATTACAGGAGGAGGTTTTGAGGCTGAACTTCGGTGTTCACCTAAATCGTGAATCCACGATGAAATCAGGACATGAAAGCATCTGATCTAACGGCATTGAACGAGAGGATTCAGGAGGCGAGTGCTTTCGTTGAAGAGATTTTTGAAGAGATTCGGAAGGTAATTATCGGACAGAAGTATATGATTGAGCGGATGATTATCGGCTTGCTCTGCAACGGTCATATCTTGTTGGAAGGTGTCCCTGGCCTAGCGAAGACGACCGCTGTCCAAGCACTTTCCAGCACAATTGCCGTTTCTTTCAAACGCCTTCAATTTACCCCTGACCTTCTGCCCGCGGACCTAATTGGCACCCAAATTTATAACCAACGTTCGGGCGACTTCTATGTCAAAAAGGGACCCATTTTCGCGAACCTTGTTCTCGCCGATGAGATCAATCGGGCACCTGCCAAAGTTCAAAGCGCACTCCTCGAAGCGATGCAGGAGCGTCAGGTCACAATCGGCGATGACACCTACCCCCTCGACCCACCATTCCTCGTTTTAGCAACGCAAAACCCAATTGAGCAAGAGGGAACCTATCCCCTTCCAGAAGCGCAAGTAGACCGGTTCATGCTCAAATTGCAAGTGACATATCCTTCACGGACAGAAGAGCTCTCTATTTTACGGCAATTCACAGGCGAGGAGTCTCAACCAATTCAACAGGTCATCTCTCCCCAAGAAATTCTCCAACTCCGTACAACGGTCCGTGAAATCTACATGGACGAAAAGATCGAAAACTATATTGTCGATCTCGTCTGTGCCACGCGCGAGCCAGCGAAGTACCAATTAGACCAACTCACAGACCTCATCGAATACGGCGCATCGCCGCGGGCAACGCTCTTTCTCGCGATGGCTGCGAAAGCCCATGCCTTCCTCCGGCATCGCGGATATGTAACGCCAGAAGATGTGTACGCGGTGGGCATGGATGTCCTCAGACACCGCGTTATCGTCAGCTACGAGGCGGAGGCGGAGGAGATAGCTGCTGAACAGATTATCAAACAGGTTTTTGAAGGGGTCGAAGTGCCGTAGCGGGAAATACAAAAATAGCATCAGAGATGCCGGTAAGCTGCTGCTCAAGTCAGTAAGCCAATAGGTATCAGCAAAAACTTAATTTCTGTTCTCCTCGTCCAAAAGCTCCTCTAATTCCTCTAGGAAATCTACCGGATCGCTCTCATCTTCGTCGCTGTCTCCCTGTCCTTCTAGTCCTTCTTCCACCGATTCTAGATCTGATCGAAACTCAATCAGGTTACTCAAATAGCGTTCGCGGGTAACGTTTTCCGCATCGCCATAGTTCTCGCGCAAACACTCTCCACAGAATTTCCCGATCTGTTGAATTCCCAGATTGACCTGATCCAATGCACCTTGACGGTCATCGTCCATCAGACGCAGTTCAGCGTTCGCCATACTGTTCATCATGAGCATATAACCTTTATACTGGTAGCTTTCCCACGCAACCTCAGAAGGGGCATATTTCTTTGCCATATTCGTAGAGGCAAGATTCGTGTCAGTGTCTCGTTTGACGTCCGCCCAGCGCTTAATTCCCGCAAACAACAGGTAACGGGTATACCTATCGTACGATTCTCGGAATAAGACACGCCAGTCCTCCGGCGTTAAACCGAATCCGTCGTCCGTACCGTGCTGCTGTTTATAATCTTCAAGTTGTTCGCAGAAGTACTCATAATAGGACTCCCGTCCATGCGGTCTCTTACCATCGGGGCGCCCGGACGTGTAGATACGTGAAATTGTGAATGCATTTGATTGTACAACAACAACCTCTTTGCCTTCCGCCAACTTCAAGACTTTTATTGGGTGCGCGACATCAAACGCCAGACTATCCAAAATTTCATCAAGTGCCCGGACTAGACGGGTGTTCCTTTCAACCTGATTAGTTGCCATTTTTATCTCCCTTCCTATCAATATGTAGTATGCCATGTTATACCAATTCTGGCAAAGAATAACGCATTGTTGAAACGTGGGACGTAGAGATGAGAGTTAAGTGGAGGCGTGGGAGCGACTAAAAACACGCTCACTCACATACTCACCCACTCGCTTCCTCAAAACTTGATGCGACACAATTATTCAGAAACGGTATAATAATCCTGTAATGGAGTCACAGTAATCTCGCCACCGCGGAGTGCCTCAATACTACTGATTGCCGCTGACGCCCCTGCAATCGTAGAAAATAGGGTAATCCCATAATCAATCGCCATCTGTCGAATTAATTCCTCATTCGGACGATGTGCATACCCGGTAGGTGTATTGATAATCAGATCAACAGCGTGGTTTTTGACATAATCGTGAATGGTCGGTCGTCCTTTGCCTATACTATGAACCAGTGTCACCTCCATGCCGTTACGACGAAGTACCTTCGCTGTACCGTGGGTAGCAATCAGTTGAAAGCCCATATCAACCAGCTTTTTAGCAATGAAGATAATTGCACGCTTATCTTTATTTTTTACGCTGATGAACGCATGACCACCGAGAGGCAATCCATAACCGACCGCCTGCTGTGCTTTGGCAAAGGCGATGCTTAAGTCGGCATCGATCCCCATCACCTCGCCTGTGGATTTCATCTCAGGTCCAAGCTGAGAGTTTGCTCCCGGAAAGCGATTGAACGGAAATACTGGCGCTTTCACGGAAAAATAGTCCGGTTCAATCTCCGTGGCAAATCCAAGTTCTGTAAGGGTCTTTCCGGTCATGATACGGGCGGCGAGTTTTGCCAAGGGCACCCCAATGGTCTTGCTCACAAATGGTACAGTCCGTGAAGCCCGTGGGTTGACCTCCAACACATAGATCTCATCGTTCTTTATGGCATACTGTATATTCATCAGTCCACGCACGTTGAGTGCCTTTGCAAGTGCGTTAGTATGCTGTTTGAGCGTATCAATCTGTTCCTCAACGAGTGTATAAGGTGGCAACACACAGTCGCTGTCTCCGGAGTGGATTCCTGCCTCTTCAATATGTTCCATGATCCCACCAACGACAGTGAGGTTCCCATCGGAAATCGCATCAACGTCAACTTCGATCGCATCCTCTAAATACTTGTCAATCAGCACAGGATGTTCGGGAGAAGCTGCTACCGCCGAATCCATATAGGCTTCCAAGGCGTCTTGGTCATAGACAATCTGCATCGCCCGTCCTCCCAAAACGTAAGAAGGACGCACCATAACTGGGTAACCAAGTGCCGCGGCGATTGGTATGGCTTCTTTCACAGAAGTTGCTGTACCATTTGGGGGTTGCATCAAGCCGAGCCCATCAAGCAACTCTGTGAACTGCTTTCGATCTTCGGATCGTGCAATATCCTCCGGACTTGTTCCGATAATTGGAACGCCGGCCTTCTGGAGTCCGAGCGCGAGATTCAGGGGTGTCTGTCCACCAAGCTGCACGATAACCCCATCCGGTTTCTCCCGATCGACGATGTTCAATACATTTTCGTGCGTGAGCGGTTCAAAGTAGAGCCGATCCGAGGTGTCGTAGTCCGTGCTTACTGTTTCGGGATTGCTGTTGACCATGATGGTCTCATAGTTATCCTCTTTAAGCGCGAGTGCTGCATGAACACAACAGTAATCAAATTCAATTCCTTGACCAATCCGATTCGGACCGCTGCCCAAAATCAGAATTTTCTTCTTCTGGCTGGGTCTGACTTCATCCTCTATGCCGTAGGTCGAATAGTAGTAAGGTGTCTCCGCCTCAAATTCAGCAGCACATGTATCCACTGTCTTAAACGTGGCTTCAATTTCGTGTTCTTTCCGTAGCCCTCGGATACTTACTTCAGAGGCGTTCCAAAGTTCGCCTATCTGGCGGTCTGAGAAACCGTACTGTTTCGCTTTGCGGAGTAGAGAAACGGATGAATCCGGTAGCTGAGAAGTATCCAAGGCATCTACATCACTTCCGGCTCTCCGAATTTCCTCCTCAAGGTCGATAATCTCCTTTATATTATACAGGAAAAACGGATCGATGTGCGTATATCCGTGAATCTGATCGATACTCATCCCGCTTTGGAAAGCTTGTTTCACATAAAGGATACGCTCCATGTTGGGGATAGTCAACTTCTGTGGAAGTTCCGAGACGGGTAATTTCTGGATGGGGTGGCTATCGAGTCCAGTCCACCCATTTTCTAACGATCTCAACCCTTTCTGCAGGGATTCTTTGAACGTCCGTCCGATTGCCATCGCTTCACCCACGGACTTCATCATGGTAGTTAGCGTCTCATCGGTGCCAGCGAATTTCTCAAATGCCCAACGGGGAATTTTTGTGACAACGTAATCGATGGTGGGTTCAAAGGATGCAGGGGTTTTGCGTGTGATATCATTGGGTAGCTCGTCGAGCGTGTACCCGACAGCCAATTTGGCTGCGATTTTTGCTATCGGAAACCCGGTTGCTTTGGAGGCGAGCGCAGAGCTGCGAGAGACCCGCGGGTTCATTTCAATCACAACCTGCTTTCCGGTATCAGGATCAACCGCAAACTGGATATTGGAGCCGCCGGTATCCACACCAATTTCACGAATAATTTTAATTGCCGCATCCCGCATCTGCTGATATTCTTTGTCCGTCAAGGTCTGTGCAGGTGCAACTGTAATACTGTCACCGGTGTGAACCCCCATCGGATCAAAATTTTCAATGGAGCAGATAATCACAACGTTATCCGTCCCATCCCGCATGACCTCAAGTTCAAATTCTTTCCAACCGATTACCGATTCTTCGATTAACACTTCGGTGACCGGACTCAATCCCAATCCGTACTCGACCATCTCCCGAAATTCTTCGATATTGTAAGCAATACCTCCACCGGTGCCGCCGAGTGTAAACGCTGGTCGAATAATCGCTGGGTAACCGATCTCCTCAACGACAGCCATTGCATCGTCAAACGAATGGGCGATACCGCTTTTTGGTACCGCCAAGCCAATGCGCTCCATCGCCTTTTTGAATAGATCACGGTCCTCCGCTTTTTGGATGGCGGGAAGTTTTGCCCCAATCAATTCAACGTCATATTTATCCAACGCGCCGGATTCAGCAAGTTCAACAGAGACATTCAATCCTGTCTGTCCGCCCAAGGTTGGAAGCAGGGCTTGGGGCCGCTCTTGTGCAATAATCTTTTCGGCGATATCCGCTCCAATTGGTTCGACATAGGTTCGGTCTGCAAGCTCTGTGTCTGTCATAATCGTCGCCGGATTACTGTTGACAAGGACAACCTCATATCCCTCCTCCTTCAAGGATTTGCATGCCTGAGTACCCGAATAGTCAAACTCGCAGGCTTGACCGATAATAATCGGACCTGAGCCGATAATTAGGATCTTTTCGATGTCAGTTCGTTTTGGCATGGTGACTAACCTCATCCTATCCTTAGTTTTTTACATTTTATGTTCTCGCATCAGATCTGTAAACTTCTCAAAGAGATAGCTCGCGTCATGGGGACCGGGAGACGCTTCCGGATGGTATTGCACAGAGAAGATTGGATATTCTGTGTGTTCCATCCCTTCAAGGGTTTGATCATTTAGGTTGATATGTGTTACGTTTATGGTGCTCGGCAGTGAGTCAATGTCCACGCAGAAACCGTGATTTTGTGAAGTAATTTCGACCTGACCTGTGTCAAATCGTTTTACTGGCTGATTTGCGCCGCGATGTCCAAATTTGAGTTTGAATGTCTTTCCGCCGAATGCAAGCCCTAACAATTGGTGTCCCAAACAGATGCCAAAAGTTGGCTTGACCCCGATTAACTGCCGGACAGTCTGGATTCCGTATTCAATCGGTTCCGGATCACCGGGACCGTTGGATAGGAAGATACCATCCGGATTCGCGGCGAGAATATCTTCTGCGGAGGTGTGTGCAGGAACAACTTGTACCTGACAACCGTGTTGAGTGAGTTGACGTAAGATGTTATATTTGACTCCGAAATCCATGGCAACCACCCGGAATTGTGGGGTTGGTGGCGCTTCGGTCCCTGTCGTGTCAAAGTCGATTGTGAGTTGGGAATTTTTATCATCAACGGTGGAGGTCAAGTTAGGAAGAGTGTTTGATTCGGGGTTGCGTGTCTCCCATAGGTACGGGTCGGGACATGTCACATATTGAACCATATCCACGCCGACGAGTCCGTGCCATGCCCGCGCTTTGGCAACTAAGCTTTGGGGGTCAAGGTCTTCGGTCGAGAGAATGCCGTCCATGACACCATGCACTCTGAGCCGTTTGGTCAACGCACGGGTGTCAATATTGTGGATACCGATAATCCCATTTTCTTCGAGGTAGCTACCGAGATTGGACTGTGAACGCCAGTTGCTCTCGTACGCACTATATTCACGCACAACAAATCCTTCAGCTTGCGGTCGAATCGATTCGACATCGATGTCGTTGCAGCCGTAGTTTCCTATCAATGGGTAGGTCATTGTGACAATTTGCCCCTTGTAGGATGGATCGGTGAGAATCTCTTGGTAGCCGGTCATACTGGTGTTAAAGACCACCTCACCGGAAGTTTCCCCGGTCGCACCGAAATGTTCACCTTCAAAGGTTGTTCCGTCTGCTAATGCGAGAATTGCTTTCATTGGATTACTCTTCCTCACTCTCAAATCGTAATTCGTTTGCAACTTCACAGGATATACAGGTTTCTACAAATCTTCTCTGAGACTTCGGAAACGTAGCGTACGAATCCGTACATGGTTGACGTGCCGCGGAACAAGAAAAAGCGTCATTTTTCCGTTATAAGAGGAAGCAGCGAGCCGTTCTCGTTCGCGCTGTGCCGCTGCAAAGTCTTCAGCTACACCGACGATCTGGGTGTCGTTCAAAATGATAACGACCTTGGCTTCATACCCGTTTTGGATGCTTATAGATTTCTTGGAGCCATTGCTGTGCTTGCCGTTTTTTCACTGTTTTTTTAGCCCTTCATAGATAGCAACAACGGTTATCACGCCTCTATCTCAAGTTGATGGCTTTGGGGGGCTGCCCGTTCTGCCCTGCGGAATGTGACATCAATAGGCGTCTGCGGATATTCAATACCGTTTCCCGAAAGCAGCTCATCAATCGTCCGAATCTGAATCTTTGGATATGTCGTGCGGGTGACGTGAAGCCATTGAAAACGACCCGCTGCCGCCGCTTCTTTAACCATCGGTTGGGTCGGCGGATTCAGTGTAACAAAGACACCAATCACAGCGGCTTGAGTTTCGACAACCGATTTCAGTTCCCGTATGTCTTTGACAGAGACCTTCCCGCTTTTGACCTGAACGACAACCTTCCGGGTCAGCGCCTTTTTTGGCTTGTCCGGGTCAACGTCCTCATAGTAGATCACTCCGTCCACCCCTTCGTCCGCGCCCTTCTTTTTGCCTTGATACGGTCGCGCTCGAATTAGACTTAACGCCCACCACTGGAATTGATACTGATCTTGAGCCGCTAAAGCCTTCGCGCTTGCTGCGTCCTTTGGCTCACCGATAATTTCGTATTTCACATCGTCACCGAAGGCGTCGGCGAGGCGGTATTTCATTAAAGCGATAGCGAGGTGTGTGATGTCAATCCCAATCCACCGGCGGTTAAGCCGTTGAGCAACAGCAACAGCCGTCCCGCAACCACAGAAGGCGTCCAATACAACAGCGCCTTCATTGCTACTCGCTTGAATAATCCGCTCAAGCAATGCTTCCGGTTTTTGGGTCGGGTACCCGAGACGCTCTTTAGCTCTTGACCCGATAGGCAGAATATCATCCCAAAGGGAAGGAACTTCTTCGCCTTTCAACTCGTCTAAGTAGCGTTTCCGCTGGATACGACCATCCGGAGATTTCGGAAAGTGAAGTCGTCCTTCTCTATCCCACTGTTCCATCTTCTCACGGGAGATCGCCCACCCTTTTGCTGGCGGTTGATAGCCTTTGTAGTCATATATTAGATTCGGTCGGACGCTAGGGTTTGCCAGGTTATCAATTCTATAGCGTCGCCCATTTTCATCAGTATAGCGAAACATCTTTTTGATATATTCAGGATTGTTCTCTCGATATTGGAGCTTAAACGCATACTCATTAGACTTAGAATACCAAAAGAGGATATCACAGGAAGTTCCAAAGCGGTTAGTCCGGCTAGTACGCCCTGTCTTTCTTTTCCAATAAATTTCATTCCTGAAATTCTCAACGCCAAAAATCTGATCTAAGATAATTTTCAGATAATGCGACGCTGTCGGATCACAATGAAGATAAAAGCTCCCTGTCGGCTTCAGGACGCGGTGGAGTTCCACCAATCGCAACGTCATCATCACGAGATATGCTATCAGGTTCGTCTCGGTGAGAAAACCACGAAGACTCTTGATTGTTTCTACCAGAAGGTGTGGCGCGGTCCCGATCAACTCATGATATGCCCCCTCGGTAGTTTCACCCCAATGCCATGTATCCTCAAACGCTTGAATCTGCGCCTGCGACGATGAGCCATCCGTTTCACTCAAAGTCACGTTATACGCTTGATTTGAGTTGAACGGCGGATCAATGTAAATGAGATCGACACTTTCATCGGGGATGTGCGTTCGCAAAATATCCAGATTGTCGCCGTAGTAGAGTTGATTCGTATCCATCAACTATCTCTTTATCTGCTGCGATTCCTCCCTCAGAATCGAGTATAACTTCATATCGTGATACTGCCCCTTAGTGTAGATATACTTTCGCAAGACCCCCTCAAGGGTCATGCCAGCTTTCTCCATCACGCGAGCGGAGGCGTGGTTTTCAACCATGCAGGTTCCTTCAATTCGATTGAGGTGCCAACCCTCAAAACCGAATTGGATGATTGCCTGAGCGGTTTCAGTTGCGTAACCCCTGCCCCAATACTTCCGGGCAATGTTGAAAGCAATCTCTGCTCTCTTGTGTTCAAAGTTCACATTGTGTAAGAAGCAGTTACCGATGACCTTACTGTTCTCAGTCAGGACAATCCCCCAGCACGCGAAATTATCGGCTGTTACCCATGCGATAAAATCTCTGCTGTCTTCTATTGATTGGTGTGCACGCCAGAAGAGATACGCTGTTACTTGCGGGTCTGAAACCCATTCAAATATATCTTCTGCATCCGCCATCTTCAACGTTCTTAAAAGCAGTCTATCGGTCTCTATCGCAGGCAAATTGCTGAAGCGTTCATCCTTAGCCATACTTTTCCCCGTTTAGAAAGGACTTATTCTATTTCTTCCTACAGATCACGTTAAGTCGTTTCCACGTTGTTCAAGTCGCTTTGGATCCCGATTTATCGGGGAGTTCATTGGTTCATTAGTCGGTTGGTTCATTCATTCTTCTTACGTTCCACTCTTCGGATACACATGTCGCCCCGCTGGGGCTTTAGGAGGTTTGTTTATCCGTGTACTATAGACATGTCGCCCCTCTGGGGCTAAATGAACCGATGAACCAATGATTTTTACGCTTCACGCTTTGGGTAATGATGCCGTCCCGGATGGTCATCAGGGGCCATCCTTTCAATTCCCAACCGTCGAAGGGAGTATTACGGCTTTTGGAGGGGGATTGATCTACCTCCACCGTCGCGACCTTCTCTGAATCTATCAACGTGACGTCCGCGACCGCTCCGACCGAGAGTGTTCCACGATCAATTTGCAGAATTTTTGAGGGAACGCAGGTCATTCTCGCTATCGCTTCCGATAGCGAGAGCTGCCCCGTGTGGATAAGTCGGTCAAACACAAGTGGTACGCAGGTCTCCGATCCGATGATTCCCGGCGGCGCTTCAAGCATACCTTGCGCTTTCTCAAACGGAGCATGTGGTGCGTGATCAGTCGCAATCGCATCCAGTGTACCGTCCTTGACCCCCTCGATGACAGCATCAACGTCAACCTGTGTGCGTAAAGGTGGGTGCATCTTGGCATTTGTGCCGTGTTCTTCCACCGCGGCATCAGTGAGCGTAAAGTGATGCGGCATCGCTTCAGCAGTTACGTTGACGCCCCTGCGCTTACCCCAACGGACGAGATCGACGGATCCCGCCGTGCTAACGTGGAGGACATGGAGATGACCGCCGGTCAGTTCAGCGAGCATAATATCGCGGGCAACGATAATATCTTCCGCTGCGTTAGGACTGCCGGGTAGATTCAGGCGACGCGATGTTGCACCGAGATTCATGACTGCTCCCACATCGAGGTTATGTTCTTGGCAGTGAACCATAACGGGAAAACCGTGTTCCGCGCTCAACGCTAACACATCGCGCATCAACCCAGCATCCATAACCGTTTTGCCATCGTCCGATAGCCCGACGGCCCCTGCTTCCAGCAGCGCCGGGACATCGGTCAATACGTCACCATCAAGATTCCTCGTGATGCTGCCGATTGGAAACACATTTGTCGCACCATCTTTCCGCGCTTGCGATTGTATAAACTCGATAATCTCGACCGTATCCGCCACCGGATTGGTGTTCGCCATACACGCAACGGAAGTGAACCCACCAGCAGCTGCTGCGCGGGTGCCTGATGCGATTGTCTCCTTGTGCTCAAAGCCGGGTTCACGAAGATGAACGTGTATATCGACCAAACCCGGTGCAACGATCAACCCCTCTGCATTAACGATTTGGGAAGTTTCAACTTCGATACTGCCCCCAATTTGATCGATTTTCCCATCACGAATCAGGAGATCTCCGGTGGTATCAACCTGGTTGGCGGGGTCAATAATCCGACCGTTACGGATGAGTATCCGACTCATGCCTCGTCCTCCTCGTAAATCGTCGCCTGATCCACGCCATCCTCTTCGACCAACTGAACGCGAACAATCTCCTTACGTGAAGTCGGGATATTCTTGCCAATGTAGTCCGCCGCAATAGGGAGTTCACGATGCCCCCGGTCAATAAGAACCGCCAACTGAATGGCTGCGGGTCGTCCAAAATCCATGACCGCGTCCATCGCGGCGCGGACGGTGCGTCCGGTGTAAAGCACCTCATCAACCAAGATGACACGTTTTCCTGTAGGATCAAAAGGAATTTCTGTGAGATTCACTTTAATTGTCTCATCATATAGGTTCACGTCATCTCGATAGAGTCGCACATCGACAACGCCGACCGGGACTTTAATCCCTTCGGTTCGCTCTAGATTCTCAGCGATTCGACGCGCCAAGTGATCGCCCCGACTTTTAACGCCAATGATTGTCAGATCCGCAATTTCTTGGTGATTTCGCTCTAAAATTTCATGCGATATTCGGACCACCGCGCGTCGGATATCCTCTGCCGTCATCACTTGTGTCTTCTCACGCATTTGCATAGCTTGCCCTCACCTCAACACTCCTCAATAGGACTTACGCATTTCAGCACAACTGGCGCGGGGCAAGATGCCCCGCCTACAGTTAGCTGCACAAGTCCTCCTCAAGTTAAATCTTCCCGCCGCTGATACAGTAGGTTCATAATCTCCTGTATCAGCGGAGAATCGTCAAAGTTCCGATGATTCCACGGATTTGTCCAAAATTTATCCAGCGATCGATAGCCAATCTTCTCATATTCCAAAACTTGAATCATCAACTCAAGTTTATCAGCAGCCCGCACCAATTTCCCCTCAATAGATGTCCCTTTCTCGAACTCATCCCAAAGTTGGATATATTTTTGTTGGAGTGGTCCAAAGTGTTTAAACATCGATTCGACAGCCTCCCGCTCCCCGGCCTCTTTTAGGGCCTCGGGAATATATTTGAGGGCTGGAAACGGCACATCCCCAATCCGTGCTTCGGCAACCTCGTGCAATAGCGCGAGACGCATTACTTTTTCCACGTCCAACAAAACGTCCTGCTCTGTCAACACATCCGCCAGAATCATCGATAAAAGCGATACCCGATAGCAATGATCCGCGATACTCTCAGCATCTTTGATGCCGCGAAAACGCCAACCGGTGCGAGGTAGATTTTTGAGAACGCCAATCTCTTCAATGAAGTCTAATACGGCTTGTGCATTCATTAACTATTAAATCCGGGCATAAAAAAAGCCTCCCTTACAGAAAGAGGGAGGCTCTTAAGTGCTATGGTTCTTGAAATATAGGTATAGCCGTAAATCATGTGTGATACCCTTTCCTAACCTCACGGGATCAGATTAAAAGGGGAAGACATATTCGCCGCTAATATTAGAACACTGTAAGTGTAGCACAATTGTTTCATTTCTGCAAGGAAAATGTTGAACATTGACATCGCAGGAAAATTCTGCTAAACTTAGTTCACTAATAAATTTTTAGTCAGAAAGTACCATTCCAATTTTAGATTGACGGGAGAATATTTATGTCTATTGACACGCCAACCCTTTTAGATGCTTTAGATTCTGTGACAGCCATTCCAATCATCCCCTTCAAAGATGACGACATTGACTACGCAGGGCACGCAAAAAATATCAACTACCTGATGCAGAATAACTATCTCGAAGGCGATCGGAAACGCGTAATTGCAATTGCGGGGACGAGCCTCATCCACCACGTTAGTTTGGAAGATCAGACTCGTGTAATGGATGCTACCGGTCGTGAAATGGCAGGTGATGGGGTTCTGATGTCAGGTATCGTACCGAACCCAATCGGAGACGCAGGAAAACTTATTGAGGCACAGTCCAACTTACAGCGCCCACCCGATGTCTATCTGATAATGCCTTTAACAGGAATATCAAATCCCGAAGGCGTATATGAACAGTACATGAAGTTTGGCGAAAAGTATGGCGAGTCCTGTGGCGCCCGATTCCTCTACTACTTCCGCCAGAAACGCGAACTTGACGCAATGATTCGTCTGGTCAAGGATTCACCGCACTTTATCGGCGTGAAGATTGGGACAGGTGTAGAAGACACAGAGTCAATCATCAATGGTGTAGGAGACAGTGGGCTTGTGGTCTGGGGCATCGGGGATAGATGTACACGCCCGGCGGAACTTGGCACGAAAGGGCATACATCAGGAATCGCTGTCTTATGTGCACGCGCTTCCGACGAGATCAACAACGCCCAGCGTCGTGGCGATTACGAAACCTCCCACCAAATCGAAGCGGATGTTTTCGCCCTTGAAGAGATTCGTTTCGTGAATGAACGTCTCTATAACTATTCCGCTGTAATAGAAGCGATGAATCTCAGCGGTTTCAGTGATATTGTAGGTGGCACAGGAGGTCCTTTTAATCCACGCGTTCCGTCAGAAATTTCAGCACAGGTACAGGAAGCGATTAAACCGCTTAAGAAGTACCACTGATATGGCTGTTTATCAAGGAGAAAAACAGTATGAAGAGACGATTTGAAGGTATTCTGACACCAACGATCACACCTTTAGATGCAAAAGAACGGATTGATGAGTTGGGGTTTGTGAAGCATCTCAACCGTTTAATTGATAACGGTGTGCACGGCATCTACCTGCTTGGCACCTCGGGAGAATTCACGACGCTGACAAATGCAGAGCGCCAACGCGCAGTCGAAATTGCTGCTAACACGGTCGGTGGGCGTGTCCCGATTATCTGCGGCGTGATGGATTCAAGTACCCAACGGGTTGTCCAGAATATTGAAATCGCACAGGAATTTAAGATCGATGCCGTTGCAGCAACCCCACCCTACTACTATCCATCAACCAGCGATGCTGATATTGTCGATTTCTACAAAACTATTGCCCAAAGCACCGATCTGCCGGTGGTTATCTACAATATCCCGGTGATGGTGAAGACCGCGATCCCACCGGAGGTCGTTCGCGATTTAGCGGAGGGTGTGGAGAATATCGTCGGGATCAAGGATAGCTCAGGGGATTGGACAAACTACCTCAAAATGCTTGCTTACCTCGGTGATAACGAAGATTTCTCGATTATGCTCGGTTCTTATACGCTTGCGGGCGCTGCGATTTTGTTTGGGGCAGCGGGTGCCGTTATTTCAATTTCTAATGTCGATCCGAAAACCTCAGTGCAGTTGTATGATGCAGCGAAGGCACGTAAGATTGATGAGGTCCATCGCTTGCAGAAACAGATCCTTGAACTGAGCAAACTCTATGGCTACGGTGCAGCGATTAGTTGTCTGAAAACCTGTATGGAACTCCTTGGCGTTTGCAGCCATTATACCGCCAGTCCCCTTCTCCCGATCGACGATGCGGCGAGAGGCGAACTACGGGATCTATTGGTTGAGCACGGGCTAATTTATAGTGGATCTTAGAATTAATGAGGCACTTCAAACCGAACCGCATTGCCCTCAGGCCCGGTAGGTGCGGTTTCTAACCGCACCACATCGGCGCGTCCCGATAAATCGGGATCCCGACAGGTCGGGAGAAACAGCGCCTACCATACACGAGGAGCGAAGGTGTCTATTTATTTTTAGAATTCACCATAAATTTCCTAACCCCCTAAGTCCCCCTGATCAGGGGGACTTATGAACGGGCTGCGTAAGTCCTGTTCACTATAAAGTCGAAAAGCAGGGAATTCTCAATGATCGAAATCCAACCCATCCAGAAAGCAGTCAACGCCACGGTCACAGTGCCCGGTTCAAAGAGCTATACGAATCGGGCATTGCTTGTTGCCGCGCTTGCTGAAGGCCGTTCTCGGTTGACAGGTGCCCTTTTCAGCGATGACACCCACTATATGTGTGAGGCGTTGCGAAAGTTGGGCGTTGAGATCGAGGCGGATGCTGAAGGATGTAGGTTTGATGTGATTGGGAACGGCGGAAAGATTCCGGTTGATTATGCGGAACTTTATATCGGCAATGCCGGCACGGCCGCACGCCCGCTCGTCAGTTACCTTGCGCTCGGCAACGGTGAATTTATCATTGACGGCGACGCGCCGATGCGTCAGAGTCGTCCCATTTCCGATTTGCTTGACGCGCTCAAGCAGCTCGACGTTGATGTCCGTTCAAAATTCGATAACGACTTTCTGCCGTTAATTATTAGGGCAAACGGACTCAAGGGTGGGAAAACCCGACTCGATGCTAGCAAAAGCAGTCAGTTCTTGACTTCGCTGATGCTCGTTGCCCCCTATGCCAAAAAAGGGATAGCGATTGAGGTCGTGGGAGAGATGAAAACGCCTTACATCGACATCACCGCATCAGTGATGAAAGCGTTCGGCGTAGATGTGACTCATGATAACTATAAATCCTTTCATATTGCAGGTGGGCAGTGCTACCAACCCCGCGAATACGCCGTTGAGCCAGACGCTTCCAACGCTTCCTACTTCTTCGCTGCCGCTGCGGTCACCGGCGGTCATGTCCGAGTGACTAACCTCAGCACAGATTCCGTACAAGGTGATGTCCAGTTCGTTAACGTCCTAGAACAGATGGGCTGCCAAGTGAAACGCTGCGGCGATGCTATCGAAGTCATCGGACCAGATCGACTCAAAGGGATTGATCTGGATATGAAATCAATCTCCGACACATCGCTGACTCTCGCCGCAATCGCACCTTTCGCAGAGGGTCCGGTGACCATTCGGAATATTGAACATACGCGTCATCAAGAAACAGATCGCATCCACGCTATGGTCACAGAGCTTCGAAGGCTCGGCGTTCCGGTTATTGAGCGTCAGGATGGCGTTGAGATTTCACCTGCCCAAGTTACACCCGCGGAAATCGAAACATATCAAGATCACCGGGTTGCGATGGGCTTTTCGCTGGTTGGATTGAAGGCGCCGGGGATTCGGATTAAAGATCCGGAGTGTGTGAGCAAAACCTTCCCAACTTTTTTTGATGTTTTGGAGACATTGCACAGTGAAACGTGAAGAGAGAGCGTCTCTGCGTTTTACGTTTCATCAATTCTGTTGGAGGCACATAATGCCACGGACTTTAATGTTCTACATCACAATTATTTTTACATTCATGATTATTAACGCAATAAACGCGAAGGAGACACAGATGACAACATTCAATGACCTGAAAGTTGGCATGCCGGCACCAGATTTTACACTCAATGATGGAGATGGAATCGCCCATAGCCTACGCGATTATCTTGGGAAAAAGAATGTCGTCTTGGCATTTTATCCCAAAGACTTTACCGGCGGCTGAACGACAGAACTTCGCTCGCTCCGGGATGAGCTGAGCCAAATTCAGGCAACGGATACAATCCTGTTGGGGGTTAGTGCCGATGATGAAGCTTCTCATAAAAAATTCCAAGAGGAGGAGAAGTTTGGTTTTCCTCTACTCGCGGACACGGAATTCGCAGCTAGCAAGATCTACAGTGGTATCATGGAAAAGTTTCAGGCTTCTAATCGGGCGACCTTTGTTATCGATAAAGCCGGATATATTCGTGCAATAGATCGAAGTGTGAACGTACAAACACACGGCGGGGATCTCGTCAAGCTAATCAAGGCGAGTCTGCCGGGTCCAATTGAGGTTGGGCAGCCTGCGCCGGATATGATTGCTTCAGATGAGAATGGCACAACGTATCAACTCAGCAGTTTCGAAGGGAAGAAGAATGTCGTCTTGGCATTTTATCCCAAAGACTTTACCGGCGGCTGAACGGCAGAAGTCTGCTCGCTCCGGGATGAGTCGAGTACCTTCGCCGAACATGACACGCAAGTTTTCGCAGTAAGTGTGCAAGATGCAGCATCTCACAAACAGTTTGCTGAAGAGAACAATCTGAACTTTCCATTACTTGTAGACACAGGGCGTCACATTAGTTTGCTTTTTGGCGCGACGGACCAACCAGATGGTTTGAGCAGTCGCATAACAGTTGTTATCGGCAAAGATGGACAGATTATCAAACTTGATAAACAGGTCAATGCGAGGACACATGGCAAAGACTTAGCGGATTTCTTTCAGTCAATGTAACCGACGCCATAGATGTCTCTGCTAAAGCCGAATCGCTAGTTTTATCAACACCGATATAGCTCGTCATGGCGAGTAAAGAATTGCTTTACAATTGCTTGTAACAGGTGTATACTAATACCCTTACGGGGCGGGGAGAATCCGTGCGAAATATTGTCTTGGTTGGTTTTATGGGAACAGGCAAGACCTCAGTGGCTCAGAAACTCGCCGCACGTCTTCAGATGTCGATGATTGACACGGACGATATAATCGTGGAGGACAGCGGAATGGATATACCCGACATCTTTGCTCGGTATGGAGAAGCACACTTTAGGGATTTAGAAAGCACAGCGGTTCGTAAGGCAGCGAATTTAGAGAATCACGTAATCTCAACGGGCGGCGGGGTTGTGCTACGAGGATCAAATTTGGAGATACTCAAGCGCAATGGTGTTGTCTTCTGTTTGACAGCATCGTCGGCGGAGATTTGGCGGCGCGTTGGGAGAGAAACCCACCGTCCGTTGCTGCAAGCCCCCAATCCGCTGGGGAACATTGAGCAGATGCTTATAGAACGTCGTCCCTTCTACGCTCGTGCGGATTATGAGATATCAACCACAGGGTTATCAATTAAAGCGGTTACGGATAAAATTATAGAAATATTTCAGCAGAATCTCCATTTGAAGTGAGCGATTGTAAAGAAGAATTAATGATATGAATATTTTACTGATCCACGGACCCAACCTCCAATTATTGGGAAGACGACAACCCGAAATTTATGGCAGCCAGACGCTAGAAGACATCAATTTACACCTAATCAAAATCTCTTCGGGACGGGGCGTTAATCTCAAGATCTTTCAGGCAAATTCCGAAGGCGAAATTGTCTCATTCATTGGAGATAATATCGATTGGGCGGATGGTGTCGTCATCAATCCTGCGGCTTACACGCATACGAGTGTTGCCATACGGGACGCTCTATCCGCTGTGCACCTCCCCGTTATTGAGATTCACCTCTCCAACGTGCATACCCGCGAGTCTTTTCGTCAGCATTCCTACATTTCTCCTATCGCTGTCGGCGTGATTTGTGGATTTGGGGCACATGGCTATGACTTGGCGTTGGACGCGATGATCCAAATTTTGCAACAGTCGGATTGATGGGTTCATAGATAAGCAGGTGAGAAAAAAGGTTAGAAACTCATTTTTTGAAAGGTGGAAAAGGAGAATTTTATGGCAGCACTCAATGACTTGCGAAACGGTTTAGTTATCCGTCTCGACAACGTTATGTATACTATTACCGATTGTCAACATGTTAAGCCCGGCAAAGGGGGCGCATTTGCCCGTACTAAACTCAAGCGGGTCACCGATGGAGCGGTTATCGAGCGGACGTTTCGTTCAAAAGACACAATCGAAACTATTCGTCTGGAAGAACGTGATATGCAATATATGTATAGTGATGGAATGTTATTATACTTCATGGATAACGAGACTTTTGAACAACATCAATTACCAGAGAACCTCCTGAACGATGGACTCAAGTTTCTCAAGGAAGGAGAAACGATCCGAGTCAAAGTTGACCAAAATACCCCAGTAACGATTGAATTACCGACGTTCGTGGAACTTAAAATTGTTGAAACAGACCCTGGTTTACGCGGCGACACTGCCAGTGGTGGGTCAAAGCCAGCAACACTGGAAACAGGTGGGGTGGTTCAAGTACCCTTATTTGTCGAAAACGGTACGACAATAAAGGTTGATACCCGCACAGGAACATATGTAGAGAGGGTTTAATCAATGCCAAGAGAGAAATCGCCATCCGCTACAGAGCTTCTGCAACAAGTCTGCGACATCATGGAAGAGCGAGATTTGACGGAGGTTCTTCTGCGTGAGGATGGTATTACCTTAAAGGTTCGGCGAGGCAGCGAACCCGTACCTCTTGCGTTTTCGCAGCCGAGCGACACGGTGCCCTTACCAAGCGCGGACCAAGCGGAGGCGCCTGCGGTGCAAATGCCACCAGAGGTCGGCGAGCTCATACGGTCACCGATGGTAGGGCTGTTTTATGCGTCACAATCGCCGGAAGCAGCTGCTTATGTGGAAGTTGGCAGCGTTGTATCAGAAGACGATACTTTGTGCTTGATTGAAGCGATGAAGATTTTCAACGAAGTCAAACCGGATTTCCCTTGTGAGATCCTTGAAATCCTTGTTGAAGATACAACCACCGTTGAGTTTGATCAACCCCTGTTTCGCGTAAAACGGATATGAGCCGTGAAGCGTGAAACGTGATGCGTGATGAAGCGGCGAGCGAGCAAGAAAGCGGGTAAGTGCCCAGCTGCCCGGTTTCTCTTGCGCTTCACGTTGCAGGGGACCAAATACAGAACAGCAATCATTTTCCCTAAAAAGAATCGGAGACACAGGAAGTATGCGAAACGCACTCAAACGTCAAAGCTATGCGATTACCGATGGTCCGGATCGAGCAGCAGCACGTGCCATGTTGATGTTCGGTGATGATGGTCTAAAACCTGAAGATCTGGATAAACCTATCGTGGGGGTTGCCAATACATGGATCGAGATTGGTCCCTGCAATTACCACCTCCGCCGTCTTGCTGCAAAAGTGAAGGAAGGCATCCGGGCAGCAGGCGGCACACCCCTCGAATTTAATACAGTGAGCATTTCAGATGGGATTACCATGGGCACCGAGGGCATGAAGGCATCCCTCATCAGTCGAGAGGTGATTGCGGATTCCATCGAACTCGTTTGTCGCGGCAATATGTTTGATGCAGTTGTCACGCTTTGCGGATGTGACAAAACTGTGCCCGGTACAGTAATGGCACTTGCCCGTTTAGACATCCCCTCTCTGACACTTTACGGTGGATCAATTATGCCCGGCCGTTTTCAGGGGGAAGATGTGACAATCATGGAGGTTTTCGAGGCGGTGGGGGTACACGCTGCAGGCAAAATCACTATCGAGGAACTTGATGACCTCATTAGTAAAGGCTGCCCCGGTCCGGGTGCTTGCGGCGGCCAATACACCGCCAACACAATGGCAACTGCGGTCGAGATCCTTGGGATGGCACCGATGGGTAGCGGCAGTGTCCCAGCAATAGACAAAAATAAAGATGATGTCGCGTTTGAAGCGGGACAGTTGGTGATGGACATGTTAGCCGCAGACCGACGTCCGAGTCAGATTATCACCCAACGTTCGCTCGAAAATGCAATATCCTCGGTCGCGACAACCGGTGGTTCGACGAATGGTGTGCTTCATCTGCTCGCAATTGCCCACGAAGCCAATGTCCCATTGACAATCGACGACTTTGAGGAAATTCGATCCAAGACACCGATCTATGTAGACCTCAGACCTGGTGGAAGTTTTGTCGCCGCGGACCTCCATGAGGCGGGTGGCATTCAACTTGTCGCTAAGCGGCTCATGGAGGCTGGACGCCTTCATGCCGACGAACTCACCGTAACGGGACAGACCATCGGCGAAGCGGCTGCTAGCGCTGTCGAAACAGAAGGGCAGGAGGTTGTCCTCCCTGTGTCGAAACCAATTAAGCCGACCGGTGGATTTGCAATTCTCAAAGGCAACCTCGCTCCCGATGGCTGTGTGATCAAGTTGGCGGGCCATGATAGAACTCTCCATAGAGGTCCAGCACGTATCTTTGAACGTGAAGAAGATACCTTTGCAGCGATTAAGGACGGAACGATTCAGCCGGGTGATGTAGTTGTCATCCGGTATGAAGGGCCCGCCGGCGGTCCTGGTATGCGAGAAATGCTCGGTGTTACTGCTGCAATCGTTGGGGCTGGATTGGGCGAAGATGTCGCTCTCATGACAGATGGCAGGTTTTCTGGTGCTACGCACGGCTTTATGATTTGCCATATCGCGCCGGAGGCAGCGCACGGAGGGCCAATTGCAATACTACGCGACGGAGACACCGTTGTGATTGACGCTGAAAAACTTCGGATCGACGTTGAACTTTCGGACGAAGAGATTCAAGCGCGACTCGACGAATGGACACCCCCAGCACCACGCTACACTCGCGGCGTAATGGCGAAATATGCACGTCTTGTATCTTCAGCGTCCGAAGGCGCTGTTACTGGATAGCAATATGATCCACCCACCATATCTATTCATTCGCGCTTTCTGATGAACGATATTTGTCCGGACGCAGGAGAGTCAGCGCTATGCAAGATAAAATTGTTGGTCGAAATTCGGTGCTGGAACTCCTACGCCGCGGCAATCGCGAGATTGAACGGATTCTTATTGCGCAAGGAAATAACCATCCGCGCCTGCGACAGATTCGCGCTCTTGCCAAGAAAAACGGCATCCGCTGTGATTTCACGCCACGTCGGGAATTAGATCCGATAGAAGCTGATGTCCCCCATCAAGGGGTCATCGCCCTCGTCAGTCCTGCCAGCTATATTGACCTCCCTAGCCTCATCACGAACACACAAAATTCAGACAGCCGACCCTTATTCATCATGCTCGACCAAGTGCAGGATCCTCGGAATCTTGGTGCAATTATCCGCACGGCGGATGCTGTGAATGCTGACGGGCTAATCCTTCCGAAAGATAGAGCAGCCGGCATCACAACCGCTGCGCACAAAGCTTCGGCGGGCAGCTCTGAGTATGTGCCAATTGCTCAAGTGACTAACCTTGCCCGAACAATTGAAACTCTCAAGGCGGCTAATATCTGGGTGATCGGCGCAGATCAGGCAGCGCCGACCCCTTATACGCAAGCGGATTTGACAGGACCAATTTGTCTTGTGGTCGGCAATGAAGCAGAGGGGCTTCGTCGTCTCGTTAGGGAGAAATGCGATCTATTGATCCACCTCCCGATGTTCGGACACGTTCCGTCGCTTAATGTGTCGGTTGCCGCGGGTATTCTGCTGTATGAGGTCATCCGGCAGCGGGAGGACAGAAATTCACAGGGGGCATGAACACGGGTTAGCCCTTTCATTAGATTCCCACACGCTTTTAGAGGATATAAAATCGCCATGCAGATTAACGATGCAATTACCGTCGAACAACTCAAATCGAAACTTGAGCATCTGTTCGACCTTTCGGGAAAGAAGATTTTGGCAATCGAAGACACATGGCCTCCCGAAAAAGGGACGCCGGTGTTTACTGCCGCCGGTCAGTATACCACGCGAGGATGGACGGAGTGGACACAGGGGTTCCAATTTGGCTCCGCACTGCTGCAATTCGATGCAACAGAGGACGAGCAGTTCCTGGAAATTGGGCGGAAGAACACGGTTGAGAAGATGGCCCCCCATCTGACGCATATCGGCGTACACGACCATGGGTTCAACAACGTTTCGACCTATGGCAATTTACGGCGCCTGATTCTTGAAGGACGTATTCCACACAATGAGTGGGAACTTCACTTTTACGAACTCGCGCTGAAGGTGTCGGCAGCGGTGCAGGCAAGTCGCTGGTCAAAGACAAAAGATGGGAAAGGTTATATCCCCTCGTTCAACGGGCCTCACTCGCTTTTTGCGGATACGATCCGCTCGTTGCGCTCACTGGCGTTGGGACATAGCTTGGGACATGTGCTGATGGGCGAGAACGATCAGTCCATCCCTTTATTAGAGCGACTGTTGCACCACTCCGAGACAACTGCCACTTACAACGTCTACTACGGTGAAGGACGCGATGCGTTTGATGTACGCGGCCGTGTCGCACATGAATCGATCTTTAACATGAATGACGGAAATTATCGCTGCTCAAGCAGCCAGCAGGGATACTCACCGTTTACGACATGGACACGAGGGCTCGCGTGGATTATCACCGGTTATGCTGAGCAGCTCGAGTTCTTTGAAACAGTAACAGATGATGACCTCGTCCCTTATGGTGGGAAGGCGGAGGCAACAGACCATATACTGAAAGCCGCCAAAGCAACCTCCGATTTTTATATTGAAAACACAGCCTCAGATGGTATCCCGTATTGGGACACCGGGGCACCGGGGTTGCTTCAACTGGGACCCTATCTCCAGCAACCCGCAGATCCGTTCAACGGCGTTGAGCCTGTCGATAGCTCTGCAGCTACCATCACCGCACAAGGGTTAATCCGATTAGGGAATTATCTCAAAAAACAGGGTGAACAGGCAGCAGGGCAACACTATTATCAAGCGGGATTAACGGTCACTGATGCACTCTTTGCCGAACCGTATCTTTCGGAATCTGATGACCATCAAGGCTTAATCCTGCATTCAATCTACCATCGTCCAAACGGTTGGGATTATATCCCGGAAGGCAGCGCAATCCCCTGTGGCGAATCGTCGATGTGGGGAGACTATCACGCACGAGAACTTGGACTGCTCTTGCTACGGGAATTGGAGAATCAACCGTATCTGACTTTTTGGGGAAACTAACAGAGGACAAAGTACTTTATTCCACAAAAGAATAGGGGAATCTATCAATGCGATTAACAGACAAACAGGTGCAACAGTTTCACGAAGAAGGATACTTGGTTTTTGAAAAATTGATCCACGGCGAAAAACTCAAAGCCTATCAAGATCTCTTTGACGAATTGGTTGAGCGTGGCCGTACCCTCCCAATTGGTAGTCCACACTGGAGCTTTGAATTTAACGAAGATCATGAACCGATTCCAGGATTTTTACACAAAATTCAGGGGGTGTGCGTCGTTGAGCCGAAGGTCTTGGATCTCGCTCAAGAGCCGGAAATCCTCGACCGAGTGCAATCACTTGTCGGGCCCGACATTGACGTATTCGGCACTAAGTTCTTCCCCAAGTTACCGAATGGAGGCACCTCAGTACACTGGCACCAAGACAATTTTTACTTTGGTACAACCACAAACCGAATTGTTAGTTGTGGTATCTATCTTCAAGACGCAGACCGTGAGAACGGATGTCTGAGGGTTGTTCCGAAAAGTCACCTATCCCAATCAATTGTAGAACATCATCGACGGCCGGGAGCACACGGGAGTTGGACGGCGGTAGACGAATCTAAAGCTGTCGATATGGCGGTTCCCGCAGGCACGGTCGTCTTTTTTTCATCGAACCTTCTCCACGGGACCTACGAAAATCGCAGTGACCGTCCCCGTTACAGCACTGCCTGGCACTACATTCCCGCGGATCTGCCCTTGGAGCGGTTCCCCCGCGGCGGTTACGAAGACCGGCACATCGTTAGAGGAGCCTAACAGACCAAAAGAGGGTGAGATGCTCAATCATTCTGAGATAGAATCGTTCCTGCAAGAAGGGTACGTCGTCCGCAGAGACGTATTATCCCAGACGGACATCGAGACATATCGTGCTGCTGTGGATTGCATCCTGCATAAATGCCGCGTCGAAAAGGTGCATCAATATTTACGCTACGTTGATGGGGAGCAAGATGACATCTGGGGAGTGAATCACATCTTTCATCCAAGCATCAGGGAGGAAACTCTGGTCGAATCGCTTGGGCATCCCCAGATTTTGGATGTCATCGAAAGCCTAATCGGGACGCGGCTGCGCTATCATCTGTGTACCCTGTTGGTTAGTTCGGAACGAAAGCCGTATCATATCAACTGGCACCGGGATTCGGCAAGAGATGGTGAAGTGCCTCACGAACAACTGATAGCAAAACTCAGGAGTGGCGTCCAACTGAATGGAGCGCTATACGACGATGATACCTTGTTCATCGTTCCCGGCAGTCATCGACGGGAAATCACCGATGCCGAGCGGCATATCATACAAAATTCACCCAAAGGCGACATGCCCAATCAGATGGTTGTTCAGTTGAAGGCGGGTGATATCGTTTTTTATAACTCCAGCCTGCTCCACAAAGGGTATAACCGGTCGGGGGCGATTCGCCAAACGTTGCATTACGCGCTTGTGGTTGCACCGCTGGAAGGGCAGCCGCCAAACCCGGATAGCCCTACGAGTCAGGAGTGGCTGAATGATTCAACGTTCCTTGAAAGCCTCAACCCGCGAATCAAACCACTTTTCGATAACTGGTTAAAGTATGGATAAGAAGGGAAGAATGGGATTTACCTTTCACACAACAGCAAAGAGGATACACTATGTTATATCTGAATTCCATCGAAAACGCCGAAGCCAGTCCAACAGAGAAAAAATTCGCAATCTGCCACGAAGAAGTTTCAGCCATGCAGAATGTTCCAGAATTAGCACCATCAAGGGAGCTGCTCGCACAGTGGCAGTCCAATGAGATTGATTGGAAAGAATTTAATAAAAAATTCCGTGAGGAGATGAGAGCGGAGTATAGTAATGGCAAAGAGAGTCTTCTTAAAAGACTGGCAAAACGTAGCTTAGTAAATGATATCGCCCTCCACTCACCGGAACCGAGTGGTGAGCGAACCTATCGTGCCATTTTGGAAGAGATCATTAACATCATCTGGAAAAAAGAAGGACGAACAGAGCGCGTAAGAAACCTCGCGCGAGAATCGATTGAGGAATCACAACCGCAGGAAGATATTACCCGTATTCTTGAAGCCACTTTGCTTGAACTGAACTTGACTAAAGACGACAAAACTCAATTACTCAGAGAAAACGACGAGTTGAAAAGGAAAATCGATCAACTTAAGGAGAAAATCTCGAATCAAAAACGCGAAATTCAATCACTTCAAGCCGAAATCGGTGAAAAAGACACAGAAAATAACAAGCTGAAAAGGAAAATCACTCGACTTGAAGGAGAAATCAGGACCCATGCTAAAAGTATAGGAACTAAAGATGATCAAATTCAATCACTTCGAGCTGAAACATATAAAAAAGGTAGAGAGAATGATGAGTTAAAAGAGCAAATGACTCAATTTCGAGACGTCAACGCCCAACGAAGAATCAGAGAAATCGCCGTAGAAGCAGCAGGAAACAATTCAGAAATTCGACAATACTTCAGAAACATTAGTATTGATGAACGCCTCCCCGACACCCTACGTCTTCGACTTATGCTGAGTTTGAAAAAAGCTTTGAAGATATCTGTGTTTGACAAGCCAGCATTGGGCGGCCTTATTAGTGATTATACAGACTTCGGCAGTACAGACCTTGATAAATTTCATGAATCTGATCATTACCTCGCTCACGTCATAAGAACACAACGCAATCTAATCCAGTTTGGGAGAAAAACAATTGATGAAAAGACGATGATGGGACGGATACTTTGCTGCTTTTTTGCAGCAGCTTTGTTGTCTCCAAAACTGCCAGAGCCGTAGCAGTCCGCTTTTCGATAACTGGCTAAAATCCGGATAACAGAGGAGGGATTTATGGCAACACATCATTTTGAGCCAACCATCTACCACGTCGCAATCGGGGCACACGAACCGGTGCTCCATATCGACAGCGGCGATACGGTCGTCACAACAACTGTTGATGCCGGTGGCGTTGATGCCGCTGGAGAGCAGGTCACGGAAGGGGGAAATCCGCAGACGGGACCTTTTTATATCAACGATGCAGTACCGGGGGATACACTTGCCGTTCACTTTGATCGCCTGGTTCCCAATCGCAATATGGGTAGAACCTCGACAGTGATTGCCCCGCACATCCTAGATGCACAGTATGTAGCGTCCGATCTGCCGGAGAACGGTCGCGGAGATTGGGAGATTGATCTGGACAAATGGACGGCGACCCTTGTTTCACCGGAAACGAACCTCGGTAGGCTCACGCTGCCGCTGGAGCCGATGGCGGGATGTTTTGGGGTTGCCCCACCGCGTAAACAGGCGATTTCCACGGCGACCTCTTCAACGCACGGTGGGAATATGGACTACCGGGGTTTTTGTGAAGGCGTTACTGTTTATCTTCCTGTGTTCGTGGACGGTGCGCTGTTCCACATCGGGGATGGACACGCTGTACAAGGCGACGGTGAGATTGTCGGAACCGGGATTGAGATCTCGTTCGATGTGCAGTTTACGGTCAACGTCATCAAAGGCAAAGAGATCGGTTGGCCCCGCGCGGAAAATGATGATTATATTCTAACGGCTGGAAATGCCCGCCCTTTGGATCAGTGTGTACAACACGCGACGACAGAAATGGTCCGTTGGCTTAACGACCTCGGCTTGGACGGCAATGCACCCCACATCCTGCTGGGGCAGTGCGTGGAGTACGATATGGGCAATGTGTATGACCCAGCGTATACGATGGTTTGCAAGGTGAAAAAGAGTATCTTGCGGGATATTGGTTTAACCCTGAACCCACTGATCTGAAAACAGGAAAATCCGTATCAGAATAGCGTCAACTTGGGGGACTCAGGGGCTTCTGACAGTTTATGTTTTACCTCAGCAATATCATCAACCAAGGCTTGTCGGGCACGCGTATACGCTTCGCCTTCTTGCCTTAACACAAATGCTGGATTATAGGTCGCCAAGGTGAATGGGGCGTAAAGCGTATCTGTGAACCATTGACCTCGCTCTTCGGTCATGCGAAAGCCTTTGTGGATGAGGGTATTGGCGGCGGGACTGCCCATACATAGGATGACCGAGGGGCTAATCAAAGTAAGTTCGCCATCGAGCCATTTCGAGCACGCCTTGATCTCCCCGGCTTTCGGCGGACGGTTTTTTGTGGCACCTCTCTCCCGGACAGCAGCGCGACATCTGAGGACATTCGTTATCCAGATTTCATCACGGTCTAAGTCATTCGCATGAAGCACTTCGTCGAGTAAAACCCCCGACGGTCCCGAAAATGGGATGAGCGTGTGTTCATCCGTCGCTGAGGGTCCTTCAGCAACAATAACAAATTTGGAGGTAGGATCGCCGTGACCAAAAACGACGTTCAATCGGGTTTCAGCCAATCCGCAGTCGGTGCAGACGACCGCTTGTGCTTTTAGTGCTTCCATTCTTCCAAAAACTTCGGTCATTCCCATCCCTCCTCAGATCAATGTAGGACGAATGATAACACAGGTGATTAACAGTTGTCAATTTCCATACTCGGCTGCTAGGGCTGTTCAGTTTTAGGCTTATTACCCATTTTGTTTGAAAAGTCAGAGTCGGTAAGTCGCTCTTAGAGCGAAGTGTCGGGATTTGGAAATCCCTCCTACAGAAGAACTAAATGACCCTAACCGCAGCGAAACTTCCTATTGACAAAAAGGCAATAGGCGTGTATCCTATAAAAGACGTTACAATTGTTTAAGGAGAAAACCGTGGAGACATGGGATACAAAACCGAGTTTTGTTCGGTCGGACCTTTCATTAATTGACTGTGATATTCATAATCGTGTACCGTCGCTGGGAACCCTTTACCCGTACCTACCGGACTTTTGGGTTGAGTATTGTAGTACCTCCGGATTCGGGGGACCTGAAATGGGGGACTACCCGGGGGGTGCACCGACATCAGCACTTCCAGATACCAAGCCTGAAGACGGACCGCCGGGATCGGACTTGGAGTTGCTGCGAGAGCAGACGCTGGATTTCTGGGAAGCGGACTACGGCATCCTGAACTGCGCG
Source organism: Candidatus Poribacteria bacterium (assembly GCA_965204355.1). Classification (GTDB taxonomy): domain Bacteria; phylum Poribacteria; class WGA-4E; order WGA-4E; family PCPOR2b; genus PCPOR2b. The sequence continues at coordinate 863,404 of OZ241983.1, forward strand.
TATTGGGTGCAAACCGTCCATAACGAATATTTGGCAGCGGCGCTTGCTACCGCGACTAACGATTGGCAGGTTGAACATTGGCTTGATCCGGAGCCGCGCCTGCGTGCCTCATTAGTTGTTTCGAGCCAGAATCCATTAACAGCAGTGCAAGAGATAGAACGTATGGGCGCCCATCCCGGATTTGTGCAGGTCCTGTTGCCGGTGCGCTCACTGATGCCTTATGGCAAGCGACACTATGACCCGATTTTTGAAGCTGCTGTCCGGCATAACCTTGTCGTTGGCATCCATTACGGTGGGGCTGCGGGTATCCCTCCAAGTCCGAGCGGTTGGTTTTCGACCTATATAGAAGAATACGCTGGTGCGGGACAGATTTTCCAAGCCCAAGTCATCAGCTTGGTTACGGAAGGTGCATTCGATCGGTTTCCAGACCTGCGAGTAGCCCTAATCGAAGGTGGCTTTACATGGCTCCCGTCGGTTATGTGGCGAATTGATAAGGAGTGGAGAGGGCTGCGCCACATTACACCGTGGATTAAACGGCTGCCATCGGACTATATGCGCGAACATCTCCGTTTTACGCTTCAACCGATGGACGCCCCACCGGATCCTAAGCAGTTCCTTCGAATGATTGGGCAGCTCGATTCGGAGGATATGTTGATGTTTTCAACCGACTATCCACATTGGCAATTTGATTCGCCGGAGGAGGCTTTGCCGATGGGATTGCCTGAGTCATTGACCAAGAAGATCTTAGCGGAAAATGCACGAGAGTTTTATCAACTATGAAATGTATCAGGATTACCCTGTAAATCCTGTTCCAATCCATTTGGGGTGAGCGCATCTAAACTTGTTTGGCTAGCGACCCCCCAACTCAATCCAGAAAATCCAGAAAATCACGTTCAATAAGGAGGAAATAAGATGAAGAGCACACGGGAAAAAGTACCCGTCATTGACACCGATATTCACAATACCCTTGCATCGCCAGAATCGCTGCATCCATACCTTTCTGAACGCTGGCGCAAGCACCAAGCGATGATAGGTGGGCGTGGGCACGCCGGATCCAACTATCCACGGGGGATGCCCCATGCGGCACGGCACGATGCTTGGCCTCCATCCGGGCTATCGCCGGGTGCAGATCTTGCTTTTATGCAGGAGCAATTGCTCGACGCTTGGGATTTTGAATATGGGGTTTTGAATCCATTGATGGGCGGCAGCGGACTCAATCTGGAGTACGTCGCAGCGATAGCACGAGCGATCAACGATTGGCAGGTCGAAGAGTGGACTACGCCCGAACCACGTCTGAAAGCATCAATTGTCGTCCCGTACGAAGATGGAGAATTGGCAGCGGAGGAGATTCATCGGCGCGGTGATGATCCGAACTTTGTGCAGGTGTTGTTGATTGCACGCACGGATGAACCTTTGGGACGGCGGAAGTATTGGAAACTGTACGAAGCCGCAACGCAATATGATCTCCCGATCGGCATCCACTTCGGTGGTGTCGGCGCTGGTCCCATTACCGGCGCGGGTGCGCCCTCCTACTACATCGAGGACCACGGCGGTATGCCACAAGCGTTCCAGACACAGGTGATCAGCCTTGTCTGTGAAGGTGTCTTTGAACGCTTTCCCACACTCAAGTTTGTCTTGATTGAAGGTGGTTTTGCTTGGTTCCCACCGCTGATGTGGAGGCTCGATCAGAGTTGGAAAAAGCTGAAAGAGGAGGTCCCGGATCTGAAAAAGCTGCCGTCAGAGTATATGAAGGAACATTTCTGGCTCAGTTCGCAGCCGGTAGAAGAACCTCCCAAACGGGAATACTTCGACCTATTGCTTGAGCAGCTTAACGCACGTGAGAAACTGATGTTCGCAACCGATTATCCGCATTGGGACTTCGATGCGCCCGATCGCGCCTTCCCGACGAGTCTTGCACCGGACGTAAAGCGGCGGATTATGGCAGATAATGCACGCGAGCTTTATAAATTGTAGAAGTTTGCAAATCAACAAACCGTTCAGGGGTTCATGCGTCAAAAACGAAGGTGTTTCGTGAAACCTGAACCCCTGACCCCTCCTACTACACTTCATACAATACAACTGAATCTTATGGCAAAACATGTAGTTGCGACTGTGGATGAAATTCCGCCGGGTGAACGCAAAATCGTCGAACTTGAGGGACGATCACTCGGCATTTTTAATATTGATGGCGAGTTTTATGCTGTGCGGAACATCTGTCCCCATCAGGGAGCGCCTCTGTGCGAGGGGCGTCTGACAGGTCTTCTGGAGTCCGATGTGCCCGGTGAATACAGATACACCCGCAAAGGTGAAATCTTGCGCTGTGTCTGGCACGGTTGGGAGTTCGATATCAAAACGGGGCAGTCGTGGTGGAACCCAGCACAGAAACGTGTTAGGAGGTACCCGGTAGAGGTAGAGGACGGGGCTACGGTGGCATCAGGACTGCAAAAGGGACCGTATACCGCCGAGACCTATCCTGTATCTGTTGATCAGCAGTACATAGTCATCGATATGCCTGAATAACGGAAGCTAATCAAGACATTCGCTCTGTCTGTTTTTTCTTAATTTCTTACTAGAGGGTGTTGATATTTTGTTGCCGCGAATCTAGGAAATGCTACAATCATCAGGCGATTTACCAAAACTGAAGAGGTTGTCCAAAATCACTTCAAGATATATTAGTATTGGCTCAATTTGTCAATGGAGAAAAAAGTAAAAAGAACTCTCATGAAACATCGCCTCCTGTTGATTTTGCTCACAGGACTCATTGTCCTCGCCCTAGTAACCTCTGCTCAATTGCCGACACACGAACCTGTTGCAACTGCACCGCCATTGATAGCCAAATACGAGCTAATCCAGAACTCAAGAGCAATGAAAGAAACGTATCTCCTCAATCGCTACACAGGCCAGAGTTGGCAACTAGTTCAGTCAGCGCGGAGACAAGTTTAGCAGAAGATACCGAAGGAAATACATGAAGCTGATTTTGTTTCCCAAGGGATGGTCTGAGCCAGCTTACCACGTTTCCGTGTCTGGTCTGGCAGCAAAAGGCACCTATATGATTAACGTTATCACCGGTGCTACGTGGGTTCTCTTCAAGGATCCGGAAGAAGGGATCTTCTGGGGAGCAATTCCGGCTCCTCAATGACACACATAATCCTCCATTCCATTTGACAGCAGATCTTTTGGTTGTAGTTTTGGATCTGCGATAGATTCTGATCTGTCATGCGCCTTTTTGGTCTAAATTACCGTTGGCACTTCAATCCGCCATCCCCACTGCCGACAGATTTTGGGCAAACTTTTTTCGTTAGACTGATATACAGAAAAAAATTGGAAAATAATATGAAAGCTAACTGGCGAGATTATATCGTTAGCACACCTGATATATTACGGGGCAAGCCGCGTATTAAGGGTACAAGAATCCCAGTAAGTCTTATCCTTGGGTACCTGGCAGCGGATCAGATTGCAGACCAGATTATTGCCGAGTTTCCAGAGCTATAGAAAACACAAATTCTCGCATGTCTCGATTACGCGCGGGAGTTAGCAGAATTTGAGGTAGCAGCTTAATGGGATTACGTCTCTTCGCTGTAACAGGATATTAGACACTTAGAAGGCAATTTAGAAATTACATGGTAACAGAGGAACAACAAGGAAGCCACACATGTCAAAACTAAATATCGCACTAATCGGCGCAGGCAGACGCGGTGGGGGTGCACACCTTCCGGTAATTGCTAAGCTGAAAGATGTCTACAACCTCGTCGCGATCTGTGATATAGATCAAGCGGTTGCTCAACAGTATGCCGAGCAGTACGGTGCGAATCCCTATACCAACGTCCGGGATTTGGTGGAACATGAAAGATTGGATGCGGTGGATATCACCGTGCCCGGAGTCGCGCATCACGCTATCGCTTGTTTTATGGCAGATGCCGGCGTGAACATCATCGTTGAGACACCAATTGCCGTGACATTGCCGATGACGGATCTCATGATCGAAGCCGCACAGCGAAACAGCGTCAAACTGGAAGTAGCAGAAAACTACTACCGTGCGCCGCGAGAACGTTTTCTATCGGCTGTGATTGATGCAGGTGTGATAGGTGAGGTGGGGCGAATCTACAGGATCTTCTACGAAGGCGGTTATCATGGTATGAGTATGCTTCGGCTGCGTGCGAACGGAGAGCCGAAGTCGATCCTCGGTATCGCTCAATCCACGCCGGTCATTCCAATCATCGATCGCATGAAACGTCACCATACGAGCGATAACTGGACATTCGGCTTCCTAGAGTTTGACAACAACGCGACTGCCTTGATGGTCTATTCCAATGTCATTCATGCCCGTTCACTAGGACGCGGCCAGGGCGGTATATCGCAGATTGATGGCAGCAAAGGAACGATTGTCGGCGAAGAGATTCACGTTGTCCCGCCCGAAGATTTGGAGAGCGGCGCGAAAAGCATCGGTTATCAGCCTAAACGCACAACGATTGATGTGGACGGAACTGAGGTAATTGAGAAGATTGAACTGGAACTTCCAGACCAACTGATTACATGGGAAAACCCACTAAGGCACTACCCACTCACCGAAGGACAGATCCCCGTCGCCGATGAACTGTTGAGCCTCGCGAATGCGATACTCGATAACACCGAACCGAAATACGGCGCCCAACTCGGACGGCAAGATCAGGAGATGAATATCGCCATGAGTGAATCCGCCAAACAGAGTCGAGTCACCTTGAATTTCCCGTTGACCGATCTCACCGAAACTGAACGCGGCATACACGACGCCTATGAAGGACAGCACGGCCATCCAATCAATGATGTCGAAGCTGGTATTGATATCTTTTTCCCGCGTCAATGACACTCTGCCGCTACTAAAGAGTTGAACCGTTCTTCATCCCACTCAGCGCCCCACCCCGGCGCATCCGGCGGAGACAGGTGCCCGTCCGAGACCAACGGCGCATTTAGCATACCCCACTCCTGCCCCTGCTGGCGGTTACCGTCAGAAGCCGCGGAAAAGGATTCGTAGAAATCGGTGTTATCAATACAGCATCCCAAGTGTGCATGGAGCAGTCCAAATAACCCGCCCTGTCCGTTAAGTTCTACATTCGCGCCATAGAGCTCGGCAAAGTGAGCCAACTTCAGAACCTGAGTTGTACCGTGTCGAGCATTGACGCGAAGCCGATCTGTCGCCCCGTGGATAAGCCACTGCGAGGACAGTCCAATATCGTGCATCAACATCTCGGTCGCCATAACCGGAATCGTTAGCTCTCGGCAGAGCTCTTGGTAGAGATTCATCTTCTGTTCGTGGAACGGTTCCTCCAGCCAGACAAAGTCCAATTCCTCCATAACATGTCCCACCTCAATCGCTTCACGCAATGTATAAGAACAGACTGGATCGTGGAGCAGTGCGTAGTCCGGGCCGACAGTCTCCCGTACCTCACGCAAAATCGGAATATCCGCTTTACCGCCCTTGTAGGAGTGGAATTTGTAGGCGTTAATCCCTATTTCCCGTCCTGCCTTAATGGCGCGCAGATAGTCCTCGACCATACCATCCCCACCCGTCAGGTAGACAGGAAATTGCTCCCGCACTCGCCCCACCAAGGCGTAGACAGGAAGTCCTGTGGCTTTGCCAGCAATATCCCAAAGGCAGTTGTCAAAATCTCCAAACCAACCGGGAGGCTGGTATACCCAGCGCGTACCCTTGTGCAGCATCTGGTATAGTTTTTCCCGGTCCAGTGCGTCCTCACCCAGCACCTGATTCCGCAAAATCGCTGCCTGCACAGGTGACATCGTGGTGGTACACCTGCCTGTAATCCCGGCATCGGTCTCCACCTGAATAAAAGCCTGCTGTGCCGGCTGATCGTTCGGCAGCCCTTTGTGGGTGTACTGAGTGCGGCGCAAATTTGGAACTTGTACTAACTTATGTCCACTGCTCTTGCGTTCTGGATGTTCAAGGACGTAGAGTTTTACAGCTGTAATTTTCATACGGTTTCTCCATCAAATCATCTCGCGGCTGTTTCGCAATTATGGTGAACTTTAGAATTACTTGGACACGCTGTACCGGCGAGGTTTCCTAACCACACCGCATCGGCGCAGTTAGAAACAGCGCCTACCAAACATGGGGAGCGAAAGTGTCTACATATTTTGATAATTCACTATAAAAACAGTATGGCGTAAAGCAACGCGTCCAGATAGTGTAGTCGATTGCCTAACTTGAATCAACATCAAAAAACTGACCTTTGAATACAAAGAGGTTTATTTTCCACTTGACGCACCTATCGATTTCTGCGAAGATAGAGTGACATTCAATATCTGCGTTAATAAAATATAACGAGCCTTTTCTGATAGGATTAGGGATACGCCCATTTAGGGCAACATCCCGCCTATCTTGTCATCACCATTTGGGAGGAATGACTATGGCAACCGAATTTCACGGTATATTTCCGGCGATTATTACGCCGATGACACCTGAAGGCAGGTTAAACGAAGTGGCTTTTCGCAAAGTCATCGAATTTAATATCCAAGCCGGTGTCCACGGCTTCTGGGTAGCTGGAGGTAGTGGAGAAAGCGTCCTGTTAGACGACGAAGAGAACAATCGGATCGCAGAGATTGTTGCGGATCAGTCTAACGGCAGAATAAAGAATATTATGCACGTCGGTGCACCAACAACGGCGCGGGCTGCCAAGCTGGCAGAACATGCCGCCAAAGCGGGTGTTGAGTCAATCTGCTGCGTACCGCCCTTCTTCTATGGGCGCGATGATGCGGAGATTGTCGAGCATTATCGTATTGTGGGAGCAGCGGCTGACCTACCTTTGTTTGTCTATAATCTGCCGGGTGCCACCGGCGTTGAAATTACCCCCACCTTGATGCGGAAGATTCAGGACGGGGTACCGCAGTTGGCTGGTCTAAAGCATTCGGCGGTGACATTCGGTAATGTTCGCGCTTTCGCCAAGATGGGACTCTTCTGCCTAATCGGAAATAGCCGATTAATGCTGCCTGCCCTGACAATCGGTGCTACAGGCTGTGTGGACGGCCCACCAAATATGGCACCCGAACTTTGGGTGGAGATTTGGAACGCCTACCAAGCTGGAGATTTGGAGCGGGCGGAAGCTGCCCAAGACAGGGCTTGTGAGGCAGCGGACAGAATGTTCGCATGTGGTGGTGGATTTCACGCCCTCCTCAAGGCAACTCTCAGTGAACGACTTGGGATCGATTGTGGTCATCCCAGACCTCCCGGATCTCCCTTGACAGTCGAACAACAGACGGCGTTGCGGAAATGTATTGCCGAACTTGGGTTGACCAATGTTACGATTTCCTGATGAGAGCCATCCTTGTGTAGAAGGCCCCAGCAAAAAGACAGTGCAAAGCACGAAAGATGTGAAACGTGATTCGTGAAACGTGAAGACCATTTGCTCACTATTTCATTGGTTCATCCGATTGCCCTGATTTAAAGGAGAGAAGTAATGAAGGTCGATCCACAACAATTGCGAGACAACGGCTATATCATCCTGCGGGAGGTTATTCCTCAAGAACAGTTGGACGAGGTACGCGCCAGCTTTGAAGTGCTTGTTGAACGTCAAAAGGAGATATGGGCGCGGGAAGGCAACCGGAGTGTGTGGGAAACCGGCGCGCAACCGCGGTTGGGGCACTTCGAGAATCTTATTGACAAAGAAACCGCCAACGCCGTTGAGACATGGATGCACGAAAATACCTTGGGCGTGGGCAGTCAACTGTTGAGCGTCCCCGAACAGACGGGAATTGCCGGGATGATGTTGATGTGCAGCCCACAACGCGATCACGGTCCGGCTCACTGGCACCGGGATGTTCATCCGATCGACATGGCACCTATGGCGAGCCTGCAAGCTGATTTTTTGGAGAATGGGCCCAAGTATGTGCAGTGGAACATTCCACTCTACGATGATGATGTGCTGTGGGTAGTCCCTGGCAGCCACCGCCGTCTCAACACTGAAGCGGAGAACCGCCAACTGCTCGAAAATCCTCGTGTCCCTTTACCGGGAGGCATCCCTGTCGAACTAAAAGGCGGCGACGGCGTCGTGTATTCTAACTATATTCTGCATTGGGGAAGCAACTATAGCACCAAGCTGCGCCGAACGATCCATGGCGGTCACACGATTTTCCCGTATTATCCAGACTTAAATTTCACACAGTTCCTTTCCCCAGAGGCACGACAAACTTTCAAGAATTGGACCCAAGCAAGCAACCGGATGCAGGATTTGACAGAGACAGCACTGCGGGCGATTCTAAAAAAGGCTGCCGAGGCATACCGTGAAGCGGTCGAGGAACTCCAACCCGGTGCAGGTGAGAAGGGCAAAATGGTGTTAGCGATATACCTCTCTAAAGCAGCTTATCACATCCATATTCTGAAAAGCCCTGCCTTTGACCAGTTGCCGCCGGAGGTTCGCAGACGTGCGTCCAGCCCGCACTCAATAAGCATCAATTGGGGTCCGCAATTCGCTGACCGTTTTTCAAAGGAGGAAGCGGATCTTCTTTGGCAACGGTTCGAGGTACTCGATGCCAAGCTGCAAACGGAGGAAGATCTTTTTGTGCCCGGTTTCCAGTCTGGTCCGATGCGATACTTCTTTGAAGAGGAGCCAAACGATTTTGGGGTTGATGACTTTATTGCCAGCTGGTAACTAGGGCGTGTTAGCACTTGCGTGTCGAGATATGAATCTCGACCTACAGGCTACCTGCCGGTATTGGACCGGGCAGGGGGGTCGGGCAAGATGCCCGACCTACGGGGGTGGTCTTGTTGGGTTTCACGGTTCCCGTTCAACCCAACCTACGTGTTGCCAAATGCCGATGCCCCCTAATCGCTTCGAATCCACGTTTTACGGGAACAGGACCCGTCCCCCGCTAGCAATGACGGTCGCGCCGGTCATGTAACTGGCGTCTTCACTAAGCAGGAACAGGATAACATTCGCCATCTCGTCAGGCGTCCCCAAACGTTGTAATGGTGTGGTTGAGCGCAGATGCTCAAGCATTTCCGGAGAGATTTCGTGAATCATATCTGTATCAATGGCACCGGGGGCGAGTGAGTTAATTCGGATGTTATGTTGGGCTAAGGGTTCACAGGCAGACTTGGTAAAGGAAATGACACCTGCTTTTGCCGCTGCATAGGCGAACTGATTGGGGCGCGGAGCCAATGCTGCAATCGATGAGACATTGACGATCCGTCCAAAGTTCTGTTGCGCCATCCCGTCCTTAACCGCCCAGATGACGTTGAAGGGGCCTGTCAGATTAATCCCAATAATCCGATCCCAGTGTTCGGGTGTAAGTTGGTCGAAATCCATATTGCCGACATCCCCGGCGTTATTCACAAGCAGCTCGATGGGACCGAGTGCTGCTGTTGCCTTCGCTACCATTTCGTTGACTGCGCCTCGATCGGCAATGTCAGCCTGAAGGGCAATCGCGCTTCGTCCAAGCGCACGGATCTCCTCGCAAACTGCCTCTGCCGGTTTCGCTGATCTCACATAGTGGACAGCAACATCGGCACCCTCGCCGGCAAGTTTAGTCGCAGTTGCCCTGCCGATCCCACGACTGGCACCCGTTACCAACGCAACTCTTCCCTCAAATTTCATACAGCACACTCCTTCCATGAAGCGTGAAAACGATATTATCCAATACTTTCAATCGCAGCTTTGATCCATTGTAGGTTACGCTTGGGCATGATCCCGTAGTTGTAGAAAGATACAGCACGGACACCGAGTTCTGCTACCGCTTCGACATTAGTGGCAAGCGTCTCGGCGTTTGGGCTTGCTGGCGGATACGCACAGACACCAACCCAGACCCGATCCACCTCTCCGTTCATCAGTGCAGCGGCGTTTTTTACAGACGTCTCAACGGATGCCCTTGACGGCGTGTAGCACAGAATTTCGAACCAATCCGCAATCTCCCGAACCCCTTCCGTGTTGAGTCCTGAATATCGCCGATCTCCCATCGCCATTGATGCGATTGAAGCATTGGAAACGGATTTGATGTCTGCGATGAGTGAACTGACAACAGTTTCGCGCATTTCGAGATACGCTTGGGTTTCCGGCACTTTATCGCAAAATTCGTCAAACCCAATTTCGATTGGATTCCCGGACTCAAAACTGGCTGCGAGTTCAGATCGGACACCGTTTGCCACAGTGGCAACATCAATTCCCTTTTCATCGGCATATTTGCGACAACTTTCGCAGAAGCATAGCCCAAGTAGGAGCCGATCTGTCTCTCCAAGCGGGATACCAATCTTCTCATGTCCGTGATGGTGACGTCCCCCTTGATAATCGCATGACTCTAACTCAACAGTGGCGAAATTATAGTTTGTCGTCAAGTCCGTCACAAGTGCCCGCATATACTCACGCACATCCTCATTTGCAGGACAGAGCGCATGCCAGCACGGGTTGCCAAAGACATCGCGCTGGACTACCTCCGGCTGATTCCGCCCAATCGTTGAATTGTGCAGGCACACCGTCCACGATGAGAGTTTCATGCCGTGCCGCTCACAGCCATCGGAGATATCCCGCAGCGGATTCGTATCCGCTGCGACCGGTGACACAGGTGGCTCAATTCGGGTGTTCTTATACAAAGATCTATCCGGTTGAAAATAGATTGCCGCCTGTGAGCTATAAAAGTTGTTTTCCAAATGATGAACGCGCAGATGATCGACGCTATGATAGCATGTTGCAACAGCGAGCGTGTTCAAACCAATCTCGTTTTTGAGGGTAGAAATGATCGAATCAACGTCTTCATCAACGACATCCCAAACGTATGTCCAGATACTCAAAATGTCCATATTCATTTTATTTATCCTCCATGACTTATGCAAAAAGAAAGTGGAAAGTCCTCCGGAGAAATTGAGATTTTGACAAATCGAGCGGGGCAAGATGCCCCGCCTACGGCAAGATATCTGTTACATTAATTCTTTACATGAACGATTCTCCACAAGCGTATTCTACTCATTATGATGGAAATATTTCCAACTGCCCTTTCGCCGTCGGTACAAAAACAACACACGGTATAATCATCTCCTGCATGGAAATCCCACCCTGCACATAACGGGACGCCTCAAGCGGCCCAAGGTCGCTTTGGGGTTGCACATTAGTAGAAGGCGGAATCCGTGTACGCCCTGTCGCAAACCCATAATGCGACATATTCCCGGCAGGTTGCAAGCCGATTTGGTCTGCACTGAAAGAGACGAAGTGGTCCAGATCGGCATGCGCGGGAGGGTTTGAAAAACCGATGTAACGTTGATGGCGTAACACATCGGAGGACATTTGAAGAGTCTCCTCCGAAGAGTTCTGGCCGTCTGTAGACTCAATAAACCCACAATCTGAAATCAGAAAGATAAGCGAATCACTGGGAATCCGTTCAAGATACGGCTGGGCCAAGCGTTCAAAGTTAATTTTAATCTCCTCATAAACTGTGGACAGATTTTGCGTCGCCTGTTGAAGTTTCTGATCAATGAATGTAAAATTGAAAACCTTGACAGGAACATCTTCCGCCTCAATGAGAGCAAGTATCTCAGCTTGGTTGTTTCCACTGTCACTTACCTGCTGTACACTATGGATCCCACGCCTTTGAAAAGCAGGTATCAGCGCCTCCCTCCAATCGTTGTTACCATCCCCGTTCGGAAAATCTCCCGTAAAAATGGCGTATTTATTATACTCCGCCATCGAAGGTAGAATCGCAACCAATGGGAAAACGCCGTCGAGGGCAAGTCTCCCTTGAAATGTACCCAATACTTTCGGTTTGATTGCCTCCCAAGTATCCCACCGCATCCCATCAAACATGAAGATGTAAGCGGACTGTGACTTTTCTTGGAGGTATGTTTTATAGCGGGGTAAAAAAAGCATTTCCAAGAAATCAACTGTTAGGGGAGGCCTATCTTTATTTGACGCTGCCCACGCGGGGAAGGAACCCCCAATCTGTTGGGCAAATTTCGTATTGTATCCATCCATCAATCCCTCAACGTGCCTCGAGACTTCACTAATCACAGGGTTAGGTAAAAAATCACACTGGAAATTGAGCTGTTCGAGTTCAGCCGCCCTCAGTTCCAGCTTCGAGAGGTACAGGGGATATCCCCAGTCTTCTATCTCCCCAATTTCTTCGGGATCCAAAACTATCTGATCTTGTGTCTCACCCGAATCCCTTTCAGTCAGCCAACCTTTGCATTCTATCTCCGCGATTAATTGATTCAGCGCAACTAGATCGGTAAATGCTTGGAACACATCTTTAATCCGTAAGTAGTTTGCGGTATCCGCCTGAAACAGATGTCGCCGCTGAATATTTTCAATAATTTCGTGTATGTCACTCGCTTTCAGCGATTCAGGAAAACGACAGAGCTGTGCAGCCAGCAGGCGTAAGGCTTCACGTACCAGAACGCAAAAGAGCGTCTCTTTCTTCACATATTCCACAGTCTTGTTAAGATTGGAAATATCAAGCCCTACCCACCGTTGGAAGAGTTCAAGCCGTCCTTGATTTTGGGTCAGCCAGATTTCTGTCTGCCTAATCTGGTCCATAACCCGTTCCGGATCGCTCCGGATGAGTTGAGGACAAGCTCTCCATATCTCCCCCGGTGGAGTATTCCCATATTTTTTCCAAATCGTATCCCCGAAGAGTTCTGGAAGGAAGAGATCGTAATTCTCATTATGCTGTGCCAGTGAATACGAGGTCCAGAGAAAATGGACAAAATCTGTATCCCCCTCCAACTTGTCCATCAGAGGCAGTGCCGCCCGAACTTTGAGATTTAGGGACTGAAACAATCGAGGATATTTCTCGCTCCACGCAATTAGATCTGTATCTCTCTCCATCCGTTGCCATATCTCAATGGCTTCTCGAACCGATAGATCGGCTCGCAGATCGCTATCTAGTTGCGTTGAGAGCAGGAGATTCGTCGCTTCAGCGGGCGTTATAGAGGTAGGATAGTTTAAGCGGTATGTCTGAAGCCGTTCAAAAAGTGTCCAGAAATCCTCACCGCATAATTGGTTGACTGAATGCGTCCAACTGTATCCCGGCTGGGCAAATTCTAGGATCGATTGTGGCGTCATCTCGACCGATTGACTTCGCACAATGTAGTCAAGAATTTGGAGATTTGTCTCATGCGATTGACGAGAGACAATACATGCAGCGTAGTCGTTCGGATTATCTTTGTAACGCTCCAAACTTTGCCTTATCCGTAAATCGCCCTCGAAAAAGATGACCTCGTATTCACGGTCAAAGAGTTGTAGAGCGTGAAGACTTGGGAAGATTTTCGACGTATCATGAATGAACAGCCAGCGCCCTGGAGTTGAGACTGAATTTGTCAAATAGTTTTCAATCCAAGAACTGTCAATCCAATCTTCTGATCTATTAGTGGACATGATTTCGATACGCCTCGGTGGGAGTTATACAACAGCCAAAATACACTTTGCATATTTTACTTGGTTGTAGAAGGTCTGTCAAGACGATTCAAAAGTGTAGATTGAACCTAATCAAATCTGATAGAGATTACAAAAATAGGACTTGACCTTACACATACTTTGTAGTAGAATGCTAATAACACGGATCTGAGGCAGGAGCACCGATTCGGCTAAAAAGCGAGTAGGTCCGCACTTCGTTGATTCGTGGGGTGTTAGAATTACAAACGCTTTCACCAACTAAACCATCCATAATTGAAAGGGAGAACGATGGCGCCAGAACAACAAGGAAGAATGGACCTAGTCGAATATCCGTTAGAAGAGAATGTTCGACTGGAAGTCTACTGGCGGGATGATCGCGCTGGGTATGGACCCGCAGCATCTGTCTTCGCCTATGACCAAGAAATCTTGCGGCTTGACTGCTTTGGCGAGGCAAAAAAGCAGGGTGGAACGGGGCACTGCCACATCAATCTGAAACAGAACAGGGCGCGGCAGTGGATGTATCCCGCCGGACCGGTCAGCGCTCACATTGAGCAAGCGATGCACGATCTCAAGTACAACCTCGGTTTCTGTCTTGCGACAAATACCGATGAACGGATTCAGGAGACAACGGTCGATCCCAAAACGCTGGAGCTGGTTGCCGAGCAGGCTGAAGCAAAGATGCTTGCATTTATGAGCCAGCTTGATCTCGACTAAACCACAAAATTTATAATAGAAGGGACTGTCACCTTCGTGTGCGGTCCCTCCTATTATCCTCGATTGCTAATACACCAACGCGAAATAACTACCTCTTGTGTTAATCCCCTTCCATCACATAAGAGATTGCCACTCAGAAACAGTATAATCTCGACCTTTGTGGCTCCCCTCCCTGAAACGATTCCAAACTCTGAATAAACCGATGAACTTCATTCACAACGTTCCCCCGATTACGCTCCAACGTTTACTCATTCTTCTGTTTTGCATCACCGTGTTTTGTTCCTCTCACCTTTGGGCTGCCCCCTACTGCCGAGATAGTGGCTTGGTAGACATACCAACGGGAAGGGTCATCGAACACGGGATATTTAACCTTGGAACCTATTTTAGTTTCCGCAATGCAGGCGAATTGCCACGCGACGAAGCTGCGCTCCAACTCGATTTTGGGCTTTTCGATCGCGTCGAGATCGGTTTGACAAGTGTTCGGCACAATCAACAGGGTTTTTTATTGGGAAACCTTAAAGTGCTTCTGCTCCGTGAGGCTGGAGTTGTCCCTAACATCGCAGTCGGGATAGAAAATATCGGCGACAGTATTGAGAGTGGACTGAACGATACCGAGCGCTACGAGCGCCAATCGGCGTTTCTTGCGATTAGCAAACAGTTTACCCTACCAACTATCCATCATATCACGGGACACATCGGTATCGGAAATAGCCGTTTTATCGAAGATATCGGCATGAGTAAGGTATTGAACGGTGTGTTCTTCGGTATCAGTAAAGACTTCCACCCTGCCTTTGCGAGAGGGAGTCTGACTTTTAGCCTTGAGGTTGATGGTAGGGGAGTTAATACGGGCCTCCGCCACGCCGCAGGTAGTGGGGTGCAAGTCTATATTGCTGCAGAGGCATTAAACGCGCCGGCGATTGACGGAAGGGAGATTCGGTACTTGGCTGGTGTTTCTTGGACGAACCGGGCATTGATAAAACGGGTCGAGGCAGCCAAACGCTTGGCAAAACAAGCCGGGCGGCTGGCAAGTCAATCGAAGAAGACGACCAAAGAAAATAACAAATAACACCAGTGAGCATCGAAGGGAGAGGTGAATTATGCTGACAAATTATATCCAAGCAGCTATGCGTAAAGCACACTATGAAATATTACCCGTCTCGCGGAGCGAGGATCCCGATCCAATCGGGAATGGGGAAGGCTATTTTGGCAGTATTCCCGACCTTCAAGGAGTTTGGGCGAATGCGGATACGCTGGAGGTTTGCAGAGAGGAATTGCGAGAAGTCCTAGAAGAATGGATTTTAATAGGTTTGAAAATGGGACACCCCATTCCGCAGATTGATGGCATTGAATTGAATGTCAAAGAGGACGCCGCCTAATGCCAACATTTGGTCCAATTAAACGTAGGGAGTTGATTAGGTTCCATTGATATTTCACAGGCCGTAGGTTGGGTTGAACGATTAAAGGTGAATCCCTATCAAGTACAATAAAGGTTTGGTCGTTCAACAACACCTGCTTAAAGACAGATAGAGTGAAACCCAACTTAGTTTTTCATCGGATAGTTTTTTATACCACGATCTGTTAGATTGTGATCCGAGCCTGCAAACTAACAGTTTGCGCTACATTTGTCAGATTGCCCAATGATTACCACGTTTTCTCAGGAAAGCAGGAATTGATAGAAAAGAATGGGAGAACCTTTAAACCCGCCTTGCGTTGAGTTGCTGTAGGAGTAAGATTTTCTCGCCCGAAAAAGCACCGAAAAGATATCATGTACCGACAATATCAGATGGCACGGATCCTCGAAGTCGCCTCCCTAATCCACAACCAACCGCGTCGGTGGACACGACCTAAATTGGCAGCACACTTTGAAGTCAACCCAGCAACCATCCAGCGTGATATTAAGCTGCTGCGCGACATGGGAATCGAGATTGTTCCGCGTGGTAAACAGGGATATGAGATGGTCTCTGACTTTTTTCTTCCCGATCTTAATCTTGACTTTGAGGAGGCACTTGCACTCGTTACAGCAGCCCGTTTTTATCAGGCAGCAGAGGGGGAGCAAGCGATAGCGGTTCTCAACAGTGCCATCCATAAAATTACCTCCAATCTACCGAAACAGACAAACGACACCTTAAACCAGATTGCCCCGCAGATTGAAGTTCCCCACCAACAGGTCAGCCAAATTGACGAAGCGCAACCGCATAAAGAGCAGCTATATGAAGCGATTCGGGAGCGGCGCAAAGTCAACATACAATACAATTCTTTCAGCAGTGGAAAGCGGGAGCAGCATCGGCTCTCACCGTATGCAGTCCTGTTCCGTAAACACGCTTGGTATGTGATTGGGCATACTGAAAGATCCAACCAGATTTTAACCTTCCGCATCAACCGCATCCACTCTCTCTTCATCAGTCACCTCTCCTACACGATCCCCGAAGATTTCTCCGTGCAGAAGCACATGGAGAAGAGTTGGGAGTTCCGGCTTGGTCCGGAGACACACGTCGTTATTGAGTTTGCGGCGCGCATCGCGCCTCTTATCCGAGAGGTCGCCTGGCATTCGACCCAGCAGATACATGAACACGCTGATGGGGGCCTTCGCTTTGAAGCCACAGTCGCGGGTTGGTTGGAAGTTGGGTGGTGGGTTTTGGGTTGGGGGGAGGAGGCGGAGGTGATCAAGCCCAAAGAGTTGCGGGAATGGGTTGCGGAGACAGCGCGGAAAATGGTAAAGGTGTATCGAAAGGATTAAGAGGGAAGATAAGGACGGAAGGGTGGAAGATTGGAAGGGAAGCGGAAGGAGTTTTGCGCCTATAACGTGATAGAAACTTTTCTTTTAACATATGTAATAAATAGCTTGCAGATATAGTGATGTCAATGGTAAACTTTATTGAGAACTGTTAGAAAGTTTCAGAGTTTTCAGAGTAAACGCAAGAATCTGACAAACACAAATTAGGCGGAAAACCCTTACCAGGAGTGGCTTCTGAGCGCTTGGCACAGGAAGGAAACTCGGAACTTACTCGGAAATTTTAAACCTTTCCGAAGATTGGAGGACAGAGATGGCAAAAGAAAGAGGAGCAACCTCGTCTCAGAATCCAGTGATAGAAAGACTGGCTGCGGAAATACAGGCAGATTTAGCAGAGATTATTAACAAGGGGGGTGGCTCTGAACTTGTGGGTGCCGATGACTCTCGCCTGACCACGGCAAGGCAGGACAGTAAAGTTTCATTCACAGATGCGCTTCAGGGATATTTCCCCGAAAGAGGCATCGCAGCACTCGACTCGGATCTAAAAGGGATGTTTGAGACACTAAGTGGTCACGAACTTGCCGAGGCGGTTATCGAGCGTGTGCAGCGTTATGCGAAAGACACGATCCCTGAAGACGAAGACATACCCGAAGAGAGCCGCGACGATTTTGGTTGGTTGGAGGGGTATGGGACAGGTGAATTTAAGGAAATTATCCGTAATGAGTTGAGGCAGTATATTTCTGGCTTTATCGCAGATAAGCATCGGGAGTTTATTGTCCGTTGTCATGCGCGGGGCCTCTCTACCTCTGATGCGGTTTGGGAGTTGATAACAGTAGACGAGACGATGAATCGGTTGGCACAACAGGATGCGATGGGTGGGTCTGCGCTTTGTGAAATATTGGTTCATCGGCTGGCGTATCTGAAGCCGGGTTCGGCTCGGTGGCCTGAAAAGAAGTACGGTTCGGTGTGGCGTGAAGAACGGGAGCGGTATAAACAAGCGATATGTGATATTCCGTTCACGTCTCAAGTGGAGCAGGTCGCGTTGTTAGCCAAACTAGCGGAACGGATAAACCATGTGTTGAACAGAAACGTGCATTCTGTGAAAGATTTGCAGATACTGACACATTCATTGGTTAAAACAACAGAAAGTTTGCGGAAGCTATCTGCGATTGATGAACAACAGATACCTGTGAGTTTGTCTGCGCCTCAACTTATCGGTGTTCTAGAGCGGCTGACGCTTGCGCTGAAAGCACCTGAACAGAAAGCCATTGGCGGTGAGACTCAGGAGTTGGTTGGTGTTTTAGAGCGACTGACGCTTGCGCTGAAAGCACCAGAGCAGGAAATGAGTACCACTGAGGTTAAGGCGCTGCCTACGGAGGCGGGTGGTGAGTCCGAGTGAGATGGCGTATTATAGGGCAGGACCAAGATACTTGATTCTATTCTTGACCAAAACGGCGGGGTATGCTATTATGGGGGATAAGAATCTTGATGACGCAATTAAACCCAATACAGAGGAAGTATGGAAAATGGGAAGGATGGGTGAGGACGGGAATTTCGATTGCGCGAGCGAGATTGAAAGATGTTAGTATTATGTTTCATGCGGTCTTTTTAAAAGAATCTCAATTTTGAGTTAGTTGGTAATGGAGGCTCACCGGTTTAACGAGTATGGGAGCCTTTATTTTTTACTTGCCCTTTATTAAATGTTATGTTATTATTATGTTTAATAAATAAATTTGCAGATGAAAAACTATCTATGTTTCGACCCGATTCTTGGGCAGACGGACTGCATAAAAAAAGCAGGGCCTACATCCACCGCCAAGGATGGGTTCGGTCCTGCACAAGGTTATTGTAACATTCAACTCAAGACAGGTCAAATCTTTTCAAAAAATTTTAACAAAAATGAGATGGGGCGCAGGTTTGTGCAACTGGTCACATGTTATAATCGTCACCAACTAACGAAATAGAAAGGGACTATCATGGTAAGACAGAAACCTGAAGGAGAAGAGTTATTATTTTCGCTTGGTATTTATTCAGAAGCAGACAACCTTTTCCAAACTTATGTAGAGGAAATCGCCAATAAGAAATTGCGAGGTTATCAGGAAATCATTCAATATGGTGCGAAGGCGGGTGAATCACTCTATCTCCATATTACCAACGGAATTTTCGTTCTTGAGCGGTTACGCCCAATCTTGGATCTGAACGACCTTGAGGTCCAGCTCCTGTTCAGTGCATTCAGCGTCCATGACCTGAATAAACTTCAGGAGTTTCAAGACGAGAAGCGTTCGTTCAACTATCTGGCAAATGTGAAAAATGTCAGCACGGTGTTGACAAACCTTGAGATGGAACGATTCTTTCCGGAATGGCAAGATTACCTGAAGGACATCGAAGTTCTTATCCGCGCTCATTCGCGGCATTATCACACCTACGATGAAACCCTCGATCTGGATTATGACCCGTATTCGTACGACAAGGATCGGCTTCTAAACTACCTAGTTCCGATTATTCGAGCAATGGATGTGATTGACCTCTCAAAAACGCTTGAGGAGCAGGCAAAAAAGGTAGATTTCCTCAGAGAACTCAACCGAATCCTTGATGTTCAATACCAGTTTGTCTACCACAAGGTGAGCGAACAACGCGGTATCTTGACGAATCTGATTCACAATGAGATTGTGAAATATATGGAAACGGAAAAGGACCTGTTACCACTGCTTTACTATCCTGATGGTGTAGCGTATCTTGTTGATCGGAATCGAGATGTTTACATCACTACCGATGAACGCACGACACTTGGAAACCGCATTGTCAAGCACATTGAATCAAAAACTAGTGAAGAATTCAGCAAGTTCATTCAGGGCAGTCCCGCGGGCATCAAGGTAGATGAAAAGTGTCTTTCACTTGGTTTACCATTTCAGCAGATTTGGAATGAGGTACGGAACATCATCAGTGAACGGAAGTACGCCGCTAAAGTGGATGACATGAATGACCGTTGTCGGGAAAGGCTCCAAAACGCTCGTGAGAAGTTACAAGGAACAAAACCGAGTAAAAAGAATCCTGACCCCGTAGCACAGATTGCGTTGATTGATGAAATCTTAGCTGAAGATGCTCATTTGCTGCCCCCCGACGATGCCGCTGTGCGGATTGGGGAACTAGTTCGGACGTACTATATCTTCTTGAACAAACATTTCTCCCAAACCATTCCTGACGCATGGAAGTATATCTATGACCTACTTGAATTGCCGTTAGAAATTGAGAATGCAGCTTATCGTCCGCAATACGAGATTTTCAATGCACTATCCGATCGGGGTTATATTATCGGACGTGACCTTTACAACAGTGGTAGGGAAATCAACGACATTTATGAGTTGATTGTTGATGATGGTACAGCCATTATGGAAACCTCACGGCCCGCAAGTGAATTTGAGATATTAGCGGATTACGTTCATAAGTATGTTGACTTCAGTTTTGCTACTGACCGGGGACGGTCCTTTGCCAAAAATCTGGAACGTTATGTGAGCAGCAATCATGTCCAGTGTAGTACCTGCGGCGCGGAATTTGAAACGGATGAGTGGATGAAGCCGGACGTACCGGCGAATATCAAGGTACAGTATTTCTCCAATCGCCTTGAAGGTGGTACATCCCGTGAACCGAAACGTCGTGTTTGTGGTATCTGCCGGACACAGTACATGCTCGACAAGATCTGTTACAACGTGGGCGGGAGCACAGCGACGTTTTTTATTCACCTATATCCGATTTCGTTTTTTACTGATGTGTTCATCCGAGCTTTCCGTGCAGCGCAAGAGCGGTTCAGCAATCCTGACTTTCCATCGGTATTTCTTAAAACGGACGATGCGTTGCGTCACTATCGAGAGGCTACACAGTTGGTTTTGCCAGTTAGTCAGACAAAGGTTAATGGCAACCCGTTACCAAAGTTTTCTGAAGGCCTTGGCAACATTTTGACTATCCCTGTCAATACCCCCGGTAAGAATCACACAGAGGACGTTTTATATGCTGTCGAAAACGCCTTGCTTTATCAACGTTTTTTGGGATGTCGTGCGGTGCTGACCGATTCGTCAATTCCGCTCTTTTCCGGCGATGACGATAAGTTTAGCCACTTTTTCATTGATCATATTCCCCCCGCATTTCGCGGGTGGTTGCCGGATAACAACCTTGATAGTGACATGACACAACAAGCGTTTGAACAACTACTTAAGTTGCACGGCATCCGATCAAAGATTGGAAGCATTGATGCGGACGATCTGGTTCGGTTGATTCGGAGTTTGAATTACGATCCACTTGAATTGTATTACATAACTCACCGGATGATCAAACGCGAACAAGCGGGAAACGAACCGCTACAGTTCACAACCGTCCGTAACACGGCGCAACCTATCGCCGATGTTGTGGCACAGAAAGGAGGAGAATCAATTATGTCTCATATTAAGGAGCTCGCTCGCATTGCGTGGGAAGGGCGATTGAAAGGGGACAGTCTTAAGGATAATTCGCTTGCGAAATCCCTTGATGTAGCATTCGATAGTCTTGAACGCTGGCAATTAGAGCGTGAAACCGAAGAGGAAGCACGAGCAATTATGTCGAAGGATATTGCTCGCGCTATTGAACGCCTTGACCCGCGATTTTTCGGCGCGACGAAATTGGAAAACATTTCGCAATTTGTCAAGGTGCTGTTTGATTCAGTTTACAAAGATGTCTATCAAAGTAATCTGTTCGATCTACTCGAAAACCGGAAACGGATTCGTTCTGGGTATCTTTACTTCATCACGGAGATGATTCCAAAACGCGATAGAGAAAAGGAGGAGCAACAGTCATGAGTATCTTGGATAACTACACCGATTTTATGGTTGAACAATACGAGAATTTTCCGCAGAGCCGCTATCTAACACTAATTGTGTTGCGGAAGGCGGAATCAGAGATGATTTTCCGTACTGAAGGCTCTGGCGAAGGGTTGGCGCGTGATTCCGTCTATGCCGGGCTTGAAGACCGCGAGCCCATCTCCCGTGTCACAATTAGCAAGCGTAAACAGACCGCTGTTGAACGCCGGACGGGCCGTGAACTGCTGCGGCAACACAACTTGTTATTCTACGCAGCGGATTCAAGAGGAAATAGGCCGGAAGTAGAGGAAAATATTTGTGCATTGAACCGGAATAAGCCCTGTGGAATATGTGCAGATTGCATGATCTACGGCTATGCTGTTGGCGGAGGTGGCGCACAGAAATCTCGCGTCATTACGGATGACGCATTCAGCATTCAGTCATACCAAGCGGTTACGGCAAAGCGGACTTTTAACGCACTCTATGATAACAATACGATGCGCGATCCGGTTTCCGGGGACGCGTCATCAAGCATTCAAGAGGACGAGTACGTCAAGCCAGAAACGCTGTTTATTGACATGCAGACACTCAAAGATTTAGCGGCGGATGAAATCCGATACGTGCTGGCTAACGTGCTCAGAAGTCGTCGTTACGGTGCTATCTCGTCGCGACTTGGCAAGATGCGGAACGCTATTGTCGGTGCGATCTTCAGTGACTGTGAAATTTTCAGCAATCTGGAATTAACACAGTGTGTCTACGATCAACTCGGTTCATATGGTAAACAGTTCCCACTGGATGAAAACCGAGTTGAGTCGGAAATCACCAGGGCAGTAGCAAATTTAACCAACGAAGTCATTGGCAATGTACAACCCGTCGCTAATGCAGAGTTGACTGAATTAATAGGTGAAATTCGGCAGACATTCGCGTCACCAACTGAGGTGAAAGGGTTATTGGAATCAATTACTGCGCTGTATCCGCAAGGGTGAAACGTTGGGTAGATACCCTACCCAACACCGGAGGTATATCATGCACATCTATTGTTGCAAATTTGAATTGATGGAAAGCCTCTTTTTCGCCAGTCGTGAGGTCAACAATTTTTTCCAAACTGAGCCGGTTATCGGGAATTACGCACTTGCTTACGCGCTTGGGTTGTGCCATTCGAGTTATCACAACGACGGTGAAATCCACTATGCTGCGGATTTGGAACAACTCAACGAGGCTGGCATCTACATTACACCGGGTACGTTGACGGAAAAAGCCCGTTTCACGGTCATTCAATTCAACGCGATTTCAGATTCCTATTGGTTTCAGATGGAACAGAACGCGATTTCGGTCAATCGAGAACGCATCTTTAATCCACGGTTGAAGGCGCGGGCGGCGAACTTTCCACAAATCGGCAGACTCAAACTTCTGTCAGTTGGCAATCGGGGCGTTTTCTATGTAACTAGCCAAGAGGAATTTAGAATTCCACGCTATATCCGGCTTGGGAAATTTATGAGCAAAGTGAAGGTATCTGCAAGGAAACAACCTTATCGCGAAGTTGACAAGGAAACTGAGACTTATCGAAATTATCTGAACCCGAACGATCTGCCGTCAGAAATGCGGGTCGGGATGTTTGATTTGCTCAATATCCGGCCAACACCCTTAATCCGCAATGTCCAACTGTCGGGCAATTTCTGTCAACTAGCAGATGATGATCAAACGCTACTGCCAGCAGGTATGCGGTTTTATACCGATTTTTAGATTCGGTTAGGACTTACCCATTTCAGCAGGGAACAACGATCGTTGTTCCCTACGGATTCCTTATAGAGTCTCCACTGTAGTTGCCTGATTCATCGGGCTTGGGGAGCAGTGTTCAGCGGCGATAAATCGCCGAACTACAAGGTTTTGATCGCTTAACTGCGTAAGTCCTATTGATATTATCTTTTCCATAGGGTGTGCATTATGTTTATCAAATGGTTGCAAATACACCCTATAGATTCCCTAGAGGTATCACTATGCCAGAGATAACAGTCACCCTGAACGCAGGGCATGAAAAAATTAGTCCAACAAACCCGTTGGGATTGAAACATTCACCGCTCTATCACCAACAACGGACCTATGAAGCACTCAAAACAAACGAACTTGTCATTAACACCTACAACACAGGTACGGGCAAAACTCTCGCTTCCCTGCTACGGTTATTCGATCTGGAAGATGAAAATGTTCTGTTCATCGCCCCGACAAATGAACTGATTCACCAACACGCAGATGACATTCAAGAATTTGTTGATGAACATGATGAATTGAATTTTGTTGTCGCTGAGGTCACCGGTCAGAAACTCCGTGAATGGGAGATTGTTGATGATCCCGGTTATCGCGTTAGAAACGCAAGAAAATTGCACGAATTGATTCAAAATCCGCGCGATTATTTTCCTGAATTGACACAGCGAGCACCGCTGATTCTGGTCACAAACCCCGATATTTTTTACCTCTGCTTCTATAGTCTTTATTCACAGTTGGATAGCGCGAACCTTTTCCGCTATTTTCTGGTCAAATTCAACTACATCGTCATTGACGAATTTCACTACTACAACGCCAAACAACTCGCCAATTTTCTAATGTTTTTCATTTTGTCGAAGGAGTACGGTTATTTCAACGCGGGGCGGAAAGTCTGTCTGCTTTCAGCGACACCCGATGAAAAGGTGCTTACCTATCTTGAAAGGATTGGTCTCACTTACGCACTCATCAGTCCTGACAATGAATCGATAGAGAGCAATAATTATAAGAAAATACAGACGCTTTCTGAACTTGAATTGACAATACATAGTAGCAAGATGTACGAGACTCTCAGGGAGCAACCTGAACGCGTACGCAACCTGCTTGATTCAGGACAAGAGGGGGCGATCATCAGTAGTTCGCTCCGAACAATCAGCGATATTAAACAAGGGCTTCAAAGGGGAGGCATTGGGGATCGGATCGGATTGATTACGGGAGCCGTCAGTACAAAGGTCCGTCGTGATGCGACATCTTTTCCGCTTATTCTTGCAACCCCGACGGTAGACATCGGCTACAATTTCACAAAGATGGGCAAATCGCGTCAAAACATTGATTTCGTCTGTTTCGACGCGCTTTATGCCTCGGAATTCACACAACGGATTGGTCGAGCAGGCCGGCTACTCGGCAAAACCGATGCTAATCACCCAAGTATCGGACAAGCATTTGTGCAAGGGAAACTCCATTCACAATTGCAGACAGGAAAAAATTATGACCGTCGCGAGTTTGCCGCGCTCGTTAGAGATTCGCTTGGTGAGGATAATCGATTTTATCACTATATTCAATCCTACGCCATCCTTGAAGCGTTCTACCCGCTCTATGCTCATTTCAGGCGGATATCAGAAGACCATCAAGACCGCGTCCGTGAGATTTTCGAGGCGATTCGACAGGTTTTCGCACCGGAGAGTGATATTACATTTGACGAGCTAATGAAAAAGATTCGGTGGCATGTAACTTACGAAACAGTTATTGATAAGAAAAGCAACTACAACGATTATGTCCATCATCAATGGGAAAGAGCTGCATGGAGTTATTGTCAACATCAGAGCTGGATGAATGGCACACTGGAAACTTTTGAAAAACTTCCGAAGAAACAGGAAAAAGTGGTACTTGCAACGCTCCTGAAAAACCATCGCTCAAAGATTGTTGAACACGCAGAACAAAAATACTATCCAATTAAGTCACTATTCAACTTTCGCGGTTCGGATGTTGCCATCCGTTGTGGAATCTATGACCCAAACCACGTTTTCCAGAACACTGCTGAGTATACTGAATATGACCTATTTCATGTCCTTTCACATTGCAACTTTCAACAGATTCCTAACAGAGAGGCATATCATGCACTCACAGGAGATTGGGGGAATCGCTGTAAATTTTTTGTGCAGGTCCATAGTTTGAAGACTCCACCAACTCCTGTTCAATTCAACTACAACGCCGATGGGGACGATCAGGATATTTTTGAACGGCAACATTGCCGGGGCCCTACCGCATTAAAAGGTTTACGGTTAAAACTTGTCCCGCTTGAACTTCAGGAGGTACTGACAGATCGGTACGTCACCTGTCTTTTATCAAAGATCGAGAATAGATACGCCTTCAACAACATCCTGGAAACGAAGCGACAGGTCGCCTATTCATTGAATGTAACTTTTGGTGATGGACAGCAGCAGGAGTATCAGTTAATAGTCGGAGCACAGGCGTTCCTAATCCATGCAGAATTACGAGAAAGATGGAAAGAACGGGAATAATCTGAATTGTAATTTTTAATTAGGACTTACGCAAATTTAGCACATGGGGGTAGATTTTTGATTTTTAACCCCCTAAATCCCCCTTATCAGGGGGACTTATGAACGCGCTGCGTAAGCCCTATAATAACACTTCATAGGAGACAACCCCCATGCCCATTAGTGCTGTTATTCACCTTATCCCGCCTGAGGATGTTACGCTTCGTCCGACGATGGGGCATCATGCCCACGCTGCGTTTCTGTCGCTGCTGCGGATGAGCAATCCGGAGAAGGCGAAGGAGATTCACGCGACATCAAGACAGAAACCGTTCACCGTTTCGCCGTTGATTGGCAAAGGCGAGCGGCGTGGGAATTTCTTGCATATCCGTGCTGGCACGGAATGTTGGCTTCGGTTCACGTTTCTTGATGACGCACTTTTCGCCCACTTCGGGGCGGCGTTTTTGACACAGCGTCTGCCGTCCATCCGTCTTGGCGGGGCGACCTTTCAACTGAGCCGCTTGGTTGCGTCTGGAACAGAAACGAAAGGTTGGAGTGGTGCGAAGATCTACGAGGACCTAATTGAATCTGCGGGGACAGACACACGGCTGCGGGTACGATTCCATTCGCCGACCGCCTTTCGGGAACTGTCGCCGCGGGGCCAAAAAACGCGCAACGAACCCAATATCGACCTCGTGCGTTGCTACCAGAGCTGGGTCAACAAATGGAACGCTTTCGCACCGACGCAGATTGATAAGCAGCCCTTACTCGCTTTCGTGGCACATCATGCCGGGCTGACCGCAGTTGATAGCGAGAGCCGGATGCTCGATTTCGGTAAACATAAGGCGGTCGGATTTGTTGGGAGTTGTGCGTACC
The DNA here is from genome assembly GCA_965204355.1 of Candidatus Poribacteria bacterium. GTDB lineage: Bacteria > Poribacteria > WGA-4E > WGA-4E > PCPOR2b > PCPOR2b. Next base: position 890,168 of record OZ241983.1, read on the forward strand.
AATTTTTCGTGGAGCGTCAATCCGATGGTAAGGGGGATACTGATGAGATGTTGCGCTTGGTGAACCTGCTCGCTGATTTTGCTTTCTATTGCGGTACCGGCTACAAAACGACGATGGGGATGGGACAGACACGACGCCAAGGATCTCGCTCACAGGATTGACACCAGATCAACGTCAAGTGCCTCAGCAATCGCCTTCAGCGTTTTGACGGAGCCGGATTTTCGTCCTGTCTCAATCTCCGTCAAATATGGGCGTTGAACCCCGACTTTATCCGCGAGTTGTTTCTGTGTTAGTCCTCGGTACTCGCGATATACCTTGATCGGATTCTCCTGATTGAGAATCAGCCGATTAATCACCTCTGCGGGAAAGGTTTCTTCATCAACGACTTTCGCGGCACGAAAATCATGAACGTCCTTTAGGATCTCCAGATCTGCGAGGAGTTGGTTATATTGTTCTATCGGGACAAGGACAAATTTCTGACTGTTTCTTTCGACTGTTTCAAGGTTCATCTATACACACCGCCGCTATACACCTGTCGTCCTGATGGGGCTTGAGTTGTAGCGATTCGCTTTTGCTATACACATTGCGCTCCTCATGAAGATTAATTTATTAATTGGGTAATCTTCAAGCGATGTCCGGTGCGGTCCGATGAATCGAGACCAGGGTTGGAAACCGCACCTACCGGGTCTAGGGGAAAATATAGAATTACCCGATTATTTTCTGAAACCTCATCTGGAGCGAAAGATAGGGGCTTTGACAGGCGGGAGCCCCCCTACAAGAAAACCGATGGTTTTTCAATAACTATCAATTTAAGTTATTGTAACTTGAAAGCAAGATAGAAATCAAGTATTTCCGCTACACGCCCGTCTCAATAAATTTGGAGTATTAAACTATGTCTGAAACTTACATACCACTTTCGCAGATGAATACCTATGTTTTCTGTCCACGCCGATTTTACTACGAATCCGTTGAGGGGCATCAGGTAATTAACGAGCATATTGAGGAGGGAAAGATCAAACATGCCCGTGTCGATACGGAGATGAAGGATCGCAACGAGCGTGGGGTAAAGGTCTCTCGTCGGCAATATCTTGCCTCTGATACACTGGGTGTCTCTGGCTATCTCGATCTCATTGAAGAGAAGGCTGGCGTATCGTGTCCAGTTGAATATAAGAAAGCGGGCACCGGCAACTGGCTCAACGATCAGGTTCAACTCTGTTTACAGGGGATGCTGATTGAAGAAGCTACCGGTACGTCGGTCCCTCACGGCTACATCTACTATATCGGGTCTAAACGCCGGCGCAAGGTGGTCTTTGACGACGAGTTGCGGCGGACCAGTCGTGATTTCGTCTCGGACGCTGGATCGCTGTTGCAGACCAGAAAGATTCCCGAACCTGTCCATGATAACCGGTGCAATGGGTGTAGCGTGCGAGGAATCTGCTTGCCGGACGAGGTTGCCTACCTCAACGAATTAGATGACCGCCCCAAACGGATTAAGCCTGCCCTCGGCATTGATAACGTGCTGTATGTCGATGAACAGGGCTGTATCCTCAAGAAGACTGGGGAACGCCTGCTTGTGGTCAAGGAGGGGGAAACCATCCGTGACATCCCGCTCATCCATCTTGGGCAGGTTGTGCTTTGCGGAAACATCAGCGTGACAACGCCGGTGATGCAGACGCTGCTTAACGAAGGGATACCGGTTGTTTATCTCTCCGCTTACGGTCGCTATCAGGGGGTACTGATGCCGCAAATCTCCCGAAACTCGCTCCTGCGTGTCGCGCAACATCGGGTAGCGGATGACCCGGAAAAGTGCCTCGCGCTTGCGAAGGCGTTTGTGCATGGAAAAATCAGTAACATGCGGCTGATGCTTCAGCGACGGAAATGGCGGGGCAAGGCAGAAACAACCGCTGAAGCAACCACCATCGAATCGAGTATTGCGGGAATGCGAAAAATGCGAGGACGCCTCCCTAAAGCTGAGAATCTCTCCGAGTTGCTTGGGCTTGAGGGAAACGCATCAGCAGATTATTTTCGATCTTTCTCATCAATGCTGAACTCGGAGGTGGGGTTCAGTTTTGAGCATCGCACGCGGCGGCCCCCCAAAGATCCGACCAACGCGCTGCTCAGTTTTGCCTACTCCCTACTGACCGCAGATATGATCTCTGCAATTCAGATTGTGGGACTTGACCCCTACGTCGGTTTCTTCCACCAACAGACTTACGGGCGGCCCTGTCTTGCGCTGGATCTTATGGAAGAGTTTCGTCCAATCATCGCTGACTCGGTAGTGGTAACGCTCATTAATAACCGTCAAATTACGCCCAACGACTTCACGCAATCCCACGGCGGTTGGTTTCTTAAAGATGCTGCTCGCAAGAAGTTTTACGCTGCCTATGAGAAGCGCAAAAATGAGACGATAACTCATCCTGTTTTCAAGTACAAGATTAGCTTTCGCCGTGCGCTTGAGTTACAGGTACGATTTCTTGCTAAGTGCTTGATGGGGGAGATTGAAATTTATACGCCGTTGACAGTTCGATGAGACCACAAAGGAGGAGGAGAGGGAAGACTGGAAGAAGGAAAGGTTGGAAGCGATCTTTGTTCGCTTCAAATTTTGGGTTGTTTTGTAAGCAACAATGACGTGTCGTGGAGGAGGTTTGTAATCAATGTTTTATGCAGTTGCCTATGATATTACCAATGACCGACGGCGAAATGCGGTTGCCAAAATTTTGTTGGATTTCGGCACACGCATCCAATATAGTCTCTTTGAGTGCAACACCGATCGACGCGCCTACCTACGTTTGCAGCATCGGGTGATGGAAGCGATTAATCTACAGGAGGATTCTGTGACTTTCTACCATTTATGCCGCTCCTGCGAGAAAGGGGTTGAACGGGTTGGCGTCGAAAAAGAGGTTGACAGGCAATCGTACATTGTGTAAAAATTTGATAAATAGTTACGAGATTGTAACCTGTGAGGTGCAGGGATAGCAAATACCCGTTACCCTGACAGTAATCTTGCAAAGCCTGTCATAGTCAGGGGTTGACAATGGATAGGTTCAGAAAGTGGCGTGCAATAGAACGCCAATACAGTTACGAAAGCGGACCTGACAGAAACAGTGTGAGCAAACCCTTACCAGCACGGATCTGAAACGGTAGGCTCTACGAATAATAAGACTCTCAATTCTGAGATTGAAACGATAACCTTCTATATGCCTGAAAAGGAAAAGCCTGTTATCTACGAATAATAAGACTCTCAATTCTGAGATTGAAACGGGGGCGCCTACGGGGGATGGGAGCATCGGATCACAATCTACGAATAATAAGACTCTCAATTCTGAGATTGAAACTGGTATCTGCTTTGCATCTGGCACACTGTTTCTTTTCCTACGAATAATAAGACTCTCAATTCTGAGATTGAAACCATTCGCATCAGTGACAACGCTCACCCTCGTTGTCCTCTACGAATAATAAGACTCTCAATTCTGAGATTGAAACTTCCAGATACAGGGAATTGGCAGGTTCGTGCGTCAAGCTACGAATAATAAGACTCTCAATTCTGAGATTGAAACTGACAGCGCACGGGCATTGAGGGCGTTGATTGTCTCTACTACGAATAATAAGACTCTCAATTCTGAGATTGAAACTCGTGTCTATGTGAACAAAGACGCGGTAGAGTAGCCTACGAATAATAAGACTCTCAATTCTGAGATTGAAACTGGTGTTAAGGGTGACAAAGGCGAAAAAGGTGATCCCCTACGAATAATAAGACTCTCAATTCTGAGATTGAAACATCAGCGATCTGTCCACGGCGCTGGTTCAACTCCATCTGCTACGAATAATAAGACTCTCAATTCTGAGATTGAAACGTGGGATCGCACCGCTTGCCCATTTCGTCAGTTGCTCTACGAATAATAAGACTCTCAATTCTGAGATTGAAACATGCCAACGCCCACTTTACAGCGTATCGCACGTACCACTACGAATAATAAGACTCTCAATTCTGAGATTGAAACTTGGTTGGCGATGACGGCAAACCGCTCACCCTCTTTCACCTACGAATAATAAGACTCTCAATTCTGAGATTGAAACCTTTCGTCAAGGCGCGTTTCGCACCCCAAAGCGTAAGGTCTACGAATAATAAGACTCTCAATTCTGAGATTGAAACAGAAACGGGAGCTGTTAGAGAGCTGCAACGGCATTTCTACGAATAATAAGACTCTCAATTCTGAGATTGAAACTGAAATGCAAAAGCCCCGGTTCCGTGTGGAATCGGGGCCTACGAATAATAAGACTCTCAATTCTGAGATTGAAACCTGATGGCAGGGTGCTTTTCACAGAGAGCAGACCTGCTACGAATAATAAGACTCTCAATTCTGAGATTGAAACTTACAGTGCAAACAAATCAAATGAGGTTTATCAGCCAACTACGAATAATAAGACTCTCAATTCTGAGATTGAAACTTGTCAGATGTCCCTTTGATTCAGGGGCTTTGCATTTTCTACGAATAATAAGACTCTCAATTCTGAGATTGAAACGCGACATAGTTGTTAGGCGTTATCGTTACTTTCGCTGCTACGAATAATAAGACTCTCAATTCTGAGATTGAAACTAATGACGAGTTTGGGATCGCCATCCCCAGCAGAGACCTACGAATAATAAGACTCTCAATTCTGAGATTGAAACAACTTATTCCTGAATTGATAGACAATTCGATTAGTCTACGAATAATAAGACTCTCAATTCTGAGATTGAAACTATAACCTGTTCGACTTAAAGAAGAACGGACTCGGCTACGAATAATAAGACTCTCAATTCTGAGATTGAAACAAAGTTCGACGGGCGTGATTCCGTAACAGGTGTAGGCTACGAATAATAAGACTCTCAATTCTGAGATTGAAACATGCGCCGACTGAGGGGCGACCGCAAATCATAACTATCCTACGAATAATAAGACTCTCAATTCTGAGATTGAAACACCGTATCTGACCAGCATCCGATAAATGTAGAGTTTCTACGAATAATAAGACTCTCAATTCTGAGATTGAAACAATAGACGCGGTGACTGAGCGCGAGTCGAAACGCTATCTACGAATAATAAGACTCTCAATTCTGAGATTGAAACGATGTTGTTCACATCACCACCGCCACAGCGCACCTCCACTACGAATAATAAGACTCTCAATTCTGAGATTGAAACAAACTGATGAGGATTCACGGCGGCGCCTCGTCATTCGGCTACGAATAATAAGACTCTCAATTCTGAGATTGAAACTGCCCGTGCAAAGTTTTGGGCGCGCCCACCTTCTCTCTACGAATAATAAGACTCTCAATTCTGAGATTGAAACTTACCTATTGTGCGGGTTGACTCTCTCATAACAATCTCCTACGAATAATAAGACTCTCAATTCTGAGATTGAAACATTTTGTTCTTCTCCAGGAAAATTGTTATCTGTTAAATACTACGAATAATAAGACTCTCAATTCTGAGATTGAAACTTCTCCGTATACAAATCCAATCGTAGTTCAAAGCGTTAACTACGAATAATAAGACTCTCAATTCTGAGATTGAAACCCAAACAAACGACCATACGAGATTCATCCGTTTTTCCTACGAATAATAAGACTCTCAATTCTGAGATTGAAACGGGCATGCATTCGTTCTTGGCGAGATCGCCACGTCGTTCTTCTACGAATAATAAGACTCTCAATTCTGAGATTGAAACAAGGATGGCGAGCGGTTCTGAATCGGGACTGATAAATCTACGAATAATAAGACTCTCAATTCTGAGATTGAAACTCATTCCGTATGCCATGCGGGTTGTCCTTCCTAAAAGAGTCTACGAATAATAAGACTCTCAATTCTGAGATTGAAACATAGAATGGTCTACGGTCATTGGGTGGCGGCGTCGGGGTTCTACGAATAATAAGACTCTCAATTCTGAGATTGAAACCTTAAAGACATTCTCCAGGAACTTAGTAAGTTGGCTTAACTACGAATAATAAGACTCTCAATTCTGAGATTGAAACCTAATAGTGTCTTGGGGATTGTGGACTTGCCAATGACTACGAATAATAAGACTCTCAATTCTGAGATTGAAACTGATAGCCAATGGTATGACCATTGATATTCGCTCTATACTACGAATAATAAGACTCTCAATTCTGAGATTGAAACTATTCAGGTAATTCATTATTTATCTCCAAAATGGGAACTACGAATAATAAGACTCTCAATTCTGAGATTGAAACTTTAGCATTTTCAGTTGAAGATGCAAAGGACCATCTTGTACTACGAATAATAAGACTCTCAATTCTGAGATTGAAACTGCAGATATGCTAACAAGGATGAATGAGGTTTCAAGGTACTACGAATAATAAGACTCTCAATTCTGAGATTGAAACTGCAGATATGCTAACAAGGATGAATGAGGTTTCAAGGTACTACGAATAATAAGACTCTCAATTCTGAGATTGAAACAAGTTGCCGACATCATGCTGTGCAAACTGAAATTCACGCCTACGAATAATAAGACTCTCAATTCTGAGATTGAAACTGGAATGTTGAGGGCGCACCGATAAATATCCCAACGGCCTACGAATAATAAGACTCTCAATTCTGAGATTGAAACCGCCCCATTTATAGTTTTGGAAATCGCGTTCTCTTGATATTCTACGAATAATAAGACTCTCAATTCTGAGATTGAAACGATAATCAGTCCGATGTCAACCTCAATCTATTAGAAGTGAACATATTTTCACTACGAATAATAAGACTCTCAATTCTGAGATTGAAACGATAATCAGTCCGATGTCAAAGTCGCCGATTGTAATTCCTACGAATAATAAGACTCTCAATTCTGAGATTGAAACATCGTTACTGCCAATCTTCACGCCATCAAACTGAATGTCCTACGAATAATAAGACTCTCAATTCTGAGATTGAAACCATCGAGTCATACGTGAGATTGCCACTGTTGTTGCTATCTACGAATAATAAGACTCTCAATTCTGAGATTGAAACAATGTCAACTGACCATCTACATCTCGACTCACACTTTTCACTACGAATAATAAGACTCTCAATTCTGAGATTGAAACGACGCAATGCGGGTAGGTTACTTTGCGGAATACCAATCTACGAATAATAAGACTCTCAATTCTGAGATTGAAACGGCATCACCATCGGGATGATAATCGCCTCGATATATCTACGAATAACAAGACTCTCAATTCTGAGATTGAAACTCTCTTTCTGCATCATACTCATCCGCTTTGTTCGGATCCTACGAATAACAAGACTCTCAATTCTGAGATTGAAACCTGTCGATGCGACTATTAAGGGAACCGCGAAAGTGGATCTACGAATAACAAGACTCTCAATTCTGAGATTGAAACGTGCCGTGCTGCGCCCGTTCGATCGACACTAACCGCACCCTACGAATAATAAGACTCTCAAGAATGAGATTGAAACGACCCGGCAGCGGGTTGGTTACTTTGCACCAAAATTGCTACGAATAATAAGACTCTCAATTCTGAGATTGAAACCCTACCAATTAGAAAAGGACGCAAACTAACAGTTTGCGCTACTACGAATAACAAAACTCTCAAGAATGAAATTGAAACATGACGGACTAAACGATGTAAATAACTGAGGGGTGTGCATAAACCGCTTTCGTGTGGGAGAGCAATCTCCGATTTAGACAAATGGCACATGTCGCCCCGCTGGGGCTTTGGGGTATGGGGTGGGCGCACAGAGCCCACAGCTATAAACATGTCGCCCCGCCCCGATAAATCGGGATTCAAAACTGGGGCTAAATGCACCCTGTCCCGTCCTAAAATAGTCCCGTTTCACTTTCCAGTTTCTATCCTGAAAATCCTTAAATCCTGAGAATCCTGATTCAGACAATAATGATGCACACCCCTCAAATAACTTTGCATAACGCTCTACCAATAACAAGGCTCTCAAGAATGAGAGTGAAACATGACGGACTAAACGATGTAAATAACTGAGGGGTGTGCATAAACCGCTTTCGTGTGGGAGAGCAATCTCCGATTTAGACAAATGGCACATGTCGCCCCGCTGGGGCATAGACCCACATGTCGCTTCGCCCCGATAAATCCCCGACACATCGGGACTCCGACAAGCCGAGAGCAGGCAGGCGGGATTCAAAGCAACTGGGACTTTGGGGGATGGGGTGGGCGCACAGAGATCAGGGCAAGATGCCCCTCCCACAGCTATGAATGATAAGATTCTCAAGGAAAATAAAAAGGGCAAGCACAAGGCTTGCCCCTACAGTTTAAGCGTGATAAACATCTATATTTTGGGATTGTAACGTTTAGGAAGATAGAAGGGTAGGTCAGCGAATAATCAAGGGGATATAGCCCCTACCAGCGCGGTATTCCGCCAAGGAGCAGTTTCTGTTCCGAAGTTCCATTTTCGAGCAGCGTTGTGGCACGGGGACCATCGAATGGCTCGCGGGACTTCATCCACGCATTCTGGTAGCACATCAGACAAACCCGCCGCCGTTGGTCAGAGTTGTTCGCGACCCCTCGATGATAAATCCATCCATCGAACATAACCGCCTGCCCCGGTTTAGCAAGTACCAATTTTTCGTCGGGAAAATGTGGATGCCCTTCAGGTGGACGGAACGGAACCCGCTGGCTGCCGGGAAGAATTGCAATCGGACCGTTCTCCATCGTCAATTCGTCGAGGAAATAACCGCAGTTAATTTGACCGGGGATACTGCCGTAAGGTGTATTTTCTGGTGCCATGGGCCACGGTCCATCACGGTGCCAGTTCTGATCCGGTTCCCCCGGCTGCGTCACGCGAGCGGTTGCGCTATGGAGTTGGACACAGTTTCCGAGAATCGCTTTCATGCGTGTGAGCACGGGTGGATTATCCAAGAGAAATGTAAAGCGCTCGTCCTCTTCCAAAAGTTGGTGGGTGAACTGCTCGCTTTTCCTGTCAAAGGTTTCATCCAATGCCTCGCGCAGAGATTCTACCTGTTCTTGGGTAATGGCTTGTTCTACAACGAGATAGCCCCACTTCAGGAAAAAAGCGACCTCTTGTGCTAATTCGGGACTGAGTTCAGGATTCAAGTGTTGTGGTATAATTGAACGATCTAGCATGGCTTATCTCCCTTTCGATCAATGGGATATTTCAATCTGCGGCCATTTCGACGGATTGCTCGCCATCTGACAACATCCCCCGTACCGTTCCTAACATGGTCTCCGTATTCTCCGCCATATATCGTGTCAGAAGTTGATTGGCAGTGTTTTCACAACCCCGTTCAATGAGGAATTTACCCTCTTTGGCTATCTCATAAGCGGTCGTGAAGAGTTGCGTTTGGAGTTCTCTCCATTTTTCCTGAACAGTTGGAATCAGTTCTGGTTCTTCCAAACGCAGTTTGAGACTTAGTTGGCGGAAGAGCCACCACGGACTATTATCTGAAGGGGTTTCGTCGCCAATTGCTAGGACCTGTGGCAGTTCTCCTTCAATAAAGATCGGTAAGAAAACAGCCAGACAGGGTGAATAGAAGCTACACCAGTAGACAGGCAATCGCGAGCCATCATCGCAGAGATGTGCGATTAGACTCGCAGCGGTGTTGCTACCCTCTCCCTTATCATCGTGATGAACGCAGATAGAAGTTCCGCTCGAAATTTCCGTTTGAAACGGTTCATCAGGTGTACTCCCATCGGAATGATCACTTAACAGTGCCATCATAGTTTGCACCTTGATGTCGCCGTTGTATCTGCTCAACACTGCACAGGAACGCCTACGACGCATGGCACCACTTCCGACGGAGCGATCTGCTGCGCGGCTGTAGGCTTCCGAAAAGTTAAATCGGGCAGAAGTATCCGCCCACCAACCTTGTGCGATTGCTTCGTCTACACTGTTTGGCGATAGGCGATCCCAATCTTCTTCAATAGAATAGACGTTGCTGATTCCCACCGCCCCCTGAACCTGTTTAACCGCCCATTCGTGGCCTGCGGTCTGGAGGATATACGCTTCCCTCGGATCGGTGATAATATAACCGTTGTCGTAGGTGCGAACTCCTTGATCGTTGCTGAATTTCCCCTGACCATATTTTGTAATCAACTCTGTCATGACAGTAACTGCTTCGGCAGCGGTTTCCGCCCGTTCTAAACCGAGTCGTATTAATTCCATACCAATCAACTTGGAGGCATCAAATTCGTATTTGGAGGCTAACCCCTCGTTCCCGATCACGACCTGATGTTCGTTAAATCCATGTTCGTATCCCCAACACCAATAGGGACGTGAACCGATATGACGATAAGTCCTTGTCACACCGGGAAGTTCTACAAATTGGCATTTCGTGTTCGCTCCAGCAGCATGGGTTTCTTCTGCGCGTTGAACAAGCGGTTGACATTCGATTGCCGGACGATCGCTATTTTTGGCAAAGATTGTTTGGTTCTCTTTAGTTGCGCTCGGTAGGGCAACCATCGTGTCACAACTCTTAGGCATTACAGCCCCCTTTCATATCATCCAGATTAGTAATAAAAGGTATACGTTGGTCGGTCAATCATAATACTTAAGATATTCCAAAAACTTCCAACCACAAAATCTCCTAGAATCAACCCTAGGAAAAACGGAGTCGCTCTCCGATACAGGCGGATGCCTCCATATTTCAGTACCACCCACTTGGCAATAGCGGCGACGATAAACGCTGCCCAGAAGGTGTACATGTGGAAGGAAACACCGTAACCGAGAGGGTGGATGGGCCACCAGAAAAGGTGCCCGCGTACCACCGCCAGCAGAATGGTAAACAAGAATCCGATAGTTATGGCGATGATGTGTGCGGTGTCCGCATCCCGTGGTGCGGTGAGCCACCCGTGTAGAAAGCGATATGACCGTCCACCAAAGCTATTGATCTGTCCTCCCACCTTGCCGGTATCCACGCCGAGATCGAAAAAGACGTTTACCAACATCAGAATGCACAATGGCATTGCAATAATGATAAGGGTCAGCATTAGGCGGGACAACCCTTTGACATCAAGATTCCCCCGTTCTGCGAGTTTGAACGCTTCAAGCTGGTGTGGCATGGGGTGGCTGCGGTTATCTCGATTGAACCAGAAGAAAAGGGAAAACCAAGTGAGATTTTGCCCGCCAATCCTTCGCGTACCAAACAGACTGACGAGGCTATGATGGGGTCCAATGAAGGTCGTATTATGGATGGAAAGACCAATCTGTGCACGGATGCGCGTCACGGCGATAGCAATGGTGAGAAAATGTGCCACAAAAAACAGGATAGCGATCCAGAGTGCCATCCCACCTCGCATTGCAAACCAGATGAGGAATATACTACCAAATAACAGGCCTAAAAACGCTGTCCTATACCGCATCGGCTCGTTGTCATCTTCACGCGGTTGTCGCCCAATAGCTTGAAGAAATGCCCGCCCTATCTGCCGTCGTGTCCCCCATAGCACAATTACTGAGACGCCTGTATATGCGCCGATGTTCTGCTCATAAGGGAAAGGAAAGCCGGGCAGACTGTCCAATCCGGATATGATTCCGACAAAGGCTTGCATTTTGTATAAGAAGAAAAAGAGGATGCACGACATGAGTAGGTCAAGGGGCATTAGGAAACTAAGCCCCACGGCGAACGGATAGACCAGAATTGCGCTTCCGCCTGTCAAAAAGGCGGTCCACGGCTTTTCTGTGAAAAACATATTTAAGGAGAAATGCTTCACCGGGATTTCAGGAAGAACCGGGAAAAAGAGATGCATCCCGTTGAGGATACTGATAAAAGCTGCGAGCGAAAATCCCCACCACATTGGAGCGCTGCGAAAAAAGCTTTTACTGTTGTAAGAGATCTGGTAGGGAAGTTCGACAATCGGGTAGACGAGCCGTTCCTGTTCCGCCCACTGCTTACGAATGATTGTATTGATACATTGCATCACAAAAAGCAGGGCAAAGCTGAAGGCACACCACCATAGGGTCGGCTCTATCCAGCGGCGCAGATAGTGCCACTGAAGGAAGTCTTCGTCACCGCGATAAAAAGCGATTAGGATATCCGGATCGTTAATGGTCAACCACTCCGGCAGATATTTCCAGAACAGATCGCGCCACTCATTCTCCGGCGTGGCAAAATAGAAAGCGTGAACAATGATTGAGACCAGCGGCAGAAACATGTCGTAGGACATGAATAAGAGTGTCATCGACATCAGTACGTAGAGGGAGATTAATTCCCCACCTGTTAGGGCGTACTTGGCAGCGAATTTTTTGAAGGGAACATTGATGATAACTAAAATTAGGATAGTAAAGACAACGCTGTAGAATGGAGCCATCAGCGTCGGGAAGGTGTATCGAAGGGCTTCGCACTCAATGTGCCAAACGTAGATGAACGGGAGGAAAAGCAGTGAAAGGATCACTGTTCGCCAGGTAATTTTTTCGGGTGGCTGTCTGGAGGGCACGGCAGGTGTCGTCATAAAGGTTTCTGTCGAATGGAATTGCGTTGCTCACTGTAGGTGGCAATCAACGTTGCATCACTAAAGGATAAGTATAACCGATATATAGTTTATTGACAACACAAAAACTGACTTTCTTAGGGTCAACAAATTATTCAATATAAACCGGTAAAACCGGTATAAGCAGGTAGGTAGCTTCCAGTGCAAACCTTTTTGCTGGACACGCTTCAGACGCTGTGGTAAACTAATTTAGGTTGCTATCAGACATTGTTTCCATACGGAAGTGATTGATCCGATGAATATGCTCCCATTTACGATCAAAACAACAGACCAAGCGACGATGCATCTCTGTCGCATTACATCACCGGAGCAGCATGAAGAGCTTGATATTTCGGTAGGGTTTTTGCTCCGTTCATGGGAAATTCATCACCTACATGCCCTCAGAGATAGCACCCGTCGTAATCTCACGCAGCACATCCTCAATGAAGTTCCCAACGACGCTTACAAGATGTTTATACGGCTTTTGAGAGATACTGCTGAATCTGAAAATTTTCTGCCAACAGCCCGATTAAACCGCTATTTACATCGTCAATATTGTCTCCTTTTATCCGCTGGACGAGCACGCGAATTGTTTGCGGCCTACAACAGGGGTAGTCGACACAGTCGAAATCTTATCCACTTTAGTGGCTACGACCTCATCGTGGGGACAGGGCTTCAACTGTTAGACACGGAAGCTTACCTAATTGCACCAAACAAGTATACAATCTTTCTTCGTCAGGTCAACGCGGCCAATGAGATCAATGTCTATCATAGCGATTTCATTGATCTTGGCGGTAGCACACCTCCACCTTTAGTATTCCGCCCCCAAGAAGTCATTGATACTGTTCGGAATAACGTCGGTGCAGAAGCCGCAGGTAAAGCCCCTCATCAGCAACGCTATCAAGAGGAATCACCCGCGACGATAGTAGACTGTCCAGAATGTGGCGGGGAGGTTCAGCGAATCGGTGGGGAGAGCTATTTCTGCCTTGAGTGTAGTTGGGATAATTTACCGGCACTGAGGTAAGCGCTTACCGCTTAGATTATAGTGGATCTGAGAATTAATGAGACACGCCAAATCCCGATTTATCGAGTCCCGTTCCCAGTATCCCGATAATGAAGTTTCAGAAAATAATTCGGTAATTCTATATTTCCCCCAGGCCCGGTAGGGGCGTGGGTTGAAACGGCGCAGTTAGAAATCCTGGTCACGATTTATCGGACAGCGCCTACCAAATCCCGATTTATCGGGATCCCGTGACTACGGGACGAGGAGCCCGGTAGGTGTGGTTGGAAACCGCACCTACCGGGGGCGAATAGGTATTGTAGCAGAACCGCCTGCAACATCAGAGGTGTTGGCATAATCGGGGCAGGGATGCCCCTCCCACAGAAGATCTCTCCCACCCTACTCTCGATTTATCGGGCAGTGTCCAAATGATTGTAGCATTTACTAATATGATAGAAATTTCGACTGAGTATAGAAGTACTGATTGTACTTTTGATTTGCTTAATTGCTAACATGCTGCTATACTTCTGTTTAGTAGATTCGACAAAACTTATAAGAAAGGATAAACTACCCGTGACTTTAGCAGAAGTATTCGATTCATGTCAAGATATTGAATTAAGGCATGCAAAATTATACGCAACGCTGTCCCTTCTGCTGGGAAATGTTGATGAGCGGGTCGCTCGGTTTTGGGAGCAGATGAGCACAGAGGAGTGGCAGCACTATATCCTTGTCGATTTTGGAAGATCGCTGTGCGCACGAAGTTTTGGACTGGACACACCAGCCACAGAAATGCCCCCTGTATCTATCCAGCAGATTACGGAAGCTTTAGACAAATATGAGGGGCAGGTTGTTTCAGAACAGGTTACGCTCCAAGAGGGATTCGAAATTGCTATTGAGATAGAAGGAAGTGAAGCAGACACAGTGTATATGTATCTCCTTTCAACTATCAGAAAGGCGATTTACCAGAGCGCAGAAACTTACTTATTGGACCGGATCTCCCAGATCGAGAAGGACATGCACACACACATTGATCATCTGATTGATGCAACAAAGCGGTTTGCCAAGGATCCGGAACTCGTCCGAAAAGCGTATAGCTTAAAGGAATACCACGCTCATTAGTTGAGAGAGCAGTAATTTCCACCAAAGGTGGACACAGCGGGCTCACAGCAACTTATGGTAGATTTTAGAATTACTTCAGGGTGTGCATAAATCGCTTTCGTGTGGGAAAGGCTTCTCCCGATTCATCAGGATGCTCCTCGATAATGAAGATTAATTTATTAATTGGGTAATTTCCGAGCGATGTCCGGTGCGGTCCGATGAATCGAGACCAGGGTTGGAAACCGCACCTACCGGGCTCCTCGTCCCGTAGTCACGGGATCCCGATAAATCGGGATTTGGTAGGCGCTGTCCGATAAATCGTGACCAGGATTTCTAACTGCGCCGTTTCAACCCACACACCTACCGGGCCTGGGGGAAATATAGAATTACCGAGCGTGATCTTAGATGCTCATCCTCCCGCTGACATCGAGGTAATCATCCGTGCAATCTGCGATTCAGACAAATGGCATATGTCGCCCCGCCCCGATACCTGAGAAGCCTGATTCAGACAATAATGATGCACACCCCTCAATTAGTTAGACACCCCGAATGTACAGCCAACCCCCTAAATCCCCCTTGTCAGGGGGACTTTGATAAATGTATATTTAGTTCTCTAATTCATCATTTCACCCGAGTTTTGAATCACAGTTATTTCAAGAAAAGGAAGTTAAGATGGCATACTACGTTTATATTCCGATTGCAGGTGAGAACAAGATTTCGACCTTTACTCTGAACCCGGATACGGGACAACTCACATTTCAGCGCGATGTAGCGCTTGACGGTGCTCCTGGTCCACTGGCTGTTGATCCTGAGAGCAAATTTCTTTACGCGGGCCTCCGCTCTATACAGGAAATCGCAAGTTTCAGCATCGACCCACGCACAGGTGATCTGTCGTCCATAGGATCGGTATCGCTCGAATCAGATCCTTGCTATATCGCCACAGATGGAAACGGTAACTTCTTGCTCTCGGCTTATTACGGTGCTGGAGCGACGTCAGTTCATCCCATTGGCGAGGATGGGGTTGTGGGTGGACCCGCGATCGAATGGATCACGACAGCGAACAAGGCACATTGCATTATGACCGATGCCTCTAATAAATTTGCTTTTCTTCCTCACGTCGGTGAGTCCAACGCTATTTTCCAGTTCCAGTTTGACGAAAACACCGGTGCATTGGCTCCCAATGATTCCGTTCCTGTGCTTGCTGCTGGCGAAGGGGAAGGACCGCGCCATTTCGTTTTTCATCCCAAGCAAGATGTGCTTTATACCTCAAATGAGCAGGGGTGCAGCATAACTGCCTACAATTTTGATTCTTCGGCAGGCACCTTATCCGCTTTTCAGACCCTCTCGACACTGCCGGACAACTTTGATGAGGAAAACTCCTGTGCACAGATCCATATCACGCCGAATGGGAAGTTTGTGTATGTTTCAAACCGGGGGCACGATAGTATTGCTGGGTTCGCAACTGATGATGAGACAGGTGCACTGACCCCGATTGGGCAACAGCCAACGGAACCAACGCCGAGAGCGTTTAATGTTGATTTGACGGGGAATTTTTTGTTTGCTGGCGGTCAGGGGTCGGGGAGACTTGCTACCTACCGGATTGACCCGCAGAGCGGTGAGCTTCAGCCTTTGGAGACATATACGGTTGGGAATAATCCGATGTGGGTGCTTTTTGTGGAGTTATAAAGAGGTCAACAAGGGCTTAGGATTCTCGCCTCATCAACTCTATGAAAAATCCTCTGCATCTGTTTGTGTTGGCTCTTGGCTTTCAGGGTTATCGAACAGATCAGCAACCTGAGCGATTTTCTCAGGGGTCCCGAGCAGATAAACTTCGTCATCGAACTCAATCCGTAGTTCACCGTGCGGATTAGTTAAAACCTGTTCGTTCCGTCGGACCGCCAAGACCGTCACCTCGTATGTCCCTCGTAAAGCGATTTCTGCCAGCGATTTTCCAACAAAAGGTGATCTCTGATCGACCCATAAGACCGAAATTTCAAGATCAGGAAAATGCACCTTCAGATCGGAAACGGGCGGTGTGTCCTTGGGCAGCGTACGGAACATCTTATAACCGTCGGCGCGCACCTCCGCGATGAACTGTTCAATCTGATCGTGAGGGATGAGGTATTCCATCAACACCCGCGTGAAAATTTCGACGGATGTCTCGAACTCCTCTGGAATCACTTCGTTTGCCCCGACACGATATAGCGGCTCCACTTCAGCAAGATGGCGCGTTCTGGCGATAATGTGCGCCGTTGGGTTCAAGGCATGGGCGGTTGCTACAATTCGACGCGAGGCAGCGTCGTCAGAAATCACTACCACAACAATCCGCGCCGCTTTGATGTTCGCATGGTGAAGCACGGCATCGTGAATAGCATCACCGTAGAAAATCGGCTCACCATTTGCCCGTTCCGTTCGGACGATTTCAGGATTCATTTCGACGATGACATACGGGATGTCTGCCGCCCGCGCCGCCTTTGCGACGTTTCGACCGTTGATTCCGAAACCAATGATAACGAGATGGTTCGTTTGCTCGGCATCTTGCGTTGAAGCGATGGGTCTCAATCCCGATACGAGTCGTCTTGGCAGCGGCAATCGTAGTATCCCACCGGCGACATGAGGTGCTGCCGAGATGATAAACGGCGTTGCTGCCATCGTTACAATCGAAACAGCGAGAAACATTTTGTAATTTGCGTCACTGAGCAAGCCGTGTTCGACACCCGATTTCGCGAGGATAAACGCAAATTCCCCTACCTGACTGAGTGTGAGTCCTGCCAGAATCGCCGTGCGTAGTGGGTATCCGAGCATCGAGGTCACTCCCCCTGCAATGATGCTTTTTGCAATGAAAACACCGATTGTCAGTCCCGCAATTAACAACGGCTTTTGAAATAGCAGGTGAAAGTCGAGTAACATGCCAACTGAGACAAAGAAGAAACTGGTGAACACATCCCGAAACGGTGAGATATGGCCAAGTGCGTCGTGGCTCGACTCCGATTCGGAGACGATTAGCCCTGCGAGGAAGGCACCAAGCGCCAAAGACACGCCGAAATGCGACGTCAACCAGACGACGGCGAGGCAGATGGCGAGAACGCTCAACAGGAAAATCTCTCGGCTGCGCGTTCGAAGTACCTGTGATAGAATCAGCGGCACGACATACTTTGCACCAACAAACACCACAGCAATCATTACCGCGGCTTTTGCCAACAGTAAAATGAGTGCCCGGCTTATGTCTCCGGCGTGTCCAGCAAGGATTGGCGTGATCAGCATCATCGGGACGATGGCAATATCCTGAAAAATCAGGATTGCCAATGCTGTGCCCCCATGCGGCGTTCGTGTTTCATCGCGCTCTTGCAGCAATTTCATCACAATCGCCGTGCTGCTGACAGCGGCGAGACAACCGATAAAGAGCGATTCGTTGGTCGCTTGACCGAAGTGCCGCGCCAATGCAAACGCTGCTAGAAGTGTCAATCCGACTTGTAACGATCCGCCCATCAATACCGCTTGCTTAATCCGAAGTAGATTCTTTAGTGAAAACTCAATGCCGATGGCAAACAGTAGCAAGATGACGCCGATTTCCGCTAGAATTTCGACTTCACGGTCTACCTGAATCAGCCCTAATCCGTGAGGACCTGCAATCAGTCCTGTCAAGAGAAAACCAACAACCGAAGGCACGCTTAATCTATGACAGATCAGTAGAACGCCAATGGATAAGCCGAATATGATGCAGATGTCATAAAGCAAAGGAATTTCCATAACTCATTCCAAATTGTGAGGTATCGTGAGTATTAAGTATCCGTTGATTTCATTTCGTCAAGGTTTAGGACAACCACAAGGGTTGCCCCTACAGGAATCGGCCTAATGAGGCAGGTTTTGTATCAATTTCTAACAGTGGGAAGCGTCGGTTGATACATTTAGGCAGCGGTCAGTTCATCCGCTATGTCCTCCGCGGGGTAGCTGAGCGCCTCGCCAAGGGTTGGATGCGGATATGGGATATTTAGGACATCAAATACAGTGTCATTGTGATAGAGGTGTGGTAGCGCAATCTGCATAATATCGGTCGCATGAGGTCCGAGAACATGTAGACCGACGATACGCCCTGAAGGTCGTTCGGCAATCATTTTTACGAAGCCATCTATTTCGCCGATTGCTACGGCTTTGCCGATATCCTCCATTGGTGTTTTGACGGTTATCACGTCTAATCCCTGTTCCTTTGCCTCCGCCTCGGTAAGTCCCACCGTGCCAATTTCCGGGTGCGAGAAAATGATATTGGAAACCAAGTCGTAGTTCATTTTGGTCTCCCCCTTTCCGACCGCATGTAAGCCAGCAACCTTTCCCTCCATCGTAGCAGCATAGACCAACCCCGCTTTGCCGGTGACATCTCCGACCGCATAGATGTGCGGAACGCTTGTCTGCATGTAGTCATTGACCTCAATCTCGCCCTTTTCACCAAGAACCAAGCCAGTTTTTTCCAGACCTAAACCGTCTATCGCGGGTCGGCGTCCCGTATTTACCATAATCTCTTCCGCCCTGACGACCTTCTCCTCGCCGTTCTGCACAAAGTGTACTTCCTTACCTTTATCCATGCGCGTGAATGATTTCAGTTGGGTCTCGGTCAGGATATTGATCCCGTCGCGCCGAAGCAGATCCTGTAATTCAAAACCGATATCTGGGTCAAGGCGTCTTAGCACCCGCGGGCTGCGAACTAGCATGGTAATGTCGACTCCTACCATGTGGAAAAGGTATCCCAACTCTAGAGCGATATAGCCGCTGCCGATGACAATTAAAGAACTGGGCAGGTGTTCCAGATAGAGTGCTTCATCGCTGGTGATGTATCCTGTCTCTTCTAAGCCGTGCAAGGGCGGAACGTCTACCGTCGATCCGGTGGCGATAACGATTTTCTCTCCAGCGTAGTGGCTATCTCCAACCTGAACGGTATGCGGATCAACGAAACTGGCGCTGCCTTCTACGATATCGACAGATGCGTTGAGGACCGCATCCCTACGTGCAGCAAAAAAATCATCCTCTACCAGGGTTCGGACGCGTTTCTGCACGGTTGACCAGTTGACCTGTAGGTCGCTGGCTGTGATACCAAAATTGGGACTCTCTTCAAAGGTACGTTTCACACTTGCGGATGCAAGCAGCGTTTTCGATGGCATGCATCCCTCGTTCGTGCACAAGCTGTATCCGACGCGCCGTTTTTCCACCAAGAGAATCTTCTTCATCCCTTCCGCTTTGGCGGCCATTGCTGCTGAAAACCCGCCGCTGCCGCTGCCAATACAGATGAGTTCGTAATGATGTATGTTGGTATCGCTCATGTCAATATTCTCTCCTCGAATTCTGGTTTATAGACAAAAAAAGACCCCGATCTTCGACCGAGGTCTGAGAATCTACTCGCTATCTTCCGATTCATTAACTCGCTGGTAGAGGGTTGAGGCTTTCCCTCTCGGAACATTGCCGGCAGGAACCTCTAGCACTTCATACACAGCAGGCTCCTCTTCTCCAAAGTCAATTGACAATAGGTCACCAACGGACAGTTCTTTACCAGCTTTCGCCGGGTGCCCGTTGACCAACACCCGCCCACGGCTGCAAATCGAGTTGGCAATGGTGCGGCGTTTAATGAGGCGGCTCACCTGTAGGAATTTGTCGAGGCGCATCGGGGGTCCCCAGAGGTAAATCTAAGACTTCAGTTATCTCATCACCCTCTTGAGTGACATCATCGGACGAATCGGATTTCTTTAGAGCGAGCGCTAGCACTTCACTCATATCAGAAACTTTGTGAAAATGGAGCGCGTCTCGAATCTCTTCAGGGATATCGGGGATATCCTTATCATTCTCTTGGGGGATAATAACGTTCTTGATGCTATTGCGGTGTGCTGCAAGCACTTTTTCTTTCAATCCCCCGATCGGAAGGACATGCCCACGCAGGGTGATTTCACCGGTCATTGCAATATCCTTACGGACACGCCGCCCTGTCATGGCAGAAACCATCGCGGTAGCGAGTGTAATACCTGCCGAGGGGCCTTCCACTGGAATCGCGCCTTCGGGCACATGGATGTGGATATCGTGTTTATTGAATTCAAAACCAGACGGTACTTTGAGAGATTCGGCTTGGGATCGGATGTAACCGAGCGCTGTTTGAACAGATTCACGCATAATCTCTTGCAGTCTGCCTGTCATGTTTAACTTACCCTCCCCAATCATTGTGGCCACTTCGATTGGAACGACATCTCCACCAGTCTGTGAAACAACCAATCCCGTCGCCACACCGACCTCATCCTGTTTTTCTGCTTTTCCCTTGGCAAATTTCGGAGGACCGAGATATTCTGTCAAATCCTCGACACTGACCTCAATTTTGACCTCAGTTTTTCCGCTTTTCACAACTTCCTTAGCGACTTTACGGCAGACACTTGTAATTTCGCGTTCGAGGTTTCGGACCCCCGCTTCGCGAGTATACCTGTGAATGAT
This sequence comes from Candidatus Poribacteria bacterium, assembly GCA_965204355.1. GTDB lineage: Bacteria > Poribacteria > WGA-4E > WGA-4E > PCPOR2b > PCPOR2b. The sequence continues at coordinate 911,185 of OZ241983.1, forward strand.
GTCAAAAATGGTATCGTCTGAGAATTTGAGGTTCTCTTCCTTGAGTCCGTGAGCTTCGATCTGCTTGGGAATCAAGAATAGGTTGGCGATTTTATGTTTTTCATATTCCGTATAGCCGGGAAGTTCGATAATCTCCATACGATCTTCCAGAGCGGGTGGAATTGGCTCCCTTGTATTTGCAGTGGTTATAAACATAATCTCAGAGAGATCAAACGCAACATCCAAATAGTGGTCACGGAAGGTCCCATTTTGCTCCGGGTCGAGCACTTCCAGCAGCGCCGACGCTGGATCGCCCCGAAAGTCCATACTCATCTTGTCGATTTCGTCTAAGAGGAAAAGCGGGTTCCTTGATTTCGCGTCCCGCAGCCCTTGGATAATCCGACCGGGCAAAGATCCGATGTAGGTCCGGCGATGTCCACGGATTTCAGCTTCGTCCCGCACGCCTCCCAAAGACATACGGACGAAGTTTCGTCCGGTTGCTCTGGCAATTGACTGACCTAAAGAGGTTTTTCCAACTCCGGGGGGACCGACGAAACAGAGAATTGGACCTTTAAGTTTCTTGACCAATTGTAGTACAGCGAGATATTCAAGGATTCGTTCTTTCGGTTTTTCGAGGCCGTAATGGTCATCGTCCAGTATTTTTTCTGCTCCCTCTAAGTCAATTTCGGCCTCCGTCTGTTTGTCCCAAGGTAAGGCGACGAGCCAGTCGATATAGGTGCGGATGACACCGGATTCTGCAGACATCGGCGGCATCTGCTGCAGTCGGTCGAGCTCTTTTAAGGCTTTTTCTTCAGCTTCCTCGGTCATGCCGGCTGCTTCAATCTGTTCCCGCAGCTCGTCCACGTCTCCCTGTTCATCGCCTCGACCGAGTTCCTTCTGGATGGCTTTCATCTTTTCCTGAAGGTAGAACTCCCGATGCGTCCGTTCAACGGACTTACGGACCTGCGTATTGATTTTATCGTCTAGTCTGAAAAGCTCCAAATCTTCCTGAAGCAGTTCAACAACAATCTGAAGCCGCTTAATGGGGTTAATCTCGTCCAATACACCTTGCAGTCTCTCCGCTTCCATACTGGTGAAGCTGGCAATTGAGTCCGCAAGATGACCCGGTTCCACCTCTTTTTGGACAACCATCATAGCTTCTTCAGGCGTTTGGCGGTTTCCTTTGATATACTCTTCAAAAGCTGAAACCGCCGTTTCCATCAAGGATTTCGCCTGTTTTGACTGATCCAGTTCCTCATGTACAATTTTTACCTCTGCTTTCAGAAAACCATCGGTTTCAAAGCAGCGTAGCACGATAGCGCGGCTGTACCCTTCAATCGCAATCCGAATGCTGCCATCGCGTGGATCATAAGAATCTGCGATGCTTGTGGCTGTACCCACTCGATAAAAGCCCTCGGGTCCCGGATCTTCTTCGTCTTTGTCTTTTTGATTGAGCAACAGTACATCCTGATTTGCTTGTACGGCGTATTTTGTTGCCCGGACTCCCATCTTGCGAATGACATTTAAAGGGGTACTTATACGGGGAAAGAAAACCTTTCCGGGGGTAGGAATGACAGGAAGTATAACAACTTCATCATCCTGATGGTCTTTGGTCGAATCTTGGTTCATAATGAACTCCGTGAACGTATGCTGGATACGTAATTCGCCCATTTATTAATTTGCTAGGCAGTTAAAGCTTCTTGTTCATCGTCATAAACAAGTAAAGGCGGTTTATTTTCTAAAATAGCTTCGGCGGTGATAATGCACTCTTTAACCATCTTAGGAGAAGATGGTATTTCATACATGATATCTAGCATCAAGTTTTCCAAGATTGCTCTTAACCCTCTCGCACCCGTTTCACGCCTTATGGCTTCTCGGGCGATAGCCCTGATTGCATCTTCTCCGACCTGCAGAGACACGTTATCATAATGAAGCAGTTGGGTGTATTGTTTTATCAGGGCGTTTTGAGGCTCGGTCAAAATCTGGGTTAAAGCGGATTCGTCAAGATCGTGCAGCACCGCAGCAACAGGCAGGCGTCCGACAAATTCTGGGATGAAGCCGTACTGAATCAGATCCTTTGGGGCAACCTGTGAGAGGGTTTCGTGAATTTTTCTTTCGCTCTTCGCTTGAACCGCGGATCCAAATCCTAATCCTTGGTGTCCAGTACGCTGTTCGATAATCTTATCAAGCCCCACAAATGTACCGCCGCATATAAACAGAACCTTAGAGGTATCCACTTCAATCAATTCTTGATGGGGGTGTTTTCGACCTCCCTGCGGGGGAACATTTGCTGTTTTTCCTTCTAGGATCTTCAATAAAGCTTGTTGGACACCTTCACCCGAAACATCCCTCGTAATCGAGGGATTTTCGGATTTACGGCTAATTTTGTCGATCTCGTCAATATAAATAATTCCGTGCTCTGCACGTGCGATATCACCTTCTGCGGCTTGCACTAGCTTCAGGATGATATTTTCAACATCTTCGCCCACATACCCGGCTTCCGTGAGGGTCGTCGCATCGGTGATAGCAAAAGGCACGTTTAGAATACGTGCTAAAGTCTGTGCCAGCAGGGTTTTGCCCGTGCCTGTGGGACCAATCAACAGGATATTGCTTTTTTCTAACTCGATCTCCGAATCTGTATGAAATCGTAGTTTTTTGTAGTGATTGTATACGGCGACGGAAAGAATTTTCTTTGCTCCATCCTGACCAATCACATACTTATCAAGCTGCGCTTTAATTTCAGAAGGATGAGGAAGAGATAACGAATCTGAAGTTTCAGTGTATTCTTCCTCTTCCTCCGCTTCATACAGATCCGCTAAAATATCGTTGCATAATTCAACACACTCATCACAAACATAAACACCAGCCCCAATAGGGCTTGCAATAAGCTTGCGTACCTCCTCTTGGCTTTTATCGCAAAAGGAGCACCGCTGTTGATCAATAATATCCTGCATGAAAATCTCCAAAGTTATTCAATAATAACTACAATATCATTTGATATTAGTGGACCTTAGAATTGATGAGACATTCCAAACCGGTGCGGTTAGAAACCACACCTACCGGGGGCGAAAGTGTCTATCTGTTTTTAGAATTCACCATAAAATCCCCTAACCCCCTAAATCTCCCCGATAGATCCCCGATAAATCGGGACAGGTGGGATTCAAAGCAACTTGTCTTTCCCCTCTTATCAGAGGGGTTCAGGGGGACTTTGATAAATGTCTCCTTATTTCTCGTGTTTACTAATATTTATGATTTGTTTAAGACATGCACACTAGGCGTTATCTTCAACTTCCTCGGCAGATCGACGGGAGGCAACCGAATCAATAAGACCGTATTCGAGAGCCTCTTGGGCGGTCATATAAAAATCGCGGTCTGCATCCGCCTCAATTTTATCTGACGGTTGTCCCGTGTGCTGCGCTAAGATCGTGTATAACTCTTCGCGGGTTCGGAGAATCTGTCTCGCATGGATATCAATATCAGATGCCTGACCGCTAATACCTGTAGTAATAGGTTGATGAATCAGGGTAGTCGCGTGTGGTAAGGCATATCGTTTGCCACTTGTGCCACCGGCAAGTAAGACTGCCCCCATGCTGTAGGCTTGACCGACACACCACGTTTGCACATCAGGTCTGATATACTGCATCGTGTCATAAATTGCTAGCCCAGCCGATACCGATCCGCCCAACGTATTTAAGTAAAGCACAATATCCGAATCGGGATTATCACTCTCTAAAAAGAGCATCTGAGCCATGACACTGTTTGCAACGTTATCATCAATTACCGAACCAACCATAATGATTCGATCACTAAGCAGTCGCGAGTAAATATCGTATGAGCGTTCGCCGCGACTTGTTTGTTCCACAACGATTGGAACAAGATTCATGCTAAAAATTCTCCTCAAACCCTGACGGGACACCTGTTTTTACCATCAAATAATCAGAGACTGCTTGGCGGAAGCACGCTGAATCAGAAGGCGGTAGACCTTATCATTTCGCAGTGTATCTCGAAACTCTTCCAAACGGTTGCTTTCCCGCAGCAAACTCGCATATTTTTGAGGCTCTCGATTCTGCTGTTCAGCGATGCGCCGGATCTCTATATCCAACTCATCGTCCGTGACTCTAATATTCTCGCGTTCAGCAATGACATCAAACATCCACGCCTGCTTCGTTTGCTTGATTGCATCTTCGCGCAATTCTGTCGGCAGCTTTGCCATGTCTATTCCTGCTTGCTCAGGAGTTTGACCTTCTTGCCGCAATCGTTGGAGAATGTTTTGAACCGTTTGCTGCACATGCTGGTCAACAATAGATTCAGGAATGTCAATCGCCGTTTTTTCGATTAATTGTTCAAGGACATCTTCTCGTTGGCGATGATTGTGGATAGCCTTCTGCTCTTCAACAAGATTATTCCAGATCGCGCCCGTGAGTTGGTCATAGTTTTCGTATTCCAGATCTTTTGCAAATTCGTCATCAAGGGACGGCAGTTGTTTCTCGGTAATTGCGCGGAGGGTTACGTTAAAAACGGCATGTTTGCCAGCAAGTTCAGGATTTTCATGATCAGCCTCGAAATCCATTTCAACGTGCCGGGTCTCCTCTACAGACATACCGACGACCTCGGCTTCAACCGCTGGTAGCAGCATTCCCTTGCCAAGGTCGATATCTGCATCCTGTTTGCTCCCATCGGTGATCGGTGCGCCATCGACAAGGCATTCCCAGTCAATCCGAACGGAATCGCTTTCCTCGACCGGACGATCTACTTCAAGTGGGATGTAGTTTGCGAACTGTTCCTGCAGCCGCTGAATATACTCATCCACTTCTTCACGCGGAACATTGGGAGGCGATTTATCGATGGTTAAATCTTCATATTCAGGGAGGACAAAATCCGGCTTGACATCCAGTGTTGCTTCAAAAGCGAGTGGCTGACCTTCCTTCAGTTCCATCTGATGCATGGGTGGCGAGAGCTCAAGGTTGCCAAGAGGAATCAGCCGTTCAGAAATCAGAGCCTGTTCGTAGGCAGGTGGGACGAGATTTTGGATGGCTTCGGCTTTGAGGTGCTCTGCAAACCGTGATTTAAGAATACTAAGGGGAACTTTTCCTTTACGAAAGCCGGGAACTGAAACTTTGGTTCGCAAAGCTTGGCAGTTATGCTCTAACTCTTGGGTAACTTCTTCAGCGTCAATTTCAACGCGCATACGTACCTGACTATTTCCCAGCTTTTCAACTTCAACCTTCAAGTAGACCTCCAGATTATATCAGAAAAGGCGTTTGGTGGGCGAGGAGGGACTTGAACCCTCACGGGGAAAACCCCAATAGATCCTAAATCTATCTTGTCTACCGATTCCAACACCCGCCCACATCAAAATGGTGCGCCGTGAAGGAATCGAACCTTCAACCGCCTGATTAAGAGTCAGATGCTCTGCCTGGTTGAGCTAACGGCGCAGAAGGAAAGCGCGCCCGGAGGGACTCGAACCCCCAACTTATAGATCCGAAGTCTATTGCTCTATCCAATTGAACTACGGACGCATCTTGCTAACTTGACTGCAGAAAAATTAAAATGTTGGAAACACCGCAACCCTTATCTAGTAGGGTTATCGATTTATGAATTAAACCGAGGGGGTTTGAACCGTTCGCCTCTCCGATTTCCTCATCAAAAGTATTAAACGGGCTACCCCTTCTGTCTTACAAAATCTGCTCCCTTTTTGCATTAAATCGGGGCGAGAGGATTCGAACCTCCGACCTTCTGCTCCCAAAGCAGACGCGCTAACCGGGCTGCGCTACGCCCCGATAAAAGGTGGATGATGGGATTTGAACCCACGACCACTTGATCCACAGTCAAGCGCTCTACCGACTGAGCTACATCCACCATAAAGGGTTTGGCACGCCCGGCAGGGTTCGAACCTGCGACCACCTGATTAGAAGTCAGGTGCTCTATCCAGCTGAGCTACGGGCGCATACAACAGGCGAAAAAATAAGGTGGAAAAGATTTAATCTCCCACCCTTCCGGATATTTTCGATTGAAATACATTAACCGGGCCATGTTACGCCCGTCTTTTTTCGGACTTGCTGCAAAAAGGTTCGAACAATATACCACATTTTATAGGCAGTTGCAAGTCAAAATTAAGGTCGATAGAAAGGGAAAATCTATTATCGGAGCACCCCTCAGACGACTTCGTTGTGATGGTCAGCGTGATAGGGCATGGGAAATCTCTTATGCTCAGACATTTGTCTGGCAGTTTAAGCAAGGGTCTGGTAAAATAGTGTGCTGTTGCCTTTAGCGAGAACCTCAGCCGTTCTTAAATCTGTTAATGTATGGAAAGCCAATGTCCCTTTTAGACGTCAATTTTCTCAAACAGATTACTCGTTTCCAAATTCGTTCCGAGAATGTATTTCGGGGGAAGTTCAAGGGTGAACGACGCAGCCTCAACCGGGGCGCGAGTGTTGAATTTGCGGATTACCGCACCTACGAACTTGGAGATGATCTACGCCATATCGACTGGAACGTCTATGCCCGATTGGACCGGCTCTTTCTTAAACTATTCAACGCGGAAGAGGATCTCCCAATCTTTATCCTGATCGATAATAGCACTTCAATGGATTTCGGGCAGCCCACGAAATTAGAGTGCGCCAAACGGATTGCTGCGGCATTGAGTTATATCGGTTTAATTAGTTTTGATCGCGTCTCGGTCTATACGTTCTCAGATCAATTGATCCCTATCGTCCCTGCTATGTACGGAAAAGCACAGTTTCCAAAGGTGTCACAAGCGATAGAGGGAATTGCGGTGGGTGCGGAGACACATCTGACAGCGTGCCTGCAGCGCTTTCTCGCCGAAACAAAAGGTTATGGTGTTGGAATTATCATCTCGGATTTTTGGGACATGGACGGCTACGAAACCAGCATTAAACGGCTTCTCTCGCGAAGTTTCGACTTAACGCTCATCCACCTCCTCAGTCACGAAGAAATACACCCACAACTTTCGGGCGAGTTACAGTTAGCGGATGCGGAAACGGGACAGTCTAAAGAGATCACTGTCAATGAACAGGCACTCGTGGGTTACACCGAGCGATTGAATGTGTTTTGTGAAAATCTGAAACGTTATTGCCTGAATCGTGGCGTGACTTATATCCGTATGAACCAGCAGACACCCATTGAACAGTTCGTTCTGCGAGATCTACGACGGAGTGGCTTTATTCATTATAGCGGATCTTAGGATTAATGAGACACTTCAAATCCCGACAGGTCGGGAGAAACAGCGCCTACCAAATACCGGGAGCGAAAGTGTCTATCTGTTTTTAGAATTCATCATAAGGAAAGGGGGAATAACTCATGGCACCACCAATTGTAGCAATCGTTGGAAGACCCAACGTCGGAAAATCTTCCCTCTTCAATCTGATTGCGAAAGAACGGATTGCTGTCGTCCACGACCAGCCGGGTGTGACGCGGGACAGGCTTTACGCGGAGGTCGAGTGGGACGATGGTCATTTCACCATCGTGGATACCGGTGGTTTAGATCTCGACCCGGAAGACCACCTCATAGACAGTGTACAGTGGCAGGTCGAAGTAGCCTTGAACGAGGCAACGGTTATTCTGTTTGTCGTTGATGCCCAGACGGGAATCATGCCGCAGGATCTGCTTATCGCAGATATGCTGCGAAAAACAGACAAACAGATTTTTGTGGTCGTCAATAAAGCGGATAACGCTCGGTTGGAAACTGAGGGAACAGAATTTTACCAGCTTGCACTCGGTGAACCCTTTTTCACCTCATGTGCACAGAACATGGGTATTAATGTCCTCCTTGACGAAGTTGTGTTTGCGATGCCGGAGGCAGAGACGGAACCTCCCGATGCTGTTACTGAACCGATTAAGATTGCTATTGTTGGTCGCCCAAACGCAGGCAAGTCATCTCTCATCAACGCAATTCTCGGCGAGGATCGGATGATTGTTGATGATCGCCCCGGTACAACGCGCGACGCGGTAAATATCAGTTTTACCCATGACACCGTGCCGTTTGAGCTAATTGACACCGCTGGGATGCGTAGGAAAACCGCCATTAATAGCGAACTTGAACAATCGACCGTCCAACGTGCCATCCGTAGTATTCGCAAAAGCGATATCTCATGGCTCGTTGTTGATGCCACCCGTGAGATTGCACATCAAGATAAAACCATCGGCAGCTACATCGCCAGACAGGGTAAACCGTGCATCTTAGCGGTCAACAAATGGGATTTAATCGCAAAAGATAACTCCACCTTTAATCAGTTTGTTGAATCAATTCGTCGTCAGATGCCGCAGTTATTCTATGTCCCAATGCTATTTGTTTCAGCGCTCACGGATCTGCGCGTAATGAAGCTGCTCGACCTGACACTTACCATCCATCGCGAATATTCAACCAGCGTTTCCACGCATGAGTTAAATAATCTGCTTTCACACCTTAAAAACGCTCACCAACCCCCACGTTCCGGGGGTGTGCGCCCGTCTCTGAAATATATGACACAGATTAAGACCCAACCGCCAACGTTTTTGCTTTTTGCGCGTCATGCAGATAAGATTCAGCCGCACTATGAAGCCTATTTGATTAACGGTATCCGCGAGGCGTTCGGATTTAGTGGGACGCCGTTACGAATTTACTATCGGTCTGCTAATGCCAAATCAGAGCCAAAGTCCCGCGACAAACAGAAAGAACGAGGCGGAAGATCTGCCGCTGCGAGAAAACGTAGGGCATGAAACAGGAGGATAGTATGCCATCAGAGCAAGATTTGGGATTTTTCGCAACAGACGTTTCACTGGAGGACAAAAGTGCAATTGTTACCGGTTCAAGCCGAGGGATTGGGAGAGCGATTGCCATTGAACTCGCACGGCAGGGGACGGATGTCCTTGTTAATTATAACCATAACCGTGAAGCGGCGGAGGAAGTGAAGGTTGAAATTGAAAAACTCGGGCGGAAGGCGGTTATTCTACAAGCGGATGTCAGCGATCTTGCACAGCATCAGAAATTGCTCGATACGGCGGTAGACGCCTTCGGTAGGGTCGATATTTTGGTCAACAATGCGGGCATCACGCGCATCGCGGATATCCTTGAAGAATCCGAAGAAGATTTCGATGTCCTGATTAAAACCAATCTCAAAGCGCCGTACTTTTTGACGCAACGGGTTGCAAACTATATGATCGCTGAGGGAATTCGTGGATGCATTGTTTATACTCTATCCATTTCGGACTCGCTCGCATCTGACAATCGCGCTGCATACTGCATCTCCAAAGCGGGCTTGGAGATGGGTATGAAGGTCTATGCGGGACGGTTGGCGGAGGAAGGGATCAAAGTCAATGGCATTGAGGCGGGCGTTATCGACACAGATCTGTCGCGGATCCGTATCCCAGACTATGAGGAAGCATCGAAAAAGGGATATGTCTTTATGGTTCGGCCGGGCCAACCGGAAGATGTCGCCTATGCTGCCATCGCTGCAATGAAGATATACGACACAGGCAGATTGATTCCGGCGGCGGGAGGAACTATGACCCATCTGTTGAATTTGCGGATGATGACCGAGTTGGAGATCAACCGATCACAAGGATAACGCACTTTTTTGGCGAAAATACCAAAATTAGACTGAACAGGGGTTGGGTTCCACAACCCATTGGGCGAGGAGACCTCGCCCCCCGATAAATCCCCGATGAATCGGGACAGGCGGGATGCAAGCATCTACGATTAGGCACCTATCGGTAAATGGCAGCTACACCTTACACAAATGCCAACAGAACCCAGTTATTTTACGGATTCACATAGGTTTCATTCAGATATCGGGCGATGATCTTGATATCTTCTTCTTCGAGGAAAAGTCCGTTAGCGATCATGCGGGCGATAAGCTCTGTAGTTTCCTCCTCCGATGTGGGCGGGACATTATCAACATCTGAGAGGTCGTGGCAGAGGGAACAGGTAATTTCAAATAGCTCCCTTGCAGCTTCTGGGTCATAGGCCTCTTCAGTCGGTGTTTCATCCGTCTCTCCAACCTCGTCTGGATTCACAATCACTTCATCCGGATTCACAATTACCTCATCTGCCACTTCATCTGGATTTGTCAAAACGGCTAAAGCGTTTTGCGCTTGGCTGACCTGCATCCGCTGCTTCCGCTGTTCTTTCGCTGAAACTTGCAGGTCGGGCGTGATAGCGATGAGATATGCGGACACCGTCCACTGCTCCTCTTGGGTAATAGGTTCCCCTATTATCGGTTTGATCGCCATCCGATCCACCGTGCGCACCCAATCTGGCGGGGTACGCGGACGTGCTAGGATGGTTCGCAGATCGTGGCACTGAACGCATTTCTTCAGCAGGACGTCCTGTCCTTCGCGCAATTTCCGCCTTGTAGCCAGTTTATCAAGTGGCGCATCGGGCGGCAATCCGGCCATTTGCAGTCGTGTATGCGTTCGTTCAATGCTGGCATCACTGAAGACATTGCTGCTGACCTGCCGGACACTTTCTCGCAAGGTGAAGGGTACGGAGAGACCGATCAGCAGATAGGTGCATATCAAGAGGGCTGTTCCGATATAAGGCATCGCTTCTTCAAAGTGTCGGAAGAAGCGGAGAATCGAGATTTTGACCAGCAATAAAACGCCGATTGTGATACCGAGCATCAGGTGAGCAACGGTACGGGGTGGGAGTTCAACCTGATAGTTCCACAGCCGAGGCACCATGTGCCACATCATGAAGATGTAGAGGATTAGATATGCATAGCCGATAGCGCGGTGGATAAACATTAGCGATCTCGGCGCTGCACTGGTGCGGGTTTCATGATCGAAGGGATAGCCCCATAGTTTATACATCAAAAATACGGATGCATTGCCCAAACCGAGAAAGACAAGACCGAGTATTGTACTGGTTGCAGTAGACATTCTATTCCTTCCCTCCCATGGTGGCACCGCTCACAGTAGGGAACGCAGATCTGCGTTCCCTAAAACTGCGTCAGAACCAGAAATGGGACATTAAGATGAGTTGATCTACCCCTTCAAGCTGACGGTTGGACTGTGTTGTGTTTCGGTCATCGTTCGCAATGTTGAGCCAATAAAATAGCTCAAGGGAACCGTTTTGCATAAAGATATATTGTGCAGCGAGCGTCACGCGTTGACTCCCGTCCCCTTTGATAGTGCGATCTGGATCAAATAGTCCGTAACGTCCCGAGAGCGTCAGTTCCGGCATCACGCGGTATTTCGCACCAAGATAGTAACCTTTGGATGTGATACCGTTATCGTTAGAGCCGACACTCTCATCATCGCCGAGGCTGCTTCCGAAATTGAATTCGCCTTCGAGAGCCAGATTTTTGAGGGCGGCGGTCAGAAACGCCCCAGCCGTCATTTCACGGTCTGACTGTCTCCCGCTATCAAGGAGAAATGACACGCCACCTCGCATGGGTCCAAGCGTACTGCCAGCGGTTGCAGCCCACCCCTTTTCCTGATTCGGATCTACAGTCTGTCCTGCACTCCGCCCCCCGTTGAACACGGCGGCATTGTAGAATAACTTGCCGTAAGCGCCTCCGACCCCGATTCCGACATCCCGCTTATGCGATCCGAGGTTATACCCTTGTCGCACCAGGATATTGTGGTCTCTCTGTTTAAGACCAAACGGGATTTGGAACTGTCCCACCTTGACGTAGAGGTGTTTGGGGATGGCGTCAACCGTTGCAAACATGTTGAGGGGCGTACCCATGTTGTTGGACAGAGTCAAACTGAGTTTGTCCGAAGCCTGCGCGTTGACGGTCAATTCACCCTGCATTAAAAGGAAGCTGTCAACGGAGGAATGGCAGGAGTTACAGGAGGCTATTGCCCGTTCTTCGAGATCAACATGGCTAGTCTTGATATAAGCGGTACGAATGTTGACCGCCGTTGTGAGTCTTTGGCGGACCTCTTCTGCTTCCTCCATAATTGCTTCGGGATCGAAATCTTCGGGAAACTCAAAGTAGTTGTCCTCATAAACCTGTCCGACCGCGTTGCGCGGTCCTCCGCCCTCCGGATCAAGATGGCAGAAGATACATTCTTTGTCCTCCATCGCTGCAAATTCTGGGCGTGCTGCGCTATCAGAAACGAGGAACACAGTCAATAATGCGCTAAGTAAAAAGACTACGAATCTGAACTGATATCTGTAGATCAATTGATAACCTCCTTGTGTGAAACGTAAGTTGCTAGTTATAGAAAACGTTGCAAACCGAGCGCATGAAAGCTAAATTGAATTAATCAGGGCTTACGCAAATTTAGCACACAGGGGGTAGATTTTTGATTTTTAACCCCCTAAATCCCCCTTGTCAGGGGGACTTATGAAACCGCTGCGTAAGTCCTATTAACCTTTGGTGCTAGTTTAGTGAGAAAGTTTTTTCTACATTGTTCAAGTTGCTTTGGATCCCGATTTATCAGGGAATTCATTGGTTCATTAGTCGGTTGGCTCATTCATTCTTCTTATGTTCCTGCCTTCGGATACACATGTCGAAAATACCTAGAATGTTGCACAAGATGCTAGGCTCAATGAGCCATTTGATGACGGAGGACCCACCGGGTATTTGGGGCTTTAGAGTATTTGTTTATCGGTGTACTATAGACATGTCGCCCCGCTGGGGCTAAATGAACCGCTGAACCAATGATTTTTACGTTTCACACATCACGTTTCATGTTATCAACAGCTGCAAACTAGCACTATTGGTTATTACTCGAGTGTTACGAACACAAAGTCTGTAGCAGCAGCTCCTGAATGGCAACCTGTGCAGACCCCTCCTTCAAAAGCCAAGCGGAAGTCTGCGTCTGGAGCGCCTCGCAGAAATTCCTCAAATCTCCAATCGCCGGCGTCGGGATCGCTTCCTGCTTCTTTCCACATCACTGCGATCAGTCCAATAAAGTCTTTACCCGGACGGGTTGCTTCTTTCACCACGATCGTGCCATCCGGATAGGGAAATTGCTGCTCACCATTCGGAGCAATGGCTTCACGCGTTTGGTTGACATAGACATTTTTCGTTCCGCGATGTGGGTCACCTCCCGGCGCTGGAGGAATTGGCTCAGCGTTCAGCTTAAGCCACCCCTCATATCCCGCAGTATCGGCGGGGAGGCCTGGGAGGGCGGCTGGTAGTTCTGGTTGCGGCATCTGTTCAACTCGCGGTGGTTCTGGTTGTGGTTGGGGCATCTGCTCCCCCGGTCGCGGTTGTTGATCTGGGGGTTGCGGGGTGACAGGTTCAAGCGTTGGCTCGCTCGGCGACGGCTGTTGCGGAATGGGCTGTTCAGGTATCACCACCTCTCCTTCATCCCCGCAAGAGATGAAAATCACACAGGCGATAATAACAAGACTTAAAATCGAGAGACCGAGATATTTGGGGATTGTGTTTTTTTTCATTGTTAGCATCCAGTTAGTGGTTAAACAAAATTATGGTGAACTTTAGAATTACTTGGACACTCTGTACCGGCGCAGTTACAAACAGCGCCTACCGGTTTAGATTGAGTGCGGTGCGGTTAGAAACCGCACCTACCGGCCCCGATAAATCGGGATCGAAACCGAGGAGCGAAGGTGTTTATTTGTTTTTAGAATTCACTATAATTAGACACCCCCAATGCACAACCAACCCCCTAAATCCCCCTTATCAGGGGGACTTTGAAGATTTCGCGCAGGTTGAAGTTATTGGTAAATGTCTACTTATTTTTAGAATTCACTATAGTCGCAGAGGTGGCGTCAGAGTTCGACTGGCTCAAAAATAATCTGGTCACCAGCCTGAATCCGCACAGGGACTAAATATTCACTCATTGCCTCGGTATCAACGTGCACGCCTAGTCCCGGTTTACCCGTCAAAGCCACTTTTCCATCAGATCCAACCTCCAGTCGCTCAACTGTCAGTCGTTGAGAGAGGTCCGAGCCCTCAGCCGGATATTCCAACAGGTTGAACGATTCATTCGCGGCAAATACGTGCAGCGAAGCGGCAAGGCTTAAGTGGCTTTTGAAGGTGTGATTCACATACTGAACCCCATGCCCCTCGGCAAGTTTACGCACACGGAAAGCTGCCGTGATTCCGCCGATACGTCCGACATCGATCTGCACGAACTGAATTCCACCGTGTAGGATAAGATCCTCTGCCATACGATACGTCCCAGACCCCTCACCCGCGGCAATTGGCACGGGCGGATTCCGTTTCGATAGTTCCATGTATGCCTCGATCGCGTCGGGGGCAAGCGGCTCTTCCAGCCATGTGGGCGAAAACTGCGCGAACCGTTTCGCGCGGGCACAAGCCGTTCCGTAGTCATCGCCCCAAACGACGCCGGCGTCAATCATGATCTGGGCATCTTCTCCCATACCCTCGCGTGCTGCACGCACAAGTGCGATATCGTTCTCTTCACCGAATTTTCCCATCGGTCCCCACCCGAATTTTGCGGCGCAATACCCTCGCTCGCGTAATTGTGTCGATATCTGATAGGTTGTTTCGGGGGTGTCGCCAAAGAGGACGGAGGCGTACGGCAGCTTGGAATGACTTTGAGATTGCGGTTCGAGTAGACGATAGATCGGCTCACCCAACTTCTGTCCAACGATGTCCCATAAGGCGATGTCCGCGCCGCTATAGGCGTGGTGGATCTGCTGAATATCAAGCCCGTTACGCAATGCTTTTTGATGCAGCCGGACCACATCGTTGGGGCTGTCCAGCGTTTCTCCAACTAAAGATTCGCGGATGTTGATAATGTTCCCGTGTGACATTGGGCAGCAATACGCGGAAAGCGATACAAGCGGCGAGGCATCGCACTCGCCCCAACCGGTTATCCCTTCATCGGTCTGGATACGCACGAGAAGTGTGTCCTGTGTACCGTCTGCTGCGTCTGTAATTTGCGACATTTTGAGGTAGAAGGGATCAACAGCGATAATTTTCATAACTCAAAACCTTTGCCTGTCACATGAGATTTGGTCATGATACATGAGCGGCGGGTTAAAGTCAAGGGATTTCCACCACTGCGAGCAAGGACAATAATGGGTGGGACTTCGCTATTTATAGATGCTATTCGTTAGGGTCATTTATGGTGAACTTTAGAATTACTTGAACACTCTGTACCGGCGCGTCCCGATAAATCGGGATCCCGATGCCGTTCCGAGCATCCCGAGAATCGGGACCTGTCGGGAGAAACAGCGTCTACCGAGGATGGGAAAATCCGGACTATCACCCCGGTAGGTGCGGTTAGAAACCGCACCGCATCGGCGCAGTTGGAAACAGCGCCTACCAAACATGGGGAGCGAAAGTGTCTATCTGTTTTTAGAATCCACTATAATTTTCCCGTAGTCTCGATCTCTCGGTCGAGGCTACGGCGGGGCAAGACGCCCCGCCTACGGATTCAGGTCATTCCGAAATCGGTCAAAAAACCGAAAACTAAATAGCTCTATACTATTCGTAATTCGATTTGAATTCTTTTTGTCAGATGTGATAACATAACTCATTGGTTACAATTCCATTAAGGAGATGTGTATCGACGCCCTTGGTTTCATGCACATGATTTGTAAATTCATATTCGGAAACATTATCAGTTTCCGAGAAAATCCACAATTTGAAAGGCGATGATTAATGACAGACCACTTGTGGAGAAATGTTGGTCTAACTTCATTTCTTCTATTATTGATAGGTTCTACAGTCGTATCTGCAGGGCAGACTCAGAAGGGATCAGATATCCAATTTTACGGCTTTCTGCGCATGGATGCAGCTTATGATACTTCACGGATGAGTGATACACAGATTCCGGTTTTTGTGCGTTCTGAGGATCCCAACGCTCCTGGTGCTGCCCCAGAAAATCAGAGCGAATTTACCCTCTACACCCGTATGACCCGCTTCGGTCTGAATTTGGGTGGTGGTGAATTAAAGGCGATTGGTTCACCAAAACTCACCGGGCGGATTGAGGTCGATTTCTACGGCGGTCCTGCGTCGGATTCACGGAATATGTTTCGGATGCGGCACGCTTGGGCAAAACTTCAGTGGGGGAATTTCTTCCTGCTTGCAGGACAGACCTCCGACCTGATTTCGCCCCTTTACCCGTCTGTGAACGCTGATATGTTAACGCAAGTTGCTAGTGTTTATTTAATAATAAGTGTAATCATAGTAGCAATGAGAAACAACACAACTTTTATCTCAAACCCAGCGGCAGTGACTGCATGAATAGAGCGGGGTAGGCGTTGGGTGATTAGCCCATTTGTTACCTCCACCCGCCTTCTACGGTGATGGTGTAGGTAAACCTCCCACGACTTATATTGACGCTTACTATTTTTCTTACGCAACGGTTTGAGCATGATGCCTGCTTCAGTCAACGCATCTTCAATCCCATAATTACAGTAGGCTCTATCTGCATAAACAACCGCACCTTCGGGCAAATCAAACGGATAACAGCGCAATCCCCCAACATCACTAAAACTGCCCGGTGTTAAGAAAAACTCGACCGGTATGCCAGCTTCGGTTACCATCAGATGTAACTTCAGTCCATAGAAGTATCTACGTTTACTGGTTATCACCCCACGCCACACTTCCCCTTGATACCGTTTGGCACCAGAGATACGAATCACATCGCACGCTGGGACAGGATAGGAATCAATGACATACAGTTGGTTCGGGTTTTGTGCTTTACAGTCTGTAGCAAGGGAATCAAAAAGGGTCTGAAACATCGGTGCAATTTGGTGGAGTCTTCGGTTGAATCGTGCTTTACTGAGCATAGTGGGAATATACCCCTGCTCCTTGAGTAACTGTCGTGCCCGCTGTTGATTGCCACCGAATAGTTCTGCTGCTACTAATGCCGTTGTCATCACTTCTGCGGCAGACATTTTGGTTCGCGGATCGTCTTGATAGCCGTGTTGAATTAACAGATCGTCACAAAGCGTATAAAATGTTACAATTACTAAGTCCATGGGATTCTCCTGTCTGAGTGTTTTGTTTTGGTCAACAAATACTCTAAGGGAAATTCCATGGATATTCAACTAGCAACTTGCGTTATGTTAATGTGGGGGACAGGAAATTTAGCGGACCGGCGTCCACAGACCCGCGCACAGTACACCCTACCGATCGGTGCAAGCCAACTGTTTATACAAGGCGCAGCCGGACTCACCAACGCTATTGATCGGAAAGATCTTGACAAAAATGGTGTGCCCGACGGTGAAGTTTCTGGATTACCGACGTTGCAAGGACGCCTTGCCCTGCGTCTGCCTCTCTGGAAAACAGATGATGGCAAATCTCACCCACTTGAGATTGGTGCATGGGGGCATCAGGCGTGGGAGAAATTGGATGCTCCACTTGATGGCACTGAGGAAGATAGCTTTCAGAGCAGTGTGGTCGGTGTGGATCTCAAGCTGCCGCTTTACCAAGATCGCCTTGCACTCACGGTTGAAGGTTGGACCGGGAAAAACTTGAGCGACGTCCGAGGGGGCATCCTTCAGGGCATCAATACCAAAACTGGAGCGGAGATTCAAGCAACTGGCGGCTTCGCACAGTTGAGTTGGACCGCTGTCAAAACTGAACGTTACAAAAATGTCCTACATGCCGGTATCGCAATGGATGACGCCGATGAGGCTGATCTCAACGATGACGGCAGAGATCTGAACTATGCCGTATATGGCGCGGTGCAGTCGGTCTTCGGGCATTTCACGCTTGGTATAGAGTATCTCCACTGGGTAACGGAGTATGTCGGTTTTGGTAACGGTACAAGTGACCGGGTTAATCTTTATACCATTTATAATTTTTAGGACTTACGCATTTCAGTAGGGAACAACGATCGTTGTTCCCTACGATTTTTTACACGATTACTTAACATGAGCCAAGTTATTCAAGGAAAGGAAATATTCAATTGAAATCTGTTTCGATCGTTACATTATTGTTAATTGCTACTTTATCAACCGTATCGGCATGGGGTGCTGATTTCACGTTCACTGCTATTCCGGATCAGGATACGACTCGGTTGGAAGAGCGCTTCGGCAAGATAGCCGATTATCTTTCCGAGGAATTAGGCATCACGGTGAAGTAC
The DNA here is from genome assembly GCA_965204355.1 of Candidatus Poribacteria bacterium. Taxonomy (GTDB): domain Bacteria; phylum Poribacteria; class WGA-4E; order WGA-4E; family PCPOR2b; genus PCPOR2b. The sequence continues at coordinate 929,149 of OZ241983.1, forward strand.
ATACCTGTCAAATCCTACAGCGCATCGGTTCAGGCGTTCAAGAACAACGAAGTCCAACTGGCTTGGTTCGGTGGGTTGTCAGGTGTTCAAGCTCGCCTAGCGGTTCCGAACTCAGTCGCTATCGCGCAGGGCGCAGAGGATCCTGACTTCATTAGCTATTTCATCGCCAATACGAGTACAGGGCTGTCGTTCTCTGAAAAATTCCCGGAAGCCATCGCTGACAAGACGTTCACCTTCGGTTCTAAGGGATCCACATCGGGCCGTTTAATGCCCGAACATTTTATCCGACAGGCATTTGAGGGGAAGGCACCGCGTGAGGTCTTCAAGCGTGTCGGCTTCAGCGGCGATCACTCCAAAACCCTCGCTCTGGTTCAAGCGGGCAGCTATGAGGTCGGGGCGATGAACTTTAAGGTTTGGCTGAAGGAGGTCGAGGCTGGCAAGGTGGATCCAACAAAGGTGCAGGTCATCTGGCGCACTCCCGGCTACCCAGACTATAACTGGACAATTCGTGGCAGTGTGGACGAGACTTATGGTGAGGGGTTCACTAAGAAGGTTCAGCAAGCCCTTCTCGACATCACGGATCCAGCGATACTCAACGCTTTTCCGAGGGCGAAGTTTATCCCTGCTGATAATTCTATGTATCAACCTATCCTTGATACCGCTATTGAGGTTGGGATAATAAGGAATTGAGGTTTATGTAAAGAAGTGCAGTGCAGCTCAAAGAAACCGAGTTTTTTTCGAAAAAAACTCGGTTTCTTTGCACGATTGCATAGGGGCACTTGAGCGGAAAAACAAAGGCTTATTGAATAAGGTTTTCGGGTTATGAGGCGTTATCCTGAATATAAAGAGAGTGGTGTGGAGTGGATTGGGGAGATACCAGTACATTTTGAGGTGAAACGATTGAAGTATGTTGTGGACTTAAACATGGGTCAATCACCACCTTCGGAAGAATACAACAGTGATTCGCTAGGTACCCCCTTTCTTCAAGGCAACGCTGATTTTGGACCGCACCATCCGACACCGAAAATTTATTGTCCAACAGCAAGGAAACATGCGATCCCCGGTGATATTTTATTGTCAGTCCGTGCACCTGTAGGAGCCATCAATGTTGCAGATCAAGAATACGGGATTGGTCGTGGTTTGTGTGCAATACGTCCCCGAATGAATCAACTTGAACGCCGCTATGCCAAATATTTGCTTGAAGTTGTACGCACTGAGTTATATGTCGTTGCGACCGGAACCACTTATGATGCTGTTACAGTAGATGATGTTTCTAACACGACTTGCGTTGTGCCACCACTTTGTGAACAAATCCAAATCGCCAATCTTCTTGACTGCAAAACGGGACAGATTGATGAACTCCTCCGCAGCAAAGAACGACGGATAGAACTGCTGCAAGAACAACGAACCGCATTGATAAATCAAGCAGTGACAAAGGGACTTGACCCAAATGTGGAGATGAAACCGTCGGGGGTGGAGTGGATTGGAAAAATACCGAAGGGTTGGGAAGCTATGCCCATTAAGCACACGCTTCAGATTGCAAAAGATTCAATTAGAACAGGACCTTTTGGGTCATCCTTGAAATCTCATGAATTTCAGGATAAGGGTATCAGAGTTTACAATCAACAGAGTGTCTATAAGGAAGATATTAATAGATCAGATATCTTTATCTCGGAAGAGAAATTCAATGAATTAAAGAGTTTCATAGTTCAACCCAAAGATGTGTTAATTACATCAAGAGGGACAATAGGCAGAATGACAATAGTTCCAGAAGCTGGTGAAATTGGCGTTTTACACCCTTGTTTAATTCGCTTAAGGTTAAATGAAGATAAGATAATTCCGAAGTACCTTTGGTGGTACGTTAACCACTCAAGTTTTTTCTTTGAATCAGTTAAAATAGCGAGTAATGCAACGACCATTGAAGTAATATATTCTGACACATTATCCGGTGTTAAAATCCCGATTCCACCGTTGAAAGAACAACTGGAAATTCTGGAGTTTTTGAATGTAAAAATTCCGATAGTTGATACCGCAATTTCTAACACACGAAAGAGAATAGAACTTCTCAAAGAATACCGTCAATCCCTCATCTTTGAAGCTGTGACTGGCAAAATTGATGTCCGAAGCGAGGTTTAGATGGAGTCTAAGGTATATTGAGAGCCAGTGAGAATATGTGAAAGTGAGGAGAGATAGGTAGTAGGGAACAACGATCGTTGTTCCCTACAAGTTTCTTGATGGAGCCCCTGCCGTAGCTGCCCGATTTATTGGACATCAGGCTGTTTTGAATCTCGATCTTATTATGTGTAAGGAGGGGATATGTCTATTCAACAATACTCAGTAAACCAATATTCTATTGAAATGCTGCTAAACCGGATTAAGTTTGACGAAATCGCTATTCCCGATATCCAGCGTCCTTTTGTCTGGAACGCAGCTAAGGTGCGCGACTTCATTGATTCGCTCTATGCCGGCTACCCCGTGGGCTATCTCATTACGTGGCGGAATCCGGACGTTCGCTTGCGGGACGGCACCCAGTCCGCCGGCAAACTCATCCTAATTGACGGACAGCAGCGTGTGAAAGCACTTCTGGCGGCCTTGCTAGGGGAACAGGTAACCAATAAAGACTACAAGCAAACGCGAATCTCAATTGCTTTTCATCCCGGTGAACAACGTTTTGAAGTGGCAAACCCTGTCATCCGTAGGAACCAAGGATGGATTTCTGATATTGCCACCGTCTTCGCCCCTGATGCGAGAATGCGTCAATTGGTAGACGAATATTGCGAGGCAAACCCAGACGTGGACCAATACCAAATTGATGAACACATGGAGCGGCTTCGGGGCATTCGCAATAACTCTCTTGGTCTTATAGAGTTGAACGCCAATCTGGACGTGGAGACCGTAGCTGAAATTTTCGTGCGCATTAATTCTCAAGGTGTCCCGCTGAATGCGGCGGACTTTGCCATGTCCAAAATGGCTGCTAGCGAAACGTATGACGGACATCAGCTCCGTAAGTGCATTGACTACTTTTGCCATTTAGTTGTTAAGCCGGAAGCATACAGCGAGTTAGTCAACGACGATGATTTCGGCAATACGGACTACTTCCGCGCCATGGAGTGGCTGAAGCATGATAAGGAAGACCTATACGACCCATCCTACACGGACATGCTTCGAGTAGCTTTTACGTCCGAGTTTAAGCGTGGACGCTTAGAAGACTTAGTTGCTTTGCTTTCAGGCCGTAACTTTGAAACTCGGACTTTTGAAGAAGTTATTGCCGAGGAGTCATTTCGCAAACTCAAAGATGCGATTCTGCGCTACATGAATGAAACCAATTTCAAACGCTTTATTATGATATTGCGTTCGGCGGGATTTGTAGATAAATCAATGATTAGATCGCAAAACACCCTCAATTTCGCTTACATCCTCTATTTGACTTTGCGTGCTCAGGGAATAAATGTTGCGGAGATTGAAACTTTGGTACGGCGATGGTTTGTGATGTCAATCTTGACGGGTAGGTATACCGGCTCACCTGAAACTGCTTTTGGTGTCGATATGCGAGATATTGATGGACAAGGAGCATATCAATATCTCAACACGATCGAGCAGGCTCAACTTTCGGAGGCCTTCTGGAGCGTAGGGCTTCCACAGCAGATGGATACATCAGTAGCTAGTAGTCCCTATTTCAATGTGTTTCTGGCAAGCCAAGTTAAGGCAAACGATAAAGGGTTTCTCTCGCGAGATCTTTCGGTGCGTGACCTTCTTGAAGGACAGCGTGATATTCACCACGTCTTCCCACGCAAGTATTTGCAGGATCTCAATTTCCCACGAGGTCGCTACAATCAGATTGCCAACTATGTTGTAATGCAAAGAGAAATCAACATTGCCATAGGGAATAAGGCACCGGCAATATACTTTTCAGAGTTGGAGGAACAGTGCAAAAACGGAACAACCCGCTACGGAGGCATAACCGATTTTGCTCAATTGCAAGAAAATCTTGCCGCTCACTGCCTTCCTCAAGGCATGGAAACGGAAACCGCCGAGACTTACGATATGTTCTTGCAAGAGCGTAGAAAACTCATGGCTGCCAAGATACGAGATTACTATAGAGCACTGTAGTAAAAACTACACAATAACTCCCTAAATCTGATGAAGAAAGAACAGATTGTTTCGCGCAACCCAAAGGTGATGAATGGTGTCTTAGTTTTCGCTGGCACCCGTGTTCCGGTTGAGAGTTTGATTCAACACCTAACAGCAGGGGACTCGCTTAACAAGTTCCTTGATGACTTTCCAACAGTATCTCGTGAGCAAGCGACCGCGTACCTGAAAATGACGCTAGAGGTCGCGGATGTGTGTGCTGCTTGATGAGAATTTGCCCCACGAAATTACAATAACATTTCCGCTATACACATTGCGCTCCGCCCCGATACATCGGGATTCAAAACTGGAGCGAAAAGCCTAACCAAGGGCAGTCATAATAGGACTTACGCAAATTGAACAGAAAATTGGCATATTTTGCTGAAAAGTCGTTATTTGGTTGCGTTTAACCCCCTAAATCCTCCAACCCCCCTAGCCCCCCTTGTCAGGGGGGGAATCGTTTCGGGATTCAACTTGTCAGGGGGAAGCCCTTGTCAGGGGGACTTTAAGAGAGCGCTCTGCGTCATCTGTTTAATCCGCGATTCAGACAAAGGGCACATGTCGCCCCTCCCCGATAAATCGGGATTCAAAGCAACTGGGGCTTGGAAGGAGGGACCTATCGCCCGGCTATAGACATGTCGAAAATACCCACAGCGTTGCATAAAGTGCTAGGCTCAATGAGCCAGGAATAGACGGACAACATACCGGGTATTCGGGGCTAAATGCACCTATGCACTGCATCACGTTTCAGATTCTGTTTTCTATCCTGTAAATCTTTTAATCCCCGATAAATCGGGATTAAGAAACCTGAAAATCCTGATTCAGACAATAAAAATGCACTTCCAAATAAACAGATACAATTCCCTTTTGGCAGCTACTGCGGGTCTTGCGATAATCTGGCACTTATGCTAACATTTCAGGAAAGCGAGGATTTATTTAACCACAAAGGAGCAGACATGAAAAAATTTAGTATCTTGAGAAAATATCCTTTCTGGATGTTAGGGTTACTTTTACTTTGTAGTTGTGATTTAGTTCAGGAGCTCATCCTTCCCGAACCACCAAGCAGTGCGGCGGATCCCGCATCGATCCATGTAGCCCTGATATATCCGGACGATTGCATTGGGGATTCGGGGTACTGCGACGCGCTCCATTTTGGGGTCAAACGTGCTGAAGCGGAACTGGGGATTCACCTCAGCGAGATTATCGGAAAGGAGAGCGACCCGGTAGCGACAGAAATGTTGTTCAGAGAGGCGGCTCAGAATTCCGCCCTGATTATAACCGCGGGTTTCCAGATGGGAGCACCGCTGGCGCGCGTGGCTTCCGACTTTCCCAATGTCAAATTTGCAATTGTTGATGTCGCGCTTGACCTTCCTAATGTCGCCGCTCTCAACTATAAGGCAAATGAAGGCTCATTTCTGGTCGGGGCGATCGCTGGGTTAAAATCGGAGAACGGTCAGATTGGCTATATCGGCGGGGTGGACGTACCCTTATTACGAGAGTTTGAAGCTGGCTACGTCGCCGGGGTTCACGCTGTCAATCCGGATGCGATTGTCTCTATAGAATACATCAGCGAGGATATAGGTGGGTTCAATCAGCCGGACAAGGCGAAAGAGATCGCGTTAACCCAGTATGGGAACGGCGTCGATGTCATTTACACCGCTGCGGGCGGATCCGGTATTGGTGTGCTCCAAGCCGCCCAAGAGCAGGGGAAATATGTCATTTGGGTTGACTCCAATGGCAATCACCTCGCACCGGGGACAGTTCTGACAAGCATGGTCAAACAGATTGAGAGCTCTGTCTATGGCGTTATCAACGAAACCATTGACGGCACCTTTATGGGAGGAATCCGATACCAAGGACTCGCAGAGGGCGGTGTCGATTATGCCCTTGATGAACACAACCGATCCGAGCTTTCGGACGAAATTATAGCAACCGTCGAATCATTGAAGGCAAAAATTATAGCTGGCGAAATTGTTGTTCCGAATGAGGTTTCGCTTCCACGCTAACATTATTAGGACTTACGCACCAGTAGCTCAGTCGGCGCGTTTCGGACGAAAGGAAGAGAGAATGGAAGGTGGGAAGGGATCGGTAAAGGAAGGGATTTTGCGTAAGCCCTATTTATAAAATATGAAGTCATCTCCCAATATCGAACTGTTTAATTTGGCTGCAGAAAGTGTAGCCTACGAAAACAACGTTGTTCTAAAAAATATTACCTTGCAGATCAACAGAGGAGAAAAGGTCGCGCTGGTTGGTCCGAGTGGAGCCGGCAAAACGACCTTGCTGCGTAGGCTCTACAATAGTGTTGCGGACCAGTCTGCATACGTGGATCAACACTACGCTTTAGTACATCAACTTTCTGCTTTCCACAATATCTATACGGGACGACTTGATCAATATTCCACATTCCACAATCTCTTGAACCTAATTAAGCCACAGAAGAAGGAGCTGCAGGAAATCACTCCCCTCCTATGCGAGCTAGGAATGGAAGAGAAAATTTTTGAAAAGGTTGGGGCGATGTCTGGCGGACAGCAGCAGCGGGTCGCTGTTGCGCGTGCAATTTATCGCGGAGAGGATATTTTATTGGCGGACGAGCCGATATCCTCAGTGGATCCCCTTCAAGCGGGCACGGTGATGGAAATCATTATTCAGAATACGGAAACCGTTGTGGTATCACTACACGCGGTGGAATTTGCCCTAAAGTTCGCGCAGCGGATTGTGGGATTGAGTGATGGAGAGATTGAATTCGATTTGCCAACTGAGGACGTGACGCAAACGATGCTTACGGAACTGTATCGGAACGGGAAACCCGTTTGAATGCGGAATCCGTCGAGGATTAGGCCATCAGTATGTTAAAAACCAGTCTGTTCTTCGTTGCGATTGCCCTGATAGCCCTCGTGTTGGCGGACTTTGAAATCTCCACACTACACCCTTGGACAGAACTGAGCCGAATGGCTTGGGGGGCGATCACCCCGGATGTCCCCTCCCTCTGGAATTTGAAACTCGCGCTGCTCAACACGGTGGTCTTTGCCTTTTGTGGTATTTTTCTTGGTGTCGTCCTTGGCATTGGGCTGGCGTTCGTCTTCCGTTTTACCCCTGTCAGATTGTTCTGTGCTTTTATTCGCGCCATCCATGAGATTTTCTGGGCTTTCATCTTCCTCCCCATTGTTGGACTCAACCCGACCTGTGGTGTACTCGCGATAGCAATTCCTTACGCTGGCATCTTTGCGAAGGTGTACGCAGAAATTATCCAAGAGTCGGATCGGCGTCCGCTTGAAGGTGTCCCTAAAGGGTCTGGCGGTTTGAGCCGTTTTTTCTACGGCATCCTTCCTGTCATCTATGCCGATACCAAACACTACACCGGTTACCGTTTTGAGTGTGCCCTGCGGTCCAGCGCCATTCTCGGATTTATTGGACTGCCGACGCTCGGATTCCACCTTGAGACTGCATTTCGCGAAGGCATATACTCGGAGGCTTGGGCGCTGCTTTATGCGTTCTATATCTTGATTGCCTCGCTCAAGTACTGGCTCAAGCCCCGCCTTGTTTCACTTTATGTTGTGGCGTCGTTTGTGTTGCTGTCAAGGACGATTACAGTATCGTGGGCAAATATTGTCCGTTTTTTCACCTACGATCTCCTCCCGTGGCCCATGCGTCGGGATGGCGTCCTCGACGGCACACATGAGATCTCGTTTGCGTGGGAACCGATTGCGAGTTGGGCAAGGGATATTTTTGTTCAAGAAGCGTGGGAGGGGATATGGAACACGGTGGTGTTGACGCAGGTTGTGTTGGTAGGAACAGGTGTCTTTGCGCTGTTAAGCTTTCCCTTCGCCTGCAGGCATTTCTCAGGAAAGATTACCAATCGGGTTTCGCACTATGCTCTGATTGTTACGCGCACCACACCGGAGTATATCCTCGCGTATATCCTTGTGCAGCTCTGGGGGCCATCTATGCTCCCGGCGGTCTGGGCGATTCTCCTGCATAACGGAGCCATTCTTGGTTTTTTGTGCAGCAATAACGCTGACTTGGTGTCACTGCGGATAGATGCTCCCGGAAGACGGATAGATCGATACCTGTTTGAAATCTTGCCACGTGTATACGGACAGTTTCTCGCGTTCCTGTTCTATCGCTGGGAGGTGATGATGCGAGAGTCGGCGATCCTCGGCATCCTCGGTATCTACACGTTGGGGTTCTACATCGACAGTGCGATTTCCGATGACCAGATCGATAAGGCAGTCTTGTTGATTCTTATTACAGTGCTGCTCAATATGGGCATTGATACCGTATCACAGTTCGTGCGGCGTCGCCTCAAGATCTCGACGAAATTAGTGACGTCTGTATGACAAGATAGTGTTCGTTTGCGGGTGTTGGTAATGTGAAACGTAATGCGTGAAACGTAATTATAGTGGATCTTAGAATTAATGAGACACTCCAAACCGGTGCGGTTGGAAACCGAACCTACCGGGGGGAAAGTGTCTATCTATTTTTAGGATTTACCATAAATCTCCTAACCCCCTAAATCCCGCCCCCGATAAATCGGGATGTACTACTTATCAGGGGGACTTTGATAAATGTCTCCTTATTTCGCGTGTTTACTAAAATATCTCAGGACAGATCAGGTTGGTTCAATCTGTCAAAATTTAACAAAATCTAACAGAATTTAACACTTTTTACAAAAATTCTATAGAATCGCGGGTTTACGTTATAATAACGACAAGTGTTTTTAGCAAATGCTTCCACATCACTCGCGACATGAAAGGAGAACGGATGGACACTCAAGAGAATCTGCTCAACGACGAAGAGATGCGGCGTTTTATCATTGATGGGTATATCAAGATCCAAACTGACTTCTCCCCCGATTTCCACGCAACGATTTTTCAGCAGGTCGAAGATATGTTCGAGAATCAGGGGAATCTGGGGAACAATTTGTTGCCGCTCATCCCTGAGATTCAGCAGGTCTTTTCGCATCCGGCGGTTCACGGTGCGCTGACCAGTGCACTTGGCGAGAATTATGTTATGCATTCACACCGCTATTGCCACTTCAATTCGCCGGGGAGTACCGGACAAAATTTCCATAAGGATTCCTACGAAGGGGACGAGCAGATACGGCGTCACCGGTGCCGTTGGATGATGGGGTTTTACTATCCCCAAGATACCACCGAAGATATGGGACCGACAGCGGTGCTCCCCGGAACGCAATATTATGAGACACACGAAAGTGCACATTCCCAACCGGGATTAGCACTCTGCGGGGAAGCAGGTACGGTGACGTTGGTGCACTATGATCTCTGGCACCGGGCAATGCCGAACCAGAGCGACAAAAAGCGTCACATGTTGAAGTTCCTTTTCACCCGGCTTGACGAACCGAAGGCACCTTCTTGGAACAGCGTAGACTCGACGTGGCAACCCCTTAACGGCGGGGCATCTTTGGAGGGGCATGATGTTATGTGGCAAAGCCTCTGGAATTGGTTCTATGGGAAACAGAACGGCGCAACGGAGGATACAGGAGCATCAAAAAATGGTGTCCCTCAATTGATTGCGGCTTTGGGGGATAAAAATGAAGCGGGCCGTCTTAATGCGGCGTATGAATTGGGAGCGGTGGGAGCACCGGCAGTCCCAGCGTTGATTGAAATATGGGGGGAGGCATCGCGTTCCGGGGTAGAAACTGAAAGTTTCCGACACGCGACCTATGCGTTGAGTGGAATTGGGGCACCAGCAGTGCCGGCGTTGATAGATACGCTACAGGATGAAAATGAGTCAATTCGCATGAGTGCAGCTTATGCCCTCGGTGATATCGGGAACGCCGCTCAAGATGCAGTCCCTTCGCTCACTCAGGCATTGCGGGATGAATCGGCGTGGGTTCGTCGTCACGCGACCGAAGCGCTGGGGCTTATCGGTCAACCCGTTCAGGACACGGTCTCCGCATTAACTGGGATGCTGCGCGATGAGTATTATTGGATTCGTGATAACGCGGCGCGGGCGTTGGCTCGGCTCGGTCCTGACGCAGAGGCTGCAGTACCTGCACTGACGGATACATTGAACGATGAGAATCGGTATGTACGTTTCCATGCGACGTTTGCGCTGAAACAGATCGGCACACCTGAAGCGACGGATGTTTTGTTTGATCACCTCTTGACCTCTCGGTGGTGTCCGCTGACAACATCACACAGCGCATTTTAGATCAATCTGCCCCACAATACGTTTACTATGACAAACCATCTACGTCCGGATCCATTCTGGACATTTGAACACACTGCATGGGAGAGGAGCGCGAGGTGGTATCACAATTTTTGGACATGCCTCACCAGCCAAACTATTGAACCACTCCTAGCCACTGTCCAGAAAAGGGACACAACGCGATTGCTTGATGTCGCAACAGGCGCGGGTAACGTCGCGCAGGCAGGTGTCAGAAAAGGGATGCGGGTTATCGGGGTTGACTTCTCAACGACAATGCTCGCCCAAGCACGACAGGCTCCAGATATCGACTTCTGTGAAGGCGATGCAGCGGCATTGCCCTTCTCGGATAACAGCTTTGATGCGGTTGTTATCAATTTCGGATTATTGCACTTCGGTCTTCCCGAGCAAGCTTTGGCAGAGGCGTATCGTGTCCTCCGCCCCGACGGACGGATCGGCTTCACCGTCTGGGCACCTCCCGACACCGCTATCGGATTTCAAATCATGCTTCAGGCGATTGAGACTCACGGTGATCTTGACGTTTCGCTGCCTGAAGGTCCTCCTTTCTTCCGCTTCAGCGATCCCGTTGAAAGCGAACGAACTTTGCAGGCAATCGGCTTTACTAACCCTTCGATTACAGAGATTCAGCAGATGTGGCGACTTGCTTCGGTTGACGACTTCTTTGCCGCATTCTATGAGGGAACAGCACGTACCGGCGGACTGCTCCGCGCTCAATCTAAGGAGGCATTAAACAGTATTCGCTTGGCAGTCATTAAAACAGCCTCTGCTTATGAAAAGGACGGGGTTGTGGAGATCCCGATGCCTGCAATTCTCACCTCAGCGCAAAAGCCGTGATGCCGAGTGTCTCAATCGAACATCAGGACGCTGCGTGCCACCTCTCCTCTCCCCAACGCCTCAAACGCCTCGTTGACTCCCTCCAGCGGATAGGTTCGCGTCACCAACTCATCCAGATTTAGCTTGCCTGCTTTGTAGAGACGAATCAAACGTGAAAAGTCCACATGGGGACGGGCGGAGCCGTAATAGGACCCGATAACCGTTTTCTCGTGCATTAACATCCGGGCGTCCAACGCCACAGGCGTGCCTTCGGGGGCATGACCGACGAAAACAGTGATGCCGCGTCTGCGGGTGCATTGGATGGCTTGGAGGAACGGCTCACCTGTGATTCCAATCGCTTCAAAGGCGTAGTGGACACCGGGACCGCCGCTGATTTCCTGAATGCGAGCGACGGCGTCCTCCTGAGAGGCGTTGACCGTGTGGGTTGCACCAAAGCGCTTTGCCATCTCCAGTTTATTGTCTCGGACATCTACCGCGATAATCGGCTCGGCACCTGCTATCGCTGCGCCCTGAATACAGTTGAGACCTACGCCACCACAACCGAAGACCGCCACTGAACTCCCTTGTTGCACTTGAGCGGTATTGATCGCTGCGCCTACCCCCGTCATGACACCACATCCAATCAGCGCCGCCTGCGCGAACGGCATATCTTTATCTATGGGAACAACGGCATCTTGAGGCACTAACGCATGTGTGCCAAAGGTCCCCAAACCCGCCATCTTTTCCATTGTTCTCTGTTCGCCGGGGAATAGGGGAAGCGTGGAGGTATCGGGCGGGAGCTCGCACAGGGTGGGAAACCCTTTCTGACACATCTCGCAATAGCCACAACTCCGCTTCCACGATAGGATGACGTGATCGCCTTCGCGAACTCCAGTGACTTGGCTCCCTACCTCTTCGACAATACCCGCTCCCTCGTGACCCAGAATAGTGGGTATCGGGATGTGGGGCCAATCGCCTTTGACGACGTGCCAATCGGAATGGCAGACGCCGCTGGCGACAATTCGCACCCGCACCTGATTGGGGCCCGTATCCGGCAGATCAAACTCCTCAATTTTCAGCGGTGTATTGATTTCATATAACACAGCAGCTTTCATGAGATTAGCCTCCTTTGGTTTGCGTCCAGGACAGAGCATTATCATTAAAGTTTTGAAGTTTGAATCTATATTATGACGAAACCGAAACTGGGTCAAGAGAGAAATTTATGGTTCCGCGCGGACACCTTTTTTCGTTGCGGAATTGCCAGAACTTTGCTATGATACCGAACAGTAAGGGAACCCAATCTTGCGACAGCATAAAGTCTCCGCAAGGTTCGCCTCATATCATTTGAATCCTTCCGAAAAGGAGGGGGCTCACTTGAATCAAACACCGATTCAAAATGGAACGTCTTTCAGCAAAGAACGGACCCGTGAAATCATCCGCGAGTTTAAGCGGGATGGGTTTGTATTGATTCCGGACGTGCTTGAAGAAGATGAAACGAAAGCGCTTCGCGATAAAACCGACGCACTTTTCGACGACCCCAAAACAGTTGAGAACGGTTACCTGCGCGAAAATCACTTCATTGTCTGGCAGCCCAACGAGTTGGACCGAATCTTTTGTGACCTGCTGGTGCGTGAGCCAATTTTCAGTCTGATGGAGGCGATTTTTGGGAATGGTTTTCAGCACTGCGGCAACCAGGTGTTGCGAAATGACCACGCCCACGCTATCGATCATTGGCATGTGGATGATTATCTATTCTACCCGCTGCCGGATGACGTTCCGCGTCATGACCCACGCATCGATATGCCGATTATGTGGTTGACGGTACAGATTGCGCTGACCGACATCGATTCAATTGAATGTGGCCCCTCACAATACGTTCCCTGCAGCCACTATTCCGGCAGAAATCCACCAAAAACAGACACGCCGATATTTGAGGGTCGGGGTCCTGTATCCGTACTATGTAAAGCAGGCGATATCTACCTACACAATCCCCAATGTTGGCATCGTGGGACACCCAATCGGTCAGGGCGTTACCGCTATCTACTTCAGCAGCAGTACGGTCCCGCATGGGCATTTCTGCGTTATAACGCCTATATCCAGCACAGAATGCCCGACCATCTCCTTGAAGGTGCAGATCAGCGCCTGCTTGAAGTGCACGATGATCTACACTCCCGTTCTGAAGCGCGATATACGGGAGTTGTGCGGAAATAACCAATAGTGGTGGGTTGCAACTGTCCATACCCTCTCCGCTCAAAGCCCGAGAGTGAAACGTAAAGCGTAAAACGTAAAAACTGTATTACAAACGATCCAGAAAGAGCGACTCTGGTTCCCCCAACAAAGCAGACTTCGTAACACGCTTCGGATTCAGTATCAGAGGCAAGGTAGGAGGGACAACCCCTTGAATCAAACACCAATCAACAAAGGAGAACCTTTCAGCGAAGAGCGGACCGCTGACATCATCCGCGATTTCAAGCAGAACGGATTTACACTGATTCCGGGGGTACTTGAACCCGATGAGGTAATGGCGCTGCGTGAGAAGACGGATGCCCTGTTTGTTGATCCAGAGGTCATAAGCGGTCGCTACGTTCAGAAGAACTTTATCCTCAGACACACCAACGAACTGGATCGAATCTTCTGTGACCTGCTAATACGTGAACCGATTTACAGTCTGATGGCGGCGATTTTTGGCAAGGGCTTCCAGCAGTGCGGTATGAATGTTGTGCGAACTGATGAGACCAATGCGATAGACCAATGGCACGTAGATGATGCGCTATTCTTCCCACTGCCCGACGACGTTCCGCGTCACGACCCGCGCATCGAGTTACCAGTACAGTGGCTCACTGTGCAGGTGCCGCTGACAGATATTGATTCGATTGAATATGGTCCGACCCAATACGTTCCTGTCAGCCACTATTCGGGCAGAAATCCGCCGAAAACAGAGAGGCCGACATTTGAAGGGCGGGGACCCGTTTCGATACTGTGCAAGGCGGGTGACATCTATCTGCACGACCCGCAATGCTGGCATCGTGGAACGCCCAACCGGTCAGGTCAAGTGCGTTATCTGCTCCAGCAGCAATACGCTCGGCGTTGGCCCTTTCCGCGTTATAATGCCTACATCAACTACAAGATGCCGGAACATATCCTCGAAGGTGCGAGTGACCGTCTGCTTCAGGTACTTGGCGACTACCGATTCCACCCCGAAGAACGCTACCAATAAGATGAGCAGATAGGCATTTATAGTGAATTCTAAAAATAAGTAGACATTTTCGCTCCTCGTGTTTGGGGAGTGTCTCATTAATTCTAAGATCTACTATAGATTTGAAGATTTGAAAGGAGAATGATATGCAAAACGCCTCCAAAGCGTCCCCGCGGAGTCGATTTGAAGAGATTGAAACGCCGCTTCTGAACAGTGAAAAACCGAGCGAAGATCAACTTGCCCAATGGGAAGCACAGTTGATTGACGTCGGATATATCATTATCCCCAACGCTTTACCGGCGGCAGCGGTTGAGCATTTCCGAGAACGTGTCGCCGGGTTTGAACCCTCCGTCGGCTACGGTTCAAACTCACTGGTGCGCCTGTTTGAAAAAGGGATGGACTTTGTAGATTTGTTGCTGAACGAGCCTATCTATACGCTGATGGAACACATCCTTGGTGAACGGATGCACATCATTGGGTTACAGGGGCATCGGATGTTTACAGGGAATGAGGTATCGCGATTCCATTCTGATGAGATTTACTTGCAGCGTCCGGCAGATGTCAGCGACGATGTGGAATATCCCCCTATCATCAACACAATCAATTGCCACTATTACGTTGTGGATGTCCCGATGGAGTTGGGACCAACGGAGGTCGTTCCCGGCAGCCATCGTGCCTGTCGGCAGCCGACACCCGACGACGGTGATCCGCCGCACTGGCGGGGTCAAGGACCGGTATCTCTTACCTGCAACGCTGGGGATTGCATCTTGTATAGCAACCAGATGTGGCATCGTGGCGCGGCGAACCGGACAGATCGAACCCGGCTGTCAGTTGTTCCGAGTTACGCCCGCCGGTTTGTCGCACAGCGATTTTGGCCCTTTCTCAATTACAGCCTATCCCGTGATATTCTCGACCAATGCAATCCTCGTCAGCGAGAGCTACTCGGCGAACACCCGCGTGGGGCTTATGGATAAGAGATATCTTCAGGAGTAGAATGACGGCATGTAAGTGAGGGGTGCTCATAAATAGGTTTGCTCATACTATAGACATATCGCCCCGCTGGGGCGGAATACATAGGGTTGCCGAGATAAGTATCCAATTGACGCATCGGTTCAATAGTTTTTTTCGCTCCAGATGAAGTTTCAGAAAATAATTCGGTAATTTTGTATTTCCCCTAGCCCGGTAGGTGCGTGGGTTGAAACGGCGCAGTTACAAACAGCGCTACCAAATCCCGATTTATCGGGATCCCGTGACTACGGGACGAGGAGCCCGGTAGGCGCGGTTTGCAACCGCATCGGGCATCGCTCGGAGATTACCCAATTAATAAATTAATCTTCATGAGGAGCGCGATGTCTATAGCCGGTCAGATATACAATGGGTGCGCTCCAGCGGAGCGCAATGTGTACCCCTATCAGCTAAAGTGTGAAAAGTGCTCATTCTATAGATATACGAAAGGAGTGAACCCATAGTGACCAACGAAATTGAAAAGACTGAACAACTCATCCAAGGTGCACAGGAGCTGAGAGAGAAGTTTCAGGGAGATCCCCAGCGACCGGCGTACCATTTCACGCCGCCGTGGGCTTGGATGAACGACATCAATGGACCTCTCTTTTGGAACGGTAGATACCACATTTTCTATCAGCACAACCCCGACGGTGCCTACTGGAAATGGATTCAGTGGGGACACGCATCAAGTCCAGATCTTGTGCATTGGACGCACCATCCGATCGCATTGACGCCGACGTTGGGCGGTCCCGACCGGGACGGCTGTTTCAGTGGCGGTGCGGTGATTAACGACGGCGTCCCCACGCTGATTTATCACGGTGTGCCTGAAGGGACATGTATCGCTACCAGTGAGGATCCGGATTTAGTTCGATGGACAAAGCACCCTGCGAATCCCGTTATACCGGTTCCGAAACCGGATGATCCGGACTACGGGAAATACCGCGTCTATGATCCGTGCGCTTGGAAGCATGGGGACTTTTGGTATGCGTTGTGCGGCAGTCGTGATCCAGCGGGAGGCGACACCGCCTATCTGTTCAGGTCGCCCGATATGGTTCACTGGGAGTATTTACACCCATTCTATAAATCAAATCGGCGGTGGACTGAAGCAGATGAGGATTGTGCTGTCCCGAACTTTTTTCCGATAGGGGATAAACACATGTTGCTGTTTTGCAGCCATTTGCAGGGAACCCAATACTATATCGGACGATATGAGGACGACCTGCTTTACCCGGAACAGTATGCTCGCATGAGTTGGTCCGGCGGACATCTCGGAGGCGGAATTACTGTACTGGACAGGAGGGGGCGTCGTATCTTCTTTGACTGGATCCGCGAGGCAAGAACACAAGAAGCGGAGCGTGCTTCCGGTTGGTCTGGCGTGATGACTGTGCCGCGAATCTTATCGTTAGGGGAAGATAACAGTTTGGTAATTGAACCCGCTCCTGAATTAGAGGTGCTACGGCAGAATCACCGTCATCATGAGAACATCCATCTGACCGCCGATTCGGAAATGGTACTTGACGATGTCCGAGGGGATTGTCTGGAACTGGCTGTGAAGTTTGGTGAAGCGGTTGAAGGTGAGTTTGGCGTGAAGGTTCGTTGTTCGCCGGAGGGGGCAGAGCAGACCGGCATCGTGTGTAAACCGAGCGCAAAAACATTGAGCGTAGATATTAGCAAATCCAGCCTTGATGAAAGCATAAGATATATCTTCTATCGCAATGAAAGCGCGACGAAGCGGGTGCCTGAGGGTAAGCGGGTCGTGACCGCCCAAGAAGCGCCGTTTGAACTGCTCCCCGGAGAACCGGTCAAGTTGCGTATATTTATAGACCGTTCGGTGTTAGAGGTTTTCGCCAATGGACGTCAGTGTGTGACACAGCGGATCTATCCGACCCGAAGCGACAGTCTCGGTGTGATCCTATTCAGCCGCGGTGCGAGTGTAGATGTGAAGTCCGTTGATGCTTGGGATATGGCACCGGCAACTGAATAGATCAACAATTATGGTAGACTTTAGAATTAATTGGACACTGCAAATTGGCGAGGTTAGGAAACCTCGCCTACCGGGGAGGGAAAAATCCGGGCTATCACACCGGTAGGTGCGGTTAGAAACCGCACCGCATCGGCGCGTCCCGATAAATCGGGATCCCGACAGGTCGGGAGAAACAGCGCCTACCATACACGGGGAGCGAAAGTGTCTATTTATTTCTCTAATTCACCATAAAGGGTGTTGTAGGGATGCAGATGCCGTTCTCCCGATTCTATCGGGACTTCGCGGGATCTGCGTTCCGTACGAAAGGAACAAAATATGGAAAAACGAACGCTTGGTCGCACGGGACTTGAAGTGAGTGTGCTGGGCATGGGAGGGCTATATGTTTCCAGCGCGGGCGACCGTGGACGTGATGAGGGGTGTCGTGCCGCTCGTCGTGCGCTTGAGCTCGGCATAAATTATGTGGATACAGCACCGAGCTACCGCGATAGTGAGGAGGTTCTGGGCATCGCGCTCGAAGGTGTAAAGCAGCCGTACTTCCTCGCCACGAAAATCGGCGGTCGTCCACAACCGTTTAACCCACAAGATAAAGACCTCTTGCGGCGGTCGGTCGATGAAAGCCTTCGGTTGCTCAAACGGGATTACATCGATGTTCTGTTAGTGCATGAGCCTGACCGTCCGGGTCAATACGATTGGTGGTCAGACTACGACAATTTCCATGGGCCTGTCTGTGATCTGTTGGACGAACTAAAAGCGGAGAAAACAGTTAAATTTACCGGACTTGGCGGCACTACCGCTTATCAGCTTCCGCCCATTATGGCAACAGGTAGCTACGATGTCGTTTTGACAGCGTTTAACTACAGCCTACTTTGGCGAGAAGCGGCCATCGCTATATTCCCTGAAGCCAAACGACAGGATATGGGGATTGTTATCGGTTCGCCGCTTCAGCAGGGTGCCCTATCACGGCGTTATCCCGAAATCGAAACGGGGGCAAGGTGGTTGAGCCCACCACGACAGAAACAGTTCCAGCGACTTTACGGGTTTCTGGATGAAATTGAGATGTCGCTGCCGGAAGCTGCGCTCCGGATGATGGTAGCGACCCCTGAAATCTCCACAGTCTTGATGGGGGCACGGTCAGTAGAGGAGGTTGAACAGAACGTGCGGTCGGTGGAGGCGGGCCCGTTGCCGTCGGATATCCTTGCCGAACTTCAAGACATTGCAGACATGGTGCCATTCAGACCCAATGAAGAACCCTTTGGTCTACCGTTTGGACGGCCATACAAGGGACCGGGGCCCGGCAATAGGTAGAATAGAGAGAGGGGAAATCGATGAAAGTGACTGACGTCAAGGTGCACCTCGTGCGGTCAAACCGCAACACCGTGATCCCTTCACCGTGGATCCTTGTGCAGGTCTTCACCGATGAGGGTGTGGTAGGGTTAGGGGACGCAACGAATTGGCCCGGTGGAACGATTATTAAGCAGTCAATCGAGGAGTTGAGCCGGTTCGTTATCGGAGAAGATCCATTTAACATCGAATACATCTACCATCAGTTGTACCAAGCCTTGCAACAGATTGGGCAAACAGGCGCGGTGATTGCTGCAATCAGCGGCATCGAAATCGCGCTATGGGATATTGTGGGACAGGCAGTGGGCCAGCCAATTTACAACCTACTGGGCGGATCTTGTCGGGATAGGGTGCGCTTTTATAGCCACGCGGGTGAGCCGGAAGAGTGCGCTCGCTTGGCGGAGAAAGGATGCACCGCTATAAAGGCTTACTTCCCCGGTGGCACGCCTCGACCGGGGGAACGCATTAATATTCCTTGTTCCATCACTCTAAGCGAGGAACGGATCGCGTTAGCACACATGCAACGGTGTCGGGAGGCTGTGGGAGACGAGGTAGATATTGCCACTGATGTGGGTGCCCGATATACCACAAGCGCAGCGATTCGGTTGGGGAATAGGCTGGAGGAGATTGGACTGCTATTCTACGAGGAGCCGGTAGGACCTGAAAACATCGATGCCTTAGCAAAGGTGACTGCGGCGGTGAACACGCCTGTCTGCGTCGGGGAACGGCGTTACACCCGCTTTGGGTTCCGCGACCTAATTGCTGCCCAGGCGGTGGACATGATTATGCCCGATGTGGTACGAGCGGGAGGCATCGCAGAGACGAAAAAGATTGCTGCCATGGCGGAGAGTTACTATATGCAGGTTTCGCCACACAATCCCAACAGCGCTATCTCGACGCTTGCCAGTGTTCACCTGATGGCGAATATCCCTAACGCACTTGTCTTGGAATATGTCGATGATGAGCAGGATGCGGAGTGGCGCAATGATCTGTTGACGGATCCACCAGAGGTGGAAGATGGTTATCTACGGCTTCCAACGAAACCGGGGCTGGGATCACAACTTGTGATGGAGGAGGTAGAAAAATACCGGTTCGAGGGGTAGTTGGATCAAAAAAAAATGCCAGACCGTGAGGGAGGCGGTCTGGCAATACCGACGTTCAGGAAGAAAACGTCAGTTGTCGTCTATTTCAAAGATATTGAGAGCAAGACGAAAAACCGTGAGCAATTTGCTCACCAACGGGTTATAGTATACCCTATTAAATAACGAAAGCCAATCATTTTTTAACGAATGTGATCCCAATTTAAACCGATAGAGATTTGCGTTTTTATGCGCCATCCGTAATCCTCTCAATGATAGCACCGCTTTCTTTATCTCTGATGATCTGTTTCAGGCGCCCGTCGGGCATGCGTTCTTCTTTAACCAGTGTATATCCCGCGTCAACTTCAACCGCTGCGACACCAATTTTCTCGACCTCAGTTGCTCCACGCCAATCCTCCAACTCGACCGACTCCCACTGCTTCGATTTGGCTGACTTATAACAGGCATCAATGATAGCGTTGACGACGTACCCATCATAAAAGGTTTCCATCGGCTCTGTGCCGTTATCCAAAGCGTCGAGTATTTCAACGAACATATCGCGATATCCGAGTTCTCCGACCTCGTCACCGACAGGGAACAGCCAGCCTGTATTGGTTTCGGCCTTTTCAGCGACGTAGCCGCCCTGTCCGCCCGATGTGAACATCTCCATTCCTGTCCGCAACCAATGGTTGAGCCAGATGGTGCCTTCGGTGCCTGAGACTTCATCGCGTATGTCCATGCCGCCACGAAACGCCCATCCCACTTCAAACTGCCCCATCGCGCCGTTGTCAAATTTGATTAGGGCGATCCCGTGATCTTCCGCCTCAACGGGATGGACGAGGGTATCCGCCCAACACATGACTTCAACGGGTTTAATATCCTTGCCGATAAAGTTACGGATAATTTCGATACAGTGGCAGCCCATGTCAACGATAGCGCCGCCGCCTGCCTGCTCGATATCCCAGAACCAGTCGCTGTGAGGTCCGGGGTGGGTTTCGCGGGAACGAACCCATAACACCTGACCAATCGCGCCGTTTTTGACAGATTCAAGCGATTTGAGCGTCTTCGGTGGGTAGACCAGATCTTCAAGATAGCCGTGAAAGACTCCGGCCTTTTCGACCGTATCGAGCATTCTTTTGGCTTCGGCTGCGTTACGCCCCAACGGTTTCGTGCACAGAACAGCTTTGCCAACCTTGGCAGACATCGCAACGGCTTCCTCGTGCAGGTCGTTGGGAAGACCGATAACAACCACATCGGTTTCCGGGTCGTTAATCGCTTCAGCGAGGTTAGTCGTCGATTTAGGGATATCCCACTCGGCTGCAAAATCTTTCGCTCGTTCTTCAGTACGTGAGTAGACCACATGAACGCGGTCGCGGCTCCGTTGTCCGTGGAGTGTCATTGTATAGAACATACCGATGAGCCCTGTTCCTAACATTGTAACCTTATGTGTTTTGTCCATTGTTCTCCTCTTTTCTGTGCGGTGGGGGTTATAGTAAGATTCCGTCGTGTGGGTTTGATGTTCTAGAACAACCTACTTAGGGGCATCTTATCAGACTTCTCATGTTGGGTCAATTCCAAAAGAATGAAACGTGAAGCGTAAAACGTGATAGGCGGAAGTCTCTACGCTTCACCCGTGACTCTTGAACGATGTGGAAAGATAGCCTTATCAACTCACATCCAAACTCACTAATGAATCGTAGGGCTATTTATGGTGAATTATCAAAATATGTAGACAGGTTTGTAGGGGCACCCCTTGCGGGTGCCCACGAACTTACAGGGCACAGTGTCCAAGTAATTCTAAAATTTACCATAGTTTTTTTCCTGTCCGAGTAGGAAGTCGGGATTCGGAGATCCCTCCTACAGGAGAACTGAATGAATCGTACAATTCTTGATAAAAGTCGGGCGGTATGTTAGACTGAGTTAAAGTTATGATTTGCAAACAGATTGGCTGTAAGGCGCGTTCTGTGAAGGAATCACAAGGAATGGTGAGTTATGTGCACCTATCTACCCAATATGATGTCTCACGTCCCGATTTTATCGAGGATCCTCGACTTTGTCGGGATTTCACGTTTCACGCTTCACGCTCTATTATTCGTTGGTGTAATCGCCCCCCCTCAAGGGTTCGCATCGTCCGAAATGGCGCTTATTCCCGCCGGATCGTTTCAGATGGGGAGCGATAACGGCAGACCCAATGAAACACCCGCGCATCAGGTCTTACTGGTGGCTTTCTATACCGACAAGTATGAAACAACCAACGCTGACTATCGGGAGTTTGTGCTTGCAAATCCACGATGGCGTAAGTTGGCTGTTAAAGCGAGGGACTATCTCAGGCATTGGGACGGAAATGACTTTCCTGCTGGTATGGATCGGTATCCTGTGACATATATTACCCATGAAGCAGCGCAAGCGTATTGCGAATGGCGTGGAAAACGTCTACCAACGGAAGCGGAATGGGAGAAAGCGGCGCAGGGTGGGCAGCTGGGGCAGCTTTATCCGTGGGGAAATCAGGTTAATCCAGACGCAGCGAACTACGATTCGAGGGAGGCGCGTAGCGGTGGGTTGAAAAATATGCAGCGATATCTGAAACCTGTTGGCCACTTTCCACCAAATGGCCACACGCTCTACAACATGGGGGGCAACGTGGCGGAATGGTGTGCGGATAGATATCTGCCACGTTATCTCGAATCCCGACAAGATCGGGATTCACAGCAGCCTGTCGAGGATTCTCGTTTCCGTAAACGTCGGAATGACGCAAGAAAACCGGAACAGGATGCGGCTCAACGCACGCTTCCCGCAAAGGGACCGTTTGTCGTTCGCGGCGGAAGTTGGTTTGATTCGGTATTCGATCTGCGTTGCGCGGCGCGCGCTTATGCTCTATCCGGTGCCTATTATCATATCGGTTTCCGATGCGTTAAATCCAAGGATTAAGGGAGATTGTTGTTGTACGGTGATTACGGCATACGGGTCCCGTTAGATCGGGATTCAAGGCAATATGCCTACTACCATCTCTTTTCGTTTGCGATCAAGCACCCTCTGTGCTACAATGCAAAAAAACATGGATTCATTGTCTTATGACTCGTGCTTAAAATTATTGAGAGGAGTATCAATCAATGGAATACAGTGGTCTTGGCAATTCTGGGGTCCAAGTTTCACGACTCTGTCTTGGCGCAATGATGTTCGGCAGTCCAACGAACGAGAGTGATTCAATCAAGATTATCGAACGTGCATTTGAGGCTGGCATCAATTTTATCGATACAGCGAATGTCTACAACGCAGGCGAATCGGAACGAATTGTTGGCAAAGCAGTTCGCGCCTTTCGTGATGATGTACTTATAGCAACAAAGGTAAGCGGCGCAATGGGGGAAGGACTTAACCGATCCGGTACGAGCCGTCACCATATCATGATGGCGGTGGAGGACAGCCTCAGACGGCTTGATACGGATCGTATTGATCTATATTATCTTCATCGCTGGAACGCGCTGACACCGATTGAAGAGTCGCTTCGCGCGTTGGATGATTGCGTCCGTCAGGGTAAAGTTCGTTATATCGCTGGCTCCAATTTTGATGCTTGGCGTCTCTGCGAAGCGTGGTGGAAGAGCGATCGTATGAATTTGGAAAAATTTGTCTGTCTGCAACCGCTTTATAACATCGTCAATCGAGACGTTGAAGTTGAATTGTTGCCGTTTTGCAAAGCCTACAACGTTGGTGTCGTGTCCTACAGTCCGTTGGCACGCGGCGTATTAACAGGCAAATATCTTCCGGGCCAACCGCCGCCCCCCGACTCGCGAGCGGCACGCCAAGACCGACGGATTCTTCAAACGGAACTGCGTGAAGAAAGCTATGAAGTCGCGCAAAAGCTTCAGCCGTTGGCAGCGGCACACGGTAAAACGCTGGCACAATTCGCTTTGGCTTGGACGCTCGCCAATCCAACCATCACTTCAGTAATCATTGGTCCCAAGAATTTAGAACAACTCGAAGACAACCTCGGCTGTCTTGACTGCGCTATTAGCTTGGAGGACGAAGCGGCGGTAGATCAACTCGTGCCGCCCGGCGAGCATACTGGGAAGGGTTACAACGATCCCATGTATCCCGTATTAGGCCGCTTTAACCAGTAACGAACGTGCAAACCATTAACTGGTTGGTTCATTATCATTAACGCAAGTTGCTAGTTGAATATCCATGGAATTTCCCTTAGAGTATTTGTTGACCAAAACAAAACACTCAGACAGGAGAATCCCATGGACTTAGTAATTGTAGCATTTTATACGCTTTGTGACGATCTGTTAATTCAACACGGCTATCAAGACGATCCCCGAACCAAAATGTCTGCCTCTGAAGTGATGACAACGGCATTAGTGGCAGCACAACTGTTCGGTGGCAATCAACAGATGGCACGCCAGTTACTCAAAGAGCAGGGATATATCCCCACTATGCTCAGTAAAGCACGATTCAACCGAAGACTCCACCAAATTGCACCGATGTTTGAGACACTTTTTGATTCCCTTGCCACAGACTGTAAAGCACAAAACCCGAACCAACTGTATGTCATTGATTCCTACCCTGTCCCAGCATGTGACCCAATTCGTATCTCTGGTGCCAAACGGTATCAAGGTGAAGTGTGGCGTGGGGTGATAGCTAGTAAACGTAGATACTTCTATGGACTCAAACTACATCTGATGGTAACCGAGGCTGGCATACCGGTCGAGTTTTTCTTAACACCGGGCAGTTTTAGTGATGTTGGGGGATTGCGGTGTTATCCGTTTGATTTACCTGAAGGTGCGGTTGTTTATGCAGATAGAGCCTACTGTAATTATGGGATTGAAGATGCGTTGGCTGAAGCAGGCATCATGCTCAAACCGTTACGTAAGAAAAACAGTAAGCGTCAATATAAGCCGTGGACGGTTTACCTACACCATTACCGTAGGAAGCGGGTGGAGGTAACAAATGGTCTAATCACCCAACGCCTACCCCGCTCTATTCATGCAGTTACTGCCGCTGGGTTTGAGATAAAAGTTGTGTTGTTTCTCATTGCTACTATGATTACACTTATCATTAAATAAAAACTAGCAACTTGCGTTATCATTAATGAACTAATGAACCAAGGAGGATAGCCTAAAAGGTAGGGTTATTTAGTCTTTGGTTTTCTCCCTTTCTGAGTAGGAAGTCGGGATTCGGAGATCCCTCCTACAGGAGAATTATAGTAGATATTAGAATTAATGAGACACTCCAAACCGAACTGCATTACCCTCAGGCCCGGTAGGTGCGGTTAGAAACCGAACCGCATCGGCGCGTCCCGTATTCACGGGATCCCGACCTGTCGGGAGAAACAGCGCCTACCATACACGGAGAGCGAAAGCGTCTATCTGTTTTTAGGGTTTACCATAAATGCTTCCGCCTAAAAGGCGTGCCCGATTGCATAGGTGAAAACCGGTATGAGCGATGGTTTTTCCGGTCCATCCAACGGGTACGCCAAATCGGCACGGTAGACTCGAGATCCGCTTAGTCTGGGGAGGCCCAACCGCAACCCGATTCCAACACTCCGCCTTGGGATCCCTATATCGGAGGTATCCCCCGTCCAGATGTAACCAACATCAGCAAAAATTGCTGACCCAACCACAACCAGCGGGTGTTCCCAGAAAATCGATCGGCTTTCGACGCTGAGGCGGATCCTTTTGGTACCACTGAATTGTCGGGGGTCATATCCGCGCAGCCCACTGTTTCCTCCGAGAAGCACTTGCTGTTCTCCCTCAAGGCCGAATTGCATCTCCGTAGAAATCCGTGTAGCGAGGGTTTGACGCAGAAAAAGATTCTTGCGTACGACTCTGATGGTCGCCTGTACCACCGAATCCTCTTCTTCATGCGGGGCAAAACGGGTTGTAACCCCAGCGCGTCCCTTGACAAACAGTAGATCTTGATGTGCTTGGGAAGCGTTGAGAAACAGACTCACCCTTGTTTCGTTGCGATCCGCACCGTAAAACGGGGAAGCGCGACCAATTGACGCGCCGTACCCATATCCGACACCGATATCTTCAACGCGCCCCATTTTATCGAGAAAGCGTGTGCGGATAAAGTTGACTTTCCTATGGCCGAGAGACACCCCAACCATCTTTGTGTCTCTGTCCTGAAAGTCAGCGGTAGCAGATGGTAACCTCTCAACCTCATCGAAATGTGCACGCTCAGAGACCATCCAGAGCGCAAGCTGTGTCTGTCGACGCCGGTCACCAAAGGAACGGATGATCTGCCCGGACTCCGCCTGTTTGCTTCGGGTGAAGACGGCGGTTTTCACACCCTGTTCATACCAGCGGACTTCATCCACAGCTTCAGAGGCTGTGAACTCTGCGCTCCATCGGGTCTGGAGCGAATAGAGGGGTCGTTTTAGACTCGCATCCCATGAGATGCCTTCCCGCTTTTGGGTATACACACCATCGAATTCCCAATGTGAATCAAACAGGCGAAATACCCTGTAGAGGCCACTGATAAGGTGGCGTGGATCTTCTCCTTCTTCACGGATCTGTTGGTAACGGAGGCGCCCGCTGTCCCCGGATCCAAACACATTTGAATCGGACAACGCCACTAAAAAACCGGTTTTATCTTTACTGAAGGCGGGAACATCTAAGGCGGGAAAAAAAGTCCATAGGTCAGTAACTTCAACCTCTATTAAGATAAGATTGGTTTCTGGATCCCGCGTTGCGAGAATTTCCGCGCTACCCAAATACGGTTTTCGGCGCAGGATACGTTCACTTTCCAGTTCATCGTCCTGTATGTAAACATCGCCACGTTTAAAAAGCAGTTCCTGTCTGATTACATCAGTTTTGGTACGGCTATTCCCTCTTATTATAATTTGGCCAATTCTTCCCTCATCAATGTAGATTCTGAGATACACGCCATCAGAAAATTTTAGGACGACAAGCTGCTCTGGATCAACTCGAGCGAATTGATATCCGTGCTCTTGGTAGAGATTAGCGATGCGGTCAAAGTCCTGGTGAAGTAGCTCTGGATCATAATTACCACCGGTCTGTGACTGCATTAAGCCGAGGATTTCCTCACTGGAGAACGCTTCACTTCCGGTCACAATAATATTGCGAATTTGAACCGAATTGGCGGGTAGCGTTTGGGGAACCAAAATTAAGAGGATAAGGACGAGGGGATAAAGACATTTCATTGGTAGATTGGGAGATATTATTCATATCCGGTTCAGGTTCCGTTTCGTTCCCGACAGATCGGGACCGAGAAGCGTTCCGACGCTTACAGAATCAAGAGTTTTCAACTAGTTAGGACTTGGCACAGAATCATCGGCAATTGCACTTTCTCGATTGGATAGAATCCCTTCAACTAGCATTAAAATAAGGGCGAGGAGCAACAACTCACTCCAGATTTCCACTCCAACTCGGTAGGTGTTGAGGGTCTGTTCTAAAGCCTCTGATTCTGAAATAATATCTGTCTGCGCCCCAATTCGCTCCGCAGCCTCCTGAACGGGGATGGGTTGTAGTTCCGATTCCGTTGCATCAACATTCACGGCGAAAAAATCTTGCAAGCGTGTATCTCTACCCTGCCCCTCAACTTGATAGATGCCGGGGACATCTGTCCCATCAAATGTGAGCGAACCATCCTCGATAAGTGAACGCGTCTCTGACGGATAGGTTGTATCCGCCAAGCGCGTTATTTGTGTAGTTGTTGCTCCACTCCAGCGGTAGTTTGCCGTGTAAGGCTCGCCAACAATTAGGTTTCTTCGATGTGCAGATTGAACCGCTTTTGTGTAGAGCACAACTTGTTGCAATAAAGGGAGGAAGTTCTGGTTGACCAACAGGCTCGATGCATCCAGTTGAGTGGCGGATACATTAAAAAGCAGTGCGATCCCCCGGTCAATAGGGCGTTCGATAAGAAATGGTGTACCATCGCTCAATTGCGCAACAACCCCTGCATCTTCAGCCGGTTTCAACTCCAAACCACGATAAAATTGCGGGGCATATTGGCCTGCAAAGTCCTCGCTCTTAAAGACCTCGAAAATCGCGGAATCTACCTTGTAGTTTGACAGGGTTACTGGCGGCTGCCACGTTATCGGTTTCCCCACAACTGCTGGCAACCAATCAGCAAACGCATTGTAGCTATCAGTATCAACGTCATCCCCCACAAAGTAGATGACGCTTTTGCCTGCCCGCATGAACGCTTGCAGTTGCTGTTGAACGTGGGCTGAGAACGCTGGCACATCTGCTAAGATTAGGATGTCATACTCTGTTAGCGTTAGGTCTTCTAATTCCTTCAAGGAAGCGGTTGCAGGCAAAAAAGAAGAACCGGTGTTCGGTTGTCTTTGTTGCGCTGCCGGGTTTAACCCAAGTGCTAAGTACAGCGTTTGGTCACCGACGCAGAGCACACGGATTTGACCATAGGTATCAAGCGCGAAGAAGCGACGATCATCGATGGACAACCGATCCGCAGTCAACTCCAGATAGCCGATGTGTGTACCGGGCGATTCAAATTGGTGCGTAAAGGTCCAGGTCGCAGGCTCACCCGCTGCCGCTTGGGGGCTGATAGACCGTCGTTTCTGCTCATCGATAAACAGCGTTAGTGTTGTGTCGTCCAAAGGAGCATCGGAATGATTTCCTATTGCGACCTCCAACTTAATGGGCAGCCCCACACCAATTAGTTGGTTAGATACTCGAACTTCTTCAATGCTTATATTGTCGGTGACCTCATCGTCGAGGGGGAGTAGAAAAATCCTTGCCCCCGATCGGTTGGGCACGCGATTCCACCCCGTCCACCCGTTAAGATTAAAATCAGAGATCAGGTAAATCTCCTTGTTCGGATCATTGGACGCTTCGAGGATGTCGTGTGCCATTTCGAGGCTTGGTGGGACTAGCGTTGCACGGTAAGAGATCTGGGAGCGACGAATCGCCTCTTTCACCTGATTCAGATCTTTCGTTAATTTGAGGAAGAGCGGATCGGGGATATCAGACATTAAAATCACGGAGGCACTGTCGCCGCGTTGAAGGGATTGAGCGATTTCAAGTGCCATCCCTTTGGCGATTTCAAATCTTTCTCCCCGAATACCCTGATACCCCATACTGTAGGAGTTGTCGAGAATAATGACAACACTGGTTTTTGTTCTTCCGCCGGCGAACGCGAATCGATTTTTAAGCAAAGGACGTGCAAGTGCGATGGCAATGAGTACAATGATTAGCACTCGCAAAAGTAAGATTAGCAGATGTTTCAGTTGAATGCGTCGAACATTTTGTCGATGGGCGGCCAAAAGAAACATCAGGCTGCTAAAATCCACCGTCTTCGCTTGATGCCGTCTCCAGAGGTGGATGATTAGCGGCACAGCGGCCGCAAGTATACCCAACAGGAAAATCGGATTAAGAAATCCCAATAGTTTTCACGCCTTAATTTTTGGAGTGCATTGGTTCATTAGTTTATTAGTTTATTAATGAACTAGTGCTCTGTCAAATAAATCATGATAAGGCACTCACCGCTCGGCTTGGATAGCCATAGCCAAGCCGCTTTGTGGGGGAAGTGTCTAAAGGAGGCTTTTGTACCACAATCTGTTAGATTGTGATCCGAATCCGCAAACTAACAGTTTGCGCTACATTTATCTGACAATGAACTAGTGACCCCTTGAACTAGTGAACCAAGAGGTAGCATCAACTATAGTAAATTATAAAAAACAGATAGACACTTTCGCTCCCCATGTCCTGTCCCAATTCATCGGGATGCGGTGCGGTTAGAAACCGCACCTACCGGGCCTGGGGGCAAACAGGGGCGGTAATGACTTAATACCCCTTCCGCTTATCTATGACGCTCAACAGAGGCTTGCCAGTCAAGAATCTTTCGAGACTGTCACAGAACAATCCAATTGTCCGGTCAAGTCGAATCGGTGACCCACCTGCTGCATGGGGTGTGATGATAACCCTCGGCATATCCCAAAGCGGGCTGTCAAGCGGTAACGGCTCCTCTGGTGTCACATCGAGTCCTGCTCCGCCTATCTGTCCGTCATTCAAGGCGCGGAGGAGACTTGGTCCGTCGACAATTTTACCGCGTGTCACATTAATGAGTAATGCGTGCGATTTCATCCGCTGGAATGCTTTATCGTTAAACATACCGTGTGTCTCTGGCGTCAAAGGGGCGCAGATTGACACAACATCCGATTCCTCAAGGAGGTCATAGAACCGGTCCATTCCCCAAACTTCGTGAACAAACGGCGGTGGATCTACGTCCTCCGGATCGACCGCAATCACGCGCATATCAAAGCCTTGTGCACGTTTGGCGACATCAATCCCTGTGCCGCCGAGTCCGACGATGCCGAGCGTACATCCTTCAAGTTCCCATGTTTCTTCACGAATGGACATCCGATTCTCCCAAGTCCGTTCGCGGACAGCACGGCCGATGCCTCTGAGCAGACCGAGGATCAACGCCCACGTCTGATCCGCGAGATGGGGCCCTACGAATCCTTTAGCACTTGTCAGGATAACATCGCTTTCAACGAACTCAGGGAAAAGTACACCATCAACGCCTGCGCCGAGTACTTGTACCCATTTGAGTTGTTGAGCGTTATCAAAGAGGGCGCGATTAAATCCACCAAGGATTACATCGGTGTCTACAATCTCTTTGAGCTGCGACTCATTGTCTTGGGGTTGAACAATCTGAATATCGTCGGACACCAGTTGAATGCGTTGCACCTGTTCCGGCGTAACTTCTGTATTAATCATGATTTTCATCTGCCAATCTCCTCGTGGTTTTGGAATCGGTCTTACAGATTCCGGGCGGTTTGCAGTCTAAAATTTCACATTCGCAATTTCGAAAGGAGAAACAATCGTGGAGTATTCACGCTTAAATCTATTAGTTACCGTAATCAGTTGTTTAGCCGTGTTAGTATTTCCCATCTTCGTCACGGGGTGTGGTGATGAGGGTGATAGCACAGGTAGCGATGTTATCGCGGCAGATCCGGAGCCTGTTTCAGAGCCGACACCGCAACCGGTGCCACAGCCTGAACCTGAGCAACCACCTCCGGCAGAACAGGAACAGCCAGCACAACAGCAGCCAGCGCAGCCACAACCTGAGGCACAACCAGAACCGGAACCTGAACAGCAACCACAACCGGAGCCGCCGCCTCTACCAGCGCCGGAACCAGCTGTTACGTTTCAGGAGGATATTTTGCCTATCCTTCAGGCGAGATGCGCTGTCCCAGGATGCCATGCTGCCCCCAACCCAGCACGAGGGCTCAATTTGGAGACATATGCAGGCTTTGAGAAAGGTAGTGCCGGCGGTCCCGTGTTTAACCCTGGGGATAGCAACGGAAGTAAGGTTGTCCAACGGATTGATGGCGGTGGTATGCCGCCGGGTCAACCGTTGGCTGATGATCAAATTCAACTCTTCAAAGATTGGATTGATGCGGGCGCGCAAGATAACTAAAAGACGCCAATACGCAGCCACTTTAGGTCGGGGGAGCAATCTCCCGACCTCTGTCATATCGTAGCCGATTTTCCGCTCTGAGTCAACGGGATAATTACACTTGTCTAGGGCTGTTCAGTTTTAGGCTTTTTACCCATTTTGTTTGAAAAGTCGGAGTCGGAAAGTTGCTCATAGAGCGAAGGGTCGGGATTGGGAAATCCCTCCTACAGAAAAACTAAATGACCCTATACACTTATCCCCTCTCTTCAAGCTTCCTCACCAGCGTATCCCCAATCGTCGCGGGGCTTTCAGCGACAGCGATGCCAGCGGCTTCCAGCGCTTCAATCTTCTCCGCTGCTGTCCCGTGTCCACCGGAGATGATCGCTCCGGCATGTCCCATCCGCTTGCCCGGCGGGGCTGTTTGTCCGGCGATAAAACTGACGACAGGTTTGGTCATGTGCTCCTTTACGAATTGAGCCGCTGTTTCCTCCGCAGTCCCACCGATTTCACCTATCATGAGTACCGCTTCTGTATCGGTATCCGCCTCAAACAGCGCTAACACATCAACAAAATTGGTGCCGATGACCGGATCACCGCCAATGCCGACACAAGTGGACTGCCCCATCCCCAGCTTGGTCACCTGATCCACAGCTTCATAGGTCAACGTGCCGCTGCGGGAAACAATGCCGATTTTACCGGGTCGATGAATGTAACCGGGCATAATCCCTATTTTACATTCGCCGGGCGTGATGACACCGGGGCAATTTGGACCGACTAACCGTGTTGGTTTGTCCTCTAAATACCGTTTGGCTTTTACCATGTCGAGGGCGGGGATGCCCTCCGTAATACAGATAACCAACCGGATGCCTGCATCCGCGGCTTCCATAATGGAATCTGCGGCGTTAAACCGTGCAGGCACAAAAATGACGGACACATCCGCCCCCGTCCGTGTAACCGCTTGCGAAACGGTGTCGTAGACGGGGATACCATCCACATCTGAACCGCCCCTGCCGGGGGTAACGCCTGCAACGATTTTTGTGCCGTACTCCGTGCACTGCTGCGTATGGAATCGTCCCGACCGACCGGTGATTCCTTGAACAACTACCTTTGTATCTTTATTTACAAGAATGCTCATTTTAATTCCTTGTTTACGGCACGCGGAGCGTGCCTACTACGATTTTCTAAAATAGTGTAAGCTGCTTCTCCTTTTCAATCTGCTTTTTGGGAAGGGAAATTTGTCCTGCTGCTGCTTGATGTGCGTATCTCGTGGTTTCGGGCAGCCTGTACCGCCGACAACAGGCGAGTGTCAACCGAATTGCTGAATTTAGAGAAATCCGATGCCCAACGGAGATATAAACTACATTGACATTAGACCGTGTACGAACCGCCGCGCCGATAATTTCGTCCTTGTCATATAAATATTCAATCGAGCCTGCTTCATCTTTGGGTTGTTTGTGTTTGCCCCATAGACGCGACTTCGCACAGCCAACTGTCGGTTTGTCCAGAATTAATCCTAGATGTGATGCTATTCCAAAACGCCTTGGATGAGCGATGCCCTGCCCATCAGCGATAATGAGATCCGGTTCGGTATTAAGTTGAGCAAAGGCTTTGAGAAGGGGTGGCGTTTCGCGGAAAGAGAGTAGACCAGGAATATAAGGAAAGGAGACGGGACTTTCAATGAGGACACCGTCGATTGGCTGTAGGTCTGGGAAACTCAATACAGCAACTGACGCACGGGCGATGTCTTGTTTAAACCCAAGATCGACTCCGGCGACCGTTTTGATATCGTCAAATCGATCTTGGGCTATCACCTGATTACGCAGTTCATTTTGGATCTGACGTGCTTCGGCGGGAGTCATGTCCCACGGATGGAGTTGCTGATAATTCATGGCTGAACCACCGGCTTATGGATAGCTTTTCTCATGCACATCAGCAAGATTGGGCAACTTTGCAAGTGTTTGGAACACCACAGTCCGCGATGGCAAAAGAGTAAGAACAGATAGCAAGTCCCGACTCGAGGTCCCTTGTCGTTGCAGGAATCGAAACGCTCCTACAATGTCGGAAATTGTGTAATATGCTACCCATAAGGGTGTTCAGGTGTCAAGTTTTTTCTCAAAGCCCTGGTCTATCATGCGGCGCTTAGAGAGTAACTGAATCCCAGCAAAAACTGTCGAAAGGAGTAGGTATCCACCCGCGATTCCCATGAGGGCGCAACCTGCACCTAAAATGATTCCAATACCGTCAAACATTATTTATATCTCCAATATCGAATTTTAGATTTGTGTATCCGCAGGGCGGAACGCAAGAAGAATGGATGAACCAACTAATGAATCCAAAGCGACTTGAACCATGTGGAAACAACTTTCTCATTAGTTAGCACCAAAGGTTATTACGAAAAAAAAACAAGTTGGGTTTCGGTCTTAATTAGCAATAGTTGCGTACACACCGATTTTACCGTTGCGACGCACTAAGGATTCTGCTATGATGTATTCATGGTAGATTTTAGAATTATGTAGAAAAGGATTTTTATGAGCGAGAGACCCAACATTATCTTTATCATGCCTGACCAACTGCGCGCTGATTTCCTCAGCTGCTACGGTGCTAACTTCATTGACACCCCTCACATTGATGCCTTGGGAGCGCAAGGAGTTCGGTATAGTCGCGCTTATTCGCAGCAGCCTGTCTGTGTACCGGCACGTGTCTCACTCATCACGGGTATGAATGGCCTCAAGACCGGCGTGCTTGATAATGGTCAGTTCCTACGCCCGGATTATCGTGCCTGTGGATTGGCAACGTGGCCCGAATTGCTCAACGCACACGATTACTACACCATCGCTGTCGGTAAGATGCACTTTTATCCTTGGGAGAAGCGTCTAGGCTTCCAGCACCGAATCATCGCTGAAGATAAGCTTTGGGGCTATATTCAGGACGACTATGACCACTTTCTCAAAGCGCACGGCTATACCAAGACAGCTTTCTACGACGAACCTGACTATCATAAGAACTTCGGTGCCCTAATCAGTCCCATCCCTTGGGAATACTCAGTTGACCACTTTGTTGGGGCGGAAACGACACAGTGGATTGAGGCATATAACGGCGAGCAACCCTTCGCCATGATGGTCGGCTTCCCAGGGCCCCATAACCCCTACGACCCTGCGCCGGAATACGCGACCTTTCGACCTGAAGATATGCCCGAACCGCTCCCCGCTGTTCCCGAAGATACGGCATTAATGCGACCCAGACGCCCCTCCCGCTCAGAATCCTCTCAGAAATCGTGGTACGCTATGCAGAACGAAAATAGCCCAACACATGAGCATTACATGCTACAGCGTGCCTACTATGCCGGATTGGTTAAACAGATTGACCACGAAGTCGGCTGTATTGTCAAGGCGTTGGACCAGAAAGGTCTCCGCGACAACACTGTGATCATCTTTGCATCTGACCACGGGGATTACTTGGGTGACCACGGTCTTAGCGGCAAAGCCTCGTACTACGAAGCTGCTTGCCATGTTCCACTGTTGGTGAGCCATCCAGAGTTCCAAGAAAGTCATGTTTGCGAAGATCCTGTCACGCTCACCGATGTGACCGCTACCATGCTGAGTATAGGGGGATGCAAGATTCCTGCCTATATGGACGCTGCCCCGCTGCCGGGACTAGGAATTGCGACCGAAGTCAGAAGGGACGCGGTGATCGGGCTGTTGCACAA
Organism: Candidatus Poribacteria bacterium; assembly: GCA_965204355.1. GTDB lineage: Bacteria > Poribacteria > WGA-4E > WGA-4E > PCPOR2b > PCPOR2b. Next base: position 963,975 of record OZ241983.1, read on the forward strand.
CGGCTGGATGTGGTTTGATGGCACATGGAAGTTGTGTAAATATGCTCAGGGGGTGCACCTGTTTAACCTCACAGATGATCCGCATGAGCAGCACAACTTGGCGTATGATCCCCAAGCTGCTGATGTACACCGCCGCATGGATGCCGAACTGACAGCAGAAATAATGCGCTTGACAGATGAGGCGTTTTTCCCACAACGCACGTATACTTATAGTTATTCCAGCAGTCCAGAATTTGGCCGCGTCGGTTGGGAGAGAACATACCCAATGCCTTGGGAGCAGATCTACCCTGAAACAGACGGATGATTCCTGATTGGCTCATATCAAAATGCGTGATGCGTGAAACGTGAAAACAGTTTGTTCATTGATTCATCGGTGTAATGAATGAACCCCTGAACTCACGGGAGGAAACTGCACGTGCCCAGTACAATCGGCATTGATACCGGAGGCACTTTTACGGATTTAGTCGGCATTTCGGCGGAGGGTGCAGTGCGCGTTGCCAAGCATCCTTCCACGCCTGAAGCACCGATGCGTGCGTTTCTCGGTGTGCTGGAGAAGTCAGAGATACCGTTTGAAGCCATTGAACGCATCGTGCACGGCACAACGGTTGCGACCAACGCCATTCTCCAGCGGACCGGCGCAAATGTTGTGTTTGTTACCACCGCTGGATTCGAGGATGTCCCGTTCATCCAACGCATCAACCGAAAGAAGGAGTACGATCTGCATTGGCTCAAGCCGGAGCCGTTAGTGAAACGACGCAACTGCCTCGGCGTGACAGAACGGATAGGGGCCCAAGGAGAGGTTGTCGTCCCCCTGACCGCCGATGCCCTTGCAGCCCTGAAGACCGATATTGAAGCGCGGTTGCAAAATCAAGCGGTCGAAGCCATCGCTCTCTGTCTACTCTTTTCGTATATCAATCCCACTCACGAACTGGAGGTAGGCAGATTTCTGGAGGAAGCTTTCCCGCATATCCCCGTCTCCCTATCGCATCGGGTCGCCCCAATCTGGCGGGAGTATGAGCGGTCTAGCACTCTTTTGGCTGATGCCTTTGTCAAGCCGTTGATTCAAAGTTACTGCCATAACATTGGGACAGCCTTGGAAGAGAATGGTCTCACAGGTCCCTGTTCGTTTCTCAAATCCGATGGGGGGACTACGCTTCTCAATAACGCGCCTGAACGTCCCGTCGATATACTGTTATCAGGCTTGGCTGGCGGCATTGTTGGGGGGAAATACTTCGCAGAAACGGCGGGATTCCAAAATGCAATCACGCTCGATATGGGTGGTACCAGCTGCGATGTTGGTTTGGTGCTCGATGGGGAACAACAGTTTACCACAACCTTCGAGATTGAGTGGGGACTTCCCGTCGCAATTCCTATCATTGAGGTCCGTACGTTAGGGGCGGGGGGCGGCTCCATCGCGTGGATTGATAAAGGGGGTATGCTGAACGTTGGACCGGAGAGTGCTGGGGCGGTGCCGGGACCTGCTTGCTACGGGATAGGTGGGACGCAAGCCACAGTGACGGATGCCAACTTGGTATTGGGGCGTCTCAATCCCAGCTTCTTCCTCGGCGGAGAGTTACCGCTCTATCCTGCGTTGGCGAAAGAAGCGGTTGAAAAACTGGCGAATCGTATGGGTGTCTCCAGGGAGGAGGCAGCCACAGCTATCATTGAAATCGCGGATGAAAACATGACCAACGCCATCCGTTTATTGACAATCGAACGGGGGATTGATCCTCGCGACTTCGCGCTCGTAGCGTTTGGCGGCGCGGGTCCGCTCCATGCCATCGCAATCGCCAAAAAGTTAGGTATCGAAACCGTTGTCGTACCACCCCATCCGGGGCTATGTTCTGCCTTTGGTGCTGCGATTTCTGAGCTTCGTGTCGAAAAGGTTCACACCTTCGCTGCACGCGACCCGGATGTTACCGACAACGACCTCCAAGCGCGATTTGCGCCGATGCGTCAGGAGGCGAGAGAAGAACTTGAGCGGGAGGGTGTGCGCGGGGAACCGCGGGAAACACTGTTCATCAGTATGCGGTATTATCAGCAGAACTACGAACAGGATATTGAGTATCGTTCAGAGGAAGGTTTACAGGGGGCGATCAGTCGTTTCCATGAGCGGCATCATCAGTTCTACGGGTATCACTTCGAGGATGAGACGATTGAACTGGTACACCTAAAGGTTTCCATCTCTGAAGCTGCAGATCGTCCGAGGATTAGCTTGGCAGTAACCTCCGAAGATTCTCAGCACAACGTCCCACGTCTCGTTTATGAATCCGCAACCCACGCTGTGCAGATGTCGATTTATCGGCGAGAGGGATTACCGGTAGGTGCGCGGTTTTCGGGTCCAGCGATTATCGAGGAAATTGATTCGACAACATTTGTCCCGGCGGGGACGGAATTGTACCTTGACGAAAGCTACAATCTGATCCTTACTTTGATTCAGGGGGGCTATAGTCGATCTTAGAATTAATGAGACATTCCAAACCGAACCGCATCGGCGCAGTTGGAAACAGCGCCTACCGGGCCCGATAAATCGGGATCGAAACCGAGGAGCGACGGTGTCGATTTATTTTGGCTCATGTCAAAAGAACGTGCAAAACACGAAGCGAAATGCAAGACTCTACCCCCCTTAATCCCCCCGCAAGCGGGGGGAGAGTGGCCCCCTGATAAATTGGGCTGCAACCTCCTGCGGCTTCTATTGCACCAATCCTTAACATGAGCGAACCAAAATAGGACGAATTGACTGCGATAAGTTCAGCCGTTCTCCCCCTCTTTTAGAATCGGAGGGACAGCATCGCCCCACGGGCTTGGGGCGGGGTATACGGTTTGATAGTGAGTTCAAAGCCTTCGATACGTGCGTTAATCTTCTTCGCAGCATTATAGGCTTCAACAGACGAAGCGGTTATCGCTACCGCCCATATAACCAGCCCGACAAGTCCCCGTCCGTTGTCTTGGTCTATGTCTTCGCCGTGGTTGTAGTCGTCCAGCGCGCTGAACAGGAACATCCCTGAGCCTATCAACCCCGCCGTGTAGAACATAGCCCCCTTCTTGTATTGATCGTTGTAGAACTGACCCCCGCCGACCATGCAGACCGAGAGCACCGAGGCGATGACTGGGTTCTTCTTGGCGAAGGGGTCTTGGTGCGCGGACACCGGCAGCGCTGCGATAAGGGTCAATAGACAAACGATAAGCGTTAGATGCTTCAATTCGGTTTCCTTTCGTTGGTTGTGTGTGGGTTATTCGCAGAGAAAACTTCAATCCGTCATAAGATTTCTGATGACATAGTCCAGAATCCCACCGTGTTGGTAGTACTCTACCTCAATAGAGGCATCGATCCGGATGAGCAGTTCGGTTGACCGCTTCGTCCCGGACTCGTCAGTCCATTCCATTGTGGCGGTTTGACCCGGTTGCAGGTTATCCGCGAAACCGGTGATGTTGATGACCTCATTCCCTGTCAAGCCAAGCGACGCTGCGCTCTCGCCCCCCTTGAATTGCAAAGGCAAGATACCCATGCCGATCAGGTTGCTGCGGTGGATGCGTTCGTAACTTTCGGCGACAACGGCTTTGACCCCCAATAGCTTGGGTCCCTTCGCCGCCCAATCTCTCGAACTGCCGGAGCCGTATTCTTTGCCGGTGAAAACGATGAGCGGTGTGTTTTGCTGAACGTAGTGTTGACCCGCCTCGTACATCGTTGTCTGTTCCCCGGAGGGATAGGTGACGGTATAGCCGCCTTCGACATCGGGCAGCATGACATTTTTGATCCGGTTGTTAGCAAACGTTCCGCGACTCATTATCCGGTCGTTGCCGCGCCTCGCACCGTATGTATTGAAATCCCTTCTCTCAACACCGTGTTCGATCAGGTACTTTCCTGCTGGACTATCTGCACCAATTGCGCCGGCGGGGGAGATGTGGTCTGTTGTAACAGAATCTCCCAGAATGGCGAGCACCCTTGCGCCTTGAATATCTGTGATCGGCGCCGGTTCTAACTCGAACCCTTCAAAGAAGGGAGGCTTCTGGATATAGGTGCTCTCCTCACTCCAGTGGTAGAGTTCGCCTGTGGGGATGTCTAACTCGTCCCATTCCGGTGCTTGGTTGGCAATTTCAGCATAAAGGCGTTTGAAGGTGCTGGCGTCCAACGATTGAGCGATTAGATCGGCGATTTCCGCTCGTGTGGGCCACACATCTCTCAAATAGACCGGTTCGTTAGCGTCGTTATAGCCTAACGGCTCGCTCGTTAGGTCAACATCGATTCGTCCGGCGAGGGCGTAGGCGACAACAAGCGGCGGAGACATCAGGAAGCTGGCTTTTACATCGCGGTGTATGCGTGCCTCAAAATTTCGGTTGCCGCTGAGGACGCTGACGGCGACCAGATTTCCCGCTTCAATGGCACTTTGGATATTTTCATCGAGGGGACCACTATTCCCGATGCAGGTCGTACAACCGTAGCCGACAACGTTAAAGCCTAACTTCTCCAGATAAGGTAGCAGTCCTGTTCCTTGCAGGTACTCCGTGACAACGCGGGATCCGGGGGCTAAACTGGTTTTGACAGAATCGGGGACACGGATGCCGCCCTCGACCGCTTTCTTGGCAACCAAGCCGGCGGCGATCATCACTGACGGATTGCTGGTATTGGTGCAGCTGGTAATGGCAGCGATTGCGACATCGCCGTGGGTGATGCTGCCCGCGGCTTCTGCACTCTGACGGTGTCCTTCAAGTTCCGCCTGAGAAAGTCCGTATCCACCATCGCTAAGCGGTGCTGTCAACAGGCGCGGAAAAGTCTCTTTGACCTTTGAGAGTTCAATCCGATCTTGGGGACGTTTGGGACCCGCAATACTCGGTTCAATCGCATCGAGGTCAATCATTAACACCTCGGAATACTCTACTTCACCCGCTTTCGGGATGCCGAACATATTCTGGCTCTTCAGGTATGTCGTGACCAGCTCCAGGTCCGTTTCGTCGCGCCCCGTCGCCCGAAGATAGTTCACCGATTCTTCATCTGAAGGGAAGAAACCGACCGTCGCGCCGTATTCGGGACACATATTGGAAATGGTCGCCCGATCTGGGGTTGAGAGCGCTTCGACCCCTTCGCCAAAGAATTCCACGAATTTGCCGACGACGTTAGTTTCCCGCAATCGCTGCACAACCGTCAGGACGAGATCCGTCGCTGTGACACCCTCTTTGAGCGTTCCTTTCATGTGCACCCCCAACACCTCCGGCGTCAGAATGTAAACCGGCTGACCGAGCATGGCGGCTTCCGCTTCGATACCGCCGACACCCCAACCAACGATTCCGAGACCGTTGATCATGGTGGTATGGGAATCGGTTCCGACCAATGTATCGGGATAAGCGATTGTCTCGCCGTTAATCGCATCGGGAACGACCAATTTGGCAAGATACTCCAGATTCACCTGATGGACAATACCGATGGACGGCGGAATTACCCGAAACTTATCAAAAGCCTGCTGCCCCCATTTCATGAATTCATACCGTTCTTTATTCCGTTCGAATTCCCTTTGGGTGTTAATCTGTAGCGCATTCGCTGTCCCGTAGGCGTCCACCTGAACGGAGTGATCGATGACCAGATCGACAGGGACAAGCGGCTCAATAATCTGTGGATCGCCGCCGAGTTCCTCCACCGCCGAACGCATTGCGGCTAGATCAACAAGGAGCGGGACACCCGTGAAATCTTGGGCAAGGACCCGGGCAGGCTTAAATGGGATTTCAACGGATTTAGGTTGCTTCGGATCCCAGTTTGCGAGGTCTACGATATCCTGCTCCGTAATCTGTTGATCATCGTAGTTTCTCAGCAGCGATTCCAACAGAATGCGTATACTGACAGGTAAGTTAGAAACTTTTCCGATACCTTGTGTTTCCAGAGCAGGGAGTGAGTAGTAATGGACACGCTGTCCATCAGATTCAAGGGTTTGCAGTGTGTTAAAGAGATTGTGCATCGGCGCGTGAAACGTAAAACGTAAAACGTAAAAAAGAAGTTCTTAATTACGCATTACGCATTACGCTTTATTCTTCCTTTCTCATCGACTCCTCACCCGAACCTGATCGACCTGTTCTTCGGGGAGGTACTTCTTCAAAGCGGCGTGTATCTCCACGTCGTGGAGCCTTTTTGGTGTGATCAGGACACATGCCTTTCCAGATCCGCCGGTTGCCCACTCTTTTTCAAACTCTGGATAACTAAGCGTGCGTGCGCCCCTAGCCCCCGCTCCTTTTCTCCGTACGCCGAGCGGGTTTCCGATCTGAATCTTCTGGTCGGCGTCATCATATTTCATAACCGCCAGTAGGTGTCCCTTAGCAGTGCGTTTTGATAAGATAACAGGCGTCCAACCCGTTGCCACAAATGCTTTCAATACTTCCAAATTACAGTTGGACACCACGCTGAGGTTTTGAACTTTCCCTTTTGTCGTCGCATAGAGATCTTCAAGCCGTCTAACATCATGATCCATTCTGAAGAATGTCTTCAGGATCGGTTTCTTAGTAACATCAATCGCAGCAGAAGCAGGTAATGCCCCTGTCGCCGCGGCGGTTCGAGTTGTCGCCGGTGCCGAAGTTGAGGCAGGTCGTGAACGGTTTGCACTTGGGATAGGCGGTCTTTTTCCGGTTTGAGGCGGTGGTCCGCAACTCATCAAGACCAGACATAAAGCTAAGACAAACGCGGTGTGGTAGAAACGGGTGTGCATGGTTTTCTCCTTGATACCCTTGCGGGTTGGAAAGCTAATTCAGTTCGAACACATGACCTTTTTCAGACGATAGTATAGGTTACGTTGATATTTCAACGGTATAAAATACAATCCGATGACAATCGTTGCCAAATGAAGTTCACTTGGCACCTCAACCATACGCAATTGATAGTAGATTTAGGAGTTACGCACTTCAGTTCTAAGGGCAGATAGGAACGCAGATTTCGCTGATTGTCGCAGAAAAAAAGAGGATAAAGGATAGAAATTTCTGTTCAACCCCGTTTATCAGCCCCATTTGAATCCAAGACTTACGCAAAATCAGCACGCGGCGCGGGATTTTTTTATTGTTAACCCCCTAAATCCCCAACCCCTAGCCCCCCTTATCAGGGGGGAAACCTTTGTCAGGGGGACTTATGAACCAACTGCGTAAGTCCTATCTGTTTTTAGAATTAGTGTAGCACAGCGGAGGGGGCCTGTCAAGGAAAGAAAGTTGTCTCCTATTTCCCTACGATGCGATGAAATTAATATTGATCTCCATTACCATTTCTGCTACACTTTCAAATTAGTAATTAGTCTTATCAGCGGACAGAAAGTGTATATATGGAATCAAACAGAACGAAAAAACTTAATGAAGATGAAATGGTTGTGCTTGCCCAGCAGTGTTTATCCGAACTTGGCATCCCAGAAGCCTCAATTTTTCCGCACAGGAAGATTGTGCGGATACAAGTGGCAGAAGCCGACTTCGATAGAGCCGTTCAGATGCGTGAAACGATTGTAGAACGGCTGAAAACAATTGGTTACCGATTTGTCGCTTTAGATTTCGATGAAAAAGCGGATGAGTAGGGAACGCAGATCTGCGTTCCCTACTGATGACGGATAAACGGCATAATTTTAGTGAAACCTGATACATACGAAAAAAATCTCATACCCAATTAATGAAGGAAAACAGAGCATGAGCAATATTCAATCAGATTCAAACTTGTTTCAATCGCTCAAATGGCGTTGTATCGGTCCCCCAAGAGGCGGACGGGTTGTCGCTGTGGCGGGACACCCGACAGAACAGGCGGTTGCCTACTTTGGCGCGTGTGCCGGGGGTGTCTGGAAAACTAACGACGCAGGAACGTACTGGGAAAACGTCTCAGATGGATTCTTCAATAGTGCCGCCGTAGGCGCTATCGCGGTGGCAGATGCCGATCCAAACGTGATCTATGCCGGCACCGGCGAAACCACTATCCGTCTCGATGTCTCCTACGGTGATGGGGTGTACAGGTCCACCGATGGCGGTAAAACGTGGGCAAACGTCGGATTGAAGGAGACCCGTCATATCGGCAAAATTCGCATTCATCCGCAGAACCCCGATCTAGTCTATGTGGCAGCGCTTGGTCACGCCTTTGGACCGAACGAAGAACGTGGTGTCTTTCGCTCCAAAGATGGTGGAACGACGTGGGAAAATATTCTGTTTCGGAGTGAAAAAGCGGGCGCGGTTGATCTGGCGATGGATCCGAACAACCCCCGCATTCTGTACGCGACGATATGGGAGACTTATCGCAATTTCTGGGAATTGTCGAGCGGCGGATCCGATAGCAGCTTCTACAAATCAACCGACGGCGGCGACAGTTGGGAGGAGATTACCAATAAACCGGGGCTTCCCAAAGGGCTCATTGGCAAAATCGGCGTCGCTGCTTCCCCCGCCCAATCTGATCGGGTTTGGGCAATCGTCGAGGCGGAGAAGGGTGGGTTGTTCCGTTCAGACGATGGCGGTGAGACATGGGAACTTTTGACAGCCAACCGCGACCTGTGGCATCGCCCCTTTTATTATTGCCACGTCTTCGCCGATCCGCAAGATCCTGACACCGTATATGTTCTGAACCTCAAGATGTGGAAATCAACCGATGGGGGACGTACCTTCACGGAGATTACGACGCCACACGGGGACAATCACGATTTATGGATTGATCCGCGCAATCCTCAGCGTATGATCGAAGGCAATGACGGTGGTGCATGTGTTTCGTTCAACGGGGGCGAGAGTTGGACAACCATCTACAACCAGCTGACTTCACAGTTTTATCGCATCGACACCGATAACCGATTCCCCTACCGCGTCTATGCCACACAACAGGATAATTCCAGCATCTGTGCACCAAGTGCGAGTGAATACGGCGGTATCCACTGGGTTGATTGTTATCCGGTTGGCACTGGCGAGAGCGGTGACATCGTGGTTCACCCCGACAATCCCGACATCGCCTATATCGGTGCGGTAGGTAGCTCACCGGGTGGGAGTGGGGTACTCCAGCGTTATGACCATAGCACCCGTCAAATCCGCTTGGTCAACGTTTGGCCCGAAGAGTATGTTGGCTTGGGCCCGAAAGATCTGAAGTATCGTTTCTCTTGGACGGCTCCTATCGCGTTTTCGCCCCACGATCCGGATGTTCTCTATACAGCGGGTAATATAATCTTCCGCTCGACGGACGAAGGCAGCAGTTGGGAACCGATTAGCCCGGATTTGACCCGTAACGATGTAACTAAACTTGGACCCTCAGGGGGTCCCATCACGAAAGATGCCAGCGGTGCGGAGCATTACGCAACGGTGTACGCCTTTGCTGAATCGCCACACGAGCCTGGCGTTTTCTGGGCGGGCAGCGATGACGGCTTGATTCACATTTCCAGAGATGCTGGGCAGCGTTGGGAGAATATCACTCCACCGGATTTGCTTGAATGGTCATTGATTAGCAACATCGAAGCCTCGCCACACGATCCAGCGACAGCGTATGTAGCCGTTACCCGATACAAGTTAGATGATTATCAACCCTATCTTTACAAGACGGATAACTACGGAGAGACGTGGCACATAATTAGTGGGAGTTTTCCCGACGGTGAAATTACCCGCGTGGTTCGGGCAGATCCGGTTCGGTCGGGGCTCCTTTATGTAGGCACGGAAACAGGAATCTATGTCTCGTTGGACGATGGCGAGAATTGGCACCGTTTGCAGAATAACCTCCCGGTTGTCCCGGTATACGACCTCAAGATCAAGGACGGAGATCTGGTCGCAGGCACACACGGCAGATCTTTCTGGATTTTGGACGATGTAACGCCACTGCGCGAATTGGCAGAAGCAGCACAGACATCCTCTCATCTGTTCAAACCTCGCTCCACCTATCGCCGCTGGCTACAATGGGGTGCGGGTATGTTCCGTAGCGAGACAGGGAAGAACTACCTGATGGGGCTGGGTGCCGCCGCGACCTTCTATCTGGAAAAATCGCCTGAAGGGGAGCGCACCCGTAGATTCCTCGATGCCGGGGAGGGACCGCCGCCGGGTGTGATTGTCTACTACCTTTTGGGAGATACACCCACCGATCCCGTTGAGCTTACGTTCCAAGACGCTGATGGAGCAGAAATCAAAACCTTCACATCTAAACCTGAAGATACCGATGACGCTGAAGATGATGAAAAGGATGATCGTTATATCCCAGCGGAACCGGGACTGAATCGTTTCGTGTGGGATATGTGCTATTTAGATTCGGCAGCGGTGACGGAACCACGGGTCGACAAGCAGGAGGAGTCCCCGGATAAACCGAAGAATGGGCCTCTCGCCTCACCGGGAACTTATCAGGTCCAACTCAAGGTCGGCGAACAGACGCAGACGCAGCCGTTTGAGATCTGCAAAGACCCACGGGTGAGCACCAGCCAAGCAGATTTCGATGCCCAATTTGAGTTGTGGAGTCAGATTCGTGATAAGCTTTCGGAGACATACGAAGCGATCAATTGCCTCCGCCGCATACAACGACAGGTGAATGAGTGGAAGAAACGCGCAGATGCGGAGGAGGATAGCAACACCGAGGCAATCTGTGAAGCCGCTGAAGCCTTACAGGAAAAACTGAAAGCTATTGAAGGGGAGTTGATACAGACCGGGGCGGATACCATCGGCGATCGGCTTCGGTTGCCCACAATGTTGAGCGGTAAGCTCGCCGGGTTGGTTAGCGTTGTGTCGGTCGCTGACTTCGCTCCGCCGAAACAGGCGTATGAACTCTTTGAAGAGCTGTCAAGCCAGATCGATGCCCAACTGGATCAACTCAATTCGGTGATTGAGGAAGATGTCGCTGCGTTTAACGACCTCATCAGTGAAGCCAGTGTGCCGGCGGTTGTGACGTAAGAGATAGATTGGCAAGTCAATGTATTGGTTTGTTAGTTCATTGACTGTGAGTTCTGCTATACCACATTGCGCTCCTCATGAAGATTAATTTATTAATTGGGTAATTTCCGAGCGATGTCCGGTGCGGTTGAAAACCGCACCTACCAAACATGGGGAGCGAAAGTGTCCATCTGTTTTTAGAATCCACTATAAATTGCATAATTTTTTCTCTCTGTTGACGCGCTAACTTAACTCCGACACCTCTACCTCAACATAGTAATGAAGCGATCCCTTAATTTTATCGGTATCACGGGCGCTGATTTTATCGTGCGCTCAGCCTATCAGATGGGAAAGACACCACTCCTGCCGATTTTTGCGATGACGCTAGGGGCGACCGATGCGTTTCTTGGGTTTATCGTGTCTGTTTCCACCCTGACTGGCATGGTTCTCAAACCACCGATTGGGATCCTTTCTGACCGCTGGGGACGACGTTGGTGGTTGATCATTGGAACCGTTTTTTTCGCCGGTATGCCCTTTTTGTATCGCTTTGTCCACACCCCGGCAGAACTGTTTGGCATACGCATTATCCACGGTTTAGCCACAGCTATTTACGGTCCCGTGACCCTCGCCTTTGTAGCAGAAGACGTTAAAGACCGGCTGGCGGAGAAATTGGGTTGGTTTGGCATGGCTCGCAGTGCTGGTTATATTGTCGGACCGGCGGTTGCAGGCTGGCTATTGGCGGTGGGAGTGAAGCCTGTCGCTGTTTTTACTATCATCGGACTATTTAGTAGCCTCGCTTTCGTCCCGATCTTATTACTCTCGGACCCTGCGCCACGCGTCAAAGCCGTCCGTCTCCCAATTGGTCAGCAGATTGCCCATGCCCTAAAATCCGGCACACATACGCCATCTGTCTGGCTATCAGGCGGATTAGAAGCAACTGTGTTTATTGCACTCTACGCCGTCAAAGCATTTCTGCCTATCTATGCTCTTTCCACGGGGATTAGTGTTGCCTTAGTAGGGGCTTTTTTCTCGGTACAGGAGGGGGTGCATATGGTGTTAAAACCCGTTGGGGGCAGGGCTGGCGATCGCTTGGGCTATTTTGGGGCGATATGTTCGGGCATGGCTCTCATGGGAATTGCGCTTCCACTGATTACATTAACGCATGGTGTTTTGGGCCTGATGGCACTCGCTGTGGTAGTTGGTGCTGCACAAGCCTTCGTGTTTCCCTCCACAGTCGCACTCGTATCCACGCAAATTAGTGCACTACACATCGGCGCGGGGATGGGGCTCATCGGCACCCTCAAAAACGCTGGTAAGGTTGTAGGTCCTATCTTGGGGGGATTTTTGATTCAGTGGCTCGATTTCTCACCGATGTTTTGGTCGATGGGATTGCTGTTACTTCTCGGCGCAGGCATAGTCGGGTGCTGGGGACAACGTAGACAGACGCATATACATTCACCGCACGCTTGACACCACTTATTAGAGATCTATGACATTCTTACCCGCTTTGATACAATGGATTCACGTCGGATCGGTTGTGCTGTTGATTGGCGGTTTTTTCTTTCTCCGCGTCATTTTGCTGCCTTCTGCTAAAGTGCTTCCCGAAGATCAGCGCCCCAAGCTGGTGGATGCGGCATTTCGGCGATTTAGGGTTGTGGTTTGGACCGCGCTGCTTACAATTCTGTTTTCAGGTGTTTACAACTTTATTGCTTTCCTGCGGTCAACGGGATCCTTCTCTCAAGATCTCCCCAAAGAACCTGTCCAAGATCTTTCTACATATATCCTTGTCTTGGGAGTTAAAATCTTTATCGTGTTTATCATATTTACCTTTGGCGTGTTGCTGACGTTCCCTTATCCCGTTTTTGCACCGATTCAGAGACGGCCCGCGCCGTGGTTGAACTTGACGCTCATTTTGGGGTTAATTGTGATTTTTTTATCGGCGTTCTTGCGGCGGTTATAGCTTGACTCCACAACACGTCCCATGAGACATTGCTTTTGATTCCTGCTGCAACCCCTCGGTCAACTTCAGAAATCGAGTCCTTTCAAAACAGACAGTTTCTCTTGTTAATTTGTGCGCCTACTTGAGGATTACTAGCCGCCGTACCGCAGTATAATCTCCCGCTTGGAGTTGGTAGAAATAGATTCCACTGGGGGTCAATTCCCCGTCATCGTTTCGTCCATCCCAATACACCGCGGTTTCTTTTGTAAGATACGACCCCGCAGACCGTGCACCCAATTCAATCCGGCGAATGCGATGTCCTTGAACGTCGTAGATGCCGATGCCCACATCCACACTCTCCGCAAGCTGATAGGGAATCCATGTTTCAGGGTTGAACGGATTGGGAAAGTTTTGGAGGAGCGCTGTCCGCTTCACATCTCCCAACGTCGTTGCCCTTAGGGAAATGGGTTCTACCGGGCGTGGCGTCAAAAAATCTTCCGCAGTATCATAGACATAGACAGCGCCCGACGGGTTGGGAGGCACATGGTGCAGATTATCTCCCGGTGCACCAACAATAGCATAGGGACCTTTCCGAGCAACGGCAACCGCGTTGCCGTAGGCATCGCCTTCCCAAATCTTATGCAGTTCCCCCGGAACTACGCGCTTTGGTAGAAACCTGGTTTTTTCAGTCCATGTATTATCTTGCCGTAGATAATAATAGACCGCCCCTGCATCTTTGCCGACACTATCTTCAAATGGTGCCCCAACGATCGCTCGATTGATGTCCATATCGACTGCAAATCCAAAGTTAGCACCTATTTCTTTATTGCTAGCGTTCAGCCTTACCTCCTGCGTCCATTCATCCTCGTTGCGCCGGAAGATATACGCTGCGCCGGGGGTGTCTCCTCTAGTATTCGGCGAACCGACAATGACACGATCCTTACTGATGGCGACAGACCAACCGAAATTCTCTTGCCCAGATCCGTCCTTTGCCCACAAAAATGCCTGCTTTTCCCAGAATTTCCCCTCACGCACGTAGATAGAAGCTGCACCGTCCCACCTTACAAACATATCCTGAAACGGTATCCCAACAACAATGGTGTCCCTATCAATGGCAACAGACCAACCGAACCTATTCCGGCCGCCATCAGCGAAGAACCTTCGTTGGAGTTGAAACCCCTCCTCCTCTCGCACGTAGGCATATACCACCCCAATATCTCCACCACTATCGTCACCATGAAAAGGCGATCCAACAACGAGAGTATCCCCGCTAAGATCAACTGCGAATCCGAATCGCTCTCCGTCCTCCTTATCGTTAGGCATCAACTTTTGTTTCAGCAGAAAATTCTTTCCCTCACGTTGATAAATGTAGACCACACCAGAACGGGGTGCAAATCCATGGGTGCCGTGAACGGGAGTCAGTCCCCCTACGACAACGGTATCCCCATCAATACAGACTGCCCCGCCGAACCAACCTCCTCGGGTCGGAAGTGGTGCCTTGATGCGTTGTTGCTGAATCCATTCGTCCCCTTGGCGTGCGAAGATATAGACTTCACCATTGTGTTTGCTCGGTGCACCAACGATGAGGGTGTCACCGCTGATGTCAACAGCTTTGCCAAAAGCGTCGGGACCCGCTTCTTTCCGAAAGACAATAGTTTCTTCGGCGTGGATTGCGGGTACCAGTCCAATACTGAAAAACAAACCAAGTCCGAAAATCAGAGCCACGCGGCACAGTTGTGGACGTTTGGCATTCACAATACATCTCCTAAGTTAAATTAAGCTAGACTCAAAGGAATATCGTACCAATTTACACGCCTACTTGAGGATTACTAGTCGCCGTACCGCAGTATAATCCCCCGCTTGGATTTGATAAAAATAGACCCCACTCGCGACCAATTCCCCACTATCGTTGCGCCCATTCCAATATGCCGCGCTCTTTCGATCCGTGTAATATCCCGCTGACTGATACCCCAAATCTAACTGACGCACCAACACGCCTTTCGTATCATAAATCGTGAGTGTGACATTCGCATTATGGGCAAGTTGGTAGGGTATCCATGTCTCTGGATTAAACGGATTGGGAAAGTTTTGAAGCAGGGCAGTCCGCTTAACCTCCCCCAACCTAATGAGTGCTAACTCATTGGTAGGATCAACAGACGCCGGTATGTTGAAACCTTCGATATCCTTACTTAAGGGTATGTTGAGGTTTTCGGCATCTTCAGTATCAAAGAGATACACGGAACCTCCATCTATGCGTTTTGGGACATCGTCCCACGGTGCACCGATAGCAGCATAGTTGAAATCTCGTCCGAATTCTCCATCAAGAGAAACGGCGTAGCCCATGGATTCACCACCCTCCTTACCCAGCCCCCTCTCAGGTATGATAGTTGCCTGTAATTTCCAATCGGGACCGACCTTCAAAAAGGCATAAACGGCACCGGAATCTTCCCCTCGGTCCGTATCGGTCGTCGGCGCACCAACGAGGGCACGGTTAACATCTATTGCAACTGTCCACCCGAAGCCGGCACCTTCCTGAATCTTGTCTGCAGTCAACTTTGCCTCTCGTGTGTAGGTGTCCTCGACTTCGCTAAAGATATACGCTGAACCGGAAAGGCGCCTCCCGGAATTAGTGTCCCTATTTGCTCCAATGATAATGCGATTTTGGCTGATATCAACAGAGACGCCGAGACTATCACCGCCAGCCCCATCATGAGGCATTAACTTTGCTACCTGTCCCCAGACATTCCCCTTACGCTTGAAGACATAAGCGGTACCGGAGAGCCTGTCGGGCGCAGCGGCAAGTGGCGCGCCGACAACAATCGTGTTTTCACTAATCGCGCAATCCCAGCCAAACCGGTTTTTTACTCCTGCATCATCCGCTTGGAGTTTGGCTTGCTGTTTCCATTCGTTTCCTTCCAGCACGTATACATAGACCGCGCCTTTCTCTTGATTATGAAAAGGTGCTCCGGCGATGAAGGTGTTTCCACTGATGTCAACAGAAAATCCGAACCGGTCAAGGTTTCGGATATCATCGGGTTTGAGGGCTTTCATCAGGGCAAAGTCTCCCGCGCCGCCACGTCGGTAGATATAAACCTTGCCTGGTCCATTGTGCCAAAGTCCACGTTCAGCGATGAGTTCATTCCCACCCTGTTCATAGGCACCAATCACAGCAAGATTTCCATCAAGGGCGACAGCGTGACCAAAGTAATCTATCTGATCTGGATGGGGCGACGGAAAGTGATTCAAGACCTCCCACTCTTCTCTTTTCCGTTCCATAATATAGACGCCGTTCTTATTATCGGCATTCCATGTATACCCAGCGATAAGAGTTGTTCCACTGATATCAACGGAATGTCCCCAATGGCTGCCCTCATCGGCATCGGCGGGCGAAGGAATAACCTCCCCTTTAACATCGTCAGCATCACTCAGCGCAATCTGTCCAATTAAAAATGCAAAACAGGTAAAAAGAATTTGTAGGACTTTCACAGGGAACACTCCTTTCAATCTTATTCGTTAAGTGATGTTGTAAATCGCAAATTATCCGCTCGCCCGGTGAAATCCCAACCGCTTCCACGAAGGAGGACTCGCGTTATTACCTTTGGTTCCAAGTCCGGATCGTATTGGTGCATTGCCACACCAAACCAATCGTCACGGACGTTTTCTTCGTGGCCACATAAGGGAATAATTTCTTTGAGATTGGGCGAAGTGTAGGTGAACCACTCGTTTTGTTGAATCTTTGTAGAGGTGTCGTATCTATCCTGTCCTTTATGGTAAAAACCGTGAATCCATCGATGTGGCTCCCCTTTTTGGTCGAGGAAACCAAGTTCGATGCAGACAGGATTCTCCCCACCCCCCGACCAACCACTCCCTTCAAGCGAGTGCTCAATACTTTTGACATCGAGCTGTAGGTAAAGTGCCTCATGCTTGGACAGATCGATATAAACATCCTGATGTATTCCTACATGCGAACCGTCTGATTTGCCATCAGTTCTTTTTAATTCAACGACATGTGAACGCTTATCCTCATCGTAGATGACTTCGCAGGTCCGTTGGCTGTTCATTTTATCAACCGCTAACCATTTGGTCCAACCCGTTAGATTGTCTTCAAAATCGCCATTAGCAGGAAAACTTTCGATGTTATTTTCAGGAAGCTTGATCTCTGTTCCGGTTTTATCAAATTTCCAAGGGAAGCGTCTTACCTCCAACATTTTGACTTCCTCCTCAGAAAATTTCCCACTTTCGATTAGCGTGGAGATTCTATCAATGAGCGTCAAATCAACCCCGTCAATCCGAGCGTATTTTTCGGCACGGATCTGCTCGCTCTGAGCTGTCCAGCGCGGATACTTCATCTTGTCCCGATCTCGATACCCAACAGAAAATTCATAGGCACCTAGCTGGTTTACGGAGAGTTCATAGTTCCCTTTAGCATCCGTCTGTATATTTTCAACTCTGCGACCAATCCTACTATCAGAATCTCGTACTTGATGGACAGAAAACTCAAGTTTGGTATCAGGAAGCGGTTTACCATCGGGAGACAGAATACGCCCTCGGATGCGAACCTCCGGCACATTTTCAGCAAGCGGAAGGGAAATCGTGCGTAGCGGCATAATTTGTGCCATGCTCAAGAACGGCGCCAGCAGGAGTGCAAGCCCGCCTATAAGTACGCCTACCCTTCGGCTTAGATGAAGGTTTAGAGGAAACCCGTTATCGAGGATGGTTTTCACACGGTTTTTTAGTTGTGAGCGTTGATGTCCAAGCGCCAACGCCAGCTTTGTGCGATGAACAGATTGGTCTAGCATATCCACCAAACATTGTGCATAATCCGCCCGTTTGCCTGTCGTTTGGATAACCCAACCGTCACAGATCTGCTCTTGAACATCTGCCAGACGCTTACGCAGAAGATAAAACAGCGGATGAAAAAAGAAGGGGATACCGATGGCATGGACCAGTAAATTAACCAACCAATCTTTTCGTTGGAGGTGTGCCAGTTCATGGAGAATAATGAACTCTAGACGATCATTCGTAACATTTTCGTGAAGCAAAATACAAGGACGCCGGCATCCAAACGAGATTGGGGTGTCTATCTCTTCCGAAATTAGCAAGTTAACCGGGCGTTTTACGGCAAGCCGATCGCAAAGGTTTTCGAGCAGTTGTCGATGTTGCACGTCAGCAGGATGTGCTGACCGATGAAGCTGCCTGAGTCGCCATGCACTGTGGCAAAGTCGAAAGGTAGACCACGCTATACCGATTACCCAAGCGAGGAACACGATGTGTTGCCAAGTTATACGTAAGGATTTCGTTTGGGGTTTTGACGAAGGATTTATGTCTTGCGGCGAAAGTTGGTTACCGGTTATTACTTGTCCGCCAGTTGACGATTGATGCTCCGAGGTATCTGTTGGTTGTAATTGGGGTGCACTCACGACCTGAGCCATTTGCGTCCGATGAAATGAGATTCCGGGCAGGAGGGCGTTCAGACCAAGCAATATAGGAAGCGTCACCAATGCTGTCAACCAAAGCGCATAGCAGATCGCATGGGCGCGCCGCAGCTGGTATACAAGCAGCCAGACAATTCCCACTATTAATCCCCACTGCCATGAGGTGTTCAGCAGAAAGATTAGCTTATCCATCCCCGTTCTCCTCTCGATAAGCGACAATCGATTTACGTAGGCATTCCAACTCTTCCGGAGATATTTCTCGGGTCTCCAGGAGTGTGTTGACAAGCCGCTCCACTGAACCATCAAACAGACGCTCAAGGAGATCGCCGAGCATCGATTTTGAGACCTCGTTTTCTTGAATCAGTGGACGATAGACGTACGTACGCCCGTCTACATCGTGGGTTAGAAACCCTTTCTTCTCAAGGTGGCTCAGAGTTGTTGCGACGCTGGTGTAAGCCAACGGCTGTTTAAGGGCATCGCGCACATCGTTGACAGTAGCGTTACCGAGTTGCCAGACTACTTTCATCACCTCAAGCTCTAAACGGTGCAGTTTTTGTGATTGCATTTAATTTCTCCGATATACTAAAGCTTTAATACTAATGTAATAGTATTATAATCTAAGAGATGGCGGGCGTCAATAAAAAACAGATATCACGATTGATTTTCGATCAAAGGTGTGCTATAGTCATAGCGTATCTATTTAGAATAAAATGAGGTGTTTATGGGTAATCGAGGTACTTTTACAGAACGTCCCAATCTACTGTATATCCATTCTGATCAGCACAATCCCGCTGTGACTGGCTGCTACGGCGATCCATTGGTGCAGACGCCGCATTTGGATGGGTTGGCAGCGCGGGGGGTTGTATTTGATAATGTCTACTGTCCCTCCCCGATTTGTGTTCCTTCGCGGATGTCGATGTTGAACGGACGCTATCCCTATGAAAACGAGGTGTGGACGAACAGCCACATCCTTGATTCAGGGAGTCCGACCTTTGCACACGCAATGGGTGCGGCTGGCTACCGTCCGGTCCTGATTGGGCGGATGCATTCGCTGGGACCCGATCAGTTACACGGCTACGCCGAGCGATTGGTCGGAGATCACGGTCCGAATTATCTCGGCGGGACGGGGGTTGATCACGGATCGCTTACGGGCACGGCGGGTCCTGCGCGTGTCAGCCTCGAAAAGTCAGGTCCTGGTCAAAGCGCGTATCAGGTTCATGACGAAGATGTGACCGTTGCAACAGTGGATTATTTGAACCGCCTCGGCGTCCGAAAGCGGGCGGGGGTGATGGACGAGCCGTTCAGTATCTCCGTGGGTTTCATGCTGCCGCATCAACCTTTTGTGGCACGGCGGGAGGATTATGATCTCTACGAAGGGAGGATGACGATGCCGAGAAACCCTGACCCCTTCTCTGATGAATTGCACCCTTATTTCCGATGGTGGCGGGAGCGGTGCGGGATCGTTGAGGTATCCGACGCGGAGATCCTTAGAGCGCGGATAGCGTATTGGGCGTTGGTCACACGGATGGATCTGATGATTGGTGAGATTTTGACTGCGCTCGAAGAAAATGGTCTGGCAGAGAACACAGTTATCCTTTATATGTCAGATCACGGCGAACAGGTGGGAGAGCACGGGCTTTGGTGGAAGCAGACCTTCTATGAGGATTCGGTGCGAGTTCCTACAATCCTTTCGTGGCCCGGCGTACTGCCTGAAGGTGAGCGATGTGATCGGGTGATCAGTTCCTTAGATTTGAATGCTACGATGTTAGACGCCCTCGACGTGCCGGCGTTGCCAAATTCTCGTGGCAGAAGCGTACTCTCGCTTTTGCAGGATAAAGGAACGGAATGGGAAGACACCGCCTTTTCTGAATATTGCACTGACGATGGCTGCTATCATCGGATGATCCGAAGTGGCGATTGGAAACTGAATTACTACCACGGACAGCCGCCACAACTCTTCAACTTGAAGGAAGATCCTGCGGAACTCTATGACCGGGCGGGCGATGTAGCATGTCAAGAGGTTCAGGAAACCTTGACGCAGCAGGTACTGGACGGTTGGGATGCGGAGGATATTGCGGCGAAAATGGAAACAAAACGGGTAGGGGCGAAGATTTTAGCGGATTGGGGACGCGAAACGCAACCCGCAGATCAGTATCGATGGAATTTGCTGCCGGAGATGGATTACTTGGATTAATATGAGTCCACGGTCAGTCAACTAAAGACTCGTTAATTTTTCAGACAAACATGCTATAATAGTATCAATAAAAAAAGATTGACAGATCAAATCTGTGGCATTGCCACTTTGAGGAGCCAAGTACCATGACCCCTAACGAATCAACGCACAATATTGACCCATTTGAAATACGTAAATTGTACAAATATCTTCGTGTCGCTGATGTCTGCGATGGGCTGGACGGATTTGGACATTTTGACACTGGATTGATGTCACCCGAAGTTCGTCCACTTTGGCACGGCATGAAATTTTGGGGTGTTGCCTTCACCCTCCGCTGTGTCCCTGCTAATCGTCCGATGTGGAAACTGGACACCACCGAAGCGGTTGTCAAAGCACATGGGCATTGGTTCAACGAGGTTGGAAACATCAATTATCGCGATCAGATCCAGTCAGGACATGTCATTGTAATGGATACAGGCGGGGCACGGGAGGTCGGTTTTTGGGGATCTGCTAACAGCTTGAACATGATCGCATTGGGTGCGGTTGGAATTATCACGGATGGGTACTGTCGGGATACAGACGAGCTAATCCTCCAACAGACCCCGATATGTTCCCGCGCGCGTGGACGCACAATTATTCCCGGACGTATTCAAGCCGTGGAAACCCAAACGCCCATCGGCTGCGGCGGAGTGCAGGTACGTCCCAGCGATATTGTGGGTTGCGATGGCGATGGCGTGGTTGTTGTGCCAATTGAACTTGCTGAACAGGTTGCGGTTCATGCACGAGCGGTGCTGTTGGCGGATATGCGTGCACGGGCGGAAATCTACAAACGCTTGGACATGACACCGGATGAGACGGTTGATCATGAAACCGTGGCGGCTTATTACAGCCAATTTGAATAGGTCGGTGTTGAGATGTGAATCTCGACCTACATGGCACTTAATGACTTAATGCGCAATACATAAAAAGGAACCATTTGACGCATTATTCTTTTCAAGCTGATTTAAGCCAGTAATTAGGTATCCCCACTTTAATCTAAATTTTGACCTCTAGATCATTAATGAGGAAAAATCCATGAAGACAACGTATCACGCAGGAGCTATTGGTAGGACAGGCAAGGGTGACTATGGCCACGGTCTTGATGTAGCGTTTCAGATTCCCCCCGATACCATCGAAGGGCTTTCGGACGTGCAGTTTGTTTCTATCGCAGACTCGGACCCGGAGGGGCTTCGTGCAGCTGGCGAACGGATCGGGGTAGAGAAGCGTTACCTTGACTACCACGAAATGCTGGAAAAAGAGAACTTAGATTTGGTGAGCGTCGGTCCCCGTTGGATCGACTGTCATGCTGAGATGGTCATCGCTTGTGCCGATGCTGGCGTGAAAGGGATTCTGTGTGAGAAACCGTTCGCTCGAACCCTCGCGGAAGCGGACGCTATGATGGACGCCTGCAATCGCAACGGGGTGAAGGTAGCCGTCGCGCATCGACGGGCATGCGCCTACGAACAGCACGCCAAGAAACTGGTCGACGAAGGTGTGATTGGAAAGGTTCAGGTGCTGCGCGGTCACGGCAAAGCGGATCACCGGGCTGGAGCGATGGACCTGATGGTGCTGGGAACGCATATGCTGGATAGTATAAGGTATTTTGCCGGTGCTGACGTTGCATGGGCGCACGGGCATGTGACCCAGGACGGTCAGGAAGTTATGTCTGCCGACATTCGAGAGGGAGACGAGGGTGTTGGATTGCTCGCTGGCAACGGCTTGGCGGCATATTACGTTTTTGAGAACGGAATAACAGCCCACTATGAATCGTATCGAGGAAACCCCTCTGGCAACCACACGAGCAGCCGCTGGTTCGGATTTGAGGTTTACGGCACCGAGGGAATTATCTCGCTGCGCAACTCCCCGATCGGGGAGATGTACCTCTATCCTCATGGGTTATGGATTCCAAGGGAGGCGGAATGGGAACGCATCCTTCTGGACGAGTGGGAAAAACGACCGGACGGCACACCTCGGTCAGGTCAGGAACAGATGCATCTCAGTAACCAGATGATCGTGAGAGAACTTATCCAAGCCATTGAGGAAGACCGTGATGTGATTGCGGTTTCCAGTGGGGCTGATGCCCACGCGGCGCTGGAGATGATTATGGCGGTCCATGAGTCGCAGCGTTTGAAAACACGGGTGTCTTTTCCGTTAAAGAACCGGGAAAATCCTTATGAAGTCTGGCGTAGTGGTACAGAAGATTTATCGTGATATCAACCGCTTACCTGGGTAGTACTATAGTAGATCTTAGAATTAATGAGACACGCCAAACCGGTGCGGTTGGAAACCGCACCGCATCCCGACGAGTCCCCGATTACATCGGGACAGGCGGGACAAGACCCGAGGAGCGAAAGCATCTATCTGTTTTTAGGACTTACTATAACAGAACTCAACAAATGCTAAAAATTTGCTTATTAAAATCATAATACTTTTTTGGAGGTACATTATGCTGATTGGATATGTCAGCGACGAACGCTATGTAGCAATTCCTGACGTGTTGTTAGAATTTGTAAATGAATCAGGCTCGTATGAAGCTCGTTCACGGGCAACGGGTACGATCTACGCGGACTTGTCACCGGGACCTTACAAGGTGACGCTCTATAAACCCGGTTTCGGCGCGAAGAGTGTGAACATGACAGTCCAAGAGGATCAACCTTATCAGTTTCGCTTGCTCTCGGACTGTTTGCTGGGGTATGCTTGGCCCAAGTGGGTGCGATCAGGTGAGAAATCCGAGTTCCGTGTACACGCCGTCGAGGCGTATCAGCTATCGTTGTGGCGATATGGGTTTGAGAAGGAATTTATCCGGGACCTCGGCTGGCATGATGAGCATGGCCCCCGTGCGACGATGCAGATCTCCCCTGACGGAGATTACACCCAAACCGGCATCGAGTGGAATAAGTTCGGATATACGAACCCCCATCACCTCCAGTTCGTTGAAGCACCGGCTCGGAGCGGGCTTTACTATTTTCACGCCAAAGCGGAATCAGGCGCGTTCTTTTCCTTTCCGTGGATTGTTGCGCCGGCAGAACCGCAAGCACCCATCGCCGTATTGGCTTCCAACATCAACTGGAATGCCTATAACAACTTCGGCGGTCGGAGTAACTACATCCATCCCGACCAATTTCCACCGACCCCCACCATCAACGCCCGACTCGATCTGAAGCGGTACACTAACCGCAACCACCAGCACTTCGATGCGGACGAATATGCCCCGCTGTCCTTTGATCGTCCCGAATTGATTAATGTCGTTTCTGAAGACACGGAAGTTACAGATCCCGTTGAGGGGCGTTCTGCCTGTCACGTCGCCCCCGCTGAATGGCGTCTCTTTGGTTGGTTGGAGCGCGAAGGGTTTGACTATGACCTGTACGCCGAGACGCAGTTTCACCAAGGGGTTCTGAACTTGGAAGACTACAAGGTTCTCATGATCAGCACCCATCCCGAATATTGGTCGGCAGATATGTACTATCGGCTCAAAGCGTGGGTTTTCGAGGGCGGTGGCAAGTTAATGTATCTGGGAGGCAACGGCTTGAACTGTGAGGTCGAATTTCTCGACGAATACACAATGGTCGTTCACAACGAAAACTGTGGCAGCGGGAGCTTCACCACGCTGCAGGATGTTGGGTACGAAAGCAGATTACACCTACGCCACGAGTCCGAAGCCAATCTCTTGGGCGTTGTCTGTACTGACACCGGCATTATGACCGGCGCCCCTTATCGGGTGATTGATGATTCGCATTGGATCTTTGAGGGGACGGGCTTGAAGAACGGGGATGTGTTCGGGGAGAAGAGCCTACATATGCGTTGTCCCGGTGGGGCTTCGGGTCACGAAATGGACAAAATGTCCGCCAGTTCTCCTAAGAACACGCAGCTGCTTGCTAAGGGGCTCAACCCCGACGACGGCGGCGCTGAAATCGTCTACCACGAACCCGATGGCGGCGGTGCCGTATTCTCGGTCGGTTCGATCACCTATCCCTGTTCTGTGATAGTGGATGACACAATTTCAAAAATTACCACCAATGTGCTGAAACGGTTTCTGGACTAAGAGACCACGATGGTATCCTCACGAATAAGAGGATTACAATTTTCCGGAGGAGATATAGATGCACATCAGTCAAGACGCTTATACCCATTACTGGGAAAAGGGTTGGGTCACTATTGAAGAGGTCTATAGTCCCGACGAAGTTGAACGGATTGCCCAAATTGCGATCGAGGTCAGTGACCGTGAGATGGAGACCCCAGAAACTACGGATCAGGGAATCGGTTACGCCGTTGATCGAGCGGAAGATGGTACGATTGCACCGCGAAAAATCAATGCACCTTTCCTCAAGGAATCCGCCTTCCAATCCTTTGTCCTCGACCCTCGTCTCTCACTCATTATTAAAGATCTCATCGGCATAGAACCGGTGTTGGTTACCGATCAGATTTTTATGAAACCGCCGCATTTCGGTAGCGCGAAACCGTACCATCAAGACAACTACTACTTCAAATGTGATCCGGCGGATCATGTCATCACCGCTTGGATTGCGATGGACGATGTCGATGAATCTAACGGCTGCCTTCGCTATATCGAAGGTTCGCACAAGGGACCGGTGTTGCCGCACGAAACCCCAGATCCGGATGAGCCATACAACCTTGTGCCGCCTCCCGAACTGATTAATCTATCTCAAGAGGCGTTAGCAGAGGTTAAGAAGGGTGGTGTTGTTTTTCACCACTGTAAGACGCTGCATACCTCCCATCGTAATGAATCCGATCGCTGGCGACGTGGTTATGCCACACATTGGGCGAGCATGCAAACGACGTGTGAGATTGATACAATCAAGAACGGTTATTTTCAGCGAGACGATTTCCCGGGAACAAAGTAAGCCTTAATCTCTAATATCAATCAACACGAGAAAGGAACGGTAATTATGACCCAACTTCTCGAAAAAGCACTCATCGCGGTTTATAAATTGCCGCCTGAAAAGCAGGATGCGATTGCGGCTGTGATTCTTGAAGAACTTGAAGATGACCAGCAATGGGGCGAAGCTTTTGCTGCATCCCAGGATAAACTCGCCCAACTCGCCCAACTCGCTCAAAAAGTCCGTACTGATATTAAAGCGGGGCATGTCACAAAAATGGGGTTTGATGAACTTTGAGAGACTAACAAGCCGTTGCAGCCCGAGGCGGCGTGCTACAGTATTTCCCTTAACATTTTAAGCCGAATGGCTGAATTCTACAGGAATAGCACCATGAACTATCGGCGGTTGGGGCGGACGAACCTGCAAGTATCGGAGATTTCACTGGGCACCGTAGAGTTAGGCATGGACTACGGTATCCCCGCGCAGGGAGCGCATCGGCGACCGTCCGGGGCAGATGCCGCCCGCTTGCTCAACCGCGCGCTCGATTTGGGCGTCAATTTGATTGATACAGCGCAGGCTTATGGGGAGAGCGAAGTCATTATCGGGCAGGCGTTGAAATCGCGTCGGGACGAATACATCCTCGCAACCAAGATTGGCTCCTTGAGTTGGGAAGGGTATACCGGGGTGGCATTGCGAAAGCGCGTGGAAGCCTCGATTACCGAATCGCTGCGGACATTACAGACGGACATCATTGACCTTCTCTACATCCATAATGCGACCCCTGAACTTATTCAACAGGGAGAAATTGTAGAGATTATGGAGCGGGCGCGACAAGCGGGGCACGCACGCTTCATCGGCACGACCACCTATGGCGAAGCGGCGCCGTTAGCCGTGTTAGAAGACCGTCATTTCGACTGCATACAGGTTGCCTACAACCTATTAGATCGACAGTTTGAGGAACGGGTGTTGCCGTTAGCTAAGGAAGAGGATATAGGGGTGGTCATCCGGTCTGTCCTTCTGAAAGGGGCATTGACCCATCGCTACAAACACCTTCCCGAAGAGCTCCGCGAATTGCGGGAAGCGGTTGATGCGGTAAATTCACTGTGCAGCGCACGAAGCAGCAATCTGCCGGAATTGGCATACCGTTTTGTACTGGGCCACCCTGTTGTTTCCACAGCGTTGGTGGGTACTGCCCGAGTTCAGGAGCTGCAGGAGATCGTTTCATTTGCAGGATGTACCGCGCTTCCGGCGGAGTTACTAAACGACATTCGAGAGATTGTCGTGAGTCCAGACCAGCTCAATCCTGGCACTTGGCCATTCCGGTAAATAGGCGAGCTTATTTTTAATCTCATAGAAAGCGGGTATTCGTTCATATATAGTGGATCTTAGAATTAATGAGACACACCAAACCGGTGTGGTTGGAAAACGCACCTACCGTTCTCCCATTTGGTAGGCACTGTTTTCAACTGTGCCTATGCGGTGCGGTTGGAAACCGCACCTACCGGGTTGGATTGAATGCGGTGCGGTTAGAATACGCACCTACCGGGGGCGAAAGTGTCTATTTACTTTTAGAATTCACCATACAAAGAGGTGAGGCATGTATAACTCAATCAAGGTTGCAGCAATTTCAATTAAACCGAAGAAGTGGGATAAAGCGGCAAACGCTGACAAGATGGAGGCATTTTTTCTTGAGGCTGCCAAGGAACAGCCACAGTTGATTTTGACGACAGAAGGGGTGCTTGAGGGCTATGTCGTCATGGAGGTTATAGAGGACCGGGAAACGGCGGAGCGGCTGATGGACATCGCAGAACCGATTGATGGTCCTTACATTCAGCGTTTTCAACAGCTTGCCAAAAAGTTAGGGATTTCCCTCTGCTTCGGTTTCGCTGAACGGATCGCCGATGAGGCTTACAACTGTGCGGTGTTTATCGATCACAACGGCGAAATTTGTGGGAAATATCATAAGACGCAGCTCGCTGAGGGGGCGCACTCCTCTTGGAATTTTAACCGTATCGGCAAGACATTACGTGCGTTTGACACACCGGTCGGCCGTGCCGGGGCTGTCATCTGTAATGACCGATGGAATCCGATGATAGCGCGCACGTTGGTGCTTGATGGGGCGCGTCTGATCCTTATTCCCTCCTATGGATCGAAGAGCAAGGGACAAAACGAAGCGGTACTTGCGCGAGCGCGGGAGAACGGGGTGCCAATCGTCGAGGCAAATGTGGGTATGAATCTCATCATCAGCAAGGGCGAAATTGTCGCTTACAAGTGGGGCAACGATCAGATCTCGACCGCTGTTATTGACATCCCTGAACCTCCATCGCAAAAGGTCGCGCGCAGTGCTGAGCAAGAATATCTGCAATTGCAGGGACCAGAGATGGAGAAGCGGTATCAGAAAACGATGGAGCGGCTATCCGAATGAACTTGTGGGCAAGCTGAAAGGGTTGGTCAATACCTCTCGTTAGTTTTCTGAAAAACCGAGTTAATTTTGTGTTTGAATTAAAAGTGGAGGTATGCTATACTAGCGAATTAACGAAAGGACCTCGACACTGTCGAGTTGTATAAGAGTGAGTGCCTAGACATAATTTGATAGGTTTCTGGGTGCCGAGGCGAAAGTACGAATATTGAAACAGTCATGTCTAATTAATAAAACGTCCATCATGAATGGTGGACGAATGAGGAGGCAGAATCACCATGCAAAAATTAAATAGAAGTTCATGGATAAGCAGCGTTGGGTTGTTTGTACTAATCCTATTGGTCTCGGGTTGTGCGGTAGGGACATCGCTAAAAAATCTTCCGGCCGTGCAAGCGCCTGAAACTTTGCCCGAAAATATTGTCGTTGAGGAGGTCGCAGACACATTTAAGATTAGACCTCCCACGGGAAAAATACTCGCAATGACCAAGGATGACATTACGGTTCAGATTGTCTATTGGCGCCGTGCGGATCTAGATCGCAAGTATAATCGTGGAAATGCTTATTCCCCATTCTACGAAACTGAAGCACTCCACCAAGGCGACAAAACGGATGTCTTTTATATTAAAGTCGCAAACAATGCCGCTACCCCCGTAGTCTATCGGGTCAAGGGTACTCGACAGGTTCCCTGCGAGATGGTCGATCAAGGGGAGAACCGTTATGGATCATTAAATTTCAACGCTCTAAAGGAACGCTTGACTTATATGTCTCGCGCTTCGGGGATATATGTTACAAACGGGCTCAAAAAGGCGAGAGAGATTTTGATAGAAACACAGCTTCTGGATACAGAAAAGGGGATTCCTCCCGGTGAAAGCATTGAGGGATTTCTGCCATTCTATCAGATGAAGCACAACGCCGAAACCTTAGTGGTTATCATTCCGCTTGAGTTAAAACCGCCGGAAGGCACCGCAACCCGTTATAAGAGAATAATATACGAATTTCCTTTCGTACACTATAAAGGGATCCGGCTTGCACAACCGGCACCGCATCGCTACTAACAGTGAATAATTAGGAAACCTCGCCTACCGGGGATGGGAAAATCCGGGCTATTACCTCGGTAGGTGCGTTTTCTCCCCGCACCGCATAGGCGCAGTTAGAAACAGCGCCTACCATACATGGGGAGCGAAAGTGTCTACTTATTTCTCTAATTCACTATAAGTGACGAGTGATGAGTGAGGCTGGATGGATTGCTCATCACTTGTCAACCCTTATCGTGCAATGGGCTAGGGCTATTCAGTTTCAGGCTTATTACGCATTTTGTTTGAAAAGTCGGAGTCGGGAAGTCGCTCCTAGAGCGAAGTGTCGGGATTGGGAAATCCCTCCTACAGAAAAGCCTCTATGCAATGGACTTCCCGTATCATCAGCTCTCTATAATTTTAGAGGGTGGTAGCGAGTTCAAAAACTGTTTGCCGTAAAATTTGGTTCTGATGCGCGAGTCGAGGGCAACAAAAATTCCCGTGTCCGTTTTTGTGCGAATTAAACGTCCAAACCCTTGCTTGAACCGAATAATTGCTTCTGGCAAACTAAACTCCATAAACGGATTTCCGCCTCGCTCTTCGATTTGTTTGACCCTCGCCTCTATTACTGGGTGTGTAGGAACCTCAAAAGGTAGTTTGGTAATAATCACACTACTGAGCGATTCACCCCGCACATCAACTCCCTCCCAAAAACTGGAAGTTCCAAACAGGACAGAATCGATATCTTCCCTAAACGCTGCCAGCATTGCGCTGCGCGAAAGCCCCTCTCCTTGTTTGAGCACCTCAATCCCCATTTGATCTAGGTAAGGTAGAATTTTCTCATAAACCTCGTCCATCATTCGGTAGCTTGTGAATAGGACGAAGGCTTTGCCGTGTGTCAATTTGAGGTAATTCAGGATTTGCGTCGTAGCAGCCTGTGTGAAGGAACGATCTCGTGGGTCTGGCATCCGCGAAGGGATATGAATCTCCACCTGCTCTTGATAGTTGAAGGGCGATCCGACCAGCAGTTCACGGGAGTGGGATATCCCGACCCGGTTCCGAAAGTAGTCGAAGTTTTGATTGGTCGCGAGCGTGGCGCTGGTCATGATGATGCTAGCGAGTTTTTCAAACAGGTGGGTGTTCAATTCTTCACTCACGTTGATCGGGGTTGCATGTAACACGACTCGATCAAATCGGCCTCGCGTTGAGATATTGATCCAGTAGACGTAATCTGGCAGTGTATGGCTAACCATCACATCTAAGTCGTTACGCAGTTCACGGCAGCGGCGCAGATGGGCATCAATCTCTTGCTGATCGTCTTCAGTTGTAGCGGCATCTTTCATCGACTTCAACCTGTCCTGGAGTTCACCTAACGGATCGTCCAATACATTATCTACGAAATCAGCTTGATCGACGGTATGTGTGATCCCGTGTCCTCGATCTCTTACCCTTTGCCGTTCCAACCAACTCATGATTGAAGCAAACTGTTGGTTTGCCTCGTCCCGTGCGTACTCGACAAGCCGAATCGAAGCTGTTGATTGGAATCGGATAAAGAGCCCTGCCTTCCCTTGTGGATTACATAGAGAATCCAAGAACCTCTTGACCCGTGTATTGCTGAACTCAACGCTTGTGTGTTCCGTCGCAGTCGCTTCAAGGTGGTGTGCTTCATCAATGATTAGGTGTCTATATTCTGGCAATATAGCGGCATAAGGATTGGTTTTCCGGAGCGCCCAATCCGCAAAAAGCAGGTGATGATTTACAATGATCAGGTCGGCTTCATCCACCTGTGCCCGCGCTTTGAAGTAGAAGCATGTATCGTAGGTCGGACACCGCTGGCGCAGGCAGTTATCCGTATCTGAAGCCACCTTATTCCAAATCTCAAACATCGGCTGCGGCTCAAGGTCCGCCTTGCTTCCGTCTTCGGTGACGCTGACCCACTCCACAACGCGTGCCAAATCGTCTACCTCTGCCTTTGTATCAAATAATCCCCGCTCATAAGTCAACAGGCTTTCTAGCCGACGCCGCGACAGATAGTTTCCACGTCCTTTGGCAAGTGCAGCGGTGAAAGGTTGTGGGAGTACCTGTTGGAGAAATGGTATATCCTTGGAAATCAACTGTTCTTGCAGATTGATGGTATTGGTCGAAATCACTACTGGCTCGTGAGTATCAAGGGCGAGATCGATTGCGGGCAGAAGGTAGGCGAAACTTTTACCGACACCTGTGCCCGCTTCAACAACGAGGTGTTCGTTGGCCGACAGCGCGTTAGCGACAGCTTCCGCCATTTGAAGTTGTTGTGGTCGAAACTCATAGCCTGTTAGCTGCTTCGCAATCAATCCATCGGGACCAAGGACTTCCTGCAAATTTGATAGATGTTTTTTCATGGTTATTTTCCTATAGACCGAAATCCAGATAACCGAGACACTTAGGAGTTACTTCATGGTTGTTATTCAATAACTTGCTTGGTCAATTCGATGCTTCACTCTTGATTAATTTTAAGCGTGACTGTTTTTGTCCCCTGTTCGGTATCAACATTCTTGATTTCAAAAGAGATCTCCGATTTACGGAGCGCGTTTTGCAACGCTTTATCGTAATCCGCCATGTTTTTGATTCGCTGGTCGTTGACTGCCACGATTAATGTGCCGATTGGAATTCCTGCACTAAGGGCAGGACCATCACGGTGCACCTCTTCCACAATGACTCCCTCATCCCCAACGTTCAAGTAGGTGTAACGCTCAAGGTCTTGGTCGCCTAGCTCACGGGTAGTGATCCCTAACTTCTTCCAAGATTCCGAATCTGACTCCATTGCCAATCCGGTGTAACGTCGGGGCATCCTACCAATCGTTATGGAGAGTTTTTTGCGCGCTCCACGGCGAATGACTGTAAACCCTACCTCCTCACCAACCATCGACTCAGCAATTAGGAAACTGAACTTACGGATGTCTTGTGTTTTTTGCCCATTGTATGCGACGATTATATCCCCCACTTCCATCCCACCTTGTTTGGCGGGTGATGGATTCCCAAATCCAGTTACTCGGATCCCTTGAGCATGTTGCCTCATTAAAATTCCTAGCCATCCGCGTATCACCTGTCCGTTCGCAATGAGTTGGTCGCTAACTTTCCTCACGAGATTGATGGGGATGGCGAAACCGGCACCGGCTTTGACCGCCTCTGTCGCCGGTACATCGTCCGGACGTCGAATCGCAGAATTGATACCGATGACTTCGCCATGGATATTCAGTAGGGGTCCACCACTGTTTCCTCGGTTGATCCACGCATCGGTCTGGATGAAATTCTGATAGCGCATCATAAACGTTGGTAATAGTGCACGTCCCTTTCCACTGACAATTCCGGCAGTCACCGTATAGTTAAGCTGGAACGGATTGCCGATTGCGATTGCAAATTGTCCGACTTTAACCTTATCCGAATCAGCAAATGGAAGTACAGGAAGTGGTTCCTGTGTATCAATTTTTAACACAGCGATATCGGTGTTTGGATCAACTCCAACTAATTGAACCTCCTTGAATTCTCTGTTATCAAATAGTCGGACAGTAATCTGTTTGGCACCGTCTACAACATGGTTATTGGTTAGAATATAACCGTCCTTGCGAAAAATAAACCCTGTCCCTTCTTGTCGATCGGCATTTCGAGAGAGGATACCTTCCCTTTCCACGCTCAACGCAGTGATGCCAACAATGGCAGGGTTACTCTTTTCGGCGATACTAACAAAAGCATTTTCAATCGATTCTAATAGTTGGACACCGGACGGGGTGCTGTGGACAGGATCGACAGGATGCAGTTGCGCCTTGCTACAGGCAAACAGTAGAAGAAACATCGCAAGAGCCACAACCATATTGAAGAAGCAACGGTTTTGCACGATATTTTCCTTTGTGGAGTTGTATTTGCGGGCGGACAATGGTGGAAAACAGAAACTTATGTTATTATACCGATGCCTGTTTTAGTGTGTCAAGTATCAAGTCGCTATGGGTAAGCCGGGAAATCTATAATCTGGAGGGTTAGTATGACAATTTCACATCTTTTTTCATTGGAAGGGCAGGTGGCACTGGTTACTGGGGCGAGTCGAGGGATCGGTAAAGGCATTGCAGTTGGCCTCGCCGGTGCTGGGGCGAATCTCGCACTTGTTGCAAGATCCGAATCAACACTCATCGAGGCGCAGCGGGAGATACAGACGATAGGGGTTCAAGCGGAGATTTTTCCTTGCGATCTGAACGAAACAGAGAATATTCAGGATCTGGTTGCAGCGGTGCACGCATCTTACGGACGGATCGATATTTTGGTCAACAACGCGGGCACAACGCACCGTGATGATGCCGTTGATTTTCCAGAGGACCGATGGGATGATGTGATAAGGGTTAATTTGAAGTCGGTGTGGATGCTCTCCCAACAGGTTGGACGGGAGATGGTTGAGCGTGGCAGCGGAAAGATCATTAACATCGCATCGCTGTTGAGTTTTTCTGGCGGTATCCGGGCATCGGCATACGCTGCAAGTAAAGGAGGCGTGGCACAGTTGACAAAAGGACTTGCTAATGAGTGGGCTTCAAAAGGCGTTAATGTGAACGCAATTGCGCCCGGGTATATCAAGACCGATATGGCAAGCGCGCTCCTGAACGATCCGGTGCGAGTCGCAGAACTGATGGCTCGAATCCCTGTTGGTCAGTTTGGTACGCCCGATGACATAGCAGGCGCAGCAGTCTTTCTCGCGTCTGAGGCGGCTTCATACGTTCACGGGCATATTCTGACTGTCGATGGGGGCTGGATGGCACGGTGAGGAATAACAGGTGATACGTAATACGTAAGAGAAACCGTCTGGACACCTATTGGATATGTAAAGGGTTGAGACGTATCGGTATCCAGCGATGTCGTGCCTTGAATTACGGATATCCCTTACGTAAATATCAACGTGCTTTAGCAAGTTGTATTATGGTGAATTTTAGAATTACTTGGACACTCTGTACCGGCGCAGTTGGAAACAGCGCCTACCATAAACGGGGAACTAAAGTACCAGCGCAGTTGGAAACAGCGCCTACCATACATGGGGAACTAAAGTACCAGCACAGTTGGAAACAGCACCTACCATACATGGGGAACTAAAGTACCAGCGCAGTTGGAAACAGCGCCTACCATAAACGGGGAGCGAAAGTGTCTACATATTTTGATAATTCACTATAATTGGCAGCGCATCACTCCTGACAGAGTTCAGCGATCATCGCGGCGTTCTCACTGACCTGGTCCCCGAACTTCTGGTACATGCCGATGAGGAGAGCGTCGTTGGGTTTGATGTTTTTCAATGCGAACGCGAATTCTTCGCGGATCTGTTCCTTCGATCCAACCGCCCGGCCGGCGGCGAGCACCTTGAAGACAATACACGGTTTGTCTGTTCGCAGGATCTGCTCACACATCTTGGGACGATGTTCGCGCAGATAGACCTCCCCCAAGGGTGGGTAACCAAACCTCTCTTCAAACTCCTCTCTCCCGCCCCGCAGGTTGTAGAGCGCTGCCATATAGTAATCGATGTCCCAATCTTCGTCCTCTGCGATACTGATGAGTTTGGGGTCGTGGGCGGACAACCCGACCAAGACACCGGTATCCCGAATGCGTTTGAGGATGTCTTTGAGCAGATCGAGTTTGTTTTCGCGGAGACAGCGATCACCAATTCCGCCGCCATGGGGTGCCATACCGATTGGGTTATGTCGTGCGACCTCTGCGATATGGTGGGGTTCATCGTACCACTGGGATGTACTGAGGCATAACCATTGGATTGTGCCACCTTCCTCTCGATAGCGGCGTAAATCAGAGAGCGAACGTTCCGTGATTGTGTTCTGCCAAGTGTTGATCCCGACAGCTTCGGCGCGTTTCAGTGTCTCCATTACGGAATCCGGTGCGTGCGCCTCCTGTTGGTGCTGTGCAAGAAGTTGGTTGAAATGCGAATAGCCGTAGATTGGATTATCACCGATGACAAGTCGGCTCACCTGATACGGACCGAGTGAGATGGTTGGCAAGGTGGGAGCGGTTGCATTCATATTTAATGCCTCCTTCGGATTTTGAGTGTTCGCATTATAGATAATCGGATACGCCTTGTCAACGGCTTTCCGATGCTCAGGGTTTTGTTTGACTTCCCAAACTCCGCTGTGATAGAATACCGGTGATTTGTTTTAACCACATCCCAGTCAGGAATATAGCAATGGGCCAGATTAGCATCGTTTTAATCGCAGGGGTGATTTTCCTATTCTTCTATGAACCTTCGCAGGGAGTCGGGGAGTTTAATCAGCCACTTACCCTGATCGCCACGATTGGAATAACCATCTTACCGTCGATATTTGCTTATTTTCTTGGATCTTATGCGACACGCGCATTGCCGGTTGACCAGGACGCGCGGATGCGTCGATTATACCTTATCAAACGGTCTACAATTGTCTTTGAATGCCTTCTTTTAATCGGTTATGTCTGCGATGTCTACCTGTTGAATTTGCCAGTGTTAATCGGCAAGGTATTGGAGTGGGTTCCGTTAATTTATACACAGCACCTTGTGGGCATTGTCCCGTTGATTGTCGGATTGATGCTTATCCGTCTCGCAGTTTATGAAGTTGAGCAGCAAGTCACATCGAGTAATTGGAAAAGGGGCGAGTATCTCAGCGTCCATCTGAAATTTCTGCTATTGCCGGTATTGCCGCTCTTTGCTTATCTGTCCTTGCTAGATCTGATTGCACACATCCCGTTTCTTGCTAATCACACCTATCTGCCTATCGCGCTTATGGTATCGCTGATTTTTTTAGCGTATATCTATGCCCCTTTGCTATTGGGCTTTATTTGGCGGACGACTCCGCTGGCGGATGTTAATCTCAGGAGGAGGCTCCACCGATTGGCTGCCCAAGACAACATCAGATACAAAGATATTGTTATCTGGCAGACGGAATCGGTGGCTAATGCGGCTGTAGCTGGGATCGCCCCATGGTCCCGCCAGATTTTCCTGACGGACGCTTTGCTGCAACACTTTTCCGATGATGAGATTGAAGCTGTTGTCGCACATGAGTTTGGTCATGTTCGCTACAAGCACATTTTAACCTATCTCATGTTTATGATCGTCTATTTTCTCAGCTATGCTATTTACTACATCTACATTGGGAGACCACTTGAGTCGCTTCCATCAACATCTTCCCTATTGCCAGCAATCGGTTTGGTTTTCTTCATATCCCTCTATTTTGTTATTATTTTCCGCGCGCTGTCGAGACGTTTTGAGCACCAAGCAGATCTGTACGCTGCTGCGTTGACGGGTAAACCGGAGGCGCTGCAACTCGCCTTAGCCCGACTCGCACATCTCAACTGCATACCTTGGTCTATCCAACGTCTATTCGAGCTATTTCAGACGCATCCTTCGGTTGATCGGCGAATCAAATTTATCGAGCTGTTCAAGAGCGGTGATCCGTCTGCTTCGCGCTACCAACACTATCTGCTTGAGGTCAAGCTGCTCCTGATTTTGTTACCGATGCTCACTTGTATCCTCTTCTTTAGCAACCCATCTCAGTTAGGCTGACTACCGACTGAGCTCATTACAGATTTCGACGTGTGGCTGGTTCGGTATTTCAGATCGTTAACTTTCGGTGCTTCACCGGAGAAAGACAAATGCAACATAACCGCACACTTGTGGGCGAACTTAAAGACTTTTGCGCCAAAGAACGCGAGCTTATTTATTCCCGCCACCGTTTTGGAATTGGAGGCAGGGAAGTTGTCGGAGAATATACCCGTCTTGCGGATAACGTGATTCAGCGTATTTATCAATCCGCAATCAAAGCGGATAATGGACGTTCCAGCTTGCCTGAAGATGCCCCAATAGCCATCTTGGCGCTGGGTGGTTACGGACGGGAGGCACTAAATCCCTATTCAGACATCGACATCATGCTGGTCTATGACCCATCGGAACTGGACGTGAGTCAAGTACAACCGCTTGCCAACCAACTGATTACCACGCTGTGGGATATCGGCTTTGAGGTGGGGCATAGCTGCCGATCCCTCAAGGAGTGTGTCCGCGCCACCTATGAGGATATTTTCTCGAAAACTTCAATGCTTGAAGCGCGATACATTGTCGGTACAAGATCGGTTTACCGCGAGTTTCAGAGGTTGACCTCCAAACACTTTTTCAAGAAGCAGGTGGGCAAGTTCATCGCGAAAACGATCGAGGAATGGAGTGCCCGTCACGAATCTTACGGCGCAACGATTTACTTACAAGAACCCAACATAAAGGAGAGCGCCGGCGGACTGCGTGACTTTCATACAGGCATCTGGGTTGCAGCGGTTCGCTTTGGGGTTAAGGACCTTGAAGAACTGCAGAGACGCGGGATAATCCCTCGGGCAGTAGAGCAATCGTGTGAGGAGTCACTCGATTTTCTGTGGCAGTTACGTAATGAACTTCATTATGTGAACCAAAGAAGAAGCGATCAGCTTGTTTTAGATGTGCAAGAAACCATCGCTAAGAATCTCGGGTATGAGGATAATGAACATTCGCTCGCAGAAACGGCGATGATGCGGGATTATTATCTACATGCGGAGCATCTCTATGAGTTTGCAAAGCTGATTATAGATCGGGTGAAGCACCAAGGATCTCCGCTAAATCACTGGTTTGAGCGATGGCAAACCAAAGCACTGCCCGATGGATTCACAGTTGTAAGGGACGAAATTGGTTTTCAGGAAGGGGAATTCGACTTCAGGGAAGATCCTACACGGATAATGAAGGTATTCGCCCACCGCCAACGACTTGGGAATCGAATCAGTGCGGATGTGCGGCATCAAATCGCCGCCAATCTTCATCTGATTGATGAAAAGTTTCGTTGTTCACCTGAAGTTACCGAATGTTTCCTGTCGATTCTCCGCCATCCGCAGTCGGTTGCTGAAGTGTTGCGACGGATGCATCGTTGGCAGGTATTGGATCGTTATTTACCTGAATTTGGTAAAATCCGATCGTTGGTACGGTCGGATCGTCCGCATCAATACACCGTTGATGAGCACACCCTATATGCGATTGAAAATCTCGAAGAAGCGACGTTAGCGCAGTTGCAGGATGGACAGGCTTTTCTCGATATTCTCAAAGAGATAGAGAAACCGGAATTGTTGAGGTTAGCAATCTTACTACACGATGTTGGAAAAGGGGTTGACGGACCGGGTGGTCATGACGAGCGTGGGGTGGAAATGGCACAAGCGGCTTTGGAGCGGATGGGATTAGATACCGTGGATAAAGAGGTGGTGTTATTTCTCATTCTGAGGCACTTGGATATGATCCACACCGCGCAGCGACGAGACCTCGACGACCCGAAAGTTATCGAACGATTCGCGGAGTTAGTTCAGGATGAGCAGCATCTGAAGATGCTGTATCTCTTGACCTTCGCGGACATGCGAGCCGTAAGCACGGAGATCTGGAACCAATGGAATGCGATTCTGCTCTGGCAGCTTTACACACGAACGTTTGAATTCCTGCAAGGTAGGCTGGAACTCTTGCAAGCCGAAGAACTGCAAGCACGTGTCACTCAACTCATTGTCGAAGAGGTTGGAGAGGCTGCAATTGTCCGACATTTTGAAACGATGCCCGATCAAGAGTTAGTTTCGCAGACGCCCGATCTCATCGGCAAGCAGATTCAACTTGTTGAGAAGTTAGGGGATCATCCTATCGCCGTTTCTCATTTTGCGGAGAATCAAAGTTATACTCAAATCGGCATCTGCACGCGCAATGCACGAGGTATTTTTCGGCAGATTACAGGTGTATTCATGATCGAGAATATTAATATACTGAGGGCTATGATTAACACGCGTAACGACGGTATTGTGATCGATGTTTTGAACGTGAGAGACGGCCAGACGGGCAAGGGTTCAATTTTAGATAGGTATCGCCAGATTGAGGCTACCTTAACCGCCGTCTGGAATGGTGACCTTGACGTGGACATGGTCCTGCAAGAGCAGCGCGAATCGGGTCCGCCCTCTCGCCGCCAACGGCGGTATATTCAACCGAGGATCCGAATTGACAATGACGGGTCAGACCGGGCAACGATTATTGACATCCGCGCCCAAGATCAGGTGGGTCTACTTTACACAATCTCAGATGCG
Organism: Candidatus Poribacteria bacterium; assembly: GCA_965204355.1. GTDB lineage: Bacteria > Poribacteria > WGA-4E > WGA-4E > PCPOR2b > PCPOR2b. The sequence continues at coordinate 1,002,756 of OZ241983.1, forward strand.
TTCTATAAACTGGGTTTGGATATCCACCTTGCTAAGATTACGACTGAGGCATTTATAGCAGAGGATTCATTCTACGTGACGGACACCAATGGGGCAAAGATTACAGATTCAACACGGTTGAGAAAGATTCAGGAGGCATTGGCGCAGCTGGAAATTTTTAACGCGCCGGTTGTCTGAATCGCGGATCATGAACCTAGTGGCGATTAATGGGACGGTGAAGACTGGAGAACAGAATACGCTTACGGTTAAACCCGACGGAGGGGATAACCCTCTAAATCCCCCTTATCAGGGGGACTGCAAGAGGTTCTGGTCACTGTTTGTTTCGTGAATTTCAGTGATTGTTTCTCGCAAATCTAAAACAGATTCTACCCCTGAAAAAATCAAGACAGCTTGGCCTTCAACTAACAACTCATCGCCATCATCACCGACACGTCCTATAAGGTAAAAGTCCCCTTCATTTTCAGTGATAACAGCATAAACATTATCAGTCAAGAAATCCGACGGCTTTTTGTATGCAGCGGGTATGTTAGGGAGGCCAACGAAGTTTATCCCTTGAACAATATCAACCTCGCCAGACACCTGCCGCACACCGAAAACGCCTAAATATGCTGCATAATCTAAGCCGATAACCAAACCTAGATGAGGTGATAACCGAATGTCGCCCGTTACACTATCGCCTCCTGCATACAGCATCCACTTGCCATTAATATACGTCAATATCTGAGCGTTATACACTTCCATAAACGTCCAACGGTAATATAAATCCTTTACCGTTTCGACACCGACAGGCAGAACAGGAAACGTTACGAGATTCCATCCCTTCCAAAATTGCTTTCCCCAATATACTAATACTGGTTTATCCTCTGTATCGCTTTGTGGATCTTCGATAGGTGTGATAATATCTTCCGACGTATCTTCAACCTCATCGGATTTTTCTGCAATTTCTTCTTCAGTCTCTACTTCCGGTTCTGGAGCGATATAAACATTTTCAGTATCATCGTCAATGTCATTAGATGCACCCGATGATTCTACAGTATTCTGTACGATAGGATCAGAAGTTGGGGTTGTGCTGGTTGATTGACTGCTACTTGATGTGCTAGTCGATTGGCTTGTGCTAGTCGATTGACTGCTACTCGATGTGCTAGTGGACTGACTTGTGCTGGTTGATTAACTGCTACTCGATGTGCTAGTGGATTGGCTTGTGCTACTTGTGCTATCTGAAGTGCTATCGGATGGCTGGGAGTTTACGGGTCGGGTTGTACCACAATCTCCATAAGGTATATCTTCATTGTCATACCAATGCAATAGATTCAAAGAACTATCGCTTGGATGTATCAGCTCATGAACATGCTCGCCATTGTAATCTACGTTCCAATCACCAGGTTGATTTGGATCAAAATGCGTAACCCTGTAACCGTTATCAATACACCCCTCACCATGACCGTAACACTTGCCTGCCAAGAAAAGTAATATGACAGTTATCACAATCCCCCAAATTGTCATCATAAGACGATCTTCGTCGTAAAACACGCCAAACATTATTTCCCCCATTCCCAATCAGGTTTAGTACTACATATCGAATCATTAACAGGACTTACGCACTTTGATTGTAGTTGCCCGCCTGTCCCGCCCGTCCCGATCTGTCGGAAGAAACCGCACCTACCGGGGCGGCGAAAGTGTCTATTTATTTTCAGAATTCACCAATGTTTGTAGGTTGATTTTCCAAAATCAACGGTTTGGTGTCGAGATGTGAATCTCGACCTACAGGTTCTGATGGATTTTCAATGATTAGCAACTTAGGTTATTTTATGTAACAAACGAGACTAATCGACAAGGTTATCTTTCCGTTCTCTTGCAGCCTGTTTTTCTGGCGTTTCGGTGATAATCCAATCTGGTGTTGTAGCAGTCGGTAGATCCTCGCACATAGCATTCCTCTCTTCGCAGAATATGTGACTGGAACCTCTCACGTTTCAATCCTGATGGAGCTCTACTTTTCCGGGGCTTGGTTGTGCATTACGACGTTAAAGAAATCGGTGTTATCTATTACGCCAGAGATACATGCTGCGTTGGGTCCCCAACCGTATACAGGAATATTTGTTGTTGTATGACCGCCTGTGGACCAAGAGACGGTCGGGAAAATACCCCTGCCGTTGTTTTCAAGAACTTGCAAGCCGCCGGTTTCATGGTCGGCGGTGACGATGATGAGGGTGTCGGTCCGTTCCTTCGCCCAGTCAAATGCAACTTGTACGGTTTTAGAGAACTCAAGTGTCTCGTAGACATTGCGTTCAATGTCGTTAGAGTGTCCAGCGTGATCGATTCTCCCACCCTCGATCATCAGAAAGAAGCCTGTGGGATTTTTTGTTAATATTTTTAGCCCGGTTGCGACCATCTCGGATAGGTGCGGCAAATCGCCAAGCCCATCGAATTCATAAGGTAGATTTGTGTCGCCAAACTGCCCAGAAACTCGGTCAACGTTTTCGGTATCCAAGGACAGGAGTTCGTCTCGGTCTGTAACAACGGTATAGCCGCCTGCTTCTGCTTCTGTCTCGGTCAGTCCATTGCCGCCGCCACCAAGTAGCACATTGGGACGGGTCTGATTTAGGTAATCTTCTCCAATCTCCGCCAAATTGCCGCGCTTAGGCTCGTGTGCACCGAAGGCAGCGGGAGTGGCGTGGGTGAGGAAAGTCGTTGAGATTAGCCCTGTGCTCTTGCCTTGGTCTTTGAAGCACTCTAAGAGTGTATACAGTTCACGACCATCGCCCGGTAAAGCGGTGCTGATGACGCCGTTGTTTACCTTGATGCCGGTTGCCATTGCGGTTGCAGCTGCTGCTGAGTCGGTTATAGGGGCATCGGCTGAATGCGTGGTCACCTCACCTTGATAGGGGAACGCCTCAAATGAGAGGGTTCCCTCCTTGCCGTGGGAATACATGCTTGCTGCTTTGACTTTCTCGAATCCCATCCCATCGCCGATGCAGAAGATAACATTTGTCGGCGACTTCACTGTTTTGTCCATCAATTTTCCTTTCGGGTCGCTCATGGGTTGCGTCGTTCAGGTAAGAGCAACTCCCCGGCTGCTCCATTCTTTGTTGGCTCATGTAAAAACAGAGTGCAATTACGATGAAAGCGTTAAGGGCGGGGCAAGATGCCCCGCCTACGGTTTTTGAGGCAAGTGGAGGCTGTTGCACTAATTCTTAACATGAGCGTCCTTGTTTTTTTTCCTACACGCTTATTCGACCAGTTGATCGGGGTTATCCATCACTTTTTCGAACGCTTCGACATACAATTTCATGAGGTCAAGGTCGTTAGGTGGATTCACGTCGAACAGGTAGAAATGGGAATCAATAAAAGCGGTAGCGTTAGGATAGTCCTCCGTCCGGTATTCCACCGGCTGGGCATGGCCGCAGGTCCATGGGCATCCTTTTCCGTAGCCGATTTGGGCTTGAAAGATTTCCTGCGCCGGTACGGGCCTTCTTTGCCACTGTCCAACGTGCAATCCTTCGGCGGTTAACGCCTCCTGAACCTTTTCTCGAAAGACTTTCGGTGAGACAGAAAGCCCCAATTCGTCTGGTTTAACGCCGACCACATAGTTATAGAAAACAGATTCGCACTGTGGCGGGACATAGGGCGTTTCGATGCCTTTGATGTTGGAGAGGTGTTCCGTGAGGAAGTTACAGTTTTGGATACGTAAGGTGTTATTTGTATCTAGCCTTTTTAGTTGGCTGCGGATAAATGCTTGACCGAACACATCGCCACGATACATCCATCCCAACCCAAAAGCGTTATACTCCTGCTCCTGTCGTTCTCTGCCCGGTACAACTAATTCACCAAAGTATTGAAGTAGTGCTGCTTGTTTGTGGTAATCTTCATCATCGGTGACGAATAGACCGCCCTCACTGCCTGTCGTCAGCGTTTTCGACATCTGGGTACTAAACCCGGCGACATCTCCAATCGAACCGCACGGTACACCCTTATAACTTGCGCCGTGCGCCTGTGCGGCATCTTCGATAACCTTAAGCCCGTATTGTTTCGCAACGGTGAGGATTCCATCCATATCGGCTGGCATCCCGTGGATGTGGACGGCGATAACCGCTTTGGTTCGTTCCGAGAGTTTGGCTTCAATCTGTGTGGGGTCAATGCAGAATGTCTTGGGATCAATGTCAACGAAGATCGGGATCGCGTTGTGGTGGAGGACAGCGGCTGCCGTTGCCCAAAACGTAAAGGCTGGTACGATGACTTCGTCGCCCGGCTCGATTCCCAAAGCGGCGATGCACATGTGGAGTGCGGCGGTGCCACTGTTGGTTGGGATGCAGTATTTTCGCCCCACGTATGCTGCCCACTCTTGGGATAATGCTTCGGACTGAATCTTACGCTGTTCGTTGATGCTGTCGCTGGCTAGCACCTCCATGACTGCCTGCCGATCCGCATCGGTAATGTGGGGCCAGGGTTTAATCGTCCCATCTGGGACTGTCGGTTTTCCACCGTGGATTGCGAGTTGTTCTGACATGAGTTACCTCTTTGGTTCGTTGGTTCATTATAGTAGATGTTAGAATTAACGAGACACTCCCACTACACAGCCAACCCCCTAAATCCCTTAACCCCCCTAGCCCCCCTTGTCAGGGGGGAAGTGTCTGTTTGCCTTAGCCCCCCTTGTCAGGGAGGAAAGATGAATCGGGACTTATCAGGGGGAAACCATTGTCAGGGGGACTTTGAAGATTTCGCGACGGTTGAAGTTATTGGTAAATGTATCCTTATTTCTCGTATTTACTATATGAAGATTAATTTATTAATAGGACTTACGCGGTTGAACGCTCAAAGCCTCGTAGTTCAGGCAATCTGACATAAGTAGCGCAAACTGTTAGTTTGCGAATTAGGGGCTCACAATCTAACAGATTGTGGTACAAAAGCCCATCTGTACGCCTGAGGCATCGGAACGGAACCGATAAAATTAGGGCTGAAGTGCGTAATTCCTATTTATTAATTGGGTAATTTCCGAGCGATGTCCGGTGCGGTTGAAAACCGCACCTACCGGGCTCCCATTTGGTAGGCGCTGTTTCTAACTGCGCCGTTTCAACCCACGCGCCTATGGGGTACGGTTGGAAATCGCAGCTACCGGGTTGGACTGCATTCGGTGCGGTTGAAAACCGCACCTACCGGGCCTGGGGGAAATATAGAATTACCAATGGAACTTGTGATTCGTTGGCCTGTCCTACTGGGTTAATAATAAACCAAAAATGTCACGAAGGGTTGTCGCTTTCTTGGCTTTTCTATGTTAATGGGAGCGGGTGAGGCTTGACATACCAATCACGCTGCCACAACATCTTGCATCCCTTCCCACTCGAGCCAGATATCGGTCATCGCTTCCGGTCGGTAGTCGGGGTGATCAACGTGACGTAAGCGGAAAAAGATTGCGTATCGCGGGTGCGGCGAAACATTTGGTGCTGCGGTATGTGCTATCTGGTAGTGCGCTAGAATAACATCGCCGGGTTCTCCGGTGATTTGATACGGTTCCGGCAATTCGACTGGCGGCATCCCCTCAAGGAGTGATTCAGGTCCGTGTTCTTGAAAATATTTTTCGTAGACGTGGTGTGTCCCGGGCCATACGGTGAAATTGCCAGAGTATGGCTGCGGCACATGGCTGAGGTACACTCCTACAAGCATTGTGAAGTTTCGGATAACGCCTTTGGGCACGCCGTTGTGTGGTGAGTGCATTCCATCGAGGTGACCGCCCGGCTTCGGTGGCGGGTCCTGCATGCTCGGAAACCGCAGTGCGATTTGTCCTCCCTTTGCGCGAGTAATCCTCCCTGTGCCAATTGCTGATTCTGCCAATTCCCACGCGGGTGTTCGGTTGAGCAGATCTGTGATGACAGATTCTCCCTGAAGCTCTGGACAGTATGATCTGGATCGAAAAGTTACCATTTCGTCGGCGTTCATCCCTTCACCGACGCCGTTATTGATCGCCCGAAGAGCAGCTTCCACCATCACCTGTGGTACAACACCGGGAACTTTGACAAAGCCGTTTTTGAATATTTCCTGTTTTTGTGCGTAGGTAAGCTCCATAAGTTGTTGTTACTCCTTCTCGTTGGAAAATTGGATGAATCTCTAGGCGAAAAGTATGCCATGCTGCCATACGAAAGTCAACTGTAAAAAACATGAAACGTGATGGGTGAAACGTGAAAAATTATTGGTTCATTGGTGTCTGACGTATTACATTGTCAGATAAATGTAGCGCAAACTGTTAGTTCGCGTAATCGGAGCACAATCTAAATGAAGTTTAATTTATTATGGTGAATTCTATAATTACTTATACACTTTTGACACACAACCAACCCCCTAAATCCCCCTTGTCAGGGGGACTTCATGAGGCTTCGATAAGGCGCACTATTGATAAACGTCTACATATTTATATTGTTCACTATAATTGGGTAATCTTCGAGCGATGCCCGGTGCGGTCCGATGAATCGAGACTAGGGTTGCAAACCGCACCTACCGGGCTCCCATTTGGTAGGCGCGGTCCGATAAATCGTGACCAGGATTTCTAACTGCGCCGTTTCAACCCACGCGCCTATGGGGTGCGGTTGAAAACCGCCCCTACCGGGCCTGGGGGAAATATAGAATTACCGAATTATTTTCTGAAACCTCATACAGATTGTGGTACAAAAGCCTCCTTTAGACACTTCCCCCGCACAGCGACTTGGATAGCCATAGACAAGCCGTGAGTGCCTTATCATGATTTATGTGACAGAGCAGTATGGGGTTTCAGCGAAAAAGGAAGGACAACACTCGGCTTCTGGTGCGCTATTTTTTAGTATGAGACGGAGAGATCAACTACAATCAAAAGGGTAAATTTGGAAAAAAACCTTGACAAATCGGAGGGGATCTATTACAATAGGTTTAACTGGATTCGCTAGAATTCAATGCCTCCTTGCCGCGGGCGAGTGGTGGAATGGCAGACACAATGGACTTAAAATCCATCGCCCGTAACTGGGTGTGAGGGTTCAAATCCCTCCTCGCCCACCATTTCCTTCTTAAATCTTGGCGCAGGGTAGAGCAGTCTGGTAGCTCGTCGGGCTCATAACCCGGAGGACGGGGGTTCAAATCCCTCCCCTGCAACCACTTGGTTCTATTGGAGGTAGAAAAGTTTACGGGAAATGTGTTTGTTTAAGCACATTTCCCTTTTTTCTTATGCCGGTGTAGCTCAGTGGTAGAGCACACGACTCATAATCGTGCTGTCTGGAGTTCAACTCTCCACACCGGCACTCATAAGCCATCATTTAGCCGCCTAGCGCGGCTTTTTTATTTTCGATCATAGTGCGAAGAAACCGAGTTTTGAGGAAAAAACTCGGTTTCTCTGAGCTGCTCGGTATTTCCTTTTGATTCGAGATCCTGTCATGGCTGCTGGCTTTGTGCAATGCACCTACCACTTTATCGCTCAACATCAGATGATTCAACGAAAGGAAACAGTGCTTGTCGGTGTTTCTGGCGGTGTTGATTCGCTTGCCTTGCTTTACGCTTTGCATACGCTACGCCATCAACTTGATTGTAAACTTCATATTGCTCACTTGGATCACGGTTTTCGCGAGGATTCGGCGGGTGATGCGGTGTATGTTACAGAACAGGCAGATCGGTTGGGGATCCCGATTTCAAAGGATAGGATTGACGTACCGCAACTGATGCGAGATCAAAAACTTTCTGCTGAGGTAGCAGCCCGACGCGCGCGGTACCAGTTCTACGAATGTGTATCTGAGCGGATTGGGGCAACGAAGATTGCTTTAGGACATCACCGTGGCGATCAGGCAGAAACGGTATTGATGAACCTGCTGCGCGGTGCGGGCACATCGGGCTTAAAAGGGATGCTTCCGGTGCGGGATGGGAAGTTCATTCGCCCCTTACTGGCTTTTTCAAGAGGGGAGATTGAGGATTTTGTGGCGCAGCTTGGATTACAACCCCGCTGTGACGCTACAAATTATGAGCACAACTACCTCCGCAATCGGGTTCGGTTAGATCTTATTCCCACCTTAGAGCGTGCTTATAATTCTAATGTCCAGAACGCCTTGAATCAGACAGCCGAACTATTACAGGCTGAGTCGGATTATCTGGAGACTATCGCTTATCACGCGTTTCAAGCGTGCCGGATAGCATCATGTCGGTCTGACACAGTTGTTCTGGATCGCTGCTTATTTCGAGAACACCATTTGGCGTTGCGTCGGCGAATTCTACGTCTGGCTGTCACAGCGGTTTTTGGACAGGTCAGGGATCTGTACTTCAATCATTTTGAATCGATGTTGGACTTGATTGAGGGGGCAACCCCGAATAGTGCTTTGGATCTCCCCAACGGTGGGGAATTTCGACGGGCATATAACCGTGTCCTCATCCAGAAATCGACAGACAGTTACCCTTCATTTGAATATGAGATCGCGGTGCCGGGGCAGACCCCATTTCCAACATTGGCTGCGGAGATGATTGCTACCGTTGTGGAACGACCCATGGATTGCGTGGCGGCGGATAAGTTTCCTGATGGTAAATTTGAAGCTGTATTTGATTTAGATCGGCTTCAACTTCCGCTGCAGCTGCGACAACGGCGAGACGGCGACCGGTTTCATCCGTTTGGAATGCAAGGCAGAAAAAAGCTGAAAGATTTACTAATTGATGCTAAAATACCTCGGCAGGAGCGGGGACGGGTCCCGGTGCTGATGAGCCGGGATGAGATTATTTGGGTCGTCGGCTATCGAACGAGTGAGCCGTTCAAGGTTCGGGCTGAGACAAAGCGTCGGCTATATCTAAGTTATTCACCTTCTACCAAAACTGATCAAAATGGAAATTGAATCCACTTTAATATCCGAAGCAGAAATTCAAAAGCGGGTTGGGGAGTTGGGGCAACGGATTTCCGCAGATTACTCCAATCGCGAGCCGGTCCTTGTCTGCGTTTTGAAAGGCGCAGCTGTATTCTTCGCGGATTTGTTCCGCACGCTCTCGATTCCTGTGGGTTGCGAGTTTATCCAGCTTTCGAGTTATGACGATAGAACGGAGTCGTCTGGACGTGTTCGGACAGTTCAGGGATTGAACGGAAACCTTCACAACGCGGACATAGTTGTTGTCGAAGATATCGTTGACACAGGGCAAACCGTGAGTTTTCTCATGAAGGAGCTTCAGGTGTTGGAACCCGCGAGCGTGAAGGTGTGCAGTCTCTTAGACAAACCGGCACGACGAATTGTGTCAACAACGATTGACTATGTCGGTTTTGAGATTCCAGATGCCTTTGTCGTTGGATATGGCTTGGACTATGCACAGCAGTATCGGAATTTGCGTGAGATTTATCACATCAAAACGTGAGATGATGATCCCTTTGATTTTCTGTGTAATTCTATACACATGTCGCCCTGCTGGGGTTAATGAAGAATAATGCGTAATACGTGATGCGTAAGAAGCAACCGTTTGGAGGCCTTACCGATTAGTTGTCTCCTTCAAACAAAGATTGTTTAAATCTCCCGCAATAGCCACCGGACGGCGTTTTGCTGAATCTTCACGTATGCGGGATTCCACAGTGCAGCGACGGTATGTCCGGGTGCAAGATAGCAGATTCGCCCCTTCCCGTAGTCGTATGCCCACCCTGCCTCACAAGAGGCTCCGAGCTCATTGAACGTCAACCCATCTTCGTTGATGCTCCGCATGAAAACGTGTGCCGGATCCCCGTCGTAGGTCATGTAGTGCTGCTCGTCGGTAACGATAAAGTCGCTGGCACCCTGAGTGATAGGGTGGTTTGGGTCGGTGAGTGTGACCTTGAACGGTCGAACGGGTGGATGCCCTTCGGTTGCTGCTCCTAAGACGGAGCGAAAGGTCCCATTGCCTCTGGCGATATAGGTCGAATTGTGGTAAAACAGGGCAACCCCACCGTCTTCGACGAAATCTTTGACCGCCTGCGCCTGTGGCTCGGTGATCCAATCGACAGCGGTTGCCTCGACCTCTGGCACCGGTGGTTCGCTTATATTTGGCGGTAAGGATCCCCCTGCGCCGTAGCCTTGGGGCCAGATCATGCCATCTCGAAAGGTGATTAGCATCTTGTAGCCGCGCAGCGTTTCTGCGTTGAGCAGTTTCACGTCGTCGGTAAAGTCGATTGTTAGCCCAAGGTCACCCACCAGGGTTTTGCCCAGCGCGGTCCGAATATAGTCTGAATTGTGGTAGCGATCGCCGATTACGGCAAACGCTGTGCTTTTTTCTGCCATTTTTGATTGGTCTCCTGTTGCGTGATGCGTAAAACGTGAAACGCGAGAAGAAGTTATTGGTTTATTGGTTCATTAGAAATGAAAGAGTTACGGCATACGGAGTATGCCTACTACTATATACCAGCCCAAAGGGGGCATCCACAAGGGGTGCCCCTACAGGTGTGGGGTTGTATTAAGGGGAAATTGACTCGATCGCATCGGTAATTTCTGATTCGCGATTTGCCTTGATGCGTGCAAGGAATTTTTTTATCATCAGATAGGCGATAATTCCGATCACCCCATGCCCAAGGGCGATACCGACAAAGGTTCCTTTCAATCCGTAGATCATTGATCCCAGATACGCCAACGGTAGGACAAAAACGAAGAGATGTAGTATGATGACCACAGATGCGTGCAACGGTTTTCCCAAGGCGTTAAACATCGAATTTGCCAACGCAGAGATTCCGTACAGCCCGTAACTAATAGGAACGATGTTTAAGAAGAGAATGATGGCAGCAATGACTGCCCTGTCATCGTTAAACATTGGTGCGATGATACCGGATAGGAGGTAGAGGAGAACAAATGCGAGTCCTCCCCAGACCAGTAAGAATTTGACACCAAACCGTAGCGTTTCCCGAATTCGGTCATAATTGCCTGCGCCGAAATTCTGACCGACAAAGGGTGCCGCCGCCAGAGAGAGTGACCTGATTCCAATTAGCAATATTGCTCCTAATAGCCCTCCGACTCCAAAAGCTGCGACAGCTTCCTCTCCAAATTTGGAGATTATGCGGACAATAATTGCCGTTGACAGCGGTTCCATCACATTTGCCCCTGCTGCTGGAACGCCGACGTAAAGAATCTCTTTCCACGAATTAAAGGTGTGTTTCGGATCGAACAGCGGCAACCGAATCAGTCGCTCGCGCTTCCCCAAAATCCACAACGACGCAGCGAATGCTACCACCCAAGAACTTACCGTTGCCAGTGCAGCGCCTTGCAACTCCAACCGCGGAAACGGACCGATCCCGAAAATTAGCAGTGGATCCAGAACGATATTGATTACCCCAGCGATGCTCATAATTATCGCGGGTGTCTTGGTATCGCCCGTAGCACGCAGCACAGCGACGGCGATCATTGGAATAATGAGAAACCCCACACCCAGACACCAAGGGATCATATAGTCGGAGATGAGCGCGAGCATCTCCTCTCCCGCACCCATCAGCGAGAAGATAGCCTTCAACTGCGTAAGCCCGACAAGGGAGAGGAGGGTGACGATGAGAACCGCTAACGCCAATCCATCGGTCGCGAGTCGCTGCACTTTCGGTTGATTCCCTTCCCCAATCGCTCTGGCGATGGTGGATGAGACGCCAACGCTTAACCCTCTTGTGAGGTTCATCACGATGAAGTTGATGGGGAAGATAAATCCCATCGCCGCCAACGGTTCGGCACCCAATCGTCCGATGTACAATGTATCAACGATGGCAAACAGTAGAATCGCCATAATGCCGAACCCCGTCGGTATTGATAGCGAGATGAGCGTTTTTCCCACCGGACCTTGAAGCAGTTTTGCTTTATTTTCATCCGATTTTTGTTCGTTCACTTTGTCCTTTTCGTTTCGGTCAATTTCAATTATGGTGAACTTTAGAATTACCTGGACACTCTGTACCGGCGCAGTTGAAAACAGCGCCTACCAAACTAGAGATTGGACAGCGCAGTTGAAAACAGCGTCTACCAAACTAGAGACTGGACAGCGCAGTTGGAAATCCTAGTCACGATTTATGCCGATTCATCGGCATCCTCGACAAGTCGGGATCGGACAGCGCCTACCAAACATGGGGAGCGAAAGTGTCTACATATTTTGATGATTCACTATAATTAAACGTTGCCTTCGACAATGGCAATTTCTTCAGCGTCCAAATCGTATAGCTGGTAGACTATCTGATCAATCAGTGCGTCGGTTTGCTCGATACGGGTGAGCAGGGGGTTGAGTTTGTCGAGGCTCTTTGTAAACTCGCGCTCCAGCGATTCTTGGAAATCTCGACTTGATGGATCGACGCCAATTCTGCGGCGGTTGCTCTTAAGGATATCAAGTAGTTCTTCAAACAACAGATCGAAGTAACCTTGGATCTTGGTCTTGTTTTTGAGCGTATCAATTTCTGTCTCGATTCTTCGCTCTAACCAGCGTAAGAAACCCCGAATCTCCTCCCCTTTTGTTTTGTTCATTTCAACCATCTCCTCCGCGAGGAAGGCGAGCAGATCATGGACGACATCGGAACGTTCTGGATCGGCGGTGAGATGGTGCCTCACGAAGCCGAGTACGCAGTCAATGCTTCCTCTGTCGAGGCAGCGTTGGTAGAGGGTTTTAGCTTTTTCGAGTTGACGGTCCCGTTCGTCATCAGGGGTGGTGAAGTTGATACGGCGGATGGGGAGTTCCCGAATTGTTGCCATGTCAAGTTGAGGAAAATCATCCCGCCTAGCAACTTCGGAAAACCAAATGAATATCCGTGAAAATAGCGTTGCATTTATAAGTGCTAGCAAATAGAACAAGGATATTGAAGCATCTTTGCTGATTGCAAGTAGGTAAGATTTGTTTATAGCAAAATCCGCATCAACATAAGTAGCATGTATCCGATGCTGGCGACTGATAATTCGGCGAATAATCAGTCTTTCTCTGATGAAAAAATCATCCGCAGGACATTCTGTCAAGCTCGCCATGCTGACTTGTTCCATTTTTTCTGGCTGAAGATCATATCGACCAACAGTTCCCCAGAACCCTGTTCTAGTTGTTTGACTTCCTTCTGTTGTACTGGAAAACGGTGTCATGCCACGAGCAACTTCCAGAAAAATCTCCGCTTCTGTTCCAAATTGTTTAGTTTTGTTGTATATAGAAATAACTAATGGGGAAAGCAATGTTAGAAATCGGTGATGTGGATCTTCTTGCCATATAGCAGGGTCAATCTCATCATATGCTGGAGTCTTTGATGCCAATTCTTCGGCTGATTCGTGCATTCCATACCGCCGGATTAGCACTCGACTTGATACAGAACTAGATTTTTGAGAGATAAAGATAATAGTGTCAATGTAAGCATCAAGAAATACATCATAGGGCAAGTGGATTATATATTCAATTGCACACACTGCATATAGCCACTCACGTAGGTTACGATACATTCTTGCGGTCAGCCAACCGCTTGGCACAATAAGTCCCATTCTTCCCTGATGTGCTAACTCCAAAAGTCCTCTTTCAGTAAAGGCAACAAATGAATCTGTCACATTATCCATCGCCGGTAGATTAATCTTTACAAATCTTTTATCTAATTCATCAAGATTCGCCCCGTAAGGTGGATTCCCTATTACTGCGTCAAAGCCTGGATTGTCCTTCTCCCGTCCGTGTTTGTCACGAAAAACTTCGGGGAACTCGATCTCCCAATGGAAAAACCGTTTTTCTTTCCCTATATCCTGCGCCCGCTGATAGGCGAACAGATCTTCAAGGGCATCGGTATTTTGAGAACGGAGGGCATTCAGGGCTTGATGATAGGCAGATCGAGATACATTATTATCGAAATAGATACTCGTCCAGAGGTTTGCCACGCCTTTGTGAGAGCGGAGCATCTGTTGGGCGATGTCCAATTGGTGTTCTTTCGCGTGGATCTGATCAGCGGTGCGACTCTCGGTCTCCTCAATCAGCAGGTAGTGTCCAATAGCGGTGGCAACCCGATCGGTAAAGGGGAACTCCATCGGAATCTCCGTCTGGGTTTCGCTCGCGTTGCGGCGGGTTCTCCTCAACTCTGGCAGGTTCGATAGGTTCTCAATTTTCGCACCGATTAGGGAATTGCCGCAGCGGATGTGATGGTCGAGGAACGAGAGGGGTTCGCCCTTCGCTACTGTGTGGAGCCAGAGTGAGAGTTTTGCCAACTCCACCGCCATCGGGTTGAGATCCACACCGTAGACGCAGGACTCGACAACGCGCCGTCGCCAATATGTGAGTTCTGTCTCTTCGTCCGTCCTTTCGGTTATGTGTGGCGCGTCGGGGTGCGTAATCAATTCTTCGGTGAGATAATCGACAACGCCGACGAGGAAGTGACCGCTTCCTGTGGCGGGATCGAGAATTTTGAGGGATAGGATCTCATCAACGGTTTTGCCCTCACAGAGCGGTGCGAGGGTGTTTTGGACGATGTAGCGGACGATGTAATCGGGGGTGTAGTAACTCCCGGTTGCCTTCCGCTCGCCCTTGTCGGTCAGCAGATAGACATCGCCCTCCGAATAGGCGATCTCCTGATCGGGGGAGGATTGCGGCGCGACCGTCTCGCTTCCCCTGCTTGAGACGATGACCAGATCTTGTTCGGCAATTTGTGGCTGATATTCGAGCAAGCCCTCGTAGATATCTCCGAGATGGCGCACGTCGAGGTCGCGGTAGGCGATGCGTTCGCCCTGCTCTGTCCGTGTCAGGAGTTCAATCACCCGCGCTAGGGCATCGTTGCCGAGTTCGTTGTTCTCAAGAAATGGGTGGAACGTTGGGTTGAAGAGCCCGCCGTTGTATTGTGGGATGAGGTCGTCCCAACCGTCGTTGATGAGTCCAAATAGTCCGCGCAGCCGCGCCCAATAATCGCTGATCGTCGGGATGATTAGATCGTCCCGATCCAGCGTTTCGTGAATCGTCTCCGCGAGTGCTGCGAGGCTGTAACTTGCAGCGTAGTTAGGATTTTCGACCGGCAGTAGCCCACGACTCTCGGCGTACAGGATAAAAAGAATACGGTACAGCAGAATCAGGCAGTTGGTATGGATCTTATCGAGTGGCGGGTTAGCGCTATCGAAACGGTTGCGGGGGAACTTGAGGAAGCTATCAATGAGCAGGCGCAGGGCATCGTAGATGCGGTTTTTCAGGTCGTCGGAAACGGCGACCGTGTATCGCTGGCTTTCGGTCAGCACGAGATCGAGGAAGGGGCCCTCGCCTACAGTTGGGATGAAGGCATCGCGTCGAAAGAGGCAGTAGAAATAGCGGAAGGTATCTATGCCTCGGTTTTCGGAGAGCAGTGCGGCGAGGTCTACCTCATAGAAACTATCGAGTTGATAACTGGTCTGACGGTGGTAGAGTCGCCACTGCCTGCCGTTGGTTAAGATGCCCCACTCTTTATCCGATCCCCGCAGATAGAAGTCGATCTGGTAGTTCGGATTATGATTTGTGAACGGATCGCCCCTTCCCTGAATCTTCCGATTCAGATTGCGAGACCACGCTTTGGCATCGCCGATAGCGAGAGCAGTATTGAAAAATTGGTTTGTGTTGATATGAGGCTGCGCTGCGTTGTGCACCTCCACCGATGGAAAGAAGGCGTAATCGGGGACTCTCGTTCCCTGTGAGGTTTGGAGTGATGGCTGCACCTCAAAGACGTGCCCCAACTGCTCCAGCAGCGGTTGGATGAATTCGTGTTCGGTTTGTGCTTCGTTGAGGTGTTCTGCGTTGGGTGCGACGGCGTCGAAGAGTGCTTTGATTGCTGCGTAGTCCGATCCGATGTTGGGGGTGTCCGTCCACTGCGATTGTCCAACGATGAGGGAATCGAGGTAGTAGTCTGAGAAGAGCGATCGGTTTTCGACGGCATCGGGTAGGTTCATAGGTAAAGAATAGTGCGTAATACGTAATGCGTGAGAAGATGCTATAGACATATCGCTTCTCCCCGATAGATCGGGATTCAAAACTGGAGCGAAAGGCAGCGCGCTCGACGGGCGGGGAGACCCCGCCCCTACGGAAAAAGCGATGGATTTTCAACGATTAGCAACTTGCGGTATTATAACACAGGTTGCGGTATACGGAGTAGGTCTATTACTAATTATATCAGAGGTGTGGTGGATAAAACAAACTTCCATGCACAAACCACCCCCCTTTCCTAAATGATAGTCGCCCCCTTACGACTGAATCATCTGTCAGGTTTTTCCACCCTGCGGTTCTTGCCATAAAGCGTAGTTGTTTGGTATACTATCAGGACTTGCGTAAATTTAGTACATGGCGCGAGATGTTTTTATTTTTAACCCCCTGAATCCCAACCCCCTAAATTCCCAACCCCCTAAATTCCCCTTGTCAGGGGGACTTGGAAAATCAAGGGGACTTTGGAAAATCAGGGGGACTTATGAACGCGCTGTGTAAGTCCTATAAGATAAAAAATGCCCTGAAGATACCCATTCTTTTAATGGATGGATAAACTATGGTGAACTTTAGAATTACTTGAACACTCTGTACCGGCAATGGGAAAATCCGGGCTATCACACCGGTAGGTGCGGTTTCTAACCGCACCGCATAGGCGCAGTTAGAAACAGCGCCTACCAAATATGGGGCGCGAAAGTGTCTACATATTTTGATAATTCACTAATATATTCAAAGGAGATAATATGGCTGGAAAGCAAAAAGATGAAGCAACAGAAGAGGTAACGCAGGATGATATAGAAGAGGTGGAAGAGACAGTAGAGGAGGAAGAGAGTCCTCCCTTAGATGACGAAGCAACAGGGGATGATGAAGTAGAAATGGAGGGGGCGATATCAGACATTATAGTAGAAGTGGAGGAGGATCACTCTTCCTTATTAGTATCCTTCGGGGAAGGTTTGGAATTTCTACATGGCGACAACATGAGTTTTTATCAGGCTAACAAGGCGTACTATGAAGATCAAAACTATGAGGAAGCCGTCACAGAATTTCAAGCCTCAATTGAATATGAAAAATCACAATCTTCGGATCCTCGAGATGTAGAGAAATCAGAGGGTTTGGCAGAATTAGCCGATCCAGCTCCTCCGAATGACGTCCTTTGCAAATCGCTTTATTGGATGGCGGAGGCTTATCTCAAATTGGACCAAATAGATGAAGCTGTTGAAGCATTTGGGCAGTTATCAGATCATTATAATTTACACTATCTTGCACCAGCGGCGCAACGGCGAATTGACGCGCTGAAGATTTGATGAAGAAAGTGAGTCCGCGTAATGGATAAGATTATCGACTTACGAAGTGATACCGTGACGAAGCCGACCCATAGGATGCGTGAAGCGATGATGAATGCCGAGGTAGGCGACGATTGCTACGGGGAGGACCCGACTATCCACCGCCTAGAAGCGTTGGCAGCCGAAAAGATTGGCAAACCGGCAGCGATGTATGTGCCGACAGGAACGATGGGAAATACTGCTGCTATCCTGACACATACCCGTGCCGGTGATTATGCGATCATGGATGCCGAGTGCCATATTTATTATTATGAGCACGGTAACCTGTCCTCATTAGCAGGGATTATGCCGATTGTGATGAACAGCGCGGATGGCGTTCCGGATCTCGATGAGGTAGAGGCGTATCTGCAACGGGACCCCGCCAAATTCCCAACAACCAGCTTAATCTGTTTGGAAAACACACACAACCGTCGCGGTGGACGCGCTATTCCGTTAGATAGGATGAGTGCGGTTCACGAACTGGCGCAGCGGTATGGGGTTCCGGTTCACTTGGACGGCGCACGGGTCTTTAATGCTGCCCATGCGTTGGGCGTTGAGGCGCGTGAGGTTGCAAGCCGCGTTGATTCCGTTATGTTCTGTCTCTCGAAGGGATTGTGTGCGCCGGTAGGGTCTATGCTCGCTGGGGAGGAGGACTTTATCCAAGAGGCACGACGCGCTCGGAAGCGGTTGGGTGGTGCGATGCGACAGTCGGGGGTGCTTGCTGCGGCTGGTATTGTCGCGCTGACGGAGATGCCGGATCGACTCGGTGAAGACCACGCTAACGCGAAGCTTCTCGCTAAAGCGTTGTCTCAATTCGATGAATTAGCCCTGAATCCTGAGGATGTGCATACCAACATGGTTTTCGTCGACACCAAACCGCTGGGAATCTCGGCAGCGGACTTTGCAGACCGTGCCTCGCAGCACAATATCAAGGTTTCTGTTTATGGTCCGCTGACCGTCCGAATGGTGGCGAACCACGATGCGAGTCGTGAGGATGTGTTGTACGCAGCGGAAGCGTTGGTGGATTTGATTAAATCCATTTAGGGCGCTAAGACGCAACGACAAAAAGATGGGAGAATTGTTTTAGATTGGAAGGGTAGAAGGATGGGGGCAATACCGGAAACCATCCATCTTCCCTCTTGGCTCAAAAGGCGTTAGGGATGAATATTCACGACAGCGGATATAAGAAATTATTCTCAAATCGTACCATATTTCGACAACTCCTTGAAACCTTCGTCAACCAAGAGTGGGTTCATTCTCTCGATTTCGACAACTGTGAACCCCTCGATAAATCCTTTATCTCCGAACACTACAAAGAAACTGAGAGTGACTTAATATACAAAGTCCAGTTTCACAACCGCGAAGTCTATATCTACATCTTGATTGAGTTTCAATCCACTGTAGATCCATTCATGGCATTACGGGTGCTGAACTACATCACCAACTTTTACATGGATTTTCTCGTCAATAACGGAAATGTCAACAAATTGCCGGCGGTCTTTCCAATCGTGCTGTATAATGGAAGCGCGCCGTGGACGGCACCGGTCAACCTTTCAGCGTTGATTGAGCAGACGCCCCCACTGGGCACATTTGGATTAGATTTTCAGTATTTTCTGATTGCTGAGAACCAATACAGTCAGGAGGCGTTGCTAAAGATCCGAAACATCGTATCCACGTTGTTTCTGGCAGAATCCCACTATGATTTAGAGGTGCTAGAGACAGAGTTGATAAATCTGTTTTCGTCAGAGGGTGACAAGCAGGCAGTCAGTCTGTTCTTAAACTGGTTCAGACAGTTAGCTCTCCACGGACGGGTTGAATCTGAAGATTATCAGTCGCTGGAGTATATTTATCGGAACGAAGAGGAGGTGAAGACGATGTTAGTCACAGCGTTAGAGAGAGAAAGGCAGCAGATTTTCCAAAACGGGCTGCGTGAAGGCAAGCAAGAAGGGCTGCGTGAGGGTGAGCAGAAAGGGCTGCGTGAAGGCAAGCAAGAAGGGCTGCGTGAGGGTGAGCAGAAAGGCAGAATTGAAGCTGCAAAGGCAATGCTTGCCAAGGGGATGGAGATGACACTCATCTCTGAAATCACCAATCTTCCAGAAGCACAACTCTTGCAGTTGAAAGACGGGCTTTCCTCAATGAAGCAGTGAGAACAAGGGAGTTTTGATAAGAAAGGAATTACGAACACGATGGGAACTTCCATAGATGTGCTGAAGCAGAAGGCCAACAACCTACGTATCCACTCGATCGTATCGACTTCTGAAGCTGGGTCTGGGCATCCGACAACGTGCCTGTCCGCTGCGGATATTGTCTCCGCGCTGTTTTTTCGAACGATGCGATATGATCCCACAGATGCACACAACCCGAACAGTGATCGCTTTATCCTGTCTAAAGGGCACGCTGCCCCGTTACTCTACGCGGCATGGGCAGAAGTGGGAATTATCTCCGCCGAGGATCAGCTAACCCTTCGTCAAATCGATAGCGATCTTGAGGGTCATCCCACGCCTCGCTTGGAATGGGTTGATGTCGCTACAGGATCGTTGGGGCAGGGATTGTCAATCGGTGTTGGAATGGCACTCAACGGCAAGTATCTGGCGCGGACAGATTACCACGTGTATGTTCTGATGGGTGACGGCGAAACCGCAGAAGGCAGTGTTTGGGAGGCGGTTGCACTCGCGGCACATCGCAACCTCAACAACCTGATCGGCATCGTTGATGTCAACGGCATGGGTCAGAGTGAACCGACGATGTATGGGTTTGATATTGAGTCCTATTGTCGTCGCTTTGAGGCATTTGGTTGGCAGGCAATCGGGATCGACGGACACAATTTTGACGAGATCCTCTCCGCACTGGATACGGCGAAGGCGAGCAAAGATCGTCCCACTATGATTGTAGCGAAAACTTTCAAGGGTAGGGGCGTATCTTTCCTCGAAGACAAAGGAGGTTGGCACGGCAAAGCAATTCCCAAAGATGAGCAGCTGGATGCGGCTCTGAAGGAGCTAGGTCCTTTGCGTGCGAATGGCAGTTTTCAGATTGAGGCAGTGCCCCCGATCGATGCGACTGAGCTTCAGATAGAGGAGATGGCACCTCCTGAATATGAACTCGGCGAGGAGGCGGCAACACGTAGCGGCTACGGTTCTGGACTTGCTAAATTGGGAGATGCAAACCCATTGGTCGTGGCGGTGGATGGCGATGTCAAAAATTCCACCTATGCCGAACAGTTCATGCAGCAACACGGTGATAGGTATTTTGAGATGTACATCGCCGAGCAAAATCTTGTCGGGGCGGGGATTGGACTGGCAAAATGCGGCAAGATTCCGTTTGTTTCCACTTTTGCGGCGTTCTTCACTCGCGCCTGCGATCACATCCGCATGTCCGCAATTTCTCAGACGAACATCAAGTATGTGGGTTCACATTGTGGCGTCTCCGTCGGTGAAGATGGTCCTTCTCAGATGGGATTGGAAGATCTCGCTATGTTTCGGGCACTTCCCGGATCGGTTGTTCTGTACCCAAGCGACGCAGTTGCAACGGAACGCTTGGTCGCGCAAGCTGCAGTGCATCAAGGCATCGTCTATATTCGCACGTCACGTCCGCCGACACCAACACTCTACTCGGCTGCCGAAGAATTCTCGATCGGCGGCAGCAAAGTTCTCCGATCCAGCGATAGCGATCAGGTGACGATAATCGCAGCCGGGGTTACGCTTCACGAGGCGTTGAAGGCGTATGAAACTTTGAAGGCAGAGGGTATTTCGATTCGCGTTATCGATCTCTACTCCGTTAAGCCGATTGACGCAAAGACAGTTCTTGAGGCAACAGTCGCCACCAATAATACGCTAGTGACGGTTGAGGAGCACTATCCGGAAGGTGGACTTAACGATGCGGTGTTGGATGCGGTTGCTCCCAAAGGGGTCACGGTTCACAAACTCGCTGTCAACGGTCTGCCGAGATCCGGCAAGGCGGATGAACTTTTGGAATCGCACGGCATCAGTGCGGGGGCAATTGTCCGAAAAGTGCGGGAGGTTCTCGGAGCGTGAAACGTGATGCGCATGAAGATGCGGAACGCAGATCTGCGTTCCCTACGAATTGCGCTGGGAGCACTATCGTTCAACCCAACCTACGGATCGGTGCCAGTATTACCTTGTTCGATGAATCCCCGCGTCAGCAAAAGCACGGGATAACGTTTCATAAGAGAGGGTTGCTGCGGCGAGTGGGTCATAATTTTCGCGAGCTTGCACCATAAAGCTGACCTCCGCAGTGATGAATCCGTCGTAGCCGTACTGCTGCATCAGTTTCAGGTAGTCCACGTAATCGAAGGGACCTTCGCCGGGGATGAGGAATTCAAAATCGGGTGCGAGTCCACGCTGATCCTTGACGTGCGTATGGGCAGAATGTGGTGCAAGGGCAGCGACGCTCTCCTCAGTGGGTATACCGATGATATCGAAGTGGCTGATGTCGAAATTGACTTTGAGGAAGGGGGAACCAACAAGATCAAGGAGTTCGAGGACTTTATCGGGCGTATCGATTAGACCGCCGATGTGGGGTTCCATCGCAACAGTCACACCGAGTGTTTGGGTATATTCGACGAGCTCACCGACTCGCTCAGCAAGGAATTGTTTTTGGTCGTCCCATTCTTCCGGTTGACCGCCCGATGTTGTGTTGATTGCTGGTAGACTATCTCCCTGCGCGAGTTCGACGCCGAGATCTGCTGCGGCTTTCAGCCTCCACATGTTCTGTGCATGTGCTTCGGGATCTGTTTCCATCAGACTTGAATGCGCGGCGAGTGCCGGTAACGCCAAGTTGTGTTGTTTCAGCAGTCCCGCGATTCGCTTACGCTCGGCGGCGTCCAGTGTGCTCAATTCGGTGATGAAACGGGGCCCGACCGCCAGTTCCATCCCATCAAATCCGAGTTGTGCAATATGGGGAATTGCTACATCAATGGGGACGGTCGGCATTCCCCAGGTGCTATAACCGAGGTTCATATAAATATTCCTTTTTCTGTTAGGTTCCAATTAGATTGAGTTGTTACAATTGGGGGTTTGGACAGTAATGTGGGCCATTATAAAATAGTTGTGGGCTGCACACAAGTTAAAAAGAGGTATAGGTTCTTCCCTATCTTGAAAGATGGGGGCTTTACCGCGAATATTTAGTGAATTATCAAAATATATAGACACTTCCGTTCCCCATGTTTGGTAGGCGCTGTTTGTAACTGCGCCTATGCGGTGCGGGGAGAAACCGCACCTACCGGGGTGATAGTCCGGATTTTCCCATACTCGGTAGGCGAGGTTCCCTAACCTCGCCGGTACAAAGTGTTCAAGTAATTCTAAAGTTCACCATTAAATAAGGATGAATTGACTGTAAAACGGAGGAATTATATGGCTGCGGAAAATTGGATACCGGTTGGACCGGATTTAGAGGCGATTCGGGCAGAATGTGCGGACCCGCTTTATGCTTTATCTCAGGCGGAGATGCCTGCTATTATGCTGCGAGGTGCCTACGACCCGGATCAATGTACTCCACTGATCCAACGGTTCTACAACATGGGACTGGCACGTAATCCTGAAGATAGCGCGTACGGTGGAGACGAACGGGTGAGAACTGACATCGGCACGAGTTTAGGGATTCGGGGATCAGATCAGGAGCGTTTCTTCCAACATTCGGAGGCCACTCATCACCTGTTCAAATTCCTATTTGAGGGGTTCGATAATCCGGTAGACCTGATCTACGATTCGCTGTCTGCCCTTGCACCGGATAAACAGGTCAGGACAGCATACGAGCCAGATGGCCGCTGTTACGGACCTGCGATTTTTCGCATCCATTACCACACGCAACTCTACCTTCCACACATCGATAGTGTGCGGTTGCGGGAGGCACGGACTGATTACGCTGTATACCGTTTTGATCACCAGTTTGCGGGCGTGTTGTGTCTGCAAAACGCGGATGAATTCGACGCGGGCACGCAGGCGATTCTGCACCGATGTTTATGGACGGAGGATGTTCAACCCTATATCACCGAAAACACCTTTCACGAGTATGCCGGTGAAAACGGTATAGAGAATTGTCGCGTTGAGCTTGAGCCGGGCGATCTGTATTTCTTCAATACCCGGTGCATCCACGAAGTCCCTCCGGTACAGGGGAACAATCCTCGTATCGTTCTGGCAGTATTCATCGGTTATTCTGCGGACGATGATGAGATTTTTGTGTGGTCGTAGCGATAAAAAAAGCCATACAGCCTCAATAGGGCTATATGGCGGATTAATGCCGGAGGTCGGACTCGAACCGACACGAGCCAAGGCTCACTGGATTTTGAGTCCAGCGCGTCTACCGATTTCACCACTCCGGCGAAAGCGTTCCTAATTTTAGCATATCTCTCTTGAGAGAATCAAGGGCAAAATCTGGAAAATTATGGTGAACTTTAGAATTACTTGGACACGCTGTACCGGCGAGGTTCCCTAACCGCACCGCATAGGCGCAGTTACAAACAGCGCCTACCAAACATGGGGAGCTTGAAAGAATCAAGGGCAAAATCTGGAAAATTAAATAGAGTTGAACCTTGATAAGCCGAGAGGTGTGGTACGTAATGGGTGATGCTTAATACGTATAGGACTTACGCAAATTTGGCACACGGGGGTAGATTTTTGATTTTTAACCCCCTAAATCCCCAACCCCCTAAATTCCGCCCCCGATAAATCGGGATTTCGCTGACACTCAACTTGTCAGGGGGACTTTGGACTTATGAACGCGCTGCGTAAGTCCTATTTATGGTGTTAGGTTAGCTTGCGGATAGCATCCCCAGTTTGAATCTTGCCAGCTTGAATCGTTCGTATAAACAGCCCACGAAGTCGTTGAGCTTTATAGGTTTCACCGTTTACAAATTCGAGAGCATCTTTACCGTATCGGCGTTGGAATTTTTGACAGCCGGTATGTGGGACATCTGTAACTTCAAAGGTGGCGGTGCCGATTTGTAATTGAGTGCCGGTAGGGAGATTTTCCTCGCTCAGATCAAGATCAACGAGTAGGTTATCGCCAGCGAGGGGCATTCGTGTGTCATCACCGGCGATTATCCTCAAAAACCGGGAATTCATCACAGAAATTTGGGCGCCCGGATTGGGACTATTTGGTCGTGCCCACCGATCTCCTTGGATCCCGCCATCGGGGCTAACTTCAGCTTCTTGGGGGGTATCCCGTTGTTCGTCAGGCAAGCGGAGCACAATATATTCGAGGACACCCTGGTCTTGAGGGCTTTGCTCTGCTCGATTCATCTGGTCTTCAATTTGATCAGTTGATAAATGCTGGATTGCCATTTATTCCTCCGTTAGTGTGGACTGATGCGGATTTTTGAGTGCGAGAACTCTCTACATCTATCGCAAAATGCGCCCTATAATTGTAGTATAGAACCGAAGAAATTAAAAGGGAAAAGATTTCCCGATTGCATACGGGTATCTGCCCATTGCATATCCCTCTCTGCCCTTTTAGGTTGACGGTCAATTAGGGATTGGGTAGAATTTACGTTTTGAAAGGTGGGATTCAGTTTGTCAGTTCGTGCATTTTTATTCCTATTCATTTTTCCTTTTGTAATAATTGCGTGTGGTACATCACACAATCAACCGACGATCGAGCAGTATAATCAATTCGCGATTAAATCCGCAGAGTTGCAGCTTTGGAACGAAGCAATTTTTCGCTGGCAACACATTTTGAAGATTGAGCCTCAAAATGCGAAGGTGTACAACAATTTGGGTGTTGCTTACGAAGCGGTGGGCAAGATCGATGAAGCGATCGAAGCGTATGAACGTGCGACAGAATTAGAGCCTGAGAACAAGTTCTATCGTTTCAACTATAGAAAGTGCCGCATGCAGGTCCAGCGTAACCGCGTCAAGTCACCACCCGCGGAAGAGGAAGACACACCAAATCCACCCCTATCAGATCAGGATTTAGAGCAATCTGAGTCTTAAAACGAACCTATGAACTGGAATCAACCAATCAACACATCAATCCGAATCCAGAAAATCACGCTCGTTATTACGATGCTGCTATGCTTAGTAACATATTGGGGTTGTGGGTCTTCGGTAAAGCGAGTACCGATCAAAATTCAGGTTGAATCCACAATTGATGTTACTAAGTATTCAGGCTTTGCTGTGCTGCCATTTATCGAAGCGAAGGATTCAGGGAGGCAGCGAATAGCATCTTCCGATGAAACAGGGGAGGAGATTGCCTCCTTGATGCGGATTGGATTGGGGCGGAACCAAAACTTGGATGTTGTTAGCACACAGGATACGCTACGGTTATTTGGCAATGAAACGGTTGATGAAGATATGTTAGTGGATGTGTCAGAGTTGGCACGTATTGGTCAGTATTTTGAGGCAGATGCAGTTATCGTGGGTAGCTATGCCTTTTATGCACGGAGCCAACCGAGACGCTACTATGGGGAACATTATTCGAGAAGACTTCAGCGGTATGTTACTGACTATCAGGATTACCTTGAAAAGACCTACGTCCTTTCACTGAGAGTTGTAATTGCCAGTGTGGACACAGAGGAAATTATACAGGATGACACATACGAACGGCGTGCGTTTCAGTCGCATACTGTTAGTTCATTTTTGATTTCAGAAGTCACGCCGCATCAGGGCGTCCTAAAGAGTTTAGCGCGACAAGCGATCTCGGAATTCACGCGACAAGTTTCACCGCACTACGAACAAGAGGAAAGGTATTTGGTTAGATGATACAGACCGTACAAAACCCCTTGAAGCCATTGGCACACCGCCTCCGCTCTAAGCGTTTTCAACCTATTCTTTTTCTATTTGTTATTGCGCTGCTCCTTTTTCTTTTGGTTGGTAGTGGTTGGGCGCAAGGTTTTGGTAAGAATAAGGTCACAGACCAAGATTTTGATTGGCTAATTCACCGGACGACGCATTTTGATATCCACTATTATTCGGGTGAAGAGCGGTTGGTCTCCATCATGGCGGACATTGTTGAAGAGGCTTACGAAAAGCATAGCGAGGATTTTGAGCACGAACTTAAGGATCGGACGCCGCTGATCTTATATCAATCGCACAAAGATTTTCAGGAGACCAATATTACGTTGGCTGAACTGCACGAAGGGGTTGGTGGGTTTGCTGAACTGCTGAAGCGGCGCATGGTTATTCCTTTCACAGGTTCAATGTCTGCATTTCGTGAGGTTATCTTTCACGAGTTGGTTCATATCTTTCAGTATGACATCATCTATCAGAAACCTGCGGGGCGTTTTTATAGTGGTGAGTTTCTGTATAGCCCGCCAATCTGGTTTATAGAGGGGACGGCAGACTATTTCGGTAACGATAATGATGCCGTTGGCGAGATGGTACTCAGAGACGCAAGTCTCGCCAACTATGTGGTTCCGCTGACGCGGCTTCAGGATTTTCGGGTGCTCGGCTCACAGGTATTTTTAGGCTATAAGATAGGACAGTCCGCCATCGCCTATTTTGTCGAGACCTATGGGAGGGATAAGGTGGGGCAGGTGATGCACGAATTGCGTCATAGCCGTACCAAGGATCTCAACGAAGCGTTCCAAAACGTGATTGGTATTAGTCTGGAACAGTTCGATAAAGAGTGGCGTTTGACAGTCCAGAGAAAGTATTGGCCTATGATTGAGCACAAGGATATGCCTGACTCGATTGCCAAGAACCTAACAGAGAAATCACGCTATTCGCATAATGTGAAGCCGATTTGGTCTCCCAGCGGTGATCTGATCGCTTATATTACAGGTAATGATGGATTCAGCGAAATTGTCCTTGTATCTGCTCGGGATGGCCGCCGCTTAGAACGTATTAGCAAAGATTTTTTTGGGAGCAAATATGAAGAGATTCGTAGTGACGGCAGTGGACTGACTTGGTCCCCAGATGGCGACCGCATCGCCTTCATCGCTAAGTATCGCGAGTCAGAGTATCTGCTTGAGGTGAACGTTGTCAGTAAGCAGCTGGAACGCCGCATCAAACTCAATTTTGACGCAGCCGGTTCGCCGAGTTACGACGGCAGCGGTGAGCGGATTGTCTTTTCCGCACTAAGTGGGGGACAGACAGATCTGTTTATTATGAACTTAGCGACGGAAGAGTTGACACGCCTGACAAACGATTCCTTTGACGATAATCATCCGTCATGGCATCCAACGAAGGGAGAGATTGCCTATTCCTCGGAGCGGGGTGGTACGTACAAGTTGATTATCATCGACGTCAATAGTGGGACATCACGGCAATTGCCCCAGGGCGAGTATAACGCGGTTGGTCCTCGCTGGACACCTAGTGGTGAGCAACTGCTTTTCTGTTCAGACCTTGCTGGTGTCTATGATCTGTGCACCATGGAACTGGATGGTACAGATTTTATGCGTTTGACCAATATTATTACTGGCTGTTTCAACCCGAGTTTTTCGCCAGATCGCAAGCATATCCTGTTTGGCGCTTACCAATCAGGGAAACAGGATGTTTATGTTATGGAGGCAGAAAAGGCCCGTAATGAAAAGATTGAGATACCGTCGTCTGAGCTTGAATCTTCCGAAGTTATTGGTACTGCGGAACGGAAACAGCGGCGAATTGGGCATCGGAAGTACGGCACGAAAATTGGTTTAGACGCTATTTTTACCAACTTCAGTCTCGGTGCCGATGGTTTGTTGCGGAACTCGACGGAGCTTGTCGCAAGCGACATGATGGGGAATCATCGCCTGGGATTGAGTGTTCAGAACCAAACAGGATTCCTTGCTCCCGATTTCATCGCTCGGTACGGTTCGCTTGCGCGTCGGGCGGATTTTGGTGCCTCCCTTTTTAACTTTCATGAGTATCACCTACTGGGGACCACTCGGAATCGTCGTCGCGTTTCGCAACGTTTAACGGGAATCGCCGGTTCTGTTATGTATCCGTTCAATCGGTATCGTCGCGTGGAGTTACAGTTGCTGACGTATTCCACGCCCTACGCTTTCAGATTCGATACGACGCTCGAAGATAATCGTGGGCTTCTGATGCTTGGGACGATTTCTTTGGTTAGCGATACAACCCGATGGCAGATATTCGGTCCCTATAGCGGCACCCGTTATAATCTCACCTTTGAAAAGTCATACCGTGCGACAGGTAGCGACCTTGAGTTGACCAATCTGGTTTTTGATCTCCGCCGCTACTTTAAGCTGGGTAGACGTTCGACCTTTGCAACCCGCTTGCTGCTCGGTGGAAGTTTTGCAAGAGACAAGTCGTTATTCTATCTCGGTGGGATTGACACCTTGCGCGGCTACAGTTATGAAGAACTAATTGGAACACGGATGGGATTGCTAAATTTTGAACTTCGGATTCCGTTTATTGATGAGCTCCGTTTCGGTTGGCCCTTTTCATGGGCAATTGGCGGTATTCGCGGGATTGTCTTCGCTGACTTCGGAACAGTCTGGTCGGAGGGTGAATTCAATTCTGACAACCGCTACTACCTGCTTCGGCGTGAAGGCAATCGGCTCCGTCTTGATGATGCTAAAGGTTCAATTGGTCTTGGGCTTCGATTGCAGCTTGGCTTCTTCTCCCTCGACTTTGACGTGGCGCGACGCACAGATCTCGCTAGTATCGATCCAGATACGATGTTCCACTTCGGTTTAGGTCAGGCGTTTTAGATTAGAAGTTTACCGATTCATTACACTATGCTAGGCACTCTAGCTTACTCTTAATTTAAGGAAGGATGTATGCAACCAAACTTGACTCGACTCATTATTGTTGCTATTGTTTTGGCAGTAATCATTGGCGGAGGTGCAATTTTCGTCAAAATCTATCCTGACCTCCTCTGGTTTGATATGATCGGCTATCTCGCCATCTACAAAAAAGTGCTACTGACAAAAATAGGTTTAGGGATTATCGTTAGCGGCTTTTTTCTTGGCGTGACCCTCATTAACTTGTATCTTCTGTATCGTTTCACTCCACCTCGGCTGAGTCCTACAATCGTCGAATCGATCCCGCTTGAAGGGATGCCCGACTTTAACCTTCGGAAAGTTGTCTATGTTGTGCTGACACTCCTCGCTATTGGGGGAAGTATCGTAGGTGGTTATGCCTCGACAGACTATTGGGAGCAATTTCTCCGCTATTCAAATGCTAGCAATCTTTCGTTCCAATCCGCGACGTCGCTGAGTGCACCAGCAGATAGTGATGCGACGGAGATTCTCATTTCTGAGTTAGAGTATAGCGCAAAAGGGTTTCGGGTAGGAGATGAAGTTACAATTGAAGAGGGGGATAGCAGTCATGCAGCACAAATCCGTACGATAAGTCCGGAAGCGGATGGGAATGTCAAAATTGGATTAAACCAAGGGCTTAGCTTCGATGCAACCGGAGACGCGGTTTTGGTTGCAGCTGCCCGCGATCCAATTTTCAATAAGAATGTCAGTTACTATGTTTTTCGGATGCCTTTGGAACGCCTGATCTGCGGCTACCTGTTCGGTCTATTCATGCTGGTCACCCTTTTTACGGGAGTGCTTTACTTTTTTCACGGATTACTTATCAATGAGGATAACCGTTTTGCACCGCCGCAGCGTGTCAAGACTCACCTGTTCGTGCTGATCGGGTTGACGCTGCTGTTTCGTGCCTGGAATTATCGGTTTGTGATGTATGACCTACTTTACACGACTAACGATGTTGTACGTGGTGGTGGGGGTTATGCAGCGATACAGGCGCGGCTGCCGGTGTTATGGATACTGCTTGCAATCACTGTTATCTGCGCGTTAATTTTCTTCATTAGCATTTTTCTGCGGCGCATCTCCTTCGCGGTTGGGAGTGTAATTGTGCTTCTGCTCGTTGCTTTTATGGGTCAAGCTTATCCCCGTATCGTTCAAAACCTGAAAGTTGAACCGAGCAAGCAGGAACTTGAGGGAAAATATATCAACTATAACATCAGGGCGACACTGCACGCGTATGATCTGGAGGATGGCACCGTGACTGAAACGGAGTACCCTTTGACGGGGGAATTGTCTTACGACAACATCACGGGTCAGGAAAATGCGGCGGTGATTAATAGCATTCGGCTCTGGGATTGGCGACCGTTGCGGCGGACGTTTAGGCAGCTGCAGGAATTACGCTCACAATACGATTTTGCTGACGTAGATATTGACCGCTACGTGATGGAAAATGGTGAACCCCGCCAAGTGATGCTCTCTGGACGTGAGTTGAATATTAATGATCTGCCGCGTGAAGTGAGTCGGGACTGGTTTAAGCGCACTTACGTCTACACGCACGGGTATGGCGCGGTGCTGAGTCCTGTGGACGAAATTATAGACGGGAAGCCGAAGATGTACATTCGGGACATGGACCCAATTAATTACGAACCTGAATGGGCATATCGGTTTAACGAGAATCCCGGTCCACGGATTTATTACGGTGAGCGTACCAACCATTATGTCATCGTCCATCCCGATCGTTTAGAAAGCCTTGAGTTTGATTATCCCGAAACGTTTGGACAAGATTTTGCCAAATACTCGTATCAGGGCGAGGGCGGTGTCAGTCTTTCTTCGTTCGTACGAAAATTTGCGTACATGCTGAAGTTTAACAACGCGCTCAATTTCATCTTGCCCGGCGAAATACAATCGACAAGTCGTGTCCTTTACAACCGCAACATAAAGGAGCGTGTCAACCAAATCGCCCCATTCCTGAAATATGATGTTGATCCTTACCTTGTTCTCCATAACGGCCGGTTAATCTGGATGATCGATGCGTATACAACGACCGCCCGTTATCCTTACTCTGCCCCGATGCAGGACGCGATCCGCAGAACTGTTGCAGAACGGGGTGGCAGACGTGCTGCAGGACGTATCATGGGGGGCGAGAGACCGTGGGGAAATTATATCCGCAACGCTGCTAAAGTCACAATCGACGCTTACGACGGCAGTGTGAATTTTTACCTGATGGAACAGGAGCAGGATCCGATTGCGGAGTGTTATCGTCGTATCTTCCCGGATTTATTCAAATCGTTTGAGTCAATGCCCGAAGATCTGAAAGCACATATCCGATACCCGACCACGATGTTTCTCATCCAAGCGCAGGCGTATCAGGATTATCACATGAAGGATCCGATTACTTTCTACGCGAGTGAGGATCAGTGGCAGATCGGCGAAGAACTTTACGATAATACTGAGCGCCCTCGTCCCGCACAACCGCCGCAACCGCCAAGCCCGTTCGCCCGGACGCAACAATTGCCGGATACGGTTACGAATGTGCAGGAAGTTGCCCCTTACTATGTAGTCGTAAAGATACCGGGAGAGGAGCGTGCGGAATTTGTCTTGATGCTTCCTTTCACGCCGAAAAACAAGCCGAACCTCACCGCTTGGATTGCTGCGCGCTGCGATTTGCCCCAGTACGGACAACTGCTGGTCTATCGTTTTCCGAAGGGAAAGCTGGCACCCGGACCGATGCAGGTAGAAAATTTCATCACGCAGGAACCTGGAATCTCGCAGCAGATTAGTCTGTGGAATACGCAAGGCTCGCGTGTCCTACGTGGGAATTTGCTGATCATTCCGATGAATGAAGCAATTTTGTATGTTGAACCGATCTATATCCAAGCGGAAAACGAAGAGTCCGCGATTCCTGAATTGCGGCGTGTTGTTGTTGGTTATAAGGAAAATGTCGCATGGGGCGCCAGCCTCGATGAGGCGTTGATTAATATGTTCGGCAAGCGGTTGGAGGTCGCATTAACTCAAGACCGTTCTGATACTGAAATTTCGGAAGTGGTAAGCGCATCTGAGTCGATATCTATCTCGACGTTGGCGAAACAGGCGAGGGATCAATTTGAGGCGGCCCAGGCGGCGCAACGCACAGGGAATTGGGCGGAATATGGCCGTTATCTTAATCTGCTCGAAGCAACCTTGAAGCAGCTTGAGGCGGATGCTAGATAAACATGAGGATGAAGATTAATTTATTAATTGGGTAATCTTCAAGCGATGTCCGGTGCGGTTGCAAACCGCACCTACCGGGTCTAGGGAAAAATATAGAATTACCCGTTTAATTTCTTAAAACTCATGTTCATGTTAAGAAAGCGTGCAACAGCAACCGAATCTTCGTAGGGGTTGGGTTCCCCAACCCTTACGGACTGCGGGCGGGAAGACCCCGCCTTGCACTTTCTTTTTACATGAGCCAATTCTAAAAACAGATAGACGCTTTCGTATGGTAGGCGCTGTTTCTCCCGACAGGTTCCGATAGATCGGAATGCTCGGAACGGCATCGGGATCCCGATTTATCGGGACGCGCCTATATGCGGTGCGGTTACAAACCGCACCTACCGGGTCTGGGGACAATAATGAACCAAAAAGGAGGTGAATTACATGGGGCTCGATTGGAAACCACGGCATCGGGATATGCTTATTGGCGGGTACTGGTGGTTGGCGCGGGTTACGGATAAGGCGCGTGCTAAACTGAACGGTACTATCGGTGAGTACATCTACCCGTGACCGCAGGACAAAAAGTTCCTGGAGGAACACAAGATAGATGCTGATGAGTTTGTTGAGATGGTGAAAAGTAACCCGTCGGACGACGATATGATCGCCGCGATGCAAAAACTGAATCAATAAGTATTAAAATAATGAACAGGGGAGCGAGCAGCGATTTCTTCCGATAGATTCCCGATACATCGGGACAGGGGGGATTTCGCTGCGCTCAACCTGCTCTGATTTCTAAACATATATCTCAGAATCGACAATCTAAAACGGAGAATGAACCTCAATGAAAAAGACGATGTTGTTTATTTTCATCCTATCGTTAGTCTCTGCATTATTTCTATCAAACAGCTTCGCACAGGAGAACCCGCAGTGGCAGCTGCCCGATGGTGCGACCGCACGCTTCGGCAAAGGCTGGATAGCTGCACTTGAGTATTCGCCCGATGGCACCCGGATAGCGGTCGGCAGTCCCATCGGTATTTGGCTCTACGATACGACAACCCTTCAAGAGGTTGATCTGCTCACCGGGCATACGGAAATAGTCTCTACCATCGCCTATTCCTCAGATGGGAGTATACTTGCCAGTGGAAGTTACGACGATACCATTCGGCTATGGGATACTGCAACGGGTGAGAGCATCAGCACCCTTACCGGGCATGAGGAGGATATTTTGAGCATTGCCTTCAGCCCGGACGGAAAAACTCTTGTTAGCGGGGGTTACGATGATACCGTGCGCCTGTGGGATGTTAACACCGGCGAGAACACCAAAACCCTTACCAAACATGAGGATTGGGTCTCTAGCGTTGCGTTCAGCCCAGATGGGGATATGGTTGCCAGCGGAAGTTGGGACCAAACCGTTCGCGTGTGGGATGTTGCTACAGGTGATAATCTCCATACCTTTACCGAACATACGTCTCTCATCAGGACAGTTGCCTTCGGTTGGGGGGGCACACTCGCCAGCGGGGATTATGACTCAATGATTCATCTGTGGAACGTTAAAACAGGCGAGAAAATCAGAACTCTCACCGGGCATACCTCCACTATCTACGAGGTTGTCTTTTCTTCGGATGGGGGCATATTGGCAAGTGCGAGCGAAGATGATACCATCCGCTTGTGGAATGCTGTCACGGGTGAAACAGTCAAAACCTTTATTGCACACACGGCTGATGTCTACAGGGTTGCGTTTAGCCCGGATGGTAACACCCTCGCAAGTGGGAGTGGGGATGCAACTGTTCGCCTGTGGGATGTTGACACCGGCGATAACATCGGCACCCTTACCGGACATGCCGATCGGGCCACCAGCGTTGCTTTCGGTCCGGGTGACCGCACACTCGTTGGTCGGAGTTGGGATCAAACGATTCACGTCTGGAATACCGAAACAGGGGAGCGGCAGCACGTCCTCGTAGGGCATACAGACGATGTTGACATCGTTGTTTTCAGTCCGGATGGACGCATAATCGGCAGCGGCAGTCAGGACAACACTGTTCGCCTATGGGACGCCGAAACCGGAACGCATCTGAAAACGCTCGTCGGGCATTGGGCATATATTATAACCATCGCTTTCAGTCCTGATGGCACAATCCTCGCGAGTGGAAGTGAGGATGATACTGTCCGTTTGTGGGATGTCGCCACCGGGGAACGTCTGGGCCGTCTTTGGGGACATTTTGCTGGTGTCGAGACACTCGCTTTCAATCATGATGGCACAATGTTCGCTAGTGGGAGTCGAGATGCGGTCATTACCTTATGGGATACCGCCACTAGGGATTGGCTGCACTTTCTCTTTGGTCATCGTGGACATGTGCTGACCGTTGCTTTCAACCCTGAAGGCACAATTCTCGCAAGTGGGGGTTGGGACAATACGATCTGGTTGTGGGATGTCGCCACCGGTGAGGCGATAACAACCATTCAAGCGAGTGAGTATGGTGTCGAAAGTGCTATTGAGAGCGTTGCTTTCAGCCCCGATGGAAAGACTCTCGCAGCCGGAGGATGGGGCAATGCGATTGGATTGTGGGATGTTGCAACAGGTGAGCATATCGAAACCTTTACCGGACATGCTTCTCGGGTTGAGAGCGTTGCTTTCAACTCCGATGGTACAGTCCTCGCAAGTGGCAGTTGGGACGGGACGGTGTTGCTATGGGCTGTTCCACAGCCGCCGCCGGAGCCCGTGGAGCCACCCGCTCCACTCGTCGAGGATGTCAACGGGAATGGAGTCGTCAACATCTTGGATGTAGCGTTGGTTGGCTTGCGTTTGGGACAGACAGGGGAAAATGATGCTGATGTCAACGGGGATGGTATTGTGGATATTGCAGACTTGGTTCAGGTCGCTGGCGCGATAGGCAACACTGCCACCGCACCCACTGCACACCCCTTGGCACTACCGAACTTAACGCCTGCTGATGTCGAGGAGTGGCTCACCCAAGCACAAGGGTTAGACCTCACGGATGTCCGCTCACAAAGAGGAATTCTTTTCCTTGAACAGCTTCTTGCAACATTGGCTCCGAAAGAGACAGTGCTTTTGCCGAACTATCCCAACCCGTTCAACCCGGAGACGTGGATTCCGTACCAACTCGCCAACAATGCCGATGTAACACTGACGGTTTACGACACAAAAGGCATACCGGTGCGCCAATTCGATTTGGGGCATCAGTCCGCAGGATTCTACACCACTCGGACGAAAGCCGCTTATTGGGACGGGCGTAATGAAAGTGGGGAATCGGTCGCAAGCGGGATCTATTTCTATCAACTCCAAGCAGGAGATTATACCGACTTACGGCGGATGGTAATTCTAAAATAAGGGCACTATAGCGGATCTTAGAATTAATGAGACACGCCAAACCGAGGGCGAACAAGAATCCGGGTTTCGCTAAAAAGCTCGGATTCTGGATCTAAGCCGCCTTTCGCTCATTTGCTGTGTATTTAGCAATCTGTAAAACCGATAATCAAAAAGGAGAAACAATCTCAATGAAAAAGACAGTGTTTTTTAGCCTTACTTTATTATTACTTTCTGCTCTATTTTTATCAGATAGCTTCGCCCAAAATAATCCGCAGTGGCAGTTACCCGAAGATGCGATTGCGCGATACGGTAAAGGGTGGATAGCTGGACTTCAGTATTCGCCCAACGGTGATCAACTCGCAGTCGCCACCGCCATCGGTATTTGGCTCTACGATACGGAAACCCTTCAAGAGGTTGATCTGCTTACCGGACAAACCGCAATATATGAAAATGCGACGTATTCGCCATCCTCTATGGCGTATTCCCCGGTTGAGGATATACTTGCCAGTGGGGGTTGGGATCGAGTTATTCGTCTGTGGGATACCACTACAGGTGAGGACATCAAAACTTTGACAGGGCATGAGAGTGCTGTCCCGAGTCTCGCCTTTAGCCCGGATGGAAAGCTTCTCGCGAGTGGAAGTTACGACGAGACTGTTCGCTTATGGGATGTTGACACCGGTGAGGTCGTTCACCTTCTTGCCGAACATACGGATCGGGTCAACAGTGTTGCTTTTAGCCCAAATGGGGATATAGTCGCTAGTGGAAGTTGGGATCAAACTGTTCGTCTGTGGGATGTGGCTACGGGTGAGCTCATCAGAACTCTCACCGGGCATACCTCTCTTGTCCGGACGGTTGCCTTCAGTGCAAATGGGGATATGGTCGCCAGTGGAGACTACGATGCAATGATCCGCTTGTGGGACGTTGACACCGGTGACGAAATCAAAACACTCACCGGGCATACCTCTATTATTTACGATCTCACTTTTTCGGATGAGGGTATCTTAGCGAGCTCGAGTGAGGACGATACTATCCGTCTGTGGGATGTTGACGTTGGTATGACCGTTGACACTCTGACCGGACATACGGCTGATGTCTACAAAGTTTCGTTTAGCCCGGATGGACGCACACTTGCTAGTGGGGCGTGGGATGCCTCCTTCCGGCTGTGGGATGTTGGCACCGGTGAGAACACAGAAACCGTCACCGGGTTCGCGGACATTGTTTTGAACGTTGCGTTCAGTCCGGAGGGACGCATCCTGGTTGGTCGGAGTTGGGATAGCACCATCCGCCTGTGGAATACCGAAACAGGAGAGCGCGAGCACTTCCTCTTTGGGCATACAGACGATGTGGATATCGTTGCGTTTAGTCCGGAGGGACGCACACTTGCTAGTGGCAGTCAGGATGATACGGTCCGCTTGTGGGACGTTGAGACCGGGGCGCACCTGAAAACCCTCGTGGGGCATAGGTCTTATATTATAAGCGTTGCTTTCAGTCCCGATGGTAGCATGGTAGCGAGCGGAAGTGAGGACGATGATGTCCGCTTGTGGGATGTTGCTACTGGGAAGCGCTTGAGAACTCTTCCTGGACACAGCACCGGCGTCGAGAGCATCGCTTTCAGTTCCGATGGAAAGATCCTTGCAAGTGGGAGTCGAGATAGTACCGTTCGTTTGTGGGATGTTGACACCGGGGAAACTCTACAGGTGCTTGGGGGACATTACCTTCATGTCCTGACCGTTGCTTTCAGTCCCGATGACAAGATCCTCGCGAGTGCCGGAATAGATACTGTCATTCGTCTGTGGGATGTCGAGACGGGGGAGGTCGTGTTAGAAATTGATAGGGAGGTTCATGGTGTCGAGAGCGTCGCTTTCAGTCCTGATGGAAAAATTCTTGCAAGTGGCGCGTGGGATGATACGGTTAGCTTGTGGGATGCTAATACCGGTGACGAATTGAAAACTTTTATCGGTCATGCGAGTCGCGTTGAGAGTGTTGCTTTCAATGCCGATGGCATGACCCTCGCCAGTGGGAGTTGGGACGGCACGGTGCTCCTGTGGGATGCAACACTGCCACTGCCCCCCGAGGAACCACCTGTCGTCGAGGAACCTAAGCCGCTGGTTGAGGATGTCAATGGGAATGGGGTGGTCAACATCTTGGACTTAGCACTGGTTGGATTGCGTTTAGGACAGACAGGGGAAAATGATGCCGATGTCAACGGGGATGGAATTGTGGATATTGCGGACTTGCTTCAGGTCGCAGGTGCGATAGGGAACACTGCCGGTGCACCGGCTGGACATTCTTTACCACTGACCAACTTAACTCCCGCCGATGTCGAAGGATGGCTTACTCAAGCACAAGGATTAGAACTTACCGATCTAAAGGCACAAAGAGGAATTCTCTTCCTTGAACAACTTCTTGTAGCATTGGTTCCCAAAGAGACAGCGCTTTTGCCGAACTATCCTAACCCGTTCAACCCGGAGACATGGATTCCGTACCAACTCGCCCGTGATGCAGACGTGACGCTTACGGTTTATGATATGAAAGGTACGGCGGTGCGTCAATTCGATGTGGGGTATCAGTCCGCCGGGTACTACACTGGTCGGACGAAAGCCGTTTACTGGGACGGACGTAATGAAATCGGTGAATCGGTTGCAAGCGGCGTTTACTTCTATCAACTCGACGCAGGCGATTATACTGACTTACGACGCATGGTAATTCTCAAGTAAGCACACGAAAGAGAAGCCGGGGTTTTCTAACCTAAACGGTTGAATAATGGACGAAATTGGATTAAAATATCAGATAGGCAGAAAATGAGGTGTATAAAATCTCCTTTCAAAATTGCGAGGATTTCTGAAAGGATAACCTTTCTTTCCCATCTTTCACCTAAAATCGTACAAACTTTAGTACAGAAAATATCCTAACGGAGGCTTTCGTGATAACCACCCAAGTTAAACCCAGCTTTTTGTTTTATACGTTCACGTTGTTCGTATGCCTCAATTCCTTTTTCTTAAATAACACCGATGCACAAACCGATAATGACTCAACTCCCACCTCCCCTGAATTCACCTACACTTATGAGAGTATTGATGTTCCGGAGGTAGAGTTTTTAGCGTTGACAGCGAGTAGCGATTTTGAGGATTACGCCGGCTACACGCGGAGTTCTGATGGTGAAAAAACAGTCGGATTTACGCTCATTGACGGTGTTTTTACGACTTATGATTTCCCCGGTTCGCAGAACACTTATTTTTATGCGTTCGGCAATAATGGGTTAGCTGCCGGGCACTACGAGGATAGTGAAGGTCTGTTCCATGGTGTCGTTTTGGAAAATGGTGAGTTGCGCCAATACGATTTCCCGGGCGCGGTCCAAACGGAGATATATGGTTATAGTGATGCGACCGGGGTACTGACGGGTAATTTTATAGACGATTCGGGCGTTCGTCGTGGATTTTCAGGGGACATAATCGTTGAAGTGCCTGATGCAACAGCAACATACGCCGATTTTGTGAACGCGAGTGGCGCTATCACAGGAAGTTACATAAGTACTGATGGTCTATATTATCCATACGTGCGCACCCCGAATGGAACATTTGTATTTCACGACTATCTGGACTCATCAACTCTGGAGTACTTTTTTGTGCACGGTATCACTGATACAAGGATTATCGTTGCGCGAGCTAGAGCGATAGGTGATATTCCGCGCTCCTATGTCGGCACATCCCAGCAAGGACTATCTGAATTACAATTTCCGGGCAGTGTTAGCACAGAGGGTTGGAATATCAATCAAGATGGGTCCGTCGTCGGGTATTACGACTCAGGGGACGGAGGTAGACACGGATTTATCGCCAGACCGACTGCGGAAACTGCTGAAAAATTCAGAGATATAGCTTATCCCCCACCGCCTGAATTTAATTTCACCTATGAGAGTATTGATGTTCCCGGTGTAGATTTTTTAGCGTTGACAGCGAGTAGCGACTTTGGGGATTACGCCGGCTACGCCCGGACCCCCGATGGGGAAAAAGAGGTTGCCTTTACCCTCATCGACGGTGTTTTTACGACTTATGATTTCCCGGGTTCACAGAACACTTATTTTTATGCGCTCGGCAATAATGGGTTAGCTGCCGGGCACTACCAAGATAGCGATGGACTGTCCCATGGCGTCATCCTAGAAAATGGCGAACTGCGGCAATATGATTTTCCGGGTGCCGTCCAAACGGAGATATATGGGTTCAGTGATGCGACGGGTGTGCTGACGGGTAATTTTATAGACGATTCGGGCGTTCGTCGTGGATTTTCAGGGGACATAATCGTTGAAGTGCCTGATGCAATAGCAACATACGCCGATTTTGTGAACTCGCAAGGTCTTATCGTAGGCAGCTACATAGATGCTGACGGTTTATTTCACGCATACGCGCTCTCCTTGGCTGGTAGGTTTATACTTCTTGACTATCTTGAACCGTCAAATCTGGAATACTTTTTTCTGCACGGCATTAGCGAGGGCGAAGGAAGGAGTGTCTTTGTAAGTGCCCGAGCAAAATTTGTGGATGATATTCCACGCTCCTATGTCGGCTCATATCTGTACGGTCTACATGAATTGTGGTTTCCGGGTAGCGTTAACACAGAGGGCTGGAACATCAATCAGGATGGCTCTGTTGTCGGGCACTATGATTCAGCGGATGGGCGCAGACACGGGTTTATTGCCAGACTTGGCCCTAAGGCAGAGAGCGAATATTTTGGCAACGTCTTCAACGTCACGTTGGCTAAAGGTTTGAACATGATTTCTGTGCCATTAGCACCACCAGCGCCGCTGAGTGCGAAGTCGCTTGCGGGGCTGATAGGGGCAACAACCGTTATAGCTCTCGATGAGGCAAACCAGCAATTCGTCGGGTGGACGCCAACCGCACCAGACGACGGTTTTCCAATTGAAGGTGGGAAAGGGTATATCGTCAATGTTCCAGACACCCGCCAATTTGCCTTCGTCGGATCACGGTGGACAAATCAGGCGGAGGATACTGCAGCAGCACCCGCCATATCTGTGGAGCCGATTCAAGAAACGTGGGCGTTTGTTGTAAGTGGACATTTGGAAGGTAAACCAGCGTTTGACGGCTACAAGGTAATCGTCCGTAACCTGAGAACAGACAGCACGATAACCACCTCGGTGCAAGGCGATTATTTCGCTGCGGCAACCGCCGACTTGGCGCGGCGGAGCGTTGTCGAGGTTGGAGATGTGATTGAAGTCCGTGTTATCGGTCCGGAGGGAAATATTGAGTCGCATACCCTCAACTTTAAAGTGACCCCTGAGGACCTAGCAAACGCCGTTTTGTCCATCAGGCTTGATAGCATCGGTAAACCAAACCTGACGCAGTTGTTGCAGAACTTCCCCAATCCATTCAACCCTGAAACATGGATTCCGTACCAACTCTCGGAAGACAGTCCTGTATCGCTCTCCATTTATGATACAACCGGGAAGCTGATTCGCACCCTTCCGCTCGGTTATCAATCAGCGGGTTTTTATCATAGTCGGGGGCGTGCTGCGTATTGGGATGGACGTAATGCCGTCGGAGAACAGGTTGCCAGTGGTATCTATTTTTACCAGTTGACAACACCCTCTTTCCATCAAACACGGCGGCTCGTTATTTTAAAGTAAGGGCAATTCGTTAAGCGCAAAAGAGAAACCGAGTTTTTCTAAAAAACTCGGTTTCTAAATCTAAGCTATTTTTGTTTACCCGAAGTGCAGGAGATAGCATTTGACGCGTCAATTATGAAATTGAAAGACTATCGTAATCTGCTGGATCAGATTGATGACCAGATTTTAATCCTTTTACAGGAACGGGCGGCTATTGTCAAACGTGTCGGTGAACTCAAATCGCGCACCGGCGTTGAACGGATTTATGCGCCGCATCGAGAGCGGGAAATTCTCTCTCGGTTGGAAACGCAGAACCACGGGCAATTTCCCTCTGACGCGCTACACAAGATTTATACCGAGATTATCTCCGCCTGCCGTGCGCTCGAAAGACCGTTATCCATTGCCTTCCTCGGTCCTGCTGGTAGTTTTGGTCACACGGCGGGTTCACATTTCTTTGGCACGTCAGTAGAGTTTATCGAAGTGACACCTCAACCCGATATTTTTACAGTGGTCGAGTCGGGTCGAACGGATTACGGTGTTGTCGCGATAGAAAACTCCACACATGGAACGGTCCGTGATGTTTTGGAGATGTTTCAGCATACAAGTCTTCAAATTTGCGGGGAGTGCTTTTTGCCAATCAAGCAGCATCTCCTCTCAAAATCTCCGTTAGCAGAAATTAAAAAGATTTACTCCCACCCCCAAGCGTTTGCCCAATGTCGTCGATGGCTTGGTCAAAATGTATCAGGGGTCCATCAAATTGAGGTTTCTAGCACGTCAGAGGCGGCGGAATTGGCTTCCAGCGAACCAGATGCGGCAGCAATAGCGAGTCAACTGGCTGGCGAGATTTATGGACTATCTGTGGTAGGCGAGTCAATCATGGATGGGCCAAACAATACGACGCGTTTCCTTGTTATTGGAAGCCACTCGGCGGCCCCAACCGGAAACGATCGCACATCTATCATTTTCTCGGTTAAAGATAAAATTGGTGCGTTGTGGGAGGTGCTGCAGGTGCTGAAACACTACGAACTCAATATGAGCAAGATCGAGTCTTTGCCTTCCCGTGCCAGAGCGTGGGAGTATGTTTTCTTTGTAGATTTGGATGGGCATGCGGAAGAAGAAAGTGTTCGAAAAGCACTTGCAGAAATTACGGAGTTGTGCGTGATGATGAAAATTTTAGGGACTTATCCGATTGGGGAACAGGGTGAGGAAGCATCTGGTAAATTCTAATTAACACCTACATCCAGTAAATTAGGATTAAAATCAAGTTCACCAAACTATGTGTGATTATGCACGGGATTAGTGATCTCGTGCGAATGTAGAGCCACGCAAGGGTAACCCCCATGAGAAATATTGGAATCCCGCCCAAAACCGACGGCATGAAGGAACGGATGTAGCCGTGGAGTACCGCAAAAAGGAGCGCGCTAAGGACCGT
This sequence comes from Candidatus Poribacteria bacterium, assembly GCA_965204355.1. Lineage (GTDB taxonomy): Bacteria > Poribacteria > WGA-4E > WGA-4E > PCPOR2b > PCPOR2b. Next base: position 1,045,134 of record OZ241983.1, read on the forward strand.
TCCTTTAGCCTGACCAAATCGACCGGCAAAACTGGTATATGCGATCCCTCGAAAGAGAATTTCTTCCCCCACTGGCATTAGAATTAACATTACAAAACCGAAGAGAATTACTGTGCTGTCTCCGAAGTTTTCTGGCATACTGCTTGACCATTGCTGCTGCTCCCATTGGACCAAGTTCCTCATCCCTTCAAGGGGGCTGTGCTGACTGAACCAATCCATCCCCTGCATGAAACCTACAGCAACGAAGGCCAAAGCGGGGGCGAGAAATAGGGACAATCCAAAGTCGGTAAGGCTGCCGCTATATCCTAATCCAATAGACCTTACGGTCCTGCGGTAGCGACCAGTTATGCAGAACAGAGATAGCCAAATTAACACATTTCCGACGATCAACTTAATGCTCCAGAAGTGGGAGGTTGGTAGTGTGTATACAGCGTCTGTCTCTGTCAACACCTCCAATCCTTCCGCCATCAAGATGGCTATATAGCGTGCGATCTCTTGAAATAGAAAGGTTATCAGAAAAATGACGACTGGATCTGATGGCTTAAGATAGCCGTGCAGCCTCGCGACTGTTTCTTCCGCTGTATAGAACTGATCGCAGCGCCCACATTTACGTGACCATGCTCGGTTATCCCGTTGACACTTAGGGCATGTCCAGATGAGTTCGGGTATCCGATTCCAAAAGTAAAGTGGGAAGAACGCCATCGGCATAAAAAAGGTGCCCAATGCCCAAAACCCGGACCGCTCTTGCAGTCTACTATCGTTATATACCCAAAAGGCAAGCGCACCGTTGATAACCGTGCTCAAAAGTACTATGTAGACATTTTGCATTGGCAGATTCCATAGCTCCATTGACGAAGATTTGGCGCGCATGGTAACATACCCAAACGCCTGTGTCAATCGCCATCAGCTATTTTGATCTTCACATCGTTGCGACAGGTGTGCTATAATCAAATGAGTTGGTTCAACAGAATTTCAATACATAGCAATTTAGGCTTTCGGACTAGCGGAGGGAAAGATGGTTACTTTAGGCGCTGGAGATTTTACATATCAAACATCGGGAGAAGACTGGGGCAACATCCCCGAAGATTGGACTTACAAAGAAGCTACTGCTGTCGCTGTAGATGCGGACGACAATGTTTATGTCTTTAATCGCGGGACACATCCGATGATTGTCTTCAATTCTGACGGTGATGTACTTAGGACATGGGGGGATGGCATATTCGCCAACCCACACGGAGTAACCATTGCCCCTGACGGTTCGGTCTATTGCGTTGATAACGGCGATCACACCGTTCGTCAGTTCACCCCCGATGGGAAACTGTTGATGACGCTTGGCGAACCCCATCGACCCGCCTCTCCAATGAGTGGCGAACCTTTCAACCTTCCAACGCACTTGGCAATCGATCCGCATACCGGCGACCTGTATGTAGCAGATGGGTACGCTAACGCACGGGTTCACAAATTTACGCCCGATGGCCGACATCTGTCTTCTTGGGGCGAGTCCGGCACGGGTGAGGGACAGTTCAACATTGTCCATAACATCACAACGGATAAGGATGGCTGGGTGTACATTGCTGACCGCGAAAACCATCGGGTACAGGTATTCTCTCCCGACGGGAAGTACGAAACACAGTGGTTGAATCTATCTAGGGCTGCCTGTATCTGTTTGGACACCAGCGACGAGCCGCTGGTTTACGTCGGCGAGTATTTCGGTGGCATTGCGTCAAATGCAATGGGCACCTGCTTGGGTCCCCGCGTCAGTATCATAGATACGAAGGGAAACATACTGGCACAGCTGAGTGACCAATCTTATGGAGATGAGCCCGGTCGATTCTACTCACCGCATGGAATTGCTGTTGATTCTAAGGGTAGTATCTATGTCGCTGAAGTTTCTTGGAGCGACTATGGCAGTCAGATGGATCCGCCGAGAGAACTTCGTTCGCTCCAGAAGTTAGTTAAACAGGGTTAAAAAACGTGAAACGTAATGCCCCGATAAATCGGGACAGGCTGTGAAACGTGAAAACCATTTGTCCATTTTAGCAAGTTCGGGCGGGGTTCCCGCGCCCCTACGATTTCTGTTGCGCTATTCCTCAACATGAGTCAAGATTTATTCTATATGTCCCCGTTTTACCGGGAATGCGATGGCGTCCGTATATTTCTATGTCTTCCGTTTTTGCTTGACCATCCTCTCTACGGGTGATATGATTATGAAATCTCAGCACCTCTGATTGAGACAGGATGGAACTTCTTCTCGAAAATGGCAAGACGTAAGCGAAGAAAGCGGACTACAACGTTACCAAAAGTTGCGAGGTCGGTAACGATGGATGTGGTTCCTCATGAATGCGCCGAGCCACCCTTTCACATTCGGCTCTATAGCGATCCGGTACTTCGAGAAAAAGCGCTTCCCGTTCAGGAAATCACGACTGTTGAACGGAAACTTGCGGAGGATATGCTAACCACGATGTATGCTTCACCGATTGGAGTGGGGTTGGCGGCGCCGCAGGTTGGGGTTTTGAAGCGACTGATTGTGATTGATTTAGATCGAGATGCCCCGGAACGGTCTCCATTGGTGCTGTTTAACCCGACAATTGAGAGCTTAACGGGTAAAACTACCGAGGAAGAGGGGTGTTTGAGTTTTCCCGGTATTACGGCTGATGTCAAGCGGGCGGCGAAAGCAGTCGTGACGGCGGAAGATATTGATGGTGAACCGGTTCGGATCGATGCGGAAGATCTACTCGCTCGTGCCCTACAGCATGAAATAGATCATCTCGATGGCATACTGTTTATTGATCACGTTAGCGGTCTGAAGCGGCAACTCCTCCGCGGAAAATTAAGGAAACTCCAACAGCATTCGCAGTAGCAAAAATCAGAAAGGTCAAACAGATGTCGGAAACAGAAAAATATCCTGAAATTGATCAGAAGTTGGATCAGCTCGATAAATTATTAAAATCCTACGAAAAAGTTATTGTCGCATTCTCTGGCGGAGTGGATAGTACCTTTCTGGCAGAAGCTGCGAAGCGGGCGTTGGGAGATAATGCGCTTGCTGTGACAGCGGTTTCTGACTCTTACCCAGAACGTGAGATGAAAGCAGCGCAGGACATCGCCAAACAGATTCGAATCCGTTATGAAACGATCAATACCGACGAATTGGAAACAGAGGGGTATGCGAGTAACCCGACTAATCGCTGCTATTTCTGTAAAACCGAACTGTTTGAACAGATCCGACCAATCGCGGAACAATACAAGATTGGCACTACAGTCTACGGAGCAATCCCTGACGATGTTGGCGATCACCGTCCCGGCATGGATGCTGCTAAACAGATGGGTATTCAGGCCCCGCTCATCGATGTGAATCTGACCAAGGCGGAGATCCGCGAAGTTTCAAAGCGTTGGGGGCTACCGACGTGGGACAAACCTGCCTTTGCGTGCCTCTCCTCCCGTTTTCCCTACGGCACGCGGATTACCCGCGAGAACCTACGTCTCGTTGACCGGGCGGAACAGTTTTTGTTCGATTTAGGGATTCGTCAATTCCGTGTACGCCATCATGATACGCTCGCCCGAATTGAGGTCGATCCACAAGAGATTGAATTCATCGCTGCCAAATCTATCCGCACCCAGATTAACGAAAGATTTAAATCGCTTGGGTATGAGCATGTTGCCCTTGATTTACAGGGGTATAGATCTGGGAGTTTGAACGAAGGGTTGCTGAACGTGTCAAAATTGATTGCCCATTAGAGGGTGATGGTAGTCCATAACTTCCCATTGTGAGTCCACCGAAAAGCTGCAATCTGCAAAGATATGCCCTACCTTTAGACACTTTCGCCCCCCGTGTCTTGTCCCGACTCGTCGGGATGCAGTGCGGTTAGAAACCGCACCTACCGTTCTCTCGTTTGGTAGGCACTGTTTTCAACTGCGCTTATGCGGTGCGGGGAGAAACCGCACCTATCGGACCTGGGGGCAATGCGGCGCGGTTTGGAGTGTCTCATTAATTCTAAGATCCACTATAAAAGTGCCACTGAAGCAAAGGGAACGAGAATCATAAAAAATGCAACAGTCACAGGCTCAACCCAATCAAGAGATTAACCCCCTCATCGGATCCGAACTTTTTAGCTGGAAAAAATGGGATGCTTGTACCCATTGCGGCCTCTGTTTACCGACCTGTCCGACCTACCGCGAGTTAGGTTTGGAAACGGATTCACCGCGTGGAAGGCTTTATTTGATGGGGGCAGCATTCAGGGATAAGAACCCGATGCCGATCAACGACGACTGGGTAAAATATATCTACCGCTGCTTGGACTGTCGCGCGTGCGAGACGGCATGTCCCTCTGGCGTACATTTTGGCGAGGTTATCGAGGAAGCTCGTGCGATTTATGAGATGAATGCAGATCGTCCAACGGAGCAGCGGTTTTGGCGGCGTCTGGCTTTTAAGGAGCTTTTACCTAATAGGGATCGCTTAGATCTCATCTTCGAACTGATGTGGCTGTATCAACGTCTTGGGATTCGTTGGCTGGTACAAAAACTTGGGGTTCTCAAACTGATGGGCAAATTGGGAGAGATGGAATCATTGCTGCCGGACATTCCGAATCCGTCCCTCAAGGAAGGTGTACGGGAATTTACCCCCGCCAAAGGTAAGGCGAAGCATCGGGTTGGGTTTATCTCTGGATGTGTGATGAATCAGGTATTCACCGAAACCAATTTGGCGACGATTCGTGTATTGACAGAAAATGGCTGCGATGTGATTACCCCCACACAGCAGATGTGCTGTGGCGCGTTGCATGTCCACAACGGCGTCCGAGACACGGCATTGGAACTCGCTCGGAACAACATTGATGTCTTTGAAGCCGAAGATGTGGAAGCTATCATCATTAACTCCGCAGGTTGTGGTGCAACCTTGAAAGAGTACGAAGCCTTGATGGAACGCGATGCTGCTTACGCTGAAAAGGCGGAAGTGTTCAGCAGTAAAATGCGGGACATTAGCGAGTTTCTGGCAGAGATTGAAATGACACCTCCGGAGGGAGAGATTAATCGGCGTGTGACCTACGATGAGCCGTGCCATCTCGGCCATGGGCAAAAAGTCCAATCTCAACCTCGCGCACTCCTCCAATCAATTCCGGGGCTGGAATTGATCGAGTTGACTGAATCGGAATGGTGCTGCGGTAGTGCTGGCATTTACAATATCACGCAGCCAGAGATGTCTCGTGACATTCTGGAGCGCAAGATAAAACACATTGCCGAAACAGATGCTGAAATCGTTGCGACAGGGAACCCGGGGTGTATTCTACAGATTCAACTCGGCGCTAAAGAGAATGAATTGCCCATGAAGGTGATGCATCCGATTGAACTCCTTGATCAGTCATATCGGGGGGTTGATCCGCTTCGATAGAACCGATCTTCAAAGCAACTTGGATAGACGCCGGCAAAGACATTCATTCTATATCTGAGGATTTACGCACTTCAGTAGGGAACAACGATCGTTGTTCCCTACGAACTTCTTGATGACGCGTCTATTGTAGGTGCCCAATTCATCGGGGTATCGGGGCAAGGATGCCCCTCTCACGTCCTGACGCGCAATGAATTACGCTACTACAAATTCAAATGCGCAAGTCCTATCTAAGTTATTAATTATGAAAATAACAGACGTTCAGACCTTTATCGTTGGGAATCCGTGGAAAAACTGGGTGTTTATCAAACTCCACACCGATGATGGTGTCTACGGCGTTGGTGAAGCGACCAGCCATCGCAAAGCGAAAACGGCAGAGACGGCTGTCATTGAGATGCGCCGCTATTACTTGGATCGCGATCCTTTCAACACGGAAGAAATTTACGAAGAACTCACAAAGGGTAGCGCTCCTTTCTATGTAAAAGCAGCGGTGGACATGGCGTGTTGGGACATTATCGGTAAGACAGTTGGGCTGCCGGTTTATCAACTGATTGGTGGGGCATATCGGAATCGTATCCGCGCCTACGCTAACGGCTGGTATCAGGTAGACCGCATCCCCGAAGCGTTTGCCGAGAAAGCCAAAGCGGTTGTCGAGAAAGGCTATACCGCCCTTAAATTCGATCCCTTTGGAAACGCTTACGGACGCATAGCCCCGAGTGAGATTGACCTTTCAATCGATATTATTGCGGCGGTACGGGAGGCGGTTGGACCGAATGTAGAGTTACTCATCGAAGGGCATGGACGTTTTGATCCGCTGCTCAGTGTCAAGATCGGAAACAGGCTGGAGGCGTTCGATCCGGGTTGGTTTGAGGAACCGGTGCGCTCGCCCCAAATCGACGACCTCGCTTTCATTGCCTCTAAGCTGCCGTTTCCCATTGCGGCAGGCGAAGGGTTATCCGGCAAAGAAGCGTTTATGGAACTGCTGGATCGGAAGGCGGCGCAGGTGATTCAGCCGGATCCCATCCCTGCCGGCGGCATCACAGAAATGAAGAAGATCTGCGCCATTGCACAAGCCCATCATGTGTCCGTCGCCCCTCACAACGCACAAGGTCCTGTCTGTACAGCTGCTTGCCTTCACATTGACGCCTCAACGCCAAATGTTATGATCCAAGAGGTCTTTGAGGACTTTGCAACGCCCTTCGCCGAAAAGATTGTTGATTACCCGATAGAAATCAAAGATGGCGATGTCATCATTCCGGACCGCCCCGGCTTGGGGATAGATCTCAACGAATCGGAGATGGCAAAATATCCCTACGATGAATCATACTTTTTGGATATGTACGGAGAAGGTGGCTGGGAGAAGCGGAATTTGGGTAACGCATAATAGGAGAGAACGCGGATGATTCGTGTGATTAAGCCAGAGGGTTTCGGCAATATTCAGTTAGAAGATGCACCCATTCCTGAGATCAACAGTCGTCAAGTTTTGGTACGGACGGAGCGGACGTTGATCAGTCGCGGTTCTGAGCTATTTCGTCGTTATATTAGTGAAGAGGCACTTCCCCATTCCATCATGGGATATTCCCTCACAGGCACTGTCGAGAAGGTCGGAGATAACGTCACCGAGTATCAGATTGGACAACGGGTGATGGCCGCTGCACCACACGCACAATATGTCGTTGGCGATGCGGATTCGATGCGGGGGCATTTAGTTCCACTTCCCGATGATGTCTCGTTCGAGGCGGGAACGTTCCTTTTGCTTTCGACAGAGGCGACGGCGTGGGCGGCTTCATCAGGGGCACAGGCGGGAAATACGATTGTTATTCTGGGGCAGGGCGTTGTGGGCAGCTTGATGCTGCAGATCTTGCGAGGCTATGACCCCGCCAGAATCATCACGGTTGATGGGCTGCCGTTGCGCTGTCAACTCTCAAAGGAATTGGGAGCGGACGGGGTGATTAATGCTTCAGAAGAGGATCCTGTTGAGGCTGTGCATCGTTTAACGGATGGAAAAGGGGCAGATCTCGTTGTTGACTGTGTTGGTGGACATGCGGGTGTCAAATCGTTTGATCAGGCACAGGATATGGTGCGGAGGGGAGGTACTCTCCAGCTAATCGCGTTATATCAGGGTGAACCGCTGCCGTTGCATTCATCGAAGATTATGCACAAGCGGCTTGTGGCAGGTATTCTCGTCGATGAACCGCTCTCACAAACTGCGTTTCGAGCATTGGAGAAGATTCGCACTGGAACGATCCAAACTGATCGGATGATCACCCACCGCTTCCCGTACAAGGAAGCGAAGGAGGCGTTTGATTTCCTGTGGAATACGCCGGGTGAAGCACTTGCGGTTTTGTTAGTTTGGACGTAGCGATTATAGTAGATTTTAGAACTACTGATACACTTGCAAGGTACAACCAACCCCCTAAATCCCCCTTGTCAGGGGGACTTTGAAAATTTCGCGCAGATCATCCCATAAAGGCCGCCATGATGCTCATCTGAGTTCATACATCACCGATGCTACGCTGACAATTGCAGCGGTCTCTGTGCGCAAGGTATTGTCGCCGAGTGTTGCGGGTAGGCATCCGTTTTGAAGTACCAACTCCACCTCTTCGTTTGTAAATCCTCCCTCGGGTCCCACAAAAAGCCCAACTGATTTTGCGTCTCCGTGATTGCGTAATACCTTTTTGAGCCCATTCCGTTTTTCGTCTTCCCACAAAAGAATTAACAGATCGAAGTGGTTTAGGTTCACCCCTGCAAGACACCCTTCGAGCCCCTGAGGGGCGAATATGTGGGCAAAATGGGGACGTTTGCACTGTTTGGCTGCTTCGTTTGCGATCCGTTGCCAGCGTACCGTCCGTTTTTCCGGAACAACCGATTTCGGTATTGAGCGCTGACAAATCATCGGTGCGATTTCATTCACACCAATCTCAGTCGTCTTCTGGACGATTAGATCCATTTTGTCAAATTTGGGTAAGGCTTGAAATAGGGTAATATATGGTGGGGTATACGGGTGGAATTGATGTTGGAGGATTTTCGCTTGTAGCGGCGGGGTACGAGTATCACAGAGTGATGCAATATACCGGTTACCCGCTCCGTCAAAGACTTCAACTCGGTCATCAGCCTTCAAGCGGAGTACGTTGAGCAGGTGGTGTCGCTCGGACTCGTTGATACGGACGGTATCTTCGGAAATTTCGGAAGGGGGGACATAACAACTGTGCATGGATCGGTCTTACCGGAAATTAGGGTGCGCTGAGGAATTAGCTTTCTACATCGGTCCGAAATGTTCTTTAATTGCCTCCTCCCCAAAGCCGAAAACTTGCTTAGCAATCTCTAAGAGATCGGGCGCGAAACGGGAATTGGCAACGGCTTGTTTGGCTTCCTCTCCGCCGAAGTGGTCTACCAACAAGAGGGCCCCTCCAATTAAAATAGCACTAGACACTACACCAAAAACTCCCCCGATGATGTGATTGACCCACCCTAGGACCCCATGCTCCACGACCCTCTGAATGTGACTAAATACCATATCAACCACAATACTCACGGCGACCACGACAGCAATAATGCTTATCCATTTGGCGAGCGGTTCTTGCTTTATGAAGCGGAGTAGGAAGGGGGTCACATCTTGCCAGACCTGGCTAGCGACGAAGGCACCCGCAGCCAGCGCAGCAATTCCCCAAACGCTACGAGTGAAGCCTGCCCGTAGGCAGCTCAAACCACCGATGCCAGCAATGATTACAATGGCAATATCAAGTTTTCCCATGACTAATCCTCCTAGACGATCATGCAATGCTCTGTGCTTGAAGCGACGACAATTTCTTTCTCTGTTTTCATGAAAACCTCTTGAAATGCAGTATCGGTTGATTTTCCATCGCCGAGGTGTTTGAGGACATCTCGGAGCGCAGCAAAACTGAACTGCTGTATCAGGTATTTGGCGGTTGCATAGGACTGGAGGTATGCGAGACGGCGTTGCTTCTCTGGCAGGTCCTGAAACGGTTTTCGCAGGAGGTGGAGAGGCAAGAGATGTCCATGTCGACTTGCCTGCTGCAAGCGTACTTTCTCGGAGTTCATCAGCGGACGTGCTATACATTGAGCAAGTCCCTCGTCAAGCCAGTTGGGACATCGCCCCTCTGCGAGTAGATCGACGAGGAGATGCGTCCATTCGTGGCGAACCACTGCGTACAAAACACCGATGCTGGCGTCACTATAAGGACGGTAAGTCAACCGAATACTCCCATTGCCGTAGCATGCCACCGCCCACTGTGGGAGCGAAACATCAGAAAACAGTGTGCGGTTCGCAGCGTCAACAGGAGATGTTGTGTTGCTCACCGGATTTGCAGCGTGTGGCGTATCAATTTGATTGGCAGGATCAATGAGAACAGGAACTTTGCATTGCGGGTAGCATTGGAAAGCTCTGCCAACCTCATGATAGGTGTGTTCGATGATTTGGGATACGAGTAACAGTAAGTTCTGCGGAATAGTGCGCCCAGCGGTGAGGGTAAAAAAATCGTGTTCGAGTTTGAGGGTCTCCCCTGCGTTCCGAGAGGGTTTCCCCTGAATAGTATTGGTTGACTTATGTTGATTGGCGGCATCAAGGGCTAAATTCAATTCATCGGTTAAGCGATCATAAACACTTTTCTCTTCGAGAATACGCTGTTTACGACGAAGGGCGGTTGGATAACCGGGACGTAGCCTTAGGGCAGCGTCCAGCGATTCAATCGCTTGGTTCCAGCACCCCAGTTTTTCATATGCCTTTGCCAAGTCGGCATGCGCTTCCACACACACCGGATCGATTTTTAAGCCTGCCAGATAACATTCAACGGCCTCGGCGTAGCACACTTGCCGATAAAGATTTGAAGCACGGTTAAAATGGGCGAAAGCAGCTTGTCTCTGACTCATGGGTAAAATCAGTTCATTGGCGCATTGATTGAAATGGTAACATTGGGGTTCTACCGCTCTGTAATTTGCACCACAGGTACGGCACGGTGGAGCCCCATGGGATTCAAAGCAGCGTGGCGACTGCTATCGACTTGAATTATTATACCTTAGACTGTTATAAATTCAAATAGAAAAAAACCGCATTCCTCTCTCCACTCAATGGCAGAGAGAAAAATGCGGTATCTATTGATGGGCAGTGTATTATACATGCCCGAACCTATCTCTTTATTTTATGGTGAACTTTAGAATTACTTGAACACTCTGTACCGGCGCAGTTAGAAACAGCGCCTACCAAACATGGGGAGCGAAAGTGTCTACATATTTTGATAATTCACCATAATTGTACTGCATTACACAATCGCAGGCTAACTCATTGGCTAAATGCGTTCAATGTCTGTGACTTCACAAACAATCCCACTGAACCCAATGCGCATACCTTGCTCAACAACGGTTGCCTCTTCAATACGAAATCCATCAACGTAAGTCCCGTTTTTGCTACCGAGATCGGCAACATAGACCTCGCCGTTTTTGAGATAAAACCGAGCATGTAAGCGGGAGAGGGTTCCGGTTGAGTCATCAAATTGGATTTGTGCTGCTGCACTGCGTCCTACTGTCATTTCCTTGAAATAGACCCAGTGAACCTGCCCGACATCTGGACCTTCTACAACTTCAAAAGAGACGCCAAGGACACTGGCATCCCGCCGAAAGGCAGACACTTCGAGTACCTGCCCACCGACTTGTACCCTAGAGGCTACATGAAGTGGTGTTGGTTCAGTGATTCGAGCACCATCAACGGCTGTGCCGCCAGCGCCGTCAAGGTTTGTGATCAGTAGCTCATCGTCATCAACGGTAAGTAACGCATGACGCTGTGATACAGGCGTATTTGTGTCTAACCGGACAGCTGCCTCATCTCCACATCCGATAATCGTGGGTTGGAAAGAGATGTCGTATTCACGTTCAGGTTCGCCGCCCTGTACAACCTTTAATTTCAGACACGCCTCTTCTACGAGAGACGTCACCGATCCGCCCCTTTCACTGTCAAGAATGACTGTGTCATTAAGCGGATCCACCTGTTCAGGAATCGGCGGTGGCAGATCGCCGGAAACAGGTGGTAATGCAAGTTCGCTATCACTCCCGACCAGATCAGGGCTGTAAGCTGGCTGCAAACCGAGTTCATCTTCGTGCAGCACATCATCTTCTGCAGCATCACGACCAATTAGCGTCATCAAATTGTTACCGATGCGTCGTTTTGCTCCAGGAAGCGGGGTGACGTTTTCTCTTTCCTCAAAACGGTGATGTGCAAAATCCACGAGTTCCTTCAAAGGGTCCAGTTCTGGATATTGTTCGCTCGCTTTTAACAGTCGAGTTTGCTTGCGGGACAACCTTTCCCCTCGGATTCTGCGTGTATGGATCTCTAGCATCTCCGCTTTTCTTATTTCATCTTTGTTGAAATTTTGTGTTACTTTTTTCCAAAATTTCATTTTATCCCCCCTAGTAATTAAACCCATTTTAGACCCTTTCTGGTAAGAATTTGGCGCAACTCCTCTGTGCAACGGAATATCCAAATTTTCACTGTTCCTTCCTTACGCTGGAGTGTTTGCGAAATCTCGGCAATACTACACCCTTCCAGGTGGCGTAGAACCCAAGCAACTCTGTGGTTCGGCTTTTTCACCATCTGGAGTGCCCATTCAAGAATCTCCTGAGCTTCTCGGGATTCGACCTGTTTATCAGGCGTTGGTCGCTGGTCTTGGTATTCAACAAGTGGCAATTCAGATTCATCCTCCATACTTAAAAGTGCCTCGCGAATCCTTTCTTTCTTACGGATTGCATCAATTATTGTATTTTTAGCAACAACGTTCAACCACGCTTGAAAACTGCCTTGAACAGTATCCCATTTCCCGATCTTCTGCCATACTTTCATAAAGATATCCAAGGATATCTCCTCAGTATCCTGATGATTGGATAGCATTCGATATGTTTTACTATAAACCCAGTTGTAGTGTTTATCAAACAGCGATCGAAAGGCCTCCTCGTCCCCAGCCTTTGTCAACGTCGCTAATTGTGTATCTTCTTGATCCGATAGGTCATCGATCATTTTGTCTGTCACAATAGGTGCCTCCTTGTCCCTATCGTTGCCAAGAGCATATTACCCTAAACGCTTTCAGAGGAAAATCTGTTTCAGAAATTGTCGATTTTCAGCAAAAGTGCCGAATCCTTGCAAGACTCAACAAATTAACTTCGGTGCGACCCGAGACGTGAAAGGAGCGTTTCACGCCGCCATCAATAACGTAACCGCTGCCTTCAAAGCATCTTGTTCTATCCTTAGTTTCGCGAGTTCCGCCTCATGTTTCACATATAAGACGGTGTTTTCAAGGTTCATCGGACTCGCGATCTCTTGGATGATTTTATGCAAGCGTTTTATATCCGTTTTCTTGAGGCTTGTTTGCTTTTCCACCTCAGCATATAACTCGGTACTACTGAGTGGTGTTCGCCGTTGTGGTGATTTTTTCTTTGTCGTTGATACGCCCTTCCGTGTGGTTCGGGCAGATTGCTTCCGCGTTGTAGCTTTTTTAATCTTTCCAGTTTCGATCGCGTTTATCCCACAATCTTTGCACAACTTTGCAGTCACGGGCTCAATCGTCATCGTTATAACCAGATCTGTGATTGCCGCGCAAGCTTCGCATTCAGTAAGATTCTCAATATGCGTGAGGATTGTCCCTTGCAGCTTGAGCAGCTTCTCTTTGTCCGCTTTGTTAGTCCGTTCTTGCTCACAGATCTGGATAATCTCTTGCGCTGTCTTTGCAATCTGTTGTAAATCAGCCATATGGAATCCTCCTACCGATATTTATCGAATTGTTACACATATTGTAACAAACAGAATCGCATCCGTCAAGGGTTAAGACCGATTTTATGGTAAATCCTAAAAATAAACAGACGCTTTCGCTCCCCGTGTCTTATCCTGTGCCGTTCCGTGCATCCCGACGAGTCGGGACCTGCCTGGTCTCGGCACGGACTCCCGATGTAATCGGGGACTCGTCGGTTCCGATTGAATCGAGAATCCCGAGAAGCGGGAGATGCGGTGCGGTTAGATGAAGTTTGAGAAAATAATTCGGTAATTCTATATTTCCCCTAGGCCCGGTAGGTGCGTGGGTTGAAACGGCGCAGTTGGAAACAGCGCCTACCAAATGGGAGAACGGTAGGGTTTGAGTCTTCGCATGAGGTATGCTGAGCAGGTAAGGCAATTGCTACGCTCCGTGTTTTACACATCACGGCTGTCTTTATAGAGTTTGTACTCTAAGCTATCCGTGAGAGCTTCCCAACTCGCTTGTATGATGTTTTCCGACACCCCAACCGTTCCCCAATGCTCTTTTCCATCACTTGCTTCAATCAGCACTCGAACCTTTGCACCGGTGCCGGCCTGGGTGTCCAGAACCCGCACTTTATAGTCAGTTAGATGAACATCTTGTAGCGAAGGATAAAACCGCTCAAGGGCTTTGCGTAGCGCGCTGTCAAGCGCATTGACGGGCCCATCTCCATCGGATGCGGTGTGCTCGACCTCGCCATCGGGTGCCATGACCTTAATGGTCGCTTCAGACCGTATACCGTGGTCTTTGACTTTCTCAATAATGACGCGAAATCCAAGGAGATCGAAAAATGACTGATAACCGTCTAAGAGCGTCCGAGTCAGTAGTTCAAACGACGCATCAGCAGCCTCATATTGATAACCCTCATTTTCCGCCTCTTTCAACCGATCAAAAAGCGCGATGACTTCTGGTGAATTCTTGTCGTAGTTTGGATAGTGTCTTTCGATTTTTTTTAGGATAGCACTTTTACCCGCCTGATCTGAGATTAGGATACGTTGCTCATTGCCAACCAATTCTGGATCTATATGTTCAAAGGTGCGCGGATTCTTGCGGACAGCGTCAATGTGCATACCGCCTTTGTGGGCGAAAGCAGAGCTCCCGACATACGGTTGCCGCTCGTCGTGGGGCAGATTTGCTAATTCACTGATAAGTCGGGATGTTTCTGTGAGTTGGCGGAGTCCTTCTTCAGTGATGCAGTCAATCCCTAATTTAAGTTTGAGCGTCGGGACGATAGATGCGAGATTTGCGTTGCCGCAGCGTTCACCGTAGCCGTTGAATGTCCCTTGCACATGAGCGGCCCCCGCTTGCACAGCAAGCACAGCGTTGGCGACGCCCATCCCTGCATCGTTGTGGGTATGGATACCGACGGGCAGATCAATTTCTTCCATGACAGCTCGCACGCCTTCTTGAATTTCCAGAGGCAATCGTCCCCCGTTAGTGTCGCATAGTACGACACATCTTGCGCCGCCGCGTGCTGCTGCTTTGAGCGTTTGCAGCGCGTAGTCTGGCTGATCGTCGTAACCATCAAAGAAGTGCTCTGCATCGTAGATGACTTCGCGTCCGCTCTCGACCAGAAATCGAACGGAGCTTTCGATGAGCTCTATGTTCTCCTGTGCTGTGACACGAAGCACGTCTGTTGCGTGGAGTTCCCAACTCTTCCCGAAAATCGTGACGGTGCGGGCCCCTGTATCCAGTAAAGCTAACAGATTGGGATCTTCGCTGGGTTGATAGCGTGGATGGCGCGTACTGCCGAAAGGTACAACTGATGCCTGTTGGAGTTGGAGTGATTTGGCACTTTTGAAAAATTCTATATCTTTTGGGTTTGAGCCGGGGTAGCCGCCTTCGATGTAGTGAATGCCCAAGCGGTCAAGGACTTTGATGATAAGCAGCTTGGCTTCGACCGAGAAAGCGACTCCCTCCCCTTGGCTTCCGTCCCTGAGTGTTGTATCGTAAAGTTCAAGCATATTGCTTGTGTTCCCTCCTCATTTGCTTATGTATAGCAGGTCTTGTATATATTATGTTCCCATCTGTAATTGTTGCGATTTTGCCATTGCGTCTTCGGCTTCCTGAATCATCCCTTTGCGTTGGTAACAGATCGATAAGCTGGTGTAATTGAGTGGATCGGTTGGGTCAACCTCGATTGCTTCTTTAATAGCTTCAATCGCCTCATCATATTTGCCCATCCGTTCGTATGCGTGCCCGAGTCCAATATGCCCCTCCACATAATCAGGGTATTGTTCGAGGAGCTCATTGAACGCAGCAACCGCTGCCTCAAGTTCGTTGTTTCCGAAATGTGTTAAAGCCTGATCATAGAGTTCCGCTTTTGTTGCCATGTTTTTCTCGCTTTCGCTTGTTTTCACCAGTCGGGATCCCGCTCCTGCTCGGTTCGTATGAAAAAGTTGTCTGGTTAGCAGATAATTTACTCATTATACTTCTGACATGTGGGAATGTCAAGGAGGGAGGGAAGAATATAGCGGTATTGTAGATGTTTATCGGGATTGGGAAATCCCTCGCACGGTAATTTGTGTCGGATTCACCGTTTGACTCAAAGCGGCAACTATGCTATAATTTTTTCTTGTATTGATGATTTTTTTGAGTGATTACAACCGCTAAGATAAGTTAGTTATTTTTTATGAAAGAGGTTAAATATGCCGAAGCGAGTGAACAGAGCAATTGAACTACTTGAACAGGATCAGCCCGTCTACTACACAGGCAGCCACACAGCCGCCAATCTTACCTACGAGGCTGGTAAAGAGATGGCAAAAACGTGGGCAGACTACATCAACATCGGTATGGAGCATGGTCCCCTTGATTTGGTAGGTCTAGCAAATTATATGCGCGGGCTGGTGGACGGCGGACCGACCAACAGCGGCCACGTGACGCCAGCGGTTGTCGTAGAGTTGCCGATGGACGGTTCAAGTCCTGATGTTATGCGAGCGAATGCGTGGCAGCTTAGGCAGCTATTGGCGATAGGTGTACATGGCCTTCTGCTGTGTCATGCGGAATCCCCCGAAGCGGTGAAGGCATTTGTTGAATGCTGCCGGTATCCGTTCCAGACGATCGGTGTCGGTACGCAGCTGGATGTTGGACGTAGGGGGTCAGCAGGACAGGGATCTGCGGCACCGATTTGGGGTGTTTCCGTTGATGAATACTTAGACAAAGCTGATCCTTGGCCCCTGAATCCGGATGGCGAACTTATGCTTGGGTTGAAGATCGAGAATGTGCGAGCAATCGCCAATACTGAAATGACGCTTAGGGTGCCGGGCATCGCCTTTGCCGAATGGGGACCTGGGGATCTCGGTATGTCGTTTGGTTACAAGAATTCCCCAAGCCCGCATCCGCCCGAAATGGTTGAGGCGAGAAATCGGGTATATAATGCGTGTAAGGAAGCGGGTGTTGCATTCTTGGAGGGTGGTAGTATAGAGACGCTTCCGGAAAGAATTGATGGGGGTGTCAGAATTATGGGAGGCAGTCCTGAGATAGCAGAGGCTGGTAGAGCCTATAGTGGCAGGACGATGCCTGTGTAAAGTCGAAGATGCGGATTGCCGGACAGGGTGGGTGTGTATACCGCGCCTTGTCGTGAAATGTGATGCGTGAAGCGTGAAGTCACTGCATCTCAGGTTTCGCGTTTTACGCTGCATGTTGCTTGACGGTAATCTATAGTAGATCTTGGAATTAATGAGACACGCCAAACCGGTGCGGTTAGAAACCGCACCTACTAGGGGATGAAAGCGTTTATTTATTTTTAGAATTCACCATAAGCAGGAGACGTAGATGAACAGTGACGTCAAGGCTGCAATAGATTGCTTGACCACTTACGGTTACTGTCTGTTAGAGGATCGCATCCCTGAAGACACAGCACGCAGTATGGCGGAACGCTTCCTCGAATTGCACGTGGATCCGGAGTGTCAAATCTATAACACCGGAGATCAGTACTATCAGACGTTATTTGGCATGATGAATCTGGATGATCGTGTATGGAGATGTGCCAGTCATCCGGACACAGTGGCGGTTGCACAACACTTTTTGGGTCAAAATTGTCGGGTGGTTGAGGCGTGTTCCAAGCCGACTTGGCCCGGCGCGCCGGGACAGCATCTGCATGTGGATTCCGCACGTGAATTTCATGAGGTGCCGGACGTGCCGTGGATTATTAACAGCATCTGGATGTTGACGGACTTCACAGAAGAAAACGGCGCGACGGGTGTGGTGCCAATGAGTCACCGTTCACGTCGGAAGAGCCCGCCGTCGGACATAACTCCGGACAGTCCGTTGATCAAGCCGATTACTGGTAGAGCGGGATCGGTTATTATGTGGCATGGTGGCACGTATCATCAAGCCCGCGCCAATACGAGCGATCAGATCCGTGTCGGGCTGAATATCGCTTACTACCCGCCGTGGTTTAACAACTGGATTGAGGGTGGTCACCAACCAATTTGGCCCGAGACATACGAGCGGATGCCGCCGGAAATGCAGCAACTGTGCCCTGGTCTTTTGGGACATGACCGCGGGGACCGGTACGAAACTCTCTAGGCACGTTATAGTGGACCTTAGAATTAATGAGACACTCCAAATCCCGATTTATCGAGGATGCTCGACAAGTCGGCACCGGTGCGGTTGGAAACCGCACCTACTGGACCCGATAAATCGGGATCGAAACCGAGGAGCGAAGATGTCTATTTATTTTTAGAATTCACTATAGTTCATTGGTTCATTGGTTGTGATTGTTGGGTTTCACTCTCGCTATCTGTAAGAGCACGGTATTGAAAGAAACTTTACTATCCTTGATAGCGAGGTGCTTTCAACCGTTCAACCCAACCTACGTACTAACCACTATGGCTCATCAACCACTCCAAATTAAATCGGGCGACGCTAATTTTTTCTCTGTCGCGGACTACACCGTTGGTGTACAGACAGAGGATTGTTCCGTCGGGAGTTACTGCAAGGTCGGAATAGCGTGACAGTCCTCGTTCAACCCTACGCGAAAAGTCCCAATTCCTACCTTCATCGCGGCTTATACGGATCGTCATATCTTTCGCCGAAGATGGATTGGAAAACAGGAGGATGTCTTCAGTTTCCTCCCCGTTTCTACGATATCGGATTAAGCCGGCATGGAGATTTGTGTCTGGTACTTCTGCGTGCTGACCGTGTTCACAGAAGGTTTCGCCGTAATCAGTGCTGCGTGCGAAGTGGCGTTTGCCGGTGGCGAGTGTGTTCTTGCGATAGCTGACGTAGATGCCACCTTCCGCGGTCTCCACAAGACTAACCTCGTCCGAACCCTCGGGTAGGACAGCACCCGCCTTCCAACTCTGTCCGCCGTCGTCGCTATACAACAACCCACCACGAACCCCCGGCACTTGCCCCGGTTCACCCTCTTTGTAAAGAAATGCTGGTATGACCAACCGATCCCTGCGGGGGTCGAAAGTGAGTTGAACCCCGTGGACGCAGTTGTTGGGCCAACCTATCCAGCCATCGGCGTTCGGTTTCGGGCGGATATAGCAGGGATCCGACCAACTCCGTCCTTCGTCGGTGCTCTTGAGCAGATAGAAGCCGCCGCCCCGTTTCGCATATTCGCTGAAGTAGCCCAGGTCGTCCAATATGTCAGCGGGCATCTTCCAGAATGCTACGAATATAGTGTTTGTCGTGCAGTCCTCGAAGATAGGACCGAGATAGGTAAATGCCCCCTTCTCCTCAAAGATGACCTCCTGCCGCTGCCAAGTTGCCCCGCTATCCTCGCTGCGTGACATCAGGATGTCAACTTGGTTGCCCCCATCGCCCATCGAACCGTGTCGTTTTTGGCAAACGGCGATAGCTGTCCCTTGTGTTGTGGCAATCAGCCCCGGCAGATGGACACCAAACCCGTCGTAGTCGTGATACTTCAGGGCTGACAGATCTACCTCTATCGGCATATCAGCGAGGGCTTTTCTCTCCTCTCTGGTCAATCCTGTTAGATGGATAAGGACAGATTTTGGTTCCCGCGTGCTGTAGTAGATTTGGGCGTTGGCACCCTCTGCTCGCTCCCAATGGTGGGCTGGGGCCTGTGTCAACGTTTCACCCTGTCCGGGCAGGAACACGTCAATTTTCTCAAAAAACCCTTCGTTCATGTTTTCTTATCTCTCGCCGTCAATATGTTAGCTCCCCTGAGTCCTAAAAATCCAAAACAGGTAGGCAAATACAAACGCCATCCAAATCCATGAGATCGTTTTCATCACATGGCTTAACCAACCCTTTTTCGTAAAATGTAATGCAATGTGATTGAACAATACCATCAACAGTACTATGTGACCGAGGTAGATGTGATAATCATAATTTTGCCAAGGCGGCAGCAGAATTGCGTACCCGATGAGCATAAAAAGAATAAACCCCAGCGTACCATACTTAAAACTGAATGCTGTCGAAATTATGCCCCTACTCCTTTTTGATTCTTTTTCGTTCTCAATTTGGATGCTTTCTCTAAGCACTCGCTGCCGTTCCTGTTCGTTCTCAATTTTGGCTTGTAGCTGCTCTTTTTCAGCGTCGGTGAAGAGCTTCATGGGAAATTACCTCCGAGTGCTAATTGAACGCTATATATCTGTCGCTCGCCGGGGCTTTGATATGTGTGAAGGCGGTGTTTCTATACACATTGCGCTCCTCTGGAGCGAAGGGTATTCATATCTCAACACCGAAATGTCGAGTTTTTATACCCACCACCTATCAGAAATAATCAAGTGGACAACACATCTGTCGTCCCGCTGGGGCTTTTTAAGTCGGGCAAGACGCCCGCCTTAGAGGCATAGGGGTCAATTTTATCACGCGGCACATCACTGGCAACTTAGGTTAGAATAACGCAAGTTGCTAGTTTTTATTTAATGATAAGTGTAATCATAGTAGCAATGAGAAACAACACAACTTTTATCTCAAACCCAGCGGCAGTAACTGCATGAATAGAGCGGGGTAGGCGTTGGGTGATTAGCCCATTTGTTACCTCCACCCGCTTCCTACGGTGATGGTGTAGGTAAACCTCCCACGACTTATATTGACGCTTACTGTTTTTCTTACGCAACGGTTTGAGCATGATGCCTGCTTCAGTCAACGCATCTTCAATCCCATAATTACAGTAGGCTCTATCTGCATAAACAACCGCACCTTCAGGTAAATCAAACGGATAACACCGCAATCCCCCAACATCACTAAAACTGCCCGGTGTTAAGAAAAACTCGACCGGTATGCCAGCCTCGGTTACCATCAGATGTAGTTTGAGTCCATAGAAGTATCTACGTTTACTGATTATCACCCCACGCCACACTTCCCCTTGATACCGTTTGGCACCAGAGATACGAATCACATCACACGCTGGAACGGGGTAGGAATCAATGACATACAGTTGGTTCGGGTTTTGTGCTTTACAGTCTGTGGCAAGGGAATCAAAAAGTGTCTCAAACATCGGTGCAATTTGGTGGAGTCTTCGGTTGAATCGTGCTTTACTGAGCATAGTGGGGATATATCCCTGCTCTTTGAGTAACTGTCGTGCCATCTGCTGATTGCCACCGAACAGTTGTGCTGCCACTAATGCCGTTGTCATTACTTCAGAGGCAGACATTTTGGTTCGGGGATCGTCTTGATAGCCGTGTTGAATTAACAGATCGTCACAAAGCGTATAAAATGCTACAATTACTAAGTCCATGGGATTCTCCTGTCTGAGTGTTTTGTTTTGGTCAACAAATACTCTAAGGGAAATTCCATGGATATTCAACTAGCAACTTGCGTTATACTAAATTAATCCGACGCAATGCAGTAGAGAGATCTGTTCCCGCGTAGGAATATCTCCTTGCCTACAATTGCAGGCGATGCGCTGAAACCGTCATCGAGGAGGTTTTCGGCGAGAACCTCAAACGTGGATCCGTGCTTGATTACCAGCGCTGCGCCGTCCCTGTCTACTACATAAATTCGGTCACCAGCGCCCACCGGCGACGCATAGACATCCGATATGCCTTCCAGACGCTCCGGCCCATAGTATGCCTCGCCTGTGCTGGCGTTGAAGGCAGAGAGAACACCCCTATTATGTTTCAAAAAGTAGAGCGTGTCGCCGTAGAGCAGCGGAGAAGGTACGTAGGGGGTATCCCTTCCATAATCCCAAACAACCGCCGCTGCGCCGGTGATATCCCCTTTCGCATCCGCAAGACGGATCGCTTGCAGCGCGTTGCCACGAAAGCCGCTGGTAACGTAGACAATACCGTTCGCTGTCACAGGCGATGGAATTGTATTGGCTGTCATGCCGCCGCATTCCCAAAGCGTTTTCCCCGTCGCCAGATCATAGCCACGTGTGCGGTTCGTTGCATTGACAATGACTTGAGGCGTCCCATTGTGTTCAACAACGATTGGCGTTGCCCAGGACGTACTTTCATCTCGGTCAACTTTCCAGAGCACCGCGCCTGTCCGTTTATCCAATGCGACGATGAACGAATCTCCCTCATGATCCCAGTTGATAACAATAGTAGCGCCATAGACCACCGGTGAACTGCCTTCACCGAAACCGCGCCTGGTGGACATGTTTCCCAAGTCTTTCGCCCACTGGAGATTCCCCTGCATGTCATAGCAGTAGAGTCCGCGGGAACCAAAGTAGGCGTAGACATGTTCCCCATCCGTGACAGGCGAGTTTGCCGCCCAGCTACCGGTCTGATGCGTTCCCTCATGCGGTACTTCTTCACGAGCGGTCTGTTGCCAACGGATGGTCCCATCTGTACGGTTGATAGCGAAAAGAACAAACTTGTGGACGGTTGATGGCCTGTTGGATCTGCCGCCTCGGCGGCCTCTTCGCCGTCGAGGCTCCTCCTCTATTGGCTCTAGTTCTATCTGCTTGTTGGTCTCAACGGCACTTGTGACAAAAACGGTATTATCCCATACAATTGGAGTGGCATGTCCTTGACCTGGGATTTCAATTTTCCATCGGACATTCTTGGTTTCACTCCACTCGATAGGTGGATCCGCGTCCGGTGCAACACCAGATGCTTCAGGGCCCCGCCACTGATGCCAATATCTATCGGTTTCTGAAAGCGCGTCCGTCCCCCACAAAAAAATCGTAATCGCAAAAAAATAGATAAAGATGGTTACTATCCTTTTCATTTGAAAATCTCTCCTATGTTAAGTTTATATCTTGGAATCTACGCAGCCAACTGTAGGCGGGGTATCCCCGGTCACGAAATCCTTTCGGACTTGCCCCGCCCTAAAATGCGTAAGTCCTACAGCCTTTAATCTTTATTGAGCAACTTCACCCATCGTTCCCAAGCCTCGCGGGTCGCGGCTTTCTGAACTTCACTCGCCTCCGCAGCCATGCCTCGCCTCAAGAAGCCGTGCCCGACATCGGAGTAAATTACCGGCTCATAGGTGATGCCAGCGGATTTGGCGGCTTCCTTTGTTGATTCAATAGTCGAGTTGATTCGGTTATCACTTTCACCGTAAAAACCGTAGACCGGGCACGTAATCTTTCCCAATGCCGCTGCATCCGGCGGGCTGCCATAGAAAACGAAAGCCGCTTTCAGTGAGTCGTCATTGGCGGCAAAACGGAACGACTGTCTACCGCCCCAACAGAATCCACTCACAGCGACCATATCTGTCGTCGAAGGTAGATCGCGGACATGTTTCGTCACCGCTTTGAGATCAGATGTGATTTGGTCCGGGTCTAAGTCACGAATCGCTCGTCGAACATTATTACCCCCGAAGCTATCAGTACCGCCTCCGTTGGGTCCCATCCCGGAAAGGAAATCGGGACAGATCGCCACAAAACCCGCTTTCGCAAGTTCATCACCGACCTGTCTTATCCAATCTGTTAGCCCAAAAATCTCGTGGATGACAATCACCGAATCCGCCTTCTCCTTAATCTCTGGGAAAACGATAAAAGCACTGACCTCGCGTCCACTCTCGGTGGTAATTTTCACCCACTCTCCGTGTCGCGGTGATTTATCCAACTGTTCTTTCGCGCTGTTTGCATGGCTGTCCGCTTGTGCATAAAGACCGCCCATCATCAAGCCCCCAATCAGGGCAAGACCAATGACGCGCGCGGTGAATCGGGTTAAATCGTTAAACGTTTTCATTCTGTTTTCTCCTCGGTTGTAGGGGCAACCCCCCGATAGATCGGGATTTCGCTACGCTCAACTTGTGGTTGCCCTTCTATGTGTTACGGGAAACCCCGTGATCTGACAACTATAGGGCTTACGCAGCCAACTGTAGGTGCTTGCATCCCGATTTATCGGGGCGGGGCATCTTGCCCCGCCCCACCTATCCTGAAAGGCGTAAGTCCTGAACTATTCAACGATCTCACACCGAGAGAGCATCTCCCTGCCCCGTTCAGAGAGCTTGTGGTACTCCGTCTGGGTCATCTCAATCGGTTTGCGCATCGCGAACCAAGGGAGCGAATAGCAGATCACCAATTCGGGTCTGGGGTGATCTGCACGGTTGGGTGTTCCACGGTGGAGCGTCCGCGGATCCTGTACCCACAGCGTTCCCTTCTTTAGGTTGAGACGACGCGCCGTAGGAAAATCGCCCGTTGTTAGCACCTCATCGTAGTGATCCTCCAACTCCGGGTCAGCGAGGTATTGGGTGCTGGGCAAGATTTCAAAACTCCCATTTTCTTCATAGGTATCCACCAACGGAAACTTGATCCCAAAATGGGGACAAACTTCTAAACCGACGTGGGGAACTAATTTAGAAATCCCCGCATCTCGATGCCAGCGTTGGTACTCGCTGCCGGGGTACGGGTTGTTTGAATGGTAACAGGTAATATGATAGTCGCTGGTGCCCCAATATCGGTCGAGGAAATCTAGCATCACCGGATTCTCAAAGATCTGGGGATCGGCGAAGGGCTGCTCCCAAGGGACATACATCGTGTAACGATTGACAATCTGTAGACGGCCCTCTACGACAAGCCGATCATCCGTATGTCCACGCACCTCGACATCCTCGCCTTCCGTATTGCTGTGCATCTTCACCTCTTCCAGAAGGGGTAGGAACGCTTCACGTATCCGATCTATCGTCTCTACTGGTATCAGGTCTTCAAAGGTAACGTAACCGTTAATCTTTAACTCCGCAAGTTTCAAATTGAGGTCATAATCAGGTTGCGCGGTCATTGGTGCTCCTTATCAGTTTGTAATTTGTCTTTCAAGCGCCTGCTGTATCAAGAACATGATGTAATTGATTTGATTTGCAGAAGAAATACTGACCTCTACATCTCCTACGCCCCAGCGTCCGACATTTGCCACGTTTTTGCACCACCGTCGTGGGTCATTGATGTCAGAAAAGGGTAGTTTTAACGATAAACGGAGCTGCTTCGCCTGTGGCACGATGTCTGCAAAGATCGTGCTAATCTTGTAAACGATAGTGTATTTGTTAATCTGTTCGGTAACAGAATCATCTAAACGCCGAATGCGCTTGCTTAACTGTTGGAATAACTCCATCATTTCACCGGTGAGATAATGGTGATCGGCTAAGGTCCAATATCCTTCCTGCTTCTCTTGTACTTCTAGAGCAACACCGTGATAAGGCCAGATCTCACGTGCCTTTTTCGCGAGAATCTCTGCCCGATCTACGATAGCGGTTTCGTTCCATTGCTCCACTTCGGCTAGACTCCGGTTTAAGCGCAGCGGGCTATCAAGAAAACCACCTTCAATGAGTTGTTTATCTATGAAGGTATTATTACTTAACTCTGAATTGTACCCGGTAAGGGTGAGGTTGCCAATCGTGTGAAGATATTTTTCATACACCTCTCTCCAAGTTTCGCCTAACTCCGATTGCCATTCTTCAGATAGCGTTTGCGGCATCACATGTTCAATCGTGTAGTCCTGCACACGAATGGGTTCCTTGCGTCCATCGTTCTCTAACTTGCGAAGTAGATAGTCGCGAGTGCGTAAATGATAAACATTTTTAATAAGGAATTCTTGCTGGAACTCGTTATCTGAAGGAAAACGGTGAGTCCCAATCATCCGCGAGAAAATACTTTTTAGACTTAGAAGGTAATCGTCTTTGTCAATCTGCCCTGTCAGTGCTGCAAATATCTTGTTTAAGTTGTTAGTTGGAATACCGCAGATCGCGCGACGGAAGACATAGCTCTCTATTAATCGAAGGATTTCGATCACCTCCGATTTTTCGATTTGCCCTTGTATGTAGTCCTCGTAAACACCAAGCAAAAATGGAAAAGCTACCTCAACGCTAAGGGCATGGATATCCTTGAGGCAAGCGTAAAGTTCTCGATCTGCTTCCTCAAGCAGTGCGATGCGAACATAATGTTTCGCGTAGTGAACAATTTCCTTGATAATTGTTTCTAATGCTTCCGGCTCCCTTTTATCAGCCACATACCTTTTAAAGCTCTCATAAACTCGTCCTTTATTTGGAATCTGCCGCGTCTTTAATGTGAGATAATCTCTTATGAAGAGGTCAAATCGCTTAGCATACTCAGTTCCAAAACTTTGTTCCATCGGATACCAATAAGTCTCATACAACCTGTTTTGGATATTGGATTCCTGTCCCATAAGCACATAATTACGGATGAGATCTGCTTGTGAGAGACGCAGTCCAGTAGAGTTAAGACTCTCAAAAATTAGTTGTGGATTATCTGATCGGGTATCCAGCGCGATGTCCACAATCATTAATTTTTGAATCCCTTTATACACGATTTCAAGATCTGTCCGTTTGAGTTTGTCTTCAAAAAATCGATAGTTTTCTACCAGCAGCGAGGTATTATCAGGAGCCTCTCCCTCCTCCAATAACTGGATTAAGGTATCCTTGTCATGCGGCGTAAGTAATTGTTTGTAACGCAGCTCTCCGTCTTCTCTGTCATTGAAGAGATAATACCCCTCTAGCCTGTTGCGATCTATGCGGATATCAACATTCTTTGCTTCAATGGCTCTGCCGAGTGCAGAAAGCAGCAGTGAAAGGGTTGTCAACCGCTGTTGACCGTCAATGACAAGAAATTTCGGCACTGTAGGGCTGCCATCTCCTATGGATACAATCGAACCGAGGAAATGAGAAGGGATATCCTCATTTTCCCCGACCCGCAATACGTCATCCCATAACTGCTCACAATGACGCTTTTCCCAACTGTACCGGCGTTGAAAAATGGGCAGTGTGAACTGTTTCGTACTATCTAAAAATCTGAGCAGATTCGTTTCAGTTGCTTTCATGGATTTATACCTTTGTATGAATGAGTTTGAGAAAAGGGGATGGATTGAAATCTAATCCCCCATGAACGGTTGAGCCGTTAAGATGCCGCCATCAACAGGATAAGTAACGCCGGTCACCGCTGAGGCTCTTGAACTGGCGAGGAACAGAATCACTTCTGCAACCTCCGCGGGTTGTTGTAACCGTCGAATCGGTATCCGACTGCACCATTGTTGAATAGCACCTTCCATATCACCGGTCGCCTCCGCAAACCCCCGTAGCAAGGGCGTATCAATATAACCGGGCGCGACAGCGTTGATGCGGATGTTTTGGGGAGCAAAGTCCAGTGCCATACTCCGCGTTAATGAGACAATGCCTCCCTTCGCAGCAGCATACGCTGATGATCCGGGCATGTTGAAAAAGCTCTGCATCGACGCGATATTAACAATAGATCCGCCGCCCTGTTCGAGCATATAAGGGATGCAGTACTTTGTACAGAGGTAGACGCTCGTGAGATTTACATTGAGAACATGATACCATTCATCTTCGGGCAACTCAACAACATCGGCGACCATCCCCTGAACGCCGGCGACATTGACAAGAACATTTATCTTTCCAAACGCTGCCACGACTTGCTCCACCATGTTACGCACATCGCTGGAGTTTGACACATCCGCCCTGACAAAACACGCTTTGCCACCTTGATGCTGAATCTCTTGAGCAGTTTCGTTGCCGCTCGCTTCTTGGATGTCCACCACAACCACAGATGCCCCATCCCTTGAGAAACGCAGGGCGGTTGCTTTGCCGATGCCCTGACCACTGCCGGTGACAATAACAACCTGATCTTTCATATTAATGTCCCCCTCCTCCTTGCAATTCGTTGAGGTGCGCGCGGTTAGTGTTGACCCATCTTCCTTGGACTTCTCGCCGGCTCTCCCCGTAGCACCTTCGCCTTGACAGCATTTTGTTGCATTTGATCCATCTCCTTATTGCCGTTATCCTATCAATTCAATCCCTACAATTTTATCAATTTATTTTTTTCGTGACAAACATTATTCCGATATGTTAAGATATGTCTTGCTAGTATTGACCCACTTTGTAAGTAAGCCGAAAACTCTAATTTCGATGAAGTGGGTCATCGGCTATAGCTTGACGCGTACCTCAATTGCGCGCCTACACTCCAACCAGCGTCACGTCACATGATTTAGGAGCAATCTCATGGAAATAGGAAACATCATACTCTTTGTCAAAGACATGAAAGGTGTTACCGCATTTTACAGGGATGTTGTCGGATTGCAGCCCGACGAAGAACAATCGTTTCCGTCTCACCGTTTTTTTCGCTTTAACACCGGGCAGTGTAAACTCTGCCTGCACAGTGCGAGCAAGCCAAACGGCGGAAGACAAAAGATTGGCTTTCCCGTTGAAAGTGTAAAAGCCGTTCACGATGCCCTCAAGAAGAAAGGTTTAAGACTAAGACCATTAAAAAATGAGGACGGATTAGCGTGCTTCGATATTTCAGACCCTGAAGGCAACAGACTTCAGTTCGGGGGAAAATACTAACACAGGTTCACCGCCAAATGGATTGTGGTTTGCGAATCCGACTTACTGTGCCGTATACCCGCCATCAACAATCAGCGGCGCCCCCGTCACAAAAGAGGATTCATCCGACGCCAGAAAGAGCGCCGCGTAGGCGATTTCTTCGGGACGACCGACCCGTCCCATTGGGTAACGCTGCTCCAACCACTCCCGCCGCTCTGGGTTGTCGAGAAACTCCCGAATCAGATTGGTCTCTATGTGCCCCGGACAAATACAGTTCACACGGATGTTCTTCTTGCCGTAATCAATAGCTAAGTTCTTGGTGAACTGAACCACACCCCCCTTCGAGGGAACATACGCGTCAAAACCTCCACCGAGACCGATCGGATAGCCTACTATTCCATTGATGGAGGCGATGTTGATTATCGAACCGCCGCCTGACCCTTCCATCGTCCGCACCGCATGCCATGTCACCAAATAAGTCCCCTTCAAATTGACCTCCATCACACGGTCCCACACCGCTTCAGGGGAGGCACCTTTCGGCAGGGCTTTATCAGCGATGACCCCGGCACAGTTGACCACAGCGTCCAAACCGCCATACGTTTCCACCGCGCCTTTTACCATCGCCTCAGCGTCGGCGTTCCTTGATACATCTCCAGTGAGAGCGGTGGCATTGTCTCCCTTGCCTTTTATTTCTGCCACGGTTTCAAGGGCATTCGCCTCATTCAAATCGGAAACGACCACCTTTGCTCCCTGTGCAGCGAATAGCACCGCTGTCGCGTGTCCAATGCCGGAACCGCCTCCCGTAACCAACGCTACTTTGTCCTTCAAACGCATACTTCACCTCCCGAACACCCAGAGCGTACCTAAGTCAGGTCTGCCAGTTTGGGCATCACCTCATTCATAAGCAACGTCATGGAATTGAGCCACTTCTCCTTCGGTTCCCATTCGTGCCCCATCGCCAGAAGCACGCCAAAGCCACCCACATCCTCGTACAGTTGACGTAGTTGATCTGCAACATCGGCGGGACTTCCCACAATCCAGAGGTTATCAAGTAACCACTCAACTGTTACCTCATCGTTGGGCATGTTAGGATCTCTCTTGAATCGTTCCTTGGGTAGGAGCTTGAACCAGTATTCGTTGAAATCGCGTGCAAGGACTCCCTCTAACGCCTCCTTACGCGCCTGCTCGGTCGTGTCTGCGATATAGATCTCCCGTGCGATGCGCCACATCGACCGATCCGGGGTACGACCCGTCTTCTCTGCCCCCTCTTCCACCGCTTCCCAGTGTGTTTGGATAACCTCTACAGGTATCAAATTGAGACTCATCGGAATCCAACCCCGTTCGCCTGCCAATACGAGCGTATCCGATCTGGGCGAGACACCTCCCATCGCGATAGGTGGATGCGGCTTCTGATACGGCTTGATATGAACCTTTAAGCCGATATCGTCCACCGGTTCAGGAATCTTGTAGCGCCAGTATTCGGTTTCATATAAACCCGGCTTAGGGTCCTCCCAAATTTGGAGCACCGCCTCGATACCTTCTCGCGTCGCTTTTCGCCGGTCGCCGTCCGCGGCAAATCCAAACATCTCGCAGTCACCCGGTATCGCACTAGAACCAACGCCCCAATAGAAACGCCCGTGCGCCAGGTGGTCGAGTTGAGCGATACGATGGGCAACCGCAGCCGGGTTGTGGATCGGCATACAGGTAACACCTGTGCCGAAGACGATGTTTTTGGTCAATCCCAAGGCATTCGCAATGAAAAGCTCAGGGGATGGGATATTCTCCCATTCAAAAGTGTAATGTTCACCGATCCACGCCTCTGTGTAGCCCAGCTTGTCCAGCGTCACCACTTGCTCCATGTCGTGATCCAAGGTCTTCGTGAAATCCGCGCCCGGCGGATGCAATGGCATTGTGAAAAAACCGAGTTTCATGAGAAAGCCTCCTTACGTTTAGGCGCAATCCTGACTAGGTTCGTTCTGTCGCCGGTAGGATAGCCCATTAGTCTTTTGAGTTGTCGGAAATTATCACCCCTATTCTTATATCACGGCTGTCCTGTAGCGTCAACAGAAAACACGGCTGTTTATGGTGGATTAGAGCAATAAGTAGACATCGACAATAACTCTGACCTTCTCGAAGTTTCCCAAGTCCCCCCGACAAGTTTCCCCCCTGACAAGGGGGGCTAGGGGGGTTGGGGGATTTAGGGGATTGGCTATGCATCGAAGTAACTCTAAAACTGTCGTAAATGACCCTATCGCCAACCTATTTTCGCTTGACCCGATTAATAAGCAGTGGTATAGTAATTTCTCTATGGTAGTAATCGCACCGCTTGATGTCTTTGACCGCCTTGGATTTCACAAAATCACGCGCCAAACGGGAGATGGTAACGATGAACACAGAACAGTTCCCTACAATGAGTGAGCGAGAAAAATATCTATTCGATCTACAGGGATTTCTCGTCGTCAGAGGCTTGCTCTCGACCGACGAGGTGAAACACCTGAACGAGGCTATCGATGCCAACCAAGACAAACACGGTGAACACACCAGTCGCGCGGTTGGTCCAGAGTTGGAGGGAACACACCTCCGAGGTCATATCAGCGGCATGCTAACGTGGGAACATCCTTGGTGTCAGCCTTTTCGTGATTTGTTAGCTCATCCCAAACTCATCCCTTATCTCAATACCTTACTAGGTCGTGGCTGGAAGTTAGACCACTCCCCCGATATACTAACCTCTACAGCCGGTGCAGAAGGGTTAGCGCTTCACGGCGATGGCAATGTAACGTTCAACGGATCCCGCTTCTACGCCTACCAAAACGGCAGGCTACGCTGTGGCCTGATTAACTGCCAATTCTACATGACCGATGTGAACCCCGGCGACGGCGGTCTGTGCGTCATACCGGGCAGCCACAAAGCGAATTTACCGTGTCCCGAAGACATCCTGCTGTGGGAAGCCAACCGGGAGATTGTCTACCACATCCCCCTTTCGGCTGGTGATCTGGTAATCTTCAACGAAGCCACCACACACGGCACCCTGCCATGGAAGGGTCAGGGTGAGAGACGCACCGCGCTATACCGCTATACCCCCAAGTACCTCCACTATCACGGTGGCTATTACGAGGCAAACATGCCGGAATGGGTCTCCGAACTGACTGAAGCCCAGCAGGCAGTGCTAGAGCCGCCATACATCTACCACCGACCACTGATCGAAGCGGATGGAACTACGCTAGTGAGGCCCCGTCGAGAGGGAGAGTAAGCCCCTCGGTTAATTACGTTATTGACCAATCAGGACAAAGAACAATTTCAGCAGGGTGAGTTGGTTAAGACTTCCTCGTATTCGACCCGGCAGTATGACAGACGTTTCAGAAGGAGTTTATGTACAATCTCAACGGAAAGGTTGCCCTAGTAACCGGGGCGGGCGGTGAATATGGCATCGGTCGTGCGATCGCCACACGCCTCGCTAAGGAGGGTGCCGATGTCATTGTCAATGACGTTGTCGATAATCCCTACCCCCCTTTTCCCCCCGCTGGCGGGGGGAATAAAGGGGGGACAAGCGGTTGGGAGGGCGCCCCTTCCGTCGTCCGTGAAATTGAGGGATTGGGTCGACAAGCGATGACCATCTTAGCAGATGTGTCCGATGCCGATCAGGTGGACGCGTTGGTGGCTGAAGGGGTTGAGCGGATGGGGCATATCGATATCTTCGTGTGCAACGCCGGCTCGCGTCCTGGTCCCGACCGCGTGCCGGTGGTCGAGCTGGGGGAAGAGGCGTGGGATACCGTACACAATATTAACCTCAAAGGGACATTTCTTTGCTGCAGAGCGATCGCTCGACACATGATAAGCCGCGGCGGGCGTGGAAAGATCATTACTATGTCCTCCGTAGTGGGTAAAGAGGGTTCGGCACGTCACGCTGCGTATGCCGCCTCTAAATTTGGAGTAATCGGCTTTACACAGGCTTTGGCGCAAGAGCTAGCACCTCACCACATTAACGTAAACGCCATCTGCCCCGGCATTATCGATACGGAACGGGTGAGTTACATAGCGGCTGCCCTATCGTCGGAGGATATATCCGGCGAAGAGTGGCGGGCGAGTGGACAGCACGTTGAGGCGATGAGACAACGCGATTCGGAGGTGCCTATCGGGCGAGTTGGCGTAGGCGAGGATGTAGCAAAAACGGCGGCTTTTCTCGCTTCGTCTGAATCCGATTATCTCACAGGCCTCGCTATCAACGTCGCCGGTGGTTTGGCGATGGGTTGACAATACAAATTAAGTTGCTTTGAATCCCGATATATCGGGGGAAAATTATATGTACAATCTTAACGGAAAAGTCGCCCTAATAACGGGTGCAGGCGGTGAACACGGTATCGGTCGTGCGATCACCACACGGCTCGCCAAGGAAGGTGCCGATGTCATCGTCAGTGATGTTGTCAGCAATCCTTATGCCCACGTCTCAAGTGATTGGGAGGGTGCCCCTTCCGTTGTCCGTGAAATTGAGGAGTTGGGTCGACAAGCAGTGACCATCTTAGCAGATGTGTCCGATGCCGATCAGGTGGACGCGTTGGTGGCTGAAGGGGTTGAACGGATGGGGCATATCGATATCTTCGTGTGCAACGCCGGCTCACGTCCCGGTCCAGACCGTGTACCGGTGGTTGAACTAGAGGAAAAGGCATGGGATGATGTGCACAATATTAACCTCAAGGGTACCTTCCTCTGCTGTAGAGCCGTCGCTCGGCATATGATAAACCGCGGTGGGGGCGGAAAGATTATCACCATGTCCTCGGTGTCGGGGAGACAAGGTTCAGCACGTTTCGCTGCGTATGCCGCCTCCAAATTCGGAGTAATCGGCTTCACACAGGCCTTGGCACAAGAGCTAGCACCCCATCACATTAACGTGAACGCCATCTGTCCCGGTGTTGTCGATACCGAGCGGTGGAGTTACATAGCTGCCGCCCTATCGTCAGAGGATATATCCGGCGAGGAGTGGCGGGCGAGTGGACGGCACGATGAGGCAATGAGGCAACGCGATTCGAGGGTGCCCTTGGGACGGGTTGCTACGGGTGAAGATGTGGCAAGAACGGCGGCTTTTCTCGCTTCGTCTGAATCCGATTATCTCACAGGTCTTGCTATCAACGTCGCTGGTGGTTCAGCGATGGGTTGACAACACAAATTAAGTTACTTTTCCCGCGAGCGAGGACTCCGCTGCGCGGAGGAATCCCGATGAAATTCCCGATACTCGGGATTCTCGATGAAATCAGAACGGGAAGGAGAATCATATGGACATTCCAAGAGACAAACTACTTGAAATCTACGAACGGATGGTCACCATCCGCAAGTTCGAGGATAGGGTGCACGGCGAATACGCCGCCGGGCGAATTCCGGGTTTCGTTCACCTTTACGCGGGAGAGGAAGCGGTAGCGGTCGGTGTCTGCGCTCACCTGTCCGATGCGGATAATATCACCAGTACCCACCGTGGTCACGGTCACTGTATCGCCAAGGGGGTCGGTGTCAACGAGATGATGGCAGAATTGTATGGACGTGTTACCGGTGCCTGCAAAGGTAAGGGCGGCTCCATGCACATAGCTGATATAGACCGGGGCATGCTCGGTGCGAACGGTATTGTCGGCGGCGGCGTCCCACTGGCTTGTGGCGCAGCACTCACAGCGCAAGTACAGGGCACCAGAGCAGTTGCAGTCAGTTTCTTTGGCGATGGCGGTGCTAACGAGGGGACATTCCACGAGGGCTTGAACTTAGCAGCCATCTGGAAACTCCCCGCTATATTTGTTGTGGAAAATAACCGCTACGCCCAATCCACCAGCGTGAAGTACGCTTCGGCTGGCGGCGACATCGCCGCACGTGCCCAAGCCTACGGCATCCCCGGCGTTACTGTCGATGGACTAGACCTCTTCGACGTCTACGAGACAACAGGTGTAGCGATTGACAGGGCACGGGCGGGGGAAGGTCCCACACTGTTGGAGTGCCAAACCTACCGCTTTTATGGTCACTACGAAGGTGATACACAAGGATATCGATCAAAGGAAGAAATCGAGGAGTATCGGGCTAAACATTGTGCCATCCGACGCTTCCGGGACCATGTTACCGAACAAGGGTTGTTGGGGGATGACGAGTTGGACGCAATTGACGGACAGATCGACGATGCCATTGAGGCGGCTGTCGAATTTGCTTCGAACAGTCCCTTCCCCGATGCAAGCGAAGTCACAACTGATGTTTACGTTAATTACGAGGAGGCGATATAATGGGCGAAGAGCGTACAATGACCCTTGGGTTGGCAATCCGTGAGGCACTCCATCAGGAGATGGAGCGCGACTCCTCGGTCATTATTATGGGTGAGGATATCGTTGGCGGTGCTGGGTCGGACGAACCGGGTGCTGAGGATTCTTGGGGCGGACCGATGGGCATTACCCGAGGACTGGTAGGCAAGTTTGGGCGCGATCGGGTACGTGATACACCGATTAGCGAGGCTGGCTTCATTGGAGCAGCCGTTGGTGCAGCAGCAACAGGGCTGCGCCCCATCGCTGCGTTGATGTTCATCGACTTCTTCGGTATCCCGATGGATCAAATTTACAATCAGGGAGCGAAATTGCGTTACATGTTTGGCGGCAAGGCGAAGGTCCCGATGGTCATCCGTGCGCTGATTGGAGCGGGCGTGAATGCGGCAGCCCAACACTCTCAAAGCCTCTACTCCATCTTCACGCACATTCCCGGCTTGAAAGTGGTCATCCCTACTACGCCCTACGATGCCAAAGGGTTGATGATCTCCGCTATTCGAGACGACGATCCTGTATTTTTCCTCGAACACAAGACGCTGTTGGGTGAGAAAGGTCCCGTGCCTGAAGAACCTTACACCGTCCCCTTGGGGGTGGCGGAGATTAGACGCGAAGGTAACGACGTAACCGTCGTCGCCATCGCGAAGATGGTCAACGTTGCACTGTCTGCCGCGGAGGCGCTTGAAGCCGAGGGGGTCAGTGTTGAGGTCATCGACCCACGTACGCTCAGCCCATTGGACGGTGGGACTATTTTGGACTCGGTGGAGAAAACAGGGCGCCTCGTGATTGTTGATGAGGACACCCCACGGTGCAGTCTCGCCACAGATATCGCGGCGTTGGCAGCGGACGAGGCGTTCTATAGCCTTGAGGCACCGATCAAGCGCATCACCGCACCCCACACGCCCGTGCCCTTCAGTCCGACGTTGGAGAACGCCTATATTCCCTCGCAAGAACGGGTTGTAGCGACAATTCAGGAGGTAATGTCCGTATGACACCCATTGTGCTCCCCAAATCAGGTTTTAGCAGTGAGGCGTCAACGGTTATCGGTTGGAGTGTGGCAGAGGGAGACCGCGTTGAGGAAGGGCAGCTCCTTTGTGAGGTTGAGACCGAAAAAACAACTATTGAGATTACTGCCCCCGCGTCAGGACTCCTACGTAAAATACTTATCCACGAAGGGGAGAAGCGACCCGTGGGTGTGACGATGGGCTTTATCGGCGAAGCGGATGAGCCCATCCCTGAAGTTGAGGATGTTCCACCCCCAACCCCTGAAGCGACGCAAACCAGCGCAGCTCTGAGTCCGGCGACACGCCCGCGTCGCGCGGCAACGGGACGGGTACGGGCATCCCCCGCCGCCCGTAAACTCGCGACGGAACATGGAATTGACTTATCAGAGTTGTCGGGCAGCGGTCCCGGCGGTGCGATAACAACCGGGGATGTGGAGCGTGCAGTTGAAGCCAGTCAAGCAGGGGCAGATGCTGAATTGGTGCCAATGAGTTCAATGCGCCGTGCTATCGCTCGGATGACCCAAGAAAGCTTCCAGACTGCACCACATTTCTACCTTACATTGGAGGCAGATGCAGCGTCGCTTTCGAATGACCGTCCAGAGAACATCTCGGTCACCCACTGTTTGGTCAAGGCATCCGGAATCGCACTCCGTGAGTTCCCCCAAATGCGGGCACAAGTTGAAGGCGATGCGTTTGCTATCCCTCACGCTGTGAACATTGGACTGATTAGCGCAGTGGAGGGCGGTTTGGTGGTGCCCGTGATACGCGATGCCGACCAACGCTCCCTTGCCGAAATTGCCGAGACCGTGCGTGTGCTGGGCAATGGGGCGCGCTCTGGAAAACTTTCGGCGGAAGATGCTTCTGGCGCAGGATTCAGCATTACAAACCTGGGTATGTATGATATTGAGACCTTTCATGCTATTATCCACGCGCCGGAAGCCGCAATCCTCGCTGTTGGGGCAATCGTGGAGAAACCTGTGGTCAAAGATGGTCAAATA
This sequence comes from Candidatus Poribacteria bacterium, assembly GCA_965204355.1. Lineage (GTDB taxonomy): Bacteria > Poribacteria > WGA-4E > WGA-4E > PCPOR2b > PCPOR2b. Next base: position 1,081,251 of record OZ241983.1, read on the forward strand.
GTGTCGGGAATGCGGATGGCGTTGACACTGTCGTGCGACCATCGGGTCGTTGACGGCGTAATCGCTGCACAATTTCTAGGGCGGTTGAAGAAACTGCTGGAAGATATATCAGCGTTGGAGTGATACGCATTTGATTCCTAAAAAGATGTAAAGGCATTTATGGTGAATTCTAAGAATAAATAGACATTTACCAATAACTCTGACCTTCGCGAAGTTTCCGAAGTCCCCCTGACAATGGTTTCTCCCCTGACAAGGGGGGCTAGGGGGGTTGGGGATTTAGGGGGTTGGCTGTATATTGGGAGTGTCTCATTAATTGAGGGGTGTGCATGATAATTGTCTGAATCAGGCTTCTCAGGTTTCTTAATCCCGATTTATCGGGGCGGGGCGACATGTTTATAGCTGTAAGAGGGGCATCCTTGCCCCGATCTCTGTGCACCCACCCCATCCCCCAAAGCCCCGGCGGGGCAACATGTCCCATTTGTCTGAATCGCAGATTGCACTCTCCCACACGAAAGCGATTTATGCACACACCTCAATTATAGTGAATTATCAAAATATGTAGACCCTTTCGCTCCCGATGTTTGGTAGGCGCTGTTTCTAACTGTGCCGGTACAGAGTGTCCAAGTAATTCTAAAGTTCACCATAATTCTGAAGTCTACCATAGTTCTCTTGTAGGAGGGATTTCCGAATCCCGACCCAGACAGGGAGAAAACCGAAAACCAAACAGCCCTAAAGAAGGTGGAAAGCACATTGGCAGAATTGATAAAGCTAGAAACGCTGAGTGAAAGTAGCGGGAAAGATCGGCGGAAAGCAAGGGTTGCACTCGCACAAAACGACGACCCGGAGGCGTTGAAGCAACTGCTCAATCAATACTGGACTTGGCATTTTGAGGAATCCCTAACGGAAGCCGCACGGCTGCTGTTAACGACAGATCTGGGCTGGGAGCAGATGCGTCCACTTACAACCCCGCCAATCGGAGAAATCATTTCGCCACTCGGTCATGCCCTTGACCACGCGGATCAAAGCGTTCGCGATGCGGCTTTTCAGGTATTGGAGAGCACGGTTGACATCCCCACCGGAGAAGTGTTGATCGGCGAGGAGTTGACCCCACTCTGGGTGGAAGGATTTCAGATCGCTCGCTACCCAGTGACCAACGCACAGTACCAGCGGTTCATTCAGGCAACAGGGCATCAGCAGCCACAATCTTGGGAGGATAAAACATATCCCGAAAAGAAGGGGGATCACCCGGTCGTGGAGGTGAATTGCGAGGATGCAGAAGCGTATGCGGTATGGGCAGGTTGTCGGTTGCCCGCCTTCGAGGAATGGGAACGAGCAGTCCGGGGCGAGGATGAGCGCCTATTTCCGTGGGGAGATGAAATCGACAAACCGCGCTGCAACACCGTAGAACTTGGTGCCGGCGGTACAACCCCTGTGGGTGCGTTTCCAGAGGGGACTAGCCCCTTCGGTTGCTACGATATGCTAGGGAACGTGTGGGAATGGACAAGCACATGGTACGACGAAGACAATGCACACTTTCGCGTGGTCAAGGGCGGGGCGTGGTATTATAACCACGAATACAGCACCTGCATAAGTTACGATTTCTTCAGTAAGGAATACACAGAATTTGTGATCGGGTTTCGCATCGCTCAATAACAGATCGCCTTAAAACCCAATCTCATCAGTATCAATAGACCGACGAATTGACATGCTATCCCTTATCAACCCCAACTGGTGTCTTCGATACCGGAATCTGACGGACATAGTTGACTAACGGTGCACCCATACCATTAAATTGAATCTCGATCTCATCCCCAGTTTCATAAGTTGGTCGGTCTGGGAAAGAAAGTTTCATCGTCCCGAAGTAGTGTAGATGCACGTCGCCGGGGATCCGAAAGTGGGGATACTTAAAGTGATGGTCTTCGAGGTTAGCAAGTGTGTGGCTCATGTGTACCTCACCTGTGAGTAGATCGCCAGAATGATAAATCTCCTCCGATTCCCGCACGATGCGGCAACTCCCTCGAATATCCGCAAACGATTCATCGGTTACTAACTCAGGCCCAACGGCGCAAACACGCATTTTCGAGAGAGCGAGCCACAGATAATTCACACGCTCCATCGGATGGTCTGCCCACTCGTTGCCAACTGTAAAACCGAGCCGACAGGGAATCCCATTGTCGTCAATGACGTAGCAGCCCACAATTTCCGGCTCCTCACCGCCATCTTCTGAAAAATCCGGAATATCCAGAAAGTCGTTGTGCCCCCGCAAGATTGTTCCATTCCCTTTATAGAACCATTCGGGCTGAATCCCACGCTGACCGGGCGCGGGTTTGCCATCTCTTAATCCCATCTCAAACATCTTTTGCGAATCTGTCTTTGTTGCCTCATTGGTGTCATTGATTGTGTGCATCTGGTCACGCGCCTCCATGCTGCCGAGATGCGTTAAGCCTGTCCCAGACACCGTGCAGTGGGCTGGGTCCGGATGGTCAAGTGGGGGCAAGATCCAGCCGCTTGCGGCTCCCGGTCGTCCGGTTAGCAGTTGGCTATACGACACCCGATCCGCAGTCTCAGTGGAAGTCGTTGCAAGGTAGGCATCAATAGTCTTCCCGCTTCTGCGAGCCTCAAGGAAAAGGTTATAAATCTGCGTCCATGCCGCGCTGACGCTGGTCAAGTCAATAACATGTCCACCATCGATATAGCCGATGCGCCTCCCCTTTTCTGGCAACTGAAATTGAATCAATCTCATATTCCTATCTCCTCTTAAGCTGACCCCACGATGTTATCTGTTTCCCCTTTTTATGGACAGACAAATTTTTGTCAGTAACCGTAACTACAAAAATAACTTGATCTTGCAGTGGAGGGACCCCATCATCAGTGACCGTGAGCGTAACGGTATAATTGCCGGGCTGCTCATAGACATGCGTAACCATTTCTTTCCGCTCGGCAGTAGAACCATCGCCAAAGTGCCAAACGTAAGTACTTATACCGCTATCATCTTGTGAACCTGCGGCGTTTAGTGAAACCGTTTCACCCACGAAAACTTTCGATGGAAGGACTTCAAGCACGGCGACAGGAGCTTCATTCACATCTGGCGGACCTGTAACTTGACCGTTTGTCGTAATTACATCTAACTGGTTTGCTTCTGGGTCAGACAGCAGGACTGCTGTAAATGTGATCGTAGAAGGATTAGCCTCGACCACGGCAAAAGTAATCGTTGCGAGAGTGCCATCTCCATCGGATGCATCAGCCAACGAGGTCGCTGCCAGTGTCACATCTTTCTCGGTAATAATTGGCGGCACCACAAAGGCACCCGCCGCCAAGTAATCGGCATTCTTTGCTTCCACAAGTGCAAGCGTTTGTGGATCGAACTCCACAGTGAATTGATACGCGGTTACGTTTGCCCCACTGCTGATGTTGACCTCCACGGAAAATTCCTGTCCGACAGCTGGAGACTCCATCTCTCCCGGCTGGATAGACACCGTGGCTCGTGCAAAAACCAACGACGGAAGCGCCAAAAGGATAGTGCATATGCAGATCGCTTTGAAGCTCAATGCAAACGGGATTACAAGTTGCTTTGAATTTCGATTCCAGCGGAATTGTAGGGGGTTTTTCATACGTTTCTTCCTTCTTCGAGTACGCAGTCTCAACCTGCGCTTGGGGAATGTCCAGTCCCGATCAGATCGGGACGACTGAGAATTCGATTATAGCATACCCGCCAGTGCCGTCGCAATACTAAAATTAGGTTGAATCTCAGCTCCATCACATCCGTTGTCGCGGATTCGACACTTCTTGAACGATTAGCTCTACAATAGGAATAGATCTCGATGCCTCGTACTAGGGGCATTTATGGTGAATTCTAAAAATAAATAGACACTTTCGCCCACCATGTTTGGTAGGCGCTGTTTGTAACTGCGCCTATGCGGTGCGGTTAGAAACCGCACCTACCGGGGTGATAGTCCGGATTTTCCCATCCTCGCCGGTACAGAGTGTTCAAGTAATTCTAAAGTGCACCATAGTTCTTCTGTAGGAGGGATTTCCAAATCCCGACACTTCGCTCTAAGGGCGACTTACCGACTCTGACTTTTCAAACAAAATTGGTAATAAGCCTTAAACTGAATAGCCCTAGCCTCGTACAGATTAACATTGATAAAGTATAGCTTTTTTTGATACAATTCATCAATCCGAATAGCTGAACAGGAAGCTAACGTGACATGTCAAACAAAACCCTTGATCAACTCCTTGCTGTCCTAACCCTTCTCCTTGATGTCTGTTTTATCAGCGCATCAGTTTTCGTGGCATACTGGATCCGATTTGAATCGGGATCGCTAGAGGGGTTTGCAATTCATAAGGGCGCGCCGCCGCCACTTGACTACTATTTCCAACTCATCCCACTGATGGGATTCATCTGGATCCTTGTACTTCGAGGGGTTGGGCTTTACCGAGTTGAGCAGCACGTCACCCTCGAAACAGTAGCGTCCCTCTCAAAAGCGGGATTAATCGCATCAATCGCTACACTCAGTGCTATCTTCTTCATCTATCACAGCCACCAATATTCACGCTGGGTGATGATCTTGTCATGTGTACTGAGTATCCTTCTCCTGTCTCTTAATCGACTAGCGATCCAACGTTTCAAAGAGGCAATCCAGCAACTAGGCGTCGGTATCAGTCGGGTCGCAGTGGTCGGTTTTAATAGGACGACACAGCAGTTAATCCACGCTATCCAGGAGAAAACAGGAAACGGCTACCAATTCATTGGAGTCCTACTCGGCGACAGCCCACCCTCGCAACCGATTCCCTACCGTATTCTTGGTGGATTCACGGATGTTCGGAGCCTCATCCAAAAGTATCAAATTGATGAGATTTTCATTACCTCACCGGCAATTCCTCACACGGAGATTTTGCAGATTGTAGCTATTTGCGAAGGATTATCTGTGCGGCTTCATCTGCTCCCAGACCTCTATGAAGTGATGATTGGTCGTACACAAGTGGTAGATTTTGATGGCATTCCAGTGGTTAAGTTGAAGGAACTCCCACTTCAGGGATGGCGCGGCATGATTAAACGCGGAATGGACATTCTGTTGAGTAGCATCGCGCTGATTGTTTGCAGCCCACTTATGCTCATCATTGCCATCGCTGTGAAGTGCTCGTCGTCCGGAAATGTTATTTTTCGACAGGAACGGGTGGGGCGAGATGGTAAACCTTTCTATATCTATAAGTTCAGATCGATGCGGCAAGATGCGGAGGCGGGTGTCGGACACGTCTGGGCGTCAAAAAACGATCCACGGCAGACACAGCTCGGCAAATTTCTAAGGCGCTGGTGTTTAGATGAGCTCCCCCAATTCTTCAATGTCCTCAAGGGAGATATGAGCCTCGTAGGCCCCCGACCGGAGATGTCAGGACTGATTGACGACTTCAGCAAGGTAATCCCACACTACTTGGACCGCCACCGTGTCAAATGCGGACTCACCGGCTGGGCGCAGGTCAACGGACTCCGTGGAAACACCTCGCTGGAAGAGCGTATCCGCTATGATCTGTTCTACATCGAAAATTGGTCAATTACCTTTGACATCAAGATCCTTTTCAAGACACTCTGGTCAATTCAACGTGTTTCAAGGCGGGATACCGAAGAATAACCTGCTTACATTTATAGTGAATTCTAAAAATAAATAGACACTTTCGCCCCCTCGGTTTCGATCCCGATTTATCGGGGCCGGTAGGTGCGGTTTCCAACCGCACCGCATAGGCACAGTTGGAAACAGTGCCTACCAAATCCCGATTTATCGGGATCCCGTGACTACGGGACGAGGAGAACGGTAGGTGCAGTTCCCTAACCGCACCGGTTTGGAGTGTCTCATTAATTCTAAGATCCACTATAATAGAACAATTATCTACGGAAGGAAAGTGCACATTGGGACATGAGTCAATACACATCAACTATGTGAGGGAATTTACCAAACTCAGCCTCTGGTTTGTTCATAAGCGTCTTTGTGAAGGAGAAAGCGACTTTGAAGGGTTGGTGAACGGTCGAGTGAATATTTACCGGAACACCTCCCTTTACGACGGGAAGCACCACCCTGCCAACGGGGAAGCCGCCCCGGAGTGGACGGGGATTCTAAAAGAACTGCGGGCGGTCTTCGACCGTTACATTGACGCACCTTCCACAGAACAGCTTGAGGCAGCGGGGTTAGACCTGTTGTGGCAATACCTGAAGAAGCGTCCGGATGCGCTACCACCGCCGGAGACCCGTCCCTACGAATGCTGGAGTTACGACTACGGAGGAGATCAACTCAACATCCACATCCTCAATGTCTATCAACCCAAATCTCCCCTGAGCGATATGTGGATCCCATTCGCCTCCTCCCTAATTCGGCTGCTGCAGGATTCTCAAATCCGACGTCCCGATGTTGAACTCGTCCGCTGTGGGAGCTGGCTCAATTCCGTGCTACCATTTCAGAAACTGTTTCCAGAACGCTGGAAGCAGAGCGCAGAGCCGAGACCTGAAGTTCGATATACCATGGGGCACTGGGGCCAGTTTACAGATCGACGAGGAGATTTCCATGCCCGGAACGGTGCGCTATTCCGGCAGACAGGGGATTTTCCATTTGCCAACTTGCAGTGCGAATGTCCTATCGACGAGGTTCTCATTCATCTAAAGAACAACTGCCCTGCTGCGATGGAACACAATAAGCAACGGTTGGATATGTCCTAGAAAAGAGTCAAGTAACCAAAAAATAAAGCAACCCAACTTCGCAGAATTCATACAAAGGGGAATGTACAAAAGGATCTATATGAATACAGTTGAAACGCATATTGACAGAACCACTATCCAAGCGATAGCGCAACTGATTGTCGGACGTTTTAATCCGGAACAGGTCATCCTATTCGGCAGCCATGCTCGCGGGGCAGGTGGAGCTCACAGCGATGCCGACCTACTCGTTGTACTTGCTGACACTGGACAGTCACAACGTGGTAATCCAATTCGTCGGGCAATTGCTGAGCGTTTTGTCCTGCCCGTTGATGTCATTATCCGCTCCCCCGAAATCCTCGCCGCGCAGTGCAATAACCCGCATTCCTTTATCCACAAAGTCCTGAAAGAAGGTGAAGTATTATATGAAAGACGCGCGGCCTGAACGGGCACGGTTTGAAAAGACAGATCAAGATTCAGAAATCGCTCATTGAGCATTAGGGAACAAAAATCCTAAGAATCCTAAAATCCTGAAAATCCAGATTCAGACAAATGCAGGGGATCCAAAAAAGAACAATCGTTTCGATAATTAACCGCCAAACAAGCGTTTCCAGAAAGACGGCTTTCGGTTATCTTCTATTAAGAGGTGATGTTGATCTGTAATCTGTTGAAGTGACCTGTGAGAGACAGCCAATAGTTGAGAAAGACGCTCTATATGCTGATTCATAGACTCAATTTGGTTATCTCGGTTATCTAATAGCTCTCGCAAGTGTCTTGTTTCGTCCTGCAATTGCTCAAGAGTTAATTGAGTATCTATCTGGGCATTAGGGTTTAGGTAGTGTTCAAATGTGCTATCAACTTGAACGCGCCACTTCCCGTCTACCTTTTCGCCATTTAGCTTGCCTACCTTAAGCCAACGCTTGACACTCTTAGATGAGAGATTCAGTCGTTGAGCGGCTTGATTAACTGTTAGTTTAGTATCCATGTAAATACCAACGCAGATGGGTCTAGTGCCGTTTCAGAAGCAACGACCAGTTAGTGAATAAGGAACTGCTAAAATGAATTCAACCCAAAAGACATACCGCCTCGGCATTGACATCGGCGGCACCTTCACCGACATCGTCCTAATAGGGGAGGATGGGGCGGTGTTAACACAAAAAGTACCCTCCACGCCAGACAATTACGCGGAAGGCATAGTCGCAGGTCTGGCGCCGCTACTACCACGCCAAATCACCGAAGTAGTACATGGGACAACGGTAGCCACAAACACGATCTTGGAGCGTAAAGGTGCTTTGACCGGACTTATCACAACCAAGGGATTTCGGGATGTACTTGAAATTGGGCGACTACGCTACCCTCGCTTGTACGATTTGACATGGGAGAAACCACTTCCATTGGTGTCAAGACGTTTGCGGCGCGAGGTTGAGGAGCGCATTGATGCAGAGGGCGAAATCGTACGTCCGTTGGATAGCCAAGGGGCACAGGAAGTAATTCAATGGATGCTAACACAAAATATTGAATCCCTCGCAGTCTGCCTAATCAACGCCTACATCAATCCAGACCATGAACGCCAATTGGGAGAACTCATCCACGAATTGGCACCAGAACTACCCGTTTCCCTGTCCTGCGATGTCCTACCTGAAATCAAGGAGTATGAGCGGACGAGCACGACCGTTATCAACGCTTATCTCCAACCCGTCGTCAGTCGCTATCTGCACTCGTTATCCAATCAACTGAACCAACAGTTAATTCACACAGATAATGCGCTCCCACTCTATGTCATGCAGTCCAACGGCGGGGTCATGTCTGCCGAGTCCGCTGCTGAAATGCCCATCCATATCATTGAATCGGGACCAGCAGCGGGGGTCATCGCCTCACTCACACTTGCAGACCGGGTCGGTTTGACAAATGTTTTGACGCTCGACATGGGCGGCACTACCGCAAAGGCATCGTTGATCGAAGATGGGGGGATCATGCACTCGCCGGAATACCAAGTCGGCGGTGGTGTCTCGGTTGGTACACGTTTGAGTAAAGGGGGCGGTTATCCGTTGCGTGTACCTGCAATTGACATTGCTGAAGTTGGTGCCGGCGGTGGAAGTATCGTGTATCTGGACACGGGTGGAGCACTACGGGTCGGTCCACAAAGTGCAGGCGCAGTACCCGGTCCTGCCTGTTATGCGCTGGGCGGAGAGGAGCCGACACTTACCGATGCCAATATCGTGCTCGGTTATCTCAATCCAGAACACCTTGCAGGCGGTGCACTACCACTGAACGCAGAAAAATCGCATCAGACCCTACATGACAAAATTGCTGCGCCACTCAATTTGAGCACGTCTGACGCCGCCCACGGCGTCTATCGTATCGCTGCGGCGAACATGGCGCGGGCGGCGCGAGCCGTATCGTTGGAGCGCGGACGAGACCCACGCGAATTCGTGCTATGCGCTTTCGGCGGTAATGGTCCCCTACACGCAACAGAACTGGCAGAATCGCTCGGCATGAAGCAAATCCTCATTCCTCCTTCGCCCGGACTTTTCAGTGCCTTTGGGTTACTCTACGCAGATATCGCCTATCATCTCGTCCAAACCTATAAGCGTTTACTCACTGAGTTGGACATAGATGAGTTCAAGAAGACATTGGGACAATTGGAAATCTCCGCGCGAGAAGGATTGATGGCAGAGGGAGAAAACGATGCACAGATAGTTATGCAGCGTGCGGTAGACCTACGCTATGCGGGACAATCGTCTGAACTAACACTGACCATCGTTGACGCGGATATTGGCGGTCCGCAGTTTTTCCGGACATTGGGCGAACGATTTGCTGACGATCACGAGCGCACATACGGACATCGCGCACCCGATGACCCGATAGAGGTTGTTAATCTGCGCTTGACCGCCACGGTTCCAACCGCTAAATCCCAGTTCTCATATCTCCAACCTCCAACTTCTCAAACCTTACCCCAAAACCGTCGTTGTTACTTTGGCAAAGAGACAGGTTGGCTTGAGGTGCCGGTGTTCTCTCGTGAAGGGTTGGGAAGTGAGGGTGAAAGTGGACCATTCATCGTCGAAGAGTATGACACGACGATTCTCGTTCCGCCGCGTTGTACGGCACGCCGGGATGAATGGGGGAATATCGTCATTACGATGGGGACATAAAAACGGCTGCATCGCTTCCTCCGCTTCACACTCTATGGACGACTACAAGAAAGGTAAGGATATGGCAATGAGTAATCTAACCGTAGAAAAGCTGAACGCAAACAATCGAAACGCCGCTCTATCCTTGATAAATGGTGCTTACGATAATGTGCACGGATTCCAACCGCTCACGGCGGATGATTTAAGCGCACTGGAACAATCGGGCTTCTTCGCGCTCGGCTCTATGGAGGGCGAGCTGGTCAGTTTCGCATACAGTTCCATGGTAGAGGAGGGATTGGGAGAAATTCGGTGGGCGGGTGTACTTGACGACTTCCGGGGCGAATGCCACAGCCTTCCCCCGATGCAGGGGTGTATCAAATACCTCAAAGATAAAGGCGCGAAGCAGATTGGTGTGGCAAACTGGCTGGATGCTCCTTATCGTCAGATGTTGAGCCACTTTGAACGAGAGGGGATCGAAGTTGAACATGACCACCTTATCCTACGCCTTGACATGCACAACTATACGCCGCAACCGCCCTCGATCAAAGCGGGGTATAACCTGCGAACATTTCGAGAGGGCGATGAGCAGACTTGGGCGGAGGTCAAGAATGTGGTGTTTGGCAGTGCATCGACACCAGAGGAGTTCTGGACCCAAACCTTCTCGGGTGTCAACAAGAAACTAGATTTTGCTCCAGAGGGATTCTTCTTTGCCGAAAAGGACGGGGAACCTGTCGGCATCTGTGCGGGCATCGTTCTGCATAACAGAAAAAAGATCCGCGGAACGTTCCCCGGTGTCATTGGTTGGACAGGTGTCCATGAAGACCACAGAGGGGTCGGACTCGGTAGAGCACTGATGGTTAGTTCTCTGAATTACCTACATGACCGGGGCATCGCCGTAACGGAGATTGGCACCCAGTTTTATCGAACCGCAGCGGTGAATCTATATGAAAGCCTCGGCTTTCGCATTCACACCGCTTGGTTTACCATTTATAGTAGATCTTAGAATTAATGAGACACTCCAAACCGAACCGCATTGCCCCAGGCTCGGTAGGTGCGGTTTCTAACCGCACCGCATCTCCCGATTCTCAGGATTCTCGCCTGTCCCGATACAATCGGGGATGCCATCGGAACCGACGAGTCCCCGATTACATCGGGACAGGATACGAGGAGCGAGAGCGTCTATCTGTTTTTAGGATTTACTATAATCCGTTCAAACACATCCGGGATACTCCCTACCACGCAAGAGTGGAAAGTCCCGCTTTTGATCTGGATCGCCAACCCATTTGGAATCCGATCGCATATAACTAGTCGCAAGCCCCCGACGCCGATGTGGCGTCCGATTTTCGCCGCTGCCGTGAACGGTCAAACTGTGATGAAAGCTGCATCCACCCGCCTTCAACACCACCGGCACTGCCGTGGATTCGTCGATGCCTTGAGCGTGCAGGAAATCTCGCCGTTCATGGGGCCAAATCCCTTTCTTATAACTTCCGGGAAGCAATCGCAAACAACCGTTCTCTTCCGTTACATCGTCTAACGCTGTCCAGCAACTCACGAGTGTAGGGGGATCTACGGAAGTCCAGTAAGCCGAATCCTGGTGCCAAGACACAATCGAGCCGTGGAAAGCGGGTTTCATCAAGGTCTGGGTATGGAATAGTTTGATATCTTCCGTGCCAAGTAGTTCCGCAACGATGTCTAAGATCTTCGGGTTACTGGCATGGTCAAAAACTACTTCGTCGTAACGATGAGGATCCAAGAGTTGCCATACCTTGTCACGCCGAGGTACATTTTCAAGTTCACCCCTCTGGGCAGCTGCCTCCAGTCGCACCCCTGCCTTCTCTGCATTCGGATGCGAGCCGTCTGCCAATGCGTCCATCCGCTCACGCAAGGCTTCTAATGTCTCCTCCGACAGGAGATGCCCATAAATCACAAATCCATCGCGTGCATAATCTGATTTCTGTTTATCCGTTAAACTCATCTCAGCCTCCTTTCTTGTGCGTTAAAGACAGATATCTGATTCAACTGTCCCTATATACATTCATTTTCCGATCTCTGAAACTAGCTCCTTAGCCTTCTTGAAGTCAGCTTTTGCTGCTTCATTGTACTTCTGTGCCTCCTCTGCATTCCCCAACTTGGTTTCAGATTCACCGAGACGGAACCGCGCCGCGCCCCGGTTTCCGTAAGCGTTTGCATCAGCCGGATTTAGTTCAATGGCTTTATTAAAGTCTTCAATTGCTGCGTTGTAGTTACCAAGACGGAACCACGCTGCGCCCCGATTCTTGTAGTCAGAAACATAAGCCGGGTTTAGTTCAATAGCTTTATCAAAGTCTTCAATTGCTGCGTTGTAATGTTTCTGTGCTTTTTCCACGTTCCCTAGTTCGTTTTCAGATTCACCGAGACCGGACTGCGCCGCGCCCCGGTTTCCGTAAGCGTCTGCATCAGCGGGATTTAGTTCGATAGCTTTATTAAGGTCTTCAATTGCTGCGTTGTAATGTTTCTGTGCTTTTTCCACGTTCCCTAGTTCGTTTTCAGATTCACCGAGAAAGGTCCGTGCTACCCCCCGATACTGGTAGGCATCGGCATAATCCGGGTTAAGTTCGATAGCTTTACCATAGTCTTCAATTGCCTCTAGATATCGTCCAATCTTATTCTTTGCATTTCCTCGCAAGTGATAGGCTTCGGCAAACCTTGGGTATAGTTCAATGGCCCTATCGTACTTTTTAATAGCGTCTAGGGGTTCCTCATAATTTCCATCGCCGAAATGTCTATAGGCCTTGACCGGGGATCTCTTTTGCCACTCCGTCAAAGCTTCTACTTTTTCTGCCTTTTTGAGCAATGTATCGAGTACGCTTGAGGAAATAGCCCTACCCAAGTCGCCCCGATTCCCGACAACAATCCCTATGACTTGGCCCTTGCTATTTAGCACAGGTCCCCCACTGTTGCCGCGGACACTCTTGGCTGTCAACTGGAGGTGTTTGTCACTGTTCCAGATACTATGTATCTTGCTCTTTGTTACCTTGTATTCCCCTCCCGGGTAGCCCATGACAAAAACCTCCTCACCTATCCATCCCTTACTAAGGGAAAGGGGAGTGCCTTTACCCGCGACCTTTAGAATAACAAGATCATTTTGTAGGTCAAATGCTGTAACCCCTTCAATGCTATATGATTTTTTCGTACCAGCCAACTTTGCGCGAATTTCCGTTGTTCTACTTGCGACATGAACGTTAGTCGCAATCTTATCAGGTTCTACAAAGAAGCCGCTGCCAATTTGCCGATTATCCTCTGCCGGATCTAAAAGAAGTACAATGGAGTTTTTCCTTTTTCCGACAATTTGCTCGGGAGTCTGTATACAAGACAGTAAAAATCCCCAAGCCAACAAACTCAGTAATAATTTTCCGTTACGTTTCATAGTTGTATCCTTTCTATTTTAGGACTTACGCAGCTGGGAGTTAGGCAGGCACAAGACCTGCCCCTACCGATGGGTTTCCTGTAGGGGCAACCCTTGTGGTTGCCCTTGCTACTTACGAAAATTGTGTCCCTGTTTGTAAGGAATGCAGATCGCGCGAAACGGGGATGCTCGGAACGGCATCTACGCTCCCTATGACATAGATAATTGCGATCCAATCGTGGTGCAGATTTTTTAATCTGCACCACGAGAGTATTTAAGTTCTTCACCCAACCCGATGACGCTCAAGAAGTGCCAGGTTCGGCTCAAAACCGATGCCCGGCCTATCGGGCACTGTCACGTATCCATCCTTTTCCAATAACATCTGCGGCAGAAAGATCTCACCCCTTAGTGGATCTACCGCAGGCGGATAGTATTCAAGCATCAAGCCGTTTTGACGTGCCGCCGCAATATGCACCTGAAGTTCCTGCGCTCCGTGAGGGGCAATCAGCTTCTGATGAACTGCGGATTCTTCCATCACCGCTAAAGCGGGTTCGTAGCCTGCTAAGATCGCGACATCGATATTGAAAACGTCTGCTCCCTGATAATCCATTAACGTTTGAAAATGATGAACCCCGTAGCCATTTTCACCTGTTGCGATCAGGACATCGTAATCTTTAGCAATTGCAGCCAATTCCTTATGCCCCCGGTAATCGTGGCTGGGGATCGGCTCTTCAAACCAGAAAATATCGTTTGCTTTTAGCACAGGGAGATACGCCACCGATTGTTCTACGGTCAACGCACAGTTGGCGTCTACCATCAAGGTGATATCCGGTCCAATCTGCTGCCGCGCCGCCTCTATCCGTTTAATATCATTCTCCAATCCCGCATCTTTGTCGCCAATCTTCATCTTGACAGCGGTCGCAAAAAACTCGTTGACGTTGCGGTCCATCTCTTCTCTCAACTCATCAAGTCCTTTATCTCTACCATAGTAACCACCAGCGATATAAGTGCGAATCCGTTGCTGTTGACCGTCGAGTAACTGGTGAACCGACTTTCCTGCGACCTTCCCCTTGATATCCCAACACGCTTGATTGATCGCAGCCAATACTTGCGTGTGATAGCCGCCCGGACCATATATCTTAATATTATCCGCCAATTGAGATACATACGCACTATCTATGGGGGATCTTCCTATCAACTGCGGTCTAAACTCGTCGACATACATTGGAAATATCTGCAGCGGTCGCGTCGCTGCTGTCCCTCCATTGAAGCCATAACCAATAACCTCTTCTCTTCCGCTCCTTGCTCGCACCCGTACCAGATGGAGTCGCCCTTTGTCATAGACGTGCAGACCGTTCCAGATTGGCGGTTTATCCCATTGGTAGAGTTCGCTTTCAATATGTGTAATCTTGATTTCCTGATTTTCCATACTAACTCCTGAGTGGTTCCTTTACTTTCCGTCCAAGGCGATCCGAATTTCAGCATCGACAGAATCATCGTTGAAATTAATGCCAGCGGTGATTAATCCAAGTGCTTCCAATGGGTATATATTATCCGTTATACGTCGAATCAGTTTTGCATCAACATTTTGCGAAAAGATCAAACCGGCTATCGGAAGCAGACGTTTCAATTCCGGAATCAGAAGGTTCGGCTGAATCCGAATATGGTTGTGGCTGGAATGATTTAAGAGGTCAGGCATTTTTATGCTAGCCAGTGTGCCCTCCTGCCCGGTAAAGGCATTGATAGCAGACTCTACTCCACCAAGCGTTGTGCCGATAACCCAGTAATTGTCGATGAGTGCATATCCTCCCTTTAAGGCGAAGATGGGTCCAACTCGGAGTTGTATCGGCTGTAACGCAATACCTTGATACTTTATCGGAGACGGAAATCGGAGCCGTTTGCCGTTGACAGCAATCTTGGTCCGCTTGAGTTGTGTTAAAGCCGTTTCCAAACTTGGCTTATCCTGAATTGGACAAATCAGAAGTATCGAAGGCACCAACGCAGGAACACCTGTTGGGGGAGGCAACAGCACCAGCGTGATTCTGTCTTCAATGTGGCGCGATAAATCAATCCCATGTTGCTGATATTTCAGTGACAGGTTGGCTTTCATCTGCTGCCACAACCCTACAAGATTTGCGTCATTGCTTGCGCTCAGAAGCGCTGTTGTTGCAGGGAGCATAAAAAATAGTTTTTCGTCTACCGGTCCTGGGGATTGGGCCGTTCCGCCTGTCCCGGTTCCATCGGGGAGCATCTCCCGACTTGTCGTGGATCCTCGCTTTGCGGAATTCGTCCCACGGGATCGGGATTGTGAATCAGCAGCCCTAATCATTCGGTGCTGCGAGTAAATAACGCCAGCCTCGTAGCGATTGCTTAACGTCCACACATCTATCCCCTGTAATGATGACTTGAGGGGTTGATCAAACTTAACAACTTCGGTAAGTTTGGCGGGATTGACATAAATGGTGTTGCGAGCGGCATCATACTGCTTGTCCAGATAGTCTCCCGTCTCCGCTAACGCGGTAAAACCTTGCTTCTGTTCAGCGTAGACATCAACCGTATCTTGAATCAAAGATTTATCCGTCGCCAACAGGCCGATTTTGCCAATAAAGGTGTAACTGAAATCTTGCGGATAACCTGTGATGGTGTTAATGTCCAGTTTTCTATAGCTCTCTTTTAACCGTTTGTATTTGGGATTGATGGGGGCTGTCGCTGTGAGTGTCGCAATTTCCAGTTTCTGCTGCGCTCCGAGGGCACTGATGAGCAGAAAGGCTATCTTACCGCCCCGCTTATAAACCCCCAAAATCGCCTCTTCACCCAAATAGCCTTGAATTCGATTCAGATCCAATTTGCCCCCCATTTCTAACTCCCACTGCTGTTTCTGGTACATAAGCCGCCGCCACCAAAGTTCTCTTCGGATCTCCGAAAGAATTGGCATCTGTGCAGCCTGCGTCCCAAATTCACTCCGCTGAAAGGTCTCGATGAAACTCCCCAAGTCTTTCACACTAATATAACAAATAGGGGCATCGGGAAGAAGGGCATGAAGACTCTGATCCGGCTCCCAGAGAGAGGTCTGGCGATAAATCAGCACAATCAGGAGTAGGAGAATGACAACTGCACCGAAGATAATAAGCTGCGTTTTAGAGGGGCGAAATCTTAGTAGTAGCAAAGGGAGTTAGATGCGTGAAGAAAACTGGATGATAATCCGGTTGAATTAATGTTCCAAACCCTATACAATAAACACACGGTCTACTATACCATTGCCCCTAAGCAACGTCAAGCATGAAAGCATAGGGACAATGATTCAGTAATGAAACCCCTCAACAGACTTTAGGAGGTCGTATGAAAACCTATCGCGTCGCAATTTTAGGGTGTCGGGGACGAGGCACCGCCGCCGCTCGCGCCTATCACGCACATCCGCGTACCGACGTGGTTGCATTGTGTGATTTAGTTCAGGAACGACTGGATACCCTCGGCGATGAGTTGGAGGTCGCTGCCCGATTTACTGACCTAGACGAAATGATTGTTCAGACCCAACCCGACCTCGTAGCTATCCCGACAGGGACAGAGTTCCACTACCCGCTCTGCATGCGTGTGTTGGAACACGGCGTTCATATCGAAGTTGAAAAGCCGATGTGCGTTGACCTCGAAGGCACCACCGCGGTGATGGCAAAGGCGAAGGAGAAGGGGGTGCGGGTAGCGGTGCATCACCAAGGACGCGTCGGCGCACTGATGCGCGCGATGCACAAGGCGTTCACGGAAGGGGCAATCGGTGAACTCCGTTACATCAATAGTCGCGGCAAAGCCTACTACGGTGGTCTGGGATTGATGAACATCGGCACACATCAACTGAACAATATGCTCAAGTTTGCAGGTCATTGTCGCAGTGTCTCCGCCGTTGCGTTGACCGATGGTCAGCCCATCACACCCGAAGATGTCGTTCCGTCCCCGCTCGGTATGGGAACGATTGCAGGGGAATCGATCACCGCTACACTGCACTTCGATAACGGTGTCACCGCAAATCTGCTGCAACACCGTTTTCCGGGGGGCACAAATCCGGTAATGGAAATTGTCGGCACCGAAGGAAAACTGTTCGGTTCGGCATGTCTGCTCATCAAAGGCGGAGCATGGCATCTGTCGCAACCTGTCTACATTCCAGAGGGAAAGCCTGATCAGTGGGAACCGCTAAAACCGGTCTACCCGGAACACTATGATCGATCAAGTCCGGCAAAACTGGACGATTACTGGTTCGTTGAAGAATACGTTTCCGCTTTAGACCAAGACCGAGACCACGAGTGCAGCGGCGCAGAGGGGCACCACATCGTGGGTATTATGATGGGGATCTTTGAGTCAGCAGCGTATGGGAAGCGGATTGATCTGCCCCAAAAATGTCTCGAACATCCACTGCTCCGCTGGCGACGCGAACATGGTTTAGCACCACCTGAACCGATGCCCCGAGACTATAACGAATGGCTGACAGCTGAAGATCAACGGCTCGGACGAGGATAGATAATTTTTACCCCTTTTCTTGGTAGGTAGGTTGGGTTGAACGGTAAAAGGAATCCCTATCGACAACAATAGAACCCATGTGTCGTAAAAAACACCCACCTATATATAGATGCAGTGAAACCCAACACCACACTGTAGGTCGAGATTCATATCTCGACACCCAAATGTCAACAAAACTTATAGAACTTACGCAGTGGGGTCATAAGTCCCCCTGATTTTCCAAAGTCCCCCTGACAAGGGGGATTTAGGGGGTTAAAAATCAAAAATCTACCCGCTGTGTGCTAAATTTGCGTAAGTCTTGACTTAGTAGATTTCTCCATAACAGAAGGAAAATCGATGAAAATAGAACAAATCGAGATATATCCGCTTGAAGCAAAACTATCGAAACCGTTCGGTTGGTCTCAGCGATGGACAGACACACGGATGACAACCGCAGTGAAGATTACCGCTGACGACGGAACATACGGCTGGGGCGAAAGCGGCGATGCACGGACAATGGAATTTCTTGCCCCATTGCTTATCGGCAAAGATCCTCGACGCACCGAAGCAATTTGGCAGATGCTATATACGCTTGGGTATCAGGGGCACGGTTTTGCAGGGGGACAGATGGTCGCCATCAGTGCGTTCGACATGGCACTGTGGGATATTGCCGGAAAAGCGGCCGGACGGCCGGTCTGTGAGTTGCTGGGCGGGAGTGTGCGTGACCGCATCCCCGTCTACGCCACCGGGCTGTACTACACGGAAGACGATTTTCCGGATGCCTTGACCGAAGAAGCACTTGGGTATGCTGAGGCAGGTTTTACCGGGATGAAAATGAAAATCGGCGGCAAACCAGTTGACGAGGATATCGAGCGGGTGTATCACCTTCGTGAGGCGCTTGGTCCACAAACACATCTCATGGTGGATGCAAACGAGGCTTACAGCCCGACAACGGCTATCATGGTGGCACAAAAACTTGCCGATGCGGACCTGACGTGGTTTGAAGAACCGTGTGGATCTTACAACGACAGCGGCAATCTGCTTGTTCAACAGTTGGGCTTGATGCCAATCGCCGGTGGCGAAAGCCTGAAGTCACGATATGAATTTGCCGAACGTCTCGCCAGCCACATGTTCGATATTATTCAGCCGGATATCGTCGGTGCCGGTGGGGTATCAGAGATGTTCAAACTCGGTCACATGGCAAACGCCTTTGGCGTCCATTTTAATCCCCATTTTTGGGGGACTGGCATTAGCTTGTCTGCGACGCTGCATGTGGTGGCTTGTCTTCCGTCGAACCCACCTTCCGACTGCCCCGAGCCATATATCAATCAATCCGTTATGGAGTTTGATCGGACACCTCACCCAATTCGGGAGAACCTCACAGATCCGATTTTTGATCAGGTAGATAGTCATATTCCAGTCCCAACAACCCCAGGAATAGGGATCGAGGTGATTGAAGAAGAGGCACGCCGGTTCTTGGGCTGGGGATTGAGCGCTCCGATTCGAGTTACCGCATGATTTGCTAATGTCTCTTAATTCACCACAGTTTATAACCTTTGATGTGAGTTGGTGGAGATGTCGTTTCCACATCGTTCAAGAGTTAAGTGTAGGTTGGGTTGAACGACACCGATAAAAAATACCACGCATTACACTGAGATTTCGATGTTATATGGTGCCTGAACCTGCTCCAATCTAGTGAAACCCAACACTAAAACTCCCTCATGAGCCAATGGTTTTCACGTTTCACGCGCTGTCTTTCATGGAGGAATGTATCAACAGTTGAAAATTCGCACAATTATAGTGAGTTATCAAAATATGTAGACACTTTCGCTCCCGGTATTTGGTAGGCGCTGTTTCTAACTGCGCCGGTACAGAGTGTCCAAGTAATTCTAAAGTTCACCATAGTTTTATATGTTGAGGAGGCAAGGGTGACAAGAAAGAAAATTCTGTTCACAGATTGGCGGGATATACAGTGTGGAGCCGTTGCTTGGTTGACAGCGGAAGGAGAGCATTACCGAGTCAGTACTCCCCCCGAACCACAGGTCTCCATGCGAGCCGAACCCCGTTTGGTCCCACGCGGCATCCGATTACAGGCACAACCGGCGCGTAAAACAGGAAAAATGGAAGGTTACGCGGGCTGGGGCAGAGTCATCTTCGACGGAGAGCAGTATCGCACATGGTATATCGAGGTCAATGGAGTTTCAATGTTGGGATCAGGATCGGTGGCGCATACCGACACCATTACCTCTGTCGCCATCTGTGGGATTAAATCGCGGGACGGCTTTCACTGGGGCGAACCGACGCGCAGCGAAATCAGTGTGCCGGGTCAGCGTGGCTTCGACGGGATGACCTTTTTCATTGATCCGCACGCCCCCGAATCCCAGCGTTACAAGTTCATCTATTGCGCCCAATTCGAGGACGGCATGTTTCAACCGCAGCTCACCGAGTATTTCAACCGCCAGCCTCGCCATCGGGATGACCGAATCTCAGGGGAGCGACGGTTTGGGATGTTTGCCGCCGTTTCGCCCGATGGTCTCGACTGGACGGCGCTACCCGAACCGTTTATGTTGCATCCAAGCGATACCGATACCACCGTATTATGGAATGAAACGTTGGAACGGTACGTGATGTATACCCGTATGATGCGCAACGGACGGCGCTGGATCGGACGGGCAGAAGCGGAGGACTTCATGCGCTGGACACCCGTGGTGCCTATTATCTGGCCCCGCCTCGAAGACCCACCGGACTACGATTTCTACCTCAACGGTTATAGTCCCTATCCCGACCTCCCAGAGTATCAGTTGATGATTCCCATGCTCTATCACCGCTATACCGAGCGGAGCGAAGTTCGGCTCTACTCAAGTGAAGATGGGATTGCGTGGAATCAAATTCCCGGCGGTCCCGTCCTGACACCCGGCGAGTTAGGAGAATGGGATTGCGAATTTATCGGTACAGGGAAGGACCTCCAACCCTTTGGCGTGGACAAAATTGCCATTCCCTACTCCGGCACGATTTATCCACACAAGTTTCCACGTTGGTCCCCGGTTTTTGCCGCAGCGGGCATGGGGTGGGCATGGTGGCAGAAGGACCGTCTTTGTGCAGTAACCACCGACAATGAAGGCGAATTCTGGACTATACCGATCCTCCCATCAGGTCGCCAGATTAGACTGAACTTCCGTGCCCCGATGGCGGGTAAGGTTGAGATCGGAATCGAGGGCATAACGGGACGCGCTGCCTCCGACTGCGATCCGCTCACCGGTGATTGGTCAGACAAGGTCGTAACATGGAACGGCGAATCCGATATCAATGCGCCGGAGGGTAAACCGATCGTCCTGCACCTGAAGCTGCGCGCTGCGGAACTCTTCTCCATCGCTTTTGAATGATCCCTTGCGTGATTCAAATAATGAAGGCTACTGGCTAGGTTCTGTTGACATTTATGTGAGGTGTGTCCCGTAATTCGCCGAAAAATACCTAATCGTAGGGGTGGTCAATCACATCTTTTCAGACGCGGAAGCCATTTCTCAACTGGATCGAATCTTAGATGAAGTTTTGAATTTCGGGTTGCAAGGAGCTTTAACCGTCTAGATGGTTTAAAAAGCTGAAAACTCAATAGCCCCAGTTGACCTAAAAATCTTATTGTTTTTTTGATGAAGATATGTTAAGTTAGGCTAATATTAAACTGATATGTTAGTCCGAATCTGCCTATCAAATAAGCTAGGGCGTGTTGACATTTATAGTAAAGTTTAGAATTACTTGGACACGCTGTACCGGCGAGGTCTGCTAACCTCGCCTACCGGGGATGGGAGAATCCGGGCTATCACCCCGGTAGGTGCGGTTTCTAACCGCACCGCATCGGCACGTCCCGAAAATCAGGATCCCGACCTGTCGGGAGAAACAGCGCCTACCAAACATAGTGAAAACCAACTTAGCTTTTCATCGGGATGTCTCCTTTTGTACCATGATCTGTTAGATTGTGATCCCAAGACACAAACTAACAGTTTGCGCTACATTTGGCAGATTGCCCGATGATTACAGCATTTGCCGAATTAGCAACACCAAAATGTCAACACGCTCTAACAACCGGGGCATTCACAACCGCAAGAAACTCAGGATCATGCCGCACGGATTCAAAGGCATCGTCCTCCTCAAAGAAACGCTTAATCGAACCACGCGCTGCACGTCGTCGATCTTCGTGAGCGCGCCTGAGATATTCAAGGCTTGCTTCGCGGTCATTGCGGAATTTTAGGGTCATCGCTGCCAGCCACGCCATGATTCTTCCCCCGGACGACCACACCCTAACCTTCCCCTCAATATAATCGCGGCGTTGGTCCCAATGTTGCGCTGCCCGGTTCAATAGGCGGATAGCAGCTTCTCCCTCTCCCACCTCTGCGCATCCTAAAGCGAGGCATGTCGTGGTGATGTGGATCGCTATGAAATACTTCCGGTTAAGCCAGTAACGGATATCCGCCACACTGCCTCCCGTAGGGTAATCTCCCGCCCTTCGGTAAATCCGTTCCAATCGTTCGCGTGTTGCTTCGCTTTCATCGGTGATACTCGCCAATACGATGTCTCGTTCAGCGAAGTAAGCCTCAAGATTGGCTTCGGCTTCAGCAAGCAGCGCCTTCACCTTTTGATGTTCACCAAGCTGATAATAGGTCGGTGCGAGATGGAGATAGTCCCCTTGTGCTCCAATGAGAAGTGCCTGCTTTTCTGGGTCCACTGTCTCCGTGTTTTGGAGCCAATCAATGAACGCTTCAAAGGTATCAGCCGCTTCTCGAAGGCATCCCCATTCGCGCAACGTTTTACCCCGTTCACGCGTGTAGAGCGCGCGGTGCATCAGTGTGAGTGCATCACCGATCTGCTCGACTAGGTGCTCGGTCTGCTCTAACCAATCGGCAGCGCGTCCGACCTTGCGGTACGCATCAAAGACGTGGAAATATGACTCAAGTTGGTCGGTCAGGGTTATTTGACTGTCAAACCGCTTCAATAGCGTCTCGTGGGCGTCTACTGCTCGCTTGGGGTCAGCAACGCACGGCTCCTGCATCTCGGCAATGCTCCTGCATCCGGCGTCAAAGCCAGCATCACAATCGTCCGTCGTCATAGCAAAGTTCCAAAGCAGATCCACATATTCCTCACACCGTTGAAACTGATGATACAGATGTGCTAGTGCCCGGACCGTATCGGGGTCCCGTGCGCCGAGTCGATAGGCGCGGGCGAGTTCGGTACACGCTTCTTCAATCAACGTTATATCAACCATTCCATCTGGGAGAGAAAGTTGCTCCTCTATCATCTCCCGTGCGACCATACCGAGTCCCCGATATGCGGGGGCGTGGTCCGCTTGAACGTCTGCGGCGCGTTGGAACTGTTCACGGGCGCTTTTCCAATTGCCATCGGCAAGATACTGATCGCCCCGTTTTATCGCTTCTGTGATAACCTGTTCGGTAAAGTCTTCTGCCAGAGGTTGGTTCTCAATCGTGTTCTCAACCATACGAATCGCCTCCTGTTTCAATCGTTTACGTGCGTCTGACAATCGCGTGGTAACTGCTGTTTGTGAAATCCCCAGAAACTTCGCAATCTCAGCGGACTTCATTTCGCGGATGTAGGATAGAATTAGGACCTCAGAAGAGATGTCAGGTAGCGAAATGAGGCAGCGCCACAGCAGTTGACGCAACTCTGCATGTTCGGCAGTTTCGTCAGGCGTTTTTTCGGCTGCACTGACGTGTAGCAGCTGGGCTTTGTGCGTTGATTCCGAAGTGTTTTCGAGTAACCCCTCAAGGCTCAAATCATCTCGCTTCTCCCGGTAGAACCACTTATTGGCGAGGTTCCGTGCGATTCCACACAACCACATCCCGACCTTTTCCGGTGCGTCGAGGGATTCGATCGCTAGATACGCTGTGACAAATGTCTCCGATGTCAAATCTTGGGCTTGATGGAAGTCTCGCACTTTCGGCAAAATGACGCCGTACACCGCCTTTTTGTATTTTTCAACGAGTGCTGTAAAGGCTGTGGAATCGCCACTTCGGATGGCGTGGACGATTTGTAGATCATCTTGCTTCAATGCGTTACCCCCTTCATCATATTATGTACCCAAATGACCGAAAATGTCAGCGACTTTTTTTACTTTTTTGGAGACGGTTCTTCTGCCACCCCCTACTGAAATTGTTCCTTGACTTACTTACACGGTTGGACTATGATAACGCAAGTTGATAGGTTCTGTTGACGTTTGACAGCCCGTAGGTTGGGTTGAACGGTTAAATGGGAATCCCTATCAAGTCCAATAGCGGCGTGGTCGTCCAACAACACCTGCTTATAGACAGATAGAGTGAAACCCAACTCAGTTCTTCATTGGGAAATCTCCTTTTCAAAAGTTCATTTCATAAAAATGGTCTTTTGTACCACCATCTGTTAGATTGTGATCCGAGTACACAAACTAACAGTTTGCGCTACATTTCTCAGCTTTCCCGATGATTATAGCGTTTGCCGATCCCGACTCGTCAAGGATGCCGATAAATCGGCACAAGGAAGAGGTAAATTTGGAGGAGATGGTGATAATAGATAGAACACACAGACGCTGATGATTATAACAGGTATTCAGACAAAGGAGATTTAGAATGTCCGACAAACGCCCAAACATCCTATTCGCTTTTGCCGACGACTGGGGAAGGTACGCCAGCGCGTATCGACAGATCGAAGGAGATAACACGCCCAATGCCCTACTAGACACACCGAACTTTGACCGCATAGCACGCGAGGGCGCCCTATTCACCAACGCCTTTGTGCCCGCGCCTTCCTGCACGCCGTGCCGAAGTTCTTTGCTCACGGGACGCTACTTCTGGCAGACGGGACGAGGCGCAATCCTCCAAGGAGCTGTCTGGGATTCGTCTATCCCCTCATATCCCTTGCTGATAGAGGAAGCTGGATATCATATCGGTTATACCTACAAGGCGTGGTCACCGGGAGTGCCACGCGATGCACCCTACGGCGGAGATCGGACGCGCTACGCACCGGCAGGAACAAAGTTCGGCGAGTTTTCATTCGTCGCCACAGAAAATGTTCCTGAACACGGTGTCGAAGGCGCGAAACAGATCCTCTACGACGAGTCTCGCCAAAACTTCGACGCCTTTCTGGACGCACGTCCACCGGATACACCGTTCTGCTATTGGTGGGGACCCACAAACACCCATCGCAAATGGCAGCGCGGATCTGGCAAGGCGCTCTGGGGATTGGACCCGGACGATCTGAAAGGGCGTCTGCCCGCTTTTCTCCCGGACGTGCACGACGTGCGCGAGGATGTCTGTGACTACTTGGGTGAATGTCTCGCTGTGGATGCCGGGCTTGGAGGGCTTCTGGAACGCCTGGAGGAATTGGGAGAATTGGATAATACGCTAATTGTCGCGAGCGGCGACCACGGCATTCCGGGATTCCCACGCGGCAAATGCAACCTATACAACCTCGGCTGTGAGGTAGCACTGGCAGCGCGTTGGCCAGGGAATATCCCCGCAGGTCGAACGTTAAACGACTTTGTGAACCTCATGGATCTGGCACCGACCTTCATGGAAGCTGCTGGACTTGAACCCCACAGCGATATGACCGCTCGGAGTCTGCTAAATGTGCTAACTTCATCACAAGATGAGCAGGTGGATCCAGAACGGACATTCGTTGTTACCGGTCGAGAGCGGCACGTTGGCACAGCACGAGAGGGGAATCTGCCTTACCCGCAGCGCGCTCTCCGTACAAAGGATTTCCTGTACATCCGCAACTTCACCCCTGACCGTTGGCCCATGGGTGATCCGAAAGGTTTGGACGACCCCACCGCAGAGCCACCCCCTTACGACGAATTGTGCGATGACACAAGACTCGTCTATCCCGACATGGATGCGAGTCCAACGAAGGCGTGGATGATTCACCACCGTGCAGAAACGCAAGTGCAGAGGCTATTCGAGATAGGATTTGGGAAATTTCCGGCGGAGGAACTCTACGACCTGCGGGTAGATCCGCACTACCTGAACAACGTAGCGGAGGCCGCCCAATATAAGGAAGTCCGACAACAACTCTCCGATCAACTCATGAACGTCCTGACAGAACAGGAAGATCCGCGGGTTGTCGAGCCGGACTGTCGCTTCGAGCATTCCCCATTCACAGACATCTAGGGACATTTATAGTGAATTCTAAAAATAAATAGATACCTTCGCTCCCCGGTAGGTGCGGTTGGAAACCGCACCGCATCGGCACTGTTGGAAACAGTGCCTACCAAACAGGAGAACGGTAGGGGCGGTTTCCTAACCGCACCGGTTTGGAGTGTCTCATTAATTCTAAGATCCACTATAATTCTCCTGTAGGTCGAAGCCTCTTCCCGATAAATCGGGATCCTCGACTCGTCGGGACAGAACGGAGAGGGATCTCCGAATCCCAACTTCCTACTGATTTGATAAAGGAAAACTATATGATTCAGATTGCAGAAATGCTCGGTCCACAACCCTCGCCGCTGTGGAAAATGGTCAAACAGTGCGGCGTCGATTATGCGGTCGGCGCGATGGATGTTCAGAACGACTCCGAGGACCTACCCTTAGAAGAGCGGCCCTGGGGATATAATTCACTTGCACGAGTGAAGAAGGCTTACGAGGACGGGGGATTTGAACTCGCTGTCCTTGAGAGCCGTCCGCCGCTGAACAACGCCAAACTCGGATTGCCCGGAGGGGACGAAGAAATCGAGACCGCTTGTGAACTTATCCGTAATATGGGTAAACTTGGAATTCCGGTCTGGTGTTACGAGTGGATGGCTGTGTTTAACTGGATGCGTACCTCCATAGAGATCCCGTCTCGCGGCGGCGCACTCGTGACAGGCTACGACAATGAACAGATGCGTGACGAGCCAAACACCGAATACGGCGTTGTGACTGAGGAACAGTTGTGGGATAACCTGAAATATTTCCTTGAACGTATCGTGCCCGTCGCTGAAGAGGCTAACGTCAAACTGGCAATGCATCCCGATGACCCGCCGCTTTCTCCCATCCGGGGGATTGGTCGGATCATGCGGAGCGTCGAGAACTATCAGCGTCTGATTGATCTGGTGCCGAGTCCGGTGAACGGGATCACGCTCTGTCAGGGCAACTTTACACTAATGACAGACGATCTTCCGTCGGTTATCCGCCATTTCGGGGAGCTAGACAAAATCTTCTTCGTGCATCTGCGTGATGTAAAGGGGACACCGGAACGATTTCAGGAAACCTTCCACGACGACGGAAAAACCGATATGTTGGCGTGTCTGGAGGCATATCGAGATATCGGATTTGACGGTGTGCTGCGTCCCGACCATGTGCCGACAATGGAGGGCGATAGCAACGAACACGCTGGCTATTCATCGCTTGGACGGTTGTTTGCCATCGGTTATATTAAAGGGTTACGTGAATCGGTATATAAGGAATAGCGCAGCAAAAAAATTGTGATGCAGATCGGATATTCTTTGACAAACCGAATTAATACAGGTTATAATTATAATTGTCTTATTGAAACTGAATCTCAATATCAATAACATAAGCATCAAATAACTGTACAATTTTCGGAGGTCACAATGTTAAGATATCTGGTTGGAATTCTATGTCTATGCCTAACTGTAGGAACAGTTGGTGTAGCCGATCACAAAGAATTGGTTGTCTATTCAGGACGTAGTAAGGGGTTGGTTCACCCCATCATCAAACAGTTTGAAAAAGAGACCGGCATCACGGTCAAGGTGCGTTACGGCAACACCGCCCAACTTGCGGTCGCTTTGTTGGAAGAGGGAGCGAAAAGCCCCGCCGATCTTTTCTGGGCACAAGACGCAGGAGCGCTCGGTGCAGTCAGCAAACAGGGGCTGTTTCAAACATTACCCGAATCTATCACCTCGAAAGTTCCCGACAAGTTTCGCAACGCTGAGGGGACGTGGACTGCGACAAGCGGGCGCGCGCGTGTCCTCGCTTACGCGCCTGAACGTATCAAGGCGGAAGAACTGCCCAAAAGCGTCTTTGACTTGACCGATGCGAAATGGAAGGGGCGCGTCGGTTGGGCACCACAGAACGCGTCATTTCAAGCCTTTGTAACGGCGATGCGTGTCCTTGAGGGAGAGGAAAAAGCGGAGGAGTGGCTGCGCGGTATGAAGGCAAACGGCGCAAAAACCTATCCAAAGAACACGCCCATTATTCGGGGGCTCGCCGCTGGGGAAATTGACCTCGGTTTGCCCAACCACTACTATTTGATGCGCTTCAAAAAGAGCGACTCCGGGTTTCCCGTTGAGCAAGCTTTCTTTGCGTCCGGTGATACGGGCAATCTCGTCAACGTTGCTGGAATCGGTATCCTGAAAAGCAGCACCCACGCCGAAGAGGTCAGTACCTTCGTCGAATATCTATTATCCCCAAAGGTACAGCAGTACTTTATCAGCGAGGTCTTTGAATATCCTGTTACGGAAGCGGGCATTCCTAGCGAAAAATTGCTGCCACCCGATGAACTCTTAAAACTAACGCCCGAGATCAACTTAGAAAAGTTAGATGACCTAGAGGGAACCTTGAAACTGCTACGCGAGGCGGATATTTTGTGATTCATTCTGAGACGCGATCTTTTCCACCCTGGTATTTTCTCGTCCCCGGAGTTGCCGTCGGGACTGGAATAGTACTGCCACTAATTTACCTTCTCGTGCGAGCATTCGAGGCGGAAGCGGGGGAGCTGATTCAAATCGTCTTCCGTACCCGGACCGTGTACCTTCTGGGTAATACCCTCCTCCTCGTCGTCGGGGTTGTTGGGACCGGCATACTTCTATCAGCGCCGCTTGCATGGGTAACAACACGGACGGATCTCAAAGGCAAACGTTTTTTTACGCTACTCGGAGTGTTGCCACTGGCAATTCCCGGCTATGTAATGGCTTACGCTTTATTGGGTTTGAGCGGTCCCCACGGAACCTTTGCAAACCTGTTCGGACCAAGTTTTCCAAATCTTCGGGGATACTGGGGGGCTCTCATCGCTCTCAGCTTTTACACATTTCCTTATTTTTTTCTAAACCTCCGGACAGCGCTGTTGGGGTTGGATCCCGCGATTGAAGAATCCGCCTATAGCCTCGGCAGCAGATCGCGGGAGGTCTTTTTTCGCGCGATCTTGCCACAACTTCGTCCAGCCCTCTATGCCGGCGGACTCCTCGTTGGGTTGCATGTGCTCGGGGACTTCGGTGTGGTATCTCTGATGCGATACGAAACTTTTAGCTATGCGCTCTACACGCAATATACCGCCGCTTTTGACCGTACCTATGCTGCATGGCTTGCGCTGATGCTTCTTGTACTCACAGGAAGCCTACTCTATTTCGAAGGGCGATTGTTGCGCGGAAGCAAGTTTCACCGCGCGGGCAGCGGTGCTTCACATCAAGCGAGTCCAATCTCACTGGGCATTTGGGGAGTACCTACCTACGTGTATCTCGGTGTTTTGACGCTCGCTAGCGTGGTTGCCCCCACAGTAACGATCGGTTTTTGGACACTCAAAGGAGTTGACACTTCACATATGCAGGATTTTTTCCGAGCCCTTTCTGGCTCTTTTCTGGCATCAACCCCCGCAGCTTTCCTCACCGCTGCTTTCGCAATTCCCTTAGCTTACTTGGGCGTGAGATATTCATCTTCAATCTGCCGCACATTGGAACGTGGCGCGTATATCGGTTATGCAACACCACCTTTGGCATTTGCCCTTGCGCTCATCTTCTTTTTTCGGGGAGTTCCGGCGATTTATCAAACGATTTGGATCTTAATCTACGCCTATACCGTACATTTTCTCGCAGAAGCGATTGGTCCCGTCCGCAGCGCGCTCTATCAAGCCTCACCCCGTTTAGAGGAGGCAGCCAGATCGCTCGGTTATCGTCCTCTCAAGGCGTTTTTCAAATCCACCTTTCCACTGTTGCGCAGCGGGGTCATTGTCAGTATCGCTTTCGTTTTTCTCGCAGCGATGAAGGAACTTCCGCTGACCTTCCTGCTTTCGCCTGCAGGGTATGAGACTTTAGCGGTGAACGTCTGGAGTTACACAACGGAAGCGATGTTCGCTGAGGGAGCACGATATGCACTTGCAATTGTTCTCTGCTCGGCACTGTTTGTCGGTTTGTTGTTAATGCAGGATGCAAAAACATCGTATGAATATGCAGAAGCACCAACATAATTGGCGAGTAAGCGAAAGTTCAGAGCTTCAATGAGTCATTCACGTTTTACGTTTCACGGATTACACATTGCGTTGCATCGCTTGCGTTGAGTGGCTGGACACTTCCCTGCGTAACGCAATATTCTAAGGAGTCAGAATGCAGCCTCTGCTTAGTATCAGCAACATTACCAAACGATTCGCTCATAACTTGCCTCCAGTGGTTGAGGACCTCTGTTTTGAGGTTTACGCCGGCGAAATCTTTGCTCTTTTGGGACCGAGTGGTTGTGGAAAGACGACCACACTACGTCTGATTGCCGGATTCGAGCGTGCTGATGCCGGAGAGATTCGCATGGAAGAACAATGCTTTGCGGACTCTAACGTCCACCTACCACCTGAAGCACGAAACGTTGGGATTGTTTTCCAAGAGTACGCACTCTTTCCTCATCTGAACGTGTTACAAAATGTCGCTTTTGGACTCAAGAAACTACCCGCAAAATTACGGGATGAGCGCGTCATGACGGTGTTGGATATGGTAGGGATGATCCCATTCAAAGATCGGAAGCCACACCAACTTTCCGGTGGGCAACAGCAGCGGGTCGCATTGGCTCGCTCAATTGCTCCAAGCCCCAAACTGATCCTACTGGACGAACCGTTTTCTAACCTTGATGCCGGTATGCGGCACTCCACACGCGAAGAGATTCGAGACCTCTTGAAGGATGCGGGGATGAGCGCGGTGTTCGTCACACATGATCAAGAGGAGGCACTCTGTTTCGCAGACCGGTTGGCAGTTATGCAGGACGGATGCATCGAACAGATCGGCACACCTGAGACAGTTTACCATCGTCCGCAAACACCATTCGTAGCAGACTTTCTCGGTATGACCAACCTGATCACCGGCGAAGCCGCAGGCAACTTTGCCGAAACCCCCTTGGGCAGATTCCAGATCACGCCTTCAGCACGTGGCACGGTACTCCTCTCAATCCGACCGGAGCATCTGGTCATGGTTCAGTCGGACGCCGTGAGCCAAAACAACGGCATTGGCGAAATCACCATGCGTGAATTCAAGGGACATGATCTGACCTATCGAGTAAAGATTGGGGTGGAGAATTATGTCGTGCAGACCGACTACTGTTGTCCACTTCAAGTGGGCGCTCACGTAGCACTTCAAGCTGTTGAACCCGCAGTTGTTGTCAAGCAAAATGAACCTCTGCCGTAATTAGCAGAGAACATAGAAGTTGTCAAGAAAGACAATGCTTCATCAAAAAGTGATGACTGCTACAAACCCTCCGTCCTCCCATCCACTTTGTTTCAGGCTCTACGCTATTACCGATCAACGACTTTGTGCGCCACGGACGCTGTATGAGACCATCCATGACCTCTTAGATGTAGGGGTGTCTACAATTCAACTCAGGGAAAAAGACTTGAAAGATGCTGAGTATATCAAATTAGCTGAACCCCTCTGCAAGCTCTGCCACACCTATTCCGCTCAGCTGTTCATTAATTCACGTATTGGGATAGCTATGGAAATCGGCGCAGATGGCCTCCATCTGCCCGGAAATTCTGCCTCCGTGCAAAAAGTGATTGCGGAGACAAACCGCCGCTTCATCATTGGTAGCTCTGTCCACACACTAACTGAAGCGAAACAGCGGGAAACCGAAGGTGCACATTTCATCACCTATAGCCCAATCTATCCAACGCTCAGTAAACCGGGCTACGGTCCCGCTGTCGGTTTGGAGGGACTCCGGAAGGTCACAGAAGCGGTCAACATACCAGTCTTTGCATTGGGCGGAATAACACCCGAACGGGTTTCCGAATGCCTTGATGCCGGTGCCTATGGGGTTGCGGTGATGTCCGGGGTGATGTCACCTCAGAACGGTGCACAGCAGGCAAAAGCGTATCTGCGACAGTTCCGCGAAGCAGAATCCCGATAAATCGGGACTAGAATAACAACAGGAGTCCTCGAACATGAAACAGATCTTGACGATTGCTGGCTCAGACTCAGGAGGCGGCGCAGGGATTCAAGCCGACCTCAAATCCATCCACGCCAACGGCGGTTTCGGGCTTTCCGTCATCACGTCAGTTACGGCGCAAAATACGCGCGAAGTAACCCGCGCCTTTGACCTACCAATTGATCTCATTGACGCGCAGATTGACGCTGTCTTCTCAGACTTCGATATCGCAGCCCTCAAGACGGGAATGCTATCTTCAGCCAAAATTGTGGAAGCTGTTGCAAAGAAACTGCGCGAATATTCCCCAAGAAACATCGTAATCGATCCTGTCATGATTTCCAAAAGTAAGTACCCCTTGCTCAAACCAGATGCCATCGAGCGTTTGAAGTCCGAGATAGTGCCGCTTGCAACGGTCGTCACACCCAACATTCCTGAAGCCGAACTGCTCGCCGGT
The DNA here is from genome assembly GCA_965204355.1 of Candidatus Poribacteria bacterium. Lineage (GTDB taxonomy): Bacteria > Poribacteria > WGA-4E > WGA-4E > PCPOR2b > PCPOR2b. Next base: position 1,113,475 of record OZ241983.1, read on the forward strand.
TGTGAGATTCACACAATCGATGATGCGAAAGTTGCGGCAAAAGTTATTCAGAAATATGGATGCCAGAGTGTGCTGGTCAAGGGAGGGCATCTCTTGGAGGAGAAATCGACCGATGTCCTGTACGCAGATGGGGCTTTTACCCTCCTCGAAGCGGAGCGGATTGAAACGAAAAACACGCACGGCACCGGCTGTACCTACTCCGCAGCAATCGCCACACAGCTTGGGCTTGGCAAAGGCCTCAGCGCTGCTATTCGGTCCGCTAAGGACTATATCACTAACGCTATCCGCTATTCCCTCGACATCGGAAGTGGACACGGACCTACCAATCACTTCTACTTTTTGAATAAGTAATATAACTAGGACGTACGCAACTAGACATAGACGGGGCATCTTGCCCCGCCCTCAGATACACAAGTCCCCCTGACAAGGGGGATTTAGGGGGTTAAAAATCAAAAATCTACCCTCCGTGTGCTAATTTGCGTAAGTCCTGATAACGCTAGTTGCTAGCAGTAGGCATATTTGTATATCCTAACTATCACGCAAATTACAGCACAGCACCCAACGGGTTGGGAAACCCAACCCCTATGGAATTTGATATATGTGGCTTTGTCAACCGTAGGGGCGAGGTCACCTCGTCCGTTTTCATTTATCCATCCACTTATCAGACAAGGAGATGCCAACAGTGAATCAACCCAAACTATTCGAGGAGTTGAAACCCAATACCATCGCCACTGTTGCAGGGGTCGGCTATCGCGACGGCATACCCGCTAAGGACGCAGATGTCGGTTGGCCAATGGGCGTGGTGCGCCGACCCGATGGCGATCTAATCGTCGCCGATATTCGTGCCCACCGCATCTGGCGCATTGACCAAGACGGCATCTTGTACACCTTCGCTGGGGACGGTGTGCCGGGGATTTCTGGCGATGGAGGTCCTGCTATCAATGCCCGTGTCTATACGCCACACGACTTCTGCCTCGACAAAGAGGGCAATCTTTTCTTTTCTGAGTTGGGCGCGAGAGGTCCCGACGAAGGGGCTAATACGATCCGCCGTATCGATTATAAGACCGGTATCATCACCCGCGTGGTCGGTTCAGGGAAGATGGGACGGGGCGGCGATGGAGGGCCCGCACTCGGTGCTGAGTTCGACACGACAACCGGTGTGGCAGTTGACACCGAGGGGAATATCTTTGTGTGCGGCAAATGGGATAGCAATGTGCGGCGGGTCGATGCAAAGACCGGTATCATCCAAACTTTTGCAGGTCAGAATACCCGTCACTATCCATCGGAACAGGGGATGAGCCGTCCCTACAGCGGTGCCAACTATACCTTCGCCGGGTTTCATGGCGATGGAGGACCCGCATCAAAGGCAGCGTTCGGATTTCCTGAACATCTGGCATTCGACTCCAAGGGCAATCTCTACGTCTGCGACAACGGAAACAACCGTGTTCGCAAGATTAACATGCGGACAGGAATAATTACGACCGTTCTCGGTACAGGTCAAGCGGCGTCAAACGGAGATGGTGGTCTAGCAGCTGAAGCGAGCACACATACACCGGACGCCATCTTCATTGATGTTCACGACAACCTTTATGTCGGTGAGGTGGGCGGTTTCAGAGTGCGTAAAGTGAATGCCCAAACCGGCATAGTGACAACACTCGCAGGCACCGGCATCCCCGGTTGGGGAGAAGAAGATGTACTCGGTTCCGAAACGAAATGCAATCCCATCGAATCCGGCATCTGGGCAGATCCCGACGGGACTGTTTTTTACAGCGACTCTTCTGGTCGTTTACGCCGGATTGACCCACAGACCGGCGTCGTAACAACTGTTTTGGGTGGCGACAGCATCCATGATGGAAGCCCATCTACCGAGGCATTCCTCTCCTGTCCAAGGGGAATTTGTGTCGGTCTAGATGGGCATATCTACTTTGCAGATATGCAGAGTGACCGCATACGAGCGATCGATCCGATCACCGGCATTATCCGAACCGTTGCCGGCAGCGGGGGCAGAGCCTACGGCGGCGACAACGGTCCTGCGACTGAGGCATATTTCTTGAATCCTTACGACGTGGCGGTGGACAGGAGCGGCCGTGTTGTAATAGCCGATACGTTGAATGGACGGGTACGGCGGGTGGAGAAAAATGGCGTGATCCATACCGTAGCCGGAACAGGTGAAAGCGCAGATCGGGCCGATGGTGGTCCCGCTGTAGGAGCTGGACTCACAGTCGTTTGGTCGGTTACGCATGGTGCCAATGGAGATATTTATCTGGGGGACGCTGCTGGTCGGATTCGCAAGGTTGACGCCGATACTGGTTGCATCAACACAGTGGCGGGTATTGGTGTCCAAGGCTATACCGGGGATGGAGGTCCCGCGACTGAAGCACAAATCGGCAGCCCATCAGCACTTCGATTTGACACAAACGGAAATCTTTATTTCTCCGATCTCACCCAACACGTCGTGCGCCGGGTAGACACTAAAGGTGTTATCACAACCGTTGTAGGTTGTGGTGAGGCAGGATTTTCTCCCGACGGCACGCCTGCCCTTGATGCACAACTGCACAAACCGCTGGGGTTAGCGGTCACCGGAAACGGGGATGTGTACTTCTCCGACTCACGCAACAATCGGGTGCGCCGAGTTGCCCCCGATGGAACGGTTCAAACAGTTGCCGGCAGTGATACACCGGGCGATGCAGGGGATGGAGGTCCCGCTACCGAAGCCAGCTTGAACCAACCGCACGGCCTCTGTTTCTACGGGGAAGATATACTTTTGATCTGTGATCACTATAACAGTCGCATCAAAGCGGTGAAACTCCCAAATCCGTGAACCCCACGCTTCCAATTTCGGATTCTATCGGTCGCTTCTCCTAAAGCGAAGTTAATTCCAAGGTTGACGCCCTTTCAAAATCGTTGCGATAGAAGTAAGATGGGGACAAAATTACGTTCCTTCTGCAATGCACGCGCAACTTCAAACCCAAGGACACGGGCTGGATCGCCGAGGAAGAGAGACAACCCAACTCCAACCGATGTGTTGAAACGATCGAACCTAAGGGCTTCATCGTAGAACCAAGCATCCCCTGTATCCAAGAAAGCTGCTATTACACCTAGAGGTCCTTCGCTGTCATCCAGATATCTGATTTTCCCGAAATAAATCCGGTACTCCATGTTGAAGAGAAGGATATTATCCCCGGCGAACTCTTTGAAATCGTAACCGCGCAAGGCATTGATTCCGCCTAGGTAAAGGAGACGTTGTCTAGGAAGTGGTCCATCAGAGAAGCCGCCTATCAGACGAAAGTTCAGATGGTGGTTGTTGAACAGTTGATTGTAGCGAACAGCCGTAAAGCGACAGAGGTTAAAATCGAAGTCACTGTTGAGCCTTTCATCTGTATATTCGACGGAAAAATTCCCCCGCCAACCGTGCTTAATACGGTAATCATTCTGCATTTGATGCGCTGGAGGCTTCAAGCTATTAAGATTATAACCCACAGTTACGCTACGCAAATGTCCCTCGTCAATTCGCAGGTTACCCCGCTTTGGGGTGTTGTTATTCCACAAACTCCAGTCGGTTGACTTAAATAAGATTTCGTGATCTTCATCGGTGAATTCCAGCGTGATGTTCATCGATCGTGTTAACTCACTCTTTACTCGAGCCTGATACCCCTTGCGCTGATAGTAATCCAAGGAGACGGACCCAAGGAAGAAGGCACCTAGAAATTCGCCTCCTTGGGACCATCTAGCATGGCGATTAGCATCTGTCTGTTGGTACGCGCTTCCGCCAACGGTCAGAGCAGGGCGGTCAAACCAAGTCTTTTCGGCCCCTAGTTGATAATTCCAAATTTTGCTTGACAGTCCGTTGCTGACCTTCCCATAGATTTGTGCGTTCGCCTCTCTCGTCGAAAGTGCCCCGCCACCACCCAAAATTAAGCCGTGTACGCGGTTAAAGTCGAAGACCGGTTTCCAACTCACCTTGAGCCGTGATCGTTCCTCAACCTCAATGGCAAGCACGTTCTGATCCCCTTCCCGTTTCACTCCCCAACGTTTGATTCTCTTGAAGTAGAGGCTATTATTATTAAGTTTTGTACGCATCTGATTCAGACGCTCTGTGCCGATCTGTTTGCTATAGGCGTCGCCCTGCTTGAAATTGAGTGCATCAGCTAACTCTGCGCGCGTAATTCGACGGTTGCCAGAAAAATGGATGTCGTCCAGATGCCCCTCGTCAATGTCGATTAACAGATGGGTGTCGGAGAATCGGTGGGTGACTTGTGCAAGTTCGTAACCGTGATGTCTATAAAGATTTTCAATCAGTTGACATTTGGTATCTAGCCTTTCGGTTGAGGTAAGGCCTCGCTTCAACCCGAATGCTGCGCGCAGGAATGGAGATATAAAGTATCTGTTTCCTTGTACGTTAAGGCTATCCACAACACTCGTCGGTGCCTCGGTCACATGAATACGCAAAGTCACCTTGAAGATGGAAGCTGGCGGCGTCTCATCACCTGCCTCGACCTCCTCTCTAACAAGGGCGGCAGACGTCTGCCGCCCTTGGGCGTCGCTCGTTTCTATGCGGACATCGCTAAACCAATCGAGCGCTTCAAATTCACGACTAAGCCATGATAGTTCATCATTGGAGATGATATCCCCCGACTGGAAGGGGATTTTCTCAAGGACTGCCGATATCGGAATATCGCGGTTTCCCTCAACCTCGATGGCGACGAGTGAAAATTGTTCCACGAATCCAAAACCCTGTGGAGATTCGGAATCTTCCGTCTCTGTCAAACGTATGATACCCATCCGATCGGGCCAATGGGGCCACCACGGTTGTATTTCGTCATAAGTAGGTGACCAGTAGCTATACTCGACACCCGGCTGCGACGGGGGTTTGGTGAGACTGTCCTGCGTTTTGCGATGTAGGTTAAATCGCCAGTCTCGCTCGTTTGTGGAAGGTTCAAGTGCATCGCGGGGCAGCGCAACTTCTACACTCCAAAAAGTCGGCGTAATCTGCGTCTTAAATTGGGTGCGCGAATCCCAATCAGGCTTTGCCATCTTTTTATAAGCAGGTCCAAGGGCGGAATCCAACGGATCTGCCGCTTCAATGTGCTGATCGAAAACTGTACCAATCGGGTTGATAACGAGGTGGTGATAAGTCGGGGTTTTCGGATTGGGATCTATGAGAATCTCTAATGTGTCATCAAGCCAAACGGCTGAATCTGGATTGGTTTGTGTGATTTGAATCTGCTTCATCTGCGAGTCATATAATCTTACACCAATATAGAGATACTGGTCATCCCACAGGAGAAAGCCCTGTGTCTGTTGGCTTGGCTGTGTGACTGCATCAGCATTGGAGAAGGGGGAGAGCGGCACTGACTTCACCCAAGCTTTCTCGAATAAGTCGCCATCTATTACCGGTTGCACGGACGCGCGCGGAACGTCAACCGTCGGTGGGGGCGGCAGATCGCCTTCTGCGTAAGGATCATCGACTTCTGTTTCATCGTCGTCGGTTTTGGATTCAGTGGAAACGGATTGGGAGGGGCGAATGGTGATGCCCTGACTTGCGGTCATTTGAATTAGGGGTCCACCACCGTTGATCCAGCCTTGGACAACATCCCCCACATATGCCACCTCAAGTTCCACCGGCAGCTCAATGGTAATGGCGCGTGGGTCGTCGTTTTCGATCTCCACTTCAATGTCCGCCGGGTAGCTTTCTGGCAGACGCAACGAAATGGCTCCACCGTGTGCATTGAGTGTCATTTTTGCCGGGATTTCATCCATAACTACAAGATCTATCGAACCGGACGATGTTTCAAATGTATTGGCGCCACCGGTCAGAAGGATTTTCCCGTAGATTCGTCCTTCTTGCGTGCTAACTTGATACGCTCCCATCGCTTCGTCGAGATGGACATTGCCGATAGTCGTTGTCAAAACCATATCGCCGCGGATGCCGTGTACGCGAATATCTCCAGACTCTGTCTTGATTTTGAGGGTTAGATCGGGAGGCGTTTCAATGACGCAGTTTAGACGAGTCAGTTTGCTATCTGAATTGGGAGATTCCGGAAGGCGGGGGACTAACACCAAGATATCGTCTTTCGTGGAGGTGTCTATCTGCACCGCGTCAAGGTATGTTTGGACGATTTCTTCATTGGTGCCTGTTCCATACTTTTCAAGTTTAACGGTAATGTCTTCCTTCGCTGTCGCATTCACTTCCACGTTTCCAGCGAAGGGCAAGGTCAGTTCCAGACCGTAAACGTCGTCATAACTAATCTGTTGTTCGGAGGTGGAACGATACTGCGGTGAACTCTCCTCAGTAGTGCTTGGTACAGCTGCTTCTTCAGCTCCGACGGTGTTACTTCCATGCCTTGATAGGGAGGCTTCAACTTTCGGAGTGTTAGTGTGCACGGTCCCGTTTTGAGAGTCCGCGAAGTTGACACCAGCGGGTTGAGCGAGACGCTGTGTGTTCCCCGGCTTCGCTTGAATAATGCTGTAAAGCAGGCAGATATGAAAAATAAGAACTAGTTTTGTGATAATAAGCATTTCCAGGGGTGCCTCAGAAGTCGGAAGAAACCTACCAAAAACGCTTCTGCTAACCCGACGTTTTGCCGGAACGTAACTCGCCTTTCAAAAATATAACCAATGGTAGCGCAAATAGCATCACCGCACCATTGACGTAGAAGATAGTTTTCAGACCATAAGTGTCTCCGACGAAACCCGCAAGGTATGGCGCGACTGCAGAAGCAATGAAACTCAAAGTATAGTGCAACGCATAACCTCGGCTACGAAATTCCGGCGTGAGTGTCGGGGCTGTTCCAACGTAGATTACAGAAGAGGTTCCATTTAACATAAACCCAAATAGGGGTAGGAACAACACCAGAACCCAACCCGATGGCATTGAAGGCAGCGCAAAACAACCGAGCACCATCAATAGCTCTGTCAGTATAATGATCTTTCTGATGCCAAATTTCTGTATTGGCAGCCCGCACAGTAGTTTTCCCAAAGCACCGCCGAAAAACGTCAAGGACATCAACCCGCCCACAGCACCTGCCGTGACATGACTTTTGATTAAAAATGCCAGAAACGTTGTAATGGCGGCGCGAACGCCGTTATCCAATAGTCCGAGGATAGAGTAGACCGTAAACTGAACTGGTTTTGCTATGCCCCAGCCTTGAAACGTTGTCCACTTTGTGCGACTGGGGGTTTGTCCTTCTGTTTTTGGTGCACTCTGTTTCCTTCTTGCACCGATGTCCGCACGAAAGAAGAAAAGATATAAAATCGACGCTCCCAGCCCAATAGTTCCCAACACCGCGCAACTGCTACCCCAACCAATCCTGATGACCAAGATGCCCGCTAAAGCCGGAAAAAGCACCTTTCCAACATCGCCAAAAAAGTTCAATGTGCTGATTGCGGGTCCTGCTTTTTCGCCCGAATAAACATTTGAGACGAGAGCCGTTCCCACCGGATGGTAGACTCCCCCACCTACCCCGGCAGAGAGAATCAGTAGCAATGTTGAGGGGTAACTGAAAGCCACAATTAACGCTATGTAACTTAGGCTGAACCACGTCGCTCCTATGCCCAGGATCAATATGTCTCCGAGCCGTTCAGCCATAATTCCAGCCGGTATTTGAGTCGCGCTTATCGCCCCGTGGCTGGCGGTTTTAAGGAGACCGGACTGGGTGTAGGTGAGGTTCAGATCCGCTGCGATGAACGGAAGCAGGATGGATAGGCTCGAGATGTAACCATCGTTGATGATGTGAAGGAGGCTGCACCACCCTAAATATTTCTTCGGTTTTATTGGGTTTGAGTTCGGAGCGTTTCCAGAATTGGGAGGTGAAATGATTGCATCCTTTTTGACTTAAGATGTGCGTCCAAGAATAGTCCCGATGTATCGGGATGGATTTTGTGATAGTGTCCAGTTACTATCCGGGTCGTCCGCTACGCAGTGGGTTATCCAACACAAAATGGGTTTTCTCAATCTGCTCTACCCGCAGCCAAGAGTGATATGGAGACCCACCGTTGCCTGCACTGCCAAAATCACAGAGCTGCAACTTGGGTGAGTCGCAGAATCTGCGCGGCACTCGTTAGATATTTACCGGCGAATTCTCCTGCCCAAGGCACCATGTCACGGAGCGGTTGACGATCTCGATCTCGGAAGATTTCCAGCTGCTACTGCCAGTGTGCGGGAATGATGACATCCTCAAAGCCGAACTGATCCGCAATCCACTGTTCCTGAAAAAGCCCGTCTTTATACGAAGACCGCTCACTCTGCCGGACATCGGTTTCACCGGCTAACGCTTCTACCAATGGCGCGACAGCCTCTGGATTTCCCGAAAGCAGTGTCCGCGCACGCACGTTGGGGGCAAAGAAAAACGGATCAAAATAGGAGAGTGTCCGTTTGACCTGTTCTTCCTTCTCTGGATATAAACGGAGATAGTCTTCAACCTCACCCGGTACTTGGTCGCCGGTGTTGTAAAAACTCCCGGGCGAAGCGACGACATGGGTCACTTCAGGGCGAAGTGCTGCTGTCAATAACGGCATACCCTCCTGCTTAATCGCTGCAAGGCGAGAGCGGTCTACTTCTGGACGTGTCAGCAGGTAGTCTACAGCCCGCAACCAATCCGCAACAAACCCACGAAATATAGAGGTCTCAGGAGAATCAATTCCCTCGGTCATCATACCGGGAAATACGCCCGCATACGGTTTGTCAGCATTGCGTTGGCCGCGCCCAGCGGTTGAAAAAACGAGGAAGCGTCCCCGTTTTTCATTGGCATCTCCCTGTGGAAGCGGATCTACAACGCTGCGATACGCCGGACCGAGCAGCAGGGTCGGGAACGGTCCGTCCCCGTGTGGAATGCTTAAATAGCCGAACAATCGATACGGACCGATACCGGTGAAACGAACCGTGTAACATTCGCAATACGCTGTGGATCGAATCGGCAGATGTTCCTCTTCGGGGGCGATAGGTGTAGCTTCTAACTCACCACAAACCTGCTGCCAATACGCATCAAAATCTTCGGGTCGAGATGTATTAGACATAATTGACTCCTTTGGACTGGGACTGATAAGGGATGAATCAGTAGTTTTGCAGATGGTTTTTGAAGAAATCCTTTAGGATTGGACTGTGATGAACGCTGCCGGCATCGTGACCGTGTCCGTCATACGGATACATCTGTTTATCTTCGGAGGCGATGGTGTTAAAGACAGCAAAGCCTGTTTCTGGCGGGCATACGTTGTCCTGTAAACCGATATAGACCATGATGGAACAGGTAATCCGAGGCCCAAAATTGATGCCGTCGAAGTACGCCAACGTGTCACGGACAGCCTCTCTCCGTTCAGGATAGAGCCGCAGGTAGTCACTAATTTCTTGATATGGGTAGGTGTGTGTCAGCTCAATCGAATCCATATATCCGCAGAGATACGGGCAACCAGCCGCTGCGGCGCGGACTTCAGGACGCAATGCTGCCGTGGAAATTGCCAATCCACCGCCCTGACTACTGCCATTCACACCGATTCGCTCTCCATCAACCTCCTCGCGCGAAAGCAAGAAATCGATCACTCGGGCCGCATCAATATAAAAGCCACGATAAGTATAGGTGTTTCGATCAACGATGTTATGCGTCAACAGGCCCGGATAACCGGGGTTAAACTGTTGATTACTGCGGATCTTGCCACGCGGGGCGACGGAGAACGCAGCGTAACCGTCCTCTGCCCATGCGCGCGGGATGGGGGGGTCTTGAAGGTAACCCGGCACCTGTACGATGGCAGGCAGTTTTCCAGACCTTTCACGCGGCACGGCATACCAGCCGGCAATACGCACACCGTCGAGACTATCGTAATGCACGTCATACACTTCGATCTCTGGCGTACTGTATAATGGCACCAACTCCACCGTCGCGTTCAGCGGAATCTCCGCCGACTGTCCCAGTAGCCCATCCCAGAACGCATCGAAGTCATCGGGTCGCGTGACCACCGTGCGATATTGGTCGGGGGGCACTCTCTCAGTTTGGCTCATGCTATTCTCCTTGTGTAAGATGTTGTCAATCATTTTTCCATGATGAAGATGTGAATCTTGACCAACGAGGGTTCATATTGTATCAAACGCATCTAAACCTGTTTCTCCAGCGTACCTTTGCAGCAACAAGCAGGAAATATGACTAATACTCACCGTTTGCATTCCAGCCGGGATATTGTTCCTCCAAAGCTGCCAAAGTTTGCGGTGTGTAGTATGGATGTCCTGCCGGTGGAAAGCGGAAAACCTCACGCTCTTTCGCCGTCAACGTTCCGATGAACTGACTAAACACCGGGTTCTTTCCCTTGTCCGTATAGTGTCTAAACCCTTCCCAATAATTATCAGCTCTGCCAATCCCAAAGCCCCATGTGAAGCGTTGACCGTCCTCACGGAGATAATCGCTCGCAGAGTGCAGTGTGTAGTTGGTGAACATACACAGCGTTCCACCCTTGCAGATCAGCGGTTCGTACTTAGTCGTGTCGCGCCCGTGCTCCTTGGCAAGCAGCCGCAGCGGGGCTTGGTCTTCATCGACATCTTCAAGATGCACCCAGAAGCCGAGTTGACCAAACTCACGCAGTGCATCGGAGGGCGGCAACAAGGAGTTATTTCCGTTGTCGATATGTAAACCCGCAGCGTCGCTGCCCACACCACCCCCTTTGAAGCCGGGATAGCGGGCAATCATGCAACCAGCGCGAAAATGGATGTGCTCTGTCTTGAGCCACTTTCGGGCAAATCCCCACGCCCGGTGGTCAACAATACCTCGCAGCAGGGCTATCTCTGGCGGCGGGAAATCAGTAAGAATCGCACGACCCTGTGGTGGGTCATCCTTCACCTCGTCCCAGGTAGGAAGTGATCTTCGCTGTGCCGCTTGCATTTCACGCAACTTTTCGCCCGTATAAAAGTCCGGAACGACAACGTAACCCTTGGCTTCCAACTCTTCAAGATGTGCATCGGTCAGTTTTGCGGACATATCTTTTCCTCTCAGTTGTTAGCACTTCGATGTCAGGCCTCCATCACCCACGGGATGGGGTCTGGGAAAACATCGTGCTGTTCCGCCCAGCAACTGTTTGCCAACGTCATCAACCTGCGCCAAGACAGTCTCATCGGGTTGGACAAGGCTCATCGCTCTGTGCGCCCCGCCCATCCAGCGGTAAGCGTAGCCGAAAATTATTACCTTTGAAACACGATCGGTCAGGTTCGGGGCAGAAGTATGGAAGAGGCGATTTTCAAAAAGGAACGCATCACCAGCATTGAGACAAAGTTCGACCGTTCCCACTGGGTCAACCTCTCCCTTTGGGATAGGTAACGGGGTATCCAGTAGGTGCGATCCCTGTGCGAAGAGCGTAAAGCCAGAACGTGGCTGCTTAAAGTTGGTCAGGCAGTATCCGACTTTAATGCTGACGCGTGGGACGTTTCTGTGCTTCAAATCTTCGGCAAGCCCACTGTCACGATGCCAGCCCCGTTGGTTAACGGTTTCTTCGTTCGCCGGTTCTGGAAACTTATAAATAATCGCTGTTGTATGCAGTTGAATATTAGGAGAAAGCAGTTGGGCAATTAAGGGGACCGTCGGCGATTGGATCATCAAGGGATGAAAATCCGGTTCTTGGACGATACCGGGACGCCTCTGAACGTAAGCCCCATCTCCATTAAACGATTCAATCATCCGGTCGCTCACCTGAGTGAGTTTCTCAATCATCTCCGGCGATAGCACATCCGGAACCACCAGATAACCGTGTTCATCAAAAAATTGGCGTTGCACCGCTGTGAGCTTCGCAAAATCCATGTCAATCTTCCTTCTACATTGCGAGAAATTTACCGAGCAAGTCCGTAGGTTGGGTTGAACGGCAAAAGGAATCGCTATTCACAACAGTAGCGCCTATTCATTTCAATACCATCTACTTATAGATAGATTACAGTAAAACCCAACACCGTACTATATTCATATCTCGACACCCAAATTTCAACAGAACTTGGGTTATTTTAATCTCCTAGATGTCGGGCAAAGAAGTCCAACGTCCGTGGCCAAGCAGCTGTCGCCGCTGCTTCATGGTGACGCTCACCGGTGAAGTCCATAAAAGCGTGTCCAGCGTTGGGGTATGTATAGAACTCATGTGGCTTATTATGGCGTGTTAATTCAGCGCCAATTTCCTCCATATCTACGGGGGATGGATTAGCATCCTCCTCGCCAAAGTGAAACAGCAGCGGACAGTCAATCTCCCCGGTGCGCTCAAACGGTGACGTGCCTCCTTCCCCCAAAGCTACCATAGTGTTACCGCCGTAATAGGCTTCAGCAGCCTTAAACGCTGGAATAGCTGCCGCCATGAGGTATGCCACTCTGCCTCCCATACAGAAGCCGGTGATACCCAGCGCCTCGCTATCCACAGCACTGTGGCTTTGCAAGAATGCTACAGTGGCTTGAACATCCGCAATCATCTCTGTATCTATAAGTTCCCGTGGCCCTCGTGGATCATCGGGTCCCAATCGATGGTAGAGATCTGGGGCAGCAGCGACGTAGCCAGCTTCTGCCAGCCTATCGGTCATCGTGCAAATGAACGTATCAACGCCACCGGCGTGCTGGGCAACTACCACGCCGGGAAAAGGTCCTGTGCCATCGGGCATCGAGACATAAAGTTCCATATCTTGATTATCAACTCTGATAGTTTCTGTAAACGATGACATGTTATCCTCCTCTTTTACTTGCCACGCATATCGGTTTGGTGTTCATCTCTCCCTTTGAATATCCTCACACACAAGGTTTGCTAACATATTGATGAATTCAGGGTGTTCGCCAACAGTACCAGCACGAATAAAATTTATGCCACACGCCTCGGCGGTTGCTTTGGCTTCCAAATCTAAGTCGTAAAGCACTTCGACATGGTCACAGAGGAAGCCGATCGGCGATACAACGACCTCTTGAATACCTGCCTCCTTCTTCTCCCGAATCAGGTCATTAATGTCAGGTCCCGTCCACGGCACGGTTGGGTTATCAGGCGCACTCTGGTAAGCAATATCAAAATCAACTCCAAGAGCCTCTGCAACAGCTGAAGCAGTTTGACGAAACTGTTTAGGGTACGGAGAGGTCCTTGCAGCAACTTCGGGAATTGCGTGAGCGGTAAAAATCAGAGAAGCATCAGCAAAATGTGACGCAGAGATACTATTATGTGCAATACGAATACGCTCAGCGATGGCATTGATGAAACCGGAGTGTAGATGCCACAGATCTTCTAAATAGCGTATATTTGGCTGTGTCTCACCTACCGTTTCGACCGCATCAGCAACATCGTTCTGATAACGCTCCCAGCTGGCTTTAGAGCGATAGGCGGACATGATGATGGCAAGCACGTTGCGATGTCTTTGTTTAACCATTTTCCCGATTGTTTCATGGAGATACGGGGTCCAATTCCGCATCCCCACATAGATAGGAACATCAACGCCCCGTTCTCTAAGAGCGCCTCCAAGTGCGTCTGCCTGCTTAAATGTCAATTCGTTAAAGGGCGAAAATCCACCGAGTTTGATATAGTGGCTCGCAACCTCTTTCACACGAGCAGCATTCGATGGGGCGCTTCCAACGATGCCTTCGACAAAGCAGTGTGCCTCTCCAGGGCATGCGTCATACTGCTGACAGCAACCGGGGGTCGGTCCCCCAAACCCAACGAGCAGGATGCTGTCGTATACACCCTCTGAGTTCCATTGAGAATTCGTGTCGCTCTTCAACAGTTTTTACTCCCTAATTCTGTGCCGCTTCTGCAACCTTTACAAAGTGTTTCACATTTTCAAACGGCGTATCTCGGTGGAGCCCGTGACTGAGGTTAAGGATATGTCCAATCTTTCCCCCACTCTGTAGACAGCAGTTGACGGCAGCCGTAATATCGTCACATGTTCCATCTCGCAGAATATCATTGTCCACATTTCCCTGAAAAGCGACTTTACCCTTCGCTTCTTTCTGCGCTATTGCCAAATCCACACACTTTCCAACGCTCAAAACGTCAGCACCACTTCCCAACATCAGCGAGAGGTAGGAGCACTCTTTGGCGAATAGGATAGAGGGTGCACTCGAATCTAATGCCGCAAAGATCTGTTCATGATACGGTTGGACAAAGGTTTCATATCTCGGTAGGTCAATCTGGTCAGCGATGGATTCAAACAACTGCACAACCTGTGCGCCCTCCGAAATTTGGTAGTTGAGATAATTAATCGTCATCTGCGTCAAACGTTGCAGCAGTTCGTGAAATAATCCCGGTTCTTCATCCATCATCTGGAAAACAGTACGCGCAGCATCTGAAACCCCTCCACCGGCTGCCATCGGACTGGTTCCTGCCACCATAAAAAAAGCTAACGTCAGCGGAGATCCCGCAAAGCCGATTAACGGCAGGTCTCCCTCCAACCTCTCACGCAGTCCGCTGATAATCTTCCCAGTAAACGCCATCTGTGAAGCTGGGTCATTGAGGGGACGTAACGATTCGATTTGGGATCGGGTCCGTATAGGTGTGTCTAAGACGGGACCGGGGTCAAATCGGAAATGCACACCCATCGGACAGAGCGGTGTGAGGATGTCCTTGTACACAATAATTGCGTCAACCCCGATACGTTTGGGTAAGAGCGAAATTTCAATCGCCCATTCAATCTCTTGCTCACTGTGTGAGCACGGTATCGTCCGAAATAACCGCTCTAATGGGAGATCAATTTTTTCTCTGAGAGCACGATACGCCGGATCTGAACGACCAGCTTGGCGCATCATCCACACCGGAACCCGCTCTACTGGTAGTCGTCGCGCTGCCCGCAGGAGAAGATCATTTTTAAGCATAGCGTTCTCTACTCTTTCGCGGCTAGTTGGATTTATCCCCGCGCCCCCTCAATTCAAGATATTCCCTGAGTTTTACGTAACTTTTGATATTTTTCATAATCCGACCACTTTCCCGTTCTTCGAGATACAGAAAAAAACCCATCAGATATAAGCTAATCAGAAACAACAAAAAGCCGACGAAACATCGGAAGATAGCAAAGTAGTTCGCTGTAAAATCCAATTTGGGCATCCCGTCATCCCATGAAACCGAAACAAAGCCTTGCCAGCCTGTAACGCCCATTGATAAAAAAGCGATTGACAGTACGAAAACAACAAAAAACTGTATGCCCATGGCTAACCTTTCTGGTAGGAGCTTCGGGATTAATAATCAATTCCGTATTATAGCATATTGGTTGCCTGTGGTAAAGCCTTCTATGCCCTCAAAATTCTGATGTTTTTCGTTGCACAAGTAGCCAATCTGTGGTAAAGTGTTATTGACTTGAAAATCAATCTTTAATGATGGAATCGGAAGAAAGCAAACGCCAAGGAGAACTCAGAGCTGTGAAGATCGTAGGGATTATCCCCGCTCGTTATGCGTCGAGTCGATTTCAAGGAAAGGCGCTAGTAGACATCCTTGGCAAACCAATGGTACAGCAGGTTTATGAGCGAGCATCACGTGCCAAAACGCTAGATGCCGTCGTCGTTGCTACCGATGACCAGCGAATCTACGACGTGGTTACCGGCTTTGGTGGACAGGTGGTCATGACGCCACCGGATTGTCCTACAGGCACTGAAAGAGTTGCGATTGTGGCGGAAACACTCGATTGCGATGTCGTGGCGAACATTCAGGGCGATGAGCCATTGCTGGAACCGGTGGTTATTGATCAAATGATTCAGCCGTTTCTCGATGATCCCAGTGTGGAAGTCAGCACACTGAAACAGCGGGTCGAAAATGAAAAGGATTATCGAGATCCCAACATCGTTAAAGTTTTGACTGACCTCCAAGGCTTCGCCCTATATTTTTCCAGAGCTTCAATCCCCGGCAATCTCTCAAATCATTGGTTACAGTCTCAGCCAAACTATCGGCACGTGGGACTTTACGCTTATCGCCGAGAGCGCCTCCTTGAATTCACCCAGTGGGAGAGAACGCCGTACGAGAGTGCTGAAGGACTTGAGCAGTTACGTTTCCTCGAGCGCGGCATTCGCATCCGTGTTGTTGAAACAGAATATCCGTTGATTGGGGTTGATGTACCAGCCGATTTGGAGCGGGTACTTGAAATCCTAAAATCACAACTCCCCGAATAAAAGCCTGCGGGGATAGGCTTGACAGATAGAAGGAGTTTTTGATGACAAAGTACATCTTCGTAACTGGTGGTGTAATCTCTGGCATCGGAAAAGGAGTAACGACGGCATCGCTGGGTCGCTTGCTCATCGATCGTGGGTTCAAGGTTATGGTGGTCAAAATCGACCCATATCTCAACTCGGATGCTGGTACGATGAACCCATTCCAACACGGTGAGGTGTTCGTGACGCGGGACGGGGCGGAAACCGACCTCGATCTCGGCAATTATGAACGATTTACAGGGATCGATCTCAATCAATACTCCAATTTCACAACAGGTTCTGTATACAGCGCAGTCATTGCCAAAGAACGGCGAGGGGATTATTTAGGCGGAACCGTGCAACTTATCCCGCATATCACCGATGAAATTAAGGAACGTATCTATGAGCTCGGAAGTGATAGCGATGCAGAAGTGGTCATTACGGAGATAGGCGGGACCATTGGAGATTTTGAGACGCCCCCGTTTGTAGAAGCGATCCGGCAGATGGCGGTGGAAGTCGGTCGCGAAAATACACTCTTTATTCATGTCTCACTGATTTATACCCTGCCTAACGGAGAAAGCAAAAGCAAACCGACCCAACACAGTATTCGTACGCTGCAAGAATACGGCATCCAGCCAGATCTCCTGATTTGCCGCACAAGTCAACCGATGGGAGAGGGGCTGCGGAAGAAAATTTCTCTGCTTTGTGGGCTGCAGGAGGAGTACATCGTTGAAGGACTTGACACCAATCTCGTTGATGAAATCCCACTGAACTTCGAACGGCAAGGCATGGGGCGTCTGGTGATAAAGAGACTTGGGTTGGAAGAACGCCCGTCGAATGATGTCGAATGGGCAAAGATGGTTGATAAACTGAAGCACCCGCAACACCGGACCCGGATAGCGATTGTCGGTAAATATGTTCAAGGTTCTGATACCTACCTCAGCGTCAAAGAAGCGCTCAAACACGGTGGAATTGCTAACGACTCAGTCGTAGATGTCAGATGGATAGAGTCTGACATGTTGGACGAGTACCAAAACTTGGATGAGCAGTTTGAGGGAGTTGACGGGATTCTCGTGCCCGGGGGCTTTGGCTACCGCGGCATTGAGGGAATGATTGTCGCATCACGCTATGCGCGGGAACAGAAAATTCCATATTTTGGACTATGCCTCGGTATGCAGTGCATGGTGATTGACTTTGCGCGGCATGTCGCAAAATTGAAAGGTGCAAACAGCGCCGAGTTTGACGAGGAAACACCCCATCCAGTAATTGATCTGATGTTAGATCAACGAAATCAGATCGAGCTCGGTGGCACAATGCGACTTGGACTCTACCCGTGCGTTCTCAGAGAAAACACGAAAAGCTATAAAGCATATCAGCAACCGATTATCTTAGAACGACACCGCCATCGCTATGAATTGAACAACGATTATCGGGAAGCCCTCGAATCCGAAGGGTTGCGTTTTAGCGGGGTATCACCGGACGAGAATTTGGTCGAAATCACCGAAGTTACCGACCATCCGTGGATGGTCGGGTCGCAATTCCACCCCGAATTTCAGTCCAAACCCCTTGAGCCACATCCACTGTTTCGTGACTTTATCCGCGCTGCCTTACACTACCAACAGCAGCATTGACGAATAACCTGTAACGAGTAAGGGATCAAAAACCGACCATCGAGTTGCAGAACGATTAAAAAAATTGCTTTTCTCTGTATCTCTGTGGTTTCTTTTACGCATTACGCATCACGTATTAGGTAGAGGTCCACTATGTCTAAAAACTATGCTCAAATGTACTCTCGCGCTTGGTATGGTGACGAAGAAATTACATTGAACTTCCCTGAAAATTGGGAGGTCACAATGGTTGCGCCGAACGACGCACCCAAACTTTCAGAAGCAGCGATCGAAGCTGCGTTCGGTCAGCCTATCGGTACACCACGTATTGAGGAAATGGCGCGCGGCAAAAGCGATGCCGTTATTGTCGTTGATGATCTCAGCCGACCAACGCCTGCAGCGACGGTTATCCCTCTCCTACTCCGTGAACTGCACCAAGCGGGCATCCCCAAACACGAAATTCGCTTTGTTGTTGGTCCAGGATCACATCGTCCCCTCACGGATGAGGAGATAGTGAAGAAGGTGGGGGCTGATGTTGCGGCGTCTTATGAAGTAATAAACCACGACTTTATGAGCGGAAATCTCCGGGCGCTGGGGAACCTAGATAACGGTGTGCCAATCTATATCAACCCGGTTGTAGCAGACGCTGATTTCAAAATCTGCTTGGGCGGTATTTACCCGCACAAAGCAGTCGGATTTGGGGGTGGGGCAAAGTTAATTGTTCCCGGTGTGTCGGGTTTTTCCACGATGTTCCACTTCCACAATTACTATCCGGGACGAGGCCATGCTACCGTTGAGAAGCAGCATGACAAAACTGATGCACGGGATGTTTCAGAAGCAGCTGCCAGAGTGGTTGGAGTGGATGCCATTGTAAACCTCGTCATCAACAGCAGACGCGAAATAGCCGGTCTATTTGTCGGTGATTTAGTGAAGGCGCACCGAGCCGGGGCACGCTTTGCCTTGGAAACCTATGGGACACAGATTCCAGAGGCAGTTCGCGAAGAAACGGATGTCATCGTGCTAAACTGCTATCCGATTGACTCGGATGCAATTCAAACCACCAAAACATTCTGGGCACAACGGTATTTTGGTGATGTCTACACGGTCGCCATTAATCCTGCAAGTGATGGGTTCTGCTATCACGGGCTCTATGATCTGTTAGATTATCCACGTTACCTTAGGCGGAGGGCGGCGAAAATCCCGATTCCGCTACCCACACCGAAAATCGAATCTCCAAGCCAAGTTCTCGTTTGGTCGGAGAATTTCCCGACAGATGAGTTTTACAAGGATCATCCCAGCGATCTCCTCTTCCGTGAGTGGGATATGCTTGTCAATATGCTTGCGGAGAAATTGCCTCAGAACGCGAAGGTGGCTGCCTTTCCATGTGCCAGTATCCAAGTGTTGGCAGAGGAATAGTTGAGACATAAGCTGCGGGATGGCCGAAGCAGGAGGAAACCAAAGTGGGAAAAAACCACGTCGAAACAGGGAATCCGCTGCGTATGATTGTCGTGGGCAGCGGCAGAGGGAAGTCTCATGCACGCAGCTTTTTGGCACGATCCGACCGGTTTGAATTGGTCGGCTTGGTCGATATTGATGAACCACGCCTCAAAGCTGCCATTAGCGATCTGGAACTACCAGACCATCTCGCCTACACCTCATACCCCGAAGCGTTGGAACAGTCGGATTGCGACGGTGTTGTTATTGCCACGTGGGCGCGTACGCACGATGAACTGGTTGAGGCTGCAATTGAAGCGGACAAGCACATCATGGTGGAAAAACCGTTCACGCTGGAACTCGCACCCGCCAAACGATTGACCGAGATGGCGGAGGCTCGTGGGCTAAAGATTGTTGTCACGCAACAGTGGCGATACCTGCCCGGACAGCGCACGGTACGACGTTTGATGGCTGAGGGGGCTTATGGCGAGCCGCAGACCGGACACATGTTCACCTACAAAGCCCGTGGTGGGGAGTATCCTGACTCCGAACACTCGCAACTCTGGCAGATGACCGTCCATGAAATTGATTCGCTAATCGCGATGGTGAATCGACGCGTGGTGGAGGTGTTTGGCCATTCTTATCGACCGCCAGAAACAACTTGGAATCGCGAATCGACCGCCACCGCCGAGATCACCTTCGATAATGGGGCCCGTTTCGTGATCGTATCTACTTCTGATGCCCGTGTGAACACGGGTGAATTCCGCGCGGAGTGTGAGTATGGTGCCGTTGTCTTACACAGCCCACAAGGCTTTGGTGGTCCAGAAACTTTGCTTATCGGGACAGACAGGGCGAAAAGACTGAGTGAGGTGGAAATTGATCCGGACTTCACTGGCTCACGTCAACTTGACCTGCACGTTGCTATCACGTTTGCCGACTGGGTAAATGGCGGACCCGAGCCAGAAACCAGTGGTCGCAATAACCTACCGGTCCTCGCTACTTTGAACGCTGTCATCGAGTCAGGAGAATCTGGTCGAGCGGTGCGAGTGGAGGTTTAGGAACTTTTGACGTACTTCGTAGGGAATGCAGATCTGCGTTCCCTACACAAGGAGAAAAGTGTTTATGAAGGCAACCGGTTCACACCTTATTGTCCAAGCGTTGCGGGCGGAAGGGATCGACCAAATCTTTACCTTAGCGGGTGACCACACCCTGCACCTGATGGACGTTATGGCGGAGGAGGGCTTTAAGTTCCTGGATACCCGTCACGAACAGGCCGCAGTAGACATGGCAAATGCGTGGGCGCGTATCACCGGCTCCCCCGGAATATCAATGTTTACTTCGCCGGGGCATGTGAACGCTATCCCCGGACTAGCGTTGGCGTATCACATGGAATCGCCGGTCATCAACATCACAGGTTGTGCAGCACAGCACCAACTGGGACAGGGAATCGCGCAGCAAGAGATCGATCAGGTGGGGATGGCGAAACCCATCACGAAAGGGGCGTGGTTCATCTCCGACCCGTACCGGATCCCAGAGTATTTCGCACGCGCTTTCCGCACCGCCTTAGCGGGCAGGCGCGGTCCCATTCACCTGACCATCCCCGTAGATGTCCAGAGTGCTGAAGTGGACGAGAGCCGAGTACATTTCGACCCACCTGAAATATACCGACGCTCCGGTCAGTCCATGGGGGATCCGAGCCTTGTCAGAGAAGCAATAGAACTGCTCCAGAGCGCGCAGCGACCTATGGTGCTGGCGAGCAATGCAACGGACTCCGTAAATAGTGAGGATTTGCAACGGTTCTTGGAGATAACGCAACTTCCGCTGTTCACCGAGGAGATTGCCCGGGGACTTGTTCCCGATACCCACCCCTACTGTTTCGGATTCGCGGACGGCAGGGTCAATCTTGTCTCACGTCGCTTGGAAGAGGCGGATGTTGTGCTGTTGCTCGGTAAGAAATTGGACTTTACGATCTCCTTTGGCGGTCCACCAACCCTTGCCGCTGATGTGCGTATCATCCAAGTTGATCCATCGGCAGACCAGATTGGACTGTCACGCAGCGTGGAGGTCGGCATTTTAGGAGATGTCGGCGCGGTGGTAAAGCAGCTGGCACAAGAAGCCGAGGGGTATCAGTGGAATGAACAGCCAATCGTTGAAGAGCTAAGATCTACCCGCGATGCCCAAGAGCAAGATTTGGACGGTCGGGGAGCGCCAGCCACCCCGTTACACGCGATGTCCATCCACAAGCATCTGCGCTCGCTGCTAGGCGAGAATGACTGTTTAATCTTCGAGGGCAGCGACTTTTCCTTCTATGGGACAGCTTTTTATTCCAGCCTGCGCCCTAGACGATTTTTCACGAACGGGACTTTGGGAATGATAGGATGGGGTGTATCCTATGGTGTTGGTGCACAAGCCGCACTCCCTCAATCTAAAGTGGTTGTTCTCACCGGGGATGGGGCGTTCGGGTTCAGTGCCATGGAGTTGGACACCGCCGTGCGGCACAACTTGCCCGTAGTCATTGTGATTGGGAACGATAGCGTCTGGGGAATAGACTATCACCAGCAGGTGCAACTCTTCGGAAAAAGTGTGGCAACCGAGCTGCTGCCCTCGCGTTACGACAAGGTAGCGGAGGCACTCGGTGCACACGGCGAATATGTCGAAGAACCACATCAACTGCCCGGGGCGCTGGAACGCGCCCTCGCCTCAAGCAAACCCGCGTTAGTCAACGTGCGGATTCAGGCAAACCCCAGTCCATTGACAGAATACATCATTGAGCGGAAAAGTGCCTTCACTGGAAGTTAGATTCGGAGAGTGCTAGACGGTATACTCCCCGTCCTGAAGAGCGGGGGCTCTTACGATTCCCTGCTCAACAGTTTGGATTCGGAGAGTGCTAGTTGACATACTCCCCGTCCTGAAGGATGAAGTTTCCTTTGTCTTTCAGGTACGCGAATTGCGCTATCAACACAGATTGCGAACCGAAGCCCGTCTTACACCTGCTCCTTCGTAGGACAATGCCCTGCCCTATTTGGCTACCCTGCCCGAACAAGCAAAGGGAATCTGTGGCAGTGGGTGGCTGCCCCCTTGCAAGCTCTCTTGGTGATTTTAGAGGGATTGAAACGTCGTGCATCGGAATCCCGTTGTCAGCGGAATTGACGGTGGGAGATTTTACCCTGCCTGCTCGTCTCTTTGGACTCAAACCGTCACAGAATCAATATCTAAAAGTAAAATTGTTTTGACACTCAAACACGATTAGCCGTTGCGTAATACTCCTCCCAATCCACACCAGCGCGTCCGTTCAGATCCCACTCGACCTGCCCATCAATCAAGGTCAACTCACACTCCAATTTCTGATTCCCTACAAAGAGTGCCCTTCTGACATCGAGAAAACCGAATCTTCCCTCATTGAGTTTTAGCACAGCGACATCTGCCACCGCCCCAACGCTCAAGTGACCGTATTCCGGGCGATTAATCATCTCTGCCGGGGTAATCGTTGACATCTTGATAACATCAAACAGAGAAACACCTATATTCAGAATCTTTGACATCGTTGTTGCCATGTCCTTCATCCCAGCGTTCATGCTCCCAGTGTGAAGGTCTGTCGAAATTGAATCCGGTATCCACCCCTGCTCAATAGCAGGTATTGCATGGTTCCACACAAAACTTCCGGCGCCGTGTCCCACATCAAACTTGACTCCCCGCTCACGCGCTTCAGCGAAGTATGGCTGCAACTTCCCCTTCTCATCGAACATCGGTATCGCGGCTTGATACATGTGGGTGCTGATGTCGCCGGGGCGTATATGCTCAAGTATCATTTCCGGATAGGGACGCTCTGGGCGAAATGAACCGAAATCAATCATAGCCAGCAAGCCCACCAGTCTCCCAGCTTCTACAGCACGGTCAACCCCAAGCCACTCAGGACCTGCGTAGTGGGCTGTTTTAATTCCCACAACAATATCGGGATAGCGTTCAGCCACTTTCGCCGTCGCTTCGGGTTCCATATCCGGTATATTCTGCTCGATGGCACCGCCT
This sequence comes from Candidatus Poribacteria bacterium, assembly GCA_965204355.1. GTDB lineage: Bacteria > Poribacteria > WGA-4E > WGA-4E > PCPOR2b > PCPOR2b. The sequence goes on from OZ241983.1 coordinate 1,136,636, forward strand.
CCCATGCCGTGACCCACAATGTTAAGTAGTGCAAAAATACGAGTCTTTGCTCGGTCAATGACCCGATCTTTGAAATCGGGGAAATTCCGCCATCCTGAACTACCGACATCAAGAACCGTGGTCACACCTGTGCGAAAATTGTATCCATCGGGATACAGGGAATTGTCGCCACAGTAGGCATTTCGTTGACCGGTGCCGGCATAGGCGTGGACGTGTATATCTAACAAGCCGGGCGTGACATAAAGTCCATCAACATCGACAACCTGTTCTGCCTCAGCGTCCGGAATGTTCTCCGCCACACGGGCGATCTTCCCATCTGCAATTCCCACATCCATTGCCTGATCAATGTTGTTCTTGGGGTCAATGACGTGTCCACCTTTGAGCAATAGATCGAAACTAGTTTGCGTCGTTTCGGACATAATATGCCTCCATTTCTGAGTATGGAATTTTTGGGATTTTATACTATAGTGGATTCAACAATTAACGATACATATTTATAGTGCACTCTAAATACAAATAGACGGTAAGGGTAGTAGGCACACTCCGTGTGCCGTAACTCCGGGTGCAAGCTTGCTGCCCTTGCTCGTTCACAGTGTCCAATTAATTCTAACATCTACTATAAGTAGACACTTTCGCCCCCGGTAGGTGCGGTTTCCCACCGCACCGGTTTGGAATGTCTCATTAATTCTAAGGTCCACTATAATAACACCTAAGTTGCTAGGGCGTGTTGACATTTATGTGAAAGTGTTCGTAATCGTAGAGGCGAGGTCACCTCGCCCAATGGGTTGGGAGACCCAACCCCTACGATTTCGCTTCACATTTTGCGCTTTCTTTTTACATAAGCCCTCAACATAAAACTATCCCTCATCAGTAGCAGTAGCATCTTCTGACGGACTAAAGACCCCCTTTTCTACCAAGCATTGAAGTAAATCCGGGAGATCGTTTTTGGGCACTTCCTTTATGGTTATATCCCCAATTTTCGTCGGCAGTATAAATCGTAAAGTGTTACCCCGCCGCTTTTTATCATGTAACATCGGTTGCAGCAGCGGATCTATCGAAACGCCCAACGCATCGGTCGGCAAGCCAATTCTAGATAGTAACTTCAATTGCCGCTCAGCGTCTGCGGAGGGGAAAATCTCTGTTTTGACCGCTAGATATGAAGCGGCAACCATGCCCACAGAAACCGCTTCACCATGTAAATACCTGTGATAAAGCGATTCCAAGGCATGTCCAATCGTGTGCCCATAATTTAGAATTGCCCGGCGATCCGTCCTCTCCTCTGGATCTTCCTCCACAACTGCAATTTTATGTTCACAACATCTTCTAACAAGCCATTCCAAAACATGGGGATCTTTCGCGATTATGTCCTCTACATTAGCTTCTACGTAGTTAAACAGTTCGCTGTCCATAATCACACCGTACTTAACTACTTCGGCAAGCCCCGCCCTTAACTCTCGCACACTGAGCGTTTGCAGAAAGCTGACATCCATGAAGATCATCTTGGGATGGTAAAACCCGCCGACAATATTCTTAAGCCGCGCCAGATTGATCGCTACCTTTCCGCCAAGGCTACTATCAGCTTGAGCGATGAGTGTGGTGGGAATATGAACCAATGGAAGCCCACGTAAAAACGTACTCGCAGCAAATCCAGCCAGATCGCCAATGACACCGCCGCCCATGGCGATAATCACGGATTGCCTATCCAGCTGATGCTCCGCGAAGAAGTCGTACAACATCCCAAGACCCCAATAGGACTTCGTTCTTTCTCCTTCTGGGATTGCTTCGACGACCAAGCCCACTCCTATATCTGCGAGACTCTCGGAAATCTGAGCGATTTTAGCGGCATGAACCTCTTCAATGGTTTGGTTAGTCACCAATAACGCTTGAGAGCAACGCGGCAAGTGTTCCTTGAAGAGAGATCCAAATTCAGGAATGATATCGGTGCCAGTATAGATAGGATATCTAATTTTCTCATCTATCGTCGTCCAGATAGGTTCGGTTCTATTTTTCGTTGAGTTCATAATCTTCGACCACACACTATTGAGAGTTTATGACAAATGAACGTTTTCAAGGGGATACCCCTTGAATGCCATCATAAAAATTATAAGCATTCCTATGCCGTGGACCTGAACGGTTCTGAAACAGCGTCGAGCGTTTCTCGCACCGAGTCGTCGAGTGTCCAGCCGACCGCGCCTATGTTATCGTTCAAGTGCTCGATTGTGTCCCCACCGGTGATTGCGACTGTAATTTCTGGGTGGGATAGGACCCAAGCGAGCGCTAATTGTGCAGGCGTCACCCCTAATTCGCCCGCGAGCCTAATCACGGTCGATATTACCTCACTCGCAGCCCCCTGTACTGCCGCTGGAAATTGATCCTGCAGCCGTGTTGCCCAGAGTGTTCCCTCCGGCGCGGGACGGTCTGGTGAATAAATGCCGCTTAAAAGTCCCACCGCCAACGGACTGTATACCATGACACCCAATCCCTGATCTCGCACAAGCGCAAACATTTCGCCCTCAAGATGCCGGGTCAACAGATTGTACTGATTCTGGACGCACATAAACGGTGTTGCGTTATGCCGATCCGCGACCCACAGTCCCTTACAGACCTGCCATGCCGCATAATTACAACAGCCAACGTAGCGGACCTTACCCGAACTAACGAGATCGTCCAATGCACGAATCGTCTCCTCAAGTGGTGTCGATTCATCGAATGTATGGACAAGGTAGACATCGATGTGGTCTGTGTCCAACCGGGTCAGCGAGTTTTCGACTTCGCGCATGATGTGATATCTAGACAATCCCTCGTCGTTTGGTCCATTGCCGATAGGACTAGCAACCTTACTGGTAATCACAACATCGTCCCGCTTGCCCTTCAATGCTTTCCCCAGAATCACTTCTGAGCGACCGATATTGGCACGGTCATCCATTGTCCCGTATACGTTGGCGCAATCAATTAGGTTAATCCCCTGATCGATTGTGTGTTCGATAACCCGCTGTGCCGCAGCTTCATCACCCTGTCCTCTGAATCCTAAGCCAAGCGCCAATCGACTTACCTGAACGCCCGCGCTTCCAAAGTTCACATATTCCATGACTTTTTTCGCCTTTCGATCCGAGTTACTCCGCGCTGCGCAATACCTCTAATTTCTGCTGGACAGCCTCGAACAGCAGCGGCGCTGCGTTACCGCAGGATAACACACGGAACCCACGCTTTACCGCTTCAATCCCATCTTCTATACCCCGGGTTGGGTAGCCGACAGCGATACGCTTTCGCGCTGCAGCCGCGAGCACCTTCTCAGATGCTTCGGCGACTTTCTCGTGCAAAGGCTGACCCGGTACACCCAATGAAGCCGCCAAGTCGCTTGTCCCTACATTCAGGACATCAATGCCTTCAACCTCCACAATTTCATCGATATTGTCAATTGCTTCCGCATCTTCAATCATCAACGACACCGAAACCTCACTGTTGATATTGGCATAATAGTCTGTAGACGACACCGCTCCAAACTTGATGCCCCGGCTGGGACCCACACCGCGTTTGCCCTGTGGTGGATAGTACGCACCGTCCACCACATGTTGCGCCTCCGCTGCGGTGCGGATGTGCGGGACAAGCACTCCCATTGCGCCGAGATCAAGCGCACGCATAATCCTTGCCTCATCGTTCTCATGGACACGAACGATTGGTGTAGTATCTGCAGCGTAGGCAGCAAGAACCATCCGCTCTATCTCCGTCCAGCCCATGGAGCCGTGCTCTGCATCAATCAGGACGTAATCGACGCCGGCATATCCCATCACTTCAACAAGCCCTGGTTCAGGAAGGCGTACACCACCACTTAACACCAATCCGCCGGCCGCTAATTTCTGCTTCAACTTATTCGTTCTGATACTCATGATTAGATTCCTTTTGTGTAAAACATGATGAGTCGCTTAATAACCCAAGTTGCTAACTGCGAAACCCGATCGGCTTGGATAGACATATCCAAGTCTCGGACTCTCGGAACAGAGCCATCTTTGCACGTATGCAGTGGATTTGTCAATCCACTGCGAGCATTATTTAACTAAGTTGAGACATGCCCTATAAATAACAACTCGCGCTACTTCTTATGGTGGATTAGAGAAATAAATAAACATTTACCAATAACTCTGACCTTCGCAAAGTTGCCAAAGTCACCCTGACAAGTGGTACATCCCGATTTATCGGGGGCGGGATTTAGGGGGTTGGTTGTACCTTGGAAGTGTCTAAGTAATTCTAAAATCTACCATAATATGAACTCATGATATGGACTATGGGAGACGTTCCTCTTTCAACCGCTGAACTTCAGCCTCTGTCTCCTCGCTACGTACCGACGTTGGTCCCCAATGGTCGATGGTGCTTTGACCCGGTTCATCGCTCACGGTCACAATTGCATCCGATCTGTCCCGTACGTCGGGTTTTAATCGTGTACCTATGCCCGGTCGCTGGGGGGCGTGGAGAAAGCCATCACGGATGTCTAAGTTTGGGTCAACGAACTCGTTATACCAGCCTTTGTAGAAAGCGGGCACATGCTCCTGTATCATAGCATTTGCAGAACTCATGCAGATATGAGAACAGGCGAAGATATTCACAGGTCCCGTAGCGTCATGCGGGGCAAATGGCACCTGATGCGCCGACGCAAGGATGGCAACCTTGTGCGTCTCCGAAACACCGCCTGTCCAGATTAAATCCGGCATAACGATACGAGCGGAGCCGTTTTCAATGAACAGCCGAAGCTGCCACCGGCTGAGGAGGCGTTCGGAAATGCAGACTGGCGTTTTCGTGGATTCTTGGAGCCGTAAGAGAACTTCCGGGTTGAGCAGCGGCATCAAATCTTCTTGCCACATCATGTCGTACGGCTCCATCGCCTGTGCGATCCGAATCGCTACAGGCAACGCCCACTTGCCGTGACCGTCATTGGCAATATGCATTTCCAAGCCAACCGTATCCCGGATCTCGCGGATCGGCTTGAGCGCTCGGTCGAGGTCTTTTTGTGAAAGAAACTGACCGTCGCTCGCAATCGCTAACGGGATAGTGGGCCCTCCCTTAATTGCGGTGATGCCTTCATCAAGCAGCTGTTTTGCTGTCTCGCCTGCGCCTTCGTAAGGCATCGCGGTGGCGTAAACACGGATGCGTTTACGAACTGCACCGCCGAGGAGTTCGTAAACCGGTAACTCAACCGCTTGACCCTTTATGTCCCAAAGGGCAATATCGAGCGCCGAAATCGCTCGCATCTCTGCACCGCCGTACCCCGCGTGGTCAGACAAGCGGAACATCGCCTCCCAATGACGCTCAATCTCGAATGGATCACGACCAATGAGAAGCGGTCCGAAAAAGTCGTGAATCGCTGCCTGTACGACCGACGGGGCATAGAAAGTTTCTCCCAAACCGACAATGCCAGAATCTGTATGCACATGGACCCAAATGTTGTGTGGCTGGGCTTTGACGCGGATGGTTTCAATCTGTGTAATCTTCACGGTTTCTCCTTGATGATTTTTCCTTCGCTCATGTAAATAATTAGTGCAACAGAAACTCTGCCGTAGGCGGGGCATCTTGCCCCGCCTATTGAGCCTTTTCCTTTAGGGTGAGAGGGTAGGTCAATCTTTGGCTGCGTGATATTTTCTGGTGAAAGGCACACACTTCAAATCCAAATCTTTCCAGTAGTATTGATATTTCTCCGATTTCCAGTCCCTATAGATCTCGTCCCATGACATGCGATTGAAGTGCGGTAGGAGTGAGCCTTCCGTAATCGGTTGAGATTGACCTTGATAGCGATAGTCGACGGAGAGACGGAGGCGGTCTTTCGTTTGGTTGGGGAGAGCCTTGTGGACGGTGAGACTTTGGAAAAGCAAAATATCGCCGGTCTGATAGTCCGTCGAAACCCATGTGAGGTCCAAGTGGTCGGTGTCTACTCCCAAGCCACCGGCACCTTCAGCCCGCTTTGTGGGTAGAACGCTAAACTTGTGAGACCCCGAAAGCACCACCAAGCCGCCGAAATATTGTGGGCAATCACCCAAAGGAATCCAAGCGGTATAGGTCTCCTCCGTACCTTGGATATGAATATAATCTTGGTGGGCAGGTGTTGTGTACCTTACATTTTCGGGAAACATAATCCGTCCGATATTCCGGGGATGGGGGAGTGTCGGTTCGCCAAATAGTTTGTCGCAGGCATCGAGAATTGATGGATAGTGGGCAAAGGCGTGGAAAGATTCCAAACTTTGAAAGTCATCGAGGATGGGCCAATATTCGTCCTGCCCTTCCCGGTACGGTCCCCCATTTCGGATGCCGTCCATCAAAACCGTCCCCTCCTTAATCCAACCGTGCCTATCGCAGATTTCGAGAAAGTCTCGACGGAGTTGAAGAACCGTATCCGGGTCAATCAGGTTCCGAAAAAAAAGATACCCGTCTCGTTGTGCACGTGTCCGTAGCATGTCGGGCTGATCGAGTACATCATTCGATTCCACAAAGGGCTTGATTTCTGTTGGCATCGGTTGCCTCGTTGATTGGAATTATTATAAATGGCGTAAAGCGCACATATTATACAGCCTCGCTAAAAACCTGTCAATCCGTAAGTCATAGGAATATAGGGTCATTTAATTCCGCTGTAGGAGGGATCTCCGAATCCCGACACCGCACTCATAGAATTGGTCTATCACTCTCTATATTGGGGCGTTGACATTTTCCATCAAATATGATACATTTGACGTATATCAACAGTTGAGACAATTACCTTTCTTTGCGAGAGAATATTAGCATGTATGTTGCGCTGACAGGTGCCACAGGGTTTGTCGGATCGCATACGATCAGATCGCTTATTGAGGCGGGACATCGTATACGTGCGCTTGTGCGACCATCAAGAAATACCGCACGGCTTGAGGAGTTGGAGGTCGAGATTTGCAGAGGAGAACTGACCGATGCGGATGTCCTATACACATTTGTTGAGGAGGTAGACGTTGTCATCCATACTGCCTATGATTCCACGGTAGAGCACCGACAACTTGAATATCTCCGTTCCAATGTCTTTGGATCGTTGACACTGCTTGAGCTTTCTCGCCTTGCTGGCGTTCGTCAATTCATCTGCACGACAAGCACCTACCTCCTCCGTCCCGATGTTTATACACCGGCGGATGTGTCCCAGGCACCGATTACAGAAGATTCGCCGCTAGTCTCTCCTCAAAACAGCTATGTCATGCATAACACTGTTTTGGAATCCGCATGTCGGACGTACTATGCACAGTTCGGGCTGAACACGACCACTTTCCGTTGTGCATGGATATATGGCATCCATCCCAATTTGGAGAAAACCGTCTGGCGTGACATCTTTGAAACAGTCCAAAGGGGTGCAAAGTACGAAAGCACGTTTGGATGCGATGTTGTTGCTGTCGATGACGTTGCAAGGGCACTGACGATGGCAGTGGATAACCCCGCGGCATTTGGTCAGATCTTTAACCTGTGTGATATGTTTGTGTATAATCAAGAATTGGCACAGCTGGCACGTGAGGTAACCCACGGCAAAACCGAAATTGTCCAATCCAAACGCCCAAAGTCTGCAGCGATAAGCTCCGAGGGAGTAAAAAGATTAGGCGTAGATGTTCACCGAGGCATGGCTGGTATTCGCGATTATTTTCAAGCACTACACAAGTTGATTTAGCACTTATCCAACACGGCATTGGATTAAGATGACAATCCCACTAAAAAACGATACAATCACCGCTATCAGCGGCCTCAAAGTTGGTCATACGACTGACGAAAAGGCACGCACAGGCTGTACAGTGATTCTTTGTGAGTCTGGAGCCGTTGCTGGCGTTGATGTCCGAGGATCAGCACCCGGTACTAGAGAAACCGATGCGATTCGTCCTGGGGGATTGGTAGAAAAAGTCCATGCGATTTTGCTCACAGGCGGCAGCGCGTTTGGATTGGATGCAGCGGGTGGAGTGGTGCAGTTTCTTGAGGAACGTGGCATCGGATTTCCAGCGGGACCAGTACGGGTCCCAATTGTACCCAGTGCCGTCATTTTCGATCTAGGGATCGGAAATCCAAAAGTGCGTCCAGACCGAGAGATGGGCTATCACGCTTGCGTGAATGCCACCAATGCTAGGATCGAGATGGGACAGGTGGGTGCTGGAACAGGCGCAACGGTTGGGAAGGGGCCGGGGCTCCAGCCATCAAATGGCGGCGTCGGATCGACGTGCCGAGTGCTGAAATCAGGACTGATGGTCGGGGCGATTGTCATCGTCAATGCAGTCGGAAACGTTGTTGACCCAACGACAGGAAAGATTATAGCAGGTGCAAAACATCCGGAGACGGGGGAATTTGTGAATATTACAGAGCGGTTATCTGAACCGGGGCAGAACGACCAATTTCAAGCGCCCAATACAAATACAACAATCGGTGTCGTTGCTATTAACGCCGCCCTTTCCCCAACGGAAGTTACGAAAGTTGCACAGATGGCACATGACGGCTTAGCGCGGTCGATTCACCCGGTGCATACCATGTTCGATGGCGATACAGTTTTCGCGCTTTCAACTGGAACGCACGACGCTTCGGTCAATACCGTTGGTGTTATCGCAGCGGAAGTGATGGCAGAGGCGGTCTGTCGTGCTGTGAAACATGAAATAGCGTAAAATCACTAAGCCTCATATCCATATTTCTGTCCTGCAGAGAGTGGTTCGCGCAGAATACGTGATTTCAGTTGTCTAACAGTTTGGCGAATTGTGCCGCTAAAACCTTGCGATTCTTGCAAAATCTCAATCTGTTCGGCTTGCCGTTCAACCTGTTGGCTCAAGTGCATGATAATCGCTTGAGCACGTTTACTTGATGCTTCGGAGGCGGTTTGCATCTGTTCAATCATCGCGTCTGATCGCTCGATTTCCGATTCCATGCGTTTTTCTATCCGTTCAATTTGAGTCTGGAGATACCGGTTTTCCTCCGTCAATTTTTCAATTAATCTGGCTTTCTCGCGGACTAATACCTGTAGATGAGCGAGTGAAGTGTTTCGTAGCGGAGGTTGATATGCCGAATCACTCGACTGTGATATTGGTATAGTTTGCAAGGCTTCTGTTGATTTTATTGGTGTTTCAGTGATTGCCATTGTGTACCCCTTTTCCACAGTTTGTGTTTTAATTTCTAATTTTGTATCACTGGATATTTATCGTAGCTATGATGATAACGTGCCTGCTGAAGAATCTGTTTCAATTCCTGAACCCAACGTTTCACGAGGATTCCGATGAATCGGAAGATGCACGATAAATCGGCACAAGTAAAAGGAAACAATATGACTTCAAACCTCACTCCAAAAGATCTTATTCTTTCTTCGGCTGACCTTTCGACGGAAGCAGTTAATCAAATCCTCGAACCGTATGGGTTCCAGGAGGTTCAAAGTGTAAATCGCCGCCTCGACAACTTAGCAGACGTTCCCCCATATCGCGAGGCGTTTGCCGAAATTGTCAGCCATTTGTTGAGCGCATCGGCGGATTCGCCGGACCCGGATGCGGCACTGAACAATTTTGAGCGTTTTGCCAACGCGACATTTGATCGACTTTGGCTCTATCGCCTGCTGCATGATGCCCCTTTCCTTCTGAGAATATTGTCAACCTGTTTTGGGTCCAGTATCTATTTCTCAGATATTCTGGTGCGGAATCCTGAGTACTTTTACGACCTCATGGATGCTGGGATGATGAGTGACCCGAAAGACCGTGAAACGATGTATGGCGAACTATCTCAAGCAGTGCAGCCGTTTGATCTGGCAGAGCAGAAGTTAAACGCGATTCGCGGCTATAAGCGGAAGGAGAGTTTACGACTAGGACTGCGTGATCTGCTAGGCGATGCCGATCTTGAAACAACAACACGGGAGTTGACAAACCTCGCGGAAGCAGCACTACAAGTCTGCTATGAGATGGGTACAGATGAACTTACCCCAAAAATGGGTGTCCCTTGGGGTGAACTCCCCAGTGGCGAAAAGGTCCCGAGCACACTCACTGTGATAGCGATGGGCAAGTTTGGAGGATATGAGCTCAACTTCAGCTCAGATATCGATGTAATGTTCGTCTACTCACACGATGGAGTGACAGATCAGGGCGTTGAGAATCAGGAATATTTTGCCAAACTCTGCGAGTTTATTATCAATGGGATGAGCAAAGTCACCAAGGCGGGCTATGTCTTTCGCGTTGATGTCCGGCTGCGACCTGAGAGCCGGGCGGGCGTGATTGCCCGCTCCATCGACAGTTACGAAGCTTATTATGAGGGATGGGGCGAGATTTGGGAACGCCAAGCGTTAATCAAAGCCCGTCCCGTTGCCGGTGACCTCAAATTAGGGGAACAGTTTATTCGGACTCTTCAGCCCTTTGTCTATCGTCGCTATCTTGATGAATCCTCCATTACGGAGATAAAACTGGATGTTCGCCAGACGAAAGCGCGGATTGAAAGTCAACTCCGGGAACAGGGCGATGACGTGATGGCACATGTTAAACTTGGTATCGGCGGCATTCGTGATATTGAGTTTACCATCCAATGCCTCCAACTCATCCACGGGGGCCCTACCCCAGCGTTGCGGAATTACAACTCACTGCAAACTATCGATCTGCTGTACCACCATGGGGTGCTTGATCAGATGGATCGTGATACCTTCACCGATGCTTACCGCTTCCTACGGACAGTTGAGCATCGTATCCAGATGCTAGCCGATTTACAGCGCTATTCTCTTCCCTCAAAGGAACCGGAACTCATAAAACTTGCCAAGCGGATCGGGTATCAAGATAGCGAGGCCAGCTCTGCTTTAGAAGCGTTTGAGATGGACTACACGCTACATACAGATGCAGTCCGATCGATTTTTAGCAAGGTTTTAACACCGCCGGTTTCAGATGGCGAGGTGGATATAGAAGCCGTGCTCAGCGCCACGGAACCAGGGGTGATAGGTGCCCTCTTGGGGCCTGTTGGGTTCGCTGATGTGCGAGAAGCCCATCAGCGATTGAAGCGAATGGCGGAAGGGCCCGATGGGGTGCGATTTTCCCCGCATGTCCGCCGATTGTTTGTTGATCTTGCACCGACACTGCTGCGTTTGTTGAGTGAATCCCCCGACCCTGACATGGCACTTCATTACATCGAAACCTTCGCAAGCAAGGTAGGAGCGCGTAGCTCGCACTACGCGATGTTCAACGAACAACCAACCACGCTTGAGTTATTGACCAAGCTATGTGGAACCAGTCGTTTCTTAGCTGAGTTACTAACCGGGCAGCCAGAATCCTTTGATGTGTTGACCGCCCCAGCGGTGATGGACCAGCCCAAAACAGCATCCGAAATCTGTATGGAGGCACTTCAGGAAATCGCAGATGGAACACCGGATCAGGTGTTTCAGGCATTAAGGCGGTATAAAAACAGCGAAGTCCTGCGAATCGGTATGCGGAATATTCTGGGACAAGCAAACCTGTGGGCTACGACGACTGAACTCTCCGATCTTGCGGAGGGTACCTTGCAGGCAATGTATTCCCATATCAATGCAGAATTGCAAATCGAATATGGAACGCCGCTGGAAAGAGGTGACAGTCAGGGGCAAACGGCTTCTACCGATGAAAAGACAGATGTGGATCTGCCTTTAGCACAATTTGCCGTAATCGGCATGGGGAAATTCGGCGGGCGGGAACTCAATTTTAGCGCGGATCTCGATTTGATGCTTGTCTACTCCGCTGAAGGCGAAACAACGCAGGGCACCCCTAACGCCGATTATTTTAGCAGACTCGGATTGGAACTAGTCAATCGGATGAAGGGAAATACGGGAGGCGGTGGAATCTATGAACTCGATCTGCGACTCCGCCCATTTGGTTCAGGTGGATCGATTGCGTTATCTCTGGAAGGCTACCAGAATTACTATGAAAAAGACGCGGAGACGTGGGAGCGTCAGGCGCTGATCCGTGCCCGCCCCGTTGCTGGGGATATCGAATTAGGTCAAGAGTTTATTAAACAAGCACATGCCTTTGCCTACGGCCAACCACTGACCGCTGAACAGATCGCACATATTATCCACAATCGACAGCGCAAAGAAGCGCAAACGACGCGTTCCGCCTTTACCTCAGCCACCGCACGCCGCCGGAGACGCAGAAGAAAACAGCAGATTGATGTAAAATCTGGATACGGAGGACTCATCGATATCGAATTTGTCGCTCAGACACTTCAGTTAATGCACGGTATGACACACCCGCAAGTGCGGGCACAGAACACCGTTGAGGCGATTCACAGGCTGTATGAAGTTGCGGCTTTGACCCGGGATCAACGGGAGCAGCTCCTCCTCGCGTATGAATTTCTGAGGAATGTGGAAAATAGCTTGCGAATCGTGCATGACCGACCGTTGGACGCCCTACCGGATAAAGCTCCTGAGTTGGAGCAGCTCGCTAAGCGACTCAGCTACGAAGATGGGACGCAGCGGTTTTTGAAGGACTACCATTGGTGCACGGAAACCACACGGACGTTGTTTAATCAGTTGTTGAATACGGAGTAATTCGACTCAATTAGGACTTGTGCACTTCAAATTGTAGTTGCCCGATTCATCGGGGGGTATGTTCAGATTCAACACCCATCGTAGGCGGGGCATCTTGCCCCGCATTGGTGATGACGTATCGAATTACAATACTTCATCGCTCAACCGCATAAGTCCTATCAATAGTGCTTTCTCAAAACAACCCGCGCGCTGCTCCTCCATCCACTGTCATCACTTGACCCGTGATGTTTCCAGCCTGTTCGCTGCATAGGAGGGCGACAAGCGCAGCCAACTCTTCTGCCTCGCCAATCCGACCAATAACGGAGGCTTGAGCCGTTTCTGATTCAATTTCTGCATGAGTTCTGTTTTGTGCTGCTGCTGCCCGCCGTATCAATTCTTGACCGAGCGGTGTCCGAAACGGTCCAGGGCAAACCGTGTTGACCAGAATTCCTGCATGGCCCAGTTCGTTAGCGAGCGATTTGCTCAACGCTGCCACACCTGCCCGAAAAACGCTGGAGATGAGGTAAGGCGTACCAGGCTCCCTGACAGCAATACTGGTGATGTGCACGATACGTCCCCAATTCGCTTGCTGCATATGTGGGATGACCAAGCGACAGAGCCGGATAACCGGCAGCAAAACACCCTCATAACCTCCTTGCCAATCCACATCTGTTAAGTCTGAGAAGGCGCCCATCTGCGGGTGTCCAACGTTGGTAACCAGAATATCAACGGTTCCAAATTCGTTCACGCCCTTTTCTACCAGTTGCTCAATGTCTTCCTCTTTCGTAAGATCACAAACGATAGGCAATATACGTGAACCACTTTCAGCGCGTATGGTTGCTGCTGTCTCATTGAGTGCTTGCTCGTTACGTGCACAGATAACCACATCTGCACCTTCGTGAGCCAACGCCATTGCGCTCGCCTTTCCTAAGCCCTTGCTCGCCGCACAAACGATGGCAACTTTTTGATTTAATCCTAAGTCCATTGATGTTTCCTCCTTTTCTGTCCTTTTGTGCTTGAGTATAGCGCACAGCGCTGGATGAATCAAGATCCAAAAACATTGGGAGATGATTGATCAATTCCAAAAAAAATGGTACGATTGACAAACTATGGTAAATCAGAGAAATAAGTGAGGGGTGTGCATCATTATTGTCTGAATCAGGATTCTCAGGTTTCTTAATCCCGGTTTATCGGGGATAGAAACCGGAAAGTGAACCGGGACTATTTTAGAAAGGGACAGGGTGCGTTTAGCCCCAGTTTTGAATCCCGCCTGCCTGCTCTCGGCTTGTCGGAGTCCCGATGTGTCGGGGATTTATCGGGGCGGGGCGACATGTCCTATTGGTCTGAATCGCAGATGGCACTCTCCCACATGAAAGCGATTTAGGCACACCCCTCAAGTATAGTGGATTCAACAATTAACGATACATATTTATAGTGCACGCTAACTACGAATAGACGGTGAAGGTAGTAGGCACACTCCGTGTGCCGTAACTCTGTGAGCAAGATTGCTCCCCTTACTCGTTCACAGTGTTCAATTATGGTGAATTAGAGAAATAAGTAGACACTTACCAATAACTCCAACCTTCGAGAAGTTGCCAAAGTCCCCCTGACAAGGGGGATTTAGGGGGTTGGTTGTACATCGCAGGTGTATAAGTAATTCTAAAATCTACTATAAATAGACACGTTTGCCCCCGTTTGGTAGGCGCTGTTTCTAACTGCACCGTTTCAACCCACGCACCTACCGGGTCTGGGGGAAATATAGAATTACCGAATTATTTTCTGAAACTTCATCTAACCGCACCGATTTGGAGTGTCTTATTAATTCTAAGATTCACTATAATTCTAAAATCTACCATAAAAGGTCTTTCATATAAATTAAGGAGGTATGAGGATGGCAGGACAATTAGAAGGTAAAGTCGCTCTGGTGACAGGTGGAAGTTCGGGGATTGGTCGGGCAACCGCGCTGACAATGGCAAGTGAAGGCGCAAAGGTCGTTGTCGCTGATCTCAATGTTTCGGGTGGTGAACAGACCGTGCATCTGATTCAGAGGGCCGGTGGGGAGAGCATCTTTGTGGAGGCAGATGTGTCAAAGGCTGACTCCGTTGAGGCGATGGTCAATAGGACCGTTGAAAACTATGGACGCTTAGATTGTGCCTTCAACAACGCTGGCGTCGGCAGAGGCGGCAGCACAGCCGACTGTACGGAGGAGGATTGGGAATTTACCATTAAGATCAATCTTACGGGTGTCTGGTTGTGCATGAAGTACGAAATTGCCCAGATGCTCAAACAGTCCAGTGGTGCTATTGTAAATACGGCATCTGCATACGGACTCGCCGCCGCCGGTGGGACGCCTGCGTATGTTGCAAGCAAACACGGTGTCGTCGGGTTGACGAAGGTTTCCGCAATGGAATATGCTGCTGAGGGTATTCGGGTCAATGCGGTATGTCCGGGTCACATCAACACGCCAATGATAGAGAGGGGGATGAACGACCCTGAAAGCAAAGCACAGATGCTTGCGAGGCATCCAATCGGACGAATAGGTGATCCAGAAGATGTCGCTCAAGCGGTAATGTGGCTGTTGTCGGACGCAGCTTCTTTTGTTACCGGGCACGCTATGTCTGTAGACGGTGGTTGGGTTGCACGATAAGTACAATGAGCGTTACATGAAGTTGTGTGTTAATTTTAAAAATACTTACCTTGCTAACCGCGGAGTGATACATTCTACCCGCGGCTAAGTCCTATGCCAAATTTCGAGCAATGGAGCAACTTACTTGTATCTGCGGATTGTTCGCATAAAAATTGGTAATACCGGCGACAGGAGTGCTCCAGCAGCGACCATGGCTGCGCGGAGAGATACGATACGACCAATCGCTCCTAAGATGGGACCACCCACCGCCTGACCGCAGGCGTCTGCTTGACCCATCATTGAAAAGATTGTAGCACGAACTCGGGAATCAACGTGCTGATTAATCCAAATCGTACTAATGGTTTGGTCGAGTGAACGAAATAGGCGAATGGACCAGTACATGACGATAACAAGCGCAAAATTACCAACCAGGCCAAAAGCAACAAGGCTCGCAACCAGCAGCGCATTGATAAAAAATAAAGCGCGTGGAACGGCAAGTTGGCTGCTGGTATCAAGCCACCGTCGGGCGATTTCAGTGCCGATGATTTGAATAATATTTGAGCCGATGTTGATCACGCCAAACCAGATGACGGGTTCTAACGTTCCAATTTCAGGAAAGGTAAAGTTCTTCAGTAGGTGCGCTTCCCAGAGCCGATCAAATCCTTCGGTGTGCATCCCAAAGAAGATGCCGATGCTGAGGATAGCAATTAATACCGACCGTTCCCGTACGACCCGTATCCCTTCGCGAAAAGTGTCCCCCATTGCTGTCCAAGAGGTGCGTTCCGGTTGAGGTCTTGGCTGGAACCCCACTTCCGGCATTGTGAAGGCGGTAAAAATCGCCAAACCAATGAACAACCCCCCTCCTACGATTGTCGGAAGATTGAGTTGAAGATGCGCTAGTCCCGTACTGACACCGATGCCAATCAGAGAGCAGACCTGACCTACTTGTGCACCACGCATATAAGCCTTGGACGCCAAAGTTTCGCTGGTTTCATCAGCGATCCACGCCTGCGCTGCGCCGCTGAGAAAGGTGTAGCCTGCTCCGGCAATAACATGCGATAGTAGAATCGCTAAAAAAAAAGGAATTGAACCCAAGAGCACACAACTGACACCGAGTAATGCTGTCCCGATAATAATTGATAGGCGACGGCTATACACATCGGCAACCACGCCTGTGGGGATCTCAAGCAGAAATGCGAAAACTTCCAACGCCGTACCGATGAGCACCAGTTGTAGCGGATTCAGACCAACCACTTCAACGTAATAGACGGCAATGATTGTGTATGCCATCGCTGAGAAAAGCGAGTATCCACCGCTGTGAATAAGATAGATGGTGTATGGGCTGAGTTTTCTCATGTAGGTCTCACTCTAAGTGTCTAGAAATAAATCCTAATTCGTCTTTCTGAATATATGCAACGCATTTCCTTGCCTAATATCTAATATCTGGCTATTTGTTTAATTGCATTTTCTATATTAAATAATTTCATCTTGAATAACTTCATCTTGAAATATACCACTAAAAAAACACTATGCAGGAGACAATTTGTCTGGAAGGATATGCCTTCGTTTACGGCCTTTATCAATAGACAGGTACAAGGCACAGCGGCTGATATTGCAAAGATTGCGCTAGGAAAACTCCCATCGGCTTTCAAGAAAAGTGGGGTGAAAATTATCGCCATGATTCATGATGAAATTATCGTCGAAGTGCCTGAAGCCAACGCCGTTGAGGCAGCGCAAGTACTTCAACAGACCATGGAGGCGGCAGGAAGGGAAGTCCTAAAGCAAGTTCCGGTCGTCGCAGAAGCCCGAATCGCTGACAGTTGGGCGGAAAAGTAACTATTTATAGGGGCATTTATGGTGAATTCTAAAAATAAATAAACACTTTCGTTCCCCATGTTTGGTAGGCGCTGTTTCCAACTGCGCCGGTACAGAGTGTCCAATTATAGTGAACAATATAAATATGTAGAGTGCCCCTTATCGAAACCTCATGAAGTCCCCCTGAGTTTCCAAAGTCCCCCTGACAAGGGGGATTTAGGGGGTTGGTTGTGCATTGGAAGTGGCTAAGTAATTCTAAAATCTACCATAATTCTAAACTTTACTATAGTTCTTCTGTAGGAGCGATCTCTGAATCGCGACCGGATGGCAATCGGCGTCATGTAGGAGGGATTTCCGAAGCCCGACGCTTCACTAAACATCCCTAAATTGTTCATAGGGCTATTTAGTTTTCCGTTTTTTGACCGATTTTGGGGGGTAGACAAAGGAGGGGGCCCCTTACACCGTAGGCGGGGCATCTTGCCCCGCCCGGAGAATTAAATGACCCTAAAACTGTTCACTTTGATGGTTGTCCGAACCATGAGGAAAGTGATATAATGGGAAAGTGCATTAATCACAAATTCTAAGGAGCAATGTATGGCAGACAAAAATCGTATTACCGTTACAGTCAATGCAGGTGAACACAATCGGGACGGTTGTCCTGTCAGTGTTGATGTAGACAATCATGAAGCCGCATCACTCGTGGGTGAATCAGTCACCCTTACGGATCAGGCAAGCGGCACAGTCAGTCCCGCTGACCTCAACAGCGACGGCAAGACTGCAACACTTTCATGGATTCTGGACGGACTCAAAGCCCATCAGGAACGATCGTATATCCTCTCCTCAGGGGATGTTGGGAGCGACGGTGTTGCGTTCAGCGAACGCGACAATGCCATTGATGTGACAATCGACGGTAGGGCGTTCACAACCTTCCGCTATGGAACAGACGGATTTCGCCCTTACTTCTTCCCGGTCTTTGGACCCGGTGGGAACCCGATAACCCGCGGCGAAACCAGTGAAAATTCGAGCGACCACGTCCATCACCGATCGTTATACGTTGCCTACGGTGAGGTCAATGATGTGGATGTGTGGGCAGAGGGTGAAAATTCGGGCAGAGTGGTGCATCAATCCTTCACGGATAAAAGTGGGGGTGCAACAGTCGGCAAAATCTATACCGAAAACGATTGGGTAGATAAACCGGGCGAAAAGTTGATGTCAGACCGACAGAATTTCCGCATCTATAACACCCCTGAGACGGGAACCATTATCGACTTGGATTTGACCTTAATTGCTTCTGCGGGAGATGTCCACTTCGGAGATACCAAAGAGGGTGGGATTATATCAGTTCGCGTCAATCCGTCAATGAATGCCTCCGATGGCGGAAAGATTGAAAACGCGTACGGCGGAACCAACGAGGGCGAAACATGGGGTAAGCGCGCACAATGGTGCGACTATTCGGGGACCGTCGGAGGAACGCCCGTTGGAATTGCCGTATTTGATCACACCTCCAACCCACGCTATCCAACATATTGGCATGTCCGCAACTACGGCTTAATGACGACAAACATCTTTGGGACCGGGACGTTTGAAGGTGACCCGAGCAAAGATGGTTCTTATACGATGAAAAGTGGTGAGGAGATGAATTTCCGTTTCCGCGTACTCATCCACGCTGGCGACGCTGCAACCGGACAGGTCGCACAGAAATATCACGATTTCATCAACCCGCCAACGGTATCGATCTCATAATCACATTGTACAAATATAGATCGAGGCGGCTCACCTTACACTCTACGTTTTACGCTTATGTTAAGAAATCGTACGGCAAAAACCGTAGGGGCGGGGTTACCCCGCCCGTAGTACGAGTTGGGTAGCCCAAAGCCTACAAAGACTCAGTTTCTCTTTGCGTTTTGTGCTGTCTTTTTTTTGCAGTACCATAGGGCGGACTTCCTCGTTCAACTGCACTAATGAACACATGATTTTCACGTTTCACGCATCACGTTTTACTGGTCAGCCCATGAGTTATGCCAGATCAGCTCGTTTTGCTGTGGGTCGTCCAGTAAGTCACCAATCGTCAGCGAATTAAAATAATCGTCAGGCAGGACATTCTTTTTGCCATTAAATGTCGAACCGTCAGGCATAAAGGCACACGTCATCGCACGGCGCGATCTAATTGTCATGTTTGCGCCTGCAGCATGGGCAATGAGACCGTTATGCCAGACGATTGATCCGGCAGGACATGGGCACGCCTGCGGCTCAATCTCTCGCCATTCGGGATACACCTTGAACAATCCACCCAAGTTCTCTCCGATACCGACGTTCTCAAACCGCGCAACCCGATGCACACCGGGCAGATACCAGAGGCATCCATTCGCAAGCGTTATATCGTCCAGCGCCATCCACAAGGATAAGGCATCACGGGAGTCAAACGACCAATACGGTACATCCAAATGCCAAGCTGTAGGATTTCCATGAGGCGGCTTAATCAACGCTTGGTCATGCCAGATTCGGATGCCTTCTACACCCGCTAACGTCGTGGCCATCCGTCCAATCCGCGGATCACAGATAAGCTTACGCATACCTTCGTGTGTATCCGCAAGCCGTAAGCACTGTGTAAATACCCGCGCGTAAAAAGTATCTGGGTCCATCTGATTCGTCATAAAATTCACGGCACCCCCCAGACGCTCCGCAACGGATTCTTCAGTACATCTGCGCCACTCCGCTAACTCGTCCGCACCAAGAAAATCCTCGATCACCAAAAAGCCGTTGGTTTGGTAAGACTCAATCTGTTCTGCTGTGAGTTGATCACGCATCGCCGCTTGCTCCTTGTATGTCAGTAATTTTCAGTCCCACCGATTCATCACTATCCCGTTCCACCCTTCACACTCCAGACAGCACCGGTAGTGTAGGTATTGCGTTCTGAGCAGAGAAACTCGATAACTTCCGCCAACTCTTCCGCGTCTGAGTACCGCCCGACCGGCGTCCCCGGATTGGCGAGAAATTCAGCGGAAAAGCGTGGAACGACCATCTCCGTAAGCGCACGTCCCGGTTCCACACCGTTCACAAACACCCCCTGTTTGGGATACGCATTGCCAAGCGCACCGATAAACGAGAAGACCGCGCCCTTAGAAACACCATACGGAACTACGTTGGTCCCGCCGTTACGTGCTCCGGAGGAGATTGTCACACACCGTCCCCAATTTCGCTCTAACATGTGAGGGATGGCTGCCTGATGGGCGTGATAAACGCCATAGATATTAATCCGCATAACTTTATCGAACTGTTCGACGGATTGGTCGTGGAACGGTGCCTCTAACCCCAAAATCCCGGCGCAGCAGACAAGAATGTCCAAACGCCCAAAGGTTTCGACCGTTTGATCGACCATTGATTGAACGGCAGCAAAATCAGTCACGTCTGTTTTTATAAACAGGACCCGCTGCCCGATCCCTTCAATCTTTTTGACTAAACCGGCGGCTTCTTCTTCTAGGATATCCGCGATAACAATATCCCGCCCCGCTTCCGCGATTCGAAGGGCAGATGCCCCACCAATACCTCGAGCCCCACCAGTAACTACTGCCACCCGTTTTTCTTTAGGTGCTGCAAAACGCAGATTCGGCATAAATTAATCCTCCCAAATCGACACTCACCTTCCAAAGCTGACAAATCTTCGGAAGATTTTATCGCTCGTAGGGGCAGGTCTCGTACCTGCCCAAAAGGACAACCACAAGGGGTGCCCTTACAGCGAATCAAGATAGTTCGCAATCTCGGCACAAAAATCGACAATATCCCCGAGATCGTTCTGGATAACATCGTAAACTGTACGCAGATTAATTCTAGGGTAATGATGGACAATGATATTCCGCATCCTGACAGCTTGGCTAACCTGCTCCGCAAGCTCCTGTGGTATGATCCCATTCTTGGCAAGCATTTCAACCGCTTCGGGACGGCTGTTAGGCGATCCGAAGTTAGCACCGGCGACAACGTGCATTGCTATGTCGCTTATTGCTTCCAACATCGTTTGGAGTTCGTATAATGACGCATCCACTGCCTGAAAATCCTCGGCGAATTCCTCGAAACCCTTACTACCCTGACTCTGTAAACGATTCAGCATCTCTTGGACATAATTCACTAAATGCTCAACGCGCCTCCGATCTATCATGTCCTTCCCTCTCTTTAACATCTGTCTCGTTTTTACCCGCCTCATCAGGTAACGGCGACCAATCTGTAGCCACGGTTCTTCATCCGTCTGTTTTTCAAAAACGCCCATCTCAAACTGAATGCGCTCGTGTGGATTGGCACAAAAGGCAAGTTTCCCCGTCCGCAGGATTTCATAGGCAAAATGCGTCGGTACTCCATCCAGACTCACAACATCAACCTCAGCACCGTTCAAGGCTTGACATAAGTGTTCCGATAACCTCCCGGTAATCTCTAGCTGATTCGACACATCCGTCTCACCAAATAGAAGTGCCACATCGACATCGCTCTCCGCCCAAACCTTCCCTGTTGCATGAGATCCGAAAAGGTATGCCGCAATGACCGGTGGACTGGCGTTGACAACGACGGTTTTGATTGCCTGTTCAATAGAAGCCTGTGAAAGTTGCATGGCATCAATCATAACTTTCCAAAGAATAAGATGGCTATAGGATATTCTATGCTAGAAAAAATGTCAAGTTCGCTTTCAGTGGGACTAGGGCTATTTAGTTTTCCGTTTTTTGGCCGATTTTGGCGGGTAGACATGAGGATGGCCCCTTACACTGTAGGCGGGGCATCTTGCCCCGCCCGGAGAATTATAGTGGATTCTAAAAATAAATGGACACTTTCGCTCCCCATGTTTGGTAGGCGCTGTTTCCAACTGCGCCGGTACAGAGTGTCCAATTAATTCTAAACTTTATTATAAACAACTCTACAGCGAGATAGTTGAGGTCAGAAAAACAACCGTTGACAGAGATCATGCCCTGTGATATAGTTTTCCAAACCCAATAGGGGTCGATAACATATATCAAAAAACGAGGACTTGGGAGGAAAAGAGATGGCAGAGCGATTGGCAATTGATGGTGGAACTCCAGTGATTACAGAACCTATCCCCAGCGGCGTGCACGGTCCAAGTGTTATTGATGAACGTGAAATTAATGCAGTCACCGAAGTGCTGCGGAGCGGAAGGATGTTCCGGTTTGTTGAGGACTCTCACGTAGCTGCGTTTGAAAAGGAAGCCGCGGCACTGCTCGGCGTAAATCACGCGCTAATGGTCAATTCTGGCACGAGTGCGATAATCTGTGCACTGACAGGGATTGGCGTCGGTCCCGGCGACGAGGTGATCGTTCCGGGCTATACCTTTATTGCGACAGCGGCAGCGGTCGTCGGTGTAGGTGCTATCCCGGTGATCGCTGAAATCGACGAATCGCTCGGCATGGATCCCGCCGATGTTGAACGGAAAATTACCCCACATACAAAGGCAATCCTTCCCGTCCACATGCAAGGGGTGCCGTGCCGCCTTGACGACCTCATGGCAATCGCCAAGCAACATGACCTCAAAATGGTCGAAGATTGTTGTCAGTGTGTCGGGGGCCGGTATAAAGGCGCGTATACCGGAACGTGGGGCGAAGCCGGTGCGTGGAGTCTAAACTACTTCAAGGTAATCAGCTGCGGCGAGGGAGGCATGGTGTTTACAGATGACTACGACATCTATGAACGCACTGCCTTTGCCAGCGATGCTGCACTGCCGATGTGGATGAGCGATAAGGAGTGGCAAAATCCACCTTTCTCGCGTCAAGGCTACCGTCCAAGCGAAATTATGGGGTCGATTGCGCGGGTACAACTTTCCAAACTTGAGGACATCTTGAGCCATACCCGTCGGCTGAAAAAAGCATTCCTTGCGGAGATAGATGAGCCGAAGGGATATATCCCACAGCATGTCGATGATCCCGACGGCGAATGTGGCATCAGTGCAGCAATCATTGTCAAGGATCCCGAACTCACGCCGAAGTACGTCGAAGCACTCAAGGCAGAAGGATTGGGCGCAGGCACAGCCTACAACGAGGGATTTCCAGACCGTCACATCTACTATTATTGGGATTCAATCCTATTTAAGCATTCCTACCACCCATCGGGTTATCCGTGGAAAGATCCAGCCTACAAGGGGAACGTCGAGTATTCACGGGATATGTGCCCACAGACCCTTTCAATTTTGGGTCGAGCCTTGCGGTTTGGGTTCAATGTCAACATGCAGGAAGATCACGCCCGATTGATGGCTGCGGCTATTAATAAAGTGGACGCGGCGTTGGGATAGATAATGAAACGGGGACAGATCGCGGAGGCGTTACGGACACTGGGTTTACAGCCCGGTCACATCGTCTTTGTACACAGTTCGTTGAGCAGTATCGGTTACGTCGAGGGCGGCGCGGACGCTGTGGTTGACGCGTTCTTGGATGTGCTCGGTTCAACGGGTACACTCGTCGTGC
The DNA here is from genome assembly GCA_965204355.1 of Candidatus Poribacteria bacterium. Lineage (GTDB taxonomy): Bacteria > Poribacteria > WGA-4E > WGA-4E > PCPOR2b > PCPOR2b. The sequence continues at coordinate 1,160,007 of OZ241983.1, forward strand.
CGACCTTCACCTTCTCCCACGGCGGGGAGCCCAATCCCGTATTCGACCCTATTCAGGACCCATCGGAGATGGGGCGTATCTCAGAGGTGGCTCGGACGCGTTCCGGCGCACGACGGAGTTGCCATTTGCTGCACTCTGTCGCTGGCTTAGGACCCCATGCAGAAGATATCACCGCTGTCCATGGGCCCTCCGCTTGGGCAGCTGATGGCCCCTTCTGGAAACTCTACGAACTAGACACACACATCTTAATGTTGGGCGTTCCCTATCTCCGCTGTACCTTCTTCCACGTTATCGAGCAGCTTGTGCAAGTTCGCTACCGGCGGTGGCGCGAAGTCGAGGCGAAAGTTCGAGATCCAAATGGGCGCGAACGCCCACTCCCCATGCTCGGCTATAGCCCCAAAACGGGGTTCGTAGGTAACGATTTTAACAAATTGGGAGCCATACTGGAGGAACGCGGACTCGCTCAGGTCGGAGCAGTGGGTAACGCTGTAGCACGACGGTTTCGAGCCCATGATGCACTTGAAGTTGGCCTCGCGGAGTACCGGAAGGATCCACTCCTGCTTGTCAAGACCAGTGATGACATAACGCAACTCCGGGACGGTGCCCTAACCGAAGAACTACATAACGAGAAATCGGTAATCAATCCAGCAAAAACCTATCAAAGAAAATAGGGCATATTGACATTTGACAACGCGTAGGTTGGGTTGAACGGTTAAACCTGAACCCCTATCAACTACAGTGGAGGTTCGGTCATTCAACAACGTCTGCTTGTAGACAGATAAAGTGAAACCCAACACCATTCCCGTAGGTCGGGCATCCTCGACCTATAGCCCCAGCGGGGCGACATGTTTATAGAACATCGGCAAACCAGTTGTCCCAAACCCCAGCGGGGCGACATGTGTGCAGAATACTGCGTTAATATATCCAAGAAAGAAAAGACGATGACACAGAAAGACACAGCAACAGCAGTCTGGGAACAACACAAAAAAGTAATCCCCGGCGGCGTCGTTTCACTAAACCGGGTTATCGATCCGATGCGCGTTTTTGTGCAGGCGGAGGGCGCCTATCTCTGGGATAGTGATGGGACGCAATACATCGACTACCACGCCGCCTTCTCTCCATATCTATTGGGTCACAGCGATCCAGATGTCGATGGCGCAGTGATCCAAGCCATCAAAGAGGGCAAATCCCTGATCGGTGCGGGGACAACCCCTTGGGAAGGCGAGTTGGCGAATCTGTTGGTAGATTGTATCCCTTCCTTAGACCAAGTGCAGATCACCAATACAGGATCAGAAGCGACCTTTTTCGCCGTGCGGGTCGCTCGGGCAATAACCGGACGCGATGAAGTGATTATCATGCAGGGCGGGTACAACGGGTGGCACAACGATGTAGCCTTTAATCTGATGGATCCCCATGAAAGAATCGCGGGCTATCAGCCGGGTGAGGAGCTACCGCGCTACCCCATCACAGCCGGTATGCCAGCGTCCGCTTCCCAGCATGTCCACGTCGTACAATTCAACGACTTGGACGCCGTAGATAACCTGATAAAAAGGGGGAATATCGCGTGCATTATTCTTGAGCCAATTCTACAAAATATCGGTGTGGTCAAACCGAACCCCGGATACTTAGAGGGACTGCGACGCTTGTGTAATCAATACGATTCCCTATTAATTTTTGACGAGGTAAAAACAGGATTCCGCCATGCCTTGGGCGGTTACCAGTCGATATGTGGAGTACGACCCGATCTGTCGGTGTTCGGTAAAGCGGTCGCCAACGGCTACCCACTCGGTGTTGTCGGAGGCAAGCGGGAGTATATGGAGTATTTCAACCACCCTCAACCGGAAAAGAAGGTGTTAATCGCAGGCACCTATAGCGCCCATCCTGTCCCCACAGCAGCGGCAATCGCAACCTTGAAGAAATTGAAGACGCAGGAAAGCGAGATCTATGGCCATCTGGAACATCTCGGTCAGATGATGGAAGCTGGCTTAAAGGAGTTGCTTGCCAAGAAAGATTTCCCCGCAACAGTCGCTCGACAGGGATCCGCCTTTGTCCTCTATTTCATGGAGGAAGTACCCACCAATTGGCTGCAAATTGCACAGTCCCACGATATGGACCTCGACAAAAAGTACAGAACGCTCTTGATCGAGAAGGGTGTTTTCCATTTCCCACTCCCCACCAAACAGGGGAGCATCTCCTTCGCCCATACAGAGGCAGATATCGAACACACCATAGAAATTACGGAACAGGTTTTAGACCAATTATAAGCGTTAGGAGCTACGTGCTTGAGTTTGTAGTAGCGCAATTCATTGCGCGTCTTTAAGGTAGTAGGCATACGCCGTATGCCGTAACCATTGTAAAATTACGGTACAGCGGAGCGTACCCACTACTGTAGGATTAATTGTAGTTGCCCGTTTCTTAATCCCGATTTATCGGGCGTTGTGAGTCGTATTTTCCGGTAACGAGTCACCGAACTACGAGGGGTTGAACGTTCAAATACGTAAATCCTATAAGAGTAACCAATGGATTAATGATTATGACAAAGAAATCCACCGGATGGTCAACCAAAGCCATCCACGCCGGCGAAGAATCCCTCCCCAAAACAGGTCCCCTCATTCCGCCCATCTACCAGAACAGCACCTTCCAGTTTGAAACAGCGGAGGAGTGCGTCGCTGCGTTCACGGACGAAGATTCAGGCTATGTTTATACACGATGGGGAAACCCAACCCAATCTGTGCTCGAAAGCAAGATTGCCGCTCTGGAAGGCGGTGAAGCAGCGCTCGCAACAGCGTCGGGCATGGCAGCCGTAAGCACAGCACTGTTGACACTGCTTGCTCATGGAGACCATGTTGTAGCGATGGATTCTCTCTACTCTGGCTCGTACAATATCCTGAATGATGATCTGCGCCGCATGGGGGTCGAGACCACATTTGTAGATGCTACCGACTTCAGTGCAGTTGAGCGAGCGATTCAATCGAACACAAAAGCCATCTACCTCGAAAGCCCTGCCAATCCAACGCTAAAGCTGGTGGACCTTGCTGCTTGTGCAAAAATTGCAAACGCGCACAGGGTTACTTCCATCATCGACAACACCTTTGCCACACCGTGTGGACAGCAGCCAATCTCCCTCGGTTTTGACCTCGTCGTCCACAGTATGACCAAGTATCTCAGTGGAAATAGCACGGTGGTCGCCGGCGTGATTGTTGGATCGAAGGCGTTTATTGATTCCGCGAAGAAAGGGGCACTACGAAACTTCGGGGGTGTAATCAGTCCGTTCAACGCTTGGTTGACGCTGCACGGAGTCGCCACGCTGCCACTACGATTTGAGCGCCACTGTGCCAACGCTGGCGCGCTCGCAGAATTTCTGGAAAATCATTCAGCGATCGAGAGGGTGCACTACCCCGGTCTACCAAGCCACCCACAACATGCGCTCGCCAAACAGCAGATGAGTGATTTCGGCGGGATGGTCTCTTTTGAACTCAAAGGGGGTGTATCAGCAGGAGAGAAGTTGGTGAATCGGGTCAAACTCTGTGCGCTTGCAGTCAGCTTGGGTGACGTACGGACGCTAATCTGCCACCCCGCTTCCACGACGCACTCGCAGGTTTCGCCGGAAGCGCGGAGGCGCGCCGGTGTCACCGATGGGTTGGTCAGGATGTCTGTCGGGTTGGAGGAAGTGGAAGATATCATCGCAGACCTTGATCAGGCGTTAGCGTAGGGAAGACACAAAAATAGGGTAGGTAACGCAAATCTGCATTCCCTACCCGGTTTTCCACAATCTTCCAGTTGTTTCCCGTTTTGCCCATATTAAGAAATTGTACAACAGAAACCGAGTTTTTTCTTCAAAACTCGGTTTCTCTGCATTGTACACTTTTTTCAATTCCCGCAGGTCGAACTTCCTCGCCCAACCACACTAATGAACCAATAGTTTTTTCACGTTTCACCCATTACGTTTTACGCATCACGCCCCGGCATTTCGATCGGCAGATCCAGCCGATCTCCCCACTCTTTCCACGAGCCGATGTAGTTGCTGACTTTCTCATAGCCCAAAAGCCGCAACGCCAAGTAGCTGTGGGAAGAGCGGTATCCGCCCTGTCAGTAGGACATGACGCGCTTCTCCGGCGTAATCCCCGCGGATTCATACAGTTCACGAAGTTCTGCGGCAGGTCTGAACATGCCGTTCTCATCCAGATTGTTCATCCATTCGATATGGACGGAGCCCGGAATAGCACCGCCTCGCGCAGAACGAGCGACATCTCCGTAATGTTCGTCGGCCGCGCGCGTATCGAGGACAGCAAAGTCACCGGCATCGAGTAACCCGCGGATGGTCTCCGCATCCATGTGGGCATCTGATTTTGAATCAGTGGAGAATTGTGGCACCTCCGCTGGTGCTACCGCTTCAGTGCTCACCTCCCCACCTCCAGCAGACCAAGCACTCAGTCCACCGTCCAACACCCGGACATCTTCATGCCCCAGATACTCACAGAACCAGAATCCGCGTGCTGCCTTAACGCCAGATTCATTTTCATACCATACGATTGTCTTCGTCGGATCAATCCCACGGTCCTTAAAGAGGTACGCAATCGTCCACATAAACGCGTCGAACACCTGTTCGCTCGTGTCGCTGAGACTGATTGCAAATAGATCAAGATGGATAGCACCGGGGATATGTCCCTCGACATATTCATGCGTCGGTCGGACATCCACAAGGCAGATTGAACCGTCGTCGAGTCTGCCCATCAACTCTTCAGCGGAAATCAGCAGTTGTGGATTGGTATATCCTTTGTCATTCATTATGTTCTCCTTATTCTTAGTGCTTTGCTCATTGAAAATGACTTCCATTGACTCTTTTTTTGCTTCTATAGTCGGTTCGTGCAATTGAAACGTCTTTGCCTTCTCCCTACACGGTAATGGTAAAAGCGGAGATTAAGCTCAATATATTTTCGTGCCGATAATCAATATGATGAATCTTGGTGATGCGGACCTGCCTTGCGGCTGTGTGAATACTCGCATCGCCCGTGGCAATCAAATCCAGATAAGTGGCTTATCGGATATTTTACAAATTATGCCTCGTCGGAGTTTTGCATATTCCTTGGACAGAGGTACTCAACCGTCACACCATTTTGAGTGAGTGCCCCGAGGAAGTTGTGCCACTTGCTATCCACTGCCTGTAGGATAGGTGGTTTCCCTGAGTGAGCACACGCAACGGCGACAAATTTCCTGTCATCGTCATCGAAATTGGCCAACGCTGGATCTTTTGGGAATTCGGCAAAGTTTATTTTCTCGCCAACGATAGGTGTGATCTCAACTAAATCACACAGGTCAGGATTTGTCCAATTTATCTCTACCCACTTCAGAAACGCATCACCCACACCGGGCTGACGAGACGCATCCAATTTGTTTCGGTATTCGTCAATGATGTGTTGTTGCCCATCCAACGCACGGTAATCTAACGCTAATTTTAGTTCGCCCTTGGTTATTTGCTCAAGTCTGTCAACACAGATTTTAACACAATCCTCACATGCGTGGGAAGAACCGTTGGCTACTAGCGGGACATTCGTATCTACAATTACGGTCATTTCTTGTTCGCTTTCCGCCGCTGCATTTCGGCTCTTGTCTTTGCTGCCAAGTCGCCCATCTCATCGCCAAAGAAATCCTTAGGCCAGTTACTGATGTTGCCGTATTCATCAACCTTGAGCTGTTCAGCTTTGGAGTTACCGTCGTTGATTTCGCAAAAATAGAACGCTGTCTGATCCGCTGAAATCCCCTCATCTTCAACCCCGTATTCGGCAATCCGGCGCATCAAGCGCAGTAGCAGATGTTCACTGTGGCTCTCAAGGATAATCTGTATGTTCCGATTCTTCACAACGTCAATTAGAACATCTGCCAACTCTGATTGCACTTTCGGGTGCAGATGCGCTTCTGGTTGTTCGAGGATGAGAGTTGAACCTTCAGGAGTAGAGTAACAAGCCGTTAACACCGGCAACACTTGAGACACACCGAAGCCCACGTCGGTCAGTGGGACAGCGGTCCCGCCCTCATATTGGGTGACAAGGATTTCGTATGTCCCTCCTTGTTTAGAGATAGAACGGATATTATAGGAGTGGATGAGTTTCAACTCCTGTAACCGTTTCAATATATCCTGTTCAATAGATCGAAGTTTTATACGACCCGAAAGCAATATACGGATGGTGTGTTCCCCGTGCTGGCCGACGCTTTCAGGATGATCGCCGCGCCACTCGTAAGTATGCTGAGGAGGGATGCGATACGGGCCAAGGTGATGGACGCGAGCGAATTGAGTTTCAAACGCTTCATGAAGCAGTGCCAACTCGTCCCGGTTTGACAATGGATTAACAGTTCCATAACAGCGATGCGGGTTCCTTGATTGGTTGCTCGCTATATCCTTATAGCCTTGTGCTGTCCACCCTATACCACACTTATCGTCGCCAAACATATACGACAACGTGTCGAGCTGCACGGTGCGGTTATGGTTGGCGATAGACGCAGAAAAGTCAACCGAATCTGTTAAGCGTCCTTTAAGTTTTAGTTGTGGAGATAGTTGCAACGAAACGGAAATACCTAGAGTAAACGTCGTATTGTGACGGTGGATAACCGACTCGAAATCGCCAAGGTTGACCAGCGAACGGTCGTCCCCGTAAAACAGCGGTTCATGCCAGTCGGTATCCCGCCGCTCCGCAGTCTGCTTGAGCAGAAGCAATATCTGTAAGAGACTGGTTTTGCCGGAGTTATTCGCGCCGAAGAACCCGGTCAATGGGGTAAACTGTAGGTTACCGGTATCTTGCCATGACTTGAAATTCTGTGCACTGAGTCCAGTGATCATGACTTATTCCTCCTTTTCACAAACTACTTGAAAAACAACAGAATGTCCAATAAGGTGGGTTATCAGACATTCCCACATCTCCTTAAAGCAGACTGTGCCTCAATGTCTCCTTGTTCAGCTGCCATGCTAAACCAATTTACTGCCTCTGCATCGTCCTGAACGACGTGATCACCCTTTGCATACATCACGCCCAAGTTATACTGTGCTTCGGCATATCCTTGCTCAACCGCTTGAGTAAACCAGTGAAACGCCTGTCCATAGTCTTGTTCAACACCAATGCCCTTTGCATACATCCAGCCGAGGTGATTATATACTATGCACAGATTGGTCCGTGCAGTAGCATTACCTTGTCGAGCAGCGTTGCTAAACCAGATAATTGCTTCATCATAATCTTGGTCAACACCTCTGCCATTTGCATACATCACACCAATGTTGTTCATTGCAGTGGTATCACCTTGTTGAGCAGCTCTTTGATAATGCAAAAACGTCCTCACATTGTGCCGTCCGAAGCCTCTACTAATCGTATGCCTTCCATCAAAGTTAATTTCTTTGGTGGGGGTGCTTCTGTAATCCAGCCTAACTACCTGCACATCGTCCGTATCAATTTGCTGGTTTCTTGCACGAGGTGCACCGAACCTCGCAGACAGCTCCCTAAGATTAGCTTGGGCATCGGGGTGCTCTTGTTCAGCGGCTCTACGATACCATCTGATTGCTTCATCATAGTTTTGAGCACCAACGCCTCTGACATATTGATATCTCCAGCCAAGAGTATTTTGTGCATCAGCATACCCCTGTTCAGCAGCCCTTCGACACCATTGGGCTGCCTCACTAGAATTTTGGCTAACACCCCTACCATGTTGATACATCCAACTCAGGTCATATTGTGCTATGGCGTGTCCTTGCTCAGCAGCTCTACGATACCACTCAACCGCTTGCTCGTCGTTTTGAATAACGCCTCTGCCATTTGCGTAACGCCAACCACGGATATAGCATTCTGCTGCGGCAGCGCCTAGCTCCGCAAGTTGGCGCATTTCTGTTACTTCGTACGGCTCGGCGTCCCGATTGTGTCTTTCGGTTGCAATCCGGTTTTTGTATTCGACAATTATTTGTGACGCGGCTTCACTTGAGCTACGTCTAAGAAACTCGACCACCATCTGCTCGGCAAGTCCTGTATCAGATTCATCTTCCCTATTTAGAAAGCATCGAATAATGGGAAGAAATTGATTCAGCGAATCGGGATAAATTTGGAGTTGGCTAAACAACTGAAAAACAGCGTCGAGTCTTGTCTCCGGATTATCTGATCTTAGTAGAGGATTCAGATAGGCGCAAAATATAGCGTTGAGTCGCCTTAACTGCTCGGCGGTTTGTGTATCAGGTAGAATCGCTCTAAGATTGGTGCTTTCTTCTCTCGCGGTTAAGCGAGCGTGGTGGTTTCCACAAAGTGTGATACCATTATCAAGCACGAGGGCAAGGGCAGGATATGTGCTGCGCGGTCTGATGTGATGTGCATGAAGGTTAATAGTTTCACCGCATACACGACAGGCATCTCCATCACGCCGTCTGACCTCTCGTATCCATTGCCGATCTGATCTTATTTCCAGCATGAGCATTTTCCATTATTGACTGATTCAGTTTTGCCCACCTTAGTCTGTGTGAGGCACAGGCATGTTAAGCCCAAAGTGTTCGATAATAGCTTTTATGAGATCTCGTTTGTCGTTATTGTTGATACCCGTGTGAACATAAATGCCGGTTTTTCCTATTTCGTTGATAGATCTCACCCACGACGGGAAACTGTCACGACTTTCTGAAAAAATGCTAGGGTTTAGTTCTAAGACCTCTCTAAATTGAAGGGTGTCATCTTTGGACAAGATTTCACAGAATTTGACTAAAAACTTACTCCATTTTTTGACCTCATACGTTTCGCCGTTAAAGGTAAATGCGCTAATTTTTTTGCCTGTCCATGTCTCATCTGGTTTCAATCCCACAGCCGGATCAGGGACTAATGGTGCAGCGAGGGCTCCCTCTATTTTGCCTAATGGGGGCTTGAGAATAGGCTTCATCGCTTCCTTTGGACTGCCAGAGGCAAGGTTCGGTTTCCAGATCCGCAACGCCTGCAACACACACTCATGAGATGGCTGTTTAGACAACTGGAACTCCATTAACAAACGTTCTTCCAATGCAACCGGCTTGAAGACCTCATACATCTCCCACCTATCCCCGTCAGTAACAATTATATAGGGAATACCATTTTCATTAGCGTAACGCAAGTTGCTAGTTGAATATCCATGGAATTTCCCTTAGAGTATTTGTTGACCAAAACAAAACACTCAGACAGGAGAATCCCATGGACTTAGTAATTGTAGCATTTTATACGCTTTGTGACGATCTGTTAATTCAACACGGCTATCAAGACGATCCCCGAACCAAAATGTCTGCCTCTGAAGTGATGACAACGGCATTAGTGGCAGCACAACTGTTCGGTGGCAATCAACAGATGGCACGCCAGTTACTCAAAGAGCAGGGATATATCCCCACTATGCTCAGTAAAGCACGATTCAACCGAAGACTCCACCAAATTGCACCGATGTTTGAGACACTTTTTGATTCCCTTGCCACAGACTGTAAAGCACAAAACCCGAACCAACTGTATGTCATTGATTCCTACCCCGTCCCAGCATGTGATGTGATTCGTATCTCTGGTGCCAAACGGTATCAAGGTGAAGTGTGGCGTGGGGTGATAGCTAGTAAACGTAGATACTTCTATGGACTCAAACTACATCTGATGGTAACCGAGGCTGGCATACCGGTCGAGTTTTTCTTAACACCGGGCAGTTTTAGTGATGTTGGGGGATTGCGGTGTTATCCGTTTGATTTACCTGAAGGTGCGGTTGTTTATGCAGATAGAGCCTACTGTAATTATGGGATTGAAGATGCGTTGGCTGAAGCAGGCATCATGCTCAAACCGTTACGTAAGAAAAACAGTAAGCGTCAATATAAGCCGTGGACGGTTTACCTACACCATTACCGTAGGAAGCGGGTGGAGGTAACAAATGGTCTAATCACCCAACGCCTACCCCGCTTCATGCAGTTACTGCCGCTGGGTTTGAGATAAAAGTTGTGTTGTTTCTCATTGCTACTATGATTACACTTATCATTTAATAAAAACTAGCAACTTGCGTTAGCGTAGGTATTGGCTTGTTGTGTTTCCTTATCTCTTAAACTTTTTCCCAGATGCTTCGCTTCAACCACGGCGATCGGTTTATTGTCCCACATTAGTCCATAATCTGCCCGTTCACTTCTCTCCTCCCGCAACTTATATTCAATTTGAACAACATCCGGATCCCATATATCCCAACCCAATGCCTGTAGCAACGGGTCAATTAGTGCCTGCCGAGTGCGGGTTTCATATCTAGATAGATAATCATGGTGCACATCAATCATGCCTTGCAAGGTCTCAATAGCCTCTGTCAAATCTTCTAACGCCATCGTTTTTCCTTTCTGTTAATCATCACGGCGTTTTTCAAACTCCTTATCCGTGAGTTGCCAACGGTCAGGACCTCGGCCAGGCTGATTGTTCTTGACACGCCCTTCAACCTGAAGTTTGTCTAGAACACCGTAAGCTATCATATCATCTTCCCATTTTTCATGTTCTCGGCGAGGAAGTCCCGCCCTTTTGCTAATTTCCCTGGATGAAAGGAACTCTTGATTATATGCTCTAAACAAAACATCTAACACCGCTTCCTCAAGATAAGATACACCTTTTTGGGACAATTGCTTAGGAGACAACCCTTTCATTTTTACCATCCTTTCAATTGAACGACTTTTCAGACAGATCCAAGAAATTTTCCACCTATCACATCAATTCAATCACCTCAACCCCACCCATATAAGGCACGATAGCCTCTGGAATCCGAATGCTCCCATCCTCCTGCTGATACGTTTCGAGGATGGCGATGACCAATCGGGGCAGCGCTGTCCCGGAGGCATTGAGGGTATGCACCAATTCAGGTTTTGCGCCCGGCTCACGACGGAAACGGATATTCGCACGACGCGCCTGAAAATCCTCAAAATTACTGCACGAAGAGATTTCCAAATTAAACTTTTCATCGACCGGCGCCCATAATTCAATATCATAACATTTGGACGCACTAAATCCGAGATCCGCTGTACAAAGAGAGATGACACGATAGGGCAAATCGAGGGCTTGTAAGACCGCCTCACCATTACGCAGCAACGATTCATGTTCATCGTAAGAGGTCTCTGGAAAGGTGAATTTCACCATTTCGACCTTATCAAACTGGTGGAGCCGTTGCAACCCACGCGTCTCCCGACCGTAAGAACCCGCTTCCCGTCGGAAACACGGCGTGTATGCGGTATAGTAGATCGGCAGATCCTCGCCGTTCAAAATCTCCCCGGCGAAGATGTTGGTGACCGGCACCTCCGCGGTCGGGATGAGGAAGAGGTCCATGTCTTGGTTCTCTTCGTCGCGATCACACCGATACATATCCGACTCAAATTTCGGCAACTGCCCTGTGCCTGTCATCGTTGGACGGTTAGCGACGAAAGGCGGGGAAACCTCTGTGTACCCGTGCTGAGAGACATGCAGATCGAGCATAAAGTTAATCAGCGCCCGTTCCAATTTCGCACCTAACCCTTTGTATAATACAAAATTGCTGCCCGCAACCTTCGCCCCCCGCTGAAAATCAACGATGTCCAACGCCTCCGCAAGCTCCCAATGCGGCTTCGGCTCAAAATCGAAGTTTCGGATCTCTCCCCAGCGACTAATCTCAACGTTATCCGCTTCACTATTCCCGATCGGTGTGCTGGGGGCTGGCATATTTGGAATAAGCGCTAAAATGTGATCAACTTCACTTTTATATTCCTGTGCTTGGTCGTTCAACATCTTAATTTTCTGAGACACCGTCCGCATCTCAGCGATCTGCTCGGAGGCATCCTGTTTGTTTCTTTTGATTTGTGCAATCTCTTTCGAGACGGTGTTCTGATGACTTCTGAGTGATTCTGCCTCTCCCAACAGTTCACGCCATTTACGGTCTGCTTCAATGAGTTCCTCCAACGGTGCTGTCATCCTGCGAGCAGCTAACATCGCTCTCACTGCATCGGGGTTGTCACGGATGAATTTGAGATCTAACACAAGCATATCCTCCTTCGATCTATAGATATGAAAAAGCCACAGGCTATTGAAAACAACCTGTGGCTTTAATAAGTGGCGGACCCGACGAGATTTGAACTCGCGATCTTCTGCGTGACAGGCAGATGTGTTAAACCAGGCTACACTACGGGTCCGACAAGAGTCGCTTTTAATTCTGGTCCCGACGTTTCATCCCGATAAATTGGGATAGAAACGCCGAGGAGGCACGATAAATCGGCATAGGCGGAACAGGACTTGAACCTGTGACCTACGGCTTGTAAGGCCGTCGCTCTAGCCAGCTGAGCTACCCGCCCATACTAAGACGGAACAGACGAATAAGTGGCGGACCCGACGAGATTTGAACTCGCGATCTTCTGCGTGACAGGCAGATGTGTTAAACCAGGCTACACTACGGGTCCGACAAGGCATATATTTTAGACGATTATCCGCATTTTGTCAAGGAGATAATGAATACCCTTGAAATTTCTGCACTATTTTAACGCAAGTTGCTAGTAGTAGGCATACAGGTTGTAGGGAACAACGATCGTTGTTCCCTACGATTCAGTAAATAGATGCCCTTTCGCTCCAGAGGAGCGATATGTCTATAGAATCACGATAGAGTTAATCCCTGCGCTCCAGAGGAGCGCAATGTGTATAGCAAAAGCGATTATGGCTTGGATATGTCTATCCAAGTCTCGGACTCTCGGAACGGAGCCGAGCGGGGTTGATAAATAGTAGCTTAGGCTATTTCAGACACGCTTGCACAATCTCGCGGTAAGTGTCAATCGGCGGTGTCTCTAAGCCCCTCACCTTGGCAAGGTCATCCCACCGTCGCAGCTGCAGCGCATCTTGATAATGTGGGATTTGCTCAAACGCTGCCCGTTCATCGTCGGACAACATCCCGCCCTGAACCTGAAAACTCCTTTTCGATGCCTCAGATAAGCCGTCATAATACGATGCGTCGGTTGTGCACAAATACCGTTTCGCTGGTACATGCAACCGGATGGGCGTTGTGACCGCTTCTACGAAGAACGGTTCCATATAATCCGCCCCGACCTCTTCATGATTCTGATCTTCCTCCAAAAAGTCGCTCTCGGCGTTGTGTTCGTCTAACAGGAAGTGTCCGATGTCATGTAACAGAGCCCCCGCGATCTGCGTCGTGCTTGCGTCGTGCAGCCGTGCCTGATTCGCGCATTGGCACGCATGTTCCAACTGCGTTACTGATTCATCATAAAACGATTGTCCTCTGCGTTCCATATAATTGAATAACGTGGCAACCTGCTCCGCTGCTATCGCGCCCGTCAACTGTTCCGCGAGCGTTTGATCAATTCCCGATTCTCGGGATTCTCGATGAAATCGGAACCTATTATTCATGGTTTAGCACCGTCCTCCCCCGGAAATGCCCAATTTTACTGATTTGACCTGCTTGTGTTGAGCTATTTTTTGTGTATTCCAAAAAGGTCTGGCGTTTATCCTCATAATACTGCTCGCGCCAATCTCCTTCAGAGAGTGCGTTGTACGTCACATAAATGATGCGACGCGGCTGATCTGAGCGGTTTGTGCCGCTTTTATGTGGGATATAAGATCCGAACAGCAAAATATCTCCCGGCTCCGTTGGCACCTCGACCCATTCCATCTCCGAAGCAACCTCCTCTGCAATACACCCCTTCTCGTCGAGTGCGATGAAACCCTTCTCATATTGCCCCGGCGAGAAAGAGAGACAACCGCTCTCCGGTGTCGCTGGATCAACGGAAATTAAACAGGTAATGTGAAAGGTTACAAACTCGTAAGCAGGCGCGTCCTGATGTGGGGCGTAACCACCGCCGCCGGGATACTTGTAATTGATCTTCTCTTTATAGAGAACTGCCGGTTCACCCATCAATTCCGAAACGACGTCCAACACCTTGCCGCCCGTCAACAACTTTTCCAAACCTGCGTGGTACGGCACGAAATTTTCTGAGCGGGAAAGCCGCGTCCCCTTTGGAGTGGCTTCAAAATGGTGCAGCCACTTGTCATGGGTCGGTTCCCGACCCTCAATATCCTTGACCCACGCTTGCAATGCCGTTACCTCTTCATCTGAGAAGAAGCCGGAAATCTTCAGGTAGTTGTTATTTTGCCAGTCTTTATGATACGCTGGTTCTAAGTAATTTGACATGATTAACCTCCTCGTTGTTTAACCTATTTTTGAACGACTTATGGTGGATTCTAAAAATAAATGGACACTTTCGCCTCCCGGTAGGTGCGGTTTCCAACCGCACCGAATAGGCGCAGTTAGAAACAGCGCCTACCAAACGGTAGAATGGCAGTTTCGTTTTCCTAATCGCACCGGTTTGGAGTGTCTAATTAATTCTAAAATCTACTGTAATTTCACCACGGCAGTAGGAACAGGGGCATCACCCTAAGTAATAGTGCTTGCCTACTGTTGTGGATGGCGCGTAGGTTGGGTTGAACGAAAACAGGCAAAAATCACAACCGTTATAACTCGATCCGATGCGCGATTCTCATTCAAATCTCGAAAATACGAGTGAAACCCAACGCTTTTCTTAGCAGGTATCCAGGGACGTAGGGGCTGAAGTTGGGTTTCATTATCTCCTTAATGCTACCTACGGAGCCGCCAGTTTAATAGGTGTTTGAGGTATCCGAATCCGATTTCTCGACTGCATTCAACCCAACCTACGAACTATAACCGGCAACTTGTGTTACGTCAGTTCGGTATCTGATGGGAAAACACAAGCGCATCCATCCGATTTTCAACCCACATCCGATAATGCCAACCGCCCGTATAATCTGCGGATTTAACCATCACACTGTTCCAACCCGCCTTCAACGGCAGCTCGACATAAGCCCAACTGAAGAATAGATCCGCTTCCGGCACAGACGCCTCCTGAATCTCGACCCCGTTGATAGAGAGTCGTCCTAACTCACTCCCCCATCGAATTTGAGCGAAAACTGTCCGGTCGTCAGGACTCTTGATATAGGTTACCGCATAAGCGAATGCCCAATCCGGATCTCCTAACACTTTATTTAAGTTGATAACTTCACTATCAGCGTGATATGCCTGCCAGTGGATTTGTCCAGTTTTGCCCGAATAGGCTTTATCATCTGAACGCTCCTCTGGTAGTTGTTCAGCGATAAACTGCGCCGGCGCAATTTGTGAGTCGGTCGGTTGTTCTGTCATACCGAGATCAAACGGACCGAGGATCTGCCAGTCTTTGAGCGCGTGCAGATCTACCTCATCGACAAACTTAACCTTCTCGCTCCGATTGTACAACTGCTCCCCACCGTATAGGATGGAGTAGTGGTACGTCGGCAAAGGCAGCAACGCATCAGACGCACCTAAAAACGTCACTACACTCTGTGTCTCCTGCCCCGGTTTCACTTCAAAGGTGAGCTGGTTTGGGGTTATCTGCCAATTATCGCTTGGATCAAACGCAATTTCAACCTTTACCAGTTTCTCAAACCTGTTTTTTAACTCGATGTCAAGTTTTCCGCCAGCAACCGGCTGCGCTCTGTCAACCTCAAAGTCCGGCTGGACAGTAAGCAAATCTCCGAACTTCTCCTTGAACGCGGTGGTCGAGATGTCCGCCGGATGGATGCTGCCCGGTTCGATAATGGCAACAGTGACATCATTATCGTCCACCGTCACGATACTGTAGTGGTCAAACGCGCCAAACGCTTTCACGTCACGGGGAGTCAACCCACCGCCGGTCGCGCTAAGCACGAAGTAGCGGCGGTCATTACGCCTGTGCAACGTCAGGTTATGGTAGTGCCCCGCGAAAACAGTGTATGCCCGGTCACCGAGTAGTGCTTCGATTTGATCCCAACCGGATTTTTCGTGTAACCATGCGGGTTTATGTAATAGCACAAAAGTGTGCCGCACGTCCGAGTGCCGTTCCAATGCTTCCGCTGCATAGCGAATCTGGGCTTCTCCAAACCAGTCTTCCACGTCTTGAGGCAACCCGTGTCTCTCCTCAGTGTTGAGTATGATAAACAGGCAGTTTTTATAGGTAAAAGCCGAATAGGTCCGTCCGATATGCTCAACCCAATAGTCGTACATCACCCGATTGGTGATGTCGTGATTCCCCGGTAACGGAAGAAACGGAACTGTCAAAGGAGACTCATGCTGCCAAAAATCCTCCCATTCTGTCTTAAGTTGTTCTCGGTCAGTCGTGACGCCTTGTATCAAGTCGCCAACCATAATAGCAAAGTCGGGTTGCAGCGAATTAATTTCGCTGATTGCGCGATCGAATATATGCCATTTATCGAGCCCTCCACCCGTTTTATCACCAATAATTGCAAAAGTGAATTTGTCCGGATCCTCTGAAAACGGTCGTTCGACAATTGGCATCCGGTCCGGAAAATCCGGGGCTTGTGCTACGGCACTACTAGTAATTGCAAGACATACAAGCAGTACAACAAAAACTCTCAAAATCTGGCTACAATCCATCAATCTTTCTCCTTCTGTATCAATTTTTAGGACTTATGCAGTTGAACACTCAAATACCTGTAGTTCGGCGATTTATCGCCGCAAGCACTAGATGAAGTCAATCCCATCAGAATGTAAAAATTCAAATAATGCTAATAGATGCGGCTGAACACAGATTTTTTTCGTTTTTTCTCTTTTTATCTGCAACAATCAGTGAAATCTGCGTCCCTATTTGCTGTTAGAACTGAAGTGCGTAAGTCCTGAATTGTATTGAAAATTACCTGTTTTTGACCAATGAGTAAGTATACTGAAGAAATGTTACATAATCATGGCATCCGCGTGAAATTTCTATCGCGGAATCTCAATACAGGTGTTACCAGTGAATAACAAAACGAAGAGGAATGGATTGCTTTAGCTTGCTCTTGTCCCGATGTTGTTGGATCGTTCCGATCCTTACAACATTGAGGATCCTCGACGAGGCGGGACTTGACGCCTTTGCGCCTTGCGAGATCGTAGTAGAATACCGTCCAAATGCAAGTGGGTCGCATACCCGATTAGGCTCGCTGTATAGAAAGGCAAACCGGCTTTGAGCAAAATCAGATTCTGTGCCGCCAATAACTCATGTCGGTCCAATTGATCGCGTTGGAAATAGATCGGCAAAATCAGGAAAACCGCGGGTAATAGTAGCATCGTCAGTCTGGAATGCGTCCAACCCCGATGGTTACCGATGAGAGGAAACATAGCAAATAGGCCGAAAAATGCCGATATGGCGTAATATCCTTTATAAATCAATATAACGTTAGAGATGAGGAAGAGTCGATAGAAAATCTGTTGACTTTTACTTTTGGTATCCACATCGGGCCACAGCCCTGAAAGGACGGCGATAACAAAACATGCAACGATTTTCAGCGGATCGAGGGAAACCGTTAGATTCCAGTCGGTTGGTTGTTGGAAAACGAAGACACCGGCAAGGGCTATCCCAAGCGAAATTGCGAAAAAAGAGGTGTAGACGACCAGTCCGCCAATCCAATGTTCACGAAACATGCTCATGGCAAAAAAGCATCCTTTTCTGATTCGTCCCGATGTATCGGAACAGGAATTGGCTCCAACTGCACATCCTTCCCCATGGGATCTGGTTCTAAAGTAGCGGGCAGCCTTCCACCAATCAACGGCACCGCGTACGTTTCAAACGCCTCGGTGACAAAGTTACCCGCTTCGTTAATGAAAGCCGCTGGGACCCTTTTCTCAGACTGCGCTCCAAGCCTGAGACGGACCATGCCGATTAAAGAGCTATAAGGCTTGTTGGGATCCAAGTGTCGAGTGATGGTAATCATAAAGCCATTCATTCCATCAACGGCACGGTGAACAGCCGCTTGCCCCGCCATTAACGCTTCCCCCGAATCAACCACCGAAACGGACCGGATTCCAAATCGAGAGAGATCTTCAAGCTTATCCCAACTTGCTTTAAGTTTGAGTTGCTCGGTGAGAAGTTCACACAGATATTCCCCTATACACCCCCTCGGTGAAAGTGTGTGCCCATCCTTGCCCTTCACCCCTTCGCTGACAACGATCAGACAATAGCCTAACCGCCGGTGCACCGCTTCCACGTCGGCGAGGAATTGCGCTGGATCCAGTCCACTTTCTGGGAGATAGATCAGATGCGGTGGGCTATCATCGGAATCTTTCGCCAAGGCGGTTGCTGCAGCGAGCCAACCTGAATTGGGGCCCACCACCTCAATGATGTTTACGTCTGCTGTGACCCCCGTTGCTTTGGCATCGTGTCCGACATTTCGGATCACAATAGCGTTTGCTCGTGCAGCGGTGCCGTACCCAAAACAGTGATCTGTGAAACCAAGCGTATTCTCGACGGAATGTGGAACGCCTATGCAACAGAGTGGGTAACCTTCGATCTGAGCAAATTCCGCAAGTTTATCTGCTGTAGACATCGCCCCTTTATCGCCCATATAGATAATAAAACGGATCTTAGATTTTTTGCAGATTTCGAGGGCACGATTGTAATCCTCGTCTGCGAGGGCATCGTATTTGGAGGAGAGTACAGGGGAGGAAGCATTTTTCAGGTCTTCAAGGATCGCCGGTTTCTGCTGTCCCAGATCAATCAGGTCGCCTTTCAGTAGTCCCTGCACGCCACCCATCATACCATAGATGTTTTGGATGTCAGGATGTTGCTTCGCCTCTTGGATTACTCCGTGGAGGCAGGTGTTGAACACTGCCGATAGGTTTCCCGATTGTCCGACAACCAGATTTCCTCTGACTTTTAGGGTTGGCTTTATTTGTTGGAGCATGGCAGAAACATGCGATTCCCGATTTCATTGAGGATGCTCGTGTCTTCATCCCGATTTATCGGGGGAACGGCATAAGCAAATGGCTGGAGGTGTGATAGAAACTTAGATGTTTATGGTGAATTCTGAAAAATAAATAGACACTTTCGCCCCTCGGTTTCGATCCCGATTTATCGGGGCCGGTAGGTGCGGTTTCTAACCGCACCGGTTTGGAGTGTCTCATTAATTCTAAAATCTACCATAGTTTTGAATTGAACCTGAGCAGCATACCCATTTAGGTCAATTTTCTCTTCCAAAGGTCTGTTGGCAGAGTGCATTATGAATAGAAACAACAGGGGTTTTGTGATATTATACTATCCGCAGCTTTTGAGAAGGTTATTCACCGAAATGGCTATTGAGATCGGTTTGCTGCTAGTTACCGCTTCACAATAGCAGATGCTCCATGCCCAGTTGTTGACAGATCTTTTTTGCCCCCGCTATACCTGGGTAGAGTTCGAACGCCATGCTTAACATCTCTTTCGCTCGATTAATTTGATTAATATCAATATAGCACTCGGATAACCTTTTATAAATCCATGCCGTTTCTCGTTTCGATAGGTTCAAAGCGCGAATCTTTTCTAAATCGGTCGGGATATCTTCAAAGTTCTGAGGATTTGTGAGGACGTAGAAATATGTCCGCTTCAACCGTTCCTTGATTTCATCAATGAAGTGATGGAAACACGGCCGCCGTCTTTCACAGTCGATTAGCGATTCATAAATTCCCATGGCTGTTCGATAATCCCCAAGTGTCTGGTAGGCCTCTGCGATGAGAAATTCGCAGTCACGGCTGTCTGCATAGCCCAAAAAGTCATCAATACAGCCCTTTCTCTTCTCACGTTGCAACTGTTCGTAAATCTCGATGCCTGCTTCAATGTTTGCGTTCAGCAGCTCCTGAAACATGAGTTGATATTTATGCCGGGTTTGATTCGACCTTCGCAAATCTTCAAAAGGACGTGGCTGCCACCCGTGCTCTATATCTACCGATTTGAGTGTGAGATCGTACTTCAACTTCCGTTGAGGATCGCTAAGAATTTCATAGGCGATGCAGATGCGGCGGAACATGCGCTCGGCATACTTCTCCTGTCCCGGATTCTTATCCGGGTGATGCCGCTTCACCTGCTTGCGATAAGCCTGCTTAATATCCTCTGCTGTTGCGCGGCGATCTATTTCTAATGTGCGATAGTAATCTGGAATTTGCATCTGACTTTGACGGTGTACAATTGACAGTAAATGTAATAACACTCTATAATCCCACACGCAGCTTTGTTTTGTCAAGTGAAACTTTAACTGAAATAGGGTCACTTAGTTTTAGGCTTATTACGCATTTTATAGTGAATTATCAAAATATGTAGACACTTTCGCTCCCGATGTTTGGTAGGCGCTGTTTCTAACTGCGCCGATGCAGTGCGGTTAGGAAACAGCGCCGGTACAGCGTGTCCAAGTAATTCTAAAGTTCACCATATTTGAAAAGTCGGAGTCGGGAAGTCGCTCCTAGAGCGAAGTGTCGGGATTGGGAAATCCCTCCTACAGAAAAACTGAACAGCCCTATTAACTGAAAGGTGATGCGTAAAGCATCAGGAGTAATGAATGACGCAAAATACTACAAATCCCCAGGATTCCGTTGAGATCAAAGTTTGCTTTCATCTTACCATTCTTATCCTTTTTTGGTACTGCATGACTATAGCTTTTGCTGCACCGGAGCGGGATCTGAACCTCGCAATAGCGGGTATTGCAGATGAGGTTATTGCGAAATTACCCAAGGATTCCGCCGCGGATGGAATCGCGTTGATCCCCCTCAGCGCGACAGAACCTGATCTAAAAACAGTTAGCCGTGTTTTGACAAGTCTGCTTGCCTCTCAATTGGCAGAAACGATCGGCGAAGCGCTTATTAGTCCAGAACGTTTAGATTGGCGTCAATACCCCACAGATGGTAGTCTGTTGACCCCTGAACAGGTGAAGCAGTATGGCAAATCCTTGGCATGTCAATGGCTAATCACAGGAAGTATCACAAAACTCAATCTAGTGGTCAATCTCAATCTTTTTCTCTGGGATGTGAAAACGGGCTATCTCCGATATGTTGCCAACCGCCAGCTATCCCCTGTTGCTGCGTTGATGGGGCTCTATACCACCACACCGGCTGTGAACCGTCAACCCTACTTCCTCAAATGGCAAAGCTTGCCAGACGTAGACTATTTCGCGCTGGCAATTGAGGTGTCAGATCCAGACGGAGACGGTTTTAATGAAGTGCTGGTCGCGGACGAAAAGCACGTGAAAGTGTTGAAATGGAGTGGGGTGGATCTTTGGCAACACCTCGACCTTTCGGACGCCCAATATAGCATTGATGGGCCGTCAGTTTTGGCACAATCTCGACGGGTAATGCTTGCTGCGGACCGGAATGGGAATGACCGGGATGAGATTTATATCGGCATTCCTCCGAATCTAACGCAGCGGATTGAATGGGGTGAAGATACGGAGGTAACAACCTTCGCAGAGGACTCAGTATGTCTTGCCCAAGGTGGAGAGCGGTTAATCTTTGGAGAAACTGACTCCAATCAACTGGCGTATCGTGGATCATTGACAAGTTGTTGGGTGTGGCGTATGGGGAAAATTTACCTGAAACACCCGTGTCCGTTGCCTGTCGATTACCATTCCATCGCCACGCACGTGATAGCGATAGATCGGGCTACAAGCGAAGTGGCTGTCGTCGATTTAGAGGGGCATCTCCAAATCTATCACATTGATAACAATACGACACGACTCTCGTGGCAAACGCCACCCGTCTTCGGTGAAGGAATTGCAATCGGAGATCTGAACGGGGATAGTACGCCGGAGATTGTTGGAACAGTGAAAAATCTTCCGAGTACCCTTGAGTTTTCAGATCAGTTTATTATCCTTGAACAAAAAGGGGATTTGTATGTGGAGGGTTGGAGAAGTCCGTTACTTGGTGGGCAAATCGTGGATATGAAAATTGCTGATGCTGATAATGATGATCTGTCTGAACTAATCGTATGCCTACACAACGAACAAGGCAGCCAAATTCAGTTTTATGCAGTAACCAAATGATGGAAATATCCAACCAAGCCGATGAACAATCGCCAATCCGCGGAATACACCAGCAAACTCCGGATCGTACTCAGCACGTGGGGAACGACCGGTGATGTCCAACCTTTTCTCGCCCTCTCCGATCGATTATCAAAAGAGGGGCACGAAGTTCGCGTTTGCACATCAGAAATCTACCGAAATCGATTTGCCAAATGCGGCGTTGATTTCTACCCTGTCGGCGTTCCTTTTGATTCAGATCGTATGAATCAATTGATGGATGCGATCGTTCAGATTAAGAATCCACTAAAATCAACAATCTCCATTGCGAAGGAAGGCCTTCTTTACAAAGCGGACCAATGGTACGAAGACTGCCTCAGCGGCATGGAAGGATATGACCTTGCAATCTGCCATGCGGCAGATATACCCGGGCAGGAAGCAGCAATCCGACAAAATCTGCCCTGGATCACGGTTAGCTACTGGCCCGGCTTTATTAAGACCCGCTATGAGCCCCCATTCCCGATACCGAACCTTGGTGCACTGTCAAATACACTATTTTGGAAAGTAGCGAAGCAGCTGATGCGAAAGCAGGTCGATCCGCTATTCAACAGTTTTATTAACGCCATCGGCGGAGAGAAACGGGAGTGCATCGGTTTGGAGGGTATGTATTCTCCGAAATTGAATCTGATTGCAGCGTCACCGAGTGTCAGCAAACCCCCGCCCGACCTGCCCAGCAAGCATAAATTCACGGGAGCCTGGTTTCTTGATGAACCTGATTACGAGATTCCGCTGGTGCTGCAGAAATTTTTGGATCAAAGATCGCCAACAATTATCATTACCTTCGGTTCGGTAGCTGGAAGCAGAAATATCGAGACCACAAAGATCCTCGTCGAAGCTGTGCAACGCGCCGGGCAGCGCGCAATCGTTCAAACAGGTTGGGGAAATCTTGGGTTGGAGAGTCCACCTGAAAATATCTGTTTTGTCGGATATGTTCCTCACAATTTTCTATTTCGCCAAGGATGTTGTGTCATCCATCATGGCGGGGCAGGTACGACCGCTGCAGCGTGTCGGGCTGGCGTACCCTCCATTACTGTTCCCCACTGGGCAGATCAGCCGTATTGGGGATGTACCTTACGCAAAATCGGCGTCGCCCCCAAACCGCTCCATCGTCAAGACATGACCCCCAAACGGTTGGCAGAGCGTATCAATCAAGTTATCTCGTCTCGATCGATGGCACAGAAAGCAAAGGCATTGATGGAAAAAATCGAACTGGAAGACGGTTTAACAACTGCTGTCAGGCTAATCGAAGCGTTTGCTACAGAAGTTTGCCCAAACTATAGTAAACACGAGAAATAAGGAGACATTTATCAAAGTCCCCCTGAACCCCTCTGATAAGAGGGGAAAGACAAGGAGAGAAGATCCCCTCTTATCTTCTCCCCTTGTCAGGGAAGTTGGGGATTTAGGGGGTTCGTTTTTGTATTTATGGTGAATTCTAAAAACAGATAGACACTTTCGCCCCTGGTAGGTGCGGTTTGAAACCGCACCGGTTTGGAGTGTCTCATTAATTCTAAGATCCACTATAATATTAAACCTCATGATCGAAAAGATTCTGGTCTTCAGCTGGAATGTGATTGACTAAACGGTGAGAGTTAAGTCATTTTCACTTGAGGATTTCCCCATATTTGGCTATAATCAGATGCCTGAATTAACACTGATAGTTCCAATCGCCGGTAGGCCAAGTCTCATATTGTACAAATAGGCAAAGAAGGAGTTCCGGTTGGCAAAAAAAGCGGTAGTGCTTTTAAGCGGGGGTGTTGATTCCACAACAATACTCGCAATTGCACAGTCTCAAGGATACGATGTATACACCATAAGTTTTAGGTATGGCCAACGACACGTCTTAGAACTTGACTGCGCGGAACAAATCTCAAAAAAAATGGGGGCAAAAAAACACACCATAGTCGATATAGATCTACGTGCATTTGGCGGCTCTGCGTTGACAGATGACATCGATGTTCCCAAGGAACGGTCAGATCAGGAAATCGGGACGGGCATCCCAATCACCTACGTTCCCGCACGAAATACCATATTCCTCTCTTTTGCACTTGCTTGGGCAGAAACGCTAGAGATCAATACAATTTTCATCGGCGTCAATGCACTTGACTACAGCGGCTATCCCGATTGTCGACCAGAGTATATTGAGGCGTACCAGCAGATGGCGAATCTGGCAACGAGAGCCGGAGTTGAAGGTACAACGCAGCTAAAGATTGAAACCCCTCTCATTTCAATGACTAAAGCGCAGATTATGCAAAAAGGGGTGGAACTCGGCGTTGACTACGGACTCACTCTCAGTTGTTACGATCCCGATCCACAAGGCAGGGCGTGTGGTGCGTGTGATAGCTGCTTATTACGGAGAAAGGGATTTGAAGAAGCGGGTATCGCGGATCCAACGGTCTACAAAACTTAAATTACTTTGGCGAAAGATGTTGGGAATACTATAGTAGATCTGAGAATTAATGAGACACTCCAAACCGAACCGCATTGCCCCCAGGCCCGGTAGGTGCGGTTTCTAACCGCACCGCATCCCGACGAGTCGGGACAGGACACGGGGAGCGAAAGCGTCTATCTGTTTTTAGGATTTACTATAGTTTGCTGGATTTCCCGTGAAACTCTGTACAATTCACGTTAAACAGCTTCAGAGTGTTTTCCAACATGCCCCATCCAACCTATGAAAGGAATTATAATGCCTAACCCAAAAATTCTCATTGCGAGCCGTCAAGTACCGGAGGTTGAAGCCATGCTCAACGATGTCCCATCGGAGGTCGAAATACATCTCCTGCCACCGGGGGAACAACTTGGTGACCACCTCTCCGACATCGAGATTATCTATGGATCAATCGGTGAAGCAGATTTCCCAAAAGCCGACGCATTGCGATGGGTGCATCAGCCACATGCAGGGGTTGAAGGCTTCATGTACCCCGCTTTCAAATCGAGCGATGTAGTCTTGACAAATTGTCGAAGGTTGTACGGGCAACAAATTTCTGAGCACGCCTTCGCGCTCTTGCTCTCACTCACACGCAGTATCCCAGCACAACTAGAGTTTATGAAACACAAGCACTGGGAACGTGTGCCGTGTATCGAATTGGCGGGAATGACCATGGGAATTCTGGGGCTTGGCGGCATCGGTCGTGCAGTCGCCGCGAGAGCAAAAGCATTCGAGTTTAATGTGATTGCTGTTGACCCGGAATCTATTGAAAAGCCAGACACGGTGACTCAGCTCGGAAAGTTGGATTGGTTGCCGGAATTGATGTCACAATCCAACGTCGTAATGGTTTGCTGTCCAAGCACCCCCGAAACGCATAAACTCCTATCGCACGAGCAGTTTAACCTACTGCCAGATGGAAGTTACCTCGTCAACGTTAGTCGCGGGAGGATTATTGATGAAGATGCCTTAATCGCCGCTCTTCGTAGCGGCAAATTGGCAGCCGCAGGGCTGGATGTGACTTACACGGAACCGTGTCCGCCGGATAGCCCGCTATGGACCGAGCCTAACGTAATCTTAACTGGACATAGTGCAGGGGCGTCACAGCACATTCGCGCGCGTGCTATGCAGCTGTTCGTTGACAACTTACATCGCTACGTCAAGGGCGAGCCATTAGAAAATGTTGTGGATAAACAAAAGGGGTACTAGGAAGTAGGACGTGTTGACATTTATGTGAGGCGTGTCCATAATTCGTCGATAACTCCCTATGGTAGGACGAGGGTCCCTCGCCCACCGGGTTCGGAACCCTAACCCCTACAAGTATTGACCCAATGTAGGGGCAACCCTTGTGGTTGTCCAAAATACTTACCGCAAAGCACGGATTAAAGCAACGGTATGAAAGCATCCAAAATCACCCTTGGGCTGGTTGGCTTAGGGTATTGGGGACCCAATCTGCTTCGGAATTTTGATCAACTACCCGATTGTTGCGTCAAAGTTTGCTGTGACCTAGACGCAAATCGTCTCGCCCGCGCCAAAGGGCAATATCCGTATCTTGTAGTTACTAATGATTATAATGTCCTGTTGGACGACCCCGATCTTGACGCGATTGTCATTGCTACACCAGCGCCTACACATTACACTTTTGCCCTTAAAGCCCTTCAGCACGGTAAGCATCTTTTCATCGAAAAACCGCTGACACTGGAAGTCCAACACGCTGTCGAACTGGTCGAACTCTCTGAAGATGCGAATCGAATCCTAATGGTCGGCCACCTGATGGAATACCATCCGGCGATTGAAAAACTGAAGGATCTTATTCAGTCAGGGGAACTTGGACAGATCCACTACCTCTATGCACAGCGGGTCAACTTGGGAAGAATCCGACACGACGAAAACGCGATGTGGAGCCTCGCCCCTCACGATTTTTCCGTCGCCATGTATCTTCTTGATGCCGAACCGGAGAACGTATCAGCGCGTGGGGCAGCCTATCTGCAAGAGGACATCGATGATGTGGTTTTTGTCAACCTTCAGTTTCCCGGTGGGGTAATGGCTCATATCCAGTTAAGTTGGTTAGACCCCCATAAACTGCGCTTAACAACGATTGTTGGCAGCGAAAAAATGGTCGTTTTTGACGATATGGAAACCACAGAAATGGTCAAAATTTATAATAAAGGGGTCGATCACAACACAGGCTATACCTCCTACGGTGAAGCCTTGAGTCCGCGATTTGGTGATGTCACAATACCATATATCAAAATGACTGAGCCGCTTAAGTTGGAATGTCAACACTTTCTCGATTGCATCATGAATCATTGCAAGCCCAGAAGCGACGGCAGAGATGGACTTCGCGTTGTGCGAGTCCTACAAGCAGCACAGCAATCGCGCAACCGGAACGGTGAACCTGTAGACATCAGAATGTGATGCCTAATCGTAGCGTTTGCTTCATCGAGAAAGGGGAACTATATGGAAAAATCCTATTTTGTTCATGAATCCTCTTACATTGATGAACCGGTTTCGATTGGTGATGGCACCAAGGTTTGGCATTTCTGCCATATTATGAAGGACAGCCGAATCGGACGCAATTGCACACTTGGGCAGAACGTTAATATCGATAGCGGCGTCCACGTCGGAAATAATGTCAAGATCCAAAACAACGTCTCTGTTTACAAGAAGGTTACCATCGAAGATGACGTCTTTTGCGGTCCTTCAGTGGTGTTCACAAACGTCATCAATCCGAGGAGCGCTATTCCCAAAACAATTGATGAATATGATTCCACATTAGTAAAACACGGTGCAACAATTGGTGCTAATGCGACGATTATATGCGGTGTGATCATTGGTGAACATGCCTTCATCGGTGCGGGGTCTGTAGTAACGCGGGATGTGTCTAACTACGCCTTAGTCTATGGTAACCCGGCAAGGCAACACGGTTGGATGTGTCAATGCGGAACCCGTTTGGAACTGACAGATAATTTCGCACACTGTGGTCAATGTCATCGCAAATATCAGTGTCACAATAATCAACTCACATCTGCCGATTATTGAAAAATCACCACCGAGGCGCAGAGGGTATAGAAAAAAACAGAAGGTCAAATCAAAAAAAGTACAAAGCACACAGAGAAACCGAATTTTTTCTTCAAAACTCGGTTTCTGTTGCACTATTTCTTAACATGAGCCTTCACGTTTTACCTCTTCGTTCTCTGTGTCTCTGCGGTAAATTCGTTATGAAGTTAAAAGATAAACGTATCTTAGTTATTGGTGGAGCCGGTTTTATTGGGAGCCATGTCGTTGATCAGTTAATCGAGACAAACGCTGCTGAGATTATTGTGTATGATAACTTCACGCGTGGAATTCAAGAAAATTTGCAGGAGGCGTTGAGAGATTCCAGAGTTTCGGTATATCCCCACGGCGGAGATATACTACACCGTGACATATTAGAGTCTGCCATGGAAGGAATCCACGGCGTATTTCATCTGGCAGCGCTTTGGCTGTTACATTGCCACGAATACCCCCGCTCCGCCTTTGAAGTCAACGTTGCAGGCACCTTCAACGTGCTAGAAGCAGCAATTAGACAGGGAGTAGCGCGCGTGGTCTACTCCTCCTCCGCATCAGTGTACGGAGACGCTGTCGAGCTACCTATGACGGAGGAGCATCCCTATAACAACTATACCTTCTATGGGGCAACCAAGATTGCCGGTGAGCAGATGTTTAAGGCGTTGGGACATCGTTATAATCTGGATTGGGTAGGGCTGCGCTATATGAACGCCTACGGTCCCCGCCAAGATTATAAGGGAGCTTATACCGCCGTCATGATGAAGATTCTCGATCGCATCAATCAGGGATTGCCGCCGATTGTTTACGGAGATGGCAGCCAGCAGTACGACTTCATCTATGTAAGCGATATTGCTCGGGCGAATGTTCGTGCCATGCAGGCTAACGTGACTGGCAAAAACTACAATGTTGGGCGAGGTATCGGTACATCAATCAAAGCGTTGACGGAGCTGCTGCTGCGGTTGACAGACAGCGATCTTGAGATCCAATATGAACCCGCTGGCCAAACCTTTGTAACAAATCGGATCGGTTCTACCCAAGCCGCTGAACGCGACTTAGGCTTCCAATGGCAAGTCGATATAGAGGATGGGATGCGCCGATTGATAGATTGGCGAAATGCCGATAAAAAAGGTGGTGCTACCGTTGAAGGATGAGCCAATACCTCAAAAGATACCGATCACCAAACCGTTTTTCGGTCCAGAGGAGGAGGCTGCAATTCGTGTTCCCTTGCACACTGGTTGGGTAGTTCAGGGGCCATTTGTCAAAGAATTTGAGGAAAAATTTTCAGCCTTCACAGAATCACCCTTTTCAATTGCGACCAGTTCCTGTACAACGGCGCTGCATATCGCCGTCGCTGCGTTAGGGCTAAATCCCGGTGACGAAGTAATTGTACCTGCTTTCACATGGATTTCCACCGCCAACGTAGTGGAATACATGGGTGCAAAGCCGGTTTTCTGCGATATTGACCTATCCACATTCAATATAGATGTGGCGGCGATTGAAGAGTTGATTACGCCCAGAACGGTCGGCATCATCCCGGTCCATCTGTTTGGACTTTGCGCGGAGATGCAGCCAATCGAGGAGATCGCCCGAAAACATGACCTATGGGTTGTGGAGGATGCTGCGTGCGGGTTTGGTGCCCAGTATCACGGGAAACATGCAGGGACCGTTGGCGAGATGGGTTGTTTCAGCTTCCACCCGCGCAAGTCTGTCACCACCGGCGAGGGTGGCATGATTACAACGCAGCGGGAAGACTTTGACCGACTAGCGCGTACCTTACGAGATCACGGTGCTTCGCGCTCCGACCTATCACGCCATACAGGTAAAGCCGGGTTTCTGTTATCCGAGTATAATCACCTCGGCTATAACTACCGTATGACAGACATCCAAGGCGCGCTCGGTTGTGCACAGATGGATCGGGCAGCATGGATCATGAAAACACGCTCCCAACTTGCCCAGCACTATAATCAGTTACTGACCCTAGAATGGCTAAAAACGCCCAGAGTCCCCACCGGCTTCGTCCACGGATATCAAGCTTATGTCTGCTTGTTCTGTCCTGAAGAACCTACCTTGGATAACGTGGATCGACTCCATCGACAGCGTAACGAACTGATGATGCAGTTGGAAACACAAGGAATTGCGACCCGCCAGGGTACCCACGCGCCCGTGCTCCAAGGCTACTATACTGAAAAATACGCGCTACGTCCTGAGCAGTTTCCCAACGCTTATTTGGCGGACCGATTGGGGCTGACGCTGCCGCTCTATGCACAAATGACAGAAGCTGAACAAGCGTTGGTGTGTCAAAGTCTACAGCAGATTGTAGGTTAAATTATGTGTGGTATAGCAGGAGCAATATCCCTCAATCGTAAGCCCATCCAAGCGGAACGCCTGAAACCGATGGTAGATGTCATTGCCCACAGAGGGCCAGACGACGCGGGTTATCTCGTCTGGCAGACGGGAACGCAGCATCCAATCAGTCAGGATTTTACAGACAGCCAATTCCAAGCTATCTGCCCGCTGCTTCCCGCGATTGACTTACCTTCCGGACAAAACAGATTGCATTCAGAAAAATGGGATCTATTTTTCGGACACCGAAGATTATCGATTATTGATCTCTCGCCCCGGGGGCACCAGCCGATGTGCGATAAATCACGTAGGATCTGGCTTATCTACAACGGCGAAATCTACAATTTTAGAGAAATACGCCAGGAACTGAAAGCGCTTGGCTACCACTTTTCGAGTGCTTCTGACACTGAGGTTATCGTCCACGCTTACCACGAATGGGGAACCGACTGTATTCACCGATTCAACGGGATGTTCGCTCTCGCGCTGTATGACAGTCGTAATCAAAGAGTCTGGATCGCTCGGGACCGCTACGGTATCAAACCGCTCTACTATACCCTTACCAATGAAGGGACATTTCTGTTTGGATCCGAAATCAAATCCATTCTGGAATACCTGCCTGAAACGCCGGACGTAGATCTCGCAGCCTTAAACGAATACTTCTCCTTCCAAAACATTTTTAGCGACCGCACCCTCTTTTCTGGGATCAAGCTGCTCTCACCCGGACACTACCTGGAACTCGATCTGTCGCAGGTCGCTTTGAGTCTCAATCGTATCGGACAAAAAATTTCCAAGACCAAATATTGGGATTTTAACTTTGAGCAAGGGATGAATGTCCCCTCAAACGAACTTGAAGACCAGCTTTATGACCGATTAACGCAAGCTGTTGAGCGGCAGTGTGTCAGCGATGTTCCTATCGGTAGTTACTTGAGTGGTGGTATGGATTCAGGAACTGTAACTGCGATCACTACCTCTGTCTTTGGATTGATCTCCACATTTACAATAGGTTTTGATCTGTCGGAAGCCGCGAACCATGAATTGCACTTCGACGAACGCAAGTTAGCCAAATATATGGCGGACCAGTTTCAGACGGAGCACCACGAAAATGTGCTACATTCTGGTGATATGGAAGCGGCGATGGGAAATCTTAGCTGGCACCTAGAAGATTTGCGCGTCGGACAGTGCTATCCGAACTACTATGCAGCGCAGTTGGCGAGCAAATTTGTCAAAGTAGTTATGTCCGGAACAGGAGGCGATGAATTATTCGGCGGTTATCCTTGGCGATATGCCGCAGCGCTTGGAAACAGTGCCGAAAGTTATACGGACAATTATTACCGCTACTGGCAGAGATTGGTATATAATAAAGAGAAACCTCTGCTTTTCAATCCAGGAGTTACAAATCAACTAAACAAAATGGATATTGACGGGACAACTTCCCTCGAAAATCACACCTGGAGGGAATTCCAGAATGTCTATCCAAAAGGTATTCGGTGCGATAGCCGGGAGGAACAGATCAACCATTCACTCTACTTTGAATGCAAGACCTTTCTACACGGGTTGCTTGTCGTTGAAGACAAAATTTCGATGGCACATTCATTGGAAACGAGAGTGCCACTATTGGATAATGACTTAGTCGATCTCGCTTGTCAGACACCCATCTGTTATAAGATTGCCAACTTGCATAACTGGAAAGTGTTCAATGGGAAGATCAGCTTGGAACGGACAGATGTCGGTAAAGACATTCTACGCAAAACAATGCGACGAATTATCCCCAAAGCGGTTACACGAGCCAAGAAGCAGGGCTTCAGTGCGCCTGATGAATCGTGGTTCCGTGGCAGTAGTGAAAAATATGTACGAGACCTTCTGCTCGACGATAGAGCGCGAATTAACGACTACCTCAACCCCGAATATGTGAGACAGGTCGTTGAAACCCACAGCTCTGGTACAGAGAACAAGCGACTCCTAATCTGGTCACTGTTGAGTTTTGAGTGGTGGTTGAAGCAGTTTATGACATGAACATCAAACGCATCGAGAAACTGATTGGCGACGCAATAGACACATACAATCTGGACCTATCGGGGCTCACGGTCCTCACAGAAGCGGCAAGTGGAAACTATGTCGTAACTCCCTTGATTGCAGCATTGGCTGGTTCAGATCGGGTTTTTGCAATCACACAGGACTCTAAGTACGGTAAAGCAGTCGATATCCGAACTTTCACACTTGAACTAGCACAAAGGTGGGGAGTGGAAGACCGGATTGAGGTGATTTCTGACAAAAGTCCGTCGATATTGTCGCAAGTTGATATCGTAACGAATCTTGGATTTGTGCGTCCAGTCGATAAAAACATGATTGCCCACCTAAAACCGACGGCTGTCCTCCCGCTGATGTGGGAAACGTGGGAATTTCGCGAAGCGGATGTGGATCTCTCAGAATGTCGGCGGGCAGGAATCACGGTTTTGGGTACAAATGAGCGGGAGCCGAGGCTTGACCTTTTCACCTACGTCGGATATCTGGCACTCAAGCTGGCGTTTGAATTAGAAATTGAAGTTTACAGATCGAAAGTCGTGGTTGTCGGAAGCGGCGTTTTTGGTGAAAGCAGTGTCAGCGTATTTGGTAAGCTGGAGGTTGATGTAAAATATATAGACCTGTCTGCGTCGGACAACTCCTTGGAGACTAAATCCGCTAAATCTACACTTCGCGATGCTGATCTCGTTGTTCTGGTAGAACATCATAGCCCAGTTTGCTTGATCGGCAGTGAAGGACAGATAACCGTTGAGGAGCTATTAATCCTGAACCCCCATCTGTCGATTGTCCACATCGCTGGAAATATCAATCGGGAAGAAATTGATAACGCAGCTATTCCGTGTATTCCTCAAAAATCAGCAGCACCCGGGCATATGAGCGTTACAACTGATTACTTGGGTCCCAAGCCAGTTATCGCCCTGCATTCCGCCGGATTGAAAGTTGGTGAGGCAATGGCACGGGCGCGCCTCGCAGGTCTTGACCCAATTGAGGCAGAAAAAAAAGTCTTGCGCGATCTCCCACTCGCCATGGGATTCAATACCTCACGTAGATATGCACAAACATCTTAGAGACTCAGTTGCCAATGTCTGAGACGAACGAAATAGAGATTCCAGATCAGTTACTTCATCGTTTAAATGCAAACGATACCGGGTTTTTGCAACGGGTCTATTCTGATGGGTTGGATAAATATAAGGAACGCTTGGTTCGTATCGGTTTCATTAACAAAGAAAAGATCTTAGACGCAGGGTGCGGATTTGGGCAATGGACATTTGCAATGGCACAAACCTCACACCAAGTTCTCGGTATTGATGTTGATTCAGAACGCATATCTGTCAGCACCCAACTTGCCTCAATCAATGATTTCAAAAATGTAGAATTTCGTCAGGCAAGCCTAGAGGATATTACTTATCCTGAAGAGACTTTCGATGCTATTTTCTGTTATAGCGTTGTGTATCTAACAGACTACCATAAGGTCTTTAGAGATTTCTTTCGCATCCTGAAAAAACGGGGAGATCTTTACATCTGTACCAATGGCCCCGGCTGGTATCTCTATAATATTATCCAAGGACCTAATCCGTCGATAGACTTTCGGCCAAGATGGTACGGTCTTCAAACTTTCTGGAATACATTGATTCGCAAAAGGAGTGGATTTTCGCCAAATGCCGGCGCTCGCATAATGACTCCCGGCAGCACCAAGCGTGCCTTGGACAAATCGGGGTTTGAGGTAATCACTCTGGGGGCAGAAGGAACTTTGACAATTGACGATGAACGAACCCTTCCATCGTCACCAAATTACGATGCAACGTATATGGGACTTGTCAATGTGTTTGAAGTCATTGCCCGTAAGCCCTAAGAAAACATAAAAGCGTTAGGAGTTACGCACTTCAGTCCCGCTTTTATCGGGATTCAAAGCAGTTTGTAGTAGCGCAATTCATTGCGCGTTACCGCGGGCGATAAATCTGCCGGCGACAAACCTACGGATTTAGTGTAGTTACCCAATTCATCGTGTGTTGCGAGTTGTGTTGTGCGGTGATTCATCACCGGACTACGAGGCTTTGAGCATTCAACTGTGTAAATCCTAAAAGCATGTTAAATCTTTTATCCCGATTCAGAACTTTCATATAAAAGATTAGCTTCTCCGTAAGGAAACAGTTATGGCTGATATTTTCTTCATCATCGGTTGCGCCCGAAGTGGGACAACAGCACTGGTGAAATTGTTAGACACATCGCAGAACGCAACTGTCTTCGTGGAACAGAAACCGAATCTGTGCATCGAAGCACGAAATTTATATCGGGGCATGTTAGAAAATCCGAAGCAGGTCATTGAGGGAGCAAAGTCAGGGCCAATTCAAGAGGTGTTATCAAGTGGGCTGAAGTATGGAGACAAAAATCCAAACTATCTACCGTTTATCCCACATATCGCTGAACTATGGGATTGTAAATTTCTGTTTCCGGTGCGAGATGGACGCGAGGTCGTGCGTTCTTTGATGGATTGGCACGATTTCTATAGTCAAAAATTCTCGCATAGCGGCGTCTTTGCCATGAAAGAGGACGATCCCAACTCACCTGTTGATTCGCCCGAACAGGATTGGTGGGATTACAGTCGGCTACGGCCCAATCCCGGCAATCAATATTTTGAGGAATGGGGACAACTCTCACGTTTTGAAAAGTGTGCTTGGCATTGGGCTAATTTCAATAGAACAGCATTGGGGTTGTTCTCTCAACTGAATCGCCAACGTTGGCTTCAGGTGGATATGAAGTCATTGGATCAATCAGAGATGGGAGAGATTTTCGACTTTTTAGGATTAGATGGATTCAACGCCGATCAGATGGGAGAGATGATAAACGCACGTATCAATTCATTGCAGGACCGGGCAGACTTACCTGATAAGTTTCCACACTGGACTGACTGGACGCCATACCAACGAAACGCATTTGATCGGATTGCAGGCGATATGATGGAATGTATGGTATACTAAGAAGTCCTAGTTCCTAAATTTAACTTATATGTCTCTGCAAATGCGAACCTCTGGCTATCCTGATTTTTGGAGGTCGGTTGTTGGGAAATTAGGAAAATTCCGAAATGCTTTACATTGAAGTTGTAGGCATCAGTCTTTTGGGGCTTGTTACCCGTCTGATTTTTCTGCTCCACGCAGGCAGCGATCTGGATGCGCATATTTGGCTTACGAAGCTGCGACGCGACCTCGGGGGACTGAAAGGGATCGGCAGGCACCACGTGAAGAACTCGCTCGTCCCCGGAATTAGGGGCTATCCCCCACTGCCCCACGCGGTTATCGCACAGATTAATCCAAAACACTGGGTGCTTGTTGGTAGACTGACCAACCTCGCCTTCGATTTAGCGAGTATCCTGTTGGTTTATTTGTTGAGCCATCTTCTGTTTGAGCGTGTGTGGCAGATATCTTCTGGACAATTCATCTCTGCTGAGGGGGCGGTAACGCTTCTCTACGCTACCAGTCCAAAGCTGCATCCGATCACAGCCCGATTACAAGCGATAGGAGGGCGAACGCTCGGAAATCTTCTAGTCCTACTCTATTTCACTTTTGTTGGTGTTGGCTATCTGTTTGAAAGTCCCTACTTCTACTTGCCTTGTCTGCTTTTCGGAACGCTGACACTGCTTTCTTCCCAGTTTGGGATGCAAGTGTTGGTACTGAATTCAGTTGTACTATCCTGTTTTTACCGAGACTTTGTTCCGTTACTACCACTGTTGGGAACTTTTGGGGTCTGTTTGCTCGTTCCGCACCTCGGTGTCAGGCAGTTACTTGGACGTAAATGGGCACACTATAAATGGTATTTCACCGCTATCAAAGAGGGCACAACCCCAATAGCGGAAAGGAATAGTTTAAGAGATTTTGTCGCTCTACCGGTTTATTTGTTTACTCGACCAAGGGAATTTTGCAGAACAGTTTTTACCAAAACGACACCAATCATCCTCGTCTATTCGATTCCAATTATTCCTATTCTCTTATACTGGTGGTTCTCTTCACCCGACACGTTCACGGAACTCTTTTCTGACAACGTAATTTGGTATGTCACTGGACTTACCCTCGCAAGCTTCATCGCATTTGTTATTACATCTATCAATTTTGCCCTTTTCCTTGGTGAAGCCGAAAGATACCTTGAGTATTCGCTAGCCTTTATTCATCTGATTTTTGTCAAATATTGTATCGTATCCAAACATTCATACGAAATAGTCTATGTAATCACCCTAATTCATGTCGGGTTCGTTTTGGTGAATTTTCTGTATCTAAGTTCGATTAGAATTAAAAACAACCTGTGGCCCGCTAAGGAAACGGCGCTTGAAGATGTCATCGAAGTCTTGAATGGGAGAACCGAACAGAATATAATTACTATTCCGACAAAGTTCAGTTTTACTTTAGCTGGAATCATGGAAGGCAGTGATTCGCGTTTTTACTACCCTTCGATGTCTGAACCGGGACGAGGGATGAAGTATATGGGTGAAGATCATGTGTACCTCTATCTGATGAAGCCAGACTTTGACCATTTTCGCGTCCGATATGGGGTCAATACGCTGGTGACTCAGAAACGAGAGATAGAGCTGGCGTCGAAACGAGGGATTGAATACCCTTTGGACTCGCTGGAACTGCTGTACGACAATGAGGGTTATGCGGTATACAGTATATGATAATAGATCATCTAAAAAGAACGGTACAACTGGGAACTGTCTACAGCATTGGCAGCATATCTCAAGGTGCGTTATTCGTTTTACTTTTCCCAATCTATACCTCGTTTCTGTTTCCCCAAGATTTTGGCATTATTGGGTTGATATCTATTACAGTTAGCCTGTTGACTCGGTTCGTGTCATCACCTATAAACAGTGCCTTTACTCGATTTTACTACGCTCCGGACTATAGAGAGAAAAATGGTATTTTACTTTTCAACCTATTTTTATGGGCGTTGCTGTTAATTACCTGTTGTACGGTTGTATTCTGGAAAATCAGTGAATATCTCGCTAGGATCCTTCTACAAGATAGGAATTTAGCTCATCTCCTCAAAATATATGCATTCATCCTGTTTTTACAACCAATTTCGTCCCTATTTCTCTGTCTACTCCGCATGCTGGAGAAAGCGAAGTATTCCGTTTTCACATCTATATCAAGCCTGCTGCTCTCCGCGAGTTTGACACTGTATCTGCTCACTGTTTTGAAGAAGGGGGTTCTCTCACTTATCGTCGGAAACTTGTTCAGTCTGATAGTCACGGTAATCATGATATTTCCCGTTTTTATCAAAAGATCGACATTCAGATTGTCTCGTTCGACCCTGATTCCACCGCTGAAATACGCTTATCCATTGCTGTTGTCAGAATATTCAAATTTGTTCATCCAATCTGGAGATCGGTATGTTCTGAAAATCTTCGGGTCTGTTAGCATGGTGGGGCTTTACTCTTTTGGATATCAAATCGCCGGAATCCTTCAGACCGCTCTGGTAACTCCAGTTAAACAGGCGCTTCAGCCCATTGTTCTTAAACAGGAAGAGGATCCCGAAGTCGTAAGACATTTCCTGAAGGTAGGTGCTACCTATTTCTATCTAATAGGCTGTGCTGCGTGCCTGCTGATTTCGCTTTTCAGTCGGGAAATTCTGATGCTTTTTGCAAGAAAAGAAGCGTTCTGGGGGGCTTGGGTCATCGTCCCAATCATCACCTATTCTTACGTTCAGCATGGGATTGGCAATTTCGTCGGTTGGGGGATGGGACTGATGAAAAAATCGTTCCATATGTCTGGAATAGTTTTGATTGCGGCATCAGCGAATATCGGATTGAACTTTCTCTTTGTTCCCCAATGGGGCATGTTAGGGGCTGCATTCGCCACTATGCTATCCTACATTGTGTGGAATGTCCTAAAAGCATACTATTCGGCAAAATTCTATGACCTTCACTTTGAGGTTGGAAGACTTTTACATATTACCGTAATCGGATTCGGACTCTACGGACTGTCTCTGTTGATCGCCAATAACGGGGCTATCGGAACTGATATGGCACTGAGGTTCTTGTGCTTTTTGGGGTATCCTCTGATTCTTTGGGGGACAGGCTTCTTTTCAGGGAATGAAAAGAAATACCTACTAAAGCCAGTAAAGGGGTTCAAAAAAGTCTATTGAAATGTATTTTTCTTGGAGTGCATCAGAACGCGAAAGGTAACTATACCCGAATCACTAACGTTGATGGAAGTAGGGGGCAAAGATGAAAATTGCCATTATGGGTGGCACCTTCAACCCTATTCACTATGCCCATCTGTTGAGTGCGGAGGAGGTGCGTGATGGCTTAGGCTACGATAAGATCCTCTTTATCCCGTCTGCCCGTCCACCCCATAAGGATTCACGGGACATCATTGATCCAGAACACCGCTATCAGATGACCCTCCTCGCAACATCAGATAACGCTAATTTTGAGGTGTCGCGAATCGAGTTGGATCGTGTAGGTCCTTCCTTTGCTATTCAGACTATCAAAGAATTGCAAGCCCGCTATGGAGAGGGATGCGATCTCGCGTTTATTATCGGTGCCGATTCGCTGATTGACTTCAAGATCTGGAAGGATTACGATGAGATCCTCGATATCTGTCGCTTTATCGCAACCACTCGTCCCAACTACTGTTTGGACAAAGTTCCCCTGGATCTTCGAGACCGCGTCCAATACTTCTCAATCACGGGAGTTGACATCTCCGCAACTCAGATTCGTGAGCGCATTCGATCCGGACGTTCCATTCGATACCTTGTCCCAATACCCGTTGCGGCATATATCGAACGTCACCAACTATACAGGTAAACCGGAGAAGCATCTTTTTTGTGCCTATGAAAACTATTGTGTAGAATGGTTGGATGCTCCCACAGGAGCGGAGGGATAGGTCGCTTCTTCACCCACAAAGCAGGTGATCTTACAGTGAAACACAAATGTAGTGTCTGCGGAACAGTTAGCGACTTTGATTACAAACCCGGTGGAAAACTGCCGCCAAACTTTCCCTTCTGTAGTGCCCGTTGTAAGGCAATAGATCTCGGGAAATG
The DNA here is from genome assembly GCA_965204355.1 of Candidatus Poribacteria bacterium. GTDB lineage: Bacteria > Poribacteria > WGA-4E > WGA-4E > PCPOR2b > PCPOR2b. Next base: position 1,198,725 of record OZ241983.1, read on the forward strand.
GTTCGGCGAAGAGTATAAAATCAGTGCACCGCTACCGAATGCCGATCTAATGGCGGATGAAGAAAAAGAAGCGCTTGCAGAGTTTCTACTTGAGACGGGAGAAGTGAACGAAATTACAGATGAGGAAGAATAAGGACGATATTGAAAAAGCAGCCCTGCTTACAGAACCAAAAGCGGTTGAAATTGAGAATTATCTCAAATCGAAACTGACACCGGAACGGTATACACATGTCCTATCTGTTCGGGGATTGGCACTTGACTTGGCGGAGAAGTACGGTGCAGATATGCGGAAAGTAAACCTCGCTGCCCTTTTACACGATTGTGCAAAGTGGATGCGGACTTCAGAACAGTATAAAGCAGCAGCAAGCTACGAGATTGAACTTGATGAAATCGAACGCTACAATCCGTCACTTCTGCACGCACTCATTGGGGTGGAGTTCGCTGTGTCACACTTTAACGTTGACAACCCCGAGATCCTCAACGCCATCCGAATCCACACAACCGGATCTGGCAAAATGACACTTATTGATAAAATCCTGTATGTCGCTGACTTTGCTGAACCTAAGCGCAACCATGCAGAAGCACATACTGTGCGTGAGCTTGCCTATCAGGATCTGAACAAAGCCGTTTTTGAAGTCAGTCGTTACAAAATTGAGCTCCTCCTCGCCAAAGGCGTCCTTATTCACCCACATACAATAGATGCCTACAATAGCGCACTCCAAGAAATTGGCGAATCATAGCAGCGTTTGTTAAGTTCCATTTGATGGAGAGGTGGTTCTATTGAGTTGGGTTGACGCGAGAATCTCGCTGTCTTGTCGGTTCAAACGTGCGAAAAGTTGAATATGTCCCGAAATCAATCTCGACTTCATCGCTGGAAGTTAAGAGCACAGGAATTATTTGGAATCGATTTACGCTCGTTAGCAATCTTTCGCATCGGTATCGCACTTATAATCATCGTAGATCTCATCACACGTGCTACCGACTTAGAATCGCATTATACAGATCGTGGTGTCCTACCGATTGATAAGGTCATTGAACACTCCCCAAAGTGGCGTGTATCTGTGCATCTGCTTAACGGTTCAATAGAATTCCAAGCCGCTTTGTTCATCATTGCGGGGCTATTTGCGATCGCGTTACTTTTAGGCTACCGTACCCGCTTTGTAACACCCGTCGTTTGGTTCCTGACAATTTCCTTGAATTCTCGCAATTGGCTCCTGATGCAGGGTGGCGATTATATACTATGTCTATTGCTCTTTTGGAGCATGTTTTTACCGCTTGGGGCGCGTTACTCGATTGACTATTTAAGAAAACCACATCAATTTCAAGAATCTAACCTAATATTCTCAGGAGGTACAGTCGCTGCTTTACTACAGATATGTTTTATATATTGGTTTTCGGTCGCATTAAAATCAACCAAGAACTGGTTAATCAGCGGCACCGGTGTTTATTACGCGCTAATGCTTGACCGATACGTTACAAACTTCGGAAAGTTACTGCTCGAATCGCATCCGTTGTTGCTGAAGTTTCTTACCTATGCTACGATGGGAATTGAAGGGTTCGGACCGCTGCTTGCTTTCTCACCATTTTTTTCAGGTCCCGTGCGGTGCCTTGTTATCCTCAGCTTCACGGTTTTTCATTTTAGTATGGGGCTTGCTCTGGAGTTGTGGTTGTTTACTTATGTCTGTATGGCTAGTTGGTTATTATTTATTCCGAGTTGGTTTTGGGACCAACTCTTGACAAAATTCAAAGTTCCAGTTCAGGGCGGTGATTACCCAATCCGGGAGGGGGCAATTTGGCGGAATGCACTCGCTGTGTTTTTTCTAATTTACGTTCTAATGTGGAATCTAAGGACGGTTTATCCATCACTTTTTTTTCCCAAGCCTGTCCAGTCAATTGGGTATACTCTGAGATTAGATCAGTGGTGGGGGTTGTTTAGGGGACCATCAAGAAAAGATGGTTGGCATGTAGTCTTGGGTGAACTTCAAGATGGAACCAAGGTCAATCTTCTCAACCCGGATAGAATAGTGAGTTGGGAAAAACCAGAACTTGTAATTGCAATCCACAAGAACCATCGATGGCGCAGATATTTCAGACATTTCTGGTTTAAAGAGGATTACGCCCGTTATCTTTGCCAGCATTGGAATGAAACGCATACCGGTCCGAAACAGCTCGCATCACTCGAAATTTACTATATCCACGAAACTAATTATCTAAATCGCCGGGTATCTCAAACCGAAAAAGAGTTACTTCTAGACTATACCTGTGAATAGCTCTCCCAGAAAATACAGCCGTGTCGAGAAGGAGGAATAACATGCAAGAAAATACGTTAGAAATGGTGCAAGCCGCTGCTGCGACCGCCTTGAGCCGACGAGCTCGCGATGCGGTTATCCTTGATCTAAGGCAATTACCTTCGTTTACAAACTTTTTTGTTATCTGTAGTGGTGCCTCGGATATACAGGTCGAAGGCATATCTGATGCCGTGCGAGATGAATTAGAAGACAACTGGAACGAACGACCCTGGCATCGAGAGGGAGGCCGCAATGCAGACTGGGTCTTGCTAGACTATGTTGATTTTGTAGTGCATATTTTTCTCGAAGACAAGCGAGAGTACTATAATCTAGAACGCCTTTGGGCGGACGCCCCACAGATCGAAGTTCCCGATGTGGAAGTTATTGCCGAATATGAGGAAGACGAAGAAGAATATGATGAGCTTGAAGATTACGAAATTGATGATGAAAGTCTTTTCCCCTCTGATTCTCACGAGGAGAAATAGGAGGGAAAGATGCTAATTGCCAGCATTAAAACTGAAATCTTAACCACAGTAAAGGCTGCCTGCCAAGAGCAATTTGGGCAGCAACCGGAAGTCCTCAAATTAGGGTATCCACCGCAGGTCGAATTGGGTGACTTCACCGTGGAATGTTTCCCTTTGGCAAAACAGTTTCGACAGAATCCAGCCCAGATCGCCCAAGCGATCGCAACCGAAATTGAGCCGAGCGGATCTATCCAATCAGTGGAAGCAGTTGGTCCTTATTTGAACGTTAAGATCCACAATCACGCTCTGTTCAGCGGTGTATGTAATGAACTTGTGGGACAGGGAGCGTGCCTTGGAAACACCAATATAGGTCAGGGACAACGCGTCATGGTCGAGTATCTGTCTCCTAACACCAATAAACCCTTGCACTTAGGACATATCCGCAACGGTGTACTTGGAATGGGGGTGTCAAAGCTACTTGAAGCGACAGGGCATGAAGTAATTAAAGCGAACCTCGTAAATGATCGTGGGGTTCATATCTGTAAATCAATGCTCGCTTGGCAAAAGTGGGGAGATGGTGGGACACCGGAGACAACCGGCACGAAGGGCGACCACTTCGTTGGAAATTGGTATGTCCGTTACGCACAGGAAGAAAAGAAGCAACCAGACCTGGATCAAGAGACGCAGGCAATGCTTCTCAAGTGGGAATCCGGCGATTCAGAAACGCTCAAACTCTGGGAGATGATGAACGGGTGGGTCTACAACGGATTTGCCGAGACCTATCAAAAACTCGGTCTGGAATTTGACGCTTTCTACTACGAGTCCCAAACTTACAATCTCGGCAAAGATCTCATCCAAACCGGTTTGGATAAAGGTGCCTTCATCGTCGCTGAAGATGGTGCTGTGATAGCCAAACTGCCTGTCGATGAGTTTGGCACACAAAGGGATGGGAGTCAAAAGGTGGAGACGCTGCTCCGTGGCGATGGCACGAGTGTTTACGTCACACAAGATTTAGGGACAGCAAAAATGAAATTTGATGAGCATCAACTCGATCGATCCATCTATGTCGTCGGTTCAGAACAAAACTACCATTTCCAGTGCTTATTCAAACTGCTCGATATGCTCGGTTTTGAGTGGGCACCGGAGTGCTATCACCTGTCTTACGGCATGGTGAATCTCCCAGAAGGCAAAATGAAATCGCGTGAAGGGACTGTAATTGACGCCGATGACCTAATTGAGGAGATGTTCCAACTTGCCGTAGATGAAATTCGGGGACGCGACTCGGAGACCAGACTGTCGGACGAGGAGGTTCAGAAACGTGCTTTTGCCATTGGGATGGCGGCAATTAAATTCTATCTGCTACGTGTCCGTCCCGAACTCACCATCAACTTTGATCCGAAGGAGTCCATCTCCTTCGATGGCTTTACCGGTCCCTACTGCCAGTACGCTTACGCCCGCTGTGCCAGCATCCTTCGGAGAGCCGAAGCCGAGGATCTCGCCTCCGTTGAACCAGATTTTTCGTTGCTCGGAAACGAAGAAGAATTGCAGCTGATCCGTACGCTGATTCAGTTTCCTGAAGTTGTGGAGGAGGCCGCCAGGGATCTCTCTCCCGCTCGTATCTGCAATCACCTGTTCATTGTCGCGCAAACCGTCAATCAATTCTACCATAAGCACCCCGTGCTTGCTGCGGAGTCCCCAGCATTGATTAAAGCGCGATTGGCACTGATAAACGCTTCAGCAGCTGTTATCAAGAAAGCCCTAGCCTTATTGGGCATCGAAACACTTGAGGAGATGTAGGAAGTAACGCATCAAACGCGATTGTAGAAGTCGCTGTCTCAAAAGGAGAATATGCTTCATGCAAACAGACAATGCAACAAAACCGACAAAGCCCGTTATCATCTACGATGGCGAGTGCAATTTCTGCTTGAACGGTATCCGCCGAATCCAAAACAAGGATCAAGCAGATCAATTTACCTATACCCCCAAACAGACCCCCGATCTCTACGCACACTATCCACAGCTTGAATCCATCGAATCAAAGGAGGGGATGCGATTCATTGACGCAAGCGGAAAGACCTATTGTGGCGCGGATACCATCTACCAGATTTATAGGCGGCTTGGCAAGTATCGCTATATCACATGGCTCTACCTAGTGCCTGTCATTCGTACCCTGATGAAGGGGGCGTACCTGATCATCGCAAAGAATCGGTCGCGCTTAAGTAAACTGGACTGTGAATCTGAAACCTGCTCTGTTGAATGAGGATTAAATGAAAATTAAAGCGATTGAAACCCATACTGTAGATGTCAACCATCGTGGGAATTGGGTCTTTGTCAAAGTCCACGCTGAAGATGGCTCAACAGGTATTGGCGAAGCCTCTCAGGGTCAAGACGGACGCGTGGTTCAAATTATCGAGGGGCTCAGTTCCGGTCTCATCGGTCAGGAGGTGTTCCAAATTGAGGGCTTTCACCGCCAGTTCTATCATGAGCACGAAGGACGACCCTATCACACAGCAATCAGCGGAATCGAACATGCACTCTGGGATCTTGTCGGCAAGGCGTTGGATGCACCCATCTATCAACTCTTGGGCGGCAAGTGTCGGGAGAAAATCCGTCTGTATGCCAATATCAATCGGGCGACCGTGAACCGCACCCCCGAAGGCTTCGCGCAAAACGCGCAAAAAGCGGTTGAGGAAGGGTTCACAGCGGTTAAGTGTGCCCCCTTCGACGATGTTTCCACACGAGATATAGCGCACGGTACTTTGACACCCGCCATTAAGACGGGGATTGAACGTATCCGCCGTATCCGCGAAACCATCGGACCCGACATCGATCTGATGGTCGATTGTCATAGCCGTTTCAATCCGGGCTTGATTGTCCAAACAGCGAAAGCCCTCGACGACCTGCATCTCTTCTGGCTCGAAGATCCGATCCCTATGACGAATCTGGATGCCTTTTCGCACGTCAGCCAATCCACCTCAATGCCGATCGCAACTGGAGAGCAGCTACGAACCAAATCCGCATTTCACAGACTTCTGGAAAAACGAGCTGCCGACTACATCCTGCCAGACGTAAAGCATGTCGGCGGTATCTTGGAACTGAAAAAGATCGCAGCAATGGCTGAAGCAGCGGACGTGATGATGACCCCACATAATCCAAGTGGTCCAGTCGCATCCGCAGCAAGCGTTCAGTGCATGGCAACTGTGCCGAACTTCGCGATTCTGGAGTTTGCATGGGGCGAGGTGGAATGGAGAGCGGAACTCCTTAACCCGCCGGAGCAGGTAGTTGCCGGATATATCGAACTTTCCGATCGCCCCGGTCTAGGGATCGATCTCGTGGTGCGTGAAACGTAAAATGCAGGACGTCATTTGACGGAGGAGAGACCGATGATAGAATTGCCGCAATATGATTGTGTTCGAATTGATGGCGAAATAAAGATTGATGGTACACTCACAGATGCTGCGTGGGGTTCAGCCAATGTTATTGAATTGCTGACAACGGATACCGGCGAAAAACCGCGTCAGCCGACAGAGGTTCGGCTGCTCTGGAATAGCGAATACCTCTACGTCGGTTTTCTATGTTATGACCGAGACATCTGGGGAACAATCCGCGAGCGCGATGGGGACATTTATAACGAAGAAGTCGTCGAAGTCTTTCTCGATCCAGACTGCGATCTCCGGACATATATTGAGCTTGAAGTAAGCCCTCTTAATACGTTATTCGATGCCTTTGTCGTCAACGGCAAGTCGCTCGGACAGGAAATGCACGTGCTGCGCGATTGGGATAGCGAAACGTTGCAACACGCTGTCTCTGTTGATGGCACAGCAAAAGCGAGTCCCGCGACCGACAGAGCTGCTTCCGTCAAGCCGCCGGATACATCTTGGTCCTGCGAAATCGCCGTTCCATTCAAGGACCTACTAACCGCCCCAAATATTCCGCCGAAAGTGGGAGATGTCTGGCGCATGAACCTGTATCGGATTGATCGCGGGAAAACCGAAGCCGAGGACGAATATACCGCATGGTCACCAACCCGAAAGATTGATTATCACCGCCCACAGCATTTCGGTTCCCTGCGATTCCTTGAAAAACCGTAGGACTTACGCAGCCAACTGTAGGTGCTTGCATCCCGATTTATCGGGGCGGGGCATCCCCGGTCACGGGATCCTCTCAGAACTTGCCCCGCGTCAACTGTGCTGAAATGTGTAAGTCTTATGTAAAAAATAGGAGGAAACAAATGTCGAATTACGATGTGGAAATGCGTTTGAATATAAAAACACCGATGCGCGATGGAGTCAATCTCTCATCAGATATCTATCTCCCAAAAGCGCAGGAGAAGTTTCCAACGGTGTTGATGCGCACACCCTATAGTAATAACATGGACACGATGATCGAAAAAGCACGTCAACTGGCGAACAACGGCTACGCCTGCGTGATTCAGGATGTACGCGGACGTTGGGATTCAGATGGCGAGCACTATCCTTTTATGAATCACGGTCCGGACGGCTACGATACCCAGGAGTGGATTGGTCAGCAGGAGTGGTGTAACGGAAAAATAGGTATGGCGGGTGGGTCGTATGTGGGATTGGTGCAGTGGCAGAGCGCACCCCACCGTAGCGAGTTTCTGACCTGTATGGTCCCTCGCGTTATCTGCAACGATTTTTATACCGGGTTGGTCTACCCCGGCGGGGCATTCCAACTCAATGTGCTCATGACTTGGGGGATGCGTACCAACGGACGGACCGCCCAAAGTATTGAATACCACCACTGGGCAGAAGCGTTCCGAAAACTACCGCTTATTGAGATGGACGAACTCGCCGGACGCAAACTTCAGTTCTGGAAAGATTGGATTGAACACGCAGCCTACGATGACTATTGGGATGCAATCAACGTTGAAACCAAATGGGGTGAGATTGATGCCCCTGCGTTTAACATGGGCGGGTGGTATGACCTCTACGCACAGCACACCTTTATCAATTTCAACGGTTTACGTCAGGGCGGACGAACCCCTGAATCCCGGCAGAGCAAGCTCATCATAGGACCATGGCCCCACTCCCTGAGTGCTTCCACCCACACAGGCGATATCGACTTCGGGGCGCCTTCTATGGTCGATTTAGATGGGGAAGAACTTCGCTGGTTCGATTACTGGCTCAAGGGAATTGATAACGGAATCGTCAATGAACCCCCACTACGACTGTTTATCATGGGAGTCAACGAGTGGCGTGATGAACATGAGTGGCCCCTCGCACGGACGCAGTCGCAGAAATGGTATTTCCACTCAAACGGCAAAGCGAACTCTGTACTTGGCGATGGGGAACTTTCCACCGAGCCACCCGCGCATGAGCCCACAGACCACTTCGTCTACGACCCGAATTATCCGGTTCAAACGATAGGCGGGAATAACTGCTGTTCACCCCATATCGTCCCATGGGGACCCTACGATCAACGACCCGCTGAGATGCGTGGCGATGTCCTCTGCTATACCAGTGAGCCAATGGCGGAAGACATGGAGGTAACAGGACCGATTAAGGTTGTCCTCTACGCCGCCACCGACGGGCTGGACACCGACTGGACAGCGAAACTTGTAGATGTTTCACCAACGGGTTACGCGATGAATCTGTGCGACGGGATTATTCGTGCACGGTACCGCGAAGGTTTCACCGACCCAACGCTCCTTGAACCAAATACGATTTATGAGTACGAAATCGACGTTGCAGTCACCGGGAATGTTTTCCGAAAAGGACACTGCATCCGCGTGGAAATCTCCTCGTCTAACTTCCCACGCTTCGATAGAAATCCAAACACCGGAAACACGTTAGGGGTTGATGCAGAAATGCGCTCGGCACAACAGACAGTTTTTCATACGGGTCAATATCCGTCGCATATCCTGCTTCCGGTTATTCCCAAGCAGTGACGAGCGGGGGCACACCATTCTTTTTTATCGCACTGGGAAGAAATTGAAAACTATAGTAGATTTCAGAATTAACTAGGGCGTGTTGACATTTGTAAAGCTATCTACAATCGTAGGGGCGAGGTTCCCTCGCCCATTGAACATACAGGTTGAATTGATTGTAGATTGTAGGTCGAGATTCATATCTCGACGCTGTAACGTCGATTTTGGAAAATCGACCTACAGCAGTCCGAAATCGTCTCTGACGTGTGAACAAAGGGTTGGGAGACCCAACCCCTACGAGGAATCATGCATCTGTGCACTGTCTTGACTGTCTGATTACAGTGAAATGTCAACAGAACCTAGACACTGTAGCGCAAACTGTTAGTTTGCGTTTTTGTATCACGATCTAACAAATTGTGTTACAAAAGACTATCTTTTAATGTCTATTTGCCTTTAGAATTCGCTATAAATAAGTTGAGAAGACGGAGACTTTCTTACGGAAATTTTTGAAGGGTAGAGAAACAAGAAAATCACTTTAATGCGTGAGGAGAACTTCAAACATGACGACTTTCGAACAACATGTTCGGGCAAGAACCCCTACTAAAGAAGAAATCGATCACTTTCTCGATCCGGAAAAACTCTCATGGGCTCAATTCGATCCGGAAGTCGGATATATCCTCGGCAATTTTCTGCCCCAAGACGGCATCGACAACAGTTCTACTATCAACACCGTGCAAAAAAACGGAGCCCGCGGCGCAGCCCTGTACGCCGATCATCCTTGCCGCATCAACACCTATGGTAACAGTTTCACCCAAGGTGCCCAAGTAAGCGACGAGGAGACTTGGCAGGAGTACTTGGCGGCACACATAGGCGAACCCATTGGCAATTATGGTGTAGGCGGTTTCGGGGTATATCAGGCTTATCGCAGACTGATACGCGCCGAAGAAACCGATGAAGGCGCTGAGTACGTTATCCTCTACATCTGGGGCGACGATCACCATAGAAGTTTTCTCCATTGCCGACGTGTCAGTTATCCCATCCAGAACCCTGCGATCCCCGCGATGTTTGAAGGCAACTTCTGGGCGCACCTAGAAATGGACATGGAGAAAGGGCATCTCGTCGAAAAAGAGGCGCTGTTACAAACCCCGGAATCCCTCTACAGTATGACAGATCCCGATTTCATGTATGAGGCACTGAAGGATGATCTCATGCTACAGATGACCCTATTCTGCCGCGACTACATCCAAGAGATCGACATCAAGCCCCTTACTGTTCTGGCAGAGATGCTTGGTTTCTCTCCCGACGTTCCGAACCAGTCTGAACAACAACGACGGTGGATCGAGAATCTGCGCCATTCCTACGCCTTTACCGGCACCCACTACATCATTGAGCAAGCCTTAGCATTTACCCAGCACAAGGACAAAAAGCTGATGATTGCCCTCTATTGCCCGCAGGTTACTCAACAACTTATCTCCACCGGCAAGCGTTACGATCAGCCCGTCGTAGATTATCTCCGGGACAATCAGATCCTTCATTTCGACATGAACCTCGTCCACGTCGAAGATTACAAATGCTTTAACCTGTCTCTGGAGGACTATATGGCGCGTTACCACATCGGTCACTACAGCCCTGCCGGCAACCACCTCTTTGCCCACTCGATCAAAAATCCTATAATCGAATGGCTTTCCCCCAAACCGATCACCTACCGTAACAACGAGGACGCAATGATCCATTTCCAGGATTATCTGTCGGAACTCGATAAATCTTAACGAAATTACGGCGAGTTCATATACAAAGGCCTAGCTTCTCGTCAGAGATTTCCCCCTCGGTCGTCGATCCAAAATCCCTGCTGAAAACTTATCGATTTCTCCTTGAGTTCAGTCTTGCACCAAACGGGGCAGCGTGAACGAAATTTCCGCCATGTTTTGTGCATCCAAGGGAGCTAGTCGGTTTCTATTCATGATATGAGTAGGCTATTCCTGATGGCACAAAAGTTGCCCCTTAGCGGATTATACGCTTTCAATTCATCAGAATTGAAGAACAAACGATGAAAGCTATGGGATTTTCAGGAGCATCGATGGAGCGACAAGATGAGCCCCAAACGAATTTCATACGCCTTGACAATTGCATTAATACTTCACGCACTGATCATAGGAATCGGCAGCGTCTATCTATTGTATCAAATGCCAAGGTTTAAGGAGTTTATGAAGGTGGAACTACTGCCACCGATGAACCCACCCAAACGCCAACCCATAGGACCAGTCATCAAAGTAGTCGTTAGACCCAGCCCAACATCAGATAGATACATCGTGGGCGCGGCTGGTCATAAGCAGGCGAGGCACATAACCATTCGACATCCGGAGCAGACACCCCATCCTCGAACAATCATTGTATTCTCCAGCAGAACGACCTGTACGATTGGTAGATATCTCCCGATAAACCTTCCAAGAGTGGCTCACTCGATAACACCACTTCCACCGGATACCTCGCACACCGACCTCTTCCTTTCCGATGCCCCCAACGCCTTGGTGGCTTCCAAGCCAATAGTAACACCCGCGACTAAACGGATCGTAATGCCCATAAACCGTAGGCGCGTCAAACTTAATCCAAATTTTGGACGTCCTGCCGGACTCGCTATGATTGAGCATGTTGGGGCAGTCCGCGATGCGTTGACAGATGTGGTTGAGGAGATAACACTTGGGAATGAAGATATCCCGCCCTTACCGCCTGGTGAGCCGGGCGGCAGAATCATCGGTAGAGGTAAAGATATTCACGGCGTCCTTCGATTTACTCGCGTACGGCACGGTCTCTCAGATTGGTGGACGAATCCGTCTGCGCTTAACAGTTTAGCCAAATGGTTAAGCGAACGGACAAAAATTAAGACGGACCTGAATGTGGCAGGGGGGACACCGAAATTGACGGATGCGAACCTCATGAAAGCCCCGCTTATTTTCATGACGGGACATGATCCGGCACTAGTCCATGGCAAAAATCTCATGGGCAGTCAATACGGCGGTGGGAAGTTGGATAGCAAACTTTCGGAAACAGAGATAATCGCCTTGCGAAAATACCTCGTCGAAAAGGGTGGGTTTCTCGTCTTCGACGATTGTGGTGTCAATGCCCCCGCACAAGCGATGACCCGAATATTCCTCGCTCAGATGCGGCGTGCAATGCCAGAATACCATATTGAGCGCATCCCCAACGATCACGAAATTTACCACAATTATCATACGGTAGGTGGTCCACCGATCGGCTTCGATATCTATTGGTGGGGTGAGCAACCAGTGAAACGGAATTTCCTTGAAGGCATCTCTGTTGATGGCAAGCTATCCGTGCTAATCAGTCGTCGGGACTATCTATGTGCAATGCGAACCGTAAGTGTGCCCGGCTATCCCGTCCACTACTCTCCCACTGTTTACCGGTTCTTAACGAACGTTGCAATCTACGCCCTGACACATGGCGGTATCTCAGACTATTCCGGCTATATCCCCGAACATCGTTTGAGAGACCGCGAACTTCCAAAACGCACTCCTCAAGTGGCAAGAATCAGAGCAGTTGAGTGATCATTGACTCCGGGCTTGATATTAAGGCATCAACTGCTCTGGATCCTCGATGCGTGCACGCAAATCTGCGAGGAAGCGAGCACAGGGCGCACCGTCAATCGCTCGATGGTCGAAGGTGAGAACCAGCGTTGCCACATCTCGGAACTGGATTGATCGATCAGCTACCACCGCAGCCTGACGGACCCGTCCTACTCCCAGAATCGCACACTGTGGAGGATTGAGAACCGGGGTAAACCAATCCACGCCGAGACCACCGAGATTCGTCACCGAGAACGTGCCATCCGAGAAGTCATCAAGTCCCAGCTTTCCATTTCGGGCACGATCTGCGAGTTCCCTAACTTTGCTAGCGAGCGCTATCACGCCGAGCGTGTCAACTCCGCGAACCACCGGTACAACCAACCCCGACTCAATGTCAATGGCAACCCCTAAATTGATGTCGCTATACTGATGTATCGCATCGTCAATCAATGCTGCGTTGATCTGGGGGTGCGCTTTCAACGCCTCGGCGGTCGCTTTCAGCACAAAATCATTGAGCGTCGGTACGATACCGTAAGCATCCCGCCACGCATCCGCATTTGCTGTGCGGGCAGCTTGGAGCGCGGTGAAATCGACCTCAATCCCTTCTGTAACATGCGGTGCCTGAGACCAAATTGTTCCCAAACGCTCGGCGGTGGTACGACGGATGCCGGCAAGTGGAATAACTTCAACCCCTGCAGCCGGACTATCGACAGCTACTTTTTGCGGTGCGTCGTCAGGCATTTTTAGCGGGGTAGCCGTGCCATCATCAATGGCACGCTGCACATCTTCCTTGGTAACCCGTCCACCCGGACCCGTCCCCTGCAACGCTTCAGCGTCTACACTGTGTCGCTGTGCAAGTCGTTGGGCGACAGGAGTTACCCGTGATCTCGCTGGGGGTTCCGCAGCCGAGGCTTGGGGCTGCGCCGCAACGCTAGGCGCTGGTGCCTCACTGGATGCTTTTAGCGGGGTGGCAGTGCCGTCATCAATAGCGCGTTGCACGTCTTCCTTAGTGATTCGTCCGCCCGGACCGGTGCCCTCCAATGCCTCAGCATCTACGCCGTGCCGTTGCGCCAACCTCAAGGCAACGGGCGTCGCTCGTGATTCTGCAGCTGGCTTCGCAGCGGGAGCCTGAGGTTGTGCTGCCGACTCCTCCGGCACCGCTTCCCCTTCTTCTCCAATCCAAGCGAGGGTTGCACCAACGTCGTACACACCGTCAACCTGACCCACGATACGCAACAGGACACCGCTGACCGGCGACTCAATGTCGGCGACAGCCTTGTCCGTTTCAATCGATACCAGCAGCTGCCCCTCCTCGATTTTGCTGCCTTCGGCTATGTGCCACTCAACAACGCGACCCGTTTCCATGGTATGACCGAGAGCCGCTAAACGGAACTGTATTGCCATGAATCCTCCCTTTCTCCTCGTACTAGGTCATTACGCGATTGACCGCATCAGTGATATCAGGAACTTCAGGCACAACATGCTTGACGAGTTCGGAACTGAACGGCATCGGCACATGCGGGCTGCCAACACGAACGACCGGTCCCTTGAGGTCTCTGAAACAGTTCTCACCGATTACCGCTGCTATCTCGGAGGCAGCCCCAGCAAAACTGGAGTCCTCCCCACAAACTACGGCGTGACCCGTCCGGCTTACCGACTCGCAAATTGTATCGGTATCCAACGGTGATAGGCTTCTTGCATCAACCACCTCAACGTCGTAGCCGTCGTCCTCTAACAGCACTGCCGCTTCCAGTGACTTCTGCACCATCGGGCCAATAGCGACAACAGTTGCATCCTCTCCCTCACGACAGATCTTAGCTTGACCGAGGGGTATGGTATGCTCCCCATCCGGTACTTCGCCCGTAGAGGTATAGATCCGTTTGTACTCGAAAAACAGTACCGGGTCAGGACTGCGTATTGCAGATTTGAGTAGTCCCTTAGCGTCGCCGGGTGTCGAAGGAACAACAACCTGTAAACCCGGAACGTGCATGAACCACGATTCCATAATCTGCGAATGCTGCGCCGCTAACAACCGACCGACGCCACACGGTAGGCGAATCACCATCGGCACACTGGCTTGGCCGCCTGTCATATAGCGCATCTTTGCCGCTTGGTTGACCACTTCGTCCATGGCGCAAGTCACGAAATCCATATACATAATCTCGACCACAGGGTTCATCCCCGCCATAGCGGCACCAACCCCCACGCCCATGATTCCTGCCTCTGCTATCGGCGTCTCGAAAATTCGACCCGGAAAACGCTCCGAAATACCATCCGTTACCTTGTAAGGTCCACCGTGTGTAATGACATCTTCGCCAATAACGAATATCGTGTCGTCACGCTCCATCTCCTCGTGCAATGCCTCTCGCAACGCTTCACTGAAAGTTAGTGTTTTCATTATGCTACCTCCTGTTCAGGTGCGAGGACATCCGTGGTGACATTATCAGGCGTCGGGTACGGACTCTCTTCGGCGAATCTCACCGCCTCGGCAATCTCATCTTTAACCTCGTTCTGGATCTCGGTGTCCTCTTCTTCAGTCAACCACCCCTGCTCCATCATCGTCGATCGGAAAGTCGTGATCGGGTCGTGGTTATTCCGCATCTCTTCGACTTCATCGGAGGATCGGTACTGTTCTTCGTCACCTAAGCTGTGTCCGTAAAAGCGGTAGGTTCGTGCCTCAATCAGTGTAGGACCTCCACCCTTGCGAGCGCGCTCGACCGCCTCACCAGCAACCTCATGGACTTCGACGAGGTTCTGGCCGTCGACCGACACACCGGGAATCGCATAGGATCCCGCCATGTCAGCGACTGAATCAAGCACCGCCACATTCATGCGGGGCACCCACTGCTGATACTGGTTGTTCTCACAGACATAGACAACGGGGAGTTTCCACAAAGCCCCAAGCCCAATACCTTCATGAAAAGTACCGCGTGCGGCTGCACCATCACCAAAAAAGCAAACCGATACTTGGTCTGTACCACGTAACTTGCTGGCGAGCGCAGCACCGGTGGCGGGCGCAATGCCAGCGCCGACAATGCCGTTCGCACCGAGCATGTTGAGAGAAAAATCGGCGATATGCATCGAACCACCCTTCCCGGCACACGTTCCCGTGGCTTTACCGAAAAGTTCCGCCATCATACGGTGTGACTCGGCACCCTTGGCTAAACAGTGTCCGTGGCTGCGGTGCGTACCCAAGACATAATCATCATCCCGTAGGTTAGAACAGACGCCGACAGCGACTGCCTCTTCCCCACAATACATGTGAAGAGCACCGACCACGGAGCCAAGGCTCGTTTGGCGATTCGCCTCTTCCTCAAAGAGCCGGATGCGCCACATATCTGTGTACATCTTCTTACACAATTCTGCTGACAGGGCCATAAGTAAGTCTCCTAGGGTTAATTCAATTGTAATGTATATTATGCGCTACAAATTGTCCGGTTTAGCATCATCTAATCTTCTATTATACCGAATCGCACTGAAATAAGCAAATCGTTGCAGGACAAATCAGGGCGATCACTATGTTCGGGGTTATCATTCGTACTGTTTCCAAAAAAACAGCAGGATTTACTCGTGTAGCAGCTTCATAATTGTTTCCGCCATGCATTCCATGACTATGGTTGCTCTATCACCCCATCCGCGGGTACTACGTTGCTTCGCAATAGCCTCCCAACCTCAGCGGTAATCTCCTGCTGCACCCTCGCAACGAACTCGTCAGTTGTAAGTCCTTTCACGCGCGTTTCTAATCCATACTCTCCGAATCCGAATGCCACCATTTCTTTCACATACCTCTCCGGTCCATCAAAGTAGTACGGCTGCGTCCCCCTAAGCGTCTCGTAGATGTCATCGCCCTCGGTTCTGTAGATATCGGCATTCGATATAACGACCTGCGGCTTATCAGACTCCGGGTCGGGGTACGCTGCCCGCATAGCGAAGTCCCCAAGCATCACGTACTCTTTCAACTCTGGTGCCCAATAGGTAATTTTATACGTTGGACCGGGTTTCACCCACGGCTTTATCAATCGTCTCACGATAGCAAATTCGTACCACTTCCTTAGCTCCGGTAGATGGGGCACCCCGCCTTCATGCGCGTACTTGGACGTATTCCCCTCCGCCCGGATGTCGTTGAAAACCATAAACCAGTTCACATAGTCGCGCGCCCCTCGCGACATCTTCATCATGCCAGGTCCCCTAACTGGATTACGAGCGTCAACGATGACCACGTGTGGCATCTCTTCACTCAACTCCCTGACAAAATCTTGGGGAAAGCCCGCCCGCGCCTTACTCTCTACTTCGTGGGGAACTCTGAGCCTGAACGATGCGTGAGATCGAACGCGGTCATACCGGAGCGTGAAATCGTCCTTCAGATAGTTCTGAAGCGGTTCAACAACCCACTGCCTCCCATAGCGGTCATTCCCAACTACCACGATTGACCGTAAGGTATTGTCCTTGAAGTGCCTGAGGAATTGCAGGAAGCATGCAGCTTGGTATCCGTAACGCTTCGCCTGGGCGAGATGTTGTTCTGTCAGTTCGACTGTCTCTTGACGAGGTGGCGGCAGTACCGGCAGCGCCTTGAAGGTTGTGTACTGCTCGTCGCTGCCTCTTCGCCCTCCATTGAGATTTGCTTCCAAGTGAGCGAACCGGATGAATTCCAAATCTCTCTGAAGTTCGTTATCTAGCTGGAATTGCCCTTCCAAAGTTTCGGATCGGAGCCGGTCAAACTCTGCCAAGGCTGCCTCAAAGTCCGAGTGTTCCGCCAGATAGTGGGTTACCACCGGGGTGAACATCACCCCCTCGTAGTTTCGACCATCAAACTGTGTCATCCACTGTCCAAGACCATCCAGTCGGCGCAAGATCTCGTCGATTGAGTTGTGATGGAGGAAGGGTGTCAGAAACGTCTGGATCTGGTCTATATCGACCCTGAGTCCAATCTGATACACTCGGATAACGAGTTGAGCAACCCCTTCAATGTTGCTCGATTTGAAGACGAAGGCAAGCAGGTCATAAATGTTGTCCTCATTAACCTCTGCCCCGCGTTCCATCTTTGTGAGTACGGATAGCATCAGATCTCTGGCAGTCACCAACTGCCCCGGAATCGCCCTCGCCTGTTTCTCAGTGAGTCGTCCCGCCACAAGCTCGTCGAACCAATAGCTAAACACCGCTTCGGTGTCATCACCGAGCTCGCCCTCGAACCGAAGACGCTCTATTTCTGATGCTAGTACGGCTGCCCGCTGCGGAATACGGTGTTCTCCTGCCTCTACCATCTGATCGAGCTGCTGCCGAGTCCGCGTCGGAATTCGCGCCCTCTGGCGCAGATATTCAATTTCTGCTGCAATAGGGACCATTATTCATCTCTGCACTCATTTGCCGGGGGATTACTTGGCATGTTTTCTACATCATTTCCTATCTGACATATAGAGCAGTTGTCTGTTTCAACATTTTTCAGTGGCGGGGTATAGGATAGCAAAATCCAAGAGAACCGTCAACACCTTTTCCGCTACAAATAGGAGCACGATATCCACTTCAGCCTCGCCATTTCATCCGTTGATTCAACCCTGTTTCATGTTGACAAATGGGTAGCAAACTGGTATCCTACAAATTGATTGAATATCTGCAGGATAATTTAGCAACTTATCAGCGAAAAGAGTAAAAGAGATGGGAATGGAGAATGGAAAACCGAGTTTCGTGGCAGCAGAGTTGTCTATAATTGATTGTGATCTCCACAACCGAATCCCGCCGCTCGAAATGCTCTACCCGTATCTGCCGGACCACTGGCGTGATCACTGCGAAGAATCGGGATTTTTCGGGCCCGATTCGAACGATTATCCGGAAGGTGCACCGACCTCAACGCGACCGGAGATTATAGAACCGTCAGAAGATCGACCCCAATCAGATCTGCGGCTGCTACGCGAACATGCGCTCGATCCTTGGGGTGCCCAGTATGGCATACTGACCTGCGCCTATCGTGTACAGAGCGTACACAACGAGGACTTGGCGGCGGCACTCGCCTCGGCGGTCAACGATTGGCAAATAGAGCATTGGCTCGATCCTGAACCGCGTCTGAGAGGGTCGTTGATAGTACCGAGCCAAAACCCTGAACTCGCAGCCAGAGAAATTGAACGTTTGGGAGACCATCCGGGCTTTGTGCAAGTAATGCTCCCAGTCCGTTCACAGGCACCCTATGGCAATCGACGTTATCACCCGATCTACACCGCTGCGACGCGCCATGATCTGGTAGTTGGCATCCATTACGGCGGGGCACCGGGACTTCCGCCGACCTCCGTTGGCTGGCCCTCAACCTATCTCGAGGAATACGTTGGTATGTCGCAGGTGTTTCAGGCACAGGTGCTCAGCCTAGTGTCGGAAGGGGTTTTTGACCTGTTTCCGTCTCTACGGATTGCACTCATCGAAGCGGGATTCACGTGGATGCCGTCACTCATGTGGCGGTTTGACAAGGAGTGGCGTGGGCTGCGACACCTCACACCGTGGGTCAAACGGTTACCGTCAGCGTATATCCGCGAACACATGCGCATGACGCTCCAACCAATTGACGAACCGCCAACCGCGGAGCAACTGCTTCAGATTATCGGTCAGCTTGACTCGGACGATTTTCTGATGTTTTCAACCGACTATCCCCACTGGCACTTCGATTCTCCCGAAGAGGCTTTCCCCGCAAAGCTACCCACGCCGCTGGCACGCAAGATTCTGTCCGAAAATGCGAGGGAATTTTATCGACTCTAAGGGCGTTATCCGCATAATCTGGATAAGCATTCTGATATTAGGGTCTTATGCTAGTTAACTTCCCTTTTTTAATGTGAACTAAAAAAGGGAAGTTAAAAAGTCCTCCAGTCTGTTACTATAGATGGACTCGACAACCCATCTAAAACTGGAGGATACCCCTATGATAACCGATTTCGATGACCTGTGTCTATGGACTTATGTCATTGTTGATGACATGCTGATAAAACTGGCACCCTTACTCCGACGACCCGGTCCCTCTCCCGATTGTAGTGATAGTGAGTTAATCGCTATGATATTGATTGCTGAATGTAAGGGGTGGGCCATTGAAACACAACTGCTATCCGAATTTAGCCAGCACCGGCATCTGTTCCCTATATTACCTTGTCAGAGCCGGTTCAATCGACGACGGCGTAACTTGGGGGCAATCATCAATCAGATTCGACAGCTGCTGTTGTCAGACATTGAAGTCGCGTCGGAGCATCTGTGCATTATTGATAGTTTGCCGATGCCAGTCATGCAGTTTCACCTAGTACCTTCGTCAACCAACAATTGGTCATGGTATGGCGCCGATTATGGTCGGGTGGAATCCAAGAGGCAGACCATCTTTGGCTATAAGCTGCATCTGTTAGTCACTGCAAGTGGAGTGATTGTTGATTTTGAACTGGCACCCGCTTCTGCAAACGATTTAGTGGTTGGCTACGAGCTGCTTGCTAATCACCAAGATAAGCAAGTGATAGGGGATAAAGCCTATATTAGCACAAAAGTCAAAGACCAATTAGCCCAAGCCAACAATATTGATCTAATAACGGTCCCTCGACGCAACCAGAAACAGCAAATCTCCACACAAACCAAACGGTGGATTAACCAAATTAGGCAGATAGTGGAAACGGTTAATCAGCAATTGAGTCAACAATTTCATATACAAAACAATCATGCCCATAGTTTCTGGGGGGTATGTACGCGGTTGTACGCCAAACTCACCGCTCATACGCTATGTATTTATCTGAATCAGCTATGCAAAAAGGAGTCCTTGTTACAGATTAAAGAGTTGGCTTTTCCAACTCCTTAGGAACTAGCATAAGACCCTATTAACCAATGGTGCTAGTTTGCAGTTGTTGATAACGTGATGCGTGAAACGTGAAAAGCATTGGTTCATCGGTTCATTTAGTCCCAGCGGGATGATAGACAACACCTTGAATAAAATAGAAATTTTAGACCAAAATGCAATATAAGGAGTGTGATTAATGCTCAAATGGATACTTGTTAATGTTGTTGTACTTCTCACCCTTTTTGCCGGGACCCTGTGTGCACACGAGTCCGGATCAGCGAAATACGTTGTCGAAGCCTACCGGCTTGAGCCCGGAGTCCCCGCCCCGAAGATCGACGGAAAACTCGACGATCCCGCATGGCAAAAAGCAAAGCCTGTAAGCGATTTCATCCAACTCGTGCCAGATCGAGCCAAACCCGCCACCGATGATACAGCGTTTTATATTGCTTATGACCCACACCACCTCTATGTCGCCTTCCGGTGCTACGATGAATCACCGGATAAAGTGGTCAACCGCATTGTGCGACGGGGTGGAAACATCTACGACTCGGACGTGATATCCTTTTTCATGGACCCCCACCATGACCACCGCACCGGCTATAAGTTTGCCACCACCCCCGGCGGCGTCCAGAGCGATGCGTATCGCTTCGACGACATCCGTTCAGATTCCAGTTGGAGAGGTATCTGGTGGTTAGAAACAGCGGTTGACGAACAGGGCTGGGTCGCTGAATTCAAGATCCCGTTCGCAAATTTTCGTTTCCCCAATAAATCGGAACAGGTCTGGGGATTCGACGTTGAACGGGTACATCGAAGAAAAGATGAGGTCACCGTTTGGAAGCAGATGACCCAAGCCGGGGCGACTACCCGGATGTCTGATCTCGGACTCATGGTCGGGCTAAAGGACATCGGCGGTAGTAAGCCCTTTGAAATTTCGCCCTATGTCTTAAGCGGAGTGTCTGACACAGAATCACTCGATGGTCAACTGGGGACAGGACTTGATGTTCAGTATAACCTGACCAGCACACTCAAGACAAACGTCACCGTTAACCCTGATTTTGCACAAGTAGAGGCGGATCAGTTGGAGATTAACCTGACTCGCTTTCCGACCCGTTTCCCGGAGCGGCGTCCTTTCTTTGTCGAAGGAAATAGCTTTTTTGAGACACCGTTGGAGCTCTTTTACAGTCGGCGGATCGGCAGTCGGGGGGATATCCTCTGGGGCGGTAAAATGACCGGTAAGGTTGGCAGTTATTCCCTCGGTTTCCTCGGCAGTCAAACGGGCAGTTTCGGGGCGTTAGAAATTGGTCGGGAGTCCGAATCTAAGGAGGAAGCGTTATATTCGACAGTCCGACTGAAGAAAGATATCCTACAACGCTCCAGCGTTGGACTCATCTTCGCCAACAAAGAGCATCTTGAGGAGGAAGATGGCTACGGTCGAGTGGGAGGATTCGACACAGATCTGTTCTTTCTGAAAACCTATCGGTTGTCGGGACAATATGCGATGAGTTTTAATCCCAGCGAAGATCCCGACGGTTCCAGCGAAAACGCAAAGAATAAAGCGTACCTCGTCGAGCTTGCTCAAAGTAACTACCTCTGGAATGCCAGAGTGCGGATGGAGCGAATTGATCCCCTATTTGAAGCAAATGAAACGGGGTTCCTCCGGAAAGAGAGATACCGCGGTTGGCAGCAGATGAATTTCATGGGGACCTATATCCCTCGGTTTGGTCCGCATCGTGCTTCCTTCGGTGTCAGCGGCGGAGTCTCCCAAAGTCTGTTCACTGATAAATACTTTGACGATTGGAAATCGGCCAATTCAGGTCTAACCCTTTCACCGGAATTTGATGAAGATTCAATCAGTTGGAACTTCAGAACTTCGGCGGATTGGAGGCCCACCGAATCCTTCTGGGAGGTAATTGGCCTGTTTTATGGGCGCAGTCGCGAGGTTGAACTGACGGAGGTATTTACGACAGATGGATATGACTTTTCGATTCTAACAAACACTTCGCGACCCGTTTCGGTCGGCTTGGATGGCGGGATAGGAAATTACTTCAATTTCTCGCGTCAGGCGGTGGGGAAACAGCGGCTGCTTGCCCTATCAACCACTATCCGTCCGCGGAGCAATTTCACCATTGACCTTGAAAGCGGGTATGCCCTGAGTTTGACGCAGGATGATGTTATTGATGGACGCTATTTCACAAGTTCTCTGCGCGTCACCTATCTGTTCACACGGGATCTGTTTCTAAGGGTGTTTACGCAAGCGGGTCGTGAGCGCACCGCTTTTCATCAGATTGAAACCGCTGAAAACTATCTGGTCAGCACCCTCTTCGGTTGGGAATATAGTCCCAAGAGCCATATCTTCCTTGCGTATAATGAGGATTGGCGTACCAATAAAGGGGAGTTACAGTTGGGCGATAGGGTCATCGTGTTCAAGGTCTCTTACCTCTGGAACCTCTAATAGCAGGAAAGAAAACATGCCCCCATCATCTGAAATACAATTCTCCTCGGCGGAGTTCCTTGACCATGATTTCGCAAACTACAGACCCCGTTTATCATTCAATGGAGATACCGTTCACGCGTGGCGGGATTGGCGCAACCAACTACTCCCCGAACTGCGAGAACAACTAGGACCTTTCCCAGACGAAGCGTTTCCTCTAAACCCGCAAATTGTCTCTACCGAAACGACCGACAAGTTGACGATTCACAAGGTGATCTACCATTCGCGAGCGGACGCTCCGATTCCCGCTTATCTATCAATCCCGAAGGGCGTAACGGCGAAGACGCCAGCTATTCTCTGCATCCACGGTCATGTTCCGGACGGTAAAGAGAGCGTCATCTCCGGTGATGGGGAGTTCGGTGCCCCTTACGGCCTCGATCTCGCGGAGCAGGGCGTTATCACGTTGTGTCCCGATAACGCTGGGATGGGAGAACGTGCCCATCCATCGGGCGGTTGTGACTTCCTTTGGCGACGTCTAAACTATCTTGGATACGATCTGACAGGCTATCGCGTCTACGACCTGATGCGAGGTGTGGATTACCTCCAAAGCCTGCCGGAGGTGGATGAAAATCGAATTGGGATTGCAGGATTGTCCGGCGGTTGCTGGCTTGGTATCGTTCACGCTGCGTTAGATGAGCGGGTTCAGGCAGCGGTGTTAAGCGGCTATTTCACTACCTTTGCACAAACGTCATGGTTTGGGCACTGTATCTGCCACCACCCAAAAGGCATCGGTGAACTCTGTGAGATGCCCGACATCACGGGACTCATCGCGCCTCGCCCAATCTTTGTGGAGTGGGGAACCGCGGATGTAAGCCGACCGGTACACCCCGCCTTTGAGATGGCGCGGCAGATCTACCGTGCCGCGAATGCCAGCGATCAGATCACACTCCAAGAATTTGATGCCGGACATCTCTTTTCAGGGGAACAGTCACTGCCATGGTTGGTTCAAACGCTATCTAAGAAGTAGAACACGATATAGTAGTAGGCATACTCCGTATGCCGTAACCCTTGTGCAAATTACCGCACCGCCAAGCGTGCATATTCCTGTGTATGAACATATCCAAGCCGAAATGAACCAACTTATAATTCCGCGCCTCCAGAGGAGATATCAATGAACCCTTTACGAATCGCTGTAATCGGTGCCGGGGCTTACGAAACTTCCCGTTCACGTGGCTATCAGGCGGTTATCAAAAAGCTGACGGACCTCTACACATTCTGTGCCATCTGTGACAGAAACGCCGAGGCATGCCGCGCCGCAGCCGAGACCTACGACATCCCTGTGCAATACACAGATGTCGAGGAGATGCTTCAAGCCGAAAAACCGGACGTGGTCTTCTGTCTGACACCAACCGATTCGCTTAACGTCATGGCGATGACAGTCGCCAAGCACCGGATTAATGTCATCACCGAAATTCCCATCGCCGTCTCCTTGCCGATAGCGGATGCCATCACGGAGACGTGTCAGGAAAACGGCGTCAAATACGAAATCGCTGAAAACGTCTGGCACTGGCCCCATGAACAGTTGAAACAGAAGATTGTCCAAGCAGAGCTACTTGGAAAAATTCGACATGCACGACTCTGGTACGCATCCGGCAGCTATCACGGCATCAACGCAGTTCGCATGATCCTCGGCTGCGAGCCGATACGTGCCTTGGGATACGCAGCCGAAGCACCGACGCACCCCTACACCGGCTACGGTGACGAGGCAATGACGACACGGTGGTGGGAGGCCGGTATCGTTGAGTTTCCCGGAGGTATCACCTGCCTCTACGAGATGCCGCCGCCGGGAGCGCGTGGCAGTCACTGGGAGATTGAGGGCATGGACGGACATCTCTCCGGGGATCAGTTGACCCTTTACAACGATGGTGGAACTTACCAAATTGAGGATGTCTATACAGAGGTTGACGGCGAACAGGTGTTAGACCATGTTCGGATAGACACTTCCCCGCCGATCGTATGGTCAAATCCATTTGCAAAATACAAAATCTCTGCGTCGGACGACGTTGCCAAAGCGAGTATCCTTCACAGCATGTACCGCGCCGTCACGGAGGATATTGAACCTGCCTACGGTCCCATCAACGCCCGACGAGATCTGGAATTGTGGATCGCAATCCGGGATAGCGCCCGACGTGGGAGCGCATGGGTGACGTTACCAATTGAGGCGATGACAGGGCTCGAACGCCAAATCCATGAAGCGTATGAGCGTAAATACGGAGGACATCCAATCTCGGGAGTCGAAGCGCTCAAGGATGCACCCTTCAGTAGATCGAGTGTAATCTGGGAAGTTGCAGGGTGGCTGTAAGCATCAACACCTTTCGGAATAAGGGGTAAGGCAATTTATAGTGAACAATATAAATATGTAGACGTTCACCAAATAGTGCCCCTTATCGAATCCTCATGAAGTCCCCCTGACAAAGGTTTCCCCCCTGACAAGGGGGGCTAGGGGGGTTGAGGATTTAGGGGGTTGGTTGTGTATCGAAAGTGTATAAGTAATTATAGAATTCACCATGGTTTTCCGTTTTTTGATCGATTTTGGCGGGTAGACGGAAGATTGTCCCCGAATTGTAGGCGGGGCATCTTGCCCCGCCCTTAACGCTTTCACCGTAATTGCACTCTGTTTTTAGATGAGCCAAAATAAATAGACACTTTCGCCCTTGGTAGGTGCGGTTTCTAACCGCACCGGTTTGGAGTGTCTCATTAATTCTAAGATCCACTATAGTTTGCAGCTGTTCATAACGTGAGGCGTGAAAATCATTGGTTTATCGGTTCATTTAGCCCCAGAGGGGCGACATGTTTATAGCATACGTGACACACCAAAAACTAAAGCCCCAGAGGGGCGACATGTGTATCCCAAGGGCGGAACGTAAGCAGAATAAATGAACCAACCGACTAATGAACCAATGAACTCCCCGATAAATCGAGATCCAAAACGACTTGCCCCGCCCGAAGAATTAAATGACTCTAAAATAAGAGGGGCTGCCCTTGGTCTGAGAGGCAAGGAGGGAACATGCTGAAAATTGGAATTACCGGTGCCGGAGTGATGGGAAACCGCCATCAAGAGAGAATTGCTGACTACGGCGCACAAGTTGTCGCAGTTCACGATATCCATATATCGGCGGCACAGGAACTCGCGACAAAAGCAGGCGCGAAAATCGCTACGGATGACCTTGAACGATTCTTCGATGCTGAAATGGACGGCTTGGTCATCACCACACCGCCCCCTGTGCGACTTGAGCCGATACGGAAGGCTTGTGAACGTGGTATCCATCTAATGATTGAAAAACCGCCCGCCTTAAACATGACCGAGGGACGTGCATGCCTTGCACATATTGAGGAGGCGGAGGTGATTGCTGCAGTAAGCTTTCAACTGCGCTACGGCTCAATCTATGAACGACTCAAGGAGTTATTAGCGGCCGAAACGGTGCATCTCGTTCACACAGTCTGTACCGTCGACTATTACCTCAGCTTTCGGATGTCACCGTGGTTCTTGCAGCGCCAAATCAGCGGAGGTCCTATCGCTGAGCAAGCGATTCATATCCTCGATTGTGCCCGCTTTGTCATGGGTAACGTCAAGCCGGTTCAGGCACACGCAATCGGTGCGAAAAATATGGCACCAGACCGAACCGAGTTTGACGCTGAAAACGCCCTCCAGATGATGTACGAACTCGACAACGGCGTCTTTGGTACGCACATGAACCACTGCGGCACGAAAGGAAACGGTTTCGAGTTAGAGGTTATTGGCCCACATTTACGCCTTCGAGCAGACGCCCAGGGAGGTCGCAACGGCGACCGAATCGTCGGTCATCTGCATGGAAACGAATTTAATGAATCCGTACCCACTAAAAATAGCCTGGGCCTTGATAAGTACCATGCGTGGCTTCGCGCCATCGAAACAGGCGACCGCTCATTAATCCGGTCGAACTTTGAGGACGCGCTGCACACCCTCGCATTAGTTGAAGCAGCCGTCACAAGTCAAGACACCGGCGGCTTTGTAAAGGTTGATTATGGTGAAATCGAAAAATAAATAGACACTTTCGCCTCCGGTAGGTGCGGTTTCCAACCGCACCGCATCGGCACAGTTGGAAACAGTGCCTACCAAACGGGAGAACGGTAGGTGGGATTTCCTAACCGCACCGGTGCCGACTCGTCGAGCATCCTCGATAAATCGGGATTTGGCTTATCTCATTAATTCTAAGGTCCACTATGATTATGAAATCTACCATAAAATTCCTATTCTGCTAGGGAGGAAAAACTTAACACATGACAATCAAGAAAATCCTCATCACCGGTGCAGCAGGGTATCTCGCTGGTTTCATCATCGAGCGCCTCCGATCCAAATATGAACTCACGCTCACCGATAGAGTCGATCCAAAATCGGAATTCAAAGACCTACCCTTCGTGAAAGCAGACCTAACGAACTATGAGGAAATTGAAAAGGTTTGTGAAGGACATGATGCCGTTATTCATCTCGTGGCGTTGGTGCGCGAGCGTTTCGACAAGCCAGCATGGCTGTTCGCCGATGTAATGGTCAAGGGAACGTGGAACGTCGCCGAAGCCTGCGCGGTGGGTGGTGTGCAAAGACTCGTTAACATTTCGAGTATCTCCGCCTGTAGTCCGCTTCCGGGGGCTGAGCTGCCCTATCGTGTCGGTGAGCCGTTCCAGTTCAGTTCGGGCGGCTTATACTACGCACTCGCGAAATACTTAGGTGAACAGGTTGGAGAGGCTTACCATCAAGCGCACGGGTTGAGTGTCATCCACCTGCGTCCCGGTGTTATTGAAGGCGATGGACATAACCCCGGTCCCAAATCACCGGACAACCCAACCGAACCGTGGTTTGTATATGTCGATCCACGCGATGTCGCACAGGCAGTCGAACTGGCAATCGAAACCCAAGACGTGATGTACGGTTCTTACCACGTGGTCGCGGGGCGTGAGGATTCCCGATTTGATTGGAAGCAGACTGCTCAAGAACTCGGCTATCGCCCGGAACACAACTGGCCCGAAATCCCAGAGAGACGTTGATTACAGGTTAAAACAGATTTTTCCGCGAATCTGTGCGGATGAAACCCAAAGTCGTTACGGCGCAAGGAGGCTAAGTTTTTTCTTTGCGTCTCGCTTTCCCGTTTTCTCTGTGTCATCTGAGCCATCTATTTATAGTGAATTATCAAAATATGTAGACACTTTCGCTCCCCCTGTTTGGTAGGCGCTGTTTGTAACTGCGCCGATGCGGTGCGGGGAGAAAACGAACCTACTGGGGTGATAGTCCGGATTTTCCCATCCTCGGTAGGCGATGTTAGGAAACCTCGCCGGTACAGAGTGTTCAAGTAATTCTAAAGTTCACCATAATCCACAATAGGGAAGGGGTGTTCAAGTATGAAAGTCTTAATTATCGGTGGCACCGGAAATATCAGCCGTGGAATTGTCGCTGCACTGCTCCAGCGGAACCACGAAGTCGTGATGTTCAATCGTGGGCAGCATCCAGATCCACCGCCACCGGATATACAGATCATCCACGGAGATCGACGTGACCGTGACGCTTTCGAGAGTAGGATGCACAGCGAGAAATTCGACGCCGTCATCGACATGATCTCTTATAACGCCGACGATGCCGCCTCTGCCTTGCGAGCGTTTCGCGGACGGGTGGACGGATTCATCCACTGCTCAACGGTCATGACCTACGGACCGCCATTCCCGTTTAGCGGCGTCAACATCCCTGAAACCGCACCCCTGAACGGAACATCTGAATACGGGCGCGGCAAGATCGCTGCGGACAAGCTACTCTTGGATGCGCACGCTGAAGACGATTTTCCCGTAACAATCTTCAAGCCGTCCTATACGCACGGACCCGGAATGCAGGTGCATCGACAGGTCGGGGGCGACGGGAGTTGGATTGACCGCCTTCGTAAAGGTAAGCCTATCCTCTCCGCGGGAGACGGGTTGAACTACTTCCAGTTCCTTTCATCGCGTGACGCGGGGGTAGGGTTCGCCGAAGCGCTCGGCAGATCGGAGTGCCTCGGTCAAGTCTATAACATCGTCCATCCACAGGCACGGACATGGGACGAATGGCACCACACCGTCGCCCAAGCGTTAGGTGTCGAAGCCGAAATCGTGCATGTCTCCCAAGAGACACTCATCGCCATCGCGCCGGAACGGTTCCGAGGATTAAGTGGAAACTTCGGTCATACGCAGATCTATACCGGCACAAAACTCGCGGGAGACATCCCCGAATTTCAGCCAGAAACGCCCCCTGTGGAGAGCGTCGCAGAAAACATCGCTTGGATGGATAGACACAACCGTGTACCGGACAGCGATGCCGATGATCTGGAGGATCGAATCATCGCAGCGGTGCGTAACCTGCCAACCGGCTTTCATTAAGGATTAAACAACATTCGGCCATTTTGTTATTGATTTAGTCACTGTGATTATGGTAAAATAACACATGTTGCTAGTAGTCAAACCCGCTTGGATAGACATATCCAAGCCATCTTTGCAGATATGCAGTGGATTTGTCAATCCACTGCGAGCAGTAATTGATTCAATTTAGCTTTCATTCGCTCGGTTTGTAGCGTTTTCTATAACTAGCAACTTAGGTTAAAATATAAAAGATAGTTTACGCTTACAGTTGTGCAGTCTTAATAGTTAAGCAGCAATTTTTTTCTGTGAATCATTTGTCTTGTTTTCATTGTTTAATGCAGTTGTCCTGCCGACATGTCCCTGCAAACACTCAACCTACAATGCGAATATCGCTCAGATCAAACGAATACTGTTACCGACTTTTATATTCCCTGTTTTAATGTATCCAGCGAATATTGGCGGGCTGTTGGTTACTTTACTAGCCAAGGACTCGCTTTAGCGGCGAGAGGTTTATCATCATTCATTCAAAATGAAGGGAAAATGAAGTTGGTCGCAAGTCCTATGCTGACGGAAGAGGACATCTCGGCAATACAGGAGGGTTACAACGCAAGGGAAGATGTCGTAAAAAAAGCAATCCTTCGCGAATTAGATGGAGATTTTACTGAAATTGTCGATCACCGATTAAAATGTCTTGCGTGGCTCATCGCGGAAAATCGATTGGATATTAAGATTGCTAGCCCATCGGAGTTAAGCCTGAACAACTATGGGGCAATCTATCATGAAAAAATGGGAATTTTTATTGATGGCTATGGAAATACCGTCGCGTTCACCGGATCCCAAAATGAGACATTTGGCGGTTTGTTCGCTAATTTTGAATCCATTGATGTTTTCTGGTCCTGGTCTGATCCCCATCAGCGTGTGCCACTAAAAATTGATAACTTCAAACGTCTATGGAACAACTTGACCCCCAAGTTGAGTGTGTTGGATTTCCCAGTTGCCGCGAAGCAAAAGCTTCTGGAATATAAGCCAAATTCTCCACCCAACATTGACCCTGAAACCCTCATGGCTGGTTCTTCCACAACAGGGTATACACATCATTCATATCGTCCAAAAGCAATCGATTTGCCCTCCACCCTCAAGTTAAGGGATTATCAGCAGGAAGCAATTGATGCATGGTTCCTTAACGAGTGCCATGGTTTTTTAGAAATGGCAACGGGCTCCGGTAAGACAATTACTGCACTGTCGGCACTAGTACGATTAGTAAAAGAAAAAAAACAATTGTTTATCCTGATTGCTTGTCCGTTTCAGCATCTCGTTGAACAGTGGGATAAAGAAGCCAGTCAGTTTGGGTTCCAATCAATTGTTGCCTATCAAAGCCAGCGAACTTGGGTAGATCGACTCAACGAGGCGTTGATCCATTTTAACTTCGGGAGCTTGAAGGTTGTTTGTACGATTACAACGCATGACACATTCATCAGTGAAGTGATGCAACGAACCCTCTCAAGACTACAAGGGGATGCCGTTTTCGTCGCTGACGAAGCTCACCATCTTGGTGCAAACAAAAGCCGACAGAACCTACTCGATCTTTTCAATCACCGCCTTGGATTGTCGGCAACGCCAAATCGGTGGTTTGATCCCGAAGGTACGGCAGCGTTAAGGACATATTTCGGCAGAACTGTCTACGAATTTCCGCTCGATAATGCTATCCAGCAAGGCTGTCTCTGCTCGTACAATTATTATCCCTATCTCGTGGAGTTAACAGAACCTGAACTTGAGGAGTATGAAAATCTAAGTAAAAAAATTGCTCAATTATTTTCATATCAGGAGGATAATCAAACAGCAGAAAAAAGGCTTGAGGCATTGTTGCGTAAACGTGCCGATCTGCTCAACAGAGCAGAAAACAAACTTCCTACTTTAAAGCAATTGGTAGGGGACAAGGCAGACTTCCTTTATCACACTCTGTTTTATTGTGCACCAGGTCAGATTGACAGCGTAACGCCGATGTTAGGTCAAGAACTCGGATTGCGCATCCATCGATTTACAGCAGAAGAACCAACCAATCAACGTCGGTCATTGCTAGAAGACTTTGCATCTGGTCGGTTACAAGGGCTTGTTGCAATGCACTGTCTGGATGAAGGGGTTGATGTGCCGAGCACACAATCCGCTTATATTCTTGCCAGTAGTGGCAATCCACGTGAGTTTATCCAGCGGCGTGGCCGCATTCTTCGTAAAGCTGCAGGCAAAGATCATGCGTTCATTCACGACCTAATTGCTGTTCCGCCGTTGAATTACAGTCAACAGATGAGGCATACAGCAACTTTCTCCGCAGAGCGGAAAATTGTTCGACGTGAATTGAAGCGATTTAGCGAATTTGCGAAATCTGCTACCAATCGCTATCAAGCAATTGAGAAAATTTGGGAGTTCGCCCGAATCTACGATCTCATGGGCATGTTAGGAGGGCCTTATGATTAAACAAACAAATACAATTAAACAGACAATGCGAAAGGTTTTGAGTAATTCTGGTTTTGATTCCGATATACAAGAGGTAGTCTTACGAGTCATTGAGGAAGAGGACAAAAGATTAGACACTCTCAAACCAAGAATCAAAGAGGAAATCCGCAAAATTATTGAACAAAAGGTTGTGCTAAATGAAACTAAAACAGCTTAAGTTGAAGAACTTTCGGCAATATTACGGTGAGCAAACGATTCGCTTTGCATATGACAATTCGTGTAATGTGACTGTTATCCAAGGCATCAATGGTGCTGGTAAATCCTCTCTCTTTAACGCGCTTAACTGGTGTCTTTGTGGAATAGATGTCGGGGAGGGTGTACTTGTCAGTAAACGCGCAATTAAAGAGAATATTGGAACCGTTGAGACTAGCATCGAAATGGTTTTTACACATAAACATATTCAATACATTGCCGAGAGAAAATGCAAGGGATTTTTATCGAAACAAAATTTGGTGGAGATTGAAGACGAGGAGTTTTTGGTGTCACAAATTGGTCGGAATGGGGAGTTTGAGCGTGTTCTTGATCCGGAATGGAAAATTGAATCTATTCTCCCAACCAATGTGCGAACCTATTTCTTCTTTGATGGAGAAAAGATTGACAATTTCGCCAAACGGGGACATGAGAAAGAAGTTCGTGAGGCCGTGCGGAACGTCCTTAAGATCGAAGCTATTGAGCGAGCCAAGCGCCATCTAGAGGAGGTCGCAAAAGACTATCGATTGGAACTGCGTAAATACGCGTCGGGAAAATTTGAGCAGTTAATAAATGAGATTGAAAAGAAACAAATTGAGCGTGATGACCTATCCAACGATTTGGAAAATTTCCAACAAGAGGTTGAAAAGGCAAAGAGACAGAAAGATGATATTGATGCAAGACTGAACGAAATTGAAGAAACCCGGCGATTGAGTGAGGAACGACAGACAATCGAAGACGAGCGACAAAAACTTCAGCAGCAGGAAGAAGACCTCTGGTTGACGATTCGAGAAGTAACTAATCGTGGTTTCATCTATCTTACCCGGCCTGCCCTCAACGAAGCAATAGCATTTCTTGAGCAAAAGCGCAAACGCGGTGAAATTCCGGGCGGCATTCGGGAAACATTCCTCAAGGACCTACTTGCTGAGATGCGTTGTATCTGTGGCCGCCCGATTCACAATGACAGTGCAGAACACCAAAACCTTATCGATCAACTTAACCGATCTATTTCTTCAAAATTAGAAGATATCGTGTTGGAGACGACAGGCAATTTGAAACATCTATTGCTCCATCGTGTTGAGGAAATTCCTGCTGAACTATTTGGCCTGATGGAGCAGCGACAAAGATTGAACGACGAAATTGAATCTAAAGAAGGACATCTAGCGGAAATAAAGAAACAACTTGAGAATTTTGATGCCGAAGAAATCGGTGCCCTCGAAATAAGCCGAGAAGAATATGAAAAAAATATTCAAGAATTGGAATCTTTAATTGACCGCAGAAAATGGGAAATCGATCAGATTAAGAAAGAACTTGAGGCACTTAACCAACAGATCAAGAAAGAACAAAAATTGCAGGAAACGGCGAACCGGTTAAGATACTGCTACGCTCTCGCTAGTGATTCGGCGGAGGCAGCGGACAAAATGTACGAACGCTTTGCCCACCAGATGCGAGAAATTATCCAGGAAAAAGCACAGGATATTTTCAAGCGACTTATCTGGAAGGAGACACATTTTCAAGATGTGCTTCTTAATAAAAACTACCAACTCAAGGTCATTGACCGTTACGACCTCGATGCTCGCCTTGAAATGTCCGCTGGGGAGCGTGAGGTATTGAGTCTTGCCTTCATTGCTGGCATGGCGGAAGTGGCAAGAGAAGACGAGACGTTTCCATTGGTAATGGACACACCCTTCGGCAGACTTTCCAGTGCCCACCGCGAAAAGATTACAGAACAGCTACCTAAGATCGCTGACCAATTGATCCTATTTGTTACAGATGAGGAATTGCACGGTAAGGCGCGGAAAAATCTGGAACCGAGAGTTGGGGCTGAATACGAGCTAATTTTTGACCAAGAAACTAGCAGCACCGAGATCCGAAAATTTCTGTAAGGAGAGCATCTTGACGCAACAACCATCAGCCCAACGCGATCGCATCTGCATTACGGAATCCAATCACGCAATCTACGAAGACCTTACAAAAGAGAGAGAAGGTTTGCCTCAACCTTTCAAGACAATGAAAGATCTTTTTTTACTCGCTACTCTCATTGGTTATCGCTATGGTCAGCGAATACCTTTGGAAACGAGGCGGGGGATTTTTTCGTGGGCACAATTCTCTCTACAAGAGGATATCCCTGTACTTCAAGCACTGGCGATTGCTGAGACAGGAAATGTGAACGTGTTAGCGAATCAAGACGAACTACTCACAATTGCTGAAGAGTACGCCAACAGCGGAATCGTGGAGATTCAGGAGCAGGTTGCAGAAATGCCCGGCAACCGGATCGCAAATTTGGTGGGATTATTGCAGAAGTGGCTGCCAATTGGTAGTTGATTGTACAGTTTGCTTCGTAAAAATGAACCTGATTTGGAATTAACTCTATTTCATATTCAACTATTGAAACTACTATGAGTTCCTAGGCTGATCTCTTAACTCAATAATCTGGTCTATATTTTCCTGTAACTCTCGGTTAATATCAGGATTTTTTATAACATCATCAACCCATTCAACTTCAACCTTAACGAGTTGGAGGACTAATCGTATATATTGATCCATATTCGGAACGTCAAGACGCTGTTGAAAATTGGGAATCCGTTTGCAAACTGAAACCGTGTGCATAATTTGATACTGCTTTTTCTCTCGTCTGTAATCACGAGTATATAAATATGTCGGTCCGGAGGTGATTTCCCACCCAAAATTATATAATGCCGTATGAATAATGTATTTAGGAAGAGCAATACAGAAAAATTCCGCGAAATCCTCACATATAAGCCCACCTGCTTGATCATGTCCATACCGATTGAAAAAAGCAGATTGAAAGTCCTTATTCATACTGATATTGTCATTGACTCGTTCTTCAAGTTGTTTAATTACTTCTGGATTAGTATCCTCCTGATCAATGTGAGAGGTAAGAAGTAACGTGAATTGTTTACATTCTCGGTTGTTGATTGAAAACCGTGATTCCGTTTGCCACTTTAAAATTTGAATAATTGACTTCAGAAGTGGTGCCATTACTCCCTTTCTAGGAGGAAACATGACACCACACACGTCAAGGTTAATAATATCGAATGGAAAAGCTTTACGCAAGCGACAATGTGCATCTTTGTATCTCAACTTTTTATGTAGTTCATTAGACGTATAAGGCTGATCGTCTTCTAATGTTCTTCCTTCTGTTTCTTCATCGTCCTCAAAAAGGACAATCTTTTCGAATGGACCTGGAAACCCTTGTGCAGGGGAACCTATCAAATCCGCTATTATTCCAAACTTGTTATCGTCTTGCTCACAGAAGTAAACGCCCTCTAGGCGTCCTGTTTGATCCGATCTTTCAATAATTCCTTCGTGCACGAGCATAAACACATCAATTGCTGCTTCTGCACAAAAAGTAAAATAGCGTAAGGGAATACTCTTTGATCGTCTTCTAATTGCATGTTTCTGTTCCTTGGCCGCTGTCAGCCACCCGCATCTTCTGACGTAATGTTTGAGAGGGTCCCTTTCGAGGTTGATTTGACTCATCTATGCTGGTTCCTATAGCGGTTTACAACAAATCAAATTTTACAAACTCTGATAGCAGTTGATAGAATTTTTCTCTACGTTTTTCCTCTGGAGCTAGCATAGAAATTTCAAAGGCATGTGCGATGCGTTGCATGAGTTCTCGCTTACCTTTAGATTTAGGTAGAAATTCGCTTTGATCGTTTTTGAATATAGTGTTCCTAGCCGTATCAATTGTCAGAGGAAAGAACTTTTCATCTGTTGAAGTTAGCACATAATCGTCACCCAACTCTTTGCGAATCAAAAGTTTGAGAGTTTCTTGTTTCTTATTTTCTTTATCTTTGTGCGTTTCCTGAGTTCGTTCTCTGTGACTTCGGCCCGCTTCGGGAAAAACTTGGTCTCTAAGCAAATTGTGGATGATTTCTTTAAGTTTCACAAAGTGAGGATGTATCTCATTAAAGCTATCCCGGTCTATATTTAATGCAAATTCTAAGCCTTTTTCGACAAAGATTTCACCGGATATCCAGTAGAAAGGCGGTGCTGGGATTTTCGGGTATTCAAAGAATGTTTGATCATAGGTCCCAATCGCAATGTTTCGAATTCTCACTAGTAAACCTCGTAGTTCCATCGGTTCTATAGCGAAACCGTTTTGCAAGTAAACATAGCCAGATAATCCGAAAGGCCGTCCATATGCTTCTACCTCTGTATTGACAGAGAATAACTTCCCTGTTGTGGGCTCACGTGTTGGTTTGTACGAAGAGGCAAGTGGATACTGATTCGGTTTGCGTAGCGATAAACCATCAACAACTACCTCAAATTGATATGTTGTTAACGATTGCTGCAGGTCAATTAGTCGTTTTTTGAGTTCAGGATCTACCTCGATTCTATCCCAATCAAAGGGACCTGTATCTGCGTAGGGCACTGGACATGCCACGGCTAACTCCCAAACCATCTCCCAATAGTCGCTGAGGGTTTTCACAGATCTCGCACGATGAATCTCCTTCAAAAATGCTGAAAATTTTGATGGTAGTGGTACTGGATTATCGCCTAAAGTTTCTCGAAATTTCTTGATAAAAGCTGAACGTATATCCGAGGCAATGACATAAGTGCCTGCCTTGTCCGGTTCATATTCAATCGCTTCGATCGTGAATTGTCCGACATCAATTGGTTCCTCAGCGGCCTGATCTGAAGAAATATCGCTTACTTTTTCGCGAAGAAAATCTATCAGGCGTATTCTTGCGCTAAAGGCTTCTTGACTCTCCTTATGATGCGATATAACATTGAACTCGTGACAAATCTGAGCAACCCCCAACATACCGATTCCTAACCATCCAATTATTGGCCGACCGAGGCTCGTCATATCATCAGCGTTCTCATCTGCTCCGACTCGTTTATCACTATCGCCGATTTCCTGAGTCATTATCTTTTGAAATTTCTCAGGTGTCATACCACTACCATTGTCACGGCATGTAATGATATCGAAACTCGGCCAATTTGTAGTAATCGCAACACGGGTCGCATCGGCATCAAACGCATTACTGACCAATTCTTTTATCGCACCAGCAGGGCTGCGATATATGCCAGCACTAATGTGTCCCAATATTTTTGAACTGACTTCAACATTCTGCCATTTACCCATAGAGCACCTCATCTATTTTTATGGTTCAGAATAATTGACTCAAATCCTTTTTAGCTCAATTGTTCCGCAAGCTTATTCAATATTAGGATTCAATCCTGTTGATGCGGAAACAAACCAAAACTTCTGCAATGCTCCCAAGATAAATTATTCAAACACTATGCGGCTGCGTCTCCGTTGTCAACAACGCCGCTAAATCACTCAGTCCCCTTACCCGCGCGTAAAGTAACTCAACACCACGATTCAGATGTGCACGAAACTGTTCAACAAGAATTTCGTCGTCTAACGATAATCCATCGGTCTTACACCGTTCCTTGAGCAGAGCGACAATTAACGGATCCCACTCCCCCATCAGGGTGTAGCGGTTGAATTCCGAGCCATCTGTGGGATAGTTCTCCGGGTTGGGTATACTGGATTCCAACAGTGAAAGTGAAAACCCCAATCGACAAAGAACATTGGGTAACAAACCTGTTCGCCCTTTCAAAATACTCAGTTTGTGTCTCGAATCTTCGGACAGATGAATTCGATTTAGTTTCATTGCATATCACGGTTTCATCGCTGTTTAATCTGAAATTACCTCTCTGAATCCTTCATTCTCCAGAAGTAACGTTTTTCTGCATTGGTGCTTCCTTCGATCTGATTATACACCAAATGGTAGGCGTGTGAAACGTGCGGACTCAACATCTTAAAGTTCTGTTTATCGAGTTCCGTATCTGTTGACAACACAACCACCTGATGACTAGCATGCGGAAAGTACTCCTCAATCAAACGATGTCGATGGTCACTATCCAAGCGACCGAGTGGTGTATCAATAATCATCGGTAATGGACGGCCAGAGGTTTTCGCCAAACCCCATAGTATTGAGATAGCATAGATCTGCTTTTCGCCTGCTGACAACGCTGCTTTGGGAATCAATCGGTCTTGCCGATTATAGAGGGTGACGGCAAAGGTTTGTGAATCAATCTCAATTCGCTTCACCAGATCCTGTTTGCGCCACAACTGATTGAAGCAATCCACAACTGCCTCCTGCAACGCTTCGACTTTCACATGCGTTAGTTGCCCCGAATACATTTCCAATACTGATTGGACACCTGTCACCAACTGAATGCGTTGACGATCGGCTTCTCTATCCTGTTGTAATTCGTTGAGTTTCCCTAACTCGCGTTCAACCTCATCGCGATGATACCGTAGTGATTGGATATTCGCTTCCTCGTCTCTCACCTGTTTCTGCAATTTGCCGAGTCGCTGGTGCAGATTCGATAACTTCTGCATCAAGGGTTTTAATATCTCATCAGACGGTATCCGCTCCAGCGCAGTTTCAACCGCTTGTAGCTGGTCGTTGTTCTCTTCAAGTTGTTGATTCAGTTTATGAAACCTCCTTGGGATGTCAAGGAAACACGAATTAATCCAACCTAGCAGCCGTTGAGATTCAAGCGCGGAAAGCCGGTGAACTTGGTGGCTATTTTCAAGCGTTTCTGAGGACTGAAGCTGCTCACTGAGCAAATTCGTTATCCTCTTGATGATAGAATTACGCGCATCTGGTGATAACTGTTCATCGTCTTCTAAGTCTTCCAATAGCCGCTGCAGGACACTTTGTGCAGACCTCCACTTTTCAATCTTTGACTCCTTAATTAATCGGTTTTTCAACTGTTTACATAGCGAAGGAACCAATGCAAACGGAAGCAGCTCATTGCACTCCTCTTGAATCTGAGTCTCTAACATTGCGATTTTTTCTTTTAGTACCGCCTCCTGTACTTTCAATTCCTCCCGCCGCCGAGCGTAGTTACCTCCCTCTTTCGCGATCTGTTCCTCTTGATGGGTAATCTGTGTGCCAACTTCATCAATTTGCGCGTCAAATGCTGCTTTCCTTTCAACTACACATTCCAATCCCGTTTCAATCTCTCGCAACTTGTTTTCAGCAGAATTGATAGCTTGGGAAATCTCGTCAGAGTCAATATCCCTCTTCGACCGGTTCAGGTAAATCTTGAGGTCAGAATGTAGCCGTTCAACGAGATCGACACCGAGCAAGGATTTAATGGAATCGGCAAGGAAAATGTGGCCAAGAGCATTTTCTGCCAACCCGTGAATCTTTTCTCCATCAAAGAAAAAGAGTTGAGAGAGCCCAATGGGAATTAACTCATTCAGAAAATCCTGCCAATACTCTGCTTCAAAATCAGAAAGTAGTTCATTGTTCTTGTGAATAATGAGAGATTCTGTAGTCAATTCTTTGGTGGTTTGATGGATTTGCCATTGTCGCTTAACACGGTAGTGATCTTTTTTTCCGCTATGAACGTGCTCAAATTCAAGCACAACAGAGGCCTTTTTGGGTTGAAGTAAAGTCGCTTGACCGTGATAAATCGTTGAAGCAAGATATTCGTGATATGCACTCTGACTGACGCGGTTCCCCAACGAGCGGGCACCGTACAGACAGAGGCGTACCGCTTCGAGTATAGTTGTCTTTCCCGATCCATTCTTGCCACCGATTAGAATAACAGGACGACGTTTTCTGTATTTGACACGAGGTGTCAAAGAGAATGTCTGTTCACCACAAAAGGGCCCGAAATTTTTGAGCGTGAGTTGGTGGAAGATCATGGGCTCGTATTCTCCGTGCTGTGCGGAACTTCACTTTTCTCCCGTATAGTTTCAAGTTCAGCAAGCACAGTTTCTTCTGAACGCCAATCTTCGCGAAAAATTGCATTGATTCGTTCATAGATCGATGCCCGCCGACTCATCCCGTGGAACTGCCGCTCAGTATCCAGCAACTTTGCCACAAGTTCAACAGGAATTCCCGCATCGTTACATAGCGATTCCAAAATCGCTTTATCGGAGGCCGTGAACGTTCCAAGGTCATCCGCTGCCCAGTCTCGGTCTTCACCCATAACCTCCCGATAAATCTGTGGTAGGGAATCTTCCCAATCTTGATGTTCTGTCCGCCAGAGCCGACGAATTTCCTCAAGTTCATCCAGCGTAA
The DNA here is from genome assembly GCA_965204355.1 of Candidatus Poribacteria bacterium. Classification (GTDB taxonomy): domain Bacteria; phylum Poribacteria; class WGA-4E; order WGA-4E; family PCPOR2b; genus PCPOR2b. The sequence continues at coordinate 1,238,363 of OZ241983.1, forward strand.
TGAGTTCAATGTTTGGATCGGGACCATCTTGACGAACTGCTTGTTGTGTTTCAAGGAGTTCCTTTAAGATCCGTTTCCGAAACTCCATTTTGTAGGGACCACGGACCAACTTTCCATTGTCTATCGTGATTGCCCCCTGTCGACGGCGATGTTCGCGAATTTCGGCTTTCTTCTCAGGATCTTGTGTTGCAGCGAGAAAGTCTCTAAACTCAAGCAGTGGCAGCATCCAATCCTCACCTTTGTCAATCATTGCCTCCATTGATTTGTCTTTCGTAACGACTGTGCACGTCCAGCACCCAAATCGACTATTGCCGCAAGATGGTGTTGTTTCATCAATAACCAACGGGCATTCTCCCGCATTGGAATTGCGGTAAAGTGCAAATAATTCCCTGTTATTACTACCCCACGGCGAAAGCACTTGAAGTAAGTAGATCCAGACATCATTCATACTAAAATCAACGATTGGGGTGTATACAAAGGCGTTGGGCAGCGATGTATGCCGAGCAAGGAGAGAGTCTTCTTGTTGATACAGTTTCAATACTTGGTCGCGTGTCGTGCTCTCGCCCCTCCGCACACCGAGAATCAAGATAACCTCACCGTGTTCAGAAATTTTGTCAAATATGAATTGATTAGCGGGCTGAATCTTCATGCGATCGGTACACCAGCGAAATCGTGTGGAAGGTGTGGGATAGCCCTTGCCGATGAGATTTACCCAAAATGTTTCGTCTATTTTCGGTGTAACAATATGAGTTTGAAACGGCATCCCTGATTTTTGGGCAGCTCGTTCGATTCGTTCCAAAGTGCCTGTGATATAATCCACAATCATAGGCGTTTCGACCAACGTATCAGACGTAATAACGTAAACCGGCTTTTGGCGTTGCTCTAGCGGAAGTTCTTTGAGCGCGTACCACACTAACTGAAGCGCTGTCGTCGAATCTTTGCCACCACTGTAACCTATGACCCACGGGCGAGAATCACCGAGGTACAATTGTTGAATTTCTTGGTGAATGTCTGAGGTTGTACGAGAATCAAAAATCGTATATGCTTTTTCGTCGGTTTCTTTGGTCATTACAATAGATCTCCTTGATGTGGATCCTTAGACTATCAAGTATAGCAAAAAACAGACCGTAGATCAAGAGGATTCCTCTTTCTTCGTTTTAACGCCGGTTCTTTCAAAATTGATAACGATAGTTTTCTCAAAACTGACTTGAAAATCTCTGTAAGATGGGTTACTATGAACATCGAATTTATTCGTTTTGGATACTATTTTCCGCTCACAATACCTTTTGACTGAAACTGTACTTCCTGTGTCGGTGATGAATGCGAAAAAAGAGTATAGGTGGAGGCAGGGTAATGAAACAAAAGCGCATTTCTACAAACAGTTCTGAAACCGCTCTTTCCTCCCGGCGACATTTCCTTGCGGCAATGGGCAAAGGGGCTGCGCTCGCCGGTTTAGGAATCTTCGGCGCCGGTTCAGACGCTGCCACGAGAGGTCTGTTCGGCAGGGGACTCATTCCCGCTGCGTGGGGTGAAGCCGAACAAAATTTGCTCCCCAAGCCGGACATGCTCGTCCATTCAGAGCAACCCTTTAACGGTGAATTCCCCCCGCATCTGCTTGACGACGATATTACCCCCACCGCCCGACATTTTGTCCGCAACAACAGCAGCATACCGGAACACGCCAAAAACGGTGACCTACACGGTTGGAAATTGACGATTGACGGTGAAGTCCATAAGAAACTCACGTTGTCGATGGACGACCTAACCCGTTTCCCGCAAGTAACTATGCAAGCCGTGGTAGAATGTGCAGGGAACGGCAGAAGTCTGTTCATGCCGAAAGTTGACGGGACGCCGTGGATTCGTGGCGCGGTTGCCTGTAGCGAATGGACTGGGGTGCGCCTGCGCGATGTTCTGAAAGCTGCGGGCTTAAAAGAGGCCGCCATCTACACCGGCAACTACGGGGCAGACCCACCGATCGGTTCAGGGGAACCATTTTCGCGAGGCATTCCAATTGAAAAGGCGATGGACGAACATACACTAATCGCTTTTAAGATGAACGGGGAGGATTTGCCCCCAGCGCACGGATTCCCCACGCGCCTGATTGTGCCGGGTTGGATCGGCAGTGCAATGCAGAAGTGGCTCAACCGCATTTGGGTCCGAGATCAAGTGCACGACTCAGAGAAAATGAGCGGATATTCCTATCGTATACCGACATATCCGCCGATGCCGGGGAACAAACCCGCAGAAAACGAGATGGTAATCGCCACATCGGGAACTATCAAGTCGCTCATCACCAAACCTCAATCGGAAATGGTCGTCAAAACAAGTACTCCTGTTAAGGTGAGAGGTCACGCTTGGGCGGGCGAGAATAAGGTAGACAAAGTCTACATCTCCACGGACTTCGGTATACGATGGCAAGCGACCCGATTGGTTCAACCGGCGAATCGGTACGCTTGGTATCATTGGGACACCGAAATCGCCTTTGGGAACAGAGGGTACTACGAAATATGGGCGCGAGCGTTTGATGATAAAGGTAACGCCCAACCCTTCAGTCAACCGTGGAACCCCAAAGGATACCTCGGTAACGTCATTCATAGGGTTCCCGTTATGATCACCGCATAAGCGTAAATCTGCTATATTTTGAAGGGCGCTCAAGTTAAGAAATGGTAAAATAGAAACCGAGTTTTTTCTTGAAAACTCGGTTTCTCTTCGTGCTTAACCATTTCTTTTTTCATGAGCCTTGGAGGTTTGTAAGGAGGTGAGCCGCGATGCCACAACCAATTTACATGGACAGCCATGCAACCACACCCATCGACCCACGGGTCCTGGAGGCGATGATGCCGTACCTGACAGACCATTTCGGGAACGCTGCCAGTAGCACGCACCTATTCGGCGAACATGCGAAGGATGCAGTAGACGCTGCACGCAGTCAGGTCGCAGAACTAATCGGTTGTTCAGTGGAAGAAGTTATATTCACCAGCGGCGCGACGGAGTCCGATAATCTCGCCGTCAAGGGGGTTGCTTACCAATATAGAGATCGTGGCAATCATATCATCACCAGTACCGTCGAACACCACGCAGTCTTGGATTCGTGCGAGGCGTTGGAGCAATCAGGGTTTGATATAACCTATCTCCCCGTGGACAAATATGGAATGGTTCATCCGCAGCAGGTCGAAGACGCTATCACAGACCAGACTGTCCTGATTAGCCTCATTTACGTTAACGGCGAAGTCGGAACCATCAACCCCATTGCGAAGGTGGGCGAAATCGCGGAGAAATATGGTATACTTTTTCATTCCGATGCAACACAGGGGATCGGCAAAGTTGAATCGGAGGTGGACGAACTGAAAGTAGATCTAATGTCGTTCACCGCCCACAAGATGTACGGGCCCAAAGGGATCGGTGCCCTCTACGTCCGAAAGAAAGCCCCACCGATCCAGCTATATCCACTGCTACACGGCGGCGGTCAGGAGAATAACATCAGATCGGGGACGCTCAATGTCCCCGGAATCGTCGGTTTCGGAGCAGCCTGTAAACTGTGCAAGGGTGAGATGGAGGAAGAAGCGAGACAAATTACCGCACTACGCGAACAACTTTATCGCGGATTATCCGAACGAATCGATCGAGTTCACCTGAACGGGCATCCGACCCAACGCATCCCCGGCAACCTCAACCTTAGCTTTGAGTTTGTCGAAAGTCAGTCGATACTATCGGGCTTGAAAGAGATTGCGCTTTCATCAGGATCGGCTTGCAATTCAGACTCCATTGAGCCATCCTACGTCTTACGTGCAATGGGGGTTCAGGACGAGCTTGCTCTTGCCGCCATCCGATTTGGATTGGGACGCCACAACACACAAGCAGAGGTTGACACGGTTGTTGAGCGGGTCGCGGCGCAGGTCGCACGGTTGCGCGAAATGTCCCCGCTCTACGAAATGGCACAGGGTGGAAACTACGAAGCAGCAATACCAGCAAATGGAGAAACATCATGAATTTGTTCAGAAAAGATAAGAAAACAGAATCAAAAAAATCAGAGGCAGCCAAGCCTCGCATGGAAAGTCATCCGGAACTTAAAATGGCAGATACACCGCCGACTGGCAGATCCACCGCTCCACAGATGGGGATGCCCAACCAAGGACAACCGCAGAATATCCTCATCCCAAACGTTAAATCTAAAATTGCTGTGGCGAGCGGAAAAGGCGGTGTAGGCAAGTCAACGGTTGCCACCAATCTAGCAATCGCTCTGGCACAAGATGGGGCACAGGTCGGACTGATGGACGCAGACGCTTACGGGCCCAGCATCCCTACCATGATGGGAGCGAAAGAACAGCCACAGACCAGTCCAGAAAAGAAACTCATCCCAATCGTTCGGCACGGCATCAAGCTGATGTCCATCGGCTTCCTTGTCCCCGATGAGCAGGCACTAATTTGGCGGGGACCCATGCTACACAGTGCGGTTCGTCAATTTCTAAGCGATGTCATCTGGGGTGAACTCGATTATCTCATCATCGATCTACCTCCCGGCACGGGGGATGTCGCCCTCTCTTTAACGCAATCAATTCCGCTGACGGGCGGCGTCATTGTGACGACACCGCAGGATGTCGCACTTGCGGATGTCCGACGCGGTGCCGCCATGTTTGACAAATTGGGTGTGCCAATTCTGGGCGTCGTCGAAAACATGAGCTATTTTGTGTGTCCCCACTGCGGGGAAAGAACGGACATCTTCCGCAGGGATGGCGGAGTCACAACCAGTGAAAAACTGAGGACCCGATTCTTGGGGGATATTCCCCTCGATGCCGAAGTCTGTACCGCCGGCGATCTCGGCGTACCCATTGTAGCATCTCAGCCGGATTCACCGCGATCCCAAGCGTTCCGTGATGTCGCACACCAACTTGTCGAAGTGCTCGGCGAGGAAGATTCAGACGACGAATTGAAAATTATTTAACTTTTGGTGCGAGTTCGTGAGGATATTGAGTTCATGGGCTCATTAGCTCACTATAGTGGGTTCAGCAATTAACGATACATATTTATAGTGCACTTTAACTACAAGTAGACGGTAAAGGTAGTAGGCACACTCCGTGTGCCGTAACTCCGTGAGCAAGATTGCTCACCTTGCTCGTTCACAGTGTCCAATTATAGTAAATCCTAAAAACAGATAGACGCTTTCGCTCCTCGTGTATGGTAGGCGCTGTTTCTCCCGACCTGTCGGGACGCGCCGATGCGGTGTGGTTTTCAACCGCACCTACCGAGCCTGGGGGCAATGCGGTTCGGTTTGGAGTGTTCCATTAATTCTAAGATCTACTATAAATACACCAACTGTTTTCACGCTTTACGTTTCACGTTTCACGCATGAGGGACTTCCGATGAAAGAAAACGATCCACTTATTTCCGAACTTGCCAATATCGTTGGAACGGAACATGTAATCACCGATCCCACCTCGCTTTCCGTTTATGAATGCGATGGGGCAACCGTGTTCAAAGCGCTTCCTGATGTTGTCGTCTTTCCGACAACCCCACAAGAGATATCCGCAATAGTTAAACTCGCAAACAAGCACAATGTTCCCTTCGTTGCGCGGGGGGCAGGGACCGGTTTGAGTGGCGGCATGTTGACTGTCAACGGTGGCATTATTATTGCCCTAAACCGAATGAACCGTATCCTTGAGATCGATATAGCGAACCAACAGGCAGTCGTAGAACCGGGGGTTGTAAACCTTTGGCTGACACAAGCCGTTCAAGATGATGGGTACTACTATGCACCGGACCCCTCAAGCCAACAGGCTTGTAGCATCGGTGGAAACATCGCTGAAAACTCCGGCGGTCCCCACACACTCAAATATGGCGTCACTTCAAACCATGTTCTGGGTCTCGAAGTGGTGTTAACTAATGGGGAGATTGTCGAGTTCGGCGGTGCCGTTGAGGAAACACCCGGCTACGATATTCGGGGCGTCATGATCGGATCGGAGGGGACTTTCGGTATCGTGACAAAAGCAGTCGTCCGCCTCTTACGCAAGCCGGAAGGTTACCAAACCCTACTCGGTATATTTGAGACAATCGACGATGCATCTAACGTGGTATCCAGTATCATTGCCCAGGGTATTATCCCCGCTGCACTGGAGATGATGGATCACTTTGTTATCAGAGCGGTCGAAGAGGCATTCCACTGGGGATTTCCACTTGATGCCGGCGCTGTTCTCATCGTTGAGTTGGACGGCATAAAAGCCGGAATGCAGGGGCAGGCAGAGCAGATAACTGAAATCTTCAATGAGAACAACTGCCGCGAAACCCGCTACGCCAAAGACGAGGAGGATCGGCAGCAAATCTGGAAATCACGTAAAAGTGCTTTCGGGTCGTTCGGGCGGCTTGCACCCAATTACATCACACAGGATGGCGTGGTGCCTCGTACGCAACTTCCCAAAGTTCTCAGAAGAATCGCAGAAATTTCTGAGAAATACGATATCCCGATCGCAAACGTATTTCATGCTGGCGATGGGAATATCCATCCAATCGTTCTGTTTGATGAACGCGATGAAGATCAATGCGAGCGAGTTGAAGCAGTCAATATGGAGATTCTGCGCGCTTGTGCAGAAGCCGGTGGGACAATCACAGGCGAACACGGCATCGGGGTTGAAAAGATGGACTATATGCCGCTGATTTTCAGTCCTGAAGATCTGGCGGTGATGGCAACCGTTAAAGACATTTTCAACCCGTCAGGGTTGTGCAACCCCGGAAAAATATTCCCAACCGCTGAGTCATACGCAAAACTGGGACTATAAGGATGTCCCAATCAAGTTGGCCGCACGCCACGTTGGTCAAAACGTGACGCTCTCGATTAACAATAAGAATGTCGGACGCTTTCATGAGCGATTGCTAAGACCGAGGGTGGTAGGCGTATACAGAAAGTCTCAGGGCGGAGACGGCAGCCCGGCGATTGTCAAATTTGATAGTTTCGGGGTCGAGTAATTTACAGATATGTCTAACTCAAATCAGCTGCACGAGAATCTAGTTCAAATTGTTGGCGAAGCAGGGCTGCTTCCTGAGGATCAACTAAGTTGTTATTCCATAGACGATATCGGGTCGCAAGCCGTTGTTTTACCTGCATCAGTCCACGAAATTCAAGAGGTGTTGAACTATGCTGCCGATAGTAGGTTGTCGGTTATTCCCGCGGGGAGTGGGACAAAACTGGGGGTCGGTAATCCTCCAGATAAAGTTGACCTCGTCCTATCAACATCAAGATTGGACCAGGTGCTAGAATATGAGCCTGCTGACTTGACAGTGACAGTGGAAGCTGGAATTCGGCTCGCTACGCTCCAAGCAAAGTTGGCTGAACATGGGCAATACTTTCCACTCGATCCGCCCTACGCCGACCGATGCACGATTGGCGGAATAACGGCGACAAATGCCAGCGGTCCTTCACGGCTGCGATACGGCAGTGCCCGGGATCGCGTACTTGGGATGCGCGTTGTCCAATCGAACGGAACCGTTGTTAAAAGCGGTGGCAAGGTTGTTAAAAATGTAGCCGGATATGATCTCAACAAGCTATATCTCGGCTCGTTCGGTACGCTCGGGGTCATCACGGAAGTCTCGCTCAAGCTGCAACCGTTACCAGAAATTGAACGTACTATTTTATTGAGGTTTACCGATGTAGGGGAGACGGTGAATGTTGCGTCAGAAATATCAGGTTCTCAACTGCTGCCCACTTCCCTGAATCTGTTTGTCAATGGTGCGCCGCTCACCGACAGTTCTGAACCGTGCCTCTTGATGCGGGTGGACGGACCCCCTGAAACCGTTGAATGGCAAATTGATGCCGTCAAAACAATAGCGCAACAAAATGGAGCTGTCGGTGTGGAAGTGTATGATGAAGGGCAGCGGCAACAAGAACTCCAAAGATCAATGTCTGCTTTTCCAGAGGGCGGAGTGGATCCCCCTATCGTCGTCTGCCGATCGAATCTCCGTATGACCGACGTTGGAGGGTTCATTAATACCGTCTTAGAGGCGAATGAATCAGCCTCTTGGCGAGTGCGGGCGATGGGATTAATGGGAAATGGGGTGGTCTACCTTGTCTTCTCAGATTTTCCTAATGGTGATGTTCCGGTAGAGCAGACAGCAGACGTAATCGCCAATCTGCGCGAAGCTGCCGCAAATGTTGGCGGAAATCTGATCGTTGAATCCACGCCTACTGCACTCAAGCGTCAAATTGATGTTTGGGGGCCAGTTGGTCGCAGCTTTGAATTGATGAAATCAATCAAAGCCAAGTTGGATCCGATCGGTCTTTTGAATATCGGGCGTTTCGTCGGCGGAATTTAGGATCCGGCTCATGTTAAGAAATCGTGCAATAGAATCAGGAGCCTCCTAGCTCAACGATACCAGTGAACTAGTGGCCCTTTACGAATTACGTATTACGCTTTAGATTTCACGTTTTACACGATGTACATCACCCAAGAAACTCTGAATCGACTTGAAAATAAATACGGTGTGCCGCGCATTCTTCGCACCGCCTACACAATGGATCAGCAGGCGTTTGACCTACTCAAGTGGAGCATGCGACACGGACGGGCGCACGACGTCACTCTATTCATCTCCAAGGGCGATAAAATTGCAGTTATCCGAAAGCCAAGCTATCCTCTTGATGTCTACCGTCCGCCCAGCGGTGGCGTTGAACGAGGAGAAGATTTTGAAGCAGGCGCGCGACGCGAAGCTTATGAGGAAACAGGTTTAGAGATTCAGCTCCACAGATACCTCCTCAAAGTGTATGTTGGCTTCTCTTTTGGGGATGAAGAGGTGTTCTGGACATCTCATGTGTTTGCTGCTCAAGTAATAAGCGGATGTTTACAACCTGTCGATACCAAAGAAATTGCTGATGCGCGTTGGGCAACTATTGATGAGTTAAATACTAATCTTTTGAAAGTTCTACAAAAATCAGAGTCCGCCGGTCTGAGATACCGCGCGGAGCTGCAAGCCGCAACCATGCAGCAATATAGGGAGGGTGAGGTGATATGTAATGCAAACACAAGCAAGGAGGATTTTGTGGATTGATGATGAAATTAGCGGTTTAGAAACGCGCAGCCTATTTTTGGAACAAAAAGGTTATCAGATTACGCCTGCAATGAAAGGGGAGGATGGGTTATCTCTGTTACAGACAAAAACTTACGACGCAGTCCTGATTAACCATATGATGCCCGATATGGATGGGATTCGTTTGCTTTCGGCGATTAAGGGAAGATATCCCCATTTACCGGTTGTCATGATAACCGAAAATGAGCAACAGGAAATTATGAATGAGGCAATTATCCATCACGTTGATGACTTTTTAATGAAGCCGTTAAACCCTCAACAGATTGCCTCACAACTAGCGTTTCTACTAGAGTATGATACTGTCAAAGAAGATTATACCGCTCAAGAGTATGTTATTGACTTTAATAAACGAAGCGTATTAAAACAAGGGGAAGTCGATTGGAAGACATGGATTGACATTTACACCCAGCTCGCCGAGTGGGATCTGCGCCTAGATGAACTTGATATCGCCGATAGCTTACGCGAAACACACCAGCTTGAAAAACAGGAATGTAACGCCCTGTTTGCCCGCTATATCGAAGAGAACTATACTAATTGGCTGGTTGGTGAGGATTCGCCTGTTTTATCGGTAGATCTGTTTGGCAAGCATGTCATTCCAGAGATACAGGTCGGCAAACAGGTCTTCTTTATGGTGATGGACTGTATGCGACTGGATCACTGGTTAAAACTTAAGCCCCTCTTGGACCCATACTTTCAGATTACAACACAATATCACTACTCCATCTTACCAACGGCGACGAATTACTCGCGAAACTCAATCTTCAGTGGTCTGTTTCCCCTGGAGTTTTCACAACGTTATCCCGATTTATGGGTGGAAACCGATGGGGAGAACACCAGCGTCAATCGCTATGAAAAAGATCTGATGCGGCTGCAACTAGAAAGGCACGGCATCTACCTTAAACCCAGTCCACACTATTTTAAAATCTTTGATACGCGCGGGGAAATGGAGTATCTGCAATGGATTACCAGCGTCAAACGCATCAGTTTGGCGGCGGTAGTTGTTGGCTGTATTGATCACCTGACCCATAAACGTTCTGAGATCGCTTTGCTTAAGCAACTCATTCCCGATGAAACCGCATTTCGCACTTTTGTGCAAGGGTGGTTTCAGCACTCGGTTCTGTATAAGATTCTTAAATTGCTGGCGGACCGGGGCGTTACAGTTGTTTTAACCGCGGATCACGGCTCAATCTTGTGTCAGCGTGCAGCAAAGGTTTCAGGTGACAGACCTGCAACGAATGGGCTTCGGTTCAAGGTCGGTGGTGAGCTTGTATGTAGCGAGGAAGCTGGGTTGAGAATTACCCAGCCAGAACAGTACATGCTGCCCGATAGGGCTTACGAAAAGAATTACGTCCTTGCCAAAGAGGACTATTACTTCGTTTATCCGAATCAGTTCAACGATTATAAGCACCAATTTAATGGAGGATTCCAGCACGGCGGCATCTCGATGGAAGAGATGATATTACCCTGTGCTATCCTTGAACCGAAGTAGGCATGAAACCTAATGTAAAACACGCGCGGATTGTGGGTGCCTTTAGTAAATAAGGTATCCGCAATCTGCAATACAGTTCCTTGCTTTTCTCCTACCTCTTTGCGTTCTTCTTAACAAATACCGAAAGGAAAAATATTATGAAATCCCCTATTCACCTTCGATGGATTTTGGTCGCCTTGTTCATCATGGTAACGACCATCTTAATTGTAACGACGATCAGTCTGTCTGACGAGGAGTCAGCCAAAGAACCCGCTGCCCCGCAGATAATCGCCGTAAAGTTTCACGCAGATTGGTGAGGTTCCTGCAAAAAGATGGGGACCATCTTCACCGATTTGCAAAACAAGTTCGATGGAAAGCCTGTACTCTTTGTCACCCTCGATTTTACAAACCGAACCACTCACCACCAGTCGGAATTGCTCGCTTCAGCACTTGGAATGGGTGAAGCCTACAAAGCCAATCAAGGAACAGGTTTCATTTTATTGTTAGATAGTCAGACGCGAAATATATCGACACGTCTAACGAGCAAGCAGACGTTAAAGGAAATGAGCGCAGCGCTTAACCAGTTGTTAAAAAAATAAGTATCACCTATCGAAGACCTTTGAAAGAGCCTAAACCCTTCAAAGGTTTTTGACATCCAGGAAATCTTGCACATGATAAGAAAATCAATTTTCCGCACCCACTTTCTATTATGCGTTATCTGTGCACTATGCATCGGTATACCAGCTGCTTTATGGGGGCAGTTAGCAGATTTTGGACTGCTTAAACCACAAACTGACCCAGTCGAAATTGTTACAGCGCATGGGGTCCTGTCGGTAAATCAGGTGCAGCCCGGCAGCACATTCCAGATGGCTATTGTGATGAAATTTGCGACTAACTGGCATGCGAACGCAAATCCCGCCGGGGAGGGCTTAATCCCCACGGAAGTTATCCTGCCCGATCACGCCGATTTGGTATTCGGTGATGTTGTGTATCCAAAAGCAGATATTCTCGAAATTGCATCACTGGGCGGCAAAGTTCCCGTATATCACGATGAGGTTGTGCTCGGATTTCAAACGACGCTACTGGACTCAGCGCCGTTGGGTCAGATAACGCTACCCTTCCAGTTGACATACCAAGCGTGTAGTGATGAACAATGCTTATTGCCAAAGACAATTGATGTCAATGTTCCGATTAACGTTGTTGGGATGGACCAACCGATTCAACCTGTAAATGACGCGATCTTTGCAAACCTACAACTCGGTTCCCCTCCGGATACCCTGTCCCAAACCGCTACAAGCGAAAGTGGAAAGTTTTCCCAAGCGTTATCCAAAGGCTACTTCTGGGCATTCCTCTTCGTTTTCGTGGGTGGAATCTTGACCAGTTTCACACCGTGTGTTTATCCTTTAATCCCGATAACTGTTTCCGTCTTTGGCGCGGGTGAATCTGTGGGTCGGCTGCGATCCTTTCTATTATCCGTTACCTATGTCATGGGTATCGCGCTAACATACTCGCTTTTAGGGATTGCTGTCGCATCAACAGGGGCGGTCTTTGGACAGATAATGGCAGATCCACGGGTGATGGTTCCGGTCTGCGGTATTCTATTTGTGCTCGGATTGTCTATGCTCGGTGTCTTTGAGCTCCGCGTGCCTTACGCCCTGCAGAACAGACTTAACAGTGTCGGCGGGTCCGGATTTGCCGGTGCCTTTGCTATGGGAACCGTTGCAGGTATCATCGCTGCACCCTGTACGGGACCTGCGTTGGGTGCAGTGCTTTCTTACGTCGCTACAACAGAGAGTGTTTTCCTCGGATTTTGGCTGCTACTGACCTATGCCCTCGGTATGGGGTTGCTGTTTATCGTAATCGGCACGTTTTCAAGTGCCATCGCCGCTCTGCCGAGATCTGGAGGTTGGATGTATATTCTGGAGAATATATTCGGTGTGGCTATCATCACGGTGGCGCTGTACTTCCTAAAAGATGCCATCCCACCGTTACGCGCCTTACTCCAGAATTCTTTAGGCTTTTTCGCAATTGCAGGTCTGTTTGTACTAGCTGGTGTTGCTCTCGGTAAATTTTCCCAGCGGTTCAAAGACCTGCCCCGTCTGGTGCAGCTCCGTAAAGCAGTTGGCGTTCTATTGGCAGTTGTTGGGCTTTATATGTTCGTTGGGGGAATCACTACAGCGGAAAGCGATCTCGTCTGGATCGCTGATGAAGCCCAAGGATTAGAGGTCGGACGAAAGGAAGGCAAACCTGTCATGCTCGATTTCTACGCCACATGGTGTGCAGCTTGCAACGAACTCGAGCATACCTACGCTGATCCAGTGGTAAAATCAATATTGTCACAATTTGTGAACGTCAAACTGGACTTCACCCGAAATTCGGTTGAGGTCGAACGGTTAAAACAAAAGTATGGCATTGTCGGTTTACCGGTGGTGATTTTCTTTGATTCTGAAGGAAATCAGTTGACGGACAAAAGGCTCGAAAAATATGTCGAACCGGAGGAATTTTTGGGGCTCTTGGCGGGGATTAACTAAAAGGAAAATCTGCAGAAAGGAAGAAATCAGAGATGCGTAAATGGTTACCTTACTTTGAAGCGGTGATTCTGATAGCCCTCATCGTCCTGATAGTTCTGAACACAAAAAGAGGGGCCGCAACGGTTGATTCACCCCCCGCATCACAGGCGGAGGCATTCATTAAACAGGGAGATGAAGACTTCGCAAAACAGGATCTGGCAAAAGCCCTATTTGCATATTGGGAGGGTATTCAAGCGATTGAGGCAGACACCGACAACAACGACCATGCCTCACGGCTGCACGCACATCTTCGTGTTTCGGAAATCTACTTCCACAGCAACTGGGTAGCGGATGCTGAAATCCATCTAGATCGCGCTGCGACAATCGATCCTGACCACCCAGCTGTCCATCTGCTGCGCGGAAAACTGGCGCGTGACACAGGTGATCAGGAAAAAGCCGTACAAGCGTTCCTCGCCGTAATCGCCAATGATCCAAAGTATGCGGAAGCACATTACCTGTTAGGTGTACTGTATCAAGGAACGAAACAGTTTAAGGAAGCGATTGCCCATTACCAGAAAGCAATCGAAAATGATCCTGACCTGATTGATGTGCCCTTTGAAGCGGTTCCAATCGGTCTGCAAGCCCGGTTACAACTGTCACGAACTTACCGCAATATCCTTCAAACGTACCAGTTCCTTGACCGAGAACTGACCGCCGAGGAACAAGCGCAGCTCGTCGGCTTAGAAGATAAAGGGATCGAGACCCTTGAAGAGGTAGTGGCGCACGCGCCGGAATTTACAGAAGCGAAAGAAGAACTCATCGGATTGTTCTATGGTCAGGCGGGTGCGCTCCGACGCGGAGGAGAGGAACGCGCTTATGACGAAGCATTGGATGTTTATGAGAAAATCGTCACCCTAGACCCGACTGAAGTTGATGCCTTTCTCTGGATAGGACAGATTTACAACTCGTTCTTGCAAGATCCAGAATCCGCACTCGAAGCGTATAGAAAAGCGTATGCACTTGAACCAGACTCCATGACCCTCACAGAAATCAGGACCCTCGAAAGAGATCTGGAGGAAATGGCAATCGAGTAACTCCGATCTTCGCGAAATTCCCAAAGTTCCCTCCTGATCTCCCCTATACGATCGGGACAGACGGAACGGACTGATAAGGGGGATTTAGGGCAGCACCTACCAAGTCTCCCTGACAAGTCCCGATAAATCGAGGATTCCGCTTTGCGGAAGAGGGATTTAGGGGGTTAGCTATACATTAGGAATATCTACGCAATTCCAAAATCCACCATAGTTTCTAACCGTTCTACCAATCCGCTACACTGCCATCCGACTCGTAATAGTGCTCGCCGCCCAACTCCTCGCTGTATCCCTCACGATTCTGGGTCGCCTCTTTTTCGTCTATCTCAAAACCGAGTCCGGGCTGCGTCGGCAATTCGATATGTCCATCCTTGACCTCCCATGCCGTTTTCAGCAACCCATCGCCCAGCGCCGCATCAACCTGCTCTTGGATGAGGAAGTTCGGAACAACCGCATCAACCTGCATACAGGCGGAAAATGCCACAGGCCCAATCGCACAGTGCGGCATGGTGTGGATGTAGTAGACCTCCGCCATATTCGAAATCTTCTTCAATTCCGTAATGCCGCCAGCGTGTGACCCGTCCGGTTGGATGTATGCCACCGCTTGCTTCTCGAACACTTCGCGGAACTCCCATCTCGAAAGCAAACGTTCCCCAGTCGCGATTGGAAAGGGAACATGGTCTGACACTAACTTAAGAGCGTCAACATTTTCCTGCGGCACCGGCTCTTCCACAAACATGGGACGCATCCCCTTCAGTTCGTGGCAGACTTCGATGGCGAGCGCCGGTGTCATTTTGCCGTGAAAGTCGAAGCACAATTCCGCATCCTGCCCAACCCACTCTCGCATCAGATAGGCGCGTTCAACAAAGGCATCGATGACAGCGGGCGGTTCATGCGCCCGCCATGTGCCGCCGGGCCCCGACTTAAACGCCTTATATCCCCCTTTTTGCTGTAACATTTCGAGACGGTCTTTCGCGGCAGCTTTCCCCTCGTCCGTCATGCTGCCGATACCCCAATGTGCATAAACGCGGATGCGATCACGAACCGCACCGCCCAACAGTTGATGGGTTGGTACGCCGTAATGTTTGCCCGCGATGTCCCACAACGCTTGATCAATACCAGCTAAAGCACTCATCAACACATTGCCGCCCCGGAAAAAGGCGGATCGGTAGATGTGTTGCCAGTGGTGCTCAATCAGTAACGGATCTTTACCAATCAGGTAATCGGTGAGCTCCTCAACGGCAGCGATGGTGCTTTTTGGTTTGCCCTCAAGTGTGGTTTCTCCCCAGCCGACGAGACCATTATCAGTTGTGATTTTTACCAGCCGCATCCGGTGACGCGGGAAAAATTGCTCAATTCTCGCAATCTTCATAAAATTTACTCCTTCTTTCAAACCTGCTCAGTATAGGTGTATCTCCTAACCCTTGACTACACCGATCGGGCGTAACCGCGCCACCCGCCGTGAAAGTCCCGCTGCATCCACAACCTTGACAACTTCATCGACATCTTTATAGGCTTCAGGCACCTCCTCGTGGAGTGTGCGTCGCCCTTCAGCCCGGACGAAGATCCCTTGCTTCTCAAGGTCTTTTTGAATGCTGCGCCCTTTCGTGACCTGCATCGCTTTCCGACGTGAGAGCATTCTGCCCGCACCATGACACGTTGTCCCCCACGTCTGTTCCATCGCCGAGGGGTTGCCGACCAGCACATAAGAGGCAGTACCCATATCACCGGGAATTAGAACCGGCTGCCCAACCTTCTGATACTTGTTGGGAATCTCAGGATGTCCCGCAGGAAACGCTCGCGTCGCGCCTTTGCGATGCACAAACAGTTCACGCTCAACCCCATCAACGAGATGTTTCTCAAACTTGCCGATATTATGTGCAACATCATATACTAGCTCTAAGCCGAGTTCATCAACCCCAGTCTCAAAGAAATCCATGAACGTCTGACGCACCCAGTGCATGATACACTGGCGATTATTCCACGCGTAGTTCGCGCCGCACGCCATCGCGGTAATATAATCCTGTCCTTCCTTTGAATTAATCGGGGCAGCAGCGAGCTGACGATCCGGCAAATCAATTCCATACCGCTTTGCAACTTCGACCCACGTTTTGACATGTTCATCGCACACCTGATAGCCGAAACCGCGCGAACCGCTATGAATCATCACACAAACCTGCCCCTCCGTCAGCCCCATCACTTCAGCGGCTTCCCGATACAAAATTCGATCCACCACCTGTACCTCTAAGAAATGATTTCCAGAGCCGAGCGTGCCAAGTTGATTCTTTCCGCGTTCTAAGGCACGTTTGCTAACAGCATCCGCATTGGCGAGGGACAAAAAGCCATTTGCTTCCGTAAATTGAAGGTCTTCAAGAAAACCGTATTCGCGCTCAACAGCCCAACGCGCGCCCTGTTCGACCATCTGCTTCTCCTCTTGCTGGTTCAGTCGAATCTTCCCACTCGATCCAACACCACAGGGAACATTTTCAAATAACTTCGCAACGAGCCCTTTGGTTCTGCCTGCCAACTGCTTAACGTCCAAATTGGTCCGAATTAAACGGACCCCACAGTTCAAGTCGTAGCCTATCCCTCCGGGGGACACAACACCATCTGCCGCCGGATCGGTTGCCGCGACACCGCCAATTACGAAGCCGTAACCCCAATGTAGATCAGGCATTGCAAGTGAATGCTTGACAATCCCTGGCAGATGTGCCACGTTGGCAACCTGCTGCAACGCCTCCTCGCTCTTGGCTTGCTTAAGTAATTTTTCGTTCGCGTAAATAATCCCATCAACGCGCATGCCGCGCATATAATTTTTGGGAATACGCCACCGGTACTCATCAATTTTTTGTAAAGGTATCTCTGCTGCCATTGTGTTCTCATCTCCTAAAAAAGAGGGTTCTAACGGGGCTCCGGCAAATATAGCACTACAAGCGTTTCATCGGCGGTGTTCATCGGGTGATCCATCGACATCGATAATGGTGGGGCTTGCGTCCAACCGACCAGTTTTGGTGTTGCCTCTTGTGCCAGATAGCGGAGGACAACCTCGCCAATCAGTATCTGTGCAAACGCCCTCCGCTTACCGACGAGCGCTTGAGAGAGCGGAGACCTGTTATATCTTCTGGGACTTTCCTTTATCTCGACAGTTTTTGCAGGCGGAACCGTGCCGATGTAGGTGTATCTTCCCGGCCCCATGAGCCAGGCGTTTTCCAGTGTATAAGGGAGTTGATGTTCAACCTGATCTACCGTCAGCCCGTTCTTCCCCACGGTGTGCACAGGGAAATCGATAAATGCCTCTGCAAAGTATGCCCGCGTTGCCCACGGATATAAAGCCGCTTGACGCAGGATCGAAGGATTTTTCATCGCTTTAGGCTCGATCAGCTGCAACGGAGGCGTGGCAGTTGCCGTCAAAGGTCTGATGACCGTGCCTCCTTGAAACTGGATCGATGTCTCAGCACTCGCCGAGGCGATAATCCCGATATAGGTTTGCAAGTGGGCGCGGTGCGTTGAAGGATAAACGGATAAAATCGAAAAACGACTCACAGTGACAGGACTCGATACGAAATGTCGTGGCAGAACAATGCCACATGAGAAAAACACCGTGAGCGCAATACCCCCAATCCAATATAAATGGGATTTGCCTTTGCCGCCCCACCATATCACCGCGCCAAAACTCAGTGCATACACAACCAAGAAAACGAGCAGTAGCTGAATCAGTGGAGCTTTTGCCGAAGGGATAGCCGCCAAGATTGTTTGGATCTTTTCGTCGTGCCTGCGATCAGTTTCGTATCTCGCTTCCGCATGGCGTGGTGTTCGGCCTTCCGCTTTAATAAGCCATTGCCAAAATGCCTCCGCTCCCGGCGAATCAGAAAACGGAGGTGCGGTGTAATCAAACCCTAAACTGATAATCTGCCCACCACCCAAGAATCTTTTGGCAACATAGATCTGTTCCTCATCACCAACGAGTGGGACCATTCCGGTCTTGGGCTTAAATTCAATCAGGTCGAAAGGTGTATCGGCTGCAAATCCAAAACGCTGCATCGGTTTAAGAAGTTGGGCTTTTCTTTGCAAACTGCCCAACTCCACCGGCAGAAACGCCTCCAAAAAACTCCCGCGCAGCCAACGCAAGTCCGCACCACCTGACACAAGTAAGGTGCCCCCGCGCTGAATCCAATCGAGCAACGCTTGTTGCTGTCGATCAGAAATCCGACGTTCATCTAAGGAAACCCCACGAATCACAAAAAAATCAACCGAATCGTACCCTTTCCAATGAACAGGCAGCCCCTTAAAGTCGGTGTAGGCTGCAAAGGCGTGTCCTTTTGACCCATCGTTAATCTGTTTTCCAGTCCAGCGGCTCAACAAATCGCGGCTTGGCACCAACGCAAGGATTACGAGATCATTCAACGGTTTGACGAATTCCGGCGTAAGTTCATAAGAATCTCGGACGTGCCCGGTGGGATTGACAAGTTTGACGCTCAGTTGGACCGAAATTCCCGGCAGAAAAACATAGATCATACGTCGCTGACGGTCTGTGCGCGTGAGGGAAAGGGGAGTAGCATACGTTTGGACGAGTTCGTCCGAAAAGATATTGCGGACCTCAACGCTGATTTCGCCATTGAAATCTTCATTGCGACTTGTGACAACGACCTGTAGTGGGGCCCATCGCTCCCGTTTGTAAACCCGATCGAAGCCAAGTTCAACGGATTCAAATTCGATAGCTGAAAAAGCGGAGGAGGCAGATAAGACAAAAAAACAGGATAACAATTCGGCACATAAATAAACTTCCGAACTAATAAATTTAATCCGATTCATTTTCGAGCAGCTCTCTCACCTTAGCCCCAATATCTGGGCTCCGCATCAACGATTCACCCACCAGAATCGCATTGATTCCAGCTTCTTTGAGTTTCATTACATCCTCGTGAGTATTGATGCCACTTTCGCTGACGACAACTGTATCAGTTGGGATGGAATCCTTCAAGCGGAAGGTGGTCGCGATGTCTGTATGAAAGGTTTTCAGATCACGGTTATTGATGCCAACAATTTCTGCGCCACCTGTTAACGCCACCTCTAATTCTTCTTCGGTATGAACCTCGACAAGACTTGCCAGCCCCAAACTTCGCGCAATTTCAATGAATTCACGCAGTTGTGTGGACGTTAAGATCGAGACAATGAGCAGAACAGCATCCGCGCCTGCGAGCCGGGCTTGATAGATATGATACGGATCAATGGTGAAGTCTTTCCGTAACAGAGGGAGTGTCACCGCTTCACGGATAGCGCTCAAATAAGCCAGTTCACCGGCGAAAAATTCGTGATCGGTCAGCACCGAGATTGCCGATGCACCGTTTGCCGCATAAGTCCGGGCGATTTCAACCGGATTGAAATCCTCGCGGATAATCCCTTTACTTGGGGATTTTTTCTTCACTTCGGCGATGAGGTGAACGCAATTCGGGGGTGACACCGCAGCGCAAAAATCTCGTGTTGGGGGTAAATCCTGAATCTTGCGTTTCAGCGTATCGAATGGCATCCGTTGCTTGTCGTCCGCCAACTCGATCCGTTTGTGAGCAACAATGGTATCTAAGATCAAAGGGTTCTCCTACTGTTTCTTACCTATTGAGGTTTACGAATCGGATTATATCACGTTTTATTTTTCGGGTCAACGCGGGATTTGATCAGTCTATTATGGTATAATATATGTAATCTAAGTTGCTACTGATTCCAATAAACCGGACCTCCTAGCCCAACCCCTTTTCAATCGTCGTAGGTAATCTGTAGGTTGAGACTCATATCTTGACACTCAAATGCTATTATAGTTGATCTGAGAATTAATGAGACACTCCAAACCGAACCGCATTGCCCCCATGCCCGGTAGGTGCGGTTTCTAACCGCACCGCATCCCGATGAATCGGGATAAATCGGGATCCCGACCTGTACCGTTCCAAGCATCCTGATAAATCGGGAGAAGCCTCTCCCACACGAAAGCGATTTATGCACACCCCTCATTTATTTTTAAGATTTACTATATATGAATGGACTTACTCCGCAAAATAGGAATCACAAACAATGATAACTAATATAATATTGCAAACCAGACGTGCTTTAGGGTTAGTGATGCTGTTATCCCTCCTAGCAATCAATACCTTTGCAACAGACAAAACTTGGACACTTGTTCGTGAGTCGCGATGGCAGGCGGGGTTTGCCGATATCCACTTTGTCTCCCAACAAGAGGGATGGATCGTCGGATCAGACGCAACGATTCTGCGTACCAACGATGGCGGAAAGACCTGGGAACAACCTAACAAGCCGCTTCCATTCAAGATAGATTTTTACAAAGTGCGATTTCTCAATCCCCAAACTGGTTGGATTGCCGGTGAGGATGGTGCTGTGCTGAAAACGATTGATAATGGAGAAACGTGGACGGTCCTGAATACCGGCACCCGTCGGGTACTATCAGCGGTCTTCTTTGTGGATGCCCAACACGGCTGGGCTGGCGGTGATGGCGGGCTTATCATCCACACAGCAGATGGCGGTAAGACATGGGTCAGACAGAATACTCCGACAAATAATGCGATTCAAGATTTTCACTTTGCCAGTCAAGAGATCGGTTGGGCCGCGGGGCATGGCGGAACGGTTATCCACACGATGGACGGTGGACAGACGTGGAAGTACCAAAAAATCAACTCCGCAGCCGGCATTAGTTCGATCTGTATGCTCAATCATCAAGAAGGATGGGCGGCTGGCGGTAACGGCGCGCTGATTCATACCACTGACGGCGGCGCAACATGGGAAACCCAGAAAAGTAATGTTCCCAATTCCAACGGTATGCCCGAACCTATCTGGGGCATTCATTTTATCGACGCCAATCATGGGGTTGCCGCTGCGGAGTTCGGCGTGATTCTGAGGACAACCGACGGCGGTGTAAATTGGGCGCCACTTGAACCGAGACCCGTTCCCAGCCGTCTGAACGCTATCCAACTGGTCAGTCCACAAGAGGCATGGACGGTCGGCGAATTTGCAACCCTCCTGCACAGTCAAGATGGCGGTGCATCGTGGGAAGTCGTCTCAAGCAACAGCCACTTGACGACGGTCCACTTTCTCAATGACAAAACCGGATGGGCGGTAGGTCTAGCTGGAATGGCGCTTGTCACCCGTGATGGTGGAACAACATGGCAAAAACAGTACACCGGGAATGTGTTTGAACTGTTCGGCATCGGTTTTGTTGATGCGATGCAAGGCTACATCGTCGGCAGTAACGCAACCCTGATCGAAACGGAGGACGGCGGTGGAACGTGGGATGGCATCAGAGTGGATCCGGAGAGCAATCAAGTCCAACGTCTCCAATTTGACGAAGCTATTCGATGGAAACGTGCTGTTGGCTTTTATGACCTCCACTTTTCAACGCCTCAACACGGATGGGGTGTCGGCGAACTCGGCAAAATTCTGCACACAAAAGATGGTGGACGTACATGGCAGAGCCAAGATCTCGGAGATCTGGATGTTAGTTACAACAACCTATATGGGGTTTATTTTGTTGATGCCAACGTGGGTTGGGCTGTCGGTGAAGCGGGGACAATTATCAAAACCGATGACGGCGGGAAGACGTGGACAATTCAACAGGCGGAGCCTAACGAGTTACGCGCAGTGTTCGGCCTCATCCCCCAAATTGCGTGGATCGCTGGAGACGACGGTTCAATCTATGCGACGAAAGATGGCGGGGAAACGTGGGTACGACAAATCACACCGACGGGTGAGATGTTGAATGGTGTCTACTTTGTCACGGATAACGAGGGTTGGGCTGTTGGCGAACATGGGATACTGCTCAATACTGAAGATGGCGGTATCACATGGCTTGTTCAGCAAACTCCGACCTCAAATGGCTTAATCGATATCACCCAATCCCCAGACGGCGTTCTCTGGGTCGTCGGCGAATGGGGAACCGTCCTGAAATACTAACTAAGGCATGTTGATATTTGTATGGGGCGTGTTCATAATTCGCCGATAAGTCCCTATCGTAGGGGCGAGGTTCCCTCGCCCTATGGGTTGGGCAACCCAACCCACACAGGAATTGACCCAAATGTAGGGGCAACCCCCCCGATGAATCGGGGATTTAAGGATTTTCAGAATAGAAACCGGAAAGTGAAACGGGCCTATTTTAGGAAGGGGCAGGGTGCATTTAGCCCCAGCGGGGCGACATGTTTATAGAATGCGGATAGCCCCATACCCCAAAGCCCCAGCGGGGCGACATGTGCCATTTGTCTGAATCGCAGATTGCACGGATGATTGCCCCGATGTCAGCGGGAGGATTAGCATCTAAGATCGCGCATTGCGGCTAGTTCCGATGTCGTTCCTGTTCTGTTCCGAGAATCCCGGCAAGTCGGTACCTGCTCTCGGCTTGTCAGAGTCCCGATTCATCGGGGATTCATCGGGGAAACGGTACGGGGCTTTAAGCAGCCAACCGCGTAAGCCTTGGCGGAATGATTAACTTTTTGTTTGCAATACGTTATTCCGATATGTTAAAATAATAATTACAGATGGCAGAAGCAGCTATCAGCTATAATCCTGACAATCCTAGGACTTACGCAGCTGGCTCATAAGTCCCCGCCTGCCTGTTCTCGGCTTGTCGGAGTCCCGATGTATCGGGGATCTATCGGGGGAACGGCATAAATCAGGGTTCAGAAATCCAAACCACCTCACTAAAACGCACTAAAACGCACACGCAGGTAAAAAATCTGTGAGAATCTGTGAGAATCTGTGACATTTTGTGACATCTGATCAAAATCAAAGCTAGTGTTCATCAACGGTCCGCCCCAAGACTAACGAAAATATGCAAAATCTGTGACATTTTGTGACATCAGGGCGGCTCACGCACTTCAGATTGTAGCCGCCCGTTTCTTCATCCACCGTCCGGACGCGCAATGAATTGCGCTACTACGAACTGAAGTGGGTAACTCCTAATCCAATTATTCCGCTTTTGGCAATACTAGAAAACTCAAGTCTACTTCCGAGTTCTCTGAAATCGAGATTGATGATTTCTCAACATCAATTCTCGTTCGATGGACTATTTTGTGCCATAAAACCAAGCAAAATCATAGAACCGATGAGCGGGATAAAGCTGATAAGCAACCACCACCCACTTCGGTTGGCGTCGTTGAGAATGCTGACCGATATAGCAATGCTGGGAATCAGCACAAATAAACCGCAGCCCCCAATAATAACGGCATAACCTGAGTATTCAACAAAGATTGCGACATAACCCAACAAAAAACCTGCAATAAGGGGAAGAAGTATGAATATCCGAGACTCTTTTCGATGCACCTGCCCACCGGATATCATATAGTGTTTTAGCATTTCAAAATACCGACTCATATTCACTCCTCTCTCATTCCTTTGACCGATTTAGTAATTGATTATACTCCCCATTCCGACAGTTCAGCAACCCAAAATTCCAACCTAGCTCGCTTCCTCTCGCCAGCGTTGCAGGGGATGGGTACGGTCCTTGAGCGGAAATATGACGCGTCCACCCTGTCGGTGAGACTCCCACGAACCGTGGATCATCTCCAGAGACGCGCGTCCCTCCCGACCGGACGAAATAGGATCGGCAGCCGGGTCATCGGGTTCAAGCAAAGAGTGAATGAGACGAGACTGAAGCACCTGATTGATGTCTCGGGTTCCCAGATGCTGCCCTGTAATCCGATCCTCGTCGGGCAGCGACACCGGCTGCCACTGATGTCCCTCCACAGGTGTCATAAATGTACCGCGGTGGATGAACATCACCGTGGCAACGCTTCGACGCAACGCGATCCGTCCTTGTGTGCCGATGAGATCCAAGCCGTAAGCCCTGTCATTTCCCTGGGATTCTGCCAAGAAATCGCAATTGGCATGTATTCCGTTGGCGAACCCAAACGAACAGAACGCCCGTTCACCAATAACCAGTCCCGCGTCTCGGTCACGGGGGTTGACCTCCTGACTATGTTTGATGTCCTGATGTCCCGCTTCAAGAGAATCCGCAGCAGTGATATGTGCAGCAGCCCAACTCACATCTCCCCCAAAATTGTGAACCCAATCAAAGAGGTGCGTCCCCATCTCCATCATCGCGTTTCCCGCTTTGCGTCCCCCTTTTTCGTAAGCACGTATCAGAAAGACCTCGCCAATCTCCCCCTCAGCGATCAACCTTTTGGCGTATGCGTTGTACGCACTGGCACGTTTCTGATGGTTGATGGACAATCGCACCCCCGCTGCGTCACACGCTGCGACCATCTCATCCGCTTCCTGAAGTGTCACCGCCATCGGCTTTTCGCAGAGCACATGACAGCCATGTGTCGCTGCGGCAAGCGTTGTCGCGTGGTGCTGCGGTGCCTGCGTTGAAATCACAACGAGGTCTAAGTTCTCCCTTTCAAACATCTCCTGATAATCTGTGTACAGGGCGGACACGCCGTACATCTCTTGGTACGCTTGCAGCGCTTCCTCACGAATATCACAAAAAGCGACCAAATCCACCAGTTCATTCTTTATCAACGTGTTGGTATGATCTCTACCTTTGCCGCCACACCCAATTAACGCGGCTCGATACTTTGCCATTGGTCTTGCTCCCTCTCTTTTTTTAACTTATTTCTTCAATTCTCTATAGATCTCCCTTTAACTGTCCGCAAAGCGAGCCGGCGAGAAAATCTCCATTGACTGATCCCAACGCCCATCTACTATCAGTTCTTTAATAATCTTTGCCGTTATCGGACTGCCCGTGATGCCCATCGTAAAATGGCCCGCGGCAACTGAGACATTTTCCCAACTGGGGAGTGCCCCAATCGCCGGAAGCCCATCCTCGCAGAAAGGACGGAAGCCCGCCCACATCCTTTCGACACGCCCTCCGCTTAAGGCGGGAACGACTGCTGTTCCCCTGTCCAACAGATCAGCAATCGCTTCGGGGGTGTTGCGCTTATCGAAACCGACATGCTCAACAGTTGCCCCGACGTGGACCGAGCCGTCCGCACGGGGAACCAGTGCCCCTTTGCTGGAGTTGATGGGACGTTGAAGCAGACGTTGAATGGTTGTAACCGCTAACATCTGTCCGCGTGCGGGCGCAATAGGGATAGTCATCTCTAACGCTTCGCAGAAAATACGGCTCCATGCACCGGTCGCTATCACGAGATGTCCGGCAGCAATCTCCCCTTCGTTCGTTTGGAGTGCCGAAAAACGTCCATTGGTTCGCTGTACACCCGTTGCAAGACACCCTTCAAGGATTCGGGCATTTCGGACGGATGCACCCCTAGCAAGGGCGTGCACCAAGCGGCCATTGTTGATGTATGCCTCATCGTGGGAAAAGATACCACCACAAACCGCCGATGCTAGTTCAGGTTCAAGGGAATGTAGTTCCGATGCGTTCAACCGTGTCATCGCCATCCCAAAAGTTTCTCCCAATTTTTGGTATTGCGAAAGCCGATCCGTCTCCTCTTCCTCGTTCAGAGCAACCCTCAGAATTCCAGACGGGATGTACTCAACACTGATACCCGTTTCTTCTTCGAGTTCCGGTACAAACGCAGGGAACATCTTCGTCGAAGCCAAGTGAAGTTCAAAAAGCGCGCGTTCCTCCTCTGCCATATGCAAGGGCACTAACAATCCCGCAGCTGCACTAGAGGCTTCTGCGCCAACCTGCCCCTTTTCTACCACCACCACCTCAAGTCCAGCCTTTGAAAGTTCGTAAGCAATGAAGCATCCAATGACCCCACCACCGACTACAACCACGTCTGCTGTTTGACCCATCTGCCTCTCCTTCTATTACGATAATCACCATCTGTATGACCTTGTCATTGTATGATTATCCCACATTGTGACGAACTTTTCAATGTCGAAAGTGTTACGCAGCACCGGCTCTGCGGTCAAGACAGAACAAATTCATAGCTCTGAAAATCTTGTCTAAAAAAGTTTCTTCTGGATATTTGTGCTATCTTGGCTTATAATATTATGTTAAGAAGTGAAGTCAAGCAGACTTAGGCTCGCTGGAAATATGCAACTGTGCAGATAAGTAAAAGGTTGGGGCAAGGTCGAAATTGGACGATTTTCCTCAATCAATACCGCTTGACAGCTATCGGAGTAACATCTACCAATGTTCCGCTATTTTACAAATTGCTGGGCGCAACGGTTAACGTCAATTGGATAACATGAGAACCCTTGAATTCATGTTCTCGTCGTTCCTCGACGAAATTATTCACGATGGTGTTTCTCTGTGGGATCACAGCATAACATCCCGCAGCGTTTAAGGGATCACGTCACTTTGTAATCAAATGGCGTCAATAACAACTCAGAGACGACGATGTTATCTGACAGATGTCTGGCTTCTCAAGCTCCATTCTGCAGAGAGAAGTAAGAGCACACACGGAATGTGGTGGTACTATCAAGGGGTACGCTATAAGATAGCACGGTGTCGATTCATCGATGGAGCTACGAACTACTCGAATGTACAGTCGGTGAGGGGAAAGCCAACCGCCGGGTCTGAACAGGCGGTTCGTGGGATTAGCCCCGACGTGTGAAATATCAATCATCCACTGTCAGGAAAAGACTCTATTTTCCAGCTGGAACTTCTTCAAATTTTTGCTAGATCATGAGGTGCATCGAAATCAATCCTAGCCGTACTCTACGAAGTCCAAAAACGTTCACAAATTTTCAGTAACATCTTTTGAGAGAGGAAATTCAGATGAATATTTATGTCGGTAATCTATCATACGACGCCACGGATGATGACTTGCGGGAGGCTTTTGAAAGCTACGGAATGGTCGACACTGCCAACGTCATTCGAGACCACTACAGCGGAAGGTCAAGAGGATTTGGATTTGTCGAAATGCCCGATCAAGGTGAGGCGGAAGCGGCAATCGCCGGATTGGATGGACAGGAGATTGTTGGACGGCCCGTGAAAGTGAACGAGGCTCGCCCTCGACCCCCACGCGGCGAGAGGCGCGGCGGCGGAGGAAGAGACGATGATGATGACCGGGGGCGCTGGTAAACGCTATCTCCGCTTGATAATTTCACAGAAAGCACCGGGTGATATTCGCCCGGTGCTTTTTTATTTATAGTGAATTATAGAAATAAGTAGACATTAACAGTAGTAGGCACACTCCGTATGCCGTAACTCGGCGAACAAGGTTCGTGACTTGGTTCGCTCATCACGTCTAAGTAATTCTAAAATCTACCATAGTACGGCAGAAAAACACAGAGAGAAAACGGACTAAGGCAAACTGACCGGAACTTCGCGCCCCAGTTGCGAGGATTGATAGATTCCATCGAATATCACGTTGGTATGCAGGAAGGTATCCCCAGGGATGGGGGAAGGTTGCTCTGCTCGGATGGCTCGAACAAACTGCTCGATTTCATAGGTGATGTCTATACTGCCCTCAGGCAGCTGATCAGGTGTGACATCCTGTAAATCGCTATAGCCCCCATGCGATAGACGTAGTTTCGGTCCTGAGCCAAAGGGCGAGATTTCAACAGATCCGCGGCTACCGGCGATACGCATCTGCCACTGTTCTGGGAAGTTAATCGCCCAGCTATGGGCAAAGAACAAAGTTATTCCACCCTCCAGTCGGACGTAGGCTGTTCCGAAATCCTCCACCGAAAAGTCATCGATATTCCAAGGGCCGTCCGGGGAGTGCCCAAAAATGTTAGCATCGGTGCCCGACACCGTAAGTGGTTTGGGATGACCCATCATGTAGAGCACAGCGTCAAGCGTATAGACACCATTGTCCATAAATCCGCCGCCGCCAGCCATCTCTTTTTTGATGAATGTTCCCCCAGGGATACCACGGTGCTGCCAGCCAACGGCTTCCGCGTAATAAATTTGTCCCAGATTGCCTGCCTCAATAAACGCTTTCGCCGCTTGAATCTCTGGCATAAATCGCCATTTCATGCCCACCATTAGAATCTTTCCACTAGCTCTTTGGGCTTCCACCATTTGATAAGCTTCAGCGGCCGTGGCTGCCATCGGTTTTTCCACAATGACATGTTTTCCCGCCTGAAGCGCGGCGACCGTTGGTTCGCAATGCGCCTTGGTGTATGTGCAAACACTGACAGCATCCACCTCCGCAAGTGCGAGCAGTTCGCGGTAATCTCCAAATGCGTATTCCGCACCCCACTCCGGCGCTGCCGCTTGCGCCCGGTCTTCAAGGATATCTGCGACCCCCACAATCTGTGCTTCATCGGGAATCTGGAGGTATCCGCGCGCATGTGCACGAGAAATTCCCCCTGCACCGATGATACCGATACCAATCGCCATAATATTTTCCCATCAAGTTATTGCAAAGCTGTGTTAGCCTCTTGAACCACCTGTTCGGTACGATTTTCCCAATCTACCGAAGCGTCTGCAACTCCTGTCTTAAACCAAATCAAGTACTCGATGTTTCCCGCGGGTCCACGAATGGGAGAGTGAGAAATTCCCATGACAGATAGATCCAATCCTTGGATAAACTGGATGATATTGCCGAGAACCTGAACGTGCACCCTCGCATCCCTCACGACGCCGCCCTTACCCACGTGCTTCCGTCCGGCTTCAAATTGGGGCTTGACCAAGGCGAGTACATCCCCTGTAGGATTAACGATTTGGGTAACGATCGGTAGGACTTTTTGGAGGGAGATAAAAGAGACGTCAACCACACCGATTTCGACAGGCGACTCAAAGCGATTCACGTCAATTGTGCGGATATTGGCGCCCTCAATGACACACACACGTGGATCTTGACGGAGTTTCCATACAAGCTGCCCGTGACCCACGTCCACCGCATACACAAACTTCGCACCGTGTTGTAACAGGCAATCTGTGAACCCACCGGTCGATGCCCCGACATCAATTGCGATGCTGTCGCGTACATCAACTTGGAAAACCTGCAACGCTTTCTCTAACTTCAACCCACCCCGGCTGACATACCGTGGCGGTTGTTTCACTACAATTTCCGCATCCGATGAAATCAGCTGCCCCGGTTTGACCTGTGCGTTTCCCGCAACGATTACTTCACCGGCGAGAATTAGCTGCTTTGCTCGTTCACGGCTTTCGGTGAGCCCTCGTCCGACAAGGAGTGTATCAAGTCGCTGTTTGCTTTGCCCTCGTGATGCGTGAAATGTGAGATGTGAAATATCAGATGTGCCATTACTGCCCTTCCAGCCTGTCATTCTATCTTTCCTTCCAACCTCTACATTCGTCTTCCAATTCCACACCGTTCGGTTCTCCGCGTCTATCCGCTCTCCTATCCTTTTGCAAGTTGTAACCCTGCGTGGACAATCGCCTCTGTATCTAAACCGCACTGTTCATATAAGGTTTGGACATCCCCATGTTCAATAAATTTATCAGGAATACCGAGGCGTTTAACCTGCACATCCGTCAATCCATTATCTGTGAGCATCTCCAAGACTCCACTACCGAATCCGCCCATCAGCACGCCATCCTCAACCGTAATTACCTTTCCAATCCGCGAAGCGAGTGGAAGGATGAGTTGGTCGTCAAGCGGCTTGACGAATCGCGCGTTGATGACCGTTGCCACTATCTCTGAGTCCGCCAATATCTCCGCTGCCTCCAGCGCCGGTTGAACACGATTTCCAATCGCTATAATCAACAAGTCGTCGCCATCGCGCAAAACCTCACCGCTCCCAATTGGTAAGGACTGGAGTTGACGTGCCATAGGAACGCCCAAGCCATTGCCACGAGGATAGCGAAGCGCAATTGGTCCCTCTTCGTACTCAACGGCGGTCTTCACCATGTGCTGGAGTTCGTCTTCATCTTTTGGTGCCATGACCACCATGTTTGGCAGAGAACGTAGATACGCAAAATCAAAGACACCGTGATGTGTGGGTCCATCCGCCCCTACAAGTCCTGCGCGATCTAGCACGAAAACAACTGGGAGATTTTGGATGCAAACATCGTGAACCACCTGATCGTAACCGCGTTGCAGGAAGGTCGAATAGATTGCCGCGACCGGCTTGACGCCTTGAGTTACCATCCCGGCCGCAAAGGTTACAGCGCACTGTTCTGCTAAGCCAACATCGAAGAAGCGATCAGGGAACACTTCCTGAAATTTGTCCAACCCTGTGCCATTTGGCATTGCCGCGGTTATAGCGGCAATTCGGGAATCCTGTTCAGCCAGTTCAATCAATGTGTTGCTGAAAACACTGGTATACGTCGGAAGCGGTGACTTAGGCACAAGCGACTCTCCAGTCTCAAGGTCAAACTTGCCACTGACGCTGTAAAACATCTCCGAGTCTGTTTCAGCGAGAGGATACCCTTTCCCTTTCTGGGTAACAACGTGAAGCAGAATCGGCTGACGCAGCGATTTCACACCCTCAAGCACTGGCAATAATGCCTCCAAGTCGTTGCCATCAAGAGGACCGAAGTAGCGAAAACCGAACTCCTCAAACAGTGTGCCGGGTTTGAGGGCGGCTTCAATCCGTTTAGCAACAGGCTTCACCTCCGGCGCAATTCGCTTCACAATCTCTTTCGCACTGGAACGCAGCGCATTATAGGTGGGATTGGTTAAAAGACGATGCAGATATTTTGAGAACGCACCAACTGTCTGGGAAATGGACATCTGATTATCATTCAAAATGACGAGCATATCTTTCTTAAAATCACCGGCTGTGTTCAGCCCCTCAAACGCCATCCCTCCTGTCAGCCCGCCATCCCCGATGACAGCAACTACCTTATAATCTTCGTCGTTGAGATCACGAGCGGTGGCAACCCCCAACGCCGCTGCAAGCGACGTACTTGAATGCCCCGCACCAAATACATCGTACTTACTTTCTGCTCGACTGAGAAACCCACTGATACCGCCATACTGGCGAAGCGTTGGAAACGCATCACGGCGCCCGGTAAGGAGTTTGTGTGGATAAGCCTGGTGACCAATGTCCCAGATAACTTGGTCACGCGGGGTATCAAAAATGTAGTGGAGGGCGATTGCTAATTCAACCGTTCCTAAGTTGGGAGCAAAGTGTCCGGGATGTTCCGATAGCACCGAAAGAAGATACCCACGCATTTCTTCAGCGAGTTGTTTCAGTTGGTTGGTATTTAGCGATTTGAGATCTGTGGGTGTATCGATTTTTTGTAAAAGCATTCCAAAGCTCCTTGTGAGAATCCACGAGTGAGGACAAAAACAGTGTGTCCCCTACAACATACAATCAGATTTCTCCCTCATCTTCCGCTTCAAACGGTACCATTTCAAACACATCTTCGTCGACCTCAACCAATTGTTGCACACGCAATTCCGCCGCATCAAGTTTTTCTCGGCAGAGCCGCGTCAAACGAATACCTTCCTCAAAAGCTTGTAGTGACTCATCTAGGGTCAAGACATCTCCCTGTTCAAGCTGGGAGACAACCGCTTCAAGTTTGATTAAGGCTTCCTCAAAACTTATCTCTTCAGACATCTATCTCTCCTTTTAATACGCGACAGGCTAATCTGCCCCGTGATAACCGGACATCGACCTCTTCGCCAGTCCGAACCTGCGCGGCATCTGTCACTGTTTTTCCACTCGAATCTTTGCAGATGCTATATCCGCGGGTCAGTGTTGCTAATGGACTTAGCGTATCTAACTGGGTAGCAGCGACTTGCCACGTTCTCCGCTTTCCCTTTAGCTGTTGTGCCGTCGCTCGTTGTCCCCGGCCGTCAAGTTGGTCGATCGCCTGTCGAAGGCGGTTAATGGCATCAATCCGATGTGTTGTTGGGATACGGCTCTGTATATTCTCCAGTTGTGTTCGGACAGCATCAATTCGCTGGGTGATGCTTCGCGCTAAATTGGACCTAACAGCGGCAAGCTGCAGTCGAAGTTCTTCCTGATCTGGGACAATGTTTTCAACCGCTGCAGATGGGGTCGGGGCGCGGTGATCTGCGACAAGGTCTGCAATAGTAAAATCAGTCTCGTGTCCCACAGCAGACACGGTCGGGATATGCGACGCAAAGAGCGCGCGGGCGACGATTTCTTCGTTGAATGCCCAGAGATCTTCGATCGATCCGCCCCCGCGGCCAACAATGAGAAGATCAATCCCCGGTTGACGGTTCATGCACGCAATCGCGTGAGCAATCTCCCCCGCTGCCTCATCCCCTTGCACAAGGGTCGGAAATACCAGTACTTCCACAGTCGGATAACGTTCTTGCAACATGCGGAGAATATCGTGGATAGCTGCCCCTGTTGCAGAGGTGATAAGACCAATCTTCTGTGGGAATTTCGGCAGCGGCTTTTTGTGAGCCTGATCGAATAATCCTTCCGTTTCAAGCTGTTCCTTGAGCCTTTCAAACTCTAATTGTAACTTGCCCACACCAGCGGGCGCAACATAGTCACCAATAATCTGATACTGACTCCGTGCATCGTAGATGCTAAGTTGTCCGTGAACGAGCACAGCGTCACCGCTTTTCGGCATCAGTCGCAGACGGGAGACAACGCGTTGAAAAATTACACACTGAATCTGGCTATTACTGTCTTTGAGCGTAAAATAGACATGCCCAGCAGAAGAGCGCGTAAAATTCGAAATCTCACCCTCAAGCCATAAATCTTGGAGTATCGGGTCCGCTCGCAAAACGCCTCTCAAGCGCTGTGTAATTTCGTGGACTTTGTAAATTTTACCTACTGGCTGCATCATGGGTAACTATATAACCTAAAAATATAATGACTTAACTACTGTGTTTTAACCACGTCACTCATAGGCAGACGAATACGTTGAATGGAGAGGGCCTTGCCGGTCTCATCATCCAACTCCAGAATAACACCACAGAGAATAATGTTGCCGCCTGCAACTTGGAAACGGCGGGGCAGCATTGTCCGAAAACGCTCAATCACCTCTTCCTTTGTCATGCCAATTACCGAGTCGTGGGGACCCGTCATGCCGACATCCGTGATGTAAGCGGTGCCTTGCGGCAGAATCTGTTCGTCGGCTGTCTGGACATGGGTATGTGTGCCCACGATGGCACTCACTTTTCCATCCACATACCAACCCATCGCGATTTTCTCCGCTGTCGCTTCCGCGTGGAAATCGAGCAGAATAAAGCGTGTTCGCGCTTGGATCTGCGGAAGGATGGCATCGAAGGTGTGAAACGGGTTTTCGTAACTGTCCATATAAAGTTGTCCTGCGAGGTTTATCACACCGATCCGTGTCCCTGAAGCTGCTGTAGCGACAAGCCAACCGCGCCCCGGTGTCCCCTTCGGAAAATTTGCAGGACGGACAAGATTCGGTTCTGTATCAATGAACCTAAAAATGTCACGATTATCCCAGACATGGTTTCCAGTTGTTATGACATCAACCTCCAAATCTAGGATTTCATCGAGCACCGACTGAGTCAAGCCCTTGCCTCCCGCTGCATTTTCCGCGTTGACGATGATTGCATCGACCCCATCTGCTTGTTCAATCAGGTATGGTAGGAGGTTCGCAAGCGCTTTCCGACCAGGGGATCCAACGATGTCTCCAATGAATAGAATTTTCAATATTACCTCTCAATCAAATATCGAGATTCTGGAGGACCGATTCTAGTACCGGGGTGCTCTCACCAATCGAGTTCATGCTTGTGCCAATTGTTCCAACTCCGTCAATGTAAAAACCGACGTAAGTGAACATCCGATCTCCGCCAAATTCTCGCGTCCCCCACTCTCCCGATCAATGACGCAAAAAGCGTGCTCAACCGTCAACCCAAGCTCCCGCATCTGACCAACCGATGTCCGTATCTGTCCAGCAGTTGTGACCACATCCTCTATTGCCAAAGCAGTTTCACCCGCTTGAAACCCACCTTCTACCAAATTACAGGTGCCATAGGTTTTAGCTTCTTTGCGGACATATAGACACGGCTTCCCTGTGTTGAACGACAATCCGGTCGCAAGTGGAACACCGCCCAACTCTAAACCAGCCAGTTTATCGAAAGAGGAGGGTAACAACTTTTGCAACTCATCCACAATTGCACACAGCAGGATCGGATTACTCTCAAAGCGGTATTTATCCCAATAGAACGAGCTAGTTTTCCCAGACCGCAGCTTGAATTCTCCGGTCAAATACGAAGCCGCTTTAATCCGTTTTGCAAGATCTCTTCTGTCCATAAACTTCCTTTACTGACGACGTTTGACTTCCCAAATAGGAGAGTCAGCGAGTAAATGGGCAGACCTGCAACCCATTTACTCATGATCTGATTTATCCACCCAACTCTGCTGCCACCGATTTAACATAAGCAACACTTTTCAAATCACCGTGAAATTGATCGCCGAGACGCATACCCTCGATGGCGAGATAACCACTGTAGCCTGCATCCAACATCGCCGAGATTGCGAATCGGTAGTCGATGTCTCCATCGGGAATTGGGGCTTGCAGTAGGATCGACTTTTCAAGGTCAGGGATATGAACGCGATTCAGATTCTTGCAGTGCCAATAATTGCAATGAGGTGCAAGCGCAGCAATGGCATCTTCGCACGATTCCTCTGGGATGTCATAGGTCCAGTAGATATTGCCGAGATCTGGGTTGATACCGACGTTGGGTTGATCGATGAGTTCCAGCAGATGTAAGGCAGTTGAACTGTTATCAACTATCGTGTTCTGGTGAATCTCGATCGAAAGTTCCAACCCGTGATCAGCGGCGACCTTCGCAGCTCCAGAGAGTCCACGTGCGGTGCGTTCATAATCCTCTGCTCTTGCAGTCCGGCTAGACCCTTGGGATATCCGTTCCCCGCGATATGTGCCGATTCCTCGCGGATCAGGGGCAGGACTTCCGCCAATGGTTGAATTGACCACCCCTGCACCAATCTGTGCAGCAAAACTGATAATTTGCTCCCACTGCTCGCTTGCTTTCGTAGCGGTAAGTGGATTTATAAAGCTGCCGCCGCCGCGTATAGCAACACATGGCATGCCAGCATCTTCAAGTTCCGATCGGAGAGTTGCAACATCCGGTTGGTCCAGTACACTGGGTCCCAACTCAATGCCATCAAAGCCGATCTCTTTCGCTTTTTTCAAAAACGCGCTACGATGTTCCTTCGATCCGATACCCGCGTCTTGATGCGGATACAATACCCCTCGACGAAACGCATAAGCGACTTTCATGGAATCACCTCGCAAGAAAATTTGCAAAGGAGCAAGCCGTGCTCTATTTGCTCCTTTGCATCATTTTTCAAAAACTGATACAATATCTGCTTAAACTAAACCAATTGATCAACGTACCAATAATAGCATAGATAATGGGGAAATTCAATCGCAATTTGTTATAGAGAAGGAAACAATTATGGCAACCATCGCAATTGGTGGTATCATGCACGAGTCCAACACCTTTAATAGCGTGCCGACAGATCGTGCAGCATTTGAATCCGGGTATCTAATTTTTGATAATGACATCCTTGATATCTGGGGAGAAGCCCATCATGAGATTGGTGGTTTCATTGAAAGTGCCTCGCTATACGATTGGGACCTGCACCCGACCTTGATGGCTGCAGCAACACCCGCGGGCAGAGTAACGGATGAATTCTTTGAAGAAATCGTTACTGAGCTCCTCCGGCGTATTCAGTCAGTACCAAATCTCGATGGTGTATTACTTGCCCTGCACGGCGCGATGGTTGTTGAAAGTTACCCCGACGGTGATGGTGAAGTCCTCCGCCGGATGCGTCGGGCGTTAGGAACCGATTTTCCTATCGTCTCTACGCTCGATCACCACACCAACGTCTCCGAGCAGATGGTCGCAGAATCAACGGCGTTAGTCATCTACAAAACGAATCCACACATCGATCAACGTCAAAGAGGGCTCCAAGCTGCAGAGATCCTAATGCGCACAGTTAATGGAGAAATTAAGCCAACCCAAGCCCTCGCCAAACCGCCGATGATTTTCAATATCTTGCATCAATACACCAGTGTTGAACCCATGCATCCAATCCTTCAGGAGGCGGCACAGCTAGAAACCAGATCTAACGTTCTCGCAGCAAACATTGCAGCGGGATACCCGTACGCCGATGTCCATGAAATGGGACCCGCCGCCGTCGTTGTAATCGATAACGATCCACAACTCGCTCAAGCAGAGGCCCAGCGGTTATCAGACAGGTTGTGGAATGTCCGCGATCAGTTGGACATCAATCTGCCGGATGCAGCAGCAGCGGTCGCACAGGCAATGCAGAGCGAATCACACCCTGTCATACTCGTCGAGATGGGAGATAATATCGGGGGCGGCTCGCCGGGAGACAGCACGTTCATTTTGAGCGAACTGGTACGGCAGAAAGCGGATGGATTCGTCTGTATCCTCTACGCACCCCAGGAGGTGGAGGCGTGTATTCAGGCGGGTGTTCGCGGCCAAGTTGATCTAACCGTCGGCGGGAAATCGGACAACCTACACGGTTCACCGGTCCCAATCCGTGGGCATGTCCGTCTCATTCACGACGGTCAC
Organism: Candidatus Poribacteria bacterium; assembly: GCA_965204355.1. Classification (GTDB taxonomy): domain Bacteria; phylum Poribacteria; class WGA-4E; order WGA-4E; family PCPOR2b; genus PCPOR2b. The sequence goes on from OZ241983.1 coordinate 1,274,856, forward strand.
TACGAAGAGACAGAACCTCGCCACGGTGGTGGACGATACCAAGATCAGGGTATCACAGCAGTTGTAGAAATTGAAGAGAAAAACCTGATTGTGCTAACGAGCAAACGTCAAGTGCCATTCAGTCTGCATCAACTCTTCAGTTTAGGAATTGATCCACGGAGGGTGAAACATATCGTCGTCAAGGCTGCTATTGCCTATCGTGCAGCCTATGAGCCTATCGCAGGAAAGATCATTGAAGTAGATACCCCCGGACTGACAGCGGTGAATCCACTGCATTTTACATATCAGGAGGTGCGGAGACCAATCTTTCCGTTGGATTCAATTTGACTTCCAATTTTAATCCGTTATGGGACTTACGCAGTTGGTTCATAAGTCCCCCTGACAAGTGGTACATCCCGATTTATCGGGGGCGGGATTTAGGGGGTTAAAAATAAAAAATCTCGCGCCGCGTGCTGATTTTGCGTAAGCCCTAGATTCAAATGGGGCTGATAAACGGGGTTGAACACAGATATCTATCCTTTTTTCTCTTTTTATCTGCGGAAATCAGCGAAATCTGCGTCCCTATCTGCTCTTAGAACTGAAGTGCGTAAGTCCTACCGTTAAATACAGATGGAAATTTATAGCTACTCATGGTATAATGAACAAAATTGATGACGTACTCATTTGAACATATACTAAGGAGGTAACTAAAATGCCAGAAATTCGTGTTGCAGTTGTTGGCATCGGAAACTGTGCATCTTCTCTGCTTCAAGGTATTGAATACTACAGAAATGCCAAGGACGATGAGTTTGTTCCCGGTCTGATGCACGTTAAGTTCGGATCCTACCATGTGAGTGATGTGAAAGTTGTTGCAGCTTTTGATGTTGATAAGAACAAAGTCGGACTTGATGTTGCCGATGCAATCTTTGCCGAAATTAATAACACCATAAAATTCTCAGATGTGCCGAAGACCGGGGTGATTGTCCAGCGTGGAGCCACGATGGATGGGTTTGCCAAATACTACCATGAGACGGTCGATGAATCGCCCGCTGAAGTCGTTGATGTAGCTGATGTTCTGCGCGAAACGCAAGCCGATATTCTCATTAATTATCTGCCCGTTGGTAGCGAGGAAGCGACGAAATGGTATGTGGCGCAGGCGTTGGACGCCGGTTGTGCTGTCGTGAATTGTATGCCGGTATTCATCGCAAAAAATGGCGAATGGCGTGCAAAGTTTGAAGCGGCAGGCTTACCCATCGTTGGAGACGATATTAAGGCACAATTCGGCGCGACCATTGTTCATCGTGCACTGGCAAAATTGATGAGTGACCGCGGCGTTAAACTTGAACGCACCTCTCAATTGAACGTTGGCGGGAATATGGATTTCAAAAACATGTTGGAAAAAGAGCGGTTGGAATCCAAACGCATCTCCAAGACAGATGCAGTTGTCTCCCAAGTCAACCATGAAGTTGCACCAAAAAATGTCTACATCGGTCCCAGCGATTATGTGCCCTTCCTCGAAGACCGGAAGTGGTGTTATCTCTATATCGAAGGAACAGAATTCGGTGATATTCCCGTCCGAGCTGAAGTCAAATTAGAGGTATGGGATTCGCCCAATTCGGCGGGTGTGGCGATTGATGCAATTCGTTGTTGCAAAATTGCGCGAGACCGAGGCATTAGCGGCGCACTCTATGGACCAAGTGCTTATTTCATGAAATCACCACCGCATCAGTATGCCGATGCCGAAGCCTTGGCGATGGTGGAAGATTTTATCAGTGGCAGGTAAGCAGCTTAGCCAACTACTTGTAGATAAATCCATGGGAAAGCATAGCCAAATTTTGCTTTCCCATTTTTATTGTTTGTTTTGGTAAAGGAGTCCGAAATGTCACATTTTCGCGCCGTTCATACGATTGAACTAAAGCCGAATGTTGAACGCGAACAGTTTGAGGATTTCATGTTACATCAATTTCTACCTACGATTCGTTCGCTTCCTGGCTGCCTTAACGTTGAATTGCTCAAGGGTTACAAGGGAAACCTTATCGGCGTTGCACAATCTGAACACGACTATGTTTGGATGACACTCTGGGAAAGTGTAGAGGCAAATAATGCGGTCTGGTCTAAAGAAGGCGTCCACCACACGCCGGACGAGATATTGGACATTAACGCCAAACTCCACCATTATGCGGCGAACTATTCGCTAATCGGTGGATTCACTGTCGAAGCGACGGTCTAGAGCCCGGAGGCACAATGAGATTGTGTCTGTTCCTACCGCAACCCTGTGATATATTGAACCTACTCTCTTCACCATCAGTGATCCGTAAAATTGCTCAACTCAACGGGGTATTCGTGGAACACTGATCACATATTTACCTGTTGGAGATTTCACTATGAATATTCTTATCACCTCAGCTGCTTCTGATTTAGCACAAGGATTAGCCAACGCACTATCCGGTGAACATCAAGTTCGTTTGACGGATCTGATTGATGTCGAAACTGGCTTTGAATTTGTGCGTAGCGACCTTGGGCATGATGAGGCAACAAACAGACTCGTTCAGGGAATAGACGCTATTGTGCATGTGGCACAGCTGCCACCTTCTGTTCTTTCGGAATCGAACCAACCGGAGAACTTAGAAATCGACTTCCAAACACGCTGCACCTACAACCTCCTGATGGCAGCGACCGAAGAGGACGTTCCCCACGCAATCTATGCAAGCACCCTACAACTCTTTGATTCGCATGACGAAGATTGGACGGTCACTGAAATATGGCGTCCACGCCCAGCAACGGATGCGGCAATTTTATCAAAGTTTCTCGGTGAGTTTACCTGTCGAGAATTTGCTCGCGAAGGACACATGAATATCGCCTGTCTCCGACTCGGTACATTGGTTACGGCGGAGGCAGCGAAAAATCAACCCTTTGACTCGACATGGCTTGAGATGAACGATGCGATTCACGCCTTTGAATGTGCCCTCACCACTTCTGGCGAAAGAAGGTGGGAAATCTATCACATTCAGTCAGAGTTCCCCAATTCACGTTTCTTCATCAACAAAGCGAAAACATCGCTTGAATTTAACCCGCAATTTTCGGTTTAGGAGGTGAGATATGAAGGTATTGATTTTAGGTGGACACGGCTATTTAGGACCCCATGTTGAAAAAGCGCTGGAGCCATACTACCAACTCCGCATCACGGATATCAAGCCGATTGACACGAAACATGAATCAATGCAGGTTGATGTCTCATCCTTGGACGAAGTCATGCGAGCAGCCGAGGGAATGGATGCAATTATTAACTGTTCTGTCCTTCGTCATGACCGACAAATCGCTTTCGACGTGAGCACACGCGGCTGTTACAACACAATGCGGGCAGCAGTTGAACACGATATCCGAAGAGTCATCAATACAGGGCCACACTTTACAATCACGGGACCAACTTACGAACACTACGATTATGAGATAGATCCGGACGTTCCTCCCCAGCCGGGGACAGGTTTGTACCCAATTACGAAAGGGCTCGGACAAGAAATTTGTAAAATCTTTACCGAGCACTACGACATTTACGTGCTCTGCTATCTCTTTTACAACTTTCGTCCTGACGATGATCCGGCTGAAGGCACAGATCTCACCCCATTTTCAGTGTCTTGGCGAGATGCGGGGGAGGCGTTCCGTCTCGGCTTAGAAATTGACCTTGACACACTCCCGTCGCGGTGTGAGGTGTTTAGTATCTTTACCGATCTGCCCCATCAGCGGTTCACCAATGATAAGGCAAAGCGGATTCTCGGCTTCGCCCCACGGGACCGATTTGAAAAGATATGGCATAAGAAACGTGAAGCGTGATAAATATGTAACCTTTCGGGAAATCGAACCGGTAGGTTCAAAATGACCACATGAAAACCGAAATCAAAATACTCGCTCATCGCGGCGGCTTAGACCGTGCCCCCGAAAATACAATCGCTTCCTTCAGACAGGCGCTTGCGGATGGTGCAGATGCCTTCGAGTGTGATGTCCGCCTAACCAAAGATCAGGAACCGATTATTATCCATACCGGTTTTAATGAAAACAGTATTCACGAAGTAACGGGCTGCACATCTCCGCTGAGTGAGTTGAACTGGGTCGATGTCCAAAAACTGAAAGTTCTCGACTCTCCTGAACCGGTGGCGCATCTTGATGAAGTGCTTTCCTTTGTTAAAGAGACCGGATTACCGTGCTTCATTGAACCGAAAGAGGACACAAAAAATCTCATCCCGCTTTTGGTTGAACGTATCCTGCAATTTAACCTCGTCGACAAGGTCGGTATTTTGACCTTTTATTCGCGTAAAGAATTGCTGGTCCAAGTAAAACAGATCGAACCTACAATCCAAACCGGTGCGATTATTATCAACCCAATGGCAAACTTCCTCAAAGCAGCGGAAGCCATCGACGTAAATCGGATTGCCATCGGTTGGAGCCGAATCAATCACTTTCGTCTCTACAACACTGTCACACATTCGTTAATTCGGAAGGTGAGACGCCTCAAAGCGAAAGGCATCGCCGTCGAAGGCGGATTTGTGAAGACTAAGCGCGATGTCGAGTGGCTGTTGCGGCATGAGATTGGCGGGCTGTGGGCGGATGATGTCCCGAAGATTCGAGGCTTTGCAGGGGTGTAGGCAAGTGGTAACATGCTATGTGCAATATACCTGTCCTTAAGCGTATCGATGGGAAACTTTTTCTGACGTTTCACGTTTTACTCTTTACAATGCCACGGTTTTCGTCATGTTTCCGTGTGACACGTTAGATTTTCCGCTACCGACGCATAATTGTCAAAACCCGAAAAACTTTTTAGATCAGGAACTATGAACGCACTTTCAAAACGGCTCAACCGATTACCGCCCTACATGTTTGGCAAACTCAAGCAGTTGACCCATGAGAGGCGACAACAGGGGATTGATGTCATCGATCTGGGGATGGGCAACCCCGACAGACCAACCCCGCAGCACATTGTTGATAAACTGATCGAAGCTGCCCAAGAGGGCCGCCACCATCGCTACTCTGCATCACGCGGAATCTACAACCTACGCCGCGAAGTCAGTTGGTACTATGAACGACGCTTCGGGGTCCAAATCGATCCCAACCATGAAGCAATCTCGGTGATTGGGACTAAAGAGGGACTCTCCCATCTTGCACTCGCATTGATAGATGAGGGTGATCTGGCACTGGTTCCCAACCCAACGTTTCCGATTCATATCTACGCGACTGTCATCGCTGGTGGCAGCGTCGTCAGTCTTCCGTTACGCGAAGAAAATCAATTTGTGCCAAGTCTCGACGAGATTTCGAGAGATATTTGGCCCCGCCCCAAGGTCCTAATCTTGAGCTTCCCGCATAACCCAACGGGAGCAGTAATTGAACTCGCCTTCTTTGAGGAAATTGTTGACTTCGCCAAGCGAAACGACATCATCGTTATTCATGACCTTGCGTATGCTGACATTGTCTTTGATGGCTATAAGGCACCAAGTTTCTTACAGGCGAAGGGTGCAAAAGACGTTGGAGTTGAATTTATCTCTTTGTCGAAATCCTACAACATGGCAGGGTGGCGGTGTGGATTCGCCGTCGGCAACCGCGACCTTGTTGACGCCTTGGCTCGAATCAAAGGCTATTACGATTACGGCATCTTCGCACCTGTTCAGGTCGCCGCAATCATGGCCCTGCGAACTGATACCGAAGCTGTGGAAGCAAATGCGGTGACCTATCGAAACCGCCGCGATGTGTTGGTAGAGGGACTGAATCGGATTGGTTGGAAGGTGCAAAAACCACACGCAACGATGTTCGTTTGGGCACCAATCCCTGAACCTTATCGCCATATGAGTTCGATGGATTTCGCAATGAAACTGCTCGATGAAGCGGAAGTTTGTGTCTCCCCCGGTGCAGGGTTCGGACACAACGGAGAGGGGTATATCCGAATTGCGCTTGTCGAAAACGAAGACCGCATCCGCCAAGCTGTGAGACAGATCCGACGAGCGTTGTTTAGGTAATGCACATTTTCAAGTGGTGTGTCAGTCGGACAAGGATATTGAGGCAGCCTTATGATCAATACAGAGCAGCTATCACAGATTTTTTCTGGGACCAATGGGATCATAGCGACTTATTTTTTCGGGTCACAGGTCAGTGGGAAAACCGATGCCTTCAGCGATTACGACTTTGCTGTGCTGCTACCGGAGGGCTGGTCCAAAGATAAGCGGTGGACTCTGGTTGGGGAGTTGCTCGATAAGGCGTTTGCAGTGGTGGGGCAGGATAACGCAGATGTAGTAGATGTAACGAATCAACCACTCTGGTTTCAACAGGTGGTCGTACGGACCGGCAAGGTGATTTACGAGACGGATAAGGTTGCACGGGGCGAATATGAAAGCATACTCAGGCAGAAGTGCCTTGAAGCGGGGTTGACTGAATATATTGAGAATGGACAGATGAAAAAGCAGGATGTGCAGATCCATTTTGATACAGTTGAAGAGAACTTGGGCAAACTTGAGAGATTGAGTCGTTTCAGCTACGATGAATTCATGGCAGAGTTCTGGTATCTTGAAGCGGCAGTCCACTTGCTTCAGACCTCTATTGAGGCATTGGTAGACATTTCCCGCTATGTGATTCGTTCACTTGGATTGCCTTCTGCCGATGCGTATCGGCAGGTTCCGGTCGTGCTTGCCGACGCCGGATACGTTGACCAAACGTCCGCGGCCATCTATGACAAAATGGTGAGGTTTCGGAACCTTATTGTTCACCACTACTATCGTGTCAAGCCGGAGGAAGTCTACCAAATCTTGACAGAGAATCTATCAGACCTCCAAAACTGGCGCACCACATTACTAGAAATCATCGAAGCCGACGCTAATACTTGAAAACTTAGGAAGTGCATCAAGAATCAGAAAATGCTTAAACCTGCAGGGAAAAAACGATGCAAAAATGGTATACAAACAAAATTCTTTTGAACATGCTAATTTTCATAATGATCGTTGGATTTATCGGGTATCTGCTACCTTCCCCTCAAATTAAGCAATTGGGACTTACCGTCTTCTTAGTGGCTGGAACGCTGGTCATGATTAGGGGCGTTGTGAAAATCACGATGGGCATGCGAAAAACAGGACGGTAACCCAGCGATAGAGGCGGAAACGATGATCCGGACGCAATCTGCCAATTTGTCTCAGTTTCTTAGGACCGACGTCGCCGTTTGCGCTTGGGGGATCGAGGCGGTATCGGAGCTGCTGCCTCCGCCGTTGGGACAGGACGATGCGTGACCCAATAGATAAGACAAACTCCAATAATAACCATCAAAACACTTATGAGTTGTGCTCCGGTCAGTCCAAAAAGGACAGGCTGATTCAGCCGAAAAAATTCTGCAATAAAACGTTCTATCCCCGCCAAGATAAACGCCCCGCCCAATAGCCACCCCGGCGTACCTTCCTTCTGTTTGCGAATGGACCACAGCAATCCAAAACCGATCAGCGACATCCCTGTTTCATAAAGCGGCGTTGGATGAACAGGAATATCCGTCGGCACTGTGCCGTTGGGAAATGCCATCGCCCACGGCAGATCTGAGGGTGGGCCATAATCCCCATCTCCAGAGAGGAAGCACCCAATTCGGCCAATCCCATATCCAAGTAAAGTCGCCATACCAATCGTATCAATTGTCGGCAGAATCGGGTTAGGGGACCGATGGATGACAAACAGAACGGCAGCAAGCGCACCGACGACGCCACCATACCAAACCACTCCGCTATTTGAAATCAGTTCAGCTAGTTCGATCTTGCCATCTTGCAGTGCTGAGTACAGTTTGGCGCCAATAATTCCGCCGACTGCAGCTGCAAAGATAATCGATGATGTTGGGCGTGGGTCCAATCCCTTCCTTGCCAAATCGCGCTGCGAAATCAAAAAAACAGCGAGAAAGCCTAACGCCATCATGAGACCGAAACTATGAATCGCTATGGGACCAAAATCAATGAGCGTTGGATACATTATTTTTCTCTGTGTCGTGTTTTTTTCGTTGGTTTTATAGTATTGTTTTCAATACCCAACCTATTGCTGCCCCACCAAGAACCAACCACGCCGAATTGACTTTATAGCGGAACAACACCGCAGCCGATACCAGAGCAATCAGCCCGGCTCCCCAATCGATCTGCTTCGCTTCCCAATCAATCAACGTGTGACGTGCTAACTCAACCGTGACCGCCGCCATCAACCCAATCGCACTTGCGTTGACCGCATCCAGAAACGCACCGGCAACCGCTGACTGGCGCAAGCGCGGAATGAGTGGATTGGTCGCTAATACAAATAGAAATGATGGCCCAAAGATGCCAAGGGTCGCTACAAGCGCACCAAGGGGTCCTGCTAAGATGTAGCCGATGAAGGTGGCAGTCGTGAGGACGGGGCCCGGCGTAAATTGTCCAATCGCGATGGCGTCGAGAAGTTGCTGCTGCGTCAACCATTGATGCTGTTCAACCAGGCCACCTTGCAAGAAAGCGATGAGGACGTAACCACTACCGAACAGGACACAGCCGATTTTAAGGAAGAAAAGCCCAAGGGAGGAGAGGGTAACTGGCGCTGAGGGAGCAGCTGTAGCCGCAAGCATCAAATTACTAGAAGGAAGCCATGCAAAACCGAGCAGCGTTTTCCCTTTTCCCAGCCGACTTCCGAGCTGCCACAGGATGCCTACCAACCCACCGCCAAGTAAAGCTATAATTTCATTAATTCCAAACAGCACAAGCAGCATCACCAAGAATCCAATGCCGATCAAAAAAGGTCCCTTCGCCGCTGTTTTACCCAAACGCCACACAGCGCTGAGAATCACAGCAATGACCGCGGGCTTAATGCCGTATAGCAATGCCTCCGCCTGTGGAACCGTCTGAAACCGATCATAAACCCACGCACAACCCAATGTAATCAATGCTGCGGGTAGAATAAAACTAATACCTGCGACCACCAGTCCCACAATCCCTGCACGCACAAAACCGATGTGGATTGCCATCTCGGTCGAGTTAGGACCGGGAATGAGATTCGTTGCACCGATTAGATCGAGGAACCGTTCACGCGTCATCCAACCACGGCGCGTGACAACCTCATCCTCCATCATTGCGATATGTGCGGCTGGACCCCCAAAAGCGGTGACGCCTAACTTGAGAAATAACGCCAAGAGTTGCCCAATTTTGTTCATCATGCTTTCCGATTATAGGCACCCGCGACCAATCTGTCAAGATCTATTTTGAGATTGATTGCTATCTTACCTTCTGCTATAATGCCGAATAATAGTGGAGTCTTAGTTATTTCGGAACCGATTTGATACCACAATTCTCACAAGAAATTATGGGAGGATAATCCTCATGAATCTCATCTTTGTCGGCTGTGAATACACGGGTAAATCGACATTGGCGACAGCGGTCATGGAATGGGCAGAACGCACTTTGGGCGGGACAAGCCATTTCCATGATCATATGAGCGTGCCTTCAAGCGAATTGATACCAGAGGCTCAAGAATCTTTGTTGATGGTTCATCCCCAAGCCTTGGAGATGCTCCAGCGATATATGATTGAATATCATATTTCAGAGGCTTTCTATAGCAACCCCGATCACAATTTGATGGGTTTGGTCATCGAAGAAGCGGTCTACGCCCCGTTATACTACGGCTATGGTGGGAAAGATAGCAAGGCACCCTTCCGAAGCCCGGAAGGACAGCGGACAGAGATGGCAAGACGTCTAGAGGGGAAAATCCTTGAGCGTGCACCGGGGGTGGTGCTCGTTCTTTTTAAAGCTTCCCCAGAGGTGATTGCGAAACGGATGAAGGAAAGCCCGCATACCCACCAAGTTGTGCAGGAGAAGGACATAGAGTACGTTCTGCAACGGTTCGAGGAGGAGTTTGAGGCATCCTTAATACAGAAGCGAATCGTCCTTGATACTACAACTGCAACTGTGGAGGAAACATTAGCAGAGTTTGTGGAGAAATATGAACCGTTCCACACCAACGCAGACCTCTTGAGAGTGCGTCAGGGTTCGACAGCGTAAACAGGGGGACGGCCAATTCGATGGACTAGTGAATCACCAACTGAACACCCACCGCTCTCGATTTGGGATCGGTGGACTGATGGGCACGCCACCTCGTAGATGAGACTCGTAAATACCAAATCCAATGTCCTGACTAAGCATCGTCACCCGGAGGTTGCTCTTGCCGGGTTTTCCGGTTTTGATTGCTTGGATGAGGTCACGGATGAGGTACACGGTACCACTCCGCGGCGGCACCTGTTCAACTGGGACCGGATCCCACGCATCCGATACCGTATCTCGACGCCGCATCTGCACCGCCTCGCCATCATTGACAACGCGGATGACGCCGTTAGTGCAGACCAATTCAATTTCTCTACCAACGCCGGTGCCTGCTACATGTGCGGTTGTTCCGTTATCAAACCTGATGAGTGCAGACAGAATCGCGGTGTCTTGGACAAATTTCATGCCAGAGGTGTCCCCCTCTGCCGGGTTAAGTTTTGAGATAATTCCTTGAATTGACACCGGTTCTGGATCGCCAAGCATATACAGCAGCAGATCAATAAAGTGCCCTTCAAGTGCTTTGCCTTCAAAGCCCAAAACAGACTGCACCTCGCCCAACTCTCCACTTTCGGCAATCGTCCGCGCTTGTTCGTAGGCAGCCCAGTGGCGATAAATGGGACCGTACTCCAAATGAACACCATTGCGCTCAAATGCCTCTCGGATAGCATCCGTTTCCACAAGTGACATACAGAGCGGCTTCTCCGCGTAGACCCCCTTAACGCCGTGTTCTGCGGCAAACACCATCTCTTCCGCGTGTTGTTCGGGACGTGTGGTGACACTGACAATATCGAGATTTTCTTTCTCAATCATCTCACGGTAGTCAGTGTAGGCAGCAGGGACATTCCATCGCTCAACAAAGTTTGCCAGTCGCTCCTCATCGATGTCACACGCAGCGGCAATTTCAGTCTCATCAATCGCAGCGTAACCCGCCGCATGAGAGTAGGGAAGTGCTAAACCACCACGGTAAGGACGTTGTTTCCTTCTGTTAATCTGTTCGTCTTCAATAGTGTTCGCCATGCGGCCACACCCTATGACGCCAACTCTAAATGCCATCTTCTTCTCCCTAATCGTTAAAACTTCGGTATTCTAAAGTTACCTACTTGCAAAAATAATGGGGTTATGTTATGCTATCAACTATTATTCTTTATTTCATATTTATAAAATTAAGGACTTATACTATCCATGTCACCCAAAGTAGAAAGACGTAGAGCCTTACATAGATCGCTGTTTAACGTAGGGATTAGCGGAATTACACTGACCAATTCTGAGAGTTTAGTGGAGCCACAATGGATTGAGATTACACAACACGAAATCTCAATTGCTAATCTTCCAACCGCTTTTGAAGATTTCTCAATTGTTCAACTCACAGATTTGCATCACAGTTCGATCGTAACGCTGGATTATCTGCAAGCCTGCTTTCGACAAGTGGTGGAGTTACAGCCAGATTTGGTCGTAATGACCGGGGATTATATCACTCGCCAAGAGAAATATGCACAGCCAGTGGCGCAGGCTATCTGTGAAATTATCGTTGAAGCAGGCATTCCCACCTATGCAGTCCTCGGCAACCATGACCATTGGAATAACGACTGGAACAATGAATGGAACGATGATTTAGATGCCGGTGTGTTCCCTTTGCGAAATCGTTGGAAAGGGGATGGCGTTAAAGTACTCAACGCGTTGGTCGCAGGGGGAATCAAAGTCTTGATGAATGAATCTGTCCCCCTACAGCGCGGGAATGACCGTCTGTGGCTTATAGGCTGCGACGATTTTCTCGCAGGGGATTTCGATCTGGAACGTGCGTTAACATCTCTACCTTCGACCGGTGAACCGCGTTTCCTCTTAATGCACAATCCACAACCAATCGAATCAATCGCCCACCACGGTTTTGATCTCGTCTTGTCGGGGCATACACATGGCGGACAAATCTCGCTGCCGTTTGTGCCTCCCAAGGTAGGGAACAAGTATCTCGCTGGTCTTTTCTATGTCGGTGCGTCGAGGCTTTACGTTTGCCGTGGACTCGGGGTCACAGGCGTTCCAATCCGATTTATGACGACTCCAGAGATTGCGTGCTTCCGCCTTGTCCGGTCCTCCGGGGTACAGTCAATAGCCGCTTAATTCCCCAACCCAGCACGATAGCCTGTTCTGGCATTATAGGAGACCTGAAAGATACTCTCGGCTCAAAATCGCGTCTTCCAACGGTTGATCTGTCGGGGTGTTTTCGAGCAATAGGTCACCCTTGTAATTTCCTGTAGCTAAATGCCTGCCAATTGCTGCAAAATCGACATATCCCTCGCTGACCTGTGTCAAAACACCGTCCGCCGTTTTCTGCTTGAAATGTACCGATGTAAGGTCTTCCAGCCTCACAGCGCTCCAAAATTCCTCCGGCGGGTTGACCGTGGTGCCATCATCACGGTAGGTGTTTGCCTCGTCATAGGTCAACAAAGCCCCGCCTTGCACTGCCAAATCGAGCGTAAAGGTGGCCGGTTGTCGTGAATTTTCAACCGCAAAGACCATCGGACAGTTTGGTAACAATGACCGGTATCGTTTTACATTCGTAACTGCAGCCTGCGGATCTGTTTTTCCGCCCGTAGGTGCAAGCCCGACAATCCGCAACCGTGCGTTCACTGGACATAGTAAATACGCCAGCTTTTTCGCTTGGATAATCTGTTGAGTGTCCGCTTCGAGATCTTCAGGCGTACCCAGCCACGAGTGCGACATGGCATAACTTAGTTTCAAATTCTTCGCCAACTCAATAAATGCACCGACACGCGCAAAGAGGGGGCTATCCTCTACTGTGACCGCCGAATCCTGATCCCCTTCCCAGATTGCATCGCAGATCGCCTTCCACTGTTCGTCTGTATAGCGTCCCATCGCCGTTTCAATCTCACCAACTAAGGTGCCAAATTCGGAGTTACGTAGGTAATCTCCCTCGCGCACCTCCATGTCTTTGAAACCGTGGTCGCCAAATTGGCGGACGAGGTCTTCAAACCGGGCACCATCATCGATGCGCTGCGTCCAAATATTAGTTACAACGCCGAGTTTTTCAAATATTGACATCCTTGCCACCTTTACTCCACTTTCGTATGCTGCATAAGTACACTGATTTTCACTGAAGATCTCCTTAAACCGATATCAGTATAAAACAAAAAAGGGTACGCAGCAATTAAATTCTATCACTGTTTTGCCTTTTACACTTCTGATGCTATCACTATTTTTCTAATTTTATACCGGTGGAATGTATAATAACGGGGAAGGGTATTGCTTGACGCTTGAATTGAGCGAAATGCACTGGCAAGGGGAGGGTATATGATTATTGGACAACAGCTGCACTTTCGTCTTCGCTGTCAACCTTGATTGGAAACTCATTCATCTTTGCGTCCGCGATCTTTTTGAGCTGCCACTGCTCTAAAATCTTGATTCGCCGGTTGCGGATGTCTATCAAACCGAGCCGCTTGAACTCATTGAGGAGCGCACTCGTCGTCTCGCGTGCCGTTCCAACTAAATTTGCCAATTCTTGCTGCGAAAATTTTACGTTCAGGATAATACCTTGGCTATCACGTACGCCGTGTTTTTCTGCTAACGACATCAGCAGCACAGCAAGCCGAGATGGTGCATTCCGGAATACTAAATTTTCAAGTTGGTTTTCAATTTCCCGCCGTCGCAGCCCGATCAATTTGGTAATATGCATAGCAAGGTCTGGTTTCTTTTTTAACAGCATTTCAAAATCGCTACGGCGTATCGTACAGATATATGAATCCTCAAGTGCCTCCGCAATTGTGCCACGGGGACCCTCATCAATTAACGCCATCTCACCGAAGACTTCACCAGATTCAAGAACTGTCAACGTCAATTCCTTACCATCGGACGACAACTTGTAAATCTTGACCCGTCCCTCTTTGAGTAGGTAGACCAGATCTCCCGGATCGCCTTGACCGTAAATCCGTTCACGTCGACTATAATGCTTCATAGATGAAATTCGGTCAAGGACATCCATTTCTCTGTCAGTCATATCTTTGAAAATATCAAAATGTTTTAGATACCAAATTTTTTCTAGTCTTTTCATCGTACCAAACCGTAACGAAGAATTGTTGTTAGGATCTTATATCCGGCTAATATTGTCCCTTTAACTGTTCCCGTAATTTTCGATTGTCCAATCCGCTTCCGGTAACTGACCGGCACTTCGCACACTCGTAATCCCATTTTAGCCGCTTTGACCTGCATCTCAACCGTCCACCCAAAGGTCTTGTCCTGCATCTTCATTGCTAACAACTGCTCGTAGCGGATAGCGCGGAAGGGGCCCAAGTCCGTGTAGTGTGCTTGAAATAGCAGCCGAATCAGGAAGGCAGCAAGCGCATTTCCAAAGCGAGCCTGCGGAAGCAAAGCCCCTTTCTCGCGCACACCACGAATCCGTGAACCGATTACCATCTCTGCATTACCGGCAAGAATCGGTTGGATAAGCAACGACATCTCCGAAGGAAAGTCGCTATAGTCACCATCGAGAAAGACCACAATTTCTGGGGCGTTTAGCGCGGCGATACCAGCAAGGCACGCAGAACCATAACCTCTCCGTGCTTCTCTTACCACCCGTGCCCCCGCAGCGTGAGCTACCTCAGCCGTTCGGTCAATGCTCCCATTGTCAACAACTATAATCTCCCCCACGCATGCCTTGGGAATGTCAGCAATAACTTTGCCAATAGATTCCTCTTCGTTGAAGGCGGGAATAATGACGGATACGTTCATCTGAGCACTTCAAAGTCCATCTATATTGAGAATAGGGAGGGTTCGAAACCCTCCCCCTAGATATGCTGTTCCCTAACCCTACTCTCCACACGGGTTGCATGGGTTACAAGGATTCGCTCCCCCACACGGGTTGCACGGATTACAAGGATTTACCCCTGCACACGGGTTATCAGGATTACAGGGATTCACCCCTGCGCATGGATTACACGGATTGCAAGGATTAGCAACCCCCTGTGTCGCTGTCGAACCGGCTAAATCCACGCTTACCTTTATCGTTTCTGCCAATTTGAGAAAGATGAATTGAGGAACCTCAATATTATAATCGGGCAGATTCAACGAAAAGCCGCCGTTAATTATCAGGAGATCACCCGGGAGTCTGCCCTTGGTGGCTTCACTCTCGTCAAAATAGGTGACAGTAATATCTTTCAGCTGAACAGTTTGCTTAGCCCCGTGTAGTGACAAAGTGCCTTCGGCATCCACCATAAGCGTTTTTCCATCCACAAGCATCTTATCAGAGGCTTTGGTCACTTTATCTATGGTGAGCATCGCTGTAGGATACTTGCCTGTCTCCAAGAAATTATCCCGCATATGTTCATCACGTTTGTCAATCCCTGTCTTCAGGCTGGCGAGATCCAATGCGAAGGATGCTTTCAAGCCCTTAGTGATGTCCTTGGGATCGACCTGAATGTGACCTGTTATTTTGCTGGTTGTGCCAACGATTTTTTCGAGCGGTGCCTTGGAATCGAAGGTGAGTACATCTCTACCTCTGGGATCATCGATTCCAAAGTATTTCAGCCCTGAACCGGGGTTGCAGGGATTGCAGGGATTCGTCGCTTCCCCACCGCACGGGTTGCACGGATTCTCGGCAGCAAAAGCCCCCACTGATAAAATCATTGCAGCTATAATGCCCACAATTAAGGCATAACGGTTGAATCTTGTCATTATACTTCTCCTTATTTGTAATTTAAATCTACAAGAGATGATCAATAATCATCTCTCTTTTAACACATTGAGTTCTTTTTCCCAACGTGTTTTCTGTTGGCTGTCCACCTGAGCGCGGACAGCTTGATGTAACGCAGCAAGTGCTAATTTTGGTTTCAAAGCCGCGTGGTAACCCTCATAAAGTGCGTACAATGCTTCTGCTTCGTCCGGATTTGTGTCAATCAATCCTTCCAGAATAGGTATTGCTTCTTGGGAGCGATCCAGCTTAGTCAGTGCCCTTGCCTTATATAACAGACCGTAATAATAATTCGGAGCAAAATCAAGTGCAATTTCGGCAGAATCAAGCGCCTTTTCAGGTTTGCCCAATTCCACATAGCAGAGCGCTAAAAATGCGTGTGCATCAATTTTAGGAATCGCCTCTGGATTCCAGCCTCGGTCTTGACGCCAAATCTCGTCTGAGCGGATGAAAGCCGGAACCGCTTCATTGTATCTCCGTTGCCGAGTCAATGCCCAACCTAAATTAAAATGGGACTGATACATTCCCGGATCCGCTTCGATTGATTTCCGGTAATACATTGCCTCTTTGACCGGATCGGTAGTGTGTCTCGCTATCTCGAAGTAGCGATTCGTGCGCATGTCCCCAGCGCCGATACCACCGATGGCTTCGCCTTTTTCATTGTATCGCGTGTTCCCATCGTCTTGATACGTGCCCATTGTCAAATGAAGTTCGGAAATCTGATCTTTAATCTTAGAAATCCACGCTTGTCGTGTTTCGCGCTTCAGTGCCGCTTGATAAGCCTCCATGGACTCTTGGAGACGTTCCGTCCGGGTATAGACTTCGGCAAGGTTCTCTAACGCATAGAGCGAAAAGGGATTCTTGTGCTGCGGATCGAGCGCAACCGCTTTTCGGTAGTTTTTTATCGCGCCGTCTGCCCGGTTCTTTTTCCAATATGCACCCCCAAGCCAGTAATAAAGTTCAACCTTATCCGCCATTCCTAGGCTTGCTCTTTCCAAAAAAGAGATGGCAGCTGAATAATTATTGTCGCTGTATGCCATCAATCCGAGTTGATAATTTGCACCGGGATGGTCGGGATCAAGATAGATTGTCGTCAGGAAATGCTTCCGAGCGAGTGCTCTGTCCCCGCTATCATTGTATGCTTTGCCCTTTTGAAACTGGAGTTCATACAATTTGGAATCTAGTTCAGGGCTTTCCGTCGGTTCATGGGCCAACCCGATGGAAATTGTAGCGATTGTCGCTGCTGCAAGAATGGGAAGGTATCTGATTGTATTCATAGTGGTGTTATAGTCCAAATTGCTGCTTATGTTAGAGAAACCGAGTTATTTTTTAGGAGTGGCGGATGTTAGCTTGTGTGCAAACGCAAACCTGCGCCTCCGCATATTCCTTTCACCCCCGTTGATATAATATGAAACTTCGCTGCCTTTGTCCTGTAAATCCTAGATATGCTGGTTCAGACATTAGTGCATCAGTTCAATTAACTAATGAACCTTTGAACTAATGGACTCTTTATAACTATCTCACATCCATCACCACTTTTCAACACGAAACTTGCGAGGTCGTTCTGTGATCACCATTCGACTGCAAAAGGGCTTGCTTGATAATGAAGCGTGTGTTATCATTATTTACAGCATTCCTGTCCCAATTGATTCATCCAAAACTGGTAATAGAAAGGAAACCAAATGGCTATTTTTTTACACACCCGCGTTCGAGTGAGCGACCTCGATAAATCGATTAATTGGTATTGCGACCATCTGGGCTTCGTCGTCAAAAGTCGAAGTGACAAATCGCCTGCGGGCAATCAAATCGCTCATCTGGAATTACCCGGTAACCTGCATACCGTTGAACTCACCTATTCACCCGACTATGAACTCAATGTTCCGGAGGATTTGATGCACTTTGCCATTGGCGTTCCAGATCTTGTTGCCTGCTGCGATACCTTGGAGGCAGATGGCATTGAAATTTGGCCCGACGGCTGGCGCGAACAGTTCACCTCCGGTGGCATGAAGATGGCGTTCATCGACGATCCAGACGGCTACGAAATTGAGCTGTTGGAGCGTAAGGAGGCATAGAACAACCATGAAAATTGGATGTGCCGCCTACTCGTTTCGCCAGTATCTAACGAGCGGTGAAATGAGTCTTGAGGGTTTTCTCGAAAAAGCAGTCGAAATGGGCGTCGATGGCGTTGAGTTGACCGCTTACTATTTCCCATCAACAGACGATGATTATTTACACACCCTCAAACGTCAATGCTATCTACTTGGGTTACAGGTATCGGCAGCGGCTGTTGGAAATCGCTTTACAGACCCTAGCCCCGATGAACGTGCCGCACAGATTCAGTATGTCAAAGATTGGGTTGACATTTCTGTTAAACTTGGAGCCCCCTGTCTGCGTGTATTCGCTGGAGGAACACCTGAAGGGCATAGTGAAGCGGAAGCCCGTCAATGGACAATCGACGGTTTGAAGGAGTGCACGGAATACGCTGCCCCCCGTGGTGTCTTGATAGCATTGGAAAATCACGGAGGGATAACGTCTACAGCCGATCAGGTTATCGATCTGATTACGTCGGTGGACTCGGAATGGGTCGGTGTGAACTTGGACACGGGCAACTTCCGTCAAGACCCCTACGGTTCGCTCGCACGTGTCGCACCTTATGCCGTAACCGCCCATGCAAAGACAGAAATTCCAAAGGAAGGCGACGACAAGGAGCAAGCAGATTTTTCTGAGATCGTCAGGATGCTTAAAGCGCAGGGGTACAAAGGTTATCTGTCAATTGAATATGAAGCCGCCGAAGACGCAATGACAGCCGTTCCTCGCTTTGTCCAGATGTTAAATTCTCTAGTTTAGACAGATCAGGCGGACGTGCTTCGCCCGCTATCACTTAACGACTTTCCCTAAATCGCTTTGTCTTTCAGATGTTATTTTCTGCGGAAAATGCGGAAAGGTCAAAAAATAAGGAGGATACCGATGGCAACAAATCAAACGAGAGTTGGACTCGCCCGAACCGACGAACGACGGCAAAATGTTTTCACCGCTCTAGATCTCGTTCGCGACGATGTTACACCAAAGTTGCGCGAACAGGTGATGTTGAAGCCGAATTTCCTTTCCAGCACAAATCAGCTTGCTTCAACACATGTTGACGCAATTCGTGGTGCAATTGATTTCCTATTGACTGTGCCAGAACCACCAAAAGAGATTATCATTGCGGAAGGTGCTAACCAAGCGTTTTCGGGAGAAGCTTTCGATAACTTCGGTTACAGATCTTTGATCGACGAATATGCTATTCCGATTCAGCTAGTAGATCTGCATCAAGATGAGGATTGGGAAGAAACCCCCGTCGTTCTTGCTGATCGCAGCGAAGTGCCTGTGCGGATGCCCAAAACTGTACTCGATTGCCCATGTACAATTTCAGTGGCGGTTGCGAAAACGCATGATGTTGATGTGGTGACACTCGCCCTCAAAAACATGATTATGGGAACGCTCCATCTCAAAGATCGCATCAAAATGCACGGCTATCACAGCCATGCTGATCGTGAGCTGCCGCGCGAGGCGCAAACGTTGAACATCAACCTGATTCGCCTATCCCGCTATCTGTCCCCTGACATTGCTCTCATTGACGGTACTCTCGGTTTGCAAGGCAACGGTCCTGGCGGTACGGATTCAATCCCGCTCGGAATTGCTGTCGCCAGTGCGGATGTGTTCGCCGCGGACGCTGTAACTGCCAAGGCGATGGGGTTTGAACCACTGGAGATTGGTCTGTTCCATTATGCCAATGAGATGGGCTATGGAGTAGCGGATCTTGAGCAGATTGATGTATTAGGCACACCTGTTGATGAGGTTATAAAACCGTTCAAGCCGCATGAAACAACACCTCTTCAATTCCAATGGCAGGAAGCCGATGCAGCACACTATTTGAATGTAGGTTAGTAGACAGCTATCCATCAGTTTGTAATTGGCAGATCAGTACGCTATCAATACAAGGTAGGGCTATGCCCGAAACTGTATGGCGTACAGGTCTGCCGCTGTCATAACAAAGCGAAGACGAATCGCCCTGCCAGCCAGCGATCCGACATCGCTGCCCTTTTCCCATCTGACAACCCGCTCAACTTCGTCACCAAAAATCTCGACGCATTGAGATAGCTGATACCCATCAATTGGCTGACCCTCCGCATCTTGGATTTCAACGCGCAAACCCCCTGCTACAGATGTTGCGTAATTAACGACCAGCCTGTTTCCCTCAAAAACCAACGGCTTTGTCACAAATTCGCCTCCGGCATAAGCCGAATTAACTGAGACGAATCCATCGATTCGAAGTGTGCCGCGGCGCAGGCGGATAGATGGACGCCGATAATGCTCCATAAAATAGACTGACATTTCTGCGGGTCCCGTTGGAACAACGCCCACCCCGATATACAGATTTCGATCTGTCCAGTTGTCAGGGTCGGGTCCAAGCCCCAAGAACGGCTCCATAAAACGCCGATCCCAATGCACGCCATCGCGGCTAGTCATAAACACGCTTTCGGAGAGGCCGTTGGCCGTCCAATCCGGATCGAACTTACGATCAGGGACAAAACGTTTGGGAAACATCAGGTAAATATGAGGTGCGCGGAAATATTGAGTGCAAGCGTTTTTGTAGAGGTGCTCCGTTGGTGAGTCTCCTAGGTCGATAAATTCCGGTTCGTACCAATGACGAAAATCATCTGAAACACTTCTTCGAATGGTTCGGACACCGGGTGGTATCCAACCCCGCATATATGCCACATACCGGCTTTGCAGCGTATCCCAGAACGCAATATTGTGAGAATCAAACATCGGCCACGGGTCATCTGGGGCTATCAGGATTGGATCTTGATCTAGGGTCTGCCAATGCACGCCATCTGGAGAGGTGAAACCCCGCAAAGTGGCTCGCTGCTCTATTGGAGCACCGACCCCAATAGCTTTATAGCGCTCTGAGTCCGGTGTCTTCGGGTTACCGTCCTTGAAAACACATAACGCCTTTGCATCGCTTCCTTGGAGGACAATGTTGTTTTTCCTGCTTCCGTTGAACTCAAAGATTTCTAGCATCGGACGATCCCAGTGCACGCCATCTGCGCTTTCCGCGTAAGCTGTACATTGGTCTTCCCATGTCGATTCCGAACCACACCCCCGATACCAAAGCCGATAGCGGTCACCATCTACCATCACTACCGGGTCATAACTTATCGATCCCTCCCACGATTGATTGAATTCAAGGACAATCTCTTGAGGGATAGGAGGATGCATTTGCAGGCTAACGCCATTCATCTCCTCAATAAGCCAATCATCTACGAACAACTCCAGCCTTGAATTAATACTTCGTAGCCCCTCCATTTATCTTCCCTCCAGTTAGTTTGATACCGTTGCGTAGATTCGTACCTTTTCACCCATTCTTCTAATTTCCATCATCAAGTAACCCTTCAACGCTCAAACTGTCAGCGTCCAACTCCTCAATCCAACCCATAACCTCTCTTATCTGCTGACGTGCATTCTTTTCCTGTAATGCCAGTATCAGCCGTCTGCCAGCATCTCGCAGTGCAATTCTTACTTCCTTCGCTGCCGGTGCGACCTCTACTGCTGCACGATATTCCGTCACAGCGTCCTGAAGTTCATCGCGACCAATATAACACACAACGAGGCTATTACGCGCGCGGGCGAGCCGGCTTTTAATGTGTAGTGAATGTCGGTCATCGACAAACTGCCTCTCAAATTGCGATTCAATTGACAGCAGATTTTGGAAAGCAACACCGTTCATCGGCGCAAGAGCTAACGCGGATTCAAAAGCAGCTATTGCTGAAATTGGTCGTTTTTTTACCAGATAGAGATAGCCAATTGTATTGTAAATTGCTGCGTTTTTTGCCGAGGTATCGATCTTTTCAAACTCTGCTAATGCAGCGGTATATTTCCTTTGATTCATGAGCGCGTTTCCGCGTGCAACATGAAGATTTTTTGAGGCACTTTCTGTTTGCAAACTCTGTGGTGCATCTTCCAAAAGCCTTTCCAACTCTGTTTCAGCACTTGAAAAGTCACCGGCAAGTTGATAAGTGTTGATGAGGCTCAAGCGGAGATTCACCTGTTCGGGAGACAGCGCAAGCGCAAGCCGTAACTGATCAACTGCGTCGTCATACTGTCCTTTGGCATTGAGGTGTTGTGCATAATGATGATAAGCAGCAACGAGATTCTTGCGAGATTGCCAATCATCGGGCTTCGCGACAAATGCCGATTGGAACGCCCCTAGCGCTTGCGGATATGCCCTTTTTTTGAGATATAGTTCGCCGAGTAGACTGTGTGCATCGGCATCGGCAGCCACCTGAATAAGTTGGAGGTAAGCATCGATTGCTTTGTCGGTCTGCCCCGATTTGCGGTGCGTGTTGGCGCGTTTCCACAAGACATCCACTAAGTTCGCATACGCAATATTCAGCGTTGGGATCAATTGTAACGCTTCCTGATATGCGGCAATCGCCTCCTCCCAACGCTCGGTGCCCGTCAACTCTACGCCGTAGTTACTCAAATACCCCGCGAGGTTTTGTTTGATTTCCAAGTCAGCGGGATCGAATTCAAATGCCTTACGGTATTGAGCGATGGCGTTTTTGAGATTGCCATCCCTAGCATAACCATCGCCCATAAGGCGATACAAAACCGCATCATCAGGTTTGAACTGGAGCGCTTCGCCGAAATACAACGCCGCTTTCTCATACGCTTTAACGTTGAGAGCTTTGATCCCTCGTTCTCGAAATATCTGATAGAGATTATTCCGAGGCGTCGGATCGTAAGGGTTCATTTCGAGCGATTTGCGGAAGGCGTCTATGGATTGATCAATCTCTCCATTCCGATAATACATCACGCCAATCGTGTTGTATTCATTGGACGAAGGTATCTGCTCAAGTGTTTCTTCAAGCAGATTAACAGCTTGTTGGGAGAGACCAACTTTCTGGTAGAGTTGTAGAAGTGTTTCTCGCGCTGGAGGGTAATTTGGGTTTAGTTCAAGACAGGACTTGAAGCTCGCAACAGCCAGCTCAGTATCTTCCCTGTCCTTGTAGATCGTCCCCAGCAAGTAATGTGCACGTGCGTCCGTCGGGCTGATTTTGAGCTGCTTTTGCAAAACGTCAATAGCAACGTCATGTTGAGGAGTGTTTTGCGGCGTGGCGTAGACTTTCAGCAATGTTGCTCGATCCCGTGCAGTTGGACGTTGCGCGATCGATGCCCCAAAACTTATATCGAGCGGGTCAGGACTATGTCCCCACAGTCCGATAGCGTGTCCAAACTCATGCAGGCAAACCGTCCGTATCTCTTCCTTTGACAGTCTTGACTCCGCGGAGGGCTTAGGCAGCGAGAGGATAATTTCGACAGAGAAATCCCCGGCGTGATGGCGTGTGAGTTCGGCTCTGCCATAGGTCATGTCCGTCTGCTCTGCTCCGCTGTATCCCCAACGTACCCAAATATCGGCATCATCGCTCACTTGCGATTCCTGAAACTGAACTTTACCATCGGATACTACTTCCCACTGTCGCATCGCATACCGTAACGCGGAAAGATATTCCTCCGTCTGCAACGCCGATGTAATGTAAACAGTTATCGGCATTTCAACAAAGCGGGTAATCCTGCCGTGAGAGAAAACCGTAATCTGATCGAAATAGTCGTCAGCCAAAGCCGAGACGGCGGAAGTCAGAAACATGACAGAGAGAACGATACCTCGGAGTGAGTCGAGAGTTTTCATCTGACTTTGTCCTTGTGGAATTGGACTTTCAGACAGGTAAATCAATCACCAATTACCGTTTCATTCGCAGGCTGTTGGCGACGACAGTTACACTGCTAAAAGCCATAGCGAGGGCAGCCAATACCGGGTGCAGGGCGCGTAGTACCATCGGTAGGAAGGTGAACGGGTGTAAGGCGCCCGCTGCGACTGGGATAAGGAGGACGTTGTAGAAAAAAGCCCAGAACAGGTTCTGCCTGATGACGCGCATCGTCGATTTGCTAAGCTCAACGGCTTGGGGTACGGACCGGAGATCGCCACTTATCAGGGTAACATCAGCCGCTTCCATTGCTACATCAGTGCCTGTGCCAATGGCGATGCCCACATCCGCTTGGGCTAACGCCGGTGCGTCGTTGATGCCGTCGCCAACCATCGCTACGTGCCCGGGAGCCTGAGATTTCTGCTCAATTTCCCTCTGTAGGCTCTCTACTGCTGCTGCCTTATCTCCCGGCAGGACTTCGGCGAAGATTCGGTCGATTCCGAGAGCATTACCAATACTTTCCGCTGTAGCTCGGTTATCGCCGGTAATCATCACAACCTGCAAACCCAGATGGTGCATCTGATCGATAGCCTCCTTGGAACCCGGTTTGATGGTATCTGCCACAGCAATCAATCCAGCAGCTTTGCCATCAACGGCAACCCAGATCACACTTTTTGGATGTGCCTGCAACCTTGTAGCTTCAATTCCCAAACCGTTGAGATCGACATTTTGCTCACTCATCATTTTAAGGTTGCCCAAAACAATCTGATATTCCCCAACCTGAGCGATAGCACCATGTCCAGCTAAGGCTTCAAACCGGGAAGGTTCTATCGGTGACAATCCACGTGCCTGTGCAAACCGCACAATAGCATCACCGATCGGGTGTTCGCTTCCCCGCTCTGCCGAGGCAGCCAGCCATAGGAGTGCAGCCTCTTTTTGCTGCATCTCTCCCATTTCCCTACCAGCCTCTGGCTGAGAGTCCAATGTCTTAGCGATAACGTTTGAGGTGTTACTCTCCGCAACCACTATGTCCGTCACCGATGGTTCGCCTGTCGTAATCGTGCCGGTCTTATCGAGGATAACTACCTTGAGTGAATGAGCGAGTTCTAATGCTTTGCTATCTTTGAAAAGGATGCCCTGCTCCGCCCCTTTGCTTGTACCGACCATAATGGCGGTCGGTGTGGCAAGCCCAAGTGTACAAGGACAGGCAATAACCAACACCGCTACCATCCGGATCATTGACGGCGTAAAACCAGCATCCACGGCAAACCACCAAACCAACAGGGTGAGCGTTGCAATCGCAATGACAGCGGGCACAAAAACACTCGCCACCCGATCGGCGAGACGCTGAATTGGCGCTTTACTCCCTTGCGCTTCTTGGACGAGCCGGATGATCTGTGCGAGCGCTGTTTCGGTGCCAACCTTGTGCGCTTCAAACTTGAGCCTCCCCTGTTTATTGACGGTTGCACCAATTACTGAATCACCCTCTCGCTTGTCCACCGGTATGCTCTCTCCAGTGAGCATACTCTCGTCAACGGTAGAATTGCCTTCGATGATAACTCCGTCAACGGGGATCCTCTCTCCCGGTCGTACAATCACCACGTCGCCGACGACCACCTGCTCAATCGGAATATCAATCTCTTCACTGCTCCGAAGCACACAGGCTGTTTTCGCTTGCAGCCCCATCAACTTTTTAATAGCAGCACCGGCCTGATTCTTCGCGCGGACCTCTAACAGTTTACCAAGTTTGATAAGGGTGATAATGACCGCCGCGGTCTCAAAATAGACGTGGCTGCCTAAGGCAGTGCTGCCCAATGTCAACGCAGTGGTCACAGGCACACTGTAAAAGAATGCTGCGGACGAACCCATTGCAACCAGCACGTCCATGTTGGCAGCACCGTTGCGCAGTGCTTTGAAACCGCCTGTGTAATAATCCCAGCCAACGTAAAATTGTACCGGTATCGCCAAGGCGAACATCAACCAGTTGCCCCAGAGAGCATCAGACCAAGTTTCCAGTAACGCAAAGTCACGAGCCATGCTGAAAAGGAAAAGCGGGAAAGAAAAAACGACGCCAGTCCAAAACTTATGTCTCTGCTCGTGCATTTCGGTTTCGCGGGCAGCCTGCTCGGTATCTACAAGTTGTTCGGGATCCGCTTCAACAACACCGTAGCCTACCCCTTCAATAGCAGCGATGAAATCAGCGGAAGTCACCTGACCGGGGATGTATGCTATCTGTGCCTTCTCCGTAGCAAAATTTACAGTTGCAGAGACAATGCCCGGTTGCATCTTGTTAAGTGCTTTTTCGACGGTTGATGCACAGTTGACGCAATGCATCCCCGTGATAGGTAATTCGACCTCATGTGTCGCCACCCCGAAACCAATATTCTTAATTTTTTCAATGATAGCCCCCTCATCCACGACAGATGGATTGAAAGTGACCATTGCTTTCTCGGTAGCGTAGTTGACGTTTGCCGTTTCCACACCGTCCAGTTTACCCAACTCGCGTGTGATAGTGTCTGAACAGTTTGTGCAGTGCATCCCGGTTATGGGCAATGTAATCTGTTTTTCGTCCATGGCGCTCTCCTCCCATTTTTCAGTCCCGATTTATCCCCGATACATCGGGGCAACGCGGGACGGGGAGATCAACGCGGCACCAGCTTTGATTATCACATCAGTACAGCTACGCTAAGTGCCGATTTGCCCTTCATACGCTGAAATCTGCTCATCAAATTGCAGCGTCCAGCCAATTTCATCCAACCCATTCAACAAACAGTGTTTCTCAAAATCGCCAATTTCAAAGGTGTGTGAGGTGCCGTCAGGTTGAATTACTTGCTGCGCTTCCAAATCAACCATCAACCTGTAACCTTCCTGTGCTTCAATCTGTTCCATCAGGTCTGCGGTTACATCGTCCGGTAGAGCGATGGGCAGGAGACCATTTTTGTAGCAGTTGTTACGGAAGATGTCCGCAAATGAAGGCGCGATTACCGCCTTGAAACCATACTGTTGCAACGCCCATGGCGCATGTTCCCGCGAACTGCCACAGCCAAAGTTCGCTCCAGCAACCAGAATACTCGCTTCTTGATAACGAGGGTCATTCAGAACAAAGTCCGGATTTGGATCGCCATTGTCCAGAAAACGCCAGTCATAAAACAGGAATTGTCCAAACCCAGTGCGCTCAATCCGTTTGAGAAACTGTTTGGGAATGATCTGGTCAGTGTCTACGTTTAGCCGATTCAACGGTGCTGCAAGTCCAAGGTGTTCTTTGAATGCTTCCATTGTTTGTATCTCCTTCAAAAATATCAGTGATAATTAACCTAAGTTGCCATGTATTGAAAAGCTGTTGGTTCTCCTGTAGGTCAAGATTCATGTCTCGGCACGCAAATGCTGCTCTGAATCTTAATCTTATTGGCATAGGATTGTATGTCTATAACATGTAGGTTGGGTTGAATGGGCACCGTGAAACCCAACACCCATTCCATAAATCTACTCAACGTTTGGCGGTCCCGTATAACCGATGCTCTCCCAACCAGCGACATCACCCCCCAACAGTCGGTAGGGGTGTGGGACTATCCGCAGCGAGCGGTCAGCCAACGGTAAAGAAACACGTCGGGGTCCGCACTCAGCAGATTGTTTTAAAGCAATTGCAATCTCCAACGCTTGGTGGTATCCATGCCCACTGTCTGCAACATCCTGACCCGTATCAAACGCCTGCATGAGCCACTCAATCCGCCGTGTAAAGAAGTCATCAGGTACGGGGGTGTCGAGAAAGGGCGGGTAAACCGGGGTTGAAGCTGCACCACGCCCTTGGATAAACACAGGTTCGGGAGCCGTCAGCCATACCTGTCCATTCTTTCCTGTGACCGCGACTGGGCAGGAAACGCTTTTTTTAGTCGGCGGCATGGGAATCTCACAGGCGATGTCACCTGATAATCCGAGACGACCATAGGCGGGACAGTCAATTTCTTCTGACAAAACATCCATGGACGGCATCCAACCGGATTCCGGCGGTAACGTCCAACCTTCGACCCATTCCACCCCCATACCGGTCAGCAACTGCAGCAGCGTCAATTGAACGCAGCCGCCGCCCGACATCTCGCGTGGCAGTCCACTCGGAATAGCAGCGGCGGTGAGCTTGCCAATGTTCCCTGCCTTGATCCAATCAACTGTTTCCAATAGATGCGGAACTCCTGAGTAGACACTACCGCAGCTAAAGATCGTACCCCGTTCTCGACAAATTCGTACCATCTCATCCGCTTTAGATAGCTCAACAGCAATCGGCTTTTCGCAGGAGACCACTTTGACACCAGCCTCAGCGCAGGCGATCACTGCATCAGGATTGTGCGAAGTCGGAAGAATCGCCGAAACGATGTCAGGGATTTCCCTATCTAACAGATCCGCCAGCGTATCAAAGACGGTTTCGATGCCGTATCGATCTGCAAAGGTCTGCCGACGGTCTTTGGCACGATCAACCAGTGCGACAATCTCGCAGGCCGGATGGTCGGCGTATGCGCGTAAATATTTCCTTCCCCAAGTTCCTGCACCTCCGACAACAGCAACTCTGTACTTTTTCATTTCCCAAATACGACTCCTTCAGCTTAATGGTTCTCAGAAAACACTGCATCCCACCTGCTTTTTGTCTCTTCCACCAAAATGGCATTGTGCTGTAAAACCCTATCGGCGAGAGGGTTTTCTGCTGCCGCTAAACGCATCTGGCTTCTGAGTATCGGACGGCCAATAACCGCTGGGGTCTTCCTGCCACAAATTCCCACACAAGCCCGATATCACTCGCCACTCCGCCGCACCGAGATCAGGATCTGGGTGAAAGAGAAATCGTTTCAATCCTGCGCATTCCGAGGTGGTCAGTATGTTATGCAGATCTCTCGCAGTCATTGCATCGCCGGCGTGTGGGCTGCGTCCCGTAGACACCCAAGCCACGACTTTATCATCGTCCCCAATTGCTTCCAGCGCGCGTCGAGTTTCACTGTGGACAACCTCCGAGAAGAACTCCTCCGGAAATCCCAATTCCATATCCATCAACGAGTGAACGCCCGGCAGCTCAATACCAAACAACGACTTCACCACCGCAAGGCAATCCGCTTCTGTCAGCTTGGGATTCCACTCAGAAAGTTCCTGAACCCAACGCGCAATCGTTCCGTACATCCCATCGAAGCCCCTATGCCAGAAGTAGTGTTTGGGAAAGATGTAGTCGAAAAGCGAGACCATCTGTTGATAGTTCTGTCCCGTGAGCGAAGAAAAAGTCGCTGTGCGCGGAATACCACCCAATTCCACCTTACGATCCAACTGGTCGAGTTGGGTGCGTACAGTCTGCATATAACCCAGCGCTGTTTCTTGGCGCGTCCGCAACCAGTAAAGCACATCTTCGTTGATGTCGAACAGTGTCAACGCTGCTAACATCCCGCCGGGGGCGTGATACCGTACCAGAGACGGTGTCAGATTGTGAAGCCGTTCCCGTAAGTGTGCGATACCCCGCTCTAAGCGATCAATATCCTTTCCTAAAGCCGCGAAACGATGTCGTTCATGCTCACGGATTTCGAGCAGCTCCCCGCCGTGATGAAACGCTAATTCATAGTGCTGTTCCCCGGGACCATCTATGATAACACCGTGTGCCTGAGGATAGGCATTCATTGTATCCTGAACGCTGGCAACAAATCCCACCGCGCCATAAGGGTCCTCCTCCAACGGTCGCGTCCCACCACCGCCGGGGACGCTGAAGGTCATAATATGCCAATCGCGCGACGCGGCATCGTCCAACATGGCGTGCAGCTGCTTCTCTTTCTCCAAATCGCGTGGCGCTTCTGGTGGTGGACTCACTCCGAATGATTTGTATACCTCCGGATCAGGAGCAAAGGTCCGAATCGTCGTGCCGTCGTCCTGCAAAAACTGCAAGTAACCGAACACAATGCCACGTACACCCCCATCCTCCCAAGCGTCGAATGTCCGCTGGTAGTCGGGCAGCCAATGTTCGAGTGGACTATGAACAAAAATCCATGGTATCATAGAAAACCTCCTCGATTGAACAGTTTATATCACTTGACCGTCATATCTTGAAAAGGGTTGTAAACTTTTTCAGGGGTTAGCCTGTCGAAAAGCAAATGATGTAGAAACCAAATCTCGTTAGTATGATAAGGAAACTCAATGACAAAAGTTGTTTTCTTCGATTTCTTTGCTACGCTCATCTTTTGGACACAGCCACTCCATGTGACTATCCGCAAAATTGCCGATCGGTATCAACTGCATCTCGATTGGTCTGTCTACGACGAAGCGCGAGCGATTCTAACCGAAACGTATGAAGCCTCAAAACCAACAGATAACATACGGGATACAATATCCAAGCAGCTTGAGGGCTGCTGCGCTATTCTCAGAAAGCTAGGGGTCCACGAGCATGTAGAGCAAATTGCCTGGGAAGTCTTGCAATACGAACATGCCTTATTTTCACGTAACAACGCCACGCTTTATGAGGACGTACTGCCAACCTTGGACCAATTGCAGCAAATGGATCTAAAGATGGGAATCATCTCCAACTGGGATACGCCCCTACATGCCATGGTTGAGGAACTTGGGCTTGCCCCCTATTTTGAGGTAATCGTCGCCTCTCATGATCAACGGGTACGGAGTGCGAAGCCGGACGCAGCTATTTTTGAATATGCCTTAAATACCGTCAGTGTTTCTGCGGAAGAAGCGGTTCATGTCGGGGATTCCTTCGAGGCAGACATCATGGGAGCGCATACCGTTGGCATCCGTGCAATTCTGCTAGACCGGGATGGGACACAGGCTGGACGATGGGGAGAGACTATACAGACCTTACATGAATTAGATCTAATAGCGCCAAACGTGATTTGACGCTATCTTTCCGTTCTTTTCATTGGCTGTCATACAGCGTAAGCAACCGAGCCATCTTCACGCAACAAGGTCTGCCCCGTATTCATCGGCTGGAAGGGCCTCCCCTCTATCAGATCATCGTCCAACTCCACGCCGAGTCCCGGTGCTTCGGGAATTGGAATGTAGCCTCCCTCACGCTGATAGCAGGTCTTATAAACTGCGTTGTCAGGTGATTCGTCGCCCGTAGTGTACTCTTGGGTAATAAAGTTCGGGATGCTTGCGTCGAGATGTAGTGACGCGGTCGTTACTAACGGTCCCAAGAAATTGTGGGTGACGACCGCACTGTGATAGGATTCAGCGATCGCGGCGATCTTTTTACACTGGGTCAATCCACCTGCCAGCGCCACATCTGGGCGGACATACTGAGGTCCGCCAGCGGCGAGCAGTTCACGAAATTCCCAGATGGTAGTCAGACGTTCGCCGTTCCCTAAGGGGACAGTCATCCGCTTCGCAAGTTCCGCCTGTGACACGATGCTGTCGATCTGGATAGGGTCTTCAAGAAAGTAAATATTAAACGGTATCAGCGCTTCCGCCAAGACGATTCCATTCATCGGCGTGAGCTTGCGGTGGACTTCGACGATGAGATCGAGATCTGGACCGCCTCCCTCCCGCGCTGCTGCAACCAGATCGCGAGCGGTCTTGACCAAACGATCCAGTCCCATATCCTGATAGCCGCCGATTACCGGATCAAACTTCAGGGCGGTAAATCCTTCCTCTACCGCATCTTTCGCAGCCTGAAACATCGTCTCTGGAGTTGATCCACCCGCCATAAGGTGCAAACGAATTTTATCGCGACAGTTACCACCCAATAATTCCCATACCGGTACGCCGAAATGCTTTCCCTTGATGTCCCACAACGCGATATCTACCGCACTGATCGCACCGCAGAGAGCAGTACCACGAAACGGACCCATACGGTAGAGATACTGCCAATGATGTTCAATGCGCAGAGGATTCTGACCGATTAGGTATTTTTCAAAGGTCGCAACGATTCTCTCGACCGCTTCGGGATAACCCCAACAGGCGGTTTGACCGATACCACTGATGCCATTATCGGTGTGGATGCGAACCACATAACCACCACCGATGAAGAAGGATTCAATCTTGTCAATTTTCATGCCGCGCTCCTTAGATAGATGGATTGATTTAAGCTGATAAAACCGTGTCTTCAACTGTCGTCAGTATATCAGAGATTGTAGATCCCGTCAATCGAATTTCCAAGATTGACATCTTCGTTCTAGTGTGGTATCTTTGTTAAATCAGCGAGTTGATTTCTGGAAGGGCAAAGGACCCAGAAAAACGTCAATGTTCGATAAACGGCTCTGCTCAAAACAACGGGAACCTGTGCTTTACTCAGATTTCATAAATTAGGAAAGACAGGTCCTTCCTATTCAATCCACCCAAGACATCATGACTCTCAAATATTGAGGTTTCTGTAGTGAATTTCTACAATTGTGGATTCTATTTAAGCTATTTGCACAATTTGCAGCCCAACATAACCGAATTGGATCTCGGATCTGTTCTGAAGTGTCTATGTACTTTCAGTTGTGAGGCAGTTATTTCATCTCGGAATTCCCAAAAACCAACGGCAATGGATTCCAAATTGATTGCTGTTTACGAGAATCTGCTTAGTCGGGGGCTGCCAACCTTTCCTTCCTTATTAGTAGAACGTACTTTAGCCGGGTTACCTCATCCACACATTTCTATACACGAAGAATCAGAAACAGGAAGCTTTGAGTTTCAGCACCGGGACCTTAACGCTGAAACCGAAGGGGAATGGTTGCACCTACTAAAGAGGGCACACTACGTTATGGATCCTCGCTTGATCGCGGAGATTGAATTATCCCATCATCCGTTTGATAGCGACGAGGAACAAATCTTTTTCTCCAATTTGCTTCCTCGATTCTTAGGGAATCATATTACCCAATTGGTCGAACCCCAACGATCATTTGAAACCTTGATTAATCGCAACACGGCATCCGAGTTTTTCGGACAGAGAGTAGATTTTGCTTTAGAAATAGATCAAATCAAGGTAATTTTTGAAGTTGATGGCGAACAACACGAGGAACCAAGGCAACGAAGGATCGATGAAAGGCGAGATGAAATTCTCAAGAACAACGGTTGGAAAGTTTTCAGAATCCCTGCACGAGACGTAAGATGTGGCAGAGTTGAACAAATTTTAACTCCTCTTAAAAATGAACTTGCAACAAACCCGTTTTTTGACCTAACTGAGCAAAATTATCAATGTCCACTATGGGAAACGGAATCCGGACGAAAGGCTTTGCAATTAGTTCTGACTCCTTTTTCTGTAGCACGCTTACAGAAAACCCTTCTTTTAGCCTTACGTGCTTCAGTACTTTCATTGCATCGGTCAAAGTGGAAGTTAGTCATCGTTGAAAGAGATGTTCCTTGTGCTCAACTCGCCATTTTAGATTTCTTGCAAACCCTTCAAGCGTTCTACAGTTTGCTTGAGATTAACAGTCCACTTCCTCAAGTTGAGCTGCTAATTTACACAACCTCCGAATTTGAAAGAGCTAGTAGCGGCATATCGGAGGGTCAACTTTCGGAATTTAGCATCCATACAAACTCGCACGTGCTAGATTCACAAAATGCAGAGACATTTGATGGCGATCTACTGATTGATATTTCCATGCTACAGCGTCACGGGTTTACCACACCAGAACCCGATTTCTATAATCGACTTTTGGGATCTAACCGTGCAGCTGTTTCTATCCGTTCTGGATATACACCGAGAGATCGGGGCCAGATTCAGTCTAGCGAACCGATTGCTTATCCCATGACTGATGATAAACGGACACCCCTCCGATTTTTCCTCCAGAATCTCTTCCGGAAAAAGGACTTTCGAGAAGGACAGTTTGAGATTTTGACCCGTTCCTTAGCACAGAAGCCCGTCATCGGTTTGCTTCCGACAGGGGCTGGTAAATCGTTGTGTTATCAGTTGTCTGCGCTGCTGCAGCCCGGTGTGACATTGGTGATTGACCCACTGCGTTCGTTAATGTTTGACCAAGCGGAAAACCTGAAAACCAATAGGATTGATCAAATCGCGTTTATCAACGGTGAACAGGAACCTAGGGAACGAGAAAAGGTTATTCGGCAAATGGGAAACGGAGAATTTCAGATTGTATTCATTTCTCCAGAACGGTTACAGATTAAAAATTTCCGAAACAAACTGCGTCAAATGACCACTGCTTTTTCAGTGCCTTATATGGTGATTGATGAAGCCCACTGCGTTTCTGAGTGGGGACATGATTTCCGTACCTCGTACCTCAATTTGGCTAGTACTGTGCAAGACTTTTGTCGTTTTCGTGATATTCCACCGACAATTGTTGCGCTGACTGGAACGGCATCCTACGCGGTGTTAGCAGATATTCAAAGAGAAATCGGAATTGACGACGAGGAAGCCAAGATTCAGCCGAGCACATTTGACCGCCCAGAATTGCAATTCAGCCTTTACACTGTTCCTTCAAATCAAAAGCAATCGCAACTCTTAGGGGCATTAAATGCTATACCCAACCAACTCTCGGTAAATGTGGACAGTTTTTATGAACCGAATGAACATCGTACACACTCTGGCATTGTCTTTGTTCCTCATGCCAGTGGGGAGTTTGGTGAGGAGGTGAGGACGTTTCTATCCCATGAACTCAACATTCCTATCGAATTCTACAGCGGTGAAATTCCTAAGACCTTTGAGCCCAGCCTCATCAATTCCGCTGAAAGAACACAGCGTTGGAACGAACATAAACGAAGTGTACAGCAAAGATTTAAAGCAAACGAATTTACCCTTCTGGTATCTACTAAGGCTTTTGGAATGGGAATCGATAAACCAAACATTCGCTATACGATCCATTACGGAATTCCCCAATCACTGGAAGCATTTTATCAGGAGGCCGGAAGAGCTGGTAGGGATAAAAAAGACTCGATTTGTACTATTATTTTTTCGGACGATAGTGCAGCAAATGCGGATAAGTTTTTAGATGAGCACCGCATGATTGACGAGTTAGCGAAACTGCAAGAACCATATCGGAATCAGCGGGGCGATATTCACCGAATGATGTGGTTTCACAAAAAGGGCTTTCAAGGCGCAAGTACCGAAAAACAGGTGATTCTTGAATTATTAAAAGATTCGATTTACCCTTTCCATAATAAATTACAACTTAACCGGTCTGAAGAAATACAGATTCCATTTGGAGACGGTGACTCAAAGACGAAGCGAGAAAAAGCTATTTACCATCTCTCGATCATCGGTGTCGTTCAGGATTACACAATAGACTTCGGTGCTAGACAATTTGCAATAACAATTGTTAGAAGACCAGAGGAGGAATATCTTACACAATTGCAAAATTACATTGCCCGTTATAAGACTCAAGATCGAACGGTAATCGATCAACAAGTTCAACAGCAAGATGGCAGGAACTTAATTGAAAAGTGCTTAGGCTACTTGATTGATTTTGTATATGAGGAGATTGAAAAGAAACGCCGTAGAGCGATTCAAACGATGGCTGAAGTTGCTAGAACTTGCCACGCAGACGAGACAATCAGAGAAGCATTATTAAGCTACCTGGAAAAATCGCCGTTCACAGAACCGCTTTTGCAACTAGCAAGACAAATTGAACCGCAGGAATGGTGGAATGTATTGGATATCAGTAATGAATTGAATCAACCATTGCTGAGAGAGGTAGCTGGTGCCCGCCAACTTTTGGGGGCGTGTAGACGAACTTTAGAAAGTTTTCCAAGCCATCCTGGCCTATATCTTTTGAGCGGATTTGCCCGATTGCTCTTGCCGAATCAAGAAGTTGAACAAGCGCTCAACGATATTCGTTCAGGTTTCCAGAATCTCACAGATCTTCCTGTTACCAGACAAGAGGAGATTACTTTAGAGTTTCTGAGAAAATTTGAACAGTGGTTTGAGAGTATTCAAAATTTCGAGATGATTCAAGCGAATATTGCTGAAATTGTCCTAGATGCATTGCAAGCGAGGGCAATTGCACACGCGATATATCGTATTAATCCTGTCTATGCCGAAAGAATTCTGTTGAATTGGATACTTCAAGACGTTAAAAATTTCAATCAACAATTTTTAGGGGGAACTTAAAATGCCCGATAATTCTGATTTTTTGAAAACAGAAACGGTGGTTCACAATCTTTTAGAAGAGTTGAACAAACTCAAGCCTGCCGTTGATCAGATTGAGGACACAAAGAATAGTGCGAAAACAATCCAAGAATCTGCTGATAACATTGTCCGTGGTACGAATGAGTTACTTACCACAGGCAAGACAATCTTAGAGCGAGTTGATGAAGTTGGATTCAAGGAGAGGTTTGATGAGGTTGAAAAACTTGAAATGGAATCCGTTGAGAATGACAAGACGATTCTCAACGGAATTGAGGACACAAAGAATAGTGCGAAAACAATCCAAGAATCTGCTAATAACATTGTCCGTGGTACAAATGAATTACTTACCACAGGCAAGACAATCTTAGAGCGAGTTGATGAAGTTGGATTCAAAGAGAGGTTTGATGAGGTTGAAAAACTTGGAGTAGAATCCGTTGAAAACGACAAAACGATTCTCAATGGAATTGAGGACACAAAGAATAGTGCGAAAACAATCCAAGAATCTGCTAATAACATTGTCCGTGGTACAAATAAATTACTTGCCACAGGCAAGACAATCTTAGAGCGAGTTGATGAAGTTGGATTCAAGGAGAGGTTTGACGAGGTTGAAAAACTTGGAGTAGAATCCGTTGAAAACGACAAGACGATTCTCAATGGAATTGAGGACACAAAGAATAGTGCGAAAACAATCCAAGAATCTGCTAATAACATTGTCCGTGGTACAAATAAATTACTTGCCACAGGCAAGACAATCTTAGAGCGAGTTGATGAAGTTGGATTCAAGGAGAGGTTTGACGAGGTTGAAAAACTTGGAGTAGAGTCCGTTGAAAACGACAAGACGATTCTCAATGGAATTGAGGACACAAAGAATAGTGCGAAAACAATCCAAGAATCTGCTAATAACATTGTCCGTGGTACAAATGAATTACTTGCCACAGGCAAGACAATCTTAGAGCGAGTTGATGAAGTTGGATTCAACGAAAGATTTGATGCGGTTGAAAAACTTGGAGTAGAATCCGTTGAGAACAACAAGACAATTCTCAACAGAATTGGCAGACTTGAAAAACGCAATTTGCGCCTTAATATTGGAATAATTGGTTTATTAGTTCTCCAAGTGACGACGCTGGTGTTTCTCTTTTTGAAATAGCCCCAGATTCTTGCGAAGGTTTCACCTCCTCACAAGGTTGCACAATGGAAGAGTCAGTATGAACTCTCCACACAAATCCTGATTTAGCATGTGCCATTTTCTGATCCCACCGACAGTATCACAATAGTCGATTCTTAAACACCAAGCCGGGGTAGCGGGTCGTGGGTCCAAGGCATTCTGTACGATGAACGTGACCAAAATTCTACCTATACCATCAGTGTCGGCAACCGCGACACACTGTTCATGGGAAAAGTCTTCCCTGACCTGATGTTTCACGATAAAGCCCGTATATACATCAATTTTGTTGATTAAGTAAACAACAACAAAGGGCGAACAGACCTGACTTGAAGAGCTGCGTTTAATCAACCTTATGTCCGAAATTCCGTCAAAGTGTTCACAGGGGTAAAATCAATAATAGCAGGAGTCAAAGCCTTATTCTGTCTTCATTCCTTGTTTAGGTTTCGTAACCGAAACGGCTACATCAGCGTTAAGGGAAATGACAATATGGAAAGCGTCGGGATTTTCAAGTGGCACTTCGTGGTGGTCTCGTGACTCGATGGGCGACGACTCCTCGACAACAAATAGATTCACCACAGGAGATCGGTGGATGATCGAAGTTGAAAATCTCACGAAGAATTACGGGCAGTTTCAAGCACTGAAAGGGATTTCCTTCCGTATTGACAGGGGCGAGGTCATCGGTTTTTTAGGTCCAAATGGTGCTGGTAAAACCACCACCATGCGAATTTTGACCTGCTTTATGCCCGCTAGCAGCGGAAATGCAACGGTCGCGGGATACGATGTTTTCAAGCAGTCTTTGGAAGTTCGTAAGCACATTGGTTACCTACCTGAAAGCGTGCCGCTATATCCTGAAATGACCGTTACAGGTTATCTCAAATTTGTGTCAAAGATTAAAGGCGTTCAGCGAAGCAAGCGTGCCGAACGATTGGAGGTAGTCATTGAATCCTGTGGTTTGACGGAGCGACGAGGTCAAATTATCGGGCAGCTGTCCAAGGGCTATCGTCAGCGTGTCGGTTTAGCACAGGCACTGATTCACGATCCAGATGTCATTGTCCTTGACGAGCCCACTGCAGGTCTCGATCCACGACAGATTATTGAGATCCGTGAACTAATTAGAGCACTCGGCAAAGAGCACACAATCATCCTCAGCACACACATCCTCCCTGAAGCGAGTATGACCTGTGAGCGGTTGATTGTGATTAATGACGGTGAAATTGCCGGCAGTGTAAGACTCTCGGAGGGGCGTGCCGTTTCTATTGATGCAGGCGATGGTGGGCACACAGAGTTGGGCGATATGAAAACCCTTTATCTGGAGGTTTTGGGACCGGAGACGGAGGTCAAAAACGTCCTCGAAAATCTGCCGGGTGTCAACCGTGTTGAAAGCCGAGGCTTAAACGATAATGTCAATCCAACATTCCACGTCAATTATAAACTAAATACAGACATTCGCGCAGCGGTCTCGTCTAATATTATTCAGCATGGTTGGAGCTTGCTTGAAATGCGTTCCATCGAAATGACACTTGAGGAACTTTTCCTACAATTGACAACCAACATAGAAGGTGATAGACGGGCGGACGATGAAGAGCATTTAGAAGTGTGAATTTGGATATTTCTAATGTTCTTTAATAAAATACCTTGACGCTGAGCAATTCATTAATGTATAATTTCATCGTCAATACGAAATTATTCCCGCCAACAGTTATCCGCTGCGAATATGCTTGTATTATCTTGAGCACCTTCAAACGCTGATTTGATACCTCTTCTATGTCACCGCGTTTGGGAATTTCTTATAACTCACGACTTAACCAACCACAATTCTGCGTATCCTTATCTTTTATCTTAATTTGATCCAACTTTCTTTTCGGTATTTCCCCCCACTATGCTACCAACGGTAATAATAAGTTTATAGTTCGTGAAGGCAAACTGGTGAGTAGTTACACATCTCCTCCCCATGATGCTATCACTTAACTGCTACAAGATCGTTTGGAGTATATGATCTTTTTCCCAAAGCGTAGCGTCAATCGTAGATTGCATGCTGCAAATACCTTGCGCTAATTTTGGGGTTGGTTTCAGATATATGCTTTAAGCAATCTGAAGATGATTAGAATCTCGCAATGAGGAGCAATAAAATTATGGAGAATGTGGACATTGTCAAACTCCAAGAGATGACGATCTCCGAATTGAATGGTATGGCTCGCAAGCTTGGGTTGTCAGGATACAGTAGCCTTCGCAAGCAAGAGCTTATTGCCCAAATTCTTGAAGCCAAAGCGGGAAGCAGCGGCATGTTATTCGGAGAAGGCATCCTTGAAATTTTACCAGAAAAATACGGTTTCCTCCGATCATCAAGCTATAATTACTTACAAAGCACCGATGATATTTATGTCTCTCCCTCGCAAATACGCAAATTTGACCTCCGTACAGGTCACGAGGTCCAGGGGCAAATTCGTCCTCCTAAAAAGGGAGGCGACAAAGATGAATTTTACTTCGCACTGTTAAAAATCGAACAGGTCAATAACGAAGCCCCGGCAGCCGCAAAGGATAAAATCCTTTTCGATAACTTAACCCCTGTCTACCCACATGAACAACTTAGACTTGAACATAATCCGAAAGAGTTTTCTACCCGAATTACGGATTTGATGTCTCCGATCGGTAAGGGGCAGCGTGGGTTGATTGTCGCTCCGCCCTACAGTGGTAAAACTACAATCTTAAAAAATATCGCGCACGGTATTGAGGAGAATCATCCGGAAGTCATGATGATTTTCCTGCTAATTGATGAACGTCCAGAAGAAGTAACAGACGTTTCTCGGTCTGTGAAAGGAGAGGTCATTAGTTCGACCTTTGACGAACATCCAGAACGGCATGTGCAAGTTGCGGATATGGTCATTGAAAAAGCCAAACGGTGGGTCGAGTATGGTAAAGATGTGGTAATTATGTTGGATAGCATGACCCGCCTCGTGCGAGCCTGTAACGTTGTGGCACCCCATAGTGGTAAAACATTGTCTGGCGGTATCGACGCCCTTGCGTTTATGAAACCACGTCAATTTTTCGGGGCGGCACGAAAATTTGAGGAAGGCGGCAGCTTAACAATCATAGCTACCGTATTGGTTGATACTGAAAGCCGTGGCGATGAACATATTTATGAGGAGTTGAAAGGGACCGCAAACATGGAGATCCACCTAGAACGTTCTCTGCTCGAACGGCGTATTTTCCCCTCCATCGACATCGGCAAATCAAAGACCAGACGCGAGGAGCTGCTGCTGAAACCAGAAATACTCAGCAAGGCGTGGATCCTCCGCAAATTCATGGGGCAGATGAGCACTGCTGAATCAATGGAACTCCTTGTTGAACATTTAGGAAAAACAGAGACAAATGAGCAGTTTATTGATATGATGATAAATAATACCAAAGCCAATGGACCCGCCCGCGGTGGACGGTATCAGTGGTAGCGGTGAACTCATCATTTAGTCAGTCTAAGGGATTTAGTCGTTTTAGACTGTCTGATCTTCTGAGAAAACCCTAACATCGTAAGGAGGTGAATATCCTCATGAAATCAGATATCCATCCAGAGACAATGGAATGTGTCATCAACTGCGTGTGTGGTGCAACATATACAACCTATTCTACCAAACCCCAAATCCGTGTGGAAATTTGCTCAAAATGCCACCCGTTTTACTCGGGGCAGCAGACAATTGTTGATACGGCGGGGCGTGTGGAAAGCTTCAACCGTAGGTATGGTCGTGCTGATGAAAATTAAATAAAATTTAGTTACAAATGCCGGCAGCCGAACCCTTTAAAGTGTAAGCGTTGTGTAATGGCAGCACTGAATTCTTGTCGGCGATCAAACGTAAAAGGGCGGATAGCAATTTGCAATAAGCAAAGTCAAATGATTATTAAGAGCGACTATCTGCCCTTCTAAGGTTCTAAAAAAATACGCAGTGAATGGAAGGTAGAGGAAAAAATAACACATGGGATTTCAAGTGTCTGATAAACATATCGAAGAATACCATATGCTAGGTTACACCGTTTTCCGAAAGATTCTTCCTTCATCACTGATTCGAGATTTACGGAATGTCAGTGACAAGGCGAAAGCCATTGCCCGTGAACAAGGTGGTCCTCAGGTGCAGCGACTCCAGCCCGTTGCAAACTACGACCTTGATCAGCAACCCTTTATTGACTATGCCAACTTGTCACCATTGGTTGACGCTATCGCCAAGGTGCTGACACCGCGTCATCGCCATGGCAATCGAGATCATTTCGGTATTCTTTTTGAGCCCGCAGATATGCCATACTGTACGCCGTGGCATCGAGACTGGCGTGATAACATCGCAGGCTTACCACTCTCAATGTGGAATGAAGTGTTCAGCGACATTGACCATTTCAATCAGATTAATTGTGCCTTGTATGAAGACAATTCGACATGGTTTGTTTTGGGTAGCCATCTGAGGCGAGATTTACCGGCAGAGATTGAACGCTTCCCAGATCGACCAATACCGGGGGTAGATCTTGAGGGCAAATTCGCGGAAGAGCGAGAACCGCTCTGCCTCGAATACTGTCGTAGTATGCCCGGAGCGGTCCAGTTACATCTAGAAGCGGGAGATTTTGCACTGTACCGAAACACACTCTGGCACCTAGGTAACTACGTCCCCTACCGCAAGCGAGCTACGTTGCACGACAGCGCTTGGACGCCTGAGTTTGAGGCGTGGTCTCAAAAAGCACGAGATGAATCGAGCAAACGGCGCGAAGCCGGCTTCGGTATGGAGAATCCAAATCTCACCGTTACCAATAGAGCAGCGTCACCCCCCGTTTAATATTAAACTAAAGTGGTCCCCAACTATGCTTGAGAAGTTAAAAGAAATAGAAGAAAAATTTTTAGAAGTAGAAAAAAATTTGGCCGATCCCGTGCAAATTGCTGATCAGCAGAATTTACAATATCTTGCAAAGTCGCACGCAGAACTTGCACCGATTGTTTCAAAGTATACGGCATATCAAAAAACAGCGAAGGAAATTGAAGAGACTTCTGCCCTGCTTGAGCAAGAGACTGATGCTGAATTTATTGCTTTTGCGAAGCAAGAACTTGGCACCTTAACTGAGCAGAAAGATGCTTTAGAAGCGGAACTGAAAATTCTGCTAATCCCCAAGGACGCGAACGACGAGAAGAATGTAATTGTGGAAATTCGAGCAGGAACAGGCGGGGAAGAAGCAAGTTTATTTGCCGGTGAACTGTTCCGGATGTATTCAAGATACGCTGATCAAAAGGACTGGAAAATAGAACTTCTCAACTCTAACGCAACCGGCTTAAAAGGTTTCAAAGAGATTATCTTTTCAATCAACGGGAATCGGGCATACAGCCGACTAAAATTTGAAGGTGGTACACACCGTGTGCAACGTGTCCCTACAACGGAAGCTAGTGGTCGAATCCACACATCAGCGGTAACTGTTGCCGTATTAGCGGAAGCGGAAGAGGTTGATCTCAAAATCGACACAGAGGATTTGCGGATTGAAGCGTTTCGTTCATCGGGACCCGGCGGTCAGAGCGTCAATACAACCGATTCGGCGATCCGAATCACGTATATTCCTACCGGCCTTACGGTATCCTGCCAAGATGAAAAATCCCAACATAAGAATAGAGCTAAGGCGATGAAGATTTTGCGTTCTCGCTTGCTTGAACAGATGCAAGCAGAACAGGATGCCGAACGGGCGCAAACGCGGAAATCCATGATTGGTACTGGCGATCGAAGTGAAAAAATTCGCACGTATAACTTCCCCCAAAGTCGGGTGACAGACCATCGTATCGGTTTGAGTGTTTATCAGTTGGATGCAGTCTTAGATGGAGACATTGACGCTTTCATCAATGCTTTGATAGACGCTGACCAAGCGGAGCAATTAAAGAACCTATCGTCGTGAAAACCTGGCGCGTGATCGATCTTATCGAGTGGACGACGGAATACTTTGAACGTCACGAAATCCCCACCCCGCGGTTAGACGCGGAATTGTTGCTTGGACACCTCCTGCAAAAGAGCCGCTTGCAACTCTATCTCTCCTTTGAGATGCCCGTTTTCCAAGGAGCACTTTCAAAATTTCGGGAGTTAATCAAAAAGCGAGTAGATCATACCCCCGTGAGCTACCTGACCAACCACAAGGAGTTTATGTCCTTAAACTTCTATGTAGATTCGCGCGTACTAATTCCACGTCCCGAGACGGAAACTCTAGTTGAAACAGTCTTACAACATCAGAAGAAGTCATGCCGGTTCGTCGAGATCGGGACAGGTTGTGGTGCCATCGCGATTAGTTTTAGTCATCAACGTCCCGATTCAGAACTGGTTGCCACCGATTTATCAAAAGAGGCTTTAGAAGTTGCTCAACAGAATGCGCTCACCCACAACTGTGCAGAGCGACTCACGTTCCTGCAGGGCGATCTTTTTGAGCCTTTGCACGAACTACCCAACCCCCGTTTTGACTGGATTGCTTCCAACCCTCCTTACGTGGGCACAGGCGAAGCATCAACCCTTCCGCTAGATGTCCGAGAGCACGAACCAGCAGTCGCGCTCTTTGCTGGAGTTGATGGACTCGATATTATTCGGCGTATTGTAACAGACGCACCACAGTTTTTGAATGTGGAAGGGAAACTCATCTTAGAGATTGGTTGCAACCAAAGCCACGCTGTTCAAGACCTAATTAAATCACAACCAGTGTATAAGCGTTGTGAGCTTATCAAAGATTATGCTGGTATTGAGCGCGTACTTCTCGCCACTGTTTAGTGATAGGCAATCATTCAATTTGTCTCTTCTTCCATTTTCACAAGGCATAGGAAGTTACCTGACAGAAATACAAAAATCCAATCCATGTCCACCCAGTACCATTCCGTTATTACCAGCATTAACAACCAGCGAGTTGTCGCCGCCCGCAAGCTTCAGACGCGCAAGCACCGTCAGCGTCAAAGACGTTTCCTAGTCGAAGGCTTTGAGATCTTGCATCTAGCGCTAGATGCAGGGATACAACCAATCGAAGTCTTCTACTGCGAGGAACAATGTGGTGAAGAAGCAGTGCAGCAGCTTCTCAATCGCTTGCGAAG
The DNA here is from genome assembly GCA_965204355.1 of Candidatus Poribacteria bacterium. GTDB lineage: Bacteria > Poribacteria > WGA-4E > WGA-4E > PCPOR2b > PCPOR2b. The sequence goes on from OZ241983.1 coordinate 1,318,604, forward strand.
AGCCTGTGCAACTCTTGTTCCCGTGTCAACTCAAGTGTTACATACACTATCGGCTGCCGCGGGCAACGTATACGCCGCTCCCCATAAAGCACCGCCCAATGTCATACAAACACATATTGTGGCGACCTTCGCCCGATTTGAGGTGTCGTTTAAGGATATCGCCTTGGCCGATGATGAGTTGGTTCTCGTGCTTGATGGAACACAAACACCGAGCAATCTAGGGATGATTCTCCGGACTGCAGATGCCGTTGGGGCTGCAGCCGTTTTTCTGATTCCACCCTGCGTGGACATCTTCCACCCAAAGTCTGTCAGAGGAAGTCACGGCTCGCTATTCAGCGTTCCCCTTGTACAGACAGCGAACATTCCGGAGCTTTTTAGATGGTTGCGTGAAAAAGGGTTCAGAACGATGGGCGCAGATCCACATCGTGGAAAATTCTGGAATCAAGAAAGCTGGAAAGGTCGGGTCGCTATAGTTCTGGGGCATGACGTGCGAGGCATATCCGATGCAGTGCGTGCACAAATTGAAAGATGGGCGCAACTACCGATGACGGGAAAGGTAGAGTCGCTTAACGTGGCGGTAGCAGGGAGTGTGTTGATATATGAGTGGTTTCGGGTGAACCGATTGGAATCATAGAACCGTGCGAAGGATCTACCCCTCCGCACGGTTCATCAGTGCCAACGCGCCGTTTTAAGCGTGATGATGTCCGTTTTGATAGTGAGAACGGAGCAGGTCTATACCGAAATCATCTTCGATATGTCGCCAAACGGTGTGGATATGGTTAGCATCATTTTGTGTGTTGTCATATTCCACAAAGAAGAAGGGACCGTGAAGCCGGTAGTAATGTGGTTGTCCGCGATTCGCCGGTCCGGCCCAAGCGAAGTGAATATCATTTATACCTGCATCGTGCAGTTTCTGTCCCTCAATTTTTGCCAATTGTTCAGGAAGCCGATCGATATATGTGTCGATGAGCTGCGCGAGAACCTCACGTTGTCCGGTCGTCATCGACTCGACTGCTAACCCCTCAGCGGCATCAAGTTGGACTTTTGGAACATCTCGCGTCAGGATGTCCGCGGGTGCTGTCTCATTGATAACCGTTCTGTTTTTCTGATCTTGATTAAGGGATCCCAAAAGCTGCCTTGCAAGATCTTCTTCCGCGGACAATATCCTCAATCCCTTATCGGCTCCATGCCGAACCTCTGCAGGGTTGGATCCAAAAAAGAACGGGTTCGGTGTAATTAACTCCCGATTCACAACGGTAAAATGGAGCGAAACATGGTGCCCTTCCGCCCGCCACCCCCATGGACCATGGTTCGTCGGATCTCCAAAAACGCTGAACGCGTAGAGTTCCGGATCCCGCACGAGCTGTGCCACCCCTTCCATCCGTTCCTGCTCACCGAGCGTGGCTTCCAAATCGATGATCGCTGTTGCTTTTTGATAGCCTGTCCGGCTTAATCCGGTGGCGAGCAGGTTGAAAGCCGCGTCCCGTTGCTTCTGATTCATCTCTTGAAGATATACCCCTTTGCGATCAAACATCTCAAGTGGGATGTAGTGCCAGCGTTGACGCTCACCGTCTTCAAACGCGAATTCCGTCTTCCGCCGTAGATCCGGTGTCAAGGTCTCTAAAAAGTTCGCACAAGCAATCGCCATCCGCTCGGCTGTCTTGGAGGCAGGAACTACTGTAGATGTCGGTGAAGCTTTATGGGTATGTTCTGTCATATCGAAATCTCCTTTGAAGGGTAAAAAGTATTTATCGCTTCTCACGCAACTTGGCGCAGGCGTTGCCTCGCGTGTTCACGCGCAATCCCTACATCGAAATCGAGCTCTAAATGGTTGGATATGCCGAGATTGATACCATGTGCAATCTCTAACTCAAATCCCCACCGAATCCAATCCTCAAGTTCCGATTCAGGAATGTCTCCCGCTGCGATGACCTTCATAATGCTAAGTCCTTTGCCGAGATCATAAGCCCGTTGAAGATATTCAAGATGCCGATCCAACGGACCACCCTCTAACATTCTCCCTTCTTTGTTTGCCGTTGCTAAGATAACCTGAATTTCAGGGTGATCGATGACGGCGTCCATCACAGTTCCCGTGAAGAGGTGAGTTGAGCAACCCATGACGCGGATAATCCCCTCACTTTTGGCATCCAGAAATGCTGATACAGCCTCCTCCCGCGATGCCAAATCTTCAGGCGAAGAAACGCCATGTAGCAAGAGCACGTCAATGTAATCTGTCCCCATTTCCCGGAGAGAACGTTCGACACTTTTGCGAGCACCGTCATAATCCTTCGCCCCGGTTTTGGTTTGGATGACCACTTGGTCGCGCTCAAGTCCCTTCAACGCTGCACCTAGATGTGGTTGGCTCCCATACCCTTCAGCTGTATCCCAGAAGGTGATTCCTTGGTCAAATGCTTCGCGTAGCAGGCCGCCGCCCTCTGCATAACTCGCACAGACCTTGTTGAGGTGCCCTGCCCCAAAACAGAGGCGTGAGATTTCGAGTCCAGTGTTTCCATATTCAAGACGTTCCATGTTGTCCTCCTTCACTCCAAAAGCCCATTTTCCCTATACCATTCGGCATTTGGATACAGAGCCATGACAGATTTATGTCTCAAGAATCCCAATTTTCTGTAGAAACCTTCCTGTCCAATCACGCAAGCGAGAAGCACTTTCTCGGCAGCTAACTTATCAGACATCGCGTTCATGATGCGTGTTCCTATCCCTTGACGCTGAAATTCTGGTAGCACAACGATATCACAAATGAAGGCGAAGTAGTCTCCATCGGACAATGCCCGTCCCGCGGCAATCAACTGAGTGCCGTTATATGCAAAGCAGCAGACTTGACTCTTCTCGTAAGCACGTTGTAGCCGCTCCGGATCGTATGTGCCCAACTGTGCCAAGCGGTACACTTCAGCCAATTCCGTCCAACTAACAGAATCGGTTGAATATACAAGCATAATGTCATCCATGCTGATTTTCTTCACTCTCCCATCCGATACGCCAAAAACTGCTTTCCAATCCTACTCTTCCGATTCCTCGCCATCATACCGCTCCCCATTTTTCGCCACCCAAAGCCTATCCGTAAAAGGTTCGTTATTTCTTGCGTTTCGCGTGTGGGCTGGTATATACTGAATAATATAGGCTTTGCGGACTCCCTCCGTCAGATTAGGACCGCTGCGATGGAAAAGCAAAGATGAGAAAACCGCCATACTTCCCTTTTTAAGCGGCACGGAAACCCCTGGATTATCGCCAGAGTATCCGACCTGTCCCAACGTTGTTCGCTCATGTGGCTGTGTGCCCAACTTATGAGTTTCGGGCAGCACCCAGATGCAGCCGTTTTCCAATGTTGAATCACTGAGCGCCAACCAGCAGGTGTAATACTGTTCGGGATCGAGTGGTGTATATCCATTATCTTGGTGCCACGGAAACTCTTGGGGTGTTTCAGGATATTTGAAGACCGCTTGATTCCAATAGAGACGGACATTTGGACCGATGAGATCTGTCGTCAGTTGGACAAATTTATCCTGTTTGACGAAGGACAGTATCTTCTTGTTTTTTTCCGCAATGAAAGAGGTAAACACAATCTCGTCCGGACGGCTAATTCCCTTTCCGCCCGCCGCCTTAAGTTGTTGATTTGCTTCGTCAACATACCTTTCGATCTCAGTGGTGAGATTGTCGATCTCCGCCTCGCTGAAGATATCTTCAAGGATGAAAAATCCCTTTTCTTCAAATTGCTCTTTCTGCGCTTCACTGATCCGCATATTTTCCCTCTGTGAATGTAAAAACTAACTTCACGATAGTTTAGCATTACGAAAAAAAAGAATCAAGCGGAAAACGTGATGTGCGAAACGTACTACGTCATTATAAATAACGATGCGAAATATCAAGGTCACGATTGAATACGATGGCACAAACTATCACGGTTGGCAGATCCAGCCTAACGCGATAACAGTTCAAGCAGCCCTCCAAGATGCGCTTACAAAAATTACCAAAACACAGACGCTAATCATTGGAGCGGGGAGGACGGACACAGGGGTACATGCCGCTGGTCAGGTTGCCAATTTCCACACCCGTTCGCAGATGCCGCCACCCGCCTTTCAGAAGGCACTCAATGCTACCCTGCCGCGAGATATTATTATTATTAACGTGGAAGAGGTGTCACCAGATTTCCACGCTCGGTTCAGCGCGGTGAGTCGGACCTATCGATACACGATCCTCAATCGTGCCTACCCTTCCGCGCTGCTACGGAACAATACTTACTTTTTTCCTGAGCCAATTAACGTGCAAGGCGCAAACACAGCCTGCCAATCACTGGTTGGGGTGCGGGATTTCTCTTCCTTTCAACGCTCCGGTAGTGGGCGAACCAATCCAATCTGTGACATTTGTGACTGCCGATGTTGGCGGGCGGGAGATTTGGTCTATTTTGAGATTGAAGCGGATGCCTTTTTGCGGGGGATGGTTCGTTCCATTGTTGGCACTGTCTTGAAACTGCACGACAGGAAAGATGGTGTCAATCAATTGCACAAGATTCTCGATGCACACAATAGATCAGGGGCGGGGGCTTCTGCGCCTCCACATGGTCTGTCGCTCCTACGTATAAAATACTGATATTTGTGTGCAAAGTTTCATGCAGCATCAAAAAAGCGGTTGGCGCATTCCTTGCACGGACCCCATTGACTTTTTACCCCTAAAAAGGAGTGTGCCATGAACCGAATAAACGGCTCAACATTTGCCTTGATTACATTTGGAATGGTGCTGGTTGCTTTGTTAAGTGACGTAATTTCCTTAACAAACCTTTACGCACAAGGGCACCCAAAGGTGCAAATTGCTTTTGTCTCTGAACGGGAGGGGAATAGTGAAATCTATGTAATGGATGGGCACGGAAAAAATCTCCGCAACCTAACAAACCATCCTTTAAGCGACCGTAATCCAGGTTGGTCTTCAAGTAATCAAGAGATTGTTTTTCAGAACAACAGGGCTGCAGTAGACGGTCACGGACAAGCAAATATTTATGTGATGAACATTGATGGAAAAGGGATCCGTCAACTCACCGATATCCCTGATGGCGCTGTTCAACCTGTGTGGTCCCCTGATGGTTCTCAAATCGCCTTCGTATCTAATCAAGACGGCAACAGTGAAATCTATGTGATAAAAGCCAATGGCACAAATATTCGGCAGATTACAAATCATCCCGCAGCAGACTCGTACCCTGCGTGGTCACCTAACGGACGTAGAATTGCTTTTCAATCGGATCGAGACCGAGTTGTGGATTTGAACGATGAAATTTATATAATGGATGCCAATGGCAAGAATATCCGAAACTTGACTAACCATCCCGGGCACGACAAGCTACCAGAGTGGTCCCCTGACGGTCAAAAAATTGCCTTTTGTTCAAGACGAGAAGACAATTATAACATCTATGTGATAGACGTTGATGGAAAAAATCGACGACAATTGACAGAGCACCCTGACAAAGATTTATCTCCCGCGTGGTCGCCTGATGGTCAAAAGATTGTCTTTTCCTCAAGGCGAGGGGGTAATTATGACATCTATGTAATGAAAGCCGACGGAACAAACCTCCGCCAACTTACACACCATCCAACAGATGACTGGGGACCAACCTTTGGGTTCGCTGTTGGACGTTTTGTTTCCCCTTCAGGCGAGCGAGCGACGGTATGGGGACGGTTGAAGCGAGTCGAAGAATAAATTCGCACTAAATCGTCACTATCCGGTGGAGCGAGTTTGCCCAATTCCGTGCAACATCAGCGTACTAAACGGTGAAAACGTGGCTTTTGGACTGGCATATAACCTGCACTACATGACAAGACTCGATAATTCCAAGTAAAGGTATGAGCTTGTCATGAAATTACCAACAATTGCCATTGGATCTCACCGGGTGAGCCGCCTGATTATTGGTGGGAACCCATATAGCGGTATTTCCCATCATTCCTCTGCAAAGTCGAAGGAGATGGAGGATTACTACACCGCCGATCAGATTATGGCAGACCTGCGCGAAGCGGAACGGTGCGGAATTAACACCGTACTCGCGCGGGCAGATCGCCACATTATGCGGGTCCTAAATGAGTACCGAAACACTGGCGGAAAAATTCAATGGATTGCGCAAACAGCGAAAGGGAATGAGTATGCCGATCTAGCAGCGCATCTTCGACTGATTGCCCATTACCAGCCGATTGCCATCTACCATCACGGGGGAACAACGGATCAACTTTACGATGCAGGAAAGTTGGATACATTGCATGACGCGTTGAAACTAATCCGAGATTTGGGGTTTTCTCCCGGCATAGGAACGCACGAGCCGCGCATTCTAAAACAGTGTTACCACGAAGGATACGATGTTGACTTCTACGTCTGCGCGCTATACAATCACACCCGCCACCGTGAGATGTATCTTGATGCGGATCGGGATGCAGCGATAGCAGCAATTCAAACCGTACATCTTCCGGTGATCTCAATTAAAGTCCTTGCTGCGGGTAGAAGCGAGCCGCTACCAGCGTTTCGGTTCGCACTTGAGCATATCAAGCCGATTGACGCGATGGCGGTTGGAATGTATACAAAAGACTATCCAAATCAGATTTATGATAACGCGACACTAGTTAGCCGTTTCATCAAGGAAGGAGGAAGACCATCATGATAACTCGTTTCAGGGTGCCAAAACTAAGATTGTTAGTCCTTTTCTGGGGGTGCTTAATCTGGGGCGGTTGTAGTGTGATAATCCCTCAATCAAACTACATCTGGAGTGAGAATTACGCACTCGATACAAACGGAGGGTCCTGTTCGAGCCCTGAAATGAACGATGGCAACCTGAAGACATTTGGAAAACTTGGACTACACGCTGTTGGACAAATGGACTCTGCAATTCTTCAGAATAGCAATGGAGCGCAGTTTTCCCTTAATAAGAGAGCGGGATCGGCTCATTGGAGAAAAACCCCCGGAACGATGAAATTTACGCAAGTCAAGGTTCAGCCACAAGCCAAAGTCCAATTCCGCCAGAAGCAGTCCATTGACAAAATTGTGATTCATGCAACCAATTTGTACGGTTTAGAGGTCTATTGGCAGGATGAGACAGAGTCGTGGCAACTATTGACCTCCATGCGCCAAAGTAGGAAACCCCTAAAAAGTCCGATTATTCTCCGAGAGCACACTGTTACTAACGCGATTCTGATTCAAGCGAAATTCCAGAGACCATCCCATGTCCGCAAGTTAATCGAAGTCGCGCCACAATTTGCGATTGAACTTGATGAAGCGCGAATTGCAGAGATTGAAGTTTACGGAAAACAGATGAAAGAACAATCAGAGTAATTAGGTTCTCTTGACGTTTGATAAATTGAACCAGTCCTGTGTACTTGAGACGCCCCTGGATTTTAGTAGGTCATGATATTGAAGAACCTGACCAGTTAATGCACGCTTGAGATTTTATAGAATTCTTTAAAAAGTGTTAAATTTTGTTAGATTTTGTTAAGTTTTCGTGCCATTTTGACACGGTGAACCAAACTGATGCGCCTCGAAGTCATTTGGAATAATCGCCTGAGGCTTCGGTACATCGCTCAGTAATTAAGGCATTTACCCAACTGTCGACAGCAAGAGGTTAACGAACGTCATTACCTGTTTGTCTGGTAAGCCAAACTATAAACACCCAAAAGGATAACCGATGAAACGTATTTTAGAACCCGAAGTTATGGATACCCGCGAAGAAGCGGAAGCTTATGATGCCATGGATCACACTGCTGTCAATATAGCATTTGTAGAACGCGTGGTTGAACTCGGTGCGCGCCAAGGGCATTTTCTTGATCTCGGGACAGGTCCCGCCCAAATTCCTATCTTGTTGGCCCAACGTTGCCCCAAAATCCGAATCACCGGTATTGACCTTTCAGTCAACATGCTCACACTCGGTGAGCAACACGTTGCTGAAGCCGGGCTAGCGGACCGAATCGCATTGGAATGTGTTGATGCAAAAAATCTACCCTATCCCGATCAATCATTTGACGGTGTGATTTCCAACAGCATTATCCATCACCTCCCCGATCCAATGGCTGCTTTTCAGGAAATCAGCCGTGTCATTCGTCCCGACGGTTTGATTCTCCTCCGTGATCTGATGCGTCCTGATGCGCCCGAAACTGCCCAAGCCCTTGTTGATTGTTACGCCGCTGACGACACCCCCTACCAAAAGAAACTCTTCTACGATTCCTTCCTTGCCGCTCTTACCGTGCCCGAAATCGAAGAGATGCTCGCTCAAACAAGGCTGACCGATGCTAGTGTCGTCCAAAGCTCAGATCGGCATTGGTCCGTCGAACGCTCCACACCGTAATACAATCCGACCGCTCATTAGCACTCAAGTTTGATCGAAACCCGATACAATATTGCGCGGCTGCTTGAGCGATACAGGTGTTGGGCATAGATGACCTTTTTCGCTTTCAATTTTTCCCGATGCGTGATAAAATAACGCAAGTTGCTAGTGTTTATTTAATAATAAGTGTAATCATAGTAGCAATGAGAAACAACACAACTTTTATCTCAAACCCAGCGGCAGTGACTGCATGAATAGAGCGGGGTAGGCGTTGGGTGATTAGCCCATTTGTTACCTCCACCCGCCTTCTACGGTGATGGTGTAGGTAAACCTCCCACGACTTATATTGACGCTTACTATTTTTCTTACGCAACGGTTTGAGCATGATGCCTGCTTCAGTCAACGCATCTTCAATCCCATAATTACAGTAGGCTCTATCTGCATAAACAACCGCACCTTCGGGCAAATCAAACGGATAACACCGCAATCCCCCAACATCACTAAAACTGCCCGGTGTTAAGAAAAACTCGACCGGTATGCCAGCTTCGGTTACCATCAGATGTAACTTCAGTCCATAGAAGTATCTACGTTTACTGGTTATCTTGCCACGCCACACTTCACCTTGATACCGTTTGGCACCAGAGATACGAATCACATCGCACGCTGGGACAGGATAGGAATCAATGACATACAGTTGGTTCGGATTTTGTGCTTTACAGTCTGTAGCAAGGGAATCAAAAAGTGTCTGAAACATCGGTGCAATTTGGTGGAGTCTTCGGTTGAATCGCGCTTTACTGAGCATAGTGGGAATATACCCCTGCTCCTTGAGTAACTGTCGTGCCCGCTGTTGATTGCCACCGAATAGTTCTGCTGCTACTAATGCCGTTGTCATCACTTCTGCGGCAGACATTTTGGTTCGCGGATCGTCTTGATAGCCGTGTTGAATTAACAGATCGTCACAAAGCGTATAAAATGTTACAATTACTAAGTCCATGGGATTCTCCTGTCTGAGTGTTTTGTTTTGGTCAACAAATACTCTAAGGGAAATTCCATGGATATTCAACTAGCAACTTGCGCTAAAATAAGCAAAAATGTGCAACGGGAGAGCTAATGAAAATCAGTCAATTTTTGCGTAAGTTCCGAGTGCTAGGTATTGTGCTCTTGGTCTTACTAGTAATTGGAATTGGATCGGGTTATTATCTAACACGTCAGTACCCTAAGGAGTGGAATTCCTGGAAAAATCTTTCCGGATCTGAAAAACGCCGCGTAATTAGCTTAGAGGCGAAACGATCTTGGCGAAATATTTTCCCTCCGGCTCCACGGACCGAACGCTACGCGCATGTAACCGCGGAAACACTAGAACATTCAATGCGTCTCGGTGCCGATTGGATCGTCGCTATGCAAGAACATCACGGGCGTTTTAAATACTGGTATGATCCCGTCAGTGATGAATTTAGCACTAAGGATGATGATAACTTTCTACGTCAAGCAGGCACCTCATTTTCGCTGGCGTTAGTTTATGAAATGACAGGAGATCTTCGTTATTTGGAGGCGGCGCGGAAGAGTGTGCAGTACCTGTTGGCTTTTACAGAGTCGCTCGATACCGATAAAGCCTATTTCCTTTTCCGTCGGAGAGCAAAACTCGGTGGAATTAGTCTCCCAATGTTGACAATGCTCAAAATTCGTCAGCTAACGGGGACGACTGAATTTGATGAGATCCTGACTAAACTGGCAAACATGATTTTGTTCCTACAGGAAAAATATAACACTGGTCAATATAAAAGTACCTATGTATATTTCGGTGATTATGAGTATGAAAAAAGCTCCGGTTGGGAGTCAAAAATTTATCCCGGTGAAGCGCTCTATGCACTAGCAGGTATGTATCAGGCTTTCGGGGATACCCGCTATAGGCAGAGTATGGATTGGGCGTTAGAATTCTATTATGGAGAAAAATGGAAATCGCATGCCTTCCTCCCGTGGACTATTTCTGCTTTTACATCACTCTATGAGCAGACCGGTGAACAAAAATACGTCGACTATGTTTTTTTCTTAAGTGATCAGCTTCTGACGCAACAAAATTTGGATGGCGATGACGAGGCTTATGGTAGTTTTCACAGCAAACCATCCGCAAATACGGGAAGTTACATGGAGGGACTAGGAGACGCCATTCATGTTGCACGGCTGACGGGGGATGAACGGAGGTTACGACTTTATCAAGAGCGCGCTAAAATGGGGTATCGCTGGCTATTCATGCTGCAATATGGAGAAGCCGAAGCTGCTGCTTTGAAGCGTCCCGATATGGCGCAGGGCGGTTTTCGCAAAAACCTGACTGTCTCCCAATTACGGATTGATAACACACAACATGCGATTAGCAGTTTTGCAAAGGGGTTACGGTTTATTTATCAAATACCGCCCGTCGTGCAAGCTGTCAATTCCTTTCAATAGGATGTTATGAACAAAAACAACCCAGATCCGAACATGAAAACGAAAAAATTATTACACCGTATCGTTTTGGTAGCGATGACGACGGGTATTGTAATATCTTTTGCAATGCTGCTTTTTTCTTGCGACTTCAATCGATCTAAGTCGCTGAACCGTGAGACTCTTGACCGTTCGCTTGAACTGGGCACACAATTCATGCTCAATCACCAAAAGCCAGAAGGCAATTTTACTTACATTTACGATTGGATTGAAGATACTTACGACCCCGGCGACAATCAGGTCCGCCAAGCTGGCGCAATGTGGGGATTAGCAGTGATATATAGCGCTACACCAACCCCAGAGATCGGCGCAGCGGTTGAGAAGGCGATGGACTTCTTCGTCCAGAACTCAAAACTTACTCCCGAGGGTCAACGTTATGTAACTTATCCGGACGAAGGAGCCGGACGCATAGGAACTGTGGCGCTTTGTGCGCTTTCTCACATTGACTATCTACGTGCGGCTAAATCTCAGATTTCTAAGGAAAAATTTCAACACTATCGGCAACTTCTTGAAGAGTATCTTGAATTTCTCATCAGGGCGCGAATGCAAACAACCCCAAAAGCGGGACTTTGGCATCAAAGCTACAGTCTCTCTAGCGGACACCCTTATGGGAAGCCCTCTCCCTACTTCGACGGTGAATCCCTTCTTGCATTAGTTAAAGCCGCAAAGTATATGGGACGCGAAGATTTGCAGCCCATCATCATCGCTTCCGCTGATGCGGGGTATTATCACAATATTCAAGAAGCGCTTCAGGAAGACCCAGATTCTTCCACAACCAAAGGATACTATCAGTGGAGTTCTATGATTTTCTTTGAAATTGCTACCTCCGGATGGTCCGATACAGAGAAGTATGGCGATTACGTTATTGAGCTTGCCAACTGGATGATAGACGTTCACGAGACCCTAAAAAGGACGCGCAACACTGCCTATGCCTATGAAGGCATTATCCACGCGTACCAGCTAGCAGTGCGGCGTAACGATACTGAGCATATCAAGAAATTCGCCCATGTTATTGAGACTGGCTTGACAAAATTGACTTCATGGCAGGTCGGCAGTCCACTGATGAACAATTTTATACGCAGACAGTCGACAAATAATCCACTTGCCATAGGTGGGGTACAAAACCATAGTCGTGAATCTCCTTTGCGAATTGATGTGGCTCAACATCAGATGCATGCGGTTATTCTGGCACGCCGTTATGTGTACAAGTAAATTGCCCATTCCAAGTTATTAAAAATTTCTTACATTATAATAACGCAAGTTGCTAGTTGTTTTTTGGGATCGGTAGATGTTAATTTGCGTAGGGAACGCAGATCTGCGTTCCCTACGAACCCCTTTTCCAGCCCAACTAAAGCATGAAAGTTAGGTTTAACAATACTGATGGGTTTGGTGATTCGCCGTGCCATACACATTGCGCTCCGCTGGAGCGCGAGAATCAGAGGCATCGGTATTCTATAGACATATCGCTCCTCTGGAGCGAAAGGCAGAATCCCTCAATCTTAACGATAGACCGATGGATTTTCAATACTAGCAACTTGCGTTATAATAGTCCGTAGTCTTCCCCTTCAACCTTCGCCATGTAATTGAAGTCAAAACACTACGGCTGACAATGGATTATGTCCGGACAAGAATTTTGGTTCGCCCTTGCGTCAGTTGACGGCGTGGGACCAATGCGAATTAAGCGTTTGCTCAATCGCTTCGGGACAATTGAGGCGATTTTTGATGCTGAACTTTCTGAGATCGCGCGGATGCCACTGTTTAACCCGCTGTTGGCAACGCGAATCCTAAAGGCGCGGATACGGATTACTGAATTCCGTCGTCATATTAAGTGGTTCAAAAGTCGCGGTATTGATATTCTCTCCGTTGAAGAGGAAAGTTATCCCTCACAACTTAAGGAAATCCCAAACGCCCCGGCAATCCTTTGTAAAAAAGGGAATCTATCTCAAGTCAGCGAGAAAACCGTTGCTATCGTTGGCGCAACGGATCCCACGCAATCGGGAATTTTGACAACGCTTGAACTTTCGAGGCGTCTTGCTCAAGCGGGATTGATGATCGTTAGTGGGCTCGCCAAAGGGATTGATACCTCTGCACACTTAGGAGCATTATCTGCCAATGGTACAACTATTGGTATCGTGGGAACCGATCTACTTTCGATCTACCCGAGCGAAAATCGAGAACTCGCAGATCGGATACGTGAGAACGGCGCACTTTTTTCCGAACACGCTTTTACGACCCAACCCACACCCGCCAATCTTATCCTTCGAAACCGGCTCATCAGTGGGCTGGCAATGGCGACTATTGTTATTGAATCGGAAGAGAACGGTGGTGCAATTCGCACAGCAAATTTTGCTTTGGAGCAGGGGCGTCTCGTGTTTGCTTGTAACTGGAAGGGGCATTCTCGACTAAGTGAGGGACCGCGTAAACTCATTCAGCGGGGAGCTTATCCTATCTCACCGGATCAGTTGGATAAGATCGTTGATGTTTTATCAGATCCTGACTGTATAGAAAAGATTCAATCCGCGCAACTCACAGGAGAGCAAATGGATCTGTTCTAGGAATGATATAGTGGGACCTCGTGACCAATGAGTAAACAAACCACTCGAATTTTGAAGTTGAGTCCCGTTTTTCTAAACTAAGGACGGTCGACTGCTACCCCCTGTTCTTCAGCCACAGGCTTGCGGCTCTTGCGAGAATATGCTACGATTCTTGTACGGAAGTAAATTTACGTTCGCGTAACCTACTACCCCGCTGGGGTAAGAGGTATTGGCTTGGTATATGAAATATGCTAAACCAGCTTGCCCCGAAATCTAGGTAGTTAAATAGGCTAATTTAGATGATGTTACCGATAATATTGCCTTTTTTCGTTTTTTTCACTTTACTTTTTTTGCAAAGTTTGGTAGAATATCGCCCATCAAACATTTAGTAATCAAAATTTGAAAAAAAATGTGAAGATTTCTCTTTACAAAAATCACAAAGTTTGATAGGCTAAATGAAGAAACAACGTTTAACCTGCGTTGTGGCCACACGCGGGAAGCTTTTCGAAAGTATGAGAAGGTTACCGCGAGTAGAGACGCAAAGGTCAAATGACCATTTTGTGAATGCTTTTGATGTCTGGCTTCGTTGGAAGCAAGTTACCACTTTCTAGTCGCAACTCACTCTTGCCAGAACGGAGTCAATTGGACTTAAGGGGCTCTCGCAAAAACGAGAGGCACATAAAGTTCATCTGACATAAGATTCATAAACCTTAGCATACGGAAAATGAGTTGCGGCAAACAACAGGAGACACGAAACAAATGTATCAACTCACGCAGCACAAATTCTGGGGCGTACTAGCCCTTATAATATCCATCATGTTTGTTGCCTTCATGGTCACCGGTTGTGGTGGCGATGGCAATAATGATGATGATACTGCAGCAGCTGGTGGTACTGCAGCAAATGATGATGATGATGACGCAGGACCACCTCCTGCCACGTCGGTCATGGTAGACCCGGCTGCTGGTGCCACCGTTCCGTCAAACCAGCAATTCTCGCTGACATTTGATCAGGGCGTCACCGCGGCAACAGTCAATGGTGCTGCTGCTACCGGATCTGGTCTCAATTGGACGGCATCTCCCGCCTTAGCGGAAGGGTCCGCAACTCTGAACGTCGAGTGGACAAACCGAGACGGTTCCACCGGTTCTCAAGCGGTTGGTCCTTACACCGTTTCTGACCCAGACGTAACCGCTCCCGGAATTGCAAGCGGTACAGTGGCTGATGGCGATGCAGATGTCGACCCTGCGCCGATCAATGCGGGTGGTTTCCGGTTTGATTTCGATGAAGCCGTTACAGGAAGCGTTAAGCTGACTGACGAAGCTGGTGCTGACCTGAATTGGATTGCAAACGTGGGTGGTCAGACAGCAACGTTGACTGCGGTTGCAGGACAAGAGCTTGCCAACGAAACAACCTACAAGGTTGAAATCGATGTGCAAGACGGTGCTGGCAATAAAACCACGACGACGCTTACCTTCGTCACCAAACCGAAAGAGTAAGTAAACCGTTCTATTTTCGGTTTTAATGTTTGAAAAAAGGGCAACGTGTCATAGGCATGTTGCCCTTTTTTTTCGCTTGGAATTTTCAAGCCATATAGGTTTATCCGCAAAATCACCATCAAAGGACTTTACAAGGAACACGAAATCTGATAAAATAAATTTACTCGACAAATTTCTGAAAAAGTATTAAAATTTGATAATTTTTTGAACGGTTCTTGAGGTTCAGTTGTCTAAATAGTTGAGGGCAGCAAAATCAGGGAGAAAGTTCTGTGGAACGAATCGAAACGTTGCTTATTGATGAACTCCGTGAAGGAGACATGGCAGCACTAGCGATTCTGGTTGAAAAGTACAAACGGCTCGTTTATCGGGTCGCGGTTCAGATCACAAAAAACCATGAAGACGCAAATGATGTCATGCAAGATACGTTTCTGAAAGTGTACGAATCTATTCACAGCTTTCGCAAGGATGCTGCTTTTGAAACGTGGCTGTATCGTATTGTCGTCAACCATGCCACGAATCTTGTCAAACGCCGGGAGCGTCGTCGTGAATCCCCGCTTTCAGGCACTAGCGAGATGGAGATCCATCCGGATCTGAGGCGAGCCGCGGATATAGCAAGTAATCCTCACCTAAACCTTGAAAGAAAAGAGCGGCAAAGATGGGTCACCCAAGCGGTAAATAGTTTGCCGCTCAAGCAAAGGACCGTTGTTATTCTTCACGAATTTGAAGGTCTGACACATCCAGAAATTGCTTCAATTCTTAACTGCTCCGAGGGAACAGTACGCTCCCGATTGCATTACGCTAGACATAAATTGAGAGATTTGTTGAGGCCTTATGTGGACGCAGCAGACTTTCCTCTAACAACAAAAGACAACTGAAACCACGAATGTGCCCAAGTTATTGCGCGATTTGCTTTGATAGTAGCAGTAACATAGCGAGGAAAACATGAAACCTCAATGTCGTTCAATTCAACGGCGCTTGTCTGATTATATAGACTACACACTTTCAACTCGGCAAATCATCATCGTGGGTCAACATCTGCGATTTTGTCGGGATTGCCAACTTGAATTGGAATCTTTGAAACGGACAGAGGCCCTGCTTCGTGTTCATGTCCCTCCACAGCCGCCAGAGGGGTATTATGATCAGTTTGGGGAACAGTTGCAGCGGCTGATTGAAAATCGTACGCGTCCTGTATGGTCGGATACTGCCGCGTTTGCTCGAGCAACTGCTTATACCTTCCGAGAGCTTCTACATCAGTCTATGGGCTGGGTTAAACAGTCTCCTGCTTATGTATGGACGCTGCTCCTCATTCTTATCAGTCTGTCTGCATATCAATCCTTCCAATCCCAAGAACAAGATCGCTCTGACACCGTAAACTTGTCACAGGTTGTAAAAGTCCAGCCGACGTCTCCCCCAAAGGAAAGGGGAAATCGAGAGGTTGTCAGTAACCGGGAACGACTCGTTACAACGACGCAGACACTTCCTGAACATGTTGTTCAGAGTAGACAAAATATCGATAAAGAGGTTGAGGTTATTGAATCACTTGCAGAATTGTCAAAGTGGGAGGGCTACCAACTAGATCCTGTTAGTGAGAACAATTTCGCTAACGAGAGCGATACATTCAAAGCAATGACAATTGATGATACTTCCCCCGAACTAATGACGGTTGCCCAGTTATCGAGTCCCGAACCAATTGCTGCGAAAGAAAATTTTTCGCAGCCATTAGGTGTGGTCGCTATTCCTGCTTCGGCGGAAATTGGGTGGAGTAACAATCGCTCACTGAATGGTGTTGTCGAGATGTTGATGGATGTGCCCTTACCTAGTTTCTCAATTACAGAAGTTTATGATTCTGTCAAACTCTAATTAGAAAGCCAATTTGTATCTGGGTTTCAACAAAAAACTTGTGTTACTTACAAAAATATGCTACGATTTCTCGTGCAGAACGCGGATCTGCGTTCCCTAACTTAAAATCCCCGTTGGGGTAAGGGGAGTATTTCAATTTAACGACCCCTGCTAACTATTATCCGAAAGGAGATCTAATGAATCCGAGACTTTTAGGTGGCCTCGCCGCAGTAGCTTTAGCTGTCGTTCTGTTTTGGCCGGCAGGCAGTTCCAAAAAGGTTGAACGACTCTATAACGAAGCTGAACAACTCTACAGTCAAAATGATTACGAAGGGTCAATTGGAAAATACAATGCAGCCCTCGAAGAATCTGTCAAATGGGGGGTCAAGACCGAAGTTATTGATAAGGACTTCCCGACACTTGCAAATTACAAAATTGCCGTTAATTACTCTAAATGGGCTGAGCAGAGTGGTGATATTACCTACTATGACAATGCAATCGAGCAGATTGAAAAAGTTGCACCGAATGCTACTGTCCCAAAACATCAGGAGGGCTTAACCTATCTATGGGGACACGTCCTCTACAAGCAAGAAAAATTTGAACTCGCCGAACCAAAGTTTCACACACTAATTGAAAACTTCCCCAATAGCCTGTTTGTCGAAAATGCTTGGTACGCAATTGGGCAGCTCAATTATAAACTGCAAAAGTATGACGCAGCACGTCGGGCGTATAAAGAAGTACTAGACGGATTTCCAAACTCAGAGTTCAAAGATGATGCACAACACCTAATTGCGCAATCCTTCCTCAACGAGAAGAATTACGAGCAGGCATACCCAGAATTTGATAAACTCGCCACCGAAGAATTTAAAACCTTCGCAGATCTGCAAGCGGAGGCGATGTACAAAGCGGCTTTCTGTTTGAATCAACTTGCCCGTGATGAAGAGGCAATTGGTAGATACACCCAATTTATCACGGAACACCCAACAAGTGGTTATGTAACCGCTGCCTATTTTGACATAGGCGCAATTTACTCAAAACAGAAGGACTATGACAACGCGCGAGTTAACTATGAACTTGCTTTGCAGAATACGGACGATCGAGACCTACAGGCAGAAATTCAGGTGACTATTGGTCGTACCTACTACGAACAGCAAGACTACTCCAACGCAGTTGAATCATACAATACACTGCTTGAAGAGTATCCGGAATGTGATTTTATTAGCGAGGCGAAGCTGGGTATTGCCGATAGCTACTTTAAGTCATCAGCTTGGAGTGAAGCTGCTGTCGCGTATCAGCGTGTTCTCGATGAACATCCCGAGGAAACCGATTTTATCCCCTATGTCACCTATCAGATGGGAGAATCAAACTATAAGTTGGCTTCTGATCTGAAGGATGATGGTCAAACAGATGCGGCAAATGCGTCTTATGAAACGGCGCTTATGTGGTATCAGAAAGCTGTCGATGACTTCCCAGCAGACCCGGTCGCATCCCATTCGCTCTATGGTGCAATCTGGGCATTGAACGCACTTGGGCGAAAGGATGAGCTTGAAACCCTCGCAAGGGAATTTATCGATAAAAACCGCATGGATAATGAGCTTGACCTGCTCGCTGCTGAAGTTCAGTTAAGATTTGCCGATCTGAAATTCAACGACTTTAAGCAGTATGAGGACGCAGCTGCAGAATACGCCAAACTTTGGGAGTACCGTGATTTTCCGAAATTTCACTTAATTAAGTTAATTGGAAAATTTCAGGAAGCGCGTGCTTACTACGAAGCTGCCAAACCAGCCGATTACCGTGAAGGCGATTCAGACGCGGTCTTTAACGAAGCCCTGCTCCAGAACGCTGTAAATGCTTACCAACAAGCAATAGACAAGTTCAAGGGACCAGAGATTAAGGGTGGGGAAAGTGGCACCTTCCTCGCTGGCGTCGAACAGGGGCGCTATGATGATTTCCCACAACGTCCGATGCAGGTCGAGGCGTGTGTTATGAACCAGGCTCTCTCTCACGAAAAGCTGGATGCGTGGGGTCAAGCACGGGACCTTTACAAAGCAATTCTCCCAGAAAGCGAGAATTATCAACGTGCACAGTTGTTAATCGCACAAAGTCTTGTCAAAGAGGGCAAGAACAGCGAAGCTGTGGCGCATTATCAGTCGATAATGGACGCTTTGGATACGGACAACCGTTCCCTCGCGGAAATTAAGCTGGCAGACCTGCTGCGCTCCGAGGAACGATTTGCCGAAGCAGCAGTCGAATATGAAAACGTCGTTGCAGGTAACCCAACTGGCGAATACGCCGACGATGCACAGTATCTTGTCGGACTTTGTTACTACAAAGCGGCGAAGGCAGCTTCCGATGATGTAGCTCTCTTCGACAAATCTGTTGCCGCATTCGACAAATCTATTGCCGATTATCCTGATAGTCCAAATGCGGTTGAATCTTATTATGGGCTAGCACTCGCTTACCGTGACATGGCACTAGCTGGCAATACAAGTGTATGGCCAAAAGTGCTAGAAGTCGCTGATACCGCTTATGACAGACATGGCGGCAGTGATAACACCATAGTCCAAAAGACTTTGGGTCACATAGACCTAGTTAAAGCAACCGCCATTGAAAAACAGGGGCTTGACTCTGAAGAAGAGAAAGCCGAACTTATTGCAAGTCTGAGGCGAATTGCCCAGAATACTGGTGCGCCAGAAGATTCTCGCTCGCGAGCACAATTGAAAATTGGACACCTGTATTATGGTGATGGTGAGCACGAAAAAGCTCTCGCTGAGTACCAAGGATTCGTTCAGATGTTCCCCAATAATGAACTTGTGACGAATGCGTTATATCAGGCATCTGTTTGTTACTATCAGATTGGTCAAAACAGTACAGATGAAGGTGGCCAACAGCTTGCATTCCAGAATGCCGTAAATACCGCCACACAAGTTACTGAAAGAAATCCCGATGTCGATGCCTCAATCAGTGCCTACTACACGATCGGCTTGGCAAAGCATGCGCTGAATGACAGCAAGGGAGCGATTGCGGCGTTTCGTCAGACCACTTCCTATGAAGGACAAACGGAGGATGAACCCCGGCAGGATTTAATTCGTCAGGCACATACCCGTCTCGCAGATTTAAATACCGCTGTTGGCGACCATGCGGCAGCTGTGCGAGAATATCAGTATGTGATTCAGAATACAGATGATGATGATCAGAAGGGGCGCTCCTACTTCTCTATAGCATATGCTCAAGACGAACATCTCAAACAGTATGATGATTCGCTGCTCAACTATCAGAATGCAATTCAGCTTTCTAAAGATTCACTCATCAAGGCGCAAGCATACTATCGAATGGGTTTGATCTATCAAGAAAGACTGAATGATCCTGCGAATGCACTGCAAGCATACGAAACCCTGATTAATCAGTTCGGTGCAGATTCCAATACTAGCATCCAATCCATGGCGGCCGACAGCGGTATTCGCCGGTCTGACCTCTACTTAAAATTGGGGCGTGTGGAGGATGCGATCGCTCAAGCGGTCGCCGCTCGCGAAGCAGCACAAACAATTCCACAGAAAGTTTCTGCACAATATAACCTTGGTCTTCTGTACTTCGGCGAGGCGCGGAAACTCTTCTCGGATAAACCTGGTACCGACTTGCAACCGTATATTGACGCGAGTCGGCGAGCCGCAACCGCCTATGTTGAAGCG
Source organism: Candidatus Poribacteria bacterium (assembly GCA_965204355.1). GTDB lineage: Bacteria > Poribacteria > WGA-4E > WGA-4E > PCPOR2b > PCPOR2b. The sequence goes on from OZ241983.1 coordinate 1,338,943, forward strand.
GCTAATGTAGCACCAGCTGATAAGATTAATGATACCATCAGTCCATTTGTTCAGAACGCGCTCTTCTCAGCCGGACAGATTTACTATTCACTCGGTACGGGGATAAAACTTCCCGACGACCTTAACAGTGCGATTCCGGTGCTGAAGCAATTCGTCGAATATGCGGACAAGGGTATCTTCGCTGCCTCGTCAAAGGCGGATGTATTGCAAAACGTCCAGACTGTTTTAGGCTACCTTGCTCCTACCTATTATGAGTTGGGACGAATGCAGCTCGGTTTCGACGAAGGATTTTCTGAAAAGACTGTTAGCTTCTTTGAGCAGTCAGCGAGTGTGTTCATGGACCTCGCCAAACGATTCCCTAATGCGGAAGAGGCTCCGTTCTGGCAGTATCAGGCGGGTGAAGCCTACTTTGCAGGTCAACAGTACCTGAAAGCCGTCGAAGAGTACGGGAAGGTTCGTCGCATTAATGCACAACATGCACAGGCTGCGGAATCCCTAGCCGCGATTTCAACTTGCTATGCGTTGCTAGAGAAAAATACTGAGGCTGAAGCAGAAAAAGAGAAATGGCTGGATAAGGTCTTTGAGATAAACGAGATTCTCGCAAAGAACTATCCAACTAGTCCCTTTGCAGCCGAAGCATTTCTCAACATCGGCAATACCTACTATAACCAAGGGGTTCTCCCGGATGTGACAGAAGCGGACCGTATCAACTTCTACACGATGGCCATCGATCAGTATGAGAAGGCACTAGCAGTTCCCGGTATCAATGCAGAGTCGAAGGAGAATGCCGACCTGTTCCTACGGGATACGAAAAGAGCACTCTCAGCAGATGTATATATTCAGGCTACCGCCAATTTTGATCGGGCGAGAGTAGCACCTGAAGAGGGGCAGAGAGAGGCTGTCGAGCAGGCAATCGCTGGGTTCCAAGATATCATCAAAACGTATCCGACTACTAAATACGCCGACCTTTCTTTAGTACAGATTGGCGAAGCGTATATGATGCTAGCGGTTGACAATGATGAATATTATAACGATGCGCTTGACTCCTTTGATGCCTTATGGAGTAAGTATGCGGAAGTTCCACCTAGCGATACACAGGTCAACAGAGCGTTGACGTACTCGCAAAGTAAGATTACCGAAATCACGGAGTATATGAAATCACAAAAAATTCCACGTCGGACTGGCGGCGGTGGTGGTGAATAGAACACCACAGTTGTTTTTGATTCATCAACTCCATTGCAATAAAGGCGTTTGGGATATTTTTCCCAGACGCCTTTTTTATTTTTCGAACTGCAGTCCTTAAGAACAGATTTTTCGCCTATTTTAATTCTGCATTATTGGGTTGTCGATTTTTTGCGGTTGGGGTACGTTCTAGGAAATGCTATAATATTTTGCGTCATCGTTTTAGGGCAGACTACAACTTGGGTTAAAATAGGACGTTTAAAGGAGAGAGCAATCATTGGCGACGCGAGCAAAAACTTCACCTTGGCAAAGTGATTTAACCGTTCGGCTACAAAAGAGGTCCTTGCAGAAGACCCCGCGGTATGAACATCGTGGTAGGGGGCGCAAGTCCTCACAACATAGCAAGCAGTTTCGTCGTCATCTATCTCCAGAACTGCTGACCCAGATTCGTGCCGAAAGCCACGGACGTGCTTACGTTCAAAAGCAGATTCGGAAGAAAACACCGATGGTTTTTGAACTTTACGAGGAACATATTGAAGGTATCATCAGTCGATTGTTAACTTACGCCCTTGCTGTCGAATCACTCAATGGAGAGAGGCACCACTTGGAAAAACTTAACATCAAGTATATGTATAAGCAGGCTGAAATGCCTCAAGTTATTCAAGATATTGAGATAGATACGGGTTTGAAAGCGCAAAATTTAGAGTCAATCGTTCACAAATCTGAGCGTTTACAGGTTGATAACCAAGTGCTTGCGCGTTGCCGCAGAAAAAAAATTCCGGTGCGATTAACCCTCAGAGGTGGGGAGATTATCATGGGACTTATCAGGTGGTTTAGCCAATATGAAACTAAAATTCTTTTAGCTCATGGAGGCAACGTCGTTGTATTCCGGCACGCATTACATGGTCTCGAGATAGGTCCACGATGGGCGTAAAGGCGGGATCAGTCAGATTGTAGCAAGTTTGGGTTAAACGAACGGTTTTGTGAGACATCTGCTGCGACTAAATTTGCTTATAATCCATTCTCTCGTTCATAATTGGCGCGGACGACGGTTTTAATACCCCCGCGGACGTGAAAATCCCCAACAATCTCAAGCATCCGCGGATTACACGCCGCGACAAAATCTACCAGAATTTTATTGACAACGTGTTCGTGAAATATCCCAACGTCTCGGTAAAATAGCAGATACTCTTTCAGTGATTTGAGTTCGACACACTGCTCGTCGGGGGTATAGGTAATCTGAATCGTCCCAAAGTCTGGTAACCCTGTTTTAGGGCAAATCGCTGTAAATTCTGGGGTCGTTACTTCAATGGTGTAATCTCTGTCGCTATACTCATTTTTCCAAGTTTCAATGGTCGGCGTTTCCATCTCCCGGATATCACTCTGTAGACCATCATAAGACTGATGACACATAAATAAAAAATCTCCTTTGAGTCTTTTGTTACAGGAATGATAACATCACGTGAAGAATATCGTCAAGCAGTAATGCTGATGAAGTATGTTTCTTGAAATTAATCAAGTTATCAGGCAGCTTTGCACAATACATTCCTGCCAAGGAACTTCTTGCATTTCAGTTTTCAACAATCGCATGATTTTCTCTCGACGGTATCAGCTTGCCGTGATATAATTTCCTTGCTGCCCAGAGAAAAAAATCACCAAATTGCTGGATGAAAACTATCATAATGTAAAATCTTGAGATTTAATTCACCGGAAACTTTTGAAGCATGATGGAAGTTTTGCAGCGCCCGCGAAACTCTACCCGATTCATTGTCTGACAAAGTTTGGTATTGAAAGGAAAGCTTAATCGCCATGTTACAATTGACCCATCCCATTGTTGACATCGCTATTACCTGCAGTAATTTTGAGGAGTCGCTGCATTTCTACCACGAATGCTTAGGTCTAGAGATTGTTCTAGATATCCAGATTCCTGAAGACGTAGCGAAAGGAGCAGGACTGGCACCGCGGGGATTTCGCCAAGTTCGCCTGCAAGCCGGACAAACGCTCATTAAGTTGATGGGCATCGAATCACCCCCGCCAACACCCTCCTACGATTTTTCGGCTGGCGTGCGTTGGCTCACCTTTTTTGTTGAGGACGTATGGGAAACTGTCGACGAATTGAAACAGAAGGGTGTGGAATTCTTATCTGATCCGGTCGGAGCCCCGGATGCTGGTGGTGTGGTTTGCGCAAGGGATCCCGATGGTGTCCTCATAGAGCTCGTACAGAGATGACATTTTAGATATGGAAAGCGGGTTTCCACACTATCAGTCTTCCCCTTCCAGTCACTTTTCACATTAAAACCTATCCAAACTACCAACCGTCTAGATGTTCATAGACTGAAGGATAACTCCGCCCCTAGGAGGTGAGGGAGGATTGCTGGATAGGCACTAAGGAGCACTTTATGGCTACACAATTTGTTGCGGATTTTGAAGCCTATATGCCCGCTGAATTTAACGATGAGCCTTACGGTAAGGCGGGGCTGATTGCAGTTGCTGATAAGGCAGGTATTGATGTCTGCGTTGTATTTCCCGGCGGATTGCCACCCAATCCAGCGGAAATCAATGCTCACCTGCTTGAAGAAACAAGGGGCGAATCGCGCATTGTGCCGGGATGCTTGATTAATCCCACAATGGGATCCGATGCCTGCGATGACCTAAAGCAGTGCGTTGATGCCGGTGCCCGCACAGTCAAACTGATGGCGGCAGCACATCGATATCGTCTGGACGCACCTTGCGTTGATCCGGTCATGGAGCTCGCCAACTCGCTTGGCATTCCCGCTACTATCCATTCCGGTTCACCGATGAGTGGCTGCTCACCGGAGTTCATCGGAACACTTGCAAAGCGCCACCCAGATGTAACAATCATTATGGATCATATGGGCTATCGTGAGTGGACGCCACTAGCTGTTCAAGCCGCGGTTGAGAATTCCAATATTTATCTCGGCACAACCCTCATCGCCGCTGCGGAGCCGATAACCATCAAGGGCATTGCACGGGGCGGACGGGTTGGCGCGGATCGAATCGTTTTCGGATCTAACTCTCCCAGTGGAGATGCCGTGAATGGTGTCAACGGTATTCGAAATATCGGGTTTACTGACGAGGAAGCCTCAAGCATCCTTGGTGGAAATCTAAAAGCAATCTACGGTCTCTGAAATTCGGTTTGGCTTGCCGTAGCTATTTGACTTTGCCACGCCCGGCGATTTTCCAAACGGTTTCTACCTGTTCATTTCTTACTGCCACTAACTCATCGTGTAAGTTACTTGTCATACCTTGATGCAGTGGAATGACAGCCAATTGGTCGCCAACGCGGAATTTATGTTGCGATTCACTCACATCGAGGTGTCCGTGTTCGACAGACATCCCGTATATTTTAACATCTGGGTGTCCGACGATATGACCATAAGGTATGGGCGGATAGCTAGTGAACGTCTTGGCACCACCGTCAATGATAATTCGATCTGCGGCTGGAGTGCTAACAACCGTCACAATCATCCGCAAGGCACATCGGTCCGGATTGAGCATCTCCGATCCAGAAATGCGCGTCATACCCTCGTAAACATACGAACCGCTGCGTGTTTCCGTGCAACCTATATCTTTTGATGCCTGTTCTGCGCCTGTCCCGCCTCCACTGATGATGTTGATAGGGATGCCTGAACCATCTAAAAGGTCAACCGTTTCTTCAATGAAGGGTTTTGCACGAATATTGCTCCCATAGGTCATAATGCCCTGAAAATCGAGTCCGGGGAGCTTCGTCACTTTTTGGGCGAGCTCAAGTGTGGCTTGAGGGGATTGGACACCGACCCTGCGTCCTCCTGTGTCCTGTTCAATAACCACACGCACAGTGCAATCATCTGCCACTGCCTGTCCAGAGATGCCTTCGGCGGTTATCTCCGAGTCGAGGCCGACGGTAATCTGCGCTCGTTTGACTAACTGTGTCAAACGCTGCAGTTTCAGCCTACCGACGATATTGTAGGGAATCAGGATGTCATCAAGGCCGCCATCAACCATAGCCTCTGCTTCGCCAAGTTTTTGGGAAGTAATTCCTTTTGAACCGGCGGCAACCTGCATTTCGGCAATTTCTGGGACCTTGTGAGTTTTTGTGTGGACGCGCAAATCGATGTCAATCTCTCGACAGAGGGAGGCCATATTATAGATATTGCGTTCAAGAACATCAAGATCTACGGTGAGTGCAGGTGTATCCAATTCAGAAATGTGCATATCATTCTCCTAAACCAACAGATTAGCGAACAACCCAACCTTTTCAAGGTTAAATTGCACGGATACGGTCAATTAATAAACTGAGGGGTTGGGAAGCACGAATCCGTACTTATCGTATTATTCCCAACCCCTCATATATCGTAACTCATTACTATGTAATTGGTGTCATGCCTATTTGTCAGGACCTTCAGTCTTTTTGAGATATTCGGGCTCTTGTTTTGGGGTTTCCTCTGCTTCGCCACCGTTTTCTTCTATATTCGGTTCAACTAGATACTCAACCCGAAAGTCTCGAACGGATATAACGGGATAAACTCCATCAAAGCCTGCAATCTGTCCTTTGACTTCGACCCCATTAACGCCTTGGTTTGCCTCTTGTATCAACTCATCAAATTTATCGTTACTGCTAAAGACGGCCTTCTGGTCCCAACCAACAACCATGGCATGATTGATCTCTGATGTGTCAGCACGCCAGCGTCGCCAAAAAGGAACATTGCGTATGTAGCTGCGTGAGAACCCTGGGTGTGCATAGAGTTTGCCTGTGATTGTGGCTTCGGATTTGACTACCCAAGCTTGGCCTCCGATCTGACTGCCCCGGAAGCGTTGATCATTCAATTGGCGGGTAATGTCGTAAATATCAAAAGTACGTCCCTCATTGTACGGATTCTTACCCCGTCGTGGGATGACTTCAACGATGGTTGTAAAATGACGTTCACGCCCCTTTTTGTCAACAGGTGTGGAGAAACTCACATTGTCTGGATCTGCCCAAGGTTTCAGTAAACGTCGAATCTGTCGGGCATCATCATTATTGACGAAGCCGAAAAGGTGGATTTGGATGCTTTCCACTTCCGCATGGTTTGGATTGGTGAATCCTGCAAGTAGCAGCGCGGAAAGGATTAGAAGATTGAGGTGGAACTTCTTGGGTAACATTTTTCGTTCACTCCTTTAAGTAATGCCGTCTAGTCCCGACAACTGTTTCGTTGAGGGATTTAAAAAAATCAACGAATCCAATGCAGATTCGCGCCATTCCTTGGCTGGTACGCGAAAATTACAGCGATATGTAAACAAATTTTGTACCATGTTAGAAACGAACAAGTGCTCCCTCGAAAACAACTCCCAAAAGTGCAACCGATCAAGCACCACCAATTAGCATTTCACATTCTACCCTGTATCATTATTGTAACACAGTTGCTAGTGGGACACAATCCATTGCTACAACTAATTGACGCTTCGCCTCTTGATGAAGTTTACATCTGTTTACATCTAAACATCAAAACAGTTGAATTATCGATTCAACTGATTGCATTAATGCTTCGTTTCGTTTAATTCGTGAAGTCGCTTTATTTGTTGAATTAATCAAAATCGAAAGCGACATGGACGCGCCGAATGTAGGACCATCCGGAAACGCTGCTGTCCTCCTTGACGTTGAGTTAAATATTGTACAAGTTGCTTCATCACAGGGGTAATTGCCGAAGATCCATTGAAGTCGCAGCTGATTAGGTCGCCCCCGCCGAAGCTAAACATTAGGGCAGGCAATAAACCGTTTTGCGTCAACTATATGATTCTAAAAGAGCGGGGACGCATAGGCGAAGTTTGCTAGCCTTCTTGCTTGAGACTGTCCGAAATTGAGGGGAGTATCTTTTGAGTTATCAGCGAAATTTCATCATCGCGATAATCTCGCTGCTCGTCCTTTTTGCCATCGGGGTTGTCGGATATCGGATTATCGAAGGAGATAATCCACATCAGAAGTGGACGGTGTTTGACGCTATTTTCATGACTGTCATTACATTGACGACGGTCGGATACACCGATGACAATATGTCCAAGGTGGGAAGGGCTTTCACCGTTTTTCTATTGATCGGTGGACTTGGTATCTTTGTGTATAGTATCGGCGTTGCGACTGCCTTTATTATTGAAGGTCAATTCCGAGAGGTGTTTCGACGAAGGAAAATGGAAAAATCAATCAATAAACTTTCAAACCATTATATCGTCTGCGGCATAGGGGATACGGGCGTTCATGCGCTCGAAGAAATGCTCCAAATGAACATGGAATTCGTTGCTATTGAATACGACCAAGAACGGATTGATCGCGAACTGGCAACGAAAGATTTCCTGTATGTTCATGGGGATGCGACAGAAGACGAGGTTTTGATTCGTGCGGGTATTGAACGTGCACGTGGGTTGGTGACTTCACTATCACGCGATCAAGACAACCTATTTGTTGTTCTATCTGCGAAACAGTTGAATCCAAAGTTGAAGATTGCGTCTAAAGCGGTTGAAGCCAATTCGCTATCCAAGCTGAAGCAGGCGGGAGCGGATGAAGTCGTTTTATCAGACCACATCGGCGGCATGCGGCTGGCTTCGACAATTACACGTCCAATCGTGGTTAACTTTCTGGACATTATGCTCAGGAGTCAAGAGACCACACGCTTTGCTGAATCGGTCATCCAGCCGGGTACACCGTTGGTGGGGCTTACTCTGGGTGAAGCACGCATTCCAGATAGAACCAACCTGATGGTTGTCGCAGTGCTTAAACGGGACGGAGATTTTATCTATAACCCTTCCGGTGGATTGAGGTTGGAGGCTAGCGATGCCCTGATCGTCATCGCAGATAACGAGCAGCGACAAAACCTAAACAAGCTGACAGGCGATACCCTTTGATGCTTCACTTGCCTTCAGGTGCCAGTTGTCCGTATTGTTTCATCACGGCTTGTAACCGATCCAAAGGAATAGCATAAATCGTGTTCCCATTTCTGCCGACGGTCGTTACTGCTGTGGTCATAGAATTGAGGATTGCCTCCTCCGTGGCTTCAATGACCGCTTGATACAGGGCATCCATCCGACGATTGGCGAGCATTGTGATTGGGAATGTCCCGCGTTCCGTCCGACGTGGAATGGTATTAGCGGTCGAAAAAGCAATTACAAATTCGCCGCTACTAACCGTACTTGGTGTGCCGGTACGCGCAAGCCCATGTGTTACCCGCTTGGCAAGTTGCATCAGCTGGCGATGTACCAAGGGGGCGTCTGTTGCTACAACGATAATGAACGAACCATCTTGACCCCACTCCGGTGTGAGTTCGGTGATTTCTTTGCCGACAGGAACGCCATTGATCTGCAATTGATGGCGCCGACCTCCGTTGGAATTAACCAGCACTCCGACCGTATATCCGCCCCGATCTGCAGGCAATACCCGCGATGATGTACCGATGCCCGCCTTAAAACTGTAGCACCGCATTCCTGTGCCTGCGCCAACACACCCTTCTGCAACAGGGCCATCTACGGCATTTTCTATCGCCTGAACAGCGTGTTCCGCGGTGACATGAAGTCCACTGATATCATTTAGTCCACCGTCATAGCACTCTGCAACGATTGGCAGAATGATGTGGTTGTCCGGATAGCGTTTGATCATGTATCGGACAACGCCGTCGTGAACAGGACCGACACTAAGTGTATTTGTCAGCATAATCGGAGACTCGATCCACCCCGCTTCATTAGCCCACGCCAATCCTGTCGCCTCACCGTTACCGTTGATTGCATAACCCGCACCAAACAGCTTATTTGTCCAGATATCGTCACGTGGAATGACAGCAGTAACACCTGTCCGAACATTCTCGCCATCTTTCAACGTGACATGCCCTACCTTTACCCCTGCAACATCCGTAATCGCATTGTGTTTGCCGGGTTCATAGATCCCGATTTTGATACCGAGGTCCCGTGCCCGGGCCCTGCCTTCGGGAACGCCAGCACCTTGGTCGGAGTTGACCGGTATCCAACCCGCTATCAAACATAAGCACAGGCAGAGCCATAATCTCAGATATTGTTTTCTCATCGCTCTATTTCCTCACTATTGCACTTCATTTCAACTCAGGCTTCCCGGCACGAAGCCATGCGGTATACCAGTAGCTTGCGGTCGCTGTTGCCGCATCACTCATTCGCTGCACCGCTATCCAACCGCTGAGTCGGAAGAACTTTTCCAGATACGGTGTGCCGTAAGTATCTTCGCCTAACTTTGCCTTGCGATCGGCGTGGAGGAGGTTGTCAGCGTATACATAGCTATCAAGTACAATGTCAAAGGCGGCCTCCAGTGGGTCTTCAAGTTCCGATGCCATCTTCGGTGTAAGGTGAATTTGCTCTTCATAAGCCTCCACCATATCATCCTCAAAGCGTTGATGCACGCCATGCTGATTGGTGAATTGCCCATTGTAGTTTTTGACGACGTGCAGCGGCATATGGATATCTTCAACATAGTGGGCAAGCGCACCGGCGGCTTGCACAATTTGTAAAGTATTTCCTGATTTCATTGCCTCGGATAGCAGTTGCGTGTAATCAGCAATGCGCCACGTCGCCAAACCACGTTTTGTAACATTTTCCACACCAAATTTCGCAACAGCCTCATCATAGTCGTGGGGCAGTTCTACAAACGGATAGGGACCGTAGATATCAATATCGAGAAAATGCCGAGGACCTTCGGCGGGATCCCCTGTTTTGTAGACATTGAGACTGGTTAAAGATAATAGTTTCTCCTTTGTATCAAGAGCAAAATGGGTGTCCCCTTCAGATCCGAGCAGCACCGGCTCCGCACTTCGATCTTCAAAAACATCCGCTTTATCTTCCAACAGATATATCTTATCTTCTTCCTTCCGGATCGGGTACTCCTGTTCACCTATCGTTATGAACCATCTTCTATCTTTGCCACGCAGCGAGATCGGGACGTTTTGCGGAAACTCAACTCCATGCGCCTCAAACACTTGGCGTAAGTCCTCGGTAATCTGTCCGCTATTCAGATCATTTTCGTACTTCAACCCAATCCGAAATAGTAACTCCCTTCTCCACCGATCGGGATCGTTCGAGTGATAGGCGAGTTTTTGACGGTGTTTATCGAAAAACGAGAAAATTTCTAAAGGCAAGGAATCACAGGCAGCATCGGTCATTCGATCGTGTGCGTTGCTGCCCCAAGAAAAAACTTGAGGCGTATAACAGGAAACCAGAATCACATAAACAAACGACCAAATAAGGGCGGACCAAATTTTTGTTTTCATCTTAAAACGGGTGAGGACTTAACCCAATTCCTTTCAGTTGTTCCATGTAGATACGACGGATATTATTAAAAATGTCAATATAAGTGGATGTACGATAATCGGGGTAAGTCCATTCCCAAGGTTGGAAGGTCTTACGGTAAAATTTGAGCGTAATTTCGGCGTAAATGCCCTCTTGAAGGTAGATACGGTGGGCATGATCTTTCGTTGATGCAAGAACCAACTTTGCCGCCGAAATATAGCCCGGATCAAGATTTACTGGACGGGGAGCCGCATCACCCTTTGTAAACTCACATTCGGCTGAATTAGAAAAACGTTTGGCGGACGCGAGTTCCTCGGCGGGGATAAGTCTCTCAAAACTCACGAACTGACGTTGCAGATCCTTCCCCATCTCCGCTTCATAGTAATTAGTATAATCAAAAGGCAACAAATCGCTGGCAAAATCAACCTGTCCAAACTGCTCTGAGAGTCGTTGATGTACAACAGCGAGTAAATCAGGTGCCGCTGTAATAATCCCAACAATCAGTTTAACAGGTGGATGAGATCTGATTTGTCCCATATTTGCGTACCTTCAAGAACTTACACCAAGGATCAAGATGCGACTGCCTCCTCTCCTAGGTGTTCCACCATCCACAGTTTCAACGGAACATCCTCGTCAGTCGGGGAGGTATAGCCGTGCCAACTGGTGCTATATCCCAATAATTGACGTCGAATCGGATCACAGCGGTCAATAAAGTCGCCAACAGTCATGTCATCCCTTGGACGTAGCCATCGGTAGCTATAGCCGTAGAATAGCACCTTGCGTGTAATATCCGATTCATTTGGGCTTCGCGAATGCCAGATACGCCGATCAAAAATGACAGCTGTACCGGGTGGAACACAAACCGGGGTTGCGCCTTCTGGATCTGAAACGTCATCGGGGGGAAACTCTAGTTTGTTCTGAGTATGACTTCCCGGGATGACGTAGAAATTCCCCCGGCCTGTTTCGGTCGTATCGGTAAGGAAGTAGCCAATCTTGACCGAAACTCGTGGACGGGGATCGGTTTCCAATTCGGCGTTCAAACGTCCACTGTCCTGATGCCAGCCCAGTCGCTTCTTCTCCTGTTCTGCATCGGGTGGCGGCGGAGGCGTGACATCCATGTGGGTGAGGTAGAGTTGGATGTTCCAACCAAGTATCCCCCACACTTTGGGGAATGTCTTGTGCCAATCGAGCAAATCCAGAAAGACTTCATCCTGTCCCACAAAGTCCAGCTTATGCACCCACTCGTGAGCCTCCATTTTCGCCTCTGCCCGGTGTTGTCCATCGATTTGGTCTACAACTGCTTCAATGTCAGATGTCATCTGCGGTGTTAGCGCATCAGGGACGATAAGGAAGCCGTTACGCTCGAATTCAAGGCGCTCATCTTCAGTTAAGCAGTAATCTAAACATGCAGTGTCCATACATGCCTCCCTCAATTAGTTCTGTTTCACTGTCCCTACTCAGTATAGACTGCTTCAATTAATCCTTTCATATAGCCGATAGCAAAGAGCCGCTCCATGCTATGTTCGTCCGGAATGCTAGCATCGCCCATCTTTGGAAAATGATCTGGACGCGCGACCCCCGCATAGCCAACGTCACGGTAGGCACGTACGCACTCCGCCATGTCAGCCTGTCCATCGTCATGGAAGGCTTCCACAAACTTCTCAGGTGTTCCTTGCACATCTCGGAAATGAACGAAGAAAATCTTTTCCTGTCCTCCGAAATGTCGAATCACTTCGGGCAGGTTGTCAGTCATCAGGGAGAAGTTCCCTTGGCAGAGACCAATTCCGTTGACAGGGCTTGGCACCAAATCGATGAGTTTCTGATAATTCTCTACGCTGCTCATGATCCGGGCAACCCCACGGATGGGCGATAGTGGCGGATCATCCGGATGCATCGCCAATTTGACGTCGGCTTTTTCCGCAACCGGAACCACACGCTCCAGAAAATACTTCAAGTTCGCCCATTGCTGCTCTTCAGTAATGACACCATGTTCCGTCAGAGGGGCGTTTTTCATGTAATCATGGTCATAGCCGCTGACCTGAGACCCACCACGTGAAGGAATTGTAACAGATGTTCGAAGGACAAAAAGGATGGGCATCCACGCAGGACACCACACCGGAATTCCCAATGCCCCCATGTTACGGATAAACTCACAGATGACATCGATTTCTTCATCACGTCCCGGCAAACCCAGTTTTATTTTCTCCATCGGGGGACGGCTTTCAATCACCTGTAGGTTAAATCCGCCATCTTCGTATGCAGCCTTCACACGGGCAAGCGACACGTAGCTCCAAGGTTGTTGTTCGTCACTTGCATTCGGTATAGGATTTAAGTCCATACCCCCAACCACATACTCAACACCGGCTTGTTTGGCTAATGTCCAGACGGGGGTCGGTTCTGGTCCAAGGGCCAAAGCAATCTTTACCATTTTCGACTCCTTTCTGCTTAAAGTGAAAGACCGAATTGCATACTGTCGCATTTTCAGAGATTTTAATAAATTATATCACAACCATAAATGGCTTCAATCGAAAAAGTGTTCCAGTGACAGTGGAGGTAAAGCGATATACGCTGCATTGCCGCTGTATCACCCGGACTAATTGGGGTTTAGCAGTTTAATACAGAAATTCTCAAAGCGGATCCAATGTTCTCCATCCGGTGGACCGTTGTAGCACTGGATGCTCACCTGATCATCGCCCGGTGGGGGTAGTTCTCCCGTCGCTGCTGTTTGAAATTCTGTGTCACCTGAAGGGCAAAACTGCGCTTCCCAAGAGTCAGCAGTAACCAGCAGGCGCAGCCGGACACTATTTGATGGCATCGCTGCTCTACCGGGAATAATGTAAATATCGCCATCAATGAGTTCCTTAACCTCCTTGAAGACCGGTTTGCCATCGTTGTACCACGTAATTCCCGCCTGCTCGTACTGCTGTGTGGGGAGGGTATGGTTGGTGATAGTTACTTCAATAGCATAGGTGCCACTACTACGGTCTGGGGCAGTTCTCAGCAGCGCGTTCCTGACCGTATCTGCTACACCGGGGCGAACACATATCTCTAGTCCACCGTCCCGGAGACGCCAATCGTCTGAATCTTCCCGCAGCCAAGACCAACCTTCATCAAGTTGACCATCGAAGTTATCTTTAAAGATAATTTGTTCATTAGATGAACTCATGTAAGTACCTCCATTTAGGTTTAGGCGTCAGGCTTCCCCCTTAAAACGGGGTATTAGATTTTAGCGTGACGCTTGGTTAGGTTAAAAAGGATTTGTAGGACACTCTCCATCACTTCTGAGATTACGGAAAGCGGTAAATCCCGTACCAGCGGTCAGATCTCAATCCCCAACTCCCGGTTTGCGACGTCCTGATAGGTGTTCAGTTTTCCATCGACAACCTCTTCCATACGGACAGTTCGGTCCGCTTCAGAGGATTCATGGCAAGCCATCACAAGAGCAACCGCCAGCAACCCCTCCTCTGCTCCAACCTCGACTGATATCCCATTGTCGATAGCATCCAGAAGTTCCGCGAGTTCCATGGCGAGGATGTTTAAGTCGCCTCCGCCGCCTACACCTGCCCCGGATTGATCATAATGTACAAGTCTTTCGCCACCGAAAAACCGAGCAGTACGGTCATCAAGCGAAAATTTAGGAACAAGTGCTAACACATCGTCGTCATCAAGCACGTCATCGTGATCATCCCGGAAGAGGCGTAATGGCTGACCGGTGCGCACTGACGGTAGGTCAATCTGACCGTCGCTACCGAAGATCGTGAAGCGTCGAAATCTGGGGCCATGTGCTGCTTGATCATATAACCACTGACCCAACGCATCACTTTCAAATTCAAGGGTTGCCATCATTAGATCAGGGGCATCTGCTGCCTGAACATCGGGATAGGTGTGGGCATAGTGATCATGAAACCCCTTTACACGGGTTCCTTTGAAGATTCGCTCATGTTCTTGAAGGCGAACCTTACCCGTTACCTGCCTGATAGGACCAGCCAAGTATATCTGCATGTCGGCGTTGTGGACGCCAGACTCCAGTATTGAGCCACCTTGTTTGCGGAGATATTGCCAGCCACCAGCGGATGCGTTACGTCCGCCACCCGCCGAGAAATCTAAAACCGTACGGATATCGCCGATAGCACCTACGTCAAGTAATGCTTTTGCTAGACGGCTTATCGGGTCGCGCCGATAGTTCTCTGCTATGGAAAGCACCGTGCCGTATTTCTGAGCATTAGCTTGCATTGCCCGGCAGGCTGCCACGGTCGGTGCCATCGGTTTCTCACATAAGACGTGTACGCTATTTTCTGCTGCAACTCTGGCAATTGAGTGATGTGCGGATGCCGCAGCAACGATGTCCAATACCTCTACGTTTGAGCCAGCAATGGCGTCTCTAGGTGAGCGGTACGCGTGTGGTCGATTACCAAAAAAATCCTCTGCCTCACTAGCAACGAATTCTGCACGTTCCAACTCTGGATCAATCACGGCAACAAGTTCAATACGTCCGGGCTCAAAATTTTCTAGAACACGATAGCCACGCAGGTGCCGGCGACCCATACCGCCGCAGCCCGCAAGGGCAAGCCGATGACGTTTATACATTTTTTTCTCCTAATACCAATCCCGACGATGGTTCGCTAACTGAGAGAAGAGGTGGGCAAAATGCACCGTCGCTGCGTTGTAGCCTGCACATCTACCACCGCTTAAACGCATAAGTCGGTATACCAGTCACCAACCCAACGATTCCCCAGATGCTCCCTATCGTGAATGCACCCAAAACCAACCCCAGAAAGAACGGGAAGGTTCGACGATAAGTCTGTATGCCTCCATGCCTGAGGATTGCCCCCTTTACCACCCAACTGATAAGAAACGGAAACCACAGATGTTCGAAGGGCAGGTATCCAGTTATCGGATAAGCTAACGGGTGCAACGGCCACCATAAGAACCGTAATCGCAGCACTGTGTTGATAAACACAACCAGGGCGCCAATACCAACGGCACTGAGCGACTGTGCATCCGGTTCTATTGGACGTACAAGCCACCGCTCAATTACTGTGTAAGCCCCAATGCCACGCCCCTCACTGACACCTCCCCATTTATAGCTGAATTGCAGAAATGTCCAGAACGTTACGATAATACCCACAACGACGGAAAACATAATGACTTTCCCAAGTTTGCGGGTGTCCATACCTGACCGATCTGCCAGTTTGAAACTTTCAAGCATATACGGCATCGGATGGTTTCTGAATTGTTTTGTGAATGTCCAAAATGGTGCTGCTGCCGTCAGGGTCTGACTTTCGAGTTTGCGACTGCCCACCATCGCTATGAAAAGTTGGAGCGGCCCGTAGTGGTAAATCCCGTGTATTGGGGGACCGAGTTCCGCTCGTGTTCGCGTGTGTGCGAACGCAATAACGAAGTAAACTCCGAAGAACGCCAAGCCAAACTGAACAGTTGTTCCAGCTTGATATGAAAAAAATACCAAGAAGCTAATTCCCAAAATTATGCCAAGCACCGCCGTTCTGTACTTTATCGGCTCATCCGCATCGTCCACCTCAGACCTTGTCCCGATAGCCCTTTTTATGACCTGCCAAATCGGTTTTCGCCCCAGCCAGAAGGAGACAATAGCGACTCCTAGATATCCACCAAGGACCTGCTGTGCAACAAATGGATATCCGGGCATATTAACCCCTGCCATACTACCTACAACTCGTTCCGCTTTCCAGAGAAGAAAAAAGAACCAGCACGAAAAGAGGAGATCGAGTGGGATGGCAAAGGCAAGACCAATAGCAAAAGGATTAAACTGAACGGGGAAATTGCCCATCGTGTTAAATGGGCGCTCTGTAAAGTAGACGTTGAGGTTGTATCCAAGTGGAATCTGCGGAAGTACGGGGAACAGGTAGGTTGTCCCATTAATCAGATTGATGCCAGCAGCTAAACCAAAACCCATCCAAAGCAATTTGTTTCTAAAAAATGGATGATGCCCATTTCCTTCACGGCTCATCTCATAAGGCAAGTGAACGAGCGGATAAGTTAATTTCTCTTTCTCGATCCACTGTCTCCTGATAATTATGTTCAGGCAGAACATGGTAAACGCAACCACCGAAAGGAAAAGCGTCCACCACACCATTGGTTCAAGCCAGCCTCTGATATGGGCCGCAGTGTAAAATGTGGATTCACCCTTGTAGAACCCGTAAAGCACCTGATCGTCATTTACGGTAAGTCGTTGCGATAAATACTTCCAAAAAAGGTTGCTCCAATCGTTTTCTGGCGTTGCAGACCAGCGGGCAGTGCCCAGCGTGCAAAATATGGATTGGCTAAAATCATGACCGCTGACGCAGACTGCCAAGAGAAGCATTGTATAAACTGTCAGCAGCTCCTGCTGACTCAATGCAATCCGCGGCAACCACCGTTTCAGCAGCATGTTGACCAGGATCAAAGACAGGAAAGTGAAAACCGCATTGTAAAAAATCGTCATCGTGGTTGGGTACTGAGTATTCCAGACCGTCTCCCACTGTACGACGATATAGACATTAATTGGTACAAGTGCTAATCCGACAAGCACCGCCCGCAAGGTAACGTCGGCTTTGCTATCATTTTTCGTCGGGTGCGCCATGCTTTCCCCAGTCCCGTGAACAGTACGAAATCCAATGAGAGTCAAGACTTTAGAATCAGCCTCACTCCCCAACTACGCTATTATATCTATTCCTCCCTGTGTGTCAACGGAAAATTGTTAGCTTTCGCCCGTCTTATTCCTTCCATATATTTCCATGTTGACGAGCGGGACATCAATTTGCTAAACTCTCATTGCGCAACATTTGGATTATAGATTTGTCTAGGGCAAAGGTTGCCCAAGTCGGAGGTTTATCATGATTATTGATGTACATACACACCTTTCTACCCGTGATCAGTGGGGCAAAGTTTTCGTTGAAGCGTTTGACCGAGGATACACCAGTTACACTGGAATTGACTTGGAAGTGACGCCCGAAATACATTGGGAGGCTGTGGCGACGGTTTCGCGCGCAATTGTTTTTGGAATTAATTCCATTGCGCTGGGTATGCACACACCGAATGACGCCATTGCTGCGTACGCCAAAGCGCACCCGGAAAAAATCATCGGCTTCATGTCGGTTGACCCTAACGACCCTGACGCATTGGAGGAAATTGATCGATGTGTCAACGATCTAGGACTAAAGGGTATCAAGATGAGTCCGGTATACCAACATTACGATCCAAACGGTGCTAAGGCGCGACTGGTGCATCGCCGTGCGGAAGAATTGGGACTCCCGATCCTCACACACGCGGCGTACCATGTCATTGCTAATACACCAATGGAGTGGGCAAATCCGCTGCTTTACGACCCGGTGGCCCGTGAATTCCCAAACCTGAAGATTATTCTCGCTCATATCGGTCTGCCTTGGTACACCGATGCAATGGTAATGATACGCAAGCATCCAAATGTGTTTGCCGATGTCTCTGGCGGTGTGCCCCTACGGCCCTGGTGGGGGTATCAGGCACTGGTATTCTGTCACGAGAACCGCGTGATGCACAAGCTCCTATTCGGCAGCGACTTTCCGATTGCCACCATTGAGGAAACTATTGAGGCACTTCGCACCGCTAATCGGTTCACTGAAGGCACCGGTATGCCACGGGTTCCAGAAGATGAGATCGAAGCCCTCATCCATCGTGACTCCCTCTCCCTGCTCGGGTTAGATTAGTGGGACTGATCCGAAAATCAACCCTACTCTATTCTGTTCGTCATAGTATACAAGGAGACGGAGAAATATGACAGGAAGACAGTATCGTCAGCAAAACGTGGGGATATCCAATTTATTTTTAGACTACCAGCAACTGAAGCTGTTTCTACGAAGTCAGCTACAGTCATCGAGAATTGGTGTCGGACTGGGAAGTCTTGTATGCCTACTTGTCTTGGTGTCTACCTATCTCCTCACTCCTCTGACAGTTTTTGCGCAAGCCCCATTTATTAAAGAAGATCAAATCGCTATTCAAAACGCTCATGATTTCTACTATGCCCAGAAATATTCAGAGGCTGTTGAAGCGTATAAGGTCCTATTAAAAACACCGTTACGCCAACACTCAAAAGATGCAATCCGTATGAATTTAGGACGATCTTACGCAAAACTTGGTGATGATGCCATGGCACTCCAAAGTTTTCATGCGGTGATTGGTGATGATCCAGATGGTTCGTATGCGAGTCAAGCGGTGCATCGAATTGGAGCACTTTTTCGTGATCGATATCAGTATAAAGAGGCAATTATCCGATGTCGCCAACTCGCCAACAAATATCCAAATACGCAGACCGCAGCGATCGCGCGTTATCTAGTTGCTCAATATACTTTCGCAGATGGTGGATATGACCAAGCGATTGACAATTATCGCAGTTTTCTAAATGATTTTCCGACCTCTCCGTACCGTAACAGTGCGCTCAATAGCCTTGTTCGACTATATCGACTGCGTCACAGATACATTGATGCAGAAAAATTAATCCGGGATGAACTGCGTCAAAAACCGAGTGATATCAATCTGATGGACCAGTTGGCGAGTCTTTATAAAGCGCAGGAGAAGTATGACGAGGCGTTATCCCTATACCGTTCTGCCCTTAATCAGAATCCGAAAAATACAGATATTCTGAAGAAATTAGGGGAGTTATACGCAGAGCGTGGTCAGCAAGATCTAGCAGCGGAGCAGTGGACGAAGATTGTCCAAGATGATCCGGATCAAGCCTATCGATACCAGCAACTAGGTTCGATATATACATCTCACCAGATGTATGAGAAGGCTGTCGAAGCTTATGAGACGGCAATCAGTCTGAATTCCAAAGATGCTCTACTCTACAACCGACTGGCAGACGTGTACAAAATTCAAGGGCAGGTTGATATGGCCGTCGATACCTATCTGCGTGCGTTGAGTGTTGTGGATATTGGCTACAGTGGGCGTGATACGCTTGTCCAAAGCATGGCGGAGATCTACGAAGGAGTTCAACAGGAACGTCTGTTTGAGCAAGTAATTGGTCGAATCCAGGCGTCGTTGAGAGCGGAACCACGAAATCCAAGTCTGACGTTGTCTTTGGCAGAAGTGTATTTCTATCGTGGGTATTTAGATTTGGCACTCAAAAATTTTAAGCGGCTGCGTCAACTTTACCCCGCCGACCGTGGGCGAATCCTTGAAAAGTATGCACAAATTCTGGAGCGCAACAAAAACCCTAAAGCAGCAGATTTTTATCAGGCAGTTGTTGAGCTCTTCCCTAATACGCATTTGGCTTCGACTGCACGGATGAAGCTAGTACGATTCTATGAACGGTGGGGACGATGGCAGGATGCTCTGACAGTTTTAACAAGTGTGACGCAGCAGAGCAACCAACCAGCCACGCAACTGCTCTTGGGGCATGTATGGTTACATGGAATACGCGATCCAGAGGCCGCCCTACAAGTTTACCTGAGATTAATCAACCAACCACTATCGACAAATGAAAAAATGCAAGTTCGACTCGGCGTGGCAACGTGTTACATCTTGCAGGAAAAGTTCGACGAAGCAGAAAGCACGCTGCGTCCGATTATCGATGGAAACAGTAGTTTCAAGGCGGAGAGCCAAAAACTAATCGGTGATGCACACTTGCTTCGGGGGGATGTTGAAGTGGCGATTACGGCATACAAGCGTGTGCTTGATATTGCGATGGCCAATCCGTTGAGCAATGATTCCCTAGACAGAATTGTCCTGATTCAGTCCAATTCAGACTACAGCAACGAACCTCTCAAGCGTTACCTTGAAGCGCTACGAAGCGATTTAAGCGGACAGACTGAAACGGCATTAAGATTATGTCAGAAGACGATGAAGGAATACCCGACAGCACTCATCGTTGATGATCTTTGGATGCTAGTTGGTGGAATTCATCAGCGCGCAGCACGATATACTGACGCTATTTCAGCATATCAGCAAGTCACCATTTTGAAGAAGAGTCCAATTGCGGCAGAGGCAACGGCGAAAATCGCGGATATCTACCGTTGGCATCTCAACGAACCTAGCAAAGCGCGGGAGACCTATTCCGCACTCATTCAAGATTATCCTGAGAGTGTAATTGTCGCCTACGCCCGGCAGCAGCTTGATGCGCTTATGAAAGGGAAAGAGTAAGAAGGAAAGCGTGTGGAAAAACCTGTCTGACTGAGCACAAAAAAGGCAAGGACCTTAACACAAGCCTCCTGCCTATACCTACGAAATACGAGTCCGCTTACACACTGAAAGATTCACCACAACCACACTCAGACCTTGCATTGGGGTTAGTAATCTTAAAGCCTGATTCCATTAAACCATCTTTATAGTCCAACGTTGAGCCGGCGAGATAGAGTGTACTACGTGGATCGATGAAGACTTTCAATCCATGCTGTTCAAAGACCTTATCACCATCATGCTGTTCATCAAATCCCAGATTGTACTGAAAACCGGAGCACCCTCCACCAACAACTTGCATACGCAGGCCGTGATCCGCACTAGTCTCCACACTATCTTCTCCCATTGCGTCTTGCATCAGTAGTTGTGCTTTTCTGGCGGCAGCTTCAGTGATTGTGATCATTTCAATTCCCCTTTTTGATTTAGATGCGAAATATAATTATGGATTGCAGCTTTTAGTACCTTCTCAGCAAGTTCAGCGTAACGCACTTTATCCGGCGGTAATCCTCCGAGTGCTTCATCGACTTGTTGATCTGTTATGTTTAATACTTCTTGAATTGTGCGTTCTTTGATTAGTTCTGTGATGAGGGAACTGGCTGCGATTGCGGTTGGACATCCAAAGGCTTTAAACTTTGCGTCGACAACCCGCTCTTGAGAAACCTTAATTGTGAGTTTCATCATTTCGCCACTGGCGGGTGTACCAACAACGCCTACTCCGTCCGCATCTACAATTGTGCCAACGTTCCGCGGATTTTCGTAATACTCGATAACCTGTGCGGTGTGCATATCCGTCTCCAAATCCCGCTGTCGTGAGGACAGGCTTTATGGCGACGAAAGCCATCTGTCTATATTATATTGCACCCACATCTCAATGTCAAATTTACTTTGAACGTGACGAAATAGATTTTTCACGTTTCAGTGTTGAGGGTTGCATCTTGCAACCGGCGGAGTTTGAGGATAAAGGAATCCTCATTGAGAGTTACCATATCGTAGGTAATCGCTGTTCCTTTCGTTAAATCTGTCTTCAATTTAGCCCCGGGCACCAAACCCAGCGGAAGCAGATTTTCTGTACGGGCAGTCTCCGTTTTTTCAATCAGTCCATTGACCGTATACCCGCCTCCACCATCTAAAATCTCTCCTTGCTTCAGATCTCGTTTCGCAACAGTAATCACCTCTGCGGTCGGCGTAGTCAAGGGGGCTCCCGTGGGCTGCCCATAGAGCGCAGCTTTTATAATGGATATAGGTGCTGCTACCGCTACGAGGTGGTAGGGGCGGTAGAGCAGAAAGTTTTTGCCATTACCCCCCGGATAGAGATGATAGCCCGCCAAATCCTCCTGAGTAAAAGGATGGTCGGTTCGGATAACCACAAAAACCCCCATCCGAAGTGGTGAATCTAATGGGGTTATCCCATCCTCCGCCACACTATTAGCTAATTCAACTACCCCATGCTGATTCAGGAGCCCTCCCTCTTCTCGCAGGCTGAAAGCTTGAGGAATCTGGGACAGATTAAGTGAAGGTTCGTGCATACCCCGCACGTCCGGCGGTAGCCCGGTCATATTCGCCAGCGCAGTCATCTCAACCTGTGCCTTGGTACCATCCCGAAACGAATTGAACATTTTCAGGTTAATTGTCCGCCGTTCAATCATCTCTTGGCTGAATCCAAAACGTTCTGGCACCGTGTCCGGTGTACCTTCTCTATCATCTCCGTAGAAGACTGTGCCACGACCTGCAGCCACAATTTCAAATCCGAGTGCCTTCGCCCAGTCCACAATGTTCATAGTTACGCCGGGTTGATCACCATCTACGAGGGTGTAGACGACGCCAGCAGTATCCGCTAGATGGCTTAGATAGGGTCCTATAGTTACATCGGCTTCCACGTTGACCATCACTAGATGTTTATTATGGGTCAATGTATGATATGCCATATGGGCTCCAACCTCTGGAACCCCGGTAGCTTCCACTACTACATCTACCAGATCAGATTGAGGAAGGAGCAATCCATCCTCGGTTATCGCCCGTTTGCCGCTGTGGATGGCTCCGTTCAATCCCTCAACGTTGTGTACAACTTTTATAGCGTCCCCCGGTACGCAACTCGCTGCGTAGGCGTGCTTCGCATGGCCCAAATTAATATCGGCAATGGCACAGGCTTCAACGCCTTCCATTTGGGAAAGTTGTGCCACCAACCCCGCACCGAACTTGCCAGTACCGATAATACCCACGCGGATGGGGTTATTCTCTGATGCACGTTTTGCTAATAATGCACTGAACATTACGATCTCCTTGCGTTACGCAGATGTAGGTTGAGTAGAATCAGGTCGCTTTCAGGTGACAGATTTCATGCCACAATTTCTCCACCTTTTGTTCCAACTCCTCAAGGGTGCCATCATTCTCAAGCACGAAGTCTGCATACTTTATCTTTTCGGATAGTGGCATCTGCGAATCAATCCGCGCTTGAGCCTCGGCTTGACTGGGGAGGCGATTTTGCTTGATGGCTCGCTCTAACAAACGCTGAAGTTGAGTGTGTGTTGAAGCCGTGACTACGACGATGACATCCACTGTATCTTGCGATTTTGCTTCAATAAGCAGCGGCGCGTCAATCAGGACAACACAATTTGTATCCTCGGTGACAAGCATCTTCGCTTCGGAACGGGATCTCTCGACAATCGGCGGATGCATTATTGCGTTCAGACGCTCGCGGGCAGCTTTGTCATTGAAGACAATTGCACCCAGCTTTGGGCGGCTAACATCACCAGATTGGTCAAGGATGTCAGACCCAAATGCCTCAAGCAAGGCTCCCATGACAGGACTTCCACGTTTGAGCAGCTGATGCCCGATCTCATCTGAGTTAATTGGAATTGCGCCCTTTTTTGAGAGCAGTTTGGATACAGTTGATTTGCCACAGGCAATGCCCCCCGTGACACCGACAATGATGCCGCGATCAGAAACTATTGGTTTCATCAGATTTTTGGCGGTAGATCGATCCCCTTTTAAGGTAATGGACAATGATCGTTACTCCTCACGCTGATAATTTTACCTTGTGAAGCTATCACTGTTTGTGTTACAATTCCCTACCATGACAAAACAACCGGCACACGCTACGGCTGCCCCTACTTCCAACACTCCCGTTCTAGTCGCTTGGTCTTCAGGCAAGGATTCTGCTTGGGCATTTCACACCCTACGTCAACAAAGCGAACACTACGATGTGCGTGGTATCTTTACAACCGTAACCATAACCTTTGACCGTGTTTCCATCCACTCCACACCCTCTTGGATCTTGAAACTCCAATCCGAAAGACTTGGTGTGCCGTTATACGAGATACCGATACCGTATCCCTGTTCCAACGCACAGTACGAAGCTGCCATGTTACAGTTTCTGGATCATGTGCGTGCGCTGCCCGAACATTTAACAGTATCACATTTCGCTTTTGGAGACCTATTCCTGGAGGATATCCGCCGCTACCGCGAAGATAAACTCGGTGGAACCGGTTTTACGCCGCTTTTCCCGGTTTGGGGACAAGATACTCCCACACTCGCTCAGAAGATGATCACCTCCGGAGTGCGCGCCATAGTAACGGCTCTCAATCCCACCAAGTTGCCAGCGGAATTCGCAGGAAGGTGGTTTGATCGCAAATTCCTCGATGACCTCCCCGCAGAGGTGGATCCACTCGGCGAAAACGGCGAGTTCCACACATGCGTCACTGATGGTCCAATGTTCACGTCGCCCATAGAAGCACAGCCCGGTCGCATAGTGCAGAGGACCGTCGCTTCCTCCGATGATGACGACGACAGTGACAAAATCCACTCGAGAAACCCATCTCCCACTTACATCTATGCGGACGTAGAACCTGCAAGCTCATAGCTTTCCAACACCCATCACGATTGCCTGAAGCGGCGATCCTGATGGTATATCCACCACTCCACAATGAGCAGCAATAGTGCGAGAACAGCTGCGTATGCCCATATCTCTCTGCTCACTTCTGGCAAATCGGACCGCGTCTGCCCAGTGTTTATACCCGTGTTAGGATTATCCGCAAGCTGCGGCGGCGAAAGGTTGGATTCCTGCGGGTTGAGTAGATTGGCTGCGAATTTGCCAAATGGTTCGCTATCAACGAATATGGTATAGACGCCAATCTGCGTTGTGTCTGTAAAAACTATTTGCGACTCCTGTGTCTGTAGTTCTCGTGGGGTGCCATCAGGCATTTGGACAATTACCTTCTCAACTTCGTCGGGGTGCTCAATCCAAATCTTTACAGGTTCGCCTGTCCTAATGAGATCAGGTCGGATTGGCGATGTCGCCGCTCCCAACCATTCCAAGCATTGAGACATCAGAATGGGGGCCGCCGGTATAGATGCAGCAAAATTTGAAACGTCAAGATCGAACGGATCAAATGCAAAAACCACCATTTTCTGGTTGCCTTGTTCTCCGAGCCAAATGAGCGACGTCTGGTTCGTTTCAACAAGCGGGATGCTCCACAGTGGTAATTGGGTTTGTAGGGACGCTTTGACTTCCAAATCAATCAGCGACACATCGCGCATGACCTTATGCGTAGAATGCTGACCGATGACTTGGATTGGCTGCTGGTTTTTTTTGGCTAGCATAAAAGGGAGTCTGCTGACTGGGTTCAGGAAAATGATATTTCCTTCGGGGAGCGGATCCGGAACAAACTGATCAAAGATAAGAATATCGTTATCCCCTGGACCGTGATAATCTGATGTTTGGATCTGACTTAAATTGACGTGCGGATCCGTTCTGAGAATCGCATTCAACGGTAGCAGATTTCGATCGCTGACGAGTAAAACCTTCCATTTTGGTGGTGGAGGCAAAATCGCCGCGACACTATTATCAACGGAGAGGTCATCATTAATATCAAGGCTTGCGGTGACAACCTGTCCATAAAACCGTTCGTCGTCGTCCAGAGAGAATAGAATTGATCTTGTTTCTTGCGGTGATAGGACTACCGTTTCGTCTTCAAAAAATGACTTTCCTTCAATGCCTAACTGCACCCGGAATTCTTTGGGAATGTCTGCAAAACTTTGTACGCCAACGAGGATTTGGTAGCGATTCGGTGGGAGTAGCGCCCGGGTGACGCTAAACTGGACAACTGCAATATTCTCGGTTTGGTTTCCCAAATCGATTTTTTGAAACTGAGCAGAACTTGCAGAGTCGGGAAGTAGCCGAAAGTTGTCGCTGATAAAGACGACTCTCACTGTATCGGAATTCAACGAAGCCTGCCTTCCTGATACGCCCGCGTAAACGGCTACAGAATCAAATACCGGTCTGAGCGATGGAGCAGTATGCACAACCGATAGATTCTCAGTAGCCTGACGCAATTCCTCCTTATCCGATGTAAACGTCTGACGGATATTATGCCGTGGGCGCGATGTATCCATAATCATCATCTGCTCATCTGCCCCAAGCCGATTAATCAATTTTAATACTTCCGCCTTTGCTATATCAAGACGGGTTTTTCCTAAATCGGTTGCTCCCATACTTGCTGACGTATCGATGACGAGAATTGACTGCTCGCCCAAACCCCCGAGTTGGCGCAATGCAGGACGAGCAACACCGCCTATCATGACTAGCAAAAAAAGAATCTGAAGTGGGAGCAAAAGCGAGTGTCGCAGGCGTTGGAAGGGAATATTGGCTTTCATGTCCTCGATCGCTTCAAGCCAAAGCATTACACTGGGAACAACATGGTGTTGGCGGCGCAGTTTAAGGAAGTGTAGTAGCACCACAATTGGAATGAATGCCAATAGATAAAAGGCGGAAGGGTTTAGGAAGTGCATTGTTACATCGTCGCAGCTGCCTCCTCAGAGGACTCGGTAGTGCCATTTTCTTTATCTTCGAATTTCTCTAGGATTTCCTCGGCTTCCTGGCGCCCGACTTCGCCGTAGTCCGCTTTTAGCTTATCGCACTCTTCATGGACTTTGTCATAGTCGTGCAGCTCATAGTAGATATTTGCCAAGTTTTTGTGCATCTCTCTGAAGACACCGGGCCAGTTGCGCGTTGACTCCAGATTAATCAGTCGCGTTGCTCCCTGGATAGCATGATTCACGATTTCATCGAGCTCCGCCTTCTCTTCGGCGGGAAAACGACTCAGGTCCTCACCGTTCTTTTGCATCTCCTCAATCCGCTCATTGTATGCGCCCAATTTATTTAGTGCTTTATCACAATCGTTGTAGGTCCTTTCAATACTGAGTGCACCTTCAAAAATCTTCGAGAGAAACCCCAATTTCATCATTAACCTCCATCAAAACACTGGTATTAGCTTTTAATAATTCCATCTCCCTCAATAATAGGGCAGAGATCACAGAGTCGGCTGCTACAGAAGTTGCCATGGAGATAGATCGCGCCCTGCTGTTTCTTAGCAGAAGGAGAAATAAGTTTAATCGGTTGCTCTTGGCTGAAAATTTGTACCTCGACCCGTTGAGTGATACGATTCTCTTGTAACTTCGGATAATTATCGTACAGTCGCTGTACCGCTTTCGTCAGTTTTGAACTTTGGGACTGTTCAGCCCATACCAATGCAATTGGCAATAAGATATTGACAATAATGTCAGAGGCACGGGCCAGCCCAATAAGCGCAGCTCCACGTTGCGGGATGCCTTTGCCGAAATGGGAATGGTCTTCCCAGTAACCCAAGGGTGCAGGTGTTAACCTCTGTTGCAATCGGCGCCGAATACCTACCAAAGTTCTTTGATTCGCTGTTGCCGCATCCTCAATCAGTGGAAGAAAATCCATCATCAAGGTATCCTGACAACGACTGATAATTTGAGCGATGGCAGGGATGCGACGAGAGGGATAATTGGTTGGACGCATCTTGGCAAAATGCCACTGCTCCGCTGTCATGCGTGTGGTTTTTTTGTACTGTTCAGTGGATTCCCAAACCGATTCCAACCTTTCGATAAACTTCCTATCTACTTCGTTCCATTCGATCTTGTGTTGGGATTGCGAAGGCAGCAACCCCGAGACACCAAACAGAATTGCCTGAATTGATTCATCGGATTTCCCAAGAAGCTCTGAAAGAGGGACCCGTTGTGCCAATTCCCGAAAGGTTTTGCGATTTTTTGCATAGCCCAACGCCTCCATAATGCCTTCGTACAGCAGCTGTTCAAAGTCAACTCGGTCCAATACACCTCGCATCACATCAGCTTTTCCCAGTAGCCGTTCTTGCCCTAGACCATCGAGGATCGATTGGACATTCTCGATTTTGAGCATTTTGCCCGTCACCCTGCAGTCGTTGGGAGATGTGTCCTGATTTTCCCTTCTTTCGTCGAACAGGTCGCCGATCGGTGCATCAAGTCGGTTCAGGATTTCGAGCGTCGGAATCCGCTTCCCGTTCTGAAGCCGTGTCCGGAGATTGATGTCATCATTCAAGTAAACGACATGCAAAACGACACGATTATACTTCGGATCGAGATGATGCTTATGGTTATACCACCCCGACGAATTGATGTGTATCTCCACATCACCGGCATATAAATCCCCATCAATCAAGAGTTCCGCATGCACGAAATCCGGGCCTTCGTCGCTATTCCAAAAGCCCGGCTTGAGCACCTGAATTGAACGACCGTCTATGGATTTGAGATCGAAATCAAAAAACCGCTGCTCGTTCCACACCTCTTGGACAAAATGCTCGTCGATATTCTTGAGGTCTGCCATTCAGCACCCCAACTTGGAAATAGAGTTATTGGTTATCGGCAAGAGGGTTATTGCCCAATGCCCATGATTATCCCCCACTCACCCACTCCCCATCGGTGTGCTTTATCTATTGCGTCGACGGCATATAGTGGGGTGGAATTTCCGGTTTCTTCGCGCGTCCATGTTTGTCCTCCATCAGCAGTATGCAAGATGGTTCCAAAATCACCGACGGCCCAGCCGGTTTGTGGATCAACGAAGACAATATCGTACAAACTATCGTAGGAATTGGTCTTCTGTTTTATCCATGTGGCCCCACCATCTTGGGTGTGGAGAATTACACCCTCTTGTCCCGAAATCCAGCCCGTGTTTTCATCGACAAAATCTACACCTTTCAGATTATTGTCAACGCCAGCGTCTTGGTTCTCCCATGTTTCACCGCCATCAGCAGTCTTCATAATCGTTCCGAAAGAACCAACTATCCAACCAAGCGTAGGCGATACAAAATGGATCCTTTCAAAATTATTGCGTGTATTACCAACAGCCACGCGCTTGCCTGTACCAGCCCAACTTTCGCCGCCATCGGTGGTTTTAATGAATGTGTCGTTTTCTCCAACCATATATCCAATCTGTTCATCCAACATCCATGCGTCTGTCAAACGACGACGAAGGACTGCGGGATTCCCTTCCCGGTCCAAGCGGCTTTCATTGATTGCCATTTTCGGCTCCCAAGTTTGACCACCATTGATCGTCTTGAGAATAGTTCCCCTCACCCCTGTAATAAAGCCTACATTTTCATCACGGAAATAAACATTCCACAAATCAATAGGGCGTTCCATCTCGATTACCGTCTGTGTCCAAGTCTTTCCGCCATCAGTGGTCTGTAGAATCAATCCTTGAGACCCCACAGCCCAACCATTCATCCCATCAATAAACTCCACATCCTGGAGGTGACCTTCTACACCGTCATTACGCATAAAGTCGTCATTACGTACAACTGTCCATTTTCCAGCGCCATAGGCATAGGAAAGTACTAACAACCCAGAGATCATTAAAACTACCATTAGGCTTAAAATTCTTGTTGATTGCATTGTACGCTCCTTGCTATAATCGTTTAAGGTGAATCATTTAACGGTTTGTTTCGATAGACAGGGACTCGCACCTGCTTATCTATGTTGCTAAAACATCTATTGACAGAAATCATTTTACAGTTTTTTTTAGGTTACGTCAACAAAAATTTCCTTTTAGCCATTCCTATCTATGAATCCAAACGTTATTGCCACATGGTGCACAAAGCGAAACGATATGATAGAGAATCCGTCTAGTTTTTAGACGAAAGATTGCAACTTCCCGAATCTATTGGTGTGCTTCTAATCAAGCACCCGCGGAGGACCGATTATGCCAGATCTGGACGATGAATTGATGAAACAATGTCAACAAGGGGATATGGAGGCGTTTGATCTGATCGTGCGCCGAAATCAGGTCCCTCTGGTGAATTTCATCGCTCGGTTCCTAAGCGACCCGGACGCCGCTGAGGACTTGGCACAGGAGACATTTGTTCGTATGTTCAAAGCAATCAAGCGATACAAATCCGGAACGGCTAAGTTCAGCACCTGGATGTATCACATTGCTTCCAATCTTTGCAAGAATGAGCTACGAAATCGGGGACGGCGTGGTCGGTTCTTCGTTGATAGCGTGACTACCGAATCCTCCTCGGGTTTCGAATCAACTGAAGAAGATCTGATTGCAACGGCCCCCGCACATGTCTCCCTACAACCCGGGAACCGACTTGAGCAGAAAGAACGCGAACACGCTGTGCAAGGTGCAATTTCAGAACTCCCCGAACGGTATCGATTGCCATTGGTTCTCCGGGACCTGCAAGAATTAAGCTATGAGGAGATCAGTGACACGTTAACCCTCCCGCTCGGGACAACAAAATCGCGCATCAACCGCGCACGGCATATGTTAAAAGATAAATTGAGAAGTTTTGTGGAGTCATCATGAACTGCTTAAAAGCTGAAGAACAGTTTTCTGCGTATATAGAAGATGAGTTAGACTATCAGGCGGTCAGAACATTTGAAGCCCATCTGAACGCTTGCGAGTCGTGTCGTCGAGAGTTTACGCTATTCCGCGAGTCATTAGATTTGCTGCATCAATTGCCCCAGATTGAACCATCAACTGAATTCGACGCTGCCCTGAAAACCCGCCTTGCAGATACCCAAGTCGAATCAACCCCATTTTGGGGACGCGTGTTGCAGTCCTTACACGGTCAAATCCGTTTTGCATTGAGTGGAGTTGCAGCGATGCTTTTAATGGTCGCCGGTTTTTATTTTTATCAGAAAACGTCAATCAATCCTGAGTCGGAGTCTTCGAGCCGTGCACCACTTGCTGATGAGCGCAGAATTGAATGGCAGCGACAGCAATTTCCTCTAGCCGTACCTAGTCAAGAACCGCAATCCTTAGTCAATTTTCCGGAATCCTCGGTGTTTGATCCGCAGCCGGTCCGTAGAAACCAACAACCACAACTTTCGGCGTTTAATCTACAACCGGTGCGTAGCAGCCAACAACCGCAGTTCCCGGTGTTTGACCTGCAACCTGTGCGTAGAAACCAGCAAACACAGCGACTGGAACAGAACTATATTTTACAAACCATTAATTACACAGAAGCTCCTACAAGTGGAGGCTTGTAAATGTACAAAACAATTATCGTCCTCGCTGTCGCCCTGTTCTCGACGTATCTCTGCTCTACCATCGCTGAAGAAAGTGTACTGCAATCCATGGAGCGTGAATTTCAAACGATAGTCAAATCTGTGCAACCATCTGTAGTTGAAGTTGTAGCGACATGCACTGCTACCGCCCAAAAGATTTCAAGAAACCAGAGGGCATTGGTAGCTGATGATTCGGAGACTGTCGTTTATTACCAGAACATTGGATCTGGTATTATCATCGATGCTGCTGGACACATTGTAACAACCGCAGGGGTCGTTGAAAATGCAGATGGAATTGAAGTCGTATTTGCAGATCGAGAGCGTGCATCGGGAACGCTGCTCGGCGTTGATATCCCGACAGATATTGCTGTTCTCTCTGTTGAGAAAGATAACCTTCCTCAGATGAGAATTGGTAATTCGGATCAGATTAATACGGGATCCTGGGTCATCACGGTCGGCAGTTCTTATGGGCATTCTCCAACACTCTCCTTTGGAACGGTTAGTGGTTTAGAGATTTTACCCAACCGACCATTTTACGATGCAATCAAGATCAACGCCTCTGTGAATCCGGGTAATAGCGGTGGTGCTGTTGTTAATACGTCAGGGGAAATCGTCGGTGTCATCGCGGCGAAAATGGAGGATCCTTACCTCAAACAGATCTCACATTGGCTCAATATGCCGACTCCAGAATTGCCGCAGGGGCAAGCCACCACACTAAATGCTGGAATACCCTTCGGACAGATCTGGACGAGGAGCGAAATTGGCTTCGCCATTCCGATTAATACCGTGAAACACATCGCCGAACAACTAACGCGACACGGAAAAGTCTCTCGTGGTTGGCTCGGGGTTCGGCTTGAACAAGAACGTGAACGAACTACCGCTGTTGGCGTCCGCGTCACGGGAGTTTCAAAGGACAGTCCCGCTCACAAGTCTGGCATCAAATACCGGGATGTGATTGTTGAATTCAAAGGGAAGCCTGTCCATACATTCCTGGAACTCAAAAAACGGGTCGCAAGTTTTCCACCCGATACCCACGTTACGGTTAAAATTTACCGAGATGGCCAATTCCTTTCACGGGAAGTCGTACTTGGAAGCAGAGAGTAGCACACCTTTCTCAACCTTGTTTCGCTCATACCGTTAACCTCTCCACAACTTTGTAACTTCCCTCCTTTTTCTCGATTTTCATAAATCCTGTTGACAATTCTTCCACAGTCTGCTATAATTGACAGCGCTTCAAAAAGAATTGTAGAAGCATCTTAAAACTGCATATTTGTCGATTCAGGTGCTGGCAATCGATGCAGATTGCCGGAGAATAGGGAAGCGCGGTGAGAATCCGCCACGGCCCCGCCACTGTAAACGACGCTAAACCGTGTCTAGAATGTCACTGTCCTAAATCGGGATGGGAAGGCAGGCAATGAGTTGTCGTAAGTCAGGAGACCTACCTGGATCTGATTTCACATGGTAGCTTTCGCGGGAAGGCTGTGAAACGGGGTTCTTTGCCGAATTATCGTGCTTGAGTATACTTGCATATTACAGATATGAATGGCGGACCATACCCCAGCTTTCAGCGTGAAAGCTGGGGTTTTTTTGTTTTGAGGTTGTAAAACCTGCAGCTGACACCGCTATATCATTGATGAAGGGAAGATTCAGTTATGCATATAC
This sequence comes from Candidatus Poribacteria bacterium, assembly GCA_965204355.1. GTDB lineage: Bacteria > Poribacteria > WGA-4E > WGA-4E > PCPOR2b > PCPOR2b. The sequence goes on from OZ241983.1 coordinate 1,371,571, forward strand.
ATAAGTTCACGTTTACATTTGTACTCGCAGTTTTCATCTTTCTCGCCTTGAGCGTTTACGCCCAAGAAGGTGTGCAAAATCTAGCAATCGTTGCCAACGGTCTACGGAAACCAGAAGCCGGTATCTTTCCATCGCTCTCAATTGTCAATCTGGATGAGCCTAATCTGAAAAAGGCCGTTGAGAATGAGATCATTCCACTCGGATTTGTCATACCGAGCGAATTGGTCATACCGACCGATCTGGAGGTTCAAGGAAATCTCCTTTATGTTCTCATCCAAGAACGAGCCCCGTTTTTTGATCCACGTGGCGGGTCTATTGAAATTATCAATCTGTTGACCCGCTCACATGTCGGAAGCATCCCAATTGACGCTGACACGACTCCAAAACAGATTGTCCTTGTGCCTCCCTCCAAAGCGTACGTAACAGGTCTATACAGCAATGTAATCCACGTGGTAGATCTGAACCAAAAAAGCGTTGTTAAGCGGATTCCTTGCGGCCCAGCGCCAGATGGAATAACGATTCTTAATGGGAAGGCTTACGTCGCTAATTCAGCGTATGTTAAGGAGCCGGGCACCTGGAATGTCAGCTATGATAATACGAGCAATGTCACAATAATTGATATAGAGACCGACACGGTTCTAAAAACCATCCCGATGCCGATGAACACAAACGGTATCGCGAGTGACGGTGTATCTAGGATAATTGCAGTGTCGGCAGGTATTGGTGCGTGGAATCCTCAAGGCCCCGTTCCAGGGATGGTCGTGTTTATCGACGCTGTTACCGATGAAATTGAGAAAACAATTGAACTCGACGGGGGAGCGGGAGGACCTGCTATTGACAGTATGAATCGCGTCTTTATTAGTTCCGGCGGATTGCTCGTGTATGATCTGATCAGCGATGTGTGGACACATGATGCAGACAACCCGCTCACAGATTTGGGTGGAGTGGGAGCGATAGATCAGAACGATAATCTGTACATTACACAGGCCGATTGGACGGGTGGTAGGACGGACAAGTTGCATGTCGTTGCCCCCGATGGGACACTGCTTAATACTTATGGCGTTGGTCCAGGAGCGTCCCTCGTCGCTGTTGCACAAGCCCAATCGATAGGGGTTGTTGCTGCTAATGTAAATCACGACGGGGTGGTCAATATCCTCGATCTGGTTATCGTTGCAACTAATTTTGGGCAAACAGGTAGAAACCTCCAAGGCGATGTCAATCGGGATGGGATTATTGATGTACTTGATCTTGTTCGAATTGCGAGGTATTTCGGACAAGATGTCAACTGATAAGGATGTACAAAACGCCCTGAGAATGCAGGTGCCGATTCTGTTTCTTTTCAAAGCAAGAAGATTTAAAGAGCCAAACTTCTATACCCTGCATCCCCTCACAAAGATGAAAGGAGTTATCACATGAAACGTCAGATTTTCACCCTAAGCACGTTTGTTGTCATCTTAGCTATGTTTACGTTGCTCGCAGCTCAAGGCGTGACCTATGGTCAAACAGTTTCGATAGATCCAGCCACAATTGAATCCCCAGCTGCTGGAGAGCAGTTGACCGTTAATATCAGTATCACGGGTGGAATGAATGTCGCTGGCTATCAAGTAACCGTGACATTCGATCCAACCGCACTTTCAGATGCTAGTATTACAAACGGAGCTTACCTCCCTGCCGGTGCGTTTATCGCTCCGGTGCCTGCCACCGATACGAGTGTAGGGATCGGCGCAACCGCCATCGGTGCTACGGCAGATGGGGACGGCACACTTGCCACAGTCACCTTTACAGTGGTTGAAGCCAAAAACTCCGAAATCGGGCTGGCAGCCGTTGTTTCTGACCCAACGGCAACGGCGATAGCTGTGACAGTCGAAGGTGGTACGGTTACCGGACCTGCGACTGAAACACCCACAGAGCTAGAGACACCGGCAGAGCCAGAGACACCGATGATTCCTGAGACACCGGAAATGCCTGAAATGCCCGCGAAACCTGAGCCTCCTGTGGAACCGGAACCTCCTGTGGGGCCTACGCATATGTTTGAGATGGCATTGGCCTCCGGTCTGAATATGATCTCCTTACCGCTGATGCCAGCAGAACCCTACACCGCAAGTTCGTTTGCTGAGATGGTTGGTGCAACCGTCGTGATTCAGCTTGACACAGCGAGACAGGCGTTCGTCGGCTTCACCGCAGACCAAGAAGGGGATGGCTTTGCAATTGAAGGCGGTCAGGGTTACATCGTCAACGTCCCCGATGGTGGCATGGTCACCTTTACCGGGACAGCGTGGAACAACGCCGCAGCAGCCGCTGCGCCGGGTATCCAACTACCGAGTACAGCGTGGGCATTTGTCCTCAGTGGCGATCTACTGGAGACTGAAGCGGGTGTCTCCTACACAGTCGTGGCAACGAATCACCGTACCGGTGAAATTGCAACACGGCAACTCTCCAGTGACCACAAGGAGTTTAACGCGGTCTGGGCAGACCTCTCCCGACAGAGCGTCATCGAAGCAGGCGATACGTTAGAGGTTACGCTGATAGACCAATGGGACAATATCGTTTCAGGTCCGTTTACGCATAGGGTTGGTGTTGAGGACCTTCGGAAAGCGTACCTGAGTCTACCGTTGACCGTTGGTGATGTGCATCCATCAGCGACGATATTGGGACAGAACTTCCCCAATCCGTTCAACCCTGAGACATGGATACCGTATCAACTTGAGAAGTCTGCAGATGTTGCCCTCCAGATTTACGACGTGTCAGGTAGTATTGTGCGTACGATAGACCTCGGTTTCAAGTCACGCGGTTTCTATATGACCCGTTCCACAGCGGCGTATTGGGACGGTCGTAACAACATGGGAGAGCAGGTTGCTTCAGGTGTCTACTTCTATAGTTTACAGACCACTGACTTTTCAGCGACACGGAAGATGCTGATTTTAAAGTAGGTCATTTGACCTAATTATTTAACCTCGAATTCGGTCCAATTATCCTTCGAGCCATCACTCTAAAATCCTTGAATCCCCATATCTGTTACATCTCACGTTCTGCGAAGCGAGAATCCTCGACGTGTCGGGATATACTATCTTTGTTCTTTTGTCTCTTGTATCTCGCTTGTGCGCCGAAAAGTGGTGAACAGTCCCCGATTTCATGGACTGTTACCTTTTTTCCGCTTGGTGCAAGAGTTGAATTTGACGCTGCGATTCGAAAGAATGTCCAAAAAGTCACCGCACTTGATTCGAAAGACAGGTTAGTGGCTCAACTCGATTTCAGCGGATATTCCCGTGGGACCGAGTCGCTTTACTTTCGGTGGGAAAAGGGAAAAACTTATCGGTTTGAAGTGATGCACCTGAACGGTGAATCTACTACTCAAACGGTGCAGGCGCCTCAAACCGATCCGCGAGGGGCAATTGAGATTGCCATCCCTTATGGCACAATAGAGGGGGACAGTGCTGTTGATGCGGGAGTTGGCACAGACTTAAGCGTTCAGACAACAACATCCACCCAGAAGGCATCGCTGGTCTTACAAGGTATCGAAATGACAGCAACTGTGCTGATCCGAAATGGCTTGGAGGCACCCGTCAACTTTGATGTTGTGTTTCAGGTGCCAGCATCATTTCAAGTTTTGCCGAACGATCCTGTCTGGAATAACGAGGAAGCTGTTTTGAATTCCGATGCAATCGAAGGAGCTATCCTATCCTACCGTTCATCGGGAAAATTTACAGTCGAGTCAGAGGTCTGGTACAGCCAATTGACCTTAAAAATTCCAGATGAGCCTCTCTCTAAGGGCACACAAATCCGCGGACACGTTTTCTTTGAAAATGCGTCGGGAGATCAGTGGGAACGGAACGTGATTACCCCAGTGCGTTCTGCATCCCTTGATGAGATTGCGGGACAACTTCGAATTGACGATATTATGATGCCGACAGACCTGAGCGGTTTATCCGACCCTCGTCAACGACCAGATGCAATTTCTTCTCCACGTCCACTCTTGGGAGGATTAGGCAAATGGTTCGGCGCGAGGGCTGTTCCGATGGACGAGTTCCAACCTATCGCTTATCAAACGGTTCACATCCACAATCAGGGCCGAGGGACGATTCACGCGATTGTGGCATCAATGAATCGTGATACAAAGAATGGGGCACCGGTTCCTTTCCTATCCCCTCCAGATGCAGTCAACGCCGGCACGGATCGCAGCCTTGCGTTTGTCAGTTTGGCGGGAGAAAGTACTACCCCCGTTCCCCTACCAATCTTTTTCGATCCCCTATCTCGATTGCAGCGGGATTTCACTGGGGCAGGGCAATACGAGCGGGCGATCGAAGTGAAAGTTTGGGGTAGTGACGCTACAGTCTTACGTGCCACGCGTCCCCTACTGATTGTCACACCCAATTTCCACGCGCTGCTTGTTACCAGTTTTGTGGTCGTTGTAACAGGCTTGGGGGTTGGATTGCTACTCTGCTTTCACCCACAACTATTCAGCCACTTTTCAACTAAGCAGCTGATTCTCATCTCCCTGTTTGGCACAACCATATTCATTGCCATTAATGTCCCATCAACGTTGCTCACCAACCTGATCTCTGCGTTACTTGGTCCCATCTCATCTCTGGTCACGGGACTTATCAACGAGATGCTATACTATGCTTTGCTCACATCGCTACTAATGCTCATCCCCAAATTTGGAGTGGTTACCCTCGTTTCCGCAGTCCGAATTCTATTGGGAGGCGTTACACTGGGTTTGCTCACACCTACTATACTCCTTCATGCCGTTACCGCTGCACTGCTACTTGAAGCCGGTTTCCTGATAGCGCGGAAAATTACTTTGAATTCTGGCCCAGTTGGAGGGGCGAACCTGCTGACCTTGGCGTTAATCTTCGGCTTATGCGATGCGTTCACTGTTTACATTGACTTCCAACTGAGCATGACACTCTACCGTCTCTTCTATGCGGATTGGTATATCCTGACACGAATCTTGGTCGATGGTTTTACGTATACATTTATCGGTGTCCTTCTGGGGAAGCGATTGGGGGCAGGCCTATGGCGAGTTGCAGAATGATATTACAATATTCCTGATCTATTTAATCTAATGGAGGTGTTTCATGAAAATGCAAAGTTTACGATTGAGCATATTTCTTGGTCTACTAATTTACTTTTTCGTCCCAATCAACGCTGCGGCAAACACCATCAAGGGATCTGTTGTTTTTGCGCGGGATGGTATTGTGGTTGAACTAGAAAAACGTCTCAAGATAGATCCCTTACACCCGTCACCAAGTTTAGTTATACATGAGGCGTCCGAACCTCCAGAAGAAATCCTCCCTACTTGGATCGACGACCAGCGCGCCCTTGCAACTTACGGTTGGAAACCTCAAACAGACTACCGCATTGCGCTCCGATTGACTGACAGCGGTCTATTTGAGACAACCACCACCGCACCGCTCAAGCCACTCCCTTATCGTATCCGTACCGTCGAATTAGAGGAACCGCTGTCACTATTGGCAAACCTGCAACGGCCAGCAACACCGACGACAATTGCCTTTTCCTCCGATGGTGAGCAACTCGCAATTGGGACAGATGCCGGACATATAGTAATCATCAACCCACTCACAGGGGATCGAATCTGGAAGACACGTATCTCCGAAGGCTACGCCAAACACGCAGCCTTCAGTCCAGATGGCAAGCGTTTCTACATCGGTGAGCAATCCGCTGATGGCTTCATCTATGCGTATGACCTCGGACGCCCAAAGCCTGATATGGTGAATATTAGAACTTTAGTAGTTACTAAAGGCAGGAACCGCAGGAACCCTGAGCTGCTCTGGAAGTATCGTATGGCGGACGACATTGAAACCTCAATCCCACAGAATCCAGACGATGTATACGCATGGGTGCAGTATCCGGGACCTTACCGGATCTCGACAACGGAGGGAGGCGATCTGCTTGTGGCGGGAAATCACTCGTGGACGAAGGAGGGTGTACCTATAAAAAAGGCACAACTCTACCGTTTCGATGGGGAAACGGGAGCGGTCAAATGGAAGTGGCCCCCCGATCAGACTCTACCGATGACCATCAGTTGGTTTGATTATAGCCGCGATGCGGAAACAGTCGCACTACTCACTTACAGAAGGGGCGGTGAGGACACAGGAGAGTTCAAATCTGGCACCTTGTACGTCATTGACGGCGAAACAGGCAAAACAGAGTGGAAGTATACCTTTGATCCGCTCAAGCCATACTTCGAGGAGGTGACGTTCTGGCGTGGGGTGAGTGCCTCACCCGATGGAGAGTTCATCAATGTCACAACAGATGACGGCCGGGCATTTATTTTCAATACGACGTCAACGCTAGTAGAAACCAAGCCCCTGTGGGAAACGAACCTCACGACGCCGCTCGAAGTCAGCGATATCCCAATTATCGCTACCAACGGAACAATCGGTGCCACCGACAACTTCGCACTCTTTGTAACGGGCGACACTTTTATCCCGTACCATTTGCAACAAGGTGCACAAAAGCCACCGTCCGCCCATCCGAATGGGATGACCCTGTTCGCTTATGGGTGGTCAGGAGAAAAGGCGTGGCAGTGGACGTTGGAGAATATGCCTCAGGACCTAGGAGTTGATGAAACCGGACGATATGCTGTTATCAGTGTGTCCAAGCGGGGACAAAACGTTGAGGAGCAACTTCACGGTGTTTCTGTTTTTGATCTCACCGCAGAGGGCGGTGGGCTCTCTAAATATCTCTACACCTATCGCACGGAGGGGCAGCTCCCCTACGATACCATCGACATCAGTGCGGACGGACGGTTTATTGCCCTCATCGAAACGCCGATTGCGATGCCCGATGAGACACTCCGAGGCGGGAATCGGGTGCATATTATTCGGTAGATCACTGATCTCTCACATCAGCCTCAAGGCTGTTTTACCAAGTGCGCTTGACCTTTCCCCATAAGGTCGCCAATTTTCTCTTTGCGGCAACATTTAAGGACTGGATAGATCCCCATGCAGGCTGACCGTCTATAGCTGGGTGATTGGTCAGGTTAATAGGATGAGTTCCATCAGCATTCATGACATAGATTTCTGAGTTTTTGTCATTGGCATTTCTTTTATCACGGCCAGAGACGAATACAATCTGCTGCCCGTCCGGCGACCAATCGGGACCACCGTCGCTCGCTGGGTGCTTGGTAAGATTGATGAGGTTAGTTCCATCAGGGTTCATCACATAGACTTCTCTGTTTCCGTCACGATTAGAGGTGAATGCAATCTGTCTCCCATCCGGTGACCAATCGGGACCATAGTCTTTCGCTGAGTGTTTGGTCAGGTTGGTAAGGTTGGTCCCGTCAGCGTTCATCACGTAGATATCGTAATTATCCCAAGCCTCAAATTCCCAGGCTCTATCGCGGTAAGAGGAGAATGCAATCTGCCGCCCGTCCGGTGACCAATCCGGACCCAGGTCTGAGGCGTGATGGTTGGTCAGGTTACGGGGATTTCCTCCATCAGCATCCATCACCCAGATATCCCCTTGGTAAGGACCGCCCTTGTTGAATATTCCGAACGCGCTAAAGGCTATCTGCTTTCCGTCCGGTGACCAAGTGGAAATACCATCGGATCTTTCTGGGGATTGAGTCAGGTTGATGAGATTGGTGCCATCGGCGTTCATCACATAAATCTCACCTCCAGATTCCGGAAATCGGTCTTTATCTCGGAATGACATAAAAATAATTTTCCGCCCATCCGGAGACCAAGCGGGAACCGCGTCATATTGGGGATGTTCGGTCAGTCGGCGAACTCGTTTCCCATTGGGATCCATCAGGTAAATTTCGCCATTCCCACTGCGGTTGGACATAAAGGCAATCTGTGTGTCAGCGTTTTGTGCCGGACTCACCGACACCAAAAGCAGGCTCACAGCAAGCACCAAAGGTACACCACGAGGATAGCAGATTTGTATCTTCCGTTTGAGCGATGCGAGTTTCATCGTTTTCCCTCCTTTATGCTGAGTGCCTCCTAGATTCTACTTCATCGTGTAGGGGTTGGGGCGCTTGACTTTTCCCCATAAGGTCGCCAATCTCTCTTTTGGGGAAATGCTTAACGTGAAAGCAGGTCCCCACGAAGGGTTAAAGTCCGGATCACGGTGTTGGGTGATGTTGATAGGATTAGTCCCGTCAGCGTTCATCACATAAATTTCCCAGTTTCGGTCACGGTCACGATCACGGTCAGAGTCAAAAGCAATCCGCGCTCCATCTGGTGACCAAGAAGCGTGATTGTCTTCAGCGGGGTGGTTGGTGAGGTTAATGGGGTTCGTCCCGTCAGCGTTCATCACATAGATTTCTAAGTTACCATCTCGGTCAGAGGTAAATGCAATCTGTTGCCCGTCCGGCGACCAATCGGGTCTACCGTCTCTCGCTGAATGATTGGTGAGATTTATGGGATTAGCCCCATCAGCGTTCATCACGTGGATTTCCCAATTGCCATCACGGTTAGAGGAGAATGCAATCCGATTCCCGTTTGGTGACCAGTCTGGAGTTTGGTTTAGCGCATCATGGTTGGTGATGTTAATGGGATTGGCGCCCTCTGCATCCATCACAAAAATATCCGAATTGGCGAGAATGTTCTCATTCAAGAGTTCAGATGATGTAAATGCAATCTGCTGTCCGTCCGGCGACCAAGAGGAAACTCCGTCCACCCTTTCCGGCGATTGAGTCAGGTTGATAGGATTTGAGCCATCGGCATTCATCAGATAGATTTCACCACGATGGATTTCCCCTTTAGGGACTTGTTCTAAATCCCGATATGACACAAAGGTAATCTGCTTCCCGTCCGGGGACCAAGCGGGCTCGAAGTCATTTTTCGGTTGTTCGGTGAGCCGACGGATTTGTTTCCCGTTGGGGTTCATCAGGTAAATTTCGGTATTCCAATCCTGTTCTGCGGGCCAATCCCAACCACGCTCGGACACAAAGACAATCGTTGTGTCAGCATTTTGTCCAAGACTTATTGATGCCAAGAGGAGATATACAGCGAGAGCCAAAAGTCCGCCGCAAAGATAGCAGGCTTGTATCCCCTGTTTGAGCCATGCAAGTTTCATCATTTTCTTCTACCTCACTCCATAGGTATTGGTACGCTTGACTTTCCCCCATAAAGTCGCCAATTTCCCCTTTACGGAAACATCTAAAGGACGGACAGATCCCCATGAGGCACTATTGTCTATAGCTGGGTGATTGGTCAGGTTAATGGGGTTAGTTCCATCAGCATTCATCACATAGATCTCTACGTTTTTGTCATCGTCATCTTTTCTATCACGAGTAGTCGAGAATGCAATCTGATTTCCATCTGGCGACCAATCAGGACTATAGTCTTCAGCTGGGTGATTGGTCAGGTTAATGGGGTTGGTTCCGTCAGCATTCATCACATAAACTTCCAAGTTTCCGTCGCGATTAGAAACGAATGCAATTTGCAGCCCATCTGGCGACCAATCCGGTCTACCATCTCCAGCTGGGTGATTGGTGAGATTAATGGGATTCGCCCCATCAGCATTCATCACATAAACTTCCCAATTCGCTTGGAACTCAAATTCCCAATCCTTGTTGCGATCAGAATCAAAGGCAATCCTATTCCCATCTGGTGACCAATCAGGACTTCCGTCTTGGGCGTAATGGTTGGTCAGGTTATGGGGATTGCTTCCATCTGCGTCCATCGCCCAAATATCCCAAGGCCACTGAAAGCGATCGGATGATGCAAAGGCAATCTGTTTTCCGTCCGGAGACCAGGAAGAATGACTATCAGCTCTTTCCACCGCTTGAGTCAGGTTAATAGGATTAGTACCATCGGGGTTCATCAGGTAAATCTCACCAAGAATCGGTCCCCTGCCCCGAAATCGATTCATATCTCGAAATGACGAAAAGGTAATCTTCTGCCCATCAGGAGACCAAGCGGGTGCGCCGTCATATTGAGGGTGCTTAGTGAGTCGGCGGATGCGTTTCCCGTCAGGTTTCATCAGGTAAATTTCGCTATTCCCGCTGCGATTGGACATAAAGACAATCCTTGTGTCATTGAGCTGTGCAAGACTTGCCAATGCTAAGAAAAGGTGCACGGCAAACACCAAAAGCCCGATATACGGGTAACACGTCCCCCTCCGTGGTTCCAGCAATGCGACTTTCATTCTTTCCATCCTTTATTTATTTGCCAAGTTTCTCACAGATTCTACCTTACTCCGTAGGTATTGCCGCGCTTGACTTTTCCCCATAAAGTCGCCAATTTACCGCCTGGAGAAACACTTAAAGTAAGGGCGGGTCCCCACGAAGGGGTATAGTCCCAGTCAGGGTGTTGGGTGAGGTTAACGGGATTTGCACCATCAGCAGCCATCACATAGATTTCCCAGTTTTTGTCTCGGTAAGATTCAAAAGCAATCCGTGTTCCATCTGGTGCCCAAGAGGACCGATCGTCTTCAGCGGGGTGTTGGGTAAGGTTAATGGGATTTGTACCGTCAGCATTCATCAGGTAGATTTCTAAATTATTGTCACGGTCAGAGGTGAATGCAATCTGCTGCCCGTCCGGGGACCAATCGGGTCTACCGTCTCTCGCCGGATGATTAGTGAGGTTAATGGGATTTGTACCATCAGGGTTCATTACATAAATTTCCCAGTTTCCATCACGGCTAGAGGAAAAAGCAATCCGATTCCCGTCTGGAGACCAATCTGGGGTCTGGTCTAGGGCATCATGGTTAGTTAGATTACGGGGGTTGGCTCCATCTGCATCCATCACCCAAATATCCGAGTTGGCGAGAGTGTCCTCATTGAGGAGTTCCGCTGATGCAAAGGCAATCTGTTTGCCGTCTGGAGACCAAGAGGAACGACCATCAGGTCTGTCTACCGATTGAGTCAGGTTGATAGGATTCGAGCCATCGGCCTCCATCAGATAAATTTCCCCGCGAAGGATTCCACGAGGGATTTGTTTCAGATCTCGATATGACACAAAGGTGATCCGCTTCCCATCGGGGGACCAAGCAGGCTCGCCATCATATTGCGGTGCTTCGGTGAGTTGCTGGAGGTGTTTCCCATCGGGGTTCATTAGATAAATTTCAGCCTGCCAATCCACGTTACGATCGGACGCAAAGGCAATCCTTGTATCAGCAAGTTGTGCTAAACTGGTTGATGCCAAGAAGATATTCACAGCGAGAGCCAAAAGCCCACCGCGAAGATAGTAGGCTTGTATCCCCTGTTTGAGCCATGCAAGTTTCATCATTTTCTTCTACCTCACTCCATAGGTATTGGTACGTTTGACTTTCCCCCATAAAGTCGCGAATCTCCCATTTGGAGTAACACTTAGGGTAGGGGCAGGTCCCCATGACGGATTAAGGTCAAAATTATCAGGGTCTTGGGTGAGATTAATGGGATTCGTTCCATCGGCGTTCATCACATAGATTTCCCCGAGTGGGTCGTCCCGGTTAGAATCGAAGGCAATCCGTGTTCCATCTGGCGACCAATCGGACCGATTGTCTTCAGCCGGGTGATTGGTTAGGTTAATGGGGTTAGTCCCATCAGCGTTCATTATATAGATTTCTAAGTTGCCGTCGCGGTCAGAAGTAAATGCCATCTGATTCCCGCCCGGCGACCAATCGGGTCTGCCATCTCTCGCCGGGTGATTGGTGATATTAGTGGGGTTTGTGCCATCGGCGTTCATCAGGTAGATTTCCCAGTTTCCATCACGATTAGAGGAGAAGGCAATCCAGTGCCCATTTGGCGACCAATCCGGGGTCTGGTCTAGGGCGTCATGGTTGGTTAGGTTAATAGGGTTGGCTCCATCTACATCCATCACGAAAATATCCGAGTTGACGAGGGTATGCCCATTAAATAGTTCAGCTGATGTAAAGGCAATCTGTTTTCCGTCTGGGGACCAAGTGGAAACCCGCTCTGCTCTTTCTACAGATCGAGTTAGATTGATGGGATTGGTGCCGTCAGCATTCATCACATAAATTTCACCGCGGATAACTCCACGTTTAGGAATTCGTGCCAGATCCCGATATGACACAAAGGTAATCCGCTTCCCATCAGGAGACCAAGCAGGTTCGCCATCATATTTCGGCTCATCGGTGAGTTGGCGGATTTGTTTCCCATTGGGGTTCATTAGGAAAATTTCAACATCCCCACTGCGAGTGGATTCAAAAGTAATCCTTGTGTCGTCGAGTTGTGCCAAACTTATTGATGTTAAGAGAAGATTCACAGCGAGAGCGAAAAGACCTTTATGGAGATAGCCGGCATGTATCCTTCGTTTCAGCAATGCGATCTTCATCGTATTTCTCCTTTATTAGGAGTTACGCATTTCAGTAGGGAACAACGATCGTTGTTCCTTACGATCCCCCCATGGAATCTCTACTGTAGTTGCCCGATTTATCGGGCATCAGGGACGGTGGCCAACGGCGATAAATCGCCGAACTACAAGGCTTTGGGTGTTCAACTGCGTAAGTCCTGCTTTATGTTAAGAACCTCACAAATTTATCTTGTGCTGTAAGTGTTGCTGCGCTTGACTTTTCCCCATAAGGTAACCAATCGCCCCTTTGAGGAAACTCCTAAGGGACGGACGGATCCCCATGAAGGACTACCGTCTATCGCTGGATGATTGGTGATGTTAATAGGGTTGGTTCCATCAGCGTTCATCACATAGATTTCTACGTTTTTGTCATCGTCATCTTTTCTGTCACGGTCAGAAGTGAATGCAATTTGTCTTCCATCCGGTGACCAATCGGGTCTACCGTCCGCAGCGGGGTGATTGGTGATGTTAATAGGGTTAGTCCCATCAGCATTCATCACATAGATTTCTACGTTTTCGTCGTCGGCATCTTTTCTATCACGGTTAGAGGAGAATGCAATCTGTCTTCCGTCCGGCGACCAATCCGGTTGACCATCTCCAGCTGGGTGATTGGTGAGGTTGATAAGGTTTGCCCCGTCAGTGTTCATCACATAGACTTCCCAGTTCTTGCCTCGGACCTCGAATTCCCAATCTCTGTTGCGGTCAGAGTGGAAAGCAATCTGTGTTCCATCCGGAGACCAATCCGGAGATGTATCTTGGGCATGATGGTTGGTCAGGTTACGGGGATTGCCTCCATCTGCATCTATCACCCAGATATCTGAGTGGAAAAGATTATCCCACCTGAAGTACTTGGCTGATCTAAAGGCAATCTGTTTTCCATCCGGAGACCAAGAGGAAACACTCTCTGGTCTTTCTACCGATTGAGTCAGGTTAATGGGATTGGTGCCATCAGCGTTCATCACATAAATATCACCAAGGATGATTCCATTTACCTGAATTCGGTGCTTATCCCGGAATGACATGAAGGTTATCTGCTGCCCATCAGGGGACCAAGCGGGCACCGCGTCATATTGAGGGTGTCTGGTAAGCCGGCGCACTCGTTTCCCGTCAGCATTCATCACGAAAATTTCGCCGTTCCTTTCGCTGCGGGTGGACATGAAGGCAATTCTTGTATCAGCAGCTTGTCCTAGACTTGTCAATGCCAAGAATATATTCACAGCGAGGGCAAAAAGGCCTTTATGGAGATAGCAGATATATATCCTTCGTTTGAATAGTGTGACTTTCATTCTTTCCCTCCTTTATCTATCTGCCAAGTTCTTCATAGATTCTACCTTCCACCGTAGGTATTGATGCGCTTGACTCCTCCCCATAAGATCGCCAACTTCCCGTTTGGAGCAACGCTTAAGGTTGGTGCCGGTTCCCATGAAGCTTGACTGTCCCATTTAGGGTGGTTAGTGAGGTTAATAGGATTAGTTCCATCAGCATTCATCACATAGACCTCCCAATTGTCGTTGCGGTCCTTTGCCCAATCTCCGGCACGGTTGGAGTCAAAAGTAATTCGCAGCCCGTCCGGTGACCAATCCGGTCTGCCATCTTCCGCTGGGTGGTTGGTGAGGTTAATAGGATTAGTTCCATCAGCATTCATCACATAGACCTCCCAATTGTCGTTGCGGTCCTTTGCCCAATCTCCGGCACGGTTGGAGTCAAAAGTAATTCGCAGCCCGTCCGGTGACCAATCCGGTCTGCCATCTTCCGCTGGGTGGTTGGTGAGGTTAATAGGATTAGTTCCATCAGCATTCATCACATAGACTTCCCAGTTTCTATCACGGTCAGAGGTGAAGACAATTTGCCTCCCGTCCGGTGACCATTCAGGGTAACCATCACCAGCACCATGGTTGGTTAAGTTATGTAGGTTTGCTCCATCTGCATCCATCCTCCAGATATCCCATGTTGAGTGAAAGGCAATCTGGCTTCCATCTGGTGACCAAGAGGGAGAACCATCCGCTCTTTCCGGTGATTGAGTCAGGTTAATGGGATTGGTCCCATCAGCGTTCATCACATAAATTTCACCGCGAATTGCCCCTCGTCCCTGGAATCGGTGCTCGTCTCGAAATGACATAAAGGCGATTCTCTGCCCATCAGGAGACCAGGCCGGTACTGCGTCATACTGAAGATGTTTGGTAAGTCGGCGAACTCGTCTCCCATCAGAGTTCACCAGAAAGATCTCGCCATTATCTTCGTTACGAGTGGACATGAAGGCAATTCTTGTATCAGCAGCTTGTCCCAGACGTGCCAATACCAAGAGGAGAAACATAGCAAGTGCCAAAAGTCCGCCGCAAAGATAGAAGGCTTGTATTTTCCGTTTGAGCCATGCGAGTTTCATTGTCTTCCTCCTTTATGTTGAGTCCATCACAAATTCTACCTTGCCCCGTAGGTATTAGCGCGTTTGACTTTTCCCCATAATGTTACCAATTTTCCCTTTGAGGAAACGTTCAAGGTGGGTGCCGGTTCCCATGAGGGCCCCCTGTCTATAGCTGGGTGATTGGTGAGGTTAATGGGGTTAGTTCCGTCAGCATTCATCACATAGATTTCTACGTTTTTGTCATCATCATCTTTCCTGTCACGCTCAGAGTGGAAAGCAATCTGCCTCCCATCAGGGGACCAAGCAGGCCCCTTGTCTACAGCCGGGTGATTGGTCAGGTTGATAGGGTTAGTTCCATCAGCGTTCATAACATAGATGTCCAAGTTTCCGTCCCGGTTAGAAGAGAAAGCAATTTGCAACCCGTCTGGCGACCAATCGGGCTGACGGTCTTCAGCGGGATGATTGGTCAGGTTGATGAAGTTGGTGCCGTCGGTGTTCATGACATAGATTTCCAAATTCTTTCTCTTGATATCGAATTCCCAATCTCTGTTGCGTTCAGAGTGGAATGCAATATGCCTCCCGTTCGGCGACCAATCGGGATTCCCGTCACCGGCAGTATGGTTGGTTAGTTTACGGGGATTGCCCCCATCTACATCCATCACCCAAATATTCCAGCGATATCCAGCGTGATGCTTGAAGCGCTCGCCGGCTGTAAAGGCAATCTGTTTTCCGTCCGGCGACCAAGAGGAACCCCCCTCCGCTCTTTTTGGTGATTGAGTCAGGTTAATGGGATTGGTGCCATCGGGGTTCATCATATAAATCTCAGCGAGGATCATTCCACCTCCCTGAAATCGGTTCAAATCCCGAAACGACACAAAGGTAATTTTCTGTCCATCAGGGGACCAGGTAGGCACCGCATCATATTGAGGGTGTTTGGTGAGTTGGCGCACTCGTTTCCCATCGGAATTCATCAGGAAAATTTCGCCATTCCTCTCGTTGCTGCGGTTGGACATAAAGGCAATCGTTGTGTCAGCGGCTTGTGCAGGTCCCGATACATCGGGAAGGAGGTATACAGCGAGAGCCAAAAGTCCGCCGCAAAGATAGAAGGCTTGTATCCGTGGTTTCAGCAATGAGACTTTCATCGTTTTTCTCCTTTATGCTAAGTTCTTCACAGATTCTACTTCTTATCATAGGTATTGCTACGCTTAACTTTTCCCCATAAGGTCGCCAATTTCCCCTTTGAAGCAACGCTTAGGATAGGGGTGGGGCCCCACGAAGGACTATCGTCCCATTCAGGGTGGTTGGTGAGGTTTATGGGGTTAGTCCCATTAGCGTTCATCACATAGATTTCCCAGTTACCGTCACGGTTAGAGGAGAATGCGATTCGCAGCCCGTCCGGTGACCAAGAAGCGTGATTATCTTCAGCTGGGTGGTTAGTGAGGTTAGTGGAGTTAGTCCCATTAGCGTTCATCACATAGATTTCTAAGTTTTCGTCACGGTCAGAAGAGAATGCAATCTGATTCCCGTCCGGTGACCAATCGGGTCTACCGTCTCTTGCTGGGTGATTCGTGAGGTTAATAGGGTTAGTCCCATTAGCGCTCATCACATAGATTTCCCAGTTACCGTCACGGTTAGAGGAGAATGCGATTCGCAGCCCGTCCGGTGACCAATCTGGAGTCTCGTCTAGAGCATCATGGTTGGTGAGGTTAATGAGATTGCCCCCATCTGCATCCATCGCGAAAATATCCGAGCTGGCGAGAATATCCCCGTTAAAGAGTTCGGCAGATGTAAAGGCAATCTGTTTTCCGTCCGGCGACCAAGAGGAAACACCATCTGCCCTTTCTGGCGATTGGGTCAGGTTGATAGGATTGGTGCCATCGGGGTTCATCAGATAGATTTCACCGCGCCAGATTCCATGTTCAGGGATTTGTTCTAGATCTCGAAATGACACAAAGGTGATCTTCTTCCCATCAACGGACCAAGCAGGCTCCTCGTCATATTGAGGGTGTTTGGTGAGTTGGCGGATTTGTTTCCCATCGGGGTTCATCAGGTAAATTTCGCCATTCTTCCAGTCACTGCGATTGGACATAAAGGCAATCGTTGTATCAGCGGCTTGCGCCAGTTTTGTCCATGCCAAGAAGAAACACGCAGCGAGCATTAAAAGTCCGCTGCGAAAATAGCAGGCTTGTATCTGTCGTTTGAACCATGCGAGTTTCATCGTTTCTCTCCTTTATCCATACGCTCAAAGTCAGACGAATATGAACCGTGGAATCGGTTCAAAGACCTATCTATTCCCATTGTGATTGTAAGGATACCAACCAATCACACAGAAAATCCAGTCCCTTTTGGAAGTATGGACATGATATGTCCATACTTCTCAAAAACTAGTTGCAAATCGAAAGCAAGGAGGTTTATACTGTGAACTGTTTTGGGTAGAGGCAATCAGTGTCCTCTTGACATGGAGGGTTGTCGAAACGCTGTTCCTATACAGATTACCGTTGACAAAAACCAAAAATGTATAGAAATTCGGTCACTGATATCAGGTGAGTTGCCCTATCTGTGGGAGAATGCTTCCAAAGATGGGACTGAATTGGCAGGTGCACAAATGTCCAAAGTCGATACGCTTCTCAAACTTATTGCTTATCAAGAGCAGCATTCCCAAGCTAGCGATGAAGAGATCGCTGAGGGAATCGGAATCTCGTCGCGGCATGTCAGACGCTGCAAAAAGGAGGTAAATCTGCTCAGACACCAGTTGACCAAGCCCTCCCTGCAACCGGCACAGGTGCAATTTCTGCTGTCACTGCTGAATCAGTGGGCACCCGATCAGCAGGAGATTACCCAACACTTTCAAAAGCAAATCGGTATCTCCTATACCGGAAGCCTTCGTATCAAGCACCCCGACGAGTGGACGCCTTTGAGTTGGCTCGAAATCGGGGAATTGACGGACATCAAATTGGGATCTTTAGACCAACCGGATCCGATGCTGTTTTCTTGGCTTCAGTTCCTATGCTATGAGCCCCTCCTGATGTCCTACCAAAACGGGGAGATCGAAGAACGGCTTGCAATCAGTTGCGAGCCGGTGCAAGGACATTCGGAGTGGCAGCTGACCTTGAGAGAGGATCTTCGTTGGAGCGATGGGAAGCCGATTACTTTTGAAGAGGTCACCGAAGCGTTTTCCACAAGCCGTATCGCTCCGATTATCACAGAGATTAAACCTGACGGCAAGACACAACTCCGCATTCGACTGTCTCAAGCGGAGGCGCTCTTCCCCTTTTGGCTGCGCTATATCTGCCCACTCCCTTCCTACTCAGCTCAACCCTATAGTGTGACTTCTGGTGCCTATCAACTAAAGCGTTTCCGTCCGGATATCATGACCCTTTACTTCGAGCACAATCCAGATTATTATCGTGGCGAGAATACCTGTATCGATTGGTTGACCGTGAAACGTTTCACACGACCCGCCAATGCCGTTAAGGCACTCGAAGATGGGACAATTGATCTGCTCTATCTCTATATCCATGCGCTGCAGCCGCTCTACCAATTTCCAACGACAGCACCTTGTCAACAGTGGCCCTTTTTCCAGGATAACTATTACGCCCTAGTTCTTAATCGTCACCACGGTCTTTTCTCGGATAAACGGAACTGTGGTTTGCTGAAACAAACCATTGATTATCGAGCAATCAACTTCTATCTGAGCGTGGGCGAAGGCGCTGAGGAACCGGAGATTGTACCGTCTTCTCAGCCCCTTGATATTCGCTTAGCTTGTTCGAGGGTGGAGCACCCTGCGGGAGGGACGTTACACCACTTGGCTCATCTCATTGGACGATCAGCGGGGTCCACTGTGGTGAATCCTATCTCTGTCAAAGGAGAGATACGGGAAGAGGCGGATGCCTTTTTAACTCAACTCTTTTTGGGTTTGGAGTACAACCGCCTATCATGGTTTTTTCATTCCGATGGGAGATACAACTTTTTTGGATATAGCAATCCTCAAGTTGATGCGCTACTCTCTCAACTTGATCAAACAACGAACATGGCAGCAAGAAAAAGGATTGGGAGACGGGTGCTGGACCTCCTACAGGAAGACTTTGCGGTGATTCTGCTGGCACCCTGTTTTGAATACACAGTCTCGCCGTTAGAAATCCAATTCGACGATAACCTCACCAGTCTCCTTGATTTGCTTCAAAATATGAACCAAGTCACCGTTGAACGCCATCCATCCAGTTAGGGCGTGTTGACATTTTGAAGCTGCTCATTCGGCAAACGCTGTAATTATCAGGCAATCTGACAAATGTAGCGCAAACTGTTAGTTTGCAGGCTGGGATCACAATCTAACAGATCGTGCTACAGAACCTAGCAACCTCACGTCAAGGCGATGGCAGCCCATGAGCGAATGTACTGATTCTCGTCTTGCAACGCTTCTTCCATCACAGGAATAGCAGTTTGAGGGAGTTCCCCCATCTTCGCTAAGGCAATCATAGCATTTTCCCGCAACGGTGCATCCGAGAGAGACCAACGCGATACCGGCCTGTTATCACCCAAAGCCTCGATCAGTGCTGGCACTGCCAACCGAGCTAACGGACCGATATTCCCCAGTGTGTCCGCTGCATTCCGACGAACCCACTCCGAATTATCCTTCAGCGCCTCGATTAATGTGGGCACAGCACCGTGTGCAGGTTCACCCATACACCCCAACGCGGCAGCAGCCCCTGCGCGTATCCACCAGTCCGCATCATCCAACGCTTCTGTTAATGCAGGCACGGCAGGTTCACCGACAGCAGCCAGTCCATAAATGGTATCAAGTTGACTCGGATTGGTAAAGTCTCCGCGGTCTAAGTTTCGGTTCCAAGCAACTTTCGACTCTTGTCGTAGTGCTTCTATCAATGTCGGTATCGCGGGTTCCCCGATGCTCCCCAACGCATACGCTGCATTAAGACGCGTCGCCTCATCTTCATCGTTGAGTCCGGCCCGCAATTCCTGCAACTTTGAAAAATTATTGGAGCCTGGCGCTATGGTCGGATTCATCTTACCATTCTGCTCTCCGTGATGCCATTTCCAAAGGTGCTCCCATATCCCTTGGTGTTCGACAGGAGCGGTCTGATTGGGTTCCCAATTTGGATTTTCTGCATTCCATGAGGGCTGTTGAGGCTCCTCTGTACGGCAAAACAGAAACTTCAGCATGAACCGAATCTTGTCGCTTAGATTCTCTGTCGCTCGATGCCAAAGTTCATAATGCACGATTGTCACTGTGCCGGCTTCACCGCAAAGAGATAACCCGGCGTCCTCTGATGGGCTCATATAGTATTGCGTGGCGGGTTGAATCGCCGTGGGTCCCATATCTTCGGTGACATCCTGCGGATAATAAAAAGCCATCGCCAATCGTGTGCGATGGTATCGCACATTCCCGCCTAACGGATAATCCTTATGCCAATCTTGCGCCTGACTGCCCGGTGGATGGTAATGGCACGCGCGGTGTTGATTCATGACATAGTTTTGTCCCAGAATACTGGTCAGCGCGCCGTGGACGGTCGGATCGTCGAACACCTGCTGAAGCATGGGGACTTTGGAAAGCAGCAGATTATTCCCCAACCGCTCTCCTTTTTCAATCAACGCTAACGTTTGCTGGAAAACAGATTTGTGGAAGTTAGGAGGGAGTGCCGGTTTCACCACCACATATCCGTTGATGATGAAATCCCGCATCGCATCATCGTTCAGGAGATACCGTTTATCAAACATGTTTTTTCCTTTCCATTAAGTCCGATTGCTAAATACTATGGTTTTGTAGGTTGGGCTTCCTAGCCCAATCCGCAAAGCCCCAGCGGGGCGACATGTGCATAACCAAGACTTTGAAACGCCGATCACAGGGATGGGGAACTCGCCCCTATTGTGTGTTGTCCAAGCAATATTTCCCAAAAGCCAGTTTGCTTTTCTGAATCTACAATGATATTTCCCGATCTCAAATGACTTCCTCGTAATCCCAATCCCTCAAAAGCTTCAAAAGATACTTTTTAGCATTCTCGTGTGAGGCTGGGAGGCTAGGAGCATTGCGAAATATTCCTCCGTAAGGTTCAGCCCCCTTAAAATCTTTTTTGATGTCAAATCTGGAGTCGTCTCCATAATTAAGAATGAGAATCCACTCATTTTCGCTGTTAAGTTCCAAGGTGAACACATTCCAATCTTCAAGATTACCATTTTTGTTACGATATTTGGCAGATAGTCTGTTATCCATTGGTTTGAGCTCAATCCCATCAAACCTATTGGCAATCTCATAAACATAGGGGGGCACACCTAGCAACTCACTAGGGTCACGTATCGCTGAACCTTTAGGCTGCGAAGGGAGAGGTACTTGTACTTTGCGAGCTGGAGTGGAAACACTACCACTGCGATCAATAATAGGGAAATGTGCGAATAGAAATTGCTCTATTTCGTTCTTATCTGGCTTATGCCCACATAATTCCTCCGTCTTTTCTGCAAGGAGTTCTACGAGCAAATCGTCCGGCTCACTCACCAGTTGATTCCACGCATCCGGTAAGGTCGCCGAAATTTCCCCCTTCTTTTGACTTTGTTCGTAAAAAATTTCTGCGCTTTGGACAGTTTTCCCAGAGATGACGTTTTCTTTGCTGAGAAGGGTCTCCAATTTTTGGACAATTTCCTCCCTATCCTGTCTATCAAATTCCACAGTGGCGAATCTTCTCTCTTCCCAACTTCCCTCCTGAAGCGGTAGGTAAAACCACCATGTTGCACCATTGGTTAATATCGCAATTTTAACACCCTGCCTAAAGGCATAACCCAACAATTGCTCTTGGTGTCCTGCCAGCGGTTCACCTCCTCTTTTCACTTCAATGAATACCTTCGGTCTGTTGCCGATCAATAAAGCAAAGTCTACCCGTCCACCTCTTACAGAATACTCAGGATTTACTTCATGACGATTAGACGTGCTCCAATTTAATGCGTCTAATATTTTTAGAATAACACTCCTGCTTATATCGGCTTCAAGGAGCGAGGTTAAACGCTTATCTGACTGCAAATCCTCTATAACCTTCAGTAATTTATCAGACATTTTTTGCCTCCATAATTTAATTTCAGCATACATGATAACGCAGATTAGTATCAAACGTTAGATATTTTCCTTCTCCGTTATGGAAAAAATTCAACGTTCTTGGGTTGCCCTTAGCCATAGGGTAAAAGTCGTCCCAATCTGATCGGGTTGAACGTCCTCAAGCCGAATATCCCCGCCGAGATCCGTCATCACCTTCTTGACAATCGCCAACCCAAGTCCCATGCCGTCCCGCTTGGTGGAAACATGCGGCGTGAACAGCTTCGGTCGGATTTCGGAGGATATACCCGGTCCGGTGTCGGCGAATTGCACGAAGACTTTGGATTGGTCGGTTGAAGCAAAAGCACGAATCGTCAAGCAGCCTTTCTTCTCTCCTTCCTCTGACATCGCTTCAAGGGCATTATTGATAAGGTTCAAGAATGCGCGCTTGAGGTGATCTGCATCCGTCGTAACGGTAGGAAGATTAGCGGGAAAGTTGATTTGACAATTAATATGGCTGGGAAATTCGTCGAAGAGTACTAACGTCGCATCAAGCGTCTCACGCAGGTCCACGGGGGAGAGTTCCGGGGCGGGCATCTGAGCGAGCACGGAAAACTCATCGAGTAAGCGGCGCAACCCCTCAACTTCAGTGATGATAGTTTGGGTGCAGCGTTCCAAAAGTTCGGAGAGATCGTCAGGGTTATTGCGGTAACGACGTTGCAGACGCTGCGCCGACAACTGAATCGGTGTCAACGGATTTTTTATCTCATGTGCCAATTTCTGCGCGATATCCTGCCACGCCGCGATTTTTTCGGCACGCCTTAATTCTTCAGTACGCGCTTTCAGATCGGAGACCATCCGGTTGAAGGCACTAGCTAAGATGGCGAACTCATCATCAGTCTGCACCGCCACCTGATAATCGAGGTTCCCGTTGGAAATCTGCTCTGTGCCGGCGACAAGTGACCGAATCGGCGTGTTGATCCCTTTTGCGAGGATCCTGCTGACGAAAAAGGCGAGGATAACAATCAGTGCTGCTGTGATCAGTAGAGCAATAACAGTTGTGCGGCTTTCCGTCCGTCGATATGCGGTCCCTTCCGCATCAATATCCGTTTCCAGACGGTTTAACTTGTTCTGGATGGCTGACATCTGTGCACGCATCTGGGCAGGCGTCAATGCCATTGATTTCCCAACGACTATTGCCCCCAAGCGTCTCATTCCATCCTCTGAGAAGATCGGCACACCGCAAATTAAAAAACCTTGGTCTGCCAATTCTTGCGAGATGGTTGGAGCATCGGGTAACGCCCCCAACGGCGGTAAAAAAACGTTAAGCGTTTCGGGAGGGTGGTTTGGGTCAGTACTGAAGACGAGATGTCCGTCCCAGTCGTAGACGGCGATGAGGTAATCGCCGTAGGTGTCCGCGAATGCGGTAACTCGTATCTCGACAGTCTTGGAGTCAAAATCATCCAATACAGTAACCAAGTCCTCATCAACCGCCAATAGTTCAGCGGTGTCAGTCAAGGGTAGGTTCTCATAGAGTTCAAGCGTATGCGCGATTTCACTGGCGTCTTCGATAATTGCCGCCGAATTCGTAAGCGTCAACGCAATCTGGTGGTTTGCCCAACGCTCCACGCTTCGACTAATAAGGTGGTAGGAGACGAAAACGAGGACAGCAGTGGGTAGCAATGCCATTCCCACAAAAAGAATCATCAGCTTGCGTTGAAACTTCAGGCGATTCATGACCATAGGACGTGAGGATAGTTTACACGCATCTTGGTATCAGAAGTCGTTCTGCAATCGCTGCAAAATGTTTGGCGGCAGCGCGGGTAGCTTCGCCGTAGCAACGCCATCGTCTACCTGTGCGATCGTCATCATGCCGGGTACAACAGCACTGACGGCTGGATGAGCAAGGATAAATTTAAGGGCGGCTTGCGAAAGTGTCTCAGTTGCATCACCGACAATTTCTTTGACGGTTTCCACCTTTTGCAGGTCATCGCGCAACTGTTCAGGGGACCAAAGTTTACGATGGTCGTTGGCGGCAAACTTCGTGTCCAATGTCAGTTGCCCAGACAGTAGACCCGATGCGAGTGGCTGTCGGACAATGATGCCTATACCTTTGGATTGTGCTGCCGGCAGTACCGTTTCAGCCATAGATTGATTCAGGATGTTGTAGGTCAGCATCATTGTGGAGATGCCGGTCTCCTCAATTGCTTTTAGCGCTTGTTCCTCACTACCGAGAGCCATACCGTAAAAACGGATCTTCCCTTCAGCCTTAAGTTGTTCCATTGTTCCAAAGGCTTCATCCCACTGTTCGGGAGCCGGAGGCGCGTGGAACTGGTAGGTATCTATCGTTTCGCGTCTCAATCGTTGTAAACTTCCCTCCACAGCCTCGCGAATGTAGTCACGGGAAGCGTTATACGATGGTCGTTGTTCCCAGCCCTGACTCACCCAGCCATCGGAGTCTATTTCATAGCCAACCTTTGTAGCGATAACCACCGCGTCTTGCATGTTAGCGAAAGCCTGTCCGAGCAGCCGTTCGGAACGACCACCGCCGTACTGATCAGCGGTATCGTACAGAGTAACCCCCTGTTCATACGCATACTGAAGCAGGCGGATCGCCTCTGCTTCGTCTATATCACCCCATTCTCGTCCGCCGAGCTCCCATGTTCCCATACCGATTTCGGAAACGGTCAAGCCTGTCGTTCCCAAGCCACGATGTTGCATTGCTGCTCCTCCGATTGACAAGTCGTCAGATAGCCTGTCAGCCAATTCTCCAACATCGACCAACAGGCTATCTGCCCAACCCGAGTTGAACGACTACTAGTTAATCAAACCCGCGTCCTTCAGCGTTTGACGCAACGTTTCCTCATTGGCAGGTGTGAGCGGTGCAAGCGGAAGTCGCAGCTTGCCATTGAGTTTCCCCATCATCATGAGGGCTGTTTTCGCGGGAATAGGGTTCGTTTCTATAAAGAGATCCACCGCTAACTGCATGGTTTTGTAGTGGAGTTTTCGAGCGAGCTCAATATTACCCGCTTTGAAGGCGTTGCACGTCTCGGCAATATCAGCGGGATCTACATTTGCAACAACCGAGATTACGCCCTTTCCACCGACCGAAAGAATCGGCAAGGTATTGATGTCATCGCCCGAAAGCACGACAAAATCATCGGGACACATCGATACCACTTCGCTGGCACGTTTAAGTTCGCCGGTTGCCTCTTTGAGTCCTGCGATATTCGGGTGTTCAGCAAGTCGGGCGACGGTGTCGGAAAGAATGTCCGTCCCACAACGACCGGGAACGTTGTAGATAATAATCGGGATGTCAACGCTGTCGGCGATTTTCATGTAATGTGCATACAATCCCTGTTGATTCGGTTTATTATAGTAAGGCGTCACAATAAGCGCAGCATCAGCCCCGGCAGCTTTTGCGTGCTCTGTTGCTCGCAATGTGCGCGTTGTCGAGTTGGAACCGGTTCCTGCGATAATTGGTACGCGACCATTGACCGTATCAACCGTGATTTCTATCACCCGATCATGTTCCTCTTCTGACAGGGAGGGAGATTCACCAGTCGTACCGCAGGGAACGATGCCGTGTGTACCCCCATCGATCTGGAATTCGATTAGTTCTTTGAGTTTGGCTTCATCAAGGGATTCGTCATCTTTGAATGGTGTCACGAGTGCGACAAAGGATCCTTCAAACATTTTTTGCCTCCTTATAGTCAGGATGGTGTTTTGGTGAGTGAATTTTACTAACCTCTCGGTTTTTTCAATATTGACTCTCAAGCAACTCGGGATTCAAATTGGGCTTATTTTAACCCATCTTAGTTAGCGTGTCAATCCCAATGTTAGTTTGATTCCTAACCTGCCCTCCCTAGAAAAACAGCGTGTAAGAAGAAATCGTCTACGCATTATGTACTGTGCATTACCACGTTAGTCTTAATCTACATTATTGTGTTTTGCTTTTCAGGGTACGTCTATTTATTGTCTTACTCTTGCTCCAGATATTGTCCAGCCAGATACCCAATCCCTCCAAGTTCCGTTGGAACGTGAATAAAGGTAACTGTATCCGCAGCTAACCCCCGCTCAATCGCCGGTCTAAGCTGGTCGGGATGCTCAATATATACCCCGCGCCCACCAAGTGCTTCAGCAACGCGGTCAAAACGGATTTCACCGAACACCGTGCCCATGCGACGCTCTGGCGTGCGAGAATCTGCTTCTATGCCCCACGCGCTGTCGTGCGCGACAATGGCGACGTAAGGTGTATTAAAGCGCAACGCCGTTTCGATCTCCGTAATTGTAAAACCCGCTGAACCATCACCACTCAAGAGCAGCACCGGTTTATCGGGGCGTGCTAACTTTGCAGCGACTGCGCCCGGCACACCCCAACCAACAATCCCGCTCGCGCCGCAGGTGAACCAGTGCGCTGGATGACGGTTCCAAAGAGTCATGTGCGCCCAGCGTCCGATATTTCCTCCATCGAGCAGAAAGGTCACGTCCTGATCCAGAAACGGCTGAATCTCCCGACAGATTCGTATTGAGGGGAGCGGGGTTACGTCTTCATACCCTCGTGTTCCCCACTTTGCCAGCAGTGCCTCACGGCTTCGGCGTACCTTCGCCAGCCACGCTTGATGGTTCCACTTGAGGCTTTTTCCCACATCGTTCATCCCCTCAAGAACAGACCGTGGATCGCCGACAATCCCAATCTCCGGCTCAATCGTCTTTGATAGCTCATTCGGGTCAACGTCGACACGGATGAAACGAACCGATTCAGAAAAAACGGGAGGACGACCATACCCCACCCGATAATCGATACCGGCTCCCAACACCAATGCGACATCAACCGCCGCGAGGTTGGCGAATGCCCCGTTGGTTTCGCCACCGAAGGTTGTACCGACATACGCCTCCAACGGCCTTTCGATACACCCCCGTGACCACATATTTGAGAAAATTGGGATATGCGTTAGATTCGCAAATTGGGCAAGTGCATCGCCAGCGTCAGCGTAGAACGCTCCATTGCCGATAATAATGACAGGGCGTTCAGCATCACACAGCTGTTCAACGGCATCACGAATCAGATCCGGATTGCCGGGGGCTTGTGGGTTGACGTGGGTGATGGTGGGCGGAGCCTCCTGCGGACGGGTAACGGCTGAATCTGGCATCTGTGCACTAAAGACATCGCTGGGTATGGTCAAGTGCACTGGACCTGGACGACCGGCGAATGATGCCCCCAGTGCATTGGTAAATTCATGCTCCAAGACATCAATGCGATCGACAAACCGGGCATATTTACAAACGGGTGCCGCCATACCCACCTGATCCAGTTCTTGGAAATGCCCCATACCGCGTGTATCTGTGGTAGCACAGCCGCTGATCAGGAGCATTGGTCCACCATCCCAGAAGGCGTTAGCGAGTCCGGTGAGGGTGTTGGTGTGTCCCGGTCCCGCGCTCACCGCGACCACCCCAATCCGTTTGGTCATCCGTCCCCATGTATCCGCCATATAAGCAGCAGATTGCTCGTTTCGCACGTCAATCACCGGCATCTGCAAATCTACACATGCGTCGAGGAACGGTTTGAGTCCGTTGCCACAGAGCGCGAAGACATATTCCACGCCGCGCCGTTGAAGCGTTTTAACTAACCAATGTGCACCGTTCATATAACCCCTCCTGATAATTCTTCCAGAAAAGTTAGAGTTCAAGAATTTCAACGCTGTGCTTCATTGTGCCGCCCCACGAAACGCCTCAACATGCGCCGCAGCCGGCATAGATGGAGCTGCACCAAGCACCGTCACAGCTAAAGCACCCACGGCGTTGGCGAAAGCAACCGCAGCCACAAGGTTTTCACCCTGTGCGACCGCTGTTGCGAGCGCACCGCAAAAGGCATCCCCCGCTGCAGTCGTATCTACCACCTCAACAGTGTAGGCTGGGATTTGTTGCGTCAGATCTGATGTCAACAATAGCGCGCCTCGCTCACCGAGTGTCAAAATCACAGCGGAAAGTCCCTTGTCCAACAGCACTTTGGCGGCATGTTCTGCATCAGTCGCGGTGGAAACTCTGATGCCTGACAGCGATTCGGTTTCCACTTCGTTGGGGGTAAGAATATCTACCTGCGCCAAAAAGTCATCCGGCAATTCCTGTGCTGGAGCAGGGTTAAGCACTACCGTTGTACCGTTGGATTTTGCGATCTCTGCGGCGCGTTGGGACGCGCCAACCGGCACCTCCAATTGTAGAAGGAGTACATCCGCGGCAGCGATTGATTCCGATGCTCGTTCTATATCTTCAACGCTCAGACGCATATTCGCTTGCGGGACAAGCACAATGCTGTTATCGCCATCGGTATCGATCAATATGGAGGCAACACCTGTCCCGATCTCCGTGTCTCGGATGACATAATCTGTACAGATACCCTCGTCGGCATGGGCAGCCATTAACGTGTCTCCAAAAAGATCCGTTCCGAGCCTGCCGATCATCGTCACATCTGCCCCTAAGCGTGCGGCAGCAATCGCCTGATTGCTCCCTTTCCCCCCGATAAACATGCCGAATTCTTCCCCCATGAGCGTTTCACCTGTTTGTGGTCGGCGTTCCGCTTGGACCACGAGATCCATATTGAAACTTCCCACAACTACAACTTTCGGATGCTGTTTGTCCATTTCCACCTCTCCCACTGACGCCATGTTTATACCTATGCAACGACGAAGCTGAGTAAATTATAATTTGACGGGTTAGGTTTGTCAACAGGGTTGGTCGATTTCTGCTAAAACCTGTGAGCGTAGTAGGTTAAGTTCCTATGATGGACATTGCGAAAAAACGCTTGTTGCATACGATCAATTGTGATAGAATGAAACCACAGTTAAACGTTACAGATATGGAGTTTGGAGGCATTATAATGAATCTCATTGTTATTGTATTGGATAGTTTCCGTCAGGACCACGTCAGCACCTATCACAAAGACACTCCTGTGTTTAAAGGCATCGCGCCGTGTCAAACTCCCAACATCGATCGGTTTGCGGAGGAGTGTGTCGTATTTGAAAATGCCTACCCGGAAGCCTTGCCCACAATCCCAATCCGCACCCAACTGATGACGGGACAGCGGACGCTTCCGTATCGCCCTTGGCAACCGTTAACCCCGGAAGATGTGGCAATCGCACAGATCTTGAGCCAAGAGGGATACGTTTCTGGGCTCATTTCAGATACCTATCACTACCGCGCTCCGAGAATGAACTTCCACCGCGATTTCCACGCTTACCGCTGGATTCGTGGACAGGAGTACGACCCCTATGTATCCGCCCCGCTGAAGCGGAACCTCAACGACTATCTCAACGAGAATTTCCCCGAAGAATGGCGCAATCGAATCAGTCAATTTCTGGCAAACACCGACCAATTCGCAGATCCCGAGGATTGGTTCCCGCGTAAGGTGGTGGATGAAGCAGGAGCGTGGCTTGAGGATAACCGTCCACATGAGCAAATCTTCCTCTGGATTGATTCCTTCGATCCACACGAACCGTGGGATCCGCCAGATCCGTGGGACACCTATACCGATCCTGATTATAACGGACCCCGTATCGTTATGCCGATGGGCGGCATGGCAAGCGATTGGGCGAGCGATGCCGAGATTAAGCATATCCAGGGGCTTTACGCCGGCGAGGCGGCTTTTGTGGATCACTGTCTTGGTAGGCTCTTTGACCAGTTGAAACAACTTGGGTATTACGACGATTCATTAATCTTCCTGCTCGCAGACCACGGACACCCCCTCGGTGACCATGGGAAGTTCCTCAAGGGCGCAGATCGGATGTACAATGAACTTCTCAAGATCCCCTTTATGGTGCGTTTACCGAAGGGCGAAGGAGCACGCCGAACAGATGCAATTGTCCAGTTCCAAGATTTCCTTCCGACGGTGCTTGAAGTGCTCGGATTTGGGAATAACATCTCATCGATGCACGGCGACAGCTTCCTCAATGTCCTCAAAGGGAATAGCGACTCACATCGTGACGCTATTATTACGGGATACCATGAGGGCGCAGATCGGTGTATCCGGGATGCGACATGGAGCTACATCCAACGACCTGAAGGCGAGCCTGACGAACTTTACAATCTCATTGAAGATCCATGTGAGCGGAACAATCTCATTGATCAGCAACCGGAGGAGGCTATCCGTCTGGCATCGCTGTTCGGGAATTACTTCTGGCGACATGGCAGTGCAACAGCCGTTAAGGGGATTCAGGGCAAGTACGAATTGGCTTCCGGACGGGTGGAGTAGGAAATGGCTCTAAGCCCTAGAAGATAAGGAAGGGTTCATACCTTGCAGTTAGCGTCTCACTCTCCCATTCCGACGCCCCCATTCTACGGTGCAAGGGTCGTCACCGATATCTCGCTGGAGCAGGTCTACAACTATATCAACCCTGTGGTACTGTTTCGTGTTCAATGGGGTTATCGCCGCCAGCAAGGCATGTCACAACACGAGTATGACCGCTTTATTGAGCGGGAAGTTGTGCCGATATACCAACATTATAAGCAGCTCTGCATGGATAACAGCTGGTTGCGTCCATTGGTGGTGTACGGCTATTTTCATGCCCAATCGGATGGCGACGACCTCATCGTCTACCACGCCGATGCCCAAACCGAATGGATCCGTTTCACCTTCCCCCGTCAGACGCATACCGAAGAACGACGCTGCATTACCGATTACTTTGCCGGCGCCGATTCTATTCAGATGGATGTTGTGGCATTGCAGCTTGTCACGATTGGATCCACAATTACAGAGGTTATGCAACAGGTTCTGGCAGAAGGCAATGAAGGAAGATACTTGCATCTACGCGGGATAGCTATCGAGACGACTGAAGCACTGGAAGAGTATGCCCACAGGCAGATCCGCCTCGAACTTGACATCGCTGCAGAAGATAGCCCGTATGTCCTCGATCTATTTCACGGGAGCTATCAGGGGGCACGTTTTCGTTTCGGGGATGCTGCCTGTCCAGACTTAACATCGCTTGCCAAACTATCGCGACTGCTTGAGCCGAAGCGAATTGGTGTTGACCTTTCTGATGAATTCCAACTGACACCTGAAAATTCGGTCGCTGCGATTATTGTGACTCATCCGGAAGCGAGAATATTCAACGTGCAATCATCTTGACCGCAAAGTTCGTCCTTAAAAAACGGAGAAACCATGAGAACATCTCACCGATACTTGGACCCCACAGCCCTTTCCCGACTCGGCGGCATGGAGTTAGTCGCTCGCCTTGTTGTGGAGGGTTTTATCACGGGACGGCACAAAAGCCCATATCAGGGGTTCAGCGTTGAATTTGCAGAGCACCGGCAATACATGCCTGGTGACGCCATCCGTTACATCGATTGGAAGGTGTACGGCAAATCGGATCGTTACTACATCAAAAAGTTTGAGGAGGAAACCAACCTGCGTGCCTATATTCTGCTTGATGCTAGCGGATCGATGAACTACAAATATGATGACAACGGCATCACCAAGTTTGAGTACGCCTGTTATCTTGCCGCATCGTTGACCTATCTGATGCTCAAGCAGCGGGACTCCGCGGGTTTGGCGGTCTTTGACACACATATCAGGGAATACATCCCGCCGCGCGGTGCTGCGACTCACCTGCACGCTATCATGTCCACCTTAGAAAGTGTTCAGCCGGGTGAAGAAACGAGTATCAGTGGTACTTTTAATGAACTTGCTAAGCGAATTATTCGTCGAGGATTGGTCATCGTGATTTCCGATCTCCTAGATCAACCGTCAGAAGTTCTCTCTGCCCTCAAGCATTTTCGACATCGCAAACACGAGGTCATTGTGTTTCATCTGCTCGATAAAGCTGAGATGACATTTCCTTTTGAGGGCCCAATTGTTTTTCGCGACGTGGAGACAGATAACACGCTCTCGACGCAGGCAGAGGCACTCAAAGCTGGTTATCTGGAACAGTTGAATGGGTTCATTCAAGCCTATCGCCGGGGGTGTGGTGCCAGTTTAATCGACTATGTGCAAATTGATACAGCAACACCGTTTGATTATGCGCTGTCGTCTTATCTCTCACGACGGAAGTAAGAATATGGATAGAATAAAAACAGTATCACAGCCCGAATATATTGAGGATTCAGAACAGCTTGAGGAAGTGATGTCCCAACCTACGCCAGAGGTCATTGAAGCAATAAGGAGAATGACGGGTGATCTCCTTATACTCGGAGTAGGTGGGAAGATGGGGCCGACACTGGCAAAACTGGCAAAACGCGCTATCGACGCATCAGGTTCGGACAAGAGAATTATTGGCGTATCCCGCTTCTCAGCGCCCGACTTACGGTCAGATCTGAATCAAGCAGGTATCGAGACCATTGTATGTGATTTACTGAACGAAACTGAATTGCAAGAATTACCAGATGTTCCCAATGTGGTTTTCATGGCTGGCAGGAAGTTTGGCTCCACAGGGAATGAACCTCTGACGTGGGCGATGAATACCTATATGCCCGGACGGGTTGCCGAAAAATATCGAAATTCCCGTATTGTCGTCTTTTCGACAGGAAACGTCTATCCACTAACACCCATTTCCCACGGCGGCGCAACAGAAATGTACCCTGTAGAACCTATCGGCGAATATGCACAGTCCTGTCTCGGTCGCGAGCGGGTGTTTGAGCACGCCGCAAATCAATTCGGGACTCGCCTCGCAATCCTCCGGTTAAACTACGCCATCGATTTGCGATATGGTATCCTGCTGGACATCGCGGAAAAGGTTTACTGTGAGAAGTCTGTAG
Source organism: Candidatus Poribacteria bacterium (assembly GCA_965204355.1). GTDB lineage: Bacteria > Poribacteria > WGA-4E > WGA-4E > PCPOR2b > PCPOR2b. The sequence continues at coordinate 1,403,981 of OZ241983.1, forward strand.
ATGTGACGATGGGAGCTGCCAATGTCATCTGGCAAGGAGACGCAAACGCAGTTGTACTGCGTTCCCTGCTGCACTGCCAAAGCCCACCGATGCTTCTTAACCTCACAGGTCCGGAAATCGTTTCCATTCGCTGGCTCGCCACACGATTCGGGGAAATGTTCGGAAAAGCACCCGCCTTTGAAGGGGTGGAGGCAGAAACCGCACTCTTGAGTAACGCCGCTCGCTGTCATCAACTTTTCGGTTATCCGCGAATTTCACTTGAACAGATGGTGCGATGGGTAGCACATTGGGTAGAAATCGGAGAGATGACCCTTGGAAAACCGACGAAATTTGAGGTGCGAGATGGCAAATTTTGAGTTTCGTTAGGTTGAAACTTAAATAATTGGTTATGTCCAAATTGGCCCGGTATGCTTGATGAAATCCGTATTTGGAACCGCGCACGCACCCACAAAGAAATCCGATCAACGATGGATGCACCCCTCACAGGTGATGAACCCGGCTTGGCGGGGTATTGGAATTTCGATGATGGCACCGCAAGGGATCTGTCCCCAAACAAAAATCACGGTGCCCTTGAAGGATCCAGCCAGATTGTAGCAACAGCTCTGCCGGATAACTTTACACCCACCAATGCAATTGGTATTGAGAACACAGTTGTCAATCTAGGCGAGACATTTACCACGAATATTTCCGCTAGTCTCGCCGAGCCTCTCCATAGCTTTACCTTCAACCTGAAGTTTGATTCTGTACTCCTAGAGGTAGTCGATATCAAAGAAGGGGATTTTTTAAGCCGAAATGGTATTGATGCTACGGTGTGGGAAAAACCGCGTGTGGATAATGAAAAAGGCGTTATTGCGGATATTCGGTCTCATAGAGCCACAAACACCGGGGTTGAAACCAAAAGGGGAATCCTAGCAATTATAACTTTTGAGACGAAACAGGTAGGCAGCAGCAATATCCATTTGGAAAACCTTCGCCTTATGGGTGCTGAAAATGCGCTGATAGCGGCACACACACCAGCTGGCGTCGTAGACATCTTTCCACATGGGAAACTTTCCGGGACCATTATTGATGCCAATGACAAGACACCAATCTCAGGCGCCCGAATACAGGTGTCAGATAGATGGTGTCAACTGCGACATATCTATTCTGACCGGGAGGGGAGGTATACCCTCAATGAGGTTCCCGCCGGGGAAGTCAAGATAAAAGCGGTAAGAGACAGGGCTTACTCTAGGATAGTGACTCGGACGCATGTCAAACCGGGGGAAATGAGGACCGATTTCGATTTTGAGCTGAGGCCGCATCCAGACCCGGAAATACCAAAACCCGGCGAAGAGCCGACGCGAGTTCGGCACGAGGACGACGAGGATGAAGACGATGAGGAGGATGACTTGTAACCTCATATCTGTAACCTTCAGAAACCGAGTTTTTCTAAAAGTTCGCTCCCTAAATTGTGGTGCTACTTGACAATCACCATCCGTCTTGTAGCGGTATAATCCCCCGCCCGGAGCTGATAAAAATAGATACCGCTTGCGACCAGTTCCCCATTGCCGTTGCGTCCATCCCAATACGCCGCACGCTTTCGAGCGGTGTAGGATCCTGCCTGCTGATGTCCCAGATCTAATTGACGCACCATCGCACCTGTTGTGTCGTAGATTGTGAGTGTCACATCGGAGGCGTGGGCGAGGCGATACGGTATCCACGTTTCTGGATTGAATGGGTTCGGGTAGTTAGGCAGCAGCCTTGTTTCTTTCGGTGTCAATGCAGCAAGGAGCTGCTCAAGGAAGAAAATCCCCCTTCGTAACCTTAGATCCGTGAGATCTAACTCCTGTGCTTCAGTGAGCCAACTCCGCACCTCCGCTTCCGTGAGGGACCCAAGCGCCACGGGCTGTGCGGAAGGTGCCGCCACAGTCTCCCCTAACCTCCCTGCAAGCATGACGAGATCCAGAATATTGACTACGCCATCCCCGTTGATATCGGCATCGTTCTGTCCTATCAGACCAAAGTTTGAGCTAATATGCATCAGATCGTGGAGGTCCACCACACCATCGCCGTTGACATCTCCGAATACCGCTGTGGGCGTAAGATCCCACAGGAGCACCGTGCCATCTCCACTCCCGGTTGCCAGTGTCCGTCCATCCGGACTGAACGCTACGTCACTGATCCAACTCGTATGTCCAGCAAGAGTCTCTTTCTGTTCACCTGTTGCGACATCCCACAGACGGGTGGTTTCGTCTACACTTCCACTTGCTAGTGTACGCCCATCCGGACTGAATGCAAGACTCAAAACCTGATGCCTATGCCCGGTGAAGGTACGGATGTGCTCACCTGTAACGACATCCCACAGACGGCTGGTATGGTCATAACTGCTACTTGCCAGTGTTCGTCCATCCGGACTGAACGCTACATCACTGACCCCAGCGGTATGCCCGGTGAGAATCCCCTTCTGTTCACCTGTTGCAATATCCCAAAGACGAATGATATCATCCCACCATCCTCCACCACTCGCTAGTGTCTTTCCATCAGGACTGAATGCGACACTGTCAACCTCAGACGTATGCCCAGTGAGAATCTGCCTATATTCCCCCGTGGCGACATCCCACAAACGGATAGTTTCGCCCAAAGTGCCACTTGCCAACGTGCGTCCATCCGGACTGAACGCTATATCACTGACGCCCGTATTCCCGGTGAGAATCCCCTTCCGTTCGCCTGTCACAGCATCCCACAAGCGGATCTCGTTATAATGCACACCTGCTAGAAGGCGTCCAGCCGGGCTAAATGCTACGCTCCAGGCCCAAGACTCATTCAGGGTGAAGGTGCGCGTGTGTTCACCTGTAGCCACGTCCCACAGCCGGACGGTCTTGTCTCTACTACTAGTTGCTAGGGTCCGTCCATCCGGGCTGAATGCAAGGCTCCAAATCGGCTCTGTATGCTCAGTGAGTCTGTGCTTATGTTCCTTTGTAGGGGGCAGCTCCCATAGGAGCACCGTGCCATCCCCACTCCCACTTGCCAATGTCTCTCCGTCCGGACTAAACGCAAGGCTAGTGACACTCCACGTATGCCCCGTGAGAATGCCCTTAGAAACACCTGTCACAACATCCCACAGCCGGAGGGTATAGTCCCATCGTCCCCCGCCACTTGCGAGCGTACGTCCATCCGGGCTGAACGCAAGGCTCAAGATATCATCCTCATACCCGACTAGTGTTCCCTTCTGTTCGCCTGTCACGGTGTCCCACAAACGAATCTCTCGGCTACCCGCACTTGCGAGCGTGTTTCCATCTGGACTAAATACGAGGCTCCAGATAGTCGAACCTTGGGCGAAGAGGGTTTCCTTCTGTTCACTTGTAGCGACCTCCCACAGACGAATAGTACCGTTCCAATCCCCACTCGCCAGCGTCTCTCCATCCGGACTAAACGCGAGGCTCTGAACCCCACGCGTGTGCCCGGTGAATGCTTCCTTGTGTTCACCTGTCATAGCATCCCATAGATGCACTATGTTGTCACTGTCACTCGCTAGCGTCTTCCCATCCGGACTAAATACCACGTTACCAACAAAAGACGTATGCCTGATTGTTAGCTTCTGTGCACCTGTCACAACATCCCACAGACGGATGGTTTCATCACTACCCCCACTTGCCAGCGTCTTCCCATCCGGACTGAACGCTACGCTAGTGGCTCTGTCCGGATGCCCGGCGAGAGTCCGCTTGTGCCTTCCCGTGACCCCATCCCACAGATACACCGCACCATTCTCCTCCGCACTTGCCAGCGTCTTCCCATCCGGACTGAAGGCAACACTAGAAACATCGGACGCATACCCGATAATCACCCCCTTCCGCTCACCTGTTGTGACATCCCACAGACGAATGGTTTCGTCATAACTCCTTCTTGCCAGTGTCTTCCCGTCCGGACTGAACACAACATTTTCGACCAAGCCCAACTGTCCAATTGTCAACTTGTTTTCACCTGTCACAGCATTCCACAACCGCCCTGTACCGTCCCAACTCCCACTTGCCAGCGTCTGCCCATCCGGGCTGAACGCAACGCTAGGGACTCTATCTGTATGTCCGGTGAGGGTCAGTTTGCGTTTGCCTGTTACGGCATTCCATAGACGGATAGTCTCGTCATAGCTTCCACTTGCCAGCGTGCGTCCATCTGGACTGAACGCGATGCTATAGATTGCAGTTGGATGGCCGTTTGTCCATTTATGTTTACCCGTTGCGACCTCCCACAGTCGCAACGTACCGTCCGAATATCCAGCTGCTATCGTCCCTCCATCCGGACTAAACGCGATGTTATAAACCCAAGACCTAGGCTCGTCAAACGTCCACTTGTGTTCACCCGTAGCGACATCCCACAGACGGATGGTCTGACCCCTACTTCCACTTGCCAGCGTTCTCCCGTCCGGGCTAAAAGCGAGGCTAGTGATCCAATCTCCATGCCCTGTGAGGATCTGTTTGTGTTCACCCGTGGCAACATCCCACAGACGGATCGTCGGGTACTCCCGTCCCTCACCGCCAGCGAGAGTTCGTCCATCAGGACTGAAGGCGAGGCTAGCGACCCAATCTGTATGCTCAGTAAATAGGTCAATCTCTTGGAGGGTCGCCGTATCATAGAGCCAAATCCCGGTGGAACCAGCGACAGCGAGACGTGTCCCGTCCGGAGAATACTGAAACTCACTTATCATGCCTTTACCGAGGCGCACCTTGACATGCTCGGGTAGACGCCATTGCGGGGAATCTTGGGCAAAGCTATCTTGTAGAAATAGGGCAAAAACAAACAAGAGGCTTAACTTGAAAAACAGTCCCTTTTTCATGAGGTCATTCTCCTTTTTGAAGAGGAAGGGTAATGCCTTCTGTGTTAGTTCTCAAATTCCTTATCTCAGCCCGATGGTTGGTAGGGCGATCTTCCTAGCCCACCCTTGTCCCAATCCGCGGCAGCTATCGGACAACCTGTTTGAGCCACCCCCACATCGTGAGTGTCCTACCTGCGGGAGCAATGGCAAGAGGAGGACGAAACCACGCAGGAGAGACGTCCTGCTCGAAAAACTTTCCAGTGAGGTTTTGAGGATTATTCCCGTTGGTGTTCATCACGTAGATATCATTGTTCCCATCCCTATTAGACGTAAAGGCAATGTGTTCACCATCAGGGGACCACGAGGGATTCCAGTCAGAACTGGGGTTTTTGGTCAGCCTTTGAGGATTATTCCCATCGGCATCCATCACATAAATATCGAAGTTCGCACCCCTCTCAGACGCGAAAGCAATATGCTCACCGTCAGGGGACCATGAGGGATTCCAGTCATCACCGGGGTTTCTGGTGAGCCTTCGAGAATTCCCGCCATCGGTGTCCATCACGTAAACTTCAGCGTTCCCATCCCTAGCAGACACGAAGGCAATGCGTTCTCCATCAGGGGACCATGCGGGAGAATTGTCAACCTTGGTATTTGTGAGTTTTCGAGGATTCCCGCCATCGGCGTCCATTACGTAGATGTCTGTTTCCCACCAGAAGGCACCCCTACTGGAGGAAAAGGTAATGTGTTCACCATCAGGGGACCATGAAGGATGGTTGTCAATCAAGCGATTGTTTGTGAGTTTTTGAAAATTCCCACCATCGGCATTTATCACATAGATGTCGATATCCCACCCGCTTTCACCTTTCTCAGACGAGAAGACAATGCGCTTACCGTCGGGAGACCAGGAGGGGTCCCAGTCAATCGCGGGATTGTCTGTGAGTCTTTGGGGATTCTTTCCATCGGTGTCCATCACGTAAATTTCAAAGTTCCCCTCCCTATTAGATGCAAAGGCAATTTGTGCCTGTGCATCAACACCCATCATCATCAGCGTCAGACCCAAAGCGAAAATGAAATATGCGAGGTTATGTTTCCGTTGCATCTACCCTACCTCCTTTGTTTCCCAACAATTGCTGTCAAATGAAAATTACCCGCTCATCAATCACACGCGCAATTTAGATGCCACAGTCATCTCGAATCACCTGAAGAGATTATGCAAAACGTCGAGTTTGTTGGCAAATGCTTTCTCCGGGCGACTTTACATCTGCTTCTAACATGAACCATCATTTCAAAGGAAGTGTATTGCCCACAAAGCGATTGTCGAAACTGTGCCACACCATCGTCGCAGAAATGCTACACTTGCAACGCTCAGCGACTATCCTTAGATTTTTCTTGAACACTTCACATGTATGTGCTATATTGAAATGCTATCTGGAAAGGAGACCGTCAAATGATGGAATCGCAAGCCGCTGTTGAAAAACGCTATCGTGATGCCTTAGATTCCCTCGTCACAAAGGTCCAGAAAGATCGAAATATCATCGCTGCCATTCTGTGCGGTAGCATGTCCTACGACCAGGTCTGGGACAAATCTGATATTGACCTGCTGCTCGTCCAAAGAGAGGGAAAAGGCGACCCCAGAGGCTACACTCTCTCAGAAAACGGTGTCAACATCCATGCGGAAGTCGTTCCAAGAGGTCAATTAAGGCAGTGGCAGGAAGCAGCCCTGCAAGGTTCGTTCGATCACTCCTTTTTCTCCCGTAGTACCCTCCTTTTCTGCAGCGATGAATCAGTCAAGAGATGGTATCAAAACGCCAACCTACATAACATCGGTGCGAGGGATAGGGCGCTCCAACTCCTCATTGTTGCAGCAGGATTGCTCCCTACATTGAAATATGCCGAAAAGCAGTTTTATGTCAACAGAGACCTCAACTATAGCTTTCTGTCCATTCTGCGTACGGTGGAAAGCTTGGCGAGAATCGAGGTGATCCTAAATGATGAGGTGCCGTCGCGAGAAGTCATTCAGCCCGCACTTGAATATAATCCCGATTTCTTCCGCATCACCTACTCAGATCTGATCAATTGTAAGAAAGATGAGGGGGTCATCCAAAACGCGCTGAATACTATCAATGCCTACCTTGGTGAGAAACTGTTTATCTTCCAGCCAATCTTGGATTTCTTAGCCGAAGCGGACGGTCCTCGATCTACAACGGAATTGAATAGCTACTTCCAAAAGAAGATCGGTGAAAACCGCCTTGACGCAGCATATGAATGGTTAGTAAGAAAGGGAATCATTCATCAAGTATCTACCCCTGTAACACTCACGCTGAAAAGCCAAGTAGAGATGGAAGAAGCCGCCTACTATTACGATCAGGAAGCAGCTGCCACGGCGGCTGAAATGCCTCTCCAGCAATTGAGGAAAGGTGTCTATCCACAGATCGTGAAGGCACTGAATACCTTCATTGATAAAGCCAAAGATGATCGGTACGTCATCGCCGCGATTCTTACTAACAACCTCGCAGAAGATAACGTTTGGGAACATACCAATATCAACCTCTTTCTCATTGGGCGTGACGGCGCAAAATTCGATGAACACTACGGTTTGGTAGAAAACGGTGTGAATATTAATGTGACGATGCATCCACGGAAACGATACAAGCAGATCTTAGAAGGTGGGTTACAGGGAAGTGAGTTGCATTCAGTTCTATCTAAAAGTCGGGTACTCTTTTCTAGAGATGAAGTTGTTGAGGAATGGCATAGTAACCTGAGACACGTTGGTCAAAGAGACCGAGAAACGCAATTTATGAACGTTGGGAATAGTATCTTCGCACTATTGACAAAGGCAGAAAAATGGTTCTATGTGAAGAAGGATTTCAACTATTGCTTTTTATACATCATGTTTGTAGTTGAGCAATTGGCGCGAGTTGAGACTATCATGCACGGGGAAGTGCCGAAGCGGAAAGCCATTTATCAAGCTAGGATGCATAATCCCAATTTCTTTGACGTGGTGTTCACAGATCTAATAGATAAGGAGAAGGATGGGGAGATAGTTCGCCGCGCACTTGAGATGATTGATCGCTATCTGGAAGATCAGACCTTCGCTCTTTTCCAACCGCTTTTCGATTTCTTGGCGAGCGCAGGTGGTACACGCACCGCTACCGAGTTGAGTGACCATTTCGGGAGCCGGCAGGCTTGGGTTGGATTTCTCTGTGAATGGCTAGCTCAAAAGGGGATTATCGAGCAGTTTGCTTCCCCACTGCGGCTCACTAAAGAAAGCCAGGTTTCTGTTGAAGAGGCTGCGTATTACTACGATGAGGGCAATCCCTTCTTGGATGAGATGAAATGATGAAAGCACTATTGTCCTTGTATTGAGCGATGGTTTGTACAACTTTCACCCATTGTCTCACATTCAGTCCGAATTTAATAATCGCTTCCGGTACGAACCTGTGTTATAATGCCATGATTCTCTAAGACGGGTTGACTAAAGTTGTCAACACAAAACAATCTCAGCATAACTGAACTTAATCCAAATATTCTACCCATCATATATCATGTTTCAAGGAAAGCATGAAAATTACGGAAGTTAAAACCTACAATCTTAGTTATCCCCTGCTCGAGCCTTTTGCGAATGCACGATCGTGGTCAAAGGCAAGGCATGCCGGTATCGTGGAGATTCGCACTGATGCTGGCGTTACAGGTTGGGGCGAAGGTACAAGTACCCCCTCGCAAGCTGCAATTGATACCTGCCTGATTGGAGAAGATCCGTTCGATATAGAGGTCATCTGGAATACGATGCACCAACGTGGTAGTAGCAATGCCGCTGCCATAAGTGGAGTAGACATTGCGCTGTGGGACATCGTGGGTAAAGCGTTGAATCAGCCTATTTATCGTCTCCTCGGTGGCGCGTTCAGAAATCGAATCCCTGCCTATGCCACCGGGCTTTTCAAAAAGGATGTACCTGACATTACCCAAACCTTGATGGACGAGGCAAAAAGTTACGTTGATCAAGGATTTTCTGCCATGAAAATGAAGGTCGGATTTGGGGAAGCCTACGATGTCAAAAATGTCGCCGCTGTACGGAGAGCAATCGGAGATGCGATTATTCTTGCAGTCGATGCCAATTGCGGTTATGATGTTGGGACAGCAATTGATATTGGGCAGAAAATCGCTGAAAATGATCTCTTCTGGTATGAAGAACCAATCACAACAAATGATGTGGAAGGTTATGTCGAAATTCGCAGGGCACTCAACATGCGAATTGCTGGCGGCGAAGGCTTACAAGGACGCTGGGCGTTTCGAGACCTGATTCAAAAACGTGGGTATGACATCGTGCAACCCGATATTAGTATCGCGGGTGGATTCACTGAATGCCGCAAGGTCACGGCGATGGCGAGTGCCAACCATCTCCGCGTGCTCCCGCACATGTGGGGCAGCAGCATCCGCCTCGCTGCCACATTGCACTGGCAAGCAACGATTCCAGATGCCCCACAGGCATTAAACCCTATCCCTTCGTTGTTTGAGTTTGATATGACAGAAAATCGCTTGCGTACCGATCTTGCTAAAGTGCCGATTCAGGCAGTTGAGGGATATGTGGCTGTCCCGCAGGAACCGGGCTTGGGAATTGAAATTGATCGAACCGTGCTGGAGAAGTACGCGCAATAGGATGAAGTGCGATGAAATTAACAGCGCGTTGGTTAATTGGCGGAGTTACTATTTTATCTGTTTTAGGCACGTGGTTTCTGTATCCGCATCGGGCTGAAAGTGAAGATCGGGGCAGAAAAGAAAATCCGGCAACCAAAAGCGATAGCGAATTTAGCCACGAACTATTTGACCAAGTTTTGCAAAAATATGTCAATTCGCAAGGGAGAGTTGATTACGCTGCGCTCAAAAGCAATCCGGGAACGTTCGAATCCTATTTGAATCTGCTTGCTGTGAACGCCCCTAGCGATAACGCGACTTTTCAGGTTGGACTCGCTTTTTGGATTAACGCCTACAACGCACTAACAATCAAGGGCGTCCTGGTCCACTACCCAATAACAAGTGTTCGAAAAATCAAGCTATTCGGTGGTTTCTTTTCTCGTATCAAGTTTCAAGTGGGTGGGCGCAGCTACACCTTAGACAACATTGAGCATGATATCATTCGATATGAATTTGGCGACCCGCGCATCCATTTCGCGCTTGTTTGTGCGTCGTTAGGATGTCCAGTCTTAGAAAATCGAGCGTTTGTCGCAGAAACGCTTGAAAAGCGGCTCGACAATGCCACGGCGAAGTTCATCAACAATCCAGAAAAAGTACGTTTAGACCGTGAAAATGGCGTACTGCACCTGTCACAGATTTTTGAGTGGTATGCGGAGGACTTTGAGGATACCCACGGTAGTGTCATCAATTTTATTTCGGAATATCTTCCGGAAGCAGATACAGCATTTCTCAAAAAGGCAGAGGTACAGATTCAATATTTCAAATATGACTGGAGTCTCAACGCACAGTCAAGTGTGGAAAAGCAAAGGTGAGTCATAAGCTCACCTTTTGCACACTATGTCCTATTACTGGGGGTGGCTATCACCCAGTGAAAGTTTGTATAATTGTACACAATCTTTGCCAGAAGAACTAAATTCTTTCCGGGATCAAAATAACGATTGGAAAGGGAAAGATGGCAACACAATATCACTTTCTCGTTTCTTGCAAGAAAATAGCGGATACGGAATGGACGATGGAAATACAAGCGGAAGCAGACAACGGCGAGGTTCCTATGGCCATCGTTCATCCGGACTCAGAGACAGATGGGATTTTAACAACGAATCCAATTACGCGAACAATTGCGGAGGTGAGGATTATGACACACTACCTTCGTCAATTAAACCGTCACAGTGGTAGGGGTACCGTCGGCCATAACGACTCGGTGATCCACAACATTAGTCAACGTCTTTCGCAGCTACAACTCGGACAACAGATTACCGTAAAAATCTCTTTCTTTGAGAATAAGGAGTTAAGATCAGGATTGTACGAGATCAATTCGCTTGGCGTATCTCCCCCGATTGACCGCGCCCGACCTTCGGTAGCAACGCTTTCACAGGAACAGAAGGCACGGGTTCCTCAAGTGCTCGTTGATGCAGTTACTGGCTTAGAAAACCACGTTAACGCCTTGCAACGGGACCTCCATGCGGCACAAAGAATCTTACGCGAATACGGAACGCAATTAGAAACGCAAGAAAGACAGATCCAGCGATTAGCAGTAGAAAATAATCAACTGAGGGAGAGTCGGGCTTCACAAACAACACCTATCCAACCAAGCGATCCACACTCACAAGAGAAGGCTGCTTCACAACCTTCCTCGTCAACTGAGGAAGAAAATAAAGACCAGATGGATACCGAAGCTCAGAGTCTGTTTCAGCAATTTATCAAAACATCAAAATCCTCCAAAACTTAGAACAAACCACCTACCAATTATCCCTCAAACGCTCATGGCAAGGGCAATTAGTGCTCTTTCACTCACGCAATTAGACAGATTTTTTGCGCGTCGCGTGATGGTACATCCCTATTTCTTTTCCTCGATCAATTTAGCGATAAATGCCACGATGTCTGCGATGTCTTGGTCTGATAATCGATCTTCGGTGAAGGAGGGCATTATAAAGCCACCCTTGCGGACGTAAGCGGCGATTTGGTGCTTACGTTTCTCCAAATCTCGCGGTGCCCTCCTTTTGACAAGTTGGGAACCGATACCCGACTTTTTAGCAGTTGGGTGGCAGACATTGCATGCCTGACCATACAATTTCCAACCTTTTTGTGCATCACCTTTTATCGCGATAATTGTATCCGCGGCTGCACTCGCAGCATCTTTATCCAGCATTGTAATCTGGAACTGGGGCCCCTTGTTATCTCCGGAGACATGCTCGAAATAAGCCATCAAAGCTGCAGCTTGCTCCTCTGGAATGGCAATCGGATCGACTTTATTGGAAGGAATCTTCTGCAAAAAATGTTGATAGCAGAAGCCACCACCACCGGCAGCGCGTGCGAAGATATCTGCTGTAATCATGCCACTTTTTGCCGTGCCACGGTGCGGTACGCCGACGATGCTATGTCCCGCTCGTATTCGGCCATCAGGGTTGGTTGCTTCGTCAAAATCCGCGTGACAGTCTGAGCAGGAGAGTCCACTAGCTTTGGCAGGATCAAGCGTTCCACCAAAAGACGGGTCACTGAAAAGTTCCCGTCCCATTTTGGCTTCTGCAGACATTTCTGTGTTTGCTATAGTCGCCAATGAGAGTGTTAAGAGTGCTGCTAAGACAAAAACAACAATTCTGTACATTCAAAATCTCCTTTCATGCTTCGTGAATTGGCCTGAATTAAAACTATCGGAACGGTATCAGACTGACTATTGGTCGTCAAAGAAAATCAATTGAGTTTAAGGTGCGGTTAACAACTCTTACGCAGCCATTAAGTTAAGATTTTACGCATGTTTTTTTGTTGCTGTGTTGTTACATTCGGGGTTTATCAATCTCCCATTGCTGTGAATTGGTGTGATTTGTGCCTGTAAATTTTTTCTTTCCAACCCGAAGAGACGAGGGAGAATACTGGGCAGTCCATCTTCTTCGGTTTTCATATGTTATGCCGCAGCATTCACAACTTGGATGAGCGCAATGATATAGCCAAACTGAAATGCCCACGCCTGCCGCACCCGGCCTGACACTCCCGGCGGCGAAACATCATCCGGATGATGCGGTGCATGGTCAGGCATCAGCATGTAAGGATATCCTACATCTGCGAGCACTTGTGCCACTTTGTACATGTCTACATCACCTTCATCGGGCCAAACCTCCTGAAAGTTATGTAGTCCACCTCGGATATTACGAAAATGGATATTAAACAGCTTCCCTCTCTCCCCGAAGTGCCGCACGATCTCGTACAATTCTTCGCCGGGGTTTTCTAACCCTTCCGAAGCAGTTCCACAACAGAAATTGAATCCGTGGTAGGGGCTATCCACCAACTCAACGAAACGTTTCAGTCCTTCAAAAACTGGGTAGTTCCACCGTTCAACGCCTTTCAAAACTGGCGCTGGCGGGTCATTGAGGTGACAAGCCATCTGCACATTGTTTGCTTCCGCTACTGGAATGACCCGTTCCAGAAAATAGGCAGCCCGTTCAAACGCTTCGTCCCGGCTCACCCGACCCGCTTCGGTCAACGTTTCATTATCGAACTTTGACATATCAAAGGTGCTGTATGTGGTTCCGCCCCGTCCGTGCGTACTTTCTGTCCGTTGGTGCTGAACAATGCAGAAGTTATAGTTCAACCCACGGAGCCCAGCTTTACCTGCATTTTCAATGGTGTTGCAAACTGTATCGAGATCCCGATCGCGCTGTGGATCTTGAGCAAGGGTAATGCTCTGTGGTAGTCCGATATGAATCATCTCAAGGATAACGCCTTCGGCTGCGGCTTCTTCCTTATGTCGGATCAACGTTTCTACCTCTGTATTTTCAACAGAGGCATCCATGTGCGTCACGCCGTGTCGGACGAGAAATTGCAGTTCTGGTTTTGATGTTCCTATACCTTGAACGCCCACGTGCATTTTTGCTTTTCCTTGTTGCGGCTGATTCATAGTTGAGATTTCCTTTCCCGGAGTAGGTAATTTTGGTTGATTGGTGTATACATCGTTATTTTATTTTTTTAACGGTTACTTTGCTATTGAGATACACGCTATTGCCTTATTACGGCAGGTTAAAGTCCGATATAAATTCGTAAGACCATTGTAACTGAAATGCACAATCGGCGTCAACAGAAAAGGATTGACCCTGATCGTGGATATATGGTAGACTCCTCTCAGATATCTTATGGAGGAGATCGCGGGCATCAATGCCGCAGCGGGGAGGAGAAACACATGAACGTTGGGCAGTTGAAAGTCGAGCTAGAAGAATACGGCTTCGTCATCATACATAACCTGATCCCCACTAATCAAGCAGCCCACATGACAAACCGTTTGATGGACATCATGCGTCGGCAGCCAGATAAGGATATGCCAAATCAGAACCTACGTGGTGTTTTCAATTACGATGACCAAGATACGTTTATCCCACTCGTTACCCACCCGGTATACTTGGAGCTAGCAGCGCACATGTTGGGGCCCGGCTTTCAGATGGCAGAAGTCGGTGCGCGATGGGTTAAGCCGGGGGCAGAAGCGCAAAATCTTCATGCGGACGTACCAGTCGGCTGGTTTCCCCAATCCGGCTTGGTGATACCGGATGCCTGCTTTCTCGTCAACTGTATCTGGATGTTGACCGATTTTACGCTTGAAAACGGTGCTACCCAGGTAATGCCTTTCAGCCATCATTCCCGCCGAACCCCACGATCTGGGGTGAGCTACAACCATCTGGTAACCGCCGAAGGTCCCGCGGGTTCTATTATTATCTTTCATGGAGCAATCTGGCATCGGGGCGGAGCCAACATCACTGCGGACAAGCACCGCATGGGTGTATCAAGCGGATTTCATGCTTCGTGGATGGATCCAGCAGCTGGAGGATGGTATCTGATGCAGAGAAGTGTGCGTGACCGGATGCCACCAGAAATCCAAGCAATGAACCGACATGCAGTCGAAGACTAACATTGATTTGTCTCAATAACCGAATTACAAGTTGCTTTATATTCTGATCTTATAAGGGATGGATTAACAAGGGGTGGGTCATGGCAGAGAAGCAGGCATGTTGGGGATTACTAAGCACCGCCCGAATCAATGAGCGATTAATCCCTGCCATCCGCACTTCGGAGCGGAGTGAACTCTTAGCAGTGGCAAGTCGTAGTAAGGAACGGGCGCAGGCCTATGCTAAACAGTGGGAAATTCCCCACGCCTACGGTACATATGAGCAGATGCTCGCTGATCCAGCCATCAACGTGATTTACCTTTCTCTGCCCAATCACCTACACGCTGAGTGGGCTATCAAGTGTGTGGAAGCCGGAAAACATGTCCTGTGCGAAAAACCGATTGCCATTACGACCGAAGAAGTAGTGCATATGGCACGCGCGGCTGAGAGAAACGCCGTTATTATACAGGAAGCAGCAATGATGCGTTTTCATCCGCAGACCCAGTATCTGCGCAAGTTGGTCGCCGAAAGAGCTATAGGTGATGTCCGTTTGGTTCGAGGCGTTTTCGCGTTCACACTTGAAAATCCGGGGGATATCCGGCTAGATATGAATATGGGTGGAGGGTCGTTGTGGGACTTAGGGAGCTATTGCGTGAGTTTTGCGCGTACGGTGTTACAAGCAGAGCCGGTTGAGGTCAGTGCGCATCAGATCAGCGGTGACAGCGGTGTGGATTTGAGCTTCTCGGCGCAGATGCGATTTCCTGCCGGTACGCTTGTTCAGTTCTTTTCTAGCTTTCAGTCATTCGCTCATATCGAGGCAGATTTTCTCGGCACCGAAGGAAGGATTCATGCGGATATACCATGGGTTAATCATATTGGTACTTCGGCTAACGTACAGATTACTCGCAGCGGTAACGTCGAAGAGATATCAACCTTCAGTGACAGCATGGAGAGTCGGACAACCGATACGAAGACGTATGAGAACATTAACGCCTATCAATGCGAAGTAGATTCGGTGGTGAGGAGTATTCTGAATGATACCGAACCGGTAATCTCGTTGGCGGATAGTTGGAGAAATGTAGCAACGATAGTTGCGCTACATGAATCGGCACGAACAGGCAAGCCTGTCGAACCTGCAACACAGGACGACGAACTCACCTAACCTTACTATTGAGATATGTCAGTGAAGAACAACGATCATTGTTCCTTGCCGTCCCATTGATGTGTTGGTTGGAGGTTTCTTATGAAAATCAAAGAGATTCGTGCTGTCAATGTAAATATTCCACATACCCCGCCAAAAACTAAACCACACCGTCCTACGTGGAATCGAAGTGCACCACGTGCCTTGCCTATCAACAAATATCCAGAGTTCTCCCGATTGCCGAGTCAAATGCCCGGTATGGGTGGCGGCCAGGTGTGGATCCAGATCGCTGCCGAAGATGGAACATGGGGACTAGGGGCATGTAGTTTCGGTGATTCCGTGGCGGTATTGGTTGATCAAGTCTTTGCACCGCTATTGGAGGGTCGGGATTGCTTTGCCACTGAATATCTCAACGACCTAATGTGGCGTTCGATGCAGCGACTTGGTGCGGCGGGTCATGCTGCGGTGGCGCAGAGTGGCATAGATTTAGCGTTATGCGACCTCAAGGGAAAATTACTGGATTTGCCGGTGTATCGGTTGCTCGGAGGTCCCTGCCGCGATAAAATTGAACTTTATGCCACAGGCGATGATCTTGACTGGAGTATGGAACTCGGCTTCAAGGCTTTCAAAGTAACAAACCCCGCGCATTACGCGATGGGCATTGAAGGATTGAATGTGGTCGAAGAGAAACTCGCGCTGGCAAGAGAAACTATCGGTCCCAATGCCGAACTAATGCTCAACGCAGTCATGTCATACAATGTCGAGTTTGCAGTACAAATTGCTGAACGCCTACGTCCCTTCCGGATGCGTTGGCTGGAAGAACCTTTGATTCCAACAGACCTTGAAGGGCACATTGAGTTGAAGAAATCTGTACCATGGATGCCGATTGCTACCGGCGAAGACCATCACGGACGACATGCGTTTCGACAACTCGTTGAGCACCGGTGCGTGGACGTGGTACAACCTGACCTGAAATGGTGTGGTGGACTTTCCGAGGCTGTCAAGATATATACTATCGCTGAAGCGGCAGGTATTGTAACAATTCCGCACGGCGGTGGGAACACGCCTTTCGGTCAGCACTTCGCCATGGCCTTGCCTGAATCACCAATGGCAGAATATTGGCTCGGTACAGATCCCGGCATACCGCTTTCCGAGGTGCGATCTATCCCTGGCATGGCGATACCGACGGAAGGATGCTTAATTCCTTCAGATGCGCCGGGATTCGGTATGGAGATCAAGGATGAGTGGATAGAACCGTGGGTATACAGATAAATCGCGTTGGTCACATAAATAATCCAGTCAATAACCTGTGTGAGTCTATCAACCATTCATAATTGTCTCAAATCCGCAGCAGGTTGCCGCATACGGACCGCAGCGAAAGGAAACATTTCATGAAAGTAGATCGCAATCGATTCCTTGAGGAAGGATATGTTGTCCTACGCAACGTCATTCCAGCAGGTGAACTGGATGCACTGCGCGCGAGCTACGAGATTTTGGTCGAACGACAGAAAGTAATTTGGGCGCAGGAACGTAAGGCAGACGATCCACCCGGCGGCGTGTGGGAGACCTCCGCTCAACCACGACTGCTCCTGCACCAAAGCCCGCTTACAGATCTGATAGACAAGGATACCGCCAGCGCGGTGGAAATTTGGCTTCACGAAAATACACAGGGTGCTAGCAGTGAACTGTTGGGAGTGTCTGATGCCGCGGTTACGGAGATGATGTTGATGTGTAACCCGGTCCGGGATCGAGGCCCCGCCCATTGGCATCGCGATTTATATCCTCCTTACGGTGCCCCGTTGCAAGGGTATGTGGACGATATTATTGAGGCAGGTCCCAGATACGTGCAGTGGAACCTCTGCCTCTATGATGATGATGTGTTATGGGTGATACCCGGCAGCCACGCCCGTCTCAATACAAATCGTGAAAACGAACTGTTACGAACAAACCGCCATATCCCTTTTCCCGGCGGCGTTCAGACGCACCTCAATGCGGGTGATGGGGTGGCTTACATTCTGCCAATTTTGCATTGGGGCAGCAATTATAGCACTAAAATGCGGCGCACGATTCACGGCGGCTTTTCAACTTTCACCCAGTATGAAAATCAGAGCTACATAAAGCACTTATCAGCCTCTGCTCAAGTGACATTTGGGTCTTGGATACAGCGCAGTGAGCAGATGATAACGTACACCGAGTCAATACTTCGAGCCGCGATTGAAAAGGATGTTGTTGCCTACCATGCTGGTCTCGAAAAACTTCATCTAGGTCGAGGAGAAAAGGGCAAAATGCTCTCGACAGTATACTTGAGCAAGATTGCCAAACGCGTGTATGATTGTAAACACCCTGATTTTGATAACCTACCACAGGGAACCCGTGACTCAATCATTCGATCACATCCAATAACGCTCCAGTGGGGTTTGCCTCTTGCGAATCGATTTTCTTTCGATGAGGCGCAAATCTTGTGGAACCGGTTCAAGCCGGTTGATGCTCTCCTCCAGTCGGAGGTTGAGGCTGCTGCTCCCGGATATGAGAACCGGCCGTCGCGGTATCACTTCAATAATATGCCTATCAATTTTAGCGTTACAGACTTCACTGCCGGTTGGCAGCAGTCACAATAACCACACAAGTAGACAGGCAAAGGAGATTGCATTGCAGAAAGCTCTCGAAATTGCAATACAGGCTGCCAAGGAAACGGGCAAAATTGTGATGGGGTATTATCGGACCCGCTACGATATTCGCGAAAAAAGCACCAATAATCCCGTTACAACCGCTGACCTAATGGCGAATTATCAGATTCGAGAGATAATCTGTCATGCTTTCCCTGATGATGGATGGCTCTCAGAGGAGACAGAGGATTCTCCAGATAGATTGGCAAAATCCCGTGTATGGGTCGTTGATCCCATTGATGGAACAGAGGAGTTCATCGCAGGCATCCCCGAATTTGCGATTTCGATTGCCCTCGTGGTTGAGGGAATACCTGTCATCGGTGTATTGTACAATCCTGCCACGGTGGAACTTTTTTATGCTGATACAGGTGGCGGTGCATTTTGTAACGGAACGCCGATTCGCTGTTCCTCATGCCCAAACCTTAATCAGGCATCAATGCTTGTTAGCCAAACGGAACACCGGAAAGGGTTATTAGCGGGACTGATTCCACTTGTTGCTGAAATTCAGTATATCGGTAGCGTCACTTATAAACTCGCAAGAATCGCGGCGGGGCAAGGAGATCTTTATGTTACCGTACGGCCTAAGAATGAGTGGGATTTCTGTGCCGGCGATCTCATCTTGCGTGAAGCTGGCGGCGTTTTGTGGGATAGGGAGGGTCGGACAATAAAGTATAATAAAAAAAGAGTTGGGCAGCCAACGGGGTTATTCGCTGGCAACCCAACTCTTGTAAAACAGATAGTTGATCGTTACTTAAGCAAACCACTCGATTTGTAGACTTGCCGTTTGAGATCAAGCAACTGTTGAATCCTCGATTGAAAACTGGAAAAATGAACGGAACAGAGCGGAAAATATTCCTTCCTTTTCAGGGTTGAAAATGCTCTGTTTTAGGACGAAAATTAGATTAAAGAAGCTCTTGGAGGTATTGTACGCGCGTATGATGACGCAATTTCCGAAGTGCTTCATCTTCAATTTGGCGTACCCTTTCTCGGCTAATACCAAGATCCCGTCCAATCTGAGCAAGGGTGTGCTCCGTGCCATCCTTCAAGCCGTAGCGAAGTTTGATTACACGCTTTTCGCGAGGTGCTAATGTATTCAGTACCGTTTCAAGCGATTCTTTCTCTGAATTAGAGAGCAATTCCTCTTCAGGGGTTATCTGAGAATCATCAGCCAGTAAATCAGAAATCGTTGCATCAGGCGAAGATTCACTCAATGGCGAATCCAGCGAAATTGTCCCCTTTGTGCTTTGGAGAATTTCGATTACACGACTTTCCGGCATCCCGACCTCTTCCGCAATATCTTTGATGCCTGGCTCGCGCTCGAGATCTCTAGCGAGCCGGCTTTGTGCCTGTTTGATAGATCGCCGGGTTTCCCCAACATAACAGGGGATGCGGATTGTCTGGCTTTGCTGATCTAATGCACGCTTAATTGCTTGCATGATCCACCATGTTGCGTAAGTGCTGAAGCGATACCCTCTTGCGAGATCGAATTTTTCCACAGCCTTCATCAAGCCAACACTTCCCTCCTGCATCAGGTCGAGGAAGGAAAGCGATGATTTGTTGAAGTTATGTTGTTTGGCAATGCTTGCAACAAGCAAGAGGTTCGCCTCAACAATTTTCCGTTTCGCTTTTTGGATGATGTGAACAGCAACGCGTAGATCTTTCTGTAGTGTATCAAGACGGTCACACTCTTCGACCTGATCGTTTGATGTCATGGTAACATCCGTCTCAACGCGTTCTTGATAAGCCTTGATTTCCTTTTGGGTTTCTTCCAAAAGTGTAGCAACGTGCATTGGACTCCACCAAATTCCGTGTGTTTCCTTCTGTTTGGCACCACGTCGTCGACCGGTTTTTGGGCGTACTGCTTCCAAAATACAAGGTGGTAGCTGATTCAACAATGCCGTTATCTTTTGCTTTCCCTCTTCAAACTGTTGAAACAGTTCAACCTCTTCTTCAGGGGTAAGCAGAGGGGTGCGAGCAATTTCCTGTAGATAAGAAAAAGCTTCATCTCGGGTGCCATCGGCGACATCACTGCGCTGTCGAAAAGAACGAATCATACTGTCTTCCGTTGTCTCTTCCGTCATACTGTCTTCATCATCAACTTCATTCGTTCTATCGGTGGGTACTGACAGGAAGTTATCTTCGAATTCCAACTCTT
Source organism: Candidatus Poribacteria bacterium (assembly GCA_965204355.1). Lineage (GTDB taxonomy): Bacteria > Poribacteria > WGA-4E > WGA-4E > PCPOR2b > PCPOR2b. The sequence continues at coordinate 1,424,292 of OZ241983.1, forward strand.
CCGCTCGCTCATCGCCAGCTCCACTGCGCGCGAATTTACGTTCTTTACTCATTTCTTGTTCATCTCCATTCTACTAAGTTCTCTCGAACCTCAAAAAGATCAAAAATATACAAAAAATCCATAAATCTATGGCTATTTATCTATCACATTTATACAATGAACATGATGGATGAAACGTGATATGTTATAATAAGTATCAGAAAAAATTAAATTAATTATTAAAAATAGTACCAGCCTATCAGTATTTAACCGTGCAACTTGGGGAATTCTCTTCGCTGTTCGTCCAAACTACTGATGCCATGGATGTGAAATATTAACATAATTTTATTCAATGACTTACGTAATTGTTTATCGACTCGGAGGTCGCTATGAATCAACTCACCAAAACTGATGTTCTCAGACGCCTTCAACAAGGCGGATCATTTACTGGCGAAGACTTGACAGATATCGATCTGTCGGGGACTTCCACTGATTTAACGGAGGCAAACTTCAACGCCGCAAATCTTTCCAATGCTAACTTTGAAGGGGCAACGATGAAAGGCGTTTTCCTCGTTGGGGCAAATTTAACCAATGCTAACTTTGAAGGGGCAGACCTTGAAGGCGCGTTTCTCAGCGGTGCGGTGTTTTCTGGCACAAATTTTCGCGGCACGAATCTACGCAAAGCCACAATTGGTGCCCCAGATTGGGTCGTTTCAGATGCCTTTGGCAGCCTTACAAGTTTTGAGAATGCCAATCTCGAAGATGCGACTTTTGGTGAAACTGTGATGAAAGGCGTTATCCTGTTTGGAGCTAACCTTAAGGGTGCCTATTTATACGAGGTAGATCTTTCAGAAGCTGTATATAAGACTTCAGACCTCGAAGGAGCAGTTACTAAAAAAGCGTTCCAAGAATCAATTTGGGATTAAACGCCGAAAATTCCTGCTCATCGTTCACTAAAAGATATATACTATCACAATTTCTAATGCTGATGTCAAATTTTAGTATCAACATTAGATCCATTTGGTCAACATTGAGACGTTTTTTCTTCGATTCAGTTTAAAAATAATTCAAAAGAATCTTTTAAGCTGCTGCATCAGGATTATCTTAATTCGGCCAAAGGCACGGTTCATCCTCGAAACTGCATCTGACACAGTTTCTGATATAAACCTCCATTTTTTAATAACTCTTGGTGTGTTCCGTTCTCAACTATCTCCCCATCGTTCAGGACAAGAATTTTGTCCGCATGAACAACGGTCGAAAGTCGATGAGCGATAACGAAGGTTGTTCTGCCTTTCATTAAGTTGTCAAGAGAGGCTTGAACAAGCACCTCCGACTGGCTATCAAGTGCTGAGGTGGCTTCATCAAGTACAAGGATGGGAGGTCCCTTCAGAATTGCCCGCGCGATTGAGAGGCGTTGCTGCTGACCGGTGGATAACTTGGCGCCAGATTCGCCAATCTGTGTTTCATATCCTTTGGCCATTTGAACAATGAAATCGTGTGCATTCGCTTGCTTTGCGGCTTCGAGGACCTCCTCTCGTGTTGCTGCCGGTGCACCGTAGATGATGTTCTCCATTACCGTTCCATCAAATAGGATGGTCTCCTGTGGCACAATGGCGATATGGTGTCTGAGGTCTGCCAATGCCATATGGGTGGTAGAAATCCCGTCAATCAGAATCTCACCGGAATCCACTTCGTAGAAGCGTGACAACAGATTGAGTAACGTTGTTTTCCCGCTGCCGCTCCGACCAACTAACGCGACAACTTCACCCGGTTTAGCATGAAAACTGATGTGCTTGACGACCGGCTCATGCTCATATCCAAAGGTAACATTCCGAAATTCAACCTCACCCTGAACCGACGTTAGCTTCAACTGGCTTTTGCGCTTGTACGTCTCTTTCTCAAAATCAAGAACGTAGAAAATTCGTGCAGCAGAGGCAAGACTCTGCTGTAGAATGTTGTTGAAGAGTCCGATGGTTTTAATCGGCTTAAACATTAAGCTAGCCAACCCAATGTACCAAATAAACCCACCAATTTCGAGTTGACCTTGAACAACTTGCCAGCAGCCAAACCCGAACACAGTTGCAACGCCGATTGCACTGATAAACTCCACAAGTGGGGGCAACATCGCTGTGAGTCGCACACGGCGCATAGCGGCGCGATACTGCCCTCTGTTTGTTTTAACAAAGCGATTACGTTCTACCTCCTCAGCAGTAAAACTCTTGATAATTTTAAGCCCAAAGAGCGTCTCCTTCAGCTGCGAGGAGATGTCCCCAGTCTGTTGCTGAATTTCTGAGCTAGTGCTGCGAATACGCCGTCCAAAACGGTTAATCAGATGGGCAAGCAGTGGAAAAACGAGCAGCGCGAGTGCTGTCATCCTTAAACTTTGGAACAGCATGACTGAAACGAAGACAGGAATGCATACAGCTGCGCGAATAGTGTTTGCTGTTGATCCAACGGCATACTGTAATGTCCGAACATCATCTGTGACGCGGGCCATCAAATCCCCCGTCCGATGTGCTTTCAGTACCCCCAAAGGTGCAAAAAGAATTCTTTCGTATAACTCATTCCGAATTCCAGTAATCAGTTGATACCCAACGCGTGCCATTAAGTAATCGTTGCAGTAAGTAAATGTTCCTTTTATCACGACAAGTGTGAGTATACTTGCCAAGATCCAACCAATCAGTCTGAAGGCATCGCTCGCGTCTGTAATAGTGATTTTGATGCCATCAAGAACCGGTTCAAGATGGAAATATTGGACCTGGATCGGACCATCGTCAAAACGCTGGGTTACAATTTGCGTAAGTGCCTCAACTGTATATCCAAAAATGTGAGTGTAGCCCGCTGCACAGAGAGAAATCACAAGTGCACAAATGACCGCTAACACAATTGAACCGAGATGCGGCGATAGATACCTTGCGAAACGCGAGGATGTAGACATTGTTAGCACTTTTCCGCAATCGTTATGAGCCGCCTCGACTCCGTCAGAAAGGGGCTATAGTCAAAATCGCCATACATCGCACATACTTTTAAACCTGCTGATGCTAACAGCCCTTTCAATTCGGTTGGAAAATAGAACCGAATGTGGTTGACCGACTCCTGAGCTGCACCGGTGGAGAGATCTATCACCGTTCGATAGTCAGAGAGCCGTCCAGATGCCGGATCGTATTCGACCTCTGCGAGCGCTAACAGCGATTCGGACATCCACCACCAATTGCGCGTTTGATCTAATTGCAGCACTGCGTAAGGATTCCAGTGTTCCAGCAGCAATTTCCCACGTGGCTTAAGGGCTGCCGCAACCTCTATTATAACCGCTTTATTATCACTATCTTCAAAGAAACCGAAACTGGTAAAGAGATTAATGACAGCATCACAGGCCGACTTTAAGGGGATACGGCGTGTATCACCTTCGATGAGATGCAGGCGGTTCTGGCTTGGAAATTCGTTTTTCTGCGCCTCTGTTAAGAGGAAACGGGAGCTATCTAACCCAACAACTCTTAGACCCTTGCGTGCCAGGAGTTGGCTATGCCGTCCCTGACCGCAGCAGAGATCTAAAACAGTTGCTCCTTCCAGAAGTTCAAGCGATTTACAAATAAATTCAACCTCTTCTGCTGTTTCTGCTGCCGGAGGGAGTTCGGAAAGGAGATAGGTCTGATCCCACATCATGCATCACATTTTATACCGTCCAAACTGGACGATCCTTGTCTTGGCTGCTGCCCCTACCTTACATTGTATCTTTAACTGCTTGGCGTTAAAATCCATAGCGTTGATCACTCCAATTGAAATGATCGTGCTTGAGGCATCGAGTAACCCGACCAAGCAACGTTCAAAGTATTGGGGAGTTTCATTGATCAAATTCTGCAAGCTTAAATGACTTTTCAGTCGTGCTTGGATTAAACTCGGCAGTCTTTCCAGTGTAACCAGTGTCAATGATCGATGCCCCCATTCTGCGTAAAAAACGCGGTCATCAACAAAATTAGAGAGCATTTCTTGTTCTTTAAGATTCGCCTGCCGCCCACTGAAGAATGGGGTTCTTTGTCCACGAATCTGATCAAAAGGTAGTATTTCCTGAATGCAATCTGAAAAGTAGCGGGCAAAGCTCGATTCGCGATACTTTCTACGAAATTCATCACTCTTGGACGTAACACTCCTATGTGGCAAAAGGCGATGTGTCTGTATTGTATCGTTACCTTCAAAGGGGGTGACAATTACGTCCAACTCACGTGATCGATGAAGGCAAATCAGGTGTGTTGGTTTGACCAACTCGATTTTATGCTGTTTGAGAATGACCGCAGTTTCTCCTTCTATGTAGCCTGTTGTATCAACCACAATGAAATCGGTGCCCGTTTTCAAGGCAGCATCAACCATCAAACGCGTTCCGGTTACACATTGCAGTAGGTGCCGTTCTGGTGAAGCCCAACCTACAAAGTAAAGTGCATCGGGTTCGCCATCAATCTCTGCAAGGCTTTGTATCGAATCGTTTGGCGCAAAGACCTTCAATCCAATTGTGGTTGGTGGTCCAATCTGCGATTGCCCTACATCCGCATCAACGAAGCCAACCCTCAGCCCATTTGTCACACCTTGTTTGATAAGAAACCTGCAAAATGTTGATTTTCCGACATCCGTTGCACCAATAACCAGTACAACCTGTTGAGGCTGCACCACCTTTCGAGCAAGGTGTTCCCAATCACGATTCGGTTGGTAGAGATTCGCCATTTACTTTATACGACTATTCAATATTAATCCCACAACGATTTTACTGGATGTGAAGTTCGTACCGGAAAGTGACACCGGCGCTATCAAGCAGTTTATCTAAATTTTCTTTTCCTGTAGGACCTAGCAGCCTCTCAAGCATAGAGGGTTTCCGCTTCGTGCGAACGACTTTCGGTTTTCCCGATATACCACCAAGTTCCCCCGCACGGTCAATCGCATCGGTCAAGTTACCAAGTTGATCTACTAACTTATGTTCCAACGCTTGTTGTCCCGAAAAGATTCGCCCGTCGGCGAGTGCGACAATATCCTCTCGCGTCAAATGTGCCTGACGCCCCTCAAACACGGCGTCAATAAACTGATTGTGGACATCATCGAGTGTTGCTTGTAGAAGTTCACGTTCTTCGTCCGTTAAATTACGCACTGGTGAACCTGTATCTTTGAACTTACCACTTTTTACGACCTGTTGTTCTAAGCCAATTTTTTCATACAACCCTTTCAGCTTTGTAAACTGCATGATTACCCCAATACTACCTGTCAAGGTGCCGGGATTCGCGAGAATTTCATCAGCAATGGCAGCGATATAATATCCACCGGACGCAGCGGTGCTGCTCATGGAAGCGACAATCGGTTTTTCCAATTTTTTCAATTCGCTGTAGATTTCTTGCACAGGAGCGACGCTACCGCCGGGCGAATTAATACGCAAAACGATCGCCTTGACTCCCTGATCATCACGATATTGGTGGATCTGATCGACGATTGTTTCAGTGCGCGAAATAGTACCAGTGACATCAATGACCGCAACTTTGTCCCCAATGGGCGCACTTTGCACCACGGTCCGAACTATCAACAAAAGGAATAGCGATCCAACACCAACAATCAAAATGAGGAGTAGTTTTCTGCTACGCGTCATAAATTGCCTGATAAATTTCCCATCCTGTTTTTTGTCTTTATGCGATTAACCAAACATTATGTTTCATCTGTCGGCGTCTCCGCTTCGCCAATTAGCATAACCGGAATTCCATCGCGGATTGGGTAACGCCGTTTGCATTGGCCGATACAGATTAGCTTCTGATTTTCCTGATTATACTCAATATCGCCTTTGCAAGCCGGACATGCGAGGATTTCAAGTAATTCACTGCTAATTTCTTGTGCCTGTGTGCCCAAGGGAAGCCCCCATGATTATGTGACTCTTCATACGGTTTACACTCTACTTACCATGACACCTTTTGTATTTCTTACCGCTCCCGCAGGGACAAGGAGCGTTGCGACCAACCTTTGGGAGTTCGCCAGTCGCTTGACGAGAAGCGAATTCAGCAGTGTCGCTCGTTGACTGCCCGTCGGGGGGTCCTGCAATGGTGCCGTGCGTGTTCACAGCGTCTGCCCGACGGGAAGCTCGCCGAGGTCGCTCGCTTTGGAGAGAGGTAGTTTCAATACGTGCTTTGAAGATATATTCGCTGACCTCTTCTTCAATTCGTTGGTGCATCGCTTCAAAAACACTGAACGCTTCATTCTTGAAAACAACAATCGGATCTTTGCCAGCGTAGCCACGCAGGTAAATTCCCTCTTCGATGTAATCAATATTGTACAGATGGTCTTTCCAGTGATGATCGATGCGGTCAAGCAGAATTAGTCGTTCAAGCGTACGCATCAACTCTGAACCCATTTCGGCTTCACGCTGTTCGTAAATCTGGTGCAATGATTCGAGGAGATATTCGCGCAACTCCGATTGCCCCATGTTCAACGGTTGCTGCAAACCTGTCGCATCGATCGTGAAGGTATTCGTCAGCCAAGTTTTGAATCCTTCAATAGCGCCGTCATAAACATTTAGCTCGTCCCCTTCTTTTCTGATAGCGTATGTGCTCTGATTCTCATCATCGGAGACTAGCCATTCGCTGCCCTTTTTAGATGTTGAAACGGTAGCATCTTCGGACAGGGTAAGCCCATTGGTTCTAAGTTCCTGCAGCACACCTGCCGGAATTGATTCACTACTGTCTAACTGGTTTTGGAATTCTAAACCGATACTAGAAAGGCGCGCGTCATTAATGTGTTCGGGCAGATGTTCCTCAAGGTAATCATCTAGCACATTCTCGATCATTTCCCAAATCGTCTCTCTGAGGTCCTCCCCTTCCAAAATACTATCGCGCAAACTGTAGATGCTTTGACGTTGTGAGTTCATCACGTCGTCGAATTTGAGCCGATTTTTTCGCATTTCGAAGAAGACTTGCTCAACCCGCTTTTGTGCTTTTTCGATCGCGTTGGTTACTGCTTTGTGTTCAATCGGTATATCTTCTTCCATGCCCAACCGATCCATGATACCAGATAAGCGTTCAGATCCGAACTTCCGCATCAAGTCATCTTCGAGTGAAAGGTAGAAGCGAGAGGATCCCGGGTCACCTTGACGGCCAGCACGACCACGCAATTGGTTATCAATCCGACGTGCCTCATGCCGCTCCGTAGCAATGATGTGTAAGCCGCCAGCCTTTAGGACCTGTTCCCGATGTGGGGCGCAAATAGCCTCAGCTTCAGCGAGAGCCTCCTTCCAGTCTGCTGAACCCTCGTCAACAGTGGATGGATCTATTTTTTTCTTCCGAAGAATCTCTCTTGCCAGTCCCTCTGGGTTTCCACCCAGCAAGATATCCACACCGCGGCCCGCCATGTTCGTTGCGATTGTTACGTTGCCGGGGACACCAGCTTGAGCAATGATTGTTGCTTCATGGGTGTGCTCTTTGGCATTCAGCACTTGATGTTTAATATCACGCCGTTTTTTGCGGAGTAGCTGACTCAATTTTTCGGAATTTTCGATTGAAATAGTGCCAACAAGCACAGGACGTCCCTGTTCATGCTGCTCGATAATGTCTTCTAGAACCGCCCGATATTTTGCGTCTTCTGTCTTATATATCACATCCGGGTGATCCATCCGAATCATCGGCTCGTTCGTGGGGACGACAACAACATCCAATCCATAAACGTGTGCAAATTCGGCAGCTTCGGTCTCAGCTGTACCGGTCATGCCCGCTAACTTCTCGTACATCCGGAAATAGTTTTGATAAGTAATTGACGCGCCGGTTTGGTTTTCTTGCTTAATCTGTACACGCTCTTTCGCTTCGAGGGCTTGATGAAGACCTTCGTTAAACCGCCTGCCCTCCTGCAATCGTCCGGTAAATTCATCAACAATAATGACTTCTCCGCCTTGTACGACATAGTCTACGTCACGTTTGTAGAGGGCGTGTGCAATCAAAGCTTGGTTGACGTGATGTACCAGATTCATGCTTTCATGGCCATAGAGATCTTCTACCCCTAAAAGACGTTCGATTTCTTCTACACCTTCCTCAGTGAGGGCGACGGTGCCGCGTTTGCTACTTTTTTCATCGTGCTCATAATGTCTTTCACTGTGTAATCGTCGCACCGCAGCGTCAATTTTCTTATAGAGTTCGACCGGCTCCCCTTGAGGTTCAGCAATAATCAGGGGGGTACGCGCTTCATCAATCAGGATGCTATCGACTTCATCAACAATAGCGAAATGATGGCCACGCTGTACCTTCTCCTCAAGCATTTGCCCCTTATTGTCCCAGAGGTAGTCGAAGCCGAATTCACTGTGCACACCGTAAGTAATGTCCGATTTATATCCCAAGGCCTTCAAATTATGGGGCAGACCACTATAAGTTAGCCCTACGCTCAGTCCGAGGAAGGTATAGATTTTACCCATCCATTCCGCATCACGTTTGGCGAGATAATCATTGACAGTCACGACGTGGACACCCTTGCCTGCCAGAGCGTTCAGATAGACGGCGAGCGTTGAAGTTAGCGTCTTCCCCTCGCCCGTTTTCATTTCGGCGATTTTGCCTTGATGAAACGCGATCCCGCCCATGAGTTGAACATCATAATGGCGTTGGTTCAAAGTTCGCACAGCAGCTTCACGCACAGCGGCGAATGCTTCGGGCAGAAGAGTGTCGAGGGATTCACCGGCGTCCAACCTTTCTCGGAAGTGGGGCGTTTTTGATTGGAGGGCGGCATCGGATAATTGCTGCATCTCCGGCTCCAATTGATTAATCTGGTCCACAAGCGGCTGGAGCAACTTCGTATCCCGGTCTTGTTTACTGCCAAAAACCTTGGTCAAAACTTTTTGAAGCATGAAACATCATCACCCTTTACAGTTTACAAAATGTCCAAATTGTCTAATCCTATTCACTTTTGACGTTTGGCACACGATTTAGTTACATCTTACTGAACTTTTTCTTCAGTCTCGGTTGCATTGGAATTCATAGGTTCCTCAGAAGATGGTACTTCTGGAACAACAGAGTCTGAATCCTCCGTTTCATCCTCAACTTCTAATAAATTCACCCTGTCAATTCGTTTCCTCAGTATCGTATAGATGAGGGTATTACCAACCGAAGCAATCGAAAATAGGTAAGCGATAACCAAACCTACGATAAATAATAGGGACAACGCCATAAAAATCGCGGCGATATTAAGCGTAATTGGCAAGTTAGCGGGTTCGGGCCCAATATCAAATACTTTGAAATACTCCATGTATGGTAACGCATTAAGTTTATCAATCGAGCCACCGAGCCACTGATCTGTCTGCCACATAATATGCTGTATATCCGTAGGGATCAGAAGGTAGAGCGGTTGCATTACTAAGGCAAATCCAATCAGGCAAAAAATCCCCCAAATTGGGATACAGATCGCTTTCACGCCAAGTAAAAAAAACTCGTAGATAAAAACCCGCCACGGTTGATTCCAAAGCATCGCAAGATGCTGATACGCTGTTTCAAAAGCATCCGAGTCCGCAGCCCCAACCACAGAGGGCGCAAAAAGCAAACTTACCCCCAAACCAACAAGGAGATACGCCATCAATAATCCCAGAAAGAAGGCAAAGGGGGTTAAGACCGATGCAAACATCAGGATAACGCGACCCACCATCGGAATTTTTCCTAACAGACCAACGCAAATTGGTATTAAAGCCAAAATCGCGAGAATAGCAATTAAACCCAAAAGCGTCCCGAAAACCGCTTTCCAATGGTTCCGCACGAAACCCCAAGACGCTGTTACAGAAAAAAAGTGATCGCCCCGCAGATGCTCTATTGTGATTTTCGACACCATCGTGCTCGTTAAGAAAAAGAATACGAACAAAATGAATGTGCTGAGCCACATCGCACCAATTGTTATGTCCTCAAAAACATAATCGACGAGAGGACAAACGGGTAGAAGCGCATAGGCATCCCAAAACTGCTTGACTGCGCCACCACCCACGATGAACAAGCTCACATATACCAATATTTCGTAGATGAGATAAGCGAGGACAAGCCCAAAAAGATGAACTAAAATTTTCTTTGGATTGAACCCGTAACGTCCGGCTCGGAAGATATCTCGAAAATCAAAATGTAATTCAGCCATTTTTTCATCCAGTTGTCGGATAATTTCCTAACACACGGTACAAGCCAACTGTACATCAGACTCTAACCTTCCAAAACTTTTATACACAATACACCAACATATAATACATCAACTATAATCTTCTGTCAACAACAGAGATTCTGAAATTTTGCTTGACTTTACTCGGAAATCTCAATACAATGCCATCGAGATGCAAGGATTAAAAAACTCGGCTTTTAGGGGGACCATGAAATGGCAATCACAAAACTAACCAATGCAGAAATTAGCATTCAGTTTGAGGGAATATCGGGGTGGACAGTCGAAAATGAAAAGCTGCATAAGGAATTTCAATTCGATTCGTTTGTAGAAGCCTTCGGCTTTATGGCGCGCGTTGCCCTGATTGCAGAATCGATGAATCATCACCCTGAGTGGTTTAACGTCTATAACCGCGTGATAGTTGATCTCGCAACACACGACGCCGGAGGAATTAGCGCGTTGGATTTTGAATTGGCAAAGAAAATCGATGCGCTTTCGTAAGGATTTTGATTGGTAACTGGCTCATTACTTTTATCATTCGTATATTGGGTATAACCGTCCGTTTGCTTCCCAAATGGCATGCCCTAATGCTGGGTGGTAGTCTGGGAGATTTTCTCTATTTTGTACTAAAGAAGCGCCGTCACATTGCCTTAAAAAATCTACAGATTGCGTTCGGTAACGAGATGTCTACTGTTGAACGTGCAAAGATTTGCCGTAGCAGTTTCCAACAGATCGGGAAAACCGCAATCGAATTTCTGCGTTTCCCCCAACTAACTTTCGACAATGTGTGGGAGGAAGTAACTGTTGATGGAAAGGAGCACTTAATACAGGCGTTGAATCAGGGGAAAGGCGCCATCGTCTTTCTGCCCCACTTTGGGAATTGGGAACTGCTTGCGCTGGTCTATGGGGCACTCATCCCGGATCAGGCGAAGGCAATTGCGTTTCCGCTTAAAAATAGATACCTCAACGCGCTTGTCTCTCAATATCGAGAACGGCTCAGTTTAAAGTTAATCACCCGTAGGCAAGCAGTCAGGGAAACCCTTCGTGCGCTTAAAGAGAATTATGCTGTAGGATTTTTTGCGGATCAGAATGCAGGACGGGAGGGAGTTTTTGTTGATTTCTTTGGGAAACAGGCTTCCGCCGTTCGCGGACCTGCAACGCTTGCGCTAAAAACGGGTGCACCACTACTCTTGTCGATGGCTATTCGTCAGCTTGGTGATCGACATCATGTGCTTATCACGCCGGAGATTAACCTAGAAATATCCGGTGATCTTGAACAAGACGTGCAAACCAATACCGCTCGTATCCTGAAAATCCTTGAGACCTATATCCGGCAATATCCAGATCAGTGGCTCTGGACGCACAATCGGTGGAAAACGCAGCCAGATCCGCGCTGGCAGATGAAGCGACAAATCCGGAAAAGCGGTGTGAAACATAGCATCTGAATCATCCTGCTTCACGCTGTCGAAATCAAAAGCACTGCAATAACCATCACCACTGCTGCCACAAATCGCAATTTTGTTTGTGATTCCTTTAGCAAATATCCACCGAGCAATACAGCAAAAATCACAGAACTTTGTCGGAGCGCGACCACGTAGCTAACGCTTTCGGTCATATAAACATAAAGAATAAGCATATAAGAAAGCATGCAAAGCAATCCGGTCGCGATAATTTTTTTCCACTCTCGACGCCCAATATCCACAACTTCTTGTAGTGGGGAGCAAAGCAGGATATAGCTGCCGAACAATATCGTCGTAATTATGCTTTCCGCCAAAAAATAGCTTACAGGTTGCCAAGGGTGTTCTTGGGTTGAATGTGCATAAAATTCCGCCATCCCAGCTTTATCGATCAATGAGTATGCGATCACCGTGCCGAGTGTTGCAAACGCCCAAATGGAAGCCGGTTGCCTGATATATTGAAGCAGCCCCTTGAATGTCAGTCCACCCTCCCGCTGTTGAAGCAGATAGATCGAGAATACAATTAAAAAAATACCAATCAGTCCCTGTACCGAAAGCTGCTCATCTAAAAATAGGAAGGCAAAAAAGGGGATGAATCCGGGGGCAGATCGGGCAATCGGATAGACGTAAGAGATTTCGCCGGACGTGTAGGCGCGGCTCAAGCACACCCAGTAAAAAAAATGGATAACACCCGACCCAGCGATATAGCCCCAAACCGATTTTGGGGCGATTGGCAGTTGCAGCGCAAAGGCAAGTACCGCCGCACCCACTGTAAGTATCCCAATCCAGAAGAAAAATAGTTGAGGCGAACGGCTTGCTTTTCCGTAGTAGTTCCACAGCGCATGGAAGAAAGCGGATAATAAAACAAGAACAATGGAAATTGGGTTCTGCACAGTTTCTGTAGAACGTGCTGTACGTTCTACTTTCTCCTCCATAGATTCCCAGATAAGTTCATCAAACACGGGCATTCGCACAAGTATATCATATCCCAATTTAGTTTTGACAGCACCATCCGCTTGTGATATAATGAGAATTGTAAAAAATTAGATTTCCATCACCAATACAATCTGAGAGTGTTACGTTCAATTGAACAAATGAGGTGAATTGCATTGAAGTCCACAAGTCAAATTATCGAAGAAGTGAAAAAAGAAATCCCAGAAATTTCTGTTGAAGAAGCACAGAAAGAGAAAGTGGAAGGCGGAGATGATGTTGTGCTACTCGATGTCCGCGATGAGGATGAATATCGTGCAGGATATATCCCTGACGCAGTTCATGTCACGCGTGGAACGCTTGAATTCTCAATCGAAGATGAAGTGCCAGATCGGGACAAGAGAGTGATCGTCTACTGCGCTGCAGGAATGAGATCCTTGCTTGCCGCCAAATCCCTAAAGGAACTGGGATACACAGATTCTGTATCCATGGCGGGTGGATATCGAGACTGGTCAGCGGCAGGACTCCCAACAGCCAAAGATAAGGAGATGACACCGGATCAGTTGGAACGGTACAGTCGCCACTTTATGCTGACCGAGGTCGGCGAAAGGGGACAATCGAAGCTGCTGGAGGCTAAAGTGCTACTCGTCGGAGCAGGTGGTTTAGGCTCGCCGGCAGGGCTGTACCTTGCGGCGACAGGCGTTGGCACGCTCGGCGTGGTTGATTCAGATGTTGTCGAGTTGAGCAACTTGCAGCGGCAAATCCTCCACCGTACGGAAACTGTTGGCAATCCGAAGGCAGAATCTGCCGCTGAAACGATGGCTTCCCTGAACCCTGATGTCAATGTTGTTCCCTACAATATGCGACTTTCAGAAGACAACATCATTGATCTCTTTAATGAGTACGACTTGGTCGTTGACGGCTGTGATAACTTTGCAACACGCTATCTAGTTAATGATGCCGCTGTGCTGACCAACACACCTATTGTACACGGCAGTATTTTCCAGTTTGAAGGGCAGGCAACCGTCATCAAGCCACATGATGGACCGTGCTATCGGTGTATGTATCCGAGCCCGCCACCGCCCGGCATGGTGCCCGGCTGAAACGAGGCTGGCGTCCTGGGCGTGCTCCCGGGCATAATTGGTCTTGTGATGGCAACTGAAGCGGTTAAACTGTTGCTTGATATTGGCGAACCCCTCATCGGTCGCTTGCTGATGTATGATGCACTCAGCATGAAGTTTCGTGAGTTGAAAGTGAGCAGGGATAAGGACTGCCCGATCTGCGGCGAAGAACCGACGATTACCGAATTAATTAGTGATTATGTCGAGTTTTGCGAATTGGATCATTCCGAACCGCTTGCAACTGCCGCCGATTAAAAAGTAATGCGTAAGTAACGTTTTTATGCGCTACAAACCCTGTATTTGAAAGGATTTAATCTATGCTCCCTTGTCCAGGTTGTAATAATCCACTCACGCAATTCCCGATCGAGCGATCGGATGTGGATCTGATGAGTTGTGATAGTTGCCAAGGTGTTTTTCTCAATCGTCCCGGTGGAGAACTGGAGAACGTAGATAACGCAACATTTGACGAACTTGTCGAAGCCTATGGCACCGAATATCCAATTGATGTAGATCCAAGTACCGTCATTCTGCCAGAGGAAGTGGAAGAGGTTCTTGAGTAGAAAATACCGATGTCCTACGGCATTGGCAATTTGAGTCAATAAGCCTTGCGAAGGTGTCAAACCTTCGTAAGGTTTAACACAAATGATTCCCTAAATAAACTGGTAATAGGTCAATCTCCTCGGATTAATTACCCACCCCATCCGTAATGGATCTCATATCTAAATTTGTCCAATCTCTTCGAGAGCGTCCTAGTATCCAAGGTGCCATTCTTCATTCTCCTACCCTGTTCTGGTTAATCCACTTTTTTCTCGGCTCTATTAAATCGATTTTTGTTTGTAGCTGTGTGCAGCGTGGCGTTTATGGTGGCATGTGTGGAGTTTTGATGCTACAAAACCATCATCAATTAATCAACCGCCATATCATAGCAAGTAAAACGTAAAAACGCGCCTTCTACGCCTTGCACTCCCAAAATAAGTAGAGAGTTCAAATAATTTGCTAGCGATTTAGGAAGTATGGATGACCATTCTTGAAGCGATTGTGCTTGGTATTTTACAAGGCATAACAGAGTTCTTACCAGTGAGTAGTTCTGGGCATTTGGTTCTGATGCAGCATTTCTTGGGGATAAAGGAATCACAAATATTTTTTGATGTTATGCTCCATTTTGGGACCTTGGGGGCTGTGATTATTGTTTATTATCAGTTACTTGGGGGTTTAGTGCGAACCGGTTTTTCCACGCTCTTTCAGGCAGATTTGTACCGCCATCCCCAGCTTACAATCAGTAGTACGCCGCATCTCAGGATGCTCTGGTATCTCCTGCTCGGCTCGATTCCTACCGGACTAATCGCTATGCTGTTCAAAAATTCGCTTGAGTCAATCTTTGGCAAACCGATGGTGGTTGCCTCTATGTTAATTGTCACGGGGCTAATCCTGCAACTGTCTCGCCTCGAACATAGGCGGCTCCAAGCAGAAACTCCCTTACAAGCTTGGCACTCACCGCTCATCGGGATTGTTCAGGGACTCGCCATTATACCCGGAATTTCTAGATCTGGGTCAACGATTTCCATTTCACTGCTGCTGGGTTTGTCTCCGCAGGCTGCGGCGCAATACTCTTTTCTACTTTCCATCCCCGCAATCTTGGGGGCAGTTATTCTCAAACTCAAAGATGTGAGGGAGATTACAACTGCCCCAACTGTTATCGTTGCGGGAACATTAACTTCGTTCATTGTGGGTTACATTGCATTGCGTTTTCTGCTTGCAATCCTCAATCGCGGGAAGTTTTCTATTTTCTCCTACTATTGCTTTGCATTGGGGATAATTGCAGCAATGTCAATTTGGCTGGGAGCATAACCTAAATGTAGCAGAATCAATATGAGGGACTAACTTTTGAGGAATTAACATTATGCAAAAAAGCCTGATTAAAACTTTCATTTATAGTGTTATGCTCATCTTTCTGTGCGTGACACCAAATGCTGCCAAAACAAAAAGGATTGGATTAATTTACGACACGGGCGGGCGCGGAGATCTTTCGTTCTGTGATGCCTCTTACGCCGGTGCCAAGAAGGCGGTTGATCAGTGGAAACTTGACCTCAAAGAGATTACGCCTGGACAGAGTACCGACATCGAGTTTGCGTTGAGGCAGTTGGCTCGATTGAAATATGACCTCATCATTGGTGTTGGTTTTCTCTTTCAAGAACCGATGGAGCGCGTGGCATCTGAATTTCCAAGCGTCAAGTTTGCAATCATTGATGCCGAAGCTAAACAAGAGAATGTAGCCTCGTTAATCTTCAAAGCACATGAGGGAACCTACCTTGTGGGAGCAATCGCTGCCCTGAAAACAGAAACAAAGCGGATAGGCTTCATCGGTGGGATGAACGTCCCACTGTTGCACGCTTTTGAAGCAGGCTATTATGCTGGGGCAAAGGCTATCAATCCGGAGATCGAAATCCTCATCGATTATGCGGGCGTCACACCGAAAGCTTTCAGCGATCCTGCCAAGGGGAAGGAACTTGCGCTGGCGCAATACAACAAAGGGGTTGACGTAATCCTTGCAGCGGCGGGCGCAACGAGTCTAGGTATACTCGAAGCCGCCAAGGAAAAACAGAAGCAGCTCATCTGGGTAGATGCGAACGGGAACCATCTCGCACCGGGACTCGTCCTGACAAGCATGATCAAGGGAGTCGAATTCGCAGTCTACCAAACAATCCAAGCCGTCGTTGAGGACAACTTCACCGGTGGAGTAAAATTATATGGTCTCAAAGAGGGTGGCATCGAATACATCGTCGATGCTAATAATCAAGAGCAACTATCAGCGGAAATGCTGAAACATGTTGAAGCGCTCAAAAATCAGATTATCGACGGAGAGATTGTTCCTCCGTCGGA
Organism: Candidatus Poribacteria bacterium; assembly: GCA_965204355.1. Lineage (GTDB taxonomy): Bacteria > Poribacteria > WGA-4E > WGA-4E > PCPOR2b > PCPOR2b. The sequence continues at coordinate 1,440,781 of OZ241983.1, forward strand.
GAGAAAATAGGGCGGGTGCCCTGTTGAGATCTGACTTGTTCAAACAGTGATTCGTCGATAAGAGCGAAATGAATTCACTTAAATCGGTATAGCGTGAAATGTGGGTTATAATATGAACGAACGTGAAAAATTTCTTTTCGATCTGCGCGGTTACCTCCGGGTTGAGAATTTCCTGACTCCCGGAGAGGTTCAGGCGCTCAATGACGCTGTTGATGCGAACCGTGACAAATACACAGAGGATGACAAAATGTACGGTCTTGGTATGGATGGTACGCGCAAGCGCAGGTCCATGACAGGAATGCTAAACTGGGAACAACCTTGGTGCCAACCATTCCGAGATCTAATAGCTCACCGAGAACTCATTCCCTACCTTAATACTCTTTTTGGTCGTGGCTGGAGAATGGACCATGAGCCTTTTTTACTAGTCTCTAGGAAGGGCACCGGCGGGCACGGATTACACGGCGCAACCAGTAGACACTTCGATGGCACACAGTATTATACCTATGCAAATGGCGAAATGCGTGCGGGACTAATCGTCTGTCAGTTCCAATTGGTAGACATCAATCCCGGAGATGGGGGCCTCGCTGTTATTCCGGGCAGTCATAAAGCGAACTTCCTTTGTCCCGAAGATATCATGCTTTACGATGCCAACCAAGAGGTTGTGTATAACGTAGCAAGCAAAGCAGGAGACCTCGTAATCTTCATGGAAGCCACCATCCACGGGGCGCTGCCCTGGAAAGCTAATCATGAGAGACGTTCTCTACTCTACCGCTATTGCCCAAAGTCTATGCACACAAGCGGTGGTATCTATCAAACCAGTATGCCGACTTGGGTTAACGAGTTGACGGAAGCGCAGCAGGCAGCGCTTGAACCGCCTTATATGTACGACCGACCTCTGATTGAGGACGACGGAGTTACCTTGGTACAGCCCGGCCAAGAGCCGGAACCTCACAGACCACGCGGCAAAGCCGAAATGAACTCTGATAAGTAAGTACTTAGCAACAGCCTTTACATATCCTGCCTTACCCATCTCTACTTCCTCAGCTTTGAGAGACGATGGGGACTTCCAGACCAAAAGGGGACAAACCGGAATAGAAGAAAATTAACCAGATCAAAGTCTTGAACAGATCGGAGAAATGACTCTATGAAAGATACGATGCCAGCCTCTCCCTCTACGCTTCAACCTTCTCAGTCGCGTATTACCCTGCGCGCCGTGATATTGGGTTGTATCCTTATGCCGATTAATGCCTACTGGATAGGAATGGAGGAGATGCTCTGGCACGGATTTCATTTTTCTGCAACCTCTATCCCGATGAATGTCATTTTCATCATTTTTGTGTTGGCGTTGCTGAACTACATTGCCCAACGTTTCTGGCCGACATATGCGCTGAGCCAAGCTGAACTCCTCGTCATTTATGTCATGTTGGCATGTGTTACAGCGGTGGTTGCCCACGATAACATGGTCGGGCTCATGGGGCCCCTCTGCCACGCTTTCTGGTTTGCCACTCCCGAAAACGAATGGAAGCAGATTCTCCAGCCATACCTTCCTAACTGGCTTGTCATGGGTAACACAACCGTTGCCCGCCCTTTTTATGAGGGAGGGGCTAATTTCTTCACTGAAGGCTATCTGCGCTACTGGATCGTTCCTATCGTGAGTTGGACAGTCATCTCCTCCCTGATTTTCACACTCGTCGCTTTTGTAAATGTCTTGCTCCGCCGCCAATGGATTGAGCATGAAAAGCTGCCATATCCCATTACCCAGCTACCACTCGATATGACTGCACCCGGAATGGAGCTCTTCCGGAACCGCGGCATGTGGTTGGGGTTCTCAATTGCAGCCGGCATTGAGATCATCAACGGAATCAACTTCCTTTATCCAGCCTTCCCAATGATACCAATTCGCGAGGAGAGTGCGGACATTTCACGGTGGCTTAACGAGGAACCGTGGGATGCGATTGGCCCAACTTTCTTCCACCTGCGCTTGTTTTTTATCGGTTTGTGTTTCCTTTTGCCATTGGATGTTAGTTTTTCAACAGCCTTTTTTTACTGGGTCCGCAAAGCGCAATACATTGGAGGAAAGGCGGCTGGCTGGTATACGATTCCTTACTATCCTTTTCAACCGAACCAAGCAATGGGTGCAGCGCTAGCGGTTGTTGTGATAGCAATGTGGGCAGGGCGGCAACATTTTCGGGAGGTTGGTAAACGGATCCTTGGCATGAACACATCTATTGACGATTCGACGGAGCCGATGCGCTATCGATCAGCAGCTTTAGGCGTTGTAATCTGTCTTGTCCTCCTCTATTTGATCTGCAATCAGGCAGGGATGTCTCTGTGGGTATTCGCGCTATTTTTCGGATTGTACATGATGATCACAGCGTCTGTGACTCGTGTCCGCGCCGAACTTGGACCACCAGCCCACGACATGGCTGGTGTCAATCCACAGACCGCCTTGACCACAGTGGTCGGGATACGTCCATTTGGGCGTGGTAACCTTGTTATGTTCTCGCTTTTTTCGTGGTTTAACAGCCAGAATCGCAGCCAACCTATGCCGCATCAACTTGAAGGCTTTAAACTGGCGCAACGCACCGGCATGGATCATCGTAAACTGTTGTGGGTGATGCTCTTTTCGATTGTGATAGGTGTTTTCTCGGCGTTCCTGATGTACCTTTATGTTTTGTATACGCATGGGGGCAGTAAGGCGGGAATGATTTTGGGTCCCGGTTGGGGAGTTTACAACCGATTGGCTGGCTGGCTGCAGTTTCCACGACCGACAGATTTTTTCGGATCGATGGTCATCGGTCTATCATTTCTATTTACAATATTTCTCGGTGCCATGCGACTCAAGTTTATCTGGTGGCCCTTCCACCCGGTCGGCTATGTGATAGGTATCAACGGTGGAACGCTGGATCAATTTTGGCTCGTGTTAATCCTCTCCTCAATCGCCAAGTTCGTGATACTCAAATATGGTGGGGCACGTTTGTATCGACGTGTACTGCCTTTCTTCCTAGGGTTGGTCTTGGGCGATGTGGTAAGTGGCAGTTATTGGGCTATCCTAGGCGTAATTTTAGAGACACCGATGTATGTTGTGTGGTTTTGGACAGTACAGTGATCTCACGACACTCGTCCGATCAATCGTTCTTAGTTTTGGCACCTTATTTGCCATCAAACGGCAGATCACAGTCCCCCCACTGGCTAGTGTCGAAACATATCGAATTAGAAAAAACTTGAATTTACAATCCAGTTGGATGTACAATATTAGGATGGAAGCGAACTTGATCCGTCCTGAAATGACGCAGGGTATTAGATTCTACCCCCTAAGAGTGTATGTTTTCAGGCACCTGATTGAGCGTTGATTAGACAGATTCTTAGCTTGCGAATGGATCCGCAGGCTTTTTCAATCGCTTTATGCGAAAGGAGTTACACTATGCTAACTCAGCAACAGATCGACTTCTACCATGAAAATGGCTACATCGGTGTTGAAAGTGTGCTTTCAGAGCAAGATATCATCGACCTTCGTCGTGTGACAGATGAATTTGTCGAAAAATCCCGCGAAGTCACCGAACATACTGACGTATTTGATCTTGAACCCGGGCATTCAGCAGAAACTCCCCGTGTACGTCGAATCAAGAACCCGGCAGCTCAACACATTGTCTACGATCAGGTGCGAACTTACAAATCCATTATCGACATCGTTGAGCAGTTAGTTGGTCCCGGTGTTCGCTCCATGGGCAGCAAACTGAATATGAAATACCCCGATTTCGGAAGCCCTGTTGAATGGCATCAAGATTGGGCGTTCTACCCCCATACCAACGATGATGTGTTGGCAGTCGGCGTTGCCATTGACGATATGTCGATGGAGAATGGCGCGCTAATGGTCATCCCCGGCTCCCATAAGGGACCAATCTACGACCATCACCAGGACGGTCGTTTCGCAGGTGCAGTCACTGACCCCAATTTTAGCCCGGACGGTGCTGTCCCCATCGCGGTCAAAGCCGGAGGCATTTCGATTCATCATGTTCGTACCCTCCACGGCTCTGCCCCCAACACCTCTAGCACACCACGCCGCTTACTGCTCGCTGCCTACACCGCGGCTGACGCATGGCCCCTGAGTGGAGACTGGGAGGCTTTAAGTGCCAATATCCTGCGCGGTGAACTCACGAATCAGGTACGTATGGTCGAGGCTCCGGTTCGCATGGCACTTCCCCGTGCGGAGCGCGGCGGTTCAATTTACGAAACCCAAACCGTGCTAAAAAAACCACTCTACGCTGAGAAAACCAAGTGAATCTCCAGTCCCGACGTTGACGAATCGTTCTGATTCGATCAACGACGAGGATTCCCACAAATCGGAACCAGTGTGAAGGGGTGACGGGTGATAAATGAGTCACTCGTCACCCCTCATTTCTCACAAGGCACGTTTGATGTAGCTGCTGTCACAGTATCTCCCAAATATCTGGTGATAGTACAACAACGACAGGAGGCACCCCATCATCCGTGCACCACACATCAAACCAGCCAGCCAAACCGAATCTAACCGCACAGATTTTCAAGCTGCTTTTCATCGGTCTCGTAGTTCTGCCGCTCAACAGCCTTTGGGTCGTTGACACCGGCATCACAGGGCATGGCGTGAACTTCACGCGGGTGTCGCTGTTCATGAACGCGATCTTCCTCATCTTCGTCTTGAGTCTGATCAATCCGTGGCTCAAGCGTTATGTTCCGAGGTTCGCGCTAGATTCAAGCGACATGGTGCTGATCTATGTGATGCTGTGTGTCTCGTCAGCCATCGCGGGCCACGACATGATCCAGCGACTGTTCCCGCTCATAGGACACGCATTCTATTTTGCCGCACCTGAGAATGAGTGGCAGGAACTCTTCCATCGCTATGTGCCGCATTGGCTCGTCGTCACAGACAAATCGGTATTGGCTGGTTACTACAAAGACCGCGGCACATTTTATGATAACACCTTTTACGTTACCGAATACTTCAATGCGTGGCTGGTGCCCTGCCTTGCGTGGTGTACCGTTATTATCGCGCTGTTGATTTGTATGCTAGGCATTAACCTCCTAGTGCGCAAACACTGGACAGTCCACGAACGCCTCACCTATCCGCTCGCCCAAATACCGTTGGATATTATCAACAACGGTCCTCGCTTGTTCAAAACACGCCTAATTTGGACTGGGTTCGCCCTGTCCGTGGCATTTAACATTATCAACGGCATTCACACCTTATTCCCGGTTGCGCCAAGTATTTTTTATGGACGCTACCTTCTGAGTCAGTATTTCACCGCGAAGCCGTGGAACGCACTCGGTTGGATCCCGATTGAGTTTCACCCATTCGCAATTGGGTTGGCATTCTTTATGCCACTCGACCTCTCTTTCTCTTGTTGGTTTTTCTACTGGCTTTGGCGACTAGAGCGGGTGGTGGGAACAGTCTTCTCCGGTGGCAGTATGCTAGCCGGCTTTCCCTTTACATGGGAGCAATCCATCGGCACTTGTGCAGCAATTTTAGTTATGACATTGTGGGGGCTGCGATTTACCGGACGGGAGATTCTAGGGAGTTTTTTTAGAATGCCCACCACTGCCCACAGCACCGGAGATCAACTACGCCAGATTCTGGAAAATCGGGCGGAGATGCGACGCTATCGCTGGGCAGTTTTTAGCATTTTCGCGAGCGTAAGCTATCTCATCGGGTTCTGCTACGTTGCGGGGATGTCTGTGTGGGTTTCAGGTGTCTTTTTCCTAATCTTCTTTGGGCTGTCAACGGTTGTGACACGCATCCGTGTCGAAGCAGGCTACCCGATGCACGATTTTGCGTTCCGCCCCGAAGATATCGTCGTGACAGGATTCGGCACACAAGCGGTTGGACCCACGAGCCTCACCCTATTTTCCTATCTCCACTTTTTTACTTACGCCCATCGTAGCAATCCGCAGCCACATCAGTTGGAAGCATTTCGGCTTGCAGATCGGATGAGTCTCTCCATCAACGGGATGCTGATTGCAGGTATTCTAATTGCCACAGTAGTCGGAGCGCTAGCTGCTTGTTGGGCATACCTGCACACCGCCTATCAATATCAAGGGAGTACGTGGCCCGGTTGGCCCATATTTAACCGTCTACAAAACTGGTTAAGCTATCCGCGGGGGACGGATGTCAAATCACTAATTTTTATGGGTGGAGGATTCGGTATCGGGCTAGGGTTTCTGGTTATGCGGCGGCTCTTTATCTGGTGGCCCTTTCATCCGGCAGGGTACGTGATTGGTGGGACATGGTCGCTCAATCTCTTATGGTTTTCAATTTTCCTTAGCTGGATAGCAAAATTAATCATCCTTCGATTCGGTGGGCTCAAGTTGTATCGTCAGGCGAGCGCGTTTTTTATCGGTCTCGTTTTGGGAGAGTTTGTAACCGCAAGTTTCTGGGGTGTGATTGGCACAATTTTGGGGCAGGCAACCTATCGATTCATCTGAACGCCTGCTTTTTGCAGCTTGATTTACCAGTAATCACCTGTCAGCAATAATCCACCCACCATCTATAAGTTCAGTAGTTGCACAACTAGGTCCACCATATTTATCTGTTCCCATATATCTCGCCATAAGCACCTTACTCGGATTTTCAGATACCTCTCTTATCATATCCCAAGTCACTTCTTCTTGGCGGAGAGATTTGGGATAGCCCGTTGAAATCCAAATCTTCGCCCTTCTGCACCACTCACAATCCGGTTGACCTGCCAACTCCCCAATATTGACATAGAAGAACCGTTTCGCGGGAGTGCCTCGTGCGAATGCCCCTGTAAAATTGGGAACGCCCGTGTTGCGCTGCGGTTTCGCGATCGCGTCAAAATCAAATGTAATATCTTCTCCAGTAGATTCGGTAACCGAAACCAAGTTCCCGTTATTTTCCAACGAAAAATTGACTCCGGCTGGAGGGCTCACAACAACGATGCGCATTGGGATTTTGTATTCCATAGTTTTATCCTTGCATTACTTTTTGAATTTTCAACTTAGATGGTGCCATATCAGCGAGTCGCTGCACCCGTTGTCCTAAGTGGATATACAGGCCGATCCGCAATGGGAAGGTGAACAATAGAAGCCATCACACCGAGAATAATCGCAATTATCCATACAGGCGTGTACACCCCTGTTGCGTCATAAATTCTGCCGCCGAGCCAAACCCCGAGAAAACTCCCCACTTGGTGGCTAAAAAATACAATTCCGTACAACGTAGCTAGGTAACGAGGACCGAAAATCTGTGCCACCGTGCCACTCGTCAACGGTACGGTAGCCAGCCATAAAAAACCGATTGCAGCACCAAAAATCATCGCGGTGGTTTCCGTTACCGGAAAGATGAGAAACAGGCTGATAATAATCGAGCGACCAAAGTAGAGACCACTCAGCAGGTATTTCTTGCGATAATGATCGCCTAGGTAGCCAAATAACGTAGAACCAAATAGATTAAACAACCCCACCAGCGAGAGTGCAGTTGCACCGGCTGTACTTGATAATCCGTTATCAGTGAGATAGGCGGGTAAATGGGACGCAACATACGAAACGTGGAAGCCGCAGACAAAAAAGCCGATAGTCAACAACCAATATCCCGAATGCTGGCTTGCCTTAGCCAATACCTGAGTAAGCGAATCGGAAAATTCCTCTGTGAGTTCACTTCCTGCAACTTGTTGTTTTCGAGTTGGATATCCCATTGCCAGTAAGGCGATTAACCCCACAAACCCTGCACAGATTACAAAAGTGGTTCGCCAACCAAAGGCATTCAAGATGTGCTGTGCAACTGGCACGACAATGAACATCCCAATCGAACCGGCTGCGGTGATAAAACCAAATGTTCTGCTGCGCCGTTCAGGTGGAACCACCTGCGCTACCGCACCCAATACAACGACATACGACACGCAACTCAGAGACACACCAGATAACAAACCGAAACCGAGCATCAGACTGGTCCAATGCATCGTAATCGACATTAGATACATTGATACAGCGAATAGTAACCCACCACCTATTGCTACCCAGCGTGAACCGTAGCGATCTGACAGCATACCCGCAATCGGTAGACCACCAATAATGCTTTGAATGGCTATGGCTAAGCTGAATAGTTCTCGCCCAATTCCAAGTTCATCGGTAACCGGTTGCAGATAAATCCCAAATGTCTGCCGTGTGCCCATGCTAATCAGAATGATGAGAATACTATATCCTACAACGTGATTTTCACGTTGGGCCACTAACCACCTCCCGTTTGTCACCTCGTTAATTTCGCAATCGCCATTTTTCGAATATATTTAATCTCCCAGCCTCAAATGATATAGCCCCGAAGAATAAAACCCTTCGGGGCTAAAATAGGACAGAAAAAGCTTAACATACTATCAGAAGTCCATCGGTTAACGTCCCGTTTTGAGGCGACCCCAAATGGTAGTCAATTTATCTTGTGGCTCAACCGACAGGAATACACCTTTTTCAACCAACTCTACTTCCTCTTCGGTTAGGACCCGATCGTAAAGCTGAAATTCATCCATGGCGAAATAGGCGGCTCGGGTCCGCGTGCCGCCGATACGAAGCCGTCCTTTACCCTGAGGGATTTTTTTTTGCACGTCAAATCTCCCTTTCTCCTTGCCGTCAATGTAAATAATCAGGTCTGCCCCCTTTTTGACGCCTGTGATGTGATACCACTTCTTCAACTCAAACTCTGTCCCTTTACCGTCTGGACCGACTCCATCAATTCCGGCCTCTCCACCAACCTCATAGAAGAGGGAAAAACTGGCTCCGCTAATCTGGATGGAGGGCGATTTTGAAAAGGCTGCGTTCAGGTTTTGCGCTTCATCGGCGTTTTTCTTGACGATCGATCGCACACGACCTTGATGAAACCCCTCGAAGAAATAGATCCAAAAGGCGATGGTGTGATCTTGATACCGATTCATGCGGTCAAAGGGTTCGACGCGGAATTGCTGACTGATATGCTCCGCAATTTTTAGAGCGCCGGCCCCTTTGTAAACCTCCGCAGGTTCATGGGTGAGTTTTGCGCCCAGTTTGAGCTTACCGTTGTTACCACCGCCACTCATGTCTTCTATCACCTTTCCATCCAGCTGCTCATCAAACGTGAAATACAAAATCAACCCCGGATCTAGTGCCGCTTGGGCAGAAAGAACCGTGATAACCAGAAAGGTGGTGATGAAACTCAATCGAATGAACGTTCTCATTTGTGAATCCTCCTTTAATGACCGGTTTTGAGACGTCCCCAAGTAATTGTCAATTTGGCTTGTGGCTCGACCGACAGGAATATCCCCTTAAAAATCAACGCCACTTCTTTTTCGGTTAAAGGGCGATCATAAAGCTGAAACTCATCCATCGCAAAAGAAGCAGCTCGGCTCGTCGTTCCGCCGATACGCAGTTGCCCCTTACCTTGGTTAAAATCTCGTTTGACCTTAAAATTGCCTTTTCGTTCACCGTTGATGTAGATTGTCAGGTCGGAGGCCTTTTTGACGCCCGCGATATGATACCACGTCTCTAGTTCAAAACCTTTACCCTTGACGGGGCCGAGCCCAATAGCTCCCTGGTCGTCAAATTTATATTCAAGCGCTAGATCGGGATGGGTAAGAAAGATGCCTGGCGCACTCCCTTTCTCCTCGCCAACTAAAACGTTGGCCTTTTTCAAAATACTTGACCGTGCACCCATGGGATTGAAGATATAGAGCCAAAAAGCGTAGCTGTTATCTCCATACTTATCCATTCGGTCAAAGGGCTCCACGCGGAGTTGTGCACTGACGTTGTTGAAGAGTTTTAAAGCGCCTACTCCTTTGTGGACCTCCGCTGGCTCGTTGGTGATTTTGGCGCCAAACCGCAACTTCCCATTGTTACCGCCTCCACTCATGTCTTCGACCTGCCTGCCATCTAGCTGCTCTTCAAACGTGAAATACAAAATCAACGCCGGATCCAGAGCCGCTTGAGCAAAGAGAACTGTAATGAACAGAAACGTTGTGATAAAACTCACCCAAATAAGAGTTCTCATTTCCAAATCCTCCTTTTATAGCTTAGCTTTAGTAAATTAAACAGCGCACATGGACAAATCCACCGGAAGCCTACCACAGTCAAGGTAATTTTCCATCCTGAAATGATATAGCCCCGATGGGTTAAAACCCTTTGGGGCTAAAACAGGACGGATCAAACCGAACACCGTATCAGAAGTCCCATCGGTTAACGACCAGTTTTGAGACTACCCCAAGTGGTTGTCAATTTGTGCTGTGGTTCGACCGACAGGAATGTCCCCTTAAAAACTGCCTCTACTTCTTTTTTGGTTAAGGCACGATCGTACACCTGAAATTCATCCATCGCAAAAGAGGCGGATCGTATCCGTGTGCCACCGATACGAAGGTGCCCCTTACCCTGGAGGAAATCTCGTTTGACATCAAAGTTGTCTACTTCTTCACCGTTGATGTAGATTGTCAGGTTGGAGGCCTTTTTGGCGCCGGCGATGTGATACCACTGCTTCAGTTTAAACTTTTCACCACCCTTAGCACCGGGCCCAACCCCGCCGACAGCGCCTTGGTCGCCAAATCTATATATAAGCGATTGAGTGGGATTGTTAATCCAGATCGCTGGCGCGTGACCTTTAAGGTCACCCTCTAAAACGTTGGCTTTTTCCACAACACTTTCGTCTGGACGCTCCGGGCTGTTTCTGAGACCAAATATATAGAGCCAAAAAGCATAAGTGTTATCTCCATAGGTATCCATTCTCTTAAAGGAGTCTACACGAAACTGAGCACTGACATTATTGAAGATTTTTAACGCCCCCGTGCCTGTGTGAACCTCCGCTGGCTCGTTGGTAAGTTTTGCACCCAGTTTGAGTTTGCCGTTATTGCCGCCGCCACTCATATCTTCGATCATCTTTCCATCCAGCTGTTCATCAAACGTAAAATACAACATCAAGTTTGGATCTAGAGCCGCCTGGGCAGAAAGAACCGTAATGACCAGAAACGTTATGATAAAACTCACCCTAATAAGAGTTCTCATCTTTTTATCCTCCTTTTAAATGGATTTTAGGTTTGTAATTTCGTATCCTGAAATTATACAGTGTATCGCGGCAGAAGTTTTCCCTGATGACTTGATTTTTCAAGGTCCCCTCCGAATCACCGCCCAAAATTGAAGAATCTGAGAGCAGCTGGAAACCGGAGAATCATTTCCGCCGTGTAGCAATAAATTCAAAGGGCCAAAACCCTTTGGGACTAAAACAAGACGAATCTAGCCGAACACCGTATCAGAAGTCCCATCGGTTAACGACTAGTTTTAAGACGACCCCAAGTGGTTGTCAATTTGGCTTGTGGTTCGACTGACAGAAGTTTGCCTTTTGCGTCTAACGCCACCTCTTCTTCGGTTAAGGGACGATCGTAAAGCTGAAACTCATCCATGGCAAAAGACGCGGCTCGTATGTCCGTGGCGCCGATACGAAGGTGACCCTCACCTTGGACGAAAGCTATTGGGACAGCAAATATACCTATCTCTTTGCCATTGATGTAAATTGTTAGGTCGGCTCCCTGTTTGACGCCCGCGATATGATACCACGTCTTCGATTCAAACCCTGTACCCTTACCGCCGGGTCCGACTGATTCCGGTCCTAGAACCCCTTGGTTGCCCTGACCGCCTTCATAAAAATATATAAGCGCGAGAGGGTCCTCGCGAATAAACATGGCTGGCGCATGACCTTTGAAAGCACCAGCCAAATTCAGATCTCTGCCCTTTTCCAAAAGACTTGCTCGATGCGGGATTTTTACCAACCCATTACCCCAAGGCTTCTGGGTGGGACCGAAGATATAGAGTTGAAAGGTGTAGGTATGATCCTTATAGGTATCCATTCTCTTAAAGGCGTCCACACGAAACTGAGCGCTTATGTTGTTGAAAATTTTTAACGCTCCCGCCCCTCTGTAAACCTCCTGTGGCTCGTTGGTGATTTTGGCACCAAACTTGAGTTTCCCATTGTTACCTCCACCGGTCATGTCTTTGACCTGCCTGCCATCCAGCTGCTCATCAAACTTGAAATACAACATCAACGCCGGATCTAGAGCCGCTTGGACAGAGAGAACCGTAATGAACAGAGACGTCGTGATGAAACTCAACTGAATAACCGTTCTCATTTGTGACCTCTTTTAATGACCGGCTTTGAGGCGACCCCAGCTGGTTGTCAATTTGTCTCGTGGCTCGACCGACAGGAATATCCCCTTAAAAACCGCCTCCACCTCTTTTTTGGTTAAGGCGCGATCGTAAAGTTGAAACTCATCCATGAGAAAAGATGCACTTCGTATCCGCGTGCCGCCGATACGAAGTTGCCCCTCACCCTGCTGGACCTTCTGAATACGAGTTTTGTCGTTTTCTTCACCGTTGATGTAGATTGTCAAGTCGGCGGACTTTTTGACGCCCATGATGTGATACCACTGCTTCAGCTTAAACACGGGACCCGCTCCAGCCTGAATCCCGTCTTCGCCAAATTTATATACAAGAGATAGCCCCGGATCGGTAAGAAAAATAGCTGGCGCGAACCCTTTCTGTGCACCAACTAAAACGTTGCCCTTTTCAATAACACTTGACAGGGCACCCATGGGATTGAAGATATAGAGCCAAAAGGCGTAGGTGTTATCTTTATAGGTACTCATTCTCTTAAAGGGTTCCACGCGGACCTGAGCACTGATGTTGTTAAAAATTTTTAATGCCCCCGCTCCTGTGTGAACCTCCGCTGCGTCATTGGTAATTTTGGCACCAAACCGCAGTTTCCCGTTGTTACCGCCTCCACTCATGTCTTCGACCTCCCTGCCGTCTAGCTGCTCATCAAACGTGAAATACAAAATCAACCCTGGATCTAGAGCCGCCTGGGCAGAGAGAATCGTAATGGACAGAAATATTGTAAGGAAACTCACCCTAATAAGAGTTCTCATTTTCAAATCCTCCTTTTATACCGATTTCGGTTGAATAGCACTCGACTGAAGCCTAGTATTATAACATTTTCCGCCCCCTGTAAATCGGAACAGGTTAAATGGAATGAAATCCCAATTCATCGGGGCTGATCCCAAAATCTGCCTACTAGTGGTCTAGGCACCTTCGTTCAAAAAGTATGGATAAACGTTAGTAAAAACCAACGCATACCCAATGAGTCCTCAAATGATATAGCCCCGGCGGGCACAAAACCCTTCGGGGCTAAAATAGGACGGAGAAAACCTAACATACTATCAGACGTTCCGTCGGTTAACGACTGGTTTTGAGGTGTCCCCAAGTGGTAGTCAATTTATGCTGTGGCTCGACCGACAAGAATGTCCCCTTAAAAACCGCCTCCACCTCTTTTTTGGTTAAGGCGCGATCGTAAAGTTGAAACTCATCCATCGCAAAAGAGGCGGATCGTATGTTCGTTGCACCGATACGAAGGTGCCCCTTACCCTGGACAAAATCTCGTTTGACATCAAATTTGTCTACTTCTTCACCGTCGACGTAGATTATCAGTTTGTTTCCCTGTTTGACACCGGTGATGTGATACCACGTCTTCAGTTTAAACTTTTCACCACCCTTAGCGCCGTGCCCGACCCCGTCGACCGCCCCTTGGTCGGTAAATCTATATATAATCGATTGAGTGGGATTGTTAATCCAGATCGCTGGCGAGTGACCTTTGTGAGCCTGCCCTATAACGTTGGCCTTTTCCACAATACTTTCATTTGGACGCTCCGGGGCGTTTCTGAGACCAAATATATAGAGCCAAAAAGCATAAGTGTTATCTCCATAGGTATCCATTCTCTTAAAGGAATCCACACGAAACTGAGCACTGACATTATTGAAGATTTTTAACGCCCCCGTCCCTGTGTGAACCTCTGCTGGTTCGTTAGTAAGTTTTGCACCCAGTTTGAGTTTGCCGTTATTGCCGCCGCCACTCATATCTTCGACCATCTTTCCATCCAGCTGCTCTTCAAACGTGAAATACAGAACCAACGCCGGATCCAGAGCTGCCTGAACAGAAAGAACCGTAATGACAAAAAACATTATGATGAAACTCACCCAAATAAATGTTCTCATTTTCAAATCCTCCCGTTATACCGATTTTGGTTAGATGGCACTCAACTGAAGCCAATTATTATAACGTCTTCTAACCCCTATAAATCGGGACAGATTAACCGGAGTAAAATCCCGATTCACCGGGGTTGATCTCCAAATCTGTTTAGTAGTTGAAGTGGTCTGGGTGACTCAGGCCAGACAGTATGGATAGGCACCAGCAAAGCTAACACATACCCAATAAGTAAGAAGCCTTCAAACGATATAAATCCCGAAGGGTTAAAATCCATCGGTTCTAAAACGAGACGGAGAGAGTCGATTACCGTATCAGAAGTCCCATCGGTTAACGACCGGTTTTGAGACTGCCCCAAGTGGTTGCTAATTTGTATTGTGGCTCAACCGACAGGAATACACCCTTTGCATCCAACGCCACCTCTTTTGCGGTTAAGGCTCGATTGTAGAGCTGAAACTCATCCATGACAAAAGAAGCTGCCCGTTGTCGCGTACCACCGATACGAAGATGTCCCTTACCCTGAGGGAAATCGCGCTTGACTTTATATCTAGCTTCTTGTTTGCCATTGATGTAGATTATCAGCGCGCCCGCCTCTTTGACACCCGCGATGTGATACCACGTCTTCAGTTCAAATGGTTCACCCTTACCCCCAGGACCAACCGGGTCAGCTTCTATAGCTCCTTGATCATCAAATCTATATACTAGCGATAGCCCCGGATCGGTCAGGTAGATACCTGGCGCGTTCCCTTTCTCATTACCCTCTAGAACGTGGGCTTTTTTCAAAATACTTTCCACTGCACAACACACATCATTTCTGACACCGAAGATATAGAGTTGAAAGGTGTAGGTATTGTCTTCATAGTTATCCAGTTCCCTGAAAGACTCGACGAGGAACTGAGCACTGATGTTGTTGAAAATTTTTAATGCTCCTGTCCCTTTGTACACCTCCGCCGGTTCGTTGGTGATTTTAGCACCCAACTTGAGTTTCCCATCGTTACCTCCACCGGTCAAGTCTTCGACCTTCCTTCCATCAAGCTGCTCATCAAACGAGAAATACAAAATCATATTCGGATCCAGAGCTGCCTGAACAGAAAGAACCGTAATGACAAAAAACATTATGATGAAACTCACCCAAATAAATGTTCTCATTTTCAAATCCTCCCGTTATACCGATTTTGGTTAGATGGCACTCAATTGAAGCCAATTATTATAACGTTTTCTAACTCCCATAAATCGGGACAGATTAAACGGAGTAGAATCCCGATTCACTGAGGTTGATCTCCAAATCTGCTCGGTAACTGAAGTGGTCGGGACACCACCGTCAAAAGCGAACACATACCCAATAAGCTTCAAATGATATCCCTATGGATAAAATACCTCGGGACTAAAATAGGACGGGTTTCGCCTAACATACCATCAAGGTTCTAGCGGCTAACGACCGGTTTTGAGACGGGCCCAAGTGGTAGTCAATTTGTCTTGTGGCTCGACCGACAGGAATACACCTTTTGCATCCAACGCCACCTCTTTTGCGGTTAAGGCGCGATTGTAAAGCCCAAACTCATCCATCGCAAAATGGGCGGCTCGCTCCCGCGTACCTCCGATACGAAGTTGCGCCTCACCCTGTTTGAAATCTTTTGCGGCATCATGTCTGCCTCGCTCTTTGCCGTCAACGTAGATTCTCAGCGAGCCGCCCTGTTTGACACCTGCAATGTGATACCATTTCGTCGCTTCAAACCCTGTACCTTTACCGTCTGCCCCGGTTGAATCCTCGCCGATAGCACCTTGGAGGCCCGCGCCCCCTTCATATTGCCATATAAGCGATCCGAGAGGATCCTCGCGAAGAAATATGGCTGGCGCGTAACCTTTTACATTTCCCTCTAAAATGTTGCCCTTTTCCAGAAGGCTTGCTCGATGCGGGATTCGTTCCGGATTCCAAGGCTTCCGGGTGGGACCGAATATATAGAGCCAAAAGGTGTAGGTGTGATCTTTATAGGTATCCAGTTCCTTAAAGGGGTCCACACGGATCTGAGCACTGATATTGGTGAATTTAACCGCGCCTGTCCCTTTGTACACCTCCGCCGGTTCATTGGTGAGTTTGGCACCCAACTTGAGTTTTCCATGGTTACCCCCGCCGGTGAGGTCTTCGACCTGCCTACCATCTATCTGCTCATCAAATGAGTAATACAAAATCATATTCGGATCTATAGCCGCCGGGGCAGAGAGAGCCGTAATGAACAGAAACGTTGTGATGAAACTCAATAAAATAAGCATTCTCATTTTCAAACCCTCCTTTTATACCGGTTTCGATTGAATGGCACCCAACTGAAGCCAATTATTGTAACATTTTCCACCCCTATGAATCGGGACAGGTTAAAGAGAGCGAAATCCCCATTCATCACTAAAATAGGACGGAGAGAGCCTAACATACTATCAGAAGTCCCATCGGCTAACGACTGGTTTTGAGACGGCCCCAACTCGTTGCCAATTTGTCTTGTGATTCGACCGATAGGAATACGCCTTTTGCATCTAACTCCACCTCTTTTTTGGTTAAGGCGCGATCGTAAAGCCCAAACTCATCCATCGCATAATGGGCAGACCGTTCCCGCGTACCGCCGATACGAAGTTGCGCCTCACCCTGAACGAAATCCCTTGGGACATCAAATTTACCTTGCTCCTTGCCGTTGATATAGATTGTCAGCGAGCCTGCCTCTTTGACACCCGCGACGTGATACCACTTCTTGAACTCAAACTCTGTACCGTTGCCCCCGGGACCGACGATTCCCTTCGCGCCTATAGCCCCTTGGAGCCCGCCACCCCCTTTATCTTCAAATTGCCATATAAGTGCTAGCGGGTCCTCTTGAAGAAAGACGCCTGGTGCCCAACCTTTCACATTCCCCTCTAAAACTCTGCCCTTTTCCAGAATACTTGCCCTTCCTTCTCCACAGTTTCCACCACAATGTTCCCAATTCCAAGGTTTAACGGTGTTAGCGAATATATACATCCAAAAGGTGTAGGTGTTATCTTTATACTCATTCATTCTCTTAAAGGGATCCACGCGGACCTGAGCACTGATGTTGGTGAATTTAACCGCCCCTGTACCCTTGTAGATCTCCTCGGGCACATCGGTAAGCTTGGCACCCAACTTGAGTTTCCCGTGGTTATCCCCGCCGGTCAGGTCCTCGACCTGCCTGCCATCTATCTGCTCATCAAACGAATAATACAAAATCATATTTGGATCTATAGCCGCCGAGGCAGCGAAAACTGTAACGACCAAAAATGTGGTAATGAAACTTGTCCTAATAAGCATTCTCATTTTCAAACCCTCCTTAAAATCTGATAGTGCGCTTAAGTTGAAAGACCTAAAAAAATTAAATCAATCATAGCATATCTACTAATATCTGTCAAGCACAAAAGAAAAAAAGAAAATTTTCGCTTGACAAGATTTTCAGTTTTTGATATTATAAATTTCAGATGTAACAATCGTCAGAAGCTTGCAATGGAATGGGTAGATTTGCAGTGACTCTGGTCAATCAGCATAACTTCGGTTGATTAATAGATTCACAAACGAATCACCATTCGTGCGGACAGTGTGTCGGCCGATGCAAATTTCTGTAATAACTGTAAATAGGAGGATATTAAAATGCAAAGGTTGAAGAGATTTCCAATCAGTACCTTGGTCGTTATCTCTTTGGTAGGCCTGTTGCCAGCCTTGGGATATAGCCAAGTTTTATTGGATGACCCAGACATAGTATTCTACTTTCCTCTCGATGAAGGCAAGGGGGATATAATAACAGACCTTGGTCCCCACGGGCACGAGGGGGAACTTGAAGGTGGTCCAGCATGGGTCAATTCCGTAGATCCGAAATTTGGAACCTCCCTCTCGTTTATAGATGGGAAAGAGCAATCGGGCTTCGTACCAGATCATCCGTCTTTTGATCTCGGCACCGGGGATGTCACTCTTTGCGCTTGGTTTAAGACTGCTAAACAACCAGAACAGGGGTTCATCTATATCAAGTGGGATGGCGGTGGCTGGTATCTCAAGATGATGGATAACAAGCTAACCACCCGATTTAACGTACCCGGCGTCGGAGGCGGTCAGATTCCTTCTAAGTCAGAACTTGCTGATGGCCAATGGCACCATGTCTGCACGCAGCGCATCAATCAGGTAGAGGTTAACATTATTATTGATGGCAAAGTGGATGCGTTGGACAAGGGCGGTTCGGCATTAGGATCCGTTCAGACTCCTGCCAATTTGGAAATTGGTCGATTTAAGGAGGAGCGTTTCTGGGATGGAGAATTCGACGAGCTTTTCCTGATGAAGAGACTTCTATCACTAGAGGAAGTTAATTCGTTGATCAATGGAGATCTTCTAGCTGTTGAATCGCAGGGGAAACTTCCTCTCACTTGGGGAAGTATCAAAGCTGCCAGACATTAATGTAACAGTGTTAGACTTTTCCATTGTCCGAGTTTTACACTTAAGAATAATATGAGAGCAATAGGAAGACGGGCTGAATTTGAGGTTCGTTTTCACAACAAATTGCGGCGAGGAACCTGCTGATTCATTCATGCAGATTTCTCGCCGCAATTTTTTATGTGTCGGGAGAGAAATCTGCAAATAAACAGAGAAGTAAATCGCCCCGTGCTAACCTTTAGCATTTTGTGAATCTGTTCAAGTTCTCAGTGACCACGCCGCTTATCCTTTCTAATTGCACAAAAGTCAAGATACCAAGGAACATCAAATGAAAAAAACGTTGATCATCTTGATTGCACTTGCAGCAATCAATATAACGGATTGGCAGATTGCCCGGTCACAGCAAACGGATTCCGTCACCGAATCTGTCGATGAAAACCAGGTCATCTTGGGTGAATATCAATGGAACGGCAGAAAATTCGAAGTTCCACTTTCGGATTTCAAGGCGGCAATTCAGGAATTACCAATCTACTATCAGGAAAACTACGCAAGTAAAGCCGGAAAGGCAGAATATCTGCTGGAGTTCATCGACGAAAGGCTGAAAGTCCTCGCAGCTATAGATAAGGGGTTCGATAAAGATGAAGCGTTACTTAAAAAAGTGCAAGATTATAAGCACACGCGCTTAGTCCAACGCCTGACATTAATTGAAGTCGATGAAAAGGTCTCCCTTACGGAGGAGGATCTTCGGCGGTATTACGAGGAACACAAAGCAGAATACATTGAAGAGGCAGCAGCTCGAGCAACATGCATCAGTGTTGTGAAGAAAGTGCTCGCGCAAGAGGTATTGGCACAAATCAAAGCTGGAACAGACATCACCGAACTGGCAAAAGAGCTATCAGAAAAAGGAAAATTGTTGGGTCCCGGAAGCAACGGGGCAAATCCGGGGAGCACCGGGCTCTTTACTAAGGACGAATCCCAAGACTGGCAGGCTTTTGTTGACGCTGTTTTTGACATGAAAATCGGTGAAATAACGGAAGAAATCCTTGAAGTTGATGTGAACCGTGAAACGTACTATCTCGTTTTCCGCAAGGAGGAACACATACCAGAACGCATAGTGGACTTTGAAGAGGTCAGAGACTATGTTGAATCCTCTGTTAAGCAGGCAAAAAAACGGCAGCGAATCATTGAATGGGTGGCGGAACTCACCTCGACAAGTGGACTGAAAGCCTACCCCGAGCGAATTCCTGAAACATTGCTGGATCCAGACGAAGCAGTGACAAACACGGAAGGCATTATCGTGGCAGAATTTGATTGGAACGGGAAGCAGCAGATTACCCTTGCAGATATGATGCAGGACATTAGCGAACTCTCAGAGTCTGTGGCGGAGCGCTATAAAGACAAAGCACGCCTTGAAGAATACGTGACCCTGATGGCGGAAAGTCGCTTAATACTTCGTCTCGCCAAGGATCGGAAACTCGACGAAGAACCAGAAATCAAGAAAAAAACGCAAAAGTATCTCCACACGTTACTGATCAATAAAATTACGGAACTCGAAGTTGAGCAGAAACTCAAAGTAACGCCAGAATACATACGAGCCTACTACGAATCACATAAAAGCGAATTCCTTGAGGACGAGCAGGTGCGGTTAACCTGTATCACGCTTAAAGACGGCAATCGTGCAAAGGAAGTCTTTGAGTCAATTCAGTCTGGAAAAGATATCGCCGAAGTGGCGAAAGAGTTGTCAGATTCTGGAGAATTGATTGGTCCCGGGGCAAATGCCGCCAATCCCGGTGATACCGGTTACTTCGCCCAATACGGCGATCCACGAGAGGACCGACCCTTCGTTGACGCTGCCTTTGCGATGGAAGTAGGACAAATCGTCGATGACATTATGACCGTCACAGTTCAAGGTCAGAAACGCTACATGATCTTCCGCAAAGAAGAACACAAAGCACCACGCCAAAAAGCGTTCGACGAAGAAGATGTCCAGCGACGAGTGGTGCCAAGCGCTAGGGATGAGCAGCGTATAGAACGCAGAGACAATTGGCGTCTTCAACTTCGTGATAAAGCGAAGGTCAAAATATATCCTGACCGAATTCCAGAGCAGCCAGATAAGTGATAACAACCATCCACCTTCAGCTTGGAGTACCAACTTCAAGCCAAAGTCTCAACAATGTGCTGTGGATTTAGCGATGCACAGCGGACAAAACTATCAAGGCTTATGTTGTGATGTACGACTTGACAATGTTAAGATTAGGAGGATTCACAAACGATGCAACCAATCAGTGACAGTCAGTGGCAGCAATTTGAGGAGGAAGGCTATCTCCGTCTCGGTAGAGTGATGGACGATGAAGAACTCGATACTTTACAGAAGCGCATTGATGACATCATGATGGGCAAAGCCAAACTCCCCTACGACGAGATAATGATGCAAATTGATGGTAAGACTGCCGACTACAGCAAGATGGAGCCAATGACCAAGGGACACAAAGGTCCGACGTTAAACTATCGTAAGATTACGGAACTTGAGCTTGACCCATTCTTTCTGTCGTATATGCAAAAACCTGCCTTCCGGGACATTTGTGCCAGAGCCTACGGTTCCTCTACTCCAATCGCTACCCCGCGTGCAATGTTTATGAATAAACCAGCGGACACAGGAACTCACCTTCCTTGGCATCAGGATGTATTTCGGAACCTTGACAAATTTTCAGACATTATCATCTGGGCGGCGCTAGATCCTGCGACCCTTGATAGTGGCTGCCTCAGGGTAATTCCCAAATCTCATCACCGAATCTATGAAGGAAACTTCCCCACGGAAGAACAGTTGGAAGCCCTCTTCGCGGTGGCAGATCCCGTCACCCTTGAATTAGAGCCGGGCGAGGGGGTATTACTGCATGTCAACCTGATTCACACTTCCGCGGTGAATGATACCGGTTTGCCGCGGCGGGCATTCAGCGTCGCTTATGTAGATGCTGCGGCCAGGACCAAAGATGGTCAGTCGCTCCCCACTATTTTCGGCCAAGATGCCTTAATCCCACAGTTCAACTAACCAAGTAGGTGTTCAATTCCGATGGCGTAGGTTTTCTGGGGCTCAAAACTTACGCCATTGTCACACTACCATTCTGTAAACGTCGGGAGTTGATGACAGCCCCCGTCCGACGAAATCAGACTTTATTGTTACTCCTTGAAGTTGTGCTTATCAGTAGTCGCTAGGGAATGCAATTCCTTCCTAGCATTACGACATCCACTCACCCTCAACAATCGCTCGCTCTTTGTTGCACTCAAGGGTAGGCTTCACACCTCAACATGCCAGTCAAAACTAATTTCATAGGGGAACAGTTTAATGCGCGAAGATTCTGGTGGAAAATCTGCATACAGCATGGGGTTACTTATCATCTTGATCGCTTCACTATGGCTGGGTTGTGGAAATGATGAGCCAGAGAATGAAGCCCCTCCTGACAGAATTGTCGGTAACGACATGGCAGAGATGGTGCTGATTCCTGCTGGGGAGTTTGAGATGGGTGATCCTTTCAACGAGGGTACTACCTACGAACGCCCCGTCCACACCGTGTTCCTCGACGACTTTTATATTGATGTCTATGAAGTGACTAACGCGATGTATGCGAAGTTCCTCAATGCGATAGGAAAGCATGTGGGGGATACCGGTCATATCTGGTTGGATATCGGCGACGGTGATGAGATGATCGAATTGGTTGGCGAGCAATACCGACCAAAAGCGGGGTTTGAAGAGTATGCCGTAGTTGAAGTAAGTTGGTATGGTGCAGCGGCGTATGCCCAGTGGGCAGGCAAGCGCCTGCCGACCGAAGCGGAGTGGGAGAAAGCCGCTCGCGGCGGACAGGTCGGGGAACGGTATCCGTGGGGAGATAGTGAGCCTGATGGGAGTCAGTGCAACTACGCGGATAAGAATACGAGCTATTCTTGGTCAGATCAAACCGCTGACGACGGTTACCAAACAACCGCTCCTGTGGGGCTATATCCGCCAAATGGCTACGAGTTGTACGACATCGCTGGAAACGTATGGGAATGGTGCGTAGACGAATTGGATGTAGAGTATTACGAAAATAGTCCAAGAGAGAACCCTGTGTCAGGCGGAACTACACTATTGATGCCTAACAATTTCAATAGTATTAGAGAACGTCGCATACTTCGCGGCGGTTCGTGGCACAGCACTCCGGAGATCCTTCGCGTGGCGTACCGCAACAGCAACGAGCCGGCGGTCACGCTCAGTTACGTTGGCTTTCGTTGCGTAGTCCCTGCTGATCCTTAGTCCTATTTCAACTTTTGAAAGATCCGTGTCGTGACGCGCTCATGCCATTATTTGAAGGTCCCGATTTATCGGGATCCTCGTCCCGCAAAGCGGGATTCTCGCTCTGCGGAACTAGCGGGAAAGGATTGAATAATGACAACACCCCATGCGTGGACACCTGCTGAAGGTAGTCCGCAGGAGATATTAAAAAAATATCCCAAGCCTCTCAATGCGTTGGTATCGGGTGAAGTACCGGCGATTGTCCTTCGCCAAGCTTTCAATCCCGATCACTGCGTGGGCCTCATAGAGAGGCTCTATGAACGTGGCTTGGTATACGACCCTCGCCCAACTGAAAACAACGAAGAGAGTAATAGACCTGTGTACGTTGGTCCCGCTTTCGTTAGGTACAACGCCGATCCCGAAAAACTCTTCGCCTACGCCGCCGACACCCACGAACTTTTCAAAACCCTGTTTAACGGGTACGACAATCCAGTGAAGACCTTTTACGAGATGTTGTCATGTCTCGCACCGGGCAAGCGGGTGATGACCGCTCGCGAGCCGGACGGACGCGTCTATGGTCCCGCCGTTTTTCGTGCCTACTATGCTGATAGAGGACACGGACCGCACTTTGACTCCGTAGCAAAGCGGCAGAAGTTGTTCCATTATCAGGTCTCGCGGTTCCAGCATCAGTTGGCTGGGGTGATGTGCTTCCAGAACTCCGAAAATGAAGGTGAAAGTGGAGAGCCCTTCCTCTATAACTGTCCTTGGACACCCGCCGTGGGGGAATATATCACCGAAGGTACGTTTAGCCAATATGTCGCTGAACAAGGCATCCCCCGGACTCAAATTCAGCTTGAGCCCGGCGACCTTTACTTCTTCTTCTCTGAAAACATCCATGAAGTACCGCCGGTGATAGGTGAGAAGCCGCGCATTGTGCTCGCTGCCTTTTTTGGCATGTCCCCGGACGATGAAGAAATTTTTGTCTGGTCGTGATGTTACTACCATCACTTTACACCATTGTTAGCTACTGAAAGGACAAATCCATGAAAATCACGAAAATCGAAACATTCCAGATTGAAACCCCGCGCTATTACCAAAAATATCCAGTTGACATAGGCGAAGCGCCATCAGGTCACGTTATCGTGAAGCTCCATGTGGCTGACGGACTTGTAGCGCTAGGAGAGGCACCGGACAGCAAGGCTGATGATCTGGGGGCGCTAACAAAGCGCTACAACGATTTGCTGGTCGGACGCGATGCTACCCGGATTACCGAGATTAATGAATTAATGCGGGAGCAGGACTTTGAGAGTACAGTCAGTAACTCGCACATAACTGCTGCCATTGACATCGCGCTATACGACCTCAACGGCAAGGCGCAGGGTGTGCCAGCCTACAAATTAATGGGTGGAAAAGTGCGGGACAGCGTGTACTTCTGTTATCCAATCATCGGAGTGCACCTCGCAGATGGATTCGAGCGGAATGCTCACTATCTACAGCGGTTGGTGGATTTGGGGCATCATCTGTTTCGTTACTACGTTTCGGGGGACGCCGATCGGGACAACCGGTTCATCACCGAGATGAAATCCCGTTTTGGAGACAAGATCAAACTCAAAGCCTTCGATTTTTCCGGACGTTTCAACGATTGGGAGACCGCCCTACGTTACGCAGATGTACTACGTCATCATAATCCGTATAACTTTGAACAACCATCAAACGATTTGCGAGTGTGCGCCGAGTTTGTCAAGCGGATGGATACGCAGGTAAGTCTGCACATCAGCAACCTAGAGCAAGGCTATGAGGCTATTGAGCGCGGGGCATGCACCGTGCTTAACTTGGCTTGGGTGTGGTGGGGACCGACCTACGTGCGCCGGATGTTCGCACTGGCAGAAGCCACAGGGTTCAAGACCTTGCTTTCAACCGATCAAGATTCAACCGTAGGTACAGCCGGGGCAGTGCACCTAGGGGTTTCGGTGCCCAACCTAGATATTCCTGCCGACCCTGCTGGTCCCCTGCTCTATACAGTTTCGCCTGCCAAAGAGCGCATCCGAGCCGAGGAGAGCCACCTGTATCCACCAGAAGGACCTGGCTTGGGGATTGAGTTGGACGACGACAAGATGAGGGAGCTAACAATCGCCTCCGCATAAATTTCTGCAATGCCAGCCCAGCACTTTTGGGGTTGCTGGTAATGGCATCCATTTTAATCGTTACACAAATCGATTCTTTTAGGTGAATATGATCCCAAAAATAACTGTGGGTCAGCCTCAAACAAGCTCAATCGAGATTTCCTGATCAATAATTGGGAGTTTGTATCAATTGCTATATCAAGTTGACGGGTAACCAGTCCAAGAAAGAATCACATTGAGTCCGACAGACAATCGTTTTCTCGCTTCAACCCGCCGCCCTCAGCCAGAAATCCGTTGGCGTGTAGTCTGGCTAGCAGTAGCTATCATTCCCTTCAACAACTACTGGGTCTACGCGATGCTGCGGTGGGCGCAGGGTCTCCCGACGACCATGTCGCTCTTCTTCAATGTGATTTTTATCTTTGCGATTCTGCTCGTGTTGAATTATGGGATCTCCCTATATTCGCCGCGCTTGGCATTGACACAGGGCGAATTGTTGACATTCTACGCCATGCTCTCCGTCGCCACTGCAATCGCCGGTGCGGATTTCTTCGCCGTGATCATCACACATATCGCCGTCGGTGGCTGGATGGCAACTGAGGAGAACGAATGGGCGACGTTGTTCCATCGCTACTTCCCCGACTGGTTGGCGTTGACCGACAAAAACAGCCTCAGAACCTATTTTGTCGGTGAATCAACCCTTTATCTTGACGAGCATCTCCGCTTATGGTGGAAGCCAGTCCTTTCTTGGTCTGGGTTTATCGTCGTCCTTGTTTGCACCGCGTTTTGCATCAACGTCGTTATGCGGAAACAGTGGATTGAGATAGAGCGACTTAGCTACCCAATCATTGAACTTCCGCAGCAGATGGCTACTAAAGGCTTCTTTCGAAATCGGTTGATGTGGGCTGGAGCGATCCTCGCTGGCGGTATGGATATCGTCAACGCGCTGCACTTCTTGTATCCCTCCATTCCAGGACTCGGTGGCGATTTCTTCGATCTGCAACCCTATTTTACCACGAAACCGTGGAACGCTATCGGTTGGACGCCTGTCACGCTCTTCCCCTTTGCCGTAGGAATGGCATATTTTATGCCACTTGATCTCTCCTTCACCTTCTGGTTTTTCTATATCTTTTGGAAATTTGAGTTGATCATGGGGAGTATTCTGGGGTTTCAACAGATCCCCAACTTTCCGTATATCTTTGAGCAATCATTTGGCGTCTGTGTCGGTGTACTGATTCTGGTGTTTTGGAGTGCACGGCATCATTTACGAAATGTGCTGATGGGCGCATGGCGCGGCGAAAAAGCGTCTGAGTCTAACGAACCGATTTCTTATCGTACGGCGGTCCTCGGGGTAATTATCGGTTTCCTGCTGCTGATCGGTTTTTGGGTAGTAGCGGGGATGTCGCTCTGGGTCGCTGTCCTAGTTTTCATTATCCATTTTACAACCGTAACCGTTACGGCTCGCATCCGCGCCGAACTTGGACCTCCTCTCCATGATCTCCGCAGGATGGGACCCGATGTGCTAATTCCACAGATGTTTGGCATGCGGCGAGTAGGTCCTAGAAACCTCAGCCTGTTCGCGCTCGTATTTCCTTTTAATCGTGCCTATCGGGGCAATGCTATGCCGCCGCAGCTGGAAGGCCTGAAACTCGCCGAGCGGACAGGCATCTCAACACGTCGCGTCGGATTTGCGATACTAATCGCTGTTGTCATCAGTCCACTGCCTCTGTTCTGGGGTGGATTGCAGCTTGGCTACGAATCCGGTGCGGTGGCGTTTTGGGGCGGCGGTGTCTTTCGACGAACCCAGAGTTGGCTCACCAATCCAATGCCCGTGGAGGTGCTAGGAATCTTGGCAATGCTCTTCGGCACGCTCTTCACCTTCGCTCTCACCGCCTTACGTCATCGTTTCGTTTGGTGGCCCCTCTATCCCGTTGGGTACGGCATCACAGGCACATGGGCGGTCAACTTTTTCTGGTCTTCGGTGCTCGTCGCTTGGGTGATTAAGTTATGCATCCTCCGCTTTGGAGGCATAAGGACATTTCGCCGCCTAGCGCCGTTCTTTCTAGGGATGCTATTCGGTGAGTTTCTGCTCGGAGGTGTATGGGCGCTGATTGGTGTGATTGTCCAGATGCCGATGTATCGGTTTATTTGGTGAGGGCTAAAATCTCCATTGACTTTATTCTCAGTTGATTTCATCTCCAATAGGATTTTCAACCGACAGTCCCGCTCGATCTTAACACATCACGATTTATGATGAGAATTGAACGGTGTACTACGTTCACAAAACCCCTATTGCATTTAACGTTGTTTTCATCACCTCCATTGGAGGCTTAATACAGTGCCTGAAACGACCTTCCAAAACGGTCTGACGCTCAAATCCTTTTTTATCACGCTGTGCCTCATTCCGATCAATATTTACTGGGTTGTTCAACTTGAAGTCGTTCGTTATACATTTCCCACGCTCGTCCATCCGCTATCAAATGTTGTTTTCATTCTATTTTGGCTGCTTCTGATTGGGGCAATCCTCAAGAAAATCTCCCCCAAGCTGGGAATTAGTCCGCCAGAACTTCTGACGATCTATGTCATGTTGGGCGTCGTCTCAGCTCTCTGCTCGGCTGACACGATGCAAATCTTAATCACCATTTTGGGTCATCCTTTCCGTTTTGCAACTCCTGAAAACCAATGGCGCGAACTGTTCTGGAAGGAGCTTCCTGCTTGGCTCACCGTCCAAGATGAAAAGGTGCTAGCCCCCTATTACGAAGGAGGATCCAGTTTCTATATTAAACGGCACCTGTATGCGTGGCTCCGTCCCGCTCTGGCATACATCGTATTTATTTTTGTGCTGATGTTTGTGATGCTGTGCATCAATACGCTGTTACGGATTCAGTGGACGGAACGGGAACGGCTAACTTACCCAATTATTCAACTTCCACTGGAAATGACGGATACCAGTAACAGGTTCTTCAAAAATAAGCTGATGTGGCTCGGCTTCAGCATCGCTGCGGTGATTAGTATAATGAATTTGCTCAATTCGATTTATCCCGCCGTTCCCTATATTCCCGTCAAGCGTCAGAATCTACATCAATATTTCACTAGTCGCCCTTGGAATGCGATGGGCTCCTTCCGGGTTTCGTTCTATCCCTTTGTCATCGGCATTGGTTTCCTCATACCACTAGATCTCCTCTTCTCATGCTGGATGTTTTACGGAGTCTATAAAATCGAGCTAATGGTTGGTAACCTGATGGGGTGGCGCAATCTGCCACGTTTTCCCTATTTCAACGAACAGGCATTGGGTGTGTACGTTGCGCTGCTCGTATTTGTGCTGTGGGTCGGCAGAGTCCATTTCAAGGGGTTGGTGCGCCATCTGCTAGGTTCATCTTCACTCGATGATTCCCGTGAACCGATGCCGTATCGCTTGGCAGTCGCCGGCATAGTAATTGGATTGATATTTTTGATGGTATTTTCCTACAGAGCGGGGATGTCCTTGTGGGTTACTCCGATCTTTTTCGCGATTTACTTTCTAGTAGCGATAATGATTGCGAGACTCCGTGCGGAGTTGGGTTTTTTAGTACATGATTTACATTACATTGACCCGCACAACACGCTCGTCACCGTATTTGGAACACGCCGCTTGGGGTCAAGCACATTAACCGTCTTTTCGTTATATCAGTTTTTCAACCGCGCTTATCGAGCTCACCCGATGCCACCACAACTGGAAGGCCTGAAAATCGCTGAAAGGCGAAATATCAATCCGCGTCATATAGCTGCGTCTATTCTACTTGCCACCTTAATTGGATCGGTGAGTGTCTTTTGGGTGTTGTTAGATAACTACTACCGACACGGCGCAGAAACCGGGTACTATGGACCATGGGCACTCGGGTACGGACGAGCCATCTATCGTCAACTCGAAACATGGCTGAACTACCCCCAAGAGACGGATCTTCCAGCTATTGCTTTCATGGGAGGCGGACTCGGTCTCGCTGCACTGCTCATGTTCCTAAGAACACGCTTTCTGTGGTGGCCCCTCCATCCACTCGGCTATGCCATGGCAAATAGCTGGGGAATGTTCAATTTGTGGGCTTGTCTCTTTGTAGCATGGGTAGCGAAAGCAATCATCCTACGCCACGGTGGACTTAGGGCATACCGACAAGCGATCCCCTTCTTTTTAGGACTTGCTTTAGGAGACTATCTTTTTGGCAGCCTTTGGAGTATTATTAGTATTGCAACCAACAGCACTCTGTATCAATTTTTTCCCTAGCGGACAGAGCAATTCTGATCTGCTTGTAATGGATATGGGAGGAATAACGAGTAATGTGTAACGAGTAACGGATCAAAAATCGACCGCCGAGTCGCAGAGGGCGTTGAGCGATTAAAAAATAATTTGCCTTTCTCTGTGTCTCTGCGGTTTCTTTTACGCATTGCGCATCACGCATTACGGATTTCGATGCAAAATATATCGACAGAACCTCAAAATACCCGTTCGACCCTAGTAGAGAATACCCCTGTGCCCTTCCAGAGTGGTTTAACACTTAAATCATTTGTTATCGCTTTCCTGCTGATTCCGGTCACTGTTGCTTGGATCATTCAGCTTGAAGTGGTGCGGCATACCTTCCCAACGCTTGTTCATCCGCTCTCGCATGTCATTTTCACGATTTTCTGGCTGGTTCTGATCGGATGGATATTCGGTAAGATCTCCCCCAAGCTCGGTCTTTCTCAACAGGAGCTCCTCACGATCTACTTCATGCTGTGCATTGTCTCCACTCTTTGTTCGTACGACTGTATGGAGATCTTCGTACCGATCATGGCGCATGCGTTCCGGTTTGCGAGTCCCGAGAACGAATGGCGTCAACTGTTTTGGCGACAACTTCCGGAGTGGCTCACCATTCACGACGAAAAAGCGGTAACGGCTCTTTATGAAGGGGGCTCAAGTCTTTACACCGAGAAGTATTTGAAGGCGTGGCTTGGTCCGGCGGTGGCGTGGATGGCGTTTATCTTTGCGTGGATGGTTGTAATGCTGTGTATCAATGTGCTGTTACGAATCCAGTGGATTGAGCGCGAGCGGTTGACCTATCCCCTGACCCAACTCCCGTTAGAGATGACCAATCCGAGGTTAGGATTTTTCCGAAACAGGTTGATGTGGCTCGGTTTCGGCATTGCTGCCTTGATTAGTATTGTGAACCTGCTTCATTCCATCAACCCTATTATCCCCTATATCCCTGTCAAGCGCCAGAGCATCAGTCACTATTTTACCACCCGTCCTTGGAACGGGATGGGTGGTGTACAAGTCGCTTTCTATCCTTTTGCAATTGGAATTGGCTTTCTTATACCGCTGGATCTCCTATTTTCATGCTGGGCGTTTTTCTGGATCTACAAGATCGAACTGATGATTGGTAGCATCATGGGATGGCGAGGTCTGCCGCGCTTCCCTTATCCCGCCGAACAAGCCTTCGGTGTATATATGGGGTTACTAGGATTCGTTCTCTGGACTGGCAGATCGCATATCAAAGGGTTAGTGCGTCACCTGTTCAGTTCCCGTGCCTCCCCGTCACAACTAGATGATTCCGGCGAACCGATGCCATATCGCCTTGCTATTGCGGGCATCATACTCGGCCTGATTTTTCTAATGGTATTTTCCTACAAAGCAGGTATGTCGTTGTGGGTGATTCCAATTTTCTTCGGGATTTACTTCTTACTATCAGTAATGGTTACGCGCCTAAGGGCGGAGTTAGGGTTCCTAGTGCACGGTTTGAAATTCATCAGTCCACATAACATGATTGTTGCCGGTGTTGGGACCTGGCGACTTAATACCAGCACACTGACGGTCTTTTCGCTGTACATGTTTTTCAATCGCGCCAACTGGGCAAATCCAATGCCAGAACAACTGGAAGCCTTGAAAATCTCGGAAAGGCGACATATTAACCCGCGTCATACAGCCATTGCTATTCTACTTGCGACAGTAATTGGATCGGGGGTAACTTTTTGGCTCTTGTTGGATATCTACTATCGACATGGCGCGGAATCTGGATACTTTGATCCTGCTGTATTGGGATTTGGGCGTGATGTCTATGTGCAGCTTGAAAATTGGCTGAACTCTCCCAAAGAGCCTGATCATCCAGCGATCGCGTTTATGGGCGGTGGGCTTGTGTTTACTGTCTTGTTGATGTTTTTGCGAGCGCGTTTCCTGTGGTGGCCGCTCCATCCACTCGGCTATGCCACAGCGCAGAGTTGGGGGATGGCAAATCTTTGGTGCTGTCTCTTTGTCGCTTGGGTGTGCAAGGCGATCATCCTGCGTTACAGCGGATTCAGCGCATATCGACGCGCAATCCCATTCTTTTTGGGACTCGCGTTAGGAGACTATATCTTGGGTAGCCTCTGGAGTATTTTAGATATTCCAACAACTATCTCTTTATATCTATTTTTTCCTTAATACATGAGTGCGTATCGTTTTGAGCTCAAGCCCTAGGTCAACCGAGTCGCTTCAGGTATTGTTTTACGATGTCTATTCCCACAAGATCACTATATGCCGTCTGGAGGTGACCGGTAACCGGTCCCGGCACAGCGCCGTCACCAATGGTTGAACCGTTGACAGAGGACACAGCGCAGAGGCAAAAGCTGGTAGAGGTCACGAAAGCCTCGTCCGCTGTGTAGACATCATAGAGATCGATATCTGCCTCTTGCACCTCGATGTTCAAGTCTTGGGCGAGTTCAATGACAGTCTCACGGCTTATACCTGCTAAGACGTACTGCTCCTTTGGGGTAACGACTACCCCGTTTTTGACAATGAAGAAGTTACTTCCGAGACCTTCGGCAATATTACCGTTGATGTCCAACAAGATAGAGAAAGCATCCGGGTTCTGTGCCTTTACCTCCTGATCTGCAAGTAAAAGGTTGATGTAATTGTGCACTTTGACCCTGGGGCTCATACACTCAGGTGGCGTGCGCCTTATTGAGGGGATGACGACGCTCAGACCGTCACGGTAATACCGTGCCCTCGCAGCGAACGGTAAAGGGTTGCATTCGATGATCACCGTTGGCTTATATTTGCCGTCTCCCGTTGGAACCCCCCTGCTAATTCGCTGTATCACCCAGTAGTCATCGTCTGGTCCTAACAGGGGCTGATTTGCTTTTAGCACCTGCGTGGTCAGCTCTGCCATCTTGTGCGGGGGAATCCCCGGATCTAGGCGCATA
Organism: Candidatus Poribacteria bacterium; assembly: GCA_965204355.1. Taxonomy (GTDB): domain Bacteria; phylum Poribacteria; class WGA-4E; order WGA-4E; family PCPOR2b; genus PCPOR2b. The sequence goes on from OZ241983.1 coordinate 1,472,796, forward strand.
TATTTTAGCGAATCGTATAACCGATCCAGATGTTCCTTCAGTTTGAATATCACCCCGCCGAAAGTGCGCGTCGCGTCGAAGACTGCGTCCCCGGTTACAAATCCTTGGTCTCGGAAGGAAACCGTCCCCTCGCTTTCGGAGACTATCTCTCCATTGATGTATACTGCACGTTCTTGAGCCATGTCGTTTACCTGCTCCTTTCAAGTTCTACGGACTCTCCGAAAAGTCCGCTGCCCTGCTGTGAAAACTTCTAAATCTTAACAAATATGTATTAAACGTCTTGATAGTGGGAATATTTTTTTGGAAGGTTACGATAGCGATGTGGTTTGCGGCTTAAAATGCACGCACTTCCCACACTCTATCAGGACTTCCAGTCAAATATCACACCTAGCAGAGCCTCTGGTCTGTTCTTCATCGTCTCATAAATGTGCGGTGCTTCTGTTATCGAAAGCCGATGCGTCACCAGCGGTGCGATTCGGATGGTATCCAACCTGACAAAATGTAAAAGAATCTGTAGGTCTTCGAGTGTGAAGTGAGATGAGGATTCAATTGAAGCCCTTTTGGAGTGAAGCATGCTTTGATGAAACTTCGTCTCGCCCCGACCAGCTAGCGCACCGATGACTCCATATAGGGCAAGCAGATCATTCCTATAAATATCTTTAAATAACGTCGGTGCCCCACAGGCATCAACGATGCGGTCATAGGGAGCTCCGTGCTTCAGTGCCTCGTCTTCAGATGGCTCTGAGACGTCTATTACCCGGTGTGCGCCAAGTGTCTTGGCAATTGCAAGCCGCCGGGGATTGACATCTGTCACGGTCACATAAGCGCCGAGAGCGCGCGAAGCCTGCGCCACAGATTGGCCAACAAGCCCCAAGCCTGCCACCCACACATTATGGGCGGGTCCAACACGGATGCGCCTAGAGTGCTGCATCCCTACACCGGCTACGCCAAAAAGGGCACAGAATTCACGCTCGACATCGTCGGGAAGTTTGATGCAGAGTCGAGCTCTTTCGTTGGTGGTTTCAACGTTTACCAAATGCCATCCTCGGTGGCCTCCGTGTACGCCGAGAAAGATGACATCCCCCACCGAAAACGCTTCGACCCGATTTCCCACACCGTCGACAACGCCGACGTGCTGATAGCCGGCGCGAGTGGGATAATTTGTCCTGCCAAAGTCATTCATCAGCGCGTGCCGCTCGGTACCATTGGTCACGCCTGAATAGAGGGTGCGAATCCGTATTTCTGTTGGGGCTGGAGCTGGTGGCGGTCCCAGATCAAAAAAAACCATTTCACCCTGTGCCGGAAACTCTATGCCAATATTCTGCATTGCTTTTAACCTTTTGATTGAATCGTGTGAAGGTTTGAAACTTTCGCAAGGTTGGAGGCACTCCCCCTTTGAGGATGGTTCGGCATTCAACCGTAAGGGTTGTTCCTCTGTAAATTTTGCGCGTTGCCTCCTCCTTGCCCGGCGACAATTTCTATCGCTCCGGGAGCAGCGCCGTCAGACCTCCATCAATAACGAAATTAGCACCGGTGATATTGATCGCTCTTTCGCTGCACAAAAATAGTGCTAGTTCTGCGATTTCACCCGGTGATGTAAAACGTTGGGTGGGGTATTGCGAGCGCCAGACCTGCCATTGCTCCTCTTTGGTGCGGCTAAACAGTTGCGCGGCTTGATCAACCGCAGCCTCCAATAGTGGCGTCTCCACTGATCCGGGCGAGATGGCGTTGACGCGGATGCCGTATTTGGCCAAATCTATGGCTTCGCTACGAGTGAGCGATAGCATTCCCGCTTTGGCCACCGAATATACCATCGCGTCTTCTTGATTTGCCAAGCCTGACACCGAAGCGATGTTGAGGATTGCACCACCCTGTTGCTTGATATGTGGCACCGAATACTTTGCCATCAGAAAAGCGGAGGTAAGATTGACGGAGATTGTTCTATTCCACGTTGACAACGACAGGGCTTCGACATCTCCCGGACAATCGACAATGCCGACGGTATTGATCAGGCAATCAATCTTCCCGAAAGTTTGGGCAACCGTTTCGCAAAAACCACGCACTGGGACTGCTTCCGCGACATCAATAGCGTCAGTGTAGACGGTTGCCCCTGTTTGTTGGCATTTTTCAGCGGTACGTGAAAGTTCATCTTGACGAATGTCACAAAGGGCTAACGTCGCTCCGGCCTCCGCAAACTTTTCAGCGATTACCTCTCCGATGCCACCACACGCTCCAGTGATGATGACTACCCTGTTCTTGTAGTTTTCCAATTGCTTCGCTCCGTTGTGCGGTTAGCTGTTCACTTCATCGAAATTCTCGTGCCAATAAATGGCTTCAATAGTACGATACTTCCCCTCTGTTTCAAAATTCATGTTGTGAACCTTGGGTACGCGCTGATCTGTCCGATTGCTGATCGCTTCCGAGTCACCGATGTAAAATCCCACGTGTCTACGAACACTGCCATCAGGAAATTCTGTCGGTTCCCAGACGAGGACACTGCCAACCTTCGGTTCTTCGATCTTGTTCCAACCAGACCGCTGGAGGTTCGCTTCTAGTCCTCTGACAGTTGTGTGTACGTCGTCTATCAGTTTACAGTGGAAAAGCACCGATGATGCGAAATAGGCACAAGAAAGTATTCCATCTCGTAGGATATCTGTCTCTTCTCCGTCAACAGAAGCGTATAGGTTTCGGAATAGATCTGAACCAACGCTGCGATGAACCATCAGCATATAATTCTTAAAACGGTTTAGCTCAACTTTTTGCGCCAAAATGTTCCTCCGATTAGAGACTCATACAATTTCTCTAAAGCGTATCCGGCCCATTACATGAGGCTTGATTTATATCCCCCGAACAAGGCACGGCCCTCTGTCTGCCAAAAACATTCCACATCAATAAATCCAATATTCTTAAGCCAGTCAACCTGATCCTCTACCGTTCCAAAAGGATCGTGGCTGTCGCGCACGGGATCACCGGGTTTTCGAACCAAATCGTGGTTGACAAAACAGCCGCCCGGTTTCAGCAGTTGAAAGATTTCTCCGTATAGCACCTGTTTACGGTCATCAACAACGTGGTGGATGGCTCGCGACGAGACCACCGCATCGAACCGTCGATCCGCGGGTAGAGTTGCCAGCCAATCTGGAGAATCAAAATTCGACACAACAAAATAGAGTTGACGTTCCCAATCCGCCAATCGAATTTTCCCATGCTTTAGCATTTCTGACGACCCATCAAGACACACCACCTGTGCATTCGGATAAGCAGTCAGAATCTCGCGTGTCACAATTCCATATCCCGCACCGAGATCTAATACCTCAATAGGTTCTTCAGCGCTGCATCGAATCAAATCCACGAGCGCAGTAATCTGTTCCGCCCGTTCTGGATCTGTTTTGTCGCCATCTTCTACCCATTGACGAACATATTCGGGCGAATTCCATTCGTGTGGCATTACATTTCTCCTCTCAATCAATTAGGATTGGCTAGATTAACGGATTACCTCACCGAACTTGATTACTTAGCGAATCGCCGCTAGCACGTGTTTCATCAATTGGTCAATATAGTCTGACTCTATCCACCGCACCACGACCACCAAATCGTTTTCCGGTTCAATCCAAATCATGTTCCGTCCGGCACCCAGCGCACAGAAACTGGTTTCTGGTGCGCTGGGGAATAGTTGCCTATCCGTATTGAGCCACCACATGTACCCATAATCCGGTTCAACCTGACACGGCGTGGTTGCTAAGTCTATCCACCGCTCAGAAAGTATCTGTCGTTCACCCCAGCGCCCACGGCGTAGGAATAGATAGCCAAACCGCGCATGATCTCTAGTGCTAATCCAGACCCCGCCACCCCAATGACCGCCACCACTGACCGACTGCATCTTCAGTCCATCAATCGTCAGCCACGAATTTCGATAGCCGTGCCATCGCCAACTATTGGAAGCACCAATAGGGTCCATCACGTTGTCTTTTAGCACCTGCGGCAGCGGTCTGCGCCAAACACGCAGCAAAGAAAGCGCAAGCCGGTTAACACGGACATCATTGTAAGCAAAGACACTACCGGGTGCTTGAAGCGCGGGATTGGGTCCCGGTCCGCTCTGACTATCGGCGTAGTGGGGTTTGTCCCAGAGCGTTCCCGCCCACTCGCTCGTTTGTTGAAGCAGATGGTGCCAAGTAATTTGGGCGTTATGTGGTGAATCGAATCCCCCGTCGTCTACATAGTCTCGGACCGGTTGATGTACGTCCTGAATTAGTCCACGGTCTAGCGCCAGTCCTGCCGTTGTGGATAGATAACTCTTGGTAATACTAAACGTCATATCGGCGCGCTGCGTCTCGCCCCACTCGGCGATAATGTAGCCGTGCCGCAAGATAAGCCCGTTGAGTGCGGCGCGATCTTTTATCGATCCGATAACCTCGGGGTAGGATTCTTCGCTTTCGGTCTGGGTGTAGTGCATCCGCATTTTACGAGGCCATGTGGTTTCGACTGTCTGAGCATAGTGAATCGCTTCGTTGAGAGAGTCAGAGTCAATACCCACATCCTCCGGCTTTCTGCGCTCCCAACCGTCTCCTCGTTCCGGATAGTATATATTTTGTGTAAATTGCATTTAGGACCTCCAATTTAATCTTGATACTCTACGAGAAGCACTTCGTGGAGATTTACTGCTGGCACCACAACTATTGCAGCATTTTCTGATACTTCTAGAGTCATCTCCTGTAGGGGTAGTCGTGCCGTTTTGACCACAAAGTCATTAAATTGAACCCGAATGTTGTGAATGGGATTTACCTCACGAAGTGACAAAAAAGTGGTCATCTCCGCATCGTGTTTCTCACGATTGGCAATGCGCCAAGGCAGCAACGGAGTCGGATTATTAAGCAGATGAATCATCAGTTCATTGGTTCCTCGGTGGGCAGCGGTAACCTCGATAGCCTCCGGCATCTCAAACTCAATGGGTGAAGTTGTCCGTTTCACCAAGTCGGCAATGAGCTGTTTCAGTGGCGGGTACGGGTTGTTCATGTACGCTCCGCCAATATCACCGCAGATATAAATCGCTTTTCCTTTACCAAAACGGTGCATCGTAATAGCGGGTTCCGACGAATCGTAATCCATTCTTGGGTCGAAATCCTTCAGCAAGCGTTCCCCTTCCAAACAGCTGCGCGTGCAAAGCACATGGATGTCGGTATCCGGCAGGACGGACACCCCAGATTCCTGACCATAAAAACAGATGACATAGCCGAGTTTGCTGGACAATTCTGCATCGTGCGGGACGTATATGATGCTGTGATCGTTTGTGCCTCCGCGCGCCCCTTGGTACTCCACTCCTAATACGTCGGAGAGGGCAAATTTACCCCTCTCACGTCCAAGTTCGTCGAGCAGCGAGGTCTCATGGGTGGCGATCAGCGTACCACCTCCATCGACAAACCCTCTGATAGCCTCGCACTGTTCATCGGACAAACAGGCACTGTTTGAGAGAAAAAGCACACGATATTGGGACAGTGTCTCGTAGTTCAACCGCTCGTCCAAAACAAAATCGAACAGCAGGTGTGACCGATTCAGGATTTCATAGGCACCATAAGCATCCTTCTGACCGATCTCGTGAAAATAGGTTTGGCCCGTGTTCTTGGGAATCTCCGACGGACGAAAATCCCGATTCTGCTGCGAGTAGTGGAGTGCAACGTATTTGACTGTATCACCTTTGATATAGTCGACCCGTTTCTTAAATTCGCTGAAAACAGACTTGACCGTGTCCTTATGGAGGATTGTTGGTCCGTCGAAAGGATTTCCGCACGGTGCTCCACCGTTAGCGATGGCGGCGAGTCCAGCGATTGCAGGTGAAAACATTTCAGGATAAGGTGCCCCGCCAAATCCCTGTAGTGATTGCGTGACATTTCGGAAGAGACCGAAGGGAGTACCGGTTGACCGCAGCACCTTTGCTGTAAAGTTAGGTTCGCGCAGGGATCGGAATGTCTCCACGAAAAAATAGCCGCCAACATCTTCGAGATGAAATGGGTTGAGCGGGTGTCCGTCTGTCCAATCGGCGGTTGGTCGAATGTATGAATTCATATCAAGAATAACATCTGGATACTTTGCCCTAATCCGTCGGAAAAGATGGTGCATAAAATCCTTCATCTTCTTGTAGCGCCAGTTGATGAAGTGTCGGAAGGCCAGAGACTCGAAATCAACCTTGCGGGGAATTTCCAACCCTGTTTCTTCCCGAAATAGTTTTTCACAATATTCACAACAGCAGGAGGGGTAAAAAGGGCGTTCTTCGTGGGACCCGTAGTTGGTATCGTCGAAGTAGAAGCCATCGAGGTCAAGATTATCTAACCATTCGATGAGATACTCCGGCAACCAGTCCCGGTAGGGCGAGTTAAAGCAGAACCAGCCAAGATTTTCAATCTCAGGTTCCGATGTATCGGAATGCTCGCCTGTGCTTGGAACGGAGGAACGGCATCTGCCATCGTCTAAAAACTGCATCAACCACTCCGGATGGAGCGGTTTGAGCGGCTTAGTATATATGACGGGATAGTAACTGAGGATAAGGATGCCCCGTCGGTGTGCCAGTTCCAAGAATCTCGGCAGGCGGTCATTGTCAACATTGGCGTGCGGCGGGATCATCTTTGAGCGAAAGCGCGGAGTGCCCCTGTTAATTTCTCCATCGACTACCTGCACTTCGACTCCTACCTCATCAATGAAATCCACCCATTCTTCTACAGACAGACCAACATATGATTCTCCCGGTTGCACACAGCTTGGGTAGCATTCTATGCGGCACACACGCTTTTCATAAGGTTTTTCTGCGAGTCTTTGGGCGGTAGAACCAATCCGATTCACCTTTGGTTGGGTATCCTCTGCCTTCACGGTGCGTTCCTTTCAATATTGAATCCAATATAGGTTAAAGTGTTACTCAATACTACCCGCCCACATTTGCCTTGGACACAATTGTTCCCTCGATGGCGTTCAGAAAGTTGATAACTTCACTGGTTGCTGGCTGTGTGCTCTGAAATCTGGATTGATACTCTCTGAGGATATGATTCAGTCGTATCAGATCAGTCCGATGATCTGTAGTCGCTTCTCTGACACGATTAAACTGGGAACGGATTTCTTCAGCGGGAACGCCATCCGGTTTTCGCAGCCAGTTACCCTCCGGAGTTTGCATCAGCAGATGTGCTTCGATAGCGTTCAATGCACGCGCTGCCATCCAATATCGCGCCCCTTCAGTTCCGCCCAACCTTTGATGGAGCAGAATACCGACTCCAGCGCCGATTATCGCGATAACGAGCCCGGTCATCGCAATGCGCCGATAACAGCCCTTCCTCTGCGTCATATATCACAGTTTCCCCTCGCGGATTGTTAAATCTGCTTGCAATTTCTGGTTGGCAATAACCATTGTGCCGTGTGTGTCAAAAAGCTCAAATTCGCCCTCTATCACGTCAAAAACAGCGATGTCGGCAATCGTCCCAATTTTGAGATTGCCAAGTTCATCTTCACGTCCAATTGTCCTTGCCGCGGCAATTGTCGATTTTTCAATGACCTCCTCAAGCGAAAGCCCAAGGCTCAAAAATTTTGATAACGTTGTCGGGAGGTCGTAGACAGGACCGTTGATGTTACCAGAGTGCAGGTCTGTACTGATAACATCGGATATGAATCCTTGCTCCATTGCACGTTGGGCAACCTCAAAATTAAAACTTCCGCCGCCATGCCCCACATCGAAGATAATCCCATCTTCACGGGCTGCCCACGCATCTTGGATAACCCGTCCTTTATCATCAACGATACAATCACCATTTCCTTGAAAGCAGTGGGTGACAACATCGCCAGGGCGCATCAATTTGAGAACATCGGGAAGCGGAACGCCAGTGCCAATATGCACCATGACGGATGTGTCGGCAAGTTCGGCGGCTTTGATTGCCAACTTCAGCGGTTCAACGCCGTTATCACCGACTTGGGATTTGCCTTGACGCACTTTAACGCCAACGGTGATGTCGCGATTCTCCATGATCGTGTCTGCGACTTTCTCCGGATGGGCATATTCAAGTTCGTGCATTTCACCAACTGGTCCATAAACGAGACCAATACCGGAGATATGGACGTAGGTTAATATGTGCGTTTGCGCCGGTTGTGCAATATACTCCCGAAATCCAGGAAATGTTGCCCAACCTGGACTACCAGCATCAACGATTGTCGTGACGCCAGTTGTTGTGCAGACCGGATCCGCTTTAACTCCCCATGTTGTGACACCAGCGTAGACGTGGGCATGGATGTCCACTAAGCCGGGGGTCACATACTTCCCGTCAACGTAAACAGTTTGCGTCGCTTCCCTTGCAGAAATATCACCCTCGATTGCTGCGATCTTTCCGTCAATAACTGCAACGTCGCGCCGGTCATGCAATTGCTGCACGGGATCAATAACAGTTCCGCCTTTGAGCAATATGTCATATTTCATTCAGGTTGTTCCTCATCATTCTTCTTGTAGTTCCGCCTCATCACTAAACTTCTGAAATCGGCGGTACACTTTCTCATTGAAAGCCCAAAAGGAAAATGCAGATTCTTGACCGTGAAGTGGATCGGCGGTCGAAAATTTACTTTCGGACGGGGTTTCGGATTGTTTGTAACCTTCACACTATCCGCGGATATATTTGACTTCAGAGGGATTTTCCACAGTGTTATACCCCCCGTTTGTCTCCCCAAATATCGACGTGGACTCGCGGTGAATAGCGATAGCCGTGATCTTTACAAATGTCCACGAGCCACTCCTGTTTAGGTGCTAACTCTTCGGGGGTTATGCCTTGGGGCATCAGCACAATTGTTTCCGCGGGGATGGCGATTTCTGCTTCTAGTGCTTGAATCTCTTCAATGTCGGCTGGTTGGTCGACAACAAACTTAACTTGGCATTCGTATCGATCAAGAAATTGCCGAATTACATCAGGACAGATTCGCCCGCGCTCATGCCTTTGAAAGTAGCGATTTTCACTGGGTGGATTGGAGTTTTGAAGCTTAGGGCTCATGGAAATGAAGTGTGCTGCTACGGGCGCAAAAATGGTCGCGTTTGTTTCGATCGTGATGTGATGACCACGTCTATCGAGTTCTTGGCAGAGTTGGGACAACTCCTTGACTTGGATAAACGGTTCCCCGCCTGTGATGACGACATGCTTGCAATTGTATTTTGTAATTGTTTCGACTGCGTCCGCGAGGGTGATGTCCTTGTTCTCTGGATTCCATGAGGTGTAAGCCGAATCGCACCACACGCATCTTAGATTACAGTAGCTGGTGCGAAAGAAAACGGAGGGAACACCAACTAGTTTGCCTTCGCCCTGAATTGTGTGGAAAAATTCACTATACTTCATAGTTAGAAAGACAAAGTCAATTTGAGTTGTTGGGCGGGTGCTGGGTGTCCGACCTGATACCCTTTTCGAAGCTTGTCGTGACGAAGTCGGTTCCACTCTTTCTCCGCTGCTTCAAGATTGGAATCGAAAGCCTTCTGCGTTTGCTGAAGTCCTCCATCACGCCGACCATAGCGACTGATGATGGAGTAGAAATTGTTCATCAGTGATTGGGCGAGATAAAGATGATAAACCTTGTCCGAGGTTCCCTCCCGATAGTAAAGGTGTGCAACCCGCCTTGAAAGCAATTTTTCATCGAAAGGGAGGAAAATTGCTTCCTTTGAAGGGAAATAGAGAGAAACATTCCAATCTCGATCCATGCGCGACTGGTAATTTGTATAAGCGAAGGTGCCCAACTGTTCCACATCTGCCGAATGAAATTCAACCCGTTGTTCGGGAATTGAACAGAGTTCATCCACAACGGTGGGCAGCTTTTCCCTAAGAGCTTCCGGCGTCTCTTTAATTGGGGAGTGTACTACTTCCAGTCCTGCTGTTAGTGCGTCTTCCGAGAGTCGTGCTCTCCAATCCAAGAGGCTTGCCTGAGAAACGCCAGCGGTGTACAGCTCCAATCTCATCGACTACTCTCCTTGTATCAGAAAAGCACACTGCTTTCCATCGGAATCTTCAGGGCAATTCACTCATTGGCATATTTCACGAGGGACGGAGAGAAAGGCAAACTCTTACATATCAAGAAGTTTGCCTCCCGAATAATTCTCGTCCTATAATTTGCAAAAGCTAGACTGTTCCCTCAATGAGTTCAATCTGCACATTATCCGGTCCTTTGACGAAAGCGATCGGCAAGCCCGATGGTTTAGCGTCTTCAATCTCTGCGCCCTTGGCTTCCATTTCTGCAAGGGTAGCATCAAGATCCTCTACCCCAAACGCTAGTTGATAAACCCCCCAACGTGGATTTCCACTGGTCGGTTCCACTTCCATATCGCCAAATTTCGGTGAAAGGAAAATTTTCTCTCCACCGATATCCATCCGAACAATTGGTAAACCGCGGACCTCTACCCGCTCCGTAACTTTACCATCAAGCATCTTTTCGTAGTAAGCAACGGCTGCTTCAACATCTTCACAGCGCAGATGAACGTGATGAAATGTGTATCCCATTATTGTGTCCTCCTAGGAAAATGAAATGTTGTCTTGGTCGAGGACTGTATCTCGACCTGATACAAAAATTATTATAGACCAAAAACAGAACGGATGTAAATAGAATTCGCTGTTGACTCCCAGAAATTCTTGTACGCTGATTTAAAATCACGGCTTATCAGAGTTGCTTTTAGGATCCAATAAGATTAGGGCTAAAGCAGGGATTCTGCGTGTTGCAGATAACCTCGAATCCACGGACGCGTCCTTTCACTCATCCCGGCAAAATGGTACAAATCCAACCAGAGTGTCATTCCACGCAAGAAGGCGATCCTTAGGTGGGTAGGGAACATCTCTCTTTCGGCTTCAGACAGAGGACAGATGCTTTCGTAGGCGTGTAGAAATATAGATCGCTGATCCGTAGTTAGAGGGGTATCTTGATAAACGGCGGAAAAAAAGATCAGTGCGTATCCCAAGTCATACAGGCGAGGGGCGGAACAAGCGGTATCCAAATCCAGAATTGCGCGGATACCCGCACTGTCAAACTTGAGATTTTGGGCGCGGTAATCGCCATGTATGATCCAGTTCTGTTCGTCTGGTGTGTCGTGTAGTCCACTGAATAAATTCTTGAGAACCTCAACCTCATGAATCCATGAATTGATTTGGGTTGGGGACACCAGATCTTTTTCCACAACGGGTTGGAGACGAGCCAAACGCTCCTGTAATTGTATAAAGATCTCAGTTTCTAGGGGAGATCTGGCAGGCTGAATTTGGGGTTGAAATTGACGAAGTTGTTGGTGAAAACGCCCAAGCATTTCGCCCGATATATGTAGCTGCTCCGGATTCGCAACGTCGTAGTCGGATCCCTCAATAAATTCAGAAAGGGCGTACACTTGCCTTGTTTCCAGAGGGTTGTCGCATACGCTGAACGTTTTTCCGTTGTTATTCGGCAGTAAGCGTGGGACGGGAAAATTCTCCCGACGCAGAAAGGTTTGGACAGCGTGTGTAAAGGCAATGCTTTGGAGGTCCGGTTGGGCAGGAGTCCTTTGATTTCGCGCCGGCTTATAAATTTTCAGAAACAATATCCCCCGGTTGGTCGCAAGGCACATCGTTGTACTCATTGCACCGGTGCCAATTGGTGTTGCGGACTCGATAGTGAGGTTATAGTTCTGGCGGATGGATACCTGAATAGTAGTAGAAAGATCGGAAGGCATAATGGGAACTGGCTATAACACTTGCGGCAACATTGATCCCTGTTTTTCGTAGATTGTTCGGAGTTGACCACAAGCGGCAGCGATGTCTCTGCCTTTGCTGAATCGGATCGGTGCAACATGATGCCCGTCTGCGACGATACGACGGAATCGCTCGATTTGATCGAGTCTGGGGCGTTGAAAGTCGGCGCCTTCGATCTCGTTGAACGGGATGAGATTTAGCTTGCACGGCAGCTGTCCCATCAGTTTGCGGAGACGTTTGGCGTCCGCGACACTGTCATTTACGCCTCGAATTAGGACGTATTCGAGTGTAGTGGGCCGCTGCGTTGCGAGTGCCCATTCCCGGGCGGCGTCGAGAACTTCGTCAATTGGATATTTGGTGTTGATAGGCATCAGGCGTGTGCGGCTATCGTCCGTTGTGGCGTTTAACGAGAGAGCAAGATTGCATCTAAGACGCTCGCGGGTGAATTGCCGCATGCGCCGGGCTAAGCCGGAGGTAGAAACGGTGATTTTTCCCTCAGGTATTCCTAACCCATTTGCATCTGTCATCAAACGAATTGCCTTCACGGTCTGGTCATAGTTTGCTAACGGTTCCCCCATTCCCATAAACACAACATGTGTTATGCTCTTTTCATCATCCAGCTCACGTCCAATTGTTATCAACTGGTCCAAAATCTCCGCTGCGGTTAAATTGCGGAAAAATCCCATCTTCGCAGTGGCACAGAAATCGCATGCCATTGCGCACCCCACCTGTGACGAGACACAGACCGTGATACGATCTTGATCATACATCAGGACGCTTTCGACCCGGTTGGCATCAGTGAGTTCAAATAGGTATTTAACTGCTGTATCGGCGTTGGATGCTGTGCACGTAAGGACACGTGCCCCACTGATGTAAGCGATATCCGCTAGCTTTTGCCTTAGCTTACGGGGCAAGTTCGTCATTGCCTCGAATGTTTCCACCTGTCTGTGATACATCCATGACATCAGTTGCTTCGCACGATATTTCGGTTCGTCCCACTGTGTGACCAATTCTTCTAGCTCAAGCAGTGTTAATCCCTTTAAGTTGATTTTGTCTATCTGCGGATGTTGTGGTGTCATGGTATTATTGTGGCTGGTAACCCGACTGCGTATTCCAATAAAACCTGATAATGTCGCACGCTACGAACTAGACCGGCCACAGCACCTTGGTGAAAGGTGTCTTGGGGTGTCATAACTGCTTTGAACCGAGTTTTCTTTGACGGATCGGCTGATGATTCCTTACCCCTCGAGTTTCTGCCGCAAAAGCTGGTTGACCATCTGCGGATTGGCTTTACCTCTAGTAGCTTTCATCACTTGGCCAACGAGGAAACCGATTGCCTTCTGTTTGCCATCCCGATAATCTTGTGCAGGTCCCGGATTGTCTTCGATGGCCTGATCAACGATTGATTCGATCGCAGATGCATCGGAAATTTGTGAAAGCCCCTTCTCCTCGACGATTTGCTTTGGGGTTTTGCCGGTTTCAAAGACATCGGGTAAGACGGATTTAGCAATTTTGCCGCTAATTGTTTGATCTTTGATTAGTTGGATTAGTTCGCTGAGATGACTGGGTGTTACCTTAGCGTCTTGTATTTCTATCCCTGCGTTGTTCAATAAACTCGACAAGTCACCCATAATCCAATTACTGCTTGCCTTTGGATCACTACTGAGGCCCGCTGTTTCGTCGAAGAAGTCTGCTAGCTGGCGCGTAGCGGTAAGAAATTCTGCATCATAGGTTGGAATGCCGTATTCTGAAACAAAACGCTGCCGGCGCTCGGCGGGTAATTCCGGTAGTGCTGCTCGGATGCGCTCAACTTCAGCTGCATCCACCTCGAAAGGAACGAGGTCGGGTTCAGGAAAGTAGCGATAATCGTGGGCTTCCTCTTTGCTGCGCATGGGAGCTGTCCTGCCGGTACTAATGTCAAACAGCACAGTTTCTTGGACCACTTCATCGCCCTGATCGAGAATCCGCGCTTGACGCTTCTCCTCGTATTCTAAAGCGGTCAACACATGCTGAAATGAATTTTTGTTTTTCAACTCTGTCCGGGTTCCCAGTTCTTTGCTTCCAACCGGACGCAGGGAGATATTCGCATCACATCGGAAACTCCCCTCCTCCATGTTGCAGTCGCTGACTTCGACATACTCTAAGATTTCTTTGACAGCCCGCCAGTAGGCGATTGCTTCTTCAGGGGAACGTAGGTCTGGCTCACTGACAATCTCTAGCAGCGGCACACATGAACGATTGAAGTCTACATAACTCTGATTTGGGTTTCCGGTCACATCTGCATGGACTAGCTTTCCTGCATCTTCCTCTAGATGGATACGATTAATGCAAACGCGCTTCGTCTCGCCCTCTAGTTCGTAATCGACATAACCGTCGTACGCAAGGGGCAGGTCATATTGTGAAATTTGGTAACCTTTGGGCAAATCTGGATAGAAGTAATTTTTCCGATCGAACTTACTGTAAGACGCAATTTTGCAATTTAATCCTAAAGCAGCGCGGATTGAGAACTCGACCGCCCGCTGATTCATCACAGGTAGCACACCGGGCATCCCCAAACAGATAGGGCAGGTTTGCGTGTTCGCCGCGGATCCAAACTTGACCTCACAGTTACAAAAGAGTTTGCTGTTTGTCGATAGTTCCGCGTGAATCTCCAAACCAATAACGGTTTCGTATTTGTATGCCATATTTTGTTCCCCAATCGGGATGTCGATTGAAAGATCAACTCATATCAATTCAGGTTCCTTGTCAACCACCTTCGTGTATTCAAACGCTCAGGGAGTTTCCAGAGTTCAAAGTAAAGTACTGGACCGATTAGTGATCCGGTTTCGCCGACGGTTCCGAGAACTTGTTTTGCTTGAACGACATCACCCCGTTTCACGGATATATCTGACAGATGTGCATAAACGGAGGTGTATCCACTCCCGTGCATAACAGCAATCGTGTTACCATAGCCTAAAATTGATTCAGAGTCTGCGACAACCCCATCTGCAACACAGCGCACGGGGCTCCCCTTCTTTGCTTGGATGGTGATACCACGGTCATCGGGTCTTTGGTTTTGCACAATTGCCCCGGCAACGGGCCAAGGGAGTTTACCATACCGCGCGGGTCGGATGCTCTTAATTGTATCCGCTCGCTCTGCCAGACGTACATCGCTGACGATTCCCAGGCGCTCCTTCAACTGTGCAACGGCAGCGTTTAACTCCTTTAACGCTTGGTTATGAAACCCTTTCTCTGTTCGGTATTTATGCAGGAGTTGTTGACGCTTCTGTTCTTGGGCAAGGAGGTTTGTGCGTTCGACTTGGGCAGCTTTCGATGCCTCCTTTGCTAACTGCATTTGATGCCGGATCTCAGTGGATTTTTCTGCAATTTCTACCTGCCGAATTTGTATGTCCTTTAGCAAATTTTGATCCGCTTCGGCAATCACACCCATATACTTATACTTTTCCACAAGATCTTGTATATCCTGCGCTCCAAGTAATATCTTTAGCAGATCTTCAGCTTCCTCATTATAGCCTAGCTTATAAATTGCACGAATCCGCTTAATAGCCAGTTTCTTTTGTTTCTTGTCTTGAGAGAGCAACTCTTCCAGTTCCCTCTGAAGCTCCTCAACCTCAAAGATATGACTTTCAATTTCTTGCTGATACCGGGCGAGCTCTTTTTCGTTGGCAGCTAACTTGGATTCAATTTCCTGTAATTTCTTTAGGACCCCTTGTTCCTTTTGGATAATCGTATGTCTTTGTTCTTC
Organism: Candidatus Poribacteria bacterium; assembly: GCA_965204355.1. Lineage (GTDB taxonomy): Bacteria > Poribacteria > WGA-4E > WGA-4E > PCPOR2b > PCPOR2b. The sequence goes on from OZ241983.1 coordinate 1,488,240, forward strand.
CAGATCACGCTTTTCTTCCTCTTTCCGTTCATGTTCCCGCTGCCACTGTTCCGTCTGATCAGCAGTTTGCGCTAGAAGTAGTGAGGGAGCCTGAAGGAAAATCGCAGCGATAGCACAAATGAAGGAACCTAAAATCTTCAAACCAAATAATTTCAAGATACGACTCCTTTAATCAGGGGACGAAACTTCCAAAATTTCAGAAGAAAAATCCATTCTATTGAATCCCAAATACAAGGTCGAAATCGATTGATCCATTGCGAATTACAGAAGACTATCATATTAGTCCGTACAACGGATACGCTGCCGCCTACATAAGAAAAACATCTGGAGATAACTGGGGCATGTTGATATTTTACCGTTGACTATTCGGCAAATACCGCGATTATTGAGCAATCTGGTAGGGATTTGAGGTAATTGTCCCAAACTGCCTCAAGGCGCATCCGATTGGTTCAATTGCTGGCAAACTTAACAGAATTTAACAAAATTTAACACTTTTTATAAAAATTCTATGGAATCTTAGCCGTGCGCTATTTCAGTCAGTTGAATTTGTCAAATGTCAACAGGATCTAGCGAGTTTATAGTAGATCTCAGAATTAATGAGACACTCCAAACCGAACCGCATTGCCCCCAGGCCCGGTAGGTGCGGTTTCTCACCGCACCGCATCCCGACGAGTCCCCGATTGTATCGGGACAGGCGGGACAGGACACGAGGAGCGAAAGCGTCTATCTGTTTTTAGGATTTACTATAGTTAATCTGCAAGTTCATTGACAATTGCGACGTTTTCTTCGACTTCGCGCCGGCTTGTCATACCAATTGTCATTGCGTGAACGCAAGGCAGCCCCATGACAAACTCGATGCCTTGCCTTGGGCCATCTTCTTCAGCTAACTTACTCTGTCCGAGCACCTTCATACCGTAGATACCCTTGCCAAACGCAGCCATCTGTTCCATCGTTCGGATCACGTCGGCAGGTGACGCATCCATGTGGACTCCGGTGTAATTAATCCGGGCTAACACAACTTCGACCCATTTGGTCATAGCAGACGTTTGAAAGGCACCATAATCGTGGCACGAAACCCCATGTGCGCGTATGAGCCCCTGTTCTTTGCATCGCGTTAGGGCATCCATCGCGTCCGGATAGCGCGAGGGCCAATCGAGTTCTGTGAGACAGTGTAGTAGCACAATATCCACATAGTCCGATCCAATTTCCTTCAAGAATCGTTTGATATCGTCTTCAACCGCTTCCCTAGTGCGGGAAGTTGTTTTTGTTGTGATGACAACTGAAGACCGATCTAATTCCTTGAGTGCTTCCTTGATATAGGAGTGGCTGCCATATTGATCCGCGGCATCCCAAAACGTCACACCCTGATCATGGGAAAAATGGAGCAGGTCCACCAATCCTTTTAATCCGAGTGCCGTCTGATCCGATTTTCCACCCCAACCGTGCGTACCTGTTCCAATCGAAAGTCGGGAAACTCGCAGCCCCGTTCTGCCAAGATCTACAACTTGCATAGAATAACTCCTTTGGGTTAAAGATGGTTATATCAGTTCATGATTGATTTGTCTTTGTGGGAAGTATATCACACGACATTGGTGAGGTCAACCCTATTCATAGGCCTCCACAAGGCGCTTACTGGGGTGGTAATGCAATTAGATCAAATCGAGCCGGAATTGCTCTCCTTTATTTTTTAAGAACGTATAACACAACTTCTAGTTACTTGCATTTTTTCTGTGAGAAACCTCTTGACAAATGTTCCCCATGGGGTTATAATCTTCTCAAATTCGAAATTGAAATTGAGTCTCAGTTTCAATAAAAGGGGGAAATGATGAGTCAAGATAATCTGACTACTGAAATACGTTCTGTCCCAACCGATCAGAGTTTTCCTGTTACAGCGGCGATCCGATCTCGCCGAACCATTTTTCAATTTAAGCCAGGTCCAGTATCCCGAGATGTTCTCGAGGAGATTCTTGAAGCGGGTATGTGGAGTCCCAACCATCATCTGACCGAGCCGTGGCGATTCACTGTTATTGGCGAAGAAACGAAGTTAATCCTCGCTGAACGATACAGTGAAATCCAGATTGAAAAAATTACGTCTAATCCGAAAGCGGCTGCAGCTGCAGATGAAGCAACCCTTGCCAAGGCAGGAGAACAAGGCTTCAAGAAGTTCACGTCCAAGCCTACAATTGTAGCGGTTTCGTGCATCCAAGAGGGAGACGAGCAACGGAAGCGGGAAGACTACGCAGCAGCCTGCTGTGCCATGCTGAATATTCAACTTGCCGGATGGGAGCGCGGGGTCGGGATGCAGTGGAGCACCGGTGCTATCACGCTCGAGGAGAATACTTACAAGCTACTCGGTATTGATCCCGATCAGGAGTATATCATCGGATTTTATTATATGGGCTATCCAGCGGAAGTGCCCACGCTTAAGCGAAAGCCCTTGAGCGAGCAAGTCCGATGGACAGGTTAAAGAACTGGCGAGCTGACCGGCAATAGCCTATCGCCGAATCCTAACACTACCTGCCTGCATTGCCTGTTCGGCTTCTTCAGCAGTTGCCCAGTTGAAATCGCCGGGGAAGGTATGTGCAAGTGCAGAGTAACCGCCGCCAAAATCAACCGCTTCTTGGAGTGATTTGTCGTTGAGCAGGCTATAGATTAAACCGGCGGAGAAGCTGTCGCCGCCGCCGACGCGATCAACTAATTCAAGATTTTCATAGATGCGCGATAGGTAAAAATCTGATCCGTCGAACAGGAGTGTGCGCCAATCGTTTAGCCAACCGGTTTTTGCGTCGCGCAACGTGGTGCCTATCATTTCAACATTAGGGAATGCTTCGCAAACTCGTTGTGCGACCTCTTTATAACTCTCCGGATCAAGTTGACTGAAGTTTTCAGTTGTGCCTTCCGCTTTGAACCCCAGGGCCATCTCGAAATCTTCTTCGTTGCCGATCAGCACACAGACATGCTCCACCATCTCGCGGTTTGCAGCCTGTGCCTGTTCTGCACTCCACAGTTTTGAGCGGAAATTTAGATCGTAACTCGTTTTTACGTTTGCGGCACGCGCGGCCTGTAGTGCTTCTTTCGCTACCGCCGCGGCGGAGGCGGAGAGTGCGGGCGTGATGCCGCTCAGATGGAACCATCGGGTACCATCGAAAATCTGTGACCAATTAATTTCGCCGGGTTGGATATTTGAGATTGCCGAATAGCCGCGGTCATAGGTAACGCTGCTTGCGCGAGGACCTGCGCCCAATTCGACGTGATAGAAGCCGTTCCGTTCTAGCCCTACACCATCAAAAGGTATCCATACAATATCAGACGTATCGACACCTAACTCTCGTCCTTTGTTAGCAATGAATTTTCCTGACCAGTTATCGACCAAGCGAGAGACCCAAGCGGTGTGCAGTCCCAACTGAGCCCCGTTGACTGCAACATTCAATTCTGCTCCACCGGCGTCCATTAATAGCGTTGACGACTGCTCGAGTCGCCTAAATTCGGGCGAAGTGAGCCGTATCATCGCTTCGCCAAATGTAACTAAGTCGTACATATCGACCTCCTCTGTATTGTGCGATTTGTCCAGTAAAATAGATTGGGTTCATGGAGCGCCCGCATTCAATTTACAAGTTCCCAGGTTCACTGATTGTCCTATGCTCCTCATCTCTGTGTGCTACCTTTGCTTGATATTCGCGGTGGAGTTGCTCGATGCAGTCGCCACAAAAACAGTAGACCCTGCTATACCCCCCGACCTCCTTCTCTAACAGCGCCTCCATTGGAAACTCTTCATGGCACAGCGCGCATTCCTCAAGCTGAACACCCGCCTCGGCTTCTCCGCTCGCTTTCCTTCTGGACACGATCTGTAGCACAATCCAGATAACTAGCGGTATACAAATGATCCAGATGATGAAAAATATCATAACCGGTTGACCTGTCCAGATTTAACACGTTATTGGTATCGCTCTGCGTCAATTGACTCAACAGCGTCTTCGCTCATTGAGACACCCAGTTTCTCTGCACATTCCGAAATCTGTTGACGGATGGTATCCGGAATTTCGATGCCCTCAGCCAGACGTTGGACGCGATTCTGATGCTCAAAGTCACCGGGAACGAGCACTTTATTAAAGCCCGGTGCGGGTGGAATTGACTTGATACCGTCCAAGAAGGCGCGCACGCCCTGTTGATATCCTTCCAACGGCGTCATCGCATTAACATTTATCACCTGCATAAAGCAGCCGCCCATCGTGCCCTTTTCAAGATTGAACTCACCAGATAATCCCCCAAGCAGACAGACTAGCAAGCCAATTGAGTAGCCTTTGTGCAAGCCAAACGGCAGAAGGAACCCACCATCATAAAAGTCCGCGGGTTTGATACTCGGATTTCCATTCTTATCCACTATATGACCTTCAGGTAGATCTTCGCCCTTGCTGCGTGCGACTTGGATCTTGCCCTCAGCAATCATACTTGTTGCGATATCAATGACAAACGGGGCATCGTCACCGGTCGGGACACCGACAGCAATTGGATTGGTGCCTGTTGCACCGCCAGCACCACCAAAGGGCACGGTAATCCCCTGCATTCTCCCACCGCCACCGGTAGTAATAATGCCGATACATCCGGCAGCTGCCGCGGCTTCAGCATAGTCACCCAGTCGACCGATGTGACCGGTATTGATGATACTAACGCTGCACATGTCTGCTGCTTTTGCTTTCTCAATTGCGCGGTTCATCGCCTGTCGAGCGATGTAGTGACCGAAACAGTTTTTCCCATCGAAGATCATGGTATTAGCAGTTTCGCCCGTGACTTGGGGTTCTACATTGGGGATAAGTCCGCCACCTTCAATGCTGCGCAGGTATGCGGGGATACGGAGTACTCCGTGTGAGTCGTGTCCAGCGAGGTTGGCGTTGACCAGAATCTCTGCCACATCGTCAGCGATATGGCGAGTTGCGCCTGCTGCGACAAATATTCGTCGCGTGATTGAATGCAAGTGGCTCGCTTGAAAGTTATGTGTTGCTGCCATAGTTGATATTCCTTTCATGAGTTAATAAGTGAAAAATGTTGCTTGGTCTAACTTATGGAATTAGTTGCTGTTATTCTCTGATTCCGATAATTTCGGAGGTCTGTTGTTGTAACTCCACCAGGTCATAAAACACACCCTTCCTATCCATTAATTCACTGTGCGTGCCGGTCTCTACGATTCGTCCGCCGTCGAGGACAACTAACCGGTCGGCATTCCGAAGGGTCGACAGTCGATGTGCAATGGCGAATGTTGTCCGATTTTTAATTAACCGGACGACTGCCTCCTGAATCTCCTTTTCAGTTTCTACATCCACCGACGAGGTTGCTTCATCTAAAATAAGGATCTTGGGGTCATGAAGGATGGCACGCGCGATAGAGATCCGCTGCTTTTCTCCACCGGATAGGTTATTGCCCCGTTCCCCGACATTCGTGTCGTAACCATCCCCCTTTGCTACGATAAAATTGTGAGCATTCGCCGCCTGTGCTGCCGCCATAATCTCTTCGAGAGTTGCGCCTGGGCTGCCATATCCGATATTCTCGGCGATTGTTCCGCTAAAGAGGAACGGCTCTTGTAAGACAATACCAATTTGACTGCGTAGATCTTCTAGGCGCAGGTTGCGGACATCCACACCGTCGATTTCAATCGCACCGCGATCTACATCGTAAAACCGAGCGATTAGATTCACGGTGGTTGTCTTACCTACTCCTGATTTGCCCACGAGCCCAATCATCTCCCCAGGGGCAACATCAAGTCCCACTTCGTGAAGGACCGGTTTACTTTTGTCGTAACCGAAGGTCACATCCTTGAAGGTAACCTGTCCCTTTATTTCTGTAAGTGAGGTTGCCTCCGGATCATTGTAGGCTTCAGGTGCAGCATCAATGACCTCGAAAATGCGTTCTGCACCGGCAAAAGCTCGTGTCATCCAACTATTGACCCTACCGAGCCACTCTAAGGGACCGTAAATAAGCCACATATAACTGGAAAATGCTGTGAGAGTGCCTAGGGTTAAGTTACCTCTGAGTACTTCCAATCCTCCAGCCAGCCAGATGATTACTCCCCCGCACCCGGTCAGGAAACTCATTACTGCGAAGAACACAAGCCAATGCCGTGCGGTCCTCCTGGAAATCCGCATCAAGTCGGTGTTCTTCTTTTTAAACTCTGTGATCTCCCGATTTTCTTGGGCGAAAGCCTTTACGACATGGATGCCAGCGAGTGCTTCGTTTAATCGTGCACTGAGATGCGCCCAACCCTGACCGTGCTTGTTGAAGATCTTTCGCATACGTCGCCAGAAAAGTCTCCCCCAGATTATGATGAGTGGGACGGGAATTAGCATGCAGAGAGTAAGCTGCCAGTGCATCGAAAACTGGACACAGAGTATACCGATAATCATTAGGGTATTGATTACCAAATAGGGCAGTCCATCAACCAAAAATTCCCGAAGCATGTCGCTGTCCCGTGTCACACGCGACATCAGTGCGCCCACCCGACGTTGATCATAAAATTGTATTGAGAGCATCTCCAATCGTCGGTAAAGGTGACTTCGAATATCCGCTGTTACTCGTGCACTCAACCAACTGACTATCCATCCGTGCACCAGCTCCATGCTCCACCGCAGTACGCGGAGGCCAACCAATCCAAGTATACACCATCCCAGAATTGTCGCTCTTTGAGCAATGGTGCCAGCCGTTTCCTCCGGTGGCAGGAAGACATTATCAACAATGTATCGTGATACCTGCGGTGGGGCAAGTTCTGAACCGATGGTTACCAGCGAGACAAGTGCCATCAGGATAGCGCGCCCCTTATAAGGTTTCAAATAACTGGCAATTCGTCCTAATGTTGCCAACCGGCGGATACAAGCTGTACAGATACCGTTTTTCTCAGGTAAAAGCCTGCCACATTTGGAGCACCGCGTCTGGTCAAGTTCTGTTTTTATAAAAAATTCGTCTTGCTGACGAAGTTGCTCAAGCCCCCGTGCGACCTCAGAGAATTTTTCCGCAAGTGAACTGGAGTAAGGAACAAAGAGGGTCGCCTGGTTCTTCTGCTCGATTTCTAAGCGCCCTCCGCCGACCAGCGGTTCGGTTTGGACAGCCGCTAATTCCCTGATGGGCACGTCAACGACGCCGTTGACTCCTTCTGCCCCGATGGAATCGGGATTCAGAGCAACAGGCACCACAATTACTCGTTTATCCGTGACGACGACCCACTGTTCCCCAAAGTTTCCATCAGAATCCAGATCAGTAGACACACGGATAAACTCTTCTTCTTCGTGAGTTAACACGTTCTGAATCTTCTGGTTGACGGCGTCAGGTATCTGTTCGAGCAATTTCATGGTAGCCTCATCTAATCCGTTGTAAAAGCGGCGACACTCTCTGATTTAGATGATAGGTTCTTGGGGTGTTATTCGCACGGTGGAAACATGGGTCGATGTTTCGCGGGTGGTGACATTGCGATAATCTGGTCGCCCCGCCAATCAATGGTGTAGTTTTCAAAGCATATACTTTCTACTGTCCGGGTTTCACGCATCGGGAAGGTAATAATACTTGATGAAGGGGTTTCATTGCTAGTAATAAGTAGATATGACTGAATAAATATTTTTTGAGTTTTCGCACCGTTCACTTTAAGATAAACGTCTTTCTTATCTACCCAAGATGGAATACGCACCAGTAGAGGTCGGTCAGTTCGGTTTTCAATCTCAAGGCGTCCTGTTTGGGAAAGGTGGCTGGTAACGCGCGCCCCCTCTGCTTCGTGGCTGAACAGCAAATTGATACGGATCCCGGCATCGTCTGAAGTGATGATGGACGAGAAAGCTTCACATAGCCCGTCCACGGCCCCGGATGTGATGTCGTATGTTGTGATAGTGGCATCTGGATTTAAGAGGTAATCATTGGGCGTTGGAAAACTGAAGCCCCCGCGCAAGCGGGAGGCACGACGATGGAGACTATCATCTGTTTCATTAGGTGCGTCGGGCAAGTCATCTACATCAATAACCTGTGAAGGCAGGAGATGCCCGCGAAGTATGCGCTCTGCGTCCTCAAAGTAGTTAGCCCAACCGGCGTGCCCCAGAAGGAGTGCGGCACGCAGCAGGTCGCCGGTGTTGTTAGATTCGCCGCGGGGATGAAATTTATGCAGCGATTCCATTGACCAACCGAAACTGCTATTGTAACGTGGACAACCGACATCGTAGATCGCTTTGGCTCTGTTCAACAAATCTGCATCTTTAGTGAGGAGCGCGAGGTCAAGCATTCCGGCAATGATGGCGTTGAGGGAGTGGCCATGCGTCCCCGCTTCTTCCTTGAGTGCGCCTTCGGGTGTGAAACAGTGTTCCAGCGCGCAGGAGGTCATAAGTCCTGCTAATTCCAAGGCAACTTCGTCACCTGTGATGCGATAGTTCCGAACCAACGCATCAACAGCGCGACCTTCCTGCGAGGGCTGATGGTTATACTCTGAGACGTAAGAGGGAAGGCGGTTAAGTTGGATGGTACCGTCGTCGTCCAGTGCAGCGCGAACAGTGCGAATCATCCGCCGACTCCACTCGCGTGCCCGCTCATCACCGCGACGGATAAGACCATTCAAAGCATGCGTGGACTCGCGTATGTTATGGAGATGGACGAAACGTTCACCTGTATCGTTATCCGCTGTGCCGGGCAGATTGTCCATCTCATCGAACAGGGCAATCTGGAGATCAGCGAGGTCCCTCCAAATAGCCTCATCCACACATTCTCCGGTGGCACGCTCCGCCATGCCAATAGCGTGAATAGCTCTGGCGACATCGTGACACCAGTCCCATGCACCAGAGTGACGAAATGCCTTTAGCTGCTCTTCAGCAAAGCCGATACACCAGTACGGCATATGCTTATTCGTCGGGTCAAGTCCGCCTACCAGCGAATTCAACCCCAGGCGAATATGATTCAACATATCTACCGGTTCCAAATGCTGCATCTATTATGCTCTCCCTTTTGACAGATGCCCAACCTATGCACTACACAACATGAGAGTGAGTCGGCAAACCGTCATGACTATGCTCCATAATACTGTGGTGATGTTCACCAGATTCCTCGACAGGGTCAATATGGATGACCGCCCTCGAAAGATAGGTCAAATGATGGAAAAGCTGATGTTGCACCTCTTTTGCTATTGCATGTCCTTCAGCGACGGAGAGATGCGGTGGCACAGCGATATTCACCTCCGCATGCAGGCGGTGGCCGATCCAACGGCTGCGAACGTCTGTTACCTCTTCAACCCCCTCAACGTGGTGAGCAGCGTGGTTTATCTCATCAATTACGTCAGCCTCCACACCGTCCAACATGCGGGTAAATACCGCTTTTCCTGACTGCAGCACAATTCCAAAAATCGCAATGGTGATAAGCACTCCGACAATAGGATCTGCGAGCGGATAACCGAGCCATATCCCGATTGCCCCCACTAACACCGCGAGGCTTGTCCATCCATCAACACGTGCGTGGTAACCGTCCGCAACGAGCGCGGCGCTTCCAATCTCTTTTCCAACCTTAATCCGAAATATTGCAACCCCCTCATTACCGATAAAACCGATTATAGATGCGGCAGCAACAACCCAAAGATGTCCAACGGTTTTAGGGTTAAAGAAGCGATTAACTGATTCGTATCCTGCGATAATTGCGCTGAACAGTATCGTAAGCACGATTGCGATACCCGCCAAGTCCTCAACGCGCCCGTAGCCGTAGGTAAACCGTTTGCTCGGTTTTAATCGGGCGAAGGAGAAAGCAATCCACAACGGAATCGCAGTCGCCGCGTCACCAAAGTTGTGGATCGTGTCAGCGAGCAGTGCAACACTACCGGAAATCACAACCACACCGACTTGTAACAGCGCGGTTACCATTAATCCTAAGAAAGACCACTTTATTGCCCAGATACCGCGTTCCGTGGTTACGATGGATGGGTCAATGACGCCGTGTGTATGACCGTGTTCTCCATGCTCTCCATGATCGTGTTCCTCATGGTCGTGGTGGTCATGACCGTGACCGTGATGGTGGTGATGTCCGTCGTGATGATGCGCTTTTTTCCTAAACATTAAGAGCCACCTCCTAAGTGGGAACGTGAGAGCGGGTAAGTCCCGTTCCGAGGATTCCACACTCGGAACAAGTATCGGAGGGAGCGTGGGAACGAGGCAGCGTGTAAAACCCTCGTCTCCTCACATACTCGCCCCCTCAAACACTCATTTTACTTTTTGCTCAATCTCGTGGCAAAGGCAGGTGAATTTTCGCGCTGTCGCGTGATTGCGAATACAATGCTCCCAGCATAATCTCCAATGTGTGGCGAGCGCGACGTGGTGGTGAGCTGCTTGGCGCGTCATTCCACACCATCTGAGCGAGTTCCCGGACAGGATGGATTAAAGAATCACCGAAGTAGTCTCCGTAGGTTTCGCCTTGGGGTGCCGGCGCTTCCGTTGCTGTCCCTTCGGGTTGATCCGTTTTCCACGCTTTGCAATGGTTATCGTTCAAAACGTAGCGCCCATTCGGTCCTTGGAGATCGAATTCGCAACCGGCGGGCGTCATCTTGGCACTGTTCACTATACCGCGCACCCCGTTGGAAAATTCAATGATAATCGACGATGCTGGATCGAGGTCAGGATCTCTCCCGCCTTCTCCTTTGTACTCAATGCCGTAGTCTTCAAAACCTTGTTCGTGTGCAGCGATGAGCCAGACCGGATCCGCATCGGCGAAATAGCAGACCGCATCGATGAGGTGGGTGCCGTTACGGAAAAGCATCGACCGACGTCCTCCCATGTGTGCGATGATGCGGGTCAGTCCGCCGATTTCACCCTCCCGAACCGCAGTTCGTACCGCTTGGTACAGCGGCAACCAACTACGTGTATGATCCACCGACATCTTAGTCCCGTTCCGCTCAACCGTCTCGATAATCCGATCGGCATCTCCGAGGTTGATTGTCAGCGGTTTCTCACAGAGAATCCCCTTGACTCCGGCGTCCGATGCGTCACAGACCGGGTTGGTGTGGTAATCGTCCGGTGTCGCCACGCTGACGACATCGAGATTTTCCTTTTCGAGCATGGCGCGGTAGTCGTTGTACTCGTGGACCGAGCCGCGGGTAATCTTTGAACGCTCGAAGAAGTTGTCAAGAACATCGGGTTTCAGGTCACAGACTGCGACAAGTTCAAATTCGGGAGCATTGGCGTAGGCATATCCATGATATGATCCCAAGCCACAACCGATAACGCCTGCCCGTAATTTTTCGTTGCTCATCGTTCACCTCGTTATGTTGGTTTTTTTTACAGTTCAAAAGATTGGGGTTGAGGTAGTCCTGCAGGGAAGCCGTAGGGGAGGTCATTACGATCCGCGGGCAGGGGCCAGCTTTGTCCGCCCAGATTTTGGAACGACTTATGGCGGCCACAGAGCCATAAGAACATCTCTGACACCTTGATTGTGTCGCGGAATTGCTCCACGTATGCCCCACCAGGACCAGTGTATTGAGCGGTCGCAAAATCAAAATCTGGTTCGGTTATCCAGTCCCGTTGTGGAGGGGTCGTACGCCAGTAGAAGTACTTGAGCAGATTGCGGAGCCCCGAAGCGGTTGACGGTCCACGGCGATGCCAGATGTGATATACGGTCAGGAAGATGGAACCAGCAGGCGCGGTGGTGGGGATAGCGCCCTTGATGCTAGCCAGATGTCCCATGAACCTTGCCTTGTTTCGCACGAGATGGGTACCCGGTACAATCTGCGTCGGTCCCATTTCAATAGGCGTATCCTGTGGGTAGTAGAAAACTTGCAAAAAGTTAAGTTCGTGTGTGTAATGATAGTTACCGTCCACATGCCACCCGCCCACAGCCTGAATGGGACACTGCACACGATGGTTGCTCATCAATATTGGCAGGTGAAAATTAATCCCCAGAAGGGAACGCACAGCCCCAGCGGCTGCCGGATGAACTATCACATTTTCGACGAACCAGTCTTCCTTCAGAATGCCGCTTGGTTCCATATTGGGGTGTTGGTCACAGTATTCCATCGTCCTGCGATTGACCTCATCGGGGACAACACCGTCAAGCATCAGATAACCATTCTTGCAGAACTCTAGCACCTCAGTGTCCGTCATAGTCGGTTTGCAGTCGTAGGTTTTTCGTTCTGATATTCGCATAGTTTACCTCCAACGTTCAAGGATAAATTCAGCGCCCAAGCCGTAGAACTCTTTTTCATCTACAGTAAGCAGTGCCATATTTGGGAAAGAAATAATCCGCCATCCATCCCGAACAGCTTCTATCACTGTCTGATAGGGCCAATCCTCTGGATCGGGCGGTCCTTCACGAAGTTCTCCATCCTCAACCAGCAGCATACCGACCACCGCCGCTCCGGGAGAGGTGGTTACCGCTTGTAGGTAAAGGATATCCTGCCGTTTTGGGTCGTCTGTCCCCACGATGTCCGTGACTCCCTCGCGCAGACTAGTTTCCGTCAGTGTCCCCTGTTGGAGTTCCGCCACCAGGGTCTCCATAGTTTCTTTCTGGGTTTCAGTCATCGTACTTTTTCCTCGTTCAAGGTTGTGATTCCACTGGCAAAATTCCAATTATCCCTCAAGCGAATTATACACGAATTTAGTTGCCTTGCCAACAGAAAACGTGATAGCATAAAAAACCTTTGGCGCTCCACCGGTTTCCGAGTCAGAGCGCTCCATCGGAAAGCTTGAATATTCCTTAAAATTTTTTATGCCGTGCTGGCATTCATAAAAACTATATAAATCGTGATTTTATAACTCTACAGCAGACGGGGTGTATAATAGCAGCCCTGCGCCAACTCCTTAGATAAAGATCCCAGAAAGGAATCAACATGTTAAAGGCAGGATTTATCGGTGCCGGTGGTCGAAGCCAAGGGGCGCACTACCCTAACGTGAACCGTCTCGAAGATGATGTCGAGATGGTCGCAGTATGTGAGCTTGATGAAGAACGACTGAATGAAGTTGCCAAGAAATATGAGTTCGCGCATACGTTCACAGATCATCGTGAAATGCTCGACAGTGTTGACTTGGATATTATCTACTGCGTGATGCGTGAGGAATGGATATTACAGCCCGCGCTCGATTGCCTCAACGCAGGAAAACATATCTTCATCGAAAAGCCGCCGGGTGCTACCAGCGACGAGACACAACAGTTATTGGACACAGCGGTTGCAAATGATGTCTATGCGATGGTCGGTTTTCAACGCCGTTACGCTGCGGTGACCCGTGAGGCGATGCGCCGCGTGGCGGAGAAGGGACGTGTTTCTACTGTGATAACTACCTTCAACAAACAGATCCTTGGTGGCGACGGTAAAGAGTTCACGACAACGCTCTGGAACGATGTATGTCATGTTGTCGATCTGCTTCGGTATATGGCGGGTGGTGAACCTGTCGAGGTGACAGCGTATCAAGACAAGTTTGGCAGCGAAAGTCGAAACTGTTACACCGCGCTTGTTCGCTTTGATAACGACGTAACAGGCGTGTTACTTGGGAATCGGGCATCAGGGGGACGGGTGCTTCGCTCAGAATTGCACGGCGTGGGGATTGGGTGTTATATGAAGATCCCAGCGGAGATTGAAATTCACGAGGACAATGAGAGTCACACGATGGGTGGCTGGGAGGTTGATGGCGTTGACGAGCGCGATACACCTCGATATGAAGGTGTCCTGACGATGCACGAGCACTTCGCAGATTGTGTCCGTAATAAAAAGGTGCCGATTAGTGATCTGCGTGATGTGATTCATTCGATTCACCTTGTTGATCAGATTGAAGGGGCTTTACCGGAGTCGTAAAACGTCAGAGATCTCCAAATACGCGGGAAATCAGCTACAGCGTTGGCCGGTATAGGGCGTACCGGCTTATGTCCCGGTATGCGGAAGTAGGGATTTATGGAAATAAATCAGATCAAAGCGCATCTTGATAGCGACAAAATTCAGAAGATTAAACTCGCTGGCTTCGATATTGATGGAGTCATGCGCGGTAAATATATTTCGCTCGACAAGTTCTTTTCTGCGGTCGAAAAAGGCTTGGGTTTCTGTGATGTGACATTCGGTTGGGACATGATCGATCAGCTCTATGAGCAGCCGACCGTTACAGGTTGGCATACCGGATATCCCGATCTCCTCGCCAAGATTGACCTGAGTACATATCGCGCGATGCCTTGGGAGCCAAATACGGCGTTGTTTTTGCTAGACTTTTACGAGAGTGAAGATCAGCCACTTGCAGTTTCCCCGCGTCAAGTACTCCAAACAGTCGTCCGTAAAGCGAACGATATGGGATTCCAGCCGTTCATGTCAGCGGAGTACGAGTACTTCATCTTCCGAGAGACACCCCACTCTTTAGAAGACAAAGGGTTCGAAAACATGACACCGCTCTCGCCCGGCTGGTTCGGCTACAGCGTGCTACGGGCGTCTGCGGCTGCAGAGATTGTTCATGCAATTATCGATGGGATGAACGAATATGGCGTTGAGCTGGAGGGGATACATACAGAAACGGGGCCCGGCGTCTATGAAACTGCGATTCAATACGACACAGCATGTAACGCCGCAGACAAAGCCGCGCTGTTCAAAACTGGCGTGAAAGAGATTTTAGCTAGACATGGACTTGTTACAACCTTTATGGCAAAGTGGAGTTTAGACTACCCCGGTTGCAGCGGCCATCTGCACCAAAGTCTATGGAATTTGGAAGGGGATACGAATCTTTTTGCCGATGAATCAGATGCTTCGGGTATGTCTCAAACGATGAAACACTATATTGCCGGGCAGATCGCTGCAATGCCTGAAATGATGGCGTTCATCTGTCCAACTATCAACTCTTACAAGCGGACTGTCCCCGGCGCATGGGCACCGACCAGCGCCTCTTGGGGAATTGAAAATAGAACGACCGCCCTTCGCGCAATTCCGGGAACCTCCCCTACGTCCACGCGGACCGAATATCGGCTAGCCGGCGCTGACGCCAATCCACACATCGCCATGGCAGTCAGCCTCGCCGCTGGGTTATACGGTATCGAACATCAACTCGATCCGGACGAACCTTTCAGTGGCAATGCCTACAATGCCCCTCGCGGGCGGTTTGAACTTTTGCCGAAATCCTTAGAGGACGCAACAGATGAGTTGAATGACAGCGAAATCAGTCGCGCCTGTCTTGGTGATGCGTTTGTGGACCACTTCGTAATCACGCGTGAGCATGAAATTACGGAATTCCGCCGCGCCATAACGGATTGGGAACTGAAACGATACTTTGAGGTCATCTGATACTATGTTTTCCCAACCGATTCAGTTGGCGATGTTTGACATGGCTGGGACCACTGTCAATGACAAAGTCGACGGATACCCTCTGATGGTTATCAGTATGATGCGAGCTTTTGCTAAGCGCGGAATAGAGCTTTCCTCAGACGTAATTAACAAGCATCGGGGGAAGCAGAAGTCTGAGGCCATCCAAACCCTTCTGAAAGAGGTTGCAGAATTATCCCCCACCGATGCCGAGCGCGTTGGAGATGGCGTGTACCGCGATTTTCTTCATGAACTGGAGAGCAACCTTTCGCGCATCTCGGAAATTGACGGTGCAACCGAGCTTTTCCGACACCTCAAATCCAATGATATTCATGTAGGAGTAGGAAGTGGCTTTCCGATGGAGATTGTTCAGGCAATTATCTCCCGATTAGGGTGGCTGGACAGGGAGCTGCTCGACTATGTAGGAAGTGCGGAGCAGGTTGGTGTGGGACGTCCTAACCCGAAAATGATCCTTGATGCTATGCAACAGCTCAGTGTCACAGATGGACTAGCGGTTGTCAAAATTGGGGATACCGTGGTGGATGTTCAGGAGGGGAAGAACGCCGGTGCGTGGACGGTTGCTGTGTTGACAGGATCTCAGACGGAAGTGCAGTTGATGGCAGCGGCACCGGATTACATTCTAGCGAGTATTCGGGAATTGAGAACATTGATGCCCCGGTAAGTGCACTCTAGTTCTCAGCGGCGAAAAGCGGTTATCGGACGTCCTGTTTGAACCACCCCCACATCGTGAATTGCTGACCCGCAGGAGCAACCGCGAAAGGCGGACTATACCACGTAGGATGAGAATCACGCACTACGGGGCTGTTGGTCAGGTTTTGCTGGTTCTTGCCATCAATGTCCATCACGTAGATATCCCAGTTCCCATCCCTATCCGAAGAGAAGGTAATCTGTTTGCCATCTGGAGACCATGAGGGCTCACGGTCGACATGGTGATTTTTGGTAAGTTGTTGAGGAATCCCGCCATTGGCGGTCATCACGTAGATTTCCATGTCCTCACCTTTAGGTACAGCCGTGAAAGCAATGTGTTTGCCGTCAGGGGACCATGAAGGTGCCCAACTATCACGATGGCTTCCGGTTAGCTTTTGAACATTACCTCCATTGGTATCCATCACGTAGAGGTCCCAGTTAGCAAACTTATTGGAAGTAAAGGCAATGCGCTGGCTATCCGGGGACCAGGAGGGATTACGGTCAATATGAAAACTGTTGGTGAGGTTTCGAGGATTACTCCCATCGGCGTCCATTACGTAGATATCTGCCTTTTTCCACTTGTCACCCCTGTCAGAGGTGAAGGCGATTCGTTTGCCGCCTGGGGACCATGAAGGTTCCCAGTCACTGTGATGATTGTCTGTGAGCTGTTGGAGATTCTCGCCATCGGCGTCCATTACGTAGATATCCCAATTTTTATTGCTCAGGGAAGCGAAGGCAATGCGTTTGCCGTCGGGGGACCAGGAGAGAGAATCGTCAGCCCAGAGATTGTCTGTAAGTTTTCGCAGATGCCCGCCATCGGCGTCCATTATGTAGATGTTCACCTTGTCATTAATCTCAGACGTAAAGGCGATTTGCGCCTGCGCGTCAACACCTACCATCAGCGCTGTCAAAACCAACAGGGCAGGGCCCGATAGAATGAAATATGTTAGATTATATTTCCGTTGCATCTGCCGTGCCTCCTTCCTTTTCAAAAACGGTTATTGGACGCCCTGTTTAAGCCAGCCCCAGATCGCGAATTGCTTACCCGCGGGAGCAACTGCAGCAAAAGAAGGACCATACCACGCAGGCTGAGAGTCATCTGCTATCGGATTTTTAGTGAGGTTTCGAGGGTTTTTCCCATCGGCATCCATCACGTAGATTTCCCAGTCCCCATCTCGCTTGGAAGTGAAGACAATGCGTTTGCTGTCGGAAGACCAGGAGGGCGAACTGTCAGCATGACGATTTGCGGTCACGTTTCGAGCATTCCTGCCGTCAGCGTCCATTACGTAGATATCGGGGAGTTCATTGTGCCAATCCGTAACCCAAGACGAGAAGGCAATGTATTTGCCGTTAGGAGACCATGTGGGTGAACTGTCACGACGGGCGTGGCTTTTGGTGAGGTTTCGAGGATTCTTGCCATTGGCGTCCATCACGTAGATATCCGGGTGAGCCTCCCGTTTAGACCGAGCCACGAAGACAATACGTTTGCCATCAGGAGACCAGGCAGGGGCATATTCAACATGACGACTAACTGTGATGTTTTGAGGAATCTTGCGATTGACATCCATCACGCAGATTTCACCGTGGTCTCCCTTGATAGAAAAGAAAGCAATACGTTTGCCGTCGGGTGACCAAGCGGGATCACGATCAATGCCAAGATTGTCTGTGAGTTGTTGAAGATTATTCCCACCGGCGTCCATCACATAGATGTCCCAATTTCCCTTCCTATCGGACTCGAAGACAATGCGTTTGCCGTCGGGGGACCAAGCGGGATCGCGGTCAGTTGCCGGATCGTTTGTAAGTTGTCGAGGATTCCCACCATGGACATCCATCACGTAGATGTCCGAATTTCCATCTCTATTGGACACAAAGGCAATTTGTGCTTGTGCGTTGATACCTACCACCAGCGCGGTCAAACCTAAGAGGACAAC
Organism: Candidatus Poribacteria bacterium; assembly: GCA_965204355.1. Taxonomy (GTDB): domain Bacteria; phylum Poribacteria; class WGA-4E; order WGA-4E; family PCPOR2b; genus PCPOR2b. Next base: position 1,506,135 of record OZ241983.1, read on the forward strand.
TGTGGCTAGTGCGAGATTGTTTCTCCGTTGCATCTGCCGTGCCTCCTTCCTTTTCAAAGATGGTTATCGTGCGACCTGCTTGAGCCTGCCCCACATTGTGGATTGCTTGCCCGCAGGGGCAACTGAAAAAGTGAGGGCACCTACAAAGGCGGGGCCAAACCAGGCAGGATGGGATTCATGTGCTAAAGGACTGTTGGTCAAGTTGTGAGGTTTTCCACCATCGGCGTCCATCATATAGATGTCCCAATTCCCGTTCCTGTCAGACATAAAAGCAATGCGTTCACCGTCGGCAGACCATGAGGGATAATTGTCAATCGCGGGATTGTTTGTAAGGTTTTGAACATTCCCTCCATCGGCATCCATCGCGTAAATATCCGTTTTCTCCCCTTGAACCGCCGCCGTAAAAGCGATACGTTTGCCATCAGGAGACCATGAAGGTGCCCAGTTATTACGGTGACTTCCGGTGAGATTTTGATGATTCTCCCCATCGGCATTCATCGTGTAGATGTCCCATCTAGCGCCTCTATACGAAGCGAAGGCAATACGCTTGCCGTCGGGAGACCAAGCTGGGTAACGGTCGACATGGCGCGAGTTGGTAAGTTTTTTCGGATTCTCCCCATTCACATCCATCACATAAATATTTGCTTTACCCCAGTCGTTCTCTCTATCGGAGGTAAAGGCGATGCGTTCGCCATCGGGGGACCATGAAGGTTCCCAGTCACTATGGATATTTTTAGTGAGTTTTTCTGGATGCCCGCCATCGACATCCACTATATAGATGTCCCAATTTCTATTGCTCAGGGAAGCGAAGGCGATGCGTTTACCGTCGGGAGACCAGGAGAGTGGATCGTCAGCCCAGAGATTGTTTGTGAGTTGTCGAGGTTTCTGCCCCGCCGCGTCTATCACGTAGATGTCCACGTTGTCGTTCATCTCAGACGTAAAGGCAATTTGTGCCTGTGTGTCAACACCCGCCATCAGTGACGTCAAAACCAAAAAGACAACCGTAGCTAGTGCAAGAATGTATCTCCGTTGCATCTGCTGTGCCTCCTTCCTTTTCGACACTGAAAATTCGATTCTGTCGGCGCTTTTAAGATAACCGGAGTTGCCATCTAAACAGCCTTCAGTGGGGTATGTCTATAGAATATTGTCACTAGCTCAAAAAAATTACAACATATTTGCATTCATTTGCAACCAGTTTTTAGAAGTATGGACATAATCTGTCCATACTTCTAAAAAAGTGACAGGACTTTTTGAATTTTTCTGTGATTGGTGGGTATTTTTATAATCACAATGGGGAGAAGTAGGGGTTTTTGAGTTGATACTTAAAATGGGAGAACCAATTGCGATGTTGGGTCAGTCTGCCGTGCGTTCCCACGCTTCCGTAAACGCCGCGGAACCATCGTCGTCCCAGAAGTACGTATCAACCGGTTGATTGTAGCCGGGACCGTGTCCATCTATAAAACTTGGTCCGGTGCCTAAGCCGTCGCCTACAGAACGAACGGGCAACCGTGCGTAAATCGGCGCGAGTCCTTCATATTGAATCTGTATCAAGGCGCGTGGTAGCGGATCTGGCTCAACCTCTGACCAGTGGGCAAGCGCGTCACGGTCGAGTGTCACGCCCAATCCCGGCGCCTCTGGCACACGTGCTGTTCCGCCAACGACCTCTATCGCCGGTGACACGATGTCTGCCTCCCATAGATGGGTGCAGGTGACGTGATGCAGTGTCGCCATTGGGAAGACTGCCGCCATGTGCGCTATAAACGCTCGCGTGATGTTACCGCCCGTGTTTTGCATCATGAACGGTATATTCGCTGCCTCAAACAGGCCCGCTCGCTGAATAACCTGTCCAGGGGGTGCATGACCTAGCATGTAACCGTCCGCAAGTCCCATGAGTGCCTCCCGTCCGCCCAACGGCAGGTGGTGGAAGTAAATAGGCAATGGACACTTGCTGCGCAGCACACGATACCCTTCAAAATCGTGTGTCCGCAATGGGTCTTCAATCGCCCCTGCGACGGGGAACTGTATCAATTCCCGCGCCAGGTCCAGGACGTGCTCCACTGTATTGTCAAAATTGATATCGTAATGAATCTTAAATCCGGGTGGTGCAACCTCTTCAAGTTTAGCCTGCATCGCCTCGGTCTGTGCTACAACGTTGTGGCAGTGGAAGGTGTGGAACTTGAGCCATGTGTAACCCGCAGCGGCTGCGTGTTCTACCTCCTCTGCCATCTTCTGAGGTGTCTGTGAGACTGTCCATGCGGCCATCGGTACACGCGAACGGACTTGGGGTCCGAACAGCTTATAAGCAGGAACATCGTTATACTTGCCGACCAGATCGTAGATAGCCGGAGCGAGAGCGATAGGTAGAGCCGGATGCGCTAACCAATCACACGGATTTGTACCGTGCAGCTGATCGATCCATCCATCTATTCCCTCCCATAATTTTCCGACATGCTCGCCTAAGCCTTCCAAGCCGTTATCGGTGCGAATGACAAAGACCGTGCGATAACGGAAATCAGGTCCCTGATAGCGCGTCAATGCCTCGCTATTCCACGCCTGAAACGGTGGACAAATAACGTGTGTTTCGATATCGGTGATTCTCATGGTTTTGTCGTCTCCTCTTTTAAGCAGGTTCGTAACCTTGGTGCATGTTGTCGATAAAGCGATGAACCGAAGACGCGGGGATAAAGGCGAGGTACAGCAGAATCATAGCCAAAGTGAAAGTGCGGATAGGTAATAGGAGATAAAAGAGAACATGCAAAACGATTCCAGCAGGCATCAAGTATTTGCGGAATCTGGGGATATACAGTCCGAAAGCCAGTAGGAATTCCAGTGTCACGGTAGTAATTGCGACGACAGAACAGAGTATAGAAAATCCGGGAATACTTGCATAGTCATATCCCGCATAATAGTTGTAAGCGAGGAGTTCTATACGGGCACCACTCAAAAATCCCCAGTAGAGTTTTTCGTAGCCGGTCCAAAAATAGACCATTGATAATTGAATTGCAATGAGACGTAAACCCCACAAATTACCTATTTCAGGCGGTGGTGGCAAGCCGGACTTTAGCGAGCGGCGGAGTGCCAACCAACGATCTAAGGAGTATGAGCGACCGCATGGTGTCAGCGCAATAAAGAAGATAACCATGACCAAGAGGAAGGTGTGATGATGCTTGAATGACTGATGTATGTTAAACATAATCGAGACAAGGAGGGCTGCTCCGATTGATGACACTCGCGTCCATAGCCCAATGCACATCAGCCCGGTAAAGAGGAAAAACGCAGAGTTGAGCAGAATTCCACTTGGTCGTACATCCCGACAGAGTATCAGTTTACCTGCCCATTCAGACCAGATAAGCAGAACCAATCCGATTCGGATTAGACCCACTGAACGGGTGGAATCACGATAACACAACCCCCAGTTATAGAAATGTTGTAAGATACGTAATATAGCTTGCAAGACTGATTATGTTTCCGCTGTTTCCCTTTGTTATTCGATACGTTTATCCACGTATAGGGTTTTCCAGCCATCACGTGTGCCAATGCGTGCGTTGACTCGCAAATCAACGGCAGCTCCCACTTTCTGTCGTATACGTTGTCCCACACGTAACACATCTGTTTCCCCCATAATTCGCCGGGAGTGGTGATGTGATCTCAGCAATTTATCACGACCTAATGCTTGGAAACGGTCAATGTGCCCGATGCGTCCATCTGGATGTCGGATGTAAAATTGCACATCACAGACATCGATTCCACGAGTATGATACATCCGCCATGCTCGAAAGAGATTGCCTTTACCCTTCAGGACCTGCTTATAGAAGGGCCCAAAAACGACATATAACATCAGCATCGTGAAAGCAACTACTCGGCAGACAATTACCAACTTGCTCTCAGCTATTTCTGCCGCCACAGTTTTTTCAGATTGATATTGATTGGTTGGTGTCATTGATAATTTTCCCTTAGTTCAAAGGCATCAATACATATCTCACATGGCAATTGGGCTAAAAACGAACGACTAATTCTACATCTGTCAACACGATGTCAGAAGCAACCTTCGGGTGGCGTTTTTCAAGCACCACCTTGACTTTGTGAGAACCCGCTCCCGGGGGCACCTCTAATCCGAAACACAACCACGCCGCCCCGCTTACATCCGAAATACGGTGTGGATCGTTGATGGTGCAATAACGGATTGTCGGGTCATCGAGGACTGTCCCATCCCACGAGACCCGTACCACATCGCCGTGTACCCACTGATCGAGTCGTACCCGCAGCTCGACCTGTTCAGGGATGTTAGCTGAGAAATCATCTGTCACATTTAGGTTGATTGTTGGACCTTCGCCGGTGAGTGTTTGCTTCAGAGGAACTGGGACCTCACCCCAAAGACGGTCATTTCGGTAAGCGCCTCGCCATTCTCCTGTCTCTTGGAGGAAGCGATGCGTTGCCGCATAAATTTTGTCCGTGCCTTGCAGTGTGTCCAGCGAACCGATTTGTGATAGCAATTCCCGTCTTGAATCGTGGTTCGCGTGCCAGTTAAAAACATAGATGCCATCGGCGCCTGCACTGTGGTAACGGCTAGCGATGGCACGGGTACGCATTCGATCTTTGGTTTCGGTATCTTCAGGTCCAACGAAGGGGTCGGGCAAGCCGCCATCAAATCCGGGATAGACGGCAATCGGTTTATTTTGGCACAGTTCGGCAAAAGCTGCGACATCCAAGGAAGGATCTGTCGCGGCACCACCGGCGGGAATCAAGATGTCTACCAATCCTTCGTTTACCCAAGTTGGGATGTCGTATCCGATATTGCGACACATCTCCAGCGTACCAGAAACCCGCGCCGCTAAGTAGAACGGTTTGCCACGTTTCTGCGCGAGCGCATCGGTCATTTGTCGCACCGCGCGCTGGAGGTCGGTCAGGACATATCGGAGTCGGTAGCCTTCGTCTGCGGGCAGGTGAAAGGCGTGTCGCTGCCAGTCCAATTCGACGCCATCCCAGTCGTATCGCTCGCAAATCTCTTTGATGTGTGCGTAACGATGCTCCCGTATTTCAGGGACAGCGAAATTCCATGAAAGCGCGAACCACTCCGATGTCTGATCGCCGAGCAGCCATTCTGGCTGTTCGATCCGCATCTGTGTCAATTCCGTATGATGCAGCGTCTCTAAATCAGCGATCTGTGCCCCGCTGAAGTGATTATCGTTCATGCGCACTGAGGCGTAGACATGCATCCCAAGTTGGTGTCCACGATCGATGATGGCTTGCTGCGGATCTTCGCCACGCTCCACCATCTGACGAATATTCTCGGTGTGAGTGTATGACTGAGCACTTTCATAACGGCGCCTGTGGATATCGCCGAGTTGTTCAAGGACATTGCTCTGCCAACGGGCAGCATGTTCGCCGATACACCAGAAATGAGCATCTACTTGTGTATCTTCCAGAGGGGCGTAAGCCTTTTCCAAAAAGGAATTCACAGATTGCGGCACCTCAGAGTAACCGTGGGGGGCACCATCCCAGTTGTAGATGATCTGATATTCAGGAGGGGTGGGCATGTTCATTTTCCTTTTGGCACATCGGACGAGTGGGTGAGTAAGTGCAGGGTAGGTTCACTCCCACTCTATCGTGCTTGGGGGTTTGGAGCTAATGTCGTAAACGACACGATTGATACCACGTACTTCGTTGATGATGCGGTTAGAAATGACACCCAGTACGTCGTGCGGAATCTTCGCCCAATCTGCTGTCATACCGTCGGTGCTCGTCACAGCGCGCAGCGCAATAACGTTTTCGTAGGTTCGCTCGTCGCCCATCACGCCGACACTCTTGACAGGTAGAAACACAGTTAACGCCTGCCAGATTTCGTCATATAGTCCTGCATGCCGTAACTCTGCGATGAAGATTTCGTCTGCCTCGCGCAGCATATCGAGACGTTCTTGCGTGATTGCTCCTAGTATACGGACAGCTAAACCGGGACCGGGGAACGGGTGTCGCCCTAGGACCGATTGCGGGATATCCAGTTCGGATCCAACTGCTCGCACTTCATCTTTGAACAGTTCGCGAAGCGGTTCGATCAGTTTGAACGGCAGATTTTCGGGGAGTCCACCGACATTATGGTGTGTCTTAATGGTGGCTGATGGTCCCTTGACGGACACACTCTCGATTACATCAGGATAGAGCGTACCTTGCGCTAGGAAATTGATCTGACCAATTTGTGCTAACCCATCTTTGAACACTTCAATGAATTGGTTACCTATGATTTTGCGTTTCTGTTCTGGGCTTTCAACGCCTGAAAGATATTCAAGAAACCGGTCGGTAGCGTCAACATAATAAACATCAATGCCGAGTTCTCTAAAAGTTGATAACACCTGATCCGCTTCATTTTTTCGCAGCAAGCCATTATTGACAAAAACGCAGGCAAGTGCATCTCCAACGGCACGTTTAAGTAACGTCGCAAGGACTGTCGAATCGACACCTCCGCTTACAGCGCATAACACACGAGCTCCATCTGTTTGAGTACGAATATTCTCTGTGGCTTCGGTGATAAAGGATTGCATAGTCCATTCGTCACTACATTCACAGACTTCATAGACGAAATTGGCGAGCAGCTGGTTGTCATCCTGCGTATGAATAACCTCCGGATGGAATTGCAAACCGTAAATGTCCCGATCCAGATCTGCTATCGCTGCGATAGGAGAATTATGGGTGTGGGCAACGGGGTGAAATCCATCGGGTAGAACATCGATCCGGTCGCCGTGACTCATCCAGACATCTATCGTTTTTGGTAAGTCTGCAAACAAAGGAATTGGCAGGTCTACAATCAATTCTGCTGAGCCAAATTCTCGTTCATCGGCAGGGTGTACTTTCCCATCGGGGGAAAGGTGTGCGATGAGCTGCATACCGTAACAGATACCAAGAATCGGTACACCGAGCGTTAAAATCTTTGGATCAAGCAGAGGTGCATCTGTTGCGTAGACACTTGCAGGACCACCAGAGAAGATGATGCCTTTCGGTTGTATGGATTCTAACTGATTTAGCGGAATATTATAGGGATGAATCTCACAGTACACCTTATGTTCGCGGACACGCCGTGCGATTAACTGTGTATACTGTGAGCCGAAATCTAAAACAACTATGGTTTCACGTTTCATGTGCCTAGCCTTCTAATCTATTATGCCATAAATTTATTCTATCACAGAATTATTCGAGCCGTCAATTAAGCATTTATCAAAAATCGCTTGGTTTTAATTATGCGATGTGTTATAATTAGACGCTACGGATTATATGTTTATTAGTTGGTGTTAGCTTATAACCTACAAACAAAATTAAAGGAATCTCTAAGGAGGCAAATCCTAATGGCGCATACATTACCCGACCTGCCCTATGCTCATAACGCTTTAGAACCGCATATTGACGAGCAAACGATGCAGATTCATCACGGAAAACATCATCAGGCTTATATCACCAATCTCAACACCGCCCTTGAAGGTCTTGATGATCTGGCAGCCCTATCGATCGAAGAATTGCTAAGTAACATTGACCAGGTGCCGGAAGACAAGCGGCAAGCCGTTATCAATAATGGCGGTGGACACGCTAACCATTCACTCTTTTGGACGATAATGGGACCCAACGGTGGTGGCACACCCACACCGGAAGTTGCGGCTGCAATTGAATCTGCTTGTGGATCGCTTGAGGCTGCCAAGGAAGAGTTTGCAACTGCTGCGACAACCCGTTTCGGATCCGGTTGGGCATGGGTCGTTGTCGATGAAACCGGCAGCATACAAATCTACTCGACTGCTAACCAAGATAGTCCCATCATGCAGGGACATACACCGATACTGGGTCTTGATGTTTGGGAACACGCGTACTATCTAAAATATCAGAACCTGCGTCCCGCTTATATCGAAGCGTGGACTAACGTTATCAATTGGGAAGAGGTTGCCAGACGTTACGCCGCTGCAAAGGGCTAAGGCGGCAATTATGACCGAGCTAGCGTGCCTTCAGATGCTTCACTGAAGGCGCGCTGCATCTTTAAATAAACAGAATCAATCTTATTTAAAACTAAATATACAAAAGCGTTGAAGGGGAGGAGTAAGTCGAGCGGTCTTGACAGAGCGGGAAATCCATCGGCTGAGAGATTTTCCCAAGTAACCCCGACTGAAGGTCGCCCTGGAGCTGCTAACCTGAAGACACCCCCGATGAATTGGGTTCTGATTTACGAGAATCCTCGACGAATCGGGAGATTGAAATTAACAGGTAGGGTTAGCCGGGTTGATGCACGTTACGCACATTAATGAGTGCCCTTTTACACACAGTGTTTGATCGACAAAAGGGAATTGGAGTGGTACCACGGTAAGGACTTTAGAGGAAGCCCTTTTCGTCTCCAAATATGTCCTCAAGAATTGCCCTCGAATTTTTCAATCGGGGTTCTTTTATTGGGGATTGGAACGAGAGGGCTTTTTTATTGGACACATTTGTTGTAAAGACTATCAGAATTAGCAGTAAATTTCCTGAGTTAAAAGGAGAGTACTATGGAACTATCAGGCGCAAAAATACTGATTGAAAGTCTCAAGCAAGAAGGTGTAGAGTATATTTTCGGTGTCAACGGTGGTGCAGCGATGCCAATCTTTGACGCACTCTACGAACACCCTGATGTCAAGCTAATCATGATGCGGCACGAGCAAGGAGCGTCACATGCCGCTGATGGCTACGCACGGGCAACCGGTAAGGTTGGCGTTACGCTTGCCACTTCGGGTCCCGGTGCAACAAACTTAGTGACCGGTATCGCAACTGCCTATATGGATTCGATTCCTATGGTGGCAATCACTGGACAGGTTTTTACTCACCTGATGGGGAATGATGCCTTCCAAGAATGTGATGTGATAGGTGTGACTCGCCCGGTCTGCAAGCACAGTTATTTGATTAAGAGTGGGGATGAAGTCGCTGATGTCATAGCGGAAGCGTTCCATATCGCTAGCACGGGTAGACCTGGCCCTGTTGTTGTCGATTTCGCCAAGGATGCTCAGATTCACGAATCGTTGTTCCGCTATCCAGAGAAGGTCAATATTCGCAGCTACAAGCCGAAGATAGAGGGGCACCCGCGCCAAATCACGAAAGCTGTTGAGTTGATTCACAACGCAGAACGGCCGATGATTTACGCAGGTGGGGGCGTAACGCTTGCTAACGCGTCTGAAGAATTGCGTGAGTTAGCGATTAAAACGGGCATTCCAACTACCGTGACACTGATGGGCTTGGGCGCCTTTCCCGAAACCCATCCGCTGGCAATGGAGATGCCTGGTATGCACGGTTCCTGCTGCGCGAACTACGCGTTTACCGATTCTGATCTGGTCATTGCGGTCGGTGCCCGGTTCGATGATCGTGTTACGGGTGACTTGACAAAATTCGCGCCGAACGCAAAAAAGATTCATATTGACATTGATGCCTCCTGTATTGGTAAGAATGTCCCGATTGATGTGCCGATTGTAGGCGATGCCAAGCGCGTATTAGCAGAAATGAACAAACTGGTGCATCGTGTGGACATCGAACCTTGGATGCGCCAAATTGATGAGTGGAAAGAGCAGTATCCTTTTGAGTACCAACAAAACGGCGACAATATCATGCCGCAGTACGTGATTGAGCAGATATATGACCTTTATTCAGACGCAATAGTCGTTGGGGATGTTGGGCAGCATCAGATGTGGGCGGCACAATATTTCAAATTCACCGAACCGCGTCAATGGTTAAACTCCGGTGGACTCGGCACCATGGGATTCAGTTTGCCTGCAGCGATTGGCGCACAGCTCGGTTGTCCCGACAAAACGGTTGTCAACATCAATGGCGACGGCTCCTACATCATGACGATACAAGAGCTTGTCCCCGCCATCACGATGAAGCTCCCACTCAAGATCTTCGTCATTAATAACATGTATCTTGGCATGGTTCGACAGTGGCAGGAACTCTTCCACCAGAAACGGTACGCCGCGGTTGATTATCACGATAACCCCGACTTCGCACTGCTCGCTGAGGCTTTTGGGGCGACAGGAATCCGTGTTGAGCGAATTGAGGATGTCCGCCCGGCGTTGGAGAAGGCAAAAGGCATCAACGATGGTCCCGTTGTTATTGACTTTATCGTTGACGAAGAGGAAAATGTGTTCCCGATGGTTCCGGCAGGTGCGGGACTTGGCGACGTTATACGAGGTTTAGCATAATGACTGAAGAACGACACATCTTTTCTGTACTCGTTGAAAACCGATTCGGTGTCCTTGCACGAATTGCGGGGCTGTTCAGTGGACGTGGATTTAACATTGACAGCCTCAATGTTGCGGAGACAGACGATCCGGGCGTTTCGCACATGACAATCGTTACACATGGGGATGCACAGATCATTGAACAGATTTACAAGCATCTGAACAAATTGATTGACGTGATTAAGGTGACGGATCTCACCGTTGAAAACCATGTCGAGCGTGAGATTGTGCTAATCAAAGTTTATGCTGAACCGCAGCGACGTGGGGAGATTCTCCAAATTGTGGAGATTTTCCGTGCCCACACAATTGATGTCAGTCCTGACTCTCTAACCATCGAAGTGACTGGTGACGAAGGGAAGCTAAAGGCGGTTGTTGATTTGCTACGTCCCTACGGCATTCAAGAGCTAGCTCGCACCGGCAAGATTGCAATCATGCGCGGTGCCACGAAGTAATGACTCTATTTTCATGTTTCATATATTAAGGAGTATTCATGGCGACAATTTATTACGATAGCGATGCAGATTTTGATTTACTCAAAGAGCGAACGGTTGCTGTCATCGGCTATGGCAGCCAAGGACGTGCCCAAGCATTGAATCTCAAGGACAGCGGCGCAAACGTCGTCCTCGGGCTGCGCCCCGGCAGCCGTTCTCAACCGGCAGCGGAATCGGAAGGATTGACGGTAAAAAGTATCGACGAAGCTGCTGCTGAAGCGGATGTCGTTCAGATTCTCATTCCGGATGAACAGCACGGGGCGGTGTATCGGAACCAGATTGAACCGAATCTGGAAGCTGGCAATATGGTGATGGTTTCGCACGGTTTCAGCATTCATTTTGGTCAAATCGTTCCGGCAGACGGTATTGATGTGGCGATGATCGCACCGAAGGGACCAGGACTGCTCGTGCGCGAAGTCTTTGAGGAAGGCGGCGGTGTGCCCTGCCTTATTGCTATCCAGCAGGATGTAACAGGACATGCCAGAGATATCGCGCTCGCTTATGCGAAGGGAATCGGCGGTACACGAGCTGGTGTCATTGAGACCACTTTCCGTGAAGAGACGGAAACCGATCTTTTTGGTGAGCAAGCTGTGCTTTGCGGCGGGACTACCGAACTAATCAAAGCTGCTTTCGATACCCTTGTTGAAGCTGGCTACCAACCAGAGATGGCGTTTTTTGAGTGCCTGCATGAGTTGAAGCTTATTGTAGATCTGATCTACACAGGGGGACTCAGCAAGATGCGGAATGATGTCAGTAACACGGCGGAATTCGGCGATCTCACCCGCGGTCCTCGCGTCATTGATGAAGGTGTCCGAGAACGCATGCAGACGATTCTTAAAGAGGTGCAGAACGGTGAATTTGCACGGGAATGGGTGCTGGAAAATCAAGCGAATCAACCCGTGCTGCAAGCACTCCGTCGCCGAGAATCAGAGCTGCAGATCGAAAAGGTAGGGCGAGATCTGCGAAGCATGATGAGTTGGCTCGATGAGTAAGGGTTTCATCGTAAAATAGCATATTCCTATCAAAGTCGTCACTCCGGTTGCAATCATGCTATCGAGGTGACGATTTTTTGTTTCGGTTTTGGAAAGGTCATTTTTTCTTTATGGATAAGGTTGAGAAAGGGGTCGAGCAGCATGAAGAACGCAATCTAATTGTATTTGCGGCTAACCAAATTTTTATGCGGCTCGGCTGGATTTTCAAGACCGAATCGGTAGTGATGCCGGGGTTCCTAGATGTCTACACCTTATCGGGGTTTATCCGGGGACTCCTACCCCTTATCTCTCGGATTGGGCAAAGCATCCCTCAGATTCTTATCGCACACCGCGTGGCAAAAATGCCGAGAAAGCGAATTGTGTTTATACTTTCCGCTTTCGGCATCACCATCCCTTGGTTGGTGTTAGCGCTGATTCTTGAGCTCGGGAGGTGGTCAAACAGCGCGATTGTGACGATTTTCCTGACACTGTATGGTCTGCACTGGCTGACGTACGGAAGCAATGTCTTGGCGTACGGCACATTACAGGGTAAGCTGGTTCGCCCCAAGAAACGGGGGCGGCTATTGGCTTACGCCTCTCTTATCGGTTGTACGCTTGCAATTATCATCGTCTGGCTTGTGATGCCGCGCTGGGTTCGCGGTGATAGCGCCAATTATGCTTTGATATTCGGGACAACGGGAATGTTCTTTGGATTCGCCGCATGTGCCAGTTTGTTCTTCCGCGAACCAGCTGATGCCCATTCCCCACAGACCATACCTTTTCTAAAGTATCTCAGTTCTGGACTGATGTTGTTACGGTATGACCGGAATTTTCGCATACTCGCGGTAGTCTTAATGTTGTTCTACACAGGTTGGCCCATTTTTCCGCACTATACCATTTTTGGAAAACGGACGTTAGGATTAGTATCGAAAAACTTTGTGACACTATTGATTGCACAGAACACGGTCAGTGGGCTTGGTGCCTTGGTGATGGGGAATATCGCGGATCGGCACGGCAATCGGATTGTGCTGCAGGTCCTGATTTTTATTGCCGCTTGTGTGCCTTTGTTGGCAATTGGTCTGAGCCGGCTGCCGATGGGTGCCCACTGGTACTGGCTCGTGTTTGCTTGTTTGGGATTTACACCGGTGTCGGGTCGTATTCTTACGAACTACACCCTTGAGATTTCCCCGCAAGAAAAACACCCGCAATACTTAGGGCTGCTGAGCGTTCTTCAGACAGTGCCGCTGCTAGGCTCACCGGTGGTTGGGTTGTTGATTGATCGATTTTCTTTTGAATCCGTGTTTATCGCGTCCTCCGTCTTGGTCTTTTGTGGTGTCCTGCTGACCTTTCGGCTAATTGAACCTCGATCGGAGAACGTGGGGATATAAAGATGTAGAACAACTATCGTTTGAATAGGAGTGTGACTATGCCTAACGAATTGATGACCACCTTTGAAAAGCTTTGGGTTGCCCTTCGCGCTGCGTGGTGTGACAACTGTGACCTCGATGGTGCATTGGCGTTCAGTCACGACCGCGCAGCGATGGATTTCTTTCATCGTGTGGTACAGGTGAATGTGGAGGACCCCCAAGTAGACAGATTGATTAACGACGCGCTTCGTCTGTTTCAGGAGAAAAAATACGACTGCATGTTCACCCTTTCGCCCCTAGATCGTCCCGCTGACCTTAGCGAGCGGTTGGAGAGTCGTGGTTTCACAGAGGGTATGTTGGCGTCGGCGATGGTTTATGATCCACCCACCACACCGCCGCCAGCCCACACTGGCGCAGTAATCGATATCTCACCTGATAGCGAATATGACCTTTGGGCGGATGTCATGTGTCGCGGATTTGGTCATGATCAGACAATGGGAGAGATAGGGCGTGATGTGCTGATTGTCCCTGAAGTGCGCCGCTATCTCGCACGTGTGAATGGAAAACCAGCGGGCACGACGCTGATCTACTCACAATTCGGCATGGGTTACATCGACCATGTTGCGACACTGCCAGAACATCGCCGCAAAGGGATTGCCTCTGCTATGGTTACACGAGCGGTTGCGGATTCACAGGTGATGGGCAACCGCTGGACAACGCTGGAAACAACAACGGGCAGCAACGCCGAGCGGATATACCAGCGGCAGGGATTCCGTATTGCCTATCATCGACGGCGCTACATCATGCCTTATAGGTAGTTAGGGCTGTGGAAATGAGGTTTTTGTTTCAAAGCTAAAAACTAAGGTAGATAGAATTATGGATTTCCAAAATTAGAGCATTCTTAGGGGGTGAGATCTTGGGGTATGTCTATATTTTGGAAAACGATTCAATGCCAGGCTTAATAAAAATTGGTAAGACTGCTCGTAACAGCCGTGAACGAGCGAAGGAATTGTCAAATTCAACTGGAATTCCCACTCCATTCAGAGTTGTTTTTGAGTTATCTTCTGATAAATATGAAATACTTGAGAGGAAAGTTCATAGCAGGCTCGCTCGATACTGTGTGGGTCATAATCGAGAATTCTTTAAGTGCCCAATAGGGATAGCAATAAAAGCGCTTAAAGGAATCCACTCTGAGCACCTGAAAGCAGCGGATAGGAGTCTGTCTGAAGATCTTCTAAGAAAATTAAAATCGGAGAATCAGCATATCAGAGATGATGCGGTTTCAAAACTATTTTCTCACCTTAAGGTTAATCCAAATTCAATTCGTGGAATGCTTGCACCTCTTATCTATATTGTAGAGAGTGATAACTGGAGTTATGATAGCTCTACTAAACTTAACGCAATTGAGTTATTAGAAGGAATACAACTGGACCTAAACGCAGCACACTTAGCGGATTCTATACCAGCTAACCTTGAACTTACTGAATTAAAAGGAATACAACTATATCTAAGGACAGCACGCGCATTAACAACTTATTATGAACAACGCCGAATTGAACGAGACAGGGAAAAGGAACTAGGGAACAACAAGAAAATTTATGTAAGTTGCCCTACGAGAAGTTGCCGACACAAAGTGCAGATTCCTTTGAAGAAAAATCAATTGGATATTATCTGCCCTAAATGTAATGCTATTTTCGGATACGACAGAGGTAAGATAATCTATTAACAAGAAAGTGTTCTTTTCTCAAAAAAATTTGGCAAGTCCCACCGTGCTCGTCTGAGATTGAACAACTTAACTTTTTGAATTTAGAAAGTGCTTGACTATGAGTAATACATCACGAAAGCATCACTATATCCCACAGTTCTATCTGAAAGGATTTTTAGACCCCAGCCGTTCAAAAGAGCAACTCTGTGTAATTGACAAAATCGAAAGACGGCATTTTGTTACTGGCCCTCATAATGTTGGTTCACAACATGACTTCAATCGAATCGATATTCTTGGGAAGCCGATTGATGCGATGGAAAAGTCGCTTTCTGAAATTGAGGGGGAAGTGGCAAAAGTACTAAGGTATATGGAAGAAAACGCAACATTGCCCGAAGAGACGGACATGTAGACTCTACTCTATTTTGTTGCTTTACTCTATGGACACAATCCACAATTCCGCAATAATCTTAGCAACTTTGAAACGACGGTTATCAAACAAATGTTGAGGCTGTCCCTATTGAGTCCCGAAGGGTATGAATCTTGGGCTCAACAAGAACGTGAGGCAGGTAAAGAAGTGCCGGAATATGAGGAAGTGAAACAGTTCGTAGAAAAAGAAAATTTCGATATACGATACGGACATGGTCATCATTTGAAGCATGAGTTACAGGCCGTGGATGAAATTTTACCTCTCCTTCGTCATAGGCAATGGTCTTTATTGATCGCTGAAGAAGAGGGGAGTGATTTTGTATGCTCAGACCGTCCAATTGCCTTAATTACGATTGGAGATTCGCCAGAGAATCCAGATCATCCTTATAACATTGGAGGTCCCGGGCTTGCCCAAAGCGATACTGAACTGACCATGCCGCTAAATCGTCGTATGGCTTTCTTTGGCTCTTTCAAGATCCCTTCTTTTGTTAGCACAGTTGGCGAAAAGGTGATTGCTGATGTTAATGATAGGACAATACTTTCTGCTGCGAAACAGATTTACTGTTCAAACCTTGACTTCAAATTCTTGGATGATGAAGATTTAAAAAACGGAAGAGATCTCGTGAATTGAGAAAGCACGCGATTGGTAATACTAAGGAGGCAAGTATGTGGGGACTGGCCTAATCTTTTGGGAATTTGTTGCGTGTTAGAAAACCTTTATTGATCAGTTTAAACAAAATAGACCAAAAGATCTTTGCTCAACAATTTTGGTAAACCTTGCTGTACTCGTTCCAAAATCGGACAACCTAACTTTTTTAATGAGATGAAACCCCATTCGTTTCGACAAAAAAGGAGCTCACAATATGGCACTGCAAGCGTGGATACGCATTGGTCAACCCCTCGAACCGGTGATGAACGATTATGAACGGATCTTTGATGCTTGGGAAGCTGGTGGGATCAAAGGGTTTGTTTTTGGCCGCACAGTTTTTGCGGATGCGCAAGGTCAATTTACTGTACCTGCTTTTCCTTCCAACCCGCAAGCCTATCGTGATCGTGGGTTAGAGCCAAACCTCCGCGACACAGAAACCGATGCCTCCAAAGAGAAAATGCTCCATGCGATGCTCGACAACGCCAAAGCGCGTGGCTGGGAGATTTTCATTTTTGCGCCTGGCAGCGGGGCGACGGGTGCGAAACCGCTTCCACTGGGGGAGGATCCCTACGGCGCGGTTGCAATGGCGGCGGTTTGGGATGAGACATTCGGCAGCTTTCCACAGGTCGACGGTGGTATTATGGATGGCTGGACCGAGTCCGCTTATGAACTGGAATGGCACCACGGTAACGCTGTCTTTGCGGATAGCTCTGAATCAATCAAAGCCCAAGCTGCTATCAGAGGGTATGATCCAGACAAACTTGAACGCGGCAGGGCGCATCTCCATGAGCGTTTTCGCAGTTTAACCCCTGCCGAAGTCCGCTACTACGGTCCATACGGCGTGCTATCGGAGATGAACCTCTTTGATATCAATGAGGACGCGGTTTACTGGCTGCGCTGGCGACGGGAGGATGGAATTAAAACAGGGGAAGCATTTCGTCGCGAACTGGACAAATCCCCACGTAAACTGTTATTGGGGAATGGTCCCCGTTCGGCGGTATTCTCCGGTATGACAGCGCTCGATTTCCACGCTTGGGATAAGATCGTGGATGTCTTGCTCGTCAAGCACTACTTCTGGCATCGCGGATTCGATGGCATGTACGGCACTGTCGCCCGGTGGATAGGACAAATTCAAGAATGGAATCCGCGCCTGACCGAACAGGATTGCTTCACGGTGGTAAAAGCGTGGCTAGGCGTAAATTTGCCGGAAGTCAACTCTCTATCGGACATGGATTTGGGATTCCCCCAACCCTTCTTCGATCAGGTCGTGACAACTGAAACTGAGCGAGCGCTTGCGGCGGTCAGTCAGCCTGAGAAGATTGTCCCTTGGGTGGATACTGGGCGGATGCCACACGGTGGAGATCCAATGACCGCCGGAGACCTGCATCGTATCCTCACAGCCTCGGAGCAAGCGGGTCTAAAGCGTTTCCTCTTTCATAACCACGCACACCTCACATCGGCGGAGTGGTGTGTAATTTCTCGGCTATGCGGACACCCTTGGGACGAAGATCCCAACGGATATTGGCCCCCCGCAACACCGAAACCATCAAGTTACTGATTGATTCAATGGGAGGTTTATGATGGCTACCTTAACGGTTCCTGTGCGTTGGTACAGCAATGAAACTCAACACGGTGACTTAGAACTCGAATTGGAGCGAACCGCTTTTATAATTGTAGATAGCGATTGTGGCACCGGAAATCGGTATGTGGAAGATGGGATTGCTCCAGCATTGGCTGCCGCACGGGCAGCAGGCATGAGGGTTGTTTTTATTCACAACGATTTTTCCCTCGTTGATGAGCTGGGTAGCATCAAACGAGAAATTCACGGGACACGCTGGGGTGATGCGCTTGCCGACTCGAGACCGTCACCTGCATCAAGAACACCCTATAAACCGGATTATTCGCCTTCTATCCAGCCGTTGCCGCACGAGCCGGACTTTCCCAAGCGGGAGTGGTCAGGCTTTCATGAGACACATGTCGATTACCATCTGCGGTGTTACGACATCAAGAATCTGGTCGCAGTTGGGTTCAGTCAGCGTGCCTGCCTATACCAAACCCTCGCCGGTGCGGTCGAGCACAATTATCGGGTCGTTATGCTGCGGGATTGCACACACTCCGCCGAGTATCCGGATACAGTCGATCCCAGCTTGCCAGAGGGAGGATGGCTGCGGAAGGTGATGATACGCAACTTTGAACATATCATCGGGTATACCTCGACCTCATCGGATTTTGTTGCAGCGTGTGAATTGCTTTGAATCCCGATGAGGTAAGGGTATGGAAAATCTACCTCACGCGTATGCGATTAACCGTCCAACATGAACGACAACCGATTCGGACAACCCTTTAAGGTCGTATCCCCCTTCCAATGCTGAGATCAGCCGTCCCCCGCAAGTTTCTGCGGCAATTTCGCAAAGGATGTCGGTCAAACCGGCAAAACCGTCTGCGGTCATATTGATTGCCGATAGAGGGTCTAAACAGTGTGCGTCAAATCCAGCCGAGATTATCAGGAAATCGGGAGAGAAATCGAGTAGTGTCGGTCTGAGGTTTTTTTCAAAGGCTTCGATATAGTCGCTAGGTTCACTGCCGGGGGACATCGGTATGTTCAGCGTCGTGCCAACGGCATCGCCTATACCGATCTCGTTTGTCATGCCGGTGCCGGGGTAGAGAGGCACTTGGTGCGCCGAGAAAAAGAAAACGGAGGGATCATCATAAAAGATATCCTGTGTCCCGTTGCCGTGATGGACGTCCCAATCGACAATTGCGACGCGGCCCACCCCGTGTTCGCGCTGAAGGTATCGTGCAGCGATCGCGACGCTGTTGAATAGGCAGAAGCCCATTGCACGATTCGGGGTTGCATGATGACCGGGCGGACGAACAAGCGCGAAGGCGTTACTCACAGTCTCTGCCATGACTGCATCTGCTGCCCTCAACACTCCTCCGGTGGCAAGACGTGCAGTGGCATAAGACGCGGGTGAGGTCGGTGTATCGTAATCGAGAGGGAGGCCATTTTCACAGAACTGCTTGACCCGATCAATATGATCTTGGGTATGAGCATAACACATCTGATCATGCGTTACGGAGGTAGCTTCGATCTGATGCAGGTCGCCCCAAAAATCAGAGGCTTGTAACGCTTTGATACTCGCCTGTAGACGTTCTGGACGCTCGGGATTCTGTACGCCGGTATCGTGCTTGAGATAATCGGCGTGGTAGACAAAACCTGTCTTTTTCTGAGAAGTCATAGTTAGTTCCAAATTGAGGGCGGGTATTTACTTCATAATTATGGTAAATTCTAAAAACAGATCGACACTTTCGCCCCCGGTAGGTGCGGTTTTTAACCGCACCGCATCGGCGCAGTTGAAAACAGCGCCTACCAAATGGGAGAACGGGAGCGGCGGGTTCCAACCGCACCGGTTTGGCGTGTCTCATTAATTCTAAGATCCACTATACCTCATAATATAGATTGTAGTTTATTTCAATGCACACCGCAAGCAAATTTTCCGATCTTGACACCTCCTTTCACTTCTGTTATGATACTTCAATTGCCTCCAAGAGTTTATTTGTACATGCTATCAAAGTAGGGTAGAGATGAAAATTCAGAAAATCTTTTTAGGTGCGATTTGGTTTTTCATCAGCCTAATTAATCCAATTATCGGTTCTGCTCAACTACATACATCGGGAAATGTCGAAGTGCATATAGTCGGTGAGGGTTCACTTGGCGCAGTCCGAGACGATGAGCTCGCTTACAACTTTAGGTTTCCTAAGTCTGGAGAGAACTACTATCTCCACGAATTGTCGGAGATTTGGGTCGGTGATGCAAATGGAAATGTAGCGAGCGCATGGGATTTAGATCCCGATGAACCCGGTCCTCTCACAATTGGAGAGTGGGAAACCGCATCATCAAACACCGAAAAAACAGATCTCGACGAACGACATACAATTATTGCCCAATACAATTCATCCGGAGCCGTTGGTTTTCCGCTCAATCTTTCAGTTGACCAACAGAGTTTTTCTTGGAGCACCAACAATCATCCCGATGCAGATGATTTCGTTGTGATAAGATTAGTTGTGACAAACAACAGCAGTGCGGGGCTTGAGGGTATCTATGTTGCAACGATGGCGAATTGGGATGTTGATGGGACAGATTTAGCAGCTGGAGAGTTAAGCCGGGACTGGGTCGATTGGGATGAAGCACATCAAACGTTATTTACCTACGATGGGGATGATACTGACGGAATCAATCAGGTCCATGCTGGCCTCACCTTGCTGGATGGAAAATTGAGCACTCATCAGATTTTTCTATTTTACGGTCCCGATGGACGACCAACCGCCAACCTTTTTTTAGATGAAAGCCGATCCGAGTTCATGGCCGATTCGGCTGCTTTTGCTACCAATAAGAGGGATCTCGAAGCGCTTGGATTTCCAGCTTGGGATTATGTATCCATTCTCTCAGCGGGCCCCTATGACATACCAGCTAAACAGTTTATCGCTGTTACTTTTGCCCTTGTTGCTGGTGAAAACTTGGCCAACCTACAGAAAAATATCAGTGTAGCAAGAACCGTGACCTTTACGCCGCAACGGTTGGTCGCCGATGTTGTAAGAGGGACCGTCCAGTTGAAATGGGAACCAGCAATCAACTTGGGTTTGGCTGGCTATGCCGTCTTAAGGCGAGCGGGGAATGAGAATGAATTTCAACGGGTTGGTGGGATTATCCAAGGAACCACCTTTGATGACGCAGAGGTTCAGGGAGGCGTAGAATACACCTACAAGATCCGCCCTGTCCATGTGAGTGGACAGCTGCTTGAATTTGATTCTTCAGAAGTCAGTATCATCCCAGGTAATGTTCCGGATGCGCCGGTAGGCTTAACGGCAACACGCAACGAAGACCAGATTATCCTTAATTGGACAAAATTTACACGTCAGATCAGTAAATATCTTATCTATCGCAACCGCATCGGTCGTCCGCCATGGACGCAGATTGCATCGGTCCCATCGGGAGCGTCCACTTTTGTTGATAGGAATGTCTATCCGGGGTTAAAATATTTCTATGCAATCGCAGCGGCGAATCAGGCTGGCGGAGAAGGTAAGCTTTCGCAAATTGTTGATGTTACCCTCCCTGAGGAAGCCATCGCGTCCCCCGAAGCAAACTTGGATAAGGTGATCTTTGTCCCGAATCCATACCGTCTGAATGGCAGTGCGAATCCAATGGAGTTCCGCAATCTGCCGGACCGCGCGACAATCCGAATCTACAACAGTACCGGCGATCTCATTAGACAGATTGACCATCGCAACAACACATCAATTCAACGTTGGGATGGGCGGACTGAGGCAGGTGAACAGATTTCTGCTGGCGTTTACGTCTATCACATTGAGTCCATGAGGGCAGGGCAAAGGGGAAGGAATTCGATAAGTGGGAAGTTCGCGGTGATTCGTTGAGAGGGGAAGCGTAAAATAAAAGGTTCATGTTAAGAAAGCATGCAACAGCAACCGAATCTTCGTAGGGGTTGGGTTCCCCACCCCTTACGGACTGCGGGCGGGGAGACCCCGTCCCTACGATTCCGATTCGCGTTTTGCACTTGCTTTTTACATGAGCCAAATAAAAAAGCGACGCTACATGATATGTGCGTCGCTTCTGCTAATAGATGCCGGGAAGGGGATTTGAACCCCTACGGGCGAAAGGGCCCACTAGATCCTGAATCTAGCTTGTCTACCAATTCCAACATCCCGGCGTGATTGCTTTAGCGCCGGTTTGACAACCGCTACAGTCTACATTAATCGCAGTCGGCTTGTCAAGGAATTTCTACTTTCCAACAACCTAGACTCGATTACACTCACTCACCTTCGTGCTTTGATTTCTGCCCATTTTACGGCTATTTTGCCGGTAGGTTCGACCGCAGCGACCGGCGCATACTTGTCGAGTGACTTCCCACGGTCCCCCAGCTCTTTGGCTTCTTTAACTTGAGCGGCGGTCAGTGCATGACTGAGGACCACCACTTCATCCATGACGCCTTGGACATATCCCAACTGATCCCGGCGCACTTTGCCGGCGTCCGGGTCGCGCAAATCGTGGCCAATGGTCAACGGGAATTCAGTTGGTCGAAACGGTCCTCTCTGTTCCTTAACGATTTTTTCTTTTCCGTTGGTATAAACCCTGACCTCCTTGCCATCAGCAACCCCGGCGACATGATACCAATCGTTTGCTACAAGAAAATCTGGATCCACCGCAGCCGTTCGTCCACCTTCTGTATTGGCATCAAATGCGAACCCGCCCAGCTTAAACCCTTCACGAAACGTTCGCAGTGAATAAGAAGCCCAAAATCGCTTGTTTGATTCCTTAAAGGGCGCGTTTTTCCAGACCAAGGACTGATCTCTTCCGAAATCGGGTCGCGTAAATTTAACCCAGCACATCAACGTGACCTGATCCTGCGCATTTAGGCTGTTGTCATGAGGAACCTCAAAGTAGGAGTCGGCCCCTTCCTCCAGTATAACGCCGCCGGCAACCTTTCCCTTCGGCGTCCAACCGGCACCGCCCTTGAAGTCACCGTGGTTGCTATTTGGAGAAGAATCCCTGTGTGCATTCGCTTTGACATCAAATGTCCAATAACCGAGGAGCTTGGCATCAACATCTATCAGAAAAGAACCGAGAAGGAAGATGAGCACTCCCCCAAAAATGATAAATCGTCGAGACATTGGTCATACCTCCTGTTAGTCGAATTAACTTCCGCTAAAGTGTTGAAATTCTAACAAAGATTAAACTACTTTATCGTTTTAATCTCGCCCCATTTAATCGCTAATTTGTCTTGAGGCTCCACTCCGAAAACAGGCTGGAAGCTCTCAAGTGACTTGCCTCTTTCGCCTAGTTCCATTGCTTCTTTGATTTGACCCGCGGTCAGCGCATGGTCTAAAATCACCACTTCGTCCATGATGCCCCGAACGAATCCCAGAAAGTGCCGCGCAACGGGTTCATCCGGATCGCGTAGATCAAACCCGATTGTCAACGGATCATCGGAAGCCTGAAACTCGCCTCTCTGATTGCCAACCGCTTTCTCTTTTCCGTTAGTATAGACTCTAACGTTTGTACCATCAGCGACCCCCGCAACATGATACCATTCATCCACGACAAGCGGAAAATCTGGATCAATTGCCGCCGCTCGTGCCTCCGTCATATTTGCGTCAAACGAGAAGGAGCCTCGACTAATCCCGGGTCGATACAGCCGCAAAGCATACGCAGTCCAAAATCGCTTGTTTTCCGCAAAAGGAGCATTTTTCCAAATCAAGGAACCATCCTCACCAAAACCTTCAAAAGCGCCGGGATCCGTAAATTTGACCCAGCACATCATGGTGATTTGGCCCGTCTTCACGTTCAGACTTTCATGATGAGGGACTTCGAGCCAAGCTTCTTGGGCGTTCTCCAGTTGTAGTCCTCCACGGACTTTGCCCTTATCCGTCCATTGTGCTTCACCGATGAATGCCTTGGTTTCCCCATCGTTGCGGTTTGGAGAGGAATCCTTTCCCAGTTTATCTTTATCCTCGAAAGCCCAATAACCGAGGAGTTTGGCATCAGTGTTAGTCAAGGGATAACAGAAAAGATAGATTAACAGAGCACCAAAAACTAACGTAATACGCAACATTAATCACCCTCCTAACTCCATAGCGGATCAGGGACCAACCGACTCGGACCACCGTTACTTGATCGCTTTAATGGCACCCCATTGGGTGGCCAATTTGTCTTCGGGTTCAACAGCAAAGATGGGATTGTACCCCTCAAGCGGCTTCCCTTTTTCGCCCAATTCCATTGCTTCTTTGATTTCGGCGTCGTTCAACGCCTTGTCGGCGACTATAACCTCATCCATGACACCGTTCATAAAAGCAAAATGTATTAATATGGGGCGCAAATCGTGACCAATGGTTAGGGGCAGGTCGGAAGCCTGGAACTCGCCTCTTTGGGGTCCCTTCCCTGTCTCTTTGCCGTTGGTATAGACTCGGATTTCTGTGCCATCGGCGGTCGCTGCAATGTGAAACCACTCTTTCTCCAGCTTATCCACTTCAGGAAATTTCTTATCAACGACTGCGCTACGCCCCTCCGTCATATTGGCGTCAAATCCGAAACTACCGAATTGCGATTTGGGACGCCATATACGCAAGGCGTAAGACGCCCAAAAGCGTTTGTTCGTTTCAAAGGGTCCATATTTCCAGATTAAAGATTGTTCTCGACCATCACCTGTAAAATCGCCGGGGTTGCCAAATTTTGCCCAACACATCAGCGTAATTTGGTCCTTTACATTGAGACTATTATCGTGGGGCACTTCAAGCCAAGATTTACCATCAAATTTGATTCCACCCCCAACTTTGCCCTTTGCAGTCCATTCCGCTGAGCCTTCGCCTTTTAGTTCCCCATGATTTCGATTTGGAGAAGAATCCTTGCCAATTTCGTTTTTGCTCTGGAAAGCCCAATAACCGAGGACTTTCGCATCAGCATTTATCGTCAAACAAAATAGAAGGCAAGTTAACGAAATCCAAGTACCTAAAACGGCACGAAACATTAAAAATTCTCCTTTTATCTTAGAGCTAGATTAGGCAGCGGGTACATGTCTGATTTTAGACACAAACAACTCCTAATGTCTTGCTTTAATCGCGCCCCATTGGGTGGTCAATTTGTCCTCGGGTTCAACAGCAAAGATGGGGTTATACCCTTCAATTGGCTTCCCTCTGTCACCCAAATCCATCGCCTCTTTAATTTCCGCAGCGGTTAACGCTTTGTCGGCGACCACCACCTCATCCATGACACCGTTGACAAACGCATGATGACGTAATATGGGACGCAAGTCATGACCAATGGTTAGGGGCAGATCGGAAGCTTGAAACTCGCCCCTTTGGGGACCTTTTCCCGTCTCTTTGCCGTTGGTATAGACTCGGATTTCTGTGCCATCAGCGGTCGCTGCAATGTGAAACCATTTTTTCTCTACGTCATCCACTTCAGGAAATTTCTTATCAACAGCCGCACTGCGCCCCTTTGTCATGTTGGCATCGAATCCGAAGCTACCGAATTGTGACTTGGGACGCCAGACACGCAAGGCGTAAGACGCCCAAAAGCGTTTGTCTGTTTCAAAGGGTCCATACTTCCAGATTAAGGACTGTTCCCGCCCATCACCTGTAAAATCGCCAGCGTTTGCGAATTTAACCCAACACATCAGGGTAATCTGATTCTTTGCGTTGAGGCTATTGTCGTGAGGTACTTCAAGCCAAGAGTTGCCATCAAATTTGATTCCACCCCCGACCTTGCCCTTTGCAGTCCATTCCGCTGAACCTTCCCCCTTTAGCTCTCCGTGATTGCGGTTTGGAGACGAATCCTTGCCAACATCATTTTTGTTCTTGAAAGCCCAGTAGCCGAGGACTTTCGCGTCAGCATTCATTGCCAAACAAAATAGGAGGCAAGTTAACGAAATCGAAGTACCCAAAATAACACGAAACATCAAAATTTTGCCTTTCATCTTTAAGCCAAATTGTGTTAGGACTTACGCAGTTGAACGGTCAAAACCAACCCCCCTACCCCCCTTGTCAGAGGGGTAGGGGGGCGATTTATCGCCGCAGCACACAATTTTCGACGCCCGATGAATCGGGCAACTACAATAGAGATACCATCAAGGGTGCGTAGTGAACAACGATCGTTGCTCACTACTGAAGTGCGTAACTTCTATTGTGTATTGAATTCAAACACAGAGAACACCTACTTCTGTGCTTTAATGGCACCCCATTGGGTGGTCAATTTGTCCGCGGGTTCAACAGCGAAGATGGGATTGTACCCCTCAATTGACTTCCCTTTCTCACCCAATTCCATTGCTGTTTTGATTTCAGCAGCGGTCAATGCTTTATCGGCGACCACAACTTCATCCATAACCCCGTTAACATAAGCGTGATGCGCCAATATGGGACGCAAATCATGACCAATCGTTAGGGGCAGGTCAGAAGCCTGAAATTCGCCTCTTTGGGCTCCCTTTCCTGTCTCTTTGCCGTTGGTATAGACCCGGATTTCCGTACCATCAGCGGTCGCTGCAATATGATACCAGTTTTTCTCTACGTCACCTTGTTCAGGAAATTCTTTGTCGACAGCCGCACTGCGTCCCTTTGTCATGTTGGCGTCGAATCCGAAACTACCGAAGTCTGATTTGGGACGCCAAACGCGCAAGGCGTAAGATGTCCAAAATCGTTTGTTTGTTTCAAAGGGTCCATACTTCCAGATTAAGGACTGCTCTCGACCACCGCCCGGGGCAAAATCGCCAGGCGCACTAAATTTAACCCAACACATCAGGGTTACTTGATCTTTGAGGTTAAGACTGTCATCATGAGGAACCTCAAGCCAACCATTACTTAGTTCTAGCCCGCCACCCACCTTGCCCTTTGCAGTCCATTCGGCGGTGCCTTGTCCCTTCAACTCTCCATTGTTGCGGAATGGTCCCGAATCCTTGCCAATATCATTTTTGGTATTGAAAGCCCAGTAACCGCGGACTTTTGCATCAGCACTCATCGTAGACCAAAACAAAAGGCAGCTTAACAAAATCCCAGCACTTAGAATGATGCGAAACATTGGACATTCTCCTTTCATCTTAAAGCCAAATCGGGTAATGAACGCATGTTAATTTGAGACGCAGCGAACCGTTACTTTCCTGCTTTAATCTCACCCCATTGCGTGGCTAATTTACCTTCGGGTTCAACAGCGAAGACAGGATTGAAACCTTCAAGTGACCTCCCTTTGTTACCCAAATCCATTGCTCCATTGATTTGAGCTTCAGTCAGTGCTGTATCTACAATTACAACTTCATCGATGATCCCATAGAGAAACTCACGCCCAGCTAGCAAGCCGGGACGTAAATCGTAGCCAATCGTTAAGGGGAGGTCTGTTGCTTGAAACTCCCCTCGCTGCGGGGAAGCTTTCTTCTCTTTTCCATCGGTATAAATGCGGACTTCTGCTCCATCAGCGACACCGGCGATGTGGTACCACGTTTTGTCCGCATCCCCTGGATCCGGAAAGTCCGGATCTGCTGCCGCACTCCGACCCCCTACCAAGTTGGCATCAAACCCGAAGCTACCAAACTTGGTATGCCTACGCCATACCCGCAAGGCGTAAGAGGTCCAGAATCGCTTGTTTGTGGCAAAGGGGCCATTCTTCCAAACAAGGGACTGATCTCTGCCCGTACCGCCAAATGGATCACCTTCGCCGCTAAATTGAACCCAACACATCATGGTAATTTGGTCCTTGACGTTAAGGCTATCATCGTGAGGGACTTCAAGCCAACCGTCTTTCAGTTTCAACCCGCCACCCACTTTGCCTCTTGCAATCCAATCGGCAGTTCCGTTGCCTTTCACCTCTCCATCGTTACGGTTCGGAGAGGAATCCTTGCCAAGATCATTTTTGCTGTTGAAAGCCCAGTAGCCGAGCAGCTTGGCATCAACAGTTATCAAGGGAAAGCAAAGGCAGTAGATGATGACACAACCCAAAATAAACAATTGTCGCGACATTGATAACACTCCTTCCATCAAAACAGTCTATCTACCCACCTTATGTTATGGGAAGATAGATAGGATTAAATTGTGTTATTGGTCCGTTTCACCTGTTTCTGGCTTTTAGTTCCCCCCATTTGACGGCTAGCTTGCCTTGGGGGGCAACGTCAAAGAGCACGTCGAAATCCTCAAGCGATTTCCCTCTGTCACCTAACTCCATTGCTTCTTTGACTTGGGCTTGGGTTATTGCCTTATCGAGGATAATCACTTCATCGAGGAGTCCGAAATGATAAGGCTTGGAGCCACCGCGGTCAGGCGGAATGCGCAGATCAAAGCCGATCGTTAACACCTGCTCCGACGGCTTAAACTCACCCCTCTGGTCGGCGACAGCTTTTTCTACCCCGTTGGTATAAAGTCGAACCTTTGTGCCATCGGCGGTTGCTGCGATGTGATACCACTCATTCACTTCGGGGTGGTCTTTATCTCCGGGGGCTGTAAACACACGTCCCTCGGTCATTTGGGCTTCGAATATAAAACTTCCCAGCTTCTTTCTTGGACGAAGTTTCGCCAACGAATAAGATGTCCAAAACCGCCGGTCTTTCTGGTCTCCCTCTAATATAAAAGGACCGTTCTTGTAAATCAAGGACACTTCGCTCGATTCGCCTAAGGCACCGGCGTCAAAATTTGCCCAGCACATCAGAGTAATCTGATCCTTGGCGTTGAGGCTGTCATCATGCGGGACTTCAAGCCATGAGACCCCATCCAATTTCAAGGCACCCCCGACCTGTCCCTTCACATCAAAGGCGGCAGCCTTTTTCGGCTCGCCGTGATTATCAAAGCCCGAAGAGTCCTTCCCTAATTTATTTTTGTCATCAAACATCCAGTAGCCGAGCGCTTTGGCATCAGCATGGTTAGGAAACACGCTGAGAAAATAGATGGACAGAGCCACAAGAATTGGTCCAATACGATACATGGGATAGCCCTCCTTTTGCAAAAAACCCACTATCCATCTCAATACGGGGCAGATAGTGGGTCTAGAGTATTTCACAGCATGCAAGTAGCTTACTGTCTTGTCGATTTAATTGCGCCCCACTGCGTGGCTAATTTACCTTCGGCTTCCACCGAAAAAATCTCCACCATCTCGGTAAGGGACTTCCCTCTTTCACCGAGATTAAACGCTTCTTGAACCTGAGCTGGGGTCAGTGCCTGATCGAGGACCATCACCTCATCTATGGTTCCCCGCAGGTGGCGCCTCGCACCGCCGACGCGATCCACCGGAACGCGGTGGTCGTAACCGATTGTCAAAGACTGTTCGGAATTCCTAAACGGTCCCCGTTGTGCACCTTTTGCTCTCTCTTTACCGTCTCGGTAGATTTTAATTTCGGTGCCATCCGCCACTGCTGCAACGTGGTGCCAATCATTTGGTTCAGGAATCAGTGGATCCCCGGGCAACACAGCGGATCTGCCTCCTTCTGTGTTTGCATCGAACCCAAATGTGCCGCATGCACATCTATCACGCCACTTGACCAATCCGTAAGATGACCAAAACGTCCGATCTTTCTTGTCGCCCTCCAGTATGAAGGGTCCATTTTTGTAGATTAGACTCTGTTCTTCCGCGGGACCACTAAAACTGATCCAACACATCAGGGTGACTTGGTCTTTGACATTCAGGCTGTCGTCGTGGGGGACCTCAAAATAGTGTGGCGCTTGGTCTCCTCCTCCCGTTAGATTCAAAGCACCGCCGACCTTCCCCTGTCGTGTCCACGCACCTGCCTTTAATTCCCCGTCATTCCCGAAGTGTGACAGATCCTCTCCGAGCTTCTTTTGGTCGTCAAAAGTCCAGTAGCCGAGGACTTTGGCACCCGCATCTATTGGTAGGAACAGGCAGATTAACGGGATGCCAATTAAAAATAATAAAATGATACGAGACATAATAATCCTCCCTAATATCCTTACCTATCCTCCTTTAATCTTTATGAAAATTGTGGAAAGGGGGCAAGTCTAACTTGCCCCCAAGCATTGAGTTGACGCTTGTTTTCTATCGACCGGTCTTAATCTGCGCCCAAGTCATGGGTAGCTTTGTCTTGGGATTCACTGACCGAAGGTTCGCATCCTCAAACCAATCGATCATGTTCCGCCAGAGGAGCCATGAATTTCCTTGACCCAACTCCTTCTGACCGAAGCCCATGTTCATATTGGTAATTTCGGCACTACCACTCAGGACATAAGCCCCTCTTTGAACTCGTCCATAGACAATAATGGCAATATTGGGATCGCCGATATCTTCGGCTGCCACCTCAGCGTGTCCGGGCAACAGACCTACATCGTAACCGGGGAAATCCCCGTCGCCTACGAAGGTCGGATCTGGAGACTTAGAGGTATCGATGATGCCACCCACCATATCTTTGGTCAGCGGTGTGCCCTCAACGTACGCAAGGCAGCATTTGTCCGCTACAGGGAACCCTGCCAACGCCTTGTCCATACCGTCCCAAAGGGCTACCAACGGTCGATCCTCGGGATCCCTGCCGCCGGTGCTGATAACGCCATGACCTTCGTCCATGAACTCTTTGAGTTTGTTGCCGTTGTCCTCAATCCACGCCTGCAGGTCCGGACTATCCCGCCAGATGTGGTAACTGAATACGATAACATCCCACTTTCCACTCCAGATTTCCTTGTCAAATTTTGGGACATCGTCTCCAACGATCTCAAGATAGTCTTGACCTTCTGTAAAGCCAAACTGCTTGAAGATCGCGTCGTACCACAAACCTTGAAGCGCGGTTTTAATTTTTCCGCCATCGAACGTAGCGGGATCTCGGGCAGGTGGTCCCCACACACCCCAGGCTTCAGGTGAATTGTTAAACACTAAAAATGTGACGTCACGTGCCTCAACGGCTGAGGGTAAGCTCCAAATGGCTCCAATAGCGAGAAGCGTTATAAGGATTAAAGATACTTTTATCCGTAACATTGTCTTATCCTCCATATTTTGAAAGTGTCCATCCAAAAAATCCGAGGGAGTTACCTATATGTTGCGCTGGTCTTCCCATTTGACTTTCGGGATAGGTTTATTAATCGTTTTCAACTTTTTGAGTTGGGTAGTATTGTCGATGACAATATCCCTTAATATAATCCAATTTATCAAAGATGCAAGTGCTTGTCAACCAAAAAATTACAAATTTGTTAGGAATGCTAGGTAAATATGTCGTTACATTTGGGTGGACAATCCTATAAAATAGCGTATCAATAGGCTTAAAATTTTTCGCAAACTGCCTCTTGAGATCTGAATGGTAATTTATGTAAGAGACGCTAACAACCGACTCCGTCTCCTTGCAAGCTATAAGACAATCCTTGACAAGAAACAGGAGATAGGCTAAAATTGCACTTGGAAAGCGAATCGACAGTTGGAGGGGAATAGTGGCAAGAATAACGCGACGCAATTTTCTCAAAACATCGGCGCTGGCGGGTGCTGGCTTGATGACAGGCTGCTTGCGGAAGCAGCCCGAAGGGGTGATTTTCAAAGGTTGGCCCTATGAGCCGGACCTCGTGCGCGAAAATATCGAATATTTCGAGCGTCAGTCAAATGTAGAAGTTGCCTACGAAGCGGTATCGGGCAACTATCACGATAAGATGGTTGCGTTATTCGTTGGAAAGACGCCGATGGATTGCTGCTATGTTCGCGATGATGATTTAGCGGAGTGGGTCGAGGCGGGATGGCTGCGACCTTGTGATGACCTGCCCGGCGCAGATCAGTATTTGGAAGATATCTTCGATTATAATACGGACGCAATGACCTACGGAGGCAGACGCTACGGACTTCCCTATTACACTGACTTTACTGTCTGGCTCTATAACGAGCAGATGCTTCAGGCAGCAGGCTTTGACGCGCCAGCACAGACTCTGGACGAATTGACCGAACAAGCAATCAAAATCAAAGAGGCGCGGGTGAAATCCCCCGATGGGGATGTTGTCGAATATCCGATTGTGTTGGGATTCCGTCAGAATGTCACCGGTTTCAACGATTGGTGGTCGCTGAATTACGGGAGCGAGGTCGATCTCTTTGATGACGACATCAACCCAATTTTCCCAGACGATGAAGGGCGACGTGCGGAGAAAATCCTTCAGTGGCTTGTCGATGGCATCCACAAGCACCGTATTATTGACATTAATTCGTTGACGATGCCGGATATTCGAGAAAATATTGCATCAGGTAGACAGACCTTTTGTCTGATGAGTAAATACGACGTAGAATGGATAAACAACCGCGAAAACTCCGCTGTCTCTGAAACGTATCTGAGCCAACGCGGCATCCCCGAAACAGAAGCCCTCCACGCAAAGATTATCAAGATGGCGCGGCTCCCTTCTCTTGAACCTGGACAACACGGCACCTTGGGGTGGACACGGATGTATAGTCTGACAGCTCACTGCCAAGAGGAGCATATATTAGAGGCATGGAAGTTAATGCAGTTCCTCGGTGGCAGGGATGCGACTGGTGACTATTACACCGCGCGGCGCTGGTTCCAACTCCGAGGTTTGGGGTTCGCGTTCATATCTCTGATGGATGACCCCGAAATCGTTGCGTTGACGGAGAAGTGGGGGAATATCAAGTTGGTTAAGGAACTGTCACAGGTTGCCCGCATCCGAGAAAACATCAAAGCCCCATGGTTTCCCGATTTCAACGTTTACTATCAACCAGAGATCCAGAAAATCCTACTGCGTCAACAATCTCCTCGCGATGGGCTAGGTCGGATAGCAAAACGGTGTCAGGACTTCAAACGGGAATGGACCTAGTACGCTGGCAACTCTGTGAGGGTATATCCCATTGTTAACTGACCGGATTAAACAGTCATCACTTTGCGTCTGACAAACTACGAGCGAGAAAGGGAGAAGTGGCAGGTATA
Organism: Candidatus Poribacteria bacterium; assembly: GCA_965204355.1. Taxonomy (GTDB): domain Bacteria; phylum Poribacteria; class WGA-4E; order WGA-4E; family PCPOR2b; genus PCPOR2b. The sequence continues at coordinate 1,538,361 of OZ241983.1, forward strand.
ACGCGGCGTCATTTTCTCAAAACCTCGGCGTTGGTAGGCGCCGGCTTCATGACAGGTTGTCTGCGGCAAAAGCCCGGAGGCGTTATTTTCAAAGGCTGGCCCTATGAGCCGGACCTCGTGCGTAAGAACATCGAATATTTTGCACAACATTCAGGCATTGACGTTACCTATGAGGCAGTGTCCGGTAACTACCACGATAAGATGGTCGCGCTATTCGTCGGAAAAACACCGATGGATTGCTGTTACGTGCGTGATGACGATTTTGTTGAATGGATTGAGGCGGGGTGGATCCGTCCGTACGAGGGTATGCCCGGTGCGGATGAATACGGCGACGACATCTTCGACTATAACCTTGAGGCGATGAGTTACAAAGGGGAACGCTACGGGTTGCCCTATTACACGGACTTTATGGTGTGGGCATACAATGAGTCGATGGTGCAGGCAGCGGGATACGAGAAGTCAGCGCGGACGCTCGATGAATTGACAGAACAGGCGATAAAAATAAAAGAAGCGCGGGTACGCAGTCCTGCTGGCGATTTAGTTGAGTATCCGATTATGCTCGGTTTTCGGCAGGTCGTTACTGGCTTCTTCGACTGGTGGACATTGAACTATGCCTCTGAGATTGATCTGTTTGATGACGACCTCAATCCAATTTTCCCTGATGATGAGGGACGACGTGCGGAGAAAATCCTTCAGTGGATTGTCGACGGTATCCACAAGCACCGTATTATCGACATCAATTCCCTGACTTCGCCACTGATTCTGGAGAATTTCGCAGCGGGGCGTCAAGCGTTTGCGATGATCATCCGGCACAATATGGAATGGGTCAATAATCGCGAGAACAGTGCCGTTGTCGAAGCAGATCTTCGGGCACGGGGTATCCCCGAATCTGAGACCCTCTATGCTAAACCCCTTAAGATGACATACATCCCCTCCCTTGAACCGGGGCAAAATGGCACGCTTGGCTGGACGCGGATGTACTGCTTAACAACGCATTGCCGTGAAGAGCACTTGTTAGATGCTTGGCAGTTAATGCAGTTTCTGGGGGGCAAAGATGCAGCAGGCGACTATTACACAGCACGGCACTGGTATCGCTCGTCCGGTTTGGGCTTCGCGTTCAAGTCCCTGCTCGACGACCCTGAAATTATTGACCAAACCGAGCTGTGGGGCGACATCAAGATGGTCAAGGCATTGTCGGAAGTAGCACGTATTCGCGAAAATATCAGAGCCCCATGGTATCCCGATTTCAATTTCTATTCGCAGCCCGAAATCCAGAAAATTCTTATCCGTCAAGTTTCTCCACGCGATGGATTGGCGCGGGTTGCGAAGCGGTGTCAGGAATTGAAGCGGGAGTGGACCTAAAGATTAGTGAGGAAATTTAACTGTGAGTGAAAACACTTTGGAGGATCAAACCGCCGCAGAAAGTAAAACCGTTTGGGGCATGACAACAAAGGAGCGAGGCGACCGCATTTTCGCCTATCTGCTCAACGTGCCGAGCGTCATTCTCATCCTTGCGTTGATTGCGTATCCTGTTATTGTGTCATTGTGGACCAGTTTGCACCGTTACAACCTGCGACGTCCGGAGGATCATGCCTTCGTTGGCTTGGGCAATTATGTTGAAGTATTGACCAGTTACGATTTTTGGCATTCGCTCCGCGTTACCCTCTATTTTGGGGGGATGTCGGTGGCGTTGGTTATCGTCGTTGCGATAGGCATTGCCGTACTGTTCAACGAGCAATTCAGAGGGCGAGGACTCGCGCGCGCGCTGTTATTAATCCCATGGGCGGTGCCGGGTATCGTCAACGGCTTGATGTGGGCGGGGTTGTTCGGTGAACACGGCGCATTTAATCAGATGATAGGCGATTTCGTCGGGGTGTTCAATCGCCTAACAGGCGCTGAGATTGAATATCTGGGTATGGCTTCACCGTTTGTCGCACTCAACGCCGCCATCGCCGCTCATGTATGGCGAAGCGTACCGTTTGCATGTATTATCTTTTTAGCCGCGTTGCAGGCAATTCCCGGTGAGCAATATCGCGCAGCGCAAGTGGATGGCGCAAACGCATGGCGTCGTTTCCAACATATCACACTACCTTGGCTGCTGCACCCAATTATGATTGTCGCTATTATTGAAACGATGAATGCTTTCCGCGGTGGCTTCGACATTATCTACGCCCTAACTGCGGGTGGCCCTGGCGATGCGACCTACGTCATCGCGTGGCAGACGTATAAGGAAGCTTTTGGACGGCTGAACTTCGGCGGGTCAAATGCCTATTCCTATCTAATTACGGTTATTACCATGGGACTGGCGATTATTTATATTCGGGTGTTGTATCGTCGAGGGACCGTTCAAGGTTAAGAAAGGGATCTTGTGAATAGACCAGTTGTCAAACGAACTATTTTATATGTACTTGTGTTGATTGCGGCGTTATATATTGTGATACCGTATCTGTGGGTTGTGTTAGTTAGCTTCATGCAAGAGCGCGAAGCAACTCAATTGCATTGGATTCCACGCGATCCGACGGTGGAAAACTACCTGATGTACTTTCGTGTGTATGGCGACAGTGCAGAAATCGGGGCGGCGACCGCACGGCAGTTTCCGCGCGCTATTGTCAACAGTTTTATCATCGGGGGCACGGTGATGTTTATCAATCTATTCTTCGGATCACTCGCAGCGTATGCGTTGGCACGGATGAATTTTGGTGGTAACCTCGCCCTATTGTTGTTCTATCTCGGTTCGCGTAGTGTACCGGGTGTGGCGATTATGATACCGATGTATCTCGTCATGCGGAGCTACGGCTTGCTAGATACTCACATTGCGGTAATCCTTGCCCACGTGACTTTTACGCTACCGTTCACTATCTGGATTCTTAAGGGCTATTTCCAGACTGTGCCGCTCGACTTGGAGCGTGCGGCGCGGGTTGATGGCTGCTCCCGTCTCGGTGCACTGTTCCGCATATTCCTACCAGTCACGACGCCCGGCATGATTGCAGTGGGCATTTTCTCTTTCATCTCGTCGTGGGGAGAATTTTTCTTTGCGCTACTGTTTACCTCTACCATATTTTCAAAACCTGTGACTGTAGTGGCATCGGACTTTGCACAGGAGTTGCAGATCGACTTCACAATTATCGCCGCCGGTGGGGTTTTGGTAGTGCTGCTTCCGATTATCCTTGCGTTCATCTTCCAACGATTCATTATTCACGGAATTGGCGGTGCTGTGACGGGATAGCTCTGTAAAAGGAAAAGAGGATGACGGTTGATGCTGGTAATAAGTCCCATCTGAAGTAGAATCTGCGGAAGAAAGGATAGGCAACTTTCCGTGAAACGAGGAACATTTACACTCATACTGATATTGCTGGTATCGTCGGCCTCCGCAGAAGTACTTCGTCATGATTTCAACAATTTGGATTTAGAGGGTTGGGTTATTAGTGAAGATCACCAGACAGCATCAATTGAAAATGGTGAGTTGATTGCAGGTGTCCCGCCTCCCCAACCAGACATCACAACTCTCGTTCTGTTACCCTTTAAAGGGATGCCTGCTAGCGACTATGATGTAGTAGTGTCTGTGAGACTTGATCTTTTCGTGTTTCAGCCGATTATTGCTAATGGAACAGGAATTGGACTCCGTGGGCATTCAACTGAAAAATTCTTCGGGCTTGTAACAAACGATAAGTTGCAAGATCCACGATCTCTGAGTGATTTAGGTTACTATTTTTTTATTGGACAAAACACTGAGGGACAATGGGGTGTTGGCGCATCAATTTGGCATATCGAGCGGGTGGCGGTAAATGCGGAAGGGGTTATTAGGGGAGTCTTCATAGAGAGTACATTGCTGAGATTTGCTCCGTTTGATGTCAAATTGGGTGAGTGGTATCGCCTAAGGGTTATTGCACAGGGGAATTTATTCCGAGTCTTTGTCAACGAAGAGCAGATGCTGGGATTGAGAGATGTTCGCTATTCTGAAGGAGTAATCTATTTGTCGTCGGGGTTTGGCAACCTTGTTCGCTTTGACGATTTTGAGGTAACATATGAACCTGCTGCCGCTGTCCAACCGCGGAGAAAATTGACAACGATGTGGAGTAAAATAAAAAGAGAGGTCCACTAAATTGACATCTGAAAAAATTGAAATACTTCGGGCAAATTTTAGATATATAGTTGAGCGCAAGGGGCAGGAGGAATTCTTTGGCAAAAGTTGTTATTGAACATCTTACGAAACATTTTGGAGAGGTTGTTGCGGTAGATGATCTTTCCCTAGAAATTGTAGACCGTGAATTTTTGACGCTGCTTGGACCATCGGGTTGTGGCAAAACCACTACATTGAATATTGTCGCGGGACTAGAAGATCCAACAAGCGGACGAGTATTTTTCGACGACGACGATGTGACAGATGTTCCGCCAGAACGACGCGACATAGCAATGGTTTTCCAAACCTATGCGCTATACCCGCACATGCGAGTCTATGATAATATTGCCTTTGGGTTGCGGATGCGCGGCACACCGACGGATGAGATTGACAGGCTTGTGCAGGAGGCAGCGAAAGCGATGGAGATTGACCACCTGCTCAAGAGGAAACCGCGTGAACTCAGCGGAGGACAGCGACAGCGGGTAGCATTAGCACGTGCTATCGTCCGAAATGCACATGTGTTTTTGCTTGACGAACCGTTGTCTAATCTCGACGCCAAATTGCGTGTGACGATGCGCACCGAACTCAAGCGGCTGCACGCTGAATTGGAAAAAACTTTTGTCTATGTCACGCACGATCAAGCGGAATCGCTCATCATGTCGGATCGGATTGTTGTACTCAATGAGGGTCAACTGCAACAGCTGGGGACGCCCGAAGAGATCTACAATCAGCCTGCCAATGCGTTCATCGCTGGCTTTGTTGGAAGTCCACCGATGAATTTCTTCGACGGTCATTTGCAAAACGGCGGGGGAGAGCAGTGGATGGTAAAGGGAGAAGGATATACCTGTGAATTTGCACCGGCACCGACACAACGTCTGACTGAGAACGCTTCAGCAGAGGTGCAGCTCGGAGTGCGTCCGGAAGATATCGAGGTGTTGCCGAGTGAATCACCCACCGCCCAAGCTACCGTTGTGGTACGAGAACCGTTGGGCAGCGACCTATTTCTCACATTGGAATTAGAAGGTGTGACTTTTAAGGCGCGGACTCACCCCGACGCACGCATTGACCGTGGCGACAATGTGCCGATCCGTTTTAAGCCGACCAAGGTACATCTGTTCAACCGAGCGACAGGGGCGACACTTCTTGAGGCCAAGCAGTAAGGTAGCCGAGACCTCTCTATGGGATTTCAAACGGGATTGTTGCCAAAAACGCTGCTTCCGTTCGCCGATTATGCGTCTGTGCAGCAACCACAGAGCCGTAGATATTGCCGAGATAAAAGATACCTCCAAGCGTCCCAAGTATCCAACCCTTGCGAGATGAAACGCCATTTTCAGCGAACCCGTCGTAAGTGCCCCACCCCAATACACCTAGAAAGAACACAGTGAGCAGCGCGTCATTGAGACGTCCGACATAGACCCTGCCGCTGCCGGGTAAGACAGTGGATAAGAATCCCGCTAACAGTGGACTTTTAGATGGAAGCATACTCCCATCTTCAGCATACCTTTTGTACATTGATACATGATAACCCGCAGCCTCTGGCACCCCACTCAAGCCAAGTTGGTCGAAGTGTTGAATCGTGCTTTCCCACCGCTTTTGCATCAGGTTATTCATTCCAATCAGCATCTGTGATTTCCAGCGATATTCCTCCCCCTGAAACAGATCCTGTGATTCATTAAGAAAGTGGATGGATTCGTCGTACTGCCCTACCAAAAAGTAAGTTGCACCTAGCTCATATCGCACTAAATTTGAATTGGGTTGCGTTTGGAGGAGCGTCTTAAGGAATTGAACAGCATGGTCGGGTTGGCCGCCTAAACGATAACTCTCAGCGATGCGGCGCAAAGTATCGTTGTCCACAGCTGCCGGTTGAGAAAAGAGGAAACGCTGATACTCACCAGATGCGCGGAGATAGTCGCCTTGAGCGTACAGGTAATCTGCAAATTTGCGGATGTTTGTGGGCTGATAATAATCGATTGGTGAACTGTCTGCAATTGCTATCAACACTGGAAACAAAGAGCAAAACGTGGTGAGGAAAATGGCGTGACGGCAAATCATTTAGTCAACGCCTCCTGTGAGTATGCCTCAACCGGATCAATATACTTGCCGCTTACTTCGTCAAAGAGGTAGTGCGTATGTAGCATGATCCCGTTATCACGCAGCAGACGGTCAGCGGTCAACAGCGTACCACGAAAGAAACCGTATTTTTGGATTGCCCCCATGCCGAATCGGGAACAGCTCGGAGAGAAATTGCAGGCGGGTTGGTCTTGCGTCGAGATATATTTTTGGTAAAGACGGATTAGCCCGGTCGAAAATAGACGGATCTGCGTAGATTCTCTGGGATTAAAAGGGATGGCTTCCCCCTTTTGATCCGAGATCTGGATTGGATTGACATGCAAGATAAAGGTGAGGTCAGCAGCTTCCTCAGGTACAGACGCCCCTCCCCACGGCGAAGCACACAGAATTAGGATGATCCAGATACCGAGTGGACGAATTACCATTTGACCTCCTTGATTTTTCCCCTTTGAGAATCTTGGATTTTCTAATCCGATCGGGCAGTTTGGGGGTTAATGGAGCGTTGCTTATCGAACTTCCGGAATTTTCCGCCACTATCATGCGTTACGATATTTACATCAGCGGCGTCCGGATGACTGTCTCAAGAACGTGAGCACGTGGAGACTGCGAGACGAGAAATAGGATTAAATCCGCAACTTCTTCTGGCAAGGTTAGATGCTCGATGACATCGTCTGAATGGTTATCGCGGCGCATCTTGGTGTCGACGGGTCCCGGACACACCACACTCGCTTTAACACCGTGCGGACGCCCTTCGTTATTCGTGGTCTCGGTAAAACCGACAACGCCAAATTTGGACGCGCAGTACGCCCCGCCGTTGGGGTGCCCATTTTTACCGGAGACTGACGAGACGTTGACGATATGTCCGGATTTCCGCTCGCACATGTGACTGAACACTGCCTGTGTGCAGAGGAAGACACCTTTGAGATTAACAGCGATATTGAGATCCCAATCCTCCTCCCGAATCTTAGGAATTGGGTTGTGGATGGCGACGCCCGCATTGCTGACAAGAATATCGACCTTGCCGAATCTATCGAGCGTCCGTTTCGCCATCGCGTCCACCTGCGATTTTTGCGTTACATCGGTTGGTATTGCGAGGGCTTGGCGACCGAGTGCACGCACCTCGTCTGCGACAGCTTCAATCTCTGAGAGCGTTCGCGCCGTAAGCACCAGATCTGCACCCTCTCGCGCGAAGGCGAGCGCAGTCGATCTTCCAATGCCGCGTCCGCTACCGCTAATAATAGCAACTTGGTTCGCAAGTTTCATTCGTGCGACTTTCCCTTCAATTAGTGGAGATATGCCTCGACTTGGCTCATTTATTTCCCGGTCTCGACAATGTTTTCTTCGATGTAATCGAAATTTATATCGTAGCCTAACCCCGGTCCCTGCGGCAGATGGACGTATCCCTCGTCGTCCATAGCATCAATCTTTGAATGCAGCCAAGGCTCGACCTCATCGTAGTCTATAAACGGGTGGAGGAGCCCCCTCTCGTAGAATTCGCCGGGGATACCCATGGCGCCTAACACTTGGAGATTTCCGCCGCCGCCGCCGTGTACTTCCATCGCCATGCCAAACGACTCTGCCAGATGCACGGTTTTCATCAACGGTGTAATCCCGCCCACATCGCCTACGCCGCCTCGCAGGATGTCCGCAGCACCGCGCAGAATCCACTCTGCTCTGGTGTACATCTTTCCTTCAGCGGTTTCGGGGCCCACAATCGGGATGTCCAACTGTTCTGCCAGCCACGCATAAGCAGAGGTGCTGTGTTCATCCATTGGCTCCTCAAACCAGTAGTAGTTGAGCTTTTCAAGTTTCCTGCCGATATAGAGTGCTTGCTCCCGACTGTAGTAATGGTAGCAGTCCAGCATCAGTGGAATAGCGTCACCGACAGCCTCTCGCACAGCAGTGCAGGCTTTGACATCCATCTTGGGATCAGGAGCCCACGGAATGGGTGGCATCCAGGTGTGCAGCTTAATCGCCTTGTAGCCACGCTGTATGCACCACTTGGCGAACCGACCGTAGTCATCTGGGTTGCTGAGGCCCCCTGGTTCTTCGTCACCACACATGGTGCTGGCGTAGGCGAGGACTTTGTCTCGATAGCCGCCCAGCAGCTTATAGACCGGTAGATCAAAGCAGCGACCCGCAAGATCCCACAGTGCCAGGTCCGCTACACTGATCACATTGTCTGTGAGGTTTCGATGGATTCGCTGCCAGTGCTTGAGCCGTTGCCATAGTTTTTCACGATATAATGGGTCTTCCCCAACCAGCGCGGGCTTGAAGATCTGCTCTACGATGGCGGGGCTGCCCCCAAAGGCGTACCCCTCTAGGCCTTCATCAGTGACGATCGTGAGTAGCGTTTGAGTTGCATCGTGTTCCGGTCCAGGATGTCCGTGACCCTCAGAATCACTGACGTGGTTCGTCCTATACTTGAATGTTTGGGTTCTTATGTCCACAATCTTCATTGTCATTTACCTTTTACGTTTTGCGTGTCCCATTTTACTTACGCAGTTTCTCAATCATCCCAAACAGATTTTTCAGACAGATCCGAGAGGCTTCCTCCCCGGCTTCGGAGAACGCAGTTCCGCCCGGACGGTTGAGCAGGGCGTCATCAATTTTTAAGGTTGGACGCCAATGCGTTTCGAGGCAAAGGTGTCCCTCGTAGCCGTCGTCAACAAACGCCTGAAGCTGGCCCTGCCAATCGATTACACCCTCACCGACCTCAACCGATTCCAACTCACCCGTTTCAGGATTTTCACCGGCATCCTTCAGATGAGCGTGCACCATCAGTGGTTTGATTCTATCATAGGCGTTGGGATAGGGCTGTTCACCGCCTTCCGCGTGGGCTTCGTTCGCGGGGTCCCAGATTGCACGGATGTTGGGAGAATCAATTTCACGGATAAATCGTTCTGTCAACTTAACGGTTGATAGGGAGGTCGAGGCTTCGTTTTCCATCCCCAAGACCATCCCCTCTCCATTCGCCAGCCGCAACGGTTCGTCATAGGAGGCGATAATCTCGTCCCAGCGTTCCTCGACATTATCCGTTCTCCAAAAGACGAAGGTACGGATAAGGCTGATATCAAACGCTTTCGCTACCTCGATGCATCGCTTTAGAATTCCAAGGTGTTCCTGCCGTTCCTCCGGGTTGTCGATGTCGCACTTGAAGAACGGTGAGGCGATGCCGACGATTTGGATTCCTGTTCCATCAAGAATTCGTTTCATCTCATTGATATCGTTCTCCGTTAACTCCTGGGGTGGCTTATCCCATACAGAGCGAATCTCGATTGAGTCAAGGTTCAATTCCTTTGCAACATTGACAACTGTTTGAAAATCCTGTGAAATCTCATCACCAATAACACCTATTTTGAACATTATCTGCTCCTTATGTGCAAAGCACGGTGAATTTATGTTTACGCTTTGTGCTGATTCAATGATATGAGTGCTCTCCATCGGGGAAACGTCCTTGCTGAACGTCTAATTTATAGTGTGTCACAGCCCGGTGGATTTCTTTCCGCATGTTTGCGTACTGCTTGACGAATGTCGGCGAGCGATCAAAGAGCCCAAGTATATCATGGAGCACCAACACCTGCCCATCACAGTCAGGTCCTGCCCCAATGCCGATTGTCGGAATCTGTAATGATTTCGTGATTTTCCCCCCCAGTTTTTCTGGGATCGATTCAAGCACAATTGCAAAACATCCAGCGGCTTCAAGTGCCTTTGCATCATCAGCAATGAGCAAGGCTTCAGACCGCTTGCGTCCATGCACCCGAAAATTTTCACTCGTCTGCGGCAATAACCCAACATGTCCCATCACCGAAATACCAGCATTGACAATGGCTGTTATAATCTCTGGTTTATTACCCTCGAATTTGACCGTATCGGCGCCGACATCACAAAGGGCTCGTGCGTTTTTGACCGCTTGTTCCGGAGTTTCATACGCCTGATGCGGAAGATCTGCAACCAATAAACAGGTTGTATTGGCTCGTGCCACGATGCGGGTGTGGTGGATCATATCCGCCATCGTTACTGACCGCGTATCTTCGTAGCCCAAAACTACCATGCCGAGTGAATCACCAACTAGGATGATGTCAATATCAGCATCGTTGAGAATACGGGCTGTCGGGTAATCATACGCCGTCAGCATTGCGACTTTTTGTCCATTTTGTTTCATTGACTGAATGAAATCGGTTGTTTTTTTCATTGTTATTTCACGGTCTTGATTCATCTTATATCAGCGTTGCTATTTGACGTTCAGAGCTCAAAAACGCACTCCATTAATGCCCACCACTCCTCCGGCTTTCTTTCGGGCACTGGCTCTTGATAGGTTCGCATCAGTTCATCCCACTCACGGCAGCGTGGATGCTGTTCCAGATAGCGTGGGAAATCCTTTTCGACATCAAACTCGTCGACTGTTTCCATTGCCATAAACATCCTGCGGCCGAGCAGGTAGATATTCATCTTGGTGATACCGATCGTGTGTAGGCTTTCTAAGACTTCGGGCCAGACGTTGCTGTGATATTCTTTGTATTTTTCGATAATTTCTGGATCGTCTTTCAAATTGATTGCCAAGCCGAAATGCTTCATTTTTGTCTCCTCCTATCTATTGCGAAAATAGTATGCTCATTGTATGATATCGTCGCATAATTATCACTGAATTATCGGGATCTGTCAATAGCAAATTTCGCGAACCAGAATTCCTATTGACACAAATTCCTATGATTAAGTATAATTCAATGGATTCTCAGACACGGTGGAATCGTCAAAGAAGAGACGATGAAAGTTTACAAACTCGCGGTGGCAAGGGGGTAGCCATGTCGAAAAAGCAGAAGAATAAAGAAACCAAAAAGCAGAAAGACCAGCAAGCTGGAAAAGATTTTATCAGGTTCCAACCGACGGATAATCCTGTAGAAGAACGACAGAAGTTGAAGCGAAAGTTCTATGAGAAGGAGCTCGCCCGACTTCAAGCCGAGTTAATCAAATTGCAAGAACATGTCCAGAAGAGAGAATTGAAGGTCGTCGTGATCTTTGAAGGGCGTGACACCGCAGGCAAAGGGGGAACCATTCAGCGAATTACGGAACCACTGAATCCTCGCATCTGTCGAGCCGTTGCTTTGGGCACCCCGACTGAACGTGAGAAAACGCAATGGTATTTCCAGCGATATGTACCCTACCTTCCAGCCTCCGGTGAGATAGTGATCTTTGACCGGAGTTGGTACAATCGCGCCGGTGTCGAACGGGTGATGGGCTTTTGTACTGAGGACGAATACTACGAGTTTTTACGCTCCTGCCCCGAATTTGAGCGGATGCTGGTGCGATCCGGCATTATTCTGATCAAATATTGGCTATCGGTGGATGCTGCAGAACAAGCGCGTCGTTTCCAGAAGCGGATCAAGAATCCGACCAAACGTTGGAAACTCAGCAAGATAGATCTGGAATCTCGTAAAAGATGGGTCGATTATTCCCGCGCTAAAGATGAAATGTTTAAATATACGGATATCAAACAAGCACCTTGGTATGTGGTTGATGCCCATGACAAAAAACGTGCACGCCTCAATTGTATTCATCATCTATTGAGTCTGATCCCTTACGAAGCCCTGCCCCATACAACAATAGAATTACCACCCCTCCAAGACGATACCGGATACGTCCGGACCCCCATGACAGATCAAACTTTTGTACCGGAACTGTACCCATAAGTTCGTCAGATCCAACCTACGCCACTAAAACCAAGTTACACTCAACTTTAGGTGGCGATTTACGTTATAAATTATTACTTAACGCCAGTTTTGTATGCTACATATAGTCTGTTATCCTCAAAAGATACACTATATGCTGTGGAATATTCAATTTGTTGTAACCTTTATGAGGTGCTTCACGTTTCGTATCACGAACTTACGCAAACCGGAATTTGTATTTTTGCATTGAAGGTTACTAAGGAGAGCTAAATGCCCAAACATCATACTTATATCGCAACCTGCATAAAAGAGGCACCGCTCCAGTGGGGAATGGAACTTGAGGCGCTGGACAATCCAGTACCATCCAAAATTGTACGTTTTCCAAATTTGACGCAACCACTTAACACGGCACCATATTTTCAGTCCAACTGCGACCCGATAGCTTATTTTAAGCAGCTGGTCAAAGGTATGCCGGAGATGCTTCGGGAATATCACGCACGGATTCTCAGACAGATTCAAGGACAAATGGATCAATTGGAAGTCGGGGAGTGTTGCTACGTCAAGATTTCATACATTGATAGCAGGGGCGGTGTCAGCCCCTATAAGTACAACATGGAGCTTATTGAGGACCCGGCCAGTGAATCCCACCATGACTGCTCGGAGGAGGTTGAACCTGAAAATACAGGACTGCCTTCCGCTGCACCAAGCATAGATAACCTCTACCCTCCTTTTATGGATGAAATAGGTTCGGATTGGGAAGAATCGGACACCGTACCTAGCGATGAGCAGTTGGACCCGCCCATGAACAGCGACACAGATCCGCTTGAACTCATCACACAGTTACACGAGGAGATCCAAGAATTACAAGGGGATTTGGATCGGATCAAAGATAGGATTGCAGAAGTAGTGTTTCCAGCTTGCCAAGGTTTAAGTCAGCAGGTCGCAATAAGTTCAGAACAAGTTCCGATGGAATCCACGGAAACGGCGGAAATAGAGGAAACAGCTTCAGATTTACCAGTGGCCGAAGACAACCAACGCAAGGAAATACTTCTAAACTTAGACGAGCAGTGTGCGATTGAATACATGATCAACGAGCAGGTAGTCACCGAATCCCAGCTAAGAGATGTGTGCCATATTTCCAATCCGGTTCGCGTGATGAATCATGTGATTGAAAAGATGGAACAGTGCAATTTTCCGTGGATTTCCACAGAAGAGAGCCAAAATGGAGAACTCATTTATATGTGGAGTGCTCCAGAGTGATTGAAACTACTCGCGTTCCACGCTATTCGCGTAGATATCAGCGATAATCGCGTTTGTCTTTAACCCTACCTCTCCTGTACAACGGATCGACAAACCTGTACGCATTTGATTGACAAGAGCTTCAACTAACCCCGTGTGCATATACGGCAAGGGCGGTTGGTCGAACGACTCGCTTTTTTCCTTTGTCTCAAGCGTCAGGTTTCCGCTGTTAAGCGGGTTACAACGTAAACTTCCCTCCGTACCGTAGACCTCAACTTCGTCAATTGATACGCCAACATTCCAGTTAATATTCGCGACGGCATGTGTCCCGTTTTCAAAGCGTAAGGTGAAGACGGTAGAATCGTCAACTGGATAGGGCAAATGAACATTTTCAGCGTACCCACACGCGGATACCACATCCCCCAATAGGTACATCAGCAGATCAATTCGGTGGCTTCCCAAGTCCATTAAGACACCTCCACCGCTAATCTTCGGGTCAGTGCGCCACGCACCCCACTCATGATTGCTTGGATCATAAGAGGCGGTGTGGTTGATTCGTGCCAACACCACCTCCCCGATTGCGCCCGCCTGCATCAATTCCTTCATTTTTATGATATTTGGGAAAAAGGGTCTGTAGTAAGCAATTGTGAGCGTGACGTTATTCTCACGGCAGGCATTGACCATCTGCTGGCACTCCGCGACGTTCATCCCCATCGGCTTTTCACAGAGGACATGCTTCCCTACTTCAGCCGTGAGAATCGTCTGTTCGCAATGGAGGTGTGGCGGTGTTGCGATATAGACTGCGTTAATCTCGTCATCCGCTAGCAGCCCTTCAACCGTGTGATAAGCACGTTTCGCGCCATGTCTTGCTGCAAAATCCTCCGCCTTCTCTTTATCACGGCGCATTACCGCGATCAGCTCAGAACCTTCAACTGTATAGAGCGGCGGACCGCCTTTGTACTCCGCCACATCACCGCAACCGAGTATTCCCCATCGTAGTAATGTCATATTTCCCTCTTTATGAATCGAATCAGTGAGTTGTTGGCTTTCGTCCAATCATTCTTTACGGTTGTAGCCGCTTCAACCAATTTTGAATGCGGAGTTGCAGAAACGCCTGTGCCCGCCCCGACCAAAGATAATCGAGTGTCAAACCCCGAAAAATTGGCATGGGACTCATCTGAAGACGTAGGTCCTCGGTGAATGCTTCAAGCGGTTGATCGCCCAATCCGTGCGCCAACCGTTGCAACAGGGTCACCCCATCGGCGAGATCTCTGGCAGGGCTGTGCCTTTCCGCAAGAGCGTTGAGTCCTACCACTGCCTCAGCCAGATCTTGTTCACCCCGATCACTCCACCACCGATCAAGTGACTCCACCGCTGATGTGAAGTGGATCTCATCACCTCGGAATTCTTCTCGATGATGCGGATTGCAAATATATTCACCAAGTTCTGTGAGGATGGATTCTCTCGACTGCATGGGGTTCAATTGTCTGCGAAAAAAATAGTAATCCCCCGGATACTGCGTATAAGGCGTCAAGCGATAGGCGAGCGAGGCGGTGTGATTCTCCTCAAGCCCTCTTTTGAGCCACGCATCGATCTGGTGTAACTTGGGTTCAGGCAAGATATTATTCGACTCGAATCCACCCTCCGGGTCAAGGAAGAAGGCAAGCGGTAAAGGGACCAGCCCGTGTTCCCGCATAATATTTATCGTTTCATATTCGACGCTCCGGATGATTACCGCGCTCCCTTCGGGGAGTTCTGACGCAATTCGACGACGCAAATTTGGATGACGCGCAAAGCCGCTTTTTCCCGCTTCGATGTTTTCAATCCACCAGGGGCAGGCTGTGATTGCTGCTCTGCTGTCGATGATCGTAGACAAAGTGTAAAGGGCGTCTAACATGATCCGCAGGTAATCTTGGCACTCCGAACAGATGCAGGCACCCGGATCCGCGAACCACAGAACAAAGCTGTCCGCTACGTCCGCGAAGGTATCGATCAGGTATTCCTGATAAGGTAAGATACGATCTTTCCCGCGCTGCCAGCAGAGGGTGATACCGGTGTAATTAACATCTTCTGCTCGTAGTTCGGGGTAACGCAGCCATGTTGAAGGTGGCACGGTACCGCTTGAAAATCCGACATACGTTTCCATACCCATTACGCGAGCGTACGCTAGTGCGTCGTGCCAGACCTGATAACGCCACGCATTGGAAGCCAACTCCGGTTCGTCCGGGTGATAATACTGCGTGGGCCAGATATAGAGCTTCAACAAATTACAACCCGCTGCATTGAGCAGTTCAATGTACCACTTCCAATCGTCAAGGCTCCACGTATCTGTTGTCAACGGTGCGATGTTCCACGGAATGCTTGAAGCGTACACACCACGTATCGTGTACGGCGTATCATCGTCAGCAAAGTTGCGAACCATGCGAAACTGGACATCGTCGCCGGTCCTCCCGACGAGGCGATAGCCCTGCTTAGCATAGACGCGAATCGCCCGATAATTTTCCCGATAACAGGTCAGCGCGAGACCCCGTTCCCCGCGCTCACTGGCAATACCTTCGATCTGCCCCATCAACTTTTGGCCAATCCCTCTGTTGTGGAAGGCATCAACAACCGCAATGCCCAAGCCCGGATAACCGGCTTCGCCTCCGCCACGGTACCAGACATGCCCGACCAACTTCCCGTCGCTAAACGCACCGATATGGACGCAGCTTGAATCGCGGAGTTCTTCTGCAACCTTCGTGACCGCGCCTTGATTGAAGGGGTATGGATGATAAAAGGAGCGACTTGCCTCGGAAAGCCCCTCGAAAAAGGTGGAGATACTTGGGACATCGGCATCAGTGAGGAAGCGGATGGCTAAGTCTGTTGTGTTGTCGCCCATAATGTGCTCTCTCGTTCGGCAAAGAAGGGCTTTCGATTTAGCCTGAAATCCCGCCTGTTGCACGCAGTAAGGTTTCCTGCACAAGCAGTTCATGTGACATCGGTCGATCCGGCGGCTGCTTCCCGTCGATAGTTGCTACAAAGGCTTCTAATTCCAGTTCATAGGTTCTACCACGACCCTCTCCGTTCATCTGTACAAACTGCTCGCCTTCTTGGTAGCCATCTTTTGCTTCTGCTAGGCAGAGGCGGATTTGCAGACCAGGTTCAAAGGGTTCGACAATAATTGCACTCCCTTGACTACCGTACACCTCAAAGCGGCGTGCCGCTGGTTGTATCTCCATTGCAGCGATGTCAATGAAGGCAAGGGCGCTCTCAAACTCGAAGACCCCCAAGGTGTTATCCTGAAACGCTGACACCGAACCAGCATCGTTCCTTAAAAACGAGGTTACCTTCACCGGTCGACCTAAAATCCAGACGACCTGATCGAGCATGTGACCGCCCAAATCAAAAAAGATGCCGCCGTGATGCGTGTTACTGATCCGAGTGCGAGCCTCTTCAGTTATATTCGTGGACATGTGGGCGCGCACGGCGAACACATCGCCCAAAAAGCCTGACTTCGCCCAATTAGCAACCTGCTTGAAAGCGGAGTGATAGCGCAGCATGTAGCCCATTTGAATGAGCAGCCCCTTCTCTTCTGCGGTAGCGACGGTCTGCTGCCACTGGGGCCAGTTATCGCCGGCGGGTTTGTCGTACCAGACGTGCTTGCCAGCATTGACGATCTCCTCGGTCTGATCGAGACTTTCCGCGTTGAGTCCCTCGGAAGCAATCGCGACAATGCTCTCATCATCCAACATCTCGCTTTTGTCATCGAACCAGTGAACCCCCTCAAAAGTGCCTCCGGATCCTTCCAGCGTGGCGCGTTGTTGTGGGTCAGGTTCAAAAACTCCCGCGATTTCGACATCATCGTTCACCTGCATCGCCTGCAATTTGCCGGAGGCGTGTCCATGTTTCGTTCCATACTGAGCCATTCGTATTTTTGCCATTCTTCTCTCCAAAATTTTCGTTAGGATTTCATCCCGATCCGATCGGGATTTATAATTTCTGACCCCAAGGGTTGATGTATTCTAACTATACTCAGAAATCCATGCGGTGTCAAGGGCTTTGAATTGATTGGATTGACGATAGGAATTCCCGCTTGTGTAGGGTGTCATGATAGGGTATTATAAATGGTGTTGATCAAGATTCAGCCATATTCCGCTATGTACGAGCTAGAATTATTTTACACAATTGAGGGAAAATTTCATGCAGAACTCTTCAAGCTATGGCACAATCCTTATTGTCATCGATGGTTGCCGTCCAGACGGTATCCAGCAGGCGAATACACCAAATATTGATTCCCTGCTTGCACGCGGAGCTTACACTTTCAACGCGCAGAGCGTTGTCCCATCGTCCACGCTACCGTGCCACACCTCGATGTTTCGGGGCGTAACGCCGTCACGACACGGTATCACAACCAACACGTGGGTCCCGATGGTACGCCCCGTGCCGAGTATCGCTGAGGCTGCTCACGCAATGAAGAAAAAGACAGCGTTCATCTATAATTGGGAACAGCTTCGGGATTTGGCAGCGCCGGGTTCACTCGATTTTTCCTATTTCAGGGAGAACCTTGACGAACCGGAGGGCGACCTAACAATCGGGCAGATTGCAGCGGAACACATAGTTGCTGAACAACCGGATTTCTGCTTTGTCTATTTGGGCGTGGTCGATATTGTAGGACATCGGCATGCATGGATGTCTGCGGAATATATTGAACAGATTGGTATTGCAGACCAAGCAATCGGGATTCTGTTGGAAGCGCTTGAAAAAGCTGATCTACTGGAACGCTATTTTATCCTCGTCCAGAGCGATCATGGCGGGCACGGGAAGAGTCATGGAACAGATATGCCGGAAGATTTGACGATTCCGTGGATTACAGCCGGACCGAAGATTAAGCAGACCGGTGAGATCAAGGGACCGGTGCGTATATTTGATACCGCGCCGACACTCGCTCACGTTCTGGATGTGCCAATGTCAGAAGATTGGGAAGGACAGCCCATTATGGAAATTTTTTGATTATCGCATGAATCGGTAGAAATACGGCACTATTATTCATCAATCCGATGTTCCCTCGAATGCCAGCACACGCAGCGGAATAGCATCCGTTCCAAGAACGGGCAGCGGCTGTGCGAAAATGTACACTCGGCTCTCGTGGAGATCCTCTAGATGAGCGAGGCTCTCAATTAACGGGATTCCTCGGTCAAACAAAATGTGGTGGTTAATCAGTTCGCGGCTGCCCGGCACCTCAAGTCCGGGACTGTCGATGCCAAGCAGTTTTATCCCCGAATCTACCAGCCATTGAAGCGCATCAGGCGTGGGATAGGGCGGTCCTCCACCTTCAGTTGCGGCACGACGATCCCAACCAAAATAGATAAAAACGATGTCGTCCGCCCGGATTCCTCCGGCTTGCGATGCTGCCTGCTCAAGGCGTGGGCGCTCAACAGGCATTGACCAAGGCACATCGCTAAGGTCCAAGATAGCCGCCTCGCCAAAGAACTGCTCGACCGGCACTTCGCCGACCGCGGCACCGTTCTCAACAGCGTGCAAGGGGGCTTCGACATGGGTGCCCGCATGACCGCTCATCCCAATTTGTGTCACCACATACCAGCGACCCGACGCTGGGGCGGTTTCGGGATCGCTGACGATACTGTCAATCTGCGTCTCATACCGAACCCACGGATGCTGCCCCTCGCTCGGAGTTAGCGGACGTGAAAGATCAACGATGCGGCTGTAGTGGAAGGTTGGCGCTGTCATTTGTTCTCCTCTCCTTCACGCGCGAACTGTTTGAGTGTTGCGGCAGCTTCTGTCGGTGAGTCGTAAGCGGGTAGCTCACCGGTCTGCGTCACGCGCCCATAGTATCCAGCCTCACACAACGTCCGTAGATATGCCGCGTGCTCAGCCGGGGTTGTCTGCGGACGACCTCGCCCCGGTTCGGCGATATGTGCATGGATCAGGTATGGACCCGCTGCTGCAAGCGTGTCAAATGACTCACCATTCAATCGCATGTGGAAGAAATCCGCCATCAGTTGAATGGCGGGGCGATTGACCTTCTGAACCATTTCAACCCCTTCTGGAACTGTATTAATAAGGTTCGCGTCGTCGTAGTTATACGGCTCAAGGGCGACCTGTACCCCACGTGGTTCACCCAAGTCAGCGCATATCTGCAGGAAGTCATTTACCTGCTCTAACGCCCGGTCACGAGGGAATCCGTCGGGGACGAAGCGAGATCCACCGCTGCCGTAACCGATTACTGGAACTTCAGCCTGCTGCATCGCATCGAAAAGGCGTATGACGTAATCGCGTACGCGTGCGTTGTCAATCTCCGGTCCGACTACTTTTGACCGACCCAGAAACCCGCACAGCGCTGTAACAGGCACCGACGATCCCTGAATTTGCTCCAGTGCCTTTTGTTCGATGGTGCCGCTTTTCTCGTCAATTCCAAGGAGACCGGGTGAGATTTCCGCGTAGTCATAGCCCCACGCTGCGACCTCCTCCAATTGGTCTAGGCTTCCGATGAGAAGTCCAATTTCCATAGTTGCAGCCTGCGCCTGCGTTGTTTCATTGCCCATAGTTCGCACCTTCTTAAATTTCTTGAGTAAAAACCCCACGCTCTGTTAAACTAACAATTAGTGCTGAATTCCGAGATGATTATAACACGATTCAAAATCAGAAAGGATGAGAAATATGTCGACAGATCTTGCACAACACATCCAAGCGACCCCTCTGGTTGACACACACGAACATTTGCGGAAGGAACCGGATTGGTTGGAAGACGGTCCGGACATCTTACAGGACCTGTTTGGGAATTACGTTCCTGCAGACCTCAACACGGCGGGTGCATCCTCCGACGCGATGCAACGCTTGATGGATGCGTCAGATCCGGATATCGCCGGACGTTTCGAGGGGATTCAGGAGGCGTGGGAAGCGACGCAGTTCACTGGATACGGCGAGGCGGTGCGACTCATTGCGGAGCACGTCTACGGAATTGCCGAGCTCACTGGAGAAGCACTGGCATCGGCGCAAGAGAAAATTAAAGCACTACGCAAGCCCGGTGAACGTTATCGCCTGCTGCACGACGTAGCGAATCTCGACCATGTGCAGACTGATGATTTCAGTTGGCCCTGTTTGCCCGATCATTCCGGGTTGGACTTCTTTCTCTATGACCTCTCATGGGCTGGATTTTGTAATGGGCAAATTGATACGGAGCAGATTCACGCCGAAACGGGTGTGGAGGTGAAAGATCTCCGAACACTGAAGCAGGGGATGGAGGCAATTTTCGCGAAACATGGGCCGTGTGCGATTGCGGTAAAGGCACAGCACGCTTACAACCGAACCCTCGATTGGATTGAACGAAACGATGTTGAGGCATCGGCTGCGCTCTCCCAAGTACTAAACCAACCCGCAGAAGAGCTTAGCGTCGAAACCTATCTCTGCTTGGGCGATTGGTGTTGGGCACGTGGGGTCGAGTTGTCGATCGAACATAACCTTCCATTCAAAATTCACACAGGCTACTACGCAGGAAACGACCGAATGCCGGTGCGTCGGATTCCGGCTGGAAATATGTGTGCACTCTTTGCCCGCTACTTGGACGCCAAGTTTGTCCTGATGCACATCGCCTACCCCTACAACGATGAGCTTGTCGCTTTAGCGAAGCATTATCGGAACATCTGGGTCGATCTCTGTTGGGCGTGGAGCATAGATCCGTATAGCTCCCGCGACTTTCTGCGTCGGTTCATACACGCAGTGCCATCGAATAAGATATTTGCCTTTGGTGGAGACACGGGATGGCCCACCAGCTCGATGGCTTATGCAATTCAAGCGCGTAACGAGATCCGCCGTGCCCTTGAGGGTGAGATTGCAGAGGGTTATATGACCGAAAAACAGGCGATGCAGTTTGCCACACGCCTGATGCGAGATAATCAGTTCGGTTGTTTTGACGTAGACGGAACACGCGCGAATATTCGCGCTGCAGCCTAATAGGGAGTGGAAATTAAATCATTCCTATGCGCTTGCGGGAAACTGTCAGATTTCGCCGGGGTTGGAAAACACTGCCCCGGTGCTTGCCTTATGCGGGATTTTTGACCCGGTCAAACGGGATCACTGCCACCGCTTCAATCTCAATCATCCACTCGGGGTCCACCAACCGACTCACTTCAACCAAGGTGCTAGCGGGATACGGCGGATCGAAAAACTCAGCGCGTACCGCGTGGATATCGGCGAGTGTCGACATATCGGTTATGAAAACTGTGACCTTGGCGATATCCGACATCGCGCCTCCGACGCTCGACAGGACGGTCTGAATGTTTATCAGCGTTTGTCGGGTCTGTGCACGAATATCACCCACTCCGACCGTGTTGCCGTCCGGATCCTGAGAGACATGCCCAGAAATATGCAAGACTTTGCCCTCCGGCTGCCACGCAGCACCCGAAAAAATCCCGAAGGGTTTGACGACGCCCGGTGCGTTAAATCCATCTGCCATATCGATTTTTCTCCTCTATCCATTTTATTTTAAGTAAGGTGACACAACGTCGAGCATTATATCAGATACCCCTTTCCCTTGCCAACGAATACTCAATTCCCAATCTGCCATCTACTCACTTTTAAAGAGTAAGAAAACATACCAAATCAAAAATAAACTGAAGAATATTGCGGAGTGTGCGTTAAAAAATTGAAACCGCACAGTGTTTTATTACTATGGATTAGGCAACATTTAATCTAGTCATCATAATACTTTTAAAAATCGCAGCTCGCGGCTGCTGCCAAAAAAGGGAAGAAAATTTGAGTTCCGATTACGATGAGAAACTCTCCAACGAAATAGTGGCTCATTACGAACAGGGAGATGAAATTCAACGGCTTTCCTCAAGTTTAGGGCAACTTGAGGAAACTCGTATGCGAGAGTTGATTACGCGCCATTTACCAGAGACACCAGCCGTAGTATATGACGTGGGTGGCGGTCCCGGAGGCTATGCATGCTGGCTTGCAAGGCGAGGATATGAGGTTCATCTTGTGGATCCTGTTCCGCTCCATGTGGAACAGGCATCGGCAGCATCACAAGCCCAACCCGACCATCCGATTGCAGAACTCCGTGTTGGAGATGCTCGTCATTTAGATCGAGCGGATAACTCTGTAGATGTCGTTCTCATAATGGGACCATTGTACCATCTGACGGAGCGAAACCAACGAATTGCGGCATTACAAGAATCGTATCGAATCCTTAGGAAAGGCGGGATTATATTTGCCGTTGCTATCTCCCGATATGCTTCGACCTTACACGGTATGATAGATGGTAACATGGATCCGGAGTTTATTGAGATTGTCTCCCGCGATCTACGGGAGGGGCAGCACCGGAATCCAAACGAACAGCCAGCATACTTTACAACGGCATACCTTCACCGGCCCGAAGAACTCAAGTCAGAAATAGAAGCTGTCGAATTCAATCTCGAAGGTCTGTTTGGCATTCAGGGACCCGCTTGGCTGCTACAAAATCTCGAAGAACAGTGGGATGATCCAAACTACCGTGAACGGCTGCTGAATATTGCCCGTTCCCTTGAAAGCGAGCCATCGGTAATTGGTGTAAGTGCACATATTATGGCGATTGCTCGTAAAACGGTGGACACCGCCTAAGCGCGAGAGGCAGACCGACGATGACAAAAGAAAAGCCAAGCAAAGGACCATGGAGACAAACTGAATGAAAACTTTAAGAAGCTATAGTATCGCCAAACAATTGCCGAATGTGGAGACAGATCGCCTCTGTTTTAAGATCATTGAAATGAGTGATGTGGATTTTATTCATCGGCTATATTCCGACTGGAGGGTTTCACAGCATCTGGGGAAAGTGCCATTCCCTTTCGGATATGAAGATGCGGTACAAACGACTTCTCAGTGTGTCTCGAAGGAAACTATCGAAGATACTATGACTTTGCTAATTAAGAAAAAGGATGACCGTCGAACTATTGGGATTATCACGTTGAGAAAAGATGGGGAGTTGGGAATACTAGGCTATTCGATGCTCCCTGAATTCTGGAACATGGGATTTGCCACCGAAGCCTGCGAGAGAATTGTTACTTTTGGGTTTGAATATTTGGAATTGTCAACTATTCAGGCAAGTACTACTGAAAATAATATCGCTTCGATGAAAGTTCTGGAAAAGATAGGGTTTTCCCTTAGAGAAGATGGAATCAAAGAAAACTCAATTCATAGTGGAGACCGACTTGTCAGAAGATATCAAATTCAAAGCCAATAGACAAGGAATCCGACTTGCAACCCGGGCAGTGATTGTCCGCGATGACACAATCCTGCTTGTTGCATTTGATGACGAGAACGGTTTCCATTATAATCTGCCCGGTGGAGGCGTTGAGCCGGGCGAAACGCTGTACGATGCGACATGGCGTGAAGTCCGCGAGGAAGCTGCTGCTGAAGTGGAAGTGAAGGAACTATTGTTTGTCTACGAGTGTTTCCCACCCGACTATGGCTTTACGCTAGATGAAAAGCCGCATTGCGTTGATTTCCTTTTCCGTTGTGCTCTTTGCGAAGGGAGTGAACCACGCCTGCCCGATAATCCGGACGAGAACGAAGTCGCCGTTCACTGGATTCCGCTGGATGAATTTCCTAACGCTCCGCTTGTACCACAAATTCAGGATCGGGTAATTGCTGCCCTACAAAGAGATAGCGGCGATCCATTTTGCCTAAGTCCCGATATAACGGATGAAATCAAGAGTTTGAGACGAAGTGCCTAATTGGTCGATAAGATGTGACCGTATAGGAAAACAGATGAGGAAATTATACGGAGGCGTGAGTGTCTACAAAATCAATTCTTTCTCAAATGCCTATTGACTTAGGCGATAATCTAATCTTGCGGTTTGCGTGCTCCAACGACGTGGACGCTCTTGCTGAATTTAACGGTCGCGTTTTCGAGGATGAGCGAGTTGACCATGGCATACGAGGCTTGATGTCAGGCCATCACCCAACGGTGAAAGCGAGCGATTTTACAGTGGTAGAAGACACCCACACGAACAAAATCGTTTCGTCAATGTGCCTTATCTCCCAGACCTGGGCGTACCGTGGGATTCCATTCAAACTTGGGCGTCCCGAAGTGGTCGTCACGGAACCAGAATACCGCCGACGCGGATTGGTGCGAAAACAGTTTGAAGTGATACACGCCTTGAGCGCATCAAGAGGTGAATTGATGCAAGGCATCACCGGCATCCCGTGGTATTATCGCCAGTTCGGATATGAAATGGCAATGGATGTGGACGGCGGGAGAGGTATGGCTGGAGTCCATCTGCCGAAGTTGAAAGATGGCGATTCTGAAAAATATCATCTGCGTCCAGTTGTGGAGGACGATCACACTTTCGTTCAGGAGGTGTATGACCACGCCAGTCGTCGTCAACCTTTCGTGTCCCTACGGTCTAAGGCGGAGTGGAACTATGAGTTCAGTGGACGCTCGGAAAAAGATTTTGCCCACTGGAAATGGCTGATTATTGAGACAGTGGAACGTGAGCGATTGGGTTACGTGCAATACTACCCGTGGATAGAGGACAACGCACTATACATCGTTCAGATGGAACTCAAATCCGGCGTGGGCTATCTGAACCTGATGCCGAGTGTGTTACGCGGACTGTGGAAAATCGCGCAAACAACGCCTAAATGGGGCAATCATCAGAAGCAAGAATTGGAAAGCCTCATGCTTGAACTTGGACGCGCGCATCCAGCCTACTGCGCCCTGTTAGGGAATAAAATCTATGAGTATGGACCGTACGGGTTGTACATCCGTATACCGAATCTGGTTGCCTTTTTAGGGCATATTCAACCTGCCTTGGAAAAGAATCTCGCAGGGACCGTCGCGGAGGGTTATAACGGCGAATTGAAAGTGAGCTTCTACCGCAGCGGTGTACAACTGAAATTTGACGGAGGAAAGATAACGGACATCTCTAACTGGTTGCCCGATTCGGTCGAGGATGGCGATGCCCGGTTCCCAGATCTGACTTTCTGGCAGCTCCTGTGTGGTCGCTGCCGGTTCAACGAATTGAAGACCAATTTTGTCGACTGTGACGGACGGGGCGAAGCGGGTGTCCTGCTCGATTGTCTATTTCCACCGTTCACCGGAAATGTCTGGTGTTTGTCATGAGGAGGCTTTGCGTTGGCGAAGAAGAGAAACGATAAAAAACGAAAAGATCGTTATCAGCGACGACTTGAAGATAAAGACTTCGCTTGGTTGGCA
Organism: Candidatus Poribacteria bacterium; assembly: GCA_965204355.1. GTDB lineage: Bacteria > Poribacteria > WGA-4E > WGA-4E > PCPOR2b > PCPOR2b. The sequence continues at coordinate 1,563,652 of OZ241983.1, forward strand.
GAACAATTTCAGAAACAGTTAGTACAAAGCCCTGATTTAACATTGGAGGAGTTTGCGATTCGCCACGGCGTTGAGCCCAAACGGATTCGTAGCTTTATCAATGTAGGTTGGAATACCGGGTTTAAGAACGTCATCACCGTCTGGCACGGCACAACAAGCGATAGGGCCGAGGCGATTATGGCGGAAGGGTTCAAGGCACGGGGGAGAGCAGGGAAGAAAATCTGGTTTACCCAAAAATCGAGCGAAGCCCGTAGGCGGGCGGGGCATCTAGCACAATCTCGTGGAAAGGCACCGGTGGTTTTCCGTTGCCAGATTAATATCGGCAAATATACCGAATTTGACAACCCTCGTCCGCATCAATACGCTTTCAAACATTCCTACATCGACAAAGCGGTTATCTCCAATGTAGCTGGTATGGAGGCGGAGGTGGAAGGTAAACTTCCACAAGAGAAGGAAGACAAAGAGGAATTGGTCGATATTATCCTTACCAGAACCTCTGGCAAATATGGCGTGCTATTGTGGATAAATGCCTATCTGGAAGGGGAGGGTCAGACGGTCATAGACGAAAACCACCCAGCAATTGAGCAAATTCATCAATGGATGGAGGGACAATACGCTGGGAATCGAGAAGAAGCAATCTCTGAAGAGGAGATGTTGACGCAAGTGAAGATACACCTGACTGGAGAGATCTAACAAATGATCATTTTGTGGAATAATCTGGGTTCTGAAATGCAAATTGCAACTTGGGCACAAATGAGGTAGGAGAAGAAGAGGGTGGAGAAAACTGAACGGCTGCGGTGGATGCGTGCAATACTTTGGCTGTTGATTGCGCTGCTCGCTATACCGCTTTTCGCAGAAACGCAAAATTCGACGCGCACCATTGATGCCACATGGGTGGATACGCCCCCGGTCATTGATGGCAACCTTACCGACAGCGTATGGCAACACGCCCAAATTGCGAACAACTTCTTCCGTGCAAAGGAGGGAGACATTCAACTCGCACAACTAAACACTGAAGCAAAGGTTTTGTACGATGAGAACACCCTCTATATCGGTGTGCATTGCGAGGAGCCGGATATGAATAGTCTACGCGAAACGAAAACACGCCGGGATTCGCCTGTTTGGCAGAACGACTGTATTGAAGTGATGCTTGATACCTATCATGATCGTCGTAACTGCTACATTTTTGCTGTCAACACGCTTGGCACACAGACAGATGAGCGGGTCAGCAACGAGAGCGTTTTCGACATGAGTTGGGATGCAAGTTGGGAAGCGAAAATAAAGAAATACCCAAATGGCTGGACCGCAGAATTTGCGATACCGTTCCGTGCACTCCGTTTTAATCGGGATAATACCACGTGGGGAATCAACTTTTGGCGGGTCCGTCCGGTAAACAGTCAATCCTATTCTTGGGCACACACCGCTTTTTTCTCACGTGTGTCGGAGTTTGGCAATTTGACTGGCTTGAATTTGGAAAAGATCAAAACAGAGCAGAAACTCGGCATTCTCCCCTACGGTAGCTATCGCGCGATAGAAAATCGACCCAATGACCTTGATGGTGGGTTGGACCTTATCCTTCCAATTTCGACGCGCCTCACCTCGAACCTGACTTTTAATCCCGATTTTTCACAATTAGAAAGCGATCCAACCCAAATTAACATCGCAAGTGACCGCGAGTTATCCCTTCCTGAACGCCGTCCGTTCTTCCAGGAGGGTGCCGAGTTGTTTGATCTACCACTCAATCTCTTCTACACCCGTCGCGTTCAAGAAATTGATTTCGGTGCGAAAACGGCAGGCACAATGGGCGGCGCTAATTTCTCGGTTGTCAATACCTATGGTAAAATGATCGATCGGTATGATGCCGATCAGAAAAAGCAGGCGAATCTTTTAGCCGGGCGAGTGAATTACAATATCGGTGAGCGGACTGTCATCGGTGCGATGGGCACACACAAACACCAAACTGACCGCGATGTAGGACTCCTATCGCTCAACGGTCGGTTTGGACTTCATCGAAACTGGACTGCAACATCGCAATATGCGGTTGATTTCATTGATGGTGAGACGCACTGGGCGTATTATACCGCGATGGAATGGCTGCATCAAGGGTGGCTTGCCAACATTCGACTTGAAGAGATTCAGGATGGCTTTCGGCCAAATGAAATGGGGCTTGAAGATGAAGCATTCCGTCGGGGACGCGCCCGTGTAAGGTACAACTATGAGTTTCCAGAGGGGAATTCGGTGCAGCTGTTTCAGGTTGACGCACGCCATTTTCATCAAACCAATGCAGAAAAATTACTACGGGAACGGCGGAGTGAGTTCCGCTTCAATATTGACATTGGTCGGTTTGACCTCTTCACTTCTGGCGGGTTTGGCGTACTCCGTGAGGTCGGTCAACTATTTGACACCAAGTTTATTGGCTCAGAGGTTAATTATGAAGCACCGTGGTGGCACTTAGCGGTTGGAAATCGTTTCGGCACACGCCGAGATGAGTTCAACCGATTTACCAACTTCTCTGCGGGTGTCAACCTCTTCGGCAAGTTGACCGCTGACTTAGACCTTGAGAATTTCTTTTGGCGCAGGTATCGAAATACACTGATTTTCCGGCTCCGCAGTAATTATCAATTAACTCAAAAGATCGGTTGGCTCATTTTTGTTGAACGCGTTGATGAACGGCTGCAAAATGAGATTAGCTACAATTTCAATGCGATCTTCGACTACGAATTCACTCCAGAGAGCCACTTCTTCTTTGTGTTTGTGGATAGCCTACCGGGGGAACGAGCTGTGTTTACGAAATTCGCGTATCTTTTTGAATCTGGTTTCCCGGATTTCCGTCAATTTCAATGAGGGTAACTCATCAAAATGCCCAAATCAGACAAAAAAGACCATTCCGAAACCGTAGCAATTGCAGAAAACGTACTCTGTAAAGCATTCGGGGGTGCTGTACGGCTTAAAATGGAAACGGAATTTGATACAGATCGGGCGACGGTCCTTCGCTGTTGTGTAGTAGAAAGCCCCTCCGGTATTCCGCAAAGCGTTGTCGTCAAAAGGGCACTGACCACTGATGGAACGGAATTTCATCCGAACTCACCGGATGAAATGGTTCCCCAATTCTTCAACGATTGGGCGGGACTCGAATTTTTGAGCGAAATTTCAGATGGAAATTCACCAGCCGCACAATTTTATGCCGGAGATTGGGAAAAGGGGCTTATGGTCATTGAGGACTTAGGAGACGGGCGGAATTTTTACGGGAGCCTGCGCGGAGAATCTCCCACAGCTGCAACGGGGGAATTAATCAAATTGGCGAGGGCACTCGGAAAAATGCACGCCCTGACGATTCACAAAAAGGCGGCGTACGATAGCCTCCGTGACCGCCTCGGTCCCAGAGACAAGTCTCCTTCCATAACCGGCGAATGGCGGCGGCTCGTGGGGAAACTAGATGAAGTCTGTGGGAGGATTGGAGTGAAACCCAATCGTGGGGCAAAGACAGAGATGAAAACGGTTGCGGCATTCATTGCTGCCCCAGGACCGTTCCTCGCTTATACACACGGTGACCCGATTCCGATGAATGCGCTACCTGTCGGAGCTGAAAGGAAACTCTTTGACTTTGAATTTGGTGAATTTCGACACGCGCTCAGAGATGGAATCTATGGGCGTGTCTGCTTCCCGACATGGTATCATATCAACCGTGTGCCAAATGATGTGGTTGAAAAGATGGAAATAGCGTATCGTGCTGAACTTGCGAAGGGGTGCCCCGAAGCAGCAGACGATACGCTTTTTTTTCGATCCATTGTCGAAGCGTGTGCCTACTGGACAATTCACTCTAGGCTCAATTTTATAGAAAAGGTATGGGAAGAAGACCATAAATGGGGAATCTCAACGCAGCGTCAGATTCTCCTATTGTGTTTCGACATATTTGGACAAGCCTCGGAGGAGTTCGGACATCTGGAAGCCCTCGGTGCAACCGTCCGTGATATGGATACTAAATTGCGAAAACGCTGGACGGATTTGGAGGAAATGCCATATTATCCGGCTTTCCGCTGACGCAACGAACATAAAGAGTAGCGAATTTTATCGTATAATGTTTTAGCACTAAGCATTACGAAATCAAAAGGAGGATTCAAAAATGGAATGTAATAATGTTCGCGAAGAACTGGTCGCCTATATTGATGGCGAGCTTTCTTCGATGGGTAAGCATACAATTGAGGTACATCTTGCGAATTGTAAGGAATGCGCCGCCGAACGCGACAAACTGAAAGCAACAATTGAATCAACACATAAGGTGGAGACCCTCCAGCCTGCACAGGATTGGTGGGAAACATTACAGGAACGTCTGTATGCACCTGATTCCGATCTCGTATCCGCCATCCACGCGTTGCGGGAATCAATTGTGCGCTTAGAAAGTCATGTGGATGGCGGTTTGGTTCGATTGGCACCGGTGAAAGAGATTATGACATTGGAGGAGGTCGCCGCCTATCTGCAAATCGAGCCGGACGTGGTGTGGAAATTACTCAACGAAATCCCTCACTTTGAGGTGGGGGATGAGCTACGGTTCAAAAAATCTAGCGTTGACGAATGGATTCGTACAAAGGAAAGTGGGAATCGTGATGATCTATTCGATTGGGATCTTTCGACGGGATGGCTGGATCGAGTAGATCGGTTGTGACACTAAAACAAACATAGAGCAGGGAGAATGAAAGGAAGATTTTATCCTTACGCTGGTGCAACGAATCCCACAGCCTATGAACATCTCAACAACTGTACAGATCCAGATCAACGGTTAGAAGCACTCATGTGGGAAAAAGCCCCAATTGAAGGGAAACAGGTGTTAGATATCGGCGCAGGTTCCGGTTTTCACGCCGTACGTTACGCTCAGAAAGCAGACCATGTTTTTGCTGTTGAACCAGATGCCAGAATGCTTCAACAGATTTACACTCGTTTGTGTAACAATCCGCTGGGAAATATCAGTATCCTCGTGGCTTCGGCTGAATCAATACCACTATTAAACTACAGCATAGATGTTACGTACGCTCGCTTTGCATATTTTTTCGGTACAAGAGACTGTCTGCGCGGTCTGTCTGAAGTCAAACGCATCTTGAGTCCGGGCGGTCATTTCTTCATCATTGATACCAATCCTGATCGGGGACAGTTTGGTATGATCGCGCGGGGAGTTTACCCCCACATTTTTCACGATGGATATCGAACGGAACACACTGCGTTCTATCAACAACACGGATTTTCGCATTTCGATATCCAAACGGTTTTTCGAGCGCCGAATCGCCAAGTTCTTGAGGCATACCTGCGAATGGATTACCCACACAAATACGCCGAACTTTTAGATGAGATTGAAGGTACAGAATTATCCTACAATATGTCCGTATATCACCTTCAAAAGAGATATGGATAAAACGCTTTTGGCTCATGTAAAAACAGAGTGCAATTACGGTGAAAGCGTTGAGGGCGGGGCAAGATGCCCGGCCTACGGTTTTTGAGGCAAGTCGGTGCTGTTGCACTAATTCTTAACATGAGCCAATCGTGTTATGTGGAAAGCATTCGGTTTAAAGAAGAGTTATACAACAAAGGAGAAAAATACCTGATGGCAACAAAGATCCGAACCCATCTAATGTTTGATGGCACTGCTGGAGACGCAATGAATTTCTACGTTGGTCTATTCCCCATGTCTGAAGTGATTGATGTGTCATACTACAACGAAGGCGAGAATAAAGGCAAAGTTCAATACGCCTTTTTTACTCTTGGTGGTAGGGAATTCATCTGTATTGACACTCCGATAAAGCATGATTTTGGCTTCACGCCCGCTATCTCAATCTTCGTTGATTGTGAGTCACAAGAAGAACTTGAGCGGGTGTACTCAGCACTTGCTGAGGATGGAGAGATATTTATGCCATTAGACAACTACGGGTTTAGCGCACGATTCGGTTGGGTAAATGATCGCTTTGGTGTCTCGTGGCAACTCAACCTTCCATAAGAGAAAAATTGCCAATAGGTGCAATTACTATATCCGCGGATTCTAATTAGCATAGTCTAGCACATAGATCTGATTTGTCTGGGGTAGATCTGATTTGTGTACTTCAATCTCTGATTGACCCTGATGATGGACAACTTCTGCCGGATATCGTGCGGTGAAGTCATCCACCGGCAGGATATGAGTGAGCGTGACCTTGTCGGTTCTGTAGTGCATCGGAATCGTCACCTTTGGCTGAATCGCATCGATGACTTCGTCGAGGTCATTCAGTTCAATCGTTGGGGGACCGCCTGTTAGCACAAGCAGGATATCGACGCCCTTAAAAAATTCGAGCTGCGTTTCGCTCAAAGGGTTTCCTACATCGCCCATGTGCCCAATTGTAATGCCTTCGACCCCGAAACGATACATTGCATTCTGATCCGGATCACTTTTATGTACTATGCTCTCCATAGCCGGCACAGATGAGAAACGAATCCCTTTGACCTCCGCCCCTGTCTCAGTAATATCAAGCGCATTAATCACGACAGGATCACCCGCCACCATATCCGCACAACTGTGAAACCGGTCGGTCGCTGAACTCATAATCACAATATCCACCGGTTCATCAATCGGGTCATAGCCAGCTACTTCGGGTGTATACGGATCAGTTACAATCCGAGTCCCGTTTCCTTCCAGCAAAAACGTAGCGTGTCCACACCATCTGATTTTCATAATATCTCCCTCCTGTTGACAACGGTTATGCAGCCCGTTTCAGAAATTCTCCCACCATGTTTCTCTTATCGTTCGATAATAGGTAAAACCACATGCGACGGGTGCTCAGGTTCATGATGAATTGTCTGCTCTGCAATCTCAAGCCGCCGCTCGACTCCCAAATCGCCACCTGTGTTCGGATTCGCATCAAAGCGGGGCCAATTACTGCTAGAAATGTCCAAGCGAATCCGGTGTCCCTTTTTGAAAATGTTGGAGGTTGGATAAAGTTCAAAAACGAATTCGTAGACCTCCCCCGGCTCCAGTAGCTCTGGGGTATCCCAACCGTTTCGGTAGCGTGCGCGGATGATCGAATCTGTCAGGTTGATGGCAAGCCCATCGGGAAAGTCATCGCTCAATGGACAAACGTCAATCAGTTTGGCTGTGAAGTCGGTATCACGGGCGGATGATGATGCGTGGAGTTTGACTGTAATTGGTCCCGTGACTTCTACATCGTTTTCCAACGGCGGGGTCTGGAAGGTCAACACATCACTCCGAGCATTAAGAGGCAAAGTGTCTTTGCAGCCGAAAAATCTAGAGTTCCCACGCTGATCAAACGCGCCAGCGCCCATAATCGGGTCAGCAGCGGAGATTCCTCCACCGATGGTTGGAACGGGGTCTCGCGGATCAAAGCTAAAGTGACTTGTTGGTTCGTTGGTGCTTGGCAGCGTGGTAGACAGTTCACCATCAACATGAAGATAGTAAGGCGTAAACTGAGTGTCGGGCAGAGGAAAGTCCCCCTCGTCGCGCCAATAGCCGCTGTGGTGAAGACGTCCTTGATAATTGGGCGTCCCCTCGCCGGTGCCCATCACGAAAATCTTGACCGGCGACCAATCGGAAACCTCCGTGCGCATCCCTTTGAGGAAATGGTCGAACCATGCCAACCGCAGGTCGTTATAGTTAATGAAGGAGTGATTCCCGAAATCAACATCACCGGCATTCGTCACACCCCAGCCGCCATGCGTCCACGGTCCCATCATAAGCACCTGCTGTGATTTTTTTATCTTGCTGAGTGCGGTATAATTCTCACAGGTCGCCCGTGCATACGAGTCATACCATCCACCGAGGTAGAGCGTCGGCACATCGGCGTGCTCTTCGTAATACTGGGAAATAGCATACCCGCGTTGCTTCCAGTAGTCATCATATTCTCCGTGTGTGAACAGATCGAGCACCCACTGCTCATAATTCGGTAGCATCCGCAAAGGGGATGTGCCTTTCTTGAGTGGTGCACGCGACACCCACTCACCCACATTCGCAAATGCCCTATCAACTGCGGCTTTGATATTAGCGTCGGCAAACGCTTCCTTGCTGGTGGTTGCCATTCGGAAGGCGTAGATCATGAACCGTTGTTCGAGCGCGCCGTTTTGTCGCATTGAACAGTGATAGTAATTCGATGCACCAACGGCGACTATCATCGTCGAAAGGTGTGGCGGGTTGAGCGTTGCCAGTGCGGACTGGTCACTGCCGCAATACGACGCGCCCATCGTGCCGACCTGTCCATCGCTCCAATCTTGGGCAGCGAGCCATTCCACTGTATCGTAACCGTCAGGTGCTTCTTTGGCGAAGGGATACCACTCACCCTCGCTGACGAATCTGCCTCGCACATCCTGAATCGCGCAAACGTAGCCACGCCGAGCGTAGTAGGTCCCATTTGTCACATTTCCTGATCCCGCTTTGTCGTAGGGGGTACGCTCTAAGATGACCGGAAACTTTCCTGGTGCTGGTTGGCCGCCGAGCGCAGGAAAGTAGATGTCGGTGGCAAGGCGGACGCCGTCGCGCATCGGGATCATTACGTTGGACCGGCAAATCGCGTCGTACTGCTGATATGAGCCTTGATATGATTCGGGCATGAGTTTTCTCCTCAGGAAAGGGGTGTTTAGAGGTATTGGTAAACTCTGGTTCTAAGGGATGCGTTTGACCTATCATCTTAACAGACACGCGGGTGTTCTGCAACAGAAAATCGATGTTTCCTTGTTGACATCAGCCTCCAAATGGGATAACCTAAATTATGTGAACCAAATTCCTCAGATGGAAGTTCTTAATCAAAGTAAAAAGTTGGTTCACCACCTTTTATCTCGGAGCTTAACGGTACTTGGAGGGACTGCGATGAACACACCACGTATTGATGATCGTGACTGGTCAGCCTTGACGCTTGGCGAGCGAATTCGCCAGATCGAAGTTGAAGGCTATCTCTTATTACCTGATCTATTATCTCCTGACCACATTGCTCGACTCAAGTCGGAGACCGCGAAGTTGGAAACGACACCGGTGGACTACAGCGTACATCAGCGGGGATGCCCGAATCTCCAATTTAGAGGTGGGGCTATCACAGAGCTGCTTGCCCATCCCCCAACGCTGGCGTTCTTGGGAGAACTTTTTGGCGACGAAATTATCATGATGAGCTACGGCTATGCCCGTTCTGAACCGGGACATCCGGGGATTAGTCTACACACGGACGGACAGCCCTACGGCTCCCAAATTTTTGGTTACGAAGGCAGCGTTCCTTTTATGGTCCGGGTGCTGTACTACCTTGAAGATCTTACTCCGGAGGTTTCGCCGTTTCGCGTCATCCCCCGATCCCATCTCTCGATGCACGCGGATGCGAATCCTTACAGACGTTTTGAGTCACATCCGGAAGAGGTGATGGTCCCTGCAAAAGCGGGTTCAGCGGTGCTGATTAACCACAAAGTGTTTCACGGAAACTATCCGAATGTCGGCGACTATCCCCGTGAAATGCTCGCTATCGCGTATCGTCCGGGCTGGGCGGGCCCCCAAGACGAAGTGACAACATGGGATGATGCAGACCTCGCGAAGCTGCCGGATGCCGTCAGACCGTTATTGGGTGACCGTAACACCCGTCACTGGGACTATGGCGGCGGCAACAAACCGCCCAATATGAAAAAAGAAGCGCCGGGAATGAACCCAAGTCGGTGGGAGCGTGTGTAAGGGAGTGAAGGACGGATTAAAGCGGAAAGAGAGGATAAACTCATGGCAAATATTCACATTCCAAAAACTTGGGAAATTTCAGAGCGGGAGGTTACGCCGGAAGCGGCGTTTATCAATCGACGACGGTTCTTGAGAACGCTTGCCGGTGCCGGTTTGAGCATCGCTGGCGGATCTATGCTCGGTTACCCAACCGAATCGGAGGCGAAGACTCCTCCCCAAATAGACCCGAACCTGATGAAGTTTGAATCATTTGAACGGAATCCAGCTTTTATAAAAGTGGACCGTCCAATCACCGACAGAGCTGTTGCCGCCAAATATAATAATTTCTATGAATTCGGCGGTTCAAAATCTATCTGGGAAGCGGCGCAGGCGTTGCCGACCGAGAACTGGAAGGTAGAGGTCACCGGTTTAGTCCGAAACCCTCGCACCTATGATTTGGATGATCTCAGGAAGAAATTTCCCCTTGAAGAACGGGTCTATCGTTTCCGTTGTGTTGAGGCGTGGGCGATGGTTGTTCCGTGGCTCGGCTTCACAATGAAGCGAATCATTGATGATGTTGAGCCAACCTCGGAGGCGAGATACGTTCGCTTCATCTCGTATTACAACCGAGAGATTAACAAAGGACCAGGACGTAATAGGTCTCGTCCTTGGCCCTATACAGAGGGGCTCCGCACCGACGAAATGGCAAACGATCTTGCGTTTTTTGCCATTGGTATCTATGGTCACGAACTTCCGAAGCAGCATGGTGCCCCCATCCGCCAAGTCATGCCGTGGAAGTATGGGTTCAAGGGTGCCAAGTCTATCGTAAAAATTGAGTTCCTCAACTATCAACCGAAGACATTCTGGAATGAACTTCAACCGCACGAATACGGGTTTGAGGCGAATGTCGAGCCGGATGTGCCGCACCCGCGGTGGTCGCAAAAGACTGAGCGGATGATTGGTAACGGTCCAGCCTTCACGTGGAAAAGACGTAAGACGTTACTCTACAACGGTTACGCCGAACAGGTTGCACACCTTTACGATGGATGATGCACCGCTAATTATGCAAGTTGAGGGCAATCGAGAGATTACGTGGCGATTGCCCCTTTTAGACCAGTTCCGCAACACGAGTCGCAATCTTCCGAAAGGCTTCGATGTACTGGTCCAATAGCGCCTTGTTGGGTCTGGAGAATACTGGGATGGTGAATAGATCTTCGCGTGGGTTCTCAGAAACGGGCAGGTCTCCTTCCCGATATGTCACTTCCCGATTATTTTCAGGGCGGGTGAAAGCGGGGTGATTCCGCTCTTGGAACACCGCCGATAGATGATCGCTGCCTCCCGGTGCACCACTGCTCACGTTCGCTCCTTCTGCCCGTAACGCTTCGATGAATTTTTCTTTCGACAATCCGCCGAGTTCTTCGGGGATGTAGCGGACATAGGGGCGGCTGTAATAACCGCGAAAGTTATCGGTTGAAGGCTTGACTGGATAAATTCCCGGACACTCTGCAATGCCGTCCATCAGGTACATCACGTTGTCGTCACGGTATTTGTTACGCTCATCGAGATGTCGGAGTTGGACACGAGCGATAGCGGCGGAAATTGGGGCGATACGGTATTTGTATCCAAAGCAGGTCTTAGCATATTTGCGGTACTTCTCTTCGGGAAGATCGCGGATGCGTTCATAGTGTCCGAGACAGATTGCCCGCTCGTAATACTCCAGATTATCCGTGATCATCACGCCACCTTCGCCACTCGGCAAAAGTTTTCCTCCCTGCATACTGAAACATCCCACATCTCCGATTGTCCCGACCTTTTTACCTTTATAGGTTGCGCCGTGGGCGTGTGAGCAGTCTTCAATCACGAAGATATTGTGACGCTTAGCGATTTCCATAATGGCATCCATCTCCGCTGGCATTCCACCGAGGTGGACGACAATGACCGCTTTCGTGTGGGGAGAGATTCGCTGCTCGATATCTGCTGGATCCGCACACCCTGTGAACGGATCAATATCACAGAAGACCGGAATCGCCTGACAGGAGAGGATAGGCATGTACGTCCCCCAAAACGTTGCAGCAGGAGCAATGACCTCATCGCCGGGGCCCACTCCAACCCCGAACAGCGCCCCATGAATCGAAGCGGTCCCGTTATTGTGCGCTAACGCATACTTGACGCCGTGATAAGCAGCAAATTCCTCCTCAAACTTGTAAATCGTATCCGAAAACGAAATCTCCCCGCTTTGCAGTTGGTCCACGACAGCTTCGGTGACCTCATCATCAATAATGGGCCACTCTGAAGCCTCACTTTGGTCTAAGGTGATGGCTTTATCGCCGCCCTGAATCGCTAATTTGCTCATGGGTTCCTCCTTGACGCATCCCCTGTAGGTCGGGCATCCCCGGTCACGGGATCCTCTCGGACTTGCCCAACCTGTCCAGTTAACGGCGGGTATCCTGTAGGTCGAGATTCATATCTCGACGCCCAAATGTCAACAGAACTTAATAATTTACCTGATGATAATATTGATTAAAATTGCAATTCTCAGTTTAGCACTAAGCCCAATGGGGATCAAGATCAAAAAAATGGATCTGCCCTCTGATAATCCGCTACAAATGTGCGTCATTATAGATAGAGGGACATGATTCAAAGCCTTGACGGGGTGAAATATTAGGTTTTGAAGATTGCACTGGGAGATGGAGAATGGCACTTCATGATACCGAGTTGATTCAACGCACACTGGCGGGGGACGAATCCGCATTCGGGTTTCTGGTGGATAAGTACAAAGGATCTGTTCACGCCTTGGCATATCGAAAACTTGGTGATTTCCACACCGCCGAAGAAATCACGCAGGACACCTTCCTCAAGGCGTACCAGAAACTATCGACGCTCAAAGATCCGGTGCGCTTCCCCGGTTGGCTCTACGTGATTGCTGCGCGGTGCTGTATCTCTTGGCTCCGGCAAAATCGCCTCCAAACGGAATCATTCGATAATGTCAAGGGAGAGATGAACGCGCAGTCATGGACGAAATATACCGATGCACGCCTCCGTGAGGAGGTGCACAATGCACTCGAAAGTCTCCCCGAAAGTGAGCGAACTGTCTTAACGCTTTACTATATGGCGGGGATGACCTGCGAGGAAATTGGACGATTCATCGGTACATCATGCGGCGCCATCAGAGACCGACTGTATCGCGCCCGAATCCGCCTAAAGGAGGAATTGACGATGATTGAAGAAACCTTGGGAGGCTTCCAACTTCCACCGAGTTTAACACAGGAGATTATGCGTCAAATCCCTGACGGTTCGCTGAATTCTGCACCAACAACAAGCAAGCCGCTTGCGCCGTGGATTGTTGCGACCTCGTTGGTTGCGATTACGTTGCTTATCGGCCTAGGGATTAAACAGGCTACGACATTTCAGTTGCCTTATAGTTTTAACGCGCCCGAATCAGCCACAATGGTTGAAATCGTTGATGCGCCGATGATTGAAATACCGGTAGTGAAGTTATCGCGAGTTAGCCGGGCGGGGGGATTGAGTGGAGACGAGTCGAAAAATGGAAATCAGGAAAATGATTCGGTGCGGGGAACTGCTACAGATTCACAGAATCAGATAGAATCAGATAAAATTGGTTGGACGCAGACCAACGGACCCTACGGTGGAACAGTTATGTCTCTTCACGCGACACCAAAAGGAACACTCTTTGCTGGAGCAGGAGAAGGTGGTATCTTCCGCTCGATTGATGGCGGCGAGACGTGGGTGGCGGCTAGCAAAGGCTTGCGCAGATATCAGGACAGCACGTTTTACATACTTCCCGGTGTCTCCGCGTTCACACAAAAGGGAAACACCCTCTACGCTGGGACAAATGGTGATCTTTTCTATTCGACCAACAACGGTGACTCATGGCAGCAGTTGACTCACTATCAGCGCGATTGGGGCATTTCGGGAGTCGCAATTATTGGTGACACGATTTACATTGGACGGCCTGAACAAGAGAGTGTTTTCTTTTCAAATGATAACGGTAAGTCGTGGGAACAAATTGATAACGGTTTGACCGATCGAGACGGCCCCCGCTTGTTTGCGAGTGGGACGACACTTTTTGCACAAATGCGGCGCCATGTTTTCCGTCTCAAAGCCGGCGAGAAGTCATGGACAAAGCTGGCCATAGAAGATCCGTGGCAAAAAACCACCGCCGAATCTGATATTACAAAATTTGCTGTCTCTGGCAAGACTGTCTATGCAGCGACAGTCGATGGGGGACTTTTCCGGTCAACAAATATGGGCAATTGGTGGCGATCAATCAAGCCCAATGCGATGCAGGATTTCGATGGCGAATTGGCAGCGGTGGGAAACACAGTCTTCTATATAGGCTCAGGCATTGCCGATGGTCCAGTATTGCGATCAACCGATGCCGGTGACTCATGGACAATGTTTAACACCAACTTGGTCAATCAATACGTCTTTTCCGTAGCAGTGTTATCTGAGAAGATGCTTTACGTCGGCACCGAGGAGGGAGTCTTCCGCTCGACAAATGGCGGGGAATCGTGGACAAAAACCAACACTGGCATCATCAAGGCATATGTTGAAAACCTTGTGTTTTTCAGGGACGCACTCTATACCGTAACGGGTGATGGTATCGTTAGATCAGCGGACGGGGGAAATTCGTGGGTGCCAATGAATGAGGGGTTGGTTGCCAGTGATGGAGCGACACTCACAGTTTCGGGAGGAAAACTTTATACAGCAACAAACGAAACTAACTATAGGTTGAACCCATCAACTTCTGGAGTTTATTGCTTGGCAGACGACGGAAATTCGTGGATACCAATTCAGACGAATATGCGGTCTGCCAATGATAGAATCTACGGTGTTAATCAATTGATAGTTAGCAGGGATACCTTCTATGTTGTAAGACATATGGGCGATGGAGCACGACTTTACCGCTGGAGAGTGGGGGAAGACCTATGGACACAACTCAGACCACAGGATTTTTTGGGTTGGCGACCGTTTGCTGTATCGGGCAGTACCGTCTACGTCAACCCGGCGCGTGGAAAAATCTTCCGTTCGGTTGACGAAGGGGATACGTGGACGGATGTGAGCCGGGGTCTACCGAAGTGGGAGCATCAATTCGCACAGGATGTCTATGATTTGACTTGCGTTGGCGGGACGGTTTATGCAGATTCTTACGATAGGATTTTGCGCTCAATAGATGGTGGAGAGACATGGACGTCAATTGACACTGGATTGCGCAATAGTGGGATTGAGATGCAGCTAGTCGATGGCACGACGCTCTATGGAACAAACTCTCATGGGATCTTCCGCTTGACGCAAGGATCGGATTCGTGGGAGTTAATCGCTCCGCTACAGCACAATATCATGTCGTTGGCATACGATGGCACGACGTTCTATATTGGCACAAATGGAGAGGGCATATTCCGGCTTTCGCTGGATGAATAAAACGTTGGCAGAAGAGCCTCCGTCTGATGGCGCATACTAATCCGACGACTTGACTTTAGATTGAGACGGTTCCGCAATCAGTTTTTCAATCATCGTTTTCAATTCGTGGTAATCTCGTTGGGCGTCCGTTCGCGTTTCGCCCTCTCCTTTGTAATACTCACCGCCCGGATGGATATAACGAATCTTTCCCCGCTTATCGATGAGAAAGCTGACCGAAGTCCATCGGTGTTTGCCCCTATTCAGCCAGTAACGCCTCAAGATTCTCCAATCCATATCCAGCGTGATCGGGAATTCAAAGCCGAGCCGCTTCACCGCTTTCTCAAGTACCTCTTGACGACGCGGACCGGGCGGTTTTGGATGGTACACCCCAATTATGACCAAGCCCTTATCCTTGAAGGTGTCGTGAAATTCGTTCAGCGCGGGCGCGCTACGACTACAAAATGAGCATGTATCCGTCCACCAACGGATAAGAACCACCTTGTCCGCTAACGCGTTCAACTGGAGTGGCTGCGAATTCATCCACTTTAGTTTTCCCCATTCTGATGCGGGTTTTCCAATTAGCTCGTCGCCTTCCTTCGCGAAAAGCCCTTGATTGATGTTCAGTAGCATCAACAAGATGATGCTGCCTATCCGTAGATTACGCATTTAGTCCCTCTGAAAAAGCTGCCAACTTCGACCTGGCAAATCCGTGCGGAAATACTCGACGTTTCCTCTATCGGCGAGTGTCACATAGCAGGTGCGTCCATCGGGACCGCCGAAGGCTAAGTTGGTGCAATCCTTTCCTGCAAGTTCGACCTCCAACAGCACCTCACCTTGCGGGGACACTTTAGTGATCGTGCCCTTGCCGTGGCGCGTCACATAGAGATTGCCCTCAATATCGCAGCGCATACCATCAAACCCAAAATCGGGGAACTGAATCAGTAGTCGTTTATTGCTAACCTCTCCAATGGCGGACAGGTCATACGCCCAGATATTGCGCTGCACGCTTTCATTGACGTAGAGGCTGCGTTCATCGGGGCTAACTTCAATGCCGTTGGTGGTCCCCATATCCGCTTCAAGCAGCGTGACTGTGCTATCTGTGTCGATACGCCAGATCTGCCCCGTTGATTTCGCCCAGTTCGGATCGCTGGCGTAGACGATATCGTTAGCACCGATCGCGATATCGTTTGGCTGATTCATGGTTGGCTCATGGGCGTAGACACTGATGTCCTGCGTCTCCATATCAACCTTGAGGATGTTATGGTTGGTATAGTCAGCGATAAGCATGGAACCCGCACTGTCGAAACGGATGCCATTTCCAATACTGCCGTTGGGCAGTTCGACAAATACGCTGCATTTTCCTGCTGGTGTGACCTTCCCGATTGTATGCTGACGTGCGTAGTTGACGGCGTAGAGATTGCCATCGGCATCGCAGGCAGGTCCCTCAATGCCGGAGGTGAAACCATCCCGCTCTGTGAAGGCATGACTAATAAAAAGTTCCTCGATCATTGTAACAAGTTACCTTTCTTATAAGATAATATCGCTCTATTTTGGCTAAAGTCCGCTATCGAATCAATAGAGAAATGGAGTTAGATAGGGACATTTATGGTGAATTATAAAAATAACTAAACGTTAAAAGTAGATAGTCGTTTGTACCACAATCTGTTAGATTGTGATCCCAACCTGCAAACTAACAGTTTGCGCTACAGTTGGCAGATTGCTCCTTCCATCGTAGGCGGGCATCTTGCCCCGCTTAGAGAATTATAGTGACTTCTAAGAGTAGATAGACGTTAAAAGTAGTAGGCACACGCCGTGTGCCTCAACCCTGCTAACCAACCCGATCTATCGGGGAGGGATCTCCGAATCACGACTTCCTACTAAGCGAGTGGTGGCATAAATTCATCCTGTGCATCCAACAATCGATCAATTGTTGTGCGAATCTCTGACAACGTTAATTGTGAAACTGTATTTGGATCAACCAATCCCGCGTGATAGGCATATTCTCGGTTCTCCTCCAAAATAGCGCGCACCGTCAACCCCTGCATGTTGATATTGGTCTGACAGAGTGCTGCACATTGAGGGGGCAACGCACCGACATAGCACGGCTGCAACCCGGCGCGATTAACGAGTGTTGGCACTTCGACGCAACAGCCAGCGGGAAGATTGGTAATGAGATTGGTGTTGAGCACGTTCCCGTAAATGTAGGCGGGGGTATCCGTCTCCATTGCGTGGATAATGACCGCTGCATATTCGTGAGAGCGCTGTAACTCAAGCGGAGCCGTTTCTGCCTCACGCTTTGCTCGTGCTATCCGTTCCTCCCGGTCTGTATGTTGATCGACAAAGCTTTCAGCTGTTCGATTTTCCACGTTTAACCGTACCATCTCATCGGGGTGTTGCATGAAGTAAGGCACATATTCTGCCATGTGGCGCGAGGATTCGGTGACAAACCGACCGAAATGCTTCAGGATGTCAAAGCGCACCGGGTCACGGGCGACAATTTCGGGATCTTCAAGGCAGGCGTTCAATCGCGGATAGAGTGTTTCGCCATCTTGCGAGAGTTCCAAAAACCACGCCATGTGATTAATCCCCGCGACAAGATAGCGCAGGGTATCGTAATCCACGTCCATATAGTTCGCTAGCTGCTTGCTCGTACCTTGCACGCTGTGGCAAAGTCCCACACCGGAGATACTTGTTGCCTCTAACACCGCCCACATAATCATCGCCATTGGATTGGTGTAATTAAGCATCGGCGCGTCCGGACAGAGTTTTTCCATGTCACGAGCGATGTCGAGCATAGCGGGGATCGTGCGCAACCCTTTCATCAGTCCACCGATCCCGACCGTGTCGGAGACGGTCTGCCGAAGTCCGCCGACATCGAGTGGAATTTGCACATCTAACGCCTCTGGTCCCATGTTGGCTCCCACCCGAATAGAGACGATGACATAATCGGCCCCGTCCAATGCCGGTTTACGCTCCGTTGATGCGGCAATCTGTGTGGGTAGATTCAGTTCACGCACCGCGCGTTGGGCATAGGTGTGTGTCAACTCTAGTCGCTCGCTATCAGGATCTACAAGATGAATGGTTGAATCTAACAGTTCTGGAAATGAAAGGAGATCTCCAATCAGTCGTCTGCCGAAGCCGAAACTCCCTGCACCGAGGAAAGCGATTTTAGCCATAAGAACTCTACCTCCGATAGAATTTCACTAAAGGGATAATATTGGCTTCATTTTATCACGATTTGGGGGTGAGATCAACAGGGAAGGTTGGTAATTTTGGATTGACTGAAAAGGGGCATTCTGATAATCTGATAAAGTATACGAAGAAACATTGTATCACCTCCGACAATAACAACACCATAAAAGAGGGGAATCGACATGCCAAGAAACTGCTTTGGGGAAGAGGAACTAACCTATTTGCGAGAGGTCATCGAAAGTCAAGACGCATGGCGGTGGGGTAGAAGCAATTTCGTTCCCAGATTTGAAGAAGCCTTCGGTGCACATCTCGGTCGAAAGTATGTTCACGCTGTAAACTCCGGGACCAGTGCTAATACGACAGCCTACGCCAGTTTGGGGTTGGACGTGGGCGATGAGATTATCTGTCCAGCTGTCGCACCAATTTTCGTTTCCTTTCCAGTTGTTGCGATCGGTTGTGTTCCTGTGTTTGCCGATGTGGATCCTCGGACGCAGATTATTTCGACTGAAGGGATTGAAGCGCGCATCACGCAGCGGACACGCGCTGTGGTGGTCGTTCATCTGAACGGCCAGCCTGCGATGATGAATGAGATTATGGCTGTTGCCAAGAAGCATAACTTGAAGGTTGTAGAAGATTGCTCACAGTCCTACGATGCCTACTACAGAGGGCGCAAGGTCGGCACCATTGGCGATATTGCCTGCTTCTCCATGCAGCAATCGAAACATATCACGTCGGGTGAAGGGGGCATGGTTGCTACGGACGATCCAGAACTCTACAAACGGGCGACAGAGTTCTCGAACTCCGGGATGCCGTGGTATCTGTACGACTTAGAGAGGCCCGAGGCGAAACCCCTCAACGGTTTGCCAACGCGGGGGCATTTCTCGTTTGGCCACGATTTCCGCTTTAGTGAACTTCAGGGTGCGGTGGCGTTTGCCCAACTGGAAAAGATTGACCAATTTAACGCTCGGCGGCGGGAACTTGTCAAAAAGATCGAGACTGAGCTGTGTAACGTTGCGGGTGTGCGACTGGCGTATGTGTATCCGGAGACGCAACCCAACTATTGGGTGTATCCGGTGTGGGGACCCGAATCATTGGGGTGCAGAGGCGAGATTAACTATATTGAGGTGGAATACCAGCGTATGCAAGCAATGCGGCAGACCTCCGTCGGTGTACCACTTCCTGACTACGTGCAATATGTCCCCGGTTCGTGTCCAAACGCAGAGAAATCGACCCGAGGCGCATGGAGCTTTTTTGTGCATCATAGTGTTGAGGACGACGAGCTAGAACGGGCAATCCAGACGTTCAAGGAAAAAGTCAAGGAGACATAATCGAAATGTCAACACTTGGATTGGGGATCATCGGGTTAGGAGTCGGCAAGGGTGCCCTACTTTTGAATCAGAAATCTGATAGCCCAATAAAGGTGTGTGCGGTCGCGGACAAAGATCCAGCGCTTCTAAAACTTGCACATGAGGATTATGGGATTGGGTTTGTCACCGAAGATTATCGCGAGTTGCTGTCGCGCTCTGAAGTCGATGTTGTCGGCGTGTTCACCCCCGACCACTTGCACGCCGAACATGCGGCGGCGGCGCTGAAAGCCGGAAAACATGTCGTCTGCACCAAACCGATGGTGACAACCATGGCGGATTGTGAGCGATTGGTCCACCTGGTCGATCGAACGGGACTTAAATTCGTTGCGGCGATGACTTGGCGCCACCTTCCGAAGATCGTTGCGGCACGTCGTGTCTTTGATGAGGGCAAGCTGGGGAAAGTAACGCTGATCGATACCGGTTATGTCCATGATATCCGCAGGGTTTGTCAAATCACGCCGTGGCGGGTTACAGCACCACAAGATTTCCTCTTTGGTGGGGGTGCGCACGCCATAGATTGCGTGCGGTGGTTTGCCGGAGATATTAACACCGTGCATGCGTTCGCCCTGAACAGCGGTGTTATCCTAGGGTATCCTATAGAAGATACCTGGATCCTTAACCTTAAGTTCGCCAGTGGTGCGGTTGGACGCGTCTCTGTGATATGCAGCGCAATTAACTCACCGCCGGATGCGCACCAGCGGTTGGTAATCTACGGCACAAAGGGCACCTTAACCGGTTTAGATCTCGGTATGGACGGTGTGCTTGAACGTGAGGCGTTAAATGCCGCGCCTCCAGCTAACAAGGAACGCCTCATCGAAGGGCATGCAAATGAACTGCTGCTGTACTTTCACAAAATGGTGGACTGGATTGTAGAAGACAAAGCCCCCACGCCCTCCGTCCGGGACGGTGCCCGGGTTGTTGCGGTTGCCTTGGCAGCCCAAGAATCTGTTTTGACCGGACAAACGGTGAAAGTGCACAACGATTTCTAACGCCGGTCGACAACTATGGTGGTGATTACAGGATTCCTACCCATCATGTGAATCTTCGCTAGCGGGGTTAGGTTCAAGCTGGCGCGATGAAGGGGAGGAATCTTCGGCCTGTTTAACAAGTGCTGTCCGACCCATAAGCACCAGGGCGCACCAGCCAGCCAATCCAACCGCGGCACCGGCAGCGATTGCGATTCCGGCTGCTTTACCTGTCTCAATTTTCTTGAACGTCTCCTCGTCGAATTCACAGGAGATGCTTCTCGGATTTCGCAATGCAATGCCGCGCTTGTCCCCCTTCTGCCAGTATTCGACCGTTGGTGCTGCATCCCCCTCCGTTTTGATGTTACCCTTTAGGGAGGGCGCGTCTACGTTTAAGGTGCTTTCACCACGTTCACCCTTCCACACGGCTTTAGCCCCTACCGTCTCTTGATCTTCTTCAAGCGGTTCGAGATTCACTCGTTCTAGCACATGATCGGTGATTGTGAGAAATGCTCTTTTGAACTTTGATGCCGATACAACCCAATTTTCTAAATTCATGATACACACTCCTCGTTCGATGGTGTTGCTTGTTGCGTTTCATGTGTTTCGTCAGCTATAGTGTAACATACTTGCCTGTAGTAATCTCAAATAGCGATTAGTTCCTGCTTATAAGCGTCCACAATGGCATCGAAAATCCGATCGGGGATAAATTCTAGCTGCGAGTCCAATTCCGATTCGACATTGACCATCATACTGTGATCGAATGTTTCTCGTTCGGCACAGGGGTCAAAGGATTCGCCCTGTTCCTCAAGCATTTCGGCGAGCCTCGCTGGGGTCAGACCTTCGGAAATCCCATGCAGTCCATAGGCTGTCCCCCGGTAGCCTTTATCATAGTCAGCGCTGAGATGCTTTCGTAAAATTTCCTCGCGGGCTGCCCCCTGTGCGCCACTGTTTTCAATCTCATCCATAGCCTCAATTGCACGCGGATCGAGTTCAATCTGGAATGCTGTTGAGGCATCGGCCGCAGCAGTGGGGTAGATTTTGTACGGCATTTGCTCCTCCTCGTTTTATTGATAGTTCCTGCCGGTTACGTTTCAGGATAACCTTTGACGCGCTAAAACGGATGCCCCAATCACACCTGCGTTATCGCCAAGGGTTGCCTCTACAATTTGAACACCGTCCATCGTTGTGGGCAAGGCATATTCTGCTGCCGCGTGGCGGATCGGATCTAATAGGCTATCCCCCATCGCTTCGATGACCCCGCCGCCAAGCACAATCATCTCAGGGTTTAAGAAATGGACAATCGAAGCCACACTAATTCCCAGATATTTCCCAGCACGTTGCATCACCTTAATCGTCGGTTTGTCGCCACGCTTGACAGCTTTAGCGATGGCTTGGCTCCGAATTTGGTCGAGTTTTCCGCCGTTTAGCTTGGTGAGTATGCTTTTCTTCCCCTTCTTTAGGATAGCTTTCTGAAGTTCCCTGGTGATTGCGGTGCGACTCGCGACGGCTTCCAAGCAACCGAAATTGCCGCAGCCACACCGGGGACCATTCGCTTTCACAATCATGTGACCGATTTCCCCGGCGGTCTTGTTGATACCGTGATAGAGTTGCCCATCTAAGATAATGCCACCGCCGATGCCCGTACCAACAAAAATCCCGACAAGATTTTTTATCCCTTGCCCAGCGCCGAAGGCATATTCACCGAGTGTTCCTACATTGACATCATTATCAACGAAGGCGGGAATGTCGAGACTTTTTTCGAGTTTTGCTTTGAGCGGCACGTTTGACCAACCCAAGTTCGGTGCGAAGATGATGACGCCTGTCTCAGGATCGAGTGGGCCCGGCGATCCGATACCGATTGCACGAATCTGAGAAGGTTTAAGTTCAGCACCGTCAATCGCTTCTCGGATGCATCGCTCAATCCGTTTAATCACTCCGTTGGGCCCCTTCTTTGGCTTTGTCGCTGTTTTGGCTTGCTGAACAATTTCTCCCTTAGCATTAATTACAGCAGCCAAAATCTTTGTGCCGCCCATATCTATCCCGACAACATAATCGTCATTCACCGCCATTGTCTACATCTCCTTTACACTCTGAACTGAATGATTCGCTTCTTCGACGCGTTCTCTGGAGGGACGGTGGTGCCTAAACTTCTTGAGAAGGCACTTCTGTTCCCGATTCACCTGTAACAATTCTAAAGAGTTGGATCTTGAAATCTGCTTCCTCAAGCGCATCCCACCGCTGCAAAAACGCCTCATACTTTGCTTTCCGCATTTCATGGTACCGAAGTAGCAGGGCATTGATGCCGATTGTGTCGGTCTCTGCGTCCCCTTGGTCCGGAAGTGATTGTAGGTGATCCGTCAAGACCGTTTCGACGACATCGCAATCGTGAATGTCACCGAGTTGTTCCTGTAAATCTGCCAATACCTTCAAGAAATCCTGGAACTCCTCGCCATAGTTGATAGCGAAGAATTCCATCGAGTACCGTAGCCGCTTCACCGAAATTCGCAGGTTGTGAAGTTCCTTGATATTATCTGGATTGCGGATGGATTCCGCCCACGAGTAGACCTCTTGGATCTTTACGGCAAGAATAACCTGTGCATTCCAGCGGTAACTTAATTGTGGGTGAATCCCCTTCGCTTTCCACGCTTTTGCCATATCTATACCTCAAAAAATTCTAAAAACCTTTGCTCGAAATTACTCTTGTCGAGTCTTTCAAACATCTTAACCATCGGTGCACGTCTCGCTTCCCGGTCTGTCTGGAGATGTCTTATCAAGTTTTGAACGCCGATCTGTGCATCTGCTGGCACCGTTAACACATCTTTGTGGAAACGATCAATCAACACATCTAAGTCGCGCACATCCCCCAGCGTACTTGTAATTCGCTCGACCTGTTTGAGGTGCCGACGGAACTCCTTTTTGGGTACAAAGCAATCGGCAAAGTTCCGCATCGCAGCGCGTAGCCGTCGAGAAGCGACTCGCATATCGTGGACGTACTCGATATCCGTCCCATCAATCGCGCCTTCCTTGAAGGACATCATCTCATGGAGCCGGGTTGTGATAATTCTTCGGGCGCACTCTTCAAGGCTCTTCTCCGGCGCAATATTTTTGACGGTCAATGCCTTTGCCATGTTATTGATAATCTCCTTTTGCTAATTCTCCGTTTTGATGCCGAACACATTCAGGTGTATTATGCCCCGCTCATATTTCGATTGGAAAGTCGGGATTAGATCGTATTGTTGGGATAATGCGTCAGCAATCTGCTGTAGGAACGCAGGTTCACCGGTTTTGAGTTCTAGCTCGACGCCATACTCCTGAATAGATTGTGTTCTATCCTTATCCGCATACCATACTTCATCAAGACAGACTTCGATGCACCCTGCTTCAGCATTTAAGCACCACGTTTCACGACAATTTTCGACATGCAGAACGGGGAGTATGGTTTCTCCGTTTAGATACCTCACAGCGGCTTCGACAGCTTCAGCACGCACCTTCTCAAGATTACCGCTTAAGAGTACTTGTACCTCTTGGTCAGTAATCGGCATTTCGAGTTCTGTATAGGTATAAATATCTTCCGTTTGGGCTTTGAATGTAACGACCGCTTCTCCTTCTACAATGGTCCCAGGGATGCGAATTTTCTGCCTGATCCGCAAAGCAGCGCCCTTTCGTGTGAGCAGTCCGTCCCTTGTGTCGAGATAGGTATCCTGCTGTGGGGTGCTCCGCCAATCCGAAAGTGTATAACCTGCCACCTGTCTCTGTAATCGAATCTGGTCAAGTACCTGTGGCGATTTTGCCTGAAATTTTGCTTCAACTTCAATCATTATCTGGTTGTATTAAGGATTATTAGAATTCGGTTCTAATCGCTAAATTTTGGGTGTATTAAGCAATCAGCCGATCAACCTGTTCGCTGTGGAAAATGTTCGCTGTGGGTAGATGTCCTGAAGGATCGAAATCGCTGCACCCGTATAGATGGCATCGACGCAACAATTATCGGAGATCCGAATCATGCCTTCGATGTTCCCGCGCATATACGGATCAGTACTTACCGCTCTGTTCCAAACACTTCCAAGTATCCCACGCGGTTCAATTGCCTTCGGATCATGCCCAAAAGCACACCGCTCAATCTCGAACTGATCGAATAACTGCTCCACCTGCGAGGACTCCTCCCACCAACGTCGTGTGCCAACTGGACTGGTCAACAAGTGATTGGGTGCTAGTAATGGACAATCAAATCTGCCTCCCCGCCGGAGAGCATCGAACTGATCGTTGAGGTCGTCGATACCGCCATCAAACCCAATTGGTGGTCCGGCATGGAAAAACCCCCATTCCTCAATCCGATGAGCCACCGGCAGTTCCTCAATCCATCCCAACGTGCCATCTTCCTCAATGGTGCGGAGAAACAGATGCCACGCTTCCCAGAGATTTGCCGTGAAGGCGGGGTGATCAAGCCGCCATCGTTGTGTTGCACGCTGAATCAGCAAATCTGAATTGGGATCAGATTTTGCTGTCGCCTGATAAATTTCTGCAATCGCCCCCGTGGAGAGTGGGTCAATTTGCAGAAGGCGCAGCAGATTGTCCAATTTCTCATTTGCCGCTGCCCACGACGTAATCGTCTGCCAATGTTCAGGATTTGTCAACCATTCTTGGCGATGATGTTCCACGTGCACGGCGCGCAGCAAGAGCAGCTCGTGGTTTCCGAGAAGCGCGATAACCTGATTAGGAGCCTGACCTTCCAGTGCACGGATTAAATCTATAACCTGCTTAGAATGGGGACCACTTGTAACGTAATCTCCGAGGAGAAACAGACGTGCTTCTCCACCGATCCACTGATTACTTTCGTCAATTAGCTGTGCATGCAGAAGCAGGTTACGAAAAGCTTGGTAGCTGCCGTGGATGTCTGAAATAATATACCATAAACGCATAAGCAATTTGTTGGTTCATTCGTTCATTAATGAACTCATGCACCAATCAACCAATGAACTATGGTGAATTCTAAAAACAGATAGACACTTTCGCTTCCCATGTTTGGTATGCGCTGTTTTCAACTGCGCCGTTTCGGTGCGGTTAAAAACCGCACCTACCGGGGGCATAGCCCAGATTTTTCAGATCCCGGTAGTCGAGGTTTGCTGAACTCTCCGATTTTCAGTGTTCAAGTAATTCTAAAATCTACCATAAACAATCTATTGTTTCAGGCGGCGCATATAAATATCACCGATATCGCTGCGAGCATCGCTCCACACAATGCTCAATGTATCCGATTCGGATTGGATAACATAAGGGGGTTGCTGCACACCCTCTGCGGTGCATAGGGGGATTCCATTTTCAGTCCAAAGTGTTTTCCCTTCTAAATTGATTTTCTGTCCATAGATGGCGTCATTACTCTCATCGCCGTAATCTTCTCGAAAATCCAGCCACGCAACAAAAAAATCGTTTTCACTACTCCGGATCAGGAACGGTTTGTCCTGATACCCTCCAGCGACACACAGCGGGATGCCGTTCGGTTTCCACTGAGGGATGCCATTGGCATCAATTCGCTGGGCGTAAAGATCTGAAAAGACATCCCGTTCATCACGCCAGACGGCTACCATTCCTCCGTATCCATCGCTGGCGATTGCGCGATTTTTTTGAATCCCTTCCGCATTGCAGATTGGTACACCCTTCGGTTCCCAAACTTTGTTGCCTGCTAAATCTATCCGCTGTGCATAGAAATCGTCATTGATGAAATTCTCGTACACTTGCCAGACAACGATAAGTCCACCCTGTCCATCGCTGACAGCACGCGGTTCACCCTGCAATCCTTCGATAGGTGACACAAACGTTGGCTCCTTCCAAAGATGTTTACCATCCATGCCTATTCGATGCGCCATGATGTCCCACTGTTCGTAACCGATGACTTCCCACCAGACGACGTAGAAGCTATCTGCATCGCCCGTGATCAGCCGGGGAGTGCTCTGAAGCGCTTCGGACGGGAAGACCGGCACACCGTCGAGTTCCCACATTGGTTGGCCATTCCCATCAATTCGCTGAACATACAGGTCATGTAAGTCGGGATCCCGACGCCTGTCTTTCCAAACGATGATTGCACCGCCTGATCCATCACTTAGGATTTCTATGTCAGATTGGTCTGCCGGGTGTGTACATACGGGAACACCCCCGTCAGGCATCAGTTTATTCCCTGACAGATCTATCGCTTGGGCATAGACATCCCAATTCCCCGGTGCACGTTGATCCGTCCAAGCGATGATAATACGCGCGTCGTTACGCACCAGCCGCAACCATCGTTGATCGCGTCTTTTTTCGCAAATCGCCACGCCGTTCTTGTTCCATAACGGGATACCATCGGGGTTGAGGCGTTGTGCGTAAACGTCCCAATCCTTTCCTGTGCGGAAGTCCTCCCATATAACAACTATACCCCCAACACCATCACTGATCCCCCGTGGTGCGAACTGACCCTGAGAGACAATAGCAATCGGGATGTTCTCTGAAGCACCGGCTAGCGTGGAGCTGAACAAGAGGGGCGTACTGAATAACATCAACCAGAAACGTGTCTGTTTCATTTTTGGTATCCGCTCGTGTTGAGCGCAATCGGTGTGTGCAGCAAGAGTAAATTTGAGAATTTGAAGGATTGTTTCAGCATGCACGAGCTACTGAGGCGAATTTGCGGTCAGGTCGTCACTTGTTATGGTTGGGCACCAGAACTTTTCAATGTACGCGATGATCAGTTGTGTCCCTTCTTCGTGGCTGACATAGGGTGGCTTAAACGGATTGTACATTGCGTCTGTGAGATCTCGAACCAATGCAACGTTGAATTGTCCAGATTGAACCATCGCTTTAATCGCGAAAGATCGACCAAGCACGCACATATTGGTGTGGACACCCATGTAGAGCAGATTCTTGATACCTTTTTGCATCAGGACGTTATAGACTTCTTGACCGTTATCGCTGATGGCGTCTCCCTCTTGAATCTCGATTGCCGGGTGTTGGCGGTGCCACGCTTTGAAGCTGTTTTCCTCGCCGGTATCCGAACCACCATCCGATGAATCAACTGGCTGCGGTGGGTCGGGATGTTCAATCGGGTCGGGCATTTCTACATGCGGGACATCAAGGACCCAATCCCTCGCGGGATGTTCGTCGTAGAAATCCATTGTATCTGACGGCGCGTGAATAATCTGTATTCCGTGATTTCTCGCGGTATTAATTACGGCATTCATTCGTGGTGCCATGATATCCACGCGTTCTGTTGCGCCCCATGACCAGTGTTTATTCCACATATCCACGATGATAATTGCTGTTTCGAACGGCTGCCAGACGACCTCCTCTTCGACCACCCGCCAACCGTTGCGTCCGGTTGTTTTTGGGACCTGCCGAAGGGTTGTCAATTGCAGCGCACCATTGTCAGTGAGTCCGCTTGCTCCAGATGCGATGAGTGGGATGTTGGCTATCATTGTCTGCCCTCCTTGCTTCCTTTGTTACTTCTGTTTTTCAGGAGATTTCGTTTGCCATGAACGTTGCGTACACCTTTGTGGTTTTAACTAGATCCGATATACTGACCCGCTCGTTCATGCCGTGTGCCCCTTGTCCATTGGGACCATAGCCGACGCCGGGCAGGCCACCCTCTTCGACGAAGAAATGTAAGTCGGTAAAGCCACTTGTCGTGCCGAACTTAATCGGCTGCCGACGTATGCTACGCACCGCTCGTGCAAACGCTTGGGGGAAATGATGTTCCGGCTCCACAACGCACGGATCAATCCTCAATGTCGAAGCTATGTCTACCTTCATTTCTGCATCGGATTGACAAACCTCCTGAATCGCTCCACGCAGCTCCGCTTCCGCCGCTGCCAAACGCTCGTTGGGGAGGATTCTCCGATCTATGGAGAAGGTTGTTTGTGCGGGAACAGTATTGACCTTGTCCCCTTCCGTGCCGTGAAAGATGCCACCGATGTTGAGTGTGGGGTATCGGTCATCACCCGAAAAGGTTTTGAAGACACGGTCTGATGCTTTCAAACCCTGCTTCAGGGGTTGAATCCCTGTGACAAGCGCAGCTGCCTTTTCAAAGGAATTCAATCCTTTGTCTGGATTAGCGGCGTGTGCTGCTTTGCCATGAACGTTCACTTCCAGCCACAACACGCCGTTATGACCTACGCCCACGTTGAGAACGGATCCACCCTCGCAATTGACGACATAATCTGCCTGAACCAATCCGTTATGTGCGACGTATCCCGCGCCTAACTCACCACCAGTTTCTTCATCACAGGTGAGCGAGCACTCGATATTGAAGGTGGGTTGGACGCCGCTCTCCTGCAGCGCCGTAATCGCAAACAATAGTGCGGCGATGGAGTCTTTCATGTCGTCTGCTCCTCTACCGTAGAGCCAATCTCCAACAATCTCTGGCTTAAACGGATCGAAGCGCCAGTTACCGGAGACAGGAACAACATCGTAGTGGGCATTGAAATGGACGGTTTTTTCTGCCCCGACATCCCACCTCGCGATCAGATTCATACGTGGATAATCGTCGGCGTATGGTACAACTGCCTGCGCTTCGGTTTGGGGGACTGGCACGACTTTTGTGCTCATGCCGAGTGCCTCACACCGTTCTTGAAGCAGCTGCACAATCTCTGCATAGTTTGTACCGGGCGGGTTCACAGTAGGGATCCTGACCAATTCTTTCAGCGAATCGCAGAGCCGTTTCTTGCCACCTTCGATGTAGTTGTATATTTTCTCCATAATCATTTCCTTTGTGGTGTTGCGGCTAGTGAAGTCGGAGATTTTGCTACTCTATAATTTCTGTCACAACTCCTATCCCAATCTTTACTTCCATCTTCTTAATTTCAAAGCGCGTGCCGATCGTCAGTGCCATCGGGGTGTCAAGCGAAATTCGTACAGTTGCATGCTCACCCGGATTGACAATGGCAACCTCCGATGAAAGGTGGAGATGTCCTGTAACATCAATTGTCCAGAGGTGAATCTCCGGTTTATCGTTCCCGACAAGGGGGATATGCGTTCCACACTCCTCTTGGGTCATCACATAAACTACTGCCTCAAAGTCGGTATGTGATCTAATGCTCTTCGGTTGTGAAACGACCTGCCCCGGCGTAATCCATCCCATTTCCGCATCGACTTGTACCTCATCTTCCCCACGCTTACCCGCCTCGTCGCGCTTCTCCCCAGTTGAATCGGCAGTGTCGCTGTGTCGTAAGCCAACGCAACGGGTCTTGATGCGATCCCCTTTGCCGACGACATCGACCGAGTGACCTACAGCGAGACCGCCGTGCACCACTTCGCCATATAGCGTCGAAGTGCCTTTGGGGTTGTCAACAACCTTGCGAATCGGCATCAATAACGGTAGGTCTAGTGGATTCAGTGGCTGCGGCATACAACGATTCATCGCGAAGATGAGATCAACAATCGGTTTCCAGTGGTCCGAATTAAGGTGTTGCCCTTTATAGTTACATGCCTTCTCGGCGTCGCCAACAATGATAGGCGATTTATCCTCTGCATAGCCGCAATCTGTGAGTATCTCACGAATCTCTATCTCGGCGATCTCGATTAATTCTGGATCTTTAACCTTCTCTGCCTTGTTCAGGAAGGTGACCACTGTGGGTACACGGACTTGGCTTGCAAGTCGGATTTCGGCTTCTGCTTCCGCTGTCACGCCATCAACTGCGCTCACCACCAGGATCGCCCCACGAATTACTGGCGCGCCCCCAATCAACATCTTGACGTTCTCTACATGACTCAATCCGTCAATGTGCGTGTAATGCCTACCGCTCGTTTCATAATCAATCACTTTATAACTGACGTAGGTTTGTTGCCCTATTGAGTGATGCGTCGGTTGCTGCGCTCCAAAATCAGCTGCATCCACCTGTGTGGAGCCAATCCGTGATACCACCTTGATTATCCCGGTGGTCAGCATCGTTTTGCCGTGTTCGATCCCGCCGAGTGTGCAGATCGTCAGCCCTTGATGTCGGTATTGCCTTTTTTCATCCATCGCTTTCCTCTCTGACGGAAATGTAGTGAGTAATACATCCATCGCAACATGAGGTTTGACCGTCATAAATCTGTGAAATATTGTCTATCTATTCACTGCTTCTGCTTGAAGATTGGATTGAAAGATGACATTTCGTATTGTATCACAGAGCGGTGGGTAGAGTCCATTAAAAGAAAAATGGGACTTAGCCGATTTTTAGGGATTTATCCAGATCTGTAGCAATCTGCCTGGCAGTAGATATCGGAGCTGGTCTTACCCGACATCGACTAAAGCCTCGAAATCCGGTAAGATTTTGCGGATGAGCCTAATAGTGTCTGCCATCCTCTGACTATTACAAAATTAATCCAGATTTGGTGAAAAAACTTGAGAACTACCAGTAAGAATTTGTGTCTATATTATGATACGACGACATTAAAGCCTGTTGACAGTAGGGACTGTTGACAAACTGAATTGAACTGTGTAAAATGCCCTAAGTTTCCATCTTAGTTGGAAAAAACTTCCCTACACAAGCTGACCGCGATCAACTCCAAAGAATAAAAAAAGCAGTTTGAGAACAGAGGAGGCGAGACAGAATGCACCGGAGATATAATCTCGTACATTTGGTTTTAGCTATCGTTGTAGCCTTGGTTCTGACGCCGCTGATGGCGGGTGCTGCTCCACAAGCACAGATTGCCTTCTCGTCAGACAGGGATGGGACCGCTGAAATCTACGTGATGGACGTTGATGGGCGTAATCAACGAAGACTCACCAATAATCACCGTCAGAACTGGGATCCCTCTTGGTCCCCCGACGGCACACGTATTGCCTTTAATTCTAGTGAGGGTAAGGCAGGCGTTGCGGATCCACGTCCACACCTCTACGTGATGGATGCCGATGGTAAGAACCTGCGGAAACTCACTAAACATCCTTTTGCTGAATGGCACCCTTCTTGGTCTCCCGACGGCACACATATTGCCTTTACGGGTAAGGCCGCGCTACACGCGCATAGGTACATCTACGTAGTGGACGCCGATGGTAAGAACCTACGAAAACTTGGAAACGAACATGAACAGACCGGCTGGGAACCCTCCTGGTCTCCCGATGGCACACGCATTGCCTTTGTTTCCACTCGGGAGGAGGGTGGTTGGAAGTCTGATATCTACGTGATGGACGCTGATGGGAGTAATCATCGAAAACTCACTGAAAATCCCGCGAATGACCTGCATCCCTCCTGGTCTCCGGACGGTGAACGCATTGCCTTTGTGTCTGATGAGAACGGGGACTGGAAAAACTATGAAATCTACGTGATGGACGCTGATGGTAAGAATCAGCGAAAGCTCACTAGAAATCCCGCGAATGACCTGCATCCCTCCTGGTCTCCGGACGGTAAACGCATTGTCTTTGCGTCTCATAGAGATGGAAACAAGGACATCTATGTGATGAATGCTGATGGGGCGCGGCAGGTGCGAAGACGTACTAAAGAGGGCAGTGATGACACGAATCCTGCATGGTTTGACCCCGCTTTTGCGGTTGAAATTGCTCCTTTTTCGGTTGATCCTGAACGCAAAAAAACCACGATGTGGGGTTGGCTCAAACAGGTTGACCGATAACTCCCATTATTGGCAAACATTATTTTCCGAGACGCGGAGTTGAGACCAGAGGAGGAAAGGCAGATGCGACGGAGATACGATCTTTTAGCTGTTGTTATAGTCTTAAT
This sequence comes from Candidatus Poribacteria bacterium, assembly GCA_965204355.1. Lineage (GTDB taxonomy): Bacteria > Poribacteria > WGA-4E > WGA-4E > PCPOR2b > PCPOR2b. Next base: position 1,595,933 of record OZ241983.1, read on the forward strand.
GCTAACGCCGCTGATGGTAGATGCTGCTCCACGAGCACAGATTGCCTTCTCATCTGACAGGGATGGGAACTTGGAAATCTATGTGATGGACGCCGACGGTAAGAATCAGCGTAGGCTTACTGAACATCCCGGACATGACTGGCAACCCTCCTGGTCCCCCGACGGTAAACGCATTGCCTTTACTTCTACTGAGGCTGAGGATATTGAGCGGAAGCGCCCGCGAATCTATGTGATGGACGCCGATGGGAAGAATCGACGAAGACTCTCTAACGAATTCGTTGCTGAATGGGATCCTTCATGGTCCCCAGACGGTAGACGCATTGCCTTTACTTCCAGTGGGGTTATGGAAACTGCGGGTGGACCCTGGGGAATCTACGTGATGGATGCCGATGGCGGTAATAAGCAAAGACTCTCTAACGAGGCCGGTCCTGGTGACTGGAATCCTTCATGGTCGCCCGATGGTCAACACATCGCCTTTGTGTCTCATGGGGATGGGTATGGGGATGGCATCTACGTGATGGACGCCGATGGGCAGAACGAACAAAGACTCACTGACAACCTCTCTCATGAATGGTCTCCCTCATGGTCCCCCGACGGTGAACGAATTGCCTTTGTATCTAATAGGGCTGGGCCAGGGAAATTTGATATCTACGTGATGGACGCCGATGGGCAGAATCAGCGAAGACGTACTAGAAATGCCTCTCCTGATACGGATCCCTCATGGTCCCCGGACGGTGAACACGTTGTCTTTGTGTCTGATAGGGATGGGAACTATGAAATCTACGTGATGAACGCCGATGGCGCGCGGGAGGTAAGACGTACTAAAGATGGCAGTGAGGACACAGATCCGGCATGGTTTGACCCTGCGTTTGCGATTGAAGTTGCTCCCCTCGCAGTTGATTCCGTAGGCAAAAAATTCACGATGTGGGGTTGGCTCAAACAAGTTGACAAATAACTGCCATTATTAGGCAGACATTGTTTGCCGAGACGCAGATTTGAAAGCAGAGGAGGAATAGCAGGTGCACCGGAGAAGCAATCTCGCATATTTCATTTTAGTTAGCGTTGTCGTGCTGGGGCTAACGCTGCTGATGGTAGTCGTTGACACACAGGCACAAATTGCCTTCTCGTCTGAGAGGGATGGGAGAAGGTTGGATATCTACGTGATGGACGCCGATGGGAAAAATCAACAAAGACTCACTGAACATCTTGGGCATGACTGGGAACCCTCCTGGTCTCCAGACGGTAAACACATTGCTTTTACCTCTAGTGAGGCTGAGGATACTGAGCGTAAACGCTCGCACATCTACGTGATGGACACCGATGGAAAGAATCGGCGAAGATTCTCTAACAATCGCTTTTCTGAATGGGATCCCTCCTGGTCTCCAGACGGTAAACGCATTGCCTTTACTTCTACTGGGGGTAGGACCACAGGGGATGGGCATTGGCACATCTACGTGATGGACGCCGATGGTGGCAATCCGCAAAAAATCTCTAACGGAAATTCCATTGATAACTGGGATCCCTCATGGTCACCTGACGGTAAGCGTATTGCCTTTGTTTCCCGTAGGGATGGGAGAGGACGAGGTATCTTCGTGATGGATGCCGATGGGAAAAATCAGCAAAGGGTCACCGAAGATCTCTCTGATGAATGGGAGCCTTCATGGTCCCCCGACGGTGAACGGATTGCCTTTACTTCTAATGTGGCTGGGAACTGGGACATCTATGTGATAAATGCTGATGGGGGTAATCAACGAAGACTCACTAAAAATCCCCATTCTGACTGGGATCCCTCATGGTCTCCGGACGGTAAACGCATTGTCTTTGTGTCTGATAGGGATGGAAACAAGGAAATCTATGTGATGAACGCCGATGGCGCGCGGCAGGTGCGACGACGTACTAAAAATGGCAGTGATGACACGAATCCGGCATGGTTTGACCCTGCTTTTGCGATTGAAGTTACTCCCTTCGCAGTTGGTCCCGTAGGCAAAAAATTCACGATGTGGAGCTGGCTCAAACAGGTCGCACGATAACTGCCATTATTGAGAAAGCAGTGTTTGCCGAGACGCGAGTTTGAAAACAGAGGAGGAATAGCAAATGCACCGGAGAAGCAAACTCGGACATTTGATTTTAGTTAGCGTTGTAGCTTTAGGTTTGACATCGCTGATGGTAGACATTGACGCACAGGCACAGATTGCCTTCTCGTCTGAGAGAGATGGGAACAAGGAAATCTATGTGATGGACGCCGATGGTAAGAATTTGCGAAGACTCACTAACAATGACTTTCCTGATACGGACCCCTCATGGTCGCCGGACGGTAAACGGATTATCTTTGTGTCTGACAGGAATAAGAACATTGCGGACGAAGAGCCACCCATCATGGTTGATGGTGCCATCATCATTGGTGATATGCGTAAACGTCCGCAAATCTATGTGATGGACGCCGATGGGGGGAATCAACATAGACTCTCTAACGAATTCTTTGCTGAATGGGATCCCTCATGGTCCCCCGACGGCACACGTATTGTCTTTACTTCTAGTGGGGCTATGGAGGTTGCGGGTGGACACTGGCGAATCTACGTGATGGACGCTGATGGGGTTAATAGGCAAAACCTCTCTAACGAGGGCGAAGATGATTACTATCCCGCATGGTCCCCCGACGGCACACGTATTACCTTTGTTTCCATTAGGGATGGGAGAGGGAACCAGGATATTTACGTGATGAACGCCGATGGGAGTGATCAACAAAGACTCACTGAAAATCCCGATCATGAATGGGAACCCTCCTGGTCTCCCGACGGTGAACGCATCGCCTTTACCTCTAGTAAGCTGCCGGATCTTATGCCTGCGAACTCGGACATCTACCTAATAGACGCCGACGGTAAGAATCCGCGAAAACTTACCAAGAATGCCTCTCGTAATACGCACCCCTCCTGGTCTCCCGACGGTGAACGCATCGCCTTCGTTTCCAATAGGGATGAAAACTATGAAATCTACGTGATGAACGCCGATGGCGCGCGGCAGGTGCGACGACGTACTAGAGATGGCAGTGAGGACACGGATCCTACATGGTTTGATCCTGCGTTTGCGGTTGAAGTTGTTCCTTTTGCGGTTGCCCCCGCAGACAAGATGTTCACGATGTGGGGTTGGCTTAAACGGGTTGACCGATAACTGCCATTATTGAGAAAACGGTGTTTGCCGGGATATGAGACGTACGTGGGCAGGTCATAAACCTCAAATGAGGGACGAAGACTGCATGTGATAACAAACCGAAAGGATAAGAAGCCAATTTGAGAACAGAGGAGGCAAGACAGATGCACCGGAGATGCAATCTCGCAAGTTTGATTTTAGCTAGTGCTTTAGCCTTGGGTCTAACGCCGCTAGTGGTAGGCGCTGTCCCACAGGCACAGATTGCCTTCGCATCTGAGAGGGATGGGAACTTTGAAATCTACATGATGGACGTTGATGGGCGCAATCAACGAAGACTCACCAATAATCGCCATGATGACTGGGACCCCTCATGGTCCCCTGACGGTAAACGCATTGCCTTTACTTCTTCTGGTAAGGTTCTAAACGTTGTGCAGGCACACCCACTATTCGTCGAGGGCGGACTCCCGCAAATCTATGTGATGGATGCGGATGGGAAGAATCTGCGAAGACTCACTAACAGTGACTTTGCTGAATGGTATCCTTCATGGTCACCCGACGGTACACGTATTGCCTTTACTTCAAGTGGGGCTATGGACACTGCGGGGTGGTACATCTACGTGGTGGACGCCGATGGGAAGAATCTGCGAAAGCTCGACCAAAATGATGAGAGTGGCTGGTATCCTTCATGGTCCCCTGACAGCAAACGCATTGCCTTTGTTTCCAGTAGGAATGCGTTTGGGAATCAAATCTATGTGATGGATGCCGATGGGAGTAATCAACAAAGACTCACTGAAACTCCCCTTGGTAACATACAGCCCTCATGGTCGCCCGGTGGTGAACGGATTGCCTTTGTGTCTCATAGGGATGGGAACTGGGAAATCTACGTGATGGATGCCGATGGGAAGAATCAGCGAAGACTCACTAGAACTCCCGCGCATGACTGGCATCCTTCATGGTCACCCGACGGCAAACGCGTTATCTTTGTGTCTCATAGGGATGGGAACTATGAAATCTACACGATGAACGTCAATGGCGCACGACAGGTACGCAGACTTACTAAAGATGACAGTGACGACACGGATCCTGCATGGTTCGACCCCGCTTTTGCCGTTGAAGTTGGTCCCTTTGCAATCGGTCCTGTAGGCAAAAAACTCACGATGTGGAGCTGGCTCAAACAGGTCGTCCGATAATTACCTATTATTGAGAAAACAGCGTTTGCTGGGATGCGGGAGCGTACGCGGGCGGGTCGTAGATCCCAAAGAGGGGGCGATGCGTCCATACCATAATAATCCGAATTACTACTTCCGAGTTGGTTTGTCCTAATCTAATCGGAACATTACCGAGCGATGAATTCCCGGTTCCGTAAGTCCCGATTAAAATGAAAGTACGCCCTATAGGTTAATATTCACATTTCGACGGGGTAACATGATTGTTGATTAAGAAAACGGTTCAGTCAGAAAGGAGCGCGATTAATGAAAATCTTACAAATACCCTTTGTCTGTCTTATTCTATTGGTTGGGCAGATTTTACTAAGTGACGCCAGAACCCCTAAACCCGTGATTATTCCTGCCCCGGAAGGCGTAAATACCAGTTGGGGACACTCCGTGGACATCAGTGGAAAAACTCTCATCTCCGGGTACACTTCGTATACTGGGAATACGGGGGGAGTCTTTATCCTCGAACAGAAAGAAAAGCGGTGGGAGGTTGTGAATCACTTTCAGACGCAGAATGGGAGGATGAGGGATTGGTTTGGTCATGCTGTGGCAGTCAGTGGAGACACCGCTGTCATCGGTGCTTACGAATTTGGTGGGCAAAAGAGAGTCGCTGGCTTTGTTCTGGGAGCTGGTCCTGGACGGGTCTATACCTACCGGCGTGGCGAAACTAAATTTATTTGGGTGCAAGACTTCGTGGCCGCCGATGCCCAAAGCGATGACCGATTTGGGTATGCCGTTGACCTCAGCGGAGAAAACCTCCTCGTTGTTGGATCCCCGTATCATGATGAGCAGAAGGGTGCCGCATATGTCTATGTACAGGAAGGAGGTACATGGGTAGAAAAAGCCAAACTCCAAGCAGATGACGCAGCCTCGGGAGCACGATTGGGGTGGGATGTGGCTGTTGATGAAGATACTATCGTTGCGGGGGCACCGCTCGCAGCTGCGCCCGAAAGAAACTCGGGTGCCGCTTATGTCTTTAAGCGTCAGGGAGATGCTTGGATGCAGGTCGCAAAATTGACTCCTAAGGACGGCGATGGCGGCGATGTTTTTGGTATTTCTGTTGATGCCAGCAAGAGTCGCGTTATCGTTGGAGCCAGCAAAGATGAGAACGACATGAAGAGACACGGTTCCGGCTCCGCCTATATTTTCAGCAGCGTTGGAAATGTCCATGCACAGGAAGCAAAATTGAATGCTGACCGGCTTCAGAAAGGTGCCAACTTTGGGCTAACCGTTGCGCTTGATGCCAACCGTGCGCTTATCGGCGGACCTTCGACGGATACGAGAGCGGGTGTCGATTCCGGCGCGGTTTATGCTTTTTTGAAGGTGGGTGCCAACTGGGTATTGCAGGCAACAATCACCCCTGTAAAGCAACCGGACGGACATCGAGGTGAAAAGCTAACCAGCGGTTACAACATGGGCAGTGCCGTTGCCCTTGATGGAGTGGTAGGACAAAAATTTAACTTCGCCGCCATCGGCGTACGGTGGGATGCCAACCGTAACGGCAATAATGCAGGGTCCGTATATGTCTTTGATACTGAAGATGAAGCAAGTCTTAATCTGCCGTTGTCTGTTGAACCGCGTGGTGACTTGGCACTGACTATATTTGGTGACATCAAGCGGACAGCTTTGCTCCAAAACTTTCCCAACCCGTTTAACCCAGAGACATGGATACCTTATACCCTTGCCCATGATGCGGACGTGAGCGTTCGTATCTACGATATCGAAGGCGAGCTAGTCCGTCAGTTGGAAGTTGGTCAGCAGCCGGCGGGCAGTTATCTCAGTAGAGAGACCGCTGTCTATTGGAATGGCAAGAATTGGTTGGGTGAGTCAGTGTCGAGTGGTACCTATTTCTATACGCTAAAAGCGGATACGTTTTCAGACACACGCCGCATGGTTATCCTAAAATAACCCCTAAGTTACCAGTTGCTAAAAGAAGCATCAAGAACCGAGTTTTTTATATAAAGGACACACGGTTTAAGGAAAAGTCCGACCCATTTTCCCAAAATCAGACTATATTAGCGCGGAATACACGGTTTTTCGATGATGTTTAGCAACTTAGGTTAAAATAATTACTCTCCTTGATGTTGTTTGAGCCCTCGCTATATCCTCCAAAGTTTGAGGAAAATCCAATTAGCCGCTTCTTCTGACCGTATGCTGATAATCTGTTGATCATTGAACGGGGACTGAACTGCCGAATAAATCACAACTTTGTTGTCGTATAGGTATCATCTCTGAATCCGTCAATACGCCCTAGGAAATTGATTATGCCAACAGATCACGATCTTATTCATCAAACGCTCAAAGGCAATTCCCAAGCTTTTGATACCCTGGTCCAGAAATATCAGCCGATGATTTATTCCCAGGCGCAGCTTCTTGTACGGAATCCGCAGGATGCCGAAGATCTAACACAAGAAGTCTTTATCAAAGCGTATCAAAATCTCCCAAAACTGCGCGATACCAATCGGTTTGCCGGTTGGCTATCGCAAATTGTGAGGAATGTCTGTGTGACATGGATCCATCGGCAGCAAGGAATGTCAACATCTTGCCAGAGTGACGGGGATCCAATTTTGGGTCTATCTTCTGTTGAGGCAACGCCAGAACAATTCTTAATAAAAAAAGAATTGAACCAGACGATCTTGAAGGCGATTGATTCGCTGCCGACTACGGATGCGGCAGTTGCACACGATTTCTACATTGACGATCTCAGTTATGATGAAATCTCAGAGAAACATGGGTTGTCGCGTCGTGCCATCGCAAGCCGACTCCATCGTGGTAAACAACGCATCGCTGAGAAGGTCAAGCGGTCCTTCAGCGCATTTGGTGTTTTCTGGAAGCGCTGGGAGATACCTATACTAAAGGGGATGAAAATTATGTCAACCGTTGCGCGCTCTTGGTCTATTTCTTTCGTAATCCATCTGTGCCTTGCTGCTATCATTGGGATGTATCTGGTAACTCAAAGCCAATCATTCAAGGATTTGGTAGGTATTGAAGTTTTTCAACCACCGAATCCGCCGCCCAAACCGCAGGTTCGGAAACCGGTTATCAAACCCATTCAAAAGCCAGAGACACAGATCGAAGACACGGTCGAGGTTGAGCCGGTTAAAACCCAACCGAGAACAACGGGTGCGCTTGTTGTTCGGCGAGCCACTGTCCAACCGAGGAACGTCTCCACGTTTTCAAATCAAGCGTTGAAACTTAATGCTCCTGTCAACGCTAATGTGCCGAAAGTGGTCAACCCCCATGCCCCTATGCATCAAGTCGTAACACATACAGATGTCCCTGTTTCTAATGCGCCCGATACGCTGGCATTGTCTTCACCTACTATCGCAGGTACAAACGGCGGGCGTATGAGTTATCGGATTGGGGGCGGTGATCGTGGTATTTCTGAGGGTACTGTACAAGTTAGGATCGCTAATGTGTTCAGGTTGCCGTCGGAGCTTACGATGGTCAAGGAGGTTGGAGCCGCTCGGGACACCTTGGATGAGGTGGTTGATGACATTATTCTCGGTAATCTTGAAGTACTGCCCCTACCTCGCGGTGAGCCGGGAGGCCGTGTTGTCGGTAAGGGTCGCGATATTCGTGGGATCCTCCGGGTTACTCGTGTCCGTCACAGTCTCTCCGACTGGTGGGCTGATCCTTCTGCGCTGAACGCGTGGACAAAGTGGATGAACGCAAAGACAAGGATTAAAACAGACATGAACGTCGAAGGTGGACCGCTCAAGTTCACCGATGCGAACCTACATAAAGCTCCTTTGCTTTTCATGACGGGTCATGATCCCGCGCTTGCCCGGTCCGCGATCGGTCGTTCGGGGAACAGTGATAGATTGAGTAATCGCTTGTCTGAAGCCGAAGCGGTGGGGTTACGTCGGTATCTGGTTGAAAAGGGCGGTCTCCTTCTCTTTGACGATTGTGGTATGAACGCACCAGCGCAGGCGATGATTCGTCGGTTCCTCGCTCAGATGCGTATAGTTATGCCTGAATATCATGTAACTCGAATTCCAAATGACCATGAGATATATAGCATCTTCTACAAGATGGGTGGACCGCCAACTGGATTCGATCTGTGGTGGTCGGGAGCCATCCCGCCGGGTGGGAACCATATCGAAGGAATTTTTATCAGTGACAAGATTTCCGTCTTAGTAATCCGTCGTGATTATATGTGTGCGATGGAGTCAATCAGTGTACCAAGCCGTCCTACGCAATACTCGCCGAGCGTCTACCGTTTTATGACCAACGTTGCCATTTATGCGCTAACACGTGGTAAAATTTCAGATTACTCCGGTTATGTACCAGAGGATAAGTTAGGGTATCAAAGATTTCCAAGTCGTGCACCCCAAGCCGCAACAATTGGCGCGGTGGAATAGTATTTATTAAATCAGTAAAGGATAACATATCGATTTGGAAACAGAGGAGGAAAGGCAGATGCAGGGCAGAAACAATCTGACACATTCGATTTTAGCTATCGTTATAGTCTTTGTGCTGACACTACTGATGGTATGCGTTGATACACAGGCGCAGATCGTCTTCTCGTCTGAGAGGGATGGGAACTGGGAAATCTACATGATGGACGCCGATGGGCGTAATCAGCGAAAACTCACTAACAATGACTTGGCTGAGTGGGAGCCCGCCTGGTCCCCCGACGGTAAGCGCATCGTCTTTACTTCCAGTAAGAGTAGGCTGGGTAAGAATCGGGATGTCTACGTGATGGACGCCGATGGAGGCAATCCACGAAGAGTGTCCAAAAATCCCTTTGATGAATGGGATCCCTCCTGGTCCCCAGATGGTGAACGTATTGCCTTTACTTCCGCTGGGGTTAGGAATGTCGAAGCTGGATTCTGGCGAATCTACGTGATGGATACCGATGGTAAGAATCTGCGAAGACTCTCTAACAATGACGTAAATGATTACCAGCCCTCGTGGTCTCCGGACGGTAAGCGCATTGCCTTCACGTCTTGGAGGGATGGGGCCCATGACATCTATGTGATGGACGCCGATGGAGGTAATCAGCGAAACCTGACCAGTAATCCCGGGCATGACTGGGAACCTTCATGGTCCCCTGACGGTGAACGCATTACCTTCACGTCTGGGAGGGATGGAAACTGGCAAGTCTACGTAATGGACGCCGATGGAAAAAATCAACAAAGACGCTCTAAAAATCCCTTTGATGACTGGGAACCCTCTTGGTCGCCGGACGGTAAGCGTATTGTCTTTACTTCTACCAGGGATGGGAACACAGAAATATATGTGATGAACGCCGATGGCCCACGACAGGTACGCAGACTCACTAAAAATCCCTTTGCTGATCGAGATCCTACATGGTTTGACCCTGCTTTTGCGGTTGCTCCTTTTGCAGTTGCTCCCACAGGTAAAAAAATTACGATTTGGGGTTGGCTTAAACAGGTTGACCAATAACTGCTATTTCTGCTAAAATTGTATGGTGTTAGGAAAAACTCGACCGATACGTCAGCCTCGGTCATTATCAGATACGATTTGAGCCCATAAGAGTATCTGTGTTCACTTGATATCCTGCTTTGCCAAGATTTGCCTTGATACAATATAGATCATAGCTTTGTTGTCGCATACAAGTCAGCGTCTTAATTCGTCAATACGCCCTAGGAAATTGATTATGCCAACAGATCGAAATCTTATTCATCAAACACTCAAAGGCAATCCACGGGCCTTCGACACCTTAGTCCAGAAATATCAGCCGGCAGTCTATGCCCGGGCGCGGTTTCTTGTGCGGAATCCGCAGGATGCCGAAGATCTAACGCAAGAAGTCTTTATCAAAGCGTATCAAAACCTCCCAAAACTGCGCGATGCCAGTCGATTTGCCGGTTGGCTATCGCAAATTGCGAAGAATGTCTGCGTGACATGGATCCACCAGCAGAAGGGAATGTCAACATCTTGCTCCAAGGACGAGGATCCAATGTTAAATCTATCTTCTGTTGAGGCGACGCCAGAACAGTTTCTGATAAAAAAAGAATTGAGCCAGACAATCTTGAAGGCGATTCATTCACTGCCTGCTACGGATGCGGCGGTTGCACATGATTTCTACATTGACGACCTCAGCTATGACGAAATCTCAGAGGAGCGCGGGTTGTCGCATCGTGCCATCGCTAGCCGGCTGCATCGCGCTAAGCATCGCATCGCCAAGAAAGTCAAGCGTTCGTTCTACGCGTTCGGTATTTTCTGGAAGGATTGGGAAACATCCATACTAAAAGCGACGAAAATCATGCCAACCCTTTCGCGTTCTTGGTCTCTCTCTTTCGCAATTCATCTCGGTCTTGCTAGTATCGTTGGAGGGTATCTGGTAACACAAAACCAATCATTCAAGGATTTGATGGGTGTTGAAATATCTCAGTCAGCGGATATGCCTGCCAAACCGCAAGTTCGGAAGCCTGTTATCAAACCCGTTCAAAAGCCAGAAGTGCTAATTGAAGACACGGTTACCGTTGAACCGATTAAAGTCCGACAAAGAGCGCTGAACGCGGCTATTATTGGGACAGGCACTGTCCAGTCACAGGCCGTCTCCGCGTTCTCCAATCAAGCCTTGAAGCTTAATGCCCCTATCAATCCCAATGTGCCGAAAGTGGTCAACTCCAATGCATCTATGCCTCAGGGCGTAGCACATACGGGGGATACCGCTTCGAATGCACCCGATTCACTAACATGGTCCTCACCCGTCATTACAGGTACAGGCAAAAGCGGTGGGCGCATCAGACGTGAGGACACCGGTTCTGGAGATATTGGCACAGAAAGCGGCAGCGGTGTTGAGCGCGGTGATTTCGGTCTGGGAAGCGGTGTGAATCAGACCCGTACAAGCAGCGGTCACGTTGGTATAGGTTCACTCGTCGGCACCGAAGGGGCAACCAGCATTAATGACACGCTTTCCGATGTCACCGAGAAGATAATATTGGGCGGCGGTGTGCCTGAACTCCCCTCTGGCAGTCCCGGTGCTATAGTTGTAGGTCGTGGCCGAGATATGATGGGTCGTTTAAACCTCGCCCGCTTTGAAAATCCGCTCCATCCCTTTGGAAGTATATGTGGCAGCGGCGTCGGATTTTTCCGATTTGGGGCAGGTTTGCCCTACTTAGTGCAATCACTGAATCAAAAAACCAAAATCAAGACTCAACTGGTTGAGGCAGTCCAACTCAAGGACGCCGCATTCTTCCAGACACCAATTCTCTTTATGGAACCGATGCCCGGAGGCTCAAAGATAAGTCCAGAAGAATATGAGAAGAGGGTGTTCAACTCTCACAGCAATCGAATCTGGCATCCTGCGCGTAGTAAGTACACCGACACTGAAGTCCAAAGGCTGCGGGAGTATGTGATTAATCGTGGGGGATTCATCTATATAGCGACGCATGGAAATACAGATAACGCAATGAAGGGGGCAAGGAAGGTGTTGCGGGATCTCCTTCCAGAGCATCATCTCGGCTTTGTTCCGAATGATCATCCGATTTACAACAGCTATTACTCGCTAAATGGTCCTTTGCGTTTTCCCTTGCGCAAGGTCAGAGCTTACGGACTTTTCGGTCCGCTTTACTTTGGTCCCTATTCCGAGCTACAAGGTATCACTATCGATGGACGGCTTGCTGCCTTAGTAGATACCGAGCAGATGATGCATGTGATCGACGGCAAAGTTCAGAAACCCTTCTCCGGCCAGTATCACAATCAGAATCAGATTTTAGATGAGTTTGCACCCCACGCTGCGCGGCACCTAATCAACATAGTCGTCTATGCCATCACACATGGGAATATTTCAGATTACTCCGGTTATGTGCCGGAAGATAAGCAAGAGCACCAAAGACTTCCCATCCGTGCACCGCAAGCCGCAGCAATTGGAGCGGTTGAATAGCATTTGTTAATCAGTCACGCACGCCTTCATTTCTATTGCTCCTCACATCTCAAATTTCACCTCTTAAGTTTCGTCGAAGCGCGTTGGATCACAATCCTTCGTAATCCTGAGGCGAGGGTCTGCGATGCTACAGGATTTTCATGTCGGAAGGAAACAACAAGATCAGCATACGCCTTACGCGAACCAGTGTAGATCGGAAAATTGAAGATAACAACCCGGTGATACTATGCAACCCTCTCCTCAACATCACCGCTGCATTGTGTGACATCCATACTGAGAGGAATGAAGATTATGTCGGCCGTTTCGCGTTCTTGGTTTATCTCTCTCGCAATCCATCTGTGTCTTGCTGCTATTATTGGAGCATATCTGGTAACACAAACCCAGCCCTTCAAGGATTTGATGGGCGTTGAAGTTTTGCAATCAGCCAAGACGCCGCCCAAACCGCAAGTTCGGAGACCCGTCATCAAACCCGTTCAAAAACCGGAGGTGCCAGTCAAGAACACTGTCGTCGTTGAGCCAGTTAAGATCCAAACAAGAGCGACAAATGCGGCTATCGTTCGTACAGCGACTGTCTGGTCGCAGACCGTCTCCGCGTTCTCAAATCAAGCGTTGAAACTGAACGCCCCCGTCAACCCGAATGTGCCGAGACTGGTCAATTCCTATGCACCTGTGCCTCAGGTTGTAACACATACGGATGCCCCCGTTTCTGATGCGCCCGGTGCTTTGGCATGGTCTTCACCCGTCGTCACAGGCACAGGTAAAGACGGTGGGCACATAGGGCGTGGGATTGGAGGTAGTGGTCGTGGTATTTCTGGAGGTACTGTGCAGGTCAAGATTACTAATGTGTTCAAGCTGCCGGTGGAGCTTACGATGATCAGGGAGGTTGGAGCTGTTCGGGATGCCTTGGACGGGGTGGTTGATGGGGTCATGCTCGGCAATCTTGAAGTGCCACCTCTACCTCACGGTGAGCCGGGAGGCCGGGTTGTTGGTAGAGGTCCCGATATTCGCGGGGTCTTCCGTTTTACGCGTCTTCGGCACGACCTCTCTGATTGGTGGGCTGATGCTTCCGCGCTGAATGCGTGGGCAAAGTGGCTGAACGAACGGACAAAAATTAAAACAGACATGAACGTTGAAGGCGGCGCGTTGAAGCTGACTGACGCCAATGTAATGAAATCGCCGATTCTCGTCATGACTGGACATAATCCCGCTCTTACTAAAGCAAAAGGTGTAAGAGCATTGGACACCGGGGGAATGCTTCGGGGTATTAAGAGTAGTCAGTTCTCTCAATTAGAAGCGATCTCGTTACGGCGATATCTGGTCGAAAAAGAAGGGTTCTTCATTTTTGACGACTGTGGCACCGAGGCTGCTGCTCAATCAATGACCCGTCTGTTTCTGACCAATATGCGGCACATCATGCCGGAATATCACGTGGGACGCATTCCCAACAGCCATGAAATTTATCACAACTTCTATCAAATGGGTGGACCGCCAATTGGCTTTGATATTTATCACCCCGGGAGAACAATTGGTTTTTTTTTAACGGGTGGGCGCCTTGGTTATAATCTATCACGGAATTTTCTTGAAGGCATTTTTATTGGGGACAAACTTTCTGTGCTAGTCGTTCGCCGAGACTATATGTGTGCGATGGAGTCAATCAGTCTGCCAAGCCGTCAGGTGCACTACTCGCCCGGTGTCTACCGGTTTATGACCAATGTAGCCATCTATGCACTGACACATGGCAAAATTTCCGATTACTCCGGCTATGTGCCAGAAAATAAGCAAGAGCAGCAAAAATTTCCAAGCCGTGCACCACAAGCCGCATCAATCGGCGCGCTTGAATAGGGGCTGTTAATCAGTCATGCACGTCTGCATTTCTATTACCCATCACATCTCAAGTTTTGCCGAAGTGTGTTGGCTCAGAATCCGATCTCGTAATCCGGCAACGAGGGTCTGCAAAGCTACAGGGTTCTCGTCTAGGAATGGAACAACGAGATCCGCATATGCCTTACACGGCTCAGTGTAGACTGGGAAATTGGGAATAACATCCCGGCGATACCACGCAACCGCATCTTCAAGGTCGCCGCCGCGTTGTGCGACATCCCGCAACAGACGACGCAGTACCCGCTCATGTGGTTCGACATCAACGAAGAGTTTGAGGTCCATCAGATCCTTGAGTGTCGCCTCCCATAGGATAAGATGTCCTTCGACGATGATTAGATCGCTCGGTTGAATTGTGGCGGGCGCATCGCCGCGTGCGAGCGCCCGTGTTCCTTCAGGGGGCGTTTCAATCGGCTGACGTGCGACTAGCTGACGGATATGCTCAAGCAGGGCCTCCCACCGAACTGCATCCGGATGGTTCGCGGTGATAATCTTCTCTCGCTTTTCCGGTGGGTATTCCGCCCAATCTCTGAAGTAGTAATCTTGATGAAGAATCACCGGCGAGAATTCTTTGAGTTCCTCAGCTAGGGTTGTCGCTAATGTTGTTTTCCCGGATGCTGAACCACCCGATATCCCAACCGTTACTGGTTTGAAGTTTTGGGACATGTACAACTCCTTATCGCCAATCAAGTGCGGTTGTTTCACGACCTATCACGGATTATACTCCCAATTCGCTTTTCGAGTTCCGTATTTTCTTCCATCGATGACGGTCTGATGACATTTGAGGCAGGCACTGTAGGACTTAACCCCATGGCTTTCATGGTCGAACTGGATCTCAGGGGTGTTATGAACATGACAGGTGAGACAGGTGTAAGCCTCATACACAGCATCTGCATGAACACTCAGCCTATCGCCCGCTTCCTTGACCGCGTATTCCTCCCCATTGTTTTCATCGGTTACTAGCCAGTGGTTATCTCCCTTTTCCTTAGAAATTGTTGTCTGCCGAGAGAGGGGCGTCCCGTGCAGATTGAACTCCCACTGCAAGTCCTCTGAGGCAACCCCTCCGGCATTTAAATCGATCTGGAAATGTGAATCGGTGGTAAACAGCAGTGCCTCCGATGTATGACATTTCACACATGGAACATCGTGAACTTCTGTCAAAGGGAAGAATTCATCGTGATCTAGCTTTTCTCTGCCGTGCAGAAGGATGGAAAGCAGCAAAATTGGCGCGAGAGCAAGGTGGCAGCGGAGGAGGATACGTCGGGCGCGATGTGTGGTGAGGCTGACGGCAACGCCGGTTCCAAGATTGAGCAGTGCTAGCGTAAACGCCAGCCACGAATGCCAAACGAGTGGTTGCGCTGCTGAGTGGATGAGAACAAGAAACAACCCTAACGATGCGAGCCTTTGATGATATTTGAGCCAGACCTGCCGGCTTCCCCATCGAATCCACCGTGTCCGTAGGATGTAGCTGCTCGCGATGAAAATGATGATAGCACCGATGATACTGAGCGTATGCCGTGTCTCACCGAAACTTGATCGGAGGATGAAGAAGAGAGATATGAGGATCGCTCCTACAGCCCCTTGAGCGATCTGAATGAATGGATTCATAGCGGGAAACCTAACAAAAAAACCGGGCCATGTGGTGGAAGTGTAGTTTCAACGGAAGCATCCCAGTTGATAGACGAGGCGAGTGCCAGTCGAACCTCGGAACAGATGCAAAATACTCAGGGAAGCTACAATTCCCAAAACTGACCCGGTTCTTGATTTTTTGGAGGCAAATGTAATTACAATAACAATATGCAATGCAATCTTTGTGCCAAAACCAACATCTCGCTGAAGCCTAAAATAATTAGAACACAGTTCCGTTAAAGTGTCAAGTCTTGTACAAATATTTAACAGCAGCGTTCAGGTTTTGAACAGCTTTCACCTGCTTCTACTGGACGGTGACATACCGTACTTGCCCCTCATGTTTTACGAGTAGCAAGATTTTGGCTTCAGCCTCTACCTTCTCCATCGCTGATTTGAATTCTACGACGTTGTGAATAGGCTGGTTCTCGACCTCAAGAATTAGGTCTCCTTTACGGAGCCCCGCTTTGGCAGCTGCGCTGCCTGGTGCAACACCAGCAATTAACACTCCTTCATCAGCGGTGTGTCCGAGTTTTTCCGCCAGATCGGCTGTCAGGTTCTGAAGAGAGAGACCTTTCCAAAGATTCACATATTCCTCAGAATCTTTGGCAGATCGAAGGACTTGCGCGGAGCGTTCACTAAGCGTCACAGAGATGTTTTGTGTTTGACCGTCACGCAGGATGGAAATCGATACGGTGGCCATCGGCTTATACATCGCAACTACAGCACGGAGATGATTCACACCCTTGATCGTCTCAGCGTTAATGGCGGTGATTACATCACCTCTCTGTAATCCAAATTCTGCAGCAGGTGTATTATCGAAGACACGATTGATTAAGACACCCATCGGTCTGTCCAAACCGAGTTTCTCAGCCAGGCCCGAGTCGACCTCCTGAATCGAAACGCCAAGCCAGCCGCGCGTGACTTTTCCATGTTCGATCAGGTCTGTTGCAATCTGTCTGACCGTGTTAATCGGAATAGCAAATCCGTTGTTCGATAAACTACTGGCAGTCATACCGATGATTTCACCTTTTGCGCTGACAATTGCACTGCCTCCTGAACCGGGGCGTAGATTTGCATCAATTGCGAGCCAGTTTTCATAGTTGACCATATGCGGGTTGCGTCCAACTCCGCTAATCATTCCCAAGGAAATCGTAGGTTCCTGATTGGCGGTATGCCCGAGGGTAACCATCAATTCACCGATGGCAACGTCATCCGAGTCACCGAATTTCGCTGTCGGGAATCCGTCGGCATCAACTTTAAGTACAGCAATCCCTGTGTCTCTGTCAGCTGCAACCACGTCAGCATCAAGGCGTGTGCTGTCCTGAAGTGTAATAGTAATTTCTTTGCTATCGTCGACTAAACCGACAACGGTGGCAATGTGCCCTTGTTCATCAAGCAGGATGCCAGATCCGAAATTGTTTTCAGGTCGAATCTCGTGTGGAAGCACATCTTGGGGTATCACATTGCGCGGTTGCTCTCGTCTTTCTCTATACGGGTCAGGGGAGAAAAAATAGTCTTCTTGTCTTTCTCTTCGGTCTGGGTTTTCGCGAAACCACCGGCGAAGTTCCTCCGGACCGAACCATTCCCCACCTTCAAATCGAAGGGACCTTTCTCTATTTTCGTCTGACCGCTCAGCTTTAATTCCAACAACCACTTCTCCAACTTCCTGTGCGAGCACAGTAAAACTCTTGCTAATTGCTTGCAATGTCTCTCGTTCATCTGCTGCCGATGCAGTATATTCGAGTATACCAAAGGCAAGTACGCAGACGAGAATGACGATGCGTGTTTGGGGTACATTCGTTTTCATGTTTTTAACCTCCCTTACAGTTTGAACGGTAACACACTGCCTAAATCGGTAAGTTTCATGAAAAATTACTGTACTGTTCAGATCTTGTTGGAAACTAAGGGGTTGATAAGGTATAATTTCTATAAGTTTGATGAACAGATTTCTGAGGTGTTTGTATATTGCTTACCTGTCTGGGAGCTAAAATTAAAGGGAGGATTTACCATGTGTTACAAGAAAGATTCTCAAAAGCAATGGATTCTCACCGTGATGTCTATTGTGGCGAGCATCCTTATCCTACCAAATTTGACTCAAGCACAGAAAATCTTGTTTGAAGATACTTTTGATAAGGCGAATGACAAGTTGAACGGTACAGGAAAATGGCACACGGTCTCTGGGGCGTGGGTTATTAAAAATGGCAAGTTGACGCAGAACCAACGAAACGGTAAAAATCTTATCCTTGTATCCGATGGTCATTGGGAGGAGGAATGGAATGACTATTGGTTTTATTCGACGATCCGTCTTGGAGCGGGTCACAGCCCCCTCCTCATTTGGCGATTCCACAGTGATGAAGGTGCTGGTTTTGGCGGTAAAGAGGCGCTGCCTCCTCGGATGCAACAGAGCTTGCGCCGTCATGTCATTTATTTGGAACTGAACAAGGACGGGAAAAGATCCGTTGTGATACGGCATATACGGCATATTGTGAAAGAGTTCGAAAAAACCGAAACGAAAACGAAGGTTGATAAGGGCACAGAATACTGGATCAAAATCGAAAATCACCCAGCAGGCTACCGTTTTTTCCTCACAGACAATGCCGCAGCAGCAACGTTGGGGGATTACGGTCCAGTTCTCTTTGACGTTAAGGATTTCAACATCCAGGGCGAAGGGCGGGTCGGTTTTGGGACACTAGAGGCGGTCATTGAGGTAGACAACGTGTATGTCACAGAACCTGAAAAAAATCCTTTCGCTGTAGAGGCGCGGGGCAAATTGACGACCACTTGGGGGCTGCTGAAATCAAGTGTAGTCCAATAGGATTGCGAAAGGGATAGAACGAATGAAGGTTGTGGTATTCGGCGCAGCTGGTTGGATGGGCAGGGCGGTACTTGCCAATTTGGCTGACAAACACCAAGTTCGTGCCTTTGATCGGGGTCCAGAGGCATGGAAGCAGTGGAAGGATACCGATGGTGAATGGCAAGGCGGGGAGATTATCCACGGGGATATTGTGGACTTCGCCACTGTGCACAACGCCACGGAGGGAATGGATGCGGTGATTCATCTCGCGGTCCATTTCGGGGGATATGGTATAGATGATCCGCAGCCGTTCTTGGTGAATTTGAAAGGCTTGTGGAATGTGCTGGAATCCGCACAGCAGCGCGATATCAAGCGGGTGGTGCACATCGGTTCTTGCCAGACTGTGCACCCCCAAGGGGTATTTTTTACCGCGGACGTCAGAAGACCCGATGGGAGTCAGTACGCGGTCTGTAAGCGCTTGCAGGAGGAGATGTGTCGACAATTTTACGACGCTTACGGATCGCGTGTTATTGTCCTGCGTCCGGATTATATTGTGGATAGTCGATTGGGAATCAACAGGCGTCGCGAGAAATTAGGCTCCGAGGAGGCACCGGTGAGGAATGGCTGCGTGTGTCGGCACGATCTGGCAGAGGCGTGCCGTCTCGGAATAGAGTCCACGACAATAGGCTTCGATATCTTTCATATTGTCGGGACTCCGGAAGCGGATAAGACCTGTAATGTCGCACGTTCACGTCAGGTGCTAGGTTTGGAGTATCGGGGAGATCTGGAACAGTATAGGTGATGCCAATACTTTCCTTGTCACTTGATTTAGTTTACAGATTGGTGTAGTATGTCCGCACCATAAAACCTTCCAGCATGATCTCATAAGTTGAGATGAACTAACAGTTCAAGTCAAAGTGAAGCAAGGGATCCCGATGAGTACATACAAAACGGGTTCGTTTGAAATGTTTGCGGACCGTATAATAATAGATCCTGAAATCTGTCATGGCAAGTCGTGCATACGTGGATTGCGCTATCCTGTTGAGTTGATACTAGAGTTGTTGAGTGCTGAAATGACCATCGACGAAATTTTGGCAGATTATGACGACTTAGAACGTAACGATATCTTAGCGGCTTTGGCGTTTGCAGCGCGACTGACTCAGGTTCAACGGATGCAGGCTACTATGGTATATAGTTTTTAGTAGATGTCCACCTACCGCTGCATCTTGCTCATCGATTGCAAGAAGCTGGCTATGATACCATTCACACACGCGACTTACCACTTGAAAATTGAGCGTCTGATGGTACTATCAACCAGATTTCAGTAGATGAAGGTTGATGTCCAACGAACGTTAGCATTTCATAAAAGGACATGCAAATTATGACCAAACGCCCCAAAATTGCGGCAATCGTCACAGAGTACCGCAAGTATTCCCACGGTCAGCACATTGTTGACCGCTTCTTGGAGGGGTACGGTTGGAACAGTCGGCACCACTATCCGCCGATGGATCTGGTCTCGCTCTACGTTGACCAGCGACCTGAAGGCGATCTGAGCCGTGACCGTGCAGAACGCTTCCCCCAGATGAAAATCTATCCTACTGTCGCCGATACCCTGACCTTGGGCGGCAGCAACCTTGCTGTTGACGGGGTTCTGCTAATAGGTGAGCATGGTAGCTATCCTACCAACGAAAAAGGACAACACCTCTACCCGCGCTACGAGTTATATAAGCAGATTGTCTCGGTCTATAAAACAACAGGCAAAACTGCGCCCGTGTTCAACGACAAACATCTCTCTTGGAACTGGGAGTGGGCACGGGAAATGTACGATATCTCTCAAGAGATGGGCTTTGCGTTCATGTCCGGATCGTCCCTGCCGGTGACTTGGCGTACCCCGTCCGTCGACATGCCGTTAGGCGCTCGTGTCCGGGAGGCACTATGTATCGCGATCGGCGGTGTTGACAGCTACGATTTCCACGCCTTGGAGACCATCCAGTGTATGGTGGAGCGTCGCGAAGGCGGCGAAAAAGGTGTCAAGTGGTTACAAGCCTACCGTGGCGATAAATTCTGGGAGGCGCATCACGCGGAGTTATGGTCGCGTGAACTGTTTGAGGCTGCATTGTCCCGTAGTCATACCCTTACCCCTTCGCGGCAGGGATTCAACAATATCTTTCCAACCTTGGACGAAATGAAGCAGTTGGTTGAAGAGCCGATCGCCTACCAGTACGAGCATCTGGATGGGCTCAAAGCGACCATGATCCTTATGAATGGACTGGTCCAGGATTTCAACTTCGCCGCTCACCTTGAAAGTCAAGACGTTCCTTTTTCCACGCAGATGTATCTGCCGATGCCTCCAGCCCGAACAACGCTTGCCAACTTTTTCTCGCCATTGGTTAATAATGCTGAAAAGATGTTCCTGACTGGAGTGGCTACCTATCCGGTCGAACGCACACTGCTCACTACAGGATTGGTTGCTGCTGGAGTTGATAGTCTCTTTCAGGATCAGACGCGGCAAGAGACTCCGCACCTGAATATCTCTTATCAACCGACGGAAGAATCGACTTTCTGGAGGACCTAATTCCAAAGGAGAAAAATGTAAATGGCACCCAAACGTATCGCTGTGATTGCTACAATCTATCGCTACCTGTCACATGCCCAGCATTTCGCTGATCGATTCATTGTCGGTTATCCCTACGAGGGACGCTGGCATCGTCCCGATACCCAAGTCGTATCCCTCTACGTTGATCAGAAGCCTGAAGGAGACCAATCCGCTGATCGTGCCCGCGAGTTCGGTTTTTCCGTGTACCCGACTATCTCTGAAGCGCTGCGCTGTGGTGGAGACAAACTCGCTGTCGATGCCGTGTTGCTCATTGGAGAGCATGGCGAATATCCAAGAAACGAAAAGGGTCAGGTCCTCTATCCACGCTACGAATTCTTCAAGGAGTGTGTTAAAGTCTTCGAGGAGGACGGTCGTGCGGTTCCGATCTACAATGACAAACATCTCTCCTACAATTTCGAGAAGGCACAGGAGATGGTGGACGATGGACATCGCTTGGGGTTCCCAATCCTCGCCGGTTCATCCTTGCCGGTAACTTGGCGCCTGCCAGATGTCGAATTGCCGCTTGATTGTGAGATTGAGAGTGCCTTAATGATAGGGGTCGGTGGTTCCGACCCGATGGATTATCACGCCCTTGAAGCCATGCAGTGCATGGTTGAACGGCGCAAAGGCGGCGAAACCGGGGTCAAGGCGGTTCAATTAATCGAAGGAGATGCGGTATGGGAAGCCGGCGAGGCGGGACGTTGGCCAAAGGAGCTTCTGGAAGCAGCACTTTCTCGGTGCGATAGTCCGGGCGGACTGACTAAAGAGGACGGTCGGACTCAGGATCTGCTTGGAAGCGGCGAACTCCCGAAATTGGTCGAAAATCCGGCGGCTTACTTTATCGAACGCAACGATGGACTACAAACTACGTTACTGATGCTCAACGGTGCAATCGGGGACTACTGCTTCGCTGCACGACTCAAAGGTGGACCAGATCCGGTGTCTACTCAGTTTTTTCTGCCGCCGACACCTAACGTGACCTACTCCGCCTGTCTGGTTGCTAAAATTGTAGAGATGATCATGACCGGGGTTGCCCCCTACCCGGCAGAGCGTACCCTAATTGTCAGCGGGATGCTGGAAAGTTGCCTGACTTCGCGGATACAAGACCATCAGCGTCTGGAGACTCCACATTTGCGTGTGGAGTATCGTGCGCCGGCTGAGTTGCATCATGGACGGGCTTGAATCTTATGTTTTACAATGGATATAGTAATTGAAGGATATTTCTATTAATTAGAGTAAAAACAGTGTGAAGGAGAATAGTATGACACCAGAGGTGGCGCTGCAAAAGCGGAAACAGGTAATACGCGATGGCTACTGCGTAGTAGACGACATCTTGACCGAGGACTTCCTCGAAGAACTCCGAGAAGAATCGGAACGCTTAATTGCTGGGCATGAGCCGCCGCCTGATGTGAGGTATCAAGGGCAGCATGTAGGCGTGCGAGGTGTGGACAATCCAATCATCCAGAAACTGTTGGATTGGGAACCATCACGTCGGGCACTTGAGCAGATGGGCTTTGGAGATTTTGAGAGTACTGGCGGGATTATCATCCTGACTAAAGATCCTGAGGAGCCTGCGCTGTATTGGCACCAGGATTGGATGTTATGGAACGATCCGATGAGCTGCTCACCGTGGCCTCAGACCATGTTTGTGTCCTACTACTTGACCGATACAACGGTTGAAAACGGCTGTCTCAAAGTGATCCCCGGCACACATCTCAATCGAATCCCGCTGCATGATCAACTCATTCCAGCCCATGAACAGGGAGCTCGGTTTATTGAAGAGGATCACCCGATTATGTTCAGTGATCATCCGGATCAGGTGGATGTCTTCGCCAAAGCAGGGTCACTCGTTCTGGCGGATGCTCGCGTTCTACATTCGGCGCACAGGAACCTGACAGACGAGCGACGCACGCTAATTTTAGCGTGGCATAAGCGTCCCATGACAATTCCCGACAATTGGGAGGGCGATATTCCTGAAATCATTGCCAATCGTGATCTAAACCAGGAATATGTCGGCTCTCGCATTCCCAGAGAATTGCTCAGGTAGGACCTACACAGCGAACATACGTTCCCGTTGCACGAGAAGTAAATGCCTACCACGGTTCATCGCGGAGGCTTCAAGTTTCCCGATGAACCAACTTCCATTCCAATCTTGTACGCCCTACTTTCTCAAGTGTCCTTTTTGAACCAGATCTTCAGCGCGGTGCCACCCATAATCTTGTCTTTTTCGGTTTTATTGATAGAAGGCAAGTGAAGATCGAGTAGGTCCACCAGTTTCTGGTAACCCGGCTCTTCGAGTATCCACGGGGAATCTGTGCACCACATCAGCCGGTCGGGTCCATAGGCTTGGTAAATCTGCTCGACCATTGGTCTCATGTCTTCGTAGGGCCAGGGCTTCTTCGAGAAGGCGTACTCTCCAGAAACCTTGATATATACATTCGGGAATCGTGCCATGTCGAGGACTCGCGGGTAAGTTGCCGGGGGCAATGGCTCATCGTCAAAACGAGGTCGGCCCCAACGGTCTACTATACTGGGGGTGCTCGGCATTACGCCGAGATGATCCAGAGAGATATTGACGTTGGGGAAGGCACCCGCTAGCATCTCAACACCGGCAATATTGGCGCTGCCTGTATAGATATTGATGTTGATACCCAATTCGTCCGCACACTGGAACAGGTCGTAAGCCTTCAGGTCTTGGGCACGTGTGGTGGTCGGATCGCCTAGGTCGCCAATTCGGATTCCCTCAATACTGGTAGCTTCGACCAACTCCTTGAGGCGCGAAGGGGTGTCCGGATCGTCTCCATCTATTAGCCCGGTGGCGGTGAAGCGGTCGGGCCACTTCCGGACGCAGTGGGTCACGTACCTATGCTCTTCGATTTGCGTACCGCCCATATCGATCAAAACTGTTTTGTCTATACCTGCTGCATCCATCGCCCGCAGAAGTTGCTCAGCGGTGGCCTCTTTGTCCGCCGGTGCTAAGCCGCTAACGCCGCGTGGGTACTCGTCGCTCAATTTGGCAAACACGTGCACGTGTACATCTACCTTATCCATATCTGCTATACCTCCTGCCTTTCCCCTTTTTTCGCCCTCTTACTCATCTATGGATTCGTCTGCTTGCCTCGTTCAGGACAAAACCAAATACTGTTTCGCGAGGTGATTGAGTGCTTCTTTGTAGACTTCAAACATAATCGACAGGCGGAAAAAGACCTCACCGAGTTCATATTCTCGTGCCATTACATGTCCTGAGGCGCGATCATAGTACTCACGTCCAAAATCGACATAAAATTGTGCACTTACCGGACGGTTTTTGTAACGACGACGATACTCAATCCATTGCGGAAAGATACCTGTGAGATAAAGTGAGTAATTGCCAATGTGGGAGTAGATAAGGAATTGCCGGCGGGTATCTGCGTTTGCTGCTTCTTGAATCATGTCCGTCAGATAGTGATGGGTTTGTTTGTCGTCCCGATAAATGCGATGTAATCGATCTATCCTGACAAAAAGGCTCAAGAGATTAGCGATATAGTTAATGACCTTTTTGTCTCCTAAAATTCGCCGATCCGTTAAACTGCGTCGCAGGAGTACATTGAAGAATAGAAACGGTGAAATCTCTAATATCAACAGACTTTGATCGCGAATCTTGTTGAACAAGGATTCACTGTTTAGCATAGATTCAAGCGTTGTTGGTAGATGGTGAATCAACTGAGCAATTTCTTCATAACTGCGTCCTGGCTTTGGGAAATTCTCGATCAGGAATTGCAAGTCCTTATCTACCAACTGGCTGAGATCTGTCCGGGCAAAATCGGGTGTTTGCATCGCGCTATCCTCCTCTTAATCAGCCTATTGTTATGAATCTGTCTTAAAGGGTAAGAAATTATCCCAAAATACTATAAATTTGTCAATCCAGAATAAATAGTCTCGCAAGTGATATACAGCGACTGACTAAATCGAGCAAGAGTAGATTTCCGTATTTCCCTGAAGCCGCCTTGATAGTGGTGGATTGATTCTGTTTGAACATCGGGTAAAGGACCCTAGCTGGTTGATTTTCCAAAGATATTTTCTGAATTAAGCGAATTTGCTATGAAACGTAAAAAGCGCCGCTAAACAGCGGCGCTTGGGTTTGCAATCTAATGTTATTTTTTAAAATATGGAATCTGCGTTTCAATCGCGCCATCCGTGCTGGCTGATAATATCATCCTGACCCAACTCATCGAAAATAAGGGCTATGTTACCTCCATCAGCATCCATCAGCCAGATTCCCAAGCTACCGTTGCGATCACTACTGAAGACAATCTTCGTTCCATCGGTAGACCAACACGGATAGCCATTATAACCGTTCTGGTCGGTCAGGCGGTGTTGTTGCAGCGAAAACAGATCGAGAACATACACACTAGCATCCAACGGGGAGACTTCCTTGGTAAATATTATTTTCGAACTGTCCGGGCTCCAATCTGGATGGATATCATGGTTGGCACTGTTTGTCAGGCGTTGAATACCTTCTTCGAATCCTGGTGGATCAGCACTTGGTGCTTGAGGGGGATCGCCTTTATCCTCCTCTTTCTCTTCATCTGGCGTTTGATGGGGATCCGGCTCTGGTTCTGGCGTTGGTGCTATCTCCGGTTCTGGTTCTGGTGCCACCGGTTCTGGATCCGGCTCCGGTTCCGGCGTTGGTGCTACCTCCGCGGTCGTTGGAGGTGCTTCTTTAGCGGCTAGAAATCTTTCGATATCCACCACAAACAGATTTCGGTTACCTCCCTTCAATAGCGCATGGGTATAGGCGATCTGGGCACCGTCAGGCGACCAGGTGGGTCTAGCGTCTGCGTCGCAGTCGGAAAGTCTAACACGATTTTCTCCGTTCGCACTCATAGTATAAACCGCCGGTTGGCCCAAGGCTCGTGCGTGCACAAAAGCGATACGACGACCGTCGGGAGACCAAGCCGGATGTCGATCGTTGAAGTTATCTCCGCTAATAGGTCTTACATTACCGCCACGGCTATCCATAATATAAATTTGTAATGGACGACTGTTTTCTGAGCGACTGAAGATGATTTCCTTACCATTCGGGGACCAAGTAGGGTGAACGTCAAAGAGATGTGTCAGTGGTTTCTGTCCGGTACGGTCAGCGTTAATTACCGATATCCCAAAAAAGTCTCTGCCCGCAACATTTCCGCGTACGAAGACAATTTGCCCTTTTACTTCGCGCCGAATAGAGATCCGCCGAGAGATATCGTGATCACCGATAGTTATACCCGGCATGTGTGCTGTTTGATACCCCGGTTTTTCCGCAGTTAGCTTGTATTGTCCCTTGGAGACTGGGGAAATTTCATACTGTCCTCCATTACCCGTCACCGCTGCACGTTGACCTAAAGAAACAAGAACATTTTTCACGGGGTTGCCATCCTCAGACATTACTACACCTCTAAACCTGACACCGGGTTCAAGACGCAAATTAACGGTTGCAGGCTCTTTGCGGCTGACTGTCACCATCACTTGTTGGTTTAGGTAACCGGGAGCATTGATCTTCAGGGTATAGGCACCGGTCTTGAGCTCTTCAAGTATGAAAATTCCGCTAGAGTTAGTGGTTGCTGACGCTATCTCTTCCTGTTCGAGTTCGCCGGTTGGGGATTTATTTTCCGTGACCAATGTAACTTGGATACCTGGGATCCCTAAGTTTGTGACTAGATCTACAATGCTTCCTTTGACGATTCCCGTTGGTAAAGCCGCAACCTCGGGGCCGGTACCAATATCATCAGGTTCGTCATCTCCACAACCTATAAGAAATACGAACGGAATTAGAACAAAAAAACCGACATAGGAGTAACGGATTAAGTTCAACATAAGAATTCGTGGGTATGTTTATCCAGCGGAGATCGATAAACTACCACTTCCTCCTTTCAAAATTCGCCTGCTGACAAATATAAGATTAAATCTTCATGAGATGGTAGCGGGAGATAGTTCCAAAAACGAAGGAATTAAGCGTACAATTTTTCCAATTTTCCCCTACCCTTGTTTGATGCTGAACTAGAAATTTAGAGCTTCTGTGTAACAACCGGTGCTTTCTTCCGAATGCCTTTGTCACCAGAATCTTTCAAAGCTGTTTCGGGAACGTAGTTACTATAGTCCGAAATATTTCCGTGCGTGATGGCGTAAACGACAATGTTAATCATGTGTCGTGCCGCGTGGGGAGCAAACTCCTCGAGGACTTGATTCTGACTATACAAGTGGCCGTAGAACGGTTTCTGCACTTTGCCATCGATCACGTGCATCATCTGCTCGGTATCAACTAAGACAGCAAGCCGTCCATCGATAGTGATACCTTGCAATTCGGAATAGGGACCAAAGTGAAGAGGGATAGTTGTTCCGGAATACGTGACTTGACGCAGGGGAAATCGCAAAGGACCATTGAGCGAGTAATAGGTGTTATAAACCGGGTGGTCATTAGAAACAAAGCTAAGTGGATGCTCTGGAAGCAGATCCCGCAGCA
This sequence comes from Candidatus Poribacteria bacterium, assembly GCA_965204355.1. GTDB lineage: Bacteria > Poribacteria > WGA-4E > WGA-4E > PCPOR2b > PCPOR2b. Next base: position 1,623,533 of record OZ241983.1, read on the forward strand.
CCCTTCTTGTGCCGTTCATTGCGTTATCTGTATTTCCGTGCGTTGTTATATAGATGAATCCTCCACGATTGATTACATACTCTCGCAATCTTCGGACTTCAGCATCGGTATACTTACTCAATCCACTCGGACGCCTTGTATTCCAGATTGGATTGCTGTGAGAATTGGGCACTCTCTTCTTGTGTTCTGGACTTATCCTTGAGCCCCCTGACACCGGTTCCATGAAAATTATCGGTGTCTGAAAAAACGCAGCATCCTTCATGTTGACTGCTTCAACTAGTTGTGTTTTAATCTTAGTTGTTTTATTCAGTGATTGTACTAAATAGGACAGACCTGCCCCAAATCGGAAGTTCCCGACACCGCTGCCTCATATATCGGCGCTTGGGTGAAGCGGATCCTCAAAGCGGGCAAGATTTAATCGACCCATAATGTCTCGACCGCGTCCTACAACGATAGCACCCGGACTGCCAGGCGGAAGTTCAGCGACCTCACCTCCCAATGTTACCTTTTCGGTAGCGTTGGATAGAGAATCATCAATGCTGGTTGCCCCTTCGGTACCGATCAGCGAACCTAGACCAGCATGGCCGCTCGTCCGGGTTTGGCTCACGCCACCGCCTAAACCGAAGGTCCCTCGTCCAACACCGCTGCCACCCCCTTCACCAATACTGCCAGAGCCGGAAAGTGAACTATTTCCGCTCAGTCCTGTGGCTAACGGAGCATCTGATTCAAGGGGAAGATCGACAGCGGTAGCGAGTGACTGGTCGGACTGGTCATTGGCGCGAAAAGATTGAGATCCCCCTTGGACAGAAATTTCAGTGGTTGCGGACTGTGTTGGGGGTTGGGTAGCCGAGACATCCACTGCCACGGCTTTCGGCACAGATACAGAAGTAGATCTCACCGGTTGGATTGTGAGATCCCGGGTCTGCGCTGACGCTGACTGAGGCTCGATTTGGAAGTTAGGTGTAGGTGTCGGTACGACAGGCGGCATCTCGATGCGTGGTGTTTTCTTCACGAGCGGCACCGGTTCAACTTTGAGAAAGGTCACGTCTAAGGCGTCAACATTACTCGGTGTGATTTGGTTGATAATGATGAAACTGAGGACAGTTGCAAGGCATAGATGTACTACCAGAGAGATCAGCCAGAAGCGGTACTTGTGGTGAGATTTCATGGGGATAACCTCCTTAAGCGAATAATTGGTTTTGACATAGCGCCATATGCTAGCGTTCCAGTCCAGAATCGCGAAATCAGAATTCTTACAGGTCCCAAGCGCATATGGGATACCGCTATCAACAACACTTACTACCCGCAGAGTATTCAGTGAATCATTGCTTTGCGGTCACTCACCCCACGGTAGTTTTACGGTGTCTCATTTGATGGACGATAAGCTGCCCATCTTCAATAATTATTAATGCTTTAGGCGGTACAGCATGAGCCGATGGGTTGCTTTATAACCGAACTCACACTCTAAAATATAGACACAAATTCCTACTGGGAGTTCTCAAGTTTTTTTGTCAAATCTGGATTAATCTTGTGTTAACCCGGGTGATGATAGACGCTATCAGTTCGGAGGTAAAATCTCACCGGCTGCTGAAGCTTTAGCAGGTGTCGAGCAGAACAGGCTCTAAAGGTTTTTGTCAACAGTTGAATGATCTTGCAGGATGGAAGTCCACCACTTGGTCATCCGCTGCTTATAACTATCAAAAAAAATTATAGCATGTTTAGATTACAAACACAATCTTTTAATAGGAGGGATCACAAACAGGTTGTGTCCCTATAGATACGCTGTATCCTCTTGGATACTCAGAACAGTGCCTATGCTCAAACGCTGTAGCGCAACATAGTTTTGGGCGGGAAATGACGCTCCTTTTCTACCTTGACAGGATTTTTAGAAGCACCACACTCTGTTAACTTATTCGCTTGTGCGCTCTTAAAAATGTGTTGACTGTACATTGAGCAATCTTTGTGCCAATACAGAAAATATCGCTAAACTCTCAAGAGGAGTTAGCGGGATCCTTTGTGACTATCAGATGTGGGATACTGTTGTTGCAAGATATGGGAAGGTGCAGTTTGACTGGTTTAACGGAACAACGTTGACAACAATAACGATCAGATTTAGTATAAAATATTCGAGCATTATCCAAATACTTAGCAGTAGTGTTCAGATTTTGAACAACTACCAATAAAATGCCAGATGCTTTATGGGGCTGCACAAGATGGGGCAGGTCGTCGAGCTTCCTTAGTTGCTTGGATGTCAACGATCGTTTTGCCTCTTATAACTCAAATTGCTACTTATTCGAAAATCCATTCTATATCTTAAAAATACAAAAAAAGATAAGTACGTGACAACCCCAAATTCATCAGTTTGGAACTAATATGTCCAAACTAACGAAAATAATTTAAGTTAGGATTTTTTTGTTATCGTTTGGCGAATTGGGTTAATCTCTGGTCCGGGGCTTTGCTCGGGGGCAGCCTGAAGTGACTTTGAACTGGAAATTTAGATTGCTTATCCCTTCACCGGCTGCCAGCGAATGGCGTACATATCGGTATTATCTCTAACTCCGTCCCACGATCCGGGGGCTTGGCTTGAGCCACAGATCGAGAGAATTGTATCATCTTCAAACACCGCGCTGGCGCTGTAGCTGCCGGTGAAGGTCGTCGAGTCGAGGTAGTAGACTTCATCTAGCCAGGTTCTGCCTTCATCCCGGCTGATCATCGCTCGCGAACCGGGCGGTCCGGGGCCGTAGCGCGTGTCGTGAATAACGACTACGGTTCCGTCGCTCTGGACTGCGGGATACCCAAAAGTTTGCCCGTACACCGTGCATAACATACGCGGTGGGCTCCATGTTTGACCGCCATCCGCTGAGTCCATCACAAACACGTTCTTGAAACCTCTACCCTCGTCGGAGCCATCCATCGGGGTCATCATCTCCTCAGTGTCAGATGGTAAAGGATAGCGTTGATAACGCATTGTTGCGAATACACGGCCGGACGGCACTAACACAGCTGCCCCCTCTGAACCCCAATCAATCATAAGAATGGGACCCTGCCAAGTATGACCTCCATCTGTTGACCGGAAGGTATAACAGCCGTTCATGGTAGTTGGTGTATCTCGGATGTCCATCGTCCATAACAGGGTGTCATCCTGAAGACGGTTTAGTCCCCGGTGCGTGTAACGTTCGGTATAGGGCCTGCCATCGGGAAGATTCATCTTGACCGGAATTTCTGCCCGCTTCGTCCAGGTTATGCCTTCGTCTTGAGATACCCATACGACGGCTGGATCACGCGCATCCGGTCCGGTTGAACAGTTGACGCCGATGAACGTGCCGTCCTGTAACACCCGCCAGTGCCCTCCCGGCATATTCTCCATATCTGTTAGGGATCGTGATGTCCATGTGCGTCCTTCGTCCGTGGATTTGCACAAGACTTGGGACTGCTTAACGTATACCGCACCGTCCGGTCCCACGTCCACATGCGTGCCTTGTGGACTCATGTCATCGCTATGGGGTAGTAACGTCTTTTCCACTGGAACGCGGGCGAGTTTTCCATCCGCAGCGTGCAGGATGTATTGGCTGTCGTGCATCTGCTTCAGCACTTCCGCCGATGGTATGTCAACCCCGCCGAGTCGATTCGTGTGCAGTTTCGGTTTAACGATAATTTGCATCATTTTAATCCTCCATTGTAACGCCCCTCACGCGTATTCGAGTGTCAAGTTCAGTCCACGGATCGTGACGATGCTCTCGGGGAGGACGACATCGTTCCGTGCCGCGAGTTCCGCGACATTTCTGCCCGTTCGCAGCGGTGGCACTCGCACGTTATACACTAACTCACAGTCCGTTTGGCCGTCCGAAACGGGGACGAACCTGCCATCGGTTAGTTCCTCGCCGTTTAGCCGAATTAACAACGCCTCCTTCCATGAAGGGTCATCGAATGCAGCGGTCAAGATTGCCTGTGCCGGCGGATGTGATGCCACGTCGTCACCAACTATCAGTGTTAGGCGACCAATCACGCCGGTGCGTAGAGTGCTGCACTTCGATCTGAGCGGTAGGGGACGTGGTGCAGAGAGGTGCGCGTAGTAGGGCAAAATGCCGCCTGTCATACTATCAACGCTGAACAGTTTTTCTTTGCCAACCAGCATGTTTGGATCTCCTACTTCACCCACACAGGCGTAGCAGCGGCGGCGGGTCTCGACCAACTGATCGCCGGTCATAAACTCAAACGGCGTTCCGAGATTCCAGAAGTAGAGTCCGTCAGCACCGGCACGATACCAGTTCGACGCCAGTCCACGCACCAGCGGCAGCGACTCTTTGCCCATGTTCACACACGGATAGATGGGAACCTCGTAAGGTTGTGCTGCTTCGACCCACGTTTCAACCGGCAAGGACCACGGTGCATACCCGCCGCCGATAATGAGGATATCGATTAGATCTTCCTCAAGCCATGACATGACATCCATGCCGTTGTCAAGGCATGTAGTGAAGGTGTCGGGGACACGCGCAGCGATAAGCAGAGGTTTCCCTCGCCGTTCCGATGCCCTGTCCGTCAGACCGCGAATCTTTTCCATCATTGACGTGATGATGGCGATCTCGTCCGCCGTACACGGCTCACCGCGCATCCGCCGGCTGAACAGCACAGGATGGCGGATGTAGTCCAACTCAAACCCATCCACGTCATACCGTTGGCAGATCTCTTCAATGATTTCCAGCTTGCGTTGACGCACTGGTTCATGTGAGAAATCCTGCGCGGTTGTATACAATTCAAATTCTGGGAGGGTTCCACGGGTATCGACCATAAACTCCGGGTGCGTACGTTTCCAAACGGTCATGGCGTTGGCGTCCATGAAACTGTCGTGTACGTCGTTCATACGTACCGATGCGAACGCCTCCATGTCGTGCGTGTGTGCGAAGTCACAAACCAAGTGCAATGGACAACAATATTCCCGCGTCAGTGTCTTAACGTTCTCAGTTACCCGGTACCAGTATTTAACCGGAGCGCCTTGGGCAGCGCCGTAGATCGGCTGCACCTTGCTGTCGTAAGCTGGGGCATCAAACTGCCCACACAGCACCGACCAAGAGATGGTGCCGACCTGTGTTTCTGGGAGCGGCGTAATTCGATGTGCGAGGAAGCCTTCAGGCGTGTTTGCGTCCTCTAGCGCCAATTCATGTGTGTCATCGTTGAAGATGATGCGCCGGGGACGTTGTGCTATCTCAACGCGGCGGCGTTTGGTTTCCGACCAGTCAGCCCTCGACATATTTCCCTCCTACATTTTCGGCTGGTTCATCTAAAGAGAAAGTGCAAGGTGCGAAAAGAAATCGTAGGGGCGGGGTTGCCCCGCCCGTGCTTTCTTAAACCAGACGCCAGCGGATAATCACATAATCGGTGTTACCGATACAGTTATCCCATGAACTCACGTCACCGTAGCAGGAACCGGTCAGTGTCAGCATCTCTTCCCCGTCCAAACTGATTGTTGCTGCGTAGCCAGCCGCATGACCATGACTGAGGTAGTACACCTCGTCCTGCCACGTTTCGCCGTTGTCATGGCTTACCACTGCTCGCGCGCTGCTCATATTACGGGGATAGCGATGGTCGGTCACTACCACCGCGCGGTTGCCCGACAAGCCAACACCGTATCCGTAGCACTGTCCCAGCACGGTGGCGAGTTGTCGTGGCGGCGTCCATGTAACGCCTGTGTCGTCTGAATGGGCGACGAATACATGCTTGTACGGGAATGTGTGTCCGGCAGCAAGGGCACCGGTCCGCTCCAACAGATCTGGCGGATCGTCGGACAAACTCGGACGCTGATAACGAATCGCTGCCAATAGTCTGCCCGTGGACAGTTGTGCGACATTGACCTCACAGCTCCACTCGCCGAGGGGAGAGTAATCAGACCAAGTACTCCCGCCATCATGTGAACGGTAGATGCGACATACGGCAGGCGTTATTTCAGCTGCCTCACGATCCCCAATCCTGTCTGCTCCCACCAGCACGGGCACGAGCAGCGTGCCGTCGTCCAGACGGCTCATACTGAAGCCCAGCGACAGCACATCCGACGTGCCGGGGTCAATCCCTCCAATCTGCCCCCATGTTTCGCCTTCATCGTGCGAACCCCACACGGTCGGCGGTGTACCGTTGTCCGGGGGTTTGACGTTTAGCATTACGCCCTCGTTGTTGAAGGCCACTCGCCAACCCACGCATACATCGGGATCGCGCCGGAGATGCTCCCACGTTTTACCACCGTCGGTTGACCTGTGCAGCAGCGTGTGTTGGGCAGCATAGATCGTACCATTCGGTGCCTGTGCTAGACATAACCGCTGGGTGTGTCCTTCCGGATCGCGCGGCAGCCGAATCTTTTCCACAGAAACCTTCTCTAATTTTTTATCGCAGGCATGGAGGATATAATCATTCGCCTGCATCGCTCGCAGCTCATCAGACTGAATGGATACCCCGCCCATGTTGTGTGTTGAGATCATAGCGTCTCCTTTATTGAGTTCATGAGTTCATTATCCGTAGGTTGGGTTGAGCGGTGAGCGCGAAACCCAACGCAATAAAAGTGGTAGGCATATTGCTTTGAATCCCGATTCACCGGGGCTCCGTATGTCGTAACCTAACGACTATTGGCTGAACTGCTGGGCGACAAACACCAAATCCAGAATGTTGACCACCCCATCACCATTAGGATCTGGAGCAGACTGACCGAATCCGTTAGCAATCTGTACCAAATCTAGCACATTGATGGCACCATCGCGGTTGACATCGGCAAAACTTCTGCTAGTGAGATAGATTTCACCATCGAGGTCGGGGAGCAGGTGAGTCAGGGACGCAGCGGTGCTTTCCCTATCAGATACAGAGGTCGCAAGTGACGGCAGTGTGATGGTTTGGGCTTGCCCACTCCGGTTGTAGACCACCCAGCCGTTGGTGAACTCTCGGATATACACACCCTCCATGCTCTGATACTGCTGGATTATAGGGCTGATAGGTTGTCCGAGATCGGCGTCCCAAAATGAATACCAATAATGGTCGTGACCCGGAAAAGATTCAATCGCCCTGTTCCAACCGACATTGTAAAGCACATATCCATCGGACAAGGTGAGACTCATCGTGGTAAACAGACGCATCAATCGCCTATTATCCGGGCTGTCTGGCGGTTCCGTCGGGATACCCCAACCTTCTAAACAGTTGGTTTGGGGTTCCCTCATGTTTGTCTCTAACCAGATGAGTGCATCTTCAATCTCGATGATTCCTTCGCGGGTATATTTCCTGTGCCCGTTCACTCTGTCCCGGAACGTCTCCATAAAACTACCATTCATATAAGGTGCAGAATGGGGGAGTTTGGCCCGATTGTTATTACTGATTATCAAGAAATCATCAGGCACTTGTTCACGGATACGCATGAGCATCGAAGTCTTTATTTCTAACTCCTGCTCGGTGGTCGTATAGCGGATAGACCAATCGGGGCTCGCAAGTGTCACCCTACCTTCGTTCCACCAGTCAATGAAAATCCCATCGTATAACCCACACTTTGACACGGCAATTACTTGCTCAATTATAATATCCTGAACTTCAGGCAACCGAAAGTCTATCAAGAAAGTACTTGCTGCTTCTGCATTTGGGACACGGTTTCCATTTTCGTCTTGGAGCCAATGTGGCCAATCTTCAGGGTAATGGAAACCGGGTTGTGCATCTCTCACCCGAATCTCAGCGAGAAAAATCATATTCGGGTTTTTCGCAATCAAAGTATCACGTCGGGCAAGTGCTTCTGTGATGTTCCCGATAAGTTGATACCCATCAGGTGTGAGTTCAAAGCGGGGCCCAAACGGAGGGTATTGCCACCACAAATCGTGATAGGCGAGTGTATCTTCGGTTGGCAGGTTAGGGAGATTAACAAGCGGACGACCAACCCCCCACGGCTGAACAACCGAAGGCATACTACGGCTTTCAATGCGTTCCTCAATAGAAAGCCCTGACAGGTCACAGACTTCGTTACGGGTAATATCTGTGAGTGCTGACAGGTTATCGAGCAGAGAGAAATCGGTGATTGGATTATTTTCGAGACTAACCTGCTTTAGTTGGACAAGGTTAGCAAGTGGACTTATATCGACGATTCGATTGGAATCGAGATCGAGGTGTTCAAGTTGAGTGAGATTGGCAAGTGGGCTGATATCAGCCACTCGGTTTCCAGACAGCCTTAACTCAACAAGACTTGTGAGGTTTGCTAATGGTGAGATGTCCGTTATCCACGATTCTTGTTGCCACCCCAGTGTTAGCCATTTCAACTGTGTTAAGTTGGTAAGTTGTGTGATGTCTGAGATATGGCAAGCGGCAGCGTGCATACTTAATAGGTTGGTAAGGTTTGATACGGGTGATAGGTCGGAGATTGGGTTCACCCATATTCCGAGATAATCTAAATCGGTTAATTTCGATATGGGTGTGAGATCGCTTATATTATTTCGAGGGATTCTAAGCACTCTCAAGTTTGTGGCGTGTTCAAGTCCGGTGAGATTGGCAATCCCACGTTCTTCGGCGGTTAGATTGGTGAGTGAGACTATGTTTTGGCGGGTGATAGCAGTGTTATTGGTAAGGTTAAGTGTTTCTCGGACGGCTTGTTGCAGGTTGGCGTCCGGCATCTCTATGACTTGAGCAGATGCAACACCGCCCCAACTACAAAGTGTGATGAAAGCACACAAGCAAAACGTAAAGATGTTCATAGTTTTTTTTGCGTCAAAGACGGAAGACATAAAGTGTTTTCCTCAATTTTGCTTCCTGCCAATTCACTGTTTCTGTACAGCCAGCCACTCCTCATACTCTTTTCTGCCTTCGTCGTTAAACGGATAATATTTCTGCAGATCCCCACCCTCCCGTAGCTTCATGCGGACAAAGACCTCATGCTCCTCGCGCTCGCCGGCAATGTCGAGGATGCGCGGTATCAACCGGGGCGGCACAACGATAGCCCCACCATCGTCCGCCATGATGATGTCGCCGGGATTCACCAAGACCTTGCCACAACCGATCGGGAGGTTGAAGTCAGCGGGAAAGAGGTTCATGTGCCCTGCCCCGCCGGTGGTCACAGCGGTTGACCAGACCGGCACCTTCAGCTCTTGGAAGATGGGCACAGAATCCCGAATGCCGGCATCTATAACAACACCAGCACCACCCTGCGCTTGAAAGTAAGTCATCAGCATCTCTCCGAAGCAGCCCGTGGCGAGATCGCCTCTACCGTCAACCACGATCACATCACCAGCCTGCACTTCAAACATCACCTCCCACAGGGCGGAGGTCTTCTCACCGGCTTCCTCGCCTTCCGGGGCCGATTCTTCAGCGGAGGCGCCCGGTATCTGGTAGCCACGCATCTGGTCTTCGCGCTGTGGCGTGAAGCGCAGCGTCAGTGCGGGCCCTACAATTTTACTCCCGGGCACACGAGCGATAGGACCCTCCATAAAGGTCCGGCGCACCCCCAGCGCTTCCATGGTGGAAGTGACAGCGTCAGTGCCTAACTCGTGCAATGCCTCAATGATTTCAGGTGCGGGTCGTTTGATAGTGGACATATTTTGGACTCCTATAGGTCGGTCTGGTTACGGATTGGCAAATTTCACGGATGGAATGGGAACAATAGGGGAAATAAGAGAAATCTGTGCCATCTGTCAAATCTGCGGTTGGATTTCCTCGCCTACTTTGGAAATATATGACAGCCATTTTACCCGTTTGTTGCTGTTGGGTCAACAGCAAAAATCGTTGTGAAGCGGGGGCTTGTTTTTAGGATGAATAGCGATAATCTACTGCTTTCGGATTTCTTTTTTGAGGTATTTCTGCTACAATATCCAATAGACTAACAGTACGTCAGAATGTCAATCGAGGGACTGAGCGAGATCATCGGAAATCAGTAGGGAGGGTATTTGCCAATGGTATCTGTCGCTTCTGCAATGCTTACACTATTAAGAGATGCAACCATGCAAGCGGTTTCACCCATTGACATCGGGGATCGGTTGGAACTGTTCGTTGACGATTATCTGATTGATAAAATAGCTGGTGCAACGCAGCGGTTACACCAACCACAACCGCAGGACGTTGCTTGTGTGCATGATAATCCGTGGGAGGGTAGCACATGCGGCTATAAAACCGTGTTTCAGGATGGCGATCTGTACCGGATGTATTACCGGGGCAGCCATGTCATTTATACAACTGAGGGCTTTGACAATGACCACCACCCACAGGTGGTCTGCTACGCTGAAAGCCACGATGGAATACATTGGACCAAACCGGAACTTGGCTTGGTTGCGTTTGATGGTGGGAAACAGAACAACATCATCTGGGAAGGGATCGGATCACACAACTTCGCACCTTTCAAGGACGACAATCCCGATTGCAAGCCGGACGAAAAGTACAAGGCACTCGGTTCAGCTGAACGTACTTTATATGCGTTCAAATCCCCCGATGGCATCCACTGGTCGCTCATGCACGATGAACCCGTAATCACCAAAGGTGCGTTTGACTCACAGAACCTCGCCTTTTGGGATACGGTGCGCGGCGAATACCGCGAATACCATCGCGATTTCCGAGACGGACGCGACATACGCACGGGGACATCGCCAGATTTCCTCAATTGGTCTGAGCCTGAATGGTTAGACTATTCGCCAAGTCGAGTTAGTGAACTGTACACAAACCAGATTATCCCATACTATCGCGCCCCACATATCTTCCTCGGTTTTCCAACCCGATACACCGATCGGGGGTGGACGGAATCGACGAAAGCCTTACCGGAGTTTGAGTATCGCCGCCTTCGAGGCTACGTGTCCGAGCGCGAGGGGACAGCCGTGACCGACGGAATGTTCATCAGCAGCCGTGATGGGGCCCATTTTAACGTTTGGCCCGAATCCTTTATCCGTCCCGGTTTGCGATTGAGAGGTAACTGGTTCTACGGCGACAACTATCAGAATTGGGGATTGGTCGAGACAAAATCGCACATTGACGGGGCGCCCGATGAGATTTCCGTCTATGCCAGTGAAGATTCGCACCAAGGGGACGATTGTCGCTGGCGACGCTATACGATCCGAATCGATGGATTTGTCTCAATGCAGGGTCCGTTGAGCGGTGGAGAATTTGTGACAAAACCTCTGACCTTCAAGGGAGATCAGCTCGTCATTAACTTCTCAACCTCTGGGGCGGGCAGTATTCAGGTCGAAATTCAGGATGCGTCTGGCAACGCCATCCCCGGCTTTGAATTGAACGATTGTCCGGAGGTCTTCGGTGATGATCTTGAACGGGTGGTGCCGTGGGCTGATGACGCGGAAGTAGGTCGCCTTTCGGGGCAGCCGGTCCGTCTGCGATTTCTGTTAAAGGACGCAGACCTCTATTCAATTCGGTTCAATTAGAGTGATAGGCGTAAAAATAGAGAAACCGAGTTTTTGTCAAAAACTCGGTTTCTGATGCTTCGTCTTACCGAAGTAGGAACTTGGAATTAATTTGGATGAAAATTAAGGGGTAGGTGCGTCTTCCCGCAGCAATCCTTCTGCCTTTAGCTCGCTCCAAAGATCTGCCGGGATGGGGTGTTCAAATATTTCGACGTTCGATTGAACATGCTCTGGCATCAGTCCTCCCGGAATTGCTGCAGCAACGATCGGGTGTGCCAACGGGAACTGTAACGCCGCTGCCCGTAGCGGCACGTTATGTCGGTCACAGACCGCTTGGATGCGCCGCGTTTTTTCCAGTACTTCAGGCGGTGCCGGGGCATAGGCATAATACGCCTTCTCCGTCGCACCTGTCGCTAGAATGCCCGATGCAAATACCGCACCAATCACCACGCCAACACCGCGTTCCTCGCACTGCGGAAATTCCGCGTCCAACACATCCTGATCCAACAGCGTATACGGCATCGCAACGATAAAGAAATCGAGGTCCACCATCTCTAGGAAGCGCGGGATAGTACCCATCTGATTCACGCCAGCCCCTATCCCTTTTATCTGTCCACTGGAACGGAGTTCCTCAAGTGCCCGCCAACCGCTGGTGCCGAGCTGCACCATGTGAGCGTTGATCCGCGTGTCGTTCACGTGAAACATGTGATCGAGATCGTGGATGAGCAACAGATCAATAGAGTTCAAACTGAGCCGCTGGAGACTGTCTTCAAAAGAGCGCATAACCCCGTCGTAGCTATAGTCAAAATAGAGATCGAAAGGCAGTCCTCCCGCCCACATCCCTTTGTCGAAATTATCGGGGTCACGCGTTGCCCGTAGCACACGTCCGATTTTGGTGGAAAGCACAAACTCATTTCGCGGCTGTTGGCGGAGAAAATGTCCGAAACGATGCTCACTTTTCCCGTAGCCGTAGAACGGTGCCGTATCGAAGTAGCGCAAGCCGGCATCCCATGCCGCTTGTAGTGTCCCCTGTGCTTGCGTTTCACTGAGGATCTCAAAGAGATCTCCGAGTGGTGCCCCACCAAAACCCAAGTTGGTTAAGGCAACCCCTGTATTTCCCAAGTTGCTTGTTGACATGGTACCCATTAACGTTCCTCCAAGCTAAATTGGTATCTGTTGTTAGTGAAGTGATGATAAATTCGTGTCTTAGATACCAATGATTTTCTCACAACCTGCACCAGATTTCAAACATTTTCTGATGTAAGCTATTCCATTTGCGTGGGTGAGATTAGAGATCTGCATCGAATTTATAAACAGGTTCCCAACCCAGGAGCCTTTCTGTCCGTGCCACATCCCCTTTTTTGTATCCCCCCGGCGTAGAAAAGATATAAAAACAGTCGTAACTGATATCCGGTACCTCTAAAGCGCATTTGAGCGCGGCCGCAACATCCCGTCTATCAATCGTACCATAATAGAAGCCGTTGACAGGATGACCATCAGTTGTCACCATCTCGTCTGAATCAATGATGCCCCAGGGCCGGATACATGCGATGGAAAGACCGTGCTGTTCGTGATAATTTCGGGCGAGCTCTTCTTGCACCAGCTTAGACAGATCATAGGAACTGCCGGCTTTGAGTGGATATAGATCGTACGTGAGGAAAGTGTCCTCCGGATAACCGCCATGAACTGCTCCGCTGGATGTATGGACGAACCGTTGGATCTGGCATATACGGGCAGCTTCAAGCAGGTTAAACATACCCCGCACATTAATATCAAAGCCCGGACCGTCCATGCCGTAACTGCCATTGGGTGCCATAATCGTATTCACAACGGCGTCATGACCAGCCATTACGGCTTCAAGCGTTGGGTAGTCAAGCACATCACCTTGAACAACGTGGTCGTAATTATCCACCGGACGAATGTCAAAGGCAGTCACTTCATGATCTTGGCTCAAGATATCGACCGCAGCGCGTCCCACAAAGCCGGCTGCGCCTGTCAATAGTATTTTCATAATTACGGTTCCCTCGGTTTATATGTTGAACTGTTGATACGAAAATAGAGTGTCTATTTATATGCTACATGCTTCAAGTTTGTCTGACACATTATTGTTCAGAATCCCTCGACTTGTCAAGGGATTCACTGACGAGGTTGTGGAAGGGCGTAATTTTCCGTTGACGTGATGCCTAATCATCTGTATCATAGGATTTTGAGGCTATAGTACAGCGAGAAGCGGTGTGCATACCCTATGTGTGCTAAATAAGAAAATAAAATTAAAGGAAGTTAAGCAATAATGGAAAATAGCGGAACACGGTTAGCAGGCAAGGTTGCGATAGTCACCGGAGCGGGAAGTCGTACCGAAGTAGATGGTGTTGGACGGGCGACATCAATCCTTTTTACTAGGCAGGGTGCCAAAGTTTTGTTGGTGGACCGAAATCTCGAAAATGCGGAGAAAACCCTTGCTGTTATTGAAGAAGACGGCGGGGAGGCGTCAATTTTCGTCGGTGATGTTTCCGAAAACGACGACTGTCAAGCGATGGTTGAGGCAGCCGTTGAGCGATACGGTAAATTGCATATCCTGTTTAATAGTGCTGCCATCGGTGGTGCAGGAACAGTTGTTGATGTAGATCCAGAGGTTTGGGATGATGTGATGGCGGTCAATCTCAAGGGTATGATGCTGGCATCTAAGCACGCAATTCCCAAGATGATTGAGGCAGGTGGTGGCTCGATTGTCAATATCGCTTCAATTGATGGACTGCGAGCAAATATCTGGCGTAACATTCCCTATGCTGTATCGAAAGGTGGTGCGGTCTCCTTAACGCGTAATATGGCGGTACATCACGGACGAGATAACATTCGAGTTAACTGTATCGCGCCGGGACACATTTACGCGCCAATGACAACCACCATTTCCGATGAATTGCGCGATCTCCGTCGGCGATCAGGTCCTTTGGGGACAGAAGGCACCGCTTGGGATATCGCATGGGCAGGACTATTCCTTGCTAGCGACGAGTCCCGTTGGGTTTCCGGTGTGCTACTTCCCATTGATGCGGGGCTACTTGCGACAACACCGTTGGCGATGTTGTCCCATTTGCAGTGATGGTGTCTCTTTGCTATTGGGAGATTGCGTGGTTGATATGAAATTAACCGGGACCGTCTAACGCTTCTGCGAGTGAAAGATGTTAGCGATATGCAAGGAACCCATCAGTTGTTTGATCATCCCAAACCGATTATTGGTGTAGTTCATCTGCCTCCACTGATCGGCAGCCCGCAACCGACGCAGTCTTTGAGTGAAATTCGCACCCGTGCACTTTCAGATGCAAGGAAGCTGATTGATAATGGAATCGACGGCGTTATTATTGAGAATTACGGGGATGTACCCTTCTATCCAGATCACGTTGAGCCTCATACCGTTGCCTCACTAACTCTCATTGCGAGTGAAATCCGGGAACACTATCCGCAGACACCGATTGGATTGAACATCCTGCGAAACGACGCGAAATCAGCGATGGCAATTGCGACCGTGGTGGACGCAAATTTTATTCGTGTGAACGTGCACACCGGCGCAATGCTCACGGATCAAGGCATTATTCAAGGGAGGGCGCACGAAACGTTGCGCTACCGATCCGTTCTCAAAAGTGAGGTCAAAATTTTCGCTGATATTGCCGTGAAGCATGCAGTTCCGCTTGCACCGACCAATATCGTCACCAGTGCGGAGGATACTTATCATCGTGGACTCGCGGACGCACTTATCGTTACGGGAACCGCAACGGGTAAAAGCATCGATCTCGACCAATTAAAATCTGTAAAATCAGCACTTCCTCAAGCCTGCATCTTCGTTGGAAGCGGCGTAACAGTCGATAGTCTTGCCGAAGTGTTGCAGTACGCGGATGGCGTTATCATTGGCACCGCAATTAAGCGCGACGGTGCGACAACAAATGTGGTTGATCCGGACCGTGTACGTGCCCTAATCGATGCACGCGAGAAGTAGACCTACTTAAGGATCTAAAACCTACACCGTGATCAGATAGAAATGTATAGTTACGCTGCTGATGCTTTCATGAGATCAGCGTGGGCAAGGTGCCAATCCTCGATATGGTTGAGGAGCACCGCGGAGATCAATGTGCCGTCATCTTCGCGTCCAACGGTTGCATGAATCTCTATCCGTTTCTCGTCCCGATGGATGCGGTTGCGGATAAAGGTGTTCCATTCATCGGCTTTCTCCCGATCAATTTGACCGCCATTCTGTTCCAGCACCCACGTCTCAAACTGAGTGTAGCTGGGGACATTTTCACGGATGTAGGCGACAGCGTCGGCGGGTTCGATTCCAAGCACACGTAAGACTCGCGGGTCCAACCCGTTTTCGGTCATGTCTGGATAGTCGGGATGGAGTCGCCCCTTGGCTTTCAACAAGATTTTGAGCCACGTCCGGGGCAACTGACAGACCTCCAAAGCACCGTAATCGATATTTGCGATCAGGGGTACAACACGACCGGTGAGCGCCGCGAAATCATCCTCCAAGTTGCGCTCATAGAAGAGCTGCCAATCCTGTAAGTTGTTCAGGACTACAGCAGACGTAATCCCGGCGTCATCAGAAAGCCCAATGTCGTTATACGTCTCTTCGATCTTCGCTGGACGGTGATCTCGGGATCGGAGTTGTTCGTTCCAATTTGCCACCGCCGATTGATCAATCGCCCCGCCCTTTTGCTGGAGAATCCATGCCTCAAATTCGAGATAGTTCGGCATATTGTCTCGCAGGTAAGAGAGCGTCGCCTCTTTGTCTAACTCTAAAATCTCGAGGATTGATGTGTCAAGCCCACCGCTACAATCAGGATATTCCGCATCGAGCAACCCAGCTTTTCTAAGGGTAACTTTCCACCAGAAGCGTGGAAGTTGGCAAGCGCCTAACAGACCATAGCCAATGTTACTAATAAGAGGGACCATATTATGCTCCTTGTCTTAATTTGATTTTGGTGAATTTGTTATAGGTTCGTTTCGATTTCAGGAACTGTTTTGTTCATTGTATCATGATTGTGTTGACTGCATCAACCCCGGATCGAGTTTCTATTTAGTCTTGACAATGTGGGGCGTTTGGCATATTCTATATTAACCATATTAATCGGGTTTTTGACATAAATTTTACAGTGTTCAATTCTTAGGAGAACAGAGATGGGAGAAAAAACTTCAGCAAGCACCGAGCAGCATCGGGAGATGGCTGCAGAACACGGTCCGGTGCGCGTAGCGATTGTCACCGTCAGTGATACACGCACACCAGAAACAGATAAAAACGCAGTTTACCTCCGCGAGCAATTAGCTGCTGGTGAAAATGAGGTTGTGGGATACCGTATTATCAAGGATGAGCCAGATCAGGTCAAGGCGGTGCTGGACGAATTCGCAGCAGGCGACGCGCGCATGATTCTCTTTAACGGCGGCACAGGCATTGCCCCGCGCGATACAACCTTTGATGTGTTGAATCAAGCCTTAGAGAAAACCTTACCCGGTTTTGGCGAGCTCTTTCGAATGTTCAGCTATGACCAAGTCGGTGCAGCGGCAATGTTATCGCGTGCTACTGCCGGTGTGTACCGAGGGAAAGTGGTTATCTCCACGCCTGGCTCAACGGCTGCGGTACAGCTAGCGTGGGAAAAACTGATAGGACCGGAACTGCAACATCTGGCATGGGAGGTCGGACGATAGAAAAATAAAGACGTTTTGTTAGTTAGCCTTTTTTTCTTTCGCTAATTGATGGCAAATATTACAGTTGCCAACATTGAGATGCGGCATGGTTGGGGATTCCTCGGTTCCACGGAGATGACACGTCAGACATGCGGTTGGGTCTGTGTAGGTCCGGTGGTCCGGAATGTCGGAACGGGCCGGAGCTGCGTTAAAGAAAAGGATAATCATTACAATAGTAAAAATAATTCCGATGACGCTGACAATAACTAACAGCGTTCGAGCGCTGGCTTCTTCCGTTGGCACGTTTTAGTCCTTTTATCCTTTAGTCAAGATAGGAAACTCAGAAATTGAAATGGAAAATTGAAGTTAGTTACAAACCCGAGACGCCTGATGCTATCGGACAAGGTATCCTCCAGGACATTACCGATCTCGGGGTCGCCGGTGTAGAATCCGTTCACACCGTTCAAATCTACTGGATTGAGGGAGATATTCACTCACATGCGATAGAGCGCATCTGTGCGGAACTTCTTGCTGATCCGGTGACGCAGAATTACGTCTATACCCGTTCCGATAACCATACCCCAATACAAAGCGCTGACTCCGTATGGACCATTGAGGTGCGGTTGAAGCCGGGGGTGACGGATGCCGTAGGTGATAGCGTTCTCAAAGGGCTGCGTGATATGGGGATACCAGATGTACAAGCCGCACAGACAGGACAGAAGTACCAAATACACGGCTGCTTAGATCAAGCCAAGCTTGAAACAGTTGTACAGCAGCTACTTGCGAATGATGTTATACAGCTATTTGAAATCTGGCAGGAGTCGTGTGCTGCTAGTTCGTAAGCGCTTACCTCCCCTTTCATCGGAGCGCTGCTAACATCACTTCTTGTCCACTAGTCTTTTGGTTTTCCATGTCCCTCGTCTAAACCACCACCACATCAACATGCCTTGTACAACGTTTGATAGGGCAATACCAATCCAAACCCCCTTAAGTCCCACTAAATAGGAGAGCCAGATCACCAGAAGCAACCCAACGCCGAGTTGACAGATGAATGTCATTACCATTGGTGAAACAGTGTCTCCAGCACCGTTGAGCGCACGACCAAATACAATAGAAATCGCGATAAATGCAAAAGTAGCCGATAGATAGCGGATGTAAACACTTCCGATAGTGATAACTTCCGTTTGGCTGGTAAATATCCTAATGCTAAGGTGAGGGAAAATAAACAGCAGGCTTCCAAGCACGGCCATAAGCACCGTTGCCAAGCCCCCGGCGAGATTGGCAGATTTTTCTGCCCTGTCAATCTGCCCTGCTCCTACATTCTGTCCCACCATTGGGGCAACAGCATTTGCGAACCCGAACCCCAAGTGCATCACAAGAATGCGGAGACGCATGCAGATGGCATAGGCAGCCACTGCCCTCGTTCCATAAATTGCTACAACTCGAATAAAACCCAGTCGGGAGGCGTGTCTCAGAAATCCTTGCATTGAACTGAAAATTCCGAGTCTCAGGATTTGCCTCATTACTGATAGGTCAATACGGCGTTTAACGTGCTTGAGCGAGATGACGCTGCGTCCGATGAAACAGAGGTAAAGGAAAATTACAACTCCAGCGCTTCTGCCAATTACGCTAGCGTACGCGGAGCCCGCAACCTCCAAACGTGGGAATTTCCAAATGCCAAATATCAGCAGGGGATCCAGAACGATATTTAAGACTGTTGAAACGATCATGACGATCATCGGTGTCAACGAATCGCCACCCGCTCTGAAAATGGAACCTAAGGTCATCGATACGAACATCATGATACCACCAAGCAGTGTGATACGCAAGTAAGGTACGCCTAGCCGTACCACTTCTTCTTCGGCTCCAAGCAACCTCAATCCAATTTCAGCGAGTGGAAAACCTATACACGCAATTGCAAGGGGGCATACAATGCTCAGGATGAGCGCCTGCATCGCAATATTTTCCCCTTGTTCTCTCTGTTGTGCACCGATTGATTGAGAAACCAAAACGACCGTTCCCATTGAGATACCGAGCGAAAGCACACTAATCAGTCGCTGAAGGTTCGAGCTCATGTCAACGGCAGAAATCGCTTCAGCCCCTAATTTCCCAACGAAGATCATATCGACTACACTGAAAGAATCCTGCAGAATATTGCTGAGAGCAATTGGCCAAGCAAGATGTATAAGGTTCTTGAAAATGCTTCCTTGGGTCAGGTCATACTTCGATTTCTTCATAGTCGGCTTTCTTTCCGATGCGTATTGATGCGTTTTCGACGACTCAAACCCTCCTTTGTTTAGCAATTTTCATCGAAGAACACCTGAAACGCGAAAATATCTTTCCCTCATTTTCTTGATTTTTGTAGTGATTGGATCTCTATAATTTAGGTTAGTAACTACAATCCCAAACTGATAGATTTGCCAATTTGTTGAGAACGTGGCTCATTGTCTTAATTGTGCCATACCTTCATAGAGTTCGGCAAGAATTATCTGTTCAACTCTCAACTGTTAATTTTGAAAAAAACTAGTAAAGTTCTGTTAAAAAACTGTTGACAGATTGTTGAAAATCGATTATTATATTAGCCATCTTATCGAACATATTGTATGATAAAAGAAATGATACACAATATATTGGTGTTCTATGAAATGTCCATATTGCAATGGTTCAAGCATAAGAGTCATCGACAAGCGGGATACTGACGGAGGAACTGCTATCCGCAGACGCCGAGCGTGTCTCCATTGCTCAAAGCGGTTTACAACGTATGAGCGGGCTGAGGTATTGGATCTTTTCATTATTAAGAAGGACCAGCGCCGCGAAGCCTTCGATCGACAAAAGCTAAGGCGTAATATCATGAAGGCGTGTGAAAAACGCTCGATTAGTCAGGAAACTGTAGATCGTTTGATTGGGGATGTAGAACAACAACTTATCAGTATGCACAAATCCGAAATCGAAAGTCATATCATCGGTGAAATTGTTATGGATGCTCTCAAAAATTTGGATAGTGTCGCATATATTCGGTTTGCTTCTGTCTATCGTGATTTCAAGGATGCGGCAGATTTTGAAAACGAGCTCCGTCAATTAGCCCCTGATGATTAGATTAATGAAACGTACCATCAAAAAAAACGTTAAATTTTGGGGTACTGTTAAAAAATTTAGAGATAGGTTGCTCAATCTGCCAACTTTTTTAGAAATCATAGTAAGGGAATCAAGGAATAGAATTAAAGAAAGGAATCAAAATGTCCCAAGCCAACAATTTTGGTGTTAATCAGGATTCGATAGCCTCTGCACCATCGGATGAAACTGCTGACACCAAACCCCCTTCTCTTGAAGAGACTGCACAACAACAGGGCTTGAAAATTGATCGACGGTATACCTTGCCCGGTGTGCATCCATTCGATACAATCGAGTGGGAACCTCGAAGTTCGGTGATCTATAACGAAAAAGGCGAGGCAATCTTTGAGAAAGACGAGGTGGAGGTCCCATCGAACTGGTCGCAGTTGGCAGCGGATATTGCGGTGTCCAAATATTTCCGTAAAGCGGGTGTACCTGAAACGGATAGCGAAACAAGTGTTCGTCAACTCGTCCAACGTGTCGCGCATACCATCCGCCACGCTGGCGAAACCTTTGGCGGCTACTTTGCCACGCCGGAGGATGCTGATGCCTTTGAGATGGAACTGACGGATCTGCTCGTCATGCAGCGGGGTGCGTTTAATTCGCCGGTCTGGTTTAATTGTGGACTATATCATCAATATGGAATTATAGGCGGAACCGGCAACTGGTATTGGGACGTTGAAAAGAACAGTGTGGCCCAGACAGGAAACAACTACGACCACCCACAATGCAGCGCGTGCTTTATACAATCTGTTGACGACGATCTGATGTCGATTTTCGAGTTGGTTAAGAATGAGGCGCGTGTCTTTAAGTACGGTTCAGGGACTGGAACGAATTTTTTTAAGATTCGCGGGCGGCAAGAAAAACTTTCCGGTGGGGGTACAAGTAGTGGACTGATGTCTTTCCTTGAAGTCTTTGACCGTGGGGCAGGGGCGACGAAATCTGGCGGAACTACCAGACGTGCAGCCAAGATGGTATGCCTCGATATGGATCATCCAGAAATCGCTGATTTCATCAATTGGAAGGTAAACGAGGAAAAGAAAGTAGCAGCGCTCGTTGACGCTGGTTATCCCTCTGATTTCAACGGGGAGGCGTATAAGACTGTTTCAGGACAAAACTCAAATAACTCTGTCCGAATCACGGACGAATTCATGAATGCCTATCTACGCGGTGATAAATGGCATACAACATTCCGTACAACAGGCGAAGTCTATGAAACATATGAAGCCAAAGATCTCATGCGTCAAATATCCGAAGCCGCTTGGGCTTGTGCGGATCCGGGGGTGCAGTTTGACACGACCATTAACGACTGGCACACCTGTGCGAATACTGACCGAATTTATAGCAGTAATCCATGTTCAGAATATATGTTCCTTGATGACTCCGCATGTAATCTCGCTTCTATCAATCTACTCAAATTTGTCGATGAAGATGGAAACTTCGATGTCGCAGGGTTCAAGCATGCCTGCCGAATCTTCTTGATCGGTCAGGAAATCCTTGTGGATTTCTCCTCCTATCCGACCGATCCTATCGCTCAAAACAGCCACGACTATCGACCGCTCGGATTGGGATATGCCAATCTAGGAACTTTGCTGATGGTCAACGGTATCCCCTACGACAGCGAAGAAGGATATGCCATCGCCGGTGCGCTCACAGCAATCCTCTGTGGTGAGGCGTATCGGACATCCGCTGAGATGGCTGCTGCCAAAGGTCCCTTTTCCAGTTTCGATAAGAACCGTGAGTCGATGTTGCATGTGATGAGTAAACATCGTGACGCAGCCTATCGCATTATCCCGGATGTCTGTCCGCCTCACCTTTTGAAGGCGGCACAACAAACGTGGGATGACGCGGTGGAGATGGGGAGGCAGTATGGCTATCGGAATGCACAAGCAACAGTGTTGGCGCCTACCGGCACCATAGGACTGCTGATGGAATGCGATACAACCGGCGTTGAACCGGAATTCGCGCTCGTGAAATTCAAGAAATTGGCTGGCGGCGGTTACTTTAAAATTATCAACCAATCCGTGCCACGCGCTTTGAAAAAGCTCGGTTATACAGGCGAAGAGGTTGACGACATTGTAACATATGTGCAAGGCACTTCCTCGCTAATTGGTTCGCCGCATATTAATAATGTTTCACTTAGACAGAAAGGGTTGACTGACGAGGAGATCGGTCAGATTGAGGCGACGCTACCCTCCGTTTTTGAATTGGCGCATGCGTTTAACGCCTTTACCGTCGGAGAGGGAGGGATGACGCGTCTCGGATTTGGTCCAGAAAAATATAACGCGCCAGATTTCGATCTCTTGAATGAATTGGGATTTACACAGCAGCAAGTTGAAGAAGCAAGCAAGATAATTTGTGGTATGATGACCATTGAAGGTGCACCGCATCTGAAAGATGAACACCTACCTGTCTTTGATTGTGCCAACAAATGTGGGAACTACGGTCAGCGTTACATTAAACCGATGGCGCATGTTCGCATGGTCGCCGCGACGCAACCATTTCTGAGTGGGTCGATATCCAAAACCATCAACATGCCGCACGAAACAACTGTTGAAGAGGTTGAGGACCTTTACGTTGAGGCATGGAAACTGGGACTGAAGGCGGTGGCACTTTATCGGGATGGATCGAAACTGTCCCAACCTCTCAGCACAACGAGAGCAGAAACAGAGGAAGAGGAAC
This sequence comes from Candidatus Poribacteria bacterium, assembly GCA_965204355.1. Lineage (GTDB taxonomy): Bacteria > Poribacteria > WGA-4E > WGA-4E > PCPOR2b > PCPOR2b. Next base: position 1,646,338 of record OZ241983.1, read on the forward strand.
AGGAAGCGCGACCAATCCGCCGTCGTCTGCCCAATGAGCGTGCTTCAATCACCCATAAATTCAGCGTTGCGGGTCACGAAGGCTATATCACGGTCGGATTTTACGAAGATGGCAGTCCCGGCGAGGTGTTTCTCAAGATGTCGAAGGAAGGCTCTGTTATCTCTGGATTGATGGACACTATAGCGACAATGACCTCGATCTCGCTGCAATACGGTGTTCCACTAGAATCGCTCGTCAGTAAGTTCAGCCATGTCGGATTTGAACCTGCGGGATTTACCAACAATAAGGATATCCCGATAGCAAAGTCAATCATCGACTATGTATTTCGTTGGTTGGGACTGAAATTCGCGCCTCAGAGCGAAGCGCTTGCCGGAGGAGACGGAAGCCTCGGTGATCAGCTTGCCCAACCACAGCAGCTGCCTCCTTATGTGGAGGACACCAACCAGGAAGAGAGCGACCAAAGACTGGAAGCACGTGAAAAGCGCGTCGCAGCGATGCAGTCAGATTCTCCTCCCTGTCATGATTGCGGGACAATCATGGTGCGGAACGGCACCTGCTATCGTTGTCTGAATTGCGGTGCAACGAGTGGGTGTTCGTAGGATTGAAACGCAAGACGTAGGAACGCTGTTGATTATTTTTCGAATCAAATTTGAATCAGAAATCTGCGAATTGTGGGAGGAATGGGACGTTTTAGATTTGCAACAATGTGACACGATTTTTGTCTTCGTTAGACGCACTGTTTGAACGACAAGAAAAATCAATCAAACTTTTAAAAGGCAGTGCTTTTCCGAAACAAAAAGAAAGGGCGCTGAGGTGGGACTCGGCGCCCTTTTAAGCCAAATATTAGACTTTGAGTGGTGTACTAACGTGTGTATGGCTTTTTTGCAATAAAGAACCGGCAGGTTCAGGCTGCAAATGCATCATCGCAACTGTAGTATGCCTTACCCGGCACTTTTTTTTGCAGGCATAGAATTTAGCATAGAAGCCTACGGTTGTCAACGCCAAATTTGCAAAAAAAGATACAAAAAAGTGAAAAGTCTGCATTTTACTTGAGCAGAAGATGAATTATTTTGATAGGAGGTCAAAACAATGCTGTTTATTCAACGTAAATGGACAAATCAACGTACGTCCAGCTATGAATCATTGAAGCAATGGTGTCTACTATTGCAGAGGCAAAACAATGATAAGGCTCGGGTTTGGAAAACCCGTATTTTACATCTCCCTTTTATTTTTTACGAAAGATGGAGATTTAAACTGAACCTATTTACCAAAAAGGAGATTTGAAAATGGATCGACTAAGAAAATCAGAAATCAGAAAAATTTCTGAACAGTTTTCGGGTGTATTCAAGGTCCGAAACAAGGGTTTATTTATACTCCGTATGTCTACTGGAGCCGACATAAGCGAGTTATTAGCGCTAACTATCGGTGATGCCTATCAAAAGGATAAGCCTGTAGACAAGTTGTTCTTCAACAACCGGGATGATGTGTCAAGAACCGTGCCGGTGAACCAAGATGGTACAAAAGCCATCCAATCACTAATCGATTGGCACGCTGAATATTACGGGAGTATTGATACGCAGCGACTGCTTTTCCCCTCAAATAAAGGCAAGGGTAAAGTAGCACTGACTTCTAAGAGCGGACATGCGATGCTAAAGAAAGCATTTATAGGGGCGGGCCTGAGCTACACGCAGAAGACGCAGCCCTTGCATAAGCCTACTGTGCAGCGTATGCATGAGCTAGCGGAGTATATTTTTATAGCAAGGACACAACTTAACATCAATACGATGCCAATGTGTATCCGCCTGAATTGTGAAATAGAAATCAGCCACAGCCAAAATAAATTATTAAATTCGCATCCCAATGCCTCTGCAAAAGGTCTCATAATTAAATTGATTCGGATAGTGTCTTGGTTAGAAGAGGGGTTCTGGCTGACTCTGCGTGAATTTATAATAGAAATTAGCGAAGCGATTATGGGTTTATTGTTTTGATTTGATGTTATAACTTTAGAATTGATAGCCCCTGAACTAGCGATAGTGCCTTTATTATAGTTTCTCTTGTCTTTGCTTATTTCCCTTTTTACCGTAGGTAGGACAAAAGGCATAAACCGATTTGGGATGGATCCAAGAATAAAATCAATATCAAGAGTTATTTGGTCAAGATTAAGATAAGGGAAGTAGTGGGTGCTGCAACACCCACTACTGCACCATTTTATCACACGCTGAAAGGAGGTGATGAAAATGGCGCGACGAGTCCGTGTGAGAGGACACTTCCGCAAGGATGGCACATACGTCCCACCACACGTCCGTAGTTCCCCTGATAAGAGGAGAAGTAATAATTACTCATATCCGGGAAACTACAACCCAAACAAGTTCAAGTTTTCTACGGGCAGTTCGTGGAAATACCTGAACCGAAATCGCAAACCTAGACGAAGGTAAGCGATAACTATCAGGGAGTGTTTATACAAAGCATTCCCTGATAAACATGTCGAAGATAGCCTGTTATTCATTCGACATTGCTAATACAATTATACCATAAAATTAGCGCCTTATCCATCTCAACACGGTGGTCAAAATAACCGCAACGGAGTAGCAAAATAACAAATTTCGCTCCTAATGGGGCTGCAGGTAGCAACTTGAGATATTTCAACTACCCGTAGATTACCCGTAGCAGATTAAAGCCGATGATCCCTGCCACAATCAAAACAATAAATGCAAAACAGATAGGTTGATTCAAACCCCGAAAAAGCCTCTACACGACGAATAAGATTATCAATCTCCCCCTGTGCTTTCCCTTGACAGTATCAGCAGACTGGTTCGGTCCCCAACACCCGAAGATCAGCACACAGAACTCCGAACTTAGTCATCTTATAAGCCAGACTCCCTTATACGATCATAAATTCGAGTTCCCAACTCAACCAACTCACTACGAGCTGTATCCCAACGCTCTGGATTTTGCTTACCACCTTCTATCCCCTGAAACTCTACAGACACAGACTTAAGGGCCTCTCGGTAAATACGACCATATTTTGACTCAGGAAATTCTGATTCAGGAAATAACTCCAAGACCTGATCCCGACGCTCCTCCTTATCTTCGCCCCTGAACTGCAACTTAACAGCACAGTAAGTGCTACGAAGAAGCAAATAAACCGATATACGACGCACCTGCTTACCAATATAACTATCACTTCCATCAAATCTAGGTTGACCAGAAAATCTACTGCGTTTATCCCGTCGAATAGGAGCCCAAAACTCACTCTCTCCAGATTGCGATTGATTCAAAGAAACACCAAAACCCGCATCAACAACATGGTTAAAATCAAATTCATCATGTGAAGTTAGCCGAACCAAAGTCAAATACCAAGCTATATCACTGTCTGCTAAGTTCCGCTTTTTACACGTCTCCACCAATAAATCTTCAAAACTCTCAGCAACCAACACAGCAATCGTTGCATTATGAAACCGCGCATACGCCTCTAATCTACCCCAATGTCCATAGTCAGCATTGCCAAACTGGTTTTCAACCACCAAAATGTCACCAGCCTCCATATCCTCGTCAGTCCACGCAACAATATCTGCCTGACGATTCATAGAAACGACCTCACGCTCTACAACCTTAAACCCATCAAAACCTAGTATATCAAGATTTTTAGCAAGATCATCAGAAAAATCTTCCTCAGATTGATAAAAATCAGACAAGTTTTTCAATTCTTGACGTTTCATAATACCCCCTCATTTAATACTAAACCTGAATAGAAAGACACCGACGCAAGAAGTTCCCAAATATATCGGTATCTTTCCTATGATTATACTTGAAAGCCACCTCAGCTATGTAGAGTGGTGCATGCTTCCGGGTATAGCGATGGTGTATTCCATAACCATGACTATAATGGTTCCCAATATTTGGGCCAGGAGTTAAGTGAGGGGTGTGCATAAGTAGATAATGGGTTCGCTCATATCAAAAGAAAGTGCAGAACAACTCAGAGAAACCGAGTTTTGAAGAAAAAACTCGGTTTCTTTGCACAGTTTCTTTTACATAAGTGCCTGTGTCATCTGATTCATCTGTTTAATTGGTGATTCAGACAAAAATTATGCCTTCTCCACGGATACTCATAAGCGTCAACTTGAGTCATAGCTTCCTGTAAATCCTTAAATCCTAAGAATCCAGATTCAGACAATTATCATGCACACCCCTCAGTTAAGTAAGAATTAACGTCTAACTCACCCCCACAAACGGATTCGTCATACTGCGAAATTCAAATTTCAAATGGTATAGTCGTTAGGTCATCACTTGGAAGTTATTCAATAGTCTATCGAGTCAGTTCTGTCTCGACGCTTTGCATCACGCGTTATCTGGGGCAACCCCCATCATCTTCAATACTGACTAAGGTGTCCAGTTTACTGCTAATGCTTTCACCGATACCATTGAAGCCGCTGACGTTGCTATGAGTATGGACAGCGTAGGTTGATCCATTGACAACATTTACATTGAGCGGTTTTGGCGAAGTGTCAAGTATGAAGATGTTTACCCAAAACTCTACCAAACGGCAAAAGCCCTATTCGATGGGTTAGCTAAATATATCCGTTTTTATAATGAACAGCGACCTCACCAGAATCTCAATTATGCTACACCGGTTGAGGTCTATCTTGGATAAAACCTTATCAATCTATCTCGAATGTCTTACTTAATTTTTACATCATTTTGGCCTCGACAAGGGGTCCACTTTAAAGTCTCTAACTGAGCAGCGCCTATATTTGCACAATTTCTTATTTCAACTACCCATAGATCGTGCGTAGCAGATTAAAGCCGATCATCCCTGCCACAATCAAAACAATAAATGCAAAACAGAACCGGATTGAATCGCCCTGTATCCTTTGATTAGCGATTGCCCCCACCTGTGCACAGATTGTGGACCCGACTAGTAAAAACACAACCAGCCATAGATCAACATTACCCCGCATTGCATGAGTAGCAGTCCCATAAGCAGCAGAAAAAAATACGATGAGCGAAGTTGTGCCAACTGCTGCATGTGTCTCGACGCCATACCCGTAGATCAATAATGGCACGAAGAGGATACCGCCGCCAATCCCGAGCAGTCCTGTAAAAATGCCGATGACGAGTGCTGAGTAAACAATTGCTGGGAGTGAAATCTGGCGAACACCGCTGTTAGGGAAGGAAACATAAGGTGGGATACGGAGGCTTCGAAGTAAGCCGCGTGGCTGCCTGTAATCGCTTTTTCCTCTGTGAATCAGTGATTCTATGAGAATCAACCCTGAAACGGTGATAAGCACTCCAAAGAAGAGCCATTGCAGGTAAAACTGAAGCGCTGGCATTGATTGCTTCCCGACATTGATCTCCCCCAGTTTACCCAACCAGTCGAGCAGATATACCCCAATCTCGATGCCGACAAAACTCCCTCCGACAACCATCAATGCCAGTTTTGGATCTGTGTAACCAAACTTCCAATACCGCAATACGGTAGAGAAAGAGGTGCCAGCTGTCCGAGAAAGCGTACTTCCGATGCAAATTGGGAAGGGAATGCCAAATAGGATATTAAGGATCGGGGTGATTAGTGGTCCACCGCCGATCCCGAAGAAACCTGACAGGAAACCGCTGAGACATCCTAAACCAATCAACCCCAAGATATTAACAGGTATTCCACTGATATCGACGTTCATTTAGCGTTATAGATTCAAATGTGATAATCAATTCTAGGGTTGTGGGGAGTTGAACGGCCGGCACGACGTTCGAGAAGGGTAAAGATCCAGTTAATGAATGCCCCCCAAGCTATGGGAAAGAATAAACAGATTAGAACGTTGAAAACACCTTTCATGTAAGACTCCAATTCGATAGAACATCAAAATCCGCTCGTACCAAACGGCAGAACCTTTTTCTTTCTCAGTCCCTCTCCGTGCCCGTCTGATCCCTTCCATGCCCTGAGAATCCCAGACCTCGATTGGTAAAGATATTAGGTTTACGCCGTCGTGTACTCGTATATTGCAAGTATAGACTAAAGTTGTGGTGTTGTCAAAGGGAAAAAATTGATCAAATTCTTTTTGCTTGCATTTCCTATGGGGGTGTGCTACAATCACCAAGATTTTTGGAATTTTCAAAGCGGGTCGGGATATAGCAGATAACACCTTTTTTCTCAATCGAGGAGATTCTGGAAAACTTGGCGATGGAGGAACCGGGTAGAAATCACATCAGATCCAGCTCATCCAAACAAAAACTTTACAGACCTGCTTGATTGCATAATTTCTGCGACGTTTTTGGTTAAACTGACACCGTAAGGAGTTTTTTGATGAAGGAATATCAGACGGAACAGATTCGGAATATCGGTATTATTGGACATTCGAGCACAGGGAAGACTTCACTCATCGAGGCGATACTCTATAATGGGGGCGCAATTGAGCGAATCGGACAGGTTGATAGTGGAACTTCAGTTTCAGATTATGCCCCAGATGAAATTGAACGCAAGATGACAATTAACTGTTCTGTTTGTGTCGCGGAGTGGAAAGGATACAAGATAAATATTCTCGACACGCCCGGCGTCGAAGATTTTCATGGCGACCTCGAAAGCGTACTGCGGGTGGTAGATGCCGTTATTGTGGTGATTGATGCAACAACCGGCGTCGAAGGAGGTACCGAGAAGGTATGGGAAGCGGCTGATAGATATGATCTTCCACGGCTGATCTTTATCAACAAGATGGATAAAGAGAACGCTAGCTTTGAAAACGCGCTTGCGAGTGTCGATGAGATTCTTGAAACCCGGACGGCTGTGACGCAGGTGCCAATTGGTAAAGAAGCTGACTTTAAAGGGGTCGTTGATCTCATCCAGATGGGAGCGTTCACGGAACCGCAGGACAATAAGCCTTCGCCAAAATCAGAGACTCCTCCCGAACTTGAAGCGCAGGTGGAAGAGCTGCGGGAACAGCTTGTTGAGGTTGCAGCGGAAAGCGACGATGAACTGATTGAAAAGTTCTTTGAAGGTGAACTCACCGATGAAGAAATTGGTGATGGGCTCCGTACAGGATTATGTGCTAATCAGTTCGCGCCCGTTCTCTGTGGTGATGCCCTGCGAAATATCGGCGTTCAACCTCTGATGGACCTGATCGCCCGCTGCTGCCCATCTCCGGCAGATGCCAGACCGATTACAGGCATTGATGGTGAAACAACCTATGAGGCATCTCCAGACTCACCGTTGGCCGCGTTGGTCTTTAAAACATTGGCAGATCCATTCGCAGGTAGACTGACTTTCTTCCGCGTCTATTCCGGTGTCTTAAATGGCGATTCTCAGGTTTACAACACGACGAAAGATGAGAATGAACGAATCGGCAAACTCGCGTTCATGAATGGGAAAACCGCTATTGACACCCCCCAAGTCTCCGCAGGCGATATCGGAGTTGTTTCTAAACTGACGCTTGCACAAACGAACGACACATTTTGTGACGCAGGAAGTTCATTCCAACTTCCCGGCTGCGATTTTCCTAAACCTGTTATCTCGTTCGCCATCAAGCCTGCACGAGAAGGCGATGATGAGAAACTGAGTTCGACCCTCTCCCGGATGATAGAAGAAGATCCATCATTCCAAGTTGAACGGAATAGCACAACGAAACAGTTGTTGGTGTCCGGTCTTGGCGAGATACATCTCACTGTCATTCGCAACCGAATGCGAGACAAATTTGGCATTGAAACTGATACCGAAATGCCAAAAGTCTCCTATCAGGAGACAATTCGTGGTAGGGCAAGTAGTGTGCAAGGTCGATATAAACGTCAATCTGGTGGACGTGGACAGTTTGGTGAGGTTTGGATAAACCTTTCGCCGCTCGAACGCGGGACCGGCTTTGAGTTTGTCAATAAGATTGTGGGGGGCTCAATCCCGCGTAATTACATCCCCGCGGTTGAGAAAGGTATCCGTGAGTCAATGGCGCAAGGTCTGATTGCCGGATATCCTTTCGTCGATGCTGAAGTTGAGCTTTACGACGGAAAGCACCACCCCGTTGACTCCTCAGATATGGCTTTCCAGATTGCTGGTTCTTTTGCGTTTCGGGAAGCGGCGAACCAATCCAATCCGGTGATGCTTGAGCCGATCATGAACGTTACAATCTCTGTTCCTGAACAGTTTATGGGGGACATTATTGGCGATCTCAATAGCAAACGCGGCAGAATCATGGGGGTTGAGCAGGCGGGTAAACGTCAAGTGATTCAAGCGACCGCGCCGTTGGCGGAGATGTTCCGCTATTCGATAGATCTAAAATCGATTACCAGTGCGCGGGGTAGTTTCACGATGGAGTTCTCACATTACGAGGAGATGCCCGATGAGCTCGCCCAAAAGGTGATTGCCCAGACAAAAGCGGAAGAAGAAGAGTAAAAATACTATATTCTTGGCTCATATTGAGGGATTTCGCATCAGAAACCGAGTTTTTGGCAAAAACTCGGTTTCTTTTTTGCTTTGTTTTTTCTTTTTATATGAGCCTTTATTGTTAAGGCTGAAGTGTTCTACCTTGAAACGGGAATTAGTGATAGTAGATTTCCAGATACTGAACCGATAGGAAGGTGACCAACGTATGATGGACCTAAACTCTAGACTAGAACAATTTATTGAGGAGCTCGTCAATCATTTGGGTTTCTGGAATGAGTATGAAGAATATTATCTTGACAGACTAATTCCACAATGGATGGCTAATCTCACTGATTGTCCGAAGTGGGCAAGAGAATTATTCTATGAAATAAGAAAGGAATTTGGCCCAGAGGATTGGCAAAATCTGCCAGAATTAATTCGGGAATACCGGCAGGATGGGGGGCGTCGTGAAAGGGAAAAACAAGCCTTGCTCAAGAGTTTGAGGGAACATTTTGAACGGGACTTCCTCACAGCTTACAATTTCTATCAAACACAGTGTAAAACTTATATATCGTCTGAGGAATATGAAACTGAAAAGACCAATTATGTAAGATCTTGGGTAAAGGAGCACTTAGACCTCAATCCAGACTCTGAACAAGCGGCAGCGATTGGTGCTGTTGAAGGTCATGTGCAAGTTGTTGCCCGGGCGGGCAGCGGCAAAACGGCCACTTTAGTTAACCGGGCACTGTTCTTGCGGGAACACTGCGATGTAAAGTCTGACGAGATGTTACTTTTAGCTTTCAATCGTAAGGCAGCAGAGCAGATGCGAGAGCGCCTTGCCTCATACTTACAAGATTCCATTCCCCATGTAATGACCTTCCACTCGTTGGCTTATGCTCTGGTTCATCCTGAAGAAATTCTTGTCGACGAGCCCGATGGTGAACAAAGCCAAAGCCGCGCTTTGCAGGACGTGATTGATCAATACCTGCACGATCCTAATTACTACGATCAGATCCGTACTTTGATGATGGCACATTTCCGAGCTGATTGGGTACGTATCGTTTCGGGCGGGTACGATAGAACTCCGGAAGAGATGATGCGTTATCGCCGTTTATTGCCTCGGGAAAGCCTCGATGGAAAATATGTGAAATCGTTTGGAGAGAAAGCCATCGCTGACTTTCTGTTTGAGCACAATATTCCTTACAGATACGAGCGAAATTTCTGGTGGAATGGTCGTAATTATCGCCCCGATTTCACAATCTTCACCGGAGACAACCGTGGAGTAGTTATTGAATATTTTGGGCTTAAAGGCGACCCCGATTACGACGCCATGTCAGAAGAAAAGCGCAACTATTGGCAAAATAGACCCAACTGGAGATTGCTTGAATTTTCCCCCAATGATTTGACAAGTAACGAAGTAGAAGATTTTTATGCTTTATTGAAACAGCAACTTGTAACCTGCGAAATTCGGTGCAATCGACTTAGTGCAGATAATTTATGGCATCGGATCAAAGACCGCGCTATAGATCGCTTTACCACAGTTGTAAAGGGGTTTATACAACGCTGCCGAAAGCTCTCCTTGACTTCAGATCAACTCTCGGAAAAAGTGAATAATCTGGATTGTGACAGCGAGATTGAGCAGGGTTTTTTGAATCTTGCACAAGTGTTTTATGCGTCCTATATAGAACGCATTCAAGCAACAGGAGAGGAAGATTTTGATGGGCTCATGCAGAAAGCCACGGAGCGCGTTGCGGCGGGTGAAACTGTATTTCGGCGTAAATCTAGCTCCGGCGACCTGAAACGGATTCGGTATGTGCTTATTGATGAATATCAAGATTTCTCGGAACTCTTCCATCGCCTAGTACAAGTAGTTCAAGAACAGAATCCTCGCATATGCTTTTTCTGTGTCGGTGATGACTGGCAGGCAATTAATGGCTTTGCTGGTTCCGATCTTCGCTTTTTCCGAAACTTTAAACAGTTTTTTGAGGATTCTCACGAACTTCCTGTGGCAACAAATTACCGCTCGGCTAAAGCGATTGTCAATGTCGGTAACGCATTGATGAGGGGACAAGGCACGCCTGCTCGAGCCCATAAAACGATGATAGGGAAAGTCGCGATTGCCGACCTAGGCACTTTTGAACCAACTCCCCAAGAAGAAAAAGCAAACCGCGGAGATGATTTGACTCCCGCCATATTACGCTTGGTGAACAAGGCTATCAACGATGACAAAAATGTTGTCTTACTCAGCCGGAAGAATAGCCTACCTTGGTATATAAATTATAGAAATCAGGGAAATCCATCAATCGAAAGCGGACTCGATCGTTTTCTTGGATTATTACGTGCTCGCCTTCCCGACGAACTAGCGGAGAAAGTCACTATCTCAACCACCCACAAATACAAAGGACTTCAGAAAGATGTTGTTATCATACTTGATGCTGTTCCTAGGTGTTATCCACTAATACACCCCGATTTAATTTTTACCCGCATTTTTGGCGATACCATTGAGCGCATCGTTGCTGAAGAACGCCGTCTTTTCTATGTGGCACTGACTCGCGCTGTGGAAGATTTGTTTATCCTGACCGAGAAAGACAGTTTCTCACCATTTCTTGAGGATCTAGAAGGGAACATAGCACTAGATAGACTGGAATGGTCAGATTGTCCACCGTTAGTGGGTACGATTCAGTATATCACTATCAGGGTAGGCAATCAGGAGGGAAACTTTGGAAATGGCACTTATGCAATCAGAGATTTACTCAAAGCCGAAGGCTATCGCTGGAATGCTAGAAGAAGAGTTTGGGAATCTGTTGAAACCGTAGAAGGATTTTCAGTAACAGAATTCGTCAATCAAGTAAAGTGGAGTAATGCAGCCGATGGAATCGAAGTTCGGTTTTATGACCATTTAGACAATGAGGTTGCCCTGTATCATATTAATGGAGGACAGTGGCTGCCCATCAGTGATAATCTTCGAGAATCGGATCACTGAGCTAACGAGTTAATTGGAAAAGGGGAGGATTATCCGATGGGTATATTGCCTGCTTACAAGAAAATCGTCAATTTTATCACGGGGACGACGCCTCAAGATGTACCCCTTTTTTTACGTTTCACGCATCACGTTTCATGCTGCTATCGCATTGCCGAACTTCGCCGAAACAATCTTTGACAAGCCTGCTTGCTCCATCGTCACGCCATACATGACATCGGCGATCTCCATCGTCCGCTTATTGTGAGTAATAATGATGAACTGCGTTTGCTGGGCGTATGTCCGGATGAGATTGGCAAAGCGGAGCACATTCGCTTCGTCGAGCGCTGCATCAACCTCGTCCAGAACACAGAAGGGGCTCGGCTTAATCTTAAACACAGCGAAGAGCAAGGCGATTGCAACGAGTGATCGCTCGCCGCCGGAGAGTTGTGTGATGCTCTGCGGTTTCTTGCCGGGCGGACAGGCAATAATGTCAATCCCTGATTCTAACACATCAGATGGGTCCGTCAAACGTAACTCTGTCTCCCCGCCGCCGAAAAGTTCCTCAAACACCTCTTGAAAATTAGCGCGTATCTGCTCAAATGCGCCAAGGAACGCCTCACGTGAAGTCTGGTTGATTTTTTGAATCGCTTGATTGACCGATGCGAGTGAAGTCTCTAGATCCTCACGTTGGGTGACAAGAAAATCCTCACGCTTCTTGTGCTCCTCATACTCTTCGATTGCGACGAGATTAACAGAACCCATCCCTTCAATCTCACCTTTCAGCGTGTCAATCTGTCCTATCAATTCGAGGTCGTCAACTGGATTCTCTTCAACTTCGACCTGATCCATTGTGATTTGGTACTTGTCTAGGATTCGAGCGGCGATGGCTTTCAATTGCATCTGCAACTGGGTCGTCGTGACTTCTAGGTGATGCCGCAAACGATTCTGCTTTTCAAACTCCCTCCTCGCTTTACGCACCAACTTCTGTCCTTCTGCAATCTGCTCGATTAAGTTTGTATTTTCCTCTTCGATCCGTCTAACATTTTCTTCAGCCTCGAATTTTTCCTGCTCTATCCGGAGGAATTGGCGTTGCGCTTCGTCAATCTGTGAAGAGAGTTCTTGACGGGTTTGGTCGTCAGAATCAATGACCGATTGATGTTCCGCGACTCTGCTACGGATCTGTTCCTGATTCTTCCGAAGGTTCAGGAGTTCAGAGTGTAGGCTTTGCAATTTTTCTCGTTTACCAGCTAAAGCGATTTCAAGTGCTTGGCAGGAACTGGTGACTTCCTCCTGCTTGCGCTTTTCACTCTGGATCTGCTCCGACAACCGCTCAATGCGTCGTTCCAGTGTACGACGCGTCTTGGCTGCGCTCTCCAATTCAGACTGAAGTGCGCCCTGATCTGCCTTCGCCTTTTTGGTTTCCTGATGCAGGCTTGCCTCTTCCTTCTCTACATCGCTCAACTGCTCTTCAAGGTGGCTGATTTGACGCTGTCCCTGTTCCAAGACTTGTGATAAACTCGCATGTTCAATCTGGTGCGCTTGCGCTTGTGTGATGAGGGTTTGCCGAGTCTGTTGGAGTTCTGCCAGCTTGCCAGCGAGTTTTTTGCTTCTGGTATTCTTCTCGTTGAGTTGACCTGTCAGTTTATCGATACGTTCCTGCAGGTCTTCTAACTCCCTTGAACGACTCAGGAGTCCACTGGTTGAGCTGGTGTTATGTCCGCCTGTAACCGCACCGGAGGTATTGATTAACTCTCCTTCCAGTGTGACGAGCCGTGCGTTGTGACGGAAACGCCGCGTCAGTTGTATCGCTGTATCGAGGTTCTTGACGACGACCGTATTGCCAAGCAGTTGCTGAACTGCAACCTCATATTTTGGATCATAATCAAGGAGTTCAGCTGCTAAACCGATTACACCAGTCTCATTCAATAGATTTTCACCTTGGAACGGACGAGTCCGCAGAATATCCAAGGGCAAGAATGTTACCCGACCGGCTTTCGTCTGCTTGAGAAACTCAATACCGGACTGAGCATCTTCAGCGGTTTCTGTAACAATGTTCTGGATCGCGCTGCCCAATGCGACTTCGACTGCTAATTCATAGTCCGGCTCGGTTCGGATAAGTTCTGCGATGACGCCACATATCCCGCCGAAACGTGCTGGGGCTGTTTCACGGGCTTTCAAAATCGCACGCACGCCTGTGTAGTAGCCTTCATGGGTGGCTTGCAAATCCCGTAACGACTTAAACCGTGAAGTGCTGGTCCCGAGTGAATCTTGCATCCCGCGCATTTCGGACTCTAGCTTCCGGAGTTCTGTTTGATAGCGTTGGATCTCTTCTTCAGCTTTTTTCCGGTCTGCTTCGAGGCGAATCAAGTCGGCATTAAGCTGCTGCTCTCGTCGTTGTGCCTGTGTATAACTCGCTTTTTCCGTTTCAAGGTCAGTGCCTAGGGCGTTTGAGCGTTCGGTAATTCGATTCAGATTGGCAGCTGAATACTCTAGCCTATTATTGAGTGATGCAAGTTGCGTTTCCAGTTGTGAGACTTGATTTGTGGTTTCAAGTAATTCTCCCTGTGCCGTTTCCACGGAACTTTCAGCTTCTGTTACTCGCGTAGTGAGTTCGGTCAAAACCTTCCGTCGTGCAGTTAGACGACTTTCTTCCAACTGAAGCGCAACGTCAACCTGTCTCTGCTCCTGCTCACGTTCTGCCTTTTGAGTCTCAATTTCTGCCCACTGTTTTTCCAGCGATTCTATCGCTTGAAGTGCCCGTTCGCGTTGCTGCTGGATATTGAGCTGTCGTTCCTTGTAAACTGCAATTTGCCGTTCCGTTTCTTCGATCTTACTTGCGAATTGACTCACAACCCCTTGCCCATTGCGAATTAAGCTGTCTAGCTCGGATCGGCGTGCTGTCGCATCCTCGATTTGCTGCTCAGTGGAATCGATCTGCTCATTGGCTGCTGTCACCGCAACCATCAATTCATCTAAGTTGAGTTGGGTTTGCGTCAATTCCTTGGCGAACCGATTGTGCTCCCGACGGTTAAGATCTAATTCGAGATGTTTCAGTTGACCGTGGAGTTCTTGATAACGTCCAGCTTGTTCGGCTTGCCGCTTAAGCGATTCCGTTTCACGCTGCAGTTCGTGGATTACATCGTTAATTCGCACAAGGTTCTGCTCAGTTTCTTCTAGTTTTTTGAGTGCGGCTTTTTTACGATGCTTGTATTTGGTGATACCCGCAACCTCGTCAAATAGGAAGCGGCGCTCTTCAGGACGTGTATTGAGGATAAGGTCAATCTTGCTCTGCTCCATGACAGAGTAGGCATCGACACCGATTCCTGTATCCATAAAGAGCTCGGTAATATCTCGCAGCAGACACGGGGCGTCGTTGATGAAATAATCGCTTTCACCACTGCGTGTTAGTTGACGGCGCACTGCTATCTCCGGAGATTCTAACGCAAGTTTGCCCCCAACATTCGTGAAATGGAGAGAGGCCTGCGCCCGCTGTGCTGGCTTAAAGTTGGATCCGCCGTTAAAGAGGAGATCTTGCATACTGGCACAACGCAGGGCACGCGGGCTCTGTTGTCCCAACACCCAACGAATAGCATCTGACACATTGCTTTTGCCACAGCCGTTGGGACCTACAATAGTTGTAACCCCAGGCTCCAGTATTAGCTCCACGTCTTCGGCGAAACTCTTAAAACCACTAATTTTAATCTGATTAATATGCAACGGAGCTTCCTCCTTGAATAGACAGTTCGCAAGTTACATTTTCATTAACGTCAGTTAACCGATAAGCGTTTCGGTGTTACGTTAAAAAAGTGACGTTAAAAAAAGCGCTGCAGATTGGAATGCCTTCATACAACTGTCTATTTCAATCCTTGGAAAAACTCTGGTTCAGTGCGGCTTTAATCTCTGTGATGACTTCTGCGTCAACTTCCCCCTGTAAACGCGTCTGTAGTGCTTTTCTCGCAGCGTTACCGCCAATCTGTCCTAATGCCCATGCAGCGTGACCACGAACTAGCTGTTCGTCATCATTCAACGCCTGTTTGAGAGCTGGCACCGCAGCACGATCTTTCCAGTTGCCGAGCGCAACTGCAACATTTCGGAGAAAGCCACGTCGCTTGGCTCGCTTGATGGGACTGTTTTTGAAGCGTCTGCTGAATTGTTCCTGCGTCATATTGATGAGTGAAAGCAGCGTGGGTATGAGGTTTCCCTTGCGTGGATAAAAGCCACGTTCCTTTGTTGGGACAGCCTTGCTGTTCCAAGGGCAGACTTCCTGACAGATATCGCAACCGAAGATTAGATTATCCATCTGCGGGCGGAGTTTGTGCGGAATGCTCCCTTTTAACTCAATGGTGAGGTAGGAGATACACAGCCGAGAATCAAGGATGTTTGGCGCTAAAATCGCGTCCGTGGGGCACGCGTCAATACAGCGGGTACAAGTACCGCAACTTCCACGGAGTGGTGGTACGTCTGCTTCCAGCTTGATACTGACCAAAATGCCTCCGAGAAAAAACCAGGAACCTGCCCGCCAGTTGATCACATTTGTGTTTTTGGCAATCCACCCGATTCCCGCCCGTTCAGCGTACTCTCGCTCTAGAACCGGGGCAGTATCTACGTAGACCCGGGTTCTAACTCTTTCTTCGGCAGTTTTTTGGATAAATGTTGCCAGCTGATTTAATTTTGATCGGATAAGATTGTGATAATCCGTCCCCCACGCATATCGAGAGATCTGCCCACGCGATGGGTCTTTAGCAAGGGACTCAGGTGGGTCGAGTGTGTAGTAATTTATCGCCAACGCAACGATTGATTGGGCTTCGGGGAGGATCTGACGTGGATCTCGCTTCAACGGCAGATGCTTTGCTAGGTAATCCATCTCTCCTGCATAACCGTCTTTCAACCACTGTTCATAAACACCAATCATCTGGCTCGGTTCAGCGGGGATGATGCCAACCAATTCAAATCCAAGTTTTTGTGCCTGAACCTTAATCTGTTCTGTCAGATTCATATGTCTATCGGGGGCGTCGTAGCAGGCGGCCATCGGCGAAAAAGCACGCTTTGCCGTAAAATGAAGAGCGGGTTCATGAAAATGCCGCTCTTATCGTAGCAGCCATTTTCTCTGAAGTCAAACGATTTTTTCGATGAAAAAGGATATATCTGCAAAATTTTACTTGACATGAAGTAGTAGTTAGTATATAATACTGCGTTACGCCCAATTCAAAAAAATAGAATTTAAAAGTGCCTCTATCCCCTAAATCCCAAGGTCAGGTGAAAGTATGTCCCACCCCGTCAAATATGGCAAGCCCGTCAAGTATTATGGTAAACGCGAACGATTGTCTTATGGAAAAATTCCGGAGATTATGGATCTTCCGGATCTCATCGAGGTTCAAAAATCCTCCTACGAAGAATTTCTTCAACGAAATACCCTCCCGAATAATCCTTTAATTGGGCGTGTGTTAGCTGCTCCTGTTAAACATCCAACTACCAACCGTGTCTTGCTCGAGACGAATACGAAATTGACAAAAGAGCAAATTGATGAATTGCTTGAAGCAAATATCAGTGACGTTGAAGTCCTCGTTGAAGTCCTCCATGAGCGGCGGTTAAGTCCCTTTAAGGTATTGACCGTTATTAATAGTAATACGATTTTGGTTGGCGACGAAGACTCCTCAAAGGACGAAAATTCACCAAGGGAAGTTCGGTTCATTGGTGTGGAAGCACCGGAGGAGAATTCTCCAGAGGAAACTAAAGCAACTGAGTTTATCAAGACATTACTGCTTAATAAGCGTGTCCATCTTGAATTTGACGAGAAGCAGCAGGACGAAAGTGTAGCACATGTCTATACTGGACCAGAAAACAAGCGATTTGTGAACCTTGAGCTTGTAACCGCGGGGTTAGGGCATGTTCGCAAAGAGTCTTTTAATAAGTACGAACCCCTCTTTTTGCAGCAGGAATCGAAAGCGCGTCAGGCAAAAAGAGGGATTTGGGGAGGCAAAATAGAAGAAGTAGGTGATAAGCTTAAGGAAGATTTGGATTGGACAGAACAGGTGAGTCTGCGTGAAGATAAACAGGTGAGTCTGCGTGAAGATAAGGGCCTGCAGGCCATTTTCAACGAGATTTTTCCGATTCCCGACTTCAGCGAAACTAACGAACTTCAGTTTGTTAGTTATTCACTTGGGGTCCCTAAATACGACATTAATGAATGCCAATCCCGCGGATTCAGTTATGCCTTGCCCGTAAAGGTTCGCGTCCGTTTGGTTCTCAGAGAAAAAGACGAGGACACCGGTGAAAATCTGCCTACTGAGAAAATGATAGAAAACGAAGTCTATATGGGCGAAATCCCGCTCATGACCGAGAACGGTACTTTTATTATTAATGGCTCGGAACGGGTGATTGTCAGTCAGCTACAACGATCCCCCGGCGCAACATTTGGGCAAGAGTCCCACACCAGTGGACAAGCACTCAACACAGCAAGGGTCATTCCGTATCGTGGCGCGTGGATTGAGTTCGAATACGACATCAAGGACCTGATTTATGTCCGACTCGATCGACGGAAAAAGATGCTCGTAACCGTTCTACTCCGTGCGTTGGGTTGGGAAACGGATGAAACCATCCTTAAACTGTATGCCGAGACCAAGGAGGTCAGACTCACTAAGTCGCTTGTTGAACGGGTGACAGCTGCTCCTGTCAAGCATCCTACTACCGACGATCTCTTACTTGAAGCAAATACGGAATTGACGCAAGAGCACATTGATGAATTGCGCGAGGCGAAGGTCCGTAGGATTGAAGTTTTAGAGGTGGATGATGCAGAAAAGATCCGTTTCCTGCGGAATACCCTCGAACGTGATGTTCAATCGGATTACGATCTGCCAAAACTTTTTGAAGTATCCTCCGATCTTCAAAGCGATTTAGAAGATGGTGCACCGGTGTCAGATGCATGGCACCAGCAGTTTAAAGATAATGGTGCTGCGCTGTCTTCAGTCGCAACCGTGCAGGTCTTGGCAGAGGGACGATATCGTATATCCAACAAGAACAGCAGGGATAACTTCACTATTGAGAAGGTGGGGGAGATCCTCAACGTCTATCGCGGTAGTATCCAGGACTTTGCGGTGGTGGATATTTTTCGTAAGATGCAACCGGGCGATCCGCCTACTATCGAGAGTGCATATAACCGATTTGAAAAGCTATATTTTGATCCAGTGCGTTACGATCTCGCAGACGTTGGACGGTACAAACTGAATGAAAAGTTAGGTAATCTCTCCCTGTATCGGAACGGTGACGAGGTGGTAGGTGAAGAGATTCATGTGCTGCGTCCAACGGACATCGCTGCGGTCCTCCAATACCTGATACAGGTGCAGAATGGAGAAGGAGAGATGGACGATATCGACCACCTCGGTAATCGTCGAGTTCGAGCTGTTGGGGAATTGCTGCAGAATCAGGTGCGGATGGGGATGTTGCGAGTGACTCGCGCAACTCGAGAACGATTGACTGTTCAAGACTTGGAGAATGTGACGCCTGCCGACCTGATTAATCCTAAGCCGTTGACCGCTGCGATTAAAGACTTCTTCGGTTCAAGCCAACTTTCTCAATTCATGCAGCAAGCCAATCCGCTGGACGAATTAACCCATAAACGCCGCTTGAGTGCGTTGGGACCTGGTGGACTGCATCGGGAACGTGCTACCTTTGAGGTGCGAGATGTGCATAGAACCCACTATGGACGGGTCTGTCCGATTGAGACACCTGAAGGTCCTTCGGTCGGGCTGATTGTCTCATTAAGTACTTACGCACGCGTCAATGCCTACGGCTTTATGGAGACACCTTATCGGAAAGTATCTAAGGGCAAAGCAACCGCTCAGATTGATTACTTGGCTGCGGATAAGGAAGATACGTTCACCATCGCGCAGGCGCATGCCGTCCTTGATGACGACGGCAGGTTGGAAGACGATATGATGGTGACACGACACAGGGACGATTTTCCGCGGAAGTTAGCACCGGAAATTGATTACATTGATGTTTCTCCTAAGCAGATTGTAGGCGTTTCTGCCGCACTAATTCCTTTCCTTGAGCACAATGATGCAAACCGTGCGTTGATGGGGAGTAATATGCAGAGACAAGCTGTCCCGCTTATCCGCCCAGAGGCTCCGCTGATTGGAACTGGTATGGAGCATAAAGCTGCTCGTGATTCCGGAGCGGTGGTCTTGGCAAAGCGAGATGGCGTTGTGGAAAGTGTTTCCGCTGCTGAAATCATTATTCGCACGGATGACGCCTTCCGAATTGCCGGTGGGGAACAGTCGTTCAGCGAAATGGGCTATGATGTTTATCGCTTAACGACCTTCAAGCGATCAAACAGTGGCACTAGCCTCCACCAACGTCCATGTGTAGGCGTCGGAGAGGAGATAAAAGCGGGCCAAGTAATTGCCGATGGAACCTCAACCGAGAATGGGGAACTTGCCCTTGGTAGCAACATCTTAATCGCATTCATGTCGTGGGAAGGGTATAACTATGAGGATGCCATCCTTCTTAATGAGTCGCTCATCACTGACGATACTTACACCTCCATCCACATCGAAGAGTTTGAGGTAGAAGCACGTGATACAAAGATGGGGCGTGAGGAAATTACTCGAGATATCCCGAATGTGTCTGAAGAGGCTTTGGCACAATTGGATGAAGAGGGAATCATTCGCATCGGTTCAGTTGTCCGTCCCGGGAGCATCTTGGTCGGCAAGGTAACGCCGAAGGGGGAGAGCGACCTCGGACCTGAAGAAAAGCTGCTGCGCGCCATCTTTGGTGAAAAGGTTGGCGAAGTCCGGGACGCGTCCAAATATGTTAAGCCCGGCACGGAAGGTGTTGTGGTTGATGTCAAGGTCTTCTCTCGAAAAGAGCGAGAACGCGATCGTCAAACAGAGCTACGGGAGCTTGCTAAAGAGAAAGAGGTGGATAAGGAATGGCAGGCGAAATGTGTGTTAATTAACCAACGCACGAACACCGAGATCCGTAACACACTGCTCGGTGAAAGACTCGCCAGTAGTGTTTCTGACGGCACAGATATCATTGCCAAGCGGAGACAGATTGTCACAGAAAAGATGCTGGATTCGGGTGTCCCGTTGGAACACTTCCACGTTACAGATAGTGATGCAATGGATCTCATTCAACGCATTCAACAGTTGGCCCAAGGGCGTATTAAGGATCTCACGGAGGAAAAGGAAGCGCAGCTTGAGAAGATCCGCAAGGGAGACGAGTTGAAGCCAGGTGTGCTCAAACTGGTGAAAGTCTATGTAGCGACCCGTCGGAAAATCTCTGTCGGTGACAAGATGTCTGGAAGACACGGCAACAAAGGGGTCGTTTCAAAGATTCTTCCGCAAGAGGATATGCCCTATCTGGAAGACGGTACGCCAATCCAAATCATCATGAATCCATTGGGAGTTCCTGGCCGTATGAATGCGGGACAGATTCTGGAGACGCATTTGGGTAGAGCAGCTAGGGAACTTGGTTTACACATTGCCACACCGGTCTTCGATGGTGCAGAGGAACCGGAGATTCGTGAGCTTTTACGAGAAGCGGGTTTGCCAGAACATGGAAAAGCCAAGCTGTACGATGGTCGCACCGGGGAACCCTTTGCTCAAGAAGTTACCGTCGGACACACCTACATTCTCAAACTCAATCACCTGGTAGATGATAAAATTCACGCCCGCAGCACGGGACCCTATTCGTTGGTGACTCAGCAGCCACTTGGTGGTAAGGCGCAGCAAGGTGGTCAACGCCTCGGTGAAATGGAGGTATGGGCGCTGGAAGCATATGGTGCTGCGTACACCCTGCAAGAATTACTCACAATTAAGTCCGATGATGTCGTCGGCAGGAGCAAGATTTACGAAGCAATTGTAAAAGGAGAAAATGCGCCTGCGCCGGGCACCCCGGAATCATTTAACGTCCTTGTAAAGGAATTACAGAGCCTTTGTCTGGATGTAGACTTAGAACAGACATCTGACGACCCAGATGCTTTTGACCTAGACCCTGAGAATTGGGAATCGGAACATGAGATATAGTTCACCCATTCAGGGACTTGCATAAGTATATCCAACCCACAAACGACTTGCCCTATGCCTAAAAAACGGCGTGGATCTTAATCTAATTCTGATCCAGTTGCTCCGATATCCCGATGTTGTTGGTTTATACCAATCCGTCCAACGTCATGGATTCGGAGTTCGCTTGGTAGATGGGGCTTATAGCTGCTCACACCAAGGCAAAAGAATCATACTACTGAGTTGGCATCTGATTTTCGACGCCGATTGCCAACTGTTAATACATAAGGGAGAACAGCCATGTCAGATCAAATCCAAGAACAAATGACACAGTCGGGAACTCCGAACAATTTTGATGCAATTTCAATCCGGATAGCTTCGCCAGAACACATTAAGGAATGGTCAAAAAATACAGCATGCCACCAGCGGACCAGTGGATGCGCGACAGGTAACTGTGCATGTGGTGAGGTTCGGAAACCTGAAACAATTAACTATCGTACATTTCGTCCCGAACGAGATGGTTTGTTCTGTGAAGCGATTTTTGGGCCGCAAAAAGACTGGGAATGCGGCTGTGGTAAGTACAAACGAATTAAACATAAGGGGGTAATCTGTGACCGATGTGGTGTTGAGGTTACCCAACAGAAGGTGCGCCGTGAACGGATGGGGTATATCGAATTAGCTGCACCGGTATCGCATATCTGGTTTTTCAAGGGACTGCCCTCTCGGATAGGACTGTTTTTAGATCTCCCATTCCGTGATATCGAACGCGTTATCTATTTTGAATCGTTCATCGTATTAGAGGTTAACGATCCCGAGTGTGGTTTAGAGATGAAACAGCTCTTGACCGAGGAAGAGTACACGGAATACCAAGATAAATTTCCTGATAGTTTCCGTGCAGATATGGGGGCAGATGCGATCCGCGAGTTGCTGGAGCAGATTGATCTCGATCAGGAAATCGAAACCCTGCGTGCAGAACTTGAAGAGACTGCAAGTAAACAGAAATCTCGGAAGTTGTCCAAGCGGTTAAAACTGGTTATGGGCTTCAAGAAATCGGGGAATCTGCCACATTGGATGATTCTTACGGTAATTCCAGTGATTCCGCCGGACCTACGTCCGTTGGTCGCTCTAGACGGTGGTAGGTTTGCCACTAGCGATCTGAACGATCTGTATCGGCGTGTGATTAATCGGAATAACCGTCTGAAACGCCTCATGGAGCTTCGTGCACCAGAAGTAATTATCCGCAATGAGAAGCGAATGCTCCAAGAAGCGGTGGATGCCCTGCTGGACAATGGTCGCCATGGTCGCATGGTGCGGGGACCGGGCAATCGTCCGCTTAAGTCCCTTTCCGACATGCTCAAAGGGAAGCCGGGACGTTTCCGTCAAAACTTGCTCGGCAAGCGTGTGGATTATTCGGGACGGACTGTGATTGTTGTTGGTCCCGAGCTTCAGCTACACCAGTGTGGTTTGCCAAAGAAGATGGCACTGGAACTGTTTAAGCCTTTCATCATTCATAAGCTGCAGACGAAGGGTTATGCCCACACTATTAAGCGGGCGAAAAATCTGGCAGAGCAGGTCTCGCCGGAAGTATGGGAGGTGCTGGAAGAGGTAATTGATGAGCATCCGGTGCTTCTGAACCGCGCTCCGACACTACATAGACTCGGAATTCAAGCATTCCAACCTGTGCTGGTGGAAGGAAAAGCCATTCGCATCAATCCACTTGTGTGTGAGGCGTTCAATGCCGATTTTGATGGTGATCAGATGGCGGTGCACGTTCCATTGAGCGTTGAGGCACAGGTTGAGGCAAAACTGCTGATGATGGCTACGCGAAACCTTCTCAAACCCGCACATGGTGGGGCTATTGCAGTGCCGAACCGAGATGTTGCCATGGGAGTTAGCTTCCTTACAAAGGGTGTTCCTGAAGAGGAATGGGAGAAAGTCTGCAAGGTGCCAACCCCACGAAGCTATCAGGATACGGAAGAGATTATCCTTGCACACGAGTGTGGCGCACTTGGTCTGCACGATCCGGTGAAACTCCACTTCGATGGCGCAGCAGAGCCGATTATAACAACGGTGGGACGGGTAATCTTTAATGAGGCTGTCCCTGAGACACTGCTGTTCGCGGATCCTGATACGCAACAAATGCTGCCGTACCTCAACCAAGAAATGGGGTCCCGTGATCTCTCAGATTTGGTGTCCCGCTCCTTTGAAGAGTTGGGTAATCGCCAAACTGTAGGCTTTATAGATGACTTAAAGCGGCTCGGCTTTCATTATGCGACGATTGGTGGTATCTCTATTGCCATGCAGGACATGATCATCCCGGCCCAAAAGGCGGAGCTGATAAGGGAAGCACGGAATCAGGTAGAAGATATTGAAGCCGATTACCAAAGAGGCGACATGGGCATGAGCGAGGGTGAACGGTACAACAAAGTGATTGACATCTGGCATCGACTCATCGACCAAATCGAAACTGCCCTGTTTGACGGTTTGGAAGAGGGGCGTGATGATGAGATTGAAGGATTCAATCCCGTTCATATCATGGTAGACTCAGGCGCGATTTCTCGAAGTAAACGGGATTCTATTCGTCAGCTAGCAGGCTTGCGTGGATTGATGGCAAAGCCGTCAGGTGAGATTATTGAACAGCCAATCGAATCTTGTTTCCACGAAGGATTGTCGGTACTTGAGTACTTTATCTCGACGCACGGCGCGCGGAAAGGTCTTGCCGACACCGCGATTAAGACAGCGAGTAGCGGTTACCTAACGCGGAAGTTGGTTGATGTTGCACAAGATGTGATGATAACAACTGAGGACTGTGGGACGCTCGGAGGTATTACCAAGACGACAGATGAAGAAGAGGAGACTTCGCTCTCAGAGCGAATTTTCGGACGCACAGCCGCGGATGATATCATTGACTTGAGCACTGGTGAGGTGCTAGTGCCGAAGGATGCGTTGATTACCCAACACACGGCGAATCAAATCGAGGCAGTCGGTATACCTGAAGTCCGCGTACGGTCTGTGTTGACGTGCGAGGCTCGGTACGGCGCTTGTGCAAAATGCTACGGCACCGATTTGACAAGTGGTCATCTGGTAGATGTCGGCGAAGCCATCGGTATCATCGCAGCCCAATCGATCGGAGAACCGGGGACGCAGTTGACGATGCGGACGTTCCACACGGGTGGTACCGTCAGTGGCGGTGGGTCCCAATCGAGAATTGAAGCCCGTCATGATGGAACGGTTCAGTATCACAACGTTAGATTTATTGAGCGTTCGGTCGAAGCGGAATCGGCATCGGAGGATCAACCGCCCGATGCAGAAACGGAAAGGGTCGTACTTTCTCGAAATGCACAGATCCAGATTGTTGACGCGAATGGATATACCGTCGAGCGGCATGCTGCGGATGTTGGCGCACGGTTATATGTCGAAGATGGGCAAACAGTGACCAAAGGGGACCCGCAAAATGACGAATCACCAACGCCGCTGCTTGAGTGGGATCCATACCAAGTGCCAATTCTGACGGAACATGCCGGACGCGTTGTCTTCAAGAACATTGTTGAAGACAAAACGATGCGTGAGACAAAAACCACCGGTTCGGCAGAGCAGGTCATTATTGAGCACAGAGGTGAAGATCAACCACAAATTGAGATTCGTGATGATGCCGAGGAAGTCTTGATCAGCTATCAAATGCCAACAGGAGCACACCTTTCGGTCACGGATGGCGAGCAGGTAGAGCAGGGAGCTGTCTTGGCGCGACTGCCGCGTGAAAAAGGGCAGAGTCGAGACATTGTAACCGGTTTACCACGGGTCACGGAGCTGTTTGAGGCACGGCGACCAAAGGACACCGCTGTCATCTCCAAGATTGAAGGGGTGGTTGAGGTGGAAAGCGCGAGTCGGGGCGTGCGCATCCTACGTGTGGTGGACGGAGACTATCAGGAAAGCCACCGGATACCACAGGGTAAGCATCTAATTGTACAGAATAATGATAGGGTTGCTGCCGGAGAACGATTGACAGACGGGCCAATCAATCCGCACGATATCCTTGAGGTAAAAGGGGAGGAAGCGGTCCAGAACTATCTGGTCAACGAGGTTCAGGATGTGTACAGAACTCAGGGCGAGCGCATCAACGACAAGCACATTGAGGTGATTGTGCGGCAGATGCTGGGTAAGGTAAAAATCGAGATTCCGGGTGGTACAGACTTTCTCGAAGAAGAGGAAGTAGACCGCACAGCGTTCAATCGAGCGAATAACCAGGTTGTTGGAAACGGCGGGCAGCCTGCAACAGCTGAATCGATTTTACAAGGAATCACGAAGGCGTCTCTGTCCACGGAAAGCTTCATCTCTGCGGCTTCGTTCCAACAGACAACCAATGTATTAACGCGAGCTTCGGTCATCGGCAAACGAGATCGGCTCGTTGGTCTGAAGGAAAATGTCATTATGGGACATCTTATCCCTGCAGGAACCGGTGTGTCTAAGTTCAGGAAAATTCGCGCTGTCCCCAAAGGGGAATCCCAACTTGAAACCGATGGGGATACCGATGCTTTATCGTCTGAGGTAGATGAACCGGCAGCAGATTAAACTTGAGTGATGTTACGGCTTTGCATAGTTTGTTCTTGTGAGGAAGATGAAACGTTAAATGTTCCATCTTCCTCCTTCAACATGTGCAATACCTACTCGACGGTTAAGAGAAAGTCTGCCAATATCGTCCATGAGTCGACGAGCAGAATGGTTCCTTGGTAACATCGCGAAGAATCGAATCGCATTCCCTCTTGGAGTTGCAGGGTTGGAAGGCGGAATCGCTCAATCGTTTGTATTGCCGTGTGGTTCTGCCCAATCAGCACCCCTAAATCTGCGTCAAGGATAGCGAGAAAATCTGAGATTGAATCTCCAATATACAGGGTCCGTATTGTTCCCCCGTCCCCGGTTTCATCGGGGTTCGGGGGATTTTTTTTTCGTTCTCTGAACTTTCTCAGTTTATCCCGCGCCGAAACGACATGCAGATGGATATCACCGGTCGAGCGTCCCTCCGCATCATACGTCAAACTGTTGGTAATTATCTGATCGTATAATCCTTCTGTTGTCCCTTGGATCAAAACTTCCGACCAATTGGCTGATAAAATCTCAACCACAACGCCATCCCGACGGAGTCGGGACAACACCTTGTCAACTCCCGGTTTCTTGACCACGTTCCGACCAGCCGCTCTTAATTCTTCTCTTGTGATCCCTGCCAGAAAACCCTTCGTCATCACCCGCTGTATGGATACTGTTTCCAGTTCCTCAAAAGATTGTAGAAAGTCGAGAATTGAACCCCGATGGCTCTGCCACGCATCGCACACCCGATGATACCGTGTCAAAAACCATTGCACCATCTCCTGCCACGCTGCGAGAAACTCTTCTTTCTCACCCCCGCGGTTGTCAGCCGCTGTCTGCACAATGGTGCTGATGGTGTCTCGTTCCGATATCGTTTCGTCAAAATCGGTGATAAGTTTATCGATTGGGTAGTTTGGCATACAGTGTTGCTCGTCGCCCACATTACTGCGGCTTAAATTGTACCACTAATTTCTCCGCCCATGCTTGGTTGGCGTCAATGGTCCGTCCGGCATTATGTGGTGTGTGGACGACGTTATGCCGCCCCAAGAGTGGATCGTCTAACGGAAGTGGTTCGACATCCCAGACATCGGCAGCAAGGCTCAGTTCGTCAGCAAGAACCCGCCTTCGCACCGCCTCCATATCGCAAATCCCTGCACGCGTTGCCAGAACTACGAGACAGCCTTTCGGCAGCGCGTTAATGTGTTCTGCGGTGACAATACCCCGCGTTGATTCTAACAAAGGCACCATCGGTGCGAAGATTTCAGCGTCTTTAACCAGTTCAGAAAGATGCCATTCCTTCCGAGAACCTGCACGGTGGAAGCAGGGTTCACTGGCATACGGATCCCAAACCGCCACATCCGCGCCCAGCATATTGACAAAGCTGGCGTAGCGACTGCTAATGTTCCCTGCACCAACAATCCGTATCCGTTTCCCCGCAATTGTGCCGCTAGTAAAGTTTGGATCATCGCCAAATTGATGTCCACGTCCCCCGGGAGTGCCCATACCGTTGGGTGCTTCGTAGTCCCAAGGTACTAGGCTACTAAGAATCGCACGATGAAGTTGTGGGATGCGACGTAATCCACACAATGTCAGTGCAAGGGCGTATTCCGAAACAGTTTGTCCCCAGAATCCCTCGGTCGGATGGTTATAAACCGTGATTCCCGCCCCCTGAATATGCTCCTGAATCGGTCCCTCCGATATGTTGCTACCGTAACTTCCTTGGAAGGTCGCCTCCTCTAACCCTGTAAAGCGCTGAAGGCACTCCAGCGTTACGGGCACACTAAGACACGCCAGCCGTTTGACATCGGCGGGGTTTGAAGCAATCTCGCCGACATTTCGCTCGTCGCTGGGTTCAAGACGTATAAATTCGACTTCTCCCTGCGCCTGCCATAGTGTGTGGAAGTGATTTGCTGCATATGGCCAAACACCGTCAAAGCGGGGATGGACTGCAATTAAGCTGCTCATTGTTAATGCTCCTTTCTGGTGATACTTCCGACCAATATTCTCCTCACTATAGTTAGCCATACATTCTTGCGAGGAAAGCTAACGTTGTCTATATCTGGTATGTAGGAGACCTTGCGAATCAAATGCCCGTAAGTAGTTTAATATAAGTGCGAGCGACTTTTAAATCTTCCAACCCTTCCTCTGAAGTGCAAGGCGGATTGCTTTCTCCCTTGATAGCAGCCACAAAGTTGATTGCTTGCTGCCGCATGGCGTGTACCGAGGGGGGTTGTGGTATAACAGTCTCCGGGGTAATGCCCTCGCCGGGATCACGTAATATCTCGACACGACCGGGACGGTTGGTGGCTAACGGCGCCGGCAAGTCAATTTTCACGTAACCTCGCTCAAAACATACGAGCGCAGATTCCTGCCAATCAATCGTTGTGCTGTAAGGAGACATTTCAATGGTGCAGGCGATACCGTTCTCGCTCTGCCCTGCCAATAGTACGCCGGAGGGGTCGGCATACGTGACCGCGTAGGGTTCTCCAAGTAGGTAGCGCATCAGATTAATTTGATGGATGTAGTAGTTGACGAAGCCGTTATACTGGCTGCGAACCTCATCATTCATGCCAGCAGCAGGCGGATCCAACTCCAGTGCAGGCGGCGGTGAATCATCTTGAATCAGGTCATTAAAACCGCCCGCCACCCAGTCCCCGGAGGGCATTAGGATGCGAACATACGTCATTTTCCCAAGTTCAGCCGATGCTTTGAGACGCTCGATTTCTGCCTTTGCGTACATTGATGCTGGATCGCTACGCTTGTGATAGCCGATCATGTGCCACGTCCCGCTCGCTTTCATGGCAGCCACAATTTTTTCACCCGCCTCGATGGAAGCGGCAAGCGGTTTCTCAGTAAAAACGGGGACTCCGGCTTTGAGGAGTTCAGGTACAAGTATTCCATAGCGACCGAAAGGTTGGGCAGCCACAATACCATCCAACGTCTCATTTCGGAGCATCTCTTCATGCGTGGGATAGCTGTTTGGGATACCGTAACGGGCAGCGACCTTTTGACGCAGGGACTCACGTATCTCAGCTATCGCAACTACCTGACAAATATCCAAATTTGCATAGTTTTTCAGGTGGGCGCATTGTCCCATTCTACCGACGCCAACAAATCCAATTCTAACTTTCTGCTCCGGCATATTATGCTTCCTTTCTGAAGCATATCTTATCAAATTCGCCAGATCCGGTCAATCCCAAAGTAACGTCCGTCTGCTGCTGATATTGACAAGTTTTCTCAAGATCCTTATAATGAATATTTGTGTAAGGAAATAGACGTATGAAATCATCTAAAAATCGTTAATCTACAATCTATAATAGATGGAGGAGATCGATAATGCCAGTTTTCACAGCGGAGGTCTTGGCACAAACATGCTTGGAGGTTTTCCGTGCCATGGGTATCTCTGACGCAGAATCTGAAGTCGTGACACGCTCAATGATTGACGCCAATCTGGTCGGACATGATTCACACGGCATCATCCACTTACCAAAATATGTTAGTGAAATCGAGGAGTCCCTGATTCAACCGGGGGCACCAATAGAGGTGAAGCGCGAATCCCCTTCGATGGCAGCGCTTGATGGAAATTGGGGATTTGGACCCGTGATCGCGACACACGCGATGAAATTAGCGATTGAAAAAGCGAAGGCAACCGATGTCAGTTCGGTTACTATCTCCCGTTCTAATGAGACTGGCCGGTTGGGAGGGTATGTACTGATTGCGGCAGCGGAGAATATGATCGGAATCTTGACGGTGAATGACCATGGCGGCGGTCAAAATGTCGCACCTTATGGAGGGATCGAGGGACGCCTTTCGACCAATCCGCTGGCTTGTGCTATTCCGGTTGAAGGAAAAGAACCTATTCTTTTGGACATGTCCACCAGTGTTGTCGCAGCGGGGAAGGTGCGAGTACAACGGCATCGGAACGAACCCGCTCCAGAGGGGTGGCTTATTGATGCCGCGGGAAACCCAACAACCAATGTCGAGGATTTTTATGGGACCCCTCCCGGTGCGTTGCTACCTTTCGGGGGGATCGCCGCACAAAAAGGATTCGGGCTTAGTATTGTTGTTGATATTCTTTCTGGAGCATTGAGTGGGGCGGGATGTACCAGCCAAGAGGGGTCAAGGGTGGGCAATGGCGTGTTCATCACAGTCATCAACATTTCCAGTTTTGTAGATCTCTCAGATTTCAATGCGGAGGTCAATCGCTTCATCGACTACATCAAGTCTTCCAGACGTTTACCCGGTGTTGAGGCAATCCGCGTTCCGGGCGAGCGGGGTAAGGATGAGCAGAAAAAGCGGGTACGGGAGGGGATCTTTGTCGAAGAAAGCACGTGGGACCAGATTCAGGAAGTGATGCAGAAATATCAGCTGCCAATTCCTGATTCGTTGGGATAGTTGATTACGTTTGCGTTTTAACCTACGGAAAGTCCCGTGATGGTCAATTCATAACCGCATGCTGATACCACTCCCAAAACTGACACAACCCCGCTTTGAGAGAGATTTGTGGATTATAACCCAACAAGCGACGTGCTTTGGCTATATCCGCAAAGGTAATCTTCGGCTCGCTGAGCGGGGCAGGCGGCGTAGATAAAATCGCTTTTGCACCTACTAACCCCTCAATGATTTCCACGAAATTTGTCATGATAACCGGTTCACCGCGTCCGAGGTTGATAAGTTCATAACCCAACGGCTTATCAATCGCAGTAATCACACCGTTGATGATATCATTAATGTAGGTCCAATCACGCTTCATTTGTCCCCTATCGAATAGGATAATTTCCCGCCGATTAACAATGTTATCTGTAACGATAAATGGCATCATATCCGGGCGTCCACGGGGACCGTAGACATTGAAAAAACGCAACGCTGTGAAGTTCAATCCGTGCAAGTGATGATAGGTGTATCCCATCAACTCAACGGCTCTTTTGCTCGCAGGGTAGGGTGCAAGGGGTTGATTACAGGGATCAGTTTCGAGAAAAGGCAGCTGTTTCGTGTTGCCGTACACGGATGAGGTGGACGCAAAGACAAAGTTTTCGACACCAATCTCACGAGCTGCTTCCAGTAGGTTAATAGACCCACGGATGTTGACATCGGTGTAGAGCCTAGCGCGTCCGATAGAGTAGCGCACAGCACCGTAAGCAGCTAAATGAACAACCGCTTCTGGTCGATGTTCTGCAAAAATACGATTGATAGTTTCCCCATCGCAGATGTCAGTCTTGCACAAGATACAGCAAGGATGGTTGCGTAATTGATGGCTGTTCTCCCGTTTGCGTTCTGTGTCGTAATAATCGTTGAAGTTGTCTAAGGCTATCACCGTATCGCCACGCTCCAACAATCTCTCGCAGAGATGTGAACCGATGAATCCTGCAGCGCCGGTGATGAGAACTTTCAAGATATACGTTCCTTTCTTTCAGTCTCTTCTTCTTTGGGGCAGTGGCTGACATATAGACGAGCAACGCTTTCCGTCCCTTTTTATTGGCCAAAGGGTATGATTCCTGAATGACGCTATGCTATCATACGAGTGTTGGGTTGGTCAAGGAGGGTAAATTCAAATGCGAGTTAGATTTGTGTGTTTCGTTATTATCTTTTTCGGTGTGTTGGTTCTGATTACAGGGTGTGGTGAAGAGGATATCACGGAGCCCGAGGAAGAAATGACTGAACCTGAAGACCCCTGTCTGCAAAAAGGCCCGCCGCCTACTATCGACCCATTTTCCATTACACCTACTCCCGGCGGAATAATTTCTTCAAGCCAGGAACGTTAACTTTCGATATGGTTGTTGTAGAGGTTACTGCCAATGGGGTAGCAGCCACATCTACGCACGCTAGTGGGGTCAGTTTAGTGTGGGTCGTTTCACTACTCTTAGAGCCGGGGACGCGAACTCTCTCTGTTGAATGGACAGAACCCGATGGCTGCCCTGGAGCTCAAGCCATTGGTCCCTACACGGTTGCCGCCGACGAAGGACTAGGTTAAATGCAGCCGCGTATTGCATTAACTGCACAGGAAAAATTTTGCTTTTTTTCCCTAAATGTGCTACTTTAAGGCTTATCTGTGCCAGTATGTGGATTCCGGGAGACAACGACATAATGAACCCAAATCTTGATTTTGGTGGACATATCCCAGACTCGTGGCACCAAGTACACAAGGGGACTCCATGAGAACGGGGCAAGCTGCCATAAAACTCCTGCGTTATCGTCCAGGCCTGTTTCTGCTTACGATACTGTTTCGGGGGCTGGATGACCTTGTCCCGTTTCTGACGGGATTGGTCATGAAGGCGTTCTTCGATGCCCTCACAGGCGACGCGCAAGCGGGGTTCACGCCGTGGACCCTTGTAGCTCTGTTTATAGCTGTCGAAATTGGTGACCGAATTACGTTGTTTGGATCTGCGATCGTTTGGCCCCGGTGGTGGTACGCAGTGGAATCGCTGCTGCGCAAAAACTTGATGGCCGCCCTGCTTAAGGTACGAACGCCGCGCCGTATTTCAAGTGCTTCCGGCGAGGTAACCAACCGTTTTCGTGACGATGTGGGAACGGTTGTCAGATACTTGGAACGGTACATTCACCTGTGGGGCAACCTCATCTTTGCCGCGCTTGCTATCATCTGGATGGTACGGATAAATGTCATGATCACGCTCATTACGGTCATTCCGTCTATCCTCGTTGTAATCATCATCGATGCGGCAAGGAAATTCATCCACAAATATCGATCCGCGCAACGGATTGCTACGGCGCAGGCGACAAACTTCATCAATGAAATGTTTCAAGCGGTATTGGCAATCAAGGTTGCGACGATGGAGTCAAACGTCATCTCGCACTTCCGCCGCCTTAACGATGCGCGACGAAAATCTACGCTGATAGACAACCTTTTTGAACAACTCCTGCGCTCGATCAATTTTAATCTTGGGAATGTGGCAACGGGTGTGATTCTCATATTGGTTGCGGAACGGATGAGGTCGGGCGACTTTACCGTTGGAGATATCGCGCTCTTCATGACCTATGTGGGTGAAGTTGCTAGAAGCGGATCGCTCTTAGGGACGGTGATGACACACCACGCACGCGCAGAAATTTCCTTCGATCGAATGGAGCGGGTCATTGATGAGAGATCGTCAAGCGTCCTCGCTGAACATAGTCCCGTCTACCTCCGGGGCGATCTGCCCACCATTCCGGTTCCCGTCAAGACAGCCGCCGACCAACTCCACGAACTGACGATCGAAGGACTGACCTACCGCTACGATGGGTCAGAGAATGGGATTCACGAAATCGACTTACAGATACCCGCGGGTTCATTCGTTGTCATTACTGGGCGAATTGGGTCTGGCAAATCGACCCTGCTGCGGACCCTCTTGGGGGTTCTGCCGAAGGAGTCTGGAGAGATTCGATGGAATGGGGAATTGGTAAACGACTCCAAATCATTCTTCGTGCCCCCGCGTTGCGCCTATACCCCGCAGGTCCCGCAACTTTTCAGCGAACCGCTCAAGGACAATATCCTCATGGGATTGCCAGATGATCCGGAGGCACTCAATCAAGCGATTCGATTGGGCGTAATGGAGGAGGACCTCCCAACGCTTGAAGATGGACTGGATACCGTAGTGGGTCCACGAGGTGTGAAGTTATCGGGAGGGCAGATACAACGTGCCGCTGCGACACGGATGTTTGTCCGCCCTGCGGAATTGTTTGTTTTTGATGACCTGTCTTCCGCATTGGATGTGGAGACAGAAGGCGTGCTGTGGGATCGCGTCTTTGAAACACGGCGTTCAACCTGTCTCGTTGTTTCCCATCGGCGTCCCGCACTCCGCCGAGCGGATAAGATTATCGTCCTGAAGGACGGGCGGATTGATGGGGTAGGCACACTAGACACCCTCTTGGCTTCCTGTGAAGAGATGCAACGGTTGTGGCAGGGAGACGTTGACGCGTAATTGTCAATACGGATTCTCCGCTGTTGTGATAGGACACCATCGAGAGGTCAACAGGTCGTCCCATAAAGCGTTTTGCGCTTCGGATGTTCCGATCTGTCGTAGCACTGTCGCCGCATAGAAACGGACATACCGGTCCTCATCGCTTAATCTTCCCGCCAATGTTGACACAATGCCGTCTGCCGATTGACCAATCTTTGCCAGCCCCATCATCGCATTGAGTCGCACAAGCATTTCCGGATCGCTTGAGACCCCCATCAGTGCCGGCACAATATCTTCAGCAGGTGATGCAATTGTTCCCAACGCCTCTGCTGCATTTCGACGAACCCACGAACTTTCATCACGCAGCCCCTGAATCAACTCCGGCACCGCTGCTTCTGCAAAGGATCCTAAGTTGCCCAACGTATCTGCGGCTGCAGCGCGGGTAGTCCAAGACGCATCGTCTAACGCCGAAATCAGTGCGGGTACGCTGGACTGTCCCACCTCTGTCAGTGCTTGGGAGGAATACAGATCCGCTGGGTTACCACCCTGTGGATTTGCTGCGGTATGCACGACATTTTTTTCTGCCAAAGCTTCAGCCTCATCTCGTAAAGATTGCATGAGTGCTGGTACAGCAGATTCACCCATCCCGCCCAGCGCATAAGCGGCATTCAAACGGACATTCTCATCGTTATCTTGGAGTGATGCTATCAGTTTTGATACGGACCCGTTTGTATCAGACATCACCTGTGCTGAATTCCCATCACGACTTTGGGAGAGCCAATTCCAAACATGCCTCGATAACGCGGGATGTTCATCACCATTCGCGGGTCCCCAATTCGTATGCCCGTTATCCCATTGGGATTGTAACGGCTCCTTCATCCGTGTGAACTGAAACTTCAGCATGTAACGTTTCTTGTTACTACGGTTCGCTGTGGCTCGATGCCACGAATCGAAATTGACGATTGTTACCGTGCCCGCCTGCCCACAAAGCGCCTGTTCCTGCTCAATGCTCTGCGTCGGATTCGTGTCGGAGACCGTGTTGTAATACTGTTTTCCGGGTAGGACTCCTGTCGGTCCCATGTCTTCGGTGACATCTTGCGGGTAGTAGAAAGCCATCACCCATCGGAAGCGGTGATGCCGCACCTTTTGATCGAAAATATAGTCATCCTTATGCCAAGTTTGTCCATCACTCCCCGGCGTGTTGAGGTGGCAGTAGCGATGGGGGTGCATCAGGTAATCTGGGCCCAGCAGACTCGTCAAGGCACCGCAAACCTTCGGATGCTCGAAAACCCGCTGAATATCAGGGATTCGGGGCAGCAGATTGTTTCCCGGATTGCCTTCCTTCGCAAGCATCTCTTCGATTTGCTGATAGATGTGCCCGTGAAGGTCGGTCGGAAAATCAGCTTGAATTTGGATATACCCGTTGACAATAAAATCCCGGATATCTTCGGGATTGAGGAGATACGCTTTGTCTACCATTTCCTTTCTCCTTTCGGTGTGGGTCGTCCTGCTTCCCCTATGAAAGGCTGGTGAGTTCAGACTCGCTCAAATATGGTCTGATTTTTTCTGCAAATTCAGTGACGGTCTCATCGATTGTCGCCGTGGAGGTGTCTAACGTTATCTTGTTTCTTATCGATGAGTTTTGGTGCGCCTCCTCGAATTTTTGCAGCACATCTGGAATGTCCCCTTCAGGTACAACGGGGTATTTATGGGGATTTTCTTTCATCCGCTTGGCGATGACTTCGGGGGAAGCCTTCACCAAGACAAGCACGGTCTCGGGCGCAAAATTCAGAATACGCTTCTCAAGGCTTTGTGAAATTGTTTGCCGGTCGCCCAACCCGCCCGGTGCCCCGTAACCGTAGTACAGCGGTCCGTATATCCCTTCTTCGATATGGATACCGATTCCGAGAAAATCCTCTCCGGACGCAGACTCAGCAGGCGTATGATAGTAGAGGTTATGCCGCATTATAACCTCGGTCAGCCGCGGACTGAGCGCGTCGAACTGTGCGATTTCTTCTTCAGTGAGTTCAGGTCCGTGGGGCTTGGTATCCGGCAGCTTGAAGTGATCGTGGATGAGGGTGAACTCCTTACCCATCGTCTCTTTGGTCCATTCGTTAATTGCGTGGGCTAACGTCGTCGTGCCGCTGTATTCACATCCGATCAGAATAAGTCTCATTTTTTCCTCCGTTAGTTTTCGGGTGGGTGTTTCAAACAACTATTTTATCTAAGACAGTAGATCCTTTTACTCGGTTTTACCTCAAGCCGAATGTTGCGCCTGCTGTTCTCTATAGGCTGCGCTGGCAGCATTCAAAGTCTCAATTGCTTCGTCGGACAATACAATCTGTGTGCCGGCGAAATTCTCCTCGACATGTTCAGGACGTTCAGCGCCAGCCAGTACGCTTGTCACCTCTGGATGGGTCAGCACCCAAGCGACACAAACCGTTCCACGACTCACGCGCAGATCCTGAGCCACTTCGTCCAACACGTCTATCAACTTCGCCAGCGGTGTATCTGGATCGACACTACGCCCGGGCACAAGGTGTCCGGTGTCCAAGGGACTGAAAGCGAGGATCCCCAACCCTGATTTCCGCAACACAGGAAACATCTCCTGCTCCATTTGCTGCACACGGGATTCGCCTGTATCAGTCAGGGATTCTCCGGCGATGTTATAATAATCTTCTATACCTGCGATGGGTGCTTTATCGGTCGTTTGGGCAAGTTCGACGTACTCGCTCACCTGTGCGGTGCTATGGTTGGAGACACCCCAGTATCGGATCTTCCCTGATCGCACCAGCGCGTCCATCGAATCAACGACCTCTACTGCTGGGGTAACTTTGTCCGGTTGATGCAGCAGGTAGAGATCGATATAGTCGGTCTGTAGGCGTTTGAGGCTGCCTTCTGCCTGTTCAAAAAGAAAATCTCGGGTGAAACGCGCCGGTTTTCCCGGACTACTCTCTTTTTCCGGCGCATACGATGCGGCAACTTTGGTACAGATTACCACCTGATCGCGCCGTCCCGCAATCGCTTTCCCCAAGTTCTCTTCTGCGCCGCCCCAACCGTAAGCGTTTGATGAATCGAAGAAGTTCACACCCACATCGATACAGTGTTGCAGAACAAGCAACCCCATTGTATCCACGGTCCGTGGCATATTCCGAAATGCGGTTCCCTGACACAGACGGGAGACGTACAAATCGGTCTGTCCGAAACGAACCAGATGCGAGGGACGCCCCTCGTTTGATTTTTCTGCCATTATCCAACCCTTTCGTGCGAATTCTGTTGTAGGTTCAATCCTTTTTCAGATCCATTATCACACCATTGGAGCGCTCAAAACGGTGGCGTTCATAAAACGGAACGACGTGCTCCCCGCAACGCAGAAAAACTTCCTCTACCTCCGCTAACCGCTCGGTTATCCGTTGCATCAATTCAGAGCCGATGCCCGTTCCACGTTTCGATGCTTCTACAACCACATCGTCGATTAGAGCCCGGTAGATGCCATCGGTTATAACTCGGACGAAACCGACTAAACGGTCGCCTTCCCACGCCCCCAAGGCGAGGGGTGTCCCTTCTAGCATTGTTTGGATGCCCTCAATACTCCTTCGGTTTGCCCAACCCGTCTGTCGGAGCAGGCCCTGCAACTGTTGTAGTTCGATCTCTCTATCAAAAGAATAGTCTACCATACTGAAATCTCTCCGAATCTTTTTTATGGTGAATTCTAAAAACAGATAGACACTTTCGCTCCCCATGTTTGGTAGGCGCTGTTTCTCCCGATCCCGCAAGGCGAGGATGCTCGGAACGGCACAAGTCGGGATCCCGATTTATCGGGACGCGCCGTTTCGGTGCGGTTAAAAACCGCACCTACCGGGGGCATAGCCCAGATTTTTCAGATCCCGGTAGTCGAGGTTTGCTGAACTCTCCGATTTTCAGTGTTCAAGTAATTCTAAAATCTACCATAGTTTGGCTGCTGTTGTAGTTGCTGGAGCATCCGGAGACATTCATCGACCATCCGCTCGCCGGTGCCTTCCTCCGCGTAACTGTGCAGCCCCATCCACGTTTGATAGCCGCCGAACGTGTGCGCCTCTCGATCGGGCAGATAGCCCATCCAGTCGTTGGCGAGCGAGACAATGTAAGTATACTGAAAAGGTGAGCGTTCCTTGAGTTCAACGCCTAAGCTGGTAAATAGCTCGCCCGGCACACCGACAATGGCGACTTCACCGATAACCATCGCTTGGAGTGTGGTCTGACGATCTTGTCCTTGCCGAGGCGCCAAGGTTTGGCGCATGTTTCGGAAGACATCGATGGTGCTATCGGCACCGTCCGGCACACGCTTGCGGCAGTACGAGGATACCTTTTCGTCCTCTATGTCTTCGTCAAACGTCCGCACTTTGAAGGTAAAGGGGCGTTGGATGGATGCCAATTTGTCAACGGGCATCGGCTTTGCCTGTTCCATAGCATTAGTGATTACCCCTTTGAGCCGCTTAACCGCTTCGGGCGGTGGCACCTCGGTGACGTTGTGTGTTGAGCCGAACGCGCCCGGCAGAAAGCATACACTGCCGCCCAACTCGGCTTCTAATTCTTGTGCCGTCAAGCCGTAGAAACTGGGAGAACGGACATCTCCGTTACAGGTGCCGATTGTATGGGTGGAGTGGTTGTACATCAGCGCCTGAAGTTGACCGTCAGTGCCGCGGCAGGCGAAGACCGGCAGTTGTGGATCGAAGGGACCGGTAGGTCGTACTGCGTCTGTGCCGGGTCCCACCCACCAGATTGTGCCGTCAGCGAGCAACAGACGGCTATTTCCACCGATGGTATTTTCTTCGCCTTGGTGAAAGTAAAAATGGGATTCGTTGTCGCTTAAGTTCGCATCCGCCTGCTGGACAGCTTTGATAATTCCTTCGCGTAGACGTTGGCAAAACAGCTCGTCGCGCCCATAGCCGTGCACAACGATGGTACTCGGTGCGTGATGCGTGTGCGTGGCACTGATTAGGGTATTAGGGCGCGAAATGTCGGTTGTTCTTTCGATCTCGGAGACCACCGCATCAACGTCGTCGCGCTCCACAACGATAACATCGCAAACAACAATGGCAAGTTTGGGGGCAGGCGGTTTTTCAAGCACGAGGGCAACTGCTCTCAACTCACCCTCTTGGCCCTTGACATGCTTCGGCAGGATACTACCTGCGACGACCATTGAATCATCAGCCTGAAGATTCACACTTCCCGTTCCCACGCGCAATCCAGCGACTGTCGTTGATTCCATCAGGTTGCCTCCAAGAGTTGTTTGTTGGGGTGCTAATAATCAATCGGTTCTCGTCCAAAGTGGCGATGGAGCCGGTATCGGATGTCGCAATCGACATCGTAGACCTCAAAGGGGTTCTCAATATTCGGATCTCGCTTCACCAGTGTAATGTGCACCGCATTATGTCCCGGCTTCGGGTAATACGCGGATGGCAGTTGATATTTGTACACCTGTCCGTAGGGACCTACAGCTCCTGTACTTATCAGGCGGTAGTTCAGATCCTCTATATCCAGCATGGAGTCCGGCAGCGGTTGACCGTTCAATTCAATTCGGAGATCGTTCAGAGAAGGTTCAATCCCTATCACTCGCACCCGTAGTTGAACCGATTCAACCCGTCCTAACCCGTCCCATTTTTCCAGTTCGTCGCTTATCCGCAGTCGTACCTCGACCGGTTCCCCTTCAATCAATGTTTGTGGTAGCGAGGGTGCTACGCCGGGTGCCCAACCCACACCTTTGGTCACACCCTGTGTCTCGGAACGGACGCGGTAAAGCTTATCAGCCGTCGCTAACATTTCGGGGTGACCCAGCAGTCGCAGTGTTTGATACTCATCGTGCGTCCAGGGCCAACCGTTAGGCGTCCAGTGGGCGTCCCCTATCCCGAAACCGTCCGAGCCTTGGGCATACGCATTCGCAGCGGCAGCCCAGATCATCGGTGGCGTGGCGTACTGCTTCAGCTGTCTGCCGAGCACGTTCTGGAAGGACGCAAGCACCCGGCATTGAGTGCCACTGACCAACGCGACCGCGCCCGATAGATCGGGATCCTGATCAACGGGTCCTTGTGTGAGTCCGGGTTGACAGATAAAACCGTCTACCAATCCCTCCGAAACCCAAAGCGGCACGTCATATCCAAGGGCTTTCCAAGCGTCTGGATGTGCTGGAATACGGACATAGATGCGTTTACGACGGCCCTGATCCGCTTCGGCGTTCCGAGCGACTGCGCGCAGGTCGCGGATCCACTGGGTCATAATCGGCGCGAGTTCCTCGACCTCGTCGAACCTGCAGAACGGAACGAAATCGGTCATGTTCAATTCGATCCCATCGGTTGCGTAGCGGGTGAGTAGCTCCTCGGAGACCCTGAACCGTTCCTCCCGAACCTCCAGATGCAAAAAGCTGAACCGCGTCGTTGAGGCGTCCGATGCCCGCGGATCATCTTCTTCGCCTACCTGAAACTCCGGATGTTCGTATACAAAGTCGGATTTGCGACCCAATCCGCCGTCGGTCGCTCTATCGCCACCGGAGAGGGTGACCGGGTTGCTCGGAATAAACCAGATCCCTTTTTCGTGACATCGATCACAGAGCAGCTTCAACGGGTCGTAACCGTCGGCGATTAGTTGATGGATATTTCGACCGGCACGATACCAGACCGTATGTGTCCATTTGACGACATTATCGCCCCACTTCTGGGCGACACGGCTGTCATACATGGTCACACCACCCTCAAGCACGGCGAAGTATATGAGGGTGTCTACGCCGCTGTCCGCAAGTTGATCTACGTTGAAGGTGAAATCCCCGGGTTCGAGAGGCGGTTCAAATTGGTAGAGGCTGGCAGCGTGTCGTCCGTCATCAAACATGAAAACACGGGGTTCGTCCAAGGAGTGTCTACGCTTCATAGCGGTTTGCCTTTCCGGTAGAAGGATTCAAGATTTACTCAGATGGGGGATCAAAGCCTGCTAAGAATGCTCGCGTCGTCTTGTTAAGGTTGCCGTAAAACCCGCGTACCTCTGGATCCGAATCGTGACGTGAGAACCGCGGCGGTATCACAGAACAGTCGCTCAAATACGGGCGAGAACGATGTCCATAATACGCTTGCACCGTTTTCCGCTCTCGGTGCGTGACGCGAACCGTTGCCGTATGCGGGACGGCGATGTTGAAAAGCACGACGGTGCCTGCGGGTCCGTGAATATCAACAGTTCCGTTTCGCTCGACATTTTCCGCCACCTCCACAATCGGCTCCTCGACGGACTCAGGCGAGAGGGAGAAGCAGTGCGTCCCCTCATCGACATCGGTGAGGTAGACCATCAGTTGCATGTAGTCCATCCGAAGCGGATGGTCCTCCCAATGCGGACGGTCACGATGGAAACCTTGGTGGGGTTCGCCGTCATACGCTCCCATGTGGCGCAGGCAGATTTCGGCGAAACAGACAGGTCCTCCCATCAGAAATTCAATTGCCGGCAGAATCTTGGGATGGCGAAGTAGACGATCAAATTCCGGCGAGGTGACTAACGCATTGCAGTTTCGCGTCTGGTTCGCAAAAGGATGCCAGCAATTTGGATGGCCAAACTCCCTGCGGTCGCGGTCGAAGAGTTCACGGAAGTACGTTACTTCGTCGGGCGTGAGCGTGTCCTTGAGGATCACATAACCGTGCTGGCGGAAATGTGGGAT
Organism: Candidatus Poribacteria bacterium; assembly: GCA_965204355.1. GTDB lineage: Bacteria > Poribacteria > WGA-4E > WGA-4E > PCPOR2b > PCPOR2b. The sequence goes on from OZ241983.1 coordinate 1,687,787, forward strand.
AAGTGCTTGAAGGTCATCTGTCGCTTGGGGGTCGGTCATTCGTTCTTCCTCTCTGAAACGGTGTATAAAGAGCTGTCTTTTGCAAATTGTAGTAAGGTTTAGAATTAATTGGACACTCTGCACCGGGGATGGGAACATCCGGGCTATCACCCCGGTAGGTGCGGTTTTCAACCGCACCGCATCCCGACGAGTCCCCGATTACATCGGGACAGGCGGGACAGGACATGGGGAGCGAAAGTGTCTATTTATTTTTAGGGTTCACCATAAATCACTCGTGCATCATCACCTGTGCCGGGTTGATAGCACCGTATTTCCCTTTGTTTGCAGTAATATCGAAGGCTTTGGGGACAGATTCGATGCCGGACAAAATGTGCTTGATCGTCGGTTTCAGCCGAATCCGCCCGGAGGCGACCAACCGAACCGTGTGCTCCAGGTGTGCCAGTGTACTGATGTCTGGAAACAGACACCTGAGGCTCCGTTCCCGTAGCGCATCAACATCAAGCTCCATCGGATGACCGAACCACGAAACGATGTTTAACTTCCCTCCGGATCGGACAGCTGCGATAGCTTGTGTGAGTGTCTGCGTTCCGGACAAGCCCTGCTTTGGGCTGCCACCCGCACATTCAAAAACGACATCGGCACCGTTCCCGTCCGTCAACGTCTGAATGACCTCAACCGGGTCATCACGGCTTGCATCAATGCTGTGGTCAGCACCTAGCTCCACAGAGACTTGGCACGCTTCCTCTCGGACATCTACGGTAATCAACTGCCCCGCCCCACTCGCACGAGCGACCTGCATACACTCAAGCCCCATACTCCCCTGGCCGAAGATGGCAACCGTGTCCCCAATACGTATCTCCGCCGTATCCACCGCTGCGAGACTATCGGAAAGCGATTGCAAACATGCCGCCTCACTGTCAGAGATTCGGTCGTCCACCTTTGTCAAAGCGATTTCGGGCAGAACGGCGAACTCGGAGAAGCAGCCGGGCAACTGAAAACCGATAATCGGACCCCGCCGGCAGTCATTTCCGCGTTCCGATAGACAAAGAGAGCATTCACCGCAGGGCAGCTTGGCGCGGGCTGCCACACGGTCTCCCGGTTGGAATTGGGAGTTCGGATCGGATTCTACGATTCGGGCGCAGAACTCGTGTCCAAACAGTCGTATCGGTGCCTCGGTCTCCAATCGGTATTTAATCTGCTCGTAAGCGAGGGTCGGAATCCCGTAAGCCAGCTGTGCTTCCGTGACGGAGGGCTGCACACAGAGAATCTCTGCGATCACATGTCCCTCACCCCGAACTGGATCAGGCACCTCGTCCAACCGCATATCGTTAAATCCGTAAAAACGCCACGCTTTCATCTAAGTCCTCTCTGCTAGTAATAGGCATACGCCGTATGCCGTAACTTGCACAAATACTTGTAGATCGGGCATCTTGCCCGACTCATGGTCCCGGCGAGATGATATATCTTTTTCGCTATATTTCAGGTACAAGATCCTCTATCCGCTGCGCTCCGCAATCAAAAAGCGACCTATTTGCCGGCACATCAAAGGTGAAAAGCGGTTTACCCCATTCCGATACCTGCTGTGCGAATTGCAGTGTCTTGCTACCTTCCGAGGCGTGGGCGATACATATCTTGTCCGCCAGCGCCGCAACAAATACGTTACGCTGGTTCGCCAACCCTGCCGTTGAACGCCGATATTTACTATCAAAGATAGACAGAAGTAAAAGACGCCCCTCCGCTAACGCCTCTTTCCACACTGGATTCAACCGCATGTTTTCAATACTCCGAGCGGGACATAGGATAATCGGTTGTGAACCCCGCAGCAAAACACGAAGACACTCCTTTTCAACCGGAGAGTGATACCCCCCGATGGTGGGTGTTCCTGATGCCCGGAATTGTTGAGCCAATTCATGCGCTTTCAAAATAATTTGACCGGGACATTTGCTAGAGCAGAAAAGTGCCCAGAGGTCTCCGTTTAGGGTGCTGTCCCGATCCGTCAACAGAGCAACATTCCCCCACGTCCAAATGGTTTCTGGGGCTTCTGTTTTCAAATACCCTTTCAACTGTTCTGGGTAATTGAGATCTGATTGTGTAATGTGTTCAATTGGATGTGTCACTTCCGGGTCTCATACAGGTGCTGCGCCGAGCTAACCAATCTCCCAAGCGCGGAGTTTGCGGTGATCGTCCGGTGGTGCACCGTTTTGAAGCCAAACGAGCGGTTCCTCTTCTTCCACACGCTCAGGATTTACCCAAACGATGTCTCGGATTTCACCAACGCGTTCAGCGGCACGGGCGAAAAGCCCCCGGACGGTTTCATCAAGCGAAATAATGATATGGTCAGTTTCCCTGGCCGCTTCCAGCAAGTGAAAATCTTTCTGTATATCTTCAATCTCATTTTCGCTGGTTGCTGTCCCTTCAATTTCGCCGCGCAACGCTTGGTTCACGGGAGGTTCGACATAATCAAATCTCTTTCTGGCAATCATCGATCTCAGCCATGTAGCTGCAAATCTCGATTGATGCTCCTCCCATTCCTCGGAAAGTTCTGGTGTCATCACGACGTGATATGAGCACTCGTCCTGAAACGTTTCGAGAAATTCGGTGCAGCTGATTGATACTGAAGCCGTTGCATCTTCGCCCCCGGCAGCCCGTGCAACCGAGGCATTCACAACAAGCCGCTTGGAATCCCTTGACCGCATATTATGTTTTTTCAGCCAAACGTGATTGGGCTGCCTTTATATAACGGCTCTGTGCCTTCAGATCGACATCATCAAAATCTTCGGGCCAATCTCCATAAGCACCCACCTCGTCTAGATCGGCGGTGTCGATTTTGGTGGCACCATTTTCACCCCGTGTAAACCAGTGCAGTTTTACCAGCTCCGGTGAGAGGTCTCCTTCGGCAACAAGCGTTTGAACCGCCAGAAGCAGCAGCGAACTGTGTGTTTCCGTAACGACACGGACACCCCGTTTCGCTGTATCTGCGAGAACTTGCGCCAACGCAACCTGTGCGCGGGGGTGGAGGTGAATTTCCGGCTGTTCGAGATAGACCAACTGCCCCGGCTCCGCGACAATCAGAGCTACTAAAACGGGCAGGACTTGGGACACCCCCAATCCCACATCGGCGATGCTAACCATGTCCGTTTCGCCCTTTCCACGGAGAGGAAGGCGACCTACTTGAAGTTCGATGCGGGTGTCGTCAATTTTTTTTGTCCCGACTTGTCCTGTCAGTCCAAGTGCATGAAGGGCATCGGCTAACATTTTTAGACGCTCATCCCCCGTCTCCTGCCATTCGTGAATGATACTTGCAACGTAATGTTCAAACGTGCCGGGGTACTGTGGGCCGGTGCTAGCAAGTTTATAGGTGCGTTCTGGATTGCCTCGTAATCCGGGTAGGTGGATGGTATTAAAAATATATGCCCCAAAGCCATAAGTAACCTCATAGAACCTACTACTATACTGAGATCCCAAATACAAAAAACAGCGCACACGCTTCACTATATCAAAATCCTTGAATGCCGGATCTTGATTACCTAGCGACTTGATTTCTTCAGACGACATCTCTGGATATAATGTAAGGGACTTGGTAGATAACGCTTGATCGGGGTCTAAATTTTCTTTCGTCATTTCGACAATTTCAATCCCATTCTTTCCCTTTCTGAAAGTCGTTTGCACTGCATTGGAAACATTAGATTTATGAGTTTGAATCTGAATCTGAAAACGATCTGCCCTTTCTTCGCCGACTAATTTGGACAAAAATTGATCCGCCGACGTAAACTGAACGTTTGGTCCCTCAATCAACAGCGGTCCCGGATCATACGTCGCCTCCAACGTCTGCTTGAGCATCAATAGCGGCTGCATGATGCTTGACTTCCCAGAGCTATTCGCACCGGCAAGAATCGTCAGAGGCCAGATGTCGATTGTACACTCTTCCACGAGTGACTTGAAGCCGCTCACCGCTATCTTGGTGATGCCTTCGATCGTTTCTTTCGACATGCGTAGGGTACTCCTTTCAGATACCCGGTGTGTTGCAGGATAAGGGCGGCAATGTTGCTGATATCTGGCTGTGTCACTTCTGGTCCCCATACGGATTTTCGTAAATAAAGCCCGTGCTATAGAATGCACGGGCTTTACTCACAAAAAAGGAAAGCTATTTCTTTTTAAGCTGGTAACTTGGGTTCTTTTAACAAGAACCAAAGACTAAATCGTACTGCAGAATACCCTCAACACATTTCTAGAAAAAGTCTAAGAACTTCATGGTGTTAGAGCAGTAACAATTTTATCACATCATAAATGAAATTTCCCAAAATCCCTAGGGCTATAATTGTCAAAATAGCTCTATGCTTTTGGGCAGTGTTAGTAGATTCCTTATACTCTACAATCGGAAAAATCCATCTAGCATAGTCAAAAAGTATTCTAAATAAAAGCAATAAAACGTAGAATACATACACATACGCCGCACTTTTCAGAATTCCTGAGTGCTGACCAAACAGACTGTTTATCACCCCGGATAGTTTAGCTGCTATCGAAAACGCAAATGGTAAACTTACACACGCAAGCAACAAATCATAAACACTATGTCTATGGAAAAATTTACGGCGTGTCTTTCTGTTTTTCACAAACTCCATAACAGCATGGTACACCCCATTAACCCAAGTTTCATTTCGACCAGAAACAAGAATATTGCTCCCGTTCGGCGTAGATCCGGAGGGCGACAGTGATAAATTGAGTCCAGGTTTGGCAAAATCTAACAATAACTCAAAACGATTTCGCGGAAACCAATTGTATAGATTTCTTAGATTCAATTCACTGTTGATGTAGAGACTTTTAACTTTATCCGGAAAACGAGGCGAGTTAAACACTACTGGAATTGTTCCATCAACTACTTTATCATCTATTCCTCGGACAGCTACTTGTAGTTCAAATCCCAATCTGAGCGACTCTTTATCTGCACGAATTTGTTCAGGTGGTCGATCAATCGGATTGTAATGGCTTATTTCCTCGTCCGCTGCTTCATAGCTGGACTCTTGCAGCTTTTCACAAAGGGCTTGCAAATCCGCTTTAGAAAAAGCGCAAGCGGTAATTTGCTCGGATAACTCTGTCGTCAATATCGCTTGATTTTGTTGTTCCACTTCAATTCCTTGCGCTTGTGGAGGAGGGTGCGCCTAACAATGTTATCGTAAGTCGTTTCTGCTAAAGGTTTGCTGATCTTTGCGGGGGTGAGTTTCCAACCGTGTGCAACTTCGTAAGTTGGTCTCTAAACGTCAGTGGGGCAATCTTCTCTATCGACTGGAAAATCGTGTCTATAGTAGGGAACGCTTGTATCCCTATAGCTGCTGATGAATAGTTGTTAGCGTTCAAGTTTGAGTTGGTGAATATCAAAATCAACAAGCCTAATAACGCCCGGCTCATTGTCGTACTCCACACCGATAGAGGCGATTGTTTCTCCGGACCCTGAAGGGCTCTTAAATTGAGCAATATCACGGATTTTCCCAGGATTACCGTCTACGATGATCCTATCGCCAGCTTTCCAATCCTTTACGCGTAGGAAAGGGATATAGCGTATTACATCAAGCATTGTTAAATCTCCTTGTCAAGAATTAGGACTATCAGGTAAAGCCTCGGCCGGTACTCAACGCGAGTCATTCATTAAGCCCCGCCAACTCCTGTGAAATCGTCCAAATTTCAAACTATTTTAACATAAAGTTGAAAATTAGTGCAAGAATATAGACTATGGTGTAAATACAAGTCAGTTCGTGTGGCAGAAATATCTCAATCGGCCTATGTTTGCGTGATGCGTTCAACCGTTTCACTCATTTCCCAACCCCATCCAGTATTTGATGTCGTTGATGCTGAAATCTAAGTCTTCGGGGATCAAGTCGTAGTGTTGGGCAAGTATGTGATTAATTGAGAACACATTCGACGTGATAATCGTTTACCTAATCCTTTACTTTTTGGGCACGTACCTGCTACCCCTTCCCTTTCCTAGCACGGCTAATAACCCTTTATTGAGAAATAGCTATCGGGTGCACGCGGAAGGGTCTAAGGTCTAACAATGTGCTCCTGTTTGCGCTTTTCGATTTCCTGCTGTAAAGCTTCAATCTGCCTTTGCTGCGCTTCAATTTTTTCGTCTTGGGCGCGTATATCTTTTCGCTGCATGGCGACGATAATCTGTGGTATCCCAATGACCACAGCGATGAAGGCGACCAAAGCTATGACTAGCGTAAAAATGTGGTCTAGCCGTTTGTCTAACGCTCTGATTTCAACGGTCAAACGTGAATCTAATGCTTTGATTTCGCTGGTCAGGCGTTTGTCCATCTCTTCAATTTTGATGTTGACTTTTGCAATTTCTTGTGAGATGTATTCTTTCATTCGGTTCTCGGAGGCAATGGATTCCTCTTTGATAATTGAGCGAATTTTCTCAATGTCCGCTGTGGTCAGTTTGCTGAACGCAGGAGCAGTAAAAAGAAAAAGTCCTGCACTCAAAATCACGATTAACTTCATTTTATTCTACTCTGGTTGAGTCAGTTTCCCAACCCCATCCGGTATTTGATGTCGTAATTGATGATGAAGTCTAATTCCTCGTCGGTGAGACTATAGTGTTGGGCAAGCACTCGGTCAATTTCATCTATGATGGACTTGGAGTGGCGCGGATAAAACTCGTCATAGACAACACGACCAGTGGTTTGATAATAGGTTTCCCTGCGCCGTGCGTGGTGTCTAAAATCCGTCATCAGGTCAGCGGTAATCCCTGAAAGGCTGTGCTTTATTGCCTCTTCCATTCTATCAATACCGATTGGGAAATTTCTAATTTCACGCAAAGTTAAGTCGCGGCAATTGGAGAGAACAATAAACCACCAATAAAAAAGTGAACTGTTCAAAACTGCTACGGTTACAACTGCATCCAATTCTGCCGTTAGGTGCAAGGGTTTGACATGAGTGGATACTTGCTCTCCATCCCGCTCGTTCCAGAAGTATGGAGTAAAGTCCATTGCCCTAATCCAGTAGCGCGGAGCGTTATGGAAATAGGTCGTGTAGGAAGTTTGGCTTGTGACAAGGCGCGTATCTAAAACGGGGAATTGAGCCAATTTTCTCCAAATACTTTGTTCAATTCTACTATAAATTTTGGGCACCGAATTTTGAAATGACATGTGAGTAACATCTGTATGTTCTATAACAGCAAAGAGATATGAACGAAATCGTTTATTCCACCTGTGATAGCGAGATGAGTACAGCGAGCGAGATGGCTTTAAACTTTGTTGAACAATGTAAATTGCTAATCTCTGATCCGCTCCCTCAAACAGTTTTGCCGGACGAATACCATATGTTTGCACCCACCCAAATCGCCTAGAGCGATGAAATAAATCTTGAAGGGCTGACATCCTGTCGGTACAGAATGCCGAGTGTGGAATTATCATCGATTTCCAACCGTTTTGCTGAAGGAGGCGAAAACTTCTTTCAAATACAAACGCATATAGATTACCGCAACTTTCCGTTTCATACCCGCTAATCTTGTAATCTCTTTTCACCTTGCTATATTCCACATAAGGGGGATTACCAATAATCACATCAAACCCACCATCCTTGAGAATCCGGTAAAATTCAATGAACCAGTGGAACGGCTTGTGAGAAGATAGCCAGCTCTGGTAAGTAGATTCTCTGTTTGGGTCTACCTCGTATTCATCAGCGAGGTAACGGTTGAGTTCATCTTCTAATACCTTGAGTTTATCCCGCAATGCCTGTTTATCGTCAGGTGTTACCGCACCGCCCAATTCTATCTGTTGCTCACGAAACTTCTCAAATAGGTGCTCAACGTCCTCCGCCTTTTCTTCGATGCGCTGCATGGTATTGTCGAAGTCTATTCTGTTTTCGGTGACCGCTTTTTTTACCTCGTCGTATGTCGCATATCCAACGAGCGTATTCCCCGCCTGTATGTTAAAGTCGATGTCAGGCAGCGGTTCGATCTGATCTACCTCGTCAATCTGTGCCACCATTTTGAGGAAGAGCCGCAACTTACAAATCTCTATCGCCTCCTCCATAATGTCCACGCCGTAAATGTTGTTAATGATAATCGACTTGAGAATGAAGTAACGACGGTTTGGATGCTGATCTATAGCTTCAAGAACTTTGCGAAAATCCCTAAACCTTTCGGTACGTGTGTTCCCGCGGGTATGTTCTATCTCTCCAAGAAAAACTTCCATCCGATCCAGACACGCTTCGTAGAGGGGTTCAAGGATATTGAGGGCAGCAAAAAGGAATGCACCGGAACCGCAAGTCGGATCGAGGATTGTTACTTTGGTGATGGCCTTCCAGAAGGCGCGTAGCAGTTCGGGTCCTTCACAATTTTCAATTACATCCTGTGCGAATTGTCGGATGTCGAGGTTATAAGTAATGAGCGCGTTAATATCGTCTATTTCTCCGTTTGAGAGTTTGGCGTGAATTGATTCGTATCGCTCGCGTCGGGCGACGACCTCTCGCCAAATTTCGGTTGGGTTGGCGTATTCGTCAGGTGCTGTTGTGTTCCACAGGCCACGTTTGGATACATCGTGGATACCTTCCGCAATATCTTCCGGTAGATTTAATTCGACACCCGTTTTGACGGCATCGTAGATGTAGCGGTCTGGGTCGTCTTGTAGCAGCTGCCAGAGACTTGACTCCTTCTCAAAGGCGATTCTACACTCCTTGCGTGCAGCATCAAAGAGAGACGGAATTATTGTATTTTTGCTGATATACTCCGTGATGTCCTCTTTGGTGTAGTACGCGCCCATCTCCTTCTGGTTGATGTATTTCTCAAAGATGTAGCCGAGGACGTCGGGGTTAATCTCATTATCGTTTCGCAGCGGGCGCTCGTCGAGGTGCCATTGGTACGCTTCAAAGAAATCGAAGAGTTTCTCAAATGCAGCGTTACTAATCTGAATCGAACCCCCCTGCCCCCCTTGACAGGGGGGGATTCCGTGAAGTTCCTCGATCTGGTGTTGCTGAAAAATACCGCCGTTCAGGTAAGGTACTTTTCCGAGCAGCCGCTTTGCCTCTATACTCCGTTCAGATTCTAGCTTCGCAAATCCCTCAAAGAAGAGTGGACAGAGAAAATCGGTGTAGTATAGATCATTACCATTGAGTTGGCTCTCCCTCAGTTTGGTCCGCAAATAGTCGGTGTCGTCGTTCAGGAAATTCTTCTTCTGAATAAAGTAGATGAACATTAGACGATTCAGCATCACCGAGGCGTACCAGCGTTCCATCTCCTGATCAGGAATCCCTTCAATAAATCCGAGAAACTGAGTGTGTTCTGCTTTGAAACGGTTATAGAATTTCTTGGTTACAGGTTCTACATCAAAAGCCGCCCGAAGACGTCCCCTCACATCTGTCAGTGTGAGATCTTTTTCTTCGTCTAAACTAAAAGCAATCGCTTCCAGTTTTTGAATCAGGGACTCGCCAGACTGCTCGCTATGATAACGATGTTCACGACATGCGAGGGGTTTCCCCGGCTCCCGTTTAACCCACTGCCAGATCTGTGTGGTTTTGTCAGTGTCGGTGTAAATGATGAGGTGTTCGTGGACAGATTTGGCAACTTCCCGTTGAATTTTCCGCCGCATCGCATAATCTGGAATAGTCCCGTCGGTCCTCGCTGAACAGTGAAAGACAGCCATCCCGCGTTTTTCGGCAATTGCGGTCAATAAACATTCGCTTTCATCAACTCCCTGTTCTCGGATTTCAGTTCTGACTTCTCCGCTGTGATGGTTCCAACCCAGTTCTTCAATCAGGAGGGTCTTAAATTCAAAGTCTTTAAGGAGTTGGCGGGTCCGTTCGCGATCAATTTGCATCGGTGCTGTCCTTTCTGCCTACGGTTTCTGGTTACGGCATATTTCTTAATCCCGATTTATCGGGGCGGCGTATGCCTACTACCTTGCGGGGCAAGTCCGAGGGGATCCCGTGACCGGGGATGCCCCGCCTACGGGGAACCGGCGCTAAGCCCAAGTGAACAGATAATTTGTGGTTCTCGTGTCTCTGTTTCTGCTTGAACGATACAGAGCCGATCATCGTCCCGCAGATCGATTACCAATTCCGCAAGCCCTTGATTGGAAATACCGCTACGCAGTTGGCGATTGAGGATGTCGGTTGCCCCCTGACGCAACGGATAACGATAGATATCTTCAATGGCGCGTCTCAGTTCTTGCGTATTAAATAGCATTTCCTGCACATCTTCGGCATACTGGGTCAGACGTTGATAGGTGCGAAACCGTGCGCCCGATGGTCGTCCCAACCCGCCGCCGATTGACCGATCCTCGGTTATCATCAACTCTGTCCCTTTTCGCACAAGGTCGTGGTGATTTTCAAGTGGAGGCAACGCCGGGGTATCCGGCTCGCACGCTGCGGCCTGAAGAATCGCAAACTGAGATTCCGTTACGCTCTGCCCTTCCCGATCTACCCATGCTAAGGCATCATTCTCTTCACCCGTCCGCATATAGATGAGTGCTCCCTCCGGTTCCGTATCCGTCGGACTGTGCGGTTGTGTTGAATAAACGACAGACGGCAGTTCGGAAATGATATCTTCTAACTGTGGATCTTCGGTGATGGCATTTTTCCAGATCTGATACGCATAGGAAGCGAGATCGACATCGTTGTCCAGTTCATCGTCAAGCAATCCCGCCTGTTCATTGTAGAGGTCAAGGATCGCTTGCTCATTACGATCATCTTCAAAAAACGCTTCATCTGTGCCGACAACCTCCGCATTCTGATGCAGACGTGCCCGGACACGCGCCCGCAAGTTAATGATGCGCTCGACACCTTCCGCCGGTAGGAACGAATAGCACAGAATATTTTCAGCTTCCTGACCTATCCGGTCAACCCGTCCGGCGCGTTGAACCAAGCGGATAATCGCCCACGGTAGATCATAGTTGACGACAATTGCACAATCTTGTAGGTTCTGCCCTTCGCTCAGGATGTCCGTGCTAATGAGAACCCGCAGCTCGTTTTGTCTGTTTTGCCTGTTATTGCTGAGGGGACTGAATCGCCTCGCTAGCTCAGTTGGATCCGATGTATCGCCCGTTACCTCTTCTATCTGAGCAATCCCACGCGCCGAAAGGGCATCGTTCAGATATCGTACTGTATCGGCAAATTGCGTGAAAACCAAGACCTTATCGTCCGGATGGCTTTGGGTTAAGAGGTCCTCAAGTGCATTGAGTTTTCCATCTTTTTCTGCGTTCCATGTGCCGTACTGTTGCAAAACTTCAAGCAAGGCGTGTGCGTCGTCGTTGAGATCTGTCCGCAGTAGTTGATTAAAGAGATCCGGACGAATCCACCTAAACTGGCTTCTGTATTGCGTCGTGTAGAGATGATAGATTTCAGCAGCTTTCTCATTGAACGCATCGGTTGTATAGGAGACGGGCTGTGAACTGGTATCATCAAATTTTTCCTCAGTATCGTCGGTGTCGTCATCGAAGGGATCGGAGGTGAGATTTAGATCGTCTGCATCCTCATCGTACAGGCGTGAATCAAGCATCTCGGCGTTTTGTGATCCTATCGGTAACGGTTTGTTGTTTTCAATCGCGTAGAGGAAAATATGGTTTCGCAAAATGTGCCGCTCGACGGATTGGATGAAGACCTGCCCGCTACTCTCCAGTCGCTTAAACAGGTTGGTCCGACTGAAACCGATCAACCGCTTCCCGCCCCGTGAGAGGTTTTCCAACTGTTTTTGCTCACCGGGTGTGGGTGGTTTCGATGGCGTCCCGTCAATGTAATTTGCCAGTCCATATCGCGGCAGCTTCAGGTTGCTAATGGTATTAACAACATACGGAGAGTATAGCTGGGCATAGGGGTCATCGGGGTTTTGATCGTCAATTGCGAATTTCACCGTTTTGGGAGTCCGTGTGGGAAAGTAGGAATGGGCCCCATCGGGGAAAGTGAGAAATTTTCGCCCTGTTTGGGACTCTGTCTCAGCGTAGTTCTCCGTGATAAAGCTGCGCGTACGGCGGACAAGATAGAGGCGCATCAATTCACGCCAGTCATCGATGTATTCGCTATGTTCAAACGCTGCAAGCGTTCGGGAACCGCGTTGGTGTTTGCTACTAAACGCGGCTTCACCGCCTAACTTTCTAATCAACTGTTCAGGTCGAATTCCCAAATCTTCATCCTCTCCAACAAACAGACGCAACTGGTTAGAGAGGTCAAGGTAGGTTTTGTTGTAGGGGGTTGCGGAGAGGAGGATAACCTTACTGTCATTTTCTTGAATATATTCTTGGATTGCCCCATAGCGTTTTCCCTCGCGGTTTCTGAGGTTATGGCTTTCATCGATTAGGACAAGGCGATAACGTCGAAGGTTAGGCAATTCTGAGATAACCCGGTTGATTGAAAGCACCCTCCCACGCAGGCGATACTCATCCCGATAATCCTCCCACATCCTTACCAAGTTCTTAGGACAGATAATCAGTGTTTCAAGGTCGTGGTCATCCTCAAATATTCGTGCGAGTGCCGTTCCCATCAGCGTTTTGCCGAGACCGACGACGTCCCCAATCAACACCCCGCCGCGTCTGTTCAGATGGTGCGCTGCGATTTTTACCGCTGCGGTTTGAAATTCAAACAGTTTGCCCTCAAAATCGCGTGGAATCTGAAATTCATTCAAACCCGCGCGCGCTTCGTTCGATAGGTGATACGCCATTTTGAGGTAGATGTGATACGGCGGAATCCGTTCCTCACGCGCCCAACTCTGCTCGATAATTTCAACCAATTCTTTGGAAATATCAATGCACCACCGGTCAGTCCATCGGTCTTCAAACCAATCTTCTAACTTCTGACAGGTGTCTGGATCGAGGACTTCAACGTTGAGTTCTCCCTGCCGTGAAAGTCCGGCAAGAGTCAAGTTGCTGCTACCGAGGTAACCTACTGTCGGTGTGATTGGATCTGGGCGATGAAGCAGGTAGAGTTTTGCATGGAGGGGATGTCGAAGAAACAGCTTGACCTTCACCTTCTCGTCACGGATCTGCCGTGCCAGTTGCCGCAAACCCTTTTCATCTGCACGGGTCGGCACACCGACGGTCAACTGTTGGCGGAACTCCTCCGCCAATTCCTCTTTCAAATGTGACGCCCTTTGATTGTCAATTCCATCGTCCCCTTGATTAAGGCGCATGGCACCCCGAAATGTGTCTTCAGGAGGGGGTTGCATCCCTACCAATAGGCGGCAGCAGCCCCCATCTCCACCTTCCCACGCCTCGATATAGGAGCTGAGTCCCCTCCAGCCCCGCAGATTAAAGTAACCGACACAGAAATCGGCGTGATCGGCGGTTTTGAGGGTCTCGCAGAGAGCGGGCAGCAACCGTTGGTCAATGTTATCAAAGATACGGGGCATTTGGAATTCCTTTAGTAGGCTAAATTACCTCTACAAAAAGAGGGCACCCACGAGGGATGCCCCTACCGCTACAAAGGAAAGCACTCTGGCAAATTACGCGATAGGAGGGGTGCCCCCAATCGGCTCAAAGCAGTCGCGGGACCGATTGCAGTTTTCTGGGGAGACAAATCGATCATCCGGTCCCACCACCGTCATCGTGCAGTTGCACCAGTAGTTTGAGAACGGATTGGTCTCGACAAGATTTTTCAGATTTCCGCCGGGGGTATAGAGCGCCTTGGTACATAGGTTTTGACATATCGGTTTAGTCAAGAGGGAAGGACCTTTTTCTGATTGCATGTTCGTTCTCCTTATGATGGTATATAGGCAGATTTTCCAGAATGGCTCATGTTAAGAAATCGTACAAAGAAACCGAGTTTTGAAGTCCCGCGTAGTCCCGATTATCGGGAACAAGTCGGCAAAAAAACTCGGTTTCTCTTCGCATTTTACACTAACTGATGCAGCCATGTTTAAGCGAGACTCATTGCGGCACGACTGATGATGTTCTGAGTTAACGGGACCTTATAACCGTTGTCGGTCATCGGTTCTGCGTTAGCCACCGCCGCCTCGCCAGCCTGCTTCGCTACCGCGTCAGTGATACGTTTACCGTTCAACGCTGCTTCGGCTTCTGTGGAACGCCACGGGATGGGAGCGACCCCACCGAGAACGACATTTGCCTTGCTGCATGTCCCGCTGTTCATCTCGAAGTTAGCGGCAACGCTCGACAACGCAAAGTCGAAAGAACCGCGTTCACGGACTTTGAGGTAGGTACTCTTTGTGCCCATCTTCGGCTGAGGGACGTGCACCTCCGTAACGACCTCATTCGGTTCAAGCACATTTTCACGTTGCGGGTTGACGTCGGGCAGGACAAAAAAATCCTCTAACGGCATCGTCCTATCTCCGTTGGGACCAACAATTTTGACGGTAGCGCCGAGGGCAATCAACGCCGGTGCCGTATCAGAGGGATGGACGATATAGACGGGGCCCCCACCAAAGATTGCGTGGTACTTGTTCAACCCTTCGACCGCGTAACAGGTATCGCCGCCCTTTTTGAGGCAGATAATATCGGGATGGCGATAGTACCAGCAGCGGGGACGCTGACACAGGTTCCCGCCAAGCGTGCCAACATTCCGAATCTGTGGCGATGCAACGGAATCGGCAGCCTCTGCGAGAACGGTGTAATGGTGCTGAATGGTTGGGTGTGCAGCAATATCGGCGAGTGTTACGAGCGCACCGATGGTTAAGCCGGACGCATCCGCCTTGATCTCGTCCATACCGGGGATAGATTTGAGGTTGACCACCTTCTTTGGCGTTTCGATGTACTCCTTCAGTTCGCCGAGAAGATCCGTTCCTCCCGCGATGATTTTCGTTTCGCTCCAATCGTCGCTCAACAACGACGGGACCTGCTCAACATCTCCTGCGTTGACGTAAGCAAAATTTTCCATCTTTTCATCTCCTTCTCTTCCGCTAACCGAGGGCGTTGAGGACTTTGTCCGGTGTGATTGGCAGTTCCCGAATACGGACACCGATTGCGTTGTAGACAGCGTTTGCAATTGCCCCCGCTGTCGGGATGGTCGGCGGTTCACCGATCCCCGTTATTTTCCGGTCGGTATCGTATGCAATGGATACAATCTCAGGGATCTCCATCGTTCCCGGGACTTTGTAATCCTCAAGGTTTGCGTTAATCATCTTACCGGTCTGATCGTCCATGATGCGCTCCTCAAGCAGCGCATACCCCAATCCCATGATGACGGCACCGTTGATCTGGCTCTCGGTCGTCAAGCGGTTGACTACCAAGCCGCAGTCCTGGATAGCGATGATCTTAGTGACCTTGACAAGACCTGTTTCCGTGTCGACTTCGACCTCGGCAAACTGTACACCGGCGGTATCGCCGACGCGGAGGTTTTCGTCCCATTCACCACCTTCGGAGATGGTTTCCATGCCGAGATATCCTGTCGCCTCTTTCCACGGAACACTCATCCTTAAATCCGACTCGGTACGAATCCGACCGCCTACAGCGCGCAAATTCCCTGGATCCGCTTCCACCAGCGGTGCGATATGTGCAAAAAGCTTGCGTTTGGCTGCCATCGCTGCGGTCTTTATTACCGGTGCTACAGAGCCAATCGTCTGACTACCGCCACTCCCGCGCGAGGGCAGTCCCGGTGCTGTGTCGCCGATCTTGACCGTGATGTCTTGGGAACGCAGTCCAAGTTCTTCCGCAACGATCATGGCGATAACCGTTCGGATACCTGTGCCGATATCCTGCGTACCGGTGGTCGCTTCGACGGCACCGCTTGCGTGGATAGTCACACGGGCTTCTGTTCCCTTTCCACCGCCGCCGCCCCACAGTCCGCAGCCCATACCGATGCCGCGTTTTTTGGTGCCTGTGCCGGATCCGGGGACTCTGTTGCGTCGGTGCCAACCGATCTCCTGGGCGCCGAGCGTATATTCGGCTTGACGAATCCTGTTTCGTCGTGGATCGCTGTCGCTGTTTATGCGACGGAATTCCAATGGATCCATGTTCAGTTGTTCAGCAAGTTCGTCCATCAGCGAATCCATGGCGAAGGCACCCTGTGGATGTCCCGGTGCCCGCATAGCGCGTGCGCTGCCCGCGTTGATCGCGACGGCGGACTTTTCAGTGCGATAATTGGGGACATGATAGACATAGGGACCGGTGAAACCCGCCCCACTACCGATGCCGCCTGTGCCGTAGCCGCTCATGTCGTAGGCGACGAACCGACCATCTTGCGCTGCGCCAGCACGGACCTGTTGTGTCATTGACGGGCGATTGCCGCCAACAAGGTGCTCATCCTTACGGGTCAACATCAGCTTGACAGGCGCGCCTGCTTTCCGCGCAAGTTTCGCAGCGGTAATCCCTTCCACGCCGGGCCCGAACTTACTGCCGAACCCGCCGCCCATGTGTTCGGTGATGACACGTACCTGATTTTCGGGCAGTTCAAAATGCCGTGCGAGATTTTGGCGTGTACCAAAAACCGCCTGCGTCGAAGCCCAAACGGTCAGGTTATCCCCATCCCATTCAGCGACATTGCCATGCGTCTCTAGACAGACGTGGGTTTGGACCGGCGCGTGATAGGTCGCTTCTACCTCGACAGCGGCTTCAGCGAAACCCGCCGCGAGATCTCCACGTTCGTCGGTTCGCGGTTCGCTCTGGTTGCCCGTCCAATCGTCACGTATTTGGGGTGCACCTTCCGCTTTTGCCTCCTCAACATCGACGACATAATCCAATTCATCGTAGTCATATTGAATCAATTGAACCGCATCTTCCGCGATGTTGGGAGTAATAGCGGCGATCGCAGCGATCTCGTCGCCTTCAAAGCGCACCTTTTTCCCCGGCTCAATCAGCGGAATGACGGCTTTAACGCCGGGCAGTGCCTCTGCTTCGCTGAGGTCTATGTGAGTGATGATCGCATGTGCAACCGGTGATCGCAGGATATGACCGTAAAGCATTCCGGGACGATTGATATCAAACGTATACTTCGCTTTTCCAGTAACTTTGTCAGCGCCTGACAAACGCTGAACGCGTTTGCCGATCAAGCGCGAATCCTCTGGTCTTCCCCATGATGCCATTTTTTAGCCTCCCATCTTCCGCGAAGCCGTTTTGACCGCCTCAAAGATAAAGGGATAGGTCCCACAGCGACAGATATTGCCTGCCAACCCTTCCTTAATCTCTTCGTGGCTCGGGCTCGGATTCTGATCTAACAGTGATTTCGAAGCTACGACAAAACCGGGTGTGCAGAACCCACACATCAAGGCATCATGCTGGACAAACGCCTCTTGGACCGGGTGCAACTGATCGCCGTCCGCAAGCCCTTCGACGGTGATAATCTCCTTCGCCTGTGTGTCAAGGGCGAGCGTCATACAGGAATACACCGCTTTACCGTCAATCTGTACCGTGCATCCACCACATTCGCCACGTTCACAGATAGGCTTTGCGCCGGTTAGATCCAGACGGTTACCGCTCGTGTCGAAACCGTCTCGCAAGACGCTTAACAGTGTCGTGCGCGGTTCAACCTCAACTTCGTGGATTTTGTCGTTGATATTGAGTTTGATTTTGGCGCGGGTGATTTCTTCACCCATCTGGGCTTCCGCTGCTGTCTCCGCATTGATGAGAACAGATGGTGCTACGCTGGCGGCGACCGCGCCGGTGCCTACGCCTTTCAGGAAACTCCGCCGCGATATGGAGGTCTCCTGAGTTTGATCTCTGCCTTTCTCTTTTGACATGTCGTCCTCCTACTTTTATCGGTTGCTGACGACCGATAAGACACTCCAGAAATTTTTCGCTATATGGTGATAAAAATCATGAACACAATCTATCATACTTCGGGGGTTCCGTCAAGCGAAAATTCCATCTCAAGTTTTGTCCTGATGCTTGCGATCGGTAGTATCCAGTTACATACTTCCTCTTGGAAATTTTCTTTTCACTTGACGCCACAACTTGGCTGTGATAAACTGCCTTGCAACTTGCACACGCTTGTTGCAAATAGCAACTTTCACGTTCGATCTTTAGAAGGGAGTATAACGATGAAGACCAAGATTTTCACCTTAACCGCGATTGTGCTCTTACTGACTGTCGTGAGTGCGTTGGCTACACAACCCGAAACCGTGCAGGGCGAGTATTTGGAAGCCCGCTCCGTCAGTGTCTATGTCGGGGCTTGCCACTACGGCGCTGAGTATGTCGAAGGGGGCAGGGAGGCAACCCTCGTTTGGAACATCCACCAAGGGACTTGGAAAGGTGTCTCACTGGAAGGATTGACTGTTGTCGCAGTGGTTACGGCGCAGAACAACCTCGCTATTGATACCAGCACACGCCGCAGCGTCGTGTACCTCGACGAAAAAGCGACATCGGAACAGCGTAACGCTTTAGTAGATCTGATGACCGCGAAACGCAGTGAGATTCTCGGTGAAATTGTTAGTACAGAGAACGCACCGATTACTTTCAGTAAGGAAGGTGTGAATTATGATCTGCGGGTTGGAGAAGTGCTAACCCTATCCGTTTCGCGCTATCCTTGCCAAAACTGCACACAGCCACACCAGATCTGGTACAAGCCGCTGGAGCAGCTTGATACCCCTATCGTTGGCAAATCGACCGTCTATCGCTATCAAGACAAAATTCTCTCCGTCACTTGGAATGATGGTGAGGACACTAACAACGTTTTCGTTGGAAGTTTTGCAATGTAGGCTATCTTGGGTGGAAGATAGTATGTGTCATGCTTCCACCCTTCCTTCCCATCCAACTCATTCTTATCCTCAATATGCGCTATCTCTGTATCCTTGCATAACCTCGGTTTAATAACTCAAAGGAAATATCAATGCTAGACAACAATGTATTTTTAGGTGAACTTACACGGAAAGAACTTGGGGAAGCCATCTCCAGCGGCACTATAAAAGGTGCGATTGTCCCAACGGGTGCTACCGAACAGCATCAAGACCATCTGGCGATGATCCATGATACCGTCAGTGTCACGGAAATAGCCAAACGGGCTGCGACAAACTTTTATCCCCATGTACTGGTCACCCCCACCGTTCCTATGTCGGTGTCGGAACACCACATGGATCGGGGTGGCGCGTTGACAATACGTCCGGATATCCATCTCGAATATGTCCACGATGTGTGTAATAGCCTGAAACGGTTGGGTGTCCCGAAAGTTATGGTGCTCAACGGGCACGGCGGCAATAAGCGAGAGAATCTTGAGCCCGTCGCTCCCGACGTTATGAAGCGGATAGATGACTTGGGTGTTACGTATGTGACCTATTGGGAGACCGCCCCGCAATCTTTCTATGAGGCGAATCTGGAATTGGAACGGAGTGCGGGCCACGCCGGCGAGTTTGAGACCTCATTTGCGATGGTCGTTTTTCCGGAACGCATCCGCCCGAACGAAGTCAACTACGACAACGCAAAATTGGCAACCATCCCCAAGGGTGGTCACATTCTCGACGCTGTTGTCGCAGGCGTTACCGAACGGGTTCAACAGATGCTTGATGAAGCATAGCGTGAAACGTAATGCGTGAAACGTGATATTGGAAGAATGGGGGGAATCCCAACCATCCTTCCCCGTGGTGTCGGCAAAAATTTGGAAAATTGGTCTTTCTTCCTTCCTCCCCGATAAGATCGGGATTCAAAGCAACTTCTCTTTCGGTTTCTCTTGGTACTTTGCACTTTCTTTTTAGATGAGCCCAGAGATTTAGATGTGCCACCCCAAATGGAAGGGTAGGAAGAAATTCGTAGGGAACGCAGATTTGTGTGTTCCGCACAAGGAGGTTATAGTGGCGAGATATAGTTTAGCTTCAGGACTTTTCTTTCTTGACGCAGAGAGTACGGCGAGACATGATGTCGCGGCGGCACTGGAGTCGATCGCTGCCGCTGGTTTCAGTGAAACCGAGTTGATGGCTGAGGGCGATGAATGGCAGAAACCGGGGTCACACGATGCGGGACCGTGTCGCGAGGCGTTGGAGCGATTTAACATTTTTCCGCACACCATACACACACCCATGTCGGGCGTGAACTTGGCAAGTTCGATTGAGGAAATTCGGCATGACAGCGTCACCCGTATCGGGGATGCGATGCGGTTTCTCGGAGAGCTTGGCGGGCGGGCTGCAATTGTGCACCCAACAGGTGCCACCACCGCTGAAGAAGCGCCTTATGCGTTGGAAAATGTCGGTGCCGCGGCGGAGCGTATCCATCGCTCTGTGAGTGAGTTGGTCCCCGTTGCAGCGGAAACTGGGGTCCGTATCGCGTTAGAGAATCTGCCGAATACAAGCATACCGTGTCGTCCGCTGAAGTCTATGGAGGAGTTACGCGCTTTCATCGCTGGCTTTCCGCCCGAACATGTAGGGCTGTGCTTGGATACGGGGCACGCCTGTATCAGTGGGTTTGATCCGGCGCAGCAGGCACGGGTCGCGTCGGAGAGACTTTGCGCGCTGCATATACAGGATGTCGATGGAAAGGACGATTGTCATTGGGTGCCGGGACATGGCGTTATTGACTGGTCTGCCCTTGGGAAAGCACTGACCGACATCGGTTTCGATGGTGCGTGGACGATAGAAGCGTTGGCGGGACGCACAGAGGGCACAGCGGAACAGGTCGCTGCCGAGTGCACGGCGTTGTCCAAAGATTGGGAAGCAGGTGGGATGTCGAATCCGGGGTAGAAGTAACTTCTGCCGTAGGGTGGCATCCTTGCTATATCCATCCACGAATCCGCGCGAATCTACACGAATTTATTAGTGATGATTAGCGTGATTCGCGGATGCGTTTTTACTCATCCCACTTATGGAAAAGATTTATTCCCTTTTGTCGGAAGCTAAAGACGATAGCAGGCTATGAGAGTTTATATCTCTATTAAATACCGTGCAGATAACAGTAATAAAAATTGTATTGAGAAAATTGCATCGGCACTTGAGCAAAGCGGTTTTGAAACAGTGTGTATCACTCGGGACATTGAGAAATGGGGAAGGATTGAATTAAGCCCCGAAGAATTGATGCAAAGAACATTTGCTGAGATTAATTCAAGTGACCTAATCGTGGTTGATTTAACTGAAAAAGGGGTGGGATTGGGTATCGAAGCGGGTTACGCATACGCTAAGGGAATCCCCGTTGTAGTAATTGCGAAGACAGGGTCCGATATTTCCGCAACATTACAGGGCATTTCACAGCAACTGTTTTTGTATGATGATTTTGATGATCTTACACACTTTTTCAAAGATTCAATCTGTTTCGGTGATCAAATGAAGGATACGGAGCCTCCATTGAGATTATCGGAGGGGTAACAGAGGTGTTCAAAAACGCAATTTTACGCGACACTGTGGAGCATATATGATTACGATCACAGCAACAACGCCGCTTGCCGGACCACCCGCATGGGCGGTATTGGAGCGGCAGCTGTTTGATCTCATGGACCAATCGGTGTATCCATTCTTAGAACGATACACCCATCCGGACGGCAGCCTAATCTGGAACGGAAACATTGGCGGCAGCGAAGACGACTTCTACGAGAGCTTCTACAACTGGCCCCTGCTTTACCTCTTGGGCGGCGGGGACGATCTGTTAGAGTTGGGGGTACGGGGATGGAATGCTGTCACCCGGCAGTTGACCCAAGCGGGACGGGTTCACAAGGAGTATGCCCGACGGGACGATCAGTTCCATCAAGCCGAGAGCGACATCTATTTCTACCTGCTCTGTCTGGCTGACCCGAATCGTCCGGAACACCTTGAACGGGCGCGACGATTTGCCGGGCTATACATGAACGAAGATCCCGAAGCCCTCAACTATGATCCGAGACACAAAATCATCCGCTCTCCCAATAACGGCAGTGATGGTCCCGACCTGTCGGTGTCGGAAGGACGTTCCTACGGCTATTCCCCCGGCATGGCGCGATACGGTTTGCCCCACTATGACATTCCCGGTATCACCCAAATTGAGGATCTGAAAGATCCGGCGCTGGCACGGCGTATGGGTGAAGCGATGGAGCAGCGCATGAGTCGTGGAGACGTGGTCGCCAACCTCGCTGTCACCAGCTTGGTCACCAACGCCTACCTACTGACCGGCGAAGAAAAATATCGCGATTGGGTGCTGGAATACACAGATGCGTGGATAGAACGCGCCCGCCAGAATGACGGGCTGCTTCCGGACAATGTTGGTCTCTCCGGTCAGGTCGGTGAGTATATTGAAGGGAGCTGGTACGGCGGACTCTACGGCTGGACGTGGCCCCACGGGTTTTACAATGTCCAGATGGCGGCACAGGTTGCGGGGGCTAACGCCTATCTCCTGACACAAGATGATAGTTATCTCGACCTACCGCGTATTCAGATGGATCGCATTGTGGGGCGCGGCGAAGTCCGTGATGTCCGCGAGGAGCACATGAGCCTCGGCGAACACTGGATCGGTCAGTTCTCAGCGTTGGAGGAACAGCACGAAACTTTCCTCGTTCCGTACCGCTACGGGGATGCCGGTTGGTTCGATTATCAGCCGATGTCGCCGATTTACCCGGTGTCGCTCTGGACCCTTTCGATGGCGTCAGAGGATTGGGAACGGATTGAGGAGATCCGCCAAGCGAGTGGGTATGACTGGAACAAAGTGTTTTCCTTCCACACCAAAGAGGATGCGGGGCACGAACAGCCGTGGGTCCGTTTTCTAGCGGGGGATAACCCGACCTATCCTGAAGAGATCTTACGTGCGAGTTACCGTCAGGTCTGCCGACGCTTGGATCTCGTCCGTGGGGATGATGAGGCGACCACCCATCAAGATCCGCACCGCTGGCAGCACACCAACCCGGTGACAACGGAGGCATTAATTCAACTGACGCTGGGCGCGCCGCAACTGATCTACAACGGTGGACTCCTGATGTCCCGGCTCCGCTACTTCGACTTCAACCGAAAACGTCCCGGTCTGCCCAAAGATATCGCCGCGCTCGTTGAAACGCTCGAAGCGAATCGGACTGTGGTGCGGTTGGTCAATCTCAGCCCGTTTGAGACCAGAGATATGTTGGTTCAGGGAGGATCGTTTGGCGAACACCGATTTACGGAGGTTCGGTACACCCACCGCACAAGCGAGTATCCGGGCGCGACTGAAGCCTACGCCGCACCGCCTGTAGCCGAGGAAACCCGGACTGCCTCCATAGAAGCGAGCCGTCTCCGGGTCGTTCTGCCCCCCGCGACCGAGATTACGCTTGACTTGGGAACTGTCCCTTTTGTCAATGATCCGTCCGTCGCTCTTCCTTGGTAGGGTGGTGGCTGTCCCCCGTATAGCCGAGAACTTTTAAGTATGACTGTCACACTGTCCAGTACACACTATGAATATGGAGATGTGTCGCTATGCTAACACCATCGCAAATTGATGAATTTCATCGGAACGGCTTCCTCAACGGAGGTCGCATCCTTACAGATGATGAGTTGAATGAACTGAGATCGGATTTAGACAGCATGTTGGAGAAAGGTCCCGACGGCTTTACCGGCGACGAGCCGCAACCGGTGTCGTTCCGCAATATGTCCAAGCGGGATGACGAACCCGCCGCGCTCGCCGTTTGGCAGATTGTCAATATCTGGGAAGCCTCTTCAGCTTTTGAGCGGCTGATCTACCACCCATCCATCGTGAAGGGGATAAGCCAGTTGACGGATGCCCCCGATCTGATGGTCTGGCACGACCAGATTCAGTACAAACCGCCCAACTACGGCGGGGCGACACGGTGGCACCAAGATGCACCGCTATGGCCCATCATCCTCCCGATGACCCCCGTATCGGCGTGGATCGCTTTGGATGATGCTGACGAGGAGAACGGTTGTATGTGGATGGTGCCCGGCAGCTACAAGTGGGGCGACCAGATGGAGTTTCTGCGTACCCAACAACACCTTGAGGGGCGCGAAGAATTCATGAATATTGAGGGGTTTTCACCGCCTACTGATTCTGAAGTCAAGGGTGTGACACCGCAGCCTCGACCGGTCAAGAGTGGCGAGGTGTCGTTCCATCACTCACTGACATGGCACGGTTCACCTTTCAACCGATCGGATAGGCCACGGCGCGCTATCGCCATCCACTACATGACCGGAGAGTCGCGTTTTGTGGCAAGCGGTCAGCATTTGATGAAGCAGTTCGTAACGTTGGAAGACGGCGGACCTATGGCTGAAGCTGGCGAACATTTCCCCACTGTCTGCCGAGATGGTGAGCCTATTGGGCTCCCCGCCTGAGTTGGGGTGTTAGGAACCAGTTGCGGAGATAACGGGAGAACTGTTATGACAAGTAGACCGCGCGTCGCACTCGGATCGATCCTCACCGAATGCAATGAATTTGGCGGAGTGCCCATTGATATAGGGTGGTTCGAGCGTTATGAGCTATGTTACGGGGATGAAGTCTTGGGGGTTGACGCCGGTGTGGTCGGTGGGCTGCTGCAGGTGATGCGCGAATGCGAGGCGGAGGTCGTCCCGCTGATTTATGCCAGTACCTGTCCCGGCGGTCCCCTGACCGCTGAGTGTTATACGCAGCTCAAGACGGAACTACTCGACCGATTACGCGCCTCTCTACCTGTTGATGGTGTGCTATTGCCGCTGCACGGCGCGGCTGCGGTCGAAGACCTCGGTGATCCGGAGGGCGATCTCATCAAAGCGGTACGTGTAATCGTCGGGGATACGATACCGATTGTCGTTACGCTCGACCTACACGCGCATGTCACCGCCGACATGGTTCGCTTTGCCGATGGACTGATTGCGTGGGAGACCTATCCCCACCGCGATGCCTTCACCACCGGGGTACGCGGCGCACGATTGCTCCGGGATATCCTAGCGGGGGACAGTCGTCCAACCATGGCGATGGCAAAGGTGCCGGTGATTACCAGCGCAATCCACGGCTCGACCGAGGGCGATGATCCTTTCGCCGACATTATGCGTGCCGCCAAAGCACTCGAAGGGCGTGAGAACGTCCTCTCCACGAGTGTTTTCTTGGTCCATCCCTACTTGGATCAGCCGGACATGGGCAGCGGTGCGTTAGTGATCACAGATAACGATATGGAGATGGCGGTATCGCTTGCAAATCAGCTTGCTGAACAGTACTGGACGCGTCGATTTGACCTTGAACCCGATATTCATACGCCAGACGAAGCTATCGCCAAAGGGTTGGAAGTGGAGGGCGGTCCGGTGCTCTTAGTTGAAGCGGCGGATTGTTGTGGCGGCGGCGCAGCGGGCGATAGTGTTGCCACGTTGAGGGCGCTACTTGACGCAAAGGTAACGTTACCTTCACTCGTGCCCGTGGCGGATCCAGCAGCTGCGGCGGCCTGCCATCGCGCTGGTGTCGGTCACGAGATTACGGTTGGGTTGGGGCATCGACTCGACCCGCGCTGGGGCGAACCGATGTCAGTAACAGGCACTGTCACCCGGCTGAGTGATGGTCGTTTCCGCTATATCGGCGGGATTTGGGACGGCGTCGAGGGTAACATGGGTCCTTCAGCGGTCTTAACAATCGGTGCAATTCAGGTGCTTGTCGCCACGCACGGCACCTACGATTGGGCGGATGAGCAGTTTCGCTCAATGGGTATGCATCCACCCGATGCCAAGTTCATTGTTGTTAAAAACCCGATGAACTACCGTCTTGCTTACGGTGAAATCGCCAAGGCAGCCTTTATCCTTGACACACCCGGCGCGACACCCGCGACATGCCGATATTTGCCCTTCAAGCGTCTCAAGCGACCCTATTTTCCGCTCGACACGGAAATTCCTGGACTTACACCGACCATTCTATAAAACTATCCACCAATCTACCCGAATCTACGCTAATTTTTCGTGTGGATTGGCGTAGATTCGCGGATAAATTTGTGACAGACTCCAAAAATAGATCAGATAGGAGAACGATATGAACGACAGACACTATCGAGCAGCCCTTATCGGTTTAGGACGTATCGCGGATACCATCGACGACGAGGTAGTAGGCGATGGCTGGCTCTTGCCGTTCAGCCACATGGGCAGCTACATGGATGTGCCGGAGGTGCAGGTGGTCGGTGCCGCTGACCTATACGCCGAACAACGTGAGGCATTTGGTGAGCGTTGGACTATCCCAGACGGGCATCTTTATGAGAACTACGAGGAGATGCTTGAGCGCGAAAAGCCTGACATCGTGAGTATTTGCACCTCCGCTGCGCCGCGCGCAAAGATTACCTTAGACATCGTCCGTATGGTGCGTGAGGGACGGACCGGCGTAAAGTGCATCTGGGTAGAGAAGCCGATGGCGACTTCTCTGGAAGAAGCCGACGCCATGGTTGAGGGCTGCCGCGAGGCTGGTATCATCCTCATGATGAACGCAATGCGCGCCTCCGATGTATACTACCGCAGGGCACGGGCACTTATTGACGAGGGTGTGCTGGGCAAGATGCTGCAAATAACGGCGCACGGTTCGGGCAGTCTGTCGCACATGGGTGTCCATTGGCTCGGTGCGATGTGTGTGTTGGCAGGTGAGAACGAACGTGTCTCTTGGGTTGTCGGAGAGGTGGAGAGCGACGAAAAAGCCGCGGGCGATGCAGACCTTGCCGGTAACGCCTATCTGGCATTTGAAAACGGTGCGCGCGGGTTCTGCCGTATGCTGCCGAGCGCTGCATCAACATGGACGCTTGACGCAATCGGTGAGCACGGCACAATTCACCTCCGCAACGGCAACGACGGTTATGAATTTGAGTTATGGAAAATGGGAAAGGTCACTGACGACGCGCCAGCCACGCCGGTGCGGCACATCTTTCCGCGTCCCCAACGCATCTGGAGCGCTGGTGTGGGACAGGTCAAGGATGCTATCAACTGCATTGAAACAGGCAAAACGCCCAACTGCTCTGGCGATATGGGACGCCATCTGTTGGAACTTGCGATTGCCATTCGTGAATCGCACCGCCGGGGCAATGTGCGGGTAGACCTTCCGCTCCCCGATCGTAGCCTATATATCCGTTCAGCAGAAACACTGAGCGGGGACACGCCGCGGGCACTTGTGAATCCCATGCGTCGTCGACCAGCGCATCTCATCTCCGATATAGCGAGACGTGAGGGAATAGGGAAACGTCGACCTGTTTCGTAGTATGGATAATTAGTGTTATCAGACATAAACCCCTACTATAGAAAGGAAACCGTTATGACTTCAGAGGTTGTAACCAAGCAGGATTGGCTCGTTAGAGTCGTTCTTTCAGGTGATTATGTGCTAAACTTTATCGTCGATGCTGTCAACGGCAGCGAGGCATTAGATGAAGCTGATAACGTGAAACATTTATTTGACGTGCCAGATGATATAGATCGGAATAAGGAGGTCGGGTGGAAAGCCGTTCCGTTAGCTCGGAATATCCGACAAGTGCAGAGGAGATACCTTTGAAAATCCTGATCCTGTTATCTACAGTCGTATTTATCGGGTGTTCGGCAGTCCTATCGTCGCTCGATAGCGGCGGGACCGAACTGGTGTCTGGCGAGTTTTACGAAGAATCACTTCCCTCAACAACCGCAGGACCCGGCTTAGGCCGAATTAGGGCGGCACGACGCACCCACGGCATTGAAAATGGGACTGTCCCCAGTTTTCAATTCGCTCTCAACAGACCTCGCTTTATCCGATACTTTTATCTCGATACTCGCGGGGGTCCCGTGAGAAATTTGGAAATTTATACGCGGTTGAATGATACTGAGACTTGGAGATTGGTCAAGGAAATCAAATCGCCTGTTAACATGACCACCCGTATTGACTTGAACCTGCGAACGTCTGAGATTCGGGTCATCCAGAAAACCCTATCGTTACGGCGGGAATCAGATGAAATGATCACAGGGTTCAGGGTCTACGCACAAAAAGAAAAATGAGGTATCAATATGGCTATGTTCTACGATTGGAGAGATAGAACAGGCAAGGAGGGGTTGAAGCCTTTTCGGCAGCAACTCAGAGAGCTGCGTTCTCCGCTGTTTATCGGGCTCGGAATCTTTTTGTTAGTTGTTGTGCTTATCGAGCTTGGGATCTTTCTGCTAATTCGCCACGTTTGGTCGCTAATCTCAGTTCGATAAACAAACACCGCGCAGAGACGACAAATGTCCTATAATGCAATTTTTGAGGAGAAACTAAATGTCCGAATCCCAAACGGCGAAGAAGCCGAATCTAATTTTCATCATGCCCGATCAGCTGCGAGCGGATTTCCTGAGTTGTTACGGTGCAACTTTCATCCATACACCCCATATTGACAGCATTGCGGAGGAGGGGGTGCGCTATGAGCGTGCCTACTCCGCCTCGCCGATATGTGTGCCCGCCAGAGCGTCGCTGCTAACAGGTCTGAACGCAATCAAAAACGGTGTGACCGATAACGGTCAGTGGTTAAGTCCTGATCTCGCTGCATGCGGCATAGACACCTGGCCTCAAACGCTGTCCGAGCAGGGATATTACACCGCCGCTATCGGCAAGATGCACTTCTATCCGTGGGACATCAATCTGGGATTTCAGTACCGAGTTGCTGCCGAAGATAAACGATGGCTGGAGATCCGCGATGACTACTACCATTTCTTGAAGGAGGGCGACTACCGAAAACTCCACGGGAACGAACACCCCGGCTATCACGAAAATAAGGGTGCGATCATCAACAAGATTCCGTGGGGCTATTCGGTCGATCGGTTCGTGGGACAGGAGGCGTGCCGGTTTATCCGCAACTACGGCGATGAGAGCCCCTTTGCAATGATGGTCGGTTTCCCGGGTCCCCACTGCCCGTATGACCCCAACGAAGAATTTTTAGAGGGATTCGATCCTGCCGATATGCCCGATTCCATCCCAGCAGTGGAGGGCGATACCCCGAAGCTCCGTCAGCAAAATATTGAGGGCAACCGCGGACCGTGGAACGGCGTTGATTATACCGAATTTACGGAGGCGCACAAGAAGAAGATTCGCGCACACTATGCGGGGCTGGTCAAACAGATTGACTACGAGATAGGACAGATCCTTGACTCTCTGCGCGAAAAAGAACTGTTGGACAACACGATTATCATTTTCTCCAGCGATCACGGTGATTACCTCGGCGACCACGATTTCATTGGTAAGGGCACGTTCTTTGAATCCAGTATCCATGTGCCGTTGATGGTTCGGCTGCCGTGGACCAACGAATCGAAGACGTGCACAGATATAGTTGAGTTGGGCGATGTGACCGCAACGATACTACATTTCGGTGGATGCGAAATCCCTGACTACATGGATTCCATACCGTTGCCCGAACTCGACATTTCGCGCAAAAACCGGAGGGAGCGTGTCATCGGTATGGTCAGGGGTGGCTGGATGATTTATGACAGTCAGTGGAAACTGTGTAAACACGCGAGCGGCGAGGTGTTGCTGTTTAATCTATCGGAAGATCCAAACGAGCAACATAACCTGATGAGAGATAGCAGATATCAGGAAGAGTATGCCAGATTGGATGCTGAATTGACGCGAGAGATCATGAATTCAATGGCTCTCTCTCATGAGAGCAAACGGGTATATTCTAAGGATCTTGCCGGTAATCCAGCGTTCGGTAAGGAAGATTGGCAGCGTCCTTATCCGAGAAATATCAAAGATGTTGACTAGGTTCTGTTGACATTTATGGGAGATGTATCTGCGATCGTAGGGGCGGGGTTCCCTCGCCCATTGACCAACGCGGGTTGGAAAACCCAAACCTTACAGGGTGAATCGTTTAATGGCACCCTTACTGTAGTTGCCCAATTCATTGGGCGGTGGAAATGGTATCTATGGTGAATTAGAGAAAGTAAGTGGACACTTTCGCTCCCCATGTCCTGTCCCGCCTGTCCCGATGTAATCGGGGACTCGTCGGGATGCGGTGCGGTTAGGAACCCTCGCCGGCACGGAGTGTCCAATTATGGTGAACTTTAGAATTACTTGAACACTCTGTACCGGCGAGGATGGGAAAATCCGGACTATCACCCCGGTAGGTGCGGTTTGTAACCGCACCGGTTTGGCGCAGTTAGAAACAGCGCCTACCAAATATGGGGAGCGAAAGTGTCTACATATTTTGATAATTCACTATAATTCTAAACTTTACTATAAATGTCAACAGAACCTAGGAATGTTATGCAACGTGCTAGGTATCTTCTAACAATCAAAAGTGAAAGGAGACACAAAAAATGATTTTGACATTTTTGGATAAACATCGGCACATCGGTTTATTAATTCTTCGGATTGGAATTGGGTGTATGTTCCTTTTTCACGGGTTTCCAAAACTGTTGGGCGGTCCCGAGAAATGGGAAGGGCTCGGCGAAGCAATGGCAACCTTCGGTATTACGTTCATACCAGCGTTTTGGGGATTTATGGCTGCGATTTCGGAGTTTTTGGGAGGCCTCTGTTTCATCTTCGGAATCTTCTTTAGACCCGCTTGTGCCCTTTTGACAATAACGATGTTGGTCGCTGCTGCAAGCGATCTTAAAGAAGAGGGTTTTATGGACGCTTCTCACGCGATTGAAGTTGGTACTGTTTTTCTGAGTTTTATCCTGATTGGACCCGGCAAGTACAGTCTTGATGAAAAGCTAAACCCTTATCGCAGTGATGACACATAATACTGTTTGATACATAGGTAGGACTTACGCGGTGGGAGGCTCAAAGCCAACCTGCCTTCGATTGCACCAAGAGTCTACGACCTGCCCCAACCCCTCGGCTCTAACCCCCCGGCCCCTTATCAGAGGGACTTTGGAAACTTCGTGAAGGACGGAGTTGTCCGTTCCCCCGATAAATCGGGACAGGCGAGACGAGGATTGGTAGATGTCTACTTATTTCTCTAATTCACCATAAATGTCAACAGAACCTAAGCAACTTGGCTAGGGAAGGATAGAGAAACCGAGTTTTTGACAAGTACGGGCGGGGTAACCCCGCCCCTACGGTTTCTGGTGCCTTGTCAGTTTTGGAAAATTAACCTACACATATAGAAGGAGATTTACTATGAAACACAAACTTTTGTTTTATGGACTGATCTTGATGGTCGGGACGATGTTATGGCTAGGTTGCGGTGGCAAGACAGCCACAGAGGAAGGAATGGCAACAGCCGAAAAGGCAGCCTCTGAAGAAATCATGGGGCAGATCACAGCGATTGACAACCACGCCAACGTCGTGACCGATATTAAACCCGCTGCATTCACTGCGCTCGGATGGAAACTGAAAGACACTATCACAGTCGAATTTGAAGATGGACAGAAGATCGACTGTCGTTATGTTGAAAACTACGGCGATGTGCCGGTCGGAGATTATTTGGTACGTTTCAGCGTAGAGCAGAGTGTGCTCAAAATTGCCATCAACGAAGGTTATCTGGCAGAGACGTTGAAAATCAAGAGCCCAGGCAAGGTGGTTCTCCACAAAATGGAAACTCCCAGTGGCGATCAATAATTGAAAGTGACGAATCCATGGACACGAACCGACCATTTGCCGCCGCACCCGCTGCGGAACCGGCGGGGGACTTTCGTACCCCCGAAGACCTCCCGCCCGAAGGGATACGACGCATTCCCGCCAATACCTATGAGCCAGATCCGTGGATAGAGCTAGCTTGGAATCTGAATCAGGGATGGGCGTGGTTGACGCTTTATGTGACACCGGGTGATCTGCCGATCCAACAGTGGCATCAAAAGTTCTCAATTCCCGATATGTCCTATCCAGAAGGTGTCTCTACGATTCGGGGGTTAACCCATCTGGCGCATCTGCTCCACTCCATGTATGCTGCCAATCCTGATACGGCGGCATTCACCCCGCAGATAGCAGAGGCATTACAGAGTTTCCGTGAATTCTTGACACGGTGAAACGGATCTGGAAGCTATCACTGTTTCTGTTTCAAAAAAGGCAATGAAATGAAGACACGTATACTTGGTAAGACAGGACTCAATATCAGCGAACTTGGACTTGGATCTGCTTTCATGACAGGTCAAGGGCAGGATGGTGCGAATCGTTGTGTAGATTATGCCGTTGACCACGGTGTGAACTATTTCGACACCGCTGCAAACTACGGGGATGGTAGGGATGAAACGGTGCTGGGGGCTGCCTTAAAGGGGAAACGGGATCAGGTCATCCTCGCCACCAAAGTGGGATTTATAAACCAGCAGCGCTACCGCTTGGACGGACACCGCAGCGCCGACCAACTCATGGAACAATTCGAGGGTTCGCTCAAGCGACTTCAGACCGATTACGTGGACATCATTCAGATCCACGAGGCGGATTATCTGAAGTGGTGGACTGACGATATTCCCGATGCTGAAGATGCGGGGGTTTGGAGTGCACTCATTGAGGATGATACAGACTACGACTTCCCCGATGCACCGGCGATCAAATTTCTTGCAAACGCGAAACGTAGCGGCAAAGCGCGTTTTATCGGGTTGACAGCGAAAAATGCGCGTGTGTTGGGGCGGATACTGAAAGCGGTCGATGTTGATTCTGTTATGACAGCGCATCAGTTCAATCCGGTCTTTAGGAATGCTGTTGAATTCCTGTTCCCGACCGCTCAAGATTTAGGCGTAGGGGTTGTGATTGGGGCGCCACTGATGAAAGGCTGGCTTGCTGTGCCCCAAAACGGGTGGAAGAAGAACCCTCCCGACTGGATGGACGAAACCTTCAAGGTGTCCTATTTCAGATTCCTCGATATCCATGCTGACGCTGGGCTGCCTATGGCAGAACTTTGTATCCGATGGATGCTTTCAGAACGGAGGCAACAGTCCGTCGTTGTTGGTTTCAGTAATATCCAGGAGGTCGAATTCAATATCTCTGCCGCCTCCCGTGGGACACTCCCGGACGAACTCGACGCTGCCATAGCGGAAATCGGGATTGTGCATCCCCTCATCTATCAGGCGCGGACGCAGATCTGAAGACACGAACAGAATGAGGAGCATCAGAAAATGTCAGTGGATATTCAGGAAAAAGCGGAGGAGATTCTGGTAGAGGGTTTCTGTATCCTGCGAGACCAGTTTCCCAAACCCGCTATTGAGGCTTGCAATGAAGCCTTCGCGCCGATCTTGCGTGATTATGTTGCCGAAAATGCGGACAATCCGAACCGCGGACCGTGTAGGCACTATATCACACTACCTTTCGAGCCGCCGTTGTATGATCCTTGCTTCTTCGACGATGATACGGTTGTCGCCATAGCAAGCCAAGTATTGGGGGAGGATTTTGCGATTGATCAGTATGCCAGTGACACACCGCTCAAGGGTTCGGTTTATCAGGAGATTCATGGCGATGTCGGTCCGCTTTTCCAGGAAAATCCCGATTTCCAACATCCCCCTGCGATCCTTGCCGTGAACTTTCCTTTTATCGATGTCACGCCGGCGCACGGACCGTTTGAAGTCGCACGCGGAACACATCTATTTCCGAAAGCGGAAGCGTTACATCGGATTGAAATAGGCGAAATCCCGCTTGAGCCGCTGCTGATGAATGCCGGCGATGTCCTTATCCGAGACCCGCGCTGTCTGCACCGAGGAACGCCCAACCACACGGACACTCCCCGTCCCGTTGCAGTATTTGCCTGTCTCCGCGGCTGGATGCAGCGAGAAAGCCGGGAACGGAACCCGATGCCTGAATACGTCTGGACAGGACTGTCAGATCGTGAAAAACGGTTGCTGCGAAAGCTGCCGAGGGAATCGTCTACTTCGTAGGAATACTCTGCGGCACTGTTGAGATTTACGCGGTTCGTCTTGATAAAGCGTTGGAATTTATACTTGCTTGTACCCAAACAGAAAGGAAACAGTAAATGTCTAAATATACCGCGGCAATTGTCGGTTGTGGCTCTATCGGCAACGCTCACATGGATGGCTATCGCTTGAATGACAATGTGGAGGTGGTGGCGGTTGCAGATCCGCTGTTGGTCGCCCGCGAGGAGTACATGGAAAAATATGACATACCGCAGGGCTACTCCACCGTTGAAGAGATGCTGGAAAAAGCGAAGCCAGATATCGTCAGCGTTTGCACGTGGCATCCGCTGCACCCAGCACCGACCATCGCAGCGGCGCAAGCCGGAGTCAAAGCTGTGATCTGCGAAAAACCGATGGCGACCAGCCTTGGTGCGGCAAACAGCATGGTCGATGCGTGCGAGGCGAGCGGCACTAAGTTGATAATCAGCCACCAGCGACGTTTTACACCCGGTTGGGAGAAGGCGCGCGAGTTGGTTGAACAGAAAACGATTGGCGAGCCGATCTGGGTGAACTGCAAGATTGTGCAGGGATTGCTCAATTGTGGCACACACGCGATCGACGGCTCACGCTTCGTCTTGGGAGATCCGCAAGCGGTCTGGGTGATGGGATCGGTGGAGCGAAAAACGGATCGGTACGAAAGGGATACGCCGATCGAAGATAGCTGCATGGCGCTGGTGCAGATGGAAGGCAATCTACAACTCTTTATACAGTCAGATCTGTGTGCGGAGGGTGCAGCGGCGGGCGGCTTCCTGATCCGCGGCACTGAGGGGATGTTAGATGTCAGTGAAGCAGGGGTCAGGCTGTTTAATGCCGAATCCAACGGTTGGGAACAGGTGCCTCTACGTGTAGAACCGGAAGACATTCGACCAATCGGTGGGCACACCAACGCTGCGCAGGTACGCGAACTTATCGCTTGGATTGAGGGTGGGGCTGAACACCGCGGATCTGGCAGAAAAGCGCGCGCGACTGTGGAGATCATGATGGCGCTCTACGAATCCGCCCGACAACACCATGTTGTCCATTTTCCCTTACAGGAGGAGGACTATCCGTTGGCGCTGATGGTAGATGAGGGTAGGTTGCCGGTGGAGGAGCCGGGCAGATATGATATCCGTGGCTTTCTCAAGCGCGATGCCATTGACGAGAAAGCCTATGCCGAACTGAAAAGTCAGGGTATGGGGCACCACCAAGTTATGAAAATACTAAACGAGAAAGAGCAAAAGGAATAGGAGGAGATTTAATGAACCGCCCACCCCAAGAATCCAAACGCATCTCTGAAACGCAGCTGCGCGACTTCGCTGGTGCCTGCTTCAAAGCCGCAGGCTTACGCGGAGATCATGCGGAGCAACTCGCCCAACTGTTGACCAACGGCGATCTGCGTGGAGTACATTCCCACGGTCTCCGGCAGGTTCCCGGTTATTGCGAAAGCCTGCGAGACGGATTGATTAACCCCAACCCCAACTGCCAAGTCCTCAAAGAGACCGCCACCGCTGTCCTGATTGATGGCGATGGTGGATTGGGTTACGCACCGATGATGATGGCAACCGAAAGCGCTATCACCAAGGCAAAGGCAAACGGCGTAGCTGTCGGCGCAACCTGTCATATTGGACACTACGGCTCGGCGGGGCACTATGTCCGTCGGGCAATGGAGGAGGGGTGTACCGCCTTTTCCGTTCAGGGCGGTTCCAGTGAAATGGGGCCAGCCGATCCAAATAACCGTCCCCCTTCCGCCTATTGGGGCAATCCCCCACTCTGCTTCGGCTTGCCCGGTGGGGACGAACCGCCGCTTATTCCGGACATGGCAACCTGCATTCTCGCTGACTACCAGCGTGGCGAGGAATTCGATGCCTTGCAGGAAATGATCCCCGCTGCGTTCTTCAAGTCTATGGGTTATACCGGCGTCGCTAGGGGGCTCGGTGGGCCCTTTGTCGGCGCGGACAGTGCGCGGGCAAAAACGCTAAAGGAGAAATGGCCCCGCGGGCAGGCCGGTGGCATGATTGTGGTGATGGATATCGGACTGTTCACCGACCCGGAAGAATTCCGTAACGGAGTCGATAACTTGGTGCGAGGTGTCCGAGAAACGATGGCACCGTTACGCGGCTACGATGAGGCGACACTTCCCGGAACCCCTGAGGCTCGCAGGGAACAGGAATACAGACGCGATGGTGCGCCTATCAGCTTCGCGGATATTGAGCGACTCAACCAAACCGCCGAGGAAGTTGGCTTACCACCGACAATGCGATTATAGAAAGTAGTAGGCACGTTGTTCTGAATCCCGATTCTATTGGGATTTCGCCGTGCTGTTCAACAATGAAGGCCACGCGTCAATCCCGAAGCGAAACGGAGAGGAAAAGGATGTCGTGGAAACAGATTCTTTTGGTTGTCGGCATATCGTGTCTGGTCTCTTTTCTTACAGCCGTAGCCGTTACGTTTTTGATGTGGCATTCGATGTGAAGATGGGCGGGTAAGAACTCGGGCGCAAGAGGTAGAGATTTTTCCGTATTAGATTGTTCATTGACATCCATCATTGGAAATAGATCCGGTGGTGGGTCTTTATTGTTTTCAGGAGGGTTAGAACCATGTGGAAAAGCTTCAAAGTCAAAGTTGAACCGTTGATCCCCGAAACATTCGCGCCGTTCGGGGAGGTCATTGAAACGTTTGAGGAAGCCGAACCGGAGATAGCAAAAGGAGGTCTTCGTTCAGCTGCGTATCCCGTGACTGCGGATCTTTCTGAGGCAACTGCGGAATCCGAACTAGAAAAAACGCCGCTCTCCGAAGGGCTGCAGCGGGCGCACTTCGCCTTTCACACCGACGCGGGTCAGGCGTTCTATCCGAGCCTGCATCAGCCAACCGTGTTTTTGGTCGGTCCTATCAAGGATACCTTGGAACCTGAAGATGTCCGCGCCTTCTATTCAGATGGGAGCACGGGGGTCTGTTTGGGGCTCAAGGTGTGGCATACCATGCCTATCTGCGTGGAAGGGGACGATGTATACCAAACAGTTCGTGGCGATCAGGACTATCACGCGCATTCGGTCGAAGTCGATTTCGATCTGGAGCAGGGACTGGCTATCGAACCGGATCTGGAGAACTATACCCCGTAGGTAGGGGGAAGATATGGATAAAATTAGACTTGGACTGGTCGGCTGCGGCGGGATGGGAACGCGGCATCTGTACGGCTTGCGCGAGTTGGTGCAAAGTCCTTTCTCTAACGTAGAGCTTTGTGCCGTGTGTGATATCCGCCGCGAGAATGCCGAGCTTGCTGCACGAGAAGCGGAGAAATTGATGGGCGTCCGTCCAGAGATTTTCACCGACTTGGAAGAGATGACCCGCGCTGTGCCCGACCTCACCGCTGTAGATGTGGTAACAGATCCGTCGGTGCACCACAACGTCGTGTGTCAAGCGTTAGACTTGGGACTCCATGTGATGGTGGAAAAACCGATGGCAATCACGGTGAAGGCGTGCCGACAGATGATCGAAGCCGCAGAGCGAAACAATCGTCATCTGTCCGTGGCGGAAAACTTCCGACGAGATCCCTCCGCTCGGTTAGTCCGTTATCTGTTGGAGACGGGCGCGATAGGAACGCCTTATATGGCGTTGTTCCATGGGCTCAGTCCGGGGAACGGCATCTTCATCACCCCTTGGCGGCATCTTAAAGAGCGTGGTGGAGCAATCCTCGACATGGCGGTTCATTTTACCCACATGGTCCGGTATCAACTCGGCGATATAGCAGAAGTCTACGGGGATGTGCGGTTGGTTGAGCCGGTAAGAAGAAAGCCCGACAGCATCGGTGATACCTATACCTTCTACCAGAATCGGCATCGGGCGATGGAATCGGAAGTTCCTGCGACAGCAGAGGACACTTCATTGGCGATGTTCAGGATGGAGAGCGGTGCGACTGTCAACTGGCTGATCGGTCTTAGCGGGCACGGCGGTTGCGGCGGTGAGATGATCTTCGGTGATGAGGGAAGCATCAACGGTTTTGGGACACGCGGCGGCAGAATCAGCATGCAGCAGAAGGCTCAGGAAGCGATGCACCAAGAGGATATCCTCACGGCCATAGATGGATTCTCCCTGGAGCCGTTAGCGGAATATCTCTTTCCGTCGAGTGTTTCCGCTGGAGATCCGGCGGTGGATTGGAAACTCATCGCGCTCGAATATTACGAACTGGCAGAGGCAATTCTCAACGGACGAGAGATTGAGGTCGATGGTGTCTGCGGATTGAAAGATGTGGCAGCCCTCTACGCGATATTTGAGTCGTCCAGAGCTGGG
The DNA here is from genome assembly GCA_965204355.1 of Candidatus Poribacteria bacterium. Lineage (GTDB taxonomy): Bacteria > Poribacteria > WGA-4E > WGA-4E > PCPOR2b > PCPOR2b. The sequence goes on from OZ241983.1 coordinate 1,725,558, forward strand.
CGGGCGTTACGAATGAGCGAGGTAGAAAACTGCGAGGTCTACGCGTATCAGGCGGAAATCGACGAAGCCCTCTCCTTGCAATAGTGATTGTATCCGAGTCTAACGGACATTCAATGTACAGCCAACCTTGGTCTCGATTTATCGGACCCCCCTAAATCCCCAACCCCTCTTATCTTCTCCCCTTGTCAGGGGAGTTGTAGGGGGACTTTTTGATGTGACATGATTGAATATATTCTTGAAGCAACAGTTCGCTACGCAACGCCACTTCTGCTCGTCGCCCTTGGCGAGATTATTGCTGAGCGCGCCGGGGTCATCAATATCGGGCTGGAAGGCATGATGATTTTGGGGGCGTTCACCGGCTGGCTCGGTTCATTCTACATCCAAGGGGTGAACCCCGGGCTTGCGCCGTGGATCGGTATCCTGTTCGGCGGCTTGAGCGGCGTGCTCTTAGCCAGCATCTTTGGGACTTTGGTCTTGTGGCTGAAGACCGATCAGGTGGTAACAGGCACCGGCATCAACCTCTTGGCGTTCGGACTGGTCGAGGTATTGTACCGTCGCATCTTTGGTGCAACCGGGGACGCACTGAAGGTGGCAATTGTTCAGCCCCTTCATATCCCACTGTTGTCCAGTATCCCGTTTATCGGTCCCATCCTATTTCAGCAAAATCTGCTCGTCTACATAACATTTCTCGCTGTCCCTGCTGTCTATTTTTATCTATTTCACACCCATCACGGTCTTGCCATCCAAGCCTGCGGCGAACACCCCAAGGCGGCGGATACGGTTGGTGTCAGTGTGCTCTGGATGCAGGCGAAATGCGTCCTCTTTGGCGGGTTTATGGCGGGACTTGCTGGCGGGTATCTTTCGTTGGTGGACGTACCGTTCTTTAGCACGGAGATGACCGCCGGCCGCGGTTTTATTGCGCTCTCGATAGTGATCTTCGGAAAATGGCATCCGGTCAAGGCGTGTGGTGCAGCGCTGCTGTTTGGGCTTGCCAACGCGCTGCCCGACCGTCTACAGGCAATAGCAGACCTCGGATTTATCCCCTACCAATTCTTCCTGATGCTGCCTTATGTTTTGACACTGCTTGTGTTGGCTGGATTTGTCGGGCAGGCAAGGCCACCCGCCGCGCTTGCCCTACCTTATCGCAGAGAGTGATGTGAGTGGTTCCGGGCGAGGGGGTCTACGGTCTACGACGCTGTAGCTCAGCTTCAAGTTGACGAATCCGTTCTTCTGCCGCAGCACGGGCTTGGGCTTCTTCCGCACGGGCTTGGGCTTCTTCAGCGGCACGTGCTTCCGCTTCCGCACGGGCCTCTGTCATTCCTACATAATTCAGGAGGGCTTCGCCGCTTTCATCATAGCAGACTAAATCCTCGCCATCCAAACCGAGCCAAAGATTGACAGGTTCAAGCCATAGCCAGCCCTCCGCATTGGGACTCAATTGATCGTAACCCGTTGGTGTCAGGTGGTATCCCACCAACTCTCTTACCATAACCCCCTGTCGCTCAAATCTATCCACGATGATATAATTCGGTACGCCGACCCTCGCATAGTGGTCAACCTTTGTAACAATATCAACTGAGCGGGTCGAAGGCGAGACGATTTCAATAATCAGGCTTGGCTTGGTGCCTTCTTCTTCCTCCGAAAAGGTACTCCAATTGATGTGCCGGCGGAGATTGAAAATCACCGCAATGTCGGGCCCATGTGCCCTGAAATCAGGGTGTGCCCACGCCACGCGGAGGTCATGTAACACAATAGCGTCCGGCTGATCTGCGAGTCGGGCGGATAGCACGTTGTAGAGATAGTTACAAAATCGCTCATGCTCATCGGAGTGCATTCGGTAATCTCCCACCTCCGGGTGAAGGATGTCCTCAAGTGTCAGCGGCTTCCGGTCTATCACCTCAGTTCCGTCTGGCAAAGTCCGTATTGTTTCACGCCACCCATAAGGATAGGGATCTTTCTTATCAAGAATTTCTCCATTAGTTGGAGTGGTTGCAATTTTCATGGCGGTGCCCTTTGCTCAAAAGATAAGCCCGTGAATCTCAGTCCTTTAGAGTCTACGCTGAGTTTAGTATATATCCGTTTTGACCGCACACGGTGCGATGATCGAATCGACCATTCCGTGCAACACTTTCTTGTCTTCGGGACAGACGGTCGCTTGGATCCCAGCGAGACGTACCTTGTCGCCGGTTGTGAAGTAATAAGGACGAAGCAGCGCCCGCCCCGGCATCCTTTGAACTTCACCACGCTCAAAGTCGTAATAGGTCATGGTGAGACGTTCTGCTCGATGGAATTTTTGCAGGACATAGGGAGTTTGACCGAAGCTGGTCAGGGCGTTCTCCACCGCGCCTTCCCAATCTTCGGTGGGCAGGTCATGTCCGATTGCGACCCCACGACTGCCCCACGCCAATTCAGAGAATCCTGATGGTTTGAGGACAAGCTCGCGTTGACGTTGTGAGACAGGGCCGATTTGTCGCCAGTTTGTGACAGGCAGTCCATCAATTTCAATGTCCGGAATGACGGCGTGCGGTGGGAGTTCACGCGAATCGAGTAGCCATGTTTGTGGGATGACGTCTGGTAGGAATTGGTAGGTTTTCTTTCCAAGTTCTCTTTGCCAGAAGGGTTGGAGCGATGGGTGGTGAAACAGGGCGAACATCAGCTTTTCTTCAAGGTAGGTCTTGGGTGGTGGGGTCATCACCACTGTTCGCCTTTTGGCACCGTAGAGCATCAAGTCTACTTTGGGGATGTTTTTCAGATCAAACAGTTCGAAGAAGCGGTAGAGGACATCAATCTGGACTTTCCCCTCATCCGATTCAAGGAACAGTGCATCTTCCGTAAAGATTACGTCGCGGGGTTTGATGGTGTAGGCACTCAAACCTACCTCTCGCAACGCCGATTCTAACCACTTCATCTCGTCCCAATAATCCGCGGATTCATCGGAAACAACGATTGCTACCGTTGGGTGCTCAACCTTTGCTAATGACCTGACCATTTCCGCAAAAGCGAGCTGCATCCCGTTGCTGCCGCCAATGAGATCGTAATCCAGTTTGGCGTATTGAGCTGATAGGCTGCCCGTGAACCCCATGCCGCCGGGGACGGAGTCCAATTCGGTGATGGCAAAGCCTTCAGGAGTCGGCAGAATGTCGGGACGAATAACCTGTGGCAGTTGACTCTTGAACCGGTTCATCCGTCCAAGTTCTATCACAGACTCAGGTTTCCCCTGATCGAGGTATGCCGCAACCCAATCCGGCTGAATACCACGGACACTCTGGGAGTAGAGCAGGTTGCAGGCTTTGTAGAACCGCAATAGATGCGGTCCAAGCTCCTCAAGCCAGTCCAAGTGTTCTTGGAGAATCCAAAACGGTTCCGGCGAAAGCCGCCACGTTACATTGCTATCAGGGTGAACTGTCTTCTGTTCACCGGTAAAGAGTCCCCCTTTGGGAATCTGACTGTTAATAAATAGGCACTTCTCTTCAGCGTTCAAACGACTGCTCCTTTATCAGGATTGTTGGATTTTCCTGATTTGTAATCCTTGAATCCTGCTTAATCTGTGTCACATACGCTCCAAAATTAACTATAACACCCAGAAAAGGGGTTGTCAACGAAAATTATCTTGACATCTTATCGGTGGGTTTGTTAAGATATGATTGTTTGTTGTCCAGATAAGGGTTTGAACGATGCCAACTGTTCTAAGAATTGGTCCGTATCGCATCTACTTCTGGAGTCACGAACCTAATGAACCGCCACATGTTCATGTCGATCGTGATGCCAATTCAGCCAAGTTTTGGCTTGGGCCTGTGCGTTTCGCCCGCAATCTTAGCTTCAGCTCAGTAGAGCTCCGCAGAATAGAACGGATAATAGCTGAACATGAACAAGAACTTTTAGAGGCGTGGCATGGCTACTTCGGACATTAAACCAGGTGAAGGTGTCAAAGATGTACATGTTACTGAAGACACCTTGAGCGTTGACCTCATTGATGGACGTACCGTTACCGTGCCGTTGGTATGGTATCCTAAACTCCTTCATGCAACGCCTGGGCAACGGGCAAATTGGCAGATATGCGGTGGTGGCTATGGGATTCATTGGCCAGATATTGATGAAGATTTAAGCACGGAAGGTTTACTAAAAGGTGCTCCTGCACCGCGCGGTATCGCTCCAGTAAATCAGGCGGCTGACTAATATGACAGATGTATTAACGAAATCATACTCCAATAAGGTCAAGTGACTGAATACTTGGCTATGGATACACCTAAAGAAATAACCATGAGAAGCGTCTACCCACATACCCACATTGCACACCAAACAACGCTTTACTTCCTTTATCTCTATCTCTTTTTGTTGTATTTGTGCTGCGATGGTGGGCGGGTAGACCCTGCATCGAAGATGTAGAGATTACCCCACATGCGGTTGTTCATTGATGCCCATCATCGAAAACAGGTTCGGTGGTGGGCGTTTTTTTTTGTCTATAGGAGGCAGCAAAATAATGCAGACCGACGGTACAATTGACAGAAATGTCAAAGATTATCAGACCTTGATGAGTCCGAGGCAGTTGTTGACGGATCTCCCAAGAACAGATGCGATGACGCAGACCGTCCAACATGGCAGAGCAAGCATCAGAAATATCTTGGATGGCACCGATCCACGGAAATTCGTCATTGTTGGACCTTGTTCCATCCATGACGCAGAACTCGCCCATGACTATGCGGCAAAATTGAAAGCGGTTTCGGACGCTGTGTCAGATCGCTTGGTTATTATAGTCAGGTCTTATTTTGAAAAACCCCGTACCAATTTGGGTTGGAAAGGTTTAATCTATGACCCACATCTAAATGGAGCAGGGGATATCAAGGATGGCTTATATATCTCCCGAAGGATATTGATGGATAATCTTGAGATCGGGTTGCCATGCGCTACCGAATATCTTGAAACCTTCACGCCGCAATATAATTCCGATCTGGTCTCTTGGGCGGCTATCGGTGCGCGGACGACTGAATCGCCACAACATAGACAGCTCGCTTCAGGGCTCTCGATGCCGGTCGGCTTCAAAAACAGCACGCAGGGCGATATCTCCGTTGCGGTCAATGCGATTCTATCTTCAAACGGGGAACACTCTTTTCTGGGTATCGATGGGTATGGCGCGCCCTCCGTTGTGCGAACAACCGGTAATCCATACACCCATATTGTGATACGAGGGAGTAATACGGGCGTAAATTATGACTCACAAAGCGTTCAAGATATCCAAGCGATGCTGACGGAGGAGGACCTGCCTCCAAACGTCGTGATAGATTGCAGCCACGGAAATTCGGAGAAAGATTACAGCAAGCAGCCCGCTGTCTTTGAGGAGATATTAAAACAGATTCGTGACGGAAATGATAGGATAGTGGGAATCATGCTGGAATCAAATATCAACGCTGGGAGCCAGAAAATCCCCTCTGACTTAATAGGGTTTGATAAATCCACGCTTGAGTACGGCGTTTCCGTTACTGACAGCTGTATCGATTGGGAAACGACCGCTTCGTTGCTGAAGGCTGCACATAAAAGCCTAGCTTGAGCGATCTGGAAAACCATTCGGAAGGGGTAAGGAGAATCTCCCTATGGTATGGTACAAAACCTTCTACGATGAACACTACCTCAAAGAGTATGCGGGTGGGCTTACGAATGAGCGAACCCAGAGAGAAGTGGACTTCATCAACAGTACGTTGAATCTCCCGCAAACTGCTGAAGGTGCGCGAATCTTAGATCTTTGCTGCGGACACGGTAGGCATACCGTTGAGCTCGCAGCAGCTGGCTACTCGATGGTGGGGCAGGACCTCTCAGCCACCTTCCTCGATCTTGCGAAAGATGCTGCCGCAGCACGCGATCTTCAGATTCAGTTTGTTCATTCCGATATGAGGGAGATTCCGTTTAACGGTGAGTTTGATGCGGTCATCAATATGTTCACAGCTTTCGGCTACTTTGACGATGTGGAGAATCAGAAAGTCCTCAACGCCGTTGCGAGAGCGTTAAAACTAGGGGGTAAGTTCCTCATCGATCTTCTCAACGCTCCGCGGATTATCCGTGATTGGCTCGTTCAAAGCTGGGACGAACTTTCAGATGGCACAGTTGTCCTCACGCAACGAGATTATAATCTCTTGACGGGGAATAACGAAGAGCGTCGTACCTACATTGCTCCCGACGGTAGCAAACGTGAAGTTGACCTAACTTGGCGGATGTATTTCTATCCTGAGCTTACAAGGATGCTTAACCGTGCAGGTCTTGCACCGATTCAAGTATTTGGTGGTTTTGATGGCAGCGAATACACACTGGATTCGAGCCGGATGATTATTTTGGCTGAAAAGCAACCTGAAGCATAATGGATAACTCCAACGCAAAGGAGGTCGCAGCCGTGAAATGTACGATTACGAGTTGTCCCGGAGAATATGAGGAGTGCAAAATTATCCATCCGGTACGCTATAGGAACCAAGTGATTATTATTGACCACGTTCCTGCAGATATCTGCTCTGTCTGTGGAGATACACTTCTAAGACCGGAGACGGTTCGTCAGATTGAGAACGTACTCCAAACGGCAACCCATCCTACGCGCACAGTTCCTGTTTATGAGTACGCCTAAAAGGAGCAGATTAAAGAGTTAAAAGGAAATCTTCTATCACGTTTTACGTTTCACGCATCACGACACGCATCACAGAAGGAGGTGATGAAGGTGGGGTTGACGGCTACCGACGAACCGGATTTACGTGATACTGAGAGCAATCTTACATCGTTAGAACAACAGACTGGACATAGCACGACTACAAAAAAGGAGAATCACACAGTGTCTGAGAAAGTTTATATTTTTGATACAACCCTGCGAGATGCCGAGCAAACACCCGGTGCCGCGCTGAATCTTGAAGAAAAGCTGGAGATAGCGAAGCACCTCGCAAGACTGAAAGTCGATATTATTGAAGCCGGCTTCCCCGTCTCATCACCCGGCGATTTCGATGCGGTAACGCGCATCTCCAATGAGGTTGAGGGGCCGGAAATTTGTGCGCTTTCACGCGTGGTTGAGAAGGATATCACCGCGGCGTGGGGAGCGATTAAAGATGCACAGCGGCCCCGTATTCACACGTTTGTCGGCACATCACCCATTCACCGAGAACGGATCACGCGTACCTCTCCTGAAGAGACGCTGAAGATGGCGGTCGATGCGGTCGCCTACGCGAAAGATCTATCCATCGGACACCCCGATGCAGCTATCGAATTTTCACCGATGGACGCCGGACGCACAGAGCCAAGCTATCTCTATGAAGTGGTCGAGGCGACGATTGCGGCGGGCGCGACGGTTGTCAACATCCCCGAAACGGTGGGCTGGACTGTACCGGCTGAATTCGGCAAGCTCATCACGGACATCAAAGCGAATGTCCCGAACATTGATCAAGCGATCATCAGTGTCCACTGCCATAACGACCTCGGATTCGCCGTTGCGAACAGTCTCGCAGCGATCGAAAATGGGGCAAGACAGGTTGAATGCACAATCAATGGACTCGGTGAACGCGCTGGCAACACCTCGCTCGAAGAGGTAGTGATGGCGATTCGAACCCGTCGGGACTATTTCAGCGACTACTATACCGACATCAATACGAAAGAGATCGTTCCGATTAGCCGTCGCGTCAGCCGGACGATGGGGATACCTGTTCAACCGAACAAAGCCATCGTTGGTGAGAATGCTTTTGCACACAGTTCTGGCATCCATCAAGACGGCGTTATCAAGCAGCGAAACACCTTTGAGATCATCAATCCGGCGGATGTGGGTTGGCAAGAGAGTCAGATTATCCTCAGTCCGCGATCCGGGCGCAACGCACTCAGGCATCGTCTGAATGCGCTCGGTTATGAGGTGACTCAAGAACAGCTCGAAAAGGTTTACGAACGATTCCTCAGTGTCGCGGATAAGAAGAAAGAGGTTCACGATGCCGACCTTGAGGCAATCATGAGAGACGAGGTCCGCTCGATTCCTGAAACCTTTCAATTGGAGTACATTCAGGTGGTCAGTGGGACAAGAATTTCTTCAACAACGACGGTGGGTGTTCGTACGGAAACGGGCGTCGTTGAAGAAGCATCCACCGGCGATGGGCCCGTCGATGCATCCTACAAGGCGATCGATCGGGTCGCCAAGATTCCCCTGTTACTTACGGACTACAACATCAGGGCTGTGACTGAGGGGAAGGATGCCATCGGTGAGGTCACAATCAGGGTGCAGGACAACGGGAATGTAATCATCGGGCATGGCGCTAGCACTGACATTATTGAAGCGAGCGCGAAAGCCTACATTGATGCCATCAACAAGGTTGTCCACCTGCGCTATGAAGAATAATAAATAAGAAATCCATAAACAGAAAAGTCGTAGGGGCACGATATATTGTGCCCCTACGACTTTTTTATTTTATAGGTAGATAATCCAAGTTGCTTAGGGCGTGTTGACGTTTATATGAGGGGTGTCCATAATTCACCGATAAGTCCCTATCGTAGGGGCGAGGTGTCCTCGCCAAATACCCAACGTGTTGCGCCATAGTTCTAGGTTCATTGAGCCAAGACTATTGCGTGACGTTGTTGGTATTTTGGGAAACTCAACCCCTACAGAAATTGACCCAATGTAGGGGCAACCCTTGTGGTTGTCCAAAATACTTTCTGCACTAAAAAACTCTCTGCTATTCGCTAATTTACCTGCCTCTTCCGTTCACTCCTGCTCCGTTGTTGTTCTCCACAGAAAGCTGCTCAGCAAGTCGTTCGACTATATCGCCCCAGAGAATTTCTCAGAAAAAATCGAACCTTTTATCCTGCCGTTTGCCTAATCCTAACGAAAATCGATTTTCATAGGTTAGCAGTAAATTCATTCTACTTTTCTTACGGAGGGATATATCATGTTTTTTAGTTTGAAGAAACCCAACCCATCAAGCCGGAAATTGAATCGTTCATTCGTTGGTATATTTACCATCGGTTTAGTCTTGACAAGTGCTTATTTCATTTCGGCGCAGGAGGATACGCGTCCCGATCGTTCCAGTCGAGAACAACGAACGCGTGGCGAACGTGGCAGGGGACAGTTTAATCCTGCACAGATGGCAGAACGACAAACTCAACGCGCTATTGAGGATTTGAACCTTTCTGCTGAGGAAGCTGCGGTACTCGTGCCGAGAATCAAAGCTATAGCGCAGCATCGCCTGCAGCAACGTCAAGCGTTGCGTCCACTTACACAAGCCCTGCGCACATCTGTTGACGGTGAGGATAAAGCAGAAATTAAGTCCGCACTCGACGCTCTCAAGGCACAGCAGAATGAACAGAAGACCAAAGCTGAGGCGTTGGAGAAGGAATTAGTCGAACTCTTAACCCTGCGCCAAGAAGCCCAGTTGACCATCGCTGGCGTTGTCAACAGTGATGGTAGCGGTGGATTTGGTGGTCGTCGCGGCCGACTCGGTGGTGGAGACGGACGGCGTGGTAATCGACCGGATAGGCCACGAGGTAATCAATAGTATGCCGATTTGATCGAGCGGCTAAGGGGGCGGTGGAGATGTACTTTCCCTTTAGCCGTTCTTTCCTGAATACAATACAGACAAGCTGAATATCGTAACTCACAATAGGGAGACAATTATGACACAAAGATTTACTCGTTTAGCTAACACATTTTTATATATCACTATCATACTTATCATACTTACGAGTAACAGTATCGTCGAGGCGGATGAGCACGGATCAGCGGCTCAAGCGGAGTGGCACCAATGGCGAGGCGCAAATCGGGATGGGGTATCCCCCGAAACGGGTATCCTCAAGGCGTGGCCAGAAGCGGGACCGAAAGAGTTGTGGCGGATGCCGCTTGGCGATGGGTTCTCAGGGATCTCGGTTGCCGACGGACGCGCGTATACCATGTTCGCCAAGGGGGAGGACGAGGTTGTCGTATGCCTTGACGCGGAAACTGGAAAACAGCTTTGGCGGTATCTTGACGATTGGTTTTACGCGGAACGTCAGGGTGGAAATGGACCGCGCTCCACCCCGACGATTGATGGCGATACGGTTTATGTCCTGAGCGCTTTTGGGCGGCTCGTTGCGCTCAACGCGAATACAGGCGAGGAGCTCTGGGATCACGATTTCACAAAAGCATTTTCAAGTTCAATGCCGCGCTGGGGTTTCTCGACATCGCCCGTCGTCGAAGATGATCGTTTGCTCGTTGAGGTCGGCGGTGCAAATGATAACACTATTGTCGCTTTTAACAAAGGGACCGGAGATCGTATTTGGGGAATGGCAACTTCTCCTTCCAGCTACTCCTCCCCAATTCTTGTGACCGTCAACGGCGTCCGGCAGGCACTCTTTTTCGCACGGGATGAACTGCTCGCGGTTTCACCCGAAGATGGAAGTGTGTATTGGCGTTATCCGTGGTATGGTGGACGAAATAGCGACAATCGTGTAACGCCGGTGTTCATCGCACCTGATAAGATCTTTATCTCCTCTCGTAGTGGCGATGCCGGGGTTGTCCTACGCATCGCCGGGGCAGGTGATGATATACGTGTCGAAGAGGTGTGGCGCAGCCATACGATGATTAATGGCTTTTCCACAACCGTACTCCATGACGGTTACATCTACGGTTTCTCAAATACCATCTTTAAATGCGTCAACGCTGATACAGGCGAGGAAAAATGGAAGACCCGCGGGTTCGGTCAAGGTACGGTTATCTATGCGGATCATCACCTTATCGTTCTCGGTGAAGATGGGAATCTCGCACTCGTTGAAGCGACCCCGGACGCGTACCGCGAGGTCGCACAGGCGCAGGTCCTTTCTGGACGGTGCTGGACTGCCCCCACACTATCTAACGGCAAACTTTACCTGCGAAATCATCAAGAGATAGTCTGTTTAGATTTGAGAAACCGTGGGGAATAGCCGGTGAAAAATATTATCTCCTTATTAATTATGAGTGTTACCATTCTGGGATTCATCGTATATTTCGTTATTTCCCAGAAGGGCAAGGGCGATACAGTCCTCAAATCGTTTCAACTGCCACAAAAAGTGCTTGCATCTAAGCCCGCTTTCTCCCTACAAGAGCGGGCTTTTTCGTCCCACCGAGAACTGAAAGATTTCGAGATTATCGCTGAAAACAACCTGTTTCGACCGCTCGGCTGGAAGAGGGAGGTCCAATCGCTGGAGGAATCCACCCCAACGATTGCGCCTGAACCGATTGTCGAAATACCGCCACCGCCGCCGACCTATACACTGGTCCTGACCGGGATCGCGAAAAGCGGCTCGGATTGGATTGCCGTTGTCGAAGACCGGAAACAGGATAAAGGCGCATTTCTCCGAGGCGGTGAAGCCCTGAAAGATGCGCGCATCCAAGATATTAGGTCCGAACACATCACATTGGTTCGCGATGATATGACCCTCCAACTTGCGCTGGGTGAAAGTATAGAATACGGAGTGGATGGGCGGTTACGATTCGACACCGCGGGCACCGCGAAAATATCGAAACTTCCCAACGGAACGGAGGCGCTTTCGGAGACGGAGGCGGATAGTGACGATGACGGTGAACAGAGCCTTATTGAACGGATGCGAGCGAGGAGACAAAGGGAATTAAATCAATGAGACAATCTCTGAAATGGGCAGTTCACATCAACTGTTCGCTGCTTTTTCTCCTTACGGTGTCTATTTTAGTCATCGGCGAAAACGTCGTTGCTGAGGGGGAGACTGAACCGAAGCAGATCTCGATGCGGTTCAAAAACGCTTCGCTCGACCATATCTTGGAATTTTTCTCCAATGCAACGGGTTATACCATCGTCAAATCAGCAGATCTGGATATGCGTGTGACAATCATTAGCCCCGACGACATGCCGGTGGCTGAGGCGTTTTCGGTGTTGAACACGACCCTCGCAATCAAGGGATATACGAGCATCGTTAATGGACGGAGCCTAAAAATCGTTCCGTTGGCGGATGCGAAACTTGAAGCCACACCGATACAGGTTGGAAGCGATCCTGAGGAGATTAAATCGGAGGATACCATTACCACGCAGGTGATGCCGCTCTCATCGGCGGATGCCACACAGCTTGTCAAAGATCTCAAGGATTTTGTGCCACAATACGGTGTGATGACCGCCTATGGCCGGAGCAACACGTTAATTATCACAGCATCTTCGGCGAACATCAAGAGGTTAGCAGAAATTGTAAAGCAGCTCGACATTTCAATGATGGACCGAATCCAGATTGAGGTGTTTTCGCTACAATATGCGGACGCTGCTAGGTTAGCTGAAGTGATTACGGAGCTGTATGAGAAACCGAGGGACACCGAAGCCGCAGCGGAACAGGAACGGCAACAGAGAGGACGCCGGGGCGGGTTCGGCAATCGGGGCCAATTTGGTCGAGATGGTGAGGGAAGCGCGACCGCAACTGAGGAAGGTAGTCCCACGGAAGGGGGTGCGTTGCAGCTGCTCGGTGAGGTCAAAGCAGTTGCCGATGAAAACACCAACTCGCTCATCGTGTCTGCCAGCCAACCGAACCTCACGGTTATTCGTAGGCTCGTTTCAGAGTTGGATACGCAACGCTTTTCTGAGCCGGAAACACGTGTATTCTCCCTGCAGCATGGCGATGCGACGGAGATTGCCAATGAACTGAACCAAGCCTTTTCAAGTGCCGCACGCAATGTTTTTAACGCTGGGTTTGGCGGCGGATTTGGTGGTGGTGGCAGAGGCAGACGTTTTTTTGAGGAGCAACAGCAGAGAGCTAATACACAAAGCGGAGAAGGGGTCCTCGGTCTGCCGGAGTTGGTTGCCGTGCCAGATGCACGCACCAATTCCGTGATAGTAACAACGACCGCAGAGCAGATGGAGGCTGTCGGCAAGCTCATCGAACAACTTGACAGGGACATCGCCGACTTCGCTGAAGACACCCGGATTTTCACCCTCGAACACGCCGATGCCGCAAATGTTTCAGCGGTGCTCAACGAACTCCTCTCCACCGAACTCTTTGAGCGTCAAGCGGCAACCCGCACAGCCTTCACTGGCGGCGGATTTGGTGGATTCGGTGGGTTTGGTGGCGGGTTCGGTGGCGGATTTGGCGGCAGAACATCGGCCACTGGGGCGTTAGGTTCAGGCGCCCAGACCGCTGATGCCGCGCGTGGGCTCACAGGCAATGTGAAAATTGTTGCCGATGAGGAGACAAACGCCCTTCTGATCACCACATTCGTCCGCAATTTTCCCGCCGTTGAAAAACTGGTCGAACAGCTTGATGTATTACTCCCCCAAGTTCTCATTGAGGCACAGATTATTGAGGTAACGCTCGATGACGACAGTGTGTTCGGAGTCGAGTGGATGTGGGAACAGGGTACAAACCTCAACGATAAAACCTATCAGCAGGAGGGAACGACCGATTTTGGGTTGACCGATGAGATTTTCGGTCTGAAATACGGTATCCTCTCCAGCAAATTGGACACAATGCTGCACGCCCTAACGAAGGACACAAAAGTCAATATCCTCTCTACACCGCGGGTCATGACCAAGAACAATCAGGAGGCGGTTATCAACGTTGGCCAAGCGGTGCCGTTTCTCGTCAGTACGCAGGAGACAGCGACCGGCGGTATCCTGACCAGCACAGATTTTCGGGATGTCGGCGTCATCCTGACCGTCACGCCACGTATTAACCGATCCGGAACAGTGTCCCTCGATGTCAATCAACAGATTAACAGCTTGGTTGAATTTACGCTGTTCGATGCCCCGATCATCTCTACACGCGAGGCGTCGGCGTTTGTAACGATTAAGGACAAGCAGACGATGGTTATTGGCGGGATGATTAAGGATGACAAGACGGAGACTGTCCACAAGATACCGATTCTGGGAGATGTGCCGCTGTTGGGCAAGTTGTTTCAACGCACGGACACGCGGGTTGAAAAAACAGAGTTGATGGTATTCATCACGCCGCACGTGGTCTACACCGATGCGGACGCGGATCGTGTGACAGCGGAGCAGAGAGAGAAATTACATCTACAGAACGGCAAAAGCGGTAACTAGAACGTGTTGACATTTTGAGGCTGCTGTAGCGCAAACTGTATGAGATTTTAGAAAATAATTTGGTAATTCTATATTTCCCCCAGGCCCGGTAGGTGCGTGAGTTGAAACGGCGCAGTTAGAAACAGCGCCTACCAAACGGTAGCCCGGTAGGTGCGGTTTTCAACCGCACTGGGCATCGCTTTCAAGGCACAGCCAACCCCCTAAATCCCCCTTGTCAGGGGGACTTGGGAAACTTCTCGAAGGTCGAAGTTGTCGGCAAATGTCCACTTATTTGTCTAATTCACCATAGTTTGCGTGCTAGGATCATCCCGATTGTATCGGAATGGTATAAAAGGTTGCTTTTATGAAGTAAATTGTAGGTCGAGATTCACATCTCGACACCAAACGTCGATTTTGGAAAATCGACCTACAGAAATCTGAGAAAAATGAGGGTTTTGTGTCATTCAAAACAGGCTTACTGAGCGACCCTCTAACCCCGCATGATAGACTCAACCTCTGGCAGCACCGCTTTGACCGCCGCCTGATCGACGCCTGCAGCGACCCCATCGTAGCTAGCCGTGCGGATCATCTCCGCGAGGTTGTTTCCGAGTTGTTCCATCGTCCAGCCAATTGAATCGGGAACGGTCGCTTTATCGAGGTGGCGTTGGTCGTTCCTGCCGGATGGATCGTAATGGTAATGTGGGTCCTTTCGGAAGCAATCGAATCGAAGCAGTTGCACCGCTTCACCATCGACATCACCGTAGACACGAACAGAAGGACCCCCGTCGCCGGTTATTGCCCGGTTATCAACGTGGAGTTCAACCCCACCGACTTGGAAAACCTTTTCCTGACTCATAGTAGAAATCCCTCCTTACCATATTGGATAGATGGCTGACATTATATCATCTTCTGTGAGATAACACAATCATCTAAATTTTTCTTGGCACGAACCCCTTTTGATGATAAAATAGCGCAAACTGCTAGGTATCTTGTGCGGTGGATTTGTCAATCCACTGTGGGCGATAATAAACAAATTGGTGAATTCTAAAAACAGATAGAGACCTTCGCTCCTCGATTTCGATCCCGATTTATCGGGGCCGATGTGGTGCGGTTTCTCCCCGCCCGTCATCGGCTTGTCCCGATTATCGGGATCCCGACCTGTCGGGATTGGAAACAGTGCCTACCAGACGGGAGAACGGTAGTTGCGTTTTCTCACCGCACGGTATCAGCGCAGTTGCAAACAGTGCCTGCCAGACGGGAGAACGATAGGTACGGTTTCTCCCCGCCCGTCATCGGCTTGTCCCGATTATCGGGATCCCGACCTGTCGGGATTGGAAACAGTGCCTACCAGATGGGAGAACGGTAGGTGCGGTTTGTAACCGCACCGGTTTGGAGTGTCTCATTGATTCTAAGGTCCACTATAGTTTTCACGCATCACGTTTCACACTACGGAGGTTATCTATTATGTTAGCTATCGGTATTTTCGCGCCTTACGGAACGGATCATGACCGCAACATCGCTTTTTGTCAGGATACCGATGTCCATCACATCGTCTTGAGCGCCGCTGGAATCGCCGGTGAAGGTTCCGACGGCATCCCCTCAGCCGAGACGCTGAAGGAGCTCGTCGATAGATACGCCGCTGCGGGGATCACGCTCGCTGCGCTCACACCGGAACGTATTCGTCAAGCGGCCTTCTCTGACCCTGACATCCAAAAGGAAGAGATCGCAACCTTCACCCGACTCATCGAAAATATGGGGGCCGCTGGCATCCCCTACGTTCACCTCTATCTCAACGTCGATCCATTGAGCGCTGACGACGAGAGAGAGGGGCTCTGGGGCGGTTTGGTTGAAGTTTATAACCAACTCACCGGTGTTGCCGAAGCTGCTGGTGTCCGTCTCTCTACCCACCATTTCCATGTGCCGGATCGGCTGCTCTGGAACTACGAAACGATGTCACGCCTCCTAAACGAGGTGGATAGCCCCGCGAGTGGCGTTACATACTGTCAAGGGAAATCCCAGATGGCAGGCGATGATTTGGTGGAAGACATCTTGAACTACGGTGATCAGATCTTCATGTTCCACATCCGCGATGTTGTGACACAAGTTGAGGGCGACATTTCACCGGAGGTGGAGAAACGGCTGGCAGACATCGGTTACCTCGAAGTTGCCTTTGGTACGGGTGAAGTGGATATGGTCGGTTCGATCCGTGCGCTCAAGCAGATCAACTATCAGGGACAGATCTACCCCGAACACTACCCATCTATCGCCGGTGATTCCGCCGCTGGACTCGCTTGGACGATTGGTTACATTCGGGCTTTGGACGAGGCGGTCGAAGGTTGAGAGCTTGACCTTCACTAATCTGTACGCATAGAGAGGGGTATTCCCATGCACCTTACAGAACAACAACTCAACTTTTTCCACACCTTTGGATTCCTCCACGTTCCGCAGCTTTTCAAGCCGGACGAGGTCGCTTGGATTACCGAAGAGTTTGAGCACGTCCTCGATACTTACGGGAGAGGCGATGCTCATGACGGTTCACAGCGGACCATGATTGTGCCGACGATCGATCACAGCGAAAAGCTGTGTACGCTGCTCGACGATCGGCGCGTCGTCGGTATCGCCTCCGATATTTTGGGGGACGACTTTAACTACGCTTCCGGCGACGGCAACTACTACAGCGGGGATACCGGCTGGCACGCCGACGGCGGATATCCGGAACTTTTTGCAATCAAAGTGGCGTACTATCTCGACCCGCTAACACGAGATACCGGCTGTTTGCGCGTTATTCCGGGCAGCCATCGGCCCGACTCCTTTTGGCGGACGGAGAATGTGGCACCGCGGGATTCGGAAGAGCTGTGGGGAATTCCTCCCTCCGAGGTGCCGGGGAATATCGCCTTAGAGACGAATCCCGGTGATTTGGCGATCTTCTATCACGATACGCTCCACGCCTCCTTCGGCGGCAGCGAGCGTCGGCGCATGTTCACGATGAATTTGATTAAGCAGGGGGTAACGGACGAAGGGATTGCGCGTGTGGATCAGTACCTCCGGCATCACTGCCCTGTGGCGCACGGGTTCAAAATTGGTGGTATGTACACCGACCTGATGCTGGAGACTGCGAATCCGGCACGGCTCCGTCATTTGACGCAGCTGCATGAGCGTCACGCAATCGTTCACCCGGACGACACGCTTCCCCGACCGCTGCCACGTTTCTGATATGAGAAAGGTCAGTCGCAATGCCCATCTTTCTCATCGGAATGGATCAGACGGTGGGTGCCATCCATTTCGGCGACCGTATCGCTTGGATATGGCGTTCTGGTGCCTACCGTAACCTGCTCCTCCTCGCGATGATTGCAGCAGCAATTCTCCTCATCCGATACGCCGCACGTCAGGAGTATTGGCGGAATGCTGCACGTCAGGTCCGCGGACGTCGGTTGGCGATGATCTCGTTTGGTATCCTATCGGCCTACCTATTGGTTGGATTGCTCGATAGCATCCGTTGGGCTGATCCGGTGATCAAGCCCGATGGACAACTAACCCGCAACGAATCGGCACAGCTCATCTACTCCCCACGAAGGTGGAGCCTGCTCGATCGGATCTGTACGCCGCTGCGTGAGAACACTGAAAAAACCTACTCCGCACCGCTCGCAACCCACCTCTACACCAAAAGCACAATCCGACAACCGGATGGACGGGTCACCCGCGAATATCCGCCGCTGCAACACCCACGCTTACACCTCTTTGGGACGGACAAGGTGGGGACCGATGTCTACTACCGCGCGCTAAAAGGGATTCGGACGGCGCTGATCATCGGTGGGTTCACAACGTTGACTGCGATCCCCTTCGCACTCTGTTTCGGTGTGCTCGCCGGCTATTTCGGCGGACGGGTCGATGACATCGTTCAGTATATCTACTCCACCCTCGCGTCTATTCCGAGCATTTTGCTGATTGCCGCGTTTATGCTCCTGTTTGGACACGGCCTGTTTAACCTCTGCTTAATTTTAGGGATTAGCAGTTGGACGGGGCTGTGTCGGCTGCTGCGCGGCGAAACGCTCAAACTGCGGGAGTTAGAGTACATCCAAGCCGCAGAAGCCTTCGGCACAAGTCGGTGGAAGATCATCCTCAAACATGTCGTCCCAAATGTTATGCACATCGTGCTTATCTCCGCGGTCCTACGTTTCAGCGGACTGGTTTTCTTTGAAGCGTTGTTGACCTATCTCCAGATCGGTGTGGATCCGACAACGGGCAGTTGGGGCAACATGATCAACACCGCCCGCTTGGAGTTAGCACGGGATCCGGTGGTCTGGTGGAATCTTATCGCCGCGTTTACCTTTATGTTTGGGTTGGTGCTACCGGCAAATCTGTTCGGGGATGCGGTGCGCGACGCGTTAGATCCACGTCTGCGGACAGAGTAGAAGGAGGAAGATAGAAATGGATATGATGGAAACTTTCCCAGTTAGAACGAATCAGACAAGAAATCGCAGGAGATCGCCCCGAAATTAGGAAACTGAACCAGAGTCACAATCAACCCAAACAGTGACAATAGCAATTCTTAAAAATAAACTTTTTATTTTTTGTTGCGTTTTATTTCAAATGCTCGTAAAATGGATATTATTCGATAAGGCTGCAAGACGTTGATAAGGAGGTTATGTCATGCGTACAACTATGTTAGTCTTGCTTATCTGCGTACTCACACAGACTACTGCTTTCGCTGAGTTGACAAAACAGGATTTGGACGAAATCCAAAAAGTTGTCAAAGAAGAAATCTCTGCGTCGGAACAGCGCACAGACATTAAACTTGCAGAGATAAAAACCGAAATTAAGCTGGTACGTAAAGACGTTGACGCGGTCAACCAACGTATCGACGCGGTCAACCAACGAGTTGACGATGTTCACAGGCTCGTAACTGGAATCCTTGCAATGATTGCAGTGATTGTAGTCGTTGCAACAGCTATGACGTATGCAGCGAAACAATTGAGTAGCGCGATGACGGAGCAATCAAAATCGCGTGGCGCTGTGGAGAAGATGAGCGAGCTGTTAGAATCCAACACGAAATCGAGAGAGGAAACCAATAGATTGCTTGAACAGCGTACCGAAGAAGCAAAGAACCTTTTGCGCAGACATGAGGAATTGGGAGAAGAGACAAAAGCACAACTTGCAAATTTACAAGTGAAAACAGAAGAACTGCAGACGCTCATGGAAGAATTGAGAGGTGGCTCGAGCACCGACCCAATCGCTCATGCGCCTGCTGATTAACTCCGAACCATTCCTATCGCACCACCAATCGAAAAATGATGCAATCCCCAATAACCTGATTGCCAGTGTTCTGATGCCCTCCTTTTCCTATCCCTGCTTTCTTGTGCCGACAAACCTGCCAAATCCGAGCTCACCGAAGAAAATGTAGCACGAATTGTTGCCGAAGAACTCGCAAAAATGGCTGATACTAGGCATTAGGGGGCTATCAGTTCTCCTTGGACGTAGACAGGAATCGTTTGACCAGATACTAACTGCATGACCCATTCGCCCGATTGGGTTCCCGCGCCCATCCCCCAACTACCCAAGCCATATCAAAACCGCCACTCCAACAACGTCCCGCGATGCCGTGAGACGAGCGCGCCGGTGAGTGTGCCGACCGCTGCGCCGGCAATCACATCGGACAGATAATGCCTGCCCAGATAGATCCGCGTGAACCCGACCAACCCCGCGCCGATGTAGAGCGGAATGCGGAGTTTGGGATACCGATTGCTAAGGAGCGTCGCACCGGCGAACGCGTAGGCGGTGTGACCCGATGGGAACGCCGGATTGCTGGCATCGTCTAAGGGACGCTTGCGCCCGATAATCTCCTTCATCCCCCAAACGATCACACCCGTGCTGATGAAAGTGGAGGTCAACAGCCTGCCCGTGTCACGGTGCTTATCGCCGCCGTAAGCCATCAGGAGCAGGGAAACCCCCAGCATCCCCCTACCATCGCCAAGATAGGTGCCCAACTCCATAGCGGTGCCGAGCGGCTCAGTTCGGGGCGGTTCATCGTAGATTGCATCGAATATATCATGATCTAATCGCACAAAGAAATTGGCTTCTTCGGCGTATCCCATGACAGAGGCGAGGCAGAAGAGGAACACCCACAGCATAGATCGGAGGGGTTGTGTTTTCATCATTTATAGTGGAGCTTATCTCCCGTATGGTAGTTGCGGTTTCTCCCGACCTGTGCCGATTCATCGGCATCCTCGACAAGTCGGGATCGGGATCCCGATTTATCGGGACGCGCCGTTTCTGTGCGGTTTCTCACCGCCCCTTCGCTGTAGGAGGGATCTCCGAATCCCGACAGTTCTCCTGTAGGTGCTTGCATCCCGATTTATCGGGGAGGGATTTCCCAATCCCGACCCTTCGCTAATAATCCAAGTTGAGAGAGAAATTAAAGCTCACTCATAAACTGGAAAATCTCGTCTCCGAGCCCCGGCAGGTCTTCATGTGCGAAGTCGGGATAGACCGCTAACGACTTCTCCGACGTTATCTTATTATAAGCCGCGAATTGTGTCGAAGGCGGACAGATGGTGTCCATCAGTCCTACCCCCATAAAGACTTCACTGCGGATCCGTGGACAGAGGTACTGCACGTCGATATAGCCGAGTTTCTCAAATATCGCTTCCTCACGTTCGTGGAGCGGATCGAACTTACGGAAGTATTCCGCCAATTCGGCGTAAGCATCTTTCGCCTGATCCATCTCCCACACCCGTTGGTAATCGCAGAGGAACGGAAACACAGGCGCTGCGCGTTTGATACGTGGTTCGAGTGAGGCGCAGGCGAGCGTCAATCCGCCGCCTTGGCTCCTGCCGGTCGCGCCGACTCGGTTTTCGTCCACATCCGGCATCTCCATCACAATTTTTGCGAGTTGCGCGGTATCCAGAAAGATTTGGCGGTAGAGCAATTTCTCCGGCGCATCGTCAAGCCCACGGATAATATGTCCGCGCAACGTCCACCCTGTCACGCCGCCCCTATCTTCCGACGAACCGCCCTGACCCCGACAGTCGAGTGCGGCGACGGTATGACCGAGCGCAGCGTAACCCAATTTGCTCACCCAGTCGCCGGCATCGCCGGAGTAGCCGTGGAACATCAGTACCGCCGGGTGTGGGTCGGGCGCGGTATTGGGACGAATCAGCATAGCGTGAACCCGCGCACCGCCGACACCGGTGAAATAGAGATCCGAACATTCGGCAACGGAGGTCTGGAAACTCGCGGGCACTATCTCAACCTGCGGATCGGTCGCCCGCATCTCCGCAAGCGCGTCCTCCCAAAAAGAATCAAAGTCGTTGGGACGTGGATTGATGCCCTGATAGGTTTCCAACTCCGCTAACGACATATCAAAGGTCAAAGGCATACGATTTCTCCTCTCTCATTTAACTCAATGTCCCACTTATGGGAAGCGTCGCAAACCGGGAGAACGGAACTTAATCACTGCTCGCAGTGGATTGACAAATCCACTGCACACGTACTACATTGTCAGATAAATGTAGCGCAAACTGTTAGTTTGCGGACTCGGATCACAATCTAACAGATTGTGGTACAAAAGCCTCCGTTAGACACTTCCTCCACAAAGCGGCTTGGCTATGGCTATCCAAGCCGAGCGGGTTTGACGACTAGCAACTTGGGCTATTGAAAATACATTTTTGACAAGTCTATTCACCAACCGATTGCGTACGACGTAGAGCGTGGATCTGCGCCGCCGAGCCGTGTGCCTGTCTCATGATCGACCGTGATCGCGCACACGCGGCTGACCCCTGCACTCCAATCGTCGCTGTCGTGGAGGTGATGCCCCCGATTTCTCAAAGCCTCGCGGACCTGCGGGTCGATACGGGCTTCGACTACCACCTCGCCGGGCAGTGATCCGTGGGGCCAAAACGAGTTCGGGAAACTGTGGCTGATGACACGGGGCGCTTCTATCGCTTCTTGCGGCTCCATCCCGAACTCGACGATATTGAGGAACACCTGCAGCATCCCTTGTACCTGCGCGTCTCCGCCGGGACAGCCGAAGGGCATGAACGGCTTTCCATCCTTGAGCGCCAACGCCGGATTTGGGGTGAGGCGTGGACGTTTCCACGGCTGCAGACAGGAGGGATGCGCCGGATCGAGCCACGTCTGCGTGCCCCGTCCTGAGACAGGGAAGCCCAACCCCGGAACGACCGGCGACCAGCCAACCACATCCGAAGGGGTCGCGGAGAAGGCGTTGCCACTCTCATCTACCACGCAGAGGTAACTGGTATCGCTCTCCCACTGCGCTATCCGCTCCGGTTGCGGACGGTTCGGGTCCAATGTCGGGAACGGGCCGTTTTCTCCACGCGGTTCCGGATGGTATCGCCACGGATCGCCGGGGGACGGCATATCGGGGGCGGCGCGTTGTAAGTCAATAGCCTCCCGCCTTTCGGCGGCGTATTGTGCGTTAAGCAAGCCGTCCATCGGGACCTGCACAAAATCGGGATCACCGACATACGCCTCCCGGTCCGCAAACGCCAACTTCAAGGACTCGATCACTGTGTGGAGATAGTCTGCGGACTGATGCCCCATCCCTTTTAGGTCAACCCCTTCAAGAATTTTTAGTGCCATATTGAGCGTCGGTCCCTGACACCACGGTCCGCAGGTATAAACGTCGTAACCTTTATAGGTGATGTGCGTCGGCGGCTCGACCCGAACCGAGAATGCTGCGAGGTCTTCGTAGGTCAGCAGCCCACCTTCCTGTGCGTGGAAATCGGCGATTTCGTGGGCGATTTCACCCTTATAAATCAGGTCGCGTGCCGCTCGGATTCCTGTCTCTCGATTACCACCCGCTCCGCGCTCGGCGTCGATCATCCGCCTAAAGGTGTTCCCCAGATCCTTCTGGAAGAAGATCTCCCCGACTTGTGGGATATGTCCACCGGGATTGAATACAGCCTCCGTCGAGGGTTCGCCCCCCAACTCATCGCTGGCAAATGCGTGGAACTGATCATCGACCGGATGCCCATTTTCGACGAGGTCTAATGCGGGCTGGATGACCTCTTCAAAGGTCATGCTCCCGAACCGCGCCAACGCTGTCAACCACGCATCGGGCGACGCGGGGGTAACCGTTCGCAAGATTCCAGGCGGTAGATCGCCGTCGTGATATTTTTGGAAGTAGTCGATGCTAGCCCCGCGTGGAAAACGTCCCAGACCGCTGATCGTTTCAACGGGTGCACCCGACCCCGGACAGTAGATAATTGGGGCAACCCCGCCGAAATGGGTGAATCCCGGTTGAAGCACATTGATGCAGATACCGACGGCGACGCCGGCATCGGCGGCGTTACCGCCACTTTCGATGATACGGACGCCGCCCATTGTTGCGAGATAGTGCACCGATGAAACGACGTACCGTTTCCCGCGGACCGAGGGGCGATGACTTCTTGGCATATTACTCTCTCCTTCCACCCGATGGGTTCAGGGTGATTTGGTTTGTGATATAACGATGTGGGTCAATCTCCGTAACCGAGTTGACGCAGGTGTTCAAACGACCTCTCTATCCCTTCTTTGGTCTGTGCTTCGGTCAGATCTTCGCCGCGGACACCTTCCGGTTGGAGGATGTAGGGTCCCGTATAGTGGGCCGATTTGAGGATTCTCAATATCTCCGCAAAATCCACGATCCCCTCGCCGAGTGTCTTAAAGTGCCACGCATCGAATACGCCGTCGTGGTCTTTCATGTGGGTGCAGGCGACGTAGGGGGCGATCTTCTCAAGCTCTACCACGGCATCGCCGCCGTCGGTGTAGAAGGAGATGTTGCCCGTATCGAAGTTTATTCGGACGGACGGGTGGTCTACCGCACGTATCAGCGCTAAGCAGACCTCACCGTTGTGGAGCAGGGTCGGATGGGTTTCGAGGACTAACGTGAGACCGCGTGCAGCGGCTGCGTCCCCCATCTTTGTGAGCCATTTGTAGACATCTGACTCCGCTCCGGGGTGCGCTTTGACGCTGCTATGTACGATGGAGACGCCCATGCGTGATGCCGCATCGAAAGCGTCCATCCAATCCGATGTGGCCTCGTCTGTCGCGGTGGTGTCTTCGTCCTGATACTTCGCTGTTAGTGCTATTGCTGCGAAACCGTTCTGATCTAACTCCGCCTTCACACCGTCAACCTCCGAAGGCGATGGGGCTGGGATCTGTAGATGGTTCACCCCGATGCTGGATAGATGCTCATACATGATATGCTCGTAACGGCCGTAACCGCCGACACAAGCGAAGATATTTTTCATGAAGGACCTCCTACGCTCGTTTTCTGGTTCTCAGCGTCCTCTGCGCTGTTTCTCTCATGTGTCACACATTACGCTATCACATGTCGCCCCTCCGGGGCTGAAGGCTTCCCAAGTCCCCCTGACAAGGGGGATTTAGGGGGTTGTTTGTTCTCCGAAGTCGGGGCAAGGATGCCCCTCCCACAGCTATAAACCTGTCGCCCCTCCGGGGCTGAAGGCTTCCCAAGTCCCCCTGACAAGGGGGATTTAGGGGGTTGTTTGTTCTCCGAAGTCGGGGCAAGGATGCCCCTCCCACAGCTATAAACATGTCGCCCCTCCGGGGCTAAAGACCCGTTTCCCCGTCTTCAATCCTGTAAATCCTGATTCAGACAATTACCACATGTCGCCCGTTATCCCGTTTTCTCGTTTTCTGGTTCTCAGCGCCCGCTGTGCTTCTGTGGTATTGGGCGCGGGGTCGGGGCGGGGATGCCCCTCCTACAGGTGAGGGTGGGTGCTTGTTTTTACGCATCACGCATCATAGATATTCTCCATCTGCCATGCGTCGAGCGATCTGAGTTCGCTGTCTTGACCTTGAGAACGCAGCGACACACCGACGCTATCTTCACGGTCGGGATAGACGCGCATCGCGACACACTGCTTCCCGTTGACAAATACCTCGACCACGCTCTTGTCGATGAACACGCGCAGCTGGAGCGTCTCGTCCGGCTCAATGAAAACGGCAGCAGTTTCCGGAGCGCGTGACAGCACATCCGGCGCGACCGACGAGTAGGATGAATCTATCGTTATCAGGCTGTCCCGTCCCTCCCGTTCAAGATCCGGGTCCCTGAAACCCCGTTCCCGGAAGAACGCAATACGGGTGAACTCCTCCTTCTGCGGCGAGCGGAGGACGTTCATCTCAACCATCGGCGCGCTTTTCGGATCAATCTCCGCGACGATCTCCATCGCATTCCCTTCGACGTTCTGGAGGGTAATCTCTTGGTTCGCGGGCAGTGTCATCCCACCAACGCGCTGATGTGCACCGCGCAACGATTCGATATCGCCGGCAGGCTCGATCGCCAATTCATCTTTTGAGGCGAGCGTTAAACGGCGTGGTAGGGTCATAATCTGATTCCAGCCCTCGGTCGGTTTCGCGGGGTTCATGTTCCAGATACAGATGAGTCCCCCCTCACCGTCAGGGGTTGCGGAGGGCGCGTGTACCCCCGCGGGGGCTGCGGCACCGAAATTGTTCTTTGCGCCCGCTGTTACAACGAACTTGTCGCGCTCCTTATCGTAATCGCCTAACAGATACTGACCGCCGCTCATGTGGCTGAAGAACAGAAGGATGTGGCGGTCACCGATGGGCCAGAAGTAGGGGCAGGCGCCGTCATCGCCCACCAATGTGTACTGATCATCCTCGATGAATGGGTGCAGATATTCCCAATTCGCTAAATCCGGCGAGCGGAGCAGGAAGTTGGCGCGGATCCGTTTGCCGCCGGGCCCGTGCGGTAGCGTTCCCCCTGAAAGCGAATAGTAGATGCCATCCTTCTTCCAGATGCACGGATCGAAGACGCGGTAGGGCGGGGTTGACCCGTCCGGGTTCTTCATTGGGATGACCGCTTCGCCCGTCACCTTCTCCCAATTCAGCAGGAGCGGATCACTCGACACAGCGACCATATTGCCGACCTCCGTGCCGTGATACATCGCAATCACCCGGTCCTCTTCGACATAGGTTGCACCGGAGAAACAGCACCTTTCGGGGTTGGGGTAGATCGCATAGGGCAGGTCGCGCCAGTGGATGAGATCATCGCTGATAGCGTGTCCCCAATGTTGGCGGGTATCCTCCGGCGGGTATGCTTGATAGAACAGATGCCATTTCCCGCCCCAGAAACAGAGTCCGTTGGGATCGTTCAGCATCGCTTCGGGATTTATGTAATGGTAGATGGGACGGTGCGGATCGCCCGCATACCCTTTCCGCGACTCAATCAGTCGTAACATCAGCGGGTTGGTTTTGAGCTGCTCTTCCTGTGCTTCGAGGGTGTCGGCAAAGGTGTAGTGCGGGACACGTGATGTGTAATCGGGGGTGTTGTTCATAAGGTTTTCTCCTTTATGCGATGTGTGTTATCTTTTCGCTCATGTTAAGAAATAGTGTAATAGAAACCGTGTTTTTTCAACCCCCCTGCGAAGGGTGGAAAGACAAGGGAGCCCCTTCGCTGCCCCCCTTGTCAGGGGGGTCAAACTCGGTTTCTCTGTGTGTTTTGCACCTTCTTTTTACATGAGCCTATCTTTTTTCTACGAGAAACATCTGCTCTGTTACATGAATCGTCCGGTTCCTCAGATTCCTTGAACCGCGGAATGTATTGTAGCGAACATTAAACTCGTCAATAGCGCCTATCTTTTGTAGCATCGCACGCATCTCGTTAGGACTGATGAACCCCTCATTGTTAAAAGAGATTAAGAGAAAGTGTGCGTCGATATTGTGCAGCAGTTCTTCGAGTAGCGGTAAAGCCTTTGTCCGGACATTATATCCTGAACGTCTCCAGTCCGATGGAATGCCGGACACGCGACTTATATTGTCCGGTCGTTTGTAACCGATCAGCAGGTTGAGCATAAAGTAGTTGGAGCCGTAGGGGTGCTGATTGTAGGGCGGATCGATATAAGCCAAATCCAGTCCCTTTATTTGGCTTGCGACTTTATTGGTGTCATCCTGCAGCACCTGATAATCGCACTCAAACCGACTTAACACCGGGATTTCAAGCTGGATTTCGCCCTTGATCCGTTTCAGGGCGTCCGATCCGGTCCCGCCGTACTGACCGACGCCGGTGGTGCGATCCTTATAGAATCCCTTGAATACGCCCGCGGTATTTGAGTGGACGGAGGCGGCGCTTAGCAGGGGCCCCAGCAGCAGATCCCGGCAATCTGAGGGAGTTTCATCAATCAGCCGACGATAGTTGTCCAAACGGCGGGCATTGGCGGTCGTATAGAAAACCCTATCGTCCTTCCCGATCTTTGATTCATCCTTTGGGGCGTAGAGCGTTTCAATAAATCCTTTGGGAAGCGGCTCGTCATCCACGCGAGCGTTTAATTCGTCTACAATTTCGGACAGGGCAGTGAAATTAACCGAACTTCTGTTACGCAAATAACATCGTGAAATCACAGCGGCGTAATCCTCAAAATCGTTGCTGACAATAAACGAAGCGTGCGCTTTCAGGAAACGGGAAACGACCCCGGAGCCGCTAAAAGCATCGAAGACACGGAGGTATCCCTTGCCGGTCCGTTGCTTGACGCACATAACCGCTTTACCGATATGTTTCAGAAGGGCGCGTTTGTTGCCGATATATGTGATGAGTTGTTCTGAGAGATAATTCGGATTCTCGACGAAGGGCGAGTTCTCATATAGTACAAGCTGATTATCTCCTGATTCGGGTAGTTCAAGTTGATAATCGCTATATTTCTGTACGGATGTGGAGGTATCATTAGGTGCCTTCACTATGCCACTATCTCCTTTTTTGGATATTTGTCCTGTTCCGTTTTTCTTCTCTGGGTGAATATCTTGGCTGCCAGCGTTGTGTTCGTCAAGGCTCTATCGTCGTCCGGGGCAGTGCCAACATTTTCGCGCTAAGTTCTCTGCCCAAGCCGGGGCGGTCACTGAGCTCCAACATCCCCTCTTTAACGGTTATCGGTTCGTCGATGTAGGTGTTCCATGTCGGGTAGTGGTAGGCGGTGAATTCGAGGTGTCGGGTATTCGGGAGGACCGCCATCAGATGCGTCAACGCCATACAACTGAGCGGTCCGTAATTGTGCGGTGCGACCGGAATATAGTGCACCTCCGCGTAACTTGCAATCTTCTTGACCTCTGAGATGCCGCCCGTCCACGCGAGATCTGGATTGAGAACGTCGGCTGCTCCCAACTCCAATATCTGTTGAAAGCCCCATCGGGAGAAGATGCGCTCACCGGCGGCGATGGGGACACCTCCGCGCTCTCGGACCTCTTTTAACGCTGTGAAATTATGGGGGTGGATCGGCTCCTCTATAAAGTAAGGGTTCAGGTGTCGCACCGCTTCCGCAATCCGGATCGCGCCGGGCACATCGAAGGCGGCGTGGAGATCTATCCCCACCTCCAACGCATCCCCAACCGCATCTCGTACCCACTCAAATCGCTTGGTGCCTTCTGATACATCTGTCGCGCTGATGTAGCCGGTTGTATCAGCGAAATCTGTCTTACCGTAACTTGGGTAAAAGTCGCCGAAGAAACGGGCGGTTTTACACGCTTTCCAGCCCTCGTCCACACACCTCCTCGACCAATCCTGAAACGCCGTTCGGTTCGTCTCTGTCTCATCGTAGATGCCGCTGAAATAGACAGGCACTTTAGAACGGGTTTCTCCGCCCAAGATGCGGTAGAGCGGACGGTCTAACGTCTTGCCCAAGAGGTCCCATAGTGCCATATCGATGCCGCTCATCGCACGGAGTTCGGCGCCCATCAGTCCGTGAAAGGACGCGCTGCGGTACATCCGGTTCCAAATCTTCTCAATATCTTCCGGATTCTGACCGAGCAGATGGCCGCGAGCAAATTCGTGGATCACTACCTCCGCAGGATCCGCACGATCATAGGTCTCCCCGAGTCCGACATATCCGGCATCGGTATAGATCTGAATCCAGCAGTATTTTCTATCTTCGGAACGGATGGTCTCCACTTTGGTAATTTTCATCTTTTCTCCTGTATAGGTGCGTGAAACGTAATACGTAGTACGTAAAAATAGCCATCCCCTACCTTCTGGCTCTCGTCTTCCCGCACGGCAGTCGGGGCAAGGATGCCCCTCTCACAGGTGGTGGTTGAGTTCCTTTACGTATTACGCATTATAGGTTATGACCTATCGCCCCTCCGGGGCTGAAGGCTTCTCAAGTCCCCCTGACAAGGGGGATTTAGGGGGTTGATCATTCGCCCCTCCGGGGCTGAAGGCTTCTCAAGTCCCCCTGACAAGGGGGATTTAGGGGGTTGATCATTCGCCCTTCCGGGGCTAAAAGCCGAATCATCTGAGTCCGTCATCGTAGGGGCGAGGTCTCCTCGCCCGCTGGGTTGGGGAACCCAACCCCTACGAATCTAAGCTCCCGTTATCCCGTTTTCGCCTTCTCTGCGTCGTTGCGTTTAATTGTTTTTATGGTGAATTATCAAAATATGTAGACACTTTCGCTCCCCCTGTATGGTAGGCGCTGTTTCTAACTGCGCCAAACCGGTGCGGTTACAAACCGCACCTACCGAGGTGATAGCCCGGATGTTCCCATCGCCGGTACAGCGTGTCCAAGTATGGTAGATTTTAGAATTACTTAAACACTATGAACGAGCGAGGCCAGGACGTTGGGCGCGGAGTTACGGCACACGGAGTGTGCCTACTACTTTTAATGTTTACTTATTTCCCTAATTCACCATAATTCTAAAGTTCACCATAATTGGTGTATATTCGCGTGGATTCGCGGATGGCTTTCCCGTTTTCTCCTCAAACTCGGTAAGCAAAGAGCTTCGCTTGGAACATCTGGATGCGGATAGCGACGGTCTCGCCGATGTTGCTGATGTCCCGCTGTCCCTTCCACGTCACAACATGGTCGATGGCATCGCCCGTCAGCGGATCACAGTCCGCAAAGCTGAAGCCAGCGACGGGATCCCCGTCCGGGGTCATCAGGTGCGGTGTTTTATCAAGGAGCTCCACCTTTATCCACCCACCGGGCTTGCAGCGGTAGTTGAGCCGGAGTTCGTCGTGGCAACGGTAGACTGTCGGAACGGTAAAGCGCCCTTCCAACGCTGCGACCACGCCGCAGAAGCGGTGCGGTTGCCAACGCGCCCACCGGATTTGGAGCGGGCGGTGGAGGGGAAACATCGCCGCTGCCCTATCAGGTGTGACGTTGTGAAGTTTTGAATTGCCCGTATAGGGCGATGCCCAATAGCCGTCCGGAAGTTCGATGATGCCGCCACGCCAGAAGTGGGCGGAACACTCATCGCCACTGCCCGGTGGGCCCACCTCAAGGACGGGTTCCCGCTCCGGACGAGACCAGAACAGACCATCGCGGCTGAAAGCGATCTGACCGTCCATGTGATCGGTGATTTGGTGGTAGACCGGGATCAGCATCCCGTGCAGATCGGTGCGACCGGGATACGGAAAATAGTTGGCACCGTAGAACGAGATGTCGAGGTCGTCCTGTGCGTCGGGTTCCAAGATAAGTTTCGGGGCGGGCCACGTACGGAAATCGTCGGTCCGGGCGAAGCCGATCGTGCGGCGGTGGGTGCTTTCCTCTAAACGTCCCGTGCCGATACCGCCGAGCGTTTCCGTCGGATAACCCATGATCTGGAGGTAGGCGTAGTAGTTGTTGTGATGCGGATCGAAACGGGCGGCAATCGCACCGTTGACCGGACGGTTGCCGAGCGGCTGTTCCAACGGCGTCCACCGGAACCGATCGGGCGAAGTCCATCCGAGCATCCATCCCCAGATAACTGCCTTCGGTCCCTTATAAGCTGCGCCTTCAGCGTTCTGGGCAGCAATCCGCTTGCCCGCTTCCCCGCCGACCAGCGGTTCGTTGGTGTCGGGATCATACCACGCCATGTTACCGCCCATCGCCTTGTAGCGTTCCTCCGGTGGCGCCTGTGGATCCTCGAAGAAGCCCGATGACCCGCGCGGCGGATTGGCGATGAGATTGTTCTGTTTCGACCCCTGAAATTCTACCTGTCCCAGTTCGGGACGGGTCCACTGGTAGGCATCGTCGCTGTGGGCATAGGCTGCGCCGTTGCCCCCGGACTCGTAGAGCATGTGATAGGCACCGTCATCCTGCCAGATGTAGAGCGGGGCGATACCGGGGTGCTCCCACGCTCTCACAGCTTCGAGCAGCGGTTCAGATTTGAGGGCGGTTTCCACCTCGAATTGGATGCCGACGGGCGCGTCGAAAAGTGTGAATTGCTCGTCACGGCTCATACCGCGGTTACCACCGAAGATGTCGGTCGTGTCAACCAGCGGGCTCCAAGCACCGGTGTTACAGAGGATCCGAGGGGGTCTAACCTGTAACGGGGTATGTTTTTCTGAGGAGGATTCGTTGGTAGGAGTTGGCATAGTTTTCCTTTTTATTGATTCATTGGTACATTAGTTCATTTCCCAAGTCCCCCTGACAAGGGGGATTTAGGGGGTTTGTTTTTTGCTTTTATCCGTGTAATTCCTTAATCCGTGATTGCGGAGGTTACGGCACACGGAGTGTGCCTACTATACACCTGGCGCCCCGCTGGGACTGAAGGCTTCCCAATTCCCCCTGACAAGGGGGATTTAGGGGGTTTGTTTTTCGTTTTATCCGTGTAATTCCTTGATCCGTGATTGCAGAGGTTACGGCACACGGCGTGTGCCTACTACTATAAACATGCCGCCCCGCTGGGACTGAAGGCTTCCCAATTCCCCCTGACAAGGGGGATTTAGGGGGTTGTTTGTTCTCCGAAGTCGGGGCAAGGATGCCCCTCCCACAGCTATAAACATGTCGCCCCGCTGGGGCTAAAGGCTTCCCAATTCCCCCTGACAAGGGGGATTTAGGGGGTTTGTTTTTCGTTTTATCCGCGTACTCCCTTAATCTGTGTTAATCCGTGATTGCAGGGGTTACGGCACACGGCGTGTGCCTACTACTATACACCTGCCGCCCCGCTGGGACTGAAGGCTTCCCAAGTCCCCCTGACAAGGGGGATTTAGGGGGTTTGTTTTTTGCTTTTATCCGTGTACTCCCTTAATCTGTGTTAATCCGTGATTGCAGGGGTTACGGCACACGGCGTGTGCCTACTACTATACACCTGCCGCCCCGCTGGGGCTGAAGGCTTCCCAAGTCCCCCTGACAAGGGGGATTTAGGGGGTTTGTTTTTTGTTTGTATCCGCGTAATCCTTTAATCTGTGATTGCAGAGTTACGGCACACGGAGTGTGCCTACTACTATATACCTCAAACCTCCGTCCAATCAAAGATATAGGTCAACCGTTCGCTCCGTCTATGCAACAGATTCTGATAGACGGTCTGCGGGTCGTGGGGCGCGATCTTCAGCGCCAATGGGGCGACCGACATTCGACCGTCAGCCAGCCATCTCAACCCGGCGGCGAGGTTGCCGTAGATGCTGTTCGTGCGGAACTCGGTCGGTTGGTTCGGCAGTTCCCACTCCCAACCGCTGCGGACGACGACATATTTGTGGAAAATCGCGTGCAGGATGGTGTGGGCATACATCTCCGTATAGCGGCGCCACGGTGTCGCGAGTAGAACCACTTCGCCCTTTTTTCGGACGACGTTGCAGCCGTCAAGCACCGCCTGCTCATGGCCCGAACAATCGACGACCAAGCCCACCGTGCCAGCAATTTCGGGATCATCCACCGGGACAGCGGACAGGACGTTTTTAAGGCCGCATTCGATAGCGACATCGCGCCGTGTGTCAACCGGTTCACAGGCGGTTACATCGTAGCCGGCGTTGGTGAAATTTTGTGCGGCAAGATTCCCGACAATGCCCAAGCCGGTGATGATAACCTTCTCCGGTGGACGGGCGGTTGTCGTGGTCAACGTGGTCAGGCTCACGTTCATCAGCCGGGCGAAAACAGCGGTCTCCGCTGCGAGCCCTTCGGGCACCAGCAAGCCGGCGTCCCGTTTAATGCGCTGATAGGATCGGTGATTGCCCATGCAGAAGATGGAATCCCCCGCCTTGACATCGTCCACGTCCGTCCCGACAGACTCGACCTCAAAAACCGCCGCATAGCCGGATCCACGCGGGAAGTTGCCCTCCGCGGTGTAGGATCCTGTCGATTCCGTCCCGGCACTTATCAGTGTGACGATACTCCTACCGGCGATTTCGTCCGGAGCGAGCGGGGTTGGATCGCGCTCAACAACGCTGAGTTCCGCCTGTTCCCGTGCCACGAATTGAACCGCATAATCTTTCTCTGAGCTCATGTGTCCCTCTTGTTAGAATGTTAGTTTGCCAAATCGCAGTTTAATGACAATGCCACTCCGCTGGGGCTTGTGTCACGTATTACGCTATCACATGTCGCCCCTCCGGAGCTTTGGTTGGTAGGGTATGCCGCTCGGCTATAAACATACCGCCCCTCCGGGGCTGAAGGCTTCTCAAGTCCCCCTGACAAGGGGGATTTAGGGGGTTTCCTATCGCATTCCCCCTAACAAGCGGAATTTAGGGGCTTATCTCCCAAGTCCCCCTGACAAGGGGGATTTAGGGGGTTTCCTATCGCATTCCCCCTAACAAGCGGAATTTAGGGGCTTATCTCCCAAGTCCCCCTGACAAGGGGGATTTAGGGGGTTGATCATTCGCCCCTCCGGGGCTGAAGGCTTCTCAAGTCCCCCTGACAAGGGGGATTTAGGGGGTTGATCATTCGCCCTTCCGGGGCTAAAGACCCGTTTCCAACCGCCCCTACCGGGCCTCCGGGGCTAAAAGCACTCCGTCCCGTTTTCCCGTTTATCTCCCCTGAAACTGCGGTTTCCGCTTCTCCATGAACGCCCGCCTGCCCTCCTTATAATCCTCGCTGGCGAAACAGGCATCCACCAATCTCTTGCATAGGTCCAAATCCCGATCATCCGGATCCTTGCAGACCTCCGCGATAATCTGTTTGCACGCTTTGATGGTCAGGGGCGCATTGCCCGCAATGGTCTCCGTGTACGCGTCCACATAGCCATCTATTTCGTCCTTCGGCAGTACCCGGTTGATGAGTCCCATATCGTAGGCTTCCGTTGCGTCAAACTGTCTGGCGGTGAACAGGATCTCTTTGGCACGGATCGGACCGACAAGCGCGACCAACGGCTTCAGCCCGCCGTAACCGTATCCGAGACCGAGTTTGGCCGCGGGGATACCGAACCTTGAATCGTCGGTGGCGAAACGCAGGTCACAACAGAGCGCGATCCCCAATCCGCCGCCGATACAATATCCCCCAATCTTCGCGATGGTTGGCTTGGAGATACTCGTCAAGTTTTCATGGGCGAGCCCCGACGCCACGTTGTACTCCTTGATGGCGTCCTCCGATGCGCGCTGCTTCTCGAATTGCGATATATCCGCGCCCGCAGAAAATGCCCTGCCGCCCTCGCCCGAAACGACCACGACGCGAACCGTATCATCCGCCTCGAAGTCCGCCATAACCTTTGCGATGCCCTGCCACATCTCGTAAGAGACGGCGTTATGCTTTTCGGGACGGTTGAAACGGAGATAGCCGACGCCGTCCCGCTTTTCAGCGATAATCAGATCCGTGGTACTGGTTGCCGCAACATTCATACGACACGCTCCTTTCGCATTGTCTCGATTTCGTCGTCAGAGAACCCGAATTCCCGCAAGACCTCGTCCGTATGTTCACCGATTTCCGGTGCCGGGCGATACGGCATCTTTGGTGTGCCGCTCATATTCGTTGCGTGACGCAGCACCTCCATCCGACCGAGCGCCGGGTGATCCACAGGGCGCGACATTTCGAGGTGCTGGATATGCGGGTCTGACCACATCTCGTCCATCTTGTAGATAGGTCCGCACGGCACACCCGCGTCGTTGAGTGCCTCGATCCACTCGACGCTGCTTCGGGTTGAGAAGTATGTTTGCAATTCAGCGTTCAACGCCTCCCGATGCTGTGACCGCAGATCATCGTTCGCGTAGTCGGGATTGTTCCGAAGGTCGTCCGCCTCAAGGAGGTCGCAGAGCCGATGCCACATCGTTCCACCGCTCGCCGCGATGTTGATATAGCCGTCGGTCGTCTGGAACACGCCGGTCGGGATACTGGTGGGGTGATCATTGCCCGCTTGACCCGGCACATGTTCGTCGATGGTCCAACGCGCTGCTTGGAAGTCGAGCATCGCGATCTGCGCTTCGAGGAGCGATGAGTGCACCCACTGCCCGTGCCCCGTCTCCTCGCGCTGCAGCAACGCGATCAGCACCCCGATAGCGGTGTACATGCCGGAAGCGAGGTCTGCGATCGGCACCCCGACCCGCAAGGGCCCTTGACCCGGAAAGCCGGTGATCCACATCAAGCCGCCCATCCCCTGCGCGATCTGATCGAAACCGGGACGACCGCCGTAGGGACCGTCCTGCCCGAACCCGGAGATACTTGCGTAGACGATGCGCGGGTTCTCGGCTCGACACGCCTCGTAGTTGATATTCAGGCGGTCCTTGACGCTGGGACGATAGTTCTCCACCACCACATCCGCCTGTTTGACCATCCGCATAAATGTGGCGTGACCGATCTCCGACTTGAGGTTCAGTGTCATGCTCCGCTTGTTGCGTTGGAGGTTCTGGAAGTCCGAGTTATGTCGTGAACCGAGGGCATCGCCCTCCTTACCGGGTGCCGGTGGGATTTCGATTTTTATGACGTTCGCGCCCCAATCGGCAAGCTGGCGGACGCAGGTGGGCCCGGCACGGACACGGGTTAAATCGAGAACGGTGAAACGGTGGAGGGGCGGTTTGTGGTCGGGCATCGTTTATGGCAACTCCTTTTCTACTGGTTATTTTCGGATTGATATGTCCAGAGGATCGGAAGGATAGGTTGAACAGCAGTCGATTAAGTGTAGCGCAGATCCACATAAAACGCAAGATGTATCTATCAAGTCCCCCTGACAAGGGGGATTTAGGGGGTTTATCTCCCAATTCCCCCTGATAAGGGGGATTTAGGGGGTTTCCTATCGCGTTCCCCCGACAAGCGGAATTTATGGGCTTATCTCCCAATTCCCCCTGACAAGGGGGATTTAGGGGGTTTCCTATCGCATTCCCCTAACAAGCGGAATTTAGGGGCTTATCTCCCAAGTCCCCCTGACAAGGGGGATTTAGGGGGTTTCCTATCGCATTCCCCCTAACAAGCGGAATTTAGGGGCTTATCTCCCAAGTCCCCCTGACAAGGGGGATTTAGGGGGTTTCCTATCGCATTCCCCCTAACAAGCGGAATTTAGGGGCTGATCTCCCAAGTCCCCCTGACAAGGGGGATTTAGGGGGTTTATCTCCCAATTCCCCCTGACAAGGGGGATTTAGGGGGTTTCCTATCGCGTTCCCCGACAAGCGGAATTTATGGGCTGATCTCCCAAGTCCCCCTGACAAGGGGGATTTAGGGGGTTTCCTATCGCATTCCCCCTGACAAGGGGGATTTAGGGGGTTTCCTATCGCATTCCCCCTAACAAGCGGAATTTAGGGGCTTATCTCCCAAGTCCCCCTGACAAGGGGGATTTAGGGGGTTTCCTATCGCGTTCCCCTGACAAGGGGGATTTAGGGGGTTTCCTCCAAGCAGGATTCAAGAGCCATCCGCGCAGAGATGCGTTTCTGCAAATCCTGATACACCCCTTCAAGATTGTTCAGCACGTCAGCATTGGTATATCGAATGACCTCAACCCCATGTTTGTTGAGGTTTTTCGTTCGGTCGTTATCGTACGGTTTTTGCCTTGCATGGGTATCGCCATCTATCTCGATTGCCAGCTTCAGTTCCGCGCAATAAAAATCTACAATGTATTCGGTCAGCGGTTTCTGGCGCGTGAATTTTAGATTACCGAGTCGTTTGCGTTGCAGCACTTTATACCACAATTTCTGTTCTGCCGGAGTTGGATTTTTGCGATTTTCTCGCGCTTTCTGGGTCAGGGTATGGTTGTAGGGTATATAACCGCCTTGGTGCTCGTTATCGGGTCTGTCTGCTTTTCGGTTTGACTTTGTATTCATGGTGTGTGTGATTCGTTTCTTTTGTGTGGTATTTAACCCCCCTAGCCCGTTTTGTCAATGGGGAAATCCTCCAACAACCCCCCTAGCCCGCTTTGTCAGGGGGGAATTGTTTGTCGTCCCCGCTTGTCAATGGGGAAACCCTCCAACCCCCCTAGCCCCCCTTGTCAGGGGGGAAGTGCTATATCTCCCTTTCTCCCCCGCTGCTTTATCCCCAGCAGGGCGGAATGTGTATAGACTGCGTGTTGGGTTTCACTATCTATCTATTAAGAGGAGGTTATTGAAAGGCAGGATCTCTATTGTGTGTGGTAGGAATTCATGCTTAACCGTTCAACCCAACCTACGGGCTGTAAAATGTCAACAGAACCTAGTGAATTTTAAGAAATATCAGAAAGCCCATTAGTCTTTTGCAGATTCTGATTCTATCCAGAAATACAGAGCATGGAGAAGATTAGGAAATCTGTAGCCACCTCTGACATCCGCGACTGTCTCTATTGCTCCCAGTTGTTTCATGCGTCTAAGGAAGCTATCCACCACTTTTACCTCTTTCCCTGTTAGATTTGCGACCAGTTCTGCTCTCCGAAAATACATTTGCGGTTCGCCCGCTATTTTTCGGAGGATTGAACGATACCTTTCGCTCCGAATCGCACTGAAAATCTGAGGTTCGAGCAGCTTCCTGCCTATAATCTCAGCGGCTACAGATATACCCTGAGAAACTTCCTTTGCGTTGATGTTTAGACTTTGAGCTGTCCGCCAGACCGCATCGCCAATTTCATGTGCCAAGACTGGTAATCCACCAGTAAACCGGACAAGCTGACTGAGTTCTGTCTCCTCGATCTTTGCATTTGCGGATTCGAAGGTGCGTTGATAGAACTCTGCGGCTTCATCGTCCGACCATGGAGAAATATCAATTAGTTCAAAAACGCGAGCGAGAGAGGGTTGTCCGCTTATTAACTCCCGACGTCGTTCCTCCAGACCCACAACGAGAATGCAAAGCGGCATCTCTTGTCCGGAGGTGGTGATTTCGTCCACCGTACTTTTTAACCAATTGGCAAAGTTTTCGGAGGTCGCAAGACCGTTTATATCATCCAAAATCAACAGGAGTGCTTCCTTCTGGTCGCTAAGTTTATCTAACAGATGACGCATAGATGGAACGAAATTTCGAGATAGGGTAGACAGATCTCTATCTTCGAGATTCAATTCAAGTGAAAAGCCAAACAAGCCGACTTTGCGAACATGATCGCCAAAAAACTCCATTGCTTGCTGATGCCATGATTTGTCTATACTCTCTTTGAGGATCCGGTCAAATGTTGTCCGTACCATCTCGTTCAACTCTCGGACACCACCGAGATAGACATGACAGCCTGCGGCGTTGCAACTAGAGTCTGAAAGGTATCGCACGAAAGAAGCTAAGGAACTCTTGCCGATACCTCGCTCTCCACTGATGAATCCTATTTTGAATTGGCCCTGTGTGCTTGCTTTCACCATGCTCTGCAAGCGTTCAATTTCTGCGATACGTCCCACGAAAAACTCGAGTGGTACGGTCTGCCCCGGTCTGAATGGACTCAGCTCAGGCTTCATAGTAGCGTTCCTTTTTTAGCTTTTTTTATCAAGAAAATTTACTCTAAATTATATCATTTTTTGCCAGATCTTTCAATAATTTTGGGTGCACGAATTCAATATGTTTCCTGTCCCCCTCTGGGGCTAAAGACTTCCCAAGTCCCCCTGACAAGGGGGATTTAGGGGGTTGTTTGTTCTCCGCCAAGTCCCCCTGACAAGGGGGATTTAGGGGGTTGTTTGTTCTCCGCCAAGTCCCCCTGACAAGGGGGATTTAGGGGGTTTGTTTTTTGCTTTTATCCGCGTACTCCCTTAATCTGTGTTAATCCGTGATTGCAGGGGTTACGGCACACGGAGTGTGCCTACTACTATACACCTGTCCCCCGCTCGGGCTGAAGGTTTCCCAAGTCCCCCTGACAAGGGGGATTTAGGGGGTTGTTTGTTCTCCGAAGTCGGGGCAAGGATGCCCCTCCCACAGCTATAAACATATCGCCCCTCTGGGGCTAAAGGCTTCCCAAGTCCCCCTGACAAGGGGGATTTAGGGGGTTTGTTTTTTGCTTTTATCCGCGTACTCCCTTAATCTGTGTTAATCCGTGATTGCAGGGGTTACGGCACACGGAGTGTGCCTACTACTATACAGCTGTCGCCCCTCTGGGGCTAAAGACTTCCCAAGTCCCCCTGACAAGGGGGATTTAGGGGGTTTCCTATCGTGTTCCCCTAACAAGCGGAATTTAGGGGCTTATCTCCCAAGTCCCCCTGACAAGGGGGATTTAGGGGGTTGTTTGTTCTCCGAAGTCGGGGCAAGGATGCCCCTCCCACAGCTATACACCTGTCGCCCCTCTGGGGCTAAAGGCTTCCCAAGTCCCCCTGACAAGGGGGATTTAGGGGGTTTGTTTTTTGCTTTTATCCGCGTACTCCCTTAATCTGTGTTAATCCGTGATTGCAGGGGTTACGGCACACGGAGTGTGCCTACTACTATACACCTGCCGCCCCGCTGGGGCTGAAGGTTTCCCAAGTCCCCCTGACAAGTAATCTGTGTTAATCCGTGATTGCAGGGGTTACGGCACACGGAGTGTGCCTACTACTATACGTACTACGTATTACGTATTATTCCTTTCAAAACAACTCATACTTCAGCAGGCGGCACTCGATTGGACCGTTATATAGCGTGAACCGTTTCGCTGTCCGCAGGCCGATCGACTTCGCCAGTTTCAGGTTGCCCGTGAACAGGTACGCTGTATAGCCCGCGCACCGCTGTTTTAGCACATCCCCGAACCCGCTATACAACGATTGCAGCGCCTCCACCTCACCAGTCCGCTCGCCGTAGGGCAGATTGCAGACGATAACGCCCCGATTCGCACGTGGACTTAGCTTCAGCGCGTCGCCCCGCATAAAACGGAGATGCCGTTCCAAGCCCGCTAACTTTGCATTCTCCGACGCGATATGGACCGATGGTCTCGAAATATCGTAGCCGAGCAATCGTCCCGGAATCTTCTCACGGATCCCGTCCCGCGCCTCATCGGTCAGACGCGCCCACAGTTTCTTATCAAAGTTCCGCCACCGCTGCAAACCGAATCCCACCCGCCCGGAACCGCCGTGCCCGCACCGTAGGAGTCCGGGCGCGTGATTCGTCGCTTTGAGTGTTGCTTCGATGACGATGGTGCCGGAACCGCACATCGGATCGATGAACATCCCCTCGTTATCCCAACCGACCAATCCGACAATCGCTGCGGCTAACGTTTCCCGTAACGGTGCGTCCGTCGCTTGACGGCGATAACCGCGCCGGTGCAATCGGTCACCGGACGCATCGAGGCTGAGGACGCAGCGATCCTTTGCGATGTGGGCGTTGACTTGGAGCATGGGCTGCCGCCGATCTACGTTTGGACGACGGCCGATCTCATCCCGAAACTTATCGACTATCGCATCTTTGATCTTCAGGGCGGCGTAATGGGAGTGGGTGATCCGGGAATCGCGGCAGTTACAATCGACGGCGAAGGTGGTGTCAACGGTCATCCAGTCGCGCCACCGGACGCTGCGGGCGGCTTCGTAGAGGGCTTGCGGGGTCGGACAGGGGAACTCGGCTATCGGCATCAGCACCCGGTTCGCGGTTCGGAGCCAGAGGTTCGCCCGATAGAGTGTTTCCAATCCGCCCTCGAAATGGATGCCGCCGACGGTGGATTGGATATTCCGGGCACCGATCGCTGCCAATTCCTGTGCGACGAGGGATTCCGTCCCTTTCGCCGCCGTTGCAAAAAAGTGTGTGTTCGCCATTTATTAATTGTTCCCTGTAAGATAGATGGATCGCGGAGAAAGTAGAAAAGGAGAGATAACGCCTTACCTCGTAGGGGTGAGTTTTCCTCGCCCGTTCCCGATTTTATCAAGCGGGAGAACGATGTGTATAGTCCGAGGGTGCCTAAGGCGTGTTGACATTTTGATATTGCTGATCTGGTAACCGCTGTAATCATCGGACAATCTGCCAAATGTAGCGCAAACTGTATGAAGATTAATTTATTAATTCACGCAGGTTGCTAGTTAAATGAGGGGTGTGCATAAATCACTTTCGTATGGGAGAGTGCAATCTGCGATTCAGACAGATGGCACATGTCGCCCCGCTGGGGCTAAAGGCTTCCCAAGTCCCCCTGACAAGGGGGATTTAGGGGGTTTGTTTGTTCTCCGAAGTCGGGGCAAGGATGCCCCTCCCACAGCTATAAACATGTCGCCGCTCTGGGGCTAAAGGCTCTTTTCCCCGCTTCCCCGTTTTCCCTTTTTCTATCATTGTTAATCAGTGTTTAACCCCCCTAGCCCCCCTTGTCATGGGGGAAAGGCTTCCCTTCCGCCCGGTAGTGGGTGGTTGTCTTTGGGTATTACGCATCACTTATTACGCCTTATGCTTTCACCTGTCGCCCCTGTGGGGCTTTTGTGGGTGGGGGTGTCGCCCCCGTCTATAAACATGTCGCCGCTCTGGGGATGAAGGCTTCCCAAGTCCCCCTGACAAGGGGGATTTAGGGGGTTGTTTGTTCTCCGAAGTCGGGGCAAGGATGCCCCTCCCACAGCTATAAACATGTCGCCGCTCTGGGGCTAAAGGCTCTTTTCCCCGCTTCCCCGTTTTCCCTTTTTCTATCATTGTTAATCAGTGTTTAACCCCCCTAGCCCCCCTTGTCATGGGGGAAAGGCTTCCCTTCCGCCCGGTAGTGGGTGGTTGTCTTTGGGTATTACGCATCACGTATTAGTCTTTCACATGTCGCCCCGCTGGGGCTAAAGGCTTCCCAAGTCCCCCTGACAAGGGGGATTTAGGGGGTTTGTTTGTTCTCCGAAGTCGGGGCAAGGATGCCCCTCCCACAGCTATAAACATGTCGCCCCGCTGGGGCTAAAGGCTTCCCAAGTCCCCCTGACAAGGGGGATTTAGGGGGTTGTTTGTTCTCCGAAGTCGGGGCAAGGATGCCCCTCCCACAGCTATAAACATGTCGCCCCTCTGGGGCTAAGGACTTGTTTTTTTCGGTTCTCCCGTCTTCCCCTTTGCGTCGTTGCGCCTTACGTATCACGTTTCACTCCAAATGCAAGAGCAGATCCCGCCGCGTCAACGGTCGGTCGAGGTGCATCAGATAGATCTGGAAGACATCGCTGCGGTCCGAGACAAACGCCAACAGCTTTGAATCGGGCGAAAAGGCGGGCTGCATCGACGCGCCGATCCCGTTAGTCAGCCGCCGCTCGTTCGACCCGTCCACGTCCATCAGATAGATCTCGATATCCCCGTCCCGTGCAGAGACAAAGGCGATGGTCTGTCCGTCCGGTGAGATCATCGGGCTGTAGCAGTCGTGGGGGTTCGGGTTCAGATGCGTTTCGTCGCTGCCATCCACTTTGATACTATAGATCTGATGCCGTTCCGCTTGACCCGCTGCCAAGTCGTCCGTCCGTGCCGAGACAAACGCAAGCCGTTTCCCGTCAGGGAAGAAGACCGGGCTGCCGTCGTCCACGTCGTTATGGGTGATCTGCGCCGCAGGAATCGTCTCCGGATCAATGGCACCCAGATCCATGCCCGTCAAATCAAGCGTGTAGATCTCCAGATTGCCCGCATTGTTCGATTCGTAGGCGACGCGCTGCCGATCTGGCGATATCCCCAATGATCGGACACCGAATCCGACCGGCATCAGCTCCTGCGTAACCTTGCTATGGATGTGCGTGGCATAAAAACCGGCATAGATCGGCGTCGATCCACTGCTCTGCAGCAGAATCTTCACCTGACGCGAGGTCTGCGGTTCACGGCTATAGATGAGATAGTGCGGATCGTGGAGGAACGCGGGTTCGCCCTCATCGAAATCGGTGGTATAGGTCACCCGTTGGCGCACCCGTCCGTCCAGATCCATGATAAAAATCTCGCCGTTATCCAACCGATACGACGCGAACGCGATCTGCGATCCGTCCGCCGAGAAACGCGGCGAGTAGTTATCGTCCTTGCCGCTGGTCAGTTGTGACACCTGATACGCATCGGTCACGAGCCCCGCTATCCGCTGTAGGACGGCGCTATCCGACGTGGATTGGACAATCGCCCGCAGCTCGTTGTAGCCCGGCCCCCGTAGCCCCTGTTTCAGGTACACCGTTGCCAGTGCGAGCCGTACCGTCGCCCTGTTTTCGGGGTGAGCGGCGTACAGATTGATTGCCATCCGGTAATGGCGGATCGCTTCGTCGTAGCTGCCCAATCCCTCATACGCTTGCCCTAACAGAAACCGCGCCTTCGGGTTCCGATCGTCTACAGCGATGATTTTTTCCAGCAGGTTAATCGCTTCCGGATGCATCCCTGAATGGATCAGTGCCTCGCTCTGTCGGAGCGGATCGTCCTTCCCGCTGCACCCGATCAGCCCGCCGAGCAGCACAAAACATAAGATGTAAAATGTAATGCGTGATACGTGATGCGTGAAACGTGATATATTAGATGTATGATATCTGGATTCCATTCTGTTTCCCTTTCAGTGGAACGCAATATTCCGAAATTCTATCGTGCAGCGTGCGTATATCGACCATGTCGCCCCTCCGGAGCGGGTCCCCCAAGTCCCCTGACAAGGGGGATTTAG
The DNA here is from genome assembly GCA_965204355.1 of Candidatus Poribacteria bacterium. GTDB lineage: Bacteria > Poribacteria > WGA-4E > WGA-4E > PCPOR2b > PCPOR2b. The sequence continues at coordinate 1,769,057 of OZ241983.1, forward strand.
GGGGTTGTTTGTTCTCCGAAGTCGGGGCAAGGATGCCCCTCCCACAGCTATAAACATGTCGCCGCTCTGGGGCTAAAAGCCTCGTTCCCTCGCCTCCCCGCTTCCGCCGTTCGGGGCATTATATCATAAAACCGCTGATAAAACGACCCCGCCGTGATAATATAACCGACATCCACATCTAACATAAATACAAGGGGAAACCGCCGTCAGGATGCAATGAACACCCCTGTTTTTTTCTACTTACGGAGTTACGCACTTCAGTTCTAAGAGCAGAGCGGGACGTAGATTTCGCTGATTGTCGCAGACGCGAAGGTGGAAAAAGGTGGAGTTATCCACAATAATTTAACAGAATTTAACAAAACTTAACACTTTTTACGGATTCTCGTCTCTGCTCGTAGGGGTGCGGTTTTTAACCGCACTGGCGCAGTTGGAAACAGCGCCTACCGAATTGGAGATTGGATGGCGCTTTCACATGTCGCCCCGCTGGGGCTTTGGTTGGTGGGGGTGTCGCCCGGCTATAAACATGTCGCCCCGCTGGGGCTGAAGGCTTCCCAAGTCCCCCTGACAAGGGGGATTTAGGGGGTTGTTTGTTCTCCGAAGTCGGGGCAAGGATGCCCCTCCCACAGCTATAAACATGTCGCCCCTCCGGGGCTAAAGACCGGTCTTCCCGCTTTCCCGCCTAATCCGCGATTCGGATGAAGGGTGAGAATATCTTAGTAGTTGCATAAGGTTTGCACGTTTGGTATAATTGGTATGAATGTGCAGAGGAGGTGATTGCATGGGGCAAGTTGTTCAAATCGCCCAAATAGCATTTTTCACGACGGCGATTCTTGGTGCAATAGTGGCAACCATCACATATATTATCGGATTAAGGGCATCAGTTAAAAATCTTGAATACCGTCTTGATTTATTTGAGAAAAGGTTTGATTCGCTTGAGAAAAGGTTTGACTCACTTGAGACAAAGGTTGATTCACTTGAGAAAAGGTTTGACTCACTTGAGACAAAGGTTGATTTATTTGAGAAAAGGTTTGACTCACTTGAGACAAAGGTTGACACTATCATCATGCACTTGATTGGGAATAAACCTGATGATAAAGTATAACGAAAGGGCGGTTAATAGTAACTGCCCTTTTTATGGTGTTGCGTCGTTGCGTGACCTTCCTTTTACGTATTACGTATTGCGCTTTCACATGTCGCCCGGCTATAAACATGTCGCCCCGCTGGGGCTGAAGGCTTCCCAAGTCCCCCTGACAAGGGGGATTTAGGGGGTTGTTTGTTCTCCGAAGTCGGGGCAAGGATGCCCCCCCACAGCTATAAACATGTCGCCCCGCTGGGGCTAAAGACTGGTCTTCCCGCTTCCCCGTTTTCCCATCAAAATTGTCTTGCCAAAGTGCCCACCCCGTGATACGATATCGTACCAGTCATCAATAAGGAGGCGGTCCCCCATGCGAATCCTAACCATCCTATCGCTATTGCTGTTTGCCTCATCCGCGTATGGTGAATTGACCAAAGAGGACTTACGTACCATCGTCAAGGAAGAAAACGCGGCGTTGGAAAAGCGCATGAAAGAATATATCGATCTCAAAATTGATGGCGTGGAAAAAGGCCTGAACGCCCGAATTGATGGTGTGGAGAAAAGTCTGAATGCCAGAATTAATGCCTTAGAAGGAAACGTTAACCGCATCTGGCTTGCAATACTCGCGCTGATAGCCGCCGCCGTTGCCCTTCCGCAACTCATTATTGTTTACTCGGAAAGGAAGCGCGAGAAAGAGATCCAAATCCTCATCGAACAACTCCGGGAAAAGAACGAGATTCCCCCGTCCTCATCTTAACCCCACCCTGTCCCCGGTTTTCTGTGGTTTTCTCCCTTCAATATTTCCCCCCATCCCCGTTAGGTTCGGTTTTCAGTTCCCCCGGTCCGGTAGGTGCGGTTTGTAACCGCATTTCCCCCCATCCTCGGTAGGTGCGGTTTGTAACCGCACTGGCGCAGTTGAAAACAGCGCCTACCGAAATTGTGGTACAAAGAACAGTGCCTCTCACAGGTCATGTAGCGCAAACTGTTAGTTTGCGGGGGATCACAATCTAACAGATTGTGGTACAAAAGGCTCTTTTAGACCCCTCTTCCCTCGGTCTGGTAGGTGCGGTTTTTAACCGCACTGGCGCAGTTGGAAACAGCGCCTACCAAATGGGAGACTGGAGGGCGCAGTTGGAAACAGCACCTACCAAATGGGAGATTACGTATTACGCTTTCACATGTCGCCCCGCTGGGGCTTGGGGTGGTAGGGTATGCCGCTCGGCTATAAACATGTCGCCCCTCCGGGGCTAAAGCCTCGCGTCCCCGCTTTCGCGTTTTCCCTTTTTCTATCGGTGTTAATCAGTGTTTAACCCCCCTAGCCCCCCTTGTCAGGGGGGAAGGGCTGCCCTGTCGCCTGTCTATAAACATGTCGCCCCGCTGGGGCTAAAGACCGGTCTTCCCGCTTTCCGGTTTTCCTGTCATTCGTGTTGATTGGTGTAGATTCGCGGATGTCTTCCTCGTGTTCCCGCCTCATCCGCGATTCAGACAAAAAGATATTGCCAAACCCGCCCAACCATGATACCATATCCGACCAGTCCCCCAATAGGAGTTCCCCAATGAAAACGATGATTGCCCTTTCAATCCTCTTTTGTGCAACCACTTTACCAGTACTCGGTGAACTAACAGATGCGGATCTTGACAAGATTCGCTTAATTGTTAAAGAGGAAGTCAAAACAGAAATCACCGCGTCCGAAAAGCGTACAAAGGAATATATCGATCTCAAAATTGATGCGGTAAATGCCAGAATTGATGTGTTGGAGGAAAGCCTGAACGCCCGAATTGATGTAACCAACACCCGAATTGATTATGTCGATGAAGGCTTTGATCCTTTTTTGGTTACGGTAATTGTACTTGTCGTCAGCACTCTACTCCTTCCAATCGTCATTGCTTTAGTTTACGGAAAGCTAATGTAGGACTTACGCAAAATCAATCCACACTATCTCCAAAAGGAGCCCCGCAATGAAAACTATTATTGCCCTTTCAATCCTATTTTGTGCGAGTGTGTTGCCAGCGCTGGGTGAACTAACAGATGCGGATCTTGACAAGATTCGCTTAATTGTTAAAGAGGAAGTCAAAACAGAAATCACCGCGTCCGAAAAACGCACAAGGGAATATATCGATCTCAAAATTGATGCGTTGGATCAGAAAGTTGATGATTTAGGCAAAAGCCTGAATGGCAGAATGGACGATATACGGACCATAATGATTGCACTCATTGCCCTAGTCACAGCCGCCATCGCCGTTCCTCAAATCATCATGGCCTACAAAGAAAGAGGTCAGAAAGATATGCAAACCCAACAGCGGGAGATGCAAGCCCAAATTGACCAGCTGCGTGCACAGATTGAAGCGATGCAAAACACCTCATCTTAACCCCACCCCGTCCCCGGTTTTCTCCCTTTCTCGCGATTCAATTACCTTGTGAGATAAATGTAGCGCAAACTGTTAGTTTGCGAAGATCACAATCTAACAGATTGTGGTACAAAGAACCGCCCCCTTTGCGTCGTTGCGTGACCTTCCCTTTACGTATTGCGTATTGCGCTTTCACATGTCGCCCCGGTAGGGCTAAAGGCTCGTTTTCCCGCTCCCTCGTTTCCCTTTTTCTATCATTGTTAATTAGTGTTTAACCCCCCTAGCCCCCCTTGTCATGGGGGAAGGGCTGCCCTGTCGCCCCGCTGGGGCTAAAGACTGGTTTTCCCGCTGTGCCGTTTTCCTGTCAAAATTGTCTTGCGAAAGTGCCCACCCCGTGATACCATATTGTACCAGTCATCAAAAGGAGACGGTCAGCCATGAAAATTGTAACCATCCTATCGCTATTGCTGTTTGCCTCATCCGCGTATGGTGAATTGACCAAAGAGGACTTACGTACCATCGTCAAGGAAGAAAACGCGGCGTTGGAAAAGCGCGTGAAGGAATATATCGATCTCAAAATTGAGACGGTCAATGCCAGAATTGATGCTGTGGAGAAAAGTCTGAATGCCAGAATTGATGCGACAAACACTAGAATTGATGCGTTGGATAAGAGAATGGACAGTATGTGGCGTTTAATGATGGGGCTCTTTGGACTGGTGGCAGCGACGATTGCCGTTCCTCAAATCATCATTGCTTACAGAGCAAAAGATCAGAAGGGGATGCAAGCCCAAATTGACCAACTCCGTGCACAGATTGAAGCGATGCAAAACACCTCATCCTAACCCCACCCCGTCCCCGGTTTTCTGTGGTTTTCTCCCTTTCTTGCGATTCAATTACCTTGTGAGATAAATGTAGCGCAAACTGTTAGTTTGCGTTTTCGGATCACAATCTAACAGATTGTGGTACAAAGAACCGCGGCTACCGAATGGGGGATTACGTATTGCGCTTTCACATGTCGCCCGTCTATAAACATGTCGCCCCTCCGGGGCTGAAGGCTTCCCAAGTCCCCCTGACAAGGGGGATTTAGGGGGTTGTTTGTTCTCCGAAGTCGGGGCAAGGATGCCCCTCCCACAGCTATAAACATGTCGCCCCTCCGGGGCTAAAGGCTCACCTCCCCGCTTTCCCGCCTAATCCGTGATTCAGACAAAATTATCTTGCCAAACCCACCGCAACCGTGATAACCTATGGGACCAAGAAAGGTAGGTGCCCAAAATGGATTTCGGTTCATGGTCTCCCTCACACACAATATTGGCGCTATTCATCGTCGCCGGTTTCATTGGGCAGGTAGGGATCTTATTCTATCGCGTGGGGCAAACCGAGAAACGCTTGATACGCAGTGAAGAGCGTGCCGAAAAGCGGGATGCGGAATTGATCGCTATGATTGACAAGCGAATTGGTGAAGTCAATCTGCGAATTGACGGTTTGCGGTCTGATATGAATCAGCAAGGCGAAAGTCTGAGGTCTGAGATGACTGAGCAGATTGGCGGCTTACGGTCTGATATGACTCAGCAAGGCGAAAGTCTGAGGTCTGAGATGACTGAGCAGATTGGCGGCTTACGGTCTGATATGAATCAGCAAGGCGACAGTCTGAGGTCTGAGATGACTGAGCAGATTGGCGGCTTACGGTCTGAGATGATTGAGCAGATTGGCGGCTTACGGTCTGAGATGACTGAGCAGATTGGCGGCTTACGGTCTGAGATGAATCAACGGTTATCCGATATGGACGCTTCGATACGACAACTCAACCAGAACCATATCGAACACTTAACATACCATCAACACAACGAATAAGCCGAACAATGCTCCCGTGAACTCTTCCCCCTTTCTGTCTTTCCTTAGCACCTTTGTGTCGTTGCGTGACCTTCCTTTTACGTATTACGTATTAGTCTTTCACATGTCGCCCCGCTGGGGCTGAAGGCTTCCCAAGTCCCCCTGACAAGGGGGATTTAGGGGGTTGTTTGTTCTCCGAAGTCGGGGCAAGGATGCCCCTCCCACAGCTATAAACATGTCGCCCCGCTGGGGCTAAAGACTGGTTTTCCCGCTGTCCCGCTTCCCTTTTTCTATCGGTGTTAATCAGTGTTTAACCCCCCCTAGCCCCCCTTGTCATGGGGGAAAGGTTGCCCCGTTTAACCCCCCTAACCCCCCTTGTCATGGGGGAAAGGTTGCCCTGTCGCAATGTAGCGCAAACTGTTAGTTTGCGGAGATCACAATCTAACAGATTGTGGTACAACAAATATTTTCTAAAAAAACTGAAACCCGCCCGCCGCCCTCATCGTAGTTATCCCTACGCATAATCGTCAGAAGTCTATCCAGCGCTCCCGTTTTTTTGGGGCAAACCGAAAAATCCGGCGATGGGTGTGAATTTTTTCACAAAAAAGGCTTGACAGATATTTTAATCTGTTGTATTATAGGGCGTCATTAATTTTGGAAGGGGAAAATTGTGGGCAAATTCAGGGCAGAAATGAACCCGCCCACACAATAGCGAGTCAATTGTCGATTGGTATTTTACATCTAATTATGTATGAAAGGATTTAACTCTTATGATTGAACCAACAGACGCATCGAAATGTGACGAGCGTCAAGTTAAGAACAAACCTAATTCTTTAACTAAAAAAAAGAAAGGGGAAACACGAAGAATGAGTAGCAAAAGTATGAAACATTGGAAAATGGCAGCGTTGTTTGTTGTCGGGTTGATGGCGATGGCGGGGTGGTTTGCCGGGGAGGCAGAGGCACAAGAAGCCAGGGTTATTGTCACTCCATCAAGTGTTGACTCTGGGACAACAGTTCCAGCAATAAGGGTGAGATATACACTAACGGTAGGAGATACAGGGGACGACACGCCAAATGTTGTCAATAGTCATAGTGTAACCGTTAGTCTGCCAGAAAGGTTGCGAGGCACAGCAGCACAGTTTGTAACTACCGTAGATGGTCCTGCGACGGACGCTTTGCCCGCTTATGTGACGGTGACGGAAAACTTTTCCGGAACTTTTACGAATACACCACTAGCTGTGGATACTGTTAGTGGATCAATCACACTTGAGGGTGACATGGAAGTGGGGCGCGGTTTCACTGTAATTTATCATAACGTGATGGTTCCGCCGATAACGTACGGGACGTCTGACCCCATCATGCCCGCAGTAACAGCTGATGTTAGTCTTACTGGTACTGGTGTGACTCCTACTGCTGATTCAAGGCGTACCATAACGGTGAACTATCCGAAACTGAGTGATATCAGGGTGACGCCACATACGGTAAAGGAGAAGTCCACCAGGGATATTGTGGTTACTTACCAAGTAAAGCATCCTATGTTGACAGCTAACGCAGTAAGCATTGGTCTGCCTTCAGCAAATTTTACAAGCTCAACGTTTGAGACTACATTTCGGGCTGTAGGCAACAGCTTAACAACTCTGCCAGAGACTCTGCCAGCAGGAACTACGGAGGCGACAACCCAGTATGTGACGGTGACGGACACCGTTAGGGCATCGTTTGATCCTGCTGTTACGACTGGTGCTGTTCTACCTGTAGTGACGAGCGCTGGAGTCGTTACCGTTACAGGTAATATGGAACTTAACGAAAAAATCACTGTAACCTATCACAACGTGGAGATTTCAGCGCTTCCGGCTACGGATGCCGACGCGGATCCGGATGACGACGGCAGAACAAGCATAAGAAGCGACCTAGTCAGATATATCGCTGTTTCTGACAGCGGCGTATCTCCCAATCCCGGTCTAGCATATCAGACTGATACTTACAAGCCTAAAATTATGATGACGGTAACCGCTACCGCGGAGAGTGACGTCGACGTGACTCCGAATTCGGTCAAGGGGGAGTCCATACAGGACATGACAGTCACCTATGAAGCTCAGGATACGGTGTATAACAATCAAATTACGGTTATACTGCCAGCCGGATGGAATCCGGCTTTTCCTCACGAAGCTGACGCTCCAGAAGGAACAGCCGCTTCTTTTGGTCTTGATGCGCTAGACACCCCTCGTACCACCGGTGCTGCTACAACCTCATACGTGGTTGTGGATAGTGAGGCTGATCTTGACGATGCAAGTTTATCCATCATAGGTGGCGATGGGCACCTCCTTTTGGTAATTGATGGCGACATGTCAAGGGGAGAAGAGATTGAGGTGACCTATCACAATGTGATGGTTCAGGCATTGACACCTTCTGAGTTGGCTGCTAGGGAGGACGTAATAGCTCAATTTACTGTTAGGGATCTGATTACAGGCAGTGACTACACTGAGGACGCCCAGGTAATGGTGGAGGCTCCAGACCTGAGTGACATTCGAGTCACGCCGACGAAGCCGGTCAAGCAAGATTCCATAATTGACATGACGGTAACCTATACCGCCCAGGACACAATTTACGGCAGCAATGAGATTACCATTAGGATACCGGAGGGCTGGAACCCTGCTCATCCTGAGAATTCTCCAGATTTTGTGGATGAATCAGAGGTAGAGGCTGCGGATAGGGCGACAAGTTCGTATGTGAAGATTACGTCAAGGCTGGCTGATAGGGACTCAAAATTGGAAGTTGATGATATAAGCGCGGACGGCGTTCAAATGACGGTCACCGGCGACATGAAAGACAGAGACCGAATCATTGTCTCGTTTTACAACGTGAGGGTGCAATCGTTAGACGACAGAACCCCTGTGGACGCTGCATTCACGATTACGGACAAACTGAGCACCGACGGAACAGCCTACGCTGAGCTGGATTCGCCTCCTCAGATAACGGTGAACCCGCAGGAGCTTAACACCGTAACGGTTGATCCAACTCGGGTGCAGGCATCGTCCAGAGAACCGACCGTGACAGTCACCTATGTCATCACGGACGCAATCGATGATACAAACGAAATTAAAATCGCACTGCCGAGCGATTGGGAGGCAGCTTACGCCAATGATGGCGGGACTGGCACCCCTGATTTTGGGGATGGTTTTGATAAGTCTATAGATCTCGATCCCCCCGCTGGTTCAACGACAGCTACAAAAGGGATGGTGACCACAAAGCCTGATGAGCTCGCTACGGGCGCGTCGGCGAGTAAAACGTCCTATGTGACGGTGCTATACACCCCGCGCGGGACCAGCAGGGAGAACACAGCTGCGGTGGCAATTAACGGCAATGAGGTTACGATTCCTGTTACAGGCTACGAGAAAGATGGCAAAACCGTCAACATGATGCCGAGGGACAAAATCGTTGTCGTGTATCACAACGTGAAGATTCCGGGGTTGTCGGACAGAGAACCTCTGGACACCTACATCACGGTCACTGACGCGCTGAGCGTGACCGATGATGAATATAACGAGCAGGCTATGATAAAGGTGAACCCGCCTCCGCTGAACACTGTTGCGGTTACACCGGCTACGGTAAAGGCAGAGACCGTAACAGATGTGAAGGTCACCTATTCCATCAAGGATACGGTGATTGAAGAAAATACCATTACCGTTGGGCTGCCAGCAGGGTGGGCGCCCGCCTATCTTCCGAACGATGGATCGCGTCCTTCTAAGAGTTTTGGGCGTTTGAGAGAAACATCGCTCCCCTCGGCTAACAGGAACAGCACCTCGTATATAGTGGTGACCTCGACCTTGGACGATGACAAGGACGAGTACCGCGTGGATCCCATCACGGACGCAGAAGCGGCTGCGAGCATCGTTATTAGGGTTGAAGAGACCGCAGCCAAGGGTGATCGCATCGTTGTCACCTTCCACAATGTCAAGGTTCAAGGGTTGGCAGCTGCTCCTCCTGCGAAGGCTATGCTTACAGTGACGGACACGATCGCTGGAGGTAAAGATTTCGCCGATGAAGACACAAAGGATGACATCACAATCGCAGTGTCCGCGCTACAACGTGGTGCTATCAGTCGTCTGCCGAGAGACGTGGATGCCGAGGACGTGTTAGATCTAAGGATTCGGTACACCGCGACCGAGGATCTGGCTGATCCCGATCCCGATGGCGACGAAGACACAGATGATGCCACTTACGGCAGGATTCAGATAAAGCTGCCGGAAGGTTGGACACGAATGGACGGCACCGCTTTGAGTGATGCGGATGTGACTGTGACCGGCTCGCCGAACGTCAAGTTTTTAGACCCCGACGATGATCTGACCACCAAAGATCATATAGATGTTACTGGACAGATGGTTACCATTGATGTCGATTCCTTGGCAAAAGGGAAATACGTCGAACTCGCCGTGGACGACCTGAGGGTCGCCGATTTTCCGGCTGGTAATGCGACTGATGCGTTATATGTCCACGTCGAAGTGTTCTCCGATAGCTACGATAGCGAGGCGGATCGTGGCAGCGAGCTCACTCTACCTGCTGCACACCTGTTAAGCAGGGTCGCTCCCAGGGTTCCTATTGCTACATCTAAGCTCGCCTCTGATATGCACCCGGCGATACGGGTAGACCGCAAGTATCTGGGTGAGGTGACAGTCTCACCGGGTACGGTGGTAGCGGAGCGTACGGAAGACGTGAAAATTAGGTACACCGCGACGAACAACTTGGCGACACGTGATCCCGCAGCGACCGCGGCCGATGACAAGAGCTCTACCTACGGCAGGATTCAGATAAAGCTGCCGGCAGGCTGGGGCCCTGCGCCCAACGCCGACGGCACCGACGGCGAGATCCACCTAAGCCGTCAGTCCAGCAACCGGGACGCTACCTATTTAAGTTGGAAGCAATCTTCGGCCGTCAAATATTCGCGTGCGACAGCAGACGCTTTGAATGAGGATTCAATTATTAGCACGAGCGACGGTTACCGCATTAACATTGATGTGAATGCGATGCGGGAGAGGCAGTGGGTCGAGTTGACCGTTCACAACCTCATGATAGCCCCGCTAGAGGCGCAGCGACCGGGCAGCTTCGAAGACATAGCTGCTACCGCTGCTTCGGAGAAGGTGCAGGTTGAGGTGTTTTCTGACACGTATGCCGACATGGACGATCGTGACAACGCAGCTGAACTCGAATCCCCATCGGCACACTCGCCGGTCAAGGGCAAGTTCAAACCGGCAGATGCCGCCTCCGCCACGCAGCCAACGGTCACAGTGACCCGTAAGGAGCTCGGTGCAGTCGTTATTGGTCCAAAGACTAAAGTGACTGCGGGTAGCGCCCAAAAATTCACCATCACCTACACGGCAAGCGAGGCGTTGGTGAAAGACAGCGTGATAGAGGCCAGGCTTCCGAACTGGGGCGGGGTGCCAACCGCGTACCAGCTCGACGACAACCCGATCCCCCGAGCGGACGATAAAGGGCCGCACGTGTATCTGGGCGGGTCGAAATCGAGGCTCGCAGGCAGCACCGTCTCTGTGGAGCAAGATGGCGAGACCTCCGTCGTCCGGATAACGTTGGGCGAAAGGGGACTGGCTAAAAACAACGCTATCGTCCTTAAATGGGAAGGGGTAACCGTCCAGCGCGAGATTCAGGCAACGGTGCCGATCCCGGTCTTTTCCAGCGATTCAGAAGATTTGGGTGTGCCACAATACCCGGTCGCAAAGCAGGCGGACGACAAGATTGAGGTGACCCACGCCGCAAGCGGCTCTGGTACGGTGATGTTCGAGTTTGATGGTGTTTCAGTGAAACCCTTCGACAACAACGACAAGGTCAAATCCAACACCGCCGCCAGCGTCCCTGCATCGCTTACCAAAGACGACAATCGTGACCTGGTTATCACCTACATGCCAGACGGTGACATGATCGGCGATAAGGTAGAAGCCCAATTCGAGATCACGCTACCATCCGGCTGGAATATGGAAAGTCACCGTGCGTCGGTCGAAGATAAGTATGTGACTAAGTCAGGCAACACTATAACGGTAACACTTCGGGATCGTTTCGGCGAAAACGACGGAGATGATCTGGAGATTGTCCTAGAGAGCATCACCACCCCAGATGATCACGGCAACGACCGGTTCGTCGCAAGGTCGAAGAACGCGAACGATGGCTTTCAACAGTTGAGTCCCGTACCGATGGTGTTCGTGGGTAACACATTAGCGGACAACGATGCGGTATCGGTCGATATTACGCCAACGGCAGCGTACCAAGGAGAAACAGATATAGACTTTGTCATTACGGTAACCGCCAACGGTCCGATGCACGATAGCGACATCAAAATCACCGTGCCGGACGGGATAACCGGTATAAAGCTGGGTAAGGCTACCGATGACAACGCTGTAAGGAAGATCTCCCCTCCGGGCGTTACCGTAGGTGTGCGCAGCGACGATGCCGACGATGAAAACATATTCATCAACACCGGCAATCTTAACAAAAATGGCACGATCGTTGTCCGTCTCGATAACGTAGACATCGACGGTGATGTATCCACAGACGCCGCTTTAGGGTTCCGGGTATATACACGGACCCGTGGCACAGATGGCGACACAACCGACGATGATAACCTCAGCGGTGAGACGTTTATGATCATCGAAAAAGCTGACGGCAAGCGTAGCATCACTGGTGGCTTGATCCGGACAGTCGCTGGTAACGGTATGTTGGCGATTCAACCCGATACCGTTCAGCAAGGCACCCGTCAGAACTTTACGCTCACCTTTACGGCAACGACCAAGTTTGACAATAAGCCGTTAGTGATAGTGGTCCCATCTGTCATTGAGACCGATTTATTAGAGACTACGCACGTCACTGCGTCCGGCGGCAGCTATCATTCAGATACGAAGGCTGCGGATCGGTTGGTGGTTTCAAATAACACCATCACTATAAACGGTTTAAACCTTCGTAAAAGTGAACGGCTCACCATAAGGGTGAATAACGTTAATCTGTCTGACGAGACCGGCGATTTCACGTGGGCGACAACGCTTGCTGGCACAGACATCAAAGCTGCTGATGCCGATGCCAATAAGCCGATGGTGGTGATAGGCACGATGCAGGACGATGTCGACTTTGAAATCGTGGACGACACCGGCGCGCCGATATCGGCACCCGAGTACCCCGCTGCGAGTATGCAGTCGATCCGGTTTAGGTTCACCGCCGTGAACACTGTGATCCAGAAGGGCGGGATGCTCCAATTCACCCTTCCTGATGGGTGGTCCCGACCGATGACCACTGACACAGCGAATCGGGCGACCGTTAGCATCGTTCACTTAAACGATGACAATGAGGAAACATTTGTCAAAGCGGTGGCAGATAAGTGGGCGCTCACTACACGTGGATATGATGTTACCCTCACTGTCGATCCGGCGAAAGGCAAACTGGGTATCGGTGAGTCCGTTACCATTCGATACGGTACGGCAGATTTAACCAAGTATCCCGTCGTAATCTCTAATAGCAAACGCGGCACTTCGGGCAGTGACGAGGACGGTTTGTCTATCAGGGGATATTACAGGGTTTCCACCGATTTCTCTAGACGCGATGCGGGCAGGGTATGGGTGGACATCACAAACGTCGAGGACGGCACCGGTACTGCGACCGTCCGGCCGGATAGTGTCCGTGCTGGTAGCACAAACAACCTGATTCGAGTCGTCTATACAGCCATAGGCACGATGGACGGCGGTGCTGTGCGGTTAACCATACCCGAAACTTGGGGTGCTGCACAGAATGATGACAATACAAAAGCCAACTACATCAACGTCACAGCCACAGGGTTGAACAACTTTGAGGTCCTTGATAACGGTAGATCCATCCAAGCAAACCTAACGACCCTCAGCAGCGGAGGTAATGTGGAGTTTGCTTACGGCGGCAGCGGAGCTAAAGGCGCGGCGGCTCAAGCCGATATCGGCATGGTGACCTTCGTTGTCGAATCGCGTGGCAGTAGTGATGGTACCTTTACAGCGATTAAAGAGAGTCCTACCATCGACGTCAAGGGTGCGAAAAGCGGTTCCGGTACGGTCGCACTCGTCAAAACGACGACCAAATCGGCCGACGGCGTAACCATCAACGCTGGTGACGACGGGATCTATCTCACAATTACCTACACGGCAGAACAGACCATCGACACGGGCGAGTTAGAACTTATCGTCCCGAATGGATGGTCAATGCCGCAACAGGATGATACCGACGAACCGGGTTTCACCCGTATTGAAGAGGGCAGTGCGTTCGTCAGTGAGGAGGATGTCAGTGGTTACTCTGTTACTGCAACCATAGAGGATGTGGATCAGGGCGATACTATCGAAATTCACTACGGCGCTGGAAACGGCGGTGCGGTCGCGCCTTCAACTGCGGGCACTTCCGAATTTATTGTGAAGTTTGATGGCGTGGAGACCACTATGCACTCCTCGCAATCGGTCCTCGTCCATGGCGGTACGGCATCGCAGTTAGTGGTGACCGCACCGAGCATGGTGTCTGCTGACGAAGGTACAGCGCCGGTAGCTGTCACCGTCGAGATCCAAGACGCCACTGGCAGTGCCGCAATCATGGCTAGCGATCTTGTGGTCACGTTGAGTTCAGACAGTTCGACAGGTTCGTTTACCGATGCCGATGGTGATGCGATAGCGAATAACATGATCACAATCTCCGCCGGTATGACTTCAGGGATGGTCTACTATAGCGACACAAAGGTAGGCACAGCGACGATCAGAGCGACGAATGCTGGGCTTGATAGTGGTCGGGCAACCATTGATGTGACCTCCGATATGGATACTGTTGACGAAAACAGTATCAGTGTCAGTCCTGCAACGGCTACAGCTGGCACTAGTGTCATGGTGACCGCAGACGGTACAGCGGGTAGAACCGCAACCTTCTCGGTCGGCACGGTTGTCACGACGATGGCGATGACAGAGAGTCCTGCTGGTTCCTATAGCGGCAGCTTTACCGTCGTCCAAGACCAGCACGATGGGACGCACAATGTGACCGTCACTATCGGTGAGGCGAGTGCGATGGTGGCAAATGCTGTAACCATTGACACCAATGCACCGACTATCAGCAGTACTTCAGTTTCACCATCAACCGTTGCAAATGGCGGGATGGTGACAATCACTGCTGCTGTTACCGATGCTACCTCTGTTACCGCAAATGTTGCTGCACTGGATGATACTAAAACCAGTGTCACGCTGATGAAGGCTAACGGTTCCTACGGTGCCTCCGTCACTATCAGTGATAACAACGGCGCCGCGAATGGTCCGAAAACTATCATTGTGACCGCGATGGACGCCGTTGGTAACAGCGCAACGTCTACGGCAACGGTTACGTTGGACAACAAGCTAACCTACACCTCAACGATACCGGTGGGGCAGAGCCTGTTCCACGTGCCGTTGGATGTCGAAGGGCTTGATACCATTGGCGATCTCAAGGAAGCGATTGGGAGCGGCGTGCTTAACGCGATTGTCATTGATGCGGCATCTGGCACTGCGAATGCCAGGGCAGATGATATGGAAATCACCGCCGGCCTCGGTATTCTCCTTGTGATGAGTGAAGCGGCATCGGTTACCTTTGAAGGTCAAGCATGGGGTGACGGTACAGCGACGCTCAGCCTGAGCGTTGGTTCTAATCTTGTCGGTCTGGGTGTCAACGATTCCAGAGTGACGAATGTCAGCGACATCATGGGTCTGTTTGCCGCGGGTACCATTGCAAGTATCACTGTTGCGACCGGCGACCCATCGGCACCATTTGCACCGATTATCTCCGCTGGTGACACAGGTGATGGTCCTGTCATGGGTGATGCAGCATATCTCATAAGCGTACCGGGTCCCTCTGCTCCGGCACCTGTTGCCCTTATAGGTACAGGGTGGAGCAACGGCGGTGCGGCTGCTGCGCCAATCGCACTCGCAGGATACAATGTTGACGGTCAAACGGCTGTCCTTGATGTCAGCGGTGCTGTCGTTGACGAAATCACTGGATTGGCAAGTGAAGGTTTCCGTGTCAAGGTGAAGAACCTGTCAACGAAAGCCTCTCTCACCAAGGTCACCTCCGCCGAGATAGTTGACGGTTATAATATGACCTTTGTTGACCTGAAGGCTGGTAACGCAGCACGGATCGGGGATGTCCTTGAGATTTCTGCTGACTCACCCAATCCGTTAGTCGGTGTCAAACCGGTGCGTCATGTCGTTACTGTGGATGATGTGAAGAACAGTCTTGTGATGCTGGAAAACCTCATTGCGTATGAGATTCCGGCAGAGACAGCACTGCTTCGCAACTATCCGAACCCGTTCAACCCCGAAACGTGGATTCCGTATCATCTGTCAGAGGATGCTGATGTATCCTTGACCATCTATGATGTGAACGGTGCCTTGGTTCGTACAATCGATGTGGGACATCAGATCGCAGCGAAGTACGATACCAGAAGCAAGGCCGTCTACTGGGATGGTCGGAACCAATTCGGTGAACAGGTTGCAAGCGGTATTTACTTCTACAGCCTGAGTGCAGGTGACTTCTCAGCGACCCGCAAGATGGTCATTTTGAAGTAACCTGATAGCCTGAAGTCGATGCAGGATGCCGCTCCTACAGTCATCTGTAGGAGGGGCAGCTTGCCCGACGTTGATATAGCTGTTGGATGCCTCACATCGGGGAGTTCAACAGCTTTTTTTTTAGCTGCCTTTTGTGATCCGAGGGCGCGGGAACCTCGCCCCTACGATCTAGTCGCGATTCGGAGGGTACGCCCCCTACCGTATGTTTTTTGTAGGAGGGAATTCCAATTCCCGACGATTGCACAAAGGGCGAGAGGACCTCGCCCCTACGATTGCAGATAGTTTTACAAATGTCAACACGCGCTAGGTTCTGTTGACATTTCATTGCAACCAGATAATCAATGAGGGTGGACGGACACACGATTCTTCGTAGGGGTTGGGTTTCCCAACCCACGTTGTTTAATGGGCGCGGGAACCTCGCCCCTACGATTGTAGATAGTTTTACCTAAGTTGCTAGTTAGCCATAGTCAAGCTAGTCGCGATTCGGAGGGTACGCCCCCTACCGTATGTTTTTTGTAGGAGGGAATTCCAATTCCCGACGATTGCACAAGTTTCCGGTGCTTGGATTATCAACTAGCAACTTGCGTTAGTTTTACAAATGTCAACACGCGCTAGGTTCTGTTGACATTTGATTGCGACCAGACAATCAAGAGGGTGGACGGACACACGATTCTTCGTAGGGGTTGGGTCTCCCAACCCACATTGTTCACTGGGCGAGAGGACCTCGCCCCTACGATTGCAGATAGTTTTACCTAAGTTGCTAGTTAGCCATAGTCAAGCTAGTCGCGATTCGGAGGGTACGCCCCCTACCGTATGTTTTTTGTAGGAGGGAATTCCAATTCCCGACGAATGCACAAAGGGCGAGAGGACCTCGCCCCTACGATTGTAGATAGTTTTACCTAAGTTGCTAGTTAGCCATAGTCAAGCTAGTCGCGATTCGGAGGGTACGCCCCCTACCGTATGTTTTTTGTAGGAGGGAATTCCAATTCCCGACGATTGCACAAAGGGCGAGGGGACCTCGCCCCTACGAATGCAGATATTTTTATAAATGTCAACACGCGCTAGGTTCTGTTGACATTTCGTTGCAAGCAGATAATCAAGAGGGTGCCGGGACACACGATTCTTCGTAGGGGTTGGGTTTTCCAACCCACATTGTTTAATGGGCGCGGGAACCTCGCCCCTACGATTGCAGATAGTTTTACCTAAGTTGCTAGTTAGCCATAGTCAAGCTAGTCGCGATTCGGAGGGTACGCCCCCTACCGTATGTTTTTTGTAGGAGGGAATTCCAATTCCCGACGATTGCACAAAGGGCGAGAGGACCTCACCCCTACGATTGCTGTATTGTTCACTGGGCGAGAGGACCTCGCCCCTACGATTGCAGATGGTTTGGGTTTTCCAACCCACGTTGTTTAATGGGCGAGGGAACCTCGCCCCTACGGTGGAATTTTCCAGAAAAAAGTCTTGACAGATCTTTTAATCTATTGTATCATAGGGCGTCTTTATTTTACGATCCGTGAAAGTGTAGGGGTGTGTTTTGTGCCCGCCGAAGACATCAAGCGAGCAGTTTAGTGAATCTATTATAAAAATGGTTTCATATTAACATAAACTGGCACCTTGATAACAAAAAAATCGTTTTGTCCCAAGGCAGGAGAAACCGAGTTTTTCTACAGACTCGGTTTCTCTAATTAGATTATAATGATGGGAACTCTCAGGAGGAAAAATATGAGTAGCAAGAAGTTAGTTTGCTTTTTAGTAATATCGATTATTTATGGGTTAATTGCGGTTGGGGGTGCCCACGCCACCATTATCGGTATCGGGGGGATTGTCACCGATGCCGAAGGGACGCCTCTCGCCGATGTGGAGGTGACAGCCCCTAATTTTGGAAGTCTTAAACTGGCACCCTCTGTTACCGGTCCCGATGGTGTTTACTACCTCCCCTATATCTCTCTTCAAAACGTGGCGATAAAGGTTGGAGATGAAATTACGATAGTCGCCACCGATGCTGAAGGCAATGTTGTTACGAAAACGCATACCGTTACGGCGGCGGATATCGCCGATAGGCAGGCGACGTTTAACATCACCTTTGTTTCAACAACTGTCACAGTCGCCGTTGCCCCCACAGTCTTCAGCGCGGACACAGCCAGTACAGGTACTGTGACCATCACCGTTGCACGAGATGAACCGGTGACAGATGAGACCGTTACGCTTAAGTTATCTCCGCAAGTCGGATCCGTGGATGCAACAGCCACAAACAACGGTGACGGCACGTACAGCGCGGTCTACACCTCCGGCGGTGCCGCGGGTAGGGTGACAATTACCGCAACGGCGACCGATGCGAAAGCCTCCGGCAGCGCGACCGTAACAATCAATGCCGGCGCGCCCACCGCAATCTCCCTCAAAGCAATGCCGACCACAGTTTCCAGCCTCGCAAGTTCCATCATAACCGCAACGGTCAGCGATAGCAAAGGTAACGGCGTTGGCGGCGTAAGCCTCACCGGCGCCACATCGGGCGACGGGTCGATAACCAACTTTGTTGAGGATTCGAGGATTTTTGGAGCGTACACCGCGACCTATACCGCACCGATGGTTGACGCCGAAGGGACCGAGATGATAACGGTCACCGCGAATAACATTTCGGCGGAGTTGATGTTGAATTTGACACCCGTTCCGCCCAGAGCGGTCACTCTGCTGATGGTAGAGGGTACCGTGTTCAAAGAGGACGGCGAAATCCCCGCTGACAACGTTGAAGTGACGGTTACGGTTGGGACGAACCCCCCCCAGACGGACACCACCGATGACGATGGAAACTACGAGGTCACGCTCTTTAATCCGGCGGTTGTGGCACGTACCGGCGATTCGGTTACGATTGTTGTAACAGATGACACCGACACGAAACGTGGTGAAACGAGCCTAATCCTGAACAATGATCAGCTCGGCGAAGATGGTAATGGAAATGCCAGCCAGGACGTTACAACAGATATCGTGATTCCTCCCAGATCCGTCAGCCTCTTGGTCGTGGAAGGGGTTATTTACTCAGACGATGATGTCAGTCCCCTTGAGGATGTTGCTATCACTGCTACCGTTACTGTTGGGGCCAATCCGCCCACGACGGCTATTCTTGGGGAAGATGGGGCTTACTCGGCGACAGTTATTAATCTACTGGGCACCGTTGCAGTTACCGGCGATATGGTAACAACGGTGGTTGTGACCGATGCCGATGGCGCGGAACGCGGTCGAAACAGCCTTAACCTGAGCAATAAAGACCTCGGCGAAACCGGGTCTGCGAATGTCACACTGAACGTGATGACAGATATTATGCTCCCGCCTAAGTCCGTCACTCTCCTAATTGTGGAGGGTGTCGTATACAGAGACGACGGGACGACCCCCGTCGGTCCGGGAGTTGATGTAGCGGTTACGGTCGGTTCACATCCAGTTCAGATGGCACAAACTAAGTCGGACGGCTCCTTTTCGACCACAACCCTTGATCTGTTGGCTCCCGTTGCGACCACCGGTGATGAGGTCTTAATCGTTGTGTCAGATGGTAGCGGTGAACGCGGCAGAGAGAGCGTTACCTTTCTCAATGTACACCTTGATAACGACGATTCTGCGACCATCACACAAGATGTCCACACAAATATAGGCGCCACTTCCGGTGTCCTCACCGTAACGGGCATAGTCTACCTCAAAAATGGTCAGACGCTGGTACCCGCAGCGAGCCATCTGAGGGCAGGCGATTTGACTGTCGTTGTGACCAATACCACCCGCAATTTGATGGCGAGCGGAACCGTTGACGACGATGGCGGATATGATGTCACCTTCCTTGATCTGCTCGGCATCGTCGCAGAAACGGGCGATAGCCTCACCCTTGAGGTTGAGGTGCTGAACGAGGCGGGTGACGCCGTTGGACGGGCGTCCCACACCCTTACCACGGCAGAGGTCACCGCGTCGACGGCGGAAGTTGATATTCGTACAACTGTTCCCGCAGAGGTCAGGGTACTTGATATTATCGGTAGCGTGGTCGAGCTAGATGGCAGCGCCGCAGGCGCAGGCGTGGCGGTCAGCATCGCCATCGAAATGAACGGGCAAACTATGAGTTCAGCCGAGACCCTCACAGATGCAACCGGCGGTTACGCATATACCTTCGTTGATCTGATTAACCCGGTGGCAGCCACCGGCAATATCTTGGTAGTTGACGTTTTACGCGAAGCCGACCAATACCGCGGTTACCTAAGGAAAACGTTACACTCCTATGAACTGGTTGAGTCGCAGTTGACCGTTGACCCGATAGAGTTGTTTCCGCCAAGGTTGGAGTTGGGTGGGCTTTCAATCAACACCCACTACACAGGTATCCAAGATCCCGTTATCCAGCAGCTGCTCGGTCTGGATGTGGCAGCGCTCGCCGCTGCGGGTGCCAGCGATATAGGTCCCCCAGCGGAGGAACTGCTGGTGATGCTCCCACCGAGTCTGCCGCTGCTACTCTCACCGCTCTTTGCTGCCATAGGCGTATTTCAGGTTGAGCTGCCGGAAGGGTTTGATGTGGGCGATGACAAGATCGCTATGGAGAGTTTCGGTAACGCGATCACCACCCGACCGACGGCGTGGGCAGCCTTCCCCGCAGCGGAACGGACTCCCGGTCGATGGATTAATGGGAATCAGTTGAATCTGTATATCTCAGGCGCGCCGACGATAGAAAGTGTGACCTTCACCCTTAACGGCGCAGCGATGTCAGGAACATCTGTTCCCGCAGGCGGTGCCTTCCCCTATACCTTCCAACTGGAAGAGGAGATGGTCGCGCTCTTCGCAGGAAATATGCCGACCTTCAGTGCTGTCCAGTTGATGGTTGATGATGGACACAATCCGGTCAGTATGGTACGGGGCAATGGAGGCGTATGGGCAGCAGATGTTATGTTGACCCCCGGTTCCGATGTCTCTTACTACTATATGGTTGAGCTTTCCAAACCGTATGTCGATCCATTGAGTGGTTTAACGATTACCACGTTCCCGTTCATTGATCCACTGAACCGGCAGCTTAAAACGGACGGTCTTAATGAAGCGATTGAGGGACTCCTCACATCAGAGCTTGGGTCATTAGATCCGGGCGTGCGATCTGTGTTTAGTGTGCCAGCGGTAGATCACCAACAATCGCTCTGGGTCGCTAAATTCGATCTGACTGCCGATGGTCCGCATCAGTTAGATGTCAATGTCAGCTATCGTGGCGGCCACCACGAAGCTATCACCGGTAAGATGCTCATGGTTGACCGGACAGCGCCGAGCACCGGTGTTAAGCTCACAACCGGTCATAATGCCGGTATGTATATGCGTGATGACGGCACCTACGTCGCAACCGGTCCGACGCCGGGAGAAGCGAGCCTAACCGTTACGCCAACGACACCCCTGTCAGAGGCTGGGGCTTATATGTTACAGTTGGCTCGGTTGGATGCAGCAGGCGCGCCGGGAACATGGAATCCGGTGGTAACCTCGGATCTGCTGCCGTTAAACTTGGTAAAACTCATCTCCGATCCCGAGAGTGTGTTGCCGTTGTCGTTTGGTAATCCGATAGACGTGCTTATCCGCAGTTCAGAGGGCGGTGGGCTGCTCGGTACATACGGGCTCCGTGCCGTCGGTATTGATAGCCTCCTGAATATGGATTCGGGCGCGCCTGTTAGCGTCATGGTCGATCTCGTGCCACCGGATCCCGATATCGCAGCGGTCACCTACGTGACATCAGACTTCGATGGGAACAACACCATCGAGGGACTCGAAATGCAGTCCGCCGCCGGCGATGTCGTCGTCTTCTCTGATTCGCTTGTAACGCTCACCGTTGAGATAATGGAGCGAACCGCTCACCCGTTGACCTCAATCGCCCTTGAGTACCAGATACCTGGCTCCGGCTGGCTACCGATAGGTGGATTCGGCGCCGAGCAGCTGGCTGCCACCATGATGGGCGACATGATGCAGGTCCCGCTGCCTGTCCCTGATATCCCCGGCTTGCCGGACAGGGGCGCACAGGTCATGTTGCGAACGGTTACGACCAACGCGCTGAATGTTGTCAACGAGCACGTTGTGACAGCCGCTTACGAGCGACGGCTACCGCCTGAAGTCTCAGCAATTTACGCTAATGTGACCGATCGTCACCCCGACAGCGGCGCTCCGCAAGGCTGGATTACTGTCAGTGCTTTCACGCAAGCGATGACCAATCCGGGTACAGCTGTGGTTCAGTTGGAGATTCGTCGGACCGCCGATACGGATTGGAAGCCACTCGGTATCGTACAGATAGCCAATTCACAGGTTGTCTCTCCCGTTAATCTCGCTATCATTGATGGTCTGGTCAATTCGATTGTCGGCGGCGCGCCTACCGCGCCAATCTCTGCGCTTTATCGAGAGTGGCCACTCCGCATTGATAGCGCGCTGCTTGATGATACGATCGAGTATGTTGACCCCAATGGTGTCCTAGATGAGAATCCTTGGGTTGTTCGAGCCGTCGCAGTGGATACGGCTGGCACAGAGTATCCATCGGCTGATGGCGTGACCGATAGCTTCTCGCTTGACAACTACTCACCCACAAGGATTACCGGAGTCGCCAACGAGGTTGAAGAGGTCGCGCCGCGTGCAGACGGCAGCTACTATGTCAGTGGCTTACTCCATGAGAGTGTGCCAGATCCGATGCTGACCCTGACCGTACGGACAGGCGCGCATCCCAACGCCTTTAGGGGTGGATTGAAGCACGCTGTCAACGATACTGACGGAGAGGCAGTGGCAATTGATGAGACTGTCTTCACCGCCATTGGTAATCATCTGTACACGGGTGTCTTTAATCTGGGGTCAATCCCGAATGGGATGTACACCTTCAGGGCGGTAGCACACGCCGTTGACGATTCGGTAGAGGAAAGAATTGTCGCTATGGAGGTCACCGTTGAGGTGGGTAATTTCACGCCACCTGAGAACTTCGCAAACCCGACAGTTGATATCCTCAGTGTTATCAACACCCGCGGTGATGCGCGGAGTCCAAGCGAAATTGATGCTGAGTACACGGTTGGATTCCCCGCCATTGACGAGAAGGTCACTGCAACCCTGATGGTGCCGAACGTCTCCGCAGGCGATCTCGATGTGCTGGTCGGAGACAATCAGATGTCCGCAGGGGCGATGGATACCCTCATGGTCATGCAGATGGAGGGGAGCAACGACAATGTGATCATGGTCGATACCTCTGGTCTGGACGAGGGGATGCACGGGCTCGTGGGTGTGGTGATCAAGCCTAACGGCAGCATCCAGTTCCATCTGCCATCAATCCGAGTTGACCGAACCGGTCCTGAAATCGCGATTGTATCGCCGGTGGAACGGCATCAAGTGACCTCTTTGCCGACCTTTCACATAACCTTTAGTGATGTAACCGGTTTCGATGTTACGGACACCGATCCGAGGCATGTGACGCTCAGCTTGACCCGATTGGCGGATGAGGTGGAGATTGATATCACCGAAACCTTGATTCGTCTGACGGCAGCCGCTGACGGCGAAGTGTTGACCCGGAGCGGCGATATTGCCTACACGCACGATGATCCGGTGGTCGGCGGTGCATACCGCATCAGCGCTACCGTGATGGATGTGCTTGGCAATGCGACCGTCGCAGAATCGGTTGAGTTCACCGTTGAAGGGGTGCAGCCGACAGTCTCAATCGTGTCGCCAATGACCGGACATATTGTCGATCCGAGGCAACCGTTGATTATCAGTGTCGCGCTTACCGGTAACGGTGATATAACGGTAAGTGAGTTCCAGATTAACGGTAACGATCTTGAGGGAACCCTTGAGAATAACTGGTTGACCTACACCCTCCAGCCACCGCTCGTTGGTGGAGACAATTCGGTTGTCCAACGCGGCAGCGATAACACCGTCTCTGTCAAAATTGTCGATAGCGAAGGGCGAACCGCTGAAGGCTCGGCCAGTTTCGCGGTCTCCTTAGATAATACACCGCCAGTGATTTCGGGACCGTCGCCGAAGGGTGACATTACCCGGAAGATCGGTCGAATCACCGCACTCGTGACCGATAATGAGTCGGACATCACACGGATCCAGTACGCGCTTGACGACAGTCCACTTACGGATATCTCGTTCTCGCCGGCAAGGGTTTACGAAGTGGGCGGCGGCAAAGAGGTAAAGGGTCAAACCTCCTTTAACCTGTTTGACGCGCCACTCGGCACGCACACGGTAACCATTGTTGCCGAAAGTACCGGCGGTTCTACAACCTTGACGTGGGAGTTCACCATCGTCCATCCGGATCAAAAGCCCCCGGTGGTTGTCACCTACTCACCGCTCGGCATCATTCGGACGGATAGACCGGTACTCGCTGCAACAGTGAGCGATGAATCCGGCTTTGCAAGGGATGGCATCACGCTAATCCTCGCGGGTGTACCGGGCAACCAAGGGTCAGGACGACGTTCAAGCCCGACCTCTACCACTGTTACATTCACGCCAAGCATTTCGGTAACGCCAGGTCCTTACACGGCACGGCTGACGGTTATTGATAAATACAAGAACCGAACCGAGGCGGAATGGCAGTTCACGGTTGAACTGGACGAGACACCGCCGTCGATTACGGCCACCGCGCCGCACGGCGTGATTCACTTGGATAAACCGATTATCACGGTCTCCGCCAGTGATGATAGATCCGGTGTGGATACCATCGCTATTACCGCTAAAGACGGTGGAGGATTGCCGGTCAACGGTGTCACCGATGTCCGTTCTGATAAGACGGCAGCCACCTTTACACCGACCCAAGCGTTGAAGGATGGCGTCTATACTGTTGATGTTAAAGTGGCGGATATGCGGGGGAACGAGGCGTCAGCGAGATGGCAATTTACCGTTGAGCTTGACCTGATACCGCCAAGTGTTCTCATCACACGTCCGTCGCAGGAACACACCGAAAATCGACGACCGATTATCTCGGCGACCTATACGGATAACATGTCAGGGGTGGACGTTGATTCGATTAAGCTAACGCTTGATGGAACCACGGTGGAGCCGGATGAGCTATCAGAGACGCAGGTGATATTCACACCTGGGTACGACCTACCGTTTGGTCAACATACGGTGGCGCTGGAGCTTTCTGACACAGCACCGAAGGCGAACTCCGCAGTCCATGAGTGGACCTTCTTCGTCGAACGGATCGGGATAGCGGACGCACGGAACTATCCGAATCCATTTGACCATGAGACCACGATTGTCTTTAGGATTTCGAGGCAGGCAAAGATAACCGTTCAGGTCTACGATTTCACCGGACGGCTTATCGCAACGCCTGTTTCAAACTCTCTCAGAGAGGCGGGCGTCGTTGAGATCGATTGGCACGGCGAAACCGCTGGACACGAACACCTCGCACGAGGTGTCTACTTCTGCCATATCCTCATGGAAAGCGAGTTAGAGCCTCAATCCGCTATCCTCAAGATGGCGATTACTAGGGACTAATAACATTCACTATCTCCTCTGACTCGGCGTCAACCCGATTCCGGGTCAGAGGATTTGCCTTCGGCTTATGTTAAGAAAGCAACCGTGTATGGTAGGCGCTGTTTTCAACTGCGCCAATGTGGTTCGGTTACAAACCAATCCCGATAAATCGGGACGCTGTTTTCAACTGCGCCAATGTGGTTCGGTTACAAACCGAACCTACCGGTCCTAATGTGGTTGCATTTTACACGAGCCTTGCCTTCATAAAGGAGGGAGACAATGTTTCAAATTAAGCATAAAATACTAATCATTTCAATTGGGGTTCTTGCCCTTTCAGTTCTGCTTGCACCTGTCTGCTTCGCCGGCGTGAATGCTGCACCCCACCTTGGAATGGGTTCCGGTGCGCGGTCCCTCGGATTGGGCGGTGCGTTTACCGCTGTCGCTGACGATGCGACCTCTACAATATGGAATCCCGCCGGGCTACCGGCTGTGGATGATTTAACAATAACGCTGTCCTCCGCACGGCTATCCCTTGATAGAAAACACAGCTTTATCGGCTTGGTCAAGAAGGTAGGTGCCAATGGCGGGTTGGGATTGGCAGTCATCAACGCCGGTCTCGATGATATTCCGTCGCGCAACGCCAACGATCAGCCGGGCGGTTCGTTTAACTACAACTCCAACGCGTATTCGCTCTCATACGGTCATGATCTCGGTGCCATTAGCCTCGGTGCGAGCGCGCGGATGTATATGGATAGCTTCGGAGATCATTCGAGTGCAAGCGGTTTCGCGGGTGCTGATATTGGACTGCTGGGGCACAACAAAGCGAGCACGTTCAGCTACGGTATCGCCGCCAGAAACATCGGCAGCGCAATCGGAGAAGATAACCAGGTGCCTGTCAAAATAGCGGGTGGTCTTGCCTATCGCGTCCTCCATAAGCATGTTGCGACCTTTTCTGTCGATGTCGAACACGAGATTCTTGATATACCGGAGTCTCCAACGAGCCTTCGGCTTGGGACGGAATACCTGATTGCAAATACCTTCGCAATTCGGGGCGGGACCAAGCTCAATAGCGATCGCACCCAGTTTTTCGCTGGATTTGGCGTGAATGTCGGTGGGCTGCAACTCGATTACGCGTTGAAAGCCGCGGATAGCGCTGTCAACAACATCGACGATACCAGTACGCATTTCTTCTCAGTCTCTTATAGCTACTAATCCCATTCCCCCCTGACAAGGGGGGTTAGACCCTGACAATTTTCCCCCCTGACAAGGGGGGTTAGACCCTGACAATTTTCCCCCCTGACAAGGGGGGTTAGGGGGGTTGCCTTTCAACGCTGTGGGAGGGGTTATCTCCCAAGTCCCACTGCCAAGTTCCCCCCTGACAAGGGGGGTTAGACCCTGACAATTTTCCCCCCTGACAAGGGGGGTTAGGGGGGTTGCCTTTCAACACTGTGGGAGGGGTCATCTCCCAAGTCCCACTGCCAAGTTCCCCCCTGACAAGGGGGGTTAGACCCTGACGATTTTCCCCCCTGACAAGGGGGGTTAGACCCTGACAATTTTCCCCCCTGACAAGGGGGGTTAGGGGGGTTGCCTTTCAACGCTGTGGGAGGGGCATCTCCCAAGTCCCACTGCCAAGTTCCCCCCTGACAAGGGGGGTTAGGGGGGTTGCCTTTCAACGCTGTGGAAGGGTCATCTCCCAAGTCCCACTGCCAAGTTCCCCCCTGACAAGGGGGGTTAGGGGGGTTGCCTTTCAACGCTGTGGGAGGGGCATCCCTGCCCCGATTAATTCTAAACTTTACTATAATTCTTAACGCTACCATAAAGGAGCATTCATAATGAAGACAATGAAACCGATCCTGCGCTTCTCGCTTATCCTTTATCTCTGTCTGTTTTTGACCGGGGCAGCCTATATCCTGACCGCCTCCGCGAAAATTACACCAAATCCAGACATGGATGGCACGACGCTCATTACGATCGTTAAAGGCGATACCCTCTGGCATCTCGCTATAAAGCACTTGGATAGCGCACGGTCATGGCCCGAATTTAAGAAGTACAACACGTTCAGCAATCCCGACCGGATCTATCCCGGCGAGATGATGCGGATCCCCGCCGAAGAGGTGGAGGAGATGATAGAGGTGATGGTTGAGGAAGAGATGGTCACCTTGAAAGAGCTTGAAGCGGTTCAGGCAGAACTCGCTGCGATGGAAGCCAGAGCGATGGCCGCAGAAGCGGCTAGCGCTGATCTCGCCGCAATCAAGATGAAGGTTGAAGGACTGATCGAGCAGCAGAAAGCGGTCGAAAGTGGTCTCAAGGGCGTGAAGGACAAGGTCGCAAGCACGCGCGATATTGTTAAAAAGATCAACAAATCCCTGATGGGACACGCCGAAGCCAGCAAAAATAAACTCTCAAAGGTCAAGGAAGAGGTCAAAGGGGCGCGTGAAGATATTGCGAACGTCCGCAAGACCGTAAAAGAGAAACACAAAGCCGGTATGGAAGCGATGAAAGCCTCCGACGAGATGCTTGCCGCTGGGATCAAGGCAAACGGAGAGAACATCGACAAGCTCCACACCATGCACGCGGGTGCGACAGAGGAGCCGAACAAATCCAAACGGACGCTGGCGTTCCTGACCACCCTGGCGGGCACCGCCGCATGGTTCGCCATCAGCTCCATCGATCTTGACTAACCGATGCTCCCCATGTCTGGTGCGGTTACAAACCGCCCCTACCGGGGCTGGGGGAAGAGGTGTCTAAAAGAGCCTTTTGTACCACAATCTGTTAGATTGTGATCCGAGTCCGCAAACTAACAGTTTGCGCTACATTTATCTCACAATGTACTCGCTTGCAGCTGTTGATACGGGAGTCCAGTCTCCAATTGGGTAGGCGCTGTTTCCACCTGCGCCAATGCCGGTGCGGTACAAAACCGCCCCTACCGGTCCTTGGGAAATGTGGTAGGCGCTGTTTCCAACTGCGCGGGTAATTCCAAGATCTACTATAAATGAAAGCAGGGACGGTGTATTGCACTATCCCTGCTTTTTTTATTTATATTTGCCTTATTCCTCAGAATTCCCCCCTGACAAGGGGGGCTAGGGGGGTTGATTTTCGCATTATCCGTGTAATCCCTGTATGGTAGGCGCTGTTTCTAACTGCGCCGGTTACAAACCGCACCTACCGAGGTTGGGGGAGTATGGTAGGCGTTGTTTCCAACTGCGCGGGTAATTCCAAGATCTACTATAAATGAAAGCAGGGACGGTGCATTGCACCCTCCCTGCTTTTTTTATGCTCGAAGAATTAAATGACCCTATAAGAACATACCTTCGGTTATGAAGGGATAATCTTGTCGAAGATCATACGGATATCTTTTCGTATCTCATTCAACTGGTTATTTATATCTGTTCGCAGAGAATCTATTTCACGGCGAGTTGCGTTATGCAAAGCAAATATCACACCTCCCAAAACGCCGATGATACTCACTATAATCGTTATGGTTTGTAGCCAGCTCATAGCAGCCTCCGTTCTAACTTGTCACTTGATTATACCATCTTACTAATTAACTATCCAGTGAAAGTGGAGACCCAGTAGCAGCCCCACGCCGATAAATATCCAATTATCGGGTAGGGGCCGATGGTAGGCGCTGTTTTCAACTGCGCCAATGCTGGTGCGGTTACAAACCGCCCCTACCGGTCCTTGGGAAATGTGGTATGCGCTGTTTCCAACTGCGCGGGTAATTCCAAGATCTACTATAAATGAAAGCAGGGACGGTGCATTGCACCCTCCCTGCTTTTTTTATGCTCGAAGAATTAAATGACCCTATAAGAACATACCTTCGGTTATGGAGGGATAATCTTGTCGAAGATCATAATGTAGCGCAAACTGTTAGTTTGCGGACTGGGATCATCCCGATTTCATCGGGATGGTACAAAAGGCTCTTTTAGATCCCTCTTCCCCCGGTCTGGTAGGTGCGGTTTGTAACCGCACTGGCGCAGTTGAAAACAGCGCCTACCAAATTGGAGATCGGATCACAATCTAACAGATTGTGGTACAAAGAACCGCGCCTCTCACAGGTCATGTAGCGCAAACTGTTAGTTTGCGGACTGGGATCATCCCGATTTCATCGGGATGGTACAAAAGTCTCTTTTAGACCCCTCTTCCCTCGGTCCGGTAGGTGCGGTTTGTAACCGCACTGGCGCAGTTGAAAACAGCGCCTACCGAATTGGAGATCGGATCACAATCTAACAGATTGTGGTACAAAAGGCTCTTTTAGATCCCTCTTCCCCCTTTGCGTCGTTGCGTGACGTTCCCTTTACGTATTACGCATTACGCTTTCACATGTCGCCCCGCCCCGATAAATCGGGATTCAAAACTGGGGCTAAAGCCTCGCCTTCCCGCTTCCCCGTTTTCCCGTCAAAATTGTCTTGCCAAGCCGCCCAACCCCGTGATATCATATCGTACCAGTCATCAAAAGGAGCCGATCCGCCATGAAAATCGTAACCATCCTATCCCTGCTGCTGTTTGCCTCATCCGCGTATGGCGAACTGACCAAAGAGGACTTACGCACCATCGTCAAAGAAGAAAACACCGCGTCCGAAAAGCGCGTGAAGGAATATATTGATCTCAAAATTGATGCGTTGGATCAGAAAGTTGATGCGTTAGACAAAAGCCTGAATGGCAAAGTTGATGCGTTAGACAAAAGCCTGAATGGCAAAGTTGATGCGTTGGACAAAAGCCTGAATGGCAAAGTTGATGATTTAGGCAAAAGCCTGAATGGGAGAATTGACGATATACGGACCATAATGATTGCACTGATTGCACTAGTCACAGCCGCGATTGCCGTTCCTCAAATCATCATGGCCTACAAAGAAAGGGGTCAGAAAAATATGCAAACCCAAATTGACCAGCTGCGTGCACAAATTGAAGCGATGCAAAACACCCCATCCTAACCCCACCCCCTACGAAGGAATGTTTCTCTTGGCGTGCCAGTATCGGGGCAAGATG
Source organism: Candidatus Poribacteria bacterium (assembly GCA_965204355.1). Classification (GTDB taxonomy): domain Bacteria; phylum Poribacteria; class WGA-4E; order WGA-4E; family PCPOR2b; genus PCPOR2b. Next base: position 1,799,321 of record OZ241983.1, read on the forward strand.
CCCCTCCTACGGAGAGTGTCGCATAAGAACGCGCAATGAATTGCGCTACTACAAACGGGTGCCCCTCCTACGGGTAGGGGGGTGTGTCGGGGCGGGGATGCCCCTCCTACGGGTGAGGTGGAGGGGGTGTCTTTACGTATTACGTATCACGTATTTTCCTTAGGGACTTTTCGCTTTGAACTAAAACCTATGATCGACTCAACGCAATTCCAACATACAATCCATCGTTTCATCGAACTCTACGGCGACCGAACCGAAGGGATTGGCGACGAAATCCACGGTGGACTGGCATGGGTAGACGATACCAAATTTGTCCTGATCGGCGGCGGTGAGCCCGTCATATTCCAGCCACCCAGTTGGCGCCGCATCTCCCGACTGTTCGGGCTCGCCGAACAACTCCGGCGACCGATACTGTTGTGGGACATCCTCTTCCAAGCCGACATCGCCGGTCCAGACATCACACTGCTACATAGGAGCGCGGCACAAAATAGCCGCCTACAACTGATGAAGCTGCCTGTCCCGATCATCGGCGTTTTTGACAGATTCGCTCCCCAGTCAGACCTCACCTCGATTGATGCAGCTGTCCTGCTACAGCAAGAGGAGACGGACGCGCAACCAATCGTCTCAGCGATTAAGGTGACAACCGATCCATCCCACCTCAAATCAGATATTCTGGACCTACTCGACGGGTTATCAGCCCTGCCCGCCGAAGCGTTGGTCGATCAGCGGATGGATACCATCCGTCAAGCCGTCGGTGGAACGCCACTGCTATGATACGTAATGCGTAAGGGATAAGCACCTGTGGGAGGGGCCTCTCCCAAGTCCCCCTGACAAGGGGGATTTAGGGGGTTGCCTTTCAACGCTGTGGGAGGGGCATCCCTGCCCCGATCTGCACCCCCCCATGCCCGGTAGGTGCGGTTCCGCCCCGCATCGGCGCAGTTGTAAATAGCGGCTACCCTACACGGCTTAACACGGGTAATGCGGAAATCAACCCCCCTAGCCCCCCTTGTCAGGGGGGAACTCTTTCTCCACCCGTAGGAGGGGCCTCCCTGCCCCGATCTGCCACCCTCCCATGCCCGGTAGGTTCGGTTTTTAACCGCACGGCATAGTCGCAGTTGAAAACAGGGGCTACCCTACATGGCTTACACGGGTAATGCGAAAATCAACCCCCCAAGTCCCCCTGACAAGGGGGATTTAGGGGGTTGCCTTTCAACGCTGTGGGAGGGGTATCCCTGCCCCGATCTGCACCCTCCCATGCCCGGTAGGTTCGGTTTTTAACCGCACGGCATAGTCGCAGTTGTAAACAGCGGCTACCCTACATGGCTTAACACGGGTAATGCGAAAATCAACCCCCCTAGCCCCCCTTGTCAGGGGGGAAAGGCTGCCCTTCCGCCCGGTAGTGGGTGGTTGTCTTTAGGTATTACGCATCACGCATTACGCCTTATGCTTTCACATGTCGCCCCGCTGGGGCTTTGGTTGGTGGGGTGCGCCTCCATTCTATAAACATGTCGCCCCTCCGGGGCTAAAGACTCGTTTTTCCCCTGCACCTTTGCGTCGTTGCGTTAAATTGTATTTTGATTGGTGTTGATTAGTGGATGACTTCCTCGTTCTCCCGTCAAAATTGTCTTGCCAAAGTGCCCACCCCGTGATACCATATACCATCATTTTCCTGCAAAGAAGGTAACCCCCCATGAAAGCCGTAACCATCCTATCGCTACTGCTGTTGGCATCCCCCGTCTTTGGCGAACTGACCAAAGAGGACCTACGCACCATCGTCAAGGAAGAAAACGCGGCGTTGGAAAAGCGCATGAAGGAATATATTGATCTCAAAATTGATGGCGTGGAAAAAAGCCTGAACGCCAGGATTGATGGTGTGGAGAAAAGCCTCAACTCCAAAATTGATGCCGTAGATCAAAAGCTGAGCGCCAGAATTGATGCCGTACATACCCGAATTGACGCCCTGGATGGGAGAATTGGCAAATTAGAAGAAAACCTGAGTGGTAGAATTGGGGATATGTGGCGCGTGGTGCTCGCGCTCATTGGATTCGTCGCAGCGACGGTTGCCATCCCTCAAATTATCATTGCCCGCACAGAAAAGAGACGCCAGAAGGATATCGAAAGAGAACATCAAGACCTCCAAACGGAAATCGAACAACTCCGTGGAAGGCTTGAAGCATTGGAAAATACCCCATCCTAACCCTTCCCCTGTTTCTTCACGCATCACGTATTACGGATTAGCCTTTCACATGTCGCCCCTCTGGGGCTTTTGTTGGTGGGGCATGTCGCCCGTCTATAAACCTGTCGCCCCTCCGGGGCTAAAGACTCGTTTTCTCGCTGTCCCGTTTTCCCGTCAAAATTGTCTTGCGAAAGTGCCCACCCCGTGATACCATATCGTACCAGTCATCAAAAGGAGCGGGTTTCCCATGAAAATCGTAACCCTCCTCTTGCTACTCCTCTTGGCATCACCTGTCTTTGGCGAATTGACCAAAGAGGACCTACGCACCATCATTAAAGAAGAGGTGCGCCCTATTATTAAAGAAGAAGTTACCGCATCCGAAAAGCGCGTGAAGGAATATATTGATCTCAAAATTGAGACGGTCAATGCCAGAATTGATACAACAAACGCTAGAATTGATGCAGCAGAGAAAAGCCTAGGTGCCAGAATTAATGCCTTAGAAGGAAACGTTAGCCGCATCTGGCTTGCAATACTCGCGCTGATAGCCGCCGCCGTTGCCCTTCCGCAACTCATTATTGTTTACTCGGAAAGGAAGCGCGAGAAAGAGATCCAAATCCTCATCGAACAACTCCGGGAAAAGAACGAGATTCCATCGTCCTCATCTTAACCCCACCCCGTCCCCCTTTTTCTGTGGTTTTCTCCCTTTCTCGCGATTCAATATTTCCCCCCGGTCTGGTAGGTTCGGTTTCCAATTCCCCCGGTCTGGTAGGTGCGGTTTTTAACCGCATTTCCCCCCATCCTCGGTAGGTGCGGTTTGTAACCGCACTGGCGCAGTTGAAAACAGCGCCTACCAAATTGGAGATTGGACGGCGCAGTTGGAAATCCTGGTCACGATTTATCGGACAGCGCCTACCGAATTGGAGATTGGATCACAATCTAACAGATTGTGGTACAAAGAACCGCGCCTCTCACAGGTCATGTATCGCAAACTGTTAGTTTGCGGACTGGGATCATCCTGATTTCATCGGGATGGTACAAAAGGCTCTTTTAGATCCCTCTTCCCCCGGTCTGGTAGGTGCGGTTTTTAACCGCACGGCATCGACGCAGTTATAAACAGCGGCTACCAAACATGGCTTACCACGGATAATGCGAAAATGAACCCCCCTAACCCCCCTTGTCAGGGGGAAATCCTTTTCTCCACCCGTAGGAGGGGCATCGCTGCCCCGACAGTTTGGATTCGTAGGGGTTGGGAGATCGTTTCTTCTTACGCATTCTGGCTATAAAACCCCGAATTTTGCAAAAAGTGTCAAAATTTGTCAAAATTTGTAAAGATAGACATATAGCTCCTCCGAATCGAGTAGAATCTGCGTTTACCCGTCTTCCCGTTTTCTGGTTTTCTTCTTTGACGTATTACGCATTACGCCGCCACATGTGGTCCCGCTGCGGCAATATGTATATAAGCACACACAAAAAAGGCTTGACATCTACAGTGCGATAGCGTAAAATTTAGTCAGATTTAGCGCGTTTCTCAACATCGGATAGTACCAACCTTCAATAAAAGGAGAAGCACACCATGAAAATCCAATCACTTTTTACCCTGGCACTAATATGTGCGTTCGCGTTTCTGACGGTTTATCCGGCAGATGCCATCATCTACGGTAAGCGCGGAGACGACGAAGCCACAATTCCCTGGAACGAGGGGATTGACCACTGGGACGTAGGTCCCGGCGCACAGGCAGAGGTTAAGGGCGATGTTCTTGAGCTCAAGTCCGAAGGTAACACCGGACTCTTTTTCAATCACCCCGACGTCAACCCTGCTGAGTTGAGAGATTACGAATTAGAAGTGTCTGCACGAAAGATCGGCGACGATAGCAAATACTTCCATCTCTTCACCCGCACCGTTGTACCGACCAAAGACTTCTATTTTGTCGAGGTCAGCTACAACTCCAACACCATCTCAATGTATGAATTTAGAGACGGTGGCGCCCATGAGATTACCCCCGGCGGTAACGCTGGACGCCCCAAACGTCCCGATTCAAAGGACACCAAGGGCGGCGAGCATTACGTGCTCACATTCTCTGCGGAAGGGAATATCCTCAAATACTCGGTCGATGGCAGATTGTCGATTGTTGTGCAGAACAACAAATGGGCAAAGGGACCTCCGGGTATCGGTGGACGCGGCGGCCAAGTGAATTACTACTGGGTCCGTGTCGATTCCTTACCAGAGCAGGGCCTTGAGAACATTCCTTCAACGGACAAACAGTTGTCAGTCGATAGCGCGGGCAAGCTGACCACCACGTGGGGCAAGCTGAAACGCGGCCACTAAGCATTAAGGGCAACACCTAAGCGTAACAGGGGCGGGACATCAACCGATGTCTCGCCCTTTTTTTTGTGCCCGTAAGCGTGAGAGCGAGAGAATGGGGAGGTGGGAAAACGGGTCTTTAGCCCCGGAGGGGCGACATGTTTATAGCGGGGCAGGCTGCCTTCCACCCCAAGCCCCAGCGGGGCGACATGTGAATCATGTTTCGGTTGCGTCGTCCGTATCAAAAACATATTTCGGATTATATGGGACATCGAACCGTTTTAGAAACGCAATATATTCTTCCCTGAAGGTCTGACGGGCATGATGCGTCTCCTGATTTCGAATATAGCGAGCGACAGTGTTCAACTGCGAATGTGCATACGAAAATGCCGCGAACCCTTCCTGCCATTCAAATCTGCCAGCCCTCCATCTCTGTCTGTTTATAAATTTTGACGAGTTTGCCTTGATATCTCTGACCAAGTCAGAAATGGCAATGTCAGGGGTAATGCCGACAAGGATATGAACGTGGTCAGGCATAGAATTTATCTGGATAATTGTCTGATTTTTGCTGTCAATAATACCGGTGATATATTTGTGTAGTTCTTCTTTGTGCTGTTTTGGGATAATGGATTGTCTTCCTTTAACAGCGAAGATGAGATGAATGTAAAGTTGGGTGTAGGTGTCTGCCATGATGTATTTCCTTTAGGTAATTTTTCACATGTCGCCCCGCTGGGGCTTTAGAGCGGGGAGATGCCGCGTTTCTATAAACATGTCGCCCCTCTGGGGCTTTGGAGAGAGGGGTGCCGCATGTTCTATAAACATGTCGCCCCGCTGGGGCTAAAGCCTTTTCTTCCCGTTTCCCCTTTCTGTTTTTCCTCTGCGCCGTTGCGCCTTTGCGTTAAATTCTCGTTACGCATTACGTATCACGCATCACAGAATCACCGATAGAACGAATAAACCTCAATCCCCCAGAAGACACGGATAAGTACCCAGCCCCCGCCGACGATATACTCGCCGAATAGCAAGCCTAAGAAAAAAGGCAACGTCTTCCGATAAAGCCGGATACCGCCCACCTTTAGGACAGTCGCTTTGACCGCCCAACTGATAAATACGGAAAACCATACCCAGCCAAAGGTCCACGGGCTACTGGCGATCGCATAACCGGCGGGATGGAAGGGCCAAAGTGGGAAGCGTGTCCGAATTGCCCAGAGGAAACCGGTAAAAACGAATCCTACCGCCATAAAAAGGACCGAGGGCAGATTGGTCTCCGTCGGATTATAGAGCCAGCTCCGCATGTTGGCATACGCGCCGTTCCCCAGACCGACGTTAATATTGTCGCCGCCGCTCGTGTAAGCGAGCGTGAGGTACGCCCAGAACGTGGTCAGGATACCCGCTACCGTCGCCAAAACCATCACGCCAATCAGGCGACGGTGCGCCATCTGTGTCGCGTCCGCTACCTTGAACGCTTCCAATGTATGCGGCATCGGGTGCGCGCGATAGCCACGATTGAACGTGTAGTAAAACCCCATCATCACCAGACTCGGCGGCGGGATCCGACGGGTGCCGATAGCATCGGTGATGAAGAGGCGCGGGTTGACAAGGAACATCTCATTTGTTGGAGGGCCCACCTCCGCGCGGATACGTCCTACAGCGATTGCTAACAGGTAGTAGGTGAGAAAATAGAGGCCCGCCATCCAGAGGGTCATCCCGCCGTAATGCGAAAATACCAGTAAGAAGATCACGCCGCCGGTCAACCCCAACACCGCCCATCGATACTTCATCGGCTCCTCCTCCTCGCCGGGCTGGTCGCGCCACAGGTTCTTGAAGATGGAAATAAAGTAGCGTCGTCCGCCGTAGAGGGCGAAACAGGCGATGGCGAAAAAGGCGCCGATGCTTTGGGGCCCCTCATACGGGAAGCCGGGAAAACTGGCAAGCCCCAGCGCACGACCCAAGATCCGTTCCGCCTTCCAGAAGAGGAAGAAGAACCATAGCGAGAACGACATCTCCAGCGGCATCAGGAACCCCAGTCCCAGTCCGAAGGGGAGTGTATACAGCGGTGTCCACCCTATCGCGTTCCACGGCTTTTCGGTAAAGAATTGGCCAATCTCCGCTTTGCGGACGGGGATCTCTGGGAACGCGGGAAACAGCACGTGCAGCCCGTTGATGAGGTCGATGCCGCCTGCGACCGCAAATCCGAGCCACAGCATCCTGGACTTGAAGAGGCTGCCCTCGGAACGGGTCATCTCTAACGGCAGTTGGACGATTGGATACGCCAACCGCTCTCGGATAACCCACTGCCGACGCAGGATGGCATCCATGCAGATCATCACCCAGATCAGGGCGGTTAGGAGTAGCGTCCACATCAGGATCGGGCGGATCCACGGTCGGAGGTGTGCTTGGGTGTAGGGTGTGCTTTGCCCTTCGTAGAAATCGAGTAGGCTTAACGGATCCTTCACCGTCAGCCACGGCGGTAGGTATCTCCAGAAGAGTGCCTTCCATTCGTTTTCAGGGGTGGCGAACCAAAAACCGTGCGATAGGGTGGGCACGACGGTTTGACCGACATCGTGGCCCGCTATCGCAGAGGAGAGCGAGAGCATCATGTAGATGGTCATGAGTTCGCCCTGCTGCAACGCAATGCGGGGAAAGAAACGCTTTATCAGGGCGTTAATGACGATCAGGACGGTGAGGCTGATAATCACGTTGTAGATCAGCGACATGGTGGTCGCCAATGTGCCGATATACTTGACCTCATTTGTGATAATGAAGTAGGTATTGACCGGCATCAGCGCCAACGCAAGTAAAACAGCGCGAAAGGTTATTCCGGTGTGTGGTTTCTGGTTGTCAATCGGTTGATCGGTCATGGTAAAGAATAATGCGTAAAGGCGTAATGCGTTGGGATAATGGATTGTCTTCCTTTAACAGCGAAGATGAGATGAATGTAAAGTTGGGTGTAGGTATCTGCCATGATGTATTTCCTTTAGGTAATTTTTCACATGTCGCCCCTCTGGGGCTTTGGAGAGGGGTGTGCCGCATGTTCTATAAACATGTCGCCCCTCTGGGGCTGAAGGCTATCCAAGTCCCCCTGACAAGGGGGATTTAGGGGGTTTGCCGTTCTGCCCTCCAAGTCCCCCTGATAAGGAGAGCTGCCCTACCAATTTTCCCCCCTGACAAGGGGGGCTAGGGGGGTTAGGGGGTTCGTTTTTGTTTTTAATCCGTGTAATCTGTGTAATCCGCGATTCAGACAGATAAACCGTAATCTGTAAGAAGAAACGCCCTCCCAATCTATCGTAGGGGCGAGGTTACCTCGCCCCACCTACGAAGGGCAACCGCAAGTAGCACAGAGAAAATACCGTGACCGAGGATGCCGATCCTAAAATCGCAAGGCAACCCCCTAAATCCCCCTTGTCAGGGGGACTTGGAAGAGGTCCCCTCTAACCCCCTACATCCTCGTTCTCTCGTTTGCCCCCAAAGTCGGGGCAAGATGCCCCTCCTACAGGTGTGGAGGTGTGTGCTTGTTTTTACGTATTACGCATCACGCATTACGCTTCCACATGTCGCCCCGCTGGGGCTTTGGAGAGGGGGTGCCGCGTTTCTATAAACATGTCGCCCCTCTGGGGCTGAAGGCTATCCAAGTCCCCCTGACAAGGGGGATTTAGGGGGTTTGCCGTTCTGCCCTCCAAGTCCCACTGCCAATTTTCCCCCCTGACAAGGGGGGCTAGGGGGGTTAGGGGGTTCGTTTTTGTTTTTAATCCGTGATTCAGCAGATAAACCGTAATCTGTAAGAAGAAACGCCCTCCCAATCTATCGTAGGGGCGAGGTTACCTCGCCCCACCTACGAAGGGCAACCGCAAGTAGCACAGAGAAAATACCGTGACCAAGGATGCCGATCCTAAAGTCGCAAGGCAACCCCCTAAATCCCCCTTGTCAGGGGGACTTGGAAGAGGTCCCCTCTAACCCCCTACATCCTCGTTCTCTCGTTTGCCCCCAAAGTCGGGGTAAGATGCCCCTCCTACAGGTGGAGGGGTGTGCTTGTTTTTACGTATCACGCCACGCATTACGCTTCCACATGTCGCCCCTCTGGGGCTTTGGAGAGGGGGGTGCCGCATGTTCTATAAACATGTCGCCCCGCTGGGGCTGAAGGCTATCCAAGTCCCCCTGACAAGGGGAGCTGCCCTACCAATTTTCCCCCCTGACAAGGGGGGCTAGGGGGGTTAGGGGGTTCGTTTTTGTTTTTAATCCGCGATTCAGACAGATAAACCGTAATCTGTAAGAAGAAACGCCCTCCCAATCTATCGTAGGGGCGAGGTTACCTCGCCCCACCTACGAAAGGCAACCGCAAGTAGCACAGAGAAAATACCGTGACCGAGGATGCCGATCCTAAAGTCGCAAGGCAACCCCCTAAATCCCCCTTGTCAGGGGGACTTGGAAGAGGTCCCCTCTAACCCCCTACATCCTCCTTCTCTCGTTTGCCCCCAAAGTCGGGGTAAGATGCCCCTCCTACGGAGAGTGGCGGTAATGTGTCGGGGCAAGGATGCCCCTCGCACAGGGGGCGGCGTAAGGATCGCGGGGCAGATGGGGAAGGCGGGAAGGGGGGCGTGAGAGCGGATGGGATAGTATCGGCACAACGATAGTCATGCCAATTCCTTCAAGCGGTTGTCATCAATCGGCTGTAGCGGTGTAAAATCGCGGTTATTGTGATACCAGTCGCGTTCCGTGCCGGTGCAGGCGTTGCTGACAGCATTATAGTTCAGATACATGATTGCGCGTCGCCAAGGGGAGACATTGTTGGCTGAACCGTGGACGACATTGCAATGGCAGAAACAGACCGATCCTGCGGGCCCTATCAACGCTTCGATACCACTCGCTTCAGCCAGCTGCTCCAAGGTAGGACGATCAATATGGTGCAAGGCGTAGCCCTTTGCGTCCTGGTGGGGTTTAGCGTCGAGGAGGCCGTACGTGTGCGAACCCGGCACAACCAGTAACGGCGACGTAACCGCCGTGCAGTCGTCGATAAATACGGACGCCATAACGCACTTCGGTTCCGTCATGCCGTCGATGCGATGCCACGGTGGGAAATCTTGGTGCCAGTCCCACGCCGCACCGCCGCCGAACCCTTGTTTGGGGTTGAGACGACTCTGATGGAGATACACATCATCGCCTAACAGTTGGCGGATCGGGTTCAACACACGCGGCAGTAGCGGAAGATACCGGAACGGTTCGGAATAGACATGCGCCCCAAAAGCGAGCCTAACGGAGTTCGGATCATCTTTCTCAGGTATCACCTCTGGACCCCGACGGTTGAGGATTTGCGGCATCGCCCGCTGCAGAACCTTCACCTCATCGTCGTCCAATAGACTTGGGAAAAAGAGATAGCCCTGTTGGTTAAAGCGTGCGATTTGGGCGTCATTCAGTTTCATGGCATCTATCTCAGCATCGGCATAGTCGCAGTTGGAAACAGCGACTACCACACGGGAGAACGGTAGGTGCGGTTTTTAACCGCACCGCATAGGCGCAGTTGCAAACAGCGCCTACCAAACGGGAGAATGGTGGGTGCGGTTTCTCCGTGCATCGGCATAGTCGCAGTTGGAAACAGCGCCTACCAAACGGGAGAACGGTAGGTGCGGTTTCTCCGTGCATCGGCATAGTCGCAGTTGGAAACAGCGCCTACCAAATGGGAGAACGGTGGGTGCGGTTTCTCCCCGCACCGCTAATGCGCTTTTAACTCGCCCCATATTGTCGCCAGCTTGTCTTGTGGTTCGACTGAAAACTTTTCGGGGAAGGGCCAACCGGGCGGTTGATAGGCCTCATTTTCTCTCTCATTTCCACCGGCACCGCCGTTCCAACCGCCAATCGCATAGATCTTCCCATTTGCCACAGCGATTCCAAAACTCCCCCTTGGGGTAGGCATAGCGTCCATACGGCGGTATTTATTCTCTTCTGGAGAGTATTCCCAGACATCCTCGTAAAATACAAGATCCGGATCATTGGGTCCGCCCTTCAATCCGCCTTTGCCCTTAAATTTTTCACCGCCCATGACATAGATCTTGCCACTATTGACGAAGGCGGCGGCGAAATTATGAACGGGTCGCTGTATCTTGGCTCTGGGAGTCCAAGTCTCTGTTTTGGGGTCGTATGCGTCTACATCTGTGGTTGATTCCTTATGGGTAAAATCGGTCGCACCGCCAAAGATATAGATGTGCCCGCCCGGTACGGCGGCACCCGCTGCGCCCCATCGCGGATTCGGCATGTCCGCTTTCTGTTCCCACGTGTCGGTCACGGGGTTGTAGACCTCGATCGCCGGAGACGGAAAGAAGACATCGGTTGCGCCACCAATTGTATAAATCTTTCTGCCCACCACGACGGTAACCGGAGCGATTCGCGGCGTTGGCATGTCCGCCTTCTTCGACCAGGTGTCAGTTTTTGGGTCATACATCTCTACTGCCGCTACGGGCGCAATGCCGTCACGGGTTCCACCGATGACATAGACCTTCCCGTCGACGGAGACTGCGGTGTGTCGTACGCGACCTGTTGGTATCGGTTTCTTTTCGACCCAGTTATCCTTATCTATGTCGTATTCTTCGTTTTTGTGTATCTGGGGGCTATCATCTTGACCGCCAATAGCGTAAATTTTGTCACCGACGGCGGCGATTTCGAGTCCCCATCTATGCGTTGGCAGCGGCTTCAATTTCTTCCAGCCTGCAAAGCTGTCTATGGCAAAGCAAACGCTAAACAGTCCACATAGTGTCAGTCCTGCTAATATTTGATAGCTTGTCCGCTTCATCGTGTATGTCTCCTTTATGTGTGTTTTGGTTTTGAGTGTTCCTGAGAACCTTAAATGAACCGTTCTCCCGTATGGTATGCGCTGTTTGTGCGGTTAAAAACCGCCCCTACCGGCCCTAGGGGCTTTAGTGTCCCGTAGCGCAAACTGTTAGTTTGCGTTTTTGCGTGACTGAATCACAATCTAACAGATTGTGGTACAAAAAACTCGGTTTCTGCTGCTTATTCGCTCCTCGTGTCCTGTCCCGCCACGTCGGGAGGCGGTGCGGTCCGATGAATCCCCGATGGAATGGGGACAGGCGAGACCAGGGTTAAAAACCGCCCCTACCGGCCCTGGGGGCTTTAGTGTCCCGTAGCGCAAACTGTTAGTTTGCGTTTTGGCGTGACTGAATCACAATCTAACAGATTGTGGTACAAAAAACTCGGTTTCTGCTGCTTATTGGCTCCTCGTGTGCTGTCCCGCCACGTCGGGAGGCGGTGCGGTTACAAACCGCACCTACCGGCCCTTGGGAAATGTGGTATGCGCTGTTTTCACCTGCGCCAAATCTGTTCGGTTACAAACCGAACCTACCGGCCCTTGGGAAATGTGGTATGTGCTGTTTCCACCTGCGCCGATGTGGTGCGGTTAAAAACCGCCCCTACCGGCCCTGGGGGCTTTAGTGTCCCGTAGCGTAAACTGTTATTTTGGGTCTTTGGGTGACTGAATCACAATCTAACAGATTGTGGTACAAAAAACTCGGTTTCTGCTGCCTAGCGGTTAAAAACCGAACCTACCGGACCTGGGGGAAATATCATGGAAAAAGATATCCCCTACTGACGTTCCTTAATTGCTCCCCATATTGTTGACAGCTTATTTTGTGGTTCGACCGCAAAAGTTTTGGGGAAGGGCCAACCGGGGGGCTGATAGGCATGTGTGCCATTTTCGTCACCGGCACCACCCGCCCAACCGGCAACAATATAGATCTTCCCGTCCGCAACGGCAGTTCCAAAACTGGACTTTGCCTTGGGCATAGCGCCCTGACGCTTCCACACATCCTTCTCAGGCGAGTATTCCCAGACATCGTCATAGAAGGTCCAATCTGGGTCGTTCTCGCCCCCATCAACGCCCCCTTTACCTTTCCATTTCTGACCGCCTACGGCATAAATCTTGCCGCTATTCACGAAGCTGGCAGAGAAGTTATGCAACGGTCGCTGTAGCTTCTTCTTGGGGGTCCATGTCTCTGTCCGGGTATCGTATTCGTCCACGTCTGTGGTTGAGTTTTCGTGGGTGAAATCGGTCGCGCCGCCAAAGATATAAATCTTCCCTTTCGTTGCGATGCTCGCAGCGGCTGCCCCCCATCTCGGATTGGGCATATCCGCCTTCTTCTCCCACGTGTCCGTCGCGGGGTTGTAGACCTCGATTACCGGAGATGGAAAGTAGAGGTCGGTTGCGCCGCCGATGACGTAGATCGTCGAGCTCATGGCGACGACCATCGGAGCGATTCTGGGGGTCGGCATATCCGCCTTTCTTTCCCATGAATCATTTTTGGGATCGTATTCCTGGACACTTTCCACGGCGGCAATCCCATCGAAGGTTCCCCCAAAGACATAAATTTTCCCTTTGAAAGGGGCCGCAGCGTGCCGTACCCGGCCCTGTGGTATCTCCTTTCGCTCTTCCCATTTGCCCTTTGGTATGTCGAATCCTTCCACTTTTGAGATCTTGGGGCTATCATCCTGCCCGGCGATGGCGTAGACGGTGTCACCCACAGCGGCAGCGGCTAACCCCCATCGACCCGTTGGGATAGGTTCGAGTGCTTTCCATGCCGCAAAGCCCATCGCCGAAAAGCCGAACAGGCTGCATAACACCAATCCCACTAACATTTGATATCTTGTCCGTTTCATGTTCCAGACCTCCTGTAAAAGATTTATACTATAAACATGTCGCCCCGCTGGGGCTAAAGCCTTGTCTCCCCGTTCTGCCGTTTTCCCGATTGAAATGCAACCCCCTAAATCCCGCCCCCGATAAATCGGGATTTCGCTGACGCTCAACTTGTTAGGGGGACTTGGGAGATGCCCGTCCTACAGTGGTGGTGTGTGCTTGTTTTTACGTATTACGTATTATGCTTTCACATGTCGCCCCGCTGGGGCTTTTGTGTATGGGAATGTCGCCCGTCTATAAACATGTCGCCCCTCCGGGGCTAAAGGCTGTCCAAGTCCCCCTGACAAGGGGGATTTAGGGGGTTTGTTTTTCGCCTTATCTGTGTAATCCTTTCATCCGCCTCAGCATCCTCTATAAATTTTACTACCGATGCTGTTTGATATCTCCCCATATTGTCGTGAGTTTGTCCTTGGGTGTGACCGAGAACGCTTTCGGGAAGGGCCAGCCATCAGGCGTATAGACCTCCGTCTCTCTCCGAGGCCCGCCTCCCCCGTGCCCACCGACCGCATAAATCTTCCCATCAATGACCGCGGTTGTCAACGTTGCCCGTGGGGTCGGCATCTGGTCCTTTAGTCTTGACCACCTATTCTTTTCTAAGTCGTATTCGAAGACCGTCCAATGAAGGATCCACCCCTCGATCTGTTGCCCATCCCTTTCGTTGCCGCCGAAGGTCCGCCCGCCAATGGCGTAAGCCTTTCCACTATTGACAAAGCTCACGGACATATCGTAATAGTCGAGCGGCATATCGGCTTTCTGCGTCCAGGTATCCGTCTTCGGGTCATATTCCTCCGTCAGGTCGGTGTACTTTTGATGGGTGTTATCCACAGCGCCGCCGCAGATGTAGATCTTCCCCTTCGCAGCAAAAACGCCCGCACCCCATCTTGGGTTTGGCATATCCGCCTTCTGCTCCCATGTATCGGTTACGGGGTCATAGACCTCGACCGCAGCGGAGGGAAAAAAGAAGGAGTCTGCGCCACCGATGACATAAATCTTGCCGCCGACTACCGCAGCGAGCGTTGACATTCTCGGCGTGGGCATATCGGCTTTGGGGGTCCATGTGTCGGTCTTGGGATCATATTCATCCGTTAATGCAACCGCTTGGAAATTATCCTCTGTTCCCCCAAATGCGTAAATCTTCCCTCTGACGATGGCGCTGCTTACCCGAAATCTGCCGCGCTGCCATTTCCCTTTTACATCCCACACATCCTTTGCGGGATCATATTCTCCCACAAATTTGCCCGGCGGCTTCAGGTCGTCCTGCCCGCCAAAGCCGTAGAGTTTCCCGTTAAACGCTTGGACACCTAACCCCCAGATACCTACAGCACGGTCACCGAGTTGTGGCAGATTGACTTTTTTCTCCCATTTTCCGGCGAAGCTGACCGCTGCAAAACCGAACAACCCCACTACTATCAAGCCTGTTAAAGTGCTATATGTAATACGGTGTTTCATCATGAGCAACTCCCAGTTTTTTTTATCGACTGCGCTTAATTTTTCCCCATTGCGTCGCTAACTTACCTTGGGGAGAGACCGCAAAGGCTTTAGGAAAGGGCCAACCGTTGGGGGTATATACCTGTGTTATCCCGGCGATACCAACGTGCCCGGCGATGGCATAAATCTTCCCGTCCAGAACGGTTGATGCTAAACTCGCCCGCCCGGTTGGCATCTGATCCTTTAACCTCGACCATTTGTTCTTCTCTACATCGTACTCGAAAATCGTCCAGTGATAGCGCCACCCGTCAGATAGGCGTCCATCTCTATCGTTCCCGCCAAATGTTCTACCCCCGATGGCGTAAGCCTTTCCACTATTGACGAAGCTCACCGCCATATCGTAATAGGCGACCGGCATGTCCGCTCTCTTCTTCCATGTATCCGTCTTCGTGTCATATTCCTCGGTCAGGTCGGTATACTTCTGATGACTCTGATCTGTGGCACCGCCACAAACGTATATCTTGCCCCTCGCAGCAAAAGCGCCTGACCCCCACCTCGGATTTGGCATATCCGCCTTCTGCTCCCATGTATCGGTTACGGGGTCGTAGACCTCGACAGCGGCTGACGGAAAGTAGAAGGAATCCGCGCCACCAATGACATAAATCTTGCCACCCACTACAGCGGTTGCTGTCATCATTCTGGGGGTCGGCATATCCGCTTTGGGAGTCCATGTGTCGGTTTTGGGATCATACTCGTCCAAGAACGGGACCGCCTGAAAATTATCCTCCGTCCCGCCGATGGCGTAGATCTTTCCCCTTATCAGAGCGCTGCCCAGCCGAAATCTGCCCCTTTGCCATTTCTTGATTCGGGTCCATACATCTTTCGCTGGATCGTAGACATGCACCAGTTTGCCCGCAGGCTGCAGATCATCTTGCCCGCCAAAGGCATAAATCTTCCCATTGACCGCCTCTGCGCCCAACCACCAAGCGCCGCCGGAGATGGCACCCATTTTTGGAATCGCAGCTTTCTCTTCCCATTTTCCCGCAAAGCTGGCAGTTGAAAAACCGAGCAGCCCGCACACTACTAATCCCGTTAAGAGATAACACCGTATCCAATGCTTCATAATCTACACCTCTTCATAAGTCCCCCTGAACCCCCCTAGCCCCCCTTGTCAGGGGAGTTGGGGGATTTAGGGGGTTAAAAATCAAAAATCTACCTAAATTTGCGTAAGTCCTGTTTTGTTTATCGTTTCTGCTTAATCTCGCCCCACTTCGTCGCTAACTTGTCTTGGGGAGAGACGGAGAAGGTATCAGGGAAGGGCCAGCCGTCGGGGGTGTAGACTTCAACCTCTCTGCGCGGACCGTTGTGATGACCGCCAATGGCGTAGATCTTTCCGTCCACAACCGCTGTCGATAAGGTGCCCCTACCGGTTGGCATCTGATCGTTAAGTCTCTGCCATCTGTTCTTTTCGATATCATATTCCAAGACCGTCCAGTGAAGCACCCAGCCTTGGAACTTGGGCCCGTCTTTCTCTCTGCCATCGAAGGTTTTTCCGCCAATGAGATACGCCTTCCCACTATTGACAAAACTTGCTGCCATATCGTAATAGGCGATTGGCACATCGGCTTTCTTTGTCCACGTGTCGGTCTTCGGATCGTATTCCTCAGTCAGGTCGGTGTATTTCTGATGGCTCTGATCCACGGCACCGCCAAAGACATAGATCTTACTCTTGACCGCCACCACCGGCATCCCCCATCTCGGATTGGGCATATCCGGCTTCTTTTCCCACGTGTCCGTCACCGGGTCATAGACCTCGACCGCGGCGGAGGGGAGAAAGAAAGATTCCACGCCACCGATGATATAAACCTTTCCGCCCACCACAGCGGTACCGTATGCCATTCTCGGAGTCGGTATCGGCGCTTTAGCCGTCCATGTGTCGGTCTTGGGATCATATTCATCGACATTGGGAAGGGTTTCGAAGTTATTCGCTGTTCCGCTAAAAGCGTAGATCTTACCCCGCACGAGGGCAACGCCCAACCGAAATCTGCCCTGTGGCAGTTTCTTCTTGTCCACCCAATCATCCTTTACAGGGTCATATTCCTTTACAACTTTACCCGGCACTTGCAGGTCGTCTTGGCCGCCGATGGTATATATCTTTCCATTCACGACAGCGGTGCCTAAGCCCCATAACCCGCCGGAGAGCGCACCGATTTTCGGCATATCCGCTTTCTCTTCCCAGTCTCCTGCAAGGCTTGCCGCCGCAAAACCGAGTAGCCCACATACTATCAAACCTATTAAAATTATTCGCTGTCCCATGATTATTAACCTGTTAGTCTTTTTATAGTGGATTCTAAAAACAGATGGACACTTTCGCCCCTGGTATGCGCTGTTTCCACCTGCGCCAAATCTGTTCGGTTAAAAACCGAACCTACCGGACCTTGGGAAATGTGGTAGGCGCTGTTTGCAACTGCGCCGATGCTCCCCATATATGGTAGGCGCTGTTTTCAACTGCGCCGATACGGTGCGGTTACAAACCGAACCTACCGGACCTTGGGAAATGTGGTAGGCGCTGTTTCTAACTGCGCCGGTTTGGAGTGTCCAATTATGGTGAATTCTATAATTACTTATACACTTTCGACACACAACCAACCCCCTAAATCCCTAACCCCCCTAGCCCCCCTTGTCAGGGGGGAAACCTTTGTCAGGGGGACTTCATGAGGCTTCGATAAGGGGCACTATTGATGAACGTCTACATATTTATATTGTTCACTATAATTCTAAACTTTGCTATAGTTTATCCTAAGAAAGGGTTCGACAGAGACCGAGTTTTCGTCAAAAACTCGATCTGTCCTATCGCTCCGTACCTTCTTTTGACGATTTTTTAGCGGTTTTGCTTAATTACGTCCCATTTCGTTGCCAGCTTACCTTTATCGCTGAAGCGTTTACTGACGGGGCAAATTCGCCTGTGGTTGATTACGACAAGCGAAAATCATTCTATCAAACATAGTTGCCTTTGTCAAGTTAAAATCCATCCCCGCAGCGTTCACCCTGATAGCTGATTTTCTTAGGGTTTCAACCGTTCAAAGGCTATTGATTTATTGCACAATCTGTGCTAAACTAAGTTCACAATCGGGAAATGCTTACATCATAAAATAGAGGAATAGATTTTATCCATGTTTGAAGCAAAGCTTAGATCAAAAATCAGCGCAATACTCTCACCCCTTGCACGGTTGATTGTATCACTCGGCATCACTGCGAATATGGTCACGATGTTCGGTTTGCTGGTTAATTTGGTGGCTGCCTACTGTTTGGCGACGGAACGGTTGGTGGCGGCAGGGGTGTTGATTTTATTCGGGGCGAGTTTCGATATGATAGATGGCGCGGTTGCGCGTGCGAAAACGGCGACCAATTCTTCGGGAGCGCTGTTAGACTCCGTGATCGATCGGTATTCCGAGGCGGTGATATTTCTTGGTGCCCTTATCTATTTTCATCAACTACAGAACTTCTTCGGAGTAATATTGGTCTTTGCGGCAGTGATTGGGTCGATTCTTGTCAGCTACGTCCGCGCCAAAGCGGAAGGGCTTCAGATTGAGTGCAAAGTTGGACTGATGCAGCGACCTGAACGGATTATATTGCTGGCGCTCGGTGTGCTGGCGCAGGGGGTTATCCCGGATCAGTATGCCCTTTTGCAGTCAAAGGGGATGATCCTCTTAGGTGTATTTGCAATTCTCGCTGTAACCGCGCATATCACTGCTATCCATCGACTTATCTTTTCTTTCTACAAATTGAGCGATCATTGAGTTGCTAGGGCGTGTTGACATTTCATTGCAACCAGACAATCAAGAGGGTGCACGGACACACGATTCTTCGTAGGGGTTGGGAGACCCAACCCTTCGTTCACATATCAGAGATAGCTTCGGATTTCTGTAGGTCGATTTTCCAAAATCGATACCACCTAGCACATAGCGCGATAGTTTTGGCGCAATGAACCCGGATTGTTGCACATCACGCTGTCTGTTTTGTCAAGATATGAATCTCGACCGACAATCTCCTTTTGTAGCACGATCTGTTAGATTGTGATCCCAGCCTGCAAACTGACAGTTTGCGCTACATTTGTCAGATTGCCCGATAATTACAGCGTTTGCCGAATGAGCAGCTTCAAATCACATCGCCTCCGGTTGCCGCTTCCGAATCAGGTTCGGAATCAACGATACCAGAACGATAAAGACACCGGCGGCAGCGAGGTAGATCAGCGTCTTGTTGATATTCCCTTCACCGACGTTTACCGCGGCGCCCAACTGAACATAGGCGGCGGTGCCGGGTAACATGCAGATCCATGAGACAAAAAAGTAGGTCGAAAACCTTATCCTCGTGAGTCCGTAGGCGTAGTTCTGTAGGTTGAACGGGAAGAGCGGGACGAGCCGGGTAAGCATCAGCATCCGCCATCCCTGCCGCTGTACCCCCTCATCGATTCGTCGAAACTGTGCGTTACCTTGAACCCACCCTTCCACCATACCGCGGGCGACGTAACGTGCAATTAGAAAAGCGCATGAGACACCGATCACGGCGCCGATAGAGGCGTAGACGACCCCCCAGATCGGACCGAAGGCGAGACCGGAGAGCATGGTAACGGGTAAACCGGGCAGAAAGAAAACGGTCGCAGCGATGTAAAAGCCGATGTAGACCAGCGGGGCGATGACGCCGAACCCCTCGATTTTTTCTTTAATTTTAGGGATATTGTCGGGGTTGAGATATTCTATCACGCCGTAATGGCTTAATAGGCTATACACACCAACAATAACAGCGATAGCGATGATAATTTTAACAAGGTTCCGTTTCATGGCGTTTCCATCCCTTCTCAGTCTTGGTTCATTATTGAGTTTGGTAGGCGCTGTTTGTAACTGCGCCGATGTGGTGCGGTTGAAAACCGCCCCTACCGTCCTCCCGTTTGGTGGGCGCTGTTTGTAACTGCGCCGATGTGATGCGGTTTCTCACCGCCCCTACCGTCCTCCCGTATGGTAGGCGCTGTTTGTAACTGCGCCTATGTGGTGTGGTTGAAAACCGCCCGTACCGACAAAGTAGTAGGCACACTCCGTGTGCCGTAACTCTGCGAACAAGTTCTTGACATCGCTCGTTCATGGTGTCCGATTAATTCTAAAACCTACCATAAATACGGAGATATAACATGCCTAAAACTTACAGCGCAGCCGTCATCGGGTCAACCGGCAAAGGCAACTATGGACATCGCCTGGATACTGCATTCGATATTGATAACGTTGAACTGGTCGCTATCGCTGACGACGATCCCGCAGGTCTCGCGGATGCCGGCAAGCGGTTCAGTATTGATCGGCTCTACCGTGACTACCGGCAAATGCTTGAGAAAGAAAAGCCCGATTTTGTCAGTATTGCGCCGAGTTGGGTCACGGAACGAGTTCCGATGATTGAAGCCGCTGCGGCGGCGGGATGCCACATCTACTGTGAGAAACCGGTGGCGGGCAGCCTCGCTGAGGTCGATAGGATCGTTGCCGCCTGCCAAAGTGCAAAGGTGAAGATGGCGGTCGCCCATCAGTGGCGTGGGATGCTCCCGATCCAACGGCTAATCAAAGATGTGAAAGCCGGTAAGTTCGGAAAATTGCTTCGCGTCCGAACCCGTCCAAAAGATGACAGTCGCGGCGGCGGCGAAGAATTGCTCTTACACGGCACGCATCTGTTCGACCTGATGATGGCTTTTGCCGGTGAACCGCGCTGGGCGAGCGGTCATGTCGCTGTCGGTGACCGCGATGCGACAACGGACGATACAGGCGAGGGCAATGCGCCTGTCGGTCCTATCATCGGTGATTCTATTTCAGCGGTGTTCGGTTTCGATAACGGTGTTCGGGGGTTCTTCGAGTCCACCGCTGGCTTGGCTATTCCCGGCAAATCCAATTTTGATAACCTGTACGGGCTGTCCCTCGAATGCGAACGGGCGGCGTTGGAACTCCGCGAACCGGGCGATGTCTACATCTATCCTGCGCCGCGGGTGTTGCCCGATATTAAGGATCTCGCTTGGGAACGGGTCTGGATACCGGAGTGGCACGAGCGCTCCGAACATATACCGCCGCTGCTACGGAAGAACTGGTTGAGCATCGGCAACAAAGTGCTTGCACGGGATCTGATAGATGCCGCTGAGACCGACCGCGAGCCGCTCTCAAGTGTCCGTATGGTCCGTTTTGTGAACGAGATGGTCCAAGGGGTCTACAGTTCGCACCTGCGCGAGGGGAGTCGGGTTTCTATCCCGCTGACTGAACGCGCGCATCCGCTCGGTGAACTGTAGGAACGACGCCTATTCTGTCCCTCTGTTCCTACTGAACCCTTCGGCACAGACCAGCAGCAAAATAAGCACACCTTGGATAGTCAGAAACAGCTCCCTCGGTACATTCGTCAAGATCTCGATATCCAACGCGCCTTTGTTCAATGCACCGAACAGAAGCGCGGCGAAGAGGACACCGTAAGGGTGGTTCCTGCCGAGTAGGGCGACCGCAATCCCGGTGAATCCGAAACCGGGGGAGAAGTTGTCGAGAAAACGGTAGCGGTAGCCCATCACTTCCCACACCCCAGCAAAACCTGCAACCGCTCCACTCAGCGCCATCGTCCAGACCGTCACCCGAGGCACATCAATTCCTCCATAGGTGGCGACCTCTGGGGCGTTGCCGGTGAAACGAATTTCGTATCCCCATACGGTACGCGTCAACAAGCACTGTGTCAGTACAATTAGTCCAAGCGCAATGAACAGCGTAACGTTTAAGGGGTTACTCGGTGGGAGCGCTGCGGTGAAAGCTGCCACACGTGGTAGACGCGCCGCTTCATGGATTAGGGGTGTGTGCGGTGACATCTGACCCGGTGCCTTATAGATCTCGATGACAAGGTAGTTTGTCAAGGCGATCGCGATGAAGTTCAGCATGATGGTGTTGATGACTTCATGCACGCCGTAACGTGCTTTGAGTATCCCCGGTATCGCGCCCCACAGCCCGCCCGCGAGGATTGCGGAGAGCAAGCAGGCGGGTATAATCAGCCAGCCGCCGCCCCAGTTCAGATGAAACCCCACCCATGCCGCAGCGAATCCTGCGAGGTAGAGTTGTCCTTCACAACCGATATTGAAAAGCCCACCCTTGAACCCCAGCATGACCGCAAGACCGGTAAAAATTAACGGGGTCGCGTTGAATAGAACGTAGCCGAAGTCGTCGAGGCTGCCGAAGACGCTCTGCCATAGGAGTCCGTAGACTGCTAATGGTCCTTCTCCAAAGAGGAGAATTAAGATGCCACCGAGCAGGAATGCAGTGCAGAGCGCAAAAAACGTGGGGAGTAGGCGGGGCGACACATCGCCTGTAAAACGTGAGAGGTAAGACGTTATACCTGATGCGTAATTTGCGAGTTTGCTCATTCCCATTACTCTGACAACGCCTTTAACAGGCGTGCCACGTCCGCGCTTCCGTTATAGAGGTGGGTTGAGATCCGCATCCGGCCGAATTCGCCCCAGCACAGCACACCCATCTCAGCCAATCGCGTCTGCATCGCCTGTGCATCTTCAACGAGGAAACAGGTGTTCCCTGATCGCGCCGATCGGATTTGTGGGCTGATAACCGTGAAACCCAACTCCTCTAAGCCGGCGCTTACCAGTTCAGATAGTGACCGTGCGTGGTCGGAGATGCGCTCGATCCCAATCGAGAGGAGGACCTCCAACGCTCGGTCGAGGTGCATCACTACCATCATCGATGGGTTGCCCGGCTCCAGTCGTTCGGGCATCGGTAGCTCCTCGACTTCCGGTGCGCGAACCGCCGCTTGAGCGGGCCACACCGCCAGATTATGCCAGCCGAAACTGGTCGATGCGATCTGTTCCTCCGCACCGTCGCTCAGGTACATGGGGGCTACGCCGTGGGTGGCGAGTAGCCATTTGTAGCTGCTGCTGACAGTCAGATCGGTCAATCCCGCAGGGACATCCACAACCCCCGCAGCGTGGGTCGCATCCACCGCAAAGAGGGCGCTCCTTCGTCGGACTCCATCGGAGAGCTGTTCGATGTTGAGACATTGTCCGGTATAGAAACTGACTTGACTCACCGCCAAGACCCGTGTCCGTTCATCCACCGCATCCAGCAGATCCTTCTCGCTCACAAGCCAATCCCGATGTGGGACCAATCGCACCTCCACCCCGCGAGATCGAAGATCTCTCCAAGCGTAAGCGACCGAAGGGAATTCCAAATTGGTCGTTACCACGTTGTCCCCGTCCTGCCAGTCCAGACCGCGTGCGAGCCAATTCATCCCCTCCGCTGCTGACGGCATAAACGCGATCCGCTCCGACGGCACACGCCACAGTTCACCCATCCGAGCTCTGCAACGTTCTCCCCGTGCGTAGATCGCGTCCCGTCCATCGTGTCCCGCGCTCTTCAAACGGGCGAATTCGGTGTACACCGCCTCTTGTGCCTTCAGCCATGGGGCTTCGCCGCCTGTGCAGAGATGGGTTACGCCCTCCAATCCTACAAATTGATCGGGGGAGATGAGTGGTTCGATGTGTGTGTCGGAACGGTTCATGTGGATTCCCTTTGTGTTTCGCAGCCTTCGCGGATATGGGGATATCAACGTCGGGATTATAGCAATAGTTCGCTTGGAATACAACGCAAAACTTCAACGAGGCAGCGCCCGTTCCTCCGAAATCGTCCACTTTAGCGTTGAGAGAATTTTTCGATCCTGCTAAAATAACCTGAGCTGCTAGTTGCTAAACCTGCTCGGCTGGATAGGCATATCCAAGCCATAACCGCTTGTGCGCTACCAAGTCCCCCTGACAAGGCTTTCCCCCCTGACAAGGGGGGTAAGGGGTTGCCTTTCAATTCTGTGGGAGGGGCATCTCCCGTTCCGAGGATCCCGACAAGTCGGGACCTGCCTCGATTAATCCTAAACTTTACTATATGGTGAACTTTAGAATTACTTGGGCACTCTGTACCGGCGAGGTTTCCTAACCGCATCGCATAGGCGCAGTTGGAAACAGCGCCTACCAAACAGGGGGAGCGAAGCCTACCAAACAGGGGGAGCGAAAGTGTCTACATATTTTGATAATTTACTATAAAACGTGAAAGGGATACCTGATATGCAATCCTTCTCCATTGACAGCGATGCGATATCGCTTCCACGGGGGGCGTGGGCAAAAGCACATCGGCTAAATGTGAGTTGGGGTGGAAGCCCCATTGCCGCGTTGAGTCAAGGCGAATATCGCGCCTATCTGTTCCCCGTGTACACCCCGGCGGGATTCGCTGTCACCTCTGAGTGTCCGATAGATCACCCGCACCACAACTCACTCTGGATCGGCGCCGATCATTTCCATTGTCACCTGCCCTTCTCGACAGACGCGTATGAGGAAGCTACCTATAACTTCTACGTCAACGATACCTTTCAGGGGCGGGCACCGGGACATATCGTCAGTGTTTCGGTGGAGGAGACGGAGGTATCGGAAAGCCATCTCCGACTCATACAAACGCTCAACTGGCAAGGCCCGTCCGAGTGGGGCGCGCCGCAAGGGCGGATCCTCGCAGTCGAAACCCGGACCATCGATATCTATCCCGGCGAGACAGTGAACCTCATCGACATCCGCTCCCAACTGAGTCCAACCGATTGGGATATCAAAATCGGACCTACGCGTCACGCCTATTTCGGTGTCCGTATGGTCGAATCCCTGCGTGCTACCGCCGGGGCAACCCTGATTGATTCTGAGGGGCGTTCCGGGGGGGCAGCGATAAGCGGTGGAGACGCCGATTGGGTGGACTGTTCAGGACAAGTGGCTGTGGGCAAACATGCGGGTGTGGCGTTGTTCCGATACCCTTCTACCGCTCAGGCATCGTGGTATATCGCTGATTGGGGAACGTTGGCGGTGAATCCGTTTGCGCGGGAGGGGCGAATGATAAGAGGTGGTGAGGTACTCGATGTAGCGATACGGGTCGTTGTCCACGATGGGGACGCAGAAGCAGCGGGGGTTGAGACGTTGTATCAGCGCTTCAGCCAAGAGGTGGAGAACTAGCCAAAAAGAGAGTAAAGCCTAACGCTGCTGGGCTTCCATATACGCCCGCAAGACTGCATTCATGCGTGTCTGATAGCCGCTTCCGTGAGATTTAAACCACTCTAAAACATCGCTATCTACGCGCAAAGATATGGCGCGCTTTGGTTGTGGTATCACGATTTTGGCATTTGCCCAAAATGCCTCGTCCGTTGGCTGGGCGTCTTCATCCGATGCGGCTGCTTCTTCAATCTCGGACTCAGTCATATTTTTAACACGTTCCCAATCTGTCTGTGAGTCCTTGGGGAGGTTATTTAAGGAATATTTCAAGGTATTTTTTTCTTTCACGGCGATTTGCCCTCCTTGCTGAGATAATACGCCAAATGCCGTCTCGAATGGTGTACACAACATACAAGATGACGTTCTCGACGGTACCCATTGCGGCAATTCGTTTTTCGCCATAGTCACGACGATTATCAACTACTGTGAGCGTTGGCTGCTCAAAGATACGCTGATTTTTAATCGTGTCCCATTCAAACTCCATAACATATATAGTATACATTCTGTATATACAAATGTCAATAGTATGCTTAGGGCTATTCAGTTTTAGGCTTATTACGCATTTTGTTTGAAAAGTCAGAGTCGGAAAGTCGCTCCTAGAGCGAAGTGTCGGGATTGGGAAATCCCTCCCCGATAAATCCCCGATACATCGGGACAGGCGGGATGCAAGCACCTACAGAAAAACTAAATGCCCCTATAGTATGCTAACGCAATGCAAAAGACGCGGACGAGTAGTTTTGCGCTTTTTTATTGACGCATCGGCATATTTTTGGCTACAATCTTTGGGGTAATTCTTTTCTTTTTTTATCCCTGCAATTATCATCTATAGTGAATTCTAAAAACAAATAGACATTAAAAGATAGTCTTTTGTACCACGATCTGTTAGATTGTGATACAAAAACGCAAACTAACAGTTTGCGCTACAGTGTCTAGTTATAGTAGTGAATTCTAAAAATAAGTAGGCATTTACCAATAACTCTGAGTGAAGCGAAGTCTCCAAAGTCCCCCTGACAAGGGGGATTTAGGGGGTTGACTGTACATTGGGAGTGTCTAATTATGGTGGACTTTAGAATTAC
The DNA here is from genome assembly GCA_965204355.1 of Candidatus Poribacteria bacterium. Classification (GTDB taxonomy): domain Bacteria; phylum Poribacteria; class WGA-4E; order WGA-4E; family PCPOR2b; genus PCPOR2b. The sequence continues at coordinate 1,825,076 of OZ241983.1, forward strand.
TTGGACACTCTGTACCGGCGCAGTTACAAACAGCGCCTACCAAACATGGGGAGCGAAGCCTACCAAACAGGGGGCGCGAAAGTGTCTACATATTTTGATAATTCACTATAATTCTTAACTCTACTATAATCTCTTACGTCAAACGAACGTTACCTGAGCATTTATCCACACAAGGAGGATATTGATTATGGGAGCAAATGGAGCTGTACCGAAAGCCCGTTCTGAAGGTCGGGGACCGACCATCTGGCTCGCTGGTACTCCCGACGAGTTGGAGCCGTTGATGTCGCAGGGGATTGCCGGCATCGTTACCAATACCGTCGTGCTTAACCAATACGCCAAGGAGTACGGTTCAGTCATCGACCTAATCAAAGCGTATCTCGATATAACCGACAAGCCTGTGGTCATGGAAATCGATGGTCACACGGTCGAGGAGTTGCTCGCGGTCGGGAAGGTTTTCAGTGACCTGTCCGATCAAATTATCCTGAAAATCCCGTGCACGTTCAACGCGCTCAAAGCCTTCAGCGTCCTGAAAGCGGAGGGGGTCGAGACCTTCTGCACAACGGTTTTCTCCTTGACCCAAGCCGCTGCGGTGGCGCAAGCTGGGGTCGATCACATCCTACCGTTCTGTGATCCGGTCAAAGCCGTCGGCGGCGATCCAACCCAACTGATACGTGAATGCGCGCAGATGTTCAGTGGCTGGGAACAGCGGCCCTTTATCATGGCGGCACTTGTCCGCTCGGTGGAGACCGCCCACGCCGCCTTCCGCGATGGTGCCGATGAACTTGTCACCATGTGCACGGTCTACCGTGAGATGATGGACCACCCGCTCACCGAGCAGTGGAACAAAACGTTCTTGGACGAGTGGGTCGATATGCACGAGAACGGATTACTTGAAGGTGTGCCCGTCACGCTTGAAGGAGGCGAGCATCATGGCTGAACCCTTACGGATACTCTCAATTGGCGCACACCCGGCGGATATTTTCGATCAATCCGGCGGTACAATGGCGCATCACACCAGTCGGGGCGACTACGTCGCTTGTGTCGTGTTGACCCACGGCGCCCGCGTGCATGACGCGGTGATCAGCGACTCAATGTTTCATCGCGAAGAGGTTCCAGACGAATCTGATCTGGTGGCGTTGATGGACGAACGTTCAGATGTTAAGGCGGAAGAGGTGCGGAAGGGGTGCAAGATTTTGGGTGTCGATGATATCTACTTCTTCGGCGCAGACGACGCCGTTTTGCTCGTCACAGAGGAGATCGTGAAGCGGCTCGCACGGTTGCTCCGCGAGGTGCGTCCCGACATCATCCTGACTCACTTCCCCAAAGAGGGTGATGGACTAACCAACGCACACGCCGTCGCAGGGCAGATTACGCTCCACGCGATGTCACATGCGGGCAGCGTGGATCCGGGCGATCGAAATACGCCCCATAAGGTAGCGCAGGTCTTTTTCTTCGGGACCGGCGGAGCGGGTATACCGCGAAGCGTATGGCAGTCCGAGGGTGGGTACTATAATGATGTGTTCATCGACATCACGGATGTGGCAGATAAAAAACTGGCAGCACTGGATTGCTTGGTCAGTCAGGGATATGGTGGGGCGTACGCACGCAAACGGATTGAAACCAGCGATGGGGCGTTCGGTAGCGCAGGCGGCTGCGCTTATGCGGAAGGATTTATCTCATCAAGCGCGGAAACCCATTACTACCTACCCGTCACTGAACACGCGCTCAAAAACGCCCGCTCTTCTGACCACGAGCGGATAGATGCAAACTCCTATCGGATTTCGGTTGACTGAGAGGTGTGGGGGCGGGTTTGCAACCCTCCCGCCCCTATTGTGTAGTCCAGCGTTTCGCAATATCTTTAGGACTTACACGGTTGAACGCTCAAAGCCTCGTAGTTCAGACAATCTGACATAAGTAGCGCAAACTGTTAGTTTGCGAATTAGGGGCTCACAATCTAACAGATTGTGGTACAAAAGCCCCCCTTTACGCCTGATGCATCGGAACGGAACCGATAAAATTAAGGCTGAAGTGCGTAACTCCTATACCCCTTAATACTTGCTTTGCCATGTGGTTGATGCACACCACCGTGACTTCATCAGGAAGTGTATCAACGCATCCTTCGCTTCCGGGGTATCGATCTGATGCAGCGTGTGCGCAGCATTGGCTCGGACATACCGGTTCTCATCCTTCAGTGCCGTCTTCAATGCCGGGACCGCCTCCTCCGCTTTTGATCCAATTCGCGCTAACGCAATCGAGGAATTTCGGCGTACCCACTCATCCGTATCCGTCAACCCCTCCACCAACGCAGGAACCGCTGTTGATGAGGATTGTGTGACAATTCCTAACCCCTCTGCGGCAACCTTCCGAACCTCTGCCGACTTGTCTTGCGTTGCATCAATCAGGGTGGGTACAGCTTCCTGAGCAGCTGATCCCATATCTCCCAACGCGTCAGCCGCAATCACGCGAACCTCCTCGTTTGGGTCGTTCGCAGCGTCTATCAAGGCTGACACCGCGGGCGCACCAATAACGCTCAAGGCGTAACTGGCATTCCGACGCACCAGCTCAGATTCATCGCGTAAGGTCTCGATGAGTGCTGGCACAGCGGGTGCACCCATCGCACCCAACGTATAAGCGGCATTGAGGCAGGTCGATTCGGACTCACTTCTGAGTGCGTCGATCAGTTCAGGGATAGAACCGTTTTCTGAGGTGCCTGTCCCGTTCCCCGTTCCCATGTGCCACGCCCAAAGATGTTGCCACATCAACCGTTGTCCGTCATCGCTCGGTATCCACTCTGCCCCTTCGTTATCCCAAGAGGGCTGCTGCGGCTCCTCCATGCGCGTGAAGAGAAACTTCATCATATACCGGTTTTGGTCGGTACGGTTCGGCATAGCGCGATGCCAGAGGTCGTAATGGACGATGGTCATTGACCCCGCCTCTCCAGCAAGCGGCAACTCGACCTGACCGTTATCCGGTTGGTCATTGTAACATTGGCTCTGCGGAAGCACACCTGTAGGTCCCCGTTCTTCGGGGGTGTCTTGCGGATAATAGAACGCCATCACCCAACGGGTCGGATGCCGCCTTCGCGTCCAACTGTCCTTGTGCAATCGTTGTCCGGTGCTGCCCGGTGGATTGTAATGGCAGTGGCGGTGTGGGTGCGTGTAATAGTTCGGACCTACCAAGCCCCTCAAAGCACCATCGACGGTGGGATGGTCGAAAATTTCTTGGATCTCAGGAATTCTGGGCACTAGGTTGTTCCCCGGATTCCCTTCATTCTCAAATACCGCCTCCGCCTCTTGGAAAATTGCCTCGTGAAACTCTGCGGGCAGATCGGTTTTGATGTTGATGTACCCGTTGGCGATAAAATGCTGCATCTGTTCATCGCTGAGTAGATGTTTGCTATCAGCCATCTTGAAAAACTCCTTTCTATGGTAGATTTTAGAATTACTTAGACACTATGAACGAGCACGTCAAAAACTTGTTGGCAGAGTGACGGCACACGGTGCACGCCTCCGATGTAAAGGGCAATCTGCCAAATGTAGCGCAAACTGTTAGTTTGCGGCTTGGGATCACAATCTAACAGATTGTGGTACAAAAAACTATCTACTTTTAACGTCTATTTGTTTTTAGAATTCACTATAGTATGTATCGTTAATTGTTGAATCCACTATAAATTGGCTCATGTTAGAAAATCGTGCAACAGAAACCGGAACGTGATATTGGAAGGATGGAAGATTGGAAGGGACTTTTTCCCCATTCTTCCATCCCCTCGTCTCGTGGCACTTTGCACTTTCTTTTTACATGAGTGTCTAAATTTATCGGAGGGGACTACCACCGAAATTGGTGCGGTCCAAAATCTGCCCTGTAGTATTGTGAGATAACCCCGCCGGGCGAAGCAACTTCGTCAATCCGCTCCCGGTCTTCGTCCGTCACCTCTACGTCAATTGCCCCCAAGTTGTCCTCCATCTGTTCCATCGTGCGGACACCGACGATTGGGCTGGTTATCCCCGGCTGCTGGGCGCACCACGCCAACGACAACTGACTCGGTGTGCAGCCCTTCTCCGCTGCGATTGCCAAGACAACATCCAAGACATTGAACGCGGCATCTGAGAACAGATCCCTGTCTCGGCTCGCGTCTTGATAGCGTGAATCCGCTGGACGTGCCTCGCCGCGTCGGTACTTCCCGGTGAGAAATCCGCCCGCCATCGGTGACCACGGGATGAGTGCCGTTCCATACGTCTGTGCCATCGGGACCAACTCCCGCTCAATGCGCCGATCCAACAGGTGATAGGGCGGCTGCTCACAGATGAAGCGGTTGAGCCCCAACTCTTTCGAAGCCCACAGGGATTCAACCACCTGCCACGCAGCGAAGGTGCTGCTGCCGATGTAACGCACCTTGCCCGTCCGAATCAGATCGTCCAACGCCCGGAGCGTTTCGTCGATCGGTATATCTGAGCAGGGACGGTGGATCTGGTACAGGTCGATATAGTCGGTCTGTAAGCGTTGCAGCGATGCCTCGCACTGTTCAATGATGTGGCGACGGCTATTGCCCTGTGCGTTTGGATCATCGTCGTCCATGCGGAAATGGACTTTGGTCGCCAACACGATCTGAGCGCGTTTCCCGTTCCGCTTGAACGCCTTCCCGACCATCTCCTCGCTCTTGCCGCGGACGTACATATTCGCTGTGTCAAAGAAATTGATGCCGCCATCAATCGCTCTGTCGATGATATCCATGGAATCGGACTCGTTCGTTTTGCCGCCGAACATCAGGCACCCCAGACAGAGCGTACTCACCTTTGTGCCGGTCCTACCGAGACTGCGATATTCCATCTGTGCCTCCTCCTCTTTTGGTTAGGACTTACACAGCGCGTTCGTAAGTCCCCCTGATAAGGGGGATTTAGGGGGTTAAAAATCAAAAACCTACCCTAAATTTGCGTAAGTCCTGTTTGTCCTCCCTAGTTGTGTAGTTGTTAGGGCAACCACAAGGGGTGCCCCTACAAATGAAACTAACTCGGTAAATCTTACGCCTCCGCGACCACCGGGTTACGCAGGACGCCGACGCCTTCGACCTCAATTTCAACGGTGTCGCCGGGCGCGATGGGGCCCACGCCGGAGGGTGTACCGGTCATAATCACATCGCCGGGCAGGAGGGTCATCACCGCGCTGATGTAGGCAACCAGATGAGCGACAGAGAACACCAGATCAGAGGTGTTGGAATCCTGCACCACTTCGCCGTTCAACCGCGTTTTGATGTCGAGGTTGGTCGGATCGAGGTCGGTGGCGATCACCGGACCGAGCGGACAGAAGGTGTCAAACCCCTTTCCGAGCAGCATACAGCCCATCTCCATCTCAGCGAATTGGATGACCCGCTCGCTTATGTCGTTGCCGCAGGTATAACCCAGCACATGGTCAAGGGCATCCGCTTCGGCGACGCGTCGTGTCTCTTTGCCTATAATGACCGCCAATTCACACTCGTAATGCACCTCTTTGCCTTGATGCGGGTAGATAATAGCCTCTTCAGGACCGATAGCCGTCAGGGTCGGTTTCATGAAGAGCATCGGATTGGTAGGAAGCGGTTTGCCTGCTTCACGGGCGTGTAGGACGTAGTTCAGACCGACGCCGATGATTCTGGGGGTTTCGACCGGCGCAAGGACCGTTACTTGATCCAGTTGTGCGACCGCACCGCTTGTATCCAGACTCTCGAAAGGACAACCTGCCAGTTGGCGGATCTGCCCGCCATCATCTAAGATACCGTAACTCGCCGCTCCGTTGCTGCGATAACGTAGGATTTTCATGTTTTGTATCTCCTGTGAGAATAGTTAGTAAACACGAGAAATAAGGAAACATTTACCAATAACTCCGACCCACTCAAAGTTTCCGAAGTCCCCCTGACAAGGGGGATTTAGGGGGTTGGTTGTGCATTGAAAGTGTATCAGTAATTCTAAAATCTACTAGTTATAACTGCGTGCGTGGGGTATTCCCACCCGCCGCATACTTTTCTACGGCTTCGGGGGCCAACTCCAACCCCAAGCCCGGCTTGTTCGGGTCAGGCGACCACACCCCATCTTTGGGTTCCGACCATTCTTTGTAGACAATTCTGTCCGACGCCTCAGCCATCCCCAGATACTCCACTATCCTCAGGTTTGGCGTAGCACAGGTAAGGTGCAGGTGGATAAGTTGGTAGGCGTGCGGTGCGACCGGCAGGTTAAAGGCGTGTGCGAGATGAGCCACCTTCATCCATTCCGTGATTCCGCCCACTCGCCCGACATCCGGCTGAACGATGTCCGCTCCACCGCGAGCGATAAGCTCTTTGAAACCGAACTTCGTGTATTCGTGCTCGCCTGTGGCGACGGGGATGTCGATCGCTTTGGCGATGGCTGCCAATCCGTCGATATCGTCAGCCAATACCGGCTCCTCGAACCAACCGACCCGGTATTCTTCAAAGGCTTTGCCCATATAAATCGCCTGTTTGGCGTAATAGCCGTTGTTGGCATCGACAAGGATCTCAATATCGTCCCCAACCGCTTCACGGACGGCGGCGAGCCGTTGGATATCTTCCCGCTCACTCTTGCCGAAGTCTTTTCCGACCTTCATCTTGATCGATTTGAAACCGCGGTCAACATAACTGGTCTGTTCCGCCACCAATTCCTCTATATTGAAGTTGGTCCAGCCGCCGCTGCCGTAGACCGGGACAGAATCGGTGTAGGGACCCAACAGCTGATAGAGCGGGACGTTGAAGTGTTTCGCTTTCAGATCCCATAGGGCGATATCAACGGCGGAGAGGGCACAGAACGCAAGTCCTTTCCGTCCCACCCCTCGGACGCACCAGAAGAGATCATCCCAGATCTTTTCGATGTTGAGTGGGTCTTGCCCGACTAACAGTTCTTTGAAGGTGCCCTCTATGAGCGTCTGCCCTGCGCGACCGCCACCCGACGGGCTCAATCCTTCGAGACCGGAATCGGTGATGATGTGCACAAAGCACGCGCTACGTCCTTTTGCTACATGGCGGATAGTTGCGTCCTGAATCCCGCCGAGATCCGGCAGGGACAGCAACGTCGTTTTGACATCTGTTATTTTCATAAAAATCTCCTTCTAATACAGAGCGTTGTCTAAAATTGATAATCGCTGGCTGATTTATAAATGCAATCTGTGTCGCCGAACCGTATAACACCTATCCGCTCTGCCGTGATTTCGGACATCGTCAGAATCCTGCCACCCCTGTCCCATATAGGGGATCTGCTCCCGCATGGAGTTTCCTGTCTTCATCAATGCTCACCCCTGTGGGGCGCCCGAAACCGCCACTCGCTACGGCGTCCATACTCACAACGCGGTGCCCCATATTCGACAAGGTGCGCTGCACATCGTCGGGGATGCGTGATTCGAGGAATGATTCCTCATACAACGCTTCCGCCCATACGCGGGGTGCCTCCATCGCGCTCTGGATGTCCATATCGAAGTCGATGTAGTGGATGAGCGCGTGAACCACACCGCTCATGCTGCGCCGCGCCCCCGGTGCATCGACTGCCAAGAACGGCTTGCCATCGCGGAAGAAAATGGGGACATGCGCGCCTCGCGGGGGACGCCGACTCGGTCCGAGCGAGAGCGGACGCCCCGGCACCGGGTCGAAGTTGCACATGTGGTCATTCATGACAATTCCCGTTCCGGGTATCGCGACATACGACCCAAATGCGTTGCCCAAGCTGGTGAGCATATTAAACACATTCCCCCCACGGTCAGCAACGGCGAGTGTTGTGGTGTTACTGCCGCGGACCGATTTTGTGCCGCCTTGGACCGGCTTCGGGGATTCGCCCTCTTGGTAAGGCTCAGGTGACACCGGCTGTGGGGCATGTTCTGCTTTGTCGAGACGGATGCGGCTGGCGACCTCAGCGGCGTAATCTTTACTCAGCAAACCCGGCTCACGCGGAAATGCAAAGTAATTCACCCATGCCCGCCGCATGGTTTCCAGCATAAGGTGGCGATAGGTCGGGCTGTCGGGACCGAAACGGACAAGGTCAAAATTCTCCAAGATATTCAGCGTCTGCGTAAGGAAATTGGAATCTCCCGGCGTATAGCGCAGCCCGCGGTATTCGCCAAAGTGCTCCTCCTGCAGCTCACGAGTATCAGACTCATAATTTGCCAAGTCATCGTAGGTCAGGATGCCGCCGCCCCTCGCTATCTCAGCGGCAATCGTTTCAGCGATTCTGCCCGTGTAGAAGCCATCTGCCCCGTCCTTTGCAATTGCACGATAGGTGTCGGCGAGTTCGGGATACCTCAGTTTGTCGCCCGGTGCCCAGAAGGTTCCCGGTGCTGGCGGTAAACCGTCTACCAGATAAAGTTTCCCCAGAAGTGGGAATTGATCGAAGTGCTTCATCGCTCTCGCTATCGTGATGGTGGTTCGTGTATCCACCTCCACGCCGTTTTCCGCCAGTTCGATGGCTGGGGCAAGGACATCTTTGATCCCCATCGTCCCGTAACGCTCCAAGACAGCGCATAGCCCCGCCACAGTCCCCGGTATCGCCACGGATTTATGCCCGATAATATTGGCGTCGTCCCGTACATTCTCCCAACCGTAGAAGCCGCCCTGTCCGGGTAAAAGTTCGAACATATCCGGCGTTGCTGCCGCCGGGGGTACTGTGGTGTCATCGAAAACAGTCGTTTCGCCCCGGTCGGCGCGGTGCACGCAGATGATGCCGCTGCCACCAATGCCACACATGCCCGGCTCCGCTAACTGTGCGACAAATGCAGCAGCGACGCCCCCATCCACTGCGTTGCCGCCTTGCTGCATGATCCCCACGCCGGTCTGGGCGACAAGGTCATGTCCACCTGCAATCACGCCGTTTTCCGCGACAACCTCTTCTCTCGTGGAGGCGATGCTGCTTAGTTCCATTTCACCCTCTTTCGAGCACGATCCCTTCCCGTTCGATCCGTGCGAACATCTCCTGATACGCCGGTGTGCCATCGTTATCCCAATACTCCGTGGAGATGGGCGCGTCGTAGCTCATCGGGATGAGACGGCTCCGGTCCGGGCGCACCATGAAGATGGAATTTTTCGGGTCCGCGATGTTATACATCTTTGTCCCGTTCTTGAACTGCGACTTGATGATCCACTTCTCCTGTTCCGGCAGTTTCAAGTTCTCCAATCGTTCCAGCGCGTCCCGGTCGAGCGTGAGTCCCAGCCCCGGCTTTTCTGGCACACGCAGAAAACCGTTGATCGGCTCCAACCGTTCTACCACGACATCGTCCTTCCACGTTTCGGTATCCGCGAAAAAGTGGAAGGTCGCTGTCGGAAAGGCAGCCATCATGTGTGTGGTCATTGTGCGGGTAATAGTGCCGCCGACATTTTGGAGCATAAAGGGACTGTCGTCCGCGGCAAATAGCCCGGCGCGGCGGATAGCGTTACCGATCCGGGAATGCCCCAGCATGTAGGCATCGGCGGGTTTCATCAACACTTCGTAAGTTGCACCCATCGGGAAATGGTGGAGGACAATGGGCAGTCGCGACCGCTTACGTAATTCGATATATCCGTCGATGTCCTCACCCGGCAGCGGGTCTTCGAAGCAGCCGGCGATCGAGTATTCTTCCAGTTTGGCGAGCAGTTCCGGCATGTGATCGTCTGTGCCGTGCATTGTGAAGTCGTAATGGATCTTGAACCCCTCCGGTGCGACCGCTTGCATCGCCTCCGTTTGGTCCATGACGTTCTCAAAGGGTGAGAGGTGGTATTTCAGCCATGTGTACCCCTGCGCGGCGTACTGTTCCACTGTCTCCGCCATGAGATGGGGATGGGTGGACACCGTCCAACTCCCTACCGGCACCCAAGAGCGGTATTTCTGTCCGAACAGCTTGTAGACAGGCACACCCGCGTACTGACCCATCAGGTCATACATCGCCGTCCCCAGTCCAAGGGAGACCTCGTCCCCGACCCAGTCAAAGGGATTGGTGCCGATGTATCCGTCGATCACCTCCTGCGACTCCGGACTCCCGCTCTCTCCTAAGCCTACCAGTCCGTTGTCCGTGTGCACGACGTACACCGTACGCGTGATAGGACCGTAGAAATGGTTGAGCTGATACGCGATCCAATCCACATATTCGAGGGTAATTGGGTGAACCTCGATTTCAGTAACTTTCATGTTGTCCTCCATCTAATGCTGTGTTGCTCATACCACACCGCATTGCCCCCATGCCCGGTAGGTCCGGTTTCTCACCGCACGGCATCGGCACAGTTGGAAACAGTGCCTACCAAACGGGAGACTGGTAGGCGCAGTTGGAAACAGCGCCTACTCATACCGCTTTAGTTGAGAGCGGGGACGGTCTCATTGCGTTCCGATTGAAGGACTCGCCGATTCCCGTCCGATGCCAACCGCTTGACCGCATCCCATTCATCCAGTCTGTGTTCTCCGATTGTCAGCGGAAAGACGCAGTTGTTGTGCAGCAGCGGATCTGAGTCCGGATCAAACCCGTAAATCTCACTTGCTCGCTCCCATTCGAGGGTGCTGGGGATAGGGGTGAACTCCGCAAGTTTCACCTGAACCCCTTGCGCGTGCACAAACTCAATGCTTTCGACCACCTCTTCCAAGGGTTGTCCGGGCAGCCCCATCAGCAGATAAACGCCGATATCTTGGGCTGTAAATCCAGCGGCTTTCAGTCGCTCAACCGCACGGGTGAAACCGTTGTTGGTGACTTTGGGACCGATCGCCTTTTGTCTGACCACATCGCTGCTCTCCAAGCTAATTCGGATGGTCTTGAACCCGGCGGCGTACATCTTATGTGCAAGTTCTGCGTCGATCACTTGGGCGTGCATCGAGTTGGGGGTATGGAAATAGAATTTTAGTCGGCGTTCAAGGACTTCGTCTAAAACCTTGTGGATATGTTTTCGCGCGTTGAGTAGGAGTGCATCATCATAAAAGGCAAAGTTTTGCGTCCCAAACTCATCATAGCACCACTGGAGTTCATCGGCAACCTGCTTGGGATCACGTTGACGGAAGCCGGGACTGACCGAGCGCACGGCACAGAAGGAGCAGGTCATCGGGCAGCCACGCGCTGTCAGCACTGCCGCAAAATCGAGTTTACGGATGAGGTCGTGGGCGGGAAAAGGGTAGTCATTGATGTGGATTGGGAGTTGGGAGTAATCCGATTGGTTTCCCGTCAATCCATCGACCAGTCTGAGCGCAGAGAGTTCCCCTTCGCCTTTGACCACGTAATCCGCCCCCGATTTCTCCACCGCGTGTTCGTAGCAGAGCGTTGCATACGTTCCGCCGAGCACCACCGGCACGTCGGGATAGCGCCCCTTGACGCGACGGATCGCTTCGTGAGGTCCCGGATACCAGTAGGTCATCTTCGACGTGACTAACACCACATCCGGCTTCGGACGTTTATCCAATTCCGATTCAAAAATCTCCGGCGTGGTGCCGTATCGGCAGAAGTGGCGTGGCACATCTTTGACAACCTCTGGACGTTCAACCGGTTGTCGGTGATATTTCCCTGCCCCATAGGCGTTGCCTTTGGGTGCGGTCAATCCTTGCAGCTTGAGGAGGTCCGGATTGTAGCGGTCGAGACAGTCGATAAAATCGAGTTGATAGCCGTGTTGACGGAAGATGCTGCCGATGGAAAGTAAGCCGATCGGTTCCACCCACAGGTTGAAAGCGGCGAAATCGTAGATCCACGGATTGATGAGCAACAAACGACCTTTTGACATGATAGTGTCCATTCCCTTTTAGTTCTCTTTTCCGTCCTCACGCTTAATGCAGAACCGGTCCCTAAGCGACGCCGACATCGTCCAACGGCACGGTCATCTGCATCGCACCGAAGCGAACCACCGCTTGCTGGGTTTGTGGATCTACTTCGCTGAGCACCCCAACGCTATCTAAACTATGGACGCGAACTTCATCGCCCGCTTTCAGTTCATGAATAAATTCTTGCCGCTCTTGCTCTTCTGGAAATTCGCTGAGTTCGCCAGCCATATAGGCGCTGAGTTCAGATAGTGATTCGAGCAGCGACCGCCGAGACGCTTCCGAGTGAGACAACCGGTCAATCTGCCCTTTGATTTGGTGAAGTAGCGCGTAGGTATCGTCGCTGAGTTGTACCTGCATCTCCTTTTCTTGCGCGGATACTTCCTCCAATTTCTTGCGGTATTCGCTTTCTAAACGCGATGCCTCCGCTTGTGCTTCCACTGTGACACGCTTATTTTCCTCTATTACTACCTTAGCAGCCTGCAATTGATTTATCAATTCGGCTGCTCCGTCGTCGCCGCCCCCTGAGCTTTTTTCTGCGTCTGTGATTACCTCGTCTGGCAAACCCAGACGTTTGGCGATTGCTAACGCATTGCTGCTGCCGGGGGTGCCGATCAATAATTTGTGCGTCGGTCGCAGGGTCGCTATATCAAATTCCACGGACGCATTCTCGATCCCCGACACGGTGTAACCGAGATTTTTGAGCGGACTGATGTGCGTCGAGACAACCGTGCGCGCGTTGCGGGTGTGTAGATATTCGAGGATGGCTTTCCCCAACGCCGCGCCCTCCGCCGGATCGGTGCCGCCGCCCAACTCATCTAACAACACCAAGCTATTCTCGTCCGCAGCCGAAAGGATCTCTGCGATATTGCGGAGATGGCTGGAGAATGTGCTCAAACTCTGCTCGATGCTCTGTTCATCGCCGATATCCGCTGATATGTGTGAGAACACCGCTATTTCAGAGCCTTCTTCCGCGGGGATGTGCATACCCGATTGCGCCATCAGGGTCAACAGACCGACCGTTTTCAGCGTGATGGTCTTGCCGCCGGTGTTCGGACCGGTGATGATTAGGGTGTTGAAATCATCGCCCAAGCGAAAATCAATGGGAACTACTGTGTCGATATCCGAATCCTCTTCCCGCTGCAGGGTTAAGAGCAAGGGGTGCCGCCCCGTCTTGAGGTTGAGCCGTCCGTTTGCGTTCAACGCTGGCGGGTTCATCTCATAATCACGGCTGAAACGTACTTTTGCATAGGTCAGATCCAGATGGGCGAGGATCTTCAATGTCTCCCCCATCGGTTCCGTGACCGCTGCGATCTTAGCGGTGATTTCGCGCAGCAACCGCACAATCTCCGCACCTTCGGCGTCTATCGCGGCTTGTAGTTCGTTACCCAGTTCGCGCACCGCTTCCGGCTCGATGAATACGGTGTTGCCACGGTCAGATCTATCCCGCACCGCGCCGGGGACACGGGACGCGTCGCGCTCTTTCACGGCGATCACAGGACGACCCTTGCGTTCGCGTATGATCGGATCTTGCAGATATGGACTGACGCTTTGTGAGCGGAGGGTTGATTGCAGCTTTCCCTGAATGCGTCCCTTCACCGTCTGAATCGTTTTGCGGATAGATCGTAATTCGGGACTGGCACTGCTTTTGACCGCGCCATTTTCGTTCAGTGTATTCTCAATCTTCGCGTCGATTTCGGGATATACCCGAATGTTTTCCGCCAGTTGCCTGAGATATGGATAGTCCCCCTTTGCGTCTTCCAAGAATCCCTTGACAATCCTGAAGGCGCGGAGGGTTTCCTTGACGTACATAATCTCCTCGATGACGAGAATATCCGCGTCCTGATCTAACTTCTCTAGAATTGGGGAGAGATCGTGCAGCCCACCCAACGGCAGGTAGCGGTCCGGCGACAACAGGCTTTTCAACTCGGTGGTCTCAGCGATGAGCCGCTCGATCCGATGCAGGTCAGTCTGCGGCTGAATCCCCTGTGCCAGCCTTGCCCCTAACCCTGACGCCGTATAGCCGACCAACAGTTCTCTGATTTTGTCATATTCCAGAACGTCGAGCGTGTGTTGGTTCACAATGGTTTATTCCCCCAGGACCGCTTTTAAGCCCGTCACAAACCGTTCGTTTTCCTCTGGCGTGCCAATCGTCACTCGGATGGAGTTGGGGAAGCCGTATCCCGCTACCGGACGAACAATCACGCCTTTTCGCATCAGCGCGTCGGAGACTTCATCGCCGGATCGGTCAAAATGTACCAGAATAAAATTCCCCTCAGATGCGACATATTCCAGCCCCATCTGATCCAGCGCGTCATACAGAACCGCTTTGCCAGCGGCGTTGACCTCTTGGCTGCGACGCACATGCTCTACATCTTTTAACGCTGCCCGCGCCGCCGCCTGCGCGACGAGGTTACAGTTGAACGGCTGACGCACACGATTCATCGTTTCAATAATGTTGGGCTTGGCGAGTCCGTATCCAATTCGCATCCCCGCAAGCCCGTAGATCTTGGAGAATGTCCGCGTGATGATGACGTTGCGTCCTTCGTGGATCCAGGGCAGCGTCTGCGGGTAGTCGGGTCGATTGACATATTCGTAGTAGGCTTCGTCAAAGACGACGAGAACATCGTCCGGCACACGCGCCATCAATTTCTCGGTCTCCGTTTTCGTTACCATTGTCCCGGTCGGGTTGTTCGGGTTCGCGATGAAGATGACGCGGGTCTGATCGGTGATTGCGTCCGCCATCGCTCTCAGGTCCTGTGTGTAACCGTCCATCGGCGTAATGATTGACTTCGCGCCGAACACCTTAGCGACCAGCATGTAGACGACAAAGGCGCTCTCCGAATAGATCACCTCGTCGCCGGGCGATACATAGGTCTCCCCGACCAGTTGCAGCACTTCGTTGGAGCCGTTCCCTAAGATCAGTTGTTCGGGGTCAACACCGATGTGTGCCGCCAGATCCTGTTTTAGGTAGTACGCATTGCCGTCAGGGTAGAGGTTCACCTGTGTCGCCGCATCTTGGATGGCACCCATCGCCATCGGCGAAGGACCCAGCGGATTTTCGTTTGATGCTAACTTGATAATATCTGAGATTCCCAACTCGCGCTGGACCTCTTCAATCGGTTTCCCCCCTTGATAGGGTTGGATGGTTTCAATTCCGGGTTTCGGTTTCATAGTTTCCTCATGGTTCACGTGTCAGTCTTGTGCTACACATCAGGCGGCGCTAGATGTTCCAACTGGGATTGTGCTATCTTCCTGTGTCATACCTGACTAAAAAATATCATGAACGCCGAGTTGTGTCAAGCGCAAACAGTGGGGCAAGATGCCCCGCCTACCGGGTGGTGATAGAACGTGCTACTGCAAACAGTGGAACGTGGGTCAAAACGGAAAACTGAAGATCCTGAGATGGGTGTTTTGAGATTGACAGTTTCAGCCCGATTGGATTAAAATGGAAAGCAATTTCCGTGCGGTAGGAGGAGAAGGATGGTTATTGAATGGAATACGCACATTTTTAGTCCGGATCTGCAACGGTATCCGTTTCATGAGAAGGCATCCTACACGCCCGATGTCTCTGTCCAGTCGGCGGATCCGCTGGGGGCATATTTGGCGCAGATGGATCAACATGGGGTTGATCGGGCGGTGTTGGTGCATCCAGAGCCTTACGGGGACGATCACCGACTTGTTTTGGACTGCTTGGACCAGGAGAAAGAGCGGGTCAAAGGCACCTGCCTGTTCTACCCAAGGGATCCGGATGCCCCTCGTAAAATAGAGGAATTGGTATCGCAGCAACCCCGGATCATCGCAACGCGATTCCACGCACATCGTGGAAAAAATATGTATCTGGATAGCCTGACTAGTCCCGAAGTGCGGCGGATGTGGGAGAAGGCATTAGACCTAAATCTGATTGTTGAACTGCACATCGGACCGAACTATGCACAGGAAACGGCGGAGATGTTGCGCGACTACCCGGAATCCACGGTGTTAATCGATCATCTGGCGGAGCCGCACATGGGGGATGCGGTGGAGTTTGCGGGTGTGCTGGATCTGGCGGATTTCGACGGTGTGTATATGAAACTTTCTGGACTCAATCATTTTGCAAAGGATGCGCCGCTCTACCTGAGTGCGCGTCCATTTACCCGTCGCGTAATCGAAGCCTTTGGCCCGGATCAGATGGTTTGGGGCAGCGGCATACCCGACATAGTGGATGCACATCTATCGGAATACAGTGAGGCAGACAGGCGGAAGGTAAAAGGGGAGAATCTGGCGAGGCTGCTGGGTTGGGATTAAGCATATCATGGTGAATTCTATAATTACTTATACACCTTCGATGTACAGCCAACCCCCTAAATCCCAACCCCCCTAGCCCCCCTTATCAGGGGGGAAACTTGTCAGGGGGACTTTTGAGACTTCGTTAAGGGGAACTATTGGTGAACGTCTACTTATTTCTATGATTCACCATAAAAGGAGAGAGGATTTCAGATGGAACGTTTTCCTATTTTTCATTCATACGAATTTGGCGAGGCACAGAAAGCAGAGATGGACGAGGTCGGGCATTTTGTCCTACCCGGTATCTTGACGCCGAAGGCGTGTGAACGATTGACCGAATCGCTGTCATACATTCAATCGCTCGTTCCAAATGCGACCGAGGGACACGAACCGAATCGGTTTGCCGCTGAGTACGACGAATTCTTGGAGAGCTTGATAGGGCATCCGCAGATGCTCACGCTTGCCCGACAGGTGCTTGGGGGTGACATCCGCTACGACCACTGTGTTACGCTTAACCGTCCGGGCGGCAATCAGGGCACCCGCTGGCATAGTCACGAGTACTCGGACGACGATCCCAGTTTAGGATTCATACGCATCTTCTTTTATGTCAATGGGTTTGATGTGGATGACGGCGGGTTGAAGGCTGTGCCGGGGAGTCATCTGTATCGGGACCCTAAAATCCATTTCCAGACAGATGAGGAGTTATTAGCAGGCTGGATGGCGGGCAAAAAGCACCCGCTTACCGGCGAATCGTTGGAGGTACAAGACTTGGCTGTTCCCGACGGCACAGTGGCGTTGATGTGGACACACGCGGCACACGCAGTCAGTCCGAGACAACCCAATAGTGATACACGATGGACGGTGGTCTATGCTTACCGTAACCCTGGCAGGCCATCCGCAGCCCGTTGGATTAGTGAGGAATTTGAACGTAAGCCTATTGACGGGGTTGAAGGATTGATGAGTCTTTATTAGTAGGTCGAGATTCAGATCTCGGCGTAGACTTCAAGCATATTCCCTTCAGGATCAGCAAAGTAGACTGTTCGATGGCCCCTAGGTTGGTCCGTAGGCGGCTCAAGGATTTTCACGCCTTTGGCAACGAGCTGGTCGTGACACAGACTTACTTCGTCCGGCGACACCAGAAAGGCGAGCTGCACGCCGGGTAGGTCTATCCTAACACCGTTCCCATCATAATATCGGGTGCGTTTGCGCAGCGAAAGCAGCACCTGGCCCGCACGGAATGTCAGACCTGTCTCGGACTCGGAAACCACCGGAAAGGCAAACAGATCCCGGTAGAACGCTTTCATTGTTTCCAAGTCGTCACAGAGAACGATTGCGTAGTTGAGTTGTTGGACGGAGGTAAGCACAGCTAAATTCCCGATTTGAGATAACGATGTCGGAAAGATTATAGTGAATTCTAAAAATAAATAAACACTTTCGCCCCCCCGGTAGGTGCGGTTTCCAGCCGCACGGCATCGGCACTATTGGAAACAGTGCCTACCAAATCCCGACATTTCATCCCGATTAATCGGGATAGAAACGACGAGGATGCTCGGAACAGCACGGGAGAACGGTAGGTGCGGTTTGCAACCGTACCGGTTTGGAGTGTCTCATTAATTCTAAAGTCCACTATAAAACCGAGAAACCCCTTGAAGTCACTTAAAACAGAAAGTCTGACTCAAAGAGGTAGGACATCTTGGTAAGAACCGCCCGCTCGCCGTCGGTGCTGTCAGCGAACACGAGGAAGAAACGGCTCTCCGGGGTGAAGCGGTAATCAAAGACGGAGTTGAGATTATACTTGACCTCATGGGACATACGCTCGTCTACCCGCTCGACGAAGATCCGCCAGCCCATCCGATAGGTGAATTGGTAGGTGGTGTTCACCCCAACGATGAGCGTATTGCGATTTTCGCGCCAGAAGAAGTTGCTTCCGTTCACGCCAAAACTGAGTTTGCCGAAAAGATTCACATTGGCAGAGACCCGCGTGTACCGGCTATATTTGTTTTGACGGGGCCCAAAGCGATTATACAGCGATAAACGTCCCCATTTGGGACGGTAACTGATATTTGTGCCGATATATTCTCTGTCGTAAAGTGCTCCGTCCTCGCGTCGCGTTCCACTTCCGACAAAGGTATATAGATCAAACCTGCCGATATCAACCCCGCCGGACAACCCGATACGCCGATCCCATAACAGATGCTGTCCGTTGAGTTTATAGAGGTGGTAACCGCTTAGGTAGTATCCGCGGACGAGGTTGTCTTTGTCGAATCGATGCCTGTATCGCAAACGACCAAAAGTCTTGCGAAACGCCTCATCTTCCAACCCCATCTCATTTGGACGGAAACCCTCTGGCATATCTTCGACGCGGGCTTGGGCGCCCCAACCGCTCTCATGATCCCAATCCATGGAGGCGTGGAAGGCTGAGTGCATCTCACCGTGGATCAGATCGGTCACATATTGACCACGAGCGGTCACGTCACGGTTGAGAGCGAATCGACCATCTAACGAAACCAGCGTCACGTCTCGGTCTTCCTGATGCTTCTGCAAGCCCATCGCGCCGATCACCGTACGCTCGCCAACGTTTCGGCTGATTCGGGTAGCGAGAAGGTTCGCCTGCTTCTTTTTATCATCGTCGTAGCGGTCAACCATCGTTCCGTAGGTATCGATGAAGGCAAAATTGTAGTCTCCAACTTTTCCTGTTGATTTCACACCGTAATCGATATCCTGAACCCGACGACTGTAAAATAGGTCGAGCGGCATTTCAAATAGCTCCGACCCCTCTCGGAAAAAGGGGCGCCGTTCCGGTAGATACATCTCCCTATCGCTTGAGACGCTGATGCGCGTTGCATCGCTTTCCAGTTGTGAAAAGTCCGGGTTAAACGTCAGATTTGTGGTGATATTTGTCGAGAACGGGATGGCGATGTCTAAGCCGGTACTCATATCGAGCGACTCACCTTCTATCGAGCGTTGGGTGACGTAGGGCAGAATATCGATCTTTCGGTCCGCATTCACTCTGCTGAATTCGAGGTTCTCCAACTTGCCGAACTCTGAAACCCGACTAAAATCGTCTCCTGTATCCGCCCACGTATAACGGGTCCCCTCCATCGGGTGCGGTCGCGCAAAGTTGATGCCCCATGTCGTTGCTTCGGGATCGAAGCGGAGTTCGCTGAAGGGAATTGCCATTTCCGCTGTCCAATGGTTTCCGTTCTTTTGTACCTTTGCTTCCCAGTCCGCATCCCACGCTTGGTCAAAATTGCTCTCGTTGCTGATTTTTGCGTCCATCTGCGTTCCCAGCGTGTTGACCGCCAGAACGTAGCAGTTACGCTGATCATGGTAGGTATCAAGCAGCACCTGGATCGTGTCATCGCGCCAGACAGGCGCATCGCGGCGCGTCTGCGTCTCACGCAATGCCTCCATATTCGGTTCGTCGCAATGTACACCAACATAAAGCGTATTTGCATCATACAGGACCATCGCCTTAGTGCCCAACTCTGCGGGGACGCCGTGTGCCCCTTCCACGCGATAGAAATTGTCCGCGATCTCGGCTTGTTCCCAGACGCCATCGCAGAGATCCCCATCAATGATGGGCGGCGTATCGAGCCATTTGGCTTTGATGACACGCCCTGATTTTTGAGTGTTAGCGAACGCTGATGTCGTTAAACACGCTACTATGATTAGGATCGCCGAGCCGATCCATCGTTTTTGTCGAAAATTTGTCCACATTATGACTGCTATCTCCTATCTATGCTGCCCAAGCAGTATCGTCAACCGAATCTACTTTTTTGAACTGTTTGCTATACATATCTGCGTACATCCCATCAGCTTCTAACAACTGCTCATGGGTACCAACTTCAACAATCTTACCCTCTTTCATCGCAATAATCATATCCGCATTCATAATAGTTGAAAGGCGGTGTGCGATGACGAACGAGGTTCTGGACTGCATCAACCGGTCCAGTGCCTCTTGGATCTGTGCCTCAGATTCCGTGTCCAGATTAGAGGTTGCCTCGTCCAGAATCAGGATACGCGGGTCTCGTAAAATGGTGCGTGCAATGGCGATGCGCTGTTTCTGCCCGCCAGAGAGGCGCATTCCGCGTTCCCCGACCTCTGTTTCATATCCCTCCGGCAACTGATCCACGATAAACTGATGTGCGTTAGCGGCGAGAGCGGCTTGTACCACTTCCTCGTCCGTGGCGCCGAGTTTGCCGAATCGTATGTTCTCGGTAATCGAACCCGCGAACAGGAAATTATCCTGTAACACAATTCCCATCTGATTTCGCAGCGACTTAATCGAAACGTCGCGGAGATTATGCTCATCCACGAAGATATTCCCCTCTACCGGATCGTAAAATCTGGAGATCAGGTTCGCAATGGTGGTTTTTCCACACCCCGATGGTCCAACTAACGCCACCATCATCCCCGGCTTGGCTTCGAGGCTGATGTTGTGCAGCACCGGGTTCTCTGGTTCATAATGGAAGGAGACGTTATCAAACTTGACATGTCCATGAATGCGGGGAAGGGTTATCGCATCGGGTGTCTCTTCAACGGTCGGTTCCGAATCGAGCAGACCGAAAACGCGTTCAGCCGAAATCATCGCCTCTTGAATTTGGGTGTTGACCCGAATCAGGTTCATGATAGGCTCTTGGAGGCGTTCCATAAACTGGTAGAAAGCGATCATTGCCCCGATGGTAAAGTCGCCCTGAATGACCAGATACCCTCCATAACAGAGTACCGCAGCCCTACCGATTGACCGGAAGAAGAGTGCAACACGCCCCATCGCCGTTTGGGTTGCCATGATTTTAATTCTCGACTCAAGGGTTTCGCGCATATTATGGAACAACTGCCGCTCATGATAACGTTCGCGATGAAAAGCTTTGACAACCTTTGCGCCCGCAACCGCCTCGTACATCCCCGTTCCAATATCCGCCCACTTGTGCCGCCATTGACGCCACATCGGACGCAGCCGTTGGAGGAAGAGGTGATAGTTCCCGATAATCAGTGGGAAGATCAACAGGGAGAAGAGGGTCAACTTCCAATTCCAATACAGCATGAGGCCGAGCATGAGGACGAAAGTTACTGCATCCGTTATGATTTGAATCGTTGTTTCGGTGGCGAGGTTCCGCAGCGAAGCGACATCCTCTCTGACCCGCGAGATGATCTGTCCCGTCCCTTGAGATTCATAGAACTGCATCGACAGCGACTGTAGGTGAGAGAACACCTTATTTCTTAGGTCAAACAGGACACGCTGGCTGACCCATGTCATCACGTAGGTGCAGAGGTAGGACAGGATACCGAAAATCGCATAGTAGACAACAATAACGACAAGGATAATAACCAACCAGTTGATCAGCGTGTAATGGAAGTCATACCCTAGCACGGAGTATGCAAGCGTTGCCGCATAAATCTTAATTTCGCCATCGGCGACGTACAGCTTACCGTTTTCCTTCCAAATCGTATGATGTTTTTCATTTGCCCTATCAATCACGAGCCATCGACTGTCTGGCTCTTCAACCGAGACGATTGCCTTTGAAGACAGTAGGATGTCGCGATCTTTGAACGCGTCATGTAACTTGGTGGATGCTTTATTAAACTCCTTACGTGAAAGCTCTGACATCCGCTCAACTTCTGCTAAATCCGTCACGCCTTCAAGTGTTTCTAAATACTTCTTCTTTTGGAAGTCCGAGTCAAGTCGAAACACCTTCTGATTGATCCGGTATTTCTGACTTGTTTCGGTGTCATTGAGTTCCCATTTTTGTCCCTGCTTTTCAATTGAAACGAGAGTGCTTGCGGAGAGTGAAATCCCTCTCGCTTCAAACTCCTGCCTCAACCTGTTAGAAACCACCGCCTGATTGTCTAAATCATCCCGAAACGTCAAATTGAAACTTGCGAGCGGTTTGTTAGCGGGCATCAAAAGGTCATCAATGACGAATTTTTGAACAAGTGGCATGAATAGCGGCGATTGCCCCACCAGCACAACCAAGAAGAACCCGAGGATTAGCTTGGGTAGATACGGCTTCGCGTATGCAAATAATCTGAAAAACTGTTTCATTGCTGACTCCACTTTGCTACAATTCAGTTAACACTTACATCTTCATCTTCTCGCTATTTTGGAGCACGTCTCGAATCTCTCTGATTGCCTTTGTCTCCACTGCGACAGTCTTTTGGAGCAGTCTAATCGCCACACGACATTTCGGTTTGAAGTGATTCATGGCTTCTTTCGGAGTCTGTGCTTCCTGAGTCGAGTGCCTCCACAAGCGCATTCGGGAGAGTCCTAAGCCGAGTCGGACTTCCGTCTTGTCCTCCGAAGGCGCAGCGTCGCGCGCTTCAAGTGAAGGGAGTGCCCTCTTAACGGCTTTGAGCAATCCTACAACCTTCTGGTACTCAGCAATCGCTTTATCTAGATGTTCAAGTTCATCCTCATCTTCAAAGTGTTCTCTGATCATCTGTAGATAGTCCACAGCTGCTGTTCGCGCTTCAATAAATTGCGTCAGCGGTCGTCCGCTCCACTTCATAACTTTAGAAACGTTATGCTCGGTCAGTTTTCTCCGACGACTCAGTAGACCGCTCAAGTGTGCGATCAGTTCGTCGTAGGCTGCGAGACCGATGGCACACCCCTGAATCTTCCGGCGAGTCTCCGTCATTTTTCTGGCAACGCGCAGGGTGCCGAGGGCTGCATCCCTGCCCTTGGGTTCGCGCTCACGCTCGCCGATTACAAACTGGTAGTAGCCACGAGGTCCTAGTTCGAGAAATCCACCGCTCGGCTGCCACTCTTTATGGAGGTCAGCAGCCTTGATCTGATACCGGGAACCGTTTTGACAGATAAGGGTTTCGGGACCGTTGTCCTGAGTAAGGAACGGGCAGGAATCGTCAAACGGTAGTAATGTCGGTTTCCCAGCGCGCGTGTTTTCTTGGAGCCGCTCTGATGCAGCTTGGTAGGTATCATCGTATGAGACCTCGAAGCTGTAGCCGAGTGTGCGGCAGGTTGCGCGCAGTGGGTTGTGAAAGAAGGTATTCATCCCCGCTTCAGGGTCAGTACGGTTGTAAAAGAAACGGAAGGCTTCACCGGACGCACCCATCAGGTAAGCGTATGAAATATCTTCCTTGCGATACTTCAGGGCTTCTTGGACAGTGTGAATGTAGTCTATAGGTTGTGTTAGGGGCATTGGTTGATTCATTTGACTCATTGTTACTTCTCCCGGCTTTGTTCAGCCTTTGTGTTGGGTTTTCCCCAACATAAAATGATGGAGTGGAGTAAAGTAGGCTCCACCATGTGACACGAGATAGCTACTAAGCATAAACCGTGCCAACTTTGAATCCGGTGCTATAAATGGGCGTGAACCCTTGCTATGACTGGATCTGTCGGGAAAGGCATCGAGCAAAATAGAATATTCAAATCGTTTCAAAATGTGACAGTTGGGGAAGGTCAAGGGAGGTTATTTGAAGGGAAAAAGGGTGCTGCGATGCATCAACACAGGGTTTACACTTGATATGTTACATTTTGAAACATGTTACATTTTGAAACAGGGTGGTATGCAGCCCGAAAATATTTTCCTGTTGTCAACCAACGATGAGAGGTGTTAAAATACCGCTGAATATAGAGAAACGCTAATCTCAGATCTGAAAGGGAACGTGCAGGTGGACATGAACCGAGCCAAATTTGTTGTCGGCTCACTGATAGCAGAACCGGGGCAGCGTGTTGAAGGGCATCTTAAAGTAGGGAATATGCGGGATGGCACCCCTTTCCGACTGCCGATTGTTTTGGTTAACGGCGCGCAAGGCGGAAAGACGCTCTACCTACAAGCAGCAAGTGATGGGGACGAACTCAATGGGATTGCCGTTATCCATGAAATTTTACGCCAAATTCGCCCTGATAATCTACGGGGCAGAATTATTGCTGTTCCGATTGTGAACTTTCACGCCTTTCACGCCAGACAAGCCCACAGTCCCGTCGATAATACGAAGATGAACCGATGCTTTCCGGGCCGCCCCAATGGTACATCCAGTGAACGCATTGCTCACAAGCTCTTCCATACAGCCATCCGCCAAGCCGATTACTGCATTGACCTACATCAAGGCGGTGTCCACCCCATGATTGATGAGGTTCGTGTGCGTGTTGACCCAAAACATTCCCAATATACAGCCTGCCTTGAATTAGCTCGCATTTTCGGGATGGGTTACATCTTTGATCAGAAAGGACCGAAGGGGCAACTCGCTCAAGCAGCCCCAGAAATTGGTATTCCGACGATCGATCCGGAGTTGGGTGGCTGTCACGGTTGGGACGCTGCCAGCATTGCAAAAGGGGTGCAGGGGGTGCTGAACATCCTGAAACAGTACGACTTTATTGATGGCGAGCCGAAGTTGCCCGAACGACAGGTGGTTGTCAATCGGTTTGTGTCACTTTATAGTGACCAAGGCGGTTTTGTGTACTATCAAGTGGACTTATATGACCGGGTGGAAGCGTATCAGCCGATCGCGGAGATCTGTGATGTCTTTGGCCATCTGCGAGAGACCATCCGGGCACCTGAAAGTGGTATCTTCTGGGCGCGTCCGGTACACCCGATGGTCGCCAGCGGTGAATCAATTGGGAAAATTGGTGTTCCGTCTGGCTACATTCAGTAAAGGCGGGAAAACGAGAGAACAAGACGACGAGAAAACGAGCGAAATTTAATGTAAAGACGCAATGCAGAAGACGGGATAACGAAACAATTCACTTCCCCATTTGTGCTAAAACCCCAACCCAATTCTCCCCACCTTGTATCAATTCTTGATTTTCTTTTAGTTGACGGGTCTCAAGCACTCGGAAGCCGTATGTATGGAGTTGGGTTTCGACCTGCGATCTCTCCTGTATCAAAATCCCGGACAGTATCAGCTGTCCGCCCGGCTCAAGGTATGTGGGACATTCGGGAATCATTGGTAGGAGAGCTTTTGTGAGGATATTGGCGACGATGAGCGGATATCTTTGCCATTCAAGCACCTTCAATCCATCGCCCTGATACAAACGGATGATTGATGCCACCTCGTTGAGCTGAATATTGCTTTGGGCGATTGGGATCGTTGTTGCATCCAGATCAACGGCATCAACCCGTTTGGCGCCCAGTTTAGCGGCTGCGATTGCCAAGATTCCAGAACCTGTGCCGATATCGGCGACGACATCGGAATCCGTTATAGCTACCTCCAGCAATTCTAGGGCGAGCTGCGTTGTGGCATGTTGCCCTGTGCCGAATGCCATGCCGGGATCCAATCGAATCAGCACCTCAGACGGTTCGGGCGCAATATTATCCCATGTCGGCGCAATAACCAAGCGTTCTCCGATCTTTTGAGGTGGGAAGGCTGACCGCCACTGCTCGGACCAATTATCTTCCTCAATAGACCTGAGCGTGACTTTTGCGGGATGTGCATCGATCCCCACCTGAATTAAACTGGCAAGAAAGTCGCGCAGATTTTGGACTTGCTCGCCAATGAGATCGTCCGTCGGGAAGTAGGAGATTAATGTGACGGAGGGAGGGTGTGAGGAGGGGATATCTCGTATCTCGATGCCCGTTGCATCGCGCTCAAAGAGGTAGTTTGCAACAGCGTCCGATGCTTCTTGAGAGGTTGTGATTGTTACCTGAGCCCATTTCATATCTTGGTAGGTTATGATGGGACCCTACTGAGAAGCGATGCAACGCTTCTGCCAACAATTTATAGGTCCCGCCACCGCTTCAACCACCTCTATTCTGCAGCTGGGCTTATTCGTTTTTGTCGTCGTTGTGGTCGTCGTGGCGATGGAAAAGTTTATCACCGAGTTTATCAAAAAAGCCTGAATGTTCTTCAGCCCCACTTTTACTGCGTGACTGCATAAAGGCTTCCAGAAGTTCTTTTTCGCGCTCCGTTAGGTTCCTCGGCGTTTCGACCTGAATCTCAACAATGAGATCGCCAGAACCGTAGTGATTATAGTAGGGAATGCCTTTGTTCGGGATACGTAACCTCGCGCCAAACTGTATGCCACTCGGCACCGTGATTTTGATAGTGTCATCAATCGTGGGAATTTCAATTGTGGTGCCCAGCGCAGCTTGCGGGAACGAAATACTCGCCTTTGTTATCAAATCATTGTTCTTCCGCACAAGGAATTCGTGAGGTGCTACGTGGATTACAACGAAGAGATCACCGGGTGGTCCTCCATTGACTCCTGCTTCGCCTTCACCCCGCATCTGAATTTTGGCTCCGGTGTCAATGCCCTTAGGGATACGAACCTTAATCTGGCGAATTTGCCGAACAAATCCCTGACCACGGCATTCGTTACAAGGTTTGGGAATTACTCTGCCCTCACCTTGACAACGGGGACAGGTGCGCGACATACTGAAGAAGCCTTGTGTGCGTGTAACTTGCCCTCGTCCAAAACATTCTGGACAGGTTTCCGGTTTGGATCCGACTTCAGCGCCGGTGCCGTGGCAGGTTTCACAGGTTTCTGAGCGCGGGACATCAATGGTCATGTTTTTTCCAAGCATGACATCTTCTAACGAGATTTGCAGATCGTATTGCAGACTCCGCCCACGTTTGGGACCTGCCTGCCTGCGGTTCGACCCGCCAAATCCGAAAAGATCCCCGAAATCGCCGAAAATGTCCCCAACAATATCCTCGAAGTTGCCGAAGTCAAATCCACCTGCCCCCATCATTCCTTCGAGTCCTGCATGACCAAACTGGTCGTAGCGGCTACGTTTTTCGGGATCGCGTAGAACCTCATACGCTTCAGTTGCTTCTTTGAATTTTTCTTCGGCTTCTTTATTGTCAGGATTCTTATCGGGGTGAAATTTAATTGCCAGCTTACGGTAGGCTTTCTTAATCTCATCTTCGCCCGCGTTTCGACTGACATTGAGTACCTCATAATAGTCGCGTTTTTCCGCCATGGGTCCTCCCACTATTTTTCTGCTGCCTTCTTATCGTCCTTGTGTTCGTCAACAACTTCTGCTTCGGCATCGACGACGGTTTCGTCCGATGTTTCTGTTTCTGTCGTTGAATCCCCTGCTTCTGCTGTTGCCTCAGACTTTGCTGCTTGGGCATACATTGCTTCTGCTAATTTATGGCTCGCCTGCGTCAGTGCAGCCGTCTCCGCCTTAATCGCTTCGAGGTCAGTTCCGTTCATCGATTCCCTTAATCTCTCAATCGCACTTTGAACTTCGTTGCGATCTTCTTCAGAAATTTTATCCCCAAATTCGTTGAGAGAACTTTCCGTGCTATAGATTAGTGAGTCAGCGCTATTACGAGCCTCAACCTCCTCCTTCTTTTGTGAATCTTCTTCGGCGTGTTCTTCGGCATCTGTAACCATCTGCTCGATTTCCTCATCGGACAAGCCGCTTGAGGATTCGATCCGAATTTTCTGTTCTTTCCCTGTGCCCAGGTCTTTCGCCGAAACGTGCACAATGCCGTTCGCATCGATATCGAACGTCACATCAATCTGTGGCACCCCGCGCGGTGCGGGAGGAAGACCAATCAGATCAAACCGACCTAACGTACGATTGTAGACTGCCATATCGCGCTCGCCCTGAAGTACATGGATGTTCACGGCTTCTTGGTTATCTGACGCGGTCGAAAAGGTTTGGCTTTTCTTGGTCGGGATAGTGGTGTTTCGCTCGATCAGGCGGGTGAAGACACCGCCAAGTGTTTCGATGCCGAGTGAAAGGGGTGTAACATCAAGCAGTAGCACATCCTTGACCCCTTCATCGCCGGATAGGACACCGCCTTGGATTGCTGCGCCGATGGCGACCACTTCATCCGGATTGACACCTCTGTGCGGCTCTTTACCGAAAAACTGCTCAACTGCTTCCTGCACCTTCGGCATCCGTGTCTGACCGCCGACCAGTACGACTTCGTCGATGTCTGATGCACTTAACTCGGCATCAGCAATGGCTTGACGACACGGCTCGATTGCCCGATCAATCAGGTCTTCGGTAAGCTGCTCCAGTTTCGCTCGTGTGAGCGTTAAGTTCAGGTGTTTGGGGCCGCTTGCGTCTGCGGTGATGAAAGGCAGATTAATATCTGACTGTAGTGCCGTTGATAATTCACATTTCGTTTTTTCTGCTGCTTCCCGCAGGCGTTGGAGCGACATTGGATCTTGCCGTAGATCTATGCTGTTCTCATTGAGGAACTCCTCGGCTAACCAATTGACAATTTTTTCATCGAAGTCATCGCCGCCCAAATGTGTGTCTCCATTGGTGCTTTTGACCTCAAAAATACCTTCTCCAATCTCTAGGATCGAGATGTCAAAGGTGCCTCCCCCTAAATCGTAGACGGCAATTATCTGATCCGTCTTTTTGTCTAATCCGTAAGCGAGAGAAGCGGCTGTCGGCTCGTTGATGATTCGCTGCACCTCAAGTCCGGCGATCTGTCCGGCGTCTTTGGTGGCTTGACGTTGTGCATCGTTAAAATATGCGGGAACCGTGATGACAGCTTGCGTTACCGTTTCGCCCAGATACGCTTCCGCTGTCTCCTTCATTTTGCGCAGGACAAGCCCTGAAATCTCAGGAGGGGCGTACTCATGATCCTCAATTTTGATTCGTGCTTCGTCGCTACCTCCCTCGGCTACTGCATAAGGCACCCGCTGCATTTCCTCGCTAATCTCATTATAGCGTCTACCCATGAAACGTTTGACCGAAGATACGGTATTCTGGGGATTTGTCACCGCTTGCCGTTTTGCAACCTGTCCAACAATCCGCTCGCCATCTTGCGTAAAGGCGACAACAGAAGGAGTGGTACGATTACCTTCAGCATTTTCGAGGACCTTCGGTTCTCCGCTCTCTAAAACTGCGACACACGAATTCGTTGTACCGAGGTCTATGCCGATTACTTTACTCATTCGATGCTTCCTCCTCGAGGGTCGGGGTTTCACTTTCCTTGACCGGCTCACTTTTTCCCTTAGAAACCGAGACCATTGATGGCCGAATCACACGATTATGTAACAGATAACCCTTCTGCCACTCTTCAATGACGTGGTTTTCGGGAACCTCGTCTGATTCCACGTGTATTACTGCTTCGTGTTGCATGGGATCGAATGGTTCGTTGACTGCGTCAATTGGAGTAACTCCGCGCTTTTCAAGAGTGCTGAGAATTCCTTTGTAAATCATCTCCACCCCTTCGGCGAGGGCGGCAAAATCTTGAGATTCTCCTGTAGATTGGATTGCCCTTTCGATACCGTCTATTGCTGGGATCAACTCTTTTACGAAACTTTCAAGGGCATATTTCAGGGATTCCTCTTTCTCGCGTTCGGACCGTTTTCTTGAATTATCAAACTCTGCAACTGTGCGAAGCATCTGGTCGTGCTGTGCTTCGGCTTCAGCTTTATAGGCTTCATATTCGGCTTTGAGATTGGCGAGTGCTTCCGCTTCGGGTGAATCCTCTGATTCACTGTCTACACTGGATTCTTCTGCCTCAGAAGCCTCCGACTCATCGTCGACCGGTTGACTCTCTGCCGCGTCCGAATCGGTAGGTTCTGTTTCCTGTTCCTCTATGTCTGTTTTGTCATTCTTTGACATACGCATGACCTCTCTAAGAAATAGCTATAAAACGGCTTCTACATTTCACCGACGCTAAACTGATTCTTCGAACAATTCACTAATCATCTGGGAAGTAAATTTGACAATTGATACGATGCGTGGATACGCCATCCGGGTCGGTCCGATAACCCCTATTGTTCCAAGCTGGTTCCCCCGCACCCGGTAGCTTGATCTGACGATACTGCACATTTCCATGCCTTCACATCCGTTTTCGCTGCCAATAAGTACTTGGATCCCGAGGGGTTCTTGCCGCGTAGACAAGAGATCGGCAATCTGTTTCTTCTGTTCTAAGACTCGAAATAGTGACTCAATTTTCTGAACTTCTCCAAACTCGGGATGACTGAAGAAATTAGAGGTGCCATCGATGTAGACATGGGTTTCCTGCTCTAAGGCAAAAGTATTTCGCGTAACAGTCACTATCGGGTCGGACAGGCGTTGATCGAAAACGGCTTTCAACTTTACAGGGTCTTGTGAGATGTGCCTTATCTGTTTCAAAGGCATCCCTGCTAACTTTTCATTTAATATCCGGTTTATCCGGTAGAGTTCGTCATCGGACAGATCCTTAGGTATGGGAACAACCTGATTTTTAACGGCTCCAGAAGCCATCAATAAAACCGCAAGTATGTGTTCGCTATCGATCGAGATAAGTTCAATGCGGCGTAGGAGGCTTTCGTGCAACTCTGGACTGAGGACGACACCGATATGATGCGAAATCGCAGACAGAATCTTGGAGGTCTGCTCCATAATCTCTTCAAAATCACGGGTAGATGAAGCGTATCCATCTCGGATAAACTGCTTTTCTCTTCGACTTAACTTCTGATCGGTCATCAGACTATCGACATAGACACGATAACCTTGTTCTGTTGGAATCCGCCCGGCAGAAGTATGTGGATGCGTCAGATAGCCGAGCTCCTCAAGATCTGCCATAGTATTCCTAAGCGTCGCCGCACTTAGCCCCATGTCATAGTCTTGCACAACTTTCTGTGAACTGACGGGTTCAGCTGTTCGGTTATAGCAATCGACAATCGCCTCTAAAACAGTATGTTTTCGAGGATCTAAGGCAGAATTTGTCAAGAGGATCGCCTCAATTCGCAAGATTTTTTAGCACTCTATTCCTGAGAGTGCTAACGAATTAAACTACCATTTTCAGAGGGATTTGTCAAGCAAAAAGGAAACGTGCCAGATGGGAAACCGGTTGCATCAAGAATTCCAAAGATGAATGCTTCGGTTTTATTGCTTCAATCCATTTGGGAATCACGACAGCTATTGGTTTTTGGTATGAAAGCTGTGTTGAGTTTAACGGCGAGGATTGCACCCAAGAACAGAAAGAAAAACAGCCTGAAATCGAGTTAACAATCTCAGGCTGATTTATAGTTTAGCAGTTACGCATTTCAGCGCGGGGCAAAATGCCCCGCCTACAGTTGGCTGCGTAAGTCCTGTAGTTGTGAATGATATAGGTTCTGTTACGCTGAGTGTCTCGCGGACTAACTTACATCATCTGTTTGATGATCGATTCGCCTTGCTCCTCTGTAACGGCGAGATCCGTTTTTCTACCGATTGCACCATCCTGAAGGACCGGTTCGAGGTCTTCGAGTGCGTCGCGGGTTGTGTCCTCATAAAACAGACCAATCGGGATCTCATCGCCCCAAATCATCGCTTGCTCAAGGGCAGCTTGCATATTGGTGGGATCGTGTCCTTGCTCTTCGAGTTTATTCACGCGCTGTTTGAAGAAAGCGAAGGTATTATCCTTATTGAAGGTGATGCAGGGACTGAAGACATCCACGAGTGCGAACCCGTTATGCTCAATCGCTCTATACATCAATTCGGAGAGATGCTTCGTATCGCCACTGAACCCACGTGCCACATAAGTTGCACCGGAGAGGATCGCCAACGCGAGCGGATTAAGCGGTTGTTCGATGCTACCAAACGGAGTACTCTTCGTCTTCATGCCCATTCGGCTTGTCGGCGAGGTTTGACCAATCGTCAATCCGTAGATCTGGTTGTTCATCACAATATACATGAGATCGATATTACGGCGAACCGTATGGAGGAAATGATTTCCACCGATACCATATCCATCGCCATCACCGCCTGTGACGATGACCTTCATCTCATGATTGGAGAGTTTCATCCCTGTCGCTACAGCAAGTGACCGGCCGTGTAGGGTGTGCATCCCGTAGGTGTTGATGAATCCGGGAAGGTTGGATGAGCAGCCAATCCCACTGATTGTGATGAACTCATGTGGTTCGCGTCCAGTTTTGGCGCAAGCCATTTCAAGAGCTCTCAATACACCGAAATCGCCACAACCGGGGCACCAATCTGGGGCAATGTTCCCCTTAAAATCCTTCGCGGTTGGAGCCGCCTTTATCGGTTTACCATCGTTTGCCATCTTATTCCTCCTTATACTACAATCTCTTGATACGGGATATACAGTTCGGTCTTACCTGCCTCAATCTCCTTAGCACCATCAACAATGTGGTGTGGCATGAACGGCTCACCATCATATTTGCGGATATGACCCTCGGCGTTGAAGCCGGTTTCACCGCGCAGGAAGCGAGCGAACTGACCGGTATAATTACCTTCAACAATAATACCACGCTTGCACTTTGAGAGGACCTGGTTCACCTTCTCTTCGTCCAGCGGATAGAGCCAGCGGAAGTGAATATGGTTCGCGCTGTACCCTTCATCTCTGAGCAGGCTCGCCGCTTCGTCGAGGAGACTGTCTGTCGAGCCCCAACCGACCAAGGTGATGTCTGCATCTTCGGGTCCCGTAAGCGTGGGAGCTGGTAAGTCAGCCATGATGCCATCCATCTTACGCTGGCGTTTTTCCATGATGTCACGACGTTTGTGTGGATTCGTGAACTCATCGCTAATCAGGACGCCATCTTCATCGTGGTCATCTGTTGCCACAACATGGACATGTCCCCGTGTTCCGGGCAGTGCGCGTGGGGAAATACCGCTTTCAGTGATTTTGAAGCGCTGATAATTTTCGTCTGAACCGTTGTCTTCGGTGATGATCTCGCCGCGATCAATTTCCTGATCCCACTCGATAAGCGCTGGGTCGATATTCGTGTAGCCCATGGAGAGCGTGAGGTCGGAAAGCACCATCCCCGGACACTGATATTTATCGACCAAGTTGAAGAGCTCTGGAATCACAGCGAAGCCGTCAACAATACTGGTTGGCGCGACAATAATTTTTGGGAAGTCGCCTTGGCTGGCACCAAGTAGCTGCCACAAGTCGCCCTGCTCGGTCTTAGTCGGGAGTCCGGTTGAGGGACCACCGCGCTGAACATTAATAATGACCACCGGAATTTCCATCATCCCAGCACTACCGATAGCCTCGGTCATCAGCGCGAAACCGCCGCCGGAGGTCGCACACATCGCACGAGCGCCACCATGGGCAGCGCCAATCGCCATATTCGCGACGCCGATTTCGTCTTCAACCTGTCGAACCATGATACCCAAGTCGCGGGCGTTGGCAGCCATCCAGTGTAACACACCGGTCGAAGGGCTCATCGGATAGGCACAATAGAATTTGACACCGGCTGCTGCGCCGCCCATTGCCATCATGTCGTTACCGGTTGTGACCGCTAACGGTTTGTCTTGCATCGGCAATGATGTGGGGAACGGTGTAAAATGTTCAGCAGCATGATCAAATCCCGCTCTGGCGATGCCGACATTTTCGTCAACAACTGCCTGACCTTTTCGCTGGAACTGGATTGTTAGAATATTTTCCAACTGTTCCAAGCCAGCACCAAGCATGTTAAGCGCGGCACCGAGCAACAGCGTATTCAACATAATCCGGTTTCGGCTGTTGTTGGACAGTTCCTTAAAGGAGAGTGGACATAGCTGAACGTTTTCTGGAACATCCCCTTCAGGTTTCGTGTTGTCGCTGTTGTAAAGGATCGCCCCGCCGGAGACGACGTTCTGAAGATGCTTGTCCATTGCGTCTTGGTTCAAAGCAATGACCAAGTCAATCTTATCGCCATGGTTTGCAACGGGTTCGGAGTTGAGCCGCATGGTTAAAAAGGTGTGGCCGCCACGGATGAGGGATTGGTAGGCACTGTAGGTGAACGCATAGATACCACGACGTGCACAAATCCTCAACAGTAACGGTCCACTACTTTCAATACCCTGGCCGGGTGCCCCACCCATACCAATGGCAAAATCGTAATTTCCCATTTTATATCCTTTCTATCATAGGTTTTCCACCTATTTGACTATTTGAAAATCGCAGATTAACAAAGCCAAATTCTTACTACATATTGATGATGTGAGAAAATTGCTTTTACTATACTAAAATCAGGTGTGCGTGTTCAAAATTTGGTTGAATAATTACGCGAATACAAGTTTTTATGGTTAAATAAGGTCTGGTCAGCAAAAATTCATATTAAGCATACCACATCCTGCCTTATTTTTCAAATGAATTCTATACAACTAACGACATCCCGTGCCTTTGTTAAGGGAAGATGTTTCCGCCTCAATCAACAATTGTAATTTCACAGTTCGCTTAACGCTTTTTCCGCTTCAGGTGTTCCAATCTCTGACAACGCGAAGGCGGCATGGTCACGAACCCGATCGGACTCGTCTGTCAACGCAGCGATCAAAGCCGGTACGCCGTCGCTCGCAGCCTCACCAACATTTGCCAGTCCAACCGCAGCATAGGTACGGATATCAATTTCATCATCGCTGAGCGCCTGAATCAATGCAGGTACAACCGCTTGGGTAGACTTCCCAATGGTGCTCAACGCACGGACGGCATATTCGCGGACGGGGTCATAGGTGTCGTTTAATGCCTCAACTAAGGGCGGAACAGCGGGTTCACCAATTCGCGCGACAGCATCGGAGGCGTTAAGCGCAACATGCCTGAATTCGTGGGCAAATGTATCGATTAAACCGGGGATGGCGGGTTCTCCTATTTGTGCTAAAGCGTCAGCCGCACCATCACACACATCCCAAATCACATTTTCTAACGCCGTTATCAGGTCAGGCACCGCAGGTTCACCAATTTTAACCAGTGCTGCGATCGTCGTTTCGCGATCATCATCATATTCCAGTTGTTCAATCAATTCATCAATATCATAATCTTCCATAGCATATCCTTAGCAACGTCTTTTGAGAGGCCAACCACTTTTCCTTCACTTCAGACGCTTCATCTATCCCTCCAGCGCGAGCAAAAACGGATTTTCCAGTGCCTCAACCAGCCGTCGCAGAAAGCGGGAGGCGTCCGCGCCATCGATCAAGCGGTGGTCGTAGGAGAGTGCAAGCGGCAACATCAGCCGCGGCTGAAATTGGTCATCGATGAATACCGGTTCTATCTGACTGCGGGAGACACCGAGAATGGCAACTTCGGGGGCATTGATAATCGGAGCGAAATTGGTCCCACCGATACCGCCGAGATTGCTTATTGAGAAGGTCCCACCTTGCATCTCTTCCAAGCCGAGTTTCCTGTTTCTTGCCTTCTCCGCTGCTTGGTTGAGCTCAACGGCTAGCTCGATAATGTTTTTCTGATCGACATCACGGATAACGGGGACTAAAAGTCCTTGCGCCGTATCGACCGCGACACCGATATGGTAGTATTTTTTGTAGATAATCTCCTCTTTCTCTATGTCTACACTTGCGCAAAACTGCGGCGACTGTTTCAACGCGCCAGCGACAATTTTGAGGAGTATTGCTGTGATAGTAAGTTTGCCACCGTTAGCTTCGACCCTTGCAGCATACTGTTTGCGGAGTTTCTCTAACTCTGTGATATCCGCTTTATCGTAATTTGTGACATGCGGAATCGTCCCCCAAGCGGTCGCCATATGTTTCGCGGTGGCGCGGCGGACCCCTCCCATTGCTGATCGCTCAATTTCGCCCCACCTTGAGAAATTTGGTAGCGGTTCGGCAGTTTCAGGGGTTGGCTGTGTCTTAGGTGCCGCGACGGCTGCCGGCTCCTCCTGTTTTTCCACACGGGGCGGTGGCGATCCCGCTTCGGGGATAGGAGCGGTTTTCTCAGGTGTCTTGGGTGGGGTAGCTGTTTCTCCGCTCGCGCCTGCTGTATCAACCGTCAGAATCGGCTTCCCTATTTCTATTATCCCGCCCTCTTCTACATGGATCGCTGTGATGACGCCGCTGACGGTAGAAGGGATTTCGATGGCAGCCTTATCCGTTTCGATCTCCAGTACCGGCTGATCCACTTCTATTGTGTCACCGACAGACACCAGCAGGGCAACAACATCGCCGGCGTCAATATCTTCTCCAAGTTCGGGGAGGTTAAATTCGGTTGTCATATCTGTTATTCCCCTCCCTTTTTGCACAACGATTTGGCAATTTCGGTAACGTCAGGCAACGAGTTAGTATCCAAAACTTTTCGCAAGTCGAAATATTTTTTTCCCACTATAGGATACTTTGGCTTGAATTTGGTGGGATGAAACTTGTCAACAAGAAAAAATGTCCTATTTTCAGTAATGTCCCAACCATTATTCTCTTGGGCTTTCAGAATAGCATCAATGATTCGTGCTTCCTGATTTTCTGTAACCTTCTCCTTAGACTCGTGTATTTCCAAGTTTTTCCTGCTCTCACGGTAATCAGCAACAATGACGTTCTCTATTTTTCCTATGCCGACAATATACTTGTCTGCGTACAGACCGATGTATGTGTGGTTTCTGTATGATGAACGATCATAATACAAGTTGAATTCTTTATTTTGGTTCAGCGTGCTTCCAACGGCTACGCCCCGCATAAGATACGGTACGCTCAGCAACAAACCTTCTTCTTGAAGAAACGCTCGAAAATCCTCGGCAATCTCCTTCATCTGAAAATCGAAATCTGATAGCACACTCTCAAAGCTGTCGATGATTGCCTCGAACGTTGTCGGAACAAACTGAATATCCTGCTTGTGAGTTTTATTGAAGGCTTGGACCTCTGCTTTAACCTTGCAAACAAATTCGTCATTTGGCGAAGCAGGACTGAGCAGAAGAAGAATCTGGTGTTCCTCGTCGGTAAAAGTAGAAAGATGTCGCTCAAGTTGATCTGAATCGTAGTTCTGCCTGAGTTTTGTCTCAATGACGATTTTGAAACTGCTTTGGGAAATTAACCCATCAGGAATGCTATGCTGGCTGGAGGACCGCTTCTGCTGGACGAATGAAACCCCAATATCAAGAGATATATTAAGGCTCTCGTTAATAAACGCCGCGAAATTGTACGGATTGTGAGCATACAGACGGGAAAAGAGCAGAAGCGTGTTGTTGGTGACAACGTTCTCGCGTTGTGAGTATCTTTGAAAATAGTGCGTTGCGTTCAAGATTTTGCCTCCAAGCTGATAAGGCACAACAAAATGGGATCGTGCTCCCTAATTATACTGTGATTTGGACAATTTGTGTTGCATTGCAAGTAGCGTTCTCAAGCGTTCTTCGATTTTTCTGCCTGTTTTACCCAACACCTCACTTGCAGAAAAAACGATGCCCCAGCGCGTAGGTTGGGTTGAACGCACCTGTCCCCATACGTTCCAGTAATCTAAAAGATGGGCTAGCCCACGACTGCTCATTGTGCTGTAAGCGTGAGTGAAACCCAACTTCAAAGGTGTCTGACAGTGTCGCCTATCGGGGCAGTTATGCGTGTTGGGTTTCTCTCGGTTTTTCTGCGACATCTGTATCTCCGAAAGGGTAGATCTTTTTATGTTGATACCGTTTGGCTGTGGGTTTCCGTTCAACCCAACCTACGGAAAATTGTCCCAACTTTAGTTATTATACATGCTACTTGCTTCATGAGTCAACCGAGAGAGGAAATAGGAGCAGGCCATTCCAACTTGCCTAGGGGGCTATCACACGATTACCTCTTCCAGTCCTGTTTTGAGCAGCTGTGAAAATCGCGAATTTGGATTTCTCACAAGGCGTTCCCGTTCCCCGTGCTCCCGGATCTCGCCATCTTCCAAGATCATGATCTCATTGACCCGTTCAACGGTCCCCAGACGATGGGCAATAATAATACCTGTCCGATTGTGAAGCAGCTTCTGAACCGCACGGTCAATCTGTTGTTCGGTTGCTGGATCCAGTCGAGACGAAGGTTCGTCGAGGATAATGATTCCCGGATCTTTGAGAAACACGCGGGCAAATGCAAGTAACTGCGCCTCTCCAGCTGATAGCCCGCCAGAAGCAATTATAGTATCAAGCCCGTCTGGGAGTGACTCATACCACGCCGACAGCCCAAGATCTTCAATAACCGCCAAAATCTGCGAATCGGTAATCTCAGCGTTGAAAAGTGTGATGTTGTCCCGGACAGAGGCATAAAAAAGTTGAACATCTTGTGTCACCAACCCCACATGCTGACGTAGGCTGTCTAATCGGACGTTCATTATCGATCTACCATCCAGCCGGATTTCTCCCATATTCGGCTCATAAAACCGAAATAGTAAGCGGGTTATGGTTGTTTTGCCGCTACCCGTCCGCCCCAACAGACCGAGGACTTTGCCCGGTTCGAGGTTAAAGGAGATCTGTTTTAGAACCGGTTCACCTTCGTTGTAGTTGAACGTCACCCCATCGAATTCGATGGAGATGGCTCCCGAATCGGGGAGCGTTTCTGTGCCATCTTGAATGTGAGAGGTTGTGCGTTGCAAGGCTTCGATTCGCTTTATGCCCGCGGTTGCTCTCTGTAGATCGTTAAGCTGACGACTGATCTGGTCAAGCGGATGCCGGAGCATGGCGGTATACTGAACGACCATAAAGACTGTACCGATGGTGAACACCCCATCCCGATAGAGGTAGATGCCCATACCCATTGAGATCGCAAGCCCTATGGCGAACATAATTCTTGTAGTTGCTTGCACGATCTCACCCATAATCTCTGATCTCAGCACCCGTTGATAGGCATCGCTGTTGACATCGTAGAATCGATCCATCGTATAGGCGTTTCCGCCGTTCGTTCGGATATCTTCAATCCCAATCAACCGTTCTTCGATAAATCCATACAGTTTAGAATAACCCTCTCGCTCGGCGGTATACGCTGGCACAGCGATGCTGCGTATAAGGTTGTAGATGACAAATGCGATAAGTACAAACCCTGTCAGTGCAGCGCCAACGCGCCAATCCTCTCGGGAGACCATGATGAGGACGCCGATCAGGAAAAATGTGCTGCCAATGACCTGTAGCACAAATTCCGAAAAGAAGTTTGAGAGCGCTGTCGTGTCACCGTCGACACGTTCGACCATCTCGCCGGGGGTGTACTCGTGATGGAACGACATATCAAGTTTTAGGCAGTGAAACGCCAGATCTCCCCGCATCCGATTTGTAGCCCGCCAGCCCACATCCTGCCCCAAGTAGGAGTTGATTAGCATGATAATTTGCCCGAGGATACCAACGACGAGGAATAGTCCAGCAGCGATAAGCAGACTTCGGAGTGCTCCGCCCGTCGTTGCCGTGTCGATGAAGTAACGAAGAATTTGCGGGTTGGCTAAACCTAAACCGATCCCACTAAACATGAAGATGGCAAGCAGTATCACGCGAAACCATTGCGGTTTGAGATAGTAAACGAGAAGTGATACGTATTGTCTAAGGGGTACTTTTTGCAAACCGATTTAGTCCTTTCGGCAAAGTGGGTGATCTTAGAGGATATCCGCTTTAATCATGTTCGTTGTCCCCGGTACGTCCGCCGGTATTCCCGCGATGATAACCACCTGGTCCCCCGCCCCTGCGAGTCCTGAGTTCAATACCGCTTGTTTTGCACTTGCAATCATTGTGTCTGTGTCAGGTGCGAATTCAGTCAAGACAGGAAATGCACCCCAAAAGAGCCCCGCCCGCCGGAGCGTCGTTTCATAGGGGCTGATAACCGCAATCGGCGCAGGGGGACGGTATTTTGCTACCAGTCTGGCGGTTTGCCCCGTCCTTGTGCAACAGATAATTGCCTTCGCACCGATTTCTATGGCGGTGTGACAGGCGGCGTGTGCAATTGCGTCCGGCACGCTCTCTTCAAGGGTGATTGGTTGACGTTTGAAGTACTCCACGTAGTCAATGGTCGTTTCAGTTGTCGTCGCGACTTCAGCCATCGTTCGGACTGCGGCAGAGGGGTATTTGCCGATAGCAGTCTCCCCGGACAGCATCAGGGCATCCGTGCCGTCGATAATTGCGTTGGCGATGTCTGTGACCTCTGCCCGTGTGGGACGGGGATTGACAATCATCGATTCAAGCATCTGGGTTGCTGTGATGACAGGCTTGCCCACAAGGTTTGCCCATTTGATAATCTCCTTCTGGATGAGCGGGACCTCTGGGAGGGGCACCTCTAACCCCAAATCTCCTCTGGCAACCATCACACCGTCCGCTTCAGTGAAGATGTTATCTAAGTTGTCCAACGCCTCACGTTTTTCCAGTTTAGCGATGATCGGTATATCAGAATCGTGTTGTCCAAGGATTGATCTGAGGTTCTGAAGATCTGCGCCGTTTCTGATAAAGGATTGGGCGATCCAATCGACGCCGTGATCAATGCCGAAGCGCAGGTCTTCGACATCTTTTGGGGTTGGGATCGAGATTTGTAATGAGACACCGGGGACGCTGATACCCTTGTTTGAACGGAGCGATCCGCCGGCAATGACCTTGCAAATGATGTCTGTGCTTGTGGTCGAAATCACGCGCAGTTCGATCTCTCCGTCCGCCAATAGGATCTGATCCCCCGGTTTAACGTCCGCAACCAGTTCGGGATAGTTGATCGATACAGTTTCGAGATCGCCGATGACCTCCCGTGTCGTGAGGGTGAACCTTGCATCCGTAGATAACTCGATTGGCTCGTCCGAGAATTTACCGATCCGCATCTTGGGTCCCGAGAGATCTTGCAAGATTGGTATTCTCACGCCGAGCTGCTTCGATACTGTTTTCAGATGGGCGATGGTTTGCGCGTGATCGGCGTGTGAGCCGTGTGAGAACGAAATCCGTGCGACGTTCATCCCTGACTCAATCAGTGAACGTAACATTTCTGGTGAGTTGCTTGCGGGACCGATCGTACAAACAATATTTGTGCGTTTCCGTTGCATATTATAGCTCAAGTTGTTACCTGAAGTTAAGTGATTATACCATAGACGCTAGGGTCATTTAGTTTTTCTGTAGGAGGGATTTCCCAATCCCGACACTTCGCTCTAGGAGTAACTTCCCGACTCCGACTTTTCAAAAAAAATGGGTAAAAAGCCTAAAACTGAACAGCCCTACCATAGACCTAAACCGGGACAAGCAGATCTGCTCTACTTCAGTATCAGCATCCGTCGCGTCGCTGTGAACTCACCTGCTGTCAGCGTATAAAAATAGACACCGCTGGCGAGGGACTCACCAAGCCCATTCCGACCATCCCAATAGGCAGCGCGGCTGCGACTCCGATACATACCCGCTGCCTTATATCCTACCTCCAAACGCCGAACCATCTTCCCATTTATGTCATAAATTTTCAGCGTTACCTCCCCCGATTCTGCCAACTGGTACGGTATCCATGTCTCCGGGTTGAACGGATTCGGATAGTTTGCCAACAACGCTGTCGCTTCAGGGATTAGGGAGGAGAGCAGTTTTTCAAGGTTTTCGATGCCCTGTTTGAAGGCGAGTGAACCGTCGTCTTCCAATCGTGCCTGCGCTATCCATGACTCTATCATCGCAGCGTCTACGCTTTCTACCCCAATCGGCGCGGCGCTTGCGCTGGCAATCTCCCGTGCTATAGGAACGATGTCGAAGATATTAACAACACCGTCGCCGTTGATATCCACGGGTGAGTCAGGGGGCACTCTGTTTCCCAACTGCTGTGCGACGAGAATCAGATCCAAGATGCTGACGACCCCATCTCGATTGACGTCCCCGGGCAGCAGCCGTTCCTCAACGGTAATGTAGATTGGAGGAGGGCTTGCAGAAATACTGTCACCGGTGGTAGAGCCAAACTGCAAGTTCGGCAGTGTCAACTCTGTTTCGCCTGCAGATTTCGCCTTGAACGTCACCTGAAGGAGGACCCCGGTCCCGCTCGCGCCTTGGAGTGAGAACCGTGCGGCGCTGAGTCCCCCAATTTTACCCGCTGCATTATCAATAGTCCCACCCTGAAAGAACGTGCTGCTACCATCTATCTTCAGAAAATCGCCTTCGCTTACGTCAACCGCTTCGAGGACGGCGGGGTCAAATACAACATCAAACTGCCAACCTGCCATGTCCGAGATATTTTCGGCGTGTATATTGAAGGTAAAGGTATCACCGAGGTGAACTGGTGTCGGGGAAAAAGTGTAGCCGACACCGGTTGACAACATATATTCGGTGTTGGGATCAAAACCAAAATAGGCATTATAGGCCGCTGCAACCACAACTAACAGAACATTTTTCCCTTGCTGAAGTGTGACCGGAAAAAAATCTGTGTAGCCGTAACTCGCATGGTAACGGACTGACTCATAAATCGTAACCCCGTTTAGCCAGACCTTAAACGAGTTATGGCTACCGACGTATATTGTTGTCTCCTGTTTACGGGGCGAATATAGAGACACCGTTCCATAGAGTGAGTCACTAGTATTGAAACTGTCTTCAAGCATGTGGCTAACATTATATCGATGCGTAGGCGAAAGTGTACGGAAAGTCCACACATCATCGCCGACTGGCTGTCCCGCTACTGCGCCGTGGGTAGCTATCTCTGTTTCTGTTACTGTGCCCCCACTCGCTTCTGAAAGCAAATCCTTACTGCTACTCGGTCTTGTATTCGGTAACATTACCCATAACCACGGACCCTCTATTGACGGGCCCGCTTCTGGGAACGCCGGATTGTCGTGCCAGACGAACGTTGTTATATTCTCACGGAACCCATCCAAAGGCGAAATATCGGAGATTTGGTTTCCTTGAATTACTAGCCATTTCAGGTTGGTTAATCCTGCAAGGGGTGATATATCTGATATATTGTTGTCCCCAAGGCCCAGACGAGTTAACCCGGTTAACTCTGCGAGAGCGGATATATCCGATATGTCGTTGTTGTCAAAACTTAGTGCTTTCAAGCCGGTTAAACCTGCCAAAGGCGTGAGGTCTGATACCTTTCCGGCCCTAATATTTATCTCCTCCAGTTTTGTTAATCTTGCAAGGGGCGATAGATCAGAGATAGAGCTGCCCCAACCAGTATAAATGCGTTTCAAGTTGATTAGTCCTGCAATCTGCGACAGATCGGATACATTGTCACCCTCAAAAGCTAAAGACTCCAGATTGATTAGTCCTGCAATCTGTGATAGGTCAGATACATTGGTTTCCCAAAAATCTAGGAGTTCCAAGTCGATTAATCCTGCAAGGGGCGACAAATCAGATACCTGAGTATGAGTAAACCACAAGCGAGTGAGATTCTTTAAGCTGTTCAGGGAAGATAGATCTGATAAGGGGTTTTCGTTAAGCCTTAATTCATGAAGGTTGATTAAGCTAGCTATCGGTGATAGGTCGGATACCTGATTGTTGTTGAGGATTAGCTCGCTCAAATTAATTGCAAGCTGAATGCCTGTCAAATCACGGATGCCCCTATTCCGTGCGTCAAGGCGTGTCAACCTTTCCATCTCTCCTACAGTAATTGGGACAGTGGGGCTTTTGCCAAGTGCCTCTGCTATTGCAGCACGCAGGTTTGGATCCGGGATATGAACAACGGCATCCGGCTTCTGTTCTGGCGGTGTCACGACGGGAGGCACCACGACGGCTGTCGGAAAAATTAGGGCAAAAACTATATCCGGAAAACTTGATGTCCACGCGTCCCGTTTCATAGTGCCATTCGGGTTGTCTAACACCAACAGACCCGCATTCTGTAATCCCACATTCTCTCGAATCTCTTCCAAGAGAGCTTCGGTCTCTAACCCGACCACCGCTGCAGCGTATGCAGCGTCCACATCGCCTTGAAATGCTTCATGGAAACGGGAAATCGGTTCAATATCTCCAAATGCACCACCCGTCGTCTCCAGTGCCCCTTGGTAGCGGTTCATATCTGCTTGGAGGTGTGTATCCATCCGTGAGTGCTCAACGTAGAGCCGTAACGCTTGTTCCTTGTCGTAAGCTGGGTTGGTTGTACTCTCTATTACCGGACGGACTTGGTCTTCAAAGATCTTCATACCCTCTGTATGGCAACCGAAACAGGAGAGTCCGTTCCGCACCGTCGGGTCACTCGCTGCGGGATTGGATACGATGTTTATCGGTGCTGCATCCAACCGAGAGCCTGCTGCATTGGCGAGGTAGTATCCCTGCAACCCGTTAGGCAGATTGAAGATAACCTCTCCGCCATCATGGGTGAAATCGAGGGGGTGGTTGAAGATGTTCTGTGCCCCAACACTGCCTGCGAAGTCGTAACTCTTCCAGTACGCCCCGTGTATAGACCTATGCCGCTCCACCATACGGTTGTTAGTGGAGACCCCGGAGTTGTTGAATCCTGCCCGCCAGACACGGACACCCGGCGCATTGCGGAGATTGCTATCTACATCAACCCCCAGTCGCGTTTCTAACTCTCTGTCTGTAGATGGCAGCGAGAGCAGGTCGTGGTAGAGTGGGGGTAACGATGCTTGTGCCAGAAACCAGTCGATATGAACCGATGGTATATTACTCCTCATCTCTGTCTGTAAACGACTGAGTTGTGCTTTTAGCCCAGTCTGTGTCGGTGCATCAAATGAGATGTGATAGGGATAGGCACCCTCAATCTTTGTCCAACCGTCATTGATGTCCCACTCATAGTTGCGTAGGTCGATGTAGAAAATTGTCCCTTCGAGGTCGATGGGATGTGGGTTAATAACTGTACTCCCCCATGAGAGGCTATTGACCAGTTTCGAGAGTCCGTTACGATAGGCTTCAAGGACTTCTGCTGTCTCCCCTGCGTTGTAGAGATGGGTGAGTGTGAAGTAACGGGCAAACGCTCGGTCAAATGCGGGAAGGGTGTTCAGGTGGGTCTCGATGGTATTAAGGACTTCACTGGGGGTGATGAAACGTCTATCGGTTATAGGGGATGCCGCCCAATCGGGGGCACCTGCCAGTATCCAGTTTTTAACCGTTTCAATCTGTGGATTGGGTAGCGGGGGACCGCCCAGCGGCATCAGTTGTCCCCCTTCACCAAGCATCCGCTTATACAGCCTTGAAGCCTCTGGATTTCCCGGAACGACAGAGCCATCTGTTTTGACGAGTGCGCTGTGCTCAATCAGGAGCGTCTCTTTATAGGCACCGTCGGGACCGTGGCAGATAAGGCAGCTCTGTTCAAAGATAGCGTAGGCGTCTTGGGCTATCTGTAGTTGGGCGGATGCAATTTGAGGAGATACGGTGAGAATCAATATACAGATGAATGCGATGCGATACTGCTGCTTGCAGGCCCCAACC
The DNA here is from genome assembly GCA_965204355.1 of Candidatus Poribacteria bacterium. GTDB lineage: Bacteria > Poribacteria > WGA-4E > WGA-4E > PCPOR2b > PCPOR2b. The sequence goes on from OZ241983.1 coordinate 1,869,887, forward strand.
AAACGGAGGACTGGATGACGCTTAGACATAGAGAGGGTCTCTTATAGATAGTTTTTATTGATGAATCCAGGGGCTTTTACCCGGTTATGGCTATTCTATCAGGGTTGATAACCCCAATCAAGCGAAAAAGCCGTAAAAAGAAATCGTTCTTGATTTTGGAGCTAAACTTTGCTACACTCTTTGGACGTTTCCATAGTTCAGTCTGGGTGCCGGGACTTGAACCGCTGCATCCGCTGAATTGCCTAAGAGATCAACCTCCAAACGAAATCTACATTAAACATTATGGTATCCTAACGCAAGTTGCTAGTAGTGTAGAAAAACCGAGTTTTTCGTATTCATATTGTCTAATTTTGGTAGATTCTAAAAATAAATGGATACTTTCGCCTCCCGGTAGGTGCGGTTTTCAACCGCACCGAATAGGCGCAGTTAGAAACAGCGCCTACCAAACGGTAGAGCGGTAGTTTCGTTTTCCTAACCGCACCGGTTTGGAGTGTCTCACTAATTCTAAAATCTACTAGAAAAAATAACCAAATCTACCTACAAACCCTCAATGCGTTTTACTATCAACAAACTCCATCACAAAATCTTTCTCACTTATAGTTCCGTATTCCTGATTATAATCATCGGGATCTTTGCGGTTACCAGTCTTTTTATTGTGGATACTGTTGATCGGCAAAGTCAAAGGGATGCCCAAGAATTCAAAGCGCGGATCGCCCACACCATAGATCTACTTCAACAAGACATTGAGGAGAAAGTTCGGCGCGAAATCAAGGACTGGCGGGTCGTTCAGGCGATTCGAGGGCGTGAGCCGTATCCTCCCAGTATCAGCGATAGTGCCTTGGATATCTTAGAGTATGGAACCAACGAGGGGATCATCACTGCAAGTAAGGTAGAAAATAGCAGCCGTAATTCCCGCAACCTGCGCCACGGCGCAAAAGATCTGGAAGCGTTAGATCAGGCGCGAAAGTTGAAGTTAGAACCGGCGGCGAGGTTCCGAACCCCTGAAGGACGCGCCACAATCGAGATTACATTGCCGATTCAAGCGGAGGGTGAGCTTTTGGGATTTGTCACGGGTGGCTATTTTTTACATAAACACCTCAGCCAAACCCTGAAAGATTTGACGCTCCATCCAATCTTTCTCAAAGAAGGGACTCGCCTCGTGCCGCTGAATGCGCCCGGTGATACAATTCCTGACTTTGAGCGTGAATCGCTCTTGGCGTTTGTGGGGGATGTGGATCAGCCGTTTCAAAAGATCTCGCTGATCGGTATACAGCACAGCGTCAGTCATATTCCAATTTTAGCTCCGAATATCGAGACATCGGTTGAAGCGGAACGAACATCTGAAGCGGCTGGAATAGAGTTGATTCTAGCGTATTCTCTTCGGGATGAAATCGCATTGCAGGAGCGACTTATGTGGTTCTCACTTGTTATCGGTGGGGTTGGACTCGCTTTGGTGTACATTGTCAGTTATATCGTTGGGCTGCAAATGACTAAGCCTATCAATCAGTTGGCAGCGGGAGCGGCTGAAATCGCGTCAGGCAATCTGGAACAGCAGGTCGCCGTCCAGAGTCGAGATGAGATTGGTGGATTGGCGGGTGCGTTCAACCAGATGGGGGCAGCCCTGAAGGCAAGTCTGGAGAGACAGCTCGCTGCCGAGCGACATGCAGCGTGGGCGGATGCTGCCCGTTGGGTCGTCCACGAGATTAAGAATCCACTGTTTCCGATTCAGCTTTCAATCGAAAACCTGCGGCGAGGTTATAAAGACGGGAACAATCAACCGACGAAATTTGATGAAATTTTCGTGCAGTGCACTAACGTGGTTATCGAGGAGGTAGGACGACTGCAGCGACTGGTGGATGAGTTCAATGAATTTGCGCGAATGCCCCCTCCTAAACGGGAGTTGTCGGATCTCAATCCAATCGTGCGGAACGTGGTGAACCTGTATGCAAAATCTGTCGAGAGGGTTCAGATTGCGGTGAATCTCGCCCCCGATCTGCCGCTACTCTCCCTTGACGCAGAGCAGATTACACAGGCGTTAGGAAATCTGATTAAAAATGCGATAGAGGCGATGCCCGACGGAGGAACACTGAACATCTCGACTGAATCGGCAAATGATATGAAAATTTGGGTCAAGATTCAGGATACAGGTATCGGTATGTCGCCGGAAGTACTGTCACAGATTTTTGAGCCCTACTATACGACAAAGGATAAAGGCACAGGACTCGGCATGGCGATTGTCCAGCGTATCATCACCGATCACGAAGGGGAAATCTTCGTCGATAGCGAAGCAGGAATTGGCACAACTGTTTCGATTGAATTGTTCCGTGAAACGTGAAACGTAAAACGTAATAAAAAAAAGAAGTCCAAATTCTTCTTGCGCTTTACTTGTCACGCTTTAAGGTTTGAATCCCTGAGGCAACACCGACAATCACTTGGTCTGTCCGATTTATGAAGAGTCCGTTTTCAACAACGCCGGGGAGATTATTGATGGCAAGCTCAGTGGCGACCGGATCAGCAATTCCGTCGAAAGTGCAGTCCAAAATATAGTTGCCGTTGTCACTGACAAAGTCAGAACGCAGGGTTGAGTCTTGGCAGATCTGGCTGAGTGCGATTTGGGTTGAACCCCATCCGAATGGGACGACCTCCACCGGTACTGGGAAATTGGACCCCAACTGTTCAACCAGTTTCCCTTCGTCAACGATGATAATCAATCGTTTGGAGGCGTGGGCGATGATTTTCTCTCGGACTAACGCTCCGCCCGCTCCCTTGATAAGATCGAGGGTGGGATTGACCTCATCAGCGCCATCAATGGTCAAATCGATCACAGGATGCTCCCCAAGGGTTGAAAGCGGTATCCCCTGTTGAGCCGCGATTTCTTCGGTCTGTTTGGATGTTGGGATACCGATAATATCAAGGCCGTTCCGAACCTTTTCACCAAGTTTCAGCAGCGCATAGTAAATTGTTGAACCTGTACCAAGTCCGACAATCATGCCGGATGCTACCTCCTCGACAGCCTGTTCCGCTGCGAGTTGCTTCAGTTTTTCTGTTTCCATACTTTCTCCTGATAGGGATTCGTTCCTATAAATCGGGGCTGACAGCCGCGGATCTTAAATTGCGAGCCCATACTCGATTGCTAATTTTAACACCTCACGGGATGGTTTTCTACTCAAATTGTTACATCTGATAGAGCCATTTATAGTAAATCCTAAAAACAGATAGACGCTTTCGCTCCCCGTGTATGGTAGGCGCTGTCCGATAAATCGTGACCAGGATTTCTAACTGCGCCTATGCGGTGCGTTTAGCAACCGCACCTACCGGGCCTGGGGACAATGCGGTTCGGCTTGGAGTGTCTCATTAATTCTAAAATCTACTATAGTTTTAGTGAGATGTCGGAATTCGGATAGCCCCCTCCGTTCCGAGAGTTTTCAACCTACAGAAGAACTATATGCTGACTTGATTACATCTGATGCAAGGATAACCGCCAATGAATCTATACCTCCGCTTACTGGGCTACGTGAAGCCGTACTGGAAAAGCACAGCCGTTTCGCTCATAGCAATGTTGATTGTGTCCGCCGGTCACCTCGCTCCAACGTGGATTGGAGGGCGAATTGTTATTGACGGGGTAATCGTACAACGAGATATCAGTCGCCTACACTGGATTGCATTGCTGCTAATTGGCATTTTTGTGATAAAGAGCATCGGGGTAATGGTGGCGGAATGGTTATCTCACGAAATCGCTGAAAAGATTATCTACGATATGCGGACGCAGATCTACAGCCACCTGCAGAAACTGTCGTTCCGATTCCACAAAGGCAGCACCACCGGTGATCTGATGTCGCGTGTAGTAAATGACATTGACGCGATGCGGGATATGCTCGCGCATACCGTACACATCGTTACTGTGCAGACGTTGACTTTTACCGGTATCGCTATCATACTGTGTTTCATGAACTTAACATTGGCAAGCATAACCCTCGTTCCGGTCTTGATCTTGGGTCCTCTGATCGTCCATTTCGGTATAAAGCTAAGACACATCTCCCGCGACGTCCGTGCAGAGCTCGCGGAGGTCAACGCCCGTTTACAAGATAACCTATCGGGTATCTTCGAGATCCAAGCCTTTGCCCGCGAACCTTATGAGGAAAAGCGGTTCATCGCCCGATGTGCCGATTATCGCAACTCAATCATTCGAGGGGTACGTCTGTGGGCGCGACTGAATCCCGCCGTTCAGTTTTTGCTTGGTGCGAGTTACACCGCAATTATGTGGTACGGCGGTTGGCAGATAATCAACGGATCGAACGATATGACCGTGGGGCAGTTGTTCGTTTTCCTCGGATTTATATGGCGTCTGTTCGTACCGATTGAGATGGCAAGCCACGAAAATGAACGGTTGCAGAAAGCCCTCGCCGCTGGCGAGCGGATGATGGAACTGTTAGACACGGAGCCTGAGATCAAAGATGTCCCAAACGCGTGGGCGGGTGAGGTTAAAGGGGAACTCCTGTTTGAGAACGTTTCGTTCAAGTACACGGACGAGGATATTCTGACAGACGTGACCCTCAAAATCCGACCGGGGGAGACAGTCGCTTTTGTCGGTCCGAGCGGTGTCGGCAAAACCACGTTAGTCGGTCTTGTACCGAGATTCTACGACGTAACCGGCGGACAGGTGAAGGTTGATGGTGTCAGCGTGCGGGATTGGCAAATGCAGGCGTTGCGGCGTCAGATCGGACTCGTTCCACAAGAGACATTCCTGTTTAACGGAACAATCGGAGAGAATATCGCCTACGGCAAGTTGAACGCGACGCAGATGGAAATTGAAATGGCAGCCCAATCCGCCAATATCTACGACTTCATCGCAGGCCTACCAGAGCGTTTCGATACTATTGTTGGGGAACGCGGTATGCGCCTCTCCGGTGGACAGAAACAACGAATCTCAATTGCACGCGCCATCCTGAAAGATCCGCCCATCCTCATCCTTGATGAAGCGACCTCCTCTGTCGATACGGAATCGGAACAACTGATCCAGCAGAGTTTGGTTAATCTGCTGCACGGGCGTACCACGCTGATTATCGCCCATCGGCTTGCAACCATCAGGTTTGCAGATCGGATCGCTGTGTTGGCGGACAATCGAATTGTCGAACTGGGGACGCACGTCGAGCTGCTTTCGCAAGATGGACTATACGCGCGGCTCTACAACGCGCAGTTTGGGGACAAGCACCTGTAGCCTCAAAATCTGCACAGCTGATTTTACCGCAGAATTTCTACCTGATACGCGATTCAATCGGTGTAGCGTTGTGTGCCGTCAAAGGAGGTCCGGGGCCAGCTTGTGTGGGGCCAATCCGTGAACTGGTACGGGATGTAGTGGTTTGCCATGACATGGCGCAAAGCACCGGGCTTCCTGATTGGACCGCCGCGATGAATCAAGCGACCGTGGAATAACACCACATCCCCCTGGTTGGCTACTATGGAGACTTCAGGGCAGTTGTTCTCTTCGAATATCCGTTCGGTCCTGTTGTGGCGATACTCGTAATCCATCTTCCCGTTCTCATCCAACGTTTCCCAGTACGTTACCAGTTCCCCTTTATGTGAGCCGGGCTGCACATAGATAGTGCCATTGTCTTCGTTGACATCTACCAGAGGCAGCCAGACTGCCATACAGCCGGGGAGCGGGCACTGATCTTGGTGACGATTTCCCTCAGAACCTTTGTAGAAATACATGGTTTGTATGCCTTCCACTTCAGCCTCGAAGCAGTCTTCCAGCGGCTGACGTAGACGTGAATCAATCAACAGCGCAAGCGCTTTCGGATCATACCAATGTTGATTATTGGTACGACCCCAATTGTCTGGTTCGCGGGGAGCGAAACCTTCCAGTGTCTTTTCTCCCGAATGAAGCGCCATCATATGCTCGACGAACTCCTCACACTCCGCTTTGGAAAAGACCGATTGCAGGATAGTATAGCCATCCCGCTCGTACTGTGCTTTTTGTTCTGGGGTCAAACCTTTCATCAAAGAAACTCCTTTCATATTGGTGGTAATTCTATATCTCCTCGTATAGCCACTCAATTGGACGGATAACAATTTTACGGTGGCGGGGCCAAGAGGGTGGCTCTGTGGAAGCGTCTAACTGAGGTCCAAAGTCATAGAGCAGTACAACTTCGTCCCCGAAGAAATGTGCGTTCGGATACGACACATAGATCATGTCAGTTGGCAACTCACCGAGTTCTTTCTCACCCCGAACCAAACCATCATCCATCGTCCATCCCGCAGTTCAAGCATATCTTCGTGCGACCCCGGGGCGCTGCCCTCAAAAATCTGAGAATCTGCCATTGTCCGCCTCCCTTTCGAATGTCAAAAATATGTCATGTCTTTTTCGCAATTCTGTGACATAATATAGTGCAAATCATTGTATAATGTTTTAATTTTTCATTCAACAAGATTATCAAAAAATAGGGGTGCAGACGGAGGCGATATGATTACCGAGCAAGAAATTCAACAGTTTTCAGATTTGGGCGCGGTGACAATTGATACGCCGCTGACACAACAACAACTTACAGCGGCATCAGTTGTGTTTGATCGCCTACTCCCAGGACCGGGGGAAAAGCCGCGCTACCGGGTCAGTACAACGTGCACCTTCTACGACCCGGAATTGCTGGACATCATCCAGCATCCATTTTTTGAAGAGGTAGCCAAGCGGGTCCTACGCGCTGATGAAGTGCGGTTCTTTCAAACTGCCATCGTGACAACTTACCCGGCGCCCAACACTCCCTTCAGTTTCGATCAACATGTGGATGTCCAGTACTGCCTCTCGGATCTCGACGCTATTCCCAGACGCATGGTTTGTAGCTATTTTCTGTGGATTGAGGATGTGACGGAAAAACGCGCCCCCCTGATGTATCGTCCCGGCAGCCATCGGTTGATAGCCAAAGAAAGAGAAAGTCAACCGGAACTGAAAGGCGGTGCTGCACACGTCGAAGGCGTCTCGCTGGCCCGACTCCCTCAGCTTGACTATGCGGACCCTATCCCCGTGGTAGCGCGAGCCGGACAAGCAACTGTTCTGACCACTGCGATGGTGCACGGAGCATCTATCAATGTTGATACCCTTCCCCGTAAGGCGATGGTTATCACGTTCACAGCGGAGGGTGTAGAGATTGGTCTGCCCCAAAATCAGGCGGACGTTAAGCGAGATTATGACCGCGAGTTGAAAAAGCGGCTCAGGCCTGAACGGGCGCATATTGTCCCTGCTTAACGGTTCGATGTAGGACAGGCGTAACCGATCAGTGCACAGTAGATTTTTCATTGACCGAATTTGCAGTTTGTGATTAAATGCCATCGAATGTAAATGGGTTCGTCAGTAACGTTGAATTGGATGTTAGGGTATATCACAGGAAGAGGCACGGCACTTCATCTATCGCTATATCGGAGTTGCTATGAATGAAAGTATCAAAACAGATCAAGGCAGAGTTGCAGACCCCTGCGTGATGGTTATATTCGGTGCTTCCGGGGATTTGACGAAACGCAAATTAGTGCCAGCCCTGTACAATCTTGCCCAAAACGGATTATTAAATGAAAACGTTGTGGTTGTCGGTTTCGCGCGGCGGGAAAACAGTCACGATAATTTTCGTGCCCAGATAACCGAAGCAATTAAGGAGTTTGGCACAACCGCGTTTGATCCATCGCTGTGGGAACGGATGGAGAAACGGCTTTATTATCATCAGGGCAATTACGACAATCCGGACGATTATAACCACCTTGCAGCGTTGCTAAAGCAGTTGGATGAGGAATGGGGGACAAACGGCAATTATCTCTACTATTTCTCGACACCCCCAAGTTCCTTTGAAGCGATTTCCGACAGTTTGGGGAGGGCTGGGCTTGCAAACTCTGAAAACAAGGCGACATGGCGACGAACTATCGTTGAAAAACCGTTCGGGCATGACTTGGATTCCGCCAAGGGTCTGAACCGTCGTTTGCTTGAGACCTTTAATGAAGACCAAATCTACCGGATTGATCATTACTTGGGGAAAGAGACGGTACAGAATATCATCGTCTTTCGGTTCGCCAACGGCATTTTTGAACCGACGTGGGACCGACGCTATATTGATCATGTGCAAATCATGGTCGCTGAGAGCATCGGTATCGAAGGGCGCGGCGCATACTACGAGGAGTCAGGGGTCCTGCGCGACATGATCCAAAACCACATGTTCCAGTTGCTGGCGTTGGTGGCGATGGAACCCCCAATCTCTTTCGAGGCGGATGCGGTTCGAGATGAGAAGGTGAAGGTGTTGAATGCGATTCGTCCGATGCGCCCCGAAGAGGTTATCCACAATACGGTACGCGGTCAGTATCGTGAAGGCATAGTGGATGGCGAAGGGGTAATTGGATACCGCGAAGAACAGGGAGTTTCACCTACTTCGGAACGAGAGACTTATGCGGCGCTGAAACTTTTTATTGAGAACTGGCGGTGGGCAGGTGTGCCGTTCTTCTTACGGTCCGGGAAGAGATTAGCCAAACGTGACACACAGATCGTGATCCAATTCCGGAGCGTTCCCCACCTCCTCTTTCGCGGTAGTGCGGAAGAGCAGTTAGAGGCAAATCGGCTTGTCCTTCACATCCAACCGGATGAACGCATCGCCATCCGATTCCAGGCAAAAATTCCGGGACCAACCGTACGTCTGACCCCAGTTGATATGGACTTTCGCTACGAAGATTTAGCAGGAAGTAGTCCTGCGACCGGCTATGAAACGCTACTTTACGACTGCATGAACGGCGATTCCACGCAATTCCATCGGGCGGACATGGTAGAAGCAGCGTGGGAGGTTGCCACCCCTATCTTGGACATTTGGGAAGCGCTGCCTCCTCGCGATTTCCCCAACTATGAGGCTGGGACGTGGGGACCCGATCCTGCTAATGATCTTATCGGAAAAGATGAACCCGGACGGCGGTGGCTGAATCCCAATTCTTGAATATCCTTTGATGTGGTCTATTCTGTCGTGGATTCTTGGTAAATTCAAAAGGAGACCTGAGAAAAATGGCTGATCAGAAAACTTTGACAATTGATATAGGGGGTAGTGGTATCAAAGCAATGCTTCTTGATATGGAAGGAAACCCGATGGGAAACCGGAAACGCGTCCGAACACCGCGACCTGCTAAACCGGATCCCGTCCTCAGAGCAATGGTCAAGCTAGCCAAGAGACACTCAGATTTTGATCGTATATCGGTCGGTTTTCCCGGCGTAATACGCAAAGGCGTTACTGAAACAGCGGTAAACCTCCATAAGGATTGGGTTGGGTTCGATTTGGAAGGAGCCTTATCCGAAAAACTGGAGAAGCCTGTGCGTGTCTTAAACGATGCAGACGTCCAAGGATTCGGTGCAATTTCCGGGCAGGGCGTGGAATTGGTTGTCACACTGGGGACCGGCTTCGGATCTGCTCTGTTTCTCGACGGGGAATTGGTCCCCAACCTTGAGGTTGCGCACCATCCGTTTCGTAGCGGTAAGACCTACGAGGAGCATTTAGGCAGTGCTGCGCTAGAGAAAGCCGGTAGGAAAAAATGGCAACGGCGGGTGATGGAAGCGATTGCGTCTCTCGAACACCTATTTAACTACGATACCCTTTATATCGGTGGCGGCAATGCGCGGAGGCTTACGGTCGACCTTCCTCCGAATGTGAGAATAATTCCCAATGTCGCCGGTTTATTGGGGGGTATCGCTTTGTGGCGAGATTAGCTGCCCCTCTCATTTACTCCCACATGTTCACCTTCCCGTGCCAGCCTCCTGACCGGCCAGCATATCGCTACCCTATTCGCTATACACCGTGCCTTGGGAATAGTATATTTTTAGATTGTTTAGGGAGTCATTCGGGTTATCAATAATCGCTGTGAGATCTATTTGACAAACTTCGGTGGATGTGATATGATTAACTTACTTTATCGAACTGAAAACGCCGACGCTTTGATTATTCCCAACTCTAATAAAGGACCTGAACGATATACAACAGGTTGAGAGGATTCAATCGTCAATTTTCAATATATAATTTTCAATAACTGTATTTCCGAGTGAGATAGGAGGATAAAGCCGATGACCTACGTCATCACTGAACCTTGCATCGATGTTAAAGACACTGCCTGTGTTGATGTTTGCCCTGTTGACTGCATTCATCCAACCTCAGACTCAGATGACTTTGAGAATCACAACCAACTTTTTATTGATCCTGTGGAGTGCATTGATTGCGGTGTATGTGAGCCAGAATGTCCGGTCGAAGCGATTTTCATAGATGAAGATGTTCCCGAAGAATGGGAGCACTTCACCCAGTTAAACGCTGACTATTTCCAGTAATAAGCACTTCAAAACGTAAAACGGGCAGCGATTAGAGCCGAATATGAATACAAGACTCTGATTGCTGCCCGTTTTTTTGGATGCCGCAAAATAGTATAATGGTCTGGTAAATGACACCTCAGCCAACCCAGATTAAACGCCTTCCAGACGCAATTAGTGTCCAATGGAACGATGGGCACCAAAGCGAATATTCCTGTCAACTGCTGCGTCAAAAGTGCCCCTGTGCACGGTGCCAATCAGATAAAAACCCGCTACGCCTGTTAACCACCGATCCGTTATCCAAAAATCTTACACTCGTTGATATACAGCTTGTTGGTCGTTACGCAATTCGACTGATCTGGGCTGACGGACATAAGACGGGCATCTATACATTTGATTTTCTTCGTTCGCTCCAACCAAGTCCGACGGAAACTGCGGTCGGTTGATTAACTGCTTTTCAGTCGCGACTTCCTCTCCTGCTTCTTCTTCAATGAATGGTCTGTAGATCGTTCCCCGCTGCACTTTAATCGCTCGTTCCCTCTTCCGATGGGAACACCTTAAAATCGCAGATAGCATGCCGAAACACAACGATTTTTGATTCGTTCTCTAAAATCATCTTAATTTCGTATCTGCTCACCCAATCCACCAATCCGCGAAAAACCTCTCCTTCCAACATTGTAACCTCAATTGTCTGTTGAGTTCGTCGTGCTCGTACAATTGTTCGCGTGTTAATACGATAGCGTTTTTTAGGTTGTATTATGGGCTTTAAGTCTTGTTTCTTAGTTTCCTCGTCATAACGGATGATTGCCTGTATCTTCGTAGCCTCCTCCGCTTTGTAACAATATTTAACATCGGTTTTCGGAAGTTCTTGGCTTTCCCTTTCGCCCTGTAAAACAAGATCGTATTTGGTAAAGTCGGTAATCGTCGCAGGGAGCACGGTATGGTTATACAATCCAAAAAACATAGGTGTCTGAAGGCGTATCTGCTTCTGTATGTAGAGATCGCCAAAGGTTGGTTCTTCATTTGAGGTTTCTGCTTCCTGTTTGGGTCGTTGTGGAGCGGGGGAGGTAGCCGGTGCGGGTTGGACAGGCTTTCGAGGCGGGGTGGAAGGTCTTTCCTTAGCGGTGCCATTCGGTTGTTGCGGTGGCGTATAGTTGCGAGGTATCACTGCCTTACCTTGTCTCAACCGTTTCTGCTCAATCGGGGTAAGCAGTACCTGCACGTTCTGGGCGACGGGACCCCTATCGCCCAGAACCACCTCATATCTAACATACTGTCCTATGTGGATTTCATCATATCCGCCCTGAATCGCAGATATGTGTAGAAAAACATCACCTTCACCAGTATCTTGGGCGATGAACCCATACCCTTTGTCTAAGTTATAATATTTCACCCGTCCCGTTGGCATCGTTTCCTCTCCTTCGGGTTAAAACTTTTCTATGAGAACGTAAACAGATCGGAGATTGTACCACGTCCCCCACTATTTCGGAAATAGAAAATGCGGCGACTGGATTGAGTAACAGGCCCACCGCATTAAAAAGAATCGTAGACGGAGTGTGCTATTGCCATCGGTTTAGTAATAGCACGGAATATTCCTACCTTGAATCGGATCAACATATTTTGCCAAGTCACGCAGGGCGATAACAGTACAATCGTTATCGTGAAGATAATCCATATACGTTTCAAACAGTTCCGGCTCTGTGTTGACCCAAGGATGCTCAAGAGCGGGCACCCCGTGAAACGTCAAGACCGCAATCTGTCCATCCCTTGCTCCCTCAATTGCCCATACCAAGTCATCAAACGTCCAGTGTGGTCCCGATGCACCTGTCGTCGGGATAAGCAGCGGATGATGTTTCTCCGGATTGTATGTAGGTCCTCTGCCTCCTTCTGAGTCGTAAGAAAACTCCGGTGCAATGCCGCGTCGTGCAAAAAGAAAATTTCTCTCAGTTAGAACTTTCACAGCCTCAGGCCCGTTAGAATAACCCGGATAACAGAATGTCTCAGGTACAGCGATACCGTGTTCCTTGCAACGGAGATCGATATGTTGTAGGTCCGCGTGCAACTCTTCGCTTGATTGACTGTTCACGTTTTTGTGATGGCGAGTGTGGTTGCCGATTTCAAAACCGGCTGCATCCAGTTCCTTGGCTTCTTCCCATGTCACATAGTGCGTCTTGTCTGTAAGAAAGTTAAGTCCCTCAGTGATGAAAAAGGTCGCACCGAAGCCGTAACCCTTCAGTAACGGGCCCACATGAGTGGCGTCCGACTTGTTACCGTCGTCGAAGGTCAAGACAACCAACCGATCGGGGATAGGCTGTAGGTCTTGGGAGACGGATGTAGAGTTATCATTATCGGCAACATGTGATTCATTCATCATCAGTTTCCTTTCGGCGTGGACTGTTAGCTGGTTTCTAAGAACTCCCAGAGTTGATCAAATTGCGAGCCTGTAATCGGTTGATGTCGTAGGATTGTATTTGTATCTTTTTTCTCCATATAATTCGGTGCAAACTCCAGTCCCACACGAAGCGCCTCACGGGTGATCCCTACTTCCTGTGGTCGACGGCGCACCTTACATCGGTCTAGCCGATCCGTTAGAATTTCGGGGTGTTCGTCGCATTGCCAAGCGATGATAATTGCACTAAACGCGACCATCTCCCCGTGGATATAGCTCGTATTATGTCGTTCTTCCAGGGCAAGCCAGAAAGGATGATCTCCGCTTTCAGCCTCCGGTCGTTGAATCCAGCGGGAATCACGTTCCTGCACACTTTTCATGATGTGGCGTACGCTTTTCCCTGTCAAGTTTCCCTCCGCATCGAGGGTCGCTTCAAAGCCTTGCGTAATTTCCTCATGGTGATTGAGAACTTCAGCGATTACTGCTTCGTCGCAGGGCGGTCCTATACCGTTCTTAGACCGCCAGCGCCATTCAGCGGGTGCAGCATATCCGCACAGTATATCGCCGAGGCCAGCGGTATTCAGATAGTAGGGCGCTTCGAGAATTAGATCATCATCCGCCAAAATGTGGTCGCAGTCCACCCACGGCCAGTCGTCAACCGTTCCCACGATTTTCCGACCCTCCCACTTTGCAACAACTCCGTGGATAATCGCCCCCGTTGATACAATCGTCGGCACCATAATAAGTGGCAGATCTTTGTCCAACGCCACAAACTTTGAGACATCCAACGCTCTTCCGCCGCCCAGACCGACCACTAATTCTGCATTATCGGGTAGACTGTCGCTTACCTCCTTTTGATGTTTGGAATCGAGCCACATTGCATGGGCTACCCCTATGGGTTGCTTTGATAGATAGGGTCGCGCTGTTCTATACGCAGTCGGTGTGGACACCATTAAGTAAGGCGGCCATCCGGAACTTTCCTTTGTCAGCAGCCCTGAACCGTAGCGAATGTCATATTCCGCGGCGGGTTTCATCTGACTGGCATGGGACCAGCCACGTCCTGGTTTATTCATGTATCCTGCCTCTCATTTTGACGTTCTAGCGATATGAATTGTATCTCTCAAGTCCTCTGTTGTGGATTTAGACAGTTACCTTTTCATTTTTTACCTTGTACTGAAAACATTACTTGCATTTTATCCAACTCCGTTTCAGTTTTCAACCCTTTTCTAATTCTAAAATGTGTGTCATACTTACAACCCAACCTTTGCAAGGCTTCGGGCGTCAAATCTGTCGTCATTATAGATACAGAATCGCTGCTTTTTTAACGAGTGAGGAATCACAATGAAAGATGTAATTATTTCAGATTTAACGCAATGTCAACCGGCACACCGCCTTGACCGAGGCTACCAGCACGGTACTTGGCGACTAATCGACTACGAAATGGAAGAATTCGCTGGCACAATGATTTATTCTGGTCCGGGCATGGATTCTGAACCGCTGACATTGCCCTTGAACCGTGAAGGTTACCATGCGATATACGTGGGCGTCCATTACCCGGGCCAATTTGGGGACGCGCATGTGCGTCTCCGTCTAACCGCCGATCCGGCATACACCCTTGTGAGGGCAGAAACGCAGTCTGGAAAGGACCTCAACGGCATCCCACCGAAACTGAAGTGGAGCCATACGACGAAGGCATTCTCAGATTACCAAGTGTCCGAGGCTTTCTGGAAGGTCGCGGACCTTACTGGGGCTGACCTTATCATCAGCCGCTTCAACGAGGGCGGTCGTGGAGATAGCTATGGCGAGATGTATAGCAGCTTGGTCTATGTACGGCTTGTTCACCTGTCTGAGGTGGAAATAGAGGAATACCAGCGTGAACTGCCTGAGAAGGATACCAAACGTCTCATAGCGATGAACGATGCTGGTATTTTCGCTGACCTCCGCACAAAGGAGGATATCTGGGCGCAATTTGAGCCGTATCGGGATAGCGATGTGGGGATTATGTTATGGGCGGCCTTCAAGGGCGAGAACTGTACCTATCGCAGCCGCATTGGTCGCACACTGCCTAAAAGGAACAATCCTTTTGATCGTTTTGCCTTTCACGAAGGGTGGGACGTGACACTCAGAGCCTTAGAAGCACAGGAGATTGACTTCATGACTGAGGTCGTGGAAGCCGCGCACGCACTCGGTCTACGCATCTTCCCAAGCCTGCGCCTTCAGGGACCGAAAGCGGTGCCATTGGAGATGGAAACGGGGAGTTTCTATGAACGGCATCCCGAATTTCGCTGCAAGGACAAACACGGTAGGGGGATAGCGCATCTCAGTTTGGCTTTTCCTGAAGTCCGGCACCTGTGGATTTCTCTCCTTTGTGAAGCGTTGGAATACGGATTTGACGGGGTGCACGTAATTTTCTGTCGCTCCCAGCCCTTTGTGCTATACGAGGCACCGGTGATTCAACGGTTCCGTGAGGAATATGGAGAGGATCCGCGCGAATGCCCAGACGACGATCCCCGTTTCTGGGGCGTGCTGTCCACCTTTGTCACCCAATTTGCCCGCGAACTCAAGGCGGCTGTCGATGCTATGAGCCAAAAAATGGGGAAGCAGCTTGAAATCGCCTACAATATTACATCGACGATGGAAAGCCGCCTTCGGGCACCGGGGGTCGATCCGGCTTCTAGGCCAGAGGTCGCTGGCGGGACCGGTAAATATAATCTCAGCGAGGTCATGCAGAGTAATATGGTGTGGGGCGTTGATGTTGAGACTTTAGTGAGAGAGGGCTTGGTGGATTACTTGATGCCCCATCCAACATTTGCAATGAATGCGGCAGAATGGATTCAACCGATGGTGGAGTTGGTGAAAGACACGCCGGTGAAACTGTATCCAGATCTCTATCCCCGCCGCCAGCCTCCCGCCGCTTCCCTGTATTCTGCGCAGACCTTATACGAATTGGGCTGCGATGGCCTCACCCTGTGGGATACCTATTCTCGCGTGTTCCGGATTTCCGAGTGGGCGATGATGAAGCGCTTGGGGCATCGGGAAGCCTTGAAAGAGTGGCGAGAAGGTGGTAAAGGCGACGACTACTTCAGGGTCCTAAACTTCAAATGGATCGGCGATCGGAGTGGTGATCCGCGCTACTACCAGACCAACGGATAAAAAGTCCGCTTTGTGCTCTCATTTTAGTTGGACAAATGGAAGAATGCGAATCGCTATTGGAAAACTTGCGATAGCGCGGATTCTTGACTTTCTCAGATCGATCGTGCTATGATAATTTTCGTCATTTACCTTTTCCAATCTATTGAGCAAGTTGGTATTTTTTTTGACCCATGACAGAACGCCATCAGCGAAGCACAAACATACTCCAGCGTTGGGGGGCAGCGTTAACAACCTGGACCGAGAGATGGATTCCGGACGCTCTCGTGATTGTTTGGATACTGACTGCGGTCTGCTTTATTTTCGCGCTCCTCTGGGGAGATGCTTCCCCAGTCTCAGCGGTAAAAGCGTGGGGTAATGGGTTCTGGGTATTGCTTGAGTTTGGGATGCAGGTGTGCCTGACAATGATGACAGGGTACATCGTCGCCAATGCACCGCTCGTCAGACATGCACTTCAGAAACTGGCGTCGTTACCCGATCCAGAGAAACCTGCACAATCCATCGTCCTGATGAGTCTGTTTTCCATGATCTCTGCGTGGCTCAGTTGGGCGTTCAGTCTGATTGCGAGTGCGCTGTTTGCTGTGTTCTTGGTGCATCGGAATCAAAAGATCGATTATCGGCTGCTCGTGGCAGCAGCCTATCTTGGACTTGGCTGCACATGGCATGCCGGATTGTCGGCTTCCGCGCCGCTTTTGGTGAATACTCCCGACAATTTTCTGATTCAGGGCGGGATCCTCCAGACCACCATTCCGGCGAGCGAAACCATTTTTAGCTCCTTTAACATTATCTTACTTGTGTTGGTCGTTGTTGTAGTGACTGCAATGATGGCGGTGATGCATCCTTCAGCGGAAAACACTTACCGGATCAAACCGGAACTTTTAGAACAGCTGCAACTGTTTGAGGCACCTGAAAAACCACCTCAGGCATCGCCATCAATACGGCTGAACTGGTGGCCCGGTTTTAACTTGATTGTCGGGACGGTTGGACTTGCTTGGCTTTTTGGTGAAGTTGTCCGTTTAGGGGTTGCCAACGCAATCACCCTCAATAGTATCAATTTCGTTTTTTTAATGGTGGGCGTTCTCCTGCATTGGTATCCGTGGCGGTTTCTTAAAGCGGCGGAAAACGCAGGCAGGGTTGTGTGGGGAGTTATTATTCAGTTCCCGTTTTACGCTGGCATCTTTGGGTTATTCAAATTTACCAATCTGGCAACCGCGTTCACCAAAGCCTTTATTACTATCGGGAGCAAGAACACGTTCTTGGTGATAGCTTATTGGTATGCAGGTATTCTGAATTACTTCATTCCATCCGGGGGTTCAGAGTGGGCTGTTACAGCACCATACCTTATACCCGCGGGAGACGCGCTCGGCGTTGAAGCATCAAGGCTGGTTATTGCGTACGCTTGGGGTGATATGATGACCGACATGATTCAACCCTTCTGGGCGATTGCAATGCTCGCTATTGTTAAGCTGGAATTCAGAGAGATTATGGGTCGCTTGTTACTCGTGTTCTTTGTATATTTTGGGGTAACATCGGCGGCATTTTTCGTCTGGCCCCTGTTATAAACGGGCAAAATATGTAGAGTGAATTACTGAATCCCTGCGTTTGAAGACAACAGAATCAGCTAGATATACTGACTTAACAGTGGACGATCCTTTTGGACTACTATTTACAAGACCCGTGGAGGGTTTAACAATGACAAGGCATTTCGATTTTCTTTGGTTGTTTGTGCTGCTTCTGCTCCTTCCAGCCGACGGCTATGCTCCCTGTGTTGTGTTTACGCCACCGGAGCAGCAATTAAACGGCACCGGGCAGCGTGCGTTCATCGCCTATGATCCGCGGACACAACAGGTTGACCTCGTTCCCAGCATCAATATCAGCGGTGAAGCAGCAGAATTCGGCATCGTTATCCCGACCCCATCCATCCCGAAACTTGACACAGTGGATCGGCGAATTTTTAGAGAGTTAAATGATGTCACAATGCCGGTCACCCGATGGCGCGGAGGTGGTGGGAGTTCGGGCTGTAACGTTTTCACAACCGAGGACAGCGACGATAGCCTCGTATTTAATAGTGCTGCCGAGGATGGGGTTACTGTCATCTCTGAAGAGAGCGTAGGCGCTTTTGATACTGTTATTCTCACCGCCGATAATCCGATGGCACTAACCAATTGGCTTGACGAACACGGTTATCACCACTCCATTGACGACAATGCGATACTGCAAAGTTACATCGACCAGAGATGGGTATTCACTGCCATGCGACTGAACGTTGAGTTTGAAGGTGGTGGACGTCGACTGGGTCGCTTTTTCGATCAGTCTATCGATCCAATCTTATTGACATATAGGGCAGAGCGGTTAATCTACCCATTGCGTCTGACCTCGATTAGTTCGCGGGAAGGGACAGATGTTACCGTGTATATTCTTACCCCGGATAAGATGCACTTTCCAGGTGCGAGGGTTGAGTACGCCAACCGAATTACCGATGACGAGCGCGATGCGATTCGTCTACGTTACCCCACTTTTGGTAGCTTCATCGGAGAGTCGCGCTACTTAACTCGCTTACGTCGTAGCTTTGCCCGAACCGAAATGAGTGCAGATTTTGAGTTAGTTCGCCACCAGGATAGCGAAGAATTTCGCCGCGTCCGATATATGGGAGTTACTTTTCTTCCCGATCTCCTGCTGCTCGGATTGGTGTTAGTTGGCTACTTTGCATGGAGACGAGTATGGCCGCTAAGACGCTGGTCGCACACCGAAACGACTAAATCAAAGGAGATTAACTGAATGGATTCCCAACGTCGTAGATTCGTCACATTTTTCGGATTTTTGTCTATAGTTCTCATTTTTCCATCTGTTTCATCTGCGAGGTTCCAAGAGGGCTTTGGGCTATATGCCGGGTTTCATAGCCCGTCGGAGTCCAGTACCGATAGCATTTACGGAAGTGTGCCTATGTTTGGGATAAAGTATAAGCTCGCAGTTTCATCTCACACGGGGTTGGCAGCATCAATCAGTTTACATCGGAAAAATGGAGATCCGTACAACGATAATACCTTCGTCAGTGCAGATTCTTCATCTAATTTGACGTTTGCCCCGGTTGAGATGAGTTATATCATTAACCTCATCTCAAATCTACCCGAAACGGATCGACGGGTTCACAGTTTGTACATCGGTGTAGGTGTCAATCATATTTGGACGCGTGAACGGGCACCCGGATCACCCCTTGCTACGGGCGCTGCCTTCGGTAGTCAGGTTTTGGCGGGTACCACTTTCTCAATATCGAAGAACTTCGTTTTGGGCTTGGAATTCAAACATCTGAGAAACCGACCGCTCATGAAATTGGAGTCGGGCCGCAACTATCGCGTGCAACTCGACGGTACGCAGGCTCAAATGACGTTTGTATGGCACTTCGGGAAGGTGGATGTAGCCCCCAATTAAAGCACCTCCAATCGTAACTGTGCCCCAGATCGTTCGATGGTCCCTCTGCTGATCGTAACCGGGATAAGTAAGAACACCGTTTAACAGAAAAGGAATATTATGCCTAAAATCATCGTTGCTAACTATTTCCAAGAAACCAATTCGTTCCATCCCAATCCCACTACGTATGCGGATTTTAACGTTCATTTCGGTCAGGATTTATTCGATGCTGGTCGTGAGGATATCAACGGTGCGCTGAACATCTTCTCTCAACGGTCCGACTTGGAAATTATACCCACCTACGGAGCGAGCATGGGAGCGGGTGGCACAATCACCCACGAATGTTTTGAGCGGACCACTGGAGAATGCCTGGAGGCGATTGAGAAGAACAGTGCGGGTGCAGATGCCCTATTTTTCGCCATGCACGGGGCGATGGCTGCCGAGATAGAGAAGGACCCGGAAGGTTACATCCTTGAAGAAACCCGTAAGATCTTGGGACCGGATGTCCCTATCGTGATTTCTCTCGACATGCACGGAACCGTCACCCGACGTATGTTGGAGCTTATCGATGGTGCCGCCATCCTTCACACCTATCCACATATCGACTGGTATCAGTTGGGCGAACGGACGGCTACAATGCTGCTCAGCATCCTTGACGGTGCGAAGCCGGTCATTGGGAGCGTGTACACTCCCACCATGGTGCGCGGCGACGAACTCAAAACCGCAACCGGTGTGCACGGGACATTCATCCGACACCTTAAGCGGCTTGAAGAGCGGGACGATGTGTTAGCTGCGGGCATCATGTTGGGTCACCCACCCACCGACTGCCCGGAGCAGGGATCACGAATCATTGTTGTTACCGATAATAACAGGGAATTGGCTGAGCGGGAAGCGATGCGAATTGGTCAAAACTTTTGGGATATGCGCGAACGAATGCAGTGTGTCCTGTACAGTGTGGAGGAGGCGATCGAAAACGCGAAGAAAGCGGACGGAGCGGTTGTCTTTTCCGACGCTGCCGACGCCACAAGTTCTGGCGCGCCCGGCACCAGTAATGCGATCTTAAAGGGTTTTTTGGAGAGCGACTATACGGGACGGGTTCTTTTGCCTATCCGAGATGAACCGGCGATTAAGCAGGCTATGGAGGCGGGGTTAGGCAGCACCATCACCGTACCGCTCGGCGGCACGAAAGATCCCCGTTTTACCCCGATAGATATAGAGGTGACAGTAGAAGCCCTTGCTATAAGAGACAGGGTGCCGATAGCCGTTCTCAGGGCTGGCAACATTACTATTGTTGCTGCTACCCAAGGCGGTATACTGTGCGATCGATGGATGTATCCCGCTGTTGGTCAAGATCCGAAAACGTTCGATGTCATCATTCAGAAGTTGCCGCATACGCCCTATGAATTCTATGACGAGTGGGCGGTCCGAAACATGACTATTGACGTTCCGGGCGCAGCGAGTCCCAATATTAAGACATTAGGTCACAAAATCGTCCAGCGCCCGATCTATCCACTCGATGAGGATATGTCCTATACGCCACAGGTCGAGGTGTTCGACTAATGCGTCGCGGCAAGGATGGATTTGCATATACAATTTTATTGCGATTCTTTCGTCAATTCGTGATATAATCTTTCTTAATTCCAATATGTCTTGGATTACTTCAAAAGGGGAGGGTACCATAAATGGTAGACGATAGCAGAGAAGAACACCGAATGATCATTTTTGGCAATGACAGTGACCCTGTCCAAGAACACTTAATTCGAGGAGACGGTGCAAACGGAGGGCTGTCTACACAAAACGGGATTTTAGAGCGGAAAATACATGCTGAATCCTATACAGTCACTCTGTATGCATTGTTGAAAGATTACGGGTTAATCCCTGTTTTTCGGATTAAGCCGAGGATACGATTCCGCCGATTCAACTACGATAACCAAGCTTCGAGCGCACCGCTCCGCTACAACTTAAATGACATTGTTGATTTTGCCGAAGTCAAACGCGGTATTGAATCGGGTGAGCCTGTAGATAATACAATTCAAGAAGAGGTTTTTGGAGACGCTCCCACTCTTGAAGACGGGTCAGATGATCCGGCATTACAATTGGTTTCTCAACGCGATCTGTTTCTGCGAAATCCGCCTTTTAAGACTAAAACAAAGGTCTTCGGCGGTGAGGAGGGGGACGCACACGGGATTCCAATTGGAAAATTTCTTGACGCTCTCAACTATCCCGGACACACCGAATCCATTTTTAAATCTTTTCCGCAAGGTTCAGAGTTCGCTGCGGATCTCTTAGAAGCGTTAGAGCCTTTTCGTCACTTGGAATTTGAGTTTGGTGTCTATTCCCGGTATGAAAGGCGAGACTGTGTGCTGGCAGGTGATATCTCTAAAGCTACGGGCGGATACCGCACCACTTTTGATCCGTGGACAGTACTGGGATATATCCACTCTGATGGTCAGATGCAGCAGCTCCAAATCCTTGCGCATGAGAGGGGCACACGGTGGGAACATAAAATTATGATCGATGAGATGGAAGCCTCCACGCTTGAGTTAATCTCTCAAAAGATACGCACATTACGACGAGATAATCTCATTGGTCGGGTTCTGTCCAAAAGTCAGACCGGCTTATCGCTTTTAGCAAGCACACAAGAAGCGCGGGTCAATGCAACAAATGATCTATTTGTAGATTATGAGCTAAAAGTGGAAGTGTCTATCCCAAACAACCGGTATGCAGACATCGAATGCCGAAGAAGATTACGCAGTGTTTTTAACTCAAACGGTCAGTACCAGCTTCATCCCCTCAATGAGGATATTATTGAACGGCATCTTAACCTCGCAAA
Organism: Candidatus Poribacteria bacterium; assembly: GCA_965204355.1. Lineage (GTDB taxonomy): Bacteria > Poribacteria > WGA-4E > WGA-4E > PCPOR2b > PCPOR2b. Next base: position 1,891,970 of record OZ241983.1, read on the forward strand.
AGGCATCAACAGTGGTGTGATGTATACCTTGGATAATGTCTATCTGATGCAGGGACCGGCTCCGCAAAGGGTCCAAGAGGCGGATTTGCTCATCACAAGGACCCCGATTCGTGAGAGGGTTGTTATGCGGTCGGCACGGGACCTGAGAGAACGAATGCCAACAAATGGATTTGAGAAATGCTGGAATGAGTCGATTGATGAGGTAGGGTATACGATTGTCAACAACGCAAGTGGTAGATGCTATACCGTCAGTTACGGTAGGAGAAAAACTGGAAATATTCTTGAGGGTAAGGTTACAAGACAACCCTCAGAACATTACCTCTCGATCAAATATCTGGGAATTACTCCTGACCGTTACGGAGATTTTATCTCTAAAACATCCGCAGGCACTATGAGGAAAAGGAATCTTTCACCGCGAGTGCTGTTTGGTATGATGTCCACGAGGGAGAATAAAGTCATTCAGGAGATGAAAGGTCTGCTAAGGCATCTGAGAAACAAAGGATCTGCCTGAGATGGTGCTTCTCTTTCCTCAAGGGGTCAAGTCATTGCACACATGGGAGTGAGCGAACCGATGATTGAGATTTGCGGGACTGGCCACATCTACCGAAACCCGAAGCCACATCTGCGCGCTCGACATGCGTGGCATCCAACACTGGTGGTCATTGACCAGAATGAACTAATTGCCGCGTTTGACATTGGTGAGGCGGTTGAAAGCTTGGACTACCGGACTTATATCAACCGCAGCCACGACAGTGGACAAACTTGGGACGCGCCGGTGCCGATCTTCCCCGATGATCTGATCCAGCATCCGACGCGTCGTACCACGCATATTGCACGGCCGAAACGAATATCGAACGGCGAACTGGTTGCATTCATCGGGCGCTTTTACCGTGATGATCCCGAACAGGGCATCTGGAATCCGGATACGACCGGCTTGGTTGAGATGGACCTGATGGTAGCACGCAGTCCCGACGACGGACGGACTTGGGAACAACCCCATCACATTTCGCCACCGCTGGTAGGGCAACCTTTCGAGATCTGCCATAACATTGTCGAATTAACGAATGGTCAGTGGTTGGCGCCGGTGTCATGCCTGCGACGTTGGACCGGCGAAGCCCCCAACGGTCTGAAGGTTATCGGGATGGTTTCTGCCGATCAAGGACAGACTTGGTCCTCCTACATTGACATCCTTAATGATTTCGCCAACGGGGTTGTCCATTTTGAGCAATCGGTTGTACAGTTGGCAGATGGACGCCTGCTCGCCGTTGGTTGGGCGTTTGATGAACGTAGCGGCAAGACCAAAGCGGTCAACTATGCAGTCAGTAACGACTGCAAGACGTTTTCAACTCCTCCGCGTCCGACAGGTTTGAATGGAGAGACCAGTAAGCTTTTGGCGCTGCCGGCTGGGCGCGTCGTTTGTGTTTACCGCGGTATTGACCCACCGGGGTTGTGTGGTACTATCGTTCGTCTTGACGGGGATGAATGGCGGCACGACGAACCGCAAGTTCTATGGCAGGGAGACAGGCTCACAAAGATGTTTGGTGAGGCAACCGCTACCGAAGAGCTACGATCGCTGAAGCTTGGCTGTCCGAATCTCGCGCTGTTGCCCGATGGCGATGTACTGGTTGCGTTCTGGTGCCACGAGGATGAGGTCTACAATATCCGCTGGGTACGCCTTTCAGTCAGTTAAGATTGACAGGATGTGTTATCATTATTGCTATTCTAACCCAAGTTGCTATATCGTAGTCAAGCCAATCGCGATTCGGAGGGTACGCCCCCTACCGTTCGTTTCTTGTAGGAGGGAATTCCAATTCCCGACTAGTGTGCCAGTTTTTGGTGCTTGATTTAGGGAACTGGAAGCCCCTACAATACTGCTCACGAATATGATCGCCCCCCGGCATATATGCCGTCAACAATCGCTTGATCCGTCCACATCTCCTTCGGTGTGATGAGTGGTGACGTTTTGCCGAGTGCACAATCGATAAAATGAAGCGCTTCAGTGCGGGTTCGTACCCGAGGGTTATCTTCGAACGTGTCAGCGATACCGGGCGCTACCTCCTCGGTCACATCCACATAATCACCATCCCGCCATGTCAATAACTGAAACGGCGATAGCGAAGCGTAGCCCTCCGTCCCCCATACATCAACACCGTTGTCTCTCGCTGTCGGGGGTGCCAACCACATACTCTCAACCGACAACGTAACATCATCGGCAAAAGTAACATAGCCGCTCACCAAATCCTCCACATCGTAGGTGTCTCGGACCGCTTCCAGATCAGGGGGCAGCGTAGGAAGTTCGCCAAAACGTGCGCTCGCCCGACCTTCTACTGAGAGGAGGGGTGGACAACCGAGGAACCAAACCCCCAGATCCAACGTATGCACACCGGTACTGGCGAGTGAACCGCCTCCAGACCGAGACTTGATGTAGTGTGGTCCCCAAACCGGAACGCTGGCAGCGTGTATCCAAGTGCGTGCGAAGCGGGGTGTTCCCAAACCACCGCTGCGGATGAATTTATGCACAGCCTGTGCATCCTTGCGGAAGCGGAAGTTATAACCGACCATCAGCATCCGGTCTGCCCCCTCCGCTGCTTGAAGCATTGATTCTGCGTCAGCGAGTGAGGGCGCCATCGGCTTGGCTGCTAGCACGTGGGCGCCGCTACTGAGTGCGGCGATTGCCACGCTTGGACGGATATCTGCCATCGTGCCGACCATGACGACATCGAGAGATTCTTGGTCAAACATCTCTTGATAATCCGTGTAAGTTGCCGCACGGGGGCGCTGTGGGTGTGCATCGAACAACTCGCGGGCGACTGTTTCAGCGCGTTCTAAATCGACATCGCACACCGCAGTCAGGTTAGCGTCTGGGTGATCGACCACATTGTCTGAATACGCATGGCGTCCAAAAGATCCGCAGCCGACGACACCGACGCGTAATGAACGAGAGACGTTGTTCATGTTGCCTCCTAGTTGCGTCAGAATTTGGTTAGGATATAGCATTCAAATCAGGACCGGTAATACGAAGTAGGTGCTAGGTTCTGTTGACATTTACCGGTCCGTAGGTTGGGTTGAACGATTAAACGGGAATCCCTATCAAATCTAATAGGGGGCTCGGTCATTCAACAACACCTCCTTATAGATAGGTGAAACCCAACAAAGTATTCTTTTGTACCACGATCTGTTAGATTGTGATCTGAAGACGCAAACTAACAGTTTGCGCTACATTTGGCAGCTTGCCCGATGATTACAGCATTTGCCCAATTAGCAACATCAAAATGTCAACACGCGCTAGTCATACCTCAACCGAACCCGGCGCATCAAAGTAGCCGACTTCTGTCAGGCGGTCAATCCAAGCTTGACGGGTTAAGCTGCCCTGCGGATTGGACATCCATCGTTTTGAGTATAGATACTGCCGTTTGGGATTGAATGCCTTGACCCCGGCTTGGGCGTTACCTTCGCCTTGTCTACGGAGCGCTTCAATTTCATCGGGGTTCTTCGGATTTGCATAATAGACGACTGTGCACATACGGCGGTCATTGCTTCCACCATACGATGCGTGCCACATGCGAAGGTCAAACGCGACCACGTCTCCCGGCTCAGAAGCGAGTGCGGTACACGGTACTTGCTCTAACGGCAGCGACCGGACACCATCGGCGAACTTGTCATCGTCAGGAAGTCGATGAGCGCTAGGAATTACACGCAATGCCCCTGTCTTCCCGTCTACCGGTTCCAGATAAAATGCAAACTTCACGCCGTACTGATGAACCGTGCCGGTGTCGCGGTGCCAACGTGTGTTCCCAGTATAGCGGTTGGCGTCTGTGCCGATACCGAGCACATCGTCACCGTACAACTGTTTAGCGACAGTCAAAAAACGAGGGTCTTCCATCAGGCTTGCAAAGAACGGCGTATCTTCGTCCGTCATCGGTGTCCAGTGGCGTTCCGAACCATCAAACGGTCTGTGCGCGTATTGCTCTGCCATGGTAGCGTCAAACTCTTTGCGGATCGTTGTGAGCTCATCGGCTGAGAATAACTGTTTTAGTACCGTGTAGCCAAACGTCTTGTGGAAATCGATCTGATCATCAGTAAGCCCTACTGTGTTAGTGGGTTGATTCACCTTCTTATCTCCTTTCCGATATTCCTTTCTGTAGGTTAGGTGAGTAGAGAACACAGATCTGCGTTCCCTACTGAAGCGTACCTAAGGAACCTCCACGCCTAATGATGTCGCTGTCTCGGTGACGGATTGCCAAATATCTTCAGCAATAGGGATGCCATCGCGTTGGCGGATAGCGCGTGTCCGAACCTCCGGATCGCCGGGCATCAGGACTTCATCGAAACCAGGTGCCGGTGGAATTGCCCGGACTCGACGTCCCATCTCATCGGCGCGATCCGCATAATCTGGGAACGGTTGGAACAGATCTGCTTTGAAAGCAATAAATGTTACGCCTTGATGCCGCATAATCGGTCCGCCATGTTTGGGGTCAACAAAGGCATCCGCTCCTGTAAAGATTCGCCCAAGGAACTCTGTTGCCATCATCAAGGCGTAGCCCTTGTGTCCACCAAAAGGAACATGTCCACCCCCATTAACGAAATCGTTTGCATCCGTGCTGGGATTTCCATCTTTGTCAACGATACAGTTGGGCGGTAACGGTTCACCTCTACGTTGCGCGTTGAGAACCTTGACGCCAGAAACCGCTGCCGTTGCAAAGTCGAACATCATTCGCGGTCCATCTCCAGAAGGAAACCCCATCGCTAATGGATTGGTATGAAGGACTGTCTCTCTACCACCGTAAGGAACGGTTGCCGGTTCTTCTTCGGAGTATCCACCTGCCCAGACCATAGCAATCAGCCCTTCAGACGCCGCCATCTCCACATAGTGACCCAATCGCCCAATATGATCTGCTTGAACGAGTCCGACCACGGCAATGTCGTTCTCTTTCGCCTTTGTTATGGCGACTTCTGTCGCGTATTTTGCCGCTGCTTGCCCGTAGGTCCAATTCCCTGTCACTTGGGCGCTTGTGGCGGTTTCGTTTAGAATCTCCGGATGGGCTGTTGCCACAATCTCACCGGATTTGGAAGATTCCACGTAACGCGGCAGATGCCAGATGCCGTGCGTGTCAACGCCGCTGAGATTTGCCAAAACCAGATGCTCTGCCACGTCCTCAGCGTTTGGCTCATCGGCACCTGCTGCCAATAAAGCGTTCTTGACCAGTTGATGAAGTTCGTCCCCTGTCTTGATTATCATTGCGTCCTCCTATGACTATAAACCGTATAACTCTCCGTACTTTGACCGCAGGTAGTGGATATACGGTTCGATGCGTAACGGTCCTCCGGTAACGCGCTCAATGAGTTCAGGAGCGGTATATTTACTGCCGTGTTGATAGATATTCTCCTTGAGCCAATTGTGCAAGGTGCTAAATTTCCCCGTTTCAATCTCATTCGTAATCTCAGGCTGTGCCTCCAAAGCGGTTGCGAAGAACTGCGCCCCCAAAATATTGCCCAACGTGTACCCCTGAAAACCGCCGCCAATTGTGCCAGCATACCAATGGACATCTTGCAGCACCCCATCGCGGTCGTCCGGCGGAACGATTCCAAAATCCGTTTCGAAGCGCTCATGCCACGCCTCGGGGAGATCTTTCACAGCAAGTTTTCCATCAAGCAGATCGAGTTCAAAATCGAAACGAAGCATGACGTGCAGGTTGTAAGTGACTTCATCGGCATCTGTCCGAATTAGTGAGCGTTCCACTTTGTTAATTGCACGGTAGAAGGTATCTATCGGCACACTCCCAAGCTGGTCTGGAAAGGTTGATTGGAGTTTAGGATAGAAAAAGTTCCAGAAGCCCCGGCTTCGCCCGACGACATTCTCCCAAAGCCGTGATTGGCTCTCATGCACGCCTGATGACGCCCCACCGTCGAGGGGAAGCCCTTCATAGCCGGTGCAGGTGCCCTGTTCATAGAGTGCATGTCCTGCCTCGTGTGTCATGCTAAACAGCCCTTCGCTCAAGTCATCTTCTTTTGTGCGGATAGTGATGCGGACATCGCCAATCGAGAATTTGGTCATGAACGGATGGTGGGTTTTATCCCGTCTGCCCCGCTCAAAGTCGTAGCCGAAGCGCATGATGACATCGTCGGCGAATTCCAGTTGTTGTGCCTCCGGGAAGGTTTGGCGCAAGCAACTGTCGTCAGCAGTTGGTTGGGCGATAATGGCGTTCATAATCGGCACAAGTTGTTCGCGGAGTTCGGCGAAAAGGGGGCGAACGATTGAGACTTTCATACCTTCATCGGCAAAGTCGATAAGGGGGTCAGCGATGTGCTCGTAATCGGGAAAGAAATCTGCGAGTTGGCGGCTTAAGTCCAGAGTCTTTTCGAGATAGGGCTGCACAGCAGAAAAGTCATTTTCCGGACGCGCTTTTGTCCATACCTGATACGACTCAGCTGCATGGTTCTGAAGTTCTGCCATGAACGAAGGGGGTACTTTTGTGTCCTTTTCGTATTCACGTCGTGTGACACGAATCAGACTGGCATCGTCGGAGTCGTAGGGCAGGCTTTCCTCGTGAGGTCGCAATTCATCGAGCAGCTTCCCGATTTTTGGATCGGTGAACTTCTCATGTGCGAGGCGACTCAGCGTGGCGAGCTGACGTCCCCGCGCAGCTGCACCACCCGGCGGCATGTAGGTGGTCTGGTCCCAGTGCAGGATCGACGCTGCTGATCCCAAGTCATTAACCTCCATTAGGTATGTTTTAAGCTCTTGCAGTTTGGATTCCAAGTGTGCTTCCTCCTAAAATCTTAAATGTCAGCGAGCGTACCAAGCAAATTGAGGAACAATCCCCATGTGTTAATCGGGAATCTCCTCAAAAGGCAATTGCAGTTTTTCAAGAACCTCTAACTGATGGCGAGAAACGAGGTACAACTTTCCTTTCTCTTTTGATTTAAAACAGTGGACAGGTTCTTCAGTGTCAAGAAGTGCACGCCAAGATTTTTCTTCTGAAGCCGGAAGTAAACGGATAGTTGGCATAATTATCCCTCCTTTATCCCGAAATTTTTACATCAAAAATTTCAGTAGTAAGTATCTCACAGGTTATCAGACTGATGTTGTGAGTGCTTTTCGCAGAAATCGTCCCGTATGCGATTCCTCTACAGTCATGACCTCCTCTGGTGTCCCCATGGCGACAACCTCTCCACCTTCAGCCCCGCCCTCAGGACCGAGATCAATGATCCAATCGGCAGATTTTATCACGTCCATGTTGTGTTCGATGATGACGATTGTGTTACCTTTATCTACCAAGCGGTTGAGCACTATCAGTAACTTCTGTACATCGTCAAAATGTAGACCTGTCGTCGGTTCGTCCATGATGTAGATGGTTTTGCCGGTACTTCGCTTTGAGAGTTCACGCGCCAGCTTGACACGTTGGGATTCGCCACCGGAGAGCGTCGTCGCCGACTGACCGAGTTCAATATAATCCAGACCGACATCGTATAACATCTGTAAGGGTTTTTGGATAGTCGGTACACTTTGGAAGTGTTCTAACGCTTCCTGCACAGTCATCTCCAGAATATCAGCGATATTTTTGCCCTTGTAGCGGATCTGCAACGTTTCGTGATTGTAGCCGGTGCCGCCGCATGTTTCACATTTTACCCACACATCCGCGAGAAAGTGCATCTCAACCTTATTGAACCCGTGGCCGCGACACATTTCACACTGCCCTGTCTTCTGGTTAAAGCTGAATCGACGGGAATCAAAACCGTGAACCTTGGCGTCTGGCAGATCGGCGAAGAGGTAACGAATTTTGGTAAATAGGTCGGTGTAGGTAGCAGGATTCGATCGTGGGGTGTCCCCAATCGGCTGCTGATCGATGTTAATCACTTTATCAAGATTTTCCAACCCATAAATTGATCGATACGTTCCCGCCCGCATCCGCGTTCGATTGAGGTTAGAAACAAGCACAGGATACAACGTCTCCTCAATCAACGAACTCTTTCCTGAACCGGACACCCCTGTTACGCATGTCAGCGTCCCCAACGGGATCTCGACATCAACATTTCGCAGATTATTGGTTCGGACACCTATCATCTCAAGCCACTCCCCGTTGCCGTCACGCCTTTGCGGGGGAACTTCAATCTTGAGTTTTCCGGTGAGATATCCACCTGTCAATGAATTCTCGCTCCCTTGGATTTCAGTCGGTGACCCGGCGGCGACGATCTCACCGCCAAACTTCCCGGCACGGGGGCCAAAATCGAGAATATGGTCCGACGCCAACATGGTTTCCAAGTCATGTTCGACAACCAAGACACTGTTACCAAGATCTCGAAGTCCTTTCAGTGCATTCAGGAGCCGCTCCTGATCTCGCTGATGCAGTCCGATGCTCGGTTCATCAAGGATGTAGGTCACGCCTGTGAGACCGCTACCCAATTGGCTTGCCAGCCGGATGCGCTGCATCTCGCCGCCGGAGAGACTGGGTGCAGGTCGATCTAGCGTCAGGTAGTGTAGTCCTATATCGACCAGAAATTGGAGCCGCTGTTGGATCTCTTTGAGCAGTGTTCCGCCGATCTCTATCTGATGGGCAGACAAATCGAGCCGGTCAAAGAAGTCGGCGGTCCTTCCGATCGGCATTGCTGTTGTTTCGGCGATGGTTTGCCCACCTAACGTAACACCTCTTGCCAAGGGTTGAATTCGTGTGCCTTCGCACTCTTGACAGGTGTACAACCGATTCCCGATTGTCCCAATACCTTCACACGACGGACACTGGCCAATAGAACTATTGAATGAGAAGTGACGTGGTGTGAGTTCGGGGAAACTTAAACCGCACGGAACACAAGCGAAGTGTTCACTGAAAACATGATACGTAATCCCTCCTCCTCTACCGCTTTGCTTCCCTTCATTTATTATTCCTACGGCCACGGTTCCACCGCTCTGCTGCGTTGCGGTCTCAACAGCTTCGGCTAAGCGCCCACGTTCATCGGGTTCAAGGGCGAGGCGATCGACGACAATTTTGACATCGTGGCGGATGCTCTTTCCAATCTTTGGTGCTCGATCGATCGGGTGGATCGTCCCGTCAATTTCGACGCGAGCATAGCCGTCACGTTGTAGACGCTGGAAAGCGTCGGGATAATCCTCATTGGGTCGTAGCACTAAAGGGGACAAGACATAAAGCCGTGTTCCACTTGCCAGTGCCACGATTTTGTCAACAATTTGCTGCACGGATTGGATGCTAATCTCTGACCCGCACTGCGTGCAGTGGGCGATTCCGGTTCGTGCATAAAGTACCCGTAGGTAGTCGTAAATTTCTGTAACTGTCCCGACCGTAGACCGTGGATTCTTGCTTGGCGCCTTCTGCTCTATCGCGATTGCAGGCGAGAGTCCCTCAATCTTTTCAACCTTTGGCTTTTCTAACTGCCCTAAAAACTGTCGTGCATACGCTGAAAGGGATTCGACGTAGCGGCGTTGTCCTTCTGCATAGATGGTGTCCAATGCCAGTGATGATTTTCCTGAACCGCTCACGCCGGTGAATGTCGTGAACTTTCGATGAGGGATGTCTACATTGATGTTCTTCAGATTGTGTTCATGCGCGCCATGCACAGAGATGTATTTGGCATTTTTGGGCAGGTCATTACTCCGGGCAAGTTGATAATTCCCTTCTGACTCATGAAGTTGGTTGGAAGGTTGGAAGGTTGGAAGATTGAAAGATTGAGAGATTACCTTTCCAGCCTTCCCTTCTTCCAGTCCTTCCCTCCTTTTCGGTTCCAGTGCTGGCTGCAACGCTATCCCCGTATACGATTCCTCGACGGCTGCTACCTCCTCCGGTGTTCCCGTTGCAACGACATAACCGCCTTCTTCACCCCCTTCGGGACCGAGGTCAATCAGATAGTCTGCTGTTTTTACTACCTCTAAGTTGTGCTCAATAACAATAACGGTATTACCCGCATCAACAAGTCGGTGCAACACTTCAAGAAGTTTTTTTACATCGTCGAAATGTAATCCGGTTGTTGGTTCATCGAGGATATAGAGGGTTTTGCCTGTGCTACGTTTAGCGAGCTCCCGTGCTAATTTAATCCGCTGTGCCTCACCGCCGGAGAGCGTTGGTGCAGGCTGTCCCAGCTTGATGTAGTCCAAGCCGACATCGTGTAGAGTCTGTAGAATCTTCGCAATTTTCGGAACGTTTGCAAAATGCTCTAACGCCTCCTGCACGTCCATGTTAAGCACATCAGAGATACTAGCGCCCCTATATTTGACCTGTAACGTTTCATCATTGTATCGTTTCCCCTGACAAATATTGCACTTCACCCAAACATCAGCTATAAAGTGCATTTCGATCCGCTTTGAGCCGTTGCCTTCACAGGCTTCGCATCGACCGCCTTTAACGTTGAAGCTGAAGCGCCCCTGTTTATAGCCACGCACTTTGGACTCAGACATCTCGGCGTAAAGGGCACGAATCTGATCAAATACTTTGGTGTACGTAGCGGGATTCGACCGTGGGGTTCGTCCAATCGGTGATTGATCGATATCAATGACCTTATCGATGACTTCGTCAATTGGAAATGCGGATCCGCATTGTGTATGGTCGTTAGACTGTTCTGCCTCTGCGGTGATCGCCTGTATGAGATCATACTCTCCCGGTTGGGCGTGGGCCTTCATCAGGTCTCGGTCAAGCGCTTCATGTAGAATATCGTTGATAAGTGAGCTTTTGCCAGAACCGCTGACACCGGTCACACAGGTGAAAATTCCGAGCGGAATTCGCACATCAACGTTTTTGAGATTGTTATGACGCGCCCCGCAGATCTCGATCCACTGGTCCCCAATGGGGCGACGTGTTGTGGGAATCTCGATCTCTTGTTCCCCACGAAGATATTGCGCTGTCAAGGACGAGAAGGCCTCGGCGACTTCCTGTGGTGTACCGATAGCTGCGATGTCACCGCCTTTGATTCCTGGTCCCGGTCCGAAATCAACGATCATATCTCCCGCCCACATTGTATCTTCGTCATGTTCGACAACAATTACAGTGTTGCCCTGATCTCGGAGATGCTTGAGTGTCGTGAGGAGGTGCTGGTTATCGCGCGGATGCAAGCCAATACTCGGTTCGTCGAGAACATAGACCACTCCTCGCAAGCCTGCCCCGATCTGACTGGCTAGCCGAATCCGTTGCGACTCGCCGCCGGACAGTGTCGGCGCGGTTCGATCTAAGGTGAGGTAGTGTAGTCCAACGTTCATTAAGAACCATAGACGGCCCCGAATCTCTTTCAGCAGATCGGTTGCAATGAACGCCTCACGCTCCGGCAATTGGAGTTTTTCAAAGAACCGAAAACAATCCCCCACTGCCATTTCGATGACATCAAGGATGGATTTTCCATCGATTGTTACTGCCTTGACCTCTGGTTTGAGTCGTGCCCCTTTGCAATCTGGGCATGTACCGGAAACCATGTATTTTCCGTAGTAGCGCTTCACCAGTTCCGAGGTCGCTTGAAAATACTTTCGTTCTTCAGGCGGAATCACACCCTCAAATGCGGCTTGGTACTTATAGCGGCGATTGCGGCGGGAGCGATAGACGAAAGGAATCTGCTCTTTTCCAGTGCCATAAAGGATAGCGTGTTGATGCTCCCCACTCAACTGTTTCCACGGTGTATCGAGACTAAAGCCGAAGTGTGCTGCTAAGCTCTCGGCGTGATGTCGCGTTTGTAACGTGTCTAGCTGTTTCCAAAAGACAATCGCCCCTTCCCGAATCGATTGTGTTGGATCGGGGACCACCAGATCAGGATCCATCTTTGTGAGCGTTCCGAGTCCTTTGCAAGTTGGACACATCCCGGCAGGACTGTTGAAGGAGAAATTTCGTGGGGCAGGGGGTTCATAGCTAATGTTACACTGCACACAGGTGTAGTCCACCCCGAACAGGAGGTCATCTTCATCCTGTTCCCCGTCAACGATGTTCACAATCAGGCGTCCCTCTCCCATACGAAGCGCGGTTTCAACCGATTCTGCAACACGGCTACGAATATCAGGTTTGATAACGATTCGATCAACGACGATTTCAATGTTATGTCGCTGATTACGGTCAAGTTGGATGTCAGCGGGTAGGTCATAGATCTGTCCATCAATTCGGGCACGAACAAATCCCGCTTTGAGTGCATCCTCAAGATGTTCGCGATACTCTCCGCGGCGTCCACTGACAATTGGTGCAAGGATTATGATGCGACTCTCCTGTGGCAGATCGATAATTTGGTCGACGATCGCCGTCGCCGTTTGAGCGCCGACCGGCGCACCACACTTTAGGCAGTGCGGGGTGCCTACACGTGCAAATAGGACGCGTAGGTAGTCATAGATCTCCGTGATTGTTGCGACCGTAGAACGTGGGTTATTCCCACCCGACTTCTGATCAATCGAGATAGATGGGGAGAGCCCACCGATAAAATCAACATCGGGTTTTTCCAATTGTCCAAGGAATTGACGGGCATAAGCGGAAAGCGATTCGATGTAGCGGCGTTGACCTTCAGCGTAGACTGTATCGAATGCCAGTGATGATTTCCCGGAGCCGCTGACACCGGTAAATATGATGAGTTTGTCTTTGGGGAGTTTGAGATCTATGTTCCTGAGATTATGTTCGCGCGCGCCGCGGATATCAATGAATTCTTCTGGCATTGAATTTCCTTTGACTGAAGGGCTTTCCGTGATTAGAGGTGATTCCACCTATCAGGCGAGGTTCTGTATCCTAATATCTTTTCAGATTGAGTGGTTGGTAAACCTCATTTTACCATAGATTTTAGGCATCGACAACACCCTTTTTCGCGACAGAAGGAAGGGCAACAGGTGGGCAGACAATGAAGCGACTTTGAGGACATATCTTTACGATTTTACGCTCCTAATATAGCACATATACGTTAAGTAGTCAACAAAAAAGCCTCATCTCAATTGAGCAAGACAAGGCTTTTTGGCGTATCTCAATGATTAGGTTACGTGCCCTCTTAATTTCTGTGTGATAAGAGGGCACCGCCCCCAGTCAGCGCGAAGAGGGTGCCACTAAGGAGGTAAATGACTCGTTTCCACGCTGTAGATTTGGCATTAGAAGTAAGATCTGCCCAGTGAGTTCCCAACACCGAAGGCGTCGTAAGGAACACCGGCTGGCAGGGTGCGGAAGCCCCATGTGTCCGTGGTGGCGTCATAGCCAACTCCGACTGAGGCAGCTGGCTCCGCGATCAAGTTAATCTGAAAAGTGAAATCTTGTCGCACATTATCGAAAGGAGGTTCCCGCTTAATCCCGATGCGGTGCCATCTAATCGTCATATTCCAATTGTGCAGATTTCGCCGGAGCGTAATACTTTGCGAGTAGAACTGTTTTTCAATCCAGTCATAATTAACGCTGAGGTTCAATTCGAATAGATAGCTGGGACGAAACCGTAGACTACCCGTGAGGCTTCGAAAGGCGCGTTGCGTCCTTTTAGTGAAGGCATTGCCGAACGTAAGGTTCCACTTATCACGGCGGTAACTGACGTTGGACCGGAACCCGATCTGTTTGAGTCGTTTTCCATCGAGGCGCGATTCATTCGGGTCGTGTGTTGATGTGAACGTGATGTTCAGATTTCGGCTTGCCAGCGGGACTATTGTCATTCTACTTTCAATTGGTACATATCGACGTTCATTCAACGCCTCAAATTTGGTAAAATCCGCCGCTACTCGGGTATTAAAATGAAGTACACGAAGCGCGGATCGACTGCCGCGAGTCTTAACTTCAATACTAGTATCGAAGTTATAGGCGAGGTTTTTCCTTTCAAAGAAATAGACACTGGGACCAAAGGGATAGAGTTGGGGCGCATCTTCTCTGTCAACAGGTGGTGAATAATCAAATGATACCCTTGAGTTGATTTGGTGGCGCATTCGGCGCGCCCCTGGAATGAAACTGATATCATAGATCCGGAACAGCAGATTACTGGCAGACAACCGCGCACTGTATATGCTTCGGAAAATATTCTGGTTCCCTTCTCGGTCTTTGTCATGCCAGATAAGGTTCGTATCGAAATCCATGTCGACGCGCAATTCGCGATTTGGGATGATTTGTAGGACCGATTGTTTACGGAGATCAAAACCGAGGTCCATTGTTTGCAAGTAGATGTTCTCTTCGTCTCGAAATCGTTCACGGTAAAAATTGCCGAGATTCGTATCCAGATCAAAACTGATGTTGTCAAACGTTGGAAAGCCAAGCATCGAAAGGAGTGGGAGATCGGTGTGCAATGCTTCGGCAACTTTGGTCAGACGCGAATTGATAGTCTTGAAAATAGGCAGCCCATCTAAGCGCATACGCGAAAGCGAGAGTTCAAGCACGGGTAACTTTTGCAAGTTTGTTGTGCCTTCTTCACTAAGGTTTAAGGTGTGGTTGACCTGCAATCGTCCTAAGAACTCGCCGAGTGTCTTGTACGAAAATTTTAAGTTTCCGTCTTGGTCTCTATCCTCATAATCCAGTCCAGAAAAGGCGGATCCCCATGTGAGCACACCAAAAGAATTAACCGCCGATTCATTGATTCCAAATCCTTCCTCTTCAAAGTCTCTTGCTCGCCACGCTACACGCCCTACAAGACTCACGGGCCGTCGACTCCTTGCTCGGCTATCCCAAGGGGTGTAGAAGGTGTGCCGATGTCCCCATCGCATATTCCATCGCCTTCCAGTTTTAAACGGTTGTCGGCGATCGTAAGAAAATTCATCGTTAGTGTAAAAATAAAGATCCCCTCTGTAAGTGCGTCTTTTGTCGATCTTAATCAGACGATACCCTTTACGGGTTCTAATGATTCCGGTATGATCGCCGCTGTAGAGTCGCTGTGCTTGTGAGTAGAGCACGGTCGGCATCTCCCACCGTCCTCGATAATCGTACTGTTGGTAGACTTGCAACGCTTCCTCTTCCACTTCTCCTTCCGGCAATTCCGCCGTTTCATCGTCCTCGATTTTATCCGAATTCAAAGTAACCCCCGTACTATCTTCTTCTGTACTTATATTGCCATCCTGTTCGTTTCTTTTTTCCGTTCCATTTGTCTCGTTATCACTCTGCCCATTTTTTCCCTCTTCTAGTTGTTCAATTCGCCCCTCTCCTGTCGTTGGCGCGTTCCCGAATTGCCCTTCCATCACCGCCCACTCCGCTTCAAATTGACGCGCGATTTCTTCAAAGGTCGGGGTTGGTTCCTTTTCGATTAATTCAAAGATGTAAACACCTCGATCGGTGTTTATGGGCCACGTTACTTCTCCGGGTGCTTCTAGCCGACCTACGGGATGTTTCCAACGCGAATCCATTTCATTCAGCAGAAACCCTGCACCATCGTTAGCTTCGGAAATTTCAACCCCTTCATATTGTCCTGCCAATTGTTCAAGTGTCTCTCCTGCCTCCGCGCGTTCTTGAATTTCCTTTGCAATCGTCTGAATTGTGTTACGGGTCTCTTGACTTGGTTCAATCGCTGTATCAATTCGGCTGATCTGGAATTCTGGTTCACCGTATACATCAAGCACACGATCAACCTTTAAGATGTGGAAACCAGATTCTGTCCTGAGAACCGGTGTAATTTCTCCCGGCTCCAGTTGAAAAACCGCCTCTTCGAGGATAGGATCCAGTCGAAGTTCACCTTCTTCATCCCGTTCTCCAGGGACCAGAAACCCCATATCGCCCCCCTGATAGCGCGTTGCTTGATCAGTCGATTTCTCTGCAATTTTTACAAAATCCGCATCCACTTCCTGTAATTCGGCATAGATAGTTTCTGCCTTTTCGCGAGCAGTGGCGATATCCTCTTCGGAGATCTTATACTCCAGGAAGAGTTGTCGCAGTTTATACCGGTCATACTCGCCATCAAGACGGTCTGCTAACTCTTGTGCCTTCTCTTCCAATTTTGTTCGCTCACTTGGCGTTGCTTTCGGAGGCAGCGGGACGATAATTTCTTGGTACCTAGCATCGTTTACCCGATATTTTCCGTCAAAACCGACGCCACTTCCCCGACGGCTGGAGTGATCAAACAACAAGGCGCCGTCATAGCGAAAACGACGCGCAAGCGGCAGAATTACGCTAAAGAATACGCCTTGATGAGTGCTTGTTCCGATATTGAAGATTACTTTTGCAACTTTGTCTTCTTCGCGCAGATCGCGACGGTAGGCAGGAAAATAAAAGAGCGGAATGCCCCCAACTCGTAGAACAATATTCTTGGCAATCAACTCTCTGTTTATTTTAACGATGATCTGGGATGCGCTGAAGTAGTAATGGGGATGTGAGAGAGAACATGTCGTCAAAGCTCCACCGCGGATATAGGATTCATCATCTTCAATCTTGAAGATCTCCGTGCCGCGGTAGTACCACGGATCGCTGAATGTGAAGCCCTCACGAATAATTCCTTTTTTCGTCTCAAGGTTGTAAACCAGTTCGTTTGCGAAAGTTTCTTCCTTTCCGACAAGCAGATGTACATTGCCCGCTGCCCGCATCACATTTTCATCGAAATCTGCCCAGATATGGTCTGCATAGAGCACAACTTCGTCATATTTGATTAAGCCGTTACCCTGAATCTGGATCAGGTTATTGTGAAAGGAAAGGTCATCGCCTTTTGCGAGAAGGTCCCCCTGTTCAGGGGTCATCTGCTCAGGATCGAGCTTTCGACTGGCTTGGGCAGATTCGTCAGGTGTAGGTGGCTCTGTCTCCGATAGCGGGTCTGGCGTTTCTTCAGGAGGAGTTGTGGGGGGCTCCCCATCGGGGGACGCTTCGGAAGCGGAGGGATCCGTGGTTGAAGAGGTGTCTGTTGTCGTCTCAGCTTGGGTGCTGGAAACCTCTTCATCGGAATTGGACGACGGGTCAGTTTGGGCGGTTAATTCGCCCACAGACAAAATTAGGTTAAGCGTGAGAATCGCGAGTGATAGGATGCAAAGTGTGAGACGGGATGCACGGAGAGCACAACGCAAAATATGGAGTACCTCCCGCAGAAAGCAATCAAGAAATTGGAAGCAAAGAGGATTAGGAAATCGGCTGATTGATTTCTCCCCACTGCCTACCATCTCTTGCCATTCCCGTTTTTCCCTCCTTTCCATCCTATCTTTCCTCTGCTACGCTGTAAGATCAACTATTTGAAAACGATAGAATCTATCCGAAAGTCGGACTGCTTTATCTCAATTCTCGCCGTCAAATAATTCAGATTTAATTTTTATGAAAGCATTTTCCTTAAGCAGATCCGTGTAGATTTGCCATTCCTCTTGGAATTTTTGCTGACGCAGCATCATTCGGATCTGATCTTTTTCAGCATCGCTCAACTCAGGGGCAGTACGACTATCGATCTTAAAAATATGCACACCGTACGTTGTTTTGATCGGCGTACTATGCGCTCCGATGGAAAGTCCTTCGATAATTTTTCGAGTGTCAGGATTTAATTCGCTGAGAGGACGAATTCCGAGATCGCCGCCGTTGGCTTGTGTTTGCGAATCATCGGAATATTGTCGTGCAAGCGTGTCGAAATCTTCACCTTGATTTAGCCGCTGCAAGAGGCTATCTGCACGTTCATAAGCAGCTTCAATTGCCTCTTCACTCGGCTTCAAACTAACAACAAGATGGCGAAACGCAACGATCTGATCATCTTTACGCTCAACTTTGAAGAGATAAAACCCATCGTTGCCCTCAACTGGCTCGCTAATCTCACCGGCATTAAGCGCTGAAAGCGCATCGCGGAAGGTAGGTGAGAGGACGCTCATTTCCGAAATAGGCAGTTCGTTTAATACCCCAATCCCTGCTTGTCTATGCTCGTCGTCGGCGTAACCTTGTGCAAGTTTCTCAAAATCTGCTCCAGCCTCTAATTCTTGAAGAATCGTGTCGATTTTCCCAAGGCTTAACTCGCGATCCGCCTCGCTTGGCTTGAAAGCAACGAAGATGTGTCGAAGGTGGACGCTATCCGTTTTAGTGGGTAATTGTGAACGGTTCTCTTCAAAAAACTTCTGTATGTCTGAATCCCGTATTTGCAGCCTAGGGAGGATACGTTGCATTACGAGTCTGTCCGCCATCAGGTTGCGTTTAGCCTGTTCACGGAAAGACATCAAGGTGTACCCTTCCTTCTTTAACGCTTGAGCAAGTTCCGCTTCGGTCTCAATCTTATACTGCTCTTTGAAGTTTTGCAGATATTGCTCGACTTCAGGCTCCGTGATTTCGATTTTCAGCGTTAATGCCGTTTCAACGAGAAGCATCTGACGAATCAACTGATCCAGGAGCGTACCTCGCTCCTCGTCTGCTTTTTGCATTGCTTCCCGTTCACTGAATCGGTAAATTTGCTGAAGTTCCAGCGCTTTTTGCTTCACAACGCTGTCGAGTTCCCACTTGGTGATCACATCTTCGTTGACATACGCGATGATCTGATCAAACCGTCGCGCATCCACAGGATTGATCCCAAAATAAAAGATCAATAGAATCAGCGCACAGAAGCGCAATATCTTCATTTGGGGACATACCTCCTTGATTCGGGGGTTGACGTTTTACGGCTCTGTTTCAGGCTCGGCAGGAGCGTCACTTTCATCCGGCGAGTCAGTTTCTGCTTCCTCCTCCGACTCTGGCGTTTCTGGGATTCGATCTGCAAAGGTCTTGACGTTCGCCTGTTCATGGAGTCGGATCAGCCAATCGGTCATAAGTTCTTCACGCTGTTGATTCTCGACATGTCTTTCCACATTGCGTCTCACACTTTTTTCTTCAAGTGTTTGTTGACGTTCCGGCTGGACTTCCTCCTTACGGAAGATTAGGTAGTAGTGTTCCCCATCAAGTTCGATATGGAGAATCTCATCATTCATTTGGCCGACTTCCAATGCAAATGCTGCATCGCTAAAAGGTTTTGCGCGCCGCGAATACATCGTATTATCGAAAAAACCGGTGTCGCCGGGGATTTCGTTATTTGATCCTGGTCCAACTAATTCCCCATTTTCTGCCAGTTCCTTAGCAAGGGCAGCGATGTCTTCTCCATCTTTAATTCGTTGAAAGACCTCCTTTGCTCTGTCCTCATTTTGGATAGTTATACAGGTCAGTCGCACCTTTTCTAGCACGACATAATCCCCCTTATTTTCTTCATAGTAGCGCTGGTAATCTTCCTCGGTCGGTTTAAGTTTCTCATCGACTTCAATTGCTGTGATTTTGTCAACGAGCAATTCATGGTAATAGTCCTGCACCTTTTTTAGAACCTCAGGGTCCTCATCAAGTTTCTTATCCTTGGCAAGGCAGAGTATGAGACGGCTCTCCGCCATTAGATTCATATATTCCTCATATCCACCTTCTGCTTCTTGGTATTGTGGTTGTTTGTAGCTAGGGAGCTCGCTTATCTCTTGTAGCATCTCTTCAAGCGTGATCTGGTGTTTTCCATCCCATTCAAATTCCGCAATCACAGTACCTTCAGCCCCAGCTTTTCCTCCACAACCGTTCAACGAAATACTAACAACAGCGACACTGACTAATATAAAACCGATAATTCCCAATAACTTCACAGTTATACCTCCATAAAAAATTTTGTGCGATACATAGTTATTTCGACTTCGACCACCATCTCCGGCTAAGTTGTTCTACCTACGGTGAATCTGGTCCATTTTGTGTTCTATTACTGCTCAGATTGCTCATTTTCTGGATCTTCTTCCTCTTCCGGCATCACAGGCGGAGGGAGCAGTTCTGGATACGTTTTGAGCTTAGCCTCTGCAGTAAGTGTTTCCAACCATTCTAAGATGCGCTTCCGCTTCATCTCGCGTTTTAACGGGTAATCAAGTCGCGGCTTAACCTCTTCAAAGGTCTGTTGGCGTTCTGGCTGGTGTTCTTCCTTTCGGAAAATCATATAATAGGTGTCTTCTTCGACGTCCTGTTCAAAAACTTCTTCAGTCATCTCACCAACTTCCATGGCAAAAACCGCGTCAACGAATGCCTGTGCTCTTGCGGACACATCTCGAGTAAAGAGGCCGGTGTTACCTGCATCCTCCGGATTTGAACCGGGCCCGGTCAATACCCCTTTTTCCGCAAGTTCGTTCACCGCATCAAAGATATCCTTACCGGCTTGAATCTCTTCCAGTGTTGTCTGCGCGAGTTCTTTATCGAATACTGTGATGCAGGTTGCTCGCACCTGTTCCTTATCCACATACGCATCTTTATTTTCCTCGTAATATTGTCGGAGTGTATCATCGTTGATGATAATTTTTTCGTCAACCTCAATTTCGGTCAAGCGTTCGACCATTAACTGATGTTTATAGTCCTCTCCTTTTTTCAGAAACTCCTCATTTTTATCGAATCCTTCTGCGCTGGCCGCGAGGAGCATCAGCTTTTGGTTGATAAAGTCCTCGAGAAATATTAGCTTAGCAGCTTTGGAGCGATAGTTTTTCTGTTTATATTCTGGTAGTGCCGCAATTTCCGCATTAAGCGTTGCAAGCGAAACCTTGTGTGTGCCGTTCCATTCGTACTGAGCTACAATAATCTGACTCTCATCCATTGGGCCAGCTACATCTTGTGATCCCGATAAATCGGGACTACTCACGATTGCCGCCGTCACGGCGAAAATTATCAATATTTTTTTCATTGTGTGTGTTGTTCCTTTCTGGTTAAAAATTAGGTTGCAAAGACACGATCTTCGCAGTTAGTGGTATATTCTATCATCCAAAAAAACATGTATGCTGATGCGTATGCTTCACAATCACCGCTATGCAGCACACATCACCTGTTACAGTTCACATCAATTTATCCAAGACACGCTTAAGCTCAGACAAGAGCGTTTTCCCTTGCGCGCCTTGCATCCGGACGGTCATACGTGCGGGGGGCGTGATCGAGATTCGCCGATCTTCCTCAATCAGTCGAATCAGCCTACGAGGGTCAAGGCTTGTTTTTGCCTCATCAAATGTGATTTTGATGCTTTCCTCACCCGCGACGATTCCATCAACCCCAAGTTGTTGATTGAGTTGTTTTAAGTCGGCGATTTCGAGGAGCATCTCAACCGGTTCGGGAATCTTTCCATACCGATCAATCATCTCCTCTTCAAGTTCTTTTCGATCTACTTCCGTTTCTAAGGCAGCAATTTTTTTGTAAAGCGCGACCTTCTGCCGGCTGTCGGGGACATATTCATCGGGCAGGTAAGCTTCGATAGGAAGGTTAATGCGGGTTTCGACCTTTTCTTCGATTTTCTCACCCTTGAGTTTTTGTACCGCTTCCTCAACGAGTTTGCAGTACATATCGTAACCCACAGCGGTGATATGACCGTGCTGCTCTGAACCAAGAATATTGCCAGTTCCCCGAATCTCAAGGTCGCGGAGAGCAATCTTAAATCCAGAGCCAAGGTCAGTAAATTCTTCAATAACGCGTAGGCGTTTTTGAGCACCTTCCGTAATTGCCCATCCTTGTGGATAAAATAGATAACCGTAGGCCTGATGCTGATCGCGACCAACCCGTCCTCGTAACTGATAGAGTTGGGCTAATCCAAACGCATCTGCACGATTAATCAGGATCGTATTGACGGTTGGAATATCTACGCCAGATTCAATGATCATGGTGCAGACCAGAACGTCATATTTATGGTTGATGAACTCCATCATTACTTTTTCTAATTGACGTTCAGGCATTTGCCCGTGTGCTATGCAGACCCTAGCGTGTGGTACAAGGTCTTGGATTGTGGCAGCGATACTTGCAATGCTCTGGACACGGTTGTGAACAAAAAAGATCTGCCCACCCCGTTCCATTTCTCGCAAAATCGCATCTCGAACTACGTCAGGATTATACTCCATGACATAAGTTTCAATCGGCAGGCGGTTTTCCGGAGGCGTATTAATAACACTGAAGTCACGGATACCGACAAGGGACATATGAAGTGTACGCGGAATCGGCGTCGCTGTCAAGGTTAATACATCAACCGTCTGCTTCATCTGTTTAATCTTTTCTTTATGTTTCACCCCGAAACGATGTTCCTCGTCAACTACGAGTAAGCCGAGTTCGCGGAACTTAATATTTTTTGAGAGCAGGGCGTGAGTGCCGATTACAATATCAACTGTTCCATTTGCTATTCCCCCCACTACCATTTTGGTCTCTTTGTCCGTTCGGAAGCGATTCAGCATTTCGACCTGAACGGGAAAAGGGGCAAAGCGCTGCTGAAATGTATTAAAGTGTTGCAGCGTAAGAATTGTGGTTGGGGCAAGGATGGCCACCTGTTTTCCTGCCATCACTGCCTTGAACGCCGCACGGAGTGCCACCTCGGTCTTTCCGTATCCGACATCTCCGCAGATTAGCCGGTCCATGGGTCGAAGACGTTCCATATCCTGTTTGACCTCTTCGATTGCCTTCTGTTGGTCCGGGGTTTCTTCATAGGGAAACAGGACCTCAAACTCTTTCTGCCAAGGAGCATCCGTTGGGAAGGCATAACCCTCTCGGGATTCACGAATGGCGTACAGTTCAAGCAGTTCCTCCGCCATTTGCTCTATGGAGGCTTGTGCTTTGGCTTTGACCCGTGCCCACGACGTTCCCCCAAGTTTGTCCAGACGTACTCTGCTGCCCTCTTCTCCACCAATGTATTTCTGGACGAGATCAATTTGATAGGTCGGGACATACAGCCTACCTGCGTCTGCATAGTCTAGCGCGAGGAAGTCCTGTGGTTTTCCATCAACGTCAAGGCGACGAATCCCTCCGTAGCGGCCAATCCCGTGTGAGATGTGCACCACATAATCCTTTTCTTTAAGGTCAATTAGACTTAGGAGAGGAGTTCCTTCCTTAAAGGAGGTCTTCCGATGCCGGCGGTGCTCACGTCCAAACAACTCATCTTCAGACAGCGTGAGGAACTTGAGGGTTTCATTGAGAAATCCTTCGCTAATGCTGCCGATGTTCACGGCTGTCTGGGTTGCAGGTAAGTTCCGGTCCTCTAAAATGTTGTGTAGCCGATCTGCGCTCTTTGGGTTATCACAGAGGAAGTTGACGAAATAGCCTTCATCAGTCCACTCCTTGATCTGATCCATGACCATCCGATAATTACTGCGCGGAAGACCAAGCGGACGCATACCGAAAGCAATTTCCTCGATTGGTTCCTCCGTATTCAGTGCAGGCGGAGTCAACGACGTGCGAACGAGGGGATATGTATCCAAATTGGACATTACCGATTCAAACGACACAAATGTCTCATCCGGTGACACCATAAACTGATCAAATGCTAATTTTCGTTCATAAAGCTCTTTTGTGTCCTCCACAAGTTGGGCTGCCTCACGCGCCATCCAAGCCGGTTCAATCAGGAGAACGGCAGTCTGTGGGGATAGATAATCCATAAGGATACTGGTGCCTTCGTATAACATCGGGAGTAAGGCTTCAAGCCCCTCCGGATTTGTTTCTGTTTCGAGGCGGTGCGTAATTTCGTTGACTGCGTTTCGGTACTTGGGCGATTCGTTGTTTTGAATCAGTATTTCTGCGCGGGATTTCCACAGATCGAGGGTTTCAGGGGACAGGATGATTTCTCGAACTGGACACAGCGTTATCGATTCCGGTTGGTGATCAATCCCATCAAGGACAGAGCGTTGTGATTCCGGATCGAACAACCGGATCGCATCGATCTCGTTGCCAAAGAACTCAATCCGAATGGGGGCATCGGTGGTCAATGGGTAGACATCCAGAATATCGCCACGGCGAGCCAATTCTCCCTTGACCTCTACGAGATCTATCCGCTGATAACCGTTACGCAGCAGTTGTTCAACCACTTTGTCGGGGGCAATCTCATCGCCGATGCGAAGGGTCAGGAAGGCAGATGCTACGACCGATTGGGGCAGAATGTTATGCATCAGTGCTTGAATTGATGTGACAATGAACGTGCGGTCTCCCTTCAACAGTTGATACAAACAGATTAGCCGTTCAGCAACAACATTTTTTGTTGGAGGAATACCGTCATAAAGGAAATTCTGCCATTGCGGAAAGAGGTGCGCTTCCTCAAAATGATAGGCGGGTAGGTCTTGGATGATTTTATCTGCTTCGTGCTGTGTGGGTAAAACGACAAGAAAAGATTTATCGGCAAAATCAGCTGCCAATGCACTGAGCAGATAAGCGGTTGATGCACCATGCAGACCGCGCAACCAAGGTTTAGGGAGATCTACTCGTTGATTTATTGAGATCGGGGCACACTGCACCCCCGAAAACTGAGCGGTCAGGGTTTTAACGAGTGATTGATAAGTATTTGACTGCTGCAGAAAATCTATCACGTTCCTTCTCTAATCCAAAAAATCAACCTTCTCCAATACGCCGACTAACTTGCCGATGCGAGACTCGGCTTCGATTCTAACGGGAATACGGCGCTCATCATTTGTGAGCCACATCAGATAGCCGTGCGATGTGCGTAGCATCAATGTTTCCACACGTCCCAATGCTTTGGTTTTTATCATTTCCCGACGGCGGACTTCAAGGGTAACATGTTCGCACTTATCCTTGACGAGTACCGGAAGGCCATAAGTCTGACCGACCTGCAACTCTTTTGAACGCAGGAAGTAAAGCATCGACAGGTCATCCTGTATACCGATCGGGAGATTCAAAACCTTGTTATCTGAGTTTTTGGTGTATTGTACCGTTCCCTTACCATGGTCAAAATCAACTTCAATATGCCATCGACCTTTCTGCTCTTCTAAATCTCTAACATATTTCAGTGGGTATAACTGATCGGTTGTCGCATAACTTTCTGTTTGATCCTGAAAATGATACAGTTTTCCAAGCAGACTCCCGGTCTGTCTTTCTGATCTGAAACGATAAACCGGCTGATCTGCCAGTGTCGTTTTTTCAACGACCTTTGTAATCTGTGTGCCAGCAGGCAACCCCTTAATTTTGACGCTATAGGTCAAGATCTCGCCAATCTGAATAGGATCTTGATCAAGGTTTTTGGTGTTAAGCAGTGAATATGTTGCTGAAATGGCTAAAGAAAAGCTCAAAAAAATGAAACAACTAACCAATAAAATTTGGGCAAATCGCAAGGGACAGATCTCCTTATCCGATGAAACTTCCGGAAGGTTCAGGTGGGGCTGAGACGCGCAACAAATGGATAGTTTCGCATCCAAACTCGCGGCTTATTGGGTAGATTGCCGTCCTTACCTCTAAAAGCGGCGATTGACTGTTAAATAAGTTTCTCCATACACACTTTGTTGCGCTTGCACCGGAAATCTTCGCTTATTATAGTGATCAATTGTTTTGGCTGCATCGAAAATATTCCAGAGGTAGACACTAATTCCACCCGCCAGAAAGAGCATCCCAAATTGGGTATGGCCTCGTGCCTTAACATGTCCCTGATCCGCAGTCAGAAAACTACCGCCATGTGGGTCGTAGAATCCTGTGTTGAAGCGATTTGAGAGGTCATTATAATTAACCGCACGGTCCAGATGGAATCCCCCTGCCGCTACCAATCCAATCCCAGCAACAAGAAAGGCTAAGCCTTTCACGGGGCGTCCGGAATAGGTTTGTCCCAAACCGGGCAATGTCGCTGATAGAAATATCGCTGTGCGAGCGGTTTTTGGGGGATAATACTTTGACGCGTGCGATCGGAAGAGGGAATAATCTGATGACTCCGTTTGACTCTTTGGGTCGCGGGGCAGAACGCTTCCTATCAAACTCGGAGAAGCTGATGAATTTTCGCTATCTGTGTGTGCCTGTGTCCTTTCCGGAACCGTAGGTGTCTCATCAGCAGTCGATTCTGCTACTACAGTGTTCCCACCTATTGTAAAAGTTGCAAAGGCAATAAGCACAAAGAGGTGTTTTTTCATTTTTGCTGAGGTCTCCTATCCATTTAGCTGGTTAGTTTCATGGACGGCGGGGCGCGAGCTGTGCGTTACCTGTATCAGTCTGGTATGCCCAATCAAAGGTGATCGCTGAATCGGAAACAGCAATCACGTGAATCTTGGCGAAGTTTCCGTCGGGGGTCAACAGCGCATACACATGTCCCTCAATAAGTTCAACGAATTCAGTTGTGAACCCTCGCACGGGCGAAACATCTACCTCATCAAAATATTCATGATAGCCCATATCCTGCATCTCTGTCAAGTTATCCGAATAGAGGTACGGGACATTGACTTCTGGATCAAAACCAAAATAGATGTCAGTAGCAGGTAGATCCCAAGTGATAGCACCCCTTGACGGCTGCGAGAAGTCAAACCCGCTTCGAGCAGGAATCAGGTTAAAGTCATTTAGGGTGATATTGTTCCCCGATGGACGTGGCGTATCGAATACCTGTTCTGGACTCAAGTCGCTTTCATTGCCATCGTAGTCGACGGCGGAGATAGCATAAGAATAGGTGCGTCCATTGATAACCTGATCGTCTACAAAGCTAAACCTATCTACATCAGCAGAGGAGTCTGAAGAGACCTCCCCAAGCAGGTCAAACTCTTCGTCGCCATTGTCATCACGCCAGATTCTATATCCGGCAAGATCTGCCTCACCGTTAGGGAACCATTCAACCGTTACCTCGCCATCGCCGGTGATACTCCTTACACCCCGTGGTATTGCCGGTGGTTCCGTATCCTCCAAATCTGGAGTAACTGGACTGTTGTCATCAGAACCACAGCCTAAAATTAAGCCAAACGGTGTTATTACAGTTATTACAAGAAAAAATGTAGTGATAAGTCGGTACATTTGCGTGGACATGAACTTTCTCCTTCCAATTATCAGTCATCGTCAAAGCCTCGCAATCCAACAAGGACCTTTTCGGATCACTGATTATGAGTTTTCTGAAATTAATAACTATTACATACACTAATACGCTATGGCAAACTCTGTGCCAGTTTTTGTCAGGGAGAAAGTCAATCAAGAATAGAAATCGCAAAGTACACCTGCAAAATAGCCGTGATAGTGTAGCGTATCACTATCATTTGGGTTTTTAATCTATCTTTGGACACCTAGAGAATTCAAAAGCCTTTAGACGCTGTTATTCCGGTTCAGTTGAGTTGTTTTTGATACCCAATTGTTGTAATTCTGCAACAATGCAAGCCGGTTCCTCTCGTATTTCAAAACAAAACCGCAAAATAATATCACAAACAATTACGTTCTTCAAGGATGAATTTCGCCCTATATGCCGGCGTGATACGGTATATTGACAGCTGCCTCTTGCATAGATCGAATTCCCTATTTGGGCTTGACAAACGTTACTCTCAAGGGTATCATGTGCATATAAATTAGCAACTCCGCAACACCAGTTCCAACACAAAGATGGAGCGTACAGACATGGCGATTTCAGCGGCAATAACCTGTCAAGGTTGCAGCGCAGAGATTTCTGAGGAAACATTTTTAGAGGCACATAAGGTCTGTCCAGAATGTGGCTACCACCATCCCATGACCGCCTATGAACGGCTTGAACTTCTGGTTGATAACGGCAGCTTTGATGAACATGACGCCGATCTGTATTCGACTAACCCTTTAGATTTCCCGGACTACGAAGAACAACTCGCACGCGATTACGCTAAAACCGGACTCAAGTCAGAGATTCTCACCGGTGAAGCGAAAATTGGCGATCAGACTGTTGCAATTACGATCAGTGATTTCGGTGTCAGAGGCGGTACAATGGGAGCGGTTGTCGGCGAAAAGGTCACTCGCAATATTGAACACGCTACGCGGAACGGATTACCACTAATCATTGTCTCCCGGAGCGGTGGGATGCGAATGCAAGAGGGTACACTATCGCTGATGCAGATGGCAAAAACCTCAGCGGTGTGTGTGAAGCACACGGAGGCAGGTCTACCCTACATCTCTGTGATGGCGGATCCAACCTTTGGCGGATCAACCGCCAGTTATGCCTCGTTGGCGCATATCATCCTTGCGGAACCGGGTGCCCGGATCGGTTTTGCCGGTCCCCTCGCAACTGCAAGTATCAAGCAGCAACTCCCTGAAAATTTTCAGAAAGCAGAATTTTTGTTAGAGCACGGGATGATCGACAGGATTGTTCAACGGAGTGAGATGCGTTCTCTGCTGATGGATCTGTTGGATTTTTGCGTGAACCTACCTTAATGGGTGGTACTATCGTGAAATTTTCACTAATTCGATACAAAGGGACATAATATGAAAGTCCACAACGCAGTGGAGATTAAAACAACTGTCCGCGAACATTACGCAGATTTGATAAAGAAAGATGAGTCTTGCTGCTCAACTTCTAGCTGCTGCGACACAGAAATCAATATTGAGGCAGCCCTTGAAGGGAAGTTCGCAAATCAGAACGAATATACCGATGTGCAACTTTCCAGTATCCCTACCGATGCCGTTGATAATTCCTTCGGTTGTGGGAACCCATTGATGTATGCCGATATTTGTGAAGGGGAGGTCGTACTTGACCTTGGATCCGGAGCGGGTATTGATGTGCTGCTTGCGGCACAACTTGTAGGTGAAAGCGGGAGAGCGATTGGCGTCGACATGACACCAGAGATGATCGACAAAGCGCAAAAGAATGCAGAGGAAGCGGCGGCAAAAAATGTTGAGTTCCGATTAGGCGAAATTGAGTCAATGCCGGTTGAGGATGGAAGCGTAGATTGGATTATTTCTAACTGCGTGATTAACCTTGCTCCGGACAAAGATTTGGTCTTCCAGGAAGCGTATCGCGTCCTCAAACCGGGCGGAAGGTTATTGGTGTCGGACATCGTAGCGAACTATCTGCCTAAGTGGTTGAGATCAACGATTAGCAATTGGGCGAATTGTATTTCCGGGGCACTGCCGGAAGATCAATATCTGGACTCAATCCGTCGGGCGGGATTGGAGGAAGTTCAGGTGCTCAACAAATCCCCTTACGCCAAAATTGGAAAGGTAGAGGTCGCGAGTATTAAAGTGGAGGCACTTAAATCAAATGACAGCCGAAACCTGTAAGTCCAGTAGTAGATAACGCCAACAGAAAGGTCGAAAAATGCCAGAGTCCCAAAACGCGCGGATTGATATCGAAGAACGTTTTCTCTTTGACCTCAACGGTTTCTTGGTTCTCCGAAACGTCCTCTCTTCTGCGGAGTGTGCAGAGTACTTGGAAACCTTGGCGGCGCTAGAAAATCAGGACTATGAGGACAAATGGATAGAAGCTATCGGCCCGGGTCGTCCTACCCGCGAAACCAGACGTATCCACCAGATTCGGCTCAACGGTCTGCCTCGATTGCATAGCATCTTCGATGAGCTCATTGACCATCCGCGTATCCTGCCGTATCTGTATGAATTCGTGGGCGAACCGCAACTTATCAACACCTGGTCCATTTCCAAATTCTGTGGTGCAGAACAGGGTGGTTGGCATCGCGGCGTCCCTACCACGGACTATTCGTACAGCAACGGTGTTATCCGAAGCCGTATGTTCAACGTCGTGTTCTTTCTCACAGATAACGGCGCAGAGGACGGATGCGTCGTCGCGTTGCCCGGCTCCCACAAAAGCAATTTTGACCTCAGCTGGCAGAACTACAAAGGTTTGGATATGCCCGGCGCTATTGCAGTCACCGGAAAAGCGGGTGATGTCCTCATGTTCTCCGAGACCGTCATCCACGATGGCTTGCCTAAAACCACGCAGCCTGTCCGGTCGAACCTCTACTACAACTATGTCCACGCCCACTACAACGTCATGACCCGTGAGCGTGGAAACTGTCATCACTTCTATTTCCCGCCGGAGATTCGGGAACGCCTCACGCCGAAACAGCGTGAACTTACCGCTTGGATGGAACTGGCTCGTTGGGATTATTGACACATGCGTGAGATTAAAAATCCTCACGTCGCATGGGCAACGCTCTCTATCAGCGCAAGCGGTTGTGGGAAATTGGGCAGTTCCATAATCCCCATCGCGTCCTCAACATATTCTTCGCGTTTCATCCCATTCAGGACAACGGACACCCCTGGCGATGAGGTCACGAAGTTCAATGCTCGCTGAGAGAGGCTTAGTGCTCCCTGATCGTCGGAAAGATGTAGATTCAACGCTTGAGAGATCGGTTCGACCTTTTCCGCATCCACACGGTTAAAGATTTCCGTTATGACCGCGAACAGGGTGTTAAGGGCATCAACATATTGAGCGAGCAAGCCTTCCCACTCTGTTTGGTGCTGATTTAGACAGGCGATTCCGGTTTGACGCAGATAGGCATTGATCTGTGGAATCAGATGCTGCTGTAAAATCTGTTCCCAATGATTTCGATCTTGGATGCGCGGCATAAAGCCGCCGAGTTGGTCGGCGATATTGTAAAAAAGATGTACATTGACCTGATTTTGCACCGAATCGAAAATTCCCCAACTTTTCAGTGTTTGCTCCATCCTAGTTTCGACTTGGGTTAATGCGCCTTCTGCTAAGTACATCATCTGAGGGTAGTCGGCGTTTGGATGGTGTGCATATTGTGCCAAGCGGGTCATACGATTGTCCTTGAAAGCGTTCAGTGGACGATTCACGAGAACGCCAAGTCCAAGGGACTCTGCTGCCCCAAGGACGGTTACCCGTTTTCCGTCGATTTCGTTATTCGTTTCGGTCAATGCCTCTGATTCAACGAGGTTGTATGGAAGTTGGATGACCTTGAAGTGGCTTACTGCATGGTCTCCGTACACAGTCTCTGCCGCTTTGGTAGCTGCTTCATGAACACGATTGAGGGAGGCATGTTCAAAGTCCGTGTGTGAAGAAGGGAAAGTATTCGACGAAATACCGTAGTAGCGAATCTTTCCATCGGCTACAAACTGTTCCATCTGCACAAAGGCGTGGTAGACGCGGTCATAGAAGGTATCTTGAATTGCCTCCCAGTTAGTAGATTGTGAGGATCGGTTTTTAGCATCCGACAGAAAGTACTCTGGATTGTGTAGCAGGTAAACATCGATGGTCTCCAAACCCAATCGATCTGTGCTACGCGTCCATTGGTCAATCAGAAAATCAGGGTGGATGCAGTGCCAGCAACCTTCCATATATTTGACGACCTCTTCCCACGCATTACCTGCGGTTTCCCGTTGTTGTGCCTGATCGAGATTTTGTCCCTGCATGTAGCCGACTTTGGAGACAACGATGATTTCTTCCCGGGTAATCTCGCCAGCAGAAATCATCTTTTGTAGTACATTGCCTATCAAGGTTTCGCTGCCGCCGTCGGTATAATTGCTGGACGTATCAATTAGGTTACACCCCGCTTCGATCGCGGATTCGAGCGTTTCAGCCTGTGTTTCGTCTTGGTCATGTATGCGGTAAGCGCCGTAGCCGATTTTGGACGTTATCAGATCCGTACCGGTGAGCCGGCGATACGCATTTGCCTCGAAGGCGGTGTGCTGTGCGTTCATTCGGTCTGTGAAGGCTTGTGTTGCTTGTGAGGTGGCGTGTCCGGTAATCTTGGAATTCATGAAATTTCCTTACTTGTCGATAGAGGTTGTTGTGTATCGTAAAGGCGGCTCAAATCATCCGCTTCAGGCAACTTAGGGATTAGTTTTAAGGTACTGTATGATCTTACGCGCAAAATATGTAATGCCAAATAGCCGCACGGTTATTGAGAATGGTGCGGTTGTCATTCGTGGTTCAAAAATTGTCGATATTGGACGTTATCCGACGGTTCGGTCCAGCGGTGCACCCCCGATACACGACCTCGGCGAAGTGGTGCTCATCCCCGGCTTGGTGAACGCACATACCCACCTTGATCTAACAAGCAGTGCCGATTCAGTTCAACGCACCCCCAAATTTACCGATTGGGTATTCCAAATCGTTGGGAAGCGGAACCCTTCAACAATAGAACCGTCTATTCGAGAAGGGGTGCAGCAAAGTTTAGCCGGCGGTGTGACAACAGTGGGAGATATCGACGGAACCGGGGGATCAGTACAAGTTCTGAGGGATACGCCGATTCGGAAGGTGGTTTTCTGTGAGGCGCTCGGTTTTTCCGGTGAACACGCCGCCACAGGACTCGCTCGACTTACGGCATATTTAGATTCCCCCCCTGTGTCCGATTCGCTGTTGACACCTGCGTTGTCCCCACACGCTCCCTATTCTACATCGGCTGACATTTATCGTCAATGTGTCGTATCTGGTTTGTCAGTTTGTACCCATATAGCGGAAACCGAGGAGGAACTTGAATTTCTCTCCAGCGGTACGGGTGCGTTTGTGGGTTATCTGGAAGCGTTTGGCATTTCAACAGCCGGGTGGCACCCTCCGCAAGCAACACCGATGCAGTATATGAAAACGTTGGGTGTCTTGCGGAAAAGTTCGCTCTTAGCCCACTGCAATTACCTGACTGACGCAGATGTGACAATCCTTGCAGAGAGTGGTGCATCTGTGGTGTTCTGCCCGCGGAGCCATCATTACTTCTATCATACCGACCATCCCGTCGTGCAACTGATTGAACGGGGAATCAATATCGCCATCGGGACCGATAGTCTTGCGAGTAATTGGTCCTTGAGCCTACTCGATGAGTTGAAGTTCCTCGCACGTACCCAACCGTGTATCCGCCCTGAAACGTTGTTCGACATAGTGACCTACAACGGTGCAGAGGCGCTTGGTCTAGAACGGGTTGGACGATTGGAAAAGGGGTGGCAAGCAGATATCATCGCGATACAAATTCCAAACGACGCTCGCCCGACTATTGAACAGATTCTTGATAGTTCTTCTGAGAACCTGTTGACAGTTGTTGGTGGAAAAGTTTGTTACGGATCAAGCCATCAGGGGTAGCAGTGCGTAAACTTGCCTGCTGACTCATACACAAATCACAAAAAATGGAGGAAATTGATGACCGCAAATTGGATGTTTTTTAGGAATAGCTGAACTTCTTGTCGAAAAGCGCAAGAGTTTCTTGACGCAAACAACATTCAGGTAGACAGTCGAACCGATGCCCGTAAGGAGAAGTTGAATCCAACCGAGGTTTGGGAACGTATTAAAGCCGCTCAATCCATTCACGTCGCCAAAGGCAAAAAAGTTGATGTTTTCGACCCTGATACCGATTCACAAGACGGCATCCTCAAAGCGATTATGGGGCGAAGCGGCAACCTACGTGCACCTACGCTGCAGCTCGGAGATACCTTTTTCGTCGGGTTCAATGCGGCCCTATACGATGCGATTCCAAGGACATGAGTGCTGCCTAACATAAGCTCACAGGAGAAGCGGTTTTTAGCAAAATTAAGTCTGCGAAAAATAATTGTATCATCCGTCCCCCTCGAATACCAGAAATTTGATGATAAAAAATCCCGGCTATATCGTCTTACGCTATTGAATCTTAAAACGGTGGGTATTCATCATGAAAATTGAACCTTCCAATGAAATTGATCTTGTTCGGCAGACGCTAAATGGTGATACATCGGCGTTTGATCAATTGGTTAAGATGCACCGAACAACGATCTATGCACTGGTCCTTTCGTATATCAAAAATCCGGCAGATGCCGAAGACCTCGCACAACGGATATTTATTCGGGCATACGAGCGGTTGGCAACCTTGCGGGAGTTGAATCGCTTTCTACCGTGGCTTCAACAGATTGCGCACAACACCTGTAAGGATTGGCTACGGTGTCGAAATGATTCGACGATCCGCTTCGAGGCGACTAACGACACAGATTTCGCCGAAGTTGCTCCATCTCCTGAAGATATTGCCCTGAAGGCTGAAATTGAAACCGTTGTTCGACAGGCAATCAGTACCTTACAGGAGACCGACCGTAGACTGATGGAAGCCCGTTATATTGACGGGGTAAGCTACGATCAGCTGCAGATCGAGTCCGGTTTGTCGTATGCGGCGGTTGCCAACCGCCTCAAGCGGGCAAAGCGGGAGGTTCGCCACCGAATCGAAAAGCTATTGGGTGGTGTGGCGATATTGCCGGGTAAAACGTTTATTTTGGGAGGTATAGAAGCCGTGAGATTATCAGTGAAAGCGAAACTTGCAGCAATCGGGGTTGCCGCAGTTATCGGAATTGGTGGGGGCGGTGTGGTGTATTACCACGCATTTGAATCAAATCCTGTTGCAGTCAACGAACAAGCAATTTCGGAACCGAACTCTGTTACAGAGGATTCATCAACAAAGATTGTACATCAGGCAGATACAATGCCGGGCAATAGTTCTCCAATGAATGGCACATCTGTCCCTACGGCAGATGAAGCGAATCGCTTTGAAATTGCGACAGATGACCGCGGTATGAAGTCTGTGAAGGCCGTTGAGATTGCAGATATACGGGAGGCTGTGCGGGAATTCCTGGAAGAGAGACTGTCCGAAGAAACACTTGGGATGTCGGTTAAAAATGTAGAAGAGGTTGTTCAAAAGGCTACTCAAGTGGTAATAGAAACACTGGAACATAGCCGTGATAGTGGTAGCAATATAATTACTCAGATGCTTAAAAATAAGGGTGAGCTCATGTTCATGAATGAGCAGCATGGGCTCGAAACAAGCATAGTCATAGAGCTGGAACTACGCGATTCCGATCATTCTCATTCTGCATTAACCCCGTCGGACCCGCCGGTTGAATCCACTGCGCCCTCCTCCGAAACATCTGAAATACCTACCCAGCTTTCAGATGAAGGTTGGGCAGAAGTTGAAAAACTGTTGAGCGAATTTTCAGATGAGGAGTGGGCAGAACTAGAGAGACTGTTGGGAATCGCCACGGCGGAGGAAACGCCGCAACAGGATGAGCAGGCACTGCCCAATGTTCAACCACAACAGCAGATTGAAAAAGCCATTGAGGAACCGCCCGCTGACCCATCCGTACGGCAGGAGATGCAGCGGCAACGGGGTATCCCTCTCGAAAGCGATACCGATGTGCCACCCCACAAGGATAGATAGGAATATAGCGCGATAGTCAAACATGCTTCTTCATCAAATAAATCACTCTCAAATAAATCAAGATCAGAGAGTTCTACTGAGGTAGGTCAGCGAGCAGATGTTCAATTGACTTAACTTCAAATATTCGACTTTGACTGGCACCCATCAACATTGAGGCACGCACCGGTGACGAGGCTTGCGCGTTCAGAGGCGAGAAACACCACAACATCTGCTACCTCTTCAGGCTTGCCAAACCGTCCCAGCGGCATATCGCTCTCGACGAATGCAGCGATCCCGTCCGGATCCTCTTTCTGACGCCGTTCCCAACTGCCTCCGGGGAACAGAATCGAACCGGGAGCAACGCTGTTGACGCGGATATTATCCTTGGCAAGTTCGCCTGCGAGGGACTTCGACATACTAATCTCTGCGGCTTTCGCTGCATTATAGGTGATATGTCCGCCGCCCTCCCGCCCGTAAATCGACGAGATGGTGATGATAACACCGCTCCCTTGCGCCTTCATTGTCGGGATAACACCCCGACTCATGCGTGCCGCGGAAACGAGGTTCAGGTCGATGATTTCGTGCCATTCCTCATCCGAAATCTCCGGGGTCGGCGTCCACTTGCTCCCACCGACGTTATTAATCAGCACATCAACCCGTCCATACTGCTCTAATGTCGCACCCACAAATGCTTCGGCGTCCGCGCCTTCGGTGACATCGGCAAGGTGGGCAAAGACCCCCGCTCCGAGTGCCTTAACCTCGTTCGCAGCGGCATCGAGTGTCTCTGCTGTTCTGCCACAGATACTCAACTTCGCACCTTCCGCTGCAAAACCTAGCGCAATTGCTCTCCCGATACCTCGACTGGCACCGGTAACGATAACAACTTTATCTTTCAGATTTAGATCCAATTCGTTTTCTCCTATCCCGATATAAGCGAAACCAGCTTAGGAATTACAGTCTGTTTGATTGTCAATGTTCCAAAGATTGAGTAGAATCCTGCACACGCGATGAGTCCAATCTGCCGCCAAATGGAGGGTTGAATCTCTTTCGGTAGGAACTTTCGATTGACGTAAAGGGTGTGCAGCGCAGTAATCACGAGCAAGTATCCCCCGATTGTCGCGGAAACCAAGATCATAAAGAACGGCTTTGCTAGATAGAGCGCGACAACGCCCCAGAGGATATAGATGACAAGGATTGGGTAATAGATCCATTTTGCGTTGTGCTCTTCCATTTTCCGCGCACTTGCAAATCCGGTCCAGATGATGTCTGTGTAGCGACGTGGGACGCCGTCCACACCGCCCAACTGAGTTGAGAAAAGTACCCAAAATCCGCACAGCAGCGTGAGATACCAGAAGATTCGTCCGCCTTGGGCAGCAAGTCCGTCTGCTTGAAATGCTGCAGCTGACCACTGGTCAATCTCTTGACCCGCGGGGACGAAGGCGATCGTCAACATAGCGGGCAGTGCCAGACCAAAGAAACAGCCGATGACCCAGATGTAATACTGCTCGAAACGGTTATATTTCCACCATTCGCGGAAGCGTTCCAAATTTTCAGGGGTTATCCGAAAAACTTTGCCGATATGTGTCAGGGTTACCTGCTGTCCACCAATCAGAGAAGGGATTGCACCGACGAGGCTGCTCATACCCCACCCCTTGTCACGGACGTAGTTACTGATACCGACGTTGCCGAGTCCACCGCTTCCTGCATAGGCAGCAAACGCGCCGAGCAACAGCCAATCGACGTTACCGCCCTCCGCTGCGGGCAAAGCGCCAAAGCTAAAGAACCCCTTGATCACAGTCCACCATACCTTAGGCGGCACCATAAACAGATCGATCAAAAGCAGATAGCCGATAATCCAAACGACCATGATCAGTTGGACCTTTTCGAGGGCATTGTATATTTTCCTGCCGAACAACACAATTCCAAGACATAAAAAGAAAGCCAAATATGCAAAAAACCGCACTGTCCCCTGGTCGGCTTCTCCCGGCATATATCCCAACCACGCTGCCGCAATAGCTGTGGCGGCGGTCGCCGCCCAGCCGGGCCAGATCCCGAAAAAGTCTATACCGGAATAAAAAAACGCCCAGAACCGCGAGCCCGGTTTGCAACGCATATAACCGCTGAACATCGGTTCCCCGGTATAAATCGTATAGCGGATTGACTCCGTATTGATAAAGGATTGGAGCAGGATGGCAATTGTCGCAATCCACAGGAGCCGTCCGCCGTATTGGGCGGTGATTGCGGGACCGAGTAGCCACTCACCACTACCTATCGACCCACCCAATGCGATAATCCCTGGTCCCAAAACGCTCCGAAATGCGCGGCTGAAACGGTAGGGTGGCGGAGCGGGTAGATCGGCGACTTCCCAATCGGGTAGACAGCCTCCATCGACTTTCTCCTCTGAAGAACCACTGACATTTGCGTTGGATTGTTCCATATTCGCTCCTATTTATATTTTGATTTTAGTGTCTCAGATTCTATCTCGGTTTTGGATACTCAACCGGATAAGAATTTGACGTATTTTAGCAAAGATCGATACCGATGTCACGTGGAAAATTGGTAGTTTGGAGATAGTCGGACATGTAGCCACGTAGGTAAACACAGAAGCCGACGGGGATGCTTATGCTGCTGAGATATTATTCGTCCCAAGAGGGTGCTTCGGACAGTTGGAATTCCATGATTTCGAGGATGCGGCGGATTGGAATGCCGTGCCTTGTATTACCGTCACGACCGACAACCGTGTGCGCTTTGAGCAGCGAGTTAATGATCGATTCTTCGGTCGCTTCAATGACGGCACGAAACAGAAAACTTAACGCACCTTCATCATGAAAGATTGGGGGCGATTCGGGTGGAGAAACCCCGATACGATTGGCTGTCGAAAAGGCGATAACAAAATCACCACTGCCGTGCGATGCGATCGCCCCGGTGCGTGCAAGCCCAAATGTCGCCCGTCTGGCAACGCGGGTCAGTTGTCGGTGGGAAAGCGGCGCATCCGTCGCAACGATGATCATGATCGACCCCGGTCGTTCCTCTGAGATATCCTCTGGCGTTAGGTGTTCTCCAATCGGAAAACCGTCTATCCGTAAATCGGACGCCCCACCGGTATTGGTTAAGACCAAAACACCAGTCGTATACGCAGCTCCGTCCACTTGAACCACACGCGAAGCGGTTCCAATCCCAGCTTTCCATCCAAAGCCGGTCATACCTACACCGGCACCAACAACACCTTCCTCAACATTTGTGTGAGAGGCGGTCTCCAACGCTTCAAAGACGTGCTCCCGTCGGACGTGACGCCCTAGAATATCGTTGAGAAAACTGTCGTTGCATTCACCGACGATTGGATTAAACGAATAGACCCCCGGGTTCTGTGCTGAGACATAATCCACAAGCGCGTCAGCAGCGGTCCAGACGTTGAGTGTACCTGTTAGGAGAATAGGGGTTTCAATATTTCCCAGTTCAAGTAGTTGCGGCAAACCAATTGATTTGCCGAAAGCGTTGATGATATGTGCCGTTGCTGTTACCTTTTCACGAAAGATGTTACCGTTGTGCGGCAAGATGGCTGTCACGCCTGTGCGGATGGGACCGTTGCCGGGGGAGAGTGGTCCTTCACCCACTATACGCGTGACATGTCCCACTTTGACGCCGGGAACATCGGTCATTCCGTTGAGTTTGCCGGTCGGCAGAACCCCAATCTGAACGCCAATTTCACGGGCACGAGGTCGATTCGGTTTAATAGGTGTTTGCATTGGAAAGTCCGCCTTCTGAGGAAGGATATAATCTGATATACATTATACCAGAACATGTCAGAACATCAAGGGTATTCACAGATTTCTACTTGACAGTAATGCTACCTGCGTAATAGAATAGCGCGCTAATTGAATGGAAATGCGCTCGACTGTTCTATGCAGATGCTGAGAATTGATTAAGGAGTCCAAACATGGCGAAACGATACAGTTCCTGCCTCATCGGCTGCGGTCGGATGGGAGCAACAATTGATGACGAAGTTCGAGACCACCCCCAAAGTTTTCGATGGATTCCGTACTCGCACGCCGCCGGGCATACGGCTTCAGCACACACGGACCTGATTGCTGTCTCGGATGTCCTCCCGGAAAAGGTGGAAGCGATTCAAGAGCGGTACAATGTGCCTAAAGGCTACACCGACTATCGTGAGATGATTCTGAAAGAGAAGCCGGATATTGTGAGTATCGCCACCCGCCCGGCGACACATGCCGAAATCACGGTTTTTGCGGCGGAAAATGGAGTCAAAGGAATCTACTGCGAAAAGCCGCTCTGTTGCTCGATGGAAGAGGCGGACGCAATGTTGGAAGCGTGTGAAAAGCACGATGTCAAGTTCAATTACGGCACGCAGCGCCGCTATATGCCAATCTTTCAGAAGATGCGGGAACTGATAGATCAGGGGGAGTTGGGTGAGATTCAAGCTGTGATTGGGCATGTCGGCGTCGGCGCAGCACAGTGGGGACACACACATACCTCTGATATGCTGCTCTACCTAGCAAGCGACTCTGAAATTGAATATGTGCAGGGCGACGTGAACGTGAATTTGGCGGACTTTGTGGGAAATCGCGTGGACGACGATCCGGGGATTCCGATGGGATATGTGACTTTCAAGAACGGTGTCCGCGGCTATTTGCTTGCGAGTGGTGGCTTTGAGTTCGAGGTAAGCGGCTCAAAGGGCAAACTCCGAACGCTCAACGACAGTGTGGCGTGTCAATGGCGCACAATTCAGGACAAGTGGAACATCCTTGAAGAGGTGCCGTTCCCTGAACCGTCCCGCAAGAGTGGAACTGTCGGAGCGATTGACGATATCGTTGCGGCAATTGAGGAGGGGCGTGAAACAACTGGCAATATCAAGATCGCATGTCGCAGTCAAGAGATGATCCTCGGCTTCGTTGAATCGCAGCGGCATGGTGGCGCGAAGGTATCGCTGCCGTTAGCGGATCGAGGGCTTTACGTCGGGCGACAGAATTGGTAGGAATAAAAAAACGTAAAACGTGATGCGTGAAACGTGAAGATAATTGGTTCATTAGTTCATTAGAAAGAGGACCCCGATGAAAATTACGCAGATTGATGTTTGGACAGTTGTTGTTCCAGTTTTCCCCGAAGCGGTGCATAGTGAGGAATACGGCGGCTATCCTGACTGGGCAAGGGTGCCCAAGCAGATTATCCGGATGCATACCGATGAAGGTATCACCGGCATTGGTGAAACAGGGAGAGGTCAATCAACAGAAGCGGTGGCGCAAGCGGCTGAGGAGTTAAAGGGCAGGGACGTGACGAAGATGTGTTTGCAAAACGTCTTCCGTTCGGAACCGCTCAAGCCGAATCCTGACTCACCAGAAGATTGGGAAATTGATGTTGGTCCTTATCCTACTGGATACGAAGCATTTGAAATGGCAGTCTTTGATGCCCTCGGTAAACGGTTGGAAGTACCCGTTCACACGCTTCTGGGCGGTGCCTGTCGGGACAAGGTACGGGCGGATTTTTGGATCGGACACCAGACACCAGAACATACGGGACGCAGTACAAAAATTGCTATCGAGCGAGGGTTCACCGGGCTCAAAACGAAATGCCGGATCCAAGAACCGATGGTGGAGCGGATACGAGCCGTCTGGGAAGTTGGTGGATCAGACTTCAAAATGACGGTTGATCCGAACGAACGTTTTTTTACTGTTGAACAAACCCTTGAGCTTGCCGAGCAGATAAAGGAGCTTGAGAACGTCGAAGTGTTTGAAGATCCCATCCCAAAGAAGGGGTTACGGGATGATGTCTTGGCCCAGTATCGTTATATGCGTGGGCAGTTGCCATTTCCGCTGGCACTTCATCTCGGCGGTGCGTCGGATGTGATTAAAGCGATTCGTGCTGATGCGGTGGACTATCTCAATCTCGGTGGCTCGATGGTCGACTTTATTAAGGCGGCTGCGATTGCACAGGCAGCGGGCATCCCCGTCTGGCACGGATCAGGGAACGATCTCGGTATTATGGAGCGGTCGTATCTCCACGCCGCCGCTGTCGCACCCAACTGTGTGCTTGCCAGCGATTTCGTCGGGAGTTGGACCCGCAGTGATGATTTGATTACAGAGGGGTTCACCTTCGAGAAGGGTTACACACCTGTGCCGCAATCACCCGGCTTGGGCTGTGAGTTGGATCTGGATGCGTTGGAGAAGTATCGGGTTGATAAGTAGAAACAGCAATGGAATGGAGGTTAACAGAATGCCAGTCATAAAACTTCCTGAAGCAGATTGGGGAGAAGCGTGGCGATTACTCATTCAGGAAGGCGGAACAACGCGGATTTCTAAAGATCACGTTTATATCGTTTCGGGGCGTCAAATCGAATTATTACAGGACAAACAGCTACCTTTTGAGGTGCTTGATGACTCAGACCGTCATTCAGTACGAGATCTATCTGCCCCTACAGTATAACGATGGCACATGGATTGAAGAAGAAAAATATAACCATGTTCATAAACAACTGTTCGATAGATTTGGTGGCGTAACACATATCATGCGAGACTTCCCGCTGCGAGGTTCCTGGCGAGAGCATGGCGAGGTTTATCACGACTATGTGATTATTTACACGGTTATCGACTTTGATGCGACTGTAAACAACTCACAATTCTTTGAGGAATTGAAAGAGGCATTGAAGGCATTGTTCCGTCAGAAAGAGATTTTGATTACGGGTGTCGAAATAACTGTTTTTTAGAAGTACGTGTGTATACCAAACTGTACATGGAGGCATAATATGTTCAAAAATCTGAGCCCGGGTGCCATTGGCATTCAGGCGAATATCGAAGAAGGATTAGCGTTGGCAAAGTCGACAGGCTTTGAAGGGTTAGACCTGAATATCAGCGAGGCAAATACACTAGCGAGTGAACACTCCGTCGATTATGTCAAAAATCTCTGGTCAGAGGCGGGCTTGAAGATGGGCGGTTGGGGATTGCCGGTCAACTATCGTGGGAGTGATGCAGAGTTCGACGAAAGCCTATCAACGTTTCCCGATTTAGCGAAACTTGCCGCAGATCTCGGATGCCATCGCACGACAACCGTTGTGTCACCGAGTTCGAGTGACCGCTCATTCCAAGAGAATTGGGATTTTCACATCAAGCGGCTGCGCCCCGTTGCGGAGGTTCTGAAGGATTATGGGCATTCGCTCGGTCTTGAGTTTATCGGTCCGGCAACGAGTCGTCAGTCAGCCACGTATCTATTCACCTACACGATGGACGCGGTGCTTGGACTCGCCGCTGGGATCGGTACGGGCAACGTTGGACTGCTATTTGATATGTGGCATTGGTACACCTGCCGTTCCACACTCGACGATGTCCAGAAACTCTCTAAAGCAGATGTGGTATACGTCCACATCAACGATGCACCTGCGGGAATTGATCCGGACGACCAAATTGACAGTGTGCGCTGCATCCCCGCCGAGACGGGTGTAATTCCACTTGCTGAATTGATGCAAATTCTCAATAGCATCGGCTACGATGGTCCCGTAACCGTTGAGCCCTTCAGCGCAAAAATCAACGCGATGGAGCCACAAGACGCAGCAAAAACCGCTTCTGAATCACTGGATAAAGTGTGGGAACAAGCGGGACTATAGTAAATTATTGGTTCAGCAAAGGTAAGGGGAACGCAGATCTACGTTCCCCCTACGTGCATACCTTGAAGTCAAAGGAAGGATAAGTAATAACTGTGCAACTTGTTAATAAAGAGAATATACTCGAAATTACGCGAGAGTGGGAAGGCGAGCGTTTCCCCGATGGGAGACCTCATGTATCGGATGACATCGTTGAGCGAATGAAAAAGGTAACGATTGAGGAAGCGTGGGGGGTGCTCCAGGGGCACGGCTACCGCTTTCAGTTTGATGGGGATTGGATGAACTTGCATCCAGACCGTGTTTTGGTCGGAAGAGCGGTGACGTGTATGTTTGTTCCACTCCGTCCAGACTTTCAAAACCTCGTTGCGGAACAGGGTGAGAAAGATAAGCGGATCGGCGGACAGAACTCGTGGGTGATTGATACGCTCCTCGAAAACGACACCATTGTTGTTGACCTATTTGGCAAGGTGAAGAACGGCACCTTCGCAGGCGACAATCTCGGCAATGCGATCTTTGCACGTAGCAGAACCGGCATGGTCATTGACGGGGGCATCCGTGACCTCGACGGTATTTATAGTCTCCCAGATTTTTCCACTTTTGTGCGTGGGGTAGATCCCAGCGCCATCGCCGATGTAACTTTAGCGGGAATCAATATTCCGACTCGCATCGGAGAAACAACAGTTCTGCCGGGAGATATCGTGCTCGGAAGGCGCGAGGGGGTTATTTTTATCCCGCCACACTTGGCGCAAGAGGTCGTTGAACGCTCTGAGGATATCCGGATGCGGGACCGATTTGGGCACCAACGCTTGCAGGAGGGTAAGTATACCCCCGGTGAAATTGATGGGGCGTGGTCAGACGAAATCAACGCTGACTTTGCAGAGTGGGTAAAGACGCAGGAACTTTAGAGGAGGAGCACGAAGGGTGGTCCACCGAGATTATACCCGCTTCACAGAGCGGTTGGAATCCTTAAATTCGTCCCACATACGGATAGAAACCGTAGGCGTTGTGGATAACTATCCCATCTATCGCGTTTTGCTGGCAGCTGATCAGCGTGTGGACAAAAACATCTTAATCGCCGGAGGCATTCACGGCGATGAGCCAGCCGGGCCCGCAGCGATTTTGCGTTTCTTGGAGCGGGACAATACCCATCTGTTGCAACGTTTCAAGTTCCTGATTCTACCCTGTATCAACCCTTACGGTTACGTGCACAATACCAGAGAAAACAAGCGGGGCGTAGATCTGAATCGTTCATTTGA
Source organism: Candidatus Poribacteria bacterium (assembly GCA_965204355.1). GTDB lineage: Bacteria > Poribacteria > WGA-4E > WGA-4E > PCPOR2b > PCPOR2b. Next base: position 1,935,444 of record OZ241983.1, read on the forward strand.
GGAAACCAGCATCGCTGAAATAGACATCGTTAAAAAAGTAATTGAAGGACAGCGTTTCGACTTCTGCATCGACTTTCACGAAGATTGGGAAGCGAAGGGGGTATATTTCTACGAAGCGCAACGCGAGAACCAGTGGATAGGACCTGAAATAACACCCCAGATCGAAAAGATTGGTCCGATTGATGGGGGAATGGGGGAAAGCGACCTGCCGATCGCTGACGGTGTCTTTCAGACCGATCCTGAGTGGGGAAATATAGGTTTTGCTCCTTACGTTTTCCACTTTAATGCGGATCACGTGATGACTTGTGAAACCCCAACAAGTTGGCACATGGATCGGCGGACAGCGGCTCATTTAACGGCGCTAGATGTCGCACTTGAGGCTCTGAGTTAAAGCACATGTGAAAAAGAAATAAGCAGTCGGGATTCGGAGATCCCTCCTACAGCAGAACTATGGTAGATTTTAGAATTACTTAGACACTCCCAATGCACAGCCAATCCCCTAAATCCCCCTTGTCAGGGGGACTTTAGAAATTCCTTACCCAATGAACCTCTTATGGAAATGGGGATAATGGCATTTCAGATAACGCCGCAATAGGCAGTATTATTATTTTAGGGCTTACGCACTTTAGCACGGTTGGTGTGGAGCAAGATGCCCCGCCTACAATTGGGCGTAAGTCCTATATTTATCACATCTATTTTACGGAGATATAATGACATCTACAGAAATTACATCAAATGTGAACACAAATTCACGGCCATCTGAACTGAAAATTACCGACATGCGCCTCACTCAGACAAGGACCGGCGGTCCAATTCTCAAATTGGACACAAATCAGGGAATCTATGGACTCGGTGAAGTGCGCGACGGAGCGAGCAAAACATACGCACTGATGCTCAAGAGTCGGATATTGGGGGAAAATCCCTGCAATGTCGATAAAATCTTTCGCCAGATTAAGCAGTTCGGGCACCATGCACGTCAAGGTGGCGGTGTATGCGGAATCGAGATGGCGCTGATGGATCTCGCCGGTAAAGCGTACGGCGTTCCCTGCTACCAACTCGCTGGCGGAAAATTCCGCGACAAGATCCGCTGCTACGCCGATACACCGTCGCTTAAAGATCCAGAGGAGATGGGGAATAAACTCAAAGAACGGATGGATCGCGGGTTTACCTTCTTGAAGATGGACGTCGGTATTGGGCTCGTTAGAGACATTCCGGGCACCCTCTCCGCACCGTCAGGCAATCTTGATACGGGTAACCTGATGCATCCCTTCACCGGCATCCGCCTGACGGACAAAGGGATTGCGCTTTTATGTGAATATGTTGAGACTGTGCGGGAAATTATCGGCTACGAGATTCCGCTTGCAACCGATCATTTTGGTCATATCGGAATTGAAGATTGTATCCGTCTCGGTAGGGCTTTGGAAAAATACAACCTTGCATGGTTAGAGGATATGGTGCCGTGGCAGTTTACGGATCAGTATGTCCGACTTTCAAACGCATGTGCGACACCGATCTGTACGGGTGAAGATATCTACTGCAAAGAAGAGTTTAAGACACTGTTTGACGCAAAAGCCATTTCCATCTGTCATCCGGATATCGCAACATCGGGTGGGATTTTGGAAACTAAGAAGATCGGTGATCTCGCTCAAGAACACGGTGTCGCCATGGCGTTACACATGGCGGGGACACCGGTGTGTGCGATGGCAAGCATTCACTGTGCTGCAGCGACAGAGAACTTCCTTGTTTTGGAAAACCATTCGGTCGATGATCCGGAGTGGAACGAGTTGGTGACCGGGCTTCCCAACCCAATTATCCAAGACGGATTTATGGAAGTGCCGGATACACCCGGACTCGGTATCGAACTCAATCCGGACGCCATAAAGAGAAATCTCCATCCGAGTGAGTCAGAATACTTTGCGCCAACAACAGAGTGGGATGAAGAACGGTCTCACGATAGACTCTGGAGCTAATGCGTGAACCGTGAAGATAAGAAGAAGGATTTCCAGTGATGCCAGTTTTTGAAACTGCGGATGAACTCTATGCCTGTATCGGTGGGTTGTTTGAGCGTCTGAAATCTCAGACACAAGTGCAGAAAGAGTTGGCATCGCTCAATTTAACAGTGAGATTCAACCACACAGAGCCAACGTCATCCATTACGCTGATTGCGCATGAAGGTGAGAATGCTATCCACTATGGTGAGTGCGACGAAGAGCCAGATGTGGAACTTGCTATGACCGGTGATATCGCACATCACTTCTGGATGGGAGAAATTAATGTCATGGGCGCAATCACGAAACGGCAGATTGTGCCCACAGGCTCACTCTCGAAGATTATGGCACTCACGCCTCTGATTAAGGCGGGCATCAATATTTACCCGCAGCACTATCAAGAATCCTTGGGTACAGTCAAGTGATGGTCCATGATGAGAGTTCGCGACTACCGTCGTCGCCACCAGACCCCCACGCCAATCAGAAAGATGATTAACGGGATCAGAAAGATTGACGCCAGTTGTACGAACGCTTTTTCGCGCGGCGTCATCAGGCGAAGGCTTCGCTCACTTGGGTCCACCGGGCGGATAGCAATTAGATCTTCCTCCAAGGTCAACCAGTTTACCGCGTTTAGAAAGAAATCACCGCCACCGGTACCATAAAAGAAGAAGTTGTCCGCAAAATCAGAATCCCCGACAACAACGATTCGTGTCCCGATCGCTTCCGATGTATCAGCGGATGGGGCGTCCCCCGTGTTTGGTTCACCGCCTTCGCGCTGAATAGCAACCGCGAGAGAAACTGGTGGTGGTGTATCCTCGCCTGCTGTATATGAAAGGTCCGTTTCAAAAGTACCATCCGCCTGTCGTTTGGTCTCTCCCCAACTGCCGCCAATTTCATCGGTGGTCTTTACAAGCGATTTGACATTGAGGTTAGTCTCTGCGTCCGTTTTTGGAGTAACAGACCGAGCGAGCTGAAATGTCACCTGCCGATTTACATGCTGTGTGATTTGATGGAACTCAAAGTCCACAGGTGTGGGTGCTTCCGGTCGACTGCCACCAACGAGGAAGAAAGCAGGTCGGATACGATCGAAAACAAGGTCGTTACCAATCGTAACCCCCCATCTGTTCATCAAGTCAACCAACCCTTGATTCGGGTCTTCCGGTGAGTTCAGTGAAGGATCAAGCATCAGGAACAGTTTGCCGTTTTTATCCAAGTATTTCGAAATAGCGTTGACTTCGTGTGCCATCAGCGGTGCTTTTGGACCGGGGATAACCAGTGCTGCACAATCAGCAGGGACTTCCGGCTGCGTTGCCAGAGACAGTGTTTCGACCCTGTAATTCTGCTTTTCCAACTCCTCTTTCGTCTGGCTGTACCCTCGATTCTGATCAAAATCGTCAATTGCCTGTTCCTCGTGGCCCGTCAAGAAATAGATCTTTACCAACTCATCACGGATCACTTTCAGGATCGCGCTGGTAAACTCTTGCTCGCCGACAGTTCTGATACGCTCCCGCACGCTCCCGCTCTCGAACACCGTTGTCCCATCAAACTCAATCTCATATTCCTGACTCTGCATCGCCCCCGAATAGGGGTCTACAAACTCGACTGAGAGTTTATCAGTCTCGCGTTGATACATCTCCAACAGATATGTTGCACGCTGACGCTCGCGTGCCATTTGATTATTATCGGGGCTGAGACTGAAGAAAGCGAGTACCCGAACCTCCCGATCTAGTCCGTGCAGAATGTTTTTCGTCTGATCCGACAGGGTATATATCCTATCGCTTGTCCAGTCTGCGGATGTATCGAACCTTTGGACGACGATAACGTTGGCGATGACGGCAATCCCGATCACTAGCAAAACGGTGAGGCCGACATTGGTGCCGTAGCGAACTTGACGGCTCACAAAGAAGTGAGATACGGCTTGGCGTTTCAGAATCACGAAAGCGGTCAGAGATGTGATGCCGAGCACGAGGAAGATCCACACAACGAGGCTTTGACGCAGAAAGATACTCGACAGCGTTGCAAACAGAAGGATAAGTGTGAGAAAACCGAGCAACGGTGCCCACTTATCGCCTGTTCGTGATTTTATATCTTCTGGACCTTGTGTTTCGTGCATCGAAATTACCTCCACTTTGATGATTCAAACGATTTCACCGTAAGGAAAAGACAGACGATAGTGAAACTTAAATAATAAACAGTGTGTGTGAGGGAGACAGTTCCCCGTGAAAAATCGCTGAAGTGTTCGGTGAGAGACAGATAGCCCAAGAAATCACCAATCTTCCCACCACGATTCGATAAGAAACCGATAATCCAAAGAGAGAGTAGCAAACCGAAACTGGTTAAGGCAGAAACGATCTGGTTTTTGGTCATTGAAGAGATCATCACACCGAGCGAGAGAAAGGTCGAACCGAGCAGCAGTAGCCCCAAATATCCGCTAATAACTGGGCCGATGTCTAGATTGCCAAACCGAGTCGTTATCAACGGAAAAATCAGGGTTAATATCAGCATCACGAATAACATAATCCAGCTCGCCAAGAATTTCCCAAGAACAACTTCTGTATCTTTAAGTGGGGAGGTCATCAGCAGCTCGATTGTACCTATTTTCTTTTCTTCCGCGAAAAGTTTCATCGTCAGAGCCGGAGTGAAAAAGAGGAGGGTGACGCTGATGTTGTTGAACAGTGTTTGCAGCACATCAGTCGTTGAGTATTGATATGCGGAATAAAGTCCCAGAATCGCGTAAAAAAGGAACCCGGAAACTGCTGTAAAAATAAAGAACACGAAGTAGGCGATGGGTGAGACAAAATAGGTATACAATTCTTTGGTAACGATTACAGCGATGTTTTTCATCATTTTCCTCAGTCTATGTTACAAGGACTCTGCCAGCAGACTTTACCGACAAAAAACGGACCAAGTGATTCGAGATATTGAGCGGTCTGTTGAGACTTCCTCATCTCCCCCACAAGGTGCGACAAGGGGTGAAGTGTTGTGCCCATCAATCCTATTACGAAGTCGTTGTCACGTGCGTCCAATCCGAAACATGCCAGTCGAATGTCGTGTGCGTATCCCGCCTCCACGTATGTTCTGCCAATCATCGCATGTTCCATCAAAATTTTTCCCTGATCCTGTTTGGGAAGTCGATAGAACTCTGGTTTCCGACGGAGTGGATACCAGATTGCCCACGAGAGCTCAGGGTTAAGCGTATTACGGCGTGGTTTAACGAGCAGCCAATCCTCCAAGTCCGGCTCCCGTCCAGAGGCATAGGTTCTGCCGACCATGGTGAACTCAGGCTTTGAGTGAAGAGTGCCGAATGGTTCACTAGTAAGGATTCGTCTTGTTTCAGTCACAAGGGTGTCTGCATCCTCTGTCATAAATAGCACGCCGATGCCCTGCGGATCGTTCAAATCGTGATAGAGAACAGCTTCCAAATCGCTTGTTTTTAGCGGTTCAATCAGTGCGTGTGGTTGGGAACATCCGGTGAAAACCTGAAGCTGCAAGAATAGGCGACGTGTACTGTATTGGAGTTCGCCATTAATCGGCGCACCTATTTCACGAATTTCTGGGGCATCAGTCGGTTGAGCAGCCCTCTCAGGGCGCCCACTCTCGGAACGGGGTCGCTCTGAATGAGGAGGTTGGGGATTAGCAGAATTTTGAGAACGCATGGATTTATTTTCCTCGTTGTTACTTTAGATTTTTTTGGCAAATTTGATTCACAGTATACTATACTGCCTGCCCCAATTTCAATCTGAATTGCGTTATCCTCAAAGATGGTAGAGCATCCAATAGACGATGATTCCGGTTACGGACACATACAGCCAGATGGGAAGTGTCCAGCGAGCAATACGCCGGTGTTTGGCGAATCGTTTCCGCAAGGCAAAATAGAGTGTTATCAAGGCGAGCGGGAGAATTAAAGCAGCGAGGATAATATGGGGTATAAGAACAGCGAAGTAAATGGAACGGATCCACCCGGTCCCTTCAAAAGGGGTTGATCCAGCGTGGTAATGGTAAATCAGGTAGGAGGTAAGAAACAGTCCCGATACCACAAACGCTGCAATCATACAGTTTCTGTGGGCGACAGTTTTGCGCCGCCGGATCATCACGAAACCGATGGTCAGAAGAATGGTGCTAATTGTATTCAGTGTAGCATTCACTGTGGGTAGATCAGAGATGGCAATCATTGTCCGCTCGCTGTTTTAAGGCGTTCAATTGCAGTCTTCGCTCCCTCTCGTGCCAGAGTCGCAGCGTCTTCTTGGGCAACCTGTTTCAGTTTCGGTAGGGCACGCCTATCCCCAAGCTGCCCCAGCGCAACGGTTGCAAAATAACGGACATCATCATCTGCATCGTCAAGGGCTTCGAGCAGAGGGGTCAGGTCATCACTCGTTGCGAGATGTCGTTCAAAATCACCGATATTGATTAACGCCTGCGCTGCTTCCCGCCGTGCCTCTTTATCACCGTGCCGCAGGGTGGAAATCAGTGCATCCATCTCTCCGGTGACGGCAGGTAGATCATCCCAATCGCAGTCGAGGCAAAACCACCCATTTTTGCCAACTACTTGCACGTTTTTGCTATGACAACTTGGGCATTCTGTGAGTTGTGGTTGAGAATTCATTTAACTCCCCTGACAAGTGGTACATCCCGATAAAATCGGGGGAGGAGAAGGTAAGATGGAATCTTCTCCCTCTGTCTTTCCCCTCTTATCAAGGGGTTCAGAACTGTGATTCATCCAGTTCCGGCAAATCACGCCAGATTTCGGGGCCCTCCGGCTTGAAGTTTATCGTTGCGATAAACTGCATTCCCTGATAGAAATTGATTTTGAACTTCCCACCACCGAAATTGTCTTTGATGTAGCCCATCGGGTCGTCAATCAACGGTCCCATCTCATCAGCGTGATAGAAGGCGAGCGGCTTGAATCGCACCGTGTTGCCCACCGGTTCCTGCACCAAAAGACGCGCAGTGGTGGTAGGGAAAAGCACCTGGAACACGTCCCATAGTTGATCGATTGTCGGCTTGGGAATACCGAGCCGTTTTTTGAAGTCGTTTTCAAGATATTCGGAAAAAAGATTAAGTACCCATTCCATAGTGTATCTGCCTTAGTTTGATTGTAATGTGCGATCGAAAAAGTACTGAAGGAAGGCTTCAGAATCCACCCCAACACAGACGCGAGCGTTCGGTTTTGGACGAGGCTTTTCCGGGCGCAGATCAGCGACGGTCATTCCTTGGGTTAGGTCACCCGAAGTTTCTACCTGCACAAAAGCCTCCACTGTCTCAAACAGTTCGAGATGGGTGAGTAGCCCGATAGGAAGTGCATCGTGAATATAGGTTCCATAAAATCCTTCGAGGTCCTGATGATACCCCATAGTGGCTCGCGTAACATCTCGGAGAAATTGTGACAATCTATCGCCCCGTTCACCGATTTCAGCGTTCAAGCGTTTGCCCGTCAGTATAACTTGATGGGTCGCATCGAGCGGCACCATCGTGATTGGTACACCAAAATCGAGGACAAGTTGTGCTGCGTGTGGGTCGGCATAGATGTTAAATTCCGCGGTTGTCGTAACATTTCCGTAAGTTTCGAAGGCACCACCCATCAACACAATCTCCCGAACCCGCCGCATCCGCGCTGGCTGCTTTATCATGGCTTTGGCGATGTTTGTCAACGGCCCAACTGGGACGAGGACGAGTTCATCCGGATACTGCCCGGCGAGGTCTATGATGAGGTCAACGGCGGGAATTGCTGCCAGTCGCGGTTTGGGGTCAGGGTAGAGACGCGAGCCATCGTCCTTCAATAACTGTGTCGCATCTCCGAGGCCATCTGAACCGTGGACGTGTGCTGCTGTCACAAGTGGCTTAATCAGCGGTTGTGCTTCACCCTTGGCGCAGATTGGATATTCACCGCCCCCCATCGCTTCGAGCGTCATCAGCAAATTGCGTGTACAGAGATCAACTTGGACATTGCCGCTGACGGAAGTGATCGCTTCCACCTTCAACTCCGGCGAATTGAGCGCGAGGATGACCGCCAAGGCGTCGTCTACGCCGGTGTCAGTGTCTAATAGAATACGCTGCATCGGTTCAATGCCTTGTGGGATATCAATTGCCTTTCAACTATCATAAATGCACTCTGATTAAGAAGATTCTAACACAGATCAGGCCCATTGGCAAGTTCGGATTTCGTTGTTTTCAAAAGTTGAAGATTTACCAAATCGGGAATCCATGATTCTGTAAAGATCGGGACCTGATTCCCCTGATTTTGAAGTTGCATTTTTTCTTCCTCTAATATATTATAAATTGTGCCACAACCCGCGGGGGTTCTGGCAGCTATTCTCAACAGGACATAGGGGGAGGGTGTATGAAAATTACTGTTCTCGGTTCAGGCACTTCGACAGGTGTTCCCGAATATAAGTGCGACTGTGAAACCTGCAAGGATGCCCGAAAGTTTGGGTCCAAAAATTACCGGACACGTCCATCAATTCATATCGAAAGGGATGAGCAACATCTACAATTCGATCTTGGTCCCAATTTCATAGACCAAATTGACCGAAACAAAATCGACTGGATTGACGCCGTTGTCTTTACCCATTGTCACGCAGACCATGTGAGCGGGACAAATGACATCGTCATGCCGTGTCGTAAACAACAGATGGATATGCCCATCTACGGTCCGGAGGAGACCATCCGCATCCTGCAGCGCAATTTTGATTATATGTTTAGCAAAGAAACCTTTCAGGGCGGCGGCGTGGGGCACCTGCTACCTAATGTCGTGCAAGAACCGTTCCATTTACACGGGTTTGAGCTCACTCCAATTCCGGTTGAACACGCTGCTGTGCAAACCTACGGCTACCGAATTGATAACTTCGGCTATGTCCCCGATGTGAAACGGCTGCCCGATTCGTCGATAGCCTTACTGCAAGGGATTGACCTACTAATCATTGACGCACTCAGTTTTAATCCGCGCCATCCAACTCACTTCTCGGTCGGGGAAGCGCTGGAAGTTGTTGAGGCATTGCAGCCTAAGGAGGCCTATTTCACGCATATCATGCACCGACTTGATCATCGGTACTTTCGGGATCAATGTACAGAACAGGGCATTGATCTGCCCGAAAATGTCTATCTTGCGTATGACGGGCAGGTATTCGAGCTTTCTTGATATTTGTAGTAAATGCTAAAAATAAATAGATACTTTCGTCCCCCGGTAGGTGCGGTTTTCAACCGCACCGCATCGGCGCAGTTAGAAACAGCGCCTACCAAACTGGAGAACGGTAGGTGCGTTTTCCTAATCGCACCGGTTTGGAATGTCTCATTAATTCTAAAATCTACCATAGTAAAGGAAAAATAAGGTAATGCAGAAAACGAAGATTGAACGGGTAGAAACGATTCTATGGGATCGGTGGCTTCTGATCAAGATTCACTGCGAAGATGGCACAGTTGGTATTGGAGAGGGCGGCGTTCACGGCTGGCAACGTCCAACCAAGACGATGCTGGAGGTTATGTCACCGTATCTGATTGGCAAAGATCCCTCGCTTATCGAACACCATTATCAATGGCTGTATCGCTCATCGCACTTTATGGGATCGGTCGTTCAAGGCGCGCTCTCCGCTATTGACATCGCGCTGTGGGACATCAAAGGGAAGCGGCTCGGTGTGCCGATCTACGACCTAATGGGCGGTATGACGCGCCACCGCGTCCGGTGCTACATGCACGTGGGCGGTACAACCGTGGATGACTTAGCGGCAGATGCCGTGAAAAAGGCGGGGCAAGGCTTTACTGCCCTCCGTTTCTCGCCGTTTCCGTCAGACTTCCACCTCCACAAATCATATTCAGAGTGGGCGGACGAGGCGGTACGTCGTGTGGGGGCGGTCCGCGATGCTGTCGGCAATTCGGTTGACATCTGTGTCGAAATTCACCGGCAGATGAATCCGGCGGAGTCGATCTGGTTAGGTCGGCGGCTGGAACAGTTCAATCCCTACTTCTACGAAGACCCGATGCTGCCGGATAGTCCAGCGATTATGGGTGACGTACAAGACCAGTGTAACCTCCCTATCGCAACAGGCGAGCGATTCGCAAGCATCTTTGAATTCCAACAGCTCCTTGAAGCTAAGGCAACCTCCTATATCCGTCCAGACCTATGCCTTTGCGGTGGACTGACGGGGTGCAAGAAGGTGGCGGGGATGGCGGAGGCACACCACGTTAAGGTGATTCCGCACAACCCCCTTAGTCCGGTGAGCACGGCAGCGTGTGTGCAGTTGGATGCGGCAATTCCGAACTTCGCGCTGCAGGAGTATACCGGCGAGGCGGAACCGCCCAAGAGCGATCTGCTTGTGGAGCCGTTGGAACTGAAGGAAGGTTATCTGACAGTGCCTGAGGGACCCGGATTGGGCATTGAGCTAAATGAGGCAGCTTTGAATTATCCCGTTCAGGACAAGGTGCTGGATACGCCAATTGGGTTTGATGGATCTGTGCAGGACCGATAAACGGGTCATGCCTCACAGTATTAGGGATAGATACAACTGACGGTTCCCCACACTAAGTGTGCGAAGATGACACAGTCCCTCGACAGCAAATCTCCAACAACCGATGCAGCCCTCCAGAACCACATCCAGAATCTAGAGGAGAATGGATTTACCATTGCCTCGAATGTTCTGACCGAAGATGAACTTCGCTTTCTCCGAGGAGCGTTAGATAGCATCTACGCAACCTTCGATCCTGAACGCGACGGACTTCGGAAGGTTGAAGGCTACCATTTTGCCTCTAACCTCGTAAACAAGGGATCCTTCTTTGAGTCGATATTTTTACGAAGTCCTGTCTATGACCTCGCACGTCATCTGCTTGGGGAAGATTGCATCCTTTCCAGTCTCAATTCCTTGGAGCCGTTGAAGAATCAAGGCAACCAAGGTCTCCACCGTGATGGACCACCCGCACCCGGTTCAGGACCCATTGTTGCCAATTCACTGTGGGCGATTGACGGCATGAACAAGGCTAACGGTGCGACCCGGCTGGTTCCGGGCAGCCATAAAACCGATGAGCCGCCGCCTGACGATGAGGCGGGTGTGATCTATGCTGAAATCCCGGCTGGCAGCGTCATCGTCATTAACGCACATATCCTTCACGGTGCGTCCGCCAATCCATCGGGTCATCGACGGCGGGTCATGCACGGCTATTTCACGCAGAGTGGATTGTCGCAGCAGCTTGAACAAAGGAAATATCTGTCGCCCGAAGTCCAAGCGCGGCTGTCCCCGCTCGCTCGCAAGGTCTTGGCGTTGGAGAACGATTAAACCTAATAGGACTTACATACTGAGATAACGAACAATGAATCAGAGGAGGATTTATGGTTTCTGATCTCGAAATCTATCTATTTGACTTACGCGGCTATGTCGTATTGCCAAATGCCTTGACCCTCGAAGAGGTTGCAGAACTCAACGAATGTCTCGATGCAATACCCCCATTGGAACAGGGTGAATGGTACGGTTACGTTCATGCACACCGGTATGGCACGACTGACGGTTTCAATTTACAGCAGATTTATGAGGCAGGTGAACCGTTCGAGCGGTTGATTGACCATCCATCATGGATTGATAAGGTGAAACACTTCGTGGGAGGGGAGGGCAGCTTTGATTACCATCACGGGCCCCTGTTTATAGATGAGAACTTTGCCACCTTTCGAGGTCCCGGAGAAGCCATTGGACTCCACTCTGGGGGCTACCCGCCTATCCATCGAAACCAGTTTCGGTATCACAATGGACGCTTCATGTGCGGACAGATTGACATCCTCATTGCACTGACGGACTTTGGTCCTGGCGATGGCGGCACAATGATTATCCCCGGCAGTCACAAATCCAACTTCAGACACCCGCACTACGACAAACACAGAATGGCGGTGGGTGCGACGGTCGAAGGGATCGAAGGAGCGGTTGAAATCCACATGAAAGCCGGCGATGCGCTACTTTTCGTGGATGGGGCCGCACACGGTTCAGCGAAACGGACAAATCCGGGCATCCGCCGAACTATCGTCTATCGCTATGGTCCATCGTGGGGCAATTTCCGATACGGTTACCAGCCCTCACCGGAGTTGTTAGCACGACTGACCCCCGAACGCAGGAAGATTGTTCAACCGCTGGAGCTTATACCACGAGAGCCGGATAAGATCGTTGGCGACGGTTAGAAGCGGATTGTAATCGTGTTGTAGGCTACTAGCGGATTACAATGAAGTTGACTTTCGCGCTTTGACGCAGTACATGGGCCACGCAAAATAAAATTCTCCAGCCTCCCGCCGAATGGCAAAGATCGGCTCCTCCTCCGGATTCAGTTCATCAAAGGCAGCGCGGATCTGCCGAACCCGCTCCGGCGAATTGCCGGGTCGGTCAGCCCACCACGAAAACGGTTGAAGCGCATTATGCGTATGCACCTCGTTCTCAATCGTGAATCCGGTCCCCTCAATCATTTCCCGCCACTGCGAGGGCGGATAGCCCCACACGTGGGAATGATCCCGCAATTTCTCGACACGGTTTTGCCACTCGATGAGTCGCTCCGACTCTGGACAGACGGAATCCACCATGCAGAACAGTCCGCCCGGACGCAACACCCGATAGGTTTCCGACAAAAATTGTGGTACAGCCCGAAAATGGTGAGGCGCGATCCGGCAGGTGACCAAATCGAAAGATTCTGCTTTAAAGGGCAAGGCTTCTGCCGGAGCGACTTGGAAGTCGATGTTCTGTAGTCCGCGTTCACCCGCAAGTGCTGCCGCCTGATCCAGCATCGCCGGAGTCAGATCTGTCGCGGTGACGTGTGCAACTTTTGGTGCGAACGCGAAGGCTGTAAAACCTGTTCCAGTAGCGATGTCAAGGACTTTTTCGGTGCCATTCGGTTCTGCAAAATCGACAAGCACCTCCAGTGTCTCTCCCTCCGAGTGCACCTTGCTTTGGGCGTAATATTCGGCGTGTTGACTGAACTGTTGACGTACAGCGTCGTGAATTTGATCCATTTTATTCCTTTGAAATCAGTGTAGATAATTATTGTCTCATTCGCGGCTAAATAGAGTCAACGATCCTGACTCTATTCTATTTATGAGCTCCCCTCAGTTAAATGGCGGTGCAGAAATTGGAACGTTCCCTCACCGTTAATCTCGTGCCCGCTGTTGAAGAACTCAATCTCTGTCCGATCCGAGATGCCGAGGTTTGCATACAGGTGTCTTACAATTGCGTATTCGTAGGCGACCCATTCGTCCGGTGCTACGCCATCGTGATGCCCACGCTCAACCATAAACGGTCTGGGCGCAATTAACCACGCCATCTCCGCATAATTGAAAGTGTTGCCGAGATTGAACTCTGGCATCTCATACTCGCCGCTGAACATATAACTATAGCGAGAATCGTATGTCGCATTTTTGACGATCCATTCATTGAAATCGGCGGAACAGATCGACAACGCATAGCGATCGAGCAGGGCAGGAACGCGCATGGCGGTCTTGCCGCCGTAGGAGAGTCCGTAGAATCCGATCCGTTCAGCGTCCACAAAGGGTTGTCCCCCAAGCCACTCAAGGGTCCGTTCATGTTGGCGGGTGATCAGCGAAAAGAGTGACCACTTGACAGGATTTGCTTTGCGTTGGATGACGCGGAAGGCGTCCTGACCGATGTAGGCATTTTGCGGCGCATAGACCACGAACCCCTGATCTGCCAAATCAGCGCCGTACGCGTTGTATGGGGATTCGATTCTCGGATCGACTACGTCCTGTGATCTGCCCTCCAATCCGTGCTGACAGACCACCACCGGACGACTATCGCCCGGCTCAATGCCTTTGGGCACGAGTAGAATACCGTACGCAAACGCCTCCTCCCAAACGTCAAGGACAACTTCATACCCCTTAAAACCCGGTTCGTCGTAAGCAAGCCGAGTCCGGGGATTGGTTGGAACGCTTGGTGGTGGGCATCTGCCAATAACTTCATCCCAGAGATAATCACGATAGTATTGACAGGTTTCCTGCCACCGCTCAATAGACGAACGATCTGATTGTGACCAAAGTGCCTCACGCCGAGATGCGGCTTGACGCATGGCATCTTGTGTGAATCCTATCAGTTGATGAAACTGTCGGTGTTGCCGTGCTTCAGGCGAAAACCCTATGCGCCTGTCCTGTGGCGGCGCTCCTGACGGGACGAGCGGTTGATCCTGACCGAGCGCGGTAAGAAGACTAACCAGCGCAGCATCGGATCCGGGCGAGCCAACGCCGTCGCCCGACTCCACAAGGGTAAGACTCTGCCCGACCCCCAATTTCTCATACCATGCCTGAGCCCGATCAAATTCCGCTTTGACCGATTCCAGTGGTGGTGTGGTCAACCTTCCCGGCGCGGCACCCGATCGCCCGTCACGTACCGGCGGGGGTCCATCAATCTCAACACCGCGACTGGCTTCGACAATCAGTGTTCGTGGCGCAATGAGACTCGCTATCTCTGCATCTCCAAATTCGTGCAGCAGCGCCCAGACATTTCGATAAATCGGTTCTTTCCACACCGTTTCACGCGATTGGAAATAGCTACTGACAACCGCTGCGTCAATCCGTGTGTCCACAGCAGCGCTGTAAAGTGCTATCAGCGCCCCCTCGCCGTAGCCCATCGCTCCAATCGGCGGATGATTTTCCTCACCACTCATCCAATCCACCAATGCGATGATCTTCTGGACCTCGTAGCCGATGATGTGTCGCCCTAACTCAAACGCCATGCGGTAGATAAATTCACGGTGGGTCTGGTTGGTCATGCGACCAATTTTCGGGTTGCCCGACCATTTGTCATCTCGATCTATCAATGTAGGCACGACAATCCGGCATCCCTGTTCAGCCAAGCGACGGGCAAACTGCGCCTCCTGTGATACTCCGTCCGCTAATCCCACAAGCATCTCCGGGGTCCAGTCCGCATCGGGAAGTGCTATAATTTGGGCAACCGGATCTCTCTCCGGTTCTAACAGAAGTCCTTCTCCGTCCACACCGTCGAAGACGGGCCACCGCACGGCGGACACGGTATAATCTTCTGTTTTTGCTATCTCGGCTGTCTGTGCGGTTGTGGCGATATAGTGGAGAGCGTCAATCGGTGTCCGTTCATCCACGCAACCGATATAATTTCTGAAACGCTCACGATTGGGTGCAACCGAAGCGGCATAGGCTTCATGTGAGCGGTAATCCCGGTCCCATAGCTGCTGACGCGATTCGACGGAATCCTTGACCCCTTGCGACACGAAGTCGTCCAGACTCGTTACCATTTGGGCAGCGAGATCACCTTCCATCGTTAGATAATCTGTTCCCGGTAACGTATCATCCTCTGCTGATGCCGCTGCAGCCAAAAACCAAAGACTAAATGTAGAAGTATACATAGGAAATCCTCCTCCACGTTTTATACAACCCCGTCCTGTTTCAATTGATTAACCTCTTCTGCCCCTAACTTTAGCAAGTCGGTCAATATTTCTGATGTGTGCTCACCCAGATTTGGTGCAGGAGCATCGATCTGACCGGGCGTCTCTGAGAGCTTAATTGGAATTCCCGGAACCTGAACGGTGCCGGTCGTGTCATGTTCGACCTCGGCAATCATATCTCGCGCCAACACTTGGGGGTCATTTGCTACCTTATCAACGGTGTTTACTGGACCGCACGGCACACCAATCGCTTCCAACGCCTCAACCCATGCATCGGTTGTGCGACGGCACATGATTTCAGCAAGGATAGGAAAAAGTGACTCGTGATTCTCAGTCCGCAGCGCATTCGTATGAAACCGCTCATCGTCAATCAATTCATGCCGATCGACATGTTCACAAAACTTCCGCCACAGTTCGTTATTTCCAATTGCTATAACCACATAGCCATCTGCCGATTCAAAGACTTCGAACGGTGTTATTGCCGGATGCCGCCTACCCAATGGACGTGGGATGTCGCCGGTAGAAAAATAGCGGACCATCGCGTTTTCCAAGATTGCTACCTGACAATCTAACATCCCAACGTCAATGAGCTGCCCTTCGCCGGTTTGGTCGCGATGCCTAAGTGCGGACAGGAGGCCGATAGTGGTGAACAGCGCCGATGTTATATCGCCAATCGAGGTGCCTACACGCACAGGCGGACGATCTGGCTCGCCGGTTATACTAATAATTCCGCCCATTCCCTGAATAATCATATCGTACGCTCCTCGCATTGCATACGGTCCGGTCTGTCCAAATCCTGAGCAGGCAGCATAAAGCAAAGATGGATGGTGTTTCTTGAGCGATTCGTAATCCAAGCCAAGCTTTTCCATTGTCCCCGGTCGAAAGTTCTCGACAAGGATGTCCGAACCCTTGACCAATTCCAGGAAGAGCTCCTTGCCGCGTGGAGACTTTAGGTTCAAAGTAACGCTTTTTTTTCCACGATTAACGCTCATAAAGTAGAGACTAAAGTCATTCTTGAATGGACCGAAATCTCTCGCCTCATCTCCCGTTTCCGGCTGCTCAATCTTGATCACCTCCGCACCAAGGTCTCGCAAGATCATCGTTGCGTAGGGACCCGCTAAAATACGCGTGAGATCTAAAACCCGTATTCCTTTTAATGGACCTGCCATTTATCTTCCTTTCTCCTTCGAGGATAATGTCGTTTCCTATTCTACCATACTTTATATCCTGTTTGTAGCGGACAGATCTTTTCCCCAATTATTTGTTACAATTAGCCCTTACCTTGCTGTTTAATTCATGACTGATTTTGGGTTGACGGATATAATAGCCGTGTGTTAAGATTCCAATTGACTGAGCATCGTTTAATGGAACTCTTGCGAGAAAGGAACGATATCCTTGCGAAAAAGAATTGCCGTCTATCCTGGCAGCTTTGATCCGCTCACCAACGGTCATGTGGATTTGATAGCTCGCGTTTCCGCACTCTCCGTTTTTGATGAGCTGACCGTGTTAATCGGTATTAATCCTACCAAGAATACGCGTTTCACACTGGAAGAACGGATCGAGATGTTGGAAACTGTCATCCAACCTTATCCGGGTGTTACCATCGACCAGTATTCAGGACTTACGGCGCTATATGCACAGGAGCGTGGCGCCGCTGCAATCATTCGAGGGCTGCGAGCGTTCTCCGATTTCGAAAACGAGTTCCAGATGTCGCTGATGAACCGCCAAATCGCACCGCAAGTGGATACGTTGTTTATGATGGCAAATACTAAGTATGCTCATTTAAGTTCAACGCTGGTTATGCAGGTGGCACAGATGGGCGGGCTGCAGGTAAGTAATGAAAAATTGTTAGAGATGGTGCCACCAGTTGTTGCTCAAATGCTGGTTAAGAAACATGGTCCACCAAAGAACGAATCAGATAGATAGAGTGAGGAATATCATACCATGCGATTTATCCGACCTGGGCTATCTATTCTCGCGGCTGTTCTGTTATTAATTAGTCTGTATCGGTTTGTGGAGGGGTTTCAGAATTGGCAGGAAGCCCGCGAAATCAAACGACGTTCCTTGGACGAGTTGGCGGAACTTGAGCGTGAGCGCAATCTCTTAAAAATTCGGGTAGAGAAACTGGAAACAGACGAGCTCACCAAAGAGCGGTTGGCACGACGACTCAGCTATGTTAAGCCCGGTGAAATTGTATACAAAGTTGTTCCATCTCCCCATGCTTCTCCTGAATAAATCCAACCTATGCCAGGGTCCGCAATAAAACCTAACCCTATCGCAGCACCCATCAGGCCCATTCCCTTCCCCCGATCCTCCTCTATTGTGACATCCGCAACGTAAGCCATGACCGTTGGCAAGATAGCTGCGGAAAATACGCCGGATAAACCACGGGCGACGAATAGCCAAGACAGACTCTCCACTGCACCAAACAGAACCAACGCCCCTGCGTTGCCAACGAGCCCTATCAGAATAGCAGGCTTCCGACCATACCGATCTGAGAAACGGCCCCACACCGGTGCAAAAAATAATTTCATTGCTGAATAGACGCTTATCAAAAATCCGATCTGTGCAGCGCTTGCGGCCAACTCCTCTGCATAGTACGCCAGATGTGGAGGGATCACACCTAAGCTTAGCATGACCAGAAACATCGTCAGGAATAGGATTGTTAAGGCACTTTTCTTCATCCGCTATCTCACTGTATAGTATATTGACAGTTCCCTATGGGTGTTGAGAATTGCCGATTATAGAAGTTCGAGAAACGCACGTCAAATCCGAAATTTTGGACTTTATTCCAGAGTGTAGTGTACAATTATAGTGAATTATCAAAATATGTAGACACTTTCGCTCCCCATGTATGGTAGGCGCTGTTTGTAACTGCGCCGATGCGATGCGGTTAGGAACCCTCGCCGGTACAGCGTGCCCAAGTAATTCTAAAGTTCACCATAAACATGAAACGCATCATAAGGAGACAAGAATGACTGTTGATCAATTAAAAGGCAAAACTGTTGGAGCAGCGGTTTCGGGTGGACTCGATAGCTGTACCATCACACAGTGGTTGGTTGATAACGGGGTTAATGTGGTCTGCTTCACTGCCGATCTTGGACAACCCGATGAAAAAAACATGGACGAAATTTGCGAGCGAATGCTTGCATGCGGTGCACAAGAGGCGGTTATCGTCGATGCGAAAGATGAGTTGGCGATGGCGGGGATCAAGGTCATCCAATCCCAAGCAAAATATGAAGGGGGATATTGGAATACGACCGGTATTGCCCGACATGTTACTGTCGAAGCGCTCTTACCTGAGATGGAGAAGCGTGGCATTAATATATTGGGACACGGCTGCACCGGTCGAGGTAACGATCAAGTGCGGTTCCAAATCGCGACCAATATGTTGAATCCTGATTTTGAGGTCTATGCCCCGTGGCGTGATCCGGCTTTCCTTGAACACTTTGGCGGCAGGAAAGAGATGATTGATTTCTGTAACGCACACGGTTTGCCGATTCGAGCGACCCATGAAAAGCCGTACTCGACCGATGCGAACATGCTCGGCTTAACCCATGAGGCGGGTAGATTAGAATCTCTTAAAACACCCGCTGGCTTTATTACACCGGGCATGGGTGTCCACCCCAAGGATGCCCCCGATGAAGTTGAACACTTCACGGTCACCTTTGATAGAGGAATACCGCTGGAAGTCAACGGGAGCCCGGCGATCCCCTTCCAAGCCATCGCAGAAGCCAATCGCATCGCCGGAAGAAACGGCGTCGGTATCGGGATTCATACCGTGGAAAATCGGTTCGTTGGGATTAAGAGCCGAGGGGTTTATGAATCACCGGGGATGGAGCTGCTCGGTCAGTGCTATGAGCTTCTGCTTCAACTCATTTTGGATCGCCGAGCGCGGTGTGTTTTTGAGCAGGTGTCAATGGGCGTGGCTGAGCAGATTTACCAAGGCTACTGGTTTGATCCCGCTACACAATCGATGCTCGCCTCCATTGAGCCTTTCACTCGCTTGGCTTCTGGAGATATTACCGTTGCGCTGTATAAAGGAAATATCGCATTCCATTCCGCTGTCGGTGTGATGCACTCGCTCTATTCAGAGGAAACCTCCTCAATGGAAGCGATTGGTGATTTCAACCATGCAGATTCGGAGGGTTTCTTATCCGTTCTCGGTGTCAGTGCGAAGGCGCTGTCTGCTGCCGGACAGACGAAGCAGTAACAAAAAAGGGATGGAGGAGGTTTTCCCTCCATCCTCCACTTCTTTGCAAGATATATCTCCACAATTTTCCAACCACTCTTACCCGCAAGTTTCGCACATATCACGGGACCAAATGACAACCATTCGAACAAAGATTATTGACGTACTTGATGCACATAAGATCGCCTATCGACTGTTACCGCACAGCGGCCCCGTTTTCACAGTTGAGGAGGCGGCAGCCCAACGCGGCGTATCTAAAGAGGAAATGGTCAAATCCATCCTGCTCCGCGACAAAGATGAGCACTATGTTATGGCGTGTGTGCTGGGCTATGCGCGAGTCAACCCGAAAACTGTGCGTACCTACGTTCCACAAACGTGGAGACGCTTAAGTTTCGCCACAGCGGACGAGATCTTGTCTGTGACCGGCTGCGTCCAAGGTGCCGTTGCGCCGTTAGGACTGCCTGACAGGGTGCCGGTGATTTTTGATGAAGCGATTACACGATGCCAAAAGGTCAATATTAGCAGCGGTGACCCTGTATTGGGTTTGGAACTTAACACCCAGGACCTAATCAAAGCTGCTGGCGCTCAAATTGCCTCCATTGCAGAGAGCGCGTGATTCGATATAGGTGAATCAAACACGGTTCAATTAAGGTTGGAAGCATCCCAATTAAGAGACAGGCAACTCCCGTATCCTGTTGCTACTCAACCGTGACCTTTACCTTCCGATCCGGTCTCTCGTGCAGATGCCCTCCTGTTCCGGGTAGCGCGATTCCTAAGCGGACAGACGGTTTGCCACCCTTCGGAAAAATGTGATGGAAGGTCATTGCCGGCACATAGACAAAATCCCCTGCCTTTGCGCGGACCGGTTCTTCGCGTCCCTCAATAACCCAGTCAATCTCTCCTTCGAGCACGACCCACCATTCGTCGTAATTGTGGCAATGATTATCGTTGATCTGACCTGAATTTTGATAAATTACTACCCCCGCCACATGGTCTGCGAGAACAACTGCATGAGACCAAGGGGGAGGTCCCATTTCCTGCTTAATCTCTTCCAGACTGATAGTGTTAAGCGTTGCATCAAGAATTGGGTTGCTCAGTGCCATAGAATTTCTCCTTAATATTAGAATGCCCGAAAACTCCAACCGCCTCGTTACACTCAACTTTGCGGTTGTACATTGACAAATTGATTTGCTTCAGTGTAACACCAAGCTCAGTCCAAATCAAGCAAAAGTTTAGCCCGAATACAACCGTACACCCACGCTTTTATCGTTGACAGTGGACTGATAATGCATATAATGAAAAAATTATCCACGATAGGAAAAAGCAATGCTTTAATCAAAAGAAGGAGACTAACAGATGAAAGTTGTTGATGTACAGACATTTCTGGTCGAGAACATTCCCCCTTATCAGGGCGGTCGTCGCTGGCTGTTTGTAAAACTGATAACTGATGAGGGCATCGAGGGAATAGGAGAGTGGTCAACCGGTCAGACTGGCAGAGAAAAATCGTCAATTGAGGTCATCAAGGATCTGGCGACGCAGTTTGTCATTGGTGCCGACCCGTTCAAGATCGAACTGCTGTGGCAGAAAATCTACGCTACTGATCACGACTTTAGGCATCCCGGATTGGCTCTAACGCCAGCGTTAAGTGCGATTGAAATGGCGTGTTGGGACATCGTTGGTAAAGCCCTGAATCAACCGGTCTATAATCTGCTCGGCGGTCAATACCATGAAAAATTGAGGGCGTATGCCTATATGCCACACGGAGGGATATGGGAGAACCCCGAAAGGGCGGGTGAAATTGCTGCCGACTTGATGGAGAAAGGCAACACCGCAATGAAATTTGATCCGTTCCCAATCTTTCCCGCTCCACGGGATATTCAGTTAAAAGATATCGCGCATGTTGGGAAAATCTTCAAGTGCATCCGAGACGCAGTCGGTTATGAGGTGGAAGTTGGACTCGGCACTCATGGACAATTGACCACTTCCAGTGCGATTCGGATTGCACAGATGCTTGAGCCATACTATCCCTTCTGGTTTGAGGAACCAGTCTCGCTGGAAAATGTCGATGAGATGGCGCGGGTCGCATCGCATACCAGCATTCCGATTGCGACCGGTGAACGTCTATTGACCAAGTATGAGTTTGTCGAAGTCTTTCAGAAGCAAGCGGCGCAGATCATACAACTGGATGTCGGTCACTGCGGCGGCATTTTGGAGTCTAAGAAGATTGCCAGTATGGCGGAGGCACATTATGCAAGCATTGCGCCTCATATGTACTGCGGTCCCGTCGCAGCAGCAGCCGCCGTTCAGGTAGCGACATGCAGTCCAAACTTCTTGATACTCGAATTTAATCGGACAGATCTTCACGCCGACATCTTCCAAGAGCCTCTGCTGTTTGACAACGGTTACATTGCCCCACCAACGGCACCGGGACTGGGCGCAGAGTTGAATGAAGAGGTACTCGCTCGGCATATAGTTCAGTCTTGATAACTAACGGTGTTAATTTGCGACTGTTGGAACGCCCGTCAGTCAAGGGTAGAGACTGAAACGTGATGTCTAATGCGTAACGAGTAATACGTAAGGAGCGATTTTACGCATTACGTATTATTCTTGTGAGTGAACCAAAGCTCACACCAAAGGTTAATATGCCTGCGGAAGGAGAAAAAACTTCTATGACAACCTTAGAGACACTTTCGGAATCCGAGAAAAACCGTGTGCGGATCACGGATGTGAAAGCCATGCAGTTGAAAGACCAAGCGGGTCAGTCCCTCGTAAAGGTTGAAACCGATGCCGGTGTCTATGGGATCGGGGAGGCGGGAGCTTCTGGTCCGATGGTGAGAGCACATCTGCAGCATCTACGAGGGACACTTATCGGTCAGGATGTGTTTGAAATCGATAAGTTGTATACTCACATGGTGAACATGCAACATCCCTACAGATCAAACATTCCAACGGTCAGCGGCGTGGATATTGCGCTCTGGGATGTCGTTGGCAAGCTACTGAACCGACCGATCTCAACGCTACTCTCAGGCAGGTTTAGAGACGAAATCCCACTCTATATCAATACCCCCGGTCCTGATGACTGGTTTGATCCTGTCTCGTGTCGGGACTGGTCGCAACGGATGAAGGCAGCTCCGCAAGGTTGGAGCACCCTGAAATTTGGGTTTGAACGCTTGATGGGAAACGGACTGCCCGAAGGCAGGTACATCCCCGGACAGATGTCCCAAACGTTGAGATCAACCGAATTAGACCTGATTCGGCGCGGGTATGAGAACTGTCGGGAGGCATTAGGAGACAAAACCGATTTCATCGTCCACTGCCACAACGAATGGGATCTGGCAACCGCGATTGGACTGACGCGGGCGGTCGCATCCAGCAATCCACTTTGGGTAGAGGATGCGCTGCCGGTGTGGTACTCGGACTCTTGGAAGGCACTCAAGCAGGCATCTCCGGTGCGGATTATCACCGGAGAGAAGCTGGAGCTGCCCCGTGAATTTCTACCGTTTCTGATGAACGAGGCGTTGGACGCCATCCATCCAGACCTTGTTTTCGCAGGCGGGCTGACGGGGTGCCGGAAGATCGCCGATCTTGCAGAGATGTTCTATATCCCCGTCGCAACGCATAATGTCGGTAGCCTCGTCCAGAACATGGCGACAGCGCATTTCGGCGCGTCGGTCAGGAATTTCGTTATAACGGAGACACGGATCAGCCAAAACGCACTCATTGATGAGATGGCTGAAGAAAAAGTCCAAGTCGCTGACGGGAAATTGACTGTACCGAATGGACCAGGGTTGGGGATTACATTGATTCCAGAGGTGTTGCGTGAGAATCTAATCGAGGGTGAGCCGTATTGGGATTAATGGACAGGAAATGATAAAATCGTAATAAAAATTAACGGCAGAGACACAGAGAGCACGCAGAAAGGCTTTATCTATGCTTCTCTGCGTGCTCTGTGTTAAATTCAGAAAGATTTGCAGCAATTTATCGCAGAGAGGAAAAAAACTGGAACATCTACCGGTTTCATCTTTGTAGCGGCCATCCTACGTATAGCTTAACCGACAGCTGCGGCGACAATGAGTCCCAATGCGATGATTACGCCGGCAACCGCAATTCCCGCCGCCGTATTGTTATCTTCAGCGATCTGATGATCGAGGTCAAAGGGGGTAACTAGGTCGAAAATTTTATAACCGACCATCAAAACGACCACCCCGACGATGCTGAAAACAACGCTTTCGATGACAAGCAGCGCGAGATGCTTGAAATCAATGAACGCCGTGTCCACCGCCCCGCCTTCACTCGCTTCCTGTGCATTGGCAGGGGGTGACCACATTGATGCAGCGACGATACAGCCAATCGCTATACAAAAACTGAGCAGAACAATCTTCTTTGCCATTTGCTTTCTCCTTTTGATGTCTGTTCATGTTAAGAAATTGTGCAACAGAAACCGAGTTTTAAAGAAAAAACTCGGTTTATCTTCGTCACCTTCTAACAGATTGGCACTCTATCATAGTGTTACGTTCAAAATCAACAGAAAAATTAAGCGGATATGGGGCGCCCGCACAATTATCCCTTCACGATTTCTGCACGAACAAAGTGATAACCGACCGCGCCGGCGGGATCTGCATCGAAACCGGCCTCCTTTTGCGTCAGTCCGTCATTGGCAATCGCTCTGGCGGAGATCTCTACCTCCCCCGGAGTGTTAGGCACCTGCCACCTGTATTTCCAGAGATACCATGTCAGTGGCGAGTCTTCACCCCAAATCTCCGCTGCCTCCCAACTGCTGACATCATCCACGCTGGTGGTCATGCCGTCATCAATGCTCACTTCAACCCGCTCAATTCCGCCATGGTTTCCGCTATCAAAAGCGGCACCGCTGATTGTATATGTGCCACCGGCTTGAATAACCGCGTCATTGCTGGGTGTACCGATCATCGTTGCCAATTTGACGCGCGCAACAGGATCCCAACCTTCTTTTTCCCAATACCCCACGTGCGATTCCGCCAACGTAATTTTCACGATCCATTTCGGATTCTTCGTGCCGTAGTGCCCCGGATTAAGCAGACGGACTGGGAAACCGTGCTCGGCTGGAAGCGGTTCACCGTTCATCTTGTACGCCAAGAGCACCTCTTCGCGCAGGGCGCGATCGATCGGAACCGCCGTATGATAACCGTCAGCACAGTTGAATACAACAACCTTTGCCTCCGCCTTGACCCCCACCTTGTCAAGGACATTTCGTAGCGGGACACCGGTCCACGTTGCATTACTCATCTGCTCTTCACCGATTGGATCACCGATGCACTTGAGCGTCCTCATCGCCGTTACGGACTCCATGCCCGTTATATCCCCGTACCTCAACACGACCGGTTTTTCGACCAACCCTCCTATCATCAATGGCCAGTGTTCAGCCTTGATGACCGGCACCGTTCCAATTTGAAGGACATAGAACTTGCCGTTTGGCGTAATCATCGAGGCGGGTTTCAGTATCTCTTTAGGAATATTGCTTTCAGGGTGGAGAGAGCGGAGCGGCAGCGTTAAACCCCCTACGCTCACTGCCGCGACTCGAATGAATTTCCTGCGGTTCATGGTCTTCTCCATCATCATTTATGGTGAATTCTAAAAACAGATAGACACTTTCGCTCCCCATGTTTGGTAGGCGCTGTTTCCACCTGCGCCGTTTCGGTGCGGTTAGAAACCGCACCTACCGGGGGCATAGCCTAGATTTTTCAGATCCCGGTAGTCGAGGTTTGCTGAACTCTCCGATTTTCAATGTCCAAGTAATTCTAAAATCTACCATAATAGGGGACTCGATTCATTCACCTGTCACTTGGGACGAGGTCAAGCGTTCAAGTGCCGATGCCACGTCAGGATCATCGGATAAAAGTTGGGCAAGTTCACGAAGGCGTTCCTGCGCCGAATCTACATTCCCAACCTTCTCATGTGCAAGAGCGAGGTTATACTTTGCATCAAGTAGATTTGGGTCTGCTTCTAAGGCACTTTCAAAAGCCTTAATTGCCAAATTCGCCTTGTCCATCGTCATGTATAATGTTCCCAGATTGCAGTGCGGGATTGCAGGGCTCTCGGAATATGTTATCGCAAGTTCAAATTCGTTTTGGGCGCGTTTGTCATCTTCAATAATCAGATAGATAAAACCGAGATTGTTGTGTAGTATGCCGTTCTTTGATGCTGACTTGATAGCTTGTCGTAGCGTTGAACGTGCCTGATTTAATTCGTTGCGCTTGAAATGGATAATCGCCTGTTGGTTGAGCAGCTCTGGATCATTAGGCTGTTCTGCAAGTTCAGATTGGATCTGTTTGAGCTCAGTTTCATGCCCAGTCTTAGGAAGAACAATGTGTGCCAATGTTGGGATGAGGAACACCGCACCGGGTCTCATTATGTATTGAGGTGGACGTATATTGTTATACCGCGCCAACAGTTCCCAATCCCGATATTTTTTCGGAAAAATCCGATCGCCGTATACCCGAATAAAACTGTAGAGTGTCTCACCGGGAGCAATCTCATGTCGAATATCGGTATATTGCCTAACTGGATATCGCCCGATAAGCAGTCGTGAATCCGGTTCAGGAGTTGGAGTTGTTAGCGCGGCTTCGGTTGGCGGTGTTGTGGGTGTTGCTACCTCTAACGCGGATGAGGTTTCGACTGCCGGTGTTGTAGGCGCTGAAATTTCTGGGGTGGATGGGGGCTCGACTATCGGCGTCTCCGGCGTTGAGGCTTCTGGATCGGTTGTAGTTTCAGATGTTGGTGTCTCTGACGTTAAGGCTTCTGGGCTCGGTGCGGTTTCGTCTGTCAATGACGCGGGTGCTGAAACCTCTGGCGGAACACTCGTTTTTTTAGGTTGTTTAACCTGAGCGAACTGGACCTGTTTGACTTGGTCAGACAATGAATCGAAAGAATCCGTTAATGTTTGTGACACAAAGCCCCATGGGACAGTATAAATCAGGAGTGCAATCAGTCCAACTCCTACTATTGTTCCTATTACCAAGGGTGCTCGGCTCGTGGATCGAGATTGCGGAACAGAGGGCATCTGGGCCGGTAGGGGCGGGAAGGGGAACAGACTGGTCTCATCGCGCTTGTGGTTACTTACCCTATCCTTTTTCACTTGCTCCCCTCCAAGCCAAAAAGTTGACGATTTCTAGCAGCCAATAGATTATAGCAACCGCTGGTGTGCGTGTCAAGGACTTTCACACTCATTTTTCTGTTGACAATGTAGGCGCGGATGGTGTATCTTAACTGATTCGCACCCGTCTTCATGCAGATGGAGGTCAGGCGCATATTCATGAGTTCATCCAAGTTTTACACATTACGTCTCACGCAAAGGAAATGTCATGTTTGAAAGCTTATCGGGTAAGTTGCAAGGTGTTCTCAAATCGCTACGGGGACAGGGCAAACTGACCGAAAAAAACATATCTGATGCACTACGAGAGGTTCGTCTCGCATTGCTTGAGGCGGATGTGGATTACAAAACCGTCCGTGAATTTATCAACGGTGTTAGGACAAGATCGATCGGTCAGGAGGTACTCGGCAGCTTCACCTCAGATCTTCAGATAGCAAAGATTATCGGCGATGAACTCGCAAAGTTGATGGGAGAGGAAGCCGTACCTGTCTCCATAGCGCCAAGTGGTCCAACGATCATTATGATGGTCGGTCTACAGGGCGGCGGGAAAACGACAGCTTCAGCCAAACTGGCACTGAGATTCAAATCTGATGGCAGAAATCCCCTCTTGGTCGCAGCAGATATCTATCGCCCAGCCGCGATTAAACAACTTCAACTGCTTGGAGAGCAGATCGACGTGCCTGTGTTTTCGATGGGCACTGAAGTCTCCCCTGCATCCATTATACAAGCTGCGGTCAAGCAGGCATTGAATCGCGGGAATAATTTCGTCATCGTTGACACAGCAGGTCGATTACATGTTGACGAAGAATTGATGGGTGAGTTACGGGAGGTTAAATCCACCGTCAATCCGACCGAAATTTTACTTGTTGTTGATGCGATGACAGGGCAAGATGCGGTCAACGTTGCCCAGCATTTTAACGATAACTTGGATATTGATGGTGTTGTGTTGACCAAGCTTGATGGTGATGCGCGTGGCGGCGCAGCACTATCCATTCGTTCCGTAACGCAGAAACCGATTAAGTTTGTTGGTATTGGTGAGAAGATTGATACGACAACATTGGAGGAGTTTCATCCGGATCGGATGGCTTCTCGAATACTCGGAGAAGGTGACTTTGCGACCCTGCTTGAGCGGGCTGAATCTGTATTTAGCCAAGATCAAGCCGACGAGTTAGAGCGTAAGCTGCTTGGGCAGGAGGGGTTGGATTTCAATGATCTGCTGATGCAGCTTGAACAGATCAAGAATATGGGACCGTTGGACCAACTCGTTGAGATGATCCCCGGCGTCAACAAGCTCCCGATGAAAAATATGCAGGTTGACGAATCGCAGTTGAAGTATACCAAAGCGATGATTCAGTCAATGACGCCGATGGAACGCCAGAATTCACTTCTCCTCGATAGCAGCCGTCGGTTGCGCATTGCAAAGGGGAGCGGCACGACAGTCCGCCAGGTTAATCAATTAGTTGATCAGCTCAAATTCATGAACCGCATGATGAAGCAACACCCAATGGTAGACGTGCCACAGCTTGGAGGCGGTGGTTCCATTGCAACCAAAGGAAAACCGAGGAAACGTAAAAAGAGGAAAAGGCGTAAGTCACGCTAAGTTTAAGATACAGGTTATCTTATTATTATCACTATTGTTCGCTACGGTTTGAGTGATAACGACAACCAGGATTGAAACGTGAAAAATCTCTGCTATCACATGTAGGCATGTGTGATGTGGTGAGACACAATTTTCAACTCGGTGAATATAGTGATAGAAAAAAGTTTTCACGAAATAGGAGGCAACATTTGGCAGTACGAATTAGACTGCAGCGGCATGGCAAAAAAAGACGTCCCTTTTATCGGTTGGTAGCCGCTGACTCTCGAAGCCAAAGAGATGGACGTTTTATCGAACGGATTGGGCATTATGATCCGATGACCGATCCGGCAGACATCGTAATTGACACGGAAAAGGCGTTAAAATGGTTGAGAACTGGCGCACAACCTTCTGACACAGCCAAGGACCTAATGTCAAAAGCCGGTGTTTGGGAAACATTTATAAACGAAAAATTAGGGCAGCCCAACCCAACGCTAGAGGAAGGGGCTGCCGAGGTGGCAAAGGAAGAACCTGCCTCCACCGAAGAATCGGCAGAAGAGGCAACCTAGCGAAAATCGCGTTTTTAGGGGAATCTCATGCTCAAAGAGTTGATTGAATATCTCGCAAAATCTCTCGTTGATCATCCTGATCAGGTCAGCGTCAATGAAGTTGAAGGTAACACTGTGACCATTCTTGAACTGAGCGTTGTCCCTGAAGATTTAGGAAAGGTCATCGGGAAACAGGGGCGCACAGCCAAGGCGATGCGATCGCTGCTACTTGCTGCGGGAGTCAAGGCACGTAAAAAGGCAATACTTGAGATTGTCGAACACCGTTAAGTGGGAGGGTTAGCGTCTGCAAGCCTACCGACTCACTATGACGAATGAGTGAAAGAGATATGGCTGTTATTGTCAAAAGACCCGTTATTCTGAAAAATATTGTGACCCCTGCTTTTAAGGAACAACTTACGAAGGAGTTAGAGCACACAATTCGCCAGATTGAAACATGGCTGCAACAAGAAGAATTCCAAAGCCGTCGTTTGATTGCGGAAGCTCAAAAGCGAGATCCACGTCATGTCAATCAACTGCGTGACGAGATTCATCAAGAGCGCGAGAAACAGGAGCAGGTGAAAGGTAATCTCAGCCAAAAGTTGGCGCAGGTCAAGGAACTTGAGATCGATACGCTGTTTACCAGTGGAACCTATGATGCGCCTGTCAAAATTGAAGTTGGGGACGACATCCGTGCCAAGCTGTCTCAGGCAGAAATTATCGTCAAAGATGGAATTGTGGTCCAGGTCGTTGAATGAGAATTGACATCATCACCATTTTTCCAGAGGTCATCCTGCCGGTTCTGCAAGCTGGTATTTTGAAGCGTGCGCAAGCCAGGGACCTATTGACGGTCAACGTTCACAACTTGCGTGATTTTACCACGGACCGCCATCAAACGGTTGATGATTATCCTTATGGGGGCGGCGCAGGCATGATTCTGAAACCGGAGCCGCTTTTTGCCGCGATCAGAAAGCTGCGTCCAGAATCAACAACGCGTATCATTTACCTAACCCCGCAGGGAACGCCCTTTAATCAGTCGTTGGCAGAAGCCTTTTCTCTCGAATCGCATCTTATCTTGATCTGTGGACGTTATAAAGGAATTGATGAGCGAGTCCGTATGAAACTGGTTACAGACGAGATTTCGATCGGTGATTATGTCCTTAGTGGAGGAGAGATTCCAGCGCTAGTCCTAGTCGATGCAATCGGTCGAGTTTTGCCGCGTGCATTGGGGAATTACGAATCGGCGCAGGAGGATTCATTCAGCCAGGGCTTGCTGGATTGCCCACATTATACACGCCCCGCTGAGTTTGAGGGAATGCAAGTTCCCGACATCCTGTTGAGCGGGCACCATGAAAAAATTACGGTTTGGCAACATCAGCAGTCTCTCAAGCGAACTGCCGAACGCCGTCCAGAATTGCTTAAAAACATTGAGCTCTCGGCTGAGGACGTTGCCTACCTGAAAAATAATAAGTAACGAGTAATACGTAAGCAGATAGCCCTTACGCATTACGCATTATTTCTTTTTTATACGCATTATGCCTAAGGAGGAAACAAATAATGAATCTTATTGAATCTGTTGAGAGCGAACATATAAAAAGCGATATTCCTGATTTTGGACCCGGAGATCTTGTAAGGGTCAATACCCGTATCCGAGAGGGTTCAAAAGAACGTATCCAAGCTTATGAAGGAACGGTCATCCGGCGATCGAATGGTGGGTTGAGTGAGACGTTTACCGTCCGCCGCGTTGCGTATGGCGAGGGAAGTGAAAGAACCTTCCCGGCGCATTCACCGAATATCGAGAGCATCCAAATTATTCGATATGGTGCCATCCGTCGAGCAAAGCTGTACTATCTACGAGACCGAGCTGGAAAAGGTATACGAATCCGTGAAAGGCGGCAAACTACCGATAGCGCGTAAAGAGAACTATCCAGCAGAGATACAGCAGGTTGAGCAAACCCTACGACAGCAGGGCTATCAGCGTATCGCCGGGATTGACGAAGCTGGGCGAGGCGCATTAGCCGGTCCTGTTGTCGCAGCAGCTGTTATTCTTCCTGTCAACTGTCAGATTTCAGGCGTGACAGATTCAAAGCAGCTGACACCCAAAAAACGGGAGGGACTGTTCGACGAGATCCATCGCGCAGCCGTAGCGGTTGGTGTCGGTTGCGTTAACAATCAGGAAATTGATCAAATTAATATTCTTCGAGCCACAATGAGCGCAATGGCTCAAGCTGTTGTGCAAATTACACCTTCCCCGGATTACGCCCTTGTGGATGGCACACACCTTCCTGACATCTTTCTGTCTGCCAAAGCTATTCCAAAGGGAGATACCCTCGTCCAGTCCATTGCGGCTGCCTCGATAATCGCAAAAGTTACGCGAGATCGCCTGATGATTGAATTTGATGAAACCTATCCGGGCTATGGCTTCCGGGTCCACAAAGGATACGGCACACTGCTACATCGTCAGGCAATTGCCCAACTCGGTCCCTGTCCTATCCATCGACATAGTTTTAAACTTCAGTGAAATGAGCGACTCCAGAATTAAGGTGGGAAAGATTGGCGAAGCCCTTGCCCTCGAGCACTTCAGAGCACAAGGATATGAAATTCGTGCACAGAACTATCGTACGCGTTCAGGTGAGATTGATCTGATCGTCCAGCGCGGAAAACGGGTTGCGTTCGTTGAAGTCAAGACACGGCGGAGTAGCAAGTTTGGTCCGCCACAAGCTGCCGTCACTCCTGCCAAGCAGAAACAGATCTCTAAGGTTGCGCTAAATTATCTGCAAACGCACAATCTCCTAGATACCCCTTGCCAATTTGACGTTGTTGCCGTTGTTCTGTCGTGGAAATTTGAGCTCATCAAACTTCACCATATCGAGAATGCGTTTGAGTTCTATGCTAACGAGTGACAAACGTCCACACAATTGCGCCAATGGGGTCGTATCCTAAACGGTAAATTTCCTTCCTTTTTTATTCCAAATCATTATCCATCGATAAGTCTATCAGGTTTCGGTTTTACCGACAGTCCTGATTCTGGATTTGAACATGTCAACTGTGTGAAATTTGTCCGTAAGTTTTTATGTTTCTCCCCTTAATTTGCGGCGAATTCCAATATTACGCCTTTTTAGTTAAGGGCGCTTTGTATTTTGATTAGGCCATTGGTGATTGGGGCGGTATTGCACGAGGGAGTGGCTTCTGAAGATTCATCGCGGTGATAACTTCGTCAAAACGAGGAGATAGGGGGCATCTCTGTGGCAAGTTGTTGGCAATCGAATTGTCAATTAATGTTGTATTTTTACTTGACAAGAATTTTTACTTGACAAAACTAAAGACTGTATAGTATCATTATAACAATTAAAGAATCGGTGAAAGCAGTGATAAGCATTCGCGGTGCTCATCACCGCTGCAATTTCACCGATATAGATGTATGACTAATTATCCCGGAAAGGATAATATATCCTTAGGAAAGGATATTGTTATGAATAATAACATGAGAAGACCTCCTAAGTCAAGAGACGTTGCTCCTACCGGTGTTTACGATGTAGACGAACTTCGCACCCAGTGCCGGGCAATCGGTATTACCCCGCAGCGCTCAAACATGCGGCGCGTCCGTCAAGCGCTTGATCTCTTAAAGCATGGAAGCGTAGCATTTGATCGCAGTGACCGGACCCACGAATTCTACTGGGTGGACTCCCAGACCCAGCCCGATACGGTTTACCGTGTCCGCAAAAATGGACGGCTCGAGTGCAACTGCTCTGACGCTTCCCAAGGCAATCAGTGCAAGCACCAAATCGCAGTCCTCCTCTATAATGAACAATTTATAGTGAATTCTAAAAATAAATAACACCTTCGCTCCCCGGTAGGTTCGGTTTTCAACCGCACTGCATTGGCACAGTTGGAAACAGTGCCTACCAAACAGGAGAACGGTAGGTTCGGTTTCCAACCGCACCGGTTTGGAGTGTCTCATTAATTCTAAGGTCCACTATAAATAACCCGGCCGCCGGCGAGTGGATTAATAGCCACAGCTAACAATCTACTCGCTGACATTATCCAATCCGTGACAGGAACTGTATGGCAATACCGATTGACGACAGTTCTAACAAAGCGTGTCAAATGTAAAAGGAGACAACTGAATGAGATTTCCCCATAGTGGGACGAAATCCACCGGAGACAAGGAACACGAGCAGGCCAAAAGACCATCCCGCAGAATAACAAGACCTACCAGAGACGAGAAGAACGAACAAGTCAAAAGAGCAGCGTTTATATTCGCACGGTTGACCAGAGACGCCGACGCAATTGCTAAAGCCCTTGAGGTGAATCCCCGAACAGTATATCGGATGATAGAGCGCCCCGACTTCAACGCGGAACTGGATGCATTGGGCTATGATGGAACGCGTAATTTTCGAACCAAACCCGCACGACGCCCGCACCCTAACTATGAACGCGCGGAGGAATTATGGAACTCACTATCGCATCTGCCGAGATCGAGGCGCGGCAGAATTATTGCAGAAGAGTTGGATATCCCTATCGATAGGGTCTGGAACTGGATGCGGAAATGGAAAGAAACGCCTAAGATGCAGGTTGTGGAGATCCAACGGATTATCGACGTCACTAAGGACAATCCCCAGAACTTGGTGATCGGTCTGAAACGCCAAACCCTTATCTTAGGTCATGAAAGTCGGGTAGAGGACATCCGCGTTGATGCCATCGAAACGAATGCGTTGGGAGACCCGGTTGGAACGGTGAGGGTCGGAGACCGAAATATGCCGGTTATTTACGATTCCAACAAGGGCGTCTGGCGAGAAAGGAAACAGTTAGCCTGAAAAGCACTTCACCTGCTGTCGGGGGCAAACAGAATGCAGGAAAGTCACTTCAACCTAAACTGGATAGCACATTCCGGAGATAAACGGCATCCTCTTTCGCCCACTGCTCCAAGTTTGGTGGAGTGGTCTCCGCATATCCCACCTGACGAATGATTGATTCATCGAATCGGTACTCCGTATGAACCGTTAGGGGACCATCAAAACCGCTTTTGCACAGAAGTCCCAGATAACGCTTCCAATCGACACCCCCATCTCCCAGCTTTACAAAACAGGGAACGTAGGGAGGGGTTTGATCGGGATGTGAGAGATAGAGGGCGTCTTTGATTCCGACAACGGACAGATAATCCCCGATCATCGCCAGTCCCATCGCCCAATCCTCGCCATCAAGTAGGAGATGACCGGGATCTGGATAGGCGCCGATGTGCTGCGGATCAAAACCTCTGATGAGGTGCATAAGTCCTGCACAGTTTGATCCAACACAGGAACCGCTGTGAATCTGATAGCAGGTTTGTACCCCATATTTTTCGCCAAACGCACAAAACCCTTCAAGTTCCCTACGCGCAGCATCAATCACCTGCCAATAATCGTCCCCTTCCTCAAACCGCCAGAACCCAATTTTGAGGCGTGGTATGCCCGCTTCCGCGCACGCTGCATAAAGCCCTTCTACCTCCGGTGCATTCGGATCTGTTATATCCGTCGCCGCTGTCGCCAGCGGACAAGAGAGGTTCTGCCCCTGCCAGACTTTCATCGCTTTGGGGAGTGCTTCAACGACGTTGTCAACATGGATAGGGTGCCCCGGTCGGACACAGATATCCACCCCATCGTAACCGAGTTCGATGGCTTTCTCGCCAAGTTGTTCGACAGATAGCTCCGTAAAGAATTTAGAGTTGAGTACAATTTCCATTTAGTGTTCCTCCTGACCGAGGTATTGAAGATTCATTCGTTTTCTGTTAAACTTAATATACTTTGTCCTTCGCTCCAGAGGAGCGATATGTCTATAGAACGTTGATAGGTCCGATACCTGTGCTCCAGAGGAGCGCAATATGTATAGCAGCTGTCAACGGATTGAATTTCTATTATATAAGGCAATCTAATCGCGGTTGAAATGCTTACCCGGAAGATACTTAATTTCTAACTCAACATCGCGGACATGGCACTGAGGAGTTACGTCAGGATCGCGTTCCAGTAGTGTGACTTCGAGGACGTTGTTCCCCTTTTGGGGCCAGTGGTTTGGGTCAAGTCGGTAGACGAACCAGTAGCCTGAACCGGTACGATAGCGCGGTGTACGCATACGATACATCTCGTTGATTTTGCGCAGCAGATGCCCCGGCAACTCGGTTCCGTTAAGTTCAAAGCGCAGGCTGTCATTTTCGGTGGTGTTCCTGATTCGTACGCGCAGGAGAACTTCGTGTACCCTGCCGACCTGCTCCCACCGGGGAAGGTCGTCGCTGATCGTCAGTTCTAACTGGATGGGGGCGTTCACCTCTAAATCGGCGGGCAGCTGTGATGTGAGTTCCGGACTCGAAAAGCGACCTGCTACCGTGGGGATATGGTAAAATTTATCCTTAGGTGCCATAATATCCGGATGGGGTAACTCACGGAGTTTTTCGTAGAACGAAGCCTCGTAGGGCCAATTCGTGAACCACTGACTGATATAGAGTCCGTTGATGCCTTGTGCCCAGTAGTTGCAAGCCGCGGCACGGATCATTTCAATTGATGCCTCACCCAAACGGTCAGAGTCTACATTGCTATCAATAGCAGCATGGATGCGGCACTCTGTCCCGTTAGCAGACTCCACCAAGAAACGGAGATCATTGAGCAGGGGGGCTTCATACGTCAGGGAGGTGCCGTTCGGATCGCGCAACTCAGGTCTGGCAATTGCTTGGGCGATGAGAACATCCACAATACCCCGATGCATCCACTCCAGTGGGTCTAATCCGCGGGACAGACAATCCTCGACATTTGACGGGATGCTAATCGCTAACTCCCTCTCAGCGCCGCTGTTCTTCACCGCTTGATAGACCTGTCCGACCCACTCCGTCATGATCTGACACCCCGCCTCCACTTCATCCGGGTGGAAGTAGTAGGGCCAGAAATTGAATTGGAGCTCGAATCCATCGACTTCATAGTTGGTGAGCACCTCTGAGATGAGTGCGAATCGTTCATCGCGGACCGCTTGGTGCATGAAATCGGCGCAGTGGATACCGGGGAAGCTGGAGTCTAAATTCCCCTTCGCACCGATCTCTAAATGTTTATTATCCAAGCGAAAGTCCGAACTGCGGATATCGTATCCCGGTCCTCCTCGCTCGCCACTCTCTAACTGCATCAGCAGTGTGGGATAGAACAGTAATCCCACATCATGGGCACGGTCACAGATTACCCGCAAGGGATCGTTGCCCTCTTGGATTAGATGCAGCGCATTCTGGTATGCCCGACGGAAGATGAGGTGGTTCCATTTTTGGACATTATGTCCCCACAACTCACCAACTTCTGTATCATGTAGGACTGTCCGTCCATCCCCTAAGCAAAACATCAGTGCCTCGACAGGAGTACCAGCGAGTTCGTCAACTGCTGCCTCGCACTCCTCCTTTTGCATTGCAGGCTCGTACATGTAGAGAAGCGGATGGCGTCCATCGTGGTAGAACATGATGCGTGGCTTTTGCATGGTGGATCCCTTCGTTTGAGATAACCGATTTTGTGTTAAGGATTGGTGAACTCCTATTTTGCCATGATGCCCTTCGGAAAGTCAAGAAGATACCTGTATCGGATTAGGGCTATTCAGTTTTCGGCTTTTTTACCATTTTGTTTGAAAAGGCGCGACCGGGAGATCACGCCTACATTGAGATGTCGGGATTCGGAGATCCCTCCTACAGTAAAACTAAATGACCCTATGTATCGGATTAGGGCTATTTAGTGAGATGTCGGGATTCGAAGATCTCTCCATTCCGAGGATTTTCAGCCTACAACAAGGCATCGGGATTCGGAGATCCCTCCTACAGTAGAGATCCAGAAGGAAACAGTCAACAATTTATTTTTTGGTTCTCTTTTCTGATTTATTCCTGCTATAATGTGAGCTACGCCATGGAATGGAATCTGAAAAATTACAACACTATTGTGAGGCTGCCAAACTGTATGGGTGAAAGGAGTATTATCATGGTTGATCAACAGTATCTTCTCAATGACGAAGGGGTACAGAACTTCATCAGAAATGGGTACATCACAGTCCACCCCGATTTACCCGACCTCCATGAAGAAATCTACCGGGAGACCGCAGCAATATTTGAGAAAGAGGGAGATCCGCGGAATCATATCCTCCAAAAAATTCCTGCACTGTATCAGGTTTTTGACCATCCGACTGTCCGTGGTGTCCTGACCAGTCTTCTGGGACCGAATTACATGATGCATCCACATCGTCATGCGCACATGAAGGAGCCCGGCCAAAAAGGCGGTGCTTGGCATCAGGACGGCAGATCAAAACATTTCACCACAAAAGATCACGGGTGGCTCTTTGAATGGAGACGACACCATCGGTTTCGATCTGTTTGGGCATGGTACTACCCGCAGGAGGTCACCGAAGATATGGGACCCACAGCGGTTATTCCGGGGGTGCAATACTACGATCTGGAGAGTATGAGACATTACAACAATGCCTACAGTGATCCGGAGATTGGCGCGCTGCTTTGTGGGAAAGCGGGGACAATAACGATTGGCCATTATCATCAGTGGCACAGCAGTTGGGGAACGAATCACAGCAACAAAAATCGTTACATGATCAAGTTTCTCCTCACCCGCACAGATGAACCGGGACATCCCTCTTGGAACACCAATGGAGTTGGTTCAGCAGATAATGCGCCGCTCACTGATGACGCACCGACACCCGGTCAAGAAGCGGTATGGACGCATGTATGGAATTGGTTAAACGGAGACAATGTGGCGCTCGCAAAAAATGGCGGCGGAAATGGGAACCGTGTTTCTCAGTTGATTGAAACGTTGCGTGATGCCTCCGCACCCGCTCGACTGAATGCCGTTTATGCCCTCGGAGCGGTTGGTGAGCCTGCGATAGATCCATTGATAGAAACACTACGGGGGACTGCTGAACCCGCTGAGATTACGGAGGAACCAATCTTAACCCATGCGGCATACGCCTTGAGCGCGATTGGGGAATCCGCTGTTCCTGCACTAACTTCTGTGCTGAATGACGATGCTGCGTCGTGGGTGCGTGCAACCGCAGCCGATATCTTGGGCGATATAGGCAAACCCGCAGCCGGAGCCGTTCCCGCCTTGATTCAGGCGCTGGATGATCCATCCGAGTGGGTCCGCCGCAATTCAGTAAATGCGTTAGGGATTATCGGCGAAGGGACGGAGGGTTTGATATCGGCTTTGAAGGATGACCATCCTCTCGTGCGCTGCAATGCAGTGAACGCGCTGGCAAGGACGTGCAAAGGGGTTGATGCAGAAATTGATGTTGCCAGCCGTACGCTATCAGCTGTGATGTATGACGACGAGTACGCCATCATCCGCGAGTACGCGATTAGTGCATTGGAGGAGATAGGATCAATAACCGACGGGAAATAACGATCATTATTTCCTGCAAAACCTACGCAGTTCCTACTTGAGGATGAGCATCCGCCGAGTGGCGGAAAAATCCCCCGCGGACAGGTGGTAGAAGTACACACCGCTTGCCACCTGCTCACCCAACCCGTTTGTCCCATTCCAATGGATTGCCTTTGACCGACTCTCGTAGGCAGATGCAATCTGATGCCCAACCTCAAGCGTGTGGACAACATGGCCGCTTCCGTCATAGATGGTCAAAGTCACAAAAGCATCCTCCGCCAACCGATACGGGATCCATGTCTCTGGATTGAATGGATTTGGGTAGTTTGCAAGCAGCGCTGTCTCTGTTGGTATCTCGTAAGCGATTAACTCCGTCAACCGAATCAGGCCCTGCTTCACATCTTCGGCTGTTACCGTATACCGCAACGGTTTCACACCGATTAACGGATTAGGAGACTGAGCAGAGATTTCAAGGATATCCCCAATCGTAGCCGCCCGCCCCGTTTCCACATCCACTATGGTTACTTGATAGTCACCTAACCTCGATTCCCCCCTATTTGTGCGAGAAGGGTGCACATCTTTAGTTACAGCGGCAACCGATTTGCTCGTTGAGAGATTCTTGACAATCACACGAAAACCTGCTCTATTGGTGCTCATTTGTTCATCAACGATTGAACCTCTCACCCCCAAAACGGGAGTGGTATCCGTAACTTGAATACCTGTAAGTGAGGAATGCAGATCTGCATTCCCTACAAGTGGAGCAGCAGTTGTTCCCGAAGCGTTATACCACCCATCGCCAGAGATAACAACAATGGCTTTCCGCAGCGCTCTTAGGAAAAAGGATTGTCCCCCGATTATGGGAATATCGCTGGGATCGCCCGCACGTTCAACCAACTTCAACTTCCCGCTATCCGTGAGAGTAATCCTATGGACGTTGCCGCCAATCCCGTCGAGGGCAAATAGGTCGCTTACACGGGTGATTCTGGGATCCTTCAACGGCAATCCTACAAGGTTGAATCCCGGGTTTAGGGTGATGGTACTACTTCCGTTTGTCCCCAGTGGGTTGCCTATCAGACGGAGGGTCACTGGGGTTATCATGCCGGCAATAATCCCGGTGTCATTAGTCAGCCCCCTGTCGTCGGCTGTGCCTGTGTTTGAAGGACTGAAATAACCGAACCACTGCTGAGTTTGTGAGTCATAAGTAATGAGGAAGTTGACAGTATCTGACCCACCGAGTGCGTCGTAGAGGTCTGAGATAGATGTGATGGTCTTTTCCACGCCGTCAATGGCTGTTACCTTCAGGGGGACATGGATCAAGCTGATGCCTGCTGGCACCGACAAGAGATATGCCGCAGGTGCAGCGTTAAAGGTCACCGGTGATTTAATTCCAGCGGTGGACACCTCGACGGTGTTGGTTTCCGGGTTCGGTCCTAGGGTCAGCGTACTTTGTGCCCTGCCATTTTCATCGGTGGTTGTGTTCGTTACACTGAGTGTTCCGCCGCCTGCGGTGACAGCAAAGGTGATAGGCACCCCTGAAAACACGCGATTGCGCTCATCTCGCACTTCCACAACAAACGGGAGCGGCAACGCTGTATTGACTGCGGCTTGCTGTTCCGCCCCTAAGATTTTTACGAGCGTTGTCGGTGTGCGGTTGTCAAACTTTACCTCAACCCCTTTTGCCTGAATGGCGGGGATGTGTGTGTTGATAGCCGCATAACTCAGCGGATTGCCCTGAAGATACAGCCCTGTGCTATCCCACCATGTCTCTGTCAGGTTTAAACCCACCAGCGGGGACACATCCGAGATAGCGTTGTTGTTAAGCTTCAGTCGTGTTAGTTGTGTCAATCCTGCCAGCGCAGATACATCCGAGATAGCGTTGATCGCAAGATCTAGGAATGTCAGTTGTGTCAACCCCGCTAGCGCAGACGCATCCGAGATGGAGTTGTTGTAAAGATCCAGCACTGTCAGGTTAGTTAATCCCGCCAGTGGCGAAATGTCCAAAATGTTGTTGGTCCAAAGATACAGTTCTATCAGGTTGGTTAATCCCGATAATACTGAGAGGTCCGAGATATTGTTGTCCGAAAGGTTCAACTCTGTCAGGTTGGTTAATCCCGATAATACTGAGAGGTCCGAGATATTGTTGCCCTCAAGATCTAGCACTGTCAGGTTGGTTAAGTTCGACAACGCTGAGAGGTCCGAGATATTGTTGTCCGAAAGGTTCAACTCTGTTAGATTGGTTAATCCCGCTAGCATAGATATATCCGAGATGTTGCTAAACCAAAGATACAGTCTTGTCAGTTGTGTCAACCCCAAAAGCGGCGAAAAATTTGATACCGCATTGCTATTGACACGACTTCCACTGACCCACTCACTACCAAGGTTCAGCCATTTGAGATTGTGTGCATGTTCAAGTCCGGTGAGATCTGTTATCTGGCGATTGGGGACGTTAAGACCTGTTAAATCTAGCATCGTATGGGTTGTGAGAGCAGCACCCGGAGACAGGCCGAGAGTTTCCCGCACTGCCGCCGCTAAATTGGCATCCGGTATGGATACAACTTCAGGACGCGGCAGCAGGGAAGCAACATCGATCGGATAGGACTGACTCCCTGTGATGTTTCCATACATATCAACAATTTGAAGGGATACAATATTATTTTTCGGCGTTAATGCAGTTGTAACAAATTCAACGGTGCTGCTTGTACCGGTTAATCGCTTACAAGCAAGGAAGCCTCCGGCACGTCCTCCGGACAATATTACCTCATTTGTAAGCAGCTGTGCTTGATGGAGTCCATCCGCATCAGCTACTTCAAAACGGAAGCGGCTAGGATTCGATGGAGAGGCAAGACTTGGTGGGAGCATTTTAATTGTGCCCTGTGAGATATTTTGATCTTGACGACTGGCGTTGAAGTAGCGATGGACATCCAACCATTCAGCAGTGCATCTAGAAATTCTGGGGGTGAATCCCCTTGGATCTAGGCTAAAATCGTGAGTTAATCCAAAGGTGTGCCTCAGTTCGTGGGAAGTAAGATAGACGTAACGAGCAAGGTCGAATATGTTATGGATGACTACTACTCCGCCTGCCCCCCTACTTAGTACCGTGGCTTTACCGGCGACACCATCAATGGGATAACCACTGTCTACCACAACGAGATAGATATTCTTTGGCGTATCAAACTGTTCTATGATTTCTCCATGGACTTTACCAAAGGTTCCCTGCTCATAATATTCAGCAGTGAACTGCCCGTCCACATGATGCACGACGGCATTACCGGCCATATCGGTTTCAAACGCAAAGGTTTTTCTACCGAACCCGTAGCGTTCCATCTCATTGGCGTAAAGCTGCTGGACCTCCTTTATCAACGTATCCATTTGTGTGTCTATGTCTGGCTTGGGTTGCCGGTCGCTTGAGAGGAAGTAAATCAGCCGCACCGTGTACGGTTCGCCAACGTTCAAATGCGTCCTATCCTCAAACTTGACTGTAACTCCTCTGCTCTGGAGGATTGGGATGTGTGTATGAAGGGGTAGGAACAGGTAACTCAGGGGATTTCCCGGCACATCAACCGTGTCTCCCTCGCCCAATCCTGTGTTTGCGACTAGGGGCGAGATGTCCGAGATGTTGTTATTCCCAAGCCCCAGTCTTGTCAGTTTGGTTAAGCCCGCTACTGCTGAGATGTCCGAGATGTTGTTGTTCCCAAGATACAGCGTTGTCAGTTTGGTTAAGCCCGCTACTGCTGAGATGTCCGAGATGTTGTTATACTGAAGATACAGGGTTGTCAGGTTGGTTAATTTTGCCAGTGCAGAGATATCCGAGAGCAAATTGCTCCTGAGATCTAGCGATTTCAGGTTGGCTAACCTCGACAACGCTGAGATATTCGAGATGGAGTTCTCCCAAAGATTCAGCGATTTCAGGTTAGTTAACTTCGACAACGCTGAGATGTCCGAGATAGAGTTGCTCCCAAGCCCCAGTCCTGTCAGTTTGGTTAAGCCCGCTATCGCTGAGATGTCCGAGATAGAGTTGCGCCCAAGTCCCAGTCCTGTCAGGTTAGTTAAGCCCGCTAACACTGAGATGTCCGAGATGGAGTTGCCAAAAAGAATCAGCCGTGTCAGTTTGGTTAAGCCCGCTATCGCTGAGATGTCCGAGACGTTGTTGCCCCAAAGAGTCAGCGATGCCAGGTTGGTTGCATCTTCAAGTCCAGTCAAATCGCTGATGTTGGCGTGTCTAGCATCAAGCTGGGTCAAAGTTGCCATATCATCTGTGGTGATAGGGGCACCAGCTGGCGTTCCAAGTGCGTTTTCAATCGCAGTACGGAGGTTGGGGTCGGGAATGGATACGACTTGTGCCGTTGCAGCCAATGGAAGAGTGAGACACATCAACAGGAAAAAGGTGAAACACAGAATTTGTTTGTTCATTGATTTCCTCCTTGGGGTGTTTGGTAAAGATAACCCAAGTTGTTCCCTTGATAAGGATACGGAAATCTGTGTTGCCTAGAATTAGATCTTATTGATTAATTGGTTCAGGTGAACGACACGACGGAGTCCCGATAAGATCGGGATTCAAAGCAACATTGGGGTATCGAGATATGAATCTTGACCTATGCCGTTCCGAGCATCCCGATAAATCGGGACAATCTACAATTGACTCAACCCGCATGGTTTGGTTCTCCCACCCTGCGTTCGGGGATAGGCAAGGGAACCTCGTCCTACGATTACAGACAGTTTCACGTAGATGGCCACACGCCCTAGGCGTGTTCTAAGAGACCGCCAGCGTCTAAGACGCGCCAAAAGGTGTAGTCCGCATGGTGGACGATTGTGTTCTCTAAGCTGCGGACGACTAACTCACCTTCGCCCGAATGTGCACCCGCTGTGTGTGCGACCGCCTCTGGTAACCCGACAGTCAGGCAGACGTATACACCGTAACCCGGATGGCGGATCGATGGGAACCCGGCAGCACCCGGCAATTCTCGCCATCGTGCTTGGTTTTCCGGATCGAATTCCCACGGCTTGCCCACATCATGACATAACGCGCAGGCAATCAGCAGATCACGATCAACCTCCAGTTCAGGAAACATCTCCGTCAGTTCATCACCGATTCGCATAGCGAGCAGCGTGACCCCACGGATATGATGGGTTTGCGTTCCTCGCTTGAGCGGCGGTGTGTCCGGATTGCCCGACGCACGAATTTCGTCAATGGACGTGAATGAACTCTTTCCAAGGGCGTAAGCCCACGCATCAATAACCTGATTTCGCAGCGTTTCGTCGCCAATCTCGTTCACTTCGGGCAATGAGCGGATAACCGATTGTCGTAACTCTTCAGAAATTTGCATAGTTTCCTCCTATAGAAGTCGTTAGATTCTGTTGATACTTCATCACAAGCGGATAATCGCGAAGTGTGTACAGGCACATGGTCCTTCGTAGGGGTTGGGTTTCCCAACCCTGTCGAAATATGAATCTCGACCTACAGTCAACTGCATTGGTCAATGGGCGAGGGGACCTGGCCCCTACGATTATGGACATTTTTACTCAGAACATGGAAAAGTCGATTTCCTTTGCCGTGATGAATTCCAACAAGGTTGGAACGCCTTCCTCTGTTTTCTGGATCCCACGTTTGATCGCAGGGATGATCTCGTCCGGAGTTTCCACCCGCTCACCGTAGCCGCCAAATGCCTTTGCCATGTCAGCGTAGTTCCCAGATATGTCCGTGCTGCGATATTTCTCAGTGGAGAGCTGCATAATCGGCAATTCGATCGCCATAGAGAAGTTATTGAACAGCACTGACAGGATAGGGATACCCGCTCTGACAGCGGTCTCGAAATCCATGCCTGTGAACCCGATAGCAGCATCTCCCCAAATGTTGATACACAGCTTGTCTGGCTCTGCCAGTTTTGCTCCCATCATCAGACCAAGTCCATACCCCAGTTGTGTAGTTTTACCCCAACCGATATAGGACAGCGGCGTGACCGATGCCCAGAAGGGTGAAAGCTGATCGCGTGGACTCCCGGCATCGTGGGTGATGATGGTGTTTGCCACATCCACTGTGTCCATCAGATCCCGAATCACCCGGTAAGGGGAGAGCGGAACCTCGTCCGAGTTCAGTTTGGGACTCCACTGTGCCAACCATTCCCCCTTGACTGTTTGGATTTCCTGTGTCGCGCTGTCAAGGCGACCTCGCGGGGTATCGCCTATACGCCCACGGATTTCATCAACCAATGCCTCCAGAGTAAGGCGAGCGTCTCCAACCAAAGCGTGTTCTACCGCTACGTCCTTGTTGAGATCCGCTGCATCCAGCGTGGCTTGAATAATTGTTTTGCCCTTCGGCATGGTCGGTGCGTAGTTGGTGATGCTGAAGCTGCACCCAACCCCAAAGATAACATCGGCGTTTTGCAGGAAGTGATGCACAGGTTTCGGTAGGGATCGACCGCCGGAGCCGAGAG
Source organism: Candidatus Poribacteria bacterium (assembly GCA_965204355.1). Taxonomy (GTDB): domain Bacteria; phylum Poribacteria; class WGA-4E; order WGA-4E; family PCPOR2b; genus PCPOR2b. The sequence continues at coordinate 1,980,056 of OZ241983.1, forward strand.
ACAAGGGATGGTTTTCAGGAAAGGCGCTTTTACCGCCAAGGCTGGTGGTCACGGGTGCCTCCAGAAGTTCCGCAAGTTCTCTTAAGGCGTCCCACCCTTTAGCGTAATGGACACCCTGACCGGCGTAGAGCACAGGTCTTTCTGCTTCCAGCAAGGCACTGGCAATCTCTGGGATCGCGTTGGGGTCTGGCCCGGGACGCGTGACCGGGGCGGGTCGGTAATTCAGGGGTTCAGAGATCTCCTCCTGAAACACATCCGCTGGAAATTCTACCAATGCTGGACGGGGCCTGCCGTTTTTCACCTGAGTAAAGGCGCGTCTCAGCGCCTCCGGCGTTGCTTCAGGCAGAATGACCTGTTCGCAGGACTTGGTAACGTTCTGGAAGTTGAGGAAGGAATTGAAGTTAGGGGGAACATTGGTCAAGGAACGCGAATAGCCCATCGGCAACACCACGATTGGTACCGAGTCGCCATAAGCTTGGGCGACACCGCCGAAAGCGTTTTCCGAACCGGGACCGCTCTGCATACAAAACACCCCGATCCGTTCACCGGAAGACACGCGACTAAACGCATCCGCCATGTGTAGGCCAATCCGTTCTTGACGGACGATGATTGGACGGATCCCCACAGCAGCCGCAGCATCAATGATCGGATTGACCGGATAGGCAAACAGATATTCCACACCCTCTGCCTTCAAAATATGGGCAACAGCATCAGCAACTTTCATAAGATCTCCTTATTTGTATGTCTAAAGTGGGTTCACTCATGTTGAAAAATGGTGTAACAGAAACCGAGTTTTTTCTTGAAAACTCGGTTTCTCCTCGCGCTTTACACTTTTTTATATGAACCAGTGGAGTTTATTTCAGAAAATTATTTCGGGGCTCTGATTTTTCCGCTTGCGTCGGGCAGGGGAGACTGGGGATGCATCACTCGCGCCCTCGCCCGAAAGTCGAGCCCTTTTTGACCGAGTGCCTGCAGCTCCTCTGGACTGCCGTCAAACCACTCCTTCAACCGGCGGCGCGCAATGTGGACATGCAACACCTCGTCTGCCCAGTCGAAATCCTGAAGGGTTGTCATCAGGGGGTGGCGTGCGGCATCACGGCAGAACTCAAACTCCTCGCGCTTGCCGGGTGGATACTTCATCAGACCGGCTTCCACGCCGAAGAGCATGGCGTATAACTCCAAAGGATCCATCTTAAAGAGATAGGCGGACTCCCAATCCCGTATCGGCATCGCGGAACGTTCATCAAAAATATCCTCTGCCGCTGCCTCGCCAAAGACGGAATGCCGCATCTCATCCCAGAGGTGGCGGGAAATATCGGCATAAAATTCCCACGGTTGATCCTTCATTTCGTACAGCACAAATCCCAACGCTTCAGCAATCGTAGTTTCTCCGAGACGGGTCGCAATCATCTGCATCAATCGCTCTTCCACCCGCTCGTTTTCGACATGGATAATATCCCACACGCGGGGGAAAGTATCATCGCGGGTGAGCTGCTTCGGGATCAGATATGGGTTGGTCGCTCGAACGGGTTGGAGTGCGTCAAGGTTCACTTCGCCTATACCATCAATGCCCCCTGCAGCCGCAAGCAGGTTGTGAAGTGTCACACTCCAATCCGCCGCTTCCGCTTCTTTTTCCGGCGTATCAACAACGTCATCGTAAGCGGCTTCCAGCAGACACAGTCCCTCCTCTACTTCAGCTATGACAGTTTTCAGGATGCGTATGGTGGGATAATCCGCCAAACCGTTGGTTTCACCGATGTATCTTTGGTATGCCTCGAGAAGCGCAGGTTTGAACACCTTTGTCAATCCCGCTAACAGTTCGACGGTATTTACCGTATACATCGCCTCATCGAAAGCGACCTGTAAGGGCTCATCGGGCGCTTGATACGCTTTTTTCTTAGAGACACGGAGTTCGGGTAATCGGGCTTTGAACTGAGACGCATGCTGCGAGGCTTCATATTGAAGTCTTGCTAACAATACCTTGACATCCCGTTCCGGTGTGCTGATGATGTGGGCGGCTTGCAGAAACATCAGTCGTTCTGCGACATAGGCGAATCGTTGGATCCGTGCGGCGCATTGATCAACGCTGAGTCCCTCATGTGTTGCATTCTGCAAGCCAGCGTATTGATAAGATTGCTTCATCCTGCTCTCTCCTCGTTGCGTTTATTAGATGACTGTGTATTTACTTTAATGTCCTAAAAACGCGTCCACTTCTTGACGGGTGGGCATGATGGGCAGCGTTCCCAAACGGGTAACAGCCAATGCCCCAGCAGCGTTGGCACGACGGATAGCATCCGCAAGCGGCAGCCCTTCCGCCACGGCGACGGACAGGGTGCCGGAAAAGGCGTCTCCAGCGCCGGTTGTGTCCACCACATCTACTGAGAAACTTGGGATATGAATCGTATCGTCTGCCGTTACGAGAAGGGCACCATGTGCCCCTCGATGCAGTACCACCGCACTCGGTCCCATCCCGAACAATTCACGCGCAGCCCGTTCCGCTATTGTGTCATCTGAAACGGGATAGCCCACCAAGGTTTCGGTTTCCTGTTCATTGGGTGTTAGAATCGTGCAGTCTCGCCAAGTTTCGGGTTTGTAGGAACGGGCGGGCCCGACGTCCACAATTACTGGAACGCCATAATCCACACCCAGTCGCACGGCAGCGGCCACAGCGGGTTCAGGAACTTCAAAGTTGACCAAGATACCATCTAACGTATCTCGATGCAGTGCCAACGCACGCTCCACATCGTCGGAACTTAGATGATCATTGGCTCCCAAAACGCCCAAGATGGTATTTTCACCGTCAGCATCGATCATTGCGATGCCTACACCTGTCGAGGCTTCTGGATGGACTGTGACGGCATCCACATCAACGCCTTCCGCTTGCAAGGCAGCCATCTCCATACGTCCAAAATCATCATCGCCTATACAGCCGAGCAGCACCGCTGCTCCTCCTGCCCTTTGTACAGCGACTGCGGCGTTAGCACCCTTACCTCCGGGGCCGATCTTAAAATTGCCTCCCAACAGCGTTTCTCCCACAGCGGGGATGCGTGGCGTTTGAACCGCCAAATCTATGACGATACTACCGATGACGGCAATCTGTTTCGTGGGTTTATCGCTCATTTATCAGGCTACCTTGCTGTGCACGTTGTGTAGTCCTATATTCATCCCGATGAGATATTTCTTGGGAGAGATACCGTGCGCTGTAAGAAATGGTTAGTTGATCAATATAGGGGTGGGTCGCCATCAAGGACGCAACAAGCGGATGAATCAGCCGCCGGTATGGGTAACAAGGATTCGATTTCTCAACGACTTTTCCTTCAATAAACGCTGACAAAGAAAGCCTATATCGGTTTCAGCGGTTTCAGTGGATAGGTACAGACCGACCGATTCGAGCGGATTCGTAGAGGGCATCGAAGATTTTTGCAATAATAAGCACCTCTTCCGCGGGCACGGGTGATGGCAGCCCTTCACGAATCGCTTTGTGGAACGATTCAAATTCTCCCAGCAAGCCGGTTAGGAGTTCCGGTTCGTAGTTGATCATTTCACCGTCTTTATCCGTATAGATACGTGTGGGACTGTATGTTGCACCGGCTCTGTCTCCCATGAAGAAGGTCTGTCCAGTGTTTTCAATATGTGATGCCCACGCGGTTTCCAGCGTCACAGTTAAGCCGCCCTCAAAGCGGATTACGCCCATCGCAAAGTCTTCCACATCGAATTGGGCGGGGATCCATGTCCCCCACGGGTTAATCACATCGGGTTGGTGTCCAAATTTCTGTGCGATCGATCCAAATGCCTCGATCGGTTTCGGAGCCCCGATCATCCACAACAGCACATCAAGGATGTGTACCCCAATGTCGATCAGGGGACCGCCGCCTGCTATGGATTTCGTGATAAACGATGGTGACGCAGGCACGCCTCGGCGTCGCATCGCCATGGCGCGCGCGTAGTAAATATCGCCGAAGAACCCATTGTCGTATAACTTGTGCAAGGTCCGTGCTTCCGCCCCAAATCGTGATTGTAACCCAATCTGAAGCACTTTTCCCGACGCTTTCTGGGCATCGACCATCGCCTGTCCGTCTATTGCGTTTCCAGCGATCGGCTTTTCGCAGATTACATGCTTTCCCGCCTCAAGTGCTGCAATTGATGGGGGCGCGTGGAAATTATTGGGCGTACAAACGCTGACTGCATCCAACTCAGGCATCGCGACCATTTCGTTGTAGTCAGTAAAAACATGTTTGATGTCGTGTTGTTTCGCGAAATTCTCTGCACGTTGTTGGTCAATATCGCAGACAGCAATTATTGAAACGCCTTCGACATTTCGATGGCCCGGCAGATGCTTGCCTCCGGCAATTCCACCTGCACCGATGATACCAACCTTAGTTTCTTGCATTCTGATTTTCCTTATAGGTAGTTCAGATTTTTGAATCTCTCTCGCCGGTCAGAAGTCCTATACAATCTCAATCTGCTCTGTGCATGACCACGCCTTTCGGATTCTCAAAAGCATCAATCCAGAGACGACACCACGCTTCATGATCGCGCATCACACTGTCTGGATCACTTTGGCTGCGCACGACAAAGTCAGGATGTCCCGTGCGACCCGTGTGATGACCGATCGGGTGGTAGCGTAGATCCATCGACCAGCGGCATTTGTCCGAGTGGTTAGGCATCCCACGATGTGGCGTGAAGCGGCTCATCAATACCAAATCACCCCTGTAGCATACCATCGGCACAGGTTCAATCTCTGGTATGTCTTCGGGATAGATGCTCGTTCCACCTTCGGGTTGATGCCGCAAATATCCACTGTTGACCACGCCGGGCAAGACCTCCAGACACCCCATCTCAGCAGTTGCATCACCCAACGGCAGCCAACAGGTGATGATATCTGAGCCTTCTGCCTCCGGCATGATGACACCAGCATCTTGGTGTAGAGGTCCGATATGCGAAGCGGGACTGCTGTCCTCATAGTACCGGATTGGGGGAGCGGGTCGTAGGTGTTGGATCGGATTGCAGACGATGTCCGGTCCAACGAGCGATTCGATGACATCAAGCAGGTTTTTATTGTGCAGAAAGTCAAAGACCGCCTTGCCACGATAGTTCATGATATCAAGACCGTTGCCAATTTCTCTACATTGTGCGAAAAGTCGTCCGTACCGGGTCTCAAACGGTTCATCTTCACACAGGTCTTCGATTGTTCCCTCTGCCTTGAGCTCGTGTGCCCGGCGATCGATGAACTCGGATATCTCATCAATTACCGGCTGCAAATCTTCGTCGGTGAGGGCATTCTTGGCAATGAGGACACCGCAGGTCTGAAATTCTGTAATCTGTTCAGGTGTTAAATTCATACTGTTCCTCCGAATCTAGATGGTGGTGATTCTAATCAACCTTGACCAATTTACGGAAGCTGCGAACCTCTCTGGGCGGAGAAAGTGTTCGACCGTAGGCTGCCCAAGAAACCTCGCCCACGTATATATCCCCGTGCGAATCAATTGCTATCCCGTGAGGCGAGATAAATTGTCCGGGTCCCTCTCCACGCCACACATCGCCCAATCGAGCCAGACGATGACCATTCAGGTCGTGAATAGTGACGCATCCCCCAAGGTTGGGATAGTCGGCATTCACCTCAAGTTGGGTCGGAACTTGACCGATGTAGACCAAGTCATCTTCGATGTGCAGTCCACAGGGGCGGTGCAGATTGTTCCATTGGTCTAAATAACGACCATCCGCATCGAAAATCTGTACACGGTGGCTCTCCCGGTCAGCGATATACACCTTGCCATCGCTGTCGGTGCAGACGCTGTGTACCAAATTGAACTGCCCCGGGTCTGTTCCATACTCTCCCCAAGAGAAAAGATGTTTCCCATCGGGAGAGAACTTGTGCACTCTGGCATTACCGTATCCGTCCGATATATAGAGTTCATCAGTTTTCGGGTCAAAGGCTACCTTGGTTGGACGGTTAAAGGGTTCCCCACTATGGATCGGCGCGGGTTCGTTGGGTGTGCCGATAGTCATCAAGACCTCACCATCGGGGGTGCATTTCCGGATTGAATGGTCACCGTCGTCCACGCAATAGAGCATTCCATCGGGACTGACGGTAACCCCGTGAGCGCGGACGAACAGATCCTCTCCCCATGAGGCAACAAAGCTGCCATCAGGCTCAAAAATCATCATGGGATGCTCGCCCCGATTGAACACATAGACGCGGTCTTGTGAATCCACCACGACATCGGCAACCTCCTTAAAACTCCAACCATCGGGCAACTGTGCCCAATCCGACAGTTCCTCATAGATATAATCTTCACTACCAAGTCTTGTTGCCATGCTTTGCCTCCTTTACAAAAAATGATTTCATAAAAATAGTCTTTTGTACCACGATCTGTTAGATTGTGATCCGAGTACGCAAACTATAGTGAATTATCAAAATATGTAGACACTTTCGCTCCCCCTGTCCTGTCCCGACTCGTCGGGATGCGGTGCGGTTAGAAACCGCACCTACTGGTGTGATAGCCCGGATTTTCCCCTCGCCGGTACAGAGTGTCCAAGTAATTCTAAAGTTCACCATAAATGAAGATTAATTTATTAATTCGGTAATTTTCGAGCGATGTCCGGTGCGGTCCGATGAATCGAGACCAGGGTTGGAAACCGCCCCTACCGGGCTCCCATTTGGTAGGCGCTGTTTCTAACTGCGCCGTTTCAACCCACGCGCCTATGGGGTGCGGTTGGAAACCGCCCCTACCGGGCCTGTTTGTGTAGATCTCAGAAATCTTCTAATCCGAACCGATAACCACGAATCTGTGCCATCGGCGCATCGTCATTGATGTAATTGACTGCTAAAATTTTCCCCCGCTCGTATTCGACCCAAGAGGCATAACCGCTATCGGCGCCGAGGTTATTGGCGTCGAGGTCTAGCGGGAGCAGCAACCCCTTTTGGGTACCTTTATCTACATCGAGTGCACTCTCCAGCGGTTCCAGAAATGCAAAGGTATGTACCGATGAACCGCCTGCAGCGACAATCACCTCATCATCTGTTACCAATTCACTGGGACCCGGCTGTCTACGGGCGATGAACGATTCGTTAGCGGGGACTCTTGGGATGACAATAGTGCGTCGCGCTAACCGTTCCCCCCAAGTCTCCTCAGACATATCAACACGCCAACAAGACTGTAAGCCAAAACGCCCGACGATTAACATAAACCCGTCTTGCGTGAGACCTGCGACCGGCATCCCGTGAGCGGCTGGATTTAAGGTGTCGTAGGGACCTTCCCACCGGTAACCGCCATCTGTTGAAATCATCTTTTGTAATGGGCTGCCCGAGTCCTCCCGCAGATAGACAACCAATTCCCCGTCGGGACAAGGCACGATGGTGGCTTCGCCGAGTTCGCGGTCAGGGTTGTCGAAGATGGTCAGCGGTGCTTCCCATGTCTGTCCCTCGTCGTGACTTGTTGTGATATTTTGGATACTCCGTTCAGTTTTCGGATTAGTGACGTTGCTCGGCAGCATCCACCGTCCATCGTCCATCTCCGTAACTATGTCCGGGCAGATGCCTTTGACCGGGGTTGGGATCGGATCTGACCAACTCTCTCCATCATCATCGCTGAACCAGAGCACGATATGGCAGTTCGCCTCCCCTTCGCCCCACTCGCCCGGTGGGAAAAGATAGGTATCACAGAGCAGTAGAATCCGTCCGTCTTTGAGTTGCTGGATTTTGGGGCAGTTCCATGTCGTCAAGACACCTGTCGATTTATCTTCATCGCGAATCACTTGCGCTTCGGACCACGTGTGTCCCGCATCATCGCTGGTCCGGACGATTAAGCGACAAAACTCACTGGCGACATGACCATTGCTTTCGCGGTAGGTCAGGATGATTCTGCCGGTTCGGGAACGACAGATATAGGGGAAGCATTCATAAATGTCATCGTTTCGTGAAATGGTGAATTTATCGATTGTCATGGTTGCTGTCTCGTCCAACAAATTATGTGGGGGTTAGGAATTTACGAAGATTGCTGCGATTTTAGTTTGAGTATCTCCAGTAACTTCTCATCCCGTTCTGTGGTAAGTGTGCTCGCCTTGCCCGGTGGATAGTCGTAAAAGCCGGAACCGGTCTTCGCACCTAATTTTCCCGCTGCGACTAAATCCTGAAGCACTTTCGGGGAATCGGTTGCATTGCTCAAGGACTTGGCAACGTAGCTTCCAACTGTGTTGAAAATGTCAAGGCCTCCGAGATCCGCAATCTCTAACGGTCCAAGCAACGCCCACCGCAATCCCAATCCATGCTTCATTACCGCATCAATGTCAGCAGGTGATGCGATCCCTTCCTCGACAAGATGCAACGCTTCGCGCACTACAGCAAACTGTAGACGGCTGGCGACAAATCCGGGAACATCTTTCTGCACCAGAATCGGCTGCTTCTGCATCTGTTTCAACAGATCGGTTAGGACTTCGCAGGTCGCGTCGGAGGTCGCTTCACCCTTGATAACTTCCACTGCTGGAACAATTTCTGGCGGATTGAAGAAGTGCACCCCCGCAAATCGTTCGGGGTGGGAGACTGCTGTGGCAATCTGCGAAATGCTTAAGCCCGAAGTATTGGTTGTAAAGAGCGTCCTTGCGTCGCAAATTTCATCCAGTTTTCGGAAGATGTCCTGTTTTACTTCTAAATTTTCGGCGATCGATTCCGAAATGAGATCAACCTCTGCGAGTGCGGTCAGATCGTGGGTGGTGTAAATTTGTGCACTTTCGGTATCTGTCACTGTTTCAATAGGGACAGGTTTTATAGCGCCCTTAGGTTGGATGCGTTCTATGCCGCGCTGCATCCCTTCTTGACTTCTATTGTACAGAATAACAGTGTAGCCAAATTTCACAAAGATTTCTGCGACACCCGCGCCCATCGTGCCTGCACCGATGACCCCAATCCTTTTAATATCTTCGATAGCCATGTTTTATCCCTCTGCCAACACCGTTTCGATTGCCTGCAATTCTGTATCCGTCAGCTGCCAGCCTTGTCCCCCGACATGCTCGGCGACCTGTTCAGGTGTCTTTGCACCGACGAGGACACAGGTGATTCCCGACAGCCGCAACTGCCAGCCAATTGCTAATTGAATGAGTGTAAGATTCCGTTCCTGAGCGATACTTTGTAACTTTTCTGCTGTTGCCAAGTTCCGCCGAAATTCTTCTCCCTGAAATCGGGTCATCCCTGAACGCTCATCGTCCGCCGGAAATTGGTGGTCTGGCGTGTATTTGCCAGTCAGTAGTCCTTTAGCCAATGGACTGTACGGGAGAATGCCGACGCCGTTCGCCTCGCAGTAGGGCACTGTTTCCGCCTCGATCTCACGGTCGAGCAGGCTGTAACGCGGTTGAAGTGAATGGAAAGATGCAGTTTGGGCGGCGAGTTCCATCTGCTCAACGTTGAAGTTGGAGACACCGATGTAGCGCGTCTTGCCTTCTTGACGCAACTTTTCCATCATTTCCATACTGTCATCAACCGGATATTGTGGATTCCAGCCGTGAATCTGATAGAGGTCTACATGGTCTGTCTGTAAAGCGCGCAGGCTATTCTCCATCGCACGCCGGATGGCATCTGGCGAATAGTCCCGACTGACCTTTGTGGCGAGAAAAACCTGATTGCGTCGGCCATCCTTCAACGCTTTGCCGATGATTGTCTCCGATACGCGGTATGATTGTGCGGTATCGATGAGTGTAATGCCGTGATCAAGCACCGCGTGTACCGTTGAAATTGCCGCCTCTTCATCCACCGCGCCCATCGCTCCACCAATGGGCCACGCCCCGAAACCGATAACAGATACATGATCACCATCTTTTCCCAATTGCCGTTTTTCCATCTATTCGCCTCCCGCAAGTGCGTAATCAAAGATTTACTTTATGTCCGTCTTTATTCGATCTCAGTCCCAAGCATTTTAGCACACCATCGTCTCTTGTGTGAACGAAAATCCATCGCTCGCTAGTGTGCAACGGCTCTATCAACAGATACGAGGTTTGAGCCCCTTCTCACTCTCGGCTCTATTTTGTCAATGTCAAGTTTGGATGCGTCAAGTTCACCGAAAATCAGTATAGTTCAGTCCGGCGGCATAAGGCGTTTCATACGCACACGATTTTCATCAACGACGGAGAAGTGACCCGCCCAATCTGTCCGACTTTCCAGCACAGTAATCGCGGTTTGAGCAACGAAGGATGGTGAATTGGGTGGAATGCGAAACAGAATAATCCCCGAAGGTGCGTTGAGGCCCAATCGGAAGACTAACTCGCCAAAATCTTTATCGAACGTAATCAGTATGCGTCCTTCGGCTGTAGCGCGAGATAGCACTGTGCGGTCGCTGATGCCGGGTGAATCTTCCCTTATCCATAGCACGTCATGCCCGCGTAAACGGAGGGCGGTGATTGCCAAGCCGGGGAAATTCTCATTTGCCAATAGGCGCATCTGCTAACCTCGTCGGAAGTGGGTAAACCTTTTCGGCATGTAGTGCCGCACTAGCATAAGCGAGACATGCGCGAATGTCCTCAACCACAATACCAGGGTAATTTTCAAGAATCTCTGTTTCGCTCCAGCCATGCGCTAGCAGATCAATAATGAACTCAACAGCTAAACGGGTGCCTTTTATAACAGGCTTTCCAATCAGAACTCTTTCGTCAATAACAATTCGGTCTGTCCATTTTTGCAGAGGGTCGAGTTGCATAAGTTTATTCTCCTTTTCGGAAATGGTATCAGTCGGTGTCAATATCAAGTTCGGATACGTCAATCTCACCGGAGATAAGTTTCGGGAGCAGGAGATCACGGGTTTGGCGGAGGTTGGTGTTTTTCAGTGTCAGGTTTGTCAATTCCGAAAAGATTGGATTGGCGATTTCTTCAAACTTGCCAATTATAGATGCTGTAGGAGTTAGCAGTGGAATCCCTAACAGATCTGCCTTTCTGACTGCGTTGAAGATGGATCCGCTTCCCATCGTGTCTTCCTCTTGGAATCTGTCTTTCAATTGTTGAAGCAAAAATACCTGATTCTCATCTTTGCTTCGGATTGCAGAGAGTCCACGCCCTATTACGATTTTCTTGTCTGCGATATTTATTCGCCCGACAGGTGCCCGAACACTAAATACTAACGCAAGTTGCTAGTTTTTATTTAATGATAAGTGTAATCATAGTAGCAATGAGAAACAACACAACTTTTATCTCAAACCCAGCGGCAGTGACTGCATGAATAGAGCGGGGTAGGCGTTGGGTGATTAGCCCATTTGTTACCTCCACCCGCTTCCTACGGTGATGGTGTAGGTAAACCTCCCACGACTTATATTGACGCTTACTGTTTTTCTTACGCAACGGTTTGAGCATGATGCCTGCTTCAGTCAACGCATCTTCAATCCCATAATTACAGTAGGCTCTATCTGCATAAACAACCGCACCTTCGGGTAAATCAAACGGATAACACCGCAATCCCCCAACATCACTAAAACTGCCCGGTGTTAAGAAAAACTCGACCGGTATGCCAGCCTCGGTTACCATCAGATGTAGTTTGAGTCCATAGAAGTATCTACGTTTACTGATTATCACCCCACGCCACACTTCCCCTTGATACCGTTTGGCACCAGAGATACGAATCACATCACACGCTGGAACGGGGTAGGAATCAATGACATACAGTTGGTTCGGGTTTTGTGCTTTACAGTCTGTGGCAAGGGAATCAAAAAGTGTCTCAAACATCGGTGCAATTTGGTGGAGTCTTCGGTTGAATCGTGCTTTACTGAGCATAGTGGGGATATATCCCTGCTCTTTGAGTAACTGTCGTGCCATCTGCTGATTGCCACCGAACAGTTGTGCTGCCACTAATGCCGTTGTCATTACTTCAGAGGCAGACATTTTGGTTCGGGGATCGTCTTGATAGCCGTGTTGAATTAACAGATCGTCACAAAGCGTATAAAATGCTACAATTACTAAGTCCATGGGATTCTCCTGTCTGAGTGTTTTGTTTTGGTCAACAAATACTCTAAGGGAAATTCCATGGATATTCAACTAGCAACTTGCGTTAAATAATATATCATCTGTTTCAGCAACGCGCTTTTGAATTGTGCAATAAACCCGATCTGTTGGGAATCGTTTTCCAAAGTCTGCAACTCCCTGATGGAAGGGTAAACCGTCGCCGGTCTCATTATAAAACTCAGATTTGGGTGACAATCCCATTATTACGTGACATGTTTCACCAAGCTGCTGAACCTCCCATCCCTGCGGTATTGGTCCTAACTCCGACTCTACCATCTCCACCCCCTCATGTCCCGGAAAGCGGAACTCGACAAACCATTCTCGGTAGATTGCCTGTGCCATCTCCTCAAGGATTTTGATGCGACGGGTGTTGTTCTCTATCAGGTCGTCGTAGGCACTGAGGATCGCGGCGATTTTGTATTGGGTTGGGAGATTATGAATTTTTAATTCAAGAGTATCGAGATCGTTTCGATTCAATGTTGGAACAGCAGCACCAGAATTAAATTGTTGCAACCCAAGGGTCTGTAGGAAATAGTAAACATATCTTGGAAAATTACCTTTGAAGTCTCTAATCCAAAGTGAGGTATTATGAGGCCAATATTTGACCGGTATGTACTGCACGCTTCCTAATGCCCCACTGCGCCCCGTTACAACTCCCGGTGGATCAACCTTGAACTCATCATGATAACCAATAATCGAAGTTGAACCGATGACTGGATACATTCCGGGTTTTATATTCTTTTTCGGCAGATCAAACCCCCTTTGTAAGGTGACAAACTCCTTGAATGTTATTTTTTTTAGTGAACTCACAATGAAATCCCCACAATCATCGCTGCCTCCTATCTGAATCTGGATTTACAAGATTTTAAGATTAACAGGATTGATACTATCCGTTGCAATTCGTTATCCTGAAAATCCTTCAATCCTGAGAATCCTGATTCTGACAATAATCCGCGTAGTCTGTGTCATCTGCCTAATCGGCGATTCAGATACAGGGCACATGTCGCCCCGCTGGGGCTTGGGAGAAAGGGTCTATCGCGGTTCTATATACATGTCGCCCCGCTGGGGCTAAATGAACCAACGCATCAGGTACACTATCCTGAAAATCCTTTAATCCCGATAGATCCCCAATAAGACCGGTTCCGACGTTTCAAGTCCCATCCGAACTTAGAAACGCCGAGAATCCTCGACGAGGCCCCGATTACATCGGGACAGGCAGAACGGAGCACCTGATTCTGACAATTTATTGATGCGTGAAACGTGAAACCTAATAGATGAGAACCTTCACGTTTCATTCTGGTTTATCTTATCATATCTGACGCGAAAAGTCACACCATTACACCCTACGACGTACTTGAGGGACTGTGGATTTCTTTTGTATTCAAATCCGTGTTGGGGTATAATATTTGGACAGTTCTGAGTAAACCTTTCTTACCTTATTTTACATTTACAGTTTTCATTGGAGAGACGATGAAGGTTAAAGTTAAATATTTCGCAGTTTTACATGAGGAGTTAGATAGAGACGAAGAGGATATGGACCTGCCAGAGGGAACAACGGTGAGAGCTATCTTGGACCGGCTCGAGGCGGAGTGGCCCGAAATCGCAGAATACTACGATGTAATGCAGATGTCTGTGAATTGGGAGTATGCCACACCGGATAGCGAACTTTCAGATGGCGACGAAGTCGCCCTGATTCCGCCGGTGACTGGAGGTCAAGATGTTTAAAATTACGAACGACGACATTGAATTAGGGGATGTGATTCGTGCGGTCGAAACGGAAGATGCAGGGGCAATCGTGCACTTCTTGGGCGTTGTTCGTAACAACACGGAGGGCAGAGAGGTCTCTTATCTCGAATACGAAGCCTATCCGCCGATGGCAGAAAAGAAGATGGCGGAAATTGCACAGGAAATCCACGAAAAGTGGGGGCTAAACCGCGTTGCTATGATCCATCGCGTCGGACGACTGGAAATCGGTGAGGTCAGCGTTGCCGTCGCTGTCGCTTCTCCGCATCGTAAGGAAGCGTTTGAGGCATGCCATTACGCGATGAATAGACTCAAACAAATTGTGCCGATCTGGAAACGTGAAGTCTGGACAGATGGTGAAGAGGAATGGGTCAAGCCCGATCCTGTTTTCTTTCAATCGAAAGTTTAGGCGCAAAAGAGATCAAAAAAATGGATGTAAAATTGAGAGTTCTCGCTGCTATCGGTGTGATGATAATAGGGATCTTTATCATAGGGTGCGGTGGTGACGACGAAGCAGAAGATGCATCAGTTCCAACTGTGGAAAAAGAATCAGGACCCACCTTCGGGCTTGATGGGGATACATACCGAAATCGACGGTTGTTCAAGGTTTCCAACTTACCTATTGATGATTGGACCGTCAAGGAGGTAAATAAAACAGTCGAGGGAGAGAACGAAGAGGATCTCATCGGCTGGGTCCCTCTGCCTTGGTCGTTGTTTACTACGACATACACGCGTGGAGAGGATTTTTTGATTGACCGGGTGTCCAACGAGGTGATTTCCCTTCTATTTATGCAACCGGTTTCAGAGCAGGATTTTGTCAATACCTTGCCGGAAGCACTTACCAATCAGATTCCTTTTATCTATATTTTTATTGAACTGCAAAGTGGTACTGATTTCGATTCTTCCAAAAATGCTGCCGTAAACATCCTAGAATCATTCACGCCCCCCTTTGATTGGACAGATAAGATACATGAGGTAACCAATCAGGGAGCAATCTTTTCCAAAGATCGCCGCCACGGTTATTTCTGGGAAATCGTACTGGACGCAGAAATCCCACTACTTTTCAATGAACAGATCCTTGAGGTTGAAAGCAAAGCCAAACAATCCTTCTTTCTAAGTCGCTTAGAAAATAGCCGTTTTATCTATCGAATTTTGTTCTGGGCACCAACCGATCAATACGATACACATGTGTCCGTTTATGAGAAAATTGTATCCTCCGTCGAATTTCGACTTTAGTTAAGCCTCCTTACAACTCTGCCACGACCTCCATTCCCATTCGGTGTTCCGGTTTATTCTGTTCCGTTGAAAGTAGGCGGTAATTGAATCGTAGCAAAAGATCTGTCACTTTCCGGATTTTATAATCCGCTGTGGTGCGGATTTCGTGGCTTATCCCGTCGTAGAAGTTGTACCGCGTAAAAGGGAGGCCGCCTTCACTGCCCCCGTGGTTGAGTCGATAGGTGAAGTCAAACCGTCCTTTCCTGATAAAGGAATAGGTCAGTCGGTTTTCCAACGAAAGTGTTCGTGTCCGAGCTTCCGGCATATCCTCAAGATGTTCACGATCAGCGGTAGATTCGTGGATGCCGGCGACCCCAAGCTGTAGAACACGGTTGAGTTCGTAGTTGAATTCAACTGTGTTTGTGCGCTCAAACTGTGTCAAATCGGAGATCGCTGCTGACGAGTTCCCTTCCAGATCGAGTTCAGTAAACTGCTCCTCTTCCCGTCGTTGTTCCCATTTTACTTTGAATGAGACTTTCGACGTCGGATTCAGCGTTAAATCTATCTCCCAATCCCGGCTATATCGGCGTCGCTCGCGGTTATTAATGCGCTTGTTGAGAAGACGATTGGTGTCAAAACCGAGATCTAAGTTCAGTAACGACGAAGGCGAAAAATCGAGTCGATACCGCTGCTTGACTCTCCCAAAAACTGTGCGTTCGTTGCGCAAGTTTCGCAACAGATAGAGGCTTGATGGATCCGGATCCTCCTGTTCTTCTGTTATATTGACAACAGCCTGACCGCGAACAGCGTTTGCCAACCACACCAAGTTACTTCGCGTTTCAGTCTGCTTGGACCCGGCGGTTACCTCACTCCTCCGACGCGATGTTAAACGGCGGGGTTGAAAACGCAAGCTCAACTTCATATCGATTGCAGAAACGGGCTTGTCCTCGACGTTCTGGATGAATTTGATATAGTCTCCCTCCTCAAAATCTTCCCGGTAATGCAGGTCATCGATCTTTACATAATGCCCCTCGCCCGGCTTGATTTCCCGCCCTGTGAACGGATTGATGTTTGTGAAAATTTCGCGTCGTTCCGTCGCCAGTTTCTTGTCGAGTTCGTAGATGAGTTGACCGTCCAACGCCCGATTAAATGGCGTGAGGCGCATTTCAATATCTGCTAACTGTGTCCTTGAGTCGGAGGCTGGTCCTCGTTGTGCTTGGAACACGCGTCGAGAAATATTTGTTGAGACATTTGCCCACTTACGCGGTTGCGAGAAAAGCCCCACCGTCCAAGTTTTTGCGTTCGTCGCGGGCTGCCAATCCGAGAAGCCTAACGCCTTTCCGTCAACTGTAAGTAAAGATTCTTTATCGAAAGCCTCCTCTATCGCGTATTTCGTATTAACCGAAACCCATCGAAAATCTACCAGATCGAGTCGCGCTGTCGAAATATTCCGTTTTCGGTTGAGATCTACACTGTCGCCAAAATCGAGATCGCTCGCCTCCAACTGTTCAATGGAAGCGTTCAGATTAAACAGGCGAATGCGCTGGGAGAGTTGTCCTTGCCTACGAGTTTTGCGGAATTGATCCTGTCCCCTGACTGTCGAGGTGCTCCGCCGATAGTCACCTCTGAGGCGAGGGAGGTATGGACGTTTCACCAACCCTTCCCGCGGATTGAAGTCAAATCCACCGTTGAGGTTATTACGAAGCGTAACATCGGGGGGTGGGGCAACCGTCTCCAAACTGTTGAGACTTTGCTGCGCTACTGATTTACTGAAACGTTCCTCCGTGCGTCCTAAGCCGTAGTCGAGTTTGAGCCAATTGACCGGCTTCACCTGTAAATCGAGATCTACGGACTTCTCATCGGGGTTTTGGGATGCACCCACGCCCCCCAATAGATACAGGTCATCGAACTGTTCATCACTGTACTGTTCCTCGTATCGAAACCGTGTGCGGTTGGTACTCGATGCACCGACAGGTACGAAATCTGCATCGAGAGATCGGAGTTCCAGATTCAATATCAATTTCTCGGTTGATGAATTGGCGAGGAGCTTCCAAGCGCGGCTGAGTGTTTTCCGGTCTTGGTTGGAGAAAGTGTTCCGATCCAATGCACCGAACGCTACCTGCCCTTCCAATATCGGGGCGTGTTGTAGGAAGCCTTGACTCTCGGTGAAGTCGAGGCGTCCATTGATATCCCATACGGTGCGCCGCTGCGGAGCGATAAGTAGATTTCCGTCCCCGTCTGCATCCAACTCGTTTTTCTGAAGTTCTTTGAATTCCTGTTCGTTTATGATGATGAACGCATTTTCCGGGTCATTTAGATCCGATTCAACCGCGTAGCCGACCCCAACTGTAACACGCTCGCCGGGCAAATTTAGCGAACCACTGACACCTTGTAGGTTTCGCTGATACGCCAAATCTTCGGGAATATATTCAAAGTCGATACGGATTACATCATTGCTTGTGATTAAGTGTTTACTTGTAAATTCGATAATTGGGTCACCGTAGTCACGGATTACGTAATCGTTGTTTTCTCCGCGGCGCATCCGGTGACCATTCAACCAGACAATTTCCGTTCCCGCTTTGACAATGACAAACTCACCGTCGACATCAATCCGGTATTCGCTACGCCCTTCTTCGCCCCTGATTGTCTTACTGGCAGACTGACCCTTGGGGATGGCAGTCGGTATGAGATGAAATTTCCCCCACCTGAAATCTCCTGAGACCTGCACCCCCTCTAGCGCACGATTAAAGAATATATCTGTATTACCGAGTGATCCTTCGAAATCGCCCAACAATCCTGTGACATTTGGGCTTGTTATACGGATGAGTTTCTGATCGATATCTTGAATATTTTCGGTCGTGCCTTCAGGTTGGATGGGCAGATCTTGGTCCGAGAGGAGTGCTGTAACGTTGACATTTTCCGAGACTTTCCCGTCAACACTGATTCGCAAGGCGCGTTCTGGAGATAACGATCTATTGCTACCGACCGAAACACCGAATGTTTGAGTTCCTGTTACCTGCACCGGAGGCAGTGCTGATTCGGGTGGGCGTTGTTCAGTTAGATCTGCACGGGGTTCAAGTTTAGCCTTGTCGCGCGGTTCTTCCAACAGCTGATCTTGTCGAAAAAGGTCTCGTTTATACCCTTTTTTAATTGCAAAAGGAAAAACTTGGTAGGTAATTTGAACGATGGCTTCGGAAGGATAATCCCTCAGGACCCTGAGTGTCCCTGCACGGTAATCGATGAGGTAGTCCAAGTTTTTGGCGAGTTGTACACCGCCAACTGTTATGCGTTCGCTGTCACGGATGGGGGGCCAATGCTTCAGAATAAAAGGATCGGAAAGGTCTTTGAACCGAATAGATTCGGTTTTCTGCAAAAGGGAAAGGGATGGTAATTGGAGCGGGTCACGCTCGGATTTTGCGGTATAAGGCACGGAAATGAGAAAGCCAATGAGTAAGAAATACGACGTTACGAGAAATTTCCCCATGAACAGATACCGAAAGTCGGAGCAGACGTGATAGCGACGAAGCGGTTAAAGCCTCTGAATTAAGGCGTTACGTTGATGTTTTTCGAGTCTAACTTTGCTTGTTATCCCTTTGTTTACGCGATGGTTTTCTTTCTTCATGTTTTACGCCCTTGCTGCATTGCAGAAGACGGCTTATAGATGGGCACATTAATCCGCCTCTACATTGAAGAAATAATAGATACTCAATGCGAGATATGATATAATAGTGCGCTATAAAATTCAGCAACAACTTTGAACGGAAATCGCATTTTTGCATACATCACATCGCTTGACGAGGAGGACTCACGATTGCCAGTTGCTTTGGATCCCGATGACATCGGGGCGAAAATTATTGATGGAAAAGAGCTTGCTAGATCTATTCGGCGCGATATTCGACGCCAAGTGAGGAAGTTGAAATTTACCCCTGGGCTAGCAGTGGTCCAAGTTGGGAAGGACCCCGCTTCGACGGTCTATGTCAGTAACAAGGAGAAGGACTGTCAATATGTTGGCTTTCATTCGGAGGTGCATCGAATGCCGACAGACACACCGCAGGCAGCAGTCATCGAGCGGATTCACACGCTGACCAGTCGTGGGGACATACACGGGATTATCGCTCAAATGCCGGTCCCTGACGCTATTGATGGAGATGCGATTATCAACGAAATCACGCCTGAAAAAGATGCCGATGGCTTAACGCTTGTGAACTTGGGTAATCTCCTCATCAATCGTGAACAGACTGTTCCATGCACGCCAGCGGGAATTATCCGCCTCATCGAATCGACAGGTATCCAGATTGAAGGTAGTCGTGCGGTTTGTGTGGGGCGTAGCAGTCTGGTTGGAAAGCCCGTCGGATTGATGCTGCTCAACCGCAATGCAACCGTTTCCTACTGCCACACGAGGACCCGTGAACTTTCATCGGAAACCCAGCAGGCGGACATTCTGATTGCGGCAGTTGGTAGGCCCGAATTGATTACGGCAGATATGGTGAAACCGGGAGCGGTTGTGATTGATGTGGGGATTACTATTGCTGAGAATGGCTTTGTCGGTGATGTTGATTATGAGGGTGTCAAAGAGGTCGCCGATTTTATCACCCCTGTCCCCGGCGGTGTCGGTCCGATGACGCGCGCGATGTTGTTAGAAAATACACTGAAATTAGCTTTGGCTCAACAAGAAAAATAGGTTTACTCGTTCATAGGTGGATTCAACGCTTGATTTCGCATATTACGTATCATACAAAGATGGAGGTTTAGTATGGAGTTTCCAGGATTTGATCTTAACGGTAAAGTGATGTTGGTTACAGGTGCGGGTAAAGGCATCGGTCGAGGTATCGCAATCGCTGCAGCACAGATGGGCGCCGATGTGCTGCTGAATAGCCGGACACGCTCCGATCTCGAAGAGGTTGCGGAAGAGATACAGGCAGCGGGCGGCAAGGCTGAACCGGTTGTTTTCGATGCGAGCAATATGGATGAGATTGCCCGCGGTGCACAAGAATCGATTGATGTCTGGGGACGGATTGATGTCCTTGTCAATAACGCTGGCACGAACCGCCCGAAACCTGCGCTTGAGGTAACCGAGGACGATTGGGATACGGTTTATGATCTGAACCTCAAGGGGCTGTTTTTCCTTACACAGGCGCTTGTGAAGCCGATGATTGAACGGGAGAGTGGAAAGATTATCAACATCACTTCGACAATGGCGTTGGTCGGCGGTCCATTGCGGACAATTTACTCAGGCAGCAAAGGCGGCGTCTTGTCGTTGACGAAGGGACTCGCAGTTGAGTGGGCACCGCACAATGTAACAGTGAATACCGTCGCACCAGCGTTTACCCGAACTCCGCTTGCCAACGAGCTCCTAAAGCGCAAGGAGTTCTACGACGATGTCGTGCGTCGTATTCCGATGGGACGCGTTGGTGAGGTTGAAGAAGTAGTCGGGGCGGTGCTGTACCTCGCTTCGGACGCTGCCAATTGGGTAACAGGACAAACCCTCGCAGTCGATGGCGGCTGGGTCGCTTGGTAAATGATTCAATGATATAGTCTGAACCGAGGCGCAAGTTCCTGTCATTGTGGCTTCTAGCCAATCCGTTCCGAATTCAGAATACGTTTTCCAAAAGGAGTAAAGGATGACAACGAGTGTTTCCGCAAATGGGGTCTCCATGCCCGAAATGGTTTCCATCAAGGCGACCGAAATCTCTCCGCCGCCCGGGTGGGCGTTGATGGAGCGTAATCTTATTGACCTCATGGAGGAAGCAGCTCCTATGATGGTCAAAAAGTACACTGAACCGGGAGGTGCCCTTTACTTCGCAGAGGATTTCGACGACCTGTATGAGCAGTTCTATAACTGGTCCCTGTTTTACGCTATGGGCGCCGATGAGAGCTTGCTTAACCTTGCGCTACAGGGGTGGAACGCGTCGACCCGGATCAGTGATGACAGTTTCAATCATCGCCTTCGACATAACGATTTCACGAAAGTGTTCAGACCGTCGATGTACAACGAATTCTGGAATCTGGCGCAATCCACAGAATGGCATCATCTCGGCGAAGGGAATATGGCGTTCTACGATTTCGGTGTTGCGTGTCCCACTGTCTCGGAGAACGTGCGCCGAGCGCGGAGATTTGCTGCAATGTTCATCGGCGAAGATCCGGAAGCCCCTAATTACGACCCTGAGTATAAGATTCTCCGATCTCCGTTTCATTCTAGCCAGGGACCTAGGTTACATGCAGATGCAGACTTCGTGAACACCATGCTGCTCGCCGGACGATATCTCGGTGGGGAGGTCAACTATTACGGTGTGCGTGCAAGTCTGTATCCAATCGTCGAAGATCTCGAACTGAATTGGTATGAAGACCCAAAACGCAGGCAAGAGATTGTCGAGTTGTTTGAGAAGATGGTTTTGCATGCCGACACCCCGAATAGCTTAGGCGCTACCGCCCTCGTCACCAATGCTTACCTGTATACCGGCGATGAGAAATACAAGCGGTGGGTATTGGAGTATACGGAAGCATGGCTCGATCGGATGCGTCGCAATAACGGAATTATGCCCGACAATGTGGGACCTACCGGTAAAATTGGAGAACATCGCAATGGCCTATGGTGGGGTGGACAGTACGGTTGGAATCACTATCAAGGCTACAATATCATGTTTCACTCGCTCACCATTGCCGCAGAATGCGCCTTACTGCTTACCGGTGATTACGGTTATCTTGAACTTCTCCGCTCACAGATTCAGCTGCTGTTGGAAAATTCGATAACGCGGGAAGATGGACAGCTGATTATGCCGACACGATACGGTTCCGACGGCTGGTGTTATGATCCGCCTGTTGGTCCCTCAAACGATGACATTCTGCCCAAGAGAGGTGTCTATACCGGTCCAATTCCGTGGCGGATGCAGGAACTTGCCCACCTGTACCACGCTTCAATGTCCGCCGAAGATTATGAATTAATCACGCGGATACGAGATGGTGAGGTTGAGCGTGACTGGAATGAAATTGGAGAGAGGGGCGGCGAGAAGAACGGCGGCGAAACAGAATTTGCCCGCTTCCAATACTACGACGGAGTAAATCCGGATTGGCCCGAAAAGATACTGAGCGCGGAGTACCGATGGGCGCTGGAGGCTTTCGACAAGACCCGTCTTGACGACCGTTCCGTCGAGGAAATCATCACAACAAACTACTTCCCACCAAACCCCGTTTTTACGAAGGGGCTGACACAGGTCACGATGGGGGCACCGCAATCGGTCTACAACGGCGGACTCCTCCGAGCGACCGTGCGCTATTATGACCGGGACAACGTCCGCCCCGGCTTGCCACGAGATGTCGCCGCCCTCGTCGATAAATTGGGATCAGATGTTGTCGGAATTCAGTTGGTAAATCTTAGCAATACTGAGACTCGAAATGCTATCGTGCAGGCAGGCGCTTTCGGAGAACATCAGTTTACCGGACTCAAATATCGAGAGATGAATCAAGAGGAATTACATCAAAATCCGTATCTGTGGCTGCGGTCGGACCGGGAATACACGGGAAAAGAAACCGCTGTCAATGCCAAGTATTTTGCAGTCGAACTTCCACCTTCGACATCTGTTCGGTTAGAGGTGGGGCTGCGTCGCTTCGTGAATAACCCAAGTTACGCCTTCCCGTGGCACGGGGAGACGATTCCGGTGCCGTTTCAATAATCCAACGGGTGGAATTAGCGGGGTGAAGTGAGAAATGATAGAGTGCGACTAGAAAGGTTGGATTTGATGCCTCCCCAGGGGATTGGAACTAGCCCTTGTGGTGAGACTGTTAGAAGCGGAGGCCATTCGTTAGGCGCGCTGTCACTATCGGGATGATCAGTCAATCGTATCAGTTGGCGATTATCGAGCCGGTAACGGTAAATATTCAGGTTACCCTCCGTGTCACCTAGAAAGAGTATGGACTTTCCATCAGCACCCCAAGCGGGATTACCATCAATGCTTCGGGGTGGACGTACTCGTTGCCATCCAACTACCTTCCCATTCCCGTTTCTGGAGAGCGCGGCAATAACTAAAATGGCATCGTCGCCTGCATCATCGAATGCTGCGAAATACATAATCTTCCTCCCATCCGGCGACCATCCGACTATAGACATCGGTCTAGGAATACGTACTGAGATTATGTGCAGCTGATTTGTATCTGGCTCGATCATCTGAATCTCTTCCGAATCTCCGCCCCGTTCAAAAGCAATCCATTTACCGTTAGGGGACCACTTAGGACTCGATGCACGCAACAAGTGTGGGATTTCTTCAAGGTTCCCACCGTCCGTATCCATCACATAGATCCTGCTAGAAGCGCCTCGACTGCTATAAAAAACAATCCGTGTGCCGTCGGGATGCCAGTGCGGAGCCCTATCCCATGCGGGATGGTTCGTCAAGTTCCGTTGATTACCTCCGTCGGCGTCCATCACGTAAATCTCATCTTTTCCCTGACCTTTCCCCTGATGCCTCTCAAACGCAATCTGTCTCCCATTGGGGGACCAGACGGGGGCGTAATCATCCACGTGGTTGTGCGTCAGCCGCGTCTGATTGCCTCCGTCGGCGTCCATTTTGTAGATTTCCCAATTCCCATTTCGTAGGGACATAAAGACAATTTTGGCATGAAGAGAGCTTGTAGCTACCCAGAAGCAAAATATGAGCGTGCAAATGCGCATGGTAACTTCTCCTTCTAGTACAACGTTATCAGAGACACAGTTACATACTATTCCTAACAGGAACTTGGACGACCCCTTAACTCGATTGTCGCAGAGACTCTAATCCGGTAACGGTTCCCGCGATGCACCGACGGGGCGTGGTCCCGTTGGACGCCAAGGAATCGAATCGTAGGAGCGGTATGCAATATCCAGATGTGGCGTTTCGAGGCGAACATAGCCTTGGTGGCGCGAGTCCAACGCGGCTTCCAACATGCCCGACGTTAGCAATGTCCGTTCAACCGGATAAGTTGGCACCCCGGTGACGAACATCTCTTCAATATTCAAGCTGAGGTAGCTGAAGTGTGGGTGTGGATCCCCGTGCAGATAGAATTCCGAACCGTAGATCTCACCATTGACCCTTCCCGCGTAAGCCAAGTCCGTTACATAGCCATTCAGCATCAAAGCCGCTCCACGAAACCCATCCCTATATTCTAACAGAAAAAGCGCGGGATTTTCGCAGTGATCTTCCATAGCACCAGACGGTTTATTCTCAATCGGTGCACAAGCAGCCTCCGCCAGTTCCCGCCACCATGCCCCGGCTCTGCCTGCCTCCCATACCGCATCACCTTCCAAGCAGGTCACCGCAGCGACACCGGTTTCACCACCAACGCGCCGCTCGACCATACACTGAAGCGTTTCCAATGTATGAAAGCCGTAGATATCCAGCCCGGAATAGCCAATCGAGACTGCCTCCGTGATTGGGGTTTCCAACGGATGTTCCAGCCATGGGTTGCGGTAACCAAAAGGCAGCGATGAACCCGCCATGAACGGTGCGCCAAGTTGCGCTGCACGGTCAAACATCCATTTGGCGTCGTGCCAGTTATAGGAGAGATGTTTATCGTTAAAGACCGGGACACCCCTGCCACTTGTCGAAAAAACGCCGCAGATCTGCTCCATGAAGTACTTTCGTGGATAGAGTTGCTGGTCTTTCTCGTTCCAAGCGTAGTCGCCGTGTTCACCGATCAGGAGGACACCATCGACAGCAAGCTCACTTCCGCCGAGCGTCAACGCCTTGACGATACTCGGATAGATCGGTACGTCATGCACTGCAGCGAACCCACGGCTCAGGTCGTTTTCGGGAAACTGATCGACATACATCGACGCGATTTCAACGCGCGGTTGAATCAATCCATCATCAGTTGGAATCCCTTTTAGGAACTTGGTAACGATTACGTCGGCGTGTGATCCCGGACGGTACTCGGTAATAATTGCTGCAATCTTTTTGCGCTCAGACATTCTGGTTCTCCTTATTCGTATACCTTCCAACAAAACGTAGTATTCTTCAACGTTTTACGCCTCGTAAACTACGCCCAACTTGATGCTCTTTTCCGGTGCCTCATCAATGTCGCGATACGCTTCAGCAGACTCACTGAACGGGACAATCGGATGAACCAAGCCTTCCACCGACAGTCGTCCTTCCTGTAACAGCGCGAAAGCCTCCGTATGCAGACGCGGTGTGTCCCACAACGGATGGCCAGGCAGAGGTTGGCTCACATCACGCGTCGAGATCATCGTCAACCGGTTTCGGTGCCATTCCCCTTCAAGGCTCAACGCACGGGCGTCCCCCGTGTAATATGCCGAAGACACAATAGTTCCCATATAACCCGTGGCTCGCAACGCATCGTTCAATGCACCATAAATGCCGCTTGTTTCTAAGGATACATCGACACCAATCGTGTTCGTTAAATCTTTGATGACCAGCCCGGCGTCTTCAGCAATCGGATCGATAACTACATCTGCACCGTGGCGTTTCGCAAGTTCGCGGCGGACGGGGATTGGGTCGGTTGCCGCGATCCACCGTGCCCCTTGAAGCCGTGCAATCTGCACCGCCATCTGTCCAATCGCGCCGAGCCCAAATACCGCCACGCGGTCGCCGAGCCCAATTTTAGCGTCTCGCACGGGACTGAGTGCAACACCGACTGGATCCGAATACACAATAGCTTCGGCTGACATTTTATCCGGGGCTTCCTCTAAGCGTTCTTCGTGGACAGTGTGCGTCTCTCGGATAGGTAGGTGTCCGAAGACACGATCCCCTACCTGAAAACGCGTCGTGTCTTCGCCAACTTCGATCACTTCGCCGATCGTCATATTACCCAATCGTGTCGGAAATTTCGGGGGTCCCCCTTCTCCGACATGCATCCGTCGTTCCCACTCAAAAGGGGAAGTATGGTCCTTGGTTTCGGCGCGATAGCCGCGAAGTTCTGATCCATGTTTGGGGGCAGAAAAGATACTTCGCAGCCGCACTTCACCGGGATTAAGTGATGGTTCCTCATATTCACGAAGCACAGGTGTCCGTGGCGCAATAGCAATAAGTTCTTTGGGCATTTTTGGATCCTTTTGAATTTCTTCAAAGTACGCTGACCCCTCTCTGGACTAATTTTCTACATGAGTCTAGTAACATACTCCGTCCGAAAGTAGAAATCGCTTGGGGTGAGCGGATGTAAATGCAATCGGGATTTCCAGATTGAAAGATTAGGAGAATGCAAGAATGGAGACAAGAGATTCTCGATCTTTTTTTAGTCCTGAAAACCTTTTTGTCGCGGGTATCCTGATACTATTCGGGGTGCCATAGGTGAACGGTGTTCATTATAATTATTCTGCGAGTGGCTGTCAACGGAATTGGTGCCTGATTGGAAAATACTTGGTAGTTTAATCACGCGCCCCGATGCAGCCTGGATTGACAGGTTACAGAAACTCTTTTATAGGTCATTTTATTTGATTTTTTTAGAATTGACCCTACATTTGGGGCGTGATAAGATATGACTTGAGCCCGAGGAGGCAGATAAATGTTAGCCATTGAAGTTCCGCTACATAATGCCGAAGTCCGGCACGGGTTGAATTGTCCCCATTTTAGTTCTTAACGAAAACGCCTATGTCTACGTCAACAATTCTTCGTTCTGTGCAGCAGCGGATAACGGCAACGTTATTTATCTCGCAGAGTCTGTTTAGTGCATCAATGATTTTGTCGTTTACGCTCTTGCCGATTATTGCTGCACACCTTGGTGGGACAGATCGTGCCGCGGGAATACCACCTACAATGATGATGGTGGGTAGAGCTATTGCCGCCTACCCGGTAGGTTGGCTCATGGACCACATCGGGCGGAGACCGGGACTATCGCTGGGGTATCTATTTACCACAGGCGGGTCAGCACTCTGCGTACTCGCAATCAGCATGTGGGAGTCATTACCATGGCTCTGTGCCGGTATGTTGCTGATGGGCATGGGACGTGGGGTGAGCGAACAAGCGCGTTTTATTGCAGCTGAAGTCTATCACCCGGTTAAGCGAGCGGGGGTAATTGGTCTTATAGTCTTCGCGGGGACTATAGGCGCGGTCGGTGGACCGCTCCTTGTATCTCCTGCGACGTGGGTAGCGACATCTTTTGGCTTGCATGGCCACGCCGGTCCTTATCTGATATCAGTCGTGCTTGCTGCCCTTGCACTGATGCTGACCCTTCTTTTACTATATCCAGATCCTATGAAGGTTGGGCGAACCCTGACGGGAGATTTGAATGACGCAGGAGAGAAGAACACCGGGCGAAAATTGCGGCAAATCATCGTCGACAGGACGGTAAGGCTTGGTTTAGCGGCTACGATAATTGGCCAATTTGTTATGACGCTAATTATGGTGATTACGCCACTGCACATGAATCACCACGCCCATGGGGAACAGGCAATTTCGTGGGTGATAATGGCGCATACATTGGGGATGTACGGGCTTTCGAGTTTGACGAGTTGGCTGTCAAACCGTTTGGGTCACGTAACAATAATAGTTTTCGGTGCATTGATACTGGGTGCTTCTGCCGTGCTTACACCAATGTCCAATCAGGTCACCATGCTTGCTTTTAGTCTGTTCCTGCTGGGATTGGGCTGGAATTTCTGTTTTATCGCGGGCTCAGCGCTGTTTTTCAGTGGTCTTTTGCCTCCTGAGCGGGGAAGAGCACAGGGGGCTGGTGAAATGATGGTGGCGCTGGCAGCAGGAGCAGGCAGTTTGGGAACGGGTGCGGTGTTTGCAGAAGCCGGAATTGTGGCAGTGAGTGCGATAGGACTTGCCTTTTCGCTGGTGCTGATCGTGGCAGCGATATGGCGGTTGTTGACGTCAAGATGATATGACATCTGTAGGTATCTGCAACAGTGCTGCATCGCTGACGATGTTAAATAAATAGGCTTTACCTTACGGCAATCGGTGTGAGTGTTTCAACCGAGTTGCGAAACAAGCAATATAATGGAGGAAATGATGATTGGCGTATTAACTCACCATTGGGCAAAGAAGGAACGGTTTGATGAAGCTCGCGAGCGATTAGACCGCAATGGGCTAGCACAAAGCAAAGCTCCCGGGTTCATCAATCGGGTAACGCTTGTCTCCACCACTGATCCGACAAAGATAACTTCGTTGGTGACTTGGGAGAGCAACGAGATCTACGACGCGTGGCGTGCTTCTCCAGAACGGGCAGCCATCATGGAGGGCGCATCAGTGTTGTGGTCAAAGCCTACCGAATCAGAGCGGTTTGAGGTTGTAGGCACGTTAGAAAAGTAACCCGCAGATGAGGAAACGGTAAGTAGACCTTAGCGGTATCTACGCCTCTCCACAAGGAAATTGTGGGTCCCGGTTACGGTTCTGGAGGTCGAGGTGAAAGCTACTGCCTCCAGAACCATTCTTGCTGGCGCAGGAATCCCTCGAACTACTCGACAAACGAGCCCTCCTGCTGCACTCGATCATAGATTCGAGTGAACTCTTCAGAGCCATCATCGTCCCAAAGCTCTTGTTTGAGTCCCCGGATAGTTCCTTCCTCTCGTCCTGTCAGTCTGCTTACCGAAGCGAAGGACGGTGTGTAAATCTTGTGACCGCCCGGCATGTGTAGCACACCGACATGTTTGGGAATCTCCGTCGGCTGGTGTGCTGCCACCCGTGCTAGTGCATCTTCGTCTACCTCAATTCCCAATCCGGGTCCCTCTGGAACAGGCGAAAATCCTTCAATCACAGGAATCCGCTCTGTCACGATGTCCTCCTCATATTGATCGTCGAGGTTTACCGTGTGACCCGTCATTGTGGGCAAAACGGCGCCCATATGTAGTGCCAACGCCTTGGTAAGCGTGCCGCCGGTCAATTGTATAATCACCTGAAGATTTGCCTTTCCACACGCGAACCCCCGGATTAGGCTGTCACCAATACCGCTCTCTCCAACCATATAGGCATCTGCAAGCCCGTGGATAATTTCCTGTACGCCGCCGAGTTGGGGAGCGTGCATAACAATTGGTAGACGACTCTGCTCCCGTATCTGCCGCCAGCCCTCTATATCGTTCCGCACGATCGGATCCTCGATGTAACCCACGATGGGATGATTCTCCAACTCACGCACGATAGGTAACACCGCCGCCAAACTGCGGTTGCTGTTGAAATCGTAGTGAATCTTGAATCCCTCTGGTGCCACCTCCTCCGCTAACCGTGTCTGCTCCATCACGTCGTAATATTCGCACGTGTGCATCTTGAAAGTCATATACCCTTGGTCTGCTGCACGACGGATTTCGTCACGGAACGCTTCCGGTGCTGCGGGCCTCGTCCACGCTGCAACGGAAATCGCATCTCGTACTTTCTGTCCCATCAGTTTGTAGGCAGGGACCTCTAGGTGTTTGCCCATCACATCATAAAGGGCACCGCACAAACCTATGTTCAAGTCGTTGTTGATGAAGTCGAACGGGTTGCGGTCTATGAGAGGTTCGACACTTGACTGATCAGGCGCTGAGCAGCGATAGTCGCCGTAGCCGACCAATCCGTTGTCCGTGTGCACTTTGAAAATCGTGCGGTGGTTGATAGCGGAGAATCGGGCTTTATAATCCGTGTTACGTTCAGCGATGCGTGGATAAATCGGAATAATCTCAATGTCAGTAATTTTCATAGTCTACACTCCTGTTGTGTGGAATAGATCGGGGCGCGATGTTGCGTCCGAGTTAGATGAATCCTTAAATCCGTTTCACAGCCATAAGGGTCTGTGAACAGCTATCGATCAGACTTTATCGGTTTTTTAACTGTGTCGATGCTGGAAGATTATTGCACTCAAGACCGATAAAGTCAAGCACCTTTTCGCTTGAGAATCCACCTGATGCTCTGCTATAATCAGGAGCTTGGAACTGCAAATCAGATCCCTCACACTTCACTGGTTTTAACCTTGTGGGAATTACGAATCTCCGCAGTGATTTGACGGGCGTTGCATTATGGAGGAGAAGATGGGACATGATACTTCGACCTTTTACAACTATGAAATTGAATCCATGTCGAGAAGCGATTTGCATACGCTACAGCTTGCGAAACTCAAATGGCAGGTTGATCGATGCTATCATCGGAGCGAATTTTATCGAGAGCGATTCGACAGGGCGGGCGTGTCGCCGGCAGATGTCAAAACCCTAGATGATATCCGCAAATTCCCTTTTGTTCATAAGGAGGAGCTGCGCGAAGAGCAAGCGCAGCACCCGTTTTTGGGAAGATTTACCGTCGCACCGCAACCAGAGTTCCGGGAGGTCCATCCAAGTACTGGGACAACAGGTACACCCGTCAATACAATTTGGAGTACGAGGGATGTCGAATACATCACAGAGGTGACAGCAAGAACGCTCTGGAGTATCGGTGTCCGTTCGGCGGATGTTGTGCAGAACGCTTTTGCGTATGGGCTTTGGGTGGCAGGTTTGGCTGTGCACTACGCTAGCGCAAAAATCGGCTGCCTCGTTATTCCAATCGGCGCGGCGTTGACCGAAAGACAGATTGATTATATGGTGCGTCTCAAGAGCAGCGTCCTCATCGCTACTCCCTCTTATGCCATTTATCTCGCCGAACAACTGAAAGCACATAATTACAGCACATCGGATATCGGCCTCCGGATTGGCTGCTTCGGTGGAGAGCCGGGCACGGAAGTACCGGCAACACGACGAGCCATTGAAAACGGCCTCGGTATTGATGCCTATGATTACTACGGGCTCGCCGAAATTGGTCCCACTTTTGCCAGTGAATGCACTCACAAAACGGGTTTACATTGGAGCGAGGATCTCCATTTAATCGAGGTAATTGATCCTGAAACGAAAGAACCTGTTCCAGAAGGGGAGATAGGGATTCTGGTCATCACACATCTTGAGCGGAGCGCTACGCCGATGATACGGTACTGGACAAACGACCTTGTGCGACTCGACCTATCGCCATGTCCGTGCGGACGCACCCATGCCCGGTCTCCGGGAGGGATCTTGGGTAGAGCGGATGATATGATCGTGTTTATGGGAGTCAACTTCTATCCGATGCAGGTGGAGCAGGTGGTGCGTTCCTTTGAAGAACTAAGCCCCGAATACCGGATCCGGTTGATGCATGATGCTTCAACGCATCGGGACATCTGCACCATTTCGGTCGAATTGGAACAGGAGGGAATGCCTCAGTCGCGGGTGTCAACCCTTCAGGAAAAGACTGCAAACACGCTGCGCGAAGCGTTAGGTTTTCGACCGGAGGTAGAGTTTGTCCGTCAAGGGGCTTTGGAGCGCACAGAATTTAAGGCAAAGCGGGTAATAGAGGAGAGACCTGCGTTTGTTGAATAGTCATCGCTTCGGTTCATTTAATCCTTCAAAATTGACAATGCAATAACCGGCACAGGAGGTTTTAGAACAACCATGAAAATAACCCGTCTCTATACCGGCTCCGATGGCGAGTCTCATTTTGAGGATATAGAAATTCCGCTTGAAGATAGCGGCGACATCGGGGCGATGTCACAACTCCAAGATGCGACTGGGATTATCTTTCGGGAAACTGGTCCCGACTACGACTATGATTGGCATACTGTTCCACGACGACAATACGTCATTACGTTAAGTGGTGGGGTTGACATTGAGGTAGGTGATGGCACGATACGGCGATTCGGTCCGGGGGATATCCTCTTGGCGGAGGATACCACCGGCCGAGGGCATCGAAGCCGGGCAGTCAATGCCGAACCTCGAAAGAGTATTTTTGTGACACTGGATTGAGGTATATGTGATAGAAAAAAGAAACCAAATCGGCAATAATCACGTTATATATTAAGCTGTAATCTATTCACATTGCTACCTTTCGCTCACTTTATTCGTTTTTATTGACTAATTGTTTGCAGCCTTATCGAGCTGTAGTCGAAAATCGAAAAGAGCAAAAAATGCTGAATTAGGGATTATAGTTACCCAACGATGGGAGAGATTAATCTAAATCAATAATCGCACTCAGGAGTTCGAAAAAATGAAATCGCTTGGAGATCGAAGTATCGGAAAACAAGCATTGCTTAGAACTCAGGGAAAAAGTTGGCGCCATCACATATGGATATACTTTCTGCCGATACTCCTCGCTGCCTGCAGCGGTTCCCTTGGGAAGATTCAGTTGAAGGATGTCAATGCCGTTATTACACAATCTGAAACGGCCATCGAGCAAGCGCATTTTGCAAATGCCCAAGATCTTGCCGCAGACACCTTGCAGCAGGCGGAAAATGACCTCGCAAGTGCGAAAGAAGCCGTGGGTACGAAGGATGGGCTTCGAGCGATGCACCTAGCGTATAACGCTTTGGCTCAAGCACAAATTGCTGAACAAGAGGCGATGTATAAATCGCAGGGGAATGGGTTCAACGCTATTATTAAGCGCAAAGAGGCGGAGATCGTTACGCTCCAAGCGGATCTAAGGACAGCAGATCGGGCACTCGAAAAATCTCGAACGGATGCCCAGCAATTGGATAGACAAAAGAATCGATTGCAAGCGGATATGGAGGAGAAACTCCAAAAGGCTGAACAAGCACACCGGACGATATTGCACGATTATAATAACACCAAAACAGAGTTCGTGAGCCTTCAATCAAAGTTGGATTCGACGCAAACACAGCTTCTCCAAGCGCAGAGTCGTGTCGAAAAACATGAGCGTCAGATTCATCAATTGCGTCGCGAGCTAACAGATGCTCAATCATTGGTGGAGAAGGTGCGGAAGGAGGCTGCAGAAACGCGAAAGAAGGCGACAGCACAGGTAAAACGTTATTCAAAACATATTGAACAACTAGATCAGTCCAATGTGTTAAAAGATACGCTAGCCAGAAAAAGACAGGAAGCAAAGATTTATGTTGAGCGGCAGCGCAGAAAACAACCGATTCGAACTAACAGCACTTCACTGACTGATGAACAGATTGCTAGCGGTAGAGCAGCAATCAGGGCTTGGGCGCTCGCGTGGGCAACAAAAGATACACCGCAACACTTAAGGGCATATACCCAAGATGTGACGCTAGACCAGACCGTTATCCGCTCTAGCAATGAAGAACAAACCGATTTTAACCGTCTGCAAATGGTTGATGCTTTGAGAAAAATGGTGAATGCCGAGTGGCAGGAAACGGATTCCAGATTTGATGCGGACGGAAAGAGCGTCATTGCTACCTATCGGTTCAGTCGTCCTTCACCGGGGGCGGTAAGTGGGGAGATTCCTGAACTACACGATTTGTGGACGCGAGAGGTGTGGGCGCGTCAAGTTGGTACTGAATGGAAGATTTTCCGTGAGAGTTGGCGGATTTACGAAGCTGTTCCAAGGTATGGTACAACGTTTAATTAAGGGGGGCGGCAGATGCAAACGAATCGTTCGGCTGAACAGGTGATGCGATCCGGCAAGAATGAATTTACCACCACATTTCAAAATCCGAACGTCCGTTTTAGTGTAATCGGCATTGTTGGCGCGGTCATCATCCTCCTAGCAATGGTATTTGGACTACAGATTATTGAAACAACCGGGGCGATTGAGCCTTTCCTCCAACAGTGGAAGCAGGCTGTCGAATCAAAGCAACCGATGCTGTATCAGCAGCTATGGGATTCAAGCGCACAAATCAAAAACCGAAATCGGTACGAACGCGCATTGAAGCTCTTCAGTAGAGAAAAGGTTGAGGTGGATATGACTGGAGTTCGTCCTCAAACAGATTTCAAGAACGCGAATCGACAGCAGATTAAACGCATTCCTGTTAAACTCTATCAGGATGGCAAGATTTTAGTTGTAATCTATCGGGATATAACTGTTGAAAAGAGGGGACTCTTACAGCGCTGGAAGCTTATAGACGACAGAATTCACGATGATTTGGAATATCTCGAAACCACCGATGAATATATCGTTCAAGATGAGGAGGTTGTTGCGAAATCCGCCAATCTAACGCCCGAAACTCCTCCATTGCAGCCTCCTGATACTTCACCTTCTCCCAATAAGGTTGTTACACCGTCTCGAGCCGCTACGCCAGAAAAATCCTCGCCGATTGTCGGTGAGGCACCGCTTGATACCCAGCTTAAATTGAGTCAAGTTTTGGGAGAATGGCAGCAGGCTTGGCAGGGCAAAAATCTTAAAACCTATATGTCTAAGTATGCAGAGGACGCTGAGATTACAAGGGTTACCATTACCAAGGGGCGAGAATACGCAACTCGATTGAACAAGAAACAGTTACGCGAAAAGATGCAGTCGCTTAATTCGGCGTATAGCAAAATTAGAGTGAACATTTCTCAACTGCAAATCAATGGGGACAACGCCGTGGCGGATGTCAATTTCTTCCAAGAATTTGTCGGTGCCCGCGCTTCTGGCAGTCAACCTGCTTACTCAGATTATGGCAAGAAAGAGTTGGTTTTTATGGTGGATCCCGCCGACGGTCTTTGGAAGATCTACGCTGAGAGTTGGAGACACTATAAAGACGTTCCCAAATATCCGAGACTCTAACCATGTTCGATTAAATCGTTATCACCGATTGACTGAAACCGTGTATTCGCCTGTGCGTTTTTGTTATTGGAGAAATCTTGGCAACCAGCTTCGGCTGAATACACCCAAAAGTTTAACCTAAAGGATAAAGACGATGATCAAAATCTTGCATATAGCGCCAGTGCTGTCACGCACGGTTTTACTCACCATTGCTCTGTGCTTACTCGGCTGCGGAGGGAGTTCTGTTGAAAACCCGCTGCGAGGATCCGAAGGAACTGACCGCACGGTTACACAAACAGACGTGGAGAACCAATCGCTTAACGTTAATGTCGATGTAAGCGAAGATACTGTTCAGGCTGGCGATACAGTGAACCTGACGGCAACTGTTGACGACCTTCGAGGCTCAAACATCATTTTTAGTTGGATCAATACAACTGGTTACGGCACATTGACCCCCACGGGTGAAAATAAGGCGATTTGGTCTGCTCCAGAAAAGCCGGATAGCACAATCAAAGTCGAAGTGCTCCAGCTTGTTGTTACAGCAATTAGCCAAGTGGTCTCGGTGCAATCGTCAAAGGTCGATACCGATACTGAGGTTTTGACATCAACCAAAACGATACTACTCACCGTTGCGAATTGACAATTGGTGAGCCTGCTTTGTCGCATCCAAATTTTTTGACGCTGATTCAGGGTTGGTATTAAACAACTGAACGCCTGATCAGTTCATTGGGGAGGAATGGCAGTGCAAGGTGTCCCTGCCTGCATTTTGAAATCTGATAAAAAGAAAAGAGTTTGCTTCCTGTCGCCTACATACGGATACCGTAATCGGTGGCTTCAATTCTGCCTTGGGAGTGCGGTGCTTTGGCTTCTGTGTATCTCGATTGCCTCAGCTTCCCTTCGTCCGGAGGTTGGTACAAGGGCGCTCGGTATGAGTGGAGCGTTCATTAGCAGTGCCGATGATTCAGCAGGAGCGCTCTGGAATCCAGCAGGGCTTGCAAATCTCCAGCACGGAAGTCTGGTTTACGACCTGTCTCAAGGCGCAATTTCGTTCGGGTATCCGATCCACTATGGGGGAACGCTTGGCTTCAGCGCCCTAGATTTGAACGGGGAAGACCGCTTCTTCCACGACCACCCAAACAACCCGGTTGGAACATTTGAGCGAGGTTATAATCAATTCTTGCTGTCTTATGCCCGATCCATCGGCAGCCGATTGCAGCTTGGTGGAAATCTCGGATACAATCGCGCTCCTAATCCTGATAGCCAATGGAAGCTAAGTTATGACTTGGGTGCTATTGTAAAGCTGCCCTCACATCTAATCTTGGGCGCAAGATTGATAGACATATCTGGAGTGACTATTCCAGACCGGGAGGGAAGGCTCCTCAAGCAATTCGATCAGACATTTGCCGTTGGAGTAGCATGGAAACCTGTTCAGCTGCTGCAGTTTAACAGTGTATTGGATACAGCGCTGTGGCAGCTTCGGGTCGGTGCTGAAGCGGGCGTGTATGGACTTGCATTCCGGTTGGGCACCGCAGTCGACCTCATAGGGAGGCAGCCAGAGTCTGAGTGGAGTTTAGGGTTATCCGTTGATCTTTCTGGTAAGCATCTCCACTATGCCTACTTGCGGCAGCCAGACGTGGTATATAAACATCTTCTCGCCGTTGGTTTGACGTTTGATTTATCCGGCCAGACAGTTTCGGGGCCCGTGAGTAAAAAAGGGAGTGTTACGGAGAGAAGGGTAACTCTTACGGAGAGAAAGGAAACTTTAATAAAGACGAGAGAAATCTACCCGAAGAGCGGGAAGAACCCCGTGAAGACAGAAACTCTCGTCGTGTCGGAAAAGCAGGGGCCCGTGAAGGAAAGAGAAGGAACTAAAGCGGAGAGGCCCCCCGAACGGAAGGCCAATGGAACGAAGCGGGTTAGCAACAATGCGAAATCTCCAACGAGGCGGATTGCCGAGCAACACGATGTCGAGGTTGAACTCATCCTCGCCTTGGTCAAGACGGAGTCAACTTTCAATCCTAAAGCAATTTCCCGCAATGGCGCCGTTGGACTCTTACAACTAATGCCACCGACAGCACGGGGGCTCGGTCTCAAAGTCCCTGCCTATGAGAACGTAAGAAAGCCGACACTAAATCCCAGCGTCGATGAACGTTTCCACCCGATTAAAAACCTAAGGGCGGGGGTTAAATATCTGCACGAAATGCTTGAAAGATATGATGGAGATTACAGTCTTTCACTTGCCGCCTATAATGTGGGGCCAGGAAACGTGCGGAAAAACGGGAAACTCAGTCGTTCAGCAGAGCGCCATGTTAGTAAAGTCCTCGAAGGATACTACCAGTACAAATCGAACGCTGACTTAAAAAATACAGGTCTTCGCAGATTGGATGCTGTGCTTAGGTAAGAGTGGCTGATCCGAAACTCGGCTATATCCGCTGTCAGCGGGAAACGCAGCCCCGCCTTCTCCGTATCAACACCGAGCCTAGACCCATAAATCCTCCCTCCACTTAAAGCCCCCAATGCTCATCGATCTCTTGTTGGTAGCCGCTGACTTTTCCATCAAGTACATCAGCAATAGTTACCACATCTCCAGAATATCCTGACTCATAGATCGCAATCGAAATAGCTTTGGCTTGCAAACCGGTCCAACCGTCCACTTCCGGTGGGCGGCGATTCTTGATTGCATCGATAAAGTCGTAGATCTCCAACGCGAAGCCGTCCTCAAGTCCATGCGGGAAAAGTCGTGCTTTCTCTTCATCGCTCAACGTTTCAAGGTACATCTCGCGGAGTTCCTGCATACTGTATTTTGTCCCATCAAGCCGCTCCGCTTCACCCCGATCCTTAACTGTGAACGGATGGAAGACATCACCGTTATCACGGATGACACCTTCAGCGCCATAGAAAGCGACATTTAGGTGATTGGCGCCCGGTGCAGCAACTGTCCAACTCCATGTTCCGACCACACCGCTGTTGAACGTGATGATCGCTACCCAAGTATCTTCATGGCAACTGGGTATCTTCCCTTGTTCAGCGTGATTGGCGAATCGGCCATCAACCTGACGGACCTCAGCGTACACCTTTTCGACATCACCGAAGAAGTAGCGGATCGTGTCCATCATGTGCGCGCCGCTGTCCATCACCATACCACCGCCGCTAAACTCTTTGCCCAACCGCCAATGCCAATCCCCGATACTCGCTGGATCGTTCCAAGTCGCAGATTGTGCAAAGAACATTCGGGGAACGCCAATAATATTTCCTTCGTTAAGTGCCCATCTGACAGTTCGTTGTCCGGGTGTCCTGCGACAATTTTCTGCTGTAGCGGTAAGTCGTCCATGCTTCTCCGCGACTTCAATCATCTTCTGGCTTGCTTTGACTGTTACTCCAAACGGTTTTTCCGTCATAATATCGACGCCCGATTCAAGGCACGGGATGGCGGAGATGTGATGATAGGCGTGTGATGTACAGATATCCGCGCCGTTGAGATCCTCTGCTTTTAGCATCTCTTCAACGTCATCGTAAACGCGGGGCACGGTCCCCTGCAATTCTGCAACCCGTTCCGCGTAATCTTGTGCTGCTTCCTTACGCACATCGCACGTTGCGTCGATTGAAAAGGTGTCAACCCCTTTTTCCACCAATGCTTGATAGCCTCGCAGGTGCGCGTTTGCGATTCCACCACAGCCAATGACTGCTAAACGAACTTTATCTGACACAGCTTTCCCCCTAGAGTTCATGAACCTTTGACGGGTCTGGAATAAAATCTTGACTTTTTGACAGCTTCAGTTTACTATACCTATGTCCATATAATTTTGTCAATAATCTTTTCATGGCACCTAATGTTTTACATAATTTGCTTTTTTTAGAGTCAAAATAGACAGGGAAAGATTTCGCATGACGGTTGGAAAAGTTGTAGGCACTGTCGTTGCCACGCGAAAAGATGAAAAACTTATTGGTAGTAAGTTGCTGATTGTGCAGGATACCGAACTGGATGGAACGCTTCTCAGTCGATATACGGTTGCGGTTGATGCTGTTGGCGCGGGTGTCGGCGAGTTGGTGCTCACCGCAGCAGGAAGTTCAGCCCGTCAAACTGATGTCACTAAGAACAAGCCTGTTGATGCAGTGATCATGGCGATTGTCGATTCAATTGAGGTGCATGGGGAAATCCAGTTTCAGAAGTAGTAATCGATACGCTTCTTTAAGAGCATCAGTTGGTCATATCGACATGGTTGCAAATTCAACAAATTTACCGCTCAAAATTGAACTAATCAAGCGAATCCACTGGCTCGTCAACCTCCGCTGGATTGCCATAACGGGTGTCTTGCTAACTGTGAGTATTGCAAGTTGGGGACTCCATATCATTGACAATCCCACGCCGTTGTATATCATTGCGGCGCTAATGACGCTCTACAACTTTGAGCCACAAATCTATCCCAGACATCTTACGGAGAAACCCCTTACGTCGATTCAGCGGCATGCTGGCACGCATATTACCCTAGATCTTTTCTCTTTGACAGCGCTCATCCATTTTAGCGGTGGCGTCGAGAACCCATTTATTTTCTACTTTATCTTTCATCTGGTTATTGCGAGTATACTCCTTTCCAAAAAAGTTAGTTACATCCTTGCCACGCTTAACACAATTCTCTTAAGCGCCCTCATTCTTCTTGAGTATTACTACGTTCTGCCTCATTTCCATCTACAGAATTTTCTGCCTGAAGCGCTGTGGCGCAATCCCATTTACATCTCAAGCGTGCTGTTCGTGTTTACCAGCACCCTGTTCTTCTCCGTCTATCTAGCGACATCGATTATGGATACTGCCAGGGCGCGTGAAGCAGAAACCCGTGAGTTAAAAGACAATCTCGAAGAAAAGGTAGTTGAGTTGGAAGAAGCGAGAGGTGCGGTGCTCTTCGAGCGAAATAAACTCACATCAATTATTGAGTGTATGCAAGAGGGCGTAATCTTTGTTGACGATAAGAACCATGTATCGCTCTTTAACAAAGCGGGGCAGCAGATCCAAAAAGAGCAATTTGGGCTCGATACAGAAGCTATTCAATCCCCAGAGGCTGACGGCGTTCTCCTGCAAATCGCAGAGGATTTATCAAAGGGAAACGCGGTGATTGAACAGCAAAGCCTACAGATTAAGGACAAATTCTTTGAAAACACCTATGCCGCCGTGCGTGACAGGGATGACAATCATTTAGGTACGGTTTTGGTTTGCCGTGACGTAACTGATCGCAAACGGATGGAACAGCAAATGGTCCAATCAGAGAAGATGGCAGCGATAGGCGAATTGGCGTCAGGGGTCGCACATGAAATCAATAATCCCCTTGACGGTCTACTCAACTGTATCCTTCGGATAAAGCGTGATCCGCAGAACGAGCGGCAGACCAAAGAGTACTTGGGGCTTATGGAGGAGGCACTCCGGCGGATAGAATCGACTGTCGGACAGCTTCTCAATTTCTCACGTCAACGTGATTTGGCACTCACTTCAGTCTCTCTCACTGAAGTTGTCACTGAAGTTGTCAGTCTTATTACTTACAGTGCTGATGAAAAAGGTATCCAGATCGAGAAACACTTCCGGGAAGAGTTGGATCTCATCCGCGGAGACAAACACCTACTAGAGCAGGTTGTCCTGAATCTTGCCCTGAACGCAATCGCGGCTATGCCCGATGGCGGAGTATTGACTTTCACAACTGGGGAAATCGAATTTGATACACTACTCGGTAAAACGGCAGCTTTTGTTCAGGTAAGGGATACCGGAATCGGAATCCCCAACTCCGTCCAAGATCGGATTTTCGATCCGTTTTATACCACCAAAATTACCGAGAAGGGGACGGGACTTGGACTCTCGGTATCTAACCGAATTGTCAGACAACATGAAGGTGTCATCGAATTCGACAGTCAGATTGAGCATGGGTCTGTGTTCACCGTTAAATTGCCGATTAGAAGAGAGGTGGAAAAGGATTGAAAGTACTGGTTGTTGATGATGAAAAAATCAAACTAATCACACTGCGTGATGATTTGCGCGAGGCGAATTACGATACCATTGCAGTCGAGTCGCCGGCGATTGGATTGCAGCTTGTGCAGAACGAACATTTCGATGTGCTTGTCACCGATCTGCGGTTGCCGAAGATGCACGGCATTGAATTTCTCAAGCGCGTCCAGAAGGAACAGCCCCATATTATTGTTATTGTCATGACGGCGTATGCGAGTGTTGAAACTGCTGTCGAAGCAATGAAATTTGGGGCGTATCACTATATCAAGAAACCCTTTTCCAGTGAAGAACTCATTCAGATGCTGGATAAGCTGAAAATGCTTCACGGCAAGGGCAAACAGCGTTCACAGCTCAAAGTTCCCATGAGAGGACGCTCTCCGTACCACCACATCATCGGAAAGAGTCAAGCAGTACAAGACCTCTTCGATCTGCTTGAAAACATCTCTGATACCCACAGCACTGTGTTGATCTATGGAGAACATGGAACGGGAAAAACGCTTGTTGCAAAATCAATTCATTTCAATAGCTCGCGTCGATATCATCCTGTCAGAATTGTGAACTGCTCAAGGGTGCCTATCGAAGTATTAGATCAGGAGCTATTTGGAGACAAGCAGGTAGAAGGTGAGTTCGGGCATAAAGGAACACTTTTTCTTAAAGATATTGATGCGCTTCCGGACATACTACAATTCAAACTCTTACAGGTGCTCGAAGGGCAGCAACTGAGCCTAGACAGAAGCGGACAACGGAAGGACGCACGCATTATTGCTGCGACGACCAAGAATTTGCGTATGAAGGTCCAGAGTGGAGAATTTCGGGATGATCTCTTCTACCGCCTGAACGTTGTCCCAATCTTTCTGCCGCCGTTACGTGAACGGGTCGAGGATATCTCTCTCTTAATTAACCACTTTTTAGATCTGTTCTCACCCGATAGTCCCATCCACGTCGCTCCTGAAGTTGTCGACACGCTCACAGCCTATCCATGGCCCGGCAATGTCCGAGAATTAGAAAACTTAATCGAACGACTTGTAACAGTCGGCGATGGCGCAGCTATTACAATCGATGATATTCCGCTTGAGTTGAAACTGCCGGCACAAGTCAGCTTAGACGAAACGTTGAGTGAAATCTCTTTCCAAGAGATTATCCGATCGACAGAGCGTGAGCTCATCGGTTGGGCAATGAAAAAGGCAAAGGGGAACAAAACACAAGCCGCAAAACTGCTCAAAATGAAACCTTCAACCTTCCGCGATACCCTCGCTAAGTATATTGACCAAATCGAATGGCAGACGTAAGGGGGAAGCGAAACAAACCCAGATGAACCCTAAACAGGAACGCGAGCGTCTTCGGACGGAAGCGCTCCACAAACGGGATAGTATCCCACCAAATGTGAGGGCTGAACTGAGCCGACAGATTGTTGACCATGCAATCAACCGGATCAAGATGAACCGAGCCAATACCGTACTAATTTACCTCAGCATGCGAAGTGAGGTGGAAACCGACGGCTTGCTTGAGTACCTGTTAACTCAGAATAAAATTGCGCTTGCTCCTGTGATGAATATGAAGCGGCGGACCCTTACCCCCTACCGTGTCGTAGATGCGAAAAAAGATCTCCTCCGCCACCCATACGGTATGTACCAGCCAAACAGGGAAACCTGCTCTCCCTTCCCTCTGGACCAAATTGATCTGATTTTTGTGCCCGTTGCCGCTTTCGATCCCCAAGGTTACCGTATCGGATACGGTGCTGGTTTCTATGATCGATTCCTCCCGCGGTGTCCACAGGCAGTTTGGATTGGGTTGGCTTACGAAGTGCAAATGGTGGCAGATACCTTTCCGCAGGCGTGGGACGTTCCTCTCCATCACATCTTTACCGAGAGTGCGTAACATTTGTTGACGACTTCTAATCTGTGAAGAATCTCTTAAACGCATCTACCTACGTTTTTGTACATTGCGCGTTATGCCGGATTTTACGCTTGACATCGGATGCGCCTGTGATATAATCCTTTTCGGGATGAGCGGTTTATTTATGGTGAACTTTAGAATTACTTGGACACTCTGTCCCGACGAGTCGGGACAGGACATGGGGAGCGCAAGTGTCCACATATTTTGATAATTCACTATAAAAGCAAACTCCCAGATAAGCGCAAGAAAGAGCGGTAGGCATGATCGTGCGGAACGAAAACTGGGGGATCTCAGAAAGAGATGAGTGGGGAACACGTACCTGTTCTACTCGATGAAGTGGTTGAGTTCTTACAACCGAAAAATCACGGTTTTTATGTGGATGGCACGGTTGGATTAGGTGGACATGCTGCTGTCATTTTACAAAAATCTGCCCCGCATGGATCCCTTCTAGGCATTGATTTGGATTCGGATGCGTTGGCTATTGCGAGGGAGAGGTTGTCCGAATACAAGGAACGGATGACACTCGTTGAGGGCAATTTTGCCCACTTGGATCGGCTTTCGCAATCATATCCGGAATCAGAGCAAATAGAAGCGGCGGTCTCCCCAGTTGATGGTATTTTATTGGACTTAGGGGTGTCATCTCTGCAACTCGATACGCCAAAAAGAGGGTTTAGTTTCAGCCACTCTGGCCCCTTAGATATGCGGATGGATGCCAACCAACCCCTATCAGCATCGCATGTCGTGAACCGCTACCCGGAAGACGCCCTCGCAACGACTTTCACGGAATTCGGTCAAGAACGTTGGGCGAAAAGAATTGCGCGTCAGATTGTACGCACTCGAAAACGCAAGTCCATATCAACAACCTGCCAACTAGCTGAAATCGTCCTGGATGCGATTCCTCCCAAATCAACGGGTTGGCGCATTCATCCCGCGACACGGGTTTTTCAGGCGTTACGAATTTATGTGAACGATGAGCTTAAAAACCTTCATTCCGGGATAGTTAGTGCCGCTTCTGCTTTGAAACCCGGTGGACGCTTATGCATTATCTCTTTCCATTCTCTCGAAGATCGAATTGTTAAAGAGCAGTTCCGCACCCTCTCGCGTGCCTGCATCTGTCCACCGAAAACCCCTATTTGTATTTGCGAGCACACGCCTACGCTTCAGATACTGACCAAACGCCCAATAGCTCCAAGCCACGATGAAATTCGACGCAACCCTCGATCCCGTAGTGCGAAATTACGGGTTGCGATGAAGATCTACGAATCTAAAACGATAGATTGAGCGTTTCTTAAGAACCGAACCAAGCGGTTTGCAAAGGAGCATTCAGAAATCATTATAATCATGAAATATCAGCGATCAACTCAACCAGCAAGATTCCATCCCTTTGCATATCTCGCGCTTGCCATTTATGTTTGTGTCTTTTTTCTGAGTGCATGGTTTGCGTCAAACCAACACAAGGTTGCGCTGCAAATGCGTGAGGATTTTGAGCAGCGAAGAGATCAGCTCCACAACGAAATTAATAAACTCAAAATACAGGAAACAAAACTCACTTCGATTGAACGGATTCACGAAATCGCGAAAGATCTCCAGATGGTTCAACCCTCCGAGCCAGCCTATGTGCTGCGCGCTGAGTAATATCTGTGGACCGAGCGCCTAATTGTGCAATCCCTTTTACCTTTGGGAGATTCTGGATCGCTTCTCTGGCGTTTCCTACAGCGTGGTTTTCGAACGTCAAGCGTAATAACTGATATACTTCACGTCTCGGATAAGTAATTCAATCTTTGTGGGGCTCCTCACCAATGTTGTGGATTGTTCCATCTCTGCATTGATACCCTATGAAGAATATATCTTTTTCCCGGACTACAATCGTTTGGATCAGTCTGGAACTTTGCTTGGCATTACTGATAGGACGCCTGTTTTTGATTCAGTATGTGCACGGTCAGGAGCTGCGTGACCGTTCTGAGAGCCAGCGTAACATGCAAGTGGGCTCTCAGGCAAAACGTGCTACGATTTTGGATCGGCACGGGAGCGTTTTCGCGATCAATCAGGAGTTGGTTTCGGTCTATGCGGACCCAA
This sequence comes from Candidatus Poribacteria bacterium, assembly GCA_965204355.1. GTDB lineage: Bacteria > Poribacteria > WGA-4E > WGA-4E > PCPOR2b > PCPOR2b. The sequence goes on from OZ241983.1 coordinate 2,024,340, forward strand.
AAGCGTTGAAGAATACACCTGATGAAATTGCTCGTAAATTAGCGCCGGTGCTCAGCGTTTCAGAAGATAGACTTTTGTCGGTGCTGCAACAAAAGAGAAGGCGTTTTGTTTGGCTGAAGCGGAACTTAGAGTATGAACGCCTTAACGACATCCGCCAAGTCGTTAGGAGGATTTATGGGGTCGGCTATCGGACCCATGCAAAGCGAGCTTACCCAAAAGACGCGCTAGCGTGCCATATCATTGGATATACCAATTTTGAAAATAGAGGTACTGACGGAATCGAACACCAGTACGATGCCTACCTAAGCACGGGTGATAAAAACCACCTCCCGGAATCAACGTCAAAAAACAGTCACATCACTGCCGATGGTAAGCGGCGCCCAATTCATCCGCCACAGCTGTATCAACAAGTACCTCGATACGGTCGTAGCGTCGTCCTCACACTTGATGAGTATATTCAGCATATCGCAGAAACAGAGTTGGTTGCTGGTTGCGAACAGTGGGAAGCGAAGGCGGGAACTGCAATCGTTATGCACTCCAAAACCGGCGAGATTTTGGCGTTAGCAAATTATCCGAACTATGACCTCAACCACTACTCAAGAAGTCAGGAGTTAGCCAAGCGAAATCGCGCCATCTGGATGCAATATGAACCCGGTTCTGTCTTTAAGGTTATTACTGCTGCTGCACTCCTTAACGAGAAATTGATGTCTCCGGACTCGCGTGAGTATTGCGAGATGGGGGAATATCCTTTGTCCAGTGGGCATGTCATTAACGATATTAAGCCTAATGGATGGCTAACACTCAGCGAGATTATCGCAAAATCTAGTAATATTGGTATCCTTAAGGCTGCGAGATATCTCGACAGAGCGCAGTTGGAAACCTATACGCGCCGATTCGGATTTGGTGAGAAAACGAGTATCGATCTGCCTTACGAACGCGTCGGTAGCTTGAGGGGGATCCAAAAATGGGATGAATACTCGATTGCCTCTGTTCCGTTTGGACAAGGGATTTCTGTGACACCGATACAGATGTTGAATGCCATTAATGTAATTGCTACCAACGGTATCCTGTTACAGCCGTACCTCACTCGACAAATTATTGATGAGGGGGGAAGCCTGTTAGAGCAATCATACCCGAAGCCAATTCGACGCGTCATTTCCTCAGAAACCGCACAAACTATGACGCAAATGCTTGTCGGTGTGACGGAAGCAGGCGGTGGGCTGAGAGCGCGTGTCGAAGGATATGCGGTTGCTGGCAAAACTGGTACAGCACAGAAAGCGGAACCGGGGAAGGGGTACGTCGAAGGCAGAGTGATTGTTACTTTTGCAGGGTTTCTGCCGGCGGAGGATGCGTTACTCTCAATTATCGTTGTCGTTGAAGAGCCGGCGAATGCTCCGCTCAGCAGCCGTGTCACCGCCCCAATGTTCCAAAGGATTGCGACTGAAGCGATGCGCTATTTGAGTCAAAAGGATCTCTTTGCCCACAGGAAAAAATAGGAATCAAATTTAACTGAGTTTCAGCGAGTTACATGAGTTAAAGTCTGTTTCTCTTAACCCGAAAATCCTAATTTGGATCGGAGGTGGAATAGATTGTGAACCTGCGTCGTTTACTTCAAGGGGTAGATATTCTTTCATCGGTTGGGGAACTTGATAAAGATATTACCGGGATTACGAGCGATAGCCGAGCCGTGGAGCCGGGATCCGCCTTTGTCTGCTATGAAGGTGTCAACGTTGATGGACACACCTTTATTCCCCAAGCCCTCCAAAACGGTGCAACGACGATTATTGGGGAGAAACCGGAACAGGTGCCGCCCGGCGCTGCTTATATCCAAACGTCCAACGGCCGCATCGCATTCTCGCTCATCGCGGCGAACTGGTACGGTAACCCAGCAGATCGGCTGAAGTTAATTGGCATCACCGGCACAAACGGCAAGACCTCAACAGCACATTTAGCGCATTCGATCTTTAACGCCGCCGGACTGAAGTCAGGGTTCATGGGCACGGTTGGAACCAGTTACGCAGATGTCTTTGTAGAGCCAACGATTACGACACTTGAGCCGTTGACGCTTCACGAACTGTTACGAGACATTGCCGATGCCGGTGTGGACTACGTTATTATGGAGACCTCGTCTCAAGGACTCGCGCAACATCGATTAGCCGGACTTACCTTTGAGACAGCGGTTTTCACCAACCTGACACAAGATCATCTCGATTACCATGAGACGATGGAGGAGTACCTGAACGCCAAGATGATGCTGTTTCAGCAACTCAATCCTGATAACGGTCTGGCAGTTCTTAACGCAGACGATCCCGCCTCCGATTCAATCCGTCATCAAATCAACCCACCAAGCCTTACCTTTGGGGTTGAGCAACCTGCAGATCTAGCGGTCAATAACGTCGAATCGACGCTCAACCGGCTTTCATTTGTCGCAGGTACACCGAAGGGAAACATCTCAGTAAATCTACGTCTGCTGGGTGATTACAACCTGTATAACGCCCTCGCTGCGATCGGAATAGGACTGCACCATGATTGCTCAATTGAAGCAATCCAAACGGGACTGGAATCCACTGTTGTGCCGGGACGATTTGAATTGGTCACCCGGGGACAGTCTTTCGCTGTTGTCGTGGACTACGCCCATACGCCCGACGGTTTAGAAAATCTGTTGACTGCTGCACGCAAGATTACGCAAGGCAGTTTAATCTGCGTCTTTGGCTGCGGCGGGGATCGCGACCGTGGCAAACGTCCGAAGATGGGTAACATCTCCGCTACCATTGCTGACCACAGCGTGATTACCTCCGATAATCCGCGCACTGAAGAGCCAGACGCGATCCTCGCTGACATTGTGGAAGGCTTGCCCGACGATGCAAAGTACGATCTAATTCAGGACCGTCGGGCTGCCATCGGTCATGCGATTGAGTTGGCAAAGGCTGGCGATCTTGTCACCATCGCGGGTAAGGGGCATGAGCCGTATCAGGAAATCAATGGCGTCCGATTTGATTTCGATGACCGGGAAGTCGCAGCGGAGTTTCTTGAGCAGTTGAAGCCACGCTAATGAAGTCAATCTTATGCAATTACCGCACGGAGAGGTGAATTTAACATGGAGAGTGGCTTCGTTGTTCTCACATTATTGGTCGCAATAGCTTTTTATATTTTTATTTTTTGGCTTGTTATCCGCGCGGTTCGTGCTCTAGAAAAAATCGCAGATAGGGTGAATAGAATCGCAAACAACGAGAATACCAGAGAGTAGGGGCAAACCAATCTGTTCAACTATTTCATCCCATAGCATTCCCCTATTATTGCCCGTCCCGGTGGATTGTGCATCGAAAGCAGCTGCCTATAATCCACCCGTTACCTTTCACACACTACATCATGAATCTTACAATTGCTGAAATCCTACAGGCAACGCAAGGCAATCTCATCCAAGGCAATCCTAACACCGTAATAACACAGGTGTCGACAGACTCACGGACGCTCACGAAAGGTGACCTCTTTGTTGCGCTGGTCGGCGAAAAATTCGATGGACATAACTTCCTAGAGGGCGTGTGTCGGCGAGGTGCGATTGGAGCAGTTGTCTCAAAGCCGGTCACCGATGTATCTCAATCTACCCTATCGATCATTGTGCAGGTAAACGACACGCTGGTCGCGTTGGGAGATATAGCCAACTATCATCGCCGCAAGTTTGATCTGCCAATCATCGCTATCACGGGCAGCAACGGCAAAACCACGACAAAGGACATAACAAGTTCTGTGTTAGCGCAACGGTTTTCCGTTTTCAAATCTGAGAAGAGTTACAATAACCAGATCGGTATTCCTACGCGATTGATGCAGCTCGATGAAGGGGATGAGATTGCTGTATTGGAGATTGGCACCAGTTGGCCCGGAGAGATTGAGCGACTTTCGCAGATAACGGCACCGACCCTTGGTGTAATTACCAATATAGGACCAGCGCACTTGGAATTGCTCGGTTCAATTGAAGGAGTCGTGGAAGAGAAAGGAGCACTGTTAGCGCATGTCGAACATGCCATCCTCAACGCCGATGATCCAATGACACCGACGCTTATTGACCGCGTGTGTGGTCAAATCACCACATTTGGTTGGCAAAATGAAGCGGATATGTCTGCGGGCGATATTGAAATCGACAATGTCGGAAAACCCACGTTCACGCTAAAGATTGGCGGAGATGAAATTGACCGAGTGCATTTGCCCTGTCTGGGAAAACACAACATCTATAACGCTCTTGCTGCTGCCGGTGTTGGGCTCTGGGTGGGCTTGACGCCGACAGAAATCTGTGTGGGACTAGAGCGTTTTCAACCGGCAGACATGCGTATGGAGCCGATTGTGCACAAGGACCTACGCATCATCAACGATGCCTATAACTCAAATCCGGAGTCCCTCAAGTCCGCTTTAGCATTTCTCAGCGATATCGAAACAACTGGCAAGCGAATTGCAATCCTGGGTGATATGCTTGAACTTGGCGAACACTCTCACGCGCTCCACCTCAAGACGGGACAAGCTGTTCCAGCCAATATCGACCTATTGATTACTGTTGGCCCCCATAGTTCCGCGATTGCAGATGGGGCAGAAGGCATCGTTGAATCTGTCATCTCCTGTGATACGCCAAAGCAAGCGGCACAGCAACTAACCAAATATGCTCAACCCAGTGATGTGGTGCTTATCAAAGGGTCGCGCGGGATAAAATTGGAGCAGGTCTTGGAAGAACTGAGGGCTGACACCTGAAATCAGGTGCATAATACTTTGGGGAAATCGGGTCTGAACGTGTCAGTTGAGTGGGAAAGAAAAGATCTCTTTCTTTCCTTCCCTACTTCCCATCACTTCCAATTTCTATAAATCGTATGAAGTTACAAGGATAAACCTTAATATCAGATATGCTCTACTACCTGTTTTTTGAACAATTAACCGAGTTTTTTTCGCCGTTGAATGTCTTCCGCTACATCAGTTTTCGGTCCATCTATGCAACAGTGACGGCACTGCTTATAGCCTTAATTTTAGGTCCATTCGTTATTCGACATCTAAGACGATTGAAGATTGGACAGCATGTCCGAGATGATGGACCCGAAACGCATTTCAGCAAAGAAGGTACGCCGACGATGGGTGGCGTACTTATCATTTCCTCTATACTGATTTCAATTTTGCTCTGGGCGCGATTGGATCAGCCCTATATTCTTATTCTCACCTTTAGCCTTGTGTGGTTTGGCGGACTCGGTTTTCTGGACGATTACCGGAAAATTACTAAGGAACAATCGCTGGGGTTGAAGGGTTGGCATAAGATCTTTTTACAAGCAGTTGGAGCGCTCGCCATCGCCTACTTTCTTTACCAATGGGGCCCCGTTCCTAAAGACGGTTTAACCGGAAGAACATCGATTATTATTCCTTTCTTCAAACAACTTCGCCCAGATCTCGGCATATTTTTTATTCCATTCGCAGCGTTCGTTATTGTCAGTGCGTCCAACGCGGTCAATCTTACGGACGGTCTTGATGGTTTAGCAATTGGCTGCACGTTGTTTGTCGCAGCCACATTTGGCGTGCTCGGCTACCTGACAAGCCACCAACAGTTAGCAAATTACCTCGACATTGCCCACCTTCCAGTCAGCGGAGAGGCCGCGACTATCTTCTGTGCGGCGCTTGTCGGCGCCGGTGTAGGCTTTTTGTGGTATAATTGTCATCCGGCACAGGTCTTCATGGGAGATACGGGATCGTTAGCCATCGGTGCGGCGCTTGGAACCATTTCCATCTTAATCAAAGAAGAGATCTTGCTTGTAATTGTCGGCGGGATCTTTGTTGCAGAAGCTCTCTCCGTTATCATTCAAGTTGCCTCCTATAAAACGCGGAAAAAACGGGTGTTCAGGATGTCACCGCTACATCACCATTTTGAGCAACTCGGTTGGCCTGAGCCGAAAGTGGTCCTCCGTTTCTGGATTATTGGGTTGATTTTGATGCTCGTTGCACTGAGTACCCTCAAACTACGTTAGTGCAAAAAGGCACAAGCGGAAAACAGCGGATATTCGACAGTTATGGACACTTCAAGTCTGCATAAGGGGAAAACCATGCGATTACAGAATAAAATTGCCCTCGTCACCGGCGGGGCGACCGGTATCGGTGCTGCTACAGCCGTAATGTATGCGCGAGAAGGAGCGAAAGTCGTCATCGCTGATCTGAATGAGACAGATGGCAAAACAACCGCTCAGTCTATCGAAGCGGAGGGTGGCACCGCCCAGTTTATATGCACCGATGTCTCTCAAGAGGCGGATGTTGCCGCATTAGTGAAAGCCGTAGAACAGAGTTTTGGTCGGCTTGATGTGCTGGTAACCTGTGCTGGAATACTACTAGGCGCAGCAGTTCGGATCGACCAGTTTGACGCGGAAGCGTGGGATGCAGTCATCAGAGTCAACTTGAGGGGGACGTTCCTGTGTACTAAACACGTTGTTCCGTTGATGGAAGAGAGCGGTGGTGGGGTTATTGTGCTGATTGCATCGGGTGCTGGAGTGACAGGGCCCAGTGCATCGGTTGCCTACGGTGCGAGCAAAGGCGGTGTGCGAGGTTTGGGGTTTACTTTGAAGAACCAGGTTGAACCGTTAGGTATTCGTGTGCATGTCGTTTGTCCCGGCAACCTCAACACTCCCCTGAAAATCAGGGCAATTGCTGAGATTGCAGAAAGAGGCGGGGAATCTCCTGAAGCGGCTGTTGCTGCCGCACAGTCCACCCTATTCAAGCCGGAAGAGGTTGCCAAGGTGTTGACAGACCTCGCTTCTGATACGGGAGCGAGCGCCGACGAGCTCGTATTTACAAAGTAGCTTGAGCTGCCGGTTGTGTTCTATTCATTCGAGAGTCTACATGTAAAATAGATTGACTCTGGTGGTATATAGCAACTCTCTATCCATTCTGTAAAATGGTACTGTGGGAAATAAATCTTTACATTTTTAATGATTGTAGTATATAATTGATAACGCGCTGCTACGAGATACATTAGATTGAGCAGCAATGAAAAGGGAAGGCGGATGGTTTTATCAGATCGGGATATTGTTCGTTACCAGGAAATGGGGAAAATCAAAATCACTCCTGCCCCAGATCTTACTAAGCAGCTCGGTTCCTGCTCCATTGATTTCCGACTGGGGAATACCTTCCGGTTATTTGAGCACAGTAAGTATCCCTATATTGATCTTCGCGAAGATATAGATCCCAATGAACTGATGCACAAAATGGAAGTTCCCGATGGTGAAGCGTTTACCATGCAGCCGGGAGAGTTTGTCCTCGCTGCAACCCTCGAAACCCTTGAACTTGCCGATGATGTCATGGCACGCCTCGAAGGGCGTAGCAGCCTTGGCAGGCTGGGCATCATTGTTCACAGCACGGCTGGGCTTTTTGATCCGGGCTGGGTCGGGACCGCTACACTGGAACTCGGAAATCTCGGTCGTATGCCCGTTAAACTCTACCCCGGAATGCGCATTTGTGCGTTTACATTTGAGGAGCTATCTTCTCCCGCGGAAGTGCCCTATCGTCGAAAACCGGGTAACAAGTATGCGGGGCAAGTTGAGCCAGAAGCCAGTCGTTTTGTGAAAGATCTAAATCGGTAAGCAGTTACATTGCTAAAAACTTTGGCAATTATATGCCTAATAATTCAGCATCTGTGAATTGAGGCATAGGTTTTACACCGCTAATTTTTGACTAAGACGGCACCTCATATAGTTAGGCAAATCGGAAGCAAACTACCCATCAGAGTCAAGCCTCTACTACATATTAGCCAAAGATGATGTAGAGAAAATTCGGTGCTAGTTTTTCATTTCAATAGCAATGTGACTATTGGCATATCGCTTGCTCTATATCTCTGAAGGTGATTCGTTTTCAAATTTCATTGTTTCCAGTAGTGCGTTGAGTAGGGTGTATGATAAAGTGAAAAAAGTCTCCCCTTGAGAGGTCTTGCGAATGTGTTCTTAATGGGACCGCTGGGCAATGCCAACCCTACTTAAGTTTAAAGTCATTTCCTAGCTCAATATTTTTAAATCCTTAAGGAGAGTTTAGATGACACCAAGTGAAGTTGTTGCGTTTGCAAAAGAAAAAGAGGTCAAAATTGTTGACTTCAAATTTACAGATCTGCCTGGCATGTGGCACCACTTTTCGATTCCATCGACAGAGTTCGAGGAAGATCTGTTTGAAGATGGGCTCGGTTTTGATGGATCGAGTATCCGCGGGTTCCAAGCGATTAATGAAAGCGACATGCTTCTTTTCCCTGACCCAGATACAGCCATTGTAGATCCGGTTTGCAAGATTCCGACACTCAGTCTTATCTGCAACATTAAGGATCCAATTACCCTCGAAAGCTATAGCCGAGATGTGCGACACATCGCTCAAAAAGCGGAAGCTTATCTCAAGAGCACCGGCATCGCGGATACCAGTTATTGGGGACCTGAAGCTGAGTTTTTCGTGTTTAACGATGTTCGCTATTACCAAAATCAGCATTCCGGATTCTATTCCGTTGACTCCGTTGAGGGAAGTTGGAATACAGGTAAAGGGAGTTGGAACCCAAATACGGGTGACTACGATGCGCCAAACCTTGGGTACAAACCCCGTTACAAGGAAGGGTATTTCCCCGTTCCGCCATCGGACACCCTGCAAGATATTCGGTCTGAGATGATTCTCAAGATGATCGATTGTGGGATTGATATAGAGCTTCACCATCATGAGGTTGGTACCGGTGGTCAAGGTGAGATTGATGTGCGATTTGACACCATGACCCAGATGGGCGATAAGATGGCACTGTACAAGTACATCATCAAGAATACAGCCCGTGCCCACAACATGACGGCGACCTTTATGCCTAAGCCCCTCTTTGAAGACAACGGTTCAGGTATGCACTGCCATCAGAGTTTATGGAAAGATGGGAAAAACATCTTCTATGATCCGCAGGGATATGCCGGATTAAGTGAAGCGGCGCTATACTACGCCGGCGGTCTCCTTAAGCACCTGCCGTCGCTGTGTGCTATCATTGCACCGACAACCAATTCTTACAAGCGGTTGGTCCCGGGTTATGAGGCACCGGTGAATCTTGCATACTCGCAGAGGAACCGGAGTGCGTGTATTCGCATTCCTGTCTATTCCCAAAGCGAGAGGGGAAAGCGACTAGAACTGCGTACACCAGATCCCTCCTGTAACGCGTATCTCGCCTTTAGCGCGATGCTGATGGCGGGTCTTGACGGTATCCGGAACCAGATTCACCCCGGTGAGCCGCTTGATAAAGACCTGTATGATCTGGAGCCGGAGGAACTGGAAGAAATTGAATCGACGCCAGGCTCCTTAGCTGAGGCACTTGATGCCTTAGAGGACGACCATGACTACCTGCTCGAAGGCGATGTAATCACAGAAGACGTGATTGATACATGGATAGAGTATAAACGTGAAAACGAGGTTGATGCAGTGAATCTCCGTCCGCATCCACACGAATTCCATCTCTACTATGATATTTAATCGGTTAGATTGCTTTTTCAGTTGTAGATAACAATGAGGGTAAAGCGTAAAATGTAAACCGTTAAACAGGTCTCCTACGTTTTTACGCTTTACTATATTCGCAGGGTTGAAGGGTTGCGACCATCAGAGTTTGAACAAAGGAGAGATAACCCATGAAAAAATTAGAGTGCATTATCCGTCCCTTTAAGCTAGAAGATGTCAAAGAGGCTTTGAACAATGTAGGTGTCCGTGGGATGACCGTCACCGAAGTCCGAGGATTCGGGAGAAGTCGCGGTCACACAGAGCTTTATCGGGGAAGCGAATATACCATTGAGTTTGTACCTAAGTTAAAACTCGAAATCGTCGTTGCTGAAGAGAGTGTGGATCAGGTCGTAGACGCTGTACAACAATCGGCTTCTACCGGAAAAATTGGTGATGGAAAGATCTTTGTCCTCCCAATTGAGGAAACGATCCGCATCCGCACGGGCGAAAAAGGACCTGCGGCAATCTAATCCCCAACCCCAATTCACGCAAAAGCGCAATCCGCAATCATAGGGGACAGTTCCTTGATTGGAAGGGAGTTGTCCCCTATATTTGTGCCCACTGAGGCAATTCATCGGCTGCCCATTGACCTCCTTTTCCCTCCCGAAGTTACAGAGTGCCTCCTTCCCAACCTCCGCAGAACCCAACCATTGAAAATCCATCCGATTGCCGTTAAGGTTGAATGTGTTCAACCTTTTGCTTCAGAGAAGCGTTATATACTTATAGTAGCTCCTAGAATTAATGAGACACTCCAAACCGCACCGCATTACCCCCAGGCCCGGTAGGTTCGGTTTCTAACCGCACCGCACTCAATCTAACCCGGTAGGCGCTGTTTTCAACTGCGCCGATGCAACGCCTATCATACACGAGGAGCGAAAGCGTCTATCTGTTTTTAGGATTTACTATAAAAGCACAATAAGACATACAATCGTGCCCAGACGGGTGCCGTGTGTATAACAAATACCCCAATTTTTGCTTGACGCTTTTTCAATTAAGATGCTATTATTTTTCCTTGTTTTGCCATTATTAATCCTAGAAACTCAGATGGATAGAGGTGATTGTTGAACATGATTGAAGTAATAAATTTGACGAAACGGTATGGCCCAACCGTTGCGGTGGATAACGTCTCCTTCGATGCGAAGGCGGGGGAGGTCCTCGGCTTCTTAGGTCCAAACGGAGCGGGCAAAACCACAACGATGCGTGTCTTAACCTGCTACCTCTCAGCGGATGAGGGAACCGCGAAGGTCGCTGGGTATGACGTTTTTGAGGATTCCGTCGAAGTCCGTAAGCGGATTGGCTATCTGCCCGAAAGCGCACCTCTCTATACAGATATGGGAGTTATCGACTATCTTAAATTTATCGCGCAAATCCGGGACATCCCAAAGAGTCAACGCTCCCAGCGTATTAAAGATGTGGTCGATATCTGCGGACTTGAGAAGATGATCCAAAAGGATGTCGGGGAACTCTCCAAAGGCTATCGCCAACGCCTCGGTTTAGCGCAAAGTCTAATTCATGACCCACCGATCCTTGTACTTGATGAGCCCACCTCCGGGCTCGATCCCAACCAAATTATCGAAATTCGGAATCTAATTCGGGAGATCGGTAAAGAGAAGATGGTCATCTTCAGTACCCATATCCTGTCCGAAGTCTCTGCAACCTGTAGCCGGATTTTGATTATCAATGACGGGCGAATTGTTGCAAACGGCACGCCGGATGAGTTAGCGGGACGAGCACGCGGAGAAGAGGTTGTCCATATATCTATCCGCGGTCCACGCGAAGAGATCGAAGCGAAACTTGAAGAGTTAAGCATAGTCTCAGACTTCAAACGGGTGAAATCCGATGATGATACGTGCGGCTATCAAATTGTATCCCAAAAAGGGCTGAACACCGCAGAGGAACTCTTCCATTTTGTGGTACAGAATCACTGGAGTTTGACAGAATTGCGTCAAGAGGCGATTAGCCTTGAAGATGTCTTCCTGCAACTGACCGGTAGCGAATCTGCAACCCAGCCGACCGACGTGTAAAGCCAATCCGATCTTGTCTCACTTCAATACAGTACACAGTTCCCCGATTTAGAAGGATCCTAACAGTGGGAATTGACTATCAAATATAACCTACACGCCAACAAATTTGTCTTTCTGCTATCTCAGTCAGCCAAAGTGAAGCAAAGATTGAAGCTCTTGCTATCGAATTAAACTGCAGCGATTTTCAAGGAGGTAACACTAGAAAGAAGAAAATGAACAATATCGCAGCAATTTTTAAAAAAGAGTTTAGAAGTTACTTTAACTCACCTATCGCTTATATCTTTATCACGTTTTTCCTCGCACTTTCCGCTTGGTTTTTCTTTCGAGGCTTTTTCCTCGTGGGCCAAGCCGTCATGAGGGGTTTCTTCAGTTGGGTGCCGTGGATATTCCTTCTGTTCATACCGGCAGTTACTATGAAACTCTGGGCTGAAGAAAAGAAGATAGGCACGGTTGAAATCCTGATGACCCTGCCCATCAAGGATTATGAGGTGGTCATCGGAAAATACCTTGCCAGCTTCTGCCTGCTTGGGGTAACCATTCTGCTCTCCCTTTCCATACCCATTACGGTTGCCTACCTTGGGGAGCCGGATGGAGGTCCCATCCTCGGCGGCTATATCGGTCTTTGCCTAATGGGTGGGGCTTACCTCGCTATTGGGATGTTTGCATCCACCATTACGGAAAACCAGATTGTCGCCTTCATCTTTGGAATTGTGATGTGCTTTGCGCTCTTCATCATTGGTGAAGATATTGTACTTTTCAACGCGCCGAATTGGATTGTCCCGATTTTTAGCTATCTCGGCTTGGGTGCCCATTTTTCGAGCATTCTGAGAGGTGTTATCGATTCGCGGGATCTTATCTATTACTTTTCCGTTATCGGCTTCTTCCTCTATTTGAGCGTCTTGATGGTTACAGTTCAGAAATGGAGATAGATCTATGGCTGCAAAAACACTGAAATATAGCGGCAATACACTCGCCTTCGTTCTCGTCGTTTTCGGCATTGTCGCGTTAATAAATTTCTTATCAAGTCGTCGTTTTATTCGCGCCGACCTCACGGTGGACAAGCGATATACAATCTCACAATCAACCAAAAATGTGCTCGATCGGTTGGACGATATTGTGACAATTGATGTCTATTTCTCACGGCAGCCGCCGCGTGTCGCCCAGATTCGTCAATCCGTCCGAGATATGCTTGAGGAATATCGCGCCTTTTCCAAAAATTTGGAGATTAACTTTATTGATCCTGCGACAGGTGAGGAGGCGCTAAAGCAGAAACTTCGCTTTATGGGAATTCCTGAAGTCCAAGTGAACGTCATTGAGAAAGACAAAGCGGAGGTTGCGAACGTCTACATGGGTATCGCCATCCTCTATGAAGATAAAAAAGAGGTACTCCCGGTCGTCCAAACAACCGCTAATCTTGAATACGACCTGACCTCTGCCATTCTTAAGGTAACAAGCAAAGAGGTCAAAACAGTCGGGTTTCTCTCAGGTCACGATGAGATAGATGTGTTTGATCAGGCGTTTGGTCCGCTACGTCAAGAGTTGAGTCGGCAGTATGAAGTGAAAAACGTACCGATTGATGGAGGCAAAGCGATTGACGCCGATGTCGCAACGCTAATTATCGCGGGACCGAAAAAAGGGTTGACGGAGCGCGAAAAGTACGAGATCGATCAGTTTATCATGCGGGGCGGGCGGGTCTGTTTCCTGATTGATCCGATCCTTATCCAATACGAGGGTCTAAATGTAACGCCTCTGCAAACAGGGCTGAACGATCTGTTGGAACACTACGGCGTCAAACTCAACGATAACTTGGTGCTTGATGTCTCCATGGGTCAGCTTACCTATTCGCAAGGTTTCATGACGGTGTCAACAAGCTATGCCTACTTCATCAAGCTGATGAAGCAGTATCAATACCGCACAGGGGAGACCTCAGAGGGATTATCGCAAGACAGTATTATTACTAGTCAGTTGGAAAGCTTGATGTTGCCTTGGGCGGGGTCGCTCGAACTACTGCCTCAAGGGGATCCCTCCATCGAAACGGTCGCGCTTGCTAAGACTAGCAGAGGTGGGTGGACGGCGCAGAGTCCCTACAACATCAATCCGACGAACCGCCAATTCCAACCGCCAGCTTCTGTGCAGCAGGTTCACACCGTCGCTGCATCGCTCTCAGGAGTGTTCAAGAGTTTTTATGCGGGTAAGGCTATCCCACCCGCCGAGTCCAGCGAATCCGCAGAAGGTGTGACAGCCAAACCGGCCGAGGAAGAGCGAACGACAAAGACCGAGAGTGAAACGACTCAGATCGTTGTGGTTGGAAACTCCCAATTTTTACAGCAGGGACGTTCCGACGGGCAACTCTTTTTCCTGAATACGGTGGACTGGCTCACCCTTGGCGAAGAATTAATCAACATAAGATCTCACGGTGCTACAGAACGTCCGTTGAAAGAGATTTCCGAGAGTGAGAAATTCTTCCTCAAGTTTATAAGTATGGCCGGTGTGCCAATTCTCGTCGTCGCCTTTGGATTGGTTCGATTTATCTTGAGAAGGAGGGCAAAACGGATGGTTGAAGCATACGGATCCGCTTCGTAGGGTACCGCTTCATCTTCTAATTCTGGTGATATTATGAAAATAAAACAACTTTTAATATTGGTTGGCGTGTTTGTCATCTTAGGTTTATTGATCCTGATTTTTGAGGATCCGTTTGGCAAGAGCGAGCAGCAAAGGAAGGTTGAGAATGCAGAACTCCTGTTTCCATTCTTCAATAAGGGGGATGTGGCGAAAATCGAGATTATTGCTGCATTTGGTTTGACAACCACGACGCTTGTCGAGCAGAACGAACAGTGGCTTGTGGAATCAAGGGATAACTACCCTGCCGACCAGAAGGCTGTCGACGAATTGCTCGACAAAGTTGCCGAAATGAAGACGATTCAACGTGTCTCCTCGAACCCGGAGAAGCAAGCAGTTTTTCAGGTGGATAGCTCCGGCACCGAAGCTAAACTCATCGACGCGAGTGGCAACCTCCTGGTGCATCTCTTCGCCGGAAAGACCACGCCGGAAATCTTCAATAGCTACGTCCGCGCTGCAGATTCCGACGATGTCTACATCGTCCCCGGACACCTGAAATCGACTTTCGATAAAGGCTATCGTTCATGGCGGGATCGGACAATCTTTGCGTTCCTCAAGGAGGATATGACCCATCTGACAATTAGATCAGTTGAGGAAGAGATCGAGCTTCAGGTTGATGCTTCGGGAGAATGGCAGATGCTCAAACCATTCGCCGCCGCTGCCAATCGAACAGCGATCGAGGAAATCACAGACTTGATGAGTGCTTTGGAGACCGACGATTTTGCAGAACCCAAAGACCTCTCGGAGTATGGGCTTGATGCACCGCTAGCGTCCATCACTGCCACGCTCAAGGATGGGGCAGCACAAACACTCCTGATTGGGATGGAGGAGACCGGGGCGCATTACGTAAAACGGGAGGACAAAGCGCAAGTCTTTGAACTGAACAAAACGCGTGTGGACAAACTCATCAAGAAGTCAGCGGATCTGAAAACGGAAACCCCTGTTCCAGAATCTGACGGCGAAAGCAGTTCCGAGATACAGATACAGGGTGCGGGAGGAGGGGAATAACTGCCTCCCTATTTTCCTCACTTTTTCATTCCATTATGCCCTGTTTACCAAAACACCAGAAATCGTAGGGGCGGGGTTACCCCGCCCGTACTTGGCGAAAACTCGGTTCCTCTATCCTTACATCAGCATCAAGACCTCTTCTTGGGCGGGGAGGGTTGTTACAATGACCCCTTTGGGTGTAAGATTTTCTATAAAAACATTAACCTCGCTTCTAACGCCGAACTTAGGGAGATAGATTCCCGGTTCAATCGAGAAGCAGATGCCGTGAATCAATGCGCGTTCATCTCTCGTTTCCAAATTGTCGATATTGACACCGTTACCGTGTATCTCCGTGCCGATGCTATGCCCGGTCCGGTGGATGAAAAACTCGCCATATCCCCTCTGCGTTATGTAACTTCGCACTAAATCATCGACAGCATAGCCGTAGACCGCTTCGTCCGTTGCAAAGCGCTCACGAATAAACCCAATAGCGAGATCCCGTGCATCCCGAACAATCTCGAATACGTCGAGATAACGTTGGGGCGGGTTATTACCTGCGTAGGCAACCCATGTCGTGTCCGCATAGACAGCGTCCGGCGACTTCTGCTTTGCCCATAGGTCGATCAGGATGCAATCCTCCGGTTGGATAGGTTGATGTTGATCCGCTGTCGGATAATAGTGCGGGTCACTAGCTTTCGCGTTGACCGCCACAATTGGGGGGTGTCCCGGTATCAAGTCCTCGGCGTCAAGGCGGTCCATGATGAAACGTTGTACATCGTATTCCGTGACCGGCACTTGATCGCGTAGCTGCACCCCCAACCACTCAAACGCTTCGTCTTTGATCTCCAAGATTAAACGTGCTGATTTCTGATGTCCAACAAACTGATCCGCGGTCCAACGCGCTTCGGACAGTTGCACCAGATCTGCTGAAGATACCACTTCAACCCCCAAGGAACGAATAAACTCAACTGTGCCGGCGTCCACCCTCGAAACGTAAGGAATAGCGGCAAAGGGAGAATACTCCATTGCAACCCGATGACTATCTTCGAGGATGGCTTCCATCTCACGGTGTAGTTCACCCCAATCGGTATAGGTCCTGACTTCGCCGGGGACATTGGCAAATTGGGAAACCTCAATGCGGTGTGCCAGCCATATCGGGGGACCCTCCGATGGAACGTAACAGAACCAACGTCGGGTGATACCGGGATCATCGATGCCGGCGACGCTTCGTGCGATCGGGTTTGATCCCCGGAAATCGCACATCAGCCAACCGTCAAGTTGCTTGGAATCTCGATCTTTGCGTCGAGAATGCTTTGAATTCCGAGGGGATTTGCCGCGCTTCTCAGTGAGGAAATGTTGAATTTCGTTAATATTCATTAATCCCTCCTCTGTTGTCGCATCTGTTCCATATACTGTTCCCTGCCTAAAATATTTTTCTTATAATGCCACCGCGACTGCTGGGGCTGCATCACCAGACTTCGATCTTCGATGGGAAACTTGACAGGGGTATGCCCCCGTCGATGAGATTCCCTCAAGCCGATGGCTATCTCTAACGCATAGCGCAAGTCGTCGCCGGTCGTTACCTTGAGCGGGACACCCGTTTCCAGTGAATCGACAATCGACTGGACAATGACTTTCATCGGTATTCCCGGATCGCGCCAGCCTTCATCATCATAACCGCGTTCCGTCGCGTCGTATTCCTCAAACACCCCTTCGACTTCCCTAAGCTTGGCGGGTCCCCGGTCCGTGTTATCGTTCTTCAATAGATGTAGTCCTAAGCCGGTGTTGTTCCAGTTATATATCACTCCCTCAGAACCGATTATCTCGATCCCCTTCCACCCGATGTCCTTGTAATTGCTGAAGCACTCAACCCCGTTGGAGAAACGGATATAACCGCCGATCTTCCCAAATCCGGTCTTGGCGTCGTCGTACGGATGTTCGTGGTCGCTGAAGGGGTCGCCGTCCACCCAACCGATCACCCAATCGACGGGCGCCTTGCCTGCGAACTTTCGGACTAAGTTAAGTCCATGGCACCCACCTTGATTGTTGATACTATACAGGTTAATCCGCTGGATGTCCCCTATCTCGCCCGCTGCAACTAACTCGTATGCTTTCTGGTAGTCTGGATGGCTTGAGATGACAACCCCTGCGGCTAAGTAGATACCCCGCGATTGGCACGCTTCCACCATGCGGTCGGCATCTACGAGGCTTGCGGTGAGCGGCTTTTCGCAGAAAATCGCTTTGACACCCGCTTCCGCTGAAGCGACGACTGCATCGGCGTTCGGTCGGACCGGCAAGACCGGCATCGCAATATCGATCTGTTCGTTCTTGAACATCTCGTCGAAAGTGCTGTATCCCGGAACGTTGAAACGCTTACAACCTAATTCCAGGTTTTCGGGATCGGTGTCAGCAATAGCGACAACCCCGCACAATGGATGCATGTCGAAGGCACGGGCGCGGCCTGTTCCCGCTCTCCCGCAGCCGATTACGCCAACGCGATATTTGGGATTTTTGGAGTTGGGCATATTCTCTCCTTAGTGAACTCGATTTTAGACGCCTGTAAACGCCTTGGGTTTGTCTTCCGATTTGACGGATCGGGTCCGCTTTGCCTCCCTATCTGGGAACTTCAGGTCTCCGGCAAGCCCGACCCCAATACCGCAGAGTATAACAACACCACCGATGATCTGCGCCGTCATTGGGATTTCGCCGAGTATCAAAAATGCGAAGATAATCCCAGCGATCGGTGAAAATGCAGAAGCTAACGAGATATCAGCCGGTGTGACCCGCTTGATCCCCGAAAACCAGCAGAGTTGACCGCCAACCACAATGACGCTCCCGTACAACGCCATCCACCCCCAGAGGACGGGTCTGAAAAGATCCATAAAGTGCCCTGGTCCGAGCATGATGAGCACGACGATGAGAAAGATGATTGAGCCGACGAAATTGCGGAAAACGCTGAAGACACCCAAAGGGATCGATCGAAGTTGCTTACGCCCTAGTTCCGCACCAAGCACCAGAAGAAATGTGCCAGCAGCCGCGTAGATTTCGCCCCGCCCAATACCACCGCGCATCTGGCCCTGCTGCATCATTTCATCGGGTTGACCCGTTTGCATCCAGAGGGTTGTTGCGACGCCGCCTAAAGCCAGAACAGCTCCAACGACCGCACTCCAACTCGATTTCTCGCGGTAGAGCAGCCACGCGAGGAACAGACCCAACGGGATCTCGATCGTTTCAATTAGCACGATGTTTGTAACCGAGGTTTGTTCAACGGCACGGAACATCAACGCGGGTGCCAACGCGCCCGATGTCCCTGCCAGGGCAAGCTGTATAAGCCACTGTCTGAGGGTCAGTTTTTTGAGTTTGGACGGTTGCCACTCTCTGTGGAAGATGATTAACAGCGAGACCCCTGCGACGACATTTCCGACAAACAGCACATTACAGAACGCTATCGGATTCCGTCCATCAAGCAGCGCGCCCTCACCGATCATCACCAACTTAGCGATCACCGCTGAGGCGGCACCAAATATCAGGATCGCGAGCCATAGGTAGATTTTGCCTTTTTTGGATTCGGTGGGATCAATTTCGGGTTTTTGTGTCATCGAATTTATTATAACCGAAATTGCCAGTTTGGTAAAGAAAGAATAAAAATAGGGAACAACTCTCGGACTCTCAGTCGTAGACCAGAGGATCGTTGTTCCCTACAACTTTACAATATTTGACAATATTTGACACTTTTACAAAAATCGCGCTTGTACTCCCGGCTTTGTATAGTAGATCTTAGAATTAATGAGACACTCCAAACCGAACCGCATTGCCCCCAGGACCCGGTAGGTGCGGTTTTCAACCGCACCGGCGCAGTTGGAAACAGCGCCTACCATATACGAGGAGCGAAGTCTATTTGTTTTTAGGATTTACTATAGTTCAAATGGTATTAGGTTGATTTTAACCCAATAGGACGCCAACCTTAGAAGAAGGGGTTATGCGCTTTTTCTTCACCGACGGTCGTGGCGGGACCGTGTCCGGGAAAAAGTTTCGTATCGTCAGGCAGCGACAGCAGGTAATTCTTGACGCCAGACAGCAGATCGGTGTATGAAATGTTCGCGCCGCCGACCGATCCAGCAAATAGTGCGTCCCCGACAATCACTGTGGAACGGGTGTGGAAACTGCAACCGCCGGGTGTGTGCCCCGGTGTGTCGAGCGTTGTCACGGAGAGATTACCGACCGCCACTTCATCCCCGTGGTTGAGGGTCCGAAGCTGCCGGATGCTACGCGGTTGTGGTTCCTGGGCGTGGATATATGTCGGGCAGCCCGTCGCCCGCTCGATATCCATCAAACCATTCGCATGATCGCCATGCGCGTGCGTCAGCAGAATCAGGGTCGGCTCGACGCCGGTTGCTTCCACCTTCTGCAGCACATCGTTCGGGTGCGCCGCTGTGTCGATAATCGCAGCTTTATTGGTCGCTTTGCAGACGAGTAGGTACGCATGCACGGGCCATCCACCGACATCGGCTGTGATGGTGACCACCTCCAGCGCGTCATCATATCCCGAAGGGATCGGTTCCGGTCCCCAGCGTTCCATCGCAATGTCTGCCAACCTGTCACCGTTGAGGTTGAGGCACTCAGCGATGCTGTGGACTTGGTCCTCAGTCGGTTTCAGCGTGTAGTCCTCCATCTGAGAGACCTGCGCCTCCGTGAGTCCTGCTTGGGCAGCAACTTCACCCACGCTCAGGTCGTTCCCACGCCTCGCTTTGCCAATAATGTCTCCAAATTCATCTTCAAGTGTGTAAGCCATCGTTAATTATCTCCTTTTTTTAGTAGGATTTGGGTATTTCAACTCTAAAAACAGATACGGACGCAGATTTCGCTGATTTTCGCAGATAAAAATAGCAACACGAAAGAAGTCTATGGTATGTGTGCAGGTTACGGCATACGGAGTATGCCTACTACTTTTAATGGCTATTTATTTTGGCTCATATAAAAAGAAAGTGCAAAATATGAAACGAAATCGTAGGGGCGGGGTTCCCCCGCCCGCCGTAAGGGTTGGGTGACCCAACCCCTACGAAAACTCGGTTGCTGTTGCACTAATTCTTAACATGAGCGTTTATTTTTAGACTTCACCATAAATAAAAGGGTTTGTTGGAAAAGAAGATGTAAAGTATTAAAGCATCCGCGAATTAACGCGAATCTCCACAAATAGCGAAAAACTAAAGATAGGCAACCACGAGGGTTACCCCTACAGTCCAAAATATTTGGGCGGGGAGACCCCGCCCCTACGTTCATTTTGGTTCTCTCAACCCAGAGGTGTGCTCATGGATGCGCTGACGCTCGATATTTGCGTACGGGTCAGCGCGACGGGTGATCCCGGTGATAGCGTCAACCGATTCATCCGCCTTAAACCGCAGATAAAGTTTCTGCTCCTTCGCTGCCATCACCTCATTCTTGAGCGCACGATAGCACAGCATCATGTTGTAGTGGGCGTCCAGATCCTCTGGATCGACCGCCAACGTCTTCTGAAACTCCCCCAACGCCGCTTCATACTTTCGTTGAAGATAGAGCAGCCTTCCGATCTCATTCAGAACCCGCCGGTCCCGCGGAAATTGGAGGGCAGCGGTCCGCAGGTGTTCGAGTGCGTTGTCATATTTGCCGTACGCCTTCTGGACCAATGCGTAGAAGTAGTGCACCTTCGCTCGATGCGGGTTGCCGGAGGGCAGTTCTTTCTGAAGTACCATCGCCTTGTCAAGCATCTCCGCCGCCCCTCTCATATCGCCCTCCTGAATACGACATCGTGCGACGTTGACCCACCCGTCCATATAGTCAGGTTCAATCTCCGTAACTCTCTGGAACACCGCTTCTGCACCTTTGAGGTCGCCCTGAAGGAGTAGCCCTATTCCGTAGTCATTCCAACGCTCACGCTCGTTCGATTTCGAATTCACGGCTGAACCCCCGGTTACCGGTTCGCTCGACCCATCCTGATCCATCACCCGCAGCGTTGCCCTGTCTTCTGCCATGACGACAATTGGGAGATTAGGAATCGCCTTGATCTGCCCGGCGACGTCCGAGGTGTCCCCTGTGAAAACCCAACGTCCGTTGTCATAACCTTTATCCACCTGAAAATCGGTGTCCTCCGGATCTCGCACCCCCGCATAAGCCCACTGTGTATGCCACCAGTTGAATTTGCGGTAATTCAACTTTGCATGCAGTTGAATCTCATCCCCACAGTCCGGTGGGATAAGGAGCCGATAATGGACGGTATCCGCAGCGCCGGGGGGGATGGTGTTCGTATAGAGGACAGTCCGCGCCGCCCACGCGTTGCGCTTATTGATAAGGTTTCCGTGTTCGTCCAACATATATGCCCGATAGAAGTGCGCCCCCGGATCGACAGGTCCATTCCCATCCTCCGCTTCGATCCCTCCGCTCCAGAAAATGATTCTCCCGTTTTCGTCCGTCGCCTTCAACTCCAACCAGAGATCGAAGGCATCAATAGTGCCGGCGGGGAATCGGTGCCCCACGTTCCTTGTACGAACGACTACATCAACTCGAACCTCCTCGTCGCGCCGAACCGTTGCGTTGGACCCGTCGATGGGTGCGACCAGTTTCGTTATGTCCGTTACCGTGCCCACAGCGTGCCCCTGGCTTCCGCTATCCATCATGCTGAAGGTACGCAATTGCGGGCTGGCGGAGGACGTGCTGATACCCGCTGCCCCATGGGATTGGGGTTGGATCGGTGTCGCAGGACTTAGCGCGAAGATATCCACACTCACCTGATTGTCCTGAAGAAAATCGACCGTCACCTTAAGCTGCTCGTCGTGTTTGTTCACGAAAGGGAGCGCCGTATTCGCTGCAGGAAAACGATGGCTGTGCACCTTCCCGTCGATGTTCGCCGCGTCTTTCGACGGAACCAACGGCATGTGACAGTCAACACACTTCTTCGGTTCTTCGGGGTAGTAGAAAGACAACGCACCCTGATGAGAGACACCGCTCATCTGCCACTGATCGTAGTCGTCAAACCCGCGAAACCAGCGGAAATTGTTGACCGGCTCATCGAGATGTACCTTGTGACAGGTGGAACAGAACTCTGCGGTATTCTGACGGTGGAACGGCTTGAGGAAACTCTTTTTATGGGGTTCTGGATCCAGTTTAATCAGATAGTTGTGGAGTTTGCGAATTGCAGCGTTTTCGCTGGCAGCCATTTCGTGCAAGGGCGGATACTTGATGACATATCCGCTGTTGCCCATTGTGTCCTTGACCTTCTCCATCGAGTGACACGCCGTACACGCGAGTCCGGCTTGGGCAGCGGGTGTGTGCATATTCTCCCGGATCGGTCGATCCATCACGCCGTTCAACAAGATTGCAGGATCGTGGCAGCCACCACACCACTTGGACGGTTGGATACCATTCACATCCTGCATATACATAACCGATTTGCGATACCACTGATTGTTAAAGGAGGCAAAGTGATGCGCCGATTCGTTCCACTGTCTGTAGATGTCCGGGTGGCATCCACTTGCAGCGCAGGTTTGGGAGGTCAAAAAGAAGTCGGTGGGGATCAGATCGCCGGTATAGGTCTCGACGGCGGCGGGGAAGAACGGTCCATCGGTGCCACCGCCCTCCTCATACATACTGGTCGGGGGCGAGAGCGGGTTTTTCACCAGATAATCCGGGTTGGGTCGATAGTGTTGGATCAACCTCGCCCCAACGGGAAACAGCAGGCTAATAAGGAGAACAATCCCGGCGATCTGCGCTGCCTTCCGTGAAAACTCGGTCTCCGCTCGTCTTCCCAAGATCAACAGATGTCCGACAAATAGGATCGCCCCGATCGTCACCGCCACGATATGGAGGATGAGCAGCCAGCGGTTGGGCGTCGTGGCACCGACGAACATCAGGTACACGCCCGAAACCGCTCCAATTCCCAGAGAAACCACCCCGCCTTTGCCGATAGTCGACATGCCGGCGAAACGCTTGCACACATAGACGATGAATGGGACAATCAGCGCAACGCCGAGGACGATGTGAAGTAAGACGTTCCCGATGTAAAATAGGGTCGGGTCCCCGAAGCTAATCAGGTACGCGCTGTTAATCAGCAGGACGAGGAAACCGAGAAGTAGGAGTTTTGTCCGGAGTCGCATGGCTGGGGCTGTCTCCTAACCACAGTTTTGGGTTTGACAAGGGTTTGGAAGGGGTTGTATAATTATTTCTAATTCTATCAGGTTTTTCGGGTGGTTTCAACTGGAAAGTATTTGCGAGGGGATAAGCTATGGACACAAAACTTATACAATCCCATCCATCCCATCCATCAATCATGATGGGTAAGCCCGTTGTTGCAGGTACACGCATCACAGTTGAGTTGATTCTGGAAAAACTCGCTGCGGGCGAAACTGTTGAGCAACTCCTTGAGGCACATCCTCGTTTAACTAAGGAAGGGACTCAAGCAGCGCTTGACTTTGTCACAGAAGGATTATGGTCGAGGTAGATAGTGTAGTTAGAGGCAAGGAAAAGAGAGGATTATGCAGAAAGCTGAGACCGAGATGGACGACGAACTTCGTCCAGAGTACGATTTGAGAGATTTACGAGTGAGAAAGGTTGGTTCCAAGAGGAAGAGTTTTAGGGGACGATCTATCCAGTTAGAACCGGATACCACTAACGAATCCAAAACAAGCGGGGAGGCTATTACAAGCATTAAACCCACTTACTAACAACAAGGAGATACATTATGCACTTGACAGAGGCTCAGATTTCTTCGTTCCATGAGGACGGTTACTTACGGTTGGAAAATGTGCTGGATACGGACGACCTACAGCCAGTCATTGACGAGTACTCCGATATTATTGACAAGCGTGCACAGAAGCTGTACGCCGAGGGAAAGGTGAGTTCATTGCATGAGGACGAATCGTTTACGCGGCGGTTGCTGCTTCTGGCGAAGGAGGTCCCGGAAGTCGCTGGCAATCTGGACATTATGCAGGAACGCGGCGAGGCGACCTTCAACTTCCTGAAAAACCCGAAGATTCTGGATGTGGCGGAATCGCTCTGCGGTTCGGAGATTGTGTGCAATCCCATCCAGCACATTCGGGCGGTTCTGCCGCACCGTGCAACCGGTGGGTCTCCGACCCATTTCCATCAGGATATCGGCGTGTGTTGGCCCGACACTGATTCCTACTTTATGCTGACTGTCTGGGTGCCTGTCGTGGACGCGACGTTGGAGAACGGTTGTTTGGCGGTGCTGCCCGGCAGCCATAAATATGGTCTCCGGCAACATGCGTATACACCCGGATTAAACGTACCTGAGGAAGAACGTCCACCGATCCAATCTAAGCCGCTGCCCGTACCCGCAGGTGGCCTTATCCTATTCCACAACTACACGCTGCATCACGCGCTCCCCAACGAGTCGGACGAGGTCCGTTGGAGCTTTGACCTGCGCTATCACGATGCCTATATGCCATCGGGCCGTCCCTTCTACCCGACGTTCCTCATGCGCAGCAAGTTCCGTCCAGATGCGCTGCAGACCGATTATAAGACATGGTGTGACCGGTGGGAATTCGCACTGATGGCAGGGAAAGACGCCGTGCGTTATCGCTGGAAACGGTAAATTTCCGCTTTACTACATTCCTTAGATGCTTGTAAGGAGAGCAGCATAAATGGTGCCAGAGGATTCGTTTTTTCAACAGGTCAACCTCAACTTTGACAGAGCCGCTCAGTTTACCGACTACCCGCCCGGTCTACTTGAGCAGGTCAAAATCTGCAACAGCGTCTGTCACATGACATTTCCACTCAAAAGGGATGATGGAGAGATCGAAGTCATCCACGCGTGGCGAGCGGAACACAGTCATCACAAACAGCCGACAAAAGGTGGAATCCGTTACAGCACGTTGGTCAATGAGGACGAGGTGATCGCGCTCGCCGCCCTGATGACATACAAATGTACCATCGTCGATGTGCCGTTCGGCGGGGCGAAAGGGGGCGTTCAGATCAATACCAAGAACTACTCCACCGCGGAATTGGAGCGCATCACCCGCCGCTATACGTACGAACTGATCCAGAAGAATTTCATCGGTCCGGGCATAGACGTTCCCGCCCCCGACTACGGTACCGGGGAGCGCGAAATGGCGTGGATCGCCGATACCTATAAATCACTCAGTCCAGACAAATTGGAGGGATTGGCGTGTGTGACGGGAAAGCCGATGGAGTTGGGCGGCATTCAAGGGCGGACAGCCGCGACGGGTAGGGGTGTGTATTTCGGCATCCGGGAGGCGTGCGGTTTCTCAGAAGATATGAAAGCGCTTGGGTTGACGCCGGGTTTGGAGGGCAAATCGGTTGTCATTCAAGGATTTGGCAACGTCGGGTATCACAGTGCCAAATTCTTGGAAGAGGGTGGGGCAGTGATTGTTGGATTGGCGGACATGAGCGGTGCCATCTACAATCCGAAAGGATTAGGTGTTGAGGAGGTCTACCAGCATCGATATGAAACGGGTTCCCTGCTCGATTTTCCTAGGACGACCAACCTACCAACCTTAGCCGACATCCTCGAACAGGAATGTGACATTCTCATCCCTGCGGCACTTGAAAATCAGATTACCCGTGAGAACGCCCCTCGAATCAACGCCAAGATTGTTGCGGAAGCTGCAAACGGTCCTACAACCCCCGAAGCAGATGAGATCCTCAAGGCAAAAGGGGTGTGGGTCATTCCCGACGTGTACCTGAACGCGGGCGGCGTTACTATCTCCTATTTTGAGTGGCTCAAGAACCTTTCGCATGTGCGGTTCGGTCAACTGGAAAGGCGTTTTGAGGAAAATAGGGACCGAAATCTTTTGAAGGCGATGGAAAGCGTGTCGGGTCAGCGGTTTTCAACCACAGAGCGGGATCGGTTGGCGCATGGTGCCACAGAAGAGGATTTAGTGGATGCCGCACTCGAGGAAACCATGGTGACCGCATACGATGAAATTAGAAGGGAATTGAAGGCACTTGGGGAAGCGGCGGACTTGAGAACGGCGGCGATGGTCCTCGCTATCCATAAGGTTGCTGGGTCTTATATACAGTTAGGGATCTTTCCGTAGTACACGTAACTGTGGAAAGGGGATCCGACACCGATTCAACCCAAATTTTATAGTACACTTCGTTCAGGCACAAAGCCTAACTCTTCCTCGATTCGGTTGATCTCGTACACCGGATCTCTTTCATGACCGGGGCGTGTGTAGTGGGAGAGATCTATCCGGTCGGCATCAGCACTGTACCACCCACGGATAATTTCGGGCACGGTATCCTCGACGCAGGCTTGGGTCCCCACCGCGTTCAGGATGCGAACCCCCGATTTGTGTGAGGCTTCTGCGGCAAGCGTCAAACAGCGAACCGTGTCGCTGAGGTACATGTACGAAATCGTTCCCATCGACCACTGGCCTACCGGTCCCACCTTTCTGGGTGTCAACTCACGGTCATCAGGAGCGATGCTCGCTAAGCGGATATTGATGAAGTCCAGATCCTCATTCTGGCGTGCGAGATAGCGCGAGACCTCCTCCATCATATACTTCGAGAAACCGTATCCCACCCGATCCAGACACGGGTGTTCGTCGGGCATCGGTAACTGTAACGGTCTGAATAGGGGAGACTGCATGCCGACCGCCGCAATCGAACTGGCGAGCACAAACTTTTTGCAGCCACCGTCTATGAAATATCGGACGAGTTGATATGTTCCCATAACATTGACTCGGAGCAGTTCCTCCTCGGTCCCGCCACCCGTTACCGCCGCAAGGTGGACCACGACATCAACCCTGTTCGGGTCTATTTTCCGCAGATCATCGGACGACGTAAAATCCCCTTGAATCGCTGTCACACCCTCCACCTCTGTTCTCTGCCTGGAGATACAGAAAACTTCGTGATCCTTCGCCGTTGACTCAGCGAATGCCTGTCCGATAAATCCGCTGGTGCCGGTGATTAGTATTCCACTCATTCTACACTTCCTCCTTCCGAACGCATCCGTGCGGGACAATAATCATTCTTCCGACCATCGTATAACCGCGCCGACCACATCCTTGGCGTTGTCTTTATTGATAGCATCGTACAGGGCTGGTGAATCCTTCGCGTCGACACGATGTGTAATCGTATGATGCCACGGCAGGACGTCCGTCGCCATATTCTTGAGCACAGCACGTCGGCACGGTGCGAAACCGTCGTCACACGGGTAGAACATCGTCAGCCGTTTGCCGTGGGGCGGTGCAAATTGGTAGGAGAGCGGGGCTGTGCCGTAATGTCCTTGAAGTATAAATTTGCCGTACCGCCTGCACAGTTCAATCGCCGGATCGACACACGCCGGCATGCCAGTGGATTCAAAGACCACATCGGCACCTTCGGGCGCAATCTTTTGTAGCGCTTCCACGACGTTCTGGGTGGAACCGTTGATTAAATAATCCGCGCCAAGTTTTTGGGCGACCGCCAGTCTGTTCTGTGCGAGATCAATGGCAACGACGACGCAGCCCCGATGGCTACAGGCAGCCATCACTCCCAATCCGACCAATCCCGCGCCATAAACTGCGACAACGTCCCCCATCCGTGGGTTTGCCATGTCAACACCGTTCAGGCCGACCGCTGGCATCACAAACAGACTCGCAGCGTCAGCGGGAACATCGTCAGGCAGCAGTTCCAAGCCGTGCGTTGTTTGCGGATTGACAAGTGCGGCAGAGGAGTGGACGCCGGAGGCGGCTGAAACCTCCCGTCCATCGGATAACTGCATCCCCTCCCGGTTGTCGCGGTAATAGACCTTATCGCCCACTTTGAACGCATCGACCTGATCGCCGGCGTAGTCAACGATACCGACCCCTTGATAGCCGGTACACAGTGGATATTCGCCCCAAGTCGGTATTTTGTTACGGATCAGGGCAAACTCCGTTCCAATACTAACCCCGCTGTACAGTGGTCGTATCAGGATGTGTTCCGGGCCCGGATCGGGCAGGGTAACATCAGCATAACTAAAGTTCTGATTTTCGTCGCAGACAAGTGCTTTGGCTTGCATTTTTCTAAACCCTCGCGTTCAGACATTTGGGTGTCGAGTTATCAATCTCGATCGATTAGTGCTGTTGATATTTAACGGATGGAACTCAAAAACGGGGCAGGTCATGCGTCACACGTCGTGTATTGTATTCGAGTTGATAGCGAAGATGCTTTGGGGTCTCTGGGTACTTTTCCGAGACGGGATACGGGTAGGTGGACATGCCGTGAAACGGCAGCGGCCCAACCGTCTGCGAAGTCAACGTATTAATGTCGCCATCCTTGTCCCATCCATCGCTGTAGAGGATAAAGTCCCGCTTCCAACCCGCTTCCAACGGCGGCAATCCCTCCGCATCAAACTCGACTGTCATCTCGTCCCCCGCGTTCAGGATGACATACATATCGTCAATCTCCTCCAGTAAGGGTGTTACTTCCCCGTACCGTGTGTAGTGTCCCGCCAGATCGCGCCACTGTTGGGCTGTTTCAACCTCATTGTAGTCGAACAGATGCGGTCCGTGTGGTGTCGGGCGATACATCTTGGAAAAACCGCGATAGTGGAGGTCTGCATGATTTGGCGACAACCTCGTGACACGCATCGGCACGTCCGCCCCGCCAATAGCGAAGAAGGCTGAATCCCAGTAAATCTGCATATCGGTCGCAATTTTGACCTGTCTATCGTCCGAAAGGAATTTGCCCGTCAGATCGATGCAGATGGTTTTATTCTTTCCCGCAGGTATGCCGATAGGGTTGATGACCGTCTGCCACTGTCCGCTCTCATCACGAACTTGTAGGTAAGGAAACGCTGGATTAACTGACGGATTCTGTGAGAGCGAAAGGTTGATACTGGTATCTGTGGGGAAGATCCAGCCGGTAAGGAATAGGGTAAGCCCTTGGTCATCAGGCACATCTCCCAAATCGAGCACAATGAAGTGAGGATCAACGACACCTTGAAACACCCCCGGCTCGTGTTCAATCGCGTAGCGGTAATCGACCGCCTTGAGTGCATCGGAGACATCGTATCCATGATGGTCGAGCGCTATACGTGGGTAATGAATCTCTTCCGCTGTGTAGATCTTGAACTCTGGAAACGGTGGTGGGGCATATCTCTCATCGGTGAAGATTTCTGTGCCGATAGGGTGGTCTACGACGAGCAGCTTGACCAGATCGAAATAGGCGGTTTCCCACAACTCCTCCGTAACCTGAATCGAATAGAAGCCCGCTTTCGGCTGCATCAGTTCACCGGAAATCTTGACGTAATCTGCGGTTTCAGCAGCCGCGAGAAATCCCATCGATGTGACCATCCCCAACGGGCTGCGCCACAAGAGATCCGTTACAAACTGGTAACCAGCACCGTCATAGACGTAGAGGAATGGGCATGATCCCTTCAACACCTGCTTCTCGAAGATGCGTTGATTCGATTTGGGTGTGATGACGTTTTGCGGGACCCCATTTGTCCAGACAACCCGTAGCACATCCCCCTGTTTCTCTGCTCCCAAACCGAAATGCGTTATCGGATCGGTAACATATTTCATCTGATACAGTTCGCCTGCCTTGAGTTCTACTTTGGATCCGATGCCGTCGATATTGTTCTTATTATTGCCGGCGTCGATACCTTCCAGCTTCACTGCCAGCCAACTATTTTGGTCGCCGCCATCGTTCCGCAGCATAACTACTCCACCGTCGGGGTCAATCAGGAAGAGGTCGAGGTCTCCGTCGTTGTCGTAATCGCCAACAGTGCCACTACTGCCACTCCGAATCGCCTTCGACAAGAGATTTGAGGCATCGGTGAAACGTCCCGTCCCATCGTTCCGAAACAGGAAAACGCCACGACCATCGGCTGTTTGCGGTTTACCAATAAACCACAAATCCAGCCAACCGTCGTTGTCATAATCGATGACGCGAGCGCCTGAACCACGTACCCCCTTAGTGTTGTTTATCGCACCTTCATACGAACGTGCGTCGTGGACAAAAGTGCCGTCACCGCGATTTCTATAAAACTGATGGGGCGTTTCACCGTCGGTAGCTATAAACAGGTCAGTATCACCATCGTTATCGTAGTCACCGACCGTGACCGTTGTGAATGCGTGGTTTTGAGGCAGTCCTATCCCATCGGTCAACGCCTGCATCTTCCCCTGACGCAGGTTTGTGAAGAGCGTACAACCCAGCGCATCGTTTACGGTAAATAGATCTATATCGCCGTCATCGTCGAAATCAGCGAGTGCTGCATCCCTTGCGCCGAGAGGTTCTGATGGGATGAAAGTTTGATCGCTAACATCGCTGAAAACACCGTCGGCGTTGTTGCGATACATCTTCACCCGGTCGCCAGTTGTGAATAGATCCAGATCTCCGTCATGGTCATAATCAACGAATAGGATGGTTCTTCTGCCTTGGTGCTCTGCTTCCTGATCATCGCCTCCTAAACCCGCCGTTTCGGTAATATCAGTGAAATTACCCGCTCCATCATTGCGCAGGAGAGTAAGCCTCCCGTTCTCGGACAGACAGAGGTCTGGATCGCCATCCTTATCAATATCCGCAGAGATGACGCCATCTGCGCGTTGTCCGGTTGTTGTGGTAGGGGCAAATTTTCCACCTTCATTCCGAAAAAGATTGGGCTCGGTGTCTGAAGCATTGAGAGTCGTATACAGGTCGAGATCGCCGTCGTTGTCGTAATCCGTCAGCAGAATTGTGGAACGTTTGCCGTTCAGGTTCCCAAGTCCAATCTCCTGAGTTGCATCGACAAAGTTGACGCCGATTGCCGGTGTCTGCTTTGCTTTTACCCGTGCGCTGAATCCAGAACTGAATTCCTCGATCGGATGCCCCAAGATGTTTGTTACCAACTCTCCGATCCCCTGTTGATAACGGGGGCTTCGCTTTTGAACGTTCTCGAAAATCTGGATATATCGGGCTGCCCCTTTGATATCATCTTGGTCTATCAAGAGCAGCCCCTGTTTCAGATACTTTAGGAATTCTTCGTCGGCGTCCCACAGTAAGGCATTTAACTCCGTGCAAACCCCTTTCGCTTCCTCGACCCGTTCTCGCCGCAGCAGTGTATTCGCCAATTTGAGCAGTACCACCACATTCGCTGGGGTCCGTTCGCGCAACGCTTGCAGTTGAAAAATTGCCTCGTCCATCGCCTCTGGATCGTTCCGCTGACTCAGAAAGTGACGCGCCAACCTATATCGCGCTTCAAGATCGCCCGGCGCGAGTTTCACGGCCTCTTGAATCGCTGCAACCGCTTCCGCCATCCTGCTCTGTGATTGATGAATCTCCGCCAAAATGAAATGTAGCTGGCTGTCCATCGGTTCAACCTCAATGCCACGTTTGACCCACTTTTCAGCTTCCTCGCGCTGCTTAAGACGTAAGTGTGCAACAGCGAGATTGCCGTAACCGATTGACTCATCGGGCACAAGGTTAATCAACCCCTGAAACTGCTCAATCGCTTGGTGCGGTTGAGATTCTTCGAGATAGGCCAAGCCAAGATTTTGATGGCGTATTGCAGCCGAGATGATCTCGTCGGCAGTCTGTTGGGCGGTGACAATCGGGATGTAGACGAGGAGTAAAACGGGAAGCGTGAAACGTGATAAGAAGAATTTCATTCGTTTAGGGGTACAGAAGTTCATATTTCTATGGTATGAGAGGGACGCAGATTTCGCTGATAAGACTAGGTTCTGTTGACATTTCATTGCAACCAGACAATCAAGAGGGTGCACGGACACACGATTCTTCGTAGGGGTTGAGTCTCCCAACCCTTTGTTTTTGGACAATTGACTCAACCTGTATGGTTTGGGTTTTCCAACCCACATTGTTCAATGGGCGAGGGAACCTCGCCCCTACGATTGCAGATAGTTTTACAAATGTCAACACGCCCTAGAAATACGCAAATCCCTTTGAATCCCGATTCTATCGGAGATATTTTTCTATTTACCTTCCAATTCAGCACGGACGATACGTGTTCCAGCGACGAGGTTTTGTAGCTTTAAACAGCATAACCAACGTGGCAGCTGAAAGAAACCACAATCAGGCGATATGCTTAATCGTTCGGGCGGACAGTGCTCCAACACTTGACGGATACGGTCAGCAATCTCTTCAGGCGGTTCGTTCCAAAAACTCTTAATGTCCACGACACCCGCCATAAAGTCAAACTGTCCCTCGAATTGGTTGTAGATGTCGTGCTCAACCATTTCACGGTTAGCAAACTCCATCGACAGGCAGTCGACGTTCATATCCAGCAACGCAGGGAACATCCAGTCGTACCGACGTTTGCCGCGGGGACGTGATCCCAGATTGCCGAAGCAGATGTGCAGGTTCTTTCGCACAGAGACCCCATCAAGCGCGCGATTGAGCAGTGCCACCCAATCTTCGAGTTTACCGGGGATAATGCCGAAACTCGGCTCGTCAAGTTGAACTTCGGTGCACCCCTCCGCCTCAAGGGCTTTCAATTCGCTGTTAATAACTTCAGCGAATTCCCACCCAAGCTCAACGCGATCTTTATACGGGTCGCCATCCCGGACTTGGATGTGCATGGTCAATGTCAGGGGACCGGGGCAACACGCCTTGATGAGTTGCCCGTCGCCAGCGTTTGCCTTTAGGAACTGAAATTCCTCCACAATACCCAAACCTGTCGGGATACTCACCCGATCCTTAAGGTGGTAGCGGGGTACGCTATCGTACGCATACAATCCGGCTTGACGGAGAACTGGACGTTCAATCAATCCCTCCATCCGTGCGTAGAAATTTTGCACGAAGTACCAGCGGCGCATTTCGCCGTCCGTGATGACGTCGATACCCGCTTCCCTCTGATCCCAGATTGCCAATCGGACAGCATCGTCATAAACCTCTCTTTCGTCGGTGGGTCCATATTCGCCGTCTTTTAGGGCGTCCATCGCTGTCCAAAACCAGCCCGGCATCGCATGAGAACCGATCACAGTAGTGGGAAGTAATTGTTCGTATGGCATGAATTCTCCTCTTTATAAATTTAAGTAAAATTCAGTGTGTTATAGTAAGCTCCAATGCTAATCCTAACTTTAGCACACTTCAATCAGTTTAGCAACACTTTAGCGTACTTTAATAATGACCGGTTATGAATTATCCCTTGACAATGCCGCTGAATTACGATAAATTGTTCGCTGCTCTATGAGGAAAATCATCCTTACAATTCAAAAACCCGCTACCAATTGTGGGAAAATAGTCGGAGGATTTTATGAAATTTGTTCGATACCAATCTAATGGAAATGTAAGCTACGGGACGCTTTCAGGCGACACCATTAATGAGATAGATGGTGATCCCAGTACCGGATATAGTGAAACTGGAAATACGGTTGCGTTGGGAGATGTTCAACTGCTGGCGCCGGTCACGCCGGGAAAAGTATTGGCTGTTGGGTTGAACTACAGAAGTCATCTCGGTGGAGCGCCGGAGCCAACCAATCCGGAGATCTTTATCAAGACACCCACCTGCCTAAACGATCCGGAGGGAAACATTGTGCTGCCGGATGGAGATGATGAGATTCACGCGGAAGGTGAATTGGTTGTTGTCATCAAGAACCGCACAAAAGGTGCAACTCCCGAAGAAGCCGCAGCGAATATTTTGGGCGTTACTTGTGGTAACGATGTTAGCGCACGGACGTGGCAGAGCAACGATATGCAGTGGTGGCGTGCAAAAGCCTCCGATACGTTCGGTCCTGTCGGGCCCGCCGTTGTAACCGGTCTCGACTACAACGCACTCCAATTGGAGACACGTATCAACGGTGAGGTCGTTCAGTCCCAGACCACTGCCGATCTGATTTTCCCCGTGGAAGCCGTTGTCAGTTTCGTTTCGCAGGCGATGACGCTTGAGCCGGGAGATGTTATCTTCACCGGAACCCCCGGAACCACAACAGCATTAAAAGCTGGGGATGTCGTCGAGGTGGAACTTGAGGGAATCGGTGTCCTGAGTAACAGTGTCGTTGATGGATGAGCCAGTACATACCCCATGAATCTAAGTGTGTAAGGGGCAATTGAAGAAGAGAAGCGCGTCGAGGGACATGTTCCCGTAATTTGGGCGAAGCTGTCAACTCGGCTGCAGGAATCGAGCGGTGCCAATTATGGATAACTTGAATCCGGTAACTCCCTATTTCACCTTTCAGGACGATTTCGTCCCGGTGAAGATACTTGTCGGTAACCATATTTTTGAACGGCTTGCGCCGCAGCGGACGAGTATTATCTTTGGGGTAACAGAACTGCCGTGGGCAGTTGCTGCCTATCGGATAGATGAACTCATTGTGCAATTAGAGCCAAATCTTGACGAAGTGGACGCAATCGCTATTGAAAATTCAGGGAAAGCGCGGCTTGTCCGTGATAGCGCAGTCATCTACGAGTTAGATTACATCATTCCGCCTGACATTACCGGACTGCACTCCAATTTCTTCTACCGTTGCCCCGAATGCAATGAGCATATCTACGAATGTACACATCTCCGAATTGGCCAGCGAGAGGAAAGTGAACCGATGGCGGTAACCGCTATCGGTCCGGAAGTTACAGCCTGCCCTACCTGCGGTGGCAAGATCCAGCACCTTGGACAAGGGATAAGTTTTTGCCTTGACTGCGACTGGGAGCACGGCTTGGAACCCATTAACCGATGAAATGGCTGACAATCAGTTTTTGAAGCGGAGGAGATCAATGGCTATGAAAATCGTTCGTATCAAACTCTATATCGTGAACGTACCTGAACGAAAATGGTGGTGGTCTGACGACTTTTATGGCCAGCCAGTGCACCAACGCTCAGAGCACGGTATTGCAGAAGTCGAGACCAGTGAAGGATTGACAGGACTCACTCAGATAGGGCGTGCTACGCCAATGGCGACCATGGAGGCAGCGCTGAACGAATGGCTGGGTCAGGACGTACTGAAGGTTAATCTTGCTGATTCGACAGCGCCAATGGTGTCGGCTTTTGAACAGGCGATACTCGATCTGCGCGGTCAAGCGCTCGGGGTTCCGATCTGGAGTTTGCTTGGTGGTAGACTCCGGGATCGTATCTATGTTACTCAATGTACCGGTTACAAGACACCGCAGCACACAGCAGAGGACGCGCAGTGGGGTTGGGAACACGGTTTTCGCGCCTACAAGATGAAGTGCATCACCAGCAGAGAGACCACACCAGAGGAACGTATCCGCTATGTCGTTGATCGTGTTGAAGCCATCCACAAAGTGCTGCCAGATATGGCGGTGCGCCCGGATATCCGTTGGCGACTTGAGGAGGTCTGGGTGGCGCAAGAACTCGCCCACCGCCTACAGGGACATCGGATGGATAGTTTAGAGAGTCCGATAACTAAACGCGCGGCTGGTGGCACCTTTTCAGAGTGGCGTCGCCTGCGGCAGACCATCCACCTACCGGTGGGAGACCATGTCTATAACGCCGAAGATATGATTCAGCGGTTTCAGGCAGAGGCACTGGATTACGCGATTGTTGGAGGTGCGACTGCGTTTGAAGCGATCAGTCAGTCACGCCTCGCCCACGAATTGGGTATGGGTGGTTGGTCGCAAACGGTGGCGTACGGACCGGGGGCGGCGATGGGGTTGCATGTGGCTGCTTGTATGCCCCACCTGACGCAGCCCTATGACATGGTTGGGCCCATGGCGTGGGAGAACACCCTCGTCAATGAGGACTTTCCGTTTAAAGATGGCTGTTTTCTGGTGCCAGATCGCCCTGGGTTGGGGTATACCCTGAATCACGATGCGGTCAACAAGTATCTGGTAACAGAGTGCGGTTTTGAATGAACTGTTTCCACAACCCATTCGCACCCGAAAACATGAGTATCCCAAACAGAGGACAACGGAAGCAGATCAATGAAATCCGATGAAAAAAACGAA
Source organism: Candidatus Poribacteria bacterium (assembly GCA_965204355.1). Classification (GTDB taxonomy): domain Bacteria; phylum Poribacteria; class WGA-4E; order WGA-4E; family PCPOR2b; genus PCPOR2b. The sequence continues at coordinate 2,060,288 of OZ241983.1, forward strand.
GGCGGGAACCTTCCGTATTTGCGGCAGCCCTCCCTCTCTCCGGACGGTGACCAAATTGCTTTCTGTTACGCGGGAGATGTCTGGATTGTACCCGCAGACGGCGGACAGGCACGCCGCATAACATCTCACGCAAGCAACGATTCACATCCAATCTTCTCTCCTGACGGAACACAACTGGCGTTTGCATCTCAGCGCACAGGTGGTGGAAATATATACACCCTCTCCCTCCAATCGAACCAGCCACCGAAACGTTTAACCTATCACGACGAATCTGTCCCACCGGCTTGCTGGTCCCCGGATGGGGGATGGATTTACTTTACCTCCGACTATGACGGACTTCGAGGCGCGAGCTATAAGATCCAGATTGATGGGGGCACACCGATCCAAGTTGCCGGTGATCCGCGGGAAACGCACTACAATTTGGCAATCTCGCCCGATGGAAAGACGGTGGCTTTTAACAATAACGGCTCCCAGTGGTGGCGGCATGGACAGCACCCCGCCGGTCATTCCGACATCTGGATAGTCAGTGAAGCCGTTGGGTCGGACGATCACCGTCGATTGACACAATATCTTGGTAGAAACCTGAAACCGATGTGGGACACCGATGGGACTGGGCTCTACTACCTGAGTGACCGTGACGGTGAGGAAAACATCTGGTATATGACACTGGAAGGTGATACGGAGACTGAGCAGTTCACTCACTTTGCGGACGGGCGGGTGCTGCGGCCATCCATCTCTGCGGATGGAAAGTGGATTGTGTTTGAACGCGATTTTCAGATTTGGCGATTGAACCTTGAAACCCGAGCGTCTGAACCGGTGGAGATTATCCTCCAAACCGACGAAAAATCAAATCCAATCCGACATTATAGCTACACCGCCGGCATCAACGAGTTTGAGCTTGCCCCTGACGGTAAAAAGGTCGCCTTTATTGTTCATGGTGAGGTCTTCGCAGATCTGGCGGATAAAGGGGATAAGGTCAAAAAGGGAGGGGATTCGTTCAAGGTTACGGACACCCCTTTCCGTGAGAGCCAATTGCAGTGGAACCCTGAGAGCGACCGCGTCGTATATATCTCGGATCGGACAGGGCACAACGAGATCTTTCAATATCAGTTCAAAGAACGGGTGGAAACACAGCTGACAGATTCACCGGAGCAGAAATATACGCCGAAGTTCTCACCCGATGGGAAGTGGCTTGCGTATATCCAGGTCTCTTCAAATCCCAATACGACCGCTAGCGACGCCGAAATCTGGTTGATGGATACAGAATCGGGGGAGAAACGCTCCTTTATCACTGATCAAGCTTTTATAGGTATACCCCAGCCAACAGAGTTTGAGTGGTCACCGGATAGCTGGTGGTTAGCCTTTATTGCAACGGATACCAACTTCTTCAGCAACCTCTATGTCCAGCATATCGAAGCGGATACCCCTAAGCAACTGACCTTTTTGAGCAACATTAGTACGGGTGACATCCTCTGGTCACCTAACGGACAATTTATCATCTTTAACACAGGGCAATACCGTTCTGAGTCACAAATCGCACGGGTAGATCTAAAATCCGTTCTGCCAATTTTCAAAGAGGAGGATTTTGATCGACTATTTCAGGCCGAAGATGGCCGGAAAGGGGAGAAAAAACAGGACGAGTCGCAGTCGCCGGAGGCGGAGTCCAGCGAAACGGAGGACGCCGATTCAGAGGACGAAAACGAGGATGAATCAGAAAGCGAGGGGGACGCTGAGGGTAAAAAAGCAAAGGATAAGAAGCCCGAAAAGAAGATTGAGCCGGTTGAGATTGAGTTTGAAGGGATTAAGCATCGACTCCGTTTCCTCACCGACTTTAAGCTCAATGCTCTCGCTGAACGGATTCGCCCTAACAGCAAAACCCTCATCTTCCGTGCCGCTATGACAGGTCAGCAGAACCTGTGGAGTCTGTCTCTTGAGGAAGATAAGCGCGGTGAACTTCCTAAGCAATTGACAGGAACTGCCAACGGAAAAGGTAACGTGCATTTCATTCCGAACGGCAAAAGGTTCTATTATACCGATGGGGGACGTATTCATTCCGTGGGGATGGGCGAAGACGGCGCGAAAGAGGGGGAGGCGAAAGGGTTAGATACGAGAGCAGAGATTGAGGTGAACTTTCATATCGAAAAGATGCAAGCCTTCGACGAGGCGTGGCGGTTGATTCGGGATGGATTTTACGACCCACAATTCCACGGCTGTGATTGGGAACAGATACGCGAAACATTTCGTCCAATGGTGGAAGGGGTGCAAACGCAGGCGGACTTTCGTGAACTACTGAATCTCATGGTCGGTGAGTTGAACGCTTCCCATCTTGGAGCCATGGGATCAACTGAAAACGCACCGGATAGCTTTCTCGGTGTGGATTTCGATCGAGAAACGCTGGAAAGGGATGGACACTTCAAGATTTCCGAAATCGTCCCCGAATCGCCCTTAACACTTCCAGAAGAGCCCGCACAGATTGGGGAGCATCTGGTCGAGATCGATGGGGTCAGTCTGAACGGGCAGGTCAACCTAACCGAACAACTCCAGCGGAAACAGGGGAAACGGGTGGCTGTGAAACTCAATGATAAACCTGAACTTGAAGGGGCGCGGGAACTGACTGTCCAGCCCATTGGCAGCGGTCAGCACCGACACCTCCGTTACAAGGACTGGGTCCGTTGGAACGAGGGGTACGTCCGCGAAAAAAGTAATCGGCGGCTTGGATATGTCCATATCCGCGAGATGTCTTACGAAGCCTATCTCCAGTTCATCGCCGATCTTGATACTGAAACCCACGGCAGAGAGGGAGTGGTACTCGATGTCCGATTTAACCCCGGCGGACATATCGCGCCTTTCATCCTCGATGTTTTGCACCGCAGAGCCTATACTCAGTCGAATTATCGTGGCTTAATGAGTACAACAGACACCAATCTCGCAGGCAATCGCATCTTGGAGCAGCCCGTTATCCTCATCACCAACGAACACTCCGGGAGCAATGCGGAGATGTTCAGCGAGGGGTTCCGAAAGTTGGGGCTTGGCAAGGTGGTCGGTATGCCCACAGCCGGTGCGGTTATCTGGACGTGGGGATGGGCTCTGCTTGATGGCACAATCTTCCGTTTGCCCCGGCTACGGGTCTCAACTCTGGAAGGTGAGAATACGGAAGGCACCGCCCGCCCGGTCGATGTTGAAGTTGACCGCCCACTCGGTGAAGCCGCACAAGGGATAGATAGTCAGCTTGAAGCTGCCGTTGAGCAACTGTTGGCACAGATTGATGAAGAGGGCGAAAGCGCGTAGGACATACTCCGATGCTGTTGATCCGTCTAGGGAACGCAGATCTATATTCCCTACCGGGCATGTCACCCTATACGAACGTCCTCCGAACAAGCTCGATTGCAAACCCCACTACCGCGACAATAAGAACAACCCGAATCCATTTATCCCCTTTCTCAACCGCCCAATGACTGCCGATCCAGGCGCCCGTAGCATTTCCGACAGCAAGGGTCAATCCAAGAGGCCAATCAACGTATCTAATGAAAGTAATTAGTGCAATGATGGTGTAAAAGAATATTACAAACACCTTGATTGCATTGGTGCGAACCAAATCGAAACCGTTTGTCAGCGTCAGGGATGCAATGATGATGAACCCCACTCCTGCTTGAATAAATCCACCGTAAACACCGACGAAAAAGAAGACAACCATTCCGATAATTTTACGGAATACGCTGAGGTTCGCAGTTTCATTTTCCCACCTCTTAGTTGGATTAAACAGAGTCACAATTAACACCGCGATCATGATGCCAGCGAGAACGCGGTTGAAGATAACGTCATCCGTTTCAACAGCAATCCGTGCACCGAACCATGCCCCGACAAGTGCAGGCAGGGTAAGGAGCACACTGTAGCCAAAGTCAGAAACGCCTTTGCGACGGAACCCCATAATTGCGCTGGCATTCTGCACGAACACCGCGACTCTATTGGTGCCGTTTGCTGCTGTTGCCGGGGGTAAACCGAGGAAAATGAGAACAGGAAGGGTGAGTAATGAACCGCCGCCGGCAACGGTGTTGAGGAAGCCAGCGAAGACACCAGTAACGAGAATTAACGGGATTTCCCAAAGATTTTCCATGTGTTGTTTTTGTCACTCCGCGTTGGTTGGGTTGAAAGACCACAGGTACGATAATCACGATTATATCAGTTTTCATCTAGTTAATCCAACGAAAAACTGAGAACCTTTGGCAGAAATTGCATAAGTTCATTTATGGTGGACCTTAGAATTAATGAGACATTCTAAACCGAACCGCATTGCTCCCAGGCCCGGTAGGTGCGGTTTCTAACCGCACCGGATAGGCGCAGTTGGAAACAGCGCCTACCATACACGAGGAGCGAAAGTGTCTATTTATTTTTAAAATTCACCATAGTTTTTCTGTAGGAGGGATTTCCCAATCCCGACACTTCGCCCTAGGAGCGACTTCCCGACTCCGACTTTTCAAACAAAATGGGTAAAAAGCCTAAAACTGAATAGCCCTAGAAATTGCATAAGTTGACTTATTTAGAGATGGTGTGCTAAATTAAAAGTGTCGATCTTGGATTTACCGTTCCGAGTGAATAGATTAAGACTTACGCAGTTGGGTTTGTAGTAGCGCATTTCTTAATCCTGATTTATCGGGGATTCATTGCGCGTCAAGTGCTTGCATCCCGATCCATCGGGGGGCATGTTCAGACTCCACACCCATCGTAGGCGGGGCATCTTGCCCCGCCCTAGCGATGAACCATCGAATTACAACGCCGCATCGTTCAGCTGCGTAAGTCCTATAGATGTAAATCCCGGTTACAAAGAAGGAACAACGATCGTTGTTCCCTATAGAATCCCGATTTTCTCAGGGTGCTGCCTCGTTAATTCGTTGTTTTTAGAACAGGAGGAGAAAAATATGTTAGCCGTTAAAGAACTGGGCCATGTCGGAATTTACTGCACCGACCTACAACGGTCCAAAGATTTTTACACCCGTATTCTCGGACTCACAGTTACTGATGAAGACCCTGACGGTAATATCACCTTTCTCAGCGCCCAGCCGGACGAGGAGCACCATGAGGTCGCGCTTTGCCCGGGCAGGGATGTACCAGCGGGGGCAAAGGTTATTCAACAGGTGTCTTTCATCGTGGAAGATTTGCCAACCCTGAAGCAGTTTTATCATCGACTGAAGGAGGAGGGCGTCCGCTTCCGCAGTATCGTCAGCCACGGTATCGCCCTGGCTATCTACTGCTACGATCCCGACGACAATGTCGTTGAGATCTACGCAAAAACGCCGTACAAGGTAGCGCAACCACTCTCTGAGCCGGTCGATCTCGAATTGTCGGACGAAGAATTGCTCGCCATCGCTGAAGGGGGCGCACAGTCATAATATTGCTACGAAAAGGAGGGAGTCATGGGTTCAGAGTATTCATCAACCATTGCAGGTATTGTCCAGAAACTGGAAACCCGCGATCCATTACCGCCGCTTGCCCCAAGCGAAGAGTGGGACAGCCAACTTACCAATCGGATTAGCGATCTTTCACTGGAGACGCTCTTCGATGGAGAATCCATTGAGGACTCAACCATGGGGGACGCTGTACAGAGCGGTTTGCTGCTCTGGAACGATGCGCTTGATGCGTCACACACAATCTCGCAGAACATCGAAAGCAGAACGGGCAGCTATTGGCACGGTATTATGCACCGCCGTGAGCCTGACTATAGCAATGCAAAATACTGGTTTCGGCGCGTTGGCGTTCATTCCATTTTTCCCGCACTCTGCGAGCGGGCGTTAACGCTACTCCAATCAGGTTCAACCGAATCGGATTCGCTCGCAGAGTATACCGAAGCGATTGAGGGAGCAGAAGAGTGGGATGCCTTTCGGTTCGTTGACTGGTGTGAAGCCGCAGATAGGGATAGGTCAACGCCAGAAGCTGTGAAAGCGTTTCTACAAGCTGTACAGGTCGAGGAGATTAAACTGTTGCTGCGTTACTCCTATCAACAGACACTTACCTAATAACCTTTGGTGTTAGTTGGTGAGGATACAGAAGAGGTCATTCGTTCATTAATGAACCAATCAACTAGCGAACAAATGAACCAATACAGGAGGTATTACCATGCGTTCTCACAACGGCTTCCGCCGCTACCCCTTACGCATCGTGATCGGTTGCATGCTTATGACGCTCTGCATCGCTTCCGTTGATGCGGCTTCAATCAAAACGAGTTACCAGTATCAAGAGATTAAGCGGCTCCGTAAAATGATCATCCAAAACAGTGAGCCGGCAACCCTCAATATGCTGATTCAGAAATCGCGTGCCTTTATCGCGGATCATCCGAAATACAAACGGATTGATCAGGTCTACTATATCTTTGGTAACGCACTGACCAAAGCAGGGGATACTGAGGAAGCAGTTAAGGTTTACCAACAACTTGTAGAGAATTATCCGAAAGCCACCTATTTTGCGCGCGCGTTGTTCGAGATGGGATTAGCCTACGATCGGCTCGGGCAGCACGAAAAAGCAGATGCAGCGTATCGTCAGTTGGTTGAACATCCGAAATACGGTTCGCACGCGTCTGCGAGGACCGCGAAGCGGTTGCTGGCACTCGAAAAGGAGAATCGCACCGGTGAGCTTCCCGCAATAACCGCACACGGGGGTCGCCCAGATGCACTGGTTGGCAAAAAAGCAATGGACTTCAACGTGAAAGACCTCGACGGCAATGACCTATCGCTTGAGAAATATCGAGGCAACGTAATCCTGCTCGATTTCTGGGCGGTTTGGTGTGGACCGTGCATCGCTGAAATGCCTAACGTGAAGGGGGTTTACGAGAAATATAAGGATAATAATTTCCAGATCATTGGTATTAGTCTTGATGACAGTCGGGATAAACTGGTAGGATACTTGGAAAAAGAAGGGATTACATGGCCCCAGTTTTTTGATGGAGATGGTTGGAAGAACCAAGTGGCGCAGATGTACGGTATCAGCGCTATTCCACAAATGTACCTCATTGATGGCGACGGTATTATTCGCAAGTCAGGTGTGCGGGGACATGCCCTCGAACCGGCGGTCGCTGAACTGATCCAAGAAAACAACGCGAAATTACAAGGCGACAAGCCGGCTGGGAAATAGCGTTGAAGAAACTTGTAGATACGGAGTGAATCGATGCCCTCAAAACTTTGTGCACAGGGGAGATTCCACGAATGAAATCAACGCAAATTTCCATGCTAATTGTCCTGGTCCTTTCAGCCGTAATAATCGTCTTAGTTCTTTTAACTATAACTCGGCCTACTCTATTTAATCCAGACCTTATCGTCAAAGATTCTTCGGAATTGAGTTTGCTTGAAGGTGCCAAGGCCCGACCCGGAAAAGGTGTGATATATGGGGTAGCGTATACCCCGGACGGCAAGCGTCTAGCAGCCGCAAGTTCTATTGGGATCTTGATACGCGATGCACAGACCGGTGAAGAACTTCATCGACTTGAGGGACATAAGGCGGAGGGCTATAGCGTTGCTTTCAGTCCTGATGGTAAGACTCTTGCAAGCGGAAGTGGGGACGATACCGTCCGTCTGTGGGATACCGTCACAGGTGAACACAAGCGGACACTTATAGGGCATACGTCTACAGTTTATGGGCACCCAGGTTCGGTCTATAGTGTTGCTTTCAGTCCTGATGGTACGACCCTCGCAAGCGGGAGTGCTGACCAGACCATCCGTCTGTGGGATGTTGCCACGGGCGAACACAAGCGGACGCTCACCGGGCATGCAGGACAGATTAAGAGCGTCGCCTTCAGTCCAGATGGTAAGATCCTTGCAAGTGGGAGTAGGGATGAGACCATCCGTCTGTGGGATGCCATCACGGGGGAGTATCTCAAAAATCTTACCGGTCATGGTCGGCGCTCCGTCTATAGTTTAGCGTTCAGTCCAGATGGCGCTGCCCTCGCATGTGGCACCACTGACGGGGTGAAACTCTGGGATGCTGCCACAGGACAGCCAACAGCTGCGATTGCCGGAAGCCAGATTATTAGTATTGCGTTCAGTCCCGATAGCAACACCCTCGCCGGTGGGAGTGACGACGCTACCGGCCGTCTATGGGATGTCGCCACGGGCGTCCAGAAGCAGACACTCACAGGGCATACGTCCATCATCCATAGCATTGCGTTCAGTCCGGATGGCAGCACCCTCGCAAGCGGGTCACGGGACGGAACGACGATTCTGTGGGACCTGCACCAATAGGGGTATCAACGGGGGGTGGATTATAAACCTCCTCGATTTGGCACTGTAAGGGCTCGAATGTGAAAGCGGGGACAAATCGAGTTTTTATATGCTACCGGAGCCGACTCGATTTTACGGTTCCCTCAACCAATGTGAGGGTTTGATTTAGTTCTATTCCTTCAAGGCGTTCTTGTAGACCGCTGGGCCAGCGGATCTCTATCCGATCGACTTGGCTATGTTTTCCTAGCCCAAAGTGTAAACGCATATCGTTCTGCGATAGGTAGCTTGAGCCGCTCCGAACCTCTCGAATCTGTGTTAGGTTTCCAGCAGTTACCGTGACCCGTGCCCCAATCGCGTCCCGGTTACTGCGCGTGCCAATCAGTTTGAGAATCAACCACCTGTTTTGTCCTCCCCTATTCTCCAATAGATCTGGGGTTCCCTTTAGGTTCGTCACGATCAGATCGAGATCGCCGTCGTTGTCGTAGTCAGCGTATGCGAAGCCACGACTGACCTTCTCCAAACGCATATCGGAACCTGAATCAGCGCCCACCTCGTTAAAGGTGCCATCTCGATTGTTGCGGAAAAGCTGATTGGGCTGTTCATAAAATCCGGTCGGGTTGAATGCCTGAACATTCTCGTCCAGATGGCCGTTGGCGATGAACAGATCTTGATAGCCATCATTATCGTAATCGCAGAAACTCACCCCCCACGCCAAGTAGGGCAAACTCATTGTTCCAATTTTTGACGCATAGCTTACATCCGAAAACAGCCCGTTTCCCTCGTTGTGGTAGAGGGTGTTTGTCTGATCTTGGAAGTTGGTAACGACAAGGTCTAAGCGACCATCGTTATCGTAATCCCCGAAGTCAGCGCCCATGCCGTTCTCCGCTTCTCCATCTTCGCTGAACCCAACGCCTGCGGTCAGACTGACATCGGTAAAAGTGCCATCACCGTTGTTGCGGTAGAGGAAGTTTTGGTCGGCATCGTTGGCGATATAAATATCCATGTCGCCATCATCATCGTAATCCCCCCAAGCGAGGGCAAGCCCACGTCCGGTTGCCTCAGAAAAGCCTGCGGACTCCGTCGCGTCGGTAAAGGTCCCGTCGCCGTTGTTGTGATAGAGAACATCCAATTCCCCCTCATAGAGACGTGGGTCACAGTAGACACGTACCCCTTTATCCATGCAGACCTGATCGGATTCAATTGTGTATTTCACATAGTTCGTTACATATAGGTCTAAAAACCCATCGTTGTCGTAATCGACAAAAGCGCAGCTGGCTCCCCAGCGTATATCTCCGGTGCCTGTCCCCTTCGTGACGTTGGTGAAGGTGCCGTCCCCGTTATTACGGAAAAAGACATTTGCCCCGAAGTTGGTCACGTACAGGTCGGGGAACCCGTCATTGTCGTAATCTCCAACCGCACACCCCATACCGTAGCCTGTATCGGTGACCCCCGCTTCCATCGCGACATCGGTGAACGTGCCATCGCCGTTGTTGCGATAGAGAGCATTGCGCGGCGGTTCAATCTCCTCGGGTTGTTTCTCCGTCAAAGAAGAGAGATCTGCCCCGTTGACGAGGTAGATATCTTGGAACCCGTCGTTGTTATAGTCCAGGAATGCTGCGCCTCCGCCGAGAGGTTCGATGAAGTATCGCTGTCCGCGTGCACCGTTGTGATGTTTGAAGTGGATGCCCGCTTCCTTTGTAACCGATGTAAACTGAGGTAGGACTGCGGTGGAAGGATTGCCGATGAGAAGGGGTAGGAGGCATATAAAAAAAAGACTCATGTCAAAAGAGGGGGTATAGTACGAAGGTAAACCACTGAAACCTAAGAAGAATGAATGAACCAATGAACTGTAAGGCATTACGTTTCACGTTTCACGTTTCACTCTCCGTATCAATAGTTGCAAACTTGCATCACCAGTTATTATGAGGCGGATTCAGCAACTTTTACATAGGTATGCGTTAACGGCTCCCAACCGAGCAGCCGCTTGGCTTTTGACAGATTAATCTCTTGCTGTTCCTCATCGCCTGCGATAAATACAGCGTCAAAGCCGGTGTGTTCGACGGAAAGCCCGGCGAGGTAAGCCCGCGCCAGATCTTCCTCATCTGTCACCCAGAGATGTCGATGATCGGACTTGGGTTGCCCACGTTGCTCGATCCACTGCTGACGGGTCCGGGGGCCGGTGATTCGCAGCGCAATAATTGACATGCCGTGTTCGCGGCAGAAGTATCGACAAATCCGCTCTCCAAACCCTTTGGTCAAGCCGTACACACCGGGGTTATCAAGTGGGACCGCTTCTTCAGATGGAAATTTATTGCGTGTCCGTTCATGGACGGTGAAGGTGCTTGTGTAAATGCCATGCGTAATGCCTGCTTCTTTCGCAGCGTGCAGCAGAATATGGAGGCCCATTGCGTTCACTTGATAGTTGGCGATGACATCATCAAAATCTGCTGATGATGAGGAATCACTGGTGGGACGCTGCATGACCATGTAGATGAACGCATCCATGCCCTTGATCGCCTGTTGAACGACTTCCGGATCGGTCACCGAACCTTCAATATATTCGACGCTTGAATCTTTGGGCGGTGAAAGGTCGAGCACGCGAAATTGGTGATGTGATTTCATGTAGGGCAGCGTCATAGTCCCGACATGCCCCGCGCCTCCGACAATTAGCACTTTCATAGCGCATTTCCTCCTATTCGTTCACAATCTCATTGAGTGGGCGAGCGTCGATGAAGAGTTTAGCACCGTGACTGACATCTGGGGGTGTGTCGATCCCACATAACCAGTTCCATGTGCGTTGGCGTCGTGCCATGTCGCGATAGGATTCTACTTCGTTGGCGTAAAGATGCCGCTCTCGGTTCGCGTAAGGCGGTATCTCCTCCGATTCTATCAACCAATCCCGCTTCGGCGGCGAATTTCGGAAGTACGAAAATTTAATCATCCCACGCCGTTGCGCGTTCAACTTGGGTCCCGCTTTGTGCCAGATACCGTAGTGGGTCAGAACGACCGTCCCAGCGGGAACAGTCAAGGAAACCTGCCCCAAAATATCGCCGTAATGAGCGATTGCCTCCCGATCAACCAACCGATGATGGGAACCGGGCAGCACCATTGTGGGACCGTCCTCAAGTGTGACATCCTGTGGGTAGTAGTAGCACTGAAGATGATTGACGCCGTAACCATATTCGGAGAGACCGTCGGAGTGCCACGTCTGCCCGGGGTGCGATTCTTCATATAGGTGATGATGGGCAGTTATGGGCATAAAGAAGTTCCGTCCGAGCAGAGAGCGAGCGACGCCAGCGACTTCCGGGTGCAAAAGCACTTCGTTCCGAAATCCGGGTGTGCAAGCGAATTCGTTAATTCTACCGGCCGGCAAAGTTTCGCATTGACGATTGAAATCATCAGAGACAACTCCCTCCAGAACTACGGAACCCCTTGAAACAAAATCCATCACTTGACTATCGTCCATGGTGGGTTGAATATCGATCACTGTTTCCTCCTGTCATAGATCGGAAGTCGATTTTTCCAATATGAATTCATAACCCAGATAAGTGTTATCGACATCCGAAAACTGGTACAGTTCTGCTCTCGGAAATTGAACGATCCGCCAGCCGTCGTTGACCGCTTCGATAACTGAGGCGTATGGCACGTCCTGTGACGGCAGGGTGGGTTCATACGGCACTGTTGGGTCATACAATGCCCAACTGGCAATTGCTGAACGCATGTTTGTCGATTTTGAATAAAGATACAGCACCAGCTGTCTTGGCTCTGTCAAAAGCGTCTCTAACGCTTGAAGGTCGGCTTCTGTGAGGTCCCCTGTTTGAAGTTTTTGGCGACTCTCAGCCAGCCACTGTTTGACTGCATGTTCCATTGTATTTATCTTTGCCTCTTAAAATCGTTAATCCCAATCAAATACCACTTTACCGCATCTCGCTTCGTCGGCGACGCGGAGTGCCTCGACGCCATCCTCAACGCGGAAATGGTGCGTCACGGCAGGTGCGAATGTCAATCCTGTTTGGGCACAGTATCGCACGAAATCTTTTAGCCATCCAATTGGAAATACGACCGATCCCATCAGGGTGATTCGGCGATAAACCATGTCGCCCGGATTGATGACCTTGTCATCGCTGCCGACACCGACAAGCGCGGCTTTCCCTTCACGGCGAAGCGATGGAATGATGCTGCTTCGTCCGCCGGTGCTGCCGGAGGTTTCGACAACGTAATCGACGCCTTCCGTTCCACTGAACGCGACCACCGCTTCAACCGGATCTTCCGTTGCCGCATTGACGGTAGCGTCCGCACCGCACCGTTTGGCAACCTCGATCCGTTCCTCTATAACGTCAACCCCGATAACCCGTGCCCCCATTGACTTCGCGATGCACACTGTGCTCAATCCCACGGGGCCCAGACCGTAGACGGCGATCGTTTGCGGGAAATACTGTTCCACTCCGAGTCGTCTCAAAGCGGCATACGCTGTCGTTCCGACACAGGCGAAGAAGGGACCGTCGATGAAGTCAATCTGATCCGGGAGTACCACACAATTCCGTTCATTCGCAACGACATACTCGCCAAATGCGCCGCTGACCACCTTATCGTCCGGGCACCAGACGAAATCTCCCAGCGAACAGTAGTAGCACTGCCCACACCCTTGATGATGATGGACGGTTACACGGTCTCCCACTTTGAGGTTGGTCACATTCGTCCCCAATTTTTCGACAACCCCAGACGATTCATGCCCTTGGACCCAGTCCCTCGGCTCTGGGGGGCGATACACATGGAGATCGCTGCCACAGATCCCCGATACTTTCATCTTAATCCGAACTTCTCCATTCCCCGGTTCTGGGATAGGAACCTCTTTGACAGCACATTGACGGTTACCTAAAAAAACAATACCTTTCATCCTTGTACCCCTTTCAAGATTAAGTCGAGGTTGAACTGAACCAATAGGAGTAAAACTGTCCGTTTTGGAGAGCAAAGCGGAGGCGGATAGTTTGTCCCAGAAATTGAGTGATATTAGCATCAGTCCACTCAATCCGTGCAGCAGGATAGTCACCGTGGAGTCGGGCGGAGACGGCGAGCGTCTCGCCATCGGCGGAAAGCATTTCGACGCCCAACTCGCCGTTCGGTACATCGACATTGACGAACAGCAGATCGCCGTTCAGCGTAAAAGACTCTGTGCAAATGGTACCCGCTTCTTTTTCGGCATCGAGGGAGATGAACCCGTCGCGCCGCAGCACCGCCAAACAGACCGCGCCGCTGTCGGGATAGTAGTCGTCATAACCGGGCACATCGCCGGAGGTGATGAAGGCGTACTGCTTAGTTCCTGTGTAATAAAACCATAGTTCGTCACCTCGCACGACAGCGTTTGAAGGACCGAGCAACCCTTGCAAATCGTAAGCGCCGCCGCCCAACGTTGAGGTTTCAATGAACGGCTTGCGTTCACCAACGCGTCTCCAGTTTTTCAAATCACGGCTACAGACCACCTGAATGTTGTAGAAGCCGGTATAGTCGCCGTACTGCCTGACACACTCCAGGATATATGGCGACAGCCGCAGCCTGTCAAAACCGGGCCAATCGGTAGGGACTTTGCCGGTGTGATGGTACATGGACGGCAACCCGATATATAATCCCTCATAGCGAAATACACCCATATTGTAGATCTGTACACTGTAGTGTTCGGGTGTGTTGTATTCCGTTTGCCGGAGGTTCGGATCGGAGAGCCGAGCTGCGATAACATCTCTGCCCATCTCCTGATCCACGTCGTCGGCGTGGAAAACAAGCCCATAATCATCCCAATGCTCAAAGTCCGTGCTGGTTGCCATGGCAACGGACCTGCCGTAGGGACCCGAACGTTTTACCGTGTGGATGAACAGTCCCTCCGCTTCATTGTAGGAGAAGTTCCCTTCATCCGAACTTGGCACAGCGGGGACATCTAATTTCGTCCAGTTCACGCCGTCCGGTGAGACTGCGAAACCAGCGTTGAGGAGCGCGCCTTTGTATCGCCTGTTCGGATCCGGGTCGTTTGGGTCACGAACCGCCATCGGTCCCCCAATGTTCGGTTCAGGTCCCGGCGTCCAGTGCAGCCCATCGGCACTGACACGATAACTCTCGTCCGTCCCGATGACCCAGAACTTATAGACCTCTTCCTCTGGATCCCACGCCGGCGTAGCGCGCGTCTGGATCGTCTGGGTCGGATTCGCACTCCGAACCACCGCACCTTTCTTGACAGGTTGATGCAGCGTCCGGCTGAGGTTCTCAAGATGTTCAATCCCGATATCATCAAGAAATAGCTGCCGCTGACCACACGGGACCCTGAAGTCCATCGTGTTATTCATATAAAGGCTCCCGTCTGTTGAGGGATTGCAAAGATGGGTAACCCCACCTGCATACGGTTATGATGAAGGTTCGTTAATCGCCTGCATCAACGCGTGGATATAACCGAAACAATATCCGAACCCAACACCGCTGGGATTGTCGCCCGTAATCCCCGGCACATGGTCTGGCATCACCATGTATGGGTAGTCAACCTCTTTGAGCGTACGCAACGCCTTGAGCATATTCACATCGCCTTCGTCCGGAAAGACCTCGACAAAATCGAGGAGACCGCCCTTGATATTGCGAAAGTGGATGTTGAACAACTTCTTTCGCTCGCCGAAGTAGCGGATAATATCGTGGATATCTTGACCCGGATTTTCCAACGATTCCGACACCGTTCCGATACAGAAGTTCAGACCGTGGTAGGGGCTTTCGTGCATGTGGACGAATTTCTTGAGCCCTTCAACCGTGCCCATGACTCTGGCAACCCCCCGATATAGCCGATCACCGATGCTCGGATCCTGTGGGTGGCATGCAAGCCGTACCTTATATTCCTCAGCGACAGGGACAACTCGTGAAAGGAAATGGTCGATGCGTTCCCACATCTCGTCCGCGTCGGCGGGTCCCTCTTCAAACTCGTCTAACGTCTGGTCAAGTTTATGGTACTCAAACGACGACAGGCTTGCGCCGCCGCGTCCAAACCGTCTTTCTGTCCGTAGATGACCGAGAATTGTGATGTTGTAACGTCCGGCTGGAATGCCTGCCCGCGACATATTGCGGAGCAGATCGCAGATTTGGTCAATCTCCCGATCCCGCTCTGAACTGGGGCCGAGGAAAACGTGAGGCGCGTCCTGTGTTCTCGCTGGTCCCGACGCCAACGGCAGGATCATCATATCGAGCGAAATGTCTAGGGACGCTAACTTCTCCCTAAATTGCGATAGAGAGTCTGCATCCCAATCCAGCCAGTTACCGGGTGGATTGGCTGAAACGTGATTAACACCCAACTGGGGGAGCACCTTGTAAGCGTCCCAGTTATCTCCTGAAATATTCTGTGTGCCAACGTACATTTTGAAACTCCTTTGATTGTGGACGATTCCAACATTATCGAGACGTTTTATGCAATTTCTGCCCCTTGCAAGGACAATATGCTCATCGACTCGCACTAAAAACTAATAATTTATGGTGTATTGGAAATTCTAGATCTCATTCCTTTTTATTATTAAAACGCTGAACTACCCAATCGCCGCCGTGATTTTTGGAGACTTCAGTTGATTCTTCGTAGTCCCCTGATGTATATTTTGCGATGACTTTTCTCCAAAACACCTGTGCTGCTTTGTGGGATGCGGCTTGCATAACCTCCCAACTTCCTCTAAATCGATCAAATATGTGTTCGGCGACATATGCGCCAACCCCTTTACGTCTGTACTTCTGAAGGATAAAGAATTCGGCGATGTTATAATCCACCGGAGTGTTTACGCCCACGTTGTCGATAAGCACAAACCCGGCGAGATAACGATCTACTCTCACAACAAAGGCGTATTTGTCATTATCCTTCCAAAACTTGGATAGATCGCCGAATGCATATCCCTCAAATAATCCGCTGTCCGGACAATTCCAGTCTGTAACTGTTGACAAATCATAATAATACAATCTGAATAGGTTGTTAACTACCGGCAGATCCTGTTCTTGGGCTTCTATAATTTCAATTCTCATCTTTTGTCTACGCTTTTTTGAGAGCGGACAGCGCCGTAAAATAGGTCTTTCTGCGTAGGGATAGGATTGGACGGCTCTGAGATTGAGTTTTTCCGTTCCTAAGCCTCAGGCGCCAGGTTCTGTTGACGTTTTGATGTTGCTAATTTGGCTCACGCTATAATCACCGGTTGATCTGCCAAATGTAGCGCAAACTGTTAGTTTGCGGATTAGGATCACAATCTAACAGATTGTGCTACAAAAGGCTACCCTATCGGGAGGGGTAGTTCGGTGATTCAGCACCACATAACACGACTCTAACGCGCAATGAATTGCGCTACTACAAACTCAAGGATAAGAGTTTCTGTGGGTCGAGATTCATATCTCGACATCCAAATGTCGATTTTGGAAAATCGACCTACAAAAATCCCATGTTTAGGGGCGTGTCGGGCTGCCATCCGGCAAGCGGGTCTGCGTCCACCACTCAACCTCATCCTGACACGGATATTTCGCTGCCAAATCCTCGTTGATGTCGATGCCCAGCCCCGGTTTGTCACTGGGATACATATACCCGTTACGGACTTCTGGCAGACCGGGGAAAATCTCATACACATGCTCTGGGAAGTTACACCATTCCTGAATCCCGAAGTTCGGTGCCCATAGGTCGAGGTGTAGGTTTGCGGCGTGTCCCACCGGCGAGGTGTCGCCGGGACCGTGCCACGCGGTGCGGACACCGTACATGTTGGCAAATGCCGCTACATGACGCGCGGGTGTTATGCCGCCCATCTGGCTGACATGCATCCGGATAAAATCAATTAGGCGACCGGCGATTAACGGTTGCCATTCGCGAGGATTGTTAAACAGTTCACCCATCGCGATCGGGGTACAACACTGCTGGCGCATGTTGGTGAACCATTCCAAATCCTCCGGGGCAAGTGGGTCTTCCAGAAAGAACAGATTGAACGGTTCCACATCCTTGGCGAACTTCACCGCATCAATGGGGTGCAGCCGCTCATGAATATCGTGCAGCAGTTCAGCCTCATCCCCCACTTCAGATCGGACATGCTCAATCATCCGCAACATATTTTGCGTGTATTCCCGTGGATCGAAGTATGCCCCATCAGGCGCGCCTTCCGGTTTAACGATTCGGCTTGCTTCACCACCGTAACCACCCATCTGAATCCGAATGTAGCGGTATCCATTTCCCATGAATTCCCGGACGCTATCAGCGACCGCTTCAGGTGAGTTGCCGCCTGCATGGCCATACACCGCAGCCGCTTCACGACATTTTCCGCCCAGCAGCTCATAAACTGGCATTCCTGCCTGTTTCCCTTTGATATCCCATAGCGCCTGATCTGCACCAGAAATCGCGTTGCTTAAAACCGGTCCGTTTCGCCAGTAGCTATGCACCATCCCCATCTGCCAGATCTCTTCGATGCGGGAGACATCGCGTCCGATCAGGAACGGTTTCAAATGTTTTTCCATCGCGGTTACAACGGCGTTGTATCGCTGCGTAAAGGTCGCACACCCCAAGCCGTATAGCCCCGGTTCTGAGGTGATAATTTTGACGATAATTAGCCGTGAACCAGCCGGTTGCGTTGTAATTGTCTGAACATCTTTAATTGTTACTGTAGCCATCTAAGTCCCTTCTCCTCACCGAGGGCGAACGTTTCGTCGAGAATCCCCTACGTGAGGATATGATTTTTTCTGTTGCTCTGGTTAGACAGATTTGCTAAAATCCTCTCAACCCCGAACAGTAACATCAAACCGGTTGTAGGCGGGGCATCTTGCCCCGCAACTACGTAAACACTACGCCTTAAAGAAAGGAATGAAATATGTTGAGTACCCAATCGCTTCAATTCAAGCGTTTCTGTTTTGCGTTTGTTCTGATCGCCGGTTTCGCTGTTCCTGTAACAGGAATGGCTGACGCACACGCGTCAATGCCGAGCGGCGATGCAAGCATCGTTTCTCCAGACGCCAAACTGGAGCTACTGTTCAGCGACGCGTTCTTCACAGAGGGAGCTGCTGTGGCGCCGGATGGTAGCGTCTATTTCAGTGACATTACCTTTACGCATGGATCGGATATGCAGGCGGGCCACATCTGGCGGTATGACCCCAAGACCGGAACCGCTTCCGTGTACCGCTCGCCGAGCGGAATGTCCAACGGTATCAAGTTTGACGCCCAAGGGCGGATGATTGTTGCCGAAGGCGCGGACTTCGGTGGACGCCGTGTCACCCGGACGGACATGACGACAGGTAAAAGTGAGATCATCGCTGGTCTGTATGAGGGACGACCGTTTAATGCGCCCAACGACATCACCATTGATAAAAAAGGGCGAATCTATTTCAGCGACCCCCGCTATCTGGGACATGAGCCGATAGATCAGCCGATTATGGCAGTATACCGGATCGATCCCGATGGCTCAATCCACCGTATTATCACCGATGCAGGGAAACCGAACGGTGTGGCGGTCTCGCCCGACCAAAAGTCAATATACGTGGTCAGTAACGACAACGGCATGACCGGCATCGGTCGAATACCCGACGATACGCCGCTTCATAGAGGACGAATGGCATTGTTGGCGTACGATTTAGCGGAAAACGGCACTGCCACATTTCGGAAAGTATTGGTTGACTACGCACCACAGGATGGACCGGACGGGCTGGTCGTTGATGTAGACGGCAACCTTTATGTCGCTGTGCGTGATACCACTCGACCCGGCATCTGTGTCTACTCACCTGAAGGAGAGGAACTGGCGTATATCCCAACCACGCCGGAACTCCCGACCAACGTTGCATTTGGTCGCGGAGATGAGAGCAAGACGCTGTATGTTACATCGGGGAATAGCCTCTACCACATCAAGGTGATGAAAGACGGTTACCACCTACCAACGCGATAGGAATAGGACAAGTCGGGGGAGGCTATCTATGCCCTCCCCGACTATCTATCCTATCCAACCCCAAACAACTTCCCAATCAATCCCCAGCCGTTAATTCCTGCGAAAACTATCAGAATCGCAGCCGACACAATTGCGCCTAACAACATCGGCCACCGCGTCCGATAAACGGCGGGCAATTTGAAATTCAGATATAACGCGCCGAGCATCATCAGGGCGATTGATAGGTTCGCCAAGACAAATCCGGCAATCTGTGTGAGAATGTCGAACGGAATATTAAGCCAGACAATGACAAACGTGGTTATGAAGATATAGACACAAATCCAGCGTCGAATCTTATCGTAATTCCACTCCCGGTTGGGCCAAATTGCTTGGAAAAATTCCTGCGATACACGGGCGTAGATTTCGGGCAATGCCTGCAACGTTCCCCAAAGTGCCGCGATAATACAGACATAGTAAATTAAGATTAACCGCGGGTGAATCTTACTCCATACGTGGCGTTGTTCGGTAAGTAGACTCCACCCTTCAAATCGACTCTGCTCGGAATACAAAACAGCAGCACCGGATAACATAAATGCCCCTGTTACAATGAACAGCACAATCGCACCCATGCCGACATCCCATCGCAACGGCGCGACAATTTTTCGCAAGCGAGACACCTGCTCCGGGTCATCAGGTAGATAGTCAATTTTATCGTGTGTGAAAGCGTGCTGTTGAATCGCTTCAATGTTTTGGTGACCGGTCATCCCCCAACGGTGCATTCCTACCCAATTGGCATAGACAATATATCCCATCACCGAACCACCGACGTAGGCGAATGCCGTCGCCATCGTTAGGAGTGGATTTTCAACAGCATCTTGGGGTGCCCATTCGGGAAACTCCGGTACTTTTCCGAAGCTGAGGCTTCCGATAAATGCTTTCCCCAAATCTGGGCGCACCATCAGGGTTCCGATAATGGTGCCCACAACGAGGATGGTGCAAATGATAAGCTGCTGTTTCTCTAACCTTTCAAACGAAAGCCGCAAACCAAATCCGAGGGCAAGTCCGATGAAGCAGCACGTGATAATGTTTTCATAGTTCACTTCTGAGATAGATGTTGGCAACATGCCACTGAGAAAGAAGTGGAACAGATCTCCACACGGCTTCGCAATCGGCACCCAAGCCAATGGTGCTCCAATCATTTCCATCAACACAATTGCAATCAGCAGCCAGCCGCGCGGTCCCGGCAGCCGTACAAGCCGATGACCGATATACTCTCCGCTGACCGCTGTGTATCGTCCGAGCAGGTAAGTGACGAAGACGCCCTTAACGACGCAGCTCAAAAGCACAAGCCATAGCAGTCCATACTGCGCCCACGCGCCCGCTCTGACGACAACAATCGTTTCGCCAGCACCGATGCTGACCGATGCCACAATCGCGGCAGGACCGAAAACGGCGAACAACCCGAACACTTTGTTTATCGACCACGGTTGGGCGAACACACCGCTGACAGGCGGTACTTCAACTTTGTCGATATCTTCTTCGGTCTCCTGAACCGTTTCTTTATTGTCCATGTCCTTCCTTTCATGTCAAAGACAACTTTCCCATCGCCTTCTTTCATGATGTAGAGGAAGTTTGCCTTTGGGATTTATGGTGAATTCTAAAAACAGATAGACACTTTCGCCCCCGGTAGGTGCGGTTGGAAACCGCACCGCATAGGCACAGTTGGAAACAGTGCCTACCAAACGGGAGAACGGCAGGGATGGTTTCCTAACCGCACCGGTTTTGAGTGTCTCATTAATTCTAAGGTCCACCATAGAAAAAAATACTGTCGGCTATGTTAGCATACATCCAGAGCCTTGTCTATCTAAAAAAGAATGCCCTTAACTCTGTTCGCAGGGACGAGTTTTGATGTCGATTTTGGGGACAACTTATGATAGAATAGCGTTAACGTATGAGCGTATCCGAGTGAAGAGCCTCGCCTTAATAGCATTTTCGAGTGGCATAAATAGATGTACAGCACATATCAAAGCGCGAGAATTATCCAAACAGGAGAAATTAATGAACTGTCCTACTTATGAATCGATCGGTGTGCGACCACTGATCAATTGTCGCGGTACTTATACAATTATAAGCGGTTCGGTCATTTTGCCCGAAGTCCGCGAAGCAATGGTCCTCGCTTCACAACGCTATGTCAATCTCGACGAACTGATGGAACGTGTGGGAGCACGGATTGCCGAGTTGATGGAGTGTGAGTGGGGATTGATCACCGATGGATGTGCTGCAGCACTATGTCAGGTGACAGCGGCTTGTGTGGCTGGAAGCGACCCTGAGAAGATGATCCGCCTCCCCGACACCTCCGGCATGAAAAACGAGGTGATCGTCCAAACCTGTCACCGGAATGTCTACGACCACGCAATCCGTATGGTCGGCGTCAAGATGATTGAGGTCGACACGAAAGCCGAACTCGAAGCTGCCATCAGCGATCAGACCGCGATGCTCTTCGTTTTCGGAGATGCCGAAGAACGGGGTCAGATTTCGACGAAACAGATGGCAGAAATTGGGCATGTACACGGCGTTCCAACATTCGTTGATGCGGCAGCAGAAAGACCCGACGTGCCCAACTGGTATCTTGAGCAGGGCGCCGATGCCGTTGCCTATAGCGGCGGCAAATGTCTCCGTGGGCCTCAAGCCTCTGGTTTAGTCTTAGGACGCAAGGATCTGCTCCAAGCGGCTTTTCTCAACGGTGCTCCCCATCACGCGTTGGCACGTCCAATGAAAGCCGGTAAAGAGGAAATTATGGGACTCTTGGCAGCGGTAGAGCAGTGGGTGGCAAGAGACCATAAGGCCGAATGGAAAGAGTGGGAGCGACGGTTGGGGGTTATCACGGACGCTGTGAAGGATATTGACACTGTGACCACTTCAATCCGTACACCGGGCAGATCCAATGTCGCGCCGGTGCTTGAGATCAACTGGGATGCTGAGGCAGTTGGAATGAACGGTACAGAGGTCGGGGATCAGTTGTCAGCGGGAGACCCGCGCATTGAGCTCCACAACAATGAGGGTGGTATTTCCATCATGCCCTACATGATGGAGGACGGTGAAGACCCGATTGTTGCAGCCCGAATCCGCGAAGTGCTTCATTCATCACAGCAATAAGGAGGGGGACTATGTATGATTTGAACGGTGAGTGGGATATACGGATTCAATTCCTCTGCGGACAGGCACAGCATAACCTTCGATGCGAGCAGGATGGTGAGGCGTTAAGCGGAACTTACCGCTCTCAGTACGATACGGAACCGTTACAGGGAACTGTGCGGGGAAATGTAGTGCAACTCCAGACAAACGTTCGGTTTGACGGTCAGAGTGTGGGGTATCGCTTTGAAGGCGTCATCAACGGGGATGAAATTCAGGGGAGCCTCGATTTAGGAGAGTACTGGCAGGCGTCATGGAAAGCTAAGAAGCGGTAGTAATTGTAGCCGCAATACACTCAACAAGCGGGGCTGCTATGAGCGCACATCCACAACGTTTCATCTGGTTCTGTAGCACAGAACAGGTTGCCCAACACCCTGATTCACTGAAGAAACTCAGGGATGAGATCGGGCTTACCACCATTATGCCGGAAAGTTCGGTTTGCCACACATCAGGATTCCGTGCGTCGGACGAGATTGCCCAACGAGGACCGTTTGAAGATTGGCGCTCCCGCGAGGCGTTATGGCCGAAGACGAAAGACGGTATCTACCCGCCGGTGGCTGGCACGGTAGGTGGTTTTGATGATACGCCGTTGTTGCGTGTCATTGAGGCGTGTCGTGAGATCGGCATTGAGATCTGGGGACATCTCGGCTTGTGGAGCTACGGGGGTGATGTCTATCCAGAGTACGCTATGGTGGACATCTTCGGCGAGCCCCTCGACACGCGCTACAAGCAGTGGGGGATCGGTCTGTGCCCAAGCCGCAAGCGGATCAATGAGTGGACTCGGGATTGTTTGGTCGATGTGATCAGGCGGTATGATATAGATGGGTTTGATGTGGATCATGCGCGCTATCCCGCGCCTGCCAATCTATCCGGACTTTTCGCGTGTGCCTGCGAGGCGTGCCAAGACGAAGCGCTCCGACTCGGCTACGATTTCCACTCAATGAAAGAAGGACTATTCCAACTTCATCACGCTTTGAATCATCTGACACAGGAGCGATTGCTCACGGGTTTGGAAGTCAATCTGAATTTCTGGGATTTTCTCTCCTACCTTGGCGATAATTACGCGGTGCTGGAGTGGCTAAAATTCCGTGCGGTCATTTTAGCGGAGCGGATGCGTGAGTTTCGAGATGCAGTGCAGCGTGCCGCCGGACCAGAGAAGGTGTTCGGTAGCGATGTCTTTCCTCCCTCTATCGCGCTCTTGGGCGGACATCTCTACGCCGAATGGGAAGCTGCGACGGATTATCTCACTGGCGGAAGTTCGTTTGGCGGTGTCGTTGGATGGGCGACAACGGTGACCAACTTGGCAACCGAGTGGGCACCGGCGTTATGTCGGATTGTGCCCGGCTTGAACGAGGCAATAGCACTCCAAACGATTTATCAGATGTTTGGATATGGCGATCTCATGCTACCACTTTCGGTGGCGGGGATTCAGGGGGAACCACTGCCTCTGTCAGAGATGTACCGCCGCGAGGTGACAAAACTGAAGGGGCTGACTAGTGGTAAGATACCGCTCTATCCACCGGTGTCCGCTTCTGGAGATCCAGAGTTGGTGCGGCAGCTCTGCACCGCTGTTGTCGACAATGAATGCGACGGTGCCCTGTTTACGCTGAACCCGGAAGGAGACGAGAACCTCAAGGTAATCCGGGAGGTTTTCGGCCGATAACGTGCGTCACTGACAGAAAGCAGGATCGCCTCCGGCGTCCATGCTTTAACTTTTGGGGAGTCAAGCCAATGAACGAAGCAGATCAGAACCTCTGGACAGATTCGCGTTGTATCTTGCTTTCAGTTGACAGGTTCGGACCGTTTATTAAACTCGCCGACGGAAGGATCTTGACGATCGAAGATAATGCGACCGTTATCAGCGCGGACAAAGGCGAGACTTGGTCTGAGCCAGTCGTTATCCTACGCATGAAGGACAGAGGTCCATCGTATCCGCATATTTTTGAACCCAATCCCGGTGAACTTTGGGTGACGACGCGGTTCAGGGATAAAACTGCCATGTGCTTGCAGGAATCTGATTTTGTGTAATTTTGTGCTATTATCGATTGAAACAAGGCTGGGACTGACAGGCCCCAGCAAAATCCCTTTAGCTGAGGTAAGAGTTGATGAACAGAAACAGCACCGACGAACCGACGCGCATCGCCGATGTGATCGGCGGGCACATTCATCCGGCAATCTGTGTCACACAGAGTGGGACGCTGCTTGCTGTTTACAATAAAGAGGGCGGCGGCGGGAAAGAACTCCTGTTAAGCCGATCTAACGACGGCGGTGTGACGTGGAGCAGTCCAGCCCCCATCCCTGCAATCCGTAACTGCTCAATCTACCCCGGATCGCTGGCAACATTGAGCGATGGACGGATTCTGCTGAATTGGTCTTGCTATCACAAAACGGAGGACCGGCTCTGGCGGGTCCCCCAGTTTTCAATCAGTCCCGACGAGGGCGAAACATGGTCCGAATCGCGGGATTATCCGATCACCGACCACACCAACTACACCTGTATGCGCCATGCGCCGGTCGAATGGTCAACCGATGCGTGGGTGTGCCCGTTCTATGATAGGACTGTGCTATATGATATGGAGGCAGACCAGATAGTCTCTTTTGGCGATGGACGTAATCATGGCATGGTGCCGATTGTGCGTACAGCCACAGGAACGCTCATCAGCGGTGCGCCACAGACGGTTGCACCCGTGCCCGTTGGTGTACCGGGGAACATGGTCAGGGGACTTCGTTCAACGGATGATGGCAACACTTGGCATGCCCTGAATGTCTTTCCGCATTTCGGTGTTGCCGGATATGACCTGACCGTGTTGACGAACGGCTGGATCGCCTTAACCTATATTGTCTACGGAGTCGGTGTCGATGGCGAGTTTAGCTACGAACTGGTCGTATCCCGTGATGATGGAGCAACGTGGGATTTCGATAGCGCGATTGAAGTTCACAATCCGGGCAGACGCATCATGGGACGGGGGTGGCCCCGCACAGTACAGATTGACCCCGAAACCCTTGGCACCCTCTTTTACGATCTTGATCAAGACCAGCCCGGGGGTCCGGGAGTGTTCTTTGTTCGGATACCATTAACACGATTGGGTGGCTGAAGCAAAATTATCAAGCCTTAAAAGGTTTTTCATGTCTACTAACCATGCTTGGACACGGTTCATCTTCATCTTAGTCGACGGCTCACCCTATCAGATCTTTAAAGACTTAGTCCAAGATGGTACACTTCCGAACATCAAGAAGTATGTAATAGATCGCGGCACGTTCAAAAAAGCAGTTACCGCATTTCCATCGACAACAGGGCCCGCCTTCATCCCATTTTTTACAGGGCGGTTTCCGGGCCCTGCGAATGTCCCCGGTATCCGTTGGCTATCCAAAAAAGAGTTCCAAAACCCCTACCGATTTCGTAGTCCCGGGATATGCAGTTACATGGGGAGGGAGGCGCTCTCTTTTTCATCGCACCTACCAGATAACCCAACCCTGTTCAATCTCTTTTCTCCTGTGAACAATATCTATAATCTATTGACACGCGGCTGCCCACCATCACGTAATTTAACCCGTTGGATCAAACCGCTGGCATACACCTATGCCCATTTTTCTGAGCGCTGGAAGTTTGTGAACGCCATCGCCTCCCGGAAGTTATTGAAGGCTGTCAAAGGAAACGCTGAATTTGTCGTGTGTCTCTTCCCCGCAGTGGACACATTTTCACATCTGTCGCACACACGATCGCCCGATGTCCTTGACAGCTATCGAGAGGTCGACAGAACTGTTGGCGAGGTATGCCGGATCTTGCAGGCATCGAAAGAATTCGACAATACCCTGATTATGATAACAAGCGATCACGGCATGAGCAACACACACACGCATATTGACCTTCCACGTCATTTGGATAGTATGGGTTGGCGATGCCTCCACTATCCACTGCTCTGGCGACGACACGCTCGATCTGCCAGCATGGTTTCAGGGAACGGGATGGCACATCTCTATTTTAAGGGAGCGGAAGGCGATAAAGGGAAATCCACGTCCAAGCATCAGGAAGGTTGGGGCGAGCGCATCTCTTTTGAAAAACTCAGTCGGATGGGGGTCGTTGAGCCACTGTTGGAAATTGAGGGGCTGGCTTTTGTTGCGGGACAGGGTGAGGAGGGAGCTATCGTCGTGCAGGACAGGAACGGCCTTGGGAAAATCACCTGCGAAGCCGAAACTTTTTCATATCAATTTCAGGGTGCAGATCCGTTGGGGTATGGGACCTTCTATCAGAACCTATCTTCCCGTGATGCACTTATTCAAACCTACGATTCGGAGTATCCGGATGGGCTAGTTCAACTCTGGCAAATTTTTCAAGGGGACAGAACGGGCGATCTGGTTTTAAGTGCCGATCCCGGCTACGACCTGCGGGCACGTTATGAATACCCTGAACATCATGCGACCCACGGTGCGCTCAATGCGGAGCAGATGTTCGTTCCCCTCGCGATCAATTTGCCCATCGAAACAGAATTTATCCGCACCGCCGATCTATTTCCGACCGTTCTAAGTCAGTTCGGACGCCCGGTAGCCCCCGCTCAGATTGATGGGCGAGTCCTTTGCTAAACCAATTCCTCGTTGTATGCAAACAGCGCCGGTGTGCCGCCGGTGTGTAGGAAAATTACTGTTTCATCGGAGGAGATGCGCCCCTTTTGGATGTGATCCATCAAGCCTGAAAGCGCTTTGCTTGTGTAGGAGGGATCAAGGAAGATTCCTTCCGTCTGTGCCATAAGTTTCAAGGCGTCGACACATTCAGGGGTCAGGCTACCATAATCTTCTCCGACATAATCGTCGGAGTTGCGAACATCGTCATCGGTGATAGTAACATCAATCCCCAAAATCGCTGCCGCATCGTTCGCAGCGTTTCGGATACGTTCCGTTCGATCGGGCCAGCCAATCGGCGCAATTCCAAAGGGTTTCAATTTCATCCCTAACGCCTTTGTTCCGAGAATCAATCCGCCCTGTGTTCCGCCCGCTGAAGCCGCGTAGATCCAATCAGCATCAATTCCCATCGTTTCCTGTTGTTCGTGGATTTCAGCGATACACCACGAAAAGGCGACGGCGGCGAGTGCCGTTGATCTCGGAGCAGCGAGGACGTGAGGTGTAAGCCCCTTCTCCTTCAGCTCTTCCGCGAGCGCATATTTAATTGCGTCGAGTTCGGCTCCCATAGACGCATCAACAAATTCCACATCCGCGCCAGCCAAATCGTCTAACAGTACATTCCCTTGTCTCACACTTTTGCTGTCGCGGGAGAGCCGAAGGTAACATTTCAACCCTAACTTTGCCGAAGCGGCGGCCGCTTGCCGACAATGGTTCGATTGCGAGGCAGCCCCTTGAATGATTGTGTCTGCCCCCTGATGTACGCCGTCACCTATCGTGAAGGTCAGTTGACGCACCTTGTTCCCGCCGAACGCAAGCCCTGAACAGTCCTCACGCTTAATCAGGATACGGGGACCGCCCAACGCCTCTGATAAACGTGGGCATTCTTCCAAGGGGGTTGGAAAATGTCCGAGATCGACCTGCGGGAGTTGATCTATTTTCTTACAAAGGTGTTCTCTCGTAACGATAGCATTTGATGAACTCATGAATTCTCCTTTTCACCCAGCAATTCTTTCAGTAGATCGGTCAACTCTTCGTTTTCTGACGATAGCTCAAATACCCGTTTTATTTTATCTTCGCGGCTGGTTTCGGACGCCTCACTGTCTGGCTCCCAGACGACCTCAAATTGCCGAGGGTTGAGACGATCATAGTTGACTTTAACGATGGTAAGGGGATAGTTATCCGGCACCAGTATAATCCAGTCGACAGTCTCGCCCCGATCCGAATATTGACGATCCGTTGTCAGCCGCCGGTCGTTGTGGGGGACCTCCCGCTTAATCCACTGTTTCCGCCCAAACGAATCTGTCTCATAATATCCTACTTCCAACCAACTGCGCCCCGCCCCGTTGGGTTTGGTTGTAACATTAATCTGCGGCACGGTTACTTCCCCCTTCCTACTCAGTTCCTTCTGATTTGAACGGATGCGCTCTGTGCATGGCTATCTGCGATCGCTTGACAGATCCGCATCACCTCACAAGCATCGGCGAGGCTTGCACGCGGTTGTCGCCGAGCGAGAATTGACTGGGCAAAATGCTCCATCTCTTCGAGGTATCCGTGGCGTCCGTATCCACGATAGTGCGTTCCCTGATTCCATTCCTGTGTCGGGAAATCCCGATAACTACCGACACCCCGCCACGCATCCGGTTTGAGATATTGAACCTGCTGCATATTGTGCACGTGAACCGCATGTCCACCGTCGCCTGCGACCATTATTGATGTCTCTAACGCTGGTGATCCGGCAACCATGTTCAGTGTGCCGACCGCACCATTATCAAACTGTAGAGAGACCGCGAACGCCATTCTGCCCTCCGCACCAAAATGTTCAAAGGCGCGGAGTCTTGTGACATCACCCATTAGATATCGCATACAATCTACAATATGAACGCCCTGATCCAATAGATACGCCCACTCCAACGTTTCGTGAGCACCTCTCGGGCTCGGTGCCAAGTAGCGTCCCTCAAATAAGAGGGGTTTTCCAAATGCTGCTTGCGTGACAATTCGTCGTGCCATCCGGTGTGCCGGCGCATGACGCCACATCGTCGCGACCATCCCGAATTTTCCCGTTCTCGCCGAAGTGTCAACGAGCCGTTCCGCGTCCTCCACATTGATTGCAGGTGGCTTTTCAATGAACACGTGCTTTCCGAGTTCCATACAAGCAATTGCCATATCGGTATGCATGGTTTTGGGGTGTCCAACAATCGCAATGACATCCAGTTGTTCTGTCTCAATCATTGTCCGGTAATCTGTATACCACTGCTTGGCGCCAAAGCGTTGGGCGCTGCTCTCAGCTTTCGCAGCGGATATATCGCATGTCGCGACGAAATCAATTTCGGGAACCAATCGAATACACGGTTGCAGATTCCGGGTCGAATGTCCGCCGCAACCGATAAAACCCAATTTAATCTGTGCCATGACAATCCCACCTATATCTTCAAGTGCTTTTCCTCTTGGTCATTCTACTGTGTATTCCAACGCCGTTTTCGTCCCGTCGTTTACCGCGGATTTCGCTGCTGCTTCAATAAAGGCAACAATTTCTATGCTTTCAGAAATGTCGATCGGCGGCTTTCCGATCTCGAACATCTGAACGATCTGTTTGAGAAGCTCACGGTAGATGTAGCTTGCATTTATCGAGGTTCGCACAATCGATTTTTCACAATATGCGGTGAATCCGTAGCCCGGTGTTCCCTTCCGTATGCCGCGCATCGTCCCAATCCGTCCATCTTTCCAACACCCGGTTACGACATCCACATCGTCGTTCGAGGCAGACCAAACTGCTTCGCACCCAGGTCCCATCAACGCGTATAGGGTTTCCACGCCGTGCAGACCGTAGTGGAACAGCCCCGGATTGCGTGGGTGCAGCGGCGCCGGCGAGCTAACCTCCGCTCCGAGAATCTTTCCAGTTTCGTTCTCTTTGCTTTTCATCTCGACAACTTCTAAGCCGTAACGCAATGAGGAGGAGGTGAAAATTGGGACACCATTTGATTGGGCGAGCGCTGCCAGGTCCTTTGCTTGCGCCAAGTCGCAGGTCAGGGGTTTATCCACGAATGCGGGCAAACCTGCCTCCAGAAATGGCACCGTCCGTTTATGGTGGAAACTTCCCTCAACCGACTCGATGAGCACGGCATCAATTTGTCCAATCATTTCCTCCGGCGTGTCTACCAACGGTACCCCATACTCCTGCATCTGCTTTGTATAGCCGGGGATGCGTTCAGGGGATAACAGCGATTCCCCCGGACAACCAACGACGACCTTTGCTCCGTCTACCCACTGCTCTTTATCTATATCAATATGGTTAAGCCGTTTCGTAAATTCAACCACATGGGATGTATCAAAATCAACAATTCCGAGCCGAATCATCTATCCCTCCAAGCCGCGCTGTTAATTTTTTTCTCGGCGACTGACTTATAGTAGGTTTTAGAATTACTTAGACACTCTAAACTGAACCACATTGCCCCCAGGTCCGGTAGGTGCGGTTTCTAACCGCACCGCATCTCCCGATTCTCGGGATTCTCGATGCAATCGGAACCGACGAGTCCCCGATTGTATCGGGACAGGCAGGACAGGACACAGAGAGCCAAAGCGTCTATCTGTTTTTAGGATTTACTATAATTCCTTTAGAAGAAGTATATAGGCAATTATAACAATGAATTTTCGCTGATTTTTTGGCGGTTTGTCAAGATATTTTTTCTATACAGGGGACTGGCACTATGATAGAATGTCAGAAACTGATTAATACTTTCAGATTCTCGGCATTACGGTGTGTTATCCTTATTTTTTTGTGAAGTGATGTTCTTAATCTCTTAGACCTCCAATCTGCTATGAAACCGATATTGACGAAACAGGTCATACGCTGGCGTAATGCCCACCCGGTCCCGACTGAAGATTCTCTCGTGGTTGAGGAGCCGCTCGAAATTCGGGTGGGCGACCAAAGCTTGGCAGTCGTGATGCGAACACCAGGATGCGATTTCGATCTCGCCGCGGGATTTCTCTACACGGAAGGACTGATAACATCGTCCGATGATATCGGGGCAATCGCCTACTGTGAGGATGTCGAGGAAACGGCACTACAAAATATCATTAACGTCCATTTGATAAATGGACACGTTCTCGAAGAACAAGAGGGGTGGCAACGGAACTTTCACGCGAATGCCAGTTGTGGATTGTGCGGCAAAATGACTATCGAATCAGTTAAGCAGGACATTCCACCGATAACATCAAAGATTCAGATCGATCCAGACGTTTTTTACCAACTCAACGATAGGCTGCGATCTGCACAATCTGTCTTTGAAGCGACCGGTGGACTGCACGCCGCTGGATTATTTGACGAACGAGGCGAATTGTTAATCATACGCGAGGATGTCGGGCGACACAATGCGGTAGATAAGGTGATTGGGCAGGCACTATTAGTCGAGCAACTTCCTCTTGATCGACACATTTTGATGGTGAGTGGACGCGCCAGTTTTGAAATTATTCAAAAGGCGTTATTCGCCCGCATACCAGTGATTGTAGCGGTTTCTGCGGCATCGAGTCTTGCCGTCGACATGGCGCAAGAGGGCGAAGTCACATTGATTGGGTTTATGCGTGGCAAAGGCATGACTGTCTACAGTCATCCGGACAGGATACGGTGAACTCCCGTAGAATGGCAATAACGTTATAATCAGGTCTGGAACACGCAGAGGTAAACTCAACGCGAGTGTTCAGAAAGTCTGTCGTAGTCGAATCTAATTTTCCAATCGCTCACAAATCCGGCTACGCGCAACACATATGGGAAAGGAGGATCACTCTAAAAATGGAATTGATTTTAGGCGCAGCCCAATCACTGGTGAATTTTCTATTCTTAATTGTTGTGCTGGGTACAGCGATAATTTCGTGGTGGTTGTCCACCAAATATCGTGAACGGTTTGCGGAATTTCCGTGGAATAAGGCAGCAATTATTCTTGCAATTGAGGTTTTAGCTTGGATTGCGTTCAACATCTTTTGGAGTTGGGTGATAAATAACTGGTGGATTGCCATCGTTCTCGTTGTTATTATTATTATCGTGCTCAAAAAACGGAGACGCGAATAAACAAGAAATGGAGTAAATCCGATGGGTAGAGTCAATCGTGCTATTGAACTGCTTGAGGGGAGACATACCCTCATTTACGGTGGCAGCGGAGATCTGTCATTTGAGGGCGGCGTTAACGCCTGTCATACGGATAACGATTTCCTCCTGCTCGAACAGGAGCATGTCCCGATGAACATACCGGGGGTGCGAGAATTCATGAGAGGGTTGGCAGCAGCGGGCCCCACGAAAAGTGGTCACCCAACGCCAACCGTGTTGGTGACGCTGCCTGTGCAGGGCACCGACGAACACGTGATGCGGGCAAACGCTTGGATGGTAACGCACTACCTTGACTGTGGTGTTCACGGTTTCGTACTCTGTCATGCCGAGACTCCGGGAGCGGTGAGGGTGCTGATCGAATCTATGCGGTTCCCCTTCCATAACATCGGCGTAGGAGAAGGGTTGGATGTGGGACGACGAGGCAGTGGTGGTGGTGTGGGTCATATCTGGGGATTGGAGCATTCGGAGTACCTGCAAAAGGCAGATGTCTGGCCCCTGAATCCGGAGGGCGAATTAATCGTGGGCTTGAAAATCGAGAATCGCCGTGCCCTTGAGAATTGTGAAGCAACCTGTAAAGTGCCGGGGCTCACCTACGTCGAATGGGGACCCGGTGACATGGGTTATTCCTTTGGTGATCCCGACGCACATGATCCGCCGTACAGCCCCGAAATGGCTGGGGCTCGTGCACGAGTGAATGCTGCCCGTAAAGCGGCAGGCATCAATTTCTGCGATTCGATTAATGTTGATAACTACAAGGAGCAGATCGACAACGACATCTTGATCTGCGGGGGCGGTCCCGAAATCGCAGCACTATGCCGAGAGTATACCAAGCGAACCATGCCGGCGTAACATCATCTCATGAGTAATTGCTGGCTTGTGACCTGATAAGGAAGGAATTTATCTGAGTTTATGGCAACCAAGATACTAACAATGAACATGGACGACGCGTCCGCCGAGCGGATCCGTGCCGTGTCCGATCGAGTCGAACTTATAGTCGCTGGCTCTGAGGAGAAATTTGAGGAGGAACTTCCTACCGCAGATATCCTGATTGGTGATGTGCGACCGAAATATTTCCCAAAGGCGAAGCGGGTACGTTGGATGGCGTACTATTCCGCAGGGATTGACTTCCTGATGAGCCCGGAGATTGAAAAGAGTGATGTTATTATTACAACCGCGAAGGGTTTTGTGGGGATACACTTGGCAGAGCACGCATTCGCACTTATCTTGGGGCTCACGCGGGATGTCGCGCTGGTAACCCGCAACGCCAGTTGGAGCAACAACCGTCTGATGGCGCGGGAACTCATCGATAGCACCATGGGGATCATCGGACTCGGCGGTGCCGGGCGCGAAACAGCTAAACGCGCACACGCTTTTGGCATGAAGGTGATTGCCGTAGATCCAACACCGGTAACAGTTCCCGACTACGTGGAAACGTGCTGGGGGCTGGATCGCTTCTACGATCTGCTGGAGGCTTCCGATGTTGTTGTGCTCTGCGCCCCACTCACACCGGAAACGGAAGAGATGTTTGATCGGGAGGCATTTCGCCACATGAAACCCGACGCCTTACTGATCAATGTTAGCCGCGGCAAGATTGTCAACGAGGAGGCACTGATAGAGGCGTTGGAGCAGGGACTTATTGGCGGTGCCGGTCTGGATGTGCTGCCGGTGGAACCGGTGGCGGCTGATCATCCTTTGTGGAAGATGGATAATGTGATTATTACCCCTCATATGGCTGGTAACTCGCCGATGCGGAGCCCTCGGTGGATGGATACATTCTGTGAGAATGTGAAACGATTTCTGATGGGCGATGACGATCTGCTCAGCCGCTTCGACCAGACCAGAGGATACTAATTACTAGACCATATGCAATGAATCTGTCAATCCACTGCGAGGGGTGATTGATTTATAGCGAATTATCAAAATATGTAGACACTTTCGCCCCTCGGTTTCGATCCCGATTTATCGGGGTCGGTAGGTGCGGTTTCCAACCGCACCGAATAGGCGCAGTTAGAAACAGCGCCTACCAAACGGTAGAACGGTAGTTTCGTTTTCCTAACCGCACCGGTTTGGAGTATCTAATTAATTCTAAAATCTACTATAATTTTTGGGTTACGAGAGTGTCAACAGACAATCATCGTCCAACGGTTCAATCGGCGTGAAGTCGCGGTGGGCAATCCATTCTGGGCGCTTGAATTGGCGGATATGGTTATCGACATGACAAAGGCTCAGATACACAATCACCCGGTCCCACGGACTGATGTTGGGTGCTGAGGCGTGCACCATATTTGAGTGGAACATTAGGGCGGTGCCCGGTTCCCCCTTGGGTGCGACGATACCCCCTTCGTTTGCTAGCTCCCGGATTCGTTCCTTATCGAGTGTCCACAGCGGATAAGAGGTCGTCAATGTGTCATGTCCCGCCTCTATCACCCCTTGCTTGTGGCTGCGCGGAATGAGGTAAAGGGGCCCATTGAATTCAGTCACTTCGTCAAGGAACAGTGCAATATTCATCGCCCGTGGTTGTGGCATCTGGTCGTCGCGAGACCATGTGCCGTAATCTTGGTGCCACTGCCAGACATCGCCGTTGAAAGCGGCTTTTCCGTTAATCTTGTACTGGTGCATATATACCGGTCCATTGAGGAGCTGCATGACCGGCTCGATTAAGCGGGGATGCCGTCCCAAACGGTTGAACGCCTCGTTGTAGGTATGCGCGGCGAAAGCGGTGCGAACCGCCTCCCCATCCTTTTCGCGCCAGACCTCCTCACGCTGCATGGCGAAAATCTTTGGGAGTTCGCCTTTGAGCACAGCCATCTCTGCTTGGCTGAACCGGTTTTTCAGGAGCAACCAGCCTTCCGTATCGAAATGCGCCAACTGATCCATTGTTAATTTCATGGTGCGCGACTCCCTAAGCTATTTGGGGTTTTGAACCCTGTCTGACATCAGAATCGACCCCTAATTACTTGAACTGAAAAGAGTAGAGCTTGGCGTTCTTGAAGTAGAAACGCAGCTTTATCGGTTTGCCAACCAGCGCACTCACATCAGAATTTCCGTTCCAAGAGACAGCTTGGGCGGTGCCTCCCTCCGTGATCGAATCGGCATCGTTGAAACTAAATCCGTCCAATTTCTTATGGTTCGCCCTCAAAATCTCTACCTTCACCTCCCCGGGACCCGGTCCCGCGGCGATCGGTGCCATGCTTGTGTTCAGATACAGCCTCGATCCGGAAAATCCGAACGGACGGGTCGTCATCTGACCGAAGGACTCAGGTTCCTCGAAGATTTGTCGCTCGCCATAGATGTGTTGAAGCTCATCCTCGGATCTGTCCTTGACCACCCAGCCCTTTCCACTATCAAGAGAGACAAACCCATCAAGCCGTGAAACCGCTAGGCCAATTCCCTCCGACGATTTATCACCCAACTCCAGGGCAATTTCAGGGGATCGGCTGTTCGTGCCAATATAATAAGTGAAGATGTTATCCCCGTGAACAATCATAGTTTCAGCGTAGACGCTGCTGGAGTCGAAATCCGTCCGCGAACCGCCGCGTGGGATGAAAGGCTCTCGATAGCTCCGCTGAAAATGAAATCCATCCCGACTGAAGACAATCTCTGGATGATGCGTCACATTGGTGGTGCGGAAGATCCACAGCAGCCCAACATAGATTCCTTCGTAGGCGATGACCGGCAGGCTATAAAACTCGGTATCGGGGTAGTCGTCCTTGTCCGGCACAAGAATAATCTCCGGTTCGCTCCAATGGATCATGTCTGGACTCTCTGCCCTGCCGATAAGCCGTTTGCCGTACGGTCCCCGCCAGTGATGGCTGGCTTCCATAGTGACATAGTACGTCTCGCGGATTGGATCCCAGCCTTGGAAACGACCCGCCCAGCGTCCCAACTCCTGACCCGTATCAATGACGGGGTTGTCCTCATAGGGGGTCCAGTTGATCCCATCAGGAGAATAGAAGAGATCGTATTGCATCCCCCGTGTCTGTGTGTCGCCGATCATACGCAGTGCTTTATACCGTTTGGCGGGATCTTCCTCGCGCAAATCTTGAAAGGCTGGCGTTGGGGGGACATCCTCCTTTGTGGGGAGGATGTTGTTGTCCGTTGAACCGTCAAATTCAACGAGTCCCAGTGACGGTCTTTCCCAGTGAATCCCATCTTCTGAAGTAGCCAAGCACATCACACTTCCCTGAGTGTCTAAGAGAAGCCCTGCAGCTCCACCCGGAACTGGCTTCCCGTTTTCCAAGCGCACGGTGATGGTCGCGGAGGAATACCACATCTTGAAGCGCTGTTCCGTCGGGTCAAAAATCACTTTTGCGGGCCGCATGAAGTTGCCTTCCCACGGACGCTCTGGCTGGATGACGGGGTTGTTGTCCACCTTCACCGCGGGGTTCAACCCCTGTTTTGCATTGACCAAGCTCTCAATCAGGTAATCATCGAAGAAGAGTTGTTTGGTCGATCCAATGTTGAGCATCGGCATCGTTATTCTCCTTTAACAATTTCGGTAATGGGCATCTACTGGGCACGCTGAATCGTGACCGTTACCCCTTGTCCCAGACGTTCCAAATTACCGCTGTCGTCGACGGCTCGGCTCAAGATGGTAAAGGCCCCCGACTCTGCTGGCAGCCATTCATAGTTCCAATCTGCACATCCACTTGCCGGGTGCCAACTGAGACCGTTATCGACAGAAACCTCGACCGCAGCGACTTGACCGTCGGTGTCTTGAGCGGAGCCGCTGATTATCAAGGTTTCCAGAGGCAGCGTTACGCTATCGGCTGGCACAAGAACCGTTGAGATTGGCGGTTGCACATCGGTGGACGCGCTCGCCGGTGTCAGGTCCTCTTGTAACGTCTGAGGCTGCACGCCCATGTCCGCAAACAGGTTGACAGTCGCTTGCTGGATGTTCTTATCGGGACCGTTCAGATCCACACCCACGCGGGTAGAGCTGGAATTTGCCCGCTCCGGCGGTATGCCGGTTTCGGTATCGTGGTGTGCATCTAAACCCCAAGTCCACTGCACCGTGCCCGCACCAAAGACCAACGCACCGCTCCCGTTTTTGGGACCACCATCTTTATTTGAAGATGATTGTGCGCTCTTGGAAGTTTCGTGACGATAAAGCGTCAGGTGGTGAGTCGCGGTTCCTGAATCATAGACTGTCCCGTTGTCCTGAAGGTAGGGAACGTTGTCAATGGTTGTCTCCGATAGGCGAAACAGACCGGGTGGGCGAAATCCGTTGTCCAAATCTTCGTCCCATTCATGACCGAGCAAGCCCCTCAGCAAAACGGCACGTTCCCCCGGTTTGAGTTTGGTGATCTCCGTGTTACGCCAGAACCGCAGGGCAGCGTATTTAGCAGGTACAATGAGTGGATCGTTGCGCCATGCGTTCACCGTGAAGATGGTGCCGGTTAGGGCGTTTTCCGGCTGTGGTCCCTCCGGATTGAAAGGTCGTGAGTCACGCCATGTCCCAGTCCAAACGTCAGGAACAGGGTCGATCTTGGCGTTATCGTGGGTTTCCTTGTAGGTGACCAATGTTCGATGAGAAACCCCTTCTCCATCGATAGAGGGCTCCCATCGGGTTTTCCAAAAAACTTCGTTACCGCTGAAAAAGGCGAGATGAACACCCGCCTCACGTGCCGCCTCGACATGCCGCCTCTGCTCAAGAGACCAATATTCGTCGTGGCCCACGGACAGAAATAGCCGGTGCTTGCAAATCTCCTCGCCGCGCCGATCACTATCGACACCGGTGAAGTAGGTGACGTCGTAGCCGTTAGCCTCAAGCCAACGGACGCAAGGATACTCGGCGTTAAAAACCATGTTCACCGCCCGATAATCGCGCGTCTTGAGCGGGCGGTTGTAGCTCACCTTGTAGGCACGCGGAGGGATGCCGATTGAACGTGGGAAGCCCGGATTTACCCTGCCATAGGTACAGTAGCCACCGTAGGGGTTGTAGGCTTGCCAAGTCGTATCGGCTGTTTGGAAGAGGATATCGGAATGGCTGTCGTCGTGCCGCACGACGAAATAGATGTGGCTTGCTCGCGGTTCGCGCAGCGCATTGGCAAGGCGTCCGTGGCCCAAGGCCCCATAGGCGTGTGGCGAGGCAAGGGGTTTCTCCGCTGGACCTTCCTGACTGTTGTCCGCCCGCCAGTTCCGTTCCGAGAATCCCGACGAGTCGGGGTTTGTAGGATCGGAATCCTGTCGTACCAAACGCGCAAAATAGATTCCCGATGTCGCATCCGGCGGCGCTTGCCAAGAAGCTGATACTTCCCAATTCCCACAATCGTAGAGGCGGGTCGCCTCGTCTCTCAGACCTTCCGGCTGATGTTGTGGGAGTTTGACCGACGGCTTGACCGTGTCAACACGACGCGCTCCCATCCCGCCGTAGTATCCCATTCGATAGATGTCTATCCGGTAGTCGGTCGAATCGGTTTTGATCTTGAAGTAGATCGTCTCACCGCGATTGATGCTGATGTCATGACCGAAACCTTGGATAGTCGGATCACCCCAACCGTTAAGATCCCACTCGGTTGACGGGTTACCCGGCAGAAGATTTTCTCGGACGATGCTGTTGGCGGACTGGGCGTCGTGATCTACCGATTCGAGACTCATATCTGCTCCCTTGCTTTTACCCATTCGTGCTGCGTATCGGTTTCCCATCGCAGGTAAGCGTTTTTATTTTTCCTGTGCTTCCGCCCAAGCCCTCAATGGAACATCGTCCGGGTTCTTTGTAATCCAGTGTTGAGAGTGAGGTTGAAACTCAGGAGAAGCGCCCAGTGGATTGTCACTCGATGGCAAAGCGCCGAGTAATTGCTGTCGTATCGGTGAACTTTTAGCGAGTAACTCCGGTTTTTGCTCAATGAAGTCTGTTGGTCGGAGCCATCGGTAGTGGTAGCCGACGTGCATGATCTTGCGCGTTTCGTCCGATAGGTTTGGACCAACACAGTGCCAAGTCGCTGTGCGCCATAGGACCGCAGCCCCCGGTTTCAATCTGAGTTCGACCGCTTCGGAGAGGTCGAGTTTGCCCTGCAGCCCCCGCCATTCCTGTAGGGGGCGCTTGTGGCTGCCCGGCATCAACCAGAGATTGCCGGAATTGGATGCAGTCATATCGGAGAATACATAGAACACCTTGATCTCCATAAAGGGTAACCGCCCGTCCAGCGACGGTCCCTCGAAGAGCTCTTTGCCCGACAGATCGGGATGCCAGCCGAGGTTGTTGTAGCCAGCTTTCTGATCGTCTCCGTCACCAACGCCGACGGTGCCGGGCTTCAGGTCTTCTGGGTAAGGGGGACGATAGTCGAGGTGCGTGGTTCGGATCTGAATGTTCCAGCCGATGGCATCAACGACCAACGGCAGCATCTTAGGATGATCAATCAGGTCGAGGAATGCCTCATGTTGGGCTAACGCATTGCGGATAGTAAAGGGATCATTGGGTCCACCACCTTCGGCACGACGGACTCTATCTCTTACCTCGTCAATAGCTGACAGTAATCGATCTAGCTCCCCCTGTGTCAAAAAATCTTCGAGGATAATGTATCCCTTTTCGTCAAAGTCCTTCTCCTGCTGCTGCGTCATTGCTATTGCCATCGGTGTTTTTCCTTTCAATAGGTTCGTAAAATGTTACATAGTGACGCCGTTGTTCATTACTGTATGCTAGAGATACGTTAAACGATAAATCCAGAGTCCTAAAACGAGAACGATTCCGATCCCCGTGAGACAGTTTCGGATGGGGGCGGAGAGCTTTAGCCAACTGTCTCGGAGCTGAGTCGGAGCGCATGAGATACCAAGGGCCAACGGAACAACAAAAAATGCAAAGGGATGATAACCCCAAGCTGTGGCGAATTTACCTTGTGCAAACGAGACACAGGCACGCGTCATGCCACAGCCGGGACACGATATATCCGTGATAAGGTGAAATAGACACGGAATCAGCCTCATCTCGTCGGGGGATACACGTGACCATGCCGTGTATACAGTGACAAGGACGAGTCCGATCAGAAAAATTCGTGCCAGATGTATGTGATTAAACGTCTTCGCGTGCATCGTAGAATTTGTTGATCTCCCACTGCTGAATTGCAAGCGATGCGATACCAATACCAAAAATTGCGAGCAAGACACAGATGACCGCTAAGGAATTGCTTACGGTCAAGCCGTTGTTCGCCTGAACCTCATTAATTCCTGCCGCCATCTTGTATTCGTAGTAAAGGGCAAAGATACCGCATGTTATAATGCTGAGGATTAACCAAAGCCCAAAACGATACTCGGTTCGGCCTAACCAGGCATTGAGTGTTGCCATCTGTTTATACTCCCAATACAGAGAGTAAATTCCACAAGTCAGCAGGCTGAAAATGATTCCGAGTACAATACTTCTCACACCGTCGGCTATCGGATACGGGTAATCTCGCATGATACCCCCCTATAAAATTAAGTGAGATCAGAACTATAGTGTGGTCACAAAACAGTGTCAACAGCAGGAATTTAACCCTTGTCCGCGGATGAGCAGTGACGCTCCCACCTATGACGGACTCCATGCCCGCGGGGCAATACCTTCGACGTGTGTTTTGACATCGACAACCGTCGGTCTCTCTGCGGAAAATGCCTGATCCAACGCGCTCGAAAGTTCGCTCGGTTTGTTGACCGTAATTCCGAGACAGCCCATCGATTCGGCGATCTTGGCGAAATCGGCGTCGGGGAACAGCCAGAGTTCATCGGAGCCTTTCGTCCGTCCACCGTAGACAGACTCAACACCGCCCTGTTCTTGGTTCAGGGAGTGATTGTTGTTGACCAGAATAACGGCGTTAATTTCGGATTTCACTGCGGTCTCCAAATCTCCCAAATGATACCAGATACCGCCGTCGCCGGTGAAGCAGAGCACGGGCCTATCGGGTTGGGCGCATTTCGCACCCATCGCCGCGGGCAGCCCCCAACCAAGTGAACCGGAGCAACGAATAAATATCTGGTCGGGATGTTTGAGATCGAGCATTGTGCCGGTCCAGACACCGGAATGCCCTGTGTCGGAGACCAGAATTGCGTCAGATGGCAGGTAGTTGGTCAGTTCTTTGCAGAGGCGTTCCGGTCGCATCGGCACGATATCCGAGTTCGCTACGTCGCTGACGCTCTCTTTCCAGTTCCGAACCAGCTCCTGCACTCGGCTAACCCATTCGGTTCGCGGTTCAACGGCTTCTGCGTTTTCAATCATACGACGCAACGAGTTTCTGATGTCGCCCTGCAGCCCCAACTGAATTGAGTAATTGCGTCCTAACTCCTCTGCGTTAATATCGAGTTGGATAACCGGCGTTCCCTGTGGTGGGATGCTGTATCCGTTGGTCACCTGTCCACCGGTATGACTCCCGATGAAGAACACCAAATCCGCCTCGCAGACCGCTTGGTTGGCGCAATCCCGCGAATATGAACCGGGGACACCGACCGCTAACGGATGGTCGTATGGGAACATCGCCTTCGCGTTGAGAGCGGTCGCAACCGGAATGGAGAGCTTTTCTGAAAGGGCAATCAGTTCTGCGCGAGCATCTGAAGCGGTTACACCGCCGCCAGCAACGATGATGGGACGCTTGGCATCAGCGAGTAGTTGGATCGCTTCCGTTATTTTCTCTATTTCCGCTTCCGGGCGGAAAGGCGGCAGCTGAGTAAAGGACTCTTCGATGATAACTTCCAGATCTGCCTCGCGATCCACAACCGCCTGACCGGCGAGACCTTCCAGATCCAGATGTACCGGTCCCGGTGTGCCGGCTGTCGCGGAACGGAAGGCTTGACGCAGGTAGACCGGAAATTGTTCCGGTGTGGCGACAAACGCGCTATATTTGGTCACCGCCGAAAACGGGTTGATGTGGTCAACCTCTTGATACGCGTGGCGCTGTTGGTTAATTTGACTCTCCCGACCGGTGATAGCGATGACCGGGGAGCAGGCGAGGTAGGCGTCCTGTAATCCAGCGGCGAGATTGACCGCACCCACCGACTGCGCCATACAGAGGCTCGGTGCGCGTTTGACGCGGGCGTAGGCATCTGCCATATAGGCAGCCCCTTTCTCACCGTGGGTTTGAACGCGCTTGATCCCCAGTTTTTCCATCTCCATTAACGCCCTCGGGGCGATATAGGGCATAAAAAAGACGTGGGTAATCCCGTAACCGTGGACTGTGTCTGCGAGAAATTTACTTCCTGTCATTTGAGGCATATTATTGTCTCCTATAGGAACGTTTTTCGATCATGTTAAGAAGTAATGCAAC
This sequence comes from Candidatus Poribacteria bacterium, assembly GCA_965204355.1. Taxonomy (GTDB): domain Bacteria; phylum Poribacteria; class WGA-4E; order WGA-4E; family PCPOR2b; genus PCPOR2b. The sequence continues at coordinate 2,102,508 of OZ241983.1, forward strand.
AGCAACCGAGTTTTCGTAGGGGTTGGGTCACCCAACCCTTACTGCCCCGATAAATCGGGATGTGCCACGGGCGGGGAAACCCCGTCCCTACGATTTCGCTTCATATTTTGCACTTTCTTTTTACATGAGCCACGTTTTTTCTACAGCTTTCGTGGTGTACCACCGTCGATGTTTATAATTTCTCCGGTTATGAACCTGGACTCATCGGAAACAAGGAAAAGCACCAAATTTGCTACGTCTTCTGGATAACCCGGACCGTCAAGTATCTGAGACAGATCGAAGATTGGCTTGAAATAGTGATGTTCCCTGCCACCGGTCGCCCCCGGGGTGAGGATTTGGCCAGGGCGTACGCAGTTCACGCGAATATTATGCTGTCCGCCCGTACTCGATGTGTACCGTGTAAAAGCCTCGACACCCGCTTTTGCCACATAATATGAGGACGACGGCGTTCTGCCGGTTATATCGTACATGTTCTTGCTAAATCCGATGACAGCGGCGATAGAGGAATTATTGACTATAGCGCCACCGCCTGCGTCTACCATGTGGGGCCAGACCGCTCGTGACGTATAGAAGGTGCCGGACAAGTTGACGTTAATCACCCGATCCCAACCCTCATCTCCTTCGTTCGGGAAATTCTCTCCAGCGCCGCCACCCGCGTTGTTAAAGAGGATATTGATCGTACCGTATTTCGAGACGGCCGCTTCGACTGCTGAATCAACAGCACTACTGTCCGAGACATCGCAGCGGATGAACGTTGCTTCGCCACCCTCGCTATTGATAGCCTCCTGAACTTGAGCGCCTTCCTCCTCCCTCCTTGCCATGATAACGACTTTGGCACCTTCTTGGGCAAAGAGATGGGCAGTTGCTTTACCGATACCACTGTTTCCACCTGTGACGATTGCAACCTTACCTTCTAGTCTTACTGACACGGTTTTCTCCTTTGTACACGATCCACAGTTTATCTATCAGGACTTACGCACTCCAGATTGTAGTTGCTCGAATCGGGCGTTGGTAACGGTGTCCAGCGGCGATGAATCGCCGAACTACCCCCTTAATAAGGGGGGCAGGGGGGTTGGTTTTAACCGTTCAACTGCGTAAGTCCTATCTATTTAACCTTGTCTCAGTCTTCGTATTCGACAACGACATCGTCCCCCTTAATTTTAACAGGGTAGGTCTTGGCACGTATCTCTGGATCTACCAGACAATGTCCAGTCGCAATATCAAACGCCCACTGATGCCACGGACAGCGCAAGATCTCACCTAAGCCGTCCACTGCGATTGTGGAGCCACGGGTAGAGGGCGGGGCATCGGTGCTAACCCGACCGCTGAGTTCACCGGTGCAGAGAGGACCGTTCTTATGAGGACAGATGTTGCGTACAGCGTAGAATGAGCCGTTGACGTTAAAAACACCAATCCCAGCCCTGCCCCGGAACGGCACGACAATTTTGCGCTCTCCCGGTGGGATGTCCGCTACTTTACCGATAACAACGCTTGCCATGATTAATTTCCTGTGTCTATCCGGAGCATATCGAGCGCATTACCGGCAAAAATTCGGTGGTGCAGCTCTTCATCGAGTTTGGGGAAGGTAGTCACCGGATCGTTCCAGTCGAAGTGCGGGAAGTCTGAGCAGAATATCAGCGTTTCGTCTGCATGCAGCATATCCAACATCTGGTACATCTGCTCCGGTTTCTCCGGCTCGTGCATCGGCTGTGAACCGATTCGGATGTGCTCGCGGAAATACTCGCTCGGCAGGCGTTTGAGCCATGGGGTCTGATCACGGATTGCCTTCCAGTCCGTATCCAGATGCCACATCACCGAGACCGCCCAAAGCTGCTGCGCTTCAATAAGCGCGAACTTGAAGTCCGGGAACTTCTCGAACACCCCCTCGCAGATCAATGACGTTGCATGTGCACTCGCGACGGTCGGACGGCTCATCCGTGATTCCATATAGTAGGTGGGATAGCCAACCGGGGTTGGGGTGGTTCTGGTTGCGCCGCCGCCTCCACCGATGTGGGCAACCACCGGTAGTCCGTGCTGCTCGCACGCCTCCCAGATGGGGTGATAGAAACGGTTGCCGAAGGGCATACTTGTCCCCATTGGCACCATCACCGCAGCGGTGTCCTTGCGATCCGCCAATCGATTGATTTCCTCTACCGCTTGGGTGGGGTCCGACGGCGAAACAAGGATGGCGTTGACGATCCGCTCGTCGCGGTCAAGCCAATGTTCGATCGTCCAATCGTTGAACGCTCGGCACAGTGCGGCAGCCCAATCCGGATCGGGGAGTCCCGAATATCCGTAAAACACCGGGGGTCCGGTCAGCAGCCCGTAGTCGATATTCCAAGGGTCGAGGTGTTCCTCTTGCAGAAACTCCAACGTAAAATTGAAATCGCGTGGATCGCCACCGGTCGCTCTCTTTGCCGGCACATCTTTGGACTTCATGCGACCTTTCAGATCGGTGCGGTTGGTCCGAATTGGGATGTTGGGATACCCACCCAGATGCAAGCCTTGGTCTAATAGATGTTCTTGATAGAATGTTGATAGGTATGGCAGCAGTTGTTCGGGGTTACGAAAGTTGTGGTGAACGTCGCAATCGACAATTGCGACGCCATTTTTGGGCTTGCCGGTCCAGCCCGGCGCGGTAATCGGTGTAGCTCCTATTTGGCTCATACAAATCCCTCCTTACGCTTGAGATTCGCCTAAAAAGTCCTGATGGTTATCACAATAAGATACCACAGATGGGTGAGCAGATCAATAATTATTTGAGGGGTGTGCATGATAATTGTCTGAATCAGGATTTTCTGGATTTAAGGATTTTCAGGATAGAAACCGGAACGTGAAATGGGAATATTTAAGGACGGGACAGGGTGCATTTAGCCCCAGCGGGGCGACATGTTTATAGCATACGGATAGCCCCATATCCCAAAGCCCCAGCGGGGCGACATGTGCCATTTGTCTGAATCGCAGATTGCACTCTCCCACACGAAAGCTATTTATGCACACCCCTCAATTATTTAGGCCTTAGGGTGATTTGGCTCTTCTGTAGGAGGGATTTCCCAATCCCGACTCAGACGGGGAGAGAACCGAAAGCTAGATGACCCTATAGAGTAGGTGCGATATTTGACATCAGGGATGGATTTCAGGTAAAATAACAGTGGTGTTTTCACGATAATCTCACCTTACCGCAGATAAAGAAAATATGAATCCAGAAGAAAAAGCGCGACAGAATATTGATCGACTACTCACCGCAGCGGGGTGGACGATTCAAGATCGAAAACAGATGGATCTCGGCGAATCGCTAGGGGTTGCAGTACGTGAGTATCCCATGTCCTCCGGATTCGCAGACTACCTGCTATTTGTCGATAGCAGCGCGGTTGGGGTGATCGAAGCCAAACCGGAGGGCACAACTCTCGGCGGTGTCTCCGAACAAACTGAGAAATACCTCACTGGGGTTCCAGCACCTCTTCTAGGCTATCGAAGGTCTTTACCTTTCGGGTATGAGAGCACAGGGGTTGAAACCTTTTTCCGAGATCTACGCGACCCAAACTCCCGTACCCGTCGCGTTTTCGCCTTCCACCAACCGGGAACTCTGTTAAAGTGGATTGAGCAGGATCAAACATTGCGGGAAAACCTCCGAACGCTGCCTATACTGGAGAGTAGAGGGCTGCGAGACTGTCAGATCGAAGCGATTATCAATCTGGAGAGGTCATTTGCCGCAGATTTGCCTCGTGCGTTGATTCAGATGGCAACCGGCAGCGGGAAAACATATACCGCCGTGAGTTTCGCTTATCGACTAATCAAGTTTGCAAAAGCAAAAAGGGTACTGTTTCTCGTTGATCGCAGCAATCTTGGAAGACAAACACTCAAAGAATTTCAGCAATATACCACACCGGACGATGGCAGGAAATTCACTGACCTTTACAACGTTCAACATCTCACCACCAACCGGATTGACGAGGTGAGCAAGGTCTGTATCACCACGATTCAGCGGTTGTATTCAATGCTAAAGGGAGATTCGGATTTTGATGAAGAAAACGAGAGCGAATCACTGTTCAACGGTGATTCGGGGGATCAACCCGCTGCGGAGGTGGAGTACAATCCCAAGATTCCGATTTCGACCTTTGATTTTATTATCACCGACGAATGCCACCGCTCGATTTATAACCGATGGAGACCCGTGCTGGAATACTTCGACGCCTTTATCGTCGGTCTCACCGCTACGCCATCAAAGCAAACATTCGGATTCTTCAATCAGAACTTGGTAACAGAGTATCCTCATGAGCGGGCTATCGCCGACGGTGTGAACGTGGGGTATGATGTCTATCGCATCAAGACAGAGATTGCGGAGGATGGCAGCACGATCCCTCCCGGCTTTTACGTTGACAAACGGGACAAACTCACCCGCAGAACCCGATGGGAACTGTTGGATGAAGAGATGGAGTACAGCGCAAATCAGCTTGACCGTGATGTGGTGGCACCCGATCAGATTCGCAAAGTAATTCAAACTTTCCGGGATAATCTGTTCACAGAGATTTTTCGGGGTAGAAAGCACGTCCCAAAAACACTAATTTTTGCCAAAGATGACGCTCATGCTGAGGATATACTGGAGATCGTCCGCTCGGTATTTGAGAAGGGTAACGACTTCTGTAAAAAGATTACATACCGCACAACGGGCGATACAGCGGAAAACCTGCTCGCCAGCTTCCGCAATTCATACAATCCGCGTATCGCTATAACGGTGGATATGGTTGCCACCGGCACGGATATCAAGCCGTTAGAATGTATCATCTTCATGCGAAATGTTAGATCGCCGGTTTACTTTGAGCAGATGAAGGGCAGAGGTACGCGCACCATTTCCTCAACGGATTTGCAGGTAGTCACCCCCGACGCCCATCACAAAACCCATTTCGTAATTGTCGATGCCGTGGGTGTTTGTGAGAGTGACAAAACCGATTCCCGACCGCTTGAACGAAGACGGAGCCTACCGTTTGAGAAATTGCTTGAGGTTGTGGCACTTGGGTACCGAGATCCCGATACCTTGACCTCATTGGCGGGTAGACTTGCACGTCTTGACCGGCAGATTGGAGATGATGGGCAGAAACGGATTACCGAAGTGTCGGGAGGTATTTCCTTACAGCGTATGATTCACACCCTATTTGGTGCGATGGATCCGGACATAAATCAACAGTCTATTGGGTTGATTGCATCACCTACAGCAACCCCAATACCGGAAAGTATTCGGTTATTGCTTGAATCGCCCACGGAGTCCTTAACGCAGGAGCAAATTCAGGAAAGAGCAGCTTGGCTCATTGGGGAGGCGTGTCAGCCCTTTGATAACCCGGATGTGTGCAATACACTTATTGAACTCAACAAGCAGCAAGAACAGACAATAGACACCGTGAGCCAAGATAATGTAACCTTTGCGGGATTTGATCAGGAGTCAAAAGCACGGGCGGAGCAGCGCGTGGAGAGTTTCAAGCAGTTTATCGAAGAGAACAGGGATGAACTGACAGCGATCCAGATTATCTATAGTAAACCGTACGGACAGCGACATCTCACATATCAACAGGTTCAACAACTCGCCAAAGCTATCAAAAAACCGCCACATCATTTCACGACAGCGGAACTATGGGGGGCGTACGAGCGGTTAGATCAATCGAAAGTCAAGGGGGCGGCCCCAGACAAGCTATTGACTAACATCATCTCATTGGTCCGCTTTGCAATCGGGGATGCCCCAACACTTGAACCTTACAAGGAGACCGTCGATCAACGTTTTCAGGCGTGGTTCTCCAATCAGGAGAAGGAATTTTCGCCAGAACAGATGGCGTGGTTGGAGATGATAAAAGACCATATCGCTGCATCGCTACGCATTGAAATAGATGATTTTGAGGAGGTACCGTTTCAGGCAAAGGGCGGGACATTCAAAGCGTATGAGGTGTTTGGCGATGCCTTGTATACAATTCTTGAGTCGTTGAATGAGGGTTTGGCGGCGTAAGTTGTACATCTCAATTGGATAACATCTTTGATGTTCCCAAACGCTTTAACGCAAACTCACGGAAAACGTTAATAACATCCCACACTATTAACGCAAAGTCTAAAAAACTTGACAAAGCGTTAATAGCCCTGTATCTTATTAACGTAAAGTGAGGAAAAATGAACCCGGAAGCCTTCAAACATTCAACCGCCGGTAAATGTATTCGCACGCTAACCCGTCCCTCATATTGGGCTTATGTGCCAAATCCACTCCCACCAAAGATTGAAGTGAATTGGGAATTGGCTGGCCTTCTCTCAAAAGCAGACAGCAAAGTTAAAGAACTGTTCGACGCGGGACAACTGCTCCCTAACCCACATCTGTTGATTAGTCCTTTTATTCGGCGTGAATCTGTAACCAGTTCGAGAATTGAAAACACCCAATCCGGTTTGGACGACCTCTTTCTCTTTGAAGCGGATGAAACAGAACCGTCTCCCATGTCCGATGTAAGAGAGATTCATAACTATGTTAGGGCAATGGAGCATGGAATCAAACGGTTGCCAGAATTGCCGATAAGTTCTCGGTTGATCTGTGAAGTACACGAAATCTTGATGGGAGGGGTGCAGGGCGGACATGCCACCCCGGGTTGGATGCGGACGAGTCAAAACTGGATTGGTAGTCCCGGGTGCACCTTGATGGACGCAACCTATGTGCCTCCGCCGATCCCAGAAATGCAACAGTGTTTTTCAGATTTGGAAAGATACATCCATTCCGACCCACAGGAACCGGCGTTGATTCAGTGCGCTCTGGTCCATTATCAGTTTGAGGCAATTCATCCATTTCTCGATGGCAATGGGAGAGTCGGCAGACTGCTGATCACGTTTATGTTATTGGAAAGAGAGTTGTTATCGCAGCCTCTCCTGTATCTCTCCGATTTTTTTGAACGACATAGAGATGAGTATTATGAATTACTGTTGAATGTAAGCCAGAAAGGGGACTGGAAGGCCTGGCTTACATTTTTCTTAAACGGGGTTCGTCAACAGTCAGAAGATGCACTTTTGACGATTCACAAATTGATTGACTTACAAAAACGATATAGAGTACTTGTGACCGGTCGAAGGGTGCCAAAGGTTGTAAACCGATTGATTGACTATCTATTTGCAAGTCCTGCTGTCTCAATTTCAGGGTTATCGAAGGCTTGGGAGATACCCTTTCCCACCATTCAGCGGGGTGTGAATTACCTTATCGAAAAGGGCATACTCAAGGAAATAACCGGACGGCGGCGAAACCGTCTGTTTGTTGCAGATGAAATACTCAATATAATAATGACAGAGAGAACAAGATCGATAAACTATAAAGAAAGACTATGATATGAGCGAAACGGATGTAGGCCTGTCCGAGCTGCCCGATGGGTGGGTGTGGACGACTTTAGGTGAGATTTCTCAACCTCCTCAATATGGTTGGACCACGAGTGCTCAAAATAGAGGGAAGCTGCGTTTACTACGAACTACAGATATCACTTCTGGATCCATTGATTGGGAAACAGTCCCATTTTGCCAAAAAGAACCCGATGATAAAAAAAAATATCTCTTGAAGGATGGAGATATTGTTATCTCTCGTGCAGGTTCAGTTGGTTTTAGCTGTCTGATTAAAGGACCAAAGCAAGCGGTCTTTGCGTCCTATTTGATCAGATTTAGACCCGTAATAATTGATGAATTATTCTTGTTTTATTTTTTGCAAAGTCCCGCGTATTGGCTCGCAATTTCAGAGAGTAAGCTTGGAATAGCAGTGCAAAACGTAAATGCAACGAAGTTGAAAAAGATTATTCTTCCGATTGCCCCCCTTTCTGAACAACACCGCATCGTCGCTAAAATCGAAGAGCTCTTTACCAAACTTGACGCAGGCATAAACGAACTCCACAAAGCACAGTCCCAACTCAAACGGTATCGCCAATCTGTCCTGAAAGCCGCCTTTGAGGGAAAACTAACCGAGGCGTGGCGGGCGGAATATCAGGAGGAGATTGAACCTGTTTCTGTACTGCTTGAGCGTATTCTCAAAGAGCGACGGGAAAAGTGGGAGGCGGAGCAGCTTGAGCAGATGCAGGCGAAGGGAAGAAGGCCCAAAGATGATAAGTGGAGGGCAAAATATAAAGAACCTATTACACCTGATACGAGTGATCTGCCCGAATTGCCAAAGGGGTGGATGTGGACAACGCTACCTCAAATTGGAGAATTGAATCGTGGTAAGTCAAAACATCGACCCAGAAATGCACCTTTCCTATATGGTGGTCGATATCCATTCGTACAAACAGGAGACATTAGACACGCCAATGGGTTGATACGGCATTATAATCTGACATACAGTGAGGAAGGTCTTAAGCAGAGTCGCTTATGGCCTGCTGGTACGCTCTGCATTACGATCGCTGCAAACATAGCTGATACTGCAATTCTTGGATTTGATGCCTGTTTTCCAGATAGCGTTGCTGGTTTTTTGCCAGAGCGAGGACAGTGTAATATTTACTTCGTTGAGTTCTTTTTTCGGACCGCTAAGGAAGCCCTAGAGCGATATGCTCCTGCCACAGCTCAAAAAAACATCAATTTGGCGATATTGAAAGATTTAGCTATTCCTTTTCCACCGTTGGCCGAACAAAATCTAATCGCTCAAGAGATAAATCGCTACCTTTCTGTTGCCGACGAAGTGGAGAAAACCATTACGGTAGAATTGAAACGTGCCGAGCAGTTGCGTCAGTCCATTCTCAAAAAAGCCTTCTCTGGAAAACTGGTGCCGCAAGACCCAAACGATGAGCCTGCCAGCGTCCTTCTGGAACGGATCAAAGTACAGAAGGAAATTGTATTTTAGTGAACAATTATGTAGGAGTTACGCGCTTCAGTTCGTAGTAGCGCATTTCGTAATCCCGCCTGTTCCGTTCCTGCCTGCACCGATGTATCGGGGAGAATCCCGACGAGTCGGGACCTGCTCTCGGCTTGTCGGAGTCCCGTTCCATCGGGGAAACGGTACAGGGCTTTAAGCAGCCAACCGCGTAAGTCCCGGTAGGGGCATTTATAGTGAATTATAGAAATATGTAGACACTTTTGCTCCCCATGTTTGGTAGGCGCTGTTTCTAACTGCGCCGGTATAGAGTGTCCAAGTAATTCTAAAGTTCACCATAATTCTTCTGTAGGAGGGATTTCCAAATCCCGACACTTCGCTCTAAGAGCGACTGCCCGACTCTGACTTTTCAAACAAAATGGGTAATAAGCCTAAAACTGAATAGCCCTAAAGTCCCGGCGGGATGATTGACTTTTTGCTTGCAATATGTTATTCCGATATGTTAAAATAATAATTACAGATGGCAGAAGGAGCTATCGGCTATAATCCTGACACTCCTCGGACTTACGCAGCTGGCTCATAAGTCCCCGCCGGCCTGTTCTCATGTCTTCCTCCCACCTGCCTGCTCTCGGCTTGTCGGAGTCCCGATGTATCGGGGATCTATCGGGGGAACGGCATAAATCAGGGTTCAGAAACCCAAGCTATCTCACTAAAACGCACTAAAACGCACACTCAAGTAAAAAATATGTGAGGATCTGTGAGAATTTGTGACATTTTGTGACATCTGATTAAAATCAAAGCTAATGTTCATCAATGGTCCGCCCCAAGACTAACGAAAATATGCAAAATATGTGACATTTTGTGACATTTTGTGACATATAACGCCGGGCGCTATTTCATGTGTAAGGCCTAAGATGATAGCGTAGGGGTCCGAGTAACTTCCGAGCTGATTTCTGTACAAATCCCGAGAACACAGTCATAGCCTCGTTTCTCACCCTTTTTTGTCTCTATCGAATTCTCGCATTTACTCTGAAAACTCTGAAATTTTCAAACATTTCTCAATCGGATTTAGCACCGTTTGTAGTAGCGCAATTCATTGCGCGTTCAGCAGATAACCTTAAAAATGACCCTCATATTAAGAAATCGTGCAACAATCTAGTACATTGTCAGATAAATGTAGCGCAAACTGTTAGTTTGCAGGCAGGGATCATCCCGATTCAATCGGGATGGTACAAAAGACCACTTTTACGAAAATGCTTTTTGAAAAGGGGACTTCCTGATGAAAAACTTTGTTGGATTCCACTCTATCTGTCTATAAGCAGGTGTTGTTGACCGACCAAACCTCTATTGCACTTGATAAGGATTCTCGTTTAACCGTTCAGTCCAACCTACGGACTGGTAAATGTCAACAGAACCTAGTACATTGTCAGATAAATGTAGCGCAAACTGTTAGTTTGCGGAGGGATCACAATCTAACAGATTGTGGTACAAAAGCCTCCTTTAGACACTTCTCCCGTACAGCGGCTTGGATAGCCATAGCCAAGCTGTTGGTGTTTTATCATGGTTTATTTGACAGAACCTAGCTCTTGCCAGTCAATTGGTAATAATGCCTCCGGTATATGGTGAATTCTAAAAACAGATAGACACTTTCGTTCCCGGTAGGTGCGGTTTCTAACCGCCCCCCGGTAGGCACAGTTGAAAACAGTGCCTACCAAACAGGAGAACAGTAGGGGTGGTTTCTAACCGCATCGTATAGGCACAGTTGAAAACAGTGCCTACCAGACGGGAGAACGGTAGGTGCGGTTTTTAACCGCACCGATTTGGAGTGTCTCATTAATTCTAAGGTCCACTATAAATGTGTCAGCCTATACAATCGCAGGAGAACCCTCCCAAAAATGCCAAATGATTCATCAGCCATTGTGCAAAAACTGTGGAATTATTGTAATGTCCTTCGTGATGACGGAATCAGCTACGGCGACTATGTAGAGCAGTTGACCTATCTTCTATTTCTGAAAATGGCGGACGAGCAGACCAAACCGCCATTTAGAAAGGAGTCCGTTGTCCCTGCGGGACTGGATTGGGAAAGTCTTGCCGACAAGGAGGGCGCTGCCCTTGAAACGCACTACCGCCATATCCTCGACACACTGGCTCTGGAGAGCGGCACGCTGGGTGTTATCTTCAGAAAATCCCAAAACAGGATCCAAGATCCCGCTAAACTCAAGCGAATCATTCAACTGATCAACGATGAAACGTGGATTGGGTTGGATATCGACGTGAAGGGGGATATCTACGAAGGGTTGTTGCAGAAAAACGCTGAGGATATCAAGAGCGGTGCGGGTCAATACTTTACACCCCGTCCCCTAATCAAGGCAATCGTAGAGGTGATGAAACCGGAACCGATGCAGACCATCTGTGATCCCGCGTGCGGCACCGGCGGCTTTTTTCTGGCAGCCCACGATTATCTGGCAAGCAAGAGCGACCAACTGGACAGAGAGCAGAAGCAGTTTCTCAGAGACGGGACCTTTCACGGTGTAGATTTGGTGGACAGCGTGGTGCGGTTATGTGTGATGAATCTCCATCTTCACGGCATCGGCGGGGACAAGAGCCCTGTGGAAACGGGGGATAGTCTGATTTCGGATACCGGTGAACGGTTCGACATGGTGTTGACCAATCCACCCTTTGGCAAGAAAAGCAGCATCACAATTGTGGATGAGAAAGGGAGCGCGGGGAAAAATTCGCTTACCTATGAACGGGAGGATTTTTGGGCGACCACCTCCAACAAGCAGCTTAACTTCCTTCAGCACGTCAAAACGATTCTGCAAATCAACGGCAGGGCGGCGGTTGTCGTACCGGATAACGTCCTGTTTGAAGGGGGCGCGGGGGAGACCGTTCGCAAGAAACTGCTGCACGAGTGCGATGTCCATACGCTGCTTCGTCTCCCAACGGGCATCTTTTACGCGCAAGGAGTCAAGGCAAATGTGCTGTTCTTCGATCGCAAACCCGCCAGTGAAACCCCGTGGACGGAAAAACTGTGGATTTACGACCTCCGCACCAATCAGCGATTCACGCTGAAAACGAAGCAGATGCGCTACAGCGACCTACACGATTTTATCGCCAGTTACAATCCCGACAACCGCCATGATCGGAAAGAGACCGAGCGATTTAAGGCGTTCTCCTACGACGAACTGATGCAGCGGGACAAGGTCAGCCTTGACATCTTCTGGTTGCGAGATGAAAGCCTTGAGGATACCGAAAATCTGCCGGAACCCGATGAATTGGCAGAGGATATCGCCGCGAATCTGGCGGCGGCGTTAGAGCAGTTTCAGGATATTTATGATGGACTCGCTCAGTAAATATAGTAGATCTTAGAATTAATGAGACACTCCAAACCGCCCCACATTGCCCCCAGGCACGGTAGGTGCGGTTTCCAACCGCACCGTATAGGCACAGTTGAAAACAGGGCCTACCAGGCGGGAGAACGGTAGGTGCGGTTTTTAACCGCACCGCATAGGCACAGTTGAAAACAGGGCCTACCAAACAGGAGAACGGTAGGTGCGGTTTTTAACCGCACCGCATTCAATCCAACCCGGTAGGTTCGGTTTCCAACCGCACGGCATCGGCGCGTCCCGATAAATCGGGATCCCGACAGGTCGGGAGAAACAGTGCCTACCATACACGGGGAGCGAAAGCGTCTATCTGTTTTTAGAATTTACTATAGATTCGCTCATGTTGAGAGGTAGTGCAAAGAAACCGCTTGCACCTTCTTTTGACATGACCAACAGATTTACTAAGGGACCCCAAGTAGGGAGAAATGATTGGTGTCCCCTAACCGTTCAGGAAATTCTTCAACAGTTTCTTCCCCTCATTGGTCAAGATCGATTCTGGATGGAACTGCACCCCCCAGATCGGATAGTCCTTGTGCCGAAATCCCATAATTTCGTCTTGGGCTGTCCACGCGGTGAGTTCAAGGCAATCCGGCAGCGTCTCCTTTTTCACAATGAGGGAGTGATAGCGTGTCGCCTCAAACGGGTTGTCGAGGTCATCGAAGATCTGCTCGCCGTTATGGTGGATCAGTGACGTTTTGCCGTGCATCAAGCGGCCTGCACGGACAACATCGCCGCCAAAAACATCGCCGATACACTGATGCCCTAAACAGACACCGAGAAGGGGCACACGCCCAGCAAACTGACGGATCAGATCACAGGAAATGCCCGCTTCCCGCGGTGTGCAGGGTCCCGGCGATATAACAATCTTCTCAGGCGCAAGCGTTTCGATCTCGTCAAGCGTAATTTTGTCGTTGCGATGCACGGCCAAATCTGCCCCCAACTCGCCGAGATATTGCACGAGGTTGTAGGTGAATGAATCGTAGTTGTCAATCATGAGTATCATCGGTTCTTCTCCTAACCGTTTCTGTAGATCTCTAATCTACTCCAATCCCGCTTCAGCGATTTCAATTGCCCTTAATACCGCCCGCGCCTTATTGACCGTTTCCTCGTATTCCGTTTCCGGCACAGAGTCCGCGACGACACCGCCGCCCGCTTGGACGTAGGCAATACTATCTTTGACAACGAGCGTCCGAATCGTAATCGCTGTATCTGCGCTGCCAGAGAAACTGAAATAACCGACGGCGCCGCCGTAAGGGCCTCGCCGCGTCGGTTCCAGTTCATCGATAATTTCCATCGCCCGGATCTTGGGAGCACCGGATAGCGTTCCGGCGGGCAAGCAGGCGCGAATCACATCGTAGGGGGTTTGCCCCTCCCGCAACTCTCCGACAACATGCGAGACGATGTGCATGACGTGCGAGTAACGCTCAACCGCCATCATCTCACTCACCCGCACAGTATGGTATTCGCAGACACGCCCCAAATCGTTGCGCCCGAGGTCAACCAGCATGACATGCTCCGCGCGTTCCTTCGGATCCGCGAGCAGTTCCGCCCCCAACGCTTCATCTTCGGTCGGGGTTGCTCCGCGGGGACGGGTTCCCGCAATCGGACGCATCTCCGCAATACCATCCTCAACCCGTACCATCATCTCAGGTGAGGCGCCAGCGATCTGGAGTTCGTCTAATTTGAGGTAGAACATATAAGGCGATGGATTCACGGTGCGTAAAGCACGATACGCATCGAATGTATCGACCGATATCGGCACACTAAAACGCTGCGATGGCACAACCTGAATGATGTCTCCTGCGGCGATATATTCCTTCGCGCGAAGAACAACCTCTTGGTAATCTTCCTTTGTAAAGTTTGAAGTAACGGGCACATCGCTGGGACTTGCAGCCGGCTTATTGGTATAATTCATCAACAATGGCTGCTTGAGTTTAGCGATAAGGTCCTCGATCCGATCAAGGGCGTCTTCGTAGGCTTGGTCGACATCGCCATTGATGCGGGCATTCGCGACGACCTTAATCTGATGATTCACATGGTCAAACACCAAGAGTGTATCCGTGACCATAAAAAAGCAATCGGGTAACTCCCGATCGTCTTCGGTGGTGTCGGGGAGATCCTCGACGAAACGCACCATATCGTAGTTCAGGTAGCCGACCGCTCCACCGTGAAACCGCGGCAAGCCCTCCACCTCAACGGGTTGGTAATGTGTCATCAACTCTTCAAGCGCCCTCAACGGGTCTTCGGTTTCCTGCTCAACTGTTTCTCCGGTGCGGAGGTCATCAATCCGGACGGTATTGCCTTTGCCCCTAAGTAGGATCGATGGATCGCTGCCGAGAAACGAATACCGAGCGACGTGTTCACCACCTTCAACGCTCTCCAACAGAAACGCGTAGTCACTCTCTCCAATTTTGTAAAACGCAGACACAGGCGTTTCCATATCCGCCAGCATCGTTTTATAGACGGGAATCAAGTTCCCGTGTTGCGCTTTTTCTCGAAAATCTTCTAAGCTTGGATAATACATGGGAATCTCCTTAACATCTATCAATATACTGCATCTGGATCAAAAACTTTTTCGCCAACAATACTTGTAGAGTTGCCGTCGGGGGAGACTTCCCGAAAGAAGCAGGAACGGTAGCCGACATGGCACGCTCCGCCTTTCTGTTCGACTTTTATCAGCAGCGCATCACCATCGCAATCAAGGGCAACCGATCGCACGGTTTGGGTGTGCCCTGAAGTCTCCCCCTTGATCCAGTATTCCTGGCGGGAGCGGCTCCAGAAGCAGACACGCCCTGATTCTAATGTCTTCCGCACTGCCTCGTGGTTCATGTAGCCAACCATCAGAATCTCTTTGTTTTCGTCGTCCTGTATAATGGCAGGAATTAGACCGGTCTGATCGGTTTTGAGTTGATTTAGGATTTCCATTTTTTTCCTCGCTTAACAGAAAATAGGCATAAAAAAAGCCGTAGACAACGGGATTCGTATGCCTACGGCTTCGGTTGCTAGATATGAGTCCAAACGTTTATCTCAGCAAAGGCACACTGCTCCCCTCAACACGATGCCACCAATGCCAATGATGAGATACGATTTGAAATTGTGGTTGTCGGTTCAGGGTTTGCATAGTACCTTTCAACTTCCTAACTATTAGAATAATTATAGTGAATTATCAAAATATGTAGACACTTTCGCTCCCCATGTTTGGTAGGCGCTGTTTTTAACTGCGCCGGTACAGAGTGTCCAAGTAATTCTAAAGTCCACCATAAATCATATCATACACCCAGTTTCGGTGTCAAGAAAAATCCGATGCGATGTTGTCACCCAACCAGCGGCTGTAAAAACTCGATGCTCCGACGCGCTATTGTCTCTGGATCCGGCTCAAAGTTGAAGACCTCAGTCGAGAGATAGCCGGTGTAATTAATTTCTTTCAACGCCTCGATGATCGGTGGATAATCCACATTACCGGAACCGGGAAGGTATCCATTGTCGTCATTAGTGTGAAAATGTGCCACATGTTCGGCGTATTCCCGAATCTGTGTGGGCATGTCCAAGTTTTCGGCGGCTGTACTCGTTACATCAAGGATGATCTGGAAATTCGGATTATCAACCGCTTTGACCATCTCCACCGCTGCCGTCGGTGTGTTGATGAAGTTTGTTGCCTCGCTTGTCAACGGTTCCATGCACAAAACGACATCCCGCTCTTGTGCAAATTCGGCACACGCGGCAAAGGTTTCCTGTGCATAGCTCCACGCCTGCTCTGGTGTCAGTGGATCTAGGACGTTGCGTTCATTGGGCGAACCGATGACCATGATCTTCCCATCCAGATCCGCACAACACGCGATCAGTGCGAGAAAATAGTCCCGTGTTTTCTCGCGGATCTCTTCATCGGGGTGGTTGACGTGCAATCCCTTTGGGGAGACTAACAGCCAGTGAAGTCCAGCGATTTCAATCTTTGCTGTCTCCGCCGCTTTTCGGATGCGATCCCTTTCGGCTTGACTGATATCCACTACCGATTCCGCGAGCGTGAAAGGTGCGAGCTCTACCGCATCGTAGCCGAGTTCGGCAGCACACAGAAAAACATCTTCAATCCCCCAATCCTCAAACATTTCGTTACAGATAGCCAGTTTCATGGTCTACTCCTGATCCCATTTATAGTAGATTTTAGAATTAATGAGACACTCCAAACCGAACCGCATTGTCCCCATGCCCGGTAGGTGCGTTTTCTAACCGCACGGCATAGGCGCAGTTGGAAACAGCGCCTACCGGAGTGATAGCCCGTATTTTCCCATCCCCGGTACAGAGTGTCCTATTAATTCTAAACTTTACTATAGTCTTCCTTCCACCGTTGGATGAGATCTGTATCGATGTCAAACTGATCAAGGGTCTTCGTGATGACAAAATTTATCATATCATCAACCGTCTTGGGGAAGTGGTAAAAGCCCGGCATTGCAGGCAGCACTACCACACCAAGTCGGGAGAGTTTGAGCATATTTTCGAGATGGATGGGACTGAGCGGTGTTTCACGAGGCACAAGGACCAGTTTGCGATGCTCCTTGATACAGACGTCGGCGGCACGCTGGATGAGGTTTCGGGAAATGCCCGCCGCTATTGCGCCGATTGTTCCCATGCTGCACGGTGCAACGACCATACCCACAGTGCGAAAAGATCCACTGGCAATTGACGCGCCGATGTCGGACTGATGGTGATAAATCACCCGATCTGACGAATGTCCGATTAGGGATTCAAGATGGAAGTTGTCCAGATTCACACGAATCTGTAGTTCTTCCCACAGCGCCCTTGCACCGGAGTCGGAGATCGTCAAGTGGATTTCATAGTCGTCGAATTGCGTGAGAAGGTCGAGCAGACGTACACCGTAGATGACGGCACTTGCCCCCGTTATCCCGACAATTATACGTTTCAAGCAATCCTCCTCGTTGTTCCTATTCGACTGATTTTAAACGCTCTTTATCCAGTCTCCCAAGCTATTCTTCACTCGCATCAACCGGTCCGGAGAAATTTCGCCTATTGTTCCAATCAAAATCTCCCCTGAAACCACAGCAAGACGAGTTGTACGGATAACGCTCGCGGTTTTTAAACCGGAACGGACAAAGTCTGGAGAATCTTCATTGATAATTTCATCAAAACCTTCAAGGTATTGATTGAGATTTGATGAAATCATACAAATTAGCCAGTCATCATAATTGCCGGAAAGTTGTGCTAGAAGGAGTGCTGGACGTTGTTTTCCAACACCCAAGTCGGTCTGTGGAAAATTGAACAGAACAATCTGTCCCGCCCTTTTCACACCCACCTCTCCTTCAGATCGGATTCATCGTAGATTGGCACATCTTCGTCTTCAATATCGCGCATTGCGGTAGCCAATGAAAGATGAGACCAATCCAAATCCTCTTTTCGCACACTTTGACGCTGCATTAGAAATTCAATAAAATCCAGTGCTTCTGCTTGCAACGGTTCAGGTAATTTCTGAGCTTGTTCGTGAATTCTTTCAGCGATGGTCATAACAGCCTCCTGATAGAGGGCGTATTATTCTTCATGAAACGCCGGCAGGTTGCCGTCGGCATTAAACGCGAGTGGTTCCAGTTCGCCGATGACCTCCAGATCGGTGCGCAGTTTTGCGTCTTCGAGCAGCGCTTCGGAGATGCCCACCTCTGCTAAACCGAGGGTGCTTTCAATTCGCACTACTTTTGATTCTTCAGGCGGAGTTAGTCCAACTGTATTCAGTGCAACCTCGATAGCCTCTCTGTCTGTATCGTAGTAGAAGGGCGTTTTCGACTTCTGCGGTCCCATACCGGTGATGCCGTTCATATACGTCGCGTGGCGGTCCATCTTTTCCACAAGGCGCGTTGTGGTGAAGTCTGCCAACCCAACCCCTGTTGCGTTGCCGTCGCTATCGTCGGTCAGATCTCGGACAAAGATTCGCACAATCGCGGGTTTCTCTGGTTCTGGCTCAAGGATCTGCATCATACGACCGATGATATTCGTATCCATGCCGGTTCCGCTGATGTTCTTGCCCATCCAATCCACAATTAAGAGATCGAAAGCATCAAACGGCAGGCGTCCCATCAACGACTTGGACTCGACGAGGAGTTCGCGTTCGCGCCGCATTATCTCATCGGCAGGCATCGCAGCAACCCTCGCGGTGTCCTCGTATGCGTTTTCAACCAGTCCAACGCCAAAGGCAACCTTGCCAGCATCTATGAGCAATCCAGTAACTGTCCGGATGATATGCTCAAACCCATAGTGGAAAAAGGCGCGGTGGTACATATTCGCACCGTGCTGCTTGCCAAACCCAATTGTCAACATCTTCAGCATACCGCTTTCAACCGTGCCGCTGAAATCGGTGTGTGCTTTAACGCGATTGATCGGGACAATGTGATCTGCGTTGGCGGCGTGGGTATCAAGGAATACTGGCAACTGATCAGCGGTTTGACCGATTTCAACAACCTCCATCGTTGCCTTGATCGGTACACCGACCGTCTCTTCGGTTACGCCGTAGTGTTCCAATACGGCTCGCTGTCCTTCCGCAGTTGCACCGCCGTGGCTTCCCATCGCTGGCACAACAAACGGTTTTGCACCGATGTCCTTGAGGTAATCTGCTGTTGCTTTAATGACGACGGCAATGTTTGCAACCCCGCGGCTGCCGCCGCCGATAGCGACACTATCCCCTTTGCCGACAATTGACGCTGTGCCGATCTGATCCAATTCCGCTCTAACCGCTGCGGGTAGATCTGCAACGACAGGGGCATCAAAATGTTGTTTTATACGAACCATTCTTGGTAATGCCATGCTCAGTCCTCCATATCTGTGAAATGTTGTTACCATGTTACCAGAAGTTAGGGTGAATAACAAGAGAGAAATGTGTGGTGCATGAAATAAGACATGGGTTTGAAAGAGCAAGCTAGGTTTGGCTCAAACTCACCCGCTCGAATTTTCCTGATTCAATCTGTAAGTCACGCCAATCGGAATCTGCATCCGGTTTCACTTTCGTGCGCCAAGAGAAGGATAACGTTGAATCGCCACCGTTATAGAATACCACATCCCCATAACCCTCCATAGGCGGTCGTGTCAGTGATAGGAGGTCCTCAGGTAGGTGATGCTCACCAGCGTCCGTCCGCACTTCCAACATCGGCACAACCGCGCTCTGGATTTCACGCGTACCGAGCAACAACGTACCGTAGCACGAGGTGACAGCTCCATGTCCCCAATTCCGTCCGTGTCCCGCTGCGACTGAGCAGACAGCGCCGCCCATATCCGCGTGTTCCCTGCCGCCGCGAAGCACTCTTCGTGCGATCTTCAGGCGCCTCGATGCGCTTCGGAATGCCCGCATTGCAAACTCCGGGTTACCGCTGAGTTGGTAGGCAAGGGTCATCGCTGCTGTCGATGGCTCCTGAACCGGCTGCACCGAACCGTCGTCGGACCATTCACCCCAATACGCCATATCTGCTCGACGACCGACGCCCAATTCCCGTCGCCGGACCTCCTGCGGAAAGATGAGCGCAAGATGTCGTGGTACAGGCGGCAAGCCTCCCAATTGACCGCGAATGGGCTGATCAAAAGTAGTATCCTCAAATGTCCTTCGATAGTAACTGATTGCCGCTGCAGCGGGGTCGTGGTACGGGTCAAGTACAGATTCAACGAGTGGTTCAACAATCCGCTTTGCAGCATCTTTGAAAGCTGTCTCTCGTGACAGATAGTACAAATCGCCCAACGCATAGATCGCACCGGAGGCGAGCAGATTTTCGATTCCTGCCAACGGATCGCCTCCGAGATGATGCGTACCATGAGCGGC
Organism: Candidatus Poribacteria bacterium; assembly: GCA_965204355.1. GTDB lineage: Bacteria > Poribacteria > WGA-4E > WGA-4E > PCPOR2b > PCPOR2b. The sequence goes on from OZ241983.1 coordinate 2,122,495, forward strand.
TATTCGATGTAGTTTTTTCTCTTCAACTTCCGCTTCGCTCACGCCATTTCCATCCAAATCCCAGAGCAACGGCATTGGTGATTCAGCAGCGATAATTCGCTCTGCCCGTTTCCGCCCATATCGCAACGACCAATCGAGGTAACGTTCCTCTCCTGTGATTCGATATGCTGCGATGGCGATATGGATGAATCGGAAATGTTCGGCTAACTCATACGCCGCATCCGCGTCGTTATGGACTGTTCGACTTCCGATGTAGTAGCCACAAAAGTTATCACGATCATAATCGTACCAAGCGGGGATCTCCTCCACCCAATTCCCGATATGCTCGGCGGCATCGGTCAACATCGAACGCGCTTCCTGATCGCCCGGTACAAGATCTAAGTATCGTGGCAGGAATAACAGAAACGGCTCCGTGCCGTGATGCGCCTCTGCCTCTGGTTCGTAGCCGTGCAGACACTCGCGTTCAACCCAACCCGCCAATGCGGATTTCAGGTCTGCGAAATGTTTCAAGACGGTTTTATCGCCGGTTACAAGATAGTGTGGAAACCACGCCAGGGCGTAATTGGCTTCATCTTCACCGCCGCCATTTGGTCCGGGCGGATCGAGTGCCATGCTCTGCTTCAGCCACTGATCCATCTCCTTACGGAGATCTACATAGTATTTATAGCATTCTTTAAGGATGTCGTCCATTAGGTCCTCTCATAAGTTAAGGTCAAGCATCTGACGGTACGGGCAATTCAGGGGTGTACTGATATTCCGGATCTGTCTTCTGTATCTTTAGGATTGTAATAATCTCTTTCCAAGTTTCATAAAGGCCGACCGGACAATGTGGAAGTTCATGTTTAATCAGCCTATGCAATTTACCTAGGTTGTAGCACGGGACTGCGGCATACATGTGGTGTTCGATGTGAAAATTCATGTGCCAGTACAGAAACTGAACCAACGGATTCAGGGTAATAGTCCGGCAGCAGAGACGGAAATCCGGCACATTATCCGTAAGCCCCACATGCTGAGTGGTGTTGCAGAGGAAAAGGAGCCAGCCGCCGTACGCCGGAGCCAATGTGATAAGGACCGGCACTAACCAGAGACCGAAGTAGAGTGAGACGCCAACAATCAAAGCGTGACCCACAAGTTGGGTGCGAGCCCAGTTGAATAACTCCCGTCGTTTCTCCATATCCGACTCAGGAAACATGACTGTTTTTTCATGATCGTCCAGCTTACCAAGACTGAGCCGAATAATCGACTTCCACCGGGCGTAGAACCCCCACGGATTCACAACCGCACTTTTGAGGAAGCCGGTGAATGTCAACTTTACTGGGAACACGACTTCATAATCGTCCGGAGGGTGCAGGGTATATTTGTGATGTTCGGAGTGGCTCGCCCAGAACCGAACGTGGTTATACGCACCAAGAAAGCTGAAGATTCGTAGGAAGAAAATATTCAGAAATCTCGTCTTAAAAACTGAGTTGTGGCATAGTTCATGGAATCCGTTCAGGAGGAATGCCCACATAGTTCCGTGGAGAAATAGAATCGCCAGCAGTACCGGCAGGGGTAGGTTCGCTGCAGCGTAGAAAGCACCAGTGCCTGTTAGCGCAAGTAATCCAAGGTGACCGAGGGTTTGAAACATTCCTTTCCAATCGCTGCGTTGATTGAGGGATCTAAATACTTCACGGTCAATCTGCGGTCTATACCAACTAATTTTTTGCTGATCTGCATCACTGTTCATACGGTGTGTTTCCTTTCAGTTTGGTGGTAAGCTGGAATGTACAAATTTGCCGCTATAATAGCCTACAGTGTCTTCTTTACCCACCTGCCTCGACCTGTTCGATAAGTGGCTTAAGATTAGCAAAGTTAATTCGCATCGCGTCTGCGCCAGAGCCATTCGGTGGGAGATAGTGTGTGGCGACTGCAAAGACGACATCGCAACGATGGTCGCGGAGATTGCGCAGCACTGTCAAGTAATCAACATCACCTTCGCCTAACGGGCAGTACTCAAAATCAAGTTTTAAGCCATCATTGACGCACAAATCCTTCACATGGAGCGAATGGAGATAAGGGCACACATTACTAAAGCCTGCTGTCGCCGAATCCGATTCCCCGGCTGTCAGATTATCGGACGGATGCCACATAATTTTAATCCGTTCGGAACCGATCCTTTCAACCAGGGCGCGACAGTGACTGGTGGTGTTAGTATAATGCCACGGCAAGTTGGCGAGGACAACATCAATGTCGTATTTTTCAGCTTGATCCGCTACGATCGAGAATATTTTGACCAATTTTTCCATGTCAACTTCAGCGATGATACCTCCCCGTGTCAGCCAACGCATGGGCCAGGTCGGCTTGCCAGCGGAGTATTCGCCAGGCCAAGCAAAAGTGTAAGCCAACACCGAATCCGAGCCGAGGCGTTTGGCAGCTTTCATGCTCTGAGTGAGAAGGTCGAAATCTTTCCGAAACTCAGGATGGTCCTGAAACGTGTCCAACTCCAGATCTGCCAAGTGGATGTGACCAAAGGCACCACCGGTCCCAATCATAAACAGCTTGACCCCATGTCGGGCAGCTCGCTCACCAAGCCTATCGACGCTGGCATCGGTTACTTCACCACCAATTGCCCAATCTAGATCAGTGAACCAACCATACTCTGCGCCGAGCTCCTCCGCAAGGGCAAGTTCTTGATCAAAAGGTAAGCCCGTCATTTGAAGAAACATCCCAATTTTGAATCGGTAGTCGGTCATCGGTTATTATCTCCTGTTTATGTTGTCATCGTCGCTGTATTGATAGACGCATTATACCATACAATTCTCAAAAATTCCTAATCTCTGTTGACATTTGACGTGTTTTATACACCTGCCGTCTCATTGGAGCTTTGAATGCCCGACCTACGGATATAGGGGGTTAGCCTTTAAACTATCAACTCAGGCTAATATATAAATCCGTACATTCGTCTGCCAAGTATAACACCCAGTATGCTCCAGAAACTGGCAAGCGTGAATTCTCCTAAAATTAAACCGAGGAAGAAATATATAGCGCGCTGGTGTCCTTTCAACCCCCCGTACTTGAGAATAATCCATTTGGCGAACCAACTAAGGAAGATGGAAAACCAGAAGGGGTTTATCGCATAGCCAGCCGATATGACATAGCCTGCGGGGTGAAGCCCCCACCACAGAAATCTCATCCGCATTGCCATGAGGAAGATGACGCTTACAAACCCGGTGAGCATACTAGCTAGGTCGCTCGTCCTACCTTCGGTGGGGAAGGTGAGCCACTGCTCAAGCCGTCGAAAACCATCGGCAGCAAAACGCATCAGTGAACTTCCACCGTCCTTGTATCCGATATGCAGGTAAATCCAGAAAAATATAGACGCACTGAATACCATCGCTATGAGTATGGCGGAGAGTAAAATTCTATTATTTAGTCTGGCTTCATGTGCGAGTTTGAAGGATTCAAGTTGGTGCGGCATTGGATGCGGCCGGTAGGTTCGGTTGAAGTAAAAGAAAAAGGAAAGTATCGTTAAATTGGCAGCTCCAATACTTCGTGTACCAAGCGCATTGACCATCATGATTGGTGGATCGCCATAAGCGAAGTCGTGTATGGGAGTCCCAAATTCCACGCGTATCCGGGTGATAGCTACCGAGAAGGCGAGGTACAGCAGAAAGAAAAGCAGAATTATCCCTATCGACATCCCGGCTCTGTAGCAAAATAGGGTGATCAAAGCCATCCCACCGAGGATTCCGCAGAGTGCCCATCTGTACCGAATCGGTTCATTAGAGTCATCAATTCCTGTTCTTCCAACAATCGTTTTGAAAACGCGCGCTAGATGCCTTCGACTCAGCCAGAGTGCAATTACCGCTATTCCCATAGCGCCCCCAAAAGTCTGCTGATTCAGTTGTGCCAAATAGAAAGAGCCACTCAGTCCAGCGACCCCACGAAAACCAATCATGCTTCCGACAACTTTCTGGGCTTTCCAGAACAGATAGAAAAACCAGCAAGAAAAAGACATGTCCAAAGGCATGAAGAAGGCAAGCCCTGCAATACAGGGGACAAGCCCTACCGGCATCCAGCCGACAGCATTCCACGGCTTTTCTGTTAGAAAGGCACCGATGTTATGGCGATAGGGGTTAAAACCGAGGTCGGGTATTATGGGATATAAGTAACTGAGTCCGTTGATAAGACTGACACCGCCCCCAGCTGCAAACCCAATCCACATCAACTTATTAGCGAAAAAACCTTCGCCAACCCTTGTCATTTCGAGCGGCAACTGTATGATGGGATAGCTGAGTTTTTCTTCCTCAACCCACTGCCTTCTTACGACTACATTGATGCAGAGCATCACGAAAATCAAGACAATTGTAAAACTGACCCACGACAATGCCGGTACAAACCACCCTTCAATATACCGGAGGGTGTACAGACTGGAACCACCTTTGTAGTAGGGTTCCAATATCCTCTTGTCACTTACCGCTATCCAAGTGGGGATGTATTTGTGAAAAAGGGTCCCCCAATCGTTTTCAATAGTTGCAAATCCAAAAGCGTGTTCTATGACAGGGGCGAGCGTCTGCATCATGTCAGTTGCACTTATAGCTGATGCAATACTCAACATCGCGTAGACGACAATCAGGTCACCTTGGGAGAGGGAAATTTTAGGGAGGTACTTTCTCAGCAGTAGATTCAGAGCGGCGAGGATGAAAATGAACAAAATGACGTTGAAAAACAGCGCCATGTTTGTCGAAACGGCTTGGTACTGGTAGGGTTGTTTGGATAGGACAAGCCAATAACTGTTTAAGGGTATTAGGATCAACCCAATGGCGATTCCACGTAGTGTATTTCCCGAAGATTTTTTCGTCACCATGTCTTCCTTCATAGAAACAGACGGTTCTATGCCGATTATTCCACAAATCTCTCAGGAGTGTACGATCGCATCGATTGTTGGATAGTTTCGTGAAGTCCGATGTGAGAAAAAAGGAAGGCATTTGGAGATAATAAAAACAGTTTAAACCCATATGTTTACTGGATTCAAACCATTTTTGAAAATGTGATAGTCGGCGTTATCGGACATAAAACTGCGATTCCCGTGCTCGTCCGATCCATCGGGGCGGGAATTTGCCAAAAACATTCGACACCTGTCGTTCACTACACCATTGATAAAACCACAACTTAAGCTGTCAGATGCGTAGGGTAGTAGATCTATCTACAGAAATCTGTATCACGGATCAGGAATAGAAAGCCTTCGACAGATTTTCTTGGCGATATTATTAGAGATTTCAGTATGCCTTGGCACCGCTTCAACAGTTCCTATTTCGGGATTAGTCCATAAAGAATGTCCTCTCCCTCTCTTGTGAGGAAGCAGCCATATTTGCACAAGTGCCTTAACAGCGATCTACGCTTCATGCGACAACCCCCCGCTCTTTTATGACATCCTCAGTTACGCTTTGCAATGCCTCCTCCCGGCAGTCCTCAAGAATGAGAGCTATGGCTTCTGCAAGGCTTCGCTTGCATTTTTCTATGGTATGTCCTCGTCCATTTGCACCCGGAATCTCGGGACAATAAGCGATGAATCAATCCTCATCGCGCTCAATAATTACCATGAATTCGTTATACATAATTCACCTCCCAGTGATTACTGTAAACCAATCGCCAAAATCTCAAGCAACTTTAACGTTGCCTAAGGTTAAGGGCAAAGTTCAGATACTGCGGAGTTTTGCTCAAAACCGCAGATTTCCGTCCTCAAATTCAACGGAGTGTCAGATCGTTATTTTTTGTTTTCTGTATCTTCACCCTATCCGCAGACTTCGGTCTTCTAGCGGCAGGTCTACTCGCACATTACCGCGTCGGTGGGATTCGCGCATACCGATGGCAATCTCTAAAGCCTCTCTGCCGAACTCCCCCGGACAGATCCGCTCTTCTCCGAGTTCGATAGATGTGCAAACCCCTTCCATAGCGTCCACCAGTGAACTACGTGGATGCCAAGGATTGGGGAATTGACACTGAATGGGGCTGCCGTCTTCCGGATGTGTACTCCAGAGCTCAAACTGTGCGTGGGCATTGCGTGAGACGATGCGTCCTTTGTCCCCGAGAAATTCCAGCGTCCACCCAAACCTTGAAGCGTCAGTTTGGCTGTTCATATAGGTCCGAACACCGTTCTCGTAAACGATGTATCCGGTTCCGGAAAGATCCTGATCGGCTGCTGCCGCTTCGTCGCTATCCATCACACCGAAAACCCACTTGGCGGGTGCACCGGCGAAGAGACGGAGGAGGGCAAAAGTATGGCTGTGCAAGTTTGACAGACTGGAGGTGCTATGACAGATCATTGATCGCAGTTCACCAATTGTCCCGTCCGCGATCGCCTGTCGTGCGTTGGTATACCAGTTGTACCAGTTGAGGTGACAGGCAATTGCCAGAATCGTGCCATGCTTCTGACACGCTTCAATCATCGCATCCGCTTCGGCAAGGCTAGGACACATTGGCTTGGTAGCAAAGATTGCTTTGACACCCATTTCTGCCAAGCCAATGGTAACCTCTGCCCGTTCCGCCGGTCGGGTTGTCACGGAAACAATATCAGGTTGCTCTTTCTCGACCATCTCCCGATAGTCGGTGTAGAGGGCTTCGACCCCCCAACGCCGTTTGAAATCATCGAGCTTTGATTGGTCGACATCCGCAGCGGCAATCAGATCGACATTCCTTGCTTCAAGCATCCCCGGTGCATGGGCAAAGGGCCAAGGGTAATGTGGGTTACCGATAACTTCATCGTCAATGGTGCTACCCATCCTGCCACACCCCACAACAGCACCCCGGTAGATACGTTTGGGTTCACTTTCGTTAACAACTCGAAATGCTTCGCCTATAGGTTGAGCCATGTGATTTTTCCCTTTCTGATCTGAATTGGTTAGCAATTACGTGTGAAGTGCACTACCCACTACTTAGGCTTCGATCGGCTAGGGGCAGTTCAAGTTTCTCACCGTCCCGTAGGTGCGATTCCCGCATTGCGATACCGATTTCAAGGGCTTCACGCCCGTACTCCCCAGGGCACAGTGTCTTCGTGCCTTCATCCAGGTCCTTGACGAGTGCCTCAATAGCGGCTTGCTGAGAACTGACGAATCGCTTGGGGTTCGGGAATTGTCGACGAACAGGTTCTCCGGTCTGAGTACTGATGGAGCGATCCGGGTAACGGGTCCACATTTCAAAATCAGCGTGCTCGTTGCGGGAAGAGAGCCAACCGTCGCTGCCAATGAAATCGAATTGATGCCAGCCGCCGGTAGTGATGAACCCTCGGACATCATTCTCGTAGAGAATCATACCGCTCCGCCTGTTATCACTGTCGATATGTCCAACGACCCACTTGGCGGGTGCACCGGCAAACAGACGAAACAGAGAAAGCGTGTGCCCGCCGTGGGTGTAGCTACAGAGCATTGATGTAAGCTTACCAATCTCTCCCGCTCGGATGGCTTCCAGACAGGCTAAAAACCAAGGACTCCAGTTTTGGTGACAGGCAATTACTAGAAGGACACCATGCTTCCGACACGCCTCGATCATCGCATCAGCTTCAGCGAGGCTCGGAGCAATCGGTTTGGTTGCATAGATTGCCTTTACCCCACCTGCTTCTGCCGTTCCGATAACAACCTCCGCTCGTTCCGCAGGCCGAGTGGTCACACTCACAATGTCCGGTTTCTCGTTGGCAAGCATTTGCCGGTAGTCAGTGTAGAGGGCATTGACACCCCAACGGCGTTTAAAATCCTCCAACTGATCCGGTAACAGGTCTACACCCGCGACCAATTCCACTCCTTTTGCTTCGACGTAGCCGGGCGCATGCGCCATCGGGTAAAAAAAATGGGGTCGCACGTCATCTTCGTCGTCGATAGTGCTTCCAATCCGTCCACAACCGATAACGGCTGCTCGATAGGCTGCCATATCAATTACCTCCTCAAAGCGCTCTGGGGGAAATCTTGTTGGATTGTTCTGATAAACAAAGAGGGCAATCCCCTTTGTGTAGTGACGGACCGTCACCGAAATAGTAAGGAGATCACCCTCTCAGATTTCTACTTTGATTTCACCCACGAATATATCCCGTGGTTACTGTGAAACTTTAATTTTTCCCCATGTTGTGGTAAGGCTGTTGGCAGGATTAACGGATAAGAATGCGTCTTGTCCTGTCTCCATATTTGCCTTAATCTCCTCTTCACTCAGCTGCCGCGTCCAGAAGCGGAATTCATCAAGGAGACCTGCGTATGGGTTGTTCCCATCAACGCGCTGTCCGAGATGGATGCCGAAAGCCTGATTTCTGGTAACAGAAGCTTCGTCTCCCTTACCTGAACCCACCTTCCTGCCATCGACATATATGTCGAGTGTAGCAGCTCTGCGGACAAAAGCGTAATGATGCCACTGGCCATCGTTATACGCCTTTGGTGTTTCCACAATGGGACCATTAGGTTCTACACCATCCCAGAAGAGACATGTAATATTATTTGGGGGGTGCGTTCTGATCCAGAATTGGGGTTCACCGCCGCCCACATTAAATCCCCATATTAAACTTCCAGCATTTGCCCCTTCATCGTAATTGAACCAAATCTCTGTGGAGAAGTCGTCAGCCCCAACATCCATGGAGTCATGCCAAGGCATGTCCACAAAGCTGCCACCTTTACCATCCAGTTCAATTGCGCCACCATGTTTCCCGTTGGGAACAAACTTGGCATCCTGAATTAACTTTCCGTCGTTCACTCCCAAGGGGCTCAAATCTTCTGCCACATTTCCCTGCCCCTCATCCATTGGGAGGTAGATGACCAAACCGTCAAGGTCTGCCGCGGTGTGGCCCACAATGGGTATTAACACAAGGATAATGACTAACAATGCTGCAATGACATAGTTAAACATCAGTGATTCCTCCTTTGACATATTCTCAAACCTAAAAGATTCAGATTTTTCCAAATCCGTTCGTCAGTGAGATTCTGTTATCAATAACATTTGCTATTCAAAGGTAGTTTGACGGCGCTTCCCCAATGCGAGGTTGGGACTGAGAAGCGTGCCATGGACGGAGTTTCGCCCACATTTACAAGAAAACATTGTAATCCCGGTTTTTTGCCCCTAGTGATTACAAACCATATTATCTACGAAACCCTTGTAAATACAAAGGTTCGGTTTCGTTGGGTTGCCCTAATCTCCGGCTCTTGACGGAGGGACCGAGCCCTTACGAAACCTCCAGTTTGGCTGCATCCCACCGATGCTCACCAAACCGTGAATCCACGATTCTGTAAACGTTGTAGCAACGCAACGGAATCGGGACTACAGTTAGTCTATCTCCCAAAGCTAAAGTATTGGAAGATAGACCGAAAGAAGTTTTCTTAAGACCACGCTGTTGAAGTGCCAGCTTCAATAAAGATGATACCACTGAAGTTCAACATTATCAATTAAAATATCGGGCTTTCTAAAAAAGTGTGTTAGCTAGGTTCTGTTGAGATGTAGATGTCGAGATATAAGTCTCGACCTACAAGCTATCTGTACAGCAAATGCAATCGGAAACACTTTGCCGGTCAATACTATCAACGCGATCACTCAAATCGCGCTTTGATCCGCCCCCAAGTTGTTGTTAACATTCCATCGGGGGAAACACCCAGAAGTGGTCCGAATCCCAACTTCATGTTGTCTTTTATCTCATTCACGGGCAGCGCGCGATTCCAGACGCGCACCTCATCAATGATGCCTTGGAAGTTTCTGAAGCCCGCAAAACTCCCGCCGATTCGGAGGTCGTTGTCTACATCTTTCAATGGGAGTGCCTCATTTCCTTTATCCTCGAACACCAATTTTCCATTGAGGTAAACACGGTGTTCGCCCTCCTCCCAAGTTCCGGCAGCGTGATACCAGACATCGTTATTTACAGCAGCGTCTGGATTCGGGTCATTGTTCTTCCTAGAGCCTTTTTCCACGCTGAGTTGGAGGGTAAGTTTTACGCCGTGCTTTCTAAACTTGAGTGCAAAGCCGCCCCGCAACGGGTCGCAGTCGCAACTATCGTTAGTAATGGACTCTTTGGCGATGAGTCGAGGTGCGGTGGAGATTCCCTCCCCTTTCATCAGGAACCAACACTCCGCTGTGCCTGCGGATTCATGCAATTGGAGTTCTTTGGAATTTTTCGTCTCGATGATGACAACATCGTCATCTCCATCAAACTCTATCGCTTTGCCATGTTTTCCTGGCACCCATTGTGGTCCTCCTTCGAGTTTACCATGGTTGCCGAGTCTAGTCCGATCAAAAGCCGTATCTCCCTCTCCTTCATTAAATGGAAGGTACAGAATTAAGGATTCATCATTTGCATATTTCTGGGCGTTGGTGAAAGATGGAAGGATTAATAGGCTGCCTATCGTCAAAGTGAGAACCAATATCCTCATGATCTTATCCTCCTATTCCTAGTTCCGGTTACTTTTTAACTTTGACTCTCTACGACAAAATGGGGGAGATATACCCCAAGACGATTAAGGAATGAGAATTTAACCACTGATACGTTTTGACTGGCTCTTCTACTCCTTCGTAAGGGACAATTGTTCCGTTTGCGAAGGAGGAGTCAGAGCGGATTAACGATGGATTTATTTAGTTGTCAGTTCCAAACAACTTCTCACTTGGCTCTGGATAGTACCCTTGATAAAATTGGCTGGATGGGAAACAAATAGTTCAAACTTAAATAATATTATAACACACATCCCGAAAAAAGAGAACATAAATTGGACATTTGTGGCCGTAAGATGCAATTGTCTTCAAAATCCCAGTCCAGTTTGTCATACTGAGATTTTACCATTTTTTTGTAACTCTTTTTGAATCTGTGCTATAATATTAATGATTCCAGTCCAAGAGTATGATTGGAGATTATTCAACAGTTTTGGATGATATTTTCCGCGTTTCTGTGGGTTGTGCGTACGTTTTAGAAGGACTAGAGTCGAGCGACGCTAATAGTCCATTCAAGCCGTAACGTCGACGACATGAACCAGCGAGCAGCAGTGCCTGTCCTTGATGTAATCAAGATGCTGCGATGATCCTCCAAACTAAATTCGTGAAGTATCCGTAGAAGGTAAAGGTTAGAAATTACTGGCAAAGAATCAATAGGAGAATAAGGGTATGAAGACACTGTTTCTTGTTTTGGCAATAGCTAGTCTTTTGATGCTTCCGTCTTTAACTCCTGCCCAGAAATATGCAGATGATGAATCCTTAATTCTGTACCTTCCATTTAATGAAGGGGAAGGGGATACAGCCTTCGATAGGTCTAGATTTGGTCACCATGGTAAGTTAGATGCCCCACAATGGGTGCCGGGCAAGTTTGGCAAGGCACTAGAGTTTGATGGAGAAGATGATGTTGTGATTATCGAAACGAAAGATTCTAAGGAACTCCAGATGGAAGGATCAGACGGTACACTGGAGTGTTGGTTTATGATGAAAGGAGAAGGCAACGCAAATCTTCCTCGACTCATTGCCAAAGAATCAGTGACTAACGACTGGGTCGTCACGCATGGACGAGGTGGTTATACACTCCGGTTTCAAAAGTATTCCAAATTTAACCTCCAACTCAGTGTGGAGGAAGGATCACGGGAAATCAATAAAGAGAAAAAGGAAGCTGGTGTAGATTTCAATATCTGGTATCATGCCGCTGGCACCTGGAAGAAGGGCGAGCACCGTGTTTACCTCAATGGGAAGTTGGTAAATGAGGATAAGGCGGCAGATCTGACGTTCCCAGTGGAAGACAAAGAGAACGACCTCCGAATCGGCGGGACTTTCGCCGGCTTCAGGAATTTCCAAGGCATTATTGATGAGGTACGCATCTGGAATCGTGCGCTGCCCGTGAATGAGATAAAAGAGAACATGAAGTTGGGGGTTGGTCCACTTTTGAACGTTTCTCCGACCGGGCAGCTGACCACAGCTTGGGGGCAAATCAAAGCGTGGCGGAAGTGATAAAGATTCTGGCATACTCCAATCCCAAGCCTCCTCGCCTGAATTTGCTATTACACAAAAAGAGAGGTGATACCCCGAATCAGAAGCGGATGAGTCCGCGTGCAACTTCCCCGTTCAGCATGTCATTAAACGCTTCATTCACCTCCTCTAATTGATAGGTTCGGGTAATCAGTTCATCCAACTTGAGAATACCGGCGCGGTACAGCGCAAGGAGACGTGGCATGTCATAGCGGGGACGCGCCGAACCGTAGTTACTACCCATTATCGTTTTTTCTCCCCAGAACACAATCGCTGCGTCGAGGGACAGCGGTTCGAGAGGCGGAGCGCCAACCCAGATCGCTTTTCCTCGATTGCGTATTGCCTGTACTGTTTGTTCATAGGTGGTGCGGGTGCCGATTGCCTCAAACGCATAATCTGCGCCCAACCCATCTGTCAAGGCTTGAATCTCTGGAATCGGATCAACTTCACTAGCGTTGATTGTATGCGTGGCACCAAACTGACGTGCCATTTCCAGCTTTGAATCCACCAGATCGACCACAATAATTCGCTCAGCACCGGCGATGGATGCCCCCTGAACAACGTTCAAGCCGATGCCGCCGGCACCAAAAAGCACAACACTGCTCCCCGGACGGACTTGAGCGGTATTGGTTGCCGCACAAACCCCCGTTGTGACGCTACAACCGATGAGGGCAGCCGTATCCAGCGGAATGTCATCATCTATCGGAATAGCGCATTCCTGCGGGATCACGCTGTATTCCGCAAAGGAAGCCACCATCCCAAAATGGTGGATAGGCACCCCATTCTTTTTATAACGCGTTGTGCCGTCAAGCAGGTTTCCACGTCCGCCCTGTCTCGACTTCATGCATAGATTGCCATATCCCTGCGTACAATAGCTACAGTGACCGCACGATGGCACCCACGAGAGAATCACGCGATCACCCGGTTTCACTAAGGTAACGCCTGGACCGACCTCCTCAACCACCCCTGCACCTTCATCCCCTAACACTATGGGGAACGGGACGCCCAATAGGCCGGTGATTGCGTGGTGGCAGCTATGACAAACGCCAGTCGCTGCAATCTTGACGACAATTTCGCCCGCTTTGGGGGCTTCCATCTCAATATCTTCGACGACGACCGGTTGGTTCAGTCCATACAAAACAGCAGCTTTCATAATTTTTTCCTCCAGTGATATTGAATGATACAACCAGATCTACTATATTGTATCAGTTTTTGTTGTCTCCGCTTGAAACGGAATACTGCATATTGTGAAGGTATGCCCTAGCATCTACCTTGAGCCGCCAAAGAAGATTCGCATATGGATAATGTCGCCGACAATTGTCCAGAACCCCCCAACCATATACCCACCCAAAATCAATCCGAGAAAGAACGGACGTGCCTGTCGGTGGAGCCTAAGCCCGCCATATTTGAGGACAATCCACTTAGCGAGAAAACCGATAAGGACGGAGAACCAGAAGACATTAATGTCATGACTATTTGAAATGGCATACCCCACCGGGTGAAACGGAAACCATAAAAATAACCTTCGCATCATAGTGAAGAAGAGGACAAACACAAAGCCAATCCCTATAGCCCCTGCCCCCGTATAGTCAAATTCAGATGGATTCAGCATCCAGTTCTGTAAGCGGACATACCCGGCATTTGCAAATCGTTCAAGGGAGCTGCCACCGGAATCGAAAGCGATATGCAAATAGACCCAGAAGAAACTGAGGGTTCCTACAATCAAGGCGAGGGTCATAGCGATAACCAACCCGCTAGTGCCTCTCCTTGTTCGATTGGCTAAAGCGAATCCTTCGATTTGATGGGGCATCGGGTGAGCGCGGTAGGTAAAGTTAAAAAAATTGAGCATTGTCAGCACTGTTAAGTTCCGAGCACCGAAACGACGAGATCCTAAAACATCGGGCAATATTTGATCGGGCCCCGTAAAAACAAAATCGTGAAACGGAGCACCGAATTCGGCTCGAATTCGCGTCACGCCAAGCGATACAAGGTAATATAATATAAAAAAGGTGATACCGATCCAAACGGCGAGCCCGGCCCGCCAGAGAAAAAGTGTTAGGAAGCCGATGCCTCCGATGGTGCCGAGGAGCGCGGTGCTATAGCGCATCGGTTCCTGAGAATCGTCCAACCTATTGTCACCCAGCATACGCTTAACAACAGCGACGAGATGCCTCCGGTTCGACCACAATGCGACCAACACAATGCCGAGAAGCGCACCAAATGATTGCTGAATCTGAACAACGGCATAGGAACCTGCAACGAACTGAAGTCCCATTGCCACGGCAACCACTTTCTGAATCTTCCAGAACCAATAGAAAACCCAGCAAGAAAAGGACATCTCTAACGGCATAAAGAAAGATAAACCGACCATCGGCAGGATAATTCCAGTTGGTATCCACCCTATGGCATTCCACGGTTTGGCTGTGAAATATGTGCCCAAGTTGTGATAGTAAGGACTCCACTTAATGGACGGAATGGTCGGAAAAATCCACCCTAAACCGTTAATCAGCGCAACCCCGCCTGAAATGCCAACCCCAAGCCACAATCCCTTATTCCTGAAGATTGCGAACGTCGAATCTGTCATCTCTAGGGGGAGTTGAATAATCGGATAGGATAGCTTCTCATTTTCAACCCATGCCCTTCTGACAATCACATTGATACAAATCATTACAAAAACTAGTACCACGACGAAAGCCGACCACCACAGACAGGGCATCAGCCAACTGTTAATATGCTTGTCAATGTAAAGGGTTGAATCCCCCTTATAATACGTATCTAGTATATTTCTATCGCTGACCGAAAGCCACGACGGAATATGTCGCCAAAACAGCTCTCTCCACTCATTTTCGGGTGTCGCGTGCCGGAAGGGGACCTCCATGATAGTTGTGAGCGTTTGCATCATTTGGAACGATTGAATCGCAGAGGTCAAGCTTAACAGAATATAGACCGTTATCAATTCCCCTTGGTTCAGAGCAAGCTGGGGTGCGAATCGCCTCAAGGGAAAGTTAAGAAACAGCAACACGCCGATAATGAAAATGACATTAAAGAAAGGCGATATAATTGTGGGAACGGATTGATACTGGTAGGGCTGTCGAGAAATCACCAGCCAATAGGCATTGATGGGGATTAAAATTAGAGCTAGCCATACAGCGCGCGTGGAAATGATTGATGGCAAAGAAGCGAGCGGTGAACGTTTTGAGCTCATAGATTCACGGAAAAAGGTGCCCTATGTTTGCAGGGCAGAATAAAAATCTGCCCCACAAAAGAGTTGCATCTACATCTCAAAATAGTGTCAAGTGCACAGACTATTTGATGATTATCATCTTCTTCGTTGTGGCAAAGTCGCCTGCTTCTAGATGATAAAAATAGATGCCGCTAGAAACAGGTTCGCCTGTATCGTTACGACCATCCCAGTAAATCGCTCGCTCTTTTGACGTATACATAGCAGCGGGCTGAGGCCCGATGTTGAACGTTCGGACAACGTAACCTGTCAAATCAGAAATGGTCAAAGTAACGAAGGCATCTTCTGCCAACTGATACGGGATCCATGTCTCGGGATTGAACGGATTCGGGAAATTTTGGTATAGGGCATTTTTGCGTATCTGTCCCCACAAGACAATCTGCTGCCCGGAGGGTTCAACTGAAAGCGCAAAATCGACAACACTATAGATATACGCTACACCTGTGCCGCCATTTTTCAGGCTAGAACCAGTGATGGCATGATTGGGACTGAGGGAGACGGAAACGCCGAATCTCTCCCCTACCTCTACGTCGCTACCAGTCAGCTTCGCCCGTTCAACCCAAGCGTTACCCTTACGTAAAAAAGAATAGACCGCGCCGGAGTTATTTCCTTTATCATCGTGCCGGTACGATCCCACGAGGGCAGCAATGTTTCCGGTGGTTCCATTGATGGAGACAGAAATTCCGAAGTCGTCTTTTGGTTGTCCGTCACTGGCTGTAAGTTTCGCCTCTTCTTTCCACTTTTCTCCGTTACGCACAAAGACATACGCCGCACCAGTACCGCTATTGTGCCCATACGCCCCGACGATAGCGTACCTTCCACTGATGTGAACAGAAAAGCCAAACTCGGCGTTCCTCGCCCCGTCGCTGGCTGTAAGTTTTGCCTCTTGTTGCCAAACATTCCTGACGCGCTTGTAGATATACGCCGAACCGGACCGATTTCCTTTATCATCGTCCCAAAGAGCCCCGATGATAGCGTAGTCACCGTCGATGGAGACAGCAGAACCAAAAATATCCCCTCCTTCCGCGTCACGGGGTGTAAATTTTTGTTCCTCTACCCATTTGTCCTTAACGCGTACGTAGACAAACACCGAGCCGGAATCAGGTCCTTTATCGTTGTCTTGGGGTACTCCGGTGATGGCGGTGTCCCCGCTGATGTCGACAGAAAAACCGAAACTGTCATTTGCTTCTCCATCGTCGGGATCAAGTTTACCATGTTCTTTCCAATTTTTTCCGTCGCGCTGGTAGATATAGGCTGAACCTGACCATATATCATCATGGTGGGAACTGACGATTGCCCAGTCGCCGTCGATGGATACGGAACGACCGAAGAAGTCTCCTGCCGCCCCATCTTTGGCAGTGAGTTTCGCCTGCTGAGCCCAAACCCCTCCATCGAGCACGAAAATATAGGCTGAACCAGATCGGTCTCCATCGTCATCGTTACCCGGAGCCCCGACAATAGCGTAGTTCCCGCTGATGGAGACAGAAGTGCTGAAATTGTCATCCAGCGCCGCGTCACCAGCGCTCAGTTTGACTTCTTCGGAGGGGATTATGGTTGCTTGACACATCACCAACATTACAACAAACAAGATCGGTAGTTTTTTCATGATTGTTTTCCTTTGGTTTTTCTTTTTACTTTGGGGAGGTCAGAGAATTGCGATCAGTCTGTAAGAATATCCGAATGAGGGGTTGAGCGAGGATCTAAGCCTTCAGAGTTTTGCGAACCACCTTAGGCTGAACGAAGCACAATCAGGATTGATTGGGACAATTCAAATGGCAAATTGCCGAAGTGAAATTGACATAACAGCAATCTTTTTGTGGATTTTGACCTTTCTCACTGTCCACTTTTTTTGTGGTCAGTGAGTACTGCATGTGCGGCGTTGTGCCCGGGGGCGCCACTTACTTCGCCACCCGGATGCGTTCCAGCACCGCACATATACATTTCCTCAATCGGTGTGCGATAGCCACCATGTGTGAACAACCGGTCCCCTAGTAATTGTCTAGGGACATGACTCGTGTGATGAATATTGCCGTCAGTCAGGTATACCCGACGCTCCAGATCCATCGGCGTATATACTAGCCAATCAATGATAGATTTACGGAAATTTGGTGCGTATTCGGTCAGGGTGTCAATTAGCCGGTCGCCTTCTTGCTCACGCAGTTGATCCCATGTCCCCACTCTCGGTTTAACCGGCTCATATCGCACCCACATCGAAACAATGTGGGAGCCTTCTGGGGCGATGGTTTGATCATAAACAGTTGGGATCTGAACATCGATAATTGGGTAGCGTGTGGGACGCCCTTCCATCGCATCCTGTGCCGATTTTCGATAGTAGTCGGTAGATGGACAGATGCGTATTGAAGCAACATAGCGCGGGTCGTAATCGGGACCAAGGTGGCGACTGAAGTCAGGTAGTTCATTGACTACTGCATGAAATTTCAACGTCCCAAAATCAGTGTCTAACTGGGTGATTGCTTGGACAACACTGGCTTCTATATGTTCAGCACCGACTAGCCCTAGGAACGTACGCTTAGGGTCTGCGTTGGACAGGACTAACTTGCTACGTAACACCTGTCCATCGGTCAACTCCACACCCTGTGCTTGACCGTTCTCGATTAGAATTCGCTTGACTTCTGCCCCCAAACGGATCTTTGCACCGAAACTCTGCGCGGCTCGTGCCATCGCCGTGGTGAGTGTTCCCATCCCGCCTGTCACCAAGCCGATATTGTGTGGGTCAACCAGTAGGTTCGGTTTAATTGAAGCGTAACCGAACAGCACACCCGGCTCGTCCATGTCCTTCATGTCCAGCGTGTGCATAACTGAAGCTTTTACTTCGTCTATTTCAAACATTTCGTCGAGCAATTCGGTGAGGGTCCCGTTGAGCAGACGGTCAAGTAACGCTTCGTCCCCGGTACTGCTTACGCGCTCGCACAACTCGGCGACTGTTGGTGGTTCAGTCAGGAAGTATTCATTGAATAGACCACTCGCCCGTTTCCAAAAGTCGATCCATTTGCGATAGCCAGCGGCATCTCGCTCGGAGAATTTCTCTATCTCCCGACAGGTGCGATCAGTATCCGCCCAATGCAGTAGATAACGACCATCAGGTAATGGGAAAAATCGTTCTGGATCGGGTGCCTGTACGCGGTAGCCGTGCTTATACAGGTCCAAATCGCGCACGATCTTATCCTGTAAGATGTGAACAATGAATGAACAGGTAGAGATGTGATAGCCGGGAAAGATCTCTTCCGTCGTGCAGGCACCGCCCACCACGTGCCGTCGTTCCAAGACCAGCACTTCTAATCCAGCGCGTGCGAGATAGGCTGCAGCAACCAACCCATTGTGCCCGCCACCAACAATAATGGCATCGTACGGAACTGTGTGCATTGCGGCGTTTACCTCCTCGGTTGATCCCCTGACTACTGATTGTGTGCTGAAGTCAGGAATCACTCCTCCGCATATACTACGCCTTCAATGTCGCGTGTTTCGGAGTCTTGGTTGCCTCCCCAAGACATGAAGTAGAATATCATAAACCGGTCATCATTTAGTGGGATAATGCTGGAATAGCCGCCGATTGTGCGACCGAGGGTTACTGGTTCGTGGACAGAGCGGGTTGACCATACCAGTGTCGGTGAATTCCGCCATGTACCATTCCAGTCGCCTTCGTGAGAATAGTCACTGAATCCGACGCCACACCAGCCTTGATCTAAATCGCCAACCCAACGGTATGAGCAAAGCAGTGTGCCTTTACGGGTGAGAAATAGTGTTGGTGAGTGTCCATAGATGGGATACATGGTCAGTTCCAAATCAGACCATGTGCGTCCTTTGTCTTCTGAGAAGGTCCAATAGAGGGGCATCATGCCGTGCCCCGCGGGGGAGTCGTCACTTGCAACAATTGCCATCAGTCTGCCATCGGGCAGTTCGATTACCTCGTTTTGAGCGATGACACCACGGCAGAGGACGACCGCTTCATCCCAAGTCCGACCACCATCAATTGAACGTAGCTGGGCGCTCGCTGCCACCCGTTCACCTCGAAGGCGTCCCCACACCGGCATGAGCAGTGTACCGTCGGACAACTCGCGGATCTTGCCGTAGGTATGCACGTCGGACCAATCCAAGTCAGCAATCTCTGCGCCGACAAGCTCAGGTTCTGACCAAGATTCGCCTGTGTCTGTAGATCGGCACAGGTATACGCCCTGATGGGGACCTCCTATTCCAGAAATGGGTAACAGTATCGTTCCATCGTTAAGCTCTACCATGCCATGATAAGCGAGAAATGACGTTGGATGGTCAGGGCGCGACGGGATAAACTGATGGATAGGACCTTCCCACGTTTTTCCATCGTCACGGGAACGCTTCATCCCTGAGATGGTTCGTGGCTGTTTTGCGTGAGGATCTGGATAACGCGCGGTAATGAGGATATCGCCATTCTGCAATCGCTCTCCACCGGGCGTAGCGACATGACCCTCCCAGACAACGACGCGACTTTTACGATGAAATTGTGGCATAGCCACCTCCTCAAAAAGTTATCGAAAAAATGCTTAAGGGCTAAAACCCCAAGGTTCATTTTTGGGATACAGCCACACTTGAGTCTTGTTTTTCAAAACACTTTGTGAATAGGTTGATAGAACCATGTTATAGCAGAAAATCGAGCTTTTGTCACCATCAAAATGCTTACTGTTAATCTTTAAGTTTCAGCCGTGATAGAAATCCTCCTAGTAATCCTCTAATTTTATCTATCTACTGCATTTGAATAAGTCGCTGTAGTTTTATCCTACATCCTAGATTGTCTGCAAAGCAGGGTTACGACATGTCCTCTCTCACCCAATGCCGAAACAGCGGTTTTACGTTGCTGGGGAAAGCGTTGTAAACATCTGGCGGGATGGGCGGCACATTGTTCTCCTGTCCGCCAGCCTCGTCTACAATGCGGGTACGCTCATCTGAACCGTCCATCAGCACATCCAAATTGAGCCACCACGGCGCGTAGCGCACCACCACCGAAGTCCGCGGCTGATCCGTGTGATTCGGAGCGGTGGCATGCCACATCCGACTGTCCATCACAAGCACACTGCCCGCTGGTCCTGTTGCCTGCATTTCGGTCGGATAAGGGGCATTCGGATCTACGCCGTTGTTTCCGGTCGGATTGTTGTTTGATCGATGGCTGCCGGGGACGATGAGGGTGCCCCCATTCTCGCAAGTGAATGGTGAGAGCATCCACAGGGTTGTGATGTGCACCGTTGCGTCAGGGTACGGGGCAGGGATGTGTCCTGCATTGTTCTGATTAAAGGGCCAATCTCCGTGCCATCCGCCGCGCTCATTTCCCGGATAGTTAATCGTGCCGGTCGTGAAGGATACCCGCACATGGGGTCCTAACAGCGCTTCGACAAGTGCAAGCATGCGCCGGTCAGCCAAGTACGGGGCTATTGATTGATCGTAGCGCACAAATCCCGGTACATGACCGATAGCGTCAGGAGCGTTGGGATTGCGATGTGCAAGCGTCGATTGTTCAACGCTCTCGCGCACGGCATCAACCTCATTTTCTGGGATAACGCCTTCCATGACATACCATCCATCCATTTTCAGATGTTGCAACGCTTGATCCAAGCTCATGGTGGCTCCCTCCTACCAATCCGGTCTGCCGACATAGAGTCCTCGATTGACCATCGGTAGCGACACACGCATACCGCCCAGACGGTCAGATTCAATCATCCCCATCAACATTTCTTGGCTACGACGTGCGAGTTGAATCGGTCCTTGCGTCTCCTCACCGGTGTCTAACGCTTCCGCGAGGTTCTTAATTCCCATCTCCGTGCCACTCTCACGGGGTACTTCTGGAAAGGGCATCTCTTCTAAGATACGGGAGGATTCCGACGCCTTACGAAACTGACAGACCATCCCGTTATTAATGGTGCGCATTTTTCCTTTTGTGCCGCACACCTCAAACTCAGGACCGGTGCCTGCTGTATTGTAGCCGTGGACTCCGTTGGAGAAACGGACATAGCCGCCTGCGATGGCGGGATCGGTATTAAGACGGTTTCCGTCCCAGTCTTCGGGATCGCAAATAATGGAGCCTTGAACGAAATCAATCTCCACATCACCTGCGAGATAGAGCAGCATATCGGCGGCATGAGTCAGCCCCCACAGTGCAGAGGTGGCACCGTATTGGGCGATGACACACTGAACGTCGCCGATTTCGCCCGCATCGATTAACTCACGCATCTTGCGATAAAATGGCATAAAGCGTCGTTGCGTCCCGTAGTTGAATTTGGTGCCATTCCGCTCCACGGCGTCGACCATCGCATCCGCTTCCTGCATTGAGCAGCACAGCGGTTTTTCAGCGTAGATACCTTTCACGCCGTGTTCAGCGGCGAAGATTGCAACTTCCGCCCGTTGCGGCGGACGGGTAGCGACACAAACGATGTCCGGCTGCTCTTTTTCAATCATTTCACGGTAGTCGGTGTAGGCGTTTTGGGCGTTGTAACGTTGGCGCGCGGTTTCCGCCTTTTCGGGGATCACATCTGACACCGCCACCAGATCCGTTCTATCGCACGCCACAGCTGCCGCTGCGTGGGAGTAGGGAATCCATAGAAAACTCTCCGGACGTCCCGCCATTTCATCGTCAATTGTGGCACCCATTCGACCGCACCCAACTAAACATGCACGGTATTGCTTTGCCATTACATACTCCTTTCATGGAATAATCTTATGGTTGTTGAACTACTCCGCTGCTCGCAATTGCCGTGTAGCAGCTTCATCTACCTCGTAGGTCTGCGGATTGATAACTACACCGTAGGCATCATGCGCGTGCGCGAGCGTAACTTTCTCTTCGAGAACATCTCTCAAAACCGCTTGTGGATTCCGTGCAAAAGGATTTCCCCACCCGCCTGCACCCGCGGCGATGTGACGAAAGACATCACCGCGTTGGATGGTCAGCGTCGGTTTGGGGGGTAGTTCGCTAGCGGCACCGTCAGGATTCAAAATGTTTTGTGACGGGGCTCCTGCGCCGCCGCCTTGCAGACCGTAGGGCTGATATTTTGTGCGGTCTGCGCGAATTTGGAGTGTTGCTTCTTCGGCTAGCAGACGAAAATCTCTCACCAAACTCAGTCCCCCGCGGTAGATTCCCGCGCCGCCGGTGTCGGGAAGATAGCTGTAGCTCTCAATACGAAGTGGTAGTTCAGCTTCTAACACTTCGGCGGGATTGTTGGAAAAGTTGACCACGCTGCTCGCTACACCGTCAATCCCATCTTGATTAAAACGCCCTCCCCATGAGCCGTAGAGGAATTCAAGGAATACGAACCCGTGCAGTTCCGTTTTTCCATCCTGTACAACGCGCTCGTAACCGCCGATACTGACACCGGTATCGCCTCCGATTTCACAGGCGGGCACCCGGTCGGGCGCCGCTTGGGCGAGGGCCCCAAAGACCACGTTGGCGATGCGAAAACCGGTCAAGCCGCGTGCAGCAACTGGCCCCGGCGCTAGTGGATTAACAATTGTGCCCTCCGGTGCTATTACTGTAATTGGACGGAAGTAGCCACCATTGTTCGGAACATCCGCTCCCATCAAGCAGCGCACACAGGCATAGGCTGTTGATTGTGTGAATGAGAGCGGACAGTTGATACCGCCTCGGACCTGTGGTGCTGAGCCTGTGAAGTCAACTGTCATGTGGTCGCCATTAATGGTAATGGTGACCGCAATCGGAATTGGGTCAGGATCAATACCGTCGTCGTCGAGGTAGTCGGTGAACGAATACGTGCCATCAGGCAGTCCATCAATCTCTGCTCTTGCGGTTCGCTCGGCATAGTTGAGCAACTCTGCGAAATAGGCTGAGAGTTGCGATGCGCCATATTTCTCAAATAATCCACGTACACCCTCTTGACCGACATGCAGACACGCCAATTCCGCCCGTAAATCGCCAAGAACCTGACGTGGAATGCGTACGTTGCGAGCGATGAAGTCAAAGACCGTTTGATTCGCCTCGCCCTCGTCGTAAAGCTTAAGCAGCGGGATACACAAGCCTTCCTGGTAAAGTTCTGTTGCATCACAGCCGTTTCCGCCCGGCGTTTTGCCACCGATGTCGGTGTGATGTGCGATACAAACGACGAAGGCGATAGGAGCTGAATCGTCGAGAAAAATAGGCTTGCACAGGTACATGTCAGGCAGGTGGGAGCCGCCTTCGTACGGATCGTTGGTAATGTAGATGTTACCATCACACATCTTCCCACCGAATTTAGCGATGACCGCCCGCATAAATTCGGGCACAGAACCGAGGTGCAGCGGCAACGTCAAGCCTTGTGCGATGAGTTGTCCCTCTGCGTCACATACCGCCGCAGACAGGTCCATCGCGTTTTTCAGATTGGATGAATATGCCGTGCGTACCAATGTCAGTGCCATCTCATCTACCAGCGCGTCCAGTGCATTTTTGATGAGTTCCGATGTAATTGGATCAAGGGAGTTTGTCGTAGTGTTCATCTTATCTAAACTTGGGGTTTGGTAAAGATTTCTCGCTTCCTTTCGCTTTTGCCATCTGACCAAAGCAGGAATCTTTCTCTGTTGACATTGCGCCCTAATAGTGCTACACTCTATCGCAAAATCAAAGAAAAATCAAGACGAAAATCGGATTGACCGAGGAGATGTGTTCGGTTAGTGTATCATAGAATTTATAGACAGTCACAAACTTGTTAAGAACTTTGGGATATGAGGAGAATTGAGAATGAAATACGCCCTTGCTATTTTCCTGATTGGAGCAACTGTTTTTCTCATTTCCTGCGATGATGAAGAGGTGGCAGCACACTATAATCGGGGAAATGCCTATCAGGAAGAAGGCAAATTTAATGCAGCAATTCTAGCGTACAAAAAGGCGATTGAGATTGATTCCGACTTTGCAGAGGCACATTACAACTTGGGAAACGCTTATTATCGCCAGGGGCAAATTGATGAAGCGGCGCTCGCTTACAAAAATGCGATCCGTATCCGTCCTGATTTTGTAGAGGCACGTAACAGTCTAGGCCTTGTTTATCGTATACAGGATAACAATGCGGCTGCGATAACGGAACTCAAAGAGGTGGTCAGCATTGCCCCGGATAATGTACAAGCACATCATAATCTGGGTCGCTCCTACATGGAACAGGGCAACTTTGAGGATGCTATTGTCGCGTTCGAGGATGCGATTCAACTCAATCCGGACAGTGCATATACTTACTACTATCTCGGAAATTCTTACAAAGCGCAAAACAAACTCGACCCAGCCATCGCTGCATACAAAAAGGCTATTGCAATAAGTCCACACGACGCTTTATCGCATCATAATTTGGGAATCTCTCTTTATGATCAGGGTCGGTTCGATGAAGCCATAACCCACTTTGAGGCAGCGGTCCGCATTAGCCCGGACCTAGCAAATCTGCATAACAACCTGGGGAATGCCTACAAAGCACAGGCCAAACTCGACAAAGCTCTCGCAGCGTTCAAGAGGGCAGCGAGAGTCAACCCAGGTGATGCGAAGGCGTATTACAATTTAGGAATCATCTACGCTAAACGAGGGGATGATGGGGATGCTATGACTCAGTACAAGCGGGCGCTCCATCTCGCGCGTACCAACCCCGACCTACAGGAACTTATACCTGAGATAGAAGATCGTATGAACAAACTAAAATAAATAGGTGATCAGTTGCTACTGCCTTCTCTGTGTTCTCGGGACTTTCTAAAAAATAATACGTAATACGTAATGTGTAAAAAAACGTGCCTATGAAAGGTCGGTAATCGTGTAAATAATGCCTTACGTTTTACTCGTTACGCATTACACTCTGGAAACGCGGGAAAAGGTCTATAGCGACTTATTTGTGAATGAATAAGCCCTTTGGGGCATCGGAGGCAAACATGCGTGGTATTGTAGTTGGCTGTGAATACACAGGTGTTACAACTTTAATTGAGGGCCTTATGGACTGGGGACATGAGCGAGGTATCAACCATCACCTTGATGATCATTTTACCATTCCGGACCGTCAACATCTAGCCCCTGAAGATAGAGAGACAATGGTCAACCTCTCTCCTGCACTCAAAGAGCGATTCCAGCGGATGCAACTCGTTTACCATATCCGGCTATTGCACCGGCTTGATCATATCTTGTTGGGCGGTTTCCACATTGAGGAAGCAATTTATGGTCCCCTTTACTACTATCCCGGTGGTGTGGCGAGTGAGATACGTGAGTATGAGGAAGAGATGCCGAAAAACGCAATCTTAGTGCATTTGACAGCCAGACCTGAAGTGATTCAAGGGCGCATGGAGACGGATCCTCACGAGTATTCCCTCATCAAGAAAGAAGATATTCCGATGCTTCTCGATCGTTTCCAAGAAGAATTCGACGCCTCTTTGATTCCAAACAAATTGCAGATCGACACCTCCGAGTTGGCACCGGAAGCACTGCTTCAGACTTTTCTGAACCAGTCTGCTCAATTTACAGAATGAAATCGTAGCGAGACAGGATGAGTGGAACGATGCTCGATCTTGTGCACCTGTGGGCATATTATCTTCTCCCAAAGCCAGAGTTCATCCAGTGTCGCCTTGTCCTACACCTCTGCTAATTTTGGGATGCTCCTCCTATCCACCTTCCTGATAAAGCGAAATTTTACTTCGCGAAGGACCTGATTGTGTATTTTTGCCCTTTGCACAATTTTAATCGTGGGAGTCGATTGACTATTTGTGACCTTTTAAGGGATTGATGAAACGAATTGAAGAAAGCCCCGGCATCTGGATTTAACGGATTAAGTTTGATTGCCGAAAGGAAACGATATGCACGAAACACATGATACCATGACGACCAGCCCAACGCAGGCGTTCCTTGTTGGAGTTAAGTTGAAAGATGAATTGCAGAGCGATGCAGAAAGTTCACTGGAAGAACTGAGACGGCTTGCAGAAACAGCAGGGATGGAGGTGCTTGCCGAGATCATACAGCCGAAGGAAACACCCGATCCCGCCTATTTTATCGGACGTGGAAAGCTGGAAGAGCTGGAGGCGATAGTCGGTGAACTCAAAGTGGAGGCGGTAATTTTTGATAACGACCTCACACCGGCACAAACTCGTAACTTGGAAAAAGCCCTTGATGCTATTGTTGTTGATCGAACAAGCCTGATTCTACAGATCTTCGCGCAACGCGCACAGACTAGGTCCGCCAAACTACAGGTTGACCTTGCCCAGCTGCAATATGCGTTACCGCGTTTGACGCGAATGTGGACGCACCTCTCTCGGCTTGGTACAGGTGCAGGCGGCACAGCGGGGGTGGCCGCTGGACGCGCTGGCGGAGCGGTCCGTGGACCCGGTGAAACCCAGCTTCAGATTGACCGACGGTTGGTTCGTACACAAATTTCGCGTGTCAAAAAAGCACTCCAGAAGGTTGAAAAGCATCGCCGCGTCCAGCGAAAGCAACGTCAGGAGATGATTAACGTCTCGCTTGTCGGTTACACTAACGCAGGAAAATCGACACTCTTTAACGCTTTGACGAGTGAGAAGCGATTGGCTGAGGACAAACTATTTGCCACGTTAGATCCGACAACCCGCCTGCTCGATCTGCCGGATAATAAACACGTGCTATTAAGTGATACAGTCGGTTTTCTCAAAAAACTGCCGCACCATCTGGTCGCTTCATTTAAAGCAACACTAGAGGAGGTTGCAGAAGCAGATCTACTGCTCCATATTGTTGATGTAACCCATCCCGAAGCGGAGAGCCAGATTGATGCCGTTAATGAAGTGCTTAAGGAGTTGGATGCCCTTGAGCGACCAACGCTCATGTTATTCAACAAGATAGACCTATTGGAGGCCGAAGGACATATCCAACTATTCCGGAGCAAATATCCCGATAGCCTTGCAATATCGGCGCAGAGCGACGCGGGGTTAGAATCGCTAAAAGACCTACTTGCTGAACGCTTCTCAACTCAGGACGTAGATGTTTCGCTTGCACTCTCCTATCAAGATGGGAAGGCGTTGGATTATCTGTATAAGCACGGCGAGGTGTTCGATACGGACTATCAAGGTGAGTCAATCCGGGTCAAAGCGAAGCTGCCGCAACGTTACTTGAAGGCTTTGGAGCGGCTCACAACGAATTCGACCGCTGTTATATTAGATCCAAAAATTGATTCGTAGGAGCAAGTACCAAAAAATTTACTTCATAGGACTTACGCAGCGATTGCGTATCACTGACGAGAAGCCGGGCGCCTTTGATCATTGTCTTCAGAGATGAGCGAATTGAAGCGAAGGAAACAGTGGCGAATTTCTTAACGTACAAGGGGGGCAGTGACTGTGAATATGCCACAACCGTCAAGAACTGATAGGAAGGAATCTGATCATATCGGCATATTCATCTGGTTGCACGGCTACCGATATTAGTGCCAATTCTTCCGCTGTTTGCCCTATTGACATTCCATCATTCAAGATGAAGATGGTTGGCACATGTCGTCCTGCCGCAAGGTGGTCTCGAAGGTGAATAGGCATCGATCCCCGATTTTCCGTTACCAACGAGAACCCATTCGTCTCGCACCAGAGTAGAATATCCGGATCAAGCGTACCACGTGGTGGTGTACCAGGATCACCGATACGCCAGACAATGATTTCAGGTTTGTATTGGTGAATTGCCATCTTTAAGCTAGGAGACACATGTTCATCGAGAAGGTATTTGCGTGCGTTCATGGCACTTTTGGGCTTCTAAGTATTTGCGTACGCTTCCGTATTTTTTGCGAATTTCACGTAATCTGAGCGTTGTTGGGTCCGAATCCTTTGCCTGTTCAGCCCGCATCCGGTCTCCGTGTTCGATCCACTCGGTCAGATACTGACTAATCTCCTCCTTATTGTGCAAGTAATAGGTGATTGTTGCGTAGATCTGTTCCAGCGTTAAGGCGTGGCGGTAGGTTTTTTCAATCTGCTCCGGCGACCAGCCGTGATGAATATAGTCGTAGAGAATCCGTTCAATACCAACACGAGTTCCCTTCAGTCGGATGTCGTTTGGTGCATGAAAATCAAAGTAATCTTCAAGTTTCATGATCTACCTCAAATTCTGAAATCGAGATGATATTTAACTACAGATTACCTGATGAACTCGACTTTGTCAAGGGCAGACTGCCAGCATTAGAAATACCCCAAGTTGTACCTGCCTATAAAAAATTGGGATGTTTTGCGTGTTTTTTGCTGTTCTGAATTGTGTGCTATTTATCAGTTCGGCTCCGAATATTCCTAATCCAAAATCGGGAGGTATTGGGAATGTTCCAACATCTTTACGGTGATGTCTATTACTGGACTGAACGCCACGGAAAACCTGAAACGCCTTACGAAACGCGCGTCCTACTTTTTTGTGCGCTGCCCGCCCTCAATCGCGAGAAGAAACGCCTTCCCATCTTCCGACATCTCTGCCTCTTCGGATGGTTTGCCTTCAAGGTGTTTCTTTAGTGCGGGGTAAGCGGTGACGGTGGGCACTTCGTGGAGTTCTGTGAGCGGCGGGATACGAGACTCGGCAGCCTCAATGATGGGGGCAATTCTTTCAAGTTTCTGCTTTTGGTGTAACTCATCCCGTTCTTTAAATTCGGGCATGACACGCGATGCGAGTAGTTCAAGGGCTTCGCAGATATGTTCATGCCGATTGCGGCCTGCCTGCTGGATGAAGACCACCTGATCAACACCCATCTCCTCATACTTGAGCAGATGCTCGCGGAGTTGGTCTGGCGTGCCAATACCACCTCTCGCCTCACGGGGTGGTTCTGGAGCTGCTTGAAACGACTCCCAAACGTCCGTGTGACCGGGGACATGAGATCCAGCGACATAATAGTGTGAGAGCCCGTGCGTGAAAAATCGTAAGCCATCCAAGCCTCGATCGATGGCTGTCTCTTCGTCTTCATGGCAGGAAAAGCCACTCACCATTGCGACACTCAGATTCACCGCCTGACCAATCGGCTGACACTCCTTCTCGGCAATCTCATAATACTCCTCGACCCAGAACTTCGCATCGTCTGGATGGACGAACGCGAACGTTAAAGCGCCCATACCGTTCCGCGCTGCGTATCGCATAGTATCCCGGCTGGGACAGGCAACCCAAATAGGTGGGTGTGGCTTCTGAACCGGCTTCGGCAAAACGTTCCGGGGCGGCATCGAAAAATACTTCCCCTCAAAACCGGCGTAAGGCGTCTGCACCATCATCTTGGCGGCTTCGCGGGTGCACTCCTCCCACATCTCACGTTTCTGTTCAGGTTCAACCCTGAAACCACCGAGTTCTATGTGTGATGCAGATTCGCCGGTGCCCCACTCCACACGGCCATTTGAAACGAGATCCAGCGTCGCAATCCGTTCGGCGACACGGGCGGGATGGTTGTATGCGGGCGGCATCAACACAATACCGTGACCAAGCCGAATCTGTTTCGTTCGCTGACTGCACGCGGCGAGGAACACTTCGGGCGCAGAGGAGTGGGAGTATTCTTCAAGGAAGTGATGTTCGACCTCCCACACATAATCGTAGCCGAGCCGATCTGCGAGTTCGACCTGATCGAGGGCGTCTTGAAATAGCTGCAATTCATCGCCATCGTTCCACGGGCGCGGGATCTGGTGTTCGTAGAATATACCAAATTGCACAGGTCATAACCTCCGTACAATTCAACTGCCTGTGATAATTCTTATATAATCCAAGTTGCTAGTTGTTGCGGTGCTTGTCTGAATCGTGAAACGTGAAACGTGATGCGTAATAACGTAATGCGTAAGAAGTTCACTAGGTTTATATAGGACAGCTTTCTTTCCTTTATTTTAGAGGTGTTGGACTGGGATCGTGCCAGATTCCAATTTCCTTGTAATAGCGGATTGCGCCGGCGTGAAACGGAGTGCCGGTATCCTTTATAATATTTTTCGGGTTAATTGCCTTGCCCGCGGGGTGTATCTTCACGACTTCGGCGCGCTGCTCGTAGAGAACCTTGGTGAATTGGTAGACCGTTTCGGCATCCAAATTCGCTGCGGTAATCAGGTGCATGGCACCGACATTCATGCCGTGGAAGGGTTCATCTTGCCCCCGATATGTCCCCGGCGGGATAACAACAGCGTTAAAAAACGGATAATTTTCAAACAACTCCTGTTTCGCCGTGTCGGCGAACGGAATAAAAAAGATGTTCTGGGACGCACTGGCCCGTGTAATCGAGGCGGTCGGCACCGCTCCACCCAAGAACGCAGCGGCAGCGGAACCGTCAGCGAGCATATCAACGGCACCCGCTTGGGTGTTGTGGAGTGGCGTAAAATCTTCGTAAGTCACGTCATGTGCGCCCAGAATTGGCTGCAGAAAATACTCAAATCCCGCACCTGCGGGACCAACCACCACGCGCTTCCCCCTTAGATCCGAAAGCGTCTTTACCCCGGAGGATTGTGAGGTGATAAAAAGGGCAACATTGGGCGCCAGGGTCATCACCGTCCGGATGGGTTGCTCCCCTTTCCACGCACCTTCCCCGCGTACTGCGAAGTAAGAGATCGCAGCGTTGGCAAGCGCAAATTCTAGCTCACTCTTGGCGAGGCGCCGGATATTCTCTTGCGTGCCTTTGGTCGCTTCCGCGGAAACCTCCCAGTTGATGTCGTCCGTATGGTTGCTGACGACCTGTGCAATCGCACCACCGACAACGAAGAATGCTCCGCCCGGTGGTGCTGTGCCCACACTGAGAAATTTGCGTTTTTGTGCGCTGGCGTTGGGTATGGTAAAACTTAGTGAGACGATAAGCCCAATAACCGCAAGGTAGTTCCATTTAATTCTTTTGCTTTTTTTCGTTAAGTTCATTTGTTTGTTCCTTTTATAAAAGTAAATTAGATTAACGAACCCGATACCGTTCAACCGCGTCCATATCGAGCCCCACACCCAATCCCGGTCTGTCCGGAACCTTTGCCTGTCCATTCCTAATATCCAACGGTTCAGCGAGAAGTGAATGCTCCAACAGTATGTAAAGTGAAACATGGCTCAATGACGCATTTGGGAGGGCGGCGGCGAGATGTACCATAAAGACCGCGGAGACACCTGTAAAGCCCATCTGGAGCCAGAACGGCATGTTCGCAGCGGAGGCGATGTTGGCACAACGGAGAATGCCAGCGAGCCAGCCACCCACCACGTAATAGTCATAGGCAGGTGAAGGGAGTGAAATCGTTGGGGCCGGTGAACCAAAGTGGATTGCCAACGGGAGATCGAGTTCTTTCTTGATCCGCAGATACCCCTCCACATCGTCCTGAACGATTGGTGATTCCAAGCACTTGACTTGGGGGTATTCTTTCAAACGCCGTCCGAAGGAGAGGGTGCGTTCTACAGTGCCGAAGGTGGTGTTGGCATCAATCGTGAGTTCATAATCATCCGGTGCGACCTCTGCGATGGCTTGTACCTGTTCCACTACGTCGGTATGGGCACGGCGTTTGAACTTATGCACACAGAAACCGCCTTCTACAGCGATTTTTACCTCCTCCTGCATCGCCTCCGGTGGGAAACACTGCGACCAATATGCGATTGGCGCGGTTGGCTGAGAAGGGCCAAACATCCGTGCCATTGGCAGCCCAACCGCCTGACCCATCAGGTCATAAAAAGCGATCTGGAGGGGCCCCGCGCTATCGTCCATGATAAACTCAAAGGGACTTCTACCCAGATATGTCTGGATCTTCTCTTTGGCGATACCTGCGCCTTCGCCGATCCCGATGTTTCCTTCGTTGGTATGCACACGGTAGATCGATGTTTCCACGGTAGGCGGCGACGATTCACGCCACAGTCTTTCATGCTCGCTTCTGTTTGCGTTCAATTCGTCATCTGTTGCACGGTTCCCAAAATTCCAACCTTTCTGAAGGTGATCTCGGACACGCTCCATATAGGGGATTTCCACAGGGATCTGCTCAATTTGGGTAATTTTCACAGTCTTTCCTTTCGCCTAGTAATTTTTATGACCTTTAGTGCGAGTTGGTGAGGAGATTGAATTTATTAGTTCATTGGTTCATTAGTTCATTCATGACCCAATAACCCGATGAACAAATTATTTTCACGTTTCACGTCCCGATTTATCGGGATCCTCGGAACGGGACATCACGTTTCACTTCCAGTCTTATCCCGCCAGTGCGCTAACTGGTCTTCATCCAACTCCACCCCCAGCCCAGGTCCTTCGGGGACGCGAGCAACTTCAGGTCCAAGTGTGAGTGAGGTCTGTAGTAGATCTGCCTCGTGATAAAGTGGTCCGATGAGGTCTGCGGGATAGGTTTCGCTGTCGATGGTGGGCAAGGCAGCTGCGACGTGCGCCATTGCAGCGCTCCCAACCCCCAACTCCAAGTTACTGCCGATACTTCCAACCGCGCCAGCAGCTTTTGCGACGTGCATGATTTCGAGGGTGGGGCTCAGTCCTCCATGCTTGCCGGGATACACACTGAAGATATCAGCAGCGCGCGCATTGGCAAGCAGCCACGCATCCGCAAGTGTGAAGACGCTCTCATCCGCCATGATTGGAATGTGCGTTGCTTCCCTGAGTTGTGCAAGCGATGCCGGATCATCGGGAGAAATGGGTTGCTCCGCAAAGAGCATATCATAGGGTTCAAGTTTGGGAAGCATACGGCGGGCAGTGTCCAAGCTCCAGCCACAATTGACGTCAATACCGATCGGAATCGTCGGACCGGCGACCTCTCGCACCGCTTTAACCCGCTTCAGATCCGTTTCTGGATCAAGTCCGACCTTAACCTTTAGACAACGTACCCCCCAATCGAGGAATCGTTCCGCCAGACTGACCGCTTGGGGCACATCGAACGCACCGACCACCATCTTGATCGGAATTTCATCGCGCACCCGCCCGCCGAGCAGTTGGTAGACTGGAACGCCCGCCGCTTTTCCTGCCAGATCCCACAGCGCCATCTCTACGGCTGCCTTTGTGAACGGGTTGAGCTTAATCTCTTTGTCCATGATAGCCCGCAGTGAATTAATCTGGGTGGGATCAGTACCGATCAGCGCAGGAGCAATCAGTTCTTCAATGGCAGCGACACAGCCGCGACTGGTTTCACCGCTCCAGCGGGGCGCGACCGTTGCTTCGCCCAGACCGACTAGGTCCGTGTCGGTGTGGATGCGAACGATGACGTAAGGCGAGTCGATATGTTCGCCGTGGGCGGTCTTCGTTGTCAAGCCCGCCTTCAGGGGAACTCGGACGGGGATCGGTTCAATCTGTGTAATTCTCATGGGAGGTCTCTGTTTGCGTAGGTGCGTAGTTGTACTGGTACGTGGCGTGTAGATAGGTAGGCGTATGCGACAAGGTGCACAACGAAATTATGTTCTGTCGGGAATCAATCGAGCCGAATGAATTGTCTACATTCAAGTTGAGCCATTCACCTGGGCCCCTCTGCTTTCCACGATAACCTTTCGGCTATTGTTCCTTATCCTTATCCATGTAATGAGTAAGGAGAATCTCATATAGTTTGTCGACCTTCTTATCAACTCCATCTATTTGAGTTGAAAGATTTGTTTCAACTCTATCCATTCTCTTATCAACTCCGTCTATTCTCTTATCAACTCCGTCTATTCTCTTATCAAGGGGTTCTTTAACAAACTTGATCATAAGCAAAAATAGGGTTATTACTGAAACAGCGACCCCTATGACCGTAAGGATTATTGGTGTTACCATTGTAACCTCCAATTAGGTCAGGATTTGAGTGTAAATTGTATCACAGACCTTGATATAACTACAAACATGTTTTGAAGATTCACAATTCATGAGACAACATCGCAGTTGAAGTGCAACTTATAGGAATGGGTTGCTACAGATGGATGTGAACTATCATTGTCTCACAGTACGTTGAGTTGCCCCCAATTCTCGTAGATAATACCGTGAATTGCTTCTTCGGGAAACTTTGGGAAGTTAGTTCCCTCGACGATATCGTTCACCTTATGCTGTCCAGCGATTACCTGCTCTGGCGTGGCGGAGGGAAAATCGGAGCCGAAAATCAACTTATGCTCTACCCCATACTCAAGCGCTGCCATGAACGCCTGATAGTGCCGCAATGGACGATAGTGGAGTGCGGAGATGTCTGCGTATAGGTTGGGGTGTTTGCGAATCAGCACCACGCAATCGGTCTCCCACGGATGCCCCATGTGCGCGATAATCATGCGAAGATCCGGGCACGCGACTGCGATATCTTCCAGAAAAATCGGGTTGGAATATTTCAACGGTCCAGGACGAACAAACGAGGTGCCCTGATGCCAGATCGTCGGGATATCCAGCGCTTCCGCTTTTTTGAAAAGCGGCAGATGTTTCGGATCTTGTGGGTCAAAGTTCTGGTAGATAGGCGCAACTTTCAGTCCGCGAAGCCCAAGTTCCTCGACGTAGTAGACAAGTTGATCCACACAGTCCTCATCGTTTGGATCCACCGAACACCAGCCGATAAAGCGATCTGAATGCTGGTTGACGAAGTCCGCGACCATCTTCTGTGGGATATTGATACCGCAGAAGGGCGCTTGCAACCCGAACACAACAACCTTATCGCAATCCTTTGTTGCTTCGAGTAAGGTTTCAGGCGTGGAATCGAAGGCGTTCTTCTCCTCTTCCTCCTCACCGGCGAAGTAGACGTCCGGCGTAATCCGCATCTTCGCCTTCTTGGCGGCAAGCGCGAATTCGACAAATTCGTCGGAATAGTGGTCGGGATACCAACCGAGGTTCGTGTGAATGTCAACAAGCATTAAAACACTCCTTCTGTTTTAGGGTCTTTTTCAGTCTATTCTGCATAAAACGACAGTCAGCTGAATTAAAGCGCTATGCTATCACACCTCGGTGCACAAGTCAATTGATAACTGTCTTCAACATTCTCAGAGCGATTCAACCAGATGCCCCTTCAACACATCTTCGTCGAACTCGATACCCAATCCCGGCCCAGTGGGCGGAATGATATAGCCGTTCTCGAACACAATCGGTTCTTTGAAGATTATCTTGTGAAGTGGTCCTTGGTTCGCCTCCTGGATGAGGAAGTTGGGAGAACAGGTGTCAACCTGAATCGCGGAGGCAGCCGCTATAGGACCACAAGCCATGTGGGGTGCGATGACCGCATAGTGGGCTTCAGCGATGATTGCGATCTTCTTCGCTTCCAAGATCCCGCCGCACTGTCCGACATCCAACTGGATAATCTGGGCGGCCCGTTTTTCAAGCACTTGTGAGAACTCATACTTTGTAACCAGTCGTTCCCCGGTAGCGATTGGAATGCTCGTGTGGGCAGCAACTCGTGCCATCTCATCAACGTTTTCGGGCGGAACCGGCTCCTCGAACCAGAAGGGGTGGTACGGTTCGAGATAATCGGCGACACGGAGCGCGCTATAGGTTGTTAGCTGTCCATGCGTTCCGAGTCCGACCTCTATCTTATTGCCGACGGTCTTTCGGATACTTTCAAAGATCTTCGCCGCATGTTCAATCTCCCACAATGGAATATCCCTCGGTATCGGATACTCCGGCATGAATGGATCGAGTTTGCACGCGGTATTGCCCGCTTCGAGTAGTTGTGCTGCAACTTCGCCAGCCTGTTCGGGATTATCTCGAAATCCACCACCGGGCATGTATGCATAAGCCCGAAGCTTGTCGTGATACTTGCCGCCCAGAAGATTGTAGATCGGTTGGTTCGTCGCTTTACCAACGATGTCCCATAACGCCATCTCGATCGCACTGATCACCGGCGTCGCGTGGAGGCTTGGGTGCCGAAAGTCGTGGCGGGAAGCGTACATCCGATCCCAGAGTCTCTCGATATTGAATGGGTCCTCCCCGATGATAAACTCCCTTCCCATCTCCTCTATAAGATGGATCTGCGACTTAAGATCCTCCAGATTGCGTGAGTAGGTATTCCCGGTGATGCGCTCGCCCAATCCGGATACGCCTTCGTCGGTGATAAGTTCCAGAAACAGCAGGTATCTGCCACCGCTATAGGGTGGCTCGTTTTCAACGACCATCGTTTTTAGATCTATAACTTTCAACGTATGCTCCTATCTGAATCAGGGGTGATTGAATCAAAGGCGCGCCGCCCAGCGGCGCAATTGTAACTCCAGATCGGCCGCGACATCCTCATAATCTGCTACTACATCATGCTGGTCATACTGATCTGAGGTCCTATCGTACAGTTCGACCGGAGCCTCCCCCTCCAGCGGGACGTGCAACCGCCACGCCGTATCTTGAATCGACCACGAGCGACCGTGGTGCCCTGTGTAGGCGTAGTCGCGAACACGGTCTGTCTCGCTGCGAATCAACGGCATGAGGCTATGACCGTGCAAGGTGACCGTCTCCGTCCCAAGTTGCATATCTTGTGGGAAGAGTTGCTCGGTTGGACGTGGGCCTGTGCGAGACAAGGTCAGGTTTGTGCCGACACCAAGCATGTCTAAGATGGTGGGAAACAGATCCGTCGGCTGAACAAGTGCGTCAATCACACCGTTGTTGGGTGGATCTATGGAGTCCGGGGGACGAAACACCATCGGAATCCTCACCAATTCCTCATAGTTCCACGGTCTCGCCTTACGGATAATACCATGCTCCCCAAACGGTTCGCCGTGATCACTTAGCCAAACAATCAGTGTATTTTCGAGCAATCCCAAGTCTCGCACATAATCCACCAATACCCCCGCCCACTTGTCGGTGAACGTGACCTCCCCCGCGTAGAGCGAGCGGACACGGACGATTTCATCAGGTGTGAGATAGTCGTGTTCACTCTGGGCTTGTGGTTTCCCGGTCGAGGGGCTGCCGATTTTCGTACAGGGCCCTGCTACCGGATCGATGATGTCTTGTCCGGAGTAATCGGCGGCTTTGTACATAGACCAGAACGGTTCGGGCGGATCCCACGGTTCGTGTGGATCGAAGTAATCCACCCAGAGGAAGAGTTTATCTTTCTTGCCTTTCTGGTTCACCATAGCGTCGAGCCAACGGATCGCTTCATGGGTCACACGCGGGGCAAAAAAGTCCTCCTCGGTCTGGCATGTGGAACGGTTCTTCATGTATTGCTCGAATCGAGGTGCCCAGAGTCCATCGGTGTCATCTCCGCGCAGACGGTGCCAGATCTCCGTGTCAACGGGGCGGTCGTCGACAATCCACGGGTCATATTCCTGTCCACGTACAAAAACTGTCGTATCGAAACCACGCCCAATATTGTACACCGGCTTATGCCCATGATATACATCGGTGACCAAGGCACTGGTATATCCGTGGCTCCAAAGGACTTCAGCGAGCAGATAATCCGATTCCTGAAAAGGCTGCCACGGACGGAACGGGAAGCCGACACGTCCCGTCCACCATGTGGTGCGAGTCGGTATCGTGGGCAAGCTCTCGGTATAGCAGTGCGAAAAGAGCACGCCTTCTGCCGCAAGTCGATCGAGATTAGGGGTGGCGGTCTTCTTTACCCCCTCGGCAGTGCGGTATTGGACGGCGCGGATACCTCCCACACCGTCGTAGCAGCCACAGTGATCTGCCCGTAGCGAATCGTTGACAATGCAAATAACGTTCATATCTATCTCCTATGGCTCATGTAAAAAGAAAGTGCAAAACGCGAATCGAAATCGTAGGGGCGGGGTCTCCCCGCCCGCAGTCCGTAAGGGTCCGATAAATCGAGACCAGGGTTGGGGGACCCAACCCCTACGAAGATTCGGTTGCTGCACGCCCCGATTCTCGGGATCCCGAGAATCGGGACTTTCTTAACATGAACAGCTCCTATATATCTATAGGTAGGGCGGCCACTGCCAACCCCGCTTTGTGGCAAACCAAAGTTCTTCCGGATCTGGTTTCGGTCTTGCCCGTAGCTCTCTGAGAACATCTTCGTTGTATTCGATTCCGAAGCCGGGTTTCTTCGGAGGCGAAATCTCACCATTTCTCGGAAGAATCGGGTCTACGACAGCCGACGAACCCTTGGGAGGCGGTTCGAATCTGAAGCACTCAACGAACAAGCCGTTTGGCACAGCCGCCACCAATGACGCTGCGATCTCGGTGGTCGCATGGGGGCACATAGGCAAACCGTATGAATCGGCGATGGCAGCAATCTTCACCCACTCGGTTACCCCACCGGTCCGGACGATGTCTGCTTGGACGAACTGTACCGCTCCCTGTTCCATCAGTTCTCTGAACTCCCACTTCGTTGCGTGAGTTTCACCGAGGGCTATCGGGATGCTTATCTCCGCAGCGAGTTTGACATGGTTGTCTAGCTCATCCGGAGGCAGCGGTTCCTCAAGCCAGTAAATGTTGTACTTCTCCAGCTTATTCGCCATTCGTATTGCCGTGTTGAGGCTCCAGCCAGAGTTGACGTCCAGTGCCAAGTCTACATCGGGACCAATGGTCTCCCTCACCAGCTTAACCCGCTCCACATCTTCGTTCTGATTTCGCCTTCCGACCTTCATCTTCACCATCTTGAATCCAGCCTCGACAAATCCGGAATAGATGTCGACAAGCTCTTCCTCACTGGCAAGAAGACTGACGCTGCTTCCATACGCCGCTACCGTGTCTCTGTGGGCACCGAGCAGTTTGTGAACCGGTTGATTGAGAATCTTGCCTTTTAGGTCCCACAGGGCGATATCTATCCCACCAATTACCGATAGAGTAACACCCCTTCTGCCCCACCGCACGCTGCCCCAGTACAGCTTGTCCCAGATCCGCTCGGTATCGAGGGGATCCTCACCGACGACGAGCGGTTTGAACATGTGCTCAATGAGCAGCTTGTTCAGTGACACACCTTCGGGTCCGATTTGTGGTTCGCCAAGCGAGGCGAATCCTGTCACGCCTTCGTCAGTGGATATCTCCACGAGTGAACTCGCTCGAATCGCGGGGTTCACCACCGTCGCGTCGGTACTCTGCTTGACGTTGGTGTATACGGGGTCGGATAGTTTTATATCTGTAATTTTCATCCAATTCTCTCCTGTTTGGTTTCGTTAGTTGGCATCAGCTACGCACTTATAGTGAATCCTAAAAACAGATAGACGCTTTCGCTCCCCATGTATGGTCCCGACTCGTCGGGATGCGGTGCGTTTTTTCCCCGCACCTACCGGACCTGGGGCAATGCGGTTCGGTTTGGAGTGTATCATTAATTCTAAGATCTACTATATCTTCGTCTCATTCACCGCGTATACGCTCTGGAATACGCTCTCATCGACCTCTAATCCCAGGCCCGGTGCCTCGGCAACGGTGTACGAACCGTTCTCAAACGTAAAGTCGTCAGGCTTGTAGACGCTCGGTGCACAGCGCTCATCCTCAATGGTGATGAACGAGTCGGAAGCCGCTCCCCAAATCAGCGATGCGCGGGTGCCGAATACGCCGTTATGGAAGCAGTGCGGCTGCGACCTGACGCCATACCTGTCTAACTGTTCCTCAATCTCATTCCAACGAGAGAAGCCGTGCCTGACGATGTCTGGTTGGTAGCCATCCATCAAACCGTCCTCCATCATATCCACGTACACGTCACTGATCGGATCGGGGTCCACTTCGCCACACACCAGCAGCGCCTCCGAACCAACCTTCTCCTGAATATTTCTGATCGCTCGATAGTCTTCGATGCTCGGAGGGACCATCTCCTCAAGCCAGTACACGTCCGCAGGCTGCGTCTCTCGGATGAAGGTTTCCAACAGACCCAAGCGGTCCCTAATCCGTTGCGACGTCATTTCTAAATACACCTCACCTTTCATGATAAACCGGCTACTATGGTGAACTTTAGAATTACTTGGACACTCTGTACCAGCGAGCTTAGGAACCCTCGCCTACCGGGGATGGGAAAATCCGGGCTATCAAACCGGTAGGTGCGTTTTCTCCCCGCACCGCATCCCGACGAGTCGGGACAGGACATGGGGAGCGAAAGTGTTT
This sequence comes from Candidatus Poribacteria bacterium, assembly GCA_965204355.1. GTDB lineage: Bacteria > Poribacteria > WGA-4E > WGA-4E > PCPOR2b > PCPOR2b. The sequence goes on from OZ241983.1 coordinate 2,162,473, forward strand.
ACATATTTTGATAATTCACTATAAACAAGTGAACACGAATTCCAACAGTTTATATTGTAGAGGGAGACGCGGTGTCAGTCAACCCAAAAGCCGGTGCAGATTAGGGGCATTTAGTTTTTCTGTAGGTGCTTGTATCCTGCCTACCTGCTCTCGGCTTGTCGGAGTCCCGATTTATCGGGGATTCATCTAGCCCCAGCGGGGCGACATGTGTTATAATGTGATGCGTATCGAGTCCACGTCTCTCACTTCGCCCTAGGAGCGCCTCCGACTTTTCAAACAAAATGATAAGCCTAAAACTGAATAGCCCTACGGTGCCGATTAACGGATTTCAGAGACAGAATCTGCCCAATTGAAGTGAGCCACATTCCAGATTTGACACAGCTCTTTGTGTTCAGTATAATACCGTATAGCCGATTTTTACCTGCCCCGTGGAAGGAGGAGAAGCCAAAATGTACACAAAACAGTATCCAGGACCCAATGCGGATGTCGAGGAAGCCTTGGCGAGAGTCTGCACAGGACCACACCAGACCCGACCCTTGGGCGCAAAGCCGGACGATCCGATCAGACCATCGGTAATTCTTGAGATTATTCTGAGGTCGGTCAAAGGTGAATTACCCGAAGATCAAGCGGTCTCTGAGGCGCAGATGGGAGCGTTTTTCGCCGCGATGACGATTCGGAAAGGCTTCCCAAAAAAGACACAGTGGAGCGAAGCCGAGATCGCGGCTTTCGACAAATATCGTCCAGATCTGGAGCGACTGATGCCTCCAGCGATCAGGTTCATCATGCAACCGGAATTGGGGTACACCGATGCAAATCCTGATGAGTCAATTGTCGTAGACGTACTTGAAAAGATCTTGAGGGGCGGTCACTTGAGCTACGATGAGACGCGCCAAATGGGAGGGGCTATCCTAAATGGAAAGGTAAATGGAGCACTGAAGGGCGCAGCGCTCATCGGTCAGCGCATGAATCTCGAAAGCTATGATGAGGTGCGTGGATACCTAGACGCAACTTTCAGCCCAGAGGGGGTTCGCGATGTTTCCGTCGAGTCACTGACGCATTTTGGTCAGCCGTTTGATGGTGCGACCCGTTATTTTAGACCAACGCTGTTTGTCGCAGCCGTGCGGGCTGCACTCGGTGAACCAACGGTGCTGCACGGTGTTGATGAGATGCCGCCAAAAAGTGGAATCACGGAGGAGAAGGTGCTGCACGTACTCGGGGCTCGTACAGATCTCTCCCTTGACCAAGCAGCAAGTCTGATCGAAGATCCTGCGGTCGGATTCGCTTACGTGAGTCAGCGCGAATATTCACCCGGCGCTTACAATGTCCGAGAATTGCGGGTCCATATCAAAAAGCGTCCCCCTTGGGCAGCGACAGAGAAAGCGCAGCAGCTGTTCACCGCTGCCGGTGCAAACTATATGGTGATTGGGTACTACCATGTAGGGTATGAAACGCCGTTGCTTCAGTTGATATGGGAACGTGGCTTTCATGCGGGGCTTGTGGTCAAAGGTGAGGAGGGAACGAGCCACTACGCCTTACGTTTGGGCAGTCCTTCAACGGAAGAACGACAAGCGATAAATTATTCCCAAGGGTTTCGGCGTGTCGATGGGCGGCGTGAAGATTTTTCGTTGGACATCGACCCATCCGAGTTCGAATTCAGTTACGAGAAGAATCCGCGCATAGAAACGATAACCCCTGAAGCATTTGCATCAGCGGGGATGAGAGCACTGTCCGGTGGGAAAGGGCAGATATATGACCGGCTGGTGCTGAATACAGCGATAACCGATTATCTGTTGGGCATCTGCTCGGATCCGCACGAAGCGATCGAGAGGACGAAGGAAGCGATTGGCAGTGGGCGCGCCTTAGCGCATCTCAAAGCATATATTACCAAAAGCCACCTTTAAGCCCGATGCCGGTGCGAATTGGTTTGATACTGAATCCTATTGTTGCGTCGTAGCGACCTCAGTCGCTCTTTCTTTGCAGTATGCAACATAATGATCCAAGAATTTTATAAAATTTATTCGGTGTCAAAAGCCCCAAGAAAACGGGGCAGAAACTTCTAAGTCATTGATCGGACGCCACGCCCCAAAGTTTGCGGGGTATTGCAGATTTCAGGATGTTTTGCCGCTAAAAACCTTGAGATAAATCTAATGCAACAGCAAGCGCGGTATCAAGTTCGAGAATTTTTTCAGGCGAGAGCGTTCCGACAAAATTGGTCAAGTCAGACTTGAGAATGCTAATTAGTTCGTCACAATGAATACTACTGTCATGCTTGAAACCTTCGTCAATGCCTACGGATACTTGAGTCGGCAATCCATGATGTATTGAGTAGATTGGGGCGCAGATGACAGAAGAGAAACGAGAATCGATAAGAACCTGGCGACTTACGATAACAAACACACGTGACCGTCTTGGATCCCGTGGGCTGGGCTTGAACACGCGATACAACTCTCCCCGTTTCACCATTCCACCTGATAGGATAGGGTATCAGTAGCTTCCTCGTTCAATTCATCGGCAAATTGGTTTAGAATCTCAAGTTCTTTCGCCGTATTGAACCTTTGTGCTTTTGCAGCCAAAAAATCGCGCAGAACCTGCTCCACAAACGCCGATCGATTCCCAGATTGTCCCAATAATGTATCAATTTCTTTAATTAAGTCCTCGGATATAGTGATTGATGTTTTGACTTTCATGTAGTCAGTATAACTGATCAACCTTTGTATTGTCAAATAGTGATTAAAGCCGTAATCGTGTCTAAAACGATTGTTGGACTTCATAACACGCTTGCCTTTACGGTTGGTTCATGTTAAGAAATCGTGCGACTGGACTAAGCGGCTGTAAGTCGAGGATTTACGTGGGGGCAAGGATCGTTGTTCCCTACGACTTTGGTCTTAGCTCGAAAGGAATTTTCGATAAGAATTGGCGATAATCTTAACGCCGGTTAAAATTTAGGTTATTTAACGCGAGCGCATCTGTTTGTTTACACTTCGACGACCCAGGGCGTCCGTTCCGGATTGACACCGTGATGTTCTGCCCAATCTCTCAAGGCTTGGGGCGGTGTGTCAACATTCTGATACGCACCGAGAAGCTGTTTGTCGATCTCGTTGTCCGCTCTTGCGATTACCCGTTCATCCGGCGGATCCAGATTAATATCGACCTTCATCCATCGATAGGAGTAACCGTAGATTATCACCTTTGAGACGGAGTTGCTCAGATTGGGTGCTGCGGTATGGTAAATCCGATTTTCAAAAAAGATGGCATCACCGGCGCGTAAACACGGATCGACCACCGTCGGTGGATCGGGCTCTCCTTTACGAATAGCCAACGGTTCGGGGCTCAGATGACTCCCACGTGCCATCAACGTCATACCGGAGTTAGGTTCAAGAAAGTCTGTCAGGCAGTAGCAGACCTTTATTCCGACTCGCGGCAAACCTTTATGTCCGAGATCCTCTGCAATACCGATGTCGCGGTGCCAGCCACGGTCAGGAGGCGTTGTGTCGGGAGGTTGGGGCTTCTTGTAGATGAGTGAAGCGGTGTGGAGATGGATGTTCGGACTGAGTAACTGAACGACCCGTGAAATGGTACTCGAATTAGAAACCAGCGAGTCGAAGGCTTCCTCCTGCACGATACCGTCACGGCGTTGCAGATAGACGCTGTTCGGATCCGCCATGAACGGTTCCATCAATCGGTCTCCCGCTTCAGTCATACGGGCAACGGTTTCGGCGTCAATGGCTTCCGGAATGATAAGAAAACCGTCCGCATCAATCGCTTGGCGTTGTGCCTTAGTCAGTTGAAAGAAATCCATTCAGTTATAAACCTCCGCTAATTATTATGTGTGCGCTAAATTCCCCGCTGTACTCAAGAACGGGATTTTCCAAATCTTATCACCCCGCGCCAACTCTGTCAAGTGAACTTGAGCGGCGTGCCAATGACTGGAAACTCTTGTGAATCGCTATTGAATGTTACGAAAGTGTTGACTTTTCTGCTAATTTTTGCTATGCTACTATCTAATGTGGTCTAATTCGTGTGAAGTTCCTTCTGAGACCGTGCAGATCAACGTCTGCCTTACTCCATATACTATGCAACCAGCGTTTGCCCCGGTGAACGCTGCGATCGAATCTGTAACCTAAACAATGAGGAAAGGGGTAGTGATGCGAAAACGTATTCTGCTTACCGCTTCCATATTTGCTATATTAATCCCACTATCCGCTTGGATCGGCTGTGCTGCTTCAAGTGGCGGTGGCGGTGAAATGATGGCGGAAGAGGAGCAGGTCGCTGTGATAACCACGGATAAAGGAAAAATTGTAATTGAATTGTATCCGGACGCCGCACCTGCCACTGTTGATAACTTTAGAAAGTTAATTAAGAAAAAATTCTACGATTGGCTAACGTTTCATCGTAGAGTGGATAAACCAGGCCTGAATATTATTCAGGGAGGCGATCCGAATGGGGATGGGACGGGTGGCCCCGGATATACCATCATTGATGAACATACTAACCCGAACCAAGTTCCTCATCAACGGGGGACGATTGCCATGGCAAATACAGGCAACCCCAATTCGGCGGGCAGTCAGTTTTATATCTGTCTAATAGCGCAATCGCATTTAGACGGCCGGTACACAACATTTGGTCAAGTTATTCAGGGTATGGAGGTCGTAGACCTGTTAAGGGTCGACGACGTAATGAAAAAAGTTCGATTGGAGGCGAAGTCAAAATATGTTACTTCAGAATAATAACCGACGAAGCTACATTGAACGTTTTACTGTGATGCTGCTCGCAGCATTATTTACCGTATACCTTGTAAGCTGTTCGCAGGAACAGAAAGGTCCACCGAAGCCGAAAGCGCGTCCGACGGTATCGGCTGACACAACGCAAACAGCCAAAAAGAAAATTGACATCCACAACGCTATGGCTGTCATTGAGACAGACAAGGGGGCAATTGAGGTCGAGTTTTTTGCGGACGATGCGCCCAATACTGTGGAAAACTTTCTAAAGAATGCGCGGTTGGAATATTATAATCATGCGACATTCCATCGTGTTGAAGCCGGACAACTGATTCAAGCCGGATCGCGTTTTCCCACCGAAGATACGATAGCGATTGAGACGAGTGATCGCCAACCGGTTAGAGGGATCCTCGCTATGGCAAAAGCGGAGGGGGCGACTGTTGCAGATGCCACCCAATTCTTCATCTGCCTTGATACGCTTATATTGGACAGTGACTACACCCTGTTTGGGCAGGTCACGAACGGGTTGGATGTGATAGATAATATTGCCGTAGGCGACCAGATCATGACGGTCAAAGTTCGTGAAAAAGGTTAGTAGTAACCGAGAGCGCAAATGAGCGATGAAGTCAGAGCAGCGGCTGGCTTTCTCGCTCATTTATATTTTCTGTAAGTTTTTTGATTGTTTCCTGACGCAAAATCATGGTGAATTAGAGAAATGAGTAGACTTTTGCCAAAGTCCCCCTGACAAGGGGGATTTAGGGGGTTGGTTTTGCATTGGTAGTCTGTAAATAATTCTAAAATGTATCATAATCAAAAGAAAGGATTTTTTATGGCATTAACCCTTATCCATACTGCCCGACCGAGTCCAGTCTGGCAAGAAACATACGTTAGCGTTAAAAAAGGACAGCGCATGGTCATTGATGCACAAGGCGCATGGTCTCCAGACACGCAGAATCGCATCTGCTGGTGCGGTGCCGATGGCATCCCCAATCTACCCGCCGAAGAAGGGTTCCTGATGCCCGGCGCTAATGTCGGCGCGCTCATCGCAAAAATCGGCGATATGGTGTTCGCTGTCGGTTCGCGATACGACAACGCTGCACCGGCTGAAGGCGTAATTTTTCTCGCAATGAACGAGAATCCGGAGCACAACAATCAAGCTGGATCGTTGCCCGCACAAATCATCATCTTCGACGAATAAGTTATTTGTCACTATCGGGGTTTACCTAACCGTAGGCGGGGCATCCCCGGTCTCGGGATCCTCTCGGACTTGCCCCGCGCCAACTGTGCTGAAATGTGTAAGTCTGTAGGCGGAACACCTTGTCCCATGCTGAGGTGCGTAAGCCCTAATTGTATTCATTAAAGTAGTGATGATAAAGAGGTGCACAGATGGCAGAAACCTCAAACGAATCAACTTCGGATAGCACCCAATCAACCGAACAAGACAGACCTAAACTGCCGCCCATTGACTTTTCCGCCTTCATTGCAGAGCTTGGGATGGCCGCGGTTACTTACCTCGGTGGCTATCAGAATCCTGAGACAAAAGAGGTGCTGGTAGATCTTGAAATGGCGAAGCGGACAATTGACACAATCGATCTCCTCAAAGAGAAGACGAAGGGTAACTTAACAGCGCCCGAAAGCAATCTACTGGACAATACGCTGCATAACCTCCGGATGACCTATATACGGTTAGCGAATAATCCTCCACCTCCCCCACAGTCGGAAGCCTCAGAATCTTCAACCGAAGCACCATCAGAAGAAACAGAGACAGAAACTGAATAGCAGGAGAAAACGGATGGGGATCAGTTGGAAACAGCTCCCCTTCCTCCAGCACCTCCTCTCCGACTTCCGTATCGTTCCCATCTTGTTGCAGGATGACGCCCCGGAAAATGTCGTCCCCTTAAGCCAAGCGATTGCAGAAGCGACACGCGCTTGGCCCTGTCTGCTAATTGGGAGCACCGATCTCTGTCACTATTGCGTAAGCCCTACCTACGGCTGAGATAAACCGCTGAAGTTCAAGTAAGACTCCGGCGGTCAAGCAACCAGAAGCGCAATCACCATAGTTTGTACACCTGTACTGGCTGGGAAGAAAGACAGAGATACAAATGCGGAATGAGGACACAATCACGGTCTATATAGCGGATATATTACGAGAGCGCGGAAGCACTTGGAACATTGAGCCTCAAGAAACACTGCTACGTGAAGGTCAACCCGATATGACCGTAACAGAAACCGGCAAAGAGCCGGTGGTCATAGAGGTAAAGGTAGACCATCGTAATGCACCAAACTTGGAGGGCGAAGAACAAGCGAAAAAACGACTCGAAAAACGCTTGGCATCGTTTGAGATTGTTAAAACCGCCATGGCGTTACGGGTGCCCTATCGGTTTCGACAACTCAGTAGTGCCGAGATCACCGACGCACTCCGACGTGCCGATGACCTTCATTACGCCCTATTCAGCATTGAAGACCTCCACCCTATTGACGAGCCCCATCGTTTTCCCAATAGCGGTTGGATTGTTGGCAATATTAGCGATGTTGCCACTGCCCTCCGAATCGGTGCCATCCCCATTTCTAAGGTTGACCGAGCCGCCGAAGATTTAGAGCACGGTGTAAATGAAGCTGCAACCCTCCTTGCTGCTGCCATAGAGACACGTCCCCACATCAAAGAAACTATCGAGAAAATCCTCTATCAGGAAGCGGGCGAGCAGACCTATCGGATGGCGATGTTGATTATCACAAACGCCTTCGTTTTTCAAAGTGCCCTTGCTGGAACCCCGGAAATGGATACAGTACCGTCCCTTACTCAACTTCAAACGGTAAGTGAACAGCTTAACGTCAATGAAGTTTTGAATGCGTGGGATGTCATTCGACGAGTCAACTATCGCCCGATTTTTGATGTTGCGTATCGTCTGACGGAAGAGGTGCTGGCGACAGACGATAGATTGGTCGGACAAGTATTGTGGACCCTGCGTAACACCGCCCAGAAACTGATTGTGCAAGGACTGGCACAGGTACACGAGTTAGCGGGCATTGTCTTCCAACGGTTGATTGTTGACCGGAGGCTCATCAAGGCAAATTATACACGCCCCGAATCGGTTGCACTGCTCTCTGCCCTTGTTTTACCCGACAGGCAGCCTGCCCTAAGAGAAGGACTATCTGCCTTCCCAAAGGTTGCCGATTTTGCCTGTGGCACCGGCGCACTGCTAAACGGACTTTACCAGCAGATAGTGGCACTGCATGAACAAGCGGGTGGGAGTGGGAAAGACATTCACCGGCAAATGGTGGAAAATAATCTCGTTGGGGCTGACATTATGCCCAATGCCAGTCACCTCACCGCTTCAATTATTGCGAGTACCTATCCCGATGTCAAAATTGGAAAGACCCGCATTCACACGATGGCATACGGCACACAACGACCGGATGGCAAATATGCTATAGGTGCTTTGGATTTACTTGAGAATCCGGAGGCAACGCTGCCGTTAGGATTAATAAACACCGAGAGGGTTCAAGGTGATGACAGCCAAGTTGCTGTGAATCCCGATCTTATCGGGGACGACACCCAAAAATCGGAATTTCGGCACGGTGAGTTTGATATAATCGTTGATAACCCGCCCTTTACACGGATGGGATCGGACAATAGTTCCGATGATCCTGATATTCCAAAGACCGTATTCGGAGATAGGGATAAAGATGTTGCCAGAGAAATGAAGGCAGTGCTCCGAGGCATAAAGACCTCCATCGCAAATGGCAACGCCGGACTCGGTTCCTACTTCGTTGACCTCGCGGATCGGATGCTAAAAGATAGCCGTAGGGACGCCTCTACTGTCCCGAGCATTCCGATAAATCGGAACCTGTATCCACCCACGATGGGTTTTGTGCTTCCCCTGACCGTGCTGACTTCTCCAGATTGGCAGAAGGTGCGAGATCTATGGGCTACTGCGTATCACGACGTAATCGTTGTCACCATTGCCGATGCTGAAACGGAAAACTGCGCTTTCTCCGCCGATACAAACATGGCAGAGTGTATCGTCGTTGCGCTCAAAGGCAGAACGGAAAACACGGGTCGCGGCATCTTTGCCTGTCTACACCGCAGGCCAAATAGCCATTTAGAGGCGGTTGAAATAGCCAAGTATATTCAGCGTCTCCGAGAGGTCAGAAAGCTTGAATCCCCACCGATCGGTGGAGATCCTATCAAGGTGGGGGCTGAGATAGTAGGTTCTGCCTTAAATTGTCCGTTAGGAAAGATATGGAGCACTTCACGTATTAAAGATCTTACATTGATTCAATCCGCTTACCATTTAGCGAATGGGGATATCTGGTTGCCGGGACAGCGCGAATCTCTCGAAATTCCGATCTGTTCTGTCGATGAAATAGCGACGACCAGTTTTGACGATACAAGGGTTAAAGGAGCACGAGGGGCGTTTAATATAGAAGACAGTTACTCTGATACAGACGACTATATAGGACTACGGCACGTAAAATCAGATGCACAGCGGACCATGGTAACTGAACCGGATTGCCACGGCATTATTCGTTCCAATTATTGGGACCAAGCCCAACAGATATTAGAAAGGAATAGCCGAATCCACCAGAATATAGGATTACGTTTTAATGCAAATTCGCTATCAGTGCTCTTCACGGAGAAACCCACGATTGGTATGAGTTTACTTCCTAACATTGTGTTCAAGGATTCGTTGTATGAATATGTTTGGATGTTATGGAGCAATTCAACATTGGGGTTGTTATGCTACTGGTTGCACTGTAACAGGCGACAGTCAGGGCGAGGTGCAATTCGTTTGACACTTTTACATTCGATGCCGACCTTGGATGTGCGTCAACTGGATCAGGCCGCGTTGCAAAACGCCGAGTGCATCTTTGAAGAAATGAAGCATAAGCGGATGCTTCCGTTCAATCAGATGTTTGAAGATGTGGTACGTCAGGAGTTGGATCAGCGGCTCTTATCGGAAGTGCTTGGCATATCTGAGGAGGCCCAGCCGGATGTTCATGCGGGTTTGGGGCGTCTCCGTGAGCGGTTGTGTGCGGAGCCGAGCATCCACGGGGGGAAGCAGTCGCGGGTAGTATTGTAGAAGCCTCGTTGTTAGAGCCCCTTAAAAAGAGAATCTTAACCTTACTTTGAGTGTTCAACCCATCAAGGAGAATTATTGTGGCAGACCGAATAGATGTTCATCCTGACATTTGTAATGGACGACCTGTGATTGCTGGAACTCGTATCCCAGTTCAAACCATCATGGAGTTTTTGGGGGCAGGCGATTCCATAGACGAGGTACTTGAAGCGTATCCTGCTCTCAAGAGAGAGGACATTTATGCCTGTATCCAATTCGCTGCCAAATTAATGGCAAATCATTACCAGATCCAAAAAATTGCATGAATGGCTTTTTATTTGATGAAAATCTACCCGCTAACCTCGATAACTCAAGGCTCACTAATATCAATGGCGATGAGAGTTACAAAAACGTTGGGTGGGAGCCGGATTGAGACCCTGAAAGCAGCGAACTCCGGAGACATTCCCATCGGGGGGCAAGATCAGGTGGTTGGATATACGGCGGCGGGGATTTATGGGTGATGTAGAATAAATATACTTTTTTGGTAGTCTTAGGAGTTGCGTCCTTCAGCAGGGAACAACGATCGTTGTTCCCTACCTTGTATCAGGTCCGATCAACCCTTGTCATAGCATAGATTAGGAAATCTGGACCTCTTATTTTTTCTTGCCAAAAGGACTTGGAATACCCAAGTCATCACATATATCTATAACTAGACCTTTACCTATCTCTTTATGCCTCGGTACAGCAGTAGATTGACCAGATTCTAAATGCCTCCAAATAGAATGATTGCCCCCTTCCCTATACAGAACACAATCATTCTCACGTAAGTGCTTCTTGAGTTTCCGTAGATTCATATAAATCAATAGTGACCGGGACCGGTTCAAATCCGGGACGAACATCACGATAGCGCGGTGCCTTATTTAATTCCAACATTATAGGGAGCACCTCCCTTATCGAGTCAAGCAGTTCTTCCCTTGTCCTTTCTTGACAATTAACACCGCGGACACCCTGGACCCAACCGACCCACCAGCCATCCTCCTGTCCAATATAAGCCGTAAAAGACTTTTTGTAATTTCTATTTGATACATGTTTCATGGTAGTTTTCCTTTCTTGGAGGGCAGGTAGTAACATTATTTTATCAAATTCGCTATCTCTCGTCAAGATCTTTGCTGATCTTGTAGGGTTATTTAGTTTTCGGTTTTTTGACCGATTGGGGTGAGTAATCTATCCCACACTGTAGGCGGGGCATCTTGCCCCGCAGTTTGTAGTAGCGCAATTCATTGCGCGTGCTTATGCCAGTTGCGCGTCAGCGAAATCCCGATTTATCGGGGTTGTCACGGGTATATTTTATCCGTGCAATCTGCGCTATCCGTTTTATCCGCGATTCAGACAAATGGCACATGTCGCCCCGCTGGGGCTTTGGGGAAAGGACCTATCGCCCGGCTACAAACATGTCGAAAATACCCACAGCGTTGCATAAAGTGCTAGGCTCAATGAGCCAGGAATAGACGGACAACATACCGGGTATTCGGGGCTAAATGAACCAACGAACCTTTTCCCGTTTTCACGCATCACGTATTTTATCCTGAAAATCCTTAAATCCTGAAAATCCTGATTCAGACAATAATTATGAGCACCCCTAAAATAAATAGAACCATTGTGTGGTGAACAGATAGCAAATATGATACAATAACTCGACATTAGGAAAAGGAGAACCGATATGGCTCAAAAAATCCCCTTCATGAAACTGAGCGGTGCGGGCAACGACTTCGTTATCATTGATAACCGCGAAGACGTTGTCCAATACGAAAATACCGATTTTGTCGAAAAGGTGTGCCAACGCCGGATGTCTGCCGGCGCGGACGGCGTGTTGCTCGTCGAAAATACAGATAAAGCAGATTTCCGGATGCGCTATTTCAACGCGGACGGCGGCGAGGCGGAGACCTGCGGAAACGGCGCGCGTTGTATCTCAAGGTTCGCCTATCTTAACGGCATCGTTTCGGAGCGAATGTCCTTTGAGACGCAAGCAGGGATCTACGAATCAGAGATTGTTGGCACCGATGTCAAGGTCCGGATGAGCGATCCAACCGACCTTCGATTGAACTTCCCACTTCAGTTGGAAGATGGCGTCCATAACATCTCGTTCGCTAACAGCGGCGTTCCCCACGTCCTCTTCTTTGCTGAAGATTTGGAGGGAACCGATGTATTCGGGCTTGGCAGGCAGACACGCTATCACGACGACTTCAAACCTGCGGGGACAAACGCCAATTTCCTTCGGGTCAAAGATTCCCAAGCTATCGATATCCGCACCTATGAACGCGGCGTTGAAGATGAAACCCTCGCTTGTGGCACAGGCTCGATTGCGGCCGCAGTTGTCTCTGCCGCACTGGGAAAAGTCCAGTCCCCGGTCGCTGTGAAAACCGCCAGCGGTTCGGTGCTGACTATCCATTTTGACCTAGTTAACGGCCAACCTGAAAATGTCTATCTGGAAGGTGATGCCCGAATCATCTATTCGGGTGAACTCACAGAGGATGCTTGGGCATATTAACCCAAACTGCAACATATTGAAAATCTATTAGTTTTCCCGTAGGGGCGGGGTGTCCCCGCCCGTCAAGTGCTGTAGCCTTTTGGTGGAGGACAAATGAAGAAAGTTTTATTGATTATCAATGGCCCGCATCCGCCTTTTAGTGAGTTTGCCGAGATGTTTAAGCCGTTGGTCGAAGATGGCGGTCAGTTTGAAGTGGAGGTTAGCGATGACCGTAACCGATTGACGGATCCCTCCGCGTTCGATGCGGTCGCGTTATACATCGGCGGCGGCGAAATTACGCCCGAGGTTGAGCGTGGGTTGACCGAATATGTCAGAGGCGGCGGTGGGTTGCTCGCGGTGCACGGTGCCAACGCTGGAACCGGGCAGTATGATGACTACATCGAACTGATTGGCACGGAATTTATCGAACACGACCCATTAGCGCCGTTTGAAGTAACGATAGAAGATGGGATTGACGATATCCTCCCGCGTCTCAACAAGCAGTTCCGCATCGTAGATGAATGCTACCAGATGAAGGTTCGCACGGACGCGCCTCTGCGTTATTTTCAATACGGGGCGTGGCGACTCGAAAAATATCCGCTCGGCTATGTGCGCGACTACGGCGAGGGGAAAGTATTTTATACCGCGCTTGGTCACGACAACCGTGCTTTTGGCAATACGGATTTCCAAGATCAGTTGCTCAAAGGGCTCCGCTATGTAACCGACCTGAAGGACAATCCACCGATCCGCATCGGTCTGGTAGGCTACGGTCCGCTATTCAATATGGGCAGCCATCACGCCGGCATGATTGCACAGACCCACGGATTTGAATTAGCCGCTGTCTGCGACAGGGATCCCGAACGCCTCCGCGCCGCGAAAGAGGAACAGGGAGACGAGATTACTACCTTCACCGATGCAAAAGAGATGGCAGAGAGCGGGCAGATTGATCTGGCTATTGTGATTGTGCCGCATGTCTATCACGCACCGGTCGCAAAGATCATGTTAGAGGCAGGGTTACATACCATCACCGAAAAACCGTTTGTCGTCCACGTCTCCGAAGCGGATGAGTTGATTGCACTCGCACGCGAAAAGGGTGTCATGCTCTCGGTCTATCATAACCGCCACTGGGATCCAGATATCCTGACGCTCCGTGATGCCGTGGAATCGGGTATTATTGGAGAGGTGTATTCGATAGAGTGTAACATGGTCGGTTACGGCGCACCCGGACAGATGTGGCGAGACCATAAGGAGATTTCGGGCGGGTTGTTGTACGATATGGGAGCACACCAGTTCGAAAAGATCCTGCAACTGGTCCCCCAACACGATCGAAACGGGAACCGTATCAATAACCGTGCGACGCTATACGGCAATTTCCTCAAACGGCATTGGCAAGCCAATTCGGTCGAAGACTTCTGCCGGGCGTACGTACGATTCGACAGCGGCTTGGAAGCGCAGCTCATCCAGTCGAACCTGCACGCAGCGGATAAACCGCTCTGGACAGTAGTGGGCACACACGGCTCTATTGTGGTGGGAAACTTCCAAGGCGAAACAACCGTGACCTCCATTATGGAGGACGGGCGCAAAATGGTTTCCGATTATCCAACGGTGACCAACCGCGGTTGGCAAACATATTACAAGAACGTCTCAGACCATCTGCTCTCCGGGACACCCCTGCTGATTACAGCGGAGTGGGCGAAGGGAACCATCCAGTGTATTGAGGGATGTGAAACCGCCGCACGTGAGAACCGGTTGGTGGAGATTGAGTTCGACTTTTAGTCTACCTGGTTCCTCCTAAAAACCTCAGAGGCGAAACTACTTGTAATAGGACTACCTCTGAATCCTGATAGGGATTTCACTATGCAATATCGAACATTAGGACGCACCCAACTGAGCGTTTCAGAGATCGGATACGGCGGTGGACGTGTACGCGCAGATCAAGATGAAGGAGCACTCATCAATATGCTCCACCGCGCCTTCGAGATTGGGCTCAACTATATTGACACAGCACCGACCTACGGGGGCGGTCTCAGCGAAACCGTTATCGGAAAGGCAATTCAGGGACGGCGGGATGGGCTGATTCTCGCAACCAAAACAGAAGCATTCGACCCGCAGGGCATCCTCGCCGATGTTGAGGGAAGCCTAACGCGGCTGGGGACAGATGTGATCGATGTCTTGCAGTTTCACGGCGGCTGGCATCAGGGAAACGACGCCGATCAAATCTTAGATCAAGGCGGGTTGGAAACTTATCAGAAACTGCGGGACCAAGGGAAGATTCGTTTCATTGGATTCTCAGCAGATGGACCGTCGGGCGGCGTTGAACGAATGGTTGCGTCCAGCGAATTCGACATGATTCAGGTTCACTACAACCTCATGTATCAGAGCACCTGCGACATCTTTGGCAATCGTGGGACGATACCGGAAGCGGTCGCCCAAGACATGGGGGTTGTGTTGATGCGCTCCACGACGAGCAACGCCTTCCAAAATCTGATGCAGCAGTGTTTCCCGACACAGATGGAAGGGGTCGATCTGGACAGCTTCCTGCTCAATTACGTCCTCTCCAATCCACTCGTTGATGTTGCGCTGATGAGCCTGCAAAGCCTCGACGATGTGGAGTGGACTAACGCGGTCTCGGACGGTGTTGACCAACGGCTGGATTTGGGTGCAGTTCACGGACGGTAGGGAACGGCGATCTCCGTTCCTTGCTTACGTTCAATCCAACCCGGATACCCATTCATTGATGACCCGCGCCATCTCAACGAACACATCTTCATCGGTGTTGCGAGAGCGCTTCAAGATCTTAAATCCGTGATCCGCGGTATCCAAAAGATGCAGCGTCGCCTTGTCGGCAACCCCTTCGCAGGTGGATTGTAGTAGATCCAGTTCACCCAACTTGTCCCGTGTACCAGACAGGAAGAGCATCGGTATTGTGACATCGCTTAGATGATCTGCACGTTCCGTCGAAGGTTTCCCAGACGGATGCAAGGGAAAGGCGAAGAACACCAAGCCACGCACATGCTCTATCGGTGCCTCCGCGGCAGCCATTGACGACATGCGCCCGCTGAAAGAATGTCCGCCGACGAGGATTGACAGATCGCCTGCTACTGCATGCGCCGCTGCGGTCGCTGACCGAACCGTTTCCTGACAGACGGCGTTTGAATTTCGACCGCCGCCCTGTTCTGAATAAGGAAAATTGTAACGGAATGTAGCGATGCCAACGTCTGCCAATCGTTCGGCGATAGTCTGAAGGGTTGCGTGCTGCATATTCGTGCTAGCACCATGCCCTAACACCAACAGCCACTGTGCGTCGTCAGGGCGAATCAGTAGCGACGATACCTCGCCCTTCTCTTCGGTCGCGACAAATTTCGATTCAATCACTTCATAGCTCATTTCTATGGCTCCTCCCAGCGGCCTCGTACCGGATGCTGCTGTGCCCGTTCAAACAGATCCTGCCACGCTTCGGATCCATCGTCCGGCTGTGCTTCTAAGCGTACGTCCTCTACATACGCAGGTCCATGTCCCGCATTGAAGTAGCCGTATCCTTGGCTGCTATAGCCCATGTGAATGCAGCTGCCATCGGGGTAGACGATACTGTTGATGATGCGTGGCTTCGGGCGATCATAGGTTTCACCACTCCTCCTCAATTCTTCGAGTATATCTTCGGAGACTCTATGTTTCTCAACTGCTTCTTCGTCGACCTCAACGCCCAACCCAGGACCGTCCGGCACCTTGTGATACCCACCGATAACCTCGATCTCCTCTGTTAATAACTGGTGGCTATAGAGGTTTATGCAGGTAATCGCGGGCCAAGTAGCGTGGGTTAAAACCGAACCGAGATGAGCAGCCCAAGTGGTGGTCAGTCCGTTGCCCACCAACTGTAACCAGAACGGCATCTGCGCTTCGGCACTTAAGGTCCCCTGTGTCATGACGCCAGATTTCCCGGTGCAGATAACGTATCCATCACAGACTCCCTCGCGGATACTCGTAATATAGGGCGGTGATCCGAAGTGCATTGCAATCGGTCGATTAATCGCTTGGCGAATCTGCATATTCCCAAGTACATCATTCTGCGGAATGGGTGTTTCAAACATCGCCACGTTGCTGTATTTTTCCAGTTTTTTGATGATGGGAATTGCCGCCGCTGCATTCTGCCACGTACCGTTGGCGTCGAGATCAAGTTTAAAGTGCGGTGGCACAACTTGAGCGATAGCATCAACCTGTGCAACGATATCCCACCAAGGTCGGGGCTTGAGTTTGATGCTGGTGTAACCCTTTGCTACGGCATCTGCAGCCTCAGCTGCCCAGTCTTCAGGAGAGGCATCAATACACCACCAAGAGATCGGGACCCAGTCACGCACCTGTGTGCCCATCAGTTCGTAAGCCGGTACTTCTAGGACCTTACCCACCACATCGAATAACGCCATCTGTAAGCCCGCGCCCAGAGAATCATCGTTCATCAATTTTGCGGGACTCTGTCCTTTCACTCGTTCGACAGCATCGTCCGTCACCCGTGCCCAAGTGTAGTGGATCACAGTTTCGCCCCAACCAACGTGTCCGGTATCCGTGGTTACCTTGCACAGTTCCAAAACCGCCCAGTTGTACACCTCCCGTGCCGTGATACTTTGCTGCCGTGGGGTAAATGGCACATCAACGATTATACGCTCTACATCTACAACTTTCATCCAATTATCCTTTCGAACAAGTAAGCAAAAATGTTGAGATCATTTCGTGTCAAAACTATGAGCCGCTTTAGTCAAGTACCTATCTAGGGTTATTTATAGTGGATCTTAGAATTAATGAGACACGCCAAACCGAACCGCATTGTCCCCAGGCCCGGTAGGTGCGTTTTCTAACCGCACCACATCGGCGCGTCCCGATTAATCGGGATCCCGATGCCGTTCCTGCCTGCCCCGATGTATCGGGGAGCATTCCGATCTATCGGAACCTGTCGGGAGAAACAGCGCCTACCAAACACGAGGGCGAAAGTATTTATTTTTAAAATTCACCATAGTTTTCGGTTTTTTGACCGATTGGGGTGAGTAATCTATCCCACACCGTAGGCGGGGCATCTTGCCCCGCAGTTTGTAGTAGCGCAATTCATTGCGCGTGCTTATGCCAGTTGAGCGTCAGTTTGGTGTCGAGACGCGAATCTCGACCTACAGGTTCTGATGGATTTCCAATAACTAGGGCGTGTTGACATTTAGAGGCTGCTGATTCGGCAAACGTTGTAATCATCGAATAATGTGACATAAGTAGCGCAAACTGTTAGTTTGCGGACGGGGATCACAATCTAACAGATTGTGGTACAAAAGACTCCTATGGACTTGATAGGGATTCACGTTTAACCAGTCAATTCAACCTACGGACCGTAAAATATCAACAGAACCTAGCAACTTAGGTTATCCTTATTTCTTTATTCCCTCGGTTTTCTCTGATATGGTAAAATGGGAGTGAGTGCTAAATATGTATCCAGCGCCCATTTCTGATGAATTCTGTGATTCTCCTCCTAGCCTTGAACCCGATCAGTCGGTTTTGAGACTTGCTGCTATTATAACGCAAGTTGCTAGTTTTTATTTAATGATAAGTGTAATCATAGTAGCAATGAGAAACAACACAACTTTTATCTCAAACCCAGCGGCAGTGACTGCATGAATAGAGCGAGGTAGGCGTTGGGTGATTAGACCATTTGTTACCTCCACCCGCTTCCTACGGTGATGGTGTAGGTAAACCGTCCACGGCTTATATTGACGCTTACTGTTTTTCTTACGCAACGGTTTGAGCATGATGCCTGCTTCAGCCAACGCATCTTCAATCCCATAATTACAGTAGGCTCTATCTGCATAAACAACCGCACCTTCAGGTAAATCAAACGGATAACACCGCAATCCCCCAACATCACTAAAACTGCCCGGTGTTAAGAAAAACTCGACCGGTATGCCAGCCTCGGTTACCATCAGATGTAGTTTGAGTCCATAGAAGTATCTACGTTTACTAGCTATCTTGCCACGCCACACTTCACCTTGATACCGTTTGGCACCAGAGATACGAATCACATCACACGCTGGAACAGGGTAGGAATCAATGACATACAGTTGGTTCGGGTTTTGTGCTTTACAGTCTGTGGCAAGGGAATCAAAAAGTGTCTCAAACATCGGTGCAATTTGGTGGAGTCTTCGGTTGAATCGCGCTTTACTGAGCATAGTGGGAATATACCCCTGCTCCTTGAGTAACTGTCGTGCCCGCTGTTGATTGCCACCGAATAGTTCTGCTGCTACTAATGCCGTTGTCATCACTTCTGCGGCAGACATTTTGGTTCGCGGATCGTCTTGATAGCCGTGTTGAATTAACAGATCGTCACAAAGCGTATAAAATGTTACAATTACTAAGTCCATGGGATTCTCCTGTCTGAGTGTTTTGTTTTGGTCAACAAATACTCTAAGGGAAATTCCATGGATATTCAACTAGCAACTTGCGTTATTATAGAGATTTTCAAATTGACGTCAATAACAAAATGTGGCGTACCTGATAGAGAGGAATTCCCAATGCGAATAGATCGTATCGACGTTTATTACGTCAGTCTGCCCCTGATTTACCCTTGGCGCACCGCTTACGGCGAAGATCACGCCGTCGATTCGGTCCTTGTCCGGCTAGAATCGGACGGGTATGAAGGGTGGGGCGAGACCACGCCGCTGAAAGCACCCGCCTACTCGCCCGAATCCACAATGTCGGCATACCACACCATAACCGAGTTTATTGCGCCGCTACTGATTGGGAAAACATTTGATACAGCAGATGAACTACTCGCTGCGTGCAAGTGGATCAAAGGAAACCCATTCGCCAAAGCAGGTCCAGAGGTTGCTTGGTGGGTCCTCAAAGCGAATAGGCAAGGTGTGCCGCTCCACCAATTGCTGGGCGGCAGCTTTAGGAAGGTAGATGCCGGCGCCGACTTTGGTGTGCAGGATTCTATTGACATGCTATTGGAGAAGATTCAGGGTGCTGTTGACGACGGCTTCAAGCGGGTTAAGCTCAAAGTACGACCGGACTGGGATCTGGAGATGTTGCAAGCGGTCCGCGCAGCTTTCCCACATCAGACGTTCCATATCGATTGTAACTCGGGATATACGCTAGACGATCTCAATTTCTTCAAGGAGATTGATAGGCTGGGATTGGCGATGATTGAACAGCCATTGTACCACTACGACCTGTTAGAACACGCCG
This sequence comes from Candidatus Poribacteria bacterium, assembly GCA_965204355.1. Lineage (GTDB taxonomy): Bacteria > Poribacteria > WGA-4E > WGA-4E > PCPOR2b > PCPOR2b. The sequence continues at coordinate 2,181,993 of OZ241983.1, forward strand.
AATTGCAACGGCAAATCGAGACACCGGTCTGTCTGGACGAATCAGTTGTATCGGTGCACGCCTTTGAATGGGCGTTAAAGCTGAAATCGTGTCAGATTCTTAATCTCAAAACGGGACGTGTCGGAGGACTTTCCATCGCAGTGAAACTACACAATATGGCGCGTGATGCCGGCATCCCGTGCTGGGTAGGTAGCATGTTAGAGAGCGGCATCGGTGCCGGTGTCTTGGTCGAGCTTGCAACGTTGGATAACTTCACCTATCCGGGCGACCTATTTCCCAGTAGTTTCTTTTATCGGCAAGATTTGACGGAAACGGAATTGGTTTTGAACGATGATTGCACATTCACGCCGTCGCAGTCCGCTGGAACAGGCTATCAGCCGGTGTTGGAGCGTGTTGAAAAGGCTGCGCGATTCAGCCAGACGTTTTTGCCGGAGTAACATCCTGCGTAAGCCGATGATATTCAAGATCGACTTTATGCTAGTCTGCCGAAACCGGCATTAACCGCACGGATTTATGTTCTTCTATTTAAAATATCGATGGCAAATTGCCCTGCTAGCAACGGGAATGGGTGCGCTGCTCAGTTGGCGATTTGGTGCTTTCACGCATCTAACGGCGGGTCCATGGTCACTGGACATTCAGATTGGAATTGGCTTGGGGGCTGGATTCTTGTCGATAGTCTTTGACGGTGTGCTGCATGAAATTTTTAAGCGAACGCTGGGACAGACATACCTAGAAGCATTCAATCAACATGGTCGCGTGGTGTTAGGAGGGATGCGTTGGCCCGAGTATATCACCGGCGGATTGATGGCAGCTCTTGCTGAGGAGCCGCTCTTTCGGGGGGCACTGTTGGTGGCTATAGACCGGGGTATCCTTGGCGTTGTGATTACAGGGCTGTTGTTTGCTGCTTGCCATTGGTTACGACGCAAGTTTTTACTGTTTTGGTTTTGGGCGATGCTGGAGGGAATCTGGTTCGGACTGCTGATGGTCGGTACTGGATCGCTATTGATCCCGATGATTGCCCACGGGCTCCACGATATCGTGGGCTACCGTGTTTTTCAAGCAATGATTCGAGACAGAAATTTCGCTTGACAAGTCTCTTTCCTGATGGTTATAATTAGATCGCTTAGTTGCCCCTGTGGTGGAATTTGGTATACACAGCAGGTTGAGGGCCTGTGCCTTAATTGGCATGCTGGTTCGAGTCCAGTCGGGGGCATTACGAATTCGGGCGGTACTAGCAACTGCTATGATAGGATGAAGGGGTAGGGATGGTGCTATAACCGTTCCCGCCCCTTTTTTCTTTCTCGAATTGACAAACAATCTGTGAAAACAGGGTCAATTCGATTGCTCTCGAATCTACTTGGGTCTAACTACATTAGGATTCAAGGATTTGTAGAATAAGAATCTTGGCAGCCTGTTAAAACCGATCTTTCCAATTTTAAAGGTTCTAAAAAAATGAAGTTGCAAAACCAGTGTTAATTGAGTATTATACTTACCGTTTTACTGTGAATTAACTATATACAAACAGGAGAGATTTCCATGATTGTTTTTCTACGGGAGAAATTTATCGCGCAGATTTTCTTGATTGTTGTTGGCATCGCTTTTCTGGTAGGTTCGTTTCTGCTGTTCGACATTGTCGGCGGAGGCGGTGCATTGGGCGGAGGTAGAGAGGACCCGGTTGCCTTTGAGATTAATGGGGTCAAAATACACCAACGCGAGTTTGAAAACCTTGTCTCCAGCGAAATGACTCGGCAACAGCAACAGAGTCAAAGCCGTTCTCAGATCGAGCGCGAGGAGATTGAACAACAGATGCTTGATCTGCTCATTAGTCGTCAGGTACTGCTCGGAAGCGTCCAGATTAGTGATGCAGAAGTTGAACGATATATTCGTAGCGATGAAGACCTACTAACTAACTATAATGCAATTCAACAGAGCGGCAATGGAGATGGCTTTCGGGAATATGTTCGTTCTCTCCTTGTTAATCAGGTGCTGCTAAATCAGATTCAGGGACTTGAGTTGGTCACAGATGCAGAGGTGGAAGATGAATACCGGCGCCAGAACGCAAGAGCCAAACTGAAGTACATCGAATTTCGGCACTTTGGCTACAGTGGAACCGCAACCGTGGACGATGCTGAAGCACAGGCCTATTTTGAAGCGAACAAGGAGAAATATGAAAAAGGTGAGGCAATCAACCTAAGATTCATCAAGCTTGATCCCCAAAACTTCATTACAGGCGAAGATCTACAAGCCTACTATAATGAACATAAGCACGAGTTTAAGACGCCGGAAGCGGTAAAAGCGCGCCATATCTTGAAGAAGTTTCCAGATAACGCAACCGACGAACAGAAGGCGGAAGTCAAGGCGGAAGCGGAGGAACTGCTTGCAACAATCAGGGCTGCAATTGCCGAGGGAGAAGATTTTGCTGAACTGGCGAAGGTCCATTCCGAGGATGTCGGCTCTGCTCCGCAGGGAGGGGCATTGCGCGGCAGAAATCCAGACCTGCCGCCGGGAGATTATTTCGCACGCGGTGACATGGTCCAACCTTTCGAGAAGGCAGCGTTTAACGAGCTGGCCCCCGGTGAGGTGAGCGATCTAGTCGAATCCAGATTCGGATATCACATCATCAAGTTGGAAGAGAAACGGCCGGAAGAACTTCAGCCCTTTGCTCAGGCAAGAAGCGAGATCAGTGATAAGTTAACTCAGATTGTAGGTGCAGACCAAGCGAAGGAAGTTGCAGAAAATCTCCTATTTGATGTTGAGATCCATGATTATGAAGAAGCAATCCAGCTGGACAGATATAAAGATCTAGCGCTTGCGGTTCAGGAGACGGGATTCTTTACGGCAGATGACAGTAACATTCCCGAAATTGGGATAAAGTGGACGTACCAAGATGTGGTGGATCAAGTATTTGACATGGAAGTGAATGTTAGTGCGATCACTCCAAATAAGAATCCGGATGGGGATATTAACGCCTATTTCGTGGTGAAAGTCCTTGAAAAAAAACACGCTGCAGTTCCCGAGTTTGAAGCAGCCAAGGTACAAGTGATTGAAGATGTTAAAGCGGAAAAAGCAAAGCAGCTTGCCCTAGAAGATGCCCAGAAACTGATCACACTCCGGTCTGATGATGAGTCGCTTGAAGATCTAGTGAATAAGTATAAGATGCCTGAGGGAGTTACAATTAAAGCACTGGAAGTTAAGGAGAGTCAGCTATTTGCGCTCTCGCCGAGTAGTGAGTTTATCTCAGGGTTAGGGACGTCCCGAGATGTCATGTTTGCCGCTTTTGGAATGGGGTTAAACGAGGTGGAGGGGGCGCTCCAAGGGGACAATGCCGCTTATATCATCCAGTTGATTGAGCGCGAAGAGCCAGATATGGAAAAGTTTAAGGATGACCCGGCAGAACGTGCCAAGGTTCATAAGACGTTATTACAGGCGAAACAGACTGACATTTACAGAAATTGGTTGGCTACTTTGAAGAAAGGAGCCCGGATTGTGGATAAGCGCTCTGGGAGCAGTTGAAAGGGAACGAATAGAAACAGAAGTCATATCCTTGAGCCAAAGCAGCTAGAGGCGCGGCTGGGGCTTAAGAAGATAGTGTTTAAAGAGAGATTTGACAATTAGCCTCTCCGTATACCTCCTTAGCCCCTTAACTGCTTCAGTCCAACAGACCGTCTGCCTTCATCCAGCCGATTGTCTGATCGAACGCCGCAATTGTCTGTTGCACATCTGCGTCGCCATGCGCTGCCGTCGTCATTCCGCCATTTCCAGCGATGTCGATTCCGTTCAGCATCATGCCACAACGCAGGTTCATTGTCAGTTCCGCGTTGCTGCCGCCTTTCAGTTGACGATAGTCCCAACTGTAAGGATCGAAGTCGGCGGCACGTACGTCCTCTACACCATGCCCGATGAGAAACTTTACCGCGGAAAACTCGCCGTAGACCGCCCAATCGAGCTTGTGTTGATCGATTACATCAACCAGTCCTTCCCGCAACATTTTCGCACTACGGTTGACCTTTTCATGCGGAATACCTGTCTTAACCTGCTTCAGCATTGCGATACCAGCGGCAGCCGATAACGGATTGGCATTAAAGGTTCCGGGATGTGGCATCTTTTTCCCGCGTGACGTCGATTTTGCGGCTTTGATTGAGATGAAATCCAGCAAATCTTCTCTACCCGCAACCGCTCCACCCGGCAGTCCACCTGCCAAAATTTTGGCGAGTGTCGTAAGATCGGGCGTGATATTATAATATCCTTGGGCACCGCCCGGAGAAACACGAAAACCGGAGATCACTTCGTCGAAGATTAATATAACGCCGTAATCGTGGGTAATCTGCCGTAGTTGTCGCAGGAACTCACCATTTGTCGGGATAGTGCCGAAGGCACCGCCTGTCGGTTCTAAGATAACACAGGCGATGTCTGGGTCCGATTTCAGATGCTCCTCAACTGCGTCGATATCGTTAGGGGGACAGATAATTGTTGTGTCAATTGTACCTTCTGGTATGCCGGGAACTGGCGTTTCGAACGGTGGATTCACCCCCAAGATAACGGAATCGTGCCAACCGTGAAAGTGCCCTGCAAATTTCAGGAATTTACTTTTTCCCGTGGACATCCGTGACAACCGAATCGCCATTAAGGTCGCTTCCGTGCCAGAATTGACGAATCGTATCCGTTCCGCAGAAGGGATCAATTCCTTCACACGGCTGCCCCACTCCACCTCAAGTGCATGACAGGCACCATAGTGTGTCCCAAGCGGCATCTGCTGCGTAACAGCGTCAACGATCTCAGGTGGGCTGTGACCGAGTAACAACGCTCCATGTCCTGACCAGTAGTCAATCAACTCTATCCCGTCAATTGTCCACTTTTTTGATCCCTGTGCACGATCAATATAAATCGGAAACGGTTCTGTGTGTCGGTTATCATGCGTCACACCATCGGGAAAGATATTGTTCGCAGGTTGAGCGAATTCTTCGTTCTTTGAAAAGGTCGTATGATATTTTTCCAAGATTGTGTTAGTTGACACTATTTTTCTCCTTGTGGCTAGTGGGACGTGAGCAGCCCTATCCCCGTTTGTTGATAGGGGGGCTGTCTATTGTCAATCTGTCTTTGGACGAAGAAAGTCATCTAAAATATTATAGTCATGATCAAATGCCAATCCGGGCAGTGCATCGAGGGCAAAGAGGCACGCATCTAACGCTTCTGCACGACCTGCTGGAGTTCCCCTGACAACTCTGCCAATATAAATTATAAGAACAACCGTCCGACTATCGTTGGAGTAGACCCCTAGCAGTTCATCCAGTTCGACATCAACATCTGCTTCTTCTTTCGCCTCTCGCACCGCTGTCTCCGCCGGCGTGTCACCGATGTCGACATACCCTGTTGGAAAGCTCCATAACCCCAATTTTGGCTCATTCCCTCGCTGTATCAACAACAGCTTTTCAGCCTTGAATGCGAGCACACCGGCGACAGGCTTTGGGTCGCGATAGAAAACGAAATCGCACGCCGTGCATGCCTGACGCGTCTTTCCCTCAAGAATTCGCTCTTCAAGGGAATTTGCACATTTGGGGCAGAAATTCATCCCTGATTTCGTCTGATTGGTCGTTTGGGATGTGTTTGTTGTGGTAGCGCTCACGGCTTAGTACAACTCCGAGCAGCCTGTTGGGCAAAAAGATAAGAATAAAACCTAGTAGTGACAATCGGCTAATGATACAACAAATGGGCGGAGATGTCAATTACTGATTATGGAAATCGTGTGCCCTTGACAGGCTAACTTCAGCTATACCATAATAGCTTCGTACTTAAAAAAAGAGGAGTAGATTGATAAATCGATGACCGACACATCAGATAAGCCCCAACACATAGAACTAACGAATATCCCAGATTTTCCGATCGCGTCATTGCGTCCAACATTTCAAATCAGTTCGTGGATGCTGCCACGTTGGGAAGGTGGAGTGTGCAGGTAGATATTCGTGGGCAACCCAGAACACTACGTTGATAAAATTTGTGTTGAAAACGAGTGAGATATTATTTAAACTATTTAGAAGTTACGCACTTCGGTTTGTAGTAGCGCAATTCATTGCGCGTTACCTTGGTCGATAAATCACCCGACTACAAACCTACCGATTTATCGTAGTTGACTGCCTGTCCCGATTTATCGGGGATTCATCGGGCTTCACGAGTCATGTTGTGCGGTGATAAATCACCGAAGGACGCAGGGGGGGTGGCTTTGAGCATTCAACTGCGTAAGTCCTACTATTAATATTCCGTAGTTGAAGTGAAAATGATGAAACGCTTTTTTCATAAGTTTCGTTGAAACGATTGGAGGAGAATGACTTTCAATCGCATTAATGGGCCAGGTTTTATCGGGCTGAACTCCGAATTTTCAACCCTGTGAACTCTAAAATAAAATATTACGATCATAACTTAAGAAAAGACGAAAAAAACATCGAATAATACGCTTGCGTTACTCTGTTATCTGTGCTATACTATCATTATTCATACTGTATATAGTGCAATTATACTTCAAATTCTGTGTGCTATAAGGGGAGGGTTCATTGAAAGACACATACACAATTTTACTCATGTCATCTAACCAAGACTCGGTGCGGCAGCTCTCGATTAAACGCTGGCTTGCACTGTCCTTAGGTCTTTTTCTATGCTTGACGTTTGCTTTGATAATCAATTTTGCTGTTTCAGGGATGAAGCACAGCATCCGTTACAGAGCTGAATTACAAGGTGAAGTTGCAAGTAGAGAGGAACTTGAAAACGCAGTTAAACAGTATGAAGCACAGAATCAGAAGATTGAAAAAGATCTCCAAGATGTCCATAGAATGAGCGATATGGTACGTCGCGTTTTGGGTATTAAAGGGCAAGGGCTTCTCGGACAAGGTGGTGGTGGTGGTTTCAGTACTGAAGAAGAAAGTGAGCATGAATCTGCCGGTTCAGTGCTTGAAATGCAACCAACTTCAACGCCAATCTCCACTGATTTAGTAGGTTCCCTAATAGATCAGATTATACAGGTAAAAAGGGAGATTACGCCGATCTACGAACATGTAAAAATCAACGAGAAAGTAGAACGTGCAAAGCCTTGGATTTTACCACTTCTGGTGCCAACAGACGAGGAGGTCCCATCCTATTGGTTCTCTTCCGGGTTTGGTTATCGCGCACACCCGTTGACAGGCAAATCTCAATTTCATAACGGATTGGATATCGCAGCAGCTTCGGGGACACCAGTGATTGCTGCTGCTAATGGTGTTATCACTGAAATGACGAAAGATTCATTTTTTGGTAATATGATTATGATTGAACATAGAGCCTCACAGATGAAAACGTTATACGGACATCTAAAAAATCACGCTGATGGACTCCAAGTCGGTCAAGAGGTCAAGCGCGATGATATTATCGGTTATGTAGGGAATAGCGGTAGAAGCACTGGCACCCATTTGCACTATGGTGTCTACTCCGAGGGTAAATGGCAAAATCCCAAAAACCATATTATTCTTAGTAATCCTCCGAACTAAGCGCGTACGACTACTAAACACCCAGCTATGACAGTAATAGTGAGAGATTCGCTTGATACCCTAATCTGACGGATTTATAAATCAAGCGAATCACGCAACTCACACCCCTCACTCCCGCCTCCCCACACTCGACACCCGTTTTCATACTCATAACAGTGTAATAACCTCCAAATTATTTGTAAATACTGAGGTGAAGTTTCAGGATTTGCACTTTCTCGGAAGGAAAAAGACGGATGGAAGAATGGAAGAGGACCCGGAAATACCCTCCCTTCGTTTTCTCTTTTCTCCTTATCGCTTTGTGTCTCCACCGTCTCCCCGCCGAATGGATAGAAGATGCTAATCAAAATCTGCCAGTCTGTACTGTGGCGGAGGATCAGCATTTCCCCGACCTTATTTCCGACAACCACGGCGGCGTCATTGTTGCATGGCGCGATGTTAGGAACGGCAATCGGGATGTGTTCGCACAACGGATCAGCACGAATGGCGAGATGCTGTGGGAAAACAGTGGCATTCCGATCTGCGTACAGCCCAGCGCGCAAAGCTGGCCCCTGCTCGTTCCCGATGCGGAGGAAGGCGCAATCCTCGTTTTTGGAGATTCTCGTCACCGTAACAGAGACATCTACGCCCAACGCATTGACGGAAAGGGCAAGTTACTTTGGGGTGAGGAGGGCGTTCCCGTCAGCATCGCTCCTTTCCTGAAAGAGGATGTCAAAGCGATTTCTGACGGTAGGGGTGGCGCGATTATTGTGTGGGAAGATTCTCGGCACGGCAATTTGGATATCTATGCCCAACGGATTGATGGCGATGGCAAACCGGTCTGGCAACTTAACGGTGTGCCTGTCTATAAAGGAGAGGGCGATCAGTATGATCCGTTTTTGACGACAGACGATGCCGGCGGTGCAATCGTCGCATGGTGGGATATCAGCACGCCGGACTGGAATGTTTTTGCACAACGGATGGGTGCTACGGGGGAGCCAGTTTGGAAAGGTGGGGGTGTTCCGGTATGCACTGCCGCGGGCAATCAGGGCGGTCCGTTTGTTGTTGCCGATGGTTCGGGTGGCGCGTTCATTGTCTGGTCAGATTACCGCAACGATCCCAATATTTTCAGTAGCGCAGACCTCTACGCCCAGCGAATTGATTCAAATGGACAGGCACTCTGGACAAAAGATGGGGTCAATTTCTGTAATGACCCGTCAAATCAACAGCAACCCGAAGGAATCAGCGATGGTCAAGAAGGATTAATTGTTACTTGGTGGGACGACCGTGACATTTTTGCTGATATTTACGCGCAGCGAATCGGTCCGGAGGGCGTGCCTATGTGGCAGGAAAACGGCGTGCCTATCTGTGTGGCAGCGGGTGTGCAGCGGGAACCGCACGTCGTCTCTGACGGCTCACAAGGTGCAATTATTTACTGGAAAGATTTTCGGGAGGACTATGGAAACGTCACCACGGATGCAATTTATGCCCAACGGATCGATGCGAACGGAAAATCTATCTGGACATTCGACGGGATACCTGTCTGTACAGCTGACGGCGATCAGATTGCGCCGCGTGCAATCCCGAACGGCAAGGGCGGCGCGTTTATGGTCTGGAGTGATTACCGGGGCAAAGACGCTGATATATACATCCATCAAGTTCCTTAATCACCCGATTCGGACTTCGCCAACTGCTCAACCTCGCTGAAGAATTTGCCGATCATCATCTTAGACGCGCTACCCATGACCCGCTGCCCCACACGGGCAAGTCTTCCACCAACCGTTAAATCTCCAACCAAATTGACGGATGTTTGATTCTCCCCGGTTTCTTCTAACGTGAAATCACACGCTCCGTTGACAAATCCAATCTTGCTTTGACCTTGGACACCTAAGCGATAAGCTGAGGGCGGTTCTTTATTTTCTATCTTGACTGAACCTTGATATACCCCTTTGATCATAGCAACGCCTATTTGGATTGTTGCCTCGAAGCTATCATCGCCAAGCGGTTTCAACTCTTCGCAGCCGGGGATACATTGCTGTAAAAGTTCCGGATTCGTGAAGTATTCCCAGACCCTTTCACGCGGAGCGGAAATTGTGTAATCGCCTTTAATTTGCACTGTCGATTTTCCTCATATTGTTATATTGAGTCAAGTGTCACTCAAATAGAGCGCACGTGCTATCATGATAGATTTGTATTTGCTGCTAGTCCTGTTGAGAGTCAATATCATCTGATTCGGGTATGTCCTTGGTAATTATTCCGAACAGATGTCCTCCATATTTGCCACCGCTCCACGTACCAGCGTATTGGCCGCGATAGATTATTACCCTCGCGGTGTAGGTGCCCAAGTTTGGCAGCTCAAGATCGGTCAATGTGATGATAGGGGTGTCATCTGCCCATTTGACCTCAAGTTTCAACGGCGCAGTTACGTCCCGTCCACCGTACTGAACGCGTGTAAAAAAGAGCCAGTAATCGCCACTCAATTTACTAACTTTTGCGATGGTATACTTCTCTTCTCTTAGATTGTCCGAATCTGTTTCCCCTGTAATTGTGAAGTGACCGGTGAGTGTAACACCTGAAAGCATCTCTTGAAATCGCTGTTCATTGGGGCTGAGAGCCTTTTGGGGTGGTGAAGGGGTATTGGTTGCGTCTGGCTGCAGCGATTGCGCGGAAGGAAGTTGACTGATGATGCGGGTAACGAGTGCTGCGGAATTACGCGCAGCGATTTTATGGTATTTCTGGAAATCTTCCGAGGCATTTTTGCCGGCATTATCGCTCAGGCTGCGTATCACCAAGCAGGGGACACTGTGTTGCCAGCAGATTTGTGCAACTGCTGCACCTTCCATCTCCACCGCATCCGCACCGAAATTTTTGTGTAAGGCGGTTCTTTTGGCATCAGAAGCAACAAACATATCTCCGGTTACCACTGTTCCTTTGATGATTCGTGGTAGTCGTTTGCCTTGAGGGGTTTGAAATGGGTTGAGTTCGAGATGCTCCAGGGCGCCATCTGCTGTCTGCAAGAGCTCAGGATCAGCGGGAAAGAAGACAGGATTTCGTTTTCCATTGATAGGATTCCTGACCCCCATGTTTTCGATCTCAACTGATTCCAATCTGCCCAAATCGTGTTGTGCTGTCTTTTGTGCGATGACAATATCGCCAAGATGCAAATCTGGGTTGAGTCCACCGGCAACCCCTGTGAAGATGACTCGACTGGGGCGGAAATGCTCAATGACCAGAGTGGCTGTCATCGCTGCATTGACTTTGCCAACGCCTGTTCTTGCGATAACTACGCTTTGCCCGTTGAACGTGCCTGTAAGGAATTGTATCCCCTCGATTGTATGTGTCTTTGGATTTACAAGCTGTACCTCAAGGATTGTGACTTCCTCATCGAATGCACCGAGTATTGCAACAGGTGAGGTGTGTGCTGCGCCGACTCCCAAAACGAGCAAAAAGAGAACCGTACTCCAGAAAAGCGCAATGTGTGGAATTGTTTTCATGGTGATGTCTCCAGAATTTGAAACGATTCTATTATAAGTGGGGGGACTTCCATTAGTCACATTTACCGAAATTCGACATCTGTGTCCAGTGGATAAATGGGCCGGCGGACCTTCTGATAGTCGTAGCTAAAGAGATCTGGACTATGCACACCGGGGGTATCTACCTCCAAGATCTCATGGGCGATTGGCGTGTAGTCCGCACGGAAATGGACAGCCGATTTGAGTACAATGAGTTTCCTGTCCCTCGGCTCAATACCAACGCTACGAAGCACTTCGGCATCGAGGGGTTGAAAACGGCGTTCCGTCAGGATAATTTCGACGCCGCCGACCTTCACGACAGCTGTCCGTCCCAGACTGCTCCTGACGCCGCGTGCCATCGGACCCTTGTGAATAAAAGTTCCGTCGGAGATTGTTTTTACATAGCCTGTTAGGGCGACCGGATCACCGTGCAGCGGAATCGTTTTTCCGCCGACATTGAGCCCTACCGTATTGCCGACACCTGCTTCGATGGCAAGTGCCACGGACTCTGGATCGGCGATTATAGCAATAACCGCATCTTGCACATCAGCTTCGATAAATTTCCGAAGAATAATCGTTCCATCGCAGGGACCGCCGCCACCGGGATTATCCGAACCCTCCGCGAGGACAATCGGTTGTTCTTCCGCTTGATTAGCGATTTCGATGGCCTCCTCAACGGAAACGAGATTTAGATTAAATGCTTCCCGCATGTCCCAGATATATTTGGCAAACTTGTCTGCGTGTTGTTCTGCCAGTTGTTGATCGTCGTTGGTCGTTACGAGCACCGAAACACCAGCATCGCGTATATCTGCAAAAGGGAAACCCATTGCTAACGTCGCTGTTACTACACCCGGTTCCATTTCAAGGGCGTGAAGCTGTTCCACCACCCCGCTCATCAGGGGCTTCATCGTGCACTGCGCTGGTGGCGAGGTCAGTAGCGGCAGCTGGCGAAACGCCATTGTCGGCCGGATATTGCCCTGAACTATATCAAATATCACCTGTCCTGCCTCAACGCCTCGGTCATAGCAATCGACATGCGGATAGGTATCGAACCCGATAATCGTGTCACTCTGTTCCGCCATTTCGGCGGCGATGTTCGCGTGGAGATCTAACGTCACAACAATTGGGAGAGAGCCGACAATCTCACGCACAGATCGAATCAGGTCGCCTTCGGCATCTTCAATCTCTTCCGTTGCCATCGCTCCGTGCAAATCGAGGAAGACACCATCAAGTTGCCCAGCGTTTCGCAAGAGGTCGAGGAATTCTCCTTTAAGTGTATCATATGCCGCTTGCTCGATCTTACCGGACGGTGTTGCGAATGTCCATAGAAGAGGAACAATCTGAATCCCTAACTTCTCCGAACTGTCGATAAACCCGCCGGTGATAGTGCTCGTCTGTCTGAAAGCCGAGATTATCTCGTCGCCGATGTGGTAACTCCTCTGAGACTTAAAGTCATTGAGTGAAGTTGGCACAGATGAAAATGTGTTTGTTTCATGACCGATGCAACCTGTTGCAATACGCATAAGTAGTTCTCCGTTTGTATAGCCCGCTGCGTAAGATGATTTCTTTTGGTATATTTCGCGCATAATATCACAAAAATCCAGAAAGTGAAAGGAAAATTATGATGACACAGATCCAATGGCAGTCGAGTCAGATTGAAGCAGCTGAGGACGCAGACCTCATCGAACTCTGTTACCAAAACGGTTGGACCGATGGCTTGCCGGTTGTTCCGCCGACGCCGGATCGGGTGGAAAAAATGTTAGCCGGTACGGACAGACAGCCGGACGAATTGCTCGCAGCAATCCCACCCAAGTGGGGGCACGCAACAATTGAACGCATCGCTATTAACGCAGTAATGGCTGGTTGCAAACCGGAATATATGCCGGTCGTCATCGCAGCCCTTGAGGCAGTCACCGAAGAAGCGTTCAATCTACACGGTGTTCAAGTAACAACCGCCGACTCCACACCGTTGTTGATCATCAATGGCCCCATCCGGAAGCAGTTGGATGTCAACGATAGTTTTAACGTTTTCGGACAGGGGTGGCGCGCCAACGCAACGATCGGACGGACAATCCGCCTAATTGGTACGAATATCGGCGGCGCATTGCCCGGCGAATTGGACCGTTCCACTTTGGGTCATGCCGGCAAATACACCTTCTGTATCGCAGAACGAGAGGAGGCGAGTCTATGGCAGCCGCTGCACGTTGAACGTGGATTCCAACCTTCTGACAGCACGGTAACCGTCCACGCCGGTTCCTCTCCATATCACATCGGTTCCAGCGGAAGTACAGCGGAAAGTATCCTAGACACAATCTGCCAGAACATTTCGGCCCTGGGTCCCCCATCCGTCGAGATTGTCCTTGTGTTTAGCCTTGAACACATGAAGACAATCGCCAGAGATGGTTTTAGCAAGAGTGACATACAGGCGTATATACACGAACAGACGCAGCGGCTCCCTGAAAATGTCATCAGTATCGTCGCCGGAGGTCCCGCGGGGCAATGGACAGTTGCTATTCCTCGGTGGGGCGGTCCCACCCATTCGGTAACGAAACGCATTGAAGTATAAAGCAGAAAGCCAAAGTTTGCCCCGAAAGGAACATAGATTATCATTTTTATGAACAGGAGTGTTCAAAATGTGAACAATATATGGCACCCATTCCATCATAAATGGTGAAAAATATGCCTACAGACGCCAAATCTAACCTCTATCGAGTTTGGCATACTTTGTGCAACCTCCTCTGAGATCCTGCAATAACTGCGTAGCATTAGAGTTCGCGAGCCTTCGCAGTTCTGATCTATATTGGAGTTCTATACCACATGGGAGGACAGTCATGAAATCGCCGAAACCGCAGGTTTGGAAATTCCTAATTGCGTTGACGATATTGGTAAGTTGGGGTTGTCTTGATGGCATGGCAACTGTTACAACATCAGAAGTACAGTCGCTGCGCCGTAAAAAGGACAAAGAAGTCGTTGATGTCGGTAAAAGTCTTGTCGAAATTGCAGAGTGTGCAAGCCGTGATAGCATAAATCAGGCAGTCGATCTGGCCTTTGTTATTGATGGAAGTGTGGCCATGAAGGATCTGGGCAAAAAGGTTGAAGAACGGATTGCTGATATGGCAAGAGTCTTTGAAGAATCAGCGATTGATTATCAGTTCGCCCTTATTTGGTATCAAAATCTCAGCGGTAGTCCACAAATCACAGTCAAACCGCTGCAGAGAGGACTTCTTCCGATTCAAGAAAACTTTCGTAGACCTTCGATGGCAAAATTTATGGGTCCGGTTGCCGGATATGGGCTCGACGCAATTATGAAGGGGCTTACAGAACTCAGTTTCCGCTGGGATGCCGAAAAACACTTCGTTGTTGTGACAAACTCGACGTTGAAAACAACTTGGGAGACCGGACGCGAAAAAAATGAGGTCGTCAAGAAAATCTTGGATTGGTGTGAGCTAGATGAGATTCGGATCAATGTCATCGGAATCCGCGAAAGGATACAAATTCAGTTAGCCGACCAGACCGGCGGTAAATGGTACGGGATCAATAAAAATTGAGAGTATTCATTAAAGATAGATAAAACTCACCATTGATACTAGAAACATCGCTATCTGCCTGTCAAAGCAGGCTCCAGCTTTCTCCGATTTGCCTTCTTCTTGGGATAGATGCGCAGTCAGCAGCGGAGTGTATTTCTACACGCTGGAGGCGGGAGATTATCAGAAGACTGGGCAGATGACTGTTCTGCGATAAAATCTGTCAATACGGAGGTCTATCATGAAAAGGCAATTGATCCTGTTCCTATACCTAACATTATTCACTACCGCCAGGGCTGCTGCAATTGAACCAATCGGTTCGCTGGAAGGCGTATTTCTTGGGCAACCTCGGTTTTTACCAGATGGTACGCTTCTGGGGGTGGTGAGAAACGGTATTGAAATTATAGATCCAGACACAGACAACATCATTGTGCATTTTGCCGAGAGTTCTGGTCGTATCCGGCACCTGAGGGTGAGTCCTGATGGTCAGCAGGCGTTGATTTGGCGATACTCCACCGGACATGAGGATATAATTGAACTATGGGACATTACCACCCAAAAGAAGCTGCGCCAATGGTCCTTGGCGGGGCCCCGTGGATGGTCAGGCCAACCCGTCGACGCAGTGTTCAGCCCTACGGAGCCGGTAATCGCGATCCACAACGGTGAAGATAACATCATCTTATGGAATTGGGAGACCGATGAAATTCTCCGTGACTTTGCAAAGGAACGCAGACCAGTAGAGCCGTGCTACTCTCGCTCATATATTAGATCAGGAGAGATTTGGCAGCGGCTCCCTAATCCTTCAACGATTGCGACAGATGGTGAGTCTGGGAATTACACTCAGCGCTCCGGAAGTTTTGGGGAATCTGGAGAAACTGAGCGTTTGACATCTTGTGATGATGTGGCACCGTTTATCCTCTCAATGGCGTTCAGTCCGGACGGCCGATTCTTAGTAGTCGGTTCCAAACGTCCCGATGCAGAAATCTGGGATATGAAAACGCTTCAACTCATTGGGCATCTCGAAGGACATGGAAGTTGGGCCTCTGCCGTCTGCTATAGTCCCGACGGTCGCTGGATAGCATCGATCGAGCCTGCCTCAACCAAGGTGTATCTCTGGGACGCGCAGACACACCAATTGATTCGGGAATGGTACAGCGGAGAACCTAACCCGGACGCCGATGTCTTCCAACTCTTCTTCAGTCCGGATAGCGAACGCCTGTATGCCGTCACAAAGGAGCATTATTGGAGTGATAGAGTCAAAATCTGGGATGTCCAAACAGGCGCACAGTTCCATGAGTTCAAACCAGAGCCGGTCGGCCTTGAAGGGGTTTCCATCTCGCCGGATGAGAGTCGCGCGATTCTCCAATACCGCGATGGCATCACTGTGTTGTGGGATATGGTACGAAGTCGCCGACTGAGACTCTGGGTAAATTTTTTCGTTGGAACATACGGTTTACGTCTAAGTCCCGATGGAAAATCGTTAATCAAGGTTCTTGACAGCGTCATCAAAATCTGGGATATTCCCTCTCGATCGCTGCGCAGGGTTATCTTTCAAGGTGAACAAAACTATAGTGGGACACTCGCTATCTCTTCGGACAGCCAGACCTTTGCGGTTGGACTCGACGGTTATGGGATTGAGATTCGCGATATATATACCGGGGGACTGGAAGTATTCATCCCTAACGTCTCTCATCGTTCCAATTGTTCCTTCAATCGGGATGGGGATCGTATCGCAGTTTATATCAATCCCTTTTTGACTGATATTGGCAACCCGGTGATTACAGTTGTGGATATTGATAATCCACAAAGCCAAGAACACCTTTATACAAGCGATGGCACCCGCAGTTCCGGGATTCGTAAAGTTGCTTTCAGTGATGATGACCAATACTTAGCGGCAGCTACTCAAAGGTATCGAATAGACCTTTGGCGGCGGATTGAGGGTAAGTATGTCCATTATATCAAGCTGTATTCGAACATACCGCTCAATCGCTATAATTTTGATTCAAGTCTTGAATTCGGGCGGACGCCTGACAACAAGCTAATTCTCGTCGCTGCCGGCCATGAACAGATATATGCATGGCAGATTGGAGATGAGGTTAAATCGTTATTCATACTCAATGCAAGCGGTCCCGCTCACTTTAGTAGCGATGGACGCTACACCTTCTTTAATCGTGAAGAAAGACTGCAAATTTGGGATTGGTACGAGAAGAAAGGAATAGCGTCCGATTCCATCCCTAGATACCGCGCTGTCAGCCGGGACGGGTCGGTGCTCCTCACTTTGGATTATGAAACGGGTCGAGCGCTGATATGGGATGGACGTTCTTTACTCCCTTCAGAGTTGACTGTGCCTTCTGATGTGAATCGGGATGGAGCGGTGAATATCTTGGATTTGGTAGCGGCTGCTTCTCAATTCGGGCAGATTGACACAAATCTCAGTGGAGATGTCAACGACGATGGCAAGGTGGATGTGTCGGATTTGAAACGCATCGGTGTACGTTTGGGCGAGAATGCAGCCGCACCAGCATTGCATTTTAATCCTTCACTCCCGATTATCAGTTATCAGACATCAAGCGTCAAGCGTCAATTCCAAGCCCTCGCAGCGTTAGAATCGCTGAACCCCTCCGCACGAGGGGCACACGTTGCCCACAACCTGCTCAAAGCGTGGTTATCCCGCCTCGACTTGCCTGTTACAGAAACGAAGTTGCTGCCCAACTATCCCAACCCCTTCAATCCCGAAACGTGGATCCCCTATCAACTGGCAAAAGCTGCGCATGTGCGGATTCGTATTTATGATGTCGCTGGGCAGCTGGTGCGGACATTGGATCTGGGCACCAAACCTGCGGGCAGTTATGTTTCGCGCGAGAGTGCTGCGTATTGGGATGGGCGGAATGATGCTGGAGAAACGGTTTCCAGTGGCATTTACTGGTACGAACTTCACACCGGCAGTTTTCGCGCAACCCGGAAAATGGTTATCCAAAAGTAGTTTCTGTTAGACAGTGTTACTGCACAAAATAATGCAAAAGGAGCGAGGCAATGAAACGAAAACGGATATACACGGATTGGCGCGTCACTTATATTCGATGGTTTGGGTTTGTGAGTACCTTCGTACTACTGTTTGGCAATGTAGCCGCAGCGACAGACAAGCTATACTGGACGGACATCAGAGGGATTCACCGCGTGGACCTAGATGGTGGAAACATGGAAACCCCTGTTCCGGTTCCGCTGGTATCTCCCATGGGCATCGCGGTCGACAAAAAGGATGGGAAAATTTACTGGGCGGACTTTGACACAAGGAAGATTCAAAGAGCAAACCTTGACGGGACAAACATAGAGGATATTATCACAGCAAAATTAGGTTATCCTTACTACCTTGCTGTGGATACAAGCGGAGGCAAGTTGTATTGGACAGACACGCGGATAATCCAGCGTTCAAATCTTGATGGCACAGAGGTTGAAGAACTTGTCACGTGGAAAGATGGAGCGTCGTGGCCCCAAGACATTGCTGTAGATTCAAACGACAAGAAAATTTACTGGGCGGATTCTGATACACGAAAGATTCAGCGTTCTAACCTCGATGGCACAAATATTGAAGATCTCGTCACCGAAGGATTGCAGAATCCGCAACGCATTGCACTGGATCCAATTGCGGGAAAAATCTACTGGGCCGATAGAGGAATGATTCGTCGGGCAGACCTTGATGGGAAAAATGTAGAAGAATCGGTCTTGGATTTGGGTTTTGTCTCCGCCATGGCCGTTGATCCGGTGGCTGGAAAGCTATATTGGACAGAGTGGGATATAGAAAAAGTCCACCGGGCAAATCTAGATGGCACAAACGTCGAAGCTATCTTCACAACGGGGGTGAAACGGATACTGGGCATTGCCATAGATACAGAGCAACAAAAAATATACTGGACAAACTGGCAATTCCCACCCAAAATCCAGCGAGCAAACCTTGACGGGACAGACGTTGAAGTGCTCATCACAACAGAATTGAGCCCCAAGGGCATTGCTCTGGATACGAGTGAGCAAAAAATATACTGGACGAATTCCGAAGGAGGAAAAGTCCAGCGGTCAAACTTCGATGGCAGCAACATTGAAGATCTCGTCATAGACGGATTGTGTTGGCCCTCCGGTATTGCTTTGGACACGGATGGGGGAAAGATGTACTGGACGGATGGGTGTGCGGGCATTCAGCGGTCCAATCTAGATGGCACAGATGTCGAAATGCTTGTGGCAAAGGGGGTAGCCTACCCGAATGATGTTGCTGTGGATATAAATAACGGTAAGATATACTGGCCGAATCATAAAGTACGCAAAATCCAACGGGCTAACCTCGACGGGACAAACGTTGAAGACCTCATTGAGTTGCCCAGAGTAAGAGTACCAAAAGGTATCGCTTTGGATGTCAAAGAGGGCAAAATCTACTCGACAGATGAACATCTCAATACGGGTTCAGGAATAATTCGCCGTTTGAACCTTGATGGTACAGAACCTCAAACTGTGCTAAAGCCGGCACATATACAACTCGAAAAAACAAGATTAAGTGGTCCATCAGGTATTGCAGTCGATCCATATAGGGGGAAAATATACTGGACAGACTTGAATCCGGGCAGGATCCACCGTGCCAATCTTAACGGTACAGATGCCGAAGATTTCCTCACTGGCATTATTTGGGGACGTTTTATCGCCCTTGACCTAACACAGGCTATAGAGTCTTGGAGTGTAGTAAATCTTCAGGGCAAGCAACCGACTCTATGGGGACGAATACGAGGCAATGCGCTCTTACCAAATTTCCCCAACCCCTTCAACCCCGAAACGTGGATTCCATACCAACTGGCGGAGGCTGCGCATGTGCGGATTCGTATTTATGATATTGCTGGGCATCTGGTGCGAACATTGGATCTGGGCACCAAACCTGCGGGCAGTTACCTTTCACGAGAGAGTGCCGCGTACTGGGATGGGCGGAATGATATGGGAGAGGCCGTCAGTAGTGGTACGTACTTCTACACTTTACAGATCGAAGATTTTTCGGACACACACAAGATGTTCATTCAAAAATAGGAGATTGACCAACTGGTCGTCTTTTCGCGGACTATCTTTTACATATCGCGGTTCACGAGGGGATTATGAGAAATATATTCATGCTATTACTTTGCATGGCAATAACTTCAGCAGCTTTGGCCAATATCCAACCCGTTGGTTCGTTGAATAGAGGCAAACTCAAAGAAATTTCATTCTTGCCAGATGGCAGGATTTTGCGCGTCCTTGCTAACCGTATTGAGTTTGCCGATCCAGACACGGGGGCAACCCTAGAGCGGTTTGCTGATAGAACGGAATATATGGGAAAAATTACAGTCAGCAGGGACAGTTCCCATCTCGCGGTTGTGACGGTGGACCATTCCTCTGCACAAACTGTAATTGAAATCTGGAAATTGGATTCGCTGAGAAAAATTCTCCAATACACGATTCCACTGTCCCTCTATAACACTGCGCTGAATCCAGATCTAACGGTGCTTGCTGGATACGATGAGGGCATCATTCGACTTTGGAATGTTGAGACAGGCGAATCTCTCTATGAAATTGAGTGGAGGGAGCGGCCCGGTTTTGTACGGTTGGCGTTCAGTCCAGATGGACAACAGTTGCTCTCTATTAGTTCGTATATTGTTCGGGATCTTCCCGGCGGCGCCGATCTCTGGGGGACGACTATTGACGCTTGGGATACCATTTCTCATCAACGTATATGGAGTCACAAGCAACCCTTTAGGATAACAGGTGCTGTCTATAGCCCTGACGGTCATTGGATTGTAATGGCGGACATCAATGATCAGATTCATTTATGGGATGCGAAGCTGGGGATGGAACAGCAGGTGTGGCGCGTCACAGGTGATGTGCAACAGATGCAATTCAGTTCCGATAGTCAGCAGATTTATATCGCATCCGGCACGGGCGGTTACCCAAGACAACCCAACCGGGTGGGCGTCTGGGCTATCGAAACCGGCGAACAACTCCAGGAATGGGGTGATAAAACGCCTGGCATTGATGGAATGACTATTTCGCCCGATGAAAGGCGAGCGTTGCTCTGGTATCACAACGGTTTTGTCGCGCTGTGGGACATCGAACAACGTCGCCGCCTTGCTTTCCAAACCGATTACGTTTATCCTCGATGGGGGGCTGTTAGTCCTGATGGCCGTTACCTCGTCAGTCTTGTAGGCTCAGCGCTCACAATTTGGAACATGCGCTCACAATTGCTCCAAAAAGTAATCTTCCCGGAGGAAATTTTTTTTCGTGAAATTGCGATGGCGCCGCACGGACAAACTTTTGCTGTGGATCAGGATCCGTGGATTGAGATACGGGAGACCCGAAGCGGGAGGGTCCGCTCAAAGGTTCCAAATGATGATGGATCGACGCCCTTCGTTTTCAGCAATGATGGTAAGCGCCTTGCCTTAGGTCAGGGCAGCAGCGTTGTCATTTACGATCTCCATAATCCCGCAAAACGGGAAGAACTGTCGCCAAAGGGACGGGATCACATCTCAGAGCGCCATATCGTCTTTAGCACGGATGATCACTATCTGGCGGTGGCGGATTGGGATAACGAGATACATTTGTGGGAAAAGAAAAAGGATAAATATGGTTATCGCTACTCGTGGAAAATTCCGGGAACTCAGATTGATGACATTGCATTTGAACCGAACCGAACAAATCCCGCAATAGTTGTTATCAGTAATCTGGATCAGCTACAGGTGTGGGAACTTGGAGCAACTGCGCCGGAGCAATCAATTCGTTTTGAAGCCTCCGCTCCGATTCAATTTGTTCGAGGCGGCACTATGTCTTCTCACTTTCTGTCCCCTCGCTTGCCGGAGCAAAGGGATTACCTGTTTGCCAATTATAGGAATAAATTACAGATTTGGGATTGGGCAACTAAAACACCTCTCACAATGCCTGACATTCCCCGATACTTTGCTGCCAATCAAGATGGTTCGGTCGTAATAACCCAGGACAATATCTCTGACCAAGCGCGGATCTGGAACGTTAAATCACTGCTCTTTCCCAAACCGGTTCTCTTTGGTGAAGTCAAACGAGCCACACTCTTGGCAAATTTTCCGAACCCCCTCAACCCCGAAACGTGGATCCCCTATCAACTCGCGGAGGCTGCCTATGTGCGGATTCGGATTTATGATATTGCTGGGCATCTGGTGCGAGAGTTAGATCTGGGCACCAAACCTGCGGGCAGTTACCTTTCACGAGAGAGTGCCGCGTACTGGGATGGGCGGAATGATATGGGAGAGTCTGTCAGTAGCGGAGTGTATTTCTATACGCTGGAGGCGGGGGATTATCGAAGAACGCGCCGGATGACCGTTGTCCGATAGAAAATGGCAGAACGATGAAAAAGCATTGGATAATAAATACGACACTAGTTTTCGTTCTACTCTGTTTATGGACAGACTGGGCGTTGGGACAGATTTTCCCTGAAGAGCCAGCAATGCGTCTCGGCAAGGGAACGATTGAGGACATCGCCTATTCCCCTGATGGCAAACTCTTAGCGGTTTCAGGCAGTCTTGGTGTTTGGCTCTACGAAACGGTGGGCTTAACAGAAGTTGGTCTACTGAGAGGACATAAATCCTTAGTTTATGCGATCGCTTTTAGTCCGGGTGGGAACACCCTCGCTGCAATAAGTAATGGAGAAATCTTCCTGTGGGATGTTGAAGAGCGAAAGCAGCTAAGACGCATAGAGGGTGAATTTGCTGTTGCCTTCAGTGTTGACGGAAAATTGTTGGCTTCATTTAGCAGCATCTTGGGAAAATCGGAGAAGATTTTTCTGTGGGATGTGCAAACTGGCGCCCAGGTTGGTGTGTTGAAGGGGCATACAGATAGAGTGCACTCAGTGGCTTTTAGCCCGGACGGTAAAACCCTTGCCTCCGGCAGTGAGGATAAAACGGTGCGGTTGTGGGATGTACAGACCCAAAGACAGATTGGTGTATTGGACCAACACACAGACTGGGTGTATTTTGTCACCTTCAGTCCCAACGCAAATTTACTTGCCTCAATAGATAACCGAGACCGGGCAGTACACCTGTGGGATGTTCAACAGCGAGAGTTGGTAAGCAAATTGCCAAACCAAGGTTCAAGGACAAAAATAGCGTTCAGTCCCGATGGAAAATTGGTTGCGCTGGAAGGCGAGCTGGACACCATCAGTCTCTGGGAGGTGCAGAGACAAGGGCAAGTGGCCGCAATACCATTAGGTGAAGATCACGGTTCTTTGCGAAAGCTAATTTTCAATCCAGATGGCAAAACTTTTGCTTCGTGGGGACAAGACTGGATCGTTCGGATTTGGGACGTAGGGACACATAAGCAGGTAGGGCTCATAGATGGATACGCAGCGGGAATCGACCATGTATTTCTTAACCCGGAAGGAACGAGGGTGTTTTCAGAAAATCAGATTTGGGATGTGGGAACCCAAAAGTCCATCGGATCGGTTCCGGGAGTCGTAAAGGCGCTAAGCCCGAATGGAAGTCTACTCGTCTTGAATATCCTCCGGGTCTGGGATGTGCAAGCACAGAGAGAAACAGTAGACTTTAGGAGCGATAGTAGAGCCGCGGTTTTTAGTCCTGACTCCAAACTCCTCGCTGCCGGAGGCGATAATAAAATTATTCTAATCTGGGCTGTCGAGCAGAAAAAATTGGTCGCGAGGCTAAGAGGGCATACACAGACCGTACGGGCACTTGCCTTCAGCCCTGATGGTACACTTCTGGCCTCAGGGGCGGGCGACGCGATTCGTCTATGGAATATCCCAGATCAGAAACAAGTCGCTGCATTGGAGAAGGAAGGCGGGGCGGTAACATTCAGTCCCGACGGGACACTCCTTGCCTCGGTTAGAAGAGATGAGATCAATTTATGGGATGTACACACCAAGGAGCAGGTAGGAACATTGAGATTTCCTATTTCGTCCCCTCTGAACACTTGTATCGCTTTCAGTCCGGATGGTAATTGGCTCGCTGGTGCAGGGGATGGCGTTCAACTTTGGAACGTAGCGAAGCGGGAAAAAGTAGCGACGTTAAGGGGACATACGGGCTGGATTCGTTCCGTTTCCTTCAGTCAAAATGGGAAATGGCTGGCTTCGGGGAGTCGAGATGGCACGGTGCTACTCTGGGAAGTTAATTTGCCTAGCGCACTCTCTGTCGAACCTTCGGGGAAACGGATTATTACTTTGGGCAGACTGAAACGGGCAATGCTATACCAAAACTATCCCAACCCCTTCAATCCCGAAACGTGGATTCCCTACCAACTATCAGAAGCTGCCCATGTGCGGATTCGTATTTATGATGTCGCTGGGCAGCTGGTGCGGACATTGGATCTGGGCACCAAACTTGCAAGTAGTTATCTCTCACGAGAGGGGGCGGCATATTGGGATGGACGCAATAATATGGGAGAGTCTGTCAGTAGCGGAGTGTATTTCTATACGCTGGAGGCGGGGGATTATCGAAGAACGCGCCGGATGACCGTTGTCCGATGAAACTATCTTCCAACGTGCCATTTCCAAACGTATCAAACACCGGTAGAAGGAGGTGTACATCATGTTTCGACAACTTTGGAAATTTGCCTTTTTGACTTGCGTATTTGCAGGCTGCGCGGTGTTTAGTAATTCACAGTTGAGCGGTGACTATGTCCCGATTGATGGGTTGGTCTGTAGTTCCCCGGAGATGGTAGACGGGGACATGGACACCGCCGACTTAGTTTACATTGAAGGGACTATAGGTGTCGGAAAAGCAAAAAAGAGAATCAGCACGATGCAACTGAATTCTCCGGTAGCGCATCTGGTTTCGCCAACAACTGTGCAATTGCCCAAGCGGTCTGAAGTGGGGATGGTTGTCCTTTACGCAGAAGATCTGGTAGACTTCGATGTCTTAGTAAAGGTTGGTGAGGAGTGGAAAGAATTGCAGCGACTCCGAAACAACCGCCGGAAACGTATCGTGGTGACTACACCGGTTGTAACCGACGCGATACGTGTCATTGCGATTAGAGGACATATCGGTTCCAAAAACCCACGCCCAAGCATCCAGGAAATTCAGGTCTATACAAAACCCTGAATCCCTTTGAGAATTGTTCGCTAACACTCAATTCTCACTGAATTGCTATCTTTCAAACGACAATCTGAAAATTAACGGGTATTATTGGGAGCGGATTGGTATATTTTTATTTATGGTGAACTTTAGAATTACTTGGACACTCTGTACCGGCGATGGGAAAATCTGGGCTATCACCTCGGTAGGTGCGGTTTCTCACCGCACTGCATAGGCGCAGTTAGAAACAGCGCCTACCAATGGGGAGCGAAAGTGTCTACATATTTTGATAATTCACCATAGTTACTGTTACCTTCGCTTCAATTTATACGTTTGAATAGTTGAGATTTTAGCTATAAAACGTGTATAATTTAAGCAGCATGTGTAATTTAGGCAGCACGAGTGTGGCTTTGCCTGAACACACAAAAGCAGTCTTAAACGGAACGAAGCGTCAAACGTCTTAAGGCAATGTCATTTGAAATCGAGCAAACCGGAAGATAATTAGAACCTTAGGAGGAATCAGATGAAATTATTACCCCGAATCCTTGCATTGATATTCGCTTTTATCTTAACTTCTGGTGCACTCGCCATTGCAGATACTATCAAGATTGATAAGGAAGTTCCCAATTTCAAGCTCAAAGATGCAACGGACAAAGCGCATTCGCTCAAGGATTTGAGTCGCGACAAAAAGGCGACTATTGTGATGTTCATTTCGACCGAATGTCCTGTCTCTAATGATTACAACGAAAGAATCGTTGCACTACATAACGACTACAAAGATCAGGGTGTGCAGTTCATCGGCATCAACTCCAACAAGAATGAATCCGTCAAAGAAATAGCTGAACATAACAAGGTAAACAAATTCGATTTCTTGGTACTGAAAGATCTAGAGAATAAAATCGCGGATAAATTTAGAGCAAGGCGTACACCTGAGATCTACCTGTTGGACGAGAAACGGATACTTCGGTATCGTGGCGCAATTGATGATCGCCAGCAGCATCCCGAAACGCACTATTTACGTCAAGTACTGGATCTCATAGTCGCCGGGAAGAAAATTCCCGAAGACCTCAAAACAACAAAGGCGTTTGGCTGCACTATCAAGCGGGTTAGGAAAGCGCAGAGCCGAGATCGTACACCATAAATACGAACCCCTGAATTGTTCAGGGAAGTCGATAAAATTAAGATATGGACTGAGGAAAATTAGATGATTAAGAAAATTCTTCGAGCAGTGCTCACACTGGTTCTCATTGGTATTATTTGTATCATGATGTTGGTCTTTGTTGGTGTTGGTTTTGTTGGAGGCGTCGTCATTAAATCATGGGATTCTATTGATCATATTGACTTGGGCCAACTTGAATACCGCGAGGTCAACACGTGGAAACAACACTTGGAAGTCTATACCTCCCTTTGTACCATTCAGCCGGGGGATTCGGTGGATTTTCTGCTAGACAAATTAAAGCGGCTGGAGTATCAAGAAAGTGGAGAGTTTATCAAACCGAGTATCGTTGGACAATATTCAGTCGGGCGTGATGAACAGGGGCAACCTGAACGGTTATGGATTTATCTTCAGGGATTCCATTTTCCACGTGAAGATCGGGAACCGTATCAGGTCGAACTTTCTGTGGTTGAGGGAAAAATTGAGACAATCCAAAATGACGATGGCGAAAAAATAGATAGTTTTGACCTCCGGCCAGAATTGCTTAACGCGCTCTATGATAGAAAAGGCGAGGCCGAAGCGCGAGAGATTGTAAAACTTGTGCAGATGCCGGACAGCCTACTTCACGCATTCCTCGCGGTTGAAGATCAGCGATTCTATAGGCACTGGGGTGTGGACTTCTTGGGAATTCTCCGCGCATCTATTCACAATGCTCAGCTATTTTTAGGGCAGGTGGAGGGAACACTTCAGGGGGCAAGCACGGTCACTCAGCAGCTCACGCGGAACATCTATCTGACCCGTGAGAAACGGCTTTTGCGAAAGGTGAAGGAGGCGCTGCTCGCTGTTCGTATTGAGCGTAAATTTTCTAAGCACGAAATTCTCGAAAGATATCTGAATCTAATTAACTTGGGACGATACGGTTCCCAGGAGGTACTCGGCGTCCAAGAGGCAGCCCAAAACTATTTTGGGAAAAATGTGTGGGAGTTAGAAGTTCACGAGTGTGCCACACTGGCGGGCATTCCGAAATCGCCGACCCGCTATTCGCCGGTACGGCATCCCGATCGTTCAAAAGAACGGCGTGATCTGGTACTCGGATTGATGCTGAAGGCAGGCTACATTGATGAGGCGGAATACGAAGTATATGTACAAAAACCTATCGTCATTGAGGTACCCAGAACTGCACAGGGTAAAGGGGGTTCGCATTTTTTGGAATACGTGCATGAACAGCTAATAGAGACACCTGAATTAGAAGGGCATCTGTACAACCAAGGATTAAGGGTGTACACGACAATTGACCTGTCCATGCAAGAGGTTGCAGAACGAGCTGTTGCTGACCACTTACGGGAATTGGATGCGAAGTTGAGGATAGGCTATCGGAAATACAGAAATTTGCCCGATTACGACGAAAACAAAAATGATCCAAATGGGATTAACCCGATTACCAATTACTTGCAGGCAGGGTTAATCGCACTTGAACCGCAAACGGGACACATCAAGGCGATGGTTGGAGGACGTGATTTTTATATCACACCGCAGAAGATTAACTTTTTTAATCGATCTGTCCATGCATATCGCCAACCCGGTTCAGCCTTCAAGCCGATAGTCTTTGCAGCCCTACTGGATCTCCCACCTCTGATAACACCAGCAACAATTGTCCGTGACGAGGCGTGGTCTATCGACGTTGGCACAAGGAGAAGATGGAGACCGCGGAACTATGGACAGCGCTACTACGGAGATCTTACCGCGCGAAAGGTACTGGAGAGATCTATCAACATTGCAACGGCAAGAATGATGTGGGAGACACCGATAGAGGAAAACGAGAAACCTGCCGGACTTAACCGAACCCTTGCGATCGCCAAACGTCTCGGTATCGACGCCAATTTACCCGCGGTTCCATCAGTTGCATTAGGTGCAGGTGGATTGCCGGTACTCCAAATGACTAGTGCCTACTCTGTTTTTGCCAATGGCGGGGTACGCAGGAAGCCAATAGGCATTCATTATGTTGAAGATCAGTATGGGAACATCTTGATTGAAAATCAATCGCTGCCGGAACAGGTCCTTGACAAAGGGGTTGCTTATCTCATGACAAATCTCCTAAAGGGCGTGATTGATGGTCCCAACGGCACCGGTAGACGAGCACGTGTGATGGGATTAGAACGTCCCGCCGCCGGCAAAACCGGTACGACAGACAATTATACAGATGCGTGGTTTGTCGGCTATATTCAGAATCTTGCCGCCGGGGTTTGGGTCGGATTTAATGATCCAAAGCAGAAGACAACGTTCCCAGGATCCCGGGGTGCCTTACCTATTTGGGCTCGCTTTATGGTTGAGGCGGCACGCGGTCCCGTCAAAGATTTTGAGAAACCGTCCAACATTGTTTTGAGATCCATTGATAAAAATACCGGGCTGCTGAGATACGAAGGGAAATGTCCGGAGGAAGATATTATTAAGGAAGCCTTCCTCGTTGGGTATGAGCCGAAGCTGCTGTGTAATGCACATCAGTAATGCGTTACCCCTTAACATGAACAGGACTTTAGCACACGGGGGGTAGATTTTTGATTTTTAACCCCCTAAATCCACCAACCCCCCTAGCCCCCCTTGTCAGGGGGGAAACTCGTCAGGGGGACTTATGAACGCGCTGCGTAAGTCCTAATGAAGTGTGAAGAAAAAGGTGGAAACGGGGTTTTATGGAGAAGTAACACCCGTTATTCCCTACGAGATCATGCCTGATGCTGTTAGAAAGCAATAAATATGGAAAAGTTTGAGTTAATTTCGGACTATACGCCGCAGGGAGATCAGCCGGAAGCGATTCAGACGCTTACGGAGGGTTTTCTGCAAAAGGAGAACGACCTTCAAACGTTGTTGGGCGTTACAGGTTCGGGAAAAACCTTCACGATGGCGCACGTCATCGCAAATTTGCAGCGACCTACGTTAGTCGTCTCGCACAATAAAACCCTCGCCGCACAATTATATAGTGAGTTCCGGGAATTTTTCCCGAACAACGCCGTCCATTATTTTGTCAGCTACTACGATTACTACCAGCCCGAAGCATATCTGCCGACTACAGACACCTACATCGAAAAAGATATACAGATTAACGAGGAAATCGATCGACTACGGCTCGCCTCAACTGCGTCGCTGCTCACACAGCGTGACGTTATCATCGTTGCGAGTGTTTCCTGTATCTACGGCATCGGATCCCCCGAGGAGTACGATTTCCAGCGAGTTGAGGTGAACTGCGGGGATTTCATTAAAAGGAATAAACTCCTACGCGCGTTTGTAGATATCCGATATGAGCGGAATGACATTGACTTTTCACGTGGGAGTTTCCGCGCGCGTGGCGACGTAATCGAGGTTTTTCCTGCTTATGCAGATACCGCCTACCGGATCGAGCTTTTCGGCGACGAAGTCGAGCGGATTACCGAGATTGATACACTAACAGGCGAGATTCTGACGGAACATGAGGGTATCACGCTCTTCCCTGCTAGGCACTTCATGACCGATGCGGAGCGGGTTGAGCAGGCATTGCTGGACATTGAAACCGAGCTGCAGGATCGGATTGACTACTTCGTTGCCAACAACAAACTGTTGGAAGCCCAAAGGATTGAACAGCGGACCCGGTTTGATCTCGAAATGATACGAGAAGTTGGCTACTGTCAGGGCATCGAAAACTATTCACGCCACTTCTCAGGGTTGGCTCCCGGTGAACCACCTCACTGTCTGCTCAACTATTTCCCTGAGGACTATCTCATAATCGTTGACGAATCTCATGTAACCTTGCCCCAAATTCGGGGGATGTATCGAGGCGATCGTGCACGCAAGCAGACATTGGTGGACTACGGTTTCCGACTGCCATCGGCTTTGGATAATCGTCCGCTCCAGTTTGAGGAGTTTGAATCGTATCTTCATGGAGCAGTGTTTGTCTCCGCTACACCGGGACCCTACGAACTGGATCGCAGCACACAGGTGGTCGAACAGATTATTCGCCCTACAGGCTTAATTGATCCAAAGATCACCGTCTACCCGGTCGATGGACAGATTGATCATCTCATCGGGGTTATCAATGAACGTGTCGCTCAAAGACAGCGTGTCCTTGTAACAACTCTTACCAAACGTATGGCTGAAGATTTGACCGATTATTTCACCGAGGCCGGTATCAAAGCCGAGTATCTCCATTCGGATGTCGATACCTTAGATCGAGCGCGAATCTTAAAAGAACTCCGGCAGGGGAGTTTTGATGTCTTGGTCGGGATTAACCTGCTCCGTGAGGGTTTAGATCTGCCAGAGGTGTCGTTAGTCGCCATTCTTGATGCGGATCGTGCAGGTTTCCTCCGGTCCGAAACGTCGTTAATCCAGACCGCAGGTCGCGCTGCTCGAAACCTTGATGGTGAAGTCATCTTATATGCCGATGCGATTACCGATGCGATCCAGAATGCCATCAACGAAACGGAACGACGCCGAAAAATTCAGATGGCTTATAACGAAGCACACGGCATCACACCCGCGACGATTGACAAGGAAATTCGTGATCTTATCAGTACGCTTGTTGACGATGATGACAAACCGGAGGATCCACTGGGTATCGAAATTTCTGAAGCAACATCCGAGGAAGAAGTCCATGCCTTGATTGCGGACCTTACAAAGCAGATGCAGGAAGCGGCAGCAAATCTGGAGTTTGAGAAAGCGGCGACCTTGCGAGACGGAATTGAGGAACTGAAGCGAGAACTTTGAAAGGTCTTGTGGGGAATAATTCTACTGCGGTTACTTCCGTAATCAAGCCTATGAAGACTACACTACTGCCACTCGTCGTCGGGGGGCCAGATATTGTAACTTCCTCCGCCGGCACCTTGGGGTCCTTCAGCAAACCAGTCCTTTACCGTATCCCGCCACTTGATGAAATGAGGGGCTTGCAGATGGGCTTGGAAAGCTGCCTCGTCCACGTAAATCTCGTAGAGCCAAATCCGGTTGGGATCCGCACCGTCCTGAATCACATCAAATCTTAGACAGCCGGGCTCATCCTTCACCGAACCTTTGGCATCGTCGAGCATGGCTTCGATGAATGCCTCTCTGTGTCCTTCCTTAATCTGAATTGGTGCGACGATAACGTACATATTTTCTCCTCCTTGTATGGTAAATCGCTTTAATTTGCGTAACCGTCACGGTTATTTTGACGCCAATCCGGCAGATAGCCCCCGCCTACCCCAAATCCATAAGATGGTCCAATTTGGTTTTCGGTTCGCCAGGGCCAGCCCTGTCCGCCAATCACCCGAAATTCATCACCTTGTCCGCATAGCCAATAAAACATGTGAGCAACGTATCGGGCAACGCGATGACCGCCGTAATAGGCTCGATGAAAATCGAAGTCGCGTTCAGTAATCCAATCCCTTGCTGGTTGTTCTGTCCGCCAGTAGTTGTATTTCAGCATGTGCCGTAACCCTTTTCCACTGGATTCTCCTCTGCGATGTAGAATGCTTTGAGAGTGGAGAGCAAACGATCCAGCGGGCCCACCGGTTGGCACCCCTTCATGTATCCCGTCCCGCTGCGCGGGCCCGATATGCGTCCCTGGTACAATCTCAGTGGGGCCCATCTCCAGCGGTGTATCTTGCGGAAAATAAAAGACCTCAATGAAATTAACCTCCGGTCCAAAGATATGGTCGGCATCCTGATGCCACCCTTGCGCGGGGGCGGGACATTCGGTACTGTGATCGCTCACCAGTACAGGTAATCCCACATTCTTACCGAGCAGTGAGCGTAGGGCGCCGGCGAGCTGGCTATTAAGAAGCACATGCTCAATAAACCAATCCTCAAGAAGGATTGTGCTCGGTTCATGGGAGTTACGGATTCGCTCTAAATCTGCTTCGCTAAGCCCTTCAGGAATAAAACTGGGGTTAGCCGGTGTTTTTCCTCTCAAGTAATCGCATGCGCGTTGGTTGATTTCATCGGGCACAACGCCTTCCAATGTCAGGAAGCCATCTCGACAGAATTGCAGAACCTGTGTGTCGGTGAGGCTGGATTCGCAGTCAAAAGTCCATTTCGTCGCATCGTAGTTCATGGTGAGTTACCTCAATCTTTCTGATACGGGTTTTTGAGCATTATGTTATAGCTTATAAAGAAGGAGTGAATGTAGTCGTCACTACGCGACCATTTTAGGTAACATATTCAGCTTTATTTTAACTGTATTTTCGCAGAATTACGTTTAAACGTCAAGGGAAGAATCTCCTACTTCCAACTTTATAGTGACACAGCGGCGCTATGGTGTTATGCTGTCATACAACCATTCAGAATCTGTCATTCGCAATCGAGATGTACCGCCCGAAAAGGAGAACGACATGAAAGTTACTGAAATCGAAGTCCATCAGATAACCCCCGAATATGAGGATTGGATTGCCTTCCAACTCAATCATTACTCAGGTCCCGCTAGTCGCACCGTGTACGTAGTGCATACAGACGACGGACGGGTAGGGCTTGGAGAGGGCGGGCGACCCGAACCGCAGGAGGTCATCGACCAGTATATCGGCACTAACCCCTTCAAATGGATTGGGGACGAAACCTCGTTGGCTTTGGGGACAGCTATGTATGACTTAATGGGACAAGCCGCCGGTGTACCGATATACCAGCTTTTTGGTCAGAAGACCCGTTCATGGGTGCCGGTAAGTAGCTGGACAGTATCGACGCACCCCCGGCGTATGGCAGAGGCGGTCGAGCGGTACGCAGCGCAGGGCTATACTTGGATGAAATTCCACCTTTCACCTTTTGAAAACGTCTTTGATCAGACAGAAGCTATGGAAGCAGTGGCACCCAAAGGTTTCAGAATCCACTACGACTTCACCGGAGGCGGAACGGACGACTACATGCCAGAACTATTGGGCAAATTAGCGCAGTCTCCCATTGCGGGCTGCTTTGAGGATTGCATTGATGCTGGGGATACGCTGGCTTCGATTGATCTGTGCCGACGGATACCGTTGCCTATCGTGCGGCATCAAGCACCGTTGGAGGCTACGTATGAAGTGCTGATGGGCGCTGGAGATGTGTATATGCGTGGTCACCAGAAGATTGGTGCAGCCATACGCTGCGCCGGACTCTTCGCTGCGGGCAATATCCCCTTCATGCTGCAGAACGTTGGCGGCACTATCACCCGCGCTATGACGGCGCACATGATGTCTGTTTTTCCTACCGCTACCTTCCACTTTGTTACTACCACGGAGATTTATAAGAGTGATGTTGTGAAAGAAAGATTGGATCCAGTCAACGGATTTATACGAGTGCCAGAAACCCCCGGATTAGGGCTCACACTGGATCGGGGCGCACTGGAACGGCTAAAGCATCTGGAGTTACCACCACAGGCACCGTGGATTATCAAGTCACGTTTTGCTAACGGCTCAATGATGTATAATCGATATGATCCAGCCAACACTAGGCACTTCATGATCAGGCCAGATTGGCGAGGCGGGCTAGTCCCCATGAGTTACAATGCGCCCATTGAGACTGAGTATTGGGACAACGATGGCACTCCGGCATTCAGGGAAATGCTTGAACGAATCGAACGGGAAGGGATGGTGTTAGAGAGGTAGGATAATCTGATGATACATCAATTCTTGAATGCAGGTATAACCTCTTTGGCGAACTGATCTAACTGTTCCAAAATTACACGTTCCGGTGTGCCCACCGCGTTGTTGACGGTAACTTGATTAAGCCCAGGGTAACGTTCCTGAACATCCATCAGTTTTTCAATAATAAGCTCCGGCGGTCCACACAACCATGAACCCCCTTCCACAGCGTCCCGCAGCGTTGGTAAGCCGGCGGTGCGTGCTTTCTGCGGGTCTGCGGTCGCTGCAATCTGCTCGTCCGTCAACCCACGCACAAAACCCAGCGGCGCGAACATCTTCATGTGTTCTTCAAAGTATCTACTCGCCTCCTTGATCGCCTTTTCCTCCGTATCGGCGATATGGTAGGAGAACCCGATAATAAGGTCGCCGCCAAGTTCCATCTCCCTGCCATGATTTGCCTGCACCTGCTGCCAAGCATGTATCACCTGCTCCGCAGCACCACCCGCAGCAGCACCGCCGCCAATCATGCCCTTGATGCCATGCTTCGCCATAAGGTTCAGTCCACGCTCGCTTGCACTGACGATAGGCTGCCAACACTCCACAGGTAGGTTGAGCGGACGCGGCACTAAGGTAACCTCCTCCAATTCATAACCACGATAGGGAACCTTGGGCGGGATGTCGTAATGCTTGCCGTGGTGGGAGAAGGATCGCTCATTGAACGCCTTGAAGATAATATCAATCTGTTCCTCGAACATCTCGCGATTAGCGTCTCCATCAAGCAGAGGCGCACCGAAGACCTCGACTTCGCGCGTATGATAGCCTCGTCCCACGCCAAAGACAATTCGTCCACCTGTGAGGAGATCCGCGGTTGCGTAATCCTCTGCCAACCGCAGCGGGTGCCACATCGGTGTAACGTTGAAGGCACATCCGATCTTGAGGGTCTGTGTTAGATGCGCGAGATGAACACCGAGCATCAGGATGTTAGGTATGCACTCGTATCCCTCGCGCTGAAAGTGGTGTTCAGCCAACCAGAGGGTCTCGTAGCCGGCGCTATCCATCAGTTGGGCGATGGCTTGGGTCTTCTCAAATACGGTCGCTATATGTTCATCGGAGAGCCAGCGCTCGTTGACAGGGGGACCATCAAGCCCTACATCTTCCAGATCAACATGTCCTGCGAATAGTGAACCAAATTTCGTAATCATCTTTCTTGCCCAAGAAACTGGCTTATCCCTTCTAGGATTCGACAACCGCCAGCGGAAATCTGCTTATCCCAATTTATCGGATGAGCCGCGCAAAAGTTGGGAACTATAGCACGACTCACTATATGGTAAGTCTACTAATACCGCTATACCTCTGGTGCTGAAATGCTGTATGATGCAGCTGCTTCAACCAATCGATCCCATGTTTTATCTTCGATTGGGATGCCGTCCCTCATACGTTGTTCACGGCTCTGTTCCTCAAACTCGCCGGGAGCGAATACCTCATCAACGCCGGGCAGCTTTTCAGAGGACTTAATCCACTCTGTAAGGTACTCAATCTCCTCTTGATACACATCAAGATCGATGAAATCCTGAATCTTGATGGCGATCATCACAATTCCGCTTGCGCCACGAGTGGGTTCTTGACGACTACAGCCCGCCCACGAAAGTCCACCGGCGATGGCGTCAATCATAAATCCTAAACCAAACCCTTTATGCCCAAATTGGAACCCGCCGACCGGCATCACCGCTGTATCGTCATGGCGATCTATGAAAGCGTTCGGATCCGTGACTGTCTTACCTTCCGAATCGATCATCCAGCCCTCCGGCATCTCTTCATCGCGAGCGCGTTTGACCAGTATCTTCCCGCCTGCAACAACACTCAGCGTCATGTCGAGCATTAACGGTTCCCCGTGTTTGCGTGGGACTGCGATTGCAATCGGGTTGGGCGGAAGCCTTCGGGAGGTGCCACCAAAGGGGTGCATAAACCGTCCACCACCATTCAGGAAGACAAGCCCGATCATCCCCTCTTTTGCGGCAATTGTGGGATAAGTTCCCATCCGCCCAGCGTGGCCACAACGGTGCAGTCCAACCCCGCCGAATGTACAGTTTTTCGCTTTTTCAACTGCCATCTCCATCGCCTTCTGCGCGATGACCATGCCGAGTCCGCCGTTAGCGTTTATCACCGCTGTTGCAGGCGTCTCACGGACAATTTCCATCTTATCCGTCGAAGCACCACCGCTCATGCCGCCTGCGTAGTTGGGTGCGTTAATCACGCCGTGCGAATCGTGCCCCATCAAATTGGAATCTACTACATGATTGCTGACTATACGGGCATCTTCCTCGACACCGCCGGCGCCGATATACATATCATAAACAAATTTCCTTAAAACATCATGATTAACTGTAGGCATAAAAGCCCTCCTTATTGATATTTTTCGCGATTCTCTGCGAATCGCAATTATTTCGGCATTATAGCATTGCACTACGGCAAACTCAAGGACATTATCCAACCAAAGTTATTTCGTCGAGGGAGGCACTTATAGTGAATTATCAAAATATGTAGACACTTTCGCTCCCCATGTTTAGTAGGCGCTGTTTGTAACTGCGCCGTTACAGAGTGTCCAAGTAATTCTAAAGTTCACCATAATTCCGCTAGACTTCCTACGTCCGTTTCGTGAAGTTTACAAGAAATTTCTTGCGGATTATCTTGCCATTTTTGGGTGTCGGAGGAACCACAAGCACATCATGGGTAAGTTCATCTCATAACTCGTTGCTTTAACTCTTAACATGAATCTCCCATTCTTCCTACCATGTCGTCGAGTCCGTTTCAAGGGATTTACGGAGTTGCTCGCGCTCAACTTGCGACAGTTTCTTGATTAGTGGTAACAGTTTTTCGAGGATAAACGGTTCAGCAATTTGGATCATCTTGATTTACTCCCTTCCATTGATGTCAATATCAAGTTCGGATACGTCGAGCTCCCCTGAAATTAGTTTCGGGAGCAGCAAATCGCGGGTTTGGCGGAGATTTCTGTTCTGAAAAATTAGATTCTGGATTTGTTTCACTATATCTCGAACAAAACTACTGAAACGTTGGGTGATTTGATCTGGTGGGATTATGACTGGATACTTAACTAGCACCTTCCAATCGGCTCTTGGCATCTTTGTACCTTGGGAGGTCATTGTTGCATACTCAATAAAGTGTTCACTGGAAACGCAGGAGAGGGTCATGGCAAAGCATTCGTTTCTTTTAGGATGTATCACGATTGTGTCTGACGAACAAATGCCATCTAGTGGTGCAACACCAACCTTATGAAAATAGGGGCGAATCTTACCGAAAAGAATCTCACCTTTTTTGAATGCCAATTTTGCGCTGTTAATTGAATCCACAACGTCCCAATCTGAAAGGGCAATTGATTTCCGGGGTAAATGTTCTAAACCGAAATAGGGGGTTTCCTGATTTATATCACTTGGTTTGATATTTCGCCTAACAGATTCCGCTAAATCTCCGAGCGTTCCCACCTCCCATCCCTGCGGTATCAACCCCAACTCCGACTCCACCATCTCCACATGCTCATGTCCCGGAAAGCGGAATTCAACAAACCATTCTCGGTAGATTATCTGCGCCATCTCCTCAAGGATTTCAATGCGGCGGGTGTTGTTCTCGATCAGGTCGTCGTAGGCGCTGAGGACTGCGGCGATTTTGCGTTGGGTAGGGAGAGGGGGCTTTGGCACTTTTAGCAATGCAAGTTCACTACCTCTGATGCCAGAAACAGCAGTCCGTGTTGCGATAGAGGCTATCAAAGCACTTCCTTGGGGTGATCGAAATAAATAATACAAAAAGCGTGAGTCAGCCCAATCGGGGTTAGGTCTTGCTCGAATCATTGATGATTCAAACGTTGTATCTTCAGAAGGCTGAACTACAAGGGCACATCTTCCAGATCCTTCAAGCACAAAAGAACGACGAGCAAATAACAAATCACCATCTTTGACAAGGCAGTTTGCTAATTCTCTATCATTTAACTCAACACGCTTCATCTTTTGGCTTGATATGAAGTCATAGGAGAATAGCTCTCCCATGTTAATGATTTTCTGCCCTCTTCCGTGAAACTCTTTCTTCTTGTAAATTCCATTTCGCACTGGCTCGGCAAGAAGGTCTGCAAATGTCCAAGTTTCCCAAGGTTCCATCATACCGCTTCCTTCAAAATCATTGCTACATTCTGTCTGAATCTGGATTTACTGGATTTAAGGATTCCCAGGATTACCCCTGTCCATCGCCATGTATTATCCTGAAAATCCTTCAATCTTGAGAATCCTGATTCTGACAAGTTACACCGCCACCCTCCTCATTACGCGTTCGGTTTTTCTTTACGCTTTGCCCTTCCTTTTTGAATGAACCTATTTTTTTAGTTAAACCTCGGTTGCCTCGGGGCACGGTCTCTCTCCAACCGCAGCTTCGACCCCTTCAATGGTAGTTGAATTCTTGCCCCGTTCTGCAAGTGCGACTCCATAAACGCAAAGATTAATTCCGTGCTCGCGTGTGCCACGCGGACGCCGCAACGTGATGGCTCGCCGGTATCAAGGGAATGAACCAGATCTTTGATGAGGTTCGCTGTACTGCTCGTATGTTCAAATTCGGGAAAAGTCTCCGGCACAAAACAGTTTCGCCATCCCGGAACGTCGGCTTGACGTCGGATATGCCACTGCCAGCCATTATTCCAGCATGTCACGATTCCCCTCTCACAGATTGCTTCCCATTCGCTGCCGCGTGGCGAAAGGAGCGCGTGTGCCGTTACGCCATTTTCAAACTGAATCATGCCCTGACCATTCGGATCCTCCCGAACAATATCGCCATCGAAGATACTATCATCATCGGTGATATGTGCGGATGCCCACAGGGCGCGGCGGTCACTATTCAGACGCAAGATTAGGTCGAACTGATGGCTGGAACCGTTAAAAAGTGAGTGATTTCCGTAGATGATTAACGTCTTGAGTGCCCCCAATTCGCCACTATCAATAACCTCCTTCATCTTGTCGAAGCCGGTGTCCCAACGACGATTTGTTCCCAAGTTGAAGAAAGCATCGTTACGTTCCACCGCTTCCACCATTGCGTCCGCCTCGTCCATAGAAGCCGCCATCGCTTTTTCTGCGTAAATCGCCTTGACCCCGTGCTCCACAGCGTGGATGACAACTTCGGCGCGGTGCTCCGGCTGTGTTGCCACACTCACGATGTCTAAATCCTCTTTGTCAATAAGTTCCCGGTAGTCAGTGTATTGTCGTTCTTTTGGAACATCATACCTTTCTCCGAAAACCTCCATTACGTCTGGACGCAAATCCGAGCAAGCGACGAGGGCTACCCGTTCTTCCTCGTAAAAGCCCGCTGCATGTGAATATGGCAACTGAATCGCCTGATAATCCGGAATTTCATTGTCAATAAATGCGCCCATTCGGCTACAGCCGATAACAGCAGCACGATAAGTTTTCATCCTTTTTCCTCCATTGTTAAAGTGTAAAACCTATTCTCTCACAACGAGCCTGATCAAAATTCTGTCTTGCAAAAGATCGCAAAGGTTACCATGCCTGACAGTTCACTCAATCCCGTATTCCTTCCATCGATGCGCCACCAGATCGATGACTTCCTGAGACATTGTAATCTCATCGGGCCACTCCCGCTGATAACCCTCCTCACGCCATTTGGTAGTCGCATCAATCCCCATCTTTGATCCCGCCCCCATTAGCGGCGCGGCGTGATCGAGCACATCAACAGGTCCCTCAACGATAGTGACATCTCGCTTCGGATCCACGTTACTGCCAACGCGGAAAAGTACTTCATCGACATTCTGCACATCAACATCTTTGTCAACAACAATAATAATCTTGCTGAACATCAGTTGACCGAGCCCCCACAGGCTGTGCATAATCTTCTTTGCATGATACGGGTAGCGTTTGTCGATAGAGATTAGAGCAAAGTTATGGAATACGCCGAAAAGGGGCAGATTCATATCAACTAACTCTGGCAGCTGTGTCTTAATCAAAGGCATAAAGATCCGCTCTGTTGCCTTGCCCATGTAACAGTCTTCCATCGGCGGTTTCCCGACAATAATTGTCTGATAGATGGGACGTTTGCGATGTGTGATAGCGGTGATATGAAAGACAGGATATTCGTCCGCAAGGGAGTAATAGCCGGTGTGGTCGCCGAAGGGACCTTCAATACAGGTTTCGTCCGGTTCAATATATCCTTCAATCACAATGTCGGCATCTGCGGGGACCGACATATCGATTGTTTTACACGGGACCATCGGGACATTGTCTTTGCGGAGAAACCCTGCAAACAGCAGCTCATCAATACCACTTGGAAGCGGCGCAGTTCCGATATAGGACATAACCGGGTCGCCGCCGATAGCGACAGCAACCGGCATCCGTTCGCCCGCCTCACGGTATTCGCGGTGGTGTCCTGCGCCATCATGGTGAATCTGCCAGTGCATTGCCAGCGTGCGTTCATCGAGTTTTTGCAGCCGGTACGTACCGACATTGCGTTGGCCTGTCTTCAGGCTATGCGTGAAAACCTGTGGCAGGGTGATGTACTTATCCGCATCGAGGGGCCAACATTTGATGAGTGGGATGCGATCTAACGAAATAGCTTCGCCAGTCCAAACCACATCCTGACATGCACCGCGCTTGACCGTTTTTGGAGGGAATTTTGTCAGTTTACTCAGAATGCCGAGGAGCTTTACCTTGTCAAGCAGCGACTCTGGAGGACCGAGCCGAATCATGCCTTCGATCTCAGCCGCAATTTCGTTCATATCTTCAACACCGAGTGCCATTGCCATCCGCTCATAGGAGCCAAACGCGTTGATGAGCAGCGGCATGTCGCTGCCCTCGACTTTTTCAAACAGCAGCGCCGGTCCCTCTACCTTGCTCACCCGATCCGTGATCTGTGTAATCTCAAGATCTGGTGAGACCTCGGCTTGGATTCGCTTTAATTCGCCAGCTTTTTCTAACTCTTTTACAAAATCTCTTAGACTGGAGTATGCCATTTTTCACCTTACTATAGTGAATTATCAAAATATGTAGACACTTTCGCTTCCCATGTCCTGTCCCGACTCATCGGGATGCGGTGCGGTTAGGAAACCTCGCCGGTACAGCGTGTCCAAGTAATTCTAAAGTTCACCATAAATGAACGTTAGGATAGGGAGGAAAGACCGTCCTTATGACCTTGACGGTATACCCGTCCACCTTTGACAACAGTAATCGGCACGAAGTTCTGTCTGCTGACACGAGTTTCTCCACGCGAATCTACCAATTGGAATTCGCCCTCACGTAG
Organism: Candidatus Poribacteria bacterium; assembly: GCA_965204355.1. Classification (GTDB taxonomy): domain Bacteria; phylum Poribacteria; class WGA-4E; order WGA-4E; family PCPOR2b; genus PCPOR2b. The sequence goes on from OZ241983.1 coordinate 2,222,579, forward strand.
TTCCGAGATAATCGCGTCTCCCCAAGCGCCGGGCGCCAATGTGCCGATCTTATCCGACATCAAAATCACTTCCGCCGGCACTGAGGTAACTTTCGCAATGGCGTCGTCGAGCGGCATACCGAGATGGAGGAATTTGGTCACAACATTCGCTAAGTCATAAACGGGGCCGTTGACGTTGTAGATGTGTAAATCCGATGAAATTGTTTGGGGTGCAACACCTTGTCCCATCGCAGTTTCAACGGTATCCCACGAGAAAGACCCTGCACCGTGTCCCACATCAAAGACAACACCGCGCTCCATCGCCTCGTGCACCGACTTACGAACCTTCCCGTCATCGTCCAAGATACCACATCTACTTCCATGGAAGCAGTGCGTCACGATGTCACGCTCGCCCATAACCGTCAAGATGTCATCTATCGAATCGCACCAAGCATCTTGCGGGTGCACCATAATGGGTAGACCTGCTGCATCCGCGGCTTCACGTGCATGGTGCAGCGGAATCATCCCCGATCGCTCACTGACGATACTGTGCCTTGTCAGTCGTACCTTCACTCCCAGAATAATATCACGATGCTTTTCAATCATCGCACAGGCTTTGTCCACATCGGCATACTCAGGAATCTCGAACTCACCAATTTCTTGGGTCAGCATCCCCTGCGACGAGATGTTAATTTGCGCCAAGATGCGTGTTTCGCTCACATCGATCACGTACTTGCGAAAGCCGGGAAAAATGTCGGCACCCGCTGAACCGGCATCAACAACCGTCGTTGCCCCTTTTGCCAAGCAGGTCGGGTCCGGTTCTATACCAAAATGACTGACGCCGTAGAACACATGAACGTGCAGATCAATCATACCCGGTGTCACAAGGCAGCCACTGGCATCCAATACCTCAAGAGCACCTGTCTTTGATAGATCATCACCGATTTCAGCGACAACGCCATTTGAAAATGCGACATCTTTGTTTGCGTGAATATTTTGTGCAGGATCAATCAGTGTCCCGCCTTTGATTAGTAAATCGTAAGCCATGTTGTAACCTCCAAACTATTTTCAATCGTTTAGTATCGCGTTAGGTTAATCCGTAAAAAGATGAACACCCCGTGCTCTTAATCCATGAATATGATGTTTGGTAGCGGCTTCATTCAACGGATTAGATTGCACGGAGACAATATCGCCTTGTCCAAGACCCGGGTTGTTGACCAAAGGGAGAATATCGTGAATTTGATTCCCACTCAGGCGGAGTTCATATAAATTTACCAGTTGTGTGAGTGGGCTTACATTGTTGATCCGATTCTTTGCGATGTAAAACCACTTCAGATTTTTTAGTCCAGCAAGGGGAGTTATATCGTGGATTTGGTTTTCCGTTAGTTCAAGCCTTTCAAGCCTTTCCAATTCTGCAAATGGACTAACGTCGTCAATCTGATTTTCATTCAGATTGAGCCGAAACAGCTTTTTCAGCCCAGCAAGCGGACTCGCATCGCGAATTTGATTGCCTTCTAGGTACAGTCTCTCTAAATTTTCTAATTTTGCAATGGGACTTATGTCGTGGATCTGATTCTCATCCAGATAAAGCCATTTCAGGTCTTTTAACTCTCCTAGTGGCTGAATGTCGTGAATCTGATTCTTCGGTAGATCCAGACTTTCCAAGTTTGCCAGCCCTGCCAGCGGTTGAATATCGCGAATTTGGTTATTATTCAGATAAAGTCGTTCCAGATTTATCAACCCAGCGAGCGGTTGAATATCGCGGAGTTGGTTATTGTTTAGATCGAGTCGTTCCAGACTTACCAACCTTGCCAGCGGCCGAATATTACGAATCTGATTATTGTTCAAGTCGAGCCATCGCAGGTTCTCTAACTCCGTGAGTGGATTAATATCACTGACTTGATTATTGCCAAGATCGAGCCACTGCAGGTCTTTTAACTGTGCGACTGGGCGAATATCTGTGACCTTTACGCCAATCAGGCTAAGATGCACCAAACCCTTACAATACTCTAATCCAGACAGATTGGTGATTTCTGTGTGTATTGCCGAGAGATGTGTAAGTGTTGCTAAGTTGGTATCAGTAAGCGGATCGGAAGGGATACCTAACTGTGCTCGAAGCACACCCTCCAAGTTTGCATCGGGGATATTCACTACTATCCCGACTATGCTAGAACTCACAGCCGCTTGTGAACCAAGTGTTAAAATCAATAAGAATGCACGGAGTACAGACATTTCATCTGGATTATGGCGGAAGAAGTAGAAACGGTATAAAACCGCAAGCAACCTGTTGAGCAGATAAGATATTATACCTCAACTCAGGTTTGAAAACAAACCTTTGGATTTAGACCTTGGATGTTGGTTAGATGAGAAACGATAATTCACCATAGGGTCATTTAGTTTTTCTGTAGATGCTTGTATCCCGCCTACCTAGTCTCGTGTCTTCATCCCGCCTGCCTGCTCTCGGCTTGTCGGAGTCCCGGTTTATCGGGGATTCATCTAGCCCCAGCGGGGCGACATGTGTTATAATGTGATGCGTATCGAGTCCACGTCTCTCACTTCGCCCTAGGAGCGCCTCCGACTTTTCAAACAAAGTGGGTAATAAGCCTAAAACTGAATAGCCCTATAATTCACCATTTTTTCAGTTGCAAGGTTATGTGAGGTGTGCTATAATGGGGCGAAACATTGGATATTCAAAGCATAGTCGCTTGAATTGTCTTGATATAAACACTACTGCATTCCCAGTATTGAATTAATGAATTACGCTACAATTTGTCCTGATCTATAAGAGTTGAGGGTAGGATAGTTCATTCCTGTCCTCTAGTTATGGAGGGCTTGCATTACCTCCTTTGAATTTCTGGTTTTAGGGTTATCGGTTACCGTTAACCTTTCCCCATTTTTTGTGGGGATACGCTCAAAGGAAGGCAAATAAGGATGAACTTGCGGGATATTTCTCTGGGACGCCATGCCCCCTCAATCATAAATGTAGTTATCGAGGCACCAAAGGGGAGTAGAAAGAAATATCGATACCACGCAAAAAGCCGAAAATTTCGGTTGGCATATGAATTTAGCATACCGGTACCAACAGAATACGGTTGGATTCCACAAACAGTTGCTGAAGATGGGCACTTCCTGAATGCAATGGTAATTGCTACCAACGCAAGCCACCCCGGTTATGTCTGTGAAGCGCGACCCATTGGTGTGCTAAAACGTAAAGATCGAGACCATCACGTGATCTGTGTGATGTTGGGCGATGAACGTTATACTTCGGTCAAGGATATTTCTGATTTAGATGTTAACTTGTTGAAAAAAATCGTCCAGTTTTTTGAACCCTACTTTGAACTATCCGGTTGGTTAAATCATGCCGAGACAGTCGAGATCATTAAACGAGCGCACGAAGTATACATAGCGGACCCGAAGTCCCGAAACCCCGAAGCGGGGATAGACAGCGATCCTAGAGACGAAGAAGATACCGAAGGCTTTGATGAAGGCCTAGAAGGAACGAACAGGTCAGCAGAGGACGCTGAATAGGCAGACCGTGACGACCAAGGAGAGGCGGAAGATGCCAATTCCGACAATTGAATGGGTTGATGGCAGAGTCCACTTAATCGATCAAACCCTGCTGCCGAACGAATTCAAGCAGATCTATTGTGACGATGTCGAAAATGTTTGGGAGGCGATTAAATCTCTCCGAGTTCGTGGAGCACCTGCCATCGGGATTGCAGGCGCGTTGGGGGCGGTGCTTGGGATCTGGAAGTCAAAGGCAGTCAACTACTCTGATTTTGCTGCCGAGCTCAAAAAGGTAACGGGGTATCTGGCAACCTCGCGCCCGACAGCGGTGAACCTCTTTTGGGCGCTGGAGCGTATCGAGCAAACAGCAGAAAAACACAAAGATCTTGAGATTTCACAGCTCAAGGATGTGCTGCTTGATGAGGCACAACGCATTATTGAAGAAGATCGAGAAAAATGTCGCGCTATCGGTCAACACGGGTTAGACCTCATCGGTAACGGTGACAGCATTTTGACGCATTGTAATGCAGGAGGGCTCGCAACCTCTGATTACGGTACGGCGCTCGCAGTTATGTTCTCCGCACACGAGTCAGGAAAGAACATCAGTGTTTTTGCCGATGAGACCCGTCCACTGTTGCAAGGCGCACGACTGACAGCGTGGGAACTAATGCAAGCGGGGATTGATGTAACGCTGATTTGTGACAACATGGCGGCACAGGTCATGAAGGAAGGAAAGATCCAGTGCGTCATTGTTGGGGCGGATCGGATCGCTGCAAACGGCGACACCGCCAATAAGATTGGAACGTACAACGTCGCGATATTGGCAAAAGCACACGATATCCCTTTCTATGTTGCCGCACCAACTTCGACGCTTGACCTCTCCCTAAAAACAGGCGATCTGATTCCGATTGAGCAGCGCGCCGCCGAGGAAGTGACGGAAGGCTTCGGCAGCAGAACCGCACCCGAAGGGGTCAAAGTCTACAGTCCCGCTTTTGATGTCACTCCCGCCCACCTCATCACCGCAATTGTCACAGAGAAAGGTATTGCCCACCCTCCCTATGAGGAGAGTCTTGCCAGCCAAACCGATTAGCGAAACGCAATCCCACCTCTATTCATGTGCGCTGTGGAGTAGCTGAATTGCCGTTGCTGCAATTTGATCCCCGGCATCTGGACACAGCTTGCTAGACCGTGCGGTTCGCGGTTCGTAGCCTCCACCGACAAATGCCTGTGGCGTCGGAACGTACCCGACACAACCGTTAGCAAGAGAGACAATAAACGTCGGATCAAAGGGGGAACACTCCTGAATATCCAAACCGTACTGACAGAAATACTCCGCGGGCACGGCAATCAGTCCCGTCGTCCCGATTCGCATCATTTGCACCTCTGCTGTGACAGTCGGTTCAGTTTCCTTGATTTCTCTGAGCAGGTCAAGTTCCCTTGTCCAAACCGCTTGATCGCCCCAAGATTGTGCTTGGTTGAGCGATGCATCGTCGAGGTCACGTAAGGGGAGCTCAACTGTTTCGGTTGTGCACGCCAACGTAACCTCATCAGTATAATCCATTCGTGCCAATACCTTGATAACCTCCGCGCCGACCGTTGTGCCGACATGCCAACCCCAGCAATCACCGGACTGCTTCCCTCTATCTCTGAGATTATCGACTTGTGTCACATCGCCTGAAGCCCCGTTCCCAAAGACAATGATTGCGTAGTCGGCTTTCATTGCCTGCTGAACGGTTTTTCTCAGATAATAGATGTAGTCGGCAGAAAAGCCACTCCCGCCGACACCCAGCGTAGCATGACAGCAGTAATTGACCCAGCAGCCAAGGAATCTGCACGATTGATTTATCGCGCCAATAACTCCGACCATTGGGTCGATAGGTCCTGCGACTTGGACGATATCGGGATTACCCACCCCCGGATGCGTCCGTTCCGAACCATCTTTCATGCGAAAGCGTCGGTTGAAAGCAACGCTTCCCTCATTCCCCGCGCCAATGACCAATGTAGCAGGTTCGCGTTTCTCATATGCCTCGATAGCTGCCTGTGCAGTTTGTGCAGCAACGAAGTCGCAATAAGTCGCATCCGATTCGCTCATAAAGACATCGGCGATGGGACCGCCATTATGTGTGTGGCTTGCCGCAATCAGCACATTGTTAGCAGGAATACCCGTGGCATCTGCGATCTGTTCCCGCGCGTTTAGTGTTGTCGAGCGTTTGACTGATAGGCCATCAACTCCTGCGAGGACAAGCTGTGTATCGCCATTGTCCATTACCATTGCATTTACAAGAAGGTCATCATGTACACTTTGAGACAAGCGTTTATTAATACCGCCGGGCATTTCTGCACCAATTTCTGGCGTAATTACATGTTGACCAAATCCTACTTGAATCATTCTGAACTTTCCTCTGATTTTAACATCATTGAGTTACGTATTTACGTTTTGTGGGTTGAGTGAAAGCTAGCGCGATAATTATCTGTGGCTTACCAAAATATGTTGAAGATATCAGGTGCTCTCGGGGTTTCATCCGGCAAATCGTCAATAGGTTTTATAGGAAGGATTGTGCCCCGCTTGAAGGCTTTATCTGCCTGTGGTATAATTCCAAAATCGGTATACATTATAGTGAATTATCAAAATATGTAGACACTTTTGCTCCCCATGTTTGGTAGGCGCTGTTTGTAACTGCGCCTATGTGGTGCGGTTAGGAACCCTCGCCGGCACAGAGTGTTCAAGTAATTCTAAAGTTCACCATAAATTATTTTCGCTCATGTTAAGAATTAGTGCAACAGCACTGACTGACCTCAAACACCGTAGGCGGGGCATCTTGCCCCGCGCTCAACGTCTTCATCGTAATTGCACTCCGTTTTTACATGAGCCATTATTTTATCATGAATCTAAATTCATTTGGGGTGTTATTGAACAGATTCTATCAGAACCACGAAAGACGTGCTCAGTTTCGGGAGCATAGGGTACGAAAGATGACATTAGGCCGTTGGCGGTTTATTGTTATTTTGCTATTCCTTATTGGCTGCACGTTTACCACACCTGACGAGACCCCAGAAGTAATCAATCCAGCCGCGTCTTGGAGATCAACCGCACTTTTGAGCGATCAGGTCAACGCTATCGCGACAGATACCAAACATATCTGGATCGCAACCGACAAAGGGATTAACCGTTTCAACAAACACGAAAATTTGTGGATAAGTTACACTGTCGAAGATGGACTGGCGAATAACAAGGTCTCTAGCGTAGCAGTAGATGGCGGCACTATCTGGTTTGGCACAGAGTCCGGCGTTTCAAAATATCAACCCAAAATCAATAAATGGACAACCTACACCCGCGACGATGGTCTACCGAGCAATCGTGTTATGGCTATCGGTGTAGATGGAAACTACATCTGGTTTGGTACGGATAAAGGCTTAAGCCGTTATAATAAAGCGATCGATGTTTGGGCACTTCGTACCACCGACGACGGCGGTTTGACCAGTAATGAGATCTCCGCTATCGCTGTCGAGGATGAATATGTCTGGTTTGCGACCGACAAAGGTGTATCCAGATACGATAAGAAGATCGATTCATGGACACAGCTAACCAAAAGCGCGGGTTTAGCGGATGATAACGTTACAACGATTGCTATCGATGAGGATTTTATCTGGTTCGGCACGCAAAATGCCGGCGTGAGTTTATACAGCAATACTGAGCAGACATTTGTAAAGACCTATACACGCACCGACTTGCTCGAAACGGATAAGATCAATTACATCTTAGTTGATGGGCTGTATGTCTGGATTGGCACCGCAAATGAGGGCGTTCAAAGATACATTAAACCTGTTGATACGTGGATTCACTACAAAATGACAGACGGCCTCCCATCGTCAAATATCACAGCGATGGCGGTCGATGGGCAGCATGTATGGTTCGGTACTTACGAGGATGGGCTAGCACGATATGATAAGATTCACGGGCTTTGGAGTGTCGTGAAGAAGGCGGAAGGATTGGTGAGTGACAACATCAAATCGATTGCCGAACAGAAGGACGTCCTCTGGGTTGGCACAGCGATGGGGCTCAGTCGATTTGATTTGCAATCCAGGGAATGGAAAACCTACACCAAAGCGCAGGGATTGACGACCAATTATATCACCCGCGTTGTCGCTGATAATGATGAGATCTGGGTTGGAACGTCAAAGGGTGTGGGACGCTATCAGAACAATCAGTGGAAATTCTGGAACCGCCAACATGGACTGCCCAGCGATTTTGTCATCGATATAGCAGTGATCGATCAAACGGTTTGGGTCGGAACGCGTTATGGACTTTGGCAATATGATCAGGAAAGCGAAAAATGGCGCACCTTTGAAAACCTCAAAGGAATGCGGATAAATGCTATCGCCATTGACAGTAACTCGCTTTGGCTCGGAACTGATCGAGGACTAGCCCAACTCACCGATGGACGTTGCACTTTTCACACATCACATTTTACCTCTCACGTCAACGCCATAGCACATGAAAAGCATATACTCTGGATTGGGACACGCGATGGGCTTTCTATGTTTGATAAACAGGAAAGTAGATGGCATCATTTCACAACAGAAGATGGGTTGCCGAATAACAACGTGAAAACACTTGCCATCACGGCAGACGCGCTGTGGGTGGGTACACCGAGAGGCTTGGGCGTACTCCCTCGCAACAGATGGGTGCCCTCAACGATAAAATCCGAGGGATGGCGACAGTTCGACTTAACCCAGCTAGGCGTGGCGATGGGACATGAAAATATCCGAGATATCTGTGTGTTGGGGGATCAAGTCTGGCTGGGCACAATCGGCGGCTTGGGCGTATATTCCCATGAGGACAGTTCTTGGGGAGCGATTCGTGCAAAGGAACGGACGGTTGTCCTGCGTCACAGCGGCATACAACACACAGAGCTAGATGGTGATTGGGTGTGGTTTTTGGCATGGCAGAACAGTTCCAACGGAGAGATCATTCGGTATGACAAGCGTACAGGAACTTGGACGCAATATATGAAGGAGGATGTAACAGAAATTAGCCGAGGGGATTCACACCAATCAACTCGATATTCAGGGCGGGTTGGTAAGAAGAATTTGCATCTGTCCCGTCCGAATGGCAAAACGCCATACATCACTCAGATCGATTGGATGGAGGTAACTAATGACAGCGTATGGTTCGCCACAGATGGAGGAGTGTTAGCTTATTATAAAGACTCCGACACATGGCGACACTATACCACCGAGGATGGGTTGGCAGCGAATAAAACCACATCATTGATGGTTGATGGAAATGATGTATGGGTTGTTTTGAGGGATAATCGCATCTGTCGCTATCAGCGAGATATAGATAAGTGGGAAACGCATCAAGTGGTTTTTAAGGAGATTTCTCCTGATATGGAATCAGCCCGCACACGACTCGCAGCGGATCGTCGTTATGTCTGGGTTCCAGCGCAGAGAGAAGGCGTAGCGCGTTACGACAAACAGAACAAAACATGGAATCGCTACACTTCAGCAGATGGTCTGTTGGATGCAACCATCGCCTTTGTTGTTGTGGACAACGATGACGTGTGGGCTTACGGTGGTTGGGGTGAAGGCTTGAGTAAGTATGACGAGAACACAGATACCTGGGGCATCATTGATTCCAGTAAAGGGTTGGTTGCTGACCAGATCCGAGAAGTCATCTCCGGAGTAGACTATATGTGGGTGTTGTATAACCAAAGCTGGTGGGAGAATGATGACACCGTCCCTGCGAGCGGATTCCACAGAGCCAATCACACTTGGCAGGTCTTCCGAGGTCATCCAGAGAGTGTGGGAAACAATTTTAGCGATGTTCAAGAAACGGCTGAATTCGTCTGGTTCGGAAGCGAAGCACATGGGATCAGTCGATACGATAAAGCCTCCTCTTCTTGGACGGTCTTTACGGAAGAGGACGGGCTGCTGAATAATCGCATCAACTATCCAACCCTGAAAGCCGATGGCAACTTCCTCTGGATGGGCAGCCGCAACGGTCTTAGTCGTTATGACATGCGTAAAGATAGCTGGACGATATACACAGGGAGACGTGCCTTGCCGTCTGAAGTGGTGCATACGGTCGCTGTCGATTCGCGCTATGTGTATTGTGGCACGACTCAGGGCGCAAGGCGCTACGATAAACAGAATGACTTCTGGCTAGAGAAGCGTATCGTAGAGGAACCCGTGAACGATCTTGCCTCTGACGATAAATACTTGTGGCTAGCAACCTCCCAAGGTGTCACCCGGTTCGATAAATCAGCGCATTGGACGGACCTACACGAGGCTGAAAACGGTTTGGCTGATACATTCGTCAAAGTCGCCGATGTAGAGGGGCGCACCTTATGGGTCGGTACAGATAAAGGAGTGAGCAGATACAACACACTTTCGGATGACCCGAATGCTTGGGAGACCTTTAGGCGTGCAGACGATGTGGATACAATGCTATTATCCCAAGAATACGCCAACAGCCTCGTGGATAACCGAGTTACCAGTATAGCAGTGGGAAATCGCTACGTCTGGGTAGGCACAGAGAGAGGTATCAGCCGTTATGACATGAAGAAAGAGGTTTGGGTGACCTACACGGAGCGGGATGGATTGTACCGCAACAAAGTAAGTACTATCTGCATTGATGGCGATTGGGTGTGGTTCGGTACAGAAGGCGGTGTCAGCAGATTAGACACAAAGACGGAAAAATGGAGTGTCTTCACAGCGTCTGATGGTTTAGCGAGCAATCAAATTACCAGTATTGTCACAAATGGTGATTTCGTTTGGTTCGGCAGTTTCGATGCCGGTGTGACCCGCTACAATAAGGCAACAGCGGAGTGGAAACACTTTACACAAAAGGATGGGCTCAGTCATAATCGTGTGTTTGGGCTTGCCACAGACGGTGATTTTCTTTGGGTAGGGACTGAACGCGGACTGAGTCGCTATGACACGATGACAGATACGTGGACAATCTTTACCTCCCATTTCGACGAAGAAGAAGACCGAAGGTGATTTGAAAAAAGATGCATCAAATTCGTTTAGCCTTGGGGTTCATAATACTCCTATCCCTTGTAAGTTGTGCCACACATGATCCACAGCAAGTAACCCCCGATTATTTCCTCGACGAGAAGGGCGAGATAACTAGCCAACTCCTTAGTGACCGCGTTCTATCACTGGCTGTCGATTCACGTTACCTCTGGGTCGGAACTGACCGAGGTCTGAGCCGATACGATAAAGTGGATGGTCGGTGGAGTAATTTCACGATGAAAGATGGTTTGGCTCACAACCACGTTTTATCCATCGCTTTGGACGACCTTCAGGTCTGGATCGGCACACGTGATGGTGTAAGTCGTTATGAGACAGACACAAATACATGGCGGCGCTACATGCCCCGTGATGGCTTGGCTGGACGGGAAGTTTCTTGCATCGCCGTCGATTCAAGATTTATCTGGTTCGGTACGCCAAACGGACTCTCTCGCTACGACAAAGAGACGAACAGTTGGGCACGGAAGAGCGAGGAAGATGGACTCGCGGGCGACGATGTTACACAAATCGTGATTGATGATGGCTACATCTGGGTCGGTACGGAGAACGGGGTTTCCAGATACGACAAACTCACCGATTCATGGAACAATTATGACAAGGACAGCGGGCTTATTGATAACAGCGTGACTGCGATCGCCGCCGATGAAGATTCCGTTTGGTTTGGGACAGAGAATAAGGGACTCAGTCGCTATGACCAACGGAATTCGGAGTTCGTCAGGGCATATACCAAAAGAGATCGATTGACGAGCGACCAGATAAACGCATTGGCAGTGGATGGAACGTCGCTATGGTTGGGGACTGCCGATAGTGGGGCACAGCGGTATATCTTATCTGTCAATACATGGCGAGAGTACACAGCAGAAGCAGGGCTGCCTTCCAATCATATCACAGCAATTGCTGCAGATGGGAATGTGGTGTGGTTCGGCACATACGAGCACGGACTGGTGCGATATGATTTACGCCATGAACAGTGGAGAACCTATGCCGAAATTAAGGCGTTGAGCGACAATGATGTAAAAGATCTTTTAGTGACGGATGAGTCCGTTTGGGTGGCGACACGCTCCGGCTTGAATCAAGCAGCCTATCTCGAAAACCCGGACTTTTCGACGGGACTTAATTGGCGAACGTTGAGTAAGGCAGAAGGTTTGGCGGATAACTACATTACCACTGTTGTAGAAGTGGGGGAGAATCTCTGGGTCGGTACACCTCACGGTTTAGGGGTACGTTATGAAGGCGAGGACAAGTGGACATTTTTCACAAAGAAAGATGGATTGCCGCATGATTTTGTAACCTGCGTTGCGTGGGAAACGGTGAATGGAGGCACGGAGAGCACGTTTTCGCGTCTATGGATTGGAACAAAGGCGGGGCTTTCAACCTATGAACCTCAAAACAGGAAATGGAATACACATCCGTCCAACTTGCAAATCTCCGGCTGGATCAACGATATCAAATTAGACAGGAGTTCTGTCTGGATTGCCACGACATCGGGACTCGTCTATTATAACCGGTCTACCCGTGCTTCGGGCACACTGACTGAAGCAGACGGGTTGCCCTCAGAAGTGACTAATACCATTACAATAGCGGATAATTCTGTCTGGATAGGTACAACGTCCGGTTTAGCGAAAATAGACAAATCGTTCAACACGCCTCACGTCTCTATTCATCAAGAATCTACGTCCCGTTCCGAGGATTCCGACGCAATCGGAATAAGCGGGATTTCACGTCTCACGTTTCACAATAACGTCAGAGCGATTCTCGTTGACGACAATGATACCATCTGGATAGGCACACCGTCTGGATTGATGAAGTACGATATCCTAAAGGATGCGTGGATCCATTACACCCGCGAGAATACCAACGCGGGACTCGTTTCCGATAATGTTAAAGTTATTTTAAAGAACAACGACAAGATATGGGTAGGCACGATCGGTGGTGTCAGTTGTTTGGATGAAAGGACAGGCAAATGGTCGAAACACGTTGCGGCGACAACGACGGAAGTGCTGCACTCGAATTGGGTCAGCAAGCTAGCAGAGGATGGGGATGGACTCTGGTTTGGTAACTGGAAGGACTCTACGGAAGGCGCCATTGTAAGGTACAATAGACAGACAGATACGTTCCGCTTCTTCAGCAAAGAAGACCTTCCGTTGAAATTCACTGAGACTCCAATCTCGCGAATACACACGTTGACTGTGGCTGAAAATGAAGTATGGGTTGGCACCAACGGAGGATTATTACGCTACGACAAAGCGATGGATACGTGGCGCCATTATACGGTAGCGGACGGTCTGCCAAGCCATGAAGTTTGGAGTATTGTGCTTGATGACGCGTATCTGTGGACAGCGCATGTCGGAGGTGTGGTAGGTCGTTATTTTCGGGAAACAGACACGTGGAAATCGTATGAAGTTGTGCCGAGTGTAGAATGGAGTAACGTTGGAACCATAGCTGTTGATCCGCAATATGTCTGGGTAACAACGGTTTGGGAAGGAATCAAGCGATACGATAAATTGGCTGATAAGTGGATCGCTATCTCGGAAGCGCACGGTTTGGGTAACAACGAAACGAATGACCTACTCATTGATGGCGATTATGTCTGGGTTACGGGGTGGGGAGATGCTAGCCGATATAACCGGCGGACCGAAGAATGGAAAATATTCTCAAGCCAGCGGGTGCTTTCTGACGTGAATTTCGGGATCGATAAGGGATTAGATGGCGTTTGGCTTACATACTCAGGATGGAGCGGTGCGCTTGCGTCTAAGTACAATAATAAAACCGATTCATGGACGACATTGAACCTCCCGAAGGTTGAGGGACTTGATTTCGGCCGCACAAAACAGGTTGTGGAGACTGCTGATACTGTTTGGTTTGCGGTAGAGCGTCAGGGGATAGCTCGGTATAACAAAGCCGCAAAGGATTGGACGTTCTTTGGTGAGGACGAAGGACTGGCAAGCAGCGATCTTATTGAGTATTCCCTCGTGATAGACGATGACTATGCTTGGGTGGGAACCGCTGGCGGATTGAGTCGCTATGATCTTAAGGAAGAGGTCTGGATCTCTTTCACACAGTCTCCACTAGTGCGAACACTCCGCGAATCAAAAGTATATGCAATTGCTGCCGAAGCACGTTATGTATGGTTGGCAACAACCAACGGTTTACATCGCTATGACAAACAGACAGACCGTTGGTTCGCCCCTCGTATACAGAAGGTAGAGGATTTCAGGGATGACACCCCAGGTATCACATGCTTGACGGTTGACGAAAAATATGCGTGGCTCGGCACTAACAATGGTGTGCTGCGCTACGATAAAGCCGGCGATCGTTGGGAAAGGTACACCGTTGAGAACGGCTTGCCCTCCAATACCATCCGCGATCTAGATGTAAAAGGCTACGACTTATGGATCTCCACAGACCGCGGCGTTGCCACCTTCAATCGCCTGTCTGACGATCCGAATGCTTGGGAGTTGCACACACAGGCACTAGAAGTCGAAAGTATGGGAACCGATAAGAGATATGCACAAACACTTTTGAGCGACGATGTCCGTTGCGTTGCGGTCGGCGAGAAGTTGGTCTGGTTTGGCACAGACAAAGGGACTTGCCGGTATGATAAAGACAAAAAGACATGGGAAACTCTGACCACAGATAGTTCTGCCCTTGATAAGGTCGGGATCAAAAGCAATCTGACAGACACGAGCGTCATCGTTATTGATGACGAAGACATCTGGTTTGGTACAGGCAAGGGGGCGACAAAGTATAACATCGATTCCGGCGATTTCGTTACTTACATCCGATCGGACGGTTTGGCAAGTGATGTTGTCACCTGCATCGCATTGAATGGAGCAGAGATCTGGTTTGGTTCGGCGGATGCGGGTGTCACACGGTTGGATAAAACCACCGGCGACTGGCGTGTTTTCAGCACAGACGACGGTTTGATTCATAATCGAGTCGAAGAAATCGCGTTGGACGGGGACCAGGTGTGGTTTGGCACAGAGCGAGGCTTGTGTCGGTACAACCAGAAAACTGAGACATGGACAAGCTATGCGGAAGATATTGGCAGATGAACGAAAAAAGAGACCTTCGTTTACACTTGATTCAGTTGACCTAATTTACCGCCTTAAGTCTCATTCATTTGTTAGAGGCAGGCATAGCAGACCGCCGAACATTAACAGGGATGAACGAGTGCTTCATCGAATGGGGCAAAAACCCGAACGCATTCGCGGCAGAAGCATGGGGCGAGGCAGTCGCATGGAAGGAGTAATTGCCCCCTCCGGGTAGTTTTCTTTGAATCCTACCCCGCCCTGCCTGATAGATCCATCGGACATCTACCATAGGCATAGCAGAAAACAGAAATATGGCAAGATGGAGACATGACATAATGGAAGCATTAGAAAATTACGCATCACGTTTCACGTTTCATGTTTTACGTTTCACGTTTTACGCATTCAGCCTATTTCACATCGGGTGCGGTTTCACGCAAATTGACTCGCGGGAAGGAAAATCGACTGTTCCAGAAGAAGCTGCGATTACACAAACAGCAGCGGAGCAAGCGTTGGTAAGTGATAATGTCCGTTGTATCTCAACGTCAATCGACTATGTCTGGATAGGGACAGATCGAGGTGTCAGCGTCTATCATAAAGCGAATAACCGTTGGACGAAGTTAGACCGATCCGATGGGCTGCTGTCTGATGACGTTACTGCGATCGCCGCCGATGGAGAATCAGTATGGATCGGTACAACACTCGGTGTCAGTCGTTATAATCCCAATTCATCGGAACCTTGGACAAAGTTCCAACAACGGGACGGTTTGGCAAGCAACAGGGTCACTGCCATCGCCGTGGATGGGAATCATATCTGGGTGGGGACCGAGGCGGGTATCTCGCGTTATAATAAGACGACAGGGGCGTGGGCGTTACAACAAGAGAAGGATAAAGATTCATTTAACGTAATCACGGCAATTGCTGTCGAATCCGAGTACGTTTGGTTCGGTACAGAGGACGGTCTTCGTCGATACGATAAACCCAAGGACGCATGGAACACTTACACGAAAGAGGAAGGGTTAGTAGAGAACCATATCCGCTACATCGCTTTGAGCCCCGATGCTGTGTGGGTGGGTACGGAGAAATCAGGCGTAAGCAAGTTCAGTACAATCAACCAGACCTTTACTGAGAGCCATACCCGAACAGATCTCATAGAGAGCGATTTCATCAGGGTGATTGCGGTTGACGGTGACAACGTCTGGTTCGGTTCGGCGGACCGTGGAATTCGACGATACATCACAACGGTGGATACTTGGTTCAAGTATACGACAGCACAAGGTTTGATTAGCGATCACATTACCGCGTTGGTTGTTGATGGCAGAAATATTTGGATCGGTACATACGAACACGGGTTGGGACAATACGATAAGGTGACAGATGGATGGACATGGTATTCTAGGCGCGATACCTTGGTGTCGAATCAGATTCAATCACTGGTTGTAGCTGAGAATGCGCTCTGGGCTGGTACAAATAAAGGTTTGAGTCGCTACGCGCTTCACGAAAAAGCGTGGAGGACCTATACCAAAGCAGACGGTTTAACGACAAACTATATTACCGCTTTGGCAGGTGACACCGACAACGGAACACTCTGGGCGGGTACGTCCTTAGGGCTAGGAAAACTCGAAGGAGAACGGTGGCGTTTCTATACCGAGTGGAATGGATTGGTGGACAATTTTGTTACCTGTATCGACCTTTCCGATGAGCTCTGGGTCGGGACGAAAGGTGGATTAAGTCTCTTAATGGGGCGCCCACCAACTCCCTCGCAATCCGGAAAGGATGAGCAAATTCCAACAAGTTCCCGATCCCAATCGGGACAAAGCGGGACGAGGAGCATCCGCGAATCTATGCCCATAATCACGAATCAAATTAGCGTAGATTCGCGAGGATTGGTGGATGGTTTTCACGCTTCACGTTTCACGTTTCAGTCCTATCTCACCGGCAAGTGGGTAACAGCCGTGATAGCAATCGGTGAGGAGGTTTGGGCGGGAACGACTGAAGGATTATATCGGAGAGATACTGCGACAGATAAATTTAACCCCTTTTCCCCGGTAAGGGGTTATGTGAATACACTTACATTCAACCCAGATGGAAGATTACTGGTCGGCACTCGGAGCGGGTTATGGATTATTCGACCCCCCTTTTATCCCCCCGCTAGCGGGGGGATAAGGGGGGTAACCCAGATCACCGATGGTCTGCCAAACCTGAATGTCAGGGCTATTGCGGTAGATGAAGAAACCATCTGGATCGGGACACCGGGTGGGGTGGCGCGCTCCGACGGGGACGGAATTCAACAGGTGTTTACGATGCAGCCAGGGGGGTTGCTGCACAATAATGTTCAGAGTATTGTTGTTGTGGAGGGGCAGGTCTTTTTCGGTACGGCTGCCGGCGTTGCTGTCTATGATGTAGAGAAAGATCGGTGGGAGAACCATACTCCATATCGCAGCACAGAGATTCTGAGAGAAGATCGGGCGCGTTGGATGGAGTTAGATGGGCACTACCTGTGGGTGCTTAACTGGGCGGCTTCCCCGAATGGAGCGATTCTAAAATTCGATCGCCGTACCGATACGTGGATAGAGTACACAAAGGACGCACTGCCGATCTCATCCGAAGTTCCGTTTATCACCGCAATTCGACGATTGGCGGTGGGGACAGAAGATGTCTGGTGCGCTACAGAGGATGGCGGCGTGCTGCGATACAACAAAGCCTTCGATACATGGACGCACTTTACAAGGTCATCGGGCCTACCGGGACATCATGCTACACTCATTGAACTTGACGAACCAAATGGTGTTTGGGTTGCCTTCCAAGGCGGTGTGGCAGCGCATTATGATGCACGAACCAACAGATGGGAGACCGTGAAAGTAACGGAAGCGGGTGTCGGAACGTACATCGAAGACATTGCCTGTACAAAAGATTACGTCTGGTTTTCTACAAACAGTGTTGGGGTCAAAAGGTATGAACGGGCAACAAAAACTTGGCGGTCATACACAGAGGCGCAAGGTATGGTTGCGCGCGCCGGTCGGTGGATTGCCGCGGACGGAGAGGCTGTCTGGACCAGTGGCAGGAGTTCGTATTCTTGGGTCCGTGATCGGGAACGCCAAGGTGTGAGTTACTATCGTCCCAGCGCCGATGCTTGGACATTTTATGATAGGCGTAAGGGGGTGCGAGCTGCTGGAACGGTATACGGACAGGTTGGCAATAATTACGTTTGGTGCTTCGGGGGGGAGGGGATAAACAGGTTCGATAAAATTGGTAAGTCGTGGACATCCTTCACGCGTAGTGATGGACTTCCTGATTCGGGGATCGAGGCTATCGCGGAGGATGGCGACGGCTTCTGGGTCGGCACGGGTGATGCGGGTGTTCTAAAATACTCGCAAGCGTCTGGGGCGTGGACAGCTTTCACGGTCGATGATGGACTCGTTCACGATAGCGTCTCGTTATATCAGCTTAAAGTCGATTCAGAATACGTCTGGGTCGGCACATCGGAAGGTTTGAGTCGCTATGACAAAGAGAAAGGAATATGGATCTCCTTCACCAAACCGACCACCTTAGCAGACCGGCGAGCGGTGGCTGTTGCTACCGACTCTCGGTACGTCTGGGTTGGTACGCACCGAGGCTTGAGTCGATACGACAAGCGGTACGACAGATGGAAGCACTTTGAAAAATCGGCGGGACAATCAGGAAGAGATGAGGCCGAGGCTGGAGACGATGAAGGAGAACAAGAGGGAGGGACAACAAATGAACTTGTAGATAACAATGTCATTGACTTGTCTGTCGGGAAACGGTATATTTGGATTGCGACGGAAGGCGGGGTTGGTCGGTACGATAAAATCGCGGATCGGTTTGAATCTTATACTAAAGAGAATCAACTTCCAAGCGTGGATATTCGAGCGGTTGTCGAGAATCGAAGCGATGTGTGGATTGGAACAAAGAACGGTATTAGCAAGCACAGTATTCTCTCCGATGATCGGAACGCTTGGGAAACATATAATGCCGCCATCGAGATTTTGCCAACGGTAGAGGGAAAATACGCTAAGAGTCTCGAAAATGATGATGTGCGGTGTCTAGCAGTAGATGATAACCGCGTTTGGGCTGGAACGAAAACAGGTGTCTCCCTCTATGCTTTCAAACAAGGGACGTGGACTACCTTTACGCAAAAAGAGGGTTTGACGAGTAATGAGGTGAGTTGTATTGCCATTGACAATGGGCAGGTCTGGTTTGGTAGCGGACGCGGTGTAACGGTGTACGACGTGGTAAATGAAACGTGGAAAACAGTCACAGAGGCGGACGGCTTGGGGTCAAACCTGATTACATCGATGGCTATTCGTGGGAATCAGGTCTGGTTCGGTACGTTCGACAAGGGAGTTACCATGTTGGATAAAACCACCGGGGAGTTTACAAACTTTACCAGAGCGAATGGGCTTCCCCATAATGGCATCCTATCGATTGCGACCGATGGTGACTACCTCTGGTTCGGCACGCATGGCGGGTTGACCCGATATGATTCTCTGACGGATACATGGACGGTTTATACCGAGCGGTTTGACCATGACGGCATATAGGGGGTGAAATGCATAACATAAAAGGACAGGTCAGCAAATGAATAAATGGAAGGTAAAGGCGAAGTTCTCAATCTTTGCCTTTGTGATTCTCTGTCTCTTCGGTCTACTGACCTTGCCGGCAGAGGCGGAGGATGTCTACAGTCTATTTGGCAAGCTCTTTCTGTCAGGGCGTGTGGAATATGATTTTACCAATAAACGAGATTTTCTCGCGGATACAGAGGAGGATTCAGTTCGACAGAACGAGTTTGATTTTGACCGCGTATTTCGGCGCGGCTTCCACAGCGTCATGATTATTGAGGAAACCGCCGGGAATGTTAAAAACATACTGAGTCTGGGAGAGGTGCCCACTACCTTTACGAAGTTCACGTTTGACCAGATCGACCTCACAGGTGTGCGCTGGGATGTGCGGTCCGAGCGTACTGATTGGATGATCTTAATGGTCCCCGGGTTGCTCAATCCGGTGATTGGTCAAGGAGATATCGAAGGATCTGGAATCGGCATACGCGAGGTAACGAAATTCGGGAAGTCAAAATTGGGCGCTTCTTGGTATTTCCGTGATACACCGGTGTGGGCTTTGGACATGGAAACCAATTTTGCGAACTACGGGCTGAAAGCGGAGTTCGCGACGACGCCGAAAAGCGCATTGAAAAAGGATCTCAGCTCACGTTTTGAGGCGACGACGACAGTGTTTAAGGCGTTCCGAACCGTGGGAGACACAATTTTTCAGGGGGAAGCCTTCCGCGTCGGTCCCCGTTTCGATGCCTCTCGTTCGGTCGGAGATAACGATGATCAGGACCGGTATACTGATAACACGTGGCTAGATCCGCCCTCTCTAATTATTCCCGGTGACCTTGATAAGAACAACAACGGCACCTTCGATTATGAGGATGATATTCTGCTCTTTGATGTTGATGAGGATTTTCTCGACGAAAGAGATCAGAATAACAACGGCCTCCGAGATGAGGAAGAAAACGATAAAGATCCCAACTATGAATTTGATGTCGGATTACGCGGATTGCGGCTGCTAATGAAACAGAAAACAAGTCGTGATGGCAGTTCTACAGACCTTGATGTCGGTCTGCAATTTGAAAAAGATCTCAGGGCTGCAGCATTTCGACGTACTTCATCAACAGCGACAAAGGCGTTCACAAATCTGGTTTACAAGAAGGATCTCTCTCAGGATGCAGCCCTGATTGTCGAGAACGAATTGAAGTGGGTTAAAGATCGTATTCCCGATGAGACTTGGTACTTTGCCGGTTTCTTGAGCGGGGAAGAAGGGCAACTCTACCGGGCTCAACCCAACGTCCAGCAGATGGAAGCACGCGGGGATGTGACATTTTTTGATATAGACGGTGGCGTTGAGGTCGAGAAGCGGCGGAAAGATCCACTGTTGATGCAGGATGACCTAATCAACACCGCCAAGGTCACGTGGGAATATTCGGGGATTAGACAGATGGTTACAACAGGGCGCGTCAAACTACGATATAATCTCGATTTCGCACAAGATAATAAACATTACGAGGTTGGCATTATAAAAACAAACTATCGTATACGCCCATCCAAATCACTCGAAATTACGCCTATGTTTAAGTACACGATTCGCAACGGATTTCAGATGGCAGAAGACCGTTTGGAACATCTCACATTAGTCGGGGAAATCCATGGTGAAGAAGCTTTACGCAATATCCGACTTCGCGTAATTGAAGCGGCGAATGTGCGGGACGCGGCAGCTGCGTTTATCCTCAAAGTCGTTTATCAGTTCACCAAGACAATCAAAATCACCGGAGGCGGGCAGGTTCTATTCTTCAACGATATGCTCGTGGATGGAAACGATTTTATTCGCCAAGCCCTTCTGGCGGAGATGGAAAAGAGTTTTGTTGCCTACGAAAAAGAGCTGTTTCTCCATATCGGTGCACAATACATCGATCAGCGTGCCAACGCAGATGTGAACGATGATAATTACATGGAAACCTTCGTGCGCGTTTTCGGAAAATTTTAATACTCGTAGGAATTACGCACTTCAGCGCTAAAAATAGATGGGGACGCAGATTTCGCATGACAATTCTCAATCTCAAATCAACGCACAAAATTATTAAAAACTACTACGCCGAGTTGAATCGGTTTGATAGACTCGGCAAAACGCACGAGGGGGCCGTGCGCTCGGCGTTCCAATACCTGCTCCGTGGCTGTGCACAACGGTTTGATTGGACGCTCATCCCGGAACATTCAATGACCGGCCGTCGGAAAAAGCGGATTGTCGTTGACGGTGCGTTAATCGACAGTTTCCAACTCCCACACGGCTACTGGGAGGCGAAGGACATCCACGACGACCTACCGTCCGAAGTGCTCCGCAAGTTTGAAAGCGGTTACCCCCGCGACAACATCCTCTTCCAAACCCCACACCGCGCCATCCTTTGGCAGAACAATCAGCAGACACTTGATGCCGACCTGACCGACCCGACGCAGTTGATACATACCCTCGAAACCTTCTTTTCTCATCGGCCACAGGAATACACGGAATGGGAGGAGGCGGTTGCACAATTCAGGGAAAGGGTGCCCGCGCTTGGGAAAGGCTTGGCAGGGCTGATCGAAAAGGAACGGGGTGCGAACCGGGAGTTTACCGCTGCCTTTACCGCCTTCCATGAGAAATGTCGTCAATCAATTAACCCCAACCTCTCCGAAGCCGCTGTTGAGGAGATGTTGATTCAACACCTACTGACTGAGCGAATTTTCCGAACCGTGTTTAGCAACCCCGACTTTGTTCATCGCAATATCATCGCCCGTGAAATTGAAACCGTCATCACCGCGCTGATGTCTCACGCCTTCAATCGCGATGAGTTTCTTAAAAGTCTTGATCCTTTCTATGTAGCGATTGAACGCACCGCTGCGACTATGGACGACTTCTCCCAAAAACAGGGGTTCCTCAACACCGTTTACGAGCAATTTTTTCAAGGCTTTTCGGTGGAGGTCGCCGATACACACGGTATCGTCTACACGCCGCAGCCGATTGTCGATTTCATGGTGAGAAGCGTTGAGAAGCTTTTACGAACCGAATTCGATCGCTCACTCTCCGATGCCGGCGTTCACATCATCGACCCATTTGTAGGAACGGGCAATTTCATCGTGCGGACGATGCGTGAGATTCGCCCAACCGCGCTTGAGGATAAATATAGGACAGAACTCCACTGCAACGAGGTAATGCTGCTGCCGTACTACATCGCGTCGATGAACATTGAACATGAGTTTTACGAGGCGACAGGGGACTATCAACCGTTTGAGGGGATCTGCCTCGTCGATACGTTTGACCTTGCGGAAGACCGACAGCTGCCGCTGTTTGCCCCTGATAATACCCGCCGCGTTGAGGAGCAGAAAGAAACACCGATGTTTGTTGTTATCGGTAATCCACCCTACAATGTCGGTCAAATCAACGAAAATGACAACAACAAGAATCGGAAATATCCAACGATGGATGTGCAGGTTAAGGATACCTATGCGAAAGACTCCACAGCGACTAATAAAAACGCATTGGCGGATCCGTATGTGAAAGCGATTCGGTGGGCATCTGACCGGATTGGGGAGGAGGGGATTGTCGCCTTTGTGACAAACAACAGCTTTCTCGATGGTGTAGCGTTTGATGGAATGCGGAAACACCTTCATCAAAATTTTAGCCGCGTCTACATTTTGGATTTGAAAGGTAATGTCCGTAAAGACTCAATGCGGGAGGGGATTCCCATTGGAGAAAAGCATACCGTATTCGGACTTGCAGCGATGGTTGGGGTTGCTGTAACCTTCTTTGTGAAAAGTTCCCAACACCAAGACCACAAAATTTACTATAGCGAAGTAGATTGGAAAGCTACGAGGCAGGAAAAATTCAATCTAATCGAAAAAGCGAGTTCGATCAATGGGATTAAATGGAAAGAACTAACACCGGATAAAAATTACACATGGCTGACAGAAGGGCTCCGCGCCGAATTTGAGACTTTTATCCCGATGGGAACTAAGGAAGCCAAGGCGGCAAGGGACGAGGCAGTGGATGTTATATTCAAAGACTATAGTCGTGGTGTTGCAACCTCCCGCGATGCGTGGGCGTACAGTTTTAACCGAAACGAACTAACTGAAAACATGAATCGGTTGATTGGAACTTATAATGCAGAGGTTGATAGGTGGAAACGTCGAGAAAATCAGGATGTAAACGTCGACGATTTTGTGATTTCTGACGATGCAAAAATCAAGTGGAGTCGTGACTTAAAATTAGACTTGAGACGAGGCAAAATCGCCGAATACACTGAAGGCAAGGCGAGAAATTCACTTTATCGTCCCTTCACAAAATCCAACCTGTTCCTTGATCGTGTGATGAACGAGGAGGTTTATGTTTTTCCATCAATCTTTCCCACACCTGAAACTGAACAAGAGAATCGTGTGATTTGTGTCAATATAACAAACGAAAAACCGTTCACGTGTCTCATGGTTGATTGCATTCCTGAACTTGTGGCAACAGGAGGTTTTGGCTCACCAGGACAATGCTTCCCATTCTACATCTACGACGAGGATGGCACAAACCGCCAAGAGAACATCACCGATTGGGCATTGGAACGATTCCGGGCACATTACCGAGACGAGACCATTGGAAAATGGGACATTTTCTACTATGTCTACGCGCTCCTACATCACCCCGATTATCGGGAGCGGTATGAAGCCAACCTCAAGCGAGATCTGCCGCATATTCCGTTTGGGTCCGATTTTTGGGGGGTTGTCCAAGCGGGGGGACAGTTGGGAGAAATCCACATCGGCTATGAGGAGGCAGAGGAATATCCGCTACATTTCATCGAAAACCGTGACGCCCCGATTGATTGGCGCGTGGAAAAGATGAAGCTGTCCAAAGACAAAACGCAGTTGACCTACAACGATTTCCTTACCCTCGACGGGATACCCGCAAAGGCATTTGACTATCGGCTTGGGAATCGATCAGCGTTGGAATGGGTGATTGACCAGTATCGCGTAAAGACGGACAAACGCAGCGGCATCGTCAACGACCCGAACCGCCCAGACGATCCGCGGTACATCGTCCAATTGATTGGAAAGGTGATTGCGGTCAGTTTAGAGACTGTGGAGATTGTGGAAGGTTTGCCTGCGTTAGAAACTTGAAAATTTCTCATCCATCCTTCCCCTCTTCTCACGTTTCACGCATCACGTTTCACACTAATGTGTCAACGCATAGACCACAGCGTTGATTCCCATACGATACGCCATATCGGAGAGCTCGCGCGGGTAAAAACCCTCCGCTGCATGTTCCCACGCATCCCCTATATCCGTATTGAAATTAATCATCATCATTAAGCGACCCTTATCATCGTAAACACCGCGGCAATAGGCGGGGTAGCCGTCACGCCGCTCGTAGGTGCGTCCGTTGAATAGAGATCTTAGCCCAGGAATCTGAACAAGGGTGTCGATATCAAAAAGACAGTTGAATAGACGGTGGGTCATGGGGATGTCTTCAGGTTCGCGTTCTGGAAAAATCTTCTTCAATTGGCGGTAAAAATTATGCCATTCCGCCCCACCGTGGAAGTCGTCGACCATGATGAAACCGCCGCGAAGTAGATACTCACGGAGGTTCGCTGCTTCTGCACTGCTCAGGTTAAGCGAACCAACCTCCAAGATATAAGCAAAGGGGTAGTTGAAAAGTTCTGGAGAGCCAACCGAGATAATCTTTTCACGACTGGCAACGGGAATATTGGTTGCTTGTGCGAGCTTCCGGATAAAATTTCGGTCAGAAGCGGGCAAATCGACGTCCCATCCACTGCCCCACCACCTACCCTCCCCTGTGTATCTTAACCTCACAAAAGTGAAAAGGTCACTATCGTCTGCCTCATTGGCGTAACTTGGGCGAGATATGGTCATACTGAGGATCAGCGTGAGAAGAACGAAAAAACTGAGGGAATATTGATATGCTTTCATGCGTAGGTTGAGCATGGCGAAATTCCGGGTTTAAAGATCTACTTAGAATCGTGTCATCAAAGAGATGCGGTTACTATTTCCTAATTCACTGTTGTTTAAAAAAGCGTAATCAACAGAGAAAGCAGCACCGGTTAAGAACGAGAGCCGTAACCCCGCACCAGCCGTCATCAGATGAATTGTATTGATGCCCTTCCGCTCTTGAATACCAATCCTTAACGACAGAAGTTCCGCAAAAACGTATTCTGCACCGTAATGCTTCTCAAAAGAATACAAGCTGTCGGTATCAATTGTCAATAACAAGTGGCTTTTTAACGGTTTGATCGATTGTCTGTAAGAGAGACCGATTTTCAGGTTTGGTTCAATTGTATCTGTATTGGAAGCTTCACCCGGATTTTCAGGCGGAGTGTTCCAGTACAACTTCGTCCGGAAAAAATCTTGTGCGACGAGGCCAAACGACAGCTGAGGAGACCTTTCTGGCGGAGTTGTCCAGAGTACCCCAAGATCTCCACCCACACCGAGCGCGTTTGTGTTGCCCAGCGCAGTGATGTAGATTAATTTAGTGCTGCCACCAAGGTACAGATTCAACCGCCTTGACCCTAAGTTAAGACCGACCTGTCTGCCGTAGGATAGGAAGAAAGCGTTGTCGGTGCTGTTAAAACTACCGACCTGTCTCGGACGGTTGCCTGGGCTGACCGGATTTGCAGGGCGCGGCAATGCTGTAATCGGGATGTCATCAATTCCCACCCGTAGCCAACTCAACCCCAGCGACGCATCTCCACCAATTGGATGAACATAGTTGACGAAATCGTAACTATCCAAGTCGCCGAGACTTGAGTGCATGAAGGTTGCCTCAGAATGACGCAAACGTCCGAGCCCCGCCGGATTCCAATAAGCCGCTGTGGAATCGTCGGCGATGGCTGCGAAACTACCACCCATACCCAATGGTCGCGCTCCAACGCCGAGGGTTAGAAAATCCCCCGCATACTTTTCCGCTGCGTGGGAAACAGGGTGGAAACAAAGGACAATGAGAATAAAAATCGTACTGAATTTGATCTTCATTTTGTGCCGCTCTACTTTAGCTTCATCATCTTGATGTATTCGGTTAAGTCCTTCTCCCCCGCCATCTTAACGCGAATCTTGCAGTAATACACGCCGTTGGCAACCTCATCGCCATCTCTGTCACGCCCATCCCAGGGTATCATAGTGAATCCTGCCCGCGCCGGTTCGGCGAACTCACGGACTAACCGCCCTGACAAACTATAAATTTTGACTGTCATTTCATCGGCAGCACCGGTCAGTTCACAAGTGATTACGGTCTCCCCAGCGAATGGGTTCGGGTAGTTCATCGCTTCGAGCAACTGAAGGATTTTGTGGATACGGAATTCAATCTCTGCCTCAGAGGTGTTCCCTTCAAGATCGCTGGCGCTCAGGCGGGCTCGATACGTTCCCGGCTCCAGTTCAGGTGACTGATAATTTAGACTAACCTGATTAGATCCTGAAACATTGCTCAGTCGATACTCTGTTTCTGAGATTGGCGTAAATTGCTGACTATCTCGGCTTACTTCCAGATGGATAGGGCGTGTAATGTAATCGATGCCGTTGTCGTCCGTGAGTGTCGCTTGGATGAACGGTTCGGAGGATACCGGATCGCCATCAATAAAATTCTGTTTCCCAATTGTCAACTGGAGATCGGGCGGGATAGTATCGTTACTTTGCATCAGTGTCAATGTGCCAAGCATTGGAACTTCAGCACGAATTCGTCCAGTTTCTTTCGTATTAAACCGAAAGCTATCTCCTGCTTCAAATTCTCGCTCGCCGGCTGCTATTTTGAGACGTAGACCCAATTCAGGATAAACGAATTCGTGGCCAACTTTGCCACGCACGGGCTCACCGTTCCGTGATAAGTAACCGTGCTTTTCCCCTTCAATCTGAAACTGTTCCGAATCGATAAACAGAATAACCCACCGATCGAGCGGCATTGACGAATTTTCCTCAAGATGAACATATTCGATGCTACCTCGGCCAGTATTTTCCTCACGGAAGGCTGAAGGATAAAGGGTTGTATCGGAACCGCTGGAGGCAGTGTTATACACTTGAAAAGTAACAACATCCCCAAACTGGAAATCGTTCTCGCCTAACTTTATTCCGATGGCAACCCCGTCGCTGAACACGCTTGGAGCTTGGGCGGATGGGTCCACGAATCGATCTGGATTAATGAGTTCGAGCGATTTTTCTTCTTCGCTGATTAGTACGCGATAAGTTTCGGACGACGTAAATAGCAACACCCATTTCCCTACCCGTGCACCGGCTGGCTCAATTCTAACCGAGTAGAGTTCACCATCGCCGTAATTCGATGCGCTGATATTTGCAACTGTTGATTGGGTTTGCATCGATCCGTCAGACGATGTGACCAACTCTGAATCAAGACGCACCCAGTTTTTCAAGGCATCTATCCACAGATACATGCCGATATCCTTCGCGACTTCCTCCGCTCCTTCATCAATTGTCACAATCTGATCCGGAGCCGGATTTGAGATTTCTTCTAAGCCTAACTCAGCCTTGATCGCTTCTTGCAATGCTAAACGATCAAATCGCAGTTCCGCTGTTATTGGCTGTTGCAGCGGTGTTTGATTCATCGACGCTATATCTAATTCTGCATTATAAGCTGCCCTGTCAGCCCCATTTGGCAGCGCGACCGGAATCAGACGTGATGGATTCACCGGTTTAGGTTGTTGTTGACTATTTAACGGTGTGATTGTCAAAACAGCAAGTTGCGGAACAGCGTGAGCGGATATGCGGAAATCGAGTACCCTATCTTGGCTAAAAATACGCTGATCTCTTTTACCAATGAGACTGCTCTGAACTGGAATCAGGCGCGAGTTAATATTGTCCTTCTCGTCGCCTTCGCGGAGTTTTCCATAAGGCATTTCGGTGGAACTGAAAGCCGGATCAACAAATACGAAAACCGTATGATTGCCAACCGATAATTCGTGCTTCAGGGTTGCTGTTGCAATCCAATTGGTGTTGAGAGGCCTAGCCCTGAAAGCGCGGGGACGGAGCAGGCTATCGGTTTCATCGCCAGTCTTGAGTGTGCTTTTGTGAGGGTCTACCGGATCCCTACGCTGCCACGCACTCGGCGGAATCTGCGTTCGCCCAAGCAGCTTTGCACCAGTATCAACAACACCATCTCCATCACGATCGGGGTTTCCTGCAAAAAAAGCGACCTCTAAATCCTTTGTTAGTTCGATATCTTCAATCTGTTCGATATCTGCATTAATCGTCCAAGCACTATCTTCGCGAGAGTAGCCGTAATAGATTAACGGGTCTGAAAATCCTAATCCGGGCGTAACTCGCACATCAGGAAATACAAACGGACGGTATGTCCGCCGTCCAGAATTGACATACCGATTGTCAGTGTCGACAACTGTGATGTCATATCGAATGCTCGCACGATTCGCCGGCAGAGGTAACGGTTTAGGAGTTATATACCAACCATGACCGCGTGATGTGTCCCGGATCATCGTTTCGTTGAACGATTCTTTCTTCACCGGATCTCGCCACTCTAAGGTAACTGACTTGATGCCCTGCTCGTTCAATTCGTCCGAAACCTGTATGGATATCTGAAATTGAGACGGTTCAACCCCCGGACGGCTAACAACGAGTTCCGGTTGTATATCCAGGATCTTCGGTACGAGCACAGTAAATGAGTTTCCGCTGGCAGCAATATGGGTCGGACTCTCAGCATAAAATTCAACATGGGCTTCACCTGCACTGATGCCTTTGGGCACAGGAAGGGAAAGTCCGGGAAATTTGCCGTTCACGACAGTTGCCTCTAAGGTGACGGGAACATTACCTGAGTAGACCCTCAAGAGTTCCTCTTCACCCTCAAGCGTTGAGTAAGTGCCGGGAAAAACTGCTTTTACATAGACTCTTCCGTTGAAATTTGAGATTGGTGTAAACCGCTTCTGCTTAATTGCAGGGTCGTAGGTGGCTTCGACAATTTGGCCCGGGGCAATTTTGAGCAGTTGTCCCGCTGCAACGGTCCTCGTTTCAATATCTGCCTGAACCTCATAATCCGCCATAGCAAGGTTCATTGCCGGATCGCCGAAGAGAGTGTATTCCAGCATGACATTGAGTTGTCCGCGACCATCCTCTATCATCTGTTCAATTTTAGAGTCAAAGCTAATTGGTCCGAGTTGCCGTATATTTCGCTCAAAAATCATGTCAAATATAATATTGTTGAGTGTGTCGTTCCCACTGCCATAAGTAAGGCGTGTGGCACTCAACATAGCGATAATGCCGCTCTTGTCTTTTCGGAGCAGCTTCTCCGCCATGCTCGGTTCGCCAGGCGCATCAAAATAGCCATTATAACAACTCAGTACCAACATAAACGGGAGATGGTCAGTTTCACTTACCTGATCAATTGCTCGATTGTCAAAGATTGCCTCATGTGCCCAAACAATGCGACCGCCATGGCCTGCATATTGGGCGATAACTGCCCCATCACCCATGGCATCAATGATCATGTCCTTCGCTACCCGTTGTGGAAGTTCGGGGTAAGCCGCTTTATTCGCTTCTACCATTTCAACGACATCTTCGAGATAGATGGGCACGGTTTCGTAACCGAGCAGCGTCTGATTCTTTGAAAGCGCGGTCAGACTTTTTTGAAAGATATCTTCGCTGGAGTTGTTGATTTCATCATCCGCAACGGAGAGGATCCGGCGGCGCCAATCCCCGTTGGGCCGTTTATCTTCATAGTTGATGAGTTTCTTAACGACAATTTCGGCTTGATCGAGTGTTTCCACGCTCAGTCTTCCGATGTAGAAATCTGGCAGTTCGTCAATGCCGTTGACTGTTGTAAACCAGTGATCCACTGAGGTCTTCCCAAAAGAGGTGGTCCAGATGTAGTGAGTTGGGATGTATCCCGTCAATTCGGGAGGTTCTGGATAGACCTCTTCATCAATTCCGCGGTGATCGTACGTGCCATCTCCCATAATTGCGACATAAGAGAGTGCAGGCGCTTGCCAATTCCTGTAGGCATAGGTAAGGAAGTCCTTAATAGCTTGTGGATTAACCATGCCATTACTGAAAAGGTCATAAATCTGTGTAACATCAACCACTTTCGTTCGGTATCCACCGCCCTTTTGTGTTGATCGCCATCGCGCCAACCTTTTCGATGGTTCAATGAATACTGGGTGACTGATGATCAGGTAATCTACACCATTGGCGGGAGAGAGGAGATCGCTCGGCACCGCTGCCTCAACCCGAACCGGCTGACGTACACTTGCCGATGAGACTGCAATATACTTTGCATCGTGTGCATCGCGCGCTTGAAACGTCGCGTTGTAAGCAACGCGTGGGATGTCCTGTAACAGAGGTTGACTTGTGCCTGCAGCTTCGGCATTGATGCGATAGATTTCGCGGAGGCGGTTCCGTTCCACCCGGTCCAAATCTACGCGTTCAATCTTGAGGTTTTGAAACT
Organism: Candidatus Poribacteria bacterium; assembly: GCA_965204355.1. GTDB lineage: Bacteria > Poribacteria > WGA-4E > WGA-4E > PCPOR2b > PCPOR2b. The sequence goes on from OZ241983.1 coordinate 2,253,133, forward strand.
TTGAGACCAATACCTCACCGTCGTGTTCAAAGATCTCCACATCCGGGGAAAGGAAGGTCTGGATAGTATATTCCAACCGACGCTGTCTTCGGGTATTGTATGGGTCAATGCTAGGAGGGGTGGTGAATTCAAGAGAGTCGTTGAGTGCTTTTAGCAGCCGCGTATACTCGACTTCAAAGGAATTAATGTAAACGTGATAAGGAAAGGCTGTAGTATTTTCTTCTTCGGTGGTATCAACTCGAGCGAGAGTAAGTACATTCTTCGCGCCCTTGGTTGCATCCCGCAAGTTATTCCAGACCCGGAGCCTCCTACCAACTGTGGCAACCTCGTGGCTTGGCCACTTTGCCTCATCAATCCGAATATTGTTAATTGAAACCAAAGCCTCGTGATCAGTTGGAGTGCCGCCCTGCAAGGTGACACGGATACTCGGTTGATCGAAGCTCTGCGTCAGGTCATAAAGTGGAAATTCAAGATCCACTTCATTCGCGTCAGCCAAGTTTTTAACGCCGGTCCAATACCAGAAATCGAGTGCTTCAAACCAACCGTGTTTATCATCTGGCGAAACATCTTTGGGATCAGCATGCCGCAAGTTATTGTGGAGATGGTCCTCTTCAAAATAAAGTTTCGAGCGGAAACTGGGAACAAGTTTTGCCGTAGAATCATCAGGACTAGCATGAATTTCGGAAACACGCGCCCCCAGCGTGCGTTCAGCGCCGAGCCAATAAACATTCCACCTTGTATACCGATTCCTTGCATCGGTGCCGAGAAATTCGATATAATCACCTCGATCGAATCGTCCATCCTCTTCACCGTAAATATATATTGGGATCTCCCTGCCATTCGTTCTAAGGTGCAAACGCCGCGGATCAATCCTACTCAAGTCAATCCCCCACCTCTGCCGTAGATCCTCACGCTCCAAGCGATAGATGCCTGTTTTATCAACCAGAATCTTATACCGTTCTCCGGTCGCTTGTTCCTGTACTGTCTGCCCTGTCGGTGCAGCAGCCGCGCTCGCGGTTGGAACGCGCCAACGTTTAGCGGCATCATAATTTAATAAGAAGTTTTGGTACATCCGTTCAAATGAAGCCGGTTCTGTGATTGTAAATTGGGAGGTTGAGGTGCTGCTACTCTGAAATCTGTTATTCGAACCTTGGTGCACAAAGTGAACACGAACAGCCATACGAGAATGAACTCGCAACATTCTCGATTTCGGTTGATATCGGACCGGGCGGAATTCTAGGTAAAGTACCCGTTGGGAACGGATATAACCGTCATAAACCACCTGTGCAGCGGTTTTCGGGTAACTCCTGTTAGAGGTATAAGCGGTCCCATCTTCACGCCACTCTTCTTCAAGTGTCTGGAAGTCTTCAGGATTAGAGAAGGAAGCAGCGTTTGCACTGCTGGACTTGGGGACACTGTGTGGTACAGGTAGGAGGCGATAACCGGACCGTGTCTCTGTAGAAGCATGAAGGATTTCGAGGTTAAACTTGACGTTTGGTGGCACACCAAGAATAACGCGAGACACAGGGAGTCGTGGATTTCCTACTTCATTGGTAAACCCACTGCCTTCAAAACTGACCGCCTGATACCGAATGCCGTCCCTTTTAACTGTCGATACCTCAAGTTCGGGAAGAGTGAACTCGACAGTAATTCCGGTATGATCGGTTCTGACGTTTGCGTTTGCGCGAGCGTCTACGGTCCAAGTATCAAACAGGTAGAAGCAACATAGTGCGTAAAGCGTAAAACGGAGGACGTAAGAACCCCATAGATTCAGCATCGTGGAATCACTGATTTGTCGGTTCAAACGGTTCATGCGGATGTTGCCTCCTCGTTACGGTTGCGAATAGTCGCGGCAGATCGTATGCTATACATCACCATCGTTAGTAGATTGTTAAGATCTGATTCTTCACGTTGTTTAGACGGTACAAATCCTCGTTCGACGATTCCGTAACTTAGCTTACAAACCGGTTGTCCACTATCGAAATCAGATCTCGAAACAGGTAAGTCTTTTCTGTGCATAGGCGGATAAATCACACGCCGGGGACTGATGCAAGTAGCCAATTGGAGAACAGATTGCAGTGACGTTGCCAATCTGCTGATGAACTGGCGTGTGCGTATGGCCAAAAAGAGCGTGCGTGACAAGTGGTTCTTCGAGGCAGGTCTTGCCGAGTCCTTGACTCCCCATGTACGCGTTGAAGAAGTCCCACGGTAACGTTCCGCGAGATTGGATGCACCCTTGGAAAGGGACGTGGTGGGTTGTTACGATGATCTGCGAGACGGAATCTCTAACTGAACCGATCTGTTCCTGCAACTTATTCTCAAATCGGTGAGCAATTTCCGGATCTGTTCCATCCCATTTGGCATAATTCGAGTCGTTCCAGATAGATCCCGACAACTGTTTCGACGTGTACTCCTGCTCTGAAAAATTATACTCCTTGTGTCGGAATGAATAATCATACCACCCGATTGTACCACAGAACCCCACACCATTCTTAATGAAGGGCATGGCGTCCAGTGGATGGAAATCACATTCGCGACAGACTACTTTGATAGTATCGTACTTCTGTTTGCTCGTAATATCGGGATGTTCGCTCACCCAAATGTCGTGGTTTCCGGGAACGAATAATTTTGGGCAATCCAACTCAGATTCGGTGAACGCGTTCAGGATGTTGGCGAGTTCGAGCAGGTTGGGCGAGAGGTCGCCAGCGAGGATAAAGATATCCAAGCCAGCTTCCTCAGTCGCTTTGACGATATGTGGAAGGATCTGTTTATTCAGCGGGGTGACATCGGTATGCAGATCGGAGGTAACACCAATTTTCATCTGGTTGGGAGTTAGCTTTCAGGGCCCGATTGAATCGGGATCCTCGCTGCGCGAGACTGGTATCTATCTTCTTGAAGGGCAAACCCGTTGTCCGCATCCGTTGAAACTCAAAATGCACCCGAATCCATCGCTCGGGTCAGACCTCCGTTTTCTCATACTTGGTGGTGCTGTTGAAACTTCAGTTTGTCACTGAATACGACATTGACTGTGCATCAAGTGGTTCATAGATATTGAGCCTGCCCTCTTCTTTGCGGGCTTCTTTACGGACAATGTACATTCGTTGATTATCCTTGTCATCTATCCACCACTCGCTATCTTTCTTTTGGATCGAAAGGATAGCATTTTGAGAAAGCGGGATTTTGTTATTCTTAAACTCCTGTCGGAATTCTGCTGAGATATTTTCGCTGTTCAGATGAGTTTGATACTTTAATTCAACGTTAAACAGCAATACCTGTAGTTCGTTGAGAAATGTCCTTAAACCACTTCCTTCTGGTAGACCTTCCCTCTGAAGACGAAGTGCCTCAATTGAAGGAGAGCGACCGACTTTGGCAACGGCATCAGCAAGGGTCAATTTAATCGTTGGGTTGTCTGTCGTTTTGAGAGCGTTGATTAACATGTTCCGCGCTTTGTTCCCACCGATGTTGCCGAGTGCTGAGGCTGCGATATCTTTAACGCTCGCATCACCACGGTCGAAGGCGACAATGAGTGCATCAATGGATTCCTCACCTATTTGACTTAGTGCAAGCCCTGCCTTAAAGCGGATACCCGGCACCTCCATGCCATCCTCCATCACAGCAATCAGGTCTTCAATCGCGGAGGTAGGTTTGAGATGCCCCAGAATCGAGATGCAAGCGCGCCGAATCTCTTGGTTTGGCTCTGTCTCGCGTTTGAGGTATTTCCGTCCCAACTCTACCATCTGTCCGTCGGTTATCTTCTGGTATAAAGCTTCGGAGCGATGCCGAAATTGTGTGCCAAATGGATCGTTGAGTGTCGCGCGGTTATTCTCGAGGTCACTCGTGAGCAGCCCCAAGATTTCAGCGGATTCACGCTGCTGTGGGTTCAGTTGATCGGCCGGTAATGCGTCAACATTGGCTTGCTGAAATTGCTGGAAGAGGGTGTCCAATTGACTTAACGCAACGAGGCGCTCTAAGGCTTCGGCAGCTGGTTGACGCAAGGTACTGCCTTGGCTCTCTAAAATTTCTGTTAATGGCTGAACAGCGCGTACATCTCCCACGTTACCGAGCGCATTGACGGTGCCAATCTTAATACCAATTAACTCGATTGTGCGGAATGTAACCTTAGAATCATGCTTTGCAAATTCGTTGAGCGCTTTCTTGTAATCTTTGATGGTTTGAATATTCCGTTCATCAACTACGCTTTGGATTGTGTCACCAACTTTGATGTTACCAGTGTCAGCGGGACTTCCCGAAGTCACTTGGCTAACACGCGCCCCATCTACCTCTAAACCAACTTTATCACCGCTTCTCCGGACTGCCAACCGGATTTCTCTGCCATCCGTTAGCTTGGCGATAAAGTTATTGTCCTCTTTCATTGCATTCTTGACTGCTTGTTTAAAGTCCCCGGTACTGCGGATTGTTCGTTCGCCAATCACATAGGAGATCAGGTCGCCTGTCTCTAGATTGGCTCGGCTTGCGGGGCCGTTCGCCTTTACGTCAATTATAACCACACCGGTCGTTGACCAACGGTTATCGAGATCACTATCTAACTGCTGAATTTCCATCTGAAGTTGATCGTCGTAATAACGGTTGTCACTGCACCCAGCAACACATAGAATTGTGACTATTAAGAGAAAACTAAGTTGTATTTTCCAAATCATTAAGATCCCTTTCATACAGATTTTCGGGTAGAAGTTCCCAATACACAACAGACTATCTAGAGATGACCTTCGGAACGTATATCGGACCGAACAAATTTACAGGTCAAATCGGCAGTCGGTATGTCCGTTTCTTCCGACGGTTCTCGTGGAGAATTTTAATGCTCGTATCAGAAGTTTACAACGACCTCTCGGTTGCCTTGTTCGCTTAGCACCTCTAACAACGGTTTAACCGCCCTTTCGTCACCGAGTTGTTCTAATGCCTGAATCGCATCAACACGCATTGAGGAACCCTTGTTCTGGACAATCTCGACCAGTTTTTCTACGGCACTGCCCCCAATCTTGCCCAATGCTTCGACGGCAAGACCACGTATCTCCGCGTCTTCCCTATCTTTTTCCCGTTTGGCGGAACCAGAGTTCACTACCTCCACTAAGATCGGAATTGCGCTTTCATCCCCAATGGCGCCAAGTGCCTTGACAGCGTTCAAACGGGTTTCCCTGCGTTTATAATCTAGCAGCTCTATAAGAATCGGAACAATCTCTTCGGGGTGATCTTTGCCAAGGGAGGCCAATACCCACTGTGCATCATGTCTATCACGGTTATCCTTGGACTTAATCGCTTTTTTCAAGGCGTTGAGTAGCTTCTTGCGGTCAGCTTGTTGGTAAATACGCTTAAGTGCATCTAACGCCGCGTTCTGAACGTCAGGCTCACGATTCCGTAAAGTCTCAAAGACAAGGATTTCAAGATATTTGCGCTTGTCGTTTTGGTAAGCTTGAAACATATGCTTACCCCGTTCTTCGATCGATGCGCTTGCCTTTTCTGGGCTCTCATTGGCGTAGAACGTCGCAGAATCGTAGTAGCCGAGAAGATAGTGTGCTTCCGCATTATCCTGTTCATGTTGGATTGCCAACTTGAATTGCTGAGCGGCGCGTTCTTCTTTCCGTCGTTTGTCAGATTTGATGAGTTCCTTCCCCTTAGAAAGGTACGGATTTTGGCTGCCGCAACTGATAAGAAAAGCCGCCATGCTAATTGCAACGATAGTCAACTTAATCTGTTTTTGCATTGTTCACTCCAATTGGTTAAGCTTGTATAGAACGCAATATTTACACATTGTGCACATGCAACAGTTCTTGCTGTCCTCCCTCATCATCGTCAGCCTCAGAAGCGTCAGAGGAATCTGCAGAATCTTCTCCTAGTTCAAGATCTTCTGCTGAATCCTCTTCTGACGAAGGGGGTTCGTCTGTAGATGCTTCCTCGGCGGGATCGCTCGCTGTGCTAGACGAACCAACCGCCTTTTGCAGTGTGACAACAGGTCGTTCATCAAATCCCCAGTTTTTGTAAGCATTTATGATTGCTTCTTCAGACGGGGTGAGCTCAATCTGAAGCGTCGTGATGCCATTTTCTGCTGCAACCTGCTCAGCGAAATCAATTAATCTATCTGCGACCGCAAACTGCCGGAAGGGCGCAGACACTGCCAACTGGCCGACCTCACCAATTTCAGCGTTGAGGGGGTGCCGCTCAAGCCGAATGTTTCCAATCGCCTGTCCGCTCGATTCCGCGACAATTCTATAGACCTCGCCATTCTGTGTCCGTGCGAGGTCAGCCTGTAATTCTTGGTCGATTTCTTCTGGAGTTCTGCCCGTGAAGCAGTAGAGTTCTAAAGCTTTCGCATCGCCTGCTTCTGCAGCCCTAATGCGTAATGTTGTAGTGAGTTCAAATTCTTGGTCTGCCATGTTCTTTCTCCATTGGTTAAGAGTGTACAAGTTATTAAGTTTAACACAACGGTAAGTATATGTTAACTATTGTAGCATAAAGTGAGCGTGGAGGCAAGGGAAAAGTCCACTGACGATGCTCAGGGCGCATCCTGTCCCGCGCGTAACTGACGTTCGGCATCTACTACATCGCGATTGATTTTGTCAAGACACCGATCCACCTTATCCAATAACGCATCGTGTCCAACTGCTGCTCTGCGGACCTGCCTGAGGAGATCTATTACAAGTCGAAACGCTCGCACAAAATCACCATCAGCTAACTTCACATACTGCGGCAGCGTCTCGAACTCGCAGCCTTGGCTCCACGCAAGCATCGCTGTGCTCATCTTCGTTACTAACTTAGGAGTCACCTGATCAACATGATGTTGTTCTTCATATACCCGGATTGACTCGATCTCTCTGTCTCCCGCGCGAAGCAGACGTCTGATTTTTTTATCTTCCAGTTTTCTGTAATATCCCCAATCCTTCCTGTCTTCGCAAACAATTGCCATTGCAAGTACATTGAGTTCATCTTCACTCAAGTTTTCAAAGAAACCCCTGAAGAGGAGCTGGGTCACCTGTATTTCATAACCATAAATTTGTGATGCAATCTTCCCACGTGCGAGTAATCCAGAGCCATCGATGTATCCAAGCTCTTCGAGAATTTTCAGACGCGAAGCAATCTGCTTTCGTTGATAGCTTTCGAGGAGGGTCTTCCTATTTTGAAGTTTCTCAATCCGATTCTCAGATTGATTAATTTTGCGGTAGCTATGATCGCAGACCTTGAATTGCTCGCAGTTATGACATAGGTTCTCATTTTTCGACGCCTCCATGTGCCGCAACTGCCGTTCGGACCTGATAAACTTCTGCCGTAGATCCCGCTTATGTTTCCGTTTGCCCCCTTTGCGCTTGAGTGCACGACGCTCTATTTTTAGGAGTCTGCGCTGTTCAGCGATTCTGTCCCGAAGACCGTTGTAGCCACCAATCTGCTCGAAGGCATCAATGCCGTTATGGATACAAGTAGGTTTGGAGAGCTTGTTCAGTGTCGCGGCTGTATGTTGAATCTGTGTCTCCGTCTTCTGCACCCGCTCTAAATTTTGAAAGTTGTTCAAGCTTTGGGTGCATACATCGTAGATGTCATCCCCATAATTATCATAAAGGTTCAGGATACTTGAATAGGAGAGATTGAACTGGCTTTCAATTGGCTCAATTTTGCCAGAGGTGATACGTTGGACACTCTCAACATGTGCAAATTTTGGAAAAACTTGAGCGTAGACATAACCAATTGGATCAATCCCACGCCGTCCTGCCCGACCAGACATCTGATGATACTCGCGCGCTTTCAGATACCGGAAATTGATACCATCGTATTTCTCTAAACTCTCGAAAATAACGGTACATGCCGGCATGTTGATGCCAACCGCAAAAGTCTCCGTTGTGAAAAGCAGTTGAATCAGTCCAGAGGTAAACAAACGCTCGACTACCTCTTTCAATGTCGGCAGCATACCCGCGTGATGGTATGCAACACCTTTAGAAACAAGACGACGAAACGCTTGGATGTTGCGTTCATCTCGGATGCTGAATTGAGTACACAATAGATCGAACAGATGAAGAATTTCTTTCCGTTGTTCAGCGGTCAGAAAAGTCTGTTTAGCATAATACGCTGCGTTTTTCTCGCACACTTTGCGACTAAAACAGAAATAGAGACATGGGAGTTGGTGCTGATCTTGGACGTAAGAAATGAGATCTACGTTGATAAGACCACGCAGCCCCTTCCCATCGATTTTATCCGGCTTGGTCTCGCGGCGGTTATCGTGGGGATCATCGTAAATTATCGATTCTTGGATCCGTTGTAAATGCTCCAGAGTGCCAACGCCGTATCCTTCCAAATAGAGATGATGCTCCAGAGGAACAGGTCGCTCCAGCTCCTCGATTACATCAATCTCAACCTCTCGGACTGACCGCATCCATTCAGCGAATTCATTGATATTCGGGATGGTCGCGCTCAAACAGACAAACCTAATATTCTGAGGAGCAAAAATGATACTCTCTTCCCAGACTGTTCCACGTTCAATATCGTTTATATAATGAATCTCGTCGAAAATGACGTATTCTACATCGTCCAAGCGGGTAATATCATCAAAGATTGTATTGCGAAAAATCTCCGTTGTCATCAACAACACCGGCGCAAACTGATTTAGGACCACATCGCCTGTTACAATGCCTACCTGATCTCCATAAACCTGATAGAAATCTCGATACTTTTGATTGCTTAGCGCTTTAATCGGTGCCGTATAAATGACACGCCGCCCCATCTCCATACATCTTTCAATAGCATACTCGGCAAGTACAGTTTTGCCTGCGCCTGTCGGTGCGGTAACGAGCACGGAACGGTTCCGATCTATTGCATGAATCGCCTCCTCCTGAAACAGATCTAGCTCTAACCCCTTATAATGCATTCAAATCTCCTAAGAAATCACTGATAAAAGGATTATAACCCTTTCCTTTTTTTTTGTCAATTGCGAAATGAATCGGTAAAGTGTGATTAATGAGTCCATCTCTTTTCAAAGTTTCCGCTTGCCAACCATTCCAATGCGTGCTATGCTTGTGCATTCAATAATTCAAGCTACCACCTATAGTAAAAACGAACTAGCCCTCTGTCAAATAAATCATGATAAGGCACTCACCGCTCGACTTGGCTAGCCATAGCCAAGCTGCTTTGTGGAGGAAGTGTCTAAAGGAGGCTTTTGTACCACAATCTGTTAGATTGTGATCCGAGTCCGCAAACTAACAGTTTGCGCTACATTTATCTGACAATGTACTAGCCCTCCAAACTGGCATAACAGGAGCCTTCTTCATATGTTTAAGCGTTATTTCGTCCCCAATCCAATTGATATTCGCAAGCAACAACATTGCATTGCACTCATCAGTTCATTAGTTCTCATGGTCGGTTCTCAAACTGTATCCGCCCAACAGGGGGTAGCCCAAGATGCCCACGCTATCTTTGAACAGAGCTGCTTTAACTGCCACGGTCCTGATGGTGCCTATAAAGAGACACTCCTAATTGAGCATAACGCACTCGTCAAACCGAATGGTTCCGTTGTGCCGGGAAATCCAGAAGCTTCAAGACTGTATAAGCGGCTGCTCGGTGAAGGGGGACAACGGATGCCGCTGGGAGGGCCCCCGCTACCCGATTCACAGATTGAGACAGTTAAGAACTGGATACTGGCAGGCGCTCCCGATTGGGCGGCACCCCCTATAACCGATAGACGTTTCATCACCCCCAGTGAAGTCCTTAATACCATCGAGACCCACCTGAACACCCTCTCATCATTTGACCGCACCTTTGCCCGCTATTTCACACTCACCCATCTCTACAATACCGGTGAACCCGCAGCAATCCTTGACGAATATCGTAAAGGATTGTCCAAACTGGTCAACAGCCTTTCGTGGAGAAGCACCATCATCAACCCCCAACCGATAGACGCGCAAAAGACTATCCTCTACATCGATCTCAGACACTACGAATGGGACGCCAATGACGGGTGGGGACAGATAGAGCGCGCATATCCCTATCACATCTCATTTGACGCACCAACACAGACCGCACTAAAGGCGCAACTGACGCGGTTACAGGGGGAGATGAAAGCTGATAGGCCATCGGTTCATGCCGATTGGTTTATCGCAAATGCGTCCTTACCTCCACTATACCATGACCTACTCTCGCTCCCATTGACAGATAAGGAGTTAGAGACGCGATTAGAGGTTGATGTGGTACGCAATATCACCAATGCACCGGGAGTTGATGTCTGGCGGGCAGGCACTAACAATTCGGGCGTATCTGATAACAACAGGGTCATAGAACGGCACACCTCCCGCTATGGGGCGTATTGGAAGAGTTATGATTTTGCTGGCAGTGTCGGGACACAGAATATCTTCACCCACCCGCTGTCATTCACCCATGATGGTGGCGAGGTTGTCTTCAATCTTCCCAACGGGTTACAGGGGTACTATGTGACCAATGCGACCGGCTTCCGTCTGGACGAGGCACCGATACAGATAGTTTCCAACCCCGCAGCAAGTGACCCCACGGTGCGTAACGGACTCTCCTGTTTCGGTTGTCATACAGAGGGGATGAAGACATTTGAGGACGAGGTGCGCGCTGTCATTGAAAGTAATGCCACCCCGGCGTATGACAAGGCGCATGCCTTACGCCTATATGTTGAGCAATCAGACATGGACGCACTCATAGAGGGAGATATAGAGAGGTATAAAGAGGCACTGGAAGCGACGGGTGGACTGTTTGGTGATATTGAACCGATTTCCCGTTTTCATGAGGTGTTTCACGGACCGGTGGACGCTGCATACGCCGCCGCCGTCGTTGGATTAGAGACCGAGGCATTGGTTGAGAAGATCCGTGAAAATATAGGGCTACAGAACGCAGGCTTATTGGTGTTAGATACTCCCAATGGCAGCATGAAACGGGATACGTGGACATCGAATTTTACCGCGATGATTTATGCTTTGGACTTCCCGGAGGCGGAGGTTGATAGTCCATCGCAGCCGGACCTGTTGCCGGGTACTGTTGTTCATATCCCGGACTCGAACCTACGTGCCGCAATAGCGGAGGAACTTGGCAAAGGTCCCAATACCCCAATAACTGTGGAGGAGATGGAAAGGCTAGAAGAACTCGATTTACCCGACGCGGGCATCGGTGATTTGACAGGACTTCAGTTTGCAACAAATTTGAACGAATTATTTCTCGGCACTTGGTGGGAAAATGCGGGCAATCAAATTTCCGACCTCTCACCGATAGCAGGCTTGGTCGAACTGCGCGAACTCAGGCTCGACGAGAATCCCATATCTGATCTATCGCCCCTAAAGAACTTAAAAAATCTCACTCACCTAGTATGTCGTGACACTCCGGTATCTGACTTGTCACCACTTGCGGGGTTAATCAATCTGAGGCTTATATTTTTGAATGCGAACCCCAACATATCTGACTTGTCACCACTTTCAGGATTAATCAATCTGGAGGTTTTACATCTTACTGACAATAAAGTATCCGAGCTGTCACCACTTGCAGAATTAATCAACCTGAAAGACCTTCTCATGTGGGGCAATCCCGTGTCTAATTTATCACCCTTGACACAATTACCAAAACTGGACAAATTAAATATTTGCGGTGGAAAGATATCAGACCTTACGCCGTTGGTGGATTTCACAAGTTTGAAAGAACTGTATTTTGCCAATAACGATATATCAGATATATCCCCCCTTGCGCGGCTAACCGGGCTAAATCGTCTGAATCTTAAAGACAATGACATATCGGGCGTCTCACCGCTTGCAAGTTTAACCAACTTGACATGGCTAAATCTTGAAGACAACGACATATCGGACATATCTCCGCTTGCAGGTTTAACTAACTTGACATGGCTAGATCTTTCCAACAACGAGATCTCCAACTTCTCCCCTCTGGATGGGTTACGCGAGAATATTAAGCTCCTTTGGCACAACAATCCGGCCTTCCCAAAAGGAGGACCAAAGATAGAAGGACCGTGGCTATGGGCAGTGTTACTAGATACTACAGACGACGGGAAGTTGGGGGACACTGATTTACTAGCGGAGGTGAGTGGGGGCGTGGTGACGGAGGAGTTGATCTCCACCCACGGGGCAATCGAGGGAAACACAGTCGGAGATAGCGCGTGGAACTACGACAGGCTGCCTCCTACAGGACATAATAATATTGAGGATATGTTAGGGGAAGTCATCCCAGAGGGGGCTATCTATGGCGTTGTGTCCCTCTATTCACCACGGGAACAAGATACAACGTTACACGTCGGCGGCGATCGCGGGGCAAGGGTCTGGCTCAACGGAAATTTAACTTATAATCAACCCGAAAATCGTAGTGGTAGTGATTACACTGATCTTTCCCCTGTCACATTGAAGCAGGGGTTGAATGTTTTGTTAGTTGCGGTTCATGTCCGTGGCAACGGCTTCTTTGGGTTTGCACCCGACACGGAATATACAGTGGAAAATCCCGGTATCGGCTACACTGTTTCCCCAACACCAATTCACCCCGGTGATACCTTCACTCTTGATATCAGCGCGGAAAATATCTTCGACATGGCGGGTTGGCAGTTTGATATTGTATTTGACCCCACTGCACTGGAAACGATTGACGTAAGCGAAGGCGATTTTCTGAAGATGGCTGGTAGCAGCACGTTCTTTCAGAGTGGAACTATTGATAATGTAGCGGGTAAAATTGGAGGACTCAGCGCCGCACGGTTCTCACTCCAAGGTGCGAGCGGGACCGGGGTCCTACTTCAGGTGACATTCAAGGCAAAATCTGCAGGCGAAACAGAGTTGACGCTGCAGAACCTTGAGTTCGCTGCTGTCACGGGGCAGCACATTCCTGCAGGACCTCAGCAGATTAGCATCACCGTGGCGGAACAACTGGCAACCGGAGATGTGAATAGAGATGGAAGGGTCAGTATCCTAGATCTAGTTCTCGTCGCACAGCAGTTGGGAAACAGAGTGCCCCCCGACTCACCTGTCGATGTCAACGGCGACGGGGTCGTTAATATCTTCGACATCGTGCCCATCGCGCAGGGGATTGCCAGCGCAAGCGCTGCGCCGATTGGGGTAGAAAGCGTAGACGCTGCGATGATAGAGTCATGGATAGCGCAGGCACGATTGGAAGACGACGGTTCACTCGCTTTCAAACAGGGGATTGCAAACCTTGAAAAGCTACTCGCTTCACTGATTCCTGAAGAGACGGCGTTGTTGGCAAACTATCCAAATCCGTTTAATCCGGAGACATGGATACCGTATCAGTTGGCAGAATCGGGAGAGGTCTCGCTGACAATTTACGACATAAATGGGAAAATGGTTCGGCGTTTAGAGGTAGGATATAAGGCAGCGGGTATGTATCGGAGTCGAAACCGCGCAGCCTATTGGGACGGTCGGAATCAGCTTGGTGAGTCCCTCGCCAGTGGTGTCTATTTTTATACGCTGACAGCAGGTGAGTTCTCAGCGACACGAAGGATGCTGATACTGAAGTAAGGCAATTTTCCGATAAATAGCAACTTAGATTTTAATATAATATGGGATGACCACGGTCATCTCACACTCAGAAAGGGGTAGGATAGATATGGCAGAAAAAAAACGGGTCCTCATTACCGGCGCAGCAGGCAAAGTCGGCAGTACGTTGTGGGGTGCTTGGGAAAAGGAAGATAAATACACCCTGACATTGGTGGACCTCAAGGAGGCTGCTAGCACGAAATCCCGCGTTGAGTTGGGCGATGTTCGGGACTATCAGCGGATGCGAGAGCTGTGCAAAGATCAGGATGTCGTCGTTCACCTCGCGCTTGTGACCTCAGAACAGTTTGGCAAAGTGCCGGGTGAAGTGACCGACATCGGGGCGTCAATGCTATTGTTTGAAGCTGCTCGCGAAGAGGGCGTCCAAAAAATTGTGTTCGCATCCACAAACCACGTCACCGGTTGGAATGAACGCGTGAGTTCGCCACCACGATTTTCCACGGCGGAGCAGATAAGCCCCGATGGTTGGTACGGAGCGATGAAAGGGATGGCAGAGGTCGCCGGACGTTATCTCGTCAATGAGTTCGACATGCGTTTTATCAGCATCCGTATTGGCACGTTCACAGGTGGATACGAAGCAGAGCATTTACGCACCTGTAGCACACTCCTGACGCCGCGTGATTGTGCCCAACTTTTTGGACGGGCTATTGATTATGAAGGTCCCGTAAAATGCCTCATCACCTACGGCAGGTCTGCCAATTCAACCGCTTACCAACAGAGTTATCTTGATATTAGTGGTGCCGTTGAGATTCTCGGCTATCAACCGCAAGATAATCTGATGAAAACGCATCTTCCTCAGTTGCTCGCCAATGATGCGTAAAATGTGAAAGGAGCATATCATTATGGGGGACAAAATCAGAATTGGAGTAATCGGGTGCAGAGTTGGTCGGACATGGGTGGCGGGAGCAAAAGCAGGCGAGGATACGGCTGCTTGGGCGGTCGCCGATCTGAATCAGGAGCTTGCACAACAGGTCGCCGCCGATAACGGGGTCTCCAGAGTGTATGGCGACTATCGGGAATTGCTCGCGGACGACGAGGTCGATGCAGTTGGAGTCGCCACAGCCCCTGATGTGCGGAAGCCGATGGTAATCGATGCGCTGAATGCAGGCAAGCATGTGCTGGTGCAGAAGCCACATGGTCGCAACGCCGCCGATGTGGAAGAGATCAACACCGTGGCGGCCTCCACAGGGAAAACCCTTGTATACTCCTACTTCATGCGACATGAGCCGAAGAATAAGGAGACCCGTCAACTCATCGCAGCGGGTAAAATCGGACAGGTCTACCATGCACGGGTCCACTATCATTTCCGGGAACGCGGGGTCAACTATGAACCAGGACCGGGCAGAGATTGGCTATATCGGTGGGGATTAAAGGGCGGTGCATTGGGACAACACGGCTCACATTACCTCGATCAGGCGTGGTTTTTGATGGACTGTCCGCAACCTGAATGGGCATTTGCTATCAGTCATAGTGCTTTTCCAACAACGTTAGAGGTAGACCATCATTCTGAGGATTACCTCAGTTTTCTGGTCGGGTGCGCCAACGGTATTACAATCCAGATGGATACCTCCTCCGTCATTCCGACATGGACAGACCGTGCGTGGGATCTTCGTATACGAATTTTAGGCACAGCTGGCACAATCGAACAAGAATCCACATCCCAACCGTCCGGTGTGAAGCGTTCCGGGACACGCCGACTACTCGGCGCCATCTATACCGAAGGAGACGATTTCATCGATGAATATGTGGAACACAGTGACGGCGATTTCGACACGGAGATACAGGATTTTGCTGGTGCGATTCGTGGCACCAACCCGCCCGATGTGTCACCGGCGGATGCGCTCGCATTCATGAAATTGCTGGACGCGATCTACCTGAGCGCGGAGACCGGAGAGAAGGTGCAGATCTCTTAGTAAAGAACGCAGATCTACGTTCCCTACAGTTGCTGTCACACGAATTTTCACATGAAACCTTTACATTATTATACACGGACTTGGCGAACTTTCTTCAACACCGGAAAGAATCCATCTCCCCTTTGGCTCAAAAGGTTTTAGGGATGAACATTAACGAAGAGGAGGTGAAGACGATGTTAGTCACAGCGTTAGAGAGAGAAAGGCAGCAGATTTTTCAAAACGATCTGCGTGAAGGTGAGCAGAAAGGACGAATTGAAGCTGCAAAGGCAATGCTTGCCAAGGGAATGGAGATGACACTCATCTCTGAAATCACGAACCTTCCAGAAGCACAACTCTTGCAGCTGAAAGAAGAGCTTTTCTCAGCGAAGAAGTGAGAAAAATGTTAATCACCGGCTTTAACAGCGCGTCAGTCTGACACAATGATTTATATGCGATTGCCCTCGCTTGGTTCTAAAATCCCTTGACAATAGGACAAGTCAATAAGTATAATTTAGCGATTTTCTGGGCGGGTGTAGCTCAGTGGTAGAGCATCAGCTTCCCAAGCTGAGGGCCGCGGGTTCAAGTCCCGTCACCCGCTTTATCTGTTCTGAGCGTCGTAGTTGTATTAGGGCTTTGTTTGTTATGAGGCGAGCGAAATGCCAATTTACGAGTTCCGTTGCCAACAGTGTGATAGCACGTTTGAGAAACTTTTCGCTTCAAGCGGACAAAAACCATCACTCTCCTGCCCTGAATGCGAAAGCGATAACGTTACGCAGTTGTTTTCTGTCTTTGGCGTTGGGACATTGGATACTGTAGGTGTATCAGCCACTGAAATGCCGATGTGTGGAACTTGTGGTCATCATACATCAAAACCGTGCGCGTGAGAGGTCCAAGAGAAACTAAATGAATCAAAACAGGCGTTTGACAAAAGAAGAGATAAAAAGCGATCAATTTGTTGATAGCACGATGCAGGTTTATGAGTTCCTCAAAGAGAACTTAACATCGATTATTATTAGCGTAGCAATAGTTATTGTAATTGTCGGGGGATTTGCTTTTTATCAGCACCAACAACAGACTGCACGCGCAGAAGCTTTTTTGAAATATACCGAAGCCGTTGAGAAATATACCGAAGCCGAAGGCGATTGGCTAGATGCAGACGGGACGGAAAAACCATTTGAAACTGCTACCACTCAGCTTCAAGCCATTTTCCAAAAATACCCTGGGACTTCCGTTGCGGATAAGGCACGATACAATTACGCAAAAGCCCGCTATTATGAAGGGGATTATGACGGTGCAATCTCCCATTTTCAAGCGGTTGTGAACGAGCATCAACCGGAAAATCAGGTTCTTGCCTTATATGCTCAAAAGGCAGTTGGCAACTGTTACGAGCAGAAAGGCGAATATCAAAAAGCACTTGAGGCATATACCCCCGCAGAGGGTAGATTGCCGCAGATTGCCATGCGCGATTACGCCTTGTCGGACTTTCGGTTGAGCCAAGCACGTTGCTATGAAAAACTCGGTGATTTTGATAATGCACTAGCAATCTATAAAGATATCACAGATCTCTTTGAAACCAATCTGGAAAAAGCAATTCAGCAAAAAAGCCGTGACTTAATGCCCAGCGCAAAAAAGCTGATTGCGAACCTTCCGCAGCCACCAAAGGTAGCAGCCGCTGAAGCGTTGGAAAATGAAGGTAACTATCACGATGCCTTCGCTGCTTACGCCAAAGCGATTCACGACTACAAGGTTGATAAGGATATTCATGGAGGTCTCACCGACGAACGGCGCGAGGCTATCAATCGTTTTGAAAAAAATGCGAACGACTTTCTCATAAACCTGCGTGATGCTCGACGCGCTGAGTCTGAAGGACGCGACCCCTTGTACTACTATACTCAAGCGGTCGGTCTCGGGGGGCGTAGTTTCTATGAAAAAGTTTTTGGATTTGCGCCGCACCGCTCGCTCTATGAAAAAGCGCGCTTCCGCCACGATAAACTTCAATACGTGCAGAAGTAAAGTTGTTGGGACAGGCTGCTTTGCCCATTGTATAAAAGCTTGGTCAGTTCAGCGATTGAGGTCAATCTTATGATATCTCCTCACACTGAAAAAGTCTTAGAATATGATAAGCTGAAGGCATTGCTTAAGCAGTATGCGCACTCCCAATTGGGAGCGTCACGAGCAGCGAAGTTGAAGCCCTTCCGGCAGCTTGATACGGTTCGTTATCAGCAGCAGTTATGCAGCGAAGCAAAAGCATTCTACCAGACCTCTAACGGCTTCCCCTTGCAGGGTTTGAAGGATATTTCCTCAACGCTCCACAAGGTCGACAAGCCCGGTGCGATTCTGGACCCTGAGCAGTTGCTCGGTGTTGGTCGTGTGGCGGACGCTGCTCAAAATGTCCAGCGAGCTGTCAAAAAGCGGAATCCGAAAGATTTTCCAAAGCTCTCCTCGATTATCCGTAATCTTCCAACCTTCCCTGAACTGATCCAATCCATTAACAGATGTCTCAGCCCAGACGGTGATGTCCTTGATCACGCTAGCCCCACGCTGCGATCTATCCGTCGTAAGTTGGTCCACACACGGACAAACATTCAATCGAAATTAGAGAATTTCCTCCACGCTCCCAATCATCAGCGATCTATCCAAGAACATGTTATCACCTCCCGCAATGATCGCTATGTCATTCCCATCAAACAAGACTCAAAGCACAATTTCCCCGGTGTTGTTCAGGGCCAATCCTCAAGTGGGGCGACCGCTTTCATCGAGCCCTTTGGGGTTGTCGATCTCAATAACGAATTGCACCAACTGGCAGATGAGGAACGCCAAGAGATACGGCGCATCCTTCTCGAACTCAGCGATTTGGTCCGCGAGCATTTGACATCGTTGGAACTTGCCTTGGATATTTTGGGAGGACTGGACTTTCTGGGAGCAAAGGCGCGATTAAGCATAGCACTCAACAGCGTTGAACCGATCCTTAACGAACGGGGGGCTATCAAACTGATAGAATCGAGACATCCGCTTCTGGAGATGAATCTTCGTGCGAGTGCAAAATTGAAGAGAGAGGAACGCGATCCCAGCCTACCAGAACGGGTTGTGCCAACTGATGCAACACTGGGCGACACATTTCACACCATGGTTATTACGGGCCCGAACACTGGCGGAAAAACTGTTGTCCTCAAAACAATCGGCTTACTCACGCTCATGGCACAATCAGGGCTACACATCCCCGCGAAAATGGGCAGTGAGGTTGGCATCTTCGACCAAATGTTCGCTGACATTGGAGACGAACAGAGCATCGAGCAGAATCTCAGCACCTTTTCGTCCCATATTACCAAAATTATTTCGGTTCTGGAAAAAGCCGATGAAAATTCATTGGTGCTGTTGGATGAAATTGGGGCAGGCACAGATCCAACGGAAGGTGCCGCGCTCGGTATGGCAATCTTGGACTGGTTGGCAATGCGTCAGGTGCGCACAGTTGCGACAACCCACTACGGTGCGCTGAAGGCATACGCACATGCCCAAGACTGCATGGAAAACGCCTCAATGGAATTTGATTGGCAAACACTGAAACCTACCTATCGCCTTCAGATTGGCGTACCCGGTAGCAGTAACGCCTTCAAAATTGCAGAGAGATTGGGCATGCCCGACGCAATCACCGATGCCGCTAAAGCATACATGGGTAACCAAACCGTTGCGGTGGAAGATCTCATCGTAAGTATGCAAGCATCCCAGAATGAGCTTGACGTTGAACGTGAAATGGTGCAGGAAAAACTCCGAATGGCGGATACCGCCGCCAGAAAGCACGAGACACTGATCAACCAGATCGAAGCAGAGCGCGAAGCGCTGCATGACCAAGCTGAGCAGGAAGCCGCTACAATCCTCAAGGGGGCTCGCAAACTGGTCGAACAGACGATAGCAGAAGTGCGGCGAGAGAACGCCTCAAAAGATAGTGTCAGCAACGCCTTTACGCGTATTGAAGGCGCACAGCAAAAGCTGAACCAGAAACACCAAAAACAAAAACGCTCGGCAAAACCACATCCCGATGCGATTGCGGTGCAGGTCGGCGATAAAGTCCGTGTGAAAAACCTGAACCAATTTGGCGAGGTCTTCTCAGTTTCAAACGGGAAAAATCCTTTGCTCGTCAAGGTTGGGAACATGCAGATGCGCGTGTCATACGCAGAGATTGAGCCCGTGCAACCAGAAGACAACAAACGCGAACTTTCTACCTCAATCTTAGATGTCCAGTATAACAAGACAGGAAACGTTAAAACAGAATTGAACCTGCAAGGACAAACGGTCGATGAAGCTTGGGCGGAAACTGATAAATATATAGATGATGCATTTCTTGCAGGGCTACCGAGAGTGCGGATTATTCATGGCAAAGGCACTGGGGCGTTACGAACCGCAATCCATGATCTCTTGCGTGATCACGTACAAGTAAGTGATTTCCAATTGGCAGCACTCAACGAGGGTGGCGAAGGTGCAACGATTGTCACATTGAAGGAATAGTAAGAGAGACTTGGACTTATATTTCAGAACTATCGGCTCGCATTGAAAAAATCTCCTTGCTCTGCGAGCAGTGTTAGAAAATTGTGAAGGACCACTATTCAATTTACAGGACGATCGAAGAAGATGGTTTCCAACAGGGTACGGTTGTGTTGGCGTGACAATGTCAAAAGCTAACAATCTATCGCTACCAGTGCCCGGTGTTAGGATGACTAAATCCAAACTACATTAAGCCATCAAATTTCGCAGTACGTTTCATACTGATTTCGGTTTGAAATTTTCTATCTCGACTCTTCAGAATTACTGGGTTGGAAAACTAGGCACGATTCGGCATGGGAACAGCAAGCCTAAACCTGTATCAGATGAAGGTGAGTTGTAATGAGACAAGCTTCTAACCACATTCCACGCGAGATACTTGATAATATTTGTGCACAGAACGATATTGTCGAAGTGATATCGGAGGCTGGAGTGCTGTTGAAGCCTGTCGGTAAAGCCTATAAAGGGCTTTGCCCCTTCCACGATGAGAAAACCCCCTCCTTTAATGTTTCTCCTGAAAAGCAGGCGTTTTACTGTTTTGGGTGTAATGCCGGCGGCAATGTCATTAGCTTCCTCAGGAAACATGACGGTAAATCCTTCATGGAAGCGATGGAATGGTTGTCAGAACGTGCAGGTATTCCGCTGCCAGCTCAAGATGGAAGAGCACGCCAGATTAGCCAAAAACGTCTGGAACTGCAAGACCTAAATCGTTTTGCAATGGAGCATTTTCACCGGCAACTCCTGAACCCCCAAATCGGTGGCCAGGCACTTGCATACTTGAAGGACCGATCCATCAAAGATCAAACCATTAGGGAGTTCCAACTTGGGTACGCGACGCCGGGACGGCAAGATATCGTTAAAGCTGCTACACAAGCCGGTTTCTCAATCCAACAACTTATTGATGTTGGACTCATTAGGAGCGATGACCAAGGAACCACGGATCGATTTCGGGGACGCGTTATCTTTCCAATTCGAGATGAACGGGGCAATCCTGTTGGATTTGGTGGACGTGCTCTATCCGAAGGGCAGCTTCCCAAATATCTAAATTCTCCTACTACTGCCCTTTACGATAAAAGTAAAACCCTCTACAACTTATACGAGGCACGTCAGGCAATCCAAAAAGAGGAGAAAGCTATCCTCGTTGAGGGGTATTTTGACGCGCTTATACCGTATCAAGTGGGTGCCCAGAATGTTGTCGCGTCGCTAGGGACCGCATTTAGCTCCTCACACGCCGATTTATTAAAGCGGTTTGCCGAAGAAACTATCCTTGTCTATGATGGGGATCCGGCGGGTTTTCAGGCGGCATTGCGCGGATTACACATCCTTCTCGCAGCGGGATTGCGTGTGCGGGTGGCGAGTCTTCCAGTCGACACGGATCCGGATCAATTCATCCGCACACAAGGTCTCGAGGCATTCAATCAACTGACCAGCTCTGCGATGAACCTAATCGAGTTTCAAATCCAACGCGCAACGCAGCAGCACGCAATTCATCGCATTGATGTAAAGACTCAAGCTATTAAAGAGATTGCCCTGACCTTATCCAACCTCAAAAATCAGGTTGAACTCAGCGAGTACACGAAGTACGCAGCACAAGAACTCGACATCGAAAGATCAGTGCTTTCGAGGGAGTTGCAGCGTTTGGGCGTCAAGACCACTCGCCCAGTTTCGCCACCACGACACGCACACGCCGCACCAACAGCGAGGATGAATCCGCGTGAGTCAATTGAGTGGCAACTGATTGAAGCGCTGGTACAAGGTCCCGATCTCATCCCACTTGCCAAAGCGAATTTTCACTACCAAGATTTCACCCATCCTGACTTTGCAACTATTGGCAGGCTGCTGTGGGAAGCAAGCGATAACGACGGTATCATTGATATGCAGAATCTCATTAATGCTTGTGCCAATGAAAAAATTACAGGCATAATCTCCAAGGCTCTTCTAAAAAAGACCATCCCTCCAAATTTAAGCACGCGAGTGGAGGGGTGTCTGAAAAAACTCAAGGATTTTCTGTTGTGGGATGTTGAACGTATGAGGCGTTCTGAAGCCCTTGCACAAGGGAATAACAGCAAAAGCATTCTTGCAGAACTCGTTGAACTCTCAAACCGAAGAAGGCAGTTAGCCCGCTAATCCCTGTTACCACTTCGGGAAGGGCACTAGGAGAATAAACCACAATGACTTCAGGAACTAAAGTAGATGAGCGCTCAACCAATATAAGCAAAGAGAAACACTTTCTTGAATATGATGATCAGCCTAATCCTTCGCCACCGGACGATCTTGATGACCTA
The DNA here is from genome assembly GCA_965204355.1 of Candidatus Poribacteria bacterium. Taxonomy (GTDB): domain Bacteria; phylum Poribacteria; class WGA-4E; order WGA-4E; family PCPOR2b; genus PCPOR2b. The sequence continues at coordinate 2,275,354 of OZ241983.1, forward strand.
CTTCAATTAGAAGAAATTAACCTTTCAGAAAATCCAGCAGATCTTGATGAGGGAGATTTTACAATGAATATGAAAGCTATCAACCAAGCAGCCGAGTTCGATACACCTGACTACTCCGACGAGGAAGGCTTTGACGATAATGATGTTGATGATTTATCACTGGATCCGGGGAAACTCGATAAGGTTGACGATCCGGTGAAGGTGTATCTACGGGAGATGGGGAGTATAGCTTTGCTGACCAAGGAGCAGGAGGTCTCCCTGTCAAAGCAGATTGAAGAAGGGCATCGTAAAATCGAAGAGGCAATATTTGAAACGCCAATCGCAATTGCAGAGGTTCGTAAACTTCTCAATCAAATTTTGATTGGTAAGCGAAAGGCTGCTGATGTAATTGCCATGGAGGTCTCAACCACATCCGCCAATGATAAGGAAGAGAAATACCTAAAAGAAGCGCGGAGCCTGATGGAAGAGCTGAAGGATATGGATTTAGAGATGCGCCTCCAGGAACGCAAGCTGGAAAACGAAAAGCTGACTGCTAAGCAAAAGACAGCCCTTCGTAAAAAACTCGATACCAACCGTTTAAAGTTGGTAGAGACTCTCAAGGAACTCAAGATTGATCGTGAAGAAATTAGTAAGATTGCGGGTAAGATTAAGGATATTGCGGCCCGCATGGCGGGTTTAGAAAAGCAGGTAAGCCGGATTGAAAATAAGGGTAACCTCTCTGCAGCTGAAATCTGTCAGCGAGTACAGGGTTACGCGCTAGGCAAGGCGAAACGAAGAGCTCCTCGCGGTATTGAGAAACTTAAAGAATATAATCGAGAAATCGTCAAAGCTAGGCGGACCATCAAAAGGTTAGAGCGTGAAATTGGGGCGTCACGCGAGCAACTCGACCAAGCGACCCAGCGAATCCGTGCAGGAGAAACAGCAGCCCAAGAAGCGAAGATGACGATTGTTGAGGCCAATCTACGGCTTGTGGTCAGTATTGCGAAAAAATATAGGAATCGCACGCCAGGATTGACCTTTCTTGACCTCATTCAGGAAGGCAATATCGGCTTGATGAAAGCCGTAGACAAATTTGAGTACAAGCGGGGTTATAAATTTAGCACTTATGCGACATGGTGGATTCGTCAAGGGATTACCCGTGCTATCGCTGATCAGGCGCGTACTATCCGCATTCCCGTCCACATGATCGAAACCATTAATAAACTGATCCGTACTTCCCGTTACTTGGTTCAGGAGAAAGGCAGAGAGCCTCTGCCAGAAGAAATAGCCAGTGAGATGGATATACCCATTGACAAAGTCCGACAGGTATTTCGGATCGCACAGGAGCCAATTTCCTTAGAAACATCGGTCGGGGAAGACGAAGATAGTCAACTCCGAGATTTTATTGAGGACAAAACCTCGAAATCTCCTGTCGCCGAAGCAACATTTACCATGCTCAAAGAGCGCATCGAAGAGGTGCTTTGGACGTTGACAGAGCGCGAGGCGAAGGTCATCCGCTTGAGATTTGGGATTGGGGATGGGTATCCCCGAACGCTAGAAGAGGTTGGTACGGAGTTTCAAGTTACCCGCGAGCGAATCCGTCAGATTGAAGCAAAAGCACTGCGAAAGTTGCGTCATCCAACCCGGAGTCAACAGCTACGCGGCTTTCTTGATGGCTAAGCGATTTCGGTTGACAAATCCACGTCAAACTCTTATAATACTCGCGCAACTCAAGAGGAGGGCCTGTAGCTCAGGGGTTAGAGCAGCCGGCTCATAACCGGCCGGTCCTAGGTTCGAATCCTAGTGGGCCCACCACCTTCTTCCCATCTCGTTTTTTCTCTCCATCCAATCCAACTTATGGGGCGTTAGCTCAGGGGTACGAGCGCTACCTTCACACGGTAGAAGTCACTGGTTCAAATCCAGTACGCCCCACCATCTTTTCCGACTATCCCACTTCCTGCCCTTTGTACTGAAGCTGATACAACCGATAGTAGATACCCCGTTGCTGAAGCAGCTCGTTGTGTGTTCCCATCTCCCCAATCTCGCCGCGGTGCATAACGATGATCTTATCCGCATTCTGAATCGTCGAAAGCCGGTGTGCAATCACGATTGAAGTCCGATTTGCCATTAGGCGATTCAGGGCATCCTGAATGAGCAGTTCAGTTTCGGTGTCCACGCTGGAGGTCGCTTCATCAAGAATCAGGATATCGGGATCGGAAGCCAGCGCACGTGCAAAGGCGACGAGCTGCTTCTGTCCAACCGATAACCCTGCCCCACCCTCTCTGATTTCAGTAGCGTAGCCAGCCGGCATGTTCTGAACATATCTATCCAGATGCACCTCTTTTGCAGCGGCAATCGTATCTTCCTTTGAGATCCCCGGATTGTCCAGATTAATATTCTTCTCGATTGTCCCGGAAAATAGGAAAATATTCTGCTGCACGATGTTGACAGCACGGCGGAGGTCTGATAACTCCATCTCCCGAAGATCTGTGCCATCAATTAGAATCTGGCCCTCGTTCACTTCGTAAAATCGACACAGTAGATTGATGATTGATGTTTTGCCCGATCCGGTGTGCCCCACAAACGCGACCTTTTCGCCCGCCTTCACCTTGAAGGAGACATCGCGCAGGACGTAATCCTCTGCGTTGTAAGCGAACCAGACATTGCGGAACTCAATTTCGCCCTTTAACGCTTCCAATTCCTTGGCTGGCTCCGGAGTCACAATTGTCGGTTCCGTGTCCATCAGGTCAAAGATCCGTTCAGACGACGCCATCGCGTTTTGGAAGATCGTGTATTTCTCACTGAGTTCGCGAATGGGCCAGAAAAATCGTTGGCTGTATTGGATAAAAGCGACCAATGTGCCAGCAGTCATCACAGCTTGCAGGTACTGCCCGCCGCCATACCAGATGATAACCGTTAGTGCAAGCGAGCCGCAGACCTCGATCATCGGGGAGAAGAGCGAGAAGTAGAAGATACTACGCAGGTTTGCGCCGAGGTATTGCTGATTCTTCTCGTCGAACCGCAACATACTGCGCTGTTCTTGCGTGAACAGCTGCATCGTCCTCATCCCGACGATGCTTTCGTTCAGGTAAGCGTTGATCTGGGCGAGATACTTGCGCTGATCGCGGAAGGCACGGCGCGAGTAGACCTGATAGATGGTCGTTACAGCAAAAATGATTGGTAACACAGTAAAGGTTACCAATGCCGCCTTCCAATTCATGAGCAGCATCATTATCATGTAGCCGAAGATATAGAGTAAATTTTCAAAGACTGTAATGACGCCGGAGGTGAATAACTCATTCAGTACCTGCACATCGCCCATGACACGGGTCATCAACCTACCTACTGGATTTCGGTCAAAGAAACGGACATCCAGCCGCTGCAAATGCGAAAAAAGCGACATGCGCATGTCATACATCGCTTTCTGCCCCACCATCTGCATTCGGTACTCTTGAAAATAGAGAAATATAAATCTTCCCACTAAGAGGAGGATATAATAGATTACAATCGTTTCCAATCCTTGCAGATTTCCTGGCTTAATGTATCCATCAATCCCCTGCTGCATCAGTTTTGGCATCAACACTTCACATAGCGCGTTGAAAACCATGAAAATTCCGATAAACACCACTTCAAGCCGATACGGTTTGAGGTAAGCGATTAGCCGCTTCATCAACACCCAATCATATACTTTACCAAGCTGATCTTCTTCTTCGCTATAATCGTGGAGTTGACTGCTGCTACCGCTGCCAAACATATATGAATCCTCCTTCTACCATTGATTGCTTGCTCCCCCTGTGGAAGGGGCTTCCTAACCCCGATATGGGCAATTTCCCCATCAGATAGGAAATGTCAACAGGATCTGACAACTTGCACTGCTTTATCGCCTGACCGTTTTACCGGGCACGTTTAACCTTTCTCCATAAGATTGCCAATTTATCATTTGGGGAAACGCGTAAACTGGGAGCCAATCCCCACTCGCATAGTAAAGCATTATAGGCAATTACACGAAAATTGTCAAGAAACTCGATTCTACCCTAGGGCTATTTAGTTTTCCGTTTTTTGACCGATTTTGGCGGGTAAACAAAGGAGGGGCCCCTTACACCGTAGGCGGGGCATCTTGCCCCGCCCGGAGAATTAAATGACCCTATCCACATCGCTAAACCTCTTGACAAAATTGCGGTTTAATGCCATAATCTCCGCACTATAGGAGATAGACTGAATGGCGGGTGGGACACAGTCCTACTCATGTTTTCAAGAGATTTGGTCAATCCCCGATTGATCAAATGCCATTTCAAAATTGATCCGTGTACCTAACCTACAGGTTTGGAATGGATCGAAAGGGATGAAAATGAATAACGATCAATCACCGGCGGCGGAACCTTACCGCGCCCCTGCCTTTGCTGATATGAAACCTGAACTGTCAGCTCCCGGAGCCACGCCAGAGCGATTGGAACACCTCAGGGAGCACGGTTTTGTCATCATTAACGATTTTGTCGATAACCCTTGGATCGCGATTCTGCGTGAAGCAGGTCGCCGTGTCACCGAAGCTTGTGCGCCCGAGCACGTCTATAGCAGAATTGATTGCTCAAAGGGCTACGTGCACCGCACGGGAGAGGATCAGCCGTGGGCGATTCGGGGGCTTATCCATCCGGCTTTTAATGAGCCCACCTTTGCTGAGTTCCACGGTTCTTCAGATTTCCTGGATTTCGTTTCTTCTTGGTGTGATGGACTCCAGCCTGAAGATCTGGTCCTAAGCGGACTACTGTTGTGGTGCAATCCCCGGACGCACGAGAATAAGCTCGGTTGGCACCGAGACACAACATGGTGGGGCACCGGGGAGAAATACTTTGCACAGGAGGAGCGAAAAGAGGGACCCGAGGCGTATTCCGAGGAGACCGAAAGAATCCGCTGGAAAGAAATCGTTGAGGGTAACGCGAAGTCTATCACGGAGCGAAACGGCGTGAGCATGTTCCTGGCACTGACCGACGACGAATGCCACGAATTAGTGCCGGGCAGCCACAATCGATGGCGCACACCGATTGAACATGATGTGCTCCTGCCGAGAGGAATGAAGGACCAAGGTGTCCCGCACACACCGAGTTGGAACGGCGTAGATCCGTTACCGGGTCAGACCGCGATTCGGCTAAAAGCAGGGGAAGCACTCATCCGCAATGGCGTCACCATCCACACCGGACACACCGTCCCCCAACGCGAGCGGAACACGTTGGCAATCGGTTGGTCGAAGTGGTCCGGTGAGTTCACAGGAGAACCGTCAGTTTCGGACGTGCGACACGCATGGCAGCTCGATCCCGCTGTCCGTGAAGCATTGCCACACAAGTGGATGCAGATCGCTTGGGACCGCTGGGCGGAAACCCAGAAACTGGGAGATTCGCTCGAAGACCGATACACAGGCTTTGAAATCCAACGCATCAAGGCTGGCGAGGTTATCGGTTGGCGGGGTGAGTTGGAATGCCAAGCCGCAGCAGCCGGCGAAGCGTGGGAACGCTTCCAGACCCTCTAACTCTGCCCAAGCGAATCAGGCGGATATGTAGCAAGTGGGCGAGGGGCACCTAAAGCGCTTCGAGTTCTTCTTGCAACAACTGCTTCTCATGGATACTCGCATAAATACCGTTAAGCGCCAATAACTCCTCATGCGTGCCGCGTTCGACAATCTCTCCATCTTCCAAGACGACAATTAGATCGGCCGCCTTAACCGTCGAAATGCGGTGCGATATGAGGATCGTCGTGCGATCTTCCATAATCTCGTGTAGCCGTGTAAGGATGGTGTCTTCGGTGTTCGTATCTACACTGGCAAAAGCATCGTCCAAGATCAAAATCTTCGGCTTAACCATAATCGCGCGTGCGAGTGCAGTCCGTTGTTTCTGACCACCTGAGATGGTCACCCCGCGTTCACCTAAGAAAGTGTCTAATCCTTCCGGGAACTCCTCAATCTGTTCGAGCAGATCCGCAGTATGAGCTACGTCCTTAATCTCGACTTCATTCGTATCGCTAACGCCATAAGCGATATTGTTTTGCAAAAAATCGGAAAAGAGGAAAGGTTCCTGTTCAACAAAGCCGATATTGGATCTCAACAGTTGCAACGGAATATCCTGAATATCAACATCGTCGATAAAAACCATACCCCGCTCCGCTTGACGGATGCGAGGGATGAGGTTGACTAAGGTAGTCTTACCGCTGCCGGTCCCACCGACGATTGCAACTGTTGATCCACGTGAAATCTTAAGGTTGATATTTTTAAGCACCGGCTCCTCGTGAGGATAAGCGAAGTTCAGATTTCTAAATTCGATCTCACCGTGAATCGTTTGAAGGTCTTGACGTGCTGTCTCTCCATCAGCGATTTCGGGTTTGACATCAAGAATCCTGCGGATTCGTACCATTGACGCTGCGCCTTGTTGAAAGGTATTGACAATAAAGCCAAAAGTAATCATCGGACGAATGAACATCATCAGATAGGCGTTGAAAGATACAAAATCGCCCAACGTGATTTGGCCCTCGACGACGCGGACGCCACCGAGCCAAAGGAGAGCAACGACGCCAAGTCCGGGCAAGAATCGGAACAAGGGAAAGAAGAAGGTTGTCAGTCGAATCCGATTGCGATTGCGTTGCACGAAATCTCGGTTATATACTTCAAACTCCTCTATCTCGTTTTCTTCGAGCGTATACGCTTTGACAACCCGCACACCGGACAAGTTCTCCTGCACTTTGGTGTTCATCGTGGAAAAGCCTTCTTGAATACGTTCGTAATGTTTGTAGACTCGCTTTCCCAATTCCTTAATCAAAATAGCGAGGATCGGAAATGGCAGCAGCGCCAACAGGGTCAACTGTGCGTCAATATCCAGCATAATCACCAACGCCAGTCCAAAGAAGATGAGAGCATCCGCGATGTATGAAATCCCCATACTGAGAACCATCCGGACGGAGTTCATGTCGCTGGTCGCTCGCGCCATCAGATCGCCCGTGCGGACATCGTGGTAGTAGGAGGCGGGCAGCTTTTGAAGATGTGTAAAGAAATCATTCCGAAGATGGTATTCGATCCGCCTCGCCGCACCTTGGATCACCTGACGTTGGCCAAATCGAAGTACACCTCCAACCAAGGCAGCACCAAAAATGAGTAATGCGTAAAATAAGATCTTTCTAGGGGTAATCGCAGTTCCCAAATCACCAAAAATCCACTTCAGCAACTTTGGCTGCACCAAAAGCTGCCCCTCAAGATCATCAAAGACCCACTTCAGCAACTTTGGTTGCACCACAATCACTGCATTCGTCGCGAGCACAAAGAAAAAACTCATGATAACAGCGAGTTGGTAACGAACAATGTAGGGTTTGAGATTTAAAAATAAGCTACGGATATAGCATCACTCCTCTCTGTTGCGGCGTAAGCAGATCTGATAGGAATAAGTTGCAATTTGCGTTATCTGACCTACCCACCAAGGATTTCAATCTCAATTCCGGGAGTATCTAGCCCCCGCGGCTTGAGTTCAATACCAAGCCCAGGCCCTTGAGGCACAGTCAGATGCCCCTCCTCGACCGGAGTCAGTCCTGTCACGAGGTTGTCGTAATGAACAAGATAGTGGTGATGAACGCTTTCGAGTATAAATAGATTTGTCAAATGTGTCGTCAGATGGATGAAAATGAAATACCGCTCACCGCGCAATTAGCTTTTCGATGCGGTCGTCCAATTCCTGCTGGTCGCTTTCAAAAGATGCGATCCCTGCAAGGTTCAATAGTGTATCAATGGCGAGTTCACCCGACTTTATCCGATCTCCCCAGATGTCGTGCTTGGGTATCTTGCCATCATCTGCGATTTGTGCGAGTTCTTCCTCGGAAAGTTTGGGGAACAGATCGCCGGCGCCTATTTCATGTGCCCGATCCACTATCTCTTCCGCTGTCTGAGGGACAGCCGCCACTAAGCTGTCGGTCAATCGACGATCGGACTCCGAAATCTCCCAAAGCGTATCTATCCGAAGATCTGAGTTATTGATGTCATCGTTAAGGTGAACCGTATAGTCATTTCCGATGCTCGATTCCCATTCTCCGGATAGTTCCTGTTTGGCAGCGGCAGCAACATTCACAGGCATAGTAAAGACATCAATCCCAGCCAGATACGGTAGCTGATCTGCTGTTCTCAAACTCGCTGCGATCTGCAGCGTCGGTTCCTGATTGTCTTGGGATAGGTTGTTCACCGCACGCTGGCTTGCAAGGACTGCCTTTTCACCCACCAATTTGCCATCACCCAACTGCTGGTCAGCGATGTAGGAATTGAGTCTCCCCAGAAACACATTGACGTAGGAGGGGGCTCCAAAAGCGGTTGCGACAAAGTTATGTCGTGCACTAAATCCTAACGTGAAATTGACCGGTATTCCATCTTCCCGCAAGCGACGCATAGCAATCAAGCCAGCCGGAGTCAGCGGTACTTTGATGATAAAATGTTCGGGGCAAATCTCATAATATCGTTGACCGTAGGAGACACTCCGCTCTATATCGTGTGCCAAGATTGTGTGAAGTTCAACACTCACCCTGCCGCCGAAACGTTGCGCCAAGCGAAGGCCATGACGGGCGTTTAAAATAAACGCAATCTCGATAATCTGCGTTTGGATATCCAATCCGGTAAGTACACTGACCGCCTTCTGGATTAAATCGTCGTAAATCCCTTTTTGAACCTCGGCATTGAGTAATGTGTTATTGGTTGTCAGGGCGGTGAACTCATCTGTCCATAATCCTGTAGCAGCTTCAATGTCGCCGGTATCCAACCAAAGTTCGGAGCCAGTGAGACATAACCTCTTCCAAAACGGATCCGATTCCGCCTCAATACGCCCACGCTGTAGATCAATTCCTTCCTGCACAAAATTACGAATCAGGTCAACGCGATCTGATGATAAAGCCATACCTAACCTCCTGCCAGCAAAATATGGTTCTCGTAGTTCCTATAATCCACAGCAATGTTTCGTAGGGAACGCAGATCTGCGTTCCCTACCATTTGTCTATGATCTATGAATCTGGAGGCTGCCGCTGCTTAACGCTTCAAACAGTTCGTCATACTCCCCTCGATCTACCGGCACGTCAACCGTTTTCTTCCGCATTGCCGAAAGCACGATGGCGTTGATTAACTCGACGGCGGGAAGCGCGCTCACACCGTTGACCAACGCCTCGCCACCGTTGAGAATGGCATCGATAAAGCTATCCATCAGCACATCGTGTCCGCCCGGTTCATCCTGCAACTCAACGGGCTGCCATGAGACCTCCGGTTGGCCAGCGATGCCGCCCGGCCGCCCCACGAGGTCCGTCAACGGATTCTCGTAAGTGCCGAGTAGGATATGATCTTCCCGATTGTTCGTCAGGCTTTGTACATCTGGAATCGCTATTGTTCCTTTGTCGCCAGCGATTTGACGGATACTGTAGCCCCTCGGTTGATTAATTGTGAGTTGGATCGCCCCTAAGGCGCCATTTGCAAACAGTACATTGGCACAGACCACATCTTCGACCTCCATCTGATGGAATTGGTTGCCAATTATCGCAGAGACTTGGACAGGTTCGCCAACTAACCAGCAGATCAGATCCAGATCATGGCTCGTTTGATTCATCAACACGCCCCCACCGGCATGTCGCCACGTTTGACGCCAAATGTCACGCGCGTAGTAGCTTTCTGGGCGAAACTCAATCCATGTCCAGAGCACACGCATGATGTTTCCAATCGCGCCGGTATCAATCAAATGCTTCATCGTCTGAGGCGTGCGGTAGGTTCGATACTGGTGTCCAACGCAGATTTTCAGATCGCGCGATTTCGCTGTCTCAATCATCGCGTCTCCGTCCGATACGGTGTTGGCAAGCGGTTTCTCGGTGAAAACATGCACTCCCGCGTTCAGGCACTCTAAGCCGATGATTGAGTGTAGATGGTGAGGCGTCGCAATCGATACCGCATCGACAATCCCAGCATTTAACATCTCGCGGTAATCGGTAAATGCACGTACACCCAATTCTTGGGATTGTGTCTTGACGGACGCTTCGTCGATGTCTACCAACGCCATCAACTCCACATTTTCATGCTCGTGAGCCATGCTTACATGCTTGGCTCCGACACCCTTAATCCCGATGACCCCATAGCGCACGCTGTTCATTGTAGCCTCCCAAAAATAGGTAAACCTACACCACGAATAATCCAGATCGAACCATTTTGTCGCATTATAGCAAAGCTGAAACTGCTTGTCAATTCTGTTTCTAATCAAATCACGGCGATTTGCCGCATACAAGCAAATCACGGGAAGCGCATCGGTAAATCATTTTAGAAATTGACACAAATTCGCATCTGTGATAAAAGGTAGCTACTCAGGTACTCAATCGTTCGGTAAACTTCCGGAGGCGCCCGTTTATCTTGAAGTGCATGGGTTCAACCGTAACAAGAAATCTACGACGCACAATCATACGGAGGTTGTAATGGGGCGCCCTTGCGTACTTGATTGTTCTACATAGCACTACGCCTATGTCTTACTGCTTATTGTCTGAGCCTAATCATAACTGCGTTGCTGGAAACGGCAGAGTGGGAAGCAATGATGACAACATCGAACCTGTCTGTAATGTGAGATGGACAGGATTTGGTGAGCTACTTGGTATCAATAAAACGAACGTTGAACTGATGTTTGAAGCCTCTTGACCTCCAATCAGGTTAACTCACACTCAATATCCTGTAAACAAAAGTTACAAGACAATGGGGGTGTGTCTCATATATCACACTCTAATAAGCCTATGTCTTAGGGGGCTAATCAGATTCTAATCCAATTGTGGACAATCAAGGAGAGCAAGGGAATCCCTACGTGGATTTTTAATCCATACGGGAGAGGAGATCTTATACAAGATTGGTTGGTTGGAATGCTTCTTTTATGTTATAATTAGTGGAGATGGGGTGGTGCCATCTACCCCAAATCCGAAACATAAGGAGGTGATTCCTTATGGAAGATCCCATTGACTGCGAAGAACGCAGATGTCTTGAGTGGTTGTTTGAACAATTACCCGAAAGTACGATAGAGGAAATGCTATCTAAATGGGAATCTTTAGAAATCCATACGGCTGAATAAAACATATGTGAATGTTGTTTTACGGTCGTTACAAGAAACGCCTCCGAAAGGAGAAATCAAGTGACAGATAAGTTTGATAAAGAGAAATATCAATATCTTCAGGAACTCATTGATTTGGCAGGAGGCATACAATCAAAAGTCACCGATCCTGAATACCGATCATCTGATTCCTACAAACAGGACATTGATAAGTTGATTGAACACTTTGTTCATACAATTGCCAGATTAATGGGGAATAAACCGAGAGAATTAACATTTGATATAACTGAAAGAGTAAAATGTGCTTTCAAGAAATCTCTTGAGAATCCACCACTCGAATAACCAATCTTAAAGCAAGATTAGAATTGGTGCTTTGAAAGGATCACAAATGAGCAATGGGCGGAGATTGGACATTAAGCAACGTACTACTCCTACACTCCGAGTGTCATGCTCAAGTCCACAAAGAATTATCTCTTGAGGATATGGCAAGGTATGCCGACAAAGGCATCAACTACCTTGCTTTAATAAAAGTGGGGAAATAATCAATAAGTTGATAAGGAGTTTTGTGAAGTTTTTTCACAAAACATGAAAAAATTGTCATGAAGTAAATTGACAAATGTTTGCACATTTGGTATAATTATACTAAACAAAAGCGTATATGCTCTAAATGCGCCAGCGTTTAGCAATATCAAACGGCACACGGTTAGAGCTAATCAGCTAAGACTTTTATGATACTGATTAACCAATATATAGCTTGTAGCCATAAGATTAAATCTTCTATGTTGGCTATACCTCCATTCAATTTAGAATGTTGGGGACAATGAACCAAAACATTTTGGTCGTCCACTGTAAATTATAAAGTCAAAACGCTGACTACGGGATTTGAACTCTGAACCGATAAACAGACCCTCTATCTGTTTTATACAACTTGTTCGGAGTTCCAAAAGACCAGCCATTTGATATTGCTTCCTTCATAACGATTATACCATAATTTCACCCACCCTGTCAATCTTTACCCACTAACAATCCATCATTATCTCCAATTGGGCGAGCGTAGTGCCGTGAAAGTGGCACGCTACGTTCTGTTGGGGGGAAAAGTTGCTATAATGAAAGGAGTACATAGCAAATGACCTATCCAAACGCTACAGATACAAGTAATGTTTATACAAGGTTCGGTATCCGCCCGTTAATCAACGCTGTGGGTAACCAAACCGTGCGCGGTGGTTCTACACCTTCCGCAGCGGTAAGGGCAGCAATGGATGGCGCAGACGTGAATTTCGTGGACATGGAGACATTTCTCAAAAAATCCGGGGATTTTATCGCCTCGTTCCTAGATGTCGAAGCTGCTTACGTCACAGCCGGCTGCTATGCCGCGATGGTGTTGAGCTCTGCGGCCGCCATGACCTATCAGCATCCAGAAAAAAGGGATCAGCTACCGGATACGACCGGACTGAAGGACGAACTGGTATTCCAACAGAGTCAGCGATACGGCTACGACAGAGCTTACAGTGTGCCCGGAAGCAAATTAGTGCTTGTGGGAGACGATGATGGATGCACGGTCGAGGAGTTCGAGAACGCGATCGGTCCCAATACCGCCGCAATTATCTATCTCGTTCAGGCTGAAGGGAACAGCGGTGTTTCTCTTGAGGAAGCGGTTGAAATCGCTCACCGAAACAACGTCTTGGCTATCGCTGATAGCGCAGCGCAAATCTATCCGCTTGACTATTTTAAACGAAATGCCCAATGCGCGGATCTTGTCTGTTTTGGCGGGAAATACTTCAATGCGCCGCACTCTACTGGCTTCGTGTGTGGTAGGCAGGATTTAATCGACGAAGTGACGGCACACGGCTTCATCGCGCCGCGTCCACTTGGTCGGGGGATGAAGGTAGATCGGCAGGAAATTGTCGGACTTTTGACAGCAATCGATAATTGGTTTTCGACCGACCACGACCAACGCTCAAAGGACCAAGACGCTCGATACGATGCGATTTCGCAGATACTTGACGGCATTCCCGGTGTATCAACGGAAATTGTCCACGCCGAGAGGAGTCACACGTTATCCAGTCTCCACGTCACCGTTGACGAAGCAACTGTGGGGAGGAATGCGGAGCAGGTGAATGATGCGCTAGAAGCTGGCACACCTCGCATCAGAGCGAACGCCGCCGGCGATGCTGTTGTCATTAATGCGTACACCCTCCGTGAAGGCGAGGAGCTGATTGTGGCTAATCGTTTGAAGGAAGTGCTCGCTGGATAGCGATCTACGTCGTAAATTCGATGAAACACTATAAAAAAGGATTCTTGCAAAGACGTTAAATCTCTGCAAGAATCCTTTTTCTGTTTCTGGTGAATTATCAAAAGATGTAGACACTTTCGCTTCCGGTGTTTGGTATGCGCTGTCCGATAAATCGTGACCAGGATTTCTAACTGCGCCTATGCGGTGCGGTTAGAAACCCTCGCCGGTACAGCGTGTCCAAGTAATTCTAAAGTTCTCTATAATTGGGTGGAAAACTCTGGATGGCAAAAATACCTAAAATCAGCGCCCTAAATCGCGTTTTCGTAGGTGAGGTAACAATATTCGGGGGCGTCAACGATACACGTGTCTTCCAACTGCACAGGTGCCTTGAAAAACGGTGCGTCCAGTACCCATGTGTGATACTCGCCCTGCTCACCGCAGGGATCAATTGGCAGCTGCTTCAGTTCTGAAATCAGCGCCAAATCTAGATACCGTCCGGTGATAGTCGGCTGAAAATGTTTCTTGTAGGAGAGAGCGCGAGAGCGGAATCTTTTCCGCCCGTCCACAATACGGCTGCTGTCGTCATCGTATCGTTAATTCCATTTATAGTGGATTTTAGAATTACTTATATACTTTCGATGTACAATCAACCCCCTAAATCCCCCTTATCAGGGGGACTTCATGAGACTTTGCTAGAAAGGTTGAAGTTTGCATGGAATCTTGATTTGGCGTTACCATACAGCCGCTTCATCTATGCTGAATCGGTCTTGCTGTGAATCGAGAGAGGCTTGGATACCGATGGGAAGCGTCAACTGAGGCGCGGTATGGCCAAAGTCTACCCCTGTCAAGATGGGGAAGTCCGAATTCGCTGTGTATTCAAGGATTAACGATTCAAAGAGCGTTCCCTCTTCTTCAGAGAGTTCATTAACCTTACCGATAACTAAACCTGAGATCTGATCGAACAGTCCCATCTGTTGACACTGGGCAAGCGATTCATCGATTTTGCGTAATAGCCCGCTACCGAAGTTGACCTCCTCAACGCACAAGATTGCGCCCCGCAACGGAGCCCAATACGGCGTACCGACTAGCGTCAACATAACGCTTAGATTCCCGCCAATTAATGGTCCACTCGCTTTTCCATCTCTCAACCAGCGCCAGCCCGGATTCGTTTTCATTGGACGTGGCTGGTCCTCACTTGTATAGGCATCCGTCCATTGTGCGGGCGGTTTAAGTGTGCCTACCGGTTCCGTCTTGAATAATATATCTTCGAGGCCCTGCCACGTATAAGTGAAGGGCTGCGGATATTCGCTGAAACCGTTGAGAATCATAGGACCATGAAATGTGACCAAACCTACCTTTGTGTATAGACCAATCAATAGGGCAGTGATCGCGCTATAACCCATCACAATTTTGGGGGATCTCTCAATCTGTTCCCAATCCAGCAGCGGCAGCACCGCATTGACGCCCGAACCACCGGATAGACAGAAAATCGCTTTTATCTCTGGGTCTGCGAACATCTGATTTAGATCTTCAGCTCGGTGTTGAGTCGGGGGATTCAAGTGTTGCCGTTGGTCGAGCGTGTGCGGTGCGAGCTGAACGTGCAATCCCGCTTTCTCTAAATGTGCAACTGACCGTTGCAAGGCAGACTCATGAATCGTGAAAAATGCCGATGCCGGTGATACAATACCTACGGTATCTTGGGGGACCAATTTGGGTGGTCTAATTGGCTTACGCATCGCGTCGCGTGCAGTCGAACCATCGGCGCTTTCGGCCTCCGGAACGTGGTTCGCAGAGATCCCAGTTCCCGCAAGGAGTACACCAGCGGTGCCCTTCAGCGCTTCACGTCTGTTGATCTTATTCACGCTTAGGTTCCTTGTAGGGGATCAACCCAATTCACCCTTAACTCGCAAAGCGGTCGTGAGAAATGGAAGCTGGCAAATTGCATTCGGCTGTTTACTCATTTCAGTTATTCTCCGTCCCCGGCGTACCCGCTAATGGCTTAAAATCACCGACCCCATTGGGTGCCCGACCAAGCGCGACATCTGCCCTCTGCGTCTTAAATTCGATAATGTCAAGGATCTGATTTCCCCGCTCATCCGTATCAACGAGCATGACTATTTCCCCATTCTTGGACAGCTTAAAGTTGGCATGGAGTCCCGGTTCGGCGTTGCCATCTTCGTCCGCCCAAATAATCAGATAGCCACCGGGGGCAATCTGCGTGTCATCGGGAAACTGCCACTTCCGCGGATTGTTCTGGTTATCGCTGAGATACATCCCTGACAGATCAACCGCATAATCGCTTACATTGTAGAGTTCGATCCAGTCATCGTTCTCACCCTGCGGGTCAGCAAGACTCTTCGTATTACTCGCCATCAGTTCATTAATGACCACCGGGGAACTATCAGCAACGGATACAGTAACGCGGTAGGTCAACGGTTCAAATTCGGTTTGGGTTGGGAAAAACGTTGTTGTGCCGTGCGATTCAACGGATGAAGCTTCGACATAATAACGAACCTTCTGTCCAGCAGGATAAGCGGGAATCTCACCGACATAGACGGCACCCTCTTTTGACATTGACACACTCTGGAAAGATGCCAATCGCCCGTCCGCATAATACAGGCTGACCGCATCAACCTCGACATCTCCACCAATCTTGGCTGTGATCTGTACGGATTGATTTGCCATCGGTTCGTCGGAGTTGGAAACCGATTCAATAGTTGGCGTCGGTTTGTTAATTTCGGGGTGATTGAGCAGATATTCTGCCCGTTCCTCGACAAAACGCTTGAAACTTGGCGTCATTCTCCCGCCGCCACCGGAGCCGCCGCCCCCACCGGCTTGGTCTTTGATATGGCTTGTAGCAAATGCATCGTAACTGTACAGTTTCTTATCATCTGCCTTCACTTCCGCATCGGCGAGTGATTGATACGCTGCAATAATCGGTTGGAGACGATCCCAATCGAGCCATTCGTTGACAATGGTGCGAACATGGGCGAGATATCGGGCGCGTAGGTGTGGGAGGGCAAATAGACGCCTGACAACCGGTCGCATCATATCATTTTCGAGGGCAACAGGGGATAGCATCTGCCCATCGGTCTGCCAAGAGTTCGGACCGCCGCCACCGGCAAATCGGAACGTCTCGTTGCTGTCGTGCGGCAGCAGGTGGAAACGCCCATTCGGGTCCTGATAAAAAGCGTAATCGCTGGCGCGACTGAAGTAGCCGTCGTTATCTATCAACACATTGTCCAGTGCAAGAAACCAAAGCGCACGGTCAATGTTAAAAATCGAGGAAAGTTCAGATTCAAGCTGATCATCGGGGGTTTTCTCAAGAACTTCGCACAGCTTAATCAGATCCTGCCACGCGTTTGGTGCTTCCTCCACGTTCGTTTTCAGTTGGTAAG
The DNA here is from genome assembly GCA_965204355.1 of Candidatus Poribacteria bacterium. Taxonomy (GTDB): domain Bacteria; phylum Poribacteria; class WGA-4E; order WGA-4E; family PCPOR2b; genus PCPOR2b. The sequence continues at coordinate 2,292,033 of OZ241983.1, forward strand.
CTTCCTGATAGCCGGAGGGCTGATCTCCATTATAAACCAACCCGCTGCTGCGACCGGGCGGCACCTTCCAACGAACCCCGGCTCTCGTCCCGAACCATTCGTCCAGAAAATCTTTATTGAACTGTTGGCTATTGATATAAATCCCCCAGTTCTCTCCATTGATGACCAGTTTGACAAGGTTCGCCTTCGGGGCGGGGAGGTAGTTGGTAGCAATTCTCGAATAGAGAATTTCGCGGAGGAACGATGGATCGGAATGACCGTTCAGCAGGTTCAGCGTCTTGTAACCGTAGAGCCGTTGCGTGTCGTCCCCGTAGTCAACAGCGATATTGAATGACTTTTTCTCATTCTGAACCGTGAAATAAGATGAACTGCCGCGGAACCTGATACCGACAGACTGATAAACTTTCCCATCGACAATTAGATCCGCTGGCACCTCGACATCGGTTCGATAGAAGGTGCCAAGTTGTTCATACCAATCCGCATCGTGGAATCGAAGATAGAGCGTCCGGAGTGTCTCTGCATCGTAGAGATTCGGCTCACCGTTAGGTCTTCCAGCAAGGCTCGCTTTCAGGTCATCTGTGTGCGTTGTATGGGGCGAACTGCTTCCAGATGGGCGGGACGCGCCTGTCTCACCTCGACTCTCGTGGATGTATTTGCGAGCTTCTTCTCGCTCCGCATAGTCTAATTTGCCATCTCCGTCTGTGTCGAACCGACTGAGGATCTTTTCAGCCCGGCGTGGTCCACGCCTTCTTCCACCGCGGCGGCCAGACTCACTCTCACCTTGTCTCTCTCGGATCTCTTGTGCGGTGAACTGCACTCCTGTGAAGGCTTCAAACGTGATTATCTCAATCATAATCTCTTTTTCATCTTCACTCAGTTGACCGTTACCGTTGAGGTCAAAGCGCTTGTCTTCTTCTGAAAGCCTGTTTTGTGCTGAAGCGTTTACGGGAATTAAGGTTAAAAGGGCAAGCAGTGCTGCGAAAGGGATGGCGATGATATGTCCGAATTTCATGGGTTTCTCCTTAAAGATCATTTTCAGTTTGAGTTCTCACATTATCTACTTCTGCTGATATTAGGCAGATGAGGCGCATCTTTGTTCGGGAAAAAATCATTTTTGGTGAATTAGAGAAATAAGTAGACCTCTACCAAAGTCCCCTCCTGGTCACGCCTGTCCCGTTCCGAGGATTCCGATTTATCGGAACCTGCTCTCGGCGTGTCGGAGTCCCGATTCATCGGGGATTTATCGGACGATTTATCGGGGGAACGGACTGATAAGTTGAACGTCAGCGAAATCCCGCCTGTTTACTCTCGGCTTGTCGGGGTCCCGCCTGTCCCGATGTATCGGGGATTTATCGGGGATGAAATCGGGGGGATTTAGGGGGTTTGTGGTTGGAAGTAATTCTACAATCTACCATATAAGCAAAACTAAACTGAAAATTTTACCGCTTCCAACTTTGAGGAATAAAAATGCCCCTATATCAATCCGAGGCCGAATTGACATAGAGGCTGAAGCCAATCTTGCTATAAACGTCACCTTTCCTGATTCTCCTCTCAGGATTGCGACACGGCTATACATTTTGGCTGAACAATTTTGGCTATTTCCGGTTAATAATCTAACTGTTTGTGCAACCGCTTCTGAAGCTGCCGGACTGCTGCATTTTTCCGAGAAGCAACAGTACCGACAGGGCATCGGGCAATCTCAGCAACTTCTTGGTATGATAACCCTTGCAACTCTGTTAGAACAAAGACTAACCGATGTTCATTGGACAGATCACCGATTGCCTTTCGGATAGCGTCATGTGCTTCCCTAGCAATGGTCACCTCCTCCGGTAAATATCGGCTATCTGCAATATCTTCTGATAGATTGTGACTGCCGCCGTTATCATTAAGGGCGGGAGCCTCTAGCGAGCCTGTATAAGGAGTTCGTTGATCTTTAGCAATCTGCTTCAAACAGACATTCTTTGCTATGTGATAAAGGAAAGTGGTAAATTTCGCAAGCGGTTGATAGGTGGGTGAGCTGCGCCAGAGCCGCAAAAACGTCTCTTGACATAAATCCTCCGCGAGCATGCGATTGTTCACGAAACGATAAATAAAGTTCAATGTGTTTGTGTAATGACGTTTGGTTATGGTTTCAAATGCTGCGCTATTTCCTTCTTTGACGGAAAACATTAGATCTTCATCGGATCGTCTCACGCTCGTCTCCTCAGGATTTCTCCTCGTTGCAAGGCAGGTCGAACTCAGCGAAGCAACCGATCTGATTGAGTCAGTACAATCAGAACGCTCTGCTTCCGAGTCACCTGCCAATTCAGCCGGAATCTTTTCTTCGCCTATGCCTTTCTCGTAATCGTTCTCTTGTCCAAAATCGGGTATTGAAATACCTGTCACTTGTCGCCTCCTTTGGCGATAAAAACGCTAGGGGTGCCTTCCTGACCCCCAAATCTGTATTTCTCTGAGTGATTGAGAGTTGAGCCAAACTAAATCCCTTTGGTAGATCAGGAATAGCTCTGCGACCGGCGGGATTATGTGGTAGCTCCTTCTGTTCCTCAGATTCGGTGCCTGTATGGGGAGGCTCAGTGTCGCATGCTGAGGATGCGAGGGAGTCTCCCGGCGTTGCCGCAGTCGCTCTCTCTGTCAGCGGATTCAACGCTGATGTGCGTTTCGGTCCTGTATGGTTAAACATTTCTCATGTTCTCCTTTCTGGTAAATCGATTAATAGGGTGAAAACAAAAGTCTGGAAAAGAATTTATAGTGCGATTGGTCCCTGTCTCTCAAGACTTCATCTTTAACGATTATAATATAATCCCAATATCCCTAAAAACTTCATCAAAAAATTAAGATAATTTATAGTGGATTCAACAATTAACGATACATATTTATAATGTACTCTAATTACAAATAGACGGTAAAGGTAGTAGGCACACTCCGTGTGCCGTAACTCCGTGAGCAAGATTACTTCCCTTGCTCGTTCACAGTGTCCAATTAATTCTAACATCTACTATAAATAGACACGTTCGCCCCCGGTAGGTGCGGTTTCCAACCGCACCGGTTTGGAATGTCTCATTAATTCTAAGGTCCACTATACTACAAAAAAAGAGATTTCTGAACTTCACTCAATTTTCGTGCTCCACTGCTGACTGTTGTTGTGTGGGTGTTCGTTATGCAGAGGATTATTATACAATAGTGCTCAAAAGTTGGCAATGCTTACGCCGCCCCTATCTGGGGCTATTTAAGCCTCCATTTTGACGCATACCTCCCAACCTGTAGGTGCGGTTTCTAACCGCACCGGTTTGGCGTGTCTCATTAATTCTAAGATCCACTATAAATGATCCTGTGCTGCTTTCAACCCCTCAAATGGTCGGTAGAGATTGTTATTGACGCGAGGATAAGGAATGAGTAAAATGACTCAGTAATAGACCAAAATCGAGCAATCAGGTTTAATGATTGTCAAAAAAACATACTAGCCCCAATGGTACAGAAACTTGTGGCGTCTACGGGTAGGTGTGAGCGTGAAAAGATAGCGTGAAAAGATAAGATTGGAAAAATAGATGATAACCAAATTTGACTACTTCTACGGCGGGCATGTGGAAATGGATAATATGGGTTTCCAAGGCCTCCGCGTCGACGATAGGATAGAATCTGACAAGCATCTCGCCTCTGTATTCGACGAAGCGCGATCTATCGCGCAGTTAATGGACAGATTGAATTTTGACACACTGTGGCTCGCCGAGCACCACTTTCAACGCGAGGGGTACGGCGGCATCCCGAACATACCGATGCTTAGCCTCTATCTCGCACAGAATACCGAGCGACTCAAGTTCGGCGGCTTTTTTAATACCATTCCTGCATGGCACCCGCTCCGATTGGCTGAAGATTTTGCCATGGCGGACATCTTGACACAAGGGCGTGTTAGATTCGGTATCGGTCGTGGATACATCCCGCGGGAGGTGGAGACCCTGGGATCTCCACTCGAAGATGACTCAGCAAACCGAGAACTGTTTGAGGAGCAGGTCGAGATTATTTTCAAGGCGTGGAACGAGCAATCTTTCTCCCATCGTGGGATGCATTACGACCTACCCGCAAGGGTTCTCAACAGAGGGCAAGAGTTGGAGGAGATAACGCTTGTGCCTCGTCCCTTTAATCTGCCTGTGGAGTGTTGGCAACCCATCTTCAGCGCGAGCCCACGAGGTATTGACTTTATGGTCAAACACGGCATCAAAGGGGTTGTCCCCGGAGGACCACGAGTTGAGGAGATTGCTGCAAGCTGGAAGGACGCACACTTACGCGCTGGACGCGACATAGAACTCGGTGAGGATCTGGCGCTCGTTCTACAAGTGCATATCGCTGAGACCGAAGAGCGGGCAATTCAGGAGGCATCCGTCTGGTTTGAAGAACAACTCAAAGTGTTAGCACCGTTGGGAAGGATGCCAACACTTACTGTGGAACAGATTCAAGCGACTTTTGATCCAGAAGAGGCACCGCTCGCTGGGCTTCCGACCGTTCACGATTTGGTTGAAGGCGGCGGCTGGATATGCGGACCGCCAGCGCACGTCTTCGAAAAAATTGCGACGATTCAAGAAAGATTGCCCGGACTGGAACGCGTAACAATAGGCGCCGGCGCTTTGGCAATCCCTCCCAGTGCAATCCGGCAGGATATAGAAAAATTTGGCAGCGAGGTTTTGCCAAAGTTTCCAGAAGCGATTGCCACTGCCTCTTGAATTATAGTAGGTTTCAGAATTAACTAGACACTGTAGCGCAAACTGTATGAAGTTAAAAAAAATAATTGGGCAATTCTATATTTCCCCCAGGCCCGGTAGGTGCGGTTTTCAACCGCACCGTATAGGCACAGTTGGAAACAGTGCCTACCAGATGGGAGAACGGTAGGGGTGGTTTCCACCCGCACCTACCGGGAGGCGAAAGTGTCTATTTATTTTTAGCATTTACTATAAAATCGCACTCACTGCAGAAGTTTGCCCCAGTCTTGAGTCACGATTTTATCGGGGTAGAGCGCTATGCACATAGCAGGAACAAGTCACCAGGATCCAAAGCCCCAGCGGGGCGACATGTTTATAGAATTGCAATCTTAAGTTTATTAAAGCCCCAGCGGGGCGACATGTGTGTTGAGTGGAGATGAATTAGAAATCGAAAAAGTCTAACCGGTGATATCGCAACCGTTAAGAATAGGGAATTCAGATGATCAATCAATATAAAGTTAATCATACAAAAGCCGCGCTTCTCAGGGGCGAGACCATCACCGTTCCAGAGATTAATCGAGTCTCCAATCCGATTGTCGTAGAGGTGCTTGCGCTGGCGGGATACAGCTGCGTATGGATAGATATGGAGCATAGCCATCTCAATTTAGATGGACTCTCCAATATGATTTTGGCTGCACGAACGGTTGACCTCGATGTCATCGTTCGCATCCCGCACGGTCCCTACAATCAGGTCATGAAAACGCTGGAACTGGGTGCCGGTGGTTTGGTTTGGCCCCACTGCAGAAGCGCGGATGAGGCGCGCCAGTTTGTCCGCATGGCAAAATTCCGACCCCTCGGTCTGCGCGGCATGGGCGGCGGCAGGGATTCCCAATTCGGTACACTTGAACGTAACAAGTTCTTGGACCAAGCCAACGAAAACACACTGCTCGGCGTGATGATCGAGGATAAAGAGGGTGTGGACGATGTTGAAGCCATTGCCGCAGTTGACGGAATTGATCTGCTGTTTGTCGGACCCGGCGATCTCGCGCACAGCTACGGTGTGGAACGCGAACCGGGACACCCAATTACACAGCGGGTTGTTCTTGAGGCTTTCGACAAAGTAGGTGAGGTGTGTCGCGCACACGGGAAGGCAATGGGCACGGCGGTTGATCCGGGCGAGCCGATGCGTACCGTAGTCGAAAAAGGGACTCGCTGGCTAAACTGTTGCCACGATGTTACCGCCCTTATCAACGGTTATAGCCGTGCCAGAAATGCCACCGATGAAATCGTAAAGACATCGAACAGATAAAGGTCTATGTCAACAGAAAGTACAGAGCGTGAATACGTGAAATGTGATGTGTGAAAACTATTTGTTCCTTGGTTCATTAGTACATTGGTTCATTAATGAACTAGTGAACTATAGTGAATTCTAAAAACAGATAGACACTTTCGCTCCCCATGTTTGGTAGGCGCTGTTTCCAACTGCGCCTATACGGTGCGGTTAGAAACCGCACCTACCGGGGGCATAGCCCAGATTTTTCAGATCCCGGTAGTCGAGGTTTGCTGAACTCTCTGATTTTCAGTGTCCAAGTAATTCTAAAATCTACCATAAATCAGTTTGTGTTGTACGATTGCTTAACATGAGCCAAGACAGAGTGAGAGGAAGGTCGTAAAATGAAAATTGAGAAGATAACGCCGTTTCTGGTGGATGGGTTCCTTCTGGTTCGGGTCTACACCGACGAAGGGATTGTCGGCACCGGCGAAGCCGGATTGTGGGCGCATCACAAAACGGTATATCAAACCGTACTTGAACTGAGCGAGTACTATATCGGCAAAGACCCCGCCCGTATCGAACATCACTTTCAGGTGGTGTCGAGAAATTCCCACTTCATGGGAGCTGCCATCAGCGCCGCGATGAGTGCTATTGATGTTGCGCTATGGGACATCTTAGGGAAGTCAGTCAACCTGCCGGTCTATCAGTTGCTCGGCGGGAAGTGTCGGGATAAGGTCAAAGTCTTTAACAATGTCGGCGGAGACACGTTAGATGAACGGGCGGAGAGCGCGATCCAAAACGTCGAGGAAGGGTACATCTCGCTCCGAACAACCCCATTTTTCTCGAATTGGGAGAAGGGCACTTCAACCCAAGCGATTACAACCGCGGTAGAAATTGTCCGAACCATCCGTGAAGCGGTCGGTAACGATATTGATCTGGGACTTGAAATCCATCGAAACCTTACGCCGGATGAAGCAATCATCCTCGCCGGTGAGCTTGCCCCCTTCCACGTTCTCTACTATGAGGATCCAATCGCACCGCAGAGCATTGAGGCGTTGGAGTATGTTGCACAGCACGTCCACCTCCCAATAGCAACCGGTGAGCGTTTCTACAACATTCAGCAGTTCAAAGAGCTTATCGACAAAAAGACAGTCAGCCTTATCCGTCCCGATGTTTCATTAGCAGGCGGTATCACGCACTGTAAAAAAATCGCAGCACTCGCCGAAGCATCCTTTGTAGGCATTTTCCCACACCTGATGGGCAGTCCGGTCAACCTTGCCGCCTTTGTCCAACTCGATGCAGCTATCCCCAACTTCTTCGCACACGAGAGCCACATCGGCGCTGACGCCTTCAACGAAATTGTCGATCAACCCCTTGAGCGTGACGGCGGGTATGTAATCGTACCGAATCGACCCGGCATCGGACTGGATCTCAACGAGGAAAAACTGGCGAAATTCCCTTACCAGTCGAGACAAATTACCGGCAGCTTCCATGCCGATGGCTCTGTCGCTCACTAAGACGGTCTGGCGTATTGCTCTGTCAAATAAATCATGATAAGGCACTCACGGCTTGGCTATGGCTATCCAAGTCGCTGTGCGGGGGAAGTGTCTAAAGGAGGCTTTTGTACCACAATCTGTTAGATTGTGATCCGAGGACGCAAACTAACAGTTTGCGCTACATTTATCTGACAATGTAGTATGGCTAACAATAAATCACAATTCGTAAATTCAAGTTTGACATTTATGGTGAATTATACAAATAAATAGACACTTTCGCCCCCCGGTAGGTGCGGTTGGAAACAGCGCCTACCGGGGTGATAGCCCGTATTTTCCCATCGCCGGTATAGAGTGTCCAATTAATTCTAAACTTTACTATAGTTGTAATTTTCTATTAGCTCATTTGGGTAATATAGTAATGTGCAAACCTATATTTGTCAAAGGTATTTACAGCGTGAAGGAGAACCATGAAAATCACTGAATTTGAAATTCTACGAGTCCCACCGAGTTGGGTTTGGTTGCGGATTCATACCGACACCGAACTGACTGGGTTGGGTGAACCCCACCTTGAGAGTCATTCAGAAACCGTCATCGCCGAAGTCAAGCGACTTGAGCCGCTGCTAATTGGGAAAGATCCGTGCCGCGTCGAAGAACTGTGGCATCTGATGTACGGTGAAGGTTATGTGGGCGGTCCTATCAAAATGAGCGCGATCAGTGGAATTGACATCGCACTGTGGGACTTGGCAGGCAAAGCAGCAGGACTGCCTATCCATAAGATGCTCGGCGGTGCGTACCACGACCGAATTCGTATGTATCACGCGACAGGTGGTGGGCTCCCTTGGTGCGTGGAACCCGGAGACCCCTACCGCGCTGGAACACCGCCGGAAACTTCACTGATACCCGACGCACCGGAAACCTATGCGGAGGCAGCGCGGGTGCTGACCGAAGAGTGGGGCTTCCGATGCCTAAAAGTCCACTTCGGTCCGGGGGCTGACCTACCAATTACTTCACAGGTAGAACAGTTTGGGGAAAAATTCGCCGCCGTATGCGAAGGGGCGGGGCCCGATGCTGACGTAGCAGTAGACATCCATAACCCGCACCCGGCAATTGCCAAACAACTCATTGAGGTCCTTGAGCCACATCGACCGCTTTTTATTGAAGAACCGATGCCTGTCGAGCGGGTGGACGTGCTCGCCCAGATCGTCGAACATACCAACGCCCCAATCGCTGCCGGTGAGCGTTGGATGGGTAAATGGATCTTTTTCGACGCAATGTCACGCGGTCTGTTGTCCGTATTACAGCCCGACATCTGCCACGCAGGCGGTATCACGGAGTGCCGTAAAATTGCCGTCATGGGCGAAGCCGCCTACGCGAAGTTAGCGTTGCACTGCCCGCTCAGTCCGCTTGCCCTTGCAGCCTCAATCCAATTGGATGCCTGCACACCTAACTTCCTAGTGCAGGAACATAACGAAGTGAACGACACACGCGACGGTTCCCGTACCTTAATCGGTAAAGGGTATTTCAAAGAACCTTTCGTTCTCGATGATGACGGATGTGTGCCGGTGCCAGACGGACCGGGGTTGGGGATTACGTTGGATGATGAGGGCATGGAGCAAATCATGGCGAAGCCGTGGAGCCTCCAACGCGGTTAAGGCAGGATCAAACGCTTTTCTCCTTGACGGTGTGACAGAACTATGTCACGATGAAATAGGAGTGTGTTCTAGTACATTGTCAGATAAATGTAGCGCAAACTGTTAGTTTGCGGACTCGGATCATCCCGATTTCATCGGGATGGTACAAAAGCCTCCTTTAGACACTTCCCCCGCACAGCGACTTGGATAGCCATAGCCAAGCCGTGAGTGCCTTATCATGATTTATTTGACAGAGCACTAGTACTCAATCAGATAAGTTTTGAGATATACAACAGTCTATGTCAGAAGGAAGTTGGTAAAACGTAATGCGTCATACGAGTTTTTTTCACGTTTTACGCTTTACAATTTGGCTCTACAGCAAGCGAGGCTATCAATATTTACCTGACGCAGTACTAGGGGTGTAGGCTCATAAATCGTTAACATCATGGTTCAACGGAAGGGGTTGGCATGAAAACAATAGACGCGATCGCGAAAACACTGAAAGCGCAAGGAATCGACTACCTAAGTTGTTTTCCCACAACATCAATGATCGAAGCCGCTGCCCAAGCAGGCGTCCGACCAATTATCTGCCGACAAGAACGGGTCGGAGTGCATATTGCAGATGGGTATTCACGGGTGACAAACGGAGCCACGCCCGGCGTATTCGCCATGCAGTACGGTCCGGGCACCGAAAATAGTTTCGCAGGTGTAGCCACCGCTTTTTCCGACTCAGTTCCGATACTTTTGTTGCCCCTCGGACATCCAGTGGATCGCCAAGGGGTTTCACCGCTGTTTCGGTCGGAGATTAGTTACGCTGCCACCACCAAACGGGTCGAAGTAGTAACCTCTACAGACCGTGTGGGCGGTGTAATGCGTCGTTCTCTGGCAGCGTTGCGGCAAGGTAGACCAGGACCCGTGATGGTCGAAATTCCGGCGGACGTCGCAATGCAGGACGTAGATAATTTCGATGAGGACATCTCCCATGTAAAGCCCGTCAAATCCCAAGGCGATCCGAGGGATATTGAGGCGGCTGCCAAAGCACTCTGTAGCGGCCAACATCCCGTTATTATTGCTGGGCAAGGCGTCCTATACGCGGAAGCGACGGAGGAACTGCGGGAACTTTCCGAATTCTTGGCTGTACCCGTGCTGACAACGTTGATGGGCAAAAGTGCTTTTCCTGAATCAGATCCGCTCGCGTTGGGGTGTGCAACAGGATCAATGCCCAAGGTGCTCCACCATTTCTTGCACGCCGCGGATCTAATATGCGGGATCGGATGCAGCTTTACCGATCACGTCATGGCGATGCGACTGCCAGCAGGAAGGACGATTATCCATGCTACAAATGATCCCGTTGACGTTCAGAAAGACCTCGATGTAGACTACCCCATCGTCGGAGATGCCAAGCTAATCCTCCGCCAGCTGTTGGACGCTTGCAAAGATATTACGGGAAATCAAGCCCGATCAGCGGACGGCGTGGCTTCAAAAATTGCCTCCATCAATGCAGAGTGGCTCAGCGACTGGATGCCCAAACTCACGAGCGACGAGATCCCCATCACCCCGTATCGGGTTATTTGGGATATGATGCAAGCGATCCCCCCGGAGGACGCAATTGTGACCCATGACGCCGGCAGCCCTCGTGAACGGATGATCAGTTTTTATCGTTCCGCCGGACCGCGTAGCTTTATCGGTTGGGGCAGATCCCACGCGCTCGGCACCGGCTTGGGACTCATCATCGGAGCCAAACTCGCAAAGCCGGAAAAAGTATGCACCTACGTTACAGGGGATACCGCGTTCGGCATGGTTGGACTGGACTTTGAAACCGCTGTTCGAGAAAGGATTCCTATTATTACTGTGCTATTTAACAACGGTGGTATGGCAGGTGAAGCACGGGGCGTTGCCGAGGCAGAGTATCAGATCAGCAATCTCGGAAGTGATTACGCGGATCTCGCACGGGCGATGGGTGGATGTGGTGAGCGGATTGAAAACCCTGCCGAGATTATTCCAGCGTTCCAACGTGCACGCCGTGTGACCGAAGAAGAAGGGCTTCCGGTGTTGCTTGAGTTTATGACCAACCGCGAGCGGGGCTCATCTGGTCCCGGCAGCGATTTTAAGCCTGTGTAGATTGACTGTGGTTGATAGAACCGAGGGACGGGAACAAGTGTAAAACAGAAACAGGGAGAGACATCTATGGTACTCACACCTCAAGAGATGCAACTTTTTCGACATAACGGCTTCGTCAAGCTACCGACACGGTTGGACGATGACCTTGTCGCTGAACTGAAAGCGACGGCATTAAAAGACATTCGGGAGGAGGTCGAACCGGTTGCACGTAATAGAGATGGAAGTGTGACTCGCATCTCCGACCTATGGGGGCGGGGCGGTGTCTTTCGTGAGACAATCGTGTGCGCCGAAATTCTCAACCCGTTGGAGTCGATATTAGGCCCCAATATCGAATTCGTGCGGAATCGACACAACCACGTATATCTGCGTGACCGTGATTCAACCGCTTCGTTAGAACTCCATCGTGATGTGAGGCATTGGTCGCGCACCATTGTGACGGTATTGGCTTACCTTGAGGATACCAATCTGGAAAACGGATGCACCCATGTAGTCCCGGGATCTCATATATTGCCGGACTTCGTGAATCTGAATGACGGTGAACTCGTGCATCAAATTGCTTTAGACCAAGTGGTTCCCGTCCCTATGACCGCCGGTGGCTTGCTCGCCATCGACAGCATGATGATTCACTCCGCCGGCACGAATAAGACAGATGACACCCGCATGAGTATGACACTGGGATATCATACCCTTGACGAACTTTCTCTTGAAAATCCGAAGCGGATTCTGGTGCGCGGTGAGCGGATTTATAAGGGGAATGATACGAATTTTTAATTTGAAATGTGCAAAACGACTGGTAAAACAACTTGAGGACAACAACAGTAGATGAGGAAACTGGTTTTATTTGATATTGATGGCACTATACTGAGTACAGGAGGAATCGGGGGCAGATCCCTCTACCAAGCAATTGAAGAGGTTTGCCGCGAAAAGGGGATGTTCGGCGACAATCCGACCCCGGAACTTGGACGGGTACGGATGTCGGGCGGGATGGACACGCAGATTGTACATGATATCTTGGAAGGCGTTCTTCCCGAAAGCACCGTCCAACAACTACTGCCCGATATTTTCGACCGCATTGCTGAACTCTTGAGAGAAGGCTGCCAAGCGGAGGATGCGAACGTTATATTGTTGGACGGCGTACAGGAACTGATTTCAGCTGTGACAGATCACGAGGCATGTTTGCCCGGGCTGTTGACCGGCAATAATAAAGGCGGGGCAGCTGCGAAGCTGGACGTTTTTAACTTGACCCCCTTTTTCCAGTTGGGCGCATTTGGTGATGACGCGCGTTCCCGTAATGCGTTGCCCGCTATCGCTGTGTCTCGTGCTTTTGAGAAAACGGGTGTGAGGTTCACCGGCAAAGACATCGTAATTATTGGAGATACACCCCGCGATATTGAGTGTGCTCGTCACGCCGGAGCTTATGCCATCGCTGTGGCTACCGGTCAATATTCCCGTGCGGAGCTAACGCCACATCAACCGGATGTTCTCTTTGATGATCTGAGCGATACCCAAAACGTCATGGCGACAATCCTGTCTGCGAAAGATGCTCAGGCATAATCTTCGGCGTTGTCTTCGGGGTCATAGCCGATCTCTTTCCGTGCATTCTCGGTGTCCCAGTAGGCGCGCGTATTATTCGATATGCCGTAGTATATACCGAACTTCACCGACTCCGCCTCAATACTCTGTTTGGTCATGTGCACCATATCTCTGTGGCTTAGCCAAGTGGACAGGATGCGATCGCTTGTCCGATTCTGCACGGACTCCACCGGTTGGAACGTGCCAATCCGCAGGCAAATCACCCGCAGCCCGAATTCATCGACATAGTATCTACCCAATGCCTCGCCGTAGGCTTTGCTAGCACCGTAGTGGCTATCCGGTCGCACAGGCATTTCCGGCTTGGTATAGATACCATCTATTTCGTAGTATCCGGTCACATGGTTAGTGCTGGCAAAAATAACTTGAGGCACACCTGTTCGCTGCGCTGCCTCATAGATGCAGTAGGTGCCTAAAATGTTGTTCTCGTAGACCGATTCAAACGATGCGCCAACTTCGGGGTCCCCTGCCATGTGAACGACCGAATCCACGCCGCCTACTACCTCCACCATTTTATCAAGATCTTTGATGCTTGCTATATGGACCTCTTCCCCCGGTGCTGCCGGCAGAACAGTCCTGTGATAGAGGAGCCGCAGATCGTAATCATCTTTCAGCCCATCTCGCAGCACCCGCCCAATTTTGCCTGCCGCACCTGTGATAAGTATCTTCTTTCGCGCCATCTCTGTTTCCCTTTCTAATCTCTCTATTGAATTATGGTGAATTATAGAAATAGGTAGACACTTTCGCCCCCGGTAGGCGCGGTTAGGAAACCTCGACTATCGGGGTTGGAAAAATCCGGACTATGCCCCCGGTAGGTGCGGTTTCTAACCGCACCGGTTTGGAGTGTCTCATTAATTCTAAGATCCACTATAGTACCGTACATACTACCTATTTTGCCATCTGCTTGGCGTAAAGTCAAGCGTATATCCAGTAGAGACATACGAATCGAGGACCGACCAAATACACTCTAAGAAATCTATACTGTGTTGCCTCTGTGAATTGATACTACCAGCTGTTTTTCGTTGACATTCCCGTGCCAGTCTATATAATGTCAGACGGATTCCATGTGTCATTATATCCTATTGTGTAATCGACGCGGGTTCGAGCATTAATGAACCGATGGTTATCATGTTTCACGCATTACGTTTCACCTACTTATATTACACGTTCGCTTGACATCAACCAATATCTAATTATCTGCGGAGGTAATAAAATATGGCACTTCTTGATACTGAAACACAGGTCTCTGTTTTGATTGGCGGTTTTACGGGTGGATTGGATCACCCCGAATGTATCAGCTGGGGCTGCGACGGCTTTGCGTATGCCGGCGGCGAATTGGGACAGATATACCGAATCAACGTAGAGCAGAAGGAATTTGAAGAGTTCGCCAATACCGGCGGGTTCGTGGGAGGTATTGCCCAAGACGCGAAGCACCGCCTGTATGTTTGCAGCGGGGGGGTTAAACGAGTTGAACCAGACGGAACGGTGAGCGTCTACTGCGATGGTACGGACGAGCAGGCCTTTGAAGGAGCTAACTATCCCGTATTCGATCGCCACGGCAATCTTTATGTGTCCCATTCCGGTGGGTGGAAAGAGGACAACGGTTGCATCTTTCGGGTTGCTCCGGATGGTAAGGGCGAGGTTTGGTGTCGCAGTCAAGCGCAGTTTCCTAACGGTGTGGCATTGGACGCGGCGGGTGAATACCTCTACGTTGCCATGAGTCTCAATCCACCGCGTGTTGACCGGGTCGAAATCAAGGCAGATGGTAGTGCCGGTGATGTTGAAACGCTGGTTCACCTACCGGAGACCGTGCCAGACGGATTGGCGTTTGACACCGAAGGAAACCTATACATCTCCTGCTACCGTCCCGATCGAATCTACCGACTGACACCGGACGGACAGCTCGACGTGCTGGCTGAAGATTACGAAGGCACAGCGATTGCCGCCCCGACAAATATCGCCTTCTGCGGTCAGAACCTCGATCTCTTTCTCAGCGCGAACTTGGGACGCTGGCATATCACACACTATGACCTCGGAAAAACAGGAATGCCGTTGAACTACCCGGATATCTAAAACGGAGAATTATTAAGATGAGAACGAACTGGGTTCGAGAAAAAATCCGCTCCGGTCAACCGACCATCGGTTGTTTTATGGGACTGGGCAGTCCAAACCTTGCCGAACTCTTGGCGCACGCTGGGTATGATTGGCTGGTCATCGAAACAGAACACAATGCGCTCGATACCGCCCAGATTGAGCACATGCTCATGGCGATCAACGGGACCGAAGCCATCCCCATTGTCCGCATACCTTCTGCCAATCCGGTCTTCATCCAGAGGGCATTAGACATAGGTGGTATGGGAATCCTTGTGCCGATGGTTAAGACCATTGATGAGGCACAGGCTATCGTCGATGCCACGCGCTACCCACCCCAAGGCAAGCGCGGTTGGGGACCGTTGCGCGCCTCGCAATATACAGTTGACAATGAAGATTATTTCAACCGGGCGAATGACAATATACTTGTCTTCTTGCTCATCGAGACCAAAGAGGCTGTCGAAAACTTGGAGGAGATCGGGGCTGTGCCTGGGGTCGATGTGTTATATATCGGTATGTGGGATCTCTGCCTGTCAATGGGATTGAACCCGCTTCACATGCCACATCCAGAGACTGACGCTGTCATTGAACGCGCATTAGAGGTTGGTCGCAAGGGCGATGTTGCCATCGGGTTCGGTGAGAGCACACCGGAGGGATTGCAGCGGCGACAAGCACAAGGTTTCACTGTTTTGGGCTACGGTCCGGATTACTACCTACTTCTACAGGCAGCCCGTGCTGGTTTGGAGGCGTTCAAGCGGTCATAGAGGTAGGAATATTGTCCCGCCAACATGGAAACGTTTCTGCAATCAGCGTTTCAAGTGCTGCCCCGCGTGGCGGCGACAGTTAAATTGTCCGCCGTAATGGACCTCGTAGATGTACTCGTAAACCGCTTCCGATACGCGCCGCAACGTATCCGATCGGCGTCCCACCCATGACCAAAAAGCCTCGGAGCGGTTGCGATTGCTCGTCTTTGTCCGATCCTCAATCAGCCCAGTAAAGATGTAAGCCCGTTGTTTCCCCTGTGCATCAATGATTGCCAAAATGCCACTGTCACCAACCAAGCCGTAGACTGTCCCGGTTTTGTGATATACCCGGACATTTGACGGAATGCAGGTTTTATCGTGCATACGATCGCCGTTCGGAAGGCCCAGATAATATTTCATCTTGTTTGAATACGGCAGGTTCCCCAGCCACAACTGGTTGTAGAACACATTCAGTTCATGTGCCGAGGTCATATTACGGTAAGTTCTACCGCCAGCGGGAATATATTCAACGATCCGAGTCTTCTTGAAATAGGGATAGTTCCATTTTAAGATGCGCTCCACGCCCCGTGGACCGCCAAGCAGTCTGATGAAATAGTTAGTCGATGTATTCGCGCTTCTTTGAATCATCAAGCGGAGCTGGCGGCGATTCTCGTTGGTATGCTCAAGCCGTTTATATTTTACTTCGTGGAAGTAAGCGAGCATTATGAAGTTCTTGATTAACGAAGCCGCCATCATGGTTTGATCTTCATTGATTGAAACTACCTTTTTCTGCTTAGTCACATCGTAGACAACAAAGCTAGTTTGATCGGTGTTTGAAAGAACACCCCTGAACCGCAACCCCTTGACGTATCGATCGATTTCCGCCTCAAGATTGGAATCCACAGTAATGTCGAATTGCAGCGGGGTAGGTCTTTGTTGTTTAGGTCTTTGCTGTGTAGTCTTTCGCTTGCTTGGTGTGCTCCTCGGTCTAGCCGAGTAATCTCGACTCAGAATTGGGCAGGCAGCATCGCTCCCTTTCGCTTCCGTTACCCCTCCTTGGCGAAGTAACTTTGCGTGATTCACTGCCACCCGACGGGCCGTCTCGTAATTGCCATCCTGATCATAAATGACGCCGTATAGACCTTTCCAGTTTTGTACCACCTTGATCTGTTTGGCGATATTCGGTCCCAATACCTGCTTTACTTTGCTGGCATATGTTTTGGCGTTCTGCTGCCTAGTGCTCCAAAAATAACTCACATCATAGGTGTTAACTGCGAATGAAACAGACACAGGTAGTAAGGTACTGATTAAACTACAGATGAATAATTGTGTGCGTATTCTCGACATAAGTAAATAAAGTAACGTGGATTGTACATCAACACTTCACCATTTCATTGACAGGTTCGCCGTTTCTGGCTATGCTATTCCGAAAATAGTCGAAGCGCTTGGGGTGCCTCTGTTATACGGTTGAGCACGTACAAAAGAGGGTTGATTGATGATAAAGGTGAGGTGATGTCCCCTCTTAAGCTAACTGAACTGGGGGTTGTCTTCTGCAATTCTGTTGGATCTGCGCGTCCAATTGTGCTATGATAGCATAAAGACGTGCGAAATTGTCAAACGTTTAACCAAATAAAGGGACTATGTAATATAAAAACAGCATTTTTTTAGTCGATACTAAATTTGGTCAGAAAGCAAATATACCGCAAAAGTAATTTTCTCTTCGCAACAGTGGTAGTACTTCAGCGTTTTCCCGCGGAAGGCAGCGGAAAACTAACAAACCGCCTGTGATATCCAGACGGAGTAGACTCACCAAACCTTAACCAATGTAGCGACAATATACTTTAATGCAAAGCAACGCATTCTATCACAATTCGGTTTCCGAGTAATTCAAAAATTTAGTGGATTCTAAAAATAAATAGACACTTTCGCTCCCCATGTTTGGTAGACGCTGTTTCTCCCGACCTGTCGGGATCCCGTGAATACGGGGCGCGCCGGTACAGAGTATCCAATTAATTCTAAACTTTACTATTTATCCCAACTGGCGTAAATTCGATTTTTTTGGCATAGCGTACAATAATCCTTGCGTCAAGAGTAGTTGACCCCAAAAACAGGAGCCTTGGATTGATCTCATGAACCAACCGTTCAAGCCAAACATACTAATCATTGACGATGAAGCTAGTATTTGCGAATCGCTGCAAGATATTCTACAGGATGAGGGATACAACGCCGTAACCGCTTCTAATGGTGAAGCGGGTATTCGCTGTGTTGCAAGTGAGCAAATCGACTTGGTGTTTCTGGATATTTTGATGCCCGGCAGCTTTGACGGACTTGAGACACTACGACGGATTAAGCAAATTTCCCCCGATACAGAAGTCATCATGATTACCGGTCACGGCACATTTGAACTTGCGTTGGAAGCGGGAAGCATGGGAGCGCTCGACTTCTTGGGAAAACCCCTCTCGCTGAATACTATACTAAACAAGGTGAAAGAAGTTGTCCAGAAAATTGAGCGCAGGCGTACAACAGTAGCAGAGGAAAGCAGCGATTTTGAACATCCGATTATTGGCACTAGCCAGCCAATCCAAGAAATTTTGACAAAAATTCGACAGGTTGCGCCAACAAATGGACGTATCCTCATCACCGGCGAAAGCGGAACCGGGAAAGAGTTGATTGCCTACGCTATTCACCAACTCAGCTCACGTCATAAAGCTACTTTTGTCAAAGTGAACTGTGCCGCCATCCCCCAAGATCTCATTGAATCCGAACTGTTCGGGCATGAACGTGGCGCGTTCACCGGCGCATCAAGCCGGCGCATCGGGAAATTTGAACAGGCTGATGCCGGCACAATATTCCTCGACGAAATTGGCGACATGAGTCCATCAACTCAGGCAAAGGTACTTCGCGTTCTTGAAGAACAGGAATTTGAACGGGTCGGCGGCGGGCAAACTGTTCGTGTTGATGTCCGTGTCATCTCTGCGACCAACAAAAACTTGCAGGACGAGATTCAGAGCGACAATTTTCGTGAGGATCTCTACTACCGATTGAATGTCGTGCCGCTGCATATCTTGCCTCTGCGTGAACGGGTAACAGACCTCCCTTTACTCATCGATCATTTTTTGTCTCGATTTTGCCGAGAAAACCAGAAACCAAAAATGACAATGGACGAAAATGTGCAGGAGATTCTCAGCGGATATAGCTGGCCCGGCAATGTCCGAGAACTTCGCAACATGATAGAACGGCTTGTCATTTTGTGTCCCCGCGAAACCATTGAAACCAACGACCTACCTGCGGAACTCAATCGTCGTGACGATCCATCTCAGGTCAGTACGGAGACACCACTCAGAGAGGCAAAAAACGAATTTGAGCACCGCTTTATCCGAAACCGCTTGGAGACCAACGACTGGAATATTACCGAGACTGCTAGACAGCTCGGAATTGAGCGCACGAACCTACATCGCAAAATGCGGCAGTATGATATAAAACGCTAAAGGAGAAAATTCCATGACTACAATGAAAGCCGCGATCTACACAGGCATTGAACAGATTAGTATCCAAGAGATAGAATACACGCCCCCCGCGCCGGGGTACGTTGGGATCGACACCAGGCAGACCGGAATCTGCGGCAGCGACCTACATAGCTATTTTGGTCACTGGGATCAATCACATACCAATGCCGCCGGTCACGAAACCTGTGGCACAGTCATCGAACTGGGTGAAGGCGTCACAGGACTTCAGCCGGGTGATAAGGTTGCTATCGAATTTTTCTCACACTGCGGACGCTGTCTCTACTGTCGAAAAGGCTATTATAATCACTGCCAAGAGCGTAAATGGATTTCACACAATGCCCACGGCGGCTTCGCGGAATACACAAATGCTCACATCTCTGGACTCTTTAAGTTACCGGACAGCATGAGTTTTGAGGAAGGGGCTTTGGTTGAGCCGCTTGCGGTCTCCTATCGCGCCGTCGGGCTATCGAAGGCGACCTATCAGGACCGGGTAGCGGTCATTGGCGGTGGAACCATCGGACAGTTTGCCTTGGCAGCGGCGGTCGCAGCGGGGGCAAAAGAAACTTTAATCACCGTCAAGTACGATCAGCAAGCCCAACTGGCGAAAGAGTTGGGAGCTGACCACGTGGTGAACATCGGGGACACAGATCTCAAAGAATATGTCGATGACTTGACGAGTGGTTTAGGGATGGACGCTGTGGTCGAAAGCGTTGGAGGTGCACAGACTTTTGATGATGCGATGCGCATCGTCCGACGACATGGGACAGTCGTGCTGGTGGGAGGATATTTTGAACCGCTGGAAGTGGATCTAAGCCGGATCGTCTGGTCAGAGGCGAGTGTCATCGGTTCAAGCTGTTACGGCTTCACCGGCATGGATACCGATTTCGAGGCAGCGATCGAGCTCATCTCCTCCGGCAAGGTTGATGCGACCAAACTGGTAACCCACCGCTATCCATTGGATGACGTTGTTGAAGCGTTCAGGGTCTCTGCGGATAAACGCTCCGGCGCAATCAAAGTGCATCTGTGTCAATAAATCTTTGACTGCCGAATCCGATGCCATCACTAGTACATTGTCAGATAAATGTAGCGCAAACTGTTAGTTTGCGGACTCGGATCACAATCTAACAGATTGTGGTACAAAAGCCTCCTTTAGACACTTCCCCCGCACAGCGACTTGGATAGCCATAGCCAAGCGGTGAGTGCCTTATCATGATTTATTTGACAGAGCACTAGGGCGTGTTGACATTTTGCTTTTGCTATTGCGAGAAACGGTCAAATGACTGGAAAAGCTGTCAGAAACCGAGTTTTTTCTTCAAAACTCGGTTTCTTTTCTGGGGTTCTACATCAGTGAACCGATTTATGTCTCTCTATTATCTGGCTGCGATGAAATGTCAACAGAACCTAGACAGTGAGGAGTAATTATGAAAAAAGGCGTAACAATTACCGTTGGCGTGGAAAACGCAGCAATTGTCGGTTCAGATAATTACGCATTGCAGGCAGCAGTAGACTATGTTTCAGGATTGGGCGGAGGGACCGTATGTATCGCCGCCGGGGTCTACCAGATGGAAGATTCATTGCACCTGCGCAGTAATGTCGCGGTGATTGGCGCAGGCGAAGACACAATCCTGTGCAAAGGGAATGGCCATCTCTCCCAGTTGGCTACGGATGGCGATTACGGCGAAGAACAGATCACGGTTGTAGATGAGTCCGGGTTTAAAGTTGGGATGGGTGTAACCGTGCAGGATGATCGTTCCGGTGGATTTCATACCACGGTCGGAACCATTATCGATCGCGTGGATAAGAACACCTTTATCATCAATCGTCCCCTTCAAGCCGACTGCATGGTGCACAGTAACGCGCTCGCCAAAAACACGTTCCCGCTCATCAGTAGCTATTATGCCGAAAATATACGCATCGAAGGTGTAACGGTTGATGGAAACCGAGCGAACAACGCGCACCTGAACGGATGTCGCGGCGCCGGCTTTTTCTTCTATCGCGTCAACAATTCACACATCCATAGTTGTACCGTTCACGATTATAACGGCGATGGGTACAGTTTTCAACAGAGCAATGATATCTCGATCGAAAACTGCGTCTCGCATCATAATACGGGCTTGGGATTTCACCCCGGCAGCGGTTCACAGCGTCCGACGATACGGAACAACGCAGCCTACGAAAATAGAGATGATGGTCTCTTCCTCTGCTGGCGGGTGCGTCATGGGACCTTTGAAGGAAATGAACTTCGGAGCAACGGTCGATACGGCATCTCTATCGGTCATAAAGATTCGGATAACCTCCTGCGGGCGAATACGGTGATTGGTAATGCAAATCACGGGGTATACTTTCGAGACGAGCCGGAGTACACGGGCGGACATCGAAATCGGTTGGAAGGCAACAAAATCTACAACAACGGCACTAACGGAAAGGGCAGCGGCATCTATATTGATGGTGAAACCAACGACACAGTGATTGTCGCTAATGAAATCGGCAATCAATCGGAGGTTGGCAATTCAACACAACGCTTCGGCGTCGTGATTGGGGCAAAAGCAAAACGGGTAAAACTGGAAGGCAATCGGATGGAACGAAACCTGGATGGAGAGATCCAAAACAGATAACAACGAACGCGGAGTCGGAGGTGACTTGTATGGGAAAACTGGCGCTGAACGGAGGAGAACCGGTCGTTACAGATACGCTGGGAAAGCGGTGGCCAATCTTTGATGAGAGAGAAGAAAAGGCACTTCTGGAGGTCTTGCGCAGCGGAGAATGGAATTGCCGTGATAAGGTTGGCGAAGTAGGCGAAGCATTCGCCGCTTACCAAGATGCCGCGTACGCCATCCCCTTAGCAAATGGTACAGTCGCGCTACAATGCGCCTTAAAAGCCGCGGGTGTGAACGCGGGGGATGAGGTTATCGTTCCGGCGTTGACTTTTGTCGCCACAGCGACGTCGGTGGTGCTGGTCAACGCAGTGCCGATCATGGTCGATATTGACCCACTCACTTATAATATCAGCCCCGAAGCGATTGAAGCCGCCATAACGCCCAAGACACGAGCCATCATTCCGGTCCACAACGGCGGATATCCGGCTGATATGGATGCGATCATGGAGATTGCCGACAGACATGGTCTTCGGGTCATTGAGGATTGTGCACACGCACACGGTTCACAGTGGCGAGGTAAGGGGGTTGGTTCCATCGGTCATTTGGGGGCGTTTAGCTTTCAAATTGGGAAGACACTCACCTGCGGAGAGGGCGGTATGGTTCTCACAAATGACGAAATCCTTGCGGAAAATGCCGCGCGCTTTGCAAATATCAACATGCGTATGACGAATCTTCAGGCCGCGCTGCTGCAATGTCAACTGGAACGATTCGATGCACAGGTCGAGACGCGGGAGCAAAACACTGCCCACCTCGTTGCTGGAATGAAAGGGATCAAGGGGGTTGATCCGATTCCGCGGGATGACCGTGTCACGCGGTGGTGCTTCTACTATTGGGATTTTCGATACATCCCGGACGAGTTCGATGGCGTTCCAAGGAGCCGATTTTTGGAGGCGCTCAGCGCGGAGGGTGTGCCGTGTGGCGTGGGTGCACACGGTCAGCCCATCTATCAGGAAGGTCCCTTTGCCGACATGGAGTTCTTTGATCAGCTTGGCTGCGCGCGGCAGGGCGCGCTTTATGAAGGGGAGATCGACTACAGCACGGTGTATTGTCCCAATGCGGAAAGGGTTTATGCAGAAGAAGTTTGCAGTTTCTCCCATGCGCTGTTTTTAGGCGGTGTGGACGATATGGAGCGCATCTTACAGGCGTTTCACAAGCTCCGGGAAAATACCGATGAGTTGAACCGGTAGATATTCTTCGCGCCAATCGCCATGGCCTACCAGCGGCATTAATTCTTCATCTGCCACTTATAGGGAACAATATAAATATGTAGACGTTCACCAATAGTGCCCCTTATCGAAACCTCATGAAGTCCCCTTGAGTTTCCCAAGTCCCCCTGACAAGGGGGATTTAGGGGATTGGTTGTGTATCGAAAGTGTATAAGTAATTATAGAATTCACCATAATTACTACATCTTTAACGCCTGTCGCAATTCATGCGTGGATTCTGCGAGTGTTGGACGCAAAAAACGCACAGCGTGTTCCGCACTTCGACTCGGCGGCGGTTCATTGGCAAGGGCAAGTTTGAGATTGATTAGGGTGGGACCTGACTCTGCCAAAATCGATGGAAGCGAAGCATCTAACGAATCCGAATCGGCGAACTCGTAAAACTTCTCAAATCCTGCGCCGCGGGCGATAGTTGTAAAACTGAAGTTCTGTCCGCCCGGAATAGGTTGATTCCCCGTTACCTCATACGAGCCGTTTTCGCATACAAAAAGATAGAAATTGTGTGCCGGTTTCTGCAACGCGGTTACGGTTGCTAATGTTCCCAAACACATTAACATGCTGCCATCTCCGTTGAGAACCAGCACCTTTTTGTCCGGTCTTGCCAACGCAATTCCCAATCCGAAGTCTGCTGCATGACCCATTGCGCTGCCAACAGACGCATAGTCGAGTGGATGGTCTGAAATCTGCCCCCAAGGTACAGTAACCCCCATGGTTGCGACGACAACCTCGTCTGTCCGGTGCTTCGCAATAATTTCTAAGCATTCCTCTTTATTGAACACGGTCTAGCTCCTTTCATTTTTTACTCTTTCGTTTCTTGTAGCGTGAATTGAATCAGTGGCGGTGTCCGAATTTCCGTTGCCATCGCCTGAATGTATTCCTCAAAGGCTTCTTGGGTTGCTATTTTAGCTTCTTCTTTTTGATTGGGCGACGGTACGTTTGGACGCTCTATACCGTCAACCGGTTGCTCTATACCGTCAACCGCTTCCTGTGTCGATGTTTCAACCTCTTCTGTTCTTAAAGCGGTAGCAACTCGGTAGAAAACTTCATTATGCTGATCAGGCTTCATTAATATAATGTTTCCCGTCCCTGATTCTATGAATGTCTCGAACCCCTCTGCTGGATAAATAACACCAAAACCCATCTCGCGGTCGGTTTGCCC
Organism: Candidatus Poribacteria bacterium; assembly: GCA_965204355.1. Taxonomy (GTDB): domain Bacteria; phylum Poribacteria; class WGA-4E; order WGA-4E; family PCPOR2b; genus PCPOR2b. The sequence continues at coordinate 2,316,214 of OZ241983.1, forward strand.
TGCGGTTTCCCAACTCCATACCGCCCCATCTTTCTCATTTCTAACTGGCGCAATTCCATGGTTGGGCAGGCGGATTGCTATCCGATACCCGTCTTCTAACCCGTGAGTCTGGATACGGTGCTCCATCCATTGATGTCCCGCATAAATCGAAAAAGTTGATGTTAAAGCAGCCGCTCTGCCTGACGACAATACCCAATCGGGTATAATCCATTGCACGACAGCTCTCACGGGGCCATCGGCTATGATGCGCACATAATCCCTCTGATTTTCAGGAGATATTAGTGTCTGTGTCTCCGCGTCCCAAAGCCCGAATCCCAGTCCGTTGCTCACCGGATCCGCTGTGAACAGTGACGTCAAAATCTCCTCATCAGGATCTGACGGGACCGCAACCTGGCGGACGAATTGGTCAAGGAATAACCCTTTCGTTTTCTTGCCGTAAGTGTCGATTGAGCCGTTAGAATGCAGAAGATAGGCAGCCCATTCCGATTCCAGCGCTGCGAATCCTTCCAACTCCGGGAATATCCCCGCCCGTGTCCTCCGAGTGAATCCGAGTGTGATCGACATCTCGTTATCAGGTGCGTAGCGGATCCTGACGCCCTTTGTCTCTTGCGGTTCAAGATCCACAAAAAAGACTAACGCGTCTTTTTGGCCGTCGTAGTTTGTGTCGTCAGCTTGGCTTGGGATTTCGATTTCAGCCGGCGCGTGTCCTGAAACCACTAAGTAGGCGTTAAATGAAAAGTCGGATGCAACCTCTTTCAGTTCGGCGAGCGACAGCACAATTGGGACATTAACGCGCTTGATTGGTAGGGTGTTCTGTATGGTGAGTTGAATTTGTGGGATGTCACGGTTTTGGCCACCGGGAAAATTACAACCAACAATCCACAGCAATAGGAAGCCAAAACCCAAATAAAAATAGAAAGTCCTCTTTAAATTATAAAGAGGACCCCATTTGCAAAGCTGCCACGATTTTTCTAAATTGGTGAACAAATCGGTCAAAATGCCTCCTCCCTGCCTCAAGAGAATAACCGATCTGCTTGGAAAAGTCAAGGTTCATCTAACGACAAATTTCACGCAGCTTGGTATACCTGAAAAATTGTCCGAACTATCTGCACGCTTCCTACGTCACTTCAGATCTTCTGACTCCAATTTCTGATCTATCTCTGATTTTATCTCATCCAGCAGGGGTTGGACAATATCTGAATCTAATGTTTCAGCCGGTTGAATTTCCTTCTCTGGCTCTTCGGTTGTCAGCAGCTCTGTGAAATCGTACGCATCCAAGTCTACTGCGTCGTACCACTCGGTTTCAGGAAAGAGATCCGTCACCGGGTCTGCCGGCTCAGTGATTTCCTGTAAAAGTTGCAGTCTCTTAGATGCTGACTCCTCTGTGGAAGAAGGTTGCGGCGTATTGTTGAGATCGTCGCTTGAAAAATCCCACATCGAGCCCTGCACACTTGTCTGGTCATTCCGTTGTACATCGTCTGTATTCTGCTGCGAGGAGGTCAATTTCTGCACGTAGTTTGGAAAGTAGTCTTGGACTGTGTCAACATTGAGTAACTCCGGTTCGCCTCTCAAAATAATCATGTTCGGCGAATATGCAGCCAATACCCAATCCACCATTTGACGGACCGATACGGCAATAGAGTGAAAGATCGGATTTAAGTTTCCGATTGCTTCAATCTGAAGCAGTCCCAAGATTAACAATAGGGCTAATAGGAAAATGCCGATATATCTTAACTTCATCCATATCCCCTTCAATTCTGGCGTAAAGGATTCTTATCCTTGAGTTCCGTACGTAGCTTCCTGAGTTCAATACAGGGCCTCCATGGTGCCTTCTAATATACATAATAACACACATCTGTTAAAAAAAGTGTTAAGATTGTGTTAAAAAAATAAATCAAATTCTATACATTTGAATCTAACATCTCTCCGTATTCACTTGATTGCTTCGATCTGCGCGATGAGTGCCGGCGGTAGATAGTGCCCATCGGCTACTGAAACCGAGGTTTCTAACTCCTCAATCGATGCGACTCCGGACAATAGAATAGAAACGCGTGGGTCCGACAGCAGATAGCGCAGGGCGATATGGGTGATATCTTCGGGTTGATCTGCCAGCAAGTCTTCCACCTGTTCCAGTGTGTTGTAAAGGTCAGCGAACCGCCCGTTCTGCATCCACAGTTCCCGCTTTGACCCCAAAAGGCCCGCGTGGAGTGGTGAGGCAGTAATAACGGCGACATCGCGCTCCGCTGCGGTCGGCACCAGAATCTCCTTGGCTTCCTGTGTGAGCAGGTCATACTTGCAGAAAGTGATGACCGAAACAAAGGCATCCGACTCTTTAAGCACATCTCGCATCAACTCAAGGTCCGACCCGGTCAGACCGATATGCTGGGTCAACCCTTGCTCGCGGATTTCCAACAAGGTTTCCAACGTCCTACCTGTCCCGAATATCCCCTCTCTGCCCGCCTGCTCTGCTTCGTGGATCTGTAGCAGGTCGACCTTATCTCGTTGTAGACGCTTTAGGCTCGCCTCAAATCCGCGCCAAACGGTGTCTCGCGTGTAATCAAACGGTTCCGGGTAATAGCCCACTTTGGTCGCTAAGTAGTACGGCTCAGTTACCCCTTTGAGGGCAGCACCCAACACCTCCTCACTGCGACCTTGACCGTAAAGCGGTGCTGTGTCAAAGTAATTAATCCCCAGTTCCAAGGCGCGTTCGACAATACGGGCACCGTAGGAAAACGGTTTTAACCCGAACTCCGGTCGTCCGTAAAACCAAGAGCCACCCAAGCCAATCTCACTGACCTGCCAATCTGTTTTCCCAAATCGTCGGTACTGCATCCTTCCTCCTTAGGACTTAACTTAGGTGGGAGGGGCATCCCTGCCCCGATACGTAAGTCCTACTTCTATACCCCAACTGCCTTCAGCAGTCCCTTTAGATATCCAACTGCGTAGACAAACCCCTGCCCACCAATCTCGTTTTCGTAAAGTGTATGCGGACAGTGACCGGGGAGCAGCACACCATCAAATCCAACCGCTTTGAAGGCTTGCAGCACAGCAAGAAAGTCGCAATCCGCTTCATCTAAAAAGCATTCTTGGAATTTCGGCACTGTTCCCTGAACGCCTTGAGCGTGTCCATAGACGATTTGACCACGTTCTCCAAAATGGCGGATCGCCGCAAGGATATCAGTGCCCATCGCCGTCCAGTTACCGAGACAAAAGTTCAGACCACTTGCCCGGCTGTTATTGGCGATGTCCATCCCACGTTTAAATCCATCAAAATCGTGGAATAGCCGTGGGATGCCACCCAGTTTCTCCAACGGCGGATCATCGGGATGGAGTGCCAACCGGACGCCCGCTGCTTCCGCCTCCGGGAGGACTGCCTTGATGAAATACTCGTAGTGCCCCCACATCTCTTCATCGGTGTACTCCCTGCCCCGAAAAAGGGGTGAGTGTTGCGCGATTTCCATGTCAAAGCTGCTGACCTGTGAGCCGCCGCGCCCGGGGGTCGTCAGCGACGTGCGCCATGAGTTCCGTGTCACGCCCGGTTGGTTGACCATCCAGTGGTAGCCGTAGACCGGAATACCCGCCCTGCCCATATTGCGGATGGTAATAATCACATTCTCAATTTGCTGATCGCGTCCCGGCAGCCCCAGCATCGCTTGATCGTAACAGCACGTCGGAAGCGGATTCTCGATCCCAATGACCCTTAATCCCGCATCCTCGCAACGTTTGCGGACCATCACAAGGTCGAGAAAATCCCAATGTGCGCCCGGTTTATCACCGTTCTCGATTGAGAAGCGTTGTGCGGCATCCGGGTGGGACGTGGAACTGAGCACCACATCATCGACACCATACTGTTTTAGGAATCGCAGGTAGTCATCCCGTTCATCCAACTGTGCATAAGAACAGATCCTCATATCTCCCTCCTATGTCTATTATAATAAATCCTAAAAATAAATAGACGCTTTTGCTCCTCGTGTACGGTAGGCGCTGTTTCCAACTGCGCCGATACGGTGCGGTTAGGAAACCGCACCTACCGGGTCTGGGGGCAATGCGGTGCGGTTTGGAGTGTCTCATTAAGTCTAACATCTACTATAGTTACAAATATTATAACCTATCTTCGATCTGTTTTTGAATCTTATCTTGTGAAATATGGAGACCTTCATGTCGATTTTCGGACTTTGATATTGACCACATTCTGACTTTCTGCTACAATTTCCTAAGGATCTGAGCATATAGTTAAGCAAATCTGTCTTGATCTTTTTTACGTTGAATCGCAATCTTTCCTCGTTGAGTAGGGATAAGGAATATATGAAGATTAGAGGCATCAAAACCTACAAATTTAATGTCCCTATGGGCAAGCCAGTTCGCGATCCACATACCGGTGAACTGTTGAGTAGCGTCTCCAAACCGTGGCTATTCCTGAAGATTGAGACCGATGCCGGCATTGATGGTTGGGGCGAGGGCAGCGGCGAATGGCTAACACCGTCGGTCGAGGCGACACTGCACGAATGGTCCAGTCTCCTGAGCGATCAGGACCCGTTGTCGGTTGTGGCACTGACTGAGGACATTACGAACCGTTTGCCGTGGAAGGGCGGTCCCGTATTCGGTACAGCCATCGCAGCGATTAACGCTGCCCTATACGACATCGCTGGCAAAGCATGGGGTGTGCCGGTGCACACCATTCTCGGTGGTAAACGGCGCGATCGGGTTCGTGTCTACTGCGGCGGAAATCTATTTTCTACGCCAGAGGAAGCGACGGAAGCAGCACAAGAGGTCAGAGCACTGGGATATGCCGGGGTCAAGAGTAACCCACTGGAAAGCCGCACCTGGCCCATGGACGAAGAAGCCGTTAATCATTCAACAGCATGTGTGGCGGCGGCGCGTGAGGCGGTGGGAGCAGAGTTTGACATCCTCTTGGATGCACACGGTAGTCCGACGCCCGAACTGAGCGTCGAGTTTGCTCGACGTATTGCTCCATTCAAGCCACTATTTTTGGAGGAACCGGTCAAGGTCGGTTCACTTGAAGCGCTGATGGAGGTAACGCGGAAAAGCCCGGTGCCGATTGCGACCGGCGAAAAGTTGTTCACCATTGCCGATTTTAAGCCGTTGATTGACAGTCGGGCGTGTGCCGTCCTGCAGCCGGATGTCACGCACTGCTTTGGGATTACCACACTGGTCGATATCGCCAAATTGGCGGCGGCGGAGCAGATGCTCATGGCACCACATAACGCCGGTGGTCCCCTCTGTTACGCTGCGACCCTCCACGCCGATGCGGTCATGAACAACTTTCTGATTCAGGAGAGCAGCAGCCGACTATCACTGTTTGATCGCTGTGTCGAACACGACTGGACGATAAAGGATGGACACGTCAATGTTTCTGCCGAACCGGGGTTAGGGATTTCGGTGAAGGAATCCGATCTGGATGACCTACCGTATGAACCGCTGCCTTATCGACAATACCGCCATACCGATGGCAGTTGGAAAGGGTGGTAGGCGATACATTATAGTAAATCCTAAAAACAGATAGGCGCTTTCGCTCCCCGTGTATGGTATGCGCTGTTTCCAACTGCGCCTACCGGGTCTGGGGGCAATGCGGGGCGGTTTAGAGTGTCTCATTAATTCTAAGATATGCTATAGAGATACGGTGGGAAGTGAGTAGAGGTTCAGAGGAAAGGAACCGCAACAATGATTAAACTTGGGGTGATGGCGCGCGCTACAGATGAAGCAGTGTTTCTCAATCACGTCCAATTTGCCCACGAATTGGAATTGGATGTTATCGACTTCCATCTGTCAGGCTTACCGAGAGATCCCGATTTTCTACGCCGGATAAAGATCTTGTGCATGAAGCACGGCTTACCCATCGGTTATCTGGGATCCGGTAGTTATGTCGGACCAGAGGACGAGATGCACGATGCAATCGAGCGGGGCAAGGCAGATATCGACTTGGCAGCCTTCCTATCTGCACAGATGATTCGCGTGTTTGCACGATATAAGTGGCCAGATACCGTTGAGGAGCAAGAAGCGTTGTGGGGACCGATGATCGATCGGTTCCAAGAACTCTCTGATTATGCCGCGGAGAAGGGTGTCTTCTTGGGGCTGCAGAACCATAATAACGGCAGTTTTGCGATGACAGCAGATCAGGTCTTACGCATCCTACGGGAGACTGACCGTGAGAACTTTACCTTTATTATGGATACCGGTCAATGGTTGAACGCCATCGGATCGCACCCTCGCGGTGAGTTCGATCCCAACGTAGACCTCTATAAAGACTACTTAGAACGGACCGCCCCATACGCAACCTACGTCCGTGCCAAGATCTACAAAATCGACAACGGACGGGAAGAGTGGCTCGATTACGGACGGATTCTACAGATTCTGAAGGCGGTAGGCTTTAACGGTAATATGTCCATCGTATTTGAAGGCGGCGACCGCAATAGATACGATACAGACGAATGTCTCAGACTAGCGTCCAAACATCTACGAGAATTGCTCGCTGATTACTAGGGCGTGTTGACATTTTGATGTTGCTAATTCGGCAAATGCTGTAATCATCGGGCAAGCTGCCAAATGTAGCGCAAACTGTTAGTTTGCGTCTTCAGATCACAATCTAACAGATCGTGGTACAAAAGAATACTTTGTTGGGTTTCACTCTATCTATAAGGAGGTGTTGTTGAATGACCGAGCCCCTATTAGATTTGATAGGGATTCCTGTTTAATCGTTCAACCCAACCTACGGACCGGTAAATGTCAACAGAACCTAGCTTATTTCAACCGGTTGAGGGTGTTCTATTCAAGGGAGAAACATATGATTATTGACACACATTTGCACGTTTGGAGTGATGATTTTTCGCGTTACCCATTTGCCGACGGGAGTAAGGCAGCGGATGAGGGCGCGCCGGTCGAATTGTTGAATGAGACGATGGCTGAGGCAGGAGTCGATAAAGCCGTTATCGTGCAGCCAATCTATTATCGCTTTGACAACCGATATACAGCGGAATGCCTTCGACGCTTTCCGGGGAAATTTGCGGCAATCGGGTTGGTGGATCGAGGTGCACCCGATGCTCCGGATCAGCTTGAACGGTTGGTTCGGGAGGATAAATTCGGCGGGCTGCGGATACATCTCGCACGGGCAGACGATCCCGCAGAATGGGCATCACCCGACCAAGACCCGATATGGCGACGCGCTGAGGATTTGGGGGTCTGCTTCATTGTGTACGGTCCTGCAACCCATCTGCCCGCTGTCGAACCCATCATCGCCCGTTTCCCAAATGTTCCCGTTGTGCTGGATCACATCGGCGGCGCACCGACGGACGAAGATCCACCATATCCGCTTCTGAGCAACGTGCTGAACCTAGCGCAATACCCGCAGGTCTATGTGAAATTCACTCCCCAATCTCATAAATCAAAGATGCCATACCCGCATGAGGATACATTCCCAACCTTTCGCCGTCTGTACGATGCCTTCGGTCCCGAACGACTGATGTGGGGAACAAACTTTCCGGGCGTACTCAAGGGAGTTGGGTATCTGCCCGCACTGGAAATGTTCAGGACACATCTGGACTTTCTCACAGATTCAGACAAGGAATGGTTGTTCAGCAAAACAGCACTGAAGGTGTGGAAATTTGGAGAGTAGGGTAGGAAGAAAATGTACTGCTGAACCAATGATTTTTACGTTTCACGCATCACGGTTCATGTTATTAACAGCTGCAAACTAGCGCGATTGGTTATTATGCACTACATTATTTTACGCGATCTTGCGAGGTACTAAAATGAACTTTGAACCGACAGATCAAGATATTGTCGTTAATGCTGATGAGTTAAGAGGATTTGCCAGTCAATTGTATCAAAAAGCGGATGTGCCAAAAACGGATGCCGACGCTGTTGCACATCTGCAAGTGGAGACGGACCTGCACGGCATTCATTCCCACGGAACACGTGCGCTCGCGGGGTACGTCCGGGGTATTCTGGGCGGAAGAATTAATCCCACCCCGAATCTCACGATTACCCGTGAGGGACCCGCATTTGGTCGCGTCAACGGCGATCGTTGCTTAGGACATGTAGCGGGTAAGTTTTCTATGGAGTTAGCGATAGAAAAGGCGAAGACCGCCGGTATCGCTGCTGTAGGTGCGTATGCCACCAATCACTTCGGGGCCGCAAGCGCTACCGCGATGCTTGCCCTCAAACACGGTATGATTGGATTCAGTACATCGACCAGCGGCCCAGGGGTCGCGCCGTTTGGCGGGAAGACGCGCGTTGTCGGAAACAATCCCTTCTCTTACGCCATCCCTGCGAAGACAGAACCGCCTATTCTCCTCGATATGGCGTGTGGCGTTTCAGCATGGGGCAGGGTCGGCACGAGGCGGTTATACGGAGACAAGTTGACCTCCGGTTGGGTATTAGATAAGGATGGCAAGGAGACCGACGATCCCAACGAAGCACACGTCCTGTTGCCGATGGGCGGCGCAAAGGGATATGCCCTCGCATTAGCGGTGGACGCCTTGGCGGGGCCACTGTCAGGTATGATTTCAACCGTCAATCATGCGGACGACGTTCCGCTTGACAAACAGGGTTCAGGGCTATTTTACTACGCAATCAACATTGATAGCTTCGTTCCGCTTGATGAGTTCACAGAGGAGATTGATCGGGAGATCCATAAACTGCGGTCAAGTCCCCCCGCCGACGGCTTCGATCGGGTCTATTTCCCCGGCGAGTTGGAGGCGATGAAGCACGCACAGTGGAGCAAAAACGGACTTCCACTACATCGGGACCATTTGCAGGGACTGGCAGATTTGGCGGGCGAACTCGGTGTCCCAGTGTTCTGGAAAGCGTAAGCCCTAAATAACGCAAGTTGCTAGTTGATTAACTAAGCACTGAAAACGGACGCAATAGTCGGGAATTGGAATTCCCTCCTACAAATCTTCCCCAGGGCCAGTAGGTGCGGTTTCCAACCGCACCGAATTCAGTCCAATCCGGTAGGTGTGGTTTCTCACCGCACCGTATCGACGCGTCCCGATAAATCGGGATCCCGATGCCGTTCCGAGCATCCCGAGAATCGGGACCTGTCGGGAGAAACAGCGCCTACCAAACATGGGGAGCGTTTTAGAATTTACCATAGTTCTGAAAAGTGTTAGGTATATGAGGGGTGTGCATCATTATTGTCTGAATCAGGATTCTGAGGATTTAAGGATTTTCAGGATAGAAACCGGAAAGTGGAACGGGACCATCTTAGGACGGGACAGGGTGCATTTAGCCCCGAATACCCGGTATGTTGTCCGTCTATTCCTGGCTCATTGAGCCTAGCACTTTACGCAACGCTGTGGGTATTTTCGACATGTTTATAGCATACAGATAGCCCCATCCCCCAAAGCCCCAGAGGGGCGACATGTCCTATTTGTCTGAATCGCAGATTGCACTCTCCCACACGAAAACGATTTATGTACACCCCTATTTATGTACACCCCTCAGGTATATAACATCTGTCTTGCATAGAAGTTCACGATAAATATAGTTAGGAGAAAATTAAAGAAATGAAATCAAAGATACTGTTATTTTCTGTCTTTTTATTCTTTTTCGTTCTGATGGTGATACCGTTTGATTCTAACGGGCACAGTGCGGATATTTATGAGGTACAACTCAGTGACGAGAACCCCATCGTCCGCCGCGCTGCCGCCGAGGAATTGGTTCGGACGAGTAAAAGGCATGTAGAAGAGGTGCTGCCGCTATTGGTAAAGGCATTAAAAGATGAAGATAAACATGTCCGTCGCTATACGGCGATGGCATTGGGCACAATGGGTAGACCGGCTGTAGATGCCGTCCCCGCGCTGATAGAAGCACTGAAGGTTGAAGAAGATGTTACGGTCCGTTCCAAGATCGCTGAATTATTGGGAAAACTCGGCAAGAGTCACGCGCAAGATGTCGTTCCTGTACTGATAGCCGCGTTAAAAGATGAGGACCCGTGGGTACGTTCCAAGGTTGCAGAGGCATTGGGGCAGCTTGGCGAATCAGCACACGAAGCCGTTCCTGCATTGATAATGAGGCTGCAAGACAACGATAAGCGAGTGCGCCGTCGGACCGCCGAAGCGCTTGGAGAGATTGGTAAGCCGGCGCGAGCAACTGTGCCTGCACTGATAACGGCATTGCAAGACAAAGATAAAGGCGTACACCGCTACGCTATCGGTGCATTGGGGCAGATTGGTAAGCCAGCACAAGCAGCTGTGCCTGCGTTGACACAACTCCTGAAGGATGGAGATGAGAAGATTGCCCTCTCCGCTGCTATTGCGTTGGGGAAAATCGGTGAGCCGGTTAAAGAAGCAATTGCGATGTTGATAGATGCATTGCAAACGAAAGAGTGGCATATCCGTGAAGAAGCTGCTACGGCGCTAGGCGGTGTGGCGAATTCCGCCCAAAATGTTGTGTCCGTATTAGTCAAGGCATTGGAAGATGAGCATAAGGGCGTCCGCTACCATGCGCTTGAGGCGTTATTGGAAGTCGACACGCCAGAAGCGATAAAAGCGGTCGAAGAATTTAGAAAAAAACAGTAAAAAAATAGTTAGCAGTAGTTTATAGTCTGTCTTCTTTCATTATTTTTAGTCTAGAAAGATGGGATTTTTTTTGTTGACAGACAGTTGTATGTGTAATAAAATATCATATCTCTGTATCGTAAACTGACATTTTTCCCTATAATCGAAACTTGAAAGGAGGATTAGCCGTGAATAAAACTAACAGTTTGCCCAAACTATCTCTGTTTGTGGCAATAGCGGTTCTGGCAAGTTTCTCGCTCATCGCACCGAGTTTCGTTCAAGCCATAGAGATCTTGTTTGAGGATAATTTCAGGGGCGGCAAATTAGACGGTTCAGGAAAATGGCATGTCTCCCTCGGCAAGTGGACCATTCAAGGCGGAGAATTAAGAAATACGTCGGCTGATAAAAGCCTAATCATAGTGGCTGATAAACACTGGGATCCAGAATGGGTTGACTATTGGCTTTACGCAAAAATCCGCATTTCGGCAGGTTCTGAGCCAGCCATCTTCTGGCGGTTTCACAGCGATGGTTCACAGGGGGGTAACTTTTCTCCCGCCGGGAGTCTGCCCAAACGGATGCAAGAGAGTGGACGCCGTCATGTGATCTATTGGTGGTTCAACCAGGGTGGTGCAGTCGTCCAACGTGATGTGCGAACTATTATCAAGCCATTTGAAATCACCGAAACCAAAACAAAGATCGGTGCCGGGACAGACTATTATGTCAAAGTCGAAAATTCGGCAAAGTATTATGCGCTGTACCTGACCGAGAACGCGGGAGCGGTGGCTGCAGGAAGTTTTGGTGAAGCTATTGTTGACCTTGAAGCCTTAGGAAAAAAGGATCTCAACATCGGAGGCGAAGGTCGTATCGGTTTTGGCACCGTTAATGGCAAGATAACGGTAGATGATGTGTTTGTTACAACACCCGAAGGTAATCCCTTTTCCGTTGAAGCAAAAGGCAAATTGGCAACGGTTTGGGGTGAACTGAAAGCTGGGCAATAGCCCATGTGCCCGATGCCCTATTAGGGAGGGACTCTAGTCTGACTATCACGGATTAAAGGTGATAGTCAGGTTTGAAAAATATGAGCGCGCTACGAATATTTCTTCGGCGGCACGTCAACAGACGGGGTACAGCGCCAATTCGGTTGTATCGCGTCTGAGAAATTAAAACCGAGTTGTTTATCAAAATCTAATTTAGCCCTAAAACCCCGTCTTTAAGGCGGGAATACAGGGATGCTTTAGCATCGTTTTTAGGGCGTTAGCCCGAATAAATGCTTAACGACTTTACTTCCAAAACATTGATTTCAGTGGCGGTTTGAGTCCACAGAGACGAGTAGGCAGGGTAAAATCTCCCACCGTCAATTCCGTAAGCAACGGGGTTCCTGAAGCACGACGAATCAATCCCTTTTGGATTCACTATGCGCTTGCAATGGGCAGTCGGTCTACTGCCATTCTTTTGCATTGCTTGTGCGGGCTGGGCAGCCACAATGGGGCAGGGCATTGTCCCTCGACGTAGCAGGTATAAGACGGGGTTCGCTTCGCAACCTGTGTTGATCGCGCAATTCCTAATCTAAATGGACAGGGAAAGAATCCCCGTTCTTTAGAGCGGGGAGTATGTCAAGTTTAACCGCGCAATAAATTGCGCAATTTCAGATGGGTCTTAACCATCGTTTTATCACTTTACTCTAAAATTGGAGGAGATAACACCATGTTAAGGTACGCTATTCTATTCACGATGGCGTTAATAATGCTATTTTCTGCGTCACTTGTCTTTGCCCATTCGGGCGGTCAGGCGAAAGCTTTCTTCGCACAAAAGCCACCTGAACTCGATGGCAAGGTTGATGAAGAATTTGAAAAACACTGGGACGAATATCAGGCTGCCGACATGCACATGGATGTCGAGCGCGTTCCGGATTGGTTCCTCTTTGAGGAAACTTCACCAAACCGAGTGAGTCGAGGCACCATTGATGACGCTGACGATCTGAGTAACAATTTCGGGTTTCTCTTTGACGAAGAACGCCTTTACTACGTCGGTGTAGTCAAAGATGCGAATTTGCCCACGGATATCAATAGCGGCGAGGCAAAAAACAAAGGCGGACCCACCGCACCGAATACATCTGAGCTGTGGCTTGAGTTCGACTTTGAGCATAACGCTTGCCGGCAACCCAAGGGAAATGATGACCGGGATCTCGCGCAAGTTGATTGCTGTAAACCGCAGCCCGGCGACCACTGGTGGCGGATTAAACCGTGGACCGGTGGCGGCACTTCCGAGCCTGCCTGCTGGTGGAATCATGGACAGAACGCGGTTCTCGGTGATGTGCACGTCTTTGATGAAGATTGTACGGCAAATTCAGCTGCGACCCAAACCGGTGATGGCATGATCATGGAAGTTCACCTTAACTATAAAGAGGGAATGACTATATCGACCATCAAGCCTCAGGAATTCACCGATGGCGTCGTAGTAGGATTTGACTCCACAATGAATGACCACGAAGCCGCGGGCGAGAGTCGAGAAGGTTCCATCTCTTGGGCATCATCCTTTGAGAATGACAACTGTGTCTGCATCTACGGCGACCTCCAGATGATCGGTGTGCGCGCTGTCACTCCCAAGGACAAGCTCCCGCAGACGTGGGGCAATATTAAGCTGAATGCAAGACAAGGACTGTAATTACATAGTCCAAATATGAAGCGTGATGCGCTGTTAAATCAGGGCATCACGCTTTATTTTTATCTCTTGTTGGATACAAACAGATGTGATTTCGATACTAACTTTAATCGTGGTGCTTACACCGGTCCAAACTTAGGTGATTTAACGCTGTACTTAACGATATCCTAAAAGTCAGAACAAGTTATGTTTTAAAGAGATAAGGAGGGAGCTGAAATGAGAAGAATTCTATTATCACTATTCACCCTCGTATTCGCTAGCGTTATGATGTGTCTCCTTTTGCCCCCGACTGCTACGGCGAAAATCCTTTTTGAGGATAACTTCAAGAACGCAGAAAGATCGAAAAAAAACTGGGTGTTTGCCGCAGGAGATTGGAAGGTTCAGGGCGGTAAAATGACGCAAGGAGCGGTGGTAGACCGCACAATGGCATACATGTCAGATGCCGCTTGGTCAGAAGAATATGATGCCAAGGAGACCGCACTGACGCAGTATATTTTCGAGGTAACTGTAAAGAAACTCAGAGGCGATAATGGTGCCTTGATCTTCTGGCGTATCCGAGATGATATGAAAGTACAGGTCGGCAGGGAGTGTGGCGGCGGTTTTAACAGTTCATTCTGTTTAGGCGACGCCGGTGCAAAAGGACGTCTCGAAGATATAGGCAAAGGTCGCATTAAGCTCTGGTGGGATCTCGGTCGTGAGGCAAAAACGTCGGTTCTGGTGAGAGACATTAATGGACTTGCCAAAGATAGAAAGGGCACAGATTCAAAACACAAACTCACGAAAAACAAAGAGCATCGCATCCGAATTGAAAATGATGCTATACTTCTTAAGATGTTTTTTGACGAGGAACTGGTCTGGGAAGGCAAGGAAATCAATGGTGCCAATAAAGGTGGCAGGATTGCTCTCGGTACCCATGCGACAGCTGTTGAATTTTCTGATTTTGTTGTCACTGATCTCAAGGGACAAGGTGTCCAACCCGGCGGTAAAATAACAACCACTTGGGGCTCACTGAAAACTGGTAGATAAATCTATTTATAGTGAATTATCAAAATATGTAGACACTTTTGCTCCCCATGTTTGGTAGACACTGTTTCTAACTGCGCCGGTACAGAGTGTCCACTTAATTCTAAGCTTTACCATAATTGCATTCGATCGTTTATCCCTAAAAGGGAGGGATATGAGGAAAGTATTATCAATTCCATGTAATTTTGTAGGGGCGTGCTTGGTTGCGCTCATCGTACTTGCTTCGCCTGCTACAGCGCAGGTACTGTTTGAGGATAATTTTTCAAAGCCGAATCGTACTGCCGAAAAATGGTCATTTTTGCAAGGTGCTTGGGAAGTACAGGGAGGCGCGCTCCAACAGGGGCAAGCTGATGGGCGCACCATCGCTGTCATCTCGGATGATTTCTGGGATGATACCTGGAACGAATATATCTTTGAGTTGGCCGCAAGAAAATTAAGGGGCAGTAACGGGGTGCGCATCTTCTGGCGGATCAAAGATGATCTGCAGCCCGGTCCCGGCAGAGACGACGCCCGGTCATTTACGCTTCCTGCTCCCGTTAAGGGACGACTTGCCGATGAAAAATCCCGTATCAAGTTTTGGTGGGAGATCGGTTGGAAGAACAGTGAGTCGTTTGTTATTCGAGATGTCAGAGGTATTACCGACATCAAAAAAGGGACTGAGACAAAACACAAGCTGGGAAGAGATGACCTGCATATCAAAATTTTGAATCAAGGTCTATTCATCCAAATGTTCCTTAATGATGAATTAATCTTTGAGGGAAAGGATATAAACGGCAGCAAGGGAGGGCGTGTCGGTGTAGGCACAGAGGGGACCACCGCTGCGTTTGACAACGTATTTGTGACGGGTCTCAAGGGACGATCTGTTGAGCCGGGTGATAAGCTAACGACCTCTTGGGGTTTGCTGAAAACCCGTTAATAAATCTATCCTTTCGTGTTCAATTGTTTATATTTATAGTAAATCCTAAAAATAAATAGACGCATTCGCTCCTTGTGTATGGTAGGCGCTGTTTCTCCCGACCAGTCGGGATCCCGTGAATACGGGACGCGCCGATGCGGTGCGGTTAGAAACCGCACCTACCGGTCTTGGGAGCAATGCGGTTCGGTTTGGAATGTCTCATTAATTCTGAGATCTACTATAAGACCTACTTCGTAAAGCCCCCGCCTTTTGGTGTGGGGCTTTCTTCTTTCTGATGTTCTACAGAATCCTCGCCTATTTCCTGCCATGCAGAACACAAACGCGATAATCCCAATTAAAAAACGTGCGGTGGTGATCGGCGTGTTGCTAATCATCGCTAACAGTTACTGGATCGCCTATGTTGAAATGATATGGCATACGGCGCATCTGACAACTGTCTCGCTCTCTGTCAACGTCATGTTTGCTGTCCTGATGATAACGTGGCTAAACATAATTGTCCGTCAGGTTTCACCACAGTCTGCCCTCAATCAACAGGACCTTCTCGTTATCTATGCGATGCTTGCGGTGGGAAGCTGTTTCTCAGGACACGACGCGATGCCCCGCTTGATGGGACTCATGCCCTACGCCTTCCGTTTTGCAACCCCTGAAAACGATTGGGCGGCGTTGCTGTTCCACCATCTGCCAGATTGGTTGGTTATCTCCGACCCGAAGACCGTCAACGATTTCTACGAGGGGAACGTCAATTTCTTTGCGGACGGCTACGTGCGCTATTGGGTAACCCCTATTCTATCGTGGTCGATCGTCATCTTCTCGTTGATGCTCATTTTCCTCTGCCTCACATCGCTCATCAGGAGGCAGTGGGTTGACCGTGAGAAATTGGCGTACCCCATTATCCAAATCCCCCTCGAAATCACAGCCGACTCTGGGAGCATCTTCAGGAATCGTGTCCTGTGGATCGGTTTTGGCGTCGCCTTCGGAGCTGACCTCTGGAACGGGATTGCGTATTTTTTCCCTATCCTCCCCTCTCTGCCCATCAATGACCGCACCAGAAACGTCTTCAGCTTTTCACAGAAACCGTGGAATGCGATGGGCAGCACCTCTTTCTATTTCCACCCCTACCTAATCGGTCTTTCCTTTGTCCTCCCCTTGGATCTCTCTTTCTCGTGTACCTTCTTCTACCTCCTGCGGAAGGCACAGCTTGTCTTCGGCAGCATGGCAGGCATCAGGAATATCCCCGGCTACCCATTCTTGGGAGAACAGGGCACAGGTGCCCTGTTCGCTCTACTCGCCGTGACCTGTTGGACCGGCAGAAGACATTTTCTACAAGTCCTCTCGCGTGTCATCCGTCCATATCCAGATGATGAGGCAAACGAGCCAATCTCTTACCGAACTGCGGTCGCCACGCTGTTCATCTGTCTCCTTGTGTTGATGGTCTTCTGCATAAAGGGTGGGATGTCACTCTGGGGTTACGCCGTTTTTATCGGCATCTACTTCGCGATTGTCGTTGGATTGGCACGTATGCGGGCAGAGCTAGGTCCCCCGATCCACTCCATCGGCTACATAAATCCACAATACATGATGGTTGCTATGTTTGGGACACGACGCCTAAAGCCGGGGAATTTAACGATACTCTCGTTGATGAACTGGATGAGTGGTGCCGGGTTTCGCACCCACCCGATACCCGATCAACTGGAGTCCTTCAAGCTGGCAGAGCGAACCAACATCAGAAATCGGACGATGTTCATTGCGCTCATCATTGCCAGCATTGTTGGTATCGAATCCAGCCTCATCCTTTACCCATATACAATCTACAAGACAGGCGTTGCAGCGGGATCCGAGCAAATTCATGCGGGCGGTGCGGGCACCTACAACTATCTCTCCGGGTGGTTGGTCAATCCCAAGCCAACCAACTGGTTGTCAATGAGTGTCATCGGATCTGCTTTTTTCGTGAACCTCGGTATAATGTTTCTGCGTGCCCGCTTCGTTTGGTGCCCACTTCACCCGGCAGGCTACGTCATCGGTCTTGCACCCGGCACAACGGATATGATCTGGTTCCCTGTAGCAATCGCAATGACGACCAAGTGGCTGCTAATCAGGCACGGTGGCATCAAAGCATATCGCGCCGCAATCCCCTTTTTCGTGGGCTTGGTTCTCGGCGAAGCGGTGATGGGCTGCTTCTGGCCCATCCTGAGTCTCATCCTCACCTCCTCCGTATATAGCTGGTGGTAACGGTGGAATATATCACTTAACTTTCCGAATCTCGTATTGTCGCGTGAGTTACTGCTCGCTGAAAATCCATCGGTTTTCCGTAGGGGCGGGGTTTCCCCGCCCGCCACGCGCTTCGATCGCTCCGAACCTCAATCTTATCTTGGAAAAACCGTAATGTACAGGATTCATCATTTCAATACACCAACATCGTCCTATCAGGGCGACATGTGGATCAAAATATGTTAGTGTATTCTTCTCCGGAGGAGCGGGTATATCTATGTGGTGTTCACTCACATAGCCCCAGCGGGGCGACATGTGCATCGTACTATAGTGGATTCAACAATTAACGATACATATTAGCAACTTGGGTCTTATGCTAGTTAACTTCCCTTTTTTAATGTGAACTAAAAAAGGGAAGTTAAAAAGTCCTCCAGTCTGTTACTATAGATGGACTCGACAACCCATCTAAAACTGGAGGATACCCCTATGATAACCGATTTCGATGACCTGTGTCTATGGACTTATGTCATTGTTGATGACATGCTGATAAAACTGGCACCCTTACTCCGACGACCCGGTCCCGCTCCCGATTGTAGTGATAGTGAGTTAATCGCTATGATATTGATTGCTGAATGTAAGGGGTGGGGCATTGAAACACAACTGCTATCCGAATTTAGCCAGCACCGGCATCTGTTCCCTATATTACCTTGTCAGAGCCGGTTCAATCGACGACGGCGTAACTTGGGGGCAATCATCAATCAGATTCGACAGCTGCTGTTGTCAGACATTGAAGTCGCGTCGGAGCACCTGTGTATTATTGATAGTTTGCCGATGCCAGTCATGCAGTTTCACTTAGTACCTTCGTCAACCAACAATTGGTCATGGTATGGCGCCGATTATGGTCGGGTGGAATCCAAGAGGCAGACCATCTTTGGCTATAAGCTGCATCTGTTAGTCACTGCAAGTGGAGTGATTGTTGATTTTGAACTGGCACCCGCTTCTGCAAACGATTTAGGGGTTGGCTACGAGCTGCTTGCTAATCATCAAGATAAGCAAGTGATAGGGGATAAAGCCTATATTAGCACAAAAGTCAAAGACCAATTAGCCCAAGCCAACAATATTGATCTAATAACGGTCCCTCGACGCAACCAGAAACAGCAAATCTCCACACAAACCAAGCGGTGGATTAACCAAATTAGGCAGATAGTGGAAACGGTTAATCAGCAATTGAGTCAACAATTTCATATACAAAACAATCATGCCCATAGTTTCTGGGGGGTATGTACGCGGTTGTACGCCAAACTCACCGCTCATACGCTATGTATTTATCTGAATCAGCTATGCAAAAAGGAGTCCTTGTTACAGATTAAAGAGTTGGCTTTTCCAACTCCTTAGGAACTAGCATAAGACCCAACTTATGTTATGCTATAACCGGAATATCCGTGCCTTATGAAGCTAAGTGTTTTGATGCCAGTTTACAATGAGAGAAAAACACTCGCGGAAATCGTGTCCCGTGTACTCAAACAGCGAATCAACGGTATCAATTCCCTTGAACTCGTGATCGTAGATGATGCGTCAACCGATGGATCGACTGAAATTATTAAACAGTTAGCCAATACCCATCCACAAATTAAGCCTATTTTTCAAGGGAAAAATAGGGGAAAAGGTGCTGCAATCCGTGAGGCGATTCAAGTCGCGTCCGGAGACATAGCCATCATCCAAGATGCGGATCTTGAATACGATCCAAATGATTTCCAACGACTGTTGACTCCCATGCTACAAGGCGATGCGGATGTGGTTTATGGATCTCGGTTTATGATAAAGGGGGACAGTCAGGACTTATACTCCAAACATGTCTTAGGTAACCGGTTTCTGACATTCCTGAGTAACAAGTTCACAAACCTCAATCTGACCGACATGGAAACCTGCTATAAGGCATTTCGATTACAAGCCTTGAAAACAATCCCGCTACGGTCAAACCGTTTTGGTATCGAACCAGAAATCACGGCGAAAGTTGCCAAGCGGAAATTACGATTCCGCGAGGTCCCCATCAGTTACCACGCCCGCACCTACGCGGAAGGCAAAAAAATTAAATGGAAAGATGGGATTGCTGCGATCTACGTCATTTTCAAATATTGGCTTGTTGATGATAGTCTTAAAGACGATTAACCACGATTATGGCGACTTCTAAAAATAATAGGACTTACGCAGCACATTCGTAAGTCCCCCTGACAAGGGGGATTTAGGGGGTTGGTTGTGCATTGAAAGTGCATCAGTAATTCTAAAATCGACTATAATAACGCAAGTTGCTAGTGTTAAAGCCCAGCGGTTTGCGATTAAGATTGGCTGCTTTTAGCTTTCGATCCAGTTGTTTTGAATCCCGCCTATCCCCCTGGTCTCCCTGAAAAAATCGGGACAGGCTGCACAGACAATCTATCGGGGGTTTATCAGGGCGGGGCGTGATGTGTGATAAGTATTTACCTAAGGACCCAACAACGTCCTATTCAGCTCCAGCGGGGCGACACGTTTATAGATAGTGTTACACACCAAACAGCCCAAAGCCCCAGCGGGGCGACATGTGCGTTGCGTCAATGCCGAGGAATTTGGTAATTATCCACAACGACTAACAAAATCTAACACTTTTGGCAAAATATGCGTGGTTGGTGGAGGATTGGTCGCTGTAGCGGCTGTTCTTGCACTTGCCCATCTGATAACTAGTAACTTAGGTTATAATATTTTAATCTTCATACAGTTTACGCTACAAAGAAAGGTCCACTACAAAAAGAAAGCACAAAGAGCAAAATGATCGAATATATTTGCGACCAATGCGACGCAACATACGGCATTGATACCCTCCGGTACAAATGCGATTGCGGTCAACCGCTTACTCTAAAACGAACAGAAAGCCGATTTTCAGTTAACCGGGTTTCCAAGGACGATAGTACACTCTGGCGTTATCGTGGTGCCCTTCCAATTGCCGATGACGCATCAATCATCTCGCTCGGTGAGGGGATGACGCCGCTCGTTTCCTTTGATAGCCCCACACATGATCATCGGTTGAAGTTGGATTTTGTTTGTCCGACAGGTTCATATAAGGACCGAGGAGCTGCCGTTCTGTTGTCCAAAGTCAAAGAACTCGGCATCCAAGAGGTTGTTGAGGATTCGTCGGGGAACGCAGGGGCGGCGATCGCGGCGTATAGCGCAAAGGCGGGAATCGACTGCACAATCTACTGCCCGGCGTCCACCTCGAAAGGCAAGCTCGCACAGATTTCGATGTACGGTGCGAAACTAAAACTGATCGAAGGGAACCGCGCTGCAACGACACACGCAGTTCTTGAAGCGGCGGAAACCACCTATTACGCCTCGCACAACTGGAATCCCTTCTTCTTGGAAGGCACCAAAACCATCGCCTTTGAGATCGCAGAGCAGCTCGGTTGGGAGGTACCAGATCATGTCATCTGTCCAATCGGATTCGGAAGCGTCTATATGGGTTTACACATCGGATTTGGGGAACTTCGCGCACAGGGGATTATCACCAAAATCCCCCGTCTACTCGGCGTTCAATCCGCTGCGTGCTGTCCGGTGTACAAAGCTTATTCCGAAAACAGGTCGCAGGTCGAAAGGTCACCCCAGACCTATGAGACCCTCGCAGAAGGCATCACATCGGAAGCACCGATTCGTGGGAATACGATTATGCGGGCACTCCGTGAGACCAACGGCGCGGTCACAATCGCTGATGAGGGGGAAATTGAGTTCGGGATTAAAGCCCTCGCTTCAAAAGGCATCTACGTCGAACCCACCTCCGCTGTTATTGTCAAAGCCTTTGATAAGTTTGTGGAATCGGGGATTATCGGTACAGGCGATGTTACCGTCTCCATCTTAACAGGTTCAGGTTTGAAAGCGACCGATAAACTAATGAAAATTGCGTGAGAGCATACGAGGAGATACAAAATGGGACAATCCGAAGGAAAACTCCACAATCAGGTGGCGATTGTTACCGGTGCTGCACAAGGGATGGGCGCGGCGATTGCCGGGCGTCTGGCAACGGAAGGGGCAAAGGTTGTCTTGAGCGACATCAATGCGGAAAAGGTTGCGGGAGTCGCAGAGAGAGTAACTGCCGCCGCTAACAGCAGCGCATTGGCGATGCGGACAGATGTCACGAAAGAGGACGACGTTGCTGAGATGGTCGAAATGGCTATCGAACACTATGGAACCGTTCATATTCTGGTCAATAATGCGGGCATCCTCTACCCAACCCGAATTGACAACGTCACCAAAGCTGAGTGGGATGAGGTCCTCGATGTCAACCTGAACGGTAGTTTCCTCTGTTCAAAGGCAGTGCTGCCGATCATGAAGGCGAATAATTTTGGTCGTATCGTCAATATGTCTTCATCTGCGGGCAGAAGCGTCAGCACGCTCGGCGGTGTGCATTACACCGCCGCCAAAGCGGGTGTCCTCGGCTTGACACGCGGGATGGCGAAAGAGGTCGCTCCTTTCGGCATCACCGTCAATGCGATCTGTCCCGGATTAATCGACACGGAGATGGCGCGGGAGAACTGTTCCCCTGAACAATTGCGCGCTTATGAAGAAAGTTTTCCGATTCCCAGATTAGGCACACCCGACGAAGTCGCGCAACTGATAGTCTTTCTAGCGACAGATGCGGCATATATCACAGGGGCATCTATTGATATCAACGGCGGCGATTTAATGATGTAGAGGACTAAATTATATATAGGACTTACGCAGCACGTTCATAAGTCCCCCTGATTTTCCAAAGTCCCCCTGACAAGGGGGATTTAGGGGGTTAAAAATCAAAAATCTACCCCCGTGTGCCAAATTCGCGTAAGTCCTGATATATCCAAATGGAGGGATATGGAATGATTGGTAGGATGAAATCTCATTTGAGAACACAACTCAAAGAAATAGAGGAGAGCGGATTATATAAAAGAGAGCGAGTCATCACCAGCCCACAGCAGGCACGCATCAATGTTCAGACCGGCGAAACGGTTCTCAATATGTGCGCCAATAATTACCTTGGATTGGCGAATCACCCGGTGATCGTCGAAGCAGCGAAGGACGGCATAGACCAGTGGGGACACGGGCTGTCGTCCGTGCGCTTTATCTGCGGAACCCAGGCCATCCACACGGCGCTTGAAAAGAAAATCTCCGAATTCCTCGAAACGGAGGACACCATCCTTTACACTTCCTGTTTCGACGCAAATGCGGGACTGTTTGAGACACTGCTGACTGAGGAAGATGCGATCCTCAGTGACGAATTGAACCATGCCAGCATCATCGACGGGGTGCGGCTGTGCAAAGCGAAGCGGCTGCGCTTCAAAAATTGCGATATGGAGGATCTAGAAGCCAAACTCAAAGATGCTCAGGACTCTCGCTTTCGTCTGATCGCAACGGACGGTGTGTTCTCTATGGACGGCACTATCGCCAATCTACAGGACCTCTGCGACCTTGCGGACAGATACGATGCGTTGGTCATGATCGACGATTCCCATTCAACCGGATTCATGGGCAAAACGGGGAAAGGCACACACGAATACCGCGACGTGATGGGCAGAATCGACATTATCACCAGCACGCTCGGAAAGGCGCTTGGCGGTGCCAGCGGCGGGTTCACAACCGGCAGGAGGGAAATTATTGATCTGCTGCGCCAACGCTCACGGCCCTACCTGTTTTCCAATACCGTCGCACCCAGTATCGTCAATGCTTCCCTGAAAGCGCTTGA
The DNA here is from genome assembly GCA_965204355.1 of Candidatus Poribacteria bacterium. GTDB lineage: Bacteria > Poribacteria > WGA-4E > WGA-4E > PCPOR2b > PCPOR2b. The sequence continues at coordinate 2,339,279 of OZ241983.1, forward strand.
GATGATAACGGCGTCCACCGACCTGCGAGATAAGTTGGAGGAAAATACCCGCTACTTCCGCGCAAAAATGGCGGAAGTGGGATTTGACATTCCGTCCGGGGACCATCCCATCGTGCCGATTATGCTTGGCGATGCAAGATTGGCGCAGCAGATGGCGGCACGACTCCTCGAAAAAGGGGTATACGTCATAGGATTTTTCTATCCTGTTGTTCCTCAAGGCACCGCGCGAATCCGGACCCAAATCTCCGCCGCACATTCGATCGAAGACCTCGATTTCGCTGTCAGGATGTTTGCCGAAGTTAAGGGGGAGTTTGACGTATAACTACCACGGAAATCACGTGCCTCTCCCGGCGGTTTCTTTATCACATCAGTCCTAATGTCCCTATTGCCTTCGCTGCCGATGAAATATTCCAATAATCTTGCGTTTCGACCTTTCTTCGGAGTATACTTAGGCTATACATTTAACACCTTTGAGGGGGTAGTTATGTTGAGTAAAGTTCAGAAATGGGGAAACAGCCAAGGGCTTCGGTTTACGAAGACACTGCTCCAAGAAGCCCAGATAAACGTGGGTGATGAAGTTAATGTATCGGTTCAGGAAGGGCGAATTATTATTGAACCTGTGACTAAAGTGCGTGGCAAATATGACTTGAAAGAGTTAGTGTCGAAGATGCCCCAAGAGTATCATGTCGAAGAACTAGACTGGAGTGAGCCTAGCGGGAAGGAAGTGTGGTAAATGGCTCAGTATATTCCGCAGAAAGGGGATTTTGTGATCTTAACCTTTGATCCGCAGGCGGGACATGAACAACAAGGCCATCGCCCCGCATTGGTGGTCAGCCGCAGGCTGTTTAATAGACACACTGGACTTGCTATGGTATGCCCAATAACTAACACGCAAAGGAATATCCCTTTTCATGTGGCAGTTTCTCACGAATCATCCCTTACGGGATATGTTATGGTTGAGCAGATTAAGTCTGTTGATTATGCAAGCGGAAGGGCGAGATTTGTTGAAAAAGCCTCTCAACCCGTGCTAGACGAGGTTCTGAGCATTTTGGACGCATGCCTATACGAGCCTGTTTAGCACGGTGACGGCGCAAATAGTAAATAAGATTTACCTTTACTTACCTCAAGTTGTGCGGTTATGACCGGGGTATCTACATATGCATCTCCTCATTTAATCAAGAGTGTCCCGGAAATCCCGATACAGAAAGGAAAACAAAATTGAGAATTATTGACCCTCACGTTCATGTCTGGAAAAATGACCCACAATTTCCGTGGGCACCCGAAACAACGAGTCCGCCGACCGAAGACGCCACACCGGAGATGTTACTGGATCTGATGAATGCCAACGGCGTCGAGAAAACAGTGCTCGTACAAGTCATCCATTATCGCTGGGACAACAGTTACGCCGCCAAGGCGATAAAAGACTATCCCGACAAATTTATGGCAGTCTGCCGGATTAACCCGGAAGACCCCGACGCACCCGACCATCTGAGTTATTGGGTTGAGGAGCACGGCATCCACGGCGTCCGCCTCAGTCCGTCTGGCAGTGCCACCGACGATTGGTTCACAGGCCCGCTGATGGATCCAATCTTCAGTCGGGCGGAAGCGCTTGGCGTTCCGATGTTAATTTTGACCGGTGTCGATCGAATGCCCGACCTTGCGGCAATCTTGGAACGGCACAGTGATCTTGATGTTTCTATTGATCACATGGCAAGCGCACCAGTGGATGACCCCGACAAACAGCAGCTGTTGCTGGACATGGCACGATTCCCGCGGGTGTACGTCAAAATTAGCCACACCTGGTCGTCTTCCGATAGCGCATATCCTTGGACGGATACACACGACTTGGTTGAGAAAGTCTATCAGGCATTTGGCGGGAAGCGCATCATGTGGGGAACCGATTGGCCCGTCTGCTTGCCCAACGCAACTTATGCGCAGACGCTATCTGTCGTACGAGACGAGATGGACTTCTTCGCGCCCGAAGATCGGGAATGGGTATTGGGCAAAACCGCACTCCAGCTTTGGAATTTTGGTGAATAGGATCGGTTTGCAAGAGTTCATTGTGCCATGACGAGCAAACGAGGTAATTCCATTTTCCAATTTTCACGTTTCACAGCCTGTCCCAATTTATCGGGGCATCACGTTTCACTTTTGATCTTTGACCGGAGTGCATATTAGCAGCTGCAAACTATCACCATTGGTATTAAGCAAAGGGAGGTATCTACTATGTCATTTTGTCCAGAATGCAGCGCTGAATATACCTCGGATGTTTTAATCTGTGCCGATTGTCAAGTCGAATTAGAGCCGGAACGATTACCAGAGGACACCGTTGAGTACATTGATTGGGAGGTTATCCAAGAGATTCCCAACGAATTTGTCGGGAACCTAATTAAGGGAGTGTTGGAGGGTGAAGGAATTGATGCGGTAGTCCGTCCACACGAGATCTCCGCGCTCGGCGGGATCCGGCTCGAATCCGAATGGGGCGAAGTGCTTGTCCAGTCCGATCAGGTGCAAAATGCGAAACGCATCATCGAAGATTATCTTGAGAGTCTACCCGAAGATGCTCTCGAAAACTGTGACGTGGAGGCCGAAGGAGCGTAAGCAGGAAGTCGGGGTTCGGAGATCCCTCTCCGTTCCGGGAGTCTTCGACCTACAGAAGAACTATGGTGAACACCAAAAATAAGTAGACACTTTCGCCCCCGGTAGGTACGATTTTCACCCGCACCGCATTCAATCCAACCCGGTAGGTGCGGTTTCCACCCGCACCGCATAGGCACAGTTTCCAACAGTGCCTACCAAATGGGAGAACGGTAGATGTGGTTTCCTAACCGCACCGGTGCCGACTCGTCGAGCATCCTCGATAAATCGGGATTTGGAGTGTCTCATTAATTCTAAAGTCCACCATAAATGCTCCTAAGGGTCCAAGATTTGTATTGACAAAGCCGCCCCAATTCGCTATAATGCCTCAATCTTTTCTCAATGTAATTGCTCATTTCTTTGCCCCCAATTAGGAGAATCGTTTGTCAAAATTTAATAGATATTTAAGCCTTTTTATACTCTGCGGAATCATGCTGTGCCCATGGGCGGCGGTCGATGGTGCTGATATTCATGAAAACGTCGGGACACGGGCAATGACATTCCTGAAGATCGGTGTCGGTGCGAAAGCCATCGGCATGGGAGAATCCCAAGTCGCCGTTGCAGATGATCTATATGCTACACACTGGAATCCCGCCGGACTTGCACAACTACAGCGTCCGCAACTCGGACTCATGCACAACGAATGGTTTGAAGGGATTAACCACCAGTTCATCGGTTTTGCACAGCCCCTCGGAAACGCAGGTACTCTCGGCGGGAGTCTCATTTACCTCTCCTATGGCGAGCTTGAAGGATACGACATTAATGAGAGTGGTGAGCCGGTTAAGACGGAGAATTTCCACCCCTATGACCTTGCCCTAATTGGCTCCTATGCCCGCCGATTTGGAGGGTCTCTCTCTTTGGGTGCCAACGCTAAATGGGTTCGAGAAAAGATTGACACGGAAAGCGCTCAAGTCATCGCATTTGATATAGGGGGGCTGTACGCTATCCTCAACAATTCACTCTCCTTTGGATTCAACGTCCAACATCTCGGCGCCAAAGTCAAATTCGTTGAGGAATCCTTTAGTCTGCCTCTCAATATCAAGGTTGGTGCAGCGTACAGATTGTTGGACGAGGCGTTCACCTTCACCGCCGATCTAAACCGTCCCAGTGACAATGACCCCACCGTTGGGGTGGGGGCAGCGTTCACCGCCTACGAACTCATCCATCTGCGTGCGGGTTACAAATATAAAATTGGCGGCAACGATTTGGGAACAGCCTCCGGCATCACCAGCGGAGTCGGATTCAGTATTGAAGGATTTCAACTTGATTACGCCTTTGTCTCCTACGGCAAACTCGGCGCCGCCCACCGATTTTCACTCATTTCGAATTTCTAGTTTAGGACTTACGCATTTATGTGGATAATGCGTGAAACGTGATGCGTAATGCGTAAAAATGAGAAGCACGTAGGTTGGGTTGAACGGAAACAAGCAAATATCTCAAATATGCCATTCAGGTTGCTAACGGTATGTGCGTTCAACCCCTGACAATTGTGTGAAACCCAACAATTCATAAACTGTGAGGCGAGAGGTATAAACGATATGCTAAATCTTGAAAATGATAAACAGAATGATAAACAGGATGAAGAAATGCCTTCACTGAATCATAGTTATATCTGCCTTCAAATCCTCCGTCAGTTGCTGCAGAATGAGAAGGTTGATCCCCTACCGGAACTCACTCTGGATATCGCAAATGGACTCACGCCGGCTATTTCAATTTTTCCCAAGGAGCAAATACACCCAAACTTTTTCCGCGATGTCTCTAAATTTCAACAGATGCCGGTCTTAGCAATTGAAGTTATTTCTTCAAGTCAGACTATTGAGGAATTGCTGGAAAAAGCAGCACAATTAATTCAAGCAGGGGTCAAGGCCGTCTGGACAATAGAGCCGCATAGCAGAAGTGTATTCGTGACAACCTCGTCAGAAGAAAAATTGTTCCATGACAGAATTGTTGAGAATGAGGAGATTCAAGTCGATTTCGCAAAAGTATTTGGTCAACAGGCATCGTAACCCAAGAAATTTATATCGTTTCTGAATAATTGTGTCGCATCAAGTTTCGTGGGAACGAGGATTTGTGGGAGCGGGTGTGTGAGTATGTGAGAGAGCGTGTTTTTTAACTCGCCTCCACGCTTCCTTGCCTCACGTCTCAACAATGCGTTATTCTTTGTCAGAATTGGTATTATGGTGAATTAGGGAAATAAGTAAACATTAAAAGTAGTAGGCACACTCCGTGTGCCGTAACTCCGCGCCCAACGTCCTGGCCTCGCTCGTTCATAGTGTTTAAGTAATTGAGGGATGTGCATAAATCGCTTTCGTATGGGAGCGGCTTCTCCCGATTCATCAGGATGCTCGGAACGACATCGGAACTAGCCGCAATGCGCGATCTTAGATGCTAATCCTCCCGCTGACATCGGGGTAATCATCCGTGCAATCTGCGATTCAGACAAATGGCACATGTCGCCCCGCTGGGGCTTTGGGGTATGGGGCTATCGGTATGCTATAAACATGTCGCCCCGCTGGGGCTAAATGCACGCTGTCCCTTTCTAAAATAGTCCCATTTCACTTTCCAGTGTCTATCCTGAAAATCCTTAAATCCTGAGAATCCTGATTCAGACAATGATGATGCACACCCCTCAAGTAATTCTAAAATCTACCATAGTTAGAGGACACAACTGTTATGGATTTCGTGCAACTCACCGAAAAACAACGACGAGACTTTAACGAAAACGGCTATCTGATTGTGCCCCAAGCCCTGGATCAAGCTACGGTTGATCGTCTAATCGAAGGCGGTGATCGATTGATGGAATCATTTGAGTACGAAGACTACTACGCACATCGCCGTCCCGGTCTTATCCAAGAGGAAGATGCCTACGCTTCACTCGTCACGAACGCAAGCACAGTGCCACTCATCGTTCAACTGCTCGGTCCCAACATCCATATCACCAATACCGCACTGATTTATAAACACCCACAAAAACCCGAAACCCCCGAATTCCGCAACTGGCACCGCGATGTTGGAGTGCACCTCGACCTTGGACATCAGAAACTGCCCCGTGTCGGGCTGAAAATCGGCTACTGCTTGACAGATTTCAACGGACCCAATTCTGGTGCGACCATGTTCGTCCGCAAAAGCAATAACCTCAGTGAGCCGTTGCCTATCCCCAAGGGTAAAGTTGATCCCCTAGAGTACGACGAACCCATCCTACGTGCCGGAGACGCATACCTGTTCGAAAGTCGCCTTTATCACGCCGCCGCCCTTAACTTCACCGATCAGGTTGCCAAGGTCGTGATTTACGGCTATCACTATTCTTGGGTCAAGCCAGACTACTATCTGCGACACTATAACGGCGAATTGCAGCCAGATGCGGAACTGTTAGAAAAATTGGATGACGTCGGCAGGCAGCTTTTAGATGCGAGTGAGGGAACTGATGGTCGTGCCGCGCCTAACGGCATCCATTGGCCCCTCGCCGAATGGGCGGAACGTCACGGTGTTCTGCCGGAAGAACAGACGCATGTCGTTGAGGTATGAAAAAGCATTAAACTCCCCTATCGTCCCTCCCGAAAGAAGTTGTCCGCGCCCATGAACAAGGAAATTTACGTTCGTAAAATCTTCTCATCAATTGCGAAACGGTACGACTTCCTTAATTCCTTGTTGAGTCTGCGTCGTGACCGGGCGTGGCGGAAGTTCACAGTGCGGGCGAGCGACGTGACGCGGGGGAGCAGAGTCCTTGATGTCTGTACGGGTACGGGTGAACTCGCGCTTGCCTATGCCGACAAAACCGGGGACACCGCTGTGATTGGCACAGACTTCGTTTATGATATGCTCGCTGTCGGCAAGGATAAGGTTGAAAAGCAGGGACGGACTGACGCATTCATCCCAATTGAAGCAGACACGCTTGAGCTGCCATTTGCAGATAGTACTTTTGATATCGTATCGGTAGGTTTCGGTATCCGCAACGTCGCAGACCTCCGGCTCGGTATTCGTGAAATGAGCCGAGTTGCCGCAGCAAACGGACGTATCGCCATCCTTGAGTTTACACAACCGACGACGCCTCTATTTCGTCACATATACTACTTCTACTTCAGAGGTCTCCTGCCGTGTATCGGAAATCTAATCTCAAAGAATAGGGATGATGCCTACGGTTATTTGCCGGATTCCGTCATGCAGTTCCCAGATTGCGAACAACTCAAGGCAATCATGGAGGAGTGTGGTCTCGTGGATGTCCGATTTTACCGGAAAACGCTCGGCATTGTCGCTATCCATATTGGAAGAAAACAATGACTCGGCTACCCTGGATTTTCCTGACTATCTCGGTCGCGGTGGTGTGTGCTGGGTGTAGTGATGATACCTTGACGGTTAAAATTGGGGTCAGCATTCCAGAGACAACCGCTCCTGCTTATACTCTCATGAAGCAGGCGATGGTTGATGGCGAAAAAGAGTCGGGAGTCAAAGTCCTGTGGAATGGGGTCCGAGATGCAGGGGGCAAGCAGAATCTGAGGACGTTGGAAACAGAACAGATCCGGAGTATGCTTGATGAAGGAATTCAGGTATTGATATTCAAGGCGGTGGATCGAAAACGAGCCTATCCGATTTTGAAAGAGGCGGATAGCAGGAACGTCCCCGTTATCACATTGGATCAGTTGTTGGTCAGCATAAACGTTCGAGGACACATCGCCGTGGATGAAACCGAGTTAGGCGAAGCGGCTGCCCAATACGCAATTGAAGAAATCGGTTACAAAGGAAATGTGCTCGTTCTGGAGGAGGCAACTGGTGCTGAATCCTTTCGCAATATCTCCCTAGGGATTTATACTGTTTTAGATCAGTACTCTGATAAAATTCGGGTACATTCCCGCATTTCTCGGCTCGATGCGGACGTTGCGTTAGATCTGACGGATCGTATCCTGAAAAATTACGCAGGGAATATCCAAGCGATTATCGCGGCGGATAGTACCCTCGCAGTCGGTGCGGTGCGCGGTGTGCAGTTACACGAGCTCACTGATCAGGTTATTACGGTTGGGGTCGGTGCTGGAGAGGAGGCGTGCCGCCAGATTATGCTCAAACAGCACGATGCCGAGGTGGACACAATGCCTTATCAGCGGGGCCAAGCGATGCTACAAGCTGCGCTAGATGCTGTGAACAATCGTCCTTTCTCTTTCGATGCCGAATTACCCAACGGAAGAGTTTTAACAAAAACAAAATTTGGCGCAATCCGTCTCATTACACCCGCCAACTATTCAGTAGTCAAACGGATGTGGCCCAATCTGTTTGAGGAAAAAGAGTAGTACATTGTCAGATAAATGTAGCGCAAACTGTTAGTTTGCGGACTCGGATCAGCCCGATTTCATCGGGATGGTACAAAAGCCTCCTTTAGACACCTCCCCCGCACAGCGGCTTGGATAGCCAAGCCGAGCAGGGAGTGCCTTATCACAATTTACTGGACAGAGCAGTAGAGGGTAGAGATGCGATATATTTCGTACTTCTTAATAATTGGATTGTTTGGCTTTGCTTCAGCTGCTTCAAATCAAGAGCAGGTGGAGGAACCGATACTCAAGGTTGGCGAGCAGGTGCCCGATTTCATCTTGCAAGACGCAGAAGACCAAGAGCACGCACTCAAGAAGATGCGCGGTAAGGTGGTTTTTCTGATAATGGGACATCGAAAAATCCGCGAGGAAGATGATAAGTGGGGACAAGCCTTTCAAAAAGATTATGGGGAGGACGATCAGATCATCGCATATATTGTCGCGGATATGCGGAGTGTGCCAGCATTCGTGCCTAAAGGCTTTGTGAAGAGGCAACTCAGAAAAAATAAGCCGCCGGTCACATTGCTACTCGATTGGAAAGGCAAAGTACATCAGGCATACCACACGCAGAAGGAAAAGCCAAATCTCTACGTCATTGACCCCGAAGGGAAACTCGCCTTTCATACAGAATCTAACTTCGATACAGGGACCTATCAGAAGCTGAAGGCGGTGATTGATGGGTTTACTAACTAATAACCGTAGAACTTACGCAGTTAAATGGTCAAAGCCCTGTAGTTCGGCGATTCATCGCCGCTATACACCGTTCCCAACGCCCGATGAATCGAGCAACTACAGTAGGGTTTCAGGTTTGTAGTAGGGCGATTTATCGCCCGTCGTGACGTGCAATGAATTGTGCTACTACAAACTGAACTGCGTAACTCCTATAAAGATAAGGAAGCGAATCAATATGAACAGTGTATCTCCAGATAAACCTTTAGTCAGTATTGTTATGGGTAGTGACTCTGATCTCGAAAAGATGAGCGAAGCTGCCGAAGTCTTAGAAGAATTCGACATCCCTTTTGAAATCACGATTTCCTCCGCACACCGCTCCCCAGAGCGAACAATGGAATACGCACACGGCGCGAATGATCGGGGTGTACATGTCATTATTGCCGGTGCTGGACGTGCAGCCCATCTCGCCGGCGTCATCGCCGCACATACCACCCTACCCGTTATCGGCGTTCCCATTGATGGCGGACCGCTCAACGGTGTAGACGCGCTCTATGCCACCGTACAGATGCCCCCCGGGATCCCTGTCGGGACAATGGCGATTGGGTCGGGCGGTGCACGCAATGCAGGGCTTTTCGCTGTCCAGATACTCGCACTCAAATTCCCTGAACTCGGTGGGAAACTTGATGCCTACAAAGTTAAACTCAGTGACGGTGTAGCAGAGAAAGCCGAACGCCTAGACGAGGTTGGCTACAAAAACTATTGAGGTGCCTGTAAAAAGAGAGGGCAAAGCGCGAACAGAAACCGTTTCTGCACAGAAGCTACTATTGATTATGACGCAAAATTCAAAAGCCAATTGCTCTCCAGATCTGTCGATAAGGGACAAGAAATCTGCCTTTAGGACACATAGCCCCGAGGAAACGCAGGAAATCGGTGTGCGGATTGGCGCCCAACTTAGTCCCGGTGATGTTGTCGCCCTCATCGGTGATTTGGGAGTGGGGAAAACCTGTCTGACACAGGGCATCGCCCGCGGTGCTGGCGTCTGTCAAGACGAGACTGTCAATAGCCCCTCCTACATCCTCATCAACGAATATGAGGGGAAGATCCCAATCTACCACATCGATCTCTATCGGCTCGAACGACTGGAGGATATTGTCGCGCTTGGGTTGGAAGATTATCTCGAGGGAGATGGTATCTGCGTCATCGAATGGGCGGATCGGATGGGTGAACTGCTGCCTGAAAGCCACATTCAAGTCAAAATCACCGTAGAAGACGAGTTCACACGCGCCATCGAAATGTCGCCTACCAGCCTCAAGTAGAGACGCAAGGACTTTTTATTATTTTTGGCTCATTCAAAAAGTAAAGTGCAAAACGCGAGGAGAAACCGAGTTTTTTTGCCGTTCCGAGCATCCACGCTACGCGGGACTTCAAAACTCGGTTTCTGTTACACGATTTCTTAACATGAATAGGACTTACGCAGCGCGTTCATAAGTCCCCCTGATTTTCCAAAGTCCCCCTGACAAGGGGGATTTAGGGGGTTGGGGTATTTGGGGGGGGTAAAAATCAAAAATCTACCCCCCGTGTGCTGAATTTGCGTAAGTCCTGATCGTTTCTTTGCGTCATTGCGACCTTGCGTTAAATATTCTTAGAGTCTTTGGCTTAACCGCATACCCCTCCAAAGAATGGGTGACACTGTGCAATCACAGCGAAACATCTTGTACCTCGATAGTGGATCCGGGATTGGTGGTGGACAGCGCAGCTTGCTACTACTGCTCAAGCATCTGGACGCAACACGGTTTCGCTCGTATCTCGGCTGTTTGGGAGACAGCATGCTGGCAGCAACAGCGCGGAAAGCAGGACACCCGGTTATACCACTCAATCTGCCGAGGCAACACGATAAGGCGGACAACGCACGCCGTTTCACACTCCACGACATCGGGCGCGACCTGCAACATATCACAGTAATATTTCAGCTCTTGCGGGTGCTGGAAGAACAGCAAATCGATCTCATCCATGCCAACTCTCTGGCTGCGGGTCTAATCGGTGGGGTTGCCGCGAAACTCTACGGCGTTCCAATCGTGATGCACAAACGGTACGCCACCGCGTATGGAGTGTTGGATCGAATCTGTGAGGCGCTGCTGGATCGCGTGATCCTCGTCTCCGAAGCCACACGATGGAACTTTGCCCCGTCCTCGAAACAGGTGTTGATCTATAACGGTGTCGAGCTTTCTCCACTTCAACCGTCATCGCAAGTTGACCGTCAGCGAAATCCCGATCCAATCGGGATGGAAACGCTCCGGCTGGATCTCAACCTCGACCCTGATGCGGTACTCATTGGTATCGTAACGCGCATCACGCCAGAAAAGGGGATTCATATCTTAATTGAAGCGACCGCCAAGCTCAAAGCATCGCCCAATATCCAGCTGCTTGTTGTCGGCGGTCCCTACTTTCCCAAAGATGCGGAATATATCGATTCTCTGAAAGCACAGGCGAAGAAATTGGGAGTCGCAGATCGCGTTATCTTCACCGGCTTTCTGGAAGATACGGATGCGATTCTATCCCTCCTCGACCTTGTCCTGCTCGCTTCGACCATCCCTGAAGCCTGCCCACGCACCATCATCGAAGCGATGGCAGCCGGTGTGCCGGTAATTGCCACACCCCTCGGTGGAAGCAAAGAATTGGTAACACCGGAGACAGGGATCCTCGTCCCCGTTGAAGATGCGGACGCCTTTGCTGCGGCAATCACCCAACTTGCCGAGAATGACGAGCGACGAAAGCGGATGGGACGGGCGTGCCGTTTAAGGGCAGAGCAACTGTTCTGTGCAACGCAGAACGCACGGTTGACTGAAGATCTCTATTTGGACTTGTTGTGAATGTGGATTCATGCTAAAATTATAATCTATATTTTCATTTAGCTGCATTATAGGATCATTTAGTTTTTCTGTAGGAGGGATTTCCCAATCCCGACCCTTCGCTCTAAGAGCGACTTCCCGACTCCGACTTTTCAAATATGGTGAACTTTAGAATGACTTGGACAAGCTGTACCGGCGAGGTTTCCTAACCGCACCGCATAGGCGCAGTTAGAAATCCTGGTCACGATTTATCGGACAGTGCCTACCAAACATGGGGAGCGAAAGTGTCTACATATTTTGACAATTTACTATAAAATGCGTAATAAGCCTAAAACTGAATAGCCCTAAGCTGCGTTACTCTATGTATTGAAGATTCATCGCTTTTCTGTTAAAGTTTAAGTGCTTTATCTTTCGCTCCAGAGGAGCGATATGTCTATAGAATACCGACATCTCTGATGCCCGCGCTCCAGAGGAGCGCAATGTGTATAGCAAGAGCTGCGGTGATGGCTTGGATATGTCTATCCGAGCCGAGCAGTTTTTACTGGCAACTTGCGTTAGTAGAACACAACCTAAAATCTTCGGACAACGCGACAATAAAAAACATGCAAACATCCCAACAAAAACTACAAGACCTCCTCCAACAGCTCTTCCGTGCAGATAACGCAGACCTCGATTTTGGCATCTATCGCATCATTAACTATCGGCGCGATCAAATCCAAAATTTCATCAACGAAAAACTCCTCACGATCATCAACACTGCACTTAACGCAAATACTGAAGCAGAATCCGCACACGAAGAACTTGATGATCTAGCAAATAGAGTCAAAGAAGCCTTTGGGGACGATGTCTTAGATGCAGACGGAAAGCTCATTGACGAAACTATAAGAACACGTCCCTTGGTTAACCAATATCTTGAGGCCAAAGAAAGACTCGGAGTCCCACAATCCCGAGATCAGCGTGCCGATGCGATTTTTAACCATCTTTACACTTTCTTTTCACGCTACTACGAAGACGGCGATTTCATCCCACGCCGCCGCTACTCCCAAACTGAACGATACGCCATCCCATACAACGGCGAAGAGGTCTACCTCCACTGGGCAAACCGGGACCAATACTACGTCAAGAGTGGTGAACATTTCTCCACCTATAGATTCAAATCCCAAGGTATCACTATTACTTTTGACCTCCGCGATGTAGATGTTGAAAAAGACAACGTCCAAGGCGCAAGACGGTTCTTCATTCCCCTACCTGCCGAGACAACCTACTCGCCAGAAACCGATGAGATCTCCATCCCCTTTGAATACCGTCAACTCACCGATGAGGAAAAACGGAGTTACGGTACCCAAAAACAGCAGGACAAAATTATTGACGTCGCCGAGTCAAAAATCATGGAACGTCTGACTAGCGACTATAATGCTTTGTCCGTGCTAGGACACCGAACGAATGACGTAACCGTTCTCAAAAAACACTTTGACATCTACACTCGGCACAACACCGCAGACTTCTTCATCCACAAAAACCTCAGGGGGTTCCTCAATCGTGAACTCGACCTCTACATCAAGAACGAAGTCATCCCGTTATCCGACTTTATTTTAACAAATGTTAAGCGGGGGGGGGGTATTATTTAACGATAGTAACAGTTGGCTTGAAACGGCGCAACTCGTTCACCGTATCGCTACCCAAATCATTGACTTTCTCTCCCAGATTGAAGAATTCCAAAAACGCCTCTGGCTCAAAAAGAAGTTCGTCCTCTCCACCGACTACTGCCTCACCCTTGACCGTATCCCAGAAGAGCTTCACCCCCAAATCGTACAGAACTCCGCCCAACGCGAGGAATGGAAACGTCTTTTTGCTATCCACGCAATAGATGGCGATCTCGTTGATTCTGCTTATGACGAACCCCTCTCCGTTGCCTTCCTTAAAGAGAACCCCAATCTCGTTTTGGACACCTGTCACTTTGATACTGATTTCAAGGACCAGCTCTTAGCGCATTTTGAGAATATAGATGACGAAACGGACGGTGTATTAATTCACAGTGAGAATTTCCAAGCGTTAAACTTGCTGACGGAGAAATATCGTGAATCCGTGAAAGCCATCTACATTGACCCGCCTTATAACACTAATGCCTCAGCGATTCTTTATAAAAACAACTACAAAGATTCGTCGTGGATGTCCCTGATGGCAGATCGAATCACAGTGTCCCGCGAACTGTTGACTGATAACGGCATACTTTGTGCAGCAATTGACGACGTGGAGGCAGCCAATCTCCGGCAGCTACTCCAAAATCTTTTTGGCAAAGAGAATGAATTGGGGATTGTCGCAGTCTGTTCCAATCCTGCAGGCCGTCAAAGACCTACAGGCTTTGCCCCTGCTCACGAATACGCCATGTTCTTTGGTCTAACTGAAGCTGCACAAGTGGGTCGTTTCCCAAGAACAAAAGAACAGCTTGAGAGCTCAAAAATTGATGAACAAGGCCGCCACTTTATATGGGAAGGACTCAGAAATTGGGGAGGACCTAACGTCCTGCGAGGAGCGGGGCCCCGTTTATTCTATCCTCTCTTTGTGAAGGATGAGGAAATTCGCATCCCCAAGATGGAATGGAATAGCGACCTCCAACAATGGGAACTCTTAGAATCACCGGACTCTGATGAAACAGAAGTATTACCAATTAGACCGGATGGTCAAGAGATGACTTGGAGATACGGAGTTGAAAGAATACAAGAAAAGTTGTTGGAAACTGTTGTAACAACCGACCCGAGTGGCAATATTCGGCTTGTTGTCAAACGGTATCTAAACGAAAAGGGTATGCTACCAAAAACATGGTGGGGTAAAAAGGAGTACTCATCAACGGTACATGGGACTATCTTTTTAACAAATATGATAGGTGATAAATTTGCGTTCATGTTTCCCAAGTCTATCTATCTCGTTGAGGATTGCCTCCGTGTTTCTTCTTTGGATAAGAACGATACTGTGCTAGATTACTTTGGCGGTTCCGGCACCACCGCCCACGCTGTTATCAACCTCAACCGTCAAGATAAAGGTAAGCGCAAATACATCCTTATTGAGATGGGAGAGTATTTCAACACTGTGCTCAAACCACGTGTCATAAAAGCTATCTACGCTGAAAAATGGAAAGATGCCCAACCTCTCTCCCGTGAGAGTCGCCTCTCTCAAATGATTAAGTACCAGCGCATTGAATCCTATGAAGACGCGCTCAACAATATTGAATTTACCGATCGTGAAAATTCACTCTTTGAGGAAAATCTGCTTAGTTACTTGTTAGGGAGTGAAACCCGCGAAAGCCCAACATTCTTGAACGTTGTCAAACTCCAAAATCCGTTCAGTTATCAACTCAACATTGTAAACGGTTTACAGATACAAACACAGATCGTGGATCTACCTGAAACCTTCAACTACCTCCTTGGCCTCTCAGTCCAAACTCGGCACTGCCTCTACGATGATGATAAACGCTACCTTGTCTACCGTGGTACAGTCGGACAAAAAAGCGTCGTCATTATCTGGCGTGAGACCAAAGGCTGGGAAGAAAAAGATTGGGAACGAGATTACCGCTTCATTGAGGAAAATAAACTGACTGATGGCGCATCCGAGGTCTATGTCAACACAAACAGCATCGTCCCAGAGGCAAAGCCCTTAGATCCGCTTTTCAAACGATTGATGTTTTCATGATGAAATCCATGTCATCCATGCAAGTCGTCTAATTCCGTGACTCAGGCATCGTAAGTCGGTCTTATTTAAGGAACAATTCTTATGTCCAGTAACAATTCCCAACACCAACTTGACAACCATCTCACACTCCACGCATGGCTCAACAGTCATTTTGGGTACAAAACTACACGCGACCTCCTTAGCGACGTGGAAACGGTAGATGAGGGATTCAATCCAGATGGATACTCCCCCATCTGTGAATTTCTGCTGTCCTGTGCAGAGCCAAACTCTACGATCGAAGCAGCACTCCCAACCTACGATACAAACATCAAACGACACCTAGCCGCTATAAACAACAAACGTACGCAGCCGATCGTCCTCCGTTATTTCCAATACCTTGCACTGCTTTACGCCGAGATATTCTTGGACTGGAAATTCAACAGGCCGGCAGAATTTCTGCGCCAGCTCAACGATTTTGTCCAACGCCGAAACGATGCGAGAGCCCCCGGTGATGTTCCAGATGCTCGTTTTGAAGCCGAAGATCTTGAAAAACTCGCCTTCTGGATGGCAACCGGCGCAGGCAAAACCCTCATCATGCACATTAACTATTACCAGTACCTCCACTACTGCAAAGAGGTGTTAGACCATATCGTTCTTATCACACCCAACGAAGGTTTGAGCGAGCAGCATCTTCGCGAACTCGTAAATTCCGACATCCGGTGCGAACGCTTTAACGTTGAAGGCAATCGCCTTGCACGCGCCCACAACACAATGCAGGTAATCGAAATTACAAAGTTGGTGGAAGAAAAGACGGGTGGTGGTGTGAGCGTTCCAGTCGAGGCATTTGAGGGAAACAACCTCATCTTTGTGGACGAAGGACACAAAGGCAGTGGAGGCAAAGTTTGGCGCGCTTATCGCGAAGCACTCGCCGATACCGGATTCACCTTTGAATACAGTGCAACCTTTGGGCAAGCACTCACCGCCGCGAACAACGCAGACCTCGTTGAGGAATACGGAAAAGCTATCGCTTTTGATTACTCCTACCGACACTTCTACAGCGACGGATACGGCAAGAATTTCCGAATCCTCAACGTCCGCTACGATGAAGAGAGCCAAACCGAGATGCTCCTTTTGGGCAACCTTCTCAGTTTTTATGAACAGCGACGTTATTTCACTCAAAAGACCAATGCAGTGCGTACTTACGGCTTAGACTCACCGTTATGGGCATTCGTCGGCAGTAAAGTCAACGCTGTCTACACTGAAAATCGTCGGAAACGCTCTGATATCCTTAACGTTCTCCGCTTCCTGCACCGGTTTCTAAAAAATGAAGGTAACTGGGCAATCCGCACTATTGAGAAAATTCTCAACAGTGAATCCGGTTTATCTGATGAAGGCGGCACCGATGTCTTCTATAACCGACTCAACTATCTCAAAGAATTCGGTGAAACGTCCAGCCAAATGTACACCAACATCCTCAACGAGGTCTTTCACACTGAGATAAGCGGTGCATTGCATCTCTGCGATGTCCGCAACGCTCAAGGTGAAATAGGGTTGAAAACCACCAACGGTAGTAACTACTTTGGAGTTATCTACATCGGCGACACTCCTGCCTTCAAAAAACTAGTCGAGAACGATGATGCCGGCATCCTCATTGAATCCGAAGATGTTCTCACCGAAAGCTTGTTCAACGACATCAACAAGTCTAACAGTCAAATCAATATCCTTATCGGTGCGAAAAAGTTCATTGAGGGGTGGGATAGTTGGCGTGTCACCGCTATGGGACTACTCAACATCGGTACAAATGAAGGGTCCCAGATTATCCAACTGTTTGGCAGGGGTGTCCGTCTACGTGGCAAGGACATGAGCCTTAAACGTAGTGCTTCCCTTGACGGTGAGCATCCACGCAATCTATCACTCTTGGAAACACTCAACATCTTCGCTGTCCGCGCCAATTTCATGGAAAGATTTCGAGACTACCTAACCCGTGAGGGCATTCCAATTGAGGAACCTGTCCAATTGACACTCCCAATTAGATTCAACACAGAGCATATTGCAAACCGCCTCTATGTTCCAACGGTTGCCCCCTATCATCAAGCGGTCAAAGGACAATGTGTGCCCCTTGACGTGCTGCCCAACGCCGTTGTCATTCATACCACTCAAACGGTTGACATTATCGGGAGCAGCTCACAGAGGAACATCCGAAGAGAACGCATGGCAGGAGCACTCCAAAGGCAGATTTCAGACACGAGCTTGGAATTAGTAGATTGGGAAAAAATTCATCTTCAACTTCTTGAATATAAACAGGAAAAGGGATTTCACAATCTCATTTTTGATACCGAGATCCTCAAACGGATTCTCAGTTCAAACGAAGACTTGTATGAACTCTCTGTCATGGATGAATCTGAAGTTGTTCCGACATCACTAGCGGAACTCGAACGCCTAGAGGGGTTAGTGCTAACATTGCTCTGCAAATACATCGCCAAATTCTACAGCATCATTCAGAAGCAATGGAACGAGGAAAGGGTACAACTAAGGCAATTAGACGAAAACGATACCAACTTCACAGATTGGAGCGTTTATATTCCACGAAATGAGGCAAGTGAAACAGAACCGCGCATTGAACGTCTCATGGAGAGCGGTAGAATATACGGATCTGGGTTGACCACGCTGTCCGAATTCTATAACGTCTATAATGTTTATAATGACCGACATCTCTATCAACCGCTCCTCACCATAGACACGACAGATACAACGTGGCGCGCATCACCGCCTCTCTTAGAAGCTAGCGAGAAACACTTTGTCGAGGACCTGTACAGTTATGTCTATCAGAACAACGAGACACTCCTCGCAGCAAAAAAGATATTCTTCTTACGCAACCAGAGTCGGGGCAAAGGCATTGGTTTCTATCAAAACGAAGGCTTCTACCCTGACTTCATCCTCTGGATTACCGAAGACGCAAAACAGCGCATTGTCTTTGTTGAACCCCACGGCATGGTGCATGAAGCCATTCATGAACATAATCCGAAGATAAACCTCTTTAAAAGACTCCGTGAAATTTCAAATCAACGTTTTCGTGACGAGCATGTCCACATGGATTCCTTCATTATTTCAACAACTGACTTCGCTGACCTCCACCGTAGATACCCCCGCATGAATAGACAACATTTTGAAGCTTGGCATATCCTCTTTCCGCGCTCTGACGACCCATCCTATCTCTCTCCAATCTTTGAGGATACCTTCCCGGAGAACGAGTAGAGACGCTCCCGCTGGCAAGGTTTCGTGAAGTTGGCGGCCTCCGTTTAATCCGTGTTGCGTAAAGTGCTAGGCTCAATGAGCTAGGAATAGACGGACAACATACCGGGTATTCGGGGCTAAATGCACCCAACCCCTTATCACGTTTCACATCTTCTATCCTGTAAATCCTTAAATCCTGAAAATCCTGATTCAGATTGCTTTGAATCCCGATTTATCGGGGCAATAATTACGAGCACCCCTATCGGGCTATTCAGTTTTAGACTTATTACCTATTTTGTTTGAAAAGTCGGAGTCAGGAAGTCACTCATAGAGCGAAGCGTCGGGATTTGGAAATCCCTCCTACAGAAAAACTAAATGCCCCTAAGCACTCCTCATTTATTCCTTGTGAATTTTTTCCCATTCTGCTATAATCCCACGCTAAATCTTTCAAATCTTCAGCCCAATCTAACTTCAACAAATACGTGAGAAAGGAAAAACTTATGAAAAAACTTACTTGCTATTTTGCGATACTCATCTTCTCTGCATTAATCATCGCAACACCATCAACAGATGCTCAAGAAAAATTAACGATTGCTTGGGCACAGTGGGATCCCGCGAATTATCTTGATGAACTATCTAAGGACTTCACCGCGGAAACCGGGATTGAGGTCGATTTGGTTCAAATCTCTTGGTCCAATTTCCAAGATTCGGTCTTCACCGCATTTGTCGGAAAAAGTGACCGATACGATATCGTTATCGGTGATAGCCAGTGGCTCGGCAGAAACTCCGTCGGCGGGCACTACGTTGATTTGACCGACTGGATCAACGAAAACATAGATGTCGATTCAATTTACGCGACCGCCATGGAGGCCTTCGCAGAATATCCGAAAGGCAGCGGAAAATATTGGGCGCTCCCCGCAGAGGTGGACGCCAACGGTTTCCTTTATCGCACAGATCTCTTTGAGGATGCCGACGAAAAAGCGATGTTCAAAGAAAAATACGGCTACGAACTCGCCCCGCCCAAAACCTATGAAGAACTCCGTGACATTGCCGAATTTTTCACGCGCCCCCCGAACCTCTACGGCGTTGCACCTTGGTACAGCAAAGAGTACGACGGGATCACCATGGGCTTTCAACAGGTGATGTGGTCGTATGGTGGCTCCTACGGCGATCCCGAAACCTATAAGGTGGCAGGTCATATCAACAGCGACGATGTTGTCGCAGCGCTGGAGTATTATACATCACTGAGAGCGTTTTCCCCACCCGATGCGCCCAACTACTACTGGGCGGAAACATTGGATGCGTTTAAGGCAGGAAAAGTTGCAATGGCGATGGACTATTTCGCCTTCTTCCCGGGTGTAGTCGATTCGAATCAGAACCCCAACTACTACGATAAAACCGGCTTCTTTGTCTCGCCTGCAGGTCCCAAGGGACACGCCATCAGCATCGGCGGTCAAGGCATGTCAATCTCTACCTACTCCAAAAACCAGGACATCGCAAAGCGGTATCTGAAATGGTTTATGCAGAAACCGGTACAGGAAAAATGGGCACAACTGGGCGGGTTCACGCCGCATGAAGAGGTTCTACAATCCGAAGTGTTCCTCAATGCAACGCCGTTCAATAGAGCCTTTGCCGCCAGTTTTCCCTACTTGCGCGACTTCTGGGCAGTTCCCGAATACGCCGAACTTCTGGAAGCGTGCCAGACCGGATGGAACCAAGTTATCATCGGATCCAAATCCGCCAAAGAAGCGTTGGATGAAATTGCGCGTAAGCATGAAGCAATCTTTGAGGACGCAGGCTACTACGACTAATGACCGATGGTGCTATACATTGTCAGATAAATGTAGCGCAAACTGTTAGTTTGCGGACTCGGATCGCAATCTAACAGATTGTGGTACAAAAGCCTCTTTTAGACACCTCCTCCGCACAGCGGCTTGGATAGCTAAGCCGAGCAGGGAGTGGCTTATCACAATTTACTTGACAGAGCACTAGTTTACAACTATTGATGCGCTCGCCGGTCAAGGATTAAGAGTGAAACGTGAAACGTAAAACGTGAAAACAACCTCCTTACCAATTAGCATCAGAGGTTAATAGTTCTACCGGAGAATTATGGTGGATTCTAAAAATAAATAGACACTTGCGCTCCCCGGTAGGTGCGGTTTTCAACCGCACGGCATAGGCGCAGTTAGAAACAGCGCCTACCAAATGGTAGCACGGTAGTATCGTTTTCCTAACCACACTGGGTTGGAGTGTCTCATTAATTCTAAGATCCACTATAAGTTTGCTCTTCACGCATCAATCACACAGAGGAGGAAATGCGATCCGCACGTTTTTCGCGCGGGTTCAGTGACTACCAGATCAAGATGGCGTTTATCATGCCCACCATGATCCTGCTCATCTTGATGAATATCTTCCCGCTGCTATGGTCACTGTACTTAAGCTTTCATCGTTATAAGGCTTCCATGCCGAACCGCCCGGCAAAGTTTATCGGCCCCCAGAACTACGCACGGCTGCTAACCGATCCAGAAATCTGGGGCTATTTCCAAACCACCGCCTACTTTGTCGTACTCGCCGTTATCACCCAATTCATCATCGGTTTCGGATTGGCGCTGCTCCTCAATCGTGAATTTCGATATAAGGGGCTTGTAACAACGCTGATCCTGTTACCGATGATGCTCTCACCGGTTGTCGTCGGTCTCTTCTGGCGCTTCATCTTTGCGTCCGACGCCTCAGGGTTGGTCAATTACCTATTGAGTCCGCTGCTCGGAGGACCAATCGGCTGGACGACGGATCCAAAGATCGCCATGCTCGCTGTCGTGATCGTCGATACATGGATGTGGTCGCCATTCATGATGCTAATCTCTCTGGCTGGCTTGTCCGCTATCCCCAAATATCTCTACGAAGCCGCAGACGTAGACCGCGCCTCTCAATGGTTCAAGTTCCGTTGGATCACCCTGCCGTTGGTGTCTCCCCTACTACTAATTGCACTGCTGTTCCGCACGATGGACGCCTTCAAAATGTTCGATATTGTCTACGTGCTGACCCGCGAGGGCGGACCGGGCATCGCAACGGAAACCGTTTCGATGAATCTGTACAAGCTGGCGTTTCGGAACTATAACACCGGCAAGGCATGTGCGATGGCTTACATACTCCTAATTATCATCGTTGCATTGAGCAACATTTACGTGAAACATCTGAATAAGGTGCGTGGCGAGGCGTAAGATGGCACAGATAGAACGTAGTAGATTTGGACATTACGTGGCACTCGCTGTAATTGTGGTGGCAGTATTAATTTACCTCACCCCGATCTACTGGATTGTCGCAACCTCCCTGAAATCACCAGCTGATATTATTGCACAGGTCCCCCAATTCCTGTTTCGAGTCACCTTTGAGCACTACCAGAAGTTGATGCCCGATGAAGTACCGGGACTCACATACATCTTCATTACAGAAGCGTTGATTGGTCTGCTCGCCTCCTTCTTGCCCGTCCGAAATATAGCGGTTGCACGTCGTTTTGCATTTCTGTGGAACGGTTTGCTGATTCTAACCTGTCTTTACGCCCTTGCCACTACGGTCAACTATAATTTCCTGATGTTAGCGATCTATACGATCGTCGTCTTCCTACTCATTTCTCCTCAAAGGTCAACCGAAGCGAGACGGGTCCGCCTGTCCCTCGTCGGTGCAGCTATATTAGCAATTGTTGCTATCTGTACACTATTCGCACACGGAGGATCGAAATATTTCCACCAACTGCTGAACAGCATCATCATCGGATTCGGCAGCACCCTGCTCGCGGTCGGATTTGGGACACTGTCTGCCTATGCGTTTTCGCGCTTCAAGGTCGCAGGCAAAGAGGATCTCCTCTTCTTCATCCTCAGCACACGGATGCTGCCCCCTGTTGTCGTTGTCATCCCAATCTACCTGATGTACAGCGCACTCGGACTGCGTGACACCCACCTCGGACTCATCCTACTCTACACCACCTTCAACGTCTCCTTCGCAGTCTGGTTGATGAAAGGCTTCATCGACGAGATCCCGAAAGAGTACGAAGACGCCGCCCTCGTTGATGGGTATACCCGCTTCCAAACCTTCGTCAAAGTTGTCCTTCCCCAATCGGTGACAGGGATCGCCGCGACATCCGTTTTCTGTCTAATCACCGCGTGGAACGAATTTGCCTTTGCTTTAGTGTTGACCGAAGTAGGTGGCAGGGCGGTGACCGCCCCACCCTCAATCACGAGTGCAATCGGATCCAGCGGTGTCGATTGGGGAAAAATCGCCGCTGCAACCTTCGTCTTCCTCCTACCCGTTGCGATTTTTACCTTCCTGATGCGAGGCCACCTGTTGCGCGGCGTCACATTTGGCGCGGTAAAAAAATAAAAAGATGTTCGTGCGTCTGCTAATTCATTTACGTTTTCCGATTCAGAGGCGAGTTTCCAAAATTTCGCAAAAAGTGTTAGATTTTGTTAAATTCTGTTAAATTTTGAGGCTCATGTAAAAAGAAAGTGCAAAACGCGAATCGAAACGTAGGGGCGGGGTCTCCCCGCCCGCAGTCCGTAAGGGTTGGGGGACCCAACCCCTACGAAGATTCGGTTGCTGTTACACGCCCCGATTCTCGGGATCCCGAGAATCGGGACTTTCTTAACATGAACCAATCTTGATGAGTTGGACCTATCTAACATGCCTTAATGCGATTTAGGATCGTCATCTCCCTCTTTAACCGAGCACTTGATAATTACAACGGTTCCCGAATATACTGAAATGTTAGTCTGCTTACAAAAAACCGTTGAAGATTAACACGCAATATGGTATATTTTTAATCAACTGATCCTAGGTTGCTAGCTGTACCACGTGATACAAGTCAACCCCCTACACCTGTAGGTTAGGCTTCCCGATAAATCGGTATTTCGCTGACGCTGAACTTGCCCGACCTACAAAACCCCAGTTGCTCTGAATCTCCCGATACATCGGGATTCCTCCAACTTATCAGGGTCCTCCCCGACAGGTTGAAACGGGGTCGGAACGGAACCGATCTTATGCCGTTCTGGGCCTCCTCGATGAAATCGGGATCGGGGCGGAACAACATGTGTATCGTAAATTTGGTTATTTCCAATAGGTGTCGAGTATAGAAACTCGACCGACAGGCTATCTAGCAACTTGGATTAAGATAAGGAGGCTTAACAATGTTGAAATTTCAGATGGGATTAATCGCCCTTTTAATCGCTTGTGTTGCTTTCATCTCTTGTGACCAGCTAGCGGAAATATTAATATCGGCACCACCAGAGGAGGATACAACCCCTGACAGTATCATGAATATGATGGGCCTGCCAACGTACATCTCAATGTACACCTCGTGGCAGACGAATGTTACCTATCCCGAACCTGTGGGCACCGGTGGAGTACACGGCGAGGGAGCCCGTACCGTCTACATCAACGACGTTGGGACTATGGCGTTGGAAGATGAAAATATGACCGCTTACCCCGCCGGGACTATAATTGTCAAGGAAATCATGGACGACGCAAACACGTTCATCCAGAAAGTCGCGACAATGAAGAAGACGGACGATTCGCGCCATAACGGATGGACATACAAGAAATATGCCCGCCCTGATGAAAACGCTGACTACATGCAAGTCAGGGGGGATGGACTCGAAGATGCAGCCGTAGGATGTCATGGCTGCCACGCTGCGGCCCCGGTGGACAGTGTCTTCGTCGATTTCTCGATGGACAGCCAGACGACCGAGCCTGTCGATGGCACAATGCCTGATGAGGGCATGATGACCGACGAGGGCACAATGACAGGGTACACCTCGTGGATGAGTGTTACCTATGGTGCCATTTCTCCTGCACACCCTGGGGGTGACCGTGTCGTTTACATCAACGACGTTGGGGCTATGGCGTTGGAAGATGAAAGCATGACCGCTTTTCCCGTAGGCACTATAGTTATCAAGGAAATTATGGATGCCACTAACACCTCTGTTGAGGTAGTTGAGAGAATGGAGAAAACGGACGATCCGATGTATGCCACAGAGGACGGGTGGCTATACAACAAGGGTGGAAGTCAAGCTGGTTGTCATGGCTGTCATGTCGGAGCTGACATGGACAGTGTATTCACCGACTTCGATGATATGGCTGATCACACGCATGATCACACGGATCACGTGGATGATGACACGGATCACGTGGATGATGACACGGATCACGTGGATGATGACACGGATCACGTGGACGATGACACGGATCATGTGGATGATCACACGGATCACGTGGATGATCACACGGAGGACATGGCTGGCGAGGAACAGTAAGGTTAACCCTGAACCTGAAGAGCTGAAAAGCCCTTCGGGACACATTCATCGGTCAGTGGTCCCTAGCATCTCTTGATACACCTAAGAGCGTTGATCACAACGTTTTCGCAATCTCTCATGTTAAGAAATCGTGCAACAGAAACCGAGTTTTTTTTTCAAAACTCGGTTTTTCTTCGTGTTCCGCCTAGCGAAATCCTTGATGAATCGGGACTTGCACTTTCTTTTTACATGAACCTTCGCAATTTGAGACAGCGAAATATCATTTTGCTGATCAAAAAAATCGTTGAAAATTAATACGAAGTATGTTATATTCATAGTGAAGTTATGTAGAATATGAATCTGACAAGTGTCTATCTTTTGCTGGTTGCCCAATTTATTGCAACTATCTGTCAATAGATTAACACTTTGTCATTACTGTTTGACGTAGCTTACAGGTTTCCAAAGTTTGCTGCGAAACACACATTAAAATAAGGAGTATTAACAATGTTAAAATTTCAGATGGCTCTAATCGTCCTTTTAGTCGGTTGTGTTGCCGTTATGGGTTGTAGCGACTCCGCCATGATGGATATGATGGGCGGTATGATGGACGACGACGACATGGACGGTGATATGGATATGGACATGGACGGTGACATGGACAGCGACATGGACATGGACATGGACGGTGACATGGACAGCGACATGGACAGCGACATGGATATGGACGGTGACATGGACAGCGACATGGATATGGATATGGACGACGACATGGACATGGATATGGACGACGACATGGACATGGATATGGACGACGACATGGACATGGATATGGACGACGACATGGATATGGATATGGACGACGACATGGACATGGATATGGACGACGACATGGACATGGACGACGGTCAGTAATTCCAACCTTGACCCTAAGGGTTGAAAAGCCATACACCAGTTAATGCTTAACAGCATACTTGGCTCAATAAGCCAAGAGTTGATAGACAATGACTGGATATTTTGGCTGATCCCGTTGATAGAAGAGTTTCATATGCTATAACGAGGGGTTTAAACTGTGAAACCCCTCGCTTTAGCGTGTGAAAGCATGTCAGTACCTATGCCAACCGTTACACTTGAAAATCTCACCAAGCGTTTCGATGACATCATCGCGCTTGATGGGATCAATCTTGAAATCCACGATCAAGAATTCTTTGTCCTGCTTGGTCAGACTGGGGCAGGCAAAACCACCACCCTCCGCTGTATCGCCGGATTAGACCTACCCGAAAACGGCGCAATCTACCTCGATAATCAACAGATTAACCACCTCACACCCGCCGAGCGGGATGTCGCCTTCGTGTTTCAGGCGCATATCCTGTACCCCCACCTAACTGTCTACGAAAATATGGCGTTTCCGCTACATCCGCGTGGTCTGTCGGAGGACGAAATCCATCTGCGTGTCACGGAGATTGCGTCAATGCTGCACATCGAGCATCTACTACAACGCAAACCGAATCAACTCAGCGGCGGCGAAACGCAGCGGGTTGGGCTCGGTAGAGCAATGGTGCGGCGCC
The DNA here is from genome assembly GCA_965204355.1 of Candidatus Poribacteria bacterium. Classification (GTDB taxonomy): domain Bacteria; phylum Poribacteria; class WGA-4E; order WGA-4E; family PCPOR2b; genus PCPOR2b. The sequence continues at coordinate 2,365,483 of OZ241983.1, forward strand.
CTCAAATCTTCCTGATGGACGAACCGATCTCTAATCTGGACGCTAAACTCCGCACGGAGATGCGGGCAGAGATTAAGTGGCGGCAGCGTCAACTCAAAACCACAACCCTATACGTCACCCATGATCAGATTGAGGCAATGTCCATGGCGGATCGTGTCGCTGTACTGGAAGCAGGACGGGTTCAACAGGTTGGGACACCGACGGAGATATACGACCATCCGGCAAATCTGTTCGTCGCCAGTTTCATCGGCAATCCAAGCATGAACCTGATTCCCTGTCAACTTGCGGCTGTTGGGGAGATGGTCTATCTGGATCTAATTGGAGGGCATCGGCTGCCGGTCAAGGACAAAAGGATTGCCCAGACCTTAATCGCGTCCGGGGGAGATCGGAATCTGGTACTCGGTGTGCACCCGGAGGATCTGGTTGTCAGCACTGACCACTCCCCAGAAAATATCCCCGTAGAAGTCTATAGCTTTGAACCTCTCGGTGCGGAAACAATTGTGGATGTGACTCCGGGCAGAGATGAGGCGGGTGACGATATCATCTTGAAAGCCAGAGTTGGTATGACGTTTGACGTTCGCATTGGGGAGACGCTGTGGATGACCTGTGTACCTGAACGGCTTCACATTTTTGATGGGGATACAGGTGAAGCACTCTGCTAAGGCGTGTTGACATTTGACAGCCTACCCTTACCCGTAGGGCGGGCATCTTGCCCGACTTATAGCCCCAGCGGGGCGACATGTGCATAGCTCGATGCCTATTTATAAGTTGTGCACCAACCTGTAGGGATTGGGTGTCCTAACCCAACGGGCGAGGATTGGATTTTGCTTCTCGCTCCGGAGGAGCGACATGTCTATAGATAGGCAACACGTCCAAATCCCTGTGCTCCGGTGGAGCTATGTGGCGAGAGCATTTAGCCCCAGCGGGGCGGCATGTTTATAGAAAACGCGACCCGCAAATGCCCTAAAGCCCCAGCGGGCCGACATGTGCTAGCGTGACACATGTTTATAAATTTCAATTGACCGGCACAATTTCGCCCGTCCTGACCGATTCCGCTTCCTTATAACAAAGCAGCAGCGCATCCCTCGCTCCAACGCCTGATAGGGCGGTTGGTTCACTCCCGCTATTGATGGCATCGACCGCGTGCTGAATCTCACCCGTAAATGCATCAACGGGATCCACCTCACCCAAATCGACTTCGTGAACCTCCCCATCATCGGTCAACAGCGTCAACGGGGTTGAGGTGACAGGCTCACCGCCAAGCGTTGCAAAATCATATAGCAGCGTCGCTTTTTCCAGATAAAGCTCGAAGCCGTGCGAAAATGCCCGCCCCTGCTGAGATACAGCCCCCGACGAACAACTAATTGAAAGATCCTTATCGTTATAGATATACTGCGTCGTGAGGTATTCGACAAAATTACCGGCAGCGAGTTTGCCCTGTGAGAACACCGCATCGGGGACACCACAGAGCAGCTGAATAAAATGCGTATCGTGAATATGCAGGTCAATTCCCGGTCCTCCGCTCTTCTCTATATCCGCGAAATCGCGCGTCCATGTCGGTTGAGAGATCACCCGCTTGAAATGCCCACCGAGTAGCCGCCCATATTCCCCGCTTTCAACCACCTGCTTAGCGTAAGCGAATTCTGCAAAAAACGGCAGTACATGCGCCACCATGAAATGCTTCCCACTCTCCACACCGACCTGCACCACCTCGTTTGCAGCCTCAAGCCGAATCTCAATCGGTTTCTCGACCAGAACATGCTTCCCCGCTTTGAGCGCAGCGATACTGACCGACTGATGCATAAACGTCGGGAGACAGATGTTCACCATATCGATATCGGGATCTGCAAGAAGTTCCTCAATCTGGTTATACTTCCGAAGATGTGAGAGATCTTCGTTCCCGCCGCGCGGCCCGAAGTTCCCCTGAATACCCGTCCAATCGCCATCTAACTTTTTCTGATCGCGCGTACAGATAGCGACCACCTCCCCGCCGGAGACCTGCTTCGCCCCGTAGTAGTGAATCATTCCCATGAAACCGATGCCGACAATTCCAATCCTGACCATTACTTCCCTCCGTGTTCTATAATAAAAGACCAAATCATCTGTTTTCCTATGTGCAGTAGGGAATGTGGATCTGTGTTCTCTACATTTGCTAACCTACACCACTATCGTTGACACAATCAACCAATGAACTAATGAACCTATGGGTGCTCACGCCCAGACAAAAACCTCATCATCATCTGGTGAATACCCGATAAAGATAGCCAGAACAGTGCGTGGCGATTTGCCCTTGATACCGGGGACTTCATGGATACAGCGGGTATTGAAAAAATAGAGATCTCCCACCTCTAAATCGACCTGAACGTTTTCGATGTTGTTTTCTGCTGCATACTGATGGAAGGTGTTATCTGTGATATGGTGAGCGATTTCTGGCTGCCACAAGCAGCGATGGAGAATGGACTGCGCCGTTTCACCCTCAATTTCGGAATTCTGAAAGCAGAGGATCCCAGCCAATTGGTGTTCAAAGCGATAAACCTCATAATTAACACGATTCTCCCGCCATCTGACCGAATCGAAGTGGGGACTGTAGGAAATACCGCCATAGTGGATGCGAAAAATCGCCGGCCCGTACCGCCGACCGTCAGGCTCATAAGCGGTCACAACACGCTTGCCGGGCGCTAAACGGGCGAGGTTTTCATAGAGGGTCGAAACCGGATTATCGTATCCGTCAAACAACGTCTCAAAGAGGGTATGGGTCTCTTCGGCGTGCGAAAAGAAGTCCTCCGGCGAGTTGCCTCGATTGCCCAGACTGGTGCCGATGTCTATCCGCTCTCTTGGAACAATTGACGGATTGTTGTAATGCGTGTCCTGATCATACATCAGATCTTTTTCGATAAACCGTTGGGTGAGTCCTTCGCAGTGTGCGGGGTTGTAAGCCTGACGGATGACCGGTGCCGGGGTCCGCATCTCCGCGAGCGCTTGGATTGGATTGGGATATTTTTCCAAAATCGTTTCCCAATCCGGTTCAATAGGTATCCACGGATCTTGCTGCGACATGATTTGCTCCTTCTCCGGTAGGTGCGGTTTCCAACCGCACCGCATCGGCACAGTTTCCAACAGTGCCTACCAAATGGGAAAACAATAGGTGCGGTTTCCTAACCGCACCGGTGCCGACTCAGCTTGCCCCGATGCAATCGGGGAGCATCTCCCGATATATCGGGATCCTCGGAACGGGACTCGATAAATCGGGATTTGGAGTGTCTCATTAATTCTAAAATCTACTATAAATGCCCCTATTATACGGCTATTGTTGCTTGATGACTATACCTCTGTTGGATAATTCACTTTTACAAATCCCGAACCTCAACCTCCAACGAATCCAAATCTACAACGGCAACCGTAGATCTGCCGGTCGTCCAACCGCCTGTCTCGCCGGGGTTCACGATGAGCGTTCCTTCGTTACGAACATCTATCTCATGGGTATGCCCATAGATGACAATATCGTATTCACCGCTTTTCGCTATCGGCTCGGCAAGTTCCGGATAGTGCATTGCCGCAATCTTACGCCCGCCTACCTCCACACTCGCGAGGTTGGGGTGGACCTCTCCAACTTCCTCAAACCTTGCAGAAAGACCGATACGCTCCCCATCGTTGTTACCGAAGACGCCGACGGTGCGACACTTCAGATCCGCCATCGCTGCCACCACGAACGGTGCAATGAAATCGCCGGCATGTATCACCAATTCAACACCTTCACTGTTGAACAGTTCGACCGCCTTCTTGACCATTGGAACATTGTCGTGGCTGTCTGAAAAAACACCAATTTTCATGTGAACCTCCTCGTAATGCGTTAAACGTGATACGTGAAAACTATGATTTCCAAAGTCCCCCTGATAAGGGGGATTTAGGGGGTTGGCTATACATCGGAAGTGTCTAAGTAATTCTAAAATCTACCATAAATCGGTCTCTGTTACACAACTTCTCAATATGAGCGAGCCTCAAAATTCTTGAACCTGTCGCTCAATTAGATCCGGATTGACATAGCCCTTGTGAAGAACGACTCGATACCGGAACTCAAGTCGCTCATCTTGTCCGAGTTCAAACGGCTCATAATAAGCCGGGGACGGATGGAGTATCCCATAATTCTCACGGTTTCGCACCCACCACGTCGTTGGATGCCGCGGGTTGGAGAGATGATCAATAATTGTTGCCCCGTAAACACCACCATCTTCCGCATGGGTTCCAGCGAAACCGCACCACCGGCTCTGTTGCCCAAAGATATCCATCGGCGCCGTGCGTCCGTTCCCATCTAACAGTTGTCCCGGCGTGAGCGCGTTGTCAAACCGAATTGTCAAGCCGCTGTAGAAAAGCCCGCCCCTTCCCGGTTCTCCGCGGTTGAGATCTAACGTCACCGCCCGTCCGGGCGCCTGGAATTGGAGACGCACATCAATGGCTAAATGATCTGGCTCCGGCGAAAACACAATCGTCCGACGGATCTCCCTGAGATGCGTCACATCCTGCCAATCAACCCACGCATTCTCAACTGTGAATTGCGCTTTATTTACATCAGTCAACTGCTCCACATTCCGTTGATGGACAATCCTTCCGAACCCTGTGGGGGCTTCGCCCGGCTTCGGTTGTTCCCAAAAGTTCACGCCATTAACCTTCTTCCACGCCACCCACATCCCCTGATGGTGGACATGGTCTTCAGGTTGATTCATCGTCAGCGGCGGTGAGTCCGGCAATCGAAGCGGCTGCCAGTAGGTTCGCTGTCCACCCGTTTGGAAGTGGTAGTTCAGCAAAGTCTGCCCATCCCAAGTTAAACCCAATCCATCATTGATTGATTCAAGTGCGAACATCTATCTTTCCTTTCTGCGAAGCGGTGCAGGATACGCTGTCCGAATCAAACGTTACGATAATCAATTATCGCCTGCCGATACGCCTCTGGCATGCCGATATCAAAACATCTGCCCTTGACAAGGTAGCCAGAAAAATTATCCTCTTTCCGCAACTTGTCCAGGCAAGAGGTCAACTGAAACTCGCCGCGCTCCCGAAGGCTATGACTGATGTTTTCTTCAAGGTAGTCGAAGATCTCCGGCACCAATACATACATACCGAACACTGTTAGGAATTCATCTTCCTTCATCCCTTCCACCTGCAGGTGCTGCCGCGCATATTCCACATCAGGTTTTTCGTAAAATTCTGTTATTGAAAGAATTGTGTCCGACTCCTGCCACGCGCCGGTCACGCAGCCAAAGTTATGGATCTGATCCGAGGGGGTCGTCTTCAATCCCACCACGCTGTGTTCCACCCGATCATAGACATCTAAAATCTGACGTGCACATGAAACCTCACTGTCGGATGCATAGAGATGATCCCCTAACATCAGCAAAAACGGTTCGTCACCCACCCATTCCCGTGTACAAAAAACAGCGTGTCCAAATCCATCCTGAACATCTTGCGTCACAAACGAGATGCGTTGTCCCAAGTCCATCAAATAGTGGGAATACTCCTGATCTTCCTGTGGCAGCTTATTGAAATTCTCAATCAGCGGGAGGGTCTTGAAGAACCCTTCAAAGAGTTCGCGATCTCTACTCTGCACAACAAGACAAACCTCCTCGATACCAGCATTAATCGCTTCTTCGACAATTGCCATGATGACCGGTTTCGGTTTGCCGGATTTGTCAATGATGGGGAAAAGCTCCTTCTTTATCGCCTTTGATGCCGGAAATAGACGGGTCCCAAAACCCGCAGCAGGAATCACTGCTTTTCGCACACGCTGTCCTGCCTGAATAACTAATTTCAAACAAGACATCTTCAGGTCCCGTTCGATGATTTCGATGGCTTTCTCTTGACTCTCTTGATCCTTAACGATAAATTGTGCGGTTCCATCTCCTTGAGAGCCCACACCTTTTCCGCCCAGTATGTACGGCTGAATCGGACCGTAGTTGAGAACTTTACGCAATACAGGTGCCGTAAGCTGTGACGGACAGGCAGGTTGAACGTGCTTGTCGAATTCCGACTGAGCCTTTTTCATCAGTTCCCCGATACTTACTGCATCACCTCGATGTAACGCTTCGTAGGCTTCGTGTGTTATCCCTGCGCTGATTGGACCGAGGTATCTTTGGACACCCTTTTGTATTTCGTCTTCAGCAAAAGGATAACAGTGGTGTAGATCATTCAGTATTTTCCTTGTATCCTTGCCCGCTTCCAGATCCACGATGATGAAGTGCAAATCTTTTGACACGTTAATCTCTTCAACATCAATTCGATCGCCGTCAAAGGTCATCATAATGGGGTGATCGCCGTAAGCGCAGCCCTGATCCATCCGACCACAGCGAGAAGGGGTGGTAATCTCGCCGATATAAGCGTATTCCATTTCACCGCGGACCGTCATCTTCAGGTCATAAATCCGATTGAATGCGCGAGCGACAAGGACACAGGTTGCAGCGCTGGAGGAAAGCCCTTTCTTTGAAGGAAGATCTGTCAGATAATTATTAATTTCAAGCCCTTGCACCTGATAGTGTGTCAGAATCTGGTAGGCGACCCCGGCAGCGTAACTAAAAAAGCCGCCCGTTCGTGCTTCGTCGAGAAGTGCACCGCTTTCCATGGGCACTTCAAACGGGTCCATACGTGTACCATCATTTAGGATTGTCCGCATTATCAGTTTAGTCGGGTGCGGATTGACCTCAGCGTGAAGCCCCTGATTGGTGCTAGCGATGATCGCGTAACCCTTTTCTAAGCCCGCGTTGGTGCTACGGTAACCGCCCGCCCAATCGGTATGTTCACCAAAAAGACAGATCCGACCTGGCACAAAAATCTTCATCTTCTGACTCCGTTTTTTCTGTTTCTTTCTAAACAGCTTTTGCATCCCAGGCATGGTGCGTTCTACCAACCGACCGCATAACCATCCCGTCGCGGATCTGAACCACCGATAAGTGCACCCGAATCCGAGTCAATCCGAATAGCCTGTGCACTGCCGGGACCGTCCCAATCCCCCAAAATCCGGAGGTCATGCCCTCGTTGGGCGAGTTCGCTACGGACCGCTTCCGAGAATCGTCCTTCCAACTGAAGCGCGTCCTCACAGGTGTGCGGTATGGTCGATTCCATCGGATTCTGGAGATTGCGCCAACGTGGTGCTTCGACCGCTTCCTGCGGGGTCATTCCAAAATCGACAACGTGCGTAACCAACTGAAGGTTGGTTTGGACCTGCGTATCTGCTCCTGGCGTTCCACAAATCAAGAAGGCTTTGCCTTCCTTTGTCACAATCACAGGGTTCATGGTGTGCCGCACACGCTTTCCGGGCATGAGACAGTTCGGGTGATCCTCCTCAAGATGCCAATATGTCATCCGGTTATTGAGCAAGATACCGGTATCTCCTGCGACCAGACTTGAGCCAAATCCTGACTGGATACTTTGCAACACGCATACCGCATTGCCCGCACCATCCGCTGTGCAAAAGCAGGTGGTATCCTCAAACTGTTCGGGACCTCCGGCGGGAACATCTGTCGCCGCTCGGTCGGGATCGATGCGTTCCGCCTGCTTTTTCGCATATTCTTTCGATAACATGCCTTTGATGGGAACATCGACCCAATCCGGGTCTGCCATATATTTTTCCCGATCCGCAAACGAGAGCTTCTTCGCTTCGACCATCAGGTGAACACTTTCAGCCGTGTTGCAGCCCATCGACTTCAGATCGAACTGCTCGACGATGTTCAACTCCTGCAATAAAATGTGTCCACTCGAATTGGGCGGCATCTCATACACCTCATATCCCCGATAATTCGTGTGGATCGGCTCACTCCAACGGGCATGGTAATCTGCCAAATCCTTTTCAGTCAGCAAGCCATCATACTGCTCACTAAATGCCACAATTGCCCGAGCAATTTCACCTTCATAGAGGGTGCCGCGCCCTTCTGCCGCGATTTTTCGCAAAGTTCCAGCAAGTGCCTTGTTATAAATAATCTCTCCCGGTTTAGGCGGATCGCCATCATTCGTAAATATTGGGCGTGTGTATGGATCTGCGGCGAAACGCGGGTTTTCCGATTTGAGTCCCCCAGCAAGATTATGGCTGATTGGAAAGCCGTTTTCACACAGCGAGATTGCTGGTTCAAATGCCTGCTCTAACTTAAGGGCGCCATAGCGCTCGTGCGCTTTAAGCCAGCCATCAGCAATCCCCGGCACCGAGACGCTGCGGATGCCCTTCATCGGAATCCCGCCATCTTTTAGATACAGTTCGCGGGTCGCTGCGTAAGGCGCTGGACCTGTTGCGTTCACACCTGTCACCGTGCCTGTTTCTGCCCAGTAGATCAGGATAAATCCATCCCCACCAACACCAGATCCAGCCGGTTCGACCACACCCAACGCCGCTGCTGTGGCGACTGCAGCGTCAACGGCATTCCCGCCCGCCGAAATTGCTTGAATCCCAGCCTGTGATGCCAGCATATGTCCCGATGTTACCATGCCATTTCTACCCATCGCAGAGGGGCGAAATCCTGAAAATTTAATCCCATGTGGTGATTGCATATTTTATCCTCCGAAATTGTTAGTCGATCTGTCAAAGGTTATGAATTCTTAAGAGATTTCTCTGCTACCATTAGCCAAAACTTTAGCATCATTAACTCCAAAAAATCAAGTGCAAACTTGTTTGCTCTGACTGGACTCTGCATCCCTAAGCTAACAGCCGCTGCCACAAGAATTGGAACAAATCATTTTCTCCTGTGTGTAAATTTTCAAGCATCCTATCACAATTCTAAGCGGCACATCAATTTAATTTTCCGGTCGTTGATAGCCTAACGGGAACAATCAATCGTTTGAACAGTCTGTTCCGTTCGATGCTGCAAAAGCGCCCAATTCCGCGAACTTGAGCAATCAATGTCAATCGGTGCTTGACACCTTCAAGCAAAGATGATAAAATGCCTTTGCGCTTTTGTAACATAAATATATCAACAGGAGTAAAACACACCAACAGGAGTTTGAAAAATGAAAAGATTCATTATTGTAGAGATTATTGTTGTCGCAGCCTTAGTCATCGGCTTTTTTGTTGGTAGGGCATCAAATTCAACAAACAACCTCGCCGCCTACTACACAAACGCGGACGCTGCGTGGGAAAAAGCTCAGAAGGCAGATACTCCTCCCGTAACTCTTGAGGATGAAGATCAGAAGCGTGTAAGCAGGGTCAGGGCTTTATACCGACATATATTCGAGAAATACCCCGACAGTCGTTGGGCAGATGATGCGATCTATCAGTTGGCGTCTCGGCTGGGACGAACGGACGAGGAAGCCTTCGCCCTATTTCGACGACTTGTTAATACCTACCCTGATAGCGAATGGACGGATGATTCGCTGTACACTATCGCCATCGCTTACTATCGAAGGGCAGAAGAAACCAAAAAAACAGACAGCGTTGAAAGTGCAGATGTCGACTATGACCGGGCATCGGCTATGTTCGATCGGCTCATTGTAGATTATCCAGGCAGTGTGCTTGCCGACGAATCGCGTTTCAACAGGGCGATGTGTCTCTATGGGAAAGAGAAGTGGACAGCCGCCCTTGAGGCGTTAGGTGCCTTACGTGAAGACTTCATAGGAAATGAACTCATCCACAGTATTGTGTATTACACAGGGGTGATCTTTACCGAGAGGCAAGCCTATGAGGAGGCGCGGGTCGAATTTCAGAATGTCGTTGATTCGGGACATGAGCAACTTGCCCCACTTGCACAGTTTGGTATCGGTCAAACCTATTTCGCAGAAACCAAATATGATGAGGCGATTGACAGTTATCAACAGGTGATTGACAAGTACCCCGATACCACAATGGCGCAGGATGCACACTTTAACATCGGTTGGGCGTATGAAAAGTTGAAAAAATATGACGAAGCAATTATCCAACTGGAAGGGGCAATAGAGAAATATCCGCACAATGCGAATACCTCCAATATGCAGTTCTATGTTGGACAGATCTATTATGCGAAAGACGATACTGACGGGGCAATTAATGCATATCGCAAGGTCGCTGATAATCCGACCTATGATTACGATACGCGAAGGCAGGCGCAATATTGGATTGGCAATATCTACGAGACAGCCGACAGGACGGACGAGGCGATAGAGGAATACCAGAAACTGCTCAAGGACTTCCCAGAACCTCACCGCACCCTCCGTCATCCATCAAACAATATTAACGAGAACTATATTCAGAAACTGCGAACTGGAGAGTTATAAAACGATCTCTGGATTCACAAACTTTGGTTTTATAGACAGGTAAACCTTGTGAGGGCACTCAGCCTTCGCAAGGTTTCGCTCGCTGCATCGGCTGATTCGAAAAAATCTCAGCTCTCTGATATTCCAGGTGACTCCCCTTGCTAAACCCTACAAAACCCCTCCCCCGCAATCCTATCTCTCCCAACAAACCGAACTTTCATGTCACCGACGATGTACGTCAAGGTAGACAAACACCCGCTCGATCTGCTCAATCCGTTTCTGCAACGCTGCCGCACGCTCGAAGCGTAGAGCGATCGCCTCTCGGTTTCGTTCTATAGTCAGTTTCTTAATGACGGCTTTGTATTTCCCTTCCAGTATCCGAATCACATCTCTAATCATCGCACGATAGGCTTTACGGCTGACCTTCGCCGCGCAAGGGGCTTGACAACGCTTTAGGTGGTAACTGAAGCACGGCTTAAAATCTGGCAATGGGGTGATTGTTCCGTCGCAGGTCCGAATCGGAAAAATCCGATGTAAGACCTCGATAACCTCCCTTGTCCATCTCAGGCTTGAGTACGGTCCAAAATATCGTGCTTTATCAGCTTCCTCCTTAAAAACGATTGTTACCTTGGGAAAATCCTCGTTGGTAGAGATCTTAATGAACGGAGATCGCTTGACAGATTTCTGACTGGTATTATATGGAGGCTGGTGATGTTTAATCAGGCGGGATTCGAGCAATAACGCCTCTAATTCCGAAGCACAAACTTGATACTCAACCTGGGTGGCGTGTTGTACCAACCGTTTGATTTTACCCCAACGATTTTGCTTGGAATTGTATAGATATGACCGAACCCGTTTCTTAAGAGATTTTGCCTTGCCGATGTAGAGAATTTCTCCAGACCTGCTCAGAAAAAAATAGACGCCCGGCAGCGACGGGAGATTAACAACCATTTCCTTAGTAAGCATGTTAGTATCAGAAGTGAATGGAGGGTGGAAGGAAAGGAAGGAGGATAGAAATGGTTTGAACTTTCAGTGCTTCGCTTTCCGCTATTCAGGTTCTTACGTGCAGATAGGGTTTATCGAAAAGAGAATCGCGGACTTAATTGGCGAATGGGAATGTTCCCGCATATCCGCGCGGACGTGAGACATGCCAAATCCCGTCATACATCGGTGTTACCTGATAATGGCAGACCACGTTGCTCCGTTCCATATCATCCCGTTCTTTCGCGCCTTGGTGGGGAATATGGTTGATGAACACCACGCAATCACCCGCTTTTGGGTAGAGGATAACGTGCTCTTGTGTCTCACACCACGCCTCAAACTTGGGACGGTCCAAGGGATATAGGTGAGGTGGCTCGACAAGATGTCCGCCCTTGACATACTTCAGGTGTCCCGAACCGGGGTCATTGTCCTGAAAATAGTAGGTTGCGTTCAGCCCAATCGGAGACACAGCAAAGCGATGCTTTTCCGCCTCTCGTTTCTCCTGCCAGTAGCCATAGAAATCCAGGTGCCACTCTTGAAGGTACGGTCCCGGATTGATATGTGCGCGCAAGCTCCGAAGTTGGCACTGTTTCCCCATCATCCCTTCAAGGTAAGGGCGGATACTTGGATGGCCCACTAACGGCGCATACGTTTCCGGCTCGCGGTCTAACAGCGTGTCAAACCACATATTTCCTACCGCGTTCAGCCCTTCCTCCCAGCCCATCTCGCGGGCATGGTTAATGCGCTGCCGAATATGTTCCGTCTCCTCCGGGGATAATGCGCCCTCTATCAGTATGAAGCCGTCCTGCTCTAACCTGTCCAATCTATTTTCGATGTTTTCCATAGCCTGCAGCGGTCTCCTTCCCAACTGTATCCATTTTCGATGCAACCAATATCATTCTTAGTCTACTACATCTTGCCGGAATCGTCAATCCACAATTTCAAGATAAGAATCATCTATAGCCCATTAGAGAGACGCGCATCAAGTCCCCCTGACAAGGGGGATTTAGGGGGTTGCCTTTAATTGAAAGTGTCTAAGTAATTCTAAAACCTGCCCGGTAGACTTCTTGTAGGAGTAAACCCCCGATCAATCGGGATTAAGAAACTCGTGGTTGCCCTGTTGTAGGTCGATTTTCCAAAATCGACACTCTCGGTGGTTTAGAACATAAGGGACGGATAGCTCATCCCCTACGGTTGACTCGCTTTATGTAGCCGTCTTTTTGCGTCGCTTACCGAATTGGTATCATCAAAATGTCGATACTCCGTCGTTATGAGATTATAGGAATTCGCATCGCAAATTTCTACGCTTGCGAATACATCCCCGAGTGTGGTAAAATATCCCATTGAACGCTTAGCTACAATAGGACTTGCAAAATCTAATTTTCAAGAGGTCTATAAGATGGATAGGAGCTACCGTGTCGCCATCGTTGGAGCAACAGGAGCGGTTGGCACGACTATGCGGCAGATTCTGGAAGAACGCGCTTTCTCCGTCGCGTCACTAAAGTTGCTTGCTTCCCATCGTTCTGCCGGTGAGATTTTAACTTTTAAAGATCAGCCCATCGTAATTGAGGAACTGACGCACGATTCATTTGATGATGTCGATTTGGTGTTTTCGTCGGCGGGCGCATCCGTCAGCCGTGAGTTTATACCCACCGCAATCGAAAAGGGGTGCCTCGTCATTGATAACACCAGTGCGTTTCGGATGGACGCAGATACGCCGTTAGTCATACCCGAAGTAAATATGCAAGCAGCAATGCGGCATCAGGGCTTAATCGCCAATCCGAATTGCTCAACCATCCAGATGCTGGTGGCACTCAAGCCACTCTACGACGAAGCAGGGATTAAACGTATCGTTGTTTCGACCTACCAAAGTGTTTCGGGTAAAAGCGGCTCTGCTGTCATTGAACTGGTTGATCAAACAACCGCTGCATTGGAGGGGCGTCCAATTACATGCGATCAATTTCCACATCAGATGGCGTTTAACGTTGCCTTCGATTGGCCCTTCGCCGATAACGGTTACAGCGAAGAAGAGATGAAGATGGTCAAGGAGACACATAAGATCCTCGAGGACGATACCGTTGGCGTCTCAGCAACAACCGTTCGAGTGCCGGTATTTTTTGCCCATTCTGAATCAGTGAACATTCAAACAGACCGTAAACTTACCGCTGACGAAGCGCGTCGGATCCTTTCTCAAGCCCGTGGTGTTACTGTTATTGATGATCCGAAAAGCCGGGACTATCCCTTGGCTATCAATGCTGCAGGACAAGATGATGTGTACGTCGGACGGATCCGTGAGGACGACTCGATTGAAAACGGATTGAACTTATGGGTCGTTGCAGACAATCTCCGCAAGGGTGCCGCACTGAACGCTATTCAGATTGCGGAAATCTTGGATCAGATTAATGTGTAATAGCCATACGTAGGGATTCCAGTCCACCTGTAGGGAACAACGACCGTTGTTCCCTATTGCAGCGCGTAAGTCCTGTAGAATTAAAGTAGTCTTAGAAGTATTCGCCCGCCCCTTGGATCAAACCGACAAGCTAACGCTAACAGAAAACCTCAAGGAGTCAAATCGAACAGATGTCCTCCACATTTGAAAATGAGTTGGGCGAAATCTATGAGCGGGAAGTCGAAAAACTGATCGAATCTGAGGGTAAATATCACTCAGCCCTCGGAGCAGCCGAGGTGTCCGCTGTTGTCCAAGCATTTCGATTTGTGCTTGAACACGGCCCCGATAAAGTCACCGTTCAGATGCTCTACGATATGATCGATGGCAGTTCTGGAGATTAACGTATGCAGCTTGAACGTATTATTCTCAAATCTTTCGGCTGTTTTGACCGCAGGGATTTCGATCTGAGCGATAGAGTCAACCTCATCTTCGGTCCCAACTTCAGTGGCAAGAGCACCCTTGTTAATGCCATTTTCTTCGCGCTGACCGGCAAGCCAATCGTCCCCAAAGTGGGTTTGCCTGCAATGGCACAATCCGGCGCGTCCAGCGGCACCGCCGGACTCAATTTCCGCAATGGGGAGCATAGCTATCAACTGTTTCGGTCAACGCAGGGGGAAGTCCAACTCCGCCAGAAAGAAGAAAATAATGAGAAATGGCGCATCCTCTTCACGGGCAAACGTTCGGCGGACGAGGATCTACGGCAAAAATTCCACTTCAGCTACCACCACCTTGCCGCGGCGACGTTCCTACGGGAAGGCGAGATTTTTGAGTTCCTTGCACGACAACCTTCGGATCGGCGCGATGTGCTACACGCACTGCTCGGCATAGATCGACTGATGGAGGTACGCCAACGCTTCATCGAAGGGCGCAGGGTTGCCAAGCGAGAGGAGAAACGGATACAGGATCATCAGCGCAGCATGAGGGTAACGACCGTCAAAAACCATCGTGAAGAAATTGAACGGGCTGAAGCAGAATTAAAGAACTTGGAGGGCAAGTATGAACTGCTTACCGGCAAAGGGAGTGAGAGCGGGGACACAGCGCTTGTCACCGAATTGACGCAGGTACAAGAGCGGTTCCAAAAGGAGATTGACGGGTTGATTCAAGAACGGGCATCAGTTCTCAGCGGCTTCACCGATGTGGATCATCTGCGTACCTCCATCAAGGAGATTGAGGCAGCGACCGCCAGCGCGGGCGGATTAGAACAGGGTCGTGATGAACTCGTTCAACGGATTGGCAGCCTGAACAGCCAGATCCACACCCTTACGACAGAATGCGAAACGCTGCGCCACCTAATCGACAGCGACCACGGGCATTGCCCAACCTGCCATCAACCCGTACAGCAAAAGGTTATCGAGGGCATACTTGCCGAGAAAGAAGCGGCGAAAGCTTCAAGCCAGAGAGAACTTGAAGCGCAGCAAAAAAAACTCGACGAACAGACCGCGAACATCAACGCGTTGCGTGGACTCAAGCAGCGGCATCAACTGATGCAGGGCAAGGTTGAACAGCTTGAACGAGTCGAAAAGCATCTTGCGAAACTACAACGTGATTTCGATGGGGTTGCCAGTCGGTTGGGCGCATTGCAGCCGACGCCACCTCTGCAAGCAAGTCTGGGATCCGATGCCCAAGCCGATCCCGCACAGATCGCCGAGCAACGGCGCCAACTCAAATACCGAATCGACAGCCTGCGCCGCCGACTTGACGGACTCAATAGGGAAGAGGCGGTTGTCGCCCATAAACTCGAAGAGCTACATCGGACCCAACACCAAGCGAACCAGATTCTACGCACCCGCCTCAGCTTTGAACTCGCCTGTGATGGCGTTGATAAAACAATCGCTTCCCTCCAACGAACTATCCTCCAACCCGCCGAAAAGGAGATCCAGCGCTGGTTGGAACGGATGGATCTCACCCGGTTCTCTCAAATTGATCTCAAAAGCCAGCACCTACTCCCCTCCCTCAATGTCGAAGGCGTCGAGCGTAACCTGATGCTCCTCAGCGGCAGCGAGAAGATGATGCTCTATCTCTGCTTCAAAGCCGCCCTCTCGGAAGCGTTGGGGACTCTCGGTTTCTTCGTCTTCGATGACCCGACCCTCCACCTCGATCCAGATCGACGCGGTGCGATGATCGACTTCATCCAACGGCTCGCCGAAGAACATCAGGTCATCGTGACGAGTAATGATCCAGAAGTTCGTGCTGGATTACCAGACGTACATCTGATTGAGACAATACCACATACTTCTCATGTATAACTGAATCCTCCAACATTGCCACTCATTAGTTCTTATTTTGTATAGGGGATAAAAGATGAAACACAAAAGGCTAGTACTAGCATTTTCCCTTTTGGCAGCTATCGGTATCATCGCCTTTGTCGTCTATGAGTTCTCCACTGTGGGTAGGGTTACGGTTAGGAGAGTACCTCTTGAAAGATATACCGGTCCTCAGACGGTTGAAGCCCTGATGGCAGCGTTTGATGAGAAATTCGACCGTCCGTACCTTGACAGAAAGGTGGATCAGAAGTACCCCCGCGCCGAATGGCTTGCGATACTCCTTGATAGAGGATTCATATTTGGGGATTACGGCGACTACTCTCTTTTTATGAGCGTGCGATGGACTTTGATACATTTTGAGGAGAATGGGCAATGGCGATGGGGAGTCAAAGGAGTTCCACGGACTGACGATTGGGAGACATTCAAGGACGCTTATATTGATAGGGTGATTTGGGAGGAACAGCAAATACAGGCCGCGCGGCAAAGCGACCCGGAAGTGTTCGGTGGGCTATTTACCGGTCCTGACGGCCGCACCTACCTACCGGGGCGTGCGAATCGCGTCTACGTTGAAAGAGGCAAGAAATCGGCATTTTTTCATGGTGCGCCTCTTACCATGCTGCAGCAGGGCATGATAACACTGTTAGGAATACACCCGAAAGGCTATGAAATCATCTATATTGATGAAAATGGAACTATCCTCTCCAAGCGTCCACGACCCATCCTGCTCCCGATGTGATGACCCGTCCTCCTAATTGCGCCATCCCATTCTAAGGCTGGCGACGATGTTTTATTCTGCTTGAGCATATCAGGGAATCATCTCGATGAACTTTCCAATCCCAACTGCCCTGCAAGGTCATCAACGAATTGGCGTGCCACCCGTCCCGATCTGCCACTCGACGACGCTTCCCACTCCAACGCCCTCCGATGGAGCTCCCCCGTTGAGAGAGACAACCCACGCTTGTGGGCGTAGTGAGAGACAATCTGCAGGTAGGTGTGTTGAGAGAACCGATAGAAGGCGAGCCGCAACCCAAACCGGTCACTGAGCGAAACCTTCTCTTCGGTCGTCTCTCGCGGATACAACTCATCTTCGTCTGTCTGGGGATACTGGTTTTCGCCGACTTGGCGTGGCATCAGGTGACGCCGGTTGGATGTTGCGTAGATCAGCACATTCTCAGGACGGGCGGCAATCCCACCCTCCAACATCGCTTTCAACTCCCTATATTCCGCTTCCCCTTCGTTGAAGGAGAGGTCGTCGCAGAAGAGGATATATTGTTCCGGGCGGTCCCAAAGGAGATCCGCAATCTCTTGGAGATGGAGCAACCCCTCCTTGTTCACCTCGACCAGCCGCAACCCCTCCGACGCATACCGATGGAGTATCCCCTTGATGAGCGATGATTTACCCGTTCCCCGATCACCCCACAGCAGCGCATGATTCGCCGGTAAGCCCTGCAAGAACTGACGGGTATTCCGATCTAACTCCTCAATCTGCCGATCCACCCCAATCAGATCAGCAATCTCCATGAGGTCAGGGTGTTTGACAGGAATCAGACGTTGATTCCGCCATCGAAAAGCGACATGTCCATCGAGCGGTTCGGATGGGTTTTCGATCGCAGCGGTGCTGGCTGTCAAGAGTCCATCCACTTTGTCGAGCAGCTGCTCTACGCGGGGAATAATTGCTTTCCAATCTTGTGCCATAAATTCCTTATATTTTTTTAGTCACTGTTTCCGCCCTGGGATATCTGTGCTTTCTACTACTATCATGCACATTTCCGCGAGGATAAGGACTATGATGAGAGAGAATATTGGCTCATAAGGTGCGTCTGCTTAATTGGTCGAATCTTCGGTATTGTATGCTATAACAGTGTAAAACCGTTTTCAGATCTAGTAGGTGGGTTTCTACGAATCTGATGCTCGTTTCTAGCTCTCCGAGTTGGACAGAAACTTTCAGATTATTTGAGCTCATCAATTGCTTTTTCAACGCTTCCATTGCTGATATGTCTCCTATTACGAAGTATTTATACCTTGCTGCACACTCGGGACATAGAGCAAGCAATTGAGCCTCATGCTCCTTGGGAAAATAGTGGCTTGTGAGAATTTCCACCGCTTCAAAGTAGTACTCACCGTCACGTTTTTTGAACGGCATCTTCTCTTCACATATTTGGCATGTCATTTCACCGAGATCATTTGTGTATAGATCTCTAAGCCCAGTATGACGATCAATTTCCCTTCGCCTGATTTGAACGTTTACGTCCGGGACCTCTGCTTTTTCGGGAGTATTTCTAAGTTGTTCTGCAATTAGTTTTGCTCGACGTTCCTGATTTCTCGCGGGTGCTGTTGGAAAATCAGGATTAGTTTCACTATTTTGGAAACTGAATTTCGACTTCACATCATCAATAGATATTCCCTTTTCCTTCAAATCACGGGCAAAGCCTGCCCATTTCTCAGCGTCATCACCGGAATTGAAACCGAGGTCCTTAGCCTTTTGATTCCACTGAATGTGTTCCGCTTTTTGTTCTCTAGCAGCCTTACCAAATTCAATTGCTTGGAGCCACTTTTGTGTTGGTTCGTATGGAAAGCCTTTGGGAAGACATTCAATTGATGCCTTACGAGGGAGTACAAAGGAAATTGAGTCGTCATCTTTCTGTTGCGGCACCCATTTTGTTTTCTTTAAGCAATGTACAAGACTAGAATGTGCTTCGTGAGGCTCATTTGATTGGTTCCGGCGAAATCGCGCTTCCAGATAGTGCTCAGGAGCGGAACACATCGTTCGCCAAATCAACTTTGCCTTATCAATGGACGGTTCATAAAACAGGTCTTCAAATTCAGGGATACTGTAATCTTCATTGGTTCCTGTGTAAGTAAACAACGTACCCGGAGCGGACATAAGCCAATCCCATTCAGGATGATCATGTGGAATCTCGTGCTCGAATATCTGAAGTTTTGTCTCTGCGCCTACTGCTTCGGCGAACTCACCAAGCTGTTTTGGATCTATATCGGATTTTACATATTTCGGTGAGAGAGGCCTTCGGAAATGTTTTGAACCTTCTTCAATGACTTCGTAGTATGCTGTCAAACCTGTATCAAGATAAGGAGAATCTACAAACACACTACTTGGTTTGTAAAACCACCGTGTATTATCTCGTTCTAGGTCAACTTCAAAGATAGAATAAGATTTAAACAACTCTGCCTTACTTGGATCTGTCTCTACGAGTTTGATGAATCTGTCCAAGTCGGTCTCGTGAGGTTTAAATGATTCACTCATGTATCGCTGCTTCAAAATCATCTTAATCCGTTCGGTTTCATCAACTTCACGAACCCCAATAATTTCAAGAAACTTTCTGACTTCCTCATCTTGGTTCCGTCCGGATGGATAAATGCCTTTGGCAACATAGTGGAAATCTTCTTCGTGCCCATCTTCTTTTTGAATCTGGCGTTGGTTTTCCTCCTCAACACCTGTGACAACGTTAAGCAAATTTTCGTCATGTTCTATATCATCACTAGAGAAGTGGCACTGACCTCCGGCTCTATAGTTGCCATCATCACAGCGAACAATCCTAAGGGGCAATAACTTGTCCTTGCGTTCGCGTCCAATATAAAGCGGGTATGAAGGAACGCTTGACAGAAAGCTGCTCAACAAAACGTATAACGCTTGGTGCCATTCATTCGATTTTTCCCACAGCCAATCTATTATCATATCAGACTGGGTATCTAGCACCATTACAAGGTTCTCAGTCTCCCATTCGGAGATATTCAACATAGTTAAGAAATTGCTAATTCTCTCATTTTGTCGTTGAGCATTGATATCTGAAATAAATTGGCCTCTTTCATTTCGCTTCCGTGATATTTGTGGTTCGGCAACCCATAGTGGCGAAGATTTGTCTTTCCCGAGAAGCCTTGTTAAATCTTCATCCTGAATCAAACTAGATAATTGTGATTCTCCGCGGTAGATTCCCGACGCCGCGGCATGACCACCTTCTTTCATCGGTGTTAGTTTTTCATTGCGAAATTCACTAATTATAGTATCACGGGGTGGAGTGTAGAAATCTGGTAGTATGTCCTCTTGATTTGGGAGAATTGACAGAAATTCGACCGTTAGAAGATTCCGGTCTCTGAGATATGGAAGTGATTCTTTCATTAATTCGCATGTCACCTTCATAAGATGGAGATTGAAATCATCAGTTTTTGAGATTGTTTCCCTGGCCGGGTTTGTACGGTAAGGCCCATTAAGTATGAATTTCAAGCCCGTTTTTTCTTCTGTTCTAAAGAGTACGTACAGGGAATCGTTGTCTATTGGTGAGAGTTGACCTAACGTATCTACCGCAAAGGCAATCTCTACCGCTTTATATTCTTGATTCTCCCACTTCGGAGTTTTCGAGAATACTACGTATTTATTTGCATGTTTACCGCTTGTAATCGTGGTGAATCGTACATTATTTTCTATTTCATCTTCGCGCCGGTAACGCACGGAGCGATTATCTATTTCCCAACGAATTTCCCGAATATTTTGCGTGAACAGTAATGTATCCATGTTGAGTGTGGTCAAACATTCTGATATTTGTGTGTACGCTTCTTCTCGCCGCATTAGTTTTTCAACAAAGTCCGGTTGTTCAGATTCGTGATTGAAAGGAAGAACAATACGAGTCCAAGAACGTGAAAAACCATCTGGATAAGGATATTCTCTGATACGGTACAGACCGTATATTTGAAAATGTTCATCCCCTGAAATGATGATAGGCGTTGCTGTAAAGGCAAAAACGGACTTGAACCCCACACCGAAGCGTCCTGTTTTTACGAGATCGTCGCGACTAGTACTTTTACCAAAATAAGTAATTGCCTCAACGTTTTCCTTTGTAAACAATTCTCCATTGTGTTCAATCACAATTTCATTTTCAGAGAGTTTGAAGCATACTTCCGTAGCACCGTGGTCATCTGCATTCTGTAGGATCTCGTACACAAAGTGGGTAGAATCTGAGTACATAGAGACTTGTGTTTTGCGAGAGGCAGTATCTGTTCCTAATCGTTTCTCGTTATGTGCCGTTATTGCTGTGTAATCACTTGGTATGTGTTCATCTCCTTGCCGGAACTTTCTCTTTTTTAAAGTGGTTTTTTGAACCTTCTCGTTTTTTTCTAATTTGCGTAAGTCACTGGTCTTTGTTTGACTTGGAACTTTTTCCTTTTTAGGATGGTTTGCTTCAACCCGTTCTAGATGCTTCTTTTTGCGTACTTCATTTCTATCGTTGTCCTCTGTTCGGAGCACTGTTTCTTGACTTGGTTCAACCCACTCTTGGTGCTTTTCTTTCCGTAATTCACGTAGGTCATTGGTCTTTATTTGGTTTGGAACTTTCTCCTTTTTGAAGTCGGATAACCCATGCCGGTATACCAGCACCACTTTGTTATCGACACGCATAAACAGATGATACTTATCAAAAGCTTGCAACTCACCACGAATTATGTGACCTCCACGCGTAACGAGGACTATATTACCCCCGATGACTGACTCCAGTTCACCCTCATCAACACGAAAACTATTTTCTATAAGATCCTCTGGCTTGAGCTCAAGATTCTTTATAGACGTATCCATTTTGATGTACGGTTTCACGTCTGGCGGACAAGCGAACAGAATGTTTTTTTTATGTAAGCGATGACGTTTACCCTTACTATCAGCACCACGCACATTCCTATAATTCGTCTTGATGTTTGTTAAGTCAAGAATGCGTCCATATAAATAAAGACGGATAGGTGTATCAAAATATCTTAGTAGTTGATCTGCGTTCCAGTTATGATTCATGGTGAACCTCCTTACCGCTCACGCGACTATATTTGGAATAAATTAATATCTGATTCTTTTAGACATGTCATATCGCTGATACCTCCAGAATTCCATACGCCACTAGTTCTGTAGTAATATCTGCTTTCGCCATTGCTGCGTCCAACTCCTGAATACGCCGATT
Organism: Candidatus Poribacteria bacterium; assembly: GCA_965204355.1. Lineage (GTDB taxonomy): Bacteria > Poribacteria > WGA-4E > WGA-4E > PCPOR2b > PCPOR2b. The sequence goes on from OZ241983.1 coordinate 2,387,328, forward strand.
ATAGTCTGCCTCAGCGTTGGCGATCTGATATGTCCTCATCCGCTGGATATTCGGATCGTCCACCTGTGCACGTTGGTACTCAAGAAGCTTTATCCGTGCCTGATGACTCGTTGATAAGCTTTCTCTGCGGTATTCTGCCAATTCACGAGTATTTTGGCGATGTTTTTCAAGAGTTTCGGTCCACAGTTGCTGGTGTCGTTGATCTAAATCGTCCCAGGTGAACGGTTCACTGGTTGTCCAATCCTCATGGTCAACTGCTTTCTCAAGCAGTTGATCGAGATGTGGTGTCAACCGCTCATCTAAAGTAATTGACTTGAGTTCTAAATCTTCCTTAATACCGCGAAAATGCCACTGGTAGATCGCGAATTTGTAACACCCCGCGGGCACATCTTGGGTCTGTACCCTCAGCATTGTGACTACATCTGACTTTATATTCAGCATCTTCGCTGCCTGTTTGACCAAAGGGTGCACGATATTGATTAATGTCGCTTCAGGGTGGGCCTTCCTGCAATCCGCTTCAAAGGTTATAGACAAAAGCGGATCTGCGCCCTTCAGCCATTTTTCCCATTCCCGATAGATAGGGTTCCGTTCTCTGGGGAGTTGCTGGAAATCGCGCAGTAAGATATTTCGCGCCTCCCCTGAAAGCCGAAGCGTTTTGAGATCCCTTTCCCCAAGGATAAACTCCTGATCTGTCTCAAGTTGCTGCTCCAAATAGAGCCTAACGAGCCGTTGTATTGATGCTGGAGTCAACCAGAAACTGGTAGCATCATCGATATCCTGCTGCATCTGATCTTTAGGTAAGCGCAGCCCAAAAAATTCCAGTTCTTTTTCTTCCAATTGTTCTTGTTCTTGCACCAACCGGATCTGATTGTCTTCTAACTGCTGAAATTTTTCGCGGCGTTCGGCATCAGTCAAAGTGAAGTTTTCAGCAATGCTGTAAATCTCCTGTGTGATTTCACCGAGGATTTTCTCACTGCCCCCAAGCGCACTCTCAAAAATACCGATACGGAGTAGACACCGATCATAGATTTCGGCATCAACGGTGCCCGGTGTGATTAGGTTAATAATAGTAACACTCTCGCTCTGCTGACCAACACGATCAATGCGACCTATCCGCTGCTCAATTCGCATCGGATTCCACGGCAGATCATAATTGACAATACAGTCACAAAACTGGTAATCCAACCCTTCGCACCCGACCTCGGAAAATAGCATCAGGTCGAGGCTGTCGTGTGCTGTACTCGGTTTCTCAAACCGATTGCGGCGCTCAAGGCGTTCTTCCTCCGCAACACCGCCATGAATCATTCCAACGCGAATGCCATCTGCCTTCAGATGCTTGTAAAGATAGGCAAGCGTATGGCGAAAACTGCTAAACAGCATAATTTTGTTGTTAGGCAAGCACTGCCGTTCTTGGATAACTTCGCGGAGAGACTCTAACTTTTTATCGTAAGAATTGATAGACTGCGCTTTTTTAAGAATTACTTGGATTTGGTCCTGAATTTGCGCTATGGTGTCTTCAAGGGGTATTGATCCCGTAACATCCGCTTCCGTCCATGCGAGTTCGTCAAGGTGGCGACTCAAGATGTCCTCAAGCATTGGTTCAAGACCGTACAGGCAGCTTGCCAGCTGCCGGCGAAGCGTTGTCATCATGAACTTGACATTCTGATTTCCGTGGAGTGTGCGGAATATTTCCGCTTGTGTCTCAAGCAGCGCGTCATGAAGTTCTGCTTGGTCTGCTGTCAGTTCAACCTCTACGGTTTGCGGTTTGCGAATTGTAAACTCCCCGATATCCCGTCGGCGAGTTCGATTGAGTATTCCCGAAAAGGTATACTGTGCTTCAATATCTGTGATGAGCTGGATTCGCTCTTCCTTGGTAACAGATTCCTCTGCGATTTGATTTTGAATCCGTTTAAATTCTGAATGATTTTTGAGCATGGATTTTCCCCAACTAGTGGCGGCTGCTTGGTCAAGGGCTTTTCGTGCGTACCGTGTCCAACCTTGCTCCTGTGAACGCGCAGCATCAACCGCTTGGTTGATAAATGGATTCGGTTCCGCCATGTGCTCAAAACTCTCTTCATCCAGAATTAGGTCTGGACGAAGAACATTAAGCAAAACGAACAGATCTCGGCTGCCAAGCTGGATGGGAGTTGCAGTCAGAAAGACTGCCGCTTCTGCATGTTCACAGAAAAATCGTACCGCTTCGTGATTGGCAGTATCTTGATTTCGGATATGGTGTGCCTCGTCCACAATTACCAGATCAAAGCGCGGGGGTGGATCTAAATCTAAAAGTCCTTGTCCGCGCCTTCGCCTCCGCTTACCTTCTGGTCCGTAAAGGAGTATCTTATCCATCAACGAATAGGGGAGGATTGCCTTCTGATATTGCTCTGGCCACTCGCCATCTAGATGCATCTCATTGATGCAGTACCGCAAGAGGTTCCCATCCAGATGCTGAAAGTCTTCGTCGAACCGTTTCATTTCTCGCTTCCATTTTTCTTCGGTGACCAAGGGGCGGGGACATATAATGAGGACAGATTTGATATCGTGACGTGCTTGTAACTCTCGGAGAATCAAACCTGCCTCAATAGTTTTTCCAACACCAACGCCATCGGCAATGAGCAAGCGCGGACGGTCTGATCTGATAAATTTCAGTACAGGGCGGTACTGATACGGAATAAAATCAATGCCCGCGGTATTAAGTGAATAGAGGGTTGATAATCCTGGGCGAAGGATTTGGATTGCGGTCAGGTAGGCGTGAAACTCATCGCGAGAAAGATGCTGAACTTCTGCTCCATGTTGCTGATCTAATTGCAGCTGAGATGCATAAAAGGATTGAATCTTACCATCAATAAAAACGTTGATTCGGTGTTCAGGATTGCCCGGTGACACGGTGACGACTGCCCCTTGAACAGAAGGGTCTGATTTCAAGAAGACAATCTGTCCCGGTGAAAACTCTAGCGAAGAATTCGGGTTGGTATCCATAGGGTTTTCCATATTTTTGTGGTGCACGTCTTTTCACTATCGTCAATGTAATTCGATGCTATCGTCTTATTGTTGCTCGCTGTCTTTCACGGCATCCGCCAAGATCGAAATCATTTCCTCCAGATCTGGGAACGCCTCCGAATCTTCAGGCGGGAGATCTGCAAGGTGCGTCTCGCCGACCAATCGGTACATATCCGCCACACCCGCTAAAATCTTTGGCGTCAAACCGACATGACCGAACGTCGCGGCAATCTCCTCCATCTCACCGATCCAACGTCTGGACTTCGGCGGCATCCCCGGCAATCCGCCCTCCATCCGTTGATACAGCGCCGATTGACTCATCTGAAATTCCGCTTTGAGGGCTTTAGACACCCCCAGCAGTTCCGCAGCGGTCAGCAGTTCCGTACAAAGTGCCGTCAAGCCCTTTGTTAACGAGGCGTAGCACATCTTAATCGCCGAAGCCAACCCAATCTGCTCGCCGAGCGGACGGACATCGAGCCCAAATTCCGTCAACGCTTCAAAATCACCAACATGGGTCCCTGAGGCGTAGAAGCGGGTCGCACCCGGGTTTCTCGGCGGAGGACCGATAATCGACGCATCGACAAAGCGACCGCCAGTTTCTGTGATGATTTCGTCCAGTTGGCGCGTGGTTTGTGGGGCGATTGCGTTACAATCGACATAGGTGAGATCCGTGTCCGTCTCAGCGAGCGCGTCCGCAACCGCTTGAGAAGCACCTTTAGCTTCTGCCGGCACCATGATCGATAGGATAATGTCCGCTTCGTTTACAAGTACATGGTATGTCGGCACATCTTCAATCTTCGCTTTTTCTGCAAGGGCGCGCGTACGTTCACTCCTCCCCTGAAGACAAGTAATCACACGCAAGCCGTGTGTAACAAGGACGTTGCCGACAACATGTCCCATGTCGCCGGGGCTCAGAAGTCCAACAGTTTGTAATGACATAGTCTTTTTCCTTTTTAGGTTGTTAGTAGGTCATATATTGTTTCAGCAATCTGTTCAATAAAGTTGATTGCGTCATCTACTAAAGCTGCATCAATGGGCCATCGGGTATCGTAAGGAGTTGGATCCATGTCCGCTTCATGCACGATTTTGTTTCTTCGATCAGCAATAAGATTGAGTTGTTCCTTTACGTCTTGCGATGGTATTCCCAGATAGTTTGATACTTGCTCCCACAGACTGATGTCCGAGATTAATCGAATAGCGTTCGCTATATGATCTGCCTGTTGAAAGCTGCGCCAACTGTGACGTTCCCGAATCTCATTCTTTAACCAATCGTCACTCGTTGGATCACTGACAGCTTGGCGAACACCCTTTAGTGAAATCTGAAATCGCAGAAAGGCAGATGTTTCAGGACGAGTCCCACGGTAAACTTCCAACATACCGAGCCTGACAATTTCATGGATGCAGTGGTCAAGCGCGCTAATAGCCATCACCATTTCAGATCTCAATATATCAGAGAGATCCATTACCGCAGTAGTTTGGGCATTTAGGGTCTTATAAATAGCCCCAAGGTTACGGACACGAGTAATATTTGCCCGAAATTGATCAATTACTACTTGCATGAGTTGTTAACCTGATAATTTTATCTGCAAGTTCTGAAAAAATTTGCCTAAAATTATCTCTGGATTTGAGTGTGTTTTCCAAAACTGTACCGGATTGACCAATCTGTTCAGCGGTCAACGCAAAAACAGGGGTTTGGTGGTCTTGTGATTTGGCAATCAGCGTATTGAAGTCGGGGATGGTTGCCAAACAGGATGCCGCCCCCATATTTTCCACCCCATAAACTTGGTCAGGTAACATCATTCCAATTTTGCGTAATTCGGAAACTAGTTTTGAGGAAACGATTTCGTTGATTTCGTCTATCCATCTTTGAAAGCCGGCAGCAGGGGCACCACCTCGTGGACGGTAATTTTGAACAACTATGCCAAGTAGTTTTGGGGTAACTTGTGGAAATGGATAGGTTGCAGCTGTAAGGATTGGTAGAGTGCGGGCTTTCTCAGCCCATGTGTACCATTTCGGCAGTACCGTTGCCAAAGACTCTATTGCCATCACTGAGAAATAATCCGGATTTGTCGGGACGATAAAAAAATTGCTCGTCATCAATAAGTTTTGGTTGATTGAGCTAAGCCCCGGATTCATGTCAATCAACACATAATCTGCATCGAATTTCTTCGCTGTTTTTTCTAACAGATAAGCAATTGATCCGGGTAAATTTTGAAGCGTTTGAATCGAGCCGGAGAGCTCCTGTGCAATTCCCAAAGTCACCTCATATTCAGACAGTCGGATGTGGCCCGGAAGCAGAAATAGATCTTTCTGTCCTTTAACCGGAATACACTCAACTGCCTCAATGAGTTTTGGTCGAGATTCAAAAGCTGGAGCAATCCCATCCCTCAGATTAGTCTCTTTTTTGTAGAATTGCTCAAACTCAGTTATTCCTGTGTATCCAAGCACAATCCCTGTTAAGTTGCATTGCGGATCGGCATCCACCAGAATAACTTTCTTCCCCTTTGAGGCTAACATCCAACCCAAATTAAATGTCGTCGTGGTCTTACTCACACCACCCTTGTGGTTAAAAAGCGCGATTCGTTGAGCCATTGTGCATCCCTCATTTTGGTTTTTTGAGATTTATCAAACGTTTACTGTAATTTCAAGCCTCTTTCCCATTCCGAGCAGAGGAGACCGTACAGATACATATCATAGCGTCTACCATCCCGCTGTAGATATTCCCGATGCACTCCTTCACGCTGGAAACCTAACTGTTCGTATAGCGCGATGGCGCGTTCATTGTAACTAAACACCGTGAGTTGTACGCGATGCAAATTGAGTTCATCAAAAGCAAATCGAAGCACAAGTTGCATGGCTTCGTAACCGTAACCTCTTCCCCAATATTTTGCCTCTCCAATGGCGATGCTTACGCCGCTCACTTGATGTGTCCACAGGATTCCGTCGAGTTCAACGTAGCCAATAAGCCCATCGCTGTCGAGGAAACGAATGGCAAAAAGAAAAGCGTCAGTTGCTTTATCTGTGTCGGCTAACCACTGTGCTAACGCTGTCTCGGTCTTAGGGTAAGCGGGAAGTGTGTCAAATAATCGTAAGAAATCGGAACTCTGATGCCATGTGGCAACGGTTGGGAGGTCGTTTTGCGTTAACGCTGTGAGCCGGACTCGGCTGCCGCGCAAAAGTGTTGAAGGGATCATGCCTTGTATTCCTGACGGATTAATCTCGGCACGTTACTAATTTCGTTGTTGTCCGTTAGTCTATCGGTAGGCGAGTGTTACGCGAGTTCAGTCTCCTCTTCCGTATCTTCGTCCGTCTTCTCAGATGTGTCATCGGAATCTCTTGGTTGCTCTACTTCCTGTGGTTCTACTAATCTCATCGGTATAAACAGCGTATCTTCGGGAGCGCTCTCCTGTTCTTCCTCTTCCTGTTCTGCCGCGCTATCAACTGTCTCGGACGTGTCATCAAACGCACTGGATTCCGCTTCTTTCTGGCTCTCTTCCGTATTGTCAACTATATCAGACGTGTGGTCAAAAACGCTGGGTTCTGCTTCTGCCTGACTTTCTGACCTGTCCTCAACATTGTTGAGCATTGTCATGAGTCCTTCAATCCGCTCTCGGACTTCCGCTTTCTCTTTATCTACCTCAAGGCGTTCCTGCTCACGCTCGGACCGGAGCACTGTTATCTCTGCTTCAAAGTGGTTGAGATCAGCGTTCCGCTGTTCAAGGTTTTGAATCTGGACGTCTCGCTGGTCCAAGTCGTTACGGAGCTGCTCATTTTCGGATTCAAGTGATAGCTTCTCTTCCCTGAGACTGTTGATAGTCGCAATGGCACGCTCAACGCGCTCTTCCAACAGTGTAAGTACATTTTCGCGCAAATCTTCAAGCATTTGAACCTCCTGATTTTTATATGAGCAAAAGTTTCCGGCAAGGGTTGTCTATTGGCTGACTACGAAGGGAGTCAAAATTTACTTTCTATCTTTCGATTCCTAACAGATCCTCAAGGCCAACCGTCCGGGCATAGTGGAAAAGATACTGCTGGGCATAACCGAGATATTCGCCAAAGTAGGTTTCGGCGAACTGACGAATCTCACGAATCGAGGCTTCACGTTTGAGGTAAATCTGCTCTATAATCCGTTTCACCCACACATCGATAGGGAGCGCTTGGACATGTCCTAACGAAAATAGGCAGATGCAATCAGCGACCTTCTCACCAATCCCTTTGACCCCCATCAATTCCCGTTTCGCATCCGCGTAAGGCAGATTCTTCACGGCATCAAGGTCGAATTCCCCGGCTGCGACCGCCGACGACACTGTCCACACATAAGGGGCACGGTATCCCAACCCACAATCGTACAGCGTCTCAACGCCGGCTTCCGCAAGGGCTTGCGGTGTCGGAAAAGCGTAATCGACTGAGTCATCAAGGGTAATTTTTTCGCCGAATCGTGCAGAGATCGTGCGAATAATCCCCTTAATTCGGGGCACGTTGTTATTCTGAGACAGAATAAACGAAGCGAGACACTCCCACACCTCTTGGTTCAAAATTCGCATCCCCCGAAATGTTTCAATCGAGCGATGGATAAACGGATCAATGTCGACAGCATCTAAGATCGTTGGCAAGTCCCTGTTAAGGTCCAAGTAGTGGCGGAGAAAGGCTGCTAATTGATCGTCTCTTTCATCAACCGAACTTTTTACAATCAGTGTCTGATGTTCCTGACGTATCCTCAGCTGCCTGCCATCGACAACACCGCAATACCAGCCATTGGTTGACGGCTGCCAGCGGAATGATTGCCCACACTCCAATGTATGCTTCAGATTAAAATCAGTGACAGGTTCAATTCGGATAGGGCAGCCTCCTTATGCAAAAATGATAAAATGCCTACTAGCAGGATTGTGCGTATTATACACCGAATTTCCGATCAATACAAGGACAGAAATTACGCAAAGAAAAATGGTGTCAATAGGAGGATACATCGGTGTCCGGATGATCTTGGAAAAATCGCGCCTGATTCACGCCGAAGTCTTCCTGAAGTTGAATCGTCAGTCCACCGTCTACCGCTAGTGCGTGTCCTGTGATGAAAGATGCCTCATCCGAGCAGAGAAAATTGATAGCGTTAGCGATGTCAATCGGGCGGCCAACACGGCGCACCGGATATTGCGCCTCAAAGAAGCGTAACAGCGACGGGTTCTGTTTCCAATGCGCTTCAATCCGCTCGGTTACGATATGACCGGGGCAGATTGCGTTCACGCGGATACCCATCGGGCCAAAGTCTATCGCCATCTGACGCGTAACCCCGATGACCGAGGATTTACCCGCCTCATATACCAGTTTCTTCGGAGCCATCAGGAGACCGTGGACGGACGAGATATTGATGATACTGCCTTTGCCTGATTTTTCGATCTCCGGTACTGCGAATTTCGCACCCAAGAACATGGACTTGACTAACACGTTCATCGCATAATCCCAAGCCTCCTCCGACAAATCCACCGCACTGCCGTCCGGTTCTGTGGTGTTGAAAGCGTTGTTGACAAGGATGTTAAGATGTCCCCATAGCTCAACCGCTCTGCGGACCATTGCCTCAATATCGTCCCTGCGAGAGACATTGATCTCAATCACTTCCGCGACACCCCCTGCGTTGCGAATCCGATCGGCGTTGGCTTCAGCTGTCTCAGCGTCCATATCAGCGATGAGGACTCTCGCACCCGATTCAGCGAGCCGTCTCGAAGTTGCACCGCCAATACCTTGAGCACCGCCTGTGACAATTGCGACCTGATCTGTTAAACTTCCCATAATTCTGTCTCCTTCATTAAAGATGTTAATAATTCAAGTTGCTAGGACGCCTTGAGATTTATGTGAGGCGCGTCCGGAATTCAAGGCACAACATCGTTGGAGGTCAATGAGTACCAAACGTAGGTTGGTGTCGTAGGGGCGAGGTTTCCTCGTCCAATGGGTTGGGGGACCCAACCCCTACGGGTTGAACTGTGTGGATGCGTCAAAAGAAGGAGCTACGCCACCCATATTGGTATGCAGTGGATTTGTCAATCCACTGCGAGCGGTAATCAATCTGCAAATCCGGAATATTACGGCAAACTCAGCGCGATGAGTTCGGCAGGCTGATTCGCTCCGCCTATCGGAATCACAATAAATTGTTTGCCATCAGCCATGTAACTTATCGGCGCGCCATGTGCGTTGCTTGGGAGTTCTGTTCTCGAAATCACCGCCCCGTTATCTGGATCGAACGCCCACAGAAACGGGTTTTGGGTCTTAAAACTCACTTCATTCGCATTGCCGCGGGGCGATTTGCCTGTCACGGTCCCCGATGCCTGTGTTGCTGCGAAAAGCAGTGACTGCGTCAATAGCGGGAAATTGCGTTGCGCCCAGCCCAAGGGAGGCAGGTCAAGATGTCGTAGGGTGGGATGATCTCTCGGTCCATCTCCGACCGGCTGCATCCACTTATGTTCGCCCGTATTCAAATTGATAGCGGTGATACGTCCATAAGGTGGTTTGAATAGGGGGAGCCCTCGCGGCCCGTTCGGTCCAAACGCGAGGGAGCCGGTATAATTGTAATCTGCCTTTGGATCTTTCGCTTTTTTTATCGTGATGTTGGCAGGATAGGTGATAGATGGAATATAGATAACCCCTTTGTCTGGGTCAACGGCTGCACCCGCCCAACTGGCACCGCCGAGGATACCGGGCATGACGATTATCCCCTTTTCAGTCGGGGGTGTATAGAGTGTCCCGAAGTCGTAATCTTCGACAATACTGAGCCCTTGCTTACGTAAACCCGGCGTGAAATCAATCAAATCATCGTGGGTCACACCCTGGCGATCAAAAGGTGCGGGTTTGGTGGGGAAAGGTTGTGTAGCCGATGAGGATTCTCCCAGCACAGTTGATTGCGGCACGGGACGTTCTTCAATAGGCCAAACCGGTTTTCCCGTAACGCGGTCGAATACAAAACAGAACGCCTGTTTGGTCACTTGGGCAACCGCCTTGATTTCCTTTCCATCAACCGTAATATCGATCAGATTTGGTGCGGCGGGCGGATCATAATCCCACAGTCCATGATGCAAAATCTGAAAATGCCAAACCCGTTTCCCGGTCTCTGCGTTGAGGCATACAAGGCTATCGGCAAAGAGGTTATCTCCGAGACGATGTCCGCCGTAATAATCGTTGGTGGGGGTGCTAACAGGCAGATAGACATAACCCAATTCTTCATCCGCGCTCATCATCGTCCATACATTTGTGTTGCCGGTTGTCTTCCAAGAACCGTCCTTCCATGTCGCGTTTCCAAACTCACCTGCTTGCGGAATGGTATGGAAAATCCAGCGCTGCTCTCCCGTCCGAACATCGAACCCTCTAACGTCTCCCGGCGGCATCAGCTTTTGCGGAGGCTTGTTAATCGCGAAGGAATCAAGAACCGTGGAGCCAACGACAACCACATCTCTACAAATAATCGGCGGTGAGAAAACAGCATACAACCGACGGTTCACCGGACGGCGCAAACCTTTTGTCAAATCGACGCGACCTGCTTGACCAAACCCTTGTATCGGTTTCCCGGTTCCGGCGTCAAGTGCGATCAGATACCCGTCGCCTGTACCGAGTAGGACACGCTTATCATCGCCGTTTTCCCAATAGGAGACACCGCGATGCACGAAACCTGTGTTGGCAGGCGTGCCGTCTTCATAGGTTTTCGGGTCATACACCCATATTGTCTCTCCTGTGACAGCGTTGATGGCAGCGACCAAATTGAGTGATGTGCTAGTATATATCACGCCATCAATCATGAGCGGCGTGGCTTCATTCACCATCGTCCATAGATTGGGATCGGCTTCGACGAGTGCGTTGTCCGGTGAGTCCCAACGCCACGCAATCTGAAGATCCTTGACATTATCTCTGTTAATCTGATTGAGTGGGATGTATTTAGTGCTCGCTTTGTCTGAGCCGTAAGCCCGCCATTCTCCAATCTCACCGGCATCTGCCGGGACAGCAGTCAGAGCGGTTACACAAAAGACCGAGACAATATAGGAAAATAGCAAAGAGTATGTGCGGATCACGGGTTGACCTCCTTTATGCCAATAGCCGATATAAGAATGCGGTTATTCATGTAAACCAAGCCTCCGCCATTATAGCAGATTCAACCAGTTGAGTCAACAGAATTGGAGACCCTTGCAGGATGGGACCGCGCTGATGATTTTTGGGTTTCTATTTTTAGAGCAACTATGTTATAATCTTGAGAATTTCTAAAAAATACAATCTCTTTATAATTAGGAAAATCCTTAATATAGCGAGGATTTCCTCAAAAATCTCATAGCTCATCATGAGGGAGGAAACAGATGATTGATTGTCATTATCTTGAGCCGACCTCCGTGTCGGAGGCTTGCACACTGTTGGCTGAACACGGGGATGGTGCGAAGGTTGTCGCCGGCGGACACAGCATGGCAATACTATTGCGGAATGGATTAAGTCAACCATCCCATCTAATCAGCATCCAGCATGTCCCCGGATTGGAAGACATAACTGCATCAAGCGAAGGCGTAACAATCGGTGCAAAGGTCACGCTGAACCGTTTGAGCGGCATCAGTGACACGCATCCGACGCTGCGCGCCTTAGATGGTGTTGTCAGTGATGTGGCAGACCAGCAGATTCGTAACTTTGCAACACTTGGTGGAGCAATCTGCGAAGCGCATCCCGCGAGCGACATCACTGTTGTCTTGAGCGCACTCCATGCCACGGTAAAATTGGTGAGCGCAGACGGTGAACGGGTTGTACCTATAGGTGACTTTGTCACCGGTGCCTTTACTACTGCTGCCCAACCGGGCGAGTTACTGATCGAGGTAGTTATTCCATCATTCGATCTCGCATCCGCAGCAGCAGCGCATCGCCGGTTCGCGCTGCGGGCGGGCGATTATCCCGTCGTTGGAGTCGGTGCGTTTGTCAACCTCAATGGATCGGGGGAGTGTCAGGATGTTCGTATCGTAGTCGGCAACTGTTCAGGGGCCCCGGCTCACGCGGAGGAGGCAGAAGCGCGACTGAAGGGGCACAGCATCGTCGGAAATAACGGCGCACTTGCCGAAGCAGGCGAACTCGCTGCAGCCCATGTCTCACCGTCGGGCGATCCAATGGCGCCGAGCGAATACAAAATAGACCTTGTTAGTGTACTGACCAGAGAAGTATTGGAGGAAGCGGTTGCAGGCGCTACCAGTTAAGACATTTACCGGTAACTCCGACCTTTGCGCAGTTGCCAAAGTCCCCCTGACAAGGGGGATTTAGGGGGTTGGCTCTATAGTGGGAATGTATAAGTAATTCTAAAATCTACCGTAATTACTTGGAGGAGTTTTAATGAAATATCCATTATCATTGACAGTCAATGATGAAAATTATGACCTCCTCGTTGAACCCTACCACACCTTGATGGAGGCTATTCGTGATGGGATTGGGCTAACGGGGACGAAGTGTGCTTGTGAAGATGGACGGTGTGGGACCTGCACGGTGCTGATTGAAGGACAGCAGGTGAAATCGTGTCTGATGCTTGGGCTACAGGCGAATGGGAAATCAGTTCTGACCATAGAAGGGCTCGGATCGCCCGATGATCTGCACCCGTTGCAAGCTGCGTTTCTTGAACACGGCGCTGTGCAGTGTGGTTACTGTACGCCGGGGATGCTGCTGACAGCAAAGCAATTGTTAGACGAAAACCCGAACCCAACGGAAGAAGACGTCCGCTCTGCGTTTGTGGGAAATCTTTGCCGATGTGGAGTCTACACGCACGCGACGGAAGCGGTTTTGAGCGTCGCAGGGGAGGAGGACAAATAACATGGCTGTTGTTGGAACTTCTGCTAAACGTATTGATGGCATAGAAAAAGTAACCGGTACTGCCGAATTTACAACTGATATCGTGCTGCCGCGTATGATCCATGCCAAGCTGAAACGCAGTCCGTATGCACATGCAAAAATTCTGGGGATTGACACCAGTAAAGCCGAACAGATGCCCGGTGTCCGCGCTGTCATTACCGCTGCGGATCTGCCTGACGTGCGGTTGGGCGTCCTAACGTTGGATGAGCATCTGCTTGCCCACGACAAAACGCGCCTCGTCGGTGAACCGGTTGCTGCTGTCGCCGCGGATACCCCGGAAATTGCACGCGCAGCCTGTGAACAGATTGAGGTTGAGTACGAAGAACTTCCGCCCCTATTCGATCCGGAGGAAGCAATCAGATTAGATCCGCCCGTGGTGCTGCACGAAGAATACGAAGAATACGAAAAACTCCTTGAAATTGCCGAAATGGACGAGCGTCCGCCGAACCTGTGGCAAGCCTACCGCATCCGTCACGGCGATATTGACGACGCATTCAAAAAAGCTGAGGACGAAGGCGGACACATCATCGAAAACCGCTATGCGACCGGTTATGTTCACACCGCATGTATGGAACCGCACGGCGCGGTGGCACAATGGAGCTCCGATGGAACACTGACCCTCTGGGCAGGAGGGCAATCGCCCTACATCGCACGCGACGGTTTAGCGAAAGCACTTGACCTGTCGCCTTCCAAGGTGCGTGTCATCGTTCCATTTGTTGGCGGTGCCTTTGGCGGGAAATTGACGGTCAAAGAGGGTGCTATTGCTGCCGCACTTGCCCGTAAAGCACGACGGCCCGTCAAAATTATCTTGACCCGCGCCGAAGACCTCTCCGCCACAGCTGCGCGCACCCCGTTCATCTTTGATATAAAAGATGCTGTGACGAAGGACGGCATCCTAATCGGTCGCAAAGTGACCTCAATTCTTTGGGGCGGTGGCTATAGCGGCGAAGGAATTCTCAAGCCAATTTTCTCCACGCATCTCTATCCCGGTTCCTACCGTTTAGCTGCGCTTTGGGTAGACTCATACGGCGTGTATACCAACCGTGTCTCCGGTGGTGCGTTGCGAGGCTACGGATGTGCAGAGTCCGCTTGGGCGGTCGAAACTCAGATGGACATTATCGCTAGAGAGTGCGACATTGACGCGGTTGAGCTGCGTATAAATAACCTATTGACCGAAGGCGAGCGCACCGCTATCACCATGCCCGCCCATGCGTTCAGCGCCCACGAATGCCTTACCAAATGTGCTGATGCGATTGAGTGGGAAACCCCCTCTGAGTCGTTGGAATCCCCATGGTATCGCGGTAAGGGCATCGCTTTGGGGAATAAGTATTCCTTCGCACCGACCGCTTCCAGCACGGAGTTAAAGGTCCATGAGGACGCTTCCTGTGAGTTGCGAACCAGCGCGGTCGATTTGGGGCAGGGTGCTTATACCATTCTCACGCAAATCGTCGCCGATGAGTTCGGAATCGAGATTGATCAGGTCAAACTGGTCACCCCGGACACCGCGATTACGCCTTTCGACCATGTCGCCGGTTCCAGTCGGCAAACCTTCCACACCGGCAATGCCACCCGCATGGCGTGTGACGATGCCAAACGCCAGATTCGGGAACTCGCCGCACCCAAGTTAGAAGCGGACCCGGACGACTTAGACGTTTCCGGTGGACGTATCTTCGTCAAGGGATCTCCCGAGCAATCCATTGAAGTTGAAGATCTGTTCGTGGTTGAGATGCTGGCGGGTAAACGTCCGGCAGATGTTGAGGTTATCGGCAAAGCGACGTGGGAAGTCACTGCCAGTCCGCACGACCCGAACACCGGGCAGGGCGAAGAACCGATGGCTTACATGGGACACGGTGCCCAAGCAGCCGAAGTCGAGGTCAATGTTGAAACGGGACAGGTCCGTATTCGAAAGTTCGTCTCTGCGATCGATGTCGGCAAGGCGATGAACCCGCAAGGGGTCGAGATGCAGAACTACGGCGGTGGGTGCATGGGTATCGGTATCGCACTGCACGAGGACATGTGCTTCGATGCAAATGGCGAGATGACCAACGCCAGCCTGATGGATTACAAAATTCCCTCCATCGTCGAGATGCCGTTGAACGAATACATGGAATCAATTATCGTCGAAGTGCCGCACCAGCACGGACCCTACGGTGCAAAAGGTGCCGGTGAAATCGTCGTCGTGCCCACTTCACCCGCAATCGGCAATGCGATCTATGACGCGATTGGCGTGCGTATCTGGGATCAGCCGCTGACTCCGGAGAAGGTCGTCAAGGCGTGGAAAGAAAAGACGGCAGCCGGCAACGGTTCCGGGGCATAAACCTTGGTAGCTTTTTTTAAAGAAAATAGAATACTGATGTGAGGGAAGGCCTTCTTAAGACGAAGTTTCTACTGCTATGCAAATACGGAGTAGGTTTGCCCTGTTTTGCCTTACTCTTTAGATGTAATGGTAGTTTTGAATTCGACTTTTGTGACAATCGTGGGGGTGCTTTCCTCATGTCGTCTGAGTTCATATTCGTCTTCGAGAAATTTCATAACTGACCGGCGATTTTCATATTGATTTTCAGGTATGATTCTTAACAACGCCTCTGCTATGGAAATCGCATCATCGCGTGTCGCGGTGCCAGCCTCTGAACGCGTGAGCACTTCAGCTACGACATCAACATCTTCTGAATCACCGTACGCCGCCTTCAATAAATCGGGAAAACTTGAAATATCGCGTTTAAGATGTGTATAGGCGACCCCCTCAACCGGTTCGTCTGAAACAAGATCCGGTAACTCAACCTCTGAAGGAAGAACTTCGTCGATTTCCCAATCAAATTCCCACATGTCGGTCTCGTCAAGCCATAGCTCTTTGGGTTCCATGTCGGCCCCGTTGAGTTCTGGCAATTGGTACTCCAAACGTTCAGTCTGCACTGTTATTGAAGGTGTTACGTGGCCGGAGCGTTCAGTTGAAGCTATATCTCTTGGTGAAACAGATTCTAGGGAAATGGCTAATGCAAGCGGTTCCTCAAGCGATGCCTTAAAACGTCTCAAATCCCACTGCAAGTAGGCAAAAAATCCAACACCAATTAAGATCGACAAGATAAGTGCGCTACCAATCACTTTGAGGGTATATTGCGTGTTCATGCTATTCTCCTTTCAGATATGAGGAAAAATTAAAATCGAAATCTACTTCAGTGGTTTCAGGGTCACCGCCTTGGCTCTCAATCATTTTGATAAGTAGATCAATCTGTTTCATACCCAATTGATACTCTTGTCTTTCTTTGGCGTATGCTTCGGCATCCAGATCTGATAATAGTTGAAATTCCAATTCCCAATAACGTTTCACATCCAGAATATGCGCTTTTCTATCTCGGTACAAACGGAAAAAGAGTTCACTCCATTCATCGGCGAGGGGATGAGATCCGAACCGTATTTTGGCGATTTCGGCAATTGTAGCGCGTGCCGCTTCGATATCTGTTGAGAGAAGCGACTGAAACGCAGTTAGATGCTGCAGGGCTTCATCGTTCCAGCCGTGATCTTCGGCAGCTTTGGCGTTCCTATCTTCTACGTGCTGGGGCATCTGCCGTGGATTTTCCCTCGATTCAGCCGTCTGCAAATTCGCATCCATTCTGCTATCACCATCTGTGGAGTTGTGGGTATCGCTCCTATGTGTGTGATTCTGCTGTGGGTTTGGACCCGATTCATTTGATGGATTGAAAAAGGCGCACCCCATAATAAACAACGGTAAACAAATTAGGCTAATTCTTACAAATCGCATCTTTTCGCCTCCATTTTCATAGCTTTTGCAACGCAAGAAAGATCGGTAAAACTTCATACAGGCACTACCACTTCTTCAAATTGATGTTTCCATTTGTGGTTCGCAGTTTGACCTTTGCTGACCCGCCGTCGCCAATTTTGCCTGCGAGCTGCGTTTCTGATTTATCGGTAAAGGGAACGGGAAAATCGGAACGCACCTGTCCCTTACTAGTCTTAGCGTCAAGTTGACCGGAGAAATTCTCGGGTAGCTTCAAATCAATTGAACCATTAGTTGTTTGTAAGTTCGCACTAACACCAACAGGACATTGAATTTCATAGGAGATGCTGACATCAATGCCTCTTGGCGGTTTGGGATGTTTTTTATAAATCTTTATTTCCTTTCCGTCTCGCTCCGCGTAAACATGAACCTTTTTTGCGAATTCCTCTGGACCTACTATGCCGCGTGCACGGACCTTTTTGGAAGCGCGGACAATCACTTCATTCCGGACAGAGCCTTCAAACGTAATCGTGCCGTTGGTTGTCCCTGCGGAGATGACCGAAATGTCCGTGCCTTCAAACGTCCAATCCAATTCCTCCAATACACTTCTTTCGACATGTACCCCGAATCCCCTATTCCGGCGCTCCAAGTCTACATCGAAGCCGACATCGAAATCACCGTCTACATTGAAATCACCCAAACCTATATCAACATTGCCGAGGTCATCGACATCCAAACTGTCTAACAATTCGCCAATCTGCTCCGGATTAATCCGTCCGAAGACATTCACGAGGATCGCACGCTCAATTCCAGCCACCGTAATGAAAAGCCCATTTACAATATCCTGATCGAAAAGGATGTGCACCTCAACGATTTCATCATTTTCTTTGACTTTAGCGATGACCTCCCAACTATCCTCTTTCAGTTTATTTTTATAATAATGGTTGACTTCGTCAAGATCTACATCGCTGCTATGATAACCACGCACATATACCCCTTCCAACATCTCAAGCAATTCAGCTGCTTTCTGATCATTTTTTGCTGCTTTGGCAACAAGCCTAATCAGTTTCCCACTCAAATTAATCTCGATGTTCGGTTCTGAGGTTTTCGGGAAATCAAAGGTGATGTGTCCTCTGATGTTCGTCTCCTCTTGTGCTTCAGCAACGATACTTCTCATGATGATGAGAAGGCCTGATAGAAGCACGACATACCAGATAAGGTTTCTGTAGCGTTTCATAATTTATCTATCTCCTTCCAGTTGATTTTATTGAATATCGCAAGGCTTTTACGAATTACCGGTGAAAGATAATCATTCGTAGTGGTGTTGATTTCATCCAGTGTAAGCAGCAGCGTTTGACGCGGTGCCTGCATCACTTCGTTGGAAGGAAGTCCCTCGTAGATGACAAGTTCCGTTTTTCGCATCGCGTAGCGCACGGTATTCAGGGCATAACTGAGCTCGTGGGTAGCCTGTTCAATTTGTAAAGATTGTTGGTGCTGCTGGTATGCACCGAATGTCATGAGGATAATAAGACTAGTGGTTACGATTCCAACTGTAACCGGGCGAATGGGTAACCCACGTAGGGTTTGCTTCAATGAATCAAACCATCCTTGAGCAGTGGGGTTTGGATGGGATTGAACGTAGGCAGCAACTTGATTAAAGACATCAGCGGGTGGTTGAGGTTTCGGCAATTCTTGCAATGCCTCACTGACTTCAAGTGCGAAGTCCAACTCATTTTGGCAATCTTGGCATGTAGTCAGATGTGTCTCAATTGCCGCTTGAGTGTCGGCGTTCAGTTCACCGGCAAGGTACTCTTCCAAAACTGAATGCACCTGTTCACAACGTATTGTTTGTGTTGTCGAATGTCGTTGCATTGAGCTATCTCCCCATAAGGTTTCCCAGTATGTCCCGCAATTTCTTTTTTGCCCGAAACATGTTTGATTTCACGGTGCCGACAGGCTGCTTGAGCGTTTCCGCAATTTCCTCAAAACTTAATTCGTTTATTTCCCGCATAATCACGACCGTACGAAAATGGACGGGGAGTTGAGCGATTACCTGTCGTATCAACTGTTGACGTTCCTGCCTGATGTAAAGTTCTTCCGGCGACGGATTTGATGAGTCAGACGTCATATCCTCGTGCTGATGGTGAACCAGTGTTTCAATTTCTTCAGTATTCCCGGTCGTTAACGGCACTTGAAATCTGCGCCGGCGCAATAGGTCAATACATAAATTATTAGCACATTTGAGCAGCCACGATTGGACTGTCTCAAGACGTAATTCAGCGTTGGAATTCCACGCTTTGATGAAAGTTTCCTGAGTCACATCTTTCGCATCATCTGGGTTATTGAGCAGGTACAGTGCGTGTTGATAGATCTGTGCTTGGTACTGCTTGACGAGATCAAGAAATACCTCCTCTGGCATATCGTGACTCCATGAGCTTTCGTTGAAGCTACTCTTACTACGAATGCCACAATGAAAAATTGCATCGGAATCGTGCCTTTTGGACGTATTGTGGCTTTGTACGTTTTCTATTTCGGCTTGCCTTTACTACGGATAAAGCGGCGCAAAGTTGCATCAAAGTTTGAAAAATTAGCAAATTGTGAGATATCGTGGGTTGAGCAAGAAGATATATCAACGTTCCAAAGATAGAAAACCCTCTTGACAATTATTTGCCATCATACTATACTTAGCCGAATACATCAACCGGTCAGAAATTTACAACTTCCTTGGTCCAATCGGGACGCTATTAAGCGAAAACGCTAATAAGATCTTTGCAGCCACTTTATGAATATCCGATACCAAATCACCGATCTTAAACTTGTCCACCCTTTCAAGATTGCCCGGCGAGCCGTCGATGAATTCCGTCAAGTGATTTCTGTGGACATTGATGGTGGGCTTGGTGAGACGGCGCCTGCGCGCTTCTACGGCGAAACTGTCGAAACGGTTCAGGTCGCTTTTGATATCCTTGATGCAGGTCTTGATGGGAATCTCGACGCGATTGAAAGTGTCATGTCGGAACTTGAATCGGTTCTCGGACGTAATTACGCTGCAAAGTCCGCCATCGACATGGCGCTGCACGACCGGCTTGGGAAGAAGTTAGGTGTGCCGCTCTATCAGCTCTGGGGACTCGATCCAAAGGAGACGCCGCTGACGACATTCACAATTGGAATTGATGAGCCGGAGATCATGCAGCAAAAGGTGCATGAAGCCGAGGCGTACCCCCTTCTCAAGGTGAAACTCGGCACCGACCGCGACTTAGAGCTCATCCGCGCACTCCGTGAGGTCACGGATAAGCCGATCTATGTGGACGCCAACACGGCGTGGACCCCCAAAGAGGCGGTGCGTATGATTCGTGAACTGGCCCCTTACGGTGTCGAACTGATCGAGCAACCCACAAAGCCGGACGATCTGGAGGGACTAAAGTTTGTCCGCGAGCACTCAGAGCTCCCGATTTTCGCCGATGAAAGCGTAAAACGTGCCGCCGATATACCTGCGCTAGTCGGCTGTGTTGATGGTGTCAATATTAAGTTGGTCAAATGCGGTGGTCTGCTCGAAGCGATGCGAATTATTCACATTGCGCGAGCGCATGGGCTGCAGGTGATGATTGGATGTATGATAGAAAGCTCCCTCGGCATTACAGCAGCAGCGCACCTCACGCCGCTTGTAGATTACGCAGATCTGGACGGACATCTACTGGTTGCGAATGATCCATATCGTGGCGTAAAAATTGAGAAAGGCAAACTCATTTTGCCCGATCTGCCCGGAATTGGAATCGTTCCAGTTGAGAACTAAAAAAATCTGCGCCATCTGTCTAATCCGCGGTCAGTTTTCAGGAGAACTGCATGAGCAAAGCCCAGTTATTGAGAGACCATAAAATCGGAAATATAAATAATTTATATTGGAACTTATCAACACCCACCCTATATGAAGAAGCTCTCATGCGGGGCGAAGGGCAAATTGCTCAATTTGGTCCTTTCATCGTCGAAACAGGTCCCCACACAGGCCGTTCACCCAACGATAAGTTTATTGTTAAACAATCGTCAAGCCGGGATAAAATCTCATGGGGGAATATCAACCGTCCCATCTCCGAAGAGCACTTTGATCGCGTGTATAATCATATGCTGACCTACATCCAGGGTCGTGATGTCTTTGTTCAAGATTGCTACGCCGGTGCCGACCCACAGCATCGCATCACCGTTCGTGCCATCACCGAATATGCGTGGCACAGCCTGTTTACCCAAAGCCTCCTCATTCCGGCTGACAAATTGTCGCCAGACCGTTCCCCAGATTTTACAATTATTGATTTCCCGGGGCTTCATGCCAATCCTGAATTACACGGCACCAATTCAGCAACCTTTATCCTTATAAATTTTGAACGGAATCTGGTGCTTATTGGTGGGACAAAGTATGCCGGAGAGATAAAGAAATCTGCTTTCACATACCTTAACTACCTATTGCCGGGTCAGGAAGTGCTGCCGATGCACTGCTCGGCGAATCTGGGACCCGATGGGGATGTCGCTCTTTTCTTTGGGCTGTCTGGCACGGGAAAAACAACACTCTCCTCCGCGGCAGGTAGAAGTCTCGTCGGTGATGACGAGCACGGCTGGAGCGATCGCGGCGTTTTCAATTTTGAGGGCGGTTGTTACGCGAAAACAATTAACCTGTCCAAAGAAGCGGAACCGGAGATTTATGCCTGTACCCATAAGTTCGGAACGGTGCTGGAAAACGTGATCCTCGATCCGGTAACACGCCGAATCGATCTTGATGATGATTCATTAACCGAAAATACGCGTGCAGGCTACCCAATTACCCACCTCGATAATATCATCCCAGAAGGTGTCGGTGGGCATCCGAAGAACCTGATTATGCTCACCTGCGATGCGTTTGGCGTGATGCCTCCGGTCGCCAAATTGACAACTGAACAAGCCATGTACCATTTTCTTTCGGGATATACTGCGAAGGTCGCCGGCACTGAACAGGGGTTGGGAGACCGCCCCGAAGCGACGTTCAGCCACTGCTTCGGCGATCCGTTTATGCCCTTGGATCCCGCTGTATATGCAAACATGCTTGGCGAAAAAATAAATCAACATGGGGTGGATTGCTGGCTGATTAACACCGGATGGAGCGGTGGTGCCTACGGCGAAGGGTCACGAATGAAAATTGCGTACACCCGCGCCATCGTTGACGCTGTTTTGAAGGGTAAACTGACGGAGGTGCCAACAGAACCGGATCCGATTTTTAGAATCCATGTCCCAACCGTCTGCGAAGGAGTGCCATCTCAAGTCCTCAAACCGCGCAACACATGGAAAGATGGTGAGGCTTACGACCGCCAAGCGCGTGAACTCGCTAAGATGTTTGTGGAAAACTTTAAACAATTCGCCGACAGCGCGACAGAGGATGTCCGAACGGCAGGTCCCCAAATCTAACGGCTCATATAAAAAGAAAGTGTAAAGCACGAAGAGAAACCGAGTTTTTTTGCCGTTCCGAGCATCCACGCTACGCGGGACTTGAAAACTCGGTTTCTGTTGCACTATTTCTTAGCATGAGCGAATCTAATTATGGCGAATTCTAAAAATAAATAAACGCTTTCATCCCCCGGTAGGTGCGGTTTCTAACCGCACCGGTGCCGACTCGTCGAGCATCTCCCGATATATCGGGATCCTCGGAACGGGACTCGAATAATCGGGATTTGAAGTGTCTCATTAATTCCAAGATCTGCTATAACTATACAATCTGTGAAGCTGGATCTGTTTCACGCATCGCACGAAAAAGGATCTGAAAATGGCTGGAAATCGATTTGCGATTGTCACTGGCGGGACCGGTGCGTTGGGAACAGTTGTCACGGAAACCCTGCTCAGAGAAGGTTACCAAGTTGCAGTACCTTATACCTCTGAGCGCAATATCGAGCCGTTCGAGCGTCAGATTGGTCCCTTCAAATCCCAAGTAACCCTGATTCGCGCGGACCTGACGGTTGAAACTGAAGTGCAAAATTTCGTCCAAACCACATTGGACAAATTCGGTCAAATTGACGTTCTAATAAATACAGTGGGCGGCTTTGTCGGCGGCATCCCCGTTGCCGAGATGCCAGAGGAACAATGGGATTTCATGATGGATCTGAATCTGAAATCGATTTTTCTCTGCTGCAAAGCGGTGTTGCCGCATATGATTGAGCGGAGGTGTGGGAAGATTGTGAATACCTCTGCACGTGCAGGATTAAGTGGAGCTGCTGGATTGGGCGCCTATTCCGTCTCCAAAAACGGCGTGCGGATTCTCACAGAATCGATTGCGGAGGAAGTGAAAGACATGGGGATTAATGTCAATTCCCTGCTGGTGAGCATCATCGATACGCCTGCGAATCGGGAGGGGATGCCCAATGAAGATCACTCCTGCTGGGTTTCGCCCGCCGATATCGCCAACGTTATCCTATTCCTTATTTCCGATGCCGCCGCTATCATCAACGGGGCAGCGATTCCTGTCTACGGCAGAGCGTAAATGACAGTAAAGGAGCAAAATGCAACGACAGAAATTTTATCTATGGGTATCCATTTTCTGTATATTGAGTTTACTCATCTGTGGCTGCGATAATCAGAAAAGTGGGGAGAAACAATCGTCCGCCCAAGAGGGGAGTGCTCAGGAAAGCAAACCGAAGCAGAAACAGATATGGCTCTCCATCCTCGGTGGAGCGGTCGGTGGGACTTTTTCACCATTTGCAGGGGGCATTGGGACAGTCGTTTCAAAAGCGGAACCCAGCATCAGAATCTCTGTCGAAGCGTCGGCTGGATCCATTGAAAATGTGCGTCGCGTGGACAGCGGCGGGGACTATATGGGTGTTGCATTTGCCTCCGATGTCTATCTTGGCTATCACGGCGAGGAAGTATTTGCCAAAGAGGGGAAAAAAGAAAATATCCGGGTGGTAACGCTGCTCTACATCGCCTACAATCAATTTGTAACCTTGGCGGGCAGCGATGTGCATCAATTTGAGGATATTGTCGGGAAAAAAGTTGCAATGGGTGCAGCGGGCTCAGGTTCCGCACAAACACTTGAACGTCTCGCAAAACTTGCTGGCATTCACGGTAAGTTCACGCCGGTTTATAAAGGGGGGACCGCGGGGAGTGATGCCCTGCGCGATGGGCAGGTGGACGGCTTTCAATGGCTCGTCAATGCGCCCAATTCTGCTATCATTTACGTCTCTGAAATCAAATCTGTCCGCCTAATCGACTTCGATGCACCTGCTAAAAAGTACGGATTTTACGAGAAATATCCCTTCTATCTGCCCGGTCGGCTGCCTGAAAACGCTTACAAAGATGTCCAACCGGTCAATACATTCCTGATGCCGACAGTCCTCATCGCGCATAAGGATATCAGCGCGGAAACGATCTACACCATCCTGAAGCGTCTCTACGATCAAGCGGGACATAAAATCTTGGTAACCACCACCCCCGCCGCAAAGGATATGACGCTCGACAATGCACTGAAAGCCTTTGTAATCCCGCTCCACCTTGGTGCGGATCGCTTTTGGCAAGAGCAGGGCGTTGAGATCCCAGCAGCGGCCCAACCTGTGGATTAAACTTTGTGGCTCATGTAAAAACAGAGTGCAATTATAGTAAATCCTAAAAACAGATAGACACTTTCGTTCCCCGTGTATGGTAGGCGCTGTCCGATAAATCGTGACCAGGATTTCCAACTGCGCCTATGCGGTTCGTATTCTCCCCGCACCTACCGGGTCTGGGGACAATGCGGTTCGGTTTGGCGTGTCTCATTAATTCTAAGATCTGCTATAACTTTCTCATCGTTAATTCTGGGCACACTTACGAATGCACTCCAACACCTGAGAGTGTAGTTCCCCATTCGTCGCTAAAATTCCACAGTTGCCGGTCATCCGCCTCCCCTGCGAGAAATCAAGTTCCCGTCCATCGACATCGGTTACCAGCCCACCTGCCTCTTCCACCACAATCAGTCCAGCGGCGTGATCCCAAATGCACTCACGGTAATCCGGCGTCATCGGGTTCGGTAGACGAATATAGACGGACGCTTCACCCCGCGCGAGTACGCCATACTTCACTTGACTGTCCATCCGAATCGGTGGATCGACAATACCAACCTGCTGAGCGATTTGCGCGTGAGCGTCAAGGTCGCTGTGGGTGGATTCAACACTCTCCGCAAAACGGTGTATTGTCTGAGAGATACGAATCTGTTCCGAGGATTGCCCATCCAACGAAAGCATCCGCGTGCCCGCTCCTCTTTCTGCGACGAAAAGGCAGCCACGTTGTGCCTGCGGATCGTCCAATTTCTGTGGTAGATTCGGGCATCCCAACACGCCGAGTTTTACCTCCCCATCAACTATCAACGCCAGTGCAATAGCGTACTGATCTCCGCGCAAGAATCCTTTTGTGCCATCAATTGGATCCAGTGTCCAGAAGCGCTCTCCCACCTGTCCATTGCCCTGATCGATCCAATCACAGACCGTTTCGGCTGAAGGCTGCCCTACAGCAAACCGGTTGACATATCCGGCTACACGCTGCCTTAGTTGCGGGTTTTCTTGTAACGCCTGAGAATCCTCTTCGGCGACAATGATGTCATCTGGAAATCCCTCACGGAGGGCTTGACAGATTACAGCCTGAGAACCGAAATCTGCCACAGTCACGGGGCTTCGATCCGCTTTCTCCACCGCATCCGCCTTCACCATGTCCGCCTGCACCCGCTGGCACAGCTGCGCTGCGCTAAATACCGCACTCATTGCAATCCGTCTCTCTAATATCATAGGGCTACAACCTGATGTTTAATTTTTTTTACGCATGTTAAAAGAAAGTACAAAGCGCGAAGAATGTGAAACGTGAAACGTGAAAAATGAACTAAGGAACTATAGTATACCTTCGAATTAACGAGACACTCAAAACCGATGCGGTTAGGAAAACGAAACTACCGTTCTACCGTTTGGTAGGCGCCGTCCGATCCCGACTTGTCGAGGATGCCGATGAATCGGCATAAATCGTGCCCAGGATTTCTAACTGCGCCTATTCGGTGCGGTTGGAAACCACCCCTACCGGGGCCAAAAGTGTCTATCTGTTTTTAGAATCCACCATAATGAACTCAATCGGTTTCCATTGTGCAATTTCTTAACATGAACCATTTTCTCAACCGTCATAGTCAAGGGTACGCCGCAAAATGCTCCGATGTCCGAGATTGTTTTCGATATGGTAAATAACGGTGTACGTCCCCGTTGCAGATTGAAACTGGTTGACATCAATAGTAGGCGTGAACCGCAGAACCTCTGAGTCGTCGTCCGGGATATAAAGACGCTCTGAAAAGGGACCATAGCATCGTTCACCTAACGGGTTGAGTACTTTCCACGTGACTTCAAGCCACGTTGGGCGAGGGTCACGACGGAGGTAGACGACAACCTCATCTGCCTCCAGCCCATCCCCGTCGAAACCGAGAACACCAAGTTCAGAAAGCATTTTGGCTGTGAGCGTCCGCGGGATATGCTCCATGTAGCCTCTGCCGGGGATCTGCCGCCACGTTCCACCCGTTGCCCAGGCGAGCTGTTTGATGGGAAGAAAATTCAGTCCGATGACATCGACGCGAACCCCTTGCCGCTGTAGCGTTTCGATAACCCCATCTTGGCTATACACCGATCTGCCGTCGTAATCTGCATCGTGGAAAGCACCATCGCTCACAAGGACGAAAAATCGTTGAGCTCTGTCTCGAAATTTAGTCCTGTTTAGCGCAGCCATCAACGCATCCAATCCAGATTCGGCGAGATCGCCACCCCCCTCAAACTTAATCTTGTAAAGCCAATTCTTAAATTTGCCGTGGTCTGTCGTAACCCCCTGAACCTTCGGTTTCTTTTCTTCAACATCCGCGAATGTTACCAAGGCAAAGGCTGCATCATGTCCTGAGCGTGTAAAATGCTCAAAGAGGAGGTCGATGTAAGCACGAATACCACGGACGTTGTCTTCCATGCTCCCTGTCTTATCGATGATAAAAACCAGATCGACCTCGGTAACGATGGACGCATCTGCCAGATTTCGAGCGAGTTCAGTCATCATCTGAACGTAATTGTCGCCCGTAGAGGCGCTCGAAGGGATGCCGCCGCCCGAATTTCCAATAGGCATTCCGTCAAGCGTCTCGCCGCGCCTACGTCCGACGCGTAACTTTGTTACGCCGATCTCAGGAGAGCTTTCTGATAGATTGCTGCCGCCTTCATTCATGTTGATATCCTGATTCGCTGCTAAAGGGACACCGCTTTCGGATTCTTCTTTCGATACATTTACCGTTGTCATGGTAAGTGCTCTGGAGTCTGGACGTACTTTTGAGGATAATTCTGGTTGAGGACCGGATTCGACACTATCCGGCGTGGGAGACGCATCAACTTTTGCTCCAATTGCTTCCCGCTGACTGGTCTTGAGTGAATCAATTGTCAGCCAATCGGCCGTAGTGGTAGGTTTCGGCTTGGGCGTAGGGGGAGCAGGTGCCTGGACAACTTCCACCGGTTCGGGCGGTGGAGGTTCAACCGGCTCGGGCGGCACAACGACCGGACGTTGAAAATGGGTGATCTCAACCAGAACGGGGTCATCAAAAAAGGGTAGTTGACGCTGCTTAATCTGTAGATGCATCATGATAATTGCAGCAATGAGGTGAATGATAAGCGAGCAGATTAAGGCTGGGCGAGAACTTCTGCGACGTAACATGGCGTTACCTACTCTTGTGAATTGGTTGATCTATGAAGCCGACTCCGCAATCCGAATCCCAACGTTATGCACTATCTCTATCGGCTCATACGCGGCACGGTTCGCGCATCGCGCCGCGAATTGACCCCGCGGCACCCATGACCCGCCCCGGATGACCCTGCGCCTACCTTCAGCTGGACCGAAGGGATTTTGCGTCGGTGCGTATTTATAAGTCTCCGGATGAAACCAGTCTATGCACCATTCGTACACATTGCCACCCATATCGTAGCACCCGTAGGGACTGACGCCGTCCGGATAGCTGTCGACAGGCGTTGTTCGTTTGAGAGCACTTTCTGACGAATTGGTTTTCGATGGATCCCATTCATTTCCCCATGGATACTCTCGTCCGTCGGTGCCTCGTGCTGCTTTCTCCCACTCCGCTTCTGTAGGTAGGCGATACGCTTCGCCGGTCAATCCGTTGAGATAGCGTAGAAATTCCCGCGCGTCGTACCAACTGATGCCAACCACAGGGCAGTCCGGCGCATTGAAGCGCGAATCGGTATGAAAACGTGGCAGATGATAACCGGCGTCTTCCACGAATTGTGCATATTGGGCGTTAGTCACCGGGAACTTGCCAATATAGTAGGCGTTGAGCGTCACCGTCCGCTGAGGTTCCTCATGGTCGGTTTTTCGTAGTCCCGTCGGGAGCGTTCCCATAAGGAAGGATCCTTCAGGGATATAAACCAATGGGTAGTTAAGCAAATCGATCGTAATCTCTTGCTGGGCTGACATGGGAATATATCCGATTGTGATAATCCGAAAAAGATAAAGGAGGAGATATGATTGGCAAAGCGTAACGATATACTGAAATCAAAAAAATTGTAACACTAGACCGTTGTTTTTTTCAAGGTCAAGTGTCTTTTCGATTTATATAGGGTCATTTAGTTTTTCTGTAGGAAGGATTTCCCAATCCCGACCCTTCGCCTTAGGAGCGACTTCCCGACTCCGACTTTTCAAACAAAATGGGTAAAAAGCCTAAAACTGAATAGCCCTACGATTTATAGTGAATTATAGAAATAAGTGGATATTTGCCAATAGCTCCGATCTTCGAGAAGTTTCCAAAGTCCCCCTGACCATGGTTTCCCCCTAGAGGTTCCCCCGCATTCAAAGCTGCCAAGCGATTAAACGGACAAGAGATGACCGTTGAGTTTGTTTACGAATTATCCAAGGTTGACGTTCACGATCTGTGGCTTCAAGTTGTCGATTCACAAGGACACTTTGGGACAAAATCATTTTCCGTCCACCTTCAAAAGTAAATAGGAGTTGCGTAACCTCTAAAAAATACAATACTCTCTAATTATGTTGACAAGATTTACGAAACGCGCTACACTCTAAACGAGTCAGATCGAATGAAAAAGTGGTCGTAACTTATCACATCTTACGTTTCACGTAACAAGGAGGTTTACATCATGAGTATTTCACCCCGTACCTCTCAAGAACCCCCCGCTGGTTCAATCAACTTTGAAGATCTCCCAACTGCAGATGTTACGGATGAAACCGATCTGGTCTATCACCAGCTCTGTCCTGCCGATTCCTTTGAGGACGGCGAGGGGAAACCTTTCCATGTAGATGGGACTCACCTTGCCGCCTTTAAGTATCAGGATAAATTTTACGCGGTAGATAACCGCTGTCCCCACATGGGCTATCCGATGTCCGAAGGCAGCGTCCGAGACGGCGTCCTGATTTGCCACTGGCATCACTGGGAATTTGACCTCAAATCGGGCGGCTGCTTTCTTGAATTTGGGGATGATCTAAAGTCATTCCCGGTTACAGTCCGCGATGACGGATATCTGTACGTCGGGCTTGCCCGTGGAGAGCGAGCCGCAGCGAAACGCCGTGTCATTGACCGTGGCAAGCGTGCCCTTGAGCGAGGACTCAAGGATCGGAGCTCCTTCTTCATTGCGAAGGCGGTTACAGCACTCACCGATGCAGATGCAGCACCACAGGAGATTATTCAACAAGGGCTCCACTACGGTGCCCATAAAAGCAGCGAGGGTTGGTCGTCTGGCGTAGCGATTCTTACGCTCGCAGCCAATCTATGGGACGAAGTTGCCCCGAAAGATCACAACCTGTTTCTCGTACATGGACTTGTGCAGATCAGCCGTCGAACAACGGGAAGTTCACGTCCATATCGGGCACCGTTTCCTCGCATGACAGAGGAACACGACCTGACCACCCTGAAGCGGTGGTTCCGTTATTTTATTGATAAACGAGATTCGGGAGCTGCGGAACGCATTCTGCTCACACTGAATGACCGTGGATACGGTAAATCGGTCATGGCAGATTTTGTGTTTACCGCTGCCACGGATTTCTACTTCACCGGTGACGGTCACGCCCTCGACTTTGCAAACAAAATGTTTGAAGCGTTAGATTACATCGAATGGGATGGCGCACACGAGATCTTGCGTCCGATTGTGGTCGATCTGGTCAGTCGAACACGGCATGAGGAGACATCTCGATGGGCAGACAGTGTACCGGTATTGGAACCGATCTTCGGTCGGTTGGATGAAATCTGGAAAGAGAACCAAGCAAACGAGGCAGAACTCGATATTTCAGAGTTCACCCAGATGATGCTTGGCGACGAGTTTATACCGATTGTTGCGGAGATTGAGGAGAAACTTCGCGCCGGCGTGAAACCCACCGATATCTGCCGAGCCATGACCTACGCCTCAGCGATTCGGACCGCACGCTTCCATCTCAAGAATGAGGGGGACTGGCACGATGTAGCGAACATCTACTCCTACGCACACGCACTCTACTGCGTGTTCCAGTACGCACCGAGCGCAGAACTGCTGCGCGGAATCTTCCACGGTGCCGTGTTCCTAAACTACCTGCGCTGGTTGAACATGCCAGCAGCACGTATCCCTCGGCCCGGTCAACGGCTTGATGAGACCTATGACTCTGTTGACGCGATGTTGGATCGTTTGCAAGAGTTCGCCGACTTCCAAAAGGTCTACGAAGCGGAAATCCTCGTGAACCAATATCTGGAGGAAGGACACGATGTTGACGCGCTCAAGCCTGCACTGGCTCACATTCTGCTCCGTGAGGATGCTGAACTTCACATGTTCCAAGTGCTCGAAGTCGCCTTTCGACACTATGCGTTGACTGACGATATTGAGGAGAAGCGGATGCACCTCCTCGCAGCGACCCGTTACATCACCGCACAGAAGTTGATGAAGAATATCCTCTGGTCAACCGAGAATGCGGAACGCTTGGCACGTGGCGAGTTGCTCAGCGAACGCGAAGATGATAATTAGCGAGTCTAACGAATCTAACGAACAAGTAGAAAAGGGCGTACCGATTGGTACGCCCTTTTTTTATTGGCTTATTAATGAACCAATGAACTAATGAACAGCTGTGGCTTCTCGTAAATTTCCTCAAACGATGCTACACAATTATTCAGAAACGGTATAATTATCAGCATATCATTTTTGAAGCGGGTGTGTTATTTTTGCAACAATCTATTTGTGCTCACAGGGTGCCCTTTGAAATCATAGCGCGTATCAAAAACAGGTGCAAGGTTTGCTCGCGAAAGGGTTTAGCAAAACAGTCGATGTTGCCACAATGCCTTATGTACGGTTCGAGATAACTGTGGCATATAAATTGCTAGCTAAAAGTTGATGCCCTATGTAAATTTGGTTTAGTAACGCATCGTTCCTGTGCTATATTGGACTAACAGCATTTGCCGAATTGGCGACAATAAAACGGCAAGGCTCATGTAAGGGGGGGAGATTAATGAAATCAATCAGACAATACCTTTGGAAATTGCCAGTTGTGCTGATGATATTGGTAGCTTGGATTGGCTGTGGTGGGAGGGCGCAAATTACAACATCCTCCTCTCAAAGCGGACGAATAATAGTTAGTTCTGATGACCTGCAACGCACGAACAAAACAACGATTGATGAAATTGAGAAACATCTCGTAGACGTTGCCCAGCGGATGAGCCGTGAAAACACGAAGCAGATGATCGATCTTGTGTTTGTTATTGACGCGAGGTTGGTAGGGAAGGAGCCGAAAAGAATTCAAAGATGGCTCGCTGAGATGTCCAGCGTTTTTGACGAATCAGCGATTGACTATCGGGCTGCGTTCATTTGGTTTCAAGATGATGCCTCACAAATACGGGGCAAACCGCTAGCGAAAGGGCTCGTCATATTTGAAGAGGGCTTTGGCAAATCACCGATGAGATTTAAGGGCGTGGTTGCTAGACACGGGCTTGACGCGATTATGACAGGGCTTGCAGAGTTGGAGTTTCGCGTGAATGCTGAAAGGGACTCTAGGGATAGTGACGAGTACTTTTGGGATGGCGAAAAGCATGTCTGGGATGGTGAAAAACACTTTGTTATTATTACAAATGATGCGTTGAAAACGGACTGGGGAACCGGACGTGAAAGTGAGCTCGTCGAGAAAATCCTGGATCGGTGCAGGGAAGATAAAATTCGGATTCACGTCATTGGCATCAGCGAAGAGATACAGGTACAATTAGCTTATCTGAGCGGTGCTAGATGGTATGAGGCTCCCGAGAAGCAACGCAAGGACGAACAGGTGCTAACAGACCTGTTTATGCCCTTTCTACCCAAGGTTGATGAGATTTTCAAGCACATTGCTCAACATATCGCTGAGACAGCACAGCAACCCATTGATCTGGTGTTCCTCTTTGACTCCAGCTTAAGCATGGACAATAAGGTGGACGAAATCTGCGCGGGGTTGGATGCATTGGTCCAGGTTTTCGACAGCGAGAGGCTAGACTATCGGTTTGGAGTCATCCGGTTCTGGGCAGCGGGGGGGAGCTCCGTTTTGACAACGAAACCGCCGTTAGATGTGGAGCAGGTCAAGCAGCTATTTCGGAGACCGAGGCGTGGCAATGAACATCTGCTAGACGCAATTATGAGGGGTGTCCCTAAACTCGAAACGCCTAACGATCGGAAGTTAGTGCTTATTATCATCACCGATGAGCCCGCCAGTAGTGGGCGGGGAACAGGATATACATATACAGGGTCCGTTGAGGTCTGTCGCCATGCCGGTGCACAAGTCAACATCATTGGAGGTATCAGACCGTTGGCTTCTCGCAGTGGTATGTTTGTAGATGCTGACCAATTCCAGCGTGTTATCATTGAAGCCACAAACGGGACAGGCTACATTATGCCGGGGGTTGTGCCACATTGGCGGGATCGGCACAGTCGATAAAGCCATCTGCTGATAGCGGGAACTTCTCCAGAGGTCTGTTAAAGCATTTCCAACTTTTTTATGGCTTATGTTAAGAAATTGTGTAACAGAACCCGAGTTTTTGGCAAAAACTCGGGTTCTCTTTGCATAGGTCACGCGACCAATTGACCACGAGCGTCAATCTCATCACGCAAACATTTGCGGCAGTAGTAGATCGGAAGCGCTTTGCGGTAGACAAAACCCTTCGCTTGTGTGCCGCACTTTTCACAACTCTGATCCTTGATTACGTGGATTGCTTTGATTACTTTTGATGAAGATGCTGTTTTCAATTGGGGTTCCTTTCTTCGTATGTATAAATCATACTTTTGCTGAGTCATAAAGGGAGCTATGTTTCACAATACGTTAATTCCTATTTTTCTAAATGTGAATTATACCACACAAATATAAAGTATTCAAGCAAAATTATCGAAACTTTTTAGATATTGTGATGTTTTTGACAACGCATGAAGGCGTGTGCTATACTTACATATAATTTCATTCCAAAAAAACGTAGATGTAGGTGATTATATTGGATACAAAGGTTATCGCCGCGATGAGCGGCGGTGTCGATAGTTCAGTAACAGCGGCATTGATGGTCGAAGCCGGCTATGATGTGATCGCAATTACCATGCGACTCGGTACGCACGACACGATCGAGATCGATTCGGACAAACCGAACTGCTGCTCGCTCGAAGGCGTCGAGGATGCGCGGCGGGTGGCGACACAACTGGATATACCGTTTTACGCCGTCAATTATGAGGACACTTTTCGCCAGAGCATTGTTGATTACTTTGCTGACGAATACCTTTCTGGGCGGACACCGAGCCCGTGCGTCATCTGTAATCAGGACCTAAAGTTTGGGAAATTGCTGGAACTCGCAACGCAGTTGGAAGTTGACTATGTGGCGACGGGGCATTACGCCAGAATCGAACGTGAGCCGGAGACGGGGCGCTACCTCTTACGCAAAGGAATTGATCTCCACAAAGATCAGTCCTACTTCCTCTTTTCGTTGACGCAGGCGCAGTTGAGCCGAGCGTTGATGCCGCTTGGCGGGTATGAAAAGGACGACGTACGGGAGGTTGCGCGGAAGTATCAGATGCGGACAGCGGAGAAGCCGGAAAGCCAAGAACTCTGCTTCATCGCAGACGATAACTATAAGCGGTTCCTCAAGGATCGAATCCCTGAAAAGATTCAAGAGGGCGATATCGTTGACCGAGCAGGTCAAACACTTGGGACGCATCAAGGAATTCCGTTTTACACGGTTGGACAACGCAAAGGGTTGGGAATCTCTGCCAAAACACCCCTCTATGTCACCGAATTAAAGGTTCGTGACAACACAATCGTCGTTGGACAGAACGCAGATCTTTTGGCGGATACGATGCAGGTCGAGCAGGTCAACCTCATCACGATGGATAACCTGAGCGAGCCGATTCGAGCCGAAGTCAAAATCCGCTATAAAGATGCAGGCGCGGCAGCAACGATCAGCCCCTTGACTGACACAGAGGTTGCAGTGAAGTTTGATCAACCGCGCCGTGCTGTTACACCCGGACAGGCAGCGGTGTTCTATGATGGTGATACTGTCATCGGCGGCGGCTGGATCAAGTAGATTTCTCAGTGCAGATAGAAGATGAACAACCTCGAATCACAACATCAAAAGATCATCATTATCCTCGTTGCTGTTATACTAGCGGGCGGGGCATATTGGATGCTTAAGCATTTTCACCCTACCCTCTTTCTCGGTGAACCGGATCTCGTGGTCGAAACGGCAACGGCTCCATCTCCAACTGCATCCCCACCTACGCTAGCCTCACCCACCCCAAAGCCAGAAATCGCAATCCACGTGACAGGGGCAGTCAGGTCGCCGGGAGTATACTATCTCTCTACCGACGCACGCGTCCATGAGGCTATTGAGAAAGCCGGCGGTAAAACGGACCGAGCCGACCTCCACAGCCTCAATCTCGCTGCGAAAGTTCGTGACGGGGAACAGATTTATGTCCCGGAGATTCGTGAAGTCCCCGATGCGGGGCAAGCCACACCTGTTTCCAGTGCTGCTAAGGATTTCACTTCTCCGTCTTCCGCTGCGTCTCCACAACCTTCTGTAAAACGGTCTGTCTCCTCAGATGGAGCGCGCATCAACATCAACACCGCAACATCACAAGAATTGCAGACGATACGTGGCATCGGCCCCACAATGGCGAGACGCATTATTGAATATCGTCAAACCTCCGGTGGGTTCTCTACCGTTGATGACCTCACGAATGTCAAAGGCATCGGAGAAAAAACACTGGAGAAGCTTCGGGATAGTATCGCTGTGTATTAGAACTGTTTGAGAATATTTTTTCATTTGACCCTTGATGCAACTATGTTATAATTGCCCAAACTTTGTAACCCTTTCCACAAGGAGGAATCAGTAATGTCAACCCTCGTACATGTCGGTGTCCGTGCCACCAATTTGGAAGAGACTATCCGATTCTGGCGCGATGCCCTCGGCTTGAAAGTTTTTTCGACGATGGACGGCTGCTACGATCTTACCGATGGCTACCACAACTTCCGCGTCTTTCAGCACAATGGACCGAAACGTCCGCCGCACGTCGGTGGTATGTTAGACTATCTCCACATCGGCGTCCGTGTCCCAGATCTACAGGAAGCCGCCAAGCGGTGTGAGGCAAACGGATTTACAATTATATCGGATGGGGTCGGCGGAGAGGAATACGATCCAAATTCACCCCCGGACGAATCGTTCAAGGTAGAAGATCCCGACGGGATCGTAGTCGATGTCACGGCGGACGATAATCAGTGGCCCGGTGTCCAATCGCGATAATAGACAATATTTCAGGTTAAGCGTAAGCCTTATGTACAGTGCATAGGGCTTTTTTATTTTTCCCCAAGTTGCTAGTAGTAGGCATACTCGGCCGCCATAACCGTCGTGCAAATTACGGCACGGCACCCAATGGGTTGGGGGAACCAACCCCTACGGAGACCGATGCCTGCCTAATCGTAGGGGCGAGGTTCCCTCGCCCGTTCTCCAATGCAAAAAACGCTTGACATCTTCTTCTTCCATTTGGTATTATTCTACCCGCTCACAATTGTGCCGAGGTAGCTCAGTAGGTAGAGCAGTGGACTGAAAATCCATGTGTCGGCAGTTCAATTCTGCCCCTCGGCATCTCCATCCTTACGGTCTCATCACCTGTGTTGGGACCGTTTCCCTTATACGCCGGTGTAGCTCAGTTGGTCAGAGCGGTTGATTCGTAATCAACAGGTCGGAGGTTCAAATCCTCTCACCGGCTCCACTTCAGTACCCCTCCTCCCACCTGTTTCAATGTCGTGCTCTCGAAGATCTGGAACGGGGCACAACAGCGCATCATTCCCTGTCTGGGGCTACCTAAACTTTTCTTTATTGATTGCGTCTACTACGACACAAACGCCATGAAAGAAGATCTGGATCGCTACCTCGTTAAAAAAGCACAATGCGGAGATACCCGCGCTTTTGGTGAGTTGGTACAGAAGTATCAGAAACGAATCTACGAACTCGCGTATAACTTCACTCACCATCCAGAGGATGCGTATGATCTATCTCAGGAGATTTTTCTTCGAGCGTTCAAGGCACTAAATCGTTTTCAAAGCAAATCCACATTTTACACATGGATTTATCGAATCGCCAAGAATGCGTGCATCGATTATACGCGCCGCCGGGCAAGTCATAAAAATATCTCTTTTGCCGATGAATTCCCCGCTGACGATTTCCTATTCCCCTCAGGTGCGTCCCGAGACGCCACAGTGGAAACCTTAGAACAGGCTGAACTGGGAAGAGAAATCAGGAGTGCAATCCAACAATTGTCTCCGCGTCAGAAGCAGGTGTTCATTTTGAGACACTATGAAGGTTTAGCGCTCCGCGAAATCGCGGATACGCTCCATCTGCGTGTCGGAAGCGTTAAAGCCCATCTGTTTAGCGCGACGCGGAAACTACGTGAACTCCTTGAGCCTTACTTAGAGAATTGATGCCTATGAAATGTAAATTAGTTGAAAAATTAATACCAGAATACATTGAAGGAACGCTGTCTCCAAAACGGTCGAATCAATTAGAATGCCATATTGACGACTGCCCTCAATGCCAAAAAGAGTTGCAAGCGTTTGAGGAAACAGTCCATCACGCCAGCAGTGTACCGGTGGAATATCCTACCCCAGAGGCATGGAAAGCGTTTTGGCCCACCCTCCGTGTAAGAATTTCGCGGAGTCAAGGGTTTGAAGAAAACCGCATTCCCCTTTGGGTAAGGAGGCACGGGTGGAAAATGGCAGGTGTGGCGTGCGTGTTGACCCTCCTCTTAAGTTTTTGGGGACTTTCTAACAGCCGCCTATTCAAGGCTTCAACCAATAATCCCACTTTTGATGTGCTTGTTTCCTCAAGTTTCATGGCTGAAATCCCTGGAGATCAGTTGCGGGAACAGCTACATTATGAACTTCAAAACCTAGATGTGCCCTCGATTTGGGATAGCCGGAGTTCGCTTGTCGATGAAATCCAAATACCAAATTCGGAGGCTTCCACCGACCTTGTCAACCAATGGTTCCATGTCATTACTTCTGAAATTGACGTTGAGTCTGTTGGAAATGAAGTGTTCACTGATGCTATTCCTTCGACGACGGATCGAATTGATTTTGTTACCTTGGATTAAAGAGACTCCAAAGGAGGATACTATCTATGAAACGCCGTTACCTACTATCACTCTTAGTTATTCCTGCGGTACTCGCGCTCGTGTTCTTGATCCCGCTAATTAGGGCAGACGCTCCGGATCCCCGACCAACAACGCCAAGTGAGTTGGCTGAATTGATCGAAACCCTCAAAATTTGGAAGTTGGTCGATGCAGTGTCGCCAACAGCGGAGCAAAAGCTGCCTTTGTTGACCCAATTCAACAAGCTGGAAAAGTTAAAAATGCAGTATCGACAAGAACATCGGCAGAGTATAAATCAGCTAAAGCAGTTACAATCTACTCCACTCAGCGCTAATGTAGCATCGGCTGAGTTACAAGCTGCTTTAACACATCATCAAGAAGTCGAAACTGGGTTTGTTACTGAAAGACAGAAGATCATGGAAGAGCTTAATCAGATTTTAACGGTTGAGCAACAAGCCCAATTTGTCCTGTTCAGCTATACCTATCGTCAAGAACTGAGGCAAACGTTGCAGACCCTGATTGCGCTGCAGGGCAAAGGCAAGACAAAAGAGATACTTGCAGCTAAATCCGTAATCAAATAGCGCATCATTCTTTACTATCAATCGAAAAGCCGTCCTGAGGTAATTCCTCTGAGACGGCTTTTTTATTTTTGTCAATTGATTTACCAATGACCAGTGTGACATTTCTGCAACGACGGTGTATCACAATTTCGATAGATCCTCTGTGAGCGCAATCCTCTCCCTTTGAAGTCACAACTCATGTCAAAAGTATATGAGGGGTGCTCATAATTATTGTTTGAAGCAGGATATTCAGGATTGAAGAATCCCGATGAATCGGGCCGGCACGTAAAACGTGATAGGGGATTAGGTGCATTTAGCCCCAGAGGGGTGACATGTCTATAGCCGGGCGCTAGATCCTTTCTTCTAAGCCCCAGCGGGGCGGCATGTTTATAGATAAGCGGTGTGTCCTAATGACCAAAGCCCCAGCGGGGCGACATGTGTGTCGTAAATGTGGCTATGTCTAATTCCACTCGAACATAGCATTCATTCTACGGTCTAACCAGCAGCTTGAATTATAATACACATCAACAACCCATATCTACATCGAAGCCCACTGCCAACACTTCAACTCCCAATCATGCCCCTTCACCGCAAGCGCCGCCGCGTAACCGGGCGCAGGATCTAACGCTTGCAACGACCAACGAGAAGTCTCTTGGGGAGAGTTTTGGCTACGCAGCAGCGCCGCCGGTTCCCCCGGCGTCAACGAAACATCGAACGCGCTCAAAGGAATAGACATCCCTGCCCCTTCCGCCTTGATATAGGCTTCCTTGCGTGTCCAGCAGTTAAAGAAACCCTCTTTTCGCAAGTGTTCGGGGAGTGTGCGCAGCACTGCTGCCTCTCGTGGTGAAAAAAATCTCTCAGCGAGTTTCTCGGCCTCAACATCAGGACGGAAACGCTCGATATCAATGCCTATCTCCCTGCCATGAGTGACGGCGTAGAGTGCCATGTCGTGCGAGTGGGACAAGTTGAAACGGAGCCCTTCCGCGCCAGTCTCTTCAATCAAGGCTGGCTTTCCGTAGGAATTATAACAGAAACGCAGCTGCGCCGGTTTCCTACCCAGATAACGGCTCAGGATATTCCGCAGCAACCCGCGTCCAGCGATGAAGCGTTCTCGGTGTTCTTGGAAATAGAACCGTTCGGCTCTGGCGCATTCATCCGCTGTGAGTGTGCCTTCAAAGGTACGCAGGTAGGATACGGGCACAGCCAAAGATGCCCGCCAAACATGGACTGCATTACTCGGTAATGTAAGCATCTTTGGTGGGGAATCCCATGAAGGAGAGGGGTTCATCAATTTTACCTAAGCCGAATTTTGTTGGGTTCAACTTCACAATGATTCGGTCGGAGCCCGGTCGGAAACGAAAATCACAGAACTTACCTAGCTAGCCGTAGGCGGAGCATCTTGCCCCGCCCTGAAATGCGTAAGTCCTGAATCAGTTAGTCCCATCACCGAACCGCGCCTCATATTTCTCCCACACCTCATCAGAGAGAGGCACGCTCGCCGCTCGCACGTTTGCCTCCAACTGCTCAATGTTCAACGAACCGATATTGTTCCCATGAATCCGCCCGTCCAGCAGGCAATACTGAAGCGCCAATTGCAGCAGATCCACCCCCTCTTCCTGACACCACTGCCATCTTGCCCTCGCATCTTCGAGATCGGGGTGGTTAGCCCATCGTCCTTCTGCTACTTCTGCATCAATGTCAACCCCGGTCAGCAAGCCACGCAAAATTGACCAGCCGTTCATAACGCCGACATCCGCTTCGGCAGCGGCGGGTAGCACAGTGTCCGCCGCGGTCTGACGGACTAAGTTATAATCGTTGAAGCATAAGAGGAGATCAACATCGCCGGTAGCAATTGTCTCCATATGGAAATCGTGCGGTCGCATCCCGTATCCGACAAAATGAACCAGCCCCCGCCCTTTACACTGTAGCACGCCGTCTAACGTTCCGCCCTTTTCAAGCGTTGGTTCAATTTCGGGCGGATCATGGATCAACATACCGTCGAAATAGTCTGTACCGAGCAGCTGTAACTGATCTTCGACATCCGCAACCACACGCTCGGCGGAATAATCGGGTCTTCCCTCACCGTAGCCGCCCCATTCCGCTGCGGAATGGCAGCATAGCCGCCCGGTGATTATCACGTCCTCACGCGGTATCTCCTTCAACGCCAAGCCAAGTTTGCGTAGCGAATCGCCATAACAGCGAGCACAGTCGAAATGGTTGACGCCGAAGCTGACAGCATGTTTCATGAGCGCGACGGCATCCTCGTCAGAAACAAATCCGAAGTGGTTGCCGAACCCCTGCGTCCCGAAGGGAACGACGGGGATACTCAACTCTGTCCGTCCCAAACGACGGCGCGGTATAGATAATGCTGCGTTTGTCGCCATAAATCACTCCTTGAAATCGCAGGTCCATTCCTCTTAAAAGCTTTTTTGACAATATCCCAATTCTATATCAGATTTTGGTGCGCTGCAAGCAAATTCTAATAGTAGTAGGCATACTCCGTATGCCGTAACCTGCACACACCCGTAGGACGGGCAGCCCCAATCACGGGATCCTCTCGGACTTGCGCGACCCATTTCAAGCGGGACGCTGCTGCCCCGGCGCATCCAAACCGACATCCACTAATGCTCCGAACAGCTCTTCAATCTGTTCGAGATCGGCTGCTGGCAAGGGACCACTCAGGATAGAGTCGATGTTCGATTGCAGATGCGTCCTATTACCCGTGCCGAAGAGTACCACATCTGTCCCCGGTTCATGACGACAATACCGGTATGCCGCGTCGATAACCGTGCAAGCACCGCCCGAACGAATCAGAAAACCGAGTGGATGCTCCTTCTCCGCTAACCAAGCGGGCAATTTCCCCTCGTTTATCAGTTGCGTAACCACGTTGTTCAGTCTGCCCGGCTTGCTGAACAGCAACCGCACGGCGAACATATTCAATACTCCAATCCCTTTCGCCAGTGTGTACTTGAAAATCTTCTCACGTGCCGACTGATGCATGAGGTGAAAAGCGACCATCACCACATCGAAGCAATCCTGCTGTACCGCTCTTTCAAGGGTTTCGTGACGGGGGTCTTTCGGGGGAACCTCTGTGATACCGAGAAAGCGGAATTTCCCTTTCTCCTGTTCCCGCAGCAAAGCCGGGACTATTTTTTCCACAGCCTGATCATAGACCGAAGGTTGTACGCCGTGCAGGTGAAACACATCTACAGTAGTCAAATCCATCTTTCGCAAAGAGGCTTCCAATTCACTGACCACCTGCGCCGGACATTTTCGACCCGTGTCATCAGCGAGTGTAGCCTTGGTCGAAATTACCAATTCGTCCCGATTCCGTCCCTTCAGTGCCTTACCAACGATCGCTTCTGTACGATAGTTCCGCGCTGTATCGATGAAGTTGACGCCTTGATCCATGGCTTGTTGTACCAGGGCAATAGATTGAGCTTCACTTCTGCCGGTCGCTTGCCCCAACCGGCTATACCCACCGCAGCCAAGTCCCGCCACACTTACCTGAAGTCCTGTTTTTCCAAGTGTTGTATATTGCATAGTCTTTAATAGATGAAATGTTGGCTCATATAAAAAAAGTGCAAAACGCTAAGCGAAATCGTAGGGGCGGGGTCTCCCCGCCCGCAGTAAGGGTTGGGTTCCCCAACCCCTACGAAAATTCGGTTGCTGTTGCACGCCCCGATTCTCGGGATCCCGAGAATCGGGACTTTCTTAACATGAGCCGAAATGTTTATTTGATTCCTTAATCCTCAAGTACCGTAGGTTGGGTTTCGCTGAACTCTTATTGGCATTGATACCAATTCGGTTTGCCCCGTTCAATCTAACCTACGTACGTAATGGTCACTTCAACCCCCACTCCACCCACGTAGACACCAGCTGCTGAATACGCCGGTTATCACTCTGCAGAAAATCCTCCGAAAACACCCGCCCCGGATGCCCGTGCTGAACCTGCTCCATCAAATTCAGAACACCTTGATAGTCCTTCTTCAGCAGCGCGATATGCTCTGGAAGCGTCGGTTCAGGTGTGAAATTTAACGCTAGGTGGCGTCTGCCGGGTTTGCCCCCAAAAGAGGCGTGCCAGAGATTCATGTTCAAGAAAAAGATGTCTCCGGGCTTTGACTCCAACGGGAAAGATGGCACCTCTGGTCCGGGGAGGTCAATTTGTGGCGTTGGGCGATCTGGAGGTCCCTCGCGGTCCCCCAAATGCTTGAGATCATCGTGCAATGGCGACCGATGCGAACCGGGAATCACGCGCAAGCAGCCGGTATCTTTCGTAAGTGGATCAAGATACAATGAAACCTTTATAAAAAAGTAGTCTTGGGTGCTGCCACCATCTGGATGCCATCTCGTATCCCCAAGGTAGTGGTGTCCCTCAGAGCAGAGCCAACGGCAACCGTCTCCCAACAACTGGCAGACTGTCTGATAAATGCGGTCATCCGCCACAAGCCCTGTCAATAACGGATGGCTTTCAGCAATCCCATAAACCGACTGCAACCGATGGTATTTTGACTGCTGCTTCTCATCTAACGCAGGCTGCCCCCGCCGGTCTTCCTCAAGAAGATCGGCGAAAACCCGGCTAATCTCCGTCATCTCGTCAGTAGAAAACGCCTGGGGCAACGCCAAAAAGCCAAATGTTTGGAAATGGGCAATCTGCTCCGTTGTTATCACCACGATTCTCCTTGCGCTACTCACAGTCTACGAACGTAGGGAACGCAGATCTGCGTTCCCTACTATTATACCAATTCCGCCTTGAAATGTGTCGCAAATTTGCCTACATCAAGTAGATTAACGATGAAATCTCCATTTAGGATACTTTAAGATTTGTCAAAGTCAAATCCAAAAAGCGTTGCTTTCTAATCTGACCTCGTGATATTCTAATCGCCACTAGTTCCCCAGTGAGGTAAAAAGTCCTTCTACGCATGTTCCTACTTACTCAAGGAGCCAAATTAATGAAGAAACAATTTCTTCGTTTCACTTTTTTCCTGTTGATGGGACTGACCCTTCCACTGACAGCAACAGCACAAGTTGTAACTATCCCCGATCCCGTTCCTCCGCCGCGTTCTGTCCGTGATACGTTTGAACTGGATCCGTTCTACCAGCAGTGGATAGATGTGGAGGGATTACCTGTCGTGGCATCGGCACAGGTCAATCCATACGTGCTCAAGGAAGCGGCGTAGCAGATTTGGCAGATGATTGGGCATCGTCCGGACTTTCAAAAGTTTCAGGCGATAACCAAGCAGGCGTATCTGGTGCATCCTTGCCCAAACCGTTTGTCGTTGAAGTCCGAGATGAGAACCTTTCTGTCCTTGAAGGGATTCCGATTACGTTTACCGTTGTCGCAGGTGATGGAACGCTCCGTGTTACACACGCCACGACCGATCGAAACGGTCAGGCAGAGAGTCGGTTCACGCTGGGGGCTAGCTTGGGAACACATACCGTCTCTGTGTCTGCTGTTGGGGTTGGGCAGCCCGTTGTCTTTAACGCCACAGCGGAGGCTGCGGTCAATATCCCGGATCCCCATCTCCGCACGGTCGTTGAAAACACGCTCAATAAGGCTCAAGGGCAACCGATTACCCCGGCGGAGATCGCAACTTTGCCCCGTCTTGAAGCAAAAAACACTAACATCAGCGATTTGACTGGGCTTCAATATGCAACCAATTTGACAGAGCTGTGGCTTGGGGGACGGGATGTAGATGGCAGATATGTCAATAGCAACACGGTTTCAACCTGATTCACGTTTCGCTGAAGGTAACAGCGGTTGACGGTGTGGCAAAGCGCATCGAATCTATTTCTACCCTCTACGACGCGCTCGGTGGCACTAATACGGTCAATTTCCTTATCACCTATGATACCTCAACCCAAACGTGGCTGAGTTATTTCAGCACTGCTAACCGAGGCAGCACTGCGGATCGGGGCTTGACCGATGAGATAGGGATTATAGCCGGTATGAAAACCACGATTACGGTTCGACTCCGTGGTAACCCACTAGGGACAAACGGAACCAGCACCATCACCTTGAACCAGGGACTTAACCTTACGGGGCTGCCGTTAAGAGATTCGAGAATTACCCGTGTGAGTGATCTACTTACGCTCGACGGGATACGTGGCAACGTCCCTGTGATTATCCTCTCCGATGGTGGGGATTTCAAGTCAGTTGGGCGGGCAGGCGATCCTGGCGATGTCCCCGTCACCGGCGGGCAAGGTTTTATCCTGACTGCTCAACCGGCGGTAACTGTGACTATTTCTGGTGAAGGCTGGTCTAACGTTACAGCACCGGCTGCGCCTCAGATACTGACGGGGCTCCCGGTCAGGCACACGACGCCGGTGTTGGCGTTGAGAGGTTCTATAATTGATGAAGTGAGCGGTGTGAACCTAACAGGCTTCCGTGTTGCGGTCAAGAACCTTTCAACGGACAGAGCCGTTGTCACGAGGACATTACCCGATGAAACGGGGTATCGAATCACTATCGTTGATATTGAAACGGCGCAGGCGGCTAGAGTGAGAGATGTGCTTGAAATCTCGGCTCAATCTCTCAATCCATTTATCGGTGTGGAGCCGTTGCGGTATACTGTGACCGCTGAAGATGTGAAACAGAGTCTGATTCGATTGCCTGAACTAGTCGCCTATGAGATACCCAAAGAGACAGAACTGTTAGCAAACTACCCGAATCCATTCAACCCGGAGACATGGATACCGTATCGGTTGGCAGAGGACGGCTTTGTTACCCTGACCATCTATGATAG
Organism: Candidatus Poribacteria bacterium; assembly: GCA_965204355.1. GTDB lineage: Bacteria > Poribacteria > WGA-4E > WGA-4E > PCPOR2b > PCPOR2b. The sequence goes on from OZ241983.1 coordinate 2,431,810, forward strand.
GAGTGGTCGGGGCGTCCGCACCCTTGATGTTGGGCATCGGGTAGCGGCGTTCTACGAAAGTCGCTCGAAGGCAATCTACTGGGACGGTAGAAACAATCTCGGTGAAACCGTGGCAAGTGGTGTATACTTCTACCATCTATCGACAGGGGATTATTCCGCCACACGGAGAATGGTGATCCTCAAGTGAAAAGGTGAACTTCCTTCCACATATCGCTCCGCCCGGTGCTGCAATCGGTGCCATCGCTAGGTTCGTAGGGAACAACGATCATTGTTCCCTACCCGGAATAATGCAACAAAATCGGGGGATTCAGAGCAAGTCGTAATTGACGCAGCCGTATTGCTGTGTTATGCTTCTACATCAAATCTAAAATCGGGAGGTGTTCACAATGTTTAACCTGAAATCGAAAGCCTGTGAGGTCAGCGAACACGGTTATTGTGTGCTTGAGTCGGTCTACGATGACCGTGAACGCGAACAGATGCACGCTATTTTCAAGGGACTGTGTGACGACAAAGACGGCTTTTCGTCCGAGCAGCCCAAGATCAGTTTTCACCCGCTCTTGGAGTGGGGACCCAAGATGGCACCTTTCTTTGCAAAGGCGGTAGTCGTAGATGCGATGGCGGAGGTTTTTCAGGATGATGTTCGCCTTGCACACAGCGGCGCTGCTGTTTTTAACAACGCACTTGTCGGAGAAACCCTCACCCATTGGCACGTCCACTACGCATGGGAGGTTCCCCCAGCAGGGCTGCAGCGAGATAATCCAGAGCGGGTGCTCTGCAATATCTATGTGGACGGATCCAACTCCCACATCGGACCCCTCATCATTCTACCACGCGAACTCAACGATTCTGTCGAGCCAAAAGGCGATGTTGGGGCGGAATGGGATGAGCAGGTAGAGGTTACAGTGCCACCGGGATCAGCGGTCATCTTTGACACCGCTGTATGGCACTGCTCCAAGCGCGGGAATTCTTCCGAACTGCGACACCTGTGGGGCGGACACTATCAGGGGTGGAGTAACCCGACGCCACATCCAGAAGATAACACCGCCGAAAACCCGACCGTTGCTGCATACAAAGCGGAACTGCCAGTACTCCGAGGGCTGCTAGAGGGGCCTGCATGATCCGAAGGTTCTCTGTGCTTTGGGCAAACACAAGACCCCGATTAATCGGCATGAAACGTCGGGATTTGGTAGGCGCTGTTTCCAACTGCGCCGTTTCAGTCCACTACGGCACCTATGCGGTGCGGTTTCCACCCGCACTGGATATCGCTCGGAAATTACCGAATTAATATTTTAATCTTCATACAGTTTGCGCTACATTGGTGTGTTGAAACTGAAGTGTTTCGTCTCTCGCTCCAGAAGAGCGATATGTCTATAGAAGGCGATACGTCCAATCTCCGCGCTCCAGCGGAGCGCAATGTGTATATCAAGAACTTGGATTTTTTTTTACATATCTATTCAAACGGAATAGGCAAAAACCTTTGCCTGAAACATACGCAGCCGTATCGCGAGACTTCCACCGATATCCGATATATCGCTCTTACCGTTCCATGTGACCGCCCGACTCAATTCATCGCCGGTTAACAAATTACTCTCTGCGAAGGAATAACCGGGGATCGGATCTGCGTCAGGATGGATTCGCGAGGGCACTCCCCGAATCAGTTCGCAGGCGATATAACCACCGTTTTGGCACCGGTAATTGAGACGTAACTCGTTGTTACGACGCTTGACGCTCGGAATGGTAAACCGTCCCTCTACCTCCGCTTCAATCCCACAAAAACGATGCGGCAACCAACGGGCAAGCATGAGGACACCCGGTTCAGGTTCGATGACCGGTTCGCTCTCCCGGTAATTGTGAAGCGACGTATGCCCACGATACATCGTTGCCCAGTAGCCGTCGGGCAGCTCAAAAAGCCCTCCCCACGGTCTTGCCCCACCGGAGTCAGGGCTGCCAGATGGACCGCACGGGATAATCGCGCTGCGTTCCGGGCGAAACCAATTCGTCATATCGCGCGTAAACGCAATCTGTGCATCGTTGTGATCGGTCACCTGATGGTAGATTTCCACAAATGCGCCGTGCAAGTTCTGGTCAGTCGGGTAACGGAAGTAGCTACAACCGTAGAACGACACATCCGGCGGATCCTGCGGATCCGGAAAGAGACACAATTCCGCGTGGGGCCACTGCCAAAAATCCTTAGTGCGCGTCAATCCAGTCGCCCGCCGTCCCATCCCCCCGACCCTGATATATGCGAAATAGCTTTGGGTCTCTGAATCGTATTGGGCTGCGCTGCCTCCGTCGGAACTCATATCCCCTAACTTGCCAACATTCTTCCAATGGATACCGTCCGGCGAAGTCCACCCCTCTACCCAGTGGCGAGAGGTCATACGTGGACCCTTATACGCTGCGCCTTCATACTCCTGCCTACGCCATCGGTTGTAAGCCTCCTGCGGATCGAGCCGTTCCCCCGTGTCGGGATCGAAATTGGCGCCAACTTGACCGATGGCTTTGAACCGTTCCTCAGGAGGTGCTTGCGGATCTTCAAAGGGTGTGCCGGTCGGTCCGTTCGCAATGATGTTATTAGTGGTTGATCCCTTCCATTCAACCTGTCCCAGATGTGGACGCGTCCAGTTATAGCCATCCTCGCTTACCGCATAGCAGAGGTGATGTGCACCTCCGAGTCCCGGGTTACCCGTCACACGCGGATGCGAGCTATAGAGCAGATGGTATCGTTCCTGATGCTCCCACACACAGAGCGGCACCAACGAACCGTTTCCGTCCCACTCCTGATCTGCCGCAAGTATCGGTCCCGCTTTCCGCGCCTCCTCTATCGTGATAGCCACACCAACGGGCGCGTCGTACAGTTCATAGCGTCCCACCCGATTGACCCCGCGATTGCCGGGAAAGGTGGACGACCAATCGATCAGCGGCACCCAATCGCCCTGCGCCGAGATGTCCCTGACGATAGCGGCCCTCTCGCCTTGTGCGAAGTCTTTCGTCTCTTTTGTCATCAATGTTTCCTCCATTTGTCGAGTGGGTTTTATGTCTCTACAGCTCTCCAGCTTATTCTACTGCTTTTCACAGTTAATGTCCACGCCAAAGAGACAACTTCGATGTCAAGGCAAAGCGTTGAGATTCTACCTAACAATGGGGTAGCACTTTTTTCTATCCCTTGCTATACTATTGGCGTATTGAGTTCGGGTGGCGGAATGAATCTCCGGCCGGACGTTTGGATTTACCGCAATGACCGAATCACGCCAATAGCGAAAGCCGCCTCAAAACAAATAACGTCTGATCATACCCTATGAGAAAACTGGAGGAAATCATGAAAGCAGCGGTCTTTTACCAACCCCACGCTCCGGTATCTATTGAGGAGCTCGACATCCAACCGCCGCAAGCGGGTGAAGTGTTGCTTGACATTGTCGGCGCAGGTGTCTGCCACAGCGACTACCACTATGTAGATGGGCACGTCAAGCGTGAGCCAACGCCGTGGGTCATGGGACACGAAGGGGCGGGCATTGTCCGAGAGGTCGGTCCCGGTGTAACCAGTGTCGCGCCCGGAGACAAAATTATCCTCTCTCTTGATGCCATGTGCGGTTACTGTCGCAACTGTAGCAACGGCAGCCCCGCGCTGTGTGAGACACATCTCCCCGGTGCCGTCAGCCGTATGACGAAAGACGGTAAGCCGGTTTATCACAGTAGACCAACCTTTGTTGAACAAACCATTGCCCATGTTGATGCCTGTGTCAAAGTTCCGGACGACACACCGTTAGAAAAGACCTGTCTTATCAGTTGTGCAGTTATCACCGGCATCGGTGCTGTTGTTAATCGTGCGAAGGTCCAAGCCGGTGCTTCAATGGCGGTGTTCGGCTGTGGCGGCGTCGGACTGAACGCTATCCAAGGTGGTGTCCTCTCTTCGGCGGGCAAAATCATCGCAGTTGATAGAGTTCCATATAAGCTGGAATTGGCGGAGCAGATGGGCGCTACGCACTTCGTCAACGCTGCTAAGGAAGATCCCGTCCAGCGGATTAAAGAGATCACCGGCGGCGGTGCCGACTACGCCTTCGAGGTTGTTGGGTTTCCAGCGCTGGCGCGACAAGCAATTGACTCGGTCCGTACTACTGGAACCGCCGTAGTCGTTGGGGTGCAGCCCACAGACGAGGAGATTTCGGTTGAGGGATGGCATCTGCTACTCGACCGAACACTGATGGGGGCTTTCCACGGCGCTGCCCGTGCGCGTGTTGATTTTCTCTGGATCCTCGATCTATACAATCAGGGAAAGATCAAACTCGACGAACTCATCTCGCGCTACCGTCCATTGGACGAGCTCAACGAAGCCTTCGATGATATGAACCAGGGGAAGGTCGCACGGACGGTGCTGGTGTTTGAATGAGAGGTGATCCACCGAAAAAATGGGATTTTCGATTTGCTGAGAGAATGCTACACCTTGAGGAGAACCGCAAACTATGAAACGTTTGATGAAACGCGAAGGTCAATTCAATTTTGTGCTTGAGGACGCGCCGATCCCTTCAGTGGGACCACAGCAGGTGCTTGTCCGCAACAAAGTCACGCTCATCAGCCGTGGTTCCGAAATTGGTGGTCGCTATACCAATGAGGGGGTTGTAGCCCACACCTCCATGGGCTACTCCGCCGCAGGGGTCGTCGAAGCGGTGGGTGCTGAAGTCACGGGAATCTCACCGGGGGACAGAGTCATGGCGAGCACCCCACATGCTGAGTATGTCGTTGTCGATGCCGAACCGGGGGCGGGTGTTCGACACCTACCCGACGAAGTGACGTTTGAAGATGCGACCTTCTGGCCCCTCACAACCAGTGCCGTCATGTGGTCCTGGTCTTCGGGAATTAACCCGGGCGATACCCTTGTCATTCTCGGTGGTGGACTCATCGGTAATCTCTGTATGCAGGTCATGCGGATGACAGGTCCCCAACGGATTATCGTTGTTGAAGGAATTCCCGTGCGCTGCGAAATTGCGCGGAAACTGGGAGCCGACGAAGTGGTCAACTTCAACGAGGAAGATCCTATCGACGCTATCAAACGTCTGACAAACGGTGCTGGCGCAGATGTCGTCATCGAAGCGGTCGGGGGACCCGCCGGAGTGCTGGCATTTTCTCAAGCACAAGACATGACACGCGCGGGCGGAACAATTTTTCTGATAGGTCTCTATCACAAAGAACCCCTGCGCCTTGATGTTCATAAAGTGATGAACAAAAAGATTCTCGGCGCCGCGCACCTCCCCTACCGACGGGTTGAAGCATCAAAGGTGGCACTTGGGTTGCTCCTAGGTGGACAGGTTCGACCGCAAGAGATGATAACGCATCGACTTGATGGACTAACGGAAGCCGTTGAAGCCTTCAGATTGCTCTATGAACGGCTAGACGAAACGATGTGTGTTACGTTGCAGTGGGATACGGATTAGAATGTCCTGTGCTGTTCAAAGTCCCCCTGTAATTCCCCTGACAAGGGAAGACCCTTGATAAGGAGGTTGGGGATTTAGGGGGTTGGCTGTGCATTGGGAGTGTCTAATTAATTCTAACATCTACTATAAAACGGAATCCGAATAAATCGCTTACGGGAAAAATTCATACACATCCATGTTGAGAACAATGCTTAAAATGCTCCCGATGCTGCCAGCTATGCAGTCGCCCAACGCCATGCCCAAAAAGAAGGGAATCGCGCGTTGATACCCACGTAGACCTCCATAACGCAGGATAATCAGCTTGGCGACCCAAACAACAAAGAGACAGCACCACAGATTGTACATCCCCCAACTATTTGCCATCGCATAGCCAAGTGGGTGGAGCGGCCACCACAAAAAGCGCGCTCGCAAAAACATCAACAACCCTGCCACCCCCAGTCCACCGCCCGTAAAAGCGAGGGCGGGGCCATCGTAGCCTTGGGGAAAACTCAGCCAATTCTCAAGGACACCGTAAGCGTGACGCCCGAACCCCAATGTGCTTGGCCAGAAGTAGCCGGAGGCTGCACCGTGCCGATAGTAGATGCCCAACAGGAGCCAAAAGGTAACTGCCGATCCAATGACCGTTGCGAGCAGAATGGCGACCGCCATATTACGGAGGCTAATATTCCGAAGGGACGATATCTTGAAGGCTTCGAGCGGTTCCGGCATCGGATTTGCCCAGTTAGTACGGGTGAAAAAGTGGTACAGCGCAAAGATAGTCAGCGTTCCCTTGCCGAGTCGCCGTGTTCCAAAACCGTTGATAATCATGGTGTGTGGTGTGATGCCGATCATATCGTGCACCATGAAACCTAACTCAGCACGGACTCTTGCAACCATTATCCCTAGTAAGAGGTAAGTTCCGAAAAAAATGGGGATCACCCACAACGACATCCCCGCTTTGTAGGAGAAAACCGTCAAGAAGATCATCCCAACGACGATGCCTCCAACAGCGAGGCGATACGGCATCGGTTCACGAGAGTCATCCATTTGTGACGCAGATCCACGTGATCCTAGCAGATGACGCACTAACCCTTTGAAATGCAACCTTCCTCTCCAGAGTACAAATACTAATATCGCCATATATGCACCGAAGGCCTGTTCACTCGCATAAGGGAAACGTGGGAGATTGCGCCAACCCATTATGCCACCGACCATCAGCTCGATCTTGTAAATCCAGAAAAACGCCCAGCATGAAAATAGAAGTTCGAGTGGTATGAGGAAGCTAATGCCGATAACGAAAGGATAGAAAGAGATGCGTACCCCACCCATTGCGTTCCATGGGCGATGGGTAAAGTATTTATGGATGTCCTGACGCTTGATGGGGATGTAGGGAACGGAAGGGTAGAGTGAGTTGAGAATGTTCACCGTCACAATCACTGAGATGATCCCGAAGCCCAGCCACATCAGCTTGTTTTTGAAGAACCTCGATTGCGGATGGGCCATTTCGAGCGGGAGCTGAATGATTGGATAGGTCAATCGTTCGCGTTCTGCCCACTGCACTCGTAATAGGGTGTTAATGCACACCATCACAATCATCATTGCCAAGATGAACAGGATCCACGCCAGGGCAGGGATAAGCCATGCGTTAAAATTGTGCCTGTTGAAGAGACTTGAATCGCCTTCATAATAAGCTGCAAGCGCTTTTTCGTCGGAGACGGTGAGCCATTGGGGAAGCTGCTTGAAAAACAGTTGTTGCCACTCATTTTCGATTGTTGCGAACTGAAACGGATGTCCCATCAGTGGAATCAAGACTTCTATGCAGTCGTACGAGCAGAGGCAGGAGACGATACACAGCATGACATAGGTAGTCAACAACTCCTGCTGGGAAAGACCGAGTATGGGGGAAATTTTACTGAGTAGGTACTGAATCAGGATCAGCCAAAAGAAGATAAAAATCACATTTGCGAACGGATGGATAATCGTTGGGCAGGTGTGGCGAACTACTTCCAGTTGGATGACCCAAGCCACATTGATTGGAGTGAGCAGCAGCGTGGTCAGGAGGGACTTGAGGGTCAAGCCACTTTTTGGGGTGTCAGAGGTATCTTTCAATTGTCGCCTCTACGGTACGAGAACGCCGGACTGGGTACTGTGCCTGCATCCGGGACTTACACAGAAGGGTAATGGACTCGGAAAAATGAGGCATATATGAAATACTAAATTCGATCCTTGACTTTACGGGCTTTATTATACTAAAATCATCAGGTATTTTAACTGATTTTTAGACAAGATTCAACTGTGACTTATACGAAAAAATATGGGACGTTAGGGAGGCAGGCAAGGATGAAACTCGGCGTTATTACCAACGGTATCAGCAGGGACCTCGAGCACGCATTGAAGGCGATGAATAAGGCAGGGCTAAAATATGCAGAACTCCAGTTCCTTTGGGGCAAGGAGGTTGGAGACCAAACGCCAGAAGAGATCCAAAAGATAAAAGATCTGGTTGCACAATATCAGGTGGAGGTCTCTTGTGTTTCGCGGCATAATTTCTCAGGGCTTCCCGTAATGGAAATTAAACCGGAAGATGCTATCTATCAGGAACACATGGCGGGGCTTCAACGGTGTATCCACATCGCCCAAGCGTTAGGAACCGATCTGATCAGAATCATGAGTTACAGAAAAGAGATGATTATCTTCGGTGCTAACGGTGCGGAGGAGTGGGTCGCCAGCACAGGCGCTTGGGATAAGCTGCTCAAACTCATGGAAGCCCCGGTAAAGTTAGCCGAAGCAGAAGGTGTGACCCTCGTGGTTGAAACCGGGAACAATGCGATGATAACATCGGGCGTTCTAGCGAAAAAGTTGATCGACGATCTTGGGAGCCAGCATCTCAAAATCCTCTGGGATATCCCCAACAGCATGTATTGTACGGAAGTGCCGTATCCGGATGCCTACGAACAGATTAAAGATTATATCGGGCATATCCATCTCAAAGACTGCCAAGCTGACATCTCACGCGCAACGGTTCGCTTCTGCCGACTGGGTGAGGGAAATGTCGCTCCATACCTTGAAGACATCGCCAACGCGCTCGTGCGCGACAACTATCAAGGGGGCATCTCTCTCGAAAGTGTCTATCGACCCGATAACGGGACATTTGAGGATGGATTTTGGGAGTGTTTGCCGATATTCAAGCGGCTTTTTGAATAAAGTAGTAGGCACGCTCCGTTGTGCCGTAACCAAAGGAGTAGGCATATTGCTTTTAATCCCGCCTGCGGGGCTCCGTATGCCGTAACCAAAGTAGTAGACACGCTCTGCCTCGAAGAGGAGAGGGGAAAAATGAAGTCGTATAACGTAGGGGTGCTCGGTAACTGTTGCACACACGGCGCAGGCATCTGTAACATGTTCAAGAGCAGATCCGATACCCATGTTATCGCCGCATACGAAGAAAATCCGCGTCGTGCGGAAGAGTTACAAGGGGCCTTCGGCGCGCCGCTGTCAAGTTCTTATGAAGCGGTTATCAATCACCCGGAGGTGGATTTCGTTGCGGTGACCTGTGATCCGTGCGATAAAGCGGAGATGGTTGAGCGGGCCGCAGCTGCGGGCAAACACATTTTCCTCAACAAACCGCTCTGTGAAAGCTTGGACAGTGCCCGCCGCATCGCTAAGGCTATCAAAACCCACAATGTCCATTTCGTGCACGATATCCCGATGGTCCGTTTTGTGCCGGTCTATGCGAGGTTGTTGGAAGAGGTACAGGCGGGAGTGCACGGCGCGGTGATGGGCTATCATCATCTCTTTGGGATGAATTTTCCGGCCGATTTTGAGTTGGCATCCGCGTGGCCCGAACGGCTTGACCCACCCCACAAATCCGGCGGCGGAGAGATGACCAACATGGGATGCTATGCGATTGACTACGCGGTTTCATTGTTCGGTCGTCCAAAAACTGTCACTGCAAAGTGGCGAAAGCTCTGGGACGTCTACGCAGAAGCGGACGTCGAGAACTTCGGGCAGATTGTCCTTGACTATGGCGATTTTTTCGCCTTTCTTGAGGCTGGTAAACAACAGTTGACCAAAGACCGTCGGCACAGCAATTCGATGACGGTCAACTTCAAGAATCAGACGCTGTTTATCGACGCAAGCGCCCAGGTTGTTACAATCAACCATGTCCCCCAAGATTACGACCAATTTGTCGAAGGGGCAACGGTTGTCGGTTCGGTGGAGCAGTTAATTGGTGCAATCGAGAACGGCACACCCCCTACAAGCAACATCGAAACCGCGCTCATCGCTGTCGAAACGCTGATGGCGGCTTACCAGTCGATTCTTGAGGAACAGACCGTGGGGCTGCCGTTATCATCTGGCGAAAATCCGTTAGTTATCGCAAAAAAATAATCCGTAATACGTATAGGACTTACGCGGTTGAACGCTCAAAGCCTCGTAGTTCAGGCAATCTGACATAAGTAGCGCAAACTGTTAGTTTGCGAATTAGAGGCTCACAATCTAACAGATTGTGGTACAAAAGCCCATCTTTACGCCTGAGGCATCGGAACGGAACCGATAAAATTAGGGCTGAAGTGCGTAACTCCTAACGTAGCAAAAAAACGTGTCAATATAATTTGGGTTGGCACACATTTAGCCCCAGCGGGGCGACATGTGCTGCTTTGAGTTGATACACAATATATTAAGAAAACCACGGTGCTGATTGCAGGCGAATTTGATTATTGCTAACAGGCATCGGGTTTGGAAACTCCAGCTGCGGATTGTCTCGCAACTTGTGTGAGAATCATATACGTACATTATCCCAAAGGATGAAGGAGGATCACATGACGAAAGGAATTTTAGAGCAGTTGGCTGACGGCATCGTCCTCGGTGACGGCGGCTACATCGTTGAATTGGAGAGACGCGGCTACGTCGTTGCAGGCGCATTTACCCCGGAGTTAGCCATTACCCATCCCGACGCAATTCGGGAAATGCACCGTGAGTTTCTCATGGCGGGCGCTGAGGTTCTACAGGTGATGGCGTTCTACGGCAGCCGCGAAAAATTGGAGACGGTCGGCTATGCCGACAGAACTTTTGAGATTAACCAAGCCGCGACCCGCATTGTCAAAGAGGTTGCCGGTGATAAAGCACTCGTGGCAGGGGATCTGAGCGCAACATGGAAATGGGAGGCAGATAGCCCATCTTCACAGGCTCTGGTCACGAGCATGTTCGACGAACAGATTGATGCCCAAGCGGGGGTAGACTTCTTCATCGGTGAAACGTTTTGGTATTTTGGTGAGGCTTTGCTGTGCCTCGAACGCATCAGGGCAAAGACGGATCTGCCTGTCATGATTACCCTAGCGTTTCGCGGCAGCAACCAAACTGACGACGACATAACGGCGGGCGAATGTGCGAAGCGTCTGCACGATGCAGGGGCGGATATTGTAGGTATCAACTGCATGAGGGATCCCGAACGGACGTATCCCCTCATTGAGGAGATGCGTAGCGCTACCGGTGCCTACCTCGCTGCACAGCCTGTAGCATTCCGATGCTCCGATGACGTTCCTTGGTTCACGGGGACGCCAGCCTTCCCGGATCGCCTTGATCCTACCCAACTCACGCGCTATGAAATGGAGGCATTCGCGTCCAAAGCGAAGAATATGGGCGTAAACTATATCGGGAGTTGCTGTGGCAGCGGAGCCAGCCATGTCCGTGAGATGGCGCGGGCGTTGGGCAAGTATGACGAGCCGGAGGTCTGGCAACCGAATCCCGACGATCCCATGAGTGAGACCGAGTTTAATTGGAAGCGACGACAGCCGGAGAACCTCTGAAAATCATGAATTAACAGAGCCGATTACGCTCGTATCAAGAAATTGTGCAACAGAAACCGAGTTTTTTCTTGAAAACTCGGTTTCTTTTTATATGAGCCTCTTTTTTATTTTTGTAGATTCGCGTTGATCCGCGGATGCTTTAATCTTTTTCACTTTCTTTTTATATGAACTAACTTTTTAATTTTTTTTCTGATAGGGAGGAAATCATCATGGCTGCACCGGTATTTAAGCATCTGTTCACACCCCTACAACTTCGCCACGCCACAGCCAAGAACCGCATCGTTACCTCGGCACATGCGGACGCGTTGGCGGAAGATGGGATGCCAAAGGAGAAAGCACGATGTTACTACGAAGAAAAGGCAAAGGGCGGCGTGGGCGTACTGATGTGTTTCGGATCGGCGGGGGTGCACCCAACCTCACCGGCGCAGGATTGGAACGGCGTAGAACTGTTTGAGGACCGTGTGATTCCGTATCTCGCCGAGTTTGCTGACACAATGCACGCCTACGATGTGCCGGTTATTTCGCAGATTACTCACCGTGGAAGGCGGGGCCGGAGTGTGGACCGGCTGCATCGGATGTATGGTCCCTCTCCCGTCCGTGAACCGAACCATCGTGAAACCCCACACACACTCGACGAGGAAACGATGACCGAATTCGTCCAAGCCTTTTCGGACGCAGCGTGGCGGTTGAAGCAGGGGGACTTTGACGGCTGCGAAGTCAACGCAAGCCACTGCCATCTGATCGATCAGTTCTGGACGCTGAACGTGAACCAACGGGTCGATCAATACGGCGGTGCGCTACCCAATCGTTTGCGCTTCGGGGTACGCGTCATTGAGTCTATCCGTGAGCGGTGTGGTGATAACTTCATCATCGGTATCCGTATGACAGGCGATGATTTCACGAAGGGTGGTCTCGACAATGCGATGATGCAAGATATTGCGGCGAATCTGAACGCGCTTGGAATCCTCGATTACTTCAGCATTATCGGGGCGACTGCCGAAACCTTCGTCGGTGAAGCGAAGGCGGTGCCGGACATGACCTTTTCACACGCGACATACGCGCCGTTGGCGGCTTCGATTAAGGGTGTGGTATCTGTGCCTGTCATCACCGCAGGGCGGGTGACACATCCGATGGAAGCGGAACAGATCGTCGCAAATGAGCAGGCAGATCTGGTCATCATGACCCGTGCGATAATCGCTGATCCACAAGCACCGCAAAAGGCATTGGCGGGACAGGTAGATGATATCCGGTTGTGTCGAGGGTATAACGAAGGTTGCATTGATCGCATCTATACCGGACGCGGCGTAACATGTGTGCAGAACGCGACGATAGGCAGAGAAACCGAGTTAGGCGCACTCACACCGGCGGAGCAACCGCGCAAAGTAGTAGTTATCGGTGGGGGCCCCGCTGGACTTGAAGCTGCTCGCATCGCACGATGGCGTGGGCACGAAGTGGTCTTGATCGAAAGGGACAGCGAGTTGGGTGGTCAGGCATTGATCGCCGCCAAAGCCCCACTGCGCGGTGAGTTCTCAGGCGCAACAGAATGGATGGCACAACAGTGCCGGAAATCCGGTGTAGAAATTCGACTGAACTACACAGCGACCCCCGAATCAATCCTGAGTGAAAACCCCGACGTCGTCATCGTGGCGACCGGCGCGCGCCCACTAACGCCAGAGGTCCCCGGTATTGAAAACGCGGTGGATGCGTGGTCTGTCTTGAACGGCAATATTCCGATAGGTGAGCATATCGCGGTGATTGATGAGGAGTACGGCTTCCAAGGACCCAGCGCCGCAGAGCTACTGCTTGATGCAGGAAAATCTGTGGAAATCGTCACACGCATGGAGGCAATCGGCACAATGCTCGGCGCAACAACACGTCCACCGGTATATCAACGTCTGTTTAGCAAAGGGATTGTCATCCACCCGCACCTGCAAATCAGTGCGATTGAGGGGGACACCCTCATTACTGAAAACGCTTGGACTGAGACGAGGGGTGAGCTAAGCGGTTACGACGCTGTCGTATATGCGTTCGGCGGGCAAGCGACCGACGAACTATCTCAGTCACTCCGAGACGAGGTGACCTGCTTCGTCGTTGGCGATGCCTTCGCACCGCGCACACTCCAGCACGCGGTTATGGAGGGGCATACTTTCGCACGGAAGATTTGACGGTTTAACGGGGCTACGGATAATTATACAAATTATCCCGTTCGGGAGGCGGCTCTTGAGCGGGATCTTGGTTTGCTTGGAACTCACGTAGGATACAGCTCACAATCTCTTCGCTATATGCCTGTGCGTCAATACGGTTCTGGTTAGCTTCCCACGTCATTCGAGCCGCAGCCTCAAAATACTCGGAATGCCTATAGGCGTCTAACATATCAACCCCGCGAGAAAACGTGCCGTGTCCAACCCAATAAATGATATGGCGCATTTCGTGACGTTGGTTTGCTGGAAGGTCTTCACCCTTAAAGAGGCGCAGGCTTTCGTAGGAAAGTTCAGGGATGCCCGGGGCACGCTCTTGTACAAAGCCGATGCCACCGGATTTATCGTACATAATCGGAGTCTCCGGTTCGTACCCGCGCAGGAAATCATAAAATCGCGATGCCTCGCCATGTTCACTGCGAGAGATCAGGTTCAAGAACTTGGGTTGTAGATGTACCAACGCTTTGAAACCGTCTGCTTCGAGTTGCTCAAAAATTAGCATATAGTGAAACATCTCACTTGTTGGTCTCGGTGGCTTGGCTTGATTTCCCTCAAGCGCCAAGAGGGCAGGTGTCCCGTAACGCATGCGGTAGTGCACACCATCATCTTCGACCTCAACAATTGTCAAGTTAAGTGCCGGATGTTCCAACGCAATCATGTCCAACCGTGAGCCGGACTTTGTTAAGAGGACATGCCGTCCTGCCAACCCTTTCACAGTAATTGCTGGGGGCAAGGCGTAACGGGGCGACTGATCGCGTGGGAGCAGGCAGGCTTCATCCACCGCCTCGGACAAGAGCGCGCCCATGTTGCCCGCCGAAGCCCAGAGATAGCCGTGCCCATGAGCGTGGCTTCCTGCCCAGCCCATCTGCCCGATCAAAACGCCCAATTCGCTATCGGAGTCAATTGATCGCAAGCACGCTTGATATCCTCGTTCAATCCACTGTTCGTAGCGGTAACTCCTTGGGGACGGTGACGACAATTCGTTAGTCAAGTAAGGATTTGCTAACGTCAATCCAGGCATGTTAATTCGTTCCTCGTTCCTCCACGCTTATGGCGGAATCTTGCTGGCTAGTGACCAAAGATTAGGTTTGGAAAATCATAAAAAAATATATCACAATTGTCCAATTTTATCAATCACTTTCTGAGACAAAAGTAGTAGGCATACTCTGTATGCCGTAACCTCCATATACTACGATTATTTCTGGTGTTGAACATAAGTGTCTAAGCGTGTAATTCTTAAGTCACTAGAAAGGTGCCAAATGAGGAGATCGGCTGTTTTTTCTGGATTAACCCCGCATCTTATGACATAATATAGCGCGAGTTGCTAGGGCGCGTTGACGTTTATGTGAGACGTGTCCATAATTCGCCGATAAGTTCAGTCCAAACCTGCCGATGTCACACTGACAATGGTTTCCCCTTGACAAAGGGAGCTAGGGCAGACAGACACTTCCCCCCTGACAAGGGGGGCTAGGGGGGTTGGGGATTTAGGGGGTTGGTTGTGCATTAGAAGTGTCTAAGTAATTGAGGGGTGTGCATCATTATTGTCTGAATCAGGATTCTCAGGATTTAAGGATTTTCAGGATAGACACTGGAAAGTGAAATGGGACTATTTTAGAAAGGGACAGGGTGCATTTAGCCCTGAATACCCGGTATGTTGTCCGTCTATTCTTGGCTCATTGAGCCTAGCACTTTACGCAACGCTGTGGGTATTTTCGACATATTTATAGCATACGGATAGCCCCATACCCCAAAGCCCCAGCGGGGCGACATGTGCCATTTGTCTGAATCGCAGATTGCACGGATGATTACCCCGATGTCAGCGGGAGGATTAGCATCTAAGATCGCGCATTGCGGCTAGTTCCGATGTCGTTCCGAGCATCCTGATGAATCGGGAGAAGCCGCTCCCATACGAAAGCGATTTATGCACAGCCCTCAAGTAATTCTAAGATCTACCATAATTCTAAACTTTACTATAGTTCATTTATACATTAGTTCACTCGTTCATCAATGAACTAATGAACCGACTCGTGTTTTGCACTTTCTTTTCACATCAGCCAAACATATAAATATTTCCTTACATTTCGCACCGTGCTGTTTATCAGGAGAGCACTATGAAACTGGCGGAACTAATTATCACTGAAGCGAGAGAGCGAGAGCTAAAGCACTTTTTCGGTCTTCCAGGAGGCGGATCTCCGCTGGATATGATGGAAGCCGGACGGCAGCTGGACATTAGTTTTGTGAGCGTTGCCCACGAATCGTCCGCTGCAATAATGGCAGCCTACTACGGTCTGATCAAAAACACAGCGGGATTGGCACTGTCGGTGAAAGGAGTTGGGGCGGGCAATCTCGCCGGTGGCGCTGCCAACGCCTACTTTGAACGGATGCCAGTTGTCTGTCTCAGTGAGTCGTCGCCGATGTATGTAGTCCAAAAAGAAATGGTGCAGCATTGTGACCATGCACGATTATTTGGTGCTGTCAAATATCAAGACACCTTAACCGCCGCCAAAGCAGCAGCTGCTGTACAGGAAGCGGTATTTCAGGCGACGGACGGACGTCCCGGTCCCGCGCTCTTAAACCTGCCGTCAGACATGGGATTGATCGAATGCGGCGACCCGCTAACCATTAAGACTGCGTCGGCCCCCTCCCCACCTGACAACGCCCAACTTGCCGCCGCCCGTGAATTCATTCAAAACGCCTCCCAGCCAGTTGTCATCGCTGGCACAGATGTTGTCCGGGCAGAAGCTACCAAAGAACTGCAAGCTGTCGTTGAAAACATCGGTGCCGCTGTGCTAGTCAACATGGATGCACGTGGCGTCTTACCAGAATCCCACCCTCGCTGGGCGGGTGTCCTTACCGGCAATTACGGTCCCAACATCATCGAAACCGAAGTCATGAGCCAAGCAGATGCTGTGCTGTTGATCGGAGTAGATTCGATGATGACACATGCTCCGTGGGACGTTGACCGTCCAACCTGTGAACTCTCCCTCCGTTCAGAATACGAAACGCTGTCTCCTGATCCGAAGGTACGAGTGGACGGAGATCTGAAAGAAATACTGAAGGCTCTATCTGTACACAGTCAGCCGGGCTTTTCCAATGACCAAATCCAGGGGATACGCCAGAAAGTTCTCCAAAATTTCAAGCGACCTGCGAACGCTCAATTCGCCGCCCAAGATATTATCGAAATCACCCGTGCTGTCCTGCCAGCGGATGGTGTCCTATTCTCGGAAACCGGTGCTTACATCGCCATGCTTGAGCATCTCTGGGGTGTGGAGGACCCAAACACCTATTGGGGAACAGCAGGTGGACGCACTATGGGATTGACACTACCCGCCATTCTCGGTGCAAAGCTCGCAAAGCCTGATATGCTTGCGGCGGGAATCGGCGGTGATGGGAGCCTGCTGATGCGGCTGGGTGAACTGGAGACCTTTGCCCGGACCGGTGTGGCGGTGCCACTCATCATTATCAATGATCAAGCGCTGGGAACCATGAAATCTCGACAGAAATCACGCGTTATGCCTGAGTACGCTTTGGACTTCCACGCTGTCGATTTCGCTGGAATCGCCACGGCGTGTGGACTAAGAGGAGTTACGGTAAACACACCTGAGCAGTTTGAAAGTGAGTTGAAAGGGGCGATGCGCGCAGATCGAACGACGCTTATCGACGCACGGGTTGATCCACAAGCATATCAAGACAGCTTTGGACCAACGATTGGTGTACTTGCTTGACTCAACCCCGCGTAGCCGTCAATCCGAAGTTGTGCTAGGGAGATGTGGCACGGTCACTGGTTGTGTTTGATCTATAGCACTGCTTCGGAGATACCAATATAAAAAATAAAACTTGATGGAATTGACTTTTGAGTGTATCATTTTCATCTGAACTATGGAAAGAATAGACGATCTACTGACTGGAAACGTAACGTGCAATCGATAACCAAGTTGATGCTCTTGCCCTTGCCAATCCACAAATCAATCAAGTGCCCAACGTAATTATATGCCTTATAACTTATAATAAAGGGCAACTAAATCTAGGCGTAAAATGAATCCTGCCCAAGCAATCCCCAAAATATCAGGCATCATCCTCGCCGCGGGACTGTCCACTCGCATGGGGGAACCCAAGCAACTCCTTCCTTTCCGTGACAGCACGATTATTGAAACCGTGATCGATAATCTGCTCGGATCCAAGTTGAGCGAGGTGATCGTTGTCGTCGGACACGAAGCGGACAAAATTCAAACGCGTATCCAACACAAACCGGTCAAAATCGTGTTCAATCCCGATTATCAGGATGGTATGCTGACCTCTGCACAGTACGGTGTTGGTTCAATATCAGCGTCTGCCGATGCGTTCGCCATGACATTGGTAGACTTACCACTCATCACGCCAGACTTGGTGGATATGGTTATTGATGCATACGTCCAAGCAGAAGGTGGAATTGCGGTGCCAAGTTATAACTATCGCCGCGGGCATCCCGTAATTTTTGACCGACGCTATGCCGATGATATCCTTGGACTGGATGAGAATAGTGGTGGGGTTCGATCACTCTACAAGAAATATGCAGATGACATTCACTATGTCACTGTTGATACTGACCGAGTATTGACGGACATCGACTATCGAAAGGATTACGAAGAAGCGTTACAGAAATCCTTGTCTGCGTGAAAGTGGGACAGCCAATTAAAATCTAACTATAAAAGGATATTAAATGATTGGTTCAATTGAAGAAGTACAAGAAACATTTGTGGAACAACACTACATTGCCGATCGAGCGTTGGCAACAACAATCTACCTCGCACATCACCTCAAAAAACCGATTTTCCTTGAAGGTGAGCCCGGCGTCGGCAAAACAGAGGTGGCAAAAGTCTTGGCGAGCGCGACCGGTGGGAATCTAATCCGTTTGCAATGTTATGAAGGACTAGATGTAAACAGCGCATTGTACGAGTGGAATTACACGAAACAGCTCCTCCAACTGCGCATCGACGAAATGCGGGGGATGGACAAAGAACAGATCGGTGCAGATATCTTCAGCGAGGATTTTCTGCTAAAACGTCCGCTCCTTGAAGCCATTCAGACTGATGGCGCTGCACCACCTGTGCTCCTAATAGATGAAGTGGATCGGAGCGATAGCGAATTTGAGGCATTCCTCCTCGAAATCCTGTCAGATTTTCAGATTACCATCCCGGAGATTGGAACAATTCGTGCCAAACATATTCCTTATGTCGTGCTAACTTCAAATCGTACGCGGGAGATTCACGAAGCCCTAAAACGCCGCTGCCTCTATCAATGGATAGATTATCCATCGGTGCAGAAGGAGTTCGCAATCGTTCAAGCCAAGCTGCCGCATATCAACGAAGTGCTTGCACAACAACTTTGTAACCTGATGCGCGTGTTTAGAGAAGGGGATTACTACAAAAAGCCGGGAGTCGCAGAGACATTAGATTGGGGATTAGCCCTCATCGCGTTGGGTAAAGACGGATTAGATCCCGCCATCGTTGATGAAACACTCGGTTGCGTTTTCAAATATCAGGATGATATTCAACGGGCCCGAGAGACAGACCTGCACAAGATGGTAGACGGCGCCAAAACCGACGCTGAGGCGAATGACGGCGAAAAAGCGGATTGGCGGTATATGCGCGGATAGTATTAAGCATGATAATTATAGTGAATTATCAAGATATGTAGACACTTTCGCTCCCCCTGTTTGGTAGGCGCTGTTTGTAACTGCGCCGATGCGGTGCGGTTAGGAAACAGTGCCGGTACAGCGTGTCCAAGTAATTCTAAAGTTCACCATAATCGAAGATGCTGACCTGTTCATTGCTGCTACTGCTCTTGTTTATAACTATACCGTCGTCACGAACAATACGGTACACTTTCAACGCGTCCCCGGACTCGCCATCGAAAATTGGACTTAACCTATGACAGATCAACAACCCCTACTTAAAGAAATCACCGCCTTCTGCCGGTTGCTCAAGCAGATGGGTGTGAACGTTACCACAACGAACCAAATTAGTTTCTGCCGAAGCGTTGAACTAATCGATATCGGACAACAACAGGACTTCTACGACGCCGCCAAAATGAACCTGATTGCCAATGACTCGGATCGGGAGGTGTTTGATACCCTTTTTGACTGGTTCTGGCGGTATCCACGTCCCGACCCCCAGGAGTTAGGGCTCGAGACGGAAGAAGAGGAGATGATGTCCCTTGAAGATCTAATGAACGCCGAAGAAACAACGGTGAACTTAGACCAATGGACAGAGATGGACGACGATAAAGAGGAGGGGGATGAGGACACAGTTGCCTATAGTGCCGAGCAGGTTTTGACCCAGAAAGATTTCGGTCAGTTTACGGCGGAGGAGATGCAAAAAGCGCAGGAGGTTATCGCTAAACTTGTTCCACTGTTGGCAACAAAACTGAGTCGTCGGAAGAAGACCAGCACCAAAGGGAAAACAATCGACTTTCGACAGAGTTGGCGCAAAAATATCGCCTACGGCGGAGAGCCGCTAAAATTAATCCGAAAGCGTCAAAAGATCAAGAAAAACAAAATCCTGCTGCTCTGTGATGTCAGCGGATCGATGGACTACTATTCCACCTTTCTGATTCAATTTATCTACGGGATGCAGCAAGCACTTGAAGAAGTCGAAGTTGCAGTCTTCAGCACAGGACTCACTAACATCACCGGGCTGCTCCGTCGCAAAGGACTTGAAGAAGGACTCCGTGAAGTCGCGCAGGTTGTCCCCGATTGGTCAGGAGGAACGAGGATCGGAGAAAGTATCGTTGCCTTCAACCGAGAGTTTGGGCGCTCGTTCTCTGCTTACAGAACTGTCGTCATTCTAATCAGCGACGGGTGGGACCGAGGCGAAGCCGATATACTTCAAAAAGGGATGGAGGTGCTCCACCGCCAAGCGTATAAGTTAATCTGGTTGAATCCTCTACTCGGCAGTGAAGGGTATCAGCCGATTTGTCGCGGTATACGCACCGCGCTGCCGTATGTTGACTACTTCTTACCGGCTCACAATCTGGAGAGCCTGATCCAGTTGACGAAAGTGTTAACACCGATCTGGTCAGATTAAATGGATGTGTCAAAGAGGAAAAGGCAGGGGAGGCGAGCGAAATCCAATTTTTTTTAAGTAAGCAACGCTTGCCCATAAGGTAAAATGGAAGGAGAGCAAACAAACAACTTTACGGATTACGCATTACGCATTACATTCCACGTTTCGCGGAGTTGGATGCTATGTGCCCTGCTCGTTCTTCTGACCTGTGCCTCCCCGCCGCTTATCGTTCCAGAGTACGGGACGATAGCCCCCGATTTTACCCTCAAGGACCAGAATGATATAGAGATTCAATTAAGCCAATTCCATGGAGAAAATGTGTTACTCTTCGGCTTCGATAAGGATAGTATCGATCACGGGGAGCCATGGCTCACACTACTCCTTGAGCGGTATACTGGCAGGCTGCGGATTCTTCCTATTGCTAATGGATCTAGTATGCCTCTCTCTGTACGCCTATTTTTCAGGGGTAAGGTTAAAGCTGAGTTCCAAGACGCTGCTGAAGAGTTTAATCTGTCGAATTTTCTATTAGACTGGACAGGTGATGTCTCCCAGCAGTTTGGGATACCCCACCAAGTGCCGACGGTTGTGCTAATTGATAGCGCAGGTCGCATTCAATGGGTTCAGTCGCTCCCGCAGATAACCGTTGATGAAGCGCAGGCAATTCTTGATCAGATTGATAAGCGGATTAAGCGATAATGAATGTGTTGAAGCATTTTCAAAAACAGGACTTACGCACTTCAGATTGTAGTTGCCCGATTCATCGGGCATATCAAGGCAGGTAGCAACTTGTGGGGATCCTCGGAACGGGAGATGCTCCTCCCACGATAGGTTAGCAACTCTTGGAACGGAGGCTTTGACCGTTCAGCTGCGTAAGTTCTAAAAAAATTATGGTGAATTCTAAAAATAAATAAACACTTTCACCCCCGTGTTTGGTAGGCGCTGTTTCCAACTGCGCTGATGCGGTGCGGTTAGAAACCGCATCTACCGGGTCTGGGGGCAATGCGATTCGGTTTGGCGCGTCCCATTAATTCTAATATCCACTATAAATCTCCTTGAGGGTATATTAACCAATGGTGCTAATTTGCAGCTGTTGATAACATGAAATGTGATGCGTGAAACGTAAAAACCATTGGTTCATCGCTTCATTTAGCCCCAGCGGGGCGGCATGTTTATAGCCAGCGTGATACCCCACGGACCCAAGCCCCAGCGGGGCGACATGTGTATCCGAGGGGTGAAATATAAGAAGAGTGAATCAACCAACCGACTAGTGAACTAATGAACTCCCCGATAAATCGGGATCCAAAACGACTTGAACAATGTAGAAAAAACTTTCTTACTAAACTAGCACCAAAAGTTATTAACAGTGATTATGGTTGATTCTGAATCTATATTAAAAAAGCAAACATATAACACAAATATAAGGAGTTTTCAAAATGCAAGTACAAGCTGCCGTAATGCCAGAACCGGGACAAATTGAGATCCGCGAATTTGATAAACCAACCCCTGCCGACGATGCGCTACTGCTTCAAGTAGACCAGGTCGGCATTTGTGGTAGTGACAAACACATGTATCTCGGGCATACAAATCTGAACTTCCCCGTGATTCCGGGGCATGAAGTCGTCGGCACTGTCGCTGAACTCGGCAAAAATGCGAATCAAGTGATGAATGTGATGGGCGGACCGATTAAAGTCGGCGACCCTGTGACCGTTGTCCCCGGTTCAAAAAACTGTGCGAAATGCTACTATTGTCTGCGGTTTCCACACCGCCCGACCCTCTGTACGAGTCGAACAATCTACGGATTCAGCAACTGTGAAACCCCACCCTATCTGACGGGTGAGTTCTCTGAATACACCTACATCCACGGCAATTCTTGGGTGTTCAAGGTTTCAGACGGAGTGCCTAAAGAGCTGCGCGTCCTAACCGAGCCGGTTGCTGTTGCAACCCGTGCGGTAGAACGGGCGCATGCACCGGGCGTGCCACAAGTCGGGGCTGGCTACGGCATCGGGAATAGTGTTGCCGTCCTCGGTTGTGGTCCTATTGGGCTGCTCGTAATCGCCGTGCTCCGTAGCACCGGCGCAGGAACAATTATCGCCACCGATATTGTGGATAGTCGTCTGGATATGGCGGAACATATGGGAGCAGATGTCACCATCAACGTGGGTGAAACTTCTCCTGAAGAACGCCTTGAGCAGGTACAAGATCTCACAAGCGGAGCAGGCGCGGACATCGCGATTGAATGTGCCGGAATACCGGGCGTCTTTGCCGAAGCCATTGACCTTGTCCGTCGCGGTGGCAAAGTCATCGAGGTGGGCCACTACACCGACTCAGGCTCCGTCAATGTGCGTCCACACCAAATCTGCAACAAAGATCTTGATATCTGTGGTGTGTGGGCATATCCACAGATCCAATTCCAAACCGCTCTCGATTTCCTAGAGCGAACCCAAGTGCCCCTGAAAGATCTAATTACCCATCATATTCCCTTAACCGATCTAGAAGAAGGTATCCAGATGCTTGGTGAGGAGGGTGTCTATAAGGTCGTTGTCGAACCGCACGCAAATTAAGCCGGGGTGCATAGATAATTGCGAGGCGATCTACATCCGCTTACCCCGAAAGGAGGCAGAAATTGAGACCAAGAAACATGGAGAGAGGGAAAGCACACTTCTTCTCTTCCTGCTCGAATTTCCCTTTTCCTATAGTCCAACAACACCCTTTTCGTAAGTTGTGGATCTGTCTACTTCTGATTGCACTGAGTCTACATACGACAGTCGGGATGGCAGCGAAATCACTCTATGATACCGTCGAACAGGCTGAGTCGTATATTCTCAAACATCAGAATGATGATGGCGGTTGGCCCCTCATACCGGGTGAAGATAGCGATATTGAAATTACGGCATTCGCAATGCAGGCACTGATGCTAAAAGACCAAGGATCGGGTTCAAGTGTCATCCGTCGGGGAGTTAGCTATTTAGTAAAACATCAGAAATCCGATGGAAGTTGGAATGGAAATGTCGCTCATACTATTTTTGCCGCTATTGCACTGAAGCGAGCCGAAGCAGTAGAATATTGGCAAGCCCACTTTAACGCGCTCAAATGGCTCGAGGACGCCCAGAAGGAAAACGGAAGTTGGGGCCGTGAAATCCGCCAACCTGGCAATCCTCTCTATACAGGGGCTGCTTTAACGGGGTTTGGACTGCTTGACTTTGACCGGGAGTCTGAACTTGTTACCAAAGCTGCCGATTGGCTTGCCGGGCGCATCAATTACGATGGCGGGTGGTCAATGGAACCGGGGGCGCGGTCTAGTGTCCTAGTCACGTCGTGGGTATTGCAGGGATTATCGATTGCCTATAATATTGATGAGCAACTTGCGTGGCTAAAGCAGATGCAAAACGATGATGGTGGGTTTGGTATGTGGAAAAATGCGCCGAGTGACCCAGAAATTACTGCCTATGCTGTGCTCGCATTGGTGATCGGAGAGGATCCATTGAACGCGGATCAGGTCGCGCTAAGATATTTGAGGGAGGTGCAACAGAAAGATGGAAGTTTCGTCAGTGCGACCCCCATGGAACTAAAACAGCCAACGGCGAATTTACAAACTACCTGCTTTGCACTGTGGGCAATATATGCAGAAAGAATCAAAGGTAAATAATACTATGGTGAATTCTAAAAACAGATAGACACTTTCGCCCCTCGGTTTCGATCCCGATTTATCGGGGTCGGTAGGTGCGGTTTCCAACCGCACCGCATCGGCACTGTTGGAAACAGTGCCTACCAAAGGGGAAAACGGTAGGTGCGGTTTCCTAACCGCACCGGTTTGGAGTGTCCAAATAATTCTAAAATCTACTATAAATTAGGTTTTATTATTTTCGATAAATTAGAGAGAAGGAGCAATAAATGCCGCAAATCAATTTTATGAATGAAATCGGGATTGCGATGGTCGTTCTTGCCGTTGCGATGATGACTTCTATACGTATCCTCAGAGAATATGAGCGGGCAGTCGTATTTCGTTTAGGACGTTTGACCGGTGCAAGGGGACCTGGATTCGTGCTACTCATACCCTTCTGGATTGAACGGATGCAGCGCGTGAGTCTTCGAACTGTCGTACAGGACGTGACACCACAGGATGTAATTACCAAGGATAACGTCTCCGTGAGTGTGAATGCCGTTTTAACCTTCCGAATCGTGAACGCAGCAAAAGCGGTCGTCGAGGTCGAAGATTTTGGGTTTGCAATCAGTCAACTGGCACAGACAACGCTCCGAAGCGTTCTTGGAAGTGCAGAACTTGATGACCTCTTGTCAGAACGCGAAAAACTGAATGAAGAGTTGGAAGAAATTATCCAAAGGAACAGCGAAACGTGGGGGATTAGCGTCATCGCTATGGAAATTAAGCATGTAGACCTACCCGCAGAAATGCAGCGGGCAATGGCGAAACAGGCAGAAGCGGAGCGGGAACGCCGTGCCAAGTTCACCCATGCTACGGGAGAGTTGGAATCGTCCGAAGCCTTAACGGAAGCCGCAACAACGTTAAGCAAAAATCCAATCGGTATCCAACTTCGTTACCTACAAGCCCTCATTGAAGTGGCAGCCGAGAAAAACTCGACACTGGTCTTCCCGATACCGGTGGATCTCTTGAGCTCGTTTATCAAGCAAGGGGCCAAAACCGATTAGCAGCTTCTGATGTTGGATCGTTATCAGGATTAATGTCCTAAACCATTGCCTGTCAGCACATGGGTGCCGACCGTTCCATCGGTGATATTAAAAACTGAGGGAAATTTATCCTTCCACGCCTCGTTTGCAACAGGACAGAATTGACGAGCGTTACCCTCAATTGCGGTAACTCGCGGCACCCGTGCAGCCAACCCTGCAGAATGCAAAAATGACGCCCCCGGACAGGTCAAATCCTGCACCGCCAAGAACATATCGTATTCAATCGCCGCAGCTCCCATAAGTAACGCTTGGGACTGTCCCTTACACGCCTTGAGTGCGACGCCGGAATACCCCTGGTCCCGTGCGAGTTGAAACGTTTCAAAGTCGGTCAGTGACTCGTCGATGACAACCGGTTTAATCTCCGCTGCGCGGTGCATTCTGTTCTCGGGATGTGCCTTGAGATCTCGATCTGTCGGCTGCTCGATATACGCCAACCGCTCAAAGGCGTGCCCCTCACCCTCCTGAATCCTGTGAAGAAATGCCAACAGATACTCAACATCTTGGCACGTCTCATTGAAGTCCGCCGAGTAGTACCACTCACTCACACCCCGCTTTGCCTGTGTTGCGGCGGTGACCTCCTCAATCGAAAGCACCCGCTGCACATCCCAGTCTAAGTCATCTCCATTCAACTTAATTTTCAGATGTGTCAAGCCGTCTGCGACAATCCACTCCGGCAACGTCTCCGGCAGGCCGTCATCAAGACGGTTCGGAATATCAGCATCGGTCAGTGGGTCCAGCGCACCAACCAAATGGTAGAGCGGCATCTTTGGCTTCGGCTGTCGCAGGCTATACTGGTCAAGGTACTTACCAACAAATTTTTTATTGAGGTAGTGCGAAAGGTCGTAACTCATGAAATCTTCGCTGAGTCCGTCGTAGCTGTTGATACCGTTTGCTTTGCCGAATCCGTCGTGGATCGCTGCATCAATGGGGCTCCCTGTAACCGCCGTGCACAGCTTCGGAATTGGTACGGCAAACTGCATCTCCGCAGAAATGTCCGCTGCGATTCGCAGAAATTCGGGTTCAAGAGCCTCGGAGAGATCTACAGGGTGAGCGCACAAATTACAATCGCGTGTGGCGTCAACCAATCGTTCTGAGAGACGCTTCATCGCCTCAAGGCTTTGGTCATAGGGAACGTAACGCGGTGGAAACGCCCACACGTTGCTAAGCGTCATAGACCCCAACCCCACTGCCTCTTTCCCGGCACGGGTCTGTACCTGCAGGCGCACATTCAGTAGACCGCAATTGTCTATCGGGACACCGCCGAATTTGAGTGGGGTGCGATACTGATACTCCTCAAAATCGTAGCTCACATCTAGAATCCGAATGTCCGTCTCTTTGGACATAAACCCTTCTCCTAAATAGAATTATGGTGAATGATATAAATATGTAGATGTTTACCAGTAGTTCGCCTTAGCCAAGCCTCATGAAGTCCCCCTGACAAGGGGGATTTAGGGGGGTGATTCTGCATCGAAAGTGTATACGTAATTCTAAAATCCACCGTAAAATAACCTACGTTGCTAGGGAGCCTGTAGGTTGAGATTCATATCTCGACAAAACACTACAATTACTCCAATAAACCAATGTACTAATGAACTTCTTACGCATTACGTTTCACGTTTTACTATTAATGAACCCAAGAACTATGGTAAACTTTAGAATTACTTGAATACTCTGTACCGGCGTAGTTAGAAACAGCGCCTACCAAACATGGGGAGCGAAAGTGTCTACATATTTTGATAATTCACTATAATACACTAATGAACTAATATCTATCTCAAATCCAGACAGACCATCTCTTTCTGGTTTCGGAGGTAAAGTTTCCCGCCAGCCAACGTTGGCACAGTCCAACACTTATCATCGAACAACTGAAAATTGGCTCTTTCTCTATATTCGTCGGGGGACGCTTCAGCCAACGCCAGCTTCCCGCCCTCGCCGAGAATGATTAAATAGCCATCTGCGAGCAGCAAAGAACCTTTTCCGAAGCCACGGTGCTGCCACTGTTCTTCGCCCGTGTTCGCCTCAATGCACGTTAAGATAGCGTTGTCGAAACCGTATAGGTAATCGCCCTGAAGCACTGATGAGTTAAAATGGTTCTTCATCACGCGGCTCTTCCACACCTCCTCAATCCCTATCCCTTCTTCACTGACTGTCATCCTGAGGAGCACGGCACCCTTATCATAGGAAGCGGAGATAAAGATCTTATCGTCAGGTATGAAAATCGGTGTGGCGATATTGATGCCTTCTGGCCAAGAATATTTCCAGTAAATCTGGCCGTTCTCCGGTGCCACGGAAAGGAGCGTCTTCGACGTCAGGAAAATAATCTGTCGAGCCCCACCAAAATCGATCGAAATGGGCGATGAGTACCCCACCGCGTCTGTGTGGGTTGCCCATACGACCGCCCCACTTTTTTTGTCAAACGCAACAATAGCTTTTTCATCTTGACCGCCAGCTTCAACTATGACCAGATTGCCTTCAACTATGGGCGATGAAGAGAATCCCCAAGTCGGTACACTGCTACCGAACTCCTCTACGAAATTGTGTGACCATAATTCAGCACCGTCGCGGGCATCTAAGGCGTACAACTTACCTTCCGCGCCAAGAACAAACACCGAAGCTCCATCGACAGTCGGCATAGAGCGGGGACCATCGCCACGTTGCTCAGTAAATTTCGCGCCTGACCGGAATCGCCAGATCTCCTTACCATCAGACGCATCCAGACAAATCACAAACTCATCATTCCCTTCAGCGAACATCGTGTAGGCTTTTCCCTGATCGATAGAGATACCAGAATAGCCATCCCCCAACGGAATGTGCCACAAGACTTTGGGACCTGCTTCGGGCCAATTTTTGATGAATTCGGTCTCAGACGAAATCCCATCGCGATTGGGCCCCCGCCACTGGGGCCATTCTGCTTCAGCACCCAACGTGCCACCAACTAAATACCAAGCCCCAAATAACACCGCCGCGAATCGTTTCATCAAGACGCTACTCCTCTTTTCCATTGTTGTACAAATCTCCTTGGCATAATGAATGTATTTTAAAATTTACGCAGCCAACCGTAGGCGGGGCATCTTGCCCCGCGCTGAAATGCGTAAGGTCTGTATTTCTCAATGTTTCCCTGTCATGTCTAAACAGACCATCTCCTCTTCGTTTCGTAGATAAAGTCTGCCATCCGCGAGAGTCGGTGCAGTCCAGCATAGTCCATTCAGCACTTTCGCGCTCGATTTTTCTATATATCCTGCGGGCGTTGCTTCAGCCAGCCCCAGCTTGCCACGATCACTGAGAATAATCAAGTGACCATCGGCGAGGATCACTGTTCCCTTTCCAAATCCACGGGTTTTCCACTGTTCTTCGCCGGTGTCTGCCTCAATACACTTCAAGATCGAATTATCGAAACCATACAGATAATTGTCGTATAGCACCGACGAGGCAAACTGGTTCTTCATCTTACGATTTTTCCAAATCTCTTCAATCCTTACTGCACCTCGGTTTGCCCTAATTTGCTCCACCGCAACCCGATCATCATCGTGCGAAACGAAAACTCGCATCTGTAGCACAGCAGCGCCCTTATCGTATCCGGAGGAGATAAAGATTTTATCCGGCGGGATAAAGACCGGCGTTGCGGCGTTGACATCGTAGCCAGTCTTCCACGGATATTTCCAGTAGATTGTTCCATCGGTTGGAGAGACAGAAATCAGCTTAGTCCCCGTAAAACAGATGATTTGTCGAACCCCCTGGACCGTAATGGCGATGGGCGATGAGTATCCAAGTTTATCTTTATGAGTACTCCATACCACATCACCACTGTTTTTATTAAAGGCAACGATGGATTTTTCACCTTTCCCGCCGACTTCTACCAGAAGCAACTCCCCATCAACTAACGGTGATGTGCTGAACCCCCATCTCGGCATTTTGCTCCCGAACTTTCGCTGCAGATCGTGTGACCAGACCTTTTCCCCGTTTTCTACGTTCAAAGCATACAGTTTGCCGTGGGCGCTAATTGTAAACAGGAGATCCCCGTCAATCGTCGGTGTCGCACGGGGCCCATTGCCCCCCTGGCCTTCATGGTAATTATCATCCGATCGGAAACGCCAAATCTCCTGTCCATCCGTAGCATTGAGGCAGACGACAAACTCATCGTTCCCTGTGGAAAACATCGTATAAACACGTCCTTGAGAAACGGAGATGCCCGAAAATCCCTCTCCAAGTGAGACCTTCCAGAGCATTTTGGGGCCATTTGGTCCCCACTCCTTAAGTAGCCCCACTGCACCGGACACCCCATCCCGATTAGGACCCCGCCACTGGGGCCATTCCGTCGCGCTAGCCGTTAAAATAGCGCCGCACAGCAACGCGGATACAACTAAAAAAACTGGAACCTTTTTCATGATAACCTCACATTCTCAAAAGTTATATTTATTGTTTTTCATCTGCCACCCCGTGTTCTTGGCAATGGGCACGGGTGATAGGCAAAAAAGCATCAGCATATTTCTGAACTTTCGCAATACCAACATCGTGAATCCCTCTAGTCGATTTTACTTTAACACGTTGCGATCAACAGCTGGGTATCCATCCCTTTAGGCATGAAAATTCCGCCTTAACTTACTCGGACGTGAGTGTTTTGAATGGGCTTGACGCCATCGGGGATTTCGCCAGTTTCCTTGATGTGATCAATAATCCCCCGCTTATCAGGATATGTGGATACGTGTTTCTTAATCCATTTTGGATCGAGTTTTTCTATATCGACTTCTACTGTGAGAGGCGATTGTGCAATCGTCACACGGTGCAACATGTTTCCAACTTTCTTCAGACCGAGCGATTCCATAAGACGCTTAACATACTCAGCGAGGCCTTTGCGATTGTTCTCTAAGGCTTGCTTTTTCTGCTCGAGGTCCCAAATTTCCTCCCGAAGAATTTTACACTGTGCATCGAGTTCAGCTGCTTGTGCCTTGATGTTCTTCATCACAGCGGTGCAGCTATTAACTTTCTCATCGAATGAGAGATTGAGCTCCTCAAACCGTGAGCTATCAAAAGTCTCTTCTTCTGGCACAAAAAGCGTTTCCTCAATTTCGTTGTTTATTTTGTACAACTTGATTGGCTTTGTTGCTTGTGGACTTGGAAGATAGGTCTGATTTCCTTTTTCCTTTTCTTCCTTGGACCGATTTTCACCCCTAAACCCGTGTTTTTCATGACTGTGTTCGTTTGATTCTCCGGATGTCATATCATAAGTAGTCAATTCCATAGTTATGTGGTCTACCGCATCCCCCGGCAATCCCAGAAATTGCATTTCACCTTTTAACACCGCATGCCCGTTATTTGTGAGACGAAGACTGCCGTGTTGTAAATCTCGATTAAGAAGTCCGTGTTGAAGGAATTGTAGTGCTAGATGTTTCCACTGTGTTCTATCATATTCTCTGCCAGTACCATAGGTGGAGAGTTGGTTGTGTTGGCTATTAATCACCTTCCTTGCTTTTGAACCGCGTAATATCTTGATAATATGATCTACACCAAAGGTTTCCTTCGTCTCGATAATACAGGAGAGAAATTTGCGAGCTGGCTTCGTTAAGTCAACTCGTTCCATTTCCGCCTTGCGGCAGTTGTCACACATCCCACAATTTTGATTCTCGTAGTGCTCTCCAAAATAGGCCAATAACCCTTTACGGCGGCACTCTATAGAATTTGTCCACTCAATTAGCGTTTGTAATCGATCCAGCCTCCCCTCTCGTTCGGCTGAAGCACCTTGATCGATGAAATGGTGGATAGTGTCTATATCGCTATAATTGAATAGTAGGAGACACTCCGCCTGATGTCCATCGCGTCCAGCACGCCCAATCTCCTGATAGTAAGATTCCGGATTCTGTGGCAACCCCGCATGGAGCACGAAGCGCACATCCTCTTTATCAATTCCCATACCAAAGGCGATTGTTGCGACTATCACCCGAGTATCGCCGTTGATGAAAGCTTCCTGATTCTGCTTACGGGTTTCGCTATCCAAGTCTGCGTGATAGGGCAGTGCCGAAACCCCACGTTCAACTAATCTACGAGACAGCGATTCAACCTGTTTCTTCGTCTGACAGTAGATGATACCGGATTCATCACGATGGGTATTGAGAAAGGCGAGTGTCTGCCGCAGCAGCCTTCCCTTCAATTCAATGCCCATGAAGAGATTTTCCCGGTCAAAACTGGCAATGAATTCGTTGTCCGCCTGAATCTGAAGCGATTGTTTGATATCCTGTTGGACCCGCGGTGTTGCTGTAGCCGTCAGCGCGACACAGACAGCATTTGCGAATCGCTCTCGAACGGAAACCAGTTGTCGATACTCCGGACGAAAATCGTGACCCCACTGTGAAATACAGTGCGCTTCATCAATTGCAAGGCATGCCACATTCGATTCATCGAGCATCAACACAGTTTGATTTTGCATGAGTGTTTCAGGGGCAACGTAAAGTAGCTTGACTTCACCTTGTTTGATGCGACGCATCGTGGCAACATATTCTGAGTAGTTGAGAGTGCTGTTAAGAAAAACGGCATGGATACCTCGTTGTTGCAACTGCGTTACTTGGTCCTGCATAAGCGAAATCAGTGGAGATACAACAACAGTTACACCATCGAAGATAAGGGCAGGCAGCTGGTAGCAGAGCGACTTCCCACCTCCTGTCGGCAGAACAATCAACGCGTCGTGCCGATTGAGGATGTGGTTGATGATTTCCTCCTGCAACGGACGGAATTGATTATAACCGAAAACGTCTTTCAGAACCTCTGGAGGTGTTTGCGGCAGCCGTTGGGGTGGAGGAGACTTCACTTCAATGGAACGTTTAGGTTCTTCTTTGAAAAACCAACCGGAAAGTTGTGCGTAGCACCTTTCCTCTACAGCCGGCGTATTTTCTGGTTGCCACCAATGTGCCAGTGAGACGCGCACGAGTGTGCCTGCGGGGATGATTTCAAGCGGTTCTTGGAAACCGACGAAGGTGAGAGTACAACCACCTTTTTCGGTAGGATAGCGATACCGCACATTTTTTCCTTCCGTATCGCGAATAAGCGGTTGATCTGGTTGCCAGAACGTTGTACTGTAGGAGGGAACACCGCTCTGTTTGGCGATATAAAGGGCACCATTTTCTGTAGATTGTAACAAGCCTTCATAAAGCTCGAATGGGTGCCCATTTTCCGGAGGCATAAATCGTTCTATAGAATCAATTGAGTTTTTTGCAGTACCAAGCCGATGCTTCTCATAAACGATAACGTTTTCTATATGCGGCGAAATCAAATTAGTTACAGGTTCAGCGGAAATTTCCCAAACATCTCCGACCTCGTATTCTTGATTTGCGCCGTCATGTGGATCTTCGTTAAACGGGATGAGCCGGACGCTTTCAGCCTCCTCTGTAATCGCGCCGATACATGCACCACCACCCATTCGGGTTTTAGCGACAATCAGGACTTTCATGGTAGGATATCCTCCACTTCCAATTTGAGTTCTCTCGCCAGTGTCTCTGCTACCAGCGAACGGTGACATGCTTCAGGCGCTTTTTCAACACAAAAGAGAGCTACAACCTGTGCATCTTCTTCAAGGTCATCCAGCAGGCTATATGGGTCAAATCCAGCGAGGCATTCGGTATGATACGCCGTAATAAACTCTTCTCCCAATGCTATGCGTTTGCGTTTGGCAGTTTTCGTTGCTTTATCCGCCGCCGCTTGTCTGTCGCGGACCGCTTGCGTTGGCGCAAGATCTTTGCGATATAGGTAGCGGATCCCGAGCTCCGCCAGCCGTTCCTGTAAACGCAGACTGTTAGCAAACGCATAAGTTGAACCACGCACACCCCGCCGGCTGCGAATATCACAAAAGGTATCCACCTTTGCCTTGCATAAAGCCTCAAAAAAGCTACCTTCATCAAATCCGTATACACCGATGGTGACAATTTTAGGTTGCATCGCGAATTACCGGTATCCCTTGCGCGAGTGGAATGTGTGTTCGCCAAACAGGAGCATTTGTCCTTTTGTCAGACGCTCAATGACGTGATCCTGCGTCTGTGACTCGTTTTTTTCATCAATATGAATTACGGAGATGTCCTGTTCATTGAGTGATGCTCCGATTAGTTTGCTCCGATGACACTGCTCCGGCTTTCCCTCGCTACACATCAGAGCGACGCATTGCTGTTGAGCGAAGGCGGTTTGGAGACGTTCGATTCCGTTCTGGTAGCTTTCGGTATCCTTCACCTTTTCGTAATCTACCTGACCTTTTTCATCATAACAAGCTTCGTCGTCGGGGTGCCCGCCCAACGTATCGCCCATGAACACATACCGAATCCTGTGGCGCTGCAGTTCCGCTGCCAACGCCTCTTTGGAAAATTCAGATTTATAGCGAGAATAGGGAGTCGAGCGAACATCAATAAGGTAGGCAATTTTATGGTGTTGTAGCACTTCGATGAATTCTTCGATTGAACGGTTACCGTAACCGATGGTGTAGATGGGGATGGGATCTTGTAATTTTTCCATGATGAATCGATATTATCGCATAGTCTCCAAAGAAAGACAACAGAATCTTATGGGATGCCTTATAGTCGTAGCTGTGCTATCCAGAGTTATTCAGTTTTTGACAAAACGACGCCGTGTGTAGAAGCACGGTTGCCGCCTCCTACTTCAACAGACGGATGAGGAGACATCGCTTTACGATCTCTTTACCAAGCTATCAGAAAATTCTTGCCTTCTGTTGCGGGATTTGTTATCCTGATCCAAGTTACTAAGGCGCATTGACATTTTGCTGGTAGATCTCTCAAAGTAGTAGCCCCGTTCTATTGTGCCGGCGTATGCCTCATGGTTACGGCATACAGCGTATACCTATCACTCTGTGACAACTTGCACTAAAGGATAGCTATGCAACCTCCCGAAATCACACAGTATCATATCCAGGAACGCTGCACAGAGCAAAGCTACATGCGCGGCTTAAACTACTTCTACGATGGGGCAATTAGCAACCCGACCCTCCACAACTATATCCTGTCGGGAACGTGCGAGGGAACAGACATCGAACCGTATCGCGTCACGGTCGAATTGACCCCGACTGGGATTGCTACCGCCGATTGTTCGTGCCTATACGACTGGGGCGGAGATTGTAAACACATTGTTGCGCTCCTGTTGACCTACGTTAACGCGCCGGACACCATTCTTTCCCTTGAACCCTTGTTTGCCACACTTGAGGCACAACCTAAGTCAAGCCTGCTACAGATTATTTCTGAGCTCCTCAAATATGCACCAGAACTGGCTCCCATTGTACAGGCATACTCAGACATTCCCGGCACCCTACAGGAGTCCGGATCACTTCCGCTCGTCGCGGTTTACCAAGAACAGATTAATAGGGTCTTTAGGGACAGTTTTACTGA
This sequence comes from Candidatus Poribacteria bacterium, assembly GCA_965204355.1. Lineage (GTDB taxonomy): Bacteria > Poribacteria > WGA-4E > WGA-4E > PCPOR2b > PCPOR2b. Next base: position 2,466,335 of record OZ241983.1, read on the forward strand.
ACAGCATCAATTTGATCGTGGATTCACTCAACTTGAAGTACTGCAACAGAAGGCGGAGTTACTTGGACAGCAGGGCAAAGCGGAGCACGCACTTTCAATCCTTCACGCGCTAATACACCAATCTGTCATGCACTATTCCGACACGCTCCAGAAAAGCGGATTGATCGAATTCGTTGAGGAATGTCTAATCTCGTTCTCAGAAATCGCTGTAGACGCGCCCGAGTCGATTACCATCCTTGAACATTGCCGAATGCTGTTGCGACTCAGTTTTGATGCAGAACAGGTCTTCACACCACTGCTGACATCTTCCCTAGCAGAGCTCTGTTGGCGGCAAGAGATAGCAGACCTACCAGTAGCGATTGAACAGGATCTTATGGAACAAGGTCTTGATAAGAGTCCAGATCGACAGGCGCATGTTCAGCTCCTGCTCACGTTGTATTTTCAAGCCGGACGGACGGAAGATTACCGCCGGCTCGCCCAATCCGAAGAGGAAGAATAGCGGCCGATACACACTTCTTGCATTCCGGTAAACAGATGTGGTGTGGCAGGTACTTAAAGCATTTCCACAAGGAATTTTTCCAGCCGGTTTGCCACTACTTCGGACGAGTGAACCCCGTATAAAAGGAGAAAACTTATGAAAGCCAGTTTACAGAATATCGCTGACATTCTCGCAGAACCGAGCGCAGCATTTACACGCCTCAAATCGGAGCCAAAGTGGTTATTGGCATAGGGTAGAGAGCCTTTCTGTACATAGTAGCAATCCGGAAACGGATAATCAACCTTCCGTAGGGAACACAGATCTGCGTTCCCTACCAGAGCGTAACCGGGTTATTTACACGGCAGAGACCGAGATGCTGTCGGATGAGGGGATGGTTCTCCGACTTGATGATGTGATGCACGGTGCACCCCACGCCACCGATACAGTTGAACTGGAATTTCTCACCCCCACCAGTATCAAAGTCAATGGACAGTGGACGAAAAATCTAACGTTTGAACACCTCACCCGCAATCTCCTCCGCCGCATCCGTTTCCTGAGTTACTTCCATTGTGGAGAAGATTTGGACGTGGATGCCCCCGGGTTGATTGCGGCTGCCCGTTCCGTCAGGAGTAAACTCCACCTGCGTTGGGTGAAAAAGGATCGCTATTCTCACCGTACTGAGACCTCTATACCCATGGGCGGGTTCATCGGTAAGATCCGCTTTGAGGGGGAGTTGGCGCCGTTCCTCCCTTTTATCCTTCTTGGCGAGTATCTGCACATTGGACACCACACCGCTTGCGGGCATGGTCAATATCGCCTAACCTCCCGCTAATAATTCGTAGGGAGGATACCAAGAACTATGGCGCAATAGTCTTGGCTCAATCAGTCCGGAACGTTACGCTATAGTCCGGGCGTTTTCTGCGTTCCGTTTCTCTTTACTTCGCTATTTTGAAGAAATTCTCAAACCAATTGAACAGGTCAGATTGGTTCGTAATACCGAAACAGACGAGAATCACAAAAATAACGGCGATCCAGATTAAGAGACGGATGGCGCGCTTGGCAATCCCAATGACGAGAAGTATGGCGAATATAGCGACAATTATCAAAAACGGTGGGGAACCGATTAATTCAGGCATAACTGATTCACTCATGCGTAGGAGCGAGGGTACCTCGCCCAACGGGTTAGGTAACCCAACCCCTACAAAAACTCGGTTTCGGTTGCACTCATTCTTTACATGAGCGATGCTAAAATCTACTATAATTTGACTTTGACAAATCTCTGGAGATGTGCCCGCTACCAGCAAAGGGCTTTATCGCTTTCTACGCACTTTACGAAAATTCTTTCGATGGCTATTCTCTTCAACTAACGCTGCAACGGCGACTTCAAGGGCTCGTCCACGCAGGTTATCCTTACGAATAAAACCGTTCCCGTCAATGAGATACGTCTGCGGGATGCTATTAATCCCGTACCGCTGGGCAACGCTGTTGTCCCACCCCGCTCCATCAAAAAATTGTGGCCATGTTATACGTTCGCGCCGCAGGTAAGAACGCAGGCGTGAACGATTCGTGTCCAAGCTGATTCCGATGATTTGGAAATTCCGGTCTTTGTATTTCTTGTAAATCCGCTTGACATTCGGCATTTCAACCAGACACGGTTCACACCACGTCGCCCAGAAATCGAGTAGAATCACCTTCCCACGATACTTCTTCAGCGACAGGAGCTCTCCGTTGAAAGCCTGTACCTCGAAATCAAGTGCCTTTGTGAGCCCCGGCGGCCTCGGCTGTGCTTGAGGAGGTTTGTCACCCATGCGCTCCACCCGCCAAACCCTGACGGTCTTGTCAGCACTGCCGCTGGCGAAGTAACTCCCATCTGGACTAAAACTCACGCTATTCACTCCGTTCTGATGCCCACGTAAGGTTTGTGCCTGAGAAAACTGACCGCCGTTATACCGCCACACCTTTATTGTCTGATCACGACCGCTGCTGGCAAGGTAGCTTCCATCGGGACTGAAATTCACATCCCATACATCCGCGATATGCCCTGTCAGGGTTTGGAGGTGGGTGAACTGATCGCCGGTGTGCCGCCAGATGCTTACCGTTTCATCATAACTGCCGCCGGCAAGGGTATTCCCATCCGGGTCGAAACGCACACTCATGACACAGTCTGTATGGAGGTGCAGGGCTTGGTGAAAAATCAACCGACGATTAGCCTGCCGCCAAATTCGTATGCTGCGATCATGACTCCCACTCGCGAGATAATCCCCCGTCGGATCGAAATGGACGCTCCATACAGCGTCTGAATGCCCGCGTAGGATTTGGTGAGCGGTAAACCGACTGCCGGTGTGCCGCCAAATTCTGACCGTCTTGTCCTCACTGCCGCTGGCGAGGTAACTCCCATCAGGGCTGAAACTCACGCTCCGAACTACATCCGAATGCCCCTTGAGGTCTTGAATCACGCGTAAATCGGTAAGCCGCAGAATAGCAATCTCATTCCGTTCGCCATGCGCCCCTATCGCAAGGTATTGCTCGTCCGGGGAGAAGGCGAGTGCACCCGCGTGGTGATGCTCATCTCTACGACCTCCTCGATGCCCCCAAATTCGCTGCCAATCCCAGTTGTAAAGTTCCGTCGTATTGTCGTTAGCGGTTAAGGCGAAATAGGTGCCTTGTGGCGAAAATTCAACGTCCCAAACGTAGCTAGGATAGCCTGACAACCTTCTCCACTCACTCGCGGAGAACTCTTGCGCGGTCGCCGACACGGATAATAGGGAGAATATCAAGAGGAGTATCAAGAAGGGTGATAGATGTCTTGCCATTTTATTCCTCCCAAAAATGAACCTTTTTCAGGGAAGCAACGTTTCAATTCCCTTCAAACGGGAAACTTCTTCCAAACCCCTACCTTTTCAGATCCAGTCTGGCAGTGGCTCCGCACTCCCAAAACCAAACACGAATTGCGCGACGCTTTTTTGCGACAAAAATAAAGCGCAAAAACACCACAAACCCCCATCAACACTGATCCAAACGCGATTTCTCGACAAAACACGCTGAAAAACCAGACGTGACCTAACGTTTGGGACAATTTGAACTAAATCCACGTCCGCTAAGTCAATCGTGTTTGGGGACTGTTAAGTATACTACAAATCGGTGGGAATGTTAACTGTTTTTACACTTTTTAATCGAAAGTCGTGGGGGCGTGGGCAAAATCTCCCTTAAACACGAATCAGAAACGGTTGATACGCCGGTTCTTCATCGGTGATCACGCGCCCCAAATGTCTGACCTGAAGTTCAATACAGCGTAGATAATTTGTTTTTTCGTTGCGGGTGGGGTGTTGAAAGGTCTGCTGCATCCGCCCATAATATCCGGTGAGGAAACGCCCTAAGGCTTCTTTGGTGAAGCGGATACCTTTGTTGGTTTGATCAAAATCTTCAGGGCGGCCACGCTTGTTATTGATAAGCGAGAGCACATATCCATTGACAATAATCGGACGGAACTCCTCCATCAGATCCGAGGCTAAGGCGGCATGGCCATGCTTGGGTTGATGAAAATAACCGCAGTACGGATCGAGCCCAACGACATTGATGAAGGCGTAGACATGGTTGTGTAAGAGTGTGTAACCGAGCGAGAGCATCGCGTTGATTGGATCCGGCGGGGGACGGAATTGGCGCGTCGTAAAGCCCCAATCGTGTGCCAGAAGTTCCCGATATGCGCGATAATGGGCGGAGGTGCCCGCGCCTTCGTGTCCGAGCAGGGTTTCTAAATTCTTGGCACCGTCAAGTCTTCGGATGGTGTGACGGATGGACCCCATCGCCGATTTGACGGCATCGTTTCGAGTCCGCTGCCGTTGGCAAAAGTTGCTCGGAATCCCAATTCTATTAGGGAGCTTGGTGTAAGGCGGCGCAGTTTCAATAGCTTTGACGTGCGCTTGTCCTACTGTACTATCAGAAAATCCTTACCTTCTGTTGCAGAATCTGTTATCATATCCGAAATCGTGCGGCGTTTCTTGTAGGAGTATTCTGTAGCGATTTCCGAACGGCAGGCACAGAGGTCCAAACCGAATAAAAGGAGAAAATTTATGAAAGCCAGTTTGCAGAATATCGCTGACATTCTCGCAGAACCGAGCGCAGCATTTACACGCCTCAAATCGGAGCCAAAGTGGTTATTGGCAATGGTTATCTTTTGTCTGTTTTCTGTTGGAATTGCCTGGGCTATGTTCCCTTTCACCGCACAGATGATGGACGAAAAAATGGTGGAAGAAGGAGTGCCCGCTGAGCAAATCGAAATCGCCAAAAAAGTTGCCCGAATATCTACTCCTATTGGTGCGCTTGTTGCACCGATTATCTGGCTCCTCGCTATAAGCGTGATACTGACATTGACAGCACGACTGCTCGGATTAAATGATGCGATAAAATATAAACATATCTACGCAGCCATTGTGCACACCTCGTTGATCAGCATCCTGATCGTCCTGTTCAATACCGCATTGCTGGTTGTTTTTAGAGATGTCGAAGATGTCAAGAGCGTAGCCGATATGAAAATGATTCCGGGGTTGCATCTGCTATTGGGCGCAAGCGAAAACGTCAAGTTGCTGACGTTTCTGAGTTACTTTAATCCCTTGAGCCTGTGGTATCTCGCCGTACTGGCGATAGGCATCCGCGTTTACGCCGATACAGATAAAACCAAGGCATGTGTTGGGGCAATCATTATCTGGCTCTTGGGTATTATTCCAGAAGCCATCTTTGTGTCTTAACTTGGAGGCGTGGGCGGGTTCCCAATCCGTCCTTATGTATACCGTGCATTCCGGTATTTGGGGGCGTAGAACTCCGGCAACAGCCCATCCACCCGGAGCAATCCCTTTTGCGTCAACGTTACAGCATCTGTGTCAAAGGTCAGCATTCCTTCGTCTTGCAGCTTTTGGTAGGTTGAACCAAATACTTCCAAAATATCAGCGTCAAATTTCTCTCGGAAGTAGCCTGTATCTATTTTTCCTAACTTCAATTGCAGTATCATTTCTCGGGTCAGACGTTCCTCCAGTGTAGTGGGGAACGCACGATCCAACGGCAACTGATTTGCATGGAGCGAATTAACATAGTCGTCCCAACTTGCCGCATTTTGGAAGTGGACGCCGCTCATGTGGGAAAACGAAGCAACGCCTGTGCCAAGCATGTCGCTACCACGCCAGACCGCGTCCCGATAAACGAACTTACCCGGCTTATCCTGTTTCACCATTGTGTACGCACTCGACATCTTATATCCAGCGGCTGCCATCTGCTCAAACGCATAGTGGTGCCATTCCCGTTTCGTCTTCCAATCCGCTACATACAGATCTTTTCCGCCAAAAATGTCCTTTGAGTAAACGGTATTGAACGGCAATTCCATCTGATAAACGGTAATGCTGTCAGGGTTCAGATCAATGGTTCTCTCGACGGTATCCCGCCAACTATCCCACGTTTCCCCTACCATTCCCGCGATTAAATCTATGTTCACCTGATCGAATTCAAGAGCGGTGATCCACGGCATCACCCGATATACCTCTTTGGACAGGTGCGCCCGTCCATTTTCCGCCAAGATGTCATCATTGAGATTTTCAACACCGAGACTCAATCGCGTGACACCAATCCCTTTAATCGTTTCCAATTTGCCTTGTGTCAACGTCCCCGGCTCACATTCAAATGCCACCTCCTCGGCACTGTCCCAAGGCATTGTCGCTTTGATTCGTTTGACAAGTGCTTTCAGGTGGTTGCTGCTAATGTAGGAAGGTGTGCCACCGCCAAAGTAAACGAAGTGCAGTGGTCGATCTACCACGGATGGGAGTTCACTGTAAAGTTCAACCTCTTTACCCAATGCATCAAGGTAGATCTGAATATCAGAACTGTTTTTATCCGTGTACACCCGGAAGTAACAGAACTTACACCGTTTGCGACAGAACGGGATATGCAAATATAGCCCTAAAGTGGCTTTCGGCATTGGTGGGGAATTCAATGCCTGGGTCATCTCCTCCGCATATTCTTTCCCCCAGAATGAATAGGGCGGATAATTTGAAACAAAAACGCTTCCGACCTCCGTCTCCTTTGCATCGGTCCGTGTTGTCGCCGGTTCGGGAGTCGCTGTTTCCAACTGTTCGCTCATGTTTTATTCCCTTTCGCCAAAGCAGTATATTCTGCCGTCGTCCGCGCCAATCACTAATTTCCCTTCCGCAACACTTGGAGAAGCAATGATAGATGATCCAATTACAAATTCCCAGACCTTTTTGCCCGAATCGAGGCTCAAGGCAACGAGTTCCCCACCGAGCGTCCCAAAGAAAACGTGCTCACCAACAATCACCGGCGAGGAATCCACCCGCGATTTTGCGGGATATACCCACAGCGGTTCTCCCGTCTGTGGATGCAGTGCATGAACCATCTTATCTCGTCCACCGATAATAACTCTATCAACCGTCACAGCCGCAGACGAGTAGAATGGGAAATGCCGTTCAGGGTGTTCGTACCACCAAATAATCTCTGAACTATCCAGTCCTGCACACAACACCTGATTCCCAAACGTCCCAGCATATACCCGGTTATTCAGAATAGCAGGGCTAGCAGCGACATAGTCCCCCAACGCAATTTTCTGCCGCTCTACGCCGTCGGCAATATTGATAACCCGCAGATAACCGTCACACCCTGAAATAACAACCGCATCGTTGACAATCGCCGGTGTCCCATGGACGTATCCCTCCGTTTCAAACTTCCAAACCAACGAACCGTCTTCAGCGGAGAGACAGTAAAGATACTGGTCATAAGAACCGAACAGCAGACGATCTTGGGAAACACTGGCGGACGAGATAATCTCAGCCTCCGCTTCAAAAGTCCATCTGGACTTACCTGTTTCGGTATCCACTGCATGGAAGTCGCCCATCCCATCGCCAAAGTATACCACATCGCTGAATACAGCGGGAGAGGATTTTATCTCGCCGGACGCCTGATACTTCCACTTTAATTCCCCGTTCCTAAGATCAATAGCGTAAAGATAACCATCTAAAGTTCCCACATAAACTGTTCCAGTTGCAATAGCAGCGGTTGACTCGACTCTATCTGCTGTCTCAAATATCCAGAGTAGTTCAAGGTTTTCAGGCAACTTGCTGGCAGCAACACCAGTAAGTTGAGGATTGCCGCGAAAGCTAAGCCAATCGTCAGGGGAGGCTTGGCTGTGTCCAGCAGAATAGATCAGGACATAGACTAGAAAAATGTAAAGCGTGAAACGTGAAACGTGATTTGTGATTCGTATTGCGCTTTGTGTTTTAATAACCCAAATTGCTATATTTTGAAAATCCATTGGTTGTCTGTTAAAGTTGAAGGACTCTGCCTTCCGCTCCAGAGGAGTGATATGTCTATAGAAAGGCGACACTCGCTCCAGAGGAGCGCAGTGTGTATAGCAAGCTTGAGTTTGTAGTAGCGCAATTCATTGCGCGTTGCGACGGACGAGAAATCACCCTACCACAAACCTACCGATTTACTGTAGTTGCCCGATTCATCGGGCGTCCGTTCCGATCCCTGGACTGGGAACGGTGTCCAGCGGCGATAAATCGCCAAACTACAATGGTTTGAGTGTTCAACTGCGTAAGTCCTATTATTAATAAGCTGCTTCATAAAGTTCCAATAATTCAACCTTACTGACCTGCCGTGGGTTGAATGTTCCTGTCCACTCTGCTGCTGCTGCTTCAGCCAATTGCGGCAGATCTTCCGGTTGTATCTCAAAATCCCTTAGCCGTTCCGGTAGCCCTGCTGCAGCTCGTAATTCGGAGAACCGCTCATGCAACGCCGAGGGATGTAACTCCTGATAAAGTGTGTTCACTGCGTGGCTGTTAAAATGGACTACACCGGGCAGCATCAACCCAACCGCGATACCGTGTGTGATATTATAGCTGGCGGTCAAGGGATTGGCGCAGGCGTGTGCAGCACCGAGCATAGAGTTTTCTATCGCGGCACCCGCCAAATGTGCCCCCAAAAGGGTTTGACTTCGGGCCTCTATATCTTCTGGATCACTGACCACAATTTCAAAACTCTTGTTCAACAACCACCATGCCTCTTTGGCGAACATCTGAGAAATCGGATTTCGTCGCGTGGAGACATAGCTTTCCACCGCATGGGAAATAGCATCAATACCTGTAGCGGCTGTTACCCCCTGTGGGGTGGTTGTAGTCAACACCGGATCAAGTATAACCGTTCGGAATCGGGCTTTTTTGTCCCCGCACGCCATCTTCTGATGCGTGCCCTCTTGGGAGATTAAAGCAAAGGATTGTGCCTCGCTGCCGGTGCCTGCGGTTGTCGGGATACCAATGGAGGGGAGCATCGGTTCGGTCGCTTTATCCACACCCCAATAGTCCTCCATCCGTCCACCATTCGTCAAGATGAAGTTAATCCCTTTGGCGCAGTCCATCGCACTTCCGCCGCCAAGCCCGATGAGCAAATCAATTCCTCCCCAATCCTCCGCAAACTGGATACCATCTGCGACATGGCGACTGGTAGGGTTTTCTGCTACCCCATCAAAAACGAAGGCATCAATGCTCATTGCTTTTAGGGAATCAAGTGCCTTTTCTGATATACCTGCCCTGACGATGCCGGGATCGGTGACGAGCAGCACCCGTGTGCCCCCTAGTACTCCCGTCAGATCTCCCAACTGGTCTAAGGTGTTTTCGCCGAAAACTACGCGGGTACTGGATTGGAAATCGAAGGGTTGCATTTTACTTATGGTGAATTCTAAAAATAAATAGACACTTTCGCCGCTGGTAGGTGCGGTTTCCAACCCTGGTCTCGATTCATCGGACCGCACCGCATAGGCACAGTTGGAAACAGTGCCTACCAAACGGAAGAACGGTAAGTGCGGTTTCCAACCGCACCGGTTTGGAGTGTTTCATTAATCCTAAGATCCACTATAGAATATAAGACACGCAGATTAGTCGAACGGTCTCAACGCCCGGATCTGCTTAACCTGTTCAGCGATTTCATCAGCCGAAGCGTCTAACATCCGCTCCCCCTTTTCAGCGGTTGCGGGGCGTGGATCGCCGACGCCACCGTGCCGAGTGCGCTGATCGAAGCGGTGGTAGGAGGACATCCCCGGCACCCGCATCCCGTCGCGCTCCCCGTCGGGATCTAACCGATCTGTGCGAACAAGACTGGAATCGATTGCCATAATCATACAGGTTTCAGTCTCACCGGCATGACCGGATCCTGCGCTACCCAACTCACGAATCTCATCAAGTGCTCCACCCCACGCCCAACGAGAATAAAATTCCGCACCGCTATCGCCGTAACGCTCCATCAAACGCTGGAGAAGGACTGAGATATTCGAGCCGTTGCCGCCGTGACTGTTCTGGATAAAAATCTTCTTGAACCCGTGTCCCACCATAGAAGCAACGATATCCATCATCAGTAACAGGTGGGTCTCGGATATGGCGCTGATGGTGCCGGGATACCGTATATGATGCTGGGAGTATCCGAGCCACTGCATCGGCAGGACGAGCACATCGTCCGGGCAGCGTTCATGGACACGACGTGCCACCTCTTGTCCGATCAGGCTGTCCGTAAATACCGGCAGGTGTAAGCTGTGTTGTTCACAAGATGCCACCGGCATCAGCACGACAATATCGCGCGGTAGGGCATCAACTTCGGGTGAGGTCATTTCTGCTAAGATCATAGATTCTCTCCTATTATGCGGGGTGTTCAGTTAATCCACCACTTATGTACGTGAACGGTAATGCGTAAAATGTACAAAAATTCGTTTGCAAGCCTCGTTTATATGTTTCGTTGTAACAGGCGGCAAACCTGAAACTTTCTACCTTCGAGAGAGTTCTGCTAATCCGACCAAGATGGCTTTGAGGCACTCTGAGGCTTTGGGAGGGAGAATCCCAAAACAATCCCACCACCAGTGGCGGACCTGAATGGCATTGCAAATGATATTCACAAGAATCTGATGGGTATCCGAAGGGGCGTTCACTGCCCGCCCTGTTCCTTCATATCCCTTGTAAAATTGTTCAATATATTCGGGATGCCCATAAATCTCACGAGGACGACGAACCCTGAAATCTCCTGCAATTTTGTAGAGATCAAATAGGCGGCTTCCGTAAGCTGCGAATTGAAAATCATAGAGCCCGGTTATTTGAACCTTTTTGCCGCTGCTTGTCACCAGAAAATTATAAAAGAACGGATCGCCCCACAATAATACTGGCTCATCGTCAATCTGCAATGTTGACACCGATGTCATCAGATCGTTTAACTCCGAGTAGAATGTGTCTGAGAACGCAGCAATCTCTTCTCTAAAATTTTCATCACTTAAAAGTGCTCCGCTAACGATCTCTTGCCACTGATTTAGATCGCAATTTCGTAGATGTTCCGGCTCCGCAACTTCCAAACTGTGAATGACACCCACGATATACCCTAATGCTTCCGAGATTTGAATTCGATTAGCGTGATCGGTTCTTTCAAAGAAGTCGTAACCCGATTCGCCCGATAGTTTGTTTGAGAGTAAATAAGGGTAAGGGATAATATCTCTATCGTCATCAAGGGTGCACAGACTAGGAACAGGAAGGTCTGTCAGCTGCCTCAGCAGATGTACGGCATAATGCTCACCGTTTAAGGAACCAATACCCGGACGATATTGAATCTTCAAAATAAACGAATCGTCCTGTTCCGGCGTAAGTTCAAAGACCGAATTCATCGGGTTGGCGTCAAGCGGTTTGAGAGTCATCAACCTTCCAAGTTGATGCTTTTCAAGTATTGCAGAAGCCTCAGTGCTAGAGAGTGCTAGTTTTTGTCTACCAATCCGCTTCACCGTTGGCGTATTAGCAGGTTGTCCAATGGACCTTTCTGCTTCGCTTGCCGAACTGCTCATCGGTTTTACTCCCTCGTACTGCCTATTTATCTTCAGTTTTCACTATCCACGGTTCACTTGTAACGCCCGCTGCTGACAGAGAAAGTCAAACAAATTCCCTTCGTGCGGTTGATCCCACGAAATCTGATTCGTGGAGATGGATCCGATATTCAGACGTTCTACATCGGGAGAGCGATGCAGATCAACGATGAATGCGTCATCATCCGTGATGGCAGTTACTACGAGGCTCGGACCAATACGATCCAAGATCTCACCTTGCGGGACCTCCACCACACTGACGAAGGGGAACAAAAACTCTGTATTTGCCAGTGGATGTTCCGGGGCTTCGCACCAGATGACGGTCGGACTGAGGAAGGTGCAACCGGCTGTCTCAACCACCCGTCCTCCATCTCGATACTTGGCTGTCAGATCCGTTGCACCGGGAACTTTCAGTTGGTTGTCTATGAGATTGGAAATCCCCTCAGCAACTTTCGGATTGGTGAAAGCGGCAATTTCGGCGTCTGGATTGTCTAACGGCTTTGGAGTGATTTCTGCCAAATGCTTCGCCAACGCCTCTGCGATTTCACGCCCATGTGATGGAACCCAGATGCCGGAGGCATTGATGCAGGACCGCCCGCCGTTTTCAGCGACCGAAGTAACCGTAAGGTCGAGATATTCTTCCCAATCTGAGACTCTATCTTCAGCGACGATAATTTTACTCCGTCCTGGACCGTGAATCTGCACGTTGCGATTTGCCTGCCACGGTGCCACCGTCGAACCACCGCCAAACAGCAGCGATCTGCCACAGTGCAGCAAGATTTCTGCTGCCCCCGAATAATCCGTAGGATAAAATCCAAACGCTTCGGACGGACAACCTGCCTCCATAAACGCTTGTGCAATCCGAAAAGGTGTCCACGGTTCCTCACTGCCGGGCTTGAGAACGAGTGGGGTTTTCAGTGGAATCGCTGGCAGCCAAAGAGAATGCACCCCCGGAGAGTTGCTTGGAAGCACCGCCCCCAATGTGTCAGTTTGGGGCAGGTAACTCAACAGATGTTCGTTTTGGGTGCCCCAGCCGGAATCAATAATGGACAGATCCAACCCGCGTGTCAATCCGTCGAGAACCGCCTCCATCTCGTCCAACACCAACCGAATCTTACCCATATTTCTGCGGCAGAGGCTTTGTGGCAAGCCCGTTGTTCCAGAGACCTGCTGAATATAGTCGTCGGGTGATTGGGGCGCATCGTCCAAAGGCAGTTCCGATTCCATAAAAAGGTTGGCAGCCTTTTTACAAATCGCCAAGAGTTCTGAGACAGACAGATCCTCAAGGGCACGCTTGTTTTCTTTTGCTTCCATCAAATCTTTGGCAATCAGCCCACGGTTCGCTTGGCTCACAATCGCGAGCGGTTCGCCTGTCTGGATATGTGATACACGGACAAGATTCAAACTCTTATAAGCAAGTCCAGCCCGCAAAATTGGAATGTGTATCATGATAAATGGATCCTGTACATATAGATTCAAATTGGTTAGGACTTACGCAGCTATCTGTGGGTGGAGCATCTTGCCCCGCACTGAAATGCGTAAGTCCTGAGATGGTTACTAAGCCGCGCGAGCTTGAGCCGCTGCTACGGCGTCCGAAAGTCGAAATTGCTTCGCGGCACGTCCTCCCTCCGGTACACCTAGAGGTAAGCGAACATTCAGGAGAAATGGACGATTTTCTCCCTCAACCACGTTCAGTCCATGATCAATCGCTGCAGCAAGGCGAGACTCATCTTGAACATGCATACCATCTACACCGAATCCGTTGGCAAGTTTCACCGGATCAATACCGTCTAGAACGACGCCGGCATATTCTCCGGTCTCTTTCATCACCCCATTCGCACGTCCAAAGGAGGAGGCGACGACGCCGTAGGATTGGTTGTTGGAAATAATGTAGAGCACCGGCACGCCGTGATGTGCTGCGGTCCAAAGTCCTGAATCTGCGTAGAACATTGAACCATCACCGACTAACCCGACGACCGGCTTGTCAGGCGCTGCCAATTTTAAACCGACCGCCCCGCCGATACCGTAGCCCTCTGAACCGCCAGCAGCTCGAATATACACATTCTTGCCACCGCCATCAGGCCCACCTACGGTGTCCAAAGGAACCACATACTGCTCAATCATCACCAGCCCACCGCCACGGCGTTCTAAGGCTTTGTCAAGGACATCCGCAACCAGCCACGGTCGAACTTGGTTCGGTTGCGCTTCACCCCGTTGGGCGTCCTTTAGTCGCTGTGTGCGAAGTGCTGCAGCACGTTCCTGTGCCCAAGCGCGTCGCTCGACAAACTGCTTTGGCGGATGGCTCGACGCCAATTCGGCTAACCGCTCAAAGGTGCGACACTCATCCGCAAGGATCGCCAGATCTACATTCGGTATATTCTTAACATTCTCGATATCCGGTCCAATAGCGATAACCTTTTTTGCTCTGGAAAATGTGCCAAAATCACCCGGCTTTCCGCCGCCGCCGTGCCGCATGCCGATACAAACGATCAGGTCAGGTTGAAGGGCACCTGCCGCCTGATCCATCCGTCCACAGTTGAGTTTATGTGTCGTTGAGATGCCTCTACCCCAACTTCCGACGAAGGGGACGCCAAAATGTTCGGCGAGCGCGGAGACTTGGGCTTCTGCACCGCTTTTCCAAGCACCGTCCCCGATATAAAACATGGGAGACTTCGCATCGCGCAAGGCAGATTCAATCTTCTCGACATCGCTATCTGACGGATAACCCGCATGGAGGTCGGGGAGTTCCCCTTCAATGATGTTCGTGGATATCTCTTCGGGACCAAGCACCCGATCATAGACAGCGAGATGGACGGGGCCCACCGGCGGCGTTTTGGCGACCAGTAAGGCACGATGAATCGCTTGCGGAAGCCCGTCAGGCTCGATCACAGTCCAGTTCTGCTTCGTAAACGGCGCAGCGATGGAGGTCGGTCCGAAGTCGTGGCTGAGATCGAGTCCGATCCGATCAGCGTAACTACCGGTATCCCCCGCAAAGGTGATAACCACAACAGGCAGACTGCCCGCCCAAACGTTGATGAGCTGTCCCAAGCATTGCGCGAGCCCCGCACCGAGATGCACTAGCATGACCCCCGGATCAAGATTTGCCTGCGTATAACCGCCTGCCTGCGCCGCAACACTGCCCTCATGGAGTGCCAAAATGCCGTGTATATCTGGATGCACATGCAGCGCATCAAAAAAGCGTGCCTCGCGTGATCCTGAGTTATTGAACACATATTTCACACCCGATGCCGCAAGTTGTTCAACCATAACCTGAGATGGGTTCGCCGTAATCGGCCTCATCTGCATAAAATATTTCCTCGCTTTCTTTGTCTATTTGAAATATGAAACACGATGCGTGAAGATAAAAACTGAAGAGATTCAAAAGTTCATATTTTGATTAACCAATCGCACAATTCTAACACTAAAGCGATAAACTCCGCCCGCGTCTCCTCATAAGGGGTAATTATAGTGAATTATCAAAATATGTAGACACTTTCGCTCCCCATGTTTGGTAGGCGCTGTTTCTAACTGCGCCGATGCGGTGCGGTTAGGCAATCCTCGCCGGTGCAGAGTGTCCAAGTAATTCTAAAGTTCACCATAAATCTTCGTGCGATTTCAGGTGATTATTAAACGGCATTTATTTATCCTTTTTCCATACATAGACACACTTTCTCAATGCTTCGCGTCCGTGCTTCCCCATCTGTTGGGAACTATTCCCCTTACCTTGAGGCAGAACAAGGATTTTTTCTATCTGAAATCCAATGTCTTCAGCTATTTTTGAGAGAATTGTATCTACAGAGATTGCGGCACCCGCATACCTAACGTTGTCATTCACCATGAACATCATGCCGTCTTTATCCAATACCCGGTAACATTCTTGGATAACACAAGCCATCTCATAAAAATAACCCCTTACCATACGGACAATTCCGCTGTTATTGAGTTCTTTTTTATCTTTTTTGTAATCCAAATAGTTCAATATCCCCTCCAATAAAGGTAAGTCATTACAAATGTCTATCGCCGTTTGCCATTCAGGGTTTAAGTCAATAAGTGCTTTGGCTCTGTTTTCTACCGTGCAACTTAACATCGCTTGCCGCAAGTCCGCTAACCCAATTTCATTGACGCCAAGCAGCGCGTGTTCTAAAGCATAAGTGCGTGTATAGTCGTAACGATTGCAGTAGGGTGGTGACGTAATTATCCCAGAATAAGTCCTGCTTTTCAATTTCGGTAGGACCGCTAAACATGACCCTTCTAATAAATTCACATCACCCGCTCGTATATCCTCCTGCATAAATGAGAATAGACCAATATTGTCATTGTCAAGGTTGATATCATCTTTAATTTCAATTAGCTTTTCTACAATGGCTTCATCAAGAGACAGAATTCTACCTTTGTCGAAAGGGTTCTTACCATTTCTGCGTTCAGACCGATAATCCCATCGGAGGTACTGCCCATCTTTCCTTGTATAGCTTATCGACTCCAGAACGCATAGCAGGGCAAACAGTAATACTTCTTTTGTTTCTGGAGGTGCCCCCTCTAACTCGTTTAGGTATCTCCCGATTTTGTGGTGCGTTTTTTGAGGATACGCACCATCGGTTATACGGAGCACCTCAAAACCTTTAATTTCACCGTCGGCGTTCCACGGTTTTTGAAGTAACCAGCTTTCTAATCCAGACACAATACTCTGTTGATTCCCACCCCTAGCGAGCATATTTGCTTTTATGATTTCTTGCCCAATCGGTAAGAGCTCAATACCTTCAGCGTGATAACCCAAAGCGGAACAAACAAACAGAGCGGTCCCCGCGCCCGCAAAAGGATCGAGTATTTTTCCCTGCACTACCTTGTACTTATGAAAAAGATACTCCACCAAATCCGCAGAGAAAGCCTCTTTGTATTTGTACCATCTATAGTATGTACGGGTTTTATTCGCTTGGAAACTGACCAGTCTTCTGGTTAAAGCGTTATCGACGACGAGTGTATTGGGAAAATACTCGGTTAAGGATTTATCGAGTTCCTCTATTTGTTCCAAAAACATATCGCCTTGGGTATTTTTGGATCCCTTAATCTCTTGGGCGGCATCAGCAGGCATTCTTCAAATATTTCCTCTTAATATACTCCCACCACCACGGACTCCTGAAGTTCCGAGAGTAGCCGTAGGTTTTGAACACCATCCCACGGATACTGATCAATGGGTGGCGCCCGTTCTGCTTCATCTCTTTCGAGAAAACGGGGCATGAAAAACTCGTGCGTCAACGTGGTCAGCATCACGCGGCCTGTTTCACCGTAATCGACAGGTTCTTCCGGGTTGTCGGGGTTGACCAATTCAATAACAGCGCGCGGTTGCGGCGGATAGTAGATAATTGCATAATTATCGGCGGGGTCAAACGGTTTGCAACACGCCAATCCCATGAGCGTGTTTCCATACGTCGGCATGAACTCAACACCCGGCACCAACTCCTCACGGGCAAAGCGGTGGAATTGAGCATCCATCTCCGTCCCACCACAAAAGATCCCTTTTATACCAGCTTTTGGCAGGGAGATTTTTTCACACAACGCTTCAAGCAATTTTGGTGTTGTGAACAGGCTCTGGATATTGTCGTGGGCGCGTAGAATGTTCAAGGCTTGATCAATAACGTGATTTTTATAAAGATCTAACTCCTGATGCTTTCCGTACTGAATTAATTTGTTTACCCACCGCGGATCGAGGTCAACGAGGAAGCAGATACCGCCACGATGCTGTGCCAAATACTCAACGGCGAGACGGAGCCGTCGTGGTCCGGAGGGACCGAGCATCAACCAATCGCTGCCGGGTGGAAAGTTCTCGTCGGGCAAAGTTTCGCTGAACATCTCATAATCGATCTGAAAGTCGCGGATGCTGATACGAGTTTTTGGAACGCCGGTCGAGCCACCTGTTTCAAACACATACACAGGTCGGTCTGCGTAACCTTTGGGAACCCACCGCCGCACCGGTCCGCCGCGCAACCATTCATCCTGAAAATGCCCAAGGAGTTTTAAGTCATCGTAGCTTCCGACTTTCTCGCGCGGATCAAAATCGAGCGTCTCTGCATACTCCAACCAAAATGGTGTGCCGGTCTCTGGACTAAAGTGCCACTGAACAATTTCACGCACGTGTGCATCAAGCCGATCACGCGCTGCTTCTGCTTTTTTCGATAATGATTCATTCAAGTTGTCCATAGTTGTATATGTATCCCGTATGATGAGAGGCTTAACCCGCGGGCTTCCAGCCGATATCGATACTTGGGTAATCCTCAACGTAACGCTGTAACTTCGGAGGGAGCCCTTCCATGAACCGGTGCGCTGATTCAGGTAATTCCCACGGAATTGAGAGCTGTTCTTGAGTCGGACGAAAAATAAAGCCACATGAGAGACGCGGTTCATCGCCGTCGTGTGGAAAAGCGCCGTGATACGTCCGCGCCGCAAAGATGATGAGATCGCCCGGCTCTGTGAAAAGTGGGACTGTGCCCGGCATATCCATCCGATCATACGGCTTCGGTTCTTCGCCTGTTCGGTGAAATGAACGCTGATCCGCCGTGAATTCAAACCCATCAGGCGGTTGCCAGTCAGCCCTATGGGAGTCTGCGATAACTGCCAGCCCCGCCCGGCTCGGATGTGTGCCGTTGAGATAGAACCACATACCGTTGGGCCAATCACCGCGATTCAGCACGTCACCGGAGTGTTTGGGCGGCGGTTCAGAAAAGCCACACCAGTCGGTATGCCACGTCACCGGACCCGACTCAACATTCTTCAATATTGCAGCGGATCGATGGATCGTGAGCGCGTCAGTCCCAAAAATACATCGATTGATATTCAGATAATCTTCGTTCTCAAGCAGTTTCCAAAGAGGCTTTGAGTATTCAATGAAAGCGTGCTTGGTACGCGTTTCCCCAAGTCCCAAGTCGCCCTCCGGATCGAGAACCTGACGGACCGATTCCTTCAATTCCTCCACATAATCCGGCGACAACATATTTTTTACAACGGCAAAACCGTGTTCATCATGACACGCCTTAACCGCCGAGAGTTCGTCTGCGCCAAACTCATATCGATACGGTAGATCGGCAGGTTGAAAGTTATCTTTGGGCATTGATTACTCCTCCTCCAGACTACTATCGTGCAACAAAAACCGATTTATAGTGAACTCTAAAAATAAGTAGACACTTTCGCTCCCCATGTCCTGTCCCGACTCGTCGGGATGCGGTGCGGTTAAAAACCGCATCTACTGGGGTGATAGCCCGGATTTTCCCCTCGCCGGTACAGAGTGTCCAATTATGGTGAATTGTAAAAATAAGTAGACATGTACCAATAACTCCGACCTTCGTGCAGTCTCAAAAGTCCCCCTGACAAGGGGGATTTAGGGGGTTAGCTGTGCGTTGGGAGTGTCCAAATAATTCTAAAATCTACCGTAGTTCATTAGTTCACTCGTTGATTTGCACCAATGAACGAATGGTTTTCACGTTTCACGCATTACGTTTCACGTGTCTTTTAGCATGAGTCATTCTCTTTTGCATGCTTACATCATTCCATAGCAATCGCAAAGAGCGTATTCCGACTCACGATATACAGCACACCGTCTTTTGCTACCGGGGTGGTATAAACAGCGCTCCCCATGTTGGTCTCGAAAATAAGCTCTTTCTCTTTGCCTGTTTTTAAGATGGCGAGATCTCCGTCTTCGTCTCCGATGTATACCTTGCCATCCGCCACGAATGTTGACCCCCAAATCGCAGCAAAGGTGTCATACGTCCAATGATGTTCACCTGTGTTGGCGTCAAGGCAGTAGACGAAACCGCTCAAGTCTGCTATGTAGAGCAAGCCATCGTCAATTGCTGCGGTAGACATCGTGCGGTGGAAATCCTCGTCGCCGCGATGCCAAACGGCGCCGGTTTCGGTGATGTCACCTTCACCCGTTGCGTCAATCACCCAGAGATGCCCCACTCCCTCGCCGTGTTCCGGGTCCTGTCCCACGCTGATATAGACCTTATCCTCCCAGATGACAGGGGTCGAAATGATGTTATTGCGTGTCCCTCTCCCACCCAATTCCCACACCGAATCTTTGGGATTGCAGTCGAACTTCCAAATCAATTCCCCGGTCTCAGGTTCGAGGGAATAGATCCAACCGTCGCCACCGGGCAGAATCACCTGCGGCTTGCCCTGAATGACTCCGTAAGCGGGATTTGACCACTGACCGTGCAGGATATTTTCACCCGGTGAAGCATCCTCCCAAACGAGTTCACCGGTGTTTTTATTCAGCGCAATAAAACTCGGTGAGAACGGTGAGGGGATATGGATATGTCCTTCGTCAACGCCATTGCTAGTGATGACGAAGAGCAGATCGCCGGCAGCGATTGGGGAGCAGGTGGCGAGATTGTGCGGAAAAACCTCCAATTCCTCAATCATATCATAACTCCAGATAATGTCCCCATCGATTTCGCTGGTGTCGGTCTCCTCCATGAAGGGACCATCATTTTCCCCGTCCATGAAGCCTTCGGTATCAACGCAGACAACTTCAGCGCGGTTGGAAATATAGTAAAGCCGGTTGCCCTCAACGTAAGGTGTTGAACAGATACCCTGTTGGGGCCAATCGTTCACACGTCCGGCGGGGAGTTTGGTGTGTGTGGATTGCCAAAGAAATTCCCCGTCCGATTCACGGAATGCCATGATGACGCCACGATCGCCGGTAAGTTTCGGATTTCGCCTCCCTTGGTTGTTCGTACCGACAAATACCTTTCCACCGATAAGAATCGGTCCTGCATAGGTCTGTGAACCCAAGGTTGCCGTCCATTTGATGTTTAATCCGGTTTTCGCGTCCCATTTTACCGGTAAATTTTTCTCATCGGAGACGAGGTTTCGTGATGGTGTGAACCCCCACATCGCCGTCTCAGCGGCGGCGGGCATTGCCGATACTGCTAACACTGTTAAGAGAATAATAGCACCCGTTCCTATAATCTGTTGATATTTCATTTCGCTCCTCTATAGTTGTGAGTAATTGCTAGGGCATGTTGACATTTATGTGAGATGTGTCCTCCATTTGCCGATAATCCCGAATCGTAGGGGCGAGGTTCCCTCGCCCAACGGGTTGGACAACCCCGCCCCTACAGGAATTAACCCAATGTAGGGGCAACCCTTGTGGTTGCCCAAAGTCATGCTGCTTTGAATCCCGATCTTATTGGGGGTATCAATATTGACTCAATTTTCAAACGTCAACAGAACCCTAACCGTAAGTTAAAAATTGCCTAATTGTGGTTCTGTTATTACACTCATTATTCCGTCGTGAAGTCTGTATTTGTCATAGAGATCTGTACAGTCGTGGTCAGAGTATGTTTCCAACACCTTTACACACCAAGCAAACAAGGTCCTGAGCGAAGCACAGGTGTCGGGACGAGACAGAACATGCTCAAGGTCAATCTGATTGAGAATTTCTCCGCCATCGTCAATCTCCCTGAAACTAGGATGCCTTTGTCTGAGATCGCTTTTGGGGTTACGGATTGTTTCCACATCACCTTCATAATCTGACAAGGAGGTTTCCAAGACAGCGTTAATCGCTTGCGCGTCAGCGAAGTAATACGCCTCAAGCATATTCACCAGAAAATGCACGGATGCCCGATGCTTCAAGGTGCTTAAGACTGTATCAAGTACCGTTCGATAGAGATTAAAAACCGCTAGTGCCTGGTCCCTGCGACTATACTCCAGATCGTCGATCAGAAGGACAAAGTGGCATCTGCTGCGGTTCACATAACCTCTTGCTGGCAACCCGATTTCTAATTCATCCTTCCTTTCAATCATCTGATCGGTGCCCACCACTGTGCGATTTTGTCCTGTTGATGTTTTCGGGCTGCGCTGTTCGATTTTCCGAATAACTTCAAAGTGACAAATTCCTGTTGCCATCAACGACTTAAATAACTGTGGCAGATACTTCTGTTCAGTTTCCCCTGTGACGATTAAGCCGAAACGAAAATAAGCCCATTGCGGGGATTCGGTAGATACTGTATCCCGTGCACTCATTCCGCCTTCTCACTGGTGTAGGGGCCGCTTTGGGGGGCAATTGCTTCAGCCATGTAGAGCGACCCTACAGCATATTCTTCGAGCAGATCTCTAATGTCTTCCATCTCGCTGACCCGCGTTAGAACTGTCTGCCCCGACTCAGCCAGTTTTGTTGTCAAAATATCTTCCGGTTCAAATTGGCTAATCAGCACGGGTGAGTGCGTTGCGATAAAAACCTGCCTGTTCCATTCCTTTGTGGCTTGCTTGACCGCTTCGGCAAACACAGAGATTGCATAGGGGTGGAGTGAGGTTTCCGGCTCATCGAATATAATCAGCGAGCCATGATTTGCTTCCTCAGAGAATAAAGCCGTTAGATGAATAAGCATTTGCAGATGCCCCTCTGACACACCTAATACCGGAATTGAGTCTTGAAAGTCTTTTTCTACGAAGCTAGCGTAGACTACGTTTGGCCCCGTTAGCTCAAACACCAAATCTTTGAAATTAGGGAAACTTTTGCGCATGAAATTGATAATAGTTTCATAACGTGAATCAATTGCACTTTTATCGCGAATGTTCCGCAGAACCGACCATAGATTCCCGCAATCCTCGTGCAATGAGCTATCGATACCTGACTCCGAGCCGCGTTGCTTAAGCCCATATAGGGCAATATAATGAGAATGGTAAAAATGAACAGAGTCAAGCAGACTTCGTAAGTCGACAGCGGTTTGCAAAATACGTCCTTTTCCTTGCATATACTGAATCAGAGCAAGTTTTTCTGGAAAGGTCAGTTTAGTTCGTGCCGGATGGCCTGCTGTCCGATAGTAAAAAGTAGCCTCATCACTGCCTAATCTTCGATTTATTAAGGGAGCTCTTCTTCGGTTGGAATGCAGAACTTCCCCGGCATACGGAAAAATTTGCCCGCGTGAAAATCCTAATTGGAGTGCATACTTGGTGTAAGCTGTTTCCAATGCGATTGATATGCCTTCCCATTCATCAACACCCTGCCGTAACATACCATAACCGTTATTCCGCTTCCTAGCAGCCTCCTCAACGTCTCGGGAAACGCAATCTCCAACCAATCGAATTGCTTCTAACAACGTTGATTTTCCTGATCCATTGGGTCCAAACAGGACGTTAATCGGGCGTATGTCAATTGAGACATCTGCCAACGATCGGAAGTTTTGTACTTGTAAACGGGTTAATAGATTTGCCATGATCTCTCCTCAGTTTCCCATTATGCAGTTTGTGCCATTCAACGAATGGTGGTGGGAGGCAGTCATCAATTCCTCCAAACCTTCAGATTATCGTAATAGATTTCCGCAGGCGAATAGCCGTAGATACCCGGACTCCCCTCTCGGTTCGGCAGCGGATCTTCAACGTTAATCGTCCATGCTTCAGGCTCCGGCTCACCCTTTGCCCAAACCTTTCCCTTGACATGCGCGGTATCATCGACAATATCTACCGTCATTTTCATCGTATACCATACATTCGGCTCCCACTTGAAATCAATCCACTTTGCCATTCGAAGATCTGATCGCCACGACAGCACCTGCAGCCGTTGGTGGTTCCCCTGCATCTCAAGGGTGTAGCGATGAGCGATGAGTCCCATGTCTGGCATGTTGCGCTTCGGTTTCGTTCCCAGCAGATCGACCTGAACGGTGTAATTCTTCATGTTCGGCGGACCGAGGTAGACATTCGAGCGGTGCAATCCACGTCGAGCAGGCGGTTTGACCAGAATTTTGTTCCCATCCATCTCACGGACGACGAATCGGTTTGTTGCACGCACCCAATGCGGCGGACTCTTCCCTTCCGCTATCGACTCAAAATCCTCCTGCCACGGTAACGGTGGGATGACACGAACCCGTGCGGAGTTGCTGAGATCGCCAATCTTTGACGATACCGTTCCGGCCTGACCGACCTGGCTCTGTTCAAGCGTCAGTTTTCCGTGCTCATCAATTGTTCCTGACAACCCATCAAGTGACCACTCGGCAGCCTTTTCGGCAATCAGTGTACCTTTATCGTCAAAAGCGCGGACGCTAAATTGGACGCTGTCTCCCGGTTCGGCTAAGACTTCGGTGGGGACAATCTGTATTGATGCCGGCGCATCAGTAGACATCGCCATACCGATGGATCCTGATACAGATGAGTCAGAAGCAGAAGATTCTTGACTTCCCAAGCAGTAAAGCCCTTCCTCGGTGGTGAAGTAGACTCGGCCGTCAGCGATGGCAGGTGAACCGAAAATCTCCGCATAGTGACCGGGTTCCCTTTCAATCTGTGTTGTACTCAGCGTTTTGCAGTCATTCTCACCCGGTTGCAGGATGTGGAAGTGCCCGTTAACCTCCGTGACATAGATTTTGCCATCGGCGATAACAGGTGAACCCTTGCCCACTGTGCCGAGGCTATGTGTCCAATGCACCCCTCCGGTTTCGCCATCGAGACAGTGTAAATTCGCCGAGCTATCCACAACATAAAGCCGACCATCAGCTATCGCTGGAGAACTATAACCCGCCTCAATGCCGTCAACGCGCCAGAGTTCGTGCGTTTTGGTTATATCCCCTGTGCCTGTGCCATCAATGCAGACAACGCGTCCCATCACCGTCGTGTCTGTGTTCTCACGATTGTGACTTGCGTAAACCCGTGTACCATCTACAACCACCGACGCATTAAGCGGCCCCTGACTGACTTGGAATCCCCACACTTTCTCACCCGTTTGCACATCCATTGCGTACACATGCCCATCCGAATTACCGTCAATTAACAACCGACGACCATTGATCTCCGCTACGACAGAGACGGGATAGGTCGTATCCTTCGGGGGACCACCCGGTTTCGCCGTCCACACCACGTCGCCGGTCTTTTTGTTAAAAGCGAAATAACGATGGCGCATCGCGGCGTGGCTTCCCCAACTCGTGTTGAGGAAACTGAGGATCACAAGGTTACGATCGACAACAGGTGTAACAGTTCGCCCCCCGTAGCCCGTGAACCGACCATATTCTTCCGTCAAAGAGTGCGCCCAGACTACATCTCCGTCCTTATCGAAACAGGCAAACACACCGCTAATAGTGTGGGCATAAATATAACCCGTTTCTCTATCGCCAGCTAAACTAGTCCAACCCAATCGATTAAAAGGGATGGTGCTGTGAAAGACGTTGAATCGGTGTTCCCAGAGCAGATCCCCCGTATCGGTATCAAAACACGCAACCCGTTCCTGCTCAGTGATGTCCATCCCAACACGTCCGATGACATAGACCCGATTGTTCAGAACGATTGGCGTGGAGCGACCGATAAAATCAGCCTTCCAAATTAAGTTTTCACCGTCCACCGACCAGCTTGAGATTAGACCGGTTTCTGAGGACGAGCCGGTCTGATTGGGACCCCGCCAACTTGCCCAATCTGAAGCCAACGCGTCATTAAAATCCATCAAGGATACACACAAATTTATCCCTATAAAAAGATACAACATTGCTTTAAGCGTAACCCGATTTCGCATCCAAATCTCCTATTGTCCTGTAATGTGCTTATGAACCCAAAGCATATCAATTATAGCATTAGACTATCTACCGCTTAGAATGATTATATAACACCTAAAAATTATCTTCTCCTTACAACAATACGCTAAAAACATTTTATGTTAAGGTCGTCTGCGAAGTCAATCAAAAACTTACCCACGTCACGTTTGCCGAGAACTAATCTGACTTCAGTGATTCTGAGACAGAAATTTGCCCTGAATCCTAATAAAATAACGCAAGTTGCTAGTTTTTATTAAATGATAAGTGTAATCATAGTAGCAATGAGAAACAACACAACTTTTATCTCAAACCCAGCGGCAGTAACTGCATGAATAGAGCGGGGTAGGCGTTGGGTGATTAGCCCATTTGTTACCTCCACCCGCTTCCTACGGTGATGGTGTAGGTAAACCGTCCACGGCTTATATTGACGCTTACTGTTTTTCTTACGCAACGGTTTGAGCATGATGCCTGCTTCAGCCAACGCATCTTCAATCCCATAATTACAGTAGGCTCTATCTGCATAAACAACCGCACCTTCAGGTAAATCAAACGGATAACACCGCAATCCCCCAACATCACTAAAACTGCCCGGTGTTAAGAAAAACTCGACCGGTATGCCAGCCTCGGTTACCATCAGATGTAGTTTGAGTCCATAGAAGTATCTACGTTTACTGGTTATCTTGCCACGCCACACTTCCCCTTGATACCGTTTGGCACCAGAGATACGAATCACATCGCACGCTGGGACAGGATAGGAATCAATGACATACAGTTGGTTCGGGTTTTGTGCTTTACAGTCTGTAGCAAGGGAATCAAAAAGGGTCTGAAACATCGGTGCAATTTGGTGGAGTCTTCGGTTGAATCGTGCTTTACTGAGCATAGTGGGAATATACCCCTGCTCCTTGAGTAACTGTCGTGCCCGCTGTTGATTACCACCGAATAGTTCTGCTGCTACTAATGCCGTTGTCATCACTTCAGAGGCAGACATTTTGGTTCGCGGATCGTCTTGATAGCCGTGTTGAATTAACAGATCGTCACAAAGCGTATAAAATGTTACAATTACTAAGTCCATGGGATTCTCCTGTCTGAGTGTTTTGTTTTGGTCAACAAATACTCTAAGGGAAATTCCATGGATATTCAACTAGCAACTTGCGTTAAAATAATCAAGACATAATCGGAATTATATTGTAAAATATGATGATATAGAAATATGTCCATAGCCGTAGGGGCATTTAGTTCTTCTGTAGGAGGGATTTCCAAATCCCGACACGTCGCTCTAAGAGCGACTGCCCGACTCTGACTTTTCAAACAAAATGGGTAATAAGCCTAAAACTGAATAGCCCTACCATAGTCGTAGGTTGGGTTGAACGCGAGTGAAACCCAACATCCACAAATAAATTGAGTTCCATTCTTTCTATACTTGAATGACCCTTCGATCTTTATGAATCCGTAATAAATTATGCTACCACACATGTTTGATGTCTCACGAAGGAGTATGCCATGATTCGCGTGATTAAGCCAGAGGGATTCGGTAACATCCAGTTGGAAGATATACCAGTCCCGGAGATAAATAGTCGTCAAGTTTTGGTGAAGACGCATACCACACTGATTAGCCGTGGTTCTGAACTGTTTCGCCGCTATATCATGGAGGAAGCAATACCTCCATCGATGATGGGGTATTCCCTCACCGGTGTTGTTGAGCAGGTGGGATCTGCCGTCACGGAGTATCAGGTCGGACAACGGGTAATGGTCGTCGCACCACACGCCGAGTATGCCGTCGGAGAAGTCGATGCCAGCGTTGATGGACGGGTCGTGCCGCTCGCGGATGACATCTCCTTTGAAGAAGGAACATTCCTGCCGCTCTCAATAAGCTCGATTGCTTGGGCGGATTCATCAGGGATCCAAGAAGGAGATACAGTAGTCATTCTTGGGCAAGGCATCGTGGGAAGCCTAATGATGCAGGTCCTCCGCGGATATGGTCCTGACCGAATCATCACGGTCGATGCAGTATCACTCCGTTGTCAGCTCTCTTCCGAATTGGGGGCGGATGTTGTCGTCAACGCTTCCGAAGAGGATCCTGTTGAAGCGGTGCAGCGCTTGACCGATGGAAACGGCGCAGATCTGGTAATCGACTGCGTCGGTGGTCACGCTGGGGTCAAATCGTTTGAACAGGCACAAGACATGGTACGTAGCAAAGGCACCATCCAGTTAATCGCGTTATACCAAGGCGCACCGCTGCCATTGTATTCATCAAAAATTATGAGCAAGCGACTTGTGGCTGGCATCCTTACCGATGAACCGCGCGGGCAAATTGCTCAACGTGCGATGGAGAAAATCCGTTCAGAAGATATCCAAGCAGCCCAAATGATCAGTCGCAGCTTCCCTTATAAGAGCGCAAAGGAGGCTTTCGACTTCTTGTGGGAGCATCCGGACGAAGCGCTTGCCGTTCAACTGGTCTGGCAGTGAGCACCCCACTTACGCCTCAACCCTAGCAAATTTCGTCACCGACTCATATTATGATGAACAACATAAAGATGTAGACGTTCACCAATAAATGCCCCTTATCGAACCTCATGAAGTCCCCCTGACAAGTTTCCCCCCTGACAAGGGGGGTTGGGGGATTTAGGGGGGGTGGTTGTATATCGAAAGTGTATAAGTAATTCTAAAGTTCACCATAATTCTAAACTTTACTAACAGATGCTCAATTACATCATACGCCGCACACTTTACGCCATCCCGATCCTCATCGGTGTCAACCTAATTACCTTTGTACTCTTCTTCATCGTCAACTCACCTGACGATATGGCAAGACAGATTCTTGGGGAAAGGAACATTACCCAAGACGATGTAGACCGATGGAAACGGGATCGCGGCTATCATCTGCCGCTGTTTTTCAACGCCGAAGAGTCTGGAGCCTCAATTCTCACACAGACAATCTTCTCCCAAAAAGCTATGCGGCTATTCCTCTTCGATTTCGGTAAGTCAGACCGAAACAACATCGACATCGGTCACCAAATCTCCCACCGGATGTGGGCAAGCCTCGCTATCGCTATACCGACATTTATCATAGGCTTGCTTGTCAACATCACCTTTTCAATGATTATCGCATACTACCGTGCAACCTATGTCGATTTCTGGGGAACTATTGTTGCCGTAATTCTGATGTCAATCTCCACACTCTTTTATATCATTGCTGGACAGTGGCTATTTGGCAAAATGCTCCGTCTCTTTCCCATTTCCGGATATGACGCCGGCGTAAATATGCTGAAGTTTGTTTTTCTGCCAACAGTTATCGGTGTCATTAGCGGTATTGGCACCGGTGTCCGTTTCTACCGCACCATCTTCCTTGAAGAGGTGAATCGGGACTATGTACGGACCGCGCGTGCGAAAGGGCTTGGCGAGAGTGCCGTACTGTTCAAGCACGCTTTGAAGAATGCGATGATCCCTATCTTGACGAATGTGGTGTTAGCAATTCCATTTCTCTTTATGGGTAGCCTTGTTATGGAGAACTTTTTCTCAATTCCCGGACTGGGCAGTTTCACTATTGATGCCATCAACGCCCAAGATTTCGCTATTGTCCGCAGCATGGTCTATCTGGGTTCGGTGCTGTATATTGTAGGTTTGCTGTTGACGGACATCAGTTATACGCTCGTTGATCCCCGAATCCGATTACGATAACTGAAAAGACTGGAAAGGTCAGAAAAGTTGAAAACGAATATTAGCCAACATTTACAACGGATAGCTGTAGGCTGGATCTGCATACTTCTGTCCATTCAAGCTTTATGGATTCCCACACCTATCTCCGCTCAATCCTCAAATTCTCCGGTTATCTTCAAAGATGTCACGGAAGCCACAGGGATCGGTTTTGTCCACTCGGAGGGGAAGCGTTCATCCCTACTTCCCGAAGATGTCGGTTCCGGCGCAGGCTTCGCCGACTATGATAATGATGGGCACATCGATCTTTACGTGGTCAATAACCCCGGTCCACTCGATGTGGAAATAACAGAAGCATCGCCGGGAAATGTACTATATCGCAACAATGGTGATAGCACATTTACCGATATTACTGAAAAAGCGGGTGTCGGTGATAGAGGCTACGGCATGGGCTGCATTTTCGGTGATTACGACAATGACGGATACCTCGATCTCTATGTCACGAACTATGGACCGAATGTGCTGTATCGCAACAACGGAGATGGCACCTTCACCGATGTCACCGAGAAGGCGGGGGTCGGTGATGCGCGATGGGGAACAGGGGCAGCATTCGGCGATTATGATAATGACGGGGATTTGGATCTCTACGTTCCCAACTATATCGACCACGATCTCGAAAAATTAGCAGAAGCTCAAAAGGTGTCGCAGCAGTATGGACAATCTGTGCCACGTATATTGAACCCGCACTCCTTCGAGCCACAGGACAATGTGTTCTATCGTAACAATGGGGATGGCACGTTCACCGATGTCACTGCGGAATTAGGCATCGAATCCCGCGGCGGACGCAGCTTACAAGCTATCTTTACGGACTTCGATCTGGATGGCGATCTTGAGCTCTATGTTGCCAACGACCTCTCTCCCAACTTTCTCTATCGTAACAACGGTGATGGCACATTCACAGACGTGAGTGATGCGTCATGGGCGGCAGATTTCCGTGGCTCAATGGGACTTGCAACGGGCGACTACGATGGCGATGGCGATCTCGATCTATTTATGAGCCACTGGATTGAGCAGGAAAACGCGCTATACAGCAACATGTGGAAGGAAGAGGGGACGATTGCAAGGAACTCCTCGAAAGCGGAAGGGGTGCAGCCCATTCACCTCGTTGATGACTCCTACGGTGCCGCGCTCGGTGAAGAAAGTCTCAAATATGTGGGCTGGGGGACGGATCTGTTCGACTACGATAACGATGGTGACCTTGATATTTTTGTCGCCAACGGCCACACCTTCCAATATCTTGATAATTACGACCTGCTTATCCCACAGAAAGATCAGTTCTTTCGTTACGATGGCGATGGGGTTTTCACCGATGTGTCCGCAGCGACTGGTGTAGCCGCTCTCCCATACCGAGTGGGACGCGGCGTCGCTTTTGGGGATTACGATAACGACGGTGATGTCGATATCTTTATCGTCAACAACCATGGTCCCGCAGTCTTACTTCAAAACGAAGGGGGCAATCGCAACAACTGGTTACATATCAAGTTAATTGGCACGAAAGGCAATCGTGATGCCGTTGGTGCAAGGATTCGACTCAAGGCGGGAGATCTAATACAGCTACGCGAAATCAACGCCGGTGCAAGCTATCTATCCTTCAACAGCTTAACTGCTGAGTTCGGTCTCGTGAAGGAAACGACGGTCGATTGGATTGAGGTAATCTGGCCGGGTGGGGAAACTGAACGATTTACCGGTATCGGGCTAAATCAACGGGTAACGCTGACAGAAGGTAATGGCATCCTACAAAAATAATAACGGCAGTGATTTCTACCTACCTACCGCGCTCCCTCCGCCAGATCGTTACCACCGCCGGAATT
This sequence comes from Candidatus Poribacteria bacterium, assembly GCA_965204355.1. Classification (GTDB taxonomy): domain Bacteria; phylum Poribacteria; class WGA-4E; order WGA-4E; family PCPOR2b; genus PCPOR2b. Next base: position 2,496,725 of record OZ241983.1, read on the forward strand.
GTTCCAACAATTAGAAACCCGATAACACCCCAGATCGGCCAAAGCACAGGTGCATTCCATTCTGCCTGTCGTTGAGCACGCAATGTGCTGTCAATGCGCTTGTATTTGAGAGTATTGTACCCCGTAGTATTCGGTTTCCCGTTTTTCAACCATTCGTGATAAAGTCCAAAGTTGACACGATGATAGGCAAATACCCAAGGCGCATCGCGTTGTAGAATTAACTTCATCTGGCGAATAATCTCCAGTCGCTCAGGCGAGTTGTCCATGTTTTGCATCTGATCAAACAACCGGTTATATTCTGGATTGTCATAATTGGAAACGTTCTCGCCATCAAATTTGGCTTTGCTATTCGGTCCATAGAGCAGAAAGAGGAAGTTCTCCGGGTCCGGATAGTCCGCGTGCCAACCCCACATCAAGATTTGTGAACTTCCATTTCTCGCCTTGTCTCGAAAACGGTTGTAGTCCGTCGTTCGTACCTCCAACGTAATGCCGATCAGTTCAAACCGCTTACGCACCCAATTCAGGAAAGAGGTCGCTTGCGGACCAGTCCGATAGTTGTCAAAATAAAGGATGAGCGGATTGCCATTTTTGTCTTGACCACCGGGATATCCCGCCTCAGCGAGGAGTTGACGGGCCTCCGCCAACGACTTCCGGGTCGCCCCCTGTGCCGCATCCCAACTATAGACATACGGATTGATACCAACTTTGCCCTCCTCATATCCGAAGATACCGGGCGGGATCGGGTTGTGTGAAGGGATACCGCGTCCGTTGAGGAATATTTCGATATATTCCTCATAGTCCAACGCTATTGAGATCGCTTGACGAAGTTTCTGCCGATCTTCGGTATAGCCGCCAACCACATCGTCGATCATATTGAACGCGAAATATATGGTGGTCACATCTACATTTGTTTCCAGCACAATATTTCGGGACTGCAACAGTTCACTCGTCCGCGGATCACCCGTATCAGAGAACGTAATTGCCTGATCAAAGGTGTCTGATGAGATTCCGGAGGCGTCATAATATCCTTGCAGAAACTTAGCCCAGCGCGGGATATATTCCTTTTCCAATTTGTAGACCGCTCTCGGAATTAGCGGAAGTTTTGCACCAACGTCAGCGAGTAATCCCGCTTCCCTATCCCCGACTTCCCCTTCCGTGGGATACAGTTCCGTGTGAAAATTCTCGTTCTGGACGAGGATAATCTCCTTGTGCTGTTTGTAGGTTTCAAGACGATAGGGACCCGTCCCGACCGGAAATCGATCGATTGTGATATTCCGATTTTTCAGAGCACTTTGTGCATAAAAGTCAATAGCTTCCTCTGGCATCGGCGCGAAAAAAGGCATTGCAAGCCAGTAAATGAACTGTGGATATTTAGTTTTGAGAATGATTTGATAGGTGTAACGGTCAATAACCTTGACTCCCGGAAATGGGAAGGCGTCTAAATCCAAAGAGATAGGATTTTCTCGTTCATTGACAGCTTGGTTATAGGTGGCTCCCACTGTATCTCTGCGTTTCTTGCGTTCTGCCTCCAGCGCGTCGCGTAACGCTTTTGCATACTCACCCATACCCAAGATATAACTATCTAACAGGCTCAAGATAGGACAGCCAACTCTCGGATCTGCCGTCCGCTTTATCTGATGAATATAATCAGCAGCGATCAGTTCTCGTGAGCCCGTTTCAGCGAAATCGCTCGCCTCGTGGACCCCTTTTACATCATTGTCTGTCAGTGTATGATAGCGAAATTTCCCAGCCTCATTCTTCGCAAAACACGGATGGACTTGATAGTGGATCCCGGGACGGATACGAATTTCATACACCGTCTTTGCAACCTGCTCCGGAGGAACATCATCCGGCAACGGATGTCCATCGGTGTCAAAATAACGCGGCTTCGGCACAGACTCGGCTGTCAGCGGGATCAGTTCGTATGGACGCTTGAGATAGTGATACTGGAGCGGGGGTTCGTAAATCTGTTGGATGAAACGGTATTCACCCGAACTATATGAAATTGCTGGATCTAGATGTTTCGGTTCCTCCGAAAAGGTGCTATAGTAAATTTCCTCCATCTGCTCTGAAGGCGGATAGGGATTGTTGGGAATACACCCCGCTCCCCATACAATAAAGAGGATGAGCCAGAATCCGTTCCAAATGAGCTGCAATCTATATCGTGTCATGAAGTTTCTCTATAATTCTGTCGGTTAAGTCAGTTCGATGCGGTATAGAGGCGTTTATAGTGAACAATATAAATATGTAGACGTTCACCAATAGTGCCCCTTATCGAAGCCTCATGAAGTCCCCCTGAGTTTCCCAAGTCCCCCTGACAAGGGGGATTTAGGGGGTTGGTTGTGTGTCAAAAGTGTATAAGTAATTATAAAATTCACCATAATCAGTTGACAGCATATCTGTGGTTCGGCAATTGTGTCAATAAAAAAAATAAAACTATATGAATCATGATTGGCAGATGAAATTCTGAAAATGCTTGAATCAGTTTAAAGATTGTGATATACTGCTATAACAACTTTAAGACTTTTAAAGTAAGGCGCGATCGATAATTGTCAATCAGGAGGATACATACTCGATTATGGCTGGCGAGGCTTTAGGTTTAGTTGAAACGAGAGGGCTTGTTGGAAGCATCGAAGCCGCTGACGCAATGGTCAAAGCGGCGAATGTTCAACTTATCGGCTATGAGAAGATTGGTGGCGGATATGTCACAGTCATGGTTCGTGGTGATGTCGGTGCTGTCAAAGCGGCCACAGACGCTGGAGCAGAAGCAGCCGCGCGAGTCGGAGAAATCGTATCCGTCCACGTTATCCCACGACCACATGCAGATGTTGAATCGGTTTTACCCGTCCAAGAACAGTCCGAGGATAGCACGTTGACGATTGATATCGCCAACGACGAAGCAGCGAATTGATGGAGTTAGGAAAGATAGCGGATGAATGACAAAGCACTCATTGAATTGGTCACTCATAAAGTGCTTGAACAATTGGAGCAGGTTGCTTTGAATCCCGGTGCAATTGGGAGCGAAGACCCCTGTGGTGGCTGCGCCCTGCGAACCTGCGGGGCTGGAAATCGTGCCTGCGATGTCGTCGCTCAACAGCAGAAGATTCCGGTTGGTGTCTCAGCGCGACATGCGCACGTAACTCAAGAACACTTGGAGATTCTGTACGGCGCAGGACATCAATTGACGGTCCACGCCCCCTTATACCAGCCCGAGGCATTCGCAGCGAAGGAGACATTAACCGTTGTTGGACGACGTATGCAAGCAATTGAAGGGCTTCGGATTCTCGGTCCCGTGAGGGATTATTCTCAGGTTGAGCTTGCACAGACCGATGCCATTCGCTTGGGACTCAAGCCACCCATTCGTGATTCGGGGGATCTCGCCGGTTCAGAGTCGATTGTATTAATCGGTCCTAAGGGATCTATTCACCTACAAGAAGGTGCAATCTGTGCGACACGGCATGTTCACATGACCCCTCAAGATGCGGAAAATTGGGGGATACGTGAAGGAGATCTGTTAACAGCGCGCATCCCCGGCGAGCGAGCGTTGACCTTTGAAAACATTCATCCAAAAATATCATCAAACTATGTGCCGCAGATGCATCTAGATACAGATGACGCTAATGCTGCTGGTTTGCAGGGGGGAGAAGGCGTCGAGCTGCTAAAAAATTAGGGGTATCTAAGTGGAGTTCAGTCCAGAAATCATTCGGCGGATTGAAGCAGAAGTTGCGAAAGCGCTGAAACAACAAGGAACCACCTTGACTTCTTCCCAATCCGGTAAACAGGTTCTGGCTATATTTGATGCCGCTCACATCGATCTCGCGCTCCCCCTTACGCAACTTGATAAGTGCATTCAGGGCGGCTATACTATTACAGCGATTGTGTCCGATATAGCCGCGAAAATCTTGGATATCTCTCAAATCCAATCCACGTGCAGAAACGAAGACGTTTTCGTAGCGGGCGAAATTACAAACCTGCAGCCTTTCGCTGAAGGGTTCTCCGCAATCGTTGTTCCGACGCTGTCATATGCGATGGCAGCAAAGTTAAGTTTGGGGTTGGCAGATACGCCGTGCGCTTACCTCGTGTTTCAAGCGTTGGTTCGCGGGAATAGGGTACTCGCAACGTCTGATGGCTTTGGGAGCTCGGGCGATTCTGAAATCCCTTCTCAAATTTCAAGGTTAGGGCAAAATTACATTAAAACCCTATCGGACTTCGGTGTTCAATTTGTCGCCATGGATCGCCTTGCTGAAGCAATTTTAAGCGATGGTATACATCGCTTAAATCAAGGTGATTCAAGGGATCGGAAAAACATTATCACTGCGTCGGTAATCGCTAAACTTCCGCCAGATGTGCGCGAATTTCGTTACACGACTCCGGCGATTATCACACCGCTTGCACGAGATTTGGCAGCCCGAAAAGGAATTCGACTCGTAGCGATGGATTAAAATCCAAAAATCAATATCTGGTTAGGACTTACGCAGTTGGTTCATAAGTCCCCCTGACAAGGGGGATTTAGGGGGTTAAAAATAAAAAATATCACGCCGCGTGCTGATTTTGCGTAAGTCCTAGATTCAAATGAGGCCGATAAACGGGGTTGAACAGAGATTTCTATCCTTTTTCCTCTTTATTATCTGCGGAAATCAGCGAAATCTGCGTCCCTATCTGCTCTTAGAACTGAAGTGTGTCACTCCTATCTGGTATCGCTTTTGCCACAGCTGCGTATCGCTATTGCTACGCTTTTGACGCAGCGGATACCGTGTCCCTTTGCCATTGTAGATAACACAGCGGTTAAATCAGTCGTGGCATCTAAATTGCTATTGATACGCATCACGAAGTCTATTGGTGGATAACGTCAAGTTCGCTCATGAGCTGTGATTGGCATGAGCGAACTCCTTAATACCATATGAGCGAGTCACGAAAATCTGCTTTGTTAAATGCACCCAAAAGGAGGGGTTGCAATGAAATTCCATGTGCCATCTTCTATATGTCCACTGCTAACAATCTTATTACTGATGCTCACACCCCATACCGCTCCGGCACAGTATGGTTATGACTCCGACTACTTTTCGGACCGAACTAGTCGCGAACACCGGGACGCGGGCGATGTTGAGGACTGGATCGAGCGCGGTAATGCAACCGTTACCGCCAGCCCTCGTTTTGACAACGGGATCCGTTTGACAGCTTGGGCAAGTGAATATGAGAATGAGGAAAACTACGAATTTGCGATAGCCAGTGCGATCTATCTCTTTGAGATACCTCGACGGGCTCAGTATGTTGAGATTTTGGTGCGCTACCGAGGCGAACCACACCGAGCAGACTTCGATTACGAGGAGATTGCAGGGCGTGTTTGGATTCGCAATACCAAGCGTGAATATTCCCGCAGGCACTATAATGAGAGCGCTGAGGACGAAACCCTTTATGGCGATACCTTCTTTTTGCGTGCAAAACGTCGCTCAGAAACAATAAAAGTAGCGACAGCAGGACGTGTTGAGAACGGTATCCTTGAAATGCACATCGTCGCCGAAAATGGTGAACACCTCGATATCGAGTATGTTAATGTTGTAACCTATCAAAGACAGCCTGATGTGCGCGTTATACACCGCTACGCTCGAGATTACCACTGGCAACCGTGGTATCGATATACCTATCTCTATTTTTACGATGGTCCCTTCTACTACTGTACAGATCTAGGTTACTACATTCGGTGGAGCTATCCAGTCTATGACCACCACTACGTCGGCATTCGTCGTACTTATGGCACCTACCTCCACGATTACTATCGTCGTTACCCGCGTCGATACCACCGCAATTCCCACTATCACGTAGGTGTCCATGTCAATAGGTCTCCTAAGACACAACGGCTGAATCGCTGGACAGAAACGCATGAAACTACCCGCCGCGAATATTCGCGGAGCCGATTGTCAGTCACTACCTCTAAAACAAACAATACCAATGTCCAAACCCGAGTTCGTTCCCTAATTACGGAACACCGTCGAACGCCGGTACTCACAGATCGAGTCATCCAGCGGTCGACGCTTTCGCGAAAACGGAAACTTCCTGACACGAGGAATGTACCGAGCACAACTACAGAGCGGCAACGTATTGAACGGCGTTCGGATAGTAACACCTCTGCCCGATCTTATCGAGCAACTCAGCAGATCTTAAAACGTAAACGCTTAAGTTCAGTGGAAAGGGAACCCCGATCTAATGTACAATCTCGTAATGTCCCACCGCGCAGCTACCAATATGATCGCTATCGGTTTTCTCCAAAGAACCAGGGTTCATCGGATAGTGAAGTCTCCGCCCGATCAAATGCGGAACGACGGGCACGCTTGTACAACCGAACGCAGTCTTCCAGAAGTAGAAGTCGGTTGAGTACACCATCTTCACGTAACCGATCCTCAAGCGTCAAACAAAAGACAGAAACACGCAGCCGAGTCAAGCAATCTAGGTCTCGTTCATCTACCGCTACCGCCCCGCGTCTCCAAAGACCAACAACTCAGAAGACAACTTCGAGTGCAAGTAGTAAAGATGACGATGATGAAAAAAAGGAACGTAGTCGCACTACCACAAGAACCCAAAAGCGTAGTCGAAGAAAATAGTGCTAACTTGCAACAAAAATAAAACAGTTAAGGCCAAGTGTTGGCCTTAGCTGTTTTTTTTATTGACAAGATTTTTGCGTTTTGCTATCATACGCTTTGGGAAAGAGGTGTACGAATTTGACCGGATCTCTAGTTAAGTTAGTGGGACTTACACTGTTGGTCCTCGTTTTATGCTTGCTTTCGCAGGGGAAACTCAGTGCTGCACAGCCAGATGAGAGTGTGCGCCTTGTATCACCAGTAGGTGCCATAGGCCGTTCTGCAGTTCTGCCCGGCTGGGGTCAGTTTTACGCCCATAATCGTTTTCTTGGTGCCACCTCCTTCGTGGGAACAACCGGACTCCTTGTTGGCGCGTTGATTACTCATCAATCCTTCCGGGATGTCTACAACAATGAGTATGTTCCGGTCGCCTTAATTGATGATCAGTCTCCAGAAGCGCTTTTTCAATACAATCGAGCGAATCAACGCTATAAGTTACGACAGTTTTTTCTCTTCGCAGCAGCGGGGGTATGGGCGTATAGCTTGATTGATTCCTATGTTGGAGCGAACTTGTACAATGCAGAGGCAAAGGCGAACCAACTTATTGACCAGATGAAGCAGATTGAAGAATTGAACTTACAGATTAATCTAGCACCAACACAACTTCAACTGGGTATCGTCAAATTCTTTTGAAAGTCTAGCAAATACAGCAAGTCTTTATGGAGGAAGTGTAGCCATGTTAAAAGTATTTGCCAAAGTTATTGGGCTATTGCTCGTTTTTAGTCTGCTTACAAGTTGTGGGGATGTAAGTAGTGTTACCAAAGTTCAGTCGAAAGAGCTTGTCCTAATTAACCAAGTTCTGAAAAATTGGCGCGAAGGCTATCAGAGTGAAGACCTTGATAGATATATGAGTGCGTTTTGGGAAGATGGATTTCTTTACGTTTCAGATATGGGAACAATGAATGATAAAACGGATGATGTCATTTTTGACGATATCCGGGACGAAAGGGATTCCGCGCAGCGCGTTTTTGCCAGATTCCAAGATATTGAGATTGAGTTGTCCGAACCGCCCGAGATACAATTGAATCCAGACCGGACACGAGCTGAAGTCAGAAATCATTATCGGATCCAAGGGTTTGTCGCTGATGGCGATTCACTCGAAGGAGGATATACGGGGTGGTTCGCTGAAGGGAATAATATTTTTACCTTTGAGTTGAGAACCGATCAGGATTCCGATCAACAAGAATGGCGTATCACTGAGTGGAAGGATGAAGCGTATAGCGAAGAGCAGATTAGAGCCGCCAACAACCTGCCTTAACCTTTCCGCTTATGCAATCCCTCTTCTCAGCTAATCTTTTTCGTTACTTGACGTAGATTCTATTCTCTGGGTAGGGACGATGGTCCCATCGACTGGCTCCACAGGTTTTTCAACACGACTTTTTGACTGCGTGAGTTTCACTAAATCTTGGGGCTATTACGGTTGCCGAAATTGATGTAGTTTCGACCTCAGTGCTGATCCAACCGGTATTTAACCTGCCTGTACCTTTCACCAGCCTTTTTCGATGTCTTTTGTCCGGTAATGTTGGTCACGACTAAAGATAACATGTGACCAACATCTTTGCTCAGAATCTGGGGATGATTTATCTTTTAACTGAATCCCCACTGTGCTTCGTAAAAACTGCCCGAGGATAAGGTGGATCCGTTTCAGGGTGAAGGAGGGAATCTATTTTTGTCCCGTCTCCGGCACATCGTAATTAATTTTAAGAAAAAACACTTGACAGAAAATTGCAGAAGTGTTATCTTAGGAATTACTTTTTTTCAAAGTAGACCCTTATTGGGAAAAAAAGCACAAACTGAATAAAGGTTAGACCCGAATTTTCGTGTCTTTGTAGTAGCAAAAAGGATGGGGAACGCGAATAGCTCAAATCAAGCGTGTGGACCATCCGGTTTACTGAATGAGTGCTGAATCAATCTCAATCAGTACCTAAGCTTTGAATGTTAATTCTTATATGCTAAATGCTTATAGCCGCTTGTATCATCTTTAGGCTGCAAGCCTTAATCTGGTGTCGCTGGAGCGTGACTCCAGCAGAGATCAAAATGTAAAGACTGATGTGGCACCGAATCTGGGTAACTAAATAGTTTTGTATTGCTAATAAATCCTTGCCAAAGGAGGTTGCGATATGTTCCACCACTGACGCAAGTTAAAATGGGAGAACGGTTGATAGACGGTCACAAACTCCAAAACCGTGATTGATTCGATCCCCTATTTAAATTGGTGCCTGGATGAACGTGATTATGGAGGTTTTATATCTTCACTTTTACGTCAAATGTAATTTATGATTTCCTCAAGGAGGCAAATGAAAGTAATGAAGTTTTCCAAACGATCACCTGATTTTCTTTTAATTATAGCAGGGCTGATCAGTTGTTTCGTGCTCTATGGGTGCGGTGCAGCAAGCCTTGGCCCACAGGAACCGCTCCTACCGACGGTTGAAGGACAAGCTAACTTCTCCGACCGTTTCCAATTGGAAGAAGAACCCCAGTTCTTCTATGACCTGTTTGGTAGGGAACTCCTCGAAGGTAACGAAGTGTACAACTATCGCGAGGAGAAACAATTTGACCAAAACGGAGAACTGATTGTAGGTTGGACTGGTCAGCTTGATAGCGAAAGATTTTCCGCCCAGTTGGACCGTCAGATTTTAACCGAAGATAATTTCCGTGGCAGATTTACGCAGTTCGTCATTGGGGACGATATGCGTATTAAGCCTCAAACCTTATTCCCTAACCGGTATATCATCTACAAAACCGAATTTGATGGTTTCCGATGGGACATCTCTTTCTCCCAAGAACGTCACCTTTTCACACTGTTGAACTCTCGTATTTCTAACCCGGTCAAGTTGTCTGACGCGGCGGCAAACCTCGCACCAACACTGGGGCGCCGTAACGGTCTGAGCGATGATGTCGGCCTCCGCCATATTGAGAACGCACGCTTAATCGGATTTCGCGCACAAGGGTTGCTCGGTGACGTATTCCGCGTAGGGCTTACCTATGTCAATCTCCACAAAGAACACCCGGAACGGGTTGAAAACCCCATCTTTGGTGGATCGGTTGCCAATACACCCCCAGAACGAATTGTTGTCATCTTCCGTGATGATTCTCCAGAGGATAACAATTATGGTGGGCTAGCACATGACCTCGAAAGAGATTTCCAAGCATCAAAGATTCAAGGTGGGGTTGGTGCTGCCGTTAGTGGGATGACAGTGCGCGTTACCACACAGGCGCTTTCCGGCTCCCCTGCTGATGGTCCAGACCGTCCGGTTGGTCCTGAGAGACAGCAAGACATCCGAGTTTTTATTGATGACATCGTCGCGGTAGAAGGCAGTGCTGAACCAATTGAATCCAGAGACGGGCAATGGAAAATTGTCGAAGGCTTCAATAAGATGCAGTATACCTTGGACTTCACCTCTGAGGAACTGCCCAATGGTCCCATTGATCCACGCACAGTGAAGTCCGTTGAGTTTATAATGACGGTCGCTGGGGATTATAACATTGTCGTCATCGGCTTTAGTGAAGCAAACAGATCCGACGACCCACTCGCAGCGGAATGGATTAAAACCGAGGACGGTCATATCGAATCGCCGTATCGTGATGTGCTTCAAGCGCCCGGCAACTATGGCCGATCAGATCACTATACGCAAAACAGAAGCAGCTTACTGCATAACCCAAGCGGTTGGGAAAACGAAGGTGCATCGCGCACACTTCGATATCGCTACGGCGCGGCAAGGGCTGGTGTGCTGTATGGTGTTGATTTAGAGGGAACCCTATTTAATACCTTTATCCGAGCACACTACTCGATTAACGGAAAATTTAAACAGTATCCAACCATTCCGAGAGACCAAATCGGTTTCAGTCGAATAAATCCTGAAATCGAGGGTGCGAACGTCACTATAGATGAGACAGAAACGACGGATGATGGATTGCCTAACCCCACCTTCGGAGTTCCCCTCGATGCCAACGGCATCCCCACATATGCTGAAACGGAAGGGGAAAGATTTGAAGCCAAGCTGAATGGCGATCCGGATGGTGACGGAAATATGGGGCGTGAAACCGCGTGGTTTCTCAATCTCAGACAACGATACGGCAAACTCTCCCTCGAAGGAACCCTGTACCATATCGATCCGGGTTATACCACGACCTACTATAACTTTGGTGCGAACGATGCAAGAGATGCGACCTACTCCCTTGAACGAACGCCCGAATCCGGCGCAGAGGTGCTTCCATTCGATGAGATTAACTACTCACTCATTGAAGATGACGATGACGATGATGACTGGCCAGACAGCATCGACTTTGACGGCGTTCTGCCACAAGCCGATGACCGTGACCAGAACGGTATCCTCGACTTCCAAGAAGACTTCCTCATCTTTGAGGCGGATCCTCCGGTTTTCGAAGATCTCGTTGACCTCAACAACAACGGCGTCGTTGATTCATTGGAAGATGATTTTGAGCCGCAGTATGAATACGGTATTAACCGTGAAGGATATCATATCACCGCTAGCTACGATTTACTCGATAACATGACCCTCAAATTGGGTTGGTTAAATGAGAGTGAAGTCTCCAGCCAGCGGCAGAACAATTCAAGATACGCACATCTCACCTTCCAACGTGACGTGCCAGATTTCGGAACAGTCCTGTTCCAGAATCGGTTTGTCCGTGTGGACGATGATATTCCAGATTATTCGATTACCCTGCGTCCAGGCGAGTTAGATGCCACTCAGGAATCTGATTTTCTCGATTTCTTCAAGACACGGGTTAACGTGACAAGCCTTCAGTTCCTCTACAGCGCTATTCCAAACTTAACGCTTGAAACCAAGTTCTTGGTCGACTGGCGGAAACAGTTGGGACTCGACGAAGAGGATGCTATTGCACTGGATTTCCCACAGGATGATCCGACGCAAGAGAAAGACGACCACGTTGATTTCATGGTGCCAGATGAGCAGGTCCGAGCCGATGGGGACCGGAAGTCATTCCCCTTCTATCCAGATCACGGGCTTAACCCGCTCGATCCAGAAGACCTCGGCTTGATCTATGATCCAGAAAACTGGATTCCACGTCGGTTCCAAGAAAAGACCGTCCGAAATCAGATCACAATTATCAGAGCCAAATATGAAATCCCGTTGGGCGACCTGCCCGGCGTTGATAGAATTGGTGAAGACTTAACGCTGACACCAATGGCAAAATATATTTGGACTCGCGCGTTTGATCATACAACGGCTGATATTGAAAGTGGTACCTATATCGACCCGTTAGATCCGACAAAATTTGTGCCTGACGATCCAGAGGTTATTGAATATCTCCGATTTAACAAACGTAGCCGTGAAGATGTCCTCGGTGTGCGTTTGGATTATCAGTTCACTCAGAGAATGAATATCCTCGGCGGTTTTCAGTATCGCAAATTCACCAACCGCGATCAAAATATCAAAACCTACCTAGCGACGCCTGCGTTTGCGGAAGCGGATATTCCAATCCTCTACCGTCCAGACATTCGTACGCGTATCTTTGAAGTTCAGTCAATCAGTCGTGGTGAATGGCAAGGTTTCAATATCGTCATTCTCGCTGGTTTCAGAAGAACCACCATCTTGCTTGACCATACGACAAGTAACACGACCTTCGTCCGAGCAATGATGGGCTTCTAACAATCTCCGAAAGTGCCAAGCATGTCTATGCTGCTTGGCACTTTTTCGGTTTTACCGAAACTTTCAAAAAACAGAAGTGTTTATAAAACCAAGAATTTGTATTGTATAAAAGTTTAGTCGCTCGAGACGAGGTGGTTGAGGCGACTTAAAATTGAGGGTAATATCACCGTACACCCTCTAAATTTTACTACACCTTCAAACTCCAATAGGAGGAATACATGAAACACCTGAGTTTTACCTTAATGCTAGCTAGCATGCTGATTGTTTTCAGCACGGTTGCGATCGCCCAAGATGCGTCAACCGGTACGGTTCGTGGTAACGTTGTAGATACCACAACGGCGCAAACGCCAATTAGTGATGTGAGAGTCGTTGTCGTCAGTACCGATGGTACGGAGCATGAAACAACAACAGATGATGTCGGCGAATATAGCAAGTCAGGCTTACCGCCAGGCCGTTACCTCCTCAGTATTTACAAAGATGGATATGGCGACCGAACCGGTAAACCAGTCACCGTCGTCGCTGGAGGCGACCACTATGTGCCTCTGAAAATGACCAAAAAAGATACAATTGTTACCTTCTTTGCTAAGTTTGGTATCGTCTTTTGGCCACTTCTTCTCTGTTCTGTCGCTGCATTGACCTTCATTATCGAACGCCTCTTTACTTTCCTAAGAAGCCGTTCCAAGCTCGGTACAGAGCAGTTCATGGCTAGCATTACCGATTCTCTGCGTAATGACAATATCATGGAAGCTGTCTCAACCTGTGAAGAAGCTGGCGGTCCACTTGCAAACGTGCTGAAAGCAGGTCTGCTAAGATACAGCCAAGCACAGATCGAAGAGCAGGAGATTACAAAAGAAGAGATTCAGGAATCTATTCAAGAAGCAGGACTCCTTGAGATTCCAGAACTTGAACGGAACATTCCCGTTATTAGTACCGTTGCAGTTATCTCACCGTTGTTTGGTCTCCTCGGTACCGTTATGGGTATGATTAACGCGTTTACCACGATTGCACTGGAAGGTACTGGTGACCCACAGGCACTCGCCGGTGGTATTTCCCAGGCGTTGCTGACCACTGCTGGTGGTTTAACAATCGCTATTCCGTGTCTCATCTTCTCCCAAGTCTTTGAGAGTTGGGTCAACAAATTTGTGCTAGAGATTGAGCAGGTTTCGACAGAAATCGTCAACCAACTGATTCTTGGTCAAGCTGGCAACGCGTAAATTTTAACGTTCTCCTGTCACCCTATCGGCAACCCCTTTAGGGTGGCAGGAAGACTTACCTTTTAGAACAGGAGGTAGTCGGAGATGGCAAGTACGCAAGCACCTAGTGGTATGACCCGAATGGCGGGTAGAGAGAGAAAATCGCCTAAGCTCGATATGGCTCCGATGATTGACTGTGTGTTCCTGCTTCTGATTTTCTTTATGGTTTCGACCAGTTTTGCACCGATGCCCGGTATTCGCGTTCAGTTACCTCCTCCGGGGAAACCCAATCCCAATAAACCCAAAGGGCTCATTGTCAGGATTGCGAACCCTGAAGGTGCTCAGAAGTATGGCACAATGATCTTGAACGACGAGATTGTTAACATCAATCAGATGTTCACCGAGTTTATTCACGCTCCCGAAGAAATCAAGAATATGCTAATTATTCAGTCAGAGCGCGATGTCATACATGAGCAGATTATTAACGTGATGGATATTGCCAAGCAAGCAGGTATAGACAAAATCGGCTTTGCAGTCGTGGCTAGGGAATAACAAAGGAGGATACTATGGCTGTACAAATGAGGACAGGAAAGGCCAAGGAACGCGGTCAAGCCTTGATGATGGAGCCAATGATTGATTGCGTTTTTCTATTGCTGATCTTCTTTATGGTTTCAGCGATTATGCGTGTACCTCCGCCTTTCACTGTAACGTTACCGGAGTCAGCTACAAAGCACGACTTCCCGCGTAAGAAATTCAATCTCTTTATCAGTGCAGATGGCAGAATCTCATTTGATGATCTAGAGATGCTCACGCTGGATCACATGGAGATGTATCTGTCTTCAAAAGAGTCCCAAATTACTACACTCATTATCAAAGCCGACAGACTTGCCAAACATGGCAGAGTGATTGATGTCATGGAACGTGCGAAACGTCGATTTAGTAAGACGGAGGGGCAGGAAATCGCTTTGATGGTCGCAGAGGAAAGTTACGGGAATTAACTGCACATTACACCTAAAGGCGGTTTGCTGCCTTTACCACAATTGATTTAAGAAGTTTTAGTGTCACTAAAAAGGCAGCCGACGTGCTGCCTTTTTTTATATATACAACCATCTATTCGTGAGGAACTCAGGCTGAAATACGACTGTTCCTGTGAAAGCGGCATTTCAGATGAACGAGCGAGAGAAAATCCTTATCGTTGATGATGAACCTGACACCAGCCTGATCTTACAAGATCGGCTTGAAATGGAGGGCTACGAAGTTGTAACCGCTACTGATGGGTACAATGCCCTTGAGCTCATAGATCAGGACCTGCCCGACCTAGTACTACTCGACATCCAGATGCCGCAACTGGATGGAATCGCAACCCTCACACACCTCCAAGAAAAATATCCCGGTATGCTTGTACTCATGTTGACAGCACACGGTACAATCCAGCGTGCTGTCGAGGCGACGAAGCGCGGGGCATACGATTTCTTGGAAAAACCTTTCCAGCCAGAACATATTACGCAGAAGGTTGACCGAGCATTAGAGCACCAACGCACCATCGAGAGTACTGCTCGGGATGAACTTATCAACAACTATAAAGAAATCGTAGGCGAAAGCCCTCCCATCCTTGGAGTCCTAAAAATCATCGAGAAGATTGCGAATACGGATTCTACTGTATTGGTCCAAGGGGAGAGCGGTACAGGGAAGGAATTGGTCGCTAGGGCACTGCACCAGAATAGTGCCCGTAGAGAAAAAGAGATGGTAGTCGTAAACTGCGCTGCCATTCCAGATCATCTGCTGGAAAGCGAACTGTTTGGACACGAACGCGGTGCGTTTACTGGTGCAACTTACCAAAAGATTGGGAAATTTGAACGCGCACATGGCAGCACGCTGTTTTTGGATGAAATTGGAGATATGTCCATCGAACTCCAGTCCAAGCTATTGCGTACCTTACAAGAAGGAGAAATTGAACGTCTGGGCGGAACAAAGGTAATTCGTGTTGATGTGCGGATTATTGCAGCAACCAATCAAGACTTGCGCCAGTCAATCGAAGCGGGAACATTTCGTCAAGACCTCTACTACCGATTGAATATGATCCCAATTCTCCTGCCACCATTGAGAGCCCGCCAGACAGACATCTTGATATTGGCGGAATATTTCCTGCAAAAACACGGTAGAGCCCATGATCAACCTGTGCGATTAATTAGCCAAAAGGCTCGGGAACTTCTCGAACAATACGATTGGCCCGGCAACGTGCGGGAGCTTGAGTACTCCATTCTACGAGCAGTCCTTTTCGCGGAAGGCGATGCAATTCTCTCAAAACACCTACCTGAAGAAATTCGATCCGCTAGCCAACACCAAGTTGAGAGCGTATCTGTCGGTTTGACAATGAAGGAGATGGAAAAAGAGTTAATCCTCAAAACTCTTGAAAGAATGGAGGGTAATCGCACCCGAACCGCAGACATCTTGGGGATTAGCCTGCGTTCCTTACAGTATAAACTGAAAGACTACGAAAAAGCAGCTGAACTTGATGCGTGAAATGTCCTTCCTATCTCTGTGTCCACAACTTTTCGCTTTGTAACATAAGGAAGCTATCAAATCTGTCCAAATGCTGCTGTTGCGAGGGACTATCCTCCATTCAATCCCTGCTGAAAGATAACAAAAACAGCATCGAGTTTTGCTTTGTTTGTGGAACCTTCTGAAAATAGGCGAGACAGTCGTTCATAAAATTTCAAGAACGCCGGATCGAAGTTTCGTGACGCTTGGGGGGATTTCTCAGCTTGGACTAACTCCTTGATGCCTTTCCAGCCGCTTTCTTGCGCCTTCAATTCTTCCTCAGTTTCTGTGGGACTTGCGATAACTTGCTCAAAGGCGCGAAGTGACTTGCGATATTGCCGATTCTGAAAATATGCCCAACCAAGGGTATCAAGGAAATTTTTCTCCTTTGGTGCTTGTCTCACCGCGTTCAAGGCGAGCTCTACTGTCTTTTTAGGATTCGCTTTCTGCTCGACATAGAGC
Organism: Candidatus Poribacteria bacterium; assembly: GCA_965204355.1. Classification (GTDB taxonomy): domain Bacteria; phylum Poribacteria; class WGA-4E; order WGA-4E; family PCPOR2b; genus PCPOR2b. The sequence goes on from OZ241983.1 coordinate 2,513,189, forward strand.
CATGCTAAGTTATTACTCCATGTTCCATTTTCAGGATCATCTGTAACAGCCTCCCGGTAAAAGGCTTCTAACTTGCGGTCCCAAAATCTCCTCGCTTGAGGGTCAAGCCCCTTGCCACGCGTATAAAAATATTCCAAATTTAGATAAAGTGTCCGATTATAGCCTTGTTTGTCTACCACCCTCTCGCACAGTTCAATATAATCTGCAAGTTCCGTTTTCTCGTCCGGACGCTCGAAAGCTGTGGCCTGATAAACCCAAAACAGATTATTGTTCCAAACAGGACTGTCTGGATCTGCTTGGAGTGCCTCTTCGTAGAACTGCTTGAGTTTATGTGTCCAAGAAGCATCGTCCGGAAAAGCCTTTAGTGCTTCGATATAAAGGGTTTCAAGAGCCGCATAAGCATTCGGATCGTAAGGGGCATTTAAGATTTTTCTCTCGCGGCTTTTGATATAATCGGTTAGGTCGGCGGGGGAAACGGCATCAGCCTGCTGGTTCACCGTTTCCCGCGAATTGCTAAGGGCGTGTAAGACCGGCATAAGACCGCTTGCGATTGCCAATCCCACAAGGACTACTGTCAATCCTGCCACAATTTTTTTCTCACGTTTGCGATAGTTAAAAATTTCTGGTGCAAGGACCAGTCCGCCAACAAATCCTGCGACCAGTCCGCCGAGGTGAGCGGCGTTGTTGACATTGTAGTTGAAATGCGGAAAAACGAAAAACCCAAGAAAAATGTCAATCACAATAAATGGGAGCAGCGGTAAGCCGAGAATCCTGCCCAACCTGCGAGGTAGACGATCCTTATAACGGATACCTAAAGCGACGGCAACACCGATTAATCCAAATACAGCCCCCGATGCCCCAACGCCCAAAGCGTTCTGGACAAAAGGTAAGCTCGCGACGCTACTGACGATAGCTGAAATCAGATAGAGAAACAGAAACCGAATCCTGCCATACATCCCTTCCAACAAGCTACCAAGGAGAAACAGTAGACCCATATTCAGGAGAAGGTGCAACGCATGGGCATGCAAAAAGGTGCTTGTTAGTAGACGCCAATATTCCCCGTCTTCTACAATTAGGTGATAGGAGTAAGCACCAAATTGGATTAAAGGACCTAAGTCTTGGGGAGAGGCAATCAGCCGAAGTTCGAGTGGGTGAAAAATCGCAACATTCAATGTAATTAGAATAAGCGTCACTACGGGTAATCTCTTGGAATACTTGAGAAACCCCTGCCCTGTCCTTAACTCGTTTTTGGGAGCCGTCGGTTTATCGACACCTACCCCCTCCGAATTGCTGTCAAGTTTCCACAGTTTCCGAACCGCTGGAAGATCGCTAATAGGCTTCCATTGACCATCGGTGAGCGTTTCAGACCATACAAAAGCATCCCGCGGCACCCGTCCTAACTTTATCCAGTCGTACAGCGTTGCCTCATCAATGTCAAGGATCTGATCTGTGATTTGAATCTTCATTGTCTGAAAAACCCGTTGTGATTGAGCGAGGTCATTTGTTTCCCCTCACGCGGCCGTCCATCATCTCTTTCATCGCTGCCAGTGAATACGTGTTAAGAACATTAGTTCTCTCCAGCCAACCGCGCCGGGCAACATTGATCCCAAATAAAGCACGGGCTAAGTTAGGGGCTGAATGTGCGTCGGTGTTGACCGATAATAAGACACCGCAGGCAACCGCCTGCCGCACAGCGAGCGGTTCGAGATCCAACCGACTGGGGGCAGCGTTAATCTCTAATGCTACATGGTGCGCTGCTGCCGCATCAATCACCGCTTCAAGGTTGATCGCGAACCCCGGACGCCGCCCCAACAAGCGTCCTGTCGGATGTCCAATGATAGTGACATACGGATTTTCAATTGCGCGGATGACACGTTCCGTCATCTCTACTTCGCTCATGGATAAACCCGCGTGGACACTCGCCACAACGATGTCGAGGTCTGCCAAAAGCTCATCGGGAAAGTCGAGGCTGCCGTCCTTCAAGATATCGACCTCCGATCCTGCAAGTACCTCCATCCCATCGATTTCTGCGTTGATTTCACGAACCTGTTGAATCTGTGCCCGCAACCGTTCAGGCGTTAAGCCGTTGGCAACCCGGGACGATTCGGAGTGATCCGTAATGGCAATGTATTCATGCCCGAGTGATGCCGCAGTCTCTACCATTTCCCGAAGTGTCGCCCGACCATCGCTCCAATTGGTGTGCATATGCAAATCACACCGTAAATCGTCCTGCTCGATAAGGGTCGGCAGATTACCCGCCAATGCCGCCTCGATCGAATCGGCGTCACCTCGCAATTCAGGCGCGATGAACGGCAAACCGAGTTGACTGTAAATGTCAGATTCCGTCCTGTTTTTTAACCAATTTGGCAGCTGCGCTCCCACTGCCTCAATATCTTGAGATGCTGCAACTTGATTGAGGCGTGTTACGTGTGCCTCAGCACCCGTTGTCACAACTAAAGTCGCTTCATATTCATCCGCGCTAGTGCAATAAACCCGTAGCGGAAATCCCCTGTCCACAGAAGCGACGACGTGGGTATCAGCCTGTATCGCCGGAGATGCCACACCTTGTGCCGCGGACAACACGTCAAAAATCCCCTGCGTACTACCACACTCGGCGACGAACTCAACGCTTTCTAACATCTCCTCGTGCCTGCGAAAGTCCCCGGTGAACTCCACCCGTTTGATATCGGAGTTACTGCTGAGTGCATTAAAGACCGCCTCTGCAATCGGTAAAATCTGCCAAAGTGGGCGCATCTCTCTCTGTTTCTCAAGAAATTGCAAACCCTCATCGATCGATGTAATTGTCTTGGCACCCATCCGTTGCATCTGCGTGAGTCGATCTGTATCAATTGCTTCTCGGAGATCACTAAGGCTTTTTACACCCAACTCCTGATAAAACCGTCCCGCTGTTTTCACCCCAACACCCCGAATTACGATAAGGTCTAACACCTCGATGCCCATCTCTTGAACCAAGTTATCGTAAAAGCGACACTGTCCTGTCTCCAACATTTCGATAATTTTCTGTTCTATGGCGTTACCAATACCCGGAATCGATTGAAGTTTTCCCTCCTCTGCTAACCCATGTAGATCTAGCGAAAGTTCATCAATTGTTTCCGCCGCGCGATCATAAATTCTGGCACGAAAGGAGTCGTCGCCCTTAATCTGAAGCAGATTACCGATGTTCCTGAAAACTTCACTAATTTCGTCGTTTGTCATTTTGTGAGCTCTTCTTTGTGATATGTTGTATGATGCGTGGGAATATTCTACCATACGGGGAAGGAAGGTGCAAAAGGTTTGATTCCTCTAGCACCAGCAGTCTATGGGAAGTTGGTGCTGTTGACATTTCGCAGCACGTATTCGGATTCTGTTTCGTCACGCTGCATATTGAAGGAAATCTCAGTCAGAATCACGTCCGCTATCCAAACGGTAGACTCTTATCTCTGGATGCAGCAGCGCACGCATCGGAAATGGAGAACCATGGTCCGAAATCGAAATACCGAGAAAATGTGGTTGACGCTGAAAACGTTTTACGAGAGTATATCGGCTTGATTGTCCGATAACCCGCTCATAGAATTCCATCGCTGTCTCTGTGTCAACCGGCTCCAGCGGATACCAATCAACCGCAGAATAGCGTGTTGGCTTCGCCGCATAGTTCAGAAAAACCTCTGCATTTGGCATCGAGACGACAACCCATTCTGATTTCTCCCCGGTATCTTCTCTGTCCAATCTTGGCAGAAGCCAATCAAACAAGATTTCAGGTTCGCGCTCAATCGCTCTATCCGGTGGGAGGTTCGATTCTATCCATTCAGCCGCTTCAAGGGTCGTCGGCGGCGATCTCGTGACACTAACAAAAGCAGCGGTGTAAATCAGTGAATACACACCCACCCCGCCTATAATAACGACGGATAAAGTAGGGGTTGCCCACCGTTTCAGAATCGAATTTTGGCGAGCCCAATTCGATTGGGAGAGTGTGGTGCCCACTCTATCCATACACCCAGCCGCAAATAGTATCAACGCTGGATAAATCAGCAGCAGATGACGGGCAAATTTCAGCTTGTGTAGACCGATGAATAACAGATAGGGGATCACAAGAGCGAGGAGAATTTTATCCCCATCTTTCCGTTGGATTACTGCCAACACGGTTCCTGCAATGGCGAGCAATGCCAACGGTGTGCCCATTCCCCACCGCAGAAGTGTCCACAAGGAGGTGAACCGATTGAACAAGGTGATGTCGCCGGTCGCAAACAGTCCAAAGTGACCTTTTTGGTAGTGTGTAGACTCGTAGGAGAGAGCATCGAAGAATAGGTTCCACTTTGAGGAAAAAAGATCGATAAGCCAGTACGGGCAGATTATCGTGAAGGTTGCCGCTGCAACCCCGACAACAGTTCCTAATTTCAATAGAAAATCCAATGTCCGAAAACGATCGGATCGCAGGAACAGAAGGGTGGCCACGGACAAGCCTACAAAAATCGATGTGTATTTAACCGCGAAGCCGAGTCCTGCGATAACACCCAGCCAAACAGCGCGCCGAAATGAGACAGATGACGTCCGCGCACAGAACCAGAGTAGCAAGGCTACACAGAAGGTGGCGGGAATGTCAACTAATGCAAAGCGGGACTCATTCGTCGCATGCAACATCGCTACGGCGAGCAAGCTACCACCAATCAGTCCAACAGGGCGATTATAAAGCCGGACCCCAATCTGATACGTCAGCCAGATAGTCGCTGTTGACAGCAGGACGTTTATAAAGCGAGCCAACCAGATGACCCGAGAAACCGTGAGATCTAGTCCAAACGCCTCTAAAGTCCGCCCGATCAACGCAACTAGGTAGAACCAAGCGGTTCCAGGCCAATTGTAGATCTCGGGTAGAGAGGCAAGATTGATCAGGTTGAGGATGTCCTGTCCAATCAGCGGTTCACGCGGATCAGGCCGGTCAGGCAAGCCGACACCAAGCCCAACGATTCGAAGGGTGAAACCAATCGTGAGGATAGGAATGAGAACCAGATTAGTCCGAAAGAAGCGTGTCATTCTTCACGGAGTACACGGGCATCTCAGCTTCCAATTGTCAGCAGCTTCACTGCTGCACCTTCGCCCACATTTCATCAGAAATCTCAGCTTTAATCTTTTCTGACTGATCCGGCATAGCTGGCTGGTCGAGCTTCTCGAAAATCTGTCGCCAGCGCTCCGGCTGCGTGACATCGACATAGACTGGCAGAAAACCAAGGTTCAAATAGGTCTTGATTGCTGGCAGCCGAAAGTCATCCGTGCCTAATTTAGCACACTTGAAGCCGTGCTTCTGAAGATACCACAGTACGCAGAGCGTTACGCATTTACCAAGCCTATGTCCTGTGTGAGCAGAATGAACGCCTACCATGTGAACAATACCAACTTCTGCCTCATCGAGCGTATCTTTCCACGCGCACGTTGTACCAACCGGCGTGCCTTGATAGGTCGCGAAATAGAGCCCCTCCGGTTCAAACACGTCGCGATCCATAATATCACGGCGAGCGTCTTCAGCCGTACGTTCACCACCAAACGAGTCGCTGATCACATTTGCCCAGTGTACATCGTCCCCCTCTTGATAGGTGCGGATTTCATACCCTTTGGGAATCTCAACTTCGGGTAATCCAGCCAGATTGGGTCGAACCATTCTCAATTGCCTTGCCATTGGCGTCTCCTGTATATATACAGTATGTCGAAGCCGGTGTAAACTAACTCAACTCCGTACTCGACATCTGCTCCAGAGCGAGCATAAGTGCTTGGGTCCCTAAACGCCCATGTCCTTGGGCTTGGACTGCAAGATACAGTTGATGCACAAGGGCGAGTCCGGGCAAGCTAAGGTTCATCTTCTTGGCTTCATCGAGTGCGATGCCCATATCTTTGATGAAATGTTCAACAAAGAAACCGGGATCGAAATTACGTTGGAGAATCCGAGGAGCAAGGTTATCAAGTGACCAGCAAGCCGCTGCACCACCGCTAATCGACGAAAGCATCGTTTCCAAATCTAAGCCTGCTTTGTAACCGTAGAGCAAGGCTTCGCAAACACCAGCCATCGTTCCGGCAATCGTGATCTGGTTACACATCTTTGTGTGTTGCCCCGCGCCTGCCTCACCCTGATGCACGATATTTTGCCCCATTGCTTCAAAAAGGGGCATGACAGCTTCAACGGTATCAGTATCGCCACCCACCATAATGGAAAGTCGCGCTTCCCGCGCACCAACGTCACCACCAGAAACCGGTGCGTCGATGGATGAGACACCTTGCGGTTTCGCCGCCGCATAAATCTCTTGCGCTAACGAAGGCTCCGTAGTTGTCATATCAACAATGATACTATCGGACTTCGCGCCTTTCAAAATACCGTTATCACCAAGATAGACCTCCCGCACATCGGGTGGGAACCCGACGATACTGAAGATAACATCTGATGATGCCGCAACTTCACTCGGCGAGTCTGCCCATGAGGCGCCATCATCCAGCAGCGGTTGCGCTTTCGATTTGGTTCGATTGTAGACCGTCGCTGAATACCCGAGGTCCATGATGTGTTGGCACATCCAGCGTCCCATGACGCCTGTCCCAACCCAGCCAATTGTCGTACTCTTTGGATCGATTGTTGTTGCCATAATTTTGTCTCCTTAGAAATTATAGTGAATTATCAAAATATGTAGACACTTTCGCTCCCCCTGTTTGGTAGGCGCTGTTTCCAACTGCGCCGGTACAGAGTGTCCAAGTAATTCTAAAGTTCACCATAATATAGGTTGTGACTCATATTAAAAAATCATGCGGTGGAAACCGAGTTTTCTCCCGAAAACTCGGTTTCTTTTAGCATTTTACACTTTCTTTTTATACAACCCCCCATCGGTGGAACACCAATCCACACTTAAAGCCATCCATTTGCCCGATACCAGTCCGCTGTTTCCTGAATCCCTTTTTGAAGGAGATAGGTCGGGCGATAGCCGAGTTCCTTTTGTGTCTTTGTGCTATCACAGATCCAAAACCGCTCCTTCAGATCCTGCACTTTTTCGCGATTCAAGGTGGGAATTTGGCGCGTAACTTTTGCTCCAGCCTCCGCCAGGATCGAAACAAAATCTAAGAAAAAAACGGCACTGTCACCCTGAATGGACGCTTTTCCAGTGCATCAGTGATTATGCGCTCAATCTCCATCCATGTATGAATCTCACAGTCCGTCAGAAAATAGGTCTCACCGACACCACATCAGTTTATTCCGGGATTTCCTCATTTTCTTTCAGCTCTCGACGTCTGAGGTCTTTCGTCAGTTGTGACATCAAGACAATTCCACCAGCGGCAACGCCGCAATAAGTTGTGAAGAAGCGTGTGATTAAGGCATACAGACCAATTGCGCCGGAGGCAAGTAGAGGCTTCATCAGAATCGCAATCAAAAACTCCGAGATCCCGCTTGCGCCTGGACTAGGCGCAAATAAAGTCACAAAACTGATTATAACTTGAACAGCAATAACATGCCAAAAAGGAGCGTCCCCTCCTAACGCATGAACAATAACATAGCCGCCGACGAACCGACTCATATAGATACCCATCGTAAAGACGAAGCTCAGCAGACAGACCAGTTTATGTTCATTGACGAACATACGGGTGAAGGCTTTGTGCTCCACAATCACGTTGTCAAGGGTGAGGATCAAACGCTCTAGGAGGTTTGCAGCAAGTCGAAAACCACGTCGGCTTGGCAGTTGGATACGGGTCAGAGGAAGCAGTACTGTTTCAGGTCTGATGAGCAAAAGAAGGAATACGCCAAGGGTAACCGCAAACATCAAAAGACTATACTGACTGACCAGCGTAATTGCTTTGGGAAGAAAATCCGGGGCGTGCTGGACAACATAACCTGTCGAAAGTATGAGGAACGTCAGTGTGCCAATAAAACTGATTACACCGGTGGTCACAGTTCCTGAGACCGGTACACCCGCCCGATTAAAAATATAAAGATGCCCAAGTCCTCCAGTTTGAAATGGTGTGATGCCTCCGATACACAGCGTTGCCAAATTGGCTCTTAGACCATGAAGAAATGTCACGTGCGGTGACATCTTTCGCACAAAGATGTAGAGACGTGCCCCGCCTGATAACCAATCGCAGAACATGCAAAGTACTGCGAGAAGTAAGAACTTCTCCTCTATCGAACGTAAGACGACGCCAATATTTTCAGTATCACTCCGTAAGAAGCTGAGATATAATCCAGTAACTGTGCATAGAATAAAAAACAGTATTCCACGAGCAAAATTTTTCGGATTTAGCGATTTGCTAACAAACTCTTTCATCCACTGTGTCCTAAATTCATAGGCATTAAAAAACAGATCAGTTTGCCCATCCGCTACCAGAAGGGCAGGGTTCGCACCTTAACCTTGGGTGCTTTTACAAAATAATCCAATATCGGGAAATCGGTTTCCCGGAACTGTTTGAAATTCCTTGGCTTGCCAACTTCCCACCGTTCCTTTCAATTATGCGTGCAGAACCAATGTTATCAGTGTCGCAGGTCAGTAACACGCGATTCAGTCCTAAGTCTCCGGATTCTTCCAGGGTCAATGCAAGGATGCGTGTGCCGTATCCCTTCCGCCGCTCCGAAGGACGAATCACATATCCGATATGGCCGCCCTCATGTTCTAAGGAGGTTGTCAACCAATGACGGTGCCGGCTTTCACCCAGAATTTGACCGTTGTCTGCTATAAGCCAGAATGTGGTACACGGGACATAACTGGGCTGGAGTCCGATGTCCCGCGCCGCCTCATCAAGACGGCGAATATAGGCGGGGAAGTTATTTTCGATGAGATCACGGTCATTTTGGAATCGCTTTTCACCTGCTATCCAAGATTCTTTCGCCCAAAATTCCGCTGCCAGTGATAGATACTCAGCTTCAAATGCGATAGACGGTTGGACCAACCTTACTCTATCAGAACTGGCCATTTTCTCCCTCACACCCACTCATCTAATCTCCAAGTCCAAACTTATATCCAACGGCATTGCTGAATGCGTCAACGCACCAACAGAAATAAAGTTTACCCCCGTCGCTGCAACGGCTTCGACCTGATCCAATGTAACTCCCCCTGATGCCTCAGTGAGAACGTCGTTCCCGATCTCCCCAACAGCAGCCTTCATGAAATTGGGGGGCATATTGTCAAGCAATATGATATCCGCCCCCGCCGCAAGGGCCTCCTCGACTTGGTCAAGCGAGTCCACTTCAATTTCAATCTTCATCGTATGGGGCACAACCGCTCGTGCCCGTTCGATTGATTTTGCAACTCCCCCAGCAGCGATAATATGATTATCCTTGATTAAAACACCGTCGTAAAGTCCAAAGCGATGGTTATGGCCGCCGCCAACGCGAACCGCATACTTCTGTATTGTTCGCCATCCTGCGGTGGTCTTGCGCGTATCGATGATTTTGACGTCGTACTTGGCTGTAGCTGCAACAAACCGTGAGGTCAATGTAGCAGTGCCTGAAAGACGTTGCAGAAAGTTCAGTGCGGTACGCTCGCCGGTGAGGATAGACTTCGCACTCCCTTCCACCGTCGCTATGGAGGTCATGCTTTCAACATGATCGCTGTCCGAAACAAGCATCCGGAAATCAAGGTGCGAATCCATCTTTTCAAAAACGCGTTGAGCAATTGGTAGACCAGCAATAACGCCTTCAGTTTTGGTGAGAATTGTGCCTAACCCCTGCTGAGCTGGCGAAACTGTGGATTCAGTAGTAATATCGCCAATGCCGATATCCTCCGTGAAGGCTAATTCTATGAGCGGATCAATTAAGCGGAAGTCTAACATTTCAGACATTGGATTAGGCATGTGTTTTAGTTCCATAGCTCTTCAAGCCGAATCATCAATTCCGGGAACAACGATGGATGAAATTTATCATTGCTAACATGAGATGTACAACGGCAGTATCCGTCGGATTGCAAAATATACTCCTCTAATGTTTGAGCAGCTGGATCGCTAATCCAATAAGTAGTCGCTGTATCGAAAAGCCTTTGGCAGAGATTGTATAGCTTGGGGCGTACTCACGATAAGCCCCTCCTGTCTCTATGAATTGCCTCATTGATCCGAGTTCTTCAAACATACATGCCCCGACGCGGAATCGATTTCTCTTCCGGTTTGCGAATATAGCAGAGAGCATGCTTAAAGATTAAAACTTCTGACGAAGGAGTCTCTCCGGAGGTTGTAATACTGATGAGATAGGGGTTCATCCAGTTAATCTTTCCCTTGACCACACCATCCCCGAGTGTCCCAAATTCGAGAATCTCCTCCTTGCTTAATTGAGCCTCAAACTCTTCGGGATCTGATGAGAGCCCCAGTTCTGTGTGTAGCCGGTCAATCTCCTGTTTGAGCAGATTGATATCTTCCCGATTTTGACGAATCTGCTTCTCTAAAACCTCGACATCTGCAAAACTGATTGGTTCTTTGGGCATTGTTCGTCAGGACCCTCCAGCGGTTGATTGATAGTCATTGATTATCGGGCGAAGCTGTGGTATAGATTAGACAGTGGTATACAACAATAGCTTTTGGCGAAAATAGAGTCAAAGGATAGCATCTCAAGGGATGCTTGTCAAGTTTTTAATAGACGCGCATAGACGGCGCTATGTGAAGCCTGTCGTCATATAGCGGATTTTTTTCCTTGATAAGCGTTGCCGATCTTGTTAAAATGAGGTATATTTCATACTGGCACTTCAACTAGGAGGAAAAATAACATGGGCGAAGCATTAGGATTGATTGAAACAAGAGGTTTGGTGGGTGCAATTGAAGCAGCAGATGCAATGGTCAAAGCTGCCAACGTAACGCTCGTTAGCAAAGAAGAAATCGGCGGTGGTCTGGTAACCGTCATGGTTCGTGGTGATGTCGGAGCAGTTCAAGCTGCAGTAGAAGCAGGAGCCGAGGCCGCAAAGGTTGTTGGTGAGTTGGTTTCCGTGCACGTCATTCCGCGTCCACATTCCGAAGTTGAAAATATGCTGACTCGTGCATAATACTTTTCCTGTCATCCCGAACCCTTCGGCTAGTTCAGGGCAGGCTCTTATTGGCTTTTTCCCTATAATCGGTTACATCAGGATCAGGGACTCTTGCCAGAAGCCTGAATTTCCCAGCCGGGTTATAAATCAAGGAGATACGTATGGCAGAAATCAACGAATCGCAAATTGAGGCGATTGTTGCACAAGTTATCAGGAACCTTCAAAATGACGGGCAACGTTTGTCGACAACAACCTCTCAACCCACAGTTTCCACTGCGTCCGATACAGGGATCTTTCCCACCGTGGATGAAGCGATTGCTGCCGCCAAAGCCGCACAGTCTGAATTCGTAAAACTCGGCTTTGCTAAACGTCGGGAAATTATTGAGACCATCAAGCGGACCGCGCTTGAGCATTCAAGGTCCCTCGCAGAACTCGCTGTCGAAGACACAAAAATGGGGGTTGTCGAGCACAAGGTTATGAAGAATGACGGCGGTGCAAACCTCTCCCCCGGCGTGGAAGATTTGAGCTCGGAGGCAACAACTGGAGATACAGGGCTGCTACTTGTGGAATACCTCCCCTTTGGTGTAATTAACTCCATTACGCCGACCACCAATCCGACCTCGACCGTCATCAATCACGCGATTATTATGCTCTCAGCCGGAAATTCGGTCGTATTCAGCCCGCACCCGAATGCACAGAGATGCACACAGGAAACAATGAAGGTCATCAACGCAGCAGTTGTCGAATCAGGGGGACCTCCCAATATGCTCACAGCCGTTGCAGAAGCGACACTGCGCCGAGCGAAGGAGATTATGGACCACCCGGATATCGCAATGGTCGTCGCCACCGGCGGCGGCAGCGTCGTGAGAGCTGCGCTTACCAGCGGCAAGAAAGCGATCGCAGCGGGACCCGGTAATCCGCCTGCCATCATTGACGAAACCGCAGATTTACGGGAAGCAGCAAAAAATGTCATACTTGGCAATAGCTTTGATAACAACCTACTCTGCATCGGTGAAAAAGCCCTGTTTGTCGTTGAGTCTGTCGCCGACGAAGTTATCCGTGAATTGCAAAACAGCGGTGGTTACCTGACCAATCCACGCGAGAGACAAGCTGTCGAGAATGTTGTCATCCAAAATGACGACCCCAACATCGACTACATCGGTAAAGATGCAAACGTTATCCTTGATGCTGCCGGAATACGGGGAAAAACAGAGGTAGTTTCCGTCGTGGTGGAGGTTCCAAGCGACCACACATTTGTCGTTGATGAATACCTGATGCCGGTGCTACCGGTAGTCCGGGTGCGTGATTTTGATGAAGCACTAAAAGGTGCTTTGGCAGCAGATGGGGGACGTGGGCATACCGCGATGCTCCACACCAATAACAGTGAACGAATTACGCAATTCACGCAGGCGATGAACTGCAACGTTACTGTTGTGAATGCCCCATCCTATGCCTGTGCTGGAATTGACGGTGAAGGATTCCTCGCGATGACCATTGCGGGGCCCACCGGCGAAGGTTTTACCCGTCCGCGCACTTTCACCCGTCAGCAGCGATTGACCGTTGCAGGCGGGTTGTCCGCTCACACATTGTGAGGGTTTCTATATTATGCAGCGCTTCCCCACTTTCCTCCTAATTGTGCTGGCAGTCTGTCGATGGGGAGATGCTGAAACGATTGCCCCACTCCCCAATGCAGAAGGCGGCCCCGCATCCGCTGAAGCAGTTGAAAATTTCGTTGCCAAACCCATCGAAGAGATAGAAGAACTATTCCACCAAAAACAGTACCACATCGTCATCGAAGAATGTGAACGCCTGATCGCCTTTGACCCATACCGTTGGGAATCACACTGGGCACGCATGAAGTTGAGCGAATGCTATACCGCGCTCGGCCAGCCTGAGAAAGCAGAAGCGATTTTGGTTGAAGCCGAGATGTCCCACCCCGAAGGGCAAGGTGAAGTCCTGATATGGCAGTTTCACTATGCGATTGAGAACGGAAAACTTGATGATGCCGACAAGTTAGTAGACAAGATCGAAGCAAGATTCATCGGGGAAGACTTCGTACTTGAAGGGATGGAGCAAATCATCGACTCCTACCGAGAGCGAGGTCGGCTTGAAGATTCTCGCCGACGCCTTGATCAGATGCTCCAGCGCTATCCCTTCCAAGAAAAAACGTTCTGGTTATCATTGCGTCTGGGTGAGCACTACCATCACCGTGGGGAACATGGACAAGCAATCGAACTGTTCGAGCAAATGCGGAAGAACCATCCATACCGCATTGAAGCCTCCATCCAACTTGCTCACGCTTATCGAGATATGGAAGAGTTTGATCGCGCGATTGAGGTGTGCAATGCAGCGATTGAAACCAATCCCACACACTGGACAGTCGTCCATCTCTGGTCAATGCTAGGCGATATACACCAAGAGAAAGGTGACTTACAGGCTGCCTTCAAAGCGTTTCTCACCGCCAGCGAGTTTCGTGGAACAGATCAAGCGCGGTGGGCGCTCCGTCGTGTCGCACAACTACATCAGCAACTAGGCGAATCGGAGCAAGCAGTGGAGCTGCTGATTCAACTCTCCGCCGAGGGATTCCCCGATAGATTCGATGCAGAGATATTAATCAATCTGGCTGCGGTTTATATCGACAGTTCCGACTACGAGCGTGCAGAATCAATATTCAAAAAACTCATAGAATCCTATCCGCAAACTCAGCCTGCCCAAGAAGCCATGCTACGACTCTTGGAGATGTACTGGCCCACCAATCAGTACGCAAAAGCGATCGGTTTTCTGGGATCGCTCCTCGCTCACCCAAATCCACATCTGCGCCTACAAGTCATCCACCGTTTTATCGAATACTCGCATAACGAAGAGATCCTCCACGAATTGGAGGTGAGTCGAAAACTTCCTAATTTTGCAAAAACATTGCATCGACTCGTGGACAGAGCGACCAGCCCTGCTGCCGCATTGGCGCCGTTGCGCGGTTTAGCTGCCATAACCGAATGGCAGGATGATTGGGACGAGGCAATCAAGGTCAATACACGTCTCATCGAAGACTATGACGATCTGCTAATCACACTCCAGGCCCGTGAACGCCTCGCGGAATGCTACAGTGTGAAAGGGGAATTTGACAAAGCACTCGATCAGATAAATCGGATCCTAGTCCTCGCCCCCGGTGGTCAGAAAGCCGTGTGGGCGAAGCTGCGCCTCGCGGGCCATCAGTTGGAGCATGAACACAACCGTAGCAGCGCGCTGAAACTTTTGCAGGAGATCGCAGCGCAACATCCCAATTCGGAACAAGCACATGAGGCGATGGAAATCCTAAAGCACTTTGAGAAAGATCGAAAAGAAATGAATCGCTAGGTTTTATCGACATTGATATGGGATGCGTGCGTAATGCGCCGATAAGTGCCTGCTTGACAACCCTGACCCCTACATTTGGTTGATTCCCGTAGGGGCAACCCTTGTGGTTGCCCTATTGTCTTCGTGGAGTTTGGCAAGTCCCCCTGATAAGGGGGATTTAGGGGGTTGGTTGTGCATTGGAAATGTCTAAGTAACTCTGAAATCTACTCATAACAACGGAATATCAACACGCCCCAGCAACTTGTGTAAGAATATGACAAACCCCAATATGGATAAGGAGACCTAAATGGAAAAACTCGCCATCCACGGTGGACCAAAGGTAAGAACCACCCCCTTCCCAGAGCGCGCCCCATTCGGGCAACGTGAAGAAGAACTCCTGCTTCAGGCAGTGCGGAGTCAAACCCTTTTTGTCAAAAGTGGCACATTCGTCAAAGAACTGGAAAAGGAGTTCGCCGCGTTTTACGGCACACACCACGCACAGGCATCAACGAGCGGGACCGCCGCCATCCACACAGCGGTCGGCGTCGTTAATCCCAACCCCGGCGATGAAATCATCACCGCGCCGATCACTGACCCCGGCAGCGTCATGCCAATCCTCATGCAGAACGCCGTGCCTGTCTTCGCCGACGTGGATCCCGAGACCCTGAACATGACTCCCGAATCCATCGAGGCAAATATCACCGACCGCACCCGCGCCATTATTCTGGTGCATCTGTTCGGTCACCCGTGCGACATTGACGAAGTTTTGAAAATCGCCGAAAAGCATAACGTTATCCTGATCGAGGACTGCTGCCAAACCCATGCGACAAAATACAAAGGGCAATACGCCGGAACCTTTGGGCACATGGGTTGCTTCAGCTTCCAGCAATCGAAGCACATGACCACCGGCGATGGTGGGATGATTCTAACCAACGATGAAGAAACCTATATCCGTCTGAAACTCTTTTCAGATAAAGGGTGGGACTATCAATACATGGGAGAACGTGACCACGCCTTCCTCGCTCCCAATTATCGCATGACAGAGATGCAGGGCGCCGTCGGTTTAGCGCAACTCGAAAAACTGCGGGAAGTCGTCGAGCGACGGGTTGTGCTTGGAAAGTTACTCACCGAACTGATTGCCGATGCCCCCGGCGTTAAGGCTGTCCCCCTGCCAGACGACCGCGAGGTCTCTTGGTGGAACTATATCTTCCACGTCACCGGACACGATCCCGACGAATTTTGTAAAGCTGCCTCCGCCGAAGGTGTCTCAATGGCTGCCCACTACATCCAAGATCCAATCTATATGCGTGGTGACTTCCTGACAAAAGGACGCACCTACGGCGATAGCCAATTCCCGTTTAACAGCCCCTATGTCAGTCGTGAATACCATTACGGTCCCGAACTAGTGCCCGGCGCAGTCGAAGGCTTGGGATCGGTCGCCGTCCGTGGCATCCACGAGCACATGAGCGAAGACGACATTCACGACATCGCGGCGGCAATCAACAAGGTAGCACATGGGTTGGCTGGATTGATGTGAGGAGAGCAATCTGCGCTGTTGAACGGCAGCCAATGTAGGGAACAACGATCGTTGTTCCCTACGAGCCCCACCGTGCCATAGAAGCAAGCATGATTCGTAGGGAATGGAGATCTCCGTTCCATTTACTTTTAGAACAAACTCTCGCTCCAGAGGAGCGACATGTCTATAGAATCGCGATACGTCCTACTCCCGCGCTCCAGAGGAGCGCAATGTATGTGGAAAACTTGGGTTGAAATAAGGAAACACAATGCGTACTTTGATCATAGTAATATTGATCGGGGTTTTCGGCCTGTGTTATTTTGAAATGACTTTTGCCGAGATTACCATCGACGGTGAAACTGTCCACGTCGAAACAGATGCCTACGAAGTACAATTTGACCGAGGTGTCATCACCCATCTCCATAATAAAATAACTGCCGAAACCTACACGCTCCCAATAGGGGGGTGGGCACAAACCGGCATATTAAGACGAAGAAACGGACATATTTATACACGCGACTCCAAGTTGACGGAAGCGAGAAAAATAACCCCACATACCGCCGAAATCCTATTCCGTCAAGGCGGAAGCGAAATCACCCTCACGATCGAAGTAGAGACACACACCGGTGATCTGCTCATTGGAGGAAGGGGAACCTCCGACACCGCAGGTGTCTACGGTTTCCAGTGGGGTTGTAGCAATCTGAATATCCGAAATCTGGAACT
Organism: Candidatus Poribacteria bacterium; assembly: GCA_965204355.1. GTDB lineage: Bacteria > Poribacteria > WGA-4E > WGA-4E > PCPOR2b > PCPOR2b. Next base: position 2,529,722 of record OZ241983.1, read on the forward strand.
CATTCTTCCCGCCCACGGTGGACAAGTCATCAGTGCTTCCACTCCATTCAACGCAAGGAACAACTACCGATACCCTGCCCTCTGGGAGGCACAGCTCGCCATTATCCAAGGAGAACATGGTGGTTTCTGCGTCCGTGGGGCAGATGAAACCTTCCAGTCCAAAGAGTTTAGTTATCAAAAAAATAGTGAGAGCCTCGCACTCAACTTCCAAACCCACAACCAGGCCCCCTGGGACACCCTCACTACTGCGAAGTCTGTGGTATGGCGATTGAACACCTACGCAGGCGATTGGCGTGTTCCCGCTCGAATCTACCGTGACTGGATGGAACGAACCTTCAACCCGTGGCGGCTATCAGACATGCCTACGTGGGTGAGTGACATTGGCTTAATAGTCATCCAAGCCAGTTATGACCCCAAGACGCTGGATCGGCTCGCAGAACAGGTTGATCCCACCAAAACCTTACTCTATCTGGTCGGTTGGCGCAGAGATGGATACGATGTCAATTACCCTGATTATACACCAAGGGACGGCTTTGGAGACTTCATTAAAGCCGCTCATGGACATGGATTTCGTGTCATGCCACATGCTAACCTTGTAGGTATTTCTCCCTATCACCCGCTCTACCCCGAATTTCAGGCTTTTCAATTCCGATCTCCATGGAATAGAGAACTCATCGGCTGGGAGTGGAATAAAACAGATTCCCCGAGTCGTCATGCCTGGATAAATAATGCCAGTTCTAAATTCAGGAGCCTCTTTGTTCAACAACTCAAGGAGATATGGGAGAAATACAAGGTAGATGCCTTCCACCTTGACATCAGCCACGCTGTCGTGAATGACGCAAACGGCTTAATCGAAGAACTAAATTCCGCCCAAGGCAATGTGCTGATGCACCTGGAGTTGGCGGAGGCGATGCCCGGCGTTGTATTCAGCGGCGAACACCTCCACGAAGTTACTTTTTTCCGTGAGAGTTTCGCCCAACGTTGGAAACTTCCACCGGAATTAACACCCCATCCCATCAGCGCGTTTCTATTTTCTCCTTACACTCGACCCTACGGTTATCTTGGACTCCCCTCTTTGGAAAGTGACCCCTTGGACTATCAAACATTTCTGGATTCCTACGAAAGCTGGGGCATATTGCCAACCGTTCGGATTTGGGGCTTGAGAGAACTGAATGGAAACGCCACCCAGCAGATCCTCTCAATCGCCCGTCAGTGGCAAGAACTTGGTTTGATTCCTGACTTTGAATCTGACTGGGGGCCTGATACTCTCTTTCAATACGTTACCCAAGATAGCGAAACCGTAACGTATCAGTGCACTTCCGAGGGCTCCACCCTCATACTGCCCAATGATGCCGGATACGAAAGAGTATTTGGTGTTACACAAGCCCAAACCCAGCGGGGGCTCCCCCACTGGCGTGCCTACAATGAAACCACACTACTCGGTTTAGACCCAAACAAGTCCTACCTCCTCAGTGATATACCCCGTAATCTCTTCCAAGTGCACATTAATTCCTTGCCACCGGGCGTCTCCGTCACGGAAACCCGTGTCACCGAAAACGCCGCCCTCTTTCGACTTGAAAAAACCAATGTTTCACTCGAAGTAGATCTACTATCAGAACTCCATCAGGCAAGGACCGGAATTGTTGTCGATGGTACAGAATTGCTTCTACAACGAGGAGGGACCTTCAGACACTCACAAAGCACGCTCTCTGGTGTCACCAAACCTGCGATTCATGCACATCCCTTTTATCAGGGTGGCAGCGGCGATACATTCGGGGAATTTACACTCACGCTGCCAAATAGCCCCGATATTCGTCTCGAATTTTATATCGGTTTGTGGGAAGGTTCCGAAAACTCCGATGGCGTTACCTTCACTGTTTCTGTCCAAGATGATGAGATCTTTCGTCAACACTACAACCAACAAAAATGGCAGCCCGTTACTCTCGATCTCTCAGCCTATCGGGGCAAGCTCGTCAAACTCCGCTTTACGACGAGCCCAGGACCCAATGGCAATGCGAGTTGGGATTGGGCGGTGTGGGGCGAACCCAAAATCATCTCCGCGCCTGACCACTCGCTCACTACCATTGGCTGCTTCCTTCCTACCGAACCAATAGATAGCTATCCCAATCCCCTTCAGAGTCTTGGGCAAGGAAACTACACCCTTGACACCGACAGATCTAAACCATTTATTGCCTTCCTCACTCCACCTCAACAAGTGAACCCTCCCTACAATCTGATAGACGCGCAATTCACCGCAGGACTCCAATTTGAAGGTATCTTCCGACTCGGAGATGCTTGGGGCTCAGGCAGTCGCAGGTCTGCAACTATTGATGGTATCTACAAAGAGACTATCTTCGCCTCCCCATCTACAAATGGACAAACTATTCTCCAGTTTCCCCTCTACCTTCCAAAACAACCGCTTACTTTCTCCTTCTCGATGGGCTTACAGGAAGGGTGCAGCAAAGGGGTTCTATTTCAAGTTCGCCTCAACGGTCAAACTCACGTGGAAATCTTCAAGGATACATTTGATTGGACGGACGGCATCATCTCCCTCTCGGCGTTTGCCGGTCAACCTGTGCTGCTAGAATTGGTAACAGATCCTGCTCAAGAAGGCAGTGCAGGCGCAAATTGTGACTGGGCGCATTGGGCGGACCTCCACATCACCGCTGCACCCAACCCCGACGCCAACCTCGATGGACGAATTAATGTCCTTGACCTCATCCTTGTCGCACAGCATTTCGAGGAACAACCGCCTAGCAACCCACTGGCGGATATCAACAAAGATGGTGTAGTCAATCTCTTGGATCTCGTCTTTGTCGCGGAGCATTTGAGTCAAAACACCGCCGCACCTGCTCAGTTGGCTTTCATCGAATCTATCCCGTCCACCGCCAAAGAGGTCATCGCGGCACAGCGCGCTGTGACCGAACTGGAAGCAATGCCAAACAAGTTACACGGCGTTCAAATCGCCATCGAACTCCTCCGACATTACCTATCCATCGCAGACCAGAAAGTTCAAGAGACCAAACTTCTACCCAACTATCCCAACCCGTTCAATCCGGATACATGGATACCGTATCAGCTATCGGAAGTATCAACCGTCACTGTCAAAATCTACGACATCCGTGGACATTTGGTGCGAACAATCGAAGTCGGACACAAACCGGTCGGATACTACCTCACCCGTGGGCGGGCGGTCTACTGGGACGGTCGGAATGAAAAGGGGGAGTCTGTCAGCAGCGGCGTCTATTTCTATACCCTAAACACCGACACCTACACCCAAACCCGTCGAATGGTTATCGTCAAATAGGAGGGAAGAGAAAGTGAGAGACGCAGAACGTGGGGCGTAAGTAGAAACCGAGTTTTTTCTTCAAAACTTGGTTTCTTTAAACTGCGATTTGGCGTTAAAAGAGGATCGGCGAAATCTGCGTTCCAATGTTAAAATGACAAAGTTAAAATGACAAAACTAACTGAGAGTGTAAACTTTTAGATAGATTTACAATATAATTCTACTCCCAGAAAGAAACTGGGAATTTAGATCCAGTTATAGTCTGCTTTCCCGGCTATCAGCAAATGGATTCATTTATTTTTACGTGAAAACACTCCACGGGAGAAATACATAAGAACATTTAGGATGACCACAACGATAGCCACAATCTTGGCACCTGAAAACTCCATAATAAACCGTCCTTTTCAGTGATGCGACCTGCTTCTATAATGGCACAATTTAAAAGGAAGGTCAACGAAATATCCAAATCGAGTGAGGTGTCGGGATTCAGAGATCCCTCCTACGGGGGAGTTAAATGCCCCTAAATTCGATTAATTCATTTCTCAAAAATTCACAGAATCTTAACTTATACATAATATTTATTTATCATAATCTGTTATAATATTCACATATCAGCAAGGAGGAAAACGAATGCTACGCAAGTGTCGACACATTTCCTGTCTCATCGTCCTAAGTTTCGTCTGGATCGCCATCAGTCAAGTTGCTTTGAATCCCGATGCAATTGGGGCGGAGGAAGCCCTCCAAATTCTGGAGGATGAGGGGCAGCTTGTACTAACCGGGGAAATCTCCAAAGCCCTCGGCACCTATGACGAGCATCTAAAGGGAGCTGTGGAATACCTGATCTGCGGACCCGGAGGAAAAGAATACGAAAGTATTATCGTCGTCAATAGCTCCACAAAAGAAATCCACGATGCAATGCTCAAACTCGGCGCCGCAAGGGGCACGCCACCTATGTACGACGAAGAGAAAGACGAGATGATTGGCGCGACGGGGACCGGTGTCCTTGTATTCGTCGAATGGGAGACAGACGGCGAAACCAAAAGGGTGCGTGGCGAAGACCTCCTCTGCAACACACAGACCCAAAAACCGATGCAGCATATCGAATGGATCTTTTCCGGCTCTCGCGAGATTCCCGATCTTGACAGCGAGGACGAAGATGCCATGATCCCCCAAGCATTTGTCGGAAACGACATCATCGCCCTGAACTATATCGACGGCAGCGCCCTGTTTCAAAGTCCGATCCCTTCCGAAGAGAGTCCCTACAAGAAGAACGCAGAGATACTCCCACCGCTCGGCACATCGGTCAAAGTTACAATCGAGGTGAATCAGAAGATGCAACGCTATATCCTAATCAGCGGAAAGGTCCAAGGGGTTGGGTTCCGTTATTTCACCAAACAAAACGCTACAAAACTTGGCGTTCACGGCTATGCGAAAAACTTGCCCAACGGTAAGGTTGAGGTCGTCGCCGAGGGGGATAAAGCGACGCTGGATGAATTTGTGAAAATCCTGTGGAAGGGACCCCCTGCCTCCAAAGTCGAAGACCTCAAAGTCGAAGCGCGTCCACATAGCGGACAGTACACCGCTTTCGGTATTAAGTATTGAGAGACAATTCAGCAACAGAAAGGAACAGTAGTGCGGGAAGAATTTATAACATTTGTTCGTCAACTTGCGATGGAAAGTGCCGAAGTCATAAAACCTTATTTCGCCGCTTTCGACCTTGAAGTTGAACTGAAAGAGGACGAAACACCCGTCACCGCAGCGGATCGTGGGGCTGAGGAGGTTATGCGACATCTAATCCGCAAGGAATTCCCAAACCACGGGATCATCGGAGAGGAGTTCGGGAACGAAAGTGAGAATGCCGAGTTTGTCTGGGTACTTGATCCAATAGACGGCACAAAATCATTTACAAGTGGCTGCCCACTTTTCGGAACGCTTATCTGTCTCCTGCATGAGGGACAACCTGTCTTGGGCGCAATCAATCAACCCATCTTAGAACAATTGTGCATCGGTGATAATGAGCAAACAACCATCAACGAACATCCGGTACACGTTCCGGAGACCGACACCCTTTCTGAAGCAATCCTGCTGACAACAGATATTCTGAGTATCGGTAAATACCAAAATCGAGCGGGATTTGATAATCTACTTCACGGTGCGAAAATGTTCCGCACATGGGGCGACTGTTACGGTTATCTGTTACTTGCCTCCGGAGGGGCTGACATCATGCTCGACCCTATCGTGAATCCATGGGATGTCCTTCCAGTCATTCCAGTCGTTCGCGGCGCGGGTGGCGTTGTCACCGCGTGGGATGGCAGCGATGTCGTGCAAGGGGATTCATGTGTGGCTGCAACCCCAAATCTACACCCCCATGTTCTGGAACTCTTAAACGCCAACTGATTGATAGTAGATCCTAAAAATAAATAAACATTAAAAGTAGTAGGCACACTCCGTGTGCCGTAACTCCGCGGAGTCTCCAAAGTCCCGCTGTAACTCCCCTGACAAGGAAAGCCCCCTGATAAGGGGGTTAGGAGAGTTTCTCCTCTTGTCTTTCCCCTCTTATCAGAGAGGTTGGGGATTTAGGGGGTTCGCTCTGCATTGGGAGTGTCTAAGTAATTCTAAAATCTACCATAGTTTTCGCGTTTTACGCATCACGTTTCACGCTCTTAAGGAGTTTATCACCTATGAGAACGAGGCTGTTACTGCTCTCTTGTATTCTGCTGCTGACTTTGCAATTCCTGTTCACCGTTTCTGAAACCCAAGCCTTTATCGCAAGACATTATACCCTTCAAGAGGTCTTGGCTGAATGCAGCAACATCATCTTTGGAACGGTTACCTCGGTCAATCAGAAACGTATGACCGCCAAAGTGAAAGTCGAGGAAAACCTCAAGGGACAGAGCAAGTTTGAGGAAATTAAAATTAATCTATCCACCGGACAGGGCAACTTCCCGCAAAAGATGATCAAAAAATTCAAAGACGGGAAGCCAATCATTATCTTCTATAAGAGGGAAGGGCGGCGAATCCCCAGTCTTGGACATGTCGATGGCACATGGTTCCAAACCTTTGCCCAAGATAGATCGGATAAAAACCGTGTTTGGTGGAATTTTACCCATATTGAGATCTATATGCACCGGACCTACAAAGGTTCAACGCCCGACTTTCAGAAACTCGTGCGGGATACGCTGGCTGGCAGAGCCAAGCCCGAAAATGTAAAAACCTCAAAGGTAGAATCCCTCGCCGAAGCACCCGCCGGGGCGATGCGTATGCTTGTCCTCTCCGGCAATCGTTACAATGTTGAGTTTCGCACCCTTTCTGCCTTCAATCCGATTGCGGAACACCAGATAGTCTATCAGAGAACGAAAGATCGCAACCTGCCAACCCTCAAGCACGCAGACATTCTCTGGTTGGGGCAAGGGGAAATCTGCGAAGGGAGATATCGCTTAAACAAAGAGCGGGAGAAAAAGATTAAAGCGTTTGTGAAAGATGGTGGTGTCGTTATCGTTTCGGGACAAGACAGTGATGATGATCGACCATGTCGGACGGGATGGATCCCGGAACCGATGAAGGGAGTGGAACGGACGGGGCGTAGCGATTTTGAGCCAACACGGGCAGCGGGTACGCTATTTAGCGAACCGAACGAAATCCAGTTCGGCGAGGTCTTCCTTGACGACGCTTGGACGAAATGGAGCGATAAATACACAATCCTTGCGACCACAAATGATGGGAAAGAGCTTGCCTTTGCAACCTTGGAATACGGCGAAGGGATGTATCTCATCACGAGTCTCCAAAACGAAACAAGCGCTAATGTTTTCATCAATTACCAAATACTAGAGAACCTAATCCATTTTGCCGTTAAATGGTTGGATGACAAATCGTAGCGTGGACTTCGTTTCAGAAACTTATTTCATAAGAATGGTCTTTTGTACCACAATCTGTTAGATTGTGACCCCAATCCGCAAACTAACAGTTTGCGCTACATTTTAATGAACTAATGAACCAATGAACCAACAAAAAGCAAATCCCTCAGTTTTCGCGTTGATACTTTTATGCCTAGCCTTTAGTTCAGCTGGGACAGCCCATGCGGTTATCCCCCAACTGTTAGGTCCCCTTTCCGCTCTGCTCAGTATTGTTCCTCAGCTCTTGGCGATTATCGGTGTCGCTTTGTTGACGGTATTCGTGTTTGCCCGTGATTGGCTAAAGGGATTGTTCTACCGCATCCGCGAATCTGTTCTCCTCAAAACAATCACCCTGATACTTCTGCTAGTCCTTCTCGGTGGAGGAGTTTGGGTTATTTATAGCGGGCTTCAGTATGCCACAATACAGGGCGGTGTTCCGCTTGAGAACCAGCCTCCGCAACGGCCCTGGCATGCCTTTCGAGGAGGCGTTACACGAACCGGAGTGCTCGATAACCTTCCCGGACCAACAAACCCCGCGGTCTCATGGTTATTCAAAGGGGAGGGCGACGTTGTCGTCGATTTTGTCTCTTCGCCAGCAGTGGTTGGGCCCCTTGTCTATGTTTCTGCTGCACGAGGCTCGTTCTTTTCAAGCGGCGGCGCAGTTTACTGTCTAAACACATATAATGGGCGGGATTTCTGGAGACTTGAAGGACCGGTTCAGATCTTCTCTTCGCCAACAGTTGTCGGAGGGCGTGTTTATGTCGGCGAGGGATTTCACCAAGACGCAGATTGCCATCTCTACTGTCTTGATGCTAATAATGGGCACTTAATCTGGAAGTTCAAAACAGCGAGTCATGTCGAATCAACCCCCTTCGTCAGCCAAGGAAAAGTCTATTTCGGTGCTGGGGGCGATGGTGTCTACTGCCTTGACGCGCTTGAAGGGAAGGAGATTTGGCACTATCCATCTGTTCATGTAGATATATCACCAGTAGTCTGGAAGGGAAAAGTTTATTTCGGCACCGGTTATGGTGAGTATCGTATCTACGCTGTTGATGCGAATAGTGGCGAAGAGGTTTGGTCAAAGCGCGTGGATTACCCCGTCTGGGGAAGTCCGAGTGCTGATGGCGATACGGTTTTTTTCGGCCTTGGTAACGGTAACTTTATCGAGAGTGCTGCAGTGCCACAGGGACGGGTAACTGCACATAATGCCGAAACAGGGGAGCAGATCTGGAAATATGAAGCCGAAGATTCTGTCCTAACAGCGGTCGCCTATCGTAACGGATTTGTCTATTTTGGGTCACGGGATGGGAATATCTATGCGCTCAACGCCACAAACGGGACGCTGCGTTGGAAATCGCGTATCGGATCTCCAGTTGTGTCCTCACCGGCAGTTACGGAGAGTGCAGTTTATGCCGGTGCAGATAACGGCGTAATCTACAGGATCGATATCAGCAATGGTAACGTGGTGTGGCAAGTTGATACAGACAGAATCACCGGCGGCGGACCGATCTACTCCTCACCGGCTATTGCCAATGGGAAACTGTATATTGGATTGAAGGATTACCTCTTATGCCTCGGCGAGGAAGATATGATACATGAAATGCTAGAACAAGATGATCAGTAGGAAAAGCAATTTACTATTCGCATACCCGTCTGTGTTCCCGTAGGGGCGGGGTTCCCCCGCCCGGGAAGTGCTTTTCATTCCAGCAAATCCTCAGAGTGTCGGCCCCTCTAAGCCTCACGACCAAGAGATTCGATCTCGCCCCGCGTTAAGAAGCGATATTTCCCAATCGGCAGCTGTCCAAGCGAAAGCGATCCGATCTTTACCCGTTTGAGGTGTATTACCTCATGGCCAATCGCGTGAAACATACGCCGAATCTGCCGTTTTCTTCCTTCGTGGATAACAACCTTAAACTGTGACTGTTCCTCTCTCCGTTCAACGTGGTTGACTCGCGCCGAAGCAGTTATCCCGTCTTCAATTTCGATCCCTTCTTGTAATTCCTGAATCGCCTGTCGATCCGGGTGTCCCTCTACCCACGCAATGTAAGTTTTCTGAATCTCATGGCTCGGATGAAGGATCCTATGTGCGAAATCCCCATCATTCGTCATTAGCAGCAGTCCCTCAGTGTCAAGATCCAACCGCCCGACCGGGTAGATGCGTTCGGATATATCACTTACCAACGCCATAACCGTTGGACGCCCACGTTCATCGCGCACCGTTGTCACATACCCCGCCGGTTTATTGAGCATCAAGTAAATTTGCTTCGGTTTCCCGCGTATCGGTTCCCCATCAAATATAATCTCATCCCGCTGGGGGGCAATGTGGGTGCCGGGGATCAATACCCGCTCACCATTGACAGAAACCCGTCCGTCAGAAATGTATCTCTTCGCGTCCCGTCGAGAAGCGATGCCGGATTCAGAAAGGAATTTTTCAAGACGCATTTTTCAATCATACCCCTAAAAAAGTAGACATGAGAGAGGAAAAACAGTAGAATAACGCAATCCACTACCTTGATTCAGAGAGAGTTTCGTAGGGAACGCAAATCTGCGTTCCTTGCACAAGTCTATATCCATTTCCGCTCCAGAGGAGCGACATGTCTATAGGATCTTGCGCTCCAGATGAAGATTACTTTATTAATTGGGTAATCTCCGAGCGATGCCCGGTGCGGTTTCTAACCGCACCTACCGGGCTCCCGTTTGGTAGGCGCTGTTTCTAACTGCGCCGTTTCAACCCACGCACCTACCGGGCCTGGGGGAAATATAGAATTACCGAATTATTTTCTGAAACTTCATGAGGAGCGCAATGTGTAGGAGGCATTGGTTCGATGAATCTGTGAATTTGCGTTGGAATAAACGGAATTCTCACAAAGGCTATTGTGGTTGAAAAACACAAGGCATGTCAAGCAGAAAATGGGTAGATTAAAGACGTTTTAATGAAGATACGAGGAGGTAATAATGCGACTTGGCGGACCAATATTTGGTGAAAATTCCGATCCCGATAGCTGGGCAAAAGCGGTCAAGAATCACGGATACAGTGCTGCCTTCTGCCCTGTCGACGCAGACAGCGATGAGAGGACCATTGATGCCTACATTGAAGCCGCAAAAAGAGCGGACATCGTCATTGCGGAAGTCGGTGCATGGAGCAATCCAATCAGTATTGACGATACGGAACGCGAGGCTGCCCTCGAAAAATGTCGGACCCAACTTGCGCTTGCGGATCGGGTCGGTGCAAACTGCTGTGTCAACATCTCCGGTTCACGCGGACCCAAGTGGGATGGACCACACCCTGACAATCTGACTGAGGACACCTTCAATCTGATTGTCGAGAGCGTTCGCTCAATTATCGATGCTGTGAAACCCGCGCGGACATTCTACACACTCGAAACCATGCCCTGGGCTTATCCCGTAGGACCCGATAGCTACCTACGTCTAATCAAAGCCATTGACCGAAAACAGTGTGCCGTCCATCTCGACCCGGTTAACATCATCAACAGTCTTGAACGCTACTATCATAGCGGAGATCTCATCCGCGACTGTTTTGCTAAACTCGGTCCCTATATGAAAAGCTGCCACGCGAAGGACATCATAATCGCCGATAATCTAACCCTTCACCTCGATGAGACCCGTCCCGGTCTTGGTGGGCTTGACTACGCAACGTATCTACGCGAACTGGATCGCCTCGATCCGGATGTGCCGTTAATGCTTGAACACCTTCCATCTGCCGACGAATACGCGCTCGGTGCCGAACATATTCGATCCGTGGCTAAAGAGGTCGGCGTCACGATTCAATAAGCCTGTGGAATAGAAACCGAGTTTTTTTTGAAAACTCGGTTTCTATTTATCCTTATGTCTTTTCTTTTTATAGTGAACCATAAAAATAAATAGACACTTTCGCTCCCCGTGTTTGGTAGGCGCTGTTTCCAACTGCGCCGATTGGCAGTGTCTAATTAATTCTAAAATCTACCATATATAAGTCTTGCGATTTACGGAGGATCAAAATGACCCTAATTGGATCCGGATTCAAGGCAGCTGTTATTGGTTGTGGTGGTATGGGACGCGGTCATATGGCGAAAGCAAAAAGTCTGGGAATCGAATTGGTCGGTTATTGCGACGAGATTGAGGGAAAAGCCGCAGAGGCACTGGCAGAATTTGGCGGCTCCTATGCCACAACCGACGCAGACCGCATCATGCGCGACGATTCCATTGATCTGATAGATAGTAATCGCTACCCACCACGATGCACACTATCCGCTCGCACTTGCTGCGGCGCAAGCCGGCAAACATATCCTCTTGGAAAAACCGATGTGCGTGACCCGCGCCCAAGCTGTCGAAGTGGCTGAGATGGTAGAGCGGACTGGGGTCAAGCTCGTAATCAACTGCAAGTTCCGAATCGCACCCACAGCGCAGAAGGCGCGGGAACTGCTATCCCAACCGCGTATGAGCCACGGTCAGTTAGCGATGAACGATTCCGGGGCGAGTGGTAGCACGTGGGTTTGGCATGCGGACGACGGCGGCGGCTTGCTGATCAGCACCGCAATCCATACCATTGATCTGCTCACATACCTGATGGACAGCGAGCCGGATCGAATCTATGCCGAAGGACGCATCTTCGGACAAAACAAAGGCACCGCCGGCTACCCCGACGGATTGGTGGGAACAATTCTCTGGAAGAGCGGCGGACTCTCCACAGTGATTAGCACCGATCAAGGGATGAACCCCTTCGTGTCCAAGTGGTTCCATCAGATGTGGGACGGAGAACGTAGCGCGGTCTTTTCCGCTCACATGACACGCGTTGACTTTGGTGCCTGCGAAATTGATTATCTTGACACCCGCGAATTACCGGAAGAAGAGGTCGCGCAAGCGTCAATGATGGTGAATCTACTGGAAGCGATTCAGACGGACGGTGACACCCTCTGCAACCCCCGCGACGGTGTGCGTGCCGTGTCCATATGCAACGCCTTAGATGAAGCAGCCCGCACCGGCAAACCCCAAACCCTACCGAACTAGAACACCATCACACCGCTTATGAGGACTGGGAGGGGATAAAGTTTCCTAGGGCTTAAACTCTTAGAACTAACGCAGTTGGTTCATAAGTCCCCCTGACAAGGGTTTCTCCCCTGATAAGGGGGGCTAGGGGGGTTAAAAAACTCGCGCCGCGTACTGAATTTGCGTAAGTCCTGAACTCTATTCTTCACCTAATAGCATGTCAGCTACAATGACACCGGTCATAATAATTGTGAATGAACCCCAGAAAGCAATGCCAAACGACCGCTCATTCCTAACCTTTCGATCGCGATAGCCCGCCAAGAACCCTTTTTGGTAAGAATCCGACTCGGTTTCGATTATCTTTTGCATCGCAGAGGGTACATCCTTTGGTGAGGAGCTAAAAGGTCCCTCTGTTTTTGCAAAGGCGACCCCCGCTTGGTAACCTCGATCAAACTCATCGGTATCAATGGAATACCGGGTTGTAAAAAAATCGTAAGAGGTTGTTGAAGCACAGCCAGAGAGTACCAAAATACAACAGCAAAGTGCACCGATTTGTTGGAACTTCATCTTTATCTCCTATCATTTAGCCCCAGCGAGGCGGCATGTCTATAGTACACTGTGAGCAACACTAAACCAATGGAAAAGCTGCTAGAAACCGAGTTTTTTTTCAAAACTCGGTTTCTTTTCTTCGTCAGTGAACCGATGTATGCGTCTCTGTTATCTGGCTACGATGAAATGTCAACACGCCCTAGCACCCATATATATAGTGAATTATCAAAATATGTAGACATTTTCGCTTCCGATGTTTGGTAGGCGCTGTTTGTAACTGCGCCTATGCGGTGCGGTTAGGCAACCTCGCCGGTACAGAGTGTCCAAGTAATTCTAAAGTTCACCATATTATAGGTTCGATAAATCAGGATTTTGATAGATAATGGTGGATTAAGGTGGAAGTTAGTTTGCATTGCCAGATTCATAAATTCGCCAAGCCCCATCCTCTTTTCGCATCTTAATGAGTATATCTGATGATGTCGATGTGTTCTCCATTTCTGCCCCCGGAGTTTCCGCTAACGCTGCCGCTCGGTGTTCTTCCGGTAAATTCTGCATCACCATTTCTATCAGGTCTCTGAACTGTAGTTCCGGTTCTCTCAATCGGAAGTGCCATTCATCGCCGACATATTCGCTGCTCACAATTTCTGCCCTACCAATTGTTCGGCTCAATATTTCCTCAGTAAACTGCTTGGCTTCCGACCCTGCTTCAGCGATTTCTATCTTTGCATCTTCTAAGGCAGGGAGGCTACTTTCCGCTTCTTCTTTGGCAGCTCCTGTCAAGAGTGGGAGCGCTGTCTTAAGGTCGAGATTCTTATACGCCTCTAGATAGGCATTCATTACATCTTCGGCAGACCGACCCTCGTCGTCCAATAACATAGAGGTGTCGGTGGAAAAACCCTGGTCCGCTTCTGGCTCGAATTCTGCCTCCATCATGAATTGTGCTATATCTGCTTCGTCAGGTTGACTCAAGGAATTGTCAACCGACTCTATTCCTTCTCCAGAGTCTGCCACGGCAATCTGCGACGAATTGTCCCTGTTTTCTGTATTTTGAGCGGAATCAGTTTGTGCTGCTAATCCTTCGGAGTTGTTTCGTGGACGTGGAGTGCCATCCTCCCACGGCGATAAGTACACCCGCTCCTCGACTATGGGCGCACGCATCTGGTGGATACCGACAACACCGATAAAAATGAGCGCAATCAGCACAGCTACACCAACCGTTATCTTAGGCACCGTTCCAACTTTCATGGCAGTTAGCCCTCCTGAGTATATCTTTTTTAGTGTCATTGTGGGAGAAACGAAGATGCCGGTGAGAAGGTCTTGCAACCGTTTGGCAAGTTGTCGCTTGGCGCGTGATAGCCGAGACGCAATTGCGCTGTATGACAGTCCATGCGTGTTTGTCAATTCGTCGTAGCTTGCGCCCTCCAGATAGAAAGCACGGGCAATCTCCCTATCTTTTGGTGAAAGCGTCTCCATTGCGCGGCGAATCAGTTCCCTCTGTTCCAGATGCATCAATCGCTCATCAGGTGCGTCTCGTGTTTGAAGTACTTGTTCGCTTACTTCGTCAATGGATACGGTGTCATCCCGCTGTTTTCGGAGCCACTGTCGCGCGCAATTCCGCGTAATCTCAGCCAACCAACTCTTGAATTTAGTCGCATCCTCAAGCTGCCCTAATCCTTGATAGGCGTTGAGAAAGGCGTCTTGCACTACCTCTTCGGTGTCATGGACATTATCCACGATCTCGCCTACGATTGCATAAACATAGGCGTAGTACTCCCGCATCAGGTTAGCAAATGCCTCTTCATCCCCAGTTTGGGCCCGGTAGATGAGTGTATTGTCCTCAGCCATAACTCGTTGTTCCTCCCCTACACTCTATCAAGATGCAGTTCTGAGATTTTTTTGGCACTTTTTTGCCCATTTTTTGCGAAGTCAAAAATAAAAAAAGCGAATGGACGAAGCCATTCGCCTAATATGACCAATATCGCTAGGTTCCGTTGACATATGACAGGCAGTAGGTTGGGTTGAACGGTTAAACGTGAATTCCTATCAAATCCAATAGAGGCTTGGTCGTTCAACAAGACCTGTTTATAGACAGATAAAGTGAAACCCAACTCAGTTTTTCATCGGAGAGTTGCTTTTTCAAAAACTTACTTTCATAAAGGTATTCTTTTGTAGCACAATCTGTTAGATTGTGATCCCAGTCCGCAAACTAACAGTTCGCGCTACATCTGTCAGATTGCCCGATAATTATAGCGTTTGCCGAATTAACAACATCAACTAGTTATTGAAAATCTATCGGTTTTCTGTTAAAACCGAAGTACTCTACCTTTCGCTCCAGTTTTGAATCCCGATTTATCGGGGAGGAGCGCAATGTGTATAGCAATGTCGAATCCCTACAGACCCAAAATCCTAGCGGGTCAACATATGTATGAATGAATTAACCTATCTCCATTTTGAGGTGAATACCTTCAACAGATCGATTTAACTCATCTCAGACAGCTGCTTCTCCAGCGCAACCGCTTCCTCCAGTTTTTTCATGTAATCGATGGAATGCCCTAAATAGGTCGTAGGGTCAGGTCTTGCAGGCAGGCAATCCAAAGAGAGATAACCCTCAAATCCAATTTCGTCAAGCTCTCTAATCACGCCCGTAAAATCTATATGCCCCATCCCCGGCATTTGACGGTTACTGTCCGCGAGATGAATCAACATCAGTCGGTGCTCTGCCCGCCGTATAGCGTCGGCGACGGAGACGTCCTCAATATTAGCGTGGAAAAAGTCCACCATCACCCCCAAGTTATCCTCACCAATCTCATCAGCTACACCTACAGCGTCAACAACACTGTTCATGAACCCCGCGTAGCCTTCAAACCGGTTCACCGGTTCCATCGCCACCCGCACACCACGCTCGCCAGCGTAACGGCTTATCTCTCGTGCGGACTGGACGAAATTTTGTCTCACCGTTGGTAGGGGAACGTCGTGGGCAGGGTACTTCGGTTCAGCTGGACAGCAGCAGATCTCATAGACGGATACATTCAGGTCCACCGCTAAATCAGTACACTTTTGTGCATAACCGATAGCATAACGCCGAGCCGCATCGTCGGTAGATGCCAAATCCCGCGCCTCTCCTGCGTGCCAAGTCGCCCACGCCCCAAGCAGCGCCGCAATCTCCAATCCCATCGATCTCGCTGTCTCAGCAATTTCCCGATACCGACCTATCTCAATTCGGTCAGGCTCTGCGGTGAGGTCTATGCCATCATAGCCAGCGTTCTTTATCAATTCCAATACCTCACGCGGTTGATCCCAAATGTCTAAGCCAAAACTCGCCAATGTGTCAACGATTACTGAATATTTCAACTGAGCCATCTTAATCTCCTTACATTTTTCCGTTGACTTGTTTTCTAATTGTTTGTATCATTTTTTTGTCTCATGTTAAGAAACCGTGCAACAGAAACCGATTGGGTTCACTGATGAACCAATGAACAAATTGTTTTCACGTTTTACGTTTCACGTTTATACCCATTTCGACGAAGAGAGTCCAGACATGACAGAAACCGATCTCTGCTATTTGTCAGCCCTGCAACTGCGGGAACTATACCAGAAAGGTGAGGTGTCACCCGTTGAGGTAACTGAAGCGGTACTCCGCCGCATGGATCAACTGAATCCGAGCCTCAACGCCTTCATCACAACAACGCCAGAACTCGCGCTCAAGGGGGCGCGTATCGCCGAGCAAGCCTACCAAACTGATGAGTTTCCGCCCCCACTGGCGGGTATCCCAACTTCGATAAAAGACCTTGTGGCGATGACAGGGTTTCGTACAACCCGCGGTTCCTGGCGTTACAGAGACTCGGTGTCGGACTTTGATGCGCCGATCATGGACCGGTTTCACGAAGCAGGCGCTGTGATAATAGGCAAGACCAATCTCCCTGAGTTCGGGTGGAAAGGGGATTCAACTAACCGTATCATCGGCTCCACCCATAACCCATGGCAGCACGGTCGCACTGCTGGCGGTTCTAGCGGCGGTGGGACAGCAGCGCTTGCCGCAGGATTGGGACCCCTTGCCCAAGGGAGCGACGGTGCCGGCTCGATTCGTATCCCTACCAGTTTCTGTGGTGTCTACGGACTCAAGCCCTCATGGGGGCTCATCCCACAGTATCCCGCCAGTGCGGTCGAGTTGTTCTCTCACCTCGGCCCCATGACGCGGACAGTCGCCGATGCAGCGCTCATGCTGAACGTCATGGCAGGTGCAGATCCGCGTGATCGTCTCTCTATTCCCACTGAGACCGATTATTTAGCTGCTTTGGAAGGGGACATCGCCGGTTTAAGAGTCGCGTGGTCGCCCGATCTGGGTTACGCCTTAGTTGATCCGGAAGTCCGTGAAATCGTTACAAATGCCGCAGCGCGTTTTGATGAACTCGGCTGCCACGTTGAGGAGGCCCATCCCAACCTCGAAGATCCGTGGGAGAGCATTGTTCATGTCATCTGGGCGTCCGCGTTTGCCGGCTTGCATCTCCACGACTTAGATACAGTCCGAGATCAGGTTGATCCGGGCTTGGTGAGCGTGATAGAGCAAGGGCTTCAGCTTTCAGGGGCTGAGGTCGCCATCGCCTACGCACAACGAAACGATTACTACCACGCGTGGCGTCAATTCATGGAGCAATACGACCTGGTACTAACCCCCACACTGCCTGTAACAGCGTTTCCGGCTGGCGATGATCATCCCGGACAGATCGACGGTCAACCGACCACCTATCTGAGTTGGACAGCGTTTACCTATCCGTTTAATATCACTGGTCAGCCTGCAGCCTCCGTGCCTTGTGGCTTTGACCACAATGGATTGCCAGTCGGGCTACAGATCGTCGGACGGTGGCGTGACGATGTAACCGTGCTCCGTGCGTCTGCTGCCTTTGAAGCCCTCGCACCTTGGGCAGACAAGCGACCCCCACTCAATTATGGTGAATTCTAAAAATAGATAGACACTTTCGCCCCTCATGTATGGTAGCCGCTGTTTCCAACTGCGCCGATGCGGTGCGTTTAGCAACCGCACCTACCGGGCCTGGGGGCAATGCGGTTCGGTTTGGAGTGTCTCATTAATTCTAATATCCACTATAAATTAGGACTTACGCAGCGCGTTCATAAGTCCCCCTGATTTTCCAAAGTCCCCCTGACAAGAGGGATTTAGGGGGTTAAAAATAAAAAAACACGCCGCATGCTAAATTTGCGTAAGTCCTGTAAATGAACCGATGAACCAATGAACCTATCAATTAATCCGCAGCCGCCTCGCTATCTGCCGCCGATTTGCCGTCCTGCAACGCTTCCATCGCCTGCTTTGCAGCATCACTTGTCGGATCCCGTCTGATGATGCGGTTCAGGTGCAAAATGGCGTGTGCATCGCCCTCCCTCGCAAGATCCAACGCCTCCGCAAATACCTTTTCGCCGAAACTGAGATCTCTTGGAACGATGGGGTGGTCCAAGTCCTCCCAATAATACTTCAGATCGTCCGATTCCCAACCCTTGTACACATCTTCCCAAAGAAGCTCATTGGAACTGTTGAGGTGCGGCTGCAGCATATGCTCCGCTATCGGATCGCCGAGCGCGTGATACCGGTTATCCAGTGAGACGCGGAGTCTGTCCTCTGTGAAATTGGGTAACGCCTGATGGATCGTCAACGCCAAAAAGATTAAGGAGTCCCCGATTTCATAGTCCGTGGTGTGCCATTCGCCCTCTATCTCGTCAGAATAGATACGTTGAGCGCCAGCACCAAGCGAGAAGTGATGATCGAGAACCTTGCCAACTTTGTGTGAGCCCGGTATGAGCGCCAATCCACCCAGTTCGATTGGACAATCACCGACAGGTGCCCAGCAGGTGTAGGTCTGAAAGTTTCCTTGGAAATGCACAAAATCTTGGTGTATTGGTGTGGTATGTTCCGTATATTTCGGGAACCATAGACGGGCTATTTTCTGTGGGTGGGGCAAAACCCGCTTGCCAATCACCTTCTCCATCATGTCGATAACTTCTGGCCAATGACCCGATCGGTGAAAGGCTTCTAACTTATAAACCTCATGATAAACATCTGTGTACTCGGCATTCCCTTCGGTACATTGGTGCGAAATATCTGCGATACCATCCATCGGATCGGTTCCGGGGACGAGCCAACCGCCTTCTTGGATGACCGTCAACATCTCTCGCCGCAGGTCTAATAGTTTATCCGGATCTTGCAGTTTCCTGAAGAAGAGGTAGCCTTCCTCCTCAATCCGGCGTTGAAGTTCTTCGGGGTCGTCCATCGCATCGTTGGACACTCGAAAGTCTTTGTATTGATTAGCCATTTTTTTCCCTTTCTTGTTTGACTTACTCAGTATGTTGAAATTTTACTTATAGTAAACACGAGAAATAAGGAGACATTTACCAATAACTCCGACTCGCTCGAAGTTTCCAAAGTCCCCCTGACAAGGGGGATTTAGGGGGTTGGTTGTGTGTTGAAAGTGTATCAGTAATTCTAAAATCTACTATAGATTTGATAAATTCTGATGCACCGTCTCCCATACCTCATCAACGGTGATTAACTTCATACAGATATTGTTTTTGCACTTGTTCGTAAACTGTTTGCACGGATTGCACGGTACATGATGGCGGATTGTTGTATGAATCGGATCGAGCGGTTGAAAGCGGATATGGTCGCCCGGTCCGAACAGCGCCACCGTCGGTGTCTGCATCGCTGCGGCGATATGCATCGGTCCCGTGTCGTTTGTAACGAATAGATCACACCGCTCAATCAACGCAGCCAACTGACGGAGGCCGAGCGTACCAGCGAGCGGAATCGCCGCTGTTGTCATGAGATCCCCTACCTGTTGGACCAGTTCACCCTCGTGAGGTCCCCCAAAAAGTAGCACCTGCGCGTCAAATTGCTGCGCCGCGCGATCGCCTATAGCTGCAAAGCGATCAGGCATCCACTCTCGCAGCTTCCACGCCGCCCCCGGAAACAGCCCAACCTTTGGTCGATCCGCTGCTATCCCCTTGGTCGCCATAATTTCGTGTGAAAAGGCACGGTCCTCATCCTTAATAAACAGTTCCAACGTCTTATCGGTTGCTTCCACCCCGATTGGGTGCAGCAGCGCAAAGTAACGATCGATGGCAGGCGCAGACGACATCCGACCCGCACGGACCGCTCTGTTGCTACGGTCTGGCACCCGGACGGTACACAACATCCCATTGGGCTGATGGTATCCAACACGACATTTCGCGCCGCTCAGATATCCCAGCAAGCTCGTGCGAAATTTGCGCTGAAAATCAATGACCAGATCAAAACGCCGTTCTCGCAGGAGGCGAATCACCCGCCGCATCTGACCCGTATCCTTGTTTCCCGCTTTTCGATCAAACGTAATGACCTCGTCCAGATGAGGATTTGCCGTGAGCAGATCGGCAAACTGCTTCCCCACAAGCATTGAGATATGCGCTTCCGGGAAGTGCTGCCGCACCGCACGGATGGCAGGCGAAGTCAAAACAATATCGCCGAGTGAACTGAGACGGATGAGGAGGATATTTCGCATGTTGCACCCACGGATAAGGGTAACTATTTCCGGATAACCATGCGTCCGGTCTTTGAAAAGGCGTCCGCCTTTAATGTGTAAAAATACACACCACTGGTAACTGACGTGCCTGACTGATCTCTACCATCCCAATATGCCGCGGTTTGCCTGTTGAGATACCTTCCCGCACCCTGCCGTCCAAGGTCCAACTGACGGACCAGTGCCCCGTGCAGGTCGTAGATACGAACCCGCACCTCCGCATCGTCGGCGAGCGTATAATGGATGCCCTCATCGGCGGGCAGAGGAATAACTTCCCCTTTAAGGTCAACGGCATAGCTCAACGTAACCAACCCAATTAAGAAAATGAGACAGGTGAGGAAAGTCTGAAAAATTTTCATTGGCAACGCTCCCTTCAGATCGAAAATCCTTTCCCGGCGGCGATTGAGTTTCGACGGTTTCTGGAGCCATCCCTATTGCTATCTATTGTATCACGTTCTTACCTTCAGAGCAACAGTGATCTTTCGCAGCGTAGGGCTATTCAGTTTTAGGCTTATTACGCATTTTATAGTGAATTATCAAAATATGTAGACACTTTCGCTTCCCATGTTTGGTAGGCGCTGTTTGTAACTGCGCCGATGCGGTGCGGTTAGGAAACCTCGCCGGTACAGCGTGTCCAAGTCATTCTAAAGTTCACCATATTTGAAAAGTCGGAGTCAGGAAGTCGCTCCTAGAGCGAAGTGTCGGGATTTGGAAATCCCTCCTACAGAAAAACTAAATGACCCTATTCGCAGCTTGCCACAATGCACATTCGGTAGGTGTTGGGAGACGGGGCGGCTCCCCCTGATTACAGCAAGCCGTACCTACGAATCGACGCACTAAGGTTTTTGGTAGATGAGTGTGTCCGGAAAAAATCGCTCCCAAGCACCTGCGTTGGAAACGAATACGTCGGGAACACGTTCAAGTGATTCACCCGTTTTCGGATTCAAGAGCATCTCATCCGAAAGTTCCCATATCCTCTGGCTACGGATATCCCTAACCTGTTCAAACGTCCCTTCAAATTGATAGTTCTTCCGCTTGTAAACACGAACAGCGTCTGAATCCGGACTCGCAATCAGCACAATTGGAACGCCGTCAATGACGTCGTTGATAACCTGCATCTGACGCAGGTCCTTAAAAAAATACGCCTTCTGTTCATCGCCCACAATTACGCCGAGGATCTGTTTCGGTAATCGGTCTAGAATGTCAGGATAAGGAATATAGCTGTAATCGTGGCCTGTCTCCTTACTCAACACGGTCGTGTTCGGCTGAGCCACTTTCCACTCACGCCAAAGTGCCTGCGTCAGCGGCACCCTATCGAGCGAGATGCCGGTTTTCGGACCCACGACCGCCTCACCGCTCGCTTGTAGCCATAAACTCGGTGTGTCACTACCCCTGTCATACATCAACAGATTCCGTTGGTAGAGGGTGCCGGACACGCCAAATTCAAGCGCTTTACCGTCAACGGTTGGGTCAAGAGCAATACCGGTGCCGCATTCCGGGCAGAAAGTCACAAGCACCGGTCTACCCCCCAAGGTATCATTCACTACTTCATGGTTGACCAGAATACGCAAGGGATAGGCACGACTCTCCCCATCGCGCACAATACCGAGAACCCGATCATCGTCCTCCATGTAATCCGCTGCCTCCACTGAAATGAATCGAGGTTGAGTCAGAGCGGCGATGCCATCTATACCGGGCCCACCATCATGAATTTCGTTCATCGGAATCGAGTGCTTCACGCCGTCAGGGAAGAATATCCCGTACCGTTCAAGTACCCTTGCAGAAGGTTTGCCCGTCTCTAAGTCAGTAGAGAGCGTTTCGATTGACTCTGTCACTGGAGACGGGATTTGACCTTCATCAGCCTCACACCCGACCATTAGAGCTGTCCCGCAGAATCCGAAAAACATAAGTATCCATCTCATGAGCATGTTAATTCACCTCAAAAAACGTTTGACCAATTTACAGCGATAGAATTGAAAGCCTAAAGGCAGATGGTAGACCAAAAGTGTCCACTACTATAGGTCAATCGCATCTGTTAATTTGGCAGGTTGTAAGCCGCTTCCCCCGATTGGTCCATGGGTTAATTGGTTCATATTTCACGTTTTACGTATCACGTTTCACGTCAAGGTGATATAATTTTATCGTAATCTTGCAGCAGTTGGCAACTTCAAACTTTACAAACAACTGTAATCGACACAATCGGACAAAATTTCGGCGACATTTACCAATCCCTTCGTTCATCTCTAAACAGGAGGTATAAGCCAACCCATGCCAAAACCACGCATCATGTTCTACCATGACGGGCGCCATCCCCACATCTACCGCTACGAGCCACCCATGCAGAAGGAAGAATATCAAGCGTGTATTGATGAATTAGTCGGCACACCCGTTGAAGCAATAATGTTCTGCTTGGGAGAAGGACGTACCGTTCTGCACGATACCAAAGTGGGTGAACTGCTGGGGCACAACGTAGACAAATGGGACCACCTCGTCTTCCACCGCGCCTACCAAAACGCTAAGGGACTTATTGAAAAAGGGCATGATCCGCTGCGCATTGTCTGCGAACGGGCACACGAAAAAGGGCTGCTGCTCTACCCGACCTTGCTTGTCCAGAATTTCGGTCCGGAGACAGCATCGGTGCGATGTTCAGATTTCCGCTTAGACAATCCGCATCTCGAAATCCGTGCGCGTGACGACCTGGACCCCGATTTACCTTGGATTGACGGACTCGACTTCAAGCACCAAGAGGTCCGAGATGAACGCTTCGCCCTAATCGAGGAGACGCTGAATGAATATCCCGTTGACGGGTTTGAATTACAGTTGAACAACTATCCGCGCTACTTTCACCCGGACGAGGTGGATGCAGGAATCGACATCATGACTGACTGGATCGGACGAGTGCACGAAGCGGTCAAGCGAAGTGGAGCAGATCGGGAGTTGGTCCTCCGTGTCTCTACAAGTCTGGAAGATGCCCTATCTATCGGCCTAGATTTGGAGGCGTGGGTGAAGGAGGGAATTGTGGATGCCTTGGTCGGCGAGCCTTTCTCAGCGCCGCATCGGATAGATCCGAATACCGACTTCCGTCCATTGGCAATGCTAGTAAAACGCACTACTTGCCGTTGTATCGCCGCCATCCACAGCCATGTGGACTCAGACCGACTCGCTGAAGCACCTATCTCCATGGTTCGTGCCGCAGCTTGTAACTACTGGAATCAAGGAATCGACGGGCTTTATCTAGCACAGTGGTTCCCGCACTGGCCCTATCAGGCGGATTTCTACGAACGGCTGCGCGAAATACCATATCCCGACATCATGGAGGCAAAGGACAAGTACTACTACATCCCAACCGAGAACGGCCGCCCCCACGATCCGTGGGCAGCCACGCAGCTACCGATCGAGATGGAACTCAATAGACCTGTCACCGCTAATTTCACTGTGAATGACAATCTACCACGCTGGGACAAGGTGGGACGGGTGCACGAGGTATTGTTAAGAGTCGGAATCGCCGGCACAACGGAGCTGGATCGGATCCGCTTCAGTCTCAACGGAAACCAGTTGCCGGAAAGTCTACTGCGTAAAGTCAATCAGATGTATCGCATGAGTGGACCCCGCAACCGATCCGGTCCTACGTACTGGTTCATCTTTCGACTCGATCGGGTACATGGTCCCCGGCAAGGAGAAAATGAACTGGAGGTCACCCTGCTTGAGCGCGATCCCGATGTGCTTGGTGCGGTTGCCCTGCGCGACGTTGAACTGGAACTGAAATACTTGATGGGTAGAAACTTCCATCGCGGCTCTGTCGATCCAGACCTCGGTCCTTACGGGGGCGGGGTATCGTAGAACGGGGGTTGGTGTGTAGAGAAGCAAGCGTGTGTCAGAATCAGCTGCTAACAGTAGCTAAAATCCGGGGTGTTTCAGAAAATTGTTGAATTTTCATTCAAGACAAGCGTTGACAGAAAAAACAGAGCGTGCTATAATCTGTATATCCGCAACTGAAAATTTTATCAGTTCAGGAGACTGCAATAACCGAAAACTTTATCCGAACATCTCAATGAAATCGGGGCTGGCAGGTTTCGTCAATTGAGCCTAAAACCCCCTTTTTGCCGGGGGAGAAGCCCCAACTGAATCGTACGAACATTTTACCTGTTTTCAGGAAGGAGCGTTAAATATAAAATGAAAAGATGGATGAAACTGTCTGTTTGTGCCGCACTTCTAGTGTCTGTTGCGCTGATAAGTGGTTGTACTAGAACAGTTGAGCCACTTGATATCAGTGATTTTCAACGGATTGCCATCGCCCCATTCTCGACCGAAGAAGAGTCCGCTGACATGGAGCGTAGGTTCCCTCTGGATCTCTCTACCCAACTTAGCCTTGTGAAAAAGGACAAAGAGTGGATCTATGATCAATCCGACACACTCAATCCAATTGGTGCCGCACTAACAGAACAGAACTTGACACCGGAAGATATCTTTCTCGATCCCGCACTCGCAGCAAAGATCGGACAAGCGGCGCAGGCCGATATAATTATCGTCGGTCATATCAAAAATCCGAAACTGGAAGAAAAATACGATAGTAACCCACTCTACGACATGAGTGCTCAGGCAGGGATTTCAGGAACTACGAAGTTCGTGTTGGTCTATCAGTGGGCAACGCTTAACATGCAGGTAAAAGCCGTTGATACAAAATCCGGAAGTGTTATCTGGGATAATGGCGGGTTTATCGGCTACACAAAGTATATTCGTGAATTCAACACGCAAGATCCAGCGAGACACACCAGTCGTGTTGAACCGGACCAGCTAAAAGCCGATATTAGAAAACATATGCTCAGCCAAATTGGTCATCAGCTTGCACCTGATAAAATCAATGAACGTCCCATACCCGAAATTCTACACAAGCCTGAACGCAAGTTAGTCAGATCGGGTGGGCAACCAATACTGTGGTAAGTGGCGGTTCTTGACCGCAAGCACATCCAATAGGGTGGGCAGCGCCCACCCTACAGTCCAACAAGGTTGGTATTAGCCTGTGCTATTATGGTAAATACTAAAAATAAATAGACACTTTCGTCCCCCGGTAGGTGCGGTTTCCACCCGCACCGCATCGGCACTGTTGGAAACAGTGCCTACCAAACGGGAGAACGGTAGGTGTGGTTTACTAACCGCCCCGGTTTGGAGTGTCTCATTAATTCTAAAATCCACTAGGATTGGTGAGTAGATCGTCTAGAGTTCATAGGTTCAGAAGTTCATTCATGAACCTATGGACTATTTTTACGTTTCACGCACCACATTTCACTACGGTGTCCCCCGCCTTCCACCGCCGTCCATGTATATCGAGCTACCGAACATATACGAACACGGCTCTGATGCCAAAAATGCCACCACGTTGGCGATTTCCTCCGGTTCGGCGATGCGTCCTGCGGGTAGTTCATTGCCGAGCTCTCGAAGCAGCTCCTCTACATCCTTACCCGCCTGATCTGCACTGGCTTGCTGCACGTCGCGTGCCCGCTGCGTGTTAGTAAGACCCGGGCAAATCGTATTCACCAAAATCCCATCCTTGGAAACCGCATCCGAAAGCGCACGCGTCATATTCAGAATGGTGATGTTGGCAAGGCTTACCGGGAGGTTTCCGCTCGTGGGACTGGTCCCCGCGCCTCCTGCAACGTTGACAATACGACCCCAGCCGTTTTCTCGCATGTGCGGTATCACAAGTTGCGACAGCCGCAGATAGCTGTAGCTCTTCAAGTTCAGTGCGTCATCAATCAGTTCAGTGGGCAGCTCTAAAATGTCGCCGCCCCTTGCTGCGCCTGCACAGTTGACCAAAATATCAACGCCGTCCCAATGTTCCACAGTTTCGATCACAACCCTTTGGCAGCCGTCCAGACTCATTAAGTCTACCGCAATACTGTGTCCCTCACCGCCAACCCCGTTAATCTCGCTAACAACCTCGTCCAAAAGTCCTTGATCGCGGGCGGTAACGCAGACCCGCACCCCTTCACGAGCGAGTGCCAACGCACAACACCGACCAATACCGCGATTCCCACCCGTTACAATTGCACGTTTTCCCTTCACCCCTAAGTCCATCGGTTTTCTCCTCCTTACATATCATGACAATCACAGTTGAGATTATACGGCCGCTTCCAGTCCAATTTTGACAATCATCTTCCCCATATTCTCGCCCTTGAACAGACCGATAAATGCCTGCGGTGCGTTTTCCAAGCCGTCTACGATTGTCTCCTCCCAATGCATCTTGCCCTCACCGATCCACTGACGCATATCGGCGTAAAAGTCAGGGGTGCGATCCGCATAGTCAGTGACAATGAAACCTTGTAATTTCAGCCGTTTGCCAATGGCAGTGCTAAGATTTTTGGGACCGGGAGTCGGTTCGACATCGTTATAATGTGCAATCATCCCGCACAAAGGAATCCGTCCATGGGTGTTCATCAACGAGAGGGCTGCTTCCAAATGTGCGCCACCGACGTTCTCAAAGTAAATATCAATTCCGTCCGGACAGTGCGCTTTTAACTCCTCTATCAGATTATCGACCCGTTTGTAATTAAAGGCTGCATCGACACCCGCCTTTTCTAAAAGCCACGCTACCTTCTGATCCGATCCTGCACTCGCAACCACACGGCACCCTTTGATCTTGGCAATCTGACAGACAATCGCGCCAACCGCGCCGGAGGCAGCAGACACGAACACCGTTTCCCCCGCTTTCGGTTCGCCGACATCCAATAGTCCGAAATACGCTGTTCGACCGGGCATACCGACAGCGCCAACAAAGGATTGAATCGGGGCGAGCGTCGGATCAATCTGACTGAGACTCTCCGACCTCGCAAGATAATATTCCCGCCAGCCGAGTCCGCCCAATACATAGTCTCCAACCTGAAACGATTCACTCCCCGACTGAACGACCTGCCCAACACACCCGCCTTCCAACGGCACACCGAGCGCGACATTTCTGACAACCCCACGCATGTAGGGATCAACCGACATATAGATGTTTCTTACAAGAACCTCTTCCGCTTTGGGCTCAGCAATTGTCACTTCGACAATTTCAAAATCGCTTTCCTTGGGGATGCCGACGGGCCGCTGCTTGAGACGAATCTCACGGCTTACAATTTCACTCATCTTTCTCTCCTCTGTAGTAACCTCCGGTGCGAGTTGGTGAGGTTGTTATTGCCAATTGGTTCATAAGTCCCCCTGACAAGTTTCCACCCTGACAAGGGGGGCTAGGGGGGTTGGGGGATTTAGGGGGTTGGCTGTGTATTGGGAATGTCTGGGGTCATTCTAAAATCTACTATATGTTTCACGTTTCACGTTTTACGTTTCACGCTCAATCCTTGACTGGAAAGCGTATCAACAGTTGCAAACTCGGACCGTTGGTTAGTATGATTGGATGAAGTATCACGCCCAAACAAAGATTTCATCATCGTCTTCCGAATACCCGATAAACGTCGCCAAAACTGTTCTCGGAATGTCTCCTTCCACCGCAGCTACTTGGTGGATGCAACCGCTGTTGAACAGATAGAAATCGCCCGGTTGTACCTCTATTTGCTGCTGCTCAATCTTGCTTTGTGCGGCGTATTCGTGGTAGGTGCCATTGGAGAGATGCTCTTGAACCTCTGGACTCCAAACGCACCGATGTATGACAGCGTGGGGACTGTTCCCTTCATGCACAGAATTCTGTATGCATATCAGACCCGCAAACTGGTGTGTAAAGCGCGAAACCTCGAATTGGAAGAGCTTGTCGTCTATAGCAACGTGATTGATGTGGGGCGCGTACGCATGACCCTCATAGTGAACCCGAAAGATAGCGGGTCCGTAAAGGCGTCCGTCCGGTTCACGGGCAACTTTTACCTCCTTGTCCACCGCGAGTGAAGAGAGGCAACCGTAGAGGGTATCTACCGGATTGTCTAACCCGTCGAATAGGTGACTAAAAAGTTCATGTGTCTCCGCCGAATGTTCAAGAAACGTGTTCTTGTTCTCAATAGGATCGTCTGATACCGCCAGACCGCCGCGGGCGCGATTGACAAGACTCGAACCGATATCGATTCGGCTCTGCACCCGCTCTGCCGGGTTAAGGCGTTCTGGATCATGGAGCAACCCCCGGTCTGCAAATCGTTGCATAAGTCCGCTACACTGTTCTGGATTATAGGCTCCACGCAAGGCAATCCCCGCGATGCGAGCGTCCGCAAGCGCTTGAAGTGGATCTGACTCATGGGAAAAGACAGTTTCCACGTCGGGCTCAAGTATCGACCAGCTTTCACTAAATGCCATTTTATCCCTCCTTTTATACTCTGTTGACAATTGATAAATTAAACCAATCTCCGTTCCGAGAATCTTCTATTGGGCAGGCACGAGACCTGCCCCTACATTGAGTCTATTCCTGTAGGGGCAACCCTTGTGGTTGACCTCTGCAATCCGTCTCTAAGTAACGATAGACCCCTATCTCGCCAATGCACCCATTGGATCCCACGCAGGGAGAACAATCGGTTCCGTCTCAAGGGCATCCTGTAACTCATCAGGCAAATACTCCTTGCGCGCAGCAATCTCAAACATATACTGATCAAACCAGTTGTCATTCATCAGATAGAATCCCTTGCGACCACTATCGGCACCCCAACTGTTTTCGACCCGCCAGCGTCGCGGCACCTCTCTGCCGTTCTCCTGTACCACATCCACACCCGTAAATAGCATCGCGTGCGTCATCAGGGTCTGGTGATACTGAAGTCGTCCTGCCTTATCAAGCGCGAATGGTGTGTCATAGATACCTTCGTAGTCATACAACTTCGCGTCCCAGAGACCGAGATCGGTTTGCATCATCTTCCCAACATCACACCCCATCCAGACCGGTTCTCCATCCATAATAGTCTTCATCGCTATCTGTTTCATGAGGTCAATATCAATATTCAGATATTTGACAATAGCGCCGCCCTCGACGTTGCCGAGGCACTCGACCGTAAAGGTCTTCCCGATAGGACTTGTTGGACGCGGGTCATGAACGAGGCAGACGTAATCATCAACCGGGACAGTAATATATTTCTCTGCAAACTGCTGCGGGGTCATCTCCCCATCACGGTGGAATTCTTTGTCCGCATCGTTCCACTGCCAATCAAAATGGGTCGGCGGTGTGCCGAGATGGATGGACAGGATGCGGTGGATGACTGTGATAATCTCCTCTTTTACATCTAACAATTCCTCAAAACTCGCCTCCTTCGATGCCATATCGCGTAGCGTCTGCGCGCCCTCGCGTAGCTTATTCAGCAGAATTCGATTCATCCGACTTGAACTTGAGGAACTCTCGGTCTCTGGCATAAACGCTTGAGGAACCAGTCCGTGTTTCTTAATCAGATTGACGAACATATTCCACTGTCCACCATCCTCTAAGGGACTTTCAAGTAACCATGCAACGCACCGATCGTCCACAGGCCGATCTACCATCTCGATCATCCGTTGCAGGAAATAGTTCGAGCGTTCCAGCTTATCCCAGAAGAATGTGTAGTTCTGGCTGAACTCAAACGCTTTCAGGTTCATCTTCTGCATCGCACCGACGCGGAACAGGTTCAGCCCAGCGAACATCCAACATCTGCCGCTGCTCTTCTGATTCGTGACGCTCCAGTCATCTAACACATGGCTGAAAGTAAAGTCACTATTGGTAACGACTTGGCGGTTGAGAGCGATGTCATCGACAGCAATCTTGCAGACAGCGTTCTGCGCCATCCGATAAACCGAGTTACCCTCGAAATCGTTGTGCAATTTTGTGATTCGGTGCGGGGACAAGACCCCATCCTGCAAGCCCTCAAACGAGCTTAGTGTATCAGTCGAAGTGGCTGCCATATCAGAACTCCTATCTTTTAAGATTCAGTTGGTGTGCAGACCTGTACGAACAGTGTAAATAACTGAGATTGCTTAGGTGACTAAAACGTGCTGACGTTTATATGAGGTGTGTTCGCAGTCGTAGGGGCGAGGTTCCCTCGCCCAACGGTTTGAGAAACCCAACCCTTACGAATTCAACAGATGTCGAAACGACTTTTTTACGTATTACGCATTATTCCTCATAAATCCCAGTGGGGCGGCATGGGGCAATTAGCGTTAATTAGGCAAATAGTATCGGAACCAATTCTACGGAATCAACAGGACTTTCCCCGTTGTCTGTCTACCTTCTAACGCACGATGTGCATCAGCGGCATCTTGGAGCGGAAACGTCCGATCAATGCGCAGTTTCAATGTGCCAGCAGCAATCCATTCAAAGAGATCCCCCGCCCGTTCCATCAATTCTTCCCGATCCGCAGCATGATGCCCTAAACCCGGGCGCGTTACAAACAACGAACCGCTCGACAGACGGCTCAGATCGAATGGCGGCACAGGTCCACTCGATTGCCCAAACAAGGCTAGATAACCGCGAGGGCGAAGGCAGTTGAGGCTCTTATCGAAGGTGGTCTTGGCGACTGAGTCGTAGACCACATCAACCCCACCCCCATCGGTCAAACGTTTCACTTCAGCTTCAAAATCCATCTCTGTGTAGAGGATAACTTCATCTGCCCCAGCTCCCTTAGCAAGTTCCGCTTTCTCCGGCGTGGAGACCGTCCCCAATACACGCGCTCCCAGCATCTTAGCCATCTGAATAAGCAACAACCCGACCCCACCTGCGGCCGCATGAACCAATGCCGTATCACTCGCACTGAGCGGATAGGTGCTTCGGGTCAGATAGTGCGCTGTCAGCCCTTGCAGCATCGCCGCCGCTGCCGATTGCGTATCAATCGAATCAGGCAAAGGGACAAGTACTCTTGACGGCACAATTGCCGCTTCGGTATAGGAACCTTGGTGCATCGCATAACCGACACGATCTCCCACTTTGACCTCAGTGACGCCGGGACCAACTGCCTCAACTACACCTGCACCTTCCATCCCCGGTGTGAAGGGCATATTGGTACTCGGATAGAGCCCCGTCCGATGATAAATATCAATATAGTTTAATCCTGCTGCCTCAATACGTACCCGCGCTTCTCCCGCCCCGGGCTCACTACTTGCAACCTCTTCGTAACGGAGTGCTTCCGGTCCGCCGTGTTCATGAATACAAATTGCGTGCATCTATCCATCTCCTCTTTTTGTGACAGATTATACCATGACGCCAAAAAATCTGAAACTCAACTCCCATATCTATATTGGATTCGCCCAACTTTCCGAATATCGAATCAAAGCGCATCGGGCGCCAATTCTCGCATCTGATTAATCCACCGCTGGCGCTTCGGACTCCCTTCCGCATTGGCAACCCACGGTCCGTAGTCAACCCCATTGCCGATAATCTGTTTCTTCGTGGCTTCCGCTTCTTCTGGCGTTTTTGGATTGTTGTAGTAGACCAAAACACACATCCGGCGATCCACCGCACCACCCCAACTCGCATGCCAGCATCGCACATCGAAAGCAACCACATCCCCCGGCTCTGATTCAAAGACATACGCAGGCACATCAGGGATGTCCAGTTCCAACCCTCCCATCTTTTGCCGTAGCTCCCCATGAAAAGATGGCTCGTGCGATCCCGGTATCAATCGCAACGCGCCGCTGTCTGCGGTCACCGGTTGCAGATAATAAGCAAACTTGACGCCGTACTGATGGAGGCTGCCAGTATCGGGATGCCAGCGCGTATCCCCGACGTAACGGTTAATGTCGGAGGCAATACCGAAGACATCCTCACCATAAAGTTCTTCCGCTACATCGCAGAATCGTGAGTCCTCCAATAGTGAGGCAAGAAAAGGCGTATCGGCCCCCATCGTTATCAGCCAATGCCGACGTGTCCCATCGAATGGGTCATCTCGAAACGCCTCCGCCATCGCCGCTTCAAACTCCGTATTGATGGTCTTCAGTTCGTCCTGACTGAACAGCTGCCGGAAAGTCAGAAATCCGAATGTTTGAAAATGGTTGATCTGTTCTTGTGTGAGCATTGCGTGGCTCCTCCCTCTCCGCCCGAAGAGTTAAATAACCCTCGGCAGAATACTTTATCCCTTGACAGAAACTTTGCTTTAGTATATCCTTTCGAGGTTTCCAATTCAATCGAAAAATCCCTCGTGGATTGTGAGCCATGGAAGGGTGCTGCATCTGAACACCTGTCACCAACTCTACCGTCTCGTAAATCTGTAAATACACAACGTAGGAGGTATCCGAAAGTAATATGTCAAATACAATAAACCCACCACAGATCCGACATATGGCAACGCTCTGGACGTTGACAGACTATGGCGACGCGGACGGAGAATGGTCCACAGATCGGAAGATAGTGGAGATCAAAAATGCCGGATTCGATGGTTTTCTTGGTCGAGTGCCGGTCGTCACCGCCGAGCATGTCCAACGGCACGGGTTGTTGTTCGCAGCAACCGTAGATATTGGCGATGCAGAAGAGGTTGAACCAAAGCTGCAGGCGATCAAGGAAGCGGGCGCAGTCTGTGTCAACGTGCAGATGCTCGACCACGATACCCCGACGGACGAAGCGATAATGCGCGCACGCCAAGTCATGGAGACCGCAGGCAGATTGGATATGGATGTCGCCATTGAGGTGCACCGCGATACCTGCACTGAGACGCCAGAGAAGGCTTACGCGCTCGCAGAAGGCTTTGAGCAAGCGGAGGGGCGACCCCTAAAGATGACGTGGGATTTCTCACACCCCGCTATTATCAAGCATCTGTCGCCACCGTACTGGGATCGGCTGGCAGAACGGGTTGACCTTATCCAACTCGCCCAGCAGTTCCACTTCCGTCCTTTTAATGGACACCACTGCCAGATTCCCGCGCTCGGTCACGATGGCGAATTCACGCCGGAGTTCTTGGACTGGCTTGAGTTCGCAGATCGGCTCATTCAAGTCTGGCTGCAAGCGGCAACCCCGGGACGAGAGATGTTTGTCTGCCCTGAACAGGGTGCGATGGGCTATACACTATCCGTCTTTCCAGACCGATGGAAGGATGTGCAAGCCATCCGAGGTGAGGTAGAGCGCGTATGGCAGAAGCACATCAAAAACTGGACGCCACCGCAATAGGTGGCGCAATCATCTATACTTACCCAAGTTGCTAGGTTCTGTTGATATCTCATCGCAGCCAGACAATCAAGGGAAATGCACAGACACATGATTCTTCGTAGGGGTTGGGTACCCCAACCCTTTGTTGACATATCAGTGGGGATTTCCGCTTCTGTAGGTCGATTTTCCAAAATCGACGTTTCGGTGTCGAGAAATGTCAACACGCCCTAGTTAATAAACCAAACGCCAGAAACCGGTCCAATAGTCGGGAATTGAAATCCCCTCCTACACTACGCAGAGCATACGGTAGGCGGCGTACCCTCCAAATTGCGACAGGTTTCGCTCCGATTGTACAAACTTTAGTACAAAAAACCTTAACGGAGATTTTCTTTATGCAAATTCAGATTAAACCCAGCTTTCTGTTTTACACCTTTACGTTGTTCCTATGCCTCAATTCCTTTTTCCTGGGGAATAGTGCTGCACAAGTCAAAGATGAACCCGTTGGCATATCTGCCAACTATACTTTTGAGAGTATTGATGTTCCCGGTGTAGAATTTTTGGCGTTGGCTGCGAGTAGCGACTTTGAGGATTACGCCGGCTACACGCGGAGTGCTGACAGCGAAAAGGAGGTCGCTTTTACACTCATTGATGGCGTTTTTGAGACCTATGATTTCCCCGGCTCGCAGAAAACGCATTTCTATGCGCTTGGTAATAATGGGCTAGCTGCCGGCCACTACCAAGATAGCGACGGGCTGTATCATGGCGTTATTGTGGAAAACGGCGAAATGCGGCAATACGATTTTCCGGGCGCCGTCCAAACGGAGATATACGGCTATAGCGATTCGACAGGAGCAATGACGGGTAATTTTACAGATGCTTCCGGCATTCGCCGCGGATTCTCAGGAGACACAATAGTTGAATTCCCCGGGGCATCGGAAACTTATGCCGATTTTGTGAGCGGGTTGGGCAATGTCGTGGGTAGCTACGTTGCTGAAGGTACATATCATGCATACCTGCGTGGCCCTGGGGGTAGTTTTGCAACACTGGATCTTCCAGTAGCATCAAATCTCGAATACTTTTTTCTCCACGGTATTAACAACGCCCTGATTGCTGTCGGTCGAGCCAAAGTGGTGGGTGATGTCCCGCGTACCTATGCCGGCAACCCCGTCGGCCTACAAGAATTGAAGTTTCCGGGCAGCGTCAGCACGGAAGGTTGGAATGTTAATCAGGACAACTCTATCGTCGGACACTATGATTCTGCGGATGGACGTAGACACGGGTTTATCGCTAGACCGAAAGAGGGCACCCCGCAATCACGCCCCGGTGTTGTACCTCCTGACCTCGCCTATACTTTTGAGAGTATTGATGTTCCCGGTGTAGAGTTTTTAGCGGTGACTGCAAGTGACGACTTTGGGAATTACGCCGGCAACATGCGGAACCCTGGTGATGAAAAAGATGTCGCCTTTACACTCATTGATGGCGTTTTTGAGACCTATGATTTCCCCGGCGCGCAGGGCACCTATTTCTATGCACTCGGTAATGATGGGACAGCTGCCGGCCACTACCAAGATAGCGATGGTCTGTATCATGGCGTTATCGTGGAAAATGGCGAAATGCGGCAATACGATTTTCCGGGCGCCGTTCAAACGGAGATATACGGTCTGAGCGATGCGACGGGGGCACTGACAGGTAGTTATGTAGATGCCTCTGGTGTTCGCCGCGGATTCTCAGGGGACACAATAGTCGAGCGGCCCGGGGCAACGGCAACTTATGCCGATTTTGTGAGTTGGACAGGCCATATCGTGGGTAGCTACGTGGATGCTGAGGGTGTATATCATGCATACATGCGTAGTTCGGTGGGCAGATTTCTATCTATTGACCTTCCAAACGCAACAAATCTGGAATACTTTTTTCTGCACGGTCTCAACAATGCAAGGGCTGTCGTTGGTCGAGCTAAAGCGGTGGATGATGTCCCACGCACCTATGTTGGCAGCCCCCTCAACCTACAGGAATTGCGGTTTCCGGGCAGCGTTAGCACGGAAGGTTGGAATATCAATCAGGACGGCTCCATCGTCGGACACTATGACTCAGCGGATGGGCGCAGACACGGGTTTATTGCCAGACTCGGCCCTAAGTCAAAGAGCGACTATTTTGGTAACGCCTACCATGTCACACTGGCTAAGGGTTTGAACATGATTTCTGTGCCATTAGCACCACCAAAGCCGATGAGTGCCAAGACGCTCGCAGCGCTGACAGGCGCGACAATCGTCATCACGCTCGATGAGGCAAACCAGCAATTCGTCGGGTGGACGCCAACCGCACCGGACGACGGTTTTCCAATCGAAGGTGGCAAAGGGTATATCGTCAATGTCCCAGACACCCGCCAATTCGCCTACGTCGGGTCGCAGTGGACAAATCAGACGGAGGATGCTGCAGCAGCACCTGCCATAACCCCGGAGCCGATTCAAAAGGCGTGGGCGTTTGTTGTAAGTGGTCACTTGCAGGGTAAACCAGCGCCTGACGGCTACCAAGTAATCGTCCGTAACCTGAGAACAAACAGCACCATAACCGCCCCGGTGCGAGGTGATTACTTCGCTGCGGCAACAGCCGACTTGGCACAGCGGAGCGTGGTCCACGTTGGAGATGTGATTGAAGTCCGGGTTATCGGTCCGGATAAAAATGTTGAATCACACACCCTCAATTTCAAAGTGACCCCTGAGGATCTGGCAAACGCAGTCTTGTCTATCAGGCTTGATAGCATCGGTCAACCGAAACTGACGCAGTTGTTGCAGAACTTCCCCAATCCGTTCAATCCTGAAACATGGATTCCATACCAGCTTGACACATCAGCAGATGTCACCCTCCAGATTTACGACACGTCTGGCGATCTGGTGCGGACATTGGATCTCGGTTTCAAGGGACAAGGGTTCTATATGACGCACACTAGAGCGGCGTACTGGGATGGACGCAATAACTTGGGTGAGCAGGTTGCCTCTGGAGTTTACTTCTACAGTTTGCATACCCCTGAGTTTTCAGCAACGCGGAAGATGCTGATTTTAAAATAGAAAGCACGAAGATCAACCGAGTTTTTTCTTGAAAACTCGGTTGATCTTCATCCGATGCTCTTTCTTTTTACATGAACCAAGGATAGCTATGAATTACCCTTTGACGTACTCCAAAAGCTGAAGCATTTGGATTCTTGTTAGGAATCCACTTTCTAATTGTGCAGTCAACACGGCTGCGAGGCGACCCCCGTCTTATCACCGCTTTTGCAAGGGACAACGCCCTGCCCCTATACCGGCGTCTTTCCCTGCTTCCCGGTGCCGGTAACCACCAAAATTATACTATATTTGTTCAGGCAAATCAAACAGAAATGTGCTAAAATAGGTGTATCCCAAAGGTAAACCTTTGGGTTTTACCCCTAAAGGAAGGAATTTTTGATGAAAACGAAACTTCCCTTGTTTATATGTCTAATTATCTGTTTCATAGGATATGCCGTTGCCCGAATTGATGCCGAAATACCGATTGCAGATTATATCTTTGAGACCATCGAAGTCCCTGGTGTCAATTTTTTGGAAGTGGCTGCAAGTAACGATTTCGGGGATTACGCAGGGAACACGCGGAGCCCTGATGGCGAGAAAACCATCGGCTTCACATTGATAGACGGCATTTTTACAACGTACGACTTTCCAGGATCTCTGAATACCTATTTCTATGCGCTCGACAATGCAGGAAAAGCTGCGGGACACTATAAAGGCGCAGATGGACTTTACCACGGTGTCATCATGGAAGATGGAGCGCTCACACAATACGATTTTCCGGGTGCTGTCCAAACGTTCATCTACGGTATGAGTGATGAAACGGGGGCGCTGAGCGGTAACATCGTAGATGAAGCAGGAATCAGCCACGCTTTCTCAGGAGAGCTGATAATTACATTCCCTGGTGCAGTCAACACTTATGGAGACTTTGTCAACGCCGCAGGGGCCGTCGTCGGCAGCTACATTGATGCCGATGGAATGTTTCATGGGTTCATGCGGAACCCCGATGGCAGTTTCACCACTATAGACCTCCCAGAAATGCCGAATCTTCAATTCCTATTTGTAAACACCATCACCGATCTCGGGGCTGTCGGTTTCAGAGCCAAAGCTGCAAACGATATTCTGCGGTCCTATATCCTCATGCCAGATGGCACGCTCTATGAAGTACGGATCCCAGGGAGTGTTATCACCGTCGTCCGAAATGTTAATCAGGATGGAAGTATTGTCGGGTATTATGACTTAGCAGATGGACGTAGACACGGTTTCCTCGGTAGACCTAAAACACAATCAACCGGAGAAGGTTTCGGCAATATTTTCTCTATGCACCTCTCTGAAGGTCTGAACATGCTGTCTGT
Organism: Candidatus Poribacteria bacterium; assembly: GCA_965204355.1. GTDB lineage: Bacteria > Poribacteria > WGA-4E > WGA-4E > PCPOR2b > PCPOR2b. The sequence goes on from OZ241983.1 coordinate 2,567,388, forward strand.
GCCTCTGAAACCGACTGTCCACATGACAGCACGCTCGCTTGCAGTAAAGACAGGCGCGACCACAGTCATTACACTTGATACCGTAAACCAGCAATTCGTCGGGTGGACCCCAGATGCACCGGACGACGGATTTTCCATCGAAGGGGGAAAAGGGTACATCGTCAATCTACCAAAGGCACGCGACATTGTCTTCACAGGGACAGCGTGGACAAATCAGATGCAAGTCCCCGCAGCACCCCTTGCCACAACACCCTATCAGACATGGGCATTCGTTGTTAGTGGGCATCTAGAAGGTAGCCAGCAGTTCAACGATTATCTGGTCACAGTCCGAAACCTTCGGACCAACACCATCATGGAAGCCCAGGTGCATGATAATTACTTCGCCGCTGCGACCGCTGACTTAGCGCGGCGGAGCGTTGTCCAAGCCGGAGATGTGATTGAAGTCCGTGTTATCGGTCCGGATAGAAATGTTGAATCACATACCCTCAGCTTCAAAGTGACCCCTGAGCACTTGGCAAACGCAGTTCTGTCCATCAGGCTTGATAGTATCGGTCAACCGAAACTGACGCAGTTGTTACAGAACTTCCCGAATCCGTTTAACCCGGAGACGTGGATTCCGTACCAACTCTCGGAAGACAGTCCTGTATCGATATCCATTTATGATACAACGGGCAAGTTGATTCGCACCTTTCCGCTCGGTTATCAATCCGCAGGCTTTTATCATAGTCGAGGACGTGCTGTTTATTGGGACGGGCGTAATGAAACCGGCGAATCGGTTGCAAGTGGTATCTATTTTTACCAGTTGACAACACCCTCTGACCATCAGACACGGCGGCTCGTCATCTTAAAGTAAGGGCAAGCGGAGCGATATGCTCATGTAGGTCGAGATTCACAAATAGTAGTAGGCATACTCCGTATGCCGTAACCTCAGGAGTTCATCAATAAGCCAGCCGCGAATCTACACGAATGAAAAGACAATTTAACGCAAAGGCGCAAAGGTGCAAGAACACTGAGGGAGAAAACGAGAAGGCGGGAAGACGAGAGGGGGTTTTCGCTCCAGAGGAGCGATATATCTATAGAAGGGCAATACGTCCAATGCTGCGCTCCAGATGAAGATTAATTTATTAATTGGGTAATTTCCGAGCGATGCCCGGTGCGGTTGGAAACCGCACCTACCGGGCTCCCATTTGGTAGGCGCTGTTTCTAACTGCGCCGTTTCAACCCACGCACCTACCGGGCCTGGGGGAAATATAGAATTACCGAATTATTTTCTGAAACTTCATGGGGAGCGCAATGTGTATAGCACCGAGTACGGAGCCAAGGAGGGTAAAAAAATGCCTGTCTTAACGGCGGAAGATCGAAAGTTCTGGGAAGAAAACGGTTATGTTGTTGTTCACAACGCCGTTCCACCGGAGAACCTCAAAGCTGCCGAGCAAGCTGTTTGGGATTTCTTGGAGATGCAGCCCGACGATCCTGCGACTTGGTATCCCGACCCGCCTCGTTCCACCATCATGACAGAGATGTATCAGCATCAGGCACTATGGGACAACCGACAGTATCCTCGCGTTCACCAAGCGTTTGCGGAGATTTGGGAAACCGAAGAATTGTGGGTGAGCATTGATCGCGCCAGCATGAATCCACCCGAGCTACCGGATTGGAAACATCCCGGCAAACTTCACTGGGATACCCAACTGGAAACGCCGATTGAATTCTGGGTTCAGGGTGTGTTATACCTAACGGATACCGCCGCGGATCAGGGCGCGTTCACCTGTGTGCCGGGATTCCACCACCAACTGGAGGGTTGGCTGAAAGATCTGCCGCCGGATGCAAATCCACGCGAGCAAGATCTGGAAAGCCTCGGAGCGCAACCGATTCCCGGAGCAGCAGGCGATCTCATCATCTGGCACAGTGCATTGCCCCACGGCAGCAGTTCTAACACCGCAACAGACCCACGAGTGGCGCAATACATCACCATGTTCCCATCACAGGGGTACGGTGAAGACGAGCGAAACCATCGGGTTAAAGCGTGGCGATATCGCTTGGCAGGATTGGTCATAGAAGTCACCGGTATAACAACGTGGACACTCCGAAACGAGAAGGAGCATCAAATGGGTCAGACAGCAGAATTGTCGCCGCTGGGACGAAAACTGCTCGGCTTGGACCAATGGGCGTAGGCACCTCCGTATGCCGTAACCTGCCCCCATTTCCGTAGGTCGGGCATCCCCGGTCACGGGCCTGCTCTCGATTCATCGGAGATCCTCTCGGACTTGCCCAACTCTTCGTAGGGAACGCAGATCTGCGTTCCCTATCTTCTTACGCATCACGGATTACGCATTATACTTTATTAGCCCCAGCGGGGCGATATGTATATAGCACATCGGCAAACCAATTTCCCCAAATTGTAGTTGCCCGATTCATCGGGCGTCGAAGGGTATGTTTAGACTCTACACCCATCGTAGGCGGGGCATCTTGCCCCGCATTGGTGATGAAGCGTTGAATCACAACACCTCATCGTTCAACTGCGTAAATCCTAATAGACGAGGAAACGACAAATGGAAAAGCGGGTAGTTGGCAAATCCGGAATTGAAATCTCCGTGATGGGGATCGGCGGCTGGTCCTATGGCGGCGGGGACTACTGGGGACCGCAGGCGCAAGAGGATGTCGATGCGGTAGCACACGCCGCACTCGACAACGGCATCAACTTCTTTGACACCGCGGAAGGATACAACGAGGGACGAAGTGAAGAAGCGGTCGGTAGAGCGTTAAAGGGACGGCGAAGTGAAGCGGTAATTGCGACCAAGATCAGTCCGAACAATACCGAGCCTACAGTCCTGCGCGAGCATTGTGACGCCAGCCTCCGCCGATTGCAAACAGATTACATCGATATCTATATCGTTCATTGGCCCATCACCGAACATTCCGTTGAGGAGGCGTTTGCAACCCTAAATGCGCTGAAGGAGGAGGGCAAGATCCGATCGGTTGGTGTCAGCAACTTTGGTGTAGCGCAACTGTCCAAAGCCCTGTCCACCGGCGTTCAGATCGATGTGAACCAGCTCTGCTACAACCTACTGTCGCGGGCAATTGAGTTGGAGATTCTACCATTGTGCCAGCAACACAGGATGGGGATTCTGGGGTATATGCCGCTGCTGCAAGGTCTCCTCACCGGCATGTATAAGACAGCCGAGGAACTTCCACCCGTCCACGCACGGTTCCGGCATTTTCGCGGAGACCGAGAAAGGGCGGGTCATGGTGAGGAGGGTGCAGAGGAGGAGATGTTCGCCGCCGTTGAAGGTATCAGGAAAGTCGCCGAGAACGAGGGAGTTCCCATGGCTCGGCTCGCAATCGCTTGGACCATTGCAAAGCCCGGCATCACCTGTGAGTTGGTCGGTACCCGCAACCTATCGGAACTTGAACAGAATCTACACGTTGCGTCGCTATCCCTATCCCCTGAGACTATCGCAAAATTGGATGAGATAACAACGCCGCTGCTACAGAAGCTCGGTGCAAATGCGGATTACTTCCTAGCCCAACGCACCCATTAAAATCTAGCCGTCTATTCAGTATCCTGTAGGTCGAGATTCACATCTCGACACCCAAAGGTTGATCGGATTACGCACTTTAGTTTGTAGTAGCGCAATTCATTGCGCGTCCGGACGGACTTAAAGCTCCAATTGCTTTGAATCCCGATTTATCGGGGCGGGGCGAAATGTATATAGCATAGACCAACGAACTTTCTCAAAGGATGACGAACATGACACCAGACCACGATGTCATAATTATCGGTGGTGGGCATAACGGTTTAGTTGCCGCGGGATATCTAGCGGAGGCGGGGTTAGATGTCCTCCTATTGGAGCGGCGCGATGTCCTCGGCGGGGCATGTGTGACCGAGGAACTGTTTCTTGGCTACCGATTTTCCGCCTGTTCCTATATCTGCCATCTACTACAGAACAAAGTCATCGAAGACTTAGAGCTGCGCAAACACGGCTTTGAAGTCTATCACCTCGATCCCTCCCGCTTTCAGCCCTATCCCGACGGTTCACGGTTGCTCGTCTGGGACGATGTGGAACGCACCCAAGAGGAAATCGCTCAATTCTCCCGCCACGATGCCGAAAACTTTCCGAAATGGCTGGACTTTTGGAAACGCGCAGCAAGCATCGTCTACCCATACTTTCTCACAACACCGCCAACGATCAGCGAAATTGCGAAACAGGTGCGCGGCACCGACGATGAAATGTTTTTCGATCGGCTACTCACCGCCAGCATGAAAGACCTGCTGACCGAGTTTTTTGAGTCAGAGACGATGCAGGGCGCGTATGCCCAAGCCCAAGACGCCGGCGACCTCAGCGCGCCGGGGAGCGCGTGGGCTTACACCTTCATCAAATGTGGTAACTTCACCAAACCCGAAAATAACGGCATCGTCAAAGGCGGGATGGGCGGCATTACACAGGCGATGGCTGCGTCCGCACGGGCGCGCGGAGCAACCCTGCAAACCGATGCGACAATCGACCACATTATCGTCGAGGACGGGAGGGCTTGCGGCGTCGCGCTTGCAGACGGCACGGAGATCCGCAGTCGCATCGTTGTCTCCAACGCCGATCCCAAACGCACCTTCCTCAAACTTATTCCACGCGAACATCTCAGTCCTAACTTTGTGGCAAGCACAACGCGGTTGAAAACGAATGCCGCATATCTCAAATTCCACGCCGCCCTCAATGACCTTCCCGATTTCACCGCCTACTTCAACGGAGACTTCGACCCCCGCTACCTGTCAGAGATCAAAATTTGCCCGTCCATCGAATACTATGAGCGCAGTTGGGAGGATGCCAAACGTGGTGAGCCGTCACGCGCCCCTGTGATGGAGGTGCAAATCCCGTCTGTCCACGACCCAACGATGGCACCGGCGGGGCACCATGTCATGTCGATCTGGGTGCTTTACGCCCCCGTCCATCTGCGCGAGGGAACGTGGGATGAGCGTCGGGAGGAGGTCGGTGAGGGCTTAATTGATACCCTCGCCACATACGCGCCAAATATCCGCGACGTTATCATAGACTGGTCGCTGTTCACACCCATCGACTTAGAACGACGGGTCGGTCTCACCGACGGAAACATCCGCCACCTCGATATCGTTGCGAGCCAATACCTTGCCCAGCGTCCCTTTTCCGGTTGGGCACACTACCGCACACCGATCACCAATCTCTACCTCTGCGGTGCAGGCACACACCCCGGCGGTGAAGTAACCGGAGCACCGGGGCATAACGCCGCCGCTGTTATCCTATCGGATTGGTCTAACGCGGAAAATTGAGCCTTTCCTTCATTCCAACCAGAACGCATACAGTTTTGCACCCCGCAATATGAAGCGGAGGCGTACCGCCTTTTCGCTGACCAAACGCGGCGAATCCTGCCACATCAATTTTCCACGCAAGTGGTCTCCGTTGAGGGGAACGCATTCCCCTTCGGATAGACCCGGAAGCGGTTGCATCGTCTCCGCATCCAGAATTTCGCCCCGAAGTTCACCGTTTGAGACATCCGCATTGAGGTACAGATCCGCTCCGTTTAGCCTAAATCGTTCTGTGACAACCGTACCCTCCTCTTCGGCGTCAAGAGAAACGAACCCATCGAGTCGCAGCTTCGCCAGATAGATCGCGCCCGCATCGTTAAAGAAATTAGCGTAATCTTCGCTGTAGATGCTATGGTGGCCGCGAAAGCGGTGGGCGTTGTGGTAAATCCATATCTCGCGGTCCTTGTGCACGATGGGGCGACTGCACACAGCGACCTGAGTGGTGCCGTAATTTACTCCGTCCCACGGCTCAACCCCGATAAACACTTCCCTATCTGCCACACGCTCCCAGTTATACAGATCGCGAGACACCGCCAATTCCACCTGATTGATACCGCAATGGTTCATCTGCGGGAGGTCAGGACCCGCGGGATTAAACAGTAACGGGAAACCGATATACATCCCCTCATAAGGCATCAGCGGCATCATGTAGAGTTGAGCGATATAATCCGTATCTTCCAGAACAGGCGGTGTGAGATATGCAGGGTTTTCGACCACCTCCCGAATACGACGTTTGCGATTCTCCCTATCAATCTCATCGGTATGCAGCGCCAGTTTCAGTTCTGTCCAGTTCCCAAAGTCGACGCTCGTTGAGACCCAAAGAGACCGTCCCCATGCCGTGCGCTGTTTCACAGTGGCGACGTACTGCTCACTAATTTCATCATAGATAAAGTTTGAGGTGTCTTCGCTGGGGATGGGAGGCACATCGAGCAAGGTCCAACGAAAACCGTCCGGCGAAACGCCGGGCAAGCGTCCCATATTGCGTGTATCGCTGAAAAGTCCCTTATACCGACGCTGGGGGTCATCGTCGCGTTCGTCACGAATGACATGATAAAGGTGTTGCTCAGTGATTTCTGGCGGGTTGTAGACGCCTCGACGGGTCAGGAATTCCAGCTTGGAGTCATAAGCGATGTTGTTATCCTTCGATCCCTGCCGTTGATAAAGCCCCAGCGAAGGTGTTTCCCAATGAATCCCATCCGTTGATGTCGCGTAATGCTTACGGCTGCTTTCTGTGCCGACCATCGCGCCGGGCGGAATGGCGTAGTGTGCATCATACCACCATTCCCAGATCTCTTTTTCAGAGTTCCATTGCGCTGCGTTTCCGCTCTGGACATACATCTGATCACGAGAACGGTCAGCTTTCAGAATCGGTCCATGTTTATCCGGTTGATGCAACGTCCGTTTCACGTTGGAGGTGCTTGCTATGGCATGGTCGTCGAGAAACAGTTGTTTGTGTTGCGCCGGATTAATGTGTGAGGCTGTCATGATACGGTTCCTTCGCGCAGTTTCCAAAGTCCCCCTGAGTTTCCCAAGTCCCCCTGACAAGGGGGATTTAGGGGGTTAGGGAATTTAGGGGGTTGACTGTACATTTGGAGACATTTGGTGAGTCCAAGCAATTCTAAAATCTACCATAATCGGTTTTACCAGTAAGCCACGGCCTCCGCAATCTCACCGAGATGTTTTCCATTCCATGTGACATCCGCCACAATGGGAAGTGCGTGGGTGGTAAACTGCTCTGGGAAAGTTGCTTCCACCTGACAGGCGGTATTAGCGTTTCCGTCTACTTGAAGCTCTATCGTTGTCGGAGAAAACTGCACACCGTCAACCGAACGGAAGCGCAGGGTACACGTCCGCGCTTCCGACTCGTGATTGGTGATGTTGAGGTTGAACGTCACCGTCGCTCCGGGCTGGATGCGAACCTTGTACGGATAAAACTCTACCCAATGCGGGTCCATCCCCATATTGGGGTGCGGTTGGTCGAGAATCTGCGTAAAAAGATCCGTCCACCGGTCCATCCAACCAACCCACCGCTCCGCCTTCGCCCGATCGAATGAAATACAACCTCCATGCCCAGTAAAAAGATAATCCGGCCCGGCATTGAGAATCTGTTGGGGCATATCGCGGTAACTCGAAACAGGCGTCCGATTCTTCGGGATGAATGAGTGAATAAAATCCCGCTGTTCCCTGAATGACATCCCGGAGATATTATCCCCAACGCTCAAGAATTTTTGCCCATCCACCGTGAACCAGATGAGATGGTGGTAAAGGGTTTGTCCCGGATGCTGTTCAACGAAAAAGTCAATCCCACGCCATCGGAAAGCCGCTCCCCGTTCAACAACATGGTCAACCGTCGTTCCGTGGGGCACCGCACAAGGCATATCGTAATTTTCTGGATGCTCCAAGAGATCCTTGAGTTCAGGAGACGACACCACCCGTGTCCCGTAACGCGCTTGCAACATCGGGTAGCCGGCGAGGTGATCGTCGTGATAGTGGGTTGGCAGAAACCACTCGACGGTGCGGATCCCTAACTCCGTTTCGAGATAAGGCGATAGATGGTCGATATAACGGTGCGGATTGGCACTGATAGGAGCATTGGAGGTGTAGCCGCAGTCGATAAAGAGCGCGTGTCCTTCATCGTCCCGTATAATATATGTGTTCGCAGCAGAGTTCGTGATCTCATAGACATGTGGCGTGATTTGACGAAATTCGGGGCGATACTGTTCGTACGGCTCCGCATGGAACAGTTCATACAGTTCTTCCAGCGCCGCTTGTAGGTCAGAAAACGCTTCCTCAGTCGGTTCAAACGGTTCGCCGTGTCCCGGCAGAATGAGATCCACGTTGAGCCCCGCAGCAGTCTTTAGACTCTCCAGATGATTGATATGCCCCTGGAAATCCATATAGTTCCACTGGCTCCAGTAATAGTCCCGAATTTTCCCGCTACCCGACATCAGATCGCCACAGGCGAGTATCCGCTGTCCATCTAACTCGAAAAGATAGCCTACCGAGCCGAAGGTGTGACCGGGCAACGGAATCACATCGAAGGAAATCCCCTCCCACGATACGCTCTCGTAGTCGTAAGCATACCGATCCGCCGCAAGGTCTTCTAAAGGACCAGAGCAAGGATAGTAGGAGGTGTAGTTGTCATAAATGTCGTAGGAGGACTTGAGGAGATCCGTCTCCTCAAAGAAGCGCTTCTCCGCAAACGGAAATACAATCTGCGCGCCGCCCCTTTTCCAATGGGCTGCAGCAGAACAGGTGTCCCGATGAAAATGGGTCAGTAACACCTGATCAATCTGATGAACACCGTTTGTCTCGAGTGTTACCGGAGAGGTCCCGCAGTCAATCAGCAGTGTTTTGCCATTTGCCGTTATCCCATAAATACTGCATGTGTCTTCAACGAAAAAAATATGATCAGTCAATTTCCTCATACTTGGCTGCCTCATTTATGTTTGATTTTGGCTCATGTTAAGAAACCGTGCAACAAAAACGATTCACTCATATATAAAGCGATCGTGCAACAGTAATCGTAGGGGCGGGGTCTCCCCGCTCGAACATTTCAGGTTTTGGGCAGGCTGTAGGGGCAACCCTTGTGGTTGGCCGTATTTATGATGAATTCTAAAAACAGATAGACATTTTCGCTCCCCATGTATGGTAGGTGCTGTTTCCAACTGCGCCGTCCATTCTCCCGTTTGGTAGGCGCTGTTCCTCCCGACCTGTCGGGATCCCGATTTATCGGGACGCACCGGTTTGGAGTGTCTCATTAATTCTAAGGTTCACTACAGTATTTTTTTGCATAGATTCGCGTTAATTCGTGGCTGCTTTGCTTTCTCCTTACTTCTCCATAAACGACGGAACATGGATACATTCCCCGTTTCGACGAGCGGACTCCCAACCAGCAAGCACCGGGGCTAACGAGAAAAGCCCATCGTGATAATCGTTTAGCAAGAGGCTGGAATCGTTTGACCGCACCGCTTCAATGAAAATCCTGTCCTGTTCAAACCACGGATCGAATTCCTCCGCTTGATAGACCGTTTCGCCGTTGACTTCAATGGAGTCATAGCCATAAACTGCCAGATGCCCGCCTTCGTAGAAGACTGTGAACCACGGTTCAGCCCGAAAATCAGGCGCGGCAGAAATGAAGGTCAACGTCATCGTTGCTCCATTGGAGAAACAGTAGTTGAAAGAGGAGGTCAGCGGGTTGTGGTACGACGGTCGCTGGCAGTAGAACGCCTGCGCTCGATCGACGTTCAAGCCTGTCATGAAACGGGTGTAGTCTGTCGCGTGAACCCCCCAATCCAACGCCTGCCCACCCGATTTGTCCATATCAGACCACCAAGAATCCTTTTGCGGTCCCGATAGCGGTTCAGGCAACCCACTGACGCTCTGGAATCGGACGTGGACAATGTCCTGCCCTTCCAACCGTTTACGCGCTTCCTGAAATATCGGGCGATACCGTTCCCGAAAACAGACGGTGCTAATCACGCCAGCATCCCGGATCGCATCGTCAATTCTGTGTGCAACCTCCATCGTCAACGCCTGCGGTTTTTCGCTGAAGATATGGATCCCTTTTGTGGCAGCAGTCGCCTCGACATCGGTGCGCGCATAAGCCGGAACGATGGAATAAAGCGCGTCCATATTTTCGTTCTCCACCATCTCGCGTCCATCCGAGTAGGTTCTATAAATATTAAACGCTTCAGCCGTCGATCTGAGGGATTCTAAGCTGCTATCACAAATGGCGACAATTTCAACGCCATCAAGTTTCAGTAGGTTCGGGATGTGAGTCCGATTCGCCCAAGACCCGCACCCATAGATACCGATGCGAACCTTGCTATCCGTTGAAGCCATAAAAAGATTTCCTCCATTGTTCCAGTTCAATTTGGCTGACAATCCAAGTATACTTCATCTCTGTTTTATGTTCAAGAAGGTTGTGCATACAGTTTTCTCTTCTTACATCTTCCTGTTAGGGTCATTTATGGTAGATTTTAGAATTAATGGGACACTGCAAATCGGCGCAGTTGGAAACAGCGCCTACCCAACACGGGGAGCGAAAGTGTCTATTTATTTCTCTAATTCACCATAGTTTTTCTGTAGGAGGGATTTCCCAATCCCGACACTTCGCTCTAGGAGCGACTTCCCGACTCTGACTTTTCAAACAAAATGCGTAATGAACCTAAAACTGAATAGCCCTATCTTCCTATCTTCTACGCTTGACGGAGCTTGCTTTGGATGATATGATTGTAGATGGTTTTTGACAGGCGGAGTTGGATATGCGATTTTTGACACTATTCCTTTGAACCTTTCTGTTTTGCAATTGAACTGCTGAGTGAGTAGGGGATTTAATGATGGAATCTTACGAAAGAGATGAGGTAATTATATATGCTGGGGATTCTCTCGATCTATACTCGAAATGGGAATCTCCTGTTGTAATTATTTCTGACGGCCCTTATGGTGTAGGTGGTTACCGTGGGGATCCTCCAACCTCAGAATGTTTGCGCGAATGGTATAGACCACACATACAGAAGTGGAGTGAGTATTCAACACCTATGACTACACTCTGGTTCTGGAATACCGAAATAGGTTGGGCAAACGTCCATCCGACTTTGGTAGAGCACGGTTGGGAATACAGGAGTTGTCATATATGGGATAAAGGGATAGCACACATCGCTGGTAATTCAAACAGTAAAACACTTAGAAAATTTCCTGTAGTAACCGAAGTGTGTGTTCAGTATACCAAGAAGGCCTTTTTCAAAGTAGATGGTGTTCAGATGGATATGCAACAGTGGCTTCGCTATGAATGGGAGCGAACTGGACTTCCCCTCTATAAAACGAATGAGGCTTGCGGCGTAAGAAATGCAGCAACAAGGAAATATTTTACAAAAGACCATCTTTGGTATTATCCACCACCTGAAGCATTTGAAAAGATTGTTGAGTATGCTAACAGATACGGAAGTGCGGATGGTAAACCATACTTTTCACTAGATGGTCAAAATCCCATTACGGGCAGAGGGTGGGCAAAATTAAGAAGTAAATTTTATTGTGAAAACGGGATCACAAACGTTTGGCGAGAGCCAGCAGTTCGAGGAAATGAACGTCTAAAAAAAGAATATAAGTGCATACATAATAATCAAAAACCACTGAGACTCATTAGTTTATGTATACGGTCAAGCAGTGATGCTGGTGATGTAATTTGGGAACCTTTCGGAGGATTATGCTCGGCTGCTGTATCTGCACATGAGCTAAAACGCAGGTGTTATGCTGCTGAAATCAATGATGAGTATTTCAAGCCAGCGATTGAAAGACTAAAAAATTACGACATTTATCAGGAGTTTAAGTTTATATAATCATGACAACTCTGTTTGAATCGGAACCTGAAAGAAATCTACCTGGCGAAAACTGGTTTGGGCATGAAGTCTATCGAAGGGTACGAGAAGCACTGTTCGCACTGCCAACTTACTTCAAATCAGATACTTCGATAGAGGGTATACTAGCTACGGATATTTTCACTCGGAATGCAGCATTTGGCGCAACTATAGAGGATCAAGTCGTTTCAACACTGAACCAGATGAGAGAAGTTTGGGATCCTGATAAGAAATATACGTTTTATAGATTTGTCAGACAACCACAAACTTTTCCAGATGTTTTGTTAAAAAGAGATACAAGCGAACCAGGAGCACTGAACGAAGAAATTCTCTTAGGTATTGAGCTGAAAAGTTGGTACTTACTGGCAAAGGAAGGAGAGCCCAGTTTTAGATTTCAAGTAACACCTGACGCGTGTGCCAATCAAGATTTGATAGTAGTCATTCCATGGGCGCTGAATAACGTAATCTCAGGGTATCCCAAAATATTTGCACCTTATGTAGAATTGGCAAAATATGCGGCAGAATACCGAAATTATCACTGGCAATACATTCGGAAGACTAGCTCACGGACGGAGATAATAATTGCTGAAAGTGTTTCGCCCTACCCGCAAAAAAGCGACAAAATTTCTGATAAACCTGTATACGATGGTGGTAATAATTTTGGTCAATTTGCACGGACAGGAATAATGGATAGGTATTTGGAAATAGCCAAGAAAGAGTCTCTCTGTGGAATAGGTGCAGAACATTGGTTGAATTTCTTCAAGATTTTCCAAGAACAAAAAGATGAAGAATCCATCAATGCCGAACTGAATAGACTAAGGACTTTAGTAACTGGTACAGATAGGGAAACCGACCAACAAATAACTGACGCATTGGAAAAAATCGTGTCAGGTATTGATGATCTGTTGTATCAAAGGCAAGCATAGGATTTAAACCTTGACCACCTACGGAGATTTCAAAATGCAACTCGAAGATTATTTCGACTTTTTGTCGGAAGACGATATTCGGATTAAAGGAACACGCATCGGCATTGAGAGCGTTCTATACCAGTACATCCATCGCGCCCAAGAGCCAAAAGCCATCGTGCAATGCTACCACACACTCTCTCTGGAACAGGTTTACGCGACAATTCTCTATTATTTGCATAACAAAGAAAGGGTTGGGGTGTATTTGGCAGATTATCTCGAATACTGTCGAAAGTCGAAAGAGGAATATGAGAAAAATCTACCACCCGTAGTGGCGCGACTACGACAACTCAAAGCACAACGTGAATCAGGAGGAGGAGAATTGGTCATTCACCCGCCGAACCGGGCGACATAATGCCTTAAAAACCGTATCAGATCCCCTCCAGCGTAAACCGCATCCCATTAAATCGCCCCGCCAACGTAGCCACTCGTTCCTTAACTGCTTCTTGCTCAGCCCCCTTCAACGCATCGACGATACAATCCGCAACCGCCGGCACATCCGCCGTCTCCATACCGCGTCGGGTCACCTCTTGCACCCCAATCCGCAAACCGTGCGTCCCCAACTCCGGCGGAACGCTCGCCCCACCGGCGATAATATTACACGCCTCAAGTTGATCTGCCATCGCTTTGCTCTCACCAAATTCATCAACAATCGGTATCAATGTGTGTGATTCCGTGAAGCCAAGTTCCTGCCCAAGGAGGCGAATGCCCCGCTGGTGCAACGCCTGTCCCAACGCCTTTGCGTTACTGATGATTGCGTCCGCATGCTCTCCACCGCAAGCCAGCCACTCTAAGAATGTCCCCGCCAACGCCGGTAAGCGCCCCAGATGATGGTTGCTCTCAAGCAGCGGGGCAACCGCAGGACCGATCCGTTCCGCAAGCGCTCTGTCATTTGTCAAAATTATCCCTCCTTGCGGTCCAGCGAGGGTTTTATGTGTGCTAGAAATAATCACGTCCGCGCCTTCCTCAAACGGAGCCTGAAACCGTCCGCCAGCGATAAGCCCCATCACATGAGCAGCATCATAGATGAGATATGAATCAGGACAATATCGGTTCATCGCTTCCCTCAGTTCGTGGACAGGCTGCGGAAAGAGAAACACCCCCGACCCAATTGTCACCAATTTGGGACGATGCTCCCGAATAAGTGCAACCGTCTGATCCAGATCAATATTAGACCGAACCCCATCCCACGGGATCTCAATAGATTCGAGCGATACCTTCAACGGGGAGGAGGCTAACTTGTGTGCATACTGATGCCCGTTATGAACCTCCAACGCAATATCGCCGGGACGTGCCAACCCAAAAGTGGTTGCGATGCCCGCGATGTTGCCGGAGAGCGGACGAAGATCGACATACGCCGCACCGAAGAGTTGCTTTGCTAATTCCTGTGCCAATTCCTCGATCTGCACAATGAACCGGTTCCCTTGGTAAACCCGCGCCTGTAGATCTATCCCGCTGTAGTTCCCATAGCGTTGATCCAAATCTTCGACAAGCAGCCCCTCCACCAACGGACTCGGAACATTTTCGGAGGCGATAAGATTTAGGCAGTCTCCGCGAAACGTGTTATGCTGCTCCAATAGGGAGTTAATCCCTTTAACTTTTTCATTAAAATCCATAGCAACCTCGTTCTATACAAGTTTTTTACTTCGTTCGGGAGCCGATCTTCCCTATCGTTGAAAAATCACGTCTATAATTTTCGGTGCAAGTTGGTGAAGCTGTCGTTTCCATATCGTCCAAGAAGTCAGAAGTGCGTTCATGAACAAATGCTTTTCACGTTTCACGCATCACGTTTCACGCATTACATTTCACTTTCGATTTTTGATTGGAAAATGTATCAACAGTTGCAAACTAGCGTCATTGATTCTATAATTGCCCCGATGTCACATCCCAGTCCTCTAATAGGCCCTGGTAGGTTGGATCCTCATAACGCGAAAACAGGAACGCTGACGCGTATTCTGGAGGTTCACCGCCGGTAATATGAGTTGCCAATAACTCACCCGCCGCTTGAGATGACATGATGCCGTAGCCTGATAGTCCCCCGATCACATACGCACCTTCAACCGGCAGGGGACCAATCAACGGTCGATTCTCCCGTGTCTTACAGTAGTACCCACCATCGGCGTACGCTCGATCCCCGTGACCGAAATACGCCGACAGTCCGGGAATCATCCGGGCAAGCCCACGTATCAGGATTTCGGGATAATTCGGATCAAACGTCGGGGGCCAAACGGGCGCTTGGGGTTCAATATCATACGTCCAAATGGCGAGAAGTAGGTGGATATCGCCGTCCAGGCGCGACCGGAAGTGAACGCCAGCGGGAAATTCATCGAGCAGCCAACGGGTCTTGTCAGCCGCAGCGAACTTTTCACGCTCTGCGTCTGTCCACGGCAACTCAATCGGATCGCTCCAAAACAGCAGCGGCGTATCCGGCGGCACAATTCCCAATTCATCGCGAAGTGCAATCTTGCCGTGCAGCTCGTTAAAAACAGGGATGTCCACCCCCAACATCGCGCCCACCTTCTTGAGATACGGGCCCGCAGCGATGACGAAGGTGCCGGTATTGATATGATCCCCGGATCGAAGCTGAACCTGTGTAACCCGATTATCTGTGACAGTAACATCAGTTACGCGATCCCGGACGAGACGAACACCGGCGCGTTGCGCTTCGGCTAACAACCACTTCCCCAGTTTTTGTGCATCTAACCACCCTGCGCGACGGACATGCAACGCTGCTACCGCATCTTCCGTCACAGCCGGAAACTGTTCCCGGACGAGATCCGGTGAGAGAAGCAGATCCACGCCGGTAGGCAAACCCTCAAAGCCTTCGGCGGGTGAGGGAAGGTAAGGGGTGGGACCTGGGTGTTCCCGAATCGGGCCCGCACCGAGCGCAGAGGTCTCAGCAGCCGCATACTTCATAATGGGGATTTGACCCTCATCTGCTGTTAAGAAGACATAACCGCGTCGGTTCATCTGGAAGCAATTACCCGTCTCTCGCGCCAACTCCTCTAACAGATCAATGGAACGGTTCACGAAACGCACCATCGTATCGCCGGGACCGGGCCACCAGTTTCGATACGCTTCCGTTCCTTTGTTGCTCGTAAGCGTCAGCGGTTCCCGCTCATCAACGAGGACGACGTCCTTGACCCCACCCCGGACCGCCAAGTGATACGCCGCCGCAATCCCAGCCATTCCCGCACCGCATATAACAACCTCTGAACTTATACTTGTCACACCCAAATCCCCTCTTCAGAATCACCGCTCGATTCTTTCTCTCAGATCCACGCTTTACTCAAACCTAACATTAGGGTATCGGAGGCAAAATGTCAAGCGAAAATTAGGCGTTAGATCTCGGAAATCTCTTGTCCAAACCCATGAAATCGGTTATCCTTTCGTCCAATAACTTCGAGTTTCTGTAGGGGTAACCCTTGTGGTTACCTTTCATAGGCACTAAAGAGTCGTGGAAAAACGTGAAAATCGGATAACATGTCTTTAGCCCCAGCGGGGCGGCATGTTTATAGCCGGGCGGTATGTCCAAATCTCAAGCCCCAGGGGGGCGACATGTGTGTAGTATTTGAGACCAATACCTGTAGGTCGGGCATCTTGCCTAAACCCCAAGGGGGGCTATGTGCATAGCAATGAACCAATAAACCTTATAATTTCCACGAAGGAGAAAAAAATATGAAATACATCGACGCACACGTGCACGTTTGGACAGACCAATTCGATCGCTATCCGCTCAGCCCACCGCATCAGGAAAGCGACATGAATCCCAGAACCTTCTACCCCGACGAACTCCTTAGCCACGCCGAACCATCAGGCGTTAACCGGATCGTGCTCATCCAGATGAGTTACTACCAGTTCGATAACACATACAT
Source organism: Candidatus Poribacteria bacterium (assembly GCA_965204355.1). Lineage (GTDB taxonomy): Bacteria > Poribacteria > WGA-4E > WGA-4E > PCPOR2b > PCPOR2b. Next base: position 2,583,925 of record OZ241983.1, read on the forward strand.
GCTCGATGTGATGGAAGCGTATCCGGGCGTTTTTTCAGGTATCGCCATCGTCGATTGGGAGGCAGAAAGCCCCGATCAAACGATGCTACAACTTGCCGAGAGGGGTGTCCGCGGATTCCGAATCTATCCGACCGATGCACCAATCGAGAATTGGTTAGACGGACTCGGATTTGAGCGGATGTTTGCCGCCGGCGCAGCGCATAACCTCGCCATCTGCCCGCTGATCAATCCAAATGCCCTGCCCGCCCTTAGCAAACAGTGTGACCGTTTCCCAGAAACCCCTGTTGTCATAGATCATCTCTCTCGGATCGGTGCGGACCAACCAGTCTGTGATGAACATATCGACCAACTCTGTGCGATGGCGAAACACCCAAAGGTAATGGTAAAGGTTTCCGCATTCTACGCACTCGGCGGAAAAGTGCCCCCTACGATGACCTTACGCCGCTCATTCGTCGCGTCTATGACGCGTTTGGCGCTGAGCGACTGATGTGGGCGAGCGACTGTCCCTTCCAAGTCGTCGACCACACCTATGAAGACAGCATCGCCCTAATCCGGGATAGACTGGATTTCCTCTCTGACGCAGATAAAGAGCAAATCCTCCGAAAAACCGCAGAAGATTTCTTCTTCCCAGTATAGTAGTAGGCATGTTGCCTTGAATCCCGATTTATCGGGACACCGTATGCCATAACCTGCCTCCGTTTCCATGTGCCCTCCGTTCTTAGGGAAGCTATGCAAGTCCCCCTGATAAGGGGGATTTAGGGGGTTGGCTGTGCATTGAAAGTGTCTAAGTGGATCCAAAATCTACCATAATCCTTATCCGTGATTCAGCCACTATTATGCGAGAACGAAGTGACCCTACCAATCCAAACGAAAACCCTTGCCCGATAACCCAAAATCGGTTATCCTGTTCAGCAAGTCCTAATGCGGCTCTTCCAGTGTGGAGTCGGGGTTATAAATAAAGATAGGAGACAACAACCGATGACTGATTATCGCTTCAAAGTTGGAATGGACCTTCAGATGACAGGCTTACCTTATGTCGAGGCACTTGCTCTCGCTGAGGAACTCGGCGCAAAGTATGGCTGGTTTGGCTTCCTAGACTGGGCAATCGATGGTGAGATAACCGATGCTGCTGTCGATGAGATGGGCGAACAGGCAGCCCAACACGGGGTCGAGCTCTTCATGATCGGTGCCGGGGGTTCCTTCAGCAAACTGCATCTCGAAGATCTGGGATTGGAAACCCTACAAGACGATCCAGAATTTCAGGCGGATTTTAACCACCTAATCCAGACAATGGGTGTCGCCAACCGGCTCGGCGTAGGTTCAGTGCTATCATATACGTTCGCATGGCCCGGCGAATACTCCGCTCAGAAGCCGACCTGGCCCATGCGTTGGCTAACCCGCGGCGGCGTCATCGCGGACGTTGATATGGAAAAACTGGTCAAAGCCTTCTCACTCGTGGCGGAGCAGGCGGAACAGCACGATATCGACGTTGTGCTTGGCAACCTCCCTTGGCACTATACCAACACGACCGGACACTGCCGTGAACTGATTGAGCGAGTCGGTTCCAAGCGGCTCAAAATTATGTGGCACCCATCCGATAACCATACCGCCGGTGAATCCGATTCAGCGACCGCTGGTTTTATCAACGTGCGCCCCTACCTCCATTCGCTCCACGTAAAGGATCTGCAAGTCCTTGATGGACTGAAACTCAATTTTGAATACTGTCCGCTTGGCGAAGGCGATGTTGACTACCCGACTGTGTTACGAAATCTGCGTGACCACCGCTGCGATGTGGTCTTCGCTGTTGCTACCCATTTTCAGCCGCCGAACGGCTCTGGCGCAGACGCGATGCGAATTAACTTTGCCAAAATCAGACCGCTTATTGAACAGGTCGAAGCGGGCGGATAAGGAGGGACTGATGGCAGAACAACTGAACGTTGCAATCATCGGCTGCGGGGGAATCAGCGGTGCACATATACCCAACATCCTGAAAACACCAGAGATCCATCTCGTTGCTACAATGGATGTGGTTGAGGAGGCAGTGAGCAGGAATGGACGACGGGTCGGAGCGCGAGTACGCGCTGAAGAAGGGAACGCGGACTACTACACAACCGATCTTGACCGCATACTATCCGATCCCGATATCGATGCAGTGCTTATCTGTTCAACCCACGATACCCATGCGGACATCGCTGTCAGAGCCTGTGCTGCGGGCAAACACATCTTTGCCGAGAAGCCGCTCGCAATAACATTGGATGAGGCACGGCGGGTCCAGAAAGCTGTACATGAGTCAGGCGTACAATTGATGAGCGGTTGGTGGTTCAAACATTCGCCGGTAACCAAACGGCTGCGCGAGGTCATCCCTCAACCATACTACACCCTCTTCACCTGTCGCGTCTCTTACGACAAACCCAACGATCCCGAAGGTCCATACGGTCGCGACGGTATCCTCGACAATTCGGGCTACAATCTCCACTGGATTTGGCACGTCATGCGTTCCCAACCGATAGAAGTCCTTGCCATGGGTTACGACGGACAGCCGACAAACACCAGCACAATCATCATCCGCTTCGCCAACGGCGGGATTGGCACCTCTGTTTTCAGCACGGTCGGCAGTGGCGGCGCGCTCCCCAAGCACTACGCCGAAGTCTTGGCTGGATCCGTAAGTGCCGCAACAGTTCGCTTCGGCAACCTAACATTCCAAGGTACTGATGAGCCCGGCATTGAACATAACGAATACCATAACGGCTTCGACGAGGAAATGAGTATGTTTGCCCGACTCTGCCTTCAAGGTGGTCCATGCCCGATGGATGCGTGGGAAGCCTGCATACCGACACTTATCTTTGAGAAGGCAATTGAATCGATGCGTACCCATCAACCGGTGCCTGTGAACGTCGAAGAAGAATTCTACCTGCCCGACGGCAACCTACCAGCCAGCATCGAGAACTTCGGTGATGTGGGATAGTAGTAGGCATACGCCGTATGCCGTAACCTTCTACTGTTTCTCGCTTCAGTTAGATTGAGTGCCGGACTTCACGGTTTCTGTTCAACCTAATCAGATTGTAGGGGCAACCCTCGTGGTTGCCCTCCATAGGCTAAAGAGACGCGAAAACACGGGGCAACGGGATAATACGTCTTTAGCCCCAGCGGGGCGACATGTTTATAGCTGTGGGAGGGGCATCCTTGCCCCGATCTCCGTGCACCCATCCCCCAAAGCCCCAGAGGGGCGACATGTGTAACTTGTGCCAGCCTAATTGATTTGGTTGTTTTTTTTAATAATCAAATATCCCAACTCCACCTACACATTGTAGGGGCAACCTTCGTGGTTGCCCTGTTTCACGTTAAATCTCCATTTCGTATGACCAAAATCCGACGGAGCCATTCCTATGAAAGAAGGCCAAATCATTAGAACAATCCAAAACAACGGCGAAACGGTTGTCTTCCGCTACCCCCGATGGGGTGATGTCCCTGCCTACGTCGAGATGTGCAACATCCTGCATCAAGAGAAGGTCATGGCATACCACGCAGAGACCAGCTTCGCCAAAGGTTGTGAAAGGTTGAGTGGGATACTTGTCGATCTGGAAACCGAAAAACGCTCTCATCTGCTAATAGAAATAGACGGGGGGATCGTTGGAGAGGGAAGCCTGCAACTCGACACCGCACATCGGATGGGAACGCTGGGGATAAAAATCATCGGTAGGTGTCGCAGACGCGGATTGGGAAGGGAAATGATGCTGCTCTTAGAGACGGAAGGTCGAAAGTTCGGTTTGCGACGAATCTATCTGCATGTCTGGCACTTAAACGAGGCTGCAATTAGCCTGTATCAGAAAATCGGATACCGAGAGGTAGGACGCGTACCCGAATGGTACAGCATGAAAGATGACGACGGCAACCTCGTGTATTCAGATCTCATTGAGATGATAAAGGACATCGGAGATTAAACTTAATGCTGATGAGAGTTAGACGCTTCAACCCCGATTTTATTGGGATTCTACGAATGAAGCGCGAAACGTGATGCGTGAGAGGCCTGGTTTATTACGGCTCATGTTTATTTGCTTTGAGCGTTCAGCTGCGGTCCTATTTGATTCCCTTTATCTTTCCCCAACGCCTTGGGGTCAGTTTCCGTGGCGAAACAGGCAGACGCGGATTCCATTCGTGTGGCGATTCGTGTGGTGCGAAATTGTCATGAATATCATCTGTCAACTGCTGCTTGTTACCTTCTGGGTGTGGCAGTCGGTAGATATTCCAGTGCCCCTCCGTTTTAGCAACATAGAGGATAGATTTCCCATCAGGAGAAAAAGCAGAACCGATGACAGGTATCCCTAGGGTCATTAGTGTCCACTCCAATACAGCATGCTGCCACCCCAGCTCACCCCGCCCATTCGGGTCCAACTCAACGTGGACCAGAAACGCATTATCCAAGTGTCCATCAACAGCTAGCGTATACATAATTTGCTGTCCATCGGGCGACCACCCATGCATGATCGTCGTATCTAGACCGATTGCCTCGCCCAACTGCCAGCGGTGCGATCCATCGGCATCAATGATATAAACCTGCCGCGGCTTACCTTGTCCTGCCTTATCAAAATCTGCATCAAAGGCAATCCGCTTCCCATCAGGCGACCACTTCGGTCTTGAGGCAAAAGCGTATAAGTCTGTTATTTGCTGCACGTTACCCCCGTCGGTGTCCATCACGAAAATGTTAGTATAACGCTTTTTACCACCGCCCCGGTCATTTGCAAAGACAATCCGCTTTCCATCGGGGTGCCAATCGGGGAAGGCGTCACGCTTGAGAGACCGGGTCAGGTTGCGTTGATTCCTCCCATCAGCGTCCATCACATAAATCTCATCATTGCCGTCCCGATTACTATGGAACGCAATCTGTCGTCCATCAGGAGACCAAACAGGATAGGCATCGCTGACCGCATTGAATGTCAGCTGCGTCTGATTGCTGCCATCTGAGCCCATCTTATAGATCTCAGTATTCCCATCCCGCGTGGAATGAAATACAATTTTGCCCCAAAGGGGACTTGGTGCCGCCCAAAGGCAAGTCACGAAGATAATAATGCGCATCATAAACACCTCCATTTGCTCATTGCCAAACAAAACGCCTAGGCAATATACAGTACAAGAACCGTGCCAATCTCCAATGCCGTGTCTATTCGGCTCCACAGCGATATCAACCGTGCGAGTGTTCAATAAATGAACAATAGTGTTCATGAAATGACCCTCGCCTAAACTTGTCCTTGAATAAAATCCAAGGATAAACGGAGTCAAGACTTGCACAGTTAAAAATTATAAATCTTGTAGTTCGGCGATTTATCGCCACAGGCACCCGATGAGTTAAGCGCCTACAGTCGATCCCATCAGGATTTAACAACTAACAGGATTATCTTTTCTGGCTCCTGTTAAGAAATCGTACAACAGAATCAGGATTTTCTAGTTCGACTGCACCAATGAACAAACGGTTCTCACGTTTTACGTTTTAACTTTTTTATGGTATTTTACATAAAAAACATATAAAAACATTTGCAAAACTGCATGACGTGTGTTATCATTATCGCCCGGAATGAAGAATTTTAAACCCAACTAATTAACCCTGTGTGCCCACCCGCAAAATGACGAACACACGACTCATTGATACCTTCAATCGAGAGCATACGAACCTACGCATCTCCGTGACCGATCAGTGCAACTTCCGCTGCATATACTGTATGCCGGAAGACATGCAGTTCATGGAAGATGACGCGATCATGACGTTTGACGAAATTGTCCATCTTGCGCGTGTCTTCGTTGATTTGGGGATCAGTAAAATCCGACTTACCGGTGGAGAGCCGTTAGTCCGCCGGAGTGTGCCAGAGCTGATCAAACGGCTCGGAGAAATAAAAGGGTTGAAAGACATCAGCTTGACCACAAACGGTATCGGTTTAATTAAACAGGCAAAAGACCTTTACGATGCAGGGCTTCGTCGAATCAATGTTAGTCTTGATACACTGGACGAGGCAAAATTTGAACAGATGACGCGCCGCAAGGTGCTTTCAAAGGTGTTAGAAGGGCTGCAAGAGGCACAACGTTGTGGATTTGATCCGATCAAAGTCAATGCCGTAGCGATGAAGGGGTTCACCGATGATGAGATCGTTGATCTCGCAAAATTTGCCCGTGACAACGCTTACCAACTCCGGTTCATCGAGTTCATGCCCTTAGATGCGGACGACATCTGGGGACGGAATATGTTCATTCCGGGTAAAGAGATCATCAATAAGATTGGTGCGGTCTATCCACTGAATCCCGTCAGCATGAACGGCGATGCGAAACATGATCCGGCAAAGCTTTATCAGTTTGAGGACGGTAAGGGAGATGTGGGATTTATCTCCTCCGTAACCGAGCCGTTTTGTGAACAGTGTAATCGGGTCCGTCTCACCGCCGACGGTCAATTGCGGACATGTCTGTTCTCTATTGTAGAGACTGATCTCTTGACCCCGCTGCGGGCCGGGGCGCCCGATGAAACCATCGAAAATCTTATTATTGAAGCAGTGAAGCAGAAAGAACCGGGGCATCAGATTAATGCAGTGAACTTTGTCAAACCGAAACGAAACATGTCCATGATTGGCGGTTAGAAACATTGTGGATTACATCATATTGTGGGGCTTATAGTAGTAGGCATACTCCGTATGCCGTAACCCTTATATATACTGTGGTAAATTCTAAAAATAAATAGACGCTTTCGCCCCTCGGTTTCGATCCCGATTTATCGGGACCGGTAGGTGCGGTTTCCAACCGCCCCGGCTTGGAGTGTTCCATTAATTCTAAGATCTACTATAAGTTTGTAGGTCGAGATTCACATCTCGACACCTGACTATCACGATAGCATATGGTAACCCTCGCTCCAGAGGAGCGATATGTCTATAGAATGTCGAAACCTCTAAGATCCGCGCTCCAGAGGAGCGCAATGTGGATAACTGAGTTAATATACAGAAGGAGTCGAACAAGAATTAATGAGTACCGAACTAATCATCAAAGATTTACATGTCAGCGTGGAAGAACAGCCCATCATCAAAGGCTTAAACCTGAGTGTCAAACAGGGTGAAATCCACGCACTTATGGGTCCGAATGGATCCGGCAAAAGTACCCTTGCCAATGCGCTGATGGGGAATCCGTTCTACAGTATTGATTCTGGGGAAATCTCCATTGGCGGAGTAGATATTCTTGAACTCGAGCCGAACGAACGTGCAAGGTTAGGGCTGTTCCTCGCTTTTCAATATCCAACCGCAATCCCCGGTGTCAGCATGGCGAACTTCCTCCGTATGGCAGTAAGTGCTGTCCGATCTGAAGATTCAAACGGGGCAGATGCGACCGAACTCATCCCGATGCGAGAATTTCGACGAGAGCTACGTGCAAAGATGAAACAGTTAGGCGTTGATGAATCCTTTGCACGGCGTTACCTCAACGACGGGTTCTCCGGGGGCGAGAAAAAGAGAGCCGAAGTCCTACAGCTGGCGATGCTTGAACCCAAAATTGCCATCCTTGACGAAACCGATTCAGGGTTGGATATCGACGCAGTCCGTATCGTCGGCGAAAGCGTCAATCAACTGATCGGTCCAAACCTCGGTGTGCTGATTATCACCCACTACCCGCGCCTGCTCAACTACATCCGCCCACAGTTCGTACACATCCTGCTGGACGGAAGAGTAGTCGAATCCGGAGGATGGGAACTCGCTGAACTGCTGGAAGAAAAGGGGTACGATCCAATTCGTGAAGCACACGGTCTCACAGAGACTGTTGTTGAAACAGAGGTTGAAGATACATTGCCTTCGTTAAGAGCATAACAACAAGGCTCATGGAAAAAAACTACAATGAGAGCGGAAAGGAAATACGGAAAATGGCAGAACAAGAAAAGCCGAATGAGACGGTAGACATCGGTATAAGCGACGAATACAAATACGGATTTCATGATGATGTGAAACCTGTTTTCAAATCGCGAAAAGGCTTGGATACTGAGGTCATCAACGAGATGTGTGATGTCAAAGAGGAGCCGGATTGGATGCGCGAATATCGGCTGAAGGCTTATGAAATCTTCAAGCAGAAGCCCGACCTGAAATGGGGCGGCGATCTCTCTGATCTCGACTACAATGACATCTACTACTACGTCAAAGCCTCTGACCGCGTCGAACGCAGTTGGGACGATGTCCCCGACGACATCAAGAAAACCTTTGATCGACTCGGCATCCCGGAAGCGGAACGAAAATTCCTCGCCGGTGTCGGTGCCCAGTACGATTCGGAGGTAGTCTATCATAACATCGAAGAAGAGTTGGAGAAGATTGGCGTTATCTTCGTCGATACCGATACGGCCATCCGTGAATATCCGGATCTGGTCAAAGAGTATTTCGGTACAGTGATTCCGTCGGCGGATAACAAACTCGCTGCGCTCAACTCGGCGGTCTGGTCGGGGGGCTCTTTCATCTATGTCCCGCCCGGTGTGAAGGTCGATTACCCGTTGCAAGCGTACTTCCGCATCAACAGCGAGAACATGGGGCAGTTTGAGCGGACGTTGATTATTGCCGATGAAGGCGCAGAGGTCCATTACGTAGAAGGCTGCACGGCACCAACCTTTTCCAGTGAGTCACTCCACAGCGCCGTCGTCGAAATTATCTGCAAAAAGGGATCGCGGGTGCGCTACACCACCATCCAAAACTGGGCGAATAACGTATACAATCTCGTAACCAAGCGAGCAACCGCTTACGAAGATGCACACATGGAATGGATCGACGGTAACCTCGGCTCAAAGCTCACGATGAAGTACCCAAGCATCTACATGATGGAGCCGGGCGCCCACGGAGAAATCCTCTCAATCGCATTTGCAACCAAGGGACAACATCAGGACGCCGGCGGTAAGGTCATTCACTGTGCACCAAACACCAGTTCGCGTATCACCTCTAAGTCCATTAGCAAGGACGGAGGACGTTCCAGCTACCGTGGCGAGCTCAAGGTACTCAACGGTGCGAAAGGGTGTAAATCCAACGTCGAATGTGATGCCCTAATCCTCGATGAAGACTCGCGGTCGGATACCTATCCGGTTATCCAGATTGACGCTGACGATGTGAACGTCGGGCACGAAGCGCGTGTCAGCAAGATCGGCGAGGAACAACTTTTCTATCTAATGAGTCGTGGACTGTCCGAAGAGGAAGCCTCCACCATGATCGTCAACGGATTCATTGAACCGCTTGTGAAAGAACTCCCGATGGAGTACGCGGTCGAAATGAACCGCCTGATCCAGCTTCAGATGGAAGGTTCGGTCGGATAGAGAGATGGAGAACGAATTGCCTTCAGAGTTAAACCACAATCCCCCTTATGAAGTCCAAGCGGGGGATTTTTCACGAGAATTTGTAGAGTATATATCCAAAACGCAAGACGAACCCCGTTGGATGCGTGACCGGCGTTTGGCAGCCTATGACGTTTATGACCGGTTACCGATTCCCAAGACACCCAATGAGGATACGTGGAAGCGGACGACGGATATGTATGTGCAAGACTATTGGCGTCGCACAGACCTACGTCCCTTCAAGCTAGATCGGTATCATCCCATCTCGCTTTCGCCTTCCGAATCCGCTGCAGGTGCCCCGCTGCCCGATATGCTAAGGGATCGATTGGGGTCGTTGAATGGAGAGTCCGGGCAGATCGTTCAACAGGACGGCGTCGCCCGCAATGTCGCGTTGTCGGAAGACCTTGAACGTAAAGGCGTCTACTTTGCGGATATGAATACCGCGTTGAAAGAGCGTCCTGAGTTGGTCGAATCCTATTTTATGACCAAAGCCGTTCCGGTCGATTGGAATAAATTCGACGCACTCCACGGTGCATTCTGGCAGGGCGGTTATCTACTACATATCCCCCAAGGTGTTGTCGTTGACGTTCCCTTGCGTGTGTTTGTCGCGTTAGCTGAAGCCGGTCAGACGGACCTATCGCACACGCTGATTATCGCCGATAGGGACAGCCAAGTTACCATCTTAGAGGAACACCTTTCGGGGGATACGGATACACCGGGATTGCACTGCGGTGCTGTCGAAATCTTTGTCGCAGACAACGCGCATGTCAATTACGTCGGCGTCCAAAGGTGGAATCTCCGGGTCTGGAATTTTTCGACCCAACGGGCACTTATTGGACGAGATGCCCAGTTACGTTGGATATCAAGTGCACTGGGGAGTCGCGTGAGCAAGCTCAATCAGGTATCAGTATTGGAGGAAACGGGAAGTCATGCTGAGATGCTCGGATTGACCTTTACCCACGCCCGTCAGCACCTCGATATCCATACTTATCAAGACCATCAAGCACCCCACACAACCAGTGATCTGCTCTATCGAACTGTTCTCAAAGATCGATCACGGAGTGTGTGGGCGGGGATGATCCATGTCCACCCCGGTGGTCAACATACCGATGCCTATCAGAAGAACGATAATTTGATGTTGAGTGACCATGCCCGCGCAGACCCCTTACCCGGACTCGAAATCTTAGCCAGTGAGGGCATTCGGTGTACACACGGGGCGACAGCAGGGCCCATTGATAAAGATCAGGTATTTTATCTCATGAGTCGTGGCTTGTCCCACGGCGCAGCAGAACGGTTGATTGTTGACGGATTTTTTGAACCCGTGATGCAGAGGATTTCTTTAGATTCGGTTCGATCGCAGCTGCAGCAGTCGATCGATCACAAATTGGCGATGTAACCGTGCGAAAATCACAGCGCGTTTACTGTAGTTTTCACGTTTTACGTTTCACTCTTCACACTTTTCAAAATTGAAAGGAACCTAACAATGAGTCAGCCAAAAATTACCGCTTATATGAAACCTGTTTGCGGTTGGAGCAACGGTGTCCGCGCTATCTTCCAAAAATATGGTTTGGAATACGATGATCGCGACATTATTAACAACGCAGATAACTATCAAGAGATGGTCGAGAAAAGTGGCCAGCCACTTCAACCGACGATCGAAATTAATGGCGAGATTATCGCTGATGTCAGTGGCGACGAAGTTGAAGCGTACCTGATCGAAAAAGGCTACGTCCAGCAAAGTGATACCGATGCCGGCGTGCCGACAGACGCGGCATGTGAAGATCACGGCGAAACAGTCGATGTCTCGTTCTCAGGCGGCAAATTGAGCAACTGGGCAAACAACCTTTTCTCAAAATAATAGGACTTACACGGCGCGTTCATAAGTCCCCCTGATTTTCCAAAGTCCCCCTGACAAGGGGGATTTAGGGGGTTAAAATCAAAAATCTACCCCCGCGTGCCAACTTTGCGTAAGTCCTGATAAGTTACCCATGTGTAAAACGTGGGACTCATGTAAAAGGAAGGTGCAAAGCACTAAGAGAAACCGTAGGGGCGGTGTTCCCCCGCCCGTAGCACGGGTTGGGCGACCCAACCCCTACAAAAACTCGGTTTCTGTTGCACACTTCTTAACATGAGCGAATATCAAAAATCAGTGTGTTGCCAAGCACCTAACTTCCAGAAAAACGATACACCAGCGCGTAGGTTGGGTTGAACGCACCCAACACATACGTTCCGACAAGCTAAAAACTGGGTGCCCCCACGAAAACTGATTGTTCGGTAAGCGTGAGTGAAACCCAACTTCAGAGGTATCTGACGATGTCGCCTATTGGGCCAGTTGTGGGTGTTGGGTTTCTCTTGTTTTTTCTGCGACGACCGTATTTCCGAAAGGGTAAGTTTGTTTATGTTGATACCGTTTGGCTCTGGGTTTCCGTTCAACCCAACCTACGGAAAATTGTCTATTTGTAGCTGGGTAATTTATTGTTCCTGCACAAGCGAACAATAAATGTTAACCTTATAGATTGATCCATGGCAGACTAAAAACAATGCGAACTTTAACGGATTTAATCCAGTTTATACGTACGAATCCCCCAGAAGGAGAGTTCTGGTCGAAGTCTGAATGGGAAATAGAGTTATCAACAGCAATACCAAACTGGAGGATATCCTTAAGAGAATCTGCAAACTGGGACGAGGTGGAAAAAGTCAGACCCAGAAGATATTATGATAATTTGTGCGATAACCTTGTGGCGGCCGGCGGGTTAGAATTGGCGAAAAGATGGTTTTATTCCCAAGTATCCGATCAAAAAACAGCTGCCAAGAATTGGTTGTTTGATAACATATCCAAGTGGGGTGGATTTGATCAGAACATGAAAAATGAGATACTCTATGAATGTTTTAATCGCTTCCCGGGGCAACCAATCGAAATGGTGAAGGAATATGCTCGTGAAATTGGCTTTATGCTACGTGACTATGATTGTGGAATTCACCGTGGAAACGTCAGTCATCATCCCCCGCCTTTACCATACGGCGGGGACTATGTTCCTTCACCCCAAGTTGAACAGCTTCGCTCCATCATAGAAGATGCCGGCGATGAAGTCTATTTGGAGAAGGTTGATGAAATAATTGACCGGCGTGAACGAGCATGGGAACAAGGGAGTGAATTCATCTTACCAGCAGCGCAACACCGAATCCCACACAGTCTCAATGGCGATGAAAGAGAGTTGATTGCGCGGTTAATGAAAATAACACGCCGGAGTGGGTATTTGCCAGTCGCGTTGCCACCAATTCTTCTTTCTTCCGAGACACCGCCAATCTTTGTTGCTTATCCTGAATTGGAAGAGGAGGATACAAATAGGGACGAAAGAGGCGAAGATCAGATACTGAGAGGGGAACGGAGCAGACCCGAAACAATCTCGATAGAAGAATTACTTGGTGTTTATGAACCCCGGTTCCAACAAATCATTATCTATGAAAGAGGAATCAGGTGGTTGGGAAGAAAGGGTTTTGATGAAAAATGGCTATCTACGGTTGTCCTGATCCATGAGATTGGGCATTGGATTACCCATCAACTTCCTCAACCGGGGGTGCCCACATGGCCAACAGACTTATACGTTTTAAGCGAACCGGATGTTCACGAAGGTTGGGCGCAGTTAATTACATCGTGGATTGCTGCTCAAGTTGGCAGAAGATTTGAAGAAACCTTTGAACGACTTAATAGAAATCAATCTCCGCCTTATCACGTGTTTAATCAATTCAAGGGAGAATCGATAGATCAGGTAATGGCATCCCTTGAAAAATTAAGACTTCTTCAATGGCCGGCTCGCCTTGAAGATTGGAAAAAGGCACTTTGAATCACAGCGTTTCCCGAATTTACAACGGCAGAATATCAGTATGTCCTAGTCATGCGTAAAACGTAATAATGTTGGTTGTTACGTTTTACGCTTTAATTCATTCAGAACCCAAATCGAGTTAGAATCCCGATGTACGCTCAACCTATGAACAATGCGCTCAATACGCTTGATATCGAAGTTATCCGAAACGATTTTTCCATTCTAAAAGGGGAAAGCGATCCACCCCTGATCTATCTGGATAGCGCTGCGACCTCCCAAACACCAGACTGCGTGATTGAGGCGATGGACGCGTATTATCGGACCTACAACTCAAATATACATCGAGGCATTTACCGTATCTCCGAGGAAGCGACCGCAAAGTATGAAGAGGCACGACAGGGGATCGGGCGCTTCATCAATGCCCCGCGTTCCAGTCAGATTATCTTTACACGAAACACCACTGAGTCAATCAACTTAGTTGCGTATAGCTGGGGGACCGCCAATCTCCGAGAGGACGATGAAATCCTTGTCACGGTAATGGAACATCACAGCAACCTCCTACCGTGGCAGTTGCTATCCCAACGCACCGGCGCGAAGCTACGGTTTATTGAAATCACCGACGATGGGGTGTTGCAGCTTGATGATTTAGAGGGGTTGTTGACGGAGCGCACCAAGATTGTTGCAATGACGCACGTCTCCAACGTCCTCGGTACTATCAATCCCGTCCAAGAACTTACCGCTGCTGCCCACGCCATCGGTGCAAAAGTGCTGATTGATGGCGCACAGAGTGTGCCGCATTTCGATGTGGACGTCCAAGCACTGGATTGCGATTTTCTCGCTTTTTCGGGACACAAGATGTGTGGACCTACCGGCATAGGGGTTCTGTACGGCAAGTCAGACCTCTTAGAGGAGATGCCGCCATTCCTCGGCGGCGGTTCAATGATTCGTTCCGTCCAGCGCGAAAGTTCAACCTACGCCGATGTTCCAGCCAAATTTGAAGCGGGGACACCCGCCATTGCCGAAGCCATCGGTCTTGCAGCTGCCGTAGACTATCTTGACAAAACTGGACTACAAGCAATCTTCGCACATGAAAACGAGCTACTCGAATATGCGCATCAGAAACTTGGTGACATTGAGGGGCTGACTATCTACGGTCCCAAACCCCTACAAAAAACAGGAGCAATCACATTTAACCTAGAGGGTATCCACCCACACGACATAGCAGGCGTCTTAGGTACCGTTGGTGTTGCTGTCCGAGCCGGGCACCATTGTGCACAGCCACTCATGCAGAAATTCGGAGTTATCGCTACAGTCCGCGCAAGTTTCTACCTCTATAACAAACTTGACGAGATTGATAGCCTGTATGACGGACTGCTGAAGACCCAACGTATGCTGACGCGGAGAAAAAGATGAACATCTACGAAGAAGACATTCTCGATCATTACGAAAATCCAAGCAATTACGGGACGCTTGAGGACCCTGACATCTCCTATGAGGAAGACAACCCCTTGTGCGGGGATCTGATTCGTATGGATCTCAAGGTTGAGGACGGTATCATAACCGACCTCCGGTTCTCTGGTCACGGGTGCACTATCAGTCAAGCAGCCGCTTCAATGTTGACGGAGGAGGTTAAAGGTCAGCATCTGGAGGAGGTTAAAAAAATGAGCAAAGATGACATTTTGGATATGCTCGGTATCCCCTTAGGGCCCGTCCGTCTCAAGTGTGGACTGTTAGCCCTAAAGGTGCTAAAAGCGGGAGCTTATGGCCTCAAAGGTTGGCCCGGAGAAGAAGACGAGGAGACCGCATGAGCGAGTTTTTCGAGGTCGCAAAAGTCAGTGAGCTGCCACCGGGAGAGAAAAAACTGGTTGAAGTCGATGATATACCCGTTGCACTGTTCAATGTGAACGGCGAATTTTACGCTATTGAAGATGTCTGCACCCACGATGGCGGTCCCCTCGCGGAAGGCGAACTTGATGGCGACGAAATCGAATGCCCGCGACACGGAGCACGCTTCAACGTCTGTACCGGTGCAGCGCTCTGTATGCCAGCGACTGAGCCGGTTGAATGCTACGAAGTTAAAGTTGAGGGCGATGAGATTCTCGTCCGTGTGGACTATTAACCAATGGTGCTAGTTTGCAGCTGTTGATAACGTGAAACGTGAAATGCTGTTCTCCCGATAATTGGTAACAAGTCGGGACGTGAAAATCATTAACTCACCGGTTCATTTAGCCCCAGCGGGGCGACATGTCTATAGTACACCGATTAACAAATATCCCAAAGCCCCAGCGGGGCGACATGTGCATCCGAAGACGTGGAACGTAAGAAGAATGAATGAACCAATGAACAATATGGAAACGACTTTCTCACCAACTACCACCAAAGGTTATTAATGGAGGACGCTGATGGTAACAGAAGATGCCGTATTCGAGGCAGTCAAAGAGATCATTGATCCGGAAGTGGGCATTAACATTGTTGATATGGGATTGATTTACGGCGTTGATATCGAAGCCGAAACCGTTAATATCACAATGACCCTGACCAGCCCGGGCTGTCCCGCAGGCGGCCAACTTATCAATGGAACGCAGCACGTCACCCAACAACTTGACGGTGTTGATGAAGTGAACATCAATGTCGTTTGGACGCCACGCTGGACGCCAGAAATGATGACCGAAGAGGCTAAGGACGAACTGGGTATCTTTTAACCTAAAGGCAATTATGGTGAATTAGAGAAATAAGTAAACATTTACCAATAACTCTGACCTTCGCAAAGTTTCCCAAGTCCCCCTGACAAGGGGGATTTAGGGGGTTAGTTGTGCATTGGAAGTGTCTAAGTAATCCTAAAATCTACCATAATTCTCCTGTGCCAGGACTTTTGCTCTGTGAGAGGGATTTCCTAATCCCGATACATATCGTTGTAGGCTAGATCTCCTCATCCCAACACACCTCCCTGTAGGAGGGATTTTCTAATCCCGATGCTTATGAGACAGCAACAGCCAAAAACGATTAAAAGGTTGGGAAACGACGGGCTACAAATCGTTTGGAAAGATGGGCATGAGAGTGAATATACCTACCCATATCTCAGGCGGATGTGTCCGTGTGCTGAGTGTTCAACCATAAGGCACAGCGGTCAAGATGTTCACTCCCTATTCGGTCCAGAAGGGTTGGGCGATCCAAGCCGGATTGTAGTTCCAGCAGATATCAAACCCACCAACCTCGAACTTGTTGGTCGTTATGCCATCCAGTTCGTTTGGAGCGACGGGCATTCGACAGGCATCTACTCTTTTGAAACACTCAGGGAAATCTGTCCCGGTCCGCAGTGTACATAATCAAAACTGAGGTAAAAATTGAAAACAGTAGACAACTCTCCCTCCGAAGTGCTTCCACCGTTTCAGCCAGAGAAACACGAAATTTCGGCACAAGAACTCAAGGCTAAACTCGATCAAGGCGAGCCGATTCAACTCATCGATGTTCGAGAGCCAATGGAACACCAGATCGTCTGTCTTGAAGAAGCGCAACTCATCCCGATGAACGACCTTCCCCAACATATCGAGGGTCTCAATTCCAATCATGAAATCATTCTCTATTGTCATCACGGGATGCGGAGTATGCAAGCCGCTTACTACCTATACCAAAACGGTTTCCAAAATGTGAAAAGTTTAACCGGCGGAATTGACCAGTGGGCAATTGAAATTGATCCCACACTCAATCGCTACTAATTTTTATAGGACTTACGCAGCTGGTTCATAAGTCCCCCTGATCTTCCAAAGTCCCCCTGACAAGTCCCGATCCATCTTTCCCCCCTGACAAGGGGGGCTAGGGGGGTTAGGGGATTTAGGGGGTTAAAAAATAAAAAATATCGCGCTATGTGCTAAACTTGCGTAAGTTCTGTTTTATAGAGGTACAAAAATGCTTGTTGAGTTTGAAGATAGGACTGGAATCCTTGAACGGGTGGAAATGGAAGTTGAGGAACCGTGCCCAATCTGTTGCGGTATGCTGTTTCTCATTGATGAATCCAATGCGGAAAGCGGGTACCGTTGCAGTAGCTGCAGCGTCCTGTTTGAACCCGTGGAAGATGAGTACCTGTAAAAAAACTGCCGAATCTTCATTTAGGAGTTACGCATTCCAATGTAGTAGGCATACTCCATATGCCGTAACCTCCGTTCCGATGAGATCGGGATTCAAAGCAACCGCCCGCGCCCCTTTTACCTTTCCGTAATCTCAAAGAAGATCCCCACGCCTTAATTTTTTGCCCTCCATATAGCAATGTAATGCTTTATCTGTTTCTGAAACGAATCCACTCATCAAATAACGCTAACGACTTGAGCTAATATTCGTACCGCTAACTTTCTCCCCTCCTTCTCCTTTCTTTTTTGACCGAAACCTTCTATCCAAACGGATAGAGATTGACTTGAGTATGTTTTTGGTTTCTGTGCTGTTTTTTAAGTTTATCGTCTACTCAAAAGAACGATTGTGTGATAAAATCTACGGTGGTCATGAGTTCGGGGGCCTGTATGGTTTATTACCCCTTGTTCCTTCAACGCCATTCTCATATTTCTAACATGTGCAGAAGTCTACAACCCCGTAATCATCATCTATTTCTTGGCAAGTTGTAAACTCTCGGAACGGACCCGAATTAACATGCACAAAATTTGTCGAATACGCCAACTAACCCTGTTTGTCACACTATTTATGGCGACCGGCAGCGGATTTTTCGGTTGTGCTGGAAGGATTAGTGATATCAACATCTTCACTGACGCACAGGAGGTCCAGCTTGGGAAACAGTTCTCTCGCCAGATCGAACGAGACATGAGGATGTATACCGATCCGGTTGTAACCGCGTATATCGATCAACTCGGTCAACATCTCGCAAACCACTCTCGACGGCAGAACATTACGTACCACTTTAAAGTTGTGAACACCGACGCCGTCAATGCGTTCGCAGTACCGGGCGGGTATCTCTACGTGAATATCGGGCTAATTCGTGCCGCAGCAAACGAATCCGAGTTAGCAGGCGTGATCGGCCATGAAATCGGACATGTGGTCGGTAAACACGGCGTAAAGCAGATGACCCGACAACTCGGTCTCACTGCTGTAGCGCAACTGGCTCTCGGAGAAAACCAAAGCGAGCTCAAACAGATGGTCGCCAATCTGACTACGAATGGTGTCCTAATGAAATACAGCCGCGACGCTGAGAGGGAGGCGGATCGGTACGCTGTGCAAGAGATGTACGACGCTGGCATCGACCCCGAAGGCATGGCGACCTTCTTTGAGAAACTTCTCAGGCTCCAAAAAGGAAAACTGTCGAAGCTTCAACAACTTTTCTCGACACATCCGCCAACAACTGAGCGGATTGCCGCTGTCCGTTCACATATAGCCAAGCTACCCCGAAAATCCAATTTGAAGAAAGATTCTGGACGTTTTCACCAAATTAAAAAAAGGCTTCCACCGCCTTCAAAAACCCCAACGGGGAAACGCTAAAAAATGATCTATGGTGAATTATAGAGATAAGCGGACGTTCACCAGTAGCTTTCCTTAACGAGGTCTCAAAAGTTCCCCTGCTGATAAGTGGTACATCCCGATTCATCGGGGGGGATTTAGGGGGTTGCTGTACATTGGGAGTGTCCAAGTAATTCTAAAATCTACCATAATGGCAATACAATCAACGGGTGAAAGGAGTTCATCAAATGCGCCGGTCCCTACCGATTCTAAACGTGGTTCTCATTGTCCTACTATTTGCCTCGGACGCCCCAGGATTTATCTATCGAGAATTTACTATTCAGGAGATTATCGATGGCAGCACCAACATTGTGTTTGGGAAAATTAAAAGCATCGACAAAAAGAGAATGAACGCTATTATTGAGATCGAAGAAGACCTCAAAGGAAAAAAACTTGAACAGATTAAGCTCAACATCGCTACCGGATGGTATGTACGGGGGAGTTCCCCACAGAAAATGATCCGCCTCCTCAAGGTTGATATGCCCCTGATCGTTTTTTACCAGCAGACACATACCGTCGAAGGACTTGGATATTTTGATGGTACGTGGTATAGAAACCGTACCGGCAACCCTAACGGTTGGTGGATATTCACCCATCTGTGTCCCTATATGGCGCGGACATTCGATGGATCAACTATGGAATTCCGAGAGGTTATCCGGGCGGTTCTTGCAGGCGAAAAATGGGTGGGTGCCCCGGAAGATGCTTTGAAGGTATTGACCTTAACCGGAAATACTAAAGCCATGCCGTCTGATGGTCCCATTCCTGTGCCGACCAATACCGTCAGCTATGAATACAACGCCATCCGAGCCGTCCGCGCGGTCAGTGACAAAACAATCGCTCATGAGTCAACCCAGGATCCCACACTGTCCAGCTTGGACGATGTGGATATTCTGTGGTTCGGACATCGGGAGATCGCTTATAAGGGCTACCGGCTCAACGAAGCAACCGAGAAAAAAATCAAGAGGTTCGTCGAAAATGGCGGAATTGTCATTGTGAGTGGACAAGACGCTGACCGGGAAGAACCATTTGAAACCGGCTGGCTGGCGGGAAATTTAAACGGTGTTGAGCGCAAACCAACGCAAGATTTTGCCATCACGGAACAAGGCAAGAAACTTTTTGCTGAACCGAATGAGATGCAATCCGGGGGTCTGTATATCGATGATACATGGACAGATTGGGACGATGGCTTTCACGTGTTGGCGACCTCCAATAACGGAAAAGACCTCGTTGTCGCCGTGCGGAAACACGGTAAAGGCATGTACATTATCACAAGCTTGCGAAACGATAATCGCTACACCGTTGGAAACAACAAGAAATTGATCGAGAATATCCTTCACTACGCTGTCAACCAAATTCCATAGTATTGACGCCCTAGTCCAACTTTTCAATTACCGATTTGAACAGATGGACAAACGCCTTGAGCAAGGCGGCAAACGTATTGACGCCCTAACCCAGTCTGTCAATCAACGCTTTGAGCGGATGGAGAAACGTTTTGAAGCAATGGAGGGATGGATTTCTGATATTGAAGGGCGGATCCTCTGTTTCCATGAATTATTGGTATAGGTGTTCACTCAGTGGAAGAACTCGCTTCTTATCCAAAACCGAGAACCGACAACCGAAAACTATGGTGAATTCTAAAAACAGATAAACACTTTCGTTCTCCGGTAGGTGCGGTTTCCAACCGCATCTACCGGGCTCCTCGTCCCGTAGTCACGGGATCCCGATAAATCGGGATTTGGTAGGCGCTGTTTCTAACTGCGCCGTTTCAACCCACGCACCTACCGGGCCTGGGGGAAATATAGAATTACTGAATTATTTTTTGAAACTTCATCCAGCCGCACCGGTTTGGAGTGTCTCATTAATTCTAAGATCTACTATAAATGACCCTAGGGATCGTAGTTTTCAAACAAAAGGAAAACCGATGAACCCAACAAACAAACTTGCCTCACTGTCCTTACTCCTTTTTTTTCTTATAACGAGCAGCGTCTACCCACAGTGGTTGCTTGTGCCGATGGATAATACACAGTTTAACCATCTGAAGGCTTACGGACTGACCTACTGGACACTCGAAGTGCCTCGTGAATATGAGGCAAGGTGGTTGTTAAACTATCGCGGCGGGTCTTTTCTCCTGAATGATTCCCCAGATGTCCAACTCAAAGCACAAATCATGGGGGTCAGTTTCCAACCAATCTCCATCACCGAGTACGGGGCGATCCAAGCCGAAATGGATAATAGCAATATGGACGAGATTCTGCTGGAAAAAGCGCCCAAGATCGCCGTATATGCACCGTCGGAGGATTCGCCCTACAGAGATCCGTGGGACGATGCCGTAAAAATCGCCCTTGAGTACGCAGAGATTCCCTACGATACAATCTGGGATAAAGAGGTCGAAGCCGGTGTGCTGTTTACAGGGCAGTACGACTGGCTGCATCTGCATCACGAAGATTTTACAGGCCAGCACGGAAAATTCTACAGCGCTTACAAGGGGCAGGTGTGGTATCAACAACGCAAGCATCTGTTTGAGGGTGCTGCGAGGGAGGCAGGGTTTAATAGTGTACCTAAGCATAAGGCATACATCACCCAGTTAATTCAAGATTACATCGTCAAAGGGGGATTTCTTTTCGCCATGTGTTCCGCACCAGAAACGTTGGATATCGCGCTCTCGACAAACGGCGGAAGCGTCGACATCGTTGCACCGGAGCTTGACGGAACCCCACTGGATCCAGGGTATCAGTCCCAACTCGATTTCAATAAAACCTTTGCCTTTGAGCAATTTGTCCTGTATTCCAACCCGAATCGGTACGACTTTTCAAATATTGATAACCCGAGACCCGAACTCAACCCCCTCTCAGGTCTAGAGGATTTCATCCTGTTTGAGTTTGCCGCAAAGCACGATCCTATTCCGACGATGCTTACCCAAAATCATGTGAATCAGGTGCGTGGCTTCCTGGGGCAGACCACATCATTCAACAAAAACACTATCCGTGATACCATCACAATCATGGGAGACATCGAAGGAACCCGCTACGCCAAATATATTCACGGCAAGTTGGGGAAGGGAACCTTCACCTTTCTCGGCGGACATGATCCAGAAGACTATCGCCACCTTGTCGGGGAAGGAAGGGTGCCAACCAACTTAGACCTCCATAAACATTCGCCCGGCTATCGGCTTATCCTGAATAACATCCTGTTCCCCGCCGCAAAGAAAAAACCACAAAAGACGTGATGCGTGAAACGTAAAACATTGAACTGTACACATAAGAAAGGAAGATACGATGCGATACTTTTTCCACAAAGAAGATGCAGAAGTCGTTCGGATTGAAGGCGAAGCGCCCCGCACACTGTATACCTGTATCGAACCCAAGACAACGGATACTGAACATTTTTCGATGGGCTTAGAGGAGATTGACCCTCACAGTGAAATTCCATGGCACTCCCACGCCGATGCAGAGGAAATCATCTTTGTATATGGTGGGCAAGGCGTAGGATATGTCGCCGATGAAGTCGCAGACCTAAAACCGGGAACAGTGATTTACCTGCCGCCGAAGGTCGAACACCGCTTTGTCAACACGGGCGATACACCGCTTTGGATTACATGGGCGCTCTCGCCCCCCGGCTTCGAGACCCAAATTCGGAAAGTTGCCGACGGGTCCGCTGGCATGGAAGTCTTCAGTGAGACAGAAAGCGCAAAATCCGATGCGTGATCCCAAGAGAATCAGGCATTTCACAGATCGGCGGTTGATATGACTCAAGATCAGCGTTACCCCAATATTCTCCAGGCTATCTGGATTCTGATTTTACTCCGTATTCTATCGTGGGTGTTGCTTATCCTCCGGTATATCCTTGTCCGTGTGACCGGATTTCTGCTTTTAGTGCATTTCGCTGTCACTTCATTGATTAGTGTCATTCCCTACGGACTCATTTTGATGAGAGGGGTTAAACGAGCGAACACCTCATTCAGAGAAATATGTCCGCTCGTGCCAGTACGATTGTCTCTATTTTTCCCGATGGCTCTCACAATCATTGGCATTTTTAGCCTACAGTTTCAACTAGATTCTTGGCTACAGTTCTTCCCGTCCCCGTCAGAGTGGTATCCAGAGTGGTACACCGATTTTCTTCATAATCTCGTAGTTGCTTCAAATGATCTTGTGATTGTTCCAATTTGGGTTATAGCTGTAAGTCTCGTGATAGTTGGCCCCTTGACTCACGAACTGTTAGTGCGCGGGTTGATACTACGCGGCTTTCTGAGTCGTTATAGCGCGCGAAAAGCCGTCCTTGCTTCCGCCCTGCTTCCTGGATTGATATCCCTCGATCCTTCAAACTTCAGCGGGCCCGCTATGTTGGGCATTCTACTCGCATGGTGGTTTATACAGACGCGCTCGATGCTTCCCTGTTTTCTTGGCCATGCCTTCTATGGCGCGTTGTTCGTCGCTTATATCGTGCTTGGTCAATTGGAGATATGGTTTCATCCTCTCTGGTGGAACCTTGTTGGCGTCATACTGACACCGTTAGGGGTATGGCTCCTGATCCGTCAGTTTCGGAAATCGAGCGATACGGTCCCTGAAGATGTCTCTGAAGATAAATCCGACCAATTATGAGCGAAAAAAAGAAAATCTATTTCCGCTACGACGACGGCACAGTTATCGCTGAAAACGCAGATACGCCGCCCCCACACTTCCAGTGGGATGCACGTGTCGAGAAATGGCGTGCACTCGCCCTGCACTACCCGATCACTGTGGGGCAGTTGCGCGAAAACGGCGTCCAATACACGACGACCGTCCCGAAATACAGAACCATCAAGCCAACGCTCAAGCTCGATTTCGATCTCCACCACTATCAACAAGAAGGGTTACAAGCATGGATAGACGCGGATTGTCTCGGCACGGTTATTTTACCGACAGGTGCCGGCAAAACACTCCTTGCCCTCAAAGCCATCGAACATGTTGGTCGTAGCACGCTGATCATCGTGCCAACAATCGATCTGCTCAACCAATGGTACGATCTACTGACCAACGCGTTCGACCTCGAAATCGGTATTTTAGGAGGCGGCTACCACGAACTTCAAGAGATTACCGTCACGACTTATGACAGTGCGTATCGCTACAGCAACGAATACGGGAACCGTTTCGGTTTCCTGATTTTTGACGAAGTACACCACCTCCCTTCCCCAAGTTACAGCCACATTCCAGAACTCAGTATCGCTTCGAGACGGCTCGGCTTGACGGCGACGTACGAACGGGCAGACCGAATGGAGGGGAAACTTTGCCAACTAATCGGTGGAGTGGTCTATCGAAAGGCGATTGACGAGCTCAAGGGCGAGTATCTCTCAGAATATGAAACCGTTCGGCTCTACGTCCAATTGACTGAAGAAGAACGAGAGGAATATGTACGAGAACGGGCAATCTACCTCGGTTTTCTGCGTGATCGAAATATTCAACTTTTCGGAGGCGGTTGGGGCAAATTCGTCCGACTGAGCACACGAGAGAAATCGGCACGACGAGCGATGCTTGCGTTGAACAGATCCAAAACCATTGCACTTGAAGCCGAAGCCAAGTTAGTCCTCCTTGAATCCCTGCTGAAACAACACCGCAAAGATCGAATCTTGGTCTTCACCGGAAGTAACCGCTTTGCCTATCACATCTCCATGCGCCACTTGCTGCCGGCAATTACGCATCAAACCAAAACCAAAGAACGCAAACGGATTCTGGAACGCTTCAACGCTGGCGAATATCCTGCCATCGTCACGTCAAAGGTCCTGAACGAAGGGATTAACGTCCCAGAGGCAAATATCGGTATAATCCTCGGCGGCAGCGGGAGCACACGGGAACATACGCAACGATTGGGGCGCATTCTCCGTAAACGTGAAGGGAAATATGCGATCTTATACGAAGTCGTGGCAAAGGACACACTCGAAAAAGGCGTCTCCCAGCGAAGACGACGCAAGCCCGCAAAAACGGAGGCGTAACGAGCAGCCCGATCCTTCTAAAATTTTTGTTTTGACAATGGATTACTGCACATATTATGGTGAATTCTAAAAACAGATAGACACTTTCGCTCCTCGATTTCGATCCCGATTTATCGGGTCCGGTAGGTGCGGTTTCTAACTCTAACCGCACGACATTCAATCCAACCCGGTAGGTGCGGTTTCTAACCGCACCGGTTTGGCGTGTCTCATTAATTCTAAGATCTACCATAGATTCGGATTTTCAGTGACAAAGGCACAGTAGTTAAGTTACAATAGAGTAAACTATCCTTACATACAAAGGAACGAATTTTCCTTCCCCATTAAAGAGTGGGGGGCTAGGCTTAAAATTCGATGCTTATTACTTATCTCATAATGGCGGTGCTCTCAGTCTTCATCGGTGCCGTGATTGCCTTTTACACACTACGTGCAAATCCGGTTATTTTTTCAATACTTACGGGGTTCACAGCGAGTACCGTAGTGGGGTTGGTCGGTTTTTACCTCATACCTCATCTTTATAGGGATCTTGGATGGGTGAGTCTCCTTGTCATGGCAGCCGGTTTTCTACCCATCTTTCTGATCGAGCGGATCAGCCATCGCAACCCACGATTTCCGATGCAGAATCACCGATGGGTCGCCGACTTGACAGTGATTGGGCTATCAATCCACGCACTAGCTGATGGGTTTAGCCTCGCTATCGCAAGTAAAAACGAGATGATTGGGACCGGGCTTGCCGTTGTGGTTTTAGTACATCGTCTGCCGATTGCTTTTGTGCTGACACTCGCACTTCTCAGCGACAACCCGCTTATTTCAACCATCGGACGCGGCCTCCCCTTCGGATCTCGTTTACAGCGCAGTGTGCGATTGGCATTTATCGTAACCGTTGGACGACTGCTCCCGCTCTCAATTGCGCCAGTCATCGGGGCATTCATCGGGGAACGGATTTTGACCGGGGGATTCGGTCAATTTATCGAATACCTAACAGCTTTCGCCGCCGGTACACTGCTGAATGTAGTCATCGAAAACTTTCATGGCGTCCATGCGTCCCATGCCCACGCTCCGCATTCCAAAGAGGCACACTCTCAGTCTGAAGAGGAACACGCTCATGAACTCCTTCCAATAAGAGAGAGAATGTTGTCGCTTGACAAGGTTAGTGGAACAATGGCTTTCATAGTTGGTTTACTGGCTGTTTTCCTCTTGACCCGTGATGTGACTCACGATCACTATGACTTACACCACCACAAGGATCAGCATCATGAAGCGGATCATTAGCGGAAAGATTTACTAAAATAACGCAAGTTGCTAGTGTTGAAAATCCATCAGTTTGCTGTTAAAGCTGAAACTCTACCTTTCGCTCCAGAGGAGCGATATGTCTATAGAACCACCATAGAGTTAATCCCTGCGCTCCAGCGGAGCGCAATGTGTATAGCAAAAGTGGTTATGGCTTGGATATGTCTATCCAAGTCCCGGACTCTCGGAACGGAGCCGAGCAGGTTTTACTTAGGTTAAAATATTAAAAACAAATCTACTTAGATAAAATAAAAGACGCCCGATCTTTTTCATAACTCAACTGTTTAATTGCTCATTGGAAGGATACACAATATGACAAAATCCGCATTTGTTCATCTGCACAACCATAGTGAATACAGTCTACTTGATGGTGCTTGTCGAATCTCCGACATGATTGAATGGGCTTACGAAAACAGTGCCCCAGGTGTCGCGCTCACAGACCACGGCAACATGTTCGGCGCATGGGAGTTTTACACAAAAGCAAAGGACAAAGGCGTCAACCCGATTGTCGGTTGTGAGGCATACGTTGCCCCTAACAGCCGCCATGAGCGTGGGAAGAATCAAGGCAGCCCCTACCATCTGACGCTACTGGCGGAAGATGCTACCGGATATAAAAACCTCATGAAGCTTGGATCGATTGCCTACCTTGAAGGCTTCTACTCACGCCCCCGCATTGATATGGAAATTTTGCGCGAACACCGCGAAGGAATCATTGCCTTAACGGGCTGTATTCAAGGCTATGTTCCCGCGCTGCTTGCCTCCGACCAACGCGAAGGCGCGGTGAAAAACTTCCGGATGCTTCAAGATATCATGGGTAAAGATAACCTGTACGTCGAGGTCCAAAATCACGGCATCCCTGAAGAAGCGCGTGCCTATCCTGTGATGGTCGAACTTGCGAAGGAACATAACCTGCCACTTGTGGGAACGAATGATTGCCATTACCTTAACAGTACCGATCACACCATGCACGATGTACTGCTATGTATTCAGATGAAACGTGCGGTGAAGGAAGAAGACCGCATGAGGTTCTTGAAGCAGTTCCACTTCAAAAATGTCGATGAAATGCACGAAGCCTTGGCGAAGTTTCCCCCTGAGGCGATTACCAATACGCTTGAGATCGCCAACCGCTGTCAATTGCAACTCGATTACGGCGAACACATCATGCCGAAATACGAAGTCCCTGAAGGTTATACTGCTGACTCATACCTCAGTAAGTTATGTTATGAGGCACTCCAGAAAAAATATGGTGACATTTCGACAGAGATGAAGGAGCGACTCGAATACGAACTTGATATCATCCAAAAAACAGGTTACGCTGGATACCTGCTGATTGTGTGGGATTACGTCAATTTTGCCCGTAAGCAAGGGTTTCCGCTCAACGCTCGCGGTTCGGCAGGCGGCAGTCTCGCGCTCTTTGCGCTCGGGGTCACAACGTTTGAGCCGATGGAATACGACTGTATGTTCGAGCGATTCCTAAACCTTGACCGTATCAGTATGCCCGATATTGACATTGACTTCGGAGATGAACACCGCAAAATTGTTATTGACTATCTGACCGAAAAGTATGGAGCAGAGTGTGTCGGACAGGTGGCAACATTCAGTACCTTCGGTGCGAAAGCCGCTGTCGCGGACGTCGGCAGAGCACTCGATGTACCGGTACAAGATGTGCGCCGAGTCACGCAACTCGTCCCGACCATTCCCGGCGTGACACTCGATGAGGCGTTGGACGATGTCCCACAGCTTCGTGAGGTCGCCGACGCAGCTGAGAACCGCGAGATGATGGATGTCGCCAAATCGATTGAAGGCATGAAGCGACACGTCTCCATCCATGCATGTGGCGTTGTACTGTCGAACGGTCCGCTGACCGATTATGTCCCCCTTTTCAAAGATAAGCATGACCGCATCGCAACACAATTTGATCTCAAGATGCTTGAAGATGTCGGCATGGTCAAATTCGACTTCCTCGGACTCCGAACTTTGAGCGAGGTCTACGACTGCCTGGCACGGATTAAAGAAAACCACGATGTTGAGCTTGCGCTTGAGGATATCCCATTCGATGATGAAAAAACGTATGGACTTATCAGCCACGGTCTCGTTGGAGGACTCTTTCAACTGGAAACCTCTCCCGGGATGCGCCGCGTTATCATGCAGATTAAGCCGAACAACTTTGAGGACTTCATACCCATTCCCGCGCTCTACCGTCCCGGTCCCCTCGACAGCGGTATGATGGACAGCTTCATTCGTAGAAAACTGAAGATTGAAAAGGTCGAATATCTCCACCCAACCCTTGAAGACGCACTGAAAAATACCTACGGTGTCTGTATCTATCAGGAACAGGTGATGCAGATCGCGCGGGATATGGCTAACTTCACGCTTGGCGAGGCAGATGTCCTCCGTGATGCGATGGGCAAGAAGAAGATGGATGTCCTCAAGATGCAGCGTGAAAAGTTCATCAAAGGCGCGGTAGGCAATAACATTAAGGCAGAAGATGCGGAAAAAGTGTATGAGTATCTTGAACCCTTTGGGCGATACGCCTTCAACCGATCCCACACCGTTGCGTATGCAATTCTCTCTTATCAAACCGCTTATCTCAAAACGCATTATCCCCGTGAGTTTATGGCATCGATGATGACCGGCGAATCTGCCGACAGCGACAAAATCAGAAAGTACATCGCTGAGTGTAGCGAACTGTCGGCATACCTCCAAACGCCAATCCAAGTCCTTCCGCCCGATATTAGCAGCAGTAGCAAGGATTTTACCGTCGTGGGCGATGACATCCGATTCGGACTCTCCGCAGTTAAAAATGTCAGCGACATTGCACTTGAGGCGATTGTCGAAGCACGAGAACAGGGCGGGTCGTTCAAGTCGATCCAAGACTTCTGTGAGCGGATCGATACAAAAGTGGTCAATAAACGGGCAATTGAAAGTCTTATCATGGCAGGGGCGTTCGATGGACTAGACGGACATCGCGCACAACAACTGGAAAGCCTTGAGCAGACTATGAAGGTCGCTCAAAGTACGCAGCAAGATCGAGACAAGGGGCAGATGGGGCTGTTCGGTGCAATGGAAGAGATGCCGATGACACAGGTGGAGCTGGTTGATGTACCAGAGTGGTCGCATGCCGATATACTGCGGAACGAAAAAGAACAACTCGGCTTCTATCTGTCTGGACACCCGCTGCAACAGTATGGGGACATCATGAAATACTATACCACCGCCACCTCGCAGACGCTTAGTGAGCCTACGAATGGAACAGAAGTATATGCCGCCGGTCAGCTTATCTCAGTCCGTCTCACAAAAACAAAGAAGGGCGATCCGATGGCAATTCTTGTTGTTGAGGATCTGGAGGGAACGACAGATGTCGTTGTGTTCCCAGAGGCATACAAGAACTCGCGCGATGCGATAGAGGAGGACGCAGTTGTCTGGATTCGTGGAAATGTCGGCGAGAATCGGCGGAGAAATGGCGCGAATGATGACGAAATCGAAGAAGATACCCATCAGATCCTAGCAGAAGAGATTTTACCCATTGATGCAGTTGTCGAGCGATTAACATCAGCGGTGGAAGTCACGATCTCTGAAAGCGATGCCGCTAACCAGAAGAAACTGGAGGCATTGCAGAATATCTGCTCAAAAGGAAAGGGTGACCACGATCTTATCATACGACTGCTGACTCCCAAGTATGGCGAAGTCATTGCACAATGCAACGCACGCTACAACATTTCATATCCGTCTCCAGTCGTGTCAGAAATTGAAGCGCTCTTCGGCAGCGACTCTGTTAAGCCGAGCAATCGCACCACCCGTGTTGGAGAGAAATCTTCGTCAATGAGTTATGTCGAATAGATTGTAACCGTACAAAGGCGACATCAGGCTTTTCACACACATTCTATCAAGAGTTATCTAATGGCTGTTGTTCCAAGAATTGTTGAAGAAGAACTGCGCTTCAAATTCTATAACGAAGAAGCGTTCTGTCTCGCCTATAATAAGGGCTACACCCAATACGGCGATATGTACAAATCGCGTCCCGATTTCTATCCCGTTTATTCGCCGAGCGGGCGTGAAGTGACAGCTACCTGCGCCTACCGCTATAATCATCACAAATCGATTTTTATCGGTCATGCGGATGTGAATGGAATCAACTTCTTCCACGACAATAATCCAACCCGATCAAACCTCGGTGATATCGTGTTGGAAGAGAGCGAACATGAGATTGATGAGAGCGGTATTCACGTCATGACACATAACGGCTGGATAACGAAGGCAGGGGACCGCTTGTTAGATGAAGAACGCAACTTCACGGTCATTCTTGGTGAATCAGCCCATATCATCGACTTGACAAGCACGCTGATTGCCAGCCAAATGGCCCTGACATTTGCACAAGATAACCACTCATTTCTCGGAGTGCGCGTTGCCGATACTATGGATGTGGAAGATGGAGGAACAATCCTCAACGCCAATGGTCAACGCAACGAAGAGGAGGCAATGCAACAATCCGCCGATTGGACAGACTATAGTGGGGTCGTTGCCGAGAAAACTGTCGGTATTACGTTGATGAACCATCCATCAAATCCGCCCTCGGCATTTTTTACCCGGAATTACGGCACGTTTCTAACGAACTTCACGTTGCTGGACAAGTATGAACTCTCTTACGGTGAACGCCTGACGCAGCGGTTTCGGGTTCTCATCCACGAGGGCGACGCCGCTGACGCCAACATTGAAGATTACTACAATCAGTTCGTTGACACGCCGCCACGTTGGTAACAGACTAGCAAGTCAACACAGAGGTGTGAGTTAGGTTGAACAGATGCTGTAGGATCCGATACCAATGAACAAATTGAGTTTATTATAGTAAATTCTAAAAATCAATAGACACCTTCGCCCCTCGGTTTCGGTCCCGATTTATCGGGGCCGGTAGGTGCGGTTTCGAACCGCACCGCATTCAATCCAATCCGGTAGGTGCGGTTTCGAACCGCACCGGTTTGGAGTGTCTCAGTAATTCTAAAATCTACTATAGTTCAAAGGTTCATCGGTTCATTGGTTTGCCTGTTATGCTTACTCGTTACGTATTACGTTTCACGCAGTACGCATTATTGTTATAATATATAGATGGCACTTGCGTTATGGCACTACAGAAAATGGGCAATGTTTATCTATAGACTAGGTCTCTATCATGCCTCTAGAAACTCAAGTACAGCAATTTAAGGAAAACTTCAACCGAGTCGAGGCAGAAATTCACAAGCGCATTGTTGGGCAGGATGATATAATTGAAGGTGTACTGCTCTGTCTTTTTGCCAATGGACATGTGCTCCTTGAGGGTGTCCCCGGTTTAGGAAAAACACAGTTGGTTCACACCTTGAGTGAAGCACTCAGTCTGTCGTTCAGCCGGATTCAGTTCACGCCAGACATGATGCCATCGGACATCACAGGCACTATGCTGCTTGTCGAAGATGAACACGGACGAAAGCAATTTGAGTTTCAGGCAGGCCCCATCTTTGCACAGATTGTCCTTGCAGACGAGATTAATCGGGCGACACCCCGTACACAGTCTGCCCTGCTAGAGGCAATGCAAGAACGTACCGTGAGCGTTGCACGGACGAGTTATAAACTGGAAGAACCCTTCTGTGTACTGGCAACCCAGAATCCTATCGAGATGGACGGAACGTACCGCTTGCCAGAGGCACAACTGGACCGATTCTTATTCAAACTCCAGATAGCATTCCCCGATGAAAATCAGCTGGGTGAAATTTTGCGACGAACAACATCGGAGACGGAGACCGCTATTGAGAAAATCAGTGATTCGGAGACAATCCAGTCGACGCGCCAATTGGTTCGGGGTGTACTAATCGCGGAGCATGTAGAACACTATATCATTCAACTTATCCGCGCAACGCATCCAGATAACCCTAACAGTCCAGAGATAACGAGGCAGTACGTGGAATTGGGTGCAAGCATTCGAGGGCTGCAAGCGATTACATTGACAGCGAAGATCAAGGCACTACTTGATGGGCGCTACAATGTCGCTTTTGAAGACGTTCAATCTGTTGCGCTACCCGCCTTACGCCACCGTATCATTTTAAACTTTGAAGGCGAAGGTGAAGGTATCCAGACCGATGATATCATCAATAATATTCTAAGTTCCTTATAAACTGTGGCAGTTTGGTGCAGTTTTTACATGTTCACCCTTACTTTTGACATCTATCTATGTGGTATCTATTTGAAGAATCATTTTCTAATATTCGACACGGCGGTTTTGTTAGTTTCCTGAGTATTATAATTATTACCCTGACAGTCACAATCGGAAGTGCACTAATCTTGGTTGGCAACTATCTACGTAGGGAAATTGAAGATCTTAAAGAGAAACCAGCGATTGTTGTCTATATCAAAGACAGTATCGGTGAATCCGAAGGCAGGGAATTTCGCAGCCAAATTGAGAAGATAGAGTGGGCTGCAACAGTCACTTACGTGTCTAAAGAGGAAGCCCTTGCTAAAGGTGAACGGATGTTTGGTGGATTTGGAAAGACCCTCACGGAAGGATTTGCAGATAGCAACCCATTCCCCGCTTCGCTGGAGATTTATATTAGAGAGACGTTATTGCCGCCGGAGAAATTGTTGCAGCTTGTCTCTCAACTTAACTCCTTTCCGCAAGTGGAAGACGTTACACATGAGGAGGAGACCTCTGAATTTATCCGCAAAGTAGAAACCGTACTGTTAGGCTTAGGCGGATTAATGGGGGCGGCTTCGGTGATTATCGTCTGCTTCTCTATTATGTTGACCGCTTACTTTCGCCGTGAGGAGATCCGAGTCATGCGGTTGGTTGGGGCTACTTATTGGTACATCCGTGTCCCACTGATTGCCCAAGGGGTGTTTCTAGGGTTTATCGGAAGTTTACTTGGAATACTCAGTTTTTACACCCTGTTTAGCATATTTATACCGCGAGTTAGTGATATGCAGTTTCTCCCGTTAGATCAGATCGGACTCATCCTGCTCGGCGGTGTCCTACTCGGATTGCTTGGCAGCATTGCACCGATACGCAGATATGTAAACGTCTAAGAATATGAGTTTGCGATATTATAGTGGATCCTGAAAATAAATAGGCACTTTCGCCCCTCGGTTTCGATCCCGATCTATCGGGGCCGGTAGGTGCGGTTTCCAACCGCATTGCATTCAACCCAACCCGGTAGGTGCGGTTTTCAACCGCACCGGTTTGGAGTGTCTCAATAATTCTAAAATCTACTATAAATTATCAATTCCGATGTGGATTTAGCGGATCATGTCAGACAAGGAAAACCTTAAATGGCTAAATATCGAGTCGGAGTCATCGGCTGCGGAAGAAAAGGCGGACAACACGCACGAGCGTATGCACTCAACCCGTTGACCGAAGTCGTTGCATGCGCTGATACCGATCCTGAAAACTTGGAACTGTACTGTAAATACTACAGCGTTCCGGGATACAGTGACTATCAGGAGATGCTTGAAAAGGAACAGATTGACATTGCTGCACCTATCCTGCCGGTCAGACCAAACCCGGAAGTCGTCATTGGCTGCGCCGAAGCGGGTGTAAAAGCCATTCTATGCGAGAAACCTATCGCCGCAAGCCTTACAGATGCAGACCGGATGGTGGCAGCCTGCCAATCGCGTGGAATCAAGCTCGGCGCCGGTGACCTTGACCGAAATCTGCCACAATATTGGCAAGCCCTTGAAATCATCCAGTCGGGCGAGATTGGTGAGGTCAAAAGCATCAACTTCACCGGCGGGAGCGGCACGGAGATGTCAGGCGGCGGTTGTCAACTCTTTAGTCTGATGCGCTTGTTCGCCGGAGATGCCAATGTTGCGTGGGTGATCGGATGGGTAGCCGACGACCCGCAGAGCGATCATGATCAAGGCGTGGCGGGTTATCTCCGTTTCACTAACGGTATTGAAGCATTTATGCACCGCGAAACCGATGCGAGAGGAAACGGATTTGAAGTCTCCTGCACGCGGGGCGTATTCCGAAGCAGTGACGGCTATCTCAGCCTCTGGAAAGCGGACGACGATGTTGATCGACCGACATGGGCGACGCTCAAGAAGGTGGAAGGAGCCCTTCCCGAAGGCCGCGTCTATGGCAGAATGAGCGGCGACTACGATGAAGAAGGTTGGAGATGGCCCGGTGACCGAAACATCGCGTCTGTACAGTCCATCGTTGATGCACTTGAAAAGGACATCGAGCCGAGGGGCAGCGGCGACAACGGGCGTAAAGTACTGGAAATAGCTATCGCGCTACGGGAATCACACCGCCGCGGACACGTACCAGTAAGGCTACCCCTTGAAGACCGCAGCCTTCGACTCTTCCCAAAAAGTTCGCGGATGGATAACAAAAAACCTCAGATGGGCAGAGAAACATACATGCCCCAGATTCAGGGAAAAAAGCAAGCGTAGACAGCTTCCGACCCCCGTCAAAATACTCCAGCCCTGTGCTTTGTGCATGGGGCTTTTTTTGTTATGCCGAACTATGCTATAATGCCCCAAATTGCTGACGGATTGCTCGGCTTGAACTGATCTGGTATAAGACTATTTATAGTAAATCCTAAAAACAGATAGATGCTTTCAATCCTCGTGTATGGTAGGCGCAGTTAGAAACAGCGCCTACCAAACGGTAGAACGGTAGTTGCGTTTTCCTAACCGCACCGGGTTGGAGTGTTCAAGTAATTCTAAAATCTACCATAATTACAACCCTCAATTCAAGGAGTAATCAATGCCAGACTATCAACCACTAAATCTGTCATCACTCTGCAACGTTAATACAGAAATTCTTGGTGAAAACGCCAATCCCGCAATCGGAGAACAAACCTTCCACGGACTCCCCTTCCAGATCAGTGTGGACGCGGACTGTTTTCTCGGTTTCGGGGACGAAGTGAACGCAGAACCAATTACCATACCACTCAACGCAACGCCGAAACGGGTCATTGTCGCACATCGACTGCTCGAATCCCAAATCTTTGAGGGCGATCCCATCGGGCGTTTGATTGCGAACTACATCTTCCGCTATGCAAACGGTGAAACAGTTAGTGTGCCCATACGAGAACGTTTCGAGATTGCTGTCGTCCCACCGGGCTGGGGACAGCTGCCATTCCTCGCATGGCCAGACCAGCAGGACGGGCTCCACCCACGCTATGAAGGAGATTGGGGCGCAGCAGGCAACCGACAAACCGAAGCCACGCAGGCATGGCCCTCGGACTACTATCTATGGGTATGGGAGAATCCGAACCCTTCCGAATCCCTTGAATCCCTCCAAATCGTTCCGGAAGGTCCAGCGTTTATCCTCGCTGCTGTTACATTGGGAAACCTTGAAGAAGACCCAATCCCAAGAAAGGCAATGCGTGATGTTATGATCACCCTGCCGCAGGACGAGGATGCCAAAAAGCCTTTCCGCATGGAAGTTGAAGTTGACCGTGGACTGGTAACCTATCCCTACCCACTACCTGAAAAATCAGCGGACGAATTTCTGGATGACGAACGAAAAGGCTGGGGTGAACTACAGAATAACAACAGCAGCCCCGCCTATGCCGAAGTAACGGCGACCCCGTCTGCAACCGTAACAGTCAAGAGCCACGACGAAACATTAGGTTCGGTAAAATGGGGTGAGTTAGAGGAGAAAGGAAAGGTCGCGCCGAACGAGCGGGTACAGGTCGAACTCGTAGACACCGGAAGAAATTGGGTCCACACAACCGTAGTCGATGATGAGACCAATCAGCCGATTCCGTGCCGCATCCACTTCCGCTCTCCCAAAGGGGTGCCTTACGCGCCACACGGGCATCACGCACACGTCAACTCAAACAACGGCACGTGGCATATTGACGTTGGCGGAGATGTGCGACTGGGACAGATCTCCTACGCCTACACCGACGGGACGTGCCAAGGCTGGCTCCCACGCGGCGAGGTCATCGTTGATGTCGCACGAGGTTACGAATACGAACCGCTGCGAACGAAGGTTGAAATTAAGCCGGGGCAACGTGAACTCACGCTACGGCTCAAGCGTTGGTGCAACATGAACGCCGAAAGATACTTCAGCGGCGATACCCACGTCCATTTCCTCTCAACGCAAGGCGCCCACACAGAGGCACGCGGAGAGGATCTCAACGTCGTCAATCTGCTCCTCTCTCAATGGGGACACCTCTTCACCAATACAGAGGAATTCATCGGTCGTCCAACCGTTTCCGACGATGGTTGTAGCATAGTATATGCCACGCAAGAAAATCGCCAGCATCTGCTTGGGCATCTTACCCTGCTCGGCTTGAAAGAACAGGTGAGTCCGTGGTGTTCCGATGGCCCGGGCGAAGCAGAACTCGGTGGAAATATGGAAATAACGCTCTCACATTGGGCGGATGCATGTCGTGCACAGGGTGGCACCGTCGTTCTACCCCATATCCCGAACCCCAACGGTGAACCCGCCGCGCTGATCGCCACCGATCGTGTGGACGCTGTCGAGTACCTAACCGAAGCGATGTACGGTCACATCGAGTATTACCGCTATCTCAACTGCGGCTACAAACTGCCGTTGGTCGGTGGAACAGACAAAATGACCAGCGATGTCCCCGTCGGCGTATATCGTACCTATGTCCACATTCCCGACGATCAGGAATTCAACTACGATAATTGGTGCAAATATCTCCGCGCGGGAAATACTTTCCTCAGCGGCGGGCCCATCATTCGGATGACAGTTGATGGACAACCTATCGGGAGCACAATCAACCTGCCGGGAAACGGCGGCACGGTAGAGGTCGAAGCATCAGCGGAGTCCATATTCCCCATCCATACGCTGGAAATCGTCCAAGCGGGTCAAGTTGTCGCCTCAACTGCGGAAAATAGCGGGGCTCGCACACTACATCTGAAAGCAAAGTTGAAGGTTGATGGACATTCTTGGATCGCAGCCCGCTGCGGTGGCCCCGGCTATACCCAACCGGTTCCACATTACGACGGCTGGGGGCGTGGCATGATCGCGCACACCTCCCCTGTCTATATCGCCGTCGGCGGTGAGTGGTGGATGTTTGATTCGGAAACCGCGAACTATATGCTGACACTCATTGAGGGCGGACTGTCATATATCCGCAAGACCGCCCGCCATCACCGTCCAGGGACCGTAACACATCATCACGGTGAGAGCGACCATCAGGCTTTCCTCGAACGTCCCTTCATCGAGGCACAAGAAGCCATCCATCGACGGATGCATCAGTTAGGGATTCCACATTAGGTGCATCAAACCGCACCATCTCCGTCTTTTTGAACGATTGGCTATACCTCTTGAAGATACGATTTTCCAATGGATGAGACATCTGAATGCTCCTTTCTACCTTTCTAATAGTGTAGTAATCAAGAGCTATTCATGTAAAACTTATTTAGGACGGGTCACTTTTTTACGCATTACGTATTACGTATCATTCTTTTCGCTTTCTATTGTCTGAGAGCAGGATCTGTGCTATCATGAGCGAGTTCACAATCCGCGACGAAAGGACGCTATCCATGAAAATCACCGAGATTGAACCAATCCCCCTACGTGTTCCCTACGAAGAACGTATCCGCAAGCAATATTACCATTTTGGGCTGGACGAACAGGTAACGGTCTATAAATTTCATACGGACACCGGCTTGATCGGCCTTGGAGAGAATCCCGGTACTCCCTTCGAGCAGGAACTCCTCGACCCCTACCTCGGCACGAACCCGTTTGATCACGTCATGGGAGAGGGACGGTTCAACCTCGATATGGCATGTTACGACCTGATGGGGAAACATCTGGGCTTGCCCGCATGGAAACTGATGGGGCAGCAGGTGCGTCAATGGGTGTCGATGGGGTGGTGGATGCCCTCCATGTCGCCTGAAGATAGTGCCGCCGAAGTTCAAGTAGCCGCTGAACGGGGGTATCGCGGGCTCAAATGTAAAGCCAGAGCATTTTATGATGTTGTCCAACAGTCACAAGCAATGCAGGAGGTCGCACCGCCAGACTTTCGCGTGGAATTCGACTTTAACGGCGCATTGACCAACGTAGAGAAAGCCCTACCTATCCTGCGCGAATTGGAGAAGATCCCGATAGTCAAAGGTGTGGAAGAACCGATCTTCGCGTATGATGTTGAAGGGTGGCGTCGGCTGCACCAAGAAATTCGTATCCCGTTCTACCTTCACGGCGTCGGTGTTATTCGAGAAGGCGCGTCGCGTCAACCCTCAGGACCTTGGATCGGGCTTCGGGCGGGGGATTTCGATGGCGCTCTCTGTAGCCATGAATCGATCAAGAGCGCGTTGGCGTCCGGTTGGGCTTTTGCTGCTGCAAATACACCGATCCTGTTACAATACGTCGGCACCGGCATAACCGCAGCGTTTGGCTGCCATCTGGGAGCGGTGATGCCGACAGCGACCCTGCCGGGCGTTACGGCGAGCCACACCTACGAAGATGACCTGATTGTGGGTGGACACACGGTTCAGCGGGGATTCATGAAAGTTCCAGAGGGACCGGGGTTGGGCGTAGAACTGGATGAAGATGCGGTCAGCCGTTATTCCCAAACCTCAGCGCCGGAGTGGCTTCGACACATCTCCGTCGTTACGCTCCCCGGCGGCTTGAAGCACTATTACCAAAGCCTACAGCAAGCGGAACGATTGATGAAACAGGGCGTAGACGAATCCTTCGCCCCCGGCGTCAGATTGGACGAATGGGAGGACGATGGCAGCGAGCGGTTCGATAGCCTATGGAAGCGGCTCCAAGAGAACGATTGGCCTATTTGGGAAGCGTAGAAATGAGGATCTACAAGGATGAAGGAAAGGTGGAGGCAGCTGCTTGTATTGACCGTTCTGATTTTCGCGGGGACTTTGCCGATAGTACGCGTCAAGACCGCTAACCCGGAGGGCACGGTTGAGGCTGGACTGGCGGGGGTAGAATCCATCCGGGATTTAGACCGACTGGCAGATCTCCACTTTGTCCTCATGAGCGACAACAAGGGTGACTCGCCCCTGAGTAGCGTGGAATTTGCCCGCATGACCGCTTGGCTGAAGGCGGGGAATCCCGCCTTTGTGATAGGCTTGGGTGATCACGTCAAACATCGTTGGGAGAACACCTTTATCCCTTGGTTACAATCTGATCCCTGGTGGCATGAGCACTTCTACCCCAACGTCGCGGACGGCGAGAACGAATACTATAGCCCGACCCACAGACAATCGGACTACGGCGAGGGGGCACCGATACTCGATCTTGTGGAGCTGAACGCCCATGCGAGCGTTATCCGCCCAAACAGATCGGAATACTACGCCCAAATCTCCGTTGACGATTACACCGTCCACCTGATTCAGATGCACTTCTCGGATCAGCCAGCGGACGCAGCAGTTGCGTTCCCAGAAAGCAGTCGCGCGTGGATGATAGAAACCCTTGAAGGTATCGAGAAAAGGGATAAGGACCTAATCATCGTGGCAGCACATTCGCGGACGGGGGCGTGGGACCTGGTGCTTTCTCCGGAACGGCGCGAATCCCTGCTGAACAAGGCGGATCTGGTACTCTCCGCTACGACCCATAGGTTTAAGGTGTGGGTGCCGGAGGGATTTGAGGAAGGTAATGCAGTCTGTGTCAACACCGGCGCTGTGAACTATCCGGGTCCCATGGCAGCCAACGGCTACGTCGAAATTCACCTCATCGACTCGGTCGGCCTTGTGGGACAGTACATCGACCTCACGCAGACAGGTCGTCGCCTCCAACGAGGACGTTTTGCTTGGATCAAACCTAAAGCGGGACCGATGCGTTACCTGGACCTCCGACCACCTACCACCGATGAAACTGATGAGCCAATCGTCAACCTCAGCGAACCGCTCGAAGCGACCCAAATCGAGGAGGCACTCTCACAACTGATTAAAGAAAAAATGAGGGTGAATTTCGCTTTGGTAGGCACGCGGCAAGGTTTAGAAAAGGGGGCTGTGACACGGAAGGCAGCATGGCGCGTCTTCGGTAGGAATACCAACATTCGGATTGTTAACATCCCAATGGAAAAAGTTTTGCCCGTTCTTGGATTTCTGCGAAAAACTGAGCGCCCCTCACAGGGGCGGGTGTTCCGTCTTGCCGCGCCGCATCCCACTATGACGGGAATTATGACTGTGGCAGGCATCACGCATGATGCCCTCGAACCGCAAGCAATAGATGATAACGGTTTGCGGCAAGTTGATCTCCTCATTGAGTGGCTCACTTCTCGATGACCACATCAGAAACGACCTTCCTATCTGAAAGGAGGATAGGTCTTGGCAACCACACCAGAAGTCAACAAAGACAGCGTTATTATACTCTACAAAGGTGGTCGGCTGCCTACGTGGCACGATCTGACCCCCGCCGAGCGAGATGCGTATCAGCAAGAGCACGTTGATCTGATGCTGTCGGTCGCCCGCGAACACGGACTGATGCGACTGGAGGGCTTTAAGCTGATGGCGCCGCAGGGGTCGTGGGAACGTTTCTGGGTTATCGAATTTCCTACACTGACGGGTGCAGAGGCGTGGATCGATGCGGAAATGGCACCGCCCTATGGACGCTATGGATATTACGAATACTACACTGCGCGGCATTGGGGGCGCGATCACTTTTCCCAGTGGGTAGTTCGCTCTCCCGAACCGGTTGTGCTGGACGGGAAGGATCCGCATCACGTTCCCACCCTTGAGGTTGATAGGAGCAGTGTTGTTGCCCTACTTTTCGGACGTTGGAGACCGGAGGCAAGTGAGGCAACACCAGAAATGCGCGGCGACACTAAGCATATTGAGCTAATGCAATCGGTCGCCCGTGAACAGGACCTGTTGCGTTTAGAGGCGTTTAAGTTGATGGGTCCACAAGATGCCTGGCACCGGGGGTGGTTGATTGAGTTTCCCACTCTGGAAGGAGCGGAGGTGTGGATTGATACCGAGGTACTTCCGCCGCACGGTCGTTACTCTCAGAAGACCTTTTATCTGGCGCGCAGGTGGGCACCCCAATATTTCGCCGGTTGGGTGCAATACGCTCAACATGGAGTGAAACGTGATGCGTGATATGTAAGAAGAATAAGACATAATGCGTGATGCGTAAATTAATTCATCGGTTCATTGGTTCATTAATATAGCGCAAGTTGCTAGTACACTGTCAAATAAATGTAGCGCAAACTGTTAGTTTGCGGGGGATCACAATCTAAATGAAGATTAATTTATTAATTCGGTAATCTTCGAGCGATGCCCGGTGCGGTCCGATGAATCGAGACCAGGGTTGGAAACCGCACCTACCGGGCCTGGGGGAAATATAGAATTACCGATTTATTTTCTGAAACCTCATACAGATTTTTCGCTCCAGTGGAGCGATATATCTATAGCAGGATGATACCTCTAATGCCTGTGCTCCAGCGGAGCACAATGTATATCCCAATGAACTAATGAACCAGTGCATTAATGAACTCAATAGCAAGGAGGGAATTTATATGGATTTAACAGATAAAGTTGCAATTGTGACGGGCGCAGGACAGGGCATTGGTCGGGCGATTGCGCTGCGGCTGGCGGGTGCCGGCGCAACGGTAGTCGTTGCCGATATGAATCGTACAGTTGGCGAAGAGGTTGCACAAGAGATTAAGGCGTTGGGACGTAAATCCCTTGTCGCCGAAGTAGATGTCTCAAAATTGGATCAGGTACAACAGATGGCGCAGCAGACGTTGGAGACATTCAACCAGATTGATATCTTGGTGAACAACGCCGGGATTGCGGGGAAAACTGCGACGCTACCAGATCTGGACGAATCGGATTGGGATGCGGTTCTGGATGTGAATCTGAAGGGAGTATTTCTTTGCTGTAAAGCGGTGATTGATCACATGATCGAGAGACAATATGGCAAGATTGTCAGCGTCGCCTCGATTGCGGGCAAGGAGGGCAATCCAACGCTTATCCCGTATTCGGCATCGAAGGCAGGTGTCATCTGCCTGACCAAAGCCTTAGCAAAGGAGGTCACCGAGTACAGTATCAACGTGAACTGTGTTTCACCCGCGGTTATCCGAACCCCGATCTTGGAACAGGTGTCACAGCCAACAATCGACTATATGGTCAGCAAGATCCCGTTGGGACGGGTGGGAAAGCCGGAGGAGGTCGCGGCGGTTGTACATTTCTTAGCGTCGAACGATGCCAGTTTTGTGACGGGGCAGTGTTACGACGTAAGTGGCGGTCGGGCAACCTATTGAAACAAAAACTGAACACAGAGATGGTGAAGCACACTCCAATTGATAGAGTGGGTTAGTCATCCAAGTTGAAGCGAATTGGTTGCCGCACCCGTTTGGGTACGCTTACGCCATCTTTCTTGGCTGGTGTAAAGCGCCATTTTTTTACGGCTTCAATCGCTGCCTCATCGAATCCAAACCCTTTCGGGTCCGTTACCTTTATATCGGTTGCTTTTCCGTCCACATCGACAGTAAATTCAACCATCACAACAGCTTCTCTGTTGGCACGGCGCGCGGCTTCAGGGTATTTTGGATCAACCTTTCTGAGGACACGCGGATTCTGATCGACCTCCACGGACACTTCCGCCTCAATGTCGCGGTCACCGAGACCTGCATCAGCCCCAATATCTAGGTCACTATCTTCTGGAGCAATCGATGTTTCGCGCTCAATTTTGACCCCCGGCGCTTCCGTGGGGATTTCTGCGCGGTCCTGCTGTACCTGGATATTTCCAAGTCCGTCTGGTAGCGCAACACCGCCAGCGGCTGGACCCGCTCCTGGATCAATCAGATCGTCAGTCGGTGTGTGAAACTGCGCTTCCTCGCGTGGAATTTCTATAGCTGTTGGCGCTCGCTGCACACGCGGTGCTCGGATTTGTAATGTATCGGGCGGTTTTGTGGGTCTTATAGGGGATCGCCGTCTTATTTTCCGGGCTTCCCGAACAGGCTCCACGAAATCCAGAAAGACAGGCACCTCTTCGGGCATATACTCTTGCTTTGCGTAGATAATAAGCAAGAGCGCCACAATGAGATGGATAGTGAGCGAGACGGGCCAACCAAAATGCCGGGTGACAAAGAGCTTCTTGCGTCTTGCCGTACCAATCGCTTCCGTGGAAGCAATCGCTTCCTTCTCCTGTTGATTGAGCGAAACGTGCTTCAATGGAACAGCAGCCGGCAAACCCATGTCCAACCGCTTCTGGTGATACTTTGCCTTTCTGCGCCGATTCTGCTTGGCATCAATGTATTTAGAAAGCATGCTGCTGCGGGTGTTCATAACTGTTTTTGCGGACAAGGTCGGAAGTTCAGGCTCAACAGGCATTTACTTCCTTCCATCTCCTCCTTCCTTTCTTCTTGGCTATTGGTGGAAAAAGAACAGGGAAATTAACCCTTTCACAGTCACTGACAACCTACCCTGATTCTGCTGGTTCAATTCGCTGATGCGATTCCGCTTCAGCCGAAATCTGGTCCCAGTCCCAAAGTTGCGGAATATACTCTACATTTGCCCACATCTCTGCCTGATCCGCGTAATGTGGACTGCCCGGATGACCCGATGCACCCAACGGCACAATCCATCGCGAGTTGGTCCAGTCTGAAGGATCGTGGATGTAACGGTTGACGGACATGCCTGTAGCGATGAATTCATTGTGAAAGGCGTAACTCCCGGCGAGCGGTGTGTCGCCGTCACCGTGTGTTGGGACTGGTGGTGGATTCAGCAGCTCGGCGAGTTCCGGAAATATAAGTGAAAGCGGGTGTTGTGGATGCGTGCGGTGGAGCTGCCCCCAGTCCCACTTCGACATATCGTCACCAAGCTGTGCTTTGAGATCTGCGAGGGCAGACTGGAGTGCGGAAGCCAACACGTCCGCCCAATCACCCCCGGTCGGGAGCAAGGAATTGTCGCCCGTCTCAAGCTCCTCGTTCATTTTCACCACAATCTGACGGGCATGGGCATCGCCTCCCGCAGCACCTGAAAACACCTCCGCTGCCATATCCCCCATCAAATGGTCAAGCAGGAAGCGGATAACATACGTTTTGGTTTTGGCGTAAATCAACGGTTGCGCTTGGTTCCGATCCATAGTATAGTTCCACGCTCGCAGCAGTTCCAACGCGTCCGCTGAATCTTCGTTAAGCGGCGTAACACCGATCAACGCTTCTGTGAAAATCCGCGCAGGATTTGAAACCCGCTCCGCGTGGATACGCGCCATATCGTCAACGGTCCCCAGCCCCGGTTCAAGTTCGAGGATTCGCGTCTGAACGCGTCGAGCACGATACTCAGGTGTGAAAGACAAGCCCACATAGTATGGGTAGTCATGTCCCGCGACCCGCTGGTTACAGG
Source organism: Candidatus Poribacteria bacterium (assembly GCA_965204355.1). GTDB lineage: Bacteria > Poribacteria > WGA-4E > WGA-4E > PCPOR2b > PCPOR2b. The sequence goes on from OZ241983.1 coordinate 2,628,077, forward strand.
TGACTGCGTACCCGGTATCGGGGTTGATGGCTTTTGGCAGTTCGTCGTGAGGGATATAGCCGTTCCACTCATATTCACCTGTCCAGCCCGGGACCGCTCGCCAACCGTTCGACTCGGGTCTAATCGGAATCTTGCCCTCATGCAGGTAGCCAAAATTCCCGTGCACATCGGCGACAGCGTAGTTGTTCACACGGTCTGTCCAGTTACGGAACGCCTCATGTAACTCATCTACGGACTTTGATCGCATGGCATCGCGTGCCGCATCGACCCAGTTCGAGCCGGCAATGAGCCCCGGATCGCTAATTGCTATACCCGCTCCCGATGCAGGATTCTCCGCGACAACGGGACCGTGGTGGGTAATTGTCACCTCTATCGGTACTGAGTCATCACCCCGTACTTCGATTGTTTCGTCCAGCACCTCAGCGGGCCTCCATCTGCCCTCGAACAAATACTCACGCCCCTCCGGTCCCTCACGGAAACGTTCAATGAAGAGGTCCTGCGTATCTGCACCACCATGCGTCATCCCCCACGCCACATACTCGTTGTGGCAGAAGTGGAGCGCACCCGGCATCCCCGGCACAGCGTGCCCTATCACCGCGAAGTCAGGACAAGATAGGTGGACTTGGTAGTAGACACTTGGTGTGTCAAGGGCACGATGTGAATCACCACCTACCAACGGCAATCCTGATTCGGTCAGTTCACCGGAGATTGACCAGCCATTCGATCCCGCGTCCACTTCATCAAGCCAGTTCGCCGCACCGGCAGCCTCGCTCAATTCATAAAGCCCTTCAAGTGGCAGCCCTTCGTACACATCGCCGGGCGGTACTGTGAGCAGGTGACCATTCGGGTATCCCTTCATCAGGTCAGCAAGCTTCTCAGGACCGAGCATCTTCGCCAAGCGCATGCGGTAGAGTTTCGGTTCAAACGTTCCTAAGAGGGTATTGCGTATCTTGTAGACTGCGAGACAGTGCCAGTTCTCCCATCGTTCAGGAGTTTGGTCAAGGATTGTGTACTCAATAGGCAGGGTTTGGACTGTGTCGAGATAGGCGTTCACACCGGATGTGTAGGCGTCAACCATAACCTTGGCTTCAGGGCTAGCGATTTCGTAGTCGAGTTTCGCGGTGCGCCCCATTCCCGCAGCTCGCAATAGCCGGTCTTGAGAGACACCACTGCTTCCGACAAACTCCGCCCATCTTCCGAGCGCACGATGTCGATCTGCATCCATGTGCCACAGACGGTCCTGTGCGGTAACAAAACCTTGTGCAAAAAACAGGTCGTTTTCGTTCTCCGCTTTGATGTGAGGGATCCCCCACTGGTCCCGATACACGTCAACCGGGTTGTGGAGCCCCGCAAAACGCATGGTGGTGGTGAGGTCGGGTAGGGCAGCTTTCAGGTCTGCTTCCGTAATTTTCACTGACATTGCTCTCTCGTCTTAAAGAGAATCGAAGTTGATAGTGTATATAGCATAGTATTATAATTCAAAATAATTCAAATTACCACCTAAAGTCGAGTGTAGAAGATCTATAGCAAACGTAATATCTCCAACCTTTCGTTCCATCAGGAGGAATTTTTAACGCCTAGCAGCTTGGGTTATTATATTTCAACTGGTTCTAGATGTCAATGTTCATTAGTGTTGCAACGGTTTCTTAAGGTTCAACAGTTTATGCCAAAACGTATTAGCCAATCCCTAACCGCTCACAGACCTCATCCAATTCCCGTTCGCCCACCTCATCAAGTAGAGCGGGTTGTGGAGAACGCCAACGTGGGGATTTGATAATACCTTTTCGGTAAAGGATCTCCTTGTGGACAAGTCCTCCCACCCGAAGGATCGGAGAAATCTCGCGTTCCCAGATCTCGCGGGCTGCAGTTTCATCACCAGCTTGCCAGTGATCCCAGACCTGAACAAAAGCGTGGGGATGGCTGGGCCAAGGCATTGTGCCTTGTGAACCGCGACGCAGTTCTTCGATAAGGAAAGATCCGCTTGCACCACCGAACACTGTAACCAAATCGCCGCCGTGCTGAATTGCCTCGTAGACCTTCTGCACCGGGGGTGCGTTCTCGACCTTGGCATAACGTACCCGCTCGCACTCTTCAGCAATCTGTCGCAGTAGTGCTCCACCGAGCGACGTCCCGGCTTCTTGAACGAAAATTGGGACACTGACAGCGTCGGATAGCGCCTTGAAGTGCGCCTTTTTTTCCTCCACCGGTACGTCCGCTGCAGGCGGTGTGCACATCACCGCCGTTACGCCGAGGGCTTCGGTTTCCCGGCTATATTGCACTGTTGCAACTGTTGACACCGCACCGGTGTTCACAACAACCGGCACCCTGCCACGCGTCTGATCAACCACCACTTGGGCAATCCGCAGTCGTTCCGCCTCGGTGAGTTTCATGATCTCTGTGGCAAATGCTATCACCACACCGTGGACGCCGGCATCAATATTGTACTCAACGACGCTCCTCAAGCTGTCTTCATCAATACGGTCCTGTTCGTCAAACGGTGTAACAAGGACTGGAAACATACCACGCATTGGTTGTTGGGACATTCATATACCTCCTTGACTTATGCTAGAAGTAAGTACAAAATGCTAAGAACGTGAAACGTAATGCGTAAAACGTAAAAAATGAACTATGGTGAATTATACAAATAAATAGACACTTTCGCCCCCCCGGTAGGTGCGGTTTCTAACCGCACCGTATAGGCGCAGTTGGAAACAGCGCCTACCAAACAGGAGAACGGTAGGTGCGGTTTCCTAACCACACCGGTTTGAAGTGTCTCATTAATTCTAAGATCCACTATAAATCAGTTTCTGTTGCACGATTTCTTAATATGAGTCATCTCTCTAATTATTGGTGTTTGTTTTGATTAGAAATATGAATTCTCGATTCGGCACGTCGGCACTCCGCACCCAGTCGTGGGTCCATTTCATACCCGCCATCACGTTCTGTTTATAGTCTATCGCAACTGCTTCAACCAGCGCTCCGTTATCCTGAAGGATTTCATTGAGTTCGTCGGCGGTTGCACGTCCTCCTGAACTGTAGGAGAGGATAGTCCACCGGGCACGCGTGCTCCGAATCAACCGCTCGATAGCCTCAACCGCGATGAAGCGTCCTGTCTGATTATCTCTTCGGAATTCCTCAAACACGGACGAAGCCAAAGTATCCGACGTATCCTTGCGCCGCAGCGCCTTGCCAAACAACTCAGGTCTGTCGTTAAGGCATACCGTTGACCAGAGATGATAGTATGAGGCGTATCTTACTCTTGAAGGGGGCATTTTCTCATTGTTGGATCCGTAAGGTGGATCGTAGTACGCCAGATCGACGGTTCTATCCTTTATCAATTCAAAGATGTCCCGCCGCGACACTTCGTGCTGCTCCGCGCTACAGAAGATATTTGGTACGTCCAGCACCAACTCCTTGAACGATCGGGGTGACCAATCCTTGAGATATGAAGCAAAATGTCCAAGCGTGCTATCCACTCGATCGAGCGCGAGAACGAGGCTTGTGAGCGCGACCGCCCTTTCGACCTTTGTTAGGGTAAGTTGATCAATCTCCTCCCGTATCGCGTCCAGTTTCCGTGTGTTATGGATCTGCCACGGTTTTTTGAGACCGTCTTCCTGTGCGGCTGTCAGATCACCTCCATAGTGTGCTGTGAACCATCCATCTTTAGGGGACAAGCTGTTAAGGTGCTCGATCAATTCAGCGTAATCGGCTCTGTTTTTGCGGTTGAGCAGATAGCATATCCCAAACACGTGAGACCAAGCAGCGATATCGTTGCAGAGGACGCGGTAGCCTGTTTTGGCAAACGCTTGGGACACCCGCGTTGTTCCAGAAAAACCGTCGAGCACGGTCTTAGCATCGGTCTTCTTTGCCAGTCGCAATATATGCGGAAGGAGTTTCAGTTTTGAGCCAGCATATTTGATACCTTCCGTATCAGGGACATCAACAATCATATTACTGAAGGGAGGCTAGTACTCAATCATATAAGTTTTGAGATATACAACAGTCTATGTTCAGAAGGAAACTGGTAAAACGTAATGTGTCATACGAGTTTTTTTCACGTTTCACGCTTTACAATTTGGCTCTACAGCAAGCGAGGCTATCAATATTTACCTGACGCAGTACTAGATGTCTATTGAATAAGAGTGTTGGTTAATCCATTGGTGGTTCAACCTGTCAGTCTATATTTGTACTTCTTTACACCAATGCCGATTCGAGAATATCAGTCTACAACCCATAGAAGTTTGAAATCGTCTCAAATGCCTGTGAACCTTCCAACAACAGACAGATCCTACTCCTTGCTTAGTCGCAAAAGCACGTGTCCGAACTCAAACGCACCCGGCGATGAGCCAGCGAAAACTTCCGCATCAAGCCCCCATGCCAATTTATAGGCAGAGAAAATCTGGATCATGGCGTTAGAGACATCACCGTGACAGAGTATGGCGACGGTGTTGCCGCTGTTGGTAATCTTCGCTCCATAGAAGCCTCCGCGAATTCCAACCTTCCGAATAGATCGAATAATCTGTTCAATTTGGGGTGAGCCGAGTCCAGCACGGAAACGAGTACTCCAATCTGACGCATACATCAGTTTCCCAGCTTCCACAAGATGGTGATGAAGGTGCTGTGGATCGGCGTTCGCCTGTTTGATGTGTTCAATGAAGCGTTCCGCACGGGGGCGTTCATAAATTGGATGTTCAACGCGGCTGCGCACGGCGTATACCTTTTGAGGATCCACTTTTACGCGGTGGTCGATCGGCTCGCCGTATTGGTCAAGGAAATCTTCGCCCTTCATCCGCGCCGGCAAAACCTGCCAGCATTTCTGACGAAAGTCCTCAACAGACAGGCGACACAGATCGTTATCGTGCAGCGCCTCCAGATCGAGGGTCTTCTGAAGAATTGTCAATCCCATACAAGCTGCGACAAGTGCATCACTATAGGCTACGGAGGGACTTCGTTGTGCTTTGCCGTGGACGCCAATTAGTTGTGTATTGGGGGGAAGGGGAACGGTTTCAAGGATCGGATCGGGCTGAGAGTGGATGGAAAGCAGATGGTCCTGCTGACCGGCGGCGACAGCAATCGTATCCGTGGCACTACCTAACACCCCAACGATACGGTTTTCGACGATCCCGCCAATTCGAGCGATGTCGAACGCGGTCAGATTGAACGCATACAGATGATTAATCGCTGTAAGCGCTGCGACTTTGATGGCTGCGGAAGAACCGATTCCCGCCTCCACCGGGATATTGCTCCGAATAACAATCGCTGCACCGTGCGGCAGATGACCGGCAACACCCTCCTTCAGGAGTACGAAAAATCCGCCAAGGACATACCCTGCCCACGCAGTCTGTGGATTCTGAGCAAAAAGCGATCGAACCTCTTCGTAAGATTTTAGGTTTCTACCTGCGTAGAAATCGTCAATCGAAATCCGCAGGGCGGGCTGATACCCCTGCGCTGCTGCATCGAAACTTAGTATGCTCAACTGGCTGTCTTGCCTCGCCTGACAACCAACGACCGCAGACCGTTCAAGTGTCAAACCAAAGCTGTTGGCACCCCAATGTGAAGCAATTCCGCCCATCACATCTAACCGTGCGGGTGCCCTTGTAATGGTGACCTGTCCATTTTTTTGGAAGCCATATTCGCCAAACATCTGAAAATCTTCATACCGCAGCATCGATTCGAATTCAAGCACCTCATAAGGCTTGATGTCAGAACCAGAAATCTGTTCAACCTTCATGGGGTTGTTGCCTTTGAGGATTTCGGCGGTTGCATTCATAAAGCGGTCTCCGATTAAGAAAGACACCGTCAAGCAGATGACTGCATACGAAGATGTAGAACGTGGCGAATATTCTTCGCCATTATAATGGGGTGTAGTTGTGTTGTCAACATCTTTGTTACCTTTCCATTGTTATTTGAAAGGGGATCTGTTATTATAACGCAGGTTTCTACTGAATAGGACGGCTCACAGTATAGCTAAATAAGTTGCAAGGCGAAGAAATCACTGCACGCGTTAGATTGACAGATTCACCAAACATCTCTATGGTTTGGATATGTTTATCCAAGTCGAGCAGGGAAGATGAATCGAACGTAACGCAGCATACCAGAAAACAGGCAAAAGGTCGACTATATGGCACACGCATACACTCCCGGACTCAAAGTTGCGGCGGGCACAACAATCCGCAATGAACGCCGACTCCCGATCGAAGGGGAGGTGATTGTTCAGGTAGGAGATAGAATCGAGGCGGATGATGTGGTCGCAAACGCATCTCTGCCAGGAAACGTCCAACTTGTAAATATTGCAAATTTACTGAGTATCCCCACTGAGGATATACATGAGTACATGCTCAAAAAAGAGGGAGAACCCATTGAGAAGGACGAAATTATAGGGGAAACAAAGGGCTTGTTCGGACTGTTTAAGTCACAAGCACGGGCCCCAATCGATGGAACTATTGAAAGCATCTCCGAGGTAACGGGACAGGTAATCATTCGTGAAGCCCCGATCCCCGTCAATGTCATGGGTCACATCTCCGGATCAATTGTGGAGATTATCTCCGACGAAGGCGCGGTTGTAGAAACGTATGGCACCTATATTCAAGGAATCTTTGGTGTCGGCGGGGAAACAGTTGGGGCGCTCGAAGTTGTCGTGGATTCTCCAGATGCTCCATTGACCAAAGATCTCATCCAACCCACACATCGAGACAGAATCCTCTGCGGCGGTGCTATCGTCGGGAACGACGCAATTCAGGAGGCAATTCGGCAGGGCGTCAAAGGGATAATCGTGGGCGGTATTCATGATGGCGATCTGCGTGACCTGTTGGGATATGAACTTGGGGTCGCAATCACAGGTTCAGAGGAGCTTGGTCTGACGCTGGTGGTCACAGAAGGATTCGGGGAGATCAGCATGGCGGCGCGCACCTTCGATCTGCTCAACGCACAGGTGGGTATGATGACATCGATTAATGGCGCGACACAAATCCGCGCTGGCGTTGTGAGACCGGAAATCATCATCCCCGTTGAGGATCAGGAGGAGCCAGTTGATACCGGAATCACAGGCGATGCACTCGATATCGGCACACCGATCCGTATCATCCGAGAACCTTATTTCGGCGAATTGGGACGCGTGTCCGCCCTACCAGTCGAACTGCAAGAACTTGAGACAGAGGCAAAGGTGCGTGTGTTGGAGGTTGAACTGGAAGATGGAAACAGGGTTATCCTGCCGCGAGCAAATGTGGAAATTATTGAAGTTTGAGATGCAACAAGGCACTGCTGTATCAGGACCCAAGTAGCCACCTGCCTCGTCTCGGAGAATAAAGATACGGCGTAATGCGTGGTGCGTAAGAAAAACGTTCTTGATACCTTACGCGCTACGCCTCCTCTAGCCGCTTTAGCCAATCCTGAAAATTGGTCGTATGACTACCCGCCCAAAAGAATTTGTTACAGGTCGGACATCGATGAAACCGATCCTGGGTGCGATAGACATAGTCCGGTACAACCGACCGCACCTCCGCTTTGGGAACGGATTGGATAGGGGTATTGCAATCAAGGCAGCGGGTAAAGAAGGCATTGCTATCGAGCTTTAAATGAAATGTTCGGATGACCTGCTTAAGCTGCTCGACCGGATCTTGGCTGGTGAGTAGGAGGTGTCGTTCGACCATGCGCCGCTGCACAAACTCCCGATCTCGCGTCAAGATTATCCGATTCTCACGTAACGCCTTGAGCGCGAGTTGCGCGTCAAGTGCGGGAGATTGGTAGGCGACATCGTATCCTAAAATTCGCAGCCATCTACCCAGTTTTCCCACGTTTTCATCGGCGAGAAATTTCGGACTTGGGGCGTCTGTCATGATTGGGATTTCCGCAAAGCCACAGCGGTCCCTATTTCTGTCTTCAGCGAGCAGCTGATGACAGGGGCCGGTAATGCATACCTACCGTTGAGGATTACTCAAAGACTACAAAATCGCCGTTTTCGACGGTAAGGACTATCGGGTCATAAACCGCCTCTCCGTTGGGATCAAAAGAGAATTTGCCCAGAACGGTATCAAAATCCGTAATCTTCGCTAGCGCATCTCGAATCGCATTTGCATTGACGGATTGCGCTCTTGCAGTTGCCACGGCGAGAGTATGGAACGCGGCATGCGACTGCGCTGCCCAAGCAGACGGTTCTTCCGCGTATGTCCTGATATAAGTCTCGACGAACGCTTGGTTCATTGGCGTGTCACTTGTGCTGAGCCACCCTATAGCAGTAACTGCCCCCTCCGCAGCATCGCCCGCGGCTTCCACCTCAATACTGGTCAGTTCGGGAACAATAACGTGTATCTCAGGCATGAGCGCGCGCGCTTGAATCAGAATCGGAGGTATGTGTGATCCCAAAGCGGAAATAAAGAGGACATCAGGATTTAGCTTCATTATCCGAGTTAACTGCGCCGAAAAGTCGGTTTCGTCACCTGCGTAGATCTCTGTGGCGACAATCTGGACGCCGCTCTCGACAAGTGCAGTTCTGAACGCTTCATCACTACGGGTAGAGTAGGTATCGCGGTGGTGATATATTGTCGCTGCTCTCTTGTAATCGTATTTCTTCTGAGTGACCTTGACAGCAGCGGGATTAAGCACACCTGAGTTAAGCCCTGAGCGGAAGATAAAATCGCCACGCGCACTCAGACCTGGAGCAGACGAGACCGAGCTAACAATGATAACACTATTTTCTTGGGCAATTGGAATTACCTCTTCGAGCTGGGTTGAAATAGCAAAACCGACAATTGCAGGCACTCCATCTTGATGAATCAATTTCTTGACCGCTTCAACGGCGCTTACACTCTGATCATCCTCAACGATGAAAGTGATCTTGGTATTGCCCAGTATTCCAGAGTTGTTCATCTCTTTGCGTGCGAGCTCAAAGCCATTTAGCATTGACAGACCATACGGGGAAGCGAATGGTCCCGTCTGAGCTATAACAACACCAATGGGAATCTCTCTCTCTACATCTTCCATCCCAGGTGGTGCGGCCATGAGAGGTTGCCCAATCGGATTATAGAGGGACAGCCCTACAATGAGTGTGATAATCGCCAAGGCAAACGCGAATTTGGTGCAATGTCTGATGTTCATTCTGAACCTCCTGTGGTTGTTTTGAGAAAACGCTCATGTTAAGAAATAGTGCAAAGAAACCGAGTTTTGCCGAAAAAACTCGGTTTCTCTTCCTGTTTTGCACTTTCTTTTAATATGAACCCTTAGGTTATACTACGAAACTACTTTACGATATTTTGGAGGGGTATTGGCTGAGATCAGTTCGTCTATTATTTTTTTATCTTTCGTCAATTCCCCATCTGGCAGTTCGTAGTAGATGTGTCCATTAAAAGAGTAGACATTTGGGATCCCTTTTTTCGATTTTCTTCCTGCGCTCTTTTGGCGGCACGATTGGCAATCCGTAGAAACTCAAGTGCCTGTCTATGGGTTTCAAGGCTTAATTCGTGTTGACTCATTATGTGTCTCCACTAACCACCCTGCCCCACGGTGAGCAGCCGGTGGAGGGAATCACCGAGGATTCGCGCCTTGTCGGCGTCTGGGATGAAGGTGCAGTGGGTACGGAACGCTTCGAGGGAGTGTTGATAGGTCATGTAGGAACGCACCACAGGGTAGTCTGATCCCCAGCAGAGGCGATCCGGACCAAAATGTTCGTAGAGGGCGCGTACAATCCAGCCGGTATCGGAATAAGGATATTCGGATGGAGATTGGGAGACATACCCGAATCCAGACATCTTGATGTTAATATTCGGCGTGCTCGCTGACGCCAAGATCTCTGTCAAATTCGGATAGGGCGGTTCTTCCCCGGCCCTCGCGCCGGCCATGTGGTGACAGAGAAAAGTGATAGAAGGGAACTGTGCCGCCAACTTGCGTAACGGTGCCTGTAGTTGAGTTCCCATTGCGAGACTGGCAATCAACCCTCGGTCCGCGGTAGTCTGAAAGAAGCGCTGCCCCTCATCTGTAAAGAACCAACTGCCATCGTCGTCCCCTCTGAAATAGTGCGTATACCCTTTCAGCGCGTATTTATCCGCTGCCGCCGCGAGCCGATCCGCGGCACCGGGGGTGTGGTAGGTGTCCGTCCACGAACAATCGACGTCAGCGAATTGGATGATACGCCCCGGATACTGTTTGGTACACTCGAAAATATAGTCATTATTATCCGGATTGTGATCGATCCGGGCACAAACCAGAACGGCTTGATCGACACCATTACGATCCATTTCGTGGAGGAGTTGCTCAATTCTTCCACGGCTGTCACTGTCAGGAACAGGGGGTTCATAGGGCCAGCGAGGCCATGCGTGACTATGTGAATCAATAATCATGAAACTCTCCTCATGGTTTACAAGACTCTCTTGGTGCACAGATCCGCTGTGCTTGTACAACAGCACACCACTCTAAAACATTGCGCGTCCAACACCTATATTCCCCGCTGCATCAGTGACGCGGATGGTGATAGTGTGTTCACCGGCGGGTAAGGCATTGGTCTGAAGTAGTAAGGCTTCCTGTTTGGAATCGAAGATGCCGTCGTCGGGAAAGATGACCTGCCACTCTTCATCGCTGTCAATCTTGTAAACAGCTTTCTGGATGAGGCTGGACGTGTCCGCCGCCGTACAGGAGATCTGATAGGTCTGGTCTTCGTTCGCCATCGCAGTTATATCAGTGACAGTCGGTTGACTATTATCAATATCAAACGGGTCGCTAATCTTCTCCGTAGTCTTCGCAAAGTTAGGCGGATTGCTGAGTTTGTCCGTCGCACTGACTTTGATGACGTAACGGCCATCGGACATTGAGGTGCTATCCCAAGCATGGCTGTTCTGCTTCAACTCCTTTTTAAGGAGTTTCCAATTCGTTTCATTAATCCCCTTGTAATAGACGTTAAACTGCAATGTATCACTGTTTTCGTCCTTCACCTTCCACGAGGCAGTATACTTGGTACGGTCGCCTCCCGAATTGGGATTGGGCGCGGTCCGACCTTCCCGTGGTCTACGAACGCCTTCGGGTGGACCAGCACTTTCGGGGGTATCGCCTCGACGGACTTCAATTGACGAAAACCGCGGCTTGGTGTTGGACTGGACGGAAGCGACAGTCACCTTCTTGAGAACAGGCGTTGCAGACATTTCACTCGTCGTGAGTGTCGCACGCCACTGAATGTACCGAGCGGAGGGACTGATAATTTGCGAACCTTCTGAGGAGGTAAGCGCTTCTGACCATTCATTCCATGTGCCATTCGGTTTCTCTGTATTGCCAGTCCGAGTCGCAAAAGAGATAGCCGTTCCTTCAGGTGTAACCCCTTCCCACGACAACTTACCCCATCGCGAGACAACCTTTGTATCGTGCGCTTTCGATTCAATTGTTCCCTCAGCGCGATAATCCGATTTCAATTCAAAGATTTCCCCGGGATTCCCTGTGGCAAGCAGAAGCCGATTTGAGTTTGCTGTGCGGTGAATCGCCACAATTTGGCTCGCTTCACATTTGCCCTTCAAGACAGAATCACCATCTGTGTTGACCGAATAAATCTTACCACTGTCCCCTGTGCCTATATACAATCCTTCTTCCGAATCAAACGCCATCGACAGAATCAGGGGATCCGGTGCTTCCCACATAACAGACACGATGCCATCTGATTGAATTTCATAGACCCTCGACTTCTTCTCTTCGGCGTTACGGCCTCCGGGTCCGGGAGGACCAGGCGGTGGTGGCGGCCCGCCGGGCTGCGGCGCTGCTGTCGTGACCGTTCCAGCGTAGATTAACCCCTCTGCACCCATAACAAGCCTGCGCACCTCTTTCTGCCCAGTTTGGTAAATCACAGCAGCCACACCGTCCTCTGTTTTGACCCTGTAGATAGTCCCTTTCCCGTCGCTGCCAGCATATAGTATTCCTTCATGATAGAGCAAGGCTGAGATATTACGTTCATCGGAATCAAAGAGCACACTGTTCTGTCCGTCAGGTGTAATCTTGTAAATTTTCCCACTAGTACCGGTCGCTGCATATAGATTTCCTACATCATCAAAGGTCATCGCCCAGACGTACTTCTCCTCCACGCTGAGTATCGTTGTTGGCGGGGTGCTACTGTCGGCAAGTTTGTAAATTAGCCCGTCGGGAGCTGTACCGGCATAGATATTGTCGCTTGAGTCAATAGCCAGCGCCAAGATTGAGACCTCCGGTGAATCATAAAATAGGGATGACTGACCATCGGGAGTGATTTTATAAATCTTGCCCCCATTTCCTGTACCTGCGTAGATGTTCCCTTTAGAATCTTCGGCGAGACACCAGATGTATATCTCTTGGGTATCCTCGAAAAAAGTATCCAATTTAGGAGCTAGCATAAGATCGCCCTTACTCGATAGCGAAATATTTTCAGGTTTGCCAGATTCAAAATCCTTTTGGCGCTGCTGCTCCCAGATTTGAGTCGTTACCCCGAACGCGGGAAGGAGATGGATAGCAAAGAAAATGAGAGCAGTGCAGAAAATATAGAAAGCACGGTATAACGTCATGAAAGAGTAATCCTCCGTTAAGTTAGTTCATTAGTGGACAAGATTCATATCTATAGAAAACAGTGTTCATGCACAAGATCTGTAAGCCGTTTCTTCTTGCACAGCAGTGGTCCTTTCAATCCTGAGGTTACGGCGCGTTACGGTCAACCGTAAACCTCAAGAATCGACTGCCGGAGACCACATAGGGCGTGGTAACCCTTTCAAAATGCAGCTTTGTCCCACGAGTGGGGCCGCCTTCCCCGGATTGCGTGGGGGCACTCATTACAGAGAGCATCGATACCGGCAGCTCTGGAAACTCTTCTCCTTGAACAGTCATACCAACTTTCGGCACGAACAGTTCCAAGATAACGTCTCTGTTGTTTTCCTCGCGCTGCAACAGCTTGATCAGTTGGTTGATGTTTGTGGGTTGAAAATTTAAGGGTGCCCTTGCTTGCTGCCAACCTTGATATAAGTTCGGGCTAATAGCGAGAAGGGTAGTTAAACCTTCAGGAGCATCTTCGGGGATTGTAATCGTCCCGGTTTGGATTATCGGTGCTTCGAGATATGGGCGCAGGCGCATGGTCACTTCAATTTTTTCGCCGGGTCGGTATCGATTTTTGTCGATTCGCACCGCTTCAATGACTGCTGTTTTCCGTTTGTCCTCAATTTTGACATCGAGGTCTATACGTTCCACATCAATCTTTTCATATTGATTCCCAATTAGGCTAAACAGCGGAGTCAGTGCTCGGGTCGCCTGAAATCCGGGTGAGCCGCTGGAGGAGTAGACATTTCTCCGTACAATTTCGCGCGATGTCAGGTTCGGCTGATCTTTCAGCAGGATTTTCGCCTCAACGCTGACAGAGTGATCGCCGCTGTAGATCTCGACACCATCAATGATGAACCAAAGAGGCAAGAGCGTGTATAGTGTCGAAAAATCTCGATGACGGATTACTTCATAGTGGGCGGGGTGGATCTTCCCGTCCATCGTCTGGATATTAGCATCGACAGGAATAAGACTGGGATGGGAACCGATCAAGCCAGCAATCGCCGCCTGACGGTCTTGCACGAGTGTGCCAATCGGCTGGGTTGGAGAGGCTATCTTAGAAGATCTGAGGGTACTCGGTAAAATGAAGTGGACATAACCGCCGGACATCGGCAGGTTCACATTGCCCTCACCAAACATCGAATGACCGAAGCCGAGAAGCTGATCCTCGTCATTATATGTTATAGTGCCGTACCCGAAGGCGGTAAAAGCCCCACGGACAAACTCGATCCCCACAATCTGTCCCGGCTCAATTGGTGAATTTTTGACAGGGGCCGCCCCGCCCGCACCTTGCATGGGACTGAGATGATATCTATCAAAAAACTGTTTGAAAAATCCGACTGCCCCCGTTGGCAGACCTGAAAATGCAACAGGCATATGGAGACGTGAGGAGCTCTCGAACCGATCAGGAGCTGGTGAGATTTGCGCTCGCGCTTCAGGGATATGTCCTCTATTGGGCATCAGGGGCAGCATCTCGATGTCGCTTGAGACTGTGTCTGACTCAAAGTTAAAACGCGTGCCGCCTCGATAGCTCAAATTAGGTTGCATCCCCCGCTGCGTCACTTCAACCATCAACTCAATCGGCGTTATTCCCATCAGGTTCGCATGTTCGCGTTGGTAAAAATAACCGAGAGAAATCGCGCCAATGAGCCGCCCGTTAATATACATCGGACTGCCGCTCATACCGCCGGCGACACCCGTCCTTTCAAAATTTTCGCCGCTGCCTTTCACCCATATCACATCCCAATTGGGATAGAAATTGTACTCAATACTAACCACCTCAAAGTTGAACTTTTCAACGGTCGTGCCGGAAAAGACGGTATATCCCTCCCCTTTCATGCCGGGCGCGATTTCCGATAACGGCATAAATTTCGATGAATCCCACTTAATCTCTGCACCCACTTGAACGGCAACCAGGCAGAGGAGACTAATCATCAATGCAAAACAGCTTTTTTTCAAAACTCACCTCGTTCAATTTTTCAATCTCGCAATTTAACTCACTCGGCGTCCAATAGAAATCCGATCTCTGGTCTTAAAAAATCGGGTTTATAATAACAGTTTATTTTAAACGATGTCAAGCGCAATTATTTTACAACTAGGGGCACTTAGTTTTTCTGTAGGAGGGATCTCCGAATCCCGACTCTTCACTCTAGGAGTGACTTCTCGACTCCGACTTTTCAAACAAAATGGTTAAAAAGTCTAAAACTGAATAGCCCTATTTTACAACATCTCCAGTTTTCGTATTGTGGGAGTGTAAATTTCGGTGCCCAGAAAGCGTTGGTATACATGGAAAAAGCCGGGTGGAGCGTAGCACTCTCTCCCGGCTTTCTGTGGTTCAATTGGGGGTGTAATCGAGATGGATATTGCAGATGTTAGGTACGAAGTTTTCGGCAGAGATACATGATTGCGAAACCAATTGCACCGAGCAAGATAAGGGGGAAAGCAAGTTCGAACGCCCAAGCAATAATAGGCAGAACCATACCCAATGCAATAAAAATTAGGGTGAATATCAGCACTAAGATGACAAGATTTCTAAGTAATCCCATTAGATGCAGCCCCCTCCGATTTTTACTGTTTCAAACGGGCTTTGAGTTTGGCAAGCTCATCATCTATTTCGTCTTTCTTGTCGAGCTCATCTAACTCATCCTCCAAATTTGGTTGACGCATTTCGCTCAGGGCTTCGGCCTCCGCTTCAGCATCAATGACTCGGTCCTTGATTCGATCAAAAGCGTTCAACGCATTAGACTCGGAAATGCCTGACACGGTTTGATGGATAGCCCTTTCTGCCTCCGCCCGCCTTTGACGCGCAATCAGCAGGGCCCGCTTGTGTTTTGCCTCTTCAATTTTTTGTTCTAAGGTCGCTAGCCCATCTTTGAGTACAGAAACACTCTGTTGCTGCGCCTCAAATTGCTCACGAAAGCCGTCTGCCGTGTCTGCGGCAGATCGCTTGCGGCGAAGTGCCTCTTTGGCGCGAGCATCATCGCCGTTCTGGATGAACACGATGGCGCGTTTCTCCCATTTCTCAGCGCCTTCTAGGTTCTCCTTATACTGCGCTTCAAATTTGTTCCCGTCCCGGATCGCCGCAGCGACTTGAATCTTTACCTCTTTGAGTTCGTGCTGCATATCCTCCAAGAGTTGATTCAAAATCTTTTCCGGATCTTCAACCCGATCGAGCAGGTCGTTTATATTTGAATTTAATATCCGCCTGATTTTCTCGAAGATCGGCATTGACGTCCACTCCCTTACCCATCTCGGCAATTACACTGTATATCTTCCCAGGGTTTCCTCATCCAGATGCTCTAATTCTTCTTGAGACTGCTGCTGCTCTGCTTCTCTTAACTCTGACTCCGGGAACCCTATTTCTTGAACAATCGATTCTGCTACATAGATAGGCACCTCCAACCTCAATGCAAGAGCAATTGAATCACTTGGACGCGCATCAATCTCTAATGTTTTGCCGTTGGCTACGACATTGATCTGCCCAAAATAGGTTGAGTCTTTCATGGTATGCACATAGACGGCGTCAACTGTGGCATCAAGGCTCTCAATGATGTTTTTCATGAGATCGTGCGTCATCGGACGTAGAGGCTCTTCACCTTTAAGTTGAAATTGAATTGAGAGTGCCTCGCCCTGTCCAATCCATATAGGTAGCACCAATTTTGCATCGCCTTCCGTTTCCCTCAAAAAGAGGATTGGTGCGCCACTGCTTGCATCAATAGAAATGAATGCTACTTCCACTGCGATCATATTTTTGCCGTCCATTTGGAGATGTTCATCGACTTTTTCTTTCATCTTGGACTCCTTCATCGCCCCACTAATTTGAGATTTTAGTTGGAGTCGTCGATGGTGCAAGAATTGTTACAAGAATGTTGCCACTTGCCCTTTCATCAACAACCCTTGATTATCTGCTGTACCGATTTAGGTCATTATGCCTCAACGTGCTAGCGTGCATAGTCAAGTTGAATCTTGACCAGTTGTTTTTACCTCGTACTTCAATAATTAACGCTTACTCCAGCGGTCAAAATCTAAATCTCGATCTACGATCTTTTCATCGGGGTTATGGTGAAGATTCCTCCAAACCCAAACTACTTTACTCTATAAGCAACCACTTGGGAAAGTTATTAGAAGTAAATGGCTGTACTAATTTCAACTTCGATGAAACCAATATGGATATGAGGAAGACTGTGCAGGATTAGGAGATCGCACTTCCTCAAGTTTTCCATCTATTGATTTCCGAGTCAACATAATTATCCCACCAAAGCCGAGTGTGCCTCCTATAGCACGGTGATACTCAAACACCAAGATATCTTCAATACCGTCGTTGTTGAAGTCGGCGCGTACCACTTCTTCCATCGTTTGCGCCATCCCTTCATCTTCGACACGCAATACGTGTTTATCCGCGCTCTTGACCTTGAGTACCCTTGCGTCCACCATATCCTGATATGTCGTTTTTATATCTCTTGCTTCCTCCCAGTCCAAAATCTCAGCTATATTATAAGGGAAGATAGCGAAACGCAATAACTCCAGATTGAGAACCCCTACCTTGGGATTTGAAATAAAACTCTGGCGCGGAATCTCTGCTGTCTCAAGGGCATTCAGCAATCCACATTGATATTTGAACCACACCGACATTTTGACATCGAAACCGGTATCGGTGTAATAGCCACGCTCAATCGCAGAATCATATTCTCTACAAGTACGCACGTGGAGTTTTTCTTTTTGTTTGTGTGTTAGCCTTAATCTATCAATATGGTCGCTTCCGCCCATCCAAACAGGCAAATCCCGAAGATCCTCAATATCGGCCTTGGCGATAGACTTCACCTCGGTCCCATCGGCAAACTTTATATCCTTGATCAGTTCAAAGGTAATCTCTTCCGGGTTCACGGAGATCTCACTCGCCGGGGGCGGAGTTTCGTTGGGTACATCTGCCTTGCTGTTCAAAGCGATAAAAACCACTCCAAAAGCCATGAACAAGAGACCCATACCCATATATAAACATATCCGCCTAATCCTCATGACCAATCTCCCTTTTCGTCACATCAAAAATTTCTCCACGCAAATCGTAGTCAATGAGAATCACCGCGTCGCCCTTTAAGGGAACATCGTCGCCCTCACGGACCCGACAACTGACGGTCAGCTCGGAACCATTCGGCACCGAGACACGCACCGTCCCAAAGGTGGTAGTGACCCGACCGCTAATCACCCGCCCCTTTAAGCCGACCAGTTGATTATCGGTAATAGAGCGTTTCCTTTTAGGAAACAGTTTCGAAAGCCCAAATGCAATGTAATTAAGGAAATCGCCCATATCTGCTCCCGCTCGCAAGTCACTCACAGCAAGAGGAAATCAATGTCATTGCGCGTTTGCCATCGCGGTAGCTGATGTTGTTAATCAGATATTTGTCCCCGTTCACTGTAATTTCCAGTGAGGCTTGACCAAAGATGCGGTGTTTGAGACTTTGGTCCAGTTTGACCGCTGTAATCTGAGAAAACGACAAGTTGCACCGAACGTTGATGTAGGAAGCACTCAGACTCCCCATCTGACGCTCCTCTAACACCAACACCCGGTCAGAAGTAATAACAACAAAATCGGGATTCAGCAGGCTGGATCTCCCAAGCATACACAGTTTTATTTGCTCATCTGTACTCAGCTGAGCTTGGGTTGTCTCCTGAATGCGAAAAGGTAGCCGATGAAACTCAGCCATCCATGTCACTCCCTTGGAGATGAGTTTTCTTGGCGTTTAGGATGGACTTTAGTTTTTAACGCTGCAAGGTCTGAATCGACCTTTTCGTTATTTTCAAGTTCATGAAATTTCTGCTCAAGATCATCGCCTTGTGTCAACTCAACCAACGCTTCCGCCTGCGCTTCGAGGTCTCGTACCCGGTCAACCAATCGGTCATAGGCATCGAACGCGGTCGTATCAATTACTGTACCAGCCGGTGACGTTGAACCGACGGTGGACTGCAACGCGCCCAAACTTTCAGCGGCAGCCACTTTCGCAGTCTGATAGCGCATCGTATCCAGTTTAGTTTCCAGCGCCTTCAAACTGGACTTGAGGGAGTCGATTATCCCCTGCTGTGTATCAATCTGCTCACGAAATAGATCTGCCTTTTTTACGTGCTCGCCTTTGCGGGCGAGTGCACGACGGGCGAGATCTTCCTCCCCTTTTTTCAGAGCGAAGACCGCTTTTTCCTCCCACCTTTCGGCTTCAGTGCCATGTGCGTCGATCTCCTGTTCTATCAATTTGAGATCAGCGATCGCACCTGCGATTAAAGCCTTGACATGGCGTACGTTCTGACGCATTTCTTCTAGCATGAGCCCTTGCGTTTTATGCGTATCTTCGACTTTTTCTAAGAGATCGTTGACATGCGATCTCACAATGAGCTTGGCTCGGTGTAACGTTTGCACGGTTCAGTTCCTCCTCGTAACACTGTTAAGGGTCAAAATGATTAACTCAATTGTGCCTAACAGGAGGTTACAAGGATATTGCCATTCATGGGAGATGAAACGTGCAATCGGAATGTTAATGTATTAGTTCATCAGTGAACCAATGAACTAATACACCAAAATTAAAAAGATGGAGGTGGCGGGAATCGAACCCGCGTCCGAGAGCATTTCAACAAAGGCTACTACATGCTTAGCATAAGTTTTGGTGTTTCGTCCACAGGACTCCCTTATGCCGGATTCGCTGCGGACTATCTCAAGTTAATTCTCGCGCTATGCCCCTTGAGAATAAGCAAAGCGCATAGCCCGTTTGTTGACGTCGGGCTAACTCGACGGGACCGCAAATTAGCCGGACGAGCCGCTTTTTTAAGCAGCTAGAGCCAATTCTTCATCGGCAATTAAATTGTTTCCGCCTGTTTAACGAGGCCTGCGGAGACCTCGGCATGCAACCTTTATATCATCTACTCTCGTCGAAACCTTTTCACCCCCGTGTAAGTAGGTAACTATCCCGATTTTTTATTTGCTTAACAACTCAATAACCTTGGCAATACCTAAACAAAGCACACCAAGCGTACCGAAATAAAACACTAGACCAAAACCTGTTAAACCTAAGCTGACAGTCAATGCTATAGTTTGATCGGGTGCGGGATGCTGATTTATCACTCCTACAGCTGCAGCTATTCCTGCAATAACCCCGAAGCCTATTGATAGTGTACCGATTATGCGCAATGCCTTAGCTATTGTAGGCACACCTTGACTTTGTGTGGGACCGCCATTAGCACTTTTCGCGGATTCAGAAACAGAAGAAGCCTCGGCTATACTTTTCGCGGCTTCGTCACTAATCTCTGCTGCAGATTCGGGGACAGGGTTACTTGCCCCGCAGCTTTTGCATTCGGCAGACTCACCAACTTCCAAGAACCTAACGGCAATATCTTTCCCACAGTTTTTACACTGAAATTTCAGAGCCATAGTTATGCTTGCTCCTAATTTAATCGGTGTATGCAAGTGCTATCTCATATACGACTGAATCGCCCGTTGATCTGCTTCCCTCCGCATATCTTCGCGTTTATCGTAGTCGTGCTTACCACGCGCCAACGCTATTTCGACCTTTACCTTACCGTTGCTGAAATAAGCCTTCGTCGGCACAATCGTCATGCCGGTGGGGCGGGTTTTCCCTTCGATCCGCTTAATCTCTCGACGGTTCAACAGGAGCTTCCGTCTGCGCTTTGGCTCATGATTCTCGCGATTGCCTTGCTCGTAAGGACCGATATGGGCATCAATCAAAAAGACTTCACCCTCGTCAACACGCGCGTAGCTATCGGTCAAATTCATCCTGCCAGCACGAATCGCCTTGACTTCTGTTCCCTGAAGGGCAATCCCAGCTTCGAAACGATCCATTAGGTGATAGTCGTATCGTGCTTTCTTATTTGTAGCGACTGGACCTGTGGTCGCAACAGACTTCTCAGCTTTCATAGTGCGTGAATTATAGCACAAACGCGTAAGCGGTGCAAGGACAAAAAGGCTTGATTATTCCTCGCATCCGTTGTAGAGTTATAGGGAACATCTGAAACGTGAAATGTAAAAATAAAATGAACCAATGGACTAATGAACCAAACTAGTAGACATACTCCATCTCAATAGACCGGGATTTAAAGCAATATGCCGTAACCGCAGTTGAACCAACGAACTATTGTACCAATATAACAGGAGAGATAGATGCTGCAATCAAAGGATAAAATTCAGACGGGATGGGAGGGGCGTTTCTACGAAGATTTTGAAGTCGAGGATGTGTATCGAAGCAGATTTGGACATACGGTTACGGAGGCTGATAACGCACTGTTCACCCAGCTCACCCATAACACCAACCCGCTACACTTTGACCAACACTACGCCGAACAGACGAAGTGGGGGCAGATCCTCGTGAACAGCACCTTCACGCTGGCACTGATTACCGGCATGAGCGTTCCGGATGTTAGTGAGAATGCGATGGCGAATCTGGGCTGGGAGGAGGTCAAGCTGCCGAACCCTGTCTTTATAGGGGATACCCTCTATTGCGAAACAGAGGTGCTGTCGAAGCGCGAGTCGAATTCTTATCCCGAAGCAGGCATCGTTAGGGTCTGTTCACGAGGCATTAATCAGGACGGGGCGGTGGTCATTGATCTCGTGCGTTCTATCATGGTCTACAAACGGGACAGCGCCCCTAAAAGGAATCTTTTCCCTGAAATAGCTTAGAAACCGAGTTTTTTCTTTAAAACTCGGTTTCTCTACCCGTAGCATGTGAAGCGTGAAAATAAAATAAACCAAAGTAGTAGGCACGCTCCGTCGTGCCGTAACCGATGAACTAGTGAACGAATGAACCAAATGAAGGAAAAATAGATGACGGAAGTTCAGAGACACACCGGCACCCGTCTACCTCTTGCGGGGGTGCGGATTCTTTCGGTAGAACAATTTGGCGCAGGTCCTTGGGGAACGATGATGCTCGCAGACTTGGGAGCAGAGATCCTCAAGATCGAAAACCCCGCAACAGGTGGGGATGTAGCGCGCTACGTTCCTCCTTATACAGTTGAGCGTGATAGTGTCTATTTTCAGAGTTTCAACCGAAACAAAAAGAGTATCACTTTGAATCTGCAACACCCCGATACGACTGATATTTTCCACCGACTGGTCTCAATCTCGGACGGCGTCTTCAACAATCTGCGGGGCGATCTGCCCCTCAAACTTGGCTTGGACTACGCAACCCTCGGACGAGTGAAGCCGTCAATTGTGTGCTGCTCCCTCTCCGCCTTCGGTCGCAGCGGCTCCCGTGCCGCGGAACCGGGGTATGATTACCTGATGCAAGGGTATGCCGGCTGGATGAGTATAACGGGTGAACCTAACTCTCCACCACAGAAGACTGGACTATCGCTTGTTGACTTGAGTGCAGGTGTAATGGCGGCACTCGGTCTGATGAGCGCCATTCTGCGGGCACGGGATACCGGTTTGGGGTGCGATGTGGATGTGAGCCTATTCGATACGGCTCTATCCCAACTGGGTTATGTCGGCGCTTGGCACCTAACGAAGGGATATCAGCCTCAGCGGATGGCGGACTCCTCACATCCGTCTCAGATACCGTTTCAGGTGATGCCCACGAAGGATAGCTGGATCGTCGTAGCGTGCGCAAAGCAGAATTTCTATCAGAGTCTTGTGCAGATTTTAGGGGCACCGGAACTAGCGGAAGACCCTCGCTTTCGCGGGTTTGCAGATCGGTTAGAAAATCGTGAAACCTTAGTGCCAATCCTGAAAGATCTATTTCGCCGACGAACAACCGCCGAGTGGTTGGAGCTGCTCAAGGGTGAAGTGCCGTGCGCTCCCGTGAACACCGTCGAAGAGGCATTCCATGACCCACAGGTAGCTGAAGATGAGATGATTCTTGAGATTCCGCATCCGGAGTTCGGTGTTGCGCGTCAGGTAGCAAGCCCAATTAAAATTAGTGATTCCAAAACTGAACATCACCGCGGACCACAACTGGGCGAACATACAGATGAAGTGCTTGGGGATCATCTCAACATGTCGCCGCAGGAGATTGAAAAACTTCGCCGGAAGGGAGCCCTTTAGTTACACTACCACACCCAAAAAACCATTGAGGTAGCAGATGTGAGACGATACCGAGAAGTTGTAGGCATGAAAAATGAAAGTAGGAGAGTGGGAAAGTGAACACGCGTGCAAACACAACAGTTCAGCCGACCCATAAATGATGAACGGGGAATAAGCTGCTGACCGTGGGCTCGGCTATTAACTGACCAAATTACTACAAACAGAACCACTAACGGAGACTATGATACCGTGACAGACGAAACAATAAAATCCGAATATCCGGCACTTCCAATTTTTGAGCCGCGCGGCGAGCGAAGACTGATTTACACAAGCGATCCATCCAATCTCGCATTTTATCAGGTGGGACGACAGGTCGCTCATATGCCCAATGCAGCAACAGCAAGCAGGGATCCCGCCCGACGGGAGGATTTGATTCAGTGGGTAGATGACCTTGCCCATCACGGTGTGGATACCTATGCACAAGCGATTTATTCACAGGGATGGACGGTCTTCTATCGCTCAGATCGGTTTGAGTACGACGCAAGACCTCAACACCAACGTTTCGTCTCCATGATGGATGCAGGCGTTACACCGTTGGAAGTATTGATTGAACAGACACACAAACGAGGTATGGAGTTCATTGGAAAGTTTCGCATGAACGATCGCCACGGCAACGGGGGGCAGGGGGCGCGGTTCATATTGGACAACCCGTCGTGGCAGCTAGAGGAATTTCCCGGCGGTCAGGACTTTAGCTTTGAACCGGTACGGGACTACGTCTTCTCCGTCGCCGATGAGGTGGTGGAACGGTTCGACGTTGATGGTCTGCTATTTAACTATATTCGGCACGGACACTGTTTTCCGACCAACGTTGCCCGCGACCGTCAGCCGGTGATGACCGAGTTTTTGCAACGGGTACGTGAGATGTTGGACCGGCGGGGGGCGCAGCAGCGGAAAAACCTGACGCTGGGGTTAATGATTCCGCAGGGGTTGGAGGAGTGCCACAGTTTGGGTTTCGACATCCCCACATGGATTCGGGAAGGTCTCATCGACTACATCTGTCCCTGCGACTTTCACTTTGCCGATTTCAACGCGCCCTACGAGGAATTCAGCCAACTGACACGCGGATCGGATTGTCTGATGTACCCCACATTGAGTCCTATGCTGTGTCGTGGTGATGATACAACGCTGCTCACACCTGAAAGCTACCGTGCGCTCGCACAAAATTTCTACGGCGCGGGAGCCGATGGCGTTTCGGTTTTCAACTACCAGTACCACTGGGCGCGAAAGGGAGGGACCGCCCGCTATCCGGGACCTGTGGAAGGCTATCCGCTCTCGTTGAGCTATCTGCGCGATCTACGTGATCCCAAAACCATCGCCAGCGGGACACGGCACTACCGCTTCCATCCGCTATGGGGCGGCGCATCACCCATCGGAGCCGTGAAGGACGACAAACTAATCCTCACCCGCGAAGGCGGCTCAACTGGAGCATACCGTTTCCGCCTCTGCGAAGCCTGTACGCAGGGGACACAAGCCGTCCTGTATTTCACCGCCCAGGGATTGCTCCCCGAAGATGAAATCGTCGTGGCAGTCAACGGGACTGAAATCCGAGACTTTCAGCGTGTCTTTCACCCAGATGGTCGATTGGAGATGTTCGGACGGCCGCTACCGCCGTTTTCAAGTGTGTGGTTCAATTTGAATATTGAGTGGATCACCAACGGTGACAACTATCTGAAGGTACAACTCGCATCTGCCAATACAAACACCGAGGTTGTTATTGATGAGGTGGAAGCGGTGGTAATGCCTATGTAGTTTTGTTGTGGTTGTCGGACCATTTTCGGCTCTCACTTTCTTGGGAATCGTGCTATAATTTTACCGGTTAAATCCACCGCAGAGAAACACAGCCTGTAGGTCGAGATTCACATCTCGACACCCAAATGTCAGTAGAACCCAGAGAAGGCAGGGCAGTGAGGCGGTAAGTTTTCACACGCTTCCACGCTCCCTCGTTCACCCGCTCCCTCCTGAAAAACTCTGCGTTCTCTGTGCCTCGGCGGTCAGTTTGAATAAAAGTCCACAATGACTTATTGCGTCTGAAAAAATTGGAGGTGGCGACAAATGGAAATGAGAAGCTGGTTACAATCCCCGTCAAGTCTCACGCACGGCAATATCATCAGACGAGAAATATTATCCAAGAAAGATCCCAACGATCCCCACAAACCGGGAGCAATCCTCAATTCTATTGACAGCTTCTCCCGATGCTATCTTGAATCGCGAATCGCGTCGATACCAACCGCTTTCGACGATCGGCAACTGATTTTCTATATCGTTGATGGAGAGGCAATTTTCGAGGGCGGCGACCTCAAGCAGGAGGTCCGGGAAGGAGACGGCATTATCGTGCCGCCGGGAACGACGCATGTCCTAAACAACGAGGCAAACACAACGCCCTTAGAATTTCTGATATTGGAAGAAATCCTTGCCGATGCTCCAGGAACACCCCGCGAAGATGTACTTATCAGAAACTACCGGGAAAATCCGCTCAGTCAGGGGCATTGGACCCATCTCGTCCACCCCATCTTCGGAGAGGCTGATGGACTTGCCAAGCTACATTTCGTCCTAATGGTAACAATTGATGCGATGCAGACCCCTGATACCCATGGGCATGCCGACGATATGGATGAGGTGTGGTATATGTTAGAGGGCAACGGCATCCATGTGGTGAGCCAGAACGTCTACCGGCAAGTTCCGGGCGATGCGGTCTCTGTCGCACCGTCAAACCCAGGACATACCCTCATCAACGATACGGAGGAACCGCTCAAGACGTTCTACTTTCGACGCAGTGCAGACCCCTGATACCCACGGACATGCCGACGATATGGATGAGGTGTGGTATGTGCTCGAAGGCAACGGCATCCATGTGGTGAGCCAGAACGTCTACCGGCAACATCCGGGCGATGTGGTCTCTATCGCACCGTCAACCCCCGGGCATACCCTCATCAACGATACGGAGGAACCGCTCAAGACGTTCTACTTTGCCCGTTACACGCGGTGATACGATGAGAGGAGAAAGCGAATGTCCACGCTGAAAGCGGGTGCTGCACAGACCAATATCACGCCGCCGCTCGGCGCATACCTCGCAGCAGTGTAGTGAAACCCAACACTTTAATCCAACTCACGATTAAGTGTTAGGCAGGTACAAGACCTGTCCCTACGTTGGATTCATGCTCTGTAGGGGCAACCCTTGTGGTTGCCCTTTTTACTGAAGCGCACAACCCCTAATTAAACAAATTGGAGGTAACGAAAGATGGAAATGAGAAGTTGGTTACAATCCCCCTCAAGCCTCACACACGGCAACATCATTAGACGAGAAATCTTCTCTAAGAAAGATCCTGATGACCCGGACAAACCGGGAGCAATCCTCAACTATATCGATAGCTTCTCCCGGTGCTATCTTGAGTCGCGAATCGCGTCAATACCAACATCTTTCGACGATCGGCAACTGATTTTCTACATCGTTGATGGCGAAGCCACTTTTGAGGGCGGTGACCTCAAGCAGGAGGTCCGCGAAGGAGATGGCATCATTGTGCCGCCGGGGATCACACATGTCCTAAACAACGAGGCAAACACAACGCCCTTAGAATTTCTGATATTGGAAGAAACCGTTGCCGACGCTGAAGGTACACCCCGCGAAGATGTACTCATCAGAAACTACCGGGAAAATCCGCTCAGTCAGGGGCATTGGACCCATCTCGTCCACCCCATTTTCGGAGCGGATGACGGTCTTGCCAAGCTGCACTCCGTCCTGATGGTAACGATTGATGCGATGCAGACGCCCGATACCCACGGACATGCCGACGATATGGATGAGGTGTGGTATATGTTAGAGGGCAACGGCATCCATGTGGTCAGCCAGAACGTCTACCGGCAAGTTCCGGGCGATGCGGTCTCTGTCGCACCGTCAACCCCCGGACATACCCTTATCAACGATACAAAGGAACCGCTCAAGACGTTCTACTTTGCCCGTTACACGCGGTGATACGATGAGAGGAGAAAGCGAATGACTACGCTAAAAGCCGGTGCTGCACAGACCAACATCACGCCGCCACTCGGCACATATCTCGCTGGATCGTTGAAGGCACGTCATGCGACAGAGATCCACGACGAGCTCCACGCGAAGGCGCTGGTACTTGAGGACGGGAATACACAACTCGCTTTTGTCATCTGTGATGTTATCTGCATCCCCTGCGAAGTCTGTGACGCTGCCAAAGCTTTGATTGCAGAGCGCCTCGGGATACCGAGCGAGGGAGTGCTGATAGCGGGCACACACACGCATTCCGCCCCTGCCATGAAGCCGGGGTTCGAAACCATTCCCGATCCGGGCTACCTCGATTTCTTTTCAGGGCGCGTCGCTGACGCTGTTCAGTTGGCGGCGGGACGGGCGCAGCCGGCGCGACTCGGTTACGGTGTCGGGAAGGAACCGCGCTGCGTGTTCAATCGGCGGTTTCGCATGAAGGACGGCACGGTGAAGATGAATCCGGGGTATAATAACCCCGACATCGTTGAAGCGGTTGGTCCTACCGATCCGGATATCGCGGGGCTTTTCGTTGAAACAGTTGATGGCGAACCGATAGCTGTCCTCGCCAATTATGCCCTGCATTATGTCGGTGCGCCGGGACACATGATCTCCGCAGACTACTTCGGACTGTTTGCCGAAGAACTCCAGCGGGCAGCAGGGACAGGATTCGTTGCAATGCTCTCCAACGGTTGTTCCGGTGACATTAATAATATCGACGTCCATCACCCGCCGGTAGATCGACGTCCCTTTGCCCAGACGCGGAAGGTCGCACGAATCGTTGCGGCAGAGGTGTGGCGGACGTGGCAAACTACTCCAATGCACGATGAGATAGACCTTTCGGCGGCACAGACAGAAATCACGTGCAGCATACGGAAACCGACCAGCGCAGAACTTGCCGAGTATGAAGCGAAATGGGCAAACGCAAGTGACGATCCGACCGTTGATGAACTCTACGCCCGGGAACGCATTTTGGTCAACGAGTGGGCAGAGACACGCACGACCCCGATTCAAGCCTACCGTATCGGAGATTGTGGAATCGTTGCGTTGACTGGGGAGATTTTCTGTCAGTTCGGCATTGATCTCAAGGGTGCCTCGCCGCTCAACCCGACGTTTATCATTGAACTTGCCAATGACTATACCGGCTATGTTCCAACACCGATTGGACACGAGCAGGGGGGTTATGAGACATGGTTAGCGCGGAGCAGCTATCTTGCACCGGAGGCCGGTAAACAGATGGTCGATGCAGCCTTACAGCTACTTAACAGTTTCGACCCTATTGCGTAACGAGTAATATGTAACGAGACAGAGGGAAAAATTTACGCATTACGTTTCACGTTTCATTAGACCGGAGAGATAGATAGCAACTTAGATGAACAACATTAAAAGGAAAAAATATGGCCAAATACAAGATTGCAGTAATCCGAGGCGATGGGATTGGGATCGAGGTGATGGAGGAATCTCTCAAGGTCCTCAATGCCGTTGCTGACAGGTACGCCATCGAATGGGACTTTGTCGAGTTCCCTTGGGGGTCAGACTACTACTTCGAGCATGGTCACATGATGCCACCCGATGCCCTCGATATACTGGCGGAGTTCGATCAGATTTATCTTGGTGCCGTTGGGCATCCCGATATCCAAGACCATCTAACGCTTAACGGGCTTTTACTGCCTATCCGGCGCAGATTCGATCAGTACGTTTGTGAGCGGCCTAGTACGCTCTATCCCGGCATCAATGGGCCCCTCAAAGACAAAGAGGCTTGGGACATTGATCTGGTGGTGATACGAGAAAACACAGAGGGTGAGTATGCCAACGTTGGCGGGTTTCAGTACCAAGGGTTCCCCGAAGAGATTGGCGTGCAGGTCGGCGTATTCACTCGCCACGGCAGCGAGCGCGTTATCACGTACGCATTCGAGCAAGCACGGGCACGGAATAAGAAACACAAGGTGACTTCGGTCACTAAATCGAACGCACAGGGTTATGGTATGATTGTATGGGATACCGCCTTCGAGCGGGTCGCTGAAAAGTACCCTGACATAGAAACGGAGTCGTTGCTTGTGGATGCGGCGTGTATGGACTTCGTCCGGAAACCGGAGGACTTCGATGTAGTGGTCGCTAGCAACCTGTTTGGGGATATTCTGACAGATATCGGCGCAATTATCACCGGGAGCATGGGACTGGCGCCGAGCGGCAATATCGATCCACAACGCCGTTTCCCGTCAATGTTTGAGCCGGTTCACGGTAGTGCACCAGATATCATGGGCAAAGGTATTTCCAATCCATTGGCGGCAATTACCTCTGGCTCGATGATGCTACGGTTCGTCGGTGAAGCGGAAGCAGCAGACACGATAGACACAGCTGTGCTACAGGTGCTCGAGAAAGGTGAGACTCTACCACCGGACCTCGGTGGGCAAGCCACAACCTCACAGGTCGGTGACGCTGTAGTAAGCGCGCTCGGCTAATATGCTTTCCATGCGAAAAATCTTATTTTTATTAGGAATTACGCACTTCAGCTCGTAGTAGCGCATTTCTTAATCCCTATTCATCGGGGAAACGGTACGGGGCTTTAAGCCGCCAACCCCGTAAGCCGTAGCGGAATGATTGACTTTTTGTTTGCAATATCCTATTCCGATGTGTTAAAATAATAATCACAGATAGCGGAAGGAGCTATCAGCTGTAATTCTGACAATCCTAGGACTTACGCAGCTGGCTCATAAGTCCCCCTGATAAGGGGTACAGCCCGTGTGTTCCGTTCCTGCCTGCCCCGATGTATCGGGGAGGACCTCCCGATTCTCGGGATTTTGGTCAAACGGAACGGAACCGATGTATCGGAGGATCGGCATAAATCAGGGTTCAGAAGCACAAACCACCTCACTAAAACGCACTAAAACGCACACTCAAGTAAAAAATATGTGATAATATGTGACATATTGTGACATTAGACAATTCTGAAGGTCTACAACCCACACGAGAAATCTGGACCGAAATGGCAGTCCCATGGTGTAAGATCCCCGATGGCTTGCATAAATTTTCCCGCGGGGGAACATAGAGGTTCTGAGTGGAAGGATTCAAGTTTCGTAAGACACAAGCAACCGACAGCGAGTTCGTTTTTGCCGTAAAGAAGGCAGCGTTCCGAGAATATGTGGAGCAGATTTGGGGCTGGGATGACACCTATCAAAAAGAGCTCCACAATCGGCGATTTGCTTCACAGGATCTTCGTATTATCCAGTTTAACGCGACCGACGTCGGTTTCTTATCAACGTCCAGCACTCCTGACGGGCTCAAGGTGGATCAGATCTATATCCTGCCTGAGTATCAAGGAAGAGGAATTGGGGCGGCGTGCATGAGGGATATTATCGACGATGCCAACCAAGAACAAAAGCCTGTGACATTGCAGGTGCTAAAAATTAACACCCGCGCCACCGCCTTCTACCAAAGGTTAGGATTTACGATTGTCGATGAAAATTCGACACATTTTCAGATGAAAAGACACCCTGAATAAACTGTAGGAGGGATCTCCGAATCCCGACATCTAACGCATTTGGTGATTGAGTGAGAATTCCAAGCATCGCTATAGTTGGTGACGAATCACACGCTGGAACCTATATCCTGCGGATCCGTCTCAAAGAGGACACCACATTACGATTTGGACGGTTCAAGAAAGGGAAGCTAATTTCAACCCCCGCCGGTGAATATGCCTATGTCGGCTCCGCACTCGCAGAAAAAGGCGCGACCACGTTGGCGCGGCGGCTGGTTCGACACGCAACGCGAAGCGGCGATCAACGCCCACACCGTATCCGAGAGGCGATGCTCAGTCGATTTGCTGAATGTGGTTTGGGAGACGGAGATCTATTGCCTCGACGGGGCAAAACCTTGCACTGGAACGTTGATTTCCTCTTGGACCTGTCTTCGGCGGAACTTGTCGGCGTCTCCGCAATCCGCTCACGTGAGCGATTGGAAGATAGGCTTGCCAAGCAGTTGGAGGAGGATCCAGATACGGGGGTTATTGAGCGCGGCTTAGGCGCGAATGATGTGCCGGGCAATACTCATCTGTTACGTGTCAGTGCAGCAGAGGCGTGGTGGGCATCGCTCCCGGATCTGCTTGCGAGTATGGCTGTCGGGAATTCGTAACAAAAGCTGCAAACACAGAGCGGGGCAAGTCCGAGAGGATCCCGTGACCGGGGATGCCCCGCCTACTGAAACTCGGGGACCTTAGGCTTATAAAATCTCTGTTTCATGAAGTTGATTGCAGGCTCGCTCTGTTCAATACAGAGTTGAGCCTATTTTTATTTTTACCGTTGGATGGGATATACATACAGAAACGGATAAAAGCGGTGGTGTAACGTTACCGCCGCGACATGGCTCGGTGGAACATTGTAGTGGATTGCGGGGTGTGAGAGATAAAAGAACGCGATTTTTGGTGTGATAATGACATAGTCCGGCACGGGCACGCTAAGACTTTACCGCCGTTGCCCACGAATCGTGCCATCGCGCCCGATGGGGATTGAATCCGCAGTGGGAGTGGATCCCGGTTCCGGCATATCCCACGATGAAAGGGACGCACCGGTTGGGCGCGTGCTTGTAGGTCGTCGTAATTGGGATTCAGCAGGAGTATAGCGTATCTCCAAGTGAGGAGTGGCAATCTGTGTGCCGCCGGTGCCGTGGGAACGCATTACCGCTTCCAAGATACCGGTAGTCAGATAGGTTCGTTCAACCGGACTGGGTGGGATAGCGGTCAGGAAGAAGTCTTCGATATTCAGGCCCATATAGCTGAAAACCGCATGTGTTGCCCCCGAATCGGTGTGGTATTCGACCACATCAATGTTTCCGTTGTGCTTGGCTGCGTAGGCGAACTTTCGGACATAACCGTTATCGCCGAGCATCAACGCCGCACCTTTCAGTCCATCACAATACTCAACCAAGAAGATGTGCGGATCTTCGACCTGCGACGGATCGAGGTGTCCGGGGCCAGCCTCAATCGTACCAAGGGCATGGTCAGCGAGTTCGACCGACCATCGTCCTTCATCAGCGGCGTTCCAGACCGCATCACCGGACAGACATTGGACGGAACGGACACCCGTTTCGCCTCCGGCGCGCCGTTCCACCTGACACTGTAGGCTTTCCAGTGCATGGAAACCGTAGCGTTCAAGCATATGAAACCCGACGGACAAGGCTTCGTCAATTGGTGCGTCAAGCGGATGCTCAAAGTTCGGGCGACGCCATGTTACCGGTAGTGCTGATCCCGCCCAGAATGGTATTTCAAGTTGCTTGGCGGTTGTGTACATCCAGTGGGCATCGTCCCAACGGTAGGAAAGATGCTTGTCATTGTAGACAGGAATAGGGCGATTGGACTCGGCAATAACGCCGCAAATCTGCTCGAAGAAATACCGCCGTGGCAGCATCTCTTGACCCAAGGCAGAGCGTGGGTAGTCGCCGTGCTCACCGATGAGCAGCACCGCATCTACAGCCAAACGATCTCCGCCGAGGGTGAGTGCAGCCCGAATGCTCTCATAGATGGGAATATCGTATTCATGAGCGATCTGTCGTCCGACATCATTCTGGTGGATTTGGTCAATATAGAGTGAAGCAAGCTGGGTGCGCGGCGCAATCAGCCCGTCGTCGGTGGGAAAGCCGCGCAGGAATTTGGGAACTATCACGCCGGCGTGGCTGTTTGGAAAAAAGGTGGTTACGACAGCGGCAATGCGAAAAGGCTTTGCCATTGAATATCTCCTCAAGCGTCCTACGCATCACATTTCACAACCTCAGGGTGAGTCCGGCAGCCAAAGAAACGAGAGCACCTGGTTCATACGGGATAATCGGCGGGATTGCTCAATGAGGGGTTGATCTGATTGGGTCGAACACCAGTGGGACAACGGAACTTGCTGCTGATGCTCTTTAATTTTTGTTAAGCTGCCTTTGGCAAGCAGGGCTGCAACCGAATCGGGATGGAGGGGCTTGTTTTTAGCAAGATAACAATCGCTGTTCTGACGAAATCGATCTGAATACGCAAAATATTTGATCTGCTCCCCCTCAGACAAGACAATCGCACAGACATGCGAACTCAAGCGGGTGTAGCGAATGGCTGTACTGGTCAAAGAGGTTAAATATTTCGCAGCAAGGGCATCAATTGCGGGCAAACCGATTTCGGGCAGATCTACAGCGTCTGCTCGGAAAATGGGAAAGGGCATCAGCAGCTCAACCGCAAACTGATTTGCGCGTTGCTCCCCTAATCGGTGCGAATCAAACCCGCGCAGATCTTCGCGCTGACAGCGGTGCTGAGGGACAAATTCCGCTACGCTGTCTTTTTGATCTGTGGCGGAATTTTCCCTCTCAATTTGTGCTCCCTCTAGGTAGTAATGCCCTAATTCGTGAGCAATTGTAAAGTTTTTTCGGGACTGTGATTGAATCAGGTTGTTGAGCAGGATGCCCCACGTATCGCCGACCCGCATTAAGCAACCGTCGTACTGGCTTTCCATTTCACGTTCCCAGACGACGATTTGTAGTTGTTCGGCAATTTCTCGCGGTTGGATCGGGATGCCTTGAATATTTAGTTCGCGCAACAGTTGTCGCGCGCCCTCAGCGGCTTCCAAGACGGCGTTGGAGGATCCCTGTTTACCAATCTGATCTTTTTGGGAAGGTCTCTGATTCATAGCTGTGCAACAGATCCTTCGTGGTTGTTCTATTTTCCGTTTTTGTCTTTAAGGAATTGGTAGAATTCAAGCATCGATTCTTTATCCTTCTCCGAAAGCTCCATGATACCTCTAAACATAATACTGACTTTCGGATCCGCTAAAAGATCATCGTAGCCGTGCTCCTTCTTACCAAGTAGGTAGTCTGTGGTAACTCTCAGCGCATCGGCGAGACTCGAAAGCGTGTCGAACGCTGGTTTCCGGGCACCAGATTCAAACTGTGAAATCGCCGCAGGGGTTAGCTTTGCCGCCTTGGCGAGTTGTGTTTGCGTCATTCCAAGTTTATAACGGCGTTTCTTAATACGTGCTGAAACAGACACAATCATATACCTCCTTTTTTATAGGTTAGAGTAAAAATCGCAGAAAATAGTGTTCCCACAGCTTCCTAACGATTGTGATTCTCATTTTAACATATTACGCCGTCTGAATGCAACAAATAAAACGTAGCTAACAAGAATTTATTACAAAAATATAGCTTGCTAGCATGTGCGGCCCACCAGAACAGGAACTGTCAGTTGAGTATCCAAAACTGACATATTAATGTTCGGATCTGACTCTCGACCTACAACCTGCTCGGTCCATAGAGGCTGAGTTGTCCGTTCCACGTTGAGGGCTGGACGAAGGAATCTCGTTCCTATCAATTATAAGGGATTTCGCACAAATATCAACGTGCCGTAGTAGATTTGAGCAAAAAACGCATCACGGATGAACCCATGTACCAATAACGGATATAGATCTTATAGAAGCACATCGTTTTGAACATACACTTTTGTTAATTAGATTCGTTTTTGCTTCTTGACAAGACTTTGCGACTATGATAGAATCTGACAGATCTAAACTAGATAGCATATCATGTGCCGGTCAGCACATAAAAAATTCGGAGGAGTTACCATGATCATTAAGAGGTATTTCTACATCAGTATATGGCTTTGCATCTTTGCGCTACTATCTCCATACGCGGATTCTGCTGTTGATGAGCAGCTATCAGTCGGGCTTTCGGAGGCGGCAGTCAAAATCGTTGACAAAGTCGATATCGGTCGAATGCGAAAAGATATTGCCCGACTATCTAATCTTCCCACCCGTGTCACTGGCTATGACGAAGCTGCATCAGGCAGCAAATATATCTTTGATCAATTTGTCGAGATTGGCTTACAAAACGTCGAAAGCCGTGAATTCCCCGTTTCCGTTCCGATAGACCACGGCGATGGGAAGGTAGAAATTCTCTCCGAAGATCAAACGCTTCTAAAGACTTACCGAATTTGGTCTATCTGGCCCAACCTTGTTCGCACCTCTTTCCTCCCCAACGGTGTCTCCCATTTGGTCGTTAGTGGCGAAACCTTTGAAGACATTGCAAAATCCTACCAAGTTGACCCGGACTCCATTTTAGCTGACCCGCATAACCAATACCTCCGTGACCAAGCAACCGATGGCAGCGACAACGATGATGATGGTGAAATCGACGAACCGGGTGAATTAGTATTGGTCGAAGGCAACTCGCTCTTTATTCCCACCGGTGGACTAGTCGCCCCCCTCTTTTACGGCGGAAGTGGTGAACTCGCCTCGTTCAACGGCAAAGATGTCGGAGGCTTCTGGCACAAAGTTCAACCGAATGATACGCTAGCGGACCTTGCTCACCGTTTCCGTATCGGCGTAGGTAGCATCACTGATGACGTTCTTAACGGTCACCTCCAAAAGACACAAGATGGCATCGACAACAATGAAGATGGACAGATTGACGAATACGGTGAGATTCCCCCGCTGACTGAGATCTTGCAATGGGATTCTGATGGTATTGACAACGATGGTGATAATTTCGTAGACGAGCGTCCCGGCGATGACACAGATGGCATTGATAACAACAACAATGGACAGATTGACGAAGAAGGGGAGTTTGTCGCGTCTTATGAATCGAGTATCTTTATTCCGCAAGGAAGTGTCGCACTCATCGACTTTAATTCCAGTACTAAATGGATTAACGCCGCAATGCTTGGCTCGAAAGCCGTACTCTTCATCGAGCCGGAGACCACTATCCGCGGTGAGGCTGAGAACAAATTTCTGACCGTTCCTGCCAACATCCCCCGCTTCTGGATTTCTAAGGAAGATGCTGACGAACTCCTGACTATGCTCGGTGAAGGGGAAGGGCAAGCGGACTCATCCGGTCAGAAACTTTATGCACGTCTCACCAGCACGATTACTTGGGAACAGCGTATTGGGCAAAATATTCGTGGTTTCCTCGAAGGTGGCGACCCAACTCTGAAAGATGAATTGGTCGTTATCACCGGCTACTATGACTCGATGTCCGTCGTCCCTGCAATGGCGCCGGGTGCTGATCCCACCGGCGGTATCGCCACGCTGTTAGAACTTGCCCGTATCTTTAGCGAAGAGGAATTCCGTCCGGGTCGTTCTCTCCTTTTTGTCGCAACAGATGCTCACTTCCAAGGGTTGGGAGGTATGCGCGCATTTATGGAAGGGATTGGTCAAGATATCGTCGGACGGGAAGCGGATTCTCCCGGCACTCCGACAATGCGCGGGTTGCGGCGCGGCTTAAGCACTGACCTCTTTGAGTTTGAGGAATTGGGACGCAAACTTCTGCTGTCGATTGATCGGAATGTGTTGGTAGATCTGCCCCCGGGCTTTTTCCACGAAGTTCACGCCCTCAAAGCAGATGTCGCCTCTTTAGAAACTACTCTCACTGATCTGCAATCAACAAAGGGAAAAATTGACTCGTTGCGGAACGCCCAGCGTGAGGCCAAAGAGAAAGAGAAGAAAAAGCTAGAAACAACTAAGAAACGGGAGAAACAGGGATTCACCGAAGAGGAGAAGTCCCGACTTGAAGTCAACCTTGCAAAATTCAAGAAGGACGCGCTGCAAACTACTCAATTCCTGCAATCAATGCTGCAGCGCACCTTAAACCTACGTACACAGGCCTTGGCTGAGTGCCGCGAAACTCAGCGAGAGTTGATTGAACAGATTGCCCTACCGATGGCTCGGTTGGATGTGTGGGCAATCAATAAACTGGAAGCAGATCTGGCAGCACAACGGATTGAAGGGAAATATGTACAAACGCCAGACAGCAGCTATCTCGTACCAAATGAAAGGGAGGAGGGAAGTTATTACCTGCCTGCCCCAGGTGACCTACCCTCACATTTAGAGATAGATGTTCAGCGACTCTCAGAGAGTTTGCAGGATTGGGAGTTTGAGGATCCACGGAAATTTACCCTTCAGTATGCTCAAGAGAAGTTGTTAGACCGTCACCTTGACTTCAAGGGTTTAGAACGAATTAAATCCGCCCGTAGAATTGTCCACCGCGCTGAAAAATCGCTAGAAGCGTACATCGAGGAGGAACGACAACTGCTCGAACGTACCCTTGCAAACATTCCCTCAAGCAACGATGCGGAAGATCGTATCAAAAGCGCTATCACCCAGTTAGGCGCTAAACCTGATCATGTCCCCGACGGTTTCGCTGATGAGCTAAAGCTCTTCCTCAACGAAGCGACCCTCAAGCAGTTCGAAATTGTTCAGAGCCAACTCCATCAGAAATTGGAGATGATGGATCCGACAGTGGGCACAGCAACATCGCGAGAACTAGACCAAATCCTCGTTGACGATCTGACCAGAGATAAACAGAGCATACTTGAAACCGCGATGCGTAACGCCCGTCTTGAGCGTTATCGAATAGAAAACCTCCTCGCACGTCATGCGACGTTGAACCGCCCTTATCTCGCCGAAGAGGCGCTCGTCCTCCGTCATTATCTCTCTGCAGACGCAGCAGACCGCGTGATGACGGTCCGAGAACAGATCTTCGGTCAGCTCGAAGAACAGCATCTACTAGAGATGGTGAAGAAACGCGCCAAGAACGACATTGTCGAACTCCAGAACCTTCTGAACATTCTTGACCGTCTCGATCGCGATCCGGATGAAGAAACCAAGATCCTCCTACGTGACAACCTGCTCACGATGCGTAACGCTCGATTCCGCAACCTACAGAAACGGGTGGAAAAGATTGCACGTATCAGCGAGTCGGAATACACTCGTAAGATTCGTTCTATTGAGCAAGCAATTGCATTGCAAGATATCTTCAATCGCTACTACACCTCGCTCTTTATCTCCATCGACCTGTCCAGCCAGAACGATCAATTCGGTGTATTTAACAAAGGTTGGTTCTATGACCAACAACCCGAATTTGTCCTCCGCCGCGAGTTCGCGTCCATCGGTAATAAACTTGCGGAATACGCACAGGGGGCCGATTTTGGCGAGCGTATCCGGAAACTATGGACTTTCACTGACGACCAAATTCGCCAAGCGGTGATGAACACCCAGTGGGTAGTTGCAGCGGGCATTGATCCAAAAAGAGCTATCGAGGGCAAGAGTTTAGAGAGCTTAGTCACCGAACATTACGGAACGCTGGTAGGACTTTCCGGGGTTTCCCGACTGATGAAAATGCAGTTTGAGCAGATGAGAAATCAGGGTGAACCTTCGGAGGACATGCTCAAGGATATGGACTATATCCGCAAGGAGGTCGAGCGATTTATCCGCAACGACATCCGAGAGGCACGGAAGAATCGCAAGAATAAGGTTCGTCTGCTGAATCGATTGGATGCGATGCTTGCGCTGCGCTACGAGGATCCGTCCGAATTTACGCAAGAGGAAGTTGATGACATTAAGGCACTCATTAATATCGCCGGTTTTGGCGGTGAAACCAACTTTGTCAATGCCATCTCCGCCAGCGGTGGTAAGATCTGGAAGACCTATATCCCCGGAAAGATTGCGTTTGATAGCGAAGTAGCAACCCTCACTGGCTTTACTGGCATCGCTTTTGCCACGATTGACGATGCGCGTGTGCTGACGGATACTCCGCTCGATACAATTGACAGAATGGATTTGACCAGAGACGGTGCTTTGCATAAACAGGCGAAAACCCTTGCCGCTATCCTTATCCAAGCGATGCGCGACCCGAAGATGCCTACCGCCGCGCGAGTGGGTAACTTCTACTGCAACCTATTTGGTGATGTGGTTGAGTATGACGCCCGCGAAAGTGCACTTCCAAATAAACCGGTGGAGTATCCTATCCTCGCCCTGCGGAACCAACACAAAACTATGATGGGGGTGCGCGGTGATCTTATCGCAATGGGTGACAACAAAGGAAACTTTGAGGTCGCGGGACTCGCGATGGAGGGACGCGCCACTATCCGCCTCAAAGGAACGCAGGAGGTAGAAGCCTATATCCTCCACCCTGATTCTGGAGATATTGTTTATGCACCGGATCTCGGCAACTTTGGTGCAAAACTCTTGCCGAACCTGATCCCGATTAACACCCACCGTCGCGGTTGTCGGATTGTGGTTTTCCCCTGTGTGTCCACTACGATCTACGATCTTGTGGACCAGCGCTACCTACGGACGCTTCGTGAACTGGAAGTTTTTGATGCCGCAAGCGATAGCCCGCCAGAAAAGTATGGTGTGTCAAAGCCGTGGCAGCAGGAAGGCGTCTCAGCGACCGAGCCAATCGCTCTTGTATATTCGGAACCTAACAGCCGTATCAAGGTTGGCATGGCATACGGACAGATTGGCAAACGGTTACTGTTGATTAAAGCGAGTAAGAGTGGAACGAAGAATCCAACACTTTATACCGGCGAAGGATTTGTTGTACGTGAAAACGGGAGTATTCGCGTGACGCCATACGTTGTTGTCCGCGATATGTGGTGGCTCGATGAGAACCGGGCGAGTTTGTATAAACGGTTCGGCATCAGCAGCGATCGTCTCGATCAGCTCCACCAATTTGCCAACGAACATCTGAATCAGGCGGAGGCCGCCCTGACCCAAAAAGACTATCAGCAGGCGCTCAAGCTGGCTCGCGCCGCGTGGGGATATGAATCTCGAGCGTACCCCGATGTGAAGAAAACGGGGAATGACGTCGTAAATGGCGTGATGTTTTATCTCGCACTCCTGATCCCGTTTGCCTACTTTATGGAACGGCTGATATTCGCCTTCCCAACCGTCCAAAAACAGATTGGGGGCACCGCCGCAATTTTTCTCGTTGTATTTTTCTTCTTAGCGCAGGTGCATCCCGCGTTCCAGATTACGACAACGCCGGTTATCATCCTGATTGCGTTTGTCGTCCTCGCATTGACGGCAATTGTAATTAGCATCATTGTCCGGAAATTTGAGGAGCAGGTGGAAAAAATTAAGCAGGAGGGATCAAAGGTGTATAAGGCGGACGTGGGACGTTTGTCAGCCTCTGCTGCCGCTTTCAGCTTGGGTATTTCCAACATGCGGAAGCGGAAGGGACGCACCATCCTCACCTGTAGCACCCTAGTCATCCTCACGTTCACGGTGATCTCCTTTACGTCGGTGCGTACTTTTATGCACCCCAATAGTACCAACCTCCCATCAGTAACGCCCCGATACACCGGGATGCTCATCAGAGACCAGTATTGGAATCCACTTGAGGAGCCCGTTGTAAGTTCGATTACAAATGATTTGCGGAAAACGCAGATCCCTGAAAAGGACTTGCGTCTACTATTAAAGAAGCGATCGAGGCAGGCTGGTAAGTCTGAAGAGCAGACTGAGATGGAAATTGAGGCAACCATCGCCCAATTACGTCAGCAGGAAGCATTGATTGAATTAGGTGAAGAATCGGTATTACGCGTGCACAACATCGTCGCACCGCGTGCGTGGTATCAGTCTGCGGGAACCGGTGATCAGTCGTTTGTGCAGCTAGAACGCACCCCCAATCCGCAAGATCCCGTGCCCCCGGTCAATACCGCCACGGGTCAACCGAAGACCTATTCCGCAACCATGTTAGTTGGGATGAGTCAGAATGAACCTGGTGTTACAGGGATTGATCGTTACCTTCAATACGGTCGATGGTATCACCCCGATGATGAAGCGGAGTGGCCCACGCAATGGCCCTACGCTTGTGTCCTCCCCAAAGGTATGGCGGATCTGCTCGGTATCACCGAAGCGGATATGGGCAAAGCAACTGTATCCGTGTACGGTGCGAGTTTCACCGTCACTGGTGTCCTCGGTATTGGTTTCAAAGACCTTCAGGATAACGATGGCGAGGAACTGACACCCGTTGACTACCAACTGATGCAACAGCAGGAGGCGCGCGGCGGCGGCGCAGGCGGTCAGAACCAAGCCATGGAGGGCGAGCTAGAAAAATATATCCATCTACCTCCTGACGCTGTGGCTATCCTTCCGTATGATGTTGTCATGAATCAGGGCGGGACGTTACGTTCCGTCGCCGTCAACATGGAAGCACAACCCGGCGATCCAACAATCTTCAGTGCGGCAGATAAACTGGACCTAATCATGGCGCCCCTGATGAACCGAATCGCACTTGACTTCTTCGTTGGGAAAGATCGGGATACCTACCTCTATAGTTCAATCGGCATGACCTCTTTCTCTGGGATGGGCAACCTGTTCATACCGATCTTAATCGCGTCGCTGATTGTTCTGAATACAATGCTCGGCGCGGTGTACGAACGGGTCCGTGAAATCGGTATCTACAGTTCTGTCGGGCTGGCTCCTGTGCATATCGCCTTCCTCTTCCTCGCAGAAGCGTGTGTGTATGCGATCGTAGGTGCTGTGCTCGGTTATTTGCTTGGTCAGGCAGTTGCAACCGTTCTCGTGAATTTCGGTTTACTCGCCGGACTGACCCTCAACTATTCGTCAATGTCAACAGTAGTAGCAACTATTATCGTGATGATTGTCGTGATTGGGAGCACACTCTATCCTGCAATTAAAGCCAGTCGCATGGCGGTGCCTGATATCGAACGGAAATGGCAGCTGCCGGAGCCTGAAGGCGATGAGTGGCACTTCGATCTTCCTTTCACAGTGCTAGCAGAAGAATCGCTTGGCTTGAATATCTTTATGCGCGATTACTTTGAGGCGCACGCAGACGAATCTGCAAGTGATTTCTATACGGATCAGGTCGCCTTTGGTAGAACGCCGGTGGAAGTGGAAGGGAAAGAAGAAGAAGCCTATAACATCAGCATGATGGTGTGGCTTGCTCCCTATGATCTCGGAGTCAGCCAATCCATTCGACTTGTCACCTCTCCGGTCGGCGGTGAAGAGGAGGAGTTGTATAAGATTCACCTTGATGTCCATCGAGAGAGCGGGGAGATTGCCTCATGGAAGCGCGTCAACCGTCGTTTCTTGAACCTTGTCCGAAAACAGTTGCTAATCTGGCGGACGTTCAGTGCTGATATCCGTGGCGAATTCCATGAGCGCGGACGACAGGAGAGCGAAACGGAAGATACTCCGAGCGTTGGCGGTCTAGTCGCTCAGCCAACACCAGCAGATTGAAACGTGATGCGTGAAACGTGAAACGTTAGAAGTTCATTGCACATTGGGACAGATCTGACATCCTGATGGAGTTAATGAGGCATAATGCGTAACGAGTAATACGTAAGAAAGAATCGACGCATCACGTTTCGCGTTTTACGTTCCGCACAAAGGAGAAAACAGAATCAATGGAAAAATTAGCGTATGTCTTAATTTTTATCGGTGCGATTTTGTGGGTGTTTTCGATTTTCGCTATGGGAGGTAGGTGGCAGGCACAGCTACTCGCCGCTGCAATTCTCATTGTTGGAATTATTATCGCCCACGTTTGGGAAGAGCTTTTCCGAGAAAAAAAATGACGGGCTCGTGAAAGGAGCGTAAATTTGGCAAGAGAAAGGGTGTCGCAAGCAGAAGAATGGCAGGCTTGGGCACAACGTTATGATGTTGAAGGTGGCTTAAGAACCTTTGAATCCGGCTTAACCCTGAAAGTCTTTCTAGGCGCGGTCTTCATCGGGCTATTGATGATGCCGGGTTCAATCTATCTGACCTTAGTTGCAGGTCAGTCGGGTGCAGGCGCTGCGCCTTGGGTCGCGGTTATTCTGTTTACGGAGCTGGCACGACGATCTTTCACGACCGCAAGGAGACAAGAGCTCTACATTTTGCTTGGGTTAACCAGCGCAGCCGTCGGATCCGGAATCCACTATCGCGCCTATCCGTTCGTCTGGTACGCTTACTTTATCAACACGCCGCAAGCCGAATCGTATGAAATCGCCGATAAAATTCCGTATTGGGTTGCACCAGCGAAGGACGCGGTAGCGATTGCGGAACGTTCGCTTATACACATGGACTGGTTCTGGCCTCTTCTAATCTTTCTGATTATGAAGTTGCTGGCCGAGGTCCGCTATATTAGCGCGAGCTATTTTCTGTTCCGCCTGACAGCAGATTTAGAGCGCCTCCCCTACCCGTTGGCACCGATTCAGGCGCAGGGTGCAACTGCATTAGCCGAAACCACTGGACAGGGCGAAACCTGGCGTTGGCGCGTCTTTTCGATTGGATCCATGGCGGGACTGTTCTGGGGATTTTTCTATATCGGCATCCCGTCGCTCACAGGGGTAATGATGTCAACCCCGATCCAGATTCTGAAAATCCCATTTATCGACTTCACCCCAAGTATCGAAAGTTTTGCGCCATCAGGCATGTTCGCCTTATGGACCGATTTTGGGCTGATATTACAGGGATTTGTGCTGCCGTTTCCAATCATTATAAGTGAGTTCGCTGCGGCGATGTTTACCCAGTTTATTCTGAATCCACACATCCTCTATCCATTAGAAATCCTACATCAATGGCGTCCGGGCTTGGATATGCGTGGCACCAAACTGTTTAACGACCTCGATTTTTGGTTGAGTTTCAACATGGGCAAATCCTTCAGCTTTGCCGCGGTTGGGTTGGCAGCCTCCATCCCAATCATGTTGAGTCTCAGAAGGACAAAACAACAGGAAGCGGGTGCGCGAGGTTCGCTGCAAACGCCACCGGGACGTGGCGACTTCCCAATCTGGCTGATGGGCGGTTTATGGGTTCTCAGCATGGTGGTGTATGTATGGATTGTGCATCGGATGGTGCCAAACTTTCCCGTTTCGTTCCTGCTCGGCTTTGCATTTCTATACACCCCCTTGCATTCTTATATTAACGCGCGAACATTTGGCGTGTTAGGGAGACCCCTTTTCGTGCTCCCTTACATCCATCAAGCAACGTTTATTTTAAGTCGATACGAGGAGATTGACATCTGGTTTGTGCACCTACCAGACGAAGATTACGGCGCGGGGACACAGCATTGGCGTGTACTTGAGCTGACCGGCACAACCTTCACCAGCGATGTGCTTGGGCGCGCTTTGATGGTCCCGCTCCTGATTGTTGCAACAATCGTAGTCTGGCATTTTATTTGGCAGATCGCGCCTATCCCATCCTCACAGTATCCTTTTGCACAGACATGGTGGCCTCTCTACGCAACTGATGAATCTCTATGGAAAACCTCCCTCCGAGATGGAAATAGCCAGATGCTACAAGCTATTCGTGGCGATTACGTGTCAGCCGGTTTTACCTCATCGGTGGCAATTTATGGACTTCTCTGGATGGCAAAGTTGCCAAGCATGTGGTTCTACGGCATTGTCGGAGGCATCGGTCAAGACCCGGGGATGATGGTTCCACGCGTTGTCGGCGCACTCATCGGTCGATTCTACATGATTAAGCAGTTCGGTCTGAAACGGTGGTTCATGTATAACCCCGTCTTGGCGGCAGGCTTCACCTGTGGTGTCGGACTTGTTGGCATGGGAACGGTCGCGATTGCACTGGTCTCCAAAGCGGTGATTGTCAAACCGTTCTAGTTCATTGATTCACTAGTCCATTAGTGCATTAGGCTTACGTAAACAGTTCAACCGCTGACATTCGTAGGGAATAACGATCGTTATTCCCTACACAAACGCCAACTCCCAAAATTGAATTCATCTCTCGACGCTCAACTGAGACCGAGCATAGCCGAAACTTTCTACTGTGATGAGTGTTTGGAAACTCTTTTTTTCATTTACAGGCAGAATCAGTCGAAGTGCTTATTGGTGTGCGACCGCGGTGTGTATAATCGTTCCTTCTATTTGCGGTCTTGCTCTCATTTTTAGTGAGCCAGTGCGCCCTAGCGGCACTTTCTTTTTTGTTTTAGGCGTGTGTTGGCTTGCATTCTACTGCCATTTTCCAATAGCTGTAAAACGTTGGCACGACAGGGATAAAGCAGGCTGGTGGGTATTGATTGAATGGATTCCAATTATAGGTACTGTCTGGGAAATTATTGAATGTGGTTTTCTGAAAGGTACTGAAGGACCGAATCGTTTCGGACCAAGCTCCTTAATGTAACTTATCAGCTTTCAACTAATGTACTAATGAACCAATAGGGTTTGTTATGGCAAGAGAGCGAATTACACAAGCAGAAGAATGGCAAGTTTGGGCGCAACGTTACGACATCGACGGTGGCATCCGCACCTTTGAGTCGGGCTTAACGTTGAAGGTCTTTCTGGG
This sequence comes from Candidatus Poribacteria bacterium, assembly GCA_965204355.1. Taxonomy (GTDB): domain Bacteria; phylum Poribacteria; class WGA-4E; order WGA-4E; family PCPOR2b; genus PCPOR2b. Next base: position 2,672,718 of record OZ241983.1, read on the forward strand.
CGCACTTTTTGTCGGATTGCTGATGATGCCGGGATCAATCTATTTGACCCTCGTATCCGGTCAGTCCGGTGCTGGGGCAGCACCGTGGGTCGCAGTTATTCTGTTCACGGAATTGTCCCGTCGATCTTTTACAACCGCTCGACGACAAGAGCTTTATATGTTGCTTGGACTCACCGGTGCGGCGGTCGGGTCCGGGGGGCAGTATCGTGGCTTTATCTGGTACGCTTACTTTGTCAATACGCCACAAGCTGCGTCGTATGAAATTGCGGATAAGATCCCTTTCTGGATCGTGCCGGCAAAAGATGCGCTAGCCATTGCAGAACGTTCGCTCCTGCACATGGACTGGCTTTGGCCCATCGTATTCTTTCTGATATTCAAGTTGTTGGGGGAAATTCGCCATATCAGTGCAGGCTACTTTCTGTTTCGTCTGACAGCGGACATGGAGCGGCTTCCTTACCCAATGGCACCCATCGAAGCGCAGGGCGCGACCGCATTGGCAGAAACTACCGGGCGCGGGGAGACGTGGCGTTGGCGTGTCTTTTCGGTCGGATCGATGGCAGGCTTGATCTGGGGATTTATCTACATCGGCATCCCGTCCCTCACAGGCGTGATGATGTCGACACCGATCCAACTCCTGAAGATTCCATTTATAGACTTCACAAATGTAATCGAAGAGATAGCGCCAACGGGTGTGTTCGCGCTATCGACTGACTTTGGAGCAATACTCATCGGTTTTGTGCTGCCATTCCCAATAATCATGACGGAACTGGCAGGGGCATTCTTTACCCAGTTTATCCTGAATCCACGAATCCTTCATCCAGCGGAAATTTTACATCAGTGGCGTCCTGGCTTGGATGTTCGTGGTGTGGGCTTATACAATAGTCTCGATTTCTGGATGAGCTTCGGGATGGGAAAATCTTTCAGCTTCGCCCTCGTTGGCATGGCAGCTTCGATTCCGATGGTGTTAAAGTTTAAGCAAGCCCGACAGGAGCAGACAGAGGCAGGCAGATCGTTACGCGAGCCACCCCCGGGACGTGGAGATTTCCCACTCTGGTTGATGGCACTCCTGTGGCTCTTTGGGATGGGTACTTTCATCTACATCGTCCACACTTATATGGTGCCGAACTTTCCATTGGCTTTCCTGCTTGGCTTTGCTTTTTTATATACCCCGGTCAATTCATACATTACGGCACGAACGTACGGGATTCTTGGGCGTGATCTTTTCGAGATCCCTTACTTGCACGAAACGACATTTATCTTGAGTCGCTATGAGGAGATTGATATCTGGTTCGTTCCGCTGCCGGACGAAGACTACGGACGTGGCACCCAAAGTTGGCGGGTCCTTGAATTGACAGGCACGACCTTTACCAGTAGTATCGCTGCACGCTTGCTGCTTATGCCGATCTTGATTGTCTCTGGCATTGTGGTGTGGCACTTTATCTGGAAAGTTGCGCCAATTCCGTCGGCGCAATATCCTTTTGCACAGACGTGGTGGCCCCTCTATGCGACGAACGAATCACTCTGGAAAACCTCGCTGAGGGACGGGAACAGCCAGATGTTGCAAGCCATTCGAGGCAACTATGTGGCGGCAGGTTTCACCTCCTCATTGGCAATCTACGGTCTGCTCTGGGTGGCAAAGATGCCAAGCATGTGGTTCTACGGGATTGTCGGAGGGATCGGTGCCGACCCTGGAATGATGCTGCCAAAAGTGTTCGGCGCAATTGTTGGTCGATTTTATATGATCAAGAAATTCGGTCTGAAACGATGGTACATGTTTAACCCCGTCTTAGCGGCAGGCTTCACCTGTGGCGTTGGGCTGATTGGAATGGGAACGGTTGCAATCGCATTGGTCTCCAAAGCGGTAATCGTAAAACCGTTCTAATGTAGTAGGCACACTCCGTGTGCCGTAACCAGCACCAGTCAGTAGAACCCGTATCGACACTCAGAGAGGAAAAACCTATGAAACGATCAATACACCAAAAACTGTTACCCCTCTTGTTATTGTTTGTTTTCGGTTGCGCAGCACCTATTACACAGAATGTCAAATTCGATTATTTTGCTACAGAGTCTAAACAGGGGGCACTCGCTGCAGGAGGATTGGGCTTACTGCCTGTTGTTGCCAATGCCGGTCAGGAAGGACTACGAAGACCGTTTGGAAATAAGTTGAATAATGATCTTAGCAATAAACTTCCTGAAGGTAAGTTTATAGGGGACCTTGAAACGATAGCCTTAATCAGCAATGCGGGGTTGACGGAAGATTATTCACGACCGCTGAACGACTATAACCATTCAGCTATCTTGAACAAAGACAGTCTGATAAAAATTGGGGCAGTGATAGGTGTCGAACATCTATTGTACGTTGAACTCTTAGAGCAATCACAAACAGAGGGGCTGGCACCAAGGATCTTGAGCAAAGACCCATTAATAGTAAAAGAAATCAAAATGAATATATTTGGGCAAGTCTGGTCATGTACAATAGGTGATGTTGTCTGGGAAGGAAGCGGCGAGATTTCTGTACAAACAAAGGATCAATGGACGTGTAAACAGGCAGTTGATGAATGGGTAAATATGGCTGCCCGTTCTATCCTTAAGAACTTGACCGGACTTGAAATTCCTCCATCCACTAATCCTAAGATTTCTAAAAAAAAGGAGATCGAGACCAACACCGGTTCTGAGAGCCCAACGCTTTAAGATGCGTCAGACTTCATAATCAATGAACCAAAGTAGTAGGCACACTTCGTGTGCCGTAACCATAGTTGAACTAATGAACTAATCATGAAATGGACAACTTTAGGATGGAATGGCATCACTGTTGAACTTCCCGAAGATTGGGAGTTGAGCGGATTATCTGGCGACGATAAGAGTGGGTATTTGCGCTTAGAGGACGCCGATATGCCGCGCCTTGAGTTAAAATGGTCTGAGTCAAAACAGAAGAAGCCAGACCTCCAACGCGTTCTCGACGACTATTTTAAGCTGGTCCGAAAAAATTATAAGCGCAGAGATACAAACCTTCACATCCAGCGTAACGTTAAGCTGATCAAGGACCCACAGTTTTTCGAGAATCGAGAGGTCGTTTTCTTCAACTGGAAGGGAGAATTTCGCGCAAGTGGTGTTATCTTCCACTGCCAGATCTGTAAGCGGATCACAATTGTGCAGGTTATGGGACATCTCAAGGAGAATATTCGGGATACCACTAGCCGCATTTTCAAATCTGTTCAAGATCACCCGGTAGGACAGGCAACGCTCTGGAGTGCGTATCAACTCAATGCAGAAATCCCGCGGCGGTATCGCCTTGACAAACATAAACTGTTATCTGGCTACCTGCTCCTCTCATTCGTAGATGGCAGCCGGAAGGTTAGCATTGAACGGTATGGAATCGCAGATGTTACGCTGAAAGACCAGAATCTTGAGGAATGGTTTCGAGGGAGATATGCCAAAGCCATCCGCGGATATGGCTTCTCTATTGAATCCAGCAATGGCAATGCCGACGAACAACTGACATTAATCGGGGAGGAGACCCGCATCATAGACCGCGTCCCCTTCGCACCCGCTCTAGTTATCGATAAGGTGATGCGTCGTAAGACTTTTGCAATTAATCTCTGGGCTTGTCACCACTCAAATCGGATCTATGTCGTCCAAGCAATTGCCAAACAGGATGCAGCTAAGACAGCAGAAGATATTGCAGCGAGTATCCAGTATCATGAACACATGAAACGTGATGCGTAAAACGTGAAAATAAGATACAATATAGGTCGTTCATTAGTCTATTAATGAACCAAACAAGTCGATGATTAATTCAATCCTTTATAAACTCAGACTTAAAAAACGTCCAGAATCTCAACTAGATCGAGGGGACATCTTACAATCATTGCCGCTGCGCAACCAGCTAATCGAATGGGAAGTCGATGACAAGGGGGAAGTTGCCTTGGTGATCCCCCAGAAGGAGACGGTCTGGCTACGGTTAGTGGCACGGCTATTTATGCTGCCTCCCAACCGTGTAGTCGTTTTAGACGATGTCGGCGGCTTTGTGTGGCGGCTGTGCGACGGACATAATTCCATCGGTTATATTGTAAAGCAGCTTTGTGGGCAGTATCGCATGACGAGGAAAGAGGCTGAAACGTCGCTATTCACGTTTATGCGGCAGTTAGGTAAACGGGGAATGGTGGGATTTGCAGTCCCCCAAAAAACGAAGAAAGGAAATTAGAAAAAATGGCAGAATTAGAAGGACTAACTCCGGAAACAGCAGCGCATACTGCAATTCCGACGGAAACGCCTGCGCGGTTTGCACGGGACCTACCCAAGGAAAACACAGTACGGGTCAGAAACCTGATCAAGAAATATGAGATGGGCACCACCGTCGTTGAGGCGTTGCGAGGCACGAATTTTGAGATTCGCCGTGGCGAGTACATCTCGATTATGGGACCATCAGGCTCCGGTAAGTCCACGCTTTTCAACATGATTGGTGGTTTGGATAAGCCAACAGAAGGCAGGGTCTATATCGATGAGGTGGATATTGCACAACTGGATGCGTACGAATTGGCGTGGCTGCGCTGCCGCAAAATTGGTTACATTTTCCAGTCGTTCAACTTAATTCCCGTGATGACCGCCCTCGAAAATGTCTCTCTCCCGATGATTTTCGCTGGGATGACCGCTGATGATAGCCGGACAAAAGCAGTTGAATTGCTCACCATAGTGGGATTAGGTGAACGGGTGCAGCATAAGCCGCTTGAACTCTCTGGTGGTCAGCAGCAGCGTGTTGCCGTTGCGCGTTCGCTTGCAAACGATCCCGCGATCGTGCTTGCCGATGAACCAACGGGAAACCTTGATACACGGACGGGGCTTGAAATTATCGACCTGCTGAAAAGGCTGAATGAGGAGAACGGGGTCACGATTATCACAGCCACCCACGACACAAAGATGCTCGATGTGTCAGATCGAATTTTCTACATGGCAGACGGTAAGATCGATAAAATGGAGACCCGCGAAGAAATTGATCTGCAGGTTGGTAGACTTGACGGTGAGGAAGTTGGATAAGAATGAAACGTGAAACGTAACGCAAGGACTATTTTTTCGCATTACGTTTTACGTCCTAATAAGTTTCTTTGAACAGACGCCCTTTATCCCGCGCTCGCTCGATCTTTGACCATTCCGGAGCATCGCGAGACAATCCCTCGATAGCCGCTAAGGTCATGCCAGCTGGTAGACTGACAAGGTTTGATCCGATCCGATAGAGCCAGGGGTAGATGCCGTACTCCATGCCCTTTAGTCCACACATATAAAACAGGGTATCCGGTTGCTCTAGCAGGGGGATAAGCCCGTCTTGATGCTCTTCGAGCCGGTCCTGGACATACATCTTGCCGCCGCGTGCGTTAGTTTGTTCCCGGCTAATCGCGGTGGTATAATGGAAATTCGGGTGACGTTCTGCGAAATAAAGAAATTCGTCGTCATACATAATGTCTGTGGAATAGGGAACGCCAAAGACAAGCCAGACTTCCCGCTCAAAGCCCTGATTGAATAACTCGACGAGCATCCCGACAAACGGAGCAATGCCAGTCCCTGTCGCTGTGAAGACGTAATTGTAGTCGAGCGGGTTGTCCGGCAGTAGGAAGCTCTTGCCAACGGGACCCGTGATCAGCATCTCATCGCCGGGCTGTGCATCACAGATATAGTTTGAATCCACACCGAGCACCAACTCGCCTGTTTCTTCATCCTCAGCGATTTCCCGCTTTACACACAGCGATACAGTTTCTCCCTTCCAATCATCACCCCAACAGGCCGAAGTAATTGAATACAGGCGAATCTTGTTGTTCAGTGCCTCGTGTGCATAATTGAACTCCTCGCTGTTGAAGCGTCCAGTTGGCACCACGCCGATACTCTGGCCAATGCGATATTGTCCCACCATTTTGCTCCCCTTCAGATTTAGCACGACATGCCAGCCATAATTCGGACTGGAACTATCTGTAATCCGATATTTACTCAGTACCTCCGCAGAAAAGGGATTTTTTGGCGTGTAAATATTTACCGCTGTTTCTGGAATTGGCATAAGCGGTGAATCAGCCGGTTTTTCTAAGAAAGACGTTATCACGGTCCGCCTCCCGTCAATAGAATGATGAAAACTCTGAGTATGGATCAGTATAAAAGTTCTTCAGATGCAAGTTTTGAATCGGCGTAACAACCTAGCTTTAATTTTTACATTATAGCACCGACCCAATTTGCTGTCAATACTATTTCCGCAGTCTTCGATACTTTGAAACATGGTTGACATTTGCGTACAATCCTCTTATACTTAGCGGACTGCTAATTTTCCATCCGCGAATCACGCGAATCCATACGAAAAAAACTGGTTAACAATCAACGCCCAGGGACCCACTTGTAGCAAGGGACTCGAACTATTATACATTTATAGTGAATTATGAAAATATGTAGACACTTTCGCTCCCCCTGTTTGGTAGGCGCTGTTTGTAACTACGCCTATGCGGTGCGGTTAGAAACCGCACCTACCGAGGTGATAGCCCGGATTTTCCCATCCCCGATAGGCGAGGTTTCCTAACGTCGCCGGTACAGAGTGTCCAAGTAATTCTAAAGTTCACCATAATTAAATTCTAAAAATATTCGTGTCGATTAGTGAAGATTTGTGGGGGAAAAGGAGAGACACAGAAAATGCCAAAGCTGCTTTACAAAAACGAAGTGTACACTATCATTGGTGCTGCAATGGAAGTGTATAATGTGCTAGGTTCCGGCTTTCTCGAATCGGTGTATCAAGCAGCATTGGAAATCGAACTGTTCACGCGAGGGATTTCCTTTGAATCACAACAAGAATTGAACATCAGATACAAGGAACACCGACTTAGGCAGCAGTATAAGCCGGACTTTGTCATTTACGAAAAAGTCATCGTCAAGATCAAAGCCCTTAATCAGTTAGCCTCACATGACCAAGCGCAGCTACTCAACTATCTCAAAGCAACCGGATTGTCAGTCGGTGTTCTCATCAACTTTGGTGCGGAGAAGGATCTGGAATGGAAACGCATGGTCTGGAGCGAATAGACATTTGATTAAATCTTATAGGACTTACGCCGTTGGTTCATAAGTCCCCCTGACAAGGGGGATTTAGGGGGTTGGGGATTTAGGGGGTTAACAATAAAAAAATCCCGCGCCGCGTACTGATTTTGCGTAAGTCCTAGATTCAAATGGGGCTGATAAACGGGGTTGAACACAGATGTCTATCCTTTTTCCTCTTTTTTTTGCGACAATCAGCGAAATCTGCGTCCCTATCTGCCCTTAGAACTGAAGTGCGTAACTTCATTAAGATTCGTGTTGATTAGCGTAGATTCGTGGATAAAATAAGCGTCCGCGGATCACGCGAATCCATACACATAAGAACCGTGAGTTTTATTGGAGCAAATCATGGCGTCTGTAGATGAATTGGTCAACGCAATTGACAATAGTGATGAATTAACCGCAGAAAAACTGCTCGATCAGCAACCCACACTCGCCATTGGCGAATCGCTCAGAGAAGGTGTCCTCCGGGGCGCGACACCATTGCATTGGGCAGCCCACAGGAATATGACCAACCTGTGCAAACAGCTTATTGAGACGGGGGCAGATATCAACGCATGTCATGCCCAATGGTGGCGGACCCCACTCGCTTGGGCAGCGGACGCAGGGTGTGTTGAAGCTGTTGAATTGCTCCTCAACGATGGAGCAGATGTCAATGGAGATGCGTTCGGTATGACAACCGCGCTTCATGCCGCAGCCCAAGGTGGTTCAACCAGCGGAAAGGAAAGTCCGGACGCCTATCGTAGAACCGCTCTGCTACTGATCACACATGGGGTAGATATTAATCGTCGAGCAACAGGCGATCATGACCAAACAGCGTTGGACGACGCTATTCGAAAAGGCAATGAAGCGGTGATTGAGGTGATTGTCGAACATGGTGGGAAGACGACAGCAGAACTGCGCTTAGCGAACGACTAAATTCAGACTTCATGTTTCACGTATCGAAAAAGGAGACCTCTATGTCGCCTTCGATCTTCAGTTTTCCTAACAAAATTCTTTTTGGCGTTGGCACGATTAATACGCTCGCGGAACAGCTTTCGATGTTCTCCCCGAAGAAAATCTTATTGGTGACAGACAGCGGAATTTGCCAAGTGGGATTAGCAAGTGAAGTAACGAAGCGGCTCGAAGCGGCACGAATCGCCTACGCAATCTACGATGGCGTCCATGGCAATCCTGTTGAAGCGGATGTGTCCAACGGTGTGGATGTTTTGCAGAAGGAAGGCTGCGACTTCGTAATCGGGTTGGGCGGCGGAAGTCCCTTAGATGTTGCGAAACTTGTCTGCTTGAAGGCTACCCATCCCCTACCGCTCTCAGAGTATGAAGTCCTCAACGGCGGATTGGCGAAAATTTCTTCCGACTTGCCATCGATGCTTGCGATCCCAACTGCTGCGGGGACCGGCAGTGAAGTTGGACGTGGTGCGGTTGTCACAATCAAATCGTTGGCCCGCAAGGCATTGGTGTTTAGTCCCCATCTACTGCCCAAAACGGCAATCGTGGATCCAGAATTGACTATAGGTTTACCAAAAGCTTTGACAGCTGCGACAGGGATGGACGCACTTACCCACAACCTTGAATCCTATCTTTCGACCGTCTATCACCCAATCTGTGATGGTATTGCGCTTGCCGGGGTAAAGTTGGTTGCTCAACACCTGCGTCGTGCTGTTGACAATGGCAGCGACCTTGAGGCGCGTGGCGCGATGATGATGGCGGCAATGATGGGTGCAATTGCGTTTCAGAAAGAGCTGGGTGTTACGCATTCACTGGCACACCCGCTCTCGACGGTCGCCAACCTACATCACGGTCTTGCAAACGCAATCCTCCTTCCGTATACAATGGCGTTCAACAGGAACGCAGCAACGGACCAACTAAGGGACATTGCCGCAGCATTTGGTGTGAATATCTACGCACTATCACCGAAGGAGGGCGCCCAAGCCGCCATTGATCAGGTAGCACAGTTGTGTAAAGATATTGACATTCCATCGCGCCTGCGGGAGGCAAATGTGACGGCAGAGATGATACCCGATCTCGCACGGCAGGCGGTGGCGGATCAGTGCCATCTGACCAATCCACGCCCTTGCACCGAAGAGGACATGATCGATCTGTATCGAGAGGCGCTCTGATTAAAACATACAGGACGTTTCAAGAAAGATATAGAAATATGCGACTTTACCTCTCCCTTTCTTTAATCAGTTTCCTCCTTCTAAGCACCGACGAATCGGCAGCTCGCACAGACCTCTCTATCATCAGCCCGACCACTGATTTCACGACCAACAATCAAACAATAGCAATAAAGGGAATTGTGGAATCCTCAGTCCGAGGGGAAGTTGTTGTTTCGATTAATACCCCCGGTGGCCTCCCAGATCTTTCGCAATTGACACACTCAATCTATGGGCTCGTTATAGATCTTGGAAGCACACAGGAACTTTCGGGATTGTTGATTCAGCCTTTGGTTAATCGAGGGTTTGCTCGCGGTCCTCGGCTGGCACGTCTTGTGTTCTCCAGGACTGGAACCAATTTCTCTGCCGGTCAGCTTATTAATATTTCATCGAGCATAGATCCTAATTTCCACAGCACTGTGGTTGACTTTCCATCAGTCGTCTCTGCACAATTTATCCAGATTGAGATGGTCGAAGGCTGGCAGATAGATGGGATTTCGATTGAGTCAATCCAGCTTTTAGACACAGACGATCAGATCATACAAGGGCAGATACAGTCTGTTGCAATTCGACTGCCCCTCACAGATGCCTGCGGTCCGGATTTAACAACACCTTACTGCGCTACCTTTTCCGTGGAGGTCATGCTGGAAGCCGGAGTGAACCGACTTTCCGTGACCGCTAGGGAAATAGCATCCTCGGATCCAGATTCGCTGAACGCTGTGGACAGGGAGACGATTTCCCTTTTTTACCTCCCAGAGTTACGACCCGAAGCAGCTGAAGGCGGTGTCTTCACCTTGAGCGATGGAGATCGAGCAACCATTATTGTTCCATCGGATGCCTTTGATAAAAATACTGCGAAACTGCACCTTTTTTCAGTGCCGCCTGAAGTAGTTGATCCGCTATCTTATCGGACAAACAACCGTATCGTTAAAGGAACGGCTCCAGTGGTCGTGTACCGTTTTGAAGCACTCCGCCAAGGCGGGTTTGCTGCTGAAGCCACGAGTGCGTTGCCCAATCAGCCACCAACTTTCGCTGTGGATGGCATTTTGGAACCGCCATCTACATGGGTCGCAGGTCTTGTACCGCTGCCCGTCAGTCTGACGATCGATCTCGACAGGCGACGTACTGTCAGTCGTATGGTTGTGCACGCTAACATGGAAGGGGATACCTCTTTTGGCCCACAGCGTGCGACACTCCTCACATCGAACGATAACGAGAATTTTATAAGAGTTCACGAATTCATTGACTTCGACAATCGCACCACCACTATTGAGCTACCAACCCGCCCCTCCGCTCGTTACTTTCGCCTCGAAATTACGGAGAGTAAGCAACCGAATAATCTCCAGCTCAACGAGGTTGAGTTTTTCGATGTGTCCGGCGCGAAAATCGTATCATTTGAGACCTTTGAGCATCTGATTCTTGCGCGTCCAGCGCTGCTTGAATTAGCCTATCATCCCTCAGATCTTATAGTTGCAAACATCGGACGCGAGGCAGATCTGAGAGTCTTCGTGTGGGACGCCCTCGCGCAGGAATGGCAGTTGGTGGGCGGTGAAATTGATTTGAATCGACGGGTTGTTCGTCTGGAGCTCAACTTCATCTCCCAAGTTGCCTTGTTTCAGGCGGTTGCATCGCAGATTCAGGTAGCGTGGAGTTTCAATCCTTTTTCACCTGACGGCAATGGGATTGCCGACCGAACACGCTTAACAATAGTAAACCATAATACCTCATACATCGGCGGTACGGAACCGGTCGTTGAGATCTTCGATTTGCATAATAAACTCATCCGGACCTTAGTGAATCAAACCGTAATGAGTTCCAACGCGATGAGTGTTGAATGGGATGGCAGGGATGAGGCTGGAGAAATTGTGAACATCGGTCCCTACATCTATCAGATTCGCCTAAAATCTGGCGATCAGGTCGAAGTATATAACGGGGTTATCGTGGTAGGAAAGTGATGAGCGATAACACTTCTATGTCAATCTCCTCCCATATTCAGGTGCGTTTTTTTATCTTGATTTTTAACAAATGTTATGCTACAATTAACCTACCGAAACCATTCTTATCTACCACAAGGAGAATTATCAACATGGAATTAAGTATAGACAAGCAGAAAGCGATAGATCTTGCAATCTCTAAAATTGAGCGGGAATACGGCAAAGGGGCTATTATGCAGCTTGATAGTGATGAAGTAGTTCCTGTTTCGGTCATCCCGACAGGTTCGCTGGCGTTAGACATAGCGTTAGGAGTTGGCGGTGTTCCCCGTGGACGGATTGTTGAGATCTTTGGTCATGAATCTAGTGGTAAAACCACGCTTGCGCTTCACATGATTGCGGAGGCACAGAAGCAGGAGGGCGTGGCAGCATTTGTTGATGTCGAACATGCGCTAGACCCGCGCTATGCTAAACAGATTGGTGTGAACATGGAACACCTCCTAATATCCCAACCGGACGCCGGGGAGCAAGCGTTGGATATTGTTGAGACCTTAGTTCGTAGTGGGGCTGTTGATATTGTTGTTGTGGATTCCGTCGCAGCGCTCACCCCTCATGCGGAGATTGAGGGTGATATGGGGGACAACCACGTTGGGTTGTTACCGCGTTTGATGTCCAAAGCTTTACGTAAGTTGTCCGGTGTCACCAATAAATCAAAGACCTGTGTGATTTTCACCAATCAGATCCGACAGAAAATTGGTGTTCTGTTTGGGAATCCAGAAACAACGCCCGGTGGGTTAGCACTCAAATTTCACGCCTCAGTCCGGTTGGAAATACGTCGAGCAGAGGGTCTGAAGGATGATGCAAGGCTTGTCGGAACCCGTACCCGCGTGAAAGTTGCCAAAAACAAGGTCGCCGCGCCATTCCGCCAAGCAGAATTTGACGTTATGTTTGGCGAAGGTATTAGTACAATCGGAGAGATCTTGGATGTGGGCATAGACGCGGGAATTATTCAGAAGAGTGGTGCTTGGTTTTCTTATAACGACGAACGGCTTGGACAGGGCAGGAATAATGCCAAAGACTTTCTGGCAGAACACCCTGAAATTATCGCCGAGATCGAGGCTAAAGTTCGTACCAATTTTGGTATTCATCCTCCATCTGGTACCGCCTCACTGTCGGAAACTGATATCATGGCTGAAGACAATGAAGGAACCGAAACAGGGCTTCAATAACCTTTCCCTCAATGCTTGACGATGAACGCCTTAGATGTTATTATATCGTGAATTGTCACCTAATTCTGGTTATTGACATACTCCCAAACCTAAAGAATTGGGATTCTCACTCCGTTCCGTGAGCAGGCCCGTTCCTTTAGGAGTTGAATTGTGCTATCAACAAGGATTGCCGTGTGCACACGGTCTTACATTCTCTCCTGCAAGGGTAGATGCCCCTACCCTATGGATATTGATTGCTGCATTGCGGTCTCTATCCAACTGTGTGTGGCAGCTTGGACACTGCCATGTTCTATCCCGAAGGTTCAGACCTTGATTGATATATCCACAGACATGACAAGTCTTAGACGAAGGATACCACTTATCAATGAAACGGATTTCTCTGTTTTTCTTTTGTGCAATGTATTTGAGTTTCTGCACAAAGTCATAGAACCCCAAATCAGAGACCTTCCGTCCCCAAAGGCTTTTCATGCCTTGTAGGTTGAGGGTCTCCAGTGAAATCCAGTCATACTTGTCTGTCAGGTCATGTGCAAGTTTCCAGTGGAAGTCTTGTCGCTGGTTTGCAATCTTGCGGTGTTTGCGGGCAAGGTTGACTCTGGCATGTTGTCGGTTGTTTGACCGTTTAACCTTTCGTGAGTGCTTGCGGTTTGCTCGATTGATAGCATTGATACCGCGCTTGAAAAACTGTGGAGATGCGTAGTTATTATAATCGGAGCCGGTGAGATACGTTTTTAGTCCAAAGTCGAACCCCGCGTTGTTACTCGTCGTGGGCAGACCTAAATCCATATCTACATGGTCTGTCAGAATGATTAGCCATACGTCTCCTACGCTGTCACGCTTAATCGTGCAACGTTTGGAATTGCCGAGCATGTTTCGACTCTTGAAATACCTGTATATCCGCTTGCCTATACGAATATAGTTACTCTGTAGAAGTTTCCAACCAGTTTGTTTGAGGGTGAACGACTTGTAGTGAACCCGTTTTTTGAAACGGGGACGCCCCGAACGCTTGTTGCTTTTAGCAAACATTTTTGAGTACGCTTTGTTAAGCCGGTCTAGTACGTCTTGCAACGATTGACTCGGTAGAAGATTCCAATGAGCATACCGGCGTAGTCTTTTCAGCCTTGTTAAGTGGCGCATCAGTGCCTTTTTGCCCGGATATTTGTTGTAGATAGCATAATACCGACGACACAAGGCGACAAAGTGATTCCATACTGTCGCATGGCTATCAATCGTTTGATGCAATTCACGGTTACCGTGATTGCTATACATTTTGAACTTGTAGGTTTGCATTAGGGATTCGGCTTTTTCCGCAAGGCGAGAGTATGCCCCGTTCCGAGAATCCCGATAAATCGGGAATTGCATCGGGATAGGCGGAACGGCACTAGCTTTCATGTCCTAGGCTGTAGGAGGTGAGGGACACCGCCAAGCGACGGTGCAGCATTCCTCACGAAAGACAAAAGAACTATACCATATTTTACCTGCAAATTCGACACAAAAACGGCTAAAGCAAAACTTATATCCCAAACTTAAAAGTTTGGGCTTTACGGGCTAAAGCCCCAATCGGTAAGTTGCGATTCATACCTTAATACCTAAGTCCATTTTGCAGACTTGACCTACCAGCCAAAAAACTTTAGGGGCTAAACAGCGTTATAGTAAGGAGGGGAGCATTCTCTGTACGGAGACCTGCGACAATTTTATGGGTAAACTTGTTGGTGTGGATATTGGCGGCACTTTCACGGATATTGTTGTTTTAGATGAAAACCACAAGCGGCTACAGATTGGAAAGGCTTCAACCACACCACGTGAGCCATCCATCGGATTAATCACCGGGTTGGATGCGCTTGAGGTTTCCTATCCTGATATTGAACTGGTCATTCACGGCACCACTGTGGCAACCAATGCCATTTTGGAGCGCAAAGGTGTGCGCTGCGGTCTGATTGCAACACGTGGGTTTCGCGATATTCTGGAACTGAGGCGTCGCGATCGGCCACACCTTTACGGTCTTAGCGGATCTTATGAGCCGTTAATTCCACGGGATCGGCGCAAAGAGGTCTCAGAGCGTATCTCGGCAGAAGGCGAAATTCTTACTCCACTGTCGGAGGCAGAGGTAATCGCAGCTGCTGAAGAACTGGTTGCGACCGGTGTCGAAGCCATTGTCATCAGTTTCTTGAATGCTTACATCAATCCTACGAACGAGCGCAGCGCCAAAACCGTTCTGCAAATACACTTCCCTGATCTTTACATCGTTGCTTCAGCAGACATCCTTCCCCTTTTCCGTGAATTTGAACGCACTAGCACTGCTACCGTGAACGCCTACGTACAGCCAATAGTCAGCCGCTACTTGGCTCGGCTTGAACAACGCTTGGAAGACCGTGGCTACGGTGGGAATCTTCTCATCATGCAGTCGAACGGTGGAATGATGTCAGTGGAAGCCGCTCGTGATTTTTCAGTCAACACGGTCCTATCGGGTCCTGCAGCTGGAGTCATTGCTGCGACTAAGATCGCTGCGGAAAGCGGTTTCCAGAACCTGATTGGTTACGACATGGGAGGCACAAGTCTGGATGTATCGTTAGTAACAGAGGGGAAACCGGTAGTCTCAAATGGAATAGAACCCGAGTTTGGTATTCCCATCATGGTGTCGATGATTGATATCCATACCATCGGCGCGGGTGGTGGTAGCATTGCCCGGATTGATGAAGGCGGTTTGCTCCAGGTAGGACCGGAGAGTGCTGGCGCTGAACCGGGACCCGTCTGCTATGGATTGGGTGGCACTGAACCAACAGTTACAGATGCTAACGTGATTCTAGGTCGAATCAACCCGGAGTATCCCATCGCCAGAGGGAGCGATTTTTCGTTTGACCTTGATACAGCCCGATCGATTCTCACCGAGAGGGTTGGCAAACCCCTCGGCCTCTCCTTAGAGGAAGCAGCACTGGCAATTCTCACCATTGCAAATAACCGTATTGCCGGTAGCATCCGTCGTATCTCCATCGATCGTGGACATGATCCGCGAGATTTTGTTCTCTTTTCTTTTGGAGGTGGCGGACCACTGATGGTCAGTTTCCTCCTACGAGAGCTTGGAGTTTCACAGGCACTTGTCCCCTACTATCCCGGTATAGCTTCTGCTTGGGGCTGTGTCATCGCGGACCTTCAGCACGATTTTGTGACCATGATCAATCGCCGTCTCTCTGAACTCGACCCGACCGAAGCAGAGGAAATTTTTGCCGAACACCTCGTGCAGGGAGAACGACTTATCAAGAGTGAGCAGATTCCTCTGACACAGGTAAGCGTTTTGCGAGAAGCAGAGATTTCCTATGAGGGGCAAACCCACGTTATTCGGACACCATTGCCAGCGGGCCCTGTGTCCTCCCCCGTTATAGCGGAAAGTTTTCGCCGCGCATATCTCCGGCAATATGGGCAGGTCGACGATACATTTGGTGGATTGGAAACGTTGCTGGATAGTATTCCTATTCGCCTGCTAAACCTTCGCACTTCAGTGATTGGTATGCGCCCGGACCTATCACTGAAAGACTTTATTCCCAATCCCAAAACGACTCTGCAAGACGCACAAAAGGGTGTCAGACCTGTCTATGTTGAGGATCGGTTTGTGTCGTGCCCAATCTACGATCGCTCACTGCTCCCGTGGGGAAGCAACTTCTCTGGACCTGCTGTCATCGAGCAGCCCGACACAACCATCTGGATTGAACCTTGGGTTCGTGTCCACGTGGAGGAAGGCGGGAACCTCTTCCTGAGCGTAACGTAATTGAACCCCACGGGCATTCAATTATACCTTGCTGCGAAATCTTCGTCCCTTTGCTTTTACCCCGTCTTACCGCCCTCCCTACCATAGCCCCTGTCAAAAAACTTGTATTTCGAGCGAAAATATGCTACGATTGCTTGTATGGAGTGCAGATGCTAGTTCTGCTTCTCCGAAGCAACGATATTACGGAACTAAGCAGCCATGATTCCGTAAGAACAACGCGACCACAACAGAAAGAATGAGCGGGGATTATCTGTATTTCCCGCTCAAACAGGACAACACATCAATTTTCAAATTAAAGCAGGAGGCTTTTTATTATGGCAGACTATGCTCAACCTGAAGTGTTAGTGACCACTGACTGGGTTGCCCAACACGGCGGCGACGCGGGCATCCGGTTGGTAGAGGTCGATGTGGATACAGCAGCTTACGATGAGGGGCACATCAGCGGGGCTGTCGGGCTTAACTGGCAAACCCAGTTGTGTGATCAAATACGACGCGATATCTTAACAAAAGAGCAGTTTGAAGAATTGTGCCAAGATAACGGCATCAGCAACGATACCACAGTTATCTTCTACGGTGACAATAACAATTGGTTTGCTACTTATGCCCTGTGGCAATTCCGCTACTATGGACATGACGAAAGTAAACTGAAGGTGATGGATGGTGGACGCCAGAAGTGGATTGATGAGGGGCGCGACTTAGCCACGGATACTCCCTCGCCTGCTGCCACCGACTACAAAGCGAAATTCCCCGATGACAATGTTCGGGCGACAAAAGATCACGTTCTACCGACGCTGGAGCAGGGAGTGGTCAACCTTGTCGATGTGCGTTCGCCGGCAGAGTTCAGCGGTGAGATTATTGCGCCTCCGGGGTTACCCGAAACGGCACAACGTCCGGGACGCATTCCGGGTGCAGCGAATATCCCGTGGGCAACCGCAGTGGCGGACGACGGCACCTTCAAATCTTACGACGAGCTAAAGGAGATCTACGAGGGTGCTGGTGTAGATCCGGACAAAGAGACGGTCGCTTACTGCCGAATTGGTGAACGTTCTTCACACACATGGTTTGCGCTCAAGTACCTCTTAGGTTACGAAAAGGTCCGTAACTACGACGGTAGTTGGACAGAGTGGGGTAATCTTGTCGGCGCACCTATTGCAAAAGGTTAGGCGATAGTAATACCAAGCGAGTGGGGACGCACATGTGCGTCCCTACTACTCCAGTTCAAAAGAGGTCCGCACTTAATTGATTGCTAGTGTCGAACAGATCACACCAGCATGGTTGACGAAACGGTTCCAACAGAAGGGGCATCTTTCGCAGCATAGCGTAATTGACGTACAGGTTGATGAGACATTTGAATCAACCGCCGCTTTTTTCACACGGTTGAAAGTGACCTATTCAACGAAATTGGAACATCGTCCTCACACCGATCTAATCTTCAAGAATTATCGGGAAGGTTGGTTTGGGGGCGGCGTTGCCGAATCGGTATTCTTCAACGAAATTGCCGCTCAAATGCCGAATCCCCCGGTCTTTCGCTGCTACGACTTCGATTACGATCGTGACTCTCGCCACTGCTATTTTATCTTTGAAGATGCATCTGCGACGCACACTGAAACTCCTCCCAAAGAGGAGGGAAGGTTCACCGTCGCCCTCTACAAGCAGATTATCGATCAACTGTTGAAGTTTCACACGCAATGGTGGGAGCATCCGCGAATTTCACAAGCCAATTTTCTGCGAGGAAAGGGAGGTCCCCTCCGCATGGCGGACGCCGCAACGCCCGAAATTATACGAACTTATTGCGAACACTGGAGAGGGGAGCTGCTCCCTCAATTTGCAGATAAGGCTCAGGATGAATTGCCGCAAGAGGTCTTTGATTTTGTAGATCACGCCGTCAATGGCTGGGAACGGTTGTATACCAAGCGGATCAAAGATAACAAGGCTCTAACATTTTTACACGGTGACCTGCACCATTGGAATCTTTTTTATCCTAAAAACCCGGAAACAGATGGGCTTTATTTTGGCGATTGGGAAACCTATAAACGAGGGATGGGACCGTATGATCTCTGTTACTTAGTCGGAGGCGATTCCTCTCCACAACGGCATGAAATCGAGAAGGATTTGCTGCGCTACTATTACGATGGTCTTGTCGAGGGCGGGGTTTTAGGATATAGTTGGGAAGATTGCGTCTACGACTATCGGCTCTCAGTGATTGCTGCCCTCTTTCCTCCAATTGGCTGGCAAAGCGTGTTCCGATTCAAACTCCGATACGTTCATTTTCAGGACTGGAACTGTCAAGAATTGCTTGACTAATCTCTTCACTCCGTTGCATTCAGGGATAGGTAGTATAAGGTGCCGGTCTTCTATTGGTAAACTCCACTGCAATCATAACTCGTTTTATCCTTGGGCCATGTCAAAAACTCAGTTTCTCTTAACGTGTTGCGCTTTCTTTTTTAGTTGACAGTGAAAATTCGGTGTGTGGAGAATGTCAATAGGAGGTGTCTTCCATGAATGCTGCGGAAGTTCGTAAGGTTGTAGAGAACTGGCTTGCGAACCGTATAACAGGGGTCAATTTAGGCTTGCCGGAATACGATGACAGAAAAGGTGTGTGGTGCGTTGCCCTTATAACACAACACAATGGCATGGAACCAGTTGGTGAAGTGCGAGTCTTGAATGGGGAAGTCATCTTTAGCAGTAACTTGGAACTGGTTGCAAAACGCATTAAGCGCGTTGAGCATAAACCGAAGCGCGAATCGAGAAATAAGCCGATTTCATTCCGTCCTTTACATTCACGCATCATACTTGGTGATGCAGCTGAAGTGCTGGCTGATTATCCGCCTGATTCTGTTCAACTTGTTTTCACTTCTCCGCCATACTTCAATGCTAAACCAGAAGCCCACGAAAGCGAAGGATATGAGAACTACCTAAGCCTGATGCGCGATGTATTTCAGAAGTGTCATAACGTACTTTCAGAGGGGCGCTTTATGGTAGTCAATACAAGCCCCGTTCTCATCCGCTGAGAAACAATCACCCCGTAGAAGAACTTAGGCAGCATCTTCACAGTCTACGTGTGTCTGTTCAGGCGGAATCTATATCAACAGAAGAAGTAAAAAAGCGCGTTATGGAAATGCCTTTGCAGGTTTTCATAGATTGACAGTACAGCCCCAAAATGATGCGATCAAAAAATCTTATTCTTTATCTCATATTGGAGTCAAATATGCCCAAATTTGTTTCTGCTCATATCATTGCATGCATGACACGACAGGATGTAGAAAGGCTCGCCAAGCGATTTAGCGATGAGGAAAGTGACGGAATCAAGAGCTTGAAAGTACAGTGTGATACGGTCCTCGGTCGAATGGTCTGCGAATGGGAGGCACCGGATCGCGATGCTCTTGTAGAGTGGCTGAAAAAGCGTCATGTGCATTTTCGCGGCGACAGCGAGTGGGTAATGCGTGTGCAGCTCGAAACGGTAGATAATGAGGTTGCTAGATTGTAACGGTGAGCAATCCACAGGTGTCAGCACCGGTGCAATGTAACGACTGAATAGTGCATCCCGTCTCGTGGATAAGGACTTTGATTGTGCACTACCTTACGCGTCAAATTGCTTTTGAAGCCTCACACTATTATCGTATCCCTGAGTTGAGCGATGCGGAGAATTACGCTCTGTTTGGAGCGACTGCCAATCCAAATAGTCATGGACATAACTATGTCTTGGAAGCAACAGTCAAGGGACAACTTAGTCCCGAACATGGGATGGTTATCAATATCGCAGATTTGGACAAGCTGCTCAAGGAAGAGGTTGTTGCCTATTACGACCATAAGCATATCAACCTACAACACCCCGATTTTGTACATAACCCACACCTGCAACCCACAAGCGAGAATTTAGCAATTCAGATTTGGTATGCGATTGAGCCACAGTTGAAAGGGACAATCTTACATCGAATTAGATTGTATGAGGATTCAACCCTATTTGCTGATTATTATGGAGAGAGGCAAATGGTTTATCTCACAAAGATTTACGAATTCAGTGCATCACACCGATTGCACAGCCCACAACTCAGCGATACGGAAAACGAAGAGATCTTCGGAAAGTGTAACAACTTCTACGGTCACGGGCACAACTATGTACTTGAAGTAATGATAAAAGGTGAGGTGGATCCCAGAACTGGAATGATTGCCGATTTAGACTATCTTGATGAAACGATTCAGAAACAGGTCCACGGACGATTTGATCACAAGCATCTTAACTTGGATGCCCCTGAATTTGAGGAACTCAATCCAACTTCTGAAAACTTTGTGAAAGTGCTTTGGGAGGTAATTGAACCGAGTCTGCAACCGATTCAGTTACATCGGCTTCGATTGAGAGAAACCCCTAAGAACCACTTTGATTACTACGGAGACGAGATTTAGTTGATGAAAATTTACAACGCAGATTCAATTGACAACGGGACAGCCGCCGATCCGAAACTTGAATACGTCTATACGCAGATGTTAGAGAGTATTGGTGAAGAGCCAACAAGGGAAGGCCTCCTAGAAACACCGCAACGCGCAGCGAAAGCCTTCCAGTTTTTGACGCAGGGATACAACCAAAGTGTCGAAGAAATTGTGAACGATGCGATTTTCAACGAAGAGTACGACGAAATGGTGATCGTCAAAGACATTGAGTGTTATAGCCTGTGTGAACACCATCTTCTGCCATTTTTCGGCAAGTGTCATGTTGGGTATATTCCTCGTAAGAAAATCATTGGGCTCAGTAAAATTCCGCGGATTGTGGATATGTTCGCCCGCCGCTTGCAGGTGCAGGAGAGACTAACGAAACAGATTGCGGAGGCACTACAAGAAGTGTTGAATCCGGCTGGGGTCGCTGTTGTCATGGAGGCGCAGCATCTGTGCATGATGGTTCGCGGTGTACAGAAGCAGCACTCTCAAACAATGACCAACGTAATGCTCGGTGAGTTTCGAGATAAGATCTCGACCCGGACGGAGTTCATGAGATGTATTTAGCCGATATTTATAGTGGATTCTAAAAATAAATGGACACTTTCGCTCCCCATGTGTTGGTAGGCGCTGTTTCTAACTGCGTCGGTACAGCGTGTCCAAGTAATTCTAAAGTTCACCATAATTCTAAACTTTACTATAGTTGTCCAGGGATGACACCTTGAGGGGAATAAAGATGCTGAAGGATAAAGTTGCGATTATAACAGGGGCATCACGGGGTATTGGTCGCGCAACCGCTATAGCGTTTGCACAGGCAGGTGCGAGAGTTGTCCTGGCATCACGTACACAGCATGACCTCGAAACGGCTGCCAATCTCATACGCACAGAGGGTGGAGAAGCTCTCGTTGTACCAACAGATGTAACACAGGCGGAAGCGGCAGAAATCCTAGTCAATCGAACGCTAAAGGCTTACGGTCAAATCGATATTCTTGTGAACAATGCTGGAACCGGTACATTCGAAACAATTGTAGATTCGGATCCTGAACTGTGGACTCAGGTAGTGGACTCCAACCTCAAAAGCATCTATCTTTGCTCGAAATACGTGTTGCCTTCTATGCTAGCACGTCAATCTGGCCAAATCATCAATGTGTTGTCGATCGCCGCAAAAGTTGCATTCGAGGCTTCAAGTGCGTATTGTGCAGCAAAAGCAGGAGCACTGGCATTTACAAAGGTTTTGGCAGAAGAGGTTAGAAACGAGAAGATCCGTGTTACAGCGATCCTGCCCGGCTCGGTTGACACACCATTTTGGGATAAAATTGAGGGGCACCCTGACCTGAATTTGATGTTGAAGCCAGAACATGTCGCGGAGACTGTTCTTTTTGCTGCGACGCAGCCGGCTGGCATGGTAACCGATGAAATTGTTGTAACGCCACCCCTTGGTATTCTGTGAAGAAGATATAGGCGAATAGAACAGATAGCAGAGCAGTACGGTTTTACATATCTTCAATGATTATTAATGATCTATGGTGATTGAGGTAAACAATGACTAAATTGGAACAGATGCAACGGGTCGAATCCTGCGGGGTTGTGGCCATCATTCGTGCCAATAGTTCCGCTGAACTAATTGAGGTTGCAGCAGCAATTAAAGAAGGTGGTGTCGATCTGATCGAAGTAACGATGACAACCCCAAATGCGTTGGATGTTATTAGTGATGTTGCCGCCCGATACGGAGACGAAGTGTTAGTAGGTGTTGGATCGGTACTCGATGCCGAGACTGCACGGGCAGCAATGCTGGCAGGTGCGGAGTTTGTTGTCAGCCCTGTGACGAAGCCGGACGTTATTGAAATCTGCAATCGATACGGTAAAATCGTGATGCCGGGCGCATTTACGCCAACGGAGATTTTGGCCGCATGGGAAGCCGGCGCGGATTATGTAAAAGTTTTCCCGTCAAGCGGGGTGGGACCAAGCTATATCAAAGATGTGAAAGCGCCGCTGCCGCATATCCCGATGATCCCCACCGGGGGCGTGAGTGTTGATAATGCCGGAGAATTTATCAAAGCAGGTTCAGTCGCACTTGGTGTGGGAAGCGCACTTGTCAACAATCAAGTGATTGCTGATGGGCGATTTGATCTCCTGACAGAGAAAGCGAAACTGTTGGTAGAAGCGGTGCGAACCGCCAAAGCCGATTAATGACGTTGTAGATCTACCGCCTGCATATTTGTCCATTGACAGTTCACTTAATTTGTGTTAACCTTCAAGCTACCATACCCAACCGGCAATGAGTCTCCCAAGTTCGCATATAAGCATGGATAGGGTGCGGCGCCTAGGTAATTCTGTGGATTGTCCTATCGAACCTATCCCGTGAATCAACTAAACTTGACTAATGATTAGGAATCCGCTGTATTGGTCGAAACTTGGGTGAAGGATGGTGTATATGCAGATAAACGGATTGGCCTTAGGAAAATATCGTATTGAAAAACTGATTAACAACGGTAGTTTTGCGTCTGTTTTTCGAGCGAAAGAGGAGTTCACCAACCGTACGGTTGCAATTAAGGTGTTACCCAAATCGATCTATCCCACGGGACGGATGCGTTACCTGCTTACGGAGTTGAGTGCGATGGGACGAAATTGGGGACATTCCAACATCGTTTCCATCCATACGGTTGAACCCGGTGATGACGAATACGTTGCCTACATCGTCATGGAGTACGTTGACGGTCCCAGTTTGCGCCAGCTGATAACATCACAGCCTCCTGAAGCGAGTCTAGCAATGAATATCGCCCTTGATATTTCTCGAGGACTTATCGCGGCTCATGAACAGAACATTATCCATCGAGATATTAAGCCCCAGAATATTCTGCTGACTTCTGATCAAGTAGCGAAAATTTCTGACTTCGGCGTCGCACGCATCCTTGAAGCGAACACCGATTATGCTGGAACGATCACAGGAACACGAAGGTACATGGCACCCGAACAGTATGAAGGGAATTACGATTATCGAGCTGATCTCTACTCGACGGGTTTAATCCTCTACGAAATATTCTTGGGGAAATTCCCGTTTCGAGGTAAAACCCAAGATGAGATTCAGGTCAGAAAACAGAGCGAAGAAATTGACTTTGATCAGAGATTGCCCGAAGATATGCGCGAGATCCTACGGAAAGCGCTGCATCGAGATGTACGGGCTAGGTATCAAACCGCCTCAGAGTTGTATAACGATTTGGATCGTATTCGTAAACAGTGGTATGCAGACGCCATACGACAAATCATGACGAGCCAATCAAATCCAGCGATACAGGGAGCGATGCTATCTGAACATAGAAAGGTCTTACGCCTTTCGGCTGAAGCCGCAGAGAAAATTGAGTTAAACGTATCCGAGGAACAGAAAGCAAGGACAGAAAAACAGAGCCAACTTCAACTTGAAACACAAATCAATCTACACTACGATAAAGCCATCCAACTCATCGGGGGCACACAATCGCAACAGGCATTACAGGAGGTTCAACAGGCACACCGACTTTACTTGAGCAGCGCAAAAGCGGCTAAAAAAGCGGATTGGATATTTCGACACTTATCAGATTTGATGACTCCCTCCCAATCGCCCGCAACAGCAGAAGAGATGATTGAGCTCATTGATCAATTGCCGGCTGATGAGGTCTCTGCCTTGCGAGATTGGTTTAACAACCAATCCTCTTCCAGTGCTCCCGCCGAGATACCTTCTTCGGTAGATTCAGAAGCATCGCCTACAGATAGCAGCACCGGTTCCGATCTGACTTTTCTTTCACTCAGTCCACAGGACACCGCCCCGGAATTTGTGTTGCGCAAACTCCATGAGTTAGTTCAGGCGCCCCATGAGAGGATTGCTGCACAGACACATCAATTAGCTGAAGAATACGCACAGGCGGGGAAGAGTCGCCGCAGTCGCACAGCGTATAAAAAACTGGGTGAATTTTATCGAAAATCTGCAGAAAACTTCATTGAGTCCCAGAATTGGGAATCTGCCGCAGATTGTTGCGCGCGTGCACGGCTCGCCTTCACCGCTGCCCGTCGTTACAGTCATGCCCGACAGTGTGCACAGGAAGCGGGGAGCTACTATGCGATGCGGGCGGAGTCGTTGGAGAGACAACAGAGTTGGCCCGAAGCCGGTAGACTATACGCGCTTTCAGCAGATAATTACGCTCATGCCAATCTATGGGAGGCTGCGAATCAAAGCCTATCACGCACTACAATCTGCTACTTCAATGTTGCAGAGAATGCCCGTGTCGCAGGAGATCTTGGCCTATCATACGATTATTGTGATAGAATCTTAAGGATTTCAAAAGGGATGAAAAGAACCACCAATGCTGAAGCGGGCGCTCGAAAATTACTACAGGAAATAGAAAGTCTTTTTGCAGCTCGGTAGCAAGTTATCTGCACTGGGCCCTGCATCAAATTATGTTTTGGAACCGTCAGAGATTCCCATTCCAACAACGCGATTTCTACCAGCAAATGGACAAATTAAATAATGAGATCGAAGCAGATTAAATCAACTTTACGAAGCGGAGAAGTCATCGTTGGGACCTTTGTAATGGAATTTGCAGTGCCATCGATTGCGACCATCTTAGCGAGTGCCGGTGCAGATTTCATCATTGTGGACATGGAACATACAACCTTCACAATGGAAACGGTCGGGCGTATAGTCAGAGCGGCAAGAGGTTCAGATCTCCCGAGTATTGTGCGTGTGCCAGATAAAGAGCGACATTTTATCTCCCGGGCGCTTGACGCAGGCGCTTCCGGCGTGATGATCCCGCGCGTAGAATCCCGTAAAGATATCGAAAATGTTGTAGAGTGGGCGAAATACGCGCCTGATGGAGACAGAGGGGTTGCATTTGGTATCGGTCACACTGATTACGGTGATTTTCGGAAACTAGATGGTGTGAAATATACCCTTCAAGCAAACGAGGAAATTTTCATCATTGGGCAGATCGAAACCGCGAAGTCGGTGGAAAATATCGATGAGATTCTTTCAACCGATGGACTCGATGCAATATTCCTCGGACCGTATGACCTCTCGACATCACTCGGTATCTCGGGCCAACTCGACCACCCGTTGATTGTTGATAGCATTGAAAAGGTCATCGCCAAGGCGAAGGAATCCCGGATCATTCTCGGCAGTTACGTCAACGATTTTGAGAGTGGCAAACGGTGGGCGGATGCGGGGGTTCAGTTAATCGCTTGCGGAAACGATGCGTTTCTGATTACCTGTCGGTTCGCAGAACAAAGTGAAAAATTCAAGGATTACGTATCGGGGTGAACCGATGAGCGAGCGAACTTATGATATTTTGGCGATCGGACGAAGTTCAATAGATCTCTATTCCAATGATATCGGCACACCTTTTCCCGAAATTGGCAGTTTTGGCGCGTTTGTTGGTGGCTGTCCAACGAATATCAGCGTTGGGACGCGGCGGCTTGGACTCCGATCCGCTGTTCTTACCGCGCTCGGCGAAGATCCGGTGGGTGACTTCATCCTCAAATTCCTAAATGACGAAAATATTGAAACAGAGTTTATCTGTCACAAACCGGGACATCGAACCAGTGCAGTTGTGCTTGGGATTGAGCCGCCGGACCGATTCCCGCTCGTCTACTATCGTGACAACTGCGCCGACATTGAACTCACAATCGACGATGTACTCGCTGCCCCCATCGCTGATAGCCGGGCATTACTTATCTCCGGCACCGGGCTCAGTAAAGAACCGAGCCGAAGCGCAAATCTTTTTGCCGCTGAATATGCCCAATCCGTTGGGACGACCGTATTTTTCGACCTTGACTTCCGCGCAGACCAGTGGCATGACCCCCGCGCTTTCGGAGTAGTTGCCAGATCCGCCCTACGAGTGGTCGATATCGCACTCGGAACAGAGGAGGAGGTTAAAGCGGCGTCACTCTCCGATATTTCACAGCTATCTATCACTCATTCCCAAATCTCCAATCCAGATATTGAAGGCGACATCAACGCAGCAGTTGAAACAGTTCTGAATGGTGGTCCGCAAGCGTTAATCATGAAACGCGGGGTTGAAGGCGCAGATGTGTATCTGTCCAGCGGAGAAGTTATCAGCGCGGCTCCATTTCCCGTTGAGGTGTATAACACGCTCGGCGCGGGGGATGCCTTTGCCAGCGGCTTCATTTACGGTCATCTGAGAGACTGGGGCTGGGAGCGCTCTGCCCGCTTAGGCAATGCGACCGGTGCGATTGTCGTCACCCGGCACGGCTGCGCGAACTTTATGCCGACAATGCGCGAGGTCGAGGATTTTGTGGAGAAAAGAGGGGGTTGGTAATTGGATGCAGCTAGCTTAGCCCATCGTCATCAAG
Organism: Candidatus Poribacteria bacterium; assembly: GCA_965204355.1. Classification (GTDB taxonomy): domain Bacteria; phylum Poribacteria; class WGA-4E; order WGA-4E; family PCPOR2b; genus PCPOR2b. The sequence goes on from OZ241983.1 coordinate 2,699,623, forward strand.
AGGCACTTTCCATCGCCGAACACTGTGCGGAAGTCCTACAGAAACAGTTCGGTGCGAAGCAGGTCATCCCTTTCGGCTCACTGGTTGGAGATAGTCCTTGGCATGAGGCTTCTGATCTTGATATAGCGATTGAAGGACTGTCGCGGGAGGCATGTTGGGAAGCGGAAGCGGCTCTGGAAACGATAATGCCGCCGTGGCTGTCTGTCCATCTGGTGCTTTTGGAATCAGCCCCTGCAGAAATCCGTGAACGCGTTTTGGAAGGGAAACCGATGGATGAAAATCCCCGCGCTGCATTGAAAGCGAGATTAACAACTGAAATTGCTGCGCTTGAGCCAATCACTTCAGGACTTGCAGAAGGTCTAAACAGAGTAGATGAGCAACCGGATCAATTCGCTACCCGTGCGTTAGCGAGTTATGTGGACGATTTTTATTCAGGCATAGAACGCATCTGTGAAAGGGTTGCCGTTACATTAGATGACAACTTGCCAACGGGTGAACAGTGGCATCGGACTCTGCTTTACCAGATGGGACAATCGCGGGCTGACCGCCCACCCCTGTTTTCGCCGAACCTTTTATCCGACACAGATGAATATCGGCGCTTTCGCCATAGGCTTCGCCACATTTACGGATACGAATTGGAACCAGCGCGTGTAGTGACACTGGCACAAAAAGCGATTTCGCTATTTGAAGCTATTCGGGAGGCGGTGATGGCTTTCTGTGATTGGCTTGAAGATACGAAGCTACAAAGTAGCTAACGCAGGTTGCTACACTCCAGCCAATCCCGATGAGATCGGGATCCAAAGCATCTTGAAATCTTACTAAGCCTAGTGACCCCCAACGCTTGATAATCCGTACGTCAATTGCGTGTTGATTTTCACTGCGTCCATTCACAAAACAGTAGTGTTCAAAATTTGAACTGTTCAACCCACGCTGCATGATACACCCAAGCCCAACTGAATTTTCCACTCGCCACCGCTAAACTCCACACAAATTGGACAAATCCTCACACCTATTGTTTACAGTTAAACGCCGGTGTGGACGATATCGGGCAATCTCCTGCCCGTCTCAAGTGAAGTGCGTCCCTACTTCAAGATGGTTTTAACGCTACGTACTACGGGATGTCAATTCGCAACCCTCCCCTTAACTTCATAGTCTTTCACAGATGGCAGCCCCATGCGATCTCACATTGCAAGTCGCTAGTTCCCGCCTCGTAAATCATTTGGATTCCGTTTCTCATTGTCAGCAGATGTTTGGCACGAAAATTGATGGACAGCCATAGGAAGGTCATCTCTGTCGGATTTGTCCACATAGATGGCAGCCTAGAAGTGCAATTGTCATTCAACTCCACTCAGTCGCTTCCATTGACTCAGAAAGGAGGAGGATTTCCATGAAAAAGGGAAGGTTTTTTAGCTTCAACCTACTGTTAGTCTCCCTTCTATTTGTATCAAGCACCTTCGCCCAAAATTCCCCGCAATGGCATCTACCCAAAGGAGCTAAAGTTCGCCTCGGTAAAGGTTGGATAAGCGATATAGCGTATTCTCCGGACGGAAACTTCATGGCAGTTGGGACTGTCATTGGGATTTGGATATACGATGTACACACCGGGGCAGAAGTTACGCTAATCACGGGCCACACGAACGGTGTCACCAGTATAGCGTTCAGTCCGGATGGCACCACGTTGGCGAGCGGGGGAAGTTTCAACGACGAGATGGTGCGGCTGTGGGATGTTGAGACATGGAGACCCAAAGTAGCCCTCACCGGGCACAAGGGCAGTATTGATTGTGTAGTGTTTAGCCCGGACAGCACCATGCTCGCAAGTGGGGGTTCAGACAAAGTAGTGCAGCTGTGGGATGCGCGGACAGGGCAGCCTATGGCAAGACTCGTCGCGCATACACGTTGGATCAGTAGTATAGCGTTTAGTCCGGACGGCACCACGCTCGCAAGCGGAGGCGGCTGGGGCGACGACACAGTGCTGCTGTGGGATACAACCATGCTGGTGCAGGATACAATCACGGGAGACACGAAAGCCACCCTTAAAGGACATACGAACGGTGTCGAAAGTGTTGTGTTCAGTCCGGATGGTACTATGATCGCAAGCGGGGGAAGTCGTAACGACGGGACGGTGCGGCTTTGGGGTGCACGCACAGGGAGGCTCATAACTACCCTCAAAGGGTATACGAATTGGGGTTCAAATATAGCGTTTAGTCCGGATGGCACTACGCTCGCAACCGGAGGAGGTTCTAATGACGAAACGATACAGCTATGGCATATGACAGGGGAACTAAAAGCCACCCTTAGGCATACGGGCAGTATCGGAAATATAGCGTTCAGTCCGGATGGCACCACACTCGCCAGTGTGGCTGGCAGTAAGGTGCATCTATGGGATGCACAGACAGGGCAATTCAAAACCATCTTCGCAGAGCATACAGGTGGAGGTTCAAGTGTCGCGTTTAGTCCGGATGGAACCACCCTTGCAACTGGCAGTGGCAGGATAGTGCAGCTATGGGATGCTGCGACATGGCAGCCCGAAGGTATCCTCACGGGGCATACAGGCGCTGTTCGGACGATAGCATTCAGCCCGGATGGTAGGACACTGGCGAGTGGAAGTTCAGACTACACGGCCCGACTCTGGGACGTTGCCACTGGGCAGCTCAAGACCGTCTTTATTGGGCATACGTACGGTGTCAATAGTGTGGCGTTCAGTCCGGACGGCAACACGCTTGCTACTGGAAACGGACAATGGGACAGAACGTTGCGCCTGTGGGATGTCCCCACTGGACAACAGTACGCCTCCTTTATGCGCCGCTTAACGAGTATTGAGAGTGTAGCGTTCAGTCCCGATGGCACCACCCTCGCCAGTGGCAATTCGGACGGCACAATCCAACTGTGGGATCCCGTCACAGGAAGGCACAAAGCCACGATTGCAGCCCACACGGACTTTATCAGAGATATAGCGTTCAGCCCGGACGGCAGAACGCTGGCAATCGGAGGACAGGAACTGGCGACTAGCGATCGCACCAATAACCATACAGTACGGCTATTGGACGTTGCTACTGGACAACGGCAAGCCACCCTCGCCGCCCATAGATGGGATGCCTTCGGCGTGACGTTCAGTCTTGATGGCAGGACACTCGCGAGTGGGGGTTCGGACAACAGGGTGCGACTCTGGGACGTTCTGACCGGGCAGCTCAAAGCTACCCTTGTCGGGCATACGGGCAGCGTTAGAAGTGTAGCGTTCAGCCCGGACGGTGCCACACTCGCAAGTGGGAGTCACGACGGCACGGTGCTTATATGGGAATTTACGCCCTCAACGAAACCCGGAGATGTCAACCACGATGGTGTGGTGAGCATTTTGGATTTGACCTTCGTTGGGTCAAACTTGGGACAGACGGGGCAGAATGACGCCGATATTAACAGAGATGGCGTTGTTGATATTCTGGATCTCGTCAAGGTTGCTAGCGTGTTTAGTGAAACGATGATCCCCACCGCACCAATCGCATTTCTGTCCCCTGATAAAGGAAAAAGGGGGAACCTATCAAATCTTAACCGAGATACGATTCAGGGGTGGGTCGATATGGCTCACGCAGCAGATGACGGCTCGCTCACCTTTCGGCGTGGTACTGCCTTCCTCGAACAACTTTTGGCGGTGTTGCCACCGCAAGAGACAGCACTCCTGCCAAACTACCCCAACCCGTTCAATCCTGAGACGTGGATTCCGTATCATCTCGCCAAGGATGCTGATGTGATCATCACGATTTATGATACAAAAGGCGCGGTGGTGCGGCAATTCGACATAGGGTTTCAACCCGCGGGGGACTATACTGATCGGATAAAGGCAGCCTATTGGGCTGGTCACAACGAGAGCGGAGAACAGGTTGCAAGTGGAATCTACTTTTACAGTCTATCCACAGGAGATTATTCGGCAACACGGAAGATGCTCATTTTGAAGTAGAAGCGGTACTCGTAGTCATCACGGAGGAATCTAACTGATGAAAACGGCACAATTTTTCATGCTCATGCTCCTCTCTTTGGGAATGTTCGTGTTCCTCTCGAATAGTTACGCTCAAGATTCCCCGCAATGGCACCTGCCTAAAGAAGCCACAGTACGCCTTGGTAAAGGCAGGATAACTGCTATAGCGTATTCTCCGGACGGAAACTTCTTGGCAGTTGGGGCTGCTATCGGGGTTTGGATATACGATGTACACACCGGGGCGGAACTGGAGCTGCTCACGGGGCACACGACGCCGATTGAGAGTTTAGCGTTCAGTCTAGACGGAAGCACACTGGCAAGTGGTGGCAGATGGAGTGATAGGACGATACGACTATGGAATGTCGCAACATGGGAACTTAAAGCTACTCTCACTGGGCATACAAGCCGTATCTCAGATATGGCGTTTAGTCCGGATAATACGACACTGGCAAGTGCAAGTGGCGACAAGACCGTGCGGCTATGGGACGCGCGGACAGGACAGCACACAACCACCCTCACTGGACATACAGGGGGCGTCTATGGTATAGCATTTAGCCCGGACGGCAACACACTCGCCACTGGAAGCAGTGACGAGACAGTCCGGTTATGGGATGCGACCACAGGAGAACTAAAAGTCACCCTTACGGGACATACGGAAAGCGTCTATAGTGTTGCATTCAGTCCCGATGGCACCACACTCGCAACCGGAAGCAGTGACGAGACGGTGCGGCTGTGGAATATGCCAACAAGAGAGTCCATGGCTACCCTCACAGGACATGTAGGAGCTGTCGATAGTATAGCATTTAGCCCGGATGGAAACACACTCGCAACTGGGGGCGGTTGGCGCGATGATACGATACGGCTGTGGCATACGACCACGCGAGAGTTGAAAGCCATCCTAACAGGCCATATGGGCGGATCTGAAAGTATAGCGTTCAGTCCGGATGGAAACACACTCGCAGTCGGAAGTGGCGGGGTGGTAAGGTTGTGGGATGTCCCCACAGGGCAATTCAAAGCTATCTTCGCAGAACATGAGAATAGCAATTCAAATATAGTATTTAGTCCCGATGGCAGCACACTCGCAACTGGAAGTGGAACGGTGGTGAGGCTATGGGATGTTGTGACATGGCAGCCCAGAGCCACCTTCATAGGGCATACGGACCAGGTTAGGACTATCGCGTTCAGTCCGGAGGGTAACACCTTGGCAAGCGGAAGTTCAGACTATACGGTGCGACTATGGGATGTCCCCACGGGGCAATTCAAAACCATCCTTATAGGACATACCTACGGTATCAATAGCGTAGCGTTCAGTCCGGATGGTAATACGCTTGCAAGTGGAAACGGACATTGGGACAGGACATTGCGCCTGTGGGATGTCCCTACCGGGCAACAGCGCGCCACCTTTGGATGGAGAACATCAACTATCACGAGTGTAGCGTTTAGTCCAGATGGCACCCTCCTTGCAGCTGGTACTACAGACAATGCAATCCAACTGTGGGATCCGGTTACGGGAGAGAACAAAGCCAACCTCACCGGATATAGACCCTTTGTCATAGATATGGTGTTTAGTCCGGACGGCACCATGATAGCAGGTGGAGGTCAGGACAAAACAGTGGGACTGTGGGACGTTACCAGCGGACAACTTCAAACTACTCTTGCAGGACAAACATACGATCTCTCCAGTATCGCGTTCAGTCCGGATGGGCGGACACTTGCAAGTGGAGGTTATGATAAGATGGTGCGACTGTGGGATGTCTCTACCGGACAACTTCAAGCCACCTTTATAGGGCATACGGTTAGTGTCCGTAGTGTCGCGTTTAATCCCGCTGGCACCATGCTCGCAAGCGGGGCTGGGGACGGCACGATTCTCCTATGGAAGTTTACCCGTAGGATAATACCCGGAGATGTCAACTACGATGGTGTAGTCAGCATTTTGGATTTGACCTTCGTTGGATCAAGCTTGGGACGGACGGGGCAGCATGATGCCGATGTCAACCGAGATGGTGTTGTTGATATTCTGGATCTCGTCGAGGTTGCTGCCGTGTTTAGCGAAACAATGATTCCCCCCGCGCCGATTGCATTCCTATCGCCCGAAAATGGGGAGAAAAGCGGTTCGTCGAATCTCAACCGAGATACGATTCAGGGGTGGACTGACATGGCTCGCTCAGCAGATGACGGTTCTCTCGTCTATCGGCGTGGTATTGCCGTTCTCAAACAACTTTTGGCGGTGTTACCACCGCAAGAGACTGTCTTGCTGTCCAACTACCCCAACCCGTTCAATCCTGAGACGTGGATCCCATATCGCTTGGCCAAGGATGCCGATGTAACACTCACGATTTACGACACGAAAGGCATAGTAGTGCGCCAATTCGATCTAGGATATCAGCCCGCAGGGGACTATACCGATCGGATAAAGGCAGCCTATTGGGATGGTAGATCAGACATAGGGGAGCTAGTGGCGAGCGGGGTTTACTTCTGCAGTCTGTCCACAGGAGATTATTCGGCAACACGCAAGATGCTTATTTTGAAGTAGGATCGGCAGCCACAATCAACGCGAAGGGATCTAACCGATGAAAACAGCACAATTTTCTATACTCATGCTCCTCTCTTTGGGAACGTTTGCGTTCAACATCTATGCCCAAGACTACACCAAATGGAGTTTACCTGAAGGTGCAAAAGCACGTTTGGGCAAAGGCGATCTAACCGGAACGATAGCGTATTCGTCGAATGGCGATCTTCTGGCGGTTGCAAGTTCTATCGGAATTTGGATATACGATGCCGATACGGGTGCAACACTTGATCTCCTTACAGCGCCTGCCCCGGCCTCAACTGTAGCATTCAGTCCGGATGGTCACACGTTAGCAGCCGGGAGTTGGGACGACAACAGCATAGTGCGACTGTGGAATGTCCCCACAGGACAGCTTATAGCCACCTTCACAGGACATACGCACGGCACTTATAGTGTTACATTCAGTCCGGATGGTGCTATGCTCGCAAGTGGCGGTGGGGACCTAGCGGTCCGACTGTGGGACGTTGCTACAGGACAACTCAAAACCACCCTTATAGAACATTCGGGCTACATCAATAGTGTTACGTTCAGTCCGGATGGCAGTATACTGGCAGGCGGAACTGACGACAAGGTGTGGCTGTGGGATGTTACTACAGGGCAGTCTTTAGCTATCCTAGAACATAAAGAATGGGTCAGAAATGTTGCCTTCAGTCCGGATGGCACGACGTTGGCAAGTACGAATTGGGGTAACGATAGCACAGTGAAGTTGTGGGATACTACTACGTGGCAACCGAGAATCATCCTCAGAGGACATAGTTACCCAGTGAGTAGTGTAGCGTTCAGTCCAGATGGTAGGACATTGGCAACCGGGGGAAGTTCGCGAGATGGCACGGTGCGACTGTGGGCTGTTGACACAGGACAGCTTATAGTCACCCTCGGAGGACACGCGGACTATATCAACAGTGTTGCGTTCAGTCCGGATGGCACGACGTTAGCAAGTGCAAGTTGGGATAACACAGTGTGGTTGCGGGATACTACCACGTGGCAACCGAGAATCATCCTCAGAGAATATACCGCCGGTGTCAGCAGTATAGCGTTCAGTTCCGATGGCAAAACGTTGGCAAGCGGGGGAAGTTGGCAAGACGGCAGGGTACGACTATGGGATATCGAGACTGGACGACGCAAAGCCATCTTCGGCGGACATGCAAACAGTATAAGGACCATGGCATTCCGTCCGGATAGCAGCACCATAGCAACGGTGGGTGACGACGACACAGATGAAGGCAGGATACGACTGTGGAACACAGACACAGGACAGCTCAAAACTACCATAACGGGCCACACAAGCGCTATCTTAAGTGCCACATTCAGTCCAGACGGCACCACACTTGCCACTGCTGGAGGTTGGCCAGGCAACTCCAGTAGTAGTCGAAAGCAGGATGTCGCAATACGATTGTGGGACCCAGATACAGGTCGTCTCAAAGCAACGCTCATGGGTGCCACGCACGGTGTTAGAGCGATTGCGTTCAGCCCGGATGGCACTATACTGGCTGCCGGGATTCGGGACCGTAATATACAACTGTGGGATGTTGCCACAAGGAAACTCGTAGTAACTCTCAAGAGCAATAGCCATCCTGTCAACAGTGTCGCGTTCAGTCCGGATGGCAAAACACTCGCAAGCGCAGGTGGGCATGGGGATTGGAAAACGGAGGGCATGGTGGAACTGTGGGATGTTGCCACACAGGAACTCATCGCTACTCTTACGGGGGATAAAAGTTCTGCCAACAGTGTTGCGTTTAGTCCGGATGGTAGGACACTGGCAAGTGTCCATGGGGATTGGGACACAGAAGCCACGGTGCAGCTGTGGGACGTTGGTATACAGGAACTCATAACCACTTTCACGGGGCATACGGAAGAGGTCAGTAGCGTAGCATTCAGTCCGGATGGCAAAACACTCGCAAGCGGGAGTGAGGATGGCACAGTACTCTTATGGAACGTCGCACCACTAACGAATACATCACCGCAGGTATCCATCTATGATATCAACCGAGACGGTATCGTGAATCTCGTTGACTTGGCAACAGTCGCAGAAATGTTTGGCCAAGTAGGGGAAGGACTATCGGGAGATATCAACGGCGATGGCATGGTCAACATCTTGGATCTGGTCGCGGTCAGCGCACACCTTGATGAAACAGCAACTCTTGCAGCCCCCATAGCGCGTAGAGAACACCGGTCATTTCCCGCCATGCCGATGGATGTTCGTATCACTCCTGAAACGGTTCAGAAATGGATTGATATAGCGCACACAGCAGATGACGGCTCGATCACCTTTCAGCGCGGTATCACTAATCTCGAAGCGCTGTTAGTTATGCTCACTCCCAACGAAACCGCCCTGCTCCCAAACTACCCCAATCCGTTTAATCCAGAGACATGGATACCGTATCGTCTTGCCCATGCCGCCAACGTAACCTTCACCATTTATGACACAAAAGGCGTGCCGGTGCGTCGATTGGATTTGGGGTATCAGCCTGTGGGTGATTATACGGATCGGGCAAAGGCAGCCTATTGGGACGGTCGTAACGACAGTGGAGAATCGGTCGCAAGTGGAGTCTATTTCTATCAACTCCGTGTGTCTTCATCCCGATCTATCGGGGCAGGCGATTATACCGCGTCACGGCGGATGGTCATTCTCAAGTAGCACCCCCTCGCTTGATTTATAGAGCGTGTTGATATTTTATGTGAGGCGTATTCGCAATGTCATTTATTGTCACGTCTCGTGCATCACGTTTTATGTCCCCTATCCTGATAATCCTCGAACCCGGATTCTGACAAATTGTTCTTCCACCCCACCAAGTGCAGAATGAACCAACACAATTTGTCTCAACAACCCATCTTTGGTTGGATAATCCTTTTCTACCCTAATCAGTTCAACGGAATGAAAATTCGCTTGATCATGCTTCTCATTTTGCTGCCCATGTGAATTTATCTTCTACCCAACAGAACAATTGTGTGATAAAATTGATTGAGGTGGTAAATCGGTATCAAGCGACAACTATCTCTATTATAGTAGATATTAGAATTAATGAGACACTCCAAACCGGTGCGGGTAGAAACCGTACCTACCGTTCTCCCGTTTGGTAGTGCCGATGCGGTGCGGTTAGGAAACCGCACCTACCGGGGCGCGAAGGTGTCTATTTATTTTTAGAATTCACTATAAATCGACCTGTAACAGATTGTGATTCAAGAATAGGGGACTACTATGAAAACTCAAAGATTGACGATGGGACAAGCTGTCGTCGAGTTTCTTAAAAACCAATATGTTGAACGCGATGGGGTCGAACATCAGTTTTTTGCGGGTATGTTCGGCATCTTTGGACACGGTAATGTCGCTGGAGTGGGTCAAGCGTTGCATCAATATGCCGACTCTTTCCGGTTCTATCAGACACGCAACGAGCAGGCGATGGTGCATACCGCCGCAGCGTTTGCGAAGATGAACAACCGTCTACGCACATTGGCGTGTACGTCTTCGATCGGGCCGGGCGCCACCAACATGGTTACCGCTGCGGCGGGTGCAACAATCAATCGAATACCTGTGCTGCTGCTGCCGGGCGATATTTTTTCAACACGGCTTGTTGCTCCTGTCCTACAGCAGCTTGAATCACCCAGTTCTCAGGATATTTCGGTAAACGATTGCTTCAAGCCAATTTCGCGTTATTGGGACCGAATCAATCGTCCAGAACAGATCATCACCGCGCTGCCAGAGGCGATGCGTGTGCTGACCTCGCCAGCGGAAACGGGCGTCGTCACGGTGGCACTGCCGCAGGACGTGCAAGCCGAAGCCTATGATTATCCGTCTGCGCTATTTGAAAAGCGGGTTCAGACGATTCCACGCCCACGTGCCGATATCAATGCGCTCAAAAAAGCTGCTGAATGGATTCGCGCTAGCAAAAAACCATTTATCATTGCAGGCGGCGGCGTGAAATACAGCGAGGCAACCGACGCCCTCGCTCATTTCGCGGAACAGACCGGTATCCCTGTCGCAGAAACATTTGCGGGCAAAGGCTCGCTCCGCTATGATCATCCACAATGTTTGGGTGGGATGGGCGTCTCCGGCACACTTGGAGCGAACACTGTCGCCCGTGACGCAGATCTCGTCATTGTGGTAGGTTCCCGCCTGAGCGATTTTATAACAGCCTCGAAGACAGCGTTCCAGCATCCGGATGTGCGGTTCATCACTATCAATGTGGCAGAGTTTGATGCTGCCAAACACGCGGCCCTACCGCTGACTGCGGATGCACGCGTAACGCTTGAAGAGCTCAGCCATGGCGTTCAAGGGTATCATGTCAATCTGGACTACGCTGCTCACATCGCTAAATTACGTGAGGAATGGGAGGCTGAGGTAGATCGAATCTATCATCCAGATCACAGCGATATCCTGAGTCAAGGCGAAGTGATTGGGGTAGTGAACGAGTTTTCGGATCCGAAGGATGTGCTTATCGGTGCGGCGGGTAGTCTACCGGGCGATGTCCAGAAGTTGTGGCGTACTCGGGACCCCAAAGGGTATGATGTCGAGTTCGGCTACTCATGTATGGGCTACGAGGTTGCGGGTGGTTTAGGCATCAAGATGGCAGATCCAAGTCGCGAGGTCTACGTGTTTGTCGGTGATGGCTCCTACCTGTTGATGGGACAGGAGATTATGACGGCAGTTCAAGAAGGGTACAAACTGACCATCGTATTGGTGAACAACTACGGTCACAGCAGCATCGGTGGACTTTCCGCAGCGACTGGTGCCCAGGGATTCGGAACGAAATTCCTGTATCGTAACGACACCACGGGCCAGCTTGACGGTGAGGTGTTACCAGTGGACCTAGTTACGAATGCTGCAAGCCTCGGGGCACACGTCATTGAGGCGGATTCAGCAACGGGTCTGAAAGCGGCACTCGGCGCAGCGAAATCATCTGATCGCACAACAGTGATCAAGGTCGATGTCGATTTTGAGAAGCGCGTCCCGAGTTACGAATCGTGGTGGGATGTACCCATCGCCGAAGTCTCTGAGGTGGACACCGTGCAGCAGGCTTACGAGGAATATGAGACTGCTAAGCAGAAAGAGCGTTATTTTCTGTAAAGTAAGTTGAGGTTCATATCTCAACTCTCAAGCGTCGATTTTGGAAAATCGACCTACGGATCAATGTAGGGGCAGGTCTTGCACCTGTTCAAAACGCACATAACCTCTAGACCATAGGGTAATCACAGCAAGGTAGGTTGGGTTGAACGGCTCCGAGCGAATCCCTATCAATAATAGTAAGGGTTAACAGATTAAAAAGCGTTGGGTTTCACTGTATTTATGAAATTTCAAATTGAATAGAGCTGCGTAATCCAAACGGAGCGATTTGGTGTGCTTTATCAGTGCCATTCAACCCAACCTACGCACTACCCCCAGGCATGAAAAGGGAGAAGGGGTGTTTTTCTTGGATGTTTTCAGTGTATCAATGGGAATTGTCTTTTTTGTGAGTATATATTCTATTTTCACTAGGAATCGACGGTTTCATCGGGAAACAGGACTCCCCGTGATGCTGCTTTGCTCAGGAATAGCACTCGGAACAATGCTAAAGGATAAACCACCTTTATGGAGCATTACCTGTATTACTGCTATAGTGATTATTACTATCGTCAATTGGAAACAGTTAACAGGTAGAGTTGTTAATCTGTTCCGAACCGCAGGGAAGAAATGAACCCCCGTCACAACACAATTTTCGAGTCGGGATAGGGGTTTAACCTTGTCCCGACTTTATATCATAGGGAGATTTTACCCATGAAAGTTAAAATTATCTGTTCTCTTGTCTGTCTGATGATATTGTTGAGTGGGTGCGCTGCAGACGAGGGCACTAAACCTGAAGCAGAACTTGAACTCACCGCTGTGGAATTGGCTCCACTGTTAAACATCCAAGCAGGGCTTGATTTTGCCGCATCGCCACGGGATGTGAATCAGGATGGGAGTATAGACCTGTTTGATTTAGTGATAGTAGCGGGTAGCTTGGGCAACGATGTGGAGGTTTCGGTTCAACCGGAAGAACGTACCATAGAGGTCATCAATCGGGAGAAAACAGAGAAGACAGTTCGAGTGACCGGCACTGGTATGGTCACAGGGACCCCCGATGTGGTTATGCTGAGTATCGGAGTTTCGGTCGAGAGAGATTCTGTGAAGCAAGCACGTACAGATGCTGCTGAAGCGATGACGGGAGTGATCGAGTCCCTAAAAAGCAACGGTATTCTCGACGAGGATATTCAGACCCAGCATTTCAGCATCCACCAGCAATACGATTACAGTAAAGGTCGACGAGAGTTTCGGGGATATAGTGTTACCAATACTGCGTCCGCGAAGATCCGGGATTTGAACATCGTTGGGGACGTGATTGACGATGCAGCGGAAGCCGGCGGGGATTTGGTCCAGATTAACTCGATTCAGTTCACAATCGACGATCCGACCAGCTTAAAGATGCAGGCTCGCGTGGCAGCGATGGGGGACGCGCAGGCAAAAGCACAGACGTTAGCGACCGAGGGTGGGGTCACGCTTGGGAAACCGATTTCTATCTCCGAGTCGGAGGGTTTTTATGGACCGCGTCCTGTTAGTCTCGAGTTCGACTTTGCTGACGATGCAGGAGCGGCAGCTACCCCCATCCAATCTGGGCAACTTCAGATTACGGTAATGGTGAATGTCGTCTACGAACTTGAGTGAACTTATATGCTATCAAACGCTGCCGTAGATCGTTCAGCTTCAGGAGCAGATTTACCTTCTACAGCTTTCTCAAGCTCTTCGATCATGCGATGGATCGATTGCTGGAACCGTTTCTGATCTTCGCACATCTGCGCCGCAATTTGTAATGCGACCATGATCGCGATATCGAACTTATCGCGTGAGGTTTTTCGACTCATCTCATGCAGCCGTCCATCGACGTAAGCAGCCAACTCACGTATTTCTTCAGCTTGCAAATGTTCAGTTGGCTGTATAAGATATTGCGAATGAAAAATATCCACCTTAATTGGTGCTGAGGACGGAGTTGTCGGAGAAAAAGAATTTTCGATACTCATAATTAACCTCTCACTTCTAATCAAATGCACCTTGAAGCGCTTGCCGCATGATCTCAACGGGCGGGTTGATGCCGGTCCACTTCTCAAAGGCAATCGCTCCTTGATGAACAAGCATACCTAAACCGCCGATTGTGTGACAGTCCTTTTCCGCCGCGGCTTGTAAAAGGCGCGTTTCGGGAGGCGTGTAGACAATATCGTAAACGATGGATTGTGGTTCTAACCACTCCGGATCGATCAACAGCGGGTGCGAAACATCCATACTAGTGGATGCTGTATTGACGATTAACTGGCTTGTTCCTACAGCGTGTGGCAGTTTAGAATCATCAAGCCCTATTCCGTAGATTGATACACCCGTTTTTTCTGAAAGATCCGTGGCAAGTGCAACGGCTCGGGAAACGGTCCGATTTGTGATACAAATCGTCTGTACCCCGGCTAAGGCAAGTGCCACAACAATTGCCCGCGCTGACCCGCCTGCTCCAATTATGACAGCCGCCCCCCCTTGAGGGACATCGAGTCCATCTTCTTGCATCGCGTGTAAAAAACCGGGGGCGTCTGTATTCTCGCCGATAATTGCTCCATCTCTGAAAATTAGCGTATTAACAGCACCGATGAGGGTGGCTTCCCTCGATATCTCATCAAGGTACGACATCACATTTTGCTTGTGTGGAATCGTTACGTTAATACCGACGACATTGGTTGCCTTAAATCCCTCTATTGCTGCGCCTAAACTGTCAGGCTCAACATGAAAGGGCACATAGACGTAATCCAACCCCAGTGCGGCGATTGCTGCGTTATGTATCAGCGGAGAGCGGCTATGTTTGATCGGGTCACCGATGATGCCAACGATTTTCGTTTGACCTGTGATTTGCATGGCAAGTAAAGTGAAGCTTGAAAAGCTTATGCGTTACGCAAGAGCTCTTCCACTTTTTTTCTGGCGTTTTCCATCTTTGGATAACGCACTTCTCGATATCCACGCACCTCTTCAGGGACTTCTATCGCACTGACATGACTTTCATAGCTGTCTCTATCGTGTGGAGCAAAGGTATCAATCACTTCAGTGACATACCAATCACGGAATACTTTTTCTAGTTTATGCCATTGCGATAGCAAACGTCTGAGAAACCTCATCCGTTTCATTAAATTTAGTTGCCAGTTTTTGGCATTCATGTCCCATTGAAGATCTCGCCCCATGATTGTGAAGCGAGGGCGGTTGAGGTGGACGTATTTAATTCTATCCCCATTCGATTCATCAACGTTGTACAATTCTTTGTCACGCCTTAATTTAGTCTCGCTAGTCAGCAGGTGAGCCACATATATTTCGTCCTTGATGAGCATGACCTTATATAGATATTTAATCGCAGCTTTCGTCGCACGGTAATCCATCTCAGACAGATCTTTGGAATAGATTTGTTTAATTTTTTCAACGTACAGACGTGCATATTCCAGATTCTCGAATTGGATGAGGTCATACACATGCAAGGCAAAGCTTCGATTCGTTTCGTCATCCAGCTCCAGTCGTTCCACTGTTTGTTGAACAAGCACTTCATATTCGTGGGCAAGCCTCTTACCCCGACGTTTGCCCGATAAACTTTCACATTTCTGTCGGAGTACAGTTTTGTACGTCTGCCACTGTGGCGCGGTGGCAAAAGCATCTGGGTCTATTGCGAGCCGTCTACCCATGTCAAAAGCGCGGCGGTTCGTTTCTAGGTCCGCAGGTCGGACAGCCAACTTTATAGCCGATTGAATGGCTTCAAGCTCGAGTGGCAGCTGTCCCCGCTGAAAAGCAACACCCAGCAGCATCATATTGGCATAGAGTTTGTTTCCAAGCACCTTTTCGGAAATCTCGAATAGGTCTGCTCCAAAATAGGCATCTGTGTCGGTGTAGCGCTGTAACCACTTCTCCAAATCCGTGAGTCTGAAATCGTCCTGACCGATGAGAGTCGTCACCGTATCCGTTTTAGCGGTGTTGATGATGGCAACCGTCCGATCCGGTACGGCAACACGGAATCCGGCTTTGGCATCGAGGCCGCGGACCGCCTCTAACATGTCCATGCCGATCAGCAAATCTGCTTTTCCGTACGGAATAATCGGAGAAAGTTCTACTGCTGTTTTTGAGTAGATAAGGTTTGTGTAGACCCCTCCGTTGCGAATTGCCAATCCCTTCTTGTCAAAGAACCTCACATGGTACCCTTGCGCCTGTCCTGCAAGCACTAAGACTTTAGAGATTGTACCAATCCCCATGCCACCAACGCCTGCGGCGTGGACACTCCATATCTGGTCGAATGCACGAGGTGGCGGCGGTAGTAGCTCCGCAGAATCGACTGATATAGTCCCCAGCTCCACGTGTTGACGCGGTGGACGCTTGCGGGTGATGGTTACTTCCTCGAAGGAAGGACATGCCCACTTGATTCGGGCACAAGCACCATCAGACACACAGTTTGATTGATCTATACCGATCTTCGGTCCATAATCGGTTTCGACTACTTTTAAACCGGGACACCCGGTTGCATTGGTGCATTCAAGGCAGAATTCACAGACTTCAGGGGTAATATTGATATGTTTTTCGATCGATAGAAAACCGCGTTCTTTGATTGTTTGTTGATGCTCCCGTCTCAACCGACGGTGGTAAGTAATTCCGCACTCTTTATCGGCGATGATAATTTTGACACCCGGCTTGAGGACGGTTTCTTCAACCAATTTCTTGTATTCAAGGCGATTCTCTGGATTAGTTCGGATGATAAAGAGTTCCGAATCGCCAGCGAGTCCTTCGACAACCTTCTCGATATCTTGTGCAAAGGTTGGGTTGCCGAGGATATCATCTTCTGTAGACGGTGTAGGTTGATGTCCTGTCATCCCGGTTGTCTGATTGTCCAAAATGACGTAGGTGAGATCCTGACCATTCTTGATTGAGTCAGAAATTGCCGACATCCCACCGTGGAAGAATGTAGAGTCCCCCATAAAGACAATCTGTTTATTCCTGATAAATGGATCAATGCCGGCACCAACCCCGCCGCCGAGCGCCATTCCTGAGAGGTTGTGCATCAAACGCGGAAACGGCTCATATTTCAGCATTGAGTAGCATCCGATATCTCCATGAAAGACGAGATCTACGGGAGATTGTGCGTGGTGCCTCTCCATATATTTCGCGTCCGTAAACTGATCCGCGATCTCTTTGAAAACACTCGCAGAGTCGCGATGTGGGCATCCAGGACAGAAAGTAGGTGTTCGTGCGGGAATGTCAACCTGATGCGCGTTGACCTGCTCGATCTGTTGTTCCTCACGGGCAAAGACCTCCGAATCGATTGCGATAGATTTACCTTTGCCATTAAACTTATGTCGAAGCAGCGGAATCAGTCGTTGTATCAGTATTGATGGGTTGAGCCCGAGCGAATCAGGGATTCCCTCCAAACCGTCTGGAAATTCCTTACCCCATACCTGCACAAGCCGATCCATTTCGCCATTTTGATAAAACCGGCTGACAATGGCTTTTATGTCCTTTTCAAGCAGGGGACGCTTCTCCTCAACAACGTAGATTTCGCGCACATGCGACGCAAATTCACGCACAATCTCTTCATCAACAGGATGGGTTAATCCAAGTTTGAGGATTGGAATACGGCCTTGGAATTCCAACTCGTAAAGCGCGTGTTCGAGATAGGAGCTACCCAAGCCAGAGGTCACAAATCCGATGTCGTGTTCCGAATCATTTAGATAGCAAATTCGATTTAGGTTATGTTCTCGTGCGCTCTTAATCGCATTCGGGAAGCGCTCCGTTAAGGTTTCAATCTCAATCCGCGGCGTATCCGGCGGCAGGATGATCCGGTTTGAACCGTCAATCAACGTTGTATCGATCATCGTCTGATTTTTCGTAGAGATATCAGGATAACGGTTCGGTCGTACCTCCACACTTCCGCCGCCCTCTGCCTGATTGAGGGTTACGATGTAGGTGAGATACAGATTAGATCTGGCAGAGATTTCAAATGCAGCGCTTAACCAATCTTTCATTTCCTGAAATGTGCTCGGTTCAATAACTGGCGTGTAAAGATGGCGTGCCAAAAAGCGCGAATCCGCTGGCACCTGCGTACTCGATCCCCACGTATCATCTCCGACAACGACAACAGCACCGCCCGTTGTCCCTGCCATATTGCTAATCGCTAACGCATCGGATGCCACATGCAGCCCGACGTTCTTCATAAAGGCAGCAGCGCGTAGATTTGCCATTTGTGACCCGTTGAGCCTTGCGATGCTGAGGGCTTCATTATTCCCAATCTGCGCGAGGATACCGTGTTCTTTGAGAAGATCTGCATTACTTTTCATTACGTCGAACACTTCTGCCAATGGAGAACCGGGGTATCCCGTCAGCAAGTTGGCTTGACCTTCGAGGGCGCCTTTGACTAGCAATTCACAGCCGGTATAAACATTCGTGCCGTTCTCTTGTGTAAATCTATTATCCATACGCTATTCTCCCTCCAACAACTCCCTCGCATGTGCAAGCGTTGTTACTGTCGCTTCGCCGCCATGCATCCGAGCCATCTCCTCAACCCTTTCTTCAGGTGTTAGGAGTTTCGCCGTAATTGTTGTGCGATCCCCTTCCACTTCCTTTTCAACCCGAAAATGCTGGTCCGCAAAACGCGCAATCTGTGGCAGATGAGTGATACAAAAGACTTGCCGAAAACGCGATAATTCCTTCAGTTTCTGCCCGACGATATCTGCGGTGCGTCCGCCAATACCCGCATCGATTTCGTCAAAGATCATTGTCGGAATCAGATCAATTTGGGCAAGCACGGTTTTCAATGCCAACATCACCCGAGAGATTTCCCCGCCTGAAGCTATTTTAGCCAACGGCTTTGGCTCGGATCCAACGTTAGGAGAGATGAAGAATTCGATTTCATCCATCCCATCAGCTCGCAGGTCATAACATTTTCCATCAATTTCTAAGGGCCCCTCTACTGACTCAATAGGGGATACAAGGATTTGGAAAACCGCTTTTTCCATTCCCAGCGACTGGAGTTCCCGCTCAACCAGAGATTCAAGTTGGGTCGCGGTTTTTCTCCGTTTTTCAGAAAGTTCAATCGCGAGTTTTTGCGCACCTTGTGTCAGCAGGTGAATCTGATCTTTCAACTCTTCAGTGCGTTCGGAACCGAATTGAAGCTCTTCAAGTTTTTGCGATGCTTGTGCTTGGTATGCCAAAATTTCGGAGATCGAATCCCCGTACTTCCGTTTGAGCCGCTGGATGAGATCTAGACGTTCCTCAACCTCTGTAAGGCGATGTGGGTTAAACTCAATCTTATCACGATAATCACGAATCTGATAGACAATGTCCTCTGATTCATACAGGATGGACTCGAACCGTGTGTTTAATTCTGACAGGCTGCTATCCAGTTCGGAAAGTTTAGAAATGGTGCGGCTCGCCGTTTTGAGTCCGTCCAACGTCGAAGATTCCGACAGGTCACCGCCATAGAGTTGCTCGTAGAGTTGATTGGCCGATTCAAAGAGGGTTTCCGCATTGCTGAGGAGATGTCGTTCATTCATGAGCGTCTCTTCCTCATTCTCTTGGAGTTGGGCTTCCTCCAGTTCGTCCAGTTGAAATTCCAGCAGATCCTTCTCCTGCATCGCTTCACGAAGTGTCCGGGAATAATCATCGAGTTGTGCTCGGGTGGCATGAAGTTCGTCGTACTTTTTCCCGACTTCCGCCTTTAACGCGTCATGCTTGCCGAACGTATCGAGGAGATCAAGATGGGTGTCCGATCGGAAAAGCGATTGGTGTGCATGCTGCCCATGAATATCAACGAGCAGATCACCGATGGCACTCAAGAACGTCAAGCTCACCAGTTGGCCATTGGTATGGCAACGACTGCGTCCGCTTGCGTTAATCTGTCGGGATAAAACTAAAGTTTCCTCTGTATCCAAAGTGTCGGCAAACTCTGAATCGTTAAAACCAGCCCATACGGGATGATCCGCCGGCAACGCAACCGCGACCTGAATCTTGGCGTTGGTCGCCCCATCTCTGACAAGTCCAGCGTTACTGCGTTCACCGAGTGCAAGCCCCACAGCGTTTAAGATCACAGATTTGCCTGCACCCGTCTCCCCGGTGAAAATATTCAGACCGGAGGAACACTCCAATCGAAGTTCGTTGATAAGGGCAACGTTGCTTATGTAAAGTTCTTCAATCATGGCAAAATTTAATCTCTTGATTCAATAGGCTGGCTTGTCGGTTGATAAAGATGATTGGCTCATGTTAAGAAATTGTATGGAACAACGATCGTTGTTCCATACGAAAATTACCCTGAACGATATAGGTGTATATCAAAAAATCTGTGTCAATAGTGAGCTAATGAACCGATCACGCTTTGCGTTTCGTTCCTTCTCCCAACATTAATTTCGTTTGTAAGACTTCATAATTGCTCTGGTGGTGGGAACGGATCAACTGGATTGTCTTATCCGCTTTACGCACACGAATTAAGGAGTTAGGAGCCACCGAGTGTGTCTCACGGGAGCCATCAACAAGCAGGTTGACGCTGCTATAATCAGACTGCATAGCCACCGTAATTTCGGAATCTCCGTGCGCGATAAAAGGGCGCATCGTTAATGAATGCGGCGAAATTGGTGTCAGGAGTATTGCGTTGAGATGCGGTTCAACGATTGGTCCTCCACACGCTAAGGAATAGGCGGTCGAACCGCTTGAGGTAGCAATAATCAGTCCGTCGGCGTTGTAGGTGACGAATGGCTCTCCGTCAATGTATGCCTCCAATTCGATGAGCTGCGTATAGTGGCGAATTACAACATCGTTGAGGGCAAAAGAGTTGGAAAATTCATGCTCATGGTTATCGACGCTGACCTCTAACATCATCCGCCGATCAATTTTGTAGTCACCGTTAAACACGTTGGTCAAGGCAGCGTAAAGCTGGTCACGGGGAACATCGGTGAGGAAACCGAGGCTGCCGAGATTCACAGCGAGGATTGGAACCTTCTCAATTTCGGGTATGTGTGCAGCGTCAAGTAGTGTGCCGTCACCGCCGAGGACCAATAATAGGTCAGATTGGGCTGCCAATTCACGTCGATTGCAACCCGCACCCGCCAGGCCGAGTAGTGCAGCTTCCGCGTCAGGAATCAGCGGTTCTGGCCCACGCTTTTGGAGCCAATCGCACGCCTCCGTAGCGACCTGTAGCGCGTGGGGTTTGGCAGTATTAACGAAGAAACCAACTGTTTTCATAGACTGTAATATGCTCTGAAAAAATCCTTTCAATCAGTTTTCATGTGGAACGACATAGGGCGGTAAAGTCACATTGAACTGATCCTCTACCTCAACCGAGAGTTTCACGACGTGCTTCCCTGTGGCACGCTTTCGTGCTGAGGCATCGTTCAATTTCACTTCGATAATACCAGCCGTTGCAAAAGCGTCAAGAATCTCAACCTCTGGCACAATCTCAGCTAGTCGTTGCCGGTACACTTCAACCGCAGTGGCTTGCAGTTCGGTTAGATTCTCTTTCATATTTTTAAGAGACATTATAGTAGATTCTAAAAACAGATAGACACTTTTGCTCCCCATGGTTGGTAGGCGCTGTTTCTCCCGACAGGGCGGGATCCCGATTTATCGGGACGCGCCGGTACAGAGTGTCCAATTAATTCTAAACTTTACTACAAATATCACCCTTTTTTATTTTGCAAGCGATAAAACAGGAGAACCACGCCGCAACCTATCAGAAATGCTAAAGCTGTAATAGCCAGATTCATGTTCGCTTGTGGGAGGATATGAGCAATGTCAATCCGTTCCTCACCGACCATTGCGTAGCTGCGGAAGGGCCAGAGTCCGTATAGCGATGCGACCATCAATCCAATTAAGAAGGATACTGTCAAATCGTGATGGCGTTCAAGCACATAATTTAGCAATCGGGTGAACGCGAGCAGTCCAACAACCCCGCCCAGCGCAACAACCCCTATCACAATCCAGTCCCGATTATCCACTGCCGCTAGTACGTCAAAATAAACGCCCAACAGAAGAAAGATGAAAGAACCGCTGATGCCGGGAAGAATCATCGCGGAAACCGCAATAGCACTACAGAGACATAGATAAAGCAGCACCCCAACTGCGTGATTGGCATTTTTTGAGGCATCTTGCGGAGCCACTGTGATTGCATTTTCGCTGAGGTGACTCTCCTGCTCTGATCTCGATTTATCGGACAGCTCATGTTTCCGCTGCTCACTCTCCAGCCTTTTTTCTCCACTCATGCTGAGTGTCAATCCCACCGTCAACCCCGCAGCGAGTAGAAGGGAAATACACTCTTTAACGGTAAAACGTTTGAGCATTTTGAGTGGAATGATAGTAGAAGTCAGCACCAATCCAGAAAAGAAACCGTATGTCGGATCATGTTGCTCATTCAGTAGATAAACGATTAGTCTGGCTGACGCTACAACAGCGCACAGTGCACCGAGGGTAATAGTTATCAAGAACCCGAAGTCGATACGATGCAATTCTGCCCGCGCTTCAGATATTGCCTCCCTTTTTAACGTAAGAATTGCTGAGAGTTTTCTGGCAGTTGAAAACCCAATGTGATGCAACGCGCGAATCAACCGTTCATAAATACCGAGCATAACCGCCATTGTGCCGCCACTCACACCGGGAATAATATTTGCAACCCCGATACAACACCCTTTGAGAACAAGAATCAAATAGAGCAAGTCTCCGCCTCATTTTCAGGTTATAGTTTCATGTTCTCATCATCTAGCCATGCCGTTAACGGTGTGATGAGGGTGTGATCCGTAAAGTCAAGCTGCACGGGTGTAACTGAAACACGTCGATTGTGGATTGCATGGAGGTCTGTATCTCTGCCAAAGTCAATCTGGGTCCGCTCTCCACCAATCCAGTAGTAGGGTCGTCCTCCCCGATCCAGTCGTGTGACAGCATTTATACTGTAGTTTCCTCGGTCTTGCCGTGTTATCTTAATGCCTTTAACCTTCGAAAGCGGACAATTCGGCACATTGACATTAAGCAGGATATGGCTTGGCATCCCCTTCTCGCTCACCTGCTTGGCAATGCGGCATGCAATCGTCCCCGCCGTTTTGTAATGGAAGTCAGATTGTTCCCCTGGCCCATCTAAGGCGAGGGAAACTGCAATCGATGGAATGCCCGCGAGTGTTCCCTTTTTCGCCGCCCCGACGGTTCCTGAGAAGTGAATATCAGCACCAAGATTTTGCCCCCGATTGATACCAGAGACCAGCAATTTTGGGGGTTCGGGGAGCAGCGTACCCAGCGCAAGATCTACGCAATCAACCGGCGTCCCATCAACTGCGTAGGCACGCGTCCAAACCTGTTTGGCTCTGAGCGGCTGATGGAGGGTAATCGCCATGCCGACGGCACTCCGTTCCCGATCTGGTGCCACGATGTAGACCTCGTCGAGGGTTTCAAGTGCCTCTGCGAGGGCTTTCAGCCCCGGTGCGTCGATCCCATCGTCGTTAGTTACAAAAATCATACCTTAACCTAAGTATTCTGTCGAGATGTGAATCTCGGCCTACATACTTCCACCACTCAATCGAATGCAAAGTAACACTAACAGGACTTACGCAATTTTGGCACACAGGGGTAGTGATTTTTAACCCCCTAAATCTCCCAACCCCCCTAGCCCCCTTATCAGAGGGGGAAGCTTGTCAGGGGGACTTATGAACACGCTGCGTAAGTCCTAACTAAACGATTAGCTTTGCAAACCGACGCTTGCCAACTTGCAGGATGGTGTCACCTTGCAGAGCGACTTCCAGTCCTGGGTCCGTGATTCTGTTACCATCAAGACGTACCCCACCTTGCTGCACCAATCGTCTAGCGTCACTGGAGCTCTTGGCAAAACCGGCTTGCTGCATCAGATGAGCAATCCAGATCTTACCATCGGTAAGGGAAGACGCTGGAATAACAACTTCGGGCAGATCATCTGGAAGCTGTCGATCACGATGGACCCTATCAAATTCCGCTTCTGCCGCGTGCGCTGCATCTACGTTATGGTAGATTGTCACGATCTCGCGGGCAAGCCGCTGTTTAACTGTCTTAGGATGGATGCTTCCACTTGCCAATTGGGTTTCGAACGCCCGGATCTCGTCGAGCGGCACCTCCGTTGCTAACTCAAAATAGGTAGACATCAGTTCATCGGGGATGGACATCAACTTGGCATACATCTCGGAGGCTGGTTCATAGATTCCAACGTAGTTACCCAGTGATTTGCTCATTTTTTCAGCGCCATCAAGACCAACGAGTAGGGGCATCAACAGTGTCACTTGAGGTTCCTGCTCATAAGCGCGCTGGAGGTCACGCCCCATCAAGATATTGAATTTCTGATCTGTTCCACCCATCTCCACGTCTGCTTCTAAGACAACAGAATCATAGCCTTGACAAATCGGGTAAAGGAGTTCATGCATCCCAATCGAAGCACCGTCTTGGAGGCGATTTGTAAAATCATCTCGTTCCAAGATACGCGCTACCGTTGTCTGGGCGCTCAATCTAATGACATCCGCAAAAGACATCTCATCAAGCCATTCGCTGTTGAAAACAACCCGGGTTTTGTCCTCATCCAAAATCATGCAATACTGGTCTGCATAGGTTTTGGCGTTATGTTTGACCTCTTCCACCGTTAGCTGTGGCCGTGTTTTAGATTTGCCGCTTGGATCTCCAATTGTCGCCGTAAAGTCACCAATGATTAGGATAACCTCGTGTCCGAGGTCTTGAAACTGGCGCAGTTTGCGCAAGACAACCGCAATGCCGAGGTGGATATCTGGTGCTGTAGGATCTAATCCAAGTTTGATACGAAGGGGCCGTTTCTGTTCTTTGGCGGTTTCCAACTTTTGAGCGAGTTCCCCTTCAGAGATAATCTCTGCCGTCCCTCTGCGGATGAGTGCTACCTGTTCTTCGATGCTTAATTCTGCATGCACGTTGTATTCCTCAATACCTCCCCCGATAACGCATCGGGATCAAGAAGTTTGTTGTTTAGCAGTAGTATCAATCAAACAGTGCGTCGGCTAATTATACTATAGATTGAAAGATAGAGTCAACAGATGATTTCTACTATCTTCATAGAATTCCCGTTTCCAAATCGAAGTCTACGTGCTATAATGTGGCTGGATGTTTATATTGTGCACCTTTGGGATTTTTTCCCCAACTTTGGAGATTTTTAGATTGTGATTCACGTCCAAGAATTGTGCAAATCTTTTCAGCAGACATCAATCCTCACTGGCTTAACTTTTCATTTGGAAGGTGGGGATCGCTTGGCTCTTTTAGGTTCAAACGGTTCCGGCAAGACGCTTCTCATAAAAATTCTAGCAACACTGATTAAGCCGACCTCTGGTTCTATAGAGATTGCTGGATATGATGCACTGAAGGATGTTCACGCTGTTCGGCCACTCATCGGTTATGTTCCTCAAACCTTTGACGGTTATCCCACCCTCTCTATTCAGGAATATCTTGAGTTTTTCGCTGCTGCATACAAATTAGAAAAAGCACAGCGTGCAACAGGTATCCAAGACGTTATAGATTTAATGGATTTGACGACGCTGCGAGAGGAAAAAATCCAACACTTGTCACTGGGACAAAAACAGCGATTATGTTTAGCCAAAACTTTCCTACATGATCCGTTGATCTGGTTACTTGACGCACCAATTTCACCCTTAGATCCGCAGGGGCAAGCTGAAATGGGGGCACTGATCCAAGAACTGGGTGTAATGGGCAAAACGGTGATTATAGCGACGAACTGTTTAACCGATGTAGCAATCCCATGCAATCGTGTTGGTATTCTGAATGAGGGTCGTCTTGCGTTTTACGGAGAGATGGGCGACATTTTCGAGCGGTATGGTGAGCGGCATAGGCTGGAAATTGAGGTCACTTCCGGCATGGAGGCGGCTGAAGCGATTCTGGACGAAAGATCGGATATAATTTCCCTACAAATTACGGATGGGCTCATCCAGATTGAATCACAGATGACGGAGGCGGAAACCGCTGACTTACTGAAAGATCTGATCCGTGGAGATGTCACGGTTTCACGTTTTCAGAGAATTGAATACGGGTTAGCGGATCTCTTTCTGGAGCTTACGAACCGTGAGACTTCTGACGAAGGAACCTCACAAGGATAACGGTGTGACGGAATATGGATATCAAAAAGCGTCCAAATCATAAACAGTACATCGAGATTCTGCGGCGGATGACGCCCGAACAACGGTTGATGAAAGCATTTGAGCTATCCAAGTTTAGCAAGAAATTGTTCATCCACGGCTTGAAAAAAAGATTTCCAGATCTAAATGAGGAAGAATTCCATAAACTCTATATGGAGCGGCTTGAGAAATGCTACAACCGGAAAGACTGATTCGAAAAGTAATTCAAACGCTTGAAGCTATCGGGATCGAATATATGGTGACCGGTTCTGTGGCTTCCAGTCTGCAAGGTGAACCTCGGTCTACCCATGATATAGACTTGGTAGTTGTACTTCATAAATCAACGATTCAGAAATTAATTGATGCTTTTCCACCACCTGATTTTTATGTCTCTGAACCCAGCATTCTTGATGCTATTGACACGGGAGGCATGTTCAACATAATTGATACCAATGAAGGCGATAAGATTGATTTTTGGATGCTGACCGACGAGCTGTTCGACCAGTCCCGTTTTTTGCGAAAATATACTGAAGATATTATGGGGTTCAGCATACAGGTTTCAAGCCCTGAAGACACCATTTTAGCAAAGTTAAGATGGGCGCAACTCTCCGGGGGCAGCGAAAAACAGTTTGCTGATGCCTTGCGGGTTTATGAAGTCCAGTATGGAAAACTAGATCTGGATTATCTGGCAGATTGGGCAAAAGCGTTAGATGTTGAGTCAGCATTAAAAAGACTACAGAGTGCAGCACAACTTTTATAAAAAAGAAATAGTTTTCCCAGCTTGAGAATTGTCAAGGAGTCATAATATGATAAGAATCGCCAAACTCAGTTTTGCTCACGTTCATGCAAGAGGTTATGCCAATCAGATTCGGGAAAATCCGGAAACCGAATTGGTTGCGGTTTGGGACGAGGAGGAATACGGTGGTAAGCAGATCGCTGAAGAATACAACATTCCATTCTATTCGGATCTGGCCCAAATTCTTGATCGGGACGACGTTGACGCTGTTGTCGTTGACGCTATAACATCAGATCACCCCAGAGTGATGATTGCGGCGGCGGAAGCGGGCAAACATATCTTCACCGAAAAAGCTCTCGCTATCACCGTCGATGGGTGCGATCAGATTATCGATGCGGTAGAGAAGGCGGGAGTGAAGTTCATGATATCGCTTCCGTCGCGTTGTGACCCGGATCTGGTGTTTGCCAAACAAGTCCTTAATGACGGACTATTGGGTGATCTCACGTTTGGGCGCGGACGTATCGCACATTCAGCGGGATTGGACAAATGGTTCAAAGGTCCCAGCCTCTGGTTTGGGGATGCAAAGCGCGCCGGTGGCGGTGCTTTGTTCGATCTCGGCTGCCATCGGGTGGACATTATTCGTTGGCTCATGGGTGAACCGAAGAGTACCATCTCTAAAATCAACAACTTCACAGGTAACTATCCTATTGATGACAACAGTGTATCGGTAGTTGAGTTCGCCAACAAAGCACTTGGCGTTATTGATGTGTCGTGGACACACCGTTCTGGACCTAATATGCTTGAACTCTATGGAACGGAAGGTTCGATTGTGATTGATAGTGACGATTTGCACTTTGAAACGCGCAAGCTATCGGACGAAGAAAAGGCGAAATACATTACCCGGCGACCTGAACCGCCACCTTCGGCGATGCAGCAGTGGGTCAATAACATTCTGCGCGATGAACCGATGCACATTACAATTCAGGATGGTCGCAATCTCACCGAACTGATGCAGGCGTTCTATATGTCTGCGGATCAAGGGCGCTCGGTAGAACTGCCCCTGTGAAGAGGAAGACAGGACTGGCAAGAATGGAAGAGGCTGATAGGCATCTGTCCCTTCTATCTTTTTTGCTTGCAATCGTTTTCGGTATCTGTCA
The DNA here is from genome assembly GCA_965204355.1 of Candidatus Poribacteria bacterium. GTDB lineage: Bacteria > Poribacteria > WGA-4E > WGA-4E > PCPOR2b > PCPOR2b. The sequence continues at coordinate 2,727,204 of OZ241983.1, forward strand.
TAATATCGGAACGATACGACGATTCCGACGTTAGATTTATATATAACTGTTCGCAATCATACCTTAATCATCCAGCGTGTAGGGGTTGTCTTCATTAAAGGAGTCAAAAGCATGTTCAACTGTGATTATCACATACATACAAGACTTTCTCCGTGTGCAGCGAGGGATTTCGATTTAGAGAAGATCATCAAGGTCCAACAAGAGCGAGGCGTGAAGGAGATTGGCATCACCGATCACGATTATGCCTATGGCTATAAAGCCAAGAACATTGAAGCGGTCAGAAAAATTATCCAGAAATGTGAGTCACCAATTCCTATTCACTTTGGCGTCGAATCACACATCTTGGAATACCGAGTAGCCTCTATCAATATCCAACTAGCATCATACTTTGATTATGTATTGATGGCGCCAAATCATTACCATCTGCGTGGGGTTGCACTCCCCTCCGATCTCGGCAATCCACGAAGAGTTGCGAATCATGAACTGTATATGTTTGAAGCAGCAATCGCTTGTCCATTAACCGATGCGATCGCGCATCCATTTGTTCTGACACCAAATGTCTTTCGTCTATCCAACGAAGAGGTATCAGCATTTGGAAGTGAGATGATGCGACACATTGATCAGAAACGGCTGATTCATCAGTTAGATCTTGCCTCTCAGCGTGAAATTGCTATTGAGATCAGTCCGAAGTTTATCCGGTATAATCAGCGGCACTTAATTGAGTTTTACCAGTTGTGCCTGGAGCGAGAAGTGAAACTGCTTATTGGTAGCGACGCACATAAAGCGAAAGAACTGGGAGAATTATCGGAACTGGAGCCGATTTTGGAGGAGTTAGGGGTCCAAGAAGAGCATCTGTGGCGTCCCAAAGAGTGGCGGTGGTAGCCATAGGCCTATAATCGAAGGGATACGAACTGCGGAACGAATCAGACCGGCGATATTGAGGTTGGGCAGCCAATCCTCGCCTGCCGTGCCCTTTACCATTCCCAACAGATATTAACCTTCAACTCTTCCGCAAGACTCGCCAAATCCCGTAAATGGTCGATATGAAGCGGAATGGCGCTATCAACCCACGCTTCGCGTTTGCGCCACTCGATCTCGCCGGGCAGATATACCTGATCAACTCCTTCAGCAGGTTTCGCCGCTTGAATGGTGCGGATGCCCTTATCTATCGCTGCGGTGTACTCATTATAATCCGTGAAACTCGCGACATTGATTGCGATGAAAAAGTGTTCCGAGGTAGCGTCGCCCTGTTTTGCGGTTGCCATCAAACCACCCACCAAAGGACCGGCTAAAATACCCATAGTTAGCGCCAGACCGTACCCTCTCGGTCCGCCTGCCGGCGTCAGTATCTTCCCCTCGTTTGGGTCCTGGGTCGGCTTCCCGTCGGTGGTTAATAGCCACCCCGGCGGAATTGGAATCCCGTACATTTGCAGGGTGCGAACCTTGCCCCACGCCGAAGCACCACACGCCATGTCCAACACGATGGGACGTTCCGCGCCAGCGGGGAGGGCATAGCTAAGTGGGTTATTTGTAACCACAGGTTCCGCCGCCCCCGGCGCAGCGACAGAGGGCCCACCCGTGTTCGTCGTTGAGAAGCCGATCATCTTCGCTTCGACTGCCATCATGGTGTAACAGGCGGCAGCACCGAAGTGGCCCGCATTACGTACTCCTGCTGCAGCGATACCCGTCGAACGGGCTTTTTCAATTGCCATCTGCATTGCCAAGGCACTGGGTGGGTGTCCCAGACCGTTATCTCCATCAATAACAGCGAAGCCGGGACCTTCTTGGGTCACGCGAGTATTTGGACTGGGGTTCATTGCTCCATCAAGGATGCTGCGTACGTACCAGGGTATCATGCGGGTGCCGTGCGAATGGACGCCTCGCAAATCGGTTTCGACTTGGAGGTCAGCCATTAGTTTGGCATGCTCCTGACTAACTCCCGCTTTCTGATAGAGCGCTATCGCAAATTCATGAAGTGGTTCCGGTTGAACGAGAATATCTTGCCCTTCTTGGTTCATGGATTCTCCTTTTACATTTTTGCTCGACGATATGATAGGTTTGAATGTTGGACTATTATAGCGTTCTCAACATTTGCGGTCAACGAATCAATTAGATTTCGCGGGAATCGAAGGTTACCCTCAAACTGAGTAATAGAAAATAATACGTAATGCGTAAGAAAAACCGTTTCGGCTCATTACGTATTACGTTTCATGTGTTACGTTATACGGTGCACACTCGCAAATATAGTAAATCCTGAAAACAGATAGACGCTTTCGCTCCTCGTGTGTGGTAGGCGCTGTTTCTCCCGACAGGTCGGGATCCCGCCCTGTCGGGACGCGCCGATGCGGTGCGGTTAGAAACCGCACCTACCGGGCCTGGGGGAAATGCGGTTCGGTTTGGGGTGTCTCATTAATTCTAAGGTCCACTATAGTAATACAGCACCACCTAGTACCCCTTCTGTTTATCCACCGTGTTGACCAACGGCTCTCCCTTAACATCGTGGTGCAAATTTTCGATAAACAGACTCATGGCACGTTTGCCAATATTCTGTGATCCACCGGCGGTGTGAGATGCCAAAATCACATTCTGCTTCGTCCATAGCGGACCATCTTCGGGATACGGTTCGGTGTAGGTTACGTCCAATCCTGCTCCCGCTAACTTACCGCTATCGAGTGCAGCAATCATCGCATCTTCGTCAACCACCTTACCACGGCTGACATTGACGATATAACTTCCATCTGGCATTGCATTAAACTGATCGTGCGATAGGAGTTTATGCGTCTCCGGGGTGATTGGACAGCAGACCATTAGAATGTCGGTTTGGGATAGAAAATCCACAAGTGAATCCATCTGACCAAGCTGATTAACCGTATCAGGCTTTTCGACAGGTTCTTTATCGACAGCAATCACGTTGCAGTCGAATGCTTTTGCTCTTACGGCAACAGCACGGCCGATCCCACCAAGCCCAAGAATGCACATGGTCATTCCTGCAATTTCGACGGACGGGGTCCATTCCCAGTGTTTGTGCCTCATGAAAGCAAGCTGAGTTGTGATACCTCGCGTAAGAGAGAGTAGTAGCGCGAAGGCGTGCTCGGCGATCTGGGGACCGTACAATATGCGGCTGTTGACCAGACTTACGTCACTGTCTCTGAAGGCGGGAAATCTCGCCCATTCAACCCCCACGAAGGGCTGTTGTATCCAGCGCAACGCTTCCGCCTTGGGAAAATCTGATTCACTGATGGTCCCGTAGAGAATTTCGACATCCGAGATGTGGTCTCCGAGTTTTTCACCCGCAGGCAAGAAGCGGATTTCGAGTTCTGATGGGGCATCTTCGAGCATGGCTTCAACTTCTGCTCCTGGTCGATGTGCAATTAAGACTTTTGGTTTAGACATCACAGTTTCCTTTCTCAGATTTCATAAAATGTGGCATAATACATGGTGTGCAAAAGATCTAACATGGTGTATAATATCACAGATTGATTACCGATGACAATCATTGACTGTATGAGACCCGGTTCAAAACCGTTCTTGTAGATCAACGGTCCCGTTTATTTTGGATCAACCCACAGGAACCAAATATAGTCAAACAAGGGCATTAAGAATTCATCCCCATTTCATTTATAGTAAAGTTTAGAATTAATTGGACACTCTGTACCGGCGCGTCCCGATAAATTGGGATCCCGCCCTGTCGGGAGAAACAGCGCCTACCACACACGAGGAGCGAAAGTGTCTATCTGTTTTTAGAATCCACTATAAACTAAAAATCAGCCTCCAAACGTGGAGGTTTAAGACAAGTCACACTCACTATGAAAACAGCCTCAACCGACGCAGTAGAGACAGAGTCACAAGGTGGTGAAGAAAAAGCCAAAGAACAGAGACGCACCTTTTTGTTAGCTGTCGCTCAAGGCACATTTATACGAATCTCTTTCGCTTTTGCTGACTCCACTACTGTTCTCTCCGCTTTCATTTATAGACTCACCAACTCAAACACCCTCGTTGGTTTGGTCGGCTCAATCGGCACCGCCGGTTGGATGTGGCCCCAGCTGCTCATCTCGAATCTTTTGGAACACCGTCCCCGTAAGATGCCCTTTTACGCTCTCGGTATGGGCATCCGTACTTTCGCATGGGTCGCAATTTTTCTGTCCACGCTGCTGATTGGTCCTCGTGACTTCGGCTTGCTTGCTGCCTGTCTTCTTTGTTTTTACTTTGTCGGTTCTTCGTCGATGGGTGTTTCGACGATTCCGTACATGGATATTATTTCCAAGGCAATTGGACCGCATCGGCGCGCACGATTTTTCAGTTTGCGTAACATTACGGGCGGGATCTGCAGCTTCTTCATCGGTTTTTTTGTCCGATATGTCTTGGACGATGATTTCGGATTAGCCTTTCCACATAACTACGCAATCCTATTTGGTTGTGGTGCGATCTCCGTTGGAATTGCGTGCACTATTTTTCTGAGAATCCGCGAACCTATTAGCCCCGTCGAGTCCACACGTCGCACCCTTTGGCAACATCTACAGCAGGGTCCACAATTTATTCGGACAGATCGAAATTATCGACTATTTCTGTATTTTCGAATCTTCGGTCATGCAGCAGGGATGTGTGGTCCCTTCTACGTTCCATATGCACTGGACAAATTAGCGATTCCGGAATCCGCTATTGGATTATTCATTGCTGTCAGCTCAGCCAGCGGCGTCATCTCAAACTTTTTATGGATCTACGCCGCGGAAAAATATGGTGAACGGTGGATCCTGATTCTCACATCAGCAATGGCTTGGGCATCGCCCTTGATCGTCATTTCTGTGCAGTACTTGTCGCCGAGTTGGCGGGTCCCGGTCTATCTGTCAATCTTTGCTCTTAACGGCGGAGCGATGAGCGGTATGATGGTGGGCTTTATGACGTACATGATCAATATCGCACCGCCTCGCGTTCGTCCGACCTATCTCGGTTTTATGAACACAATACTATTTCCCTGCGGTTTCATGCCAGTGTTAGCAGGTAAAATGGTTGGATTACTTAGTTATGAAGGAATATTCTTGATGTCCGTGGGAATGGGAATATTTGGATTTTTGATAGCAACACGGCTGAGAGATGTGTATTATGAGGAGGAAACTGCGTAAAAAGGAAGCCGCAACCCGCTATGAAAACTGCTTCAACGGACACGCCAGAACCACAGCCCCAAGAGGAAGAAAACAAAACGCAAGAACAGAACCGCAACTTTTGGATCGCCATATTTCAAGGTATATTTGGGCGAATCTCTTTCTCCCTATCGGACAGCACGACGGTTCTCTCTGCCTTTATCTATAAACTCACGGCATCCAACACCCTCGTCGGCTTAACCGGCTCACTAATGTCGGTAGGGTGGATGTGGCCCCAACTGCTGATCTCGAACCTACTGGAACACAAACCCCGCAAGATGCCGTTTTATATCCTCGGTATGAGTGTGCATACCGCTGTCTGGCTTGCCGCTACCGTGTGTACGGTGTGGATTGGTGCGCGGAATTACGGTTTACTCGCTGCAAGTTTTATCTTCCTATATTTCGCAGGCACTTCGTCGATGGGCGCGTCCTCCGTTGCATACATGGATATCATCTCCAAAACGATTGAACCGCTACGGCGTGCGCGATTTTTTAGTTTGGGTAATTTCATCGGCGGTTTTTTTACCATTTTCATCGGTCTTCTGGTCCGCTATATTTTGAGCGATGACTCCGGCTTCGTTTTCCCGAATAACTACGCGCTTCTGTTCTTTGGCGTTGCGCTGATGGCGGTAATTTCACTCATCGTTTTTCTTAAAATCCGTGAGCCAATCCGTCCCGTTCAGACCGAACGCAAAACGTTCTGGCAGCACATCAAACAGGGACCCCACTTCCTTCAGACGGACCGGAATTACCGAGATTTCATTGTGTACCGAATCTTCGTCAATGTCGGACGGATGTGCATGCCTTTCTACGTGCCTTATGCCTTAGATAAATTGAATATTTCAGATGCAACGATTGGGCTATTCCTTGCGGTCGGCGCTGTGAGCGGGGTGCTGTCGAACATTTTATGGGGCTATATGAGTGGGCGATACGGTGTTAGATGGATACTGATCTGCACAGCATTACTCGCTTGTACGGCACCGCTGGTGGCGATTTGTGTGCAGTTTATTCCACCCGTATGGCAGTTGCCGTGTTATTTTTTGACGTTTGTTCTCGGCGGCGCATCAATGAGCGGCATGATGGTCGGATTCATGACATATATGATTAATATCGCTCCTCCGCTGAATCGTCCCACCTATATCGGTTTCATGAACACGTTGGTATTCCCCTTCGGTTTTATGCCGGTGGTTGCTGGTCAGCTTATCCGATGGATCGGCTATGAATATACTTTCGCAATTGCGTTGGGCGTAGGATTCTTCGCATTCATTACATCAATCCGCTTAGAAGAGGTGTATCATGACGAGGAGTTTCGGTAGGATGTAGTTTGGGCAGGCACAAGTTGCTTTGAATCCCGATTCATCGGGGACCTGCCCCTACATTGGATTGATCCCCGAACTGGACAACCCTTGTGGTTGCCCAGTTCGGATTACAAAGCATCAAGTGTTGAGATATGAATCTCGACCTACTAATAAATCAATGAACAAACAAGCAGCCCTCAAAAAAGGGATTCAAGAGTTTAATGATGGCGATTACTTCGAGTGCCACGAAACTTTAGAGGACGTATGGATGATCGAGGTGGGCCCGGATCGTCCCTTCTATCAAGGACTGCTCCAACTGAGCGTTGGTTGTTTTCATCTCTTGAACCGAAACTATGTGGGCGCGGAGAGCCAATGGTCGAAAGCTTATACCAAGCTAAAGGACTTTGGAGACCAGCATTTGGGAGTTGAGCTCAAATCACTTATCGGGCAGATTCTTCGCTGTCAGGAGATGTTAGCGATAGTTCAGAGCGGACGGAGAAAGAATTTTGACCTTTCGATCATTCCCCGTATTCAGTCTACGATGTGAGGCTGTCCGTTATCGTAAGGGCGAGGTCTCCTCGCCCGATGGGTTGGGAGACCCAACCCCTACGAAAGAATATATCGCCTGCTAGCCCCAAGCAGTCTTTTGTACCACAATCTGTTAGATTGTGATCTCATCCCGCAAACTAACAGTTTGCGCTACATTTGGCAGATTGCCCGATGATTACAGCGGTTGCTGAATTAGCAGCATCAAAATGTCAATACGCCCTAGATAGCTCGTAGGGGCGAGGTCTCCTCGCCCGATGCGTTGGAAGACCCAACCCCTACGAAAGAATATATCGTCCGCCAGCTCAATGAATCAACACAACTAAGGAGATAAATTATGCCGATACCAAACGTGAATAGGAATACTCTCTTGGTGGATACACCCCTTCCACCACCAACTTGGGCGTTGTTAGAACGGGAACTTATCCGTGCCCAAACTCTCGCCTGCGAGGCATTTTTTGATCGCTATTTTGACGAACGCGGCTATCTGATATGCATTCCACGCTGGGGTGGGAACGATGGACCAGACGACGCCATCGAAAATCTCACCGGTTGGCCCATTTTGCACGCACTCGGCGCTTCGGATAGCATCTTACATATGTATAAATTGGCATGGGAGGGCCATCTGCAGCAATATACGGAAGCGAAAACGGTGGAGGTCCCCATTGCCCGTGAAGGGATGTATTATAAGGAATTTTCGGTCATGTTTGACTGGTTTCATCACGGCGAAGGGCTTGCCGTCTTTAACCTACAGGGATTGTCAGATCCCTACGATCGCACCTTTCAGAATCGGGTGAGACGTTTCGTCGGTCTCTACATGAACGAGGATCCGCAGGCTCCTAATTACGATCCGGAGCACAAGATAATTCGCAGTATGTTCAATGGCAGCCGAGGTCCTCTCCTACGCAAGGCGACCGCTCTGGATTGGGCGGGTGATCCCATCGAAGTCGAAGGACGCTTTGATGCGAAACATGGAGAACGCAATTTCGAGGAGATGTTGGCGCATTTCAAGGACTATACCGACATAGTTGGTGACCATCCGCTGAATCTTGCTGCGACAACCCTCGGCATCAATGCCTACATGCTCACAGGCGAAGAGAAATACAAGGCGTGGCTTCTGGAGTATGTTGATGCTTGGACGGAGCGGATAGCTGCCAACGGTGGCATTATCCCTTCTAACATCGGTCTGGATGGGACAATCGGAGGGGAATGCGATGGTAAATGGTACGGCGGGTGCTACGGTTGGGGCTTCACCGTTGTTGTTCCACAAACGGGTGCATTGGCGGACCGCAACGCACATGAGCGAGGGGTTGCCGGCTTTGGGAATGCCCTGCTCGCTACGGGAGATCAAAGCTACGTTGATGTGTGGCGTAAGATGATCGAAACAATTAATTCAAACCAGAAGACAGTCGACGGCCAGGTGATGTATCCCCACATGTACGGCGATGACGGGTGGTACAGCTACACGCCGCAGCCATACAACCAAGGCGCGTTGGATGTCTACTACTGGTCAATGAACCGTGATGTCCTCAAGTGGCTGTCCACAGATGGCTGGATCGGATTTTTGGACGGGAATAATCCGGACTATCCCACAGAAGCGTTCCAACGCGACTTCGGCACGCTACGCCGGAAAATGCAGGGGATGCATGAGGATACCACAACACCGGATACACGCTTGTCGGATGATACTTTGGCATTCAATCCTGCGGTGGGCAGCAGTTTAATCGAATTGATGCTCGGCGGTATCACGCCGCGGTTCGGTGAACCCCTGCACTGTCGGGTACGCTATTTCGATCCTGAGAAGCGTCGTGCTGGAATACCGGAAGATGTCGCGTCACTCGTCGAAAAGCTGACCGACGACGAAACGACGCTCTCTCTTGTCAATATCAATCCCGTCGAAGAGCGAACAGTCATTGTTCAGGGCGGTGCTTATGCCGAACACCAACTCGTTAGCGCTTCTGTGGATGACAAGACTCTGCCAATAGATAAATCCTCTTTCACCGTCCGTCTCGCTCCCGGAGCGGGGAGTCGGGTTGTTCTTAAGATGAAACGTTATGCAAATCAACCAACGCTTGTATTTCCTTGGGACAGGGATTGACCGCTTTCGTCCAGCATCCAAGAATTATAGTAAAGTTTAGAATTACTTGGACACTCTGTACCGACGCAGTTAGAAACAGCGCCTACCAGGGTGGGAAAATCCGGACTATCACCCCGGTAGGTGCGGTTTCTAACCGCACCGCATCCCGACGAGTCGGGACAGGACATGGGGAGCGAAAGTGTCTATCTGTTTTTAGAATCCACCATAGAAAGGATAATTCAATGAAAGTGACAGATGTCGAACGCATTGTCGTTGATGTGCCGTTTGTTCCTCGACAACAAAAGATTACCCGCAACAGCCTATCGTCGGTTTACAACTGGTCGGTTTTGGAGCTTTGTAAGGTCACGACGGACACCGGCCACGTTGGGTGGGGTGAAACCGTTATTCGCTACACTTACGGCAGGGTAACTGACCAGACCGTGGAACGGGTACTCGGACAGCGGCCTGCTGAACTGATGAACGATGATTCCCTCGGCGCAGGTCTGCAGATGGCACTCTTTGATGTGGTCGGTAAAATTTTGGAGATACCGGTCTATCAACTAATTGGCACGAAGGTGCGGGACTGGACACCGATCTCTTGGTGGTGTGTTGACGCTTCTCCGGAGGATTGGGCTGCCGAGGCAGAGGATGCCGTGCAAAATGGCTATACCAGTTTCAAGAATAAGCCGCGCCCGTGGTGGGACATCGTTGCCCAAGTTGATGCGGTGTCTAAGAGTGCGCCGGCGCATTTCAAGTTAGACCTTGATCCGAACGGTTCGCTCCAGAACGCTTCCGCTGCGATTCCAGTAATGAAGAAATTGGAGCAGTACCCGAACGTCGCTATGTTTGAGACGCCTATTCCACAGGATGATGTATTGGGTAACAAACAGATTCGTCAATTGGTCAACCGACCGATTGCTATGCACTTCGGGAATCCACCGTATATCACTAGCATCCGCGAGCAGGTGTGCGATGGATTCGTCATTGGTGGCGGAAAATCTGAGGTTGTGCGGCAAGGTGCCTTGAGCGCAGAAGCGCAGATGCCCTTCTGGTTGCAGTTGGTGGGTAACGGTTTAACAACAACGTGGGCTGCCCACTTGGGCGCGGTCCTGACCCACGCGACTTGGCCAACGATTAGTTGCATCAATCTTTACAGCCATCACCTCCTGAAAAAGCGGATTGAGGTGGTGGGGGGCTATCAGCAGGTTCCTGATGGACCTGGTCTGGGTGTTGAGGTGGATGAGGACGCGGTGGAAAAATATCGGGTTTCTCAAGAGCGGTTGGATGGCTTTGAGAAACGTGGCGAACCGATTCACGCACTGCCGGACGTTATCAAAACAGTTGTCTATCCAGACGGAAGCTGCATACACATGGTCGATCAGGGGCTGGGGTATTTCAATGCGGGTAACGGTCCCGCTTATGTGGAAGGGGCGCGTTTGGAGATCAGGGAAAACGATGGATCGAGTGAGTGGATCGATCTGTTCGCTCGTGCACAGAAGCAGCCGGTACGTGATCGCTGGAGATAATAATGTAGCGCAAACTGTATGAGGTTTCAGAAAATAATTCGGTAATTCTATATTTTCCCCAAGCCCGGTAGGTGCGGTTGCAAACCGCACTGGACATCGCTCGGAAATTACCCAATTAATAAATTAAACTTCATTTAGTTTGCGTGCTGGAATCACAATCTAACAGATCGTGGTACACAAGAATACTTTTATGACGTAAACTTTTGAACAGAGACTCCCCGATGAAAAACTGAGTTGGGTTTCGCTCTATCTGTCTATAAGCAGGTGTTGTTGGATGACCAAGTTGGACTTGATAGGGATTCACGTTTAACCGTTCAACCCAACCTGCGGACTACCAAATGTCAACAGAACCTAATGAACCAATGGTTTTCACGTTTCACGCATTACGTTTCACGCTTGATGCGTTGCACTTTCTTTTTATATGAGTCAAATAAAATTATCCCTAACGACCTAAGGAGGTATCCCATGTCATCGGTCGCTGAACGGATAGACGATCCTTTGCTCTGTGTGGTACATATCGGGAAGGGAGAGAGAATTACTGGATTATTAGGGGAATTGCTGAACCCTGTCAATTCTGCGAGCTTGCACGAATATCGTCTGCCCGCGAACTCAGATGTCGAACTCCACTATCACGATTACGATGAATATTGGCTATTCACAGCGGGCACTCCCAAGGTGACGCTGCGGCTGCCGACGGGGGTTACGAAGACAGTCCGGCTTGCGCCCGGGGATATGGTGGCGTGTGTACGGGGTGTAGAGCATACACTATGGGCGGATCACGAACTGGTCTATTTCCAGTTTTGTAGTGTCCTTGAAGGCGGAGAGCGGCGTGGGCATCTGATTCGGTCCGATTCCGCGTAGTGCCCCCGTTGAGAAACTGGGGATTAGCGGAGAGAATCGGTCCCTATCGGAGGGTTCCTATCCACAACCTGCGGGGGGTGCCTCTCAATGAACGGCTTGATTGACCTATCTTCAATAATTTGGCTACCTTTTTGTTCAAAGCGGAACGTCAACCGCGAAAGTCCCAGATCAGATAGTGCCGCTGTTACAGCCCTCTGTTTCGCCTTGGGAACATAGAACAGAAAGTATCCGCCGCCCCCTGCTCCCAGAATCTTACCGCCCAACGCACCTGCAGCAATAGCGCGTTCATAGATGGTATCCAACATCGGGTTGGAAATGCTATCACAAAGGGAACGTTTCAGCTGCCATGCGCGATGTAACAGGTAGCCAGCCTCCGAGAGGGAAGAAGGATTGACAAGAACATCGTAAAATGCTGGCACAAGATCCTTGATTTGCAGAAGTGTCTGGGAACTGGCGGAACGTTTCTGTTCGTGCAAGATGGTCTCGGCGCGGCGTTGGATCCCTGTGTAGAATAGAGTGAAACTCTCTTCCAAACACGCTATTGTTTCGGGGGTTATCGGGAGGGCTTGTGTGTGGACACTCCCATCTTTGTTGAATCGGATGCGCTGCAACCCACCGTAAGCGGCGATATACTGATCTTGTTTCCCGATAGGTTGGTTCAGGCGTTCTATCTCAATTTCGCACGCTTGCTGCGCAAAGGTTTCTGCCCGCATTTCAATTCCCCGATAGGCGTAGAGGGCATTGAGCAGTCCGACGGTTAGCGCGCTCGACGATCCCAACCCACAGCCGCGCGAGGGGATATCGGAGGTCACCGTGATGGACACACCGCCGGTCACACCCGTTTTTCGCATCGCTTCTCGAATCAGAGGATGCTGAATGTGATCAAGGTGAGAAACCGTTTCACGGTGGTCTGGGGTGTTGATAGCAATTTGGGAGTTTCGCCGCCTTGTGATACAGACAGAAATGTATTTGTCGATAGCGGTGCTGATGACCTCTCCTCCGTATTCTCGATAAAAGTTGGCGATGTCGGTTCCACCCCCAACAAAACTGATTCGTATCGGGGTCCGTGAGATTATCATCGATTAACCCTCCTTGATAGACCTGATAGCTCCGGTTATCTTCATCACCCATACCGCTTCGATAAAATAGTCCCTGACTAGATTCTTTTGATATTTCAAGGATATATCAATGCTGTTGGTTCTTCCTCCTAACTTCTACCAGCATTGACACACTAAAATCATCAATATTAGCACGGGAAGAATCTTTGGCATCCTGACGGAGTTTGGTGGTTAGCAAATACCTACCGGGAGATGGAAAGATTAATTCACATTCACCATCGGCATTGGTAACTGTTGCTAGCATTGCGTCATGTCCACTGTCTTCCTCCGAATAGACTTCGACCTTTTGGTCCGGAACCGATTGACCGCTAGACAGAACACGAAGTTTGAATGGTTTACCTACAAAAATCTTGTTTGGATGCGTTAGTGGCACGATTTCTAAAGGTACGCCGGTAGCCTCTAGAACACTTTGTGTGTGTTTCTGCACCGTCACGAAAGTAGTGGTATGAAACCACTTATGTTCCGACTGGATAATCTTTTTATCGGGTAACTGGTCCTTCGGTTTCTTAACCCACCTCTTCTTGCCGTTTACCTCAATCTGTGTCAAATATTCGGCTGGGCGATCTGTTTCGATTCGATAGGTGCCCGGTTCTTGCAGTTCTATCTCTGCGACCGTCCTCGTCCGACCGACATAAGTAGATGATGGTCCCATACGCCATCCTTCCGGATGAGTGATCGATAAAAGGGTTCGTGACCCACGTTCAGAGACAAACCGTTGATCGCTCCATGTATGTTCTATACCCAGCGAAGAGAATTCATGGTCTGTAGAATTCATGGTCTGTGTAGAAGAAGTTGGGCAATATCCACTGCTGATGCCCAAAGACCGGTGTAATCACCACAGCCAAAAAGGTTACAATGACAACACAGGTTGCCGTGCGTTTTGACATAGTTATCCTCCTATGTAATCCATTCTTTTATAAAGGTTGAGAAAACTTTGTAGGGTTATTAAAAAGCGGTGCAAACCCCTTTTCTTGTTGATTTGTGCACTAGCTCCCGGTCTACAACAACGCCATCCACAACTACTGTGGGAGAGCTAGATATATTGAGGGCTTTACTACGTTTAATATTTTCTGCAAACAACCGCTTCCCTTCATTGCTTTCGACAATATGGTTAATCTTCCCAATATCCAATCCCACTTTCTGGGCACATATTTGCCACGATTCTTTCAGGTGATCAGCACGACAAAGGACATAATCGGTCAACTTTTGGGGATAATATTCTGCGATGACGACTTGGCGAATATTTTCGACAACTTCCAACTGTCCGTGTAAACTCCTGAATTTTAATGTTTCAGAATTATCTGAATCCTCGGAACCTTCTATGCTTGCAATAAATTGAAGCGTGAAATTAATACGATCGCCGAATTTTTTATCAAGCCACGGCAAAAGCTCTTTTTCCGCTTCAACACCGAAGGGACAGTAGCTCATAACAAAAAGTTCCACTTCCGGTTTCATTGGACCACGAAGCCTACGGCTAATCAGTGTTTCTAAGTCAATCCCTGTTTCGGTATGATCAACCTCTTTCATCAGCAGATGAGCGACATCCAAAAACCCTGGGGCATGTTCTTGTGTATGGCATTGTGCACATACATCAATCGCAACCTCGCCGCGTATGTTGTCTTTGGTTGGATTCAACGTATGTGCATTTCCGGGACCATGACAGGTTTCGCACCCAACCGCCTTTAGGGTTTCCCCGGTTGCCCCTACCTGACCGATTTGATAACCCGTTGGATAGCCAAACCCTGTCGTGTGACAGGTTACGCAATCTGGGTAAAAGTGACGTTGCAAGTGTAATAACGTATTGAAGGCTGCAGCGTGAGACGTGGCTTGCCATTGAGCATATTCCGCCTCATGACAGGTGGTGCACGCATTTGAACCAACATACTGACTATTTGAATCTTGTTCCAGAGCCATTTCAGCAAATAATACTTTTTCAGAATGTTGGAATTTAGGATTCGCTGCAACTTCCTGATAGAATCGGCTCAGATGCGCTCGTACTTGGGGTTGATCGGGGACCTCTTCTTGAAGCAGAATCTCTTGGGCTGTACTTGCAACCACGCGGTTAGACTCGTCAAGTTTCAGTGTCAATAGCGACAATAAGGTTCCCTTCGGTTGTGCGTAAGTAATCAGTGTATTTCCAACCCTTTCTGTTTCACCTTCCGCACTGCCAAGAATCGCATCGACTTGAGGAAAACGCTGCGCCAAGGTCCGGTTGGCTTCAACAGAAAGATTGCTCAACAGAACCGTTACTCCTTCTTTGTTTTCCCTTTGTATATGCTGTTGCAGCGTTGCTTCTATCGGCATTGTCGAGTCCGAAAACTCAGACACCCCGATTAAGATAACTTTCACATCTTCGATCTGCCGCGTCACGAAGGGTTGGAAAGGTTGTGTGGTTTGTTTAATATTGGAAGATACCAGTGTAAAGGGAATTTCTCCCTCCAAACTTTCCACCTCCCGTTGATTGAGGCAGACTGCATCGTAACCCATTTTCCCCATTGCTTCAAGATATACCGCTGTACGAAGTTTATCTAGAGGTGTATCTCCTTCAACAATTCTGCCGGTATCGACCAGCAAGAAGGGAATCTTTTGTTGACGAAAGGTTTCAATAACGGTTGCACGTCTAGCGATTCCCCCGGATTGTCCCACAAAACAGCCGCACGGTTCAAGATTGCCCTGTGTGTTTCCGGTAAAAAAGATTAACACCTGCTGTTCTTGAGACTGATGTTCCATGCTCGCCAAGAGGTCAGCCATTGACACACCAGCCATCTGCTGTGCTTTGGAGCGAACTTGGTGAATCTGCTTCAAACGGTTGGCTTCGGACCATTCTTGATAAACAAAGGGCAAGCCAATGGCGAGAGTAAGTAATCCAATGAGAATGAAATATTTTCGCATGTAATTTTCTCCTTCTTAATGAAAAACGCTAATACTCCGTATTTCTGTAGACGGGGCATCCTGCCCCTCGCCCGTTCTAATGGAACGGTCCCTTGCTAATAACTGTGAGAACCACACCGAGCAAAATAATCGGGGCAAAACTGATGGCTTGCTGTATGCGCAGGCGGTTATCGAAATTCTCAAACTTTCCACTGGCAGCAAGTTCCTTCAACTGATCAATTTTCCCTTCAGTGAGTGCAGTTGTTCCTATAGCTAGTACCACTTTGCGGTTAAGACCTCCCGACATAAGTGCCTCCTTTTTCTCGTAGCTAATTTCCCCTTGTGGGGTCTCAACCATTACAATCTCCTCAGCGGGAATCATTTCAGATGTCAGTTGTTCAATCGGAACTTCCCGATCAAATGTAAAAGTCCCAAGCAACAGTAGAAAGGAGTTAAGGACTATATAAAAGGCAAAATACACCGCTAAAAAATGCCAGAGCTCCCCTTGGGGATTATTGAACGGAGAAAAAGAGGGAACCCAAAAACTGACTACACAGACGATACCTATCAACAGAAAATATTTGAATTTTCCGACTATTATCCGATCCATCATTTTGCTATAAAGCTGAAAACCGGTCAAAATGAGTACAAGTCGCAGAAATCCGCCCACCTGTAGACGGGTGGAATCGGAGAAATGAGGCAAAATCCACGTAAAGAGAAATGCCAAAGCGAAAAAACCCAGAAACTGTAGAACTCTTTCAGATAAGTTTTTTAAGGTGAAAACACCTCGAAGTGCCTGTATTTTCTGGCTCCAAGAGGTTTTGAAGAGAAGGTAGAAAACTGCGAGAAAGAGGTAAACAACAAAAACATTCAATGCTACAACTAAAGACGGAAAGAGTATACTGCCTTCCTGTTGAAACAGTGTAATTGGCAATGCAAGGGAGGCACCCCATAACAACTTGGCATCCCCAGGAGCAATGACGCCAAACCAATACAGCGCCACAACCAAGACACCACCGACGAGAATATTAATTAAAACAGTGCCCAGCGGTAGTGTGCCTTTATAAAAAGCAATGCCTTGGTAAAGAATTCCAACATAAAGTAGACCGAAGCTACAGATATTGGGTATTTTCTGGTGTTTCAAGTCTATATAGCTCGCGTACGCACAAAAACCGAGGACAAGTACGATTAACAAAGTCTCAAAACTGAACATAAAATTGACCTCTCTCACTTTTTGGCAGCTATGACCTGCCCTTTGATTGCTCCCCAAGATGTCGATAACTTTCCCGCAGGGTCCACCGTAAATGCAGGGTCGTGCCAGAAGACAAACCTGCTTTGACTATCGTCGGTTAAACGCATCACCGCTTGGGTATCGACATTCATCACTGCCACGTCAGGATGGTCGGTATCGGTGCTGTAGACAATATGTTTGCTGTCCGGTAACCATTGCACTCCGCCCGGCTCCTCAGCATCATCAGTTAGGCGAATCAGATTTTTGCCTAACGCATCACCGAGAAACAATGCCCATAGTCCCCGTTCCTCTATCGACCCGTAGACAATTGTCCGTTTCCCATTTGGGGACCAACGAATCGAACGGGCGAAGAATCGGTGATTCATCTCTTTCGCCTTCGCGTTGGGATCCGCATCAACCCGATGCAGTTTTGCACCGCGTTTGCTGACCGTAAAGCCGATGCGCTTGCTGTCCGGAAACCAAAAGGGCCCGTACACGTCTGCTTCCATATCTGCAGCAATTTGAAAGGAATTGAGCCCTTGAGCATCCGTTACAAACAATTCAAGCTTGGGCTGCTGAACCGGCTCGAAAGCTTCATAAACAATCCATTTCCCATCTGGTGACCATTCCCCAGACATATTGACCGGACGCGGTGGGTTGGCAAGGAGTTTCCGCAAGCCACTGCCGTCAAAATTTATCACCATCAGTTCACCATGACGAAAGGGTGGCAGTGTGAACAGGATTTGCTTTCCATTTGGAGAGAGACTAGGTCCCTGCATTGGAACGGGCGATTCAAGGAACAGTTCCTTGTTGTTTCCATCGGCATCCATCCGCCAGAGATTTCGCTCCCAAAGCCCGGTCGGCATATAGTAAATCTTCAATTTAGCGTGCGCTATGTGGCTAACGGCAAACATCAATAGACAAAGCCACCCGATACAGAAGTATTTGCGATACATCGTGATTGTGCATTTCATATCTATCCTCCTTGGCTCATGTAAAAAGAAAGTGCAAAATGCGAAGCGAAATCGCAGGGGCGGGGAAACCCCGCCCGTAGACGGGTCCGATAAATTGAGACCAGGGTTGGGCAACCCAACCCCTACAAAAACTCAGTTTCTGTTGCACGCTTTCTTAACATGGGCCTCCTCCTTTTTCCTGTTGGTCGAATTTCTTATCTCATTCCGATAGCTGGGAGGACGAGTTTCTTGTCCTCCCTTGTTTCAATCTGCTGTGGTTATTGACCAAGCTGTTTGAGCCACGCCCACCTCATGGGTGTCTTACCTATGGAAGCAACCGCAAAAGCAGGGTGAAACCACGCAGGCTGAGAGTCATCCCCGAAGCGCATGTTGGTGAGGTTCTGGGGATTACCCCCATCGGCGTCTATCACGTAGATTTCCCTGTTACCATCCCTATCAGACGCGAAGGCGATGCGTTTACCGTCAGGAGACCAAGTGGTATCCCAGTCATCCTCCGGATGGTTTGTAAGTCTTTGTTCATTACCCCCATCGGCGTCCATCACGTAGATGTCGAAGTTCCCATCCTTCTCAGATGAGAAAGCAATGTATTCGCCATTAGGAGACCAAGAAGGCAACCAGTCTTCATGGAGATTGTCTGTGAGTCTTCGCTGATTATCCCCATCCGCATCCATCACATAGATTTCCCCCCACTCGTTATCCCTGTAGGACGAGAAAGCAATGCGTTCGCCGTCGGGGGACCAGGAGGGCATGTCGTCAGCTCCAGGATTGTTTGTAAGATTTTGCAGATTCCTACCATTGGCGTCCATCACGTAAATTTCATAGTTTCCATCCCTCGTGGACGAGAAGACAATGCTTGTACCGTCAGGAGACCAGGAGGGCAACGTGTCATCATGGAGATTGTTTGTGAGCCTTCGTAGGTTACCCCCATCCGCATCCATCACATAGATGTCAAAGTTCTCTCTCCTATCAGACATGAAAGCAATGCGTTTACCGTCGGGGGACCAGGAGGGGTCCCAGTCAATCGCGGGATTGTCTGTGAGTCTTCGCAGATTCCCACCATCTGCATCCATCACGTAGATTTCCGTGTTCCCATCCCTATCAGACACAAAGGCAATTTGTGCGTGTACATCAATATCTATCATCAGCATCGTCAACCCTAAAGCGAAAACGAAATATGCAAGACTATATTTCCGTTGCATCCGCTGTTCCTCCTCTGTTCTCAAAACACCTAATTGAGGTTTGCTTGAAGGTTCACCTGTTCCATATTGACAAAGGCTTACACCAATTCAACTTGCGTTTTAATTCTACCATGCTAACCTAATGTATCAATTTCACGGCTATGTCTTCCCTTTGAGATATACTCTCAGGTTGCTCGCTTGTTCTGATATACCTAGCGCAGCTATCCGTATCCTAACAACGCGATAGATACGGTTTTTGTGTTGTGAAGGGGATTATACCCCCTCACAACAGATGAATTATCCAGATTGACAGGATCCGCCCCGCTGCTGGCAGAAAAGCTTAGTTTGGCACTCCTTATGGTAAACATTGCCTTTCTTATAACGGCAACAGCAGATATTATTTCCACCCGTGCAGTCATTGGTAACGTCGCAATTATCATGCGCTTGCGCTTCTGGGGCAAACATCATCTGTGTCAGTGCCACAGCACCAACCAACCCTCCCATCGCCAACGCGCTTTTCGCTCCCACGCGTCCACTCTCGTTCGACAGAAAGTCGGAGAGTTTATGGATTGCCTTCTGACCAATTCCTTCTCTCATTAGTTTCACCTCCTTTCGTCATGGATATTCTCAACGGCTACGTCATGACGATCAAAGCATTCCACGACGTGCCATCAAGGCGATAGTGCATCATTAAATATCTTTGATGCCCTTCAGTTTTCCTAAAGCATTTAAAATCCCCTGTACTTCTCTGTCGTTATGCTCCCGCGATAATTCGCGAACAAGTCCGCTTTCTAGGGATTCAGGCGTTCTGCTAGGGAACCGCACGGTCTGCGAAGCTGTTTTATCGCTCGCTTTGTCATATTGACGCACAAAAAGGGACTGAAAATGAAAGTCATCCTGTTGAGATTGGAATTCCTTCGCCTGTCCTTGCCGTTCGTCAAGCATCGAGAGAAATTGTGCCGCCGTATTAGTCCATGTAAAGCCTTTTGCTGCTTTGCATCCAGCGGCAGAGAGCTCCGTCCGCGCTTGGGGGTGACATAGCAAATTGTCAATCTCCCTTATTACCGTCTCAATCGGAATATGTGTTCGGTAATAGCCTAAATGCTCAACAGCGATGAATTGACTTGCCCCCTCAACTTCAGGAATTGGAGCGTAACTTGACGTCACCAACGGAACTCCAGCCGCCATCCCGCGCCAGAGCCATGAGGGTGGACTCCCCAGCACAGCGTTGAAAAACAGCACATCAATGCCTTTGAAGACAAGATAGATATCTTCGAGTGCCGAATTTGTGTCGGACTGATATGGCCTCCAAAATCGAAGATTTTCTGGGAGTTGAAAAATTGAGAAAGCCGCTGTTTCACCAAGTATCAGAAAATTCCAATCAGGCCGGCAACGGGATATTCTTAGTGCAATCGACAAATAATCCTCCAGAGGTGTACCAAAGATGAGTCCAACAGTGGGGCGAGAGTCGCAGTCAACCCAACCAATGTGTTCAGCAAAAAATGCCTTTACATCGTCTGGACGCTTCGCAGTCGGATTGATGGGTCCCTGCCATTCAGGCATATCAATTTCATCAATGCCATCGGGAATGACTTCAAAACCTTCGCGGCTGCCCACAAGCCGGGCATATCCTTCAATTACCCATGAGGCATCTGCAATCAGCGCGTCCTGCCTGCGCATCACGCCACACTTGGCCAGGACTCCATTAATCTCCCGTTCCAAATCACCAATTTCACTATTCACCCTTGCTAATACCGGACAAGGGGCATAGAAGAATGGCAATTCATCCGCATACCCGGGTGATAAAGCTAGGATTCCGTCGTAATCGTTGGTGACATAACGTACAGGAGAATACTTTCTGCCCTTATACATGGGGACCTTGTGAATATGCTCTGCTAACCAGTCAAACCGATCTTGGTCCTCTTCTGGAACGCCAATGTGGAGATCGACCTGTTGGGCTAAGGTCCGGAGCAATTGGAAGTGAGTCCACGTGGCCGAAGGTTTTCTGTATGGTAGATTAAGGTAAAGAAAATCCTGCATCCAGAAAAGGCGACACCTATCACGACTTGGGGGGACAGGCGGCTTGAATAACTCCCCATCAACAAGATACCCCAACTGGGCAAATCGAGACAGCTTCCATAATCCTTCTAAGACGGTTCGTTCAGGATACCTGTCTTTTAGGGAATCCAAAAGCGCGTTTAACGAGGGCGCAGGACAGACTTGTAAAATATCCCACATAACTTCATCGATTGGGAAAAACTGTCCGCCCTCAAGATCTACTACATATCTTTGTGCATTCTGCACAAACGAGTACAAACGATCCGACAATTTCATTACGCGCTCCCTTCACCCCTAGATTAGGTCATGGCTTCCATAAATCCCTTTATTCGTTGAAGAATATCTTCCGCTCTTTTCCGCTCACATAGAGACAGCAGCACCGCTTCGACCTCGTGAAGATTGTGATCCGCGACCAAAGAGAGGGCAATTCCCTCTTCAATAGTCTGCGGATAGCCTGCAAACATCAATGGATTGGTGCCGTTCTGCGTCATATTGACCAACACAGACCGATACGTTACGCAATCATCAACCACGCTAAAATGAGGTACAAACCGGACCTCTGGCAGGGCGGGCTGATAAAGTTTTTTCTTCAGATTCAACTGCTGAAACAGTTTCAAAATATCTTGTGCGGTTGCATCCCAAGTAAATTGCAACACTCTTTCCCTCGCTCGCCGGCCTAAAGTTCTACACCGATCCTCATCCGCAAGCAGCTCCTGAATTGCAGCCGACATCTGTATCGGAGAAACAGCTCCTGCAAAACTGCCAATCTCTTCCTCGAAACGATTCGTCTGGACAACAACGCCGGCATCACCCACCATAATCGGGAGATCTGCTATCGCAGATACCACGGGGGGCACACCACAAGCCATACTCTCCATAATTGTGAGGCTGCGTGCTTCCTCACCCACCATCGTTGGAAAACAGTGCAGATCAAAAGCGTTTAGAAATAGGGGTAGCTGCTCCCTCGGCTGATGCCCTGCATAAATTAAATTGGGCGGAAGCTCTCGTAAGTCATACCAACCTAGCTTCGGTACAACCACGAGAAAGAGTAAATCTGGATTCATATGAGCGATTTGAATAAATATACCCGCTCCTTTTTCCGGTTGGAATCGACCAAAGAAACCGACGATTTTCCGATGGGCGATTTCAGGACGACCCAATAAATCTGCCACCTGCTGCTTAGCGGCAGGTTTCTCCATCGGTTGAAAAAGTTCTGTGTCAACGCCGTTGGGCACAACCTGAAAGGCATCCAAATCGAGCACGAACTGGGAATAGAATTCTCGGACTGAGTAGGCGCTCGGACAGAAGGCATCAAAGGGTCTTAGGCAAGCATATAGCTGCAAGATGGTATTGATTAGATCGCCCCCACATCCCCTTGGTGCAACAAGCCGGATGACTACTGGACAATCTAATTGAAAAAGGGAAGTCGGGAGGGCAAAGTTAAATAAACCCTGAAGATAGATACCATCATAAGAGTGCTTTAGAAAATGAACCAGAAGTTCATCTTCATCGGTCATATCTAAAGGCAGACAGTAAATACCTTCATCAATTTGGGCGTGTTCTTCGCCCATCAAGTAAAGGTCCGCATGTCGTGCTAAACTCCGTAGAATCTGATTCGTAGCAATCGGCACACCGGTTGCAAGATAGGTGGGATCTAACAAGACATCACGGGACATTGGGATAAACAAGCGAGGTCGTATGGAGGGTTGTTGGGTGGGCTGTCTTTCTGGTTCACTAGGGAAGAATAATCCCTTTGACGCTGCCGCTTGCAATAGGGCAAATGCTTGGAAAATTTCTTGCTCTGGATAACCCCCACTCAAGTGTTTAATCATTTCTTCGGCGGTCTTATCAGCGCAAAGCCCCAGGATTTCCCAGACAATTGGATCCACCTCAATGCACACGTCGGCACTAAAATCAATGACGTACGGGATGCCGTCCTTCTGAAATAGGTGTAGACTGTTTGTCGATTTTGGATAGCTGGGAAATGAATTATTCTGAAGTTGTGTGTTCATGGTTGTAATCGCCTATTATCTAGCAATCCCAATAGCAAAACTATTGGGTTGCAATTTTCGTCTGCTACATGCTGGAGGAAACAAACCTAAAACGATTTACAACAGAATGTACATAAGCTGAGCAATCTTTGTGCCATCTATCCTTATTGAACACCATTCTCCTATTGCTATGCCGCAACATAACGCCTGAAATCTTTACAGGGCGTGAATCCCGGCAATCATCACACATCCTTTATTTTTTTTGGTTGAAGGGGGTATACAAATGCCGCGTTCAGGATAGGGTTGTGTCGTAAATGGCGCAAATTGTAGCACTCTTGGCACTCGAAGTGCTATTTCTGACACAACCCTCGTTTATAAATTGTACTTGGCTAATTTTCGGTAAAATGTTCGGCGGGATATATTTAGCAGACGTGCTGCTTCTGTCCTATTTCCATCTGCCCGTTCCAACGCGTGACAGAGATGCTGTCCTTCATAACGTTCCATTGCCTCGCTCAACGGTAGGAAAGTCTCTTCGCTCATTTCTGTTGCATCGCCTAAATCAAGGACAGAATCGGTGGCATTCGACGGACTCACTTCATCAGTCCCTGTTGCTGGAGGGGAAAGCACATTGGTGTGGGGAGGGCGAAAGCGCAGATGTTTGGGTTGAATCGCTTCACCGTCGCTCATAAGCAGGGCAAATTCGATGATGTGTATCAGTTCACGCACATTGCCCGGGAAGGCGTATTCCTCCAAAGCTGCTGCCGCTTCAGGAGTTAGTGATGGGATTGGGGCTCCGATTCGAGCGGCGCACTCATTCAAGTAGAACTCGGCAATGATGGGGATATCCTCTTTTCGCTCACATAGGGGTGGGATCCAAATCATCATGCCATCCAAGCGATTGTAGAGATCTCGCCGAAACAGCCCTGCATCAGCTCTCGCTGAGAGTCCTGCGTTGGTGGCAGCGACCACTCGGAAATCCACCATTTTGCTCTTCGTCGCGCTGATTGGGGTAATAACTCCATCGTCAAGAACACGCAGGAGTTTAACCTGGTTTTCAATTGGCATATCGCCAATTTCGTCGAGAAACAGGGTTCCGCCATCGGCGGTTTCAAAATAGCCTTTATGATCCTCCATCGCTCCAGTGAAAGCACCACGGAGATGGCCAAAAAAAGCGGACTCCCAGAGTGTAGAGGGAGTCGCACCGCAATTGACCGGCACAAATGGTTTCGACTGCCGTGGTCCTCCAAAGTGAATGGCTTGGGCGACTAATTCCTTCCCGACACCGCTTTCACCTGTAATCAAAACCGACATCTTGCTGTTTTTGTGGAGTTGCTCGATTATTACTCTAATATTTTGAATCGCATCGCTTTCGCCAAGGAGCATATTTACTTTAGCCTTGCTGGTTGAAGCATATTCGCATCAAAGCGGAGGATACGAATACGGATCGAGCCGTCTGCACATCTAATCCACTTTGTGTGTGGACTGTAACCGAGAGTATCGGTATTGATGTAGTAGTAGTTCACATGTTCCTCCACAAGCTGAATATTCTCATATAGTCCTCTCGAATCAAGGAATTACTGATTCTGCGAGACAAACGCCTCAATTTTCTCTTTTACGATTTGTGGGTCGGGCTGCGCCTCCACAAATTCCGAATCATTAATCCCCATTGATGCAAGCCATGTTCGCCAGTATTTTTCAAGGATAGGTAGGTCGAGCATGTGCCGGAGTTTGATTTCAACCATCAAGAACTTCACATCGTAGGAACTAAAATCTTTTCCAATTTCCAGCAAGCCGTGTCCCTCGCTGTCAAATTCCTGCTCCCAATCCGAATCATCACGAAACTCGACGACCTGATCATAAGGAATATAGCTCGTTTTGTTGGCTATCTTGGGACGGCTATCTTGAATGCTCCTATTAAAATCGAGGTAGCCATCTGAAAGGCAGATAATGTAGTTCTGCATATCCTTTTGCAAATATAATGCTTCGCTTGCCCGAAACCACTTCCAAATATCTGACCCTGTAAATGTGTTCTCCGTTTTAACCGATTGATATAGTTCATCAATTGCCTTTAGTAGGCTCTCTTTTTTCTCTTCAAACTTGCTAGCTCCGATTCGCTGATCCTCTCTCGTGGGCCAGATTTTCAGATTTCTTATAATTTCTGATGAAATCTGAGGCGTATTGGGCTGCTCCGGTACAACGAAAGCAAGACGATTCTTAGTACTGAACATCTTTCGACGGGCTCTTTCATAATAAAAATCAACAATGCTTTTAGCGATTTCGACATCTTTGGCAGCCTGATTAGGATTTCTCTCATTAGACACCCGATCGGAGGTATCGATGATAACAACGATATTTATAGGTTTGGAAGGGGGCGGTTTTGATTCCTGCCCGTCCGACTCCTCCCCAATTATTAGGATTAAAAACACAGCGATAGTAACTCCGAAAATTTTTGTCTTTCTCATATAACATCCTCTTCGGTCAGATTGTTAGATCTCCACAGTGGAGTTGCCTCGAGATTGGGAGGAATAACCCTCTAAGTCCTCATAGTATTGGTTCAGCGTCTCGTATGCGACTTGCTTAATTCTGTTGATTTGGGCGGATACATCAATACGTCCATCTTCGTTGTTCGCGACAAACCTGCACCAGCCGTTCAGGAATCGGTTGACCCGCAATTCCATTTGATGACCGTTGATGATCCGTTTATTTCGGAGATCCGACAACTCCTCAATTTTTGCCTGACCGCGGTCAATGCGCTGTTGAGTGCTTTTGACCTTATCGTTGAGTTGATCAATCTCGCCTTGCAGGGCTTCTATCTCAACATTTAGGCAGGCGATCCGAGCCTCAATTGGACTCCTTTCGGCTTTTATTCGATCCTCTAATTGCTCCCTCGACCATTCGTCAATTTTCTGTTGAGTGGTTCTAACTTTTTCGTTGAGTCTACTGATTTCGCCTTGGAGCGGTCCAATCTCACCTTCTACATTTTCCATCTCGGTTCTTAAGACAGCGATTTGAGCGTCGCGTTGTACCTTTTCATCTCTTATTTGAACCTCACGTATCTCCTGCTCTTTAGATTGGGGTTGGAATTGCTTCACCTGCTTCCACCGGTCACGGGTCACGTTATAGAGAACACTAACCAACAACGAAGCGACAAAACCGCAAAAAATAACGGTGCCAATATCCAAGAAATCATCGCCCCCTGGCCATGTCGGAGTTGGGTCTCCCATCCGTTCAGCGATGTATTTCCTAGCGAGGTGTATCTTGAGCGAAATATGAATTGCAAGCAGAACATCAAACACAAATGTGACAACCCCCAACCCTATTACCCATCTCATTTTGCCAGATTCCCAAAAGTGGTCAAACGCAAGTGCAAAAGCTAAGAATACCCAAGGGAAGAAAAGGACAAAGTAATTCCTACCTTGATCTCCTTTTTGCCATGCCATAAACAACGCCTTAGGATTAACAATATCCTGTACCCCAGCATAGGTGCCTTCCTCCACCTGCTGTTGTATTTTATCTTCGTGCAAAAAGAAAGCTTTATCAACAGCTGAGGCATAAAAAATGAAGAGGTAAACAGCCAGAGCGATAAGTACCACAGTAACGACAGATGCGACGAGTCCAGCGGGGATACGAGACATCCATGCGTACCACTTTTTGGCGTGTACTTGAGGGACTGATTCGGGGGCCGGAGTTAATTCGGTTTCCGTTGGTGCACCCAATTGAACCTCAAGTTCTGCTAACTTCTCTCCCTTTCGTGCAAGCAATTGGGACTTCTCCTCAATTTCCCGTTGCACTCTGTCCTTTTCTTCACGTAACTGGCTTATTTCTGCGTCAAGCTGCTGTTTGGCGTCATCTTGATCGAGAGCCTCAACAGGTGATGGGTTTAATTCGGTTTCCGTTGGTGCACCCAACTGAACTTCAAGCCCTGCCAATTCCTCTCTTTTTGGTGCGAAATCTTGGGATCTCTGTCCGATTTCTCGTTCGTATTCGCGCTGCTGTGCTTCTAGTCCGTTCTTCTCTTGAACTAACTCGTCAATTTCTGCTTGGAGCTGTTCTCGATTGAACTGTGCCCGCAGCTCCTCGTCAGAGATGATGCGCTTAACGTGCTGCGGCACACACTCAGGGATTCCGTGGTGGTTTGCCGCCCAATAGAAGCCACTGGCTTCACTATAATACGGCTTACCATTCAAACTCGGATCAAGATCTGTGTTATTATCGTTTTGCAAAGATCGGTCTCCTGCTATATGGGTGATGTTAAGACGATCAGGGTTATTTGTTGGTGGATTAAACGATTCGGGGGAAGGCGGTTTGATAGGGGATGATTCCTCGCGCTGTCGCCGGAAAAGCGATCGCACAGACTCGCGCAACGTCCTAATGACGCCTCTTTTAAGCAGCCGCGCCTCAAATCGGGAACGCCCGATTGGCTTAAACTGGTTCTGCCCTAAGTTTTCGTAAAATCTCCAAGCGGCGGGGTTAGTCTCATTCGCAAATATACCTAAGGAGGTATCTGTTGCAGAAAGATAGGATTTGAGTTGTTCAGGTCCACTGCCTTCGTATCCGCTTCTTTTACACTCTATGATCGCGGCAAGTGCTCCATCCGTATCAACCAGCGCAACGTCCGTCCGCCCTTTGTAACTGCCTATCTGGATTGCGTACTCTGTTTCTGTAGAAAATCGTTCAAATTTGGGTGTGGAGAAGTAACGAACAACTTCTTGTACTACAACATCCTCAGGTCCCATATTCGGTTTCTGCGACTCCTTTTTTAGGGGCAGAATCCCCGTCATGCCCGGCTCCGTATTTCTTTGAGGAGTCGCTTGGCTCTGTTAGTATCTGTAATGGACTGTAACACTCTTGGAGGTGTCCAACCGATAATCTCTCTCAAATCCTCCGGAGGAATCGGATTGTGAACAACTGGGAGATACCAGTCAACACGGATTCGATATTCTGCATATTCCGTATACTGATATACCAACCGATCCGCGCCCTTGTAAGACGAACCAGCCCAAGGCTCAGAAACGCGACCTACAGCCACAACGCCGCGCTGATTAGCATACATGAAAAGCATATCACCCGGTTCAAGCTTTCCAAGTACCCCCTCACCAAATTCTTCATAGTCCCCTGAAGTAAAAGCGTGATCATGTTTAATCCACTTTGCATGTGGACTGTAACCAAGGGCATCGGTATCGGTATTGATGTAGTAGTAGTTCATGTTTTCCTTGTTAGTGCTAATTAAAAATTTCTTTCAGATGGAGAAATACAAATATTGCTTGGTATTTTATCAACGATACCTTGAGCGGGCAGTGAATAAATATGAATATACACCTGCATCGCCTTCACCACTATTGCCAGTAAATCCTAAAAACACCCCTGCAGCTGTAAGAAGTCCTGCTAAAGGATTTTCGGCACTCAAAGCAGCACCGGCTAAACTTAAGGCAAATGAAGCACGTTTTTGCCACGCTTTGCGCGCTAGTTTACGAAGATCACTTGCTATTGATTCCAGTTCTTCCTGACGCGCCTCGAATACTTGATCCCGCTCTCTATATTCCATACAACTCAATTCACGGACAAACTTACGTGCACATAGGGTATAGTTTCGATGTTCGGAATAATGCTCCTTACGAAAAGCAAGCACTTCATCAATGGGAATTAATTCCAAGTCAACTCCGACAGTATTCATATCAAAAGCGATTATGTCGCCGATTGTGGTAGTTGTAGGAGTTGACGAGATAGACACGAGTTCTTCGAGCGCATCAACCAAGTTGGGGCGATCGGTTGCTGGAGATAAATCTAATCCCTGTTTTTGTCCTTGAGGACGCAAAATATGTGCAAGAAGGACAAGTATTAGCGATCGAACTGCGCTATGTATTGGGATTGAGTAGCCTCCATCTTCTGTATCTTTAGCCAATCCATGACTTCTCAGTTCTTCAAAAATCGTTTGTGCTAACTCTGGATCGCCATAAAACCCTAGACGCGATCTCGAAATAGAACCAAAAGCACTGGTCTCCCTATTAAGCTTATCAAGTGCACCCGAATTTATAATATTTTTCAGCATTAGAACAAGTTCACGAGTTGCATCTTTATCTACAGCAGCTTCCGGCTCAATAACATGGAATAATCCATGTTCTTTCAGACCTGTAATTATAGCAAGGTCATCAAGTCGAGAATGTTCTTCCATGTAATTAGGAATAAGCATTCCAATTCCATCAAAGAATAGGATTAGATTTTTAACCCAATCTGGGTTAAAAATGTACTGATTCGGATAATAAAAAGCAACTTCTGGAAGTACTCTTGATTCCTTAGAAAATTGATCGTTCACTTGAATTAACTCCTATCTTAGATTCAGCGGTTAAAAACTGAAAGAATAAGTGACCTGCCCTCGCCAACCTTTTTCACGTTCTCTCTCAATTTCAATTTCTGGCAGTCTGAACCCACCGAGAGAGTAGCGGTTCGATTCAAAACCATTAGTAGGATTCACGTGGTATCTTGAATTAAGTAAACAACAACCCTGCCGACCTTTTCCGCTTTTCTCTCTGTAATACGATTCGAGTATCGCAGCAACGAGTGCAACCCCTACAATTACGACAACGATAGTTTCTGTAGAATATTTACTCAATGCCCGATCCACCGTGTCAATGACGCACACCAGTTGACCGATTGTAGTGTCAGCCGTCGCTGGCAGGGCGTCCGGAATGTGAATACGCAAAGTCATAAGTTGCGGCTAAAAATAGCAAAGTAGCGAGTTTTACGCTCAGAAACTTTTTTATGATCATACCTCTTTAATCTTTCCTTTTACGGATCGCAGACCGAGCAAGGAGAATACTGTCGCTTGGCATCGGTCAATGAGATGGGAATCTTGCTATACTTCAGATAGGTACAACTGCCACGATGGTACTTTTTTCCGGTTCGGGTGATGTAAACTGTGGATGCAGTGTCTGCGGAAGTCTCTCTTGCCCTGGTGACTAGCTTTTGCACTGAAGCATCCAACGCCTCTACTGCAGCACGCAATTTCTTCATCTCGCTCGCTAGTTCTGCGATTTCAGTACTTTGTACCGCGCTACTCTGTGTTCCGCTGCTGGGGGTTGTTCTGGAGTAGGTTGACGTGGAGGATTTGGGAGTGCCGTGGTAATGGTATCCCCCTGTTTTGCGGTTGTAGTGTCCACCGCTGCTGTCGGTGCGACCACTGTGGGAGAATACCCCACCTCCATCAAATAGGAATAGCAGGGCAAATATCACCACTCCTATGCTGCAAAACAGAAATACCTTCCCTGTAGGTACTCGCATAAAACCTCACTTTCTTAGTAAATTACCCTAAATTGATACCGAAAGAACAGTGTTGAACAGTGATCGAAAGTTTCATAGTTTTCATAGAAGTTTAATTGCTGCCACCGCACACTAACGCTTTTTCCAAGCATAGTTATCGCGAACGGTGGTGCTGATGAATGAATTTAACCCCTGACCGTTTATAGCTAATTGCTTCATCTGTTCAATGTTTGGAGCACCTGCGCTTTTATTGGTGTACATGTAAACTGAGCCATCAGAAAACTGGACTTTGATGAAATCCTGTCCAATTTCATAAGCCTCGACTCCGGAATTTCCGCCAAGATTTCTATAGCTTTCCATATGCATCTCCTTGCGTGAATAAATGTTTGAAAGTCAACCTCATCCCTACCGCCTATAGCTCGATCGCTTCCCACACGGCTTGGGCTTGACCTCCTTATCCTCAAAGAATTCCTCCAATATCTGGTTTATCAACTCCGAAATACCGTATCGCTCCCAGTAGGCGTATCCCCGAAGTTTCTCAAGCAGGTCCACACGAGCATAATAGGTGTGCCGTGTCACCTCACCTTTTATAAGCGAGCGTGTATAACGCTGTCCTGCATCAGACTGATTCCCGTTTCCATTGTTGGAACGAGTTTTTTTTCTTGAGCGGACGGAGGAATTCATTTTTGGCTCCCATAGAGTTGAAGAGTTATTAAGCCTGAAATCGGCAGATTGAACCGATTTCCGATCAACGATACTTAAAGAATACAAGACGAGATAGATGAGTCGCAAATTTATTTTTTGAGGAGTTAAACTAATAGTTTAACTCTAACGAAAATAGATTTGCACATCAAAAAACGATTAAGTATTCTTTAGTGTGTAAACATGTAAACATTATTTACAAGTAGATCGGTTTTAGCCGATAAACCCTTATGTAACAACGACCCGGCGTCCATCGCCGAAGGAGATTAACATGGCAGTTCAAATCGTCAAACCGATAGATACCGAGTTTCCAATGAACCCTTCGACAGTTGAGGCGGATACAGAAGCCGAAGATCAATTCGCGTGGGTATCCCTCCTCTGCTGCACGTATGGTGTAAATTACCATACAGATACGGACACTGATTGGGAAGAAGATATCGATGTGTGAGGGGGACAACCCCAGTGGGTTGGAAGCATTAGGGAGGGTGAGGAACGGCCTGAACCCGCTTCACCTTCCCTTGCTCCCGTCCCATATCTTCAGGGAGAAAGCCAATGGTTCCTGAACTGGTATCCGTGATAATTCCAACGCATAACCGCCCAGACTATCTACGGGAGGCGATTGAAAGCGTCCTCGCCCAGACCTATCCCTTTATCGAAATCCTCGTTATTGATGACGGTTCTTCGGAGGGAGGCACTCGCACAAAATTAGCACTCAAGCCTTATCTTTTTGCAAATTCCTCCTCTCCTCAGAAACCCAAAATCATCTACCTGTACCAGAAAAACAGTGGATTGGTCTCCGCCGTGAACCGTGGGTTGAGGTTGGCACGGGGGGAATATATTCAACGCCTTGATGACGATGATCGACTCCTACCGGAGAAAATCGTTCGCTCCGTCAAGGTGTTTCAAGCCTGCCCAGCGGTCGGTCTGGTCGCAACGGGTTACTATCACATTGATGCAGTGGGAAAACGACTCCGTACCTATTCGCCTCGCCGGTGCCCGGATTCCAGAAGGTTGTTCAATATGCTGATGGGGTGCATCTCCGCCTGTGCGGGGGTGATGGTGCGTTCCCTCGTCCACCAAGAGGTGGGTGTCTATCGAGATATCAAAGCGCAAGATTACGAGATGTGGATTCGGATCGCAAAGGAGTTTAAGGTTGAGACTATCAACCTCCCGTTGGCGGAGTATCGACAACATCCGGGGAGTTCCATCCACATCAAAGACAATCGGGAGAAGATGGAACGGGACATCCTTAACTTCACCCGTGAACAGATAGAGGCAACTCCTTTGAACGAACTGATCCCCAATCTCCGGTCCAAACCGTACGCCTATGCGCTGCGCGCTGCGATCTACCTACAGAAAGGTGGGGAATACGGAAGGAAAACACCGCTCGCCAAAGCGGAGTTGGAAAAGGGACTGCAACTCGCGCCGAATGATCCATTGCTGCGGCTCTGGGAGGGAGTGTTGGCTGTCAATACGGACAAACCTTTTCCCCAGCATGAAGATCTCCCATCACCGTACCGAGAGCAGACGGAACTCCTCGCCCGACTTGGTGAGCAACATAAACGGCTTTCGGTGGGAGAGGTTCCCTCGTCCTCCCCGGAAGCGATAGATCTCCGTCGGGAATTCGGTAAGTTCTACTCAACCTTAACCCGACAAACATTCAAAGCTGCAGTCGGCAAACAATAAGAAGTGGTTCAACGTAGGTTGGGTTGAACGGGAACCGTGAAACCCAACGACCTCAACTGAAAGTGAGAAAGTCCCGATTCTCGGGCTGCTCCCTGATAAGATCAGGACAGGCGAAACAGTATAGTAAGGAACAACGATCGTTGTTCACTACAAATTAACAAATCAGAAACCGAGTTTTTCCGAAAAAAACTCGGTTTCTCGTCGTGTATCAACCATCAATTGGAGGTTCTATGAAGTTATCTCAGTTTACTGTCGTTGTGAATGATTACCCAAAAACAGACCAACATCTGCTGTACAACACCTTGTCCCGTGCGTTGATTCAGATTGACAAAGCGGAATGGGATGTGCTACAAAACCTATCGAAAGACGTTCCGACTGAGCATCGGTGGCACACAATCATCGAACCGCTTCGGGATCAGGGGTTTCTCGTTCCAAAGGAGATCAAAGAGGGAGAACGGTTTCTCGAATATCTCAACCGATCCCCTGACCAAAAAGGCGGAGAGATCAGCGTCACGTTACTGACGAACCTGCAGCGGTGCCCCTTAGCGTGCGGATACTGCTACCAGCAGGGCACGCACGACGGCGGACGTTTGGAGGGAGATCTTTCGGACGAATGTATCGCGTTTATCAAAGGGCGGTGCGAGAAGGTGGGAGCAGAACGACTCTTTATCAGTTACTACGGCAGCGAGCCGCTCTCCAACCTGAAGGCGATTGTCTCAACCGCGGAGGAACTGAAGTGGTTCTGCGAGCAGAAGGGGATCCGCTTCCGTTTCGGGATGGTGACCAGCGGCGTGTTGTTGACACGGGAGGTTGTTGAAACGCTGCGCCCCTTCGGATTTGTCCAAGCACAGATCACAATTGATGGGAATCAGGGTACGCACGACGCCTCTCGTCCGTTTCAGAGCGGCAAAGGGACATACCGGACAATCATGAAAAACCTCGCCGAATATGCGGGGCTAATTCGTACCGATGTCCTCTGTGTCCTCGACGAGTCGCGTGTGGCTGCCGCTTATGAACTGATCGACACCTTAGCGGATGAAGGTTACGGAGACAGAAGGGTTCGCGTAAAGTTTTCGCCGGTGATGGAGACCAACGACAACGAGATCATCGCTGCCTCTCAACTGTACACCGATGAAGGACAGAAGATGGTGGCGGAGAAAAAACTCCTCATCGAGATTGCGAAACTCTCTATCTATGCCGCGGAACGGGGGCTTTTGGAGGATCTCCTTCCGCAGCCCACATGGTGTGCGATGCAGCGGCACGATGGACGCAACTTTACCTTAGAGCCTTCAGGCAAGCTATACACCTGTCCAACCTTCATCGGCCGGGACGCAAAATACGAGGCGGGGCATATCGCCACGGGGTTTGGTGGGATTGATACTATTCTCAAGGAACACTATCAACGTTCCGAGAAATGCCTCTCCTGTCGGTATCTTCCGATATGTTCTGACTGCCGCGCTGATGCCCTCCATCAAACGGGAAAAATTACCGAAGCCAATCCGAAAGAGGAAGAATATGATCTGATTGTGCCGGAACTGATCAAGGCACACCACAAAGCAACCGTAGGGGGGAAGGGTTAAGTCACTGTAATCGTCCCTTCCCCTAAACACTTAACACTTACAAGGGAAGGGAAATTTACACACAAAAATGTCCAAAATAGACACTCTTATCAACCTTATCAACTATCAGAAACAACATCCGGAAGCAAACAAGAAACAGACCGCCCGAGGTGTCGGGATTTCGCCGCAATATCTGATTCAATGCTTGGGAGAGATCAACCTACTCAAGGAACATCTCGCACCATCTTTGAACGCGAATCAGATCCGTTTTTTGCTGTCCAGCATTGACCAAGGCGATACCTATCAAGGGGAAATCCACCGACAGCTCCAAGAATACTTGAGCCCCTCCCCTTACACCGGCATCCTCTGCATGAGGTGTTCTAACAAGCAGCCACTGGTTGGGGAGCTCTCTATCGGGGAGTTTGTCCGCTCCACCAATGGGGCTGCAGATTCCCTTCCATCAACACTACAGTTTTCTTTGGATCGACTCTGTTACGACTCCCTTTTTTGGATCCATCGAAGTGGAGAAATTGAATGGAGGCTTGCAACGGCAATCGAACCGGCGACTGATTTTTCAGAATGGAAAATTACCTTGAGAGCTGATCTACACTGGAGCGATGGAAAGCCGATTAAACGAAAAGACGTTATCCAGACAATTTCGGAGAGCCGGCTCGCATCGCTGATTGAGGAAATAAAAACTGATGACAATAACCGACTCTACATCCGGTTGACAAAAGCGGAATCGATATTTCTGCAACGCCTCGCGAGTCTCCCGATCCGTCCGTCCCATTCGCGCCAACCGTATCGTGTGACCTCCGGTGCCTATCGCTTGAAGAAGAGTTTCAATCCGAAAGCTATGACTTTCCGACTTGTTCGTAATCCAGATTACTACCAAGAAGATACGGGCGGAATTGATTGGATTAATATCAGACGCTTCAAGCATGCTGCCCGTGCAATCCAAGCTCTCCTAAACCAGAAGATTGATTTCATACACCTCGATGCGTTACAGCTTCTGTATCAGACTTCACATGACCTACCGCTGCAGCAGGCACCCTTTTTTGGAGAAGCCTACTACCTACTACTCCTCAACCGTTGTCAGGGTTTGTTCAAAAATAAGAGTAACTGCCGCCGTCTGAAGGAAGCAATCAATTATCGGGCGATTAATCGCTATCTCCATAGCGAGCAGCTATTTGATGAAAAGGCAATGAAAGGGACATCTCACTCGCCACTTGACTTGAAAATAACTTGTTCCAGAGAGTCTCCAGAGGCTCCCTATCTGGCTAATATAGTCGGAAAATCAGTTGGTGCGTCTGCGATAAACCCTACCTTCCTTGAAGAAGATTCACCGCATAACATGTGGAAGGAGGCAGACGGCCTTTTAAGCCGAATTTTCTTCGGCAATCACTACAGCCGATTGCCCCAATATTTTCACTCTCAAGGACAGCACAATTCCTTCGGCTATGCCAATTCCGAGGTGGATGAACTGCTCTCCCAATTGGATAAAACAACGGAGGTGGCACAAAGAGGGGTAATTGGACAGAGGGTTATGTCCCTTCTACAGGAGGATTACGCAATCATTCTCCTCAGTCCCCATTTTCAATATTTCCTCTCCCCCTTAGAAATCCAATTTGACACTAACCTGACGAGTCATACAGATCTTATTGAAAATATGAAACACCTCGTCGTTGAACGGAGCTGAGGCAGAATAAGGAGAAGATTTGAAGAATCCCCTGAAGGCACAACCGAGCAATGAAGCATCTCCAAAAGAAATGGTCGAACTTGTCAATCACGAGTGTCTCGCGGCTTGTATAACAGATAATCCGGAGGCGTTGTGTTCGGCATTCGATTATGCGGTTGATTCAAACACCCGTGCGTGGTGGCTGTGTCACGAGAATCAGTTACAAGCGGCGGCGGGCTGGCGACCTTTGCCGTGGGATAGCCAAGTGCTTGGGTGTCCGTCAGGTTCAGTTGGGGGCGTGTGGGCGGAGGGAGAGTACGCTGAACAGTGCCATCGACTTGATAGCGTTCTGAAAGCGTGTATTGCGGATGCGGAAAATCACGGCATTCGTTTTTTGTCGGTTCGCCTCCCTGAAGACGCGTTAGCAGCACTCCATGCGATCGAAGTGGTAGGTTTCCGAATCATTGAATCGTTTCTGACCTTTGGTCGAAAGACCGACGGTGAGATTCCATTTGTCCATTCCGCCTGCTCTCGGAACCGAGAGACCAGGGACGGTGGATCCGATTTCCATGTCCGACTCGCACAGCCGGACGAAATGGAGACGGTTGCATCAATTGGCTACCGTGCCTTTCAATCGTTCCGCTTACGGGTCGATCCACAGATCCCCAAATCCCGCGCCCGTCATTCGCGGCGTGAATGGGTGCGTAACGGTTTCAAAGGACGCGCTGAGGCAATCTACGTCGCCGAAAGCGAGAATCGCCTCGTTGGGTTCGCGCTGCTCCGATCAAAAGGAGATACGGAAGGGGTCGGGGAGATTGAATTGATTGCGGTTGATCCGGCGTTCCACGGCAAGGGGATCGGTAAGGGGCTTGTCGCGGAGGCAATTCGATATTATCAAGGAAAAACCTCAGAGATCCAAGTCGGCACTCAAGCCAAGAATCTTGAAGCGATTGGACTCTATACCCGTATGGGATTTTCGGTTATCCGCTCTGAACTCTCGTTTCATCGACACTCCCATGACAGCAGAAAGCGATCAGGAGGCGTAACTACATGAAGATGAAAGCTGCGATTCTCGCGGAGCAGGGAAAACCGTTAGTCATAGACTCAGTTCAACTGCCACCAGACCTCGCTCCAGGCCAAGTGTTAGTTAAAGTCCATTACACCAGCGTGTGCGGTTCACAGGTCGCTATGATTGATGGGAAGCGGGGGAAAGACCCATATTTACCCCATCTGCTCGGACATGAGGGGTCAGGAACGGTTAAGGCGGTAGGTCCCGGCGTGAGAACGGTGGTGCAGGGGGACTGCGTCGTCTTACATTGTGGATTCGGGGCGGGGATCGAATCTGAAACGCCCAGCTACCAGTGGCAAGGGAAACCCCTCAACGCTGGCTGGGTTACCACCTTTAATGAGTACGCTGTTGTCTCGGAGAACCGGTTGGTCCCTATCCCCCCAGATTTCGACTTGAGCCTCGCACCCCTGTTCGGGTGTGCAACTCTCACCGGACTCGGTGCCATCGGCAAAGCGGGAATTGAGCCGGGGAGTTCCGTGGTGATTCTTGGTGCCGGAGGCGTTGGGCTGAATCTGATTCAAGGTGCTGCCTTAGTCTCTGCTCACCCCATCGTCGCAGTCGATCTGTCCGATGAGAAACTTCATCTCGCCCGTCAACTCGGTGCCACCCATTGCATCAATGCCAAAGGGTGTGATCTGACTCGTGAGATTCCTCGGATCGTTGGAGACGCCTTAGCCGATGTCGTCATCGACAGCACGGGAAATGTTGAGTTACTTGAAATGGCATACCAACTGACACGCACCGACGGTGTGACAATGTTGATTTCCGGTCCGAAAGCGGGGTATAACGTATCGTTGAATCCAGAGCCGCTGCACTTTGGGCGAACCGTTATGGGGTTTCAGGTGATTACCGAGAGCCGTCCCCACCATCAAATCCCACGCTATATCAAACTGGTCAACGCAGGGAAACTGAAACTCAAAGAACTGATAACCGATTCCGCCTCACTTGACGAGATCAATACAGTGGTAGAACAGATGCGGAATGGGCAGCTAACAGGACGGTGTATCATCGAACTAGACGCAAGCTAAGAATCTGTTTAAATAGTTGTATAGAAGTAACACTACAGGAGCATGAAAGAAAGAAACCGAGTTTTCAAGAAAAAAACTCGGTTTCAATGACTGGGGAGCTCACAGGGCGATGTATCATCAAACTGGACAGGTGATAAGGAGGGGCGCATGAAAATTTTAGTGACGGGCGGCGCAGGTTTCATCGGTTCGCATCTGGTGGACAGGTTGCTTCAACACGGACACGAGGTGGTCGTTGTTGACAACTTGGCAACCGGATATCGGCACAACCTCAACCCGTGCGTAAAATTTTACGAAGCATCCCTCCTAGATTCATCACTCGACGAAATCTTTCAGCGAGAGAAGCCCGATATTGTCAACCACCATGCAGCGCAAAATGATGTCCGTCGATCCAACGCAGATCCGGTTTTTGATGCACAACATAATATCATCGGCTCAATCCGTCTCATTCAGTGTTGTATCGAACACAGCGTGAAAAAGGTGATTTACGCTTCCAGCGGCGGTACTGTTTATGGCGAACCCATCTACCTCCCTGTCGACGAAGGTCACCCCATTGCCCCCATCTCTCCCTACGGGGTCAGTAAGCACACTGTGGAGCACTATCTGTTTCTTACATCTGCCAATGCGGATCTCAACTACACTGTCCTGCGTTACGCCAATATCTACGGTTCCCGTCAGCATCCACACGGGGGTGCGGGGGTGGTCGCCATTTTCGCAGAATCAATGCTCAAGGGTAGCCCGCCAACCATCTTTGGGGATGGCAGCTCAACACGTGACTACCTCTTTATCTCAGATGCGGTTGAGGCAAATTTGCTCGCGCTAATAGGCGGAGACCGAGAGATTTACCATGTGAGTAGCGGGACAGAAACTAGTCTCAACGAGCTGTTTTGCAGACTGAAGAAGACTATCGGTTCTGTTACGGAGCACAAGCAGATTTTTGAAATGTTTCCGATGTATGCTAAGCCAAGGCTTGGCGAAATTCATCGAATCGCCCTCAGTCCTGAGAAAATTCAGAGGGATTTGGGCTGGATACCTAAGACTTCTCTTCAAGCCGGTTTAGCGCGAACCGTTCCATATTGCCGTTCGCTGCCAGCGATCTTTCCTAAATCTGCAGGAGAAAACTCATGATTATTTCGCGCACACCAATACGAATCAGTTTTGTTGGAGGCGGAACCGACATCTCCAACTTTTATCGAGAACATGGGGGCGAGGTCATCAGTACCGCTATCGACAAATACATCTTTGTTCGTATTACAGGGCGACAAGACTCCCAGATTGCTATCAACACCCCAGACCACCACGAAACGGTTTCTGATCTTGACTGCATTCAGCACCCTTTGATTCGAGAGGCGGTGCGAAAATCCCGATATAATCGGGACGGCGTATCCATCACAGTGACCTCCGATATCCCCTCACGCGGTTGTGGGTTGGGATCATCTAGTGCATTAACCGTTGGACTGCTCAATGCCCTCTACGCTTATCGAGGAATCGAGAGGCCTACGGAAACTCTTGCGCAGCAGGCGTGTGAGATTGAGATAGACCACTTGGGTCAACCTATCGGTAAGCAAGATCAATATATCGCCGCTTACGGAGGATTGAGGCGGATTCAGTTTAACAGAGATGAAAGTGTCGACACGCAAGAAATTTCAGTTGCCCCCAAAACGATGGCATGTTTGCAAGAGAACTTCACCCTATTCTACACAGGGATTCAACGCCGCGCCGAGGCCATCCTGCACGAACAAAAGCGTTCTGCGAGTCCGCAAGCCCTGCTGCAAATCAAGGGACTTGTGCCAGCATTTTACGATGTCCTTGTAAAGAATAACCATGAAAATTGCCCCTACGAGATCGGCCATTTGTTAGATTGCGCTTGGCAACTGAAACGCTCCCTCTGCGATAGCATTTCAAACCCGGTGCTGGACACCATCTATGAACGTGCTATCGCTGCAGGCGCGCTGGGAGGTAAGCTTCTGGGAGCGGGTGGTGGCGGCTGCTTTCTGTTTTATGTTCCTACGGAAAGACAGCAGATTGTAGCAGCCACTCTGTCTGATTTGGGACTCTCGCAGCTGGGGTTCCGTTTTGAACAGAAAGGCAGCCAAGTCACCAAAGGAAGAGATCCGAATGAAAGTCATTATTCCTATAGCAGGGGACGGCACACGACTCAGACCCCACACTTTCGTTTCTCCTAAGGCACTCCTACATGTTGCGGGACGCCCTGTCCTTGACTATCTCCTCGAACTCCTCCTCCAAATCCCTGATCTCTCCGAACTAATCTTCATCGTTGGAGACAAAGGAGAACAGATTCGCGAGTATATTGACCATCACTATAATCTACCAGCGACCTTTCTCTGGCAAAATGAACAGAAGGGGCTTGGCCATGCCATTTCGTTGGCGAAAGCACACGATAACGGAGAACCTGTTCTTATTCTACTGGGCGATAAAATCTTTGAATGCGGTTATCAGAAGATTCTCCAGAATTCTCACACGGTTATCGGAGTGAAATCGGTCGAAAACCCACAGGCGTGTGGTATTGTCGAGACAGAGGGGAAGTTTATTACACACCTCATCGAGAAACCCGAAAATCCGCCGACAAACCTTGTGATTGAAGGTGTGTATTACATCCAGAATAGCCAACTGTTGTTTCACTGTCTGGACGAAATTATTGAAAAGGACCTCCGTACCCATAACGAATATCAGTTGACAGATGGGTTGCAGTTGATGTTAGAATATGGGGAACAGATGAAGGTCGAGTTCGTTGATTCGTTGCATTGTGGAATGCCAGACCAACTGTTGGACGCCAATCGT
Source organism: Candidatus Poribacteria bacterium (assembly GCA_965204355.1). GTDB lineage: Bacteria > Poribacteria > WGA-4E > WGA-4E > PCPOR2b > PCPOR2b. The sequence goes on from OZ241983.1 coordinate 2,767,849, forward strand.
TCAATTTTACAGAAACGGGCAGCACAAATTCATAGCTTTGCTAATAGCCTGATTATCCCGCCTGTCTTTATTGGGGACGGCGCGGTCGTTGAGGACGCTATTATCGGTCCTTTTGCCTCGATTGGGAGCGGAACTCGGATTGTAAATGCGATTGTTAAAGATTCAATCATCCACTCGAATGCGGAGATACAAAACGCGTTGATCAGCAGATCGCTCATTGGGCCCGATGCACGGGTGCATGGAAGTTTCCAGCAGTTGAACATTGGCAGTTCATCACAGATAGATCTCTAAAACCCCTTTTAGCATTCGACGGATCTACCAAAATCGACTTATAGAAAGCCTGCCCAAAATATTTAAGTACCTGCACTAGATCACCCACGCTGATTTCAAAGGAGAGAAATATTTGAACCCCGTTACGTTTCAAGGCGTTTTGGCTGCACGCCGCATTGTCTATCAGTATCTGAAACCGACGCCGTTAATCCACTACCCGGAATTGTCAGAACTCTTTGGCTTTCGGACTTACATCAAGCACGAAAATCATCAACCGACAGGAAGTTTTAAGGTGCGTGGTGGTTTGAATTTTATGAGTCAACTTCCGGCAGATCAGCGGGAGCAGGGTGTGATAACCGCAACACGGGGAAATCATGGCGGATCTATTGCGTATGCAGCAAAACAGTTCGGTGTTCATGCAACGATCGTTGTCCCACACGGCAACAATCCGGAAAAGAACAGTGCGATGCGCGCTTTCGGTGCAGAACTAATTGAGCACGGCGTCGATTTTGATGAGTCGCGCGAGTTATGTGAAAAACTGCAAACCGAGCGCGGTCTCCGTTATGTGCATCCCGCCAACGAACCGCCGCTATTCCACGGCGTCGGGACATATTCCCTTGAGATTTTTGAAGATCTACCGGAGGTGGATACGATTATTGTGGCGATTGGGGCGGGGAGCGGCGCATGTGGTGTAATCACGGTGGCGCGAGCGATTAATCCAAATGTAAACGTTATCGGTGTGCAAGCGGAGAACGCGCCATCGGTCTATCGCTCATGGAAGGCAGGACAGAAGATCGAGACGGATTCAGCTAATACCGTCGCCGACGGCTTGGCAACCCGTGTAACATTTGATTTGCCATTTTCGATTCTCAAAGGTGGAATTAACCGGATTCTACTGGTAAGCGAGGAGGAGATTCGAGAGGCGATTCGGATGGCGTTGCGGTATACACACAACCTCGTTGAGGGGGCTGCTGCAGCACCAATTGCCGCTGCTCGCAAGCTGAAGGCGGAACTTGCGGATCAGAACGTTGTGATGGTTATGAGCGGTGCGAACGTGGATGCCGAAACTCTCCGGTGGGTCCTACGTGAGGAATAGAGATCAAATCATAAACAGATGAACCGAAAAACTTCCGGCAATTCATATATCAGAATTCTGCTTAATGGAAACAACCAACTTCTCCACTTCCTCAAATTTCGGGCGAAACAGAAAGAGTCCGACAAGTGAAATTGCAAGGAATATCAGAAATGTGCTCATGTTGCCGTTCATAAAAAAGATTGTTAATCCGAAAGCCGCAACGCTCTCCGCGATGGCAAGGGAGACAACCACAGCGGGTTTATATCTGGCAATGTATGGCGAAATCTGACCGGATGGGTTCCCCGTCTCTTCAGGGAGTGGTTTAGAAGACGCCCTACGTAGCATATACTTCCGTATGACATAAGCTAAGACTAGTCCAACGATCGCCACACCGTACAGAATCAGTGTCATTTTCCTAATAGTTGGCAGATGATACATTGACTCAACGTTTCTGCCCAACAGAAATACAAATATCAGCGACAAAACGAGAGTCAAGAACATCGCGATCCAAACAGTCCAGACTTTGAACATTCCCGCCTTTAACTGCCTTACTTCTCTTGTAGGGTCTAACATATTCCCCCCTTTCAATCAATGCCCTGCAGAATTGCTCCATCAACCCAATGAATCAGCACACCAATGCCCCAATTTACGTTTCATGCTTCACACATCAAACACACTTATTTCAAGATTAGCATCTTTCGCGTGTTTGAAAAATCGCCTGCGCGGAGGGTGTAGAAATAGACACCGCTTGTCACAATCTCACCGATATCATTTCGGCCGTTCCAGTATACGGCTTCCGATCTGCTGGTATAGAGACCTGCCGTCCGAAATCCAATCGGAAGTTCCCTGACGGGTTGTCCTTTCGCGTCATAAATCGAAATATGAACCTCAGCTGCTTCGGCGAGTTGGTAAGGAATCCACGTCTCCGGGTTGAACGGATTCGGGAAATTGGGATATAATCGTGTTTCATTGGGAATTGTTCCAGCATCAATCAACCACCGATGCAGCAAATTAGCAACGAAACGGACATCGGGATTAATGTCAGCTTGAGCCTCCAATTCAGCCAGTGCGGCACGCAAACGGCGATTGGCTTGCAGATCCAGCGCGAACTGACGTGGTGTCCATCCCTCAACAAACCTTGCAGGTGTGAGGAGAGAAGTCAGTGACGGACCACCCTGTGCAGCTCCCTCGCCAAAGTGATGGGCAATAGCAACTAGATCTAAGATGTTGACCGTACCATCTCCATTGACATCCTCCGGCAGCCCTTCACCAACTGTATTGAACTGGCTAGCAACAGCAACTAGATCTAAGATATTGACCTCCCCATCTTGGTTGACATCATGGGGAAGGAACTGGGGTGCCTCGATATATGTGAAACCATCGGCAAGTGTATCCGATTTACCGTCGGGATTGGTCACAACCACATCGGCATTTCCCGCAGTACCCGCTGGCACTACAACCGTCAACTCGGTTGGTAATACGAAAATCATGTTAGACACCGTATTCCCACCAATGGTAACAGTTGATCCAGCCTGAAAGTTTTCTCCGATTATCTTAACGGTTGCCCCACCGGCTACAACATCGTTGTCCGGTTCAAGGCGGGTGAGAGTTGGCGGCGGTGGCTCAGTATATGTGAAACCATCGGTAAGTGTATCCGATTTGCCGTCAGGGTTAGTCACAACTACATCGGCGCTGCCTGCAACTCCCGCTGGCACTTCAACTGTCAGCTCGGTTGGTGATACGAAAATCACGTTAGATGCCGCTTTACCGCCAATTGTAATGGTCGCTCCGTCCTGAAAGTTTTCTCCGATTATCTTAACGGTCGCTCCACCAACCACCATGTCGCGGTTTGGTTCAACGCGGGTGAGGGTTGGTGCGACTGATTGCACGGCCTGCTGTAAGCTAATTGCTTCCTCCAATGTCGGCGCAGCAAACCACAATCCAATAAGTACTAAGCAGGAAAAACAGATTGTGTATCTTGTCAACTTCATCCCCTATCTTCTCAATAACTGAGAATTAACTTTGTCTCCGTCTTTATCCGCCATCTCTCGCGACCTTCGTTAACTCAGCAAGCCGTTCAGCAAATCTAAGCGCGCTATTGTCTTCAGGTTGATAGTCAATCACTTTGCGCGCGTTCACAATGCTCCAGAAGCTATGCGAATTGTCGCTGATCCCATAGAAGATCTGAAATGGAATCCCATTTTGATCTGCGATGTCTGGCGTCTCAATACTTTTGATGAACAGTTGTGTCTGATCCTGTGCACTCAGATAGGCACCAAGTTCCCGATGGATATACTTCAAGTCCTTGGGATCTGCGGCGTCAAGAATTGTCTCACGCGGCGCCCCGATTCGTACTTGCACGTTTTCCAGCTTCTTCTCATCAACGTGGCCCGTTGCAAATACAAAACCGAGATGTTCATAGGTCTCTTTCGCCCAGCCGTAGAAGTTGTCAGATAACGGACGCATGTCGGGCGTTACCACATCCCATTTATCTCCCCAGATGAGGTTTTCATAGTAATCCGCTGCATGATTGGAACTACAAACGACCGCTCGGCGTACCCCCTCTTCAAGACAAATCTGATAGAGGTTATACGCCATCTGGACGTTCGATAGCTCATTCTCGAAGCTACCGCCCCTAAACGCACAGTGAACGACAGCATCAACACCTTTGAAATAGTCACGGTATTTTTCTCGGTCGGGATCGGTCAAGTCTGCGATTTGAATCCCTTCGACGGTCTCGCCCCCTCGATTGGTCGTCTTGACATCAAGCAGCACCAACTCATACCGCTCACGAAAAGCAGGTAACATTCTGCTTGCGATGTATCCTGACGCCCCTGTAACAAGGACTTTTCTTCTGTCAGCCATGTAGCGTGTTCCTCCTTGATATGGCAAGCATAATAGCACAGCCAGTCCTATCCGTCAAACAAAAAAGTCCCGATAAAATCCTTGACAGACAGAGGATATGTTGTTATAATTTTATCATCTGGTTTTGCCGGGTCGTCTAATGGTAGGACGCATGGTTCTGGCCCATGTTACGAGGGTTCGAGTCCTTCCCCGGCAGCCATTTATGGCGCTATCGTCTAGGGGTTAGGACGGGTGGTTCTCAGCCATCAAACCGGGGTTCGATTCCCCGTAGCGCTATTATGAGTTTGAAAAGCGACATTGCATCTCCAAAGCCGCTGTTGGGTGGACAATGATTTCGTCAATCAGTTCCCTGACCGCGGCTTTTTGCATTTCTGGCGAGGAGCGTGTTGGAAGGCGTTCATTTTGGAAGGTAGGGAGTATAAAATGAATTTCATAGTGGCGTGAGTTGGGGGATCGGTTTTGACCGCTCCGAGCGGAGGTAGTCTGCCAAAATCCGAAGAATGTGTCAAGGCGATAAGATCAATCACATTGTGTGTCACGCTTGCGCTCAGGGTGACTGGGTTGGATAGGGTAATTTATGGTGAACTTTAGAATTACTTGGACACGCTGTACCGGCGAGGTTTCCTAACCGCACTGCATAGGCGCAGTTAGAAACAGCGCCTACCAAACATGGGGAGCGAAAGTGTCTACATATTTTGATAATTCACGATAATTCTCCCTTCGCTCGATCTCCCGGTCGAGGCTACGGCGGGGAAACCAGATGCCCCGCCTACGGATTCGAGTCATTCCGACATCGGTCTAAAAACGGAAAACTGAATGTCTCTGGGATTGGGAGTCACGGCTTGACAATTTTTGAGGGCATCCACTATAATAGCCAACGCCCGGGCGGTTACGCGGGTCTGCGATGTCCGCTAGACGGGAATGGGACAGACTGAAGGACAATTTGAGCAAAGCTGTAGCCTCCGCGTCGTCAGTTCAATCGCTTGCCCAAAACAGGCTTCCAAAGGTCCTAGTGCTAAGATCCTGTTACGGAGATGGCCCAAATCCACCTATTACAAAAACATTTTGGAACCACCAAAAAGGGGAAATGTCATGAAAACCTTTGACGTCGAACGACATGTAACCGAATTGGAACAGGACGGCTATACTGTTATGCACAATGTGATGCGGCCATCGGAGATTGAAGCGACCACTCAAGCGATTGAGGAGACATTGGACGCGGAAGAGGCAATTGGTCGCAAATATGGCTTGCAAAATGAAAACCTTCGACATGCGTTTAACGTCCAAGGCAAGCATCCGCATTTCTACGGGATGCTGCTTCGCAACCCAGCACCGGTTGAGGTCGCCCGTCGTGTGCTTGGCGAGGATATGTTCGCACATAATGTAGTAATACGGACCCCGATGCCGACCGGCAAGAAGGATGCGACGCGATTGGGAGGCAATCTGCACGCTGACTGGGCGGATTTTACGGTGAAGCCTTTTGTTGGTGGAGTGCACTATCCGATGGCAATTCAGTCCGTGTGGGCGATGGTCGACTTTACAGAGGAAACAGGTGGTCCTATGATCTGGCCTGGCTCGCATCTGTCCCTTGAAATCCCACCTGAAGAGCCTGAAACTCTGCCGCCGGGAGGTATCATCGCTGAGGCACCGGCGGGATCGGTATTTCTCTGGGATTCGAGCCTATGGCATACTGGGGGAATCAACTCTAGCGACAACCCACGATATGCCCTGATTTTTTACTTCCAGCGGTGGTGGATTAAGGGGTTTAATGATTCCTACCGCTATGTGTCGCCGGAGGTTCGCGCAGAGATGACCGAAGCCGAGCGGCGTATCTGGGGACTTGAGGCTGGTGTTCCACCGAACACGCACTTCAGAGACATGACTGAGGAACAGATAACCGCGCTGACGCCTGAAGAAAAGGCAGTGCTTAATATCGCACCATTTTAGGCTTATTGACCCATCTATCAAAGGCTTGGGACACCTGTGAAGTTCCTGTAGAATTGGCCGTGATGTCCAGGCGGCGGCGGACCCTAACATGAACCAAGGGAGGTTTATCCCTGATGAGCGAAATACAATCACCGCAGCTCATTGAAGGGCTGCGACAGTATGATAGCGCAACAATCGCCAATGCAATTGAACACTTTGAGGTGCGCGACCCGACTATGGGTTATGCTAACAATGAATTGATTTGTCAGATGCCTGAAATTGGGGCACCGATGGTGGGTTACGCTATCACAGTTACAGCAGATACTACCACGCCCGGTGATACCAGGGCTTCGCGTGTTGACGATCTGGTGGAGGCGATTGATCTGGCACCGAAGCCGTCGGTGCTTGTTGTCCAGCATGTTGGACATGATCGAAAACGGTGCTGTTTTTTTGGGGATATGTTCTGCACGATTGCACAGAAGCTGGGCTGCGTGGGGTTTGTTACGGACGGTAATGGTCGCGATCGAAGTGCTATCCGTCGGCGCACGCCGGATTTTCATGTCTTTTCGACTGGCTGGGTTGTCTCGCACGGTTATGGTGTGTACATCGACTTCAACGTGACGGTATCGGTCTGTGGTATGACCATTTCACCGGGCGATCTGCTGCACGGCGATGAAAGCGGTTTGGTCTCGGTTCCTATCAACATTGCGTCGGATGTGGTGAAGCGGGCGGAGGCGGTGGTTGAGGAGGAGGCAGAGTACTTCGATTTCTTGGAGAGTGATCGTTTCAATATGGCGGAGTTGAAGCGTCGGATTATTCCGCATGAGTGATTCCTATTGAATGGTAATATTTGTTACACAGTGCCGTTAGAATGAAGTATAATAGCGGGGATTCGGCTGTAATTTTGGTAGATTTTAGAATTGCTCAGACACTCCCGATGCACGGATAACCCCCTAAATCCCGCCCCCGATAAATCGGGATGTACCACTTGTCAGGGGGACTTGATATATATGCCCCCGAAATCCTCCCTGTCAGGGGAGTTTGGGACGTAACCCCCTAAATCCCCCTTGTCAGGGGAACTTCACACATAACCCCTAAATCTCCGTTTGTTAAGGGAGGGGGTGGTAAATTTCTACCTATTTCTCTGATACACGATAAAAGGATTGAATCTTGGGACCAAGATAATATACGGAAGTTAAGATAGCAAGGAGAGACACATTGAAAATTACTGATGTTAAGACATTGGTCATGGGCACGAGTTGGCGCAACCTGACTTTTGTCAAGGTGGAAACTGATGAAGGGTTGACCGGTGTCAGTGAGGTGCGGATGAACAACCGCACGGACGCGCTGCTCGCATACCTCGACGGTGCGAAGAAACGGCATGTTCTCGGTAGCGATCCGTTCAACACCGAGGATCTCTATCTGCGGATGTTCCGTAACGATTATGGACGTTGCGGGGAGATTGCGGCAACAGGGATTAGCGTGGTGGAGATCGCGTGTTGGGATATCATTGGAAAGGCGTTGGATCAACCGGTTTATAAATTACTTGGGGGCGCATGTCGGGATAAGATGAAGGCGTACGCCAACGGTTGGTATAAGGTTGAACGGAGTCCTGAAGAATTTCATACCGCCGCCAAACAGGTGCTTGAGAAGAATTATAAGGCGCTCAAATTTGATCCCTTCGGTGCGGGTTTTTATGAATTGTCTTATGAGGAGAGATTGAGGTCTGTTTCGTTGGTTGAGGCGGTGCGTGACTCGGTGGGACCGGACGTAGAGATCTTGATTGAGATGCACGGGCGCTTTAGCCCCGCGATGGCGATTCAGATAGCGCGGGAATTGGAACCGTTTGAACCGAGTTGGGTGGAGGAGCCGGTTCCACCCGATAATCTTGCGGCATTGGCAAAGGCATCGGACAGCATCAATATCCCGGTCGCCACCGGTGAACGGCTCCACAATAAGTTTGAGTACCGTGAACTGATTAATCTCCAAGCGGCGGATATTCTCCAACCTGACATCACGCAGACGGGCGGGCTACTGGAGGCGAAGAAGATCGCGGCCATTGGGGATATGTGTTATATGCTGGTCGCACCGCACAATGTCGGCGGTCCTGTGTCTACTGCGACTTCGCTGCACTTTTCCGCTTGTACGCCGAACTTTAAGATTCAGGAGCATTTTAATGATTTCTCGGAGGCGTGGGTCAAGGAGGCGGCAACTGGCTGTCCTGAGGTGGTTGATGGCTATTTCAGTTTGCCGAGCGGTCCGGGTCTCGGTATGACGTTGAACGAAGATCTGATTGCGGAACACCCGTATCGTGAGGGATCGTTTAACCTGTGGGAAGATGATTGGCATCGGCGTCAATATTGATGCGTGGAACGTGATGTACAGTGCGTAAGTTGGTTCATGGGTACATTGGTCCATTGATTCGTGGATTAATGTGCCAATGAACCGTTGAACGATGTAGAAGCGACAGACTGACCCACCTACGATTTCGATTCTACCTACTTTCCGATTCACCCCACCTGGACTTAATGGTTACCAAAACAGTTTATCAAACTAGCCACAGTATTATCCCACCTCGAGTTATTTTCTTTGTCCTTTTTCTGGCGATGCTTTGGGGCGGTAACGCCGTCTCGCTCAAGATTGGGCTCGAAGAATTTTCGCCATTCGCCTCGGCGGGGCTCCGTTTTACGATAGGGCTTGCCCTTATTGCGGGATGGGCATCGGCTAACGGCATATCGATCAAGCCACAGCGGCATGAATATCTGCGACTCTTTCTGTGTGCTATCTTATTTATAACGCAGATCACTGCGCTCAATGTGGGGGCGGACTTTACGCGTGCGGGCAGAACGGCCGTCATGACGAATACTTACCCGCTCTTTGTTGCGCTTATTGCACACTTCGTTGTTCCGGGCGACTATATGACACGGCGGAAAGCGCTTGGATTGGCTTTCGCCTTCGGTGGAATCTGTTTCGTGTTTCGGGACAACTTCGTGGGTGGTACACGGGAATTTCTGGTTGGTGACCTGCTGACGCTGCTGGGCGGGTTTCTGCTCGGACTCCTTATTGTGGTTACGAATCGACTCATTCAGAATATCAATACCTACTGTGTATTGGTGTCACAGATGGTCATCGGGGTTCCCGCCTTTTTTATCCTGAGCGCAATTTTTGAAGGTAGGGCAGGATTTGGCTTCTCCATTCCTGCGATGTTTGCAATTCTGTACCAGGGTGCCGGGATTGCGGGATTCTGTTTTGTCGCATGGACGCTTCTGCTAAAGGATTATCCGCCCAGCAGATTGTCTGTATTCTTTTTTACGACACCGCTCTGGGGTATTTTACTGAGCAATCTGCTGATTGGTGAACCGATTACGGTTGGGCTTACGATTGGGGCGGCTTTGGTTGCGTTGGGTATTTATACGATTAACCGTTCTCCGATCGCAAAGGCTTCAGGGTAACCCCAAGCCAGACACGGGCAACCACGAGGGTTGCCCCATACCAATCGAACTAACCCCCTAAATCCCCCTTGTCAGGGGGACTTGGGAGGTATCGGAAAATCGTTCTACACGAGGCTGGTATAGGGAGTACTGGCATAAATGCCGACAGGGCTTAGCGATTTTCTATTTTTTGCTTGACCTGGATTCGGATATGTTTATAATCGAAGGCACCCCTGAAGGGCGTTGCTCAACAGATATTCATGAAGCGTGGAGGTGATAGCGGTGCGTATTACAGATGTAGAAACTATCGTCCTGAAACACCCGTTCGGACCTGCTGAGACAGGGGTGATGAGAGACTGGATTAATGTGCTTGTGCACACCGATGAAGGTTTGACCGGGATCGGTCGTGGCGGGAATCCGCAGCTGATTGCTCGGGATCTTGCTCCTGTTCTCGTCGGTCAGGATCCGCGACAGATTGCCCGACTCTGGGAGGAGATGTATGAGTCGGCGTGGCGGTATCGGGGACCGGGACGCGCTGCGATGTCGTCGATCGGTGCGTTAGATATTGCGCTATGGGATCTTTATGGGAAGGCGTGTGGGCAGCCGGTGTGGCGATTGTTGGGCGGTTACGCGGATGTGGTTGCGGCTTATGCTGATGGTATCGGTTATATGGATCAGTCGCCGGAGGAGGTTGCTGCGGAGGTCACGGAGCACGCCGATCTGGGTTATGATGCGATTAAACTTCATTTTAACAGTTGCACGCCCCAAGAGGTTATCGATAAGGTGCGTCTCTCACGGGATGCCCTCGGACCCGATAAGAAACTGATGATAGATGTGTCCCGTGCGTGGAGTGGTGAGGTGGCGGTTGAGACGGTTCGGCAGCTTGAGCCGTATAAACTGTATTGGATAGAGGAGCCGGTTCGACACGATGATGAACCGTTCTATATGCGAATGGTGCAGGAAGCGACGGGTGCTATCGTGGCAGGTGCGGAGGGTGAGGGGACTCTGTATGGGATAAGAAGGCTTATCAATGAGGGTGCGCTCCAACTGGTACAGACGGACATTCTGATTGGCGGTGGTTATACGGGATTGATGCGAATTGCTGCACTCTGTGCGGCGTATCATCTGCCTATTGCACCGCATGGCGCTCAGTTCCCGGATGTCAACTGTCACTTCGTCGCCGCGGTGCCGAATGGGTTGATGGTGCCTGCGTGTCCGAGTTGTGAACCGTTCCAAATCTGGTCGAAGCTGTATGATCCAACGTTTCGGGTGGAGGATGGGCGGATTGTGATGACTGAGAAACCGGGGTTGGGGTTGGAATTGGATTGGGATTTCGTTAATCGGCACCGGGTTGATTCGGAGGTATGAGTCGAGGCGGGTAACCACAAGGGTTACCCCTACAGAAATCCGTAATTGTCTCAACGGCTATCAAAATCAGTGGAATATGTCGAACCTCAATAGAACTTAGGAAGCTGGAAGGGGAGCAGAAATTATGGATCAGGAAGATATTAAGTATTTTCAGCGGTTCGGGTTTATTCAGTACAAGGGCTTGCTATCACCGGAGGAGGTCGCGGTAATTTCTGATGCCTTTGATGAGGGGATGCGGGTGGCACGGAAGGGAGCGCCTCCACCAAAACCGGGGGAGAAACGGCAGCAGATTGTGCCGTTCTTCGACTACCACCCGGAGGTGCTTTATCCGCTATTGGATCATGAGAAGATTGTGGACATTTTTGAGGGCGTGATGGGCGCGGACTTTATCTTGACGCTCAGTGAAGGGATTATCCATACGGGCGGGACTCGGTGGCATCACGATGCCTACGCGCCGGAGGGTTACTTTAGTATGCGGGCGGCGATCTATCTTGATCCGCTCGGTCCTGAGGATGGCTGTTTGACTGTTATTCCGGGCAGCCATTTCAAGGAATTTGGGGAAGCGATAAACCAGATGAGAGATGAACTGGGTGGGCTTCCTGATGAAATGCCGGGACGCTATCCGCTCTGCAATGAGCCGGGGGATGTGCTTTTTATGAATCATAAGACGTATCACGCCGCCCTGAGTGACAACTACGGCAGACGCGCCCTCCATATCAACTGTGTTCCGAACACAACGCCTGAGAAGAATCAGGAACATTTTGATTGGCTTATGACCTTTCTCGCGGGTGAAACGAGGGGATGGGGGCGGTTTTACAGTGACCGCCTGATTTCGACGGCGGGGCCTCGTCGCCAAAAGATGATGGAGCGCGCAATTGAATTGGGTTTTGGGGATACGGGACCTATTACTCAATTGCAGGATTTGCAGTAGGTATTCCCAGTGCATAGGCAACCCCCTAAATCCCTCTTGTCAGGGGGACTTGATATGCAACCCCCTAAATCCCCCTTGTCAGGGGGACTTGATACCCACAACCCCCCTAAATCTTCCTTGTCAGGGGGACTTGATACCCACAACCCCCTAAATCCCTCTTGTCAGGAGGACTTGATATGCAACCCCCTAAATCCCTCTTGTCAGGGGGACTGGATATGCAACCCCCTAAATCCCCCTTGTCAGGGGGACTTGATACGTAACCCCCTAAATCCCCCTTGTCAGGGGGACTTGATACGAACCCCCTAAATCCCTCTTGTCAGGAGGACTGGATACGTAACCCCCTAAATCCCTCTTGTCAGGGGGACTTGATATGCAACCCCCTAAATCCCTCTTGTCAGGAGGACTGGATACGTAACCCCCTAAATCCCTCTTGTCAGGGGGACTTGATATGCAACCCCCTAAATCCCTCTTGTCAGAGGGACTTGATACGTAACCCCCTAAATCCCCCTTGTCAGGGGGACCTGAGGGCGGAGCAACGTGGTTTATAGATGACAACTTGGATTAATCATAGGAAAGGACTTTAGGTATGACAGATGAAGAAAAATTTCTTGTTGATCTTGAGGGCTATCTGGTTATCAGAGATGTCCTGACGGGTGAGGAAGTTGATGAACTGAACAGCATCATTGATCAGGGAGATCGCTCTGGACATCCGACGCGCTGGGGTGCGCCGTTTAGGAGATTGATTGACCATCCGAAGATTCTTCCTTATCTGATTGAACTGCTTGGTCCCACATTCCGCCTCGATCACGATTACGCCATTTTCATGAGTCAAGGTGAACATCGTGGGAGGCTGCACGGCGGAGAGGATGGCGGTCGTCCTGGGGGACCTGAGGGGGATCACTGGTACAAATACCGAGATGGTGTGATCCGGAATGGGCTGATTGTGATGACTTACTGTTTATCGGATGTTGGGGAAGGTGATGGCGGATTCTCGTGCATTCCGGGGAGCCACAAGAGTAACTTCTCCACCTGTCTACCCGCAGATGTACGCAGTTTCGAGCGTCCCGCACACTATGTTGCACAACCGAGTGCGAAAGCGGGGGCTGTGATCTTTTTCACCGAAGCGGTCATCCATGGAACGATGCCGTGGCGGGCAGCGCATGAAAGACGGTCACTGCTCTACAAATATAGTCCGGGACACTCGGCATGGTCTGGCACCTTTTATAATCTCAGTGAATATGGCGAGTTGACGGAACAGCAGAAGCGGATTCTATCGCCGCCCTCTATTGGCAATCGTCCCAATGTCGTTACGGACGAGTAAGTTGAAAATTATGGTAGATTTTGAAATTACTTGGACTTTCTCAATACACAACCAACCCCCTAAATCCCCCTTGTCAGGGGGACTTTTGGAAACGTTGCGAAGGTTGAAGTTATTGCCAAATGCCTACTTATTTCTATAATTCACCATAGATTTCCTTTTTCCCCACACTTTTCATATCTTAGGGAGAGAATTATGCGTTTTGGAATGAGCGGAACATTTTTGCCGGGCAATATGGATGACTTCACGCCGGAGATCGCAAGGAAGGTAAAATCGTTTGGATTTTCGGGTGTGTTCACCCGTTTTCGGGAGAACGATCCATTTGAAACGACGACCGCGCAATGCCACAGGGTTCGCGATGTGTTAGCGGATGAGGGCATTCGGATGTATCAGACAACGGGGTATTGGCAGTGCTTGATTCATCCCGACGAAACGGAGCGGAAGAGAGCGGTGCGGACGGTGCAGGAGGCGCTCAGAGTTGCCGGGGATATTGGATCGCGCGGGATCGATACGGGACCTGGGTCAATGGATCCGACGGGACCGTGGAATCCTCATCCTGAGAACTGGAGTCAGCGAAGTCGGGATCAGCTCATCAAGAGCCTAAGGGAGTGTGCGAAGGCGGCGGCTGATAATCAGGTCTACCTTAGTTTGGAAGGGCATCAGCTTGTTGTGCTGGAAAATGAGGATGTAACGAAGGAGATTCTTGACGCGGTGGATTCGCCGTGGGTTAGATCGGATCTGGATCCGGCGAACTGGGTTACGCTCAAGACGGTCTATTGGACGGGTGAATATATTGATCGGATATTCGACACACTTGGCCACCATATTGTGAGTGGTCATGCGAAGGATGTTACCCTCACCAACGCACATACCCTCCATCTACCGACCTGTGCAGCTGGTAAGGGGATGCTGGATTTCAAGACCTATATTCGCCGAATGGATGCACTTGATCCGGAGTATCCGCTGATTGTGGAAGGCGCCCAGGAATCGGAATTGCCGGAGGTCAGTGATTTGTTACACCGGACGGCGGCGGAGATGGGGATTCAGGTTATTGCGTGAGACGTGAGCGTAGAAAGAATCCGCCAATCTACACCAATCTTCGCTAATCTTTTTCGCTTATGTAAAAAGAAGGTGCAGAATAGGATAGAGAAACCGAGTTTTGAGGAAAAAACTCGGTTTCTTTGCACTATGTCTTAACATAAGCAATCTTTTTTATAGTAGATTTTAGAATTACTTAGACACTCTCAACACACAGCCAACCCCTCCGACTGCGCCGAGAGTCTACGACCTAAATCCCCAACCCCCCTAGCCCCCCTTGTCAGGGGGGAAGTGTCTGTCTGCCCTAGCCTCCTTGTCAGGGGGAAGTGTCTGTCCTAGCCCCCTTGTCAGGGGGGGAAGTGTCTGTTTGCCTTAACCCCTTGTCAGGGGGGAAACCATTGTCAGGGGGACTTTGAAGATTGTGCGCCGGTTGAGTTATTGGTAAATGTATCCTTATTTTTCGTGTTTACTATAATTCGGTAATTTCTGAGCGATGTCCAGTGCGGTCCGATGAATCGAGACCAGGGTTGGAAACCGCACCTGCCGGGTCTGAGGAAAATGTTTGGAGGCGCTGTTTCCAACTGTGCCGTTTCAACCTACGCGACTATGTGATAGGTTAGGAAACCGCACCTACCGGGTCTGAGGAAAATATAGAATTACCGAAATATTTTCTGAAACATCATACAGTTTGCGCTACATTGGTCAGATCGGCCGATGATTACGGCGTTTGCCGATCCCAACTCGTCGAGGATGCCGATAAATCGGCATTAGCAACATCAGAATTTCAACACGCCCTAGTTGGACGCTGGGAAGAAGAATGATGGGTAGGGGAAAGGTGTGATCTGTAGGTTGAAATGCTTTTTTACATCTCGGGCATTGGAGAAGATGCGGACAAATGTCCAACCTGACTGTTGGGTTATAAAGAAGATGCGTTTTCCGTTGTGCGTGTTGAGCATGTAGATGGGTCTACCGTCAATCCAGCTAAACTCCGGCAATTCCCGATAGCCGAGTGCATAGATCGCTTCGTGGGGGGTGAGCCGTCTATGGGCATAGAATGAGAGCATGACGACTTTGTTGTTCAGCATGCCTGCGGTTAATCCTCGGAACCGATATTTGTCTCCAAAGTCGTAGGTGGGCGTATCGTTTTCTATTGTCTTGCGTGCTTCTCCCAGTATGGGTTCGATATCGGCATGGAAGGTTAAGAAGTTCTCGCCAATCAAGCGATCAATTTCGTTCATCTGTTCGGGTGTCACGTCAAGTTGAGGTATAGGAGCAGCGCAGCCGATAAGGAGGAGTGATAGGCATACGATACAGGCAGGGCGCGGCAGCATAGTTGATCCTCCTTCAGTCAGACGCGAAGGTGTGGATTTTGGAACGGACTTTCTACAGGAGGGCAACCACAAGGGTTGCCCCTACAGAACCAATCAAGAGGGTAACCACAAGGGTTGCCCCTACGAGAGACGGCACGCAGATCTGCGTTCCCTACGAAGTGTGTCGGGTAAGATGTCGGGCCTACGGGGATGGCACCTATATATAGGCGGTTCACGAAGCCCAGTCGCGTGCGAATTGCACGAGGAGTCGCACCCCGAAACCTGTGCCGCCTTTGCTGGGAATGTATGATGAACCTTTGACATCCCATGCGGTGCCGGCGATGTCGAGATGGACCCACGGATAGCCCTCCGCAAATTTCTTCAGGAACGCCCCGCCGACGATAGTTCCGGCTGTTCCGTCGCCGATATTTTTGACGTCAGCGACTTCGCTTTTGATTAGTTCATCGTAATCGTCCCATAACGGAAGTTCCCATACCCGTTCGTGCGTCTTGTCCGCGGCGGACCGGACTTTGTCCATGAGATCGGCGTCGGTGCCCATCATCCCGCAGGCAACGGTTCCCAAAGCGGTGATGACAGCACCGGTCAGGGTTGCGAGATCTATGGCTGCCTTGGGGGTATACTGGGCGGCATAGCCCAACGCATCTGCCAACACCAACCGCCCTTCCGCGTCTGTATTGAGGATCTCGATAGTTTTGCCGCCGTAGGATTCGACAACATCTCCGGGCCTCTGTGCGGTGGCGCTCGGCATGTTTTCGCTTGCGGCGATTAAGCCGACGACGTGGAGGTCCGGTTTAAGGTTGCCGACTACTTGCATCGCACCAAGCACGGCTGCTGCGCCGGACATATCGTGTTTCATATCCATCATTCCGGAGCCGGACTTTAGGGAGAGGCCACCGCTGTCGAAGGTGATGGCTTTTCCAACAAACGCAACGATGTCTTTTCCTTCGCCGTTGGGGATATGCTCCAAGACGATAAACCGGGGTTCTTCAATGCTTCCTTGAGACACACCAAGTAAGGTGCGAAACCCTTTCTCTTGGAGTTGTGCTTGGTCAAAGATTTCGCATTTCAAGCCCACCGCGTTTGCGACTTCGACCGCTTTTTCGGCGAGCATTGTTGGGGTCAGGTGGTTCGGGGGTTGGTTGCTTAGATCGCGGGCGAGGTTGGTTCCGTTCGCAATCGCGTCACCGACCGCAACGCCCCCCTCGATCAACGACCTGGTCGCTTCGTCGGCTACGAGGAAGGTGATGGATTCAAGGCTCTTGACCTTGTCGAGTCCTTCTGTCTTGTGCTGATTGAATTGGTAGAGCGCGAGTTGGCTGGCTTCGGCGGCGGCTTGTGCGATCTCTGGTGGGGTTTCGGGTGGCAAGGCTATCGCGACGGTTTTGAGATCGAGATCTCGAAGTTCTTGGACAATTTTGCCCGCTGCCTGACGGACTTTTTCTGGATTGATATCTTCGTTTTTTCCCAGACCGACCAGTGCGATCCGTGGGGCGGTTATTGCGTCTCTGGTGTAGAGCAGCGCGGTCTGTTTGTGTTCGCCTTTGAAGTCGCCGGCGTCGATTAGTTCGCTGATTGCGCTGTTGGTGGCGGTATCGGCGGCAGCCACTGTGCTGACGAGCGGTTCTCCTTCGAATACCCCGAGTACGATTGCATCGGCGGTTTCGGTTCTGAAGTCTCCAACTTTAACGTTAATTTGCATCGTATGATTTCCTTTCAATTATGGTAAATTATAGAAATATATTGACACCTGTTTTGTAGGGGGTGTCCCCTCCGAATCGTGACTGGCTGCTTTGAGAGTCGGGAATCGGAGTTCCCTCCTACAACTCAAAAATGTCAAGTTAATTGTAAAATCCACCATAGTTGGTTCATGGGTTCATTGGGTGTGTTGGGTTTCACTCTCGCTATCTGCAAAGATGGAGCATTGAAAGTTAGAAATTCTATTGCCCTTGAGAGCAAGACGCTTTCGACCGTTCAACCCAACCTACGATACTATAGTAGATGTTAGAATTACTTAGATACGCCGAATCCACTATACACATTGCACTCCTCTGGAGTGCAGGTATCAGAGGTATCGGCATTCTATAGACATATCGCTCCTCTGGAGCGAGAGATGGGCGGGGGAATCGCGCCCCTACGATTGTCTGAATCGCAGATTGACGCGGATTAAGGGATTACACGGATAAAAAACAGCAGTCGTTATTCCGTACAGCCTGATTCGGTTCTGTCATATACATTGTGCTACTCTCAAGAAAGATACACATGTCGCCCCGCTGGGGCTTTAAGGATTTGTGTATCCTTGTGCTATACACATGTCGCCCCGCTGGGGCTAGTTTGGAGCGCAGATTCATTGAATTGATGAAGCGTTGTCTGAATCGCGGCTTGACGCGGATTAAGGGGTTACACGGATTAGGAATAATGGTTCTTCGGTTTGTGACCAAGATTTTGCTATACACATTGCACTCCTCATGAGTTTTAAGAAATTAAACGGGTAATTCTATATTTCCCCCGGGCCCGGTAGGTGCGTGGGTTGAAACGGCGCAGTTAGAAACAGCGCCTACCAAATCCCGATTTATCGGGATCCCGTGACTACGGGACGAGGAGCCCGGTAGGTGCGGTTTCCACCCGCACCGAACATTGCTTGAAGATTACCCAATTAATAAATTATGGTGAACTTTAGAATTACTTGGACACTCTGTACCGGCGCAGTTAGAAACAGCGCCTACCAAACATGGGGAGCGAAAGTGTCTACATATTTTGATAATTCACTATAATCTTCATCTGGAGTGCAGGTATCAGGGGTATCGGCATTCTATAGACATATCGCTCCTCCCCGATGAATCGGGATTCAAAACTGGAGCGAGAGACGGGCGGGGGGACCCCGCCCCTACGATTGGACACTCCGCCGTAATTGGCACAAAGGTTACGGCATACGGGGCATGCCTACTACGATTTATACCGTTCGCAGATTGTTTCGATGAGGTCGGTGGTGGATTTACCCGGCACGTTCAACCCAAGAATCACCGTGCCTCCGTTGGATTCGACCGCTTCCCGCTCTATGACTCGCTCGATTGTGTAGTCGCCGCCTTTGACGTGGATGTTCGGTTTGATGGCGGATAGTAGGTCGATTGGATCGAGTTCTGGGAAGATGGTGACGTAATCCACACACCCCAAGCCTGCAAGCATTTCGGCGCGTTCGTCGGCGGGGACGAGGGGCCGGTTTTCACCTTTGAGTACGCGGACAGAGTCGTCGCTGTTGACGCCGACAACGAGGAGGTCGCCGAGCGCTTGGGCGGCTTGGAGGTAACGGAGATGACCGACGTGTAACACATCGAAACAGCCGTTGGTTGTTACAACGACTTTGCCGTCCGATTTCAATTGCTGGACAATTTCGGACAGTTGATTTCGAGGATAGATTTTTTTGTCTGGCATAGTTCGTGACCTGTAGGTTGGTGATGCGTAAAAAAGTAGACTCGTAAAAAGGAAAGTATTTTGGGCAGTACAAAACCTGTCACTACAGCGATTAATCATCCAGAATTGACACCAATTGTGGATAATTAACAAATTGACCGTCATGCAACACACATGTCGCCCCGCCCCGATAAATCGGGATTCAGAGCAACTGGGGCTTTGGGGTATTCGGTGTGTGCCACTAGCTATAAACATGTCGCCCTGCTGGGGCTATGTTAATTTATAAGATTTCAGCGACTCGCAGTTTGCGTTCGCATAAGCCAAAAAGTAAAGGCTCTCGGTTTCGTTTTTAGGCAAAATCTGGTACGGGTGTATAGGTGTTGAAACCGTCTGTTCGATCCTCGCCGCGTAGGAGATAGATGTGGTGGCTTGGGCGCAGTGAGGGGTCGTGACAGCGGACATTTGCGGGCATATAGCGCATTGTGTAGCCGCATCGCCGTTTTTGAGAGGTGTTTGGGGCGGAACCGTGGATGGTGAATCCGTCATGAAAATGGCATTCGCCGACGGCAAGCTCCAGATCTGCGACCTTTGATGCGTCCATGTCTTCGGCGATGACTTCGCTGCCGAACAGGTGGTTTTCGCGATCGACGGCTTCGTACCGCCGATCTTTGAGTTTATGGCTGCCGGCGATGACGCGCATACAGCCGTTTTCGATTTTTGATTCGTCGACCGCGAGCCACATGGTGATGACGTGCATGGGTTGCAATCGTTCACCCCAGTAGACGCCGTCTTGATGCCACGGTACTGCCAGACCGTCGCTCGTTCGTTTGCTGATGAAGTGGCTTGACCAGAGGAGTATATCGGGACCGATGAAGCGTTCAATCACATCAAGGACACGTGGGTCTGCGAGGTATTTGAACAGGTAGGGATGCTCGAAGTGTGGGACGTCCATCTGTTCGGGGCGTTTGCCTTCGGGTAGTGATGCGATCATGTCGTCGACGTAATCGCGCAGCTCGTCTAATTCCGGTTGGGTGAAGATTCTGCCGAACTTGAGGTAGCCGTTTTCGTTGTAGAAAGCTACTTGTTGGTCGGTGACGGTTGATTCGGTTGCCCAGTTTTCGTTTGTATTTGTGGGAGTCATTCTGTTTCTCCAGTTGTCTGAATCGTGGATTATCGCGGATTAAGGGATTACACGGATTAAAAAACATCGGCGGTGATGCTTATTGCGGAGGTGTCAGTAGAGCAGCGATGTCTGCCGGTAGTTTTAAACCATTTCTCCGCTCGAAATCCGGGACGCTTTCATAGACATTATGAAATGAAGCGATGATATTTATTCCCATATTTTTGGCACTCGTTAGGTCTATTCTTGCGTTGTCCCATTCTTGTAAGTGTAGCCGCGCTATCCCCCGCCCAATATAAGGCTCGGCAAGGTCAGAGTTCCGCTGTATCGCTCTGTTATAATCTTCAATCGCGCGGTTATACTCGCCTTGTTTAGTGTAAGCATTACCGCGATTGTTATAAGCCTCAACCAGATCCGGCTTGAGTTTTATCGCTTTGGAATAGTCTTCAATCGCGCGGTCATAATCTTCTTTTTCTCCGTAGGCAATTCCACGATTGTAATATGCCTTAACAAAATCGGGTTCCAGTTCTATCGCTTTGGAATAGTCTGCGATAGCACGGTCAACCTCGCCTTTGCTCCGGTAAGCCGCCCCACGATTGCTGTAAGGTTCAGCATAATTCGACTTGAGTTTTATTGCTTTGGTACAATCTTCGATGGCACGCTCAAAATTGCCTTCACTGCGGTAAGCGGCACCGCGGTTGTTATAGGCGTAGGCATAATGGGGATTCAGATCTATCGCCCTGTTAAAGTCTTTGATAGCAGAGGCATAATTACCCTTTTCGCCGTAAGCTCGACCACGATTGTTATAGACGATGGCATTATTGGGTTTGAGGTCGATCGTTTTGGTATAGTCTTCAATAGCGCGGACAAATTCGCCTTTATCGCTATAAGCGTTACCGCGATGGTAATAGGCATCGGCATAATCGGGGGTGAGTTGTATCGCTTGGGTAAAGTCTTCTATAGCTTGCTCATAATTGCCTTTCTTGGTGTAAGCGATACCGCGACTATAATATGCTTTGGTGAGAGTAGGTTTATCTGGCTGTAATGCCCCAACTTCAGCGTGCGAGGTTGTGCTGCGTGAACTCATTCTAAATCTCCTTCCGGGTTGGGTGACGGAATAACTTCATCGTAGTGGTTGATCGCATCATCCAAGTCTCCTCTTTGGTGTACCTCGTGACCTCGCTGCAGATGGTCTTGAGGGTCAGGTTCAATGTAAGGTTTATTTTGGGCATGTAGGCGAGCAAAACCGTCAAAGTCGGGATAGATAGTGCCTTCGGTGATTCCTGACACTTTATCTAGATAGGTCAGCATGTCTCCCTTACCACCTTTTAGGATGACGCATTCGGCCTCTATCTCAATTTGGGCACCGCCAAAAATAAAGACGGATTGCTGGGCGATAATACGGTTGTTCTGGTACTTGGGTTGCCACTGGTAGAGTGGATATCCCCTTTGCTCATCTTCTTTAAAAAAGTAATCAATATCTTCGTCTGTTACCAATTTGGGAGTAATCGTTTCTAACCGAGCAGATTCATCACTACGCACAGCGAAGACTTTGCCGTTTGCTTCCCCAGTGGTACTTTGCTGGCAGGCCATCCAGAGGCCGACTAGTGCGTTGCGAGTAAAGTCTATCAGGCAGGTGGCTGCGCCGAAGTGCTGCAGCTCTGCAAGGAGTTCCAGATCAGAGAGCCGCTGACCGTTTTGCTGATCGTGCCCCAGAAGCCGTGCCTTTTCTATTAAGTCCTGATTGATTTGGAGGAGCCGATCAGGATTTTTGTCCGCTTCTGAGGACAGGCGGCGGTAAGCGGATGCCTCTATTTTATAAGTATCCTTTGAAACTCCGCGAAATAGATATTGTCCGTCATCGAATTGTGCTGCCCATTTGATAAAACTATTCAGCGTTTTAACACGGCGCGACGCTTTTTCTGCCATACTTTATTTGTCCTCACACAATGGTGATTTCTTCACGGTCTGAATCAGGATTTACTGGATTTAAGGATTCTCAGGATTGTTGGACGCTTCCCCTTTTATCCTGTTTACCCTTCCTTCACAATCCCACTTCCCTCATTGTCAGAATCGCTGATTATCGCAGATTCAGGGATTACACGGATTTAAGGCACGCTGGCTTGTAGTAGGGCGATTCATCGCCCGTCTGAACGCGCATTGACCCCCTCTAACTCCCCCGCAGGCGGGGGAGAATCAAAGCAAGAAAGGACACCGATTCAAACAATCCGCACTATCTGCTTAATCAAACACCCGACACCGTCGTGCAACGTTCCGGGCTGATTGAGCCAGAAATTATAGCGCGACGTTGTTGGTATCTTCCGTGATTCAGACGTTTTCCGCCCCCTCCACAATTTTAATTTCATCATCATCGAGATCGTATAACAAGTATACCATCTGGTCAATCTTATCTTCAAGTTCGGATACCTCCGCACCCGGATCGGTGTCTGCGGCATCAAGGATTTGGCTCACCAGAGCAGAGATCTCTTCGTTTTCCGGGGGATCGGGAATGGGAAGCGGTGAAATATACATTGGCTTAAATTCTAAAAAGCCACCTTGCCGCTCCGCTGCGCTTTGCGACACCAAATATCGTGTAATTCGCGAATTCAGGATTCCAAGCAAATACTTGCTATCAGATACCATCATAGTTGCAGGGGCGCTTAGATAGAAACCTGCATCAGCAAAAGCAAACTGGGGAGATTGTGCCAAATTTCCCCAAACAATCTGAGTCTGCTCAAACCCCTCCCAATATGCACACGACCGCAACTCCCAGAAATAACTTCCTTGATCATGTCGATCAATCAGACGTTCCCGATAGATTTCAAGATGCGCGTGGATTGCAGGGTAAGCATCGGCAAAAATCTGCTCGGCTTCTCCAGCAGATTGTCCTGACCACGGATGTTCTCTATTCTCCGACGACTCAATTTTGATGAGATATTTCTCGGCGAAATTTATCTGCCATCGCTTTACATCTCGACCGCGTAAAAATGGCTTTAACACTTCAGCAGAAGATGGGTGTGCCGCAATAAGTCTATCCCGCGTCTCTCTGTCCACAACAAATGCCTCGTTGCAACCTGTTTTAATTCCGTAGTAGATATCGATATGCCAGTCCTTGAGCGGTATGCCAACTTCCTCTATTTTGCGCTTCAGGGCACGTTCAATGGGTGAGAGTATCGTCCATGGTTCGCCTTGGAGCGGCAGTTCCATAGCTACACCATTATCCCTCAAGTATTGGGCTATGTCCCCGGTGTGTGTGTCACAGTCAGATCGGATAGTTACAGCAGTGAAAGTTAAGCAAACATTAGGCGCGGTGTTTTGTAGTAGCAGGATGCTCGTGTTCACAGTTGCATCGAACACATCTTGTCCCATGTCTAGCAGTTGAAGAGGTCGGGTATGTAAAAGAAAATAATTTCTCAACCTTGTGCCATAACTTGCACGCATCCATTTGTTGGAGGTTATAAAACAGACATGTCCACCATTTTTCGATAGTTGAATCGCTTTTTCATAGAACAGACAGTAAATATCTCCTGTCCTCGTAAAGGTTTCAAAGTTGCATGGTTCGTACAAATTCGCCAATCTTCCACCCTCACTTTGCAATTGAATATACGGGGGATTCCCAATTACTACATCATATCCGTCCCTAACATTAAACATCCATTCCGAATCAAAGAAATCAGCGGAAGTGTTCTGGTCGTAGGGGTCCCAATGGGCAATTTGTTCGGTCGTTTCATGGGGAAAACCTTCACGTTCAAGCAGTTCGCTGATCTCGGCACGAATTTGGGCATCAAGGTCACGATATTTGCGCTTGGTTTTTGGGGTGCGAGCGGTGAAGTGCCTCCGGCGAACATCCTCAAGTTCCTTCTCTTTGCGGTCAATCTGAGGATTACGGATTTGTGTTTGTAAGGGTCTATCCACGCCGATGAGCGTATTCGCTGCGACAAACTTTGTTTCCAGGTTCGGCAGTGGACGCACCCCACGATTATCTTGTGAGTCGTCAATTTGTTGGTCTACGATGAGAGATATAAAGAAACGGAGTTTGGCAATCTGGGTGGCGATGGGCTGAATGTCCACGCCGTAGATGCAATTCTCAATCAGGTAGAGTTTCCGCCCATAATTGAGTTCATTCCGTTCAAAAGCGGTTTCAATATCATCAATGGCATTGTCCCGGGCAATGGGATCAGGAATTGTGCTTGCTCTATCAATCTGTCGGTCTTTCCATCTCTCATTGCCGGGATCCAGTTTACCAAGAATAAATACCAACTTATGCAGCACCCCCATTGGGAAAGCCCCCGACCCGACCGCCGGATCAAGAATCTTGAGGGTGTCAATGGCTTTTATTAGCACTTCGGTTTCCGCCTCATCGAATGGGTTTGGGGCATCGTTATAGGCGAGTAACCCGCGCAGTTTCTTCTCGATCTCCGCTTTTTGTGCATCGGACTCAGCGTGGGGGAGGAGCGCGTTTTTCAGATAGGCAATCAACGACTCGTCGGTCATGTAGTTGACAATTTCACGGGGGGTGTAGTAGGAGCCGGTCTGTTTGCGGGCGGTCGCTTCGGTTTCGGGGTTGTAGGCGGCGAGCAGGTTTTCAAACACCTTGCCGAGCAGTTCGGGGTCCAGAGCGACCTCCTCCTCGATAGGTGTGTTCTCGGTAATCGTGAATTTGTAGCTGCTGAGAATATGAATCAGACCTCGCACTTTATGCCGTCTCCCGCTTGTGCCGTAAGCGGCATTGAGGTCAACGGTCCGTTCCTCGGAAAAGAACAGTTCATTAGGGACACACAGCGGAATGTCGGTTCGGTCAGAAAAACCGTCAATCCGTAGAATCTCTGTAGGATCATCTGTAGATTGCCCATCCAAGCACTCAAATAGACCACCATTTAGGAAAGGGATTGCCTCAAAGTGTCGTAAAGCATCGTCCGGGGCAATGAAATGGTTTTGGTAGCGATAGAGCGATGTGATGTTGTAGTGCTGTCGTCCCTCACCGCGAAATCTGCGGTTATTGGGATGCTGTGGGGTGTTCATCTCCTGATTGAGCGTGGCAAAGAACAGGTTCTGAAGGATTGCCTTGTAGTAGGTGCTTTCCCCCGGATCGAGATTGTTGAGAATACTATCAAGATCGTTTGGGTTAAAGAGCGCGTCCGGGACCAGTCCTTTTTCTCTGACAAACCAGACAAAAATTAACCGTGTGAGCAGGCGGATCACGCTGGTGGCGTTGCGGACTTCGACATCTTCACCGGCGTCGTCCGAGAACGTGACCTGATCGACAGCCCAGAAATACCAGTTGGCGAGTTCGTTGAAGAAGCGTTTGTTGAGTTCGGAGGTGTCCAGTCGGGCAAGCCACGCCGCGAGCAACCCATCGAAGTTTTCTTGTTCATGGTGGGCAGCCATCCACTTCGCGCATTCCGCCAACGAAAGTTGAAACAGAATGTCCAGATGAGCGCGGTGTGGATTATCCAAACGGATGTCCTTAATCAGTGTAACCTGTTCCAGCACATCGCGGTCGGGGTTAAGCCTGTGTTGACGGCGACCGACAAAACCGATGGTCAAACGGTCTTTAGTGCGAAAGAGTACCACAACCGGCATCACCAAACGCTTGTTGACTTCCCGCGTAAACTGGGCATATTTGCCGCGGGGGTAGTCTGAATCTTTCAATTCAATTGCAAAGAAGGTGAAAGTCCTTACATATCCCTCATCAAAGACTGGTGCCTCAAACAGCATCGGCTGATCATCGAGGGCAATTTCCTCGCTCGTGACTTGGAACACCAGCTTTACTGATTCCACGCTGTCAAGGAATTCCGCCTCCGTTTCGGTGTTTTTGTTCTGGGCGGGAAATCTCTGAATAAAGTCAGCCGCCTTTCCCGGCAGTTCCACAGTGCGCTCGCTACGGTAGCCCAAAACAGCCAGCAGCTCCTTTGAGGCTTCCAAAAAGTCGCCATCAATCATTGCCGCCAAGGCGGATTCGATTGCTTGCTTCTTTCTGATTTCTTCGTTGTTCATGTGTTTCGTTCCTTGTTATGTGCGTAGGGAACGCAGATCTGCGTTCCCTACAACCTGAACTGTGTAAGTCCTAACATGTCGCCCCGCTGGGGCTTTGGTTATTTGCGTATCCCGCGTACTATAAACATGTCGCACCGCTGGTGCTAAAAGCTGGGTTTTCCATTTTCTTTGCCTTATCCGTGTAATCCGTTTTAATCTGCGATTCAGACAAATATAGGAGTTACGCACTTCAATGCTAAGGGTAGATAGGGACGCAGATTTCGCTGATTTTCGAAGAAAAAAGAGGAAAAAGGATAGACATCTGTGTTCAACCCCGTTTATCAGCCCCATTTGAATCCAAGGCTTACGCAAAATCAGCACGCGGCGCGAGTTTTTTATTTTGAACCCCCTAAATCCCCCTTGTCAGGGGGACTTATGAACCAACTGCGTAAGTCCTAAAATGGCATATATCGTCCCTCTGGGGCTAAATGAACCAATGCACCACATCCCGTTTCACGTTCCGTTTTCTATCCTGTCAATCCTTAAATCCTGCAAATCCTGATTCAGACAATAATTATGGTAGATTGTAGAATTAATTAGACCCTACCAATCGGCGATGTTAGGAAACCTCGCCTACCGGAGGATGGGAAAATACGGGCTATCACCCCGGTAGGTGCGGTTTCTCCCCGCACCGCATCGGCGCAGTTGGAAACAGCGCCTACCAAGCTAGAGACTGGACAGCGCAGTTGGAAACAGCGCCTACCAAACATGGGGAGCGAAAGTGTCTATCTGTTTTTAGAATCCACTATAAACCAATGACCTATTTACGCATCACGCATCACTCCAACACATGTCGCCCCTCTGGGGCTTGGAAGAAGGGCCTATCGCCCGGCTATAAACATGTCGCCCCTCTGGGGCTAAAAGCTGGGTTTCCTGTTTTCAGTTTTTTTCTGTGGGGTTGTGATAATTAGCCATGTCACCAACTCAAAATCGTTGGTATCTCTGGGCACTTCAGAATCCAGCGGCAGTTCAAAATCGCGTGTGCCGCCAAGCCCCATATTGTTAGTCTGTGTCGTTGCATGCGCCCTGCTGATGTGAGCGATGACCGCTTTCAACAGTCCGTTATACAGCGTCATGTTCTCGCCGTTTTGGGTTTCGCTGTCAAATTGGATGCACAGGTCATGCAACGGATCGATCTTACCGACCGCCGCCGATTCAAACAGGTCTAGGACCTGTCTGGTGTTCGCACAGCCGTAGCGGATGTCGCCGGTGTTGCGGATATAGACCGCATAAAAGGGGTGGATAGGGCTGGCTGTTTTTCTCTGTATATCTGTGTTAGCGTTCCGTTGGCGGAGGAAAAAGATGACGCCGGTTTCTGTCCGATGGCTTTCATCGTGGGTGACAGCATATACCCCGTTAGGAGTCGCTTCCAATTCTTTTTTGTTCTTTTCCAGATACCGCAACAGTTGGGTGAAGAAGTAGTCGAGCGTAAAATCGCTCAGAACAACCCCGTCGGAGAGGTCGTCGAAGTCCAGCACCTCTTCGCGTAGTTGCTTCAGCTGCTGGTCGCGGAAATTCAGTTCCATCTGGGCTTGTTCGTAAGCCGATTCGTTCAACGGATCCTCACTGCCGGTTGCAGCGGCGTCCGCGAGTGCCATGCGAGCCTCGACACGGCTTTGCAAGCGCAGATAGACCTCCATATCCTCGGTGGGCCAATAGTTAATCATTCGCACCGACAGGTTGCGGCTGCCGATGCGGTCAATGCGGCCGAAGCGTTGGATGATACGCACCGGATTCCAGTGGATGTCGTAGTTCAGCACCGTGTCGCAATCCTGTAGATTTTGTCCCTCCGATATACAATCGGTGGCGATCAGCAGGTCAATTTCATCGCCGTCGTCCTCGGCGCGTCCCCGGGCTCGTGGTGCGAAATTGGTCAGGATAGCGTTGAAGTTGTTTGGTCGGGATTGGGTTCGCGTCACGTCGCCGGAGACCATCGCCATCTTCAGGTTCAGTTCCGCTGCCAGATCTGACAGGTTTTCATGGAGGTATTCCGCCGTGTCCTTGAAGGTGGTGAACACCAGCAGCTTGCGGTTGATCTCCCCGTCCCTGTTGATCGGGGGGTTTTGTGCTTTGTCCCGAATATCCTTTCTGATTGCCTTGAGCTTGCCATCCCGTTCCGGCGTGATTGCCTTGACGCTTTCCAACGCCTCCCCCAACGTCCCTTTGTCGTTTATGAGATCCTCTTTCCAGCGGGCGCAATCCAATTCTCCTAAGTGATAAGGATGGCGTGCCCGATTCACCAAGAATTCCTCATCGTCTTCGTCGTCCTCCGGAAGGATGTCGGTCTCTGTTAGGATGTCAGTTTCTGCTTTCAGCATCTGCTGATTTTGTTCATAGCGATCAATCTTGTCCAGTAAGTCGTCAATTTTGCCGATTGTGCGTTCAAGCGTTTCTGTGAGGGAGTGTGCGGAGCTCTCCAAACGTTTCAGAAAGTTGGTCTGCATCATCCCAATCAGGAACTTCTCACGGTCCAACTGGTTGAAACGGAAGTCCTGTTTCTCTTGTGCCAATCGCTGTTTTGCTGCTTCACCGATAACGTAACTGGACGGCGTGTAGACAGACAGGGAGAATTTCTCTATCTGATCCGCCAAGTATTTATAGGAGAGGGCGCCGGTCAGGTCGGTGGGTGGGTGATGGTTTTCGGGGGGCGGTTGGTTGGGAAACTGTCCGATTCTATTTATTTCGTCCATGTAGAAAGTTTCAATATGCCGTCGAGAGCGGGCAATAGAAACGCCGCCGAGTAACTGAAAAAAATCGGCCCCCAATTTAGCCAGCAATTTCGATTTGTCTCTACCACTGTCCTTATCGTCTTCCCATGCCTTAAACTCCCTTTGCGCCTGCCCCAACAACGCGCGGATATTGCTGATCCCCAAACTTTTCTGGAAGACCTCTTCGCGCTTTCCGGTCATCAGGTAAATCTGGTTCCGTAGGTCGATGAGGGAGGTGTTGACCGGCGTCGCTGAAAGCATCAGCACCTTCGTTTGGGCACCCTTCTTGATGACCTCCTCCAACAGCCGCGTGTAACGACTGTGACGAATGATATTACCGGTATCATCACGGACGGGTTTGGTGTCGTTGCGGAAGTTGTGCGATTCGTCGATCACTACCAAGTCAAAATTGCTCCAGTTAAAGCCTACCAAATCAGTGCCGTCGGCGTCGCCTTCGTAACGGGATAGGTCGGTATGCGATAGCAGCGAGTAGCCGAATTTGTCTTCCTCGAAAGGGTTGTTGAGTTGGCTGTAATACACTGGATACAGTGCCCAGTTTTCGCGCAATTTTTTGGGACACAACACCAGCACACGCTCATTTCTCAATTCAAAGAACTTGATAACTGCCAACGCTGTGTAAGTTTTGCCCAACCCCACGCTGTCGGCGAGGATGCAGCCGTTGTGACGCAGCAGACGGGCGATAACGCTTTTCACGCCATCTTTCTGGAAGTCGTACAACGTATTCCAAATTTCTGTGTCGTATAGATGCGTGTCCTCTATTTTCTGCTCGTTGTTCATGCGGGTCTCTAATTCATCTCGGAACAGTTCGTAGAGGGTCTTGTAATAGATGAACTCTGGTGCCTGATCTTCCCCCAACTTCTTTAACCGAGCGATTACCTGTTCTTTTACATCTTCGACCCGTTCATCGTCGTTCCAGACATCATCAAACCACGCCTTCAGGTCACCTCGGTCTTGGTTGTCCTCCACCTCTAAGTTGAGCTCAATGTTACTGTTGGATTGACCCAACCCGAGTCCCTGTACGGTAAAATTGGAGCTGCCCATGATGGCTGTTTCTGCGTCGTTGTTGGCGATATGATACATTTTCCCGTGGAGTAGATTGGATTGTCTGGTTGATTTAATCTTCACCTTCTCTTTTATCCACTCGGCGCACGCTTTTGCAATCGGTCTCTGTTGAAGCTGCTTGTTAAGTTGCAACCCCTCGTCCTCAATTTTGAAGGCTTTCGGATCGGCGTCCCTTGTGTCAAGATTTTTGATAAAGTTGGGTTCACCGAACAGGAATCGCAGTCCGTCAATTTTCCACAGATACGCTTTGAGCGCTTCAAAGGCGTGGATTGTGAAGTACGCCGATACGACCGAGAGTGATGAACCGTTTTCGATGTTGGCTTTCAGAAAATCGCCGACCATTCCACGATCGTGATTGTCTCGGATGCGGGTGTTACGGTTGGACATAATTTATACCTATTTCAGTTTCTATACACATTGCGCTCCGCCCCGATAAATCGGGATTCAAAGCGACTGGAGCGCGGGGATTGGGCAGGTCGCTCTGCTATAGACATGTCGCTCCTCCGGAGCGAGAGACCGTTGGGATTTTTGTTCATTTGATTCGCTGAAGGCACAGCAGCGTGGTAGCTGCTCTGTTTGCTTATCCGCGCTATCCGCTTTATTGGTTCATTAACGGTGGTTACGGCATACGGAGTATGCCTACTACTTTTAATGTCTGCTTATTTTTAGAATTCACTATAGTTCATTGGTTCATTTTCCCAAGTTGGCTCATATAAAAAGAAAATGCAAAGCACAGGGAGAAACCGAGTTTTGAAGAAAAAACTCGGTTTCTGTTGCACCATTTCTTAACATGAGTGCCCAAGTTTAATCCTTGCGGTTATCTTCTCAGTCAAAGCCTTGAAATCGTCGCCGGCAGTATTGGCAGCGGCGGCATGGCTGCCAATTGCTCCATCGGCTGGGGTGAGATGAAAAATGGGTTTTCGTGCTTCCTGTGCCATCGGTACTAGGCTTCGGTAGTGCTTGACAGTCGCGAGGGCGTGTTTTTCATCTTGTTCCGGTGTTATGGGATAAGGTCCTTCGTTATCGTCCAGTAGATTTCGGGCATATTCCTCCGGCATGCGGTTCACCCACTTGTCGTATGCGGTAATAGGACGCCCCAAACGAATGCCGTGTTGCTGTACTACATAGCTAATGGGTTGAATCAACCCATCGGGCATACATAGGTCAGGGATGGGGTTACGGTCATATCTATCTTTCCACCCATTTCGCCAATCTCGTAGCGTCGCCCCGAGGATACGCAGTCCTTGAAGTGAAATCAGATCTGTTCCGAGGGGAACGATAACGCAATCCGTCGCAACCAGTACCGCTCTATTCAAAGCCCCTAGATTGGGTCCCACATCTACCAAAACGATTTCAGCACCACTATCGTTCGTTGCTGTTTGTAAAATGCGCCATAGTGCTGAGATGACACGGAAGGCACGTGGGCAACGGTCAAGACATGCTTGCCATTGGATCGAAAACTCATCCTCGGTACCGGATAACGAGAGATCCCCTACGATGAGGCTCAACTTCGGTACTATCCGCTCTAAGTAAGGTTGCTCAATGTCTCCGGTCCCGTCCAAAAGCGGTTGGAGGGCATTATAGATGGTTTTCCTCTCTCCATCGTCAGGCCACAGTATTTCTAGACGTTCCTCATTGATAAACATGCGGGTGAGGTTCGCCTGCGGATCGAGGTCACAAGCAAGCACTTGATAATCAAGATCGGATAGCATCCACGCCAGATGATAGACCAAAGATGTCTTGCCAACGCCGCTTTTATTGTTAAAAAAGGTTAAAATTGGAACAGACATTTTCATCTCCTCTCAGGGTTGGTGCCTGTCAAAAGAGAGCGCGAAACACGAATTTTTGTAGGGAACAACGATCGTTGTTCCCTACAAAACAGAACTGATGCCTAAGGGCTTACTGTAATTGCTCGATTCATTGGGCGTTGGGAGAGGTGTCCAGAGGCGATAAATCACCGAAC
Organism: Candidatus Poribacteria bacterium; assembly: GCA_965204355.1. Classification (GTDB taxonomy): domain Bacteria; phylum Poribacteria; class WGA-4E; order WGA-4E; family PCPOR2b; genus PCPOR2b. Next base: position 2,799,720 of record OZ241983.1, read on the forward strand.
TACAGTCCAAAGTCGATTTTGGAAAATCAACCTACAGAAACCCTTACTGTTCCATTTCTGTCTCCTACAGAGGCCTATGGTAACAAGCAGCTTCTCTGTTTTGGGAGACATCAGTCCACCACTCTGGGTACTCTGGTGGTTCAGGCATACAATACTGTAAGAAATACTGTCTTTTATTTTCTTCCTCAATGTTAAGGGCCTTAGTCTCCACTTCAAAACATGCTTCATTATATGCGTCCACAATGGCTATCTGAAGATCTATAGCCTTCTGATATGCTTCAACAGCGTTCTGATAGCGACCAAGCCTGTGACATGCTTTACCCATGCGATAATACAGATCAAGATAGTGATAAGAACACCTTATATCCCTGTACCACCGTATTGTAGGTTCATAATTTGGCTTCACAATTTTAATGTATGATGGAGCCGAATGCTCGTACCATAGGATTGCTAACTCGTAACGCCCAGCTTCATCGTTGGCAACAGCGAGATCGTAATACACTGCATCATAACTCGAATCTGCCATCATAGCACTATGATAACATTCAATCGCTTGTATGTAATTTCCATCAGCGAAGTTCTGTTTTCCCAAATCGTGGTACGCCTCTGCAAGACTCCGGTGTGGAGCCGAGAAGTAATCCTTCCCACCAAGTACGATGGCTTGTTTGTAGGCTTGAATTGCTTCCTCAAATAGACCAATCCGTTGACACGCTTCAGCTAATTTGTAGTAGGTCTGCCTATAATCAGACTTAATTCTTACTGCTGTGCGATACGCTTCTATCGCTTTTTTGAGAACACCTTGAATTTGGGGATGTTCGTCCTGTTTCATCGCCTCAATTTCGTTCCTTGTCTCAACGCCATAGTTTTCCTCAAGCGTGATGAAAGGGTTAATCCAACGCGTGTATGCTTCGCCCAATTCGTAGTATGCGCTAGCATCATCGGGTTGAATTTTAATAAGTTGTTGATAGGTTTCTATACGTGCCTCTGCAATGCCAAGTGTACCGTCGAAGTTTATCTGATCTCTGATTTCATAATCCTCGCAATTTTCCATCAACAGAGTGTATATCTGACCAATTTGGTGATAAGCAGCAGTCCAATCATGGTCAATTTCGGCAGCTTTTTTATACCATTCAATAGCCTGCATGTAACTAGATGGCCAGTCTGCTTCTCCCGACTGTCTTTCTCCAAGATCGAAGAACAGTTCCGCTAAAGAGCTGAGCGCGTCTGCATAATCCGGTTGAAGTTCAATCGCCTTTTGGTACGCCTCTATTACTCCTTCATAACGCTCAAATACCTCATCAGTGTATAGATATTCTTCAGTGTTGTCGATTTGCCGTTGGACTAATTTGGAACGACAACAGCCTATCTGAAACCACGCTTGGGCGAAATCGGGGTTGAGATCGGTAGCCTGTTCAAAATAGGATAGGGCATTGGCATAGTATTTGTACTCCATCAAGATCAACCCCTCTCGATAAATTTGTTCGGCTCTGTGTACTATGTTATTCATCTTCTAGGCTCCTAAAGTCAAAAGGGCAACCACAGGGGTTGCCCCTACAGTTTTCTTTGTGTTTAGCACTTTCTTTTTGCACGAGCCACTATAAATAATCACATTCACTAAGATAACCTATCAGGGGTGTTCTCGTTTTATCGCGCATCGACCCAATGCTACACACATGTCGCCCCGCTGGGGCTTTGACATGGGTTGATTCGGTTTTTCTATATACATGTCGCCCCGCTGGGGCTATGGGTCGGGCAAGACGCCCGGCCTACGATGATTCATTCATACTATACACATTGCGCTCCGCTGGAGCGGGGGGATTGGGCATGTTGCTCTTCTATAGACATGTCGCTCCGCTGGAGCGAAAGACGGTTGCGAACTTTGTGTATTTGACTAGCTGAAGGCACAGCAGCGTGGTAGCTGCTCTGTTTGCTTATCCGCGCTATCCGCTTTATTGGTTTATTAACGGTGGTTACGGCATACGGAGTATGCCTACTACTTTATCCGTGATTCAGACAATATCCAGAATCAATCCGCAGTGCGGATGCGTTCGGTTAGTTCGTCGTCGACTGTGATTGCCAGGGGACCATCGGGACTGAGCATCCTGCTCACCATAGTCGCCTCAAGTTCCCTTTTTTCAAGCTCGTTCAGTTCGTCAATGAGGGGGCTGTTGATGAATCGTTTGTAGGGGCCGCTGGTGTCTCTGAACGGCATCATATACATCGGGACCACTGCCTGTAGCATGGCGGCACGTTTATGCGGGGTGCGGTTCACGCCTGCACGATGCCAGGTCCGCGAATCGTAGATGATGTAGCTGCCCGGCGGTGCTTCAACGACATCGGCATCGGGGCCGGTGTAGGGGAGCCCTCGTGCTGCGCGATGTCCCGGCTCTTTGTTTGCGTTTCCGGTGCCCCACTCGATCGGTGGTCCTTCGCCGAATGCGTGTGATCCGAGTTTGAAACAGGTTGCCCCGTTCTCTTTACGAAATTCCGATACACATAGGTTGCGCTGGACACCCATGGCGAATTCATCGATCTTATGCACAGGTATCCGGTCTTTTGTCCTACCGGCGATGCCCCAGAGGTATGGGAAGTCGGAATGCCAACCTTGGACGTTCCGTTTACCGTCGTCTTTGGGGAGTACCGCGAAGCCGGGGGAGTGTCCGAGTCGAATGTCTTGGACGCCCATATATTGGCGCATTAGCCACAGTGTAACCGGTTCGGCTATGATTTTGGCGACCGCAGAAGTCTGGAGTAGCGGCGGAATGCTGCGATCGAATTCTCCGCTGCTTTCCCAACGACCGGTGCAGCTGGTTCGCTCCAACTCCTCAAGGAGGTCGGGCGGGACGATCGAGGGGATACAGACCCATCCGTTCTCCCTGAACGTCTTTAGATATTCTGACGGCATGTGCGCGGGACCGTGTCCGGGGGTGAACAGCGCGGCAACATCGCTAAGCGCCCCGTCACTGGCGATCCACTTCTCCTGATGACGGAGGTAGCTGCCATCTTTAGAACGGGGGGATTCCGTCTCAACGACGCGATCTGTTGCCACATGGCGATAGGTTTCTCCGTCGGCATCCCATATCGCCTTATCGTCTACATAGTCGAAGGTCGCAAATCCCTCGTCGGACGCGCCGAGGAAATTCCCGTTGGGGGCACGGAGTAACGTGTAGTGTGATGACGGCTTTTCAACGCGGGTAACGGTTTCCTGAAAAATTTCATCTTTTGGCATTTGTATTTCCTCCCGAAATAGCAACGTGAAAGATGATACGTAAAAAGGATATGTACCGCAGAGGACGCGGAGAACAACATGATGAATAAAATGACAGATTGGGCAATCTATCCCCACGATCTGTTACGCAAGTTGAGTCAATTGTAGGTCGAAATTCATATCTCGATAAAACACCCGGACCTAGTGCTCTGTCAAATAAATCATGATAAAGCACTCACCGCTAGGCTTGGCTATGGCTATCCAAGTCGCTGTGCGGGTGAAGTGTCTAAAGGAGGCTTTTGTACCACAATCTGTATGAAGTTTCAGATGTCAGCACTAGTGAACCAACTCAAATCTCGTGAGGGGCGTGACCAAAGGCTTCTCGGTAATCGTCGTTGACCATACCCTCGTAATTGGTGATTTCGGTTATCGGGAGATCGACAGGTGTCATCCCGCCAAGCGAGGATTCATATAGCGCGATGCACATCTCGACATCTTTTCTGCCGCCGATACCGTATTCTGGTTCGCGGTCATATAGCGCGGCGTTGGCGATGCTCATGATCTCCTCGGCGGTGCCGACGTTCCAATCGTCTATTGCGTATTCTCGGAACGGGTTCTCGTAGACAATCTGTGGATCGGTATGGACGATTATCTTTGAGAGGACATCGACCCCATCGACGGTATGCCGCTCCCTCTCGATTGGGATATCTTTCATCTCGCCGTCCACCATTGCACGGAGTGGGAAATCAGAGGTCCAGTAATTGGTGTTTGTCATTACCCCTTTTGTTCCCATGACTTGGTTGTACCGGATCGTTTCCTCGCCGACCTGCGATGCTTCGTAGATACCGACCGCGCCGCTTTCAAAGTCGATCAGCGCGTGTCCCCAATCTTCGTAGACTCTTTCGGTGTTGAGAAGGAATTGCTTCGTAATTCCGGCTATCCGTTTCGGCTCGCTCTGGGCATAGAACCGAAGCTGAGACATCCGATGCACGCCCATGTCGATACAGACGCCGGAGTGGGAGCCGAATGTCGAGACAGGGCGGGATATCCCTTGCGGCTTGCCTGAACCGTGTACAAACTGTCTGCCTCGTCCAGACGGTTCGATAAAGTGGACTCGCATGATGTCGCCGAGTACGCCTTCGGTAATCAGCTTGATGAGGATCCGATCGTTCGGCATCCGGAAATAGTTTTCGGCGACCTCAAAGTGGACACCGTTTTGCTTGCAGGCGTTGATGATTACATCGCAGCAGGGGAGGGTAGGCGCCATCGGTTTTTCGACGATTGGGTGCATTTTATGTTCTGCGGCGATCTTTGCCACCGTGTGGTGTTCATAATCACCGGCACAGATGTCCACGACATCGATGTCTTTGTGTTTGTCCAGCATCTGCTCGACATCGGTGTAGTATGGCACGCCGTACTGTTTGCCGGTTTCGCTCGCTTTGGCTTCGTCGGTATCGCACACAGCGATGAAATTAAGGTCTCCCCTTTTTGTTAATTCGGCGATTGTGGGTAGATGCCAGCGTGTTGCGACCGTGCCACAACCGACGGATGCAATGTTGGCTTTTCGCATGGATTTGTCTCCTTAGAAGAATAATGCATAAGAGAGTGAACGGGGAAGCGTGTGAACGAGGGAGCGTGGAGGCGGGCAAGAAACCCTTACGACGTCAGAGATTCTTCACGCATCACATTTCACGCATCATACCACACATGTCGCCCCTCTGGGGCTTTGGGATTTGTTGATTCAATGTGCTATAAACATGCCGCCCCGCTGGGGCTAAAAAATAATACGTAATACGTAAGGGCGTGAACGAGGGAGCGCGTATTTTTCTCGTTTCCTCCCCTCCTCGCTGCCTCCCCTCCTCACTTCTACGCATTACTCCTTCGATACCATCGTTAATGAATTACTCCAACCTGTTCGCGCCAGGTATCCAGTAGTCGCATGTTTGAGAGTGTGTCGTCCCAAGACATCGCGGGGGCTTGGCGTGCGTCGATGTGAGTGGCGACCATATCCGCCTCGTAGGTGAAGAGGTCGCGGTCAACAGGCACCTCTATCTCAGTGGATTCGTCGCTTCCATTAGATTCGAGGATAATCGTTGATGATGGGAAGACGGTATCGAGTGGCAGCGGTTCTTTCGCACCGCGACATGGCGATGAGGGCAGCCACGGATTTGGGAGTGTGATAATCCCTTCTGAGCCGTGGATGGATACGCCTCTTCCAACGTTGCCCTCGACTGCGGCGACGATGTCCCCAACGATGTCATTTTCAAATTTGAGTGCGGCTGCGGCGATGTGGTCTACGCCTGTGGGACCGACTTTTCCGGTCGCCCTTACCACAGTCGGATGGAGGAACAGCTTTCCTTCCGCGGCTCCGGCGAAGCGGCGGACAGCCGAAGCGGTATAGCAGCCGAGATCAAGGATACCGCCGCCGCCCATTTCACGGTTATAAATTCGGCTTTGTGAGTTGAAAGGGACTCGCCCACCGAATCTCGCTCGGATGATTTGGACATCGCCGATCGCGCCATCTTGTATGAGTTGGACCACCCTCTGGATTTGTGGGTGGCAGCGATACATGAAGGCTTCCATAAGGAAGACATCGTTTTCCCGTGCGGCTTCGACCATCGCTGCGGCTTCGGCGTGGTTCATGCTGATCGGTTTCTCGACGAGAACGTGCTTTCCGGCTTCGGCACATTTTATCGCCCACTCTGCGTGGAGTGGGTGGATTGTTGCGATATAGATGGCATCGATTTCTTCGTCGTCCAGCAGCCCTTGGTAGTCGGTGTATTGTCGGGGGATACCGAAATCGCCGACCAGTCGGTCCATCCGGGATTGCGTTCGGCTTGCGACCGCTTGAATTTGTCCGGAGTCTGTGAAACGCATCGCATTGCAGAAGACGTAAGCGATGCCGCCTGCGCTCATGACGCCCCAGTTTAGCATGGGTTGCCTCCTAAGGTTTATTGGTGAATTAATGTTGGGTTTCACCTACCGTTCAACCCCCTAAATTCCCCTTGTCAGGGGACTTGATACAACAAGGCGAACCCCCTAAATCCCGCCCCCGATAAATCGGGATGTACCACTTGTCAGGGGACTTGATACAGCAAGGCGAACCCCCTAAATCCCCCTTGTCAGGGGGAATTGGTAAATGTCTACTGCTTTGCTGCTTCTTCTCGTGCGCTTGCGATTGGGTGCATGACGCCGGCGCCGGGGGGCCAGACGCCCGGTTCAGCTTTGATCCATTCGCACATTCTTTGGGCATGTGGGGTCAACGTTTCCCACATTTCATGGGGCATGACGACCTTAAAACCGTCTTGTGTGCGCCACGGGGCGGCATACTCAACGTTTGGCAATGCTCTGACCTCTTTAGAGAGATTGGGGGTCGCGCCGTGCCACGCTCGGTTATCGCGAAAAACACCTGCGCCGGCGGGGGCACCGACGAGTGTCGAATGTCGCATCCAATCGGGTTCATCGTCGGTTACTGGTGGTGGCTGTTGTGCGGTGTGCGTCCCCGGAATCTGACGGATGGGACCGTTCTCCCACGTGAGGTCTGCCATCAGGAAGTTGATGGTCACCGTTGGCGGCGTCATCTCCATAATCAGTTTGATTGTCGGCACGTCGAAGTTTCCCGAACTATCGGTGTCGAACTCAACGCCAACCCGTCGTGCCTGCTCAATACGCGCTTCCGAGAGGTGCTGTCCATCTCTGCCGTCGGAGTGCAGGTGTTGATATTCGATTGCGCCCGGCAGACAGAGATCGCCGCCGGATCCCCACACACGATAATCAGAAGAGCCGAAGATTTCTGTGACGATGGGAGTGGTCGTCGGTAGGTCAATCATGTTCGCCCAAGCGGGATGGTGGAGCATCTGCCTCGAAGCGGAGCAGGTGCCGTAGCTATATCGGTGTGGGAGGCGTCCGGTCTCGGTCATGTATTTCCTGTCGCCCGGACCGGGGGTTTCTAGGATCTGTCTTAGCGCCTCGGCGCAGCCGGCCCGCCAGAGTTCCAGTTGCTCTGCGTTGAGGAGATCACGTACCACAACGAACCCGTCCCGGCGGAAAATCCGTGCGGCGCGTTTGACCTCGCTCGGATCGCAGATTTCGAGACCGCGGATGCCGTTGTGTTCGCGTAGGTGCGTTCGTAGTGCTTCGACGCTTGAGTCGTCATAGACACGACGTTTTGGGGATCGGTTGTCTGGCACGGGAACCACACCCCGATTTTGTGCCAGTAAGTTGCCGTATTGGTCTAGGGTTTCGTTGGGTGGGGTATTTTCGTCCCATCCGACCCGCGTTTCTTGGTGGACGGTCAGGCTGTCGAGTTCTGTTTGTAGTTGTTGTTTTCTTGTCTCGGTCATTGTTAAACCTCCTTATTCACTACTCGGTCCGAGTTCAGTTCCACACTATCTAAAACCAACATAGAACGTCAAGATATGAATCTCGACCTATTGATGAATCCTACACATTGCGCTCCTCATGAAGTTTCAGAAGATAATTCGGTAATTCTATGTTTCCCTCAGGCCCGGTAGGTGCGTGGGTTGAAACGGCGCAGTTAGAAACAGCGCCTACCAAATCCCGATTTATCGGGATCCTGTGAATACGGGACGAGGAGTCCGGTAGGTGCGGTTTTCAACCGCACCGGACATCGCTCAGAGATTACCCAATTAATAAATTAATCTTCATCTGGAGCGCAGGGGTTCGGCGTATCGCGTTTCTATAGACATATTGCTCCTCTGGAGCGAAAGCCACATGTCGCCCCGATGGGGCTTTGGGGGAGGGCGCCCGGAGATCGGGGCAAGGATGCCCCTCCCACAGCTATAAACATGTCACCCCGCTGGGGCTATAAATACGCCAATTTCCATTCCCATTTACGCATGATGCTCCATTTCAGGCGGCAATCGTGGGAGATTGGATAACAACCCCTACGCATCTAACCGCCCGTCCTCCAATCGCCCATCTTCGATAAGCTTTGCGCTCCGCCCCGATAAATCGGAATTCAAAACTGGAGCGAGAGGTAGGATACTTGGCGGGCGGGGAAACCCCGCCCCTACGATTAGGCACACATCGTAATCCGTTGGGTGTCGTGCTGTAATTTGCACAAAGGTTACGGCATACGGAGTATGCCTACTACATTAATCCCAACCTACAGGAGCGTAAGGGACGGGCGCCTGCCCCGGTAGGTTATGGTAATTTTAGGATTACCAAGACGCGTCCAATACAAAGCTAGCCCCCTAAATCCCCCTTGTCAGGGGGACTTGATACAGCACGCATCGAGGATAAGTTTTAGGACCTCCTGCTGGTGTAGCCATGTGACGGTATGTGTCTCGTAAGGCTGTGAGGCGCCCGGATAGGGGGTAGGGTTCATGGCTACGACAAGGTCGTAACTTGGGAACACAACCACGTAATGTCCGCCTGCGCCCCAAGCGGAATATCCCTCTCTCGGCAGGTTGGGCCAGAGTTTGCCTTTTTGGTTTGTCCAGAATCCGTGTCCGTATCGCCACATATTCTCCGGGCTGTTCGCCAGAATATCTGGGGCAACCACCGTCGCCTCGCGTAGCCAGCTTTCGGGGATCACGGACTGCCCATCCCAGTAGCCCCAGTTGCACCAGAGCCATCCAAGACGTGCCAGGGCCCGTAGGTTGGTGAGGATTGCGGAACCCCACGCGAAGATGTGGAGTCGTGCTTTCTCGTGCATCTGCTGGGATCCGGATGTATATTCCCAGGCCGCGCCAATCACATCAGCGATTTTTCCTTTGTAGAGTGGCGGGATTTTTGGGGACTGCTCTGGCTGGTTGACATCGTACAATCCGTACGCTTTCTCGATACAGTGTGACAGCACACACATCCCGTTGGTCTGATAATTGAACACCTGTCCCGGCGGTTCACCCGGTTTCATATATCCCGACACATTGCAGATTAGGTGTCGCAGCGTGATCCCGCGATTCACTTCAAATGCCCATCGCCCCTCCTTGGGGCCTTCGCCCTCCGGGACATCCATCAGCTCAGGATAGTAGGCGACAGCGAGGTCGTCGGCGCTTCCGATTTTGCCTTCTTCGATGGCTATGCCGAGCATACTGGACAGGATCGACTTATTGGCGGAGGCGATACCCAGCTTTTTTGCGTTTGGGATATTATGCGTCCATTCTGCCACGAGGTAGCCGTGCCGCACAACTGCTACGCGATAATTGTCAGCCTCAAACTTTGAATCAAGCCACATTTTGGCAAGATTCAATTTCTCAGGATCCATCCCCACGTCGGAAGGGGGAGCGATTTGCCAATCCGCTTTCGGAAATGTCTTCGTTGTCATAGCCCTATCCCCTTTTATAGTAAAATTTAGAATTATGGTGAACTTTAGAATTACTTATACACTTTCGACACACCACCAACCCCCTAACCCCCCTAGCCCCCCTTGTCAGGGGGGAAACTTGTCAGGGGGACTTCATGAGGCTTCGATAAGGGGCACTATTGGTGAACGTCTACATATTTATATTGTTCACTATAATTAGATACACCCAATCGGCGCAGTTAGAAACAGCGCCTACCAAACTGGAGAGCGAAAGTGTCTATTTATTTTTAGAATCCACTATAATTGGTGTCACTCAAGCGCGGACTATCCGAGTCTGATAACGCCTTTGATATAGGTTGGGTCGCCGGCTACCAGCTGCTGCATCAGGTTCGGGTACTCCTCCAGCGTCGCTGTGTGTGTGACGAGCGGTTCGAGGTCGAACACGCCTCTGTGGATCATGCGGATAGCGGCTTCGAAGGTGTCTCGGATCTTCGATGATGGGGACGAATTGACAATTGTGAACCCGCCCATGTGCCACTTAGTTGGATCGAAGGTGGCGGTATCGCCCTTGAGCCAGCCAAACAGGTTGATGCGTCCGCCCCGCTTAACGATATCGGTGGCGAGGTCCAGACCGCCCTGATGCCCCGACGTATCGACAACGACATCAATCTCGCGTGCTTTCAGGTCTGCCGCAAGTTCCGTCGTATCGATCTCAGCCGTGTTGTAGACTTCGTCTACGCCGAATTGCTTTGCAAGATCCAGACGGTTTTGGACTACATCAATGGCAATTAGTTGGTCGAGTGGGTGGTGCAGTAAGCCTTGTGTAATCAGTAACCCCATGAACCCGCAGCCGACGACCGCAACCCGATCGCCGCCTTTGAGCTGGCAGTGATCGACTCCCGTGACCGCGCAGGAGACCGGTTCCACAATCCAATATTCATCGGGCTTTTCGGATTCTGGGATTTTATACAATCTTTCTGCGGACAGATTTCGGAGCGTTGCAAATCCGCCGCCTGCCACGCGGTCGCCTTCTTTCACGCCGGTGACTCCAGCGCCGATTTTGCTGACGTAACCGACTCCTTCGTGTCCGGGTGGTGCCATAGGTTTCATCTTGCTGCCCATCTTGGCTGTTGCCAGATCCCACGAACAGATGCCGCATGCTCCGCCTGTGACTTGGACTTCGTTTTCGCTTGGGTCGGGGACATCTTGTCCAATAACTTCGATACGCCCGTCGGGCAAATACCGCATTGTTTGACTCATGATTGGGCTCCTTTATATATGGTAGATCTTGGAGTTAATGAGACACTTCAAATCGGTGCGGTCCGATGAATCCCCGATGGAATCGGGACAGGCGAGACCAGGGTTAGAAACCACACCTACCGGTCTCGATAAATCGGGATCGAAACCGAGGGGCGAAGGTGTCTATCTGTTTTTAGCATTTACTATAGTTGGTTTATTGGTTCATTGAGATGGTGAATCTTATGTATTGCGCTTTTTTGGAGTGTGGGGCACACATGTCGCCCCGCCCCGATAAATCGGGATTCAGAGCAACTGGGGCTTTGGCACGGAGATCGGGGCAAGTCCCGACTTGTCGGGATCCTCGGAACGGGAGATACCCCTCCCACAGCTATAAACATGTCGCCCCGCTGGGGCTAAAGAACTTAAGATCACGCCCGATGAATCGGGCAACTACCATCGACATCCGTAAGTCCTGTACATATCGCCTCGCTGGGGCTAAAGAGGAACAATACGTCATGTTAGGAACAGCCGTCTGGAGACTTATTAGATGCGTAGGGGTTGGATCTCCCAAGATACCAACAACGTCATGCAATGCTCTTGGCTCAATGAACCTAGAACTATAGCGCAACACATTGGGTATTTGGCGAGGAAACCTCGCCCCTCCGAAAAAAGATCCTACGATCGGGTAAATATCAGTATCCAGCAATACCGTGCCTTGAATTACGGATATACCTCATGTAAATGTCCACACGCTTTAGAAACTTGGGCTATCTTATCACGGTGTTGGCTGTTTTTCAAGAATGTATTTTTGGAGTGGACAGGGTTATTGGGTGAGGTGTCGGGATTCGGAGATTCCTCCTACAGGGAAATAGTGTCTCCGCATAATTCTGGTATCAATCATGCGTGTCTCGCCGAGCTATCCGGGTGTGACGTAAGAGAGGTCCCAATCACCGAGTTTGTGTAGGTCTATGCGTAGATTAGACAGGTCTGATTCGCCTGACCCTCGCCATGCGTCGATTTCGTCACGATGTCCAAGTCGGCGCAATGCGTTCCACATATCGCGATAGTTGGCACGCCCGGATCCTCCGGCACAATCCCAAAAGAACATGTGATCCGCACCGGCGCTATAGACTGTCGTGGCACGGCGTCGGAAATCCTCTGGGGTCATGTGACGCGGCATGAGATTCGGGGCAAGGATGCATGATGTCCCACGAACGAGATTGACGAAGAATTCGAGTTGGGTGGGATCTGTCCAAGCGACTACGCTGCTGTCGTAGTTCGGTCCCGACGTGTAGGGGATGAGCGTATCCACCAAGCCTTCGTTCACCCATGTTGGTAGGTCCATTCCGTTGATGAGGTTCTCCCCCTCGGTGCCCCCTACGATTGCAGATATTTCGATACGCTCGCTCCGCCCCTGCGCCTGTCCCTCTTGGTCCATTGCGGTACGGACCTCTCGCATGAACTCCGTCAGAACGCTCGTCCGATATGATAACCAGCGCGGATCGTGGGCATCCAACTCGTGTGGGTCGTCGCCGAATTGTTCCTTGAAGCCCTCTACGACCGGCGGTTCGTATTCAACCAACGGCATTCGGCGGTTGTAGAGCAGACAGATGCCGTCGATCGGTCGTTGTGCCATCTCGCGAAGCAGCGAAATGACGAACTGACGTACCCCCGGAAAACTGTATGCCATTCGCGGGGTGTACTTGCCCGTCCGGTCTACACCGCGCCACTCTGGATGTGCCTTATAGAAGGTTCCTCCTGCGTTGAAATGGTCGAGCGGCGGCGGGTAATGAAAGCCTGCCACCCGGTAACTGGCGTGAAACTGGAGACCGATTTCGTGTGTACTTTCAAGTGCGACATCGAAAGGGTCTATTCCCTGTCCTTGGAACTCGCGCCAGCTTTCCACGTGTAGGCGGTCACCGCGACGGCCGAAATCGGCGAGATCCAGCGTGTACATCCGCCCAATCTGACTGAAATATGAGGTCTGGTCACCGCCGCCTGCTTCCCAATAGATGCGTGAGAAATCTGTGTCGCGATACGGCTCAATTTCGCGCCTAACGTGTTCGGGAGTCGTTAAACGGTACTGGTAGTGCGGACCGTGTGCATCGTTGTGAGCAAACAGGCGCCGTGTGTCAGAACCTTGCTGGTCTGACTGGAAGGCGTGCGCCTCTGCATCTGTAAGCGGGACGAGCTTGAGGTAAGCCACCCGTGCTGGGGCGCAGTCAAATGAACCGGCGTTATCAGCGGGTGCGACCCGTGCGCCGACCTGTCCAATCTCCAAATTCTGATCTGTCAGGTTGGTGATCCGCCAGAACATCTCAACGATCTCATGATGGTGAGGCCCACCGCTGGTTTGCGGCGGCAGTGAGAGCGCTGTGAATGTTTTGTCTCCGCTGCGCTTGAGGAGCACTGTTAGTTGGTGTCCTTCTTCGGAACTCGTGATCGGCAGGACTCCAACGGACACCGCGTATAGACCGCGAAGGTTTAACGGATAGGTGATAGTGGGTGCTGCTGTTTCGGGTCCAGCGAGCAGCATCACACCGGAGAGCGCGTCGGTCTCGTAAGTCAGGGTTCGCCATCGGCGCAGGCGTGGTTCTGCGGCAAGTGCGCCCCCGGGTGTGCAGCGATCCAGATCCGTGCGATAGTCGGGCGGTTGGGTTAACCAACTGTCTCCGATACGGTCAATTGTGTTTATCTGCATTTGTTACCTCCTGTTTTTAGTTCATGGGCTCAATAGTTCATTAAACAGACCAACCCCCTAAATCCCCAACCCCCGTTCATCGGTTTATTGAATTGGTGAATACCTTTCTGAATCACGGATTAAGCGGAAGACGCAGCGGACACGGATTATGGAGCGACAGTTATGGTGATGATATCGCTCTGGATATTGGCGTGGGGAAACCGAGCCTGTAGCGCGTGGGAACCTGCGCTGAGTTTCCATCGTGTCGTATAGGGGTAAGCCACTTTTTGAAAGGGCTTCCCATCCACGTACCAAACAACTTCCGGGATAATGGGGCTAACGCTGGCTTTGAGTGCGATGCTCTGTAAGTTTCGTGGTGCATCTGGATGAAACCGAAAGACGCTCCCATTAACGGGCTCCTGAATGGCGATGCTGGCGGGCGGCGATTCCTTTGAGTGAGCCTGCGGGGGACTGTAGCCGTGCCTCCCTCCCCAAGCGGCATACTGCGGGGGTAAGACGACATAACTCCTGATTTCTACCTCCTCTGGGGGTGTCATGGGACTGGCTAGTTCTCCTGTTCGTCGATCGACCGCAAACGCCTGATGGACGCTGCAGGCGTTCCTCGGTTCGGTCCCGAGGGAAAGATATTCCAAGACAGTCTCAGCGCATACCTCCGTCGCGGGTTCTCCGGACAGTGAACAGAGTTTAACCAACTGATAGCCATCAGACCGCCCTGAAAATGCACTTAACTGCGGTGGTGGGAATGGCGTTTGGTTCACACCTCGACGTTGTTTGGGGTGTAAAAAGAGGAGAATCTGTTTCACCAATTGCGCTGCATCAAGCCCATTTACCCGCTTCATCCGTTCATGATCCGGGTGTCCAATCCATGCGCCTACGACGTATTTTGAACTGTAAGCGACCGCCCACGCGTCTCGGAATCCCTGAGATGTACCGGTTTTTACTGCTACCGGGAAGGGATATTCCAACGGTCCCATGCGCCCAAAGGTGGGGAGTCGTGCGAGCGGATCAGAGAGGAAGAGGGTTATCTGTCGAGCGACCTCCTCAGGGATTAGCTGCGCCGCCGTTTCTTTGTCGGCAATTTCAGACCAGCGTAACGAAAACGTCTTTCCATCGTTCCCCAAGACGCCGTAAGCAGCGACGAGGTCTTCTAAGGTTACGTAAAGTCCGCCAACCGCCAATCCAAGTCCGTAGGTACTGGCTGATCTGTCGTTCTTTGCGAGTCCCAACTGGCGAAACAGGTCGTATGCGTTAGTTAGCCCAACTGTCTTTAGGACATGAACTGCCGGTACATTTCGGCTGTTGGCAAGTGCTTTCCGATACAGGAGTGGTCCGAGATATCGCTCATCGTAATTGGCGACGCTATACTGCCCGTCGGGATAGGAGAGGTGGAACGGTAGATCCGCCAAGACGCTGGCAGGAGAGAACGCCCCTGTCTCCATACCTAAAGCATAGATGAACGGCTTCAGGGTGCTACCGGCGGACCGTGGGGTTGTGGCATAATTGATAGCACCGGCGAAATCTGTATCCGCGTAAAAATCAGATCCCAGATAACTCCGGATCGCGCCGGTCTCCTTCTCCGCTACGATGACAGCCAGATTGCCGGCACCGCGTTGGCGGAGATGCTCCATCGCTTCGCCCGCGATATTGTTCACAACCCCCTGAAGGGGCAGGTCCAAAGTGGTGGATATTGGTTTCGTATAGGAGGCAGTTTTGTTGACCGATTCCTGTAGGCGCAGAATGGCGTGATAGCTGTGGTAGGGTCGGGATTCCTTAACCGGGATTTTCAGGGACTTCAATTGGCGTTGACTGATTGCAACAGTCTCCTTATCAAGCGTCCCATTTTCGTGGAGCAGATCGAGGATAAGATTTGCGCGTTCACAGGCTTTTCGACGGCCCTCGAAGCGGTAGAGGTTCATTCGCCCCGGTGCTCTGGGGAGGCTTGCCAGCACCGCGGCTTCCGCCCAGCTCAGATCCGCCAAGGGTTTCTGGAAATATCGCCTTGCTGCGTAAGCGACGCCGTGGATACGGTTGCCTTGGGGCACGATTTTGAGGTAGTGTCGGAGCACGTTTTCATGACCATATTTTCGGTTGAGCCACACCGCTGTCCCCATTTCGCACACTTTTCTCCAGAGGGTTCGTTTACCGGGGCGTTGTAGCCGTGCGACTTGCATGGCGATTGTTGAGGCACCCTGTCGCGGTTTACCGCTGAGGTTATTTACCAGTGCACGGACGATGGAACGGAGATCGACGCCAATATGTTGGTAGTAGCGCTTGTCTTCGATTGCTAACAGGCAGGAGACGATGCGCTCGGGTAAGATATCGGGTGAGTCCCAAAAACCGAGAGGTGTGTTCGCGTCGGCTGTTCCTTCTGCCAGAAATGTTCCGTATCGATCGGTAAAGATCGGTGTCGCCGGTGATGAAACCAAGCTGCTCCTATCTCGGACTTCGCCCAGTAGTAGCAAAGCGAGTGTTGTCGTCAGTAGACCTATAGCGACAATGAGGCTTTTTATGATGGGTTCGAGGTATTTTGGAAGATTTGATTTCATTGTTTCAACCCTTTTGGGTATGTCAATTCATATTCTATGGTAGATTTTAGAATTACTTGGACACTTTCAAGGCACAGCCAACCCCCTAAATCCCGCCCCCGATAAATCGGGCTGTACCACTTGTCAGGGGGACTTGATAGGCAACCCCCTAAATCCCTTTGTTAGGGGAACCAAGGCAGGGGCCGTGTAACAGCTTGACTTATATTTTATCACACCTAATCTAAATTGTGTATATGACTGATTCCTTGTGTCGAGGTTGTCAGTAGAATGCGTCTGAATTCTATGAATTTCTACCTTGCGAATATGCGGCGGATCGTTTATACTTAACGATTGAAAGAATCGTGCCACACATCTTTATTCGGAAGGAACTTTTGATGACTGATCTCCTCGAATCTTTGAATCCCGTTCAGCGCGAAGCGGTACAACACACGGAAGGCCCGCTGCTTATCTTGTCAGTTGCCGGGACCGGCAAGACTCGCGTGATTACCCATCGAATCGCCTACCTCATCCGGCACCACGGCGTTTCGCCGTATAATATTCTCGCGGTAACGTTCACGAATAAAGCTGCGGAAGAGATGAAGACTCGTCTTCAGTCTCTCGTCGGCGAAATAAACACACTACCTTGGGTATCTACCTTCCATTCCAGTTGTGCCCGTATTCTCCGAAGAGAAATTCACCATCTCGGCTATGATCGTTCGTTCTCAATCTACGACACAACCGACCAGCTAACCGCGATCAAGGAGATTATCAAGACGCTTCAACTGTCGCTGAATAACCCACGTGCTGTTCTCGGTGAGATTAGTAAAGCCAAGACTGATTTCGTTTCTCCTGAAGAATATGCAAAGGGCACAGATGGGTTCTTCGAGGCATCCGTCGCACAAGTTTATAGGATGTATCAGGATCTCCTTCGCGCAAACAACGCTGTCGATTTTGATGACCTGATCAAGTTGACAGTCGAGTTGTTTGAGGACAATTCAAAGGTGTTGGAATATTATCAGGAACTGTTTCGGTACATCCTCGTCGATGAGTATCAGGATACCAACCATGGTCAGTATCGACTGGTCCACGCATTGGCGCAGAAACATCAGAATATCTGCGTCGTGGGCGACGACGATCAGAGCATATACTCATTTCGGGGCGCGGACATTAACAATATACTCGATTTCGAGAAAGGTTACCCAAACACGAAGGTCATGCGCTTAGAGTGGAACTACCGCTCACCCAAAACTATCCTTGACGCCGCCAATGCTGTGATCAGCAACAACCAAAAACGCAAGGAAAAGAAACTGATACCATTCAACAAAGATAATATAGGCGATCCAATCACCTGTTACGAAGCGTATGACGAAAGAGACGAGGCGGAATACGTAATCCAGCAGATTAGGGAGTTGTGTGCGCGCGAGAGGAGATACAGTGATTGCGTAATTTTTTATCGAATCAACGCCCAATCCCGCACATTTGAGGATGCGCTACGCGGCGCAAATATCCCGTATCAAATTGTGGGGGGCATCCGATTCTATGAGCGGATGGAGATCAAAGACATCATGGCGTACATGCGAGTGATTGTCAATCCCGCCGACACGGTTAGTATCAAGCGCATCATCAATGTGCCACGCCGAGGGATTGGCGCTGCGACGATCCAGAAAATTGAGAATTTCGCCCACGCAGAAGGCATCCTCCTATTTGAAGCGATTCAGCGTGTTGGGGAGGTGCCAACACTCAACAATGGCGCGAAAAACAAGGTACGCGCATTCGCTGAACTGATCGCGTCATTCAACCCAAACGATCCGCCGACACGCACAGCGGAAGATTTACTTGACCGGTCTGACTATCTCCGAATCTTGAGAAACGAAGGTACAATCGAGGCACAGAGTCGCGAAGAGAATCTCCGAGAGTTCATCGCAGCGGTTGCAGAATACGAGGAAGTTGAAACAGAGCCAACGTTGACAGGTTTCTTGGAAAGGGTTACGCTGGTCTCCGATATCGATAGCATGGAGGATGAAAGCGATGTGGTAACAATGATGACGCTCCACAGTGCAAAAGGATTGGAGTTTGATATTACTTTTATGGTCGGAATGGAGGAAGGGCTATTACCACATCAACGTTCTTTTAACAGCGAGACTGAACTGGAGGAAGAGCGCAGACTGTGCTACGTTGGGCTCACACGTGGTCAAAAGATAGCGTACTTGACCCACGCCCGTAGTCGTCGTTTGTTTCGGGATATTGATTATTGCATTCCTTCGCGCTTCATTGCAGAGATTCCTGCCAACCTGCTTGGTCAAGGAACCCCCTTTGAATCGCCTCGACGACCAGTGGTATCCACTTACGATCCGGATGAACCTCAATTTGAGGACGATGTTTCATTCCCTTACGATGTTGGGGACGTTGTGTATCACGCGAAGTTCGGTAGGGGGAAGGTTACGGCTATTGATGGGTATGGATTTGATATGCGGATTACGGTGCGATTTGAACGCGGGGCTGAGAAAACCCTCGCTGCGGCACATGCGCGGTTGCAGCGGGTGAATTGAAAGAGGAGCGGATTCGGCAGATAGGGCGGTTGTTGGGTTTCACTATATCTATCTACAAGGGTAGGCTGTTGAATGATGGCACGGCTATCGTAGTTGATAGGGATTCGTCTTCAACCGTTCAACCCAACCTACGGTGCGATTTCGATTGAATTAATCAAATATCAATAGAGTCAACGAAATGTCGATTTTGGAAAATTGACCTACAAGAGACTGGTCACAAACCAAAGACGGGCAACCACAAGGGTTGCCCCTACAATATCAACCAATGCAGGTGGGGCTTGTGCCGGTCCAAATAACTTTCAGACCATAGATAACCGCTAGGGTTACAGCATACGGTGCCCCCGACAGATCAGGATTTAGCACAATATGCCTACTACTTTACACATGTCGCCCCGCTGGGGCTTGAGGTGTAGGACATAGGATTTGCTATAAACATGTCGCCCCGCTGGGGCTTAAAACCTTAAAATACCGCTGGCAGTAAATATGTCGCACCGTCCTGATAAAGCGGCCGATAAATCGAGATCAGGAGGACAGGCGGGATTCGAAATTGGAGTTCTGTCGGTTCGCTCACGGGTGCAATTATGGTGAACTTTAGAATTACTTGGACACTCTGTAGCGGCGCAGTTAGAAACAGCGCCTACCAAATATGGGGCGCGAAAGTGTCTACATATTTTGATAATTCGCTATAATAATGCTCAGTTACGGCATACGGAGTATGCCTACTACTTTCATTGGTTCATTGAGTTGATGACAACTTGTCTAAATCGCAGATTAACACGGATTCAAGAACGGAAAGGCAGCACGTATAACGGGCGGGGAGACCCCGCCCCTACGGTAGAATTGACCGAGTAAGGAGAATTAGATGGCAACAATTACCACTGACGATGTGCAGCACGTTGCGACGCTTGCACGGCTTGAATTTAACGCAGAGGATATAGAGGAGTTCACGCATCAGCTCGCTCGGATTTTGGACTATATCGGAAAATTGAACGAATTGGATACGACGGATGTGCCGCCAACGTCGCACCCACTGACGCTCCGAAATGTCGTCAAGGAAGATGTTGCGAAGTCTTCGTATGATCGAGATGTTGTCTTGGAAGGGGCACCGAGCGTGGAAGAGGGATATTTTGAGGTGCCGAAGGTGATTGAGTAAAAGGAGTAAATGTTTCATGCCGTTATATGAATTAACAGCCCACGAACTTCATGAGAAATTGAAAGCGCGGGAGATTACTGCCGTCGAACTGACGCAGTCTATGTACCATCGGATTGGCGAGGTCGAAGAACAGATAAAAGGCTATCTGACACTGACCGAAGACAGTGCCCTTGAGAGCGCCGCAGCGGTGGACGCAGGTTTTGAACGCGGCGATGAGATGCCCCCGTTGGCAGGAATCCCGATCGCGATTAAGGATGTGATCTGTACCAAAGGTGTGCTGACCACGTGCGGCTCCGAGATTTTGGGCAACTTTGTCTCCCCCTACGACGCAACGGTGATGACTAAGCTCCATCGGCAGGGCACTGTGATGCTCGGCAAGACGAACATGGACGAGTTCGCGATGGGATCATCGACGGAAAATTCGGCGTATCAAACGACGCGCAATCCGTGGGATCTGGAAACGATTCCCGGCGGTTCCAGTGGTGGCTCTTCAGCTGTCGTCGCTGCGGGCGAAGCGATCTGCTCGCTCGGATCGGACACCGGTGGCTCGATTCGGCAACCCGCTGCCTTGTGCGGTGTCGTTGGGATGAAGCCAACCTACGGGCGCGTTTCACGGTTTGGATTGGTGGCGTTTGCATCGTCCTTGGATCAGATTGGACCGTTCTCCAAGGATGTGACCGACTGCGCCTTAGTGCTGAACGCGATCTGCGGCCATGATCCGATGGATTCGACTTCGGCAAATCTACCCGTTCCAGATTTTACGAAGTGCTTGATTAACGACCTTGAAGGGGTTAAGGTTGGTATCCCGCAGGAGTATTTTACGGGGGGGATTGACCCAGAGGTCGAGGAGAGCGTGCGGCGTGCAATTGAAGTACTTCGGGAAAACGGGGCAACCATTGAGGAGGTCTCCTTGCCGCATACTGACTACGCGATGGCGACCTATTATATTATCGCTCCTGCCGAGGCGAGCGCGAATTTGGCACGTTACGACGGCGTCCGCTACGGTTTCCGTGCAACAAACGCTGATGAGCTGGGTGATATGTATAGACAGACGCGGAGCCAGGGTTTTGGGGAAGAGGTTAAGCGTCGCATTATGTTAGGCGCTTATGCACTCAGTTCGGGGTACTACGATGCCTATTACCTGAAAGCACAAAAAGTAAGGACGCTGATTAAGTCGGATTTTGATAAAGCCTTCGAGAAGGTTGATGTGGTTGTTACACCGACCTCACCGACGGCGGCGTTCAAGATTGGTGAGCGGACGGCGGATCCGTTACAGATGTATCTTTCAGATGTTCTAACAACACCGGCAAACCTCGCGGGACTGCCGGGGATTTCTATACCGTGTGGTTTGACCCAAGACAATTTACCGATCGGCTTGCAAATTCTTGCCGCTCCGTTTGAGGAAGAGCAAATCCTACGGGTGGCGTATACCTTTGAACAGAATACCGATCACCATCGAAAGCAACCAAATTTGTCTTCAAAGTGAAACGTGAAAACAATGGGTTTATTAAACAAGACTTACGCAAAATCAGCACGCGGCGCGGGATTTTTTTATTTTTAACCCCCTAAATCCCCAACCCCCTAAATCCCCCTTGTCAGGGGGACTTTGGAAAATCAGGGGGACTTATGAACCAACTGCGTAAGTCCTATTAAAGAAGAGATCATTCGTCCATTAATGAACCAATCAACTAATGAACCCACAAAATGAACCAAGGGGTGGAAACGACATCTTTACCAACTCGCACCAAAGGTTATTAAGTGTGGAGGGGACCCATGGATACTGTAAACAGTTTTGATTCTAAGAAAAAGAAATATATGCCGGTCTTTCCAAGAGCGACCGGAAAGCCCACGGTTTATATCGAAGGCTATCCCTCGGAGGACGATGAGCCAATGGCTGCAACCGGATTCCATGGCGTGCAGATTCGGACCTTCAGCGACCAACTGGCGCGTTATTTTAGCACCGAATCGTCTATCTACATCGGTATTGACAGTTTTATCTACTATTACGAAGGGGATCGGACGAAATTTGTCGCCCCTGACATCTACGTAGTCTTGGGAGCAGAGAAGTATCCAGAGCGACGCAGTTTCTACACTTGGGCAGAGGGCGCTGTGCCGACGGTTGTGTTTGAATTTCTCTCCGATTCCACCGCTGCTCAGGACCGTGGAGCAAAGTTGAGACAATACCTCCTTGACATCGGGGTAGCGGAGTATTTCATCCATCAACCCGAAGGGGACAAACCACCCGAATTTCATGGATGGCGTCGAAGTCTTTCCGGTGAAGTCGAAGAGATTCCTCCAGATGCTGAAGGGGGATTATTTAGTCATAGTCTGAATCTATGGTTCCGTTGGGAGGATTACATCGGCAACGTGCGGCTGTTACGCCCCTATCTACCTGATGGGACACCAATTTCCACATCCGGAGAGGAAGCACAGCTGCGAGCAGAGGAAGCACAGCTGCGAACGGAGGCACAAGCACTTGCCCAAGAAGAAGCCGAGCGCAGACGTGAAGCAGAAGCACGTGCTCAACAAGCAGAGGCGGAATTAGAACAACTCCGTGCACAACTGGCTGCTTTGCAGGACGAAGGCAGCTAGATAAGTGAAACGGTAGATTTGCATATCTGCTTATTTTCAGAAAGGTCAAACATCATGGACGATACCTATAAATCCCCCCGCCATCTCCCCTTCGCACCGTTGGGTGGATTGGCCGGGGCACTGCTTGGAGGTGCACTCTGGGCTAAATATATTCAGTGGACTGGCCTCACTGCTGGGTGGGTTGCACTTGCTATTGGTATCTTCGTAGGGATCGGTGTTTTGCTGGTGGGCAGGTCACGGCAATTTTCCATCAGCCTAGTTGCAGCGCTGTTCGCTGTCATTGGCATCCTTACGGGGAAATATCTCGATGTCCAGTGGAACTACCCCGACACAGTGATGGTCGCAATTCTGGACAAAAATGATGCACCGTCAGATGAGTTAGACAGTAGCGACGAGATGATTGAGATGAAGGGATCCGACATACCGGTATGGCAGCTGATGCGGCAACGGATGCAGTGGATCGATCTGCTCTACTATGTGGTTTCGGCATACATTGCATTTCGCGTATCCTACAGCAGGCGTTTATATCACTTTTTTTTTAGAACGGGATAACGATACTATGAAAAGGCAGAAATCTTATCAGCGCTATAGATTTAATTTACTGAGGTGGCTTGCCGCTTTGGTTTGTCTTCTGTTTTTGCACCCCACTGTTGGGTTAGCACAAGCAGAAAACAGCAGTTTGGAAGGCATAGTCGATGATGAACTATTAGAAAATATATCGTTGTTGTCAGAGGTGTTGGCGCATATCCAACAGAGTCATCTGGATTCTCCTGATTCCGAACCATTGATGTATGGTGCAATTCGAGGGATGTTGCGGACGCTGGATCCGTACAGCCAATTTTTCTCCCCGGAAAACTATAAGGACTTTCGCACAGAGAGCCGTGGGACTTACGGTGGACTCGGCATGGAGATCGGTATGCGGGATGATCGGCTCACGATTATCTCGCCCTTCAAAGGAACGCCCGCTGATAAAGCGGGGCTTCAGAGCGGTGACATTATTAGTCAGATCGAAGGCAAGCCTACAACACACATGACCACGACTGACGCTGTTGAACATCTTCGGGGCGAGCCGGGAACACCGGTGACCATTACGATTGTTCGCGGGGGTGAACCGAGACCGCTTGAGGTCACGCTGACACGCGATGTTATCCGATTCCCCAGTGTCGAATCAAAGATTCTCAAGGGAGATATTGGATATATACGGATTAATCAGTTCCGCAATAACACGGCTAATGATGTCGACAAAGCGTTTGAAACCTTTGACCAACAGGAGATAGCCGGGCTGATTTTAGACCTTCGATCCAACCCGGGCGGTTTACTCCGATCTGCGGTCGAGATTGCGAGTGACTTTTTGGCAGCGGGACAGTTGGTTGTTTATACACAGGGCAAGACCCCGCGCGAAGAATACAATGCAGAGCGGGGCAAACAGCAGAAATGGTATCCTCTTATCGTCCTTGTGAACGGTGGTAGCGCGAGCGCGTCCGAGATTGTTGCCGGTGCAATCAAAGATCATGGGCGTGGCTTAGTTATGGGGGAAAAGACTTTCGGTAAAGCGTCGGTCCAGCAACTTTTTCCGTTGAGCAGTGGCGCTGCCGTCAAGCTGACCGTGGCTCACTACTATAGCCCCAATGGGATTGACATTCATAAGATTGGCATTGTCCCTGATATTGAAGATGCGTGGTTCAGTCGTTCCGAAATTCAGATGTTGCGGAAACTTCAAAACCACAAGGAAATCAAGGATTTTATCGAAGAAAATGGGGACGACATTCTCTCTCGGTTGGCAGCAGCGCAGCACGCTTCAAAAGAGGATACCGAAGCTGCTTCAACCTTGAGGAAATATCAGCGATTGGTCGAGTCGCTGACAGCGGAGGGGATTGTGTTGAGCGACATCGGGATGAAACTGGCAATCGCACGTCAGACGGCAAACGACCTTGATGAGTATGAACATGATCCGCGAATTATTCGGGCTATTGACCAGTTGCGCGTATTCAAAATTTATCAGTCCACGTTGAAAACGGATAACTTGGAATAACGAATCAACAACTGAGACAAGACTTACGCACATTGAACAGAAAATTGGCATATTTTGCTAAAAAGTCGTTATTTGGTTGCATTTAACCCCCTAAATCCCACAACCCCTAACCCCCCTAGCCCCCCTTATCAGGGGGGAATTGTTTGTCTGGCTTATCAGGGGGGAAACCTTTGTCAGGGGGACTTTTTAACCCCCTAAATCCCCCTTGTCAGGGGGACTGGATACGCAACCCCCTAAATCCCCCTTGTCAGGGGGATTTTAAGAGGACATGCGTAAGTCCTATGAGAATGACTTTATGATAACGAAACGAATTATCCCATGCCTCGATGTTCGAGCGGGCAAGGTCACAAAAGGAATCGCTTTCCAAGGCAATATCGATGTCGGTGATCCGGTAGCGATGGCGCGCGCTTACTATGAAGGTGGGGTTGATGAACTTGTGTTCTATGACATCACTGCCAGTAACGAGAGACGCGACATCATGATTGATGTTGTTTCCGCGGTCGCGGCGGAGATCTTTATCCCTTTCTCGGTGGGCGGTGGGTTACGGACGTTAGATGATATGCGGCGCGTCCTGCTCGCCGGAGCGGAGAAGGTGAGTATCGACTCCGGTGCGGTGCGAAACCCGCAACTCCTCGCGGAGGGGGCAAAGGCGTTTGGAAGTCAATGCGTTGTGTTGAGTATGCAGGTCAAACGGGTCCCGAAGAGCGATGCAATTCCGAGTGGGTTCGAAATCTATATTGATGGCGGTCGCCGCCCGATGGGGTTAGACGCCCTTGAATGGTCGCAACGTGGGGTGGAGTTGGGAGCGGGTGAAATCGTGGTGAACAGCATTGACCAAGATGGAACGAAAGCGGGGTATGATATAGAGCTGACCGGGGCGATTGCGGCGCTCGTTCCGGTTCCTGTGATTGCGTCTGGTGGGGCTGGCAATCCGCAACACATCCGCGATGTCTTCGTTGAGAGCAATGCCGATGCTGCTATTGTTGCTTCGATCACGCATTACGGTGAATTCTCAATTGAGCATATCAAACGGTATCTTGAGAAAGAAGGGGTGCCGATCCGCGATACGTGGTAGGTCGCTAACCCCCTAAATCCCCTTTGTCAGGAGGACTTGATACGCAACCCCCTAAATCCCCTTTGTCAGGGGGACTTGATACGCAACCCCCTAAATCCCCTTTGTCAGGGGGGACTTGATACGCAACCCCCTAAATCCCCCTTGTCAGGGGGACTTGATGATCTTAACCGTTCGTTCGGAATGTTGGTGCGCTTGCACCTTCGATGGCGACGTTGATGCAGGCGGGCAATCCCGACGTTAGTGCGCGTTCAACCGCAGGGGTCAGGTCGTCTGCGTGTTGGACAAATTCGCCGTGCCCTCCCAGTGCCTCAATCATCTTGTCGTAACGCGACGGCAACAACTCACAGCCGATCGTGCGTCCTTCCCCATAATTCTGAAGTTGTAACTGATGTTCTGCATTCCAACGCGCGTCGTTCCCAAGAATAGCGACGATTGGTAGATTGTAGCGTAGCGCGGTGTCGAACTCCATCGCGTGGTAGCCGAATGTGCCATCCCCTAAGAAAACGAAGACGGGTTGATCCGGATGTGTTAGCTTCGCTGCGAGCGCCATCGGGAGGGCGCTGCCGATTGAACCTGCGGGCCCGTTGATGAGGCGAGGCTCCGCTTCCAGTCCTGCCTGCACCCACTGTCCAAACTCCCCGCCGTCACTGACGAATACTCCGCTATCATCAAGGAACGGTTGAAGCGCCTCACATACGCGCAACGGATGAATGGGTTGGTCCCCGGAGCGACGTAGTGCTTCCCATTCGGAAGGGGTTGTACTTCGCGCTGCCATGACCTCCGCCCGCCAAGAATCGTGCCGTCTTTCGCTTTGAGAGCGTTTAAGGGATTGTGCTGCAGCGGTCAACTGGCGTAGGGTGTGGGTTGGTTCTGCCTGTATTGGCAGGACAGCCGGGTTTTCTGAACGCAGCTGCGAGGCATCGGCATCAATCTGGATGAAGCGACATTCTTCGGAGAAAAATGGGGGTTGACCGAACCGTAGCGAGAAGTCCAATTTTTTGCCCCCTAACAGCACAACGTCCGCTCTGCCTAAGCAATTTGTCGCCCCATGCAGCCAGGGATCGTTGACGCCGCGTGGGCTTTCCATTGGGAGGGCGGGGATGCCTGTTGCATTGGATAGCCGCTCCACCTCTGCCCATCGCAAGGCGCGCGCCATTGCGGGACCTACCAGAATGAGCGGGCGTTCTGCTTCGGTCAGTTGGTAGAGGATATCGTCCACATCGCCCGTTGACGGCACGGTTGCGGACGCTTCATCTTTATCCACTGCTTGAGGAGAACGGGGAGAAACCGTGGTTTCAAGGACATCGGCGGGTAGACTTAGGTGAACTGGGCCGGGCCGACCGTCGCAAGCCAGCGCGAGTGCCTTCGTAATTGTTTCGTCCAGACGAGAGGGATCTTCTGCCAACCACGCGGCTTTTGTGACCGGCTTGGCGGTGGCGACCTGATCAACCTCTTGAAATGCGCCCACCCCGATCTGCGCGTGGGGGGCGTGTCCGCTTAACAATACGACCGGTGACTCTGACATGAGTGCGCCGTAGAGGGCGGAGATTGCGTTGCAGTGACCGGGGCCTGCGGTCAACAGCGCGACACCGGGCTGTTCGGTCAAGCGTCCCCACCCATCTGCCATGTGCACCGCTGCCGCTTCGTGGCGTGTGTGGATGAGGTGGATATCGCGTCCGATGCAGGCGTCGTATAGGGAGAGGATTTGGTTGCCGGAAAGGGTGAAGAGGTGTTTAACCCCCGCGGAAATCAAGGATTCTATCAGTAGTTCTGCGCTGGTGCTTGACATAGGATTTATTACATTTTCTCCATATTTAACCTATGGGGCTAGTCTGCAGCTTCTCCGATCAAAGACCGATATTAAAACGTAATGCGCAACGAGTAATACGTAAGGAGAAAATTTTACGGATCACGTATTATTCCTTCGTCGCACGTCGCGCACAGTCAAAGATGGATTCATTCCCCTGTAATTTCCCGCCCGGCGGCACCCAAAAGTTGTATTGCCCATGCTCCCTGTGATTCACTAACAGGAGTCGTTTCCGTTGGACTATCAACGCAGCGGCACTGATTCCATATCTCATCGGTTTGGTTTCTGCCACTGGATCTCCCGCTACATGGCTGGCGGTCGTCGCGGCGCCATAGGTTCAATAATTGTCCGTCTCTCTGGTGTCAAACGGTCTAACAGTGCTTCTGAAGTCTGATAATTGAATCGCTCACGCACATATTTTGGGGAGTAGCGGTAGACAACTGTGCGACGATAGCCGGGATTGGTGCGTTCTGCGGAACCGTGTGTTATTGCATCGGTGAATAGCAAAACATCTCCCGCCTTCAGATACATCTCCTTCACAGCAACGGCTGTTCCGGCGGGCTTGCCGCTTACGCCATCGTAGACCAAGCCCTCGCCGTCTACATTCAATCGCGGGTGAATTTCGGTGCATTTGTGGCTGCCGGGTATGAGGACAGGTGGTCCGTCGCCTTCACCGATATCGTGGAGTGCCATCAGGACGTTAATTTGACCGACCAGCCATTCACCGGTGTTGATTTGTCGGAATGTGAGATAGCTGAGTGGAACATGACCCCCGCAGTGGATGTGGATGAAACCACCGGGCCCGCGCATATTGAGAAAGTTCTCGTGGATGGAAAGCCCATTGACGACGGAGTGAATGTACTTCTTGACAAGGTCGATCCAAGCGGGATAGTCTATCAGTCGCTCGAACACAGCGCCGCCTTCAATGATATTTTGGAAGTTGACGCCGTTTTCTTCGTTGTATGTGTGCGTTTCTACGTTCCCAATCCAACGAGTTCTTTCACGCGGATTAGCATTGGTGGTCCACGGCTCTTCTACATAAGATTCGTGATCGTCTATCCATTGGTTCATCTCGTCCAGATCTGCTGCTGAGATTGCATTTTCTAAGACCAGATAACCTTGGAGGTCGAATAGATAGTCTTGTGTGCTTTGATCCATTTTTTGTTTCTCCAGAACTGTCGGAGTTCAGCAACCTAGTGGTAATCATAATGATCTATCTATTGATTCCCTTCGCAGATGCGCGGAAATCGGTAATTGAAAGAGTTCCTGACGTAATAATCGCGTAGAAAAAAACAGCACCTCAAGATTTTCGGTTTCGTCGGTCTCAGGGTTAAATCGTGCGATCACTTCATCCTCAAGTTCTTCGCTTTCCTGTTCTGGATATGGGGCACAGGTATTTATGTATAGAATATCCGCTTCACGGTCATATTGAAATGTCAAGTGCGTTCCCATTCAACGTCTCCTCCCGTTGCCGTTACCAGAATGTTGACGGATTTGGTCAGCAAACAAACGTCGATTTTGGAAAATCGACCTACAATAGGACAATTTATATCATAAAAATGGTTTTTTGTGCCACAATCTGTATGAAGATTAATTTATTAATTGGGTAATCTTCGAGCGATGTCCGGGGCGGTTTCTAACCGCACCTACCGGACTTGGGGAAATATAGAATTACCGATTTATTTTCTGAAACCTCATTTAGATTGTGATCCGCGTACGCAAACTAACAGTTTGCGCTACATTTTGTGATCCGAGCCCGCAAACTATGGTGAACTTTGGAATTACTTGAACACTCTGTACCGGCGCAGTTAGAAACAGCGCCTACCAAACATGGGGAGCGAAAGTGTCTACATATTTTGATAATTCACCATAAATGAAGATTAATTTATTAATTGGGTCATCTTCGAGCGATGTCCGGTGCGGTCCGATGAATCCCCGACGGAATCGGGACAAGCGAGACCAGGGTTGGAAACCGCACCTACCGGACTTGGGGAAAATATAGAATTACCGATTTATTTTCTGAAACCTCATACAGTTTGCGCTACATTTGTCAGATTGCCCGATGATTACAGGATTTGACGAATCAGCAGACTCGAAATGTCAACACGCCTTAGCAACTTGAGAAATTATAGCCTCATAGGGAAAATTTAGTCAAGCAGATAAACGGAGATGAAGCTATCGAGAAATATGTTCCAGCCTATCTTTCAGGCATTATACTCGTGACCGTAGCGGATGGTGTAGCGGTAGCCTTGTTCGGTGAGGAAAAGCTGGCGGTTTATTGCGAACTCTTGATCGCGTGAGTCGCGGGTGACGATTGAGTAGAAGTGTGCGAGCGAGCCGTCGGTTTTGGGACGGAGGATGCGCCCGAGACGTTGGGCTTCCTCTTGGCGCGAGCCGAAGGTCCCAGAGATTTGAATTGCGACGTTTGCGTCGGGAAGGTCAATTGCGAAGTTGGCGACCTTGGAAACGACGAGCAGTTTAATGTTTCCCTGTCGGAATTGTTCGTAGAGTTTGCCACGCTCAAGGTTGGGTGTTTGTCCCATAATCAGGGGCGCATTCAGGCTCGCCGCTATCCCCCTAAGTTGATCGATGTATTGCCCAATAACGAGGATCTGATCGCCTTCGTGTCGTTCAATCAGTTCGCACACGATGGGGAATTTGTCTGGGTTCTCGGAAGCGATGCGGAACTTCTGCCTTGCACCGGCGATGGCGTAGTTCATCCGTAGGTGTTCGGGCAGGTCAACGCGGATTTCGGTGCATTCAGCGGTAGCGATCCACCCCTGCGCCTCCAATTCTCGCCAAGGGACATCGTATTTTTTTGGGCCAATCAAGCTGAAGACATCGTCCTCTCTACCATCTTCTCGTACCAGCGTTGCGGTCAATCCGAGGCGGCGTCTCCCTTGAATTTCGGCAGTCATCCGGAACACAGGAGCGGGTAACAGGTGGACTTCATCATAGATGATTAAGCCCCAGTCCATCTCGGAGAAGAGTCCCAGATGCACGAAGTCCTCCGATTTACGTTTGCGGTAGGTCAGGATCTGGTAGGTGGTGACGGTAATTGGTCGGATCTCTTTTCGATCGCCGGTGTACTCGCCGATATCTTCGGGGGCAATCGTGGTTTTATCGAGGAATTCATCGATCCATTGACGCACAGCGATTGTGTTTGTCGAAAGGATCAGGGTGTGGCATTGGGTTTCGAACAGGATACCGAGGCCGACAATGGTTTTTCCTGCGCCACAGGGGAGGACGATCACGCCGCTGCCGCCGCGCACGTCGCCGCCCAGATGGAAGACCTCTGCTGCGTCGCGCTGGTAGTCGCGCAGGTCGAAGGGAGATCCGGATAGTGTTACTGGTCGGTGCGCGATATCCAGATGGCTTCCACTGACATAGCCTGCAAGATCTTCAACGGGGAAGCCGATCTTAATCAAGGCTTGCTTGATGTGTCCACGAACTTGGTAGGGGACAGAAACAGTCTGGGGGTCAATTGACTTTCCCAACAGATTCTTCACCGATTCACTGTGAGTAATCTCAGCCATGAGGACCGGGTCTTCGGCGTGCAGGACCAGGTCGTTATCGCCAGCCCGATTGGGATTCAGGTCGGCGCCCTTCATCAACTTAACCCGTCCGTATCGGGAGACATAATCGATTATCTCGGCGATTATGTTTTGTGGCACATCATATTTGGTGTACTCATCGAGTGCGTCCAAGATCGCCCCGACTTCCATCCCCGCAGCGGCGGCATTCCACAACGAAAGGGGTGTGATGCGGTAGGTGTGGATATGTTCGGGGCTCTTTTCCAGTTCCGCAAAGGTGGCAAGCGCGTCCCTCGCCCCTTCATAAAGCGGGCTGTCCACTTCGAGGAGTACTGTCCGGTCGCTCTGGACAATTAACGGGTTTTGTGGGTTGTATGGCATTTAGTTAAATCCTTGCGTCAATTTTTGGTGGTGGCGCTATGAGTTTGACGGTTTTCTCGTCATTTAGGTTGGAGAGGAGGGTTCGGATATTTTGTCCAAGGATTGGGTGGAGCACTTTCGGGGCGATCTCGGCGAACGGGACAAGGACAAAGCTGCGTAGGTGCATTTCGGGGTGTGGTACGGTTAGATTCGGCGTGTTGATAGAACATTGGTCGTAGATTAGGAGATCGAGATCTACCTCTCGTGGTCGCCAACGCGCCCGGTGCTGTCGTCCGACGTCTCTTTCAATTTTCTTCAATAGCGGCAACAGTTCATGAACTGATAGTCCCGTTTCGATAGCGACGACGCCGTTTAGGAACCAGCCTTGTTCCTCATAGCCGACAGGCTCGGTTTCATAGAGTGAGGAGACTTTTATCAGCGAGACGTTATCCCCTTTTAGCAGCAGCTGCAGCGCTTGGGTGATATAGGTGAAGCGGTCGTCGATGTTGGAGCCAAAACCGATGTATGCGTGTGCCATGTTTTTGGTTCATTAGTAGTGAAACGTAATACGTGATGCGTAAGTAGATTGTTGGGTTTCGCTATCGCTCTACCCAACCTACGGGGTGACTACAGGAATCAATCCTATGTAGGGGCAGGTCCCTGATGAGATTCCCGATGAATCGGGACGGGCGGGATCAGGATCGGACTGGCTGCATAACCCCCTAAATCCCCCTTGTCAGGGGGACTTCATGAGGCTTCGATAAGGGGCACTATTGGTGAACGTCTACATATTTATATTGTTCACTATAATTGGGTAATCTCCGAGCGATGCCCAGTGCGGTTGAAAACCGCACCTACCGGGATCCCGTTTGGTAGGCGCTGTTTGTAACTGCGCCGTTTCAACCCACGCCCCTACCGGGCCTGGGGGAAATATAGAATTACCCGATTATTTTCTGAAACTTCATCTGGAGCGCGGGGGTTGGACTATCGCCTTTCTATAGACATATCGCTCCGCCCCGATAAATCGGGATTCAAAGCAACTGGAGCGAAAAGCGCGTCTGTAGGTCGAGATTCATATTTCGATACAAAAACGTCGATTTTGGAAAATCGACCTACAACAGAGGAACTTTCTCTTTTTAACGCTGTGACTAACATCGTCTTCATCCCTCTGTTAAAGCAAGTTCTTCTTTCAACTGTAAGAGTTGCGCTTCTGACAGGTTTGTGATTTCAGAAATGAGTGTTATCTCCATTCCTTTGGCAAGCATCGCCTTTGCAGTTTCAATTTTCTCTTCAATTCTGCCCTTCTGTTCACCTTCACGCAGCCCATTTTGAAAAAAATTGCTCCCTGTCTTTCTGTAATGTTGTCACTAACATCGTTTTCACCTCCTCTTCGTTCTGATAAATGTACTCCAACGACTCATAATCTTCAGGTTTAATCCGTCCGACGATTTTATATTCTCGCTGAAGATGACGGGCAATGAATTGCCCTACTACAAACGGCGGTCCAACAGAACACTAGTCCTCAATTGACAGTTGGACTGGCAGTTTGCCTTGCGCCTTTTGTGCGCCGAGAATTACGTCCACGGCTGCGGACACAGAGGCATCGTGGATATCGTAGGTGGCGATGGACGCGGAGACAGCGGGGCAGCCCCTGAGCGTGTAGGGTGAACCGAGGGCGATGACGATGACGGGGGTTGTTGTCCCCAAGCTGACCTGTTGGATAAATGCTGCCTGATCATTGTTCATGATTCCGGCGATAACCGCATCGGCGTTTTTTATTTGCAGGATCAATTGTGGTAGGATATTCTCCACTTCCGATTTCTCTGGAATTTTCGCTTGGGTTGTGTGCGGGTGATGCGCTTTGAAATTCTCGAATAAGCTTGATGATGCGCTCAGGATCAGGACGGTGGTCTCCGGCTCTAATTTTAGAGGCAAAGTGTTATTTCGATTTCCCACCACGGTAATTGCCTGCGATGCGATTGTTTGGGCGAGTTGCTTATGTGCGTCTGTCCCGACAGTCCCTTCCACCGCATCGAGATCAACGAAACGCCGATTGAACGCCTCTTCTTTGCTTTTCAGGATGCGCTTAACGGATTGGTCCAACCGGGCTTGGGAGATGCGTCCGCTTTTGACGGCGGATAGGAGTGCGTCAAAGACTTCATTTTGCTTCGCTGGCGTCCAGAGCACCATCACGATGTCCGCCCCGGCTTCAATTGCCATGACCGCAGCTTCGCCCGATTGGTAGCGATCATCAATGGCTTTCATCTCCATATCATCGGTAATAAGCAAACCGTCAAAGCCGAGTTCCTCGCGCAAGAGATTCGTTAGGATAGTCGGCGAGAGCGTGGCGGGTCGATCGGGGTCGAAGGCGGGATAGACGATATGTGCTGTCATGATTGCAGCGACATCGGCATCAATCGCAGCGCGAAAGGGGTGAAGTTCAAGAGCGCGGATGCGCTCTCGGTCATGATTCACGGTTGGTAGGTCGAAGTGTGAGTCAACGGTGGTGTCTCCGTGTCCGGGGAAATGCTTCGCGGTCCCCAAGACCCCGTTGCGCTGTAACCCGCGGATGTAAGCGGCCCCCAAGCGGGAAACAAACTCCGGCGATCCACCGAAGGAGCGACGATCGATAACGGGATTCCGTGGATTGTTGTTGACATCCATGACTGGGGCGAAATTGAGGTTGACCCCCACCGCGGCGAGTTCAGCGGCGGTGATTTCGCCTGCACGCTCTGCCAACTCGGTCGAATCGGTTGCCCCTAACGCCATATTGCCGGGCAGCACGGTCGCTCCCTCTTTCAAGCGGATAACCCAACCGCCTTCTTGATCGATCCCAATGAACAGGGGGATCTGATGAGTCGTTGTTGATGCCAACTGTTGGAGTTCGTTTGTTAATTCCGCTGTCTGTTTCGGGGATTGGATATTCCGACTAAAGAGGACGACCCCACCGACAAACCGTTCCCGGATATGGGTTTGGATGGTCTCGTTGGCGTGTGTCCCCTCGAAGCCGACCATGATGAGTTGTCCGACTTTCTCCTCGATTGTCATTTCGGCTATCATTGTGTCAATTTCCAGATTGGTGAGGGCAGCAGTTTGGGGACAGACGCCCCCGATCAGAAGTGCTGCAAATAGGTATGAGAGTGGTGTGTGTTGCATTGTGTTTGGTTCATTAGTTCATTGAACTGTGTTTTCGCCATCGCATTAAGATATGCTTGACGTATCATGTTTCACGCAAGCACATGTCGCCCCGCCCCGATAAATCGGTTCCGACTTCGCCGTGAATCCTCGATGAAATCGGGAGATTCAAAGCAACTGGGGCTTAGGTGTTGGGTGATTCGCTGTTTCTATAAACATGTTGCCCCGCTGGGGCTAAAGAATCTGTCTATCGACATGTCGGTCCGCTGGAGCGAAGGATAACAGGTTCTATAGACATATCGCTCCTCCCCGATAGATCCCCGATAAATCGGGATTCAGAGCAACTTGGCTAGCCATAGCCAAGCCGCTTTGTGGAGGGGAAGTGTCTAAAGGAG
Organism: Candidatus Poribacteria bacterium; assembly: GCA_965204355.1. GTDB lineage: Bacteria > Poribacteria > WGA-4E > WGA-4E > PCPOR2b > PCPOR2b. The sequence continues at coordinate 2,834,295 of OZ241983.1, forward strand.
GCTTTTGTACCATCCCGATGAAATCGGGATGATCCGAGTCCGCAAACTAACAGTTTGCGCTACATTTATCTGACAATGTACTAGGTTTTGTTGACATTTCATTGTCATCAGATAATAGAGAGACATAAATCGGTTCACTGACGTAAGACCCCAGAAAAGAAACCGAGTTTTCAAGTCCCGCGTAGCGTGGATGCTCCCCGATTGGATCGGGACAGGCGGAACGGCAAAAAAACCCGGTTTCTGTGAACGGGGATGCACTGATAATGTTACGAGTCATCTTCATCGTCTTTGGCGGCATAGGACTGACCGGCGAAGGCGGCTCGGACGTCGGCTGCGGTTTTCGCAGTTTTCAGGGCATTAATCCGTGTCTCTTCCTCTTGCAGTAGCAGCTTGACGTTGGTCAGAACGGCTTCTGCCTTGTCAGCTGGGAATTTGCACGCGCCATTTTCGTCCATGTGGATAAGCTCGCCGGGTGCAACGTCCATCCCTCCGACCGAGACGGGGACATTGACCGCTTGGACCGCCATATCGCCGTGTCCCGCAGTGATGCCACTGAGCATATATTGGAATTTCATGGGCCGAATTTCATCGATATCGCGTGAGGGACCGTTGGAGATGGCACCGACGCAGCCGACGGCTTTCATCGCGGCGGTCATATTCCCACCCGCTAGTCCCGCCTTAGCGTGGAGTTCGGGGGGCCACTTTTGCTCGAAGACGAGGATCGTCGGTTTCTCTGAAGCGTCGAGTGCATCAATGACATCCATAAAGGTTAGTCGTGAGTAATTGGGGTCTGGCAATCCGTACACGCATGTGACTGCGTAACCAACGAGCCTGCCCAGTTCGGGGTACATGCAGCGGATGGATTGGTCGGTGTACCAGTTCTCTGTCCACGGATTATAAAGTCCAAGACAGAGCGGGTTTTTCGGGTAGGTAGCAACTACGTTGGTGATTGAGGGTGTATCGTAGTTACACAGCTCCTCTAAAATTTCTGCTTCGGTCAATTTTGCCATAGGTTATTTCCTCGTAAATACACTGTCAGGCAGATAGGTATGCAGCCGACAGCCAGTTGTAGTGCAATTGATTACACATCGGATAGATGTATTAATCGTGGTAGATTGTAGGATTATAGTAGGTTTTGGAATTAATGAGACACTCCAAATCCCGATTTATCGAGTCCCGTTCCGAGGATCCCGATATATCGGGAGATGCTCCCCGATTGCATCGGGGCAAGCTGAGTCGGCACCGGTGCGGTTAGAAACCGCACCTACCGGGAGCGAAATAAATGCAAATGTTGAAACTGGCTCGCTACGGATTTGGGGGTGAGGTGCAGATGAGTACCTCCATAGTCTCATTTCCCGTGTTCTCAATGCCGTGTTCGCACCATGGCGGCAGGTGGATAAAGGTGCCTTCCTGCACATCGACCTTCTCGCCGGCGAGCGTCATGACGCCTTTGCCGCGCATAACGACGTAGCACTCTTCGGTGTGGTGGCTGCCCGGTTCCAAGACAACGTGAGGAGGAATATAGAACATAACCAGTCCAAGATTCTCGGCGGGTGCCTTTGGGTTGGCGGGATGGACGACTCGCACACCGATCCCTTCACAATCGGGATATTTCACCGGTACGCCATCTTGTGCACTGACAACATTTGGGAGTACTTTTTCTCTTGGTTTAGGGAATGGTGGCTCGCCTTGATAGCCTTTGAACATTGTAATTTTTGCCATAATTGTCACCTCGCTTATTGATGATATAGATTCATTAGTTTATTGGTTCATTCGTGGAACGTGATGCGTGAAACGTGAGTGTTGGGTTTCACTATCGTTCAACCCAACCTACTGTTCTGTCAAATAAATCATGATAATTACCTCACGGCTACGTTCCGAGAGTCCGAGACCCCGATAAATCGGGATTCAGAGCAACTTGGATAGCCATGTCCAAGTCCGCTTGGCTGAGGGAACGTCTAAAGGCGGCTGTTGTACCATCCCGATGAAATCGGGATGATCCCTCCGCAAACTAACAGTTTGCGCTACATTTATCTGACAGTGTACTACGTCTCGGTCATAGGTTATGATAGCACAAATCTTGTGTTTTGATCAATGTAAAGCGGTCGAACATTAGGGCTATTCAGTCTTAGGCTTATTACCCATTTTGTTTGAAAAGTCAGAGTCGGTAAGTCGCTCTTAGAGCGACGTGTCGGGATTTGGAAATCCCTCCTACAGAAGAACTATGGTGAATTCTATAATGACTTATACACTTTCAACACACAACCAACCCCCTAAATCCCCCTTGTCAGGGGGACTTGGGAAACTCAGGGGGACTTCATGAGGCTTCGATAAGGGGCACTATTGGTGAACGTCTACATATTTATATTGTTCACCATAAATGCCCCTAGTAGAACATGAAGCGTGAGCATGGTTTCACTATGGTTGCGGCATACAGAGTCGTGATAAGATCGGGTCGTTCAGGATTTTATTGCAGCCCAAAGGAGGCAGCCCCAACCGATGATGAAGGCTGCCCCACCGATTGGCGTTATCGCGCCGAGCCAACGGACGCCGGTTAGTGACAGGATGTAGAGGCTGCCCGAAAAAATGACGATGCCAGCGACAAATAGCCAGCCGGAGGCAGTGATTAGTTGGCTGTTCCACTGGGTCGAGGCCCACGCCACGGCAATTAGTCCGAGTGCATGATACATTTGATAACGCACGGCAACCTCAAAGGTTTGGAACATATCGGGTGACAGCCTCGACTTGAGTGCATGGGCAGCAAAAGCACCTGTGACTACGGCGATCAAGGCGAAACCGGAGCCGAACGCAAAGAAAAGGCGGTACATATCTTGTCCTCCTGCAACTATGGATAGGTCAGCCCCAACAGCAGACCGTTAGTTGTCCTGATGGTTGTCAGAACGGAGTATTTTCTGCTTCTCTCGAATCTCCCTTAGCCGACGCTTCTGCTTCCTCATCTGGCGTGGGAGGTGATTCAGAATTTTCGGGGACTTCACTCGTTTTTGCCGCAGCGTCCAGTTGCTGGAGGCGTCCCATCAATTCCTTGAATAACTCTGGTGTGGAGGCAGCAGCTTGCAACTCAGCAGAGAGTTGGGTCCACTGCATCTCCGTCATATCGTTACGGGACTCAACGGCGTAACGGCGCTTCACATAGTTCCAGAAATCGGATTTTGTGACGCCCTGTTCTTCGAGTTTGCCTTCGAGTTTGGTCGCCATTGAAAACGCGGCTTTCTGTGCATTGGAGATGGTACTGGTTGAAGCCGCACTCGGTAGTCCCATCTGAGCGGTTTCGCCGCCGCCTGCTTGCCGATGGAGGTAGTAGTTAAGCACCTCTTTGATGACCGTAACAGGGAGCAGCTGTTTGACGGCGTTACGCTGCGCTTTGTGAATTGCTTTCGTGAAGGCGTGGGGATCGTCGCGATTGCCCATCCGTTTTGCCTGCTCATACGCCCCGTAGCGTGACGAACCGGTTACGGTATCTGTCGCCTTCGCTATAACAAGCCAAGAGTGGTCCCGTTCTTCGTACTGTACATCATCGACCTGAATTCCGCCTCGCCGATTCGCGGCTTCGTTTATCCCGGCGAGGGTTAACCCCTCAACGGTTTTTCCGCCTTGTTTAAAGGAATAGACATAGTCTTGAATAGATTGCCCTGTCATCATTTCAACAATGGCTTGGTCATCGACTTGATCTAAGACTTCTAAGTCATTGACCGGAACAAGTTCATTTTTGGTATCTTCAGCCATTTTCATCCTCCAGTCTTTAGGAATATGCGAACAAATCGGATATTTACGTCAGTTTATTAGTTCATTTATAGTAGATTTTAGAATTAATAAGACACTCTAAACCGGTGCGGTTAGGAAACCGCCTCTACCGTTCTCCCGTTTGGTAGGCACTGTTTCTAACAGCGCCTATGCAGTGCGGTTGGAAACCGCACCTACCAAGGGTGAAAGTGCCTATATTATTTTTAGAATTCACCATAGTAGATTGTTGGGTTTCGCTGTCCCTCTACCCAGCCTACGGGGGTTACTGGTATTTTTTACGTTGGGTACCTTTTAGGCGCGGGCGGGGAAACCTCGCCCCTACAGAGACAACGATGATTTTTTATTGGGTGACAACTGGATATATTGTAACAGATGTTATAACAAATATCAACACATAACTCCGGTTTGTTAAAAGCATTCTATATGAGTTGGTGTCGTCTGGTTTATGATGGATTTTAGAACTGCTTAGACGCTCCCAGTCCACAGCTAACCCCCTAAATCCTTCTTATCAGGGAGACTCGGTACAGCTAACCCCCTCTAAATCCTTCTTGTCAGGGGGACTTGGTAGAGCTAACCCCCTAAATCCTTCTTATCAGGGGGACTCGGTACAGCTAACCCCCTAAATCCTTCTTATCAGGGAGACTCGGTACAGTTAACCCCCTAAATCCTTCTTGTCAGGGAGACTTGGTACAGCTAACCCCCTAAATCCCCCTTGTCAGGGGGACTTGGGAAGTTTCGCGAAGGTCGGAGCGGTTACTTACCATCGCATTGCAGCTTCGCGGTAGAGCGTAATTTGTTCCATGCTGCGACGGATCTCGAGTTGAATTGCCTTCCGCTGTCGATTGGCATCTTTAATGATGATCGGCGCCCGGAGTATATTGGTCATGGTTACTGCCCCCGATTCAAAGAAAATCCACATCTGTTGCTCGGTGTAGGGGTTGACGATGTATTCCTGCCCCGGCTCGAACGGATCATATTTCGGGTATTCGAGTCCTATCGTTTTGTCGTAGCCATCCAGCACTAATTCCTCCGGAGCGACCTTGGGCGAGTAACCACTGAGCTTGCAGCGCTGAATCCGGATCGGGCTACCGGATTTGTTGATGAGTTGCAGGGAAACGATGATTGCCAAGCGGTGGTTATCATCACGGTTAATAAACCAGGTATCATCCATAATGGCTTCAATCGTGAAACCGGGGATTTGACGTTTCTGATGGTAGATAGCTGCAAACGCAATAACTGCCCCGATGCCGACGACGGTCCAGAGACCGGTTGGCGTCGATAGGAACTCGAGCAGTTGTTTGAATATTTGTTGTAGCACCCCGCCTCCTCTTAGGCTTTTAATCCGGCGCCTCGGTCATCGGAACAAAGCGGACACCGCTAATGTTTTTAGACTCAATACCGTGTTCGGTTTTGCTAATTCGCACCAGATCTTGGTGATAGTCACCAATTGGAAGTATCATGAGCCCACCCTCCGCCAACTGTTTGATGAGTCGATTGGGCAATTTTTTTGGCGCAGCGGTTACAATTATCCGGTCGTAGGGGGCATATTTCTGCCAACCGTAGTAGCCGTTTCCGTATCTCTTATGGATATTGTGATAACCGAACGCTTCGAGCCGTTTTGATGCGCTCTGTGCAAGTTCGGGGAGGATCTCGACGGTATAGACCTCCTCAACCATCTCTGCTAAAATGGCAGTTTGATAGCCGCACCCCGTGCCGATCTCTAATACTTTTGACGCTGTTTCCAATTCCAGCAGTTCGGTCATTAGGCCAACGATGTAGGGCTGAGAGATTGTCTGTCCACCCTGAATTGGCATTGCATTGTCTTCGTAAGCAGCGTCCATACTATCTGGATCGACGAATAGATGCCGCGGCACCTTCCGCATGACTTCTAGGACCCTTTTGTCTTTAACGCCGCGATTTCGGATCTGTTCCTCCACCATTTTCTCGCGCAGATCGGCATAGCGGTCAGCCCTTGGTTCGTTCTGAGCATTTTTACGGCGGAAGAGCATTGTGAATTACCCGATCTTGTTAGAATGTTAGGACATGTTGACATTTATGTGCGGTGTACGCGCAATTCAAGGCACAGCATTCAACGGGGGCGTATCCCCCTACAGAGAGGGCACTCTAAAGGCTCAGCGGAAATCGGAGGGTACTCCACCAACTATGATCACTTTGGATGTTACTCCACCAACAAGGTCCCTAATAAATTCACCGTAGAATCTTTCCGCGTTTCTTTCTACGAAATATGGCATCCCATCTTCTATTCCTATTGATGCCATTCCTCCCATGCCAAATTTCCTATCCCGACTGCTTGATCGCTGCCATAGTTTCTCACCTGTCTCGGTCGAAAACAGTTTAGCTGTGAAAACAATTTTGAGTTCTGCTATATGACCACCGCCATTGCCGTCGTCTATTTTCGCGATTTCCATGAAATTAGACGCAGAAATAGTCCCGACCAACATAGCGGGGACTTTAAAGTGTTCTCCAATGGCTTTTATGGTTGCGGCATCGAGCGCCTGCCGATTGACTACTTTTAACACAGTATCCAAATCTCCTAACGCAAGGATTTCTATTTCGCCTTGAGTTTTGGAGATTGATTCTATGAAGTATTGCGTTGCCAGTTTACCGATCGAACCTTTTACATTGTTAAGCGAAAATGACACGACCCCTACCCGTTCATATGGCGTGAGATCCAAATTGGGGAGAAACTCAATTTCTTTCGTTCCGCAGCCACATACTAATAAACACAGCACGAACCCAATAAACCGCTTCACCATTGTCTCAGTTCCCTTCAATGGCTGCTGGACTCATTTCCGGTTGGGCATTGTGTCCGCAACATGCACTTGTTACATTGGGGTGTTTTCTGGCATATCCTTGCGCCGTGACGCACGATCAGGGCGTGATATTGATTGAACAGCTGATGGTCGTGTGGCAGGCTTTCCATGAACATCCCGCGCAGCCTACCGTAATGGAATTTGCCGCTGAACCATCCCAATCGCTCCAACAAGCGGTAGGTGTAGGTATCAACGACGAAACTCGGCTTTTTGGCGGCGTACAGCAGGATACAGTCGGCTGTCTCCTCCCCAATTCCATAAATCGAAAGCAGCTCTTCTCTGAGTGTTGGCAGTTCCTGGTCAAAAAGCGAGTTCAACTGATTGTTGTGGTGCGCTTGTAGATGTGTCAGAAATGCTCGAACCTTCTTTGCTTTGGCGCGGTAGTAGCCCGACGGTAGGATGAGTGTCTCTAATTCGTCTTGGGAAAGTTTGCTCATGTCCTCCGGGTTCAGCACGTTTGCAGCTTTCAGGTTGTTAATTGCTTTGGCAGCATTTCCCCACGCGGTCGCTTGACCCAAGATTGCACCGATAATTATTTCAAACGGCGTTTCGGCGGGCCACCAATTTAGTTCGCCGTACTCGGCATAGAGGTCATCGTACAGTTTAAGGATTTTTTTTCGCATTATATCTTACCCTAATCTAAGTTATTAGCTGTCAAGGTCGAGTTTTCATACTGGACTGCTAATTGAAACCACTAAATTTAGGGCATACATGTCGCCCCGCTGGGGCTTTAGGATGTAGTAATTCGATATTGCTATATACATGTCGCCCCGCTGGGGCTAAAAAACTTAAAAGATTCCCATACTCTAGATACATCGCGCTTCTAGCGTGACAAGTTGAACACATCAATTACAACAACCAGCTGAGAGATTTTCAACGACTAGAAACTTGCATTACTCTGTGGTTGTGGCTCTTCAAATAGTAACTCCCGTTGTATCCAAGCGATTACATCTTCCAGCCCTTCTGATTTCCGCAGGTCTGTGAATACGGCGGGTTTTTCGCCGCGCATCCGTTTGGTGTCGCGTTCCATGACGGAGAGGTCGGCACCGACATATTCTGCCAAATCTATCTTGTTGATAATTAGGAGATCGGAGCGTGTAATTCCCGGACCGCCTTTTCGGGGAATCTTATCTCCACCGGCGACATCAATCACATAAATGGCGGCATCAACCAACTCAGGACTGAAGAAGGCGGCGAGGTTATCTCCACCGCTCTCAAGGAATAGAATATCGAGATCGGGAAATTCCGCTGTTATCTGTTCGATCGCTTCAAGATTGGCAGAGATATCCTCGCGGATAGCGGTATGCGGACAGCCGCCGGTCTCGACACCGAGAATTCGTTCTTGTGGCAGTGCTTCAAGGCGTGTGAGAATCTCGGCATCTTCGCGTGTGAAGATGTCATTCGTGATTGCTGCCAGTTCGTAGGCGTCTCGCATCCTTTTACATAGCTTTTCAATCAGCGCGGTCTTGCCCGATCCGACGGGACCGCCGATTCCGATTTTTAACGGTTTCATAAAGATTTTGCTTCTCAGGTTTGTGGTTGATTTTGGAGTCACTTGGATATTCCCACCCCCAAGGCAACCCCCTAAATCCTGCCCCCGATAAATCCCCGATAAATCGGGACAGGCGGGATGTACCACTTGTCAGGGGGACTTGGATAAGAAACCCCCTAAATCCCCCTTGTCAGGGGGACTTGGATAAGAAACCCCCTAAATCCCCCTTGTCAGGGGGACTTTAAGAGATAAATAGTCTTGAATATAGCCTTTCGTGCTGCATACTGCGAATGTCAAGTCCAGGGGTAAAGCTGCTTAGATCGTCTATAGTTGCTCCTTCAGCAAATCGGGCGGTGTCGATGAGATTGGGACGAATATTTTGGATAATCCCTTGTCCGTCCGTCGGCTTGAGTGGAATTAACCGCACTGCAGCGGAGACCTGTCCAACGACGTGGGCATGCAGATAACCGAGGATCGCTGAGAATAGGTCAATCTTTGCGGTGGACGCAACCAAGCCGTAAGCGACTGCATGGTGTCCTGTGCATCTACCGGATTGGATTTGTTCGGCATATTCGTTTAGGAGCTCGTTTCGTTCGAGGATCGCGGTGTTCCGAAGAAATTGCTTGCCGATTTTGATGCTGGCCTCCCGTGACTCACGCGCAACTTTCATCGCAGTGAGGCGTGCATCGAGATCAACTATCGCTCCGATCTCGGTCGCCTTATAGGTCAGTCCGATAGCAACCGCATCGCCATTTCGGAGACTATGATGGAGGGTTGACCGAAGAAACATTTCAAACGTCTCAGCGTCGTTGACAAGCTCACACTGCACGTAGGTTTCCAGACCGAAGGAGTGAGCGAACGCACCTGTGGGAAAGAAACTGTCGGTGAGCTGCAGGAGCGTCAATAGGGATTTGCCCTCTGGGGCGGTATCAGTGGACATGGGTATGTGACTGTGATTGCTGGAGGACACCTGTGAATATCCGTTCCTCAACGGTGTAGGTGAATCCGAGCCGGGTTAATTGTTTTTCGAGAACGGGTTCGTAAGGGACAAGTATCGCGCCGTCATCAAATCCGATGGGACGATGTAGATTTCCGATCTGGTAGCAGGCGAAACCAAAGCCCTCGCGTTTCTCAAGGCGAAGGACAAACACCTTCTCAGATTTTCCTTCGACGACGATTTCAACGTCCGCATCCCGATATAGAACGTCGCCGGGAGACAGGCGGGTACCGGTCGGGAGGGCAAGCCCAATCTCTCGTCCGGCTTCCGTTTTGAGTCGCTGTCGGCATTTTTGGCGTGCCTCCCAATCGAGCCTTACGATATCGCGCTCGGAAGGGGACAGCCCTTTTTGTGTTGTGACGATTTTTTCGACGACTATCATCGGTTAAGATCTGTATGTAGACACCCGCAATGGCTGGTATAGAAATAGTTTGTTCAAATCAGAGTGGCTTTGAATGGTATGCATTAACTTAACCGCTTATATAGTTCTTCATTTTTTTGCAGTACATAGCGAGCGGCTTGATTAAAATCTTCTGCTTGATGCAGGAGAAAATCATCAATCGCAGCGCGCACCAACTCTTGAGGCGGAATTGATAAAGATGTCGCAAGTTGCTGGAACTGTTCAGTCTGTTCATCGCTCAGGTCAATTGTCATTTGCATGCGTTTGTACCTCGTGACGAAAAAGTTTAGTTTAAGCGACAGAAATCAAACCACCAGCTGCTATATTCCATGAGGTAGATATCACCGTTTCTACCTACGCGGGACTATTCGTGTCAGGAATCCGGTTATTCTTGGGCATTGTGTTGTTAGACACCACCTTCGAGAGGGAAGGACTGCGCCCACCTCCAGTGTCCACTTGAGTTTTCATACAATTCAACAACATTGCAAACTGCATGGATTGGTCCTAACTCTTTCATTATCTCCGATAGTTCTGTCTCTGCGATAGCCGATAACTCTGCACTTCTATCCGCAACCGTCAAGTGTGGAACGATCTCGGTGAATTTTCCGCCGTAAGGTGGATACTCAGGGAATTCACGCACAATCGCTTCGGTGAGTAAAATAAATGGTTCACTGGGTTCGGGTGCGAGATAAAGGGATTCGGGAAATCGACCAATTTGTTCAAGTCTGAACCCAAAGGGTCGAGTACGCTGAAATGTTTTGGTGGCTCTCGCGAGATCGTCGTCTGTAATTAAATCGGGCGATATGAACGGGAAAAGTACCGTGATGTGAGCGGGCACTCCCACTGCAGCAGTTGGATCGTAGCGTTCACGTAGATCTTTTACCCAAGGCTCCGCTTCTGGAACAGTGACAAACAGTGTTGATTGCGGCATAGTGAGATGCTATCCCTTTTTGGGGTTGGGAAATCTTCCCTCGTCCCAGTCGATGACATCGTAGAAGGTCTGAACCTCAGGATTGTCGCACCCAGCGTAGATGGTGTTCAAAGCCTCTTCAAACATCAAACGAGAACGCTCTCCGTTTGATCCGAGAGAGGCGGCGAACTCGTTCCATTGAGTGATGGTATCTGGTGTCACTTCCTCCAATCCTAAAAACCACTTCTCAAGATCGGCGTCGGTCAAACCTTTGCACACATTGTCGACCAGCTCGTCGGGATCTATGTCAAAGAAATAGAGGAACAGTCCATCCGTTGCGCTGGGATTACACAGATACTCCTGATACTCCTCGCTTAAAGTGCCTGCCTGATCTCGCCGAATTTTGTCAACGATTCTTGCGAACCATGTGCAACCAGCAAGTTGATCATAGGGGCTGCGGATATTCACGGTTCTCCTCCATCTCCTAACGCAGCACATTTAGTCCTTCAATGAATCGAATAAGCACAATAGGTGTTGCGGAAACAACTAAAACTCCACCACAAATCTGAAAAATATTAATAGCACCGAGAGCCTAAGCTATTCACTGGAATACTGAGTTAAGCATGTGCTTTTGCGTGATATTTTTCCTCTATATCACGAATGAAAAGATCCATTTGCTCTGGTTCCTTACTGAGTTGTTGAAAAGAAGAAACAGCATCCAATGCAATCTTCACAGATTTTCTCTCTTTATCAATTCCAATATATTTCCTACCTTCCCTAATTGCCGCCATCGCCGTTGTTCCACTACCAATAAAACAATCAAGGACAATATCATCAGTTTCCGTTAATAACTTTATGACCCTTCTCGGTAGTTCAACGGGAAATTTTGAGTCGTGATCGGCATTGCTGCGAACTGACGGAATTTCCCAAACTGCTCTCGAACCCCAGTTGGTCCATTCCTGCTTCGTCAATCGAAAACGATCCACCTTAGTAATCCCCGGCTTCCAGAATATATAAATATACTCAAACTCGTCAACAGATCTATAAGAGATCGTATGCCATTTTGAATTCTCCCATGCTGCATCTTTCACCCAGACGCGCCGATCGTATAAGTAAAAACCCGCTTCGTTAGCCGCCTCCTCAATCAAACCACTAACCAAAAAAACCCGTGTCTGCGTTTGATATTTTCCACCTCTAATGTTATTCCCGTTAAGCCTTCTATCAATAGTTTGTTCACTACATCCAAAATGTGCTGCGAGTTTGTGTTTATTCCATGTGGGGTGGTTTCGTTTGGCTTCTAATATTTCTTCCTTAGTGAGCGCGACTTTTCTTCGAGACACATTTTCTGCCATGATTTTTGGCATTGATTTATCTTTGAAGCATAAAATATCGGCAATATTGACAGCTAGGAATCCCCCTGGCTTTATAATTGGGAAATGTCGCTTGATCACATCTCGGAGTAAATCTTTCCAGTCCATAAAGGACAAATCTTTTTCGTATGATTTCCCGACAAAATATGGAGGGGACCAAACGCTTAGTGCGATTGAGTCAGGTCTAATATTCTCCAAAAGTACCCGGGAATCACCATGATAGATGTGGTTTTCCTCTAGGAATTCTTTAATACCTACGGATGCCATTGTCCTGTGCACTCTCCATTAATTTCATCATAGTGTATAGTTTGAACCCGCCATGGTGCTTTCTGTTGTAGTTTAGCAAAACTGACTCGAACCCTAAAATCTTCTCCTAGGGTCGGAGCGTTTCGTCCTGCTAGCCATATTCCGTCATCAACAGTTGGATTATATCTGTTCTGCAATTTTCCATTGGGAATTGCCGTAATTTTAACTTCCTTTAGGTGATATATATCTGAGTCATCTGTGTACAGGAAGTGGACTAAACAGGTTGTCGTAAGGTAATTTTGATCTCCATACTCGGATATTTCCGGCAGGAGACCTTTCTCATTTACAGAACTACCACTTCTTTGCTGTCTTATCCACATAGAAGTTTGAGACATTTGTATAGTTGCCGACCGATTCACTTTCTCCGCTTTTGAATCTATAAAGAGAGCTTGCCTTACCGTTTTTTCGGGCAATATAATGTATCTAGCCCTCTTATAATCAACAGTTCCGTATATTCTTTGTTGTACATTAAATCCGGGAAGGCGGTCTAGCAATTCTCTTGTAATATCTTCTGCAATATCTTTCACGCTATCCGGCGAGTTTAAGAATATTTCATGCGCTTCCATTCCAAAATCGAGAATCGCTTGGAAAATCCAACGCAGCGTGAGTTCTTCGATTTCTTCAATTTCATCCGGGGACAAATGTAACGGTTCTTTCTCATTCATAGTCAATCCAATCAAGTCCCGCACAAGTTGCAAATTGCACACTCAAGGATTGGACTCTTGTGCTAGTCCGGCACAGCAAAGCGATCAGGCGAAAGGTACAAGCGGGTCGCTTTGTGAAATCGAATCCCTTCAAACGCATCTCGTCTGTGCAGGAAGTGTGCGTTATCGTAAATGAGCATGTCCCCCATGCGCCAGTTGTGTTGGTAGATGTGTTCAGGTCGAAATTGATACAAAAGCAGTTCTTCTTTAAGGGCGCGACCGTCTGCATCGTCCACCCCCTTGAAGCCGCGTGCGCCGGGACCGACGTAGAGGGTTTTGACCCCGCTCTCAGGATTCACGAGGACAGCGGGATGGGTGACCTCAATATCTGGAACGCCGTGCGATTTACCCGGACTGTATAACACTTTCATGTTTTCGAGGCGATTTTTAAGGTCCAACGGCAAGGCTTCGTATCCCATCCGAGTGCTAGCGAAACTGGTGCTCCCACCGGATTCCGGGGCAATCACGCAGAAAAGGGTGGATAGGGTGGCGGGGTTTTTCCGATACGCCTGATCGGAGTGCCAGCCTCCATCCGTTTTGTCAACAAAATTTCCTCTGATGAGCATTCCGTCGAGGCTATTGATGTTGGCAAGGTAGACGATTGATTTGAAACCGGGAGCGTGGTTGTCTTTGGCAGCGGGTGGTTCTTCGACTGGACCGAGTGCTGCGCTCAGGCGATAGATGTCTTCATCGTGCAGGGACTGTCGGCGAAACAGCAGGATCGTGTGCTTGTGGACGGCGGAGAGAATTGCTTCCGCTATATCTCCATCAACTTGCGTCAAGTCAACATCAAGGACTTCGGCACCAAAGTTCTCTGATAACGGCCTGGTTTGAAAGTTCATAGGGATTTACTGTCATTCACCAAATCTGCTCAACTGGTTTCGATCGGGTAGCCATCTCGTTTCCACCAGTCTAAGCCGCCCATCAGTTCCTTCACACGGAATCCTAACCGGGTCATATTAAGCGCGCCTTTCGTTGACGCATTGCAGCCGATGCCGTCACAGTATGTCACGTAAAGTGCTTCTTGATCTAGATCTGCTGTTGAATCCTCGTTCATAGTTCGATGTGGGAAGCTAACCGCCCCCGGAATGTGCCCTTCCGCGAATGCTTCAGAGGATCGTGCATCAATTATGACCACTTGCTCGCCATTCTGTATCGCTTCGTTGAGGTCCCACGAGTCTGTTTCGTACCTCAATTTGTCTTCGTAGTGCTGAATGTGGTCCTTCATTTACTGTCCTTCGTTGCCTAACGTATAATTAGCGGTTTTATAGATGTATCGTGTAACCTAAGCTACACATGTCGCCCCGCCCCGATAAATCCCCGATGAATCGGGACAGGCGGGATTCAAAGCAACTGGGGCTTGAAGGGGGGTTTTACGATGTTTACTATACACATATCGCCCCGCTGGGGCTTTGTAAGTTGGGCAAGATGCCCGACCTACGGGTATAGGGGATTGGCTTTTATCGCGTCGCACATAACTAGGTTCTGTTGACATTTCATTGCAACCAGACAATCAAGAGGGTGCACGGACACACGATTCTTCGTAGGGGTTGGGTCTCCCAACCCTTTGTTTTTGGACAATTGACTCAACCTGTATGGTTTGGGTTTTCCAACCCACATTGTTCAATGGGCGAGGGAACCTCGCCCCTACGATTGCAGATAGTTTTACAAATGTCAACACGCCCTAGCAACTTGGGTAATTATAGTATCATAGTGGGAGTTCAGTCAAGTTATACTTCCGCATTTGGGGGAATTTATGTCGCAAAACCACTGAAACATTGATTTTGGAAAATCGACCTACGGAAAGACCGGAATCGTCCTTGATGTGTGAACAGGGGGTTGACTGGGCGAGGAGACCTCGCCCCTACGAAGAGCCATGTGTCTGTCCATTTCTGCTTAATCATCTGGTTACTTTGACACTGACAAGGCACCGCTAACCCCCTAGATCCCGCCCCCGATAAATCGGGATGTACCACTTGTCAGGGGGACTTCGCAAGGACTATCCCTACCGATAGCTGATACATTTTTATGTTACCAGCCACGCTGCGATATCTGAGTCTGATACGGTGTCCCTCTCCACTCGCAACCGATCTGCGGCGTCAACGGCGCGATAGACATCCGCGATCCAATCGGTCTGAAAGGTGTTGTTAGTATTGTGGATAAGTAGAGGACGTGGTGCAACGAGCGCTCCAGCAGTGCGGAAATCGCCGACACGGCGAATGCTCGGAATGGGTAGGGTCTGAAGGTATGCTTCGTCGTTATCGGTGTCGAACTGGTTCGCATCGACAACGGTGCGGTCGACATCGGTAAACCCAGCGGCGAGGAGACACCACAAGCCCGCTTCCCCAAGACCAATTAGGTTTAGGGTTGAGAACGCGGTTTGGGCTTTAAGATGTGTCAATGCGGTCAAAATATCCTGAACCCGTAGGGCAGCGTCGGTGCGATTGTAAGTGGTGAAGTATCTGTCACTCGTATCCCGTATCACTTTTCCGTCCGCGGAACTGTGTGCACCGGTTAGGAACAGGTCTACCCCTAAAACTGATTCTCCGGCGGCGAGGAGTTCGCTTACCAAGCACGTGGGTTGACCTGTCTCAGGGTTCATTAGATTCATGGCCCCTTGGGGGTGGACAATGAGTGTTGCCGAACCGTTCGCTTCCTCTGCCTTGGGGGTCAAAAACAGCGAAGGAAGTTGATCCTTGCCTCCAATTACAAGGGGTTGCGCGGTGAAGCTAGATTCCTCAACGGTGTTCGGTCGAGTTGAGTCGGGAGTAGCGATTGCTAGCGAGCGTCGGAGCGCGGCGCCCATCTCCTCGCGGAATTGGTCAAGTGACCCTGCGTCGGTTGGCTTGCGTGCGGCAAGTTGTTCCTCGGCGCTTTCGATTCGTGAGCGGGTGAGACCGTCCGCATCAAGGGTGCCCTCGGGTAGTTCTCGTTTATGAAAAACGAGCAAGGCTTCGTCCCGCTCTACTTCAAATGGAACCTCTTTGAATTTGTTAGCGTCCTCCTCGCCCAAGAACCATTTGCCGAACCACGCATAGACCGCTTCGCGGCTGTCTTTGTTGTAATTGTGATCTGCATCGATCTGCACCTCATGCAGCTTGTCCTCTGCGCCGAAATGTGCGTAGATACTGCGGATCGCGGGATATTCGACTTCGGGTGTATCCTTTGTCCAATCGCCCGTCGCGGAAACGAGCAGGAGTGGTTTGGGAGCCATTAGTGCACCGATTTCGATGTTGCTGATGTCGAGGCGCAGGTTCGGTGCATTTTCGCAGAGGCAACCGCCCTGCATGTGTGCGGAGATCATGTTGACAGGCGCGGACACTTTGATCCGATCATCAACGGCTGTGAGCATGAAGGTCTGGGTCCCTCCGCCCGATGCGCCGGTGCATCCGATCCGGTCGTTGTCTACATCGGGTAATGTCTCCAGAAAATCGACGGATCGGATAGCGTTCCATAACTGAAGCGCCATCAGGCTCAAGCCCCAGAGCGCTTCGCGTTCGCCGCCGTACGCATGGTCGATCTGCTCCCCGCTGTCAACGCGTCCGACCATGTCGTAGGAAAAGATGACGTAACCCTGTTTGGCAAAATTGATACAACGACCGGGCACCGAACCGGCTTCACTATTCTCCAGGCGCCCTCTGCCCCAGTGTCCGTGCGGGCTGACAATTCCCGGAAACGGTCCCTTCTTCCCTTTTGGGCGATAGAGGTTTCCGGTAGTGAAAAAGCCGGGATAGGCTTCAAAGTAGACCTTCTCGACGGTATAATCTTCGCGCTCGATCCGTCCGAAGATGTGGGCATTCAGGGGCGTTTTTTCGGGCATCGGGGTCAAGCCGTTGCTGACCAAGATATGTTCCCGAAGTTCCGCCGCTTTCGCTATCCATTCGGCTTTGGTATAACCGGGGAATGTGTAGACTGTGTGGACATTTCGGGATTGATAGATCCGGGGATCGGTTACCGTTTGAGAGACGCCGGTGAATAGATTGGCAAGTTCGCTGTGGTGTTGATGGGTGTTTAACATATCTTTCTCCGCAAGAATTGAGGCTCATGTTAAAAGAAAGTGCAAAACGCAAATAGCGTGAAACGTAAAACGTGAAACGTGAAAACTATTGTTTCACTAATGGACTATGGTAGATTTTAGAATTGTTTAGACACTGCCAATCGGCGCAGTTGGAAACAGCGCCTACCAAACGGGAGACTGGACGGCGCAGTTAGAAACAGCGCCTACCAAGCATGGGGCGCGAAAGTGTCTACATATTTTGATAATTCACTATAATTGGATACTATGAAAGATCTCCGATAGATTAGGGTTGATTGACAGGGTTACGGCACACGGAGTGTGCCTACTACTTTTGAGGTCTATTTATTTTTGGTATTCACCATAGTTGGTATCAATCTGGGTAATGGCGTAAGGGAGCAAGTTTAGTTCGAGTGCTCCATCCACGGTCTGCACGGGTGCTCCGTTTTCGGCGCGGAAGGTATCGGGTGATGTCATTGCGGCTTGTGCGTTGGTTTCGTCCAAGTGGCGAACCCGAACACTTCCTGCCAAGTTACCCACACTGACTCGTTGTGAATTGGGGGTCACATTTGCAAGTAGTATGCGCGTTTTTCCGTTCTTACGAAGGGCAATCCCTTCTACCTTCAATGTATCGCTCGATTTTGAGGGCAAGACTTCACCCCCGGTAAAATCGCCGACATCAGCAAAAACGTGATAGAGTGGAAAGACTGCGCCGGGGAGGGAACGGAACTTGTCCGGCAGCGGAGAACCATTCGTCCTCCCCATCACGCCGCGCCACCCGGTTGTTTCGTAGTAGGTTACGCTGGCTGCGCCGCTTTCCGAAAGATACTTGATGCTGCCGAGTGTCCACGCCGCACCAAATAGCGACATCTGGCGTACGTCAACCTGTGCAGGCAACTCGCCCGGCGCGGGTTCAGGTTCGGGGCCGGTGGCGTTGGGATTGAAGCGTGCCAAGAGGGTAACGGGTGTGACTGCGATGGGCAATCCGTCCGCGAATTGGCGAGCGCTGTCAACGGTTATGGCTTGCGCTTCCAGCGTTTCCATCAGCGAAGCGTTGTCAAAGGCGTGGACTTGCGGATTAATTGAATAGCAGATGAGGTCCAGTACGTCCACGGGGGGACGTCCGCGATTCAGGTCGGTAAAATAGGCGTTGGTGCCCGCTCCGATTTTTGCGTCGGAGAGGTAACGTCGGGCGAGGTCAACCCATTGGGTTGATGTGGAAGCCTCTGTTTTATGGAAGATGAGGTAGGAGCCGACCGGCGGTTTTACTCGCTCGACCGCTTCGGCGAACCCCGGTAATTCCGCCGCTGCTGCATCGGTCAGGAACAGCGCAAGTTCCAGCGATACTCCCAACGCCCGTGCTTCGTCGGTGGCTTGGCGCAGGGTGGATTCATAATCGGGTTCAGTCAAGTCGATATCCGCTCGCAGGTGCGATAGGTTGAGCAACTTGAGGCGATCCAATTCCCCCACATTGAGTGGATCTCCGTGTGAGGCAACGCCCAATCCGATGTGCGGAAGCGGCCGGGTATTGGCAGATGAAACCTCGAAGGTAAGTGGTTGAGGCGTTGTGTCTTGCGTCACGGTGCTTGATTCACGCTGAGTTTTGAGGGTTAGGGTAATCCGCTGGGAGATCCTCGTGCCCGCAGGGACTTCGACTGGGAAAGGCTCGCTCAACGGCGTGCCGTAGGTTTTGTAGGATGCATCGGTCCAATTACGTTGGTCCTCCATCTCGAAGATCTCGCCTTCAAATCGCACTTCTGCTTCGACCCCGGAGGTGACCTCGTACCGAACCGCTCGCATATTGTTGAACGGTGCGACCGGCTTGATTTCGCCATCGATTAGGTGTTGAGGCGCAATGGTGATAGGATACGCGCTCTCTTGAACGGTCCCGTCTACTTTTTCGATACGGCATGGGACGCCTGCACAACTCATCGGGTGCAACACACAGAAACCGATTCGGTTGCGGCGGAAGGTTGAGCGTGCCTCCCCGTCCATCGAAAAGGTGATGGTACCATCTGCGTCCCCTGTGATTGTTCCACTCCAGCGGAAATTGACGTCAGCACTCTTGTTCTCTACATCATAGGTGATGCGAAATGCGTCGCCCTCCCGCTCGATCTGAATGTTTGAGAGTTGAGGGAGTATTGTGTCCCAGTTGTGGTCACGGATAGCGATATAGACACGGCGGAGAATCTCGTGATCCTCGAACCGAATGTAGCGCAGATCACCCGCCTCGAAGACCGTGGTTAAGGGACCTGCGCGGAGTTGTGTACCTTCCGGCAACGGTTCATCTTTTCCGTAATATAACACGCTGCGTGGCAGTTGGTTCATATCTGCAATTTCCTTCCGATTACCCCCAAGACGGGCAGGCACAAGACCTGCCCCTACAGTTTCAGTTGCACGATTTCTTAACATGATCGACAGTATTGTGTCGAGATATGAATCTCGACCTACGGGGTCTTTTGACTCACTGTCCATATCGGTGCAATTTTTCTTGGAAGCGTGGGGTGTCGAGTGCATCGCGGTTCACTATGTTATTTGGAATCCGTCCCGCTGCAACATCTAAGATACTTTCGCACGCACTTCGTCCGTTGCCGAGGAAACACTCGTCCGTCCAGCAGATACCGTGCGGGGTGACGATGACGTTATCCAGCGTTAGGATCGGGTCGTTGGGATCTACTGGCTCCTGTTCAAACACATCGAGTGCGGCGCCCTGAATGCGGTTCTCGCGTAACGCGACGGTGAGTGCAGCTTGATCGACAATGGGACCGCGGGCGGCGTTGATTAGATAGGCGGTCTCTTTCATCAGGGTAAGGCGTTCCGCGTTAATCAGGTGGTGCGTCTCTGGGGTCAGAGCACAACAGATGGAGACAAAATCCGATGTACGGAGCAGGGTCTCCAGATTGACGAGTTCCACCCCCGCGTCCTCTGCTTGCTCCGGCGTTGCGTAGGGGTCATACGCCAAATGACGCATCTCAAAGGGGTGGGCGAGCTTGAAGACTTCGCGCCCGATATTGCCCAGTCCGACCAGTCCGAGGGTTCGCCCGGTGACCCCCATCCCCATATAGTCCAGTTTTTCGTCCCAACGTCCATCGCGGGTGAGGCGGTCTTTGATCAACAACTTCTGGCTGAGTGCCAAGATGAAGGTGATAACGGCTGCTGCGACAGGTCGGCGTACACCGTCGGGCGTGATGGTGAGTAGGACACCGTTTTGGGTGCAGGCGTCCACATCGACCGTATCGTATCCGACGCCGAATCGCGCCAAGATTGTCAGGCGATCAACACCTTCCAGGGTTTCGGTAGTTATTGATGGTCCCAGTACCAGTAGGGCATCATAATTTTGCACCTGATCGCGGCGCAACGGCGATCTGTTTTCCGCTAAGACCTCCCACTCCACCCCTGCAGCCTTGTCCAACAGACTCAAACCGATGTCACCGAACCCGATTGTCCCGTCCGGCGCTAGGATGTCGCGGGTAAGTCCCACGCGAAATGTTTGGCTCATGAAATTTTCCCTTTCGTGAATTATTATAGTAGATTTTAGAATTACTGATACCTTTTCAATGCACAACTAACCTCCTAAATCCCCCAACCCCCCTAGCCCCCCTTGTCAGGGGGGAAACTTGTCAGGGGGACTTTGAAAACTTCGCGTCCCAGTTTGAGCATCGGGATTGGGAAATCCCTCTCACAGGACAGTAAAATGCCCCTAACTCTTGAACTGCTTTTCGTTGACAATCTCTAAGGGGGTGGCATAAAATTAAGATGTTGATAGAAGCTCGATTGTGCGTTCAAAGGGGGTATCAAGCGATGTCAGAATTGTCGAGTTCTGAACTGTTCAAAAAAACCTTCAATTCCTATTATTTGAAATGGGGAATCGTTATTACCATCTTATATGTAGCGGCTTTTGTTCTGTATACCATCGGAATTCTCAACAAGCACTTAGACATGGCGCTTCCGTCGTTTCTTCATACGATCATTACTCTTGGTTGCTGGTCTTGGATGAACGACATGGTCGTTGAAGCAATCGGTATCGGGTTTATCGCCGTCGGTGCAATATCGGTCGGTGTAGTTGCCGTCGGGGCATGCTCTGTCGGTATCGTTGCGGCTGGCGCACTCTCAATCGGCATTGTTGCGTGGGGCGCGTTTTCGTTGGGGTTCATCGCTATCGGTCAGTCGGTTGGCGTTATCGCCATCGGGCCCGCAGCTTGTGGGGTCTATACGCTATCTTACAAGGGGAAAGGACGCCATGTGTTCTCTCCAGATCGCCAAGATGTCGAAGCGGTTGCGTTTTTTACACGGTGGCTGCCGAAGTTCAAGGGAGTATTGTCCCCTACCGCTTAGGGCGGCATCCGGTATAATGTGATCATCAGGTTCTACCTTCTGACGATCCAACAGTTCACTCTCCCTCATAACCCATGTCGTCCCAGACTTCGTGGGCATAGGCAAGGGCGTCTTCGCTTGGTGGATTATATCCACCGATGCTGGGCGGCGGCTGACCGGGACCTTCGTGTTCGGGCCAAGGGGACCAGTTATCGTCTTCGTACTCCGCCCGGACAGATTCTTGACGGAAATCAGGAATCTCATGCGGCGCGCCGTTCGTCAGACATGACCGCCACGCTTGAATCCCGACCAGCGCCATCTCCAGTCCACGATAGACATCGAAATAGGGTGTTTCGTTTTTGCGGATGGCTTCGGCGAAATGGTAGCTGGTAAAGAAATCGCCGCCGCTATGTCCTGCCTGTCGCGCTTTCTCAGCGTCGTGGGGGAAGTCCGGCGTGTAAATCTTTTCGGGTTCATCGCCCTCCCGCAGATCCCACGGCTCGTGCGTCACTCGTAGAGCGCCGGTATTCCCAGACCGTAGGTTCTCCATCAAGCCGCGTGCGCCGTGAATCCGATACCAGACGCTGTGTCCGCGCATCTTCAGTCCCATGATCCGGACGACCGAGCCGTTGTCCATACGACAGAGGATAATTCCGCCGGGATCACCCCGCTGGACGCTCAATTTTTCGGTGTCGTTTTCGGAACGGGAGATTGAGAGTGCATTCACGCTGACGGGATGGGTGTCGGTGATGTACATGATCGGTGCAAGCGCATGAGAGCAGTAGTAGGTGGATGGAATCCAATTGCGCCAGTGGTTCAGTCCCGGTGACAGTCGATTGTACCCCTGTGAATCGAAGGGGTGATTGTACTCGCCTTCCCCGTATTGCATCTCACCGACCTCGCCGTTCTGGTAAAGGCGACGCATCTCTTGATTGTAGGCAAAATAGGGATAGTTCTCAGCGAACAGATAGATTTTACCGGACTTGTCTACCGCCCGCGCCAACGCTACGCCCTCTGCCGGTGTCCCGCACGCTGTAGTTTCGCTCATCACATGTAAGCCTGCCTCAAGGGCTTTGACAGCGAAGGGTGCGTGCTGGTGGAAGTAGTTCGCGAGGACAATCGCGTCCATATCGTGGGAGAGAAATTGATCGTAATCGGTGTATGTCGCGACGTTTAACTTTTTTCCTGCCTCGCGCAGCTTTTCTTCCCACGTATCGCAGAGTGCGATCAATTCCATGCCAACAAAGGGAGCCCCTTGTGCAAAACTCATTCCGCGTCCGACCCCAACGACGCCGACGCGGATTTTATTTTCGCCGGTTTTCTTTGCCATGCACGTACTCCTTTCGATTCGGTATGCTGTTGGGTTTCACGGTTCCCGTTCAACCCAACCTACACCGCTATATACATGTCGCCCTGCTGGGGCTTGGGTGTCGGTTGGTTGAGCATTTCTATAAACATGTCGCCCCGCTGGGGCTTGAAAGTCAGATTAGAATTCCGACGCTGCCAACCATCGGGAGGAGATAAGCAGATTGACCAACTGGCGTACGGCGGTTACGGCATACGGAGTATGCCTACTACTATCAACTTGCGTTATTTTATGTTTGTCGGAGGACATGCCCGCTACGCTCTCCGGTCAATCTTCCATCTTTTACAGCCATCTTGCCGTTAACGATGACGTGGTGCATACCGATGGCGGTTTGGTTCGGTTCAAAGGTGGTGCCCTGCTCCGCGAAGGTCATTGGATCGAAGATTACCACATCCGCCCATGCTCCTTTGCGAAGGACGCCCCGGTCGGTTACGCCGATCCGATTGGCTGGCAATGATGTGATGCGGCGGATTGCTTCTTGCGGACTGAGTGCCTTCTTATCGCGTACAAAGTGCCGGTAGAACCAAGCAGCCCATGTGTACGCACCGTGGAACGATGTTCCCGCCAATGGACCGTCGGTTGCCAGCGCGGTGGCGTCTGAGCCGACCATACAACTGGGATGCTCAAAGGCGATGCGAATATCTTCTTCCCGATAGGTGAAGGCAAGAATCATTAGGCTGTGAAGGTCATCAATTTCAGTGAGCAAGAGGTTGTATATGGTGTCGAACGGGTCAACGCCCATCATTTCGCTGATTTCAGCGATGCTCCGTCGGGAGAATTCAGGGTGTGCTTTGCTATGGAAGAGGACAATGTTGTTCCAATCGCCCCGCGCTAGGGCGGTGATGATACTTGGATAGGTTTTCAGCTCTCGACGGGTAGCGGTAGACTGTAACCTCGCAGCGATGGTCGCTTTGTCGCCCTCCAGTGCCCAGGGTGGCAGGGCGGCACTCAGATTGGTGGTTCCGAACAATCGTGTGTGCATATCAAACCCGACATCTAACCCGCGATCCCCCGCTTCGTCAACCTGTCGGAGTGCGTCCTCTATCGCCCATCGCCCATCTTCAGCGAGCCGCGACACTACAGAGATGTGGGAGATCTGCAAAGGCAGGTCCGACGCTGAACCGGTTCGGATTGCTTCCGCGATGGTCTCTTGCGCTTCCCCGTCTCGATTTCGGGTATGGGTCGCATAGAACCCGCCGGTGTCGGCTGCGACTCGACAGAGTTCGACAATCTCCGCTTCCGTGCAGTCTCGCTCGGGCCCGTATTCGAGACCTGTGGAAAAACCGAATGCCCCTTCCTCTAGGCTCTGTGCCAGCAGGGATTTCATCTGATTCAGTTCATCAGGCGTTGAGGGACGATCCACCAGTCCGGCGACGGCGAGGCGGAGATTGCCGTTCGGAACGAGGGATGCGACGTTGATCGTTGGCTGTCCCGCTTCAAGGGCGTCGAGGTATTCAGCCATGGTACGCCAACCGATCTCATGCCCCTCTTGGTGCCCGTAGATGTTCATCTTTGCGAGTTCCGGGTCGCCGATGGGGGCACATCCGTGACCGCAGTTACCAACAACTTCGAGGGTTACGCCTTGGGTTATGGAACTCATCGCTCGCGGATCGACAATCATGGTGAAATCGGAATGGCTGTGGATATCGATGAAGCCGGGTGCGACGAAGAGACCTCGGGCATCCAAGCACGGGACATCTTCCCGCTTTTCTATCGTCCCAACCTCAAGGATCTTACCATTTTTGATGGCGACGTCCGCACGGACGGGTGGGGCTCCTGTGCCGTCGATAACAGTTCCATCATGAATCAGTAGATCAACCTGCATCCCTTTATCCCTTATCTCGCTGTCCAACCGAGATCTATTGCCCAATCTGCGCCGGTGATAGCACCGGCTGCGTCAGAGCAGAGGTAGACGATGAGAGCAGCGATCTCCTCTGGCGTGATAAGTCGCTTGACGGCGGCGGGTTCCAGCATGACCTTTTCAATGACTTCCTCTATGGAAATCCCGCGTGTCCGCGCTTGATCCGCAATTTGGCTCTCAACCAGCGGTGTGCGGACATACGCCGGACAGATGGCGTTGACAGTGATCCCGTGTTCACCGCCCTCGAGCGCTGCCGTCCGCGTGAAACCGATGAGACCGTGCTTGGCTGTGATGTAAGCACTTTTGAAGGGGGAGGCAACCCGTCCGTGAATGGAGGACACATTGACGATGCGTCCCCACCCGTGGGTTTTCATCGCGCCCCAGACATATTTGGTCAGCAAGAACGGTGCGGTGAGCATTACGGCAAGCATCTTGTCCCACGTGTCTTCGGGAAAGGCTTCGATTGGGTCAATATGCTGGAAACCTGCGTTATTGATTAGGATGTGCACCTCGCCGTAGCGAGCGAGGGTTTCGTCCACAAGCCGTTTGCAGTCGGGCCGCTGCGAAAGATCTGCTTTCACGAAATATCCACCGATCGCCTCCGCGAACTCTTTGCCTTCAGCTTCGTTGAGATCGGCGACGACTACTTTATCCCCGCCGCCCGCAAGTGCTTCGGCGACCGCTCTGCCGATGCCACTCGCCCCTCCGGTGACAATAGCAATTCGTTCGCTCATTTTCTCTCCCCTCGCTATTGTTGGTTAGCTTTATTACGTTGGCGCAAACTGTCGTCTTTTGTTCCGCTACCCATCCGAATCTGCATTTACAGGGCGTGAAACGTGAAACGTAAAACGTGAAAACTATTGTTTCGCTAATGAACGAGTGAGCTGATGAACTATGGTAGATTTTAGAATTATGGTGAACTTTAGAATTACTTGGACACGCTGTACCGGCGCAGTTGGAAACAGCGCCTACCAAACATGGGGAGCGAAAGTGTCTACATATTTATATTGTTCACTATAATTGAACACTCTGTACTGGGGATGGGAAAATCCGGACTATCACACCGGTAGGTTCGGTTTCTAACCGCACCACATCGGCGCGTCCCGAAAATCGGGATCCCGATGCCGTTCCTGTTCCGTTCCGAGAATCCCGACAAGTCGGGACCTGTCCCGATTTATCGGAGAGCATTCCGATATATCGGAACCTGTCGGGAGAAACAGCGCCTACCAAACACGGAGAGCGAAAGG
Organism: Candidatus Poribacteria bacterium; assembly: GCA_965204355.1. Classification (GTDB taxonomy): domain Bacteria; phylum Poribacteria; class WGA-4E; order WGA-4E; family PCPOR2b; genus PCPOR2b. The sequence continues at coordinate 2,859,873 of OZ241983.1, forward strand.
GTCTACTTAATTTTTATGATTCACTATAAAACGGAACTTTCCAATGCCGGATTGTTAGCTGCCAAGCGATGTCCGCGTTGCGGTCGTATTATTAGGTTTGTGCCATAACGTATCAGAGCGTTGTCGAATTTCATGCCAAGGACCGGTGATTGCCATCGTAATTCCAGGACTCTGAATATTTACAAAGAGGGTCGTGCCATCCGGTGAGAATGTGGCACCCGCGAATTCTGATAGATTGCCAGCGTTTCGAGCAAACCGGTAGAGATTTCCTTCGGGTGTTACGCCAACTAGGAACTCCTCGTTTGGGCCATCTTCACAGATGATTAAATCCCCCCAAGGTGTGACTGTTAAGTTATCAGCATTCTCCATGAGATTACTGTCGTTTGGCTCAATAAAGAGTTGAAGGGTACCGGGGTGTTGTTCCTCACGGCTTGTGCCTTCATAAGGGCTTGGCACGTATTTCCAGATTTGTCCTTTGCGTTTTATACCACCATTTGTGCAGGCGATATAGAATTCCCCCTTGTCGGAGTTACTACCGTACCATATCCCTTCGCCCCGCGCGAACTTCGTTGCACCTTTGTCTTCAGTCCCTTGTTTGCGGAGGTCATCCTCCGGTGATTCCACATTCTCAATATCTACCCATTCAACGGCAAGTGTTTCTCCCACCGGCATCGGACTATATGTCCACCGGAAAACCTGTTGCCTCCTGTTTCGCCAGTTTCGGGTATCTGCGCTCTTGAGATCCCGAATTTTCAGTGCCTGAAGTTTGCCCCCAGCGGCGAGTTCACCCGGCTTATCAGGGATAAACCGATAGATTAAACCATCCCATCTGTCTTCGGTTTGATAGACAATCCCACTTTTGGGATCGACAGCGACCGCTTCATGATTAAAGCGCCCCATCGCTTTCAACGGAATCGGGTCGGCTAGTTCTATGTTAGCAGAAGCCGGCACCTCAAAATTGTACCCGTGCTCCACCTCATACGTTTCCTCAGCCTTCTGGATGGTCTCTTCACAAGTAATCCATGTATTCCAAGGCGTGAGACCACCGGCACAATTCCGGATTGTGCCCGTCAGACTTAAGGAATGCTTTTCTAATGTCTGTGTTTGCGTGTTATAGATCAGTGTCGTCGTCCCACCGAGGCACGGTAGTTCGCCTGATCCAGCGTCATAGAATTTGTCAATAGCAGCGGGTTCAATCTTTTCGTTATTCCAGCCAAAGGCTCCAGCGGTTTTGGCAGTAGCGGTCAATTCGTGATTTCGGACGAGGATAGTTTTGCCGTTAGGACCTGGAAATGCTGCCATGCCATCGTGTCCACCCGGCACCCAAAGTCCGTCGTCCATCTGTTCACCTGTTCTTGAAAAAGCGTGTGCGGTAAACCCTTGGGGGAGATCAAGGAGTTGGTTTGCACTCGGTGCGAACAGGAAGGGGTCGGGTCTAAAGCCTGGCACCTTTTGAATCAATGCCCGGCTACACCCCAAAAATCCGAGACTGACAGCTGCAGAAACGGTTCCTATCGCACCAGCACGTAGAAACTGCCGTCGAGATAATTTGTTTTTCATAGAGGTCCCTCATCAAGTGCAGGTTAAAGAGATTATATGAGAAAAGTCCCCAAATGCCACGTGAAATCGTGCATAATTGGTGAAAACCGTAATGAGTGAGAAGAAACGACCAGTACTACCGTTTGGTAGGCGCTGTCCGATCCCGACTTGTCGAGGATGCCGATGAATCGGCATAAATCGTGACCAGGATTTCTAACTGCGCTTATTCGGTGCGGTTAGAAACCGCACCTACCGACCCCGATAAATCGGGATCGAAACCGAGGGGCGAAAGTGTCCATTTATTTTTAGAATCCACTATAGTAGCGAAGCTCCACAGAGGGGGGGTAAACCCGACCCCTACGATCAAACTGTGCACACATCGGAGGCTGTAGAACTCTATCATGGCGCTGCTTTCCGTTTGTCGGCGTGTGTTTGCTCACGGAGTGCTGTGGTGGCGGCTTCGTCCACCCCCAATGTGGTCTTGTCGAGGACCACGCCATACGCTTCCCGTGCTGCTTCGAGTGAAACTTTTCCGTTCTTGACATCGCGTGCTACATCGGTGGGTGGGCGCTGCAAAGGGTCCCCCCATCCGCCGCCGCCTGCCTGACGATGATAGATCCGCTCGTCAGCCTTCATTGAGGTGGATATCATGGTCTGCAATACCTCTTCTTCCCCGTCGGTGTGGTGGAGGACATTAATCGAGCCCCTCCCCTGCTTTCCGCCGTAGAGGCCGTAGGGGAGATGGTCCCTGCGATCAGACCGGATGGCGAGGTGCGCTTCGCCGGACAGCAGCCGCCATTCGCGCTCAAGCCCGAGACCGCCGCGAAATTTGCCTGCGCCGCCACTGTCGGTAACATATCCGTAGCGTTCGATGTGCACGGGATATTCGGATTCTGCCTGCTCTATCGGGATATTGCTGGCGACGTTGGCGGGGTTACACAGTCCGTCAATCCCATCACGATCGGGGCGCGCGCCCCATGTTCCCGACATCAGTTCGTAGTAGACATACGGCGTCCGATCCTCTCGTTGCCCGCCAATAATCACCAAGGAATTGCCTCCCTCACCGGCGGCTAAGACTTGGTCTGGCAGCAGACCTGCTAACGCACCAAACACTGTGTCTGCCAACCGAAACCCGGTAATGCCCCGCATCGAAGACGCAGCCGGCATGACGCCGTGAACAACTGTGCCTGCCGGGGCTATGATTTTCAACGGCTTGAACATCCCCGCCGTGTTCGGAATATCCTCCTGCAACACCGAACGGACACACAAAGCAACCACCGAGGCGGTGAAGGAGAGGGTATTGTTGATGGCACCTCGGACCTGTGGGCTTGTGCCGGTAAAATCAGCGGTGAGGGTATCACCATTGACGGTTATAGTTACTGTCAGGCGCACGGGCGGGCCACCGACACCGTCGCTGTCCATGTAGTCTGTGAAGGTGTGACTCCCGTTGGGCCAAGAGGCGATTTCTGCACGGACAAGACGTTCGGTATAATCGATGAGTGAGTTAGCACAGGTGGTGAAGGTATCCACCCCGTAACGCTGGATGAGCGTGTGAATAGCACGTTCGCCGATATGACAGGCTGCGAGCTGCGCTCGTAGATCTCCGATTGCCATCTGGGGCACTCGGACATTCGCACGGAGTAGCGTGAAGATGGATTCATCGGGTTCGCCCTCCCGATATAATTTTAGCCACGGGATGCGGAAACCGTCTTGAAAGATTTCGGTGTTATCACAGGCGGAACTGCCGGGCAAGCGTCCGCCCAAGTCTAAGTGGTGGGCGGTACTGACGGCGAATCCAACGCGCTCTTCGTCCCAGAAGATAGGTTTAACGATGAAGATATCCGGGATGTGCATTCCGCCATCAAAGGGGTCGTTGAGAATGAAAACGTCGCCGGGGTGTATATCCCCGTCGAATTTCTTGAACAGCGTTTCCATCGCGAAGGGGACGGATCCAAGGTGGAGGGGTATGGTGATGCCTTGCGCGATCATTTCGCCCTCGGCGTTACAGAGGGAGGTCGAGTAGTCGAGACAGTCTCGAACGATGGTCGAATAGGCGGTGCGGTATAGTGCCATTGCCATTTCGTCCGCAGCTGACGCCAAGGCGTTCTGCATGATCTCGCGCGTAATCGGATCGATTTTAGACATTCTCAGGCTCCGTCAAGGAAAGGTATGGCTATTGGGTCTGTTTATCAGTATTTTTTTAGGACTTTTAGCGTGCTTGCTTCAGTGCTAACTTTTTTCTTTTGAGACGGCGTTTTTGGCGTTGTCGAATCTGTGTGCGTCGACGGACCTGTCCAACTTTCGAACGTGCCATGGAATCACCTCCTTTTAGTCACTTGTATTGTGGTAGATTTTAGACTTAACTTAGACACTCCCAATGCAGGGCTAACCCCTCCGACTGCGCCGATTCCGTTCCGAGAATGCCGATGGATCGGCAGAGTCTACGACCTAAATCCTCACCCCCCTAGCCCTCCTTCCGCAAGGCGGAATCCCGATGAATCGGGACTTGTCAGGAAGGAAACCCTCTGCACAGTTTCCAACAGTGCAGATGCGGTGCGGTTAGAAACCACACCTATCGGGACTGGGGGCGGTGCGGTTGGAAACCGCACCTACCGGGGGTGAAAGTGTCCATTTATTTTTAGAATTCACCATAATAGGCACATGTGGGGACTAATGTTTCATTTTATGTGTCGTCCACTGTTCGTGCCAAATAGAATATCGCATCATCACACAGCGCCTCGACCTCTGTCATTGCAACATCCAGTAGTTCTTTGGAGGAACATTGCAGCAACAGGCGCTCCGCAGTAAGCGTGATATAACGCTGTCCGTCTGTATGCGCGAACTCTGCCTGCGAATGGGTATCCTGAACGACCCGATACCCATTTCCGAACTCAATCGCGTTGCGACTTTTGAGGACATCGGTGTTTTTGTAGAGCGCTTTTGCCTTCAACTTTTCCGGCAAAACCTCCGGAACAGGAGGATCAGTCTCGGGCTCGGTTTGTTGATCTTGCGCCGGTTCCAGAACCACAACTGGCTCACTTGGAGGCTCAACCGTTTCTGCGTTTTCGTCCTGATCTTTTGGCGTTTCCGGTCGATCTTCGGTCTCTGCCGCTTGGCTTGTCTCCAACACCTCGGAGAACACATCGGTGATAGCGTCGGGTGCCGGTTGTGGGTCTTCCAATACCCCCTTAAGTGTGTGCATGCAGATATTGAAGATAAGCGGATGAAATGCGAGTGTCTCTGGATCGGCGTATTCAAAAAGCGATCTCGCAACAAACGCTATTTCTGCTTCTTCCCTGGATCCCATCCGTTTGAGACGTGTTTCACACGCCTTGAGTGCATACGAAACAGTATTAATAAATTCTACAGTAATCAGGTGGCGCAACACCTCAAAACGGAAGACTTCGCTGATGCTGTCGGGGCCCTCCTCAGTCTCTTGAACTTCGGAGGAGAACAGACCTGACTCATAGGCTTCCATTGTTTTTTGTCGCAGCAAGTCAGGATCAAAGGTGAGATCTTTAAATTCTGGCTCATCAAGCAGCAGTTTGCTGTTTACAATTTTGTCCTGCAACAGTTCTTCGTCGGACTTTGCTGCTTGTAAAGCCCGCTGCTTTTGAATAGCCAACTGCTTGCGCTTAGACTTCTGATTCTGTTGACGCTTTGCGCGTTTACGTGCAATATTGAGGCGTCGATTCTTCTTTTTTGCCATCTTTGGTCCGATTTACAGTTGTTGGTGGATGAAATCGTTCTGAGAGGCATCCAGACTTAAAGAAGTATACAGAATGATTTTGGAATTGTCAATACGGATTGAGGGATATGGGTAGAAGAATAGCAGTTTTGTATCGAGATATGAACTCGACCTACATGTCTAAGGGAGCATAATGCGTAACGAGTAATACGTAAGATTTTTTGCTTATACTAGGGCGTGCTCACTTCTGATCTAAAAACAGATATGGACGCAGATTTCGCTGATTTTTGCGCCCTTTGCGTCTTAGCGACTTTGCGTTAAATTCGGATTAACCCTCCAATTCGGCCACACGCGCATCTAACTCCGCCAGATTGAAGCGCACACTGACGACGGCGTGTTGCTCACCCGGTTTGTGGATGAGGTAGGTGGTGGCAACGAATGTGCCGTCCGGCAGCCCCTCCAAGCCAGCATAACCGCAGTCCCCGTATTCTTCGGGGGGGAAGTTGCCCTGATGCTGAAGCAGCAACACACGGTACTCTCCCTCTTGACCGTTGACGAGATCTTCGTAAGTGCCGACCCATGCGACAAAGTTGAATTTGGTCGAGCTAGCGAGCGCGGTGTCTCGGAAAACAACCACCAACCGACCGTCGGGTGCATAGGCGAGGTTGTGCCGATCTCCGGTGACGCCCGCAGCTGCTTCCCTGCATTCCGACCACGTTTGCCCCTCGTCGTCACTGGTGATGACCATCGCGTTGTACGCCCGTGACTGTTCGCGCATCACCGCCGCAATCTGTTTCCCGTCCGGCGATCGGATAACGCCCGGTTCGTCTGGCAGCGCATCCTCGTGCTGGGCGATTAACCGTTGTGGCTCCCATGTCAACCCACCGTCAGCGGTGACACTCTGCATGATGACGTGATCGCCGTGGCTTCTGGTCCCATGGTCTACATATATGGCTATGTGTCGCCCGTCCGAGAGCGGTATGACGCGGTTCGGGACAACGATGCAGTGCAACCCGTTCGGTTCAAACGGCGTCCACGTCTCACCGTTATCGACCGAAATCGACTGTCGCATATCGCCGTTGCCCTCCAGAACGATCAGACGTTCTACCCCGTCCGGACCGACGAGACGATGAATACATGGGCAGTTCTTTGCCGTCTTCCAGTTATCGGGCACAGGTAGGCGATCGCTCCACGTCAGACCGGCGTCCGTGCTCTTTTTCAGAAGACATGCGGGCCCTCCGTGCCCGAGCGGATAGGTACAGAACATCGTTCTGTTGTCCGGCATCAGGACCGTGTCTGGATGACCGAGATATTGTCCGGGCTGCTTGTCCACGACAATCTGTCGACCCTCCTCGCCAGATATATCAATCGTCGGAACGGAGATGTCAATCGGTTGCGTCCGATTCCAGTTTAGCGGAATGGTTTCGCCCCTAACGGAAAAATCGTGCACCCGCAACGTCCCTTCGTAGGAGCAGAATCCAAATCTTGTTAGCTCACCGCCAAACAGGAAATGCTTCACCGCCCTCCCGTCAACGATGATCACAACCCTCGTTCCCTTACGTACAATCTCAAAGTTAAACGGCACGCCCGGCGTAATCCAATCGGAAGAGAAAGCCATCTGCTGATGTCCAAGCACCTCGCGGGGCCAGAAGACGTAGCTCAGACGCTGAAAACCGCTGATTCCAATATTATCCGTGGCGACCACAAAATTCGGTTTGTCATCTTCGCTGCAGGTAGAGAGTTTGGCTCTGAGATGGAAGTCGTTGCGACCAATCCCACAGCCCGCATACAGCAAGGATTTTTTGCCATACATCTCAATGTACTCCCTTTCAAACTCCCAGCCAAGACCGATCTCCCGAATGTTCTTGGGAACCCCATTCTCAACAAAAACGGTTCGGGCGTTCGCCTCGCCATCGGTCGCTCGAAAGATCAACCCAGCGAGAGCGGCACCAATCATATACATGTTTGCTTTTCTCCTGTCGCATTCAAAAAATAATAGTAGGACTTACGCAGTCGAATGCTCAAAGCCTCGTTGTTCGGTGATACATCAACACACAACCCGACTCGTAACACTCGATGAGTCGGGCAACCACAGTAAATCCGTAGGTTTGTAGTAGTCCCGATAAATCGGGACGTTAGGACGCGCAATAAATTGCGCTACTACGAACTATGATGAACTTTAGAATTACTTGGACACACTGTACCGGCGAGGGTTCCTAACCGCACCGCATAGGCGCAGTTACAAACGGCGCCTACCAAGATAGAGACTGGAGGGCGCAGTTAGAAATCCTGGTCACGATTTATCGGACAGCGCCTACCAAACATCGGGAGCGAAAATGTCTACATAATAAGCCGCTTTAGGTAGCGTATCAGACCATAGGCGATATGTCAACCATGCCCTAGATGTTTTCTATCCTTGACAATTGGGAAATAACATAATACAATGATGAGGTGAACATTCGCTAGCAATGGAAACAGGGGGAGGCAGATCATGGAATATAAAGCGTTTGGGCAGACAGGGATGCAGGTCTCAGCGATTGGGTTCGGTTGCTGGGAGATGGGCGGCGGTTACGGTTCTATCGAGGAAACGGAGGTCATTGAGGCGATCCATCGCGCCTTAGATCTCGGCATCAACTGTTTTGATACCGCCGAAGCCTACGGCATGGGCAAGTCCGAGGAACTGTTGGCACGTGCATTAGGGAACCGACGCAAAGATGTTATCGTTGTCTCAAAGTTCGGTATCCACTATGACAACGACCGCCTGAAAAAAAGGGATAGCCGTCGTTCAATGGCACATGCTGCGATCGACCGCCGGTTGAAAGCACTTAACACCGATTATGTCGATGTGTATCTCGTTCACTGGCCAGACCGCACCACTCCGTTTGATGAGACGATGGAGGCGTTGGAGGAGATTGTGCAGCAGGGCAAGGCAAGGTTTGTCGGTCTCTCCAATTTCACCAGAGACGAAATCCAGACGTGCATGGAAACCCGACGTGTCGATGTTATACAGTATGCCTGCAACCTGTTTGATCGGCGTATGGCGAAATGGATTTTCCCCTATGCCCAAGAGAACGGCATTGGCGTCATGACCTACGGCTCGCTTGCGTATGGAATGTTGGCGGGCGCGTTCACCGAAGAAACCACCTTTGAGGACGACGATTGGCGACACAGAGGGGGAAGCGACATGTCGCTAAAACTGTTTCTGCCGGGGATCTTCCAGCGTAACGTTCAAGCGGTGAATAAACTCAAAGAAATTGCGGAAGGACTTGGGAAAAAGCTACCACACCTCGCGCTCAATTGGGTGATCTCCAACCCAGCGGTCAGCGTTTCGCTCGTTGGGGCACGGCGGGCTTCCGAAGTAGAGGACAACATGGGCGCTATTGGCTGGCAGCTGACGGACGACGTGAAGGCGGACATCGACAACGTTTTCGCTGAATACGAAATCGACACGGCGCCCAACAAATGGACGGAATCCATCAATCAATAACCTGAAACAAAGGAGCCAAAAGTCGCACAGATGCAACTTGCAACCAAATATCGAACAGTTTTAATCTTTGGTGCCCCTGGCACAGGAAAAGGAACGCAAGGCAAAATTCTTAACCAGATTCCGGGATTTGTGCATGTCGCTTGTGGAGAAGTCCTTCGCTCTTTAGACCTCCACAGCAGACTCGGCAAAGTTTTCTTAGAATACTCCAGCAAGGGGGAATTTGTCCCGGACGATATAGCAATTCAGTTATGGTGTGATTATATCGATAATTTGGTGCAGGAAAAACAGTTCAATCCAGGCATAGACTATCTCGTTCTAGATGGTATTCCACGTAACCTACCACAGGCGCGGGCGATGGATTGTTATATCGATGTGCGTCAAATCATCTATCTGCGATGTCAGGACCCAGAGGTGCTTGTAACCCGTATGAAGGGACGGGCACATCGCGAAAAACGGTTCGATGATGTCAATGAGAAGGTGATTAGGCATCGGCTTGAGGAGTATGAGGCACAAACCGCGCCGACGCTATCCCATTACTCCCCAGATCTTATCCAAGAGATCGATGCGACCAACACACCTGTAGGCGTTCTCCACGAAATTACGAACGGTCTCCGAAGAGTACTTAGTTAAGCCATCTTATACTCAGCAGAGTGTTCTACCCAATCGGTTAAATTGCAGCAAGCGCCGCGAACAGTGCCTTGATGTAGCCGACGGAATACGCCAAAGCACCTCCTGCATCGGGACCATCGCCTTCTATCGGGAAAATATGATCTGGATTCAAACAGCCGTCAAAACCCACCTCTTTGAGCGCCTGCACAATCTTGAACATATTCATGTCACCGTCGTCCAAGAGCGTCTCCTCGTAACCCCCCGCGGTCGCCAAGCTGCCCCGCACATTGCGGAAATGAACCATGAAGATACGACCCTTGCGCCCGTAGTTCTGAATTTCATCTAACACCAACGGCAGCCCACCGGCTTCGGCGCGTGTCCCACAGCAGTACAAATACCCCACATTAGGACTGGGAAACGCATCAATGACCCGATGAAATCCCAATGTACCGAACGGCGTATCTGGCAGAGGGATATCCGACGGATGGATTGCCAATTTGATATCGTACTCCTCGGCGATAGGCACAAGCCGCTCGTAGACTCGGCAGAAATGCCGCCACCAATCGTCCAGTTCCTCCCGGGTGGGAGGTTCGTTAGCCGGAAACAGGGACCAATGGTGGAACCTGTACGCCTTCAACTCCGCTTCACTGCGAGGTTTGGGTTGGTCGCCGGTCAACCAACGGCTGCCTCCGCTGCCGCGAAATCCGGCGCGATGTTCTGATCGATAGAAGGTTATCAGGTGATTAAAGGTGTCTCCTTCGAAGCGTTGCCGGGCGATGGGCATGCCCGCCTCTCCGAATACCCGCATCGCCTGCTCGGTGTTTTCTAACTCTACTTCGCTACCCTCTTCATCCCCCATAAACTTCTCGGTGATATCGGGTAAGGTCACACGATTGATTCGCAGTCCCCATGCGTAGACCTTCTTTTTAATCTTGAGCAGCTCGTCCAAGTCAGGGTATCCCTGTTCCTTGACGCCGGGGAAAAAGTCACCGGAACCGAAGTCGATGCAGTCCGCTCCCAACTGCGTGATCCGTTTCAAGTACCTATCAGAAAGATCGCCACACCCTACAGTTACCCTGAACATTGTGTTCTCCTTAATGTCACCATTACACAACCAACCCCCCTAGCCCCCCTTGTCAGGGGGGAAACCATTGTCAGGGGGACTTCATGAGGCGTCGATAAGGGGCACTATTGGTGAATGTCTACATATTTATATTGTTCACCATAAACGGTAAAACTGGATAGATATGGAATCTATCCATCTTCACTACCCCAACCGCAATCTTTCGGTCTCTGCCTCATCCACGGTCCAAGTGTCTGGATCAATCGCCACGCAGTAGACCTCCCGCGCTCGCTCAAGGCTTACTTTCCCCTCATGCACATCCTGTAATACCAACTGCGGATCCCTCTCCACAGATGGACCGTACCCGCCACCGCCACAGGACTGTACCCGCATGATATCCCCCGGCTTAAGCTGGACGGTGACTTTGGAGCCAAGTTTGGTCGCCTCGTTGTCAGGGTTCAGCGTGTAACGCGCAATCTCCCCGTCTTCTCCGCCGAAAAGTCCCCACGGTCCCCACCGATCCCGATCCGCGAGGATGGTGAACGAAACCTCATGATCAAAGAGGTAATCACGCTGCAGTCCAAGCCCACCGCGATATTTGCCCGCACCGTCCGAGTCATCCACCAGTTCGTATCGGGCGATGTGCACCGGATAGTTGATTTCCGTCTCCTCAATGGGTGCGTTCTCCGTATTTTGTCCGTGACACTGCACGGCATCGGGTCCATCGCTGGCGATCCGTCCGCCGTACCCGCCGGCCATCGTTTCGTAATAGGCGTACAGATCCCCCGTGCGTGGGGAGGTGCCCCCGAATCCCATCTGGCACATCATCGCCTTCGTCCCCGCTGGGATACGGTCAGGGATGGCGGATGCAAGCGCCTTGAGCAGGACATCGTTCAGCCGGATCTGCGTTTCCCAACCACCGACGACGGGGAACGGCGGTGCACAGTTGACCACCGTCCCCAACGGCGCATCGATCTGAACTAAGCGGTAGAACCCCGCGTTGACCGGTATATCCGGGTCAATCAGGCTTTTCAGGACATAGGCGCAGGCGGAAAAGGTCTGGGCATACGTGGAGTTGACGGGCGCCCGCCGCTGCGGTTCAGATCCGTTCAGATCGAAAAGTACACCGTCGTCATTGATGACCAGTTTCCCCACAAGATGTACAGGCTCATCGGTATAACCGTCGTTGTCGACATAGCCGTCGGCGGTGAATACCCCGTGGGGCAGCTTGGCAATTTCTGCGCGTGTCCGACGCTCGGTGTAGGCGAGCAGTTGGTCGATATAGAAGCTAACCGTTTCCGCTCCCATCCGATCGAGCAGCGCGGTCAATCGACGCACACCGGTGTTGTTGGAAGCGACCTGCGCTCGAAAGTCGCCCGCGGTCTCATGCTTAGATCGAATTTGTGCAAGCACAAGCCGAAAAACGTCCGGATTAATCTCCCCACCCTCCACCATTTTCACGGCAGAGATGATGACCCCTTCCTGAAAGACTTCGCGAAACGCGCCGATACTGGCGGGTGCACCGCCGCCGACATCCACATGGTGAGCGAGATTGGCAACGTAGCCGAAAAGCTGGTCATTGTAATATACGGGTGATATAAGGGTGATGTCGTTGAGGTGAACGCCGCCGAGGTAGGGGTCATTGGAGAGAATTGCGTCGCCGGGGCCCAAGTTTTCCTGCCCATACTCCCGGATAACCCGCGGGACAGACTGAGACAACGAACCGAGATGCACCGGCTGCGTGAATGACTGCGCGACAGGTTGTAGGTCTCTGTCAAAGAAGGCGCACGAAAAATCGGCGCGGGTCTTGATGTTGGTCGAGTAGGCGCTGCGGCGGAGGGCGATTGTCATCTCCTCTGTCGCCTCGATCAGCGCGTTACGGATAACTTCAAACTTGATTGGATCAAATGTTGGTTTCATAGTCTGACTTAACCTAAGCGTATCAATTTTTTTATCTTGGTAACGTGCGGTGGTTTCTTGGTTGAGCACACATTACCTCTACGATGCACATGTCGCCCCTCCGGGGCTTTGGGGTATAGGGATTCGGATTTCTATAAACATGTCGCCCCGCTGGGGCTAAAGAAAATTTTGAACTACTATAGTGAAGTCTAAAAATAAGTAGACGCTTCTGCAGTAGGTATTGTAGCAGCCTGCAACATCAGAGTTGGTATAATCGGGGCGGGGATGCCCCTCCCACAGAGATCTCTCCCACCCTAGTCTCGATTTATCGGGCATTCTATAAACATGTCGCCCCACTGGGGCTAAAGGAAACTTTGAACTAATGAATCCATTACTCTAACCGGCTAAAAGCCAAGCGTTCGCCGACAAATCCCTCACGCCAGATACTTGTACACGCCTCCGCCATCTCCTCAAGATTCTCTGTGACTTCAGCGAAGCGGTTGCCGGGGACGGGTCCCATCGTGGGTGAGAAGATCAGATTGTCTCGTCCGTAGAAGATCGCAAGGTCAACCATACCAGTGTTGTAGGCAACCTCGCGTACCGATGGAAGGGTAATGGTGCCGGGCGGAAAGTAGAAGTAGAGCAGGTCACCGGGGATCGGCATAATCGTCGGATTCTCAAGCCCTATCTCGCTTGGTGCAAAGGGCGGGACAAGACAATAAACTTCGTTGCTCGCGTATTTGGCATGAAAGGCATCGTTCTCCTGTGGCAGTGCATTCCACACCGCCTCACACGTCTTCGGTGCAAGGTCGTCAAGCATCCGCGCTATACAACTCACACCACGCTTTCTAAGGGTCACTTCAATATATCGATCCATACTGACCTCCTCAATTCTAATAGTGTTTGGTGTTAGTTTGGAATTGTTGATACTGGGCGTGACACGTGATGCGTGAAACGTGAAAACCGTTGATTCATGAGATTAGTGTTAGTGTTGGGTTTCACTGTCCCCGTTCAACCCAACCTACAGGATATCTCGTTTTCTCTCGGAAGTCGGGGCAAGATGCCCCTCCTACAGATGATGGCGGAGTTCCTTCACGTTGCACGATTTTCACACATGTCGTCTCCCTAGCTAAATGAATTTAGGCATCACGTTTCACACGCCACCGTCATCAATTGTCCTAAATTGGACTGTGGTGTTAAACGGTTTGCAAGGCGTAGGGCTTCCCACATGGTTACCTGATTCGCTGTCAGCACTGTTTTGCCGACCGCTGCTTCGAGTTCGGGCAGAAAATCGACGGTGTGCAACGCGGTGTCGGGGATAAGCACCGCCTCGGCCTCGGGATGGTCATTGGCACACGCAAAACGCAACACCTCGTCACGTTCAATCAGAGCGACCTCATCACCCGTCCAGACACCGAGACACCCCATGTGGATCACTTCAACGCCCCCTGTCTCCATAAAGGCGCGAAAGGCGTTTGACAATTCTTCAGGGTAGGTTGCAGCGACGGCAACGCGTTTCAGTCCAAGTGCTTTGCTGGCGCTGAGAAACGCCAACGATGTACTCGATGCCGGTACACCGAGCGCATCGACCAGATCTTGGGCTTGACGCTGCGCCCCTTCCACGCCAAACGCAAAACTCGCACTTGTGCACGCCCATAAACAGACAGCGACGTTGTGAGGGCGCAGCTCCGCCGCACCCGCTAACAGGTATTCCCGGCTGCCGGTGATAAGGCTTTCGTCGATGCGATGCAGGTTTGGGCTATCGGTATGAATGACCTGAACCTCAACTGGCGGTTGCAATGCAGCAGCGAGGCGTGGATAGTCGTCCTCCGCAGAGTAAAGGGGGTAGAGGATACCAATTTTTAGTTTGTCTTCCATCTGTTAGGGCTCGTCCTTCAAATAGTCGTAAACAATCTGTGCGTATCCCTCGGAGTAGCTGCTCTCCATGTAGTAGGCAGCCTCATAGCGCAGTGGTGATAGCGGGGTGAGATCACACAACGGGGAAGCGCCGAGGGCAATCCTGCCCTGTCCCCTCGCGGTGAAATGGACCTCTAAATCTTGGGTGGTTTCGCTGCAATCGATTAACTGTTTGACCGCGGGTCCCGGAGCGTCCGCTCTCGGAATAATTTTCAATCGCCACGCCGGGGTAAGAGAGGGCATCGCATCGTGGGCTACAACGGTTTCCATACTGGAACTGATATTGAGCACCGGGACACCGCCGAGCTTGGTTTCAGTCACCATACACCGATCCGCCTGCGTCACCTTCAGCCCCGCGTACACCTTCGGCGTTCCGTAAATCTCCCTGCCCGCAGCGATGCCAGCGGGCCCATCATGAAAAACGTGCGAACAGTAAAACCCAGTCTCTCCCCTGAAACGACACTTCATCACAATAAAAGATTCCTGAAAGGGTCCATAGTTTGTGCAGAAAGGCACCTCCAACCCCGAAGCCACGCACAACCCGTCCTCTGCGGCTTCCAGAGGTTCCGGGAGAAAGTCTTGGACAGCAGTTGGGTCAGCGTGAAAGAAGACAAACTGAAACCTCACATTCCGATAGACCGCCGGCAGCGACGGATAAAAGGGGTTGTCCGCCGGTATATTCCAACCGTCATCGTGCTTAAGCCCCATTATCGGCCTCCTCCCCTCCGCCGGAGCGTAGTCTCTCTGTCTCCGTTTCATCCACCGTCCATGACTGGATATCAATCGCGACCTTATAGACCTCCCTCGCTCGTTCGAGGCTCACCTTGCCCTCGCGCACATCGCGGCACACCAGGTCCGGATCGCGCTCTTCGGGAGGACCGTACCCACCACCGCCGCAGGTGCGATAACTCATTATCTCCCCCGGCTTGAGTTGGACGGTCACTTTGGAAATGAGTTCGACGGGATCTGTGTCGGGGTTGAGGATGTAGCTTGCCTTGAGTCCCGGTTCGCCTCCAAACAGTCCCCACGGTCCCCAACGATCTCGATCCGCCAAGATAGTGAAAGAGGGTTCGTGGTCAAGAAATTCGTAATCACGGCGCAGTCCTAACCCGCCTCGATGCTTGCCCGCACCGTCTGAATCGTCCACTAACTCGTAGCGTGTGATGCGTACGGGATAGTTTGTTTCGGTCTCCTCAATAGGTGCGTTCTCAGTGTTCTGCCCGTGCGTTTGTACGGCATCGGGACCGTCACTGGCAATCCGTCCCCCGAACCCGCCAGCCATTGTCTCCAGAAAACAGTAATATTCCCCTGTACGCGGATCTGCGCCACCGAAACCGGCGTGGCACATCATCGCTTTCGTACCCGCTGGCACCCGCTCTGGCATCACTGGGGACAATGCCTTGAACATTACATCAATCAGTCGGGTCTGTGTTTCCCAGCCCCCCACGACCGGGGCGGGTGGTGTGCTATTGACCACCGTCCCTTCGGGGGCAAGCATGCGTACAAACCCGTAGAAGCCAGCGTTTGTCGGTATATCGGGATCAATCAGACATTTGAGGACGTACGCACAGCCGGAAAATGTCTGGGCATACGTGGAGTTCACCGGCGCGCGCCGCTGCGGGTCGCAGCCGGTCAGATCAAAGAAAACACCGTCGTCGTCAACCACCATCTTCGCCGTAAGATGTACCGGTTCATCGGTAAAGCCGTCGGTGTCAACGTAACCGTCGGCGGTGTAGACACCGTGCGGTAGCGTAGCAACCTCCGCCCGCGTCCGCCGCTCTGCATAAGCGATTAGTTCGTCGATGTAGAAAGTAAAAGTCTCTGCCCCCATCCGATCCATAATCGCACTCAACCGACGCATACCGGTGGTGTTCGCCGCCACCTGTGCCCGAAAGTCGCCGCCGGTTTCGCGCTTCGATCGAATCTGAGAGAGCACCAATCGAAAAATATCGGATCGCATTTCTCCAGCCTGCACCAACTTCACAGGCGGAATGATGACCCCCTCTTGGTAGACCTCTCGGAATGCACCGACGCTCGCCGGTGCGCCGCCGCCTACATCGACATGATGAGCAACGTTTGCGACGTAACCGAAAGGCGCGTCGTTGTAGTAGACAGGGGTAATGAGGGTGATATCGTTGAGGTGCCCACCGCCCCCATAGGGATCGTTGACCAAGAGGGTATCGCCCGGTCCGATGTTTTCAGCTCCGTAGTCGATGATAGCTTTTGGCACCAATTCAACCAATGATCCCAAGTGGGTAGGCTGACCGAAGGATTGCACCACCAGCCGCAGTTCACGATCGAAAAAGGCGCAGGAAAAGTCCGCACGAGTTTTGATGTTGGTCGAATACGCGCTACGCCGCAGGGCAATTGTCATCTCCTCTGTTGCTTCCAACAACGCATTGCGGATAACCTCAAATGTGATTGGATCGACTCGGTCTGGGATTTGCAATGACATTTCCTCCTACAATCTCAATAGTAACGATAATCGAATCATCATTTTAACCCGAATTGCGAGTTGTCGCGCTCGATCGGCGCCGACTTCGCCGAGAGTCCAAGACCCCGATAAATCGGGATCCAAAGCGACTTGAATAGACATATCCAAGCCATATTCGTATATGTGCAGTGGATTTGGCAATCCACTGCAAGCGGCGATTATCTCAATTCAATGCCTATAATGGGGCTATTCAGTTTTAGGCTTATTACCCATTTTGTTTGAAAAGTCGGAGGCGCTCCTAGCGCGAAGTGAAAGACGTTGACTTCGTACGTATCACATTATAACACATGTCGCCCCGCTGGGGCTTGTCTTTAGAGATTCGTCATTTCTATAAACATGTCGCCCCGCTGGGGCTAGATGAATCCCCGATAAATCGGGACTCCGACAAGCCGAGAGCAGTAGGCAGGATACAAGCACCTACAGAATAACACATGTCGCCCCGCTGGGGCTTGTCTTTAGAGATTCGTCATTTCTATAAACATGTCGCCCCGCTGGGGCTAGATGAATCCCCGATAAATCGGGACTCCGACAAGCCGAAAGCAGGTAGGCAGGATACAAGCACCTACAGAATAACACATGTCGCCCCGCTGGGGCTTGTCTTTAGAGATTCGTCATTTCTATAAACATGTCGCCCCGCTGGGGCTAGATGAATCCCCGATAAATCGGGACTCCGACAAGCCGAGAGCAGTTAGGCAGGATACAAGCACCTACAGAAAAACTAAATGACCCTATGCCTATAACGAGTTCTGTTGACATTTGACAGCACGGGAGCATGATGTGTGGGGATAGGTTTCCCAACCTGCTGCACCCAATTAGGCAAAGCGGGCGGCAGCGAGGGGTCCGGGATCACGTCCATCCAGTGCCAGTTCGACCATACGTTCGGCAGCGACAAGCCCAATTGAATTACCGTAGCCGCTGAATCCCACAGCAAAGACAATGCGCCCCTCGTTCGGGAAAGATCCAACCGCTACGCGACGATCAGGTGTGAAGCCGTGAATACCTGCCCACTGTCGTTCAACCTCAAATTCAACGTCCGGGAACCATAGCCGTAGATAGTTCACTAAGTTTACATGTAGGTCTGGGGTGATCGCATCTTCGGCGGTGTACTCCTGTGCTTCGAAGAACGCCCGAGCTCCTCCGATGAACAGGCGTCCGTCGGGAAATTGCCGAAAATAATGGTTCTCGGTAATGCCAGCAACGCTAATTAAGGGCTCAACCGGTGTCGTCACTGTTACCTGTCCTCGCACGGGCCGGACGATCCCGCGTAGATATGGGTGCAAATCGCAGCCATAACCGTTCGTCGCGACATAGACCCTACGGCATCGGATATGTGCTCGACGTCCACGGACAAGGAGGCATTCACCTTCCGACTCAATCGCATAGACCTCGTTGTGATCATAAAGTGTGGCACCAGAAGCGGCGGCGATGGCTTCCGTCAATCGGGCGGGTTGCACCATGAAGTCGTTTTCGACCTGCATCGTCGCGACGTAGCCGGATGATCCGTAGGGATCGCTATACGAAAATTCGACCGTCGCGCCATCAGCTTCAAGCTCGCGAGCCCAGCGTTCCAGTTCCCGGGCTTCGGCATGGGTTTCCGCGAGATGGGCTGCGCCATCCTCAAGCGGGACGTTAAAGTGATTCGCCAACGATCGCATTTGGAGCACGTTTTTACGCACCATGGTCAGGATCTCGCGGGCGGCTTCCCGTCCTACCTGCTCGATGAGAATTGGATACGGCTCACGTTGTCCGGTCAGGACAAACCCGGCATTTCGACCTGACGCCCCGGCGGCTGGAAAACGCGCATCGACGAGTGCAACATCGCGCCCACGTTCATGAAGCAGGCTCGCGGTATAAGATCCTACGATCCCGGCACCGATAACGACATCATCATGTTCCGCCAGAATGGGCTCAGGCGTTTCCTGCCATACGGATACGGTCATGACTTGACCTCCTGCATGCAAGGGGGGTAGAGACAAGGGATCTGCAAATGAACGGACACGTTCCAACAATCCCCATGAAGTTTATGGTGAACTTTAGAATTATGGTGAATTCTATAATTACTTATACACTTTCGACACACAACCACCCCCCTAAATCCCCAACCCCCCTAGCCCCCCTTGTCAGGGGGGAAACATTGTCAGGGGGACTTCATGAGGGTTCGATAAGGGGCACTATTGGTGAACGTCTACATATTTATGGTGAACTTTAGAATTACTTGAACACTCTGTGCCGGCGAGGATGGGAAAATCCGGACTATCACCCCGGTAGGTGCGGTTTGTAACCGCACCGCATAGGCGCAGTTGGAAACAGCGCCTACCAAACATGGGGGGCGAAAGTGTCTATTTATTTTGATAATTCACCATATATTGTTCACTATAATTGGACATTCTGTACCGGCGCAGTTAGAAACAGCGCCTACCAAATCCCGATTTATCGGGATCCCGTGACTACGGGACGAGGAGCTCGGTAGGTGCGGTTTCCACCCGCACCTACAGGGCCTGGGGAAATATAGAATTACCGAATTATTTTCTGAAACCTCATCAAGATTGTAACACGATTAGCTCCGAAATTAAACTAAAAAGTTCAAGCGGAAACGACAGAAAAAATAAACACACAAAGTAACAAGGCTGTGTTATAATTCCTTGCTGCAATTACTTTAACCCAAGTTGTTTTGCAGTGTAAATTTATCGGCTTGTAGGGGCCGGTTGCCCTCGCCCGTCAACAGCTCTATCGTCGCACGAGAGGTAAAAATTCACGCGTCCACCCATCCTCCCAATATGTCAACTAATACTACATACAGCGTCGGCATCATCGCAAACCCAGCATCGGGCAGAGACATCCGCAGGCTGGTTGCCCACGGCGCAGTATTCAACAACGACGAAAAGGTCAACATCGTCCGCCGTGTGTTGCTGGGACTCGAGGCGGTGGGTGTGGACCGTGTGTATTTTATGCCCGATTCGTTCAGCATCGGTCCCAAGGCACTCGATGGATTACAGACCAAGCTGGATGTTACGATCCTCCCGATGCTCAAACTGTTCAGCCAGCACGACTCGACGCAGGCGGCTGAACTCATGGCAGCGGAGAGGGTCGGCTGCATCGTCACATTAGGTGGCGACGGCACCAACCGCGCGGTAACCAAAGGGTGCGGAGATGTGCCTCTCATGCCAATCTCGACCGGCACGAACAACGTGTTCCCCACAATGTTAGAGGGAACCATTGCGGGGATGGCAGCTGGCTTGGTTTCATGCGGTCGAGCAGATGGAGCGGTGCAGCGGGCACGCCGCTTGGATGTCTTCTGCGAGACAACCAACGAGAGCAATCAGGAGGAAAATCCCGACAACGACGACACCCCGGACGATATCGCGCTGATAGATGTCGCTGTCTATGATGAGCGGTTCGTTGCCTCTCGCGCTGTCTGGGAAGCATCAAAAATCAAGGAACTGGTTTTGACGCGCGTCGAGCCGGGCAGTATTGGATTGTCATCAATCGGTGCCCATGCGCCGATTCAGGTTGACTCCCCCGAACACGGTTTGTATCTTCGGTTGGGGTCGGAGGGCCAGCCGGTGCTTGCTCCCATCGCTCCCGGCCTCCTCAGCGAAGTGGGCGTGGTGGAGTCTCACCCCTTGGCACCGGGTGAAGCGGTTACGCTCAAGCATCAACAGCCCTGTGTGCTTGCCCTCGATGGCGAGCGTGAAATTGAACTGCGTCAAGGCATGACCGTCCAGTTAAAATTGAATCCCAACGGTCCACGGGTGATAGATGCGGGTAAGGCTATTGACATTGCTGCGCGAGCCGGTGTATTTACCCGACACCCCTGACCTCGACTTAGGTGCTGAATGGGTTGGCTCGAAACAGAGGAGATTAACCGATGCGCTACAGGACATTAGGACGGACGGGACTTGAGGTGTCCGAAATCGGATTGGGTGGAGCGGTCTTTGCGGGCACAAGTCACGGTCCCTTTGATGAGACAGACGCGGTCAATGCAATCCGTACGGCACTCGAGGCCGGCGTCAACTACATCGACACCTCGCGCCACTACGGACCGAGCGAAGAGATCATCGGAAAGGCGCTGACGGATTACACGGGCGAATATATCATCTGCACAAAAATTTCGCCCCGCCAAATGCCAACAGCGGCGGAAACAATCGCAGGTGTCGAAGAAAGTTTGGCGACCTTACGGCGTTCCCATGTGGATGTACTGCTCGCACACGATATCCAACATCTCGGCGAAGGTGTGAAGGCAGTCGAATCTATCCTTCAACGCGGCGGAATGGTGGAGGGCTTCCGCCAACTACAGCGGGAGGGACGGGTGCGATTCATCGGGGTGAGCGGGCGGCTTGCCGAGGTAACGGCAGCGGTACAGACGGGAGAATTTGATGTCGCTCTTAGTTTTAACCGGTTCAACCTTTTGGATTGGAGTGCAGAAGAGGGGTTGCTGCCCCAAGCGGAGCGCCATAATGTCGGCGTCGTAATGGGCGGCGTGTTTTATCAAGGTTTCCTATCGCTCCCACTGGAACTGGTGCTACAACGGGTCGAAAAGGGGCTATTATGGGCTTGGGACTGGACGGATACACGGCGAGAATCCGTGCTAAATCGGCTTGAGAAGTTGCGTGAGTTTGTGGCAGACGATCTCGCGGCACTGCGACGGTTAGCCGTTCAGTTCGTTTTATCGGAGCCGCGGGTTAGTGTAACCGTTATAGGTATGAAAACTGCGATTGAAGTAACGGAAAACATATCTACAGTTCAAAAGGGCGGTCTGAACGCAGAAACTGTAGCACGGCTTAAAGCGCTGTGACTCGTGTTTAGAGGACGGTAGAGACGCTCCCTGCGCTGACGACACGGCAATGTTTGTTCTCCCGAGTGATAGGATCTTTCTATCATCGAAATTCACTGATTAAAATTGGGCCTACAACCGACAATTATGGTAGATTTTGGAATTACTTAGACATGATGAGCGGCCCAAGTCACGAACCTTGCTCGCCGAGTTACGGCACACGGAGTGTGCCTACTACTATTCTCGCCGAGTTACGGCACACGGAGTGTGCCTACTGTTATTAATGTCTACTTATTTCTATAATTCACTATAATTGCGTTACTATTTATCTTAACCGTAAAGAAGAAAATCGATGAACAAGCAATTTTTCGTTTCACTCTGCTTCTGTTGATGTGCTTCTCAGTTCTATCAACGGCAAGGGTACAAGTGGAAATCTCAGCCGTACCCAGCGCACGTAATCCTGCCGTGGGTTACCAAATTGAAATCACCACTAATATTACCGGAGGATCTAAGTCACTGGCTATGATTTTAAGCTTACGTTTAACCCAACCATACTGGAATTTAACTGTACTTATCGCGCTATTGACATTTATCATCAATTCTCAAAACGTAACCGCTCAACAGCAGATAGCACTCGATGCCCACGCTATCCTTGAACAGAAATGCTTCGTCTGCCACGGTCCTACAGGGGCCTTTAGAGATGCACTCCTAATAGAACACAACGCACTCATCGAAAACGGTACCGTTGTCCCCGGAAACCCACATACCTCCGAACTGTATAAACGGCTCATAACTCCGGATATAGTCAAACGGATGCCCCTCAATCAGCCTCCTCTATCCGATCAAGAAATTAACACCATTCGAAATTGGATATTAACAGGCGCTCCTGACTGGACTGCAATCGCTACAACCGATAGCGACTTCATCTCTCCTGCTGAAATACTCACCACCATAGAAAACCACCTGATGTCCCTCCCAGCCTTTGACCGTAGCTTTGCCCGGTACTTCACAATGACACATCTCTATAATGCTGGAGAGTCTGCGGGGATACTCCAAGAGTATCGCAAAGCACTGTTCAAACTGGTCAATAGTCTCTCATGGGGGGTTGAAGTCAACAATCCTATACCTATCGACTCACAAGGCACTATCTTCTACATTGACCTCAGACATTATGAATGGGATGTCAATGATGGCTGGGGACAGATAGAAGCAGCCTACCCCTACCATATTAGATTTGATGCACCGACACAGACCACACTCAAGGCACAACTCGGGCGATTACAGCGGGAGATGAACAGTAATATACCATCGATTCATACCGACTGGTTTATAGCAACTGCATCTCTACCTCCACTATATCACGACCTGCTATCTCTACCATTGACAGATAGGGAGTTAGAGACACGACTGGAGGTCGATGTCCTCCGTAATCTACAGAATGCCCCAGGAGTGCGTGTCTGGCGAGCAGGTACTAACGATTCAGGGGTGTCAGTTAACAACCGCGTGTTAGAAAGACATCTCTCCCGATATGGTGCGTATTGGAAGAGTTACGACTTTGCTGGCAATGTTGGCACACAGAACATCTTCAACCACCCACTCAACTTCACCCATGACGGCGGTGAGGTTATCTTCAATCTACCTAACGGGTTGCAGGGATACTATATAGCTAATGCGTCCGGTTTTCGGTTAGATGTAGCACCGACAGACATTGTTTCTAACCCCGCAGCGAGTGACCCGAAGGTGCGGACGGGGTTGTCCTGTTTCGGTTGCCATATTGAGGGGATGAATACATTTGAGGATCAAGTGCGCCCTGTGATAGAGAGTACTACCAATCCAACTTATGACAAAGCACAGGTACTGCGCCTCTATGTAGAGAAGTCGGAAATGAACGCGCGCGTTCAAGAAGATATAGACACATACAGGCAGGCACTTGAAGCGACGGGCGGTGCGTTTGATGATATCGAACCGATTGCTCGATTCCACGAAGCATATCAGGGACCGGTGGACGCTGGGTATGCCGCTGCTGTGGTTGGGTTAGAAACAGAAGTATTCCTTGAAAAGATACGTGAGAATGTAGGGCTACAGAATGCAGGCTTGTTGGTGTTAGATAGTCCCAATGGCAGTATGAAACGGGACGCATGGACATCTAATTTTCCCGCGATCATTTCCGCGTTGGACTTCCCTGACGAACAGGTAGACAGTCCTTCGCAGCCTGACCAGCCGCCGGGAACCGTTGTTCGTATTCCTGATACGAACCTCCGCGCTGCAATCGCAGAGGAACTCGGTAAAAGCCCCAACGCTCCGATTACTGTGGAGGAGATGAAAAGGCTGAGAGAACTCGATGGACGGAATAGAGGTATCCAAGATTTGACAGGTCTGCAATTTGCAATAAATGCAACGTTTTTACGACTTCCAGATAATGAGATTTCTGACCTCTCACCAATTGCTGGATTAATCAATGTGCGCGATTTAAGGCTTAATAACAACCGCATATCCGATATATCGCCCTACAGGGGCTTAAGAAATCTCACTAGCACGTCGTTTCGCGAAAACATGGTATCTGACCTCTCGCCAATCGCTGGATTAATCAACTTGGACTATTTAACGTTCTCCGGTAACAATATATCTGACTTGTCGCCGATAGCAGGATTAATTAACTTGAGGACTATAGATTTTTCGCATAACAACGTATTCGATCTATCGCCGCTTAGAGGATTAATCAACCTAGAGTCTTTAAGATTCTCCCAGAGCAACAACGTATCCGATCTATCGCCGGTTGCAGGATTAGTCAATCTGAAAAGGATTAGTTCATGGGGGCACTCCATATCCGATGTATCGCCCCTTGCGGGATTAACAAAACTGGAGATTATAGATTTTTGTGGTGGTAATATATCGGGTTTAACGTCTCTAGCAGGATTAACCGGTTTGAAAGAACTGTATCTTGCCGGC
The DNA here is from genome assembly GCA_965204355.1 of Candidatus Poribacteria bacterium. Lineage (GTDB taxonomy): Bacteria > Poribacteria > WGA-4E > WGA-4E > PCPOR2b > PCPOR2b. The sequence goes on from OZ241983.1 coordinate 2,884,292, forward strand.
GAAGAAGTGTCGGATATATCACCTCTTGCGGGATTAACCGGACTAACCCGTTTGGGTCTTGATGGTAATGACATATCAGATATATCTTCTCTTGCACGTTTAACTAACTTGAAATGGATAAATCTTTCACACAATGACATACCGGACATATCGCCGATTGTGAACTTAACTAACTTAACATGGCTAAACCTCAGCCGGAATAACATATCAGACGCATCACCGATTTTGGGCTTAACCAACTTAACATGGCTAGCGGTTGATCAAAACAACATTTCTGACCTTTCACCTTTGGAGGAGTTACGCAAAAAGATAAAAGTCTCTTGGTCCGGCAATCCGGCAATTCCAAAAGGGGGTCCGAAGATAGAGGGGCCCTGGCTATGGGTGCTGTTACCGGACACAGGACTGAATAGCAACACGGATTTACTATCAGAAGCGAGTGGGGGTACGGTGACAGAATTAGCGGTTGCTACCAATGGCGCAACGGCGGGAAAGCCTGTTGGCGATGAGGTCTGGACATCTCACATACTCCCCTCTGAGCCGCAAAACAACATTGGTGAGATGCTGCAACGCGATCCTCCTGACGGTGTTATCTACGGCACTGCATCTCTCTACTCTCCACGGGAACAGGAGACAACATTACACGTCGGTGCCGATGATGGGCTAAAGGTTTGGCTTAATGGGACTCTAGTTTACAATAACCTCGAAATTTTTGGGTCCGGCGATTACACCGATTTTGCCTCGGTCACGCTTAGAGCGGGGAAAAATATCCTATTAGTCGCGGTTGAGATACGTGGTAGCATTCATAATGGCAAGTTTGGGTTTAAACCTGGCACGGAATATACTGTATCAACGGGTATTGGCTACGCCCTTTCTAAGACGCAAATCCACCTCGGTGATACCTTTACCCTCGACATCCGCGCCGAAAATATCAACGACTTGGCGGGTTGGCAGTTTGATATCGCCTTCGACCCTGCTGCACTTGAAGCCATCAATGTGACTGAAGGCGATTTCCTGAAAACAGGGGGCAGCACAACTTTCTTTCAAGGCGGAAGTATTGACAATGCAGCGGGTAAAATCACAGGACTTAACGCGGCCCGGCTCAGTGCTCAGGGTGCGACCGGCACCGGTTCCCTGCTCCAAGTGAACTTCAGGGCGAAATCGGGAGGCGAAACGAAATTGGAGCTGCAAAACTTCCAATTCGGCTCGGTCACCGGCGATATTATCCCCGCCGGACCGCATGAAATCACCATCACCGTTGAAGAACAACTCTCCACCGGGGATGTGAATCGAGATGGACGGGTGAGTATTCTGGATCTGATTCTCGTCTCACAGCAGTTAGGGAAAAGAGTCCCCGCCGGCTCGGCCGTGGATGTCAATGGTGACGGCGTTGTCAGCATCCTCGACCTCATCCGCGTGTCACAGGAGATTGCTGGATCCTCCGCTGCGCCTCCGGTTGGATCAGAGAGTGTAGATGCTGCGATGATAGAAGCATGGATTGCACAAGCGCAGTTGGAAGATGATGGTTCGCTCGCTTTCAAACAGGGCATAGAGAATCTTCAGAACTTGTTAGCCTCACTGATTCCAAAAGAAACGGCACTGTTGGCAAACTATCCGAATCCCTTCAACCCAGAGACATGGATACCGTATCAACTCGCCCATGATGCAGATGTGACGCTCATCATTTATGACGCCAAAGGCGCAGTGGTGCGTCGGTTGCAGTTGGGATATCAGCAGGCGGGGCATTACACCGATAAGACACGGGCGGCGTACTGGGATGGACGTAACCAGTTAGGTGAGGCGGTGGGAAGTGGTATCTATTTTTACCAGCTACATGCAGGAGTCTATTCCTCCACGCGAAAGATGGTCATCCTAAAATAACGCAATCTGTGTTGACAGGATTTTCTTTTTTCTAACAGAATATCGTTATCCGTTTCTTGGGCGGATGTGACATATAGAAGTGAGCACAGTTGAAAGGGAGAGTCATGGCAACAACTGAACATACAATCAATGATGCCCTTGCCGGAGTATTGAGAGGAACACGTCGCGCTTGGCAGCAATCTAATGTTGTTCGTTCAGAAAACAGTGGTATGTTAAAAGGAAGTAATGAACGACCTGATATCTTGGTTATAGAATCCACTGTTTCTCCTGTAGTGATTGAAACCGAGTGCTTTGGTCTCATGATGCGGAACGTGAACGAACCATGTCGTTTGAGGGGGATAGTGAGGGTTTGCCACGACAAGGATCGGGATCAGGGGAACAAGCTATAGTGGATCTTAAAGTGAAAAGTGTTTGGAACACCGCATCACATTGTCATTTCAACCGCGATTTCCAGTTCAACAGCCAATCAACAGGGATGCAGTCCACACCCCGGAAAACCATCGGTGGTCGTGCATGGCCATCGATTGGCCTTTCATCTATGGATCAGGAAAAGGCACTCGTTTTATGGGCAAATACGTCGCTGGGTTTGTTGTTACACTGGTGGCATGCCAATAAACAACAGGCGGGAAGGGGAAGTATAGGCATATCAATGTTGGAAACTTTACCCATGCTGGACGTGACGGCTCTTGAATCAAAGTTGCTTGCTGAGGCTGTCAAGCTGTTTGATGCTATGTGTGAACAGTCCCTTTTGCCGCTACATGAAATTGATAGCGATCCTATTCGGAAGGAATTAGACGAAGCATTTGCACGAAACGTATTAAGATTGCCGGAGTCGATTCTAATATCTGGTGGCCCACTGGAGTTACTCCGCAGGAAGTTAAGCAAAGAACCTTCTATACGCGGTGGTAAATAGACCATTGCTACCCAAATCGTTTTGGCTTCGGGCTACGAAACGCAAATTAACGCGGTATCACAAATTCGGAACGGCATGTAGGGGATCGGCAAACACGATTTTTGTAACTCATTATGAGGGCAATCATGACAAAGAAAGAACACTACGAACAATTGGCAGTTAGAATAATAACCGATTGCGAACTAAAGAGGTTGAATCAATAAACTGAAAAGGAGGTTTAATATGAGGGGTGTGCATAAATCACTTTCGTATGGGAGAGTGTAATCTGCAATTCAGACAAATGGCACATGTCGCCCCGCTGGGGCTTTGGGGGATGGGGCTATCCGTATGCTATAAACATGTCGCCCCGCTGGGGCTAAATGCCCCCTGTCCCTTTCTAAAATAGTCCCGTTTCACTTTCCAGTGTCTATCCAGAAAATCCTTAAATCCAGAGAATCCTGATTCAGAGTATCAGTACAGGCAATTGGGCTGAAACTCTGGATTATCCCAAAGATCGTCAAAATCTGTGAGGGATTTCCTGCTGAAAAGCATATCTCATCGTCGCCGCACCCGTAACGGACTATACACCCCAGCCAGCGCATCCGCCGCCCCGTCCTCGCGTTTCACGTTTCACGCTTCACTCCCCCTAAAACTCAACTGTCACCCCCCCATACGGAAACAACGGCAACTGGTAGAGGTATCGCTCCTCTGTGTAGCTTCTGTTATAATCGACGTCCAACACATTCTTGCGATTATACGCATTGAGCAGCTCAAGGAAGATCCCCCACCGCCAACGCTGATAGATGAACGATTTGCTGATGCGGATGTCCAAACGGTGGAACGGCGGCACCCGTGCCGTGTTCGTTTCGCCGAAGACAGGCGTGTAGCGAGGCCGACCTGTATCGGGATGGCGCATAATCTCCCGACCAGCCACCGGCGTGTACGGATTTCCGGAGCGGTACTGCCATTTCGCACCGATCTCCCATGTCGGTGTAAGCAGATAGCTTGCTGTGAGTGTTGCGACGTGGGGCTGATCGAAGGAATAAAGCCGTTCTGGATCACCGGGACGGTCCTCGCGTTTAGAAACGGAATACGCGTAGTTCGCCCACGTGAAGAATCGGTCGCCTGCACGATGTTTGAGAGAGATCTCAACGCCGCGTGCATATCCCTGCCCTTGATTAAGGTAGCCCACGGTCTGGTCACGCGTAATCAGATCCCTGAAATCTTTCTGATAGCCCGCAACCTTGAGCCGTGTTTGGGCACTAATTTCCCGTTCCAATTCCAAGATATAGTGCGTCGCTGTATTCTCCTTCACATCCGGATTCCCGTATCCCGGGATAATTTGCCACGGATAGGGGCTAATCTCGTATCTGCCGTAGGCAAACCGGAGCTCTGAACCGCCCGGCATTGTGAATCGTAGGCTGCCCCTCGGTCCGACGGAGACCCGATTGGTGAGGTTAAAATAATCAAGCCGCAGCCCCAACGTTACCGATAAGAAGGCAAACGGGTCATACCGATTTTGGAGATAGCCCTCAATCACGTTGAACTGTTCCGCAAAGTCCACAGAGATTTTCTCCGCAAAGGTGAAGAATTGAGACTCGCTCGCCTGCGGATCCCCTTCATCGGCGCGGCGAGGAAAGTTGGCAGATCCATTCCACTGCGCCGTGGAGACAAGCAATCCGGATTCGAGTTGATGCTGCGAATTCAGACGGTAGGCGAGATCCTCGCGAACTTCGTACTGGATCGGCTCCAGTCTCAGGAAAAGTCCCTGACCAAAGCTAAAGGCTTGCAAAAAACTCGCACGCGAGACTGAGAAATGTGATGTGAGACGGTCTGTCAGCGTTGATCTGAGATCCGCCGCTTGCACACCAAAGCGCCCCTCAAGGTCGAACCGTCCTGCGAGCGTTGGATCATAATCGACATCTTCCAACCCCAACTTAAAGCCCATGACATCGCCCGCAGCGAACGCCTTAACGTCGAATTGATGATTGTCGGAGAGATCGTAGCTGACCTTCGCCTGATAATCCCAGAATCGTGGGAACGCCGTAATCCGGGTAGTTTCCATCAGAAAAAGGTCAACGTAACTCCGCCGTCCCGCGATATACCATGAACCACGTCCGCCAATCGGTCCCTCAAGCAACCCTTCCGAATAGAGGAGGTTGACGTTAAATGTGCCGCCTATCCGATCCTCCCTGCCACGCCGGGAATAGATGTCGATGACAGCTTGTGCGTCCGCCCCAAACTCCGCCCCGAATCCGCCGGCGTAGACATCAATCCTGTTGAGCACTTCAGAATTGATAGTTGAAACCAATCCACCGAAATGGTAGGGATAAAAAAGTGGGGCACGGTCAAGGTAAAACCGGTTATCGTCAGGCGAGCCGCCCCGGATATAGAGTTGACCGTCGAAATCGCTGGCGACACCGATCCCCGGCAACGCTTGCAGGGCGCGGAGTGCGTCCCCCGCACTGCCGGGGATCCGTTTAATCTCCATAACGCCTACGGTCTGCCGCCCAACGGTCGCCGGTATCGCACGCGATCTGACCTCAACCTCATCCAAGATTGTATCAACTGGGGCGAGATGAATCTCCACCTCAGTCACCTCGCCCGACTTCACCATGGCGACGTTGTTTTCCTCAAGGAGACGATAACCGATGGCAATTACATTCAACGTATAATCGCCGGGAGCCAGATCCTCGAATCGAAATTCACCCTTATCATCGGTCAGGACGCGTTGGTCTGTTTCCATCAATCGAACCGTAGCGTCTACTAACGGCTCGCCCGTTTCTTGGCCATAGACAATACCACGAATTTCGCCATCCATCACGACGGATTGCTGGGGATACACAGAGGATACATATATGAATAATCCAAATATCAGGATAACGTATAACAATCCTTTGATACCGTCCACCAACTTACTCTCCTCATCTCAAATGAACTATGGTGAATTAGAGAAATAAATAGACGCTTTCGCTCCCCGTGTTGGGTAGGCGCTGCATAGGCGCAGTTGGAAACAGCGCCTACCGGGTTAGATTGAGTGTGGTGCGGTTACAAACCGCACCTACCGGGCTCCCGTTAGGTAGGCGCTGTTTGTAACTGCGCCAGTGCGGTTAGAAACCGCACCTACCGGACCTGGGGAACTGAAAACCGCCCCTACCGGGCCTGGGGGAAATATAGAATTACCGAATTATTTTCTGAAACCTCATTTAGATTGTGATCCCCCCGCAAACTAACAGTTTGCGCTACATTTATCTGACAATGTACTAGGTTCTGTTGACATTTTATCGTAACTACGTCAATCCAGCGAAATACACAGACGTATGATTATTCGTAGGGGTTGGATTTCCCAATCCGCGCTTGGACGGGCGAGGGAACCTCGCTCCTACGATTAGGTGTATCCCTCAAACAAATGTCAACACGTCCAGCGAACTTACGCATCACGTTTCACGCATCACGTTCAAGTCCTTCCAAAAGATCCTCAAACGTCTCGGCGACAAATACCCCGGCATCACGCAACGCTTGCACCTTACCACGCACCGAACCGCGTCCGCCTTCGACAATGACTCCGGCATGACCGAACCGCACACCCTCAAGATCATCGACGAATCTGCCAGACAGAAAGGCAACTATTCGGAGTCGAGAAGGCTTTCGCTTCAATCGCGCTGCGAGTTGCTCCTCCGCAGCCCCGCCCGGCTCGCCATAGATGACCACAGCATCGGTGGCGGAATCCGCTTCGAGGAGTTCGATTAGGTCCGTGAAATTGGAACCAATGATCGCATCTCCACCCACACCGATGGCGATACTCTGCCCGATTCCACGGCTCGTTAGATAGCTGGCGATCTCGGAGGTCATTCCGCCGCTGCGGGAAAGCACTGCAACACTGCCCGGCATAAAGGAGCGGCGGACATTATCCACACGTCCACCGATGGTGCCGAGTTTGGCAATTCCCGGACGGATCAGCCCAAGCGAATTGGGACCGATGACGGTGCAACCAACGTGACGGGCGGCGGTCTGCAATTTACTGGTGTCCAACTGTGGCACCCGTTCGGTCATAATTAAGCACAGTTTGATGCCAGCAGCGAAGGACTCTAACGCTGCATCTAACACGGCGGGCGGCGGGACAGAAACCACGCTGATAGTGGGGCGATGCTTCTCAACCGCCGCTGCGACTGTGTCGTAGACGGGTACTCCATGTACCTGCTGCCCACCCTTTCCGGGTGTTACCCCGGCGACGATATTACTCCCGTAAGCGAGCGAATCCTCGACCATACGGCTCGCCTCTCTGCCGGTGATCCCCTGAACGAGAACGCCCCCCTTCGGTTCAAGCAGCATGGGCGCGATTCCTTTCAACAGCCAACCGGGCAGCCGCATCTAACGACACCTCGCGTCCGTGCACTTGGACGCCGGCTGCCTCCATGATCTCTCGCGCTTCCGCCTCCCAGTTGCCGGGGACACGGAAGAGACTGATTATGTCTGCCGGCTTCTGTCCTACACCCGCAACACCCATCAGGACACCGCGAGCGATGACATCCGCACGGGTATTGTTCACCACATTCATGATAATCGCCATCCCCCTAACGCCCGGCTTCGATAGCAGGAGCGATGTTATGGCAGCAACCTTCTCCTCCGTCGGGTTTCCGCCTACCTCGCAGTAGTTTGCGGGAGAACCGCCATGCGCCTTGATTGCGTCGAAAATAGTCAGGCTTGCGCCGCCGCCACCGATTAGGAGCGCGAGATCGCCGTCAAATTCTACCACGCGTCCGGCAACACCCCGATGATCCCGCGCATCAATGCGCTGGGCTTCCAACTCCAAGGGTGTGGGCGGACGACCCGCAGCAGTCATCGTTAATTCGCCTAACGGCTCCAACCTTTCCCGCTGCCGATAAACCGCCTCGTCCTCAATCTCGACACGCGCATCAAGCCCGATTAGTGTCTCGTCCTTGATAAAGACTAACGGATTGATCTCCATCATGACGGCATCGCACGCAAGAAACGCTCTCGACAGTTTGGCAAGAACCTCACCGATCCCCACAAGCGTTTTTCCCCTCAAGCCGACTTTGGCAGCCATTTCCCTTGCACTGTAAGGCGCGAGTCCCGTCCACGGATCAAACTGCTGACGTGCGACCTGATCGCTCTGGGCAGCTTCAACATCCACACCACCGGCGACGCTCAATAGGGCAACCGGCAGCTTTGCGACCGTATCCCATGTAATACCAACGTAAAACTCGCGTTCGTAGTTTAGTTTCGGCTCAACCGAAATCACTTCAACCGTTGTACCGCGCAGATCCATTCCGAGCAGCGCCTCTGCCGCAACGACGGCTTGATCAATGCTCTCCGCGAACTTCACCGCCCCGATGTTCCCGCGCCCACCGAAAGGGGTCTGCGCCTTCAGGACAACGGGCAGCCCAACATGCTCAACGGTTACTCGCACCCCACTCATAGAATCAATAGGTGTCGATTCCGTGAAAACCAAGCCAAAGTTGGAGAGTAATTTTTTGCTTTGATATTCGAGGAGTCTCATCGCTTTTCCCACTGAAGGTAATAACCTGCGTGATTATACCATATTCCAATAAAAAGATGCGGAGGTTTTGAATCGTTTTAACCGACTGACGCCACGCCGTGAGCACAAAAAAGCGGTATCATATTCCTAAAAAAGGTATGATACCGCTAGTTGTACGGATTTAAGACGCGCCCCTACTGCGTAGAGGATTCATCACTTGGTTCAGAAGGGACAGGCGGCTCCCGTCGTTCCCGCTCAAATTGCCGCGCAGCCTCTGGATCCATCTCCCTGAAACGGCGAAGCCCTTCCTCCGAACCATATTGATCAAAGAACTGTTTCGCCTGATGTTGGTGTTTCGGCGATAATCCCTCCCAGCCGTTCGCTTCAACACCTTTAGCAGCTGTCGGTGCAGGCGATTGGATAGTGGGTGGTTCGTGTACATGCCTATCCTTTTGGTGAACATGCTCAGTCGTGACAGAGATCTTAGGTTCAGGCATTACAGGGGAGGCCTCAGAACGCCTCTGTGAGAAATCTGTATCTTCACCGATACCTTCTGAGAAGACATTATCGGACGCAGGGGGGCTTGACTCTCTATGTGCCAAAAAATCACGCCATATATGTCTATATTCTTCAGCATCTTCTTCGGCCAACCGTCTTAGAACCACATCAGGAGGCGGGTTGATCATCAAAGAATTGCCGCTATATACCACGGGGATGCCCAATTCCTTCAGTTCCGCTATGTTTTCATCAGAAAACCCGTCTCTTGGAGGAAAGTTAGGCCCTTTTGATTGTACAAACTTTTTAAGTATAAGTGCTCTTCGGGTATACTCGTTTGGGTACAAATAAAGATTCGCTTCCAAGCGAGCAACATGTTCATCAAGTGTCAGCCGTTCTCCACTCATGCGTTTTGCTTCTAGTTTTGCGTAAGTTGTAGCCGCTTCGCTATATCCAAATTGCTCAGGGATTCGGCGTACAGCAGCTAGTAGTTCATCAGGATCTACCTCTTGAAACTTCGGGTTCTTGTTTTCCTGAGTCCCCTCAATAGTTGTTTCTATTCCAGGGACCTGTCCAGAGGTAACTGGAGACGATAGCAAGATACTGTCAATAAACTGCCTTTTATCAATCTCCATATAAACGATAAATCCACCGACTAAAAGCAAAAAAGCGATGGTAACAACTACAATGAGATAGGGGCTCAAATGATAATTAAACATGACTACCTCCTAAAAAGGCATGGTCGCTTATCCAATTGCAATCTATTTTTTTGGGAGTTACAGTCACGTAGGTTGGGTTGAATGGTTGAAAGCAAATCCATATCAAACACAACAGCGGTTCCGCCTTTCAACAACAACCCCTTATAGATAGACACAGTGAAACCCAACTATAGCAGATTTCAGAATTAACTAAACACTGTAGTGTCCCGACGTGTCGGGATTAGTTTGCATTTTTGCGTCACAATCTAACAGATCGTGTTACAAAAGACTATCTTTTAATGTCTTTGTTTTTAGAATTCACTATATATACCACAGGAGCGCAAATCCGGGGTCTGTCTCCTCTTACGCATTACGTATAATGTTTCATGTTGGATCTATTTGTCAGATACAAGCTGCAGGACACGCCGGGCACGCTCTACCACTGGCAGATCAACCATCTGACCATCGACGGCAACCGCACCGGCACCTTCCACTTCCGCTGCCTCAAAGGCTGCTACCACACGCTGGGCGTGCGTAATCTCCGCATCGGTTGGATGGAACACTTTTTCTACGACCTCAATCTGTGCGGGGTGGATCAATGCTTTGCCGGTGAACCCAAGGTCCCGGGCGAGACGGGTGTCTTGTTCCAATCCGTCGGGATTCCGAATGTCGAGATAGACCCGATCTATTGCCTGCAACCCCTCGCTGGCGGCGGCAACGACGAGCGCAGACCGGGCGTAAAGGAAATCACTCGCTTCGCCTTGACGGACGTTAAACAATCCCAGGTCCATCGCAAAGTCCTCCGCACCGAACATCAATCCGACAAGTCGAGGGTTGGATGCTGCAATTGCGGGCGCCTGAATCAACCCGCGAGCACTCTCAATCGTGGCGAGCAGTTGAACACTGCCCCGTTCCATCCCCATCTGGGACTCGCGGGCATCCAGAATCGCACTGACTTGCGCCACATCTTCGGGGCAATTCACCTTTGTCAGTGTGAGTCCATCTAGACCGGGACGAATCACCGCCGGAAGGTCTACCTCTATCTCTTTAGTCCCGACGGGATGAATACGAACAAAACGGAGCATTCCACCCGATGGGCGATCAAGCGTTTCAGGCATCATGGCGCGGGCGGTATTCTTTTCGCCGGGCGGCACCCCGTCCTCCAGATCGAACATCGCTACATCCAGTTTTAGTTCGTAGGCTTTATCAATCATCCGCCCCTGATGCCCCGGCACGAACATCCAAGACCGCATAATGTGCATAAAACACCCCTCTTTAGTCTATCTCACGCTTCATTTCTCCGCCAATCCACGCCAATCTACACAACTGAAAAAGAATCGCTCATATTAAAAAATTGTGCAACAGAAACCGATTTATAGTGGACCTTAGAATTGATGAGACACTCTAAACCGGTGCGGTTGGAAACCGCCCCTACCGTTCTCCTCGTCCCGTAGTCACGGGATCCCGATAAATCGGGATTTGGTAGGCACTGTTTCCAACTGTGCCTATGCGGTGCGGTTAGAAACCGCATCTACCGGCCCCGATAAATCGGGATCGAAACCGGGGAGGGAAGGTGTCTATCTGTTTTTAGAATTCACTATAGTTCATTCATGAACCAATAAACAGATAACTTTCACGCTCCCTCGCGCCCACGCTTGCCCGTTCTCTCGTTACCCAGTATCTTCCAGATTCATCGCTTCACCCTCAAGCAAGAAACTACGAATATCGTAGCGTCCGGGGTACTGCACCGGCAGCTGTCCGGCTTCCACCATCAGATCGAGTGGATTCGCACGGGTTTGCATCGGCAGACGGACCACCTCGTGGCAGCGGGCAGATTCGTATGCACCCATCATCATGTGCATCGTCCACAAACCGTTTTCTGCTTGGTTGCGATGGACGCAACGCTCTTCGATCCACTCAACCAACTCCTGCACCTGAGCGGCAGCCGCATCCACCCCCTCAACCTCTACGTCCCGCCAACCGTCCGTCCCGGAGTTGAAGAGACGTATCCAACCATCGTCGAAATCGATCATCCCGTCCGTCCCCTGCACAAATGCCCACTTGTTTTCGGACACGACGTCTGTCTGGAAGGTCCCCTGCACACCGCCCTCAAATAGTAAGAACCCCGCTACGCAGTCCTCGCTACGTACACTGCGTTCGTACCGATCGGTCTTCCGCTCCACCTGACCGAAGACCCACTCCACCTTGGGATCGCCCAAGATATAACGCATACAGTCAAACCCGTGACTCGTTGCATTGAGCAGCCCGGTCAGACGGGTGTGTGATATCCGTTCGGGTTTACCGATTGCCCCCGATGCAATCAGATTTTTCGCCGCCGTCCACGCTCCAAGAAATCGACGTTGAAAACCGATCGCCAATTTAACCTGATTCCGCTGACAAGCAATCATCATCGCTTCAGCTTCGCCCAGGTTGGTCGCCATCGGTTTCTCGCAAAGGATAGCCTTTGGTTGACGTGCGGCGGCAGCGATGGTCATCTCTGCGTGGAGGGGGTGCCAGGTGCACACACTCACGATGTCCGGTCTTTCAACGTCAAGCATCTGCCGGTAGTCGGCGTAGTAGTTAGGAATACCGTTTCGCTCGGCGAAACCCGCCGCCTTTGCTTCCACCGTGTCCGCACATGCCACCAGTGCCGTCGGCTCGATCCGATTATAACCGGCTGCGTGGCTGTTAGCGATACTCCCACAGCCGATGATCGCGGCGCGGTAGCCCCCTGATTGGTCAGTCATCATTTGTGCTCCATTTATAGTGGATTCTAAAAACAGATAGACACTTTCGCTCCCCATGTTTGGTAGGCGCTGTTTCTCCCGACAGGGCGGGATCCCGATTTATCGGGACGCGCCGGTACAGAGTGTCCAATTACTTCTAAACTTTACTATATGGTGAACTTTAGAATTACTTATACACTTTCGACACACAACCAACCCCCTAAATCCCCAACCCCCCTAGCCCCCCTTGTCAGGGGGGACTTCATGAGGCTTCGATAAGGGGCACTATTGGTGAACGTCTACATATTTATATTGTTCACTATATATTAGTTTCTTCTAGCTGTTCAGGGCAATACGATGATACCCCTAAACGGTTAGGACTTTCTTAATCTATGAGCCCCAAAGTTCTAACACGGTCACGTATCCCCTTACACAGCCCTGGGTGGAACTGTAACTGACCGTCAGGACCAAGATGCTGTCCATCGTACATCGCTGCGGTCTCATAGAGCGTGTACCCGGCAAGTCCACCGAAACGGTAGATATACTCCAACAGATCAGCGTGTACCGCTCCGTCACGGCTATGTCCGACCGCTTTGCTCAAATGGACAGGTACATTGGTATCAGCAGCTTCCCGCAGCATCTCCAGCGTGAGCGCGTCGTTGAGCATCCGATCGGGCATCCAGCCACGTCCAAACAGTGTGGCTTCGTCCGCTAACCCGCTGTGCAGCCAACTTCGCCAGTTAAATGTGATGTTACCGGGACGGGTGCGCCAGCGCCCCTGACAAGCATCGGACCGAAACGACTCCATCTCCGCATGAACCTGCATCCGCTTACCGGCTGCGGACACACGCCGTTTTGTCGCTCGCAGGAACTGATCGAAGAAATCGCCTCGCAGCGCTCCGAGCAACGCTGGGTCGTACGGTTCCACGTCCGGATTGACACCGTATCGCCGCTGGTACTCCGCCGCTACAGGTTCATTGAAACCGTAAATCTCCGGCGTATTGGTCCAACTGCTATGGCACGAGATGCGAACGTCCAATCCGTCAACACCCGCCGCGATGCACGCACCGGCCCAACTCAGCCAGTACGCTTGCACCTCTGGATACGCCTCGCAGAGGGAGCCGGAGAAATACTCATTTCGTCCCCTCGAAACCGCAATCACCCCGTCGTTGGGTTCTCCCACAGAGGTATCTGATGAAACAGAGGGTTGGTTATTAACATCAAGACAAACGACGGCATCACCGAGCCCCGCATCGAATTCAAGGTCGCCGGTGCGGAAGTCTCGTAGGGGCCTCCAAACCGCCTTGTGACTGGCGCCGACAATCGGGATCGGCTGACCGTCAGGACCAAATGCCCGCACCATCTCCATTGCGGTATTGCGGAAGCTGCCATCTCTGTCCTCAAAATCGGTGGTGATTGCAATAAACGGATCAAGCAGATTCAGTCCACTCAGGTTGAGGGCTCGCACCGACTCCCCTTTCGATGTGACCGGGTCGCCGTCAAGCTCAAAGACATCTCGTGGACAGGTTTCAACAGATTCGGTCAGGGCAAAGGTCAGGTCCTGCTTCCGATAGCCGTTGTTATCGTCACTCGTCCAAATTTCGATGTTTTCTGGTGCGATACGGACGGGCGCCATGTCCTTTTGGCGGAGTTGGATGCGGTCAATCGGGATTTTCTCCAGTCCCATCGATATGTCCGCGCTGCGTCCCCGCACCCGCATCTCTGGATGCGCCATGACCCACGGATCGACCTTGCAGACCCCACCAATACATGGCAAGCCGGGCACAGCCATCATCTCAGGGCTATCTTTGGGATTGGCATGGCTCGCGCCGGTCTCGTACGGCTTGATGGTCGCGTAACATTCCATACCTCGTTCATGCGCCAGACGGCAGCCAACAGCCAGGGGTTCCCCCAAATTTGCAAGGGTCTGGCGAGTCGCTTCCGAGTTGTCGGCGAAATTGTCCCACATCCCTTTTTGGTAGTAGTTCCAGTAGACCCGACGAACACCCATCCAGTGGAGGCGATCTATCAGGTTCTCTACCAGATTGGGCGTAAAGACCAAGCGATTGCAGTCATCCGGGAAGTCAACCAGAGCCGAGAGCAGAAATCGATCGTTTTTCACCGTCCCCTCCTTGCCTTTGTTTACGATATGACGACCCATTTATAGTAGATGTTAGAACTAATTGGACACTCCAAATCGGTGCGGTTGAAAACCGCACCTACCGTTTTTCCGTTTGGTAGGCACTGTTTCCAACTGTGCCTATGCGGTGCGGTTAGAAACCGCACCTACCGGCCCCGATAAATCGGGATCGAAACCGAGGGGCGAAAGTGTCTATTTATCTTTAGAATTCACCCTAAATCCCCTAACCCCCTAAATCCCCTAACCCCCCTAGCCCCCCTTGTCAGGGGGGAAACTTGTCAGGCTAGCCCCCCTTGTCAGGGGGAAACTTGTCAGGCTAGCCCCCCTTGTCAGGGGGAAACTTGTCAGGGGGACTTTGATAAATGTCTCCTTATTTTAGGACTTTGGGGCAGCTGGTTTTCCCATCTTCACGTTTCATTCTTATTCATACGGGATTGCGTCGTTGAAAATTTGTGTCCGCTTCATAATTCGTCGCTCAGTTGGTGGGAACCCTTCCCGGCGGTGCATGGTACATCGGTTGTCCCATATAACCAGATCACCGACCGCCCAATCGTGCGTCCAGACATAGCGTTCCTGCGACATATGGTCGAAGAGTACCCCAAGCAGTTCACGACTTTCCGACTCGCTAACGCCCACGATGTGCCGCGTCAGGTGGGGACCGACATAGAGCGCTTTACGCCCAGTATCGGGGTGAGTACAAACAACGGGATGATCAATAAGTTCCGGGGGATTCTGGCTTTCAACGTGGTGGCGATGGACAGCACGCATCCCCTTGAGCCGCCCTTTGAGGTCGGGGTCAAGCCCCTCATAGGCGGCGTAGCAGTTGCACCACTGCGTGGCACCGCCGCTAGAAGGCAGTTCGACCGCATAGATGATGGAGAGCGTTCCGGGTCTCCGCAGGTACGACAGATCCGAGTGGAAGGGGATCTCATCGTTGCCGAGCGCCCCGATGGGTTGACCGTCCTTTTCGACATTGGAAACGAAGAAGATCTCTTTGACAGGACGCGGCATCTGCTTGCGCACGTGCTCGACCGCTTGACCGAAGTAGTTGGTGAAACGGACCTGGTCCTCGTCGCTGATTTCCTGTCCACGAAAGAGGAGAACACAGTGCGATAGTAACGCTTGATGAAGCCCCCGGACTGCATCGTCGGGCAGTGGGTGGGTGAGGTCGATCCCCCGAATCTCCGCCCCAAGGGGACCGCCGGTGGGGACCACCTGCATCTGATCAATTCTGTTTGCGGTGACGGTCATCTGAAACTCCTTCTGAATTTCTCGTCTGCGCGAGGAGCCACGTGCCTAACGGAAATGGGAGGAAATTGTTATGCTTCTGAAACCTTTACCTTCTCAACCTCATTCGAGATTAGCCAATCCAAAAAGTCTTCCTGCTCCTCTGTGATCTCAATTTCGGCTTGGTTCTGATCGTCTAACGGGGAGGTCACGTAGAACACCCCTTCGTCGTATAATTCAGAGGTCAGGTCGAGCGGGAAGAAAAACGCATTTGGATCGCCGCTATGCTCCCATTGACGGGCGCTGGCACCTTCGGTAAAGTAGTGGAGCTGCCCGCGCAGCGTCTGTGAGATTTCGTAAGGTTTTAGCGTCGGTTTGTCTATAGCAGATGCGAAATATTTAGCCATTTTATCTTTTCCTATCAGTTTTTGTGCAATTCTAAAAGGTGGTTATCAATTCAGATTCAGCCCAAAGGCTCTCGAACCGAGTTTACCTTTCCATATGTTTTCATGTGCTATGACTTCCCTACGAGATAAACTTGTAGAAACCGTCTGCAGTATGGTAAAAGAAAAGTTAGCAGCATACTCGCTGCCACACTCTCTCAATAACTCTTGAAGTTTCGCATTTCCTCCATGACCATCCTTACTATATCTTGTCCACCTGCCCATGATACCATTTTTCCCATATGCTGAGCCAACATATTGACTACCTGATATTGTATCAACTATCAGATACACCCCTGCAACTGCTGATAATGCAGTATACCACTCTCGGTTAGAATCTAGGCTATGAACTATTTTGCATAGTTCATCAAACTTTAGAATAAAGTCAAGATGGCCCGGAAAGGGCCGAACATGTCCGCTGGGCAGGATCTCAATAACCTCTTTTTCATTTTTTTCATTGAGCCATTGATCCCATCTTCGTGTTGCTTTACCCCATTCAATAATGACTCGGTTCTCTAAGTCCTCAAAGCCAGCAACTTGCTCTAGTTTGTAGAAATAACGAGTGCCTTCGACAATTTGAGGGTAAGGGTAGTTTTCTGGCAGATGTTTACGCTTTAACCGTTCTTCATCTTTGACTCTGTACACGCCGACGAACTTTGCCTTAGTTCTCTCAACCCCAAGAAAAGAAACAATATAATCGCAGTAGCTAAAAACCTGTTCACTTTGGCATTGCTGATAAAATTCCAATTGTGCTCTGGTCATCTCACTGATAAGATAATCGCCGTGGTCTGTGTGTCTTACCATCTTAGTTGATTTCTTCGTATCCAATCCTCTGAGTTTGAGAAGTTCTACAATATTCATGCTATCTCCGCGATTTCGATGAAGAGCTTAAAGCACGTAGGTTGGGTTGAACGAACCTGCGAAAAGTCCCAAGCATTCCACTTTGATGTGCGAATATGATTCTGCTTGAACCGTCCCAAATAAAGTAAAACCCAACACCTGATAACTGAAACAGGAGTAAAAAAAGAGCGAGAGGAGATACCTGCTCGTTTTCTGGTTTTCCCGTTTTCTCGTCCACCAGCACCTTAGTTAATTATAGCATATCTGGCAAGAAAACAAGCATCTAAATCGCACCTTTGTGCTTGACTACTAAGCCACTCACCACTATAATTCTCAGCGCAATTATGGTAGATTTTAGACTTATTTGGACGCTCTCAATTCACAGCCAACCCCCTAAATCCCCCTTGTCAGGGGGACTTGGGACACTTCGCAAATCTCTGATTTTTTTAACTCACCATAGTAGGCGTACCCCAAACCATAGCGAGGAAAGATAGGATGAAAGAACGGTTGGAATTTTTCAAAGAAAATGGTTACGTTGTTGTACCCGATGCCCTATCCGCTGAGGAGGTTCGGTCCATCAATGAAGCAATAGATCGGGATCTTGCCGAGAATCCGGTGATGTGGATAGATCGTGGACAGAGCGGACGTTGCCAGAACGCCCATGCCCTACTCGCCTGCCCGGAGATGGACGTGACCATGCGTCCGCCGACGTTGCTGCCCTTGATGACGGCAATCATGGGAGAAGACATCTGCGCGGAGGAACACTCGGTGATGCTCCGTGCACCGAACCCCGATGGCGACACCGAATGCCGCTGGCACCGCGATGCGAGTGGTGAGGGCAGTAATGCTGCCGGTCCTCCGCACTATACGCGCTATCTATCGGTTGTCTTTTACCTGACAGATGTAGATGACACAACGCATACCTTCAGCGTCTTGCCCGGCACCGCACAATCCACGGAACTACTCCCACTTGAGGCTTACGATCTCAACACCGCGCAGCACCTCATCGGTCCCGCTGGCACCGCGATCCTGTTCAACGCATCGACGTTCCACGCCGGTAACGTGCGCCGCACCACCTCCGAGCGGCGCACCATCCACATCTACTGTGGCCGCACCACTGACCGATACCTCAGTAATCACACAATTTTCCCACGTCGCCTGTGGGAGGGTAAAGACGAGGCGACGCAGCACTACTACAGCCGTCCCAACCCCATTACGCAACTCTTGATAGAACAGTTTGGGTAGGCTGCGGTATCCCTCTCGCGTGTACCTCAAATAGATTAGCGCGATATTCGGAGGGGTAATGCGTAACGCGTAATACGTAAGGAATGACCCGTGTCAAGTGTCAAGCAAAAAATCTTACGCATTACGTATGACGCACTGTTTTTTCCCTATCGATGAACGCCCTTCTCCCAGTGTCGGACCAGTGGGGCGAGATCGTCCCAGAAGGCTTCGGGGATTTCTAACTCAGCGACTTTCACATTTTCTACCGCTTCCTCAGGAGTTCGCGCGCCCGGAATCGCCGTTGTCACCTGTGGATGGCGGGTGCACCACTGCAACGCTGCAGCGACGAGCGGAATCTCGTACTCTTGGCAAAGCCGCTGAATCTTGGCAACGTGATCCAAACATTCTTGACTGAAGGATCGCCTGCCGTAATCCCTCCCCGGTATAGGTCCCGTCGCCAGAAGTCCTATCTCAAGCGGCGTGGCGCATGAGATCCCGATGTTATATTTTTCTGCGGCGGGCAGGATGCGTTCAGCCGCTTCTTGGTTCAACAGACTCCACGCATCGGGGACAACCGCCGCGTCAAATTCGCCCGTCTCGATATAGGGTGTGTTGGTCGGTGGATCGTTGGAGGCAGAGCCGATAAATCGTACGACCCCTTCGTTCTGAAGGCGCCGCAACGCCCCTAACGCGCCATTATCGCTCATTACATCTTCCATCGGCACACCCATCGCATCGTGGATATAGACCAAATCAAGCTGTTCCAACCCAAGTCGCTCAAGGCTAGCCTCCACGCTGCGTAAGGTGCCGTCGAAGGAATGGTCTTTCCCCCCCCGATAGGCACCCGTTTTGGTGACGACGGTGCATTTGGCGGCAAGGTCCGGACGGCTCTTGAGCGCGTTGCCGACAATTTTCTCAACGGCTGTACCTCCGTAGAGTGGGGCGGTGTCGATCAGGTTGCAGCCCGCCTCAATAGCAGCGTGAACCGCCCGCGCCCCCATCTCTTCGTCCAAGTCCCGTGGCGGCTCTGACGGCTGGCTACCGATATATATGGTTCCAAGTCCGATGATAGTGACCTCAAGTCCTGTACGTCCGAGAATTTTGGTTTTCATAACAACCTCCTGAGCGTGAAACGTGATGCGTAAAACGTGAAAAACATTTGTTGATCGGTTTGTTCGCTTGTAGGTCGAGATTCATATCTCGACTCCCAAATGTCGATTTTGGAAAATCGACCTAGCAATAGGGCACCCCTTGTGCCTGCCCAAAAATCCTGCTATCCGTGATTTAGACAGTTTGGGCGAGTTCATCTAGGTAGTGTCGAGCACGGTTGATCTCACCGCTCACCTCCGCTGCCGTGTCCAGAATTGGGATTCCACGCGGAACAGGATGCATGAAAATTTCCGTCCAGCCAGAGAAATTAATCTTTTTCAGCACAGATAGAATCGGCGCGAAATCCAAGTCGCCCCGTCCCGGCAGCTGCATCAGTTCCTGTTCTTTGGGCAACTTCTCGTGGCAGCCCATGCCGTGTTGCCACGCATAGAATAGGGCTAACCCCGGTCCCAGATCCTCAATCAGCTGCGCGACCAATTCGGCGTCGTCCGGCAGGTGGTAGGGCGCTAAGGCGATGCCGAGATTTGGAGAATCGGTAAACTCGATCAACCACCGCATCGAGTCCGGCGATTCGATTAACGCGCTGCTGTGGTTCTCGATACTGATCGTGATACCGTGCTTCTCGGCGGTTGCGATGTGCGGTTTCAAGCCTTCGGCAAAGTCCGCGACCGCTACACGTAACTCCTCACCCGCTAAACCCTTGGGACCTTCGCTGCCGGTCACGATGAGGGAAGCCCCAAATTCTTGACAGAACGCCATCTCATCCCCTAAGCCGAAGGGACCGAGATCGAAACGGGTCGATATCCCCAGACCCACCCCGTGATCTGCAAGTAAATCCGCAAAAGCCGCATTCCCCATGGCCTCAACCTGTTCTCTCTGATTGCCGTGGACACGGGGCCAGATGTCGATATGCTCGCTCCCAATCTTCTTCACTTCCGGGACAATCTCAGCCAATGGTAGTGTGCCGTACATGCACGAAGCGAGGATATAATTTAGTTCAAACGGTGTTTCACTCATAGCTTATCCACCTCCACCGATTCTCCACTCTGACCGGACCGGTATGCTGCCTCGATAATAGCCAAGACATGACGTCCTTCGGCGGGGGAGACCGGGACCTCTCCATCATTCTCTATCGCGTCCACGAAGCGTCGTACCGCCACCGGCAATCCGAGCTCGTCCGGTCCTTCACTGTCCACCGGCGGATGCGCCCACTCGCCTGTCTCCTTGCGCCACACCGCCACCGGCGCCTCGCCGCCGAAACGGATCTGCCCTTCAGTTCCCAAAATTTCATTCACACTGATTCCGCCCACCAGCGCCGACCAGCCGACCTGTATCGAAGTTGTTGCCCCGTTAGCGTGCTCAATCAGAACCAGCGCGGTGTCCTCCACCTCGATATCCTGGACATGACGACCGATCCGTGCGTAGACTCTGACCGCCGGCGACCCGACATAGTTGAGCGCGGTGTAAACCTGGTGATAACCGTTATCGATTAAAGGTCCGCCGCCCCCTGCTCTGGCTTGGGTGCGCCACTGCTGGGAAACACCCCTGCCTACTACATGGGACCCACCGAAGCCCTCAGAGCGTACCAGAAACACAGAGCCGATCGCGCCCGCCTGTATCTGCTCCATCGCTGCCCGGTGTGCCGCCGAAAAGAGTTGGTTATGCCCGACTGTCATCTTGCGCCCGGTGCGTTCTGACGCAGCGATCATCCTATCGACCTCCTCCAAACTTGTGGCGATAGGTTTTTCGAGAAATACGTGGGCGCCACTCTCCATTGCCGCGATAGCTTGAGGTTCATGCAGATCGTGAGGCGTGCAGATATGGACCAAATCCAGTTTTTCGTTGGCAAGCATCTGCTCCCAATCGGTGTAAAGATGTTGGGATGCAACCCCAAGTTTACCGCCCATTAAGTCAAGACGTTCTTGAGCGAGATCTGCCAACGCGGCAACCGTGACCCGCCCCTTCAAACGTGCCAGCATAGGTCCGTGCCGCCGCTCAGTGATACCGCCACAACCGATAATTCCTGCTCTCAACATAAATTGTCCTCCTGATTGCGATTATAATAAATGTTATCTGTTCTGTCAATCGTCTTTATTGGTTCATAGGGCTATTCAGTTTTAGGCTTATTACGCATTTTATAGTGAATTATCAAAATATGTAGATACTTTCGTTCCCCATGTCCTGTCCCGACTCGTCGGGATGCGGTGCGGTTAGAAACCACACCTACCGGGGTGATAGTCCGGATTTTCCCATCCTCGCTGGTACAGCGTGTTCAAGTCATTCTAAAGTTCACCATATTTGAAAAGTCGGAGTCGGGAAGTCGCTCCGAGAGCGAAGTGTCGGGATTTGGAAATCCCTCCTACAGAAAAACTAAATGACCCTAATTGGTTCATCGGTTTTAGGACTTACGCAGTTGGTTCATAAGTCCCCCTGACAAGGGGGATTTAGGGGGTTGGCTGTGCGTGAGGAGTGTCTACGCAATTCTGCAATCTTCCAATGGGCTCATTGGTTTGCCGCGATCTATATCTTACTCCGAATAGTACCAAAACAGGAGTGGCCAAAATTCCCATTTTTCCCGTCAAAACTAGCGCTTGCAATTCTATCGTCTGACAGTTATAATTCTACTCAACTCGAAAATCCTGAAAACAGTGGGTTCAACGGATTACTCTATAACTCCCGCATTGCCCGCGCCTACTATGCGGCTGAGTGAAAATTTCCAGTTATACACAATTTTTTGGTTCCCACCCAATTGTGCAGATGATCCTAATACGTCCAAACAATGCAGGAGAAAACAGATGAAATACGTGGAGCTTGGTACAACCGGGGAGCAGGTTTCCCTTGTCGCTTTGGGCTGCATGAGCCTGACCCCCAGTGCGAAGGAACGCAGCATCGCAACCGTCCATCGCGCCTATGAACTTGGGATTACCCTATATGACACCGCCGACATCTACGGCGACGGCGAATCTGAAAAGCTGCTCGGAGAAGCCATCCGGGAGGGCAATATTCCGCGGGAAAAGGTGATTATCGCCTCCAAATGCGCCGCCCTGCGATATGAGAATGTATATACATGGAATCTGTCCGCCGCCTATATCAAGGAGTGCTGTGAGGGATCGCTCAAGCGTTTGGGTATGGATTATATAGATCTCTATCAACCCCACCGCATTGACTATCTCGCGCATCCAGAAGAAACTGCCCGCGCCCTGGAGGACCTAAAGGCGGAAGGGAAGATTCGGCATGTCGGTGTGAGCAACTATACCCCCGATGAGATCCGTGCCATCTCCGCTTATACCCGTGTTGAGGCGTTGCAGACGCTATTTCATCTCCTAATCCAAGAGCCATTAGAGGTCGGTTTAGCAGCTGTCTGTTTGGAAAAGAAGATGAATATGCTCTGTTACAGTCCGCTTGCCGGCGGTCTGCTCACCGGGAATAAACCGCTGCCGCACACGTTCGATCAGGGGTTCGGCGATTGGCAGGAGCAGCGGGAACAGGGCGTGGTAGCACAGGTGAAGATCGTCGCTGATCGGTACGGCGTAACGCCGGGACAGATCTCTTTGGCATGGCTCATGGCACTGCCCGGCGGCGTTATCCCGCTGGTGGGTACAGGTAACCCCGACCACATTGCGGAAGGGGCAAAGGCTGCAGATATCACGTTAGAACGCGATGACTGGTATGAACTGACCATCATCGGGCGGGGACGTCGGATGCGCTGGCGGGGAAGACCTTATGTCTATTTGAAGGACCGGTAGTATTGGTTCGCTAATTCATTGGATTGATGGATCTTGAAAGGAGATACACTGTGATTGATTTTTCACGCTCGACGTTTACTTGGCATTCACTTCCATGGACGCCGGATCCCTACTATCGCTGGACAGGTGGTTTTGTGGGCGAACCTGGTCAAGCGTATCATGTCCGATTCGGCCTCGAAGCCAGCTGCGAGATACGGGACGAAGCAAGCGGGCATATCAGAAAGATGTTTGTCGGGGCACCCTGTCGTAGCGAGTACACGATAGCGTCTCGAAACATGTTCCAGATCCCCAGCGGTGAATGGCGCATGGCTTTCAGTGATGAATCCCAGTTGAACATTGCAAAAAGACCGAGCAACGAATCCGAAGAAGCCTCAACAAGAAAACTTAGCGAGATTTATCAGACCTATAAGGTTGATGTGCGCTCTCATGCTAACTTCTCTGAACTCACCGATATAGGTGAGATCTGTGATGCAACCCTGAACGGCGATCTGCTGAATGCAAGGTCGACCTATCGTGATGCGGAACGTGGTCTTGCAATTTCGGTCGAATATCCCGTGGATGTCATGAACCTCAATGTAGAGGATAAGGAGTTTCAAGTCTGCACAGGTCCCATTATCCTGCCGGACCTCGCCACGTGGGACGGTCGGGACGTTAAACGGGTGTTTCTAGCGCAGGTCGCCATCTCTGGGTTCGATTGGGTGGAATTCATACTACAACGCGAGATCGACGCATCGGAAGCAGATCGGGAATGGTTAGACAAACCGCGTGGTCGCGATCGTCTGGAACTGCGGGATCCGAACAATCCGCCGCCCGACTATCCGCCCGCTCGACCGCGTCCAACCGTTTATAATGAGGTTTGGGAGTTTGAAGCCATCAACGTTGTGTTGCGATCAGAAAATCCTGTTTATAGTGGATTCTAAAAACAGATAGACCCTTTCGCCCCCCGTGTTTGGTAGGCGCTGTCTGATCCCGATTCTCGTGGATGCTCCCCGATAAATCGGGGCAGGCAGGAACGGCATAAATCGTGACCAGGATTTCTAACTGCGCCGGTACAGACCTAAATCCCCAACCCCCCTAGCCCCCCTTGTCAGGGGGGAAACCATTGTCAGGGGGACTTCATGAGGTTTCGATAAGGGGCACTATTGGTGAACGTCTACATATTTATATTGTTCACTATAATTCTAAACTTTACCAGAGTTCACTAGTTCATTGGTTCATTCCCAAAGGATAAGAAACCGAGTTTTTGTCAAAAACTCGGTTTCTCCGCACAAATTCTTAACATAAGAGGCATTATATGCACGCAGAAATTGTCATGATTGGAACTGAGCTCCTGCTCGGAGAGATTGTCGATACAAATGCCAACAGATTGGCACTTGCGCTCCGCGATATTGGACTGGATTTATACTACAAAACAACCGTCGGGGATAACCTCGACCGAATGACTGAGGTCCTCAACTTGGCGCTGGATCGGTCGGATGTCATCATCACCTCCGGCGGCATCGGTCCGACAGTGGACGATGTCACACGCCAAGCGGTTGCAGATGCGACAGGGCGTAAACTGGTTTACAGCACGGAATTAGAGGCAGAGATTGCCACACGGTTCAACCGTTTTGGGCGACCGATGGCGGACAACAACAAGCGTCAAGCCTACATCCCCGAAGGGGCAACGCCATTGACAAATCCGGTGGGGACAGCGCCGTGTTATTTGAGCGAAGATGTGAATGGACGAGGGTGCATCATCTCGCTGCCGGGTGTGCCGAGGGAGCTTGATCACATGATGGAGAACACCGTTATCCCGCTGCTGATCGAGCGTATGGGTGGAATTAAGGTGACACGGGTCCGTGTGCTGCGCACATGCGCCGTGGGAGAGAGCAACATCGACCGGGGCATCGGTGATCTGATGACGACGGGCAATCCGACCGTCGGACTGGCAGCGCATATCGGTCAGACGGACGTGCGGATCACCGCAAAGGCAGATACGGACGAGGAAGCCGATACGCTCGTCGCTGGGATGGAAGAAAAACTCCGCGAACGGTTGGGCGTCGCCGTTTATGGTGTGGGAAAAGTAACGGTGGCGGAGGTTGTCGGCGATCTGATGCAAGAAAAATCGCTCAGGTTGGGCGTAGTTGATACGCTCGCCGGTGGTCAACTCGCACGAGATCTCGTTGAGTCCGGCTACGCTGACCTGATTGTGACCGATTTGGCTCCCAATAACCTAACGGAGGCGTCGAAACATTCCGGCGCTGCTATCGCCGATCCTACAGATGTTGAAGAAGCGCGTTCCCTCGCTGTTTCTCTCGCGGAACAGGTAACACCCGCCGACGGCATAGGACTTGCAATGATTGGCCCCTATGAAGATGCTTCTACCTTTGTTGCCCTGAACGGACCGGGGGAAGCACGTCTCTTTGAGCGGAGTCGCAATTATCAGGATAGCGATCATATTCGTCGGTGGTTGGTTGTCCAATCCTTGGATTGGATTCGCCGGACGCTGCTCGGACAGATGAAGTCGCCGGTGGATTGGAATTGATATAGAGAGGATAAAAATAATGAAAGAGCTTAGAGGATTAACTCCCGCGCGGCGACTGTATCTCGAATATTGGACAGGACTACGAGAGCATATAGAACAGCGCAGCGGTGTGATCGCACCTAGAAAACCTTACTCGCAGCCTTGGATGTCCTTTGCTATCGGGCGTTCAAATTTCCATCTCCATGCATGGGCGAGCGTGAGAAATAAATGGATTCGTGTTGACCTCATGACGGATGGTAAGCACGGAAAACCTCACTTCCGCCTCCTGATGAAAGACAGAGCAGAAATCGAAAAAAGGATCGGTGCTGAGTTGGTGTGGAAGGAAAATCCCGTGGAGCGTTACATAAGCCTTTATCAGCATGGTACTGATCCCGAAGATCGACAGGACTGGGACAGACAGCACCGATGGCTGTGCGATCAACTCGAAACCTTTTACAAGGTCTTTTCGCGGCGGATTAAAGCGCTTGATGCCAACGATTATCGCCCCGAGGAAAACTAGATTGACGAATAGACTCAAAATGGAGGAAATAGGGATAATGGAAGAACTGGGACGTTTGATCAAAGTACCGCTCCGGAAGTTCTGGGAGAAGGAGGATATGGATTTTACTCCTTGGCTGGCTGACGAGGAAAATATAAGTCTCCTCGGCGAAACAATTGGGTTTGAACTTGAAGTTGAGGCACAGGAGAAAAATGTAGGTCCATTCCGAGCCGATATTTTTTGCAAGGATACAGTAACAGACAATTGGATAGTGATTGAAAATCAACTTGAACCGACAGACCACACCCATCTCGGTCAGCTATTGACCTATGCCGCCGGATTGGGCGCTGTAACGGTGGTTTGGATTGCTGAGCGTTTTACGGATGAACACCGCGCCGCACTCGATTGGCTCAACGAGATTACAGATGAAGGGTTCAGCTTTTTTGGACTAGAGATTGAATTGTGGCGGATTGGCAATTCGCCGATGGCACCGAAGTTTAACGTGGTTTCACACCCCAACAACTGGCAGAAAACCGTTTCGAGAATATCACCGGCTAAGGAATTAACTCCTACACAGGAATTGTATCTCGAATACTGGACAGCACTGCGAGATTTTCTAGAAGAACGCAGAAGTTTAATTAAACCTGCCGAACCACCAGCGAAATATTGGATGCCATTTGCTATTGGTCGTTCAAAGTTCCGGCTCAGTGCTTCCGTTAGTGTGAAAGGCAAATGGATCTGTGTTAGTCTCACACTTGCCAGTAAGGATGCCAAACATCATTTCGATCTCTTGGAGCAGGATAAGGCGAATATTGAGAAAGGGGTCGGGGCCGAATTGGAATGGGGTGGAAAATACAAGCAGAAGTGGAGTTACATAAGCCTCTCTCTGTATGAGACCCATCCCGAAGACCGCCAAGACTGGGAAAGACAGCATCAATGGTTATGTGAGCAACTTGAAACCTTTCATAATGTCTTCTCGCCGCGAATTAAGGGGCTTGATTAGCGATTATGTCCCTGAAGAGGACGAGACCGCCGCATAGACGAAAAAAAGCCAAGCCGCGATCCGGAGATATGCTCCCTACGGTATTGTAGGAGGGAATTCCGATTCCCGACGATTGCGTTGAGTTCTGATACACATTGCACTCCTCTGGAGTGCGGGGATTGGGCGTATTGATATTCTATAGACATATCGCTCCTCTGGAGCGAAAAAGGAATGAACGGAGATTTCCGTTCCCTACGAATAAATCTCGGTGTGCTGAATCGTAGGTGTTTTGGGTGTGGTGTTGGGTTTCGCGGTGCCTATTCAAACCCAACCTACAAGTCGGAGCGAAAGGTAGAGTTTGTGATGGATGGGGAACCCGCACCCCTACGGTGATATAACGGGGGTTACGGCACACGGCGTGTGCCTACTACTACGGTGATATAACGGGGGTTACGGCATACGGAGTATGCCTACTACTATATTTGGTTATAAATGGAAAATGAAATCGATACCGCCACAACCTCTGAAGACCAGCAGCAAGTCACCCGATCTGCGGGGATCGTTAGTATCGCAGTCATGGCGTCGCGCCTGCTTGGGCTGGTCCGTGAGAAGGTGATTGCCTACTACTTTGCCGCCGGGGTCGGCGGTGATGCGTTCTATGCCGCATTTCGGATCCCAAACCTGATGCGGGATCTATTCGGCGAAGGTGCATTGAGCAAGGCGTTCGTTACAACCTTTACGGCGACCGAGTTGGAGGATGGCGAGGAAGCCGCTTGGCGTCTGGCGAGCCGGGTTTTCAACGCGACTTTTCTCCTGCTTACGCTGATAACGATCATTGGAATTTTCGCTGCGCCTGCTATCGTTGATCTGATATTCACCGGCAAGGGGTTCCAAGATGTATCGCTCGATCCAGCCGAACATTTCGGCTTCGATTCCAAACGCGATTTGACTGTCTATCTGACACGGATCATGTTTCCATACCTGATACTGGTTTCGTTGGCTGCGGTGACGATGGGACTGCTCAACAGCAAGGGCAAGTTCGGGTTGCCCGCCTCGGCGTCCTCTTTTTTTAATATCGGATCGCTGATTGTTGGGGTATGGGGATACTACCTCGCACCAAGTTTTGACCTGCACTGGACAACGGGCATGGCGGTCGGCGTGGTCGTTGGGGGTGGGTTACAGTTCCTGATTCAGGTGCCTTCGATGCGGCGTGTGGGGTTCCATTATCAGCCCCTGCTCAGTTTTCACGATGAACGAATACGACAGGTGATACGGCTTATCGGTCCCGCGATTCTTGGGGTTGCTGCGTTGCAGATAAACGTACTGGTCAACTCAATCTTCGCATCGGAGGGCCAGGGCTGGTTGACGTGGATTAACCGTGCGTTTCGGCTGATGCACCTGCCGATCGGTGTCTTCGGCGTTGCGATCTCGACGGTCGCCCTGCCGAATCTTGCGAAATTGGTTACAGAGGGCGATATGGAGGGGTATCGCCGTTCCTTCTCGTATGCGCTACGTCTAACCTTTCTGCTGACGGTGCCCGCGTCGATTGGGTTGATGGTACTCGCTGAACCGATCTGTCGCCTAATTTTTGAGGGCGGACAGGCGAACCCTTTAGACACACAACAGACGGCGGGCGCGTTATTCTACTACGCCTTCGGTCTATGTGGCTTTTCTGCGGTCAAGATTGCAACGGACGGATTTTATACCTTCAACGATACACGCACACCGGCTGTGGTCAGTCTGTGTGCCGTTGGGCTTAATATCACCCTGAACTATCTTTTTATCTATCGACTCGGTTTCGACCACCGATCCCTTGCGCTATCGACCTCCTGCACGATCACGCTGAATTTTCTCGCGTTACTGTTTCTTCTGCGAGGGAGGGCTGGCGGATTGGGATTGACCGGCATCTGGCTGCTACTAATTAAACTCACAGTTGCTTCGGCTCTGATGGGAGCGGTCTGCCGGTGGGGTTACACACAGATTGAGGGTTGGCTGGGTGTGGAGACCATTATCGCCCGGCTCATCGGTGCATTTGTCCCGATCGGATTGGGAGTGGCGGTTTTAGTGGTGGGCGCCAAGTTGATGCGGATTCGGGAGTTGGATCAGTTGTTGGGCGCAATCGCTCGACGACTCTGAAAGTGTATTTATAGTAAACACGAGAAATAAGGAGACATTTATCAAAGTCCCCCTGAACCCCTCTGATAAGAGGGAAAAGACAAGGGGAGTTGGGGGATTTAGGGGGTTCGTTTTTGTATTTATGGTGAACTCTAAAAACAGATAGACATCTTCGCCCTTGGTAGGTGCGGTTTCCACCCGCACCGGTTTGGGGTGTCTCATTAATTCTTAGGTCCACTATAGTGGTACACTGTCAGATAAATGTAGCGCAAACTGTTAGTTTGCGGGGGATCACAATCTGACAGATTGTGGTACAAAAGCCGCCTTTAGACGCTCCCTCAGCCAAGCGGACTTGGACATGGCTACTATCCAAGTTTCGGACTCTCCCCGATAAATCGGGACAGGCGGAACGGAGCCGTGAGGGAATTATCATGATTTATTTGACAGAACAGTAGTTTATTAGGTAATTTGGATGAGAAGCTGCATACTTTAGTATTTCTCACGGCGTATAACTGTTGCGGAGGGCAGGCGGACGGACTTGCTGGTCGCTGCGTCTAGGTAGCCGAGCCGCAATAGCGTGATAATCTCGTGGGAATCGGGGATGTTAAAGATTTCTTGGATTTTCTCTCGGTCTTCCTGACTTTCCAGTGGTGCACTGACAAACTGTGTGCCGATGCTCAGTTCCGTTGCAGTCAGGAGCAGATTCTGGATGGCGGCCCCCATGCCCAGCCACATCCATCGCTCTCCGCCGTCGCCGGGTGGGCGTCTGGTGTTGTCCATCAGGATGAGGATAAGGAGCGGCGAGGTGCGGACAAGCTCGGAGATCTCTTTGGCGGGCAGCTTGCCTGCCCCCAGATGTCCCAGAATGCTGAGATGCTTTGCATGTTTCAACAGCGGCTTGAGCTTGCTCGGATCTTTGCGGAACACCGGCGGAAGGTCAACGTGATCGGTCAGCAGCACACCGTCGCCGCGTTCTTCCCATTCCGCC
Organism: Candidatus Poribacteria bacterium; assembly: GCA_965204355.1. Classification (GTDB taxonomy): domain Bacteria; phylum Poribacteria; class WGA-4E; order WGA-4E; family PCPOR2b; genus PCPOR2b. The sequence goes on from OZ241983.1 coordinate 2,914,301, forward strand.
TCTGTTAGGCGCATCCAGCGGCTATTATCATCCAGAAAAGTGCTGTCTTTGAATTGGTCGACAACACTCTCCTCGGTCAACTCGGCGAGGGCATTTTTCCCGGCGGCTTCGCGGATAATAAGAAACTCCCACGGCTGTGTGTTGAATGGGGAGGGCGCCCACTGCGCTGCTTGGATGAGTTGGTCAAGGTGTTCTTGAGAAATCGCGTCTGTGCGGAATTCTCCGCGGTGGGTCCGGCGTTGGACGATGGCATCGAAAAGTTCCATAGCGATCTCCTGACATATTTTGAGGAAAGAAAATGGCACAACAAACAGAAATTTTAATCGTTGGGGGCGGTATTTGGGGTCTGAGCACCGCCTACCATTTAGCGAAATTTGGACAAAAGGATATTCTTGTTCTGGAGCGCAACGACGAAATCGCTGCGGAGACGACACCTCAAGCTGCGGGACTGGTCGGTCAGATTCGTCCTTCGGTGACTATGTTGCAGGCGATTCGATACGCGCTTGAGTTGTTCTCGCAGTTTCCGAAGGAGACCGGACATGACCCCGGTCTACGTCAGACCGGCAGCTTGATGGTGGCGCTCACGCCAGAACGGATGGACGCCTACGGACGTCAGATTGAGCGGTCTCACCGAAACGGTATTGAAGCGGATTTTGTTTCCCACGCGGAGATGGCTCGTCTCGCCCCTGCATTGAATACGACCCAGATTGAGGGCGGCTATTTCGTCCCCAACGACGGATATGTTGATCCCCAACAGTGCGCTCGCGCTTATGCCGCCGCAGCGAAGGATTTGGGGGTTCAGATCCAACTGAATACACCCGTGACAGGCTTCCGGCAACGCAATGGGGAGATCCTCGGCGTTGAGACAGAAGACGGTTTCATCTCATCAAATAACGTGGTAATCACCGCGGGACCGTGGGGCGCTGCGCTTGCTAAGAAAGTTGGCGCGACCACAGCAGTACAACCGATTCGCCATCAACGCGCTCGTACAGTTCCGACCCCCGGCATCCCCAATCACCATCCAGCGGTGCGCGTCACCGATGTCAGCTGCTACCTGAGACCTGACAAAGGGGGCTACCTCTACGGGTTCTTTGAACCGACGCCGGTGAGTATCGATGTGGAAGCGATGCCTCCCGATTTCAGGACAGGGGATATTGAACCGCCTGTGGAGGTCATGGCAGAGGCACAGAGACGGCTTATCCCAACCTTCCCGATTCTGAAAGACCTTGAAATCGCCGAGTATCGACGCGGAATGACCACATTTGCGCCCGACGGCGCCTATCTGATTGGTCCAGTACCGGGCGTCGATCGACTCTACTTAGCCACCGGTTGTGCTGCTTTAGGGATTGCTGGCTCCCCGGCAGTCGGTCGATGGTTAGCGAAGTGGATAATCGACGGAGATCCCGGCGAAGATTTGGCTATGTTTTCGCACCAACGGTTCGGCGCCCAAGCCACGGATCAGGAATGGCTACGTCGAGAGAGCGAACAATTCTACGCAAACTACTACGGCCTCCGATCCGATGAATAAAACGTAAAACGTGAAACGTGATGCGTAAAAGGTGAAAACCGGAAAGACGCACTTTCGCTCCCCATGTCCTGTCCCGACTCGTCGGGATGCGGTGCGGTTAGAAACCGCACCTACCGGGGTGATAGCCCGGATTTTTCCATCCCCGGCAGATTAGAAGTGTCCAATTATGGTGAATTCTATAATTACTTATACACTTTTGACACACAACCACCCCCCTAAATCCCCAACCCCCCTAGCCCCCCTTGTCAGGGGGGAAACCATTGTCAGGGGGACTTCATGAGGCTTCGATAAGGGGCACTATTGGTGAACGTCTACATATTTATATTGTTCACTATAATTCTAAAATCTACCATAATGTACCAATGAACGCTTGTACTCAATGAGTAAATCATCAATGACAAAACAGCAGGACGATATAGACGAAACAAATCCCAGTCCCGAACCTATTGGACGGCAGCGGGCGATACGGGTTGATGTCCCGACGAACTTAGATAATATTCGAGTTATCCTGTTTGAGCCGCGCGAGCCGGGCAACATCGGATCTGCGGCGCGGGCGTTAAAGGGGATGGGACTCTCCCAACTGTACCTCGTGAATCCTGTCCCGTTCCTTGAGGCGAAACCGACGTGGTATATGGCGCACGGTGCGACGGACGTTATCGAGAACTGCTGTGTCGTAGACACGCTGGAAGATGCCCTCGAAGGGGTCCAGTTTCTCGTCGGCACTACCCATCGACGACGGGACCCGAGGCTGCCGCCCTCCGTCCCAGCAAGGGAAGCCGCACAGGAGATTGCTTCTATTTCGCAAAATCAGCGGGTTGGGCTGCTATTTGGGCGCGAGGATTTTGGCTTATCTACCACCCAGATCAGTCACTGCCAGTTGATAGCCAGTGTCCCAATGGCGGCGAAAAACCCCTCCCTGAATCTGGCACAGGCGGTACAGGTCTTCGCTTACGAAGTTTTTCTCGCGAGCGCAGGTGATATCCCACCGCCAGAGTTGGAGTATGCCGATGTCAACGAAATCGAGGCGTTTTACGGGCGTATCACTGCCCTATTGCAACGGATCGGTGTTACGCCCTACAATCACGATTGGGAGACCTTTTTGAAGTCGTTGCGGCGTGTGTTTTCGCGGACACGTTTAGAGGAGCGAGACATCGCCACGTTAGACATGATCTTTTCGACCACGCTCCGCTACATTACGCGGCTCAACCGCCAACTTGAAGACCGGTCAGACACTCCTCCCGCGGATCGTTCCGAAGAGGACGACCTCAACACTTGACCTTAATCTCATCGTCCTCAACGATCACCTCGTAAGATCTAACGCGAAGCCGCTCGTCCGTATAGCAACGTCCGTTTGTGACATCATATGCGTAGCTATGGACCGGGCAGATGACCGCCCCGTTCCTGACCCGTCCCCTACCAAGAGGACCTAGGGCGTGGGCACACGCATTATCTAAGGCGTAGAAATTTTCGTCATCAAGGTTAAAGACAGCAATTCGCTTTCCTTTGACGGTGAACGCCTTGCCCCGTCCCTGCCGAATATCCGATGTTTTTGCAACCGTTTCATAAGACGCCATAACGCCCTCCTTTTTCCTCAACTCTTACTCATTTCCGACGCTGGTTTAGGAACATCCGAAAAATATCTTCGAACAGCCGCACATCGGTCAAGGTATCCTCACCGGACGATCTGAACGGTGTGGTGTTCCGAACATTCTCAATGAAATACTCGGCTTCCCGTCGGTACGCCCATGTCCAGTTCGGTTTCGGGATTGGGCGCGAGATCTCCTGTGTCTCGCCAGCCCGATAGATCTCGACTTCGGCGGGGGTGTTTTTCAGCAGGAGTGGCGGTGCCCAGGTATGCACCCAACCGTCCTCAAAATAGATCTGCGTATGCTCGTCCCACCGATAGTGTGAAACTCTGCCTGTTTCGAGGGTGACGCGCACACCCGCCATGTCGAAGATGACGATCCCGCTATAACCGTTATCGTCGAGATCAACATGTTTGACTTGTGCCTGATCACCGGCGTCCAAGAACCAACGCAGTAGGTTGATGTTGTGGGTGTATTGCTGCAGGTAGCCCAAGTAGGGACGCACCCATTCCGACGGCAGCCATTCAGGCGTTTGTGCCGGTGCGTCCGGTTTCGGGACATCGCTCATTATCATCGGCGTGTCGAGGTTGCAGATCCATTCCCCGCAGAAACCGTGGTTCCGCACATAGGTCATCCCTCCCAATTCTCCGGTCGCTCGAAATTCGTCCACCTTAGCCCGGACCAGTTCGTTACCGGCATCATACCGTTTCATATAGCCGACCATCAGTTTCGTGCCGGCGGTTTTCCCCGCGGCGACAATCAACTCCGCCTGTTGGACGGAGACCGCCATCGGTTTCTCCATGAAGACCTGCTTCCCCGCACTCAGGAGATCTTTCGCTATCTCTCCCTGCAACGCAAAATCGGCGGACACCGCGACGGCTTCAATTTCGGGATCGGCTGCCAATTCAGTGTGATCGGTGTAGAGACGGGGGATCTCCCATCGCTGCTGCACTTCTCGACCGAGTTCAGGGCGTACTTCCGCCAATCCGATCAGTTCGCAGTTAGGGAGGCTGGTGAAGTTCGGGATATGCACCTTCTGCGCCATGAAGCCGCAGCCTACATACCCCAGTCTGATAGGGTCCATTGTTTTTGTTTTCTCCCAAGGTAAAATATTTTAAGAGTTTACGGCATACGGCGTATGTCTACTACTTTCGAAACGATTCCGATTGTCAGAAAATTTGCAGCCAATCCCCAGACACCGGCGTGGATGCCCATCGGTTTCGTTGCGACCTCCAGCCCAGCAAGATTGGCGAACATGATACCCAACGCAACGCAGGTGCCGACGAGCAGCCCCGACAGAACGGCATCGGTGCGGAGGGATTTCAGGTGGACGCCGAGGAAGATCGCGGGTGCGACTTGGCATAGCAGTTCCAGTTTAATTTCTGTTAATCGCCAGAGCGTTTGTGGGAGTTGGATAGCCAGAAAAACTAGTATCGCCATAAGTCCCCACGAGAAAACTTTTCCTGTAACGGTCAGGTGATGCTGAGATACATCGGGACGGATGCGTTTATACAGGTCCTGCGTAAAGACGGAGGAGACCGCAAGCAGCGCGGAGTCGACGGTGGACATAATCGCAGCGACCGCGGCAGAAAGGAAGAGGATAAGCAGAATTCGGATGCCGGGGAGCCGTTCCGCCATGTCATTTAACAGGTACAAAGCGACCTGCTCACTGCCGAGCCGATCCAGTCCCGGAAACTGCGCTGCCCCGACCAGACCGACGACGAACATGAAGAAGGTGGTGAAAATCGGCATGAAGACCATAATCTGGAAGGAACGCCGGAGGGTTTGTTCATCCTTTGCTGCATAGATGCGCTGGGTGGCGTGTGGGTAGATCGACGGCCCGAAAAAGACAATCGTCAATGTGCTTAACCACGTGAGTTTCATTTTCACCGTCGGCGGCTGCCAGAAGGCGGGTTGCGTCTCCATCAGTTTCTCCGCAGTGGCGGGTAATCCACCGTATTGATAGCTGATAACGCCAAAGATGAAGATACACCCCGCCAACAAGAGCACGCCTTGGATAGCATCTGTCCATGCGACACTCCGCAATCCACCGAGCGTCTCGTAGATCAGCATGATTATCGACAAAACAATCACACCTTGGACAAATGTCACGTACCCACCGGTCGATGCCTCAACGATGTAACCAATCGCTTTCAGGTTGCTTAGGATATAATTTCCGAGGGCGATAATGAAAATGACAGTTGAAAGTGCCGTTAATGTGGTAGATCCGAACCGTTGTTGGATGTAGTCGCCGATTGTGATATATCCGTGTTGGCGGGAGAGTCGGTGAAATTTGGGTGCATATACCAGATATGCGGCGAGGATAGACATCGAAAAGGTGACGCTCACCAGAAAAAAATAGCCGGTTCGATATACGTTGCCGACAAATCCGATTAGTGTGAGCCCACTATATTGCGTCGCATAGAGGGTGAGGAACAGGACAAACAGACCGAGTCCTCGGTTGCCGAGGTAGAAGTCAGCCATCGAATCCTCGCGTCGTGCGAACCGTCCGGCAAGACCGACGAGGATGAGGGAGGTTAAATAGATCCCCATAAAGACGACGCCCCCGGGACCAAGCAGTGCTGTTGTGTTCATATTGTGCGTTTCCAGAGCTAAAGTTGTAGGGAACAACTATCGTTGTTCCCTACGATGCTTAGGCTTTTATGATTCAGGATCATCGTCATCTTTTGCGGACACGGACCAGTAGCGGCGCAGGCAGACCGCAACTATAACGGCGTACAGGATTGTGGTGCAAAAGCTATAGAATGCCCAAGGCGGAAACCCAAAAATCTGGGCTGCATGGGATTTTGTGAAGAGCCACGGAACGGTCGCCACAAGGAAGAATGTTAATAGAAGATATAGTTTTGTTCGTGTCATTTTTTTCCACGAATCCACGCGAATCCACGCGAAATCATTCGTGAAGATTTGTGTAGATTCGCGGCGGCTTTATTGGACTATATTCCGGGTTGCGGGGCGTCGATCGGTTCAACGCGGACCGGACACACCTTGAGTTCTGCTGTCTCTGTTATTGGGTCGTAACCGGAGCCGGTGAGGATGTTCACAGGCACGTCGCTGAAACTGAAACTGGCGAAGACCGTTCCGCGCGGGGATCGGTTAGTGGATTTCACCTTGACCTTTACGCTACCGCGGACACTCGACAACTCACACCATCCGCCATCTCTGAGTCCCCATCCCTCAACATCTGCGGGATTCACCTCAAGCGCTTCTTCGGAGAGCAGGTAGTCGATGCCTTGTGCCCGACCGGTCTGTGTGCGGGTATGGTAAGACTGGAGTCTGCGCCCGGTTGTCAGCCAGACGGGAAAGTCGTCGTTGATGGTCTCCGCTGGATCGCGGTAACGCACGATTGAGAAGATACCGCGTCCGTTCACAAACTCCTCCTCGTGTAATCGGGGAGTGCCGGGATGATCTTTGTCCGGCACGGGCCACTGGTATTCGCTATTTTCGATACGTTCCCAATCCAGACCTGCATAAATCGGTGAGACGCTGCACAATTCGTTAAATACCGCTTTCGGTTCGCCGAAGTCGAATCCTGTCAAGCCGAGCCGTCCCGCGAGTTGGCAGATGATCCACCAGTCCGGTTTCGCTGCTCCCGGCGGCGGCACAGCTGCACGGAGACGTTGGACGCGACGCTCTGTGTTCGAGCAAACGCCGTCCGTTTCGCCAAAGGCGGTGGCGGGCAGAACGACATCCGCAAGTTCCGCAGTATCAGTCAGGAAGATGTCGATGACGACGAGGTGGTCAAGACTCCTCAAGGCGTGTTCGCAATGGGCGCGATCTGGATCAGAGAGTAGCGTGTTTTCGCCGTCGATTAGCATGGCGCGAATTTCATCGCCGCAGAGGTCGAGTGCGGTGACTTTGGTAATCCCTTTGTCGAGGTCAATCTCTCTGCCGTAGAACTCCTTGAATTTGGCTTGATTCGCGGGATCCATAACCGACTGAAAACCGGGATAGTTGTTCGGGAGCGCGCCGCTATCGCCTGCGCCCTGAATGTTGTTCTGACCGCGCATCGGGTTAATGCCGGTGCCTTCGCGTCCGATGTTGCCGGTCATGAGTGCGAGGTTGCAGAGGCTCTGCACATTATCGACGCCGCAGATATGCTCGGTGATGCCGAGCGTGTAGTAGATTGCCGCTTTCCCCGATTCGCCGTACCACATCGCAGCGGTCTCAATATCCTTCGCAGGCACGCCTGAAATTTCTTCCGCCCATGTCGGCGTGAATTCGACGAGGTGTTCGAGGAAGGCGTCGCCGTCCGTCGTTCGGTTGTCGATGAAGTCTTGATTGATCAGTCCCTCACGGGCGATGACGTGCGCCATGCCGAGCAGGAGTGCCACATCCGAACCCACCCTAAGCGGTAAATACAGATCGGACATCTCTGCGAGCCCAATGCGCCGCGGATCGGCGACAATTAACTTTGCCCCCCCTGCGATTGCCTTTTTGAGGCGTGTCGCTGCGACGGGGTGGCATTCCGTCATGTTTGTTCCGATGCAGAAAATTACATCTGGTTTCTCCATGTCAGCCAGCGGGTTCGACATCGCACCGCGCCCGATTGTGGCTGCCAGACCGGCAACCGTTGGGGCATGTCAGGCACGGCTACAGTTGTCGATGTAGTTTGTGCCGAAGCCGACACGGATGAACTTCTGCATGAGATACGCCGCCTCGCTCGGTGCACGACCGGAGGCGACGCCGTAGACACTATGCCTACCATGTTTCTCGCTCACTTGTCGGAAGCCCTCGGCTGCGCGGTCAAGTGCCTCATCCCAACTCGCTTCGTGGAGTTCGCCGTCCTCGCGGCGGACGAGTGGAGTTGTCAGTCGGTCGGGGTGGTGCACAAAGTCGAACGCGAACTGACCCTTGACGCAAAGCGCGCCCTCGTTTGCGGGACCGTCCATCGCTGGGTGGATGCCGACGATTCTATCCTCTTTGGTCAGCAGGTCAATTGAGCAACCAACGCCGCAGTAGGGACAGATGGTGCGGGTTTTCTCAATTTCGCCCGGTCGATCAACGGCACGCATCGCCTTCTTGTCGGCGAGGGCGCCGGTCGGACAGGTCTGCACACACTGACCGCAGAACGTGCACGCCGAATCTCTCAATTCTCCGTTGAACTCGGTGGTGATCTGCGTGTGGAAGCCGCGATTCATCACGCTAATGGCGTAATCTCCTTCTTGCTCGGCGCAGACGCGGACGCACCGGTAGCAGGAGATGCAGAGATCGTAGTCGCGCAGGATAAATGGATTCTTGTCGTCGGTATTGCTCGTGCCTGACTGTGCCCCGATAAATCGTCCGGTACGCGCTTCGTAACGGTTGACGAGGGTTGTCAGTTCTTGTGACGCATAGCCGCGGAGCGAATAGACATCGAGTTCGCGGTTCTCGGATGCCACCATCTCCAGCAGGGTCTTGCGATACTTCTCAATCTCATCGGTCCTCGTCCGGACAACCATACCGGACGTTGCCTGTGTCGTGCAGGACGCAACCGGGTTTCGGGAGCCTTCCACTTCCACGACGCAAAGCCGGCATCCACCGAAGGCTTCGAGACGGGGGTCGTAGCAGAGCGTCGGGATCTCCTTCCGATGCCGTTCTGCGATTTCGTAGATGGTTTCCCCCTCGGTGAAGGCGACTTCCTTTCCGTCCAGTGTTATCGTTTCGGTCTGTTTGGAGTTGGGTGGGTTCATTCTGTTTTCCCTCTCTTTCCATATTCGGAGAAACCGAGTTTTTGGCAAAAACTCGGTTTCTGTGTCTCTATTTTTACGAAGAATTGATCCATGTTGATATAGCTGCGTCCCAGAATTGTGCCTGTCCATCTGTCATCAGGACTACATTTTGATTGCGGGCAGCGGTCTCTGCTCCCGATGTCGCCCGGTCTCCAGCGGCAACAGGTAAAACAAACGGTCCTACCCGCCGAATCAGACTCGCCCGTCGCCAAGCCCGATCCACATCGTAGCTATCCACCACCGATGAAATTTCTATTGCCAGCCAGACCTCAGGTCCCCCTGGAGACTCCCGCAACTGCCCGGTAGCTAAGAGGTCCAAACGAAAAACGTCACGAAATTCCCCAGATGTGAGGGTTGTCTCTAACGCTTCATCGATTGTGGACAGATCGACAACCTTCAGCCGGCGCATGAGGTATCCGAAATACCCATAGATTTTGTTGCGATAGGACCACTCTAGGGATTCACCCTTTAACCTGCTGACTGTGTTATCTATCCGCTGTTGGTTCTCGGTCAGTTCTCTTACCTCTCGAGTCAATCCTGCTACCTGTTCAGTCAGGTGTTGCATTGCGGTTTTTATCTCAGATAGTTGTTCTTCAACATTAGCGAGTCGTTCTTCGGCGCGCTGATGTGCTTCTGCCAATCCTCTGACAATTTCTGGTAAGGCTAGCAATTCATCGGAAAGCAGCAGCTGCCGTAACTCCGATCGCCACTCTGGACGCTCAGACAGCAGTTGAACCAAGTCACGATAATCTTCTACAGTAAAAGCCATTTTTCAGGTTTCCTCTTGTTGCTTTTTTAACGCAAGTAACCGCTCAAAGCCCCAGCATAACAAGACGTCTGGGTGTCAGCGGTTAAATGAACTAATGCACAAATGAACTTCTAATCGTGTACGCATCACGCATCACGTTCCTGCTCCACAATCGCACATGCCTCGACCTTCTCTAACACGTCTTTGGGCTTAATCCGTGTTTTGAAAAAGAGCACTTCGCCGGGGATGTCTCGAAAGTCTTCGGTCGAACAGTTCAGTTGGTCCGACACAGCGATAATCATGTTGGGCATTGCTACCCGTTTCAGTTTCCACAACTTTTTCTGGAGGTAATCCGGCGTCCAGAAACCGACAATTTCCATCAACGCCCGCCGCCCATCGGGATGTGCAAAGGCGAAGTCTGGAATCATCACGGTGTCTTTCAGGTCGATGATGTCCGTCTCACGCTCAAGCGTCCACTCCGTATCGATTTTATCAAACTGTGTTGCGAAATGCCGCTCCAGTTCGCTGTCGAACTCGTCCGGGTCACGATAGTGGGATTGTAGCCCCAAGTCGTCGTTGAGCTCAAATCGGAGATGGTCGTTTCTGCTCATGACAATTGTTGCGTCCAGCCACCAACGGTCGCAATGCAACAGCGCGGGTAGAAACAGCGCCATCTGAATCCCATATTTCTGTGACAACCGGAACATCGATGCGGGACCATCAAGGACGATTTGGTAGCCGGCGGCGTTGTTCCCGGAGACGACGTGCATCAACTTAAAAAACTTGATGAACTGGAACACCAACCTGTATTTCGTCGGGATGTTGCGATAAATTCGGATGGTCATTTCGCTGGCGCGGTAGAGCATCGCTTGTGCGAGTGCCACGTTATACCGGTCCAGCAACCACTCGATGATTGGCGGATCGAACGCCGTCAGACGTCGGTTCTCCTCTAAATCCGCATACATGCCCGCCATCACCTCATCCCCTGAAACTTTAAACTCGTCGGCGATTTTTGCCAGTACCTTCTCGCGTGTATGCCGGTGGAGCCGGTCTCTTTTAGTCACAACCGGGTGACGCTTGCTCCCATAGGCGAAGATTTTTTCCCGCAGTACCTCTGGCTCGATTGGGGATTGAATCGTAAATTCTGAACGGTCTTCGAGCAGTTTAGCCAGCCCCCGCGTGACGTGGTAAGTGGTGTCAGCCGCCTCATAGTCTGCTAATGCTGAAGCGAGCGATCCTCTGGTTTTGTTGAGGTGTGCGCCGTAAATCTCGATGAGATCCCTTGCGATTGCACGATACTTTCTGTTCTTCGGGTTCACATAGCGGGCGTAAATCTCGTCTCCTTTAATTCGATACCGGAGAAGGTCGAGTGTGAGCATCGGATTTTTTTACGGGTTTATGGCGTATTGATTTTTATAGTGAATTATCAAAATATGTAGACACTTTCGTTCCCCATGTTTGGTAGGCGTTGTTTCCAACTGCGCCCTCCAGTCTCTATCTTGGTAGGCGCTGTTTCTAACTGCGCCGATACGGTTCGGTTAGGAAACCTCACCGGTACAGCGTGTCCAAGTAATTCTAAAGTTCACCATAATTAAATTGATGATAGCGATGCGATTCAGATGTCGAGTTTATCACAAGGTAAAATTAACGTCAAGCCCTTTACACTCGGATTACCGGGTGTCGATGATGTCTTTTATCCGTGTAATCCGTCAAGCCGTGTTTATCTGTGATTCGGACAATAATGTGGGAGAACTATAGTAAATCCTAAAAACAGATAGACGCTTTCGCTCCTCGTGTATGGTAGGCGCTGTTTCCAACTGCGCCGATGCGGTGCGGTTAGAAACCGCACCTACCGGACTTGGGGTCAATACGGTTCGGTTTGGGGTGTCTCATTAATTCTAAAGTGCACTATAAATATCCCTAATCCGGAATTAGAAACTTGCGAAAATTCGCTTGATCATCACCCGGATGTCTGCTACACTAAGCGTGAAAGTAAAAAATCTAATTCATGGCACGATTTGAGGCGCTTCAAGCATCCTGTGAGGAAAAATATGAGTGAAAACAGAAAGCCGAATATACTTCTAATTCTAAACGATGATATGGGTTATTCGGATCTCGGCTGTTACGGCGGAGAGATCCATAGCCCAAACCTGGACCGATTGGCTAACGGCGGACTGCGGTTCACACAATTCTATAACACCGCCCGCTGCTGTCCATCGCGCGCTTCGATGCTAACCGGGCTCCACCCGCACCAGACGGGCGTCGGACACATGATGACGGACGATGGGTTGGAAGGGTATCGCGGGGATCTGAATGACCGCTGTGTCACCATCGCTGAAGCCCTCAAACCTGCCGGGTATCGAACCTACATGAGCGGTAAGTGGCACATCTCACGACATACCGATCCGGACGGACCGAAACACAGTTGGCCCCTTCAGCGCGGCTTTGATCGCTATTTCGGCATTATCACAGGTGCTGCTAACTATTGGAAACCGAACACACTGACCCGCGACAACGAGCATATTCCACACGCCGATCTGCCCGAAGGCTTTTTCCTGACGGACGCGATCAGCGATGAAGCATCTACGTTTATCCGAGATCATGCCAGCAACGCTTCGGATCAACCGTTCTTCACCTATGTCGCCTACACCTCTCCCCACTGGCCCCTCCACGCCCATGACGAAGACATCGAACGATATGAGGGGCGTTTTGCGGCGGGATGGGATCAACTCCGCTTGGAACGGCTGCAGCGGATGCGGGAGATGGGCATCCTTGATGAAGGGTGGGCGTTGACCGATCGAGATCCGACGCAGCCGCCGTGGGAGGAAGCGGAGCACAAAGAATGGAATCAACGGCGTATGGAGGTCTATGCCGCCCAAATTGATCGCATGGATCAGGGCATTGGTCGAATCGTGACGGCGTTGGAGGAGACCGGGCAGTTAGAGAATACGCTGATTCTTTTCTTAGCTGATAACGGTGGGTGTGCGGAGGAGCTTCAAGGCCCCGCAAATCGGGTAGGGAAAGACGGCTTAATCGAGACCGAAACGACACACGACGGACAACCGGTGTATCGGGGTAACGATCCGGACATGATGCCGGGACCCGAAACCACATATCAAAGCTACGGCGTCCCTTGGGCGAACCTTTCCAACACCCCTTTCCGGGAATATAAACATTGGGTACATGAGGGTGGTATTGGGACACCGCTCATCGCCCATTGGCCCCAACGGATTCAGACGGCGGGCGCGCTCCGTCATCAGCCGGGTCAACTGCCCGATATCATGGCGACCTGTCTTGAGATCTCTGGGGCAGCCTATCCCGACGAACATAACGGGGTTCCGATCTATCCGTTGGAGGGCACCAGTCTCACGCCTATCTTTGATGGAGAAAATAACGCCAAAGAGGTGCTTATCTGGGAGCATGAGGGCAACGCAGCGGTGCGAAAAGGGAAGTGGAAACTGGTCTGTAAGTATCCGGGCGGTTGGGAGCTTTACGACATGGAGACGGATCGCACCGAGTGCAACGACCTCTCTGAGGATTTTCCAGATACGGTTGAGGAATTGAGTGCGTTGTATCGGGAGTGGGTGGATCGTTGTTTTGTTGAGCCGTGGAGCGAGATTTTGGAAGGAAGAAAAACGGAGGCTTGAGATGATTCTGACAATGAATCAGAAAGAGATGGAATTGGGTGGGAAATACCTCGGTTGGCTGCGTGAAGCGAACGATCTACTCGGCGATCGAGAGGCGCTGCAGGCGCGGCTGGAAGAGGACGGTTATCTGCTGATCCGCGGCTTGCACGACCCAGACAAAGTCAAAGCCACCCGCCAATTCCTCTTGGAAAAACTGGACGAAAATGAGCAGCTCGATCGTGGCTATCCACTTCTGGACGGAGTCCCTGCAGAAGACAAACGCGGCATGTTTATGGGTGGAAACAAGGCGGTTACCCATGAACCCGCGTTTCTGAATCTGGTCGAGTCGCCGGAAATCATGAATTTTTGCGAAGGCTTCTACGACGCGCCTGTCATCACCTACGATTATAAATGGTTGCGTGTGGTCGGTCCGGGCGGCTTCACCGGCGCCCACTACGATATCGTCTATATGGGACGTGGCACACAACAACTCGTCACCTGTTGGACACCGCTCGGCGATGTGCCACTTGAGATGGGTCCGTTGGTAATCCTTGTCGGATCCCACCGTTTTGATGTCCTCAAGGACACTTACGGCAAGATGGACGTTGATCGCGACCATGTGACCGGTTCGTTCTCCTATGATCCAATCGAATTGGCTGATCGCTACGGTGGGCGGTGGGGCACGAGTTCGTTTGAGATGGGGGATGTGCTGATCTTCGGTATGTTCACTATGCACGGGTCGCTGGACAACATGACCAGTCGTTTTCGTCTCAGCACCGACACGCGCTATCAACGCGCCGATGAGCCTGTAGATGAACGTTGGATCGGCGAGGACCCTATCGCACATTATGCGTGGACGCAGGGCGAAACGGTGCCGATGGAGGAGATGCGGAAACGGTGGGGAGTCTAATGCTCGAAGTTCACTGGTGCATTAATATTCTTCCCCGAACAGGCTCGCGACCAACACCAAATCTAGGATATTGACGATCCCATCTCGGTTGACATCTGTACTGTTCTGTCCTGATTGCCCAAACTGTGAGGCAACCAACTCCAGATCTTGGGTGTTGGTAACTCCATCCTGATTGATATCTGTTGGGTCTAGGATAGGTGTAACTTCCCACAGCAGGGCTGTTCCATCTTGGCTTCCACTGGCAAGCGTACCATCAGTCGAGGAGTATACTAGGGAATTGACAGGACCTGCATGTCCCTCCAGGGTTTGCTTATGTTCGCCGGTGACAGCATCCCACAGCCGGATCGTGTTATCCCACCATCCACCTCCACTGAAAAGCGTAAGTCCATCGGGGGAGAATGCTACAGAGAGCACCCAATCTGTGTGTCCCTCAAGAGTGTGCTTATGCTTTCCTGTGGCGATGTCCCACAACCGAATTGTGTTGTCGTTACTTCCACTGGCAAGTGTGCCCCCGTCCGGGGAAAACGCTAGGGATTCGACTCCGGCCGCATGTCCCTTAAGGGTCTGCTTATGTTCACCGGTGGTGACATCCCATAACCAAATCTCTTTATAATTCCCACTGGCAAGCGTGTTTCCATCGGGGGAGAACGCCATGGAGGTAACACCCTCTATATGCCCTTCAAGGATGTGTTTGTGTCTACCCGTGGCAGCATCCCACAACCGAATCGTACCATCTCTCCATCCACCTCCACCGGCGAGCGTACGTCCATCCGGTGAATACGCAACTGACAAAACAATCCCCGTATGCCCCGTCAGCAAGGCAAGTTCCACTCCGGTGTGTGCATCATAGAGCCAAATACCGATGCTACTTCCGATCGCTATCTGAGTGCCATCTGGTGAATACACAATATCGTGTTGTGTGCCTTTACTGAGACGCGCTTTGGCACCGTTGGGTAATCCCCATCGGGTGTAGTCTTGGGCAAAGCCGTTCTGTAGAAACAGAACAAAGACGAATAGAAGGCTGAGTTTAGGAAAAAGTCTCTTTTTCATGGGATACTCCTCCTTTTTGAAATGGCAGGATAATTATAGGGCCGCGATCATCTTTGCTATACGGTGATGCAGAGAAACAGATAATAACCAGAGCACCTTCTCGACTTTGTAGGATGTCGTGTGGTAGAATAGATATTGTTCTTAAACATTAAATGCCTTTATACCCCGGAACAGCCCCGTTGCTTTGGGGCTTTTTCAGTTGTAAGCTGACCCAAGCTACTATCTATTGTGGACAAATCCAATAGAGACAATTTCCTATGGGCGTCCATCAATTTCTGTGCCAAACCTCCATCGCCAATCCAAAACACAGTCAAAACGGTTTGGAAAACTCGTGGATGGCGAATGGCAATGCCGAATCTAAGTAGGCATCGCCGCACACAAAATACTGTGAAGGTTGGGGATAAGGTTATGAACTGACACTCTATCTGACTGATTTAGGTGCCACGAGTAATCTAGGCTTAAAACTGTTTTGGAATGGGAGCGAATTTCGCTTACGGAAAGATAAGAGATCGCCCAACACTGTGCAAACCGGCTATTGCTTTTAATCCCAAACGTGCAGGGTGGGTATGTTGGCTCATTAGTTCATTTATGGTGAATTATCAAAATATGTAGACACTTTCGCTCCCCGTGTCCTGTCCCGCCTGTCCCGATACAATCGGGGACTCGTCGGTTCCGATTGCATCGAGAATCCCGAGAATCGGGAGATGCGGTGCGGTTTGTAACCGCACCTACCGGGGTGATAGTCCGGATTTTCCCATCCTCGCTGGTACAGAGTGTTCAAGTAATTCTAAAGTGCACCATAGATGAAATGAGAAAGGAGTTTTATGACACTTGACGATATTCAACAGATCGCTGTTATTGGGGCGGGTTTGATGGGGCATGGAATCGCCCAAGAATTTGCGTTTGCCGGGTATCAGGTTCACCTGCACGATGTGAGCCAAGAACAGGTTGACGCCGGAATAGAGCGGATACGAGATAACCTTTACCTTTTTGTTGAAAACGGCCTCGCCAGACCGGATCAGATTGATGAGACGCTCAATCGGATCCACGGGTCGGACCAACTTGAAACTGTTGGGAAAGACGCGGATTTTGTCATTGAAGCGGTAATCGAAAATCTGCCCCTCAAGCAGGAGGTTTTCCGACAACTCGATCAGATCTGCCCACCGCACACGATTCTGGCAAGTAACACGACGGCACAGATGCCCTCGCAGATTGGCGCGTTTACCCAGCGACAAGATAAGATTCTGAACACCCACTATTTCAATCCACCCTATCTCATCCCGCTTGTTGAACTGATCCGCAGCCCTAAAACGTCGGATGAAACGTTGCAGGTAGCGTATGATCTGATGGTGAAAATCGGAAAGACGCCAGCAATTATCCAGAAGGAGGTGCCCGGCTTTGTGGGGCCTCGATTGCAAGCTGCTGTAATCCGCGAAGCGTTCTCTATCGTTGAACGTGGTATTGCGACCGCTGAAGATGTCGATCTGGTGGTCCGCAACAGCTTCGGACGCCGTTTAAGCGTCGCAGGACCGTTTCAAGTGTTTGAGCTGGCGGGATGGGATCTCGTTCTCGCAGCGTTTGAGGAACTCTACAAAGACCTCAACAGTTCGTCCGAGATTAACCCTTTGCTTCGTGAAATGGTCGAAGATAACAAACTCGGCGTTAAGTCGGGAGAGGGGTTCTACGAATGGACACCGGAAAGAATCGAAGAGATCCGCGATAAGATGAACCGGACGTTGATTCATCGAATGAAGGAAGATGCGGGGAGTAAAACGTGATAAAGCGAGATTAATTTGGGGGAAAGTGGAATGATCGCTCCGGAATGGTATACGAAAATTTTCCATCAATCCGTTCACAGAGCAGAAAACAGTACCGTTTATTGAGTGTAATTGTCGTCTGGTATCTCTTTTTCTCAGAAAAAACCTTGCTGAAACATAGAAAATCCTTTATAATTACTTCGTTCGCTGAACGGACTATGTAATGTCTTATTTTAGAATATAGTATTGCCATACCTAGCAATCTATAACACAATCAGTAATTTACAGGGATGAAAGGAGTTATCTGATGAAACGTCAGATTGCGAACCCGAACACGTTCTTTGCCATTGTAGCTGTATTTACGTTGCTCGCAGCTCAAGGCGTGACCTATGGTCAAACAGTTTCGATAGATCCAGCCACAATTGAATCCCCAGCCGCTGGAGAGCAGTTGACCCTTAATATCAGTATCGCGGGTGGAATGAATGTCGCTGGCTATCAAGTAACCGTGACATTCGATCCAACCGCACTTTCAGATGCTAGTATTACAAACGGAGATTACCTCCCTGCCGGTGCGTTTGTCGCTCCGGTGCCTGCCACGGATACGAGTGTAGGGATCGGCGCAACCGCTATCGGTGCTACGGCAGATGGGGATGGCACACTTGCCACAGTCACCTTTACAGTGGTTGAAGCTAAAAACTCCGAAATCGGGCTGGCAGCCGTTGTTTCTGATCCAACGGCAACGGCGATAGCTGTGACAGTCGAAGGTGGTACGGTTACCGGACCTGCGACTGAAACACCTACAGAGCCAGAGACACCTACAGAGCCAGAAACACCGGAAACACCTGAAATGCCAGAGATGCCTGAAATGCCAGAGATGCCCGAGGCTGTGGAGTTTAAGGTAACGTTAACAAACCTCACTATGGGTGCTCCTACCCAAGGTGGTCAGATCTTTTCACCGCCGATCTTTATAACGCACGGTCACGGATTTTCAATTGGCGCATCGGGTGAATTAGCCAGTATGCAACTTGGCATATTGGCAGAAACTGGTAACAATGGTCCGCTCGCTGAATTGGCTATGGGTTCAGACGCAGTCGGCAGTGTCGTTCCGATGGGTGCCCCTGACGGATTGGTGTTCCCCAGCGGTGGGTCCGTCATGACGACCGTCAGCGCTAGTGCTGATATGGGGTATCTCTCGTTGGCAACGATGCTCGTGCAAACTAACGATGGTATTGTTTTGGGTAACAGTTTATCACTCTTCGACGAAGATGGTCATCCACGCTCGTTTACAATGGATCTAATATCCTATGACGCGGGTACAGAGGAGAACAACGAGTTGACAACGCATGTTCCGGGACCCCCATTTGAAGGCGGCGAACGCGCACCAACTGCCGACCCCATTATGGCGCACCCCGGTATCGCTGGCGTTGGTGATGTAGGAGCTACTTTTGGTTGGACAGAGCCTACCGCAACCGTAACTGTTATGCCGGTTATTGAGATGCCTCCCGTAACTGAACCTCCCATGGAGCCTGAGCCTCCTGTGGAACCGGAACCTCCTGTGGGGCCTACGCATATGTTTGAGATGGCATTGGCCTCCGGTCTGAATATGATCTCCTTACCACTGATGCCAGCAGAACCCTACACCGCAAGTTCGTTTGCTGACATGGTTGGTGCAACCGTCGTGATTCAGCTTGACACAGCGAGACAGGCATTCGTCGGCTTCACCGCAGACCAAGAAGGCGATGGATTTGCTATTGAAGGCGGTCAGGGTTACATCGTCAACGTCCCCGATGGTGGCATGGTCACCTTTACCGGGACAGCGTGGAACAACACCGCAGCAGACGCAGCCGCTGCGCCGGGTATCCAACTACCGAGTACAGCGTGGGCATTTGTCCTCAGTGGCGATCTACTGGAGACTGAAGCGGGTGTCTCCTACACAGTCGTAGCAACGAATCACCGTACCGGTGAAATTGCAACACGGCAACTCTCCAGTGACCACAAGGAGTTTAACGCGGTCTGGGCAGACCTCTCCCGACAGAGTGTCATCGAAGCAGGCGATACGTTAGAGGTTACGTTGATAGACCAATGGGACAATATCGTTTCAGGTCCGTTTACGCATAGGGTTGGTGTTGAGGACCTTCGGAAAGCGTACCTGAGTCTACCGTTGACCGTTGGTGATGTGCATCCATCAGCGACGATATTGGGACAGAACTTCCCCAATCCGTTCAACCCTGAGACATGGATACCGTATCAACTTGAGAAGTCGGCAGATGTTGCTCTTCAGATTTACGATATGTCAGGTAGTATTGTGCGTACGATAGACCTCGGTTTCAAGTCACGCGGTTTCTATATGACCCGTTCGACAGCGGCGTATTGGGACGGTCGTAACAACATGGGAGAGCAGGTTGCTTCAGGTGTCTATTTCTATAGTTTACAGACCACTGACTTTTCAGCAACACGGAAGATGCTGATCTTGAAGTAGATCCTGTAGTTCATCTGGCGTGCAAGATACCCTGTGCAAAGCGCGATGTTGCTTGCGCGCCATACAACTAATTCTTCTCGAACGATGGGAGCATCGGGCTATCAGATAGAATTCTATGCCCATGCTCCCATTTTTTATGTATAGTGAATTCTAAAAACAGATAAACACTTTCGCGCTTGGTAGGTGCGGTTTTTAACCGTACGGCATAGGCACGTCCCGAAAAATCGGGATCCCGACAGGTCGGGAGAAACAGTGCCTACCAAATGGGAGAACGGTGGGTGCGGTTTTTAACCGCACGGCGTAGGCACAGTTGGAAACAGTGCCTACCAAATCCCGATTTATCGGGATCCCGTGACTACGGGACGAGGAGAACGGTGGGTGCGGTTTTTAACCGCACGGCATAGGCACAGTTGGAAACAGTGCCTACCAGACGGGAGACGGTAGGTGCGGTTTTTAACCGCACCGGTTTGGCGTGTCTCATCAATTCTAAGACCCACTATAAATGCCAAGCTACGAAGTTTGTCCGACCAATTATCCGGACGAAATAAGGGACTTGATTGTCCTCGCCCATTTATTGACCCACTCTGACGGGCCGCAAGATGCTCAGACAAGAACCTTCTACCACAATTAGTAAGCGTGCAGTGCTCATTGGTGTGGTGCTGATTATTGCCAACAGCTACTGGATCGCCTACATCGAGATGTTGTGGCATACCGCGCATCTGACAATTGTTACGTTGTCGGTCAACGTCATGTTTGCCCTCCTCGTAATTACGGGGCTAAACATCATTGTCCGTCAAATCGCTCCGAGTGCGGCACTCAGCCGACAAGATCTGCTGGTCATCTATGGGATGCTCGCTGTGGGGAGCGCCTTTTCTGGCCACGACTGTATGCCTCGACTGATGGGGTTGATTCCCTATGCCTTCCGTTTTGCCACCCCTGAAAATGATTGGGAGGCGCTGCTATTCCGTCACCTACCGCCGTGGCTGGTTGTCTCAGACTTCCGCGCTGTTACTGACTTCTTTGAGGGAGAGGTCGATTTCTTCAGAGATGGTTACTATCGATACTGGATCACCCCTATCCTATCGTGGTCGGTTGTCATCTTTTCGCTGATGCTGATTTTTCTGTGTCTGACCTCTCTTATCAGGCGGCAGTGGGTGGTGCACGAAAAACTGGCATACCCCGTGATCCAGATCCCACTCGAAATCACGGCGGACAATGGAGCAATCTTCAAGAATCGTCTGCTCTGGATGGGGTTTGGGATTGCCGCGGGAATCAACATACTCAACGGGCTGCAATATTTCTTCCCTGCATTGCCTTCAATTCCTGTCAAGCAATACGATCTCAATATCTACTTCACACAGAAGCCGTGGAGTGCACTGGGGAGTATGCCGTTACGACTTCACCCCTACATGATTGGGCTCGGTTTTATCCTACCCTTAGACCTCTCCTTCTCCTGTGCGTTCTTCTATCTGTTCGGCAAGATGCAGCTGCTATACGGGAGCATGATGGGGATCATGCACCTGCCGGGCTACCCCTTCTTCGGTGAACAGGGCACCGGTGCGCTGTTTGCCCTGCTGCTCATCACCTGCTGGAGCGGTAGAAGGCATTTCTCAATGGTTATCTCCCGCGTTTTTCGCCCAGACCGCGAAGATGAAGCGGACGAACCACTCTCTTACCGTGCGACAGTCATCGTATTAGCGATTTGCCTCTTGGTGTTGATGGCTTTCTGTGTAAAAAGTGGTATGTCGATCTGGGGATGTATTATCTTTATCTCCATCTACCTGATAATTATTGTCGGATTGACGCGGATGCGGGCGGAGTTGGGACCTCCCATTCAGGCGGTCGGCTATGTTACCCCTCAATACATGACAATCTCCATATTCGGTACGCGCCGTCTCCGGGCGGGGAATCTGACGATGCTTTCTCTACTAAATTGGTTGAGTGGAGCCAGCTACGCATCGTTTCGGACGCACCCGATGCCCGATCAGATGGAAGCCTTCAAACTGGCAGAGCGCACCGGCATCAGAAACCGCACAATGCTCATTGTGCTAATTATCGCCAGCATCGTGGGGATTGAATCCGCCCTCATCATCTATCCCTATACGATCTACAAAGAGGGCGTTGCGGCAGGTTCCGAGCAGATCCACTCAGGCGGTGCCGAGGCGTACAATTTCCTCTCCTCATGGCTAATTAATCCGAAACCTACGGATTGGTTGGCGATGATAGTTCTCGGCTTAGGGTTTCTGATGAATATGGGCATTATGTTTCTGCGGGCCCGATTTGTCTGGTGTCCGCTTCACCCTGCTGGCTACATTGTCGGCGTCGCCCCCGGTACGATGAACCTGGTGTGGTTCCCCCTGCTGATCGGGATGGCCGCAAAATGGGTGTTGCTCAAGCATGGCGGTATCAAGGCTTATCGCCGTGGGATGCCCCTCTTTGTCGGTTTGGTACTCGGTGAAGCGTTGATCGGCTGTTTTTGGCCCATCATGAGTCTTGTGCTACGTTCAGCGGTATATAGCTGGATCTGATAACCGGATCTCGACCGTTTTCCCGCCTCCTTCTCTCCCATTGCCTTTCTCGCCCCTATGCTCCCTTGATGCACTGGTGCCACGTCTTACAGTTTCCGTTCAATCCAATTTCCACGTTACAGACATTTTCCTCAGTCCATGCGAAAATGATTCGTAGTATTACATATTTTGCATTACGATTTTCATTTATTAAGTTAAATTGATAAATTATGTTATAAATATCAAAAATATATTGATATATTGATAATAAAATGTTATATTGTTATTGTCGATACGGGAAATCACACTATAAAGGAGCCAAATCATTTTGCGAAAGGTATTAGAGGCGTGTCCAACATGTGGTGGTGAACTGACTATAACAAATCTGCACTGCCGTTCTTGTCACACTCGAATCGAAAGTGAGTATTCGACCTGTCGCTTCTGTCGTCTATCACAGGAAAGTCTCGATTTCATTGAGATCTTCGTCAAAAATCGGGGCAATATCAGAGAGATGGAACGCGAACTTGAGATCTCCTATCCAACCGTGCGTAGTCGGTTGAATGCTGTCATTCAGGAGCTTGGCTATGAGGTCGATGCGGAATCACCCGCACCCGATCCCGATGAGATGGCAGATCAACGCCGTGCCATCCTCAAGCGCCTCAATGATGGGGAAATCTCCGCAGCGGAGGCGACTGAATTGATAAATCAATTGAGAGGGAGACAACAATGAACGAAGAGAGACGTGAAGTGCTTAAAATGCTTGCCGAGGGGAAAATCAACGCAGAAGAGGCGGAGATGCTGTTACGCGCCCTCGATGAAGCTGCGGCACCAGAGGAAGAGACCGGTACTAACGGTGAAAAATCCAAACAGGAGAAAGATTTCGTGCAGGAGATGACGGAGGTCTTTCAGGAAGTAGGGCGAGAGATTGAAGTTGAGGTGGGGAATGCAATAAAATCGGTGCGGTTGCCAAATGTGAAAAAAGTTGTCGACGATGTAGTTGATCAGGTGAAGTCGTCTGTCTCTGACGCTGTTGATTCCGTCTCGGATATTGTTGACATTGATGGCGAGGAAGTGGTCGAAAAACGGCGGATTAAGCAGCAACTGGATGTGTTTAAGGGCACCGGCATCACCAAAATTGATGCACAAACTGCCAACGGACGGATCACGCTTGAAGGCTCAGACCGAGATGAGGTGACTGTCCGTGCGTGGAAGCAGGTTCGGGGGAGAAGTGCTGCTGCAGCGGAATTTGCTGAACAGGTCGAGATCTACGCGGAACAGATTGGGGATGAGCTTCGGATTTTCACGGATCATCCGCCTCCACCCAAAGGTGTCAACCTCTCGGTGCGTTATGCGATTGAGACGCCGCGGGTGGTCGATGTGAATCTTCGCACTGTTAATAGTAAAATCGAGGTAAGTAGAATCAGTGGGGCGATTGATGTGACGACTGTGAATGGTGCCTTGGAATTGGAGGGAGAAACGGGACCGATTCGTGCTCGCACTACCAACAGCTCGATTAAAGCCGAAATCGGTCTGCTGACCGAGGAGGCTGAATTCTCGACGACCAATGGTTCGATAGTGGTGAAGGTGGACGATTGTGTTGGTTCTATGGCTGCGTTGACGACCAACGGTTCCATCGGTTTAATACTTCCCGCTGATTTTGCCGGGCAGCTTGACGCCGAAGCGAGACGGGGGCGTGTACATTCCGATTTTCCTCTCCCGGTTGTTGGGAAAATTAAGAGTCAGCTTAAAGGCGAAGTTGGCGGTGGGGGCGAGGCGGTTGTCAAACTGCGGAGCACGAATGGATCAATTCGTTTGAAACGGCAAGAACCTTGAAACATGAAAACTCGTAGGTTAGGAAACCCTGATGAAGAAACGGGATGCCTGAAACATTAACTATGGTAGATTTTAGAATTACTTAAACACTCAGTACCGGCGCAGTTAGAAACAGCGCCTACCAAATATGGGGAGCGAAAGTGTCTACATATTTTGATAATTCACCATAAAGATAATTTTAGGAGGTTATCATGAGGATAGGATTTGGTAGATTTCGGATCGTACCGATTTTACAAAGCTTGCTATTTGCTGGGGCGGCTATTGCTGACGCTGCTGTTGAGAATCGCGTCGAGAAATCGTTTCAGGTGACTCCCGGCGGTCGCTTGACGATCGAGTCGGACAGAGGTGCGATTGAGGTCCGTACAGCAGATCGCGACTATGTTGATGTAAAGATTGAAAGGAAAGTCAGAAGAAACGGCAAATGGAGCGTTCAAGAAGTCCTTGAAGACTTCGTAATCACCTTTGATCATAGTGACGATGGAGTTACAATCAGAGCGAAACACGATGGGACAGTTACTCGGCGATGGAATCGGGAAAGAAACCGACTGCGGATTAAATTCTTGATTACCGTGCCACAACGATACAACGTTGATCTGAAAACTTTAGGCGGAGGTATCTCCGTTGAGGATCTGGAAGGTGAGGTTCGCATCCAGACAGCGGGCGGTGGTCTCCGGATCGGAAGAATCAAAGGGCCCGTTTGGGGGCGGACAGCGGGCGGCAGCATCAAAGTAGAAGAAACGCAAGGCGATGCTGATATCAAGACCTCCGGCGGTGGGATTACTATTGGAAACGTGGAGGGAGCTGTCGAAGCCAAAACCTCCGGCGGATCGATTCGTATCAATAGGGCAACCGGTAGTGTCAACGCCAAAACCTCTGGTGGTAACATTACAGTTGAAGAAGTGATGGGCACTATCCACGCGAAGACCTCCGGCGGTTCTGTCAAAGCGTATATTTCTCGCCAACCTAAAGGGGATTGCTCGTTGGAAACGTTGGGTGGAAACGTAACTGCCTACCTCGTTGAGGATATCGCGGTTGATGTAGATGCTCGGACCACCGGCGGTCGTGTATCTACCGATGTTCCCGTTGCAGCTGTTGTGCAGGGCAAGGTAAGAAAAAACAGACTACAGGGTGCGATTAACGGCGGGGGACCGCAGCTAAAACTGCGTACCTTTGGCGGCAGCGTGCATCTGCATAAAAAGTAGATCGTCGAGTCTCGGCGTGAAAGTGAGACAACGAGAAGACAACCGATCGTCGAGTATGGAAATTCGACCTACAGGCTTCAGTGTGAAAACGAGAATATGCAAAATTCGGCTTCTACGTCCGGCTGGACATTTCGTAGGGAACAACGATCGTTGTTCCCTACACCCAGCCTAGGGGACGGCACACGGCCCCGATAAATCGGGATTCAAAGCAACGTGTGCCTACTACTTTAGATTGTGCCATCCTGCGGTTCGTAGCCGAGGATTTCGCAGGTGTGCGAGATGTCGAGTCGTGGGGTTTTATGTCGGCTTTGCCCGTGCACGATTGCGAAGTCCACCCCTTCAACATCAATACAGCACCCGATCAGTTGCGCCAGATCGCGTTGGCTGATCCAGCCCTGTCCCATATCGCCTTGATTTCGAGCCGGTTCACCTTCTCGCTTGATTCCGCCGATTCGGATTGCGATTGAGGAGAGCCCGTCATGTGCGAAACACTGCCCCAACGCCTCGCCAAAACACTTGGTCACGCCGTAGACGTTCGGGGGGTTGACCGGCATATCCCAAGTGACGGAGAGGTCCGGCGGATAGGCTAACATTGCGTTGATACTGCTTGCAAAAACGACGCGCTCACAGCCTTGGTCTTTCGCCGCTTGGAATACGTTATATGTGCCGATGATGTTCAGCGATAGCAGGGTCTCGTAGAAATCCGCCGCTGGGCTGCGATCTGCGGCAAGATGAACAACCGTGTCCATCCCTTCGCAGGCGCGCTGCATCTGGTCGAGGTCAGCGATGTCCGCTGTCATCACCTCATGCCCCCCCGGATCTTCAATGTTGGCGATATCTGCCAGTCGCATGATGTACCGATCACCGTAATTTTGCCGAATGTAGCTGCCAATGAATCCTGCTGCGCCTGTAATCAAAACGCGTTTGCGTGCCATGTTACTGTTTTTCCTTCCCTTTTGCTTCTTCCCAAATAAGATCTAAACCTGCCAGATCGTAGTCTTTGAAAGTTTTGCCGCGACCTTCAAGTGTCTCCTCCATTTTTTGGAAGCGGTCGGTAAACTTGCGAACCGATTGGCGCAACGCCTCCTCCGCCTGTAGGTCTAAAAAACGGCATAGGTTCACCACTGAGAACAGGAGATCTCCAATCTCCATCTCGATCTCCTCCGTATCGCCCTTCTTCACACTCGCTTTGACCTCCTCAATCTCTTCCTCTAATTTCGGAAGCACATCCGCGACGGTGTCCCAGTCAAACCCGACGCGAGCCGCTCTGTTCTGAATCTTCTGTGCCCGCAACAGACTCGGCAGGGATTCTGGCACCCCATCCAGTACCGATTTTCGATCTTCATAACCCGCCTCACTCCGCTTGATCGCCTCCCAGTTCTGAAGCACGGTTTCGGTGTCTTTGGCATCAACATCTCCGAAGACATGCGGGTGGCGCCGGATCAGTTTATCCGTTATAGAGCGCACCACTTCGTTGATGCTGAAATCGTCTTGATCTTTTGCAATTTGTGCGTTGAGCACAACCTGCAAGAGGAGATCGCCGAGCTCTTCCTGTATCTTCTCCGGCGCTTTCGCGTCAATTGCCTCGATCACCTCGTACGTCTCTTCGATCAGGTCCGTCTTCAGCGTTTCGTGCGTCTGTGCTTTGTCCCACGGGCAGCCGTTTTCCCCTCGCAGCGCGGCGACAACTTGAACGAGTTCATCAAATAATTCCTTGTGCATAAATAGTAGCCTCCGGGCATTTGAGTATAGTGTATCTTGCTTTCTCCCGTCAAGTTGAAAAGCTATTGACGCGCCGATATGTGCGTGTTATGATGGCTAAAACGTAATGCGTAAGACGAAGCTCATCTGACTTTCGCTCCAGAGGAGCGGTATGTCTATAGAAGGGCTGTACCGGCGAGGGGAAAATCCGGGCTATCACACCGGTAGGTGCGGGGAGAAACCGCACGGCATAGGCGCAGTTACAAACAGCGCCTACCTACCGGGTCTAGGGAAAAATATAGAGTTACCCGTTTATGGTGAACTTTAGAATTACTTATACACTTTCGACACACAACCAATCCCCTAACCCCCCTAGCCCCCCTTGTCAGGGGGGAAACTTGTCGGGGGGACTTCATAAGGCTTCGATAAGGGGCACTATTGGTGAACGTCTACATATTTATATTGTTCACTATAATTTCTTAAAGCTCATGCGGAGCGCAATGTATGCAGGGTATCAAACCAATGAACTAATGATCCGAACATCATTTGTGGGAGGGGCATCCTGCCCCGACTTCCACGTGGACACACAGGAAAGCAAATCTTTTAGCCCCAGCGGGGCGACATGTTTATAGCACATAGCACACGGCACAACCAGTAAAGCCCTAGCGGGGCGGCATGTGAAATAGAAAGCGAAGGAACATGCAACTAGTAGATGGAGCGAAGCATGGAATACACAATCGAAAACTGCCAAAAATTAGTCGATGAATGGATTAAAACTGTTGGGGTCCGCTATTTTTCCGAATTGACGAATACCGCTATCCTGATGGAAGAGGTCGGAGAGATGGCTCGCGTCATGGCGCGCCAGTACGGGGATCAGAGTTTCAAGGAATCCGATAAAGAGGTAGATCTCGCCGAAGAGATGGCAGACGTGCTGTTTGTACTAATCTGTTTGGCGAACCAAACAGGGGTGGACCTAGAAGACGCCTTTCGGAAATCGATCGAGAAAAAGACGCAGCGTGACCGGCAGCGGCATCAGGAAAATCCCAAGCTTTAATGTCCGCTATGACTTACGCACGTTTGGTAGGCGGTGTTTCCAACTGCGCCGTCCAATCCCTAGCTTAACGCAAGTTGCTAGTTGAATACCACCATGGGCGTAAGGCTGGAGTACCCTAATACCCAAGCAGGCTAATCGTAATTCCAAGAGACACATTCGCTTTTGCATCGTCTTCTACTCTATAGTCCCAGCCGGAATCAAGAGGGGAGAACCTATGGGGAACGTAATATTCAGGGTTCCCGACACAAAAATTCACTCGTATGGCCAAGTGTTTCTTGAATTCATACCCGATTGCAAAAGAGCCCCATGTACCTGTATCATCCCCGAGGGGGATGTTAACGGGGCTGAGAAAATCTGTTTCAACAAAGAAGGAAGGAACATTCTTTTTGTGAAAAAACGTGCCCCCTATTCCGCTTAAAAGGAGTGCGTTGCTTTCGAGTTTGATGTATTGAATTGGAAGTGAAATAATCACTCGATCAGTAATTCCGAGACCAAGTTTGACACCGACTAATGGTGCTGGCTCAATAACGGTAATTTTCTCCCTCTCAATGAGCTTTCCTGATGTAGACCAACGAGTCCATTCATGATTGGAACGGACTGCTGCTATTCCACCGTCAAGCTGAAAGAACAGTCCTTCACGACTAGCGCATCCAACTGACAGCAGTGCCAAGAATAGCAATAATATCAGTACAGACAGATTAGGCTTGGTGATTCTTTCTTCCTCCTTAGTTCGATTGACCGCCAACGTTTCCATATTAACCCCTTTTTCATTGATTTCGATTGCAAGGTGCAATCAGGTCCTTAATATAACGCAAGCTGCTAGTTGAATATCCATGGAATTTCCGTTAGAGTATTTGTTAGCCAAACAAAACTCATAAACAGGAGAATTCCATGGACTTGCACATCGTAGCATTTTATACACTTTGTGACGATCTCTTAATTCAACACGGATACCAAGCCGACCCAAGAACCAAAACACTAGCAACTTGCGTTAGCTTAGTAGGCGCTGTCCGATCCCGATTCTCGTGGATGCTCGGAACGGCATAAATCGTGACCAAGATTTCCAACTGCGCTGCTGTGGTGCGGTTAGAAACCGCCTCTACCGGGCATGGGGGCAATGCGGTAGTGAACCAATACACCAACTACGGTATGTTGACTTCAACCTCGACCGCTTCGTCGTAATCGACACCATCGACGTCAAACCCGAACAGTTTACGGAAGGTGTGCTGTAGATCATCGTAGTTGGAGATGTCCCGGAAATTATCCGTATTAATTTCTCCCCACCGCTCTATAATTTCAGCGGTCACATCGGCGCGCTGTTCTCGGTCGTCCAGTCGGATGCGGCGTTCAGCGTCGAGCGTCGGGGATAGTCCGGGACCCAAGTGCTCTGTGAAAAGCCGTCCCATCTGCGCGATCGGATCCTCGTTGGTCCCTTTCGCATCCATTATCTGGTTGAGGATACTCATGTAAAGTGGGACAACCGGAATCGCCATTGACGCCTGCGAAACGATCGCTTTGTTGATGGAGAGGTAGACATTTCCGCCGAGTCTGTCGGCGAGGGTTTGGTCCAATTTATTGACGCGGGCCTCCAGATCCTCCTTCGCTTTGCCGATTGTGCCGTCACGATAGATTGCCCATGTGAGTTCAGGTCCGATATAGGAGTATGTTACCACCGTCGCACCTTGCGCGAGTAGGTCTTCGGCAAGCAGCGCGTCCACCCAAAATTCCAGATCTTCGCCGCCCATCACGGCGACGGTATCGCTGATCTCCTGTTCGGACGCCGCTTCGAGGGTAACATCGGTGACCACCTCTTGATTCAGGTCTATCGTCTGGCTGGTGTAGGACTGACCGATCGGCTTCAAAACGGAGTTATGTTCTGCACCGGTGCGTGGATGGATTCGTCGTGG
Source organism: Candidatus Poribacteria bacterium (assembly GCA_965204355.1). Classification (GTDB taxonomy): domain Bacteria; phylum Poribacteria; class WGA-4E; order WGA-4E; family PCPOR2b; genus PCPOR2b. The sequence goes on from OZ241983.1 coordinate 2,943,918, forward strand.
TGCCGCGATGCTGTAGACGAGCATGTCAATCTTGCCCATACCCCCTTTGATGCGATTGATCGCCTCACCTTTGACCTCATCGGAGAAGGCATCGCCGTTGATACTGTCGGCGGAGAAACCGTCCTGTGCCGCGAGTTGATGGAAACCGGCGGAGTTATAGTAACCCGCTGTGGCGGTCCGTTTTCCGGACGCTGGACGCTCATAGAAGATCCCGAGCGATTTTGCGGCGTATGCCCAGGTGAGCGCGATACGGGAGGCGAGTCCGTATCCGGTGGATGCGCCGACCACGAGGGCATTGAGATCGGTCTGTTTGGTTGTGGTATTTGCTTTGATGTAATTTACTTGGTCTTGTACATTTTGACGACACCCGACCGGGTGGGCATTTGTGCAGATAAAGCCTCGAATCCGAGGTTTAACGATTTCAACTGACATGGTTTCCCTTTCTTTGTTGATACATTGGTAAATTATGGTGAACTTTAGAATTACTTGGACACTTTCAAGGCACAGCCAACCCCCTAAATCCCCCTTGTCAGGGGGACTTCAGAAACTTCTCGAAGGTCGAAGTTGTCGGCAAATGTCCACTTATTTGTCTAATTCACCATAGTAGATGCGGTTTTTCACCCCGCCCGGCATAGGCGCAGTTGAAAACAGCGCCTACCAAATATGGGGCGCGAAAGTGTCTACATATTTTGATAATTCACTATAGTTCAATGAACCGTGAAACGTGATGCGTGGACGGAAAGGCCGCCTGCCAATTTTCCCCCCTGACAAGTCCCGATACTCGGGATTCCGATAAAATCGGAAGGAGGGCTAGGGGGGTTGGGGATTTAGGGGGTTGCCTATGCCTCAGTTCTTTTAGCCCCAGCGGGGCGGCATGTTTATAGAAAATCCGAATTTCTAAAGACAAGCCCCAGCGGGGCGACATGTGAAAGCGTAATACGTGATACATAAAAACAAGCACCCTTTAACGGTGGGAGGATCATCTCCCAAGTCCCCCTGACAATGGTTTCCCCCCTGACAAGGGGGGCTAGGGGGGTTAGTAGATGCGGCTTCACCCCGCACGGCATGGGCGCAGTTGAAAACAGCGCCTACCAAGCGTGGAGAACGGGTTGAAAACAGCGCCTACCGTACACGAGGGGCGAAAGTGTCTAAAGGAACGAAACATGCAAATCAATCCCGACATCTTCAAAGCCAATGATATTCGTGGTGTCTATCCCGATGCGTTAACCGATGCGGTTGCCTACGCCATCGGTCGCGCCTTTGTCACGCTCCTCAAGGTAGATACCGTGGTTGTTGGTCGTGATATGCGGCTCTCCAGCCCACCGCTGTTCGGTGCGCTGACCCAAGGACTGATGGACGCCGGAGCGGATGTGCTCGACATCGGGATGGTCAGCACCGATCAATACTACTACGCCTGCGTGACCCTTGACCGTGCTGGGATTATGGTAACAGCCTCGCACAACCCGCCGCAGTACGGTGGATTCAAGATGGTGGAGCGGATGCCCCAAGTCTTGAGCGGCGATGCGGTTCAGGAACTACGCCGCATCGTCGAAACTAACGCTTTCGCGGGTCCGACGCGCACCGGAAAAATGACCGAAGGGGCACGACGAGCCAATATCACCGAAGGTTTTACCGAGAAGGTGTTGAGCCTAATTGATGTGGACGCCTTGACCCCGTTGAAGGTCATTGCGGATACCGGCAACGGCATGGTCGGTCCCATCCTGAAACGGATCTACGCACGACTACCCACCGTCAAACTAACCGGCATGTATTTGGAGCCGGACGGCAACCTACCGAACCACGGTCCCGATCCGTTGCAGCCCGAAAATCGGGCAGAACTGCAGCAGCGCGTTGTCGCTGAGGGGGCGGATATCGGCTTCGCGTTCGATGGCGATGGCGATCGCTGTTTCGCCGTCGATGATCGTGGCGAGTTTGTCTCCAGCGACTTTATGAGCGCACTCATCGGGCAATACCTATTGGAACGCAACCTCGGCGCGAAGATAGTGTATGCCCCTCGCTGTTCCCATGCGGTACGGGATCTGATCACCGACGCCGGTGGTATCGCCCTTGTAGAGCGGGTGGGTCATGCCGTCATGAAACAACGGTTGAAACAGGAGAACGCGCTCTTTGCGACTGAAGGGACGGGACATTACTATTTCAGGGATTTCTTTTATGCGGACTCCGGTATCCTGCCCTCCCTCATCGTTATGGAGATCCTCTCCAAGAAACGCACGGCGCTCTCCGACCTACTCAAGCCGTTGGAATCGACCTACTTTATCTCCGGCGAAATTAACACCCCCATCTCTCAAGATCCACAAGCGAAGATGGAAGAGATTGCGCGGGTTTTTGGGGCGGACGGTGAGGTCGAGTGGATCGACGGGCTCTCGGTCCGTTTCGACGACTGGCACTTCAACCTCCGTCCGTCCAACACCGAACCCTTGCTACGTCTCAACCTTGAAGCAACGTCCAGAACCCTTATGGAACAGAAACGGGACGCGATCTTGAAGGTGATTCAAGCGGAGAGTGGATGAGATTGTGGAGCTAATATTAAAAGGTCCGAGTTTGACCCCCCTGACAAGGGGGGCAGCGAAGGGGGCTCCCTGTCTTTCGCCCCTTCGCAGGGGGGTTGGAGAAACTCGGTTTCTCCAACCCCCACTCCCACCACTATTCAATCTCGATGACCAATTCAACCTCAACTGGGATGCTGCCCGGTAGCTGCACCATTCCAACCGCCGACCGCGCATGCCTACCGGCATCGCCGAACACCTCCACCAACAGATCCGATACCCCATTCACCACCGCCGGCTGCTCCGTAAAGCTGGGAGCGGAATTGACGAAGCCGACCACTTTCACGACGCGCTTGACCCGATCCAGACTACCGAGCGCATTTTGGAGCGTGGCGAGGAGGCACAAGCCGACCTGCCGTGCCGAGGCGTACCCTTCCTCTATTGTTAGATCCGTGCCCACCTGACCTGAATAAAGGGGACCTTCACCTCTGCCTGGTCCGTGACCCGATGTAAATATCAGGTTCCCGGTCTGTACGGTTGTTACATAATTCCCTATCGGCGTCGCTGCAGCGGGCAGCGCAATTCCGAGTTCTTCCAATCGTTTTTCTGCTGACATAACGGATGTTTCCTCCTAAGGAAATAGGTTAGATGTAATGCTAAGCATGCAGTATAGCATAGTCTATTCAGACAGTCAATGCTACATTTTCTTTTCACTTGTTCATCGTGGTGTTGTGTGCTAAAATGCGGGAGGAATAAAACGTAAAACGTGAGAAGAAACTTGTCTGAATCAGGATTTTCAGGATTGAAGGATTTACAGGATAGAAAATTAGTTCATTTATGGTAGATTTTAGAATTACTTAAACACTATGAACGATCGAGGCCAGGACGTTGGGCGGGGAGTTACGGCACACGGAGTGTGCCTACTACTTTTAATGTTTACTTATTTCCCTAATTCACCATAGTCCCAGCGGGGCGACATGTGTGATAGTAATGCGTGATGCGTAAAGGGTTTATTCTTGTTGGGTTCGCGATTCCCATTCAACCCAACCTATGGCGCACGGAGTGCGCCTACTACTTTAAGGTGTTTTGTGACAAGCCTCAATCTCAAACCAACCCATAAACCGGTCAAAGCCTACTACGCGGAGCTCTCTCAATTTGAACGGCTCGGTGCAACGCATGAAGGAGCCGTGCGATCGGCGTTCCAATCGCTACTCCAAGGGTGTGCGCGACAGTTTGATTGGACATTGGTGCCCGAACATTCAATGACAGGGGTTCAAAACAGGCGGATCGTCGTTGATGGCGCCTTGATGGACGACTTCCGGTTGACACACGGCTATTGGGAGGCGAAAGATGAGGACGACGATCTGCCAGCCGAAGTGGTACGCAAGTTTGAGCGAGGCTATCCCCGCGATAACATCCTGTTCCAAGAACCCCATCGCGCCATCCTGTGGCAGAACGAGCGGCAGACCCTTGATGCCGACCTGACCGACCCGACGGAACTGATAGGCACGCTCGAAACCTTCTTTTCCCACCGTCCACCAGAACAGGCGGAATGGGAGGAGGCGGTGTCGCGGTTCAGGGAAAGGGTCCCCGCGCTTGGGAAGGGGTTGGCAGAACGCATCCACAGCGAACGGGAGACGAACCAAGCGTTTATCACCGCTTTTGCTGCCTTCCATGAGAAGTGTCGCCAGTCGATTAACCCGAACCTCTCAGAAGCCGCTGTCGAGGAGATGCTGATCCAGCACCTGTTGACCGAACAGATCTTTCACACGGTTTTCTATAATCAAGACTTCACCCGCCGCAATGTGATTGCCAATGAGATTGAGAAGGTGATAGACGCGCTCACAAGCCAGTCGTTCAGCCGTCACGAGTTTCTGGGGGACCTTAATCCGTTCTACACAGCAATCGAGCGCACCGCTGCGACCATCGACGACTTCTCGCAAAAGCAGGGGTTTCTCAACACGGTTTACGAGCAGTTTTTTCAAGGCTTTTCGGTGAAGGTTGCCGACACGCACGGCATCGTCTACACCCCGCAGCCGATTGTCGATTTCATGGTGAGAAGTGTTGAGGAGATCCTAAAGACCGAGTTCAATCGATCGCTCTCCGATTCCGGCGTTCACATCATCGACCCGTTTGTGGGGACAGGCAATTTCATCGTGCGGACGATGCGCGAAATTCGCAAAACCGCATTGGCGACAAAATACACGACGGAATTGCACTGCAATGAAGTGATGTTGCTGCCGTATTACATCGCGTCGATGAATATCGAACATGAATTTTACGAGGCGACGGGTAGGTATCAACCATTTGAGGGGATCTGTCTTGTAGATACCTTTGAACTGGCAGAAGATACCCACTACTACGAAGCCTCGCTGTTTACAGAAGAAAACACACGCCGCGTTGAAAACCAGAAAGAGACGCCGATGTTTGTGATTATCGGCAATCCACCGTATAACGTCGGTCAGATTAACGAGAATGACAATAACAAAAATCGGAAATATGAAACAATGGACAAGCGAGTTTCGGAGACGTATGCAAAAGACTCCAAAGCATCACTGAAAAACAAACTCTCCGACCCGTATGTGAAGGCGATTTCGTGGGCATCGGATCGGATTGGGAGTGAAGGGATTGTTGCCTTTGTCACGAACAATGGATTTCTTGACGGTGTGGCGTTTGATGGAGTGCGGAAGCATCTCGCGGACAATTTTGACGCGATTTATATTCTGGATTTGGGCGGGAACGTTAAAAAAAACCCAAAACTTTCAGGGACAACACACAACGTTTTTGGGATTCAGGTCGGTGTGAGCATCAATTTTTTCCTTAAAAGGCGTGACGGTGCAAATGCCGAAGCTGAAATTTTCTATGCCCGCCTTGATGAATTTTGGCGGAAAGAGGACAAATACCGTTATCTCGATTCAAAGAAGCATTACCGAAGTATTGAATGGCAGCCAATAACACCTGACCGGCGATATACATGGCTGACAGAAGGACTTCACGCTGAATTTGAAACCTTTATCCCGATGGGTACTAAGGAAGCGAAGGCGGCGAAGGGTGAAGCGGTGGATGTGATTTTTAAGACTTATAGCCTCGGTGTCAGCACAAATCGTGATGCGTGGGTTTGCAATTTCGATCAAAGCACACTAATTGAGAACATGAGTAGGATGATTGATACCTACAATGAGCAGCTACTCAAGTGGGAACGGCGAGATGAGCTTGATACAAATGTTGATGATTTTGTGGATTCTGATGACACGAAAATCAAGTGGAGTTATATGTTAAAGCAAAAGTTGAAGGCTAGGCGAATCACCGCGTTTTCAGATGAAAAAGTTCGCAAGTCACAGTACAGGCCATTTACACAATCAAATCTTTACTTTGACCGAATTATGAACGATGCGGCATCCATGTTTCCATACATATTTCCTACACCGGATACAGAAATAGAAAATCGAGTGATTTGCCTGACTGATAAGGGTTCTGAGAAACCCTTCATGATCCTTATGAGCTACCAGCTAACTGATCTCCATGTTGTGAGTCCAGGGTGTGGGGCCCAATGCTTTCCCTTCTACACCTACGACGAGGATGGGAGTAATCGCCGAGAGAACATCACCGATTGGGCATTGGCGCAATTCCGTACGCATTACCGAGACGATACCATCGGCAAGTGGGACATCTTCCATTACGTCTACGGTTTGCTCCATCACCCTGACTATCGGGAACGGTATCAGATGAATCTCAAGCGGGATCTGCCACGCCTACCATACACGCCGGATTTTTGGGGATTCGCCAAAGCGGGGCAGCGGTTGGGGGAGATTCACGTCGGCTATGAGGAGGTGGACGAATATCCGCTGCGTTTCGTCGAAACACCGGATACACCGCTCGACTGGCGTGTGGAGAAGATGCGGTTGTCGAAGGATAAGACGGGTATAAAATACAACGATTTCCTGACGCTTGACGGGATACCGGCAAAAGTGTTTGACTATCGGCTTGGGAATCGGTCGGCGTTGGAGTGGGTGATAGATCAGTATCGCGTCAAAACGGACAAACGGAGCGGCATCGTCAACGACCCAAACCGCGCGGATGATCCGGAGTATATCGTCAGGTTGATTGGAAAGGTGATTGCGGTTAGTTTGGAGACGGTTGAGATTGTGGAGGGGTTGCCGGAGTTGGAATTCAGATAAACAAGGAGAAATTTGTGGAAATTATAAATTGGCTAGATAATCATAATGAGGCGGTAATGGGAATTAGCAGCATCATAACAGGAATTGCCACTTTTGTGCTTGCAATCGTTACAATCGTTTACGTGTGTCTGACGAGGCGTATACTAAAGGAACAGCAATTAATGCGTTTAGATGCCAACAAACCCGAAATTGTGGTCTCCCTACTTCCCCACGAAACGCACATTGCTTGGGTGATGCTCTGTGTAGAAAACATAGGTACGGGGCTAGCCCGGCATCTAAAATTTACGGCAGATCCTTCCTCCATATCAAGTTTTGACAAGCCGCTTGAAGAAATTGGTTTCCTCAAGCGGGAAATTGAGGTTTTTGCACCTGGGCGCAAGATGCAGTCCTTTTTGGTTAGTGCAGTAGGCAAGTTTGATGAACTGAAACAACAACCGCTTAAAATCACTGTTACTTATAAGGATTCGGAGGATGGTGAATACGCAGACACATTTCCTCTTGATTTTAGCGAGCTTGAAGGCTTATCGCATGAAGGGTCACCGCTTTTTGAGATAGCCAAAGCTATTCAAGACGTGAAGCAGGTTTTACGCGACCTTACTACTGGTGTTAGTAAACCCACAATTCTTACAGAACCACTATCTAAGCATCTTATAAGGGAGCATGCTAGTATCTTGGAGAAAAGACTGGCTGATTTCCCTGACGAGGCCCAACAAGAAATTGTACAAGAAATAGTAAGCCTTATCACAAGGAAAAAGCGGGAAGTTCCGACGGAAGAGCAGAATAAAAAGACGATAACTGAGTATGCTGGCGATGAAATCCAAGCGCGAATTAGCATAGAAAAAGAATTCGCTATTGCTGATAAAATGACTATATCTGCAGAAGCTGATTCAACCGATGGTCCTGACTCCTCAGAATGATGCGATGAGATAGGAGATTTCCGATATGAAATTTACCGCAGTTTACAAAAAAGTCCCAGAGGGATACATCGGGTTTGTTGAAGAATTGCCCGGTGCTAACACGCAAGGCAAAACGCTTGAAGAAACCAGAGCCAATCTCCAAGAAGCGATTGAGATGACACTTGAGGCAAATCGCATTCTTGCGGAAGAATCCATATTGAACAACCCGTCAGCCACATGTCGCTCCGCTGGGACTTAGGTGTGTGGGGATTTGGTATTTCTATAAACATGTCGCCCCGCTGGGGCTGTGTTGTTCGTTGTTTCGGGTGAACGGCACGCGGAGCGTGCCTACTACTATCATTTGTGTTGGGTTTCAGGGTTTGCGTTCAACCCAACCTACGATGCTGTGATGCGTAGATGGACAGAGGGTCGCGATTCGGAGGTCGCGATTCGGAGATCGCTCCTACGGTGTGGGTTTTGTAGGAGGGAATTCTGATTCCCGATTATTTTAATTTTTATTGGGGAAGGGGATTTATGGAAAAATCAGATATTAAAGCGTTGACATTCGATCTATTCGGCACAATCCTCGATCTTGGGGGCAGCCTGAAACCCTACATCGCAGAGTTCCTACAGGCGAAAGACGCGGACATCACAGCAGATCCGTTCTGGGATCAATGGCGTGCGCGGCAACGGATCGAGCAATATCAGGACACCCTCGTGATGCTGGGGCATAGCGGCTATCTGGAGACGGTGCGCCGCGCCTTCGTCTACGTCCTCAACCTGAACAAGATTCAAACGTCAGGTGAGGAGGTACAGGATTTCATGGGGGCGTGGGATATGCTCTCTCCGTTCCCCGAAGTCCTTCCGGCGTTAGAACGGCTCAAATCCCACTACCAACTGGTGATCCTGTCAAACGGCGATCCCCACTTCCTCGACCATCTCGCAAAGAACCGTGTCCGGTGGGAGTTCGATGACATCATCTCCGTGACCGATGTCGGCGCGTTCAAGCCACACCCCGCGGTCTATCGCTACGCCGCCATCAGCAGGCTCCGGCTCAACGTGGAGGAGTGCCTGATGGTCTCCGCCAATTCGTTTGACGTGATGGGCGCGAAGGTCTGCGGTTACAGATCTGCGTTTGTCAATCGCTACGAGCTGCCGTATGAGGATTCGCCGTATCTGCCGGATGTGACCGTCCCGGATTTCACGGAATTGGCGGAGGCGTTGGTTGATTAGTTTATCAGTTCATTTAGCCCCAGCGGGGCGACATGTTTATAGCATACGTAGACATCCGAATCCTAAAGCCCCAGCGGGGCGACATGTGCTATAGTTTGTCGTAGGTTGGGTTGAACGATTCAAAGCGAATCCCTATCAGTGATAATAGAGGTTTGTTTTTTTTAACAATATAGTCTTATAGATCGAGAGAGTGAAACCCAACACTCAATCCAACCGGTGCAATGATTATTAAGAGTTGGGTTTCACTATGTTTACGAGTTTTGAATAAGAATCGTCCCCGAAATTGTAATGTAATGTTTGGCGTTTTTGATTGGTTCCATTCAACCCAACCTACGACTTGTTAGCATTCGTAGGGGCGAGGTTGCCTCGCCAAATACCCAATGTGCTGCGCTATAGTTCTAGGTTCATTGAGCCAGGAGCATTGCATGACGTTGTTGGTATCTTGGGAGCCCCAACCCCTACGAGCCTTGGTTTCGGGAGTTCAGTCGTAGGTTGGGTTGAACGATTCAAAGCGAATCCCTATCAGTGATAATAGAGGTTTGTTTTTTTTAACAATATAGTCTTATAGATCGAGAGAGTGAAACCCAACACTCAATCCAACCGATGCAGTGATTATTAAGAGTTGGGTTTCACTATGTTTACGAGTTTTGAATAAGAATCGTCCCCGAAATTGTAATGTAATGTTTGGCGTTTTTGATTGGTTCCATTCAACCCAACCTACGATTTGTTAGCATTCGTAGGGGTGAGGTTGCCTCGCCAAATACCCAATGTGCTGCGCTATAGTTCTAGGTTCATTGAGCCAGGAGCATTGCATGACGTTGTTGGTATCTTGGGAGCCCCAACCCCTACGAGCCTTGGTTTCGGGAGTTCAGTCGCTTTTAATCCGTGCAATCCGCGTAATCCGCCTAACCCGCGATTCAGACAACTTTCTTCTTACGCATCACGCATTACGTATCACTATCACACCTATCGCCCCATTGAGGGGCGTTGTCAAAAAATCGGCTTTAAGGAGGAATCAAACATGGCATTTCCATCACACGGTGTCACGCACCGTCCGACCGTAACCGGCACACGCGGCATGGTATCGAGCGCACATCCACTCGCAAGTTTGGCGGGGGCGCAGATACTACTTCAGGGCGGCAACGCTTTCGATGCGGTTGTTGCCGTCGCGTCCACCCTCAACGTCACCGAACCATACATGTCCGGCATCGCCGGATGCGGTTATATGTTGATCTACAACGCGAAAGAGGACAAGCGTTACGTCCTCGACTACATGGGCACCAGTCCGTACCAAGCGACACTCGACGCATATTCGGAGCCGGGATCAAACGAAGTCGGGATCCGGGCAGGCATGATCCCCGCTGCCTGTGGCGGCTGGCTGGCACTCCTCGACCGATTCGGCAGCATGGACCGTGCGGACATCTTCGCGCCCGCGATCGGACATGCGGAGAACGGCTACGCTGTCACGGTGAAAAACGCCGAGTTCATGGCAGGCGCAGGACCCCGATTCTCGTCAACGGGAGCGGAGATTATCATGTCTCGTGGACGGACACCCCAACCGGGCGAGGTGTTGGTCCAGAAAGAGCTTGCCCAGACCTTCCGCAAGGTGGTCGAAGGGGGAACAGAGGTCTTTTATCGCGGCGAAATCGCGCAGCATATCGCACAGTTCTTCCGGGAGAACGACGGGCTGATCACGGAAAAGGATCTCGCAGACTTTGAGGTGCATTGGCACGATCCCATCTCGACCACGTTCAAGGATTTTGAGATTTTCTGTCCGCCGCCGCCATGTTCAGGATTTCAATATCTGGAGACGTTCAATATCTTAGAGAACGATCCGCTCTTCAATTTTGGACATAACTCTGCGGAATATCTCCATCTACTGATCGAGGCGATAAAGCTTGCCAGCGCGGACCGTGCGGAATACACCTGTGCGGAGAACCCGCCCATCACAGGGCTGCTTTCTAAAGGTTACGCCGCCGAGCAACGGAAGCGGATCGGACACCGTGCCGGGGTCGGTGGCGGTGAGCGTTACACGAAGGACAAGCTGCCCGGCGAGATTCTGCCGGGGAACGCTGCCGAATGGATCAACGAATGCACCACCCATTTCGATGTGGTTGACGGCGAGGGCAACGCAGTCGCAGTGACGCAGAGCCTCGGATCCGGTTTCGGATCCGGCGTCGCGCTCGGTGAGACCGGCATGTTCCTAAATAACTTCATGAACTGGTTTGACCTGCTGCCCGAAAGTCCGAACGCCATCGGACCGCACAAACAGATCGAGATGTGTATGTCGCCGTGCCAAGTCTGGAAAGACGGGAAACTCTTCGCAGTGATCGGCACACCGGGTAGCCACGGCATCTTACAGACGACCGCGCAGATGGTGTTGAACCTCATTGAGCACGGTATGAACATCCAAGCCGCGATCGAGGCGCCGCGTGTTCGAGTTGAGAGTCCGGGAACCGCTGTCAGTATGGAAGGGCGCATCCCCGCCGATGTTGTAGCGCAACTTGAGGCGCGTGGGCATGAACCGAATGTGATGCCGGAGTGGACGGCTGGCGTCGGCGGCGGTCAAGGCATCGCTGTTGACCAAGCGGAAGGTTCGCTCATGGGCGGCGCTGACCCACGGCGTGACGGATATTCGATTGGAATCTAAAAAAGATAGGACTTGCACAGTTGGTTCATAAGTCTGGTTCATAAGTCCCCCTGACAAGGGGGATTTAGGGGGTTGGTTATGTATTAGGAGTGTCTAAATATAGTAGATCTTAGAATTACTTGAGGGGTGTGCATAAATAGCTTTCGTGTGGGAGAGTGCAATCTGCGATTCAGACAAATGGCACATGTCGCCCCGCTGGGGCTTTGGGATATGGGGCTATCGGTATGCTATAAACATGTCGCCCCGCTGGGGCTAAATGCCCCCTGTCCCTTTCTAAAATAGTCCCATTTCACGTTCCGGTTTCTATCCTGAAAATCCTGATTCAGACAATTATCATGCACACCCCTCAATTAATGAGACACGCCAAACCGCCCCGCATTGCCCCCAGGCCGGCCCGGTAGGTGCGGTTTTTAACCGCCCCGCATCGGCGCAGTTGGAAACAGCGCCTACCAAGATAGAGACTGGATGGCGCAGTTGAAAACAGTGCCTACCATACATAAGGAGCGAAAGCGTCTATCTGTTTTTATGATTTATTATAAAAAGAATATGCGTAAGACCTTTTCTTTACCTGTTACGCATTACGTGTTACATAGTTTCTATGGAGGTAAATATGAGTACGCTGATTATTGCGATCTTGAGTTTCTTCGGCTTTATCATCGCCTATCACACCTACGGACGATGGTTGGCAAGGAAGATCTTCGGCATCGATCCAGAGGCGCGGGTGCCGAGCCAAGAATTACGGGATGATGTGGACTATGTTCCCACAAAGAAGGAGATTATCTTCGGCCACCACTTCACAAGCATCGCGGGCACTGGACCGATTGTTGGTCCTGCGATCGCCGTTTTTTGGGGATGGCTGCCCGCCCTGCTCTGGGTTGTGCTGGGTTCAATTTTTATCGGTGCTGTTCACGACTTTAGTGCGTTGGTAGTTTCGCTCCGCAATCGCGGCCAGACGGTCGGTGACATCGCGGGACGGATGATCACGCCGCGCGCGAAGTTGCTGTTTCTGACTATCCTATTCATGGCACTGACCGTTGTTTTGGCGATCTTCGGTCTGGTCATTGCTATCATCTTTGCGCTCTACCCGGAATCGGTGCTTTCGGTCTGGATAGAGATCCCGTTGGCGGTTGCTATCGGGCTTTGGATCTATCGGAGGGGCGGGAACATCCTGATCCCTTCCATCATCGCGTTGGGGATCATGTACATTGGGATGTGGGTAGGCGCTTACCTGCTGCCGATTAACATCTCAGCGTGGTTTGGCATCCCACTGTTAGGACACACCTTTGCAAATGCCGTAGTGATTTGGACGCTGGTCCTGTTTGTCTACTGCTTCATCGCGTCCGTGCTGCCCGTCTGGACACTGCTCCAACCGCGTGACTTCATCAACAGCCATGAGTTGATTGTGGCACTGGTCCTGCTGATTGTGGGTCTCGCCGTTGCCGGTCTGACCGGGAGTGCGGACCTCTTCGCCTCTGCCCCCGCGATTGCACCCGACATCCCGCCCGATGCACCGCCGATCTGGCCCTTCCTGTTTATCACCATTGCCTGCGGCGCGATCAGCGGATTCCACTGCATGGTGAGCTCCGGCACCTCCAGTAAGCAGGTCGCTTCGGAGAAGGATGCACAATATGTCGGCTACGGTGCGATGCTACTTGAGGGCGGACTCGCGGTCATCGTCATCCTCGCATGTTGCGCCGGAATTGGTATGGGACTGTTTGAACGGAGCGGGACAGGAGCGAGCTACGCCTTCCAGCCCGTGATAAGTGCTGAGACAGGTCAACAGGTTCGGTATCAAGAGGCGTGGCGGACACGCTATGCTACCACTGAAACGGTGACGAACCCCGACGGCACAACGCGCACGGTCGGTGGTTGGGCGAGCCATAGCCTTGCCAAAAAGGTGGGTGCCTTTGTCGAGGGCGGTGGGAACTTCCTCGGGAGTGTCGGTATCCCCCTGAAGATGGCTATCGCGATCATGGCGGTGCTGGTGGCAAGCTTTGCCGCGACGACATTGGACACCGCAACACGACTACAGCGCTACGTCATCCAAGAACTCGCGGGTACGATGGGGATTAAACCGCTTACCAATCGGTACGTGGCGACCGCCCTCGCGCTATTCTTGGGCGGTGCGGTTGCACTGATGCCGGGACCTAACGGACCGGGAAGCGGCGGCTTGATTCTATGGCCCCTCTTTGGTGCGGTGAACCAACTGTTGGCGGGTCTTGCCTTTATGGTGACGGTCTTCTATCTGCTCCGCCGGAATCTACCGATCTGGTTCGCGTTGATTCCGATGATCGTAATGTTGATTATGCCGGCATGGGCGATGCTCTGGCAGATGTTTAACCCCGATACTGGATGGCTATTCACTGGACAGTACCTGCTGCTCGCGTTCGGTATCGCCGTTGAAGCGGTGCAGGTCTGGATGATTGTTGAGGGGTTGATCACGTTGAGGACAGCACGCGGCAATTATCCGGAACTTCCGCCGCTGTCAGCAACAGGGGCAGCCGGCTAGGGCGTGTTGACATTTGTAAAGCTATCTACAATCGTAGGGGCGAGGTTCCCTCGCCCATTGAACATACAGGTTGAATTGATTGTAGATTGTAGGTCGAGATTCATATCTCGACGCTGTAACGTCGATTTTGGAAAATCGACCTACAGCAGTCCGAAATCGTCTCTGACGTGTGAAAAAAGGGTTGGGAAACCCAACCCCTACGAGGAATCATGCATCTGTGCCCTGTCTTGACTGTCTGATTACAGTGAAATGTCAACAGAACCTAGTTAGTTCATTGTATTGAGGTAGATTTAGGATTCAATCCAACCCGGTAGGTACGTGGGTTAAAACGGCGCAGTTGGAAACAGCGCCTACCAAGATAGAGACTGGATGGCGCAGTTGGAAACAGTGCCTACCATTAGAGCTATGCCCCCGGTAGGTGCGGTTTCTAACCGTACCGAACATCGCTCGGAAATTACCGGAATTAATATTTTGATCTTCATAGGAGTTACGCACTTCAGATTTGACACACAACCAACCCCCTAAATCCCCCTTGTCAGGGGGACTTGGGAAATTCAGGGGGACTTCATGAGGCTTCGATAAGGGGCACTATTGATGAACGTCTACATATTTATATTGTTCACTATAAATGGTATAAGGCACCCCATGTAGGTGACTTGCTAGCTGTAGGGGCACCCCTTGTGGCTGCCTTTTTCAGGGTGGATTGTGTAGGGAACGCAGATCTGTATTCCCTACGAAGACAAACAGATTGTGTTCTACATTTGACTTGAACAGATACAAGTGCCTCTTAATAGGGAGGCATAGAGGAGGTTTGTGATGCAAGGTAACGAAAATCTAAGATTTCTTGTAGTTAAAGCGCATCCACACGATTTTACTCACTGTGCCGGCACCTGCGGGATCCACGCTTCTCAAGGTGATATCATCACAGTTGTCAGTATGACCAACGGCGTGGGTACACACAATGAGCGGCTCCACGACGAACTGCTCAAGCCGGAGTCAGAGCAAGATCCTGAGATTATCAATCAGAGTGCCGATGACTACGCCAAGATCAAAGAGGATGAGTTTCGAGCGGTCTGTGCGCTCTTCGGGGTGACGGACGTACGGATCCTTGATTTTCCTGATAAGCCGTTCCATAAAACACCGGAAGCGGTGGAAGCGCTGCGACAGATCATCTACGATGTTCGTCCGCATGTATTAATCACGCAGCGGCCACACCTGAGCGGACGGAACGGCATGGCTTCTGCTGCTCACAACGATCACGACGAGACCGCATTCGCCATTATGGAGGCGCAAGGGTTGGCAGGGACTCCGGACTACGGCAGCCGTCAGCGGCCCCACACGATTGCAGCAACCTACTATCCCGGTGTCTACTACATGTCGGACGAAATCGACTTCTATGTGGACATCTCGGACTGGAAAGAGCAGCGGATTCAGGCGGAAATCCTTTTCAGCAGTCAAGGACACACCGAAACCTTCGCTCGGAAGCGGATTGAGATTCATACAGGTCATGCGGGTTGGTATGCTGGAACCGGATATGCTGAAGGATTTGTTCGCGCTAATCCGGAAGTCCTATCACAGATTCATGTGCCGGAATCCGCGTTACGACGCGCGTCGGAGCCACGTCAAAATCACCTGAAACGTCTCGCAGGCGAACTTAAGGAATGAGAAATAATGCGTAAGACGTAGTGCGTAAGAAGAGTTGTTCTGACTCCTTACGTATTACGCATCACGTATTATGCCTAGCGCAAGTTGCTGGTAGCCAGCATATTCAAACCAATTGTCCATAATTTCTGTGCAAATTGTATCATTTTTGTAGGTCGATTTTCCAAAATCGACACCACCTAAGCACATTGCGCGATAGTTTTGGCTCAATGAACCCGGATTGTTGCACGCCACGCCGTGTATTTTGTCGAGATATGAATCTCGACCTACAATCTCCTTTTGTACCACGATCTGTTAGATTGTGATTCCAGCCTGCAAACTAACAGTTTGCGCTACATTTGTCAGATTGCCTGATAATTACAGTGTTTGCCGAATGAGCAGCTTCAAAATGTCAACACGCCCTAGCAATTTAGGTTGATTATAGTAAACACGAGAAATAAGGAGACATTTATCAAAGTCCCCCTGACAAGGGGGATTTAGGGGGTTCGTTTTTGTATTTATGGTGAATTCTAAAAACAGATAAACACTTTCGCGCCCCATGTTTGGTAGGCGCTGTCCGATCCCGATTCTCGTGGATGCTCGGAACGGCATAAATCGTGACCAGGATTTCCAACTGCGCCGATGCGGTGCGGTTAGCAACCGCACCTACCGGGGTGATAGCCCGGATTTTCCTCTCCTTGGTACAGCGTGTTCAATTATGGTGGATTCTATAATTACTTATACACTTTCGACATACAACCAACCCCCTAACCCCCCTAGCCCCCCTTGTCAGGGGGGAAACTTGTCGGGGGGACTTCATGAGGCTTCGATAAGGGGCACTATTGGTGAACGTCTACATATTTATATTGTTCACTATAATTCTAAACTTTACTATAGTTGAGGGAAACTGCAATGCGGTTGATTTTCGATGGACATCTGGATCTGGCGCTGTTTGCGCTCGCCCACAACCGGGATCAAACCGAACCCGTTGCCCAGATAAATGCCCGTGAAGTCGGTATGACAGACGCGCTTGAGCGAGGTGGGGCGACGGTCAGTCTACCGGAGATGCGTCGTGCGGGGGTGGCGGTGTGTCAGTCTTCCATATCGGCGCGAGCGAAGCGTGAGGTCCAACCCGCTACCGGGCACCGACGGATAGACCTCGACTACGGTACACAACGGATGGCATACGCGTGGGCGCAGGGACAGTTGGCGTATTACCGAATCCTTGCCCAGCAGGGCGAGATAAAACTGATCTGCACCGCCGATGAGTTAGACGCGCACTGGGAAGATTGGGAGCAGAACGGGGATGAAAGGTCGCCGGTCGGGGTCATCTTATCTATGGAATGCGCCGATCCAATTGTCGAACCGTCGCAGGCGGAAGCGTGGTGGGAGGACGGACTGCGCAGCGTGATGTTAGCGCATTTTGGATTTAGCCATTACGCAGCGGGCTCCGGCGTGAGCGGACCCCTGACGCCCAAGGGGATCGAACTACTCAAGGAATTTGAGCGGATCGGGATGATCCTCGACCTGACGCATCTATCCGACCAAAGTTTCTACGAGGCACTTGACCGGTTTGATGGCCCCGTGATTGCTAGCCACAACAACTGCCGTGTCGTAGTTCCCGGGGACCGACAGTTCTCCAATGAACAGATTGGACGGCTGATTGAGCGTGAGGCAGTGATTGGGGCTGCGCTCGACGCTTGGATGCTCGAACCGGATTGGGTACACGGCGAATCCTCAACGGCGGGTGTGACACTGACGACGGTGGCAGATCACATCGACCATGTCTGTCAGCTATCGGGAAACACGCTGCACGCCGCTATCGGCACCGACACGGGCGCTACCTACCACATGCCGTCCGACTTCAAGACGACAGAGGATCTGCGTAAGTTGGAGTTTATCCTCGCGGATCGTGGCTACAAGGATGCCGATATCGACAACATCTTTCACACCAACTGGCGCCGGTTCTTCCGCCGATGGTTGCCCAAATCGACCACCCGCTAACAACTGAACAGTACCGTTGCGGCGTAAGTCTACGCTCCTGTTTCAATGAATATTGTTGACCGCTTTTCTCAAGGGTGGTATAGTAAGGCAAACTCATATCTATGTCTTATCTTGAGAATGAGATCTAGATTTGGTAGATTTTAGAATTACTTAGACACTCCCAATGGACAATTAACCCCCTAAATCCCCCTTGTCAGGGGGACTTTGTATTGGTAAATGTCTACTTGTTTTTCTAATTCACCATTTATAGTGAATTTTGAAAATAAATGGACACTTTCACCCCCCGGTAGGTGGGGTTTCTCACCGCACCGGTTTGGAGTGTCTCATTAATTCCAAGATCTACTATAAATGACGGAGGCAACTGACAACTAGTAGGTAATACGTAACAAACACCGTTTCGATTCCTTACGTATTACGCGTTCTATACAACATCGCACTCCTCCCCGATCCCGATTTTATTCAGGATGCTCGGAACGGCACAAGATCGGGATTCAAAGTAATTGGAGTGCATTGAAAGGATAGAAGATATATGACAGGCAATCAAGCAATTGCTAAAATTCTTAAAGCTGAAGGTCTCGACTGGTTCGCTTGCTTTCCCAACCATACGTTGATAGATGCAGCTGCCAAAGAGGGACTGAGACCGATTATTTCACGCCAAGAGCGGGCAGGTGTGAACATGGCAGACGGGTATAGTCGGATTATGAGTGGGAATCGCATCGGCGTTTTCATGATGCAAGAGGGACCGGGCGCGGAGAACGCCTATGGTGGTGTCGCTCAGGCGTACGCCGATTCGGTGCCGATACTGCTCCTGCCCGGAGGACCGGGCGGTCAAAGTTTGGGTATGCATCCGAGCTTCGTTTCGCACCGGAACTACGGTGGGGTCACCAAGTGGACGGAATACATCAATCAGGCAAGCCGTATCCCCCAACTGATGCGGATGGCGTTCACACGGCTAAAACATGGAAGACCCGGACCGGTACTATTGGAGATATCTTCGGACGCTGCGGGACAGGAAATTCCGGATAGCGCCTTCAACTATGAACCGGTACAGGTACGCAAATCTGGGGCAGATCCGGATGATGTCCGTGACTTGGTGACCGCCTTGCTCAAAGCCGAAAATCCTGTTATCAGCGCGGGCAGAGGCATACTATACGCCGAAGCCACCGATGAGTTAGTGGCACTGGCAGAATTGACGAACATTCCAGTATTGACAACCTTGCAGGGGAAGAGCGGTTTCCCTGAGAACCATCCGCTGGCACTGGGCACGGCTGGGAATAGCGGCTCTCGGATGGCGGGATATTTCCTGCACAACGCAGATTTTGTCCTCGGTATTGCGACCACGCTCAGTGGCGGTTATAGCCCACGGATGCCCGCTGGTGTTACCCTCGCTCAGATTACGAACTCGACCGATGATCTGAATGTGCATCATCGGTTGGCTCACGGTGCTGTTGGCGATGCGAAATTGGTGCTGCAACAGATGATCGAAGAGGTAAAGCGGCAGATTGGCGAGCAGGGGAGACCGGACGCCAACGGTGTGGCGAACGACATCCGCAAGGTGAAAGCCGAGTGGATGGCAGAGTGGCGCCCACGACTTGAGTCGGATGAAGTTCCGATGAACGAGTATCGTGTCCTCAACGAACTTCACAAAGCGGTGGATGTATCGAACACCATTGCTACGCACGACGCGGGGTATCCGCGCGACCGAATGTGTCCGTTCTGGACCACCGACTCCCCAAACACCTATATCGGATGGGGAAAATCGACACAGTTAGGTTATGGACTTGGGTTGGCGTTGGGAGCGAAGATGGCTGCACCTGAAAAGTTAGTCATCAACGTGATGGGCGATGCTGCCTTCGGTATGGCAGGATTGGATATTGAGACGGCGGTGCGGTCTGAGATTCCGATATTGACCGTGGTTTTGAACAACGGTATAATGACTCACTACAACCAGAATATGCCGTATGCTTCGGAACACTGGGACAGCGACAAACTCTCCGGGGATTACGCAAAGGTCGCCGAAAGTTTGGGTGCCTTTGCTGAAACGGTTGAAACGCCGGACCAACTGCCCGGTGCGATTGCCCGTGCCGTAGCCGCAACGAAGGAAGGGCGGCCCGCCTTGCTGCAGACGATGACCTGTGGGGAGGAGACCGTTTCTCGGTATCAGGACACTCAGTATTGATCTTAGTGGATCAAAGAGGTTTAGGTGAAAGCGTAGGAAAGAGGTGGAAATGGCTGAACAACGGGAGAAGATTCTAGCACGTGGCAGTTATTTTCCCGGTGATTGGGTGCGTCCGCGGTACAATCCCGGCACATGGATGGCGATGGTGGATGTGGCGGAAATTTTCACGGGGCACCGCAGCATAACCAGTCAGGGAAATTACGAAATGTTCGACGCGCCGGTTGGTGTGAACCTGCGGGTGGAACCGGGGGAAAAGTCTGATCCATTCATACTGCCCGAGAAGGAGTGGGAAACCGACGATATAATCTATCCCGCGCATATCTGGCGCAAAGATGGTCGGCTGCATATGCTCTACGGGGTAGGAGAGAGGACCTGCCTCGCGGTCAGTGATGATGGCTATCAGTGGGAGCGACCGGTGCTTGGGTTGACTGAGTTTAACGGTTCCACGGATAACAATATCCTCAAGACACCGTTGCAGGCGAGCATCTTTGAGGATCCGTCCGCATCACCCGCCGAACGATACAAAGCCTTAGAAGCGAAGGGGTTCTGGCTTGACCGTGAGACAGGTGAAGAGGTTGATCCCGATGAGGCGGACAAATGCTGGCGTGCCGAGCACTATGAAGGGCCGTCCTATACAGGTCGCAAGGTAGTTCTGAAGGGGCAGCTACGCGGGTGGACTTCACCGGATTGCCTCACCTGGACCCGCCTCCCTGAACCGCTCGCCAACTATTCGGTGAACGGTGGCATCTGTCCCGGTTACGACGCGCACAATGGGGTCTACTATGCGTATATACAGCCCCAAGGGGTTGCTCCGTCGGAACCGCAGGCGATGGGAGCGAGTATGCCTGAAACCGAGGTGGTGCGCCGCGCTATCGGACTGACAAGAACAAAGGATTTCCAACAGTGGCCCGCGGCGAAGCTGCTGATCCATCCCGATGCACAGGATCCTCCGGATATATCGTTTTACGGGGCGTGCTACTTCCCATATCCGGGACGAGATGAGCTACACGCCATGGTCATCCCGGTATTCCATAACGCCTCCGATCATGTCGACCTGCAGCTCGCCTTCAGTCGCGATGGTCTAATCTGGACCCGTCCCGAGCGCAAAGCGGCGGTTGAGCTGGGACCGGTAGGCAGTGGTGAAGAGGGACAGATCCATGTCTGGCGTAACGGGCTGGTGGAGCTGCCCGATGGCGATTGGGCGGTGCCTTATCATGCGCGTTCGACGCTACACACTGTTAAGGAGCAGTATCAGGCGGAATTCTTTCCGGATATGCAGCCGTCCCAGAATAGGTGGGCACGCTGGCGTCCGCATCGGTTCTGCGGCGTGGAGGCAGCAATGGAAGGACGATTCACAATTCCCACTGTGTTCCGCACCGAAAATGAACTGCGCCTGAACTACCGTTGCGCGCCCGGCGGTTGGATTCGTGTTGAATTGATGCACAGAATACCCACCATGCAGTGCCCCGACGCAAATCCGCTCGAAGGTTTCACTTTTGAGACCTGCGACCTCTTGACAGGTGATCAGGAGGACCAGGTCGTAACGTGGGGTGGAAGCAGTGACATCACCGGCGTCGGTGAGATGGTTGCCGTTCGTATAAAGATGTTTCAGGCGAAATTGTTCGCGTATAAGGTTTAAGATTCAGACAAAGAGAAACCGAGCTTTTTCTTGAAAACTCGGTTTCTGTTGCATGACAGTTTAGGAGGAATATGTGAAAGCTGCACAGATCGTTGCCCCCCGTCAGATTGAGATGATCGATATTGAAAAGCCTGACATCTCATCTGATCCGGAGGGAGCCGTACTTATTAAGAATCACATGAACGCTATCTGCGGCACCGATATGCCGTCGTTCGTTCTTGAGCATCCAGCCGATGCCTATCCACTCTCACCCGGAATGACGATCCATGAATGTATCGGCGAGGTGGTTGAGAGCACGTCGGATCGGTTCAAGGAAGGGGACGCGGTGCTTGCGCTGCCGGGGCGTCCCGGTGGATTGTCGGAATACTTCGTTGCCAGCGAAGCCGTCACGGTCCCGTTGGTGGAATTCGAACGGAAGGACTGTATCCTGATGTCTCAACCACTCGGTACAGTGATTTGGGCGTGTAGCAAGTTAGGGAATCTGCTCAATCAAGATGTCGTTGTAATGGGGCAGGGACCGATGGGACTGCTGTTCACGCACTTGGTAAGTAACTTGGGTGCGAAGACGGTCATTGCTACGGATCTCGTCGATTTCCGTCTGGAGGCTGCAAAGCAGATGCAGGCGACGCACACAATCAACGCCGCAGAAGTAGATACGGTTGCCGCTGTTGAAGAAATTACGGACGGTCGGATGGCGGATTTGGTCTTTGAGGTGGTAGGGCATCAGACGGAGACAATCAATCAGTGCATGGATCTCGTCAAGCGAGACGGAACGATTCTGGCGTTCGGCGTGCCTGATGACCCGACCTACCCTTTCCGATTCGGTGATCTGTTCAGGAAGAATATCCGCTTGATCGGATCTGTGGGGCCCGATGCACAGAATAATTTCCCGTTGGCGATGGATATGATTGCGCAGGGACGGATTGATGTTTCACCTATGATCACGCACCGTCTACCGTTTACGGAGGTGCAGCGTGGGTTTGAGTTGTCCTTGCACAAGAAGGATGAGGCTATCAAGATCGTGCTTGAGTATGATTGATGGAGGAGGCTCCTTGTTTTTTACGACCGAGAGACACGATCTGTTTGCAGGGAACGCTGATCTGCGTTCCCTACTGACGCCCTTTCAACCGCCAAGTGCTCTTTTAAGTTCTGTTTTTGGTTCCAGCCGCACATGGAAACCTAACCCTGAAAGAATACTCAGCAGGTTGTCCAGTCGAGGTTTGTGTTTGCTGGATAACACACTATATAAGTGTTCACGAGTAATTCCCACACGCTTGGCAAGTTGTCCGATGCCGCCTTGTGCTTCAGCGACATCGCGCATTGCCAATAGTAAGGCATCCGTACTGTTATCCACTTCGTATGCCGCAAGCGCTGCTTCCAAATAAGCTTGTGCCTCTTTGGGATCGGTTAGTGCCTTTAAGAGATTCTCTTTGAAACTCGTTGTGTGTTTCAGTACCGTTTCTCTATTCATCGGTTCGACTCCTTAATTCTTCCCAATATTCTTTTGCTTTCTGAATATCGCGTCTTTGTGTTTTCTTAGATCCACCGCAGAGCAGGATTACTATCACGCGGCCCACCATTCCAAAATATACCCGATAGCCCGGTCCGTAATGAATTCGCAGTTCGTATAGATCCGCGGTCAGCCGTTTATAATCGCCAAAATTCCCCAGATGTAACCGGTTAACTCTTTCCCGTATGATGGCGCGGGTCTTCCGGTTACGGCAAGAATTAACCCATTCCTCATAGGGTTCACGTCCATCTGGCGTCGCATAATTGCGTATATCTTGAGGTATTACTTCCATAATATCAAGATTGTAATATTTTTCTTACAGTCTGTCAATAAAATATGTTGGTTCACTATTTCATCGGTTGATTGAATGAACTGCTGAACCCTTGATTTATAAGCATCCCTCACTTTAAGTTGCTAACACCAGTTGACCTCTATATCCCAAAGGATAAGAAACCGATTTAAGAACAGAGAAGGAAGGGCAGATGTACCAGAGATACAATCCCGCCCATCTGATTTTAGCTATCGTTGTCACCTTAGAGTTGATGCCGATGATGGCGGATGCCGCCCCGCAAGCACAGATTGCTTTCGTGTCTGATAGGGATGGGAACATGGAAATCTATGTGATGAACGTCGATGGGGAAAAGCCACTAAGACTCACTAAGAATCGCCATGATGACTACTCACCCTCATGGTCACCGGACGGTCAGCGCATAGCCTTTGTTTCCGTTCGAGATGGGAACGAGGAAATCTACGTGGTGAACGCCGGCGGAGGCAACCCTAAAAACCTCACCAAGAATCGCCATGATGACGATTCACCCGCATGGTCTCCCGATGGCAAGCGTATCGCCTTTGGTTCTAAGCGAAATGGGAACGGTGAAATCTACGTGATGGACGCCGATGGGGGTAATCAGCGAAACCTCTCTAACAATCCCGTTAATGACAAGGATCCCTCATGGTCACCGGACGGTACGCGCATCGCCTTTGTTACCGTTAGGGATGGCGTCGAAATCTACGTGATGGACGCCGATGGCGGTAATCAGCGGAACCTCACCAATAATGGTTTTCATGATGAAAATCCCGCATGGTCACCGGACGGCAAGCACATCGCCTTTGATTCCGTTAGGGGCGGTGGTTTGAGCGTCTATGTGATGGACGCCGATGGCGGTAATCAGCACAGAATCTCTGACAATCCCTTTAAGGACACCGCTCCTGCATGGTCACCGGACGGTAAACGCATTGCCTTTGCTTCTAGCGAGGGTAGAAACTTTAGGGGTAGAGACTATGAAATCTACGTGATGGATACCGATGGTGGTAATCCACGAAACCTCACCAATAATCGCAGCCATGACACTGAGCCTGCATGGTTTGGGCCCCCTTTTTCGGTTTCTGCGACAGACAAACACTTCACGATGTGGGCGTGGCTCAAGGGGGTTGATTGATGAAAGATAATGCGTAATGCGTATAGAGAAACGGAACGGAGATCTCCGTTCCCTACGAAGACACCTCGTCGATGCAGGTTTGGGGTCGGGCAAGTCCGAGAGGATCCCGTGACCGGGGTTGAGCGTAGCGAAATCCCGGTTAATCGGGAAAACCCGGCATACAGGTATAGAACCTAATACATTGTCAGATAAATGTAGCGCAAACTGTTAGTTTGCGGACTCGGATCATCCCGATTTCATCGGGATGGTACAAAAGCCTCCTTTAGACACTTTCCCCACAAAGCGGCTTGGGTAGCCATAGCCAAGAGCGGTGAGTGCTTTATCATGATTTATTTGACAGAGCACTAGGTATTGTCGATGTTGGAAAATCGACCTACAGAAACCCGAAATGGTTTCTGACGTGCTAACAAAGGGTTGGGAAACCCAACCCCTACGAAGGATTATGCGTTTGTGCACCCTTTTGATTGTCTAGCTGTGATGAAACGTCAACAGAACCTAGCAACTTAGTAGGGTCATTTATGGTGAATTCTAAAAACAGATAGACACTTTCGCTCCCCATGTTTGGTAGGCGCTGTCCGATCCCGACTTGTCGAGGATGCCGATGAATCGGCATAAATCGTGACCAGGATTTCCAACTGCGCCGATGCGGTGCGGTTAGAAACCGCACCCACCGGGGGCATAGCCCAGATTTTTCAGATCCCGGTAGTCGAGGTTTGCTGAGCTTTCCGATTTTCAGTGTCCAAGTAATTCTAAAGTCTACCATAGTTTTTCTGTAGGAGGGATTTCCCAATCCCGATACTTCGCTCTAGGAGCGACTTCCCGACTCCGACTTTTCAAACAAAATGGGTAAAAAGTTTAAAACTGAATAGCCCTAGCAACTTAGGTTATGATCCGTAGTAGATCGCGCTAGAGTAGCAGTTCAATACCGTTCCACGGTGAGTTGGCTCATATTTTGAACCAGGTCGATTACATCGGTGAGGTTATAATCGAACTGGATTTCTAACGGCGAGAGTGTATATAGGAAACAGGGTGCCAACAGGATCACTGCAAAATCAGCCTGTACGAGGGACAAGACCTGCCGTCCAATCCTCTCCCTTGCTTGGGGGGGCTGCTTTTGATAGGCAATCAGTTTGAGAAGCGTATCGACTTTGGACATCTGTGCACCTGCTAACTCAGATTTTGCTCTGTGTGACTGAATAAGCTTATTCACAATCGCGGAATAAGTCCTTTTTCCACACAGAAATGGACGAGAGGTGTCGTGCGTCTGTCGGTTGCTGCCAACAGTGATCTGTATACAAGCATCTTCTTAACAACCCCCCGCGTTACGGAATGTTATCTTTCAAGACAATAAACAGTATAAACCTCCCTGCCTTCAATCTGCAATTATGGTGAACTTTAGAATTACTTGAACACTCTGTACCGGCGAGGGGAAAATCCGGGCTATCACACCGGTAGGTGCGGTTTGTAACCGCACCGCATAGGCGCAGTTACAAACAGCGCCTACCAAACAGAGGGAGCGAAAGTGTCTACATATTTTGATAATTCACTATAGTTTTTTAACAGGTTTGGACATATTATGTCCAAAGTCCATGAATACGACTGGATTTTTTGTGTTGTAGGCTGGTATTCTTATTATCGCAACTCGGAGTGATAGGTGTTCAGATTGATTTCGTCACCATTTGGGCATTTATTCATGCCCATCGCTAATGGGGTATAGAACCTAAAATACTGGCTGAACGAAACCAAGTTTTGAAGCAAAAACTTGAGAACTCCTAACAGGAATTTCTGTCTATATTATAATATAGACGCACTAAATCCTGTTAACCGTAGGGACTGTTGACAAGTTGAATTGAACCGTCTGAATTGACCGAAGTTTCCACCTTGATTGGAAAAGGCTTCTCTACACAAGCTGACTGCAACCACCCCCAAAAGATAAAAAACCGATTTTAGAACAGAGGAGGTATAGCAGATGCACCCAAGCCATAGGCTCACACATTTGATTTTAGGTGTCGTTGTAGCATTAAGTCTAACACCGCTGATGATACCAGTTGACGTACAGGCGCAGATTGCCTTTCACTCTAAGAGGGATGGTAACTTTGAAATCTACGTGATGGACGCCGACGGAGGGAATCAGCGTAGACTTACCAGTAATGCCGCTAATGATTTGAGTCCTTCCTGGTCACCCGATGGCAAACGGATTGCCTTCATATCTGAAAGGGATGGGCATGTTGATCCTCGAGGTTGGACCACTGCTGAAATCTACGTGATGGACGCCGATGGGGGGAATCCTCAGAACCTCACAAATAATCCCTCTGATGATAGAGATTCTTCCTGGTCCCCGGACGGTAGACGTATCGCCTTCGTGTCTGATAGGGATCCGAAATTTCCACACTTTAACATCTACGTGATGGACGCCGATGGAGGCAATCCGCAAAATCTCACTAACAATGCAGATGGTAGCAGGTATCCCTCATGGTCATCCGACGGTGAACGCATTCTCTTCAGTGCGCGTAGGGATGGACACGTTGAAAACAAGTTTGGAATCACCCATGAAATCTACGTGATGGACGCTGACGGGGGGAATGAACGGAGACTGACTAACAATCGGAATAATGACTGGGATCCCGTATGGTCACCCAACGGCAAACAGATTGCCTTCATGTCTGATAGGAAGGGAGATTTCGCAAACTTTGACATCTATGTTATGGATGCCGATGGCGGTAATCAGCACAATCTCACCAATCGTCGCGGCTGGGACGGGTCTCCGTCATGGTCCCCTGATGGTAAACGGATTACCTTCAATTCTGATAGGGCTGGGCCCCGTAACTATGAAATCTACGTGATGGACGTTGATGGTGGTAATCCTCAAAACCTAACCAATCATCCGCATAGCGACAGTGGTCCTGCATGGCTGAACTCTCCATTTTCGGTTTCTCCCGCGGGCAAACAGTTTACAATGTGGGGTTGGCTCAAACAGGCAGACTAATAACTGCCACTGTTGAGAGAACGGTGTGGTTCATGTCAAAAGAAAGTACAGAGCACGAAGAGAAACCGAGTTTTTTCTTCAAAACTCGGTTTCTTTGCACTATTTCTTAATATGAGGGACCGGTGTTAAGGAAAAAAACGATTGGAAACCATAGGAGGCATAGCAGATGGAACGTAGGAATCATCTCGCACATCTGATTTTGGCTAGCGTTATAGCCTCGGTGCTTATACCGCTGATGGTAGGTGCTGACGCACAGGCACAGATTGTTTTCGCGTCTGACAGGGTTTGGGACGATTGGGAGTGGGAGATCTACGTGATGGATACCGACGGCGGTAATCTGCGAAACCTGACTAACGCTCCCGGCGATGACCAGTACCCCTCCTGGTCCCCCGACGGCAAACAGATTGTCTTTACGGCTAATAGGAGTGGTAAGGATTGGAACCGGCAAATCTACGTGATGGACGCCGATGGAGGTAATCAGCAAAATCTCTCTGACAATGAGTTTGATGACTTGGACCCCGCATGGTCTCCCGATGGCAAACGGATTGCCTTCAGGTCCGATAGGGATGGGAACCCTGAAATTTACGTGATGAACGCCGATGGGAGCAAACCCAGAAATCTCACCAATCATCGCTTTCCTGACTATGCACCCTCCTGGTCTCCTGACGGTAGGCGCATTGCCTTCTATTCTTGGAGGGATGGGAACAATGAAATCTACGTGATGGACGCCGATGGGGACAACCCTAAGAACCTCACCAATCATCGTGCTTGGGACAGCTCTCCCTCCTGGTCTCCTGACGGTAGGCGCATTGCCTTTTATTCTTGGAGGGATGGGAACGGCGAAATCTACGTGATGGATGCCGATGGTGGCAATCCGCGAAACCTGACCAATCATCCCTTTAAGGATTCGGAACCCTCCTGGTCCCCTGACGGGAGACGGATTGTCTTCGTGTCTGATAGAGAGGCGGATGCGAACCCGGACATCTTTGTAATAAACGCCGATGGGACTAATCCTCAAAACCTGACCAATCATCCCGAAGATGACCTTGCTCCCGCATGGTTTGGGGATGCTTTTTCGGTTGCTCCCGCCGGTAAAAAAATCACGCTATGGGGACGGGTCAAACAGGCAGATCGCTAACTGCCACTGTTGAGAGAACGGTGTTTAAGGAGAAAAAAAGGGTTTGGAAACCATAGGAGGCATAGCAGATGCACCCAAGACATAGTTTCGTACGCTTGGTTTTAACTATCATTGTCGCATTAAGTCTGATACCACTGATGGTAGTGGTTGACGCACAGGGGCAGATTGCGTTCTCGTCTAATAGGGATGGGAACGCTGAAATCTACGTGATGGACGCCGACGGAGGGAATCAGCGTAGACTCACCAATAACCCTGCTAGTGACCATTCACCCGCATGGTCCCCTGACGGCAAACGGATTGCGTTTATCTCTGATAGGGATGGGCACCCTAGCAGAATACCCGGTTGGTTTACTTCTGAAATCTACGTGATGAATGCCGATGGGAGCAATCCTCAAAATCTCACTAACAATCCCGCTGATGACAGACACCCCTCATGGTCTCCTGACGGTAAGCGGATTGCCTTCATGTCCTATAGAGATGAGAACAATGAAATTTACGTGATGGACGCCGATGGGAGCAATCCTCAAAACCTCACAAATAATCCTGATCCTGACGGACATCCTAATGACGAGGATCCCTCCTGGTCACCCGACGGTGCACACATTGTCTTCAGCGCGCGTAGGAAGGGGCACTTTAAACACAACTTGGACACCACTTATGAAATCTACGTAATGGACGCCGATGGCGGGAATGAACAGAGACTGACTGAAAATCGGAATAATGACTGGAATCCCGCCTGGTCTCCTGACGGTAGCCGGATTGCCTTCATGTCTGATAGGAAGGGTGACTTTGTAAGTTTCGACATCTACGTAATGGACGCCGATGGGGGGAATCAACAGAAACTGACCAACCATCGCGCGTGGGACGGTTCTCCCTCATGGTCACCCAACGGTGAACGGATTGCCTTCGTGTCTGAGCGGGATGGGAACACAGAAATCTACGTGATGGATGCTGATGGTGGTAATCTACAAAACCTCACGAATAATCCGGGTGGTGACTTTGGTCCTGCATGGTTGAACTCCCCTTTTTCGGTTTCTCCCGCGGGCAAAAAGTTTACAATGTGGGGTAGGCTTAAACGGGTTGACCGATAAAGAATAATACGTAAAACGTAAGGATCAACGGAACGTAAATCTCCATTCCCCACAAATGGCTCGCTCCTGTGTTATAGGGGCACATAATGCACGCTCCTCATTTTATTAACTGCAAAGGGATTGCCAACACCAACTGAGCTCAATCGGAGAGACCGATTTGAGAACAAAGGGGGCATAGCAGATGCATCCAAGATATAGGCTCACACATCTGATTTTAGGTGTCGTTATAGCATTAAGTCTAACACCGCTGATGATAGTCGTTGACGCACAGGGGCAGATTGCCTTCGTGTCTAGTAGGGACGGGCACATTCGAAACGATGTACCCGGTCTACCTGCTTTCGAAATCTATGTGATGGACGCCGATGGGGGGAATCAGCGTAGACTCACCAATCATCGCGCTCATGACGGTTCACCTTCATGGTCCCCAGACGGCAAACGCATTGTCTTTGTATCTCATAGGGATGGGAACGGTGAAATCTACGTGATGGACACCGATGGTGGCAATCCTCAAAACCTCACTAACAATCTCTCTTATGACAACTCTCCCTCTTGGTCCCCTGACGGTAAACAGATTGCCTTCGACTCTGATAGGGAGGGACGCTTTAACTGGGAAATCTACGTGATGGACACCGATGGTGGCAATCTTCAAAGACTCACTAACAATCCTGATGATGACGGACATCCTGATGACAGGTATCCTTCCTGGTCACCAGACGGTGCACACATTGTCTTCACTGCCCGTAGGGAGGAGCACGTTGAAAACAAGTTTGCCGTCACGTATGAAATCTACGTGATGGATGTCGATGGGGGGAATCAACAGAGACTTACCAATAATCGGAATAATGAGTGGGCACCCGTATGGTCTCCTGACGGTAAACGGATTGCTTTCTACTCTGATCGGAAAGGGACCTTTGACAATTTTGACATCTACGTGATGGACGCCGATGGAGGTAATCAGCAAAACCTCACCAATAATCGCGCTTGGAATCGGGCTCCCTCATGGTCACCCAACGGTGAACGGATTGCCTTCACGTCTAATAGGGACGGGAACACAGAAATCTATGTGATGGACACCGATGGGGGTAATCAGCAAAACCTCACCAATAATCGCCATAGTGATGCCAGCCCTGCATGGCTGAACTCTCCGTTTTCGGTTTCGCCGGCAGGCAAACAATTTGTAGTGTGGGGTTCGCTTAAACAGCGTGACCGATAAAGAATAATGCGTGATGCGTAAAACGTAAGGATAGACGGAGCGAGGATCTCTATTATTTCTCGCCCATAGGAAAAAACGATTTGCGAAGGAAGGAGGCATAACAGATGGAACGTAGGAATCATCTCACACATCTGATTTTGGCTAGCGTTATAGCCTCGGTGCTTATACCGCTGATGGTATGCGCTGACGCACAGGCACAAATTGCCTTCGTGTCCAGTCGAGACGGGCACATTCGAGACGATATACCCATACCCGCTCTTGAAATCTATGTGATGGACGCCGACGGGGGGAATCAGCGTCGACTTACCAATAACCCCGCGAGTGACCATTCACCCGCATGGTCCCCGTACGGTAAACACATTGCCTTTGTGTCTTATAGGGCTGGGCACGTTGACGCACAAGGTTTTACTACTTCTGACATCTACGTGATGGACGCCGATGGAAGCAATCCGCAAAATCTTACGAATGATCCCTCTGATGATAGGCAGCCCTCCTGGTCGCCCGACGGTAAACGGATTGTCTTCTCGTCTGATAGGGATGCGGATAGGGATAATCCTCATAACATTGAAATCTATGTGATGAACGCCGATGGCGGCAATCCGCAAAGACTCACTGAAAATCTCATTGAGGATAAGTATCCCTCCTGGTCGCCCGATGGTGAACGCATCGTCTTCAGTGCCCGTAGGGAGGGGCACGTTGAAAACAAGTTTGGTATTACCTATGAAATCTACGTGATGGACGCCGATGGGGGGAATGAACAAAGGCTCACCGAAAATCGGAATAATGACTGGGATCCCGTATGGTCCCCTGACGGTAACCGGATTGCCTTCGAATCTGATAGGAAGGGGGACTTTGTAAACTTTGACATCTACGTGATGGACGCCGACGGTGGCAATCTACAAAAACTCACCAATAATCGCGCTTGGAATGGGGGTCCCTCATGGTCACCGAGCGGTGAACGGATCGCTTTCTGGTCTAATAAGGAGGATAAATTTAAGGCTGACATCTACGTGATGGACGCCGATGGTGGTAATCTTCAGAACTTGACCAATAATCGCCATAGTGATGCCAGTCCTGCATGGTTGAACTCCCCTTTTTCGGTTGCTCCCGCTGGCAAACAATTTGTAGTGTGGGGTTCGCTTAAACAGCGCGACCGGTAACTGCCATGTTATCCCTTTAATTAGAAAGGGGTTCCCAGCATAAACTGCTTTCAATCGCTCGCAAAGAATAATAAACTATGGTAGATTTTAGAATTACTTAGAGACTCCAAACCGGTGCGGTTGGAAACCGCACCTACCGGGTTGGGGTGAATGTGGTGCGGTTGGAAACCGTACCTACCGGTCTCCCGTTTGGTAGGCGCTGTTTGTAACTGCGCCTGTTCAACTCACCCTACGGCACCTATCGGGGAGCGAAAGTGTCTACATATTTTGATAATTCACCATAATTTGAGACCAGAGGAGGAATAGCAGATGCAACGGAGATACAGTCTCACACATTTGATTTTAGCTGGTGTTATAGTTTTCGGTCTGACGCTGCTGATGGTATGCGTTGAGGCACAGGGACAGATTGTTTTCGCGTCCGATAGGGTTTGGGACGATTGGGAGTGGGAAATCTACGTGATGGACACCGATGGCGGTAATCTGCGAAACCTGACTAACGCTCCCGGCGATGACCAGTACCCCTCCTGGTCCCCCGACGGCAAACAGATTGTCTTTACGGCTGATAGGAGTGGTAAGGATTGGAACCGGCAAATCTACG
The DNA here is from genome assembly GCA_965204355.1 of Candidatus Poribacteria bacterium. GTDB lineage: Bacteria > Poribacteria > WGA-4E > WGA-4E > PCPOR2b > PCPOR2b. The sequence continues at coordinate 2,976,489 of OZ241983.1, forward strand.
TGATGGACACCGATGGAGGTAATCAGCAAAACCTTTCTGAAAATGACGCTGATGACTGGGACCCCGCATGGTCCCCGGACGGTAAACGGATTGCCTTTGTGTCTAGTAGGGATGGGGGCAGCGAAATCTACGTGATGAACGCCGACGGGAGCAAACCCAGAAACCTCACCAATCATCGCTTTCCTGACTATAGTCCCTCCTGGTCCCCTGACGGTAGGCGCATTGCCTTTTATTCTTGGAGGGATGGAAACAATGAAATCTACGTGATGGACGCCGATGGGAGAAATCCTCGCAACCTGACCAATCATGCCGCTTGGGACAGCTCTCCCTCATGGTCTCCAGACGGCAAACATATTGCCTTTAATTCCTTTAGGGATGGGAACGGTGAAATCTACGTGATGGACGCCGATGGCGGCAATCCGCGAAACCTGACCAATCATCCCTTTAAGGATTCGGAACCCTCCTGGTCCCCTGACGGGAGACGGATTGTCTTCGTGTCTGATAGAGAGGTAGATGCGAACCCGGACATCTTTGTAATGAGCGCCGACGGGAGTAATCCTCAAAACCTCACCAATCATCCCGAAGATGACCTTGCTCCTGCATGGTTTGGATCTCCTTTTTCCGTTGCTCCCGCCGGTAAGACCCTCACGCTATGGGGACGGGTCAAACAGGCAGACCGATAACTGCCACTGTTGAGAGAACGGTGTTTAAAGATAAAAAACTGAGGTTCATGTTAAGAAAGCGTGCAACGGTAACCGAATCTTCGTAGGGGTTGGGTTGCCCAACCCTTACGGACTGCGGGCGGGGAGACCCCGCCCCTACGATTTCGATTCGCGTTTTGCACTTTCTTTTTACATGAGCCAAAACTGATTTAGGGTCAGAGGAGGCATATCAGATGCACCGAAGGGACAATCTCGCACGTTCCATTTTAGCTAACGTTGTCGTGTTGGTTCTAATGCTGCTAATGATAACCGTTGATGCACAAGGGCAGATTGCGTTCTCGTCTAATAGGGATGGGAACTGGGAAATTTACGTGATGAATGTCGATGGTGGGAATCAACAAAACCTCACTAACAATCCTGCTGATGATAGGGACCCCTCCTGGTCCCCCGATGGTAAGCGCATTATCTTTTACTCTAATAGGGATGGGCACGCCATAGACGGTAGATCCACTTCTGAGATCTACGTGATGAATGTCGATGGCGGTAATCCTCAGAACCTCACTAACGATCGCAATGATGACAGGTTTCCTTCCTGGTCTCCTGACGGTAAGCGTATTGCCTTCGTGTCTGATAGGGACGGGCCCCCGCGATACTTTGACATCTACGTTATGGATGCCGATGGAAGCAATCTGCAAAGACTCACTAACGATCCCCGTGATGACAGGTTTCCCGCATGGTCCCCTGACAGTGAACGGATTGTCTTCGGTGCCCGCAGGGAGGGCCACTTTGAAACCAAGTTTGCAGTCACTTATGAAATCTACGTTATGGATGCCGATGGTGGTAATCTACAAAGACTCACTGAAAATCGAAAGAACGACTGGGGTCCCTCCTGGTCTCCCGACGGCGAGCGGATTGCCTTCGCGTCTGATAGGAAGGGTGACCTTGCAAACATTAACATCTACGTAATGGACGCCGATGGAGGGAATGAACAAAGACTCACAAATAATCGTATTTATGACTGGTTTCCCTCCTGGTCTCCCGACGGTGAACGGATTGCCTTCGTGTCTGAGAGGGATGGGAACAAGGAAATCTACGTTATGGATTCCGATGGTGGTAATCTGCAAAGACTCACCAATAATCGCCATAGTGACTTTGGCCCTGCATGGTTGAACTCCCCTTTTTCGGTTTCTCCCGCAGGCAAGAAATTTATAGTGTGGGGTTCGCTCAAGCAGGCAGACCGATAACTTCCACTGTTGAGAGAACGGTGTTTAAGGATAAAAAACTGAGGTTCATGTTAAGAAAGCGTGCAACAGTAACCGAATCTTCGTAGGGGTTGGGTTCCCCAACCCTTACGGACTGTGGGCGGGGAGACCCCGCCCCTACGATTTCGATTCGCGTTTTGCACTTTCTTTTTATATGAGCCAAAACTGATTTAGGGTCAGAGGAGGCATAGCAGATGCAACGGAGGAATAATCTCGCACATTTGATTTTAGCTAGTGTTATAGTTTTCGGTCTAACCCTGTTGATGGTATGCGTTGATGCACAGGCGCGGATTGCCTTCCAGTCTCATAGGGATGGGAACTGGGAAATCTACGTGATGGACGATGATGGGGATAACCTGCGAAATCTCACTAACAATCCTGATGATGATACGCACCCCTCTTGGTCTCCTGACGGTAAACGGATTGCTTTCGTGTTTGATAGGAAAGATAGGGATTGGAACCGGCAAATCTACGTGATGGACGCCGATGGGGATAATCGGCGAAACCTTTCTAAAAATGGCTTTGATGAATGGGGGCCCGCATGGTCTCCTGACGGTAAACGGATTGCTTTCGTGTCTGATAGGCATGGGGCTTATAACATCCACGTGATGGACGCCAATGGGAGGAATCAACGAAACCTTTCTAACAATCCTGATTATGATACGCACCCCTCCTGGTCTCCTGACAGCAAACGGATTGCCTTCATATCTAATAGGAAGGGAGACTTTGAAAACTTTGACATCTATGTAATGGACGCCGATGGAGGGAATCAGCGGAGACGTACCAAGAATCTCCATGATGACCGTTCCCCTTCATGGTCACCCGATGGCAAACGGATTGTCTTCAGTGCCCGTAGGGATGGGCACGTTCAAGACAAGTGGGGACTCACTTATGAAATCTACGTGATGGACGCCGATGGGGGGAATGAACAAAGACTCACTGAAAATGGCGTTTATGAAGGGCAACCCGCATGGTCATCCGATGGTAAACGCATTGCCTTTGTGTCTAATAGGGATGGGAACGTTGAAATCTACGCGATGGATGCCGATGGCGGCAATCCTCAAAACCTCACGAATAATCCGCATGCTGACTATGGTCCTGCTTGGTTGAACTCTCCGTTTTCGGTTGCTCCCACAGGCAAGAAGCCCACAATGTGGGGATGGTTCAAACGGATCGGTCAATAATCAGCGCGGATTGGGACAAACAGGGTATCGGGATTCGGGGATATCTCTCCGCTCCATTGAGGAGATTTGCCTGTAACAGGTATAATTTTTTTTGTTTACACAAGCTGAACATTGTGCTAATATTTTCCATTACTTTGTTCAGAATATCTTTGGTGTTTTGAACTCCAAATGTTTTGGAATGAAAAAGGGGGATTGGATTCTATAATCCACCACCTCCCTTACCGGTTGGAGAGGCTAACTCCTGCTGGTCAAGTAGTTAGAGGGGGAACTCTAACTTAAAATACACGATACACAAAACCAATCAAAAATGCTTAAAGCCACTGCTGATTCTTGGTAGTGGCTTTTTCGTTTATATTTTTCCCGCTAACTTTGCGTGGTCCCTGCATTTCATCATATTCTGTCACCGAGTCAACGATTTTATCAATTTGGGGACGTTGTGAGTGTTGGGTTTCTCTGGGTTGTTCTATGACGGAGGTATCTCCGAAAGGGTGGATCTCTTTATCTTGAAACCGTTTCGCCCTAGATTGTCGTTCACCCCAACCTACTCAAAATTGTCCAAACTCTACCATAAATTAAGGAGGTTTAACACCCACATGGGTTACATAAGGAAAATCACGTTTTTTGGTGTCGTAGTGCTTCTGATTGCCGGGCTTTCTGCCTGTGATCAGTTCGTTTCGATACTCTCCGATGACGAGATGCCAGCGCAGCTACCCGACGAGATACGAATCGGGATTGTTCTGCCCTTTTCAGGCCAGTATGTCACAGGCCCGGACGATCCACTCGTGCAACTCTACCTCAACGGATTTTTGCTGGCGCGAGACGAGATCAACGCAAGGCAGCTATCGCCGACCCGTCTTCAATTCATCATCGAGGACGATGAAAGCACCGTAGAAGGTGCCCTTGCAGCCTACAACAAGCTAATCCACGAAGATGGGGTCGCCGCTATCCTGGGTCCCGCCAGTTCGACTCAGGTGGAGGCGGCTTTCCCCGTGGCAGAAGACAACCGTTTGGTAGCGATTGGACCTTCCTCGGCTGCGGCGGGTTTGAGCGCGATCGGGGATTATGTGTTCAGGGTCAACCAACCCGTCGATACACTCATCCCCCGCGGCGTCAGGCTCACCCATGAACGGTTGGGGTATCAGCGTGTCGCCAAACTTGCCACGAGCGATGATGTTTATTCACAGAGTGCTGATACTATCTTTGCCCAATCGCTCCATGCACTCGGTGTTGAGGTTGTGACCACCGAGACGTTCCCCCTCCGCGCCGGCGATTACACCGAGCCACTCACACGGATAAAGGCACTCGCGCCGGATGCCATCATGGTCTCGGCGCAACCGTCTGATATGCCGGAGCTCCTCATTCAGGCACGTCAGGTTGGCATCGGTATAGACGTGCCGATAATTATGCCGCTGCTCAGTTCAACCGAGGTGCAGAAAGCGGACGATGCCGCCGAAGGTGTCATCACCTTTGCCGCGTGGTCTATCAAGGCAGACACCCCCAACAACCAGGCGTTTGTTCGCAACTTCCGTGCGGAATATGAATCAGAGCCGAACCTATTCAGCGCGTTGGCTTACACCTCGGTCCATCTCCTGACCCATGCAATCTCCAGTGTCGGGTCAATCGAATCGGACGCGGTTCGTGATGCACTCGCTGAGACGGAGGGCTTTGATACGGTGTTGGGCAGCTTCTCCTTCGATGCGGTGGGCGATGCGGTGTATGACCCGGTCATGTTAATTGTGCGTGATGGCGGGTTGGAGCCGTTTGAGTAGGTGCGGCGGACTTATGAAATAGCAATTTTTCTTGTTTTACTCGGTTGGCCGAGGACGCCTTTGTCACGTTGACCATCTATGACGGAGCCGGTCAGGTTGTCCGTACACTCGACGTGGGGCATCGGATTGCGGCGGTCTACGAGAGTCGCTCAAAGGCAATCTACTGGGACGGTAGAAACAATCTCGGCGAACAAGTGGCAAGCGGTGTCTATTTCTATCACCTGTCTGCGGGGCACTCTGGACTCTCGGTACCTCACCGGAGCGATTATTCCGCTACACGGAAGATGCTGATACTGAAGTAAAATGGGCCGGTGCAATATGAAAAAGCTAAGATTCTTGACTTTTGCGATCCTAATAACCGTCCTATTAAGTTTTCCACGCCTAAGTTTTACACAGCAGTCAGTCAACCTTGAACATGGGAGTGTGGTGCACACAGTGGCATTCTCACCGGTTGATGCGTCGCTTGTTGCCAGTGCCGGTGGGAATGGCACCATCAAACTGTGGGATTTGCAGAGCGACACCGTAACAACGCTCAGAGGTCACACTGATACCGTCAACGCGGTGGCATTTTCCCCTGATGGAGAGTTGCTCGCCAGTGCGGGTGATGACTACAGATTCAAGTTATGGAATGTCCAGAATCAACAAACGATTGTTACGCTTGAACACATTACCGGGCGGAATCGCTCTGCCATCAAAGCCGTTGCCTTTTCGCCCGATGGACAACTGCTCGCTACCGCGGGGTGGGAGGCGAAACTATGGAGTGTGCCTAATCAGCAAGAGATAGCTACGCTTCAGCACAATCAGTGGGTTTGGACGGTCGCATTTTCGCCTGATGGACAACTGCTCGCCGCCGGAGACGGGGAGGGCACCGTGAAGATTTGGGATGTTCAGCAGCGACAAGCAAGCGCACGGCTAGAAGGCGATACGACCGCTGTTTATTCTGTCGCGTTTTCACCAGATGGCCGAACCCTTGCCACCGCCGGGTATCAGGGGGAAGTTAAGTTGTGGGCCGTCGCCAACTGGGAACTCCTCGGCCCCCTCCAGAATTGGGGAACCGCCTATACAGTTGTTTTCTCCCTTGATGGGAAAGCACTGGCGAGCACAGGTCACGAAACTGTCAGCTTGTGGTCTGTCGAAAGTGGCGAAAATATAGCGTCGCTGACAGGGCACACCGGTTGGGTCAGGGGGATTGCCTTTTCACCAGACGGTCGCTTGCTCGCCAGTGGTGGCGATGACAGGATTGTTCGGGTTCAGAATATCGAATCCCATTTGCAGACCCTGCAACAACGGGATATGGTTCGGTTGATCTACTTCCTCCCCAAAGACCGTCGCGCTCAACAGGGCATAGATACGCAGCTGGACACATTGATAAAGGACACACAGCAATTTTACGCCGAGCAGATGCAACTCAGCGGGTTCGAGCGGAAAACATTTACATTGGAATCCGATGTGACCGGCAAAGCGGTGGTGCATCATGTAACTGGGAAGTTCAATGATCAGTATTATCGTAGTGACGCGCTCGACAAAGTTATGGAAGAAATCAATGAGCAGTTTGATAGGTCAAGACATCTTTACCTAATCGCCATAGATATTGGTAGCGAACTCATCGACACCCACTGGTGCGGTCGAGGCGGCTTTGAGTGGTCCGGAGGTGGAAAGGCAATTATCCCTGCCGCCGGTGGCTGCTTTGCTATCGGTACCACTGCCCACGAGCTCGGACACGCCTTTGGATTGGAACATGATTTCCGCGACGATACCTATATTATGTCTTACGGAGAAAACCCGGATCGGTTGTCTAAATGTGCGACCGAATGGTTGGATGCCAGTCGATTTTTCAACGCCAGCGACATCGCTTACAACGAACCCACCACCATCCAGATGCTCCCACCGCTGGCATATCCACCGAATGCCATTAGTCTACGCTTTGAGATAGCCGATACCGATGGACTCCATCAAGCCCAGTTGATTATCCCAACAGCGATCGGCGATCCGACTGACGGCGTAAAATTGCACGGTTGTAAATCCTTAGACGGCGAAATGAACCGAATTGAATTTATTACGACCGGATTGACGGACTCCGCTGCGAATGAAGTGATCCTTCGTGTTATTGATGTGAATGGAAACTTCACACAGGAAACCTATTCTATCCATGCGGATAACGTCGTGCGGGTCGATGTAAATGGTGATGGGATCGTCAATGTTGTAGATCTGGTGCTCGTTGCGGTTTTCTTCGGTCAGTCGAGTGTTCCCGGTGCTGTCTTGAACTCAGATATTAACAGCGATGGTGTAGTTGATGTGAATGATCTTCTATTGGTTATTGCCGCGCTGGAGTCCTCGGCAAGTGCGCCTGCCGTGCATTCACAACTGTTTGCTGATAACCTACAGCAGTGGATTGGTGAAGCGAAACAAAGCAACGTTAGAGATAAAACTTTCCAAAAAGGCATTGCAATGCTAGAACAGCTCCTCGTGGCGTTACGTCCGACCGAGACAGAGTTGTTAGCCAACTACCCCAATCCATTCAACCCGGAGACATGGATACCGTATCGGTTAGCGGAGGATGCAGATGTTAAGTTGACCATTTATGACTCAAATGGTCGGGTTGTCCGTGTCATCGACGTGGGGCATCGGGTTGCAGCGGTCTACGAGAGTCGGTCGAAGGCAATCTATTGGGACGGCAGAAACAACCTCGGTGAACAGGTGTCAAGTGGTGTCTATTTCTATCACCTTTTAGCGGGCAGTTATTCACAGACTCGGAAGATGCTGATACTGAAATAGTATCAAATGGCCCTATAATGGGGGTAGCGTGTCTATCCCCATAACAGTATCTAGGGCGTGTTGACATTATTATTGCTGTTGATTTGACAAACGCTGAAATTATCGGAGAATCTGGCAAATGTAGCGCAAACTGTATGAAGATTAAATTATGGTGAACTTTAGAATTACTTATACACTCTGTACCGGCGAGGTTTCCTAACCGCACCGCATCGGCGCAGTTAGAAACAGCGCCTACCAAACGGGAGCCCGGTAGGTGCGGTTTTCAACCGCACTGGACATCGCTCGGAAATTACCCAATTAATAAATTAAACTTCATACAGATTGTGGTACAAAAGAATACTTTGTTGGGTTTCGCTCTATCTATAAGCAGGTGGGGTTCAACGACCCTGCCCTTATTGGTGATAGGGATTGACGTTTAACCGTTCAACCCAACCTACGGACTGGTAAATATCAATTGATGATCTCATCACAAACAGAAAGGAAATATCTTAATGAATACGTCGATTCGGGCTTTACCGATAGTGCTGGCACTTTGTGCGGTGTTGGCATCTATTCCATTAGGGGGCTATGCCAAAACGGGTGCAAGACAAGAGCTTCAACTGAAGGCGGCATCGACATTACAGCGAATAAGATCCGATTCAGCGAGCGCGGCTCGTGTTCGTTGGCATCGGGACAGAGGGACGGTGCGGAGCCTCTACAATCTGACCATACCGGCACCGGTGGGGACGCCTGAAACATCGGCGCGTCAATGCCTTAGTGACTACTGCGATCTGTTTGCGATGACCGATCCGACGGTCGAGTTACGGTTAAAAGCGGTCCAAAACAGTTTAACAGGCAGGCATATCCGATTCCACCAATACCATAGAGGGGTCGAAGTGTATGGCGCATCAGTCTCCGTCCATATCAATCGCAGTGGTCAGATACGGGTTATCCACAACAACTACTTCCCCCAAATCGACATCAGCACATCGGCATCGCTTTCAGCGGAACAGGCGATAAGCATCGCTTTAACCGAGTCGGGTGCGATCGATTTACGGAAGCCGTCGCAGGCAGGATTGGTCATTTTCCCTGCTCGTGATGGTGTGTATCATCTCGCTTACCGCGTGATCGTGCACCTCCGTCGCCCGTTAGCGGGTTGGGAATATATCATAGACGCCCACACCGGTGCGCCGTTACATCAACGGAGTGTGCTGAGGTTTGCGGACGGGCGGGGTCGTGTGTTTAACCCGAACCCCGTTGTCGCGCTTAAAGATTTGACACTGATGGATCAGGACGATTCAGCGGAGGCGATCCCCGATGAAGCGTACACCGACGTGATACTCCCCGAACTGGACGGGACCGGTTATCTTGATGGGAGATACGTGAGCACGCGGTTGACCCCCGATCGTGCCAACGAACCGACATTGGAATACAACTACCTGCGCGACGATCCCCGATTCGAGGAGGTGATGGTCTACTATCACGTTGATGCAGTGGGTCGTTATCTGAAAGGGCTCGGCTTCGATTTCGTAGACGATTGGCAGCTCCCTACCAATGTCCACGTCAATGAATCAAACAATGCGTTCTACGACGACAGCGACGGCTCAATTAACTTCGGGGATGGCGGTGTCGATACCGCCGAAGATGCCGAAGTGATTATCCACGAATACGGTCATGCGATTTTGGATCGACAGGTGCCCGACATCTACATCGGCGAAGGGGGTGCGATACACGAAGGGTTCAGCGATTTTCTGGCAGCCAGTTTTTTCAGCGCGGTCAGCGACGGGTTCGGTGATACGATTGTTTTTGACTGGGCAGGTTTAGAAGCTCCTGAGTTTTTAACCCGTCCCGTCGATGGTCACAAGCACTACCCCGAAGACTTGGTAGGGCGCCCCCACGACGACGGCGAGATGTGGTCTGCGTCGTTATGGGAACTTTTTCAAGCACTCGGACGCGACGGGTCGATACGGTTGGTTATCGAGAGCCATTTCTATCTATCGTCCGACGCAGAATTTGTCGATGGTGCCTCCGCGCTCTTTACGGCGGATCAGGAGCTAAACGGCGGTGTGAATATCGACCTGATTTTGTCGGTCATGGAGAACCGTGGTTTCTTGACACCGCCAAAATTGGCAGCCGATACCTTTGAGCCCAACGATACAGCTAAGACCGCTTCCGCGGTGGAACTTCCGTTTATCAATGGAGAGGTGTCTGTCCACACAGGCGACGATGCGGATCACTATCAGTTCCAGTTAGCCGAGTCGATGCAGGTTGGGGTGGGCATAGATTTCCAACCGATCTACGGAGAGTTAATGCTCACCTTGACCGGACCCACGGGGGTCGCGCTGGTTAGCTTTGAGACGAAGGCGGTCACATCGCTCGAACTGGAGCCGGGCGATTATCTCGTTGCTGTTTCAGGTGTCAATGGTGCGACCAACGATTATCAGCTCGCGCTTATCATCGACAACCACGGCGATACACCGGAATCGGCAACCGCAGTAGCGATTGGTGATACGGTAGAGAGTTTCATTGAGTTCAGTGGCGATACCGATTTCTTCGCATTTGACGGTGAACAAGGGCAGCTGATAAACATCACTATTAAGACGGACGATTCCGACCTCGATTCGCTCCTTGTCGTTTATGGACCGGATGGTGTTCTGCTTGCCAAAAACGACGATGTCGCTTCTCTTTTTGGCCCGTTCCCCGAACGCAATCCGAGTGGAATAGATTCCCGCGTGAATGAAGAACTACCCGCCGATGGGACGTATCTGCTCGCAGTGAGTAACATCGCCCCGCCGAAACTGAACGCCCCTTTTGGTGGGGTCAACTATTCTTATACGCTGTCGATAATAGAAAATGTTGACGACCATGCACCGTGCGGTAGCGGCGAGGAGACGCCGTTGGTTTGGGACGAACCTGTAACGGGTGTGATCAATCTGTTTACCGATCCAGAGAATCCCTTTAACGAAGATGCCGACGGGTTTCGGTTCGATGCCGCTGCGGGCGATGTCATCAGCTTGCACCTTGCCGTCGAAAGCAGCAGCGAGTTTGCATTTACAACCCTCCGCCTGTTAGATGAATTGGGTAATGAGTTACTCTCTACCCAGACCCCTTTCGATGGCTCAGACGTGCAGATTGAGGGCTTTGAAATCGGTGTCGATGGCGGCTATTGTGTCGAAGTCAGCGGTAGGGGTTCCCCGATAGACGAGGCTTACACCTATACGCTCACCCTCTCTGAAGGCGAGCTCCAGGACGATGATCACGATGGTCTGAGGGGCGATCCGACGCCTATCACATCGGGCGTGCCTGTTGAGGGGGTCATCAGTTTTGACGGGGATGCCGATGCGTTTCAGTTTGACACGACAGCGGGCGCGGTCATTACATTAAATGTGGAGTTGAACCCCCAAGCCCCGTTCTTCGGTGTGATGGTGGCGTTGTATGACGCCGATTTAGAGTCGTTGACGGAGTCTCTCTGGACCGGGTTTGATGATATGAATGATGATATTTTCGATTTTGATGAGTTACGAAACGGATTTACGATCCCTGCGGATGGCACTTACTATGTCGAAGTCACCACTTTTTTCGGAGAGAGTAACGACGATTCCAGTTACACGCTCACCTTAACGATCGAGGGTGGCACGGAACTCGGACTGTTTCCGCCCTATGATGTCAATCAAGATGGCAGAGTGGACGTTTTCGATCTGGTGCTTGTCGGTCAACATTTCGGCGAGACATTCATTAACGCCACACCCACCGCTGATTTTGGACAGCTCCGATCGGTCTCGCCCGAAGGGAAGTTGCGGCTCCTGATGACGCCGAGTGTAACCGATAGACGCCAGTTGACCGTCTCAATCGACACCACAGCGATCGCTGATCTTTACGGCTACCATTTCTCAATCCAGTATGATTCGACGGTGTTGGAACTCATGACCGCCTCACCGAGCCTGCAGCTAACAGATGCCCTGCAACAGAGTTATTGGAATGTCTCCCAACAGGGGACACAACTACAACTGATACAGACGCGCCAGGGCACAACCGAAGGTGTTGCGGCTGAAGGGACATTGGCGACACTCGTTTTTGATGTCAAACAGACCCAAGTGCCGACCCCGCCCGTCCAGTTGGTTTCGGTGCAACTGGCGGATTCGCTGACACGCGCGATTCCGGTCGATCTGGTTGCCGAACAGGTCTCCATGACGGAACTGTTCCCTGATAAGCCGATGTTAATGCAAAACTATCCCAACCCGTTTAATCCCGAAACGTGGATACCCTATCAACTCTCTACCGATTCGGAGGTGGTTTTGTCAATTTACGATTCAAACGGTGAGCCTGTCCGTCAATTCGATGTGGGGTATCAGCACGTCGGGACATACAGCACTCGTGGTCGGGCGGTCTACTGGGACGGCAGAAACAACCTCGGTGAGACAGTATCAAGTGGTGTCTATTTCTATCACCTCTCTGCTGGCGATTATTCCCAAACGCAGAAGATGGTGATACTCAAGTGAGATTAGTGGATTATAGCAGTCACTCTCACGGGAACCATTAAAGAGGAATCGCAAATGAAAACACATTATCGTTAAGCCGAGTTATGACCTCAACGGTGACGGACTGGTCAATATCTTAGATTTAACTTTGGTGGCTCAACACTTTGGTCAAGTCCACGAAACAGCGGATGTCAACAATGATGGGACGGTCAATATCTTGGACCTCGTTGCCGTTGCCCAACAGTTGAGCCAATAGAACAAAAAGATAGAAGGAACATCTTATGGCAGCCAATCTCACAAACAGTAAGACTTAATTCCTCGTTGGTATATACAACGTTTAGGTGGATACACCATTTTTTATGCAGAGACACACAGGAAATCCCCGTATAAGAAAAGGGGGAAAGGGGAAACATGCACAATGGGGTTCAAATCAGTATTTATTTCCATTTTTTTAGGGAGTTGTCTGATTATCGCCGCCCTGATATTCAACGCCAAACGTCCTACACAAGAGACGGCCCAACCGAAAGCCGAGTTTGTCAGAAGCACAGGCAAGTGTGCAGCGTGCCATCGTAAAGAGACCTCCGCGGTCGTGCACCAATTCGAGCGAAGTCGTCACGCAGCAAAAGGGATTAACTGCCTTGACTGCCACGGTGCATTAGAAGGTCAACAGCAGCAAGCGCATCGAGGCTTTACCATCGCCAAACATCTGACATCGAAGAACTGCGCGCAGTGTCATTCGACCGAGTATGACCAATTTCTCAGGAGTCGTCACGCTGCGCCGGCGTGGTCAGCGGTGTTGGGGACACAAGGTTTCACCGAGGAGCAGATTGCATTTGCCGAGACCTATCACAAAGGGGCGGTCGATCGCGCTCCGAATCAACTCGCCGCAAAAGAGGGGCAGAGCGCGACCGATGTCGGTTGCCTCGGTTGCCACGACATCGGTAAGCCGAACCCGGACGGCTCGATCGGTTCCTGCACCGCGTGTCACGCCCGCCACTCCACATCAATTGCGCTTGCCCGCGAGCCAGAAACGTGCGGTCAATGCCACATGGGTCCAGACCACTCCCAAATAGAGATCTACCATGAATCGAAGCACGGTGTGCTTTACAACGCTCAGAAATCCGATCTAAATCTCAAAGCCGACCCGAAACAACTGACCACAGCGGATATGTCCGTCCCGACCTGTGTGACCTGCCACATGAGCGGGTTAGAAGGCATGAAGGTAACGCACGATACCACAGAACGGCTTTCGTATTGGCTCTTCGCCGCGGTCTCCGATAAACGTCCAACCTATCAGCGTGGACAAGATGCGATGAAAGAGACCTGCCAAAAATGCCATACCCAGCCGCACGTAGACAGATACTATCAGGAAGCCGAAGGGGTCGTTCAAGCCACCAACGCCAAGATTGCCGAAGCAAAGACGCTGATGGAATCCCTCCGCAAAGAAGGGTTGCTGACGCCGGAACCCTTCGATGAAGCGATTGAGTTTCTCTATTTTGACCTGTGGCACTACTACGGACGGACAGCCAAGCATGGGGCTTTCATGGGCGGTGCAGACTTTGTGCAGTGGCACGGAAATTACGAACTCCTGTTGAAGATGACCGAACTGAAAGAGATAGCGGCGCAACTCCAAGAAAAACGTGCAAAAAAATAAGTGGTTTGACAATCATCCGCTCGTCCTTGAACTGTTTGTCACAGCGAATCTGGCATTTCTTGCCGTCGATGTGTTTCTTGCCCATTCGGTCAACGGGTTTGCCCATTCAGGCGAGTGGATTCCGGTTCTATTTTCGATTATCGCATCGTTGTTGATGTTGTTGACGTTATTTATCAAAAGAGGCGGTGTGAGCCGTTTGGTAGGCTTAGGCGTTGGCTTTAGCTCAATCGGCGTTGGCATCGGCGGACTGCTATTTCATCTCGATAGCCAATTTTTCGCAGACTTTACCATCAAGAGTCTTGTTTATACCGCGCCGTTTATTGCGCCACTGGCTTATTGCGGACTGGGACTCCTCTTGGTGATGAACCGTCAGGTACATCGAGAGTCGATTGAGTGGGGACAATGGGTCGCATTCATGGCACTCGGTGGATTGTTCGGAAACTTTGTGCTTTGCCTCTGTGACCATGCCCAAAATGGATTCTTCAATCGGAGTGAATGGATTCCGATATTTACTAGTGCGATCGGTGTCGGTTTCTTGATGACAGCGCTCCTACAGCCAATCCATGTGGGGTTTCTTAAAGCCTGTATCGCGGTTTTGATAGTAAACGGACTGGTGGGTGTTTTGGGTTTTTATCTGCACCTATCGGTTGACTGGCAGGCGACTGAATGGATCTACGGACCGCCCCCGTTTGCGCCGCTTCTATTGACAGATCTCGCACTACTTGGACTGTTAGGCATCTTGAATCTTGTCCGTAAGGGGCAAACTGTCACTGAACCTCAATAGATGAACGTTTTAACTTTTGTGGAGGAACTTGATGAAAACCCAATTTTCGCTATTTCGGATCCCCAAGGCGATTTTAGTCTTTATGCTGATTGGTGTTGTTTTTGTATATGGCTGTTATGTTGTGTTCCAGTGGAGCTATGTGTCGCAGCGGATGTGGGAAGCGCTGGATCGGTTCGACCACGCGCACGTTTTCATGATAGATGTCATGGAGGCGTATACTGAAGATGAACTGCCTTTTGAAAAGGGCGGCCTTGCGTATCAATGCGTCGAGAAGATGATCGCTAGCTATACAGACTTTGTGGTTGAGGCGGATGAACCATTTGGAGTTAAACAGGTAAGAAAGGCGATACAGGAGATCGAAGCAAGAGAAACAGCGAATAACGCTGACCCTGAAAATGCTGGGCAAAATCAACAGTCTGAAATTCTGTCTTATGAACAGGCGCGTGACAGTCAGACTGAGGGAGAGCACCATTCGGCTAACCCAGCACCCAAGTGAAGGAGAGATCGTATGGAGCGAAACGGCGACCCCTTGCGGTGGGATATGTGCGGACTTTTGAGACATATTTCGCCAATCATGTAATTCCTATAGGAAAGGATCTCAACCATGAAACCAATCAACACTATATTCCTATTAACTGGGGAGGATAGAACCTAATACTGGATGAAAGAAACCGAGTTTTTTTTCTTCAAAACTCGGTTTCTCTATAATCGGTGGTAAGTTGCGTTAAGGATTAGAGCGGCAGTTCTACCATCCGTCCCTCTTGGCTGGATTTGTAGATGGCGAGTATAATTTCTACCGCCTTGCGACCTTCACGCCCATCGACCAGATGCGGCGTCCCGTTCTTGATGGCGTCAATGAAGTTTTGCATCTGCAGCCGGTGATTTTCGTGGGTAATTGCACGAGGATCTGCGGCACCGCCCCCACCTGACCGTGTCTCTGCGAATTGTTCACGGATTTCAGCATCTTCGGGCAGATCCGGATCGAACTCCCACCTGATAATGTCTTCATCTTCCAGGGTGACTGTGCCTTTATTCCCGGAGATTTCGAGCTTCTTTAGAAGACCGGGATAAACAGTTGTCGTCCCTTCGATCACGCCCAATGCACCATTCTCAAAGCGGAGTGCCGCAACAGCGACATCCTCAACCTCTATCCGTTCATGCGTCATTGTGTCGGTAAACGCCTGCACCGCTTTTACTGGACCCATGAAGTACTGAAGCAGATCAATGGCGTGGATCGACTGATTCATCAACGCACCGCCGCCATCGAGTGCCCACGTGCCTCGCCATCCGCCGCTATCGTAATATTCCTGCGTACGAAACCACTTGATATAGGCATCGCCCAACGTAATCACCCCGAACCGACCGCTCTCGATCGTTTTCTTGACCAGTTGGCTGCCTTCGGTAAAGCGCGAGTTGAAGATTGCACACAGACGTGCCCCTGACTCATCACACGCTTGGATGATGTCATCGCAACGTTCCAGAGTAATCTCAAGCGGTTTTTCGACGATAACATGCTTTCCCGCCTTCGCTGCAGCGACCGCTGGATCCCGATGCGCCCCACTCGGCGTACAGATGCAAACAACATCTAGATCAGGGCGCTTGAGCATCTCATTGTAATCGGGATACGAATCCACATTGTAACGATCCGCCACCCGCCTTGCGTTTTCTTCGTTCCTGGAACTGACAGCGACCAATTTTCCGCCCTCAAGTTCTGCAATCGCCGCCGAGTGATAATCGGAGATCATGCCGCAGCCGATAATGCCAAATCCGTAAGTTTTCATAGGGTAGTAACGCCTCCATCCGATAAGATTAAATTATGACGACGCCATTATATAGCCGCATCAGGTGCCTGTCAAGTCCCAACCCCGCCATTTTTTGATAGTATTTCCCACCCGATGTATGATAAAATCCTTACTAACCAATGGTGCTAGTTTGCAGTTGTTGATAACGTGATGCGTGAAACGTGAAAAGCATTGGTTCAGTGGTTCATTTAGCCCCGAATACCCAGTGGGTCATCCGTCATCAAATGGCTCATTGAGCTTAGTACACTGTCAGATAAATGTAGCGCAAACTGTTAGTTTGCGGGTTGGGATCATCCCGATTTCATCGGGATGGTACAAAAGCCGCCTTTAGACGCTCCCTCAGCCAAGCGGACTTGGACATGGCTATCCAAGTCTCGGACTCTCCCCGATAAATCGGGACAGGCGGAACGGAGCCGTGAGGCAATTATCATGATTTATTTGACAGAACACTAGCATCTTGTGCAACATTCTAGGTATTTTCGACATGTGTATCCGCAGGGCGAAACGCAAGAAGAATGGATGAACCAACTAATGAATCAATGAACTCCCCGACACATCGGGATCCAAAGCGACTTGAACAATGTGGAAACAACTTTCTCACTAGTTAGCACCAAAGGTTACTATAAACTTGATACAACAGATCGTCGGAGGCAGTGCATGAACGAAGCAATCCAAGGCGCCCGCGATGTAGGGTTAGACATTTTGAAACCGAGTCGGCGTGATATAGAACACGGCATGGAGCTGCATCAGAACTCTATTGTCTGTGATTCATACGGCTTTGCGCCGCGTGCTGCTGTTGATGGGGAGGCTGTGGCAGCCGCCGTTGACGCCGGTGCGTCGGAGGTCGAAATTCGGGACATGACAGAAGATATGTCGATGACCCGATATGTTACCGATGAGCGGGAGAAGCAGGAGTTTATGGACGCGTGGAAAGCTGCGGGGGTCACCTGTATTGTGCAGAACGCGGGGGAGGAAGGGCAGTCGGCACTCCGTCTCGTCAAGCGTTTGGCGCGTTTCACCTACGCTACAGACATGATGCGTGACTTTATCCAGAAAGCGGTTACCCCGGACGATATCGTTACAGCGAAGGAGCAAAATAGGCACTGCCTATATTTCAGCGGGAACGGCGTTCCCCTGCCTCAAGATTGGGTGTCGATCGAGGAGGAGTTGCGCTATATTCGGATCTTTTTCCAACTCGGTATCCGTATCATGCACCTCACCTACAATCGGCGGAACATGATCGGCGATGGCTGTGCGGAACCGGCGAATGGGGGGTTAAGTGATTTCGGCAGAGCGGTTGTCGCGGAGATGAACCGTGTCGGTGTGATTGTGGATGTGGCGCATTCGGGCTGGCAAACCAGTCTTGAAGCGGCGGGGGCGTCGGAGCGTCCGATGGTGGCGAGTCATTCCGGTTGTTGTGCGGTGAACGTGCATGATCGCTGCAAACCGGACGAGGTTATCCGTGCGATAGTAGATACCGGCGGTTATGTCGGCATCTGTGCGATTCCAGCGTTTCTGGGCGGCAGCGGCGACATCAGGGCGCTGCTGAATCATGTCGATTATGTCGCTAAGAATTTCGGCGTAGACCACGTCGCGATTGGCACGGATGTGGCTTACACCTCCTCTACTTCACGAGAAGCGCAACAGCGGATTCCAAAACGACCTACAGGGCGAAAGCGGTGGGAATATTTCTGGAACCCGAATGATCCGATGTTTTCATCCGAGTTCCAGCAAGCGAGTCAGAAGCTGAGTTTGGCATGGACCAATTGGCCCCTGTTTACAGTCGGTCTCGTTCAGCGTGGATATTCAGACAGCGATATCCAGAAGATCCTTGGCGGCAATGTGCTTCGTGTCGCTCGTGCTGTATTGGCGTATTAATCAATTATAGTAGATTTTAGAATTAATGAGACACTCCAAATCGCACCGCATTGTCCCCGGGCCCGGTAGGTGCGGTTTCTAACCGCACCACATAGGCGCAGTTGGAAACAGCGCCTACCATACTCGTGCTGTATTGGTTCATTAATTCATTGGTTCTACGATACTAATGGGGGTTATAGTGACAACACCGATTCGTTTGGGATTAATCGGCTGCGGGGGAATTGTCCAACTGGTTCACGGACGCGCCTATCAATCCTTGATAGATACTGTTAAAGTGGTTACAATAGCGGATGTGCTTGAGGAAAATCTACAGCGGGTCGGTCAAACCTTTTACGTTTAGTGGCTGCTGTTTGGTTAAGGGTTGCTCGATTATTAGGGGATTTTTGAATATAGGTTGGAGATGTGATAGGTTATGTTCGGACGGACGCCAAAATCATTTCGATTTTTACGTTTTCTTTACCACCTGCCAAATTTCGTGCGATTGACGTGGCGGCTATTTTGGGATTCTCGCGTCCCGATTTACCGGAAAGCAATTTTGCTCATCTTTGAGGCGTTTGCTATCGCGTTTGCGGTGGGTTACTTCCTATTTTTGCGTTTAGATTTTCTTCCCGATATCTTCCCGATTCTCGGATATACCGATGACCTAATTATCGGTATTTTCCTAATTCTCGTACCCGGTGCGTGGCTATTCATCAAATTTTCGCCGGACGATATCGTGCAGGAGCATGTTGACCAGATCTCAAAGGGAAACTGACGGATTACTGACAAACCGTCCGGGCATTCTCCATCAGGCTGTCTAGTTTCTGCCGGTCACGAACCCCCTTCGACGCTTCGACTCCCGAACAAAGATCTACGCCGTAGGGACGGACGGTTTCGATCGCTTCCCTTACGTTTTCAGGTCGAATCCCACCGGACAGGAACGCCGGCACCGGACAGGCTTGGATCAGCTGTGCGCTTAGGTTCCAATCGCTTTTCTTGCCTGTGCCGCCGAATCGGGCTTTCCCGTCCGCGATCTCTGCCGTGTCAAACAGCAGGGCATCTGCACCCGCGTCGATGTGCGCCGCTATCTGTGAGGAGATGGCTTTTACATCTGCCCCCAGATCGTTTTCGGTGGGCAAAAACAGTGATTTCCACACCTCGCAGGATACGGATCTCTTGAGTGCTGCGACTTGGGTGGGTGGCTCGTGTCCAAGCAACTGAATAGCGAACGGCTTGATCTGTGCTGCGGCTGATTTCACCCAATCTGTGGGGCGGTCAAACACAAGGATAACAGTCGGGATAGGTGTCTGGCGCGTAATCTCCTCGGCTGAGTTGATAGGGACGGATCGCTCGGAGAAAGGGACTTCGACGACGACGCCCGAATAATCCGCACCGGCGTCTGCTGCCATGCGTGCATCGCCAACGCTTGCTGTCCCGCAAATCTTGACCTTACATCGATTGGAAGTCATACGCATCTGTCCAGAATCAGGATAATACTATTCGTCCTCAACGAAAATGGTTTGCCGGTCGCCGGTGGAATAGCAGATAATCATTGTTACAGGCTGCCAGCCAGTATTGACAGCGTTGTGTTTCACGTCTTGTGGAATCCGCAACATGGATCCTTCTTTCAACGGTATCACTTCGTCGCCGAGTTGGTGATCGCACTGTCCCGAAAGCACGTAAATTAGTTCCTCGCAGTTCGGGTGGTAGTGGAGAGGATTGCCTTCACCGGCGTTAAGATAAACGATCCCGAAGGTCATCTCCGCGTCCGGATCGATCTCGTCGTTGCAGAGCCACTTAATTGCACCCCAAGGAAATTGAAGTGCTTCCCCTTCGTTGGCGTTGGTAAGGGTTGCTGAACTCATAATGTTCTCCTTAATCGTATTATATTCCTAAAGTTTCGCGCATGTATCGACAGCTCATGGTAGCGCTTTCTTGTGGCGTTTTGTCCGTCCGATCCTGTTCGACCGTCAACCACTCCGCGTCGATACCGCTGACCGCTTCCATGATGGCTTCCCAATCGAGGATACCGTGTCCCACCTCCCCAAAAGAGTTGTCAGGGTACATGTCCTTGAAGTGGAGATAGGCAACCCTATCCGCATATTGTTTCAGGAAAGCGGCAGGGTCTTCGCCACCGTGCTGGACCCAATAGGTGTCCACACAGGCGTGAACTAACGTCGGATCGGTGGATGCATACAGCGTGACAAGCCCGGTCGTTCCGCCGAAGTCCTTGAACTCCCAACTATGATTGTGATAGCAAAACTTAATTCCGGCGTCATTACAGCGGCGTCCCACTTCATTGAATACCTCTGCTGAACGTTGGTAGTCTTCAAGTGTATCTTGACCGCCAACGCCAGAGACCATCAGGTAGCGGGAGCCCATCGCTTCAGTAAAGCGGACTGCTTCCTCAAATTGTTCGATGCTGCCATAGCCTGTATGGACACCTGCCAACTCCAAGCTGTGCGATGCAAGCAGTGCTTTTGTCTCTTCAGGGGTGCGGTCCCCACTGTTTAGATTACCGGCTTCGATGCCGTCGTAGCCGGCCGCTGCCAGTTCGGCGAGTACACCCGGGAGGTCGGTATTCTGGCGGTCGCCATAGATAATTAAGCCACAGCCGATTTTGTATTTGCTCATCTCTATCTCCAGAAAGTAAAATAGTGGATTGGGACACCTAAAATGTAATAACTAATGCTACCTATTTCTTAAAGGGTGGTTCTATGAACGTTAAGATCTCAGAAGACAGATTGCTCGCAGAACTCAAAGAAATCGTGGATCGAACGAGTGAGCAGCTGCAGTGGGGTAACTTAACAGTCAGGGAAGCCTGCGAGCGAATACGACAAGCACGCATACAAGCAGAAGCGCTGATACCAGATCAGATGGAACTATATCAGCGCATCTATGAAACGCGATTTCGACGTTTGTTTACGCAGTTTGTTCTCCCAAGACAGTCTCAGCCACAATACAATTGGCACAAACCGTACTGATTGGCGTGGGCTTTGTATCGGGTGACTTATAGAAACTACGGATTCATCACCGTTACCGCTTCGCCATCTTTAAGGGTGTGTTGCCCAGCGATGACGACCTGCTCTCCCTCCGACAGTCCACTGGTAATCTCTACACGACTGCCTTCAGCCAATCCCAACTCGATCTGCCGGCGGTTACTGCGTCCACCGACGACCACAAAGACGGTTTGGGCGTTCTTGATACTATCTTCTATTATAGCAGAACGCGGGAGGAGGATGGCGTTTTCACGGATGTCCACCGGAATTTTGACCTTTGCAAACATGCCCGGCTTCAAATGCAAAGCTGCGTTGTCAATCGCAATTTCAACCTTTGCGGATCGACTCGCTTGATTGAGGACGGGACTGATGAGGGAGATTTTTCCTGTAACAGGTTGTGTTAACGCATCAACTTCAATCCACGGTTCCTGATTCTCCGGGTCCAGTTTCCTCAGATCCGCTTCGATGACGCTGACGGTCGCCTTCACAGTATCCATATCCACAATCTCGAAGATCGGCGTGGTCGGGGCTGCCAATCCACCCAAATCCAGATAACGTATGGATAGGATACCAGTAATCGGCGCGGTGATTGTTGCATCGCCGAGCCGTTCTTGCGCGAGGTCCAATGCGACCTTCGCTTGTTCCATCGCAGTTTCAGCGGCTATAATTTCCGCTTCCCAACTCTTGGCGTCTATTAATGCCTCGGCAGCTCTAAGCGTTGCGCCTGCAGCCTCCACTTGGGACTGTGCCAATACCCTATCCTTTTCCCATGTCTTCGTGTCCGCTTGGGCGTAAGCAAGTTTGAGGGCCGCTTCTGCTTGTGCAACCTGAGCCTCCATCGCTTGAACATCTTCCTCCCGCGCACCGTTCTGAATAAGCGCACGTTGTTCGTTAGCCACTTCGTATTGCGATTTGGCAATATCCAGTTGGGTCTTTGCCGATTCAAAGGACTGTTTGCTGATTGCGCCGTTGTCAAAAAGCTGCTTCATGCGCTTGTGGTTGTTCCGCGCATTGGTGAGGCTTGCTTTTGCTCCAGCCACCGCAGCTTCCGCCTGCCTGAGATCTTCATCTCTTGCGCCACGCTTAATCTTCTCCAAATTTGCCTTGAGGGATTCCAAGCCGGCCCTTGCCTGTTCGACCTGTGAGGTCGTGCGTGTCTGTGACAGATCTTCCACCTGTTGTAGGGCAACGATTGCGGAGGTCAACTGCGCGCCTGCCTGATCGATCTGTGACTTGACACGAACCTCAGCGAGCTGCTGCGCCTGATTAAAAGCGGTTTGTGCCGCCCGATGCGCTGCTTCCGCTTGGCGCACTTGGAGCGCCAGCTCCGCATGTTCAATGATCGCGAGTGTTTGATCCTTTGTGACTCTTGCCCCCTCGTCAACATTCATCTGAATGATCTTACCGGGGACTTCGGGAAAGACGGTCACGCGCGAATTCGCTTCAATCGTGCCTGATAGTTGCAGCTCGGATCGGATCTCGCCACGAGTCGCCTTCATCACCTCAACTGCCTTAACCGTTGCTGCGACCGCTTCGATTGTTTCGCCGCCTCGTTGTCTAACGGCGGATCTGATGAGTATTGCTGCGATTACGATTATGATTATAAGTGCGATAATCAAGAATTTTTTCACTTTGTAGTCTCCATAGTGTGATGTGTAATGCGTGATGCGTAATAATATAGTGTGTAAGAAGAACTTACCTGTTACGCATTGGGCGGGTCGGACATATCCGAGATGAGTGCTTGAACCTCCGTTTCCAATTCCAGCGTGACATCCTGTACTGTCTGTTTTTTGTCCTGTTTGTAGGTTTCATAGCGGTCAAGTAGGTTCTTTGGTGCTCCAAAACGCATATACGCTATCCGCGGTCCCCTCGGTTTGGAATCTCCAAAAACCTCCCTTTCCAACCGGGTAATCACTTCCAAGAAACGCTCCGGCGATTGATCTTCACCGACGTACCCATCATAGATAGCGATGAAATTAAATAGGCGATTCAGATCCGGATAGAACTCTTGAAACTTTTCCAGCCGCTGTTCATGTATCTGTCTTTCATAAGCAGGGATCTCTTCCATTTCCCTGTAGACTTCCGCATCAATAAGGTTCTTCAAGGCACGAACCCGCGTTCTGGGAAGGACGGTTGGCTGCGGCGTAACTCCCATAAACTCTTCCATCTGTGAGAGGATATGTTCGCGTAACTGTTCAATCCGCTCATTTAACGATCTGTCTTCGTCAGCCTTAAGTCTATATTCCCGCTCTAACGTTGATAGCACAGCAGTGCCAATCCGCCGCAGCCGTTCATAGAGATCTGCAGCAGCAGGTGAATCTTGAGGCAGAATTTCTCGCTCTAGTCTGGTGAGTGAGTCCTCGATTTCGTCCCACATCTTCGCGTCGTAGATGTACTTAATTCCGATTGGGACAACATACAGCGGTTTCGCCGTTCCTGCCTTTGCCATATCGTCTAATGCCCAAAAACAGAGTTGCATCGCGCCGCTTTCAAAGGGCAATACCGTATCGTTCTGACGTGAAATCTCACCTTCAGCAAAGATAACCAGCGGGTGCTTTCCCTCTGTCAGCAATTTGCGTGTTGTCCGAAATGCTTCCCGATCCACACCGCCCCGCATCACAGAGTAGACTCCAAACCGCTGCATGAAAAAACTTCTGATCCCACCTGTGAACGTTTCGCGCGCGCACATATAGTGAAACGGCTTCCCAACCCGCTGAGATAGCGCAAACATGATCGAGGCATCCGCATAGTCGGCGTGGTTCGGGACCAAGACCATTGAGTGGTCCGCAATGATCTCTCTTAACCTGTCCAACGATTCAGGGTCAATAACAAATTTGGAGATTTTTAGCGGACCCTTTAGAACAAGAGGCACCAGCCGTTGAGCTACCCCGATGAAAAGTGAGTTTGGTTTGGGTGGCTTGAAATCTAGCATTCCGATTACTTCCGAAAAGCAGTTGTCGGTGTTGATTCGATTAGGAGTAGGCAACGCGGTTCTGCGTTCCCTGTAAAAACTAATTATAGTAGCTCTTAGAATTAATGAGACGCTCCAAACCGAACCGCATTGTCCCCAGACCCAATAGGTGCGGTTTCTAACCGCATAGGCGCGTCCCGATAAATCGGGATCCCGACCTGTCGGGAGAAACAGCGCCTACCATACACGGGGAGCGAAAGCATCTATCTGTTTTTAGGATTTACTATAGTTGCCGGTACTTTCTGCCCTATTGCTTTTTCCAGTCGGGCAAGTCCCACAGCATAATCGTGCAAGGATTGCAAGCGGTTCACCTCTGCTTGCGAGAGTGCGAGTTGGGCATCGGTCAGTTCAACGCTGGTGATCATTCCATTTTCATAGCGCAAGTTAGCAATCCGCACACTCTCTTGGGCTTGCTTAACTGTTTCCCGTTGGACATTGATCAATGTTTTAGCCTCAAGCAGATTAAGATAAGCAGACCTAACCTCTAGTTCAATAGCGTCGATCATCTGCTGCTTGCCAAGTTGTGTCTGTTTCAGACCGGATTCTGCCTGCGCTACCGCAGCCCGTGTTGCCAAACCATCGAAGATTGGTACATTGAGCGCAAAGCCGAGGTTCCAAATCCGGTTCATCGCCGCAAGTCTTTCGTTGTGGTCGAATTGATAGTTGGTAAAAAAGGAGAGGGCGGGACGGCTGCGGGTCTTGGCAACATCAATCTGCTTTCTTGCGGCACCCTCACTGAATTGTAGCTGATGGAGCTCCGGGCGTTGTTCCAACCCCAGTTGAATCAACGGCTCAAGGTCAAAGTTGAGAATCGGCTGCTCCAAGCTGCCCTCTACTCTGACTGATTCATCAAGGTCAATATTCAGTACGTTTTTATAGACATCCATAGCGCCCCGAGCACCATTTTTGGCGCGGATCAGGTTTGATTTTGCGTTGGCTAGCAACACCTCTGCACGCAGGATGTCGAAGTTGGTAGATGCGCCCGCCTCGAAGAGCGTTTGGGCAATCTTCAACTGTTTTTCAACAAGTTCAACAGTCTGTTCAGAGACCTTTACAAATTCCAGTGATAGAAGGACACGATAGAAGGCTTCAGAAACATCAAGTATCAACTGATTGTGAGCGACATCCAGCTCCTTGTGTGCTGCCTCCAAGCTCAGTTGTGCACTTTGATAGTTTTTATAGTAACGTCCCCACGCAAAGATGGGTTGATTCAGACTCACGTCCGCTTGAAAGTTATGATGCGCCCCAAACTCCAATTCGATGATATTTTCATCTCCGCCGCCTACCCCGGCGAGTGGGGTCATCTCCGCCCCCGCGCCGGGCGGACCAAACGCACCGCTCGCCTCAAGCACGGATGTTGGAAGGTCTTTAGCGTATCTGTAGCTGCTATTAAATGAGACGTTGGGCAGCAACCCTGCGCGCGCAGCCCGCACCTGTGCTTCGGCGGATTTCACACGTTCTCGGGTGGTTTGGAGAGAGAGGTTGGTTTGTCGAGCGATTTGGATGCTGCCCTCGAGCGTCAAGCTTTTTGGCGCTTCTGCAAATACAGTGCAGCTCCAAAGCAGTAGTAACAAAGATGTTCCAATAAAAAAATGTTGTTGGGTCATTCGTGAAACGTAAAACACGTTCCTCCCTTCGTTTCTCCTCTGTTTAATCTTCAATATGCTAAGTAAGTCTTAATCCAGTATTTCAACTTCACTAGGTGGAACGTGCATCAGGTAATTCCTTCTTACAATAGCGCAGGTTACTAACTGCCGACGGTTGGGCGGGCCTGTCTGTTTTTGTATGCTTTTGTGTTAGCCCCGCTCGGCATCTAAACCGTCTCCACCTATGCCGAAAAATTAACCTTCATCTACTCAAGCCGTGCCTCGATCCGTTTGACGATCTCTTCTCTTGTGAGAAGTTGTTCCAAATTCATCACATAGACACCGAGATTTTCGGAACTGTCACTTTGTCCGACAAAAACGATACGTGTCCCATCAGGAGTAAAGATCGGGTCACTATTGATGAGGTCATTGTTAGTAAGTTGTCGTTGATTTTTTCCATCTGCGTCCATCATGATTAGTTCGGTGTCGCCATCTCTGTACGAATCAAAAACGATCTGCGTACCATCGGGAGAAAAGGTAGGATGTGCATTGATCGCAGGATCATCGGTCAGTTTTGCGAAGTTGCTTCCATCGCTGTCAATGGTGCAAATTTGGCTGGAGACGCCGAGGGATCCGACAGCATAAGCCGCAAAAGCGATACGCGCGCCGTCGGGCGAGAACGCCGGTCCGTGGTTATTGGTTTGGGTTTGGGTCAACCGCTGCGGATTTTTTCCGTCTGCGTCCATGATATAGATTTCACTGTTCACACCAACCCTGTTTGATTCAAAGGCAATTTTACTCCCGTCGGGCGAAAAAGTGGGATTGCTATCCGTAGCGGTATTGGCTGTCAAGCGTTCATTCGCTTTCGTATTAATATCTATGACGAAAATTTCGTCGTTAGGATTTTGCCAACGGATAAAAGAGACGTAGGCGACTTTTTTGCCGTCTGAAGAGAGGGCGGGGTTGTAGTCACTGGTATCGTTGAAGGTCAGTCTCTGCCTGTTTTCGCCGCCAATGTCCGTTATGTCCATGACATAAATTTCATTGTTGTCGTCAACAAAAGCGGTGAAAGCAACCGTTCCAGCCGCAGTTGAAACGTCATGGATTTGGACAAAGTTCGGGGTCAGGCGTGTACTTGGATGGAGATCGCCGGTGAGTTCACCAATTCTTTGAATCCAATCTTCCCGCTCCGTATTCCGTAAAATCTTGAGAAATGAGTTCAGCGCAAATCTGTCGTGTCCAGCCGCTAGGTATGCTTCTCCCAATACGAGTTGGATATCCATGCGTTGCGGTGCATACCTCGCAGCGGTTCTCAGAAAGTCCAGTGCATCGACTTGCTGGTCTAGATTTAGGTGTGCTAATCCCAACTGATAATGGATTTCTGGATTTTCCGGTGCCGCTTCTAACAAGTGCTGAAAATATTCGACTGCACCTTGATAATCGCCCGAAGCAAGTAGCCCTTTGCCTCTTTGTATGGCGATGTCCTCTCCGCAGCCGGACAGCGCTACCAACAGGATGAGGCAGACTAAAATCGTGAAACGTGAATCGTGAAACGTGATGTGTAATTGGGTCATTGGTTTACTAGTTCATTAATCCATTGTGCTATATGGAATTGCACAACACGAACCACAGCACCCGATGAATCGGGCAACTGCAGCCAATCTGTAGGTGCCGGTTCTGTTCGTTTCTATGAGGAACAACGATCGTTGTTCCCTACTTATGGTAGATTTTAGAATTACTTAGACACTTCCAAGGCACAACCAACCCCCTAAATCCCGCCCCCGATAAATCGGGATGTACCACTTGTCAGGGGGACTTTGGCAACTTTGCGAAGGTCAGAGTTATTGGTAAATGTTTACTTATTTCTCTAACCCACCATAGTTATTCAGGGACGACTTCGTCCACCCCAATGACGCAGCGGAATCCTACGATATAAGCGAGGTGATCTTCTGTCCCTATATCACGCGAGGGAGTTCGAGCGCCAATCGGGTTGAGACTGTCGTAATAATACCAAGAACCGCCGCGCAGGACGCGGTATTTTTCCCCAAATTCTTTTGCCGTAAAGGTACTGCCCGGATACGCATCATACCAGCTATCCGTCCATTCCCATACGTTTCCCGCCATATCGTAAACGCCGTAAGGACTGACGCACTGTGGGTAGCTTCCCACCGGTTTGGGACCCGACCCCTCCCATGATTCTACATTGCATTTGGTTATGTCAAAATCGTTTCCCCAGGGCCAAATTCTGGCGTCAGTACCTCTGGCCGCTTTTTCCCATTCTGCTTCTGTTGGGAGTCGCTTGCCCGCCCATCGGCAATACGCATTGGCATCCTTCCAATTGACGTATACGACAGGCAGGTTAGCTTCTCCTTCGGCATATTTTCGATTCTCCCAATGCCTGGGGGCAGGGTATCCGGTCGCATTGACGAATTCTTGGTACTCAGCGTTGGTCACTTCGAATTCGTCGATGTAGAAGGCATCTAAATGAACCTCCTGCTGCGGTTTTTCCGACTTAAACCACCTGGGATGTTCCACAATCTCGCCACCGCCCAATTGGCGGGTGACGAGTGCTTCTTCTTCCTCGCTTGTTCCCATGATAAACTTACCCGCGGGAATTAAAATCATATCTGACAGGCTCAATTTTTCCAGGTGCAAGAACCGAGATAGTTTTCCGCCTTCGTGCTTCAATTCTGCTGTCGCTGCGCGATATCCGCGTTTGCTAACGATTACTTGATACGTTACGCCTACGGTTACTTGTTGTTTATAGGGGGTAACACCAACTTCCACACCGTCCATAAACACCGTCGCGCCAGACGGGGTTGAAGTGATTTCAATCGTTGGGATCCGTTCACAACCTGCGCTCATCAGTGCGGCGATGAACAGAAAAATGGCACAAAAACGCATAAGTATCGGCACTCTCCTTGAAGATGGCGGGTTTGAAATCGTCCCTTACATACTTTATTCGCGCTGTCCCTGCTGCCACGATTGAAACATGAAGGGGATTGGGCGAGAAAATGAGCGTGGTATGGGATGTAAGCCGTCACAAGCAGAAACGGGTGGGGTGACGGCTTACGATCTGAATAGTGGTTTAATACGTTAGGATAGTACCCCATTCACCGACAACCCAGAGATTGCCGTCTGCGGATTGGGTGATATCGCTTAGATTATTACCTGTGGGGCTTTCTTGGGCAATCCATGTTACGCCCCCGTCGGCGGTTTGCAGAATGGTTCCGTTTTCGCCAACTGCCCAGCCCTCGTTAGCGTTGCGGAAGTATATCCCCTGCAAGGTTTCATCGGTCGGGGTAATCTGTTGATTCCACATCGCGCCGCCATCTGTAGTAGCGTAAATCGCACCGCTCGATCCAACCGTCCAAGCGGTTTGAGCATCTATCGCGTAAATCGATCTCAACTCGTCTGGACCGATGATTTTCGCTTCCCATGTCTGACCGGCATCTATTGTTTTGATAACGGTTCCACTGGCGCCGACCGCCCAACCTGTGTTGGCATCAACAAAGTGGGTGCCGTACAGGTTGTTGAAAGCGACCATCATGTCTCCAGAATCCTGACCGTTCCATGTCTGACCGCCATCGCTTGTGTGTGCGATTTTGCCGACTTCACCGACCCCCCAGCCGTCTTGGGGCGTTGAGAAATGGAGGTCATAGTAACCAAGTGCACTTTTCCAACTGGTTGCCGGATCGGAAAAGACGATCCGTTGCGCCGTGCCGTGTCCTTCGTCTGATGGGTCGCTGACACTGTGCCATTTCAATCCACTTTCTAGCCCTTCAAGTAGGGTCGCATTGCTGCCCACGATGTAACCCCTATTTGGCCCAACGAAATGGATGCCGAAAAGTTCAAAGACATTTCCACTGTATTGAGCTTGCCAGGTCTGACCGCCATCGTTAGTATGCAGAACGGTTCCCGATAGCCCGACCGCCCATCCCAATTTATCATCGTAGAAATGGACTTTGGTTAAATGGTTACTCATCGAGATGTTTTCCCACGATGTGCCGCCATCGCTACTATGCAGAATAGTCGAAAATGCACCGACCGCCCAAACCTCTTGATCCGTGACGTATTGGACAGCATAGAGTCGGTTCGGCGCAGGTCTCGGCTCGAGTGGTGCCCAAGTCTTACCGCCATCGGCAGTCTTCAGAATGACACCAAACTCTGCTGCACACAGTCCGTTGTTTGCATCGGCAAAATGGATGCCCCAGATCGGTTCCGGCATACCGTTGGAGTGAGGCACACTGCTCTCTTGAGTTGCCCATGTCTCTCCAGCGTCGGTTGTATGGATCAGTGCACCGTTACCGCCGACCGCCCAGCCCATCTGATCATCCAGCATATACATTCCGTCCAGACTTGCAGCAACACCGCCCTGCTGGGCTACCCATGTCTGCCCGCCGTCTGTGGTGCCAATCACAGTGCCAGCATCACCGACCGCCCAACCCGCTTGAGGACTGGCGAACTGGACACTCCGGATCGCGTTATTGGTCCCTGTGTCCTGTCGAGTCCATGTGGTGCCACCGTCTGCGGAGTGGATGAGAAGTCCACCATCGCCGCCTGCCCAACCGTGTCGGTCATCGACGAAAAAGACGGTTGATAACGCGGCACGCGTACCGGTGGAAAGTTTCATCCACGTTGCGCCGCCGTCAACCGTTTTCAGTATGGTACCGTCCTCGCCTGCGATCCAGCCGATTTGTGGATTGATAAACTGTACTTTGTGAAACTCGTTTTTGAATGGAAGAGGTTGGCTCGGTTGGTTGATCCAAGTATTGCCACCATCGTTTGTATGCAGGATTGTGGACCCCGACCCAACAATCCAGCCGTGCTGCTGATCTACGAAGTAAATGTCTATTAACGACCCCTGCCATTTCGACTCGCGAACAGAGGTCCATGAATGCTCTGACGCGAAGGTGTTTGCCACAGAGGCGAGTAACAACCCTATAGCAATCAGCGTCGTGACATACCACTGTTTATTCATTTTCATTATCGCTTCCTCCTATGAGAAATTCGTTGGCTGTTGTGTGAACAATCATATTATACAACGATGGGTAAAACCCGTCAAGCAGTTCTTTGGCGTTTGTAGGGCTGTTTAGTTTTCTGCTTTTTGACCGATTTCGGCATAATCCAAATCCGTAGGCGGGGCCTTCCCGATAAATCGGGATCCAAAGCAACTTGCCCCGCCGTAGCCTTGACCGGAAGATTGAGTCAATG
Source organism: Candidatus Poribacteria bacterium (assembly GCA_965204355.1). Taxonomy (GTDB): domain Bacteria; phylum Poribacteria; class WGA-4E; order WGA-4E; family PCPOR2b; genus PCPOR2b. The sequence continues at coordinate 3,007,465 of OZ241983.1, forward strand.
ACCCTCGTGAGGTTCTAATCTGCCTTGACAGTCCATTAGACTGATGATATGATAACTTGGGTTATCATATGTTGTTTCGTTGAGACGAAATTAGCACCATATTGGTTCATTGGTATTGGATTTTATTTTATCTTTTCCCAACCCGCGATACTGATACGTGATACGAAGCGCGGGAAAAGCAACGCGGACTGTGATGATATGGAAAAACTGGTAGGTATCCTTGAACGGATCGTTTTTGAAAACCCGGAGACGGGCTATACCATTGCCCGATTGACCTCGCGTGATTATCCGACGGAACTGATTACCGTTGTGGGTAACCTTGCTGCGGCAAGTGCCGGCGAGAGTCTCGCGCTCAGCGGGGTGTGGGTCAACAACCCCCAGTACGGCAGACAGTTCAAGATTGAAAGGTACGAGACGGTGCTGCCCGCGACTGTCGTCGGGTTGCGGAAATACCTCGGTTCCGGGATGATCAAAGGCGTAGGACCGGTGATGGCAGCGCGGATCGTCAATAAGTTCGGGATGGACACGATGGATGTAATAGAACAGACTCCCGAAAAACTGCGAGCGGTTCAGGGTGTCGGCAAAAAGCGTGTCAGGATGATTAAGGAGGCGTGGGCAGCGCAACGCGAAATCAAGAACGTGATGCTTTTTCTGCAATCCAACAACGTCAGCACCGCCCATGCAGTCAAAATCTATAAAACCTACGAAAGTGATGCGATCCCAATTGTCCGTGAAAATCCGTATCGCCTTGCCGATGACATCTACGGGATCGGCTTCAAAACAGCGGATACTATCTCGCAAAATCTCGGCATCGCTCATGATTCTCCGCATCGGGTAATGGCGGGCATAAAATATGTGCTGAGCCATAAAGCGGACGACGGTCACGTTTTCCTGTATCGGGAGGAGCTACTTACCGCGTGCGAGGAGATCTTGGATCTACCGGCTGATGCGATTGAAGACGGGATTGCGGAATTGAGTGCGAAGGAGGAGATTATTTCGGAAGCCACGCCGGAGGGCGAAGCAATTTATATCGCGCCATTTTACTATGCGGAGGTCGGTGTAACCAATGCAGTTTCAAGACTATTACAAACCCCTGCCAATCCTGTTGCGGTCGATTTCGTTGACGCATCGATTGACCGGCTTGAAAAGCAGATGAAGATTCAATTTGCTGCCAATCAGCGGGAGGCGGTTAGAACCGCATTGACCGCCAAGGTGATGCTCTTGACCGGCGGGCCGGGGACGGGTAAAACAACGACAACCATCGGTATGCTCCACCTCTTTGAAGCGCTTGAAAAACGGGTGCTGTTAGCGGCACCCACAGGACGGGCGGCAAAACGTATTAGCGAGACCACCGGACGTGAAGCGAAAACTATCCACCGCTTGTTGGAGTTCTCGCCGCAGGAGAACGGTTTCAAACGGAATCAGGATAATCCCTTGGAAGCGGATGTGGTTATCATTGATGAGATGTCGATGGTCGATCTGATATTGATGAACAACCTGATGAAGGCGATACCTCAGCGCGCAACCCTAATTATGATTGGCGATGTGGATCAGCTGCCATCGGTGGGCGCGGGGAATGTCCTGACAGATCTTATCGCTTCCGAACAGGTCACGGTTGTCACATTGACGGAGATTTTCCGTCAAGCGCAGGAGAGTTATATCGTCACCAACGCCCACCGCATCAATCGTGGTGGCTTTCCGCAGACGACTGGGCCCGCTGACCGCAACTTCTTTTTTATGGAGGAGGAGGATCCGGATCAGGCGGCTGATCTGATATGTGATCTTGTGGGGAAACGCTTGCCTAAGCACTATGGCTATCACCCGATGGACGACATTCAGGTGCTCTGTCCGATGCGGCGTGGTACGGTTGGTTCCGAGAACTTCAACAAACGGTTGCAGGAAATTCTCAACCCATCGTCGGAGGAGGCGATTCGGGGCGGTCGAAACTTTCGTGTCGGGGATAAGGTAATGCAGGTTCGGAACAACTATGACTATGACGTTTTCAACGGGGACATCGGACGCATCACCGATGTTGACTTCATTGAGAAGTTGGTTACTATCGAGTTTCCTGAGAAGCGGGTCGCTTTTGACATGGCGGATCTGAACGAATTGGTGTTGGCTTACGGGATCACCGTCCACAAAGCGCAGGGCAGTGAGTATCCCGCTGTCGTCATACCGCTGATGACACAGCATTACCTGATGCTGCAACGCAATCTCCTCTATACCGGGATTACACGGGCGAAGGAGTTGGTCGTCCTCGTTGGGACCAAGAAGGCGCTCGGTATGGCGATTCGGAATAACAGGGTTGTTGAGCGGAATAGTTTTCTTGCGGAACGGCTTCAAGGAGTGTTAAAGTAGTAGGCATACTCCGTGCCGTAACCATCTGCATTAGGGGTACGCAGAGGGTATCTATTGCTGGACGCGGTTTAACGGCACACGGAGTGTGCCTACTACTCTTGCGCTGTTGCCTATTCTAAGTTCTTACCCTTTTCTCTATATCTTGGATCTCAACGCGGACGCCTCGCCATTGACGAATATCATCGCTAATCGCATAAAACGCTGGTATTACGAACAACGTCAATAAGGTCGCCACCGACAATCCCCAAACAATGGTGCTCGCCATCGGCATCCATATCGCTGATTTCCCGCCCACTCCTAACGCCATCGGTAATAAACCGCTCACAGTCGTAATTGAGGTCAGTAGGATCGGGCGTAGGCGCGTGCGGCCTGCCTTGATAATCGCTTGCCATTTGCCAGCCCCCGCTGTCCGTTGACGATTAATAAACTCAACCAGAACAATCGAGTCATTGACGACGATACCAGCCAGCGCAACAAGCCCGTATGTTGAAGCGACGCTCAAAGGATTTCCAGACGTGATGAGTCCTACCATCGCGCCGATGAATGCGAAGGGTACAGTCATCAGAATAACCAGCGGTTGGAGGAAGGACCTGAACTGCGTTCCCAGTATGAAATAGACCAGCATAATCCCAAAAGCGAAGAAGATGGGGATGTCTCTAAAAACCTGCTGGAACTCGGCAAATTCGCCTCCCGATTCGAGGGTGTAGCCCGGATAGCGTGGACTGATTTTATCGAAACGGGCGCGGAGTCTCTGATTCACGCTTACCCCAGAGACTACACTTTCATCCACATTGGCGGTGATTGTGATGGCTCTCTCCTGTTTGTAACGATGAATTGTGGAATAACCTGGCGCCACATTCAGTTGGGCAATGTCTCGGAGCGGAACGGGTACCCCCGTTGTTCCCATCAGTTTCAGATCGGCGACATCTTTTGGCCCCGTACGTGCGGATTCGCTGAATTTGACAACGACATCAATCTCCTCATCGCCATCGCGGAAGACAGTTGCCTTCGTACCCTCAAACGCATTGCGAACCGTGAAGGCTATCTGCTGTACCGTCAACCCATATTCATGAGCCTTTTCCTCATCGATATGTAGCTTGATCTCTTCTTGACCCAAGGCGTAGTTGTCTTTGATGTCAGTGACGCCGGATGTCTTGGAAAGCTCCGTTTTCAGTTCGTCGGTGATTGCTTCCAGTTCGTCAAAGTATTTTCCTTTCACTATGATTTCGACATCCACACCGGCGGGCGGTCCCTCTTCTCTTGTCTGAAATCCGACCCGCTCAGGTCCCGAAATATGGGTAAATTTCTGACGAAGTTCCGCGATGATTTCATCAAGCGTCCGATCACGATCTTTGGCTTCAGCGACTTCAATATGGAGCATTCCGAGGTTGCCGTTACGCTCGTTAAAGTTGTTCTCTACCTCTTGCCACCCCGTTCTCGCGATAACTGCCTTGACTTCAGATTTGGGCATCGCGAGTGTAACTGCCTCAAACTTTCGGATTACATCATCCGTCGTCTCCAAGCGGGTGCCCACCGGCATCGTGACGTCGACAAAAATCATTGGATACTCGTCGCCGTGGAACATGTCAATCTCGACCAATCCAAACCGGATGGGGAGAAAACTCAGGAATAGGCAAAGGACAATACCACACAGCACCCAGTAGCGACAGCGTAGCGCGAATTTCAAAAGCCGAGTGTAGGGCTTTAGTAGGTAGCGCATCAGTCTATCTTGGGATTTGGGGCGCCCGACTTTACCCCAATCCGCGATGTGGGACGGTAGGATGAAGAAACATTCAAATAGAGATGCGGCGAGCGTCAAGGCGACGATGATTGGGATAATTTTCATGAACTTACCCACAATGCCCGGTAATAGCGCGAGTGGAAGGAAGATAACAGCCGTTGTTAAGGAAGCAGTTATCACGGGCCCCGCGACTTCATGTGCACCGTTGATAGCGGCTTGGATCGTCGATTCCCCTTCCTGCATGTGACGATAGACATTTTCCATCACAATGATAGCATCATCCACAATGATGCCAAGCACCAGCACCAACCCGAACAACGACATGTTGTTGATTGATTCGTTGGCAACACCCATCAGACCAAAGGTGATCAGGAGTGTCAACGGAATGCCGATGGCGACAAAGATCGCGTTTCTCAATCCCATGAAGATGCACAAGGCAAGAAGAACAAGCAGTACACCGAAAAGGGCGTTTGTTTGTAGCTTGCCGAGCGAATTGCGGATGTGGATTGAGCTATCGTTCACCAATGTAATTTCCGCACCTCCCGGCAGCCGATTTCTCCGATATTTCTCCGCTATGGTTCGGACTGTATCGACGATCTGGATTGTGCTTCCTTCGCCCCGTTTTGCCACCGATAGTGTGATTGCGGGTTTGCCATTCAAACGGGGGATTACGGTTGCTTCTTCATAGGTGTCTCGAACTTGTGCAACATCCTTGATGCGGATCTTGCTGCCGCCGGGAATTTGTTGCACAATCACATTCTGGATCTGGTCAATTGAGCCAAACTCGCCGACGGTCCGCAGCAAGTATTCCAGATGCCCAACCTTCAGTTCCCCCGCAGGGACGGTCATATTCTTAGCTGCCAACGCACCGACAATTTGTTGCAGCGTCAATGAATACTGATCGAGGCGATCAGGATCGATCTCGACCCAGATTTCACGGTCACGCTCTCCGATCATGTCGACCTCCAAAACGCCTTCAACCGCTTCGATTTCATCTTGGAGTTCTTCCGCCAGTTCTCGCCTCTCTTTTTCGGGGAAGTCCCCCGCTACAACAACATCAATCACCGGCGTTAGTGTGTTTGATTCTAACTTGAACATGACCGGATCTTCCGCGTCTCCGGGTAGATTTTGAACTTTATCTAATTCTGTGCGAAGATCTTGGTACAGTTTGTCAAACTCGTCGCGTGAGATATTCTGATCAAATTTGACGCTGATGCCGGTGAATCCTTCAGCGGCGGTTGAGGTGATAGACTCAATTTTATTCACATCAGCGATCTCGTCCTCAATCGGTTTGGTAATCAGTTTTTCCATCTCGTCGGGCGAAACGCCGGGATATACCACCCAGATAAGTACCCAATTGAAGGACATATCGCGTTCGAGCTCGCGGGGCATAGTGATGAGCATGTATGATCCGAATACAATTGTTGCTATCGTGATCATGTGAACCAATACAGGGTTATTAACGGACAGTCTGAATACGGATCTCATTATCGGCTATTCCTAACTGATTGCGTTATGTTATAGATTATTGTGCACTTCTATACTTGACGGCATCCCCTTTTTCGGATATGCTTGTGCTGACACGAACGGGAAGTCACACCGCAACTTATAGTGAATACTAAAAACAGATAGACACTTTCGCTCTCCATATTTGGTAGGCGCTGCATAGGCGCAGTTGGAAACAGCGCCTACCAGGTTAGATTGAGTGCGGTGCGGTTAGGAAACCTTGCCGGTACAGCGTGTCCAATTATGGTGAATTCTATAATTACTTATACACTTTCGACACACAACCAACCCCCTAAATCCCCCTTGTCAGGGGGACTTCATGAGGCTTCGATAAGGGGCACTATTGGTGAACGTCTACATATTTATATTGTTCACCATAATTAAACGATAATAACAGTTAGTGGCGTTGACCGCTAGGGGGCAACTTTGAACATGGCTTGGATAAAATACGCACTAATCACCGCATGTGCATTGGCTGCTGCAGATCTCTGTGTGAAACTGGCAGCAGGCAGGATTTCTAGCAGTCTGTTAATGTTGATATACGGCTGCTGTACATTCTCGACGGGACTCACTTGGGTGCTATGGCAATGGACGCGTGGTATACCCCAACATGCCCAGCTCTCAGGTGTTTTAGCGAGTACGGGTATGGGATTTGCTTTCAGCGGCGTGACTTTGGGATTGTATGTTACCTTTAGTGCAGGGGCGCCAATTTCTCTCGGCTCACCGGTTATCCGATTCGGCGGGATACTGCTGACGAGTATAGCTGGCTTGATGCTGCTTCGGGAGCCGCTCACGCTGCGATACATTATCGGGGTACTTCTCGTCTGTAGTGGCATGTATCTGATTATTACAAGATAGATTGTTGCATAATCAGCGAGTTGATGGTTGAGATGCTACATTTACCATCAGATCTATCTTTACCTACTTATCAAGGCGAAAAGCTATCCCCCTCTAGATGCGCCAAGAGATCTCAATCTATCGGGAGCGATTTATCACCTGTTTGGGCGCGCAATCAATTGCGCTACTACAAACTGCTCTGAATCCCGAAGATACCAACACCGCCGCGTTATAGTTCGTCGGTTCAATCCGCCCGACGACGTGTAGCACAACACACCGGATATTTTCGGGGTTGAAGTGTGTAACTCCTACCTTATTTCGTCTAGTCAGACACAGTGCTGCAAAATGCGATTTTTGGCACAAAATGCGGCAATTGCCCTGCATCCCGCATCATCACAGGCTTCTCGCCGATTTCTCTCGCCAGATCCCCCCTTAACTGCTGCATTATGCGACATTCAAAAAACAATCTGCATTCCCTTAATAGTTCCCTCAAACAACCGTTTCATTTTCGTGAAAACATTGTGCTCAAAGGCGTTATCCACCTGATAAGAACTCTTCCTTACCCCTAAGTTAGGGGGTGGCACGGTTTATGCACTACTACAGACAGCATATTAAGACCAACTGAAACAATACCTGCAATAAAGGAGATACACAATGTTAACTCACTTACATAGACTTGGCGGTCATTTTTTAGCAACCATGTGGCTTTGGTGGATATTGCCTTGGTTTCTGTAGTACAACTCTCTCGCTGTTGTGGGGGTAGGGTCTCAAAGGAGTTATCCATTTGATGAGAACCCTTCCTCACATCTAATTTGGGAATTAGCGCGGTTTATGCCTTAAGCGGTGTATCTGGTGTACTTCGATGTCATCTTCACAATTCCCTTCCTTATGCTGACAACATAATTCCCGCCCCGAATCTGCCCGTTTTTCCCTTTTGGTGTCGTTCAGAAAAGAAAAGGTGGGGGTTGCAGTAGGTGCATATCTGAGCGATTTCTATGTTCTGTGCTGGGATACCCGCTTCTATAATTTGCCGCTTGTTCGCTTCCCAAAGGTCAAAATACCCCTTGCCATCGGCGGACTCGTCGTTGATATACCCCTCCGTGCCGCCAAAGGCATCCTCAACTTGTGATATGACCTCAGGACCCACTTCGTAGTGGCACGGACCGATGGACGGACCAATCCCTGCAAGAACATCGGTCGGCTTGCAGCCGAATGTTTCCCTTAAGGTATTTATTGTGTTCTGCGCTGCCAATTTAACAGTTCCTCGCCACCCTGCATGTACGGCGGCGACCACTCGCTCTTGGGGATCAAAGAAAAGCACCGGCACGCAATCCGCCATCAGAACGGTCAGACACAAGCCGGTCACATCTGTCACCATCGCATCCGTCTCCTCAACCGCCGTGTCGAGGTCAGCTGCGCCGTAACCTCTCATTCCCTCCGTTACAAGTGTTACCGTACCGCTATGAACCTGTTTCGCGATCGCGAAATCGGAGAGCGGGATTCCCATGTTTTCCGCCAAACGTTCGCGATTTTTCAGGACAGCCTTAGCATCGTCTTCGACGTGAAATCCTAAATTAAGGGATTCGTAAGGCGTGTGGCTCAGACCGCCGACGCGTGTCGAAACAAAGTGGTCTATCCCACCCTGTTTCGATAGGTTCTGGAACCGGAATGTGGATAGAGACTGGAGGTGTTTTTCTAACATAACGCAGATTGCGACCTGTCGCCTCGCTAGGGCGAATAATGAAAATGAGCAGGTGAGAGAGTGGGAAAGTTGGGTTTCACGGTTCCCGTTCAACCCAACCTACGTGTTATACATCTGTTACCCCACTAGGGCTTCAGCGTAAAATGAGAAAACAGGACGTTTTTAATGAGAATCGGTGAATCGTAGGGAACAATGATCGTTGTTCCCTACAACGTAATATAACCGCTAGGATTTTAATAGCGGATAGGGTTAGGCATTGCTTTCAAGCGCTTGGAGCAACCCTCGCATGTGCCCAACACAGTAAGCGATGTACTCTCTGCCTTCTGGTCCGTCCGTGGTCAATCGCATAATGTGATCATAGTCGATGACAGCGTCGTAGCCCACATCGTGCAAAGCTTTAGCCACGCGGTACATATCCATATCACCGGCGTCGGGAATTACCTCTTCGTACCCTCTCTTTTCGGGAATCTTACCGCGCACGTTGCGGAAGTGGACATGAAAGATTTTGCCCTGTTCCCCGAAGCGCCGAATTCCCTCAAAGACATCTTCGCCTGACTCATAGCGGGTGCCTACGCAGAAGGTCATGCCGTTGTTTGGAGAGGGAACTTCGGAAAAGAGGCGATCAAAAGCTGCGAAATTATAGAGAACTTGGGGCACGCCATAGAGACTGGGAACCGGGGGGTCGTTGCCGTGCATGGCGATTTTGACGCCAGCACTTTCCGCCACAGGCACAACGCTGCTAAAGATTTTCAGAGTTCGCTCCCAAATCTCATCGTGGGTCGGCGCGCCTTCCGGCGGCGGTTGGTTGAGTGCTTCGCTCAGATCCACTTTTAGGTGTTTATATCCGCCCCGTCCCTCAATGAAGCTGTGCATAGATTCAGGGAAATGACCGAATTGGCCCGCTTGGAAACATTGGATCCCCATCACCGGTAGATTGAACTCGCCACAGAGTTCAGCGTTGACAATGAGGTTCTCAATCTCTTCTTCGGAGCCGGGCTGACCGAGAAAGGTTTTGACACAGTCGCTGTTGGCGGTGTTGGCGCGCTCAATTTTGAGTCCGGCTTTGTCAATGGCTCCTACCACTTTTTCGAGTCCCTCGCGGTTTGCGCGACCTCCCGCTTCTGAATACCCGGGACAGATATTCAAGGTGATGTCCACGCAATCGACGCCGATCTGTTTGAGAAAGGCAAGGTCGTTGGGACGGTCCAACCAATCAGGACTGATACGGGTGCCAATTTTCATCATTTTTGTGTTCTCCTTGTGGACAAGGTTGTGGTTCATTGGTGAATTCTAAAAACAGATAGACACTTTCGTCCCCCGGTAGATGCGGTTTCCACCCGCACCGGTTTGGAGTGTCTCATTAATTCCAAAATCTACTATAGTTACCGGTAGACGGCTTGAATCATCGATCGGATGTAACCAACAGCGAAGGCGCGTCCTGCCCATTGGGCGTTTTCTTGAGGGAAGCTGGGGGTATGATCCATCATGAAAGGGCCTTCAAAGCCGACTTCCCGATAGGTCTGCATGGCTTGGTACATATCCACGTCTCCCTCATCCACGAAAACCTCCTGAAACTTATCTGGGGTTCCCCGCAGGTTTCGGAAGTGGACGGCGGCAATTTTGTTTTGTGCCCCAATGCGTCGGATCGCGGTTGGCACATCTTCTCCCATCTCACGGACGCACCCTTGGCAAAATAGCATAGCGTTTACATGACTCGGAACCGCGTTAAACATACGCTCAAAATCGTCGAGGGTAGACAGGATTCGGGCGGCACCGCCGAGCGGCTCCGGACGCGGCGGGTCGTCCGGGTGCATGGTGAGCTGCACCTCCGATGCTTCAGCTACCGGCACAATACATTCAAGGAAGTGCTGCAAATTCCCGCGAAGTTTCTCTTCGGAGATGTGGTGATCGGGATACTCCGGTGATTCCTTCATGAATTCATCATAATCGAATGTGCTGTATCGTGCCCCGCCCCTGCCAACGGTCGCCGCTGTCCGAAAGTTCCCGATGCCCCGGAAGTTGTAACACAGCGTCGGGACACCGGCTTCCCCCATATTGCGGATCAAGGTGCACCAGCCCTCGATGTGTTCATCTCTACCGGGTTTGCCAAGCGTAATCTCCTTAGCAGGTCTAAGCCCGACGTTGTTGAACTTCATTCCGTGAGATTCCACTTTTTTGCGTACCTCTTTCCAGATATCCGCACTATCATCGGGCTTGGGCGGTGGTGGATGCATAACCGCAACATAGTCCACACCAATCGCCTTGAAAATGCTGAGGTTATCGTTGTTGATTCCGTCTAAGGAGAGGTGGTCTTGAATTGTCATGGCGAATCCTTCCTGTTGGACATAGGCTATCTTGCTCCGCTGAGAAATACGCAAAAGGGGAATTAATGGACGTGTCCGCGGGCAGCGATGTCCCATTGGTCGATGATCTGTCCATCCCGTAGCACTGTGTAGGTGTCTAATAGGTTTGCGACGACACATGAGTGATTTGGTACGACTCGGACTTTGGAACCTATCTCCAGATCGAGATCTCCTCGTATGACAACTCCATGCTCTTCCGATAGTCGGGTGACAATCATCTCGTAACTTGTGTCCTCAAACCTATCTAACGGATATGCCAGTCCGAATCCTTCCATCCCCGGCATTCCGTGCGCGCCCTGATCTGAGCTCAAGGTTTTGGATCCGGAGTCTATAATGAAGTAGTCCGCGTTTTTGCTCACCACCGTTGCTAATACCGAGAGCGCAATCTGATTTATTTTAATCACCTTGAGACGCAACGGCATTCTGTCCATAAAGACATAATTGCCCGGTCGAATCTCAGTGATACCGTCATAACTATCACTCGCGAGGGTGCCGGGGGTGGATCCAACGGATACTTCCGAGACTTCGATACCGTTGTCTTCCAGTTTTTTCCGCACGCGCATCATAATCCCGCACTCCTCTTGGGCGATTTTGCGTGCTGCATCGGCGTCATCTGCCCCATAGGTGTGGCCCGCATGGGATAGCAGCCCTACAAAATTCAGATCGGGTTCTCCGACAACTTTCTGCACTAACTCGACCAAGCCCGGATCATCTTCCGTGAGGCCACAACGGTGTAACCCCACATCAATCTTCAGGAAGATGCTGATCTGTTTCTCGTGTCTCGCCGCTACTTGCGCGATGGCATCTACCCCCGCAGCGCTATCAACGATGAGACGGAGGTCAGTATCGTTTGAACGTGCAGCGGCGATGAGACGATCCAGCTTTGAATCGACAACCAATGGATACGCCACAGTGACAGAGCCGATCCCGTTGTTGATGAAGACGAGTGCTTCGTCCACCTTTGAAGAGGTAATTCCGACCGCACCTGCGTCTATCTGTTGTCGTGCCAGTTCAAGGCACTTGTGGGTCTTGATATGTGGGCGGACATTAACACCGCGAGTATTACCGATGTCCTGAATCAGCTGGATATTGGCTTGTAACCTATCCTGATCTAACAGGATATGAGGCGTTTCTAACTCCAAAAGCGATTGGTCTATCTGTCCCATATATTTTGCCTCCAAATGTAGAATGCGAAGAGCGTAAAACGTGATGCGTGAAACGTGAAAAGAATCTGTCCATTGATGCAGTCGAGTGGGGGAAGCCAGCCCGCTGGTTACCATAAAAAAAAGAAAGTGTAAGATGGCTTATATTGTCACATAGATGGGGCTTGCCCACGCCTTTGCCCCGTCCGTCTGTAGCACTCGAACCCAATAGGGATGGCAGCCTGCGGGCAGCGCTGCCTCCCGAAACGTGAACGCTACTTCCCCTCTAACACCAAGCGGCAGTCGTTCAAACACAACCTTCATATCGACCCCCCCGGCATCGACGACAACGGGTGAATCGTAAATTTCCTGAAACGAAAGGGTCCGATTCAGTACCGGTGTCTTGAAATTGAGGGTTGTTTCAGGCTGTGCGTCGAGTTTCAGAATCACGCCATCCGCGTCTCCGGTTGTCACAGATATCCAAGACACGGCTTGGTCAGTTACCTCCTCAATTCCTTCGGACGGGGTATCAAATGCGTAACCTTCCGCCTCCAGAATCTGTCCCTTATCTATCTCAAGGCTACCGTCCCATCGCACCAACCGATTTCGTGCTCGGATGCGCTGTCCTGACCATGCAACACGGATCTGACCGTCTGCCCGTTCGGTTGTCTCAGGGAAGGTGTAGATCTGTTCCAAGCCTCTGAAGATATCCACCCGTTCGATGGGCGCGGTGCCAATTACCTTCACGGCAATTTCCGGCGGTTGGCTCGCCTGTAACGCGGATCCCATCGGTTTGCCGTCTGCTGTCACATCAAGCAGGATGCGCTGCCCGGTTGTTCCGTAACAGCGACGAGATTTCAGCGCTTCCCACAACCCTTCGCGTGTGAGCTCTGATGCATAGATACAGGTCAATCCGCCGTACACGCCAAACGAACCGCTGCCCGGCGGCGCAGCACCGGGGCGGCCTTTATGGTCATCGCTCCCGGCAGTGAAACCGACCCGGTAACCCTTCTCCAATGCCTCCCGTAGAAACCACTCAAACTCACCCCACTCGGAATAAACCTCAACAAGCGGCTCCAACTCCGGATCGTGCCAGTTGAGATTAGCGTAGCGTCCCCCGACATGGGGCAGTAGCAATACATCTTGTCCTCGTAGTGTGTCGTAGAGTTCGGTGACATGTGTGCAGTCAGTATCGATATCCGATTTGTCAGGAATCAGTACATGGCTGGAGCGGTGCAGGGGACCATCTTCTCCCGGATAGTAGACGTTGTGGTCGCCTCCCAACGGTGTATTCGCTGACCATTCATAGCCAACAAAGGTGACAAAGCGACCGGGATCGTATTGAGTATTTGCCTGTGCGCGAATCTCCCGCCAGACCGCTTCGGTGATTTGGAAGTCATTCCCCTGATGTCCGGCGAAGTCGACCATCGCTGCCTCGCGTGCAAAGCGGAAATAGGAGGAGACCGGATTGGTGCCAACAGTCTCTTCGCTCTGACCGTGGAGGTCGCCCCAGAAAGGTTGATGTGTGCTTCGTCCCTCAGCGCAGCGGAGCGGGTTTCCTTCCGCCTCCAATCCATACTCTGAATCAGTTGCTTGTACCCGATAAATCCCCGGCTTGGACGCTTTCACCCCTTCAAAACGGTGCACACCTCGGTCTGCGGGCTGAAACTGATACGTTTCTGGCAAACCGGTCAAGCCCTCGGCTTCGATTCGGACTGTTCCGGTATATCCGGTGCTCGGATTGCCCCAGAGATCTTCTGCCTTAACTCCGATCCATCCCTCCTCATCAGGTGTGGTTTCTGAGGGGCCTAATACTACCAACCGATGGGGTGGACCACTAACAACTGGAATCTTTGGCGATGGGACCTCCGTATAGACCCATGTCCCGCACCAATCCACGGCGACGCGAAATTCAAACGCCTCTTTGCAAAATGTCTGCGCCCGGCTCCCCGGTCCGCCGCCTGAAGTGTCTCCAAGTGTAAGGGTGATGCTATCCCCCTCGGATAGCGAATCGTCGAATACATCAACGGTCACACATAGCCGCCAAGGACGGATATAACGCTGCTTTTCAAAACGTGCCCGCAGCGATGCTGGGCCCGTTGTAGAAACGGTGGCATATTCGGGCGCGGAAGGGGCTTCAAATTGGGGCGCTGCCCAATCGCTGACATCGCGCCAAGCAAATTTAACGACTCCTCCGTCATCGACGCCGTAACGACCGACATGGTAGGTGATGCGCCATGTCCCGAGCGAGCCCGCCACAATAGGGGCAGCCGGGTCAATCTCTGCCCAACCGTATAAGGCACGGATTTCTGATTCTGTCATAGATTATTGCTCTGCTCTCGTGTCCGAGATGTTAGTACCACCCGGCTTTGTCCACCACATTGCGTAGCGGTTCACCGGCGGCGAACCGACGGGCGTTTTCGAGGAGAACCCCGAATCGGCGTTCAGGGAGGTTTTCGGCATCCTTCACAGCGACATGAGGTGTAAGCAGAACGTTGGGCAGCGCCCATAGACGGTGATCTGATGGTAGCGGTTCTGTCTCAAATACATCGAGCCCGACTCCGGCGATTTCGCCCGTCTCGACTGCGTCTGTGAGATCGTCGATTTTCATCGTTTTGCCGCGGCCGATATTGATGAAGTAGGCACTGTTCTTCATCAGGCGGAACCGTTCGGCATTCCAGATCCCCTCGGTTTCGGGCGTATGCGGTGTTGTCGCAATCACGAAATCGGCGCGTGGCAGCAAGGTATCCAGATCCGTTGGTGGGTGCATCTCGACGTATGGGAGGTCATATTCGGGTCTCGGTTCTACACCTATTACCTTCATGCCGAATTCTGTGCATAGCCTCGCTGTCTCATGGCCGATACCACCTACACCGAAGATTAGGGCGGTGGATTCAGTGAGATCAACATACCCACTCTTACGAGCGTCGGGATCCCATCTCCGCTCTCGCTGGGCTTCGACGTAGTAGGGCAACCCGCGAGAGAGCCCAAGCACAAACATCATGATGTGGTGGCTGATGTGATCGTAGTAGATACCGCGTGGGTTACAGGCTACCACGGGATGCTCAATCAGTTCCTTGTAATAGTAACCCGGAAACGGACCTGCATCGGGGTTTTGGAGCCACCGCAATTTTGTTGCAGCCTTCAGGGCATCGGGCGGTATCCACCCGTATGCTGCATCGGCATCGACAATTTCACGGAGTGCCTCTTCGTCGGTTTCGGGAACGGCGACCCGATATTCCGGGAGATTTGCCTCCAAACGCGGGGCAAACTCGCGCTTGAGGTCGTCCAACGGTGGCATCATCACAAGTTTGATCATAGTTTTGTCCTCTGAGATTGGTAGTAACGAAAGTATGTAGGTCGAGCTTCATATCTCGACACAGCATGTCGATTTTGGAAAATCGACCTACAGCAGTCCCACATCGTTTCAGAAGCGGGATCGGCGTGATTCCATGTTGGTGTGCACATCGAGCAGAACCGCGCGACCGTCTGCGTTCAGTTGCTGCGCCTGTTCAAGTGCGGGAATCATCTCGCTCGGTTTAACCACGGTGATGCCGACCGCTCCCATGCCTTCAGCGATTTTAGCATAGTCGCCCGTCATTTCCGTTGTGCCAAACTGTTCACGGGCTGTTGGATACCCTCCGGGATAGGTCGACATGCCACCGTTGTTGAGCACAACGGTAGTAATAGGCGCGCTAGCGCGAGCGGAGGTTTCGATGTCTAAGCCGGACATGCCAAAAGCGCCATCACCCATGAAATTTAAGCAGAACTTATCCGGTTTCGCGATCTTTGCCCCTATCATCAGCGGTATGCCGAAACCGAGGTGGGTAGTCTTACCCCAGCCGATGTAGCTGTGAGGCACCGTTCCGGGGTAGAAAGGCATAATTGAGTCACGCGGTGCACCGGCATCGTGGGTAACGATGCTGTTCTCCAAATCCATCGCCTTGACCATATCCCCGATCACTCGGTATGTGTTAATCGGTTCTTCATCGGAGTTGAGCAGGGGCGTCCACTCATCCATCCACGTCTTCTTCAATTTGGCAATATCTGTGGCGACTTCTGTTTTGCCTTTTCTTCCGCTCTCGCCGAGTTGGGATTTGGCTTCTTCGATCATCACCTCTAATGTCAGCTTGGCGTCGCCGGGCAGTCCGATGTCAACGGAGAAGTCTTTGTTGATATCTTCGATGCTTTCGGCGTTGTGGATAATGACTTTGCCGTCTGGGATCGGTTGACCGTAATGCGTCCGGGTCATACTGGAGCCGATGGCGAGTAGTACGTCCGATTCCTGGAGCCATTGCCGTGCGGGCAGAGTTGTCGCGCCGCTGCCAGAACCGACGGAAAGGGGATGGCGCTCGTCAAAGGAGGACTTGCCGGGCATGGTGCAGTACACCGGGATCTCGGTCAATTCAGCAAACTCTCTGAGTGCCTCGGTCGCTCCGGACAGCAGCACACCCATACCAGACCATATCACAGGTTTTGTCGCGTTCAGTAGTTCCGTAACGGCATCTTTGATATCGCCAGCAGCAGGAACCTGAAGGGATCGCTTCGGTGGCTTGTAGTTGAGGGCATCCTCCGGTACTTCCTGCAGCCCAACGTCACTCGGTGTTTCAACAATCACGGGACCGGGGCGACCATTCCGAAGGTGGTGGAAAGCACGGCGCATGACATTAGCAACTTGATCCGGTTTGGTAATGACTTCGCCATACGTCGACACGCTCTGGTATGTGCGAACCGGTGAGAAGGACGGACGAACGGCATACTCACCAATTGAGGGACCGCCTGGCAGGTACAGGATCGGAACGTTGTCCGCAAAAGCCTGTGCGATACCGCCCATAGAGTTTTCGGCACCGGGACCGCCTTGCGTGATGACAGCGCCGAACTTATTACGGTTATTGACACGGCTATATCCGTCAGCTGCCATGACAGCACCGCGTTCGTGCCGGAACATGACCGTCCGAATGCCTTCTTGAGCAACCGCTTCGATGAGTTGGTTGGAGGGGAAACAGGATATCCATTCAACGCCTTCAATTTTCAATATTCGTGCTACCGCTTGTGTTGTATCCATCTATGGGATTCTCCTTTGGTTGTTGTTAGTTCATTGGTTTATTATAGTAAACACGAGAAATAAGGAGACATTTACCAATAACTCCGACTCGATCGAAGTTTCCGAAGTCCCCCTGACAAGGGGGATTTAGGGGGTTGGTTGTGCATTGAAAGTGTCTCATTAATTCTAAAATCTACCATAAACGCCCCTAATCCTCCAGTCAAGGTGCTTGCCAACTGACGTTGCCAGCCCTATCAATGATCTGGATAACATTCGCATATTCTTCGGATGTGCCAACGACGATCTCTTCGTTTCCGGCTTTACCGTGGACCACGAGACCATTCGTATTTTCCCCCGCTGCCAAGCCAACTGCCCCTTTTCCTGCCTTATCAAAGACGGTGACTGTATTCCCAAAGTCCCCCGCTGCCAAGGCAACTGCCTCTTTTCCTGCCTTATCAAAGACGACGACTGCATTCCCAACTTCCGCCGCTCCCAAGGCAACTGCCCGTTTTCCTGCCTTATCAAGGACAATGAGACCATTACAAGTAATCTGATCAAACACTCCATTGTTCTGTGCCTCGATGTCTGGTGTGATAATCTGCCCGATAGTGATACCTACCGCCATAATCCCTGCACCTAACACCATATATCCCAACTTCTGTTTGTGCTTCATGACCTTCTCCCGTTGCCCCCAGGGTGAATGCCGAACACATCGGGGACAAAGCGTGAACGGCGTTAACGCTCAGTAACTGTGTTTGCACATATTATCCCGTTAGGGTTTTAGATGATAGCTTGGGTTATTATAACGGATTCGCTATACTTGTGCAAGGGTTATGATTTCCGTCGCGCATGCTTGACAACCTGCCGGAAACTGGATAAAATACACTGTAATATATAGTTGGCGGATATATGCAATTTGACGATGAGGCGCTGCCATCTTTTTCGTGTCCTCAACAAAATAGTGCGTAATGCTTAATGCGTAAAATTAACAATTCCCTGCTTACGGGTTACTCGGTACGCACCATCCTTCTGTGCGCCCCAACCTCTGTACGGCTGAGAAAAATTGAACGATCAACACGTCTCCAACGAAGCGGGATCCCATGACATGGATGAACATGAGCTCGTTCGCCGATGTCAGAATGGTGACAAGCGAGCCATGGAAACCATTATGCGCCAATACCAACAGTGGGTGTATAACATCGCTTACGGGATGCTCTCGAATCCTGAAGATGCCAGTGATGTGGCACAGGACGTTTTTCTTTGGCTTTGGGAGAACATTGGACAGTTTCGGTTCAAATCTCGGTTTTCAACGTGGCTTTACCGGATCGTTACCAACAGGTGTCTCAATTTGAAAGATCAACGGCAGAGGCGTAAGACGGATCCGATGGAAATTGACGATTCACAGCCGTGGGCGCCGCTCGACACCGCCACCCCGGAAAGGACCGTCCTGCAGGCAGAACAGCGCGAGATCTTACAGAAGGCGCTCGATGCGCTCAAAGATGACTACCGGAAAATACTAATCCTGCGCGAAATGCAAGACCTGTCCTATGAAGAACTGGCGGAAGTTCTCGGTTGCTCTGTTGGACGTGTTAGATCACGACTGCATGAAGCGCGACAAGCGTTGCGAACGGCGATACAGCGGTTTGAGCGGTGATGAGGTTGATGAATGCCAGCGTGTGTAGGGGGCGTAGATCTGCGTTCCTTACTATTTTTCGATCTTTATATTTACTCAAATTTTTCAGCGCACTAACACTAACCTGAAAGGATCTTTAGTTATGTCATTTCCACTTGCCTACAGTGCCCTCCGTTGGCAAAACCCCAAGTTAGAACAGTCACTTGTGCAGCTCCGAGAAGCCGGCTGGGACGGTTGGGAAGCCCGTCAGTCGCTCGATTGGCTCGGTTCTGCGCGTCGTGTTAGTCAGATTTGCGATGCTGTCGGTATACAGGTCGCCGCGATATGTGGTCCCAACGTCACACTCGATGTAACCCACCCAACCCATGAAATTAACAAACGCCGGATTGAGTTCGCGTCCGACCTTGAAGTTCCCACCTTTATGACCAAAGGTCCGGGACGGCTCGATAGGGAAACCACAGACCTCGACCTGGATCGCATGGCCACTGTCTATGATGACCTCGCTGCTTACGGCGAACCGCTCGGCGTTACTGTCACCTTCCATCCCCATACGGGGCATGTGGTGGACAGTGCCGATGAGTGGAAACGATTTATGGCGCGGCTTCAACAGTGTCGCCTCTGTCTCGATATGTCACATGCCGTCCACTGGGGCTACGACCCCGTTCAGGCGGTCTATGACTATCGCGATCGTATCTCCTACGTCCACCTTCACGATTATAAAGATGGCGGCAATGTCGAACTCGGTGAGGGACTCATGTGCGACTATCCTGCCTTCCTCAAGGCGCTGGAAGAGATTGGCTACAGCGATTGGATAACCGCTTGTCCCGGACCTACCGAGCGTAGCGACGAAGCGAAGATGCAAATCAATCGCGCTTACCTCAAAAGCATCGGCTATTGATGTTGGTTGATTGGTTCATTAGTTCATTGGTACGTTGGTTCATTGAATTAATAACCTCTATGCTACATTACACTCCGCAATGACACGTTTATGGGGTGTCAATTTTTGTCTCTATAGTGGATTCTAAAAATAAATAGACACCTTCGCTCCCCGGTAGGTGCGGTTTCCACCCGCACCGCATCGGCACAGTTGGAAACAGTGCCTACCAAACAGAAGAACGGTAGGTGCGGTTTTTAACCGCACCGATTTGGAGTGTCTCATTAATTCTAAGGTCCACCATAAATCATTATCACGGAGGAACGCAGTCACGTGCCACGACCTGCTCTCCGCACACTCGTTCCCTACACGCTCGGCGTTCTTATCGCGGGGTTCCTGCCCATCCCCCTGTTCTGGATCTGGCTGGCTGCGTTAATCTGCCTCTGCAGCGGTGTCGGGCTATCCTATCTGCGGAAAGGCGATGCCCGTGCGTCAAAGATAGGTTGGGCGCTCCTATTAGGCGCACTCTGTGCCTGCGGTATGTTCCGTCTGAAGGTTGTACTGACCTCGCCCATCCCTCCAGACTTCTATGATCAGCAGGTCCACTTCTCAGGTGAGATGATCTATCAGCCAGAACGAGGGGAACAGTGGGAGGCTGGCTACGCAAACGGAACCCTCCGACTGATAGAAGCACCGGACTTAACCGTAGAATCGAAACTCCTCATCCGATTCCGCGAGCCGATCCCTTTGCGCTACGGCGATCAAATTGAGCTCCAAGGAGTACTGCGCCGCCCAAACCAGCAACGCAATCCCGGAGGCTTCGATTACCGTTTCTATCTTGCCCGCCGGGGAGTCTTCGGGATCCTATATCCGAATCGAGGTCAGGAGGTTGTCTCCACAGATCGATCCGGTTTTCCACTATTGCACTGGACAGAAGGGGTGCGCCGTCGAGTTGAAATCGTCATCGATAAAGCATATCAGGAGAATCGGGTCCACGCTCAAGTTCTCAAGGGGATGCTTCTTGGGCTACGGAACGAACTCTCACCTGATATCCTTGACGCATTCCGTAATAGTGGGAGCATCCATATTCTCGCTGTGTCAGGTTTGCACGTCGGATTGATTGCGGCGGTCTGCTTTTTCGGTTTTTCGCTTTTGCGCCTGCCCCGAAAAGCCACCGATCTGTTGACAATTGCCGCTGTGGTTCTCTATGCCTGCCTCGTCGGTTTTCGCCCGTCCGTTTTCCGTGCATCGCTGATGACAGTTATCTTCCTGATCTCGCGGATTATAGATCGGGATAGGGATCTGTTCAATCTACTTGCGTTTGCCGCGCTCGTCCTGCTGTTGATTAACCCGGCGCAACTATGGGACATCGGTTTCCAACTCTCCTTCGCTGCCGTGGCGACTATTGTCTATTTTATGCCCAAGTGGGAGGCCTTTATCGCCCGTATCATCGGGTTAGATCGAACGGGTCCGACTGTAGTAGATCAGGATAGCGCGATGTCCCTTCGCTCGATATGGATGCGGAGCGTGTGGTGGCTCGCTATGGGGTTTGGGCTCACGCTATCCGCGCAGGTCGGGACGACGCTGCTGATCGTCGCATGGCATTTCCATCGGATCTACCCGATCGGTCTCATTGCTGGACTCTTTACGGTCGGCCTCGCCGCATTTCTCGTCAATGTGACGTTGGTCTCAGTGTTACTCGGCTTAATCTGGTTGCCACTTGCGATCCCGTTTGCTTATGCCAATCACTTCGTGCTCTGGATCTTTCTGGGCTTGATTGAATTTTTCGGTCAGCCGTGGGCGGTGTTGAAGATGCCACCGCCAAGTTTCGGCTTCATGGTTATTTACATCACCGGCTGTTTCGCGATCGTGCATTGGGTGTGGGTGTGGATGCACCGAACGCAGGTTATGGTGATTGGACTGATGGTTCTGTCAATCTGGATCTGGGACGCCGCTTGGCGCGAACAGGGCAGGTTGTTAGAGGTTACATTCCTCGACGTTGGACAGGGGGACGCGGCGTTCGTCAGATTCCCTGACGGTAAGACCATGTTAGTTGATGGGGGAGCCAATTCATCGCGGATTGAAGTAACTGAAGCGGGAATTAAGAGGCGAGTCGGTTTTGACAACGGCGAGCGAACGCTTGCCCCGTTCCTCTACCATGAGGACGCTTTCACGTTAGATCTGCTCCTCTTGAGCCATCCCGACAACGACCACGGCGGTGGGTTCGCACACATTTTGCGCGGGTTTAATGTCGAGCGTGTCTTGGGTGTACCACATCAGGATTTGTCGAAGTCTACCCATCAGATTTTGCATGAGATTATTGATGCGAAGGATATTCCCCATGAACTCGGTTACGCGGGAACGGTTGACTTGACCGCTACGGCAAAGTTGGAACTGCTGCACCCATTCGATGCAGCCTCGACAAATCTGCACGATAGAGATGTCAACAACGATTCCCTTGTGCTGAAGTTGACTTACGGGGACGTGCGAATCTTGTTCACAGGGGACATCGGACGAAAAGTCGAATTGAAGTTGGTTGAATCAGGCGTAGATTTAGGAGGGGAGATTGTCAAGGTGCCGCATCACGGGAGCAAAACCTCCAGCAGCGCGGAGTTCCTCGACGCCGTGCGTCCGCAATACGCAGTTTTTTCACTCGGTCAACGGAACCGATACCGCTTTCCCGCTGAAATAGTCCTCGAACGCTACCGTGAACGGGGGTGCAATATCTTGCGGACAGACCAGCTTGGCGCCATCCGTTTCCTAACCGATGGACAGCGATGCTGGATCACGCATCATGTGGAGGAACAGTGAGAATTGCCGTCTTTAGGGCTATTCAGTTTTAGGCTTATTACCCATTTTGTTTGAAAAGTCAGCGTCGGTAAGTTGCTCTTAGAGCGAAGTGTCGGGATTTGGAAATCCCTCCTACAGAAGAACTAAATGACCTTATGCCATCTTAGAATGCCCTTGCAATATGGCGAGGTGTATGATACTATCGCAGCTTAGTATTTGAAACCGAGTTTTTTTCCCGACTCTTCGAGCATCCACGCTACGCGGGACTGCAAAACTCGGTTTCTTTGCACTGTTTCTTAACATGAATGCCTAACTTTATCGTCGTCAAGGTAGTAGAGGTCATTGGTAACGATACGGCGACGATTGTGGAGGTATCGGTATGAGCCTGAAAATACACATAAAAAATCTTGGCATCCTAAAACATGCAGAGTTTTCGCTGGGGGACTTGACCCTCATCTGCGGTGAAAATAACACCGGCAAAACCTATATTGCTGGTGCACTATACGCATTCTTGAATGCTTGGCGCGGATTGACTGAGTTTGGGATGAACAATACTCAAATTCAACGCCTGCTGACAGATGGCGGCATCAAGATTGGATTAGGGGGATATGCTGAAAAGGCGAATCGGCTGCTTGCAGAAGCATGTAAACGATATACCAATCAACTGGATGAAATGGTTTTTGCGGCAACTGAAGGCAGATTCCATAACAGCGAATTTCACATTGAGATAGAAGCAATTGATATACGCGATAAAGAATTCAAACGCGAAATGGTAATTTCTCAAGAGCGGTTTCTTAGGTATTCAAAGGAACGAGGTAGTGAAGAACTCACGGTGAGTTTGGTGGTAGTGCAAAGAGATCAAGAGAGAGAAATCGATCCTTTTTTTACCGAAAGATCTGTTAACTTCATTATTGGTAATGCCATTTTTTCCGATTCTTTGCCTACTCCCTTTATTGCTTCAGCCGAGCGCACTGGACTCGCTATTTTCCGGAGGGAACTCAATTTTGCTCGGAACCGCCTGCTTGAGGAAATGGGACGAGCGAATCCAAAGATCGATCCTCAGGATTTGCTATTCAAAGCGTACCAAAGTTACCCTGTACCGATAGAAGATAATGCGGATTTTATACGTCAACTTGAAGATATTGCAAAAAGACAAAGTTTTCTTGCCAAAGAACACCCTGAAGTATTAGACGACTTCACTGACATTATCGGTGGCGAATACGCTATAACACAAGATGACCAACTTTACTACACCCCCAAAGGGACGCGACTTAAATTGACGATGGTTGAAAGTTCGAGTGCTGTGCGCTCGCTTTTGGATCTCGGTTTTTATCTGCGCCATGCTGTCCAGAAAGGGGAGCTGCTTATGGTAGATGAACCGGAGTTAAGCTTGCATCCGGCAAATCAACGTCGTATTGCCAGACTTTTTGCCCGTCTGGTGAATTTGGGCGTTAAGGTCTTTATCACCACCCACAGCGATTACATCGTCAAAGAGTTGAATACCCTCATCATGCTCAATCACGATAAACCACACCTAAAAAGAATCGCTAAAGAAAATGGTTATCAGGAATCTGAGTTAATCCGTTCAGATCAGGTCAAGGTCTATATGACCCAAGAAGGATTAGTGCCATTAGAGGAGGGACAAAAGAGACGTAGAAGAGGACTCACACTGGTAGAGGCTGATGTCGATCCGGTGCTTGGCATTGAAGCCCCCAGCTTTGATGATACTATCAATGAGATGAACAGAATTCAGAGAGATATTGTTTGGGGTGCGGAGTGAGCTCGTGAATGATATTGAAATATTGCAGGAAATGCTTAGCTCTAGGTCCCGAGTTCCATTACAACACGACGGAAGTTGGCCGTTTGTTGAACTAAAGGACAAGCAGGCAGAGACAAATGTCAAAATAAACGATATACCTCATAACTCAATTGTGATTAGAGCAGATACTTTTGAATTCAGACACCCTGTCTTTGCGGGTTCAAAGGACGAAGGTAAGCGGGCTGATTTTGTGATTGTATCCAATGAGAACGCAAAAAAGTGGATTATTTGTATTGAGATTAAAAAAGGTAATATACAAAGGAGTGAAGTAACTGCACAGTTGCGAGGCGCGCGATGTGTTATAGATTACTGCAAATCTATAGGAAAAGAGTTTTGGTCAGCACAGGAATTCCTGTCAGACTATGAGTACCGGTTTGTGGGCATAGCACACCTGAACGTTCAAAACCAACCAACACGTACCTACGCTCTTGATATTCAATCTCAAGGGAAACTACATAGCTGCCCTGATGTTTTCCTGCAAATTTTAGGGAGTTCAGATCTCTTTTTTCATAACCTAATCGATGAGGTGTCTTAATGGCACTACACCCCAATTTTCCCGACTCTCCCCACGACATTATAGATCCTGCAGTGCGCTGGCTTCCAGCAGACGAAACGCTCAGAGACACCGACTACGGAAAACTGCTGCCCCCACTTGTCCACAAGATTCGCGAGGAGGTCAAAGCGTGGCGAGATGACGGCTACAGCGGCGCTACCGAAACGAGCAAAGCACTCCTCAATTGGTGGTTCAATACCCCTCACCCGGTAGAGGCGGCGGATGGTACGATGAGCGAATTTCAGTACTACTTTGCTCAACGCGAGGCACTGGAAACCATCATCTACCTATACGATGTGTTCGAGGTGAGAGACAAATACGATCTGATGCGTTTTGACAGTTCGGGTGCTATTTCTACGGGGATGTTTGACGAGGATTGGCGGCGATTTGTGCTGAAGATGGCGACGGGGACGGGCAAAACAAAGGTGATGAGCCTTGCCATCGCTTGGAGTTTCTTTCACAAACTGTATGAACCCGACTCCGAACTATCCCGCAACTTTCTGGTCATTGCCCCCAATATCATTGTGCTTGACCGTATCTATCACGATTTTCAGGGGCTGCGGGTTTTCTTTGAGGACCCTGTGTTGCCCGATAACGGTGGCACCTTTGTTAAGCGAAGATATGGCTACTTATCAGGAATTAGAAAAAGATATTTTTGGGGATTCAGAGTAGAGAATCGCAATGACGTACACCTATCAACCTGCTGGGCCTATGCTGGTTCATTGAGTTGATGAACCCTATACATTGCGCTCCTCATGAGTTTTAAGAAATTAAACGGGTAATTCTATATTTCCCCCAGGCCCGGTAGGTGCGTGGGTTGAAACGGCGCAGTTAGAAACAGCGCCTACCAAACATGGGGAGCAAAAGTGTCTATATATTTTGATAATTCACTATAAAATGTCAAAATTTGTAAAGTAACCTATTGAGGATTGAATGTAGAAAAGTATACATAGAACGGAGAAAGATATGGCACAATCGAATTCAAAACTTATTCTGGCGGGTCTATTGGCTGATGGTGTTGGTGGGGAATCCATAGCGGATCAAGCGATTCTGGTGACGGGCGATCGTATCGCTGCGGTAGGACCGCGGCGGGAGATCCGACGGCAGGCACCGCGGGATGCCGAGCAGATCGACTTGAGTCGTGCTTGCGTTACGCCCGGTCTAATTGATGGGCACACACATCTGAGTCTAGCAGGCGATGGTCGTAACTATATTGAGATGTTCTCTGAGACCGATGAGATGATGGTGCTCACTGGGGCGATGAATCTACGGAAACACCTCGCTGCGGGCATTACCACGATCAGGGAACACGGTGCGCGAAACCGGGTCGGATTTACGATCAAGGAGGGGCTTGAGCGCGGCTACATTCCGGGACCGCGTATGCTGGTGAGTGGGCGACCAATCACCTGTACCGGCGGGCATTTTCACATGTGCAATGAAGAAGCCGATGGCGAGGCGGAAGTGCGTCGTTCCGTCCGTCGGTTAGTGCACGAGGGTGCGGATTACATCAAAATTATGGCTTCCGGCGGTGGCACCGCAGGGACTATCCCCGGACGTGCGAGTTATACCGTTGAAGAACTTCACGCCATCGTCCATGAAGCGCACCACTTTCATCGGTTGACAGCAGCGCACTGTCGCGCAAAGGAGTCGATGGTACGCGCCGTTGAAGCAGGGATTGATCTGATGGAACACGCCGAATTTCTCGACCCGGACGACCAACTCCGTTTCGATCCGAAGCTCGCCGAAATGATGGCGGAATCCGGTATCTGGATCAGTCCAACCCTCCAAGCGTGGACAGGCTATCCTGCGATTGTCAGGCTCACCGAGCAACGGGAAGCGGGCACCCTCTCTCCCGAAGGTGAAGCGGAATTGGACCGGCTTGAGGAGCGGGCGGAGGTGCGCTTGGATGTGATGCGGCGCATGTTGGACTACGGTATGCAGGACAGAATTGTGCCGGGCACGGACTCCGGTGTCGGGGATCTTGCGTTTGGACATCTGGATTACGATTTGCAGCTACTGGTTCGGGTTGGGTTCACACCTGCCGAGGCACTTGTCTCCGCCACCAGGATCTCCGCCGAGGCTATCGGCATGGGAAACGAACTCGGCGTTATCGCACCGGGCAAGGTTGCCGACCTCGCTGCCTTCGACGGCGATCCAACAATTGATGTCTCCGCTGTCAGTCGTGTTGTAGCGGTGTTTCAGGGTGGTCAACGGGTTCATTAGTTGATTGGTTGATTAGTGCATTGGGTTATTGGATTGATAAGAATGGTGTGCATTGCGCTCCGCTCCAATCCATGGGGACACTACCGTGCCGTAATTTGTACAATAATTACGGCATACGGCGTATGCCTACTACTATAGAAGTGGCGAATACCTTGCAATCTGATTTTATTTAGGAGTTATGCACTTCAGTTCTAAGAGCAGATAGGGACGCAGATTTCGCTGATTGTCGCAGATAAAAAGAGGAAAAAGGATAGAAATCTGTGTTCAACCCCGTTTATCGGTCTCATTTGAATCCAGGACTTACGCAAAATCAGCACGCGGCGCGAGATTTTTTGATTTTTAACCCCCTAAATCCCCCTTGTCAGGGGGACTTATGAATCAACTGCGTAAGTCCTATTTATTGTTAAATTGGGCTGTGATTCTATGCTCATAAAACGATAGGAGAAATTGGAGATGGCAGATCAACCCACGGTCACGATTGAACAGTGGTTTGTTGAGGGATGGAGATTATACAAACGGCATCCAATTACCTTTTTCTTTGCAAGTTTTCTTGGCGCGTTAATCTGTTTTCCACCGGCTATTCTGTTTTTTGCCGCTCCGCTCTATGCGGGTCTGTACTATATGGCGTTGAAAGGGATGCGTGGAGAAAAGCCGCGAATTCGCGATATGTTCAAGGGATTTCGCCGCTATTGGGGTGTCCTGTTCCTGTGGTGGTTATCCCTGATTGCATTCGTCGTCCTCTGTACAACGGCGATTGGCATCTTGGTAACGCCACTCCTGTGGGCGATGACAACGTTGGCGTTTCCGTTACTGATCGATGAACGGAAGAGTGTTGGTTCCGCCTTCGGGGCGGCGTTCAAGGTTGTGTTCACATGGAAGAATGGGGCGCGATTTTGGCTATATGGGCTGCTTGTTCCGCTTGTCTCATTCCTCGGCATTTTGGGATTCTTCGTCGGTGTGTTTATCACGCTACCAGTTGCTGTCTGTGTTCAAGTCATAGCCTATCGCGACCTCTTCAAACCGGAGGAGGCTTTCCAACAGGAGATGTCCCAACCGTTGCAGGGCTATCCCTTCAAACTCAAAGCCAAATATATTAGACCTATGTCACAGTTGAGTGAACTCCGCACCCAAATTTTTGAACAGATTCATTCTGCGAATGACAGTGTCAAACCGTTGCTGGAGAGTTCGATTGAACATATAGATAATGTTTTCGAGAAAGCTGCCTACCTCTGTCACCGTCAACAACAGATTGATAACTACTTAGAAACAACAAATATGCAAACGCTGCACATTGAAAAGGCAGAAATCACCAGAAAGTTAGCAGAATCGCCTAACACTGCGGTGTATGCCCAGTATGAGGAGGCATTACGCACCCTCGAAGAGCGCATTGAAAATCATGAGCGGCTTGAGGATTTAGAGAAACAGATTGATGCCCGGTTAACCACCATTCGTGTATCGCTTGCCAACACGCATGCTAAAATTATTCGGATTCGGACGACAGAGATCGGTAACGCTCACCTTGAAAGTGATGATGTTTCCAAAGCCTTGCGAGATTTGCACATCGAAATGGATGCGCTGTTGAAGAGCTTGGACGAGATGGCGGAGACAGCATAACACGATTGTTCTCACGTTTCAGGACTGACGCAGCTAAACGTAGGCGGGGGCGGGATTTAGGAGGTTAAAAATCAAAAATCTACCCTCCGTGTGCTAAATTTGCGTAAGTCCTACGTTCCCAATATTTTGCACTTTTTTTGACATGAGCCGAAAAGTTTTTCTATCCCCTTTTTTCTTTATTACCCTCCTTTGTTGGTTAACTGTCACGGCAGAATCCGCGCCACACCCAAGATTCGGGGGCACCTTGCAGGCGGCAATTTTTCAACCAGTAACAACGCTCGATGCAGCCAACTATCTCAATTTTGCCGAGTTACAGGTTGCCTCAAACCTGTACGAAGGCTTGGTGAAACGAGATCAGTTCGGGCGGATTAGTCCTGCAATCGCCCAAAGTTGGATCCATTCCGAAGACCACCGGATCTGGACATTTGTAATCGCACAAGGGATGACGTTTCACAACGGCAAGCCGGTGACTGCGACGGATGTAAAACTGGCTTGGGAACGCCTTGTGCGGGAAGGGGTGTGGCTGGTTTCGCCACAACCTCTGTTTCAGATTCGGGGAGCTGAAGTCTATCGAAACGGTACGGTGACGCAGATTGAGGGCATCCACGTCCTTGATGATACTCACCTCCAAGTTACGCTGCAAGCGGGTGATCCAGAGTTTCTGGGGAAATTGACCTCACCGGCAGCGTGGGTAACAACGCATGGGGATTCACAACCGATTGGCACAGGACAGTTCCGCTTGGAGTCCTTTGACAGCACAGAAGTCCGATTGACTGGGCACTCCGGTTACCTTTGGGGCAGGCCCTATCTCGAAAAACTAACTTTCCGCTATTATGGAAATCTGGATGAAGCCCTATTTGAGTTTGAATCAGGGGTTTTAGATGCGTTGCCCCTCTCTATTGCAGAGCTAGAAAGACGCCAGCGTGAAGGGCTTGATGATATTTTAATCCGAACCGATGCCGCAACACTTGTATATCTCCGCCTCCCAGATAGGATTGAGATCCCTAACGCATCACAAACTCCGCCTGTCCCAACTTGGCACAATGTACTCAGATATGCAGTTGACCCAAACGCGCTTTTGCGTTTACAATATGGAGAAAATTCCGCCAAAATGGTGTCTGTCCCCTTTCGGTTCTCCCACGATCGCGTAAAGGCACGCAGACGCCTAAAGCATACGGGCTGGAGCAGTCCTCTTGATCTGGTCTATGCGGTACTGCCGGATAACACGGGGAGCGCGATTGCAACGTGGCTGGAACGTGATTCGCTTGCTCAGATTGGGTTGCAGGTAGAGATTAAATCGGCGGATTCCGATACGCTACAAGGACGAGTCCAAGAAGACGTACCGACACTCTCGCTGCTGTCCATGCCGATTGCTCCAAAGAGCGATGTCTTATCTCTACAAATTGGTTACTCCGATTCCCTGATTCCACTTTATCTGCTGCCCACTAACTTTCTGTGTCAGCCCAAAATCCGTGGGATCAAGGTTGTGTCGGGCGGGGTCCTCGCATTCGAGAAGACATGGTTAGCGAAATGATGCGTGAAACGTGAAGCGTGATTCCAAATTCCTAATGGAGGATACATTTTATGAGTGGACTAAATGCTGAGCAGATTGCGTTTTACAAGGATCAAGGCTACCTCTTAGTTGAAGACGTGATCCCTGTAGAAGATATGCAACTACTGATTTCGGAGTTAAACAAGACGGTGGACCAGAACGCCCAACAAGCACAAGCAAAGGGAGAGCTATCCGAGTTGTTTGAGGATGAGCCTTTCGAGCGCCGCTTGGCTCGGATTGTTGAATCTGTAAGTGATCCAGCCGAAAGTTCGTTCACCGACACCCTCTTTGAGGGATTGCACGGTAAGTTGAAGACCGATGGTATGTTTGCTGTGATGACCCACCCGGCTATCTTGGATATTGTTGAATCGTTGATTGGACCGGAGATTCTGGTACATCCCCAATTCAATATCCGTCCAAAGCTGCCCAATCAGGATACCTCCGTGGTTCCTTGGCACCAAGACTTGGGATACCTTCAAGCAGACGCCTCGGATACTTTCATGGTCAACTTTTGGATTCCACTTGTGGATGCAACGGTGGAGAACGGCTGCATGGAAGTGATAGCGGGAAGCCATAAGGCACCGCTGATTAACCATGTCCTCGGACTTGGACCGGGACGAAATTTTAAGGGTATCGTCGATGACGCGCTGCCCGATGGTGAACAGGTACAGTGTCCTGTTCCGTTGGGAGGTGTGCTGCTCATCCAGCATAAAACCATTCACCGCTCCGTGCCGAATTATTCCGACCACGTCCGCTGGAGCTTAGACCTCCGCTATAGCGACCCTCGGATGCCCACTGGACGCGATGGGGTCCCGGGATTTATTGCGAGAAGCAAAGCACAACCGGGGTCTGTGGCGAATAACCTTACGGATTGGTTGCGGTTGTTCAAGTCAGCGTAACCGGATAGCCATGCGCGTTTGAGGATCGGACAGCAGCTACCAGCACATATCAAACGGGAGATTGTGTCCATGAACAAGCAAGAGCAATACCCGACCATGGGAGAGCGAGAAAAATACCTATTCGATCTCCAAGGTTTTTTGTTGGTCAGAAATTTTCTCTCGACCACTGAGGTAAAAGCGCTGAACGAATCCCTCGACGCCAACCTGGACAAACGCGGAGAATACGGCGAGCCGAATGTCATCAGTGGACAGTGGCAGGGAAGACCACTCGAGGGTCGGTTCAGTCCATTTCGGCATTACAGCGGCATGTTGACATGGGAGCCACCGTGGTGTCAGCCCTTCCGGGACCTGTTAGCCCATCCCAAGCTCATCCCGTACCTCAATACCTTGATGGGCCGCGGATGGAAGCTGGATCACGGTGTTGATGTCCTGACCTCTACAGCCGGATGCGAGGGGTTAAAGCTTCACGGTTCGGGCAATACTACTTTTAACGGCTCCCGCTTCTACGCCTACCAAAACGGGACAATGCGTTGCGGGCTAATCGTTTGCCAATATTACTTGACCGACGTGAATCCCGGCGATGGTGGCTTGTGCGTGATACCCGGCAGCCACAAAGCAAATTTATCCTGTCCCGAAGACATTCTGACGTTAGAAGCCAATGAGGAGGTGGTCTATCACATTCCCCTTTTGGCGGGCGATTTGGTAATCTTCAACGAGGCGACTACCCACGGAACTCTCCCTTGGCGAGGAAAAGGGGAGAGACGCACGGTACTCTACCGCTACACGCCCAAGTATCTCCACTATGCCGGTGGGATTTACCAGACAGATCTGCCGGAGTGGGTCTCCGAACTGACCGAAGCCCAGCAGGCGGTGCTGGAACCACCCTACATCTACAATCGACCGCTAATCGAGGCGGACGGTGAAACTTTAGTACGGCCCCGACGGGAGGATGAGTAATAAGATGCGTTAACGAGCATCTTCCAGTTGGATTCTCAGGAATTTTAGAAAATGATCAGAAAAATTAGCATGGCGTTCTGCCTCATCGTAACTGTTCTGTTTATCTGGGTTTGGCACCATCAGAGCCAGTTTAATGACCATTCGCGCAAAGGTTTCTTTCATTTGAGGAATGGTGAATTGGATGAGGCGGTTGAGGCATATACCAAAGCTATCAAGAACAAAGAGCGGACGATCTTTTTCGCGCAAGCGCCTTCGGCGTATAATAACCTCGGTCAAGCCTACCTGCGCCAAGAGGAATACGACCCAGCAATCACCGCCTTCAAGAAAACGCTTGAAATGAGTCCAGATGCGGTAGGGGCTTATATCAATTTAGCCACGGCTTACCTGAAACAGGACTTACCAGATTCGGCAATCGAGTCTTGTAAGACGGCAATTCAGAGCTCTCCAGATGTCGCACACCTCCACTATAACTTGGCTTGTGCCTACGCCCTAAAGAAAGAAGATCAGAAATCGATTGATTCTCTCCAGAGAGCGGTAGAACTGGATGGACGGATGCGTACGCTTGCGGAGGAAGAGAGGGTATTTGATCGTCTCCGGTCGCACCCTATTTTTTCTGTTGAGCCTGAGTAAACGGCGAATCCCTACAGTTGTGAAAATTTCTGCTTGACAATTTGAAGGCAGGCATGTATAATTCACCGTTGCGTTTGCTGGCGTAGCTCAGTTGGTAGAGCGAGTGATTTGTAATCACTTAGTCGGGGGTTCAAGTCCTCTCGCCAGCTTTCACTCTAACTATGCTAATGGGCGGATACCCAAGTGGTCAACGGGAGCAGACTGTAAATCTGTTGGCAATGCCTGCGGAGGTTCAAATCCTTCTCCGCCCATCATATCTAAACGTCGGAGACACGTCCCTGTGACGTCCCAAGCGAAACGCGGGAGTAGCTCAGTTGGTAGAGCATTGGCCTTCCAAGCCAATTGTCGCGGGTTCAAGTCCCGTCTCCCGCTTTTAGGTCTTGCTTACGAGCATCTGTTCCCTAAGTTACGCCGACGTAGCTCAGTAGGTAGAGCGCGTCCTTGGTAAGGACGAGGTCACCGGTTCAATCCCGGTCGTCGGCTCCACCCCATTTTTTGACTCGGCGCAGTCAAATGAAATTGAGTGAGTATTATGCCAAGAGATATTGTGACGTTGGCGTGTGATGATTGTAAACAGCGGAATTATACGACGACACGAAACAAAAGAACGCAACAAGAGCGTTTTGAGATGAAGAAGTATTGTCGCTATTGTCGTAAGCATACATCACACAAAGAGATTCGATAATATTTTTGTCTTGCAGGCCAGTAGCTCGAACGGCTAGAGCGTCGGTCTCCAAAACCGAATGTTGGGGGTTCGAATCCCTCCTGGCCTGTCATTTTTTACCTTTGAAAACATATGATAACACGTATAAAGACGTTTATTCGAGACATTCGGGCGGAATGGGATAAAGTCTCTAAGCCGGACCGGAAAGAAGTACAGGGCAACACACTCGTGGTGATTGTGGCTTGTGCGATCTTGGGGCTTTTCCTCTGGATAGTTGATGGCAATACGGAATATCCCGGATGGGTTTCTATACACGGCATAATTCTACTGGTCGCCATTGTTGTTTGTGTAACCGTAGTTGCCAAACGCAACACGCCGAGATGGCAGCTCGCGTTTTTAGTTTCCCTCATCCCATTGATAATTGTCGCTGTTGCCTATTTTGTCCTCAACTACTCTATTGAAGGATTCGGGTTCGCGCTGTTACGCAGCTTGTTCATTCGGACAGGCTAATCCGCAGATAAGTCTAACTGATTTCAAATGTAGGTGCACTATGGACGGTTTTTGGTATATTCTCCATATCTATTCTGGGCATGAAAAAAAAGTAAAACTCAACCTTGAGCAACGGGCGCGAGCCTTAGGGTTAGATGAGGAAGTTCGCCAAGTAATTGTTCCGACCAAAGAGGTTGTAGAAATTAAAAACGGCAAAAAACGGACCTTTGAACGTCCATCTTATCCGGGATACCTCCTTGTCCAGACTGCACATGAACTGGCTGCGGATGCGGAAAATGAGGCAAGTCAACAGAGCTGGCACCTCATTCAGGATACGCCAAGTGTTATGGATATTCTTGACTCACTCACTGAACAGGAGGTTCAGCATATTCTGAATCTGACAACAGATGAGGAGCCACAACCAGCACCGCCAATGCTGGAGCACGCGGTTGGTGACAAGGTCCGGGTGATTGACGGTCCGTTTAAGGAATTTCCGGCGGAGATTAATGCGATCGATCAAGATAGGCAACGCCTACATTTGACGATTTCTATCCTAGGCAGGTCTACGCCGATTGAACTGGATCATTTCCAAGTAGAAAAGATATAGGATTAAGGAGATATAGATGGCTAAGAAGGTTGCCGGGGTTGTTAAACTTCAACTGATTTCCGGGCAGGCGACGCCGAACCCACCTGTTGGTCCAAGCCTTGCCCCTTTTATGATTAATATCCCGGAATTTATCAAGTCTTTTAATGGTCGAACGCAGGATCAACAGGGATTGGTAGTTACCACTATTGTCACCTGTTACGCCGATCGTTCGTTCACTTTTGAAGTTAAATCGCCGCCCACAGCGGTGCTGTTAAAAGATGCAGCAAAACTGGCTAAGGGATCTGGCGAGCCTAATCGAAATAAGGTTGCTTCCGTGACATCGGCACAGGTTGAAGAAATAGCTCGAACGAAGCTGCCCGATCTGAATACAACGAGTTTGGAATCTGCGATGCAAATGGTGGCAGGTACTGCACGGAGTATGGGAATTACTGTTGATTGATAATTATTTGGGAGGATAAGAATGGGCAAAAGAGGTAAGAGATACCGCGAAGGTGCAGAACGGGTTGATCGCCTGAAGTTATACGACCTAAACGAGGGTGTACAGCTATTGAAACAGTCTGCGTCCGCAAAATTTGCAGAGACCATAGATTTAGCGGTGCATCTTGGCGTAGATCCCCGTCATGCAGATCAGAATATCCGAGGCACCGTTTCTTTGCCACACGGCACCGGTCAGGAAGTACGCGTTGTCGTTTTCGCCCAAGGGGATAAGGCGCGCGAGGCAGAAGAAGCCGGAGCTGATGCCGTTGGCACCGAAGATCTCGTCGATAAAATTGTCGATGGCTGGCTGGATTTTGACTCAGCTATCGCCACACCAGATCTAATGCGGACCATCATGCCGAAGCTGGGGCGCATTCTCGGACCGAGAGGCTTAATGCCCAATGCGAAGGCAGGAACTGTCACAATGGATGTGGCAGAGGCTATTCAAACGATTAAAGCCGGGCAAATTGAGTATCGAGTCGAGAAAGAGTCCGGCGTGATTCACGCCCCTGTTGGCAAGGCTACATTTGAGGAAAATCAGATCAAAGAAAACATTGAGGCGGTCATGGGTGTCCTCGTGCGGGCGCGTCCGTCTTCTATCAAGGGAAGATACTTGAAAACTGTTGCCATCTCATCGACGATGGGCGTTGGAATTCGTCTGGAACCGCAGCAGTTTAGCTAAATTGAATACATTATATTGACTTTATTAGGCCCTTACGCAGCCAACTGTAGGCGGGGCAAGATGCCCCGTGCTGACATGTGTAAGTCCTTATTTATGTATCGTCGTAGACAGTGGGTGCAATTCTGCTTAAATGGATCTCCAGCCTACCGAGGCGGACTTGATACTTACTAATTTCTACTCTCGGATCGGAATTGATAGAGGTTGGTGAGTCCGTTCCATTAATGTGGAAATAAAGCCTCCTCGACGGGAGGTTTTTTTTTGCGTATGGAACGAACGATTGAATTGAAGAGAGGGGGATCGAATGCCTAACGAAAAAAATATTCAACAGGTAGAAAGCATTCGAGAGGATTTCCAGAACTCAGAAGTCATTATCCTGACAGAATATCAAGGACTGACTGTTGAGGAGATAACCGAGTTACGAGATAAGTGTCGTGAAGCGGAAATCCAATATAAAGTTTATAAGAATACACTTATCAATGTTGTCGCCGAAGAACTAGGGATCGAAGGGGTAGCACCTTACCTGCAAGGGACGACAGCGGTTGCAATGGGCAATGATCCGGCTGCGTCCGCAAAGATCTTAAAGGATTTTAGCGGTCAACATGAGAATTTGAAAATTAAGGGCGGGATACTTGGTAACAGGACTATTGACGCTGCAGCGGCCGAGAAGCTGGTCGCTATGCCGTCGAGGGAACAGTTGATTGCTACTGCTATTGGTGGTCTGAACGCTCCCATTTCTGGATTAGTCAATGTCTTGCACCAAGGCTCTCCGCTGACCGGGCTTGTTAATGTTCTAGATGGTTCACTCCGTCAGGTTGCGACGGTATTACAGGCAGTTGCTGATCAGAAGAAAGCATCTGAATCAGCTTAACTTATCGTAATCTTCCGTTCTAAAACCTCGTATTTTAAGGCGGGGATACAGAACGGCTAATCGTGTTTGAGTGTCAAAACAATTTTACTTTTAGATATTGATTCTGTGACGGTTTGAGTCCAAAGAGACGAGCAGGCAGGGTAAAATCTCCCGCCGTCAATTCCGTTGACAACGGGATTCCGATCCACGACGATTCAATCCCTCTAAAATCACTAAATGCACTTGTAGGGGACAGCAGTCTACTGTCACGGATTCTCCTTGCTTGTGCGGGTAGGGCAACCAAAAACGGGGCAGGGCATTGTCCTATGAAGGAGCGGGTATAAGACCGACTTCGGTTCGCAACCCGTGTTGATCGCACAATTTCCAAACTAAAGCATGGGATTCATCAACAAAGAATCTCCGTCCTTTAGGGCGGAGAGTATGTCAAGTTAAACACGGTCCTCAGCAATCGAATACAAGATAGAATGCTGATGGACTCTATTTTTTTCAAGAAAGGAACGAAACAATGGCTGATATTGAAAAACTAATCGATGAGATTAGTGGTATGACGGTTTTGGAACTTTCCGAGTTGGTAAAGGCGCTTGAGGATAAGTTTGGGGTGAGCGCCGCTGCCGCTGCGCCAATGATGGTAGCAGCCGGTGCGGTGCCCGGAGCCGCAGAAGGTGCTGCGGCTGACGATGCGCCTGCCGAAGAGGAACAGACCGAGTTTGATGTCCAGTTGAAAGAGATTGGACCAAATAAGATTCAGGTCATCAAAGAGGTGCGCGCGGTAACTGGACTCGGGCTTAAAGAAGCCAAAGAGGCAGTTGAGTCTGCGCCGAACGTTGTTAAAGAAGCTGTTAGTCAAGAAGAAGCTGACGAGATTAAAGGTAAGTTGGAAGCTGTCAACGCAGTCGTCGAAATTCTCTAATCCACCAACTCTTCTTCATCTACACAAACCCATTGTAGTCTTATGACTGCGATGGGTTTTTCTTTTTACACATTACGCGCTACACTTCAGTTATTCACTGGAGGGAGTCAACCGATATGGTGCTTATCTTCTATATCGTTTTCAGCCAACTGGCGGTCGGCGGTCTTGCGCTGCTGCTGCTCATTCCTAAAGACCTTGTGGGACGCGGATTTTACCGACTCATGGCGTTGATTTACCTGCTGGTCATGATCTGTGCGCGTTGTGCACACTTGGCGATTAACGGTAATGCTGTCAGTCTCGGCAACTTCTTCCTCGCATGGGGAGGAAACGATTCCGTTTTTGTCCTTATCTTCAGCGCGCTGCTCCTTCTATACACCATAAGTCTGTGGATGAAACAGTCTCTGATTAACCGGCTTCTACTAATTGCAGGAACAATTTGTGGAGTGGTCTGGGTAATATACAGCGCACAATCGTATGAGACGTCAACCGACCTGCCTGCGAGTAGACTCCTGCTGTCTGCACAATTTCTTATCTCCGCCGTTTTATTAGGTTCCGTGAATAGCGGTATGTGGTTTGGGCATTGGTATCTCGTGACGCCGAACCTACCCGTCATCCACCTGAAACGATTCAATCAGATTTTCTTGATATCCCTGCTGCTGTCAATCGCCTTTTTCATCCTGAATGTATTCCTTCGGTGGCAGGCGGCGGATGTGAGTCCTTTCAATTTTTTTCATCAGGTTGCGTTCTGGTTGCGACTGCTCATTGGATTTGGCGGATCGGCACTACTATACATCATTATCTGGGATTGTTTGCGCGATAAGTCAACACAGCGAGATGTGGTCGGCGCGACACGGGCCGCAACCGGGTTCCTCTACATTGCCATGTTGACAGTGTTTATAGGTGAGTTCTGTGGTCGGTTGCTGCTCTTGGAGGTGCGATTTATCTTGTGATTGTGGAAAATGAACCATACCCAGCCGAGCCGCATAGCCCCCGGGGCCCGGTAGGTGCGGTTTCTCCCCGCACCGCACTCAATCTAATCCGGTATGCGCTGTTTTCAACTGCGCCTATGCAGCGCCTACCATACACGAGGAGCGAAAGCGTCTATCTGTTTTTAGGATTTACTATAGTTGGACCGCTCACGCCTTAAAAGGTTCTCCTGTTCGACGCAGCGCTTTGGTGATGGCAAGTTGGCAAGTCACGTAACCGCTTTGGCTATACCCACGGCGATTCAAAGCACCGGCAGCGTATCCCGGCCGTGCGTCGGCGATCGTGCCAACAATGAGGTTCGCGTGCTCAGCTGTCGTATCGTAGCGGTCCGCAATCAATCCTACCATGTTTACCCAGGCGACCTTTAGTGCTTCCTCCCAAGTCGCGCCTTTCCCAGTGGTCAGGATTTCATGGGGTGCCTCTACCAACGTGGTGGTCTCTACCACCGGATTACCGGTCGGGAAACCGGGCGAGCGGTCTACCTTTAAGGTGATCGCAGAGTCGATCTCGACCCCGGTGCCGGTTAACTCGCCGTCCCCCATCCGGGCGTGGACATCACCTAAAGAAAGATAACCGCCGGGCTTCTGAGCGCGAATGTGTAGGGTGCTGCCGGGCTGAACGGAATTAAAATCCATATTGCCGCCTAGGTCCATGGCACCCGCATGTGGGGCGACCTCTTCTAATTGCACCACCCCAATCATCGGTCTAACCGGTACCACAAAGTCCGGTGGGAAATGGACCAACCCGTCCCGTACCGGAGCGATTAAACGCACGCTCCCCCAAAACGGACCGCCGTTGCGGTAGAAGCCGTAAGGTCCTACCTCCATGTCAATAATCTCTATCGCAACCCAATCGCCAGGCTCGATACCTTCAATCAAAAATGGCCCACCGGGACGAGACCCACGCGGCGTTGTAATATCTAAAGGGGTCCCCGGCTTGAGTGCTCCTGTGATGCTGATGTCCTGATCGTGCCCACCGACTGTCTCAATAACAACGGTTTCGCCGAGTTCCAACGTGCCTCTGACTTGACCGCGTTCCGGATCGTCCGGGCCTGTGTAGTAGGGGGTGCGGGTGAAGTGGCGCATAGGTGTTTATCTCCTTCGTGCAGGTTCATGTTAATCTTGGCTTCCATTCTAGTTGAATTCAGATGCACTGTCAACAGCTTTGTATCGTTCATAGAAATTGCTTGCCTTCAAACCGGATCAGGAGTATACTTCCCCTGACCTTTCATAAATAATCTAGTCCGATCTAGACAAGGAGCGAATCGTGCGCCAAAAATATCACGCTATTTTCATCGGAATTATTGGCTTGCTGTTAATCGTTGTGTCAGTAGAGGCACAGATTATCAGTCCGGAGGAAGCGATCGGCTTTCCTGTTGGAACAGACTACAAGCTGGCGCGTTGGGAGACCATCACCGACTATTTGCGCTCGCTCGCTGCAAATTCGGATAGGATTATCCTAGAACAGCGCGGCAAGACTACCGAAGGTCTTGATTTTGTGCTAGCCCTGATATCTTCGCCGGAAAATTTGGCAAACCTTGACCGTTACAAAGCCATTCAACAGAAACTTGCCAATCCACAAGAACATGACCTCGCGGAGTTGGAGCAACTTACGCAAGAGGGAAAAGCCGTCGTCATGATTAGCTGCAACATCCATTCAACGGAGGTTGCTTCCTCTCAGATGTCGATGGAACTTGCTTATCAACTGGCGACAGAGAACGCCCCGGACGTCGAAGCGATTCTGGAAAACACTATCCTGCTACTGATTCCGTCCGCAAACCCTGATGGACTGAATATGGTGGTTGATTGGTACGAGCGCACCGTCAACACGCCGTATGAGGGCGCACCGATGCCCTGGCTCTACCACAAATATACTGGACACGATAACAACCGTGACTGGTTCATGCTGACACAGGTCGAAACGCAGTTAGTGACCCAGATCCTCTATGAGGAGTGGTTTCCACAAGTGGTCTATGATGTGCATCAGATGGGTAACCGGGGCGCGCGGTTCGTGATTCCGCCTTACTTCCATCCCGTGAACCCCAATATCCCGCCGCTGCTGCAACGTGAACTCGCCCTAATCGGTGCACAGATGGCACTCGATCTCACATCGCAAGGGTTCACCGGTGTGTTGTCAAACGCGGTATACGATACGTGGTGGCACGGCGGTTTTCGCACGGTACCCTATCGCCACAATATGATAGGTATCTTGACGGAGGCTGCCAGTGTCAACATTGCCTCGCCCATTTTTCAGCGGAAGTCGAGTTTGAGGGGGCATCGACGGGGGTTGACTCAATACGCGCAGCAGACCAATTTTCCTGAGCCGTGGCCCGGTGGTTGGTGGCGGATGCGCGATATTATCGAATATGAGAAAGCAGCAACGTATTCGATCCTGTCGATAGTTGCGAGACAGAGGAAGATGTTTCTCACCAATTTTTATAAGATGGGATTGGACGCTGTCGAAAAGGGGCAGTATGAACCGCCTCGCGCCTTTCTTGTGCCAACGGATCAGCGGGATATCGATACCGCACTCAAGATGCTGGGGATTCTACAGCGTGGCGGTGTAAAAATCCATCGGGCGAACACGAATTTCACAGCGGATGGAGTCGAATACCCAGCGGGAACTTACGTGGTCTTGATGGCGCAACCATTTCGAGCACATGCCAAGGATCTCCTTGAGGTGCAGCGCTATCCTCGTCGCATCCCCGCGCCCGGAGCCCCGCCGGAACGGCCGTATGACATCGCGGGCTGGACGCTGCCGCTGCAGATGGGGGTCAAAGTCATCAAGGCGGTCGAGGCGTTTGAGGTGGACCTAACACTCGTTGAGAAGATTCCGGCAGCGGTGGGCAAGCTCCACCTTGACGGGGTTAATTTCCAAGATGCGGTCGTCTACGTTTTCAAGAATCAAACGAACTTAGAAACCGTAGCACTGAATCGGTTGCTCCAAAAGGATCGATATACAGTCTATCAGCAGCAGAGAGAAACCGTGTGGAAGGGGCTACACCTGCCCCGTGGGACGGTCATCCTCAAATCCGACCGAATACCGGGAAGCGATTCCGCCGAATTGCGCGATTTTGCTGAATCTGTTGGGATTGAAATCTACGCGCTCAATCAACGCGTCGTAGATCTCAAAGCAGAGTTGAGGCAGCCGCGTTTGGGACTCTATAAGCCGTGGACGGCAAGCATGGATGAGGGCTGGACCCGGTGGGTGCTGGAGCAGCATGAGTTTCCCTATCGTAATTTGACCGATGCCGAGATTCGTGCCGGAAATTTAGCTGAGTGGTATGACGCGATAATCCTGCCCGATATGAGAGCATCAAGGATGATTGGAGGACACGCGGAGGGCAGCCTCCCACCGGAGTATGTGGGTGGTATCGGATTGGAGGGTGCCGCGAACCTTCGCACCTTTGTTGAAAACGGTGGTACGCTTATCTGTTTGAACTGGGCAACGGAGCTTCCAACAAAATATTTTGGGCTGGAAATTACTAACGTTCTGGAGTCAGATCGATCAAGTTCACAGAAATCGACCGGGACGCAATTCTTCTGCCCCGGTTCGCTGCTGCGCGTTTTCGTTGAAACGAGCCATCCAATCGGGTACGGGTTAGAGCGTGAGATGGCGGTCTTTTTCAAATCGGGACCCGCGTTTGAAGCGCGTAGTGGGAAACGGGTCGCAGCTTATCCCAAATTCAACCCACTTATGAGCGGTTGGATCGAGGGGGAGAAACGGATTCGTCAGAAAGGTGCACTCTGGGATCTCAAATTGGGAAAGGGGCGTGTGATTCTGTTTGGCTTCAAACCACAGCACCGGGCCCAGTCGCACGGGACATTTAAACTGCTGTTCAATGCCATCTACTACAGCGTTGTTGGAAAATAAGCGCACTATCACCGCGCTGTTAGCCCTGCATAAACCTTTCGTCCCTCACTGAACAGGTGCAAAATCTCCTCTCGCTGCTCATCCTTGGTGAACTTACCGATTCGACTGATCCAGTCGATAGAATCGTCAATTGAACGAACAAAGAAATCCGCGGAATCCTGTGCGATACCGGGGGGACGTCCACTTCCTATCTGTATCGGACTCGTATGTGCGTATATTGACTGTGCAAAGCTATCCCGGGCATCACCATAAGCGCGTGCCGCAATCCATCCGTCCGTTTCGATTTCAAGGTCGAATCCCCATTCACCGTTCTGTTGTGGTGTTTCGTTGAACTCCTTGCGTTGCGCGACGCTACCGTTGTGGACTAACTCTACCCGGTTAATCGGATAGTGCGAATTCCACGAAAGTTCTCCTGATAGTTTGCGGGGTGTCCCATTCGCAGCGTCAATTTTTCCGCCGGGCATTGTGCCATCAACGGTGAGAAATAGGGCAGGTCCGTTCGTGATGAATGTGTTTCCCCCCTGCAATCCTCGCAACCAGCTCTCATACGTAAATTCCTGATCTGTTTGAACATAAACGCGGTTGTTGGAGCAGATGAACCAATCCGTTCCGGTTGATGCTGGCAGCGAGATGCCGCAGTTGAGTAGATGATACCAGATGTCATATTCTGGATCCATCCAGTATGGGTCAAATAGGTTAAAGGCGTCCAACTTACCCAGCGCTGCTGCGACCGGTGCC
The DNA here is from genome assembly GCA_965204355.1 of Candidatus Poribacteria bacterium. GTDB lineage: Bacteria > Poribacteria > WGA-4E > WGA-4E > PCPOR2b > PCPOR2b. The sequence continues at coordinate 3,049,997 of OZ241983.1, forward strand.
TCCATCCCAATTCCGTTGTGGCACCATAGTACGATACCGCCTTGCCGTTTTGCGTCGTCGCAGGCGTAGCAGAGCGGTGGATAATCTGGATCGAAATCGTTGACGAGATCGCCGCGGCTGACCGGTTCCACTAAATTGCGGATACGCAGCAGCATGATATGTCCGTAAGCCATTCCGCCCCGCCGGTAGTTGTGTCGATTCTCTTCTCCACAGTCCACAAGATGATGTGCGGTCGAGTAGTCCGTCATGAACCCGATCGGGTACTTGTTGCTGGCGTAAGGCAGCTCACGCCGCTGCAGGATACTGATTACGGTTACGCTCAGGTCATGGACTTTTGGGTCGAGGTTCAGGCGAGCGTCGGGCTGCATCTCGTTTTCGCTGTAGTGGAGATGCGTATTGCCCGGATACCAATTTTGCGATGGAAGATCTACCCACCGATTAAGCTGCAACTCGACATCAACGTGCCCTTTTTGAGGGACTGAGACCACTTTCCGTAGCGGTTCATACTCTGTACCTCGTTCAACGATAATATCGGTTGAGCCGCGAGGGACGTTCACCGTAAACTCGCCTGCGCTGTAAAAGGAGGGGTCACCGGGCCCCACTTTCAAGATACTGTCAGCGGGATGCACGAAATTTCCGCTGCTCGTTAGCACATGCACTTTTGCTTCGACCGGCTCGCCTGAAACGCTGTCTCGAATGACCCCGTGTAGTGTTCCCATCGTTTTTCTCCTCCATCGTGATAACGCACCGCTGACTGAGGGCGCTTTTGTGATCTGTAAAATTTTTATGGGTACATTGCAGGATTATATATTGACGACTCTCCTAAATCCTGCAATTTACACACGCTTCTGACGCAGGCTAAACCATATTCACGATTGATTCGCGGAAACTGGCGGGAGGTTATTGATATATTGCTCAATTCCTTTGGCGATTGATGCTGCAAGCTGACGTTGGTACGCCTTTGTGGCGAGTTTCTTTCCTTCCGTTGGATTTGAGATAAAACCGACCTCAACGAGCACTGCGGGCACTTTTGTGCCGATGAGGACCACGAAAGGTGCGTGTTTGACCCCCCGATTTTTCACCTGTTTCCCTGATGCTAGTTGTGCTTGAATGAGTTCTGCCAACCGACGACTCTCCGTACTCTTGCTTTCCTTGAGAATTCTTCCCACAAGTGCCTCCAGCTCCTTCATGTTATACTCTGCCCCTACGTTTTCGCGCATCGCAGTCGTTCGAGCAGATGCGTCAGACGCGAGGGCAAGGTAGTAGGTCTCTATGCCGGACGCCGAACGGGAGGTGCTGGCGTTGGTGTGAATGCTGACGAACAGATCGGCTTTCTGGTTGGTCGCAAACTGTGTTCGTTTCCTGAGTGGGAGAAAAACATCGGTCTCACGCGTCAGTCGGACGTTATACCCTTTCTTAGCGAGGATATCGCGCAAGGTTTTTGATAGGTTGAGTACAATCTGTTTTTCTTGTCTCGTCTGACTCACCGCACCGGGGTCTTTACCGCCGTGTCCCGGATCGATAACAATCGTTTTAACACTCAACCCCAATTGCTGTGCCAATGACGGGGCGGGAACAACTTGTACTGTTTTCGGTCGTTCAGGTGCAGGTTTTGCCTTGCTCTGCGGCGTCACCGGTTTGTCCGCAACGGCGGGAGGTTCCTGTGATGGGGGTTCTGGCTTGCTTGGCGGCGTTACTGTTTTGGGTTTAGCATCGCTTGTCTTGGGGGGCGATATAGCGCTGGGTTGAGGTGGTTCTAGGGGGACAGGGGGAGGCTTGGTCACTTCTGGCGGCGTTTTGGGGCGACCCGGCTGGGCGACTTTAGGGGATTCTGCCTGTACAATTTCAGGCGGAGCCTCAGCGGGGAATTCCTCCTCTGTTTGCTCGACCTCAAGGCGTGAAGCCAGTTTCTTCGCTTGGGCGCTAATTTGGGTGTCTTCGCTTCGGTGAGAGAGTGCTTCGTACGTAATACGCGCTAGTGTGAAGTAGCCTTGCGCTTCGTACGCCCTGCCGAGCCGCAGCTGTGCTTTGTCGGCGATTGTGTGAGTCGGATAGCGACTGATGACCGTTTGATAGTGGGGGACTGCTGTGCCGTAATTTTGAAGCCGGCCGTGGCAATCTCCCAGCCAGTAATGTGCTTCTGCTGTGTATCGTGAATCGGGATATTCTTGGACCAGTGTTGTGAGTGCGGCGATTGCGTTGTCAAGTGCCGGTTGTTCAGCCCGTTGTCCCAACCAGAGCCAGCAAGAGGCGATTGCGTATTGGGCATCATCTGCCCATTCCCCTTCCGCATCTGCGTTGATTGTGCGCTGGAATTCTTCAATCAAGCTTTCCCATTCCGCTTCAGTGGACGGGATCTCTCCATGCGCGAACTGGTGATGCTTGGTTGCCGCTGCGATATACAAAACTGTTGCGTCAGGCGGCGTTGGTGGAGGAGGTGCCGTGGGGGCGCAAGCAAGCAGCAGTGATACCAGCAAAATAAGCGTGAATATATATATTTTCATAGTAGTTTCAAAGATGCAATTTTCAGCAATATTAGGGTTGTATCAGGCGTGAGCCCTTAGTTTGCTGAGTTGCGCAGTTGTTCATGCAAACCGTTCGCAAGCGCGGCGAACTCAGCGATGTCCAACGTTTCTCCGCGTCGCCGTGGATCGATGGCGAGTTCATCGAAAACGGCATTCAGTGTGTCAGCAGAGATAGAAACGCCGTTTTTCAGGAGTGCGTTTCGTAACATTTTGCGTCGAGATTGGAACGCAGCGCGGACTATGCGAAAGAATAGGGGCTCATTTTCAACGGCGACTTGAGGGGTGTCGTGCATCTGTAGCTTTAGAACGGAGGAATCAACCTGTGGTGAAGGGAAAAATTGATCCGGCGGAATCGCGTGTACAATTTCAGCCTCGGCATAGTAGGAGACACCGATGGAGAGAGCGCCGTAACGTTTGTTACCCGGCGGTGAAATGATACGTTCAGCAACTTCTGTCTGCATCGTCAGGACGCAGCTGCTGATTTTCCGGTGACACTTCAATAATTCCCATAGAACCGGGGTGGTGATATAGTAGGGTAGGTTCGCGACAATTTTGGTGTTCTGGGCGGGAAAATCGTTTAGCAGGGGCGCGAGGTTTAGTTTAAGGATATCCCCTTGGATCAGGGAGATGTGGGACATTTTGGAGAATTTTAACTGCAACTCAGCGTAAAGGAATTCATCGATTTCAACCGCAAGGACCTTTTTAGCGGTTGCTGCGATCACCGATGTCAAAAAACCGAGTCCAGCACCAATTTCCAAGACGAAATCAGCGTCGGTCAATTTTGCTCCCCAAGCTATCTCCTGCAAGGCGTGTGGATCGATAAGAAAGTGCTGACCGAGTTTCTGATTGGGGTTCCTGCCGGTGCGTTTGAGGAATTCACGGGTCTGTTGGTAGAGGGTCATTGCTGGGAATTTTATCTTTGGTAGGTGTAGGGAACGCAAATCTGCGTTCCCTACGAAATTCTGATCACAGTTCGCTGTTGCTATACACATTGTACTCCTCCCCGATAGAATTGGGACGGAGGTTACGGCATACGGAGTATGCCTACTACTATAATTTAGTGGATCGTTACGCCAACTTCTCGTGCGACGTGACGGATGTATTGCTGTCCCGTGATGGTGTCTTCGTATGGAAAATGTTCCACATAGAGCGTAACATCATGATTCAGTTCATCCAGCCGTCGCAGGATGGTCGCATAGTCCATAACGCCGGATTCGTAACGGTGCTCTGCCTCTTTTGCACCGGGAACGGCTTCGTCTATGTGAACGACCGATAACCGTCCGCTCTCGTTCTGGCGGACCGCCGACATCGCTATATCTTTTGCGTGGAGCGCAGCGATTTTATCGCCCATCTCATCGAAAATCTGATTTACCAACTCCGTTGTTCTATAGAACAGGTGGGGCCAGGTCAGGTTTACACAGTCCATTAGCGCCTTCATTCGGGGTGACGAGGCAGCTTCAAACATCTCCTTGTACCGTTCCACAGAACAGAGCGGGCTCATGATATGGGGGTGTGCGGCAACGTCCATCTCCGCTGCTTCTGCTTCCCTTGCCAAATCCACCGCAGCGTCGAGGCACCGTTTCCACGCATCGTCAGACCACATTTGGGGCGTGCATCTGTAGGTTAACCCGACGTTAAACCCGACGCAGTGCGCGCCTAAGATCCGAGCGTGGCGTAGTTGGCGGCGATAGTGTTCAATTGCCGACTGGTACTCGGCTTCATCCGCTGCGCCGAATCCGCTGTGGAATGCGCTGAACTCACCCGGACGTATGCCGTGATCTTCAAGGAAGTGCCTGGCTTCCTCAACATCCCTATCGCTCCAATCGGCGGGTGTGCTCATGGAGACTGTTTTTACCTCCATGATGCTGGCTTTGCGGAGAAACTCCTCCCGCTCTTCTGCTGTTTTTCCCGGATTAATATTTGGACTCATTAAAATCATCTGGCTCTCCTATGCAAAAGAAAAGCCTCTTGATGCTGACAGGGACGTGTGGCTATTTGGTCGTGAGCATCAAGAGGCAAATGAGTTATCTCTGACAATCCGCCTCACGGATTCTGTTTTATGGCACCCCATTTTGTAGTGAGTTTTTGATGCGGATCGACGCCAAGGAACTGATCCCCCGGAGCCTGCATAATTGATTGGATTTCTTCCTCTGTGAAGGCAACCTTCCAGATCATTACCTCATCAATAGCGCCTTGGAACGGTTGAGCAAACGCTCCGTATCCACCAATGGTGATGGGACCCCTAGCGGGTAGAGGCGGTTTGGAGCCGTCGCCTTTAGACCAGTCCTTTGCTTCATGGCCCTTGTTAATGCCTCCATCTCGGCTCGATTTCTGATTTTTTCCATTGAGATAGATTTTCATCGCGTCAGGATCCCCGAAAGTGTTGGTGGCAGCGATATGGGTCCACGTGTCTATCGGTACAGAGTCCCATATCCCTGTGACACGATGAAAGTTCACGTCTTGTTGATCTCGATAGAAGAAAGATGGGTCTACAGTCTCCAAGCGAATTGCATAATTCGCTTTGATTCCGTTAGGGCTATTATAGAGAATTCCACGAGCGCCGGGTCTTGCGACATCCATACTCACCCAAGCCATAATCGTGATTTCGTCTCCGCCTTCAAAGAGGAATATTTTGTGTGCTGGGGTGCGGACCATGCCTGGATCATTGATGGAAAAACGTATGGCTTTTCCAAATTTCCCATCGTCCCACTTCCAGTTGCCTTCCAACTTACCGTGATTTTTAAATCCAGATATGTCTTCCGCCGTTTTTCCTCTTCCTTCGTCAAAAGGAATATACAGAACTAAGTCCTTCGGATCTCGCTTTCCCTCGACGAAGGAGGGCGGAGTCAGGAGCAAAAGAACACATGCTATAACCAGAAAAGAGATCTTTGTTTTCATCAGCAACCTCCTTAACTATGCCAAAGGTTCGATAGATTCTTAAAAGGTTCGTTTCAGGGGCTTTGTTTTAGCGTTCCCCATGTCGTGGCTAGTTTGTCACGGGGTTCGACACTGAGAAATTCGCTTCCCGGTGCCAGCATAATTTCTTGGATTTCTTCCTCTGCGAAGGTTCCTTTCCAGATCATCACTTCATCAATGAGACCTTGGAATGGGTCGAGAAATTTCCCATAGCCGCCAATCGTAACGGGACCTTTGGTTACCATGGGCGGTTTCGTCCCATCGCCTAGGGACCAATTATCAGGTTTGGTGCCTCCCTTCATGTTGGTACGTTGCAGTTTCCCATCTAGGTAGATTTTCATCGCTTCAGGATTCCCAAAAGTAGTGGTAGCAGCGATATGTACCCACTTATCTATCGGTATTGCATCCCATATCCCGGTAACACGATGAAAGTCCACATCTTCATTGTCGCGATAAAAAAAAGATGGATCGACACGATCCATCCGAAGTCCGTAATTCGCTTGTGTGTCTCGGGGGCGATTATAGATAATCGCGCGCGCCCCAACTAGTTTCTCTCCGACATTAGCGGGATCGACATTTATCCACGCCATAAGGGTTATTTCGTCTCCCGCTCCAAAAGCAAAAATTTTGTGCTGTGGCGTTTGGACAATACCCGAATCGGCACCACAAGCCACTTCTCTACAAAAGTAGAGAGCGTGTCCAAATTTCCCTTTGCGCCATGCCCCTTTGCCTTGCAGCAGTCCATCATTTCTAAATCGAGATAGGTCTTTTGTCGCCCTTCCTCTTATTTCGTCGAAGGGATAATAGAGGACGAGGTCCAATCCACGACGCTGTTTCCCGCTGACTAGGGATGGCATAAGAAACAAAAGGAAGCCCGCTATAAGCGCCAATGCTTTCATGGTTCGTACCCCCTTTCAGGCAACCGATTACATCCCTGAGTTTCTGCATTTATAACCAAGCCTTAATTAAAAAAGCCCCCTGATGCTGATAGGAAAGTATATCTATTTGATATAAACATCAGGGGGCAATATTGTCATTGCGGGTTTAAGTCTATTAATTAGAACTTCGTTTTAGGGTTGCCCACGTTGTAGCGAGTTTTCCGCGGGGTTGAACAGCAAGGAATTCGTCTCCAGGTGCCGACATAATATCTTTGATTTCATCGGCTTCAAATACTCCCTTCCAGATCATGACTTCATCGATTGAGCCGTGGAAGAGATGTTTGCCTTGGCCACCCCAACGGGAGCCAATATCAATGGGTCCTGGCACCGCAATCGCCTTAAAGTTTCCATTGCCATGACTCCATCCACTGGGACGCTCTTCCCCATCTACGTAGAACTTCATGGTATCTCCCTTGCCTAGAATAGCGGTACAGGCGACATGTACCCACTGCTTCGTTGGTAAGGGGTCACCTCTTGCTGTCTTACGGTGCCAATCCGCATCCGCTGCATCTCGATAAAATAGAGCGGGATGGCCCGGGTCTTCTATCCGAAAACCGTAGTTTGTGAAATTTCCTTCAGGACGGTTATAGATAACTACAAACTGATTAATCCCAGCCCAAGCCCAATGATCAGTCTCATTTCTGATCCATGCCATCAGCGTGATTTCCGCATTCCCCTTAAAGGCAAATGCCTCATTTTCTCGGGTTCGGATATTACTAGTACCTTCGGGATCACCGTCGCCATCCTTCATATTAAACCGAACGGCTTTCCCATATTTGCCATCAACCCATTCTCCCGCCGATAATTTGCCGTCGGCTTCGCTTTCGGATTTGTCCTCCACGGTTCTGCCGCCGCCTTCATCAAGGGGATAATAGAGCATTAATTCCAATCCAGGGCGCTGTTTCCCGTCGCCCAGCGGGGTAAGGATTAAAAGGACAGCTACTATAAGCAGAACAGAAATCGTTGTTTTCATTTTCATCGTTCCTTTCTCCTTTGTGATTGCTTTGTAGATATGGTTGAGGTAAAACGTGCTGCTCGCCCGTTCATTCTCTTGTGGTAACTTGCCCATGAATTAGCTAGTGGCGAGTTCGACCAACGTATTAGGATTGATTGTACAACCGGTTTTGAACACCTCCCTGTTAAGTCAGGTTTTGACATACCCCTAAGACTAGAGCATTGAGATTATAGTGAATCTTGGTATCTAGTATATCACAGAATTCGGATGGATACAAAACTAAAGCAGATTTGTATGCCAAAACTGAATTGTCGGATTTTAGTCCTAAAGGCGTTTTTTGTGTGGGAAATTTGTGATCGGGTCGCGACTGTTTAGGATACAGATTGGGGACGATGGAATTGTTAACGATACCTCGGTCAATCGTCTTCCTGAATCAGTGTAACCACACGGTCCAAGATTCGATCGGCAACTTCGCGCTTGGAGAGCAGTGGCAGTTGCTCGCGGCGCCCGCTTTGGTCCAACAGGGTTACGATATTGGTGTCGCCCTCAAATCCAGCACCTTCCGCCAATACGTCATTTGCCACGATGAGGTCGCAGTTTTTCTTGATCAACTTCTTCTGGGCGTTCTCCAACAGGTCGTCTGTCTCGGCAGCGAAACCGACCGTGATCTGTCCGCTGTTTTTCCGTTTGCCAAGCGCTTGTGCGATGTCCGGGTTCTGTTCGAGTGGGAGGGTCAGGTGATCGGTAGTTTTCTTAATTTTATTCGACGAGAACGCGTGGGGACGGTAGTCGGCAACGGCTGCAGCCATCACTACGATGTCGGTCTGATCGAACCTTTCGAGGAGTGCGTCTTGCAGCTCCAATGTAGTTTCTATATATTGCGTTTCAACACCTGTGGGCGGTGCTGCTGTCGCAGGTCCACTGATGAGGAGCACCTCTGCGCCCCGATCTCGCGCTGCTTCGGCGACCGCATATCCCATCTTTCCGCTGGATCGGTTGCTGATAAAGCGAACTGGATCGAGATATTCCCGCGTGGGTCCTGCTGTGACAATCACCCGCTTCCCACGTAAGTCTTTGGACGTATTCAGCAGTTGGTTGATGCGTCCGAGTATCTCCTCAACCGTGTTCAACCGTCCCATTCCCTGTTTACCGGAGGCGAGATCGCCGGTGACAGGCTCGACAAATTCTATGCCATGTGACTTCAGGCTTCGGACGTTTGCCGCTACAAACGGGTTTTCATACATGTGTTGTTCCATCGCCGGCGCGATTAGGATCGGGCAGTGGACGGAGATCGCAACGGTGGAGAGCGCGTTGTCGGCGATGCCATTTGCCATCTTCCCGATGATGTTTGCGGTGGCGGGAACGATTGCTAACAGATCCGCCTTATCTGCGAGGTCAATATGCACCGGTTTCCAATCGGAACCGAGCTCGAATAGGTCGAGCAGGACAGGATTTCGGGAAATGACTTGGAATTGAGTCGGCTGCACCAGACGGGTAGCATTTTCTGTCATGACTACGTGCACCGAATGCCCCTGCTTGACCAGTTGGCTCGCTAAGTCGACGGATTTATGAATAGCGATTCCGCCGGTAACGCCGAGGATGATGGTTTTATTTTCTGGTTTCATTGTGCTGTTTTCTTGTGCTTATGATGGACTAAAAAGAAGGTGAAAAACGCGAAGAGAAACCGAGTTTTTTCTTCAAAACTCGGTTTCTGTTGCACGATCTCTTAACATGAGCGAATAGAAATACCGATATGGGTGAAACAGACTACCCACGTAGCGTTATTCCCATCATTGGAAAATGTTGATCGAAAGCAAACGCCTCTGAGATGTTATGGCTCCGACAAACCACAAAGCTAGTGCAATCCGTGAATGACAACCTTGCAGTGTTGTATTGACGAAAAAGCTGCTCTGCTTCCTGAAACAGGGTGCTATCAATTTCTGCGACGGTTAAGGCAACTGCTTCTTCAGTGGCTTTTTTAGCACGTTCAATAAAGTTGAGAAACTGAACCGCTCCTGAGTGATTCCAATCATATCTGAGCCGAGTTACCGTTTCATCAATCACATAATCTGTGGTTAAAAGTCGTTCTTTTTGCTGTTTTAAGGTTGTGTAAATTACAACAGCCTCCTCATGATATGGATCTCTCCGATTTGAGAGGGCGATCCAAGCACCGCTATCAACAAAAATCATGGTTTGGAATCCAATTCATAGATAACTTCATCGTGATCGGCGGAATCATCGGTTGAATCGAAGTCAGCAAATCCAACCATTTCATCAAGAATTGCATATCCTCTTTCTATACTATTTTGTTCAATGATTTCGCGGTTGATTTGGCGGCTCTGTATAAGAAAGATGAAGTAATCGAGAACATCCAAAGCTTTTGAGAGAATACCAGCGAACACTGACCGCAAACCTTTACTCTCAATACCAAAGTAGTTAGCAATCTTTTGGTAGTTGCTCCCTTTGAGATGCGCGCTGCCGGTTGAACGCAAACTCTGAAGTTTGCGTAGAAAAGCAATGTGATCCGCGGCATCTTCAACGCCGCAGCAACTGAGGGCAATTTCGAGACAGCCAATACTTCGTTTAAGACTCTCCTGCTGATCAGGACTAAGATTCTCCTCCTGTTTAAGCGAAATCAGCTTTTTCAATTCCTTCTGGTTCAGGGAGTCAATTAGTATCTTTGTGAGACTCAAAACCAAATCATCGAAATCACTCTGCTCGTCAGTGGACGGAACTCTTAACCTTTTGAGGTGATGCTCGTCGCGCGGATCCAATCGCTTCAGCAACTGCCAACCGAGATATTTTTCAGAGTCCTGTTGCAGATGAGCGTATCTATGTTTGAATAGGTGCTCGGGGTGATCTGAAGTTACCGTGAACGATCCTTGGAGATCACGCTCAAAATAGGTCTTACTCAGACCGCCTTCGGGTAGGATATTGTAGATTTGCCAGTGTTTTTGTTCCGTATAGGTTAGTGAGGAGAGGTCTCTCAACAACACAATAACTTTGTCGTCGTGATGGTTGTCAATACGCACAGCCCACCAAGGGCAGCTTACCCGTGAATCTTCTACCGAGTACATACTGGGTTTATCGTAGTATTTATCTAAAACCTGCTTGCGAAAATGCACAGGGGCCAGGCTATGAGGCGCGTCAGATGTGTGGGTAATCTCCTCCCCGTTCTCGTCAACATCAATAATGAATTCCACATATTTCCGTTCTTCGACAAATTCCCAGGAACCGCTCTTAGATTTTGGTAAAGGTTTGATAAGCCGCTTTCCGTTTAGTATTCTAATGTCGGGACGGGGGCCGGATCGCCAATGACGCCAACATATATCGCCGTCCGATGTGGACTTTCTAATAGGCTTTGTTTCGCCTTTGTCACCCCTTTCGTCTTCACCAACCCCGAGTTCTTCCGGCGAGTACGCTGAATCACCCTTAAAAGAGAATTGGATCGATAGGTACATCTCCTTGATCGCCAAGAACTGGCGAATTTCCTTGAGCCTTATTTGGATGCGGTCCGGTTCAACAACAGCCACTGTATGTTCATTACCCTCGTCATCGATCTTGATGTATTCCTCCTTTTCTCTGTCGTGATAGAGGTTGTGGAAAAGGCGGAATTCCTCAGATATCTCGTTATATTTTCTTCTTTTGCCGTAGTTAATTTGTGACTCATTAAATTCTCTGTTAATGATCAAAGGCTCAATCCCGTTGTCGCCTTCATGGTGATAGAGCGTCAGGTCCCAAGATGATTTGGAAAGTACTTGTTCAACTTGATGAGATGGAATCAAAGCACAATAGATACCGAATTCCCTTCTACTCCAATAAACCGGAATCATCTCGGTCAACTTCAGTTCCTGTCGCATATATGCTAGCATTTTCGCTAGCGATAGTCCTTTTTGGTCTAAATCAATACTCATAATTTCCTCCTCACCGATTCTAATCCCAACCTTAGACGTTTCTTCATGTCCAGTGTTTAATGAGCAGGCACCCCCAGAGCCCCGATCTATCGGGATGCAAGCACGGGCAGCCCCTCCACAATCTCAACTGTCTCCAAACTGACCGTAATCACCTGCCCGATGAGTCTGACGATGTACTCTGGATCGTCCGGACGGTTCGGGTCGTTGCGGATGCCGCTGCGTTTGTCCGTCTTGACGCGATACTGATCTATCACCCATTCCAACGCCGACCGATTCCCAAGCCGATAATCAAACGCCTTCGCCGGTATCCCGTCGAAGGTCAGGAAATCGTTGTACTTTATTCCCGTTTTGTCTTTGGACAACTTCATCTTTTCCACGCGCCAGTCGAGCGGTGTATCCGGCTTTTCGATGAATGTGAGCGGGTACTCTTCCACCTCCTCATAGTTGATGTGGATTTCCCCTAATCGTTCTCCCGCTTTGGCAAACGCCCAAAAGTCCGGCGTGTATGGCAGACGCGGCAGGTCCCGCTTGAGGTTCGCCTGATACCGTTCCCGATAGTCGGGGTGATGCAGGAGCGCGTAGACGTAATGGAAGATATCCCACTTGCCGATGGACTCGTTGCCGTAATGTTCCCGGAATTGTCCTAATGCCCAATCGGTGATGTTCTCTCGGCGGTGCCCCCCGTCCTCGTCGTAGGTGTAGAAGGGAAAACATTGGGAACCGCCTTGCGGGAGTACATCGGGAATGTTGTTAACCATCAACGCGAACATCGGCCATTCTTGTCCTACCTTGAGCCAAATCACTCGATTTTCTTTTTCTATCTGAGATGCAGGGAAGATAGATGGGAAGACATATACACGCTCAGTTATCATCCGGTCAAAATAAAGGTTTGATTTCGCAAATGGACGATAAAGGGAGGTTCTCATCTTGGCCTCCGAAAAATCGGCGGTTTTGCCTCGTTGCAAGCTGCGTTTAAGTGTTTCGCTCCAACTGATTTTTGCGTTATCATTAATCACAAAGTCATCAACGTTAGCATCCCGATCTGTCCGCCGTTCCCACTTGAACACCTGCTCATTGTAGGTCTCAATCATCCGACTTATGTTTTCTGCCAGTGTGTTTCGATTAAAATTATGTGCCCACGCATCGCGATTGGTTTTAACGCCGTTGCTGTAAGTCTGAAAAATCACATCCACCGCCTCACTTCTCTCCTTCTTTACGTCTTTAGTTCCTATCGGAATAAAGGTTTCAAACTCGGCGTGGAGCCCTTCGGTGAGCCATGTGTGGCGTGCGTCGGGTTGAATGGGTTGCCAGTTTATATTGCCCACATGTTCACGTTCATTCAGAAAATCAAATTTCTGTTTTTTGTTCCATAGGTCATCGGTGCGATAATAAAAAATACGTGTGGGGACAGAAACCCTCTCATTTGTAGTTGGGCGATTTATCGTCCGTCCGTTCTTCACAAACAAGTTAATGCTCACGCCGACCCGTATCCCGAATACATTGGCATCCGAGACCTTCAATCCCTTCCGGGCATTCCCGCCCAAATCCAGAATGTAAATCGCATCGAAATCGTCTGCGAGGCGTTTCCGCATCCCATCAAACGCCACACCATCAAGAAAACTGTTATTTGTTACGAATGCAACAACCCCCTCTTCCCCTATCCGGTCTGATGCCCACCGAATCGCTTTTACGTACGGATCGGCAAGTGCGTTTTTATTCGTCGCCGTAGAGTCTTTCGCATAAGTCTCCGCAACCCGCGCGTCCATCGTTGGATATTTCCGATTTTTATTGTTATCGTTCTCGTTGACCTGACCGACGTTATAGGGCGGATTCCCAATAACCACAAACATCGGGGTGTTCTTCTGATCCTCAACGCGGCGCGTGTTTTCCTCTGTAAACAAGGAGGCTTCATAGTAATGGGAGTCTTCTGCCAGTTCAAACGTATCCACAAGGCAGATGCCCTTAAAGGGTTGATACCTACCCGTCGCCTCGTAAAACTCATGTTCAATGTTCATTGAGGCGATATAGTATGGCAGCAGCATCACCTCGTTGCAGTGCAACTCCGTTGTGTACTTTTTCGCCAAGTCGGTTTTGCGAATTTCGCGCATAACCCGCACAATGAAATTCCCCGTGCCCACAAACGGGTCGATGATATGGACATCCCTATCCGAGATTGTAGGGGCAGCCCTCGTGGCTGCCCGGCCCCCATTTCCTGTATCCCCAAATTCGGTCTTTAGTATCTGATCCACACTTTTCACCATAAAATCGACAATCGGCTGCGGCGTGTAGACCACCCCGTGCGTATCGGCAACCTCCACCGAAAAGCCTTGAAAAAACTGCTCGTAAACGGTGTTGAGAAACCCCTGTTTTTGGGAGAAATCGTTGATAGTCTCGGCGGTGCGTTCGATTGCAGCATAGAAGGGGTCAAGGCTATGGAGAAAATCGTCGCGGCTAAATGACTGCTCTGTGAGCGCATCTACCACCTTCTCAATCTCATTGGCGATGACATTGCGGCGGGTGAAGTCAGGGTTATTGAAAACAGTGCGGAAGATGCGCTCGGTCAAGAGGTGTTGAATCAGCATCTCCTCAACGGCGGCTTCAGAGAGGTTGGGGTTGATTGATTGCTGACATTTCTCATGAAAAGCCCCAAACGCCGCGACAAAGTGGGGATTGGCAGCCCGTTCGTTTTGGATTAAATCCGCCAATCCGTTCCCGATGTCGGGCACTCTGTCTTTGAACTGTGCGACAGCCTCCTCCCATTCGGTATATGCTGGTGGACGATAGGCAAAAAAGGTGTTGAGAATCTTTATCAGTTGCGTCGGATCGGTCAGGTCTGCATCGCGTACCTGCTGATCGTTCTGCCAAAGGATAGCGCGGTGTGGGGTTTGGAAGAGGATGTTGGCGCGGGGATAGCCTTTCTCAAACTTGTGTACTATTTCGGCGGGCAGGTCGTCGTGGATATCCTTCGCCTCCCAATAGCCGTGAATCAGTCTGAAGCTGTCGATTAACGCACCATCAACGACAACCCGCTTGTTTTTAACCCCCCTAGCCCCCCTTATCATGGGGGAATGTGAATGTTCTGTCAGGGGCAGCATTGAGTGTTCAGGAACGAGTGTCCAATCAAACTGTCGTCCACAAGATTCGAGCAGGAATTGGAACGCTGAACGGACAGCGGTTTCGTGCGTGACACCCAGTTGCGCGTATCGGTCAAGGGCGGTGTAGTATTCTCTGACAGGTTTGTGTGTGGGTTTGAGAGTGAGGGTCGGCATCGTATTTAGGGGGGAATCCTGTAGTTGGGGTAGTGGCGAATGAGAGTTGATTAGAGGATATCTGGCTCAGACAGTGCTCTCACTAGATTCTCGCTTTTTCCGCAGCGACCTACCCGAATCCGCAACCTACTGCCACGAAAGTTCACATTGAATTGTTTTGTCCCTCTTGGGTTGATCCACTTAACTCCCCGTCCTTCAAACAGGATTGGTCTATAAACGGTTGTCAAAGCCCTCGTCCTTGGAGCGATGTTGGCGGCAAAGTGCAGGCTGTTTTGTAGCTTTTCAGTGACTTCCGATTGTTCCGCTTTGCCGCTCTTGAGTTCAATTGGAGCTGCAACAAGATTGTTGTCATCGGTGTCAATAAAGAAGAGCAGACGATCACACCGTTTCTCCGTCATGTTGCGTGAGTCGAATTCACGTTCAACATCTATGATAACCCGATCAGACGGTACGTCGGCCATGTCCACCCGACATCCCTCGCCGCTACAGGAGTTGATAAGGCTCACTGTGCTCACCCGCCCCCGGATATCGTTGAGAACCCTATTCACGTTCAAGTTCGTTCTCGGCTTTCAGTTCCTCAAGTTTGTTCTGGAGACCCGCCCAACGATTGTAGAGCGCCTCGGCAACGTCTTCATACTCTATCGGTTCTATGCCCTTGATGTGGTCAAACTCGATTTCCTCTACCATCCCGTTCTTTTGAAACAACCACGTTCCCACCTCTTCCGGTAACAACCAATCGTTGGTTTCTTTCTTCAGCGCACCTTTTTCCTTGAGCATACCGACGCGCATCAGATTTCCAATTTCTTGGAGCATGAAGTCGCTATGTGTAGTAACAAGCACTTTTACACCTGCACGAACCAAACGGGCGAGAGTGGCTGCCATTTGGGTCTGGGCGGCGGGATGCAGATGGGCTTCCGGTTCCTCAATGATGAGCGTGTCGCCGGGACGAACAAGACCACGGATAAACAGCACAAGGGGAGCGAGTTCGGACACCATTGACGAGGAGCGGGTCAGACGCATATCCTGTTCTGTTCCCTGCGGACGGTAGAGAAATTCTGGATAGCCTGTCGGTGAAGGGTTCATAATTATCTGCCCAGCGAGCACATCGGACGTGAGTGTGTTGGCAATTTGATTCATTCCATCGTCTGGTCTATAACGTTCCCCGTAGAGGATAATCTGTTGCATGAAATCCGCTACGACTCCCGAAAGTGTTGGCACCTCGGGGAAGGGTTCGAGGCCTGCGCGAGTGGAACGCGCTACAAGGGAACTGGCTATTACCCGGTGACTCTGCATGATGCCGCTTCGGGCAGCTGGCAGATAGTAAGGTTGTTCTATGTTTCTGCGATGTTCATTGAGGAATTTTACCAAATCTTCAATTGCAATTCGTTGCGTTGGGGGCAACCAATTTTCAGGTACAATGACAATATTTTCGTTAATCGCTCCATTTATGGCGATACTTGATTTAGAAATTCCTAATTTGGATGACCAGAGATCTTGATTTTTGTCGCTAACTATCAGTGAAACGGTTATTTCATCGTTTTGGTCGCCAGAAGACCGGATTAGTCTCGAAACAGAATCGAGATCGAAACAACGTTTAAGTTCATTTTCTATATTTTCGGAAATCGGGCCTAGCCTGAGATTTTTCAGCGCTAACTCACGCACCTCTTGGGGCAGATCCGAGAATGCAAGCGATTGGCCTATGTTTAGTTTGTCTATTACCTTTTGTGTTGTATCTACTGGGTGCTTGTAGTACCAGTTAGCTGCTAGCTGTTCTAGGTTATACAGTGGAAGAAATTCTAAAAATCCTTCAAAGACCCGGTGCAACGCATAGATCAGAACAGAGAGGTAGGTCTTGCCGGTGTTGCTTGGGCCGACAAATACCGTTAGCGGGCGCAGGTCAAGATCCGCTTCCGCAATCGGTCCAAAGTTGCGAACTGAGATTTCGACTTTTGGTATATCGTGGGCTTTTGCCTTGTCAACTCCGTTCATATTGATTTCCCTTTTTGTTGATGCCGGGGGTAGGGTGGGCATAGGGTTTCCCGTCGCGCGTCCTGCTATTGGGCGGAGGAAAACTCTTGAGAGATCGCTGCGAGAAGCTGGTCGTCGATTCGACAGCGTTCTGCGGAGATGATATGGCGAATTTGAGTCACAGCTTCCTCGACATTGTGGTCCGGATTCACGATACAGTAGTTGTAGCCTGAAATATAGGCGAACTCTGATTGCGCTGTCAGCAGGCGTTGTTGAAGTTCCGAATCGGATTCTGTCTTGCGGTTACGAAGCCGCTTCTCTAAACTTTCGAGGGAGGGAGGTAAGAGAAAGATACTGGTATAAGGGATGCCAAGGTCTTTTATCTTCTTTGCACCATGAACCTCTATTTCTAAAATCAGGTCCTTACCACTTTCGATGGTCGATTCCATCGTGGATTTCAAGGTGCCGTAGTAGTGATCGCCATATTGCACCCATTCCAAAAAACCACCACACCGGATCAGGTCTTGAAATTCCGTTTCATGCAAAAAATGGTAATCAACGCCATTAGTCTCGTCAGAGCGGGGCGGACGGGTCGTAGCGGAGATCGAAAACGCTAACCTTGGGTCGCATTCGCACAGCCCTCTGATTACACTCGTTTTGCCGGTTCCAGAGGGACCCGATATAATAATGAATAATCCCTTCTGGGAGGGTCGATCATTCCACATTCTGAACCAATTCCCGAATTTTTTCGATCTCGGTTTTCAGAGCAACAGCGGCGTAGGAGATGGGGGATCGAGACGCTTTAGCAGAGATGGTGTTTACTTCCCGATTCATCTCTTGCAGTAGAAAATCGAGTTGTCTACCGATAGGTTGCGTCGCTTGCAGATATTCATCAAACTGAGAGCAGTGGCTATCGAGCCGTACCAACTCCTCTGTGATGTCTGAACGGGAGGCAATCACACCCGCTTCCATCGTGAGGCGGTGTGGATCAATTTTAACACGCCCTTCAAGCAGCTCGTTCAAGCGTGCTTCGAGTCTCGTATGCGTTGACTCCACGAGATCCGCACTAGCCGCTTTAATCTTTCGGGTTAGGATTTGGATAGAGTGAAGGAGCCCTTTAATCTCTTCAAGCATAGCAGCACCTTCCGCCTGCTTGGTTGTTTCTAATCCATCCAAAGCGATTTCTATGTGAGATTGCAACACCTCCCAAATCGCCTCTTCATCCAAAACAGCCTTCCGTGCAGTTAAGACACCAGGGAGCTGCACCAGCGTAGGAAGCGAAATCTCATTTCCTAATTGCAGCCTATTTTGCAATTTAACCAGTGCTTGATGATACTGTTCTGCCAGCTTAAAATCAAGAATGGGGAGTTGGTTTGAAACTGAGGCATCCTCGGCCCACTCGACGGTGGTTTGGATCTGCCCCCTCGATACCCGATTCCGTATGGCGCTGTTGATTTGATGATCGAATCTGGAGAGAAATTCTGGGGTGCGGACGGTTACTTTACAGTAGCGAGCATTCCACGATTTGATCTCAATAATCAGCTGACCAAAAGTAGTTTCTGCTTTATGCCGACTGTAGCCTGTCATGCTTCTAATCATAATTAGTCTGCCGCTTCCTGCAATTCGACTAAAATTGGAGATTCAACCCGGATCGCATCTTTGATACAGACCTCTTCGCAGAGTTTGCATCCAACACAATCTCTCGGTTTTACAAGTTCACAGATACCGAAGAAACTTTCGGCGTGCTCACCGGTCGCGGGATCTTTTAGCTCTAAGCAATCCCAGGGACAAATGTGGACACAAAAATCACAACCGGAGCAAAGTTCTTCGTAGATGACGGCGATCGGGCGATCCTTGGGGCGCTTAATAAATTTAGCGACATCTCCATTCTGATCATGGATAGCCTCGACCGGACAAACCATACCGCACGCACTACAGTCTATGCAGATATCCGGGTCTATGATATGAAGCATTTTACGATCGCCGGTGATGGCATCAACGGGACAGTTTGTTAGACATGCCATACAACCGACACATTCTTCTGTTATGTAATAAGCCATTAAAAATGCGCTCCCTCCTTTGAATTATGGTAGATTTTAGAATTAATGAGACACTCCTAACCGAACCGCATTGCCCCTAGGCCCGGTAGGTTCGTTTTCTCCCCGCACCGCATAGGCGCAGTTGGAAATCCTGGTCACGATTTATCGGACAGCGCCTACCAAACATGGGGGCGAAAGTGTCTATTTATTTTTATAATTCACTATAAAATGCCTTTTCAGTTGGAATGAGTGGCGGAAATCAGCGGTCAATACGGATAAAATTTAAGCATACAACTAACCAATCACAATTATAACACGAATGCTACAACTAAATCAACACAGAACGTTAACTGATTTTTAGTAAATTGACAGAAATTGCTGTTATCCTAACATACTTCGCCTTGTGTAGGAAATGCAGATCTGCGAACGATCTGTTCTATCTTTTTTGTTGACAGCATTTCTGCAAGACGGTATGATGAAAAACCAACGAATCGGGACGACCGCAGATTGCCTATTCTCAAATTTCTGCTTCATGTTAAACGGAGGTATCGGGATATGTATTCACCAGAGGACATTCACGAGTTCTGGGACGGAACACGGACAGCACTCGACAAAATTCCCATGCAGGCTGACCTTTCACCCGCGCCTGAGCAGAGCGCCAGAGAGTTTGACTCTTATAACGTGACGCTGACCAGTTTTGGCGATATCAAACTCCGGGGCTGGTACTCGGTGCCGAAGGATAATCCACGGGGAAAGTGCCCAGCGATTCTGGCTGTGCCCGGTTACAGTGGGAGCAAGGAGATCCCCGCCCATCTGGTCCTCCACGGCTACGCTGTCCTCACGCTATTTCCGCGAAGTCAAGGTGAGAGCAAGGCAGAGTGGCAGATTGAATCGGGGACATATCTCACCTATCATATTACCGATCGGGACAGATATTTTTATCGGGGCGCGTATATGGATTGTGTGCGGGGTATCGATTTTCTGGCGAATCGCACCGAAATTGATGCCGATCGAATCGGGATGTGGAGTCGCAGTCAGGGTGGTGGATTGACGCTGGCAACGACCGCCTTGGATGCGCGAATCAAGGCCGGTGTTGCCGAAGAACCGTTCCTGTGTAACTATCCACTTGCGATTGAGGTGAAAACAAATCCGTACGTCGAACTCGGCGAGTATCTAAGTCAATACCCTGAACAGAAAGAGTCCGTTCTTGAAACACTCGCTTACTTCGATCCGCTCAATCTAGTCGAGATGATTACCCGCCCTGTGCTCGTCAATGTTGGAATGAAAGATGACGTCTGCCCTTACCACACGATTGCCCCTGTATTTGAACGGATCGTAAGCACAAAGGCCTTGATGATCTACCCTGAATTGGGGCATTCATCATGCACTGATTTCAATAACCACGCCAAAAATTGGTTGGATTTATATTTATAGCCAAAAATTCTATGTAGGAGGGATTCAATGCTAACGTATCAAGATATAGGTATCAAACCTTTTATTAACGCCAGTGGGACCATCACGACGCTGGGCGGCAGCATCATGCCAACAGAAGTCGTCGAATCCATGCGCGAAGCGGCAACTTCGTTCATCCATCTCAACGAACTCCATGAGAAGGTCGGCGACACATTGGCGGAGATGATTGGCGTCGAAGCGGCGTTCGTTTCCTGTGGGGCGGCAAGCGGCGTACAAGTCTCCGCTGCTGCGTGTCTGACAGGTACAGATATGGACCGTGTTCACAGACTGCCTGACACCACCGGTTTGAAGAACGAGTTTATCATCAGCTTGGTCGATTCACATTTCTATATCCATCAGGGAATCGAAGCGGTTGGTGGCACGTTGGTCAAGGTTGGCACCCGCGAAGCGGTTACGGCGGCAGATATGATAGATGCGATTGGTCCGAATACTGCGGCGATTGTGTTCTTCTTTGGTGCCCAGCCGAAAGAACAGCTGGCGGAGGTTATCCCCGAAGCGACGAAGCGTGGCGTACCTGTGGTCGTCGATGCCGCAGCGCAGCTGCCGCCCCGATCCAACTTGACAGAGATTGCTGGACTGGGGGCGTCGTTGGTGAATTTCAGCGGTGGAAAAGGGATGCGCGGCCCCCAAAATTCGGGATTGGTCATTGGGAAGCCAGAGTTTGTCGAAGCAGCACGTTACAACTCTAATCCTCACAGCGCAATCGGACGCGGCATGAAGGTCGGCAAAGAGGAGGTCATGGGCCTACTCACAGCTGTTGAAGTCTTCCTTGCGAAAGATGAGAAAGAGGAGTATGCCGAATGGCGCGCGCAGATGGAACATATCGCCCAAGCCGCTGAATCGATTGATGGGGTTGAGGCACAGGTGGTTGATGCCAAGCAGCATCCATCCGTTCAAATTACCCTTGATTCTTCGTGTGGGAAAACTGCGGAACAGGTGAACGCTGAGTTGAGAGAGGGGAGTCCCTCCATCGTGAACGGCGGGGGTGCGGACAGTGTGGTGTTCAATCCGATGACGCTGCTGCCGGGCGAGGAGAAAGCTATCGCCGAGCGTTTGGTTGAAGTCTTGACGTGATGCGTGAAACGCAACAAAAATAGAGGGCAAAGTGCCGAGGGGGACGTAATGGACCGAGAACAGATGAGCAATGAGGAGAACTACTGCTTCGACGTCGCTGGTTATCTAATTGTTCGAGATGTCCTGACGCGGGAAGATGTTAGGGCGTGTAACCGGGATCTTGATCAGAAAGGAACTACACCACTACCGGAATCTTTGACAAAACTACGTGACCATCCTGTGTTGGTATGGTATCTCAACCAGATCTGTGGGGAAGAATTCCAACTTGACCAAGAACATCGTCTGATTGGAGAGGCGGGGGAGAACGTAGGCGGTCCGCTGGTCGGCGGCAACGAGCCACGGGACCTAGCTCGTGGTTATTATCAGCAGAACGATGCCCGGTTCTGTCAAGGAGTACTTGCAGTTTGGGCGTTAGCGGACGTAAACGAAGGTGATGGTGGGTTCGTGCTGATTCCAGCCAGCCACAAAAACTACGTCGAAACCCCGGAAGATGTGCTGAGCGGTGTGGACGATATGGGATTGACCCTCCAGCCTCCTCTTAAAGCGGGGGACCTGCTGCTATGCGCGGAGACTACGCTTCACGGGGTGAGACCGTGGAAGGGGAAAGGTTCGCAGCGACTGCTCACATACGGGTACATCGGCAAAAGCGCGCGCCAATCCATTGATGCTGATGCTACAGATGAAAAGGAATCGCCGCCTGACTGGATGGCGGAGTTGACGTCGGTGCAACGGGCGGTGATGCAGGGTCAGAATTTCTATCACGCATACCCTCCACCCGCGGTGAAATCGGATGGGGAGACCTGTTGGATTGACGAGTCGTCTGAAGTGTATCATCCGTCGATCTATACCCGTGATCCGGAATCAACAATTGACGACAAGGAACTCTATTTCTGGGATCTGTGCGGACACCTCGTGATTCCGAATGTGATGGATGCCGCTTGGCTTGAAGCGGCAAATGAGGCTATCGACAAATTTGCGGATCAGATTGTGGTGGGTGGTGCCCCTGACAAAGGCTCAAAGACGCTTGCGGGGACAGGCAGACCCGATCTTGGAGGACTGTTTGAACTACCGAAGCCGTATTGCGATCCTTTCCGAGAGATGATTGCCCATCCAGCGATAATACATAGATTAAACTGGATGGAGGGGAGCGGGTTCCGGTGTGGTAACGCCACTGCAATATGCTCGGTGGAGGGAACCGCTGGGCATGCACTGCACAGTGGCAGCGATCCTGCCAGGCCCGGAAATAGCTACTTCTTCCAAAATGGGCGAGCGTACTGTGACTCTGTGAACGTGGCGTGGCAGCTGCACGATGTCACTGAAGCAGACGGCGGGTTCGTCTGCCTGCCCGGTAGTCATAAGGCGAGATATCCTATGCCGCCGGGGGTCCAATCCTGTGATGAACCTATGGGGCTGGTTCAGCATGTGTCGATGAAAGCAGGGGATGTACTTATGTTCATGGCGGGAGCGCAAACACACGGCGCTTATCCGTGGAAAAGCGATACCCAACGGCGTACCGTCCTGATGAACTACATGGGCAGACATATGTATTTGTGACCCAATTTTTGAGTTGGGGGAGATCAACTTCATGGATCATCGTGCACATGTGTACAAAGGTTCTCCGCCGAATCACTGTGTTTG
Source organism: Candidatus Poribacteria bacterium (assembly GCA_965204355.1). Classification (GTDB taxonomy): domain Bacteria; phylum Poribacteria; class WGA-4E; order WGA-4E; family PCPOR2b; genus PCPOR2b. The sequence goes on from OZ241983.1 coordinate 3,072,706, forward strand.
TGATCAGGCGTTACGCCAATTTCCTAACGGCGATTGGGGTATTATCTTCATGACCGGTGGAAAGCACGAGCCGGAGTTAGAGAATCATATAGCGATATGTCGATCCACGAATCAGGGAGCAACGTGGAGTTCCCCTAAAACGGTCCTCCGTTTCGATGATCGTGCCTGTTTGCTCTCCGAAGTCTTCGTCCACGGTGGAGAGATCCACATCATGGGTGTGAGTCATCTCGGTCGGTTCGAGGATTGGCAGGTCTTCGTCCTGACTAGCAAGGATAGCGGCGAAACTTGGGGAGCCCCTGTTCCTTTCAAACCGCTACTGAGACGGGCCTTCATACGCAACCTGTACATCAGCACGTGGGGTGAGTGGATCCTGCCGTATCAGAGTTACGATACGATGCCTGACCCCGTTGCCTCACCGCTTGCGGATGGATCGTTCAAGAGTGCTGTCAACGGTGCGCTCATCAGCAGCGATGAAGGCGGGACATGGGAGAAATCCACCGAAATCGGTCCCACTGCTGGGTGGGCGGAAAATAACCTCGTTGAATTGCGCGATGGCCGGCTGGTGATGCTCATCCGTGCCGACCGCACCGGCTCTCTGAAACGAACGGAGTCCACAGATCGAGGACGGACATGGTCGGCCCCCGTAGCGACCGATATCCCGAATCCCGGCACAAAGTTCCGCCTCCACCGTCTTAGTACCGGACGAATTGTCCTAATCCATAACCCGAATCCGAATCCCGGCGTCCGAAACCCGCTGGCGTTGTGGACTTCCGACGATGATATGGAAACGTGGCAACATAGGCGGACGCTGATTGATTTTCCGGGACAACTTCAGTATCCAGACGGTTTTGTGGATGCGGCGGAGGGATATGTCCATTTTGCCTTCGACTATAATCGCCATGATCTGATTTATGTTGGTGCGAAATTGCCGACTTGACCTTTGTAATTGGAGGAAGCATGAGCAAGATTAAAACGGCTGTAATAACCGGACAACACGCCTTTGATGTGCCGGGGTTTCATGCGTTGTTCAGGAGTATTCCCGAAATTGACTTTTATCTTCAGGATCTGGAGAACTTCGCGGCGGACGCAGGGAAAGTCCGCGAGCAGTATGATGTCCTAGTGTTCTATAACTTTCATCGGCAGATGCCCGAAGACGGGAGAGTCAGGGAAACCGTTGAAGCGTTGGGCGAAAATGGGACGGGCATATTGGTGCTGCATCACGCCATTCTTGCGTTTCCACAGTGGCAGCTATGGTCAGATCTGTGCGGCATTCAAGATCGGAGTTTCGGTGTCCAGATCGATCAGAACGTGCCAGTAAAAATCCTGAATCCGCAGCACCCGACGACACAGGGATTGACACCGTGGGAGATGGTGGATGAAATCTATATCATGGCAGATCCGGGGGCGGACAGCGAACTGTTATTGACCACCGATCACCCTGATAGCATGAAAACGTTGGCGTGGGCGCGACAGTACAAAAATGCGCGTGTGTTCTGTTGTCAGTCAGGTCACGACGATCAGGTTTTCTCTGACCCAAATTTTCGGGCGGTGATTTCGCAGGGAATTCAGTGGCTCGCGGGAAGGATTTAGGGGAGAAAGTTAATGCGCACATTCAGTATTCAGGGCTTACCTGATAAGACGCGGCAGAAAGTGCTGATCCACGATTGGCCGGAACCGGAGGAGCCAACCGGCAACGAAGTCAAAACTGAGACAATCTATTCTGGCATAACAAACGGCACGGAACGAAACCAACTGATTGGTGGAAACTATGCCCCTAAAGATGAACAGCTGCCCACCAGCGGAGGGGGTTACCAGAACGTGGGACGGGTGATTGAGGTAGGTCCCGATGTCAAGGAGCTGCAGGTCGGAGATGTGCTATATATGAGTGCCATCCATGCGGAGTATGTCGTGATAGCGGAGGATGACCTGCTCATCAAGCTGCCTGACTCGATTGACCGCACGGAAGCTGCGCTTTTCGGGATGACTAGTGTTGCCATGCGTACCTGTCGCAACACCGAGTTAAAGATGGGAGAAGAGGTACTGATTGTAGGGGCTGGCATCATCGGGCAAGTCGCCGCACAAATTGCAGCAGTGATGGGTGCCCGTGCCACGCTTTGTGACATCAATCCCAACCGTCTGGAACTTGCGAAGGAGATCGGTGCGGCTGAAACCGTTCTGGACGTATCGGGTGATGGTTGGGAAAAAGGGGTCGTTGACGGAACGTTCGACGCGGTGATTGACTTCGCGGGTGTGCCGGGCATGGAAGACCAATTTATCAACGCGGTGCGCCAGCATGGCAGGATTATATTCATCGCTGGGCGGGACAAAGTAACCTATACCTTTAACCTCGGTCAGGGACGCGAAATTCAGATAAAACAGAACAGCCACTTTGATCGCGATGATCTGCAGAACCTGTGTCGGTTGGTGGACCGGGGATTGGTAAAGATTAAGCCCTTAATCCGCGATGTTGTTCCGGTAAGCGAAGCGAAACGTATCTATGACACACTGCGGGATACCCCCACCGATCTGTTGGGCACAGTCTTTATATGGTAGACCTATTTTGTCTCTATAGCAAACACCGGAAGTCACGGATCTGATGGAACGTAATCCGATTCGCGTCGTGAAAGTTATGGGCGCCGTCGTAAGCCGTGCGAACGATGTAGAGAATATCGTCGCCGTCGAACTGCCAGTCCACATACTGGAAACCGGTCAACTGGACGGATTGCTCATAGGGCAAGCCCTGATCGTCCGCTAACAGCGTTAGTTTGTGGTCCCAATGGAGGAGATCTTCGGAGGTGTGCAACGACAACACGGTGCGCCGAGAGGGTTGACCCGGGTTAGGATTGTTGTTGCTAAGGGTAAGGTAACGTCCAGTCTCTGGGTCAAAACGGATGGTGAACTTCGTCATTCCGCCGGGAAAGTCGATGAACCCGGTCTCTGGATTGAAGGTGATACGCTTACCATCGTCGTGAACGTTAACGATTGCCGCCTTATCCCACAGCGGGAGCGAATTGACGCGGAGGATATTCCAGATCTCGCCGCCCTTCGTTTCTACTATGTTTCCCTCTAGCCAGCCCGGACGTTCCAATTCTCCCCATCCCGTAGGAACCCATGCCGGATCGAAGGGGAGTTTGTTGCTCATTGTCCAGTTCGCGGCATCTAATAGATCTGCATCCGCGTCGGCGGAGATTACGAGGGATTGGAAGCCGATGCCCCAGACGCACGGATCGCAGTCCTCGAACGCCCGATATAACCTGCCGTCTTTCAGAAGGATGGGGACGGGGGCGCAGTGGTAGTTGGGAGGTTCACGGAAGGTGCCGCCCTCAAAAAGCAGCCCCGATTTCTCGCCTTTGGGGTGGGTCCACGTATACCCGCCGTCGCAACTGCGGCGGATGACAATTGAGCCGTATTGCTGCGATGTGCCGATCAGGTAAACATCGCCGTTGTGGATAAATAGCGAACTCCAGAACGCATTCGCGATGTGGGTGATATTATTCCACGTCTCTCCGTCGTCGTCAGAACGGTAGACGCTGGTCAGGTGCTCCTCGTTTTCATGGTTCAGCGGACAGCCTTTCCCAAAATAGTCGTGTGTGGCGAGTAGCGATCCATCCGCAAGTCGAGCGATACTCGGACTGCCCAGATAGGTTTGCGTTTTTGCGTCCTGAAACTTGATTTCGTTAAAGTTCATGGATTTCCTTTTACTTAGGGGGTTAGTTGAAAGCGTACGATGACCTCTTTCAGTTTAGCAAAGTCAACGGATTGATGCAACGAAAAGGAGTGGGAAATGCAGATTTTGGTGACCGGTGCGAGTGGCCGCATCGGTCGTTATGTTGTGAACGAATTGGTAACTGCGAGGCATAACGTAACGAGCGTTGATATATCACCTTCTGAAGAGGGCAATCTCCCGCGGTTCTTGCGCGTTGATCTGACCAAGGCGGGTGAGGTGTACCAAGCGTTAGCGGCTGCGAAAGCGGAGGCGGTTGTCCATTTGGGGGCGTGGGCGAATGCGGGTGTGGTTCCCGATGCTCGCACTTACGGGGATAACGTCCAAGGAACTTTTAATCTATTTCAGGCGTGTGCAGATTTAGGAATTCAGCGGGTAGTCTCAGCTTCAAGCGCACAGGTCTATGGATTCGCGAAGGCACCGCCCGTCTATGTCCCGGTTGATGAAGCCCATCCGTTACGGCCCGCCAACTGCTATGCACTTTCAAAGGTGGTGGGCGAGCAAGCTGCAGATTACTTTGTTGAGCGTTTCGGTATGACGATTCTGTCTTTCCGGCTCATGGGGATTCGGACGCCAACGCAACTCGATGGGGAGCTAGATCTGTTAGCACAGGACCCGAGCGGTGGGACATCGCTATTATGGACGCGGACGGATGCGCGAGATGCCGCGGTTGCATGTCGGCTCGCGGTCGAGGTAGAATCCGTGCCTTCCGGTTCCTATAATATTACTGGCTCGCATGTCGTATTATCACAGCCGACTACGGCGTTGATCGAACGCTATTTTGGAGACGAGACAGAGGTTCGAGATGCCTTGCCCGGTCACGTGTCCCCGATGAGTTGTACCAAAGCGGAAGCCGCTTTTGGCTATCAGCCACAATATGTGTGGTCTATGTCGCAAAAGCACTTGGAGTCAGGTTAAAATAGTTCAATATCCCATTGGAGGAACCCGTGCTTATCCATAATCCCAAAGGCAATTACCATTTTCTCAAGGGCATTGATCCGTATTCCTGTGGTGTCATCGCCGATCCCGGACACGAAATCGTCAACATCACTCTAAAAAATCCTGTTCCGTGGCGTGAGGGGTTTACGCATGTTGATGCGTATTTGAAGGCGCGGGGGCAGGGACGGACTGCCTTGTGTGCAATGCAACTCCGAAGTCCAGCACCTTTCACCATGGACGGGTTTATCGACTTCAATCGTGGGTACTGCCAAGTCTTGCAGGACTGGGGGCTTTATCTGGATGAACTCAATCCATTGGCACGCACAAATGTGGCACCGTTGGTCGAACCACCGGAAGTACCGATGCTTTACGGCTTTTCCCATGTGCTTCCCTGTGATAATGCCGTGGAACCGACCTTTATCGTTGCGGGTGCCGGTGAACTCTTGGAAGCGGCGCTCAACTCCGAAGGCATCGTTCGCCGAGGGGAAACCGATAGGGATGCCATACGGGAAAAGGCGACTTATGTGGTCGAAGTGATGGAGGAACGACTCTTGGGGTTAGGGGGAACTTGGGATGCGGTAAATCGGATTAACATCTATACCGTACATCCGATCAGCGATCTCGTTGAGGAGATTGTGCTCCCGAAGCTAATCGCGGGTAAGGGGCACGGCGTCCATTGGTATCCGTCCCGGCCGCCGATTGTGGATATAGAATACGAAATGGATATGCGGGGGGTAACGCGAGAGCTGCACGTTGATTTCAGTTAATGGCTTCGATGTTTTCGGCAACTTCAGTGGATGTGTGGGCGAGGATAGATGTGATGCGTGATGATTTGTTGACTGACGCACCACGCATCATAAAAGGTCTATTTTTCAACTGCCCTCGATTGCAGAGATAATCTGCCCTGCAGTCGGGTACTCTCCCGTTTGCAATTTGGAATAAATCAACTCTCCGTTCAAGGAGACTTCAAAGCAGCCCCCACCACTGGGAACGAGGGTGAGTCCTTTAACATCTGTTTTGAATTTGCTTAAGATATCGTCCGTCAAACTGACGGCTCTGGGCAGATAGTTTCAAGCGGAGCAGTATTCAACTCGTAGGTCCATTGTTATTCCTCCTAAGGTTATCCGATTTCCCAGAGATCCGGTTAGGTACGATGTTCTTCTCTCTGGGCAGATGATTTGGTTGCTTGATAGCACGGATTGGATTTGTATCCACATGAATCGACATCGTATTCCTTAAATTCTACAAGAGAAGCTATGAACTCTGCAAGTGTTTTTTTTCCCATAGATCAAAAATTGGACTTAGACTGGGGAGTTAAAGAACAATGAAATTTGGCGTCGTGACCCATGCGGTGGGACATCACATGTCGTTTGAAAAAACTTTGGCGGCAATCAAGGAACTCGGTTTCGATTTCATCCTGTTGTTGACAAGTCGGGGGGCAGCACCCGTCAGCGCCCAAGGGAGGAGTGAAAGTCCATTCCCGAACGTCCTCGATTCTGATCCTGAGCATGTCCGCAGAGCGATACGTAACGCCGGACTGGAGATCGGTGCACTCCATTTTTCTGGGTCCATTGATATTGATAGCGATGAAGGGATTGAACCGACAATTGGGGGGCTAAAAGAATATGCCGCTTACGCATTGGCGTTAGAGTGCAAATACTTAACGCACCCCGTTTCGAGTTGTGGCAGATCTAAGATGCCTACGGCGGAGAAAATGACGGAGATCAGACGGCTGGCTACCTGCATGAACGCTGTCGCTGAGACCTTTGTGGGGGAGGGACTTCAAATCGGGGTTGATATTCACCATACCGCTTGGGTAGAGGGTTTGGACGATTGTCGCCTACTGCTTGACTCCATGCCGTGTGAGAACGCTGGTATTATTCTCAATATTGGGCACATGACTACAGCAGAGGGTTACGGGTGGTTGCTTGTGGATGAGTATCCCAATCGGATACCGGTTGTGGGCTGGAAAGATCATACACTGGCAAAGGATCGGCCGCACCCTATGTGGTCGATCGAATTAGGGACAGGACACAGTCCGTTTGAATTGTATATCAAGGCGTTCAAACGGAACCCGGCATGCCGCGTCCATCTGATTAACTGCGAAAATGTTCCAGACGACGAGCGTATCGCTGTTCTACAAAGGAGTTGCGAATACCTGACGAACCTTTGGGACACGGTTGAGTGAAGTGCAGAAGGAGATTTCAATGTTCAAGGTTGCGATTCTTGGGTATCGTGCACAAGGCTCTAATCACCATGCGCCCTCGTTTGCCAGACTCCCCGATTGCCAGATTGTGGCGGTATGTGACATCGTTGAAGAACGGGCGAGAGCAGGCGCAGAGCGATACGGGGTGCCAGCATATACCAATGTAGACGAGATGCTGGACGCGGAAGATATCGACATTGTAGATATCCCTGTGGGTGAGGGCTATCGTTACGAACTTGTCATGAAATGTTTGAGGCGGGGGCTCCATGTGTTCACCGAGAAGCCGTTGGCGGGAGCGGAGGGTCAATACAAAATCCAACTCTCCGATGTACCAGTTGCCCAAGCAATGGTCGACGAGTGGAGGCAGCACGGCACACAATTTGGCATCTGTTTCTGCCTCCACGCTGCACGCAATGTTAGACGAGTGAAGGAGGTCATTCAAAGTGGGCAACTGGGACAACTCCGGCAGATTCAAGCACGCACTGCGCTGGGATCTTGGAATCATATAATTGATATAGTTCGCTTCTTGAGCGGCGAGGTGCAGGAGGTCTTTGCCTATGCGGACGACATAGAAATGGGAAACAAGGCAGCGTGTCTGAAGTTCGAGAGCGGTGCCGTGGGAACATTGGCGGTATCGCAGGACTTAGGTCTACAATTTCAAATTAAGTGGATCGGTGAGTTGGGGGAGGTGACGATTGATGACATCGCTGGCACCGCATACTGGCATCTGCACGGCTCGCGTGATGTGACCTACTGGAGCGACGCACGACAGTTGGACGGGGCCACGTATGCTAGCCAATTCGAAGATCTAATCGCTGATTATGTCACTTCCATTAAGGAGCGGCGACCTTTTGTAGCGGACGGTTGGGCGGGGCTGCGTCACATGGAGATTGATGCAGCAATCACGGAATCCATCAGGACCAAAAAATCGATCCTTGTTCACCGATATATGCCCGATAAGGGACACACAATTTTAACTTTCACTTATAGTAAATCCTAAAAACAGATAGACGCTTTCGCTCCTCGTGTATGGTAGGCGCTGCATAGGCGCGTCCCGATAAATCGGGATCCCGACCTGTCGGGAGAAACAGCGCCTACCGGGTTAGATTGAGTGCGGTGCGGTTAGAAACCGCACCTACCGTTTCTGGGGGCAATGCGGTTCGGTTTAGAGTGTCTCATTAATTCTAACATCTACTATAGATGACTTTTTGCGGAGAAAATTTGATGGAATATCGCAACTTTGGCACAGCAGGGGTCAAGATTTCGCAGATCTGTCTGGGAGTTGCCTTTCGTGGCCGACCTGATAAAGCAATCCAACGGGCAACAATTGAACGCGCAATCGAAGGCGGCGTCAATTTCATTGACTGTGCGAATACCTATCAACGCGGGGACTCTGAACGCGTTCTTGGCGAGGTTATCAAGTACCGACGAGATCAGTTCGTCATTACCACCAAAGTATGCGAGCCTATCAACAAGGGATCGAATGACCCAATGGGACCGAATGATCGAGGTCTATCCCGTTTTCATATCATGCGTGAAATTGAAAAAAGCCTATCGCGTCTTCAGACGGATTACATCGACATCTATCTGCTCCATCATGTGGACCCAACAACCCCGATAGAGGAGACGCTGCGCGCGTTAGACGACCTTGTGAGGCAGGGGAAGGTGCGGTATGTCGGCTGTGCCAACTTTGATGCGTGGCAGGTGTGTAAAGGGTTGTGGATCAGTGATCGGCGCAACCTTGCCCCCTTTATCTGTGTGCAGAACCACTATAACCTGCTGGATCGCTCGCCTGAACGGGAGATTATGCCTTTCTGCCGTGCCGAAGGGTTGGGTATGATGACGTATAGTCCGCTCGCCATCGGTTTACTGACGGGGCGTTTTCGACACGGTGTTTCACCGCCGCCGGATACGCCGTGGGGACAGGGACGCTTGGGGTTCGATGAGGTCATGTCGCCAGACGCTGACCGGGTGGTGGAAATACTCATTCGTATTGGGGCAGCGCGGGGGAAGACACCCGCCCAAGTCGCCATCGCGTGGGTGCTATCACACCCTGAAATTTCCGCAGCGATGATTGGTCCCGACAGTCCAGAACAGGTTGAGGAGAACTTGGGTGGCGTAGGATGGGGGTTGGCAGACGATGAACGTGCAGCGTTAGATGAAGCGTCGGTGTGGGCACTCGCCGGTGAAAACATGGGATGATGTGATGGTGCTGATTGTTTCGGGTCATGCACCGCTAACGAACAAACAGAAGAGGCACGGAGACCACGATGAGATACACACTAACTATTATCGCAACACCAGAACCCGAAGGAGGGTTTACAATAACTTTTAAAGAGCTCCCAGAGTTAATAACTACAGGGGACTCTCTGGATAAAGCGATAGAAAACATTAAGGATGCTTTCATAGCAGTTTGTGAAATATATCAAGACACAGGACGCACACTTCCGCATATCAATAGTGTGAATTTCGACAGAGGTGCCCGATGAATGTTAAACAGGTTCCAATCTTAAACGCCGATGCCGATGAATTGACGCGCATCAGTCAGGAGGGGTTGCTTTCGCTGAATCTCGACGAGATGCAGGCAATCCAAGCCTACTTTGCCAAGTTGGAGAGAAATCCCACCGATGTCGAACTTGAAACAATCGCCCAAACGTGGTCAGAGCATTGCGTTCACAAAACATTTAAGAGCCTGATTGAATATACCGAAAAAGGGCGAGAGACGGAGATGGTTGATGGAATGTTCAAGACATACATCCAACGGGCGACAGAGGAGATTGGGGCGGAGTGGTGTGTCTCCGTTTTCACCGATAACGCAGGTATCATTGAGTTTGATGACAACTATAATATCGTTTTCAAGGTCGAAACACACAATCATCCCTCCGCAATCGAGCCGTACGGCGGCGCAGGCACGGGGATCGGTGGTGTAATTCGGGACTCGCTCGGTACGGGGCTTGGCGCGAAGCCTATTCTGAACACGGATGTTTTCTGCTTCGGTCTGCCGGATCTTAGCTATGACAAACTGCCCAAGGGTGCGCTCCATCCCAAACGGATCTTCAAAGGTGTTGTCGCGGGCGTGCGCGACTACGGCAATCGCATGGGGATTCCAACCGCGAACGGTGCAATCCTGTTCGATCCGCGCTATACGGGAAATCCACTCGTCTATTGTGGCAATGTCGGTCTGATCCCCAAGGATCGGTGCGATAAATCGGTAGAGCCCGATGATCTGGTTGTCGCCGTCGGTGGACGGACCGGGCGCGATGGCATTCACGGGGCGACCTTCTCATCTTTGGAATTGGACGACACGTCCGAAAACCTCGGCAGCGTGGTGCAGATCGGCAATCCGATTATGGAAAAGAAAATTGTCGATGCTCTGATGGAGGCGCGTGATCGCCAACTCTATCGCAATATCACGGATTGTGGTGCCGGTGGATTTTCCTCTGCCGTCGGTGAGATGGGGCAGGAGATAGGAGCAGATGTGCACCTAGAAAACATACCGCTCAAATACACAGCCCTTGATCCGTGGGAGATCTGGCTTTCGGAAGCGCAGGAGCGGATGGTAATCGCTGTGCCGCCTGAGAACTTGGATGAATTGATGGCGGTCTGTGAGGCGGAATCGGTTGAGGCCACCGTGCTTGGCACCTTCACCGATACCCACAAGCTGCGTGTGTTTTATCGTGGAGAGGTCGTCGCAGACCTCGACATGGATTTCCTCCACAACGGGTTGCCTCGCCACACGAAAAAGGCGGTTTGGGATCCGCCGCAACATCCTGAACCTGAATCCAAAATCGGGGTTGACTCTATAGAACTCACCGAAGATCTCTGCCATATCCTCGCAAGCCCTAACGTCGCAAGTAAGGAGTGGGTTATCCGGCAGTACGATCATGAGGTTCAGGGTGGGTTGGTTCTCAAGCCACTCGTGGGACGCGAAAATGATGGTCCCAGCGACGCCTGTATCACGACACCTGTTCTTGGCTCCCGAAAAGGGGTCATCGTCGCGAACGGGATTAACCCAAAATATGGGGACATTGATCCGTACCACAGTGCAGCCGCAGCGATTGATGAGGCGTTGCGAAATATCATCGCTGTGGGTGGAAATCTGGAACAGACTGCGCTGCTGGACAACTTCAGTTGGGGAAATCCTGACAAACATGACCGTCTGGGCGGCTTGGTACGTTCAGCGAGGGCGTGTTACGATATCGCCGTTGCCTACGGCACGCCCTTCATCTCTGGCAAGGATAGTCTCTATAACGAATATCGTGATACTACTACGGGCGAGCAGCTTGCGATTCCGCCGACCCTGCTCATCTCTGCGATCTGCGTCATGCCGGATGTAAGCAAGGCGGTGTCAATGGACGTGAAATCGCCCGGCAACCGAATTTATGTCGTTGGTAAGACCTACGCCGAACTCGGCGGTTCACACTACTACGCGATTCACGGATTTGTCGGAAACAGTGTCCCAAAGGTGCGTCCCACCGAAGGAAAGCGGACAATGGAAGCGTTGAGTCTTGCGATTGATCAGGGGCTTGTCCGCTCCTGCCACGATTGTTCCGAGGGCGGGATTGGCGCGGCTGCGGCGGAGATGGCGTTTGCCGGGGGGCTTGGTATGCAGCTTTCGTTGGTGAACGTGCCTCGCGCTGCGGATGTTATGACCGACGATGTTGCCCTTTTCTCGGAGTCTAACAGTCGATTCATCGTGGAGGTTGCTCCAGAGAAACAGGAAGCGTTTGAGAAATGTATGGCGAGTGTCTATTCCGAGATAGTGGGGCTGTCACCGCAAGTTAGGCAGGCGTTTGAGAAGGGTACAGCGGGTGTTCCGATCGGCTGTATCGGCACGGTGGTCGAGGGTGCGGATTTCGTCGTTAATGGCACCGATGGGAGCGCGATTGTGGAGACCACCATTGATCGACTCAAGGAGAATTGGCAGGGGACGTTTCGGTGGTAAGATCCCTTGACCCAACGTTTTTAGTATGACGCAAGTTGCCAATCAAGCTGGGAAGATAGGAGTCAAGCATCGCTCGCAGAGCGCGATGTATATAGTCAAAGGAAATCTCAGTTTTTTAGCCCCAGCGGGGCGTCATGTTTATAGTACACGTGATACACCAAACACCTTAAAGCCCCAGCGGGGCGACATGTGTTCCATCGGACAAAGGCACAAGAGATAAAAAACGCTGCGCGTCGCTATCCGAAGCCCAGTAATTTTGGTTGTTTATAGGAGAGAATTAGAATGAAACCGAAGGTTATTATCCTTCGTACCGCAGGCACCAACTGCGATTATGAAACAGATCACGCCTTTCAACTCGTGGGCGCGGAGACATCGCTTATTCACGTCAACCAACTGATTGCCGGTGATGTACACCTCATGGACTATCAGATTGTGGCGATTCCCGGCGGTTTCTCTTACGGCGACGATGTCGCCGCCGGCATCCTATTAGCTAACGAGATGCGCTACAAGCTCGCTGATTCACTCGCCGCTTATGTCGATTCAGGACGGTTGATGATCGGTATCTGCAACGGCTTTCAGGTACTTGTGCGCGCCGGTTTATTGCCTCGACTCGATTCGCAGGGGGTACAACAGACTACCCTCGCTATGAACACCTCCGCTAAGTTTGAGTGCCGTTGGATTCACTTAGAAACGCAAGAAAGTAACTGCATTTTTACACAGGGGCTGAAACCACGCGTTTATCTGCCGGTTGCACATGCGGAGGGACGCTTCACCGCACCGCCCCCGATACTCGACCAGATCGAAGCCAATGGACAGGTGGTGTTTCGCTATGCGCCATCCAACGGCGGTGCACCGGAATATCCCGATAATCCAAATGGCTCTGATCACCATATCGCGGGGATCTGTGATCCCACCGGCAGGATTTTCGGTATGATGCCCCACCCGGAACGGTTCTTGACACGCTTCAACCATCCCCGCTGGACGCGAGAGAATCTACCGGAAGACGGAGACGGCTTAGCGATTTTTCAAAACGCTGTTAATTATGTGTCGGAACTGTCTTGATTCGTTATCTTGATCGTTGTTGAAGCCTGACCAGAAAGAGAGTTGATTGAATGAACCTTCACCCTTTTTTGCGAGAAGATCTCGCGGATCTCACCCCCTACCATGTCGCTCAACCGCCACACCGGGTCAAGGCGGACGCGAATGAATCTCCCTTTGACCTGCCATCGGAGATTCGACAGGAGTTGACCGAAGCCATCGCCCAGCTCAATTTTAATCGCTATCCAGACCCGAGTTCAGATCTGCTGCGAACAAAACTTTGTGAACAGTTGGGGGTTGATAAAACTGAGATTGTCGTTGGCAATGGATCTGATGAGTTAATCGGTAATTTTATGTTGGCGTTCAGGAGGCCCGAAGCGTGCGTCTCCTTTCCAACCCCGACGTTTTCGATGTTTGGGATTCTCGCGCAGGTCGCGCAGCTCAAAGCGGTTGGATTGCCGCTTGATGACGGGTTTGATCTGAATCCAGAAGCGTGGAAGGTTCACCTTGATGCCCACCCGATCAACCTTGTATTTCTATCATATCCGAACAACCCAACAGGCACTAATTTCTCGGCAGAAGCGATTCGTCAGATCCTTTCACGTCCTGATACGCTTGTGCTCCTTGATGAAGCGTATTACGAGTTCTCCGGACACTCTCTCATGGAGGAACGGGACCAATACCCCAATCTTGTCATCACGCGCACCTTCTCCAAAGCGTATGGACTTGCGGGCTTGCGCGTCGGTTATGTGGTTGCACACCCGAAGATTATTGATGAACTTAACAAGGTTCGTCTCCCGTATAATCTCAACCGTTTCTCGCAGATCGCCGCGACGCTTTTGCTCAAACGTCCTGACCGATTAGCCAAACATCTGCAGCTGATTAGGAGCGAGCGGGAACGCGTTTTTAGCGCCCTGAAAACGACAGATGGTATCCACCCATTCCCAACAGATGCGAACTTCGTCCTGTTTCGAACAGACCAACCCGCTCTTAAAGTCTTTCAACGTCTACTCGATCACGGCGTACTTGTCCGCAACCTCGATCGTCCGGGCCCGTTGCAGAACTGTCTGAGAATAACAATCGGCACACCGGAAGATAATAATCTATTCCTTGAAGGTTTGCAGACGTAATTTCCTCTGTTTTGTCATCTGAAATACGGTGATTAGGCGTTTGTATAGGCAGCTTCTACAAAACACCTTTCGAGAGGAGGCGGACAACTTGGCTGATTGCGTTTTGCGTTCTATTCCAGAAGGAAGTCCAGTGAATATTTTCCTCAGAAAAACAGAGAAACGTCAACTTGACCAACTACATCGCCGCTTGCTACCGTTCTACATGCGACCTGCCAGCCTGATTATTTTCATGACAGTTTCCCTGATGGGGCAGTTGATGTGGGCGACGGCTGTCGCAATGGCTGGAAGTGTAGATGTGCGGTGGTGCGGTGTTGGTTTTGCCGTTGGGATTGTTATCGGTTATATTCAGGGAAGATGGATGTCACGGATGTGGGCGCGCGATTATCTGCGTGTGCTGAAACGAGAGATTCGGTTTTGGCAGGCGAGAGGCGCTACAGGAACAACAGTTTTTGTGATTCTTGCGCTCGGTGTTCCGGTTTGGGTTGAACTGTTCTTGGTACAATCTCACTGGCTTCTGGTGGGGCTTCAATCCTACATCTTCGGTTTTGTTGGTGGGATGAACCTTGCGCTCTATCTATGGGTGCGGCGATTACCTAAGTGACGCAGATTAGTACCTAAGTTTATTAGTGCATTAGTTCATTGACCGGATGGGTGCTATCCGTTCCTACAAATATTATATTAGTATCAACGTGTAGGTCGAGATTCATATCTCGACAGAAAACTATTTTACCCCGTAGACTTTTGCTGGATTGTCGTGGAAGGCAGCTTGTGCGACATCAAGGGCGGTGGACTCTGAAATCAATCCTTCCCGTATCATTTCAGCGAGCGTAATTGCGAAATTCTGACGTGCCATCTTGAGGTGGCCATAGACCGCTTCGACGTGCTGGAGATCATCTCCGAAAGCGATAATTTTGTTATAGGGCACCATCTGAAGCCACTCCCTCAAATCGAGCCGTGAACCGATTGGCGAGATGATATGGATCCAGGACATGTTCAGGTAGACATTGCTGAACGTCTTACCGAGCACGGCACCTTCCCGAAGGTAGGGGTAACCAGCGTGAGAGAGATCGAAACGTGCCTCTCGAAAAGTCTGAAACAGTTCAGTGAGCGGCGCGGGGGTGCACCCTTCCATGCTGCCGTAATTTCCCGCCCGTATGCCTTGATGGAACTGGACGGTCAGATCTGCATCGGAAGCGGCACGGCAACATTCAAAGACAAGATAGTCTTCCAAGAGAACGCCTTCTTCGGAATCCAGTCCGGCGTAATCCCCTCGCATCAACCCATCGAAGACCCTTGCAGCGTCCTCCTTCTGCCGCGCCGTAAAATCCATACGACGATGGTACGACTGAGACATCTTCACACCTGCAACGGTCGCCCGCTTCCAATCCCGACATACTTGCTGAATAACTTCGACATGTTGGGGGAGACTCGTGATGGTAACGTCATAATCCTTTTCGATAGCTTGAACTTGAGCGGCGGAGTGGAGCATGCTGAAACGGTTCAAGCGTGGCAACGGCAGGAACAGCGTTCTATCTACTTCGATAAGGTCTTCGATGTTGACCACCGATAGCGCGATGTTCGATCGCCGCTGCAGCACTTCGTGGTAAAACCCCGGCTTGCTATGTTCACGGAGGGCATCTGAAATGGGTTCAACCGTCTCGGCTGTTAAGTCGGCAAATCCAAGCAGATCTCGGAACCCTTCAATGATGCACTGCGAATACCCTGTCAAACGGGTGTATCGGAAATACGGCTCAAAAATCTTCCATCGTTCTGCGAGCGGGAGTCCCGGTTCCAGCGCCGCTTTCATCTGCTCGTTGGTCATCCCTGCCGAGACCAAATCGGACGCAGGATACGCGTGTTTGAAGAAAGCAAGGGCGTCGGGGGCTTCTGCAATCCGGTCTATCTCAGGACTGATGTGAGAATGGGAGTTGACACACGGAATCTTAGAGATTTCATCAAACAATTCTGTAGAAAGGGTATCCATTGGGAGGGCCTCCTTGAAGCCGGTTTGATTCATTAGTTCGTTGGTGGATTGGACTGATGCACCCTATATATCTTTTATTTTGGCACAAAAATCTCGTAAATTCAAGTAGATATAGAAGTCCGTAGGTCGAGTTTCCATACTCGACATCTACTAGAAACATTTTATGGTTGAGGCACTAGCTGTAGGGGTTGGGTTTCCCAACCCGTTGGGCGAGGGAACCTCGCCCCTACGATTGAGTACCTATTAGCGAATTCCGGTTACGCCTCACATGAACGTCAATAGAACCTGCCAAACCTATAAGAAAATGCTCGCTTCGTGCGTATGAGTCATTCATATCTTTTAATCCTTGCAATCCTGTTTGTTTCGACTTTCATACATTCGACCCTCGGTTTTGGTCAGGCATTAATCGCCATGCCGTTGCTACTGATGATTGTCGAACTAAAGACCGCTACCCCATTGGTCGCGTTCGTTCTAATGACAATTGGAACCGTTATCTTGGTGAAAAATTGGCGCATTGCAGACCTAAATGCCGCTTGGCGCTTAGTGCTATCGTCATGTTTCGGTATACCTATGGGGATTTTTATGTTAAAAGGTGTTCCCGAAGAACTGATGAAAGTATTTCTGGGAATACTGGTCATCCTGTTTAGCTTATACAATATAGCAAATCGTCATCTAAAAATTATCGATTCCCACCGAATAGGTGCTGGCTCCGCGCTCACTTATCTGTTTGGATTCCTCGCTGGGGTGCTCGGCGTCGCTTATAACACAAGCGGAGTCATAATCACCATTTATGCCACGCTTCGTCATTGGTCCCCGGATCGTTTCCGATCCACATTGCAGAGTTACTTTGTCTTCACCGGTCTGCTAATTTTGGCGAGTCATGCGTTGGCTGGGCTATGGACGCCTGATATTTTAAGGTTGTATGCGACCTCTTTGCCACTGGTTTTGGTAGGGATATTCCTCGGTGGTAAACTGAATAGATTTATACCCCAAGGGCAATTTGATGGATATGTCAATGTGGGGTTGTTAGTCATGGGTATCCTGCTGTTTCTTTAATTGTGCGTAGTGGAGGTTGCTGAATCCCCTCGCTCAGGCTATATTGGTTCACCCGTTTATTGGTTCATCTGTTTTTGGTTGCAGAGGCGATGAAACTTTGGTATGATGGGATTCGTCGATTTCGTTGGATTTATTTTTTGATAAGGAGGTGCGGTGGCTCAATAGCAGAAGGGGCTGCCGCTGATTTTCGATGAGAAACAGGATTCGTGAGAAATTGTCGGATGGTGGAGTATCTATTGGGTCATGGCTGAATCTCGGTTCACCACAGGCGGCGGAGGTGATGGCGTCCGCTGGATTTGATTGGCTGGCCGTTGATGCGGAGCATTCACCGGTCGGGATCACAGAGATTGCGAACATGTTCCGAGCGATTGAATCGCGTGGAGCGACGCCTATTGCGCGTGTATGGGACCATGCGCCGGAGACCATCGGACGCGTGTTAGATGCTGGCGCATTCGGGATTGTTCCTCCGCATGTGAGCACTCCGGAGCAAGCAGCACAAATCGCGCAAGCCTGCCGCTACCCACCACGGGGCAAGCGTTCTTCGGGAACCGGTCGAGCGGCGACATGGGGAGCGGATTATAGGACGTGGATTGACGATGAGGTAGTGGTAATACCGCAAATCGAAGACCGGGAAGGGATTCGGAATGCGGAAGCTATCATGGAGATTGAAGGTGTTGACATCGGCTTTCTCGGACCGGGCGACCTATCCCTTGAAATGGGTGTAGCGGCTGGAAGCACCGAACATGAGGAGGCACTACAGCATTTTCTGGATGCCTGCAATCGGGTCGGTAAACCGTGCGGCATTCCTGTCGGTTCTGCCGAGGATCTGCTGAAACGGAAGGAACAGGGGTTTGTGTTCTTCGACTTGAGCAATGATATGAGTTTCTTGGCTGCCGAAGCGAGGCGGCAGGTGAGAGAAGCGAGGGAGGAATAAAATGGGGACCAATGATAAACTCGGTTGGGCGCTTATCGGGTGCGGAGGGGCCGGCAATGGTCATGCACGGTATGCCTCCGACACGCCGGACGTTGAGGTGCGCGGCTTCTGTGATGTCCGATCCGATTCAGCAAAGAATTTTCAGGAACAGTACGGCGGCGACTATTACACGACAGATCCGGACAGAGTGTTCTCTGACCCATCGGTGGATATTGTTTCGATCGCTACATCCCACAGTTCCCACGCCGATTTGGCGGTTGCTGCCTTCAACGCTGGGAAGCATCTTTACTTAGAGAAACCGATGGCGATGACAACGGCGGATTGTCTACGCATCTATGAGGCAATGAAATCCGCTGATCGAAAATTGATGATTAATTTTTCTATCCGTTTCTCCGGGGCGGCGCGCGAAATCAAGAAGCGGATGCCTTCGCCGAAGGTGAGCCATGGGCAGTGCATGATGGGACCGGCGGATCTCAGTCGATGGCGTTGGCATGCCGAAGAAGGTGGCGGTCCCCTTTATGACGTCGGTGTCCACGCCGTAGATCTGCTCTGCTGGATTCACGGCGCGGATCCAGTAGAGGTCTACGCGACAGGGGGACAGATTACCCATCCCGATGGGGAGTTAGACAGCCCTGACACGGTAGACACAGCTGCGGCGACGATCCGGTTTGCCAACGATTCGGTGGCAACTTTCCTGATGAGCGATGCCGGAAGCAATCCCGTCATTTCCAAGTGGTTCTTTGAATTCTTCGATGGCGAGCAATCCGCGGTCCTCTATGAGCATTTCAGTAAGGTCACTTTTGGCGGAGATGAAACGCTGAAACCCGGGCCTATTGAACGGATGCCGTTCTTAGTAGAAGCCATCCGTAACGACACGGATTCTTACGTTCCGGCACGTCCCGGCATTGTTTCCACCCTGTTGGTAGAAAAGATTGCGGAGTCCATCCACACCGGGCGTCCGCAGAAGATAGAAATACCGCTGTAACTCCCTTATGTCGATGCCAATTTCCCTCATAGTTGATGATAGCTGTCCATTGATCCACGTTTATCGCTTTCATAAGGAAGAGGTGCATGGCAGCCGTCCCTACACCAGGGATGGGCGATTGTTGTTAGACACCATTCCGAACGAATTCTTGGATCGCTTCTGCGATGTGGTTGAAGCGCACGGTATCGCTGGCAAGTTCTCAATTATACCTGTCCCCGCAGGCCGTGGAGATATTTTATCGGGGATTGAGGGACATGATCCGGGGGTTACCCATGAATGGTTGGATACGGTGAAACGTCGGTTGAGCGATCGGTTCGATTTCTGTCCGGAGATGCTTACCCATAATCTCGCTGTGAACTTGAGCGAGGGTGGATACTATGATAAAGGCGAATCCCCGTGGTCGAAGCAGCAGGACCGAAGAATGATATTTCTCCAAACCTGTTTATAGTCCATTTTTGAGAAAACGAAAACCAAGACAATCTTGACATGTTTTCGGATAATATGTTATATTTACCAAGTTTTGAAGGTAGTTTGTTTGAATCAATCACACTTCTTGATTTACACAGAAGGTTCTCTCCTGTTTTGAGAGTCTGATGTAAATGTGAGAGGAGTGGCAGCAAAAACCTAAAAGTTAGGTAAGGAGGTTCTTTTGAGAACGGTTACAATGAAAGAGCTCTTGGAGGCGGGCGTTCACTTTGGGCATCAATCCCGACGCTGGAACCCGAAGATGGCACCCTATATCTTTGCGGAACGGAATGGGATCTATATCATAGATCTCCAGAAAACGTTGCGTCTACTCCAGACAGCTTATGAATTTGTGCAGGACGTTGCGGCGCGGGGCGGCGCGGTGCTCTTTGTCGGAACGAAAAAGCAGACCCAAGAGACGGTTGCTGAAGAATCAGCCAGATGCCAGATGTTTCATGTGAACCATCGTTGGTTGGGCGGTATGTTGACCAATTACGAGACGATTAAACGTAGCATCAGCCGGTTGACCAAAATAGAGGAAGACGAAACGAACGGTGTTTTTGAGCAGCTCCCAAAAAAGGAAGTGATGAGCCTCAGACGCGAGAAGATGAAGTTGGATAATAACCTTGCGGGCATCAAGACGATGGGGAAACTTCCTGAAGCCGTTATTATTACGGACACGCGCAAGGAGCACATTGCGGTAAAAGAAGCGAATAAACTGGGTGTTCCAGTTGTAGCAATCGTGGACACTAACTGTGATCCAGACCCAATTGATTATCCGATTCCTGCAAATGATGATGCAATCCGAGCGATTAAACTTATCTGCTCCGTGCTTGCAACCGCGGTTATCGAAGGACGGGCGAGTGCGTTAGAGGGTGCAGATGAGGGAGATAAACAGGAACCACCATTAGAGGGAGCGGGCGAGCCGGAAGCATCAGAACCAGAATCCGCAACCGATGAAGGTGACGGCGAGAATCAAGAATCAGAAAATTCTCAAAAAGAGAGTCAAGAAGACTCGTAGGACGAAGATCAGGAAGCGTTTCAGGAGGATAACAGTTAATGGAAATTACTGCGAAGATGGTCAGTGAATTGCGCGCACGTACAAGCGCCGGAATTATGGATTGCAAGAAAGCCCTGACGGAGACGGAGGGGGATTTAGACGCAGCGATTCAACTGCTGCGTGAAAAGGGATTGAAGGCATCGGAACTCAAGGGTGGTCGCGCCACGTCTGAAGGACTAATTGCGTCGTATATTCATCCCGGCAGCCGCATCGGCGTGTTGGTGGAGGTCAACTGTGAAACAGATTTTGTCGCTCGCACCGAACAATTTCAGGAACTGACGAAAGAAATCGCGATGCAGGTTGCTGCCGCCAAGCCTAAATACGTCAGCGGAGAGGATGTGCCAGCAGGTGTGTTAGAGTCAGAAAAAGAGATTTTGAGGAGACAGACACTTGACGAGGGAAAACCGGAGCACATCGTTGATAAAATCGTTGAGGGTAGACTCTCCAAATTTTATGCTGAGGCTTGCCTGCTTGAACAACCTTATATTCGGGAAATGGATAAAACGGTTCAGCAGCTCATTCAGGACGCCATCGCTCAACTTGGGGAAAATATTGTTGTGAAACGATTTTCACTCTATGTGTTAGGACAAGACTAGATCCTAGGATTGACGATTGTTTGTGATTGATGGACGATCTAAAGGAGTTTTCAAAATGCCTAAAACAGTTCTTCGTGATGCAGAAACGCGAATGCAAAAGGCTGTAGAAGCGACATCAAGAGATTTTGCACGTGTCCGCACTGGGAGAGCCTCGGCTTCTCTATTGGATAATATTCATGTCGATTATTACGGCACCAAGAGCCCAATTAATCAAGTTGCCACGATTACCATCCCAGAACCTCGCCTAATTGTCATTCAACCTTGGGATAAAACAGTTACTAAGGAGGTCGAGAGAGCGATTGCTCAATCCGACTTGGGATTGAACCCGAACAATGACGGGAATGTAATCCGCATCCCAATCCCTGAATTGACAACAGAACGCCGGCAGGAACTGACTCGATACGTCGCTAAACTAGCGGAAGAGGGGCGCGTCGCTATCAGGAACATCCGACGTGATGCAAATGATGCACTGCAGAAGTTAGAGAAGTCAAAAAAGATTTCTCAAGATGAGCGTCATACCTATGCGGCGGAGGTTCAAGAGTGTACGGATCTATACACCGAGCAGACTGACGAGCTCTTAAAATCCAAGGAAGAAGAGCTACTCGAACTGTAATAATCGAGGCTTGGTCTTCGACCAACAATTCAGCCGTCCCTGTAGCCAATGTTCTGGAAGCGAGTCATTAGTGCGATCATCCTAATACCTGCGATTATCTTCCTGGTCTGGTGGGGAGGGTATCCCTATTCAGCAGCGGTTGTTTTGGTGAGTGTGCTGATGCTGATTGAGTTTTGGGGGCTTTCCCAATCGATTCGGGAAAGGGACGGTCAAAGTCTCTCCGTTGTGTCTGACTCAAACCAAGCGCGTTCGCGTGCGGAACCGGTGGAAGCCGGTCGGATTTTTACCGTCATATGCGGCACCTTGGCCTGTATAGCGGCAGTTAATTCAATTGTTAACCTCCCCCTTGAACTCGCTCTCGCCTTGGCGCTCCTGCTTCCTTTCTCTTACCAGATTTTACGCGATCGGGTCGATGTTGCCTCCCTTTCCGTGGAAAGCACGGTGCTGGGAACTGTCTATATTGGCTGGGCTTTTGGCTATCACCTGATTCTGCTGCGCAACATCGCCGGCGCGGGCAGAGGATTGGTGTTCTTCTTGCTTATAATTGTATGGTTAGGCGATACGGCCGCATATCTCTTCGGCAAACGGTTCGGAAGGCATAAACTCCGTCCGACGATTAGTCCCGGAAAAACTGTTGAGGGGACAATTGCAGGAATAGTGTTCGGCACACTCGGCGGGCTTGGTGTCTGGTCTTTTTTCTTGCAAGACATATTGAGTCTTTCCCACACGCTGATTCTTGGGGTTCTGTTAGGCATCGTCGGTCAACTGAGCGACTTGAGCGAATCTGTTATCAAACGGAGTGCTGAGGTTAAAGATTCGGGACATTTGATTCCAGGCCACGGTGGATTACTGGATCGATGCGATAGTTTGATTTTTTCGGCACTGGTGCTTTATCACTATTTTATATGGCTGGTAAACCCAATATGATGGAACTATTTTAGACGATAAGGTCTAAAACTTGCTATACTTTCATTTGTGGACTTGCTATGAAACACCTCGCCATTCTTGGCTCCACGGGGTCTATTGGGCAAAATGCACTGTCAGTTGTGGAGACCCATCCCGATGAATTTGTTGTCGCTGGGCTCGCTGTCAATACATCGATTGACCGAACTGAACAACAAGTGCGTCAATTTCGCCCGCGGCTTGTAGCAGTTAGGGAGGAGGAAGCTGCCAACCAACTAAGGAAACGGTTGAAGGATGTCAAAACTGTTGAGGTCGTTTCAGGTTCCGAAGGGGTTTCAGCGGTTGCAACCATGACGGAGGTTGATCTTGTCCTTGAAGCAATGGGCGGCGGTGCAGGACTCTTACCAACACTGGAGGCGATTCAATCGGGAAAAGACCTTGCATTTGTTAACAAAGAGGTGTTGGTCATGTGCGGTTCACTGATTATGGAGGCGGCTAAAGAACATGGCGTGCGTCTTTTACCTGTGGACAGCGAAATCAGCGCAATCTTTCAGTGCCTTTCTGACGTTAAAGGAGATGACTGTACACGGGCAGAAATTCATAGGCTGGTCCTCACGGGATCCGGCGGTCCCTTTCGTGAGACACCTTCGGATCAACTGAGTTCGGTGACGCCTAAACAGGCTTTGCAGCACCCAAACTGGAAGATGGGAGAAAAGATTACAATCGATTCGGCAACAATGCTGAACAAAGGGTTTGAGGTTATCGAGTCGAAATGGTTTTTTGATGTGGAGTTATCGCAAATTGAGGTGGTTATTCATCCGGAAAGCATTATTCATTCAATGGTTGAATTTGTCGATGGATCGTTGCTTGCTCAATTGGGGGTTGCGGATATGCGCCTGCCTATCCAGTACGCATTGACCTATCCGTGCCGTTTTCCCACCTCTGTGCCGCGCCTTGACCTGTCCCAGATTGGTGCCCTCCACATGGAGCCTGTTGATTCTGAAAAGTTTCCGTGCTTAGAACTCGCTTATAGCGCTGCAAAGGTTGGTGGGACCTTACCAACGGTTCTGAGTAGTGCTGACGAAGTGGTCGTGCGAGCGTTCCTTAACCGGGAAATAGGATTTATGGACATCCCGAACTATCTTGAGGACCTAATGACTCGACATGATGTGACATTTCAGCCAACACTTGATGATATTCTCGCTGCAGATCAATGGGCAAAATCAGCAGCACACCAATTAATTGAGACAAGAAGGTGACATTGATGATTCATTCTGCTACCATTATACTCGCTATCCTTGCCCTCGGCTTTCTAATTTTTATCCATGAACTTGGGCATTTCTTTGCGGCAAAACGGTGTGGGATTCGAGTAGAAAAATTTTCCATCGGTTTCGGTCCGAGACTCATCGGTTTTCGGCGCGGAGAAACCGACTACTGTATATCCGCCCTGCCGTTTGGCGGGTTTGTAAAAATGGCGGGAGAGAACCCTGACGAACAGAAAGGCGAAGCGGATGAATTCGCTTCTGCCCCGGTCGGGCATCGTATTTTTGTAGCAATCGCGGGGCCGGCGATGAACTTCATACTCGGAATTATTCTTTTTTCGTTTGTGTATCTCGCTGGGTTAGATCACGGCACGATGTGGTTGATAGAGATGCTGGTTGGACGGTCAGATCGGATGGCTCAAATCGGATTGGTGGGTGACGATAGCCCCGCGAAAAGAGGAGGCATTGAGCCGGGTGATACGATTGTCTCGATCAATGACCGAAAAATCAAGAACTGGCAAGATTTCAACACAATGATCCTTACCCATCCCGATGAGGAGTTAAAGATTACCGTTGCCCGTGAGGGGGAGCCCACAACGCTCTATGTGACACCGAAAAGCCTTGACAAGAGGGGAATCGGTCAAATTCGGGTTTCTGCTCGACAGGACGCCATCGTAGAAAGTATTGCTGCAGGAAGTGCTGCAGCACAAGCCGGTATCCAAGCAAATGACCTGATTGAAAGCATCAATGGTCGACAGATCTATCATGTACCTGAATTTAGTTCAGTTATTTGGGAACCTGCTTATCCCTTTGGCTCGGTGCATCAGAGGGTCTACAATGAGATTAGCCAAAGCCAGAACAGCGAGGTTGCGCTGGGGATTCGACGAGGTGCGGAGTCGCTAACTGTCAGTTTTCCTGTCAATTGGATGGTTCACGCTATTGTTGTACAGGGGAGCGAAGCAGAGGCAGTAGGAATCCAAAACGGAGATGAAATTGTATCGGTTAATGGAGAATCTGTCGAAAATATCGAGCTATACTCCAAAATGTATGAACTGGTCAAAAGGAATCCCGACCAAGCCCTTGAGATTGGATTGCTCCGCAATGGTGAACAACTGACAGCGATGTTGACTCCCACCCTTGACGGCGATGACTATCAGCTCAACCTCCAAGGATTGCATTGGAAGTCTTTACTCGATGGACTCGCGCTTGCCGCGCCCTCCGTTCCAATTCCGAAATATAATGTCATTACAGCTGTGGGCGAGGGCGTCCAAACGAATTGGCTAATTTTGGAAATGGTCGCAAGGGTACTCAAGCGCCTAGTCACTCGCGAAGTCAAAACGAAATACCTTACCGGTCCCATTGGCATCGTGGATACGACGCGCCGCGTGATCGAATTTGGAGTAAAAAGCCTACTGTTTTTCGTGGGCTTTATCAGTGTAAATCTTGCCATCGTGAACTTATTACCCATTCCGATTGCGGATGGGGGACAAATCCTTTTCTTCACCCTTGAAAAGTTACGCGGCCGACCCCTGAGTATCCGTAAGCAGATGATTATTCAGCAAGTCAGCATCGTCTTGCTGGCGGGTCTGTTTTTATATATCACATTTTACGATCTCGTGCGTGTTTTTCTTGCCTGATCCGGAAGATTGAATTCGCTCATTAGTGGACAATTGAACCAATGAACTAATGTTGAATAGAGGACGATGCTAAATCTCGCTCATATCAAACAGCACGATTCTGAGGATATGCTTCATCTACTCTCGACCTTCTCTGAGCAGTGTAAACGTGGCTGGGAGATTGGTGAGGGCTTCGACCTGACAGGATGTGATGAGCAAATCCCCAACAACATTGTGATTGCTGGGATGGGCGGTTCTGGAATTGGCGGAGATCTTGTGAAAGGGGTGATTGGGAGTGAATTTCCGTGCCCGATTATTGTCCACCGAGGATATACCCTCCCCGCGTTTGTTACATATCGGACACTCCTCATCGCCGTCAGTTATTCAGGCAATACCGAAGAGACCCTTCTATCTGTTGAAAAAGCATATGCACAGGGGGCGAAAATCCTGGCAGTTACCAGCGGCGGAAAGCTAAAAGCCTTCGCGGAGGCACACGGTTTTCCCTGTTTGATGATTCCAGCCGGACAACCGCCCAGAGCGTCGCTCGGTTATCTGCTTATGCCGATCTTATCAGTCTTTGCCCGACTTGGATTTATTCCAAACTTCAATCTCCAAAGCGATCTTGAGGAGACAGTTGGGTTGCTAGCGAGACTAGCGACAGATTTTCAGCCCGGTGTGCCGGACAGCCAACCCAAGCAGCTTGCACACGCGTTGCACGGCAAATTGCCCGTTATTTACGCATCCCAAGAGCTCGAAGCAATTGCGATGCGATGGAAGGGGCAGATGAATGAGAACGGCAAATCGCTCGCCTATTATAGTGTATATCCTGAGATGAACCATAATGAGATTGAGGGGTGGAAGCATCCATCGACGCTGACCCAAGCGTGTCACGTTATCCAACTCCGTGACCCGGCTGCTCCGTCTCAGACACAACGTCGGATGGATATCACGGGGGAACTGATTCACCCCTATACCGGCGGCATTACGCAGGTGCATTCAGAGGGGGCATCGCTGCTCGCCCGCCTGTTATCGCTGGTTGTCGTTGGGGATTGGACCAGTTATTATCTCGCAATTCTGTACGAACAGAATCCAACACCTGTTAGTCGAATTGAAGAACTCAAACGTCGATTGGAGACGTAAAACACAAGACGTTTTGCGTTATGCCTCATGTCAGATCCGAATGAAGTTGTCGAAGGCTACTTGGAACTTGTCGCAACAGTGAGGGAATACGTGGAAGAACAAATGCAGCTTGGTTTCACCGAATTGTTTGAAGAAGAGGAAGAACCTGAATCCGAATTTGCCGAGTTCGGTATAGAACAGTTACGTGATGAAGCGATGGGTTGTGAGCGGTGCGAACTGCATCAGGGACGAAACACCGTCGTTTTCGGAACGGGAAACGAAAATGCAGACCTCATGTTTGTCGGCGAAGCACCCGGCGCAGATGAAGATCAACAGGGTGTGCCTTTCGTAGGACGGGCGGGACAACTGCTCACACGGATCATCGAAGCGATGGATTTGAAGCGCGAAGATGTCTATATCGCCAACGTGATTAAATGCCGTCCGCCCGGCAATCGGAATCCGAAACCGGTTGAGATTGAAAGCTGCGAGCCTTTTCTGCTCAGGCAGATTGAACTTATCAAGCCCAAGATCATCTGTGCACTCGGCACCTTTGCCGCGCAAACATTACTCCGCACCAACCAGAGTATTTCTTCGCTGCGCGGAAGTTTCCACGATTATCACGGCTGCAAGCTCATGGCAACCTACCACCCCGCCTACCTCCTCCGAAATCCGCACGGTAAACGAGATGTTTGGGAGGATATGCAGAAAGTAATGGCGGAACTATAGTGAATTCTAAAAACAGATAGACGCTTTCGCCCCTCGGTTTCGATCCCGATTTATCGGGGCCGGTAGGTGCGATTTCCACCCGCACCGCATAGGCACTGTTTCCAACTGTGCCTACCAAATCCCGATAAATCGGGATTTGGAGTGTCTCATTAATTCTAAGGTCCACTGAACCAATGGATCACTGATCTCTCACGCCATGGAATATGCTCGCGTCGTTTTCCCACTCCCCCAAGATCTCACCTTCTCTTACGCTATTCCAAGCCGCTTTCAATCCCTGGCGCAGCGTGGCAGCCGCGTCCTCGCGCCTTTGGGAGAGAGCATTCGGGAAGGGGTCATCGTGGAGTTAATGGATGAACCCGACCTCCCGGACGACTCAATAAAAATCAAAAATCTCAACGACTGCCTAGATGATACTCCTACATTCTCCGACGAACTGCTTAGATTGACGACATGGATGTCGGAATATTACCTGTCTTCGTGGGGCGAGGCGTTGCGCTGTGCTGCCCCCGCAG
Organism: Candidatus Poribacteria bacterium; assembly: GCA_965204355.1. Lineage (GTDB taxonomy): Bacteria > Poribacteria > WGA-4E > WGA-4E > PCPOR2b > PCPOR2b. The sequence continues at coordinate 3,100,519 of OZ241983.1, forward strand.
CGGTAAGAACCCGCCAAAACCGGGTCGTGCATTCACTGGCGACCGATGAGCAGATTGCTAATATGCGGCAGTCACGTCAAACGGAGATTTTGTCGGTACTCAGGGAGGAGGACGCGCTATCACTCCACCAGATCGCACGACGTATCGGAGGGGGTGTGTCGAGGCTGCGTCCGGCGTTGTCCGCTTTACAAGAAAAGGGACTTGTCGAACTGAGGTCAAACGTCCAATCCAAAGCGAGAACGCAAACCATCTCGGTTGTTTCGCTTGCCAAGCCTGTCTCAGAGATTGAGGAACAGATCCCCAAATTGGCAAGTCGTGCCCCAAAACAGGCAGAAATGCTCCGCATCCTCCTCGACTGCGACGATGAAACGTTGACCACAACGGAGTTGACTAAACGTGCCAACACATCTCTAACAGGATTGCAATCCCTTGAGGGGAAAGGGTTCGTCCATCTTGAATCCGTCCAAATTGTGCGAAATCCGATGAGCTTGGACCCAGTCGCTGCTACGCAGCCGCTCACCCTGAATCCAGATCAGGCGACTGCGTTACGAGCGATCCAAGGGACGATAGAATCGGATAGGCGGGAACTGTTCCTGCTGCACGGCGTTACCGGTAGTGGCAAGACGGAGGTCTACATGCAGGCGATGGCTTCTGTCTTGGGACGGGGTAAACAGGTGATTGTGCTTGTGCCTGAGATTTCCCTGACGCCTCAAACAGTTTCTCGGTTTGTCGGGCGTTTTGGGGCGCGGGTCTCCGTTCTCCATAGCAATCTTTCAGATGGAGAGCGATACGATCAGTGGCAGCAGATTAAGAGTGGAGCGGCGGACATTGTTGTCGGTCCAAGATCCGCTATCTTTGCACCGTTTCCGAACCTCGGACTGATTGTAATCGACGAAGAGCATGAAACGTCATACAAGCAGGACACCGCGCACCCATTCTATCACGCACGCGATGTTGCGGTGAAGCGATCGGAGTTGGCCAACTGTCCGTTAATTCTCGGCAGTGCGACGCCATCGTTAGAGAGCTTTTATCACGCAGAGCAGGGGCAGTATTCCCCTCTAACGCTTCCCTCCCGTGTTTCCAATATTGAAATGCCACCCGTCGAGATTGTAGATATGCGCGAGGAGTTAAAAAGAGGCAATCGCACAATTTTTTCGAGGGTGCTCCGAGAGACGATTGAAGAACGACTTTCTAAGGGGCAACAGGTTATCCTATTCCTAAATCGGCGTGGATTCTCCACGCACGTCTTCTGTAGAACGTGTGGCTACGTTGAACGGTGCGATAACTGCTCGATTTCACTGACATTCCATTTCCATACCAAACGGATGGAGTGCCGCCACTGCGGTTACGAGCGTCCAACCCCCCAGGTCTGTCCGGAATGCGGCAGCGTGTACATCCGCTATTTTGGTCTCGGCACTGAGCAGGTTGAGCAGGAGGTTGTCAAGGCGTTTCCCAAAGCAAGGGTCAGACGGATGGACGCCGATTCGACAACGCGCAAAGACGCTCATCAGCAGATTTTAGACGTTTTCAAGCGCGGAGAAATTGATATTTTGGTGGGAACGCAGATGATTGCGAAAGGATTAGATTTTCCGAACGTGACCCTTGTCGGCGTGATTTCTGCCGATACCGCGCTCAATCTGCCAGACTTTCGTGCAGGCGAACGCGCGTTTAATCTACTGACACAGGTTGCTGGGCGATCCGGTCGTAGCGAGGCGGGTGGCAACGTCATTGTCCAGACCTACATGCCGGAACACTATAGCATCCAAGCAGCACAGGGACATGACTACCTCCGTTTCTACCGCGAAGAAATTGGCTATCGGGAGGCGCTGCTTTACCCACCGTTGAGCCATGCCGCAACCATCCTGCTCCGCGGGGAGGTTGAGGCTGAGGTTATCCAGACCGCCAATCATCTACTGGATCAACTTGACACTTTCAAGACGGATCGCTTCCCTACTGTTGAGATTCGAGGTCCCGTCCCCGCACCGCTTGCTAAGATCCGAAATAAATTTCGGTGGCATTTTCTGCTGAGATCTGAGAATGTAGAGGAACTGCGTGAGTTGATTCAGTGCGCGGTTGCCGAAACAGCACCTGCGAATATTGATCTGATTGTGGATATTGATCCGATTAGTGTATTATAGCGCATTTGAAGTAGAACTATCGATCTTGAAAGCTCGACCTACAAAAGTAATTTAATCTGATACAAGAAAATCTGCTGCTGCATAATGCGACCAGGCTGCAAAATGCAACACTTTCCCCGCATCCCGCGTCATCACAGGCTCCACCTATTTTTTCCCCTCTATTCCTTTCCTAACTGCTGCATTTTGCGACATTCCAAATCAACCTATGCCCCCTGAAAAAAACGGTGTGCTTTCGTGAAAAGGCTGTCCTCAAGGGATTTATTCACCGTTAATTCCTTTTTCTCACCCTTGAGTTGGTGGCTGGCACGATTTATGCGCTCCGTGTGTTTAGACCATAAAAAAAGGAGATTATGATGCGAAAACGAATTTTCTGTTTAACCCTATTATTTCTAATTGAACTCTTAGCTTCGTTGGCGGTATCAGCACCAACGGTGAACATTCCTGATGACCATGCGTTAGAAACGGATCTGAACAAAGCGGCGGGTGATGCTCTCACCGCAACTGACACGGAGGCGGGGATGAGCGATGTGATTGTTGGCGAGGCAGCAAATTGTTGTGGCTGTAAAGGGTGTGCGATGGGACTTGTCGATTGTAATGAGTGTTTTTGGTGTGATTAAGGGTTGGCACGGTTTATGCGCTGATTTATGCGTAATAAACGCATCGTTACTTTTAAATTTTATCCATGAAAGGGAAGAACCATGAAAATAGGAAAACATTTGATTACATTTTCAATGATAACCCTCATCACCGTTTTGGGTTTTACTTTTACGCCTACCACCTCTAAAGGTAATAGCGCAAAGGAGATTAATTCTGCCGAATGTTGCCCTGAACCTTGTGGAGGTAGGTGTTATTGTCGTAATGGCTGTATGTAGACATTTACCCTTTTGAGAAATTTCCAAAGTCGCCCCCGATCTATCGGGGAGCATCCTGACAAGTCCCGATTCTCGGGATGCTCGGACACGGCATCGGGGCAAAGCGGAACTCGTCGGGAGGCGGTGCGGTTTCTCCCCGCACCTATTGGCAGTATGCGTTCACGCTATGGTAGGAGTGAATTGTATTTGGTTGGTTGATGAGAGCAGAAAGATGCGCTAAAATTTCGCCTTAATTTGTAGTCTCGTTTTATGCTGATACGGATTCGCGTCAGATGCGATAATATCCTTGGCGATGAAATATAGCACTTCTACGCTGATATTCTTCTCGATCGGCACCACGAATTTCAGTTCATGTCCGTGTGCGTTTGGGTTGAAGATATCGGCGTTGTTGTAGTTCGATATCATCGATTCGCGTTCAACCCAGACATAGTGATAAAGCGCTTTTAGTTCCCGCAAACGAGGTATCGGTCCCACACCAATTTCCGCCCAATACGCCTTATCATTGACATCTGCGAGTAGGTTCTGCCCATAAGCACCGAGAAGCCATAAAGGCACGGCAGCAATCTCAAATTCGTGCTTTGCAAGCCCTTCAATCATCCTGAATCCAGACAGATAGGAAGATGTTCCTGTTCCCGCACCGAGCCGTGTGTTTGTGTCCCCGCCGCCTAACCTGCCCTCCTCAACCGCTTGGGCGATGTTATCTTCGTTCCGATATTCGTAGAGCGTCGTGCCGAAAGATAAACCCTTGAAATGGAAGCCCTCGACAAACAGTTGTCCTGCAAAAAGATTGGTATCCGGCTTCGTTTTAATCTCGTCTAGAACGAACTGTCCAAGATTTAACTGTACCTGATCGATAAAACCTACATCTTTGAGGCGAAACTGCTGCGCTGCGCCTTCTAACTGCACGTCGTTATGAAAAACCAACTCAACATGTTCAAACGGATTCGCGAACTTGCCCATTGTAATCGTCAACAGCGAACTCGGCGCGTATCGGAGGAAGAGTCGATCTAGGTTGAAACCTTTCTTCGAGAAATAGTTGTCAAGATCGACGTTGCCTGTGGTGGGATCATCTGTCGCGCCGGTGACCATCCTGAAGCCGAGATTTACCTTTGAATGGATCGGGAAGTTACCGCTCATCCGAAGTCTGATACGATATCGATACCGATTCGGCGCACCGTCGCGAAAAACACCTTCTTGGCGGAACCTGCCATCGGCGGAGAAAAACGCACCCCAAAGCTGTTTTGCGAGTTGAGAAACTTCTGTGTCTTTGAGCGTAGCCGCTGCTAGCTGTTCTTTAGATTCCGCTACTACGTCAGCGAAGGCAACTTGAAGCCAAAGAACGCTAAGAAATACGATAGCACACAAGTAAACTTTGACTCTTTCCGTCATGTCGGCTCCTTCGTGGCGCTCAACTTGACCGTTACACCCCATTTTGAATTGGCTCATTACTGAACCAATGAACGAGTGAACTAATGAACTTAGGACTTGCGCAGCGCGTTCATAAGTTCCCCTGAACCCCTCTTATCTTCTCCCCTTGTCAGGGGAGTTGGGGAATTTAGGGGGTTAAAAACCAAAAATCTACCCCCGTGTGCTACATTTGCGTAAGTCCTGGAACTAATATTGCGGGATTACTCTCCGATTGCTGCCTTCATCTTTTCCAATCCGATGCGTGCCACCTCTCGCGGATCTTCTTCCCAATAGCTGGGATTGAACAGTTCGAGCGAAATCACGCCCTGATAGTCCGCTTCTTTTAGAACCGCGATCATCTCTTTTAGATCGAGGATGCCATCGCCGGGGTAAACGCGATCTGCGTCGGTCTGTTCTGCGCGTGGCGGTGAGGCTGGCGCATCGTTGAAATGGAACACCGCAATTTTGTCCGCAGGGATTCCACGCATATCATCGGTTTCACCGCCCCCTCGGTAGATGTGGAATGGATCGAGGACGATGGTACTGTCGGGGTGGTCGGCAATCTCCATGACTTTCCAAGCGTGCTTGACCTGATTGATGTGCTCCACGAACCCCAAAAACTCCATCGCAGGTTTGACGCCAAACTCACGCCCCACTTCGAGGAGTTCACGGTAGTTTTGTCCGCCTAGTTCTAGGTCGGCAATTCCACGGGGTGGACTTGCAACGCTGTAGGTTGACCCGACGGCGGCGGCTTGCGCCATGCGTCGTTTCGCTTCTTCGAGCGCTTCTTGATGTTCTGCGCCGGTGCTGTCCAACCACCCATGTAGAGCGATAACGGTCACGACGGGGAGCCCATAGTCGTCAAGGGCACGTTTCACGTCTGCTAATGAACCGTGTTCCTCTTCATAAGCGGTGAGATCGTCGTTCCAGAGTTCGATGGCTTGATAACCCGTCTCACCGGCGATCTGAATCTTGTCCATCAGACTTGCGGGCCGAATTGTGCTGGTGTTCAGTGCGAGTGTAAATTGGCTCATCCGTTCCCTCCCTTTATTCTCCGATCTGTTCGCGCAAGTTATTAATAAATCGGACATCAATGCGTGCCAGATCAATAACGGTATCCACCGGCTCTCCGCTATATTCGCTGTGGAAGCTGACAGGGCCATCGAAGTTCATCCCCGTTAAGGTGCTGACCGCTGTTTCCCAATCGACAAAACCGTGTCCCATTCGGACTACCCGTGTGCCGCCGCCCGGTGGCCGCATCATATCCTTAAATGACATCACTGCGAGGTAATCCTTCACGATATCGAGCGCCATATCGATCGGTTCCCCGACAATCGAAAGGTGTCCGGGATCCGCAAATACGCCGACATGCTGCGGATCAAATCCCTTGACAAGGTTCATCACGCCGGAGGAGTTCAGCCCCATCGAGGTCCCCGAATGGTTGTGCAGACAGGTGCGGACACCGTGTTGCGCGGAGAGTGATTGAAATCCGTCAAGGGCTGCGCGGATACGATCGACTTGTGCCCAATATCCCCCATCCTCCTTCGACCAGTGCCAATAACCGACCTTGAGGTTGGCGATCCCCGCCTCCCCACACGCCGCGTATACCCGTTGCACGTCAGGGTCTTCTGGATTCAGAAAGCTGGTGGGCGTCGTTACAAGCGGGATTGACAGCCCCTCATCGGCGAATTGCTTGGCAGCCGCTGGCAGCTGTTTGTCGGCGTTTTCGGGATTGACCGGATAGCCGGGACGCACGCACAGGTCCGCGCCCTCCACACCGACTGATTTCAGGGCACTGATAATGTCTGCGACATCTAAACCTTCCAGGTGTTTCGTGAACATGATGTATTTCATCGGGAATGATTCCTTTCTGTAAAGTAGCAGGCATACTCCGTATGCCGTAGCCTCCCACTCTAAAGTGGCAACTTAGGTTATCATAAAACGGTCAGAGAGTCAAACACCTGATCGCGGATCAATAAAAAACCTCCCTATGGCTGCGAGCCGTGGGAGGTGTTATATAAGGTGGGGAACATGCCAATTATTGTCTGAATCACGGATTCAGCGGATTACACAGAGGATACGGATAATCAAACGAAACAGTTGTTCGGCTATACAGGGGGTTTTGGCTTGAATTCATTTCGCGGCATGTCCTGAGATAGCATCAGGATTCCCACTACAGTCAACGCGATGCCTAGTATGAGTGCACTTCCTATATTTCCATTCATAAAATCGCTATAAGCCCACAACCCCCAAGCGATTAGGAGCATCATAGCCTTTACAAAGACTCCGAGGCGAGGCAGCAATCTTCCGTCAAAAAGTGCGATAGCTCCCAATAGGATAAAGGCGATACCCATCCGAGTTACACTGGCACCGTCTGTATTCCCATCGCGGAATATGTAGGTAAGCAATCCTCCGAAGATTAAGAGAAACAGGGCTGCAGCGAGGTAACGCTTCATTGGTCATTCTCCTTTTTTGTTTTTCAACCCAAGGTGCGGTGTGCCCTACAGTGCTATACACCTGTCAACAGAACCTACCTATTGCGGTCGGCGGCGATCATCAAACCGCCAATCTCGCATAACGGCGCGAGCAATTCCACCTCCCGTTCCGAGTAACCACCCGCGCGATCGCCCAGCGAAGTGGCACCGACCAAGTCGTCGTCCACGAGAAAGGGCAGTCCGAGAAACGCCTCAAGACCCGCGTGACCGAAGGGGAGACCACCACTACGTGGATCATTGGGTGGGTCATTGGTCAACACTGGGCGCCGACCTGTCATGATTGCCCCGTTCAACGTGTCAAGATTATGGAACTGGAGATCGGTGACGATATCGTACAAGCCGAAACCGGGTTTGTAGATGTCCGTCACCGCATGTGAGTATAGGTAGGGTTTGTTCATCGCGCTATAACGGACCTCTGCGAGGAAGCCGAACGGACTTTGGGAGACCCGGAGCACCTCCGGCAGTAGATGGACGAATGCTTTCGTTACTGAGGTAGTAGTGGAATAGACCGTCAACGCCTGTGCCAACGCGGATAGCAACGCTGCCGATGCGTCCTCCTCCGGGTTCGTGACCCGTTCTTCCCAGAGTGATTCCAACCGCGATACAGCTTTTCGGAAAAAGGAAGCCCCCCGGTCCTCAGCAGGGGCGTTGAGGTTTTCGATGAGGTTTCGCCATTCGGTATGAAGAACATTTGAACGATTGCTGGACATTTATCAAAATTCCTTTCAAGCGGGATCGGACGATTCTCGGACACAGGCTATGGGTTTGTTTCGACCCAACCCTGATACTCACTCCACGCATCTTCAGGGCTGACAAAGGGTTTGAAGACAACGCGACCACTAAAATGATACGGCTTTAACACCTCGCAATTCCTGATAACCAACGCAAAATCCCATGCCGGGTTATTTAAGCCACCGCCCGTTGGCTGGATGGCAAAGCGCAAATTGTCCTCGTGCTTGAACATCATCTCCAGCATCATGTTACGCCAGCGTCCGTAAAACATGGGAGCAGCATAGCGGGTTGGGCGGATATTGTGAAACAGTCTGCCGTTGGGGTCGGGCTCCGTTGGAAGTAGAGGATCTATTTCACTGGCAAACACACGCGGATTAGGTGGGTGTTCTTCCAATGATTCAATCCATTCCAACGAAGAACTTTTGTTGCGATTGCCCCGAAAGTAGGTCGTCTTGTTTTCAGGCGCATGAATGTAGCTTGCCCAGAACAGCCCCAGCCAATCTTCATCGAAACCGTTGGATCGTACCACAATCGTTGTGTCCCAGTCGATGTAATGGGGCGGGACGAGCGTAAAGGTGGTGCCCACGTCAACGCGGTGAGGTTCGGGAACAAACGTCTCCAAGCGAACCGAATTATCAGTCAGCCGAGTCAATCGGCTCGGTGTCGGTGGACTTCCATTTTTTCCGTCAAGCCAACGGGGTGTCATCGCTGCGCCTGCAACGTTGAAAACAAATTCAAAATTGAGGCTGCTGCCCCAGCCGGACCGAAAGATATTTTCCTGAGGTCCTTTCCGACTGTACAGTTGACGCACACCGTTATAACCGTTGGAACGCTCGAACGGGAAAGCAGTGTTATCAAAGGTGCCGTCCCGATGTGCTTGGCTGAGTGTGCTGAGGCGTTTGGATGGGATGCCGCCGCCGTCGGTGTTGTCTACTACTTCGACAAATAGATCTCCGTCCACAAGGAACTCACTTGCCATGGGGTTGATTCCTTTTTGACTAATATGACCTAAGTTGCTAGGGCGTGTTGACATTTTGATGTTGCTAATTCGGCAAACGCTGTAATCATCGGGCAAGCTGCCACATGTAGCGCAAACTGTTAGTTTGCGTCTTCAGATGACAATCTAACAGATCGTGGTACAAAAGAATACTTTGTTGGGTTTCACTCTATCTATAAGGAGGTGTTGTTGAATGACCGAGCCCCTATTAGATTTGATAGGGATTCCCGTTTAATCGTTCAACCCAACCTACGGACCGGTAAATGTCAACAGAACCTAGTACATTGTCAGATAAATGTAGCGCAAACTGTATGAAGTTAAAAAAAATAATTCGGTAATTCCATATTTTCCCCTAGCCCCGGTAGGTGCGGTTTGCAACCGCACCGAATGCAGTCCAATCCAGTAGCTGCGATTTCCAACCGGACCACATAGGCGCGTGGGTTGAAACGGCGCAGTTAGAAACAGCGCCTACCAAATGGGAGCCCGGTAGGTGCGGAGAGAAATCGGGTTTTTGGCAAGTACGGGCGGGGGAACCCCGCCCCTACGGCTTCTGTGGTACGATCTCTTCATGTGTTACGCTTTCGGCTCAAAAACACTTCTAATCCTTCTTGAACCTCCGGCGTTGTGAAACAGGTCGATAACGCTAACGCTTCGTAGGAAATTTCATACCCGTTTTCCGGCATAGGGTTTCGCGTTAATGCTGCTTTGGCGGCTTTCACAGCGACCGGGCTTTTCTGTGCCAGCGATTGAGCAATCTCCTGTACTGCAGCCGCTAAATTGTCCCTCGGGACGACACGATTCACCACGCCCAAACCGTGTGCAGTTTGGGCGTCAATCCGCTCACCGAGAAATACCAGCTCTTTCGCTTTTGATTCGCCGATGACGTTCAGCAGGCGATGGGTGCCACCCCAGCCCGGAAACCAGCCGTGCGTAATCTCCGGCAGACCGAAGCTTGAATCGTCCGACACAATCCGCAGATCACACGCCAGCGCGAATTCGAGCCCGCCGCCAACCGCGTAGCCGTGGATCGATGCGATCACCGGAACCGGAAGATTGGCGAGCCGACTGAGCACACGATTCCCATCATTGACCCATTTGCGGATGTCAGCCGAGTCAAAAGTTGCAATCTGGTTAAGATCCGCGCCGACACAGAAGGCACGCTCTCCGCTGCCCTCCAGCACAACAACGCGCACCGATTCGTCCTGATGCAAATGGTTTACCACCGTATCAAGCGTATCCAGCATTTCACGGTCAACAGCGTTCAGTTTATCGGGTCGGTTCAGTCGGATTGTGGTTATCGCCTCCGTTTTACGGACCAAGATTTTTCCACCTGTTTCAGCCATCTACTCGCTCCCCGCTTCATTCTGTACCTGTTGAGCAGCCTCAAGGAGTGCGCTCGCCAAAAACTGTGGGTTGACTTCAGTCTTGCCTCGAAATGTTCTGACCTTCTCCCCACGAACCTTCAGCACGGCAAGTTCCTTACCGCCCAAGTGAATCCCAACCTCTGCGTTTCGAGTTTCGCCCGGTCCATTCACCTCACAGCCCATGACAGCGACCGGGATTCTGATATTGTGCTTTTCCAACAATTCTTCAGCGACAGCAACGATACCTTCGTAATCCGCCTCCGCATCGCCCCGTCCACAGAACGGGCAGGAGACCACATCAAGGAGATTATCCGCCAAACCAAGTGTACGGAGCAACTCTTTCGCTGTCAGAACCTCCTCCGCTGGATCACCGGTGATCGAGATACGGATTGTATCCCCAATGCCTTCCATCAGCAGTGTGCCAATACCGATTGTGGACTTGACGTGCGCCCGGCGGGGTGTGCCCGCCTCTGTTACACCGAGATGGAGGGGATACCGGACCTTGGCGGAAAGCAGCCGATTCGCCTCGATCATCCGGAGCGGTTCGCTGGATTTCACAGAGATGATAACGTCCGTAAAGTCGTGGTCTTCGCAGATGTTGACATGGCGCATTGCGCTTTCAACAAGCGCATCGGCGGTCGGTGAGGGATACTTATCCAATAGATCTTTTTCGAGTGACCCTTCGTTGACGCCAATACGGATCGGAATACGCGCAGCTTTAGCAGCGGAGAGCACCTGTGCGATCCGTTCTTCAACCCCGATGTTGCCGGGGTTGATTCGCACTTTCGCAACGCCGGCGTCGACGGCTGCCAACGCATATCGGTAATTGAAATGGATGTCTGCGACAATCGGCACAGGGGCACGTTTGACCAGTTCAGGTAACGCTTTCGCATCTCTTTCTTCAGGCACGGCAACCCGTACAATCTGTGCACCGGCTGCCACACACCGCTCGGTTTGGCGCAGCGTGGCGTCAATATCGTGGGTCAGCGTGGTGGTCATCGTTTGAATCGAGATCGGGTTACCATTACCGATCGATATGTTTCCGACCTCCACCTGCTGCGTTGGTTTTCGATTGTTGATTTGTAGTAGGTCTTTCATGGTATTCTTCCTGCTGTCAAATGGAATCTTCTGATGCCGCTTGTTCCAGATCGTCCACAAACTGCTTTACTATATCTCGATACCGCTGGAATTCTTCGTCAACGTCATCTTCAGGATACTCGCCATCATAGCCATAGTTGATGTGGAGGGTATCAATAATTTCTCTAAATCGTTCCGAGAAGGGTTGAGGCAATGCACGGCGCAACTGTCCCCATCTCGTTTGTTCGCTGTTGAGGTAAGCCATAGCAGCATTACGGGCGACATCAAACAGTTTATTGAAGGTATCCCGATATTTGTCATCCCTTAGAAAAGGATTCTGTTCTTGTTTGGCAATCTCCCAGTTTTCATCTGCCCTAATGAACAACTGTCGAACATTCTCAAAAGTTGGTGCAGGCACCTCCATCACCTCCTCTATCGTTTTTCCATCACCCGCGAGAACTTGCCCGACGGCTTTTATGCCCCAAGCGATGCGGTCACCGATTTTCTCTCCCGGTTGTCGCGCTATCACATCCACATTGATCGGGAAATCTGCCACGGCATCGAGATAAACGCCGTAATCCTTCCGCTTGGTTGTTGTAACGACCAGATCTATGTCCCGCGCCAGAGAGGGGGCATAGACGAAGGATCCGAACATCACGATGTCCCGAATATCAGCATCCACAGCGTATAGGGTTTCGCAGAGGTTCTCAAGTTCTCGCTTGGTAATGTGAGCCATTCCACACCTTGCCCATAGTTCAATAGAAAACGTAGGGGCGGGGGAACCCCGCCCGAACTTGCCAAAAACTCGGTTTCTATTTCTGTTTCGCGCTTTCCTTTGCCGTTAGCCAAAGTTTGTCAACACGTCCCCAAGGGTCTCAAAAATCCGATCCGCTTCGGGAATCGTCAGGATCAACGGCGGTGCGAAGAAGATGATATTCTCTGGCTCATCCACAGTCTGCCCAATCCGCCCAACGATGATGCCTCGCTTCAAGAGTTCCGCACAGATCGCTTTTGTCGTCGCGGTATCCAGTTGTGTTCCTTCGCTATCGCTGACCAGTTCAACACCAATCATCAGCCCTTTTCCTCTGACATCTCCGACAATTTGCATACTTTCCAGCGTCTTCAGATTCTTGAGGAGGTAGGCACCGACGCGTTCAGCGTTTTCTGCCAGTCGTTCCTCCGTGAGGATCTGCAAGTTTGCTAATCCTGCTGCACATGCGACGGGGTGCCCGCCGTAAGTGCAGACTTGTGCAAACTCTCGATTGTCTTCCGGTTCACCGAGAAATTCCTCAAAGACAGTATCGCTTGCCACACATGCCCCCATCGGGATGTAACCGCTGGTCAAGCCCTTGGCGAGGGTGATGATATCTGGTTCCACATCCCAATGTTCGCATCCGAACATCTTCCCTGTCCTGCCAAAGCCAGTGATCACTTCGTCGGCGATTAGCAACAGTCCATATTTATCACAGATCTCCCTGACCCTTGGCAGATAGCTGTCCGGCGGCACCAGTACCCCACCACCACCGATGATCGGTTCAGCAATCACCCCGACAACTGTCTCTACCCCTTCCCACTGAACCACCTTTTCAATCTCATTGGCACAGGCGATACCGAAATCGGCTTCGCTGCAGCCCTGACCATATCGATAGGTGTAAGGGGGCTGGACATGGTGAAAACCCGGAACAAGCGGCTCAAACGCTTTTCGACGACGGGTTTGACCCGTTGCTGACATTGCTCCGTATGTGAAACCGTGATACCCGCGATAGCGGCTGATAATCTTGTAACGATTCTCGCCGGGGTACTTCTGCCGACCGTATTGCCTCGCCATCTTTATCGCAGTTTCGTTGGCTTCCGAGCCGCTGTTGCAGAAGTAGACGTGGTTCAGATTGCCCGGCAAAAGTGCCGTGAGTTTTTCAGCCAGAAGTGTAGCAGGGATGTTAATCTGTGCGTGCGGGTAATACGGCAACTTCTGGATCTGCTCATAAACAGCATCGGCGATCTCCTGCCGACCATAGCCGACATTGACATTCCAGAGTGCCGAGTAAGCGTCCAAATATTCGTTCCCGTCCGCGTCGACAATCGTCGTTCCGTTAGCTTTTTCAAAGACGAGGAGATCCGACTGATCTAAAAGCTGATGTTGAAAGAGCGGATGCCACGCGTGTGCCTGATCAATTTTACGGTAATCTTGCGTCGATAAATCTTTTGGGGCATTTGCCATCATTGCTTTCCTTTCTACTGATTATTAGTTTCCGGTGCTGAATTAACTTTGATTTTTCTCGTTGTATCACTCGTACAATCGGTCGTATATAGACTCCACGGGGTTAGGTATATTAAAAATCGATTTGTCATAATATCCTTTTGTTGGTTTTGAAAACATCTTCAGCATCTAGTTTATCAAAGTTTTGATTAAGTTCACAAGGAGCAATAAGAACACAGGTGAAAGGCCAATCAACGCGGCTATCTCTTTTCGCCATAACCAGAACCGTCGCGACCATGTTGATCGCTCTAGTGAAGTGCCAATCAATGCTTTTCGCCCGTAGATCTTCATTTCCCGGCACCCTTGAATTGCTGCACCACCCACAAGGCCCCAGAAAGCCCAAACCACAACAACTGGTGCATCAAATCCGGGGTAAAATACTCTATCCAGTGTAATAAACGTGATTGCAGCCATAGACTTCAGTCCGGCATATAAGCCGAGGACAGTATAGATGGGTAAAACGACAATCCCGAAAACAATAACCCAAACTCCTGCGACAACAGCAATAACAATACCAATACCAATTCCGACAAGGATAAGTCCATCATCGTCGTTACGTCTTCTGCTCATTTATGGCATCCTCTTTCAGCAACGAAAATAGTACAAAAGATAAGGGCATGACCGAGTGCCTCACTAATATTGTCAATAATTAGAAGTTGCCGATACTCAAGGTTCTAGGTGATTGTGAACGCTCACAACTCCTTCAGAATATCCCACCTATGAACTTTCACGTGCGTCTTGAGATGTCTCCAGATTGAGACCGTCACCAATCAGTTCATATAGTGCCTGATCTGTATGTCCAATTAGGCTTGAGATCCTTGCTGGATATTACTGCGGTCAACACGATACCGATGAGTTTTGAATTGCAATTCAGTGTGGTGAACGCCTATTTAATGGAGACTATCCAAATCATCAGTACGCTCTTTTTTCTTGAAGAAAAAGAACCAATAGGCAAAGATGCCGGTGCCTAGCGTGGCCAGCGCAATTATAAAACTAAAACCATCATTCGCTGCACCAAGCTTATAGACCGGCCAGTAAAACCATGGCCATTCAAACCATTTTACCCATGCCCAATACTCTGCCACCTCTACAGGGCTGATACTCGTCAAGTGAGTTGCTAACCACCCGGAACCGCCAGGTTGAGGTATTATCAGACGTGCAACAAGGGCAATTGCCGCCATTGAGATACTGCTAATGGCGATCCGCTTAACTGTTTTCTGAGTCGGATATTTGGTCAATTATGTTTACTCCTTACATTGAATCAGGGGCGTTCTAAATCAGTGCGAGGGCTTTTGTCATACCCGCTGTCCAACCGCCATCTACGGTGTAAGCCGCTCCGGTAACAAACCGGGACGCATCACTTGCAAGGAACAGCGCTACCCCCGCCACATCGTCGGGTTGACCTATCCGGCCCATCGGAGCGATTGTACCTGCGAACGCTCGGCCTTCCGGGTTTTCCTCTAAGAATGGCTGCGACATCGCCGTCTCAATCCAGCCGGGACAGATACAGTTGACACGTACCCCTTCCGGTCCGTGGTCGATTGCCATTGCCCGCGTGAGTTGCAGGACAGCCCCTTTGGTCGCGCAATAACCCGCGATATCTGACTCGGCGTAGAAGCTGTTCACCGATGCGGTGATGATAAACGATCCGCCACCGCTTTGACGCATGGCGGGGATACCGTACTTCCCGCAGAGAAATGCCCCTTTAACGTTGGCATCAAAAAGCGCGTCCCAGTCCGCTTCAGGCAAATCTACCACCGAACCGTCGCGCATAATGGCGGCGTTGCTGAAGATGACATCCAGTTTCCCAAAATGTGAGACCGTTTCAGAGATAAGCCGTTCCACCTGATCGCCTCGACTGACATCAACAGTGTGTGCGATAACTGCATCGGGATAATCCGCGCCTACAATATGGGCTGTCTCCTCGGCACCTTCCCCCTGAATGTCGGCAGCCACAACCTGGGCGCCCTCACCCGCGAATCGACGCACTGTGGCGCGACCAATACCGCCCGCCGCTCCTGTAATAATCGCTGTTTTGCCTTCAAGTTGCATTTTCTATCTCCCCCAAGAAAAGCGCCGCGAGTGTCGTCAGCCTATACCGAATAGGTTTGCCAAGTGCCTATACAGCCGTGCCCGCGACGGACGTGCAGCACGTTCTCTGCCGGTTCGGCGATATAGCCGGAAATTGAGTGCATATTCTGTTCCCCATGCCGACAGATGCCGCCCGGATCGCCGTGGTGGTCTGCAAGGATATGTTTCAAGGTGTCTACCGTAATCTTACCCCAATGCTCCCGAATGAGCACTCGGATGCGATCAAGTCGGGGGCAGGAGTCCGGCAGGGAATGGGTCTCGTAATCCGCAAACGGGGAGGTCAGGTAGTGGTTGGTGTGCAGACGACAGTCGGAATGTTCATCCTCAAAGGGCGCGATCCCTTCAGGGCGGACTTCCACGTCACCGATGTTGCCCTCGCCATCACAAATCACTGCATTTGCCGCTGAGCAGGTCCGATGCGCTTGCAAAAGGTTAATACACCCCTTGATGTTCTCCTGTTCAAGCATGACGCGCTTGAGGGGGTAGTGGGGAATGCCCAAACACCATTCAAAATCGTAGAGCGCGTTGGCGAAGTGGGCTAAACCGTGTTGGTTCATGCCTGAATAGCCAAGCTGTCCGGCAAAGGTAAATATCAAGGCTCTGGGGCGACTATCGGTCGGCTTGACGTGAAGCAGAATCGCCACGTCCGCATATTCCGTTTCCAGATCTTGGTTTTGACCTGCCAACGGTAGACCATCGGCTGTAGCTGAACCGGTGAGCGCAAACGCTGTACATCCCCCTTCATGCACGCGAGCCGCTTCAGCGCGTGCCTGACACAGCACCGCCTCTTCAAAACTGATATCCGCCCCGTCGGAGAGTCCTCGAATCTCCTCCACAAAGGCGGAGCTAAGTTTCTCCATCATGGGCAGAAAAGCCATCGCGTTCTGACACAGGAGCTCTCTCGGTTTACCTGTCAGTCTGTCAATCCATAGCAGGTACTTTTGGATGAGATCTTTTGCTTGCGTCCCGTGCTCATAACCCATCTGATACGCATCGCCGGATACTTCGATTAAGGGGAATGTATGTTCCGTCATGTCCTCTCCTCTGAAAACGGGCGGATTAGCGAATAGTCGAACCCTGCAAAAAGGATAACCGATTTCGAGCGTGAGGGCAAGAACTTTTCCATCGTCCTTAGGGCTATCAAGTTTTCTGCTTTTTGACCAATTTCGGGATGACCCAAATCTGTAGGCGGGACATTGTGCCTCGCCGTAGCTTCGACCAGAAGTAAGTAATTCTAAAACCTAACCTAAGTTGCTAGTAGCCTACATAGTAGTAGGCATACTCCGTCCCGATAAATCGGGGCGATGGGGCGATAATGCTTGCCTACTACTGTGGATAACAAGTAGGTTGGGTTGAACGGAAACAGAAAAAAATAAGAGCCGTGATAACTCAATGCCGATGCGCGATTCTTATTCAAATCTCAAAAATCGGAGTGAAACTCAACGCTTTTCTTAGCAGGTATTCAGGAACGTGGGGGTATGAAGTTGGGTTTCACTATCTCCTTGATATTGCCTACAGAGCATCTAGTTTGATAGGTGTTTGAGGTGCCTGAATCGGATTTCTCAACTTTGTTCAACCCAACCTACGTACTATAACCCGCAACTTGCGTAAACCTACCATAAATGAACCTATATCGTCCTGACGGGATCACAGGGAATGGTTAATACGGTAACATTCCACCTGATACATTAAGGGCTTGTGCTGTGATGTAGCTTGCGTCCGATGACGTGAGATAGGCAATCAGGTTGGCGACATCTTCCGGTTGCTGAATCCGTCCGACAGGGATGCCAGCCGCTGCCCGCTCTTTCACCGAACCGACCGGTGCCCCTTCCAACCGTGCGACTTCACGGTCAATCAGTTCCCACATCGACGTATCCACAATGCCCGGACACACGCAGTTGACCAGAATCCCGTGCGATGACAACTCCAACCCGAACTGTTTGGTGAGCGCGACGACAGCGTGTTTGCTGGCAGCATAGGCGCCAAGTGGTGTGGTTCTGCCGGGCGCGATCTTACCCGCGCCGGACGCGTTGTTGATGATACGCCCCCCGTCACCCTGAGTGATCATCTGCCGTGCCGCCGCCTGAGAACAGAGTAACACACCCTTTGCGTTCACGTTCATCAGCGCATCCCATGCCGCCTCGTCCGTGTCCATCAGCGACGCAATAACTGCGATACCCGCGTTGTTGACCAGAATGTCCAACCTGCCAAACCGTTCAACCGTTTCGGACACCATCCGCTCACTGTCGGCTTTGTCTGTTACGTCCACGGTGATAGCGTAGGCGGTTCCGGCGGCTGATTCGATCTCTTCGGCAACCCCTTTTGCATTCGCTTCATCGATATCCGCAACCGTGACATTTGCCCCTTCACGAGCCAACCGTAAAGCCGTCGCTCTGCCAATCCCGCGGCCGGCACCCGTTACAATTGCTACCTGTCCATCCAGTTCATACCTTGGCACCGTTTTCCTCCTGATATAGTTAGGACTACATAAGCAACCGAATCTTCGTAGTCCGTTCCGAGACCAGGGGGGTTGGATTACCCAACCCTGGTCTCGATTTATCGGACCCTTACTGCCCCGATAAATCGGGATGTGCCACGGGCGGGGAGACCCCGCCCCTACGATTTCGATTCGCGTTTTGCACTTTCTTTTTATATAAGCCTTTTTTTATTGGCCCCAGCGGGGCGACATGTGCCCCCCGGTAGGTGCGGTTTCTCACCGCACCGCATCGCCCCCATGCCTAGTAGGTGCGGTTTCTAACCGCACGGCATAGGCACGTCCCGAAAAATCGGGATCCCGACAGGTCGGGAGAAACAGTGCCTACCAAACGGGAGAACGGTAGGTTCGGTTTCTCCCCGCACCGGTGCCGACTCAGCTTGCCCCGATGCAATCGGGGAGCATCTCCCGATTCATCGGGATCCTCGGAACGGGACTCGATAAATCGGGATTTGGAGTGTCTCATTAATTCTAAGGTCCACTATCTGATACGCGAACAAAGGGCTCGGATCCCCAACTTGCGTGATAATAACCTAAGTTGCTAGTTAGCCATAGTCAAGCTAGTCGCGATTCGGAGATCGCTCCTACCGTATGTTTTTTGTAGGAGGGAATTCCAATTCCCGACGATTGCACAAGTTTCCGGTGCTTGGATTATCAACTAGCAACTTGCGTGATAATAGCACGGTATCGTCAATCGAGGCAAGAAAATCGGCGTCGGTTCACTCCATAACCACGCGGGCGAGATAAATCGAGGTCGGGGCGTATTTGCCCGGTAACGGTCCCGGTCCCATCAGGAGATTGGCGTCAATTGTCTCAGAACACGAATAGTAGACAACTAACAGGTCCCCTTCGTCCGTCACCTCAATCCCCGGATAGGCGCTGTCACCCCAACTCGGCAATGTGGCACCTTCCGTCAGTGTGCCGCTCTGGTCATCGAGTAGCCATAAGCGGGTGGGACCATACGCGTCGAACGCTGTGTCAGGAGCAAAGCGAGCGGGTCTCTCGGATCCTGGGACCAACGCACGACCAGCGACCACCCATTGATCGCCTACACGCCGGACCGCGGGAGAGTTCAACGGTGCGCTCAAGGTCAATCTTCGCCAGTCTGTGTAGGGCGGATCGCTCACGTACGCCATAGCAGGGCGATCTTCACTCAATGATGCACCGGTTCGACTGACGGCTAACAAGCGACCTTCCGTCGTGAAGTCAAAATCCGGCTCGTCGTTATCATCAACGCCGATATCGCTGACCCACGACCATTGAAGCCCATCTTCAGAAGCAAACAGGGACGCGCTTTCAAACATTTCAATCGAATCCGCAACCGGAATCATGCGCTCTAACTCCGGGCTGATTTCCCAAGATTGGCCATGGCATCGGAAACCGATAACATAGTGCCGACCGTCGAATGTATGCGGCCGCCAGACACGCCAACTGGTGTCAAACAACGGCTGCGGTGCGGAGAAGGTATGACCGTCTTCCGTAAATGTGAGCCCCGTCCGAAACGATACATCGTGATGCCCAATCCAACGCTCGAAACTCTGCTCAGAGCCGTTGAACTCCAACCATCGGTTCCTAAGATGCTGCTGCTGTTCAGCCGATACGTCGGTATCTCCGGGCGCGTAGTAGTAGAACATCACAATAAGCCGATCATCGGTCGGCAACAGTTTAGGACACAGCGCACCGCGTGTGGCATTAGTTGATACGGTCCACTCCATTGAAGGCTGCTCAATCACCTTCTCCCACCGCTCACCATCGGCTGAAGATAGGAGGCAAATAGCGTGACCGTTTGCATGACCCACCCCACCGGAGTTAAATATAACGTAATATCTGTCCCGCCACCGACACATGTCGGGCCAAGCGTTGTGTTTGCCATCAGCATAGATCTCCTGAACATTCACCCATCTCATAAGCGGTTATCCTCTGCGAAGGTATGTGTGTCGTTTGGTTGAATTAGCCCTAGTAATAATTACTGGTAGGTTTCTTATGCGGATTATCTTAACATCAATTGCTATCTAGCTGTTCAAAATAGTTTGGAAAATGTACGGAGGGAAGCCGGGAGCAGTGCTTGACAAGATAAGCTGGATGTGTTACCTTCTCCGCTTTATAGGCTGTCTGTTACTAGGTTCTGTTGACATTTACCGGTCCGTAGGTTGGGTTGAACGATTAAACGGGAATCCCTATCAAATCTAATAGGGGCTCGGTCATTCAACAACACCTCCTTATAGATAGAGTGAAACCCAACAAAGTATTCTTTTGTACCACGATCTGTTAGATTGTGATCTGAAGACGCAAACTAACAGTTTGCGCTACTTATGGCAGCTTGCCCGATGATTACAGCATTTGCCGAATTAGCAACATCAAAATGTCAACACGCCCTAATATCTGCGCTGATGATCGAAGCGAAGCAATCTGATGGGATAGGGATTGGCTTGACGATGCTTTTTTAATTGTATACGAATATTTTCTACCTAACGAAACAATTGTGTGGTAAAATCTATAATAATTATGACCTTGGACCTCCTCCCATTAATCGAAAGCTATTGAGTACTGAGATTAACGGTAGAATTTGTGCTATCATTGCTTCATTGGTTCATTTAGCCCTAGTTGCTTTGAATCCCGATCTTAGCGGGGAGGGGCGACATGTCTATAGTACACGGATAAACAAATATCCTATAAACGGTAAAGGTAGTAGGCACACTCCGTGTGCCGTAACTCCGTGAGCTAAATTGCTGCCCTTGCTCGTTTACAGTGTCCAATTATAGTAAATCCTAAAAACAGATAGACGCTTTCGCTCCTCGTGTATGGTATGCGCTGCATAGGCGCGTCCCGATAAATCGGGATCCCGACCTGTCGGGAGAAACAGCGCCTACCGGGTTAGATTGAGTGCGGCGCAGTTGGAAACAGCGCCTACCGGGTTAGATTGAGTGCGGTTCGTTTAGAAACCGCCCCTACTGGGCATGGGGGCGATATACGGTTCGGTTTGGAGTGTTCCATTAATTCTAAGATCTACTATAATGAACCAATGGACTCCCCGATAAATCGGAATTTTCAACCTGAACAATATGGAAACGACTTTCCCACTAGCACCAAAGGTTATGCAATATCTCGTCGTTTTTGAAAAAGATACAAACAGTTGCGGCGCCTATGTACCCGACCTGCCCGGCTGCGTTGCGATAGGCGAGACAATGGAAGAAGTGCGCGGATTGATTACAGAAGCGATCCAATTTCATATCGACGGTCTGCAAGAAGACGGTGTTGTTGTGCCGCTGCCATCGTCAACGGCAGCGTTTATTGATGTGGCTACCGCTTAATAACCAATGATGTTATTACATTGTCAGATAAATGTAGCGCAAACTGTTAGTTTGCGTCCTCGGATCATCCCGATTTTATCGGGATGGTACAAAATCCTCCTTTAGACACTTCCTCCACAAAGCGGCTTGGCTATGGCTATCCAAGTCTTGGACTCTCGGCGAAGTCGGAGCCGAGCGGTGAGTGCCTTATCATTGGTGAACTTTAGAATTACTTGAACACTCTGTACCGGCGCGGATGGGAAAATCCGGACTATCACCCCGGTAGGTGCGGTTTGTAACCGCACCGCATCTCTCGATTCTCGGGATTCTCGATGCAATCGGAACCGACGAGTCCCCGATTACATCGGGACAGGCGGGACAGGACATGGTGGGCGAAAGTGTCTATTTATTTTCAGAATTCACCAATGATTTATTTGACAGAGCACTAGTTTGCAGCTGTTGATAACGTGAAACGTGATGCGTGAAACGTAAAAATCATTGCTTCATTGATTCATTCAGCCCCAGCGGGGCGACATGTGTAGCCGAAGAGTGCAACATAAGAAGAATGAATCAACCAACTAATGAACTCTTGAACGATCTAAAAAACTTTCTCACTAAAACTAGCGCTAAAGGTTAATAAGTCGGTTGTTTGTAAACAACCGCTCTGGTGAAACGTGGTAACATTGGCACTTCATCAATTCTGTTAGCAACAGGGAAGCACATCTTACAAAAGAAAATAGGGGGATACCATGGGACAACAAATACGCCATATCCTCGGTCTTTCCGGCGGCAAAGATAGTTCCGCACTCGCGATTTACATGCGGGACAAAGTGCCGGAGATGGAATACGCCTTCTGCGATACGGGCAAAGAGTTGCCGGAGACGTATGAATTCCTCGATCGGTTGGAAGCCTTTCTGGGCAAAAAAATTGAACGCTTAAACGCTGATCGTGAATTTGACCACTGGCTTTCAGTTTTCGGTGGGTTGCTACCGTCATCTCAAGTTCGCTGGTGCACCCGCCTCCTCAAAATCAAACCCTTCGAGGATTTTGTCGGTGAGGATAAAGCGTACAACTACATCGCTATCCGCGCCGACGAGGATCGCGTCGGCTATAAACCCCTCAAGAACGTTGAAGCACGAAATATAGAACCCAAGTATCCGTTCAAAGAGGATGGCATCACCGAGCGCGATGTCTATCGGATTTTGGAGGAGAGCGGGCTCGGCTTACCGGAGTATTACCAGTGGCGAACCCGTTCCGGGTGCTACTTCTGTTTCTACCAACGCAAAGCGGAGTGGATCGGGTTGAAGAAGAACCACCCCGACCTCTTTAAACTCGCCAAGGATTACGAGAAATTCGATAAAGAGACAGGCGAGCGGTACACCTGGAGCCAAAGCGAAAGTTTAGAGGAATTGTCTGATCCTGAACGGGTACGGCAAGTTGAGGAAAACTATGCGAAAGCGATGGCGCGGGAAAAGGAAGCCCAACCGAATCGTCGGCTGCTTGAAATCTTTGGTGATGTCCTTGATGATGAGGACGATGAAGAGCCGTGTCTGATTTGTGATTTGTGACAGTAGAAATTTCCAAAAGCCCGTTGATAGATACTTCGGAGGCTAGAAGCAATAGCCTCATCTTTACAACAATAGAGGAAAAAGATGAGCATAAAAGAAGGAACATGGGATGCAGGACGTGTACTTCAAGCGTTAGGGCGCATCGGATACGACCCGGTATCTGCTATTTTGGATATTGTAGATAATTCAGTATCAGCCAGCGCGACATCTATCGTAATCAAAGTGAATACAGAAAGCGAAAAACGAACGGAAGGACAGCGTGGGAGACCACGAGCAATCTTAAAATCGCTGGTCATTGTAGATAACGGGTGCGGTATGGACGAGAAGGGGTTAGATAACGCGCTTACCTTAGGTTCTTCAGCACAACTATATCATGCAAAAACGTTTTCAAAGTTCGGTATGGGTTTGAAGTCAGCTGCTGCATCGTTAGGAAAACAGTTAGAAGTAGTATCACGCTCTGAGAATGATTTAGATAATGTTTGCAAAGTCGTGTTAGATCAGGATTTAATTGTTGAAAAGGGAAAATATGTTTACAATTTGACTGATCCGACAGACGAAGATCTAAAGGAATTAGACGCTTGTACTGACGGGAAATCTGGCACTGTAATTCGTATCACCAAGTTATTTCATGAGGCCCTACCGTCGACGTCTGAGATTATCCGCGGATTACAGGATAGAGCTGGTGTGATTTACTACTACTATTTAAGAGGTATGGTTGATGGGGTGAAACGTCTCTCGTTGAAAATTGATGATAGTGATGTCCTACCGGTGGATCCTTTGTTTATAGATGAAATTGACACTGATAATGGTGATTTGGACGAGCATCATTGGGATGGTCTTAACCCAAAATGGATTACAAGATCACAGGCAATTCAACTTGATACTACCGGAAGCACATGGGCACAAGTAGAAATAACACAACTGCCACATCCACCGAGTGTAGAACGTAAAGGTCTAATGAGCCGAAAGAGTTGCCGCGACCGCTATTTGATTGCAGCAGGAAATTACGGTTTCTACATTTATCGTAACTGGAGATTGATTTCGTGGGCGGATAGGCTAGATTTTGTTCCGCAAGACCAAGATTTGTATGCTTTTCGTGGCAGACTGCTAATCAATAGTGATGCTGATGATATTTTAAATATAAATGTTACGAAAAGTCGTGTGAATCTATCGGAAATCGCACAAGATCAGCTTAAACCAGAAGCTCAAGAAGCTGTAAAAAAGAGTCGAACTGCTTGGAAAACCGCACACCGAGTTACGGTCGAGTCACTTACGCAAGGCCCTCATGATGCTGCTAATCAGGAGTTAAATCGGATCTCACTCCTCCAAGCCGATGAGGATAGGCTTGATGAAAGTGTTGCCCCCGTGGAGGAAAAAAAGGAGTTAGAAAAACGCCGGAATAAAGCTGTTAACACAAAACCGATAACGCTTGAAGATGAGCAACATCTCAAAGAAACAGGGCAGCGTATTCTATACGTGGATACACTAGACAAAAATCAACTTTGGGAAAGAGCCCATGATCCTACGGAAGGACTCGTTGTGAGAGTCAATAGCTCTCACAGATTTTGCCGGGATATTTTAGATATTGTCCACGACAATATTAATCTGTTGAAGGTAATGGACGTTCTCTTTTATTCAATCGCTAGGGGTGAATATGATCTTGTTTATAAATCTGAACAGAATGATGATGAAATTGAAGAAATTATGACGGAATACCGGGAGAGAGTCGGCGAAAATCTTTCAGATGTGATCCGAAGACTTAATTCAACTGACTTTTTGGCAGACGTATGAAACATTCTGCAGAACTTGGACTAGCAACCGTTCTTGATGCAACAATCGCCAAAAAAAATGGGTTTTTATATACGATTTATGGGATAGTTGAAAATCAGGCAACTCTCTACGTTGGGCAGACGAGGGGACGTACAGGGGCACTCGGTAGACTTGCCCAACATTTATCTGATGGCAATAATAATACTTATCTTCAACGTCTTTCCACTATTTATTCCTATGAGGAAGTACCACTAGAGAAAATTGATTTGGCAGCAATAAGATTCACATCGAAAGACATATTTCAGATTGATAGCCAAGAATACCGCAAGGCGGTAGAACATTTAGTACAACTACAACTGCTTAATTGGTTACATGAACATAACCTCAAGATTCGCATTGTTTCACAGACAGGTTCTAATGCATACGGCAAACTTCAGGACGTTCAAGAGGAAGCAGACAGAATTTCTGGTCTATTGAAACCTTGGATTCTGGAATTTCATCAGTGATGTCCTTGATAATGGGGCTGACGGGGAACCGTGTCTGATTTGTAGTGTGTAACTTATTGCAAATTCCCCCAAACAGCAAAGCGTCAAAAATGGATAGAGAAGCAATTATTCAAAAATTTGAACAATTAAAGGTGTGGAGAAACGCTGACGAGAGAGCACCTCACAAGCCTTTGCTGGTTTTGTATGCCATCGGGGAATTGCTACGAGATGGGAACCGCCTCCTTCCATATTCCGAAATAGATGACAAACTTGGAAACTTACTGAGGGAATTTGGTCCCAGACAAACGAATTATGGGACACAATATCCGTTTTGGCGGCTCCAAAATGACGAAATTTGGGAGATATCCGACGCCGACAAAATTGGACAAACATCCAGTAAAGATGCTCTAAAAAGCGACCTAGTTCGCTACGATGTTTCTGGGGGTTTCCTCGAAGATATTGCCCACCAACTTCAAAACGATTCCAAGTTGCCTTTTGAAATAATCCAGAGCCTACTAGAAGCTCACTTCCCTTCTTCATTTCACGAGGATATTTTACAGGCTGTTGGAATTGAGTTTTCTCTCCAGATTTCTACGCGGCAAAGGAGCGACCCCAACTTCCGAACGAATATCCTGAAAGCCTACGAATATAAATGTGCTGTTTGTGGTTTTGATGTGAAATTGCGTCATCAGTCCATTGCGTTAGAGGCCTCCCATATCAAATGGCGTCAAGCGGAGGGGCCCGATACAGAAGAAAATGGATTGGCTCTATGTTCATTACACCATAAGCTATTTGACCGTGGGGCGTTTGCGCTATCTGATCAACTAGAAATAATGGTATCAGATGAAGCCCACGGCTCAATAGGCTTTCAAGAGTGGCTTATGAGGTTTCACGGTGAAAAGATCAACTTTCCTCAAAGGCAGTCTTATTATCCGGAGGCAGAGTTCATCAGTTGGCACGTCAGAGAGGTGTTTAAAGGCGATTACCGCGAATTGTAATCGGTGGAAGCGAGAAGGACGGACTATAATCAGTTACGATGATTCACCAGCTGACAGAGCTTGCCTTTACAATCCATCATTCATTGCACAATCTTAACTAAATTTCCGGGAGAATTCGTTGAAAAAACTAACATTTTTCCTGTTATTCTTTATACTAATAACTTCCCTTTGGGCGGAAGAAGATCTCAAAGAAGCACCAACGGAGCAGCCCAAAAAAAGCGGTGGTTTTGGAGGACCCGTATTAAAAGTAACACAGATCAACGACGTGTTCGGCTTAATGGTCGGTGGTCGAGCGGGCTGGGTTTATAAGCATACCTATGCGATTGGAGGCGGTTTTTACGGCTTACTCAGAGATATAGAGGTGGAAGTGCCTCGTACCGATTCTGAACGCGATTTCGAGTTTGCTTACGGTGGACTGGAGCTCGAATATATTATCGCGCCCCGTCGAGATATCCACCTTTCGGCACAAACGTTGGTCGGTTTTGGTGGACTAACGGATCGCTATCAGCGGGTCTATGTATATTATGATGAATACGGTCGATTGGGCGGGCCCGATGATAGCTTTTTCATCCTTGAACCGGGACTTAACATCGTGTGGAATATGAAAACGTATCTCCAGATCTACTTTGGCGCGAGTTACCGCTATATCCGTGGCGTCGGAATAGAGGGACTCCGTAACGCAGATCTCAACGGACTTGCCGTCGCAGTAACCTTCAGATTCGGCAGGAATGCAAAGGTGGAACCGCCTGATGCTTCTGAGTTTGAGGGTGTTTACATATTTTGAAAATTGGGTGTTCTACATCGTGACCGCCCTTGCACATTTCCGCCCCTGATCTGCTATACATCGAATTATAGTAAACACCAGAAATAAGGAGACATTTACCAAAGTCCCCCTGAACCCCTCTGATAAGAGGGGAAAGACAAGGGGAGTTGGGGGATTTAGGGTAAACGCTAAAATAAATAGATGCTTTGGCTCTCTGTGTATGGTATGCGCTGCATAGGCGCGTCCCGATAAATCGGGATCCCGATGCCGTTCCGAGCATCCCGAGAATCGGGACCTGTCGGGAGAAACAGCGCCTACCGGGTTAGATTGAGTGCGGTGCGGTTTCTCACCGCCCCTACCGGTCCTGGGGGCAATGCGGTTCGGTTTGGCGTGTCTCATTAATTCCAAGATCTACTATAATTACCGTTCGCAGTGGATTGACAAATCCGCTGCACACGCCCAAAAACGGCTTAGATATGTCTATCCAAGCCGAGCGGTTTTGATAACTAGGTTCTGTTGACATTTACCGGTCCGTAGGTTGGGTTGAACGATTAAACGGGAATCCCTATCAAATCTAATAGGGGCTCGGTCATTCAACAACACCTCCTTATAGATAGAGTGAAACCCAACAAAGTATTCTTTTGTACCACGATCTGTTAGATTGTGATCTGAAGACGCAAACTAACAGTTTGCGCTACATTTGGCAGCTTGCCCGATGATTACAGCGTTTGCCGAATTAGCAACATTAAAATGTCAACACGCCCTAACAACTCGCGTTATAACTCGCTCTGAATTCCCACCAGATTAAGTTCTTCTGCCAGATGACACGCCACAAAATGACCGTCTGAAATCTCTCTCAGTTCAGGTGCTTCCTCCCTACATTTCGATTCAGCATATCTACATCGGGCTTGAAAGACGCATCCGGGCGGCAAATCGCTGGGATCGGGGGGTGCTCCTTCGAGGATAATGCGGTCACGGCGACCCCGCTGCGTCAGTCGCGGCACGGCTGAGTGTAGGGCTTCTGTGTAGGGATGGGCGGGGTGTTGCAGCAATTCGTCACGCTCGGCGTATTCCACCAATTTACCCACGTACATCACGGCAATGCGATCCGATACATAGCGAATCACCGCCATATCGTGCGAGATGAAGAGGTAGGAGAGACCAAATTCCGCTTGCAGTTCTTTCATCAAGTTCAGGATCTGTGCTTGCACCGACACATCGAGGGCAAAGACCGGTTCGTCCGCGACGATGAACTTCGGCTCAATGGAGAGCGCACGAGCGATACCGATCCGCTGCCGCTGCCCCCCACTAAAGCTGTGTGGATAGCGACGCAAGTGTTCTTTTTGAAGCCCCACCTGCATTAGCAGATCTTCCGCCTTCGCTTCCCTTTCTTGGCTCGTCCCAATCTCGTTACAGACCAGCGGTTCAATCACATTCTCTAAAACTGTCATCCGCTCGTTTAATGATGCAAATGGGTCCTGAAAAATCATCTGCATATTGGCACGTACCCGGCGCATCTCGCGAGGAGAAAGTTCCAGTACAGACAGCTTTTCATCCCCATCATGCAAGATGACCTCACCTCCCGTCGGCTCATAAAGCCGGAGGATGGCACAGCCTAAGGTTGACTTACCGCAGCCACTCTCGCCCACCAAGCCCAACGTTTCGCCCGCATTAATGGTAAAGCTGACCCCGTTAACAGCCTTGACGTAGCCGATAGTCCGCCGCAGAAAGCCCGCTTGGAGGGGGAAAAACTGCCGTAAATCTCGAACTTCTAAAATTGGTCTTCCGTTCTTATTCATTGCAGGAGTGAATCAATTTGTTGAATTACGGTGTTTTATGCAGTAACCTCTACATGCTCCCAAACTGGGCGTTTTCCCGATCCATAGCCCCAGTTGCTCTGAATCCCGATTTATCGGGGTCTTGGACTCTCGGCGAAGTCGGAGCCGAGCGGTGAGTGCCTTATCATGATTTATTTGACAGAGCAGTAGTAGGCACGCTCCGTGTGCCGTAACTCTGTGCAAGATTGCTCTCCTTGCTCGTTTACAGTGTCCAATTATGGTGAATTATCAAAATATGTAGACACTTTCGCTCCCTCTGTTTGGTAGGCGCTGTTTGTAACTGCGCCGATGCGGTGCGGTTACAAACCGCCCCTACCGGTGTGATAGCCCGGATTTTCCCCTCGCCGGTACAGCGTGTTCAAGTAATTGAGGGGTGTGCATAAATAGCTTTCGTGTGGGAGAGTGCAATCTGCGATTCAGACAAATGGCACATGTCGCCCCGCTGGGGCTTTGGGATATGGGGCTATCGGTATGCTATAAACATGTCGCCCCGCTGGGGCTAAATGCACCCTGTCCCGTCCTTAAATAGTCCCATTTCACGTTCCGGTTTCTATCCTGAAAATCCTTAAATCCTGAAAATCCTGATTCAGACAATTATCATGCACACCCCTCAAGTAATTCTAAAGTTCACCATAATTCTAAAATCTACCATAACTACAGGACACTTGCCATGTTTACGCTTCATCACTCGTTACCATAAAGATAACATGTAACAAAATGATCTGGTTCTGCCTCAATAACCGGGACAGGTTTCGGCGCGTCGCAGACGCCGGGCATAAACTCTGAGCAGCGAGAGGCAAAAACACAACCCGGCGGCAAGTCCCGGGGACTCGGAACAGCGCCCGGAATCGGCACCAGCTTTTCAAGCGGACCGTCCACGCTGGGGATCGACCGCCATAACCCTTGGGTGTACGGGTGCAACGGATTTTCAAAAATCGCATCGGTGGTGCCAAACTCAACCCGTTTGCCGAGATACATGACCGCAATATCGTCCGCCATCTCTGAAACAACCGCCAGATTGTGCGAGATAAGCATGATCGCCATACCTGTTTCTGCTTGAAGGTCGGTCAAGAGTTCCAGAATCTGCGCTTCAATCGTGACATCTAATGACGTTGTTGGTTCATCGGCAATCAGGAGGGTGGGCGAACAGCAGAGCGCCATCGCAATCATGGCCCGCTGGCGCATACCGCCGCTAAACTCATGCGGGTAGGCGTCAATGCGTTGCTCCGGGTTAGGAATGCCCACTTGACGCAGAAGCGCTACCGCTTGGTCTCTTGCCTCACCCTTGTCGGCTGCCTTCTGATGGATCAGAATCGTCTCTATGATCTGCTCCCCAATCGTATGCAGCGGGCCAAATGAGGTCATCGGTTCCTGAAAAATCATGCCGATGTCGTCACCCCGAATATTCCGCATCGCCTCTTCCGTCGGTTTGAGCTTGGTAATATCCATAACTTCGCCATCTCGGTACAGCAAGATTTCGCCATCGACAATCTCGCCGGGCGGCGACGGAATAAGCCTCAAAATCGAATGGGCTGTGACCGACTTGCCACAACCGCTTTCACCGATCACCCCCACGGTTTTGCCCCGCGAAATCGTTAAATCCACCCCATCGACCGCGCGGATTGTTCCCGTATCTAAGGTGAAGTGGGTTCTCAGGTTTTTGATTTCCAGAATGATGTCTTCAGCGTTGTGAGTTGTATTATCTTTAGACATAGGCATTGAATTCGTTGGCTGATGTTAAGGAAATCGTGCAACTACGCATTACGCATCACGCATTACGTGCCACGTTTCACGCCTTGCTCACAGGAACCAATCCGTTATCTTGACGAAGCATACGGATCGGCTGCATCGCGCAAACCATCGCCGACAAAGTTGAACATTAGAATCGCTCCAACAACAAAGAGCGCCGGGATGAGCATCCAAGGGAAGTTAGCAAGGACATTCACATCCTGTGCTTCTTGTAGTAGGGTGCCCCAGCTTACCGCCGGCGGTCTAATGCCAAGCCCCAAGAAACTGAGGGCAGTTTCGCCCAAGATCATGCCGGGAATTGCCAAGGTTATATGTACAATCAGATAGCTGCTAAAAGCCGGTAACAGATGCTTGAAGATGATGCGTCTATCAGTGGCTCCGGCAGCTTTGGCTGCCAATGCGAATTCTTCCTCGCGTAAGCTGATAATTCTACCCCGAACCACGCGAGCTAACCCTGTCCAACCTCGAATGGACAGGATCAAGGTGATCGCCAAGTAAATGTTAATCGTCCCCCAATCGCGGGGAAGTGCTGCGGACAAGGCAATCCAGATCGGGATATCCGGCACGCTGATCAACACCTCGATGACGCGCTGGATGGCTTCATCGACCACACCACCGTAATAGCCGGAGATACCCCCTAAGATACTACCCAAAATAAACGCGACCGCAACGCCGCCGAAACCGATAAACAGCGAGATACGACCGGCGTAGAGGATTCTGGAGAAGACATCTCGACCCAACCGATCCGATCCAAACAGCAACAGCGGCACCTCTCGTCGGTTCTCAAGACCAAAAAGTTTGTAACGCATCGGAATAAAGCCCAACAATTTATACGGTTCTGTCTTTACGAAAAAACGGATGATATGGACCTTTGACGAATCCTCAGAATACTCATACTTGAAGGTGTCGATGTCTAACGCTCTTTCTGTCTCATAGACACAGGGACGACCTAACTTCCCATCTGCGTTGATAAGGTGAATGCGGGTTGGCGGCGCGTCATTGAAATCCTTAAACCGTTCAAGCGGACCAAAAGGGGCAAAGAAGTCCGCAAAGATTGATACAAAATAGAGCATCGCCAGGGCTACAAGTGAGATGCGGGCAAGTTTATGCCTTTTGAAAGCGTGCCACACCAATTGGCGTTGGGAGGCGTAGTACAAACTTTCCTGAACCTTCTTCGCACGCGCCTGCCTCCATCTCACATAGCCAGAAGTGACCCTTGAAAAAAATGAGTGTGGTATCTTTTGATTCATCAAAATCTTCGCAGTGGAAACCCCGTCTTTTAAGGCGGGAGGAAACTGCGCCTCTTTTTTTTCGTCGTGAAATGTTGTAAAAAATGATATAATTGGTTTGTCTTTCGGTAGGGGAATACCGCACCACTGCAAGGTGGTGTCCCCTACACTCTACGGTATAGAGAACGAGAGACGGAAAGACATTCCAATGTTAAAAACACACAAAATCGCTTTGGACCCAAACAATGTCCAAGCCACGGTTTTTGCGCAACACTGCGGGTATGCCCGCGTTGCATACAACCACGCCCTTGCTGATTTCAAAGACGGCTTGGATAACAACGGATGGCGAAGTATCTCTGCACTTAACAAGCGATTCAACGCTACCAAACGTGAGACTTACGAATGGTGCGATGAACTTTCCCAAATACCAGCAAACCAAGCAATTTGGACGAATCTTAATAATGCAATTACCCGATGGAGGTCGGGTTTAAGCCGTTTCCCACGATTCAAGAAACGCAGTCATGGTCAAAGTTATCAAGCAGATAGCGGTCGAGGCACAATCTCTGTCGAAGGTCAATATATCAAGCTCCCCAAAATCGGGTGGGTTCATATGTTCCAATCCCTTCGCTACCTCGGCACAATCTGCAAAGTTGTGATTTCCAAAAAGGGGCATCGTTGGTTTGCTTCAATTCTTGTTGACACCTTTGTTGATGATCCTGTCCCTGACAATCGGGGCAAGCCTGTTGTCGGCGTTGATGTTGGTATCAAGCACCTTGCTGTAACAAGCGAGGGTGTGTATTACGATAATCCGAAAGCCTTGAAGCGACACGAGCGGAAATTGAAGCGGCTACAAAGGCGTTTCAGCCGTAAGGTCAAAGGCTCTCGTAACTGGTATAAACTCAAGGACGCTATCGCTAAACTCCACTATCGGATTACCTGCATCCGCGAGGATGCCCACCACAAAGCCACCACTGCCATTGTCAACGGCGCAAATCGTATCGGAATAGAATCGCTGAATGTGGTTGGCATGGTCAAGAATCACGGCCTTGCAAAAGCCCTATCGGACGCTTCACTATCAAACTTCCTGATGCGCTTAAAGTATAAGGCAGACCACTTAGGAATCAAGATTGTAGAAGCCGATGCTTTCTATCCATCAAGCAAGACTTGTAGTAACTGTGGCACGATAGATAGCGATTTGTCGTTGTCAGACAGAACGTATCAATGCAACGATTGTAGACACATACAAGACAGAGACCTCAACGCTGCAATAAATCTTAAACAACTCGCCGCGGGACACTCGGAGAGTCTAAACGCCTCTGGAGATTCTGTAAGCCCTTGTCAGAACGAAAGGCGCGAATCAGTGAATGAGGAAGATAGCACAGGGCAACTGCTACTGTTCAGTCTATCGTAAGAATCCCCGTCCTTCAGGGCGGGGAGTATGTCAAATCTTAATTCAATAGGACTTACGCAGCACGTTCATAAGTCCCCCTGATTTTCCAAAATCCCCCTGATAAGTCCCGATCCATCTTTCCCCCCTGACAAGTCCCGATACTCGGGATTCCGATAAAATCGGAAGGAGGGCTAGGGGGGTTGGGGATTTAGGGGGTTAGCTGTGCATCGGGAGTGTCTAATTATCGTGAATTATCAAAATATGTAGCCCCTTTTGCTCCCCCTGTTTGGTAGGCGCAGCATAGGCGCAGTTAGAAACAGCGCCTACCGGGTTAGATTGAGTGCGGTGCGGTTAGGAAAGCTCGCCGGTACAGCGTGTCCAAGTAATTCTAAAGTTCACCATAATTCTAACATCTACTATAATTTACGTTCCACGCCTCACGTCCCGATTCATCGGAGCGGGCTTGTCTAAGCACCAATCCTCTCAAAGCGAATACGCGGATCCAACCATGCCAGCAAAATATCTGAAAGCAGGGTGCCCACAACCGTTAGGCTGCTCAAAATCATCACAATACTTCCCACCAAAAACATATCCTCGCCCAAAGCCGCCGCCAAGAGTACTGGGCCAAGCGTTTCCAGACCCAACGTTTGAGAGACAATAATCTCGCCACTAACGATAAAGGGCAATGTCCAGCCGATAGTACTAATGAGCGGATTGATCGCGACCCGTACCGGATACTTCATAATCAGTCGCCGCTCCGGCAGCCCTTTTGCCCGTGCGGTGGTAACGTACTGTTTGTTTTTTTCGTCTAACAGAGTGGCACGAAGTATGCGGATCAGCGATGCGGTGCCCGCACTCGCAATGACCACAATGGGCAGCCAAATATTCCCCAGAAGATCGACGAACTTGGCAATTGACCAAGGTGCCCCCTTATACTCTATGGAAAAAAGACCCGTAATCGCCCGTCCTGTGCTGGCAAATACCCAATACCCGATCGCCAACGCCAGCAGAAAGTTGGGTAAAGCGAGTCCGACAAATCCGATGATGGTGGCGACATAATCCCCCACCGAATATTGTCTTAACGCAGAGTAAATACCGATGGGGATGGCTATCAGCCAAGTGACCCCCAAAGAGACTATAGCGATAGTTGCGGACATCGGCAGGCGTTCCATGATAACGTCCTTCACGGGGCGTTGGTAGATAAAGGAGCGTCCCATTTCGCCCTTCAGGAGAAAATTGCTCATCCACAGAACGTACTGTAGCACAGCAGGCTGGTCAAGACCGTACTGCTTATAAATTGCCTCAATTTGCCCCTGATCCATTATAAATCCAGTCCGTTCGAGATTTTGCACGTAGGTTTCCACGTAGCTTCCGGGCGGCAGCAAGATCGTGGCAAAAGAGATAACAGAGATAAGAAAAAGCAGGGGAATGATGAGTATAAGTCGGCGTACGATGAACGCTCTCATAGGTCAGTCTGGTATCCTTGCAAAAAAGGGCAAGGTTCATGTTAAGAAATCGTGCAATAGAAACCGAGTTTTGAAGAAAAATCTCGGTTTCTCTTTGGGATCGGATTATCTAAACCCTTAACCCCGTATGAACGCTATTATCGTGAATTATCAAAATATGTAGACGCTTTCGCTCCCTATGTTTGGTAGGCGCAGCATAGGCGCAGTTGGAAACAGCGCCTACCGGGTTAGATTGAGTGCGGTGCGGTTAGAAACCGCACCTAGCGGGGTGATAGCCCGGATTTTCCCATCCCCGGTAGGCGAGGTTAGAAAACCTCGCCGGTACAGAGCGTCCAAGTAATTCTAAAGTTCACCATAATATTGTTACTGAGCCGTCTTAAAGAAAAGCTGCTCCATGCCGTAATCCAAAGCGCGGTCAAAAGGATAACCATCTTTAATTACATTGCCTAAGTCAGCATTATATACACTGGGAACCCTCATCCTACCGACGGGCCAAATGGTGACATAGTGTTGTGAGAACCAATTCACAAGATCCGCGTAAAGGGCTTCCCCCATCTCTGACTGTGGGGGAACAACCTTCCGCGCCACGTGCAGGTCAAAAAATTCCTGCAAGTAAGGCGGGGGTTTCCGTCCAGATTCGCCATTCGTGTTGAAGTACATCTCTGACATCGGTGCCCAGTGACCCTTAAATCCGGGCCAATAGTCCTCCGAGATGCCGGGCGCCCAGATAGGCTCATCGCTCCAATGGATAGTAGCCATTAGCTCATTGCCGTTCATGCGCTGACCGAACAACGAATTGCCAATCACGTCAAGCGTCGTGCGAATCCCCACATTTTCAAAATAGCTCTTTAAGAGCTCACCCAAGCCGAGAAAATCGGGTGAAATTTCAGCGGTAGTAATTCTCAATTCAAACCGATCGCCATTCGGATCAGTTCGAAAGCCGTCAGCGTCCCGTTCGGTCATTCCAACCCCGTCGAGCAGCCCATTAGAGGCATCGGGATCAAAGGTCTCTTTGGTGAAACCATCAAGGGTGTAACGACCAAAGTAGAGCGTGTTGTTCACGTCTTCCTTATCAATTGCAGAGGCTATCGCACTGCCGAAACGTGGATCGGAGACAAGCTGCTGCCAAACGCTGCCCTCAGTTTCGTAGTCATAGTCATGATTGAGAAACAGTATCGGCGGGTTGTTAATTGAGCCGTGGAGGACCGTCCGAATATTGGAACGCTCCGCATTTTCCTGATAGAGCGGCATCTCTCGGATCTGGGCAAAAGAGGTAACCACGTCATATTCTCCGGCAGCCGTTTTCAGGATGATAGACTGGAGTTGGTTTGAGACCTCCGCCTCGACCCGGTCGATGTAGGGAAGTTGGTTGCCAGCGATATCGACCTTCCAATAGTAGGGATTGCGAACCGCCCTGACCACCGAACTGTTGACCTCCTCAGCGATCCACGGCGTCAACGAAGGAACGCCAACGCCATGCTCGCGGTATAATTCCCAGTGACGCATGTCCTTGAGGATAACGAGGTCTTCCCACGTCTTAATCTCCAGCGTGTCAAGGATCGGCTGAATCTCTGCGATGTCCGTATAATCCGCATGGAACTGTTTAATGAAATGGGCGGGTCTAAAAAGTAAGGTATAATCTGGGATCCAAGAGGACAGTTCCGCCAAGAATTGACCATAAGGGGCATCAAAGGTAACTTTGAATGCCAAATCATCGATGATAGTGAGTTTGCCGGGTGTGCCATCCGCACGACCCAAGGTTCTGGCTTTAATGGGGAAGCTTGGGTAAATCCGGTCGTCGCCGTAAAGCTCAAAGGTCATCCGTACATCTTCAGTGGTAACCGGCACACCATCAGACCATCTGAGCCCTTCGCGGATGATAAGTGTGTATTCGGTGAAGTCCCGGCTAATCTCGTAGCTACTCACAATAGCGGGAAGCGGATCCTTGGTACTCTGATCCGGTGCCCTAAGAATTGTCATACCCATTGCCAACGCCAGTTCGTGCATAGAGCCGTTCAGGTTGGTGGTCCGGATAGTCCCGCCGTAACGACCTACCTCCCAGTCAAGCCACTTTTCGGAGTTCAGCACCCCCGGTCCCACGACGAATGGTTCCAGGGGAAGGCGCTCGGAGATAGGCGGTAATTTGCCTGCAGCAACTAAGTCGGCGAAGAAAGGCACTTCATTGTATGTGGCGGGCGGCGAGTATTTCTGGCTGCCCACCGAGATGGGGGCCGACGCCGATAGGACACCTGTGCTTGAACCCGCTACCGCGTTGGGAGGGGCTGAAATTTCAGTCGGTACGTGAGATTCTGTTGTTTCTGCTGTGCGGTGACCCCCACTGTCAGTGGACGCCTCAGCCATGTGCCCGCGACAAGCAGCCAAGCCAACCGCGACACCGATGAAGAAACATATGATCTGTGGATATTTCGCTGCTTCGCGCTTCATATTTTCTTCACTCTGTTATCGGCTTAGGATTCTCTCGCTCACCGTTATCCACTAAGGACTTCTCGCTCACGGTCTGCCCCGGATAGTGGAAGTTCTGTCCACGCCGCATTCCGAGCGTGTGAAGCGTGAAAGCCGAGGATCGCTTCCAGTGTATCAACTGCCTCGGAGGCGGGGTACGGAAAATCATTTCCGTCATCAAGCCACGTCACGATTTCAGAAACAGCCCGATCCATTCCGGATATACTATCGTCGGCACCGTCCCAATGTTCTCGACGCCCGTCCCACTGTTCAAGGGTGATGCTGCTGCCATCGGAGGTAGCGCGTCCCTCGGTGCCGTTGAGGGTGATTTGTCCCGGAACTGTAGCGTAGTCCCCCGCGTCTACCATAACCATGACTCCGCCCTGTAATCTTATAACACCCCAACCGCCGGGGTCCCGAAATGCTGATCCTCGGCAGTCGGGTTTGCCAGCGAGATCGAGTGTGGCGGAGACCGCCTCAATTTTTCTGCCGGTCAGCATAAGCAGGGCGTCAATCATATGTGTGCCAACGTTTCCCAGTCTGCCAGATCCCCACTGCAACGAGCCGGAGGTCAGTTCGCCTAAGCCATCCGCAGCGATAAGCTCTCGTAACCGTCGGTGGTTCAGGTTAAACCGGCGCTGATGGTTGAGGACCAAAAGCGTACCCGCTTCACCACATGCTTCAATCATGCGCTCTGCATCTGGGAGTCGCGTTGCTATCGGTTTTTCACAGTAGATGGCGCGGATCCCGTGTTTGGCGCACGCAACGGTAATTTCTGCATGTACCGGCGCATAGGTTGCCACGCTCACAATGTCGAGTGACTCTTGAGCCAGCATCTCCTCCCAGTCGGCGTAGGTCGTTGTGCTTGCGCGTAGTGCGAAGCGTTCCCGCCGTCCGGGATCGCGGCTGCTGCCGACAATCCGATTGACGCGGGGATGGTTGGACAGGGAGGCGAAGTGTGTGCCGTCAAGGTCAACGACACGTTGACCGAGGGCGTCTCCGGAGACTTGGTCTGCCCCGCCGATAAAACCAAGCCCGATGATGCCCGCCCGATAGGTTGCGTTGGTCATAGTCTGCTCTCCTAAAATAGTTCAGATCGAGTCGATCGTATTCATGCTGAATTAGAGAAATAAGTACACATTGGTCCCCCTGACAAGGGGGATTTAGGGGGTTACTAGTGCTCTGTCAAATAAATCATGATAAGGCACTCACGGCTTGGCTATAGCTATCCAAGTTGCTGTGCGGGGGAAGTGTCTAAAGGGGGCTTTTGTACCACAATCTGTTAGATTGTGATCCGAGTCCGCAAACTAACAGTTTGCGCTACATTTATCTGACAATGTACTAGGAGTGTCTAACGTAATTCTGAAATCTGCCATCTATCCGTTACGGACGTTCACCACGTCGTAGCCGTTCGTCAATCAGATCCAGAATCGGCGGCACATCCCAAATCCCATCCACCACATAATGGGCGCCTGTCTGATCCATCCGCCTATACGCCTCTGCTAACTTGGCTTCCCCCACATCTTGCGGCAGGTCTGCGATCTCCTGTTCGTTAAGTCCAATTTCATTGCCGGTCTTGGCGAGTCCAATGGTCCACATGCCGGCGTTGAGTCCTTCTTCGATATCCGGTAGGGTATCGCCCACCTTCACAATTGCCTCCATCGGATAGATGCCCAGATTCATCGCATTTTGCAGACACATCCACGGCTCCGGACGACCTGCCGGCACATCACTCGCGCAAACCGTCGAGTCTGGTGTGTAGCCGCGAGTTGCTGCCTCTTTGAAGAGGAGTTCCATCATTTCGCGGAGGTATCCAGTTGTGGAACCAATTTGCAGTCCGCGGCTCCGGAAGTCTGCAACCGCTTCTAACGTGCCGGGAATCAGATCCGCGTAGTCTGCGAGGCAAGCCAGTTGAAGCGGGATAAACTCTTGGAACATCGCTTCAACATCGTCTTCATTGGGGCTCCGTCCATGCGCCTCCTGCCATCGCTGTGCCACCGATTCGATCTGCGAAATCTTCCGAATATGAACTTTTTTATGGGCGCCCATCGGCACACGCGCCTCCTCGATGGTGATTGGAACGTTCTTGCGATTGTAGACTTCAACGAATACTACAGCGGGTGCGTAGCATCCATAATCCATAGTTGTTCCCGCCCAGTCTAAAATTACTGCTTTTAATGAACCGCGATAGGTTCGCTGATAGGTATATTCAGATTGTGTCAATGTGTAATCTCTCCATAAGGTTGAAAAATTATTGCGACCTGAAATCAATCTCTGTCCTCTGTTCAGCAGATCGGTACATCGCTTCTGTAATACGGGCGACGGTCAGGCCGATTGCACCGGTGTCGATCATCTCAACACGTCCTAACAAACTCCAGACAACATGCTGCTGTGAGCTTTCGTAGCCCGCCCCCATCTGTCCAAGAGAGCGCATCCGCGTTTCATAGGCATCGATATTGAAGGTTACATCCGCATCCATGCCGTACAGGTCGGTGTAGAAACTAAACGGGTTTAGCTTGATTCCGCCCTTCGATCCCATAATCCGATCTCCGTCACCACCATCCATGTTGACAGCCCACGCTTCCTCGACGAACATCGTGACCCCACCGTTAAAACGCACGAATCCGGTGCCGAGTTCTTCAACATCATAGCCGCTGTCTTGGCTGCGTCGTTCGTCCATGTCAAGTTCCTGGAAGGTAGACGCACTCACAGTTTCAATTTCGGGATTATCGAGCAGATAAACCATCCGCGCCATGTTATAGATGGCGGTATCCAACAGTGTGCCGCCCCCAGCTTTTTCCCGTTGAACGAAATGGGGAGTCGCATAACCATCAACATAAGGACGTCCACGGCGGCGATAGTGGCTGGTCTTCACGTAGTAGATGTTGCCAAGTGCATCCGCTTCAATGAGGTGTTTGGCTGTGCGTGTTTCCTTCGTGAAGACGGTCGCCATTTGGACCGACAGTTTCTTTCCCGTTCTCTGCGCTGCCTCATACATTGCAATCGCTTCTGGACCGGTTTTTGCCATCGGCTTTTCACAGTAGACATGCTTTCCCGCCTCGAGGGCTGCAATTGTGACTGGGGCGTGCAGAAAATTGGGAAGACAGACATCTACGCTATCAATTTCATCAATTTTCAGCAGGTCGCGATAGTCGGAAAAAACGTGCGGAATATCATACTCCTGTGCAACCTGTTGCGCTTCAGATTCATCGATGTCTGCGACTGCGACAATCTTGACATCGTTGAGCATGGATTGATAACCGCGCACATGGCTTTTACCGATAATTCCGGTGCCGATAATGCCGACCTTGAGTTTATCTGACATACTCTTCTCCTGAACGTGAACAAGGTGTTAGCTTAGATAAAAAAAAGTGAAACGTGATACGTGAAAAATGAGCTATAGTGAATTCTAAAAATAAAGGCTCATATAAAAAGAAAGTGCAAAATATGAATCGAAATCGTAGGGGCGGGGTCTCCCCGCCCGCAGTAAGGGTTGGGGGACCCAACCCCTACGAAAACTCGGTTGCCGTTGTACGCCCCGATTCTCGGGATCCCGAGAAGCGGGACTTTCTTAACATGAGCGAAAATAAATAGACACCTTCGCTCCCCGGTAGGTTCGGTTTCTCGCCGCCCGGCATAGGCGCAGTTGGAAACAGCGCCTACCATGAGAGCTATACCCCGGTAGGTTCGTATTCTCCCCGCCCGGCATAGGCACAGTTGGAAACAGTGCCTACCAAACGGGAGAAGTGTTTATCCTCCATCCTGCGTTTACTCCTCTAAAATTGCGTTCCGGATGCGCTCAAAAATTTCAATGGCGTATTCTAGATGGGTACGGGACATAATGTTGAACGAAACCCCAAATTTCTTGGGCGTTACATCGGGGAGATTCGATCGACATTCGGCGATGTGTCTCGGGGTGAAATCGCCATGCGCGTCAATCCGGAAGTGGTTCGCTCGCTTCGAGGGATACGACCCCATCCACCACCTTCCCCCGATTGTCATACGGATTTGGGCAATTCGGGGACGAAGAATCGCACCGCAGGACTCAACATAATCAAAGAATTGCTGACCAACTTGATGAAGTTCTCGGTTCTTCGTAAGTGTAGCGAGGAAACGCTCGCGGGTTAGAAATTGTCGGGGCGCGTATTGATAGGTGGCGCGAGATTCTTCAACTGTAGAAGCACCAAGAATTGTCTTGGTCGCAATCAGGAGTTCATCGGGAGCTTGGTAGGAGAAGTAGGACATATAAGTCAGGTCAATGCCGACCCGTCGTAGATATTCGGCGATATCAAGAACACGCACATCAACCCCTTCGGAGACCAAAACCATCCGTTGCTTCC
Source organism: Candidatus Poribacteria bacterium (assembly GCA_965204355.1). GTDB lineage: Bacteria > Poribacteria > WGA-4E > WGA-4E > PCPOR2b > PCPOR2b. The sequence continues at coordinate 3,141,792 of OZ241983.1, forward strand.
GATTGAACGAAGACGGCCGCATGGCACCCAAATCATAACCAAAGAATGTGCTATGCAATGCCAACAGCGAGGTGAACTCACGGCCCTGTCCTTGAAACCAACGTCCTGCAAAACGCTCAATATCGGCGAAAGAAAATTTAGCGACTGCTGCGGCGTACTCCAGAATCTGTGCAATCGCTGCACGCGACGCTCTGCCTCGCTTGAGTTCGATAACAACACAGTTTCCCTGACGGTCAAGTGCGAGGAGATCGACTTTCTGAGATTTTCCGATGGGTAGTTGGCGGCTGATCACGCAGATACGCTCATTGCCTAACAGAAGGTTAGGATCTTTCTCAAGCAGGTCCTCAAGATCGCGTTCTTCTTCAAAGCGCAGCGGGTCCAGTTGTCGAAAGCCCGTTCCTTCCCATCGGTAAATTTCCATTGCGCCATCCTTTCGCGTTCAGGGGATTTTTCGCAGGCGTGTGTTTGACAGGACAATTTCCACCATTAACAGGAGTGTTGCGAGGAATAGAGGGTACGCTGCCAGCTCCTTATAACGGGTATATTCTGTGATCTCAATCTTCGTTGTTTCAAGCTGGTTAATCTCTTCATAAATTTCAGATAGTTTTTCATTATCGGTCGCTCGGAAGTAGCGTCCGTCTGTAATCTCTGCAATCTGTTTGAGCGTTTCTTCATCCACATACGTTCGAGTTCGACTGTATTGCAACCCAAAAATCGGATCATGATATGGAATGAATGCACCGCCCTCTTTCCCCATGCCGATAGTATACACCTTAATGTCGAGCGCTTTGGCAGCTTGTGCAGCGGTCAATGGATCAATAGTACCAGCGTTATTCTCTCCGTCGGTAAGTAAAATCGCGATTTTGCTTTTGGCCGTCGAATGACGCAACCTATTGGTAGCATTGCCAAGCGCATCCCCGATGGCAGTGCCATCTTTAAGCATACCAATCTCGACATTGAGAAGCAGATTCACAAGGACCCGGTAGTCCAAGGTAAGGGGACATTGTGTGAAACTTTCACCGGCAAAAACGACCAGTCCGATACGGTCATTCTTTCGGTTATCCAAGAAGTCGTGGATGACCGCTTTCGCTGCGTGCAAACGGTTGTCAGGCTTGAAATCTTCCGCGCGCATGCTTCCAGATATATCAAGGATCAGCAGAATGTCAATGCCTTCAGAGGTAATCTGGTCGCGACTATGGGACGATTGTGGACGCGCGAGCGCAAAAATCATCAAAACGATCACAAGAAATCGCGCAAAATTTAGGAACGGAAGGGATTTGACCCAAAAGCTAGGCACAATCTGCTGACCGATACTCAGATCCGAAAAGCGGATCCGCCCGTTATTTTTTTGACTTAGATACCAAAGGAGGAGTGGTAAAAGCAGGAGTAAGAAGAGAAATCCAGGATGATCCAATCGCAAGAGCACACCTCAAACTAGTGATCTGATAAAGAATTCGGTGTCAGCCAACTTTACATAGGAATGTGGTAGTAACGGACAAGCCTTGCATCTCTCTTGCATTATCGGTGATAATTTAAGGGGGCGTATTCCCTGCGCTGGCTATTGGTAGGCCGGATCGGTTTCTGACCAAACAGTGTCCGGAGACTAACGCCAATCCCGATAGTGCTTGCGATAACGAAAGTTGGAATGCTCAGGTAGGGAAGCGCCGTTGCCATTCGATAAATCCAGTATCCGATAATGACTGCGACAACATTTGATCGCCGCGGGAAGATTGTACCCCCAATCGAGAGAAAAATTGCAGTTTTTCCGTATATTGCTATCGGCAACAAGATGGCACTCAAAAGCAGGGCGAACGGAATGCCGGCAATCGAGAGGATGAGTAGGACTGACAAATAGGGCACGATTATCAGAATCATCAAGCCGAGAAATGTACTTCCAACTGGACGATGGGAAATCGTAGATGCCATATTAGTAATCTGTTCTGGAAATATTAGCACAAGCAGCATATGGACAAGTGTCAGTGTGATGAAGGTCATCAGTTCCCAACCAAACCATGCGTATTGCCGATCGCCCCATATCTCCTTGGGCATCCCTTCCATCATTAATGAGGCGGCTGCAGTTGCCAATTTGAAACCATTAATTTCTTGGTAGGCATCGACTCCGTGGTCTGCATTCTCTTGCAAACCTTCTTCACCGATAATTTCGCCCAAAACGACTGTTACTTTGCCTGCGATCTGGGCGCCCTTTTCAATCTTTACATTTCCGCCGAATACAAATACATAGCCCTGCACGTGCCCTTGGATCTTTGCATCTCCAGCAACTAAAATGATATCATTAACGACCTCTGTTGATTCAAGATTGACCCTGCCACCGATCTGCACAATTCGGGATATATCTTCTGGATCAGTTGACAGGGTTGCTTTCCGGGGTGTGGAAGATTCGGCGGGTTGGACTGACGTGGGCTGTGCTGACTGGTTGTCCGAATTTGTCTCACTGGCGTCAATTTGGGCGGTAACGGAATAGGGTGCGAGTGTTCCAAGACTGAGATATAACACCAGAATCAAATAGACTGATTTTGTCATTGCGGAGCCTCAAACGGAATGAATGATATACACAACGTAATGAGAACGGGTTGTTTAACGAAGGCTTCAATATGTATGCCCCCAATGGATTGCTTTGTATGAAGTTTCCCACTGTGCAAAAGTGGGCTTGAGTAACGATTTGGAATCGCTTGGGGATAGGTCGAAACGTAGGTTATATATATGTAAATCAGGTGGACTAGCAAGTGTCCCTTCCGACCCGCACAAGATATTGTGTCAAAATTAGCGCTGCTACAGAATATATTGTGGCATACTATAAGATATTTGACCAGTTTTGTCAATGAAAAATTTACGTATCAACCGTGAGTTTGAGCGAAATGTGTCACTTTTTTTTGACGATATGAAGATCCATCGTATAATGGCTTGCTAAGATCCCGTAATATAGGGTAAAATTAAAGGCAAATATCCTTGGCTTTGATAGAAAGCTGAATCTACGACCGGAGTTAGACAAGCTTGAAAATTTTAACAAGATATACCCTCAAGGAATTTTTCCCTCCTTTCCTTTTAGCACTTATCTGCTTTACTTCCATTTTACTGCTTGACGAGATCTTCAGATTGACCAAGCTCTTCGTGAGCAAGGGTATAAGTCCCTCCTATTTGGTTCAGTTGCTGATCTATGTACTACCGGCAACGCTGGTTGTAACCATTCCGATGGCTACGCTTGTAGGAATTCTACTCTCACTTGGCAGATTCTCAACGGATAATGAGATTACTGCCATGAAAGCTCACGGCATTGGCTTCCATCAGATTCTTTTGCCGTTGCTCGCTATTTCTAGCTTATTAAGCATTTTCGACTTCATTTTTATGGATTATGCGCTCCCTCGTGGTAATATTGCTTATGTTTCGTTGAAGCATGACATAAGTAGGCGACACTCTGCTTTTGTCCTTGAAGAGGGCGTGGTAATGAAGGAGTTAGAGCGCGAAGGAAAGCTGTGGCTATACGAATCGACCGATCCGGCTACCGGACGGCTACAAGACGTAAAGGTGTGGGATTCAATATGGCCAGGGCAACCCCGCTTCGTTAACGCGAGGGAAGCTACAGTCGGATTTGAGGAAGGGCAGGCTTGGTTAACGCTTTATGATGGGATTACCTATGAGCCGGTTGCTGATAGTGACGACGGTTTTCGGATAACCGCTTTTGCTAAAGATCGGATTGCCCTCGACTTCACGGAAACGTTAGAACGGACAGAGTTTGAATCTAAGAGTAGCCGAAACATGCCGTTAGCTAAACTGAAGAACCATATCATTGAGCTTGAAGATCGCCTAACCCGAAACCAAACCAAACCTCACTTGGACAGATTGCGCTATGCGCGAGTTGAATATCATAAGAAGTTTTCGATTCCCTTCGCCTGTTTTGTATTCGGTCTAATTGGTGTGCCTCTCGGTTTGGTCGTAAAGCGGAGTGGTCGGATGGTAGGTTTCGGTATCGGACTGGGGCTTGTGCTTGTATACTACCTGTTACTACAGGTTGGGCAGGATACAGGGCGAACGGGTGTCCTGCCGCCCGGTTTCGCAATTTGGTTGCCAAATCTCGTTATCGGCTTATTGGGTTTTGGGTGTGCACTGCGAGTAATCTTGGAGGGCAAACTCGAAAACCAACAGAATCGAGAACAGAAACTACCTCCCTCCCTTCCAAACACAGAGGTCCGGGAAGTTGGCGAATCGGATTAATACGAAGCGTTAATCTTTATGTTGAAAAAATGCTGGTATAGATTGACATCTATCAAGCCTAGTGTCAAATGTATTGGATAGACTCACGGATAAGTCTCTGCAACCCTTTAAACCGAATCTGAGCATGAAAATTCTTGAACGATACGTTTTAATTGAATACCTCAGAACATTTGCGTTAGCACTCACCTTTTTCATTGCGCTGGTTATTATCGTTCGATTGCTCGATAAAGACATTAAGCGTTTTGATGAAGAGGTGTCCTACCTCACAGCGGTGCAGATTGTGCTCTTTCAAGCTCCTCGCCGGATCATAGAGGTTGTTCCGTTGGCGAGTTTTCTCGCCGTTTTCTTCGTTCTTGGGCGAAAGGTTCAAAACAACGAGCTAGCTGCGATGCAGACTGCCGGCGTTAGCATTTATCGGCTCCTTATCCCGATTCTCGCATCTATATTCTTGGTCTGCATAGGCTTTGTAGCTTTCTATGATCTCGTCGCTTCACCTGCTTTCCATCGCGCCAATCAACTCCAGAAAAAAATCCGATTGCGTCGAAGCCGAAATGTTCTCTTCAAGGGACAGCACAATCGGTTATTCTACATCCAAAATCTTGATTTGGAAAATGAGACAATAGATCGGATGACAATTTATGAGCTGGATCAGAATGATGAGGTGACTCGGCAGATCTTTGCAGATTCAGCCACGTGGTCTCCGAACCAGTGGCATTTGTCAAAGGGATATGTCCGTCATTTTGAGGGTACGGTCGAAACCGCTTTTGAGCCATTCGTAACCAAGCAGATTGAGCGGGCGGAGGAACCGGAGCGTTTGGCTGGGAGCAACAAAGATCTACGGGCGATGACGATTGGCGAGCTGCGACAGCAGATTAAATACAAGCAGGCGACGGGACAGACGACACGACGTGAGGAAGTCAAAATGCACCATAAAATAGCGTATCCTTTTGCAGCGTTTGTCGTGATCCTGATTGGGGCCCCAATTTCGATTCGCTTCGGCGGTGCCGGCTTTTTCGCGGGGCTCCTCGTTGCTTTCTTCCTCGTGTTTATGTATTGGGGAATTTCGCTGGCAACCCTTGAAGGACTCGGTGAAAACGGCAAGCTGCCACCAATTATCGCTTGCTGGGGTGCGAATGTGCTTTACGCGACTGTCGGAGGCGTCCTGATTTGGAAGATGCCTAAGTAAGCTGAGGCAGCGTGATATTCAGGAGTTGTTCAGGATGGCCAAATCTATCACGTCTCGTGTCTCACGCTTCACTCTCGCGATTGGACGCCTACTCTTTCGGTTACGCAGCCTCACAGCCATCCCGTTCATATTAATCGTCATCTATTTTTCCCGCCCTACATTCACTGCTGCCTTGGTTGGTGGAATTCCTTTGATTCTTGGGGAACTCTTACGAATATGGGCGGTGGGCTACGCCGGCGGTGCAACCCGTTCACGGACCCTGGGCGCTGCCAGCGACCTTGTTACAACCGGACCCTACGCGCATGTCCGCAATCCGCTCTATTTGGGAAACCTGCTGCTCAGTCTCGGTGTTTGCATTATTGCCAACGCCTACTGGATGATTATTGTGCTGTTCGTAGGATATTTTATCCAGTATCTCCCGATTATCGCGTCCGAAGAAGCATACCTACGGAAATCTTGCGGCGCAATGTATCAGACCTATTTTACAGCCGTTCCTAGATTCATCCCTCGTTTTCGCAGCTATGCCAATGCCTCCGCACATAGGTTTTCTTGTTCACGTGCACTCAAAGCTGAGAAGCGGACATTGACCGCAATTGCTTGCGTGATTGGGTTGATTGTGGGAAAGGCTGCTATGATGTAGCGCCTTTTATAGTGAATTATCAAAATATGTAGACGCTTTCGCTCCCCATGTTTGGTAGGCGCAGCATAGGCGCAGTTGGAAACAGCGCCTACCGGGTTAGATTGAGTGCGGTTCGGTTAGGAACCCTCGCTGGTACAGCGTGTCCAAGTAATTCTAAAGTTTACCATAGATATTCATGGGGTAAACTGCCCGGCTCGAATATGAAGAACTTCCAGTCGAAAGTTATAAATTTTTTTCTGTTGACATTTCAGACACTTTTGATTAAGATAAAGTGTGCAATATCTATTTACTAAGTTTTCCAATACCTGTGTAGGGTATTTAGTGCGAATAAAATCTCTCACTTTGAAAGGAGATTATACTTTGCGAGCGTTTGAATATGTTCCCGCAAAAACTGTAGCTGAAGCTACCTCCTTGCTCGCCGAAAAAGGTGATCAAGCAAAACCCTTAGCCGGCGGAACAGATCTCATCGTTATGATTCGGGAGAACCGGCGGCAGTTGGAACGGATGGTGGACATCAAGGACCTTCCTGAAACTAACGTGCTTTCATATTCCCCTGACACCGGTTTAGAGCTCGGTGCGGCTGTTCCCTGTCATGAAATCTACGCGGACGATGCAATCTCTGCCGCATATCCCGGACTGATTGATGCTGCTAAAATTATTGGCGGAACCGCGATCCAAGGCAGGGCAAGCGTTGGTGGTAATCTGTGCAATGCTTCACCCGCTGCGGATACCATACCGCCGTTGATAGTCCTAGGAGCCATGTGCGTTATCGCTGGTCCAAATGGATCAACGCGCGAAGTTCCCGCAGAGCAGTTCTGCACAGCGCCGGGACAAACTGTCCTGGAAAATGGTGAGCTTCTGGTCTCATTCAAGATTCCGTCCCCACCGAAAAATTCGAGTTCGTTCTACCTCCGTTTTATCCCACGGAATGAAATGGACATCGCTGTTGTGGGTGCCGGTGCGTCGGTTGTTCTCGACGATACACAGACATCTATTGTCTCCGCGCGGGTCGGGCTTGCCGCTGTTGCACCAACACCGCTGCTTGCTGAGGAAGCCGGTGCATCACTCGCTGGAAAAGAAATTTCTGATGAAGCTATCGACGCAGCAGCAGAAGCAGCACAGGCGATTGCGAGTCCAATCAGCGATATGCGTGGAACGGCTGAACAAAGAACACATCTTGTCGGTGTGTTGACACGTCGTGCCTTAAACGGCGCAATTCAACGAGTGAAGGAGGCATAAAATAGATGCCTGGAAAAGTCCACGTTCAAACAACAATTAACGGTGAAGCAGTTGAATACTTATGCGAACCTCGCCAGAGCTTGCTTGAGGTCTTACGAGATGTACTTCATCTAACGGGTGCTAAAGAAGGCTGTAATAATGGAAACTGCGGTGCCTGTAGCGTGATTCTTGATGGACGTCTCGTCAATTCCTGTCTGGTGCTTGGTGCCGAGCTTGAAGGCAAATCGCTTGAAACAATCGAAGGCCTTGCCGAACCGGAGCAGCTGCATCCAATTCAAGATGCGTTTTTGGAAAATGCTGCCCTCCAGTGTGGGATTTGCACACCCGGCTTTATCATGGCGGCAAAGGCATTGTTAGATCAAAATCCGAATCCAACGGAACACGAAATCCGCTACTGGTTAGCGGGCAATCTGTGTCGTTGTACCGGATACGATAAAATTGTACGTGCTGTCCAAGATGCAGCGCAAACTACGTCTTAGGAGGTAAGTGCATAATGGCAGAAAAGAAAGACTACAAAGTCGTTGGGACTCGTCCCATTCGCCACGATGGCGTTGATAAGGTTACGGGGCGCGCCCTTTATGGCGCGGATTTCCAAACGGTAGGACTGTTACACGGCAAGGTGCTGCGTAGCCCGCACGCTCATGCACGGATTAAGTCGATTGATACCAGCCGCGCAGAGGCCCATCCCGGCGTGAGGGCGGTTGTAACAGCGAAAGACTTTCCGGATGTCGAGGATAAAATTGCTGATCTTGGAGAGGGTGCAGCCAATGTGAAGGATCTCCAAGATAACGTATTGGCAGGTGCCAAGGTGCTCTACAAAGGGCATCAGGTCGCAGCGGTCGCAGCGATTGATCCCCATACCGCAGAAGAGGCGCTTGAGCTAATTGATGTTGAATATGAGGTGCTCCCTCCGGTAATCAAAGTGCTTGACGCGATGAAGGAAGATGCACCGCTTCTGCACGAGGACATGCACACCGATGAGATGGGGGAAAAGTCCGATAAGCCGAGTAACATTGCAGCTCACTTCCAGCACAAACAGGGTGACCCTGAAAAAGGTTATGCCGAAGCTGATGTCGTCGTTGAGCAGGAGTATACGACGGAGACTGTGCATCAAGGCTATATCGAACCCCACAATGCGACGGCGCTATACAATCCCGATGGACAACTGACGATTTGGTGCAGTACACAGGGGGCATTCGCTGTCCGAGAGCAAGTGGCTGAAATTCTCCAGCACCCCGTCTCAAAAATTAAGGTTGTGCCGATGGAGATCGGTGGCGGCTTTGGTGGGAAAATTAATGTTTACATCAAGCCGATCGCTGCTATGCTCTCCATGAAAACGGGCAAACCTGTGAAGGTCCTGATGAGTCGTGCGGATGTCTTTGAAGGCACAGGTCCGACCCCAGGTTCTTACGTCCGTGTGAAGATGGGTGCAACGAAGGATGGACGCATCACCGCCGCGGAAGCCTATCTCGCGTTTGAAGCGGGTGCATACGCTGGGTCACCAGTTGGGGCCGCTGCATTCTGTGTCTTCTCGCCCTATAAGGTTGAAAATGGACAGGTTGATGGATATGATGTGGTCGTCAACAAGCCGAAAACCGCTGCATATCGCGCACCCGGTGCAACAAATGCTGCATTCGCCGCCGAAACCGTCATTGATGAGATATGTGAGAAGATCGGGATGGATCCACTCGAATTCCGTATCCTCAATAGTGCGACAGAGGGGGATATCCGTGTTGATGGTCCTCCGACTCCGCGCGTTGGTTTCGTCGAAACGGTTGAAGCTGCAAAGGATCATCCCCACTACTCTGCACCGCTTGAAGGTGAGAATAGAGGACGGGGCGTTGCTTCCGGCTATTGGCCCAACTTCGGTATGAAATCGAGTGTCGTGATTAACGTGACTGCCGATGGGACAATCAGTCTCGTCGAAGGGTCAACCGATATCGGCGGCACACGCGCCTCAATTGCAATGCAAGCTGCGGAGGTGCTCGGCATTCCCGCTGAGTCCGTCACGCCTACCGTGGTAGATACCGATTCCGTCGGTTACACCGCTGTAACCGGGGGCAGCCGCACCGCGTTTGCTACCGGTTATGCCGCTTATGAAGCCGCCCAGGATGTCAAGCAGCAGATGGTTGAACGTGCTGCGAAACTGTGGGAAGTCGATGCGGGAGAAGTACAATTTGCCGATGGTGTATTTAGTACTGTCAATGGCCAGGAACACGAGATTGACTTCAAAGGTCTCGCAGAGAGGTTGGATGAGACCGGCGGGCCCGTTGTTGGACGCGGTACTGCGGATCCAAACCAACCCGGCCCTTCAATCGGTCTACACGTTGTTGATGTCGAAGTTGATCCCGACACCGGCAAGATCGATATCTTGCGTTACACGGCTACCCAAGATGCTGGTAAAGCTATCCACCCCAGCTATGTCGAAGGACAGATACAGGGTGGGGCTGTCCAAGGTATCGGTTGGGCGTTGAACGAGGAATACATCTACAATGAAAAGGGCGAGATGACCAACGCCAGTTTCCTCGACTATCGTATACCAACATGCCTTGACCTGCCGATGATTGATGCGGTCATCGTTGAGGTGCCTAACCCCGGTCATCCGTTTGGCGTTAGGGGCGTCGGTGAAACACCAATTATCGCGCCACCCGCTGCCATTGCAAATGCAGTCTATCAGGCAATCGGTGTGCGGATGAAAGAGTTGCCGATGTCGCCGGGGCGTGTCCTCAAAGCGATGGGCAAAATCTAAGTAGTCGTCATCAATTTTAGCATGTCGGGCCCCACTGAGTTTATCGAACTTGGTGGGCCTAATCCTACAATCAGGGATATAGGGTGCTGCTTTTGCCTTATGTCCCTGATTTATTTTATACGGAGGGTTTCTCTTACCATGCCAACGATTGCAATTCCCTCACTCATGCAGAAACTAACCAACGGTGCGAATCAAGTCGTTGTGGAAGGGAAAACGCTACGGGAAGTCGTCAATAATCTCGAAGCAGCCCACCCCGGCTTCAAGGATCGTCTCTGCGATGGCGATCGGATTCGGCCCAGCATCTCAGTGTACATCGACGGCGTTATGACTCGTGAAGGGATGCATCAACCCATAAGCGAGGCGGCGAACATCCATTTTGTGCCGGCGGTCAGTGGCGGTTTATCCAGCCATAAAAAAGATTTGTCCTAAATAGAAAAAAACTCGTATTTTCTCTTGACAGGGTGGAGAGGGTATGTTATACTTCCCTTCGCCTCCGTTAAGGGGGATTAAAAGATGCTCTTTGAAAGCTAAATAGTTTCTGTTACGCGCTACGTTTTTTGATATGATAGCATTTGATAGGGCTTGTATATTGTACAAAGTCCTCCTGTCGACTTAGAAAATCCTCCCCTAACCCTTTAGAGTTAGGATGGTTTTTCTTTAAGACTTATTGGAGAGTATGATACCGGCTCAGGACGAACGCTAGCGGCGTGGATTAGGCATGCAAGTCGTACGAGAATCAGTGGCTTCGGCCGCTGAGGAAAGTGGCGAAAGGGTGAGTAACGCGTAGGTAATCTGCCCTTGAGATAGGGATAACAGCTCGAAAGGGCTGCTAATACCGTATACGATTGGAATTCCTTCGGGATATCCAATGAAAGGTGGGATCTTCGGATCTGCCGCTCAAAGATGAGCCTGCGTCCTATTAGCTAGTTGGTGAGGTAACGGCTCACCAAGGCTACGATGGGTAGCTAGTCTGAGAGGATGATTAGCCACATTGGGACTGAGACACTGCCCAAACTCCTACGGGAGGCTGCAGTCGAGAATATTTCGCAATGGGGGAAACCCTGACGATGCGACGCCGCGTGGGGGATGAAGGTCTTCGGATTGTAAACCTCTGTGTTATGGGAAGAATTGTTAGTAGGTGATAAGCTTGCTAACTTGACGGTACCATAGTAGAAAGCCCCAGCTAACTGCGTGCCAGCAGCTGCGGTAATACGTGGGGGGCAAGCGTTGTCCGGATTTACTGGGCGTAAAGCGTGTGTAGGCGGTTACATTAGTCGAGTGTGAAATGGCTTGGCTCAACCAAGCAACTGCGCTCGATACTGTGTGGCTTGAGTACGGAAGAGGAAAGTGGAATGTAAGGTGTAGCGGTGAAATGCGTAGATATCTTATAGAACACCTATGGCGAAGGCAGCTTTCTGGTCCGACACTGACGCTGAGTACACGAAAGCTTGGGGAGCGAACGGGATTAGATACCCCGGTAGTCCAAGCCGTAAACGATGGGTACTAAGTGTAGGGGGTATTGATTCCTCCTGTGCTGTAGCTAACGCATTAAGTACCCCGCCTGGGGAGTACGGCCACAAGGTTAAAACTCAAGGTAATTGACGGGGGGCCGCACAAGCGGTGGAGCATGTCGCTTAATTCGAAGCAACGCGAAGAACCTTATCCAGGGCTTGACATCGCGCTGACCGCCATAGAAATATGGCTTTCCTTTTGGACAGCGTGACAGGTGCTGCATGGCTGTCGTCAGCTCGTGTCGTGAGATGTTGGGTTAAGTCCCGCAACGAGCGCAACCCCTGTCGCTAGTTACCATCAGGTAATGCTGGGGACTCTAGTGAGACCGCTGGTGACGAGCCAGAGGAAGGTGGGGATGACGTCAAGTCCGCATGGCCCTTATGCCCTGGGCTGCACACGTGCTACAATGGTCGGTACAGAGGGAAGCAAGACCGTGAGGTGGAGCAAATCCCAAAAAGCCGACCTCAGTTAGGATTGTAGTCTGCAACTCGACTGCATGAATTTGGAATCGCTAGTAATCGCGAATCAGCAGGTCGCGGTGAATATGTTCCCGGCCCTTGTACACACCGCCCGTCACGCCATGGAAGTCGGTAGCGCTCGAAGACGGTGGGCTAACCTTCGGGAGGCAGCTGGCGAAAGCGAGACCGATGACTGGGGCGAAGTCGTAACAAGGTAGCCGTAGGGGAACCTGCGGCTGGATCACCTCCTTTCTAAGGAGTCAAGGGCATCAACTCAATGCCCGAGCTCGTTAACTTGCGTATATCGGATAACTATTCAGCTTTCTTAGACCGCATCTTTTATATTGTTCTAGGGGCTTATAGCTCAGGCGGTTAGAGCGCGCGCCTGATAAGCGCGAGGTCTCTGGTTCGATTCCAGATAAGCCCACCAATTCTATGTGGGGGTGTAGCTCAGTTTGGGAGAGCGTCTGCTTTGCACGCAGAAGGCCAGCGGTTCGACTCCGCTCATCTCCACTAAGCGTAACAGCTTCTGATCTTTGACAATTGTATAGATTTAAATTCGGCTTCTAAAGAATTTATCAAGCTACTAAGGGCTTACGGTGGATGCCTTGGCGCCAGGTAGCGATGAAGGGCGTGACAAACTGCGAAAAGCTTCGGGTAGTTGTTTAGTAAGCATTGATCCGGAGATCCCCGAATCGGGCAACCGGGCAGGCTTTGCCTGTCATCCCGGCTTCGCCGGGAGGCTAACCAGGAGAAGTGAAACATCTCAGTAACCTGAGGAACAGAAAGAAAACTCGATTCCCCCAGTAGTGGCGAGCGAAAAGGGAATAGCCCAAACTGGGTATATGTTAAAGTCCATATACGTTGTATACCTGGGGTTGTGGGGTAGCGTTTGGTTTGGGTATGGCCAGGCCGGGAAGTTACAAACCAAATTCTTAGCTCAATGTTTCTGGAATAGGACAACCAAAGAGGGTAATAGTCCCGTGAGTAAAAAGGATTCGGCTTCCTCAACGTTATTCCCAAGTACTATGGGATAGCCTAAACCTGTAGGAATCTAGGAGGACCACCTCCTAAGGCTAAATATGACTTGGCGACCGATAGTGAAGAAGTACTGTGAAGGAAAGGTGAAAAGTCCCCCTGCTAGGGAAGTGAAATAGTCCCTGAAACCGTACAGCCTACAAGCTGTGGAAGTGCTAAGTCTCGATTCGTCGAGACATGCATGACTGCGTGCCTTTTGCATAATGAGCCGGTGACTTACTCTGTGTAGCAAGGTTAAGCTTTTATGAAGCGTAGCCGTAGCGAAAGCGAGTCTGAATAGGGCGATTCAGTTGCATGGAGTAGACCCGAAACTGGGTGATCTATCCATGGGCAAGGTGAAGCATACGTAAAAGTATGTGGAGGCCTGAACCCACCAAGGCTGAAAACTTGGGGGATGACCTGTGGATCGGAGTGAAAGGCTAATCAAACCCAGTGATAGCTGGTTCTCCCCGAAATAGCTTTAGGGCTAGCCTCATGTGTTTGGCAGTGGTGGTAGAGCTCTGATTGGACTAGCGGCCCCACCAGGTTAGCAACTCCAGTTAAACTACAAATGCCATTGTCTCAAGCATGGGAGTCAGTCAGTAGGGGATAAGCTCTACTGACAAAAGGGATAAGAGCCCAGATCGCCAGCTAAGGTCCCCAAATACAGGCTAAGTGGTAAAGGATGTGTCGTTGCCCAGACAGCCAGGATGTTGGCTTAGAAGCAGCCATTCATTTAAAGAGTGCGTAATAGCTCACTGGTCAAGTGGCTTTGCACCGAAAATTCTCGGGGCTTAAGCCTGTTACCGAAGCTGCGGATTTCTGCCCACGTGCCGGTTCGCCGACAGCGGGGTGGAAGTGGTAGGGGAGCGTTCTATAGTAGGATGAAGGTGTATCGAAAGAAACGCTGGACCAATTAGAAGTGATTATGCCGGCATGAGTAGCGATAAAACAAGTTAGAAGCTTGTTCGCCGAAAGCCTAAGGGTTCCTGGGCAAGGCAATTCCACCCAGGGTTAGTCGGATCCTAAGCTGAGGCCGAAAGGCGTAAGCGATGGGTAGCAGGCATAATATTCCTGCACCACCATTACAAGGACGAAGCTAGGGGAGACGCAGGCATTAGGACCTACCAGCGGATGGACGTGCTGGGCTAAGCCCGACAGAGGAGATTCCAGGTAAATCCGGAGTCTCACTACTCTGAGAGGTGATAGGGATTCCGTAAGGATACAAACTGGTCTAGTTGTCTGCCAAGAAAAGAACCTCGAGTGGACGCGTAATGGTGTCCGTACCGCAAACCGACACAGGTAGGCGAGGAGAGAATCCTAAGGCGCTCGAGAGAACTCTCGCTAAGGAACTCGGCAAAATGACCCCGTAACTTCGGGAGAAGGGGTGCTTTTAGTAGGAAATGCATCTTGCATGCGGATCCGAAAAAAGCCGCAGTGAAGTGGTCCGTGCGACTGTTTACTAAAAACACAGGTCTCTGCAAAATCGTAAGATGATGTATAGGGACTGACGCCTGCCCGGTGCCATATGGTTAAGGGGAAGAGTCAAGGGTTCGCCCGGCAGCTCTGAACCGAAGCTTCAGGTAAACGGCGGCGGTAACTATAACCGTCCTAAGGTAGCGAAATTCCTCGTCGGGTAAAATCCGACCTGCACGAATGGCGTAACGACATGGACACTGTCTCGGCGAGAGACTCGGCGAAATTGTAATACCGGTGAAGATGCCGGTTACCCGTAACAGGACGGAAAGACCCCGTGAACCTTTACTACAGCCTGATATTGGGTTTTAATGCAGCTTATGTAGGATAGGTGGGAGACTGTGAAACTGGGGCGCCAGCTTCAGTGGAGTCGATCTTGAAATACCACTTTTGTTGCATTGAGATTCTAACTCTGGTTCGTTATCCGAATCGAAGACAGTGTCAGGTGGGTAGTTTGACTGGGGCGGTCGCCTCCCAAAATGTAACGGAGGCGCCCTAAGGTTCCCTCAGCGCGATTGGAAACCGTGCGTAGAGTGTAAAGGCACAAGGGAGCTTGACTGCGAGACAGACATGTCGAGCAGGTGCGAAAGCAGGGCTTAGTGATCTTGCGGTTCTGTGTGGAAAGGCCGTGACTCAACGGATAAAAGGTACTCCGGGGATAACAGGCTGGTCGCGCCCAAGCGTTCATAGCGACGGCGCGGTTCGGCACCTCGATGTCGGCTCATCACATCCTGGGGCTGCAGCAGGTCCCAAGGGTTGGGCTGTTCGCCCATTAAAGTGGTACGTGAGCTGGGTTTAGAACGTCGCAAGACAGTTCGGTCCCTATCCGTTACGGGCGTAGGATATTTGAGAGGACCTGCCGCTAGTATGAGAAGACCGTGGTGGACGAACCTCTAGTGTACCAGTTGTCGCGCCAGCGGCACCGCTGGGTAGCTATGTTCGGAAGAGATAAACGCTGAAAGCATCTAAGCGTGAAGCTCACCTCAAGATTAGATATGCTACAGAGTTAATCTGGTAAGGCTCCTTCGAGACTAGAAGGTTGATAGGCCAGGGGTGTAAGCAGTGTGAACTGTTTAGCTGACTGGTACTAATAAGCCGAGGGCTTGATAACTTTACTCTATAGCTTTATTTTAAATCTATACAATTGTCAAAATTTTATGGAATAATCGGAATAAAATAGATTACCATATTTTCCGGTGATAACAGCGAAGGGGAAACACCCGTACCCATTCCGAACACGGCAGTTAAGCCCTTCAGCGCTGATGATACTTCGAGGGTAACTTCGTGGGAAAGTAGGTCGTTGCCGGGAATCTTAAATTAAGCTCCAATCTCTTGATTGGGGCTTTTTTTATGTCGAAAAACAACTATCACAAGTCGCAATACAATTTCCTTGCATCCACCTTACCTGTATGCTAAAATACGCTTGATTCTTTCGATAGGAGAGGGAGAAATGTCAGGTCATTCAAAATGGTCATCAATCAAACATCGCAAAGCCGCTGTTGATGCGAAACGCGGAAAGCTGTTCTCGAAGCTAATTAAAGAGATTACGATTGCAGCGCGAATCGCTGGCGCCGATACCCAAATCAATCCACGCTTGAGGTCAGCAGTATTAGCCGCAAAGTCCAAGAATGTGCCGAATGATACAATCGACAAGGCAATTCTGCGCGGGACGGGCGAACTTGACGGTGTTGACTATGAAGAAATTGTGTACGAAGGATACGGACCCGGTGGGGTCGCAATCATGATCGATGTCTTGACCGACAACCGGAACCGAGCGATCGCTGATATTAGACATACCTTAAGCAAACATGGTGGGAATATGGGAGAACCCGGCTGCGTTTCATGGTTGTTTGATAAGCGCGGTTGGATGATCATAGAAAAGGGGAGCATCGACGAAGATGAGCTATTTATGATCGCGCTGGATTCAGGGGCGGAGGATATGACAGTTCAGGACGACAACCTTGAAATTATCACATCACCTGAAGATTTTGAGGATGTTAGACAGGCTGTTGAGGAGTCCGGGGCGACAATTATTGAAGCTGAACTGACGATGCTTCCCCAAAGCACAGTGAAATCGGAAGGTAAGGAAGCGGAACGAATGCTGCGGTTGATGGAGGCTCTGGAAGATAGCGACGATGTCCAGAAAGTTTATGCGAACTTCGACATCGCCGATGATATTTTAGAAGCTGCAGCGTGATTCGCTTTTAATAATGATTGTCCTTGGAATAGACCCCGGAATTGCAAATACCGGCTACGGGTTCATCAAAGCGGAGTCATCAACGTTTAGACTGCTTGATTTTGGCTGCATCCAGACATCGCCCAAGGAGGAATCTACCCACCGTTTGAAAGCTATCTATGACGCCCTGATCCAATTGGCTGCGGAATATCAACCGGACTTCTTCGCACTTGAGGATCTTTTCTTTAGCAAGAATGTGAGTAGCGCGTTCGCTGTGGGAGAGGCGAGAGGTGTCATTAAATTGGTTGCTGCGAATACAGATCGACAGCTCTATAACTATCCACCTGTTGAGGTCAAGCAAGCGGTTGTCGGATATGGTAAAGCACCCAAGCGTCAGGTCCAGGAGATGGTTAAGCTCTTACTCAGGTTGAAAGAGATTCCTCGTCCAGATCACGCGGCGGATGCGCTTGCTGTAGCAATTTGTCATGCACGTTCCTATAAAATACTTCAACTGCGCGAAAGGCTCAAACAGTCATGATTGCGTTCGTAAAGGGCATCTTAGCCGTCAATGGATCAAAACAGGTCACTGTTGATGTCAACGGCGTCGGATACAGCGTCGAAATACCGGAGAGCACAAAATCGCAGTTGCCAGAAGTTGGATCCGAAATCAAATTCTATACGCACTACCATTGCCGGGAAAACGAAGTCAAGCTTTATGGGTTTTCGTCACAGGATGAACTCACAGTCTTTGAAACCGCCCTTGTAGTAAAAGGGGTGGGGCCCGCCTTAGCGTTAAATGTTGTCTCAAAACTCTCCCCTCCTGAATTCCAGCGTGCAATCCGCGAGGCTGATCATTCCACTCTGATGCGAGTACCACGCCTCAATAAAGAACTCGCGCAACTCATGATTATGAAACTCAAAAACACTGTTCGAAAGATTCATTTTGACGCCAAAGTTGAAGAGCTTGGCGGCCAAGAGCATGTAGAGGCGGGTATCCAAGTATTGATGGGGTTAGGAGCCAATGAAGCCGCAGCAGAGCGTGCAATTACAGATGCCCAGAAAATCCTAGGTCCCAAAGCAAAACCGGAAGAGTTGGTCCGGTTAGCTCTTGCTCGACTGAATCAGTGAGTCTAAGCTATGAATAAAGAGATGCACACACTTCTTGACGACTCGGCTATCGAAGAGGTAGAGGGCGACCAATACAACCTTAGGCCACAGACTCTTGGTGAATTCATCGGACAAGAGCAGATTAAGGAGCAACTCCGTATCCATATTGAAGCCGCCAAAAGTAGGGACCAGGCATTGGCACATATTCTCTTTGTGGGACCGCCCGGACTGGGGAAGACCACATTGGCTCGGATTGTTGCCAACGAAATGGGCAGCAGTTTCAAGTCAGCAGTTGGTCCCATGATGGAACGCCTAGATCTAGCGACAATGCTAACTACCCTCGAAGAAAGGGCAATCTTTTTTATTGACGAAATCCACCGCATGAAGGGCTATGTTCAGGAATCGATGTATCCCGCAATGGAGGATTATAAGATAGATTTGCCCATCGGTCAGGGACCCGCCGCGGATATTATTACCGTACCGCTCGCCCATTTCACCCTTGTGGGGGCAACAACCCGTGAGGGATTGTTAGGGGGCCCCTTTCGAGATCGCTTTGGAAACCGGATCCACCTCGATTATTACGCACCGGAGGAAATTCAGATTGCCATCAACCGACTCAGCCAGAGAATGCAACCTCCTGTTAAAATTGACGAGGAAGCGGAGTACGAATTGGCTCGCCGTTCAAGAGGCACCATGCGCATCGCGGAGAATATGTTGAGAAAGGTCAGAGATTACGCAACCGTTAAGTACGACGGAATCATTACCTATGAAATCGCTCAGGAAGCGTTAGATTTCTTCCAGATTGATGAACTCGGTTTAGACAACAATGATAGACTGTATCTGCGGACAATGATCGAGAACTTTCGTGGACGGGCTGGTCTGAAGGCAATGGCGGTCGCTGTCAGTGAAGATGAACGTACCATTGAGGAGGTCTACGAACCTTACTTAATTAAACTTGGCTTTTTAACCCTGACACCAATGGGGAGAGTTGCAACGGACGCTGCGTATCAGCACCTCGGGTATCCAACACCTGAGTATCAGACGACGCTTTTCTAAGTCTTTCTTCTAATTCATAAAAGAACTGCGAATCCTATCCTTCCGTAAGTGTAACAAGTATGAAACTCACCGATTATGACTACGACCTACCTGAAGCACTTATTGCACAGCAGCCCCGTCCGCAAAGGGATGCGTCCCGTTTAATGGTCTTGGATCGGGGTACACGTACAATTCACCACACGCAGTTCTCCCAAATTGGCGAGTTCCTCCCCACCCGTTCTTTGCTTGTCATCAATAATACTAAAGTCATTCCAGCGCGCTTGATAGGCCGGAAACTTCCAACAGGTGGAAAGATTGAGCTCCTCCTAACCCGTCAAAAGGGCGTAAATACGTGGGAGGCACTCGTAAAGCCGGGTAGACGGGTCACGCACGGAACGCGTATCGGCTTCGATGATGGAGTGCTGACCGCGAAAATTCTTGCCAAATCATCACTCGGTCTCTATACTGTCCGATTCAAATATAAGGGTGATTTCGAGGAAATTCTCGCACAGGTGGGCAAAGTTCCTTTGCCACCCTATATAAAACGTGAACCGAACCGCACGGACAAAGAGGAATATCAGTGCGTTTATGCGAAGGAAGCAGGGGCAATCGCGGCGCCAACGGCGGGACTACATTTTACGTTGGATTTAATGGACATACTCAAGCGTCGTGGGATTCATCAAGTGCCACTTACGCTACATGTTGGACTTGGCACGTTCCAACCTGTCAAGACAGAAAATATCGAGATGCACAAGATGCACTCGGAGTATTTTGAGCTTTCTCAAATAAGCGCTAATCGGATCAATGTTGCAAAGGAGGAAGGGCGACAAATCGTTGCCGTGGGAACCACTTCCGTTCGTGCCCTTGAAACGGTTGCATCGGGTTGCAACGTTAGTCCGTATCAGGGATATACAGATATCTTTATATATCCCGGTTATCAGTTCAAAGTTGTTGATGCCTTGGTAACTAATTTTCATCTACCGAAATCAACCTTACTCATGCTCGTCAGCGCATTTGCCGGGCATGAATTTATTCTTGAAGCGTACCAAGAAGCAATTGCACATAAATATCGCTTTTATAGTTACGGCGATGCAATGCTCATTCTCTAACCTGGAGGACCTTAAATTATGGAGTCTCTTTTTAGTTTCTTCTTTCCCATTCTTCTGATAATCCCTATCTTCTACTTCCTGATTTTACGCCCTGAGCAGCTGAAGCGAAAAAAACATCAAGCTATGCTGAGCAACTTGACGAAGGCGGACGAAGTGGTTACGACAGGTGGGTTACATGGGAAAATTGTGGGTGTGGATAAAGATCTTGTTGTTCTGACAATTGCAGAAAATGTGAAGGTCGAGGTGTCACGAAGCGCGATCGCTTTCAAAAAGAAGGCTGGCGAGCTAATTGAGGGTGAATAGCAATTTAACCCGCTTCGTGTCCTGCAGCAACCCGCACCATTTCAAGCGTAGCAGCTGTCGTCAAATAGTCAAAGCCCATGAAAAAGATCGGTGAACTTCATGTCATCACAGATACAACTATCCAATCGCGGTTCACGCACGCACAGTTAGCGGCAATGGCGATTGAGGGCGGTGCTGACACCATACAGTTTCGTCAGAAAGATGGGAGTACGCGCAAATTGGTCGAATCTGCACAGACGGTGCAAGCTGTATGTGCAGCACGTGACGTGTCCTTGATTGTCAACGATCGAGCGGATATCGCTCTCGCTGTTGGTGCGGCGGGTGCCCATTTTGGACAGGACGACCTGCCGATTACGATTGGGCGACGGATCCTTCCGTCGAGAATGATTATCGGTGCATCGGCACGAACGGAGGAGAAGATCTTCGAAGCTATCTCTGCCGGAGCAGATTACATCGGATTCGGTCCTATCTATCAGACCTCCTCCAAGCCAGACGCAGAGCTGCCAAAAGGTCTAGAAGTGCTGCAACGAATGTGCGAGACAGCGCGGTGTCCAGTCATTGCTATCGGTGGTATTGCGGCTGAAACTGCATATGAAGTCATCCGGGCTGGTGCCCACGGAATTGCTGTCATTTCAGCCGTTTGTGCACAAGCCGATCCGGTGGCTGCAACGCGTCGCTTATGCGATGAAATCCAACGTGCCAAGGCGAGTCTAGGTGTGTAGTTTTTCTTGTTGAAGAAATCGTAGTAATAGTAATTTCCGTTGTAAACCTCCCAAGATGGCAAACCGTTTAGACAGAAAAATTCACCTAGCCTTATCGTCACAGGAAGTGGGTCATGGACAGAATTGTTGAAGATGAAGCACTCGTTGCACAGTTCCAAGCCGGTCGCCCTGATGCGTTCGATGATCTGATGAAGCGATACAAAGGACAGATCTACGCCTATCTGCTCAGGTCTGTGAAAAACTACGAAGATGCAGAGGAGTTGACAATTGAGGTCTTCTTTAAGGCGTATCGCGCACTTGGTACTTGGAAACCGCAAGCGCGTTTCTCAACTTGGCTTTATAAAATTGCTCATAACCTATCAATTGATTTTCACCGTTCAAAATCGCGTCGTCCGACCTATTCGCTCGATGATGAAGAGCTTTCTCTAAACGAGCCAACCGCCGTTGATTTGTGGAGTAATCCCGAATGGGATGTTGAGGAGAAAGATCGGCATCGGGTTATTCGTGAGGCAATAGATCAACTTTCGCCAAAACAGAAAGCTGTTTTTATGTTGAATCGCTACCAAGGACTACAGATTAAGGAAATCACTGAAGTACTTGGAATGGCAGAGGGCACAGTAAAGATTCATCTGCACCGTGCCGTGAGAAAATTACAGATTTTGCTACAACCCCTCTGGGAGGCAAATGATATTTAGTTCTGGAGGCACGCAATTAGCAATTTAACCGCCGGACGGTTTATCGAACGGATTCCGGAGCCGCACCTGTGGCATGGTACTGCATTCTCATTTAAGAACGGAACTGTTGAATCATCATTCCCCAAGGAGTTTGTCGAATGAAACAATGCAAACAGTTAGAAAAATTCTACACCGAATATGTCTGTGACCTTACTGATGAGGAGCAGGCTGCCCGCATAGAGGAGCATCTAGAAGGCTGTGCTGCCTGTGCCCGCGAAGTTCAGTCCTTGCGAAATACTTTGCGTTTGGCTGAGGAAGCGGAGGAGATAGCGATCCCTCCTGTTATCCTTGATAACATTGAGATGAATGTCTACAAACGTTTAGCGACAGAATCTCCGCCTCCCAAACAAGCGTTCTCCCTCTCCCAATTCTTTGCTGCCTTTCGATTAAACCCAATGAAGTGGGGTCCTACATGGCTTTTTCACAGCGCACTAGCAACCCTTGTGCTCGTGATTGGTATTTCGATTGCTACGGTTTTGATCAACCAAGATCAACCGCTAGATATACCACCGATACCGCCGTCGCAAGAGAGAATTGAGTTGTATCGACAAACAGAGATTCAGAATAACCGCACTGAAGCGCTTGAAACGAAACATTTGAAGGGTAATGACCGGTTGGCAACGCTTCAACTGCTGGTATTGGCAGAGGCTCCCTAAGACAAGATTCCTGTGAGTCCCGATTGAACCTGGGTGCGAAGGGTTAAAAAAATGAAAGGATCCGTTTTATGTGATAGGTGCCACGCTCCACGCTTGAGATGCTTCCTGGGCGCTGCTGCTCTATTTCTCGTTCTGTTCGCTAGCACAGAAATGCATGCCCAGAATATTACCACTCTGCTTGAAAATAGACAGTATCATGAGGCAGCGCAGCTTCTTGAGAAACTTGCTAAGTCAACAAAGCGCGTCGAACAGCTCAGCGGAATCTACGAAAAATTGGGCGATATTTACTATGCCCATACCCATCAATATCCTCAAGCCTTAGACGTTTACGACAAGATTATCCAATTGGGCAGTAAAGGAGCGACACCGGAAGATCTATTCCTCGGTTATATCAAGAAAGGCGACGCGTATTGTCGCATGGGAAGATACGAGGAAGCGGTTCAAACCTATCAAACTCTTGCTGACCAGTTTCCATCTACCCACCTCGCATACAAAACCGGATTGCGAAAAATTCATTCTATTCAGACCGCCCTTGATGATTTGGGTGAGCAGCAGCGCACCATCCAAACCCACAAAGCAACTCCTCTTGCAATCGAAGCAAAATTCCATATTGCAGAGTTGTACCGCAGCCCCTATCAACTGAACCAACCGGAGAAAGCGATTGCGGTTTATGAGGAGATCTTGCAGCAACCCGTGGATACCAAACTCGCCTCCGAAGCACAATGGCGCATTGGAAATCTGCGAGATAAAGTCCTAAATCAACCGTCGCTAGCAATCGAAGCATATCAGAAGGTTGTGGACAATTTTGGTCACGTGAGCCTTTTTGCAGCGGAAGCACTCTTTCAAATTGGGCGAATCTATCAGGAGCAGGGACGATATGATACGGCTGTGCACGCGTTTAAACAACTCTCGCAGAAACATCCGGACTTCTGGAAGATGCACGCTGTCTTCTACTGGTCGGGTGTCTGTTACGAAAAATTGAAGGACTATCGGGGGGCAATCAATGCGTTCCAAACATTTTTGTTTGCCTACCTGCCTGCCTTGGATCCCATCTACTTGGGCGCAATCGGAAAATATGACCAAGATCCATCACGTGTGGAAATGGAGTTGAAAGCAAAGATTCAGCAGCTGAAGCTAGATTTTCCAAAAGTTGAGTGGGATCGGATAAAAGATCTGCTTGCCGCAGATAACTATATCGACGCGCTCCCGCTTACACGACAGTTTATCATTGATGTTCCCAACAGTGAGTATGCACAACAGGCACGGTCCCAACTGCGCTTTATTGAATTGCGTGCAACCATTCAGAAATTGCAATCCACGAGCGGAGCATTGACTCCTTATGCACTATACCGGGCAGGGAAAGTTTATGAGCGGGAATTGAAGGATTACGAGGGGGCAATTGCTGCGTACCGCCAACTCATTGAGGCACATCCCCAGTCCCTGTGGGCAGCCGAAGCTGTGTACCGGACGGGGGTGATCTATGCCGCCCATCTCAACGATGCGGAAATGGCGATTGAGTCCTATCAAGACCTCATCGCGGATTACCCATCCTCCTCGCATACCATGATGGCGCATTTCCAACTCGGTGAAATGTATCGTACCCGTGACCAGTATGATGCCGCTGTGGAGGCCTATCAGACCACAATTGCTTATCCAAAACAGACGCACTACCTCGCACAGGGTTACAGAGACAGCTTCGCGGATCAAGCGCAATTCCGGATTGGTCGTGTCCACTATGAGAATCAACGTTTTGATACTGCTTTCACCATTTTTCAAGAGTTTATTGCAAGTCAGCCACACTCACCAAGGCTCGCAGCTGCATACGCCTTTCTGGGGGATATCAGCCATAAGCGTGGCGATTCCAAAAGCGCGCTAAAGGCTTACGATAACGCACTGCGCTTGCTTGAGGGCAGCCCCATCCAAGCGGAAATGATGCTCGATGAAGCACATGAACTCGGTTTTCACGATACAACCCGAACGGCGGTTATCGAGCACCTGAATGAACTCCGCAAGCGGGTACAAGCGGAATAAGTTTAGCGCATTGGGGCGCCTTCTCCTTCGACGCTGTTCCTCCTTCTCGCAGGGGTGGATCGAAACCGATCTGCCCATACCTTCCATAAGTCATACCCCGTGACGATTTTATTTCTCCCGCTGCTGGTGGCATGATATAATCAGCACTGTCTGTTATTAACAATGCACGTTTTAGGGAGGAGTGTATCTTCAATGGCACATCAAAGCTCAACTGTATCTAACCGCCTTCGCGCTGGCGCAGCCCAAGTTGACATAACCCCACAGACCGATATCCATCTTGCAGGAGCGGTAGGACGATTTCGTCCCGCTCAGTATGTGTATGACCCGCTCTATGCTAGGGCGTTGGTTTTGGAAAATGGTGAAAAGAAAATCTGCTTTGTGAGCTTGGATCTCACGATTATTACCGAGGATTGGACGACAAAAATCCGCCGGGTCGTTGCAGATGAATGCGGGCTTGCCCCCGATGCTGTCATGGTACATGTGACGCAGACACATTCTGCGCCATCTCTGGGACATTTCATGTTTGATGAGAGTTTCCAGGGAACGCCACCCGATATGGAATGGCTGCGTGGCGGAGATCCACGGTACTTCGATTTTGCGTTTGAACGCATCGTCAACGTTATTAAGCAGGCAAACAGTTCGCTACAGCCAGTTCAGGTCCGGGTCGGCAGCGGGGTCGAAGGACGGGTCGCCTTTAACCGAAGAGCAATCTTGAATGACGACAAGGTGCGTATGCCTAGATCGAAATGGGAGGATCCGCTGGGACCTTCTTACATCCGTTATATGGAGGGACCTATTGATCCAGAGGTCGGCGTGATGTGTCTTCAAACAGATTCAGTCGAGATGCTTGCCATGTTGCTGCATCACACCTGCCATCCAGTGAACATCTTTCCCAGACCGATTGTCTCTGCGGACTGGCCCGGAGCATGGTCAGACGCGATGCGCGAGACCTTCGGGGGCGGTTGTGTTCCTTTGGTCCTTAACGGCTGCTGCGGCAATATCAATCCTTGGGATCCGTTCGATCCCGACTACGTCCCCGACCACCGACGGATGGGCAGCCTTCTTGCGAAAACAACTCAGGCAGTGATCGAAACGTTGCCCTACGAAGAAGATCTGTCTCTCGATTGGAAAGTGCACCACGTAAAGCTACCCATTCGCGATGTTGAGCCTGAGCTGCTCGCGCAGTCAAGGGACATCTTGGAGAAGAATCCGGAACCAAAATGGCTGGCGGAAAATCCTGAGCAGATTGATCCAGAGTGGATAAGAGCGGGTTCTATCTTGAGCGTCCATCTCCGGAAGCAGCGAGCACCAGAGCTGGATTACGAGGTCCAAGTGTTACGGGTGGGAAAAACGGCGTTTGTCGGTCTGCCGGGCGAGCCATTTGTCGAAGGACAACTGCAACTCAAGATGGCTTCTCCGACCTATCCAACGTATATTGCGCATTGCACGAGCCACTATGTCGGTTACCTTCCTATCCCCGATGCTTTCCCCCGCGGTGGGCACGAAGTCGAGACACGATTTTGGGCGAAGCTAGAACCGGAGGCGCTGGGGATGGTGGTCGATGCAGCATCCGAACTGCTTCATGAGATCTTTCAAGATTAGGGAGTCTCCTGCGGCCAGTATGTGATTGAGCAGTGAAACCGTTCTCCGATACAATTTGCAAGATGGTGTTACGAAAGGAAAAAATCTATGAAAATTATCGATGAAAAGGAGGCGTGGATCCACACCCATTTTTTCGTTGATAGCGCGTTGGTTACTCTCCAAGAACAGAAACTTATTTCGATGCGCGTCGAACCTGAACTGAGACAGATGGGGATTCAATATGGGTTGCGTTACGAGAAGCCTCTCAACCCTGAGCAATCGCTCATCGTTTTGGAGTGTATTCCCTTTGAAAATACCAGAGAAGCGATTAAGGCTCTCATCAATGAAACGATCAAGGAGTTTCCGAGTCGCAGCCCAAACCCACAGCGAAACATCGTGACAAATATCACCGTTGAAGGACCGGAGTCAGCGCAACTATAGGTGGGATTTTCTAACTGCATCTGTCGAAAACGGAAAGGAAGGCGTATCCATGACATTACGCGCTGGGATTGTTGGCTGCGGTGGCATCAGCCGGAGTCATGCAACCGCATACTCAAATCTGAAAGATGTAGAGCTTGTCGCTTTGTGTGACATTCAGTCCACGGCACTCAATACACGAGCCGACGAGTACGCGGTGTCCAACCGTTACACCGACTTCCACGAGATGTTCGAGAAGGAAATGCTGGATGTCGTCAGTGTCTGCACCCATGCGCCGCTACACGCCCCGGTTGCCATTGCTGCTGCTGCGGCTGGTATAAATGTCCTGAGCGAAAAGCCGCTTTCCACCGATTTGGAAAACGCTGATCGGATGGTCACGGCTTGTAAAGAAGCGGGCGTGCGGCTCGCGGTAAGTCATCAATATCGGTTCACACCGCTGTTTCGTCACGCGAAGGAGTGGATCGAATCGGGACGGATTGGCGAATTTCGCTCCATCCGTGAGGTTGGTAAGGGACGTGAAGCCGGATTTGAGTTGATGGAGATGGGTGTCCACTATTTTGACGAGATGGATTTCTTCATGGATGGCATTGAGTGGGTTCACGCACAGGCGACCTATCAAGGACATTCAGTTGGCGTTGAGGACATCATGCACAGCAGCCAGCTTTGCAAAACCGATCGGCGCGATAACGGGATGGTGGCTGGAGATACGATGCTGATCCATCTCGGTGGAAAGCGGGGGACAAGCGGCTTGGTTGAACTCTATCGCCGTGAACCGCTCCAAGGCTGGATGATGGGTCCCCACATTTTAGGTAGTGAAGGACAACTGATGATTAAGCCAAACGCCAAAACTGGCGTAGATGAGATGTGGTATTGTCCCTTTGACGTTTCGTTTGCTGCACATACCCCGCAGTGGAAGCGTGTTCTGCTCCCCGAGGAGGCCTTTGTGATTGACGGTCAATCGTGGGAAGATAGGCATTCAATCTGGAGCGTGCGGGACATGGTAAACGCAATCCGCGAAAATCGACAGCCGGAACTCGGTGAAAGGAAGGCACTAACCTCTTTGGAGTGTGTTAGTGCCGTCTATGAGTCCCATTTTACTGAGGCGAGGGCCTACCTGCCGTTGGAAGACCGCCGTCACCCGCTCATCAAGCGGTTGGATGACGTCCCTTAACGTTGAAGCAAGAACAGGGGACAATATTCATTAACTCATTGCCGCCTTTTCCACATCATCCAGAAACACGCGTTCCCCGTTGTTTACTGCTGACCGATGGACTGCACCTTCGAATACCAGCTCATTCCATGCCGCTTCCCCATCCGCAGGGAACGACTCGTTTGCGTGCATAGCTTTGATTACGCCGTCAGCCATGCGAGGAAAGGATGTTTGATAACTGTCTCCCTCGTCGGACTCCCAAAGTTCTTCATCTTCGGAGGTGTTGGCTTGGCGCCGACGATACCAGCCCTCTAAACCACGGGCTTCGGCGTAGCGCTCGTCCCCAACAATCATAACGCGCAGCGGATGGTCGTCATAACCCCATAGATTGCTTCCTGCCAATGAACCAATCACGCCGTTTGCCCACTCCATGTGAATCATTCGCTGCCAACCACCCTCTTGGCTGGGGTCCCCCATGACGCTTACCCATTCGGGGCGTCCCATGTTCCAGAGGATCTGATCAATAACGTGCGACCAGCAGTTGAAATGCGCCCGGGCACGTACCATCCGTATCTCACCCAATCGTCCCTCGGCTACATCATCGTGAAGCATTCGGAAGTGGGTCATGAAACGGTAATTGAAGTCGATGCCGAACTTTACGCCCGAATTTCGCCACTCAGAGATCGCCGCTGCCGCAATGGGAAGGTCATCTTCTCTGACACGGAATTGGCCCTCCAAACCGCAAAGCGGTTTCTCAGTGAAAACATTCTGACCCGCTGCGATCAGCTGCCGCAGTGGCGGGATCCGTCGGGTTTCATTGACTATCAGCAACATCAGGTCCACATCGCAATTGTCGAGCAGCTCTTCGATGCTAGAATATCCGGGGACACCGAACTTTTCTGTGGCTTCCGCGAGCAATTCGGGATCCATATCGCAGACAGCGACAACTTTGGCGTCGGGATGGTTGTGGTAGTTGCCGCCGTGCATCAAGCCCATACCCCTACCGCTGATGAGTGCACATTTTATCATGGTTAGATTCCTTTCCGTTTCAGGTTAAGAGTATACCGCACTTTTTGAGACAGGTCTTCCGCGCTCACTCGGAGACGGATTGATGTCCGTTGAAAAGCATAACCAGAATTAACGTTGGGGAGGTGAAAAACCCGCGGACATGCTGGAGACGGCGTGAGATGGAATCGCATGGAGTGAGGTAGGAATACCGTCAACAGAACTCCTACGCTACAACGCTACGAATCATCCGATTTGTCGTCGTTTGCGTCAAGCTGTGCTTCCAGTTGAACGACACGTTCTTGAAGGCGCGCAAACGCTTGTAACATCTCTGGTAATCGGCGCAAGGAGGCTTGGACGCGCAATTGCTGGGCGTGGTTTTCTGCCGGGAAACCGGATACGTAACTCCCCGCGGGAAGATCTTTGGTCACCGCTGACTTGGCAAAAACAGTACTATCTGCCCCAATAGTAATATGCCCAACGGCTCCAGAGTGACCAGCCATTGTCACGCGGTCTTGCAATTCGGCACTACCAGCAATGCCGGTCTGAGCGGCAATACAGCAATCTTCGCCAATCACGACATTGTGTGCAATCTGTATGAGGTTATCAAGTTTTGTTCCACGCTTGATGACCGTGGCGCCATTTGTCATCGTAGCACGGTCGACTGTGGTGTTTGCACCGATTTCTACGTCATCCTCAATGATAACTGTCCCGATTTGGGGTATTTTATGGTGGCGATCGCTGACCGACGCGAAACCGAAGCCGTCACTGCCGATGACAACCCCGCAGTGAAGGATCACCCGATTACCAATCTCGACATCTTCACGAATTGTCACGTTAGGATAAATGAGTGTTTCATTGCCAATTTTCGCATCGTCGCCAATATACACGAATGGGCTGATAGTCGTTCCATCACCGATTTGGACGTTATCGCCAATATAGGTATAGGCTTGAATGGAAACCATCTCCCCGATTTGGACATTATCGCTAATAATTGCGGTCTCATGAATCCCATACGCCGTTTTTCTCTTCCGCCATGCAAACAGCTCGAGGACCTTGACGAAGGCAAAGTACGGATTGGGGACGCGAATAAGCGATTTGCCGTTGTAGGGGATGCCCGGACCAACGATGATTGCAGAAGCCTGTGTCCGTTCTATCTCACGCAGGTACTTTGAGTTGGCGACAAACGTGAGTTCATGTTCTCTCGCCTCTTTGATTCCGGAAACACCGATAATCTCGATCTCGCCGTCCCCTAATAACTCCCCATCGATTAACTCACTAATCTCTTTCAGTGTTTTTACCATAATTGCTTGAGGATTGACTGCTCCGTGGTATCAGGCGGGTATCTCCGAAATTGGAGCCAACGGGCAATCGTTAGTTCTTCTGTTCCCCTTCCTTTCCTGTTTCTGTTGCAGGGGGAGTTGCCGATTGTGGGGCGTCCTTTGACTTTTCTGCTTCGTAGGCATTGTTTAATTGCTGGACAACCCGATCGGTCAAATCATACTTTGGATCGACATAAAGCGTCACGAGGCGTTTCTCAAAGATGAAGCTATATCCCTCGCTTTCACCCATCTGTTTTAGGAGGGCCTCAATTTCCTGCGTTAGCGGCGCGAGCAGTTCCTCGCGCTTGGCTATAAGCGATTCTTGACCAATGTCCAGTTCGCGTTGGAGTTCCTGTCTCTTGATACGAATATCTGCCTGCAACGTCTCAGTTTCAGCCGCCTCAAGAAAAAGTTTTTGCTTCGTCAGCCGTTCTTCCATGGTGGCGATCTCTTCTTGAATCCCGTTGAGCTGATTTCTCAATCGATCTTCGGCAGTTTTCAGAATCTCATTCGCTTCTTGGGCTTTTGTATAATTTTCAAACACGCTTTGTGTATCCACAACGCCCAACTTGAGGTTGTTTTGTGCCGCTGCGTTAAAACCCAGGCTAAACGATCCAAATAAGATAACACTCAGTGCTACGTAAAACTTTGAAACTCGAGTCATAAAACCTCCGTGAAGTGGAAACCCCCAATATGAAGAGGTCCCCATTTTAGGTGTCCTTATACGTTACTTATGTTAAAAACCGGGACCGATTGTGAAGTGAAATTTGCCTCTGCTTCCATCAAATTCCGGTCTCCGGTCAAATCCATAGCCCCATTCGAGGCGCGCCAACATACCCATTAGATCAAAGCGGATGCCGACCCCCGCGCCCTTCTTGAGCTTAAAATCGCTGAAGACGTTAGTAATACTTTCATCCCATACCTGTCCCATATCAAAGAACACGACGCCGGTCAACTGGTTAGCAAATGGAATGCGATATTCCAAATTGGCATAGAGGACCTTGTTACCCCCATTGTAATTATATTCGTTGGTTCCTGCAACAACGGGAAAGATCTCATAGTCCTCATAACCACGGACCGTATCGATCCCACCGAGTCGATAGCGTTCATAATATAAAAATCTCCAATCGGTACTTCTGCTATTCAGGTATGAAGCACGCACATGGCCCGCGAGGACGTGATTAAAAAAGCCTGTAAGGAACCAGCTTGAATCCGCGGAATATCTCTGAAACCTGTTGTCCGCACCGAAGAACCCACCGGCGTACTCGTAAGAGAGGGTGTTAAGTGAACCGGATACAGGTTCATGAAGACTGCGCTGATAGTCGCGTGTGTCTCTGGAGAGATTGAAAGTTATACTCCGGGTGAGTCGTCCGTCGATAGTTTCTACACCCGATCCATGTGCATCAACGGATTCATTTTTGAGACGAATCGACAGGTCTATATCTTTGGACAGTGGACGTCCAAAGGTTAAAGAACCACCGACACGCTTATAGGTATATCTATCGTAACCCCGGTCGCGAAAGATGGAACCGTAGTATCGATGGGTGCGCTGGGTATTGTATAGGCTAGTGCTGAAACGGGTTGGTGTTCCCAAAATCCACGGCGTACTGAAGCGCAATTCGCCCGTATGCCGATCGCGAGCACCCAACTCACCTTTTAGATGCACACGATAAGCGCGGCCCCAGAGGTTGTTTTCACCAATCTGTGCCACTCCAAAGATACCACCTTCCGTACCGTAACCTCCGCCAAGACTGAGTAGACCGGTGCGTGGCGTTTCTGTTATGGTGACAATCAGATCTCGGATAGCACCTTCAGAAGTACTCGGAACAAACTCAACGTTCCGAATAAATGATCCCATCCGAAAGATTCGCTGCCGTGCTTTCCGTAGCGATTGTACGTCGTAAAATTCTCCGGGCTTAATATCTAATTGGTCCAACTCGCGACGGATTACGTTATCCTTTGTTTTTTCTAATCCGTTGATATGCACGTCACCGATGATAATCACATCGCCTTCGGTGATGTTTAGCGCCAAATCTACAATACCGTTGACTTCATCGAAATCAGGAGCGGCATCCACTTGTGACAGCAGGTATCCTTTGGTCTGATAGGCCTCCTCAATCTCCAGAAGCGCTTGCTCAAACTCTCCGCGGTTGAAAATCTCTCCTTCAGCTGGATTCAACATATCGCGAATCTTTTCTTCAGAAAATGCCGGTTTTTCGGAGTGCGTGAGATCGATCGTATACTTCCCAATGATAAATTGTGGTCCCTCATCAACAGTGATGTCGAGCATCAGTTCTGTCTTGTCATCAGAGAATCGTTTCTCATGTTTAGCAATTCTGGCTTGATTGAATCCTGCATCTTGGTAATATCGAATTAAAGTGATCAGATCCTCTTCAAAGAAACGTTCATCGAAGTGCTTGCCCGTACGGGTTTTAAGCTGCTTGCTCAGTGACTTTGACGTGAGATTATCGTTACCGATGAAGTTGATTTCTTGAACTTTAATCCGTTGTCCTTCTGTTATCTCATATGCTATGGCTATTGTGTTGGTGTCGGGATCGAGATCGGCAATGGTTTCCACCTCTGCCAGATAGTAACCTGCTTCTTTATACGTTGTCAGGATGTTATTTTTGCTTTCCCAGAGGCGCTGATCCGTGCAGAGTTCTCCCGGTTTCAGACTGATAGCCTCTTTGATTTTACTATACTTCAATTTTTCGTTGCCGATAATGTTGATGCTGCCTTCGATCTTAGGGTTTGGGATGAGTCGATAAATGACCTTTAATCCGCCATCTTCAGCAGGTTCGACATCGATGGGAATGTCCTCGAAAAAACCGGTATCTTTATGAAGATTTTTAATGTCTTGTGATAATTGGTAAGGGGAAATCTCCTCGCCAACACGGGTTTGTATGATACTTTTTATTAAACCTTCTGAGTCCTCCATTATCCCATCAAACTCGATCTCTTTTACAGTTAATGCCGTATCAGTTGTTGCTGCTTTTGGTTCTTCAATCGTATCGGTTGTCGTCGTTTCTAGCTCTTCATCGGCAGCAGCAGGGATTACGGTTACCATGACGCACATCAGTCCTACCAATAAACCGATCCGCCAGCATATCACTTGCATCTTTTTCCTCCTCAGTTTTGTCGGTGGTACGAACTCTCTGACGTCTACGATGAACCTCATTCGGGGTAAATAGCAGTTCCCAAGACATTCGTAATGTGATGGAATTCCTCGATCAATTTCTGCGTAACGGTGCCCGGCGACCCATTCCCAACGATGCGCTGATCTATTTTAACAACCGGAATTACTTCTGCAGCGGTGCCAGTCAGAAAGCATTCTTCGGCTGTATACAGGTCGTGTCGCGTAAAAACCTTTTCTTCGACAGTGATGCCCAGTTCCCGCGCCAAGTCAATGACAGCATTGCGAGTAACTCCCTCTAGAATGCCGAGGTGGGTGGGCGGCGTAACAATGATATTTTCTTTGACAAAAAAGATATTGTCTCCGCTGCACTCAACAACGTATCCTTCCGCATTCAGCATGAGGACCTCTTCAACCCCCGCCTGTTTTCCTTCAATCTTTGCCAAGATATTGTTCAGATAGTTCAGCGATTTGATGCGAGGGCTGATTGCTTCGGCATAATTTCGGCGCACGGAAACCGTGATGATTTCTAAACCGTCGTCGTAAAGATGTGGGGGATAGAGTGCAATTTTATCTGCAATGATCACAATAGTCGGCACGGGGCACTTATCCGGATCTAAACCGAGATCGCCCACACCGCGGGTTACAACCAAACGGATATAGGCATCATGAAGCTGATTCCGGCGGAGCGTCTCCAGCAGCGCTTCTTCCATCTCCTCAATAGAGATGGGAATTTCGAGCATAATCGCTTTTGCTGAATCGTAGAGACGTTGCAGGTGCTCGTCAAGTTTGAAGACACGCCCCTTATAAGATCGGATGCCCTCAAAAACTCCGTCTCCGTAGAGTAAGCCGTGATCAAAAACAGAAATTTTTGCTGCTTCTTTCGGAAGGTATTCCCCATCAATATAAACCAACATAACGTTTCCCTCAGATCTACGAATCACCGAATCTGCGATTCGTGTATTACGCATCACATATTTAACATCTTAAAGCTATCCTTGCTCATATACCTGACCATCCACGAGTTGAATCAACCGATCCGCCCGTTGGGCGAGTGTCTGATTATGCGTCACGATGATAAACGTCTGGTTGAATTGGTCATTAAGCGTCCACAGTAGATCGTGCACCGCTTCACTTGTTTTTTGATCGAGATTGCCAGTCGGCTCATCCGCCAACACAACCTTTGGTTGATTGACTAAAGCACGAGCGATAGCAACACGTTGCCGTTCACCCCCAGAAAGCTCAGATGGACGATGCTCCAGTCGATCCCCCAAGCCCACATAGTCTAACAACTCTTTGGCTCGGTCGTGAGCGACGCTTGCTTGCTGTCGAGCAATCAGCCCGGCCATCGCAACGTTTTCAAGCGCAGTGAACTCCGGTAAGAGGTGATGAAACTGAAAAATAAACCCAATCTCTTCGTTGCGGAACCGATCTAGTTCCGGATCGTTCAATGCGAAGATGTCTTCTCCCTCGTAAAAGATTGTACCCTCCGTTGGACGATCTAGCCCGCCAAGTAGATGGAGCATCGTACTTTTTCCCACGCCAGAAGCACCGACAACCGCTACAATCTCTGCCTTTTTGACCTCCACATCAACCCCTTTAAGAACAGGAAGTTCCGTTACGCCATCGTAGTACGACTTATATAGATCCACAACGCGAATGAGGTTATTCATGTCGGAGTGCCTCAACAGGGTTCAGATGAGCTGCCTTTCGTGCCGGATACAGCGCTGCAAGCCAGCAGGTTGCCATTGATAGAAGGTTCATAAGAACGACAAAACCCCAACTAATTTTGACCGGTAACCGATTCAGTTGATAAACACCACTCAAATTCTTTCCAAGGATGTCATTGAGGTAGATTGGTTGTGCGATGAAATAGAGGGACAGAGCAATCGAACCACACCAGAGCAAAAGAAGTCCTGTTGCGTTGATAGGCAGGCGCCAAATCTGCCGTCCCACTTGCAGGACAACGGGAATCAACAGAATCAGAAGGCCATACCAGCGCGGTACATTGCCGATTTGAAACTCAAGCCGCCAACAGATATAAATACCAAGGGCCGTTCCCAAAATAGAACCTAAGATCCCGATAATCCCGCCTTGAAGGATAAAGACCTTTCTGATTCCCTGTTTCGACGCCCCCATCGCTCTGAGAATACCAATGTCCTGTGTTTTCTCCATCACCATCATGATAAGTGTGCTCGCGATATTGAACACCGCAACAAGAATGATGAGTGCAACAACAATCATGGTCACGATCTTTTCAAGCTCAAAGGCGTCAAAGAAGTCTGCACGCGACTCCATCCATGTCATTGTTATCGGTATTGCACCCAGACCGGGATCAAAACGGACCTCTTGCTTAATCTGATCGCTCACCTTCGGAGCCATATCTGCATCAATGAGGCGGACCTCTATCAGGTTGATCTGATCGGGCTTTTGGTAAAGTCTCTGAGCTGTTTGTAAATCTATAAACCCGAATGCGTTATCATGAATGTAAAGCCCTGATTGATACAAACCAACGACCACAAAATTACGCATCAACGGCATAAAGGAACCAGGGTTCGCGGGGTTCGGCACCATCTTAGAGATCAGACGCAAGACATCTCCCTCGACAACACCGATTTTTCGGGCGATATGGTAACCTAGCACAATACCACCGGTGATGGTCTCCGCTCCAGCCAAGCGCCTATACGCTTCATCAATGAAGGGCGATTGATTAAACTCGGCAAAATTCCTTACAAAATTTGAAAATCCTGTAACCTGATCTTCTGCTTGCAGGTCAATCCCTTTTACATAGATCGTCGCTTCTATTGAGTCGCTGCCTTGGGGTTGAATCGCAAGTTGACTCAGAATCAAGGGCGAAGCAGCAACAACCCCTTCAATGCCTTCGATCTGTTCAATCTTCCCGTCATAATTTGGAAAATAGTTATGCGCCGATCGGACGATTATATGTGCTTCGTTCGCAAGGAACTTCGCTTTCAGTCCACTGCTAAAACCTTCCAGGGCAGAAACGACAATAATGACAGCAGCGATGCCAAGCGTGACCCCACCCACAGAGATGATGCTAATAATCGAGATAAATGCCTGTTTCCGTCGTGATTTCAGATAGCGGGATGCGATAAACCATTCGTATTTCATCGATTTAACTTTCTGGACGCATCTGTGGGAATAGAATCACATCGCGGATTGAGGTTTGATCCGTGAGCAACATGGCGAGTCGATCGATGCCGAAGCCAAGGCCACCCGTTGGCGGCATACCGTACTCTAACGCTCGGAGATAATCCTCATCTATCATCAACGCATCTTCCTCCTCACCCTTTTTGGCGCCCTCAATAAATCGTTCGCGCTGATCTATTGGGTCGTTCAACTCGCTAAAGGCGTTGCCCATCTCCATACGGGCGATAAAGAACTCAAAACGCTCAACGAAACCGTCGCTGCCGCGCTTCTTTTTGGCAAACGGGGAAATCTCAATAGGATAATCGTAAATAAATGTCGGTTGAACCAGATTCGGTTCGACATGTGCCTCAAAGAGTTCAGCGATAAGTGTTCCTCTGGGCACCGCCCCGTCTAATTCCGCCCCAGCGTCTACTGCTGCGTTCCGTAGCTCGCCGTCGCTCAATTCACCGACATCAATGCCTGCTTCTTCCTGTATCGACTCAATCATTGTCAATCTACGCCAAGGCGGATCGAGCGATATAGATTCGCCTTTATAGGTGATCTGTGTTGTGCCGAGAACCGTCTGCGCGGTGTGTGCAAGTAAGTTTTCGGTCAAACTCATCATATCTTCATAGTCCGCGTATGCTTGATAAAGCTCAATCATCGTAAATTCGGGACTATGGTCGTGATCTATCCCCTCATTGCGAAAGTCCTTCGAGAATTCATAGACCCGATCGAACCCGCCGACAATGAGCCGTTTAAGATACAACTCATTCGCGATACGGAGGTAGAGCGGCATGTCCAATGCGTTGTGATGTGTGGTGAAAGGACGCGCTGTTGCCCCTCCATAAATTGGCTGAAGGATCGGTGTCTCTACTTCGATAAAACCATCCTGATTGAGATACTCACGGACAGCTTGGATCATCCGTGTGCGGTTAATGAAAACCTCCCTCACTTCGGGATTCATCATCAAGTCAGCGTATCGCTGCCGATACCGCGTTTCCTTGTTTTGTAAACCGTGCCACTTCTCAGGCGGGGACCGAAGAGATTTTGCGAGGAGTTCAATTTCGCTTGCCAGCACCGTGAGTTCATCGGTGCGGGTCCGAAAAACCGGTCCATCAACCCCAATAACGTCGCCTACATCCAGCTTTCGATAGACTTCATAGGCTGCTTCCCCGACGCCATCCTGACGAACATAGATCTGGAGACGACCGCTTCCGTCTTGCAGATGAGCAAATCCGCTTTTGCCGTGGTCGCGTTTGGTCATAATCCGCCCGGCAAGGCGAACTGATTTCGTTTCGTCCGGGTGATCTCCGACCTCCGCAAATTGTTCACGGATCTCTTCGGTCGTATGGGTCGGAGAATATTTGTAGGGATATGGGTCCACACCGAGTTGACGAATTTCTTCAAGCTTCTCTCGACGTTGAGCCATCAATGCACTCGAATCTTCCAATTGTACGTTCCTTTGCAGAATGTGCTAAGGTGCTAGTATAGCATTTCTATAGGCTTTCGGCAATAAAAAACTAGGTGCCATCAACATTTCAGCGCAACCGGATGATCGCCGGGGAGCCACTGATGTATGGTCCTTCGTAGGGGTGCGAATCACTCAACCCTTCGTTCATATATCAGAGACGATTTCGGACTGCTGAAGGTTGACATTTCAAAATCAACGTTGTGGTATCGATGTACGAATCTCGACCTATACGGTCAGTCTCAGGTAACAGTCAATATGGTAGGATTTACGCGGCTGGCTCATAAGTCCCCCTGATTTTCCAAAGTCCCCCTGACAAAGGTTTCCCCCCTGATAAGGGGGGCTAGGGGGGTTGGAGATTTAGGGGGTTAAAAATAAAAAATCTCGCACCGTGCGCTAAATTTGCGTAAGTCCTGTATGGGCTAACTTTAGCGCTGGGCGTTTCCCCTCACTTCTTATCAGGTTTCACATCTTTTAGATAGCTTTCAATAAACTGATCTAATGCACCATCCATGACCGCATCAATATTTCCGGTCTCAACCCCCGTTCGCAAATCCTTCACGAGACGGTAGGGGTGAAACACATACGATCGGATCTGGCTACCGAAATCGATACCGAGCCGATCTCCCTGCAGCTTTGAGATCTCCTCATTTCGTTCGGCTTCATAGTATTCATAGACCCGCGACCGCAAAACTTTCATCGCCATTTCGCGGTTCTTGTGCTGTGACCTTTCGTTCTGACACTGTGCGACAATCCCGGTAGGAAGATGCGTCATTCGGACTGCGGAGTCTGTGCGGTTGACATGCTGCCCACCGGCACCACCCGATCGGTAGGTTTCGATGCGCAGATCTGCTGGATCAATCTCGACATCAATGTTATCACTAATTTCAGGGGAGACAGCGACAGCTGCAAAAGAGGTGTGGCGGCGATTATTAAAATCGAAGGGAGAGAGACGTACCAGACGGTGGATGCCCGCTTCCGCCCGAAGATAGCCATAAGCATACTCGCCAGTGACTAAGATAGTCGCGCTCTTGATGCCCGCTTCTTCGCCGGGTAACAGTTCAATCGTCTCGGTTTTGTAGTTGCGCGCTTCGCACCACCGAAGATACATCCGCATCAGCATGGATGCCCAATCTTGCGATTCGGTGCCACCCGCGCCGGGATGAATACTTAAGATCGCGTTGCTCGGATCATGCTCGCCACTGAGCATCAACTTAAATTCAATCCCCTCAACCTCTGCCGCAATTCCTTTCAAATCCCTCTGGATTTCCTCACTTACGGTCTGGTCATCTTCCTCGATTGCGAGTTCAAGAAGCACTTGAAGATCTTCGAGCTGGGCGTGGAGTTTTCGATACTGCTCTACATCGTTCCGCAAGTTCGACAGCCGCTGCGTGATTTTCTGGGCGTTTTGGGGATCATTCCAAAAATCTGGTTCTGCTGTTTCTTCCTGAAGGGTTTCGAGCTCTTGCTCCTTGTTTGTTACGTCAAAGATGCCCCCTAAGTTCAAGGAGTCGAGCCGTCGTTCCTTCAATTTCAGATTTTAAGTCTGCGAGCATTGTCTATTTCCTTTCTTGCCTTGAGTAGAGATACATTTAGTGCTGCGTGGTGTTCTGCTCTAATCTGTCTACCTGATTCATGAGACACTCCACACCGCCCCGCATTGCCCCAGATCCGGTAGGTGCGGTTTCTAACCGCACTACATCCCGACGAGTCCCCGATTACATCGGGACAGGCGGGACAGGACACGAGGAGCGAAAGTGTCTATCTGTTTTTACGACTTACTATAGATACGAGCCAAATCCGATGGTGATAGAGGATTAGGATAATGCTCACAAAGAAACATAGAGTCGGAAACCAATCCCCATAGCGTGTATAAACAGTTCCCCCATGATTGTTCAATGGGATCCTCCCGATCAAAAAACTCTCCTTATCACTTGCTGGAATCGGCGTCGTAATAGTCCTGCCGAGCGCATCAATTATACACGATATGCCGCCATTGGCGCAACGGAAAACAGCCACCCGGTTCTCAACAGCGCGGAGGGGTGCCATGGCAAGATGCTGTTCCGGGGCTGCTGTCCCATCAAACCAAGCATCGTTGGTCAGAATCCCCATCACGGACGCCCCCTTCTTCACAAATTTACGAAAGAGATCTGGAAACACCGATTCGAAACAGATTACGACACCCATCTGCCTATTTTCAGTATCGGGAATTGGGAACAGATCGATTGACTTCCCTGGTTCAAAGCCGGTGGGCAGTTGAATGAAATTCGGGAGATGACGGGTTATCGGAACATATTCCCCAAACGGGACAAGGTGGATCTTCGAATAGCTTCCAAGTTTTTCACCGGTCGGGGACAGCAGAAACACGCTGTTATATACCTGCTGGTCCAGTGTGTAGTAAAAAGTGCCGGTGAGTAGGTATATCTCCTGATCTGCTAATATCTGCTTCAGCTGTTTAATGTAGGTGTTTCCCTCAAAGGCGAAGACTTCGCCGCGTAGGGCCGTTTCAGGCAGCATGATGATAGCTGGGTCTTCAGCGTCCGCCGCCTTTACCAGCCCCATATATTTCTCGAAGATTTGGGGCCAGTAGGCGCGATCCCACTTCTCAATCTGTGGTATGTTGCCGGGGACAAGCGCAACCTTGATATCTGAGTCGGTTTCAACCGGTTTAGACATCCTATACGCGCCCCAACCTATACAAGCAATGACGATCACAATGGGTATAAGGCGTGAAACGTGAAACGTGAAACGTGAAGAGGTTCTGGGGGCAGTCGATTGGTTTTTCGATATGAAATAGGTATGGATTATATCTGCAATTGTGGCGTTGAGGAGGACAACGATGAAGCTCACGCCGTGCACACCTGTGATTGACGCAATCTGGATTGCCGGTAGGTTATTCCACTGCGAATACCCCATGCTGCCCCACGGAAAACCGCTCAAAAACCAACTCCGTACCCACTCCAACCCCGTCCAAATTGCAGCCACCATGAAGATAAAGGGCAGACCAGATTTCCACGGAAGTGCACGGAACAGTAGCCCAAACACACCCACATAAAGTGCGAGATAGCTGGCAAGCAGCAAACAAGCAAATGTGGTCAGGAATATGTTTGCGAAGGGGTACAGCAGGGTAATCCAGTAGACCAGTCCGAGAAAGAAGATCGCCCCGGTGAGGTAACCGTGCAGGAAGGCGGACTTCCGACTCGATGTGGATTGTAGCGCAATCAGCAGCGGGATGAGGCCAATCCACCCGATCGGAAACAGGTTGAAACTCGGAAAACTAAGGATGAGTAGAATGCCGGATATACCGGCGAGTATCCAGCTTTGATAACGTTTTATGTGCATTTTAGGTTAATAGGGTTTAGTGAGCGTCCCCTTTTCTTTTATTTCAATTGATTGAGGGGTGTGCATCATTATTATCTGAATCAGGATTTAAGAATTTTCAGGTTTCTTAATCCCGATTTATCGGGGATAGAAACCGGAACGTGAACCGGGACTATTTTAGAAAGGGACAGGGTGCATTTAGCCCCAGCGGGGCGACATGTTTATAGCATACGGATACCCATACCCCAAAGCCCCAGCGGGGCGACATGTGCCATTTTCTGAATCGCGGATCGCACGGAGGATTACCCCGATTTCATCGGGAGGATTAGCATCTATAGTAAACACGAGAAATAAGGATACATTTACCAATAACTTCAACCGGCGCGAAATCTTCAAAGTCTCCCTGACAATGGTTTCCCCCCTGATAAGTCCCAATTTATCATTTCCCCCCTGACAAGGGGGGCTAGGGGGGTTGGGGATTTAGGGGATTGATTAATTCTAACATCTACTATAAGATCGCACATTGAGGCTAGTTCCGATCTCGTTCCCCCGACAAGTCGCGACAGGCGAGCATCCTGATGAACCGGAAGAAGCCTCTCCCACACGAAAGCGATTTATGCACACCCCTCATTTATCTGTGTTAGATGTCATCATAAAACGCCCGATTCAACGCCTGATCTTCCAAGCGAGCACCATAATGAAATGACCATATTTTGCTTGACAGTATAGTGGCATGGCATTACAATAATGGTAATTGCCAGGGACAAAATTCGGGTTCACCCGTGTGATTGGAAGGCTACGGCCCTGCACAATCCTATATCCTTGGCTTTTTATTTTCTGTTGCCCGGATTCTCATCAAGAGCAATAATATCACTCTTCATCTCGCCGCCGAGTATCAAGTCGTTCCAATTAGGAAATTGCCCCTCCTCTAGAATTTTCATTATTGATTGCCGGCATAAGTCTTGAGCTCTTTTGAGAAACCCTACAACCTCTTCTTCAGTATAGGGCTTCCTCTTATTTTTGCTCACTTTTTTCTTGGGTAGTTTCCCTGTATGAACAACTGAGGAACGCCAATCATATATTTCCCGAAATTCTGTCATTAATGCCTTCCGGTGTTCTTTGTCTTTTCCCAAATGCCAAGCAGCATGAAGGCGGAACCGAAAAGATAACTCGGTCGTTTCACCTATGCCTGATAAATAGAGGGATTCAAAGGCTATCCCTAAATCAATCATTTTATCCGTATTATTCTCATCTGTTTTTGATTGTATCCATCTATTGATAGATATTAACAATTTTTCCCTAACGCTTGAGTCCAAGTTGATCAAGATGTTGTAGAGGCGCTTCGCTTCATTTATCTCAACCTTTCCGGCTTCCGTGGAACCTCCAAACGAACCTAAGACTCTAGTACTTGTATGTTTTTGGCTGCTCAGATTGAAAAGTTCATCTTCCGCCAAAAATTTCCATATAAGCGCAATTTGAATAGGATAATTGCAAACTAAAGATAATGCTTGACAAAATACCTTATAGAAATCATACATTTTGAAGTTTGAAAAGTTTTCGCCACCTACCTCCACTCGAAACGGAAGGGCATCTCTTCGAGATCTTTCTCGAAGTAGTTCTGGAAAAGGTTGATGAAATATGGGGGATACAGCACCTTCAATAATAATTACTGTTTTGCCGAGGAACGAAACTTCTGACGTGGGACCAGCAACTCTTGACAAGTAGACTGGGAGTTTCCATGATGAATTGGGAAGGGGAACAAGACGTATCCCTTCAAAGATTTGAATTTCTGCATTTAGCCTTATTCCTTCAAGTAATGCCATAGCTTGAAAAGAGGCCTGCGTATCTTTGGTGCACTTATTAAAAGCCGATACTGCTCCTTCTACTCCCTGAACAACAGTAATTTTCAAAAGCTGTTCTAGAAACTCATCTATATGAAATCCATTTGAAAAAAAAAGCAGTTTGTCTGTTATAAAGGAACTAGCGGATTGAAGCCTGTCTTCACGGATAAATGAGCTAAATTCCTCTCTGATGAAGTTGAGAAGTTTTGATTGTATAACCTCACTTACGATGTTAGGTTTAAAGTAAACTAAAACTGATAAGGAGTCGTCCGAATAGTCCCAATAGGTTGTCCAGCGTTGCTCCAGATGTTTTCTATATGTATTCACAGATAAAAATGAAGGCATAGTTTCTACAAGCCGCAACGAAGACTTAGGTCCTGAACGTCGTATTTCCAAACTATCCATTGCTTCATTTAGCAGTTGTTTAAGTGCCCGCTTTCTTTCTTCAGTCATCTCTTTTTCCTTTTAATGCAGCGATTTAGAAAACATCGCCATAAAATGTCCGATTCAACACCTTATCTTCCGCACTGACACCAAAATCCTCGTCCTCTATCTCCGAAAGATTCACATACAATTGGTTCTTATCCAGTAGTTCCGACAGCAGCTTTTTCTGCTTTTTCAGTCCATTTTCGCCCTTGCCTATTTCGATGAAGTCCTTTACCGCATCCTCTGGGATTTCCGCGTTCACGTACCAGTTTAGGAATGAATTTTCGGCGATGCCCCGCCAGAGTGCCACAAGTGCTTCGGGGGATTGGGCGTCCTCGATTTTGTCCATGAAGATTTGGTTGTATGGCATCAGTTCACAATAAATGAAGTCACCGCCACCCTGCCAGTTGACGGATTTGGAAATCCCTCCCTGTTCGCCGTCAATTACTTTAGCAAGACGTTTTGAGAGAATATCGATTTGTCCTTCAAGCTGTTCAATGGCTATCCAGCGACGCTTGAGCTTGTGTGCAACTGATGCAGTAGTACCGCTGCCAGAAAAGAAATCTAGTACTATTTCTCCTTCCTGAGTTGCCGAACTTATTATTCGATTCAGTAAAGCCTCTGTTTTCTGAGTGTCGAAATCCAATTTTTCCTTTGCTGTTGGTAGTTGCTGAAAAGACATAATATCTGACCATACATCCCCAATGGCTTTTCCCTTTTCTATAGCATCTCGTAGGTATATCTTTTTACCTCTTCCATCAAAGTATTTTTCGCCATTTTCATCAACTTTCTTAAATCGTGCTAAATATTTTTCGTCATGATTTGTGGTAAGCTTGTTGAAATCGAAATCTGGCGTTTTTGAATAGAATAGAATCGTTTCATGCCCACGAATCCAATTTTTTGTCAATGTCTTATAGCCTGATAGAACAGAAATATCCCAAATAACTTCTCTCTGGAAATTTTCACGCCCAAATATTTCATCCATTAGAACTTTACAATAATGTACTTCGTTGTAGTCTAATTGAATGTAAATTGACCCATCATTAGTGAGTAATTCCCTTGCAACCTCTAGCCGATTTTTCATAAACGTCAGCCATGTCGAATGATTAAAACTATTATTATAACCGAAACTATCATTCCCCGTGTTATACGGAGGGTCAATGTAAATTAGTTTGACCTTTCCCCGAAATTGCTGTTTGAGTGTGTGCAATGCTAGTAGGTTGTTCCCCTTGATGAGCATGTTTTCCCGAATTACACTATTGTCATTCCGCTTAATCTCCCTCACCTCCCCATCGCCGTCAACTGTGTAACGTTTCCAACCGGTTAATACCTTCGGGTCAAAGAGGCGGTCAGTATCGTCCTGTGCCAGAATTTCATTGAAGAATATCTCTTTACGTTTCTCTTCCTCTTTCGTCTGTCCACCCTCTAACACACAATCTTTGTAGGGCCAGACCAGAGACACCTCACCCCGTTCAGGTAGGAATTTATCCTCGATACTCAAGCCGATTTTGTTGCGGAAGCGGGTGTAGGAATTGGCGAGAAAGTTCTTGTCGGAGATGTAGTCGATGAAGGTGTTGGTATTGAAGATATAGTGTCCTTCAATCTCGTCAAAGAATTTTGCCTTTACATCGGGTTCACGCAGCAGTAACCTCACGAGGTCATGATCAATGTTCCACGCCCGATTAGTGACAGCTGCTTTGACCAACT
Organism: Candidatus Poribacteria bacterium; assembly: GCA_965204355.1. Taxonomy (GTDB): domain Bacteria; phylum Poribacteria; class WGA-4E; order WGA-4E; family PCPOR2b; genus PCPOR2b. The sequence goes on from OZ241983.1 coordinate 3,186,717, forward strand.
CGCCTTCCTTGTCAACAAAACGGGAGTCGGTTTTGAGGAGATCGATTAGTTTTTCGTGAAAAGATTTTGGCATGGTATCATCCTTAGTTGTGTCGTTTTTACTCTGCCGTAACGTTTACATCACCGGCGGTAATGGAGTGTAGCGGAACTGCGATTAGGTACTGCACATTGTTAGCCATTTTACTCTTTGTCTATCAACCCAATCTGTTTAAGCACTAAACGCCCTAAAAACGTTATATCGTGGTATGAAACGGCAGGTCTTCCTGTGAAAGTATCAAATTCGGGTATCCTAGTATCTTGGTCTACCCTATATTGGGGTTGGATGAGTCCTAACCGCTCTAAGTGTTCTATGTAGCTTCCTTGTAACGCAGCCTTATCCTTTTCAGACTCATCCGATCCTATGGTCGCATACACACGTTCAAGCACATTTTTGTGTTTGTTTCGGAATTCTTCATCACCACCTATCGTTGGATGGAGATGGTATCTAAGCCATATTATCTCCTGCTCATTTAATTCTTGAAGTAATTTCAGAACGTATTTCGACTCAGAGTAGGCTATTGATTCATCATCTAATCCATTCGTAACGACTGAGGCGATTTGGGCTCGCCTTTCATCAGTAATCGCTCGGGAGGCCTGTACAAATCCTTCTTCAAATAGATCTATGCACTCGCTGTCTTTCAAAAGTTCTCTGATTCTTTCAGCACTCAAATCGGAAAGTTTCCTTTCTAGATCTATGATATATTTAGCAAGTCTATCTATTCGTTGATCTGGGATCAAGTTGCCAATTAACTCAGACAGCAGTGGACCAGCACCCGGTAGCACTCCGAGTACAGATTTCGCGACTGATGTAAGTAAGTCCGTTTTATTTCTTTCCAACTCATTTTCTGGCATTGTTATTTATCCGCGATAGATAAGGCAATCTTCAACATCTTGTTAGCATAGTCTTTCTCGGATGTCGCTGAAGGTAGTGGTCTGCCCTCGTGCTGATATAATTCAATGGTCTCTTCAACGATGCGACATAGTTCTGAAAACACCTCTTGTTCATTATCCCCGTGACATCCACCATAAAGGAGCCCCGGACAACTGCCAACATAGCATTGGTCTTCATCAGACCATTCGACAATCTTGACGTAACGGCTGCTTGTGTTCATTTTCCTCATTTTTTATAATAACGCAAGCTGCTAGTAGCCCGTAGGTCGAGTTTCCATACGCAACATCTAAGACTACACACCGCCCCGCTGGGGCTATATTAGTCCATTATTACGATTACTGAACTTTTGGGGTTACGGCATACGGAGCCCCGATAAGATCGGGATTCAGAGCAATATGCCTACTACTATAATACGGATTCAAGACTTTCCATGAACCGATTTTCATCTTGGTTGTCATAGAAAGGCACGCCAATTGGCCTGTGCTTCTGCGTTCCGCTTCGGGTTTTAAGCACCAGAACTTCCCCTGCAAATTTTTCCTTAATCTGTTTCAGGAAATCCGCTTTCCATTTTTCGTGTTTTTGCAGATACTTTCCCTTGGGTTCAATAAATATTTGGCGGATGAGGGTGTTTCCGTTTTTCTCACGTAAGAACAGGACAAAATCTGGTTCAAACGCCTGTCCATCATCAAAGCTGTAAATTTTGAAGTGCCTTTCGTTACGGACAAGATATATCCCGTTGTACTTTTCTTTCAGCTTGTCTATCTGGCTGTCAAGGGTTCGGACAAATGCTTTTTCCTCATCGGTGCCGTAGTTGGCATTGAATACATACCATTCCCTATCCGAAACCAACCCCTCGTCGCCGTCCGCCCTTTCGCTGCCTTCAATCAATTTGAGGGTTTTGTCAGTGAAAATTGACTTGATATTGCTTGGCTTGAAAGATTCTGTGCCTTTGTATTCAATTATATTTTGACGCAATTCAGATGCAATTTGTTCAAGAAGCCCCGTCATCGCAGCAAGATAAGTTTCATTAGACAACAGGTATCGTTCATCTCCCTGAAGGGTGATTGAAAGTCCACCGAGATACTCATCCGCTTCAATGAACTCACGGACAGATTTAATGTGAGGGAAATAGGTTTTCAAGGATTTGAAAGCAAAAAAGGGATTTCGAGTAACTGCAGCCCTAACGATATGGAACGGTATATCGCTCACCGGAATATTTTTCTGACCTGCCTCTATAATCTGTTGAACATCAACGTTGTCATCCAGAGCCGCTTCAACAACACCCCTGCCGGTGGGGAGTGAATGGTGGTAATTCTTGGACGATACGCCGATGTCGGCAAATGAACGGACAGATTCATTTTTGTTCTCAATCCGTTCATTGATGTAGATGATCCCACGCTTGTAAAAATCGGTTTTCTTAAACGCACTTTTCAGTTTAAGCCTTTTTTCTACGGTACGCTCGTCAAGCATCCCTTCATCGATCAGGGCGGTGCGAATTTCAGTGATGTAGTTGGAATTGTTGATACTATGGTAGTGTAATTCTTCTATCACACGAAGTTCGTGATTTAGGTCGCCGTCGAATTTCCGTCGGTATGCATCGTTATTGTCAGTCGTAACAAAGGGGAAATAGCGGGCACCACGTCCAATCAGCTGCGCTTCGCTAGTTGGCGTATCGCTCTGGGCCCCCATATTGGTGTTGGGGGTGGTGTTGCATCGGACAATATCGAAAAGATTCAGGACATCCCATCCCTCGCTCAGTTTCTGCACGGCAAAGATGGCACGGATACGGTTATCACGGTCTTCGAGGGTGTTGACCAGAATCTGATGTTCCTTCCTTTCATCTTGTTCATTGGCAGAAAGACAGTATTCTTCCTGAAACTCCTGTTTTAGCCGTCCTACTAACTGCTCGTCGCTGATGCCGTTGTTATCAAAGAATTGAAACGCTCGCTGAACCAACGGGATATCAGATTGGCGGATGTTGCCAATCTGCGCTGCTGTGAGATTTTCAATGAGTTTGTGAAAGTCCGCTTTGTTCTTTTGCGACTGTTTAACCGTGCGCTGGGCCTTGAATAGAATCACCGGCTTGAGGTTAATTTTATATTTCGCCGCCACCTCTTGTTTGTACTGATTAAGAATAAGTGCCTGTACGATGCGATCTCTTTCCTCAAAATTTGCCCGAACGATATAGACATCCTTAGAATAGCGGTCATTGCGGAACTGCCGCAGATCATATCTATATAATACCTTGTTGCGGTATTTATCGACAAGGCTGCTGTGGGTATAATCGAGGGTGGCGGTAAATTCAAATAGCAGATTGTCTCCATTTTGATTAAAGATACGCTCCACCGTATTTTCCCAGCTTATCATTGACTGTTGTCCGGCTTTCGTGCTGGTGTTGATATGATGTGCCTCATCAGCTAAGAGCACGATCTTTTTGTCTTTGAAATCCTCGTACGTTAAGCCATTCTCTTTCTGTGCGTTCAGATCGATATGTAGCTGCTGGATAGTGGTGAAACAGATATTGATGTCGTTTTCGTTGACACCTTCAAAATTGGGGACAGGGGTCACAGGGACGCGAACCGATCCGAAATGGAGGGTTTCGTTGAAAAGGTATTTGGACGACAGGGGATTGAGGAAATTGTCCTTTGTCTTTTCGATGATATTGTTGGAGTTGACGAAGAAGAGAAAGTTTCGATAGCCTTTTTCATAGAGATAGAGAATCAAGCCCGCCATGATGAGCGTCTTGCCGCTGCCGGTCGCCATATTGAACAGAAGATGCAAGGGTCTTTCCTTGCCCGGAAAGTGATTGTTGAGGCAATAAAAGAAACGAGCGAATGCTTCTTCCTGATACGGGCGGAGGTCAAACTTGGGATTCAGATTATCTTTGAGATAATTGGGAATCTCGGTATCTTGGATAGTTCGGCGTCCAAATTCCTCTAATATTGTTTCGTACAAAAACTTTTCAGCCATTATAAGTTCCCTTTAACTAGAATTACCCAAGTTGCGATGCACCCTATAATTCTATACATTGCACTCTTCTGGAGCGCAGGCATCAGGGATATAGCCCCTCTTTCAAGGCATCCACCAATTTTTCGGCGTTACCTTGATGGACCGCCACCCATAAATCCATATCGCCGGTTGCACGGGGGTAGCCATGATAACCAACGGCGTATCCACCGATAAGCAGATATTCAACTTGATGTGAGTTGAGCAACCTCAAGAACTCTTTGAAGTCGGGTGGTAGTCGGATCGTAGCCATAATTAATCTGCCGCATCAATTCAACGGCTTCCAAGCGTTCCTGTGGCGTTTTAGCGTGCCAATATTCCTTTTCGTCTGATTCTTCAGAAAGTGATACTACTGAAAAGACGCTCTTGTCCATTTTGAAACTCTACTATACACATTGTGCTCCTCTGGAGCGCAGTCGTTGGGCGTGTCATGATTCTATAGACATATCGCTCCGCCCCAATAAATCGGGATTCAAAACTGGAGTGGAAGGCTAGGCACGATTGCCGCCGTAGGTCGAAGACAGCTGCGTATCTTGTGTGAACCGCCCTCCCCGCAGCGGCGTAATGTCCACCGTACTGGCGGCACCATCTGCGATGAGTTCTGCCATACATAACCCAATGGCTGGCGAGATCTTAAAGGAGTGACCACTGCCTCCCACGGCAAGGTAGAGTCCCTCGACATCGGTGCTTTTGTCCAAGATCATGTTCCAGTCAGGCGTAACAGTGTACAATCCGCTCCACCCCTTAACGAACATTGCATCTTCCATTGCTGGGAGTCGGTGGCTCAGGCGACGGGAAACGTCCTCGACGAAATCGCGGGAAACACCGCGTGAATAATGGTCAGGATCCGTCAATTCGTTCTCTTTGGGGTGCCCGACACCGATAAGAAGCATCCCACGCCGTTCAGGACGCCAGTAGGTCCGGTCTACCATATTGGAAACCGAATGGCGCATAGGCGGTATATCCGCAGGTATTCGAGCGACGACTTCTGATTCGCGTGTAACTTCGAGAGGGAGGTCTAACCCCACCCACTGTCCGACGGTTTTCGCCCAGGGACCTGCCGCATTGACGACGACGGGGGTACTAATCTCGCCGTAATCCGTGACTACGGCGGAAACGCGACCGTTACCCATTTTAATGTCGCGGGCGGGGGTCTGGAGGTAGACGTGCGCGCCATTGCTTTTGGCTTTGGCGGCGAAGGCACTTACCATACCGTGGGGGTCTACATAGCCGGAGTCTGGCTCGTGAGCCACACAGCCGATGCCTTCCATATTTAAACCCGGTAGCGCCTCGGCGGCGTCTTCCAGAGACACCTCCCAAGTCCGCACACCCAACCGCTTCAGTTGTGCCATGTTGTCATTGAAAACGTCGCTTGCCTCCGGTGGGACCAAGAAATACCAACCGACGTTGTGGAGGATCTCTGCCCCATCAAACATTTCGGGAAAGTGCTGGAAGATTTCGAGGCTCTTCTTAACAAGCCGGATACTGACTTCGTTGGAGTAGTGCTGCCGCATAATTGCTGCCGAATCGCCCGTGGAGCCGGCACAGAGCAATCCCTTCTCAAGGAGTACCACATTCCGCACCCCTTTAGCGGTTAGATGATACAGAAGGCTTGTGCCGATAGCACCTCCTCCGATGATGACTACATCGGCTGTTTTTACCATTGATGTTTCTCCTTTACCGATAACTTCTCTTTTCCTTAGTTTATTTCTATTTCCATACTTCATCCTCCGAATCATCCAACCATTCTTCAATCAGATTGGCACTATGATTTGAGAATAGCAATGTTTCGGTTTTATTATGCTGTGCCTGTCGCGCCTGTTTCTCATAGCGTTGTTTTATAAACAGGAAAAAGTCATAAATTTCCTGTTGTGCTTGCTCGGGCAAAGATTGCCATTCTTGATTATCAATTGCTTGCATTAGGATTCTCCGTAGATTGGTTGTATTCCCGTAACTCGTAAATAGACGAAGTTTTCTGTATAGCTTAACTCAAGGGGCTACTTACCGCTCGTGTTTTACGCCTCCGGGGTCGGGTTGATACCGTGCACCATTAGCCCATGTCCGGGCGAAACGTGGACATCTTTGAGCCGTCGATCGGTGGCGGAGCAGAATTGGAATAAGGCGATGCGTCGTGGATGATCGGTTCGATTGAGATATGAACCGTGTGGGGTGAGGTAACTGAAGAGAAGCACATCGCCGGCGTTCCCTTCGCACGGTGTCGCGTTCTCTATCGGATATTTCTGTGGGGAGAGGTACAGTCCATCCGGTTCATGGGGCAGTGCTCCCTGTCTGTGAACCCCCGGCATCACGCACAAACAACCGCTTTCCACTGTTGCATCTTCAAGATAGATGACCGCAGCGATCATTGAGTCCTGTTCGTATGGAAAGTAGTGATAATCTTGGTGCATCGGAAATGGGGATCCCTTTTCGGGGGGCTTGATGTGCAGTTTTGTGTGGTGCAGCTGCACGTTTGGACCAATCAAATCAGCGACAATCCCAGCCAACTGCCGATTGACCAACATTCTGGTGAAAACCGCAGAATGGTATTGCATGTTATGGATACTCAATACCGAGGTCTTACCGAGTTCTTCTTCGGGAATCTGGGCTTCTCGCCATTTCCCTCCCCATGTGGCTTCGAGTTGGCGTCCGCCCTGCTGAACGCGGTCAAACATCGCGTCAGTTTCGCGCACACATTCCTCAATATCTTCAGGTGTGAAAACCTGTTCGGCGAGCAGGTAGCCGTTGTCTTTGTAAAATTGGATCTGTTTGGGTGTCAGCATAGGCTCACTCCAATTGTGCTGGGTTGGTCTTCAACTGTTTTAGATCAGCTTTCAGATCTGCTCCGACTCAATCATCAACTCGAGCGGAGACTCCTCTGTTTCGAGGGGCAGGTAGATAGCGCGGTGCAGACGTGAGGATTCCATGATTGCCATGAGGACTTCCATCGTTGCTCTGCCGCTTTCTCCGTGCGACCGGTGAGGTGGGCCATCCTCCAGCCACGCAATCAGTTCCTCTATCTCCGCCTGTTTGGGGTTGACCTCCTCAAGAAACACGTCTAGTTCACCATTTTTGGTAATGACTTGCAGCTGCCGTCCTGCGGGGGCATTGACGGTAATGATTCCGGCGGTGCCACAGAGCTGGAAAGCATAACCGCTTGGTGCAAGGTCACCCTGTGCGATCATCGCATAAACACCGTTTTCAAACCGCCAATGCCCAATGGCGTTGTGTTCAACGCGATGTCCAAAGTTAACCTTATCCGATGGACGATCAATTTGTCCCATGATCCATCTGATCGGAGCATCGTCGACAAAATAGCGGATGAGATCAACGACGTGAGTCCCGTTGGTGAGAAGATCGCTACTACAGTGCCCGAAGATTGATTGCAATTCACCGATAGCACTGCCTTTCAGGAGTTGTATCGCATTCACTGTCTGGGAGTCAAAGCGGTGTTGATGTCCGATGACCAGCTTTGTTCCGGTCGCTTCACACGCTTCCAACATCCTATCTGCTTCCCTCAAATTAAGCGCCATCAGTTTTTCGCAGAGAACCGCTTGGACACCGCTTTCAGCAGCGGCGACAGTCATTTCGCAATGAAGTGGAGGCCATGTACAGATGCTGATGATATCCAGTTCTTCACTCGCAAGCATGTCACGATAATTTTCGTAAAGACTTGCGATGCTATAGGTCTCATCAAATGTTAGCCGACGTTCCGGATCTGATTCTGCGGCTGCAACAAGTTCAGTAGACTCTATCGCTGTGTAGGCATTGGCATGTCTCGTCGCGATTTTGCCACATCCAATGATGGCAACTCTATAGTGCTCTGGCATCGAACGTTGACTCCACTAATTTATGGTGAATTCTATAATTACTTATACACTTTCAATACACAACCAACCCCCTAAATCCCCAACCCCCCTAGCCCCCCTTGTCAGGGGGGAAACCATTGTCAGGGGGACTTCATGAGGCTTCGATAAGGGGCACTATTGGTGAACGTCTACATATTTATAGTGAATTATCAAAATATGTAGACACTTTCGCTCCCGGTATTTGGTAGGCGCTGTTTGTAACTGCGCCTATGCGGTGCGGTTAGAAATCGCCCCTACCGGTTTGATAGCCCGGATTTTCCCCTCGCCGGTACAGCGTGTCCAAGTAATTCTAAAGTTCACCATATATTGTTCACTATAAATAAATCGATGAAAGTATTAATGACCATTATCTTCACGGCAACTCGTCTCCAGGATAGCACATAACGATCGGTTTTTCGCGCCACCGGACCAATTACCGCCGCTTAAACCGGCTCTCCAACTCATTTCGGTGTATTTCCACAATGATGGGACGGGCGTGTGGACAGTTGAACGGCAACTTTGCCTGAGAGAGATCTTTAATGAGATTGACCATCTCCTCCATCGTCAGCACGTCTCCGGCTTTCACAGCCGACTTGCATGCGAGCGTGATGAGTGCCTTGTCCTGTACTTCGAGATGTTCTATGGCCGGTGTTACAGTACCACCAACCCCATCCAATAGGTCTGTGATCGTCACGCTGACGAGACCTGTGGGTAGCGTTGCGGGGATAGACCGGACAAGGAGGGTTCTTCCACCGAATCGCTCCACATCGAAGCCCAGTTTCTCGAACATTCCGCTATGCTCATCGAGTGCTGCTAACTGTTGGGGTGTTACTTCGATGGTAACAGGTAGCAGCAACCCTTGCACGGGAATGCCGTCTGTCTTTAGCTGTTCGACAAAACGTTCGTATAACACACGCTCCGCTGCGACATGTTGATCGATCAGGAAGACTCGATCTCCGCTTTCTGCGACAATATACGTGTTAAAAAGATTGGTTTTTAGCTGCACACCTTCAAAGTCAAGCAGTTCTAGTTCTGTCCCTTCAGGAATTGGGTGCTGTGGCAGCTGCACCGATCCGACTTGGAGTGTCTCCTGCTGTGGCTCAGATACTTCAGAATCTTGCGACCTAACAGTGGGAGCAGCGGTTGGGTCCGGCTGCGTAACCGCGCGTCGTCCCACAGGAAAAATTGAGGTGTGAGCGGCCGGCGCATCCGCCTTGATGCGCGGTTGCTGAGGCGGGAAATTCGGGGAAACATCGCTGCCTGTAGGAATCGAATCTTGCGCTGATTCAGTTGTTCCCTCTTTTGTTTCCATTTTGGGGATATATTTGTTTTTGTAGATCCCACTATGCAGCAAGCGCACCACCCCGCTGTAGAGGGTACGCTCATTCTGGAACCGCACCTCAATCTTGGCTGGATGGACGTTGACATCAACGTGCTGACCATTCATCGTCAGGAATAGTAGTGCAACCGCGTGCCGATCTTTCGGCACCATGGATCGCATCGCTTCGTTAAGCGCTGCACCGAGTACCTTGCTCCGAATAGGTCTCCGGTTTAAAAAAAACAGTTGATAGTTACGATTTGACTTTGTGAAATCCGGTTTGCCGATAAAGCAGTGGAGATGGAGGTTCGGGAGGTCTGTTTCGAATTCGATGACATTTTCGGCGAACTCTTTCCCGTATAGCAGACGTATCCGCTCAATGTAGGATTCGCACGCTCGGACATCAATTAGAGAGCGGCCGTTGTGTGAAAGAGAAAACTGAGTTTGCGGATTGGCGAGCGCTGCCCATGTCACCTGATTTGTGATGTGATTCAGTTCCGTCACATCACTCTTCAGAAATTTTAGTCGTGCTGGTACGTTATAAAAAAGGTTGTTAGCCGTAATATGTGTGCCCGGAGAGCAACCACTTGCCTGCACAGGTCGAACTACGCCGCCTTCGACCGTGACTTTTGTGCCTTCCACCGCATCAGGGGTCCGCGTTAGCAGTTCAAACTGAGATACTGATGCGATACTTGGGAGCGCTTCTCCACGAAACCCAAACGTTTGGATGGTCTCTAGGTCCTCAACGTTGTTGATTTTACTCGTCGCGTGGCGTTCTATTGCAATGAGTGCGTCCTCACGGTTCATGCCGACACCGTTATCAGAGACTGAGATGCGTCGCTTGCCGCCCGCCCGGATGTCGACAGTGATGTTCGTACTTCCTGCGTCGATTGCATTTTCGACCAGTTCTTTAACAACAGATGCCGGACGTTCAACAACCTCGCCGGCTGCAATCTTGTTGGAAATGTCGGGGGGTAAGATCCTGATTGACATGATCAACTCCTGATACTATTGTCATTTAAAGGGATACGCGGAAAACCGTTCAACCCAACCTATATGAGCAAGAATCTTTGCTCGTGATGTTAAATGGCGGGAGAGGGTGGGAGTCGAACCCACCTACCCACTTGCATGGACAAGCTGGTTTTGAAGACCAGTAGAGCCACCGGACCCTATCCCCTCCCACATCGCACGCTGTGCTCAGGTTGACGCACGGTTCTTTAGGTTTTACGTTGAGGTTGCCGCAGCCGCCGATGATTTCCCTCGCGAACTGTTAACCCTTGACCATCGCAGTATTCGAGAAATGGTACAGCGTACTTCCTACTGGTTTCTGCAAGTTCTCGAAATTCAGCAACAGTTATTATATCATTTTTCTGAAGATAATCGGTAAGCGAACTGACAATTGCTTCAAACGCTTGCGTATGCATAAAAAGATCGTCCTCAATTTTAATTAATCGTCCGAGATTCATCAATGCATAAAAGGTCTGTTCAACTGACTGCGACGGATATTCGGACAGTTGAGCGATCAATCCACTCATAGCCGGTGTGTTTATGCCAGTGTCAAGGAAGATTCCTTCAACCTTTTCCTTAATATTTTCTTGCTCCGCTGAAAACTGGATTTGATGCGATGCCAGCCGCAGGAGGTTTCCATCTGTAACGATCTCTTTCTGACGGATTAATTGGTCAACGATCTTCTCGAAACCGACTTCATCCAGTCCGAGTTGTAGACGAAGTTGCGACGTGTTCTGACCGGGGGCAAGCGGTTGCGCTTCATGGAAATGTGCTAAAGCATCAGTCAGATCCGCTTGCGCCTGCTGTGCCCGGTCCATCGCTGAAATAAGTGGTGTGGCTCCCTGCCAGCGCACAATCTCTTTGCGATCCTCAAGGTCTTTTAGACACGCTCGGAAGGCAGCATCGGGGTAAGGAAGGTAGTAGCGAAGAAATTCCTCTGCCACACAAAGATCACGGCTTTGCGCCAACACCAGTCTCACGACCTCTGTATCATCAGCACCTTCCCACGCTGTTAGCGTCTCCAGCGTCTCTTCCGTAAATCGCTTGTGACGTGGCGCGAATGGATTAATCACCCGCCCGCCGCCGACCGTATGCTGGGCTGAGAAATCACGCACGATAAATCGATCGCCTTTGAAGGTCAGAATCGGTTTCTCAAACCGCAATTGAAGTTGGGTGGATTCCCCCGGTAAGGCAGCCTCGTCCATCAGTAAAATTGCCCGACAGAACGTCTCGCTCGTGCCGAGATAAAACCGAAGCCGTGTCCAGTGTTCAAGCATTCTTGGAAAGGATGACAAGAGATCAAGCGATACGTCAATATTGTCCGTTACCGTCGAAAATCCGCTTGGACAAAGCACATTCCCACGCTCGATTTGATCTTGGGTAATACCTGACAGGTTCAATGCTGTCCGCTGTCCTGACTGTGCATTTTCTGCCGGTTCATTGTGGACTTGGACACCGCGGACACGTACCTCTTGTCCCTGCGGTAGCATGACGAGGCGCTGTTCGCGTTGGACCGCACCGCCCATCAGCGTCCCTGTTACTACAGCGCCAAACCCCGTCATCGAAAAAACACGATCCACGTACAGGCGGGGGATGCCGTTATGCCGCTCTGCCTGCGCCTCTGCATTCACACAAGCCACGATTGCACTCTTAAGATTGTCTACCCCTTCGCCTGTTACCGCTGAAACATGAACAGTGGGCACACCTTCGAGCGTCGTTCCGACCAACAGCTCTTGAGACATTTCAGCGGACTCTGTCAACTGATCCGGCATCACCAAATCCGCCTTTGTCATGACAAGGATGCCGGTCGAAATGCCGAGCAGGTCAAGAATCTCCACATGTTCCAGCGTCTGTTCCTGTACACCCTCCTTTGCATCAACGACAAGCAGCACCATGTCCATCCCATACGCCCCCGAGAGCATGTTGCGGATAAACCGCTCGTGACCGGGAACATCAACAATTCCGGCACGCGAACCATCTGGCAGATCGAAGTAGGCAAATCCTAACTCGATTGACAGTCCACGCTCCTTCTCCTCCTTGAGCCGATCCGTTTCAATACCGGTGAGCGCGTGTATCAGTGCAGATTTTCCGTGATCAACGTGTCCTGCCGTGCCGATGATAACATGTCGCATAACATCCTGTCCTGTCTAAGTCGTATGCTCCAATTCTGCTTGCAGTGGGACTATCACCCCTTTTGCTGCTTCAACAATCCATTCCAACTCTTGATCAAACACTGTCCGAAGGTCAACCCAGAGCTGCCCCTCCTGTACACGCCCAATCACAGGTATTGGTTGCGTTCGGAAATGCACAGCGAGGATTTCGGCGGAGATGTGCGGGGAATGTAGGCTGACAGCGAGGCTCGTCAAGGTGTCGACGGGGAGCGAACCGCTGCCAATCTGTGCGACGCTCTCTTCAACCGTTACTTGGACGATGTCACCGAAAATTTGCCGTAGATGGTTAGCGAGTTTTTCAGCGACTTCACGCAGTTCAGCAGCTGATCGCGTATAACGGCGAAGCATCGGCAATTTTTCAGCTAAATCCTTTTCGTTGAGATGGAGTCTCAGGGTAGCTTCTAGTGCAGCGATGGTGAGTTTTCCTACACGCAACGCCCGCATCAACGGGTTCTTCCGAATCTTTTCTATCGCGTCCTGCCGACCCACAATGATCCCCGCCTGTGATCCGCCAAGAAGCTTGTCGCCGCTGAACGTAACAACATCAACTCCTGCGTCTATACGTTCACGAACCACCGGCTCGTAGGGCAAACCGTAACGAGTCAGATCAATCAGCGAACCGCTACCGAGATCTTCCATTGTCGCGATACCGTGCTGACGCCCAAGTTCGGTGAGTTCTTCCATTGTGGGGGTCGAAGCGAATCCGACAACCTTGTAATTGCTCGGATGCACCTTGAGCATCAACGCCGTATTTTCGTTTATTCCGTTTTCGTAGTCCCGAAGGTGTGTGCGGTTCGTCGTGCCCACCTCCCGTAAGACGGCTCCGCTCGCCTCCATCACATCGGGGATACGGAACGCACCGCCGATCTCGATGAGTTCACCGCGGGACACGATCACCTCTTTGTCTCGTGCTAAGGTATTTAACGCAAGTAGTACAGCTGCCGCGTTATTGTTCACTATTGTCGAAGCCTCACACCCTGTCAAGCGCTGCAACAGAGGTTCAGTTAGCCGATCGCGGTGCCCACGCGCTCCACTATCGAGGTCATATTCCAGATTCACATAGTTGGCAGCGGCTTGAGCGAGGCTTTCAGATGCCGAGGCACTGAGCAGTGATCTGCCGAGGTTGGTGTGCGTGATTGTGCCGGTTGCGTTCACAATCGGACGAAGTGTAGGAGCGGTAAGCGATTCGAGCTCCGCACGTACCAATGCAGCATACACCGGTTCATCAGGGGGGGGCACAGTCTCCTTGCTGTTAAGGATTTGCCTGCGGATCTCTGCGGTAACCGTGCGCAAGGCGTCCGTTATGAGATCCCGCGAATACTGTTCCTGCATACCGAGAAACGGTTCACGAGAGAGCAGCTGTTCAATGGCGGGGATTCGGCGCAGAGCCTCAGCCTGTTCTGGGGTTAGTTTTTTTGCCGACATGGCTTTTTCTATTCCAATGTAAGTTACTTGGTTGTGTTGACATTTGACACCACGTAGGGCGGATATCTTGCCCAACGGAGGCGGTCCCTTATCCTCCGAACTGATTGATGACTTTTACAGGTTTTCCTGTCTTCGCAGACTCCACACCTGCCACCAAACCGGCAACCGTTTTTGCCCCTTCTCGCACGTCAATCAATGGTTGTGTGCCGTTGATTACGCAGTCAACGAAATGAAAAACTATCTCCTGAATCGCATTTCCACCTTCTGCGACAATTTCTTCTGTATTACCATCGGGCTGGTGGATACGGTTCTTCCAAATCGTTCCGTCCGTTCCATAGATGGAGAGAAACCCCTCACCCATCCCACGACCTTTGCAGCCGCTGGTAACAAGCACTTTGCCGATGCAGCCATTCTCAAACTGAAAGGTGAAGATGTAGCAATCATCGAGCGGGAAATCTGTGGCTGCGTACCCATTGGAATAGGCGTGGACTTCCGTAACATCAGCGCCGACCGTCCACCGGAGTAGATCGAAGGGGTGGCAGCCGCCCCCAATCAAGATGTTCTGGGCGGTGCGCGGATGAGACCGCCAAGTTACCGGGTTGTAGAGCGAGCGCATATCGTGGATGTAACTGCCTTCGACGAAAAAGGCGCGTCCGATCTCTCCAGCATCGTAAATCCCCTTTATCCGTTTGTAAATGGGCTCAAACCGCATGAACTGGCTCGCCATAAACGTGAGGCCAGTTTCGTCCACCGTTTGCACCAATTTTCGACAGCTTTCTATATCGATCGCCATCGGTTTCTCACATAGGACATGTTTTCCTGCCCGAAGGGCCGCGATAGCGTGTTCGGCGTGAAAAAGATCTGGGCTGCAAACCAATACAATCTGGATGTCTTCGTCATCTAACAGCTGCTGGTAGCTGGTCGTGGCATACCGCATCTGCCCTTGAAGACACAAATCTTGCGCTGTCTTTTCGTCATCGTCGGCAACGCCGATTAGTGCAACATCAGGACACGTGGCGAATGCTTGGATGTATCCAGATACATGTACATCACTGCCGATCAGTCCCACGCCTCGCTTATCCATCTGCAGATCCTCTTAAAATCCAGCCTTCTTATCAACTTGGTTGCGCAACGGTAATTCACCACGCACGAAACGACCGATATTTTCGCCAAAAATCTCAAGGACATATTTGCCTTCAAACTGTGTGCCACCAGAAACGTGTGGCGCGATTAGTACATTCTCCAGCTCCCACAGTTCACTATCTTCGGGCAGCGGTTCCGTTGCAAAAACGTCCATTGCTGCCGCAGCTAAGCGACCCTCACGCAATGCGGAGGCCATCGCTGGTTCGTCGATAATTCCACCTCGTGACATAGGAACTAACATTGCTGTCGGTTTCATCAGGGCTATCTGTTCTGCACCAATCATGCCGCGTGTTTCCGGGGTGCGGGGTACAGCGATTAGCACGTAGTCGGACTCCCGTAACAAATCGTCAAGCCGATCAAAACCCCATACCTCACTGACATAGTCTGGTTTGTCGCCCGGATAGAGGTCTACGGCGATTATTCGCATATCGAAGGCACTTCCCCGTTTGGCAATCTCGCGTCCGATGTTCCCGAATCCGATGATCCCCATTGTACTGTTGGTCAACTCTACCATCTTAGAACGAATTTTACCGATTGCCCACTGCTTCTGCTGCTGTGCAAGAATAGAATCTCTTATACCGCGGGTAAAAGCAAGGATCATAGCAATCGCGCTCTCTGCGACACAAGCAGCATGAGTGCCGCTTGCGCTCGTGAGCAGCACATTGCTCTCCACCACTTCAGGGATGGAGACAAAATAATCCACCCCCGAGCTGGGTGACTGAATCCATTTGAGATTTTTGGCGGCGAGGAAAAGATCGCGGTTGAGCCAACCGATGTAGACATCCGCATCGGCAATGAGTGTTGGTGCATCTTCCGGGTTAGCGCAATGGATAAATTCTACGTCAGGATAGGTTTTCTCAAATTCGGGGATCCCGTCTTCGAGTTTCATATGATTCGGTCCGACCAAAATCTTCATTTACAGTAAATTCTCCTTGGTATATGTGAGCAAATTTCCTAGAAAAGCGTGGTTTCTGAGAATCGCAGCATGGTATACTTAGCATTGTATAAAATTGCGATATGAACAGCCCGATTCGTTGGGAACTTTATCTGACAAAAGAACGGTCCCTAACGGCACGCAGTATACCATATCTATCGTTAATCTGAAACCTATTTTTTCGCAAAGTGAGTTTTTGTTACAGTGAGGAGGAGGCAAAAATGACCAAAGAATTAAGTCAACGTTTAGAAGAATACAAGGTGAATGGATACACCGTTTTTGAAGGGTTATTCACCGAAGCACAGATGCAGCGTTGGCGTGAGAGACATCAGGAGTTAATGGAGGATTATGATGGGCAAACTTGGTTCGGTAACATGCTCGAATATGCCCCAAAGTTGATGTGGCCCGCGGTGAAGCATCCGACGATACTCAACTTTTTAGAGGTCGTGATGGGACCGTTTGTGCAACTTGACAATCTCACCCTCGCTGCTTTTCCAAGCGTGCCCAAAGATCAGGCTCAAGGTCGTGCGTCCGGTTGGCACCGAGATCGGTGGGCAAAAGTGCCGCAGAAGGATATCTACGAGCGTCCACTTGCGTCGAACGCTATCAGTTATCTGCAGGATTTAACCGACGAATACGGTCCATTGCGGGTAATTGTCGGATCGCATCGGCAACCGATCACTATAGATATCGAAGACCGGAATAAGCCACATCCAGACGAGACGCTGCTCTATATGAAAGCCGGTGATGTCATTGTAACACACAACCACCTAATTCATTCAGGAACACCAAATATCGCCGATGGTTTGCGCTACTTTTTTAGCATTTACTACAATTCGACATGGCTCAAGCATACCGATAACCACAGCGGGCCCCTAACAGAACGTCTCCTCGCAGAGGCCCGTGAGCGTAATGATTACCGGCTGATGCGGCTTTTGGGGGTGGATACCCAGCTGCAGCCGCGCTGCAATTCCGGGTTCCTCGCTCCGGATGAGGATCGGTGGGAGGAGTGGATTGCCGCAGATCGCGCTGCGGTTAAATCTGAGTGATGTTTCAGCTGCTACTTATCCTACTGCTGTACACTTTCGGTGGTTAAAAACCTAGCGAGTCAGCCATCCCGAATTCCGCTGCCAGAGACTTGAGAGTATCCCATGTGGCATCTTCAATAAAAATGCCTTCTTGTAATTTCTGTTCTGTTCGCAGATGCTCTAACTCACCGGGATAGAAGACTTCTGTGAAGCCGGTTGCCGGTGGACAACTCTTCAGATAAGCGGCGAATTCTGCAACCTCTTTCTTGAATTCAACGAGAGGACGAAAGGCGTTGACGTTGAAAGCTGCCATAAAACATCCATCATTGTGTTTGCCCGCTGGATCATGTCCGAAACCGAGACCGGTAAGAATACCTGAAAAGATTTCAACCATCACCGATAGTCCATATCCCTTATGCCCCTCCGGGCCGCCTAGCGGAAGTTGAACACCGCCACGACCTAAATCCTCCGGGTCCGTGGTTGGGTTGCCATCCTTATCAAGAATCCAACCTTCTGGAATGTCGATGCCACGTGTACGTGCCACATTGATTTTCCCACCCGCAACAGCACTGGTTGCCATGTCTATAAACAGCGTACCCTCCAGATCGCTGGGCATCGCCATACAGATGGGATTCGTGCCTAGCCGTGCTTCTCTACCGCCAAAGGGGGCTACCGACTTGCTGGTGCGCCCAGAATCTGCGGTCATCATACCGATAAGATCCGCCTTGGCTGCCATGATAGGGTAGTCCGCTACCCGTCCGACGTGGCTCTGCTGGTAGACCGTAGTGGCTGCGACACCATGTTCCTTTGCCTTATCGATAGTGATTTGCATCGCCCGTTCAGAGACCACGTATCCAAATCCCCAGTTACCGTTGACAACCGTGGTGACACTGGTTTCACGGACAATCTCGAAGGGAGCACCCGGTACAATGTGGCCCCGCTTTATCCGGTCGATGTATCCGGGAATGGCAATAATACCGTGCGAGTCGTGACCCGCCAAGTTGGCACCCATCGAGTGCCGAGAGATGATTGCTGCCTCTTCTGCACTGGCACCAGCCCCCTGAAGGAGTTGAGAAGCAATCTCTCGCAATTGCTCAGCTGAAATAGTCGGCATGATAACCTCCTGATTCTGTATGAATATAGCACGTATCCCATCTTCCTGATGATATTCCAGCTTTAATCTAGCAGAGTCGAGGCTCTTTGTCAAGTTGAAATTGAACGTGATGCGTAAAGGGGCAGTCCATCGGTTCATCCACCACTAATGTATTTATAGTGGATTCTAAAAACAGATAGACACTTTCGCTCTCCATGTTTGGTAGGCGCTGTTTCCCCCGACAGGTCCCGATTCTCGGGATGCGCCGGTACAGAGTGTCCAATTATGGTGAATTAGAGAAATAAGTGGACATTTACCAATAACTTCGGCCTTTGCGAAATTCCCCAAGTCCCCCTGACAATGGTTTCCCCTGATAATTCCCGATCCATCTTTCCCCCCTGACAAGGGGGGCTAGGGGGGTTGGGGATTTAGGGGGGTGGCTGTGTATTGGGAGTGTCTAAGTAAGTCTAAAACCTACCATAATTCTAAACTTTACTATAGTTGGGATGGTAATCTGCTTAAAATTCAGGTGATATACTGCCCGAATTTTCCGCAGACAGATGAAAATTGTATAGACATTTCGGCAATAGCGTACCCAACGAATAATTTGGAAAAAGATTAAACCACCTGTCGTTTCTCCCCGTCTTATGCGGGCTTCCATGTTATAAGAGCCCCTTTAGACAATCTTATGGCATTTTGGATGCTGATTTATTGTTGAACTTGGATGGATCCCCCATCCATTTGATTCAAAAACGAGCATTGCAAAGGAGATAACAAATGAAACGTAAGATGCCCGTCGCATGGTATTGGTATATCGTAGCCATTTTCGTATTAGCCCCTGTTGTGGGAACGATGACAGTGGTGGCAGAGGAAGAGGGTTCATCATTGCCCATTGACATCGCAATTGATGCCACCTACGCAAGTGCCTATTATTGGCGAGGTGCTAGTGCAGGTGCTGGAACGAGTTTTCTGCAGCCTTCTGCTGATATCTCTTACAGCGCTGGACCTGTCAGCGTTGGTGCTAATGTTTGGTATTCGCAAGGTATTGAAGATGGTGGTGACAACAGCGAAATTGATTACACCGTATATCTCGGTGCTAGCCTTGGAGCGATTGATATCGGCGCAGGCGTTATTGATTACGTGATTCCAAACAGTTTTCCGTTTGCAGAGGGTCATGTGCTTGAAGCAAACGTAGGTGTCGGCGTCAGTGCGTTGCCGTTTGATAATAGTATCACCTTCTATATGAACCTTGCTGGTGATGATGATAATTCGATGTATGTTGCTCCGAGTCTGGGAACCACCTATAAGCACTTGGGGATTGGATTGACGGCTGGCCTTGTCCTTGGTGAAAGTGAGCTTTATGGGACTGAGGGTGCTGCGCTGGTTGACATCACGCCGAGCATTTCCTACACCATTCCCGGTGACGCAGAAACATCTGTTAGCTTCAATATCGGTTATAACCCTAACTCGGATCTGAAGATGTCTTATGTCACCATTGGCACTTCATTCAGTATTGATTAGAAGCCCGGAATATCTAAGGCATGGTAACATTTATGTGGGATACGTCCGGCATTCTTGGATAAGTATCCAATCGTAGAGTGGGTTTCTTTCTGCTCTACGATTGGGGCGTCAATTAGCAAATTGAGTTAAAATTTAGGCAATGCGCTGCTTGAATTTTCAGCAGACTGCTTAAAAATATATTAGTTTTTTAGCAATAACCCACCGACAAAAAACCTCAAAAGATTACGCTCCCCGCTGTTTCTGTCCACCTTCCACAGGTTTTCTTCAAATAAAAAAATTAGCCAATCAATCTTTGGCATCTTTTTTGCCTATACCTCTCATTGTACCCTTTTCAGGTCGTTGGTGAAGGCGCTCAAATCAAGAGCAGGGTGTCTGGTTCGGCAGTAGGCTGGTTGAAAGCAGACACGGGTGAAATCCTTTCCGACGCTTTCAACATCATTTCTACAATGGAGGTTAATTATGATTATAGCAAAATTGAACGCCAGAGGTATCCAGGTGCTGTCTGTTTTCGCGATGTTGGCGTTGACTTTCGCGTTCGGGTCTGCTTCTGCGGAGATTAAACTGAACGATAACCTGTCGGTCTCCGGTTTTCTCGATATGTCAACCGTTACAACTATGGGTGATGAGACTGACACAAGTCTATCCTTCGATCAGTTCGAGATGGACTTTCATCTGAATTACGGTTCGGTTACTGGACAGGTTGATATTGATAGCACCGATCCGGATCAAGGCATCAAACTGGAGCAGGGATTTGTAACGTACACCGCGCCGAAAGATATGCTACCCGGCGTGAGCATTACTGCGGGGCGCTTCCTCAGTTCCTTAGGTTTTGAAGCGGCAGAACCGACAGGACTCTACCAATACTCTTTTTCAGAGGGTATACCCTATCCTGGGTATCAAAACGGTGTTGCCCTCAACGTGAAACCGATGAAACAAGCGGGACTCTACGTCGCGTTTCTATCGAGCGTTTGGGATGTAAACGAAACGGACGCGGGAACCCCTGGCATTGAGGCTCAGCTTGCATTGACCCCAATTGAACAGATTACTGCGAAGGTTGGTTACGCGTTAGATGCGATGGACGACTATACACAGACTGAACTCAACGCATGGGTGTCATTCGCGCAGGGACCGTTAACCCTCGCTGGAGAGGTTGATCTGCTGGGAAACTGGGGCGCTGACGGTAATAACGGTATGCACTTTCTCGGAATGGCGAATGTTTCGCTGGCGGATATAATTTCTGCGCCGGTTGGTGTAACCGTCCGTTTCAGTGGTATCGATACGGATGATGATGGCACCTCCACGGAGTTCACGTTCAGCCCCTCTTATACAGCGACAGACAACTGGTTGCTTCTCGCTGAATTTAAACAGCGTCTTGACGCTGAAGAGACAATCATTGCATTTGAATCCCTGTTTACATACTAACTAAAGTTCCGATAAACACAATTTTTTCAGGAGGATATTAAATGTTTCGCTCTAAATCTAAGTTGTACGGTATCGTTGCAATAGGTCTACTACTTTTGGCTGTAGGAATGTTCAGCGTTGAAGACGTAAATGCTGGGCATCATGGAGTAAAAATTGGTGTGCTACACTCGTTGAGTGGAACAATGGCAATCTCTGAGACTTCCCTGAAGGACGTTGTGCTGATGGCGGTCGAAGAGATTAACGCTACCGGTGGGGTTATGGGCAAGCAGATTGAACCGGTCGTCGTTGACCCCGCTAGTGACTGGGATCTTTTCGCTGAAAAAGCAAAGGATTTAATCACTAAGGAAGAGGTTGCAGTGATCTTTGGGTGCTGGACTTCTGTGAGTCGGAAGTCTGTTCTCCCTGTTTTTGAGGAGCATAACTCCCTGCTGTTCTACCCGGTACAGTACGAAGGTGAGGAGCAGTCGCTTAACGTTTTCTACACCGCTGCGACCCCGAATCAGCAGTTGATTCCTGCCGCTGAGTATATGATGGAAGAGGTTGGAGCCAAGAAATTCTACCTGTTAGGAACAGACTATGTCTTCCCGCGCACAGCAAACAAGGTGCTGAAAGCTTATCTAAAAACCAAGGGTGTGCCGGACCAGAATATCGTCGAAGAGTATACGCCGTTCCACCATCAGGATTATCAGACCATCGTCGGTAAAATTAAAAAGTTTGCAGCCGGCGGCGATGCCTGTGTGCTGTCCACGATTAACGGCGACAGCAATGTGCCTTTCTATAAGGAGTTTGCCAATCAGGGCTTGACCTCTGATGACTGCCCGATTATGGCTTTTTCTGTTGCAGAAGACGAGCTGCGAGCGATGGACGTACCTCCCCTCGTTGGACACCTCGCCGCTTGGAATTATTTCCAAAGTATCAATACACCAGAAAACAAAAAGTTCGTGAAGAACTTCAAGGCGTTTTGCGAGCAAAATGGTTTGCCCGGCGGTTCGAAACGTGTTACGGACGATCCGATTGAAGCCGCATACTTTGGCGTTTACGTCTGGAAGGCAGCCGTTGAGAAAGCGGGTTCCTTCGATGTCGATAAGGTGCGGGAAGCGGTCTACGGATTGGAATTTGACGCGCCCGGCGGCAAGAAGATGATGCACGCCAACAATCAGCATACACTGAAACCGGTTTACATCGGCGAAATTAAGAAAAACGGTCAATTCAAGATTATCTACAAGTCAGATGGACTGGTTTCGCCCGATTCCTACAGCAGCTATCTCCACCCCGACGGCAACTACCCCGCGCCGACTGGCGGTCCTAAAGATAAAGTTGGGATGTAGTTGAATCGTTGGATTGGTTAAGATTGTAAGGTAAGGTATCATAGGGGATCCGTTCTGGTGCCTTATCTTACTCTTCTTTCAATTATAAATCCTCCCTATCGTAGATTTACGATGTTGTAAAGATTCCCAGAATCTAGGGACATCGGGACATACGCCCACCCCAGCGGAGGTCAACTCGTCTTGCGAAGCGAACCCCTCAACCAAAACCCCATGCCGAGACTTTTCCTAATCATTGCACTTGCACTTATAAAAATCATTGGTGTTCTATCTCCTTGCTTTGCTCAAGCCGACGATCTATTCCTCCGGTCTGAAATCCGCAAATTTACTGATGAAGATGCCTCAACCCGCAAAGCTGCTATCATGACGCTGGCACAATCTGGTGACTCGCGCGTGGAAGCAATCCTAGAGTCGTACAGACTAGGCGAATTCTTCGTCTGGAATGGGGAGGTGGTGATCTGCGAAGAAACCGTTGAGGACGAGGATTTCAATGAGTTCTGTCTTCTTTCAGACGTACTGACTGCCGAGTCTATTCTGGACGCAGACGGGAAACAGGCTACAATCCCACTGGAAGAGTTAGAAGATATTTCTCCATCGAGGGCGGAACGCAAGCTCGCCAACAGCGCGAAGTTTCTCGTCAGGCTTTCATCGCCAGATCCTGAGATTCGGATGTCAGGGGTCAAAAAGTGCGGCGATCCACCGGGAATTATCGAAGCGGTACCCCAGCTTGAGAAGATGGCTAAAAATGACCCGGCTAAGAAAATCCGATATATCGCCAAAGAAAGTCTACTCCTCATTCGATTGAGCCGCACGTCTCTGGAACAGGATCCGGATGCACATCTCGAAATCGTGCGCGAGTTAGGGGGGATGAAAAGCCTGCGCGGTCTCCCTCGATTGCAGGAAATGTTCGATGAACTGATGGTAGAGGTCGAAGCGTTGCCGGACTTTGAGGAAGGGACAGACATTGAGGACCTTGACCCGGAGGATGAAGAGGCGCTCGGTATCTATAAATACGCTATTGCGTATAAATACGCCATTAACCAAATTAACAGCTACCAAGGTTTCGTAGGGGGTATCGGCAATATATTCCGTGGGCTTTCACTTGGATCGGTTCTTATCCTCATGGCGTTGGGACTTGCGATTACGTTCGGCCTGATGGGCGTCATCAATATGGCGCACGGTGAATTGATGATGATAGGGGCTTATGCCACCTTTGAGATGCAGAGATTGTTCGGTCATACACCGGACAACCCATCTGACTGGTACTATGTCGCAGCACTACCTGCGGCGTTTCTGGCGGCGGCTTTCGTGGGCTACCTCATTGAGGTTTTGGTCGTTCGCCACCTGTATCGACGCCCACTGGAGTCCCTACTGGCGACGTGGGGGATTGGACTTTTCCTAATTCAACTGGTACGCATTCGCTACGGCGACAACATCGGTGTGAATGCCCCGACTTGGGCGCGTGGTGGACTTGAAGTGGTGCAAGACCTCATCGTTCCCTATAGTCGCTGCTTTATTATCGTCCTGTGCGGTTTGTGTGTGCTGCTGATCTATTACCTGATGAACCACACCAAGCTTGGCTTGCGGATGCGAGCGACCATGCAGAATCGGAATATGGCAAACAGCATGGGAGTGAACACACAGCGCGTGGACCGCTACACCTTTGCCTTCGGTTCCGGGATCGCTGGCGTTGCGGGTTGTGCGTGGACCCTTATTGGCGGTGTCACGCCTGACATGGGACAGACCAATTTCATCATTGATTCATTTCTGGTTGTTGTCACTGGCGGTGTGGGCGAACTGATCGGCGTCATCTGCGCGGGATTAGGGATTGGTGTACTGATGAAGGTAATTGAACCGTTGGGCATTGGGTCTGTGGTGGTCGGTGCAATCTGGGCGAAAATCTTGCTCCTGATTATTATTGTTGGGTTCATCCAGTTTAAGCCGGCGGGATTGTTCGCACCGAAAGGCAGGCTCAGCGATGTTTAGAAAAGCCGCAATCGTGCAAACAAACCCCAAACCGATTGAGACCGATGAAGAAAATCTGTGGCACGACAAAAAGATCGAAGCAGAGAGAGGTCTAGTCAACGGCCAACTGTCCATTTTTCTTCGACGGTATGTTCCCTGGGCGCTGCTTTTTGTTGGCTTGGTTATCATCCCAGCTTTCTATTACACGGGATTGATCACTATCGGAACAGTTAACATGCTCGGTCGCTACATGGCATTTGCAATTGTCGCGGTGGGGCTCGATCTTATCTGGGGCTACACCGGCATCTTAAGTCTCTGCCAATCCTTCTTTTTTGCGCTGGGTGGTTACGCGATGGGGATGTACTTGGCACACCACGGCGGTCCGGAAGGAATTATAGATGCCAACGGTTGGAAAATTCCCGCATGCTTGTATGTGGTCTATCCGTACAAAGTAGGTGAACTGCCGGGAGACGCCCTCGTTCCCTGGTTCTGGAAACCGTTTTATACATTGCCCGTCACACTGATTTTGGGATTACTGATTCCGGGGATAGCGGCTTTGGCGATCGGTTATTTCGGTTTTAAGAGTCGAGTTCGTGGTGTCTACTTTGCCATCTTGACGCAGGCGATTACGGTCGCTGGGTGGTTGGTGTTCTGCATGAACAACATGAAGTTGTGCGGTACAAATGGCTTAACACGGTTCGATCGAATCGCGGGGTTCAAGCTAACAACTCCTCACGTCAAAGTAAGTCTTTATGTCATCACGCTTCTCGCGCTCGTTGGGGTCTATGCCTTATGCAAACAGGTCGTTAAATCTCGTCTGGGACGGATCCTTATTGCCATTCGAGATGACGAGACCACATTGCGTTTTTCGGGTTATAAGCCTTACATCTATAAGCTATTTGCATTTGGTCTTGCGGGGATGATTGCGGGGCTCGGTGGGATGCTATACGCGCCCCAGATGGGTATTTTTACACCGACAAACATGGAGGCGGGCGCATCTATCCTAGTGGTGATCTGGGTCGCAGTTGGTGGACGCGGTGCCCTGTCCGGAGCAATTCTCGGGACATTGGCGGTGAATCTGCTCTATAACTTCTTTACATCTGAAAAGAACCTATTGCTGTTCACTTGGAGGGCGGAGTATTGGCAGTTTATTTTAGGCGGGCTTTTCATTGGTGTGGTTCTACTGTTCCCCGGCGGCTTGATTGATCTATGGCATCGCTTGGTGGGCAAGGCAAAATGAGGACAATCACAGCATATCAAGACAACGGGGATTTAATATGAACCAAGCCCAACGGATTGCTGAATACAAAGAATACAGTCCACGCGACAGTCGATTTACGGAAGAGCGCTATCTGCTCTTTCTAGAAGATATTACCGCGGTCTTTGATGGGTTCAAGGCTTTAGATATAGAGGCGTTGGGAATTGAATATAACGAACTCCGTGTTATTATTGGACCTAACGGCGCGGGTAAAACAACGCTCTGCGATGTCGTGAGCGGCAAAACCCGGCCGACGACCGGATCTGTCTTTTTCGATGGCACCGATATTACCCAGCAAACAGAGGCAGAGATCGCGCTGCGAGGAATTGGGAGGAAGTTTCAGACGCCGACCGTTTTTGACAGCCTGACAACCTACGAGAATATGGAACTCGCTTTACCCGGTCACTACCGCCTGTGGTCGAACCTGTTTGCTTCCACGGCAAAGGCACAGCGTGAACAGATCATGGAGATCCTCGAGCGCGTTGGGCTTGCCGATGAGCTGCACCGCGAAGCACGGTATCTGAGTCATGGACAGCGTCAATGGTTGGCAATTAGTACACTCATCCTATCAGATCCCCAACTACTCCTTGTTGATGAACCCGCTGCCGGTTTAACAGATGCGGAAACGGCGTTAACCGCCGAACTCCTCCTCGAACTGAAGGATGAACACACGCTTATCGTCATCGAACACGATATGGACTTTGTGCGCCAACTCGATTCATTCGTGACTGTGCTGAATGAAGGGGTTATCATGGCAGAAGGAACCATGCACGAGGTTCAGCAGAACGAGGAGGTTATCGAGGCGTATCTCGGTCGTTGATGACCGGGGGGCTGTCTTTCCTCAAAAAAATACCATGCTAAAAGTTTCAAATCTCTCATTCTCATATGGGGAAGTTCAAGTGCTGCATGAGGTTGATCTTCACGTTCCCGCTGAAACGATTGTCTCCATGATGGGACGCAACGGCGTGGGCAAAACCACATTGATGAACAACATCGTCGGATTGTTAAAACCGTCGTCCGGTTCGATTCAGATCGAAGATCAAGAGCTCGTGGATGTTGCAACGCATCATCGGATTCGTGCGGGATTGGGTTATGTGCCGCAGGGGCGGATGATCTTTCCGAAATTGACTGTCGAGGAGAATTTAAGGATTGGGCTTTCAGCGCGGACGGATAAACAGACGCAAATCCCCGATGAAATATATGAGCTTTTCCCAATCCTCAAGGAGATGGGGAGCCGTATGGGTGGCGACCTCTCTGGTGGTCAGCAGCAGCAACTCGCTATCGGACGTGCCCTCGTCACCGATCCCAAGGTTCTGATTCTCGACGAGCCGACTGAAGGGATTCAACCGAACATCATACAGCAGATTGGGCTGGTGCTCCGACAATTGGTCGAAAACAAGCGGATGACAATCCTCATCGTTGAGCAGTATCTCGATTTTGTTCGAGAGTTCTGCCAGCAATTCTACATTATGAACCGGGGCGAGATCGTCGCACATGATGAAACCAATGCGCTTAACCAGAACATGATTCGGGAATACCTCAGCGTTTAATATGTCACGTATTGATTCCAGCGCCGGGCGCCACGGTGAACTCAAGCTCGCTTTTGCACAACGGGACAATAGCACCGTGATGGCGGAGAGTTTCTTCCGGGTGCCGCTACAGGTGATGAAACCCCGTTACGATGAATCGGGCTGCGCTTGTGTATATCTCTTGAGTCCGACGGGAGGCGTGGTTCAAGGAGACGATTATCAGATCGATGTAGCACTTGCACCAAGTGCCCACGTAACGCTGACAACCCAAGCAGCGACAAAAGTGTATGCCATGCCCCTTCAGGGCGCGACGCAATCGATGCGGGTTCGGGTCGGGAAAGATGCAATCTTTGAATATCTGCCTGATTCGACAATCCTATTTCGAGATGCGAACTTCAGTCAAGATATCTCCCTCTTTTTGGAGCGTGGTTCAGCGGCTGTATTGCAAGAGATTGTCATGCCGGGCAGATTGGCACGAGGCGAGACATTGGCATTTGCACAGTATCAAAGCGGTATTGAAATTTCGGACGCGGATGGCTTGTTGCTATACGATACCTGCCGTATCCGACCTCAGTGCCAGCCTTATCTCACTGAATCCGGTGTGTTGGGGGGATATGCCTGTTGGGGAAGTTGGTATCTAGTGGGTGATTTTGAGATGCCTCAATGGGAGATGCTATGTGAATTCGCCGAGCCGCTGCTCAATCAAGCTCCAAAATCCATTGGTGGGGCATCCCGATTACACCGGGGTGGCATCGCTATCCGGATGCTCGCTCACAACGTGGAGCATATTCAAACCACCTTTTTAACAATCTGGAATTGGTTGAAAACAGAACACTTAGGACTCAAAATAGTTGATTTGCGAAAATATTAACTTGGAGGAAATGACCTGTGAACCTGACACCGCGTGAGCAAGAGAAACTGATGATTTATGTCGCTGCTCAGCTTGCCAAAGATCGACGGGCGCGCGGCTTGACACTCAACTATCCTGAAGCGGTTGCCATCATCACCGCCGAAATCTTGGAAGGCATCCGTGACGGAAAATCGGTCGCGGAGTTGATGCAGTACGGCACAACGTTACTGGGTCGCGACGATGTGATGGAGGGGGTACCGGAGATGCTACATGAGGTGCAGGTCGAAGGTACGTTCCCTGATGGCACTAAGCTCGTTACAGTCCACAACCCGATCCGATAGAAACAGATAACCGAAGGAGTACAGATGATTCCCGGAGAATACATACTTGCGGCAGAAAACATCACCGCCAACGATGGGCGCGAGACGGTTGAATTGACCGTTGTCAACACCGGTGACCGACCGATACAGGTTGGCTCACACTTCCACTTCTATGAGGTTAACGCTGCACTCCAGTTTGACCGGGAAAAGGTGTTCGGTATGCGGTTAAATATCCCCTCCGGTGTCGCTGTTCGCTTCGAGCCGGGGGATGAAAAAACAGTAACGCTCACGGAATTAAAGGGCGAACGGATTGTGCACGGATTGAACAATCAAACCAATGGGCGACTTGATCGAGGGTAGGAAACCTGTCGTTGATTGATATTCTGTTTCATATTGGAATTCCGACATCATATATAAGGATTTAAGGAAAAACAATGGCACTCAACATTCCACGACGCACATATACAGACATCTACGGACCCACCGTCGGCGATAAGGTTCGCCTTGCGGACACAGAATTGTTTATTGAAGTCGAGGAAGACCATACTGTCTACGGCGATGAGTCGAAATTTGGCGGCGGTAAAACGCTGCGCGATGGCATGGGACAGATGCCCGGCGCCACAAGTGTCGATGGCGTTCTCGATCTCGTCCTGACCAATGCCCTGATTTTGGACTATTGGGGAATTGTCAAGGCAGATATCGGTGTGCGGGACGGAAAAATCGTCGGGATCGGCAAGTCAGGAAATCCGAACATTATGGATGGTGTCAGCGACGGTATGGTTGTCGGTGCGGGCACTGAAGTCATTGCCGCCGAGGGGATGATTGTAACGCCGGGCGGACTTGATGTCCACATCCATTTCATCTGTCCCCAGCAGATTGACGAAGCACTTTCGTCAGGCGTCACGACCATGATTGGTGGCGGAACTGGACCTGCAACCGGCACCAACGCCACTACCTGTACCCCCGGTATATGGAATATCGAGCGGATGCTGGAAGCCGCTGAAGGATTTCCGATTAACCTCGGCTTTCTCGGCAAGGGAAACTCATCGCTGCCGGAATCGCTCAATGAACAAATTGAAGCAGGGGCATTAGGACTTAAGCTCCACGAGGACTGGGGAACAACACCCGCTGCGATCGACTGCTGCCTGTCTGTTGCCGATCAATACGATGTGCAGGTCGCAATCCATACCGATACGCTCAACGAGGCGGGTTTTGTCGAAGATTCCATTGCTGCGTTCAAAGGGCGAACGATTCACACCTACCACACGGAAGGTGCAGGGGGTGGACATGCGCCGGACATCATCAAAGTCTGTGGTCGAAGCAATGTGTTGCCCTCTTCAACCAATCCTACACGACCGTTCACAGTCAATACTATCGACGAGCACCTTGACATGTTGATGGTGTGCCATCACCTCGATGCCTCCATCCCGGAAGATCTCGCCTTCGCTGAGTCGCGGATTCGTCCAGAAACCATCGCTGCGGAAGATATCCTGCACGATCTCGGTGCGTTTAGCATGATGGCGTCCGACTCACAGGCGATGGGCCGCGTGGGTGAGGTGATTCTCCGCACATGGCAGACCGCTCACAAGATGCGGGACCAGCGTGGTCGTCTTCCTGAAGAAACAGGCGATAACGATAATGTCCGCGCAAAACGGTACGTCGCTAAATACGCGATTAATCCAGCAATTACGCACGGTATCAGTGACTATGTTGGCTCAATCGAGGTGGGTAAGTTGGCGGATCTTGTTCTCTGGCATCCAGCGTTTTTTAGTGTGAAACCGCAGTTGGTACTAAAGGGTGGATTCCTTGTCTGGGCGGCGATGGGCGACGCAAACGCCTCAATTCCGACACCGCAGCCCGTTTTGGGTCGTCCGATGTTTGGTGCGTTTGGACGCGTACCCTATTCCGCCTCGTACACCTTTGTTTCGCAGGCGGGTGTCGAGAAAGGTGTTGGAAGTCGTCTCGGTCTACAAAAGCCGACCATCCCCGTGAAGAACTGCCGAGAAGTGGAAAAGTCAGCGATGATAAATAATACCTACCTGCCAAAAATTGAAGTGAACCCCGAAACCTACGAAGTTCGCGCTGACGGCGAACTCCTCACCTGTGAACCCGCCGAAATCCTTCCAATGGCGCAGCGTTACTTTCTGTTTTGAAAAATACAACAGTCTACTCAACGTTAGAGATTGTTTGCCAACTAAGCTGTTGTTGAATTAGATATCCCAAACGAAAGTAGCATACGAGTCTCCCCGCCCCTGTTCTCTGTCATTGGCAAATTGTGCCCCCCTACCGTCTTATCAAAAAATCTTCTAGACATTAGTATATGGCCTCATTTTCAATTATACAGTTGACCGAATGTCCACTGCGATACTATAATTGTCAGTAGATTTCTGCATTGGGTGTTTAACCATATTTCAGAAATGACTGCAGCAGGGGTATCCTGCAAAACTACATATGATAGATTAGGAGGACGACGCGCTGAATTGTCCATTCTGTCCCCCAAAAGTCAACGACGAGTGCATTCGATTTGAGAATGAGTTGAGTCTTTTTATCGATCTCAAACACTCGATACTGCAAGGGTCGGGAATAATCGTGCCACGCGTCCATCGTAAATCAGCCTTTGATCTCACCGCAGATGAGTTCGCCTCCACATTTTCGCTGCTAACCGAAGTCAAAGCATGGATTGATGCTGAATACAATCCACAGGGCTACAATGTGGGTTGGAATTGCGGTGCGATAGCTGGGCAAACGGTATTCCATGCCCATTTGCATGTCATTCCACGTTATGAGTCCGAGCCTTATGCGGGCAGAGGAATTCGTTACTGGCTCAAGCAAGAATCCAATCGACGTAGCACCTAATAAACCGTTGTTGTTGAAGGCAAGTTCAAGTTGGTGAGATAGGTCTCAGTAAATCCACGCCATCTTGGTCTCCAGCGACTTACTCAACTTTCGTGTGGAGGAAGAATTTGGGAATGCCGAGAAGATTGAAGAGGGCGGAAAAGTACATTGGTATTGGACAAAGGGCATTGAGTTCAGTTACGACGCCGATGCTAAAGTCACGAGCATTTCCATCTCTAAGCCGATTGGTGCCGCCCCCGCAGGATTTGACGATGCATTACAACGTGAATAGGTGTTGGAACGTAAATCTATTACACCTAATCAAAAGGGATTGGACAAATGGGGTCGGATTATGCTAT
The DNA here is from genome assembly GCA_965204355.1 of Candidatus Poribacteria bacterium. Taxonomy (GTDB): domain Bacteria; phylum Poribacteria; class WGA-4E; order WGA-4E; family PCPOR2b; genus PCPOR2b. Next base: position 3,218,003 of record OZ241983.1, read on the forward strand.
TATGTATGGCAAATAACAGGTCGTTCCCCACGAGATGGAATTCAATAAGAAATGGAGGTGAGTTAAATTGCCCACTAGAAGTTCTGGTATGAAACATGTCCGTGCGGATAAAAAGAAGCGTGATCGGAACACGCAACGCAAGTCCAGTTTAAGAACCATGCTCAAGGAAACCGAAGCTGCCATTTCAGATGGTGAGATGGAACAAGCACAGGAATTGTATCGTCAGGCGGTCAGCCAATTGGATAGAGCTGCAGGGAAAGGGATTATCAAAAAGGGCACGGCAAATCGAAAGAAATCCCGCCTCGCACACGACATCAACAAAATGGCGACTGCGTGAATATAGAAATGAGCGAGTATGTGAAACGTTAATGGTGCTAATTTAAGACCATAACGAAGAGGAAGCATGAACTGGTCCCCCCGCGTAAAGCCTGCCAAAATCCGCCATCTCTACCGCGCCGCTAGGTTGGGGCTCTACGATGACGATCTGCTGCAGATTGTCGGCTGGGAGCTCTATGGACGGTGTGCTGACATCGCAGCGGTCGCCGATGTTTACCGAGACGGATTAGTGCCCTGCCCTCAATGCAGAACTAAGGTAAAACGCCGAATTGATCCCCTATTTCGCTCTAGCGATGGCGGTACGCACGAAAACTGGTTCCACTGTCCGCATTGTACCCAGCGACTGCTCTGGGGTGACTGTCGCGAATCCCTTCGTGACTCTCCGCGCTGCTTTGACTGTCATTCACTGTTGAGTGGAACAGAGGAGTTGCAGTGCAGTTGCGGTAAAAAGTGGGATCGAAAAACCTACCGTCGGTCGGTGAGAACCCGCGTCCGCTTGCCTTGTCCCCACTGCGGTCTGATGATACGCAAGCCTCCTCTCGAACGAACTCCGCGGAGCGTCCAACAGCAACGATCCCAGCCCGAAATCAAATGTCCCAAATGCCGAGCTGTCGCGTTTCATGTGCGCGGCAATATCGAGTGCACCTCGTGCGGTTACAAACGTCGATGGCGGGATTACCGCAAAAGCTTGAAAAAGCGCGATGAAAAACTTGAGTGTGCAAGTTGTGGGCACACCTTCAGGTGGCAGGCATGGCGTCGTAGTACTAGATCCTTGAGAACGGGAAATCCGAAGCCGGCGCGTGAATTCGTTGAACGGTGGCCCAAGTGCTACACACCAAAAGCCCGCATGATCCAAATCGATCGCCTGCTTCAAGCCCTACACGGCCGAGGTGCCTTAGCGCCCCTGTTCATTGTTGGCGATGCGGGCAATATCCGCCGGATGCTCGATGAGTTCGCTTCACAAATTTGAGTTGAAAGGTGTGAGGGTTGGTTTGGGCTTCAAGTTATATGGTGTGGCAGTCGAGAGCTAACTCCGCTCGGATAAACTCACCCTCCAACGCCGTCAGTTTCACCGGCAAAATCCGATTCACCGCTGAATCAGGAACATCCATCAACACCCGCAGATAATTCTCCGTAAAACCTGCAAGATGCCCATCTGCGCCTTCGCGGCTATCCTCAACCAATACATTTATCGTCCTTCCTAACATCCGTTTCCGAAATTCGGCACCGAGTCGTTCGCCCAACGCGATCATCGCTTTGCTGCGCTCAGCGGAGATGTGCGGCGGTACGTGATCCGCGTAATCCGCTGCAGGCGTACCGCGTCGGGGGGAGTAGCGAAAAACGTGTAGCTGACTGAAACCAATCTGTTCTACAAACTGAAGCGAGTCCTCAAAATCAGTGTCCGTCTCGCCCGGAAAGCCGACCATGACATCGGTGGTGATCCCAACATCTGGGAACGAGGCACGGAGCCTTTCGACGAGGCGCGAAAATTCTGCCCTTGTATAGCGACGGCGCATCTGGCGCAAAATCTTATCGCTGCCAGCCTGCAGCGGTAGGTGGAAGTGAGGCATACACTTTGGCAATGCTGCCATCCGATCGACCAGATCTGGTGGGAAATTCATCGCCTCGATCGAACTAAAGCGGATACGCTCAATGCCATCAATCGGATGGATATGTTCCAGAATGTCCGCAATGGTTGTCTGACGACCGATATCTAACCCATAAGCCCCCAAATGGACCCCGGTAATAACAATCTCCTTGTACCCGTTTGCGGCGATCTGTTCCGCTTCCTGCACAATGTCGGGTAGGAGACGGCTCGTCATACGCCCTCGGACATAAGGGATAATACAATACGTACAGAAGGCGCTGCACCCGTCCTGAACCTTGATGAGGGCGCGTGTATGCTTGCCCGCTTCACTCACCGACATGCTAAAATTCGCATGTTCGCGAACAGCGTCGTGATGGACAGGTTCAATCTGCAACAACGCCGAGCGGTTCTTTTCTTTCCACGATTCGTGAACTATATCCAGATATTTCTGAAGGTCTGCCTTTTCGCGGTTCCCGAAAACGAGCGAAACCCCCGGAATATTCTCAATTGCCTCCCGATCGCTTTCAGCGTAACAACCCGTGACGAGCACTTCGGTGTCGGGATTTTTCCGAATCGCTCGCCGGATGACCTGACGGGCTTTTTGGTCTGCGGCATTGGTCACGGTGCAGGTGTTGATGATGCAAACGTCCGCGGGATCGTTCGCCCCCACGACAGTATATCCGTTACGAAACATCACCTCCTGCATCGCTTGTGTGTCGTATTGGTTCACCTTGCATCCCAAGGTGATGAGTGCCGCTGTTGGCATATTCGTTCTCCTTCGATGGATAGGGTCAACATTCGGAAGGCTTCAGCGCATTCTTGCCGAAAATCACCGGGAACGTATCGCCTGTCGCCACATGCTTCGTCGTTGCCTCCATGTAGGCCGCACTGAATGCGCGGCGCTGTTTCCCCGTAGGATTCACTCCGGAACGGTGCAGCAGGAGGTTATTCAGCAGCACAACTTCCCCTTCCTCTACTTCCAAATCAATGGCATTCTCCTCTAATTGATACTTCTCCTCATCTGCTTCTGTGGCGAAGTGTCCCTCGTTTATAACACCATGTTTGTGGATGCCAGGCACAATCTGCATACAACCGTTTTCTATAGTTGCATCGTCTAACGCCATCCAGACGGTAATAATTGGATTGCGATCCAGCCCCCATCCGACGCCAACATCTTGATGCCACGGCAGCACTGTGCCCTGATTGGCAGGCTTGTTCATGAACATCGCCCGGTAGATCGAAACATCTTCGCCGATATAATGTCGTGTGATGTCGCGCAAGAGTGGATGCTGCATGTAGGACAGAAACAGCGGATCTTGCTCGAGGTCCATAATCTTCCGATATTGGAGCGTAGCGCCCTTGTGGCCCACACTCTCCGGAGGAGCTTCGCGGTAGACACCAGTGGTGCTATCAAGTTGGAACCGCATATTCTCGTAGGGGATCTTGCCCAACATAATGTCATCAATCCGTTGCTGCAGCGCGGCTAACTCTTTACTTGATAGAAGGTGCCCGAGCCTGACATAACCCTCTTCCACGAACTGGCTGTGTTCTTGATGTCCAAATTTAATAGCTGACTTACTTGACATGGATGCAATCTCCTTCTAATGTATACGGTTGCTAAAGCTATAAAAAGAATGGGGTCAAAACTCTTGCGTCTCTGCTTGTTTCGGCGGCATTACAATGATCTCTATCCGGCGATTTCTCGCTCTGCCTTCGCGGGTTTTGTTTGTATCAATCGGACGGTAATAGGCATAGCCAACGGCTGCCAAACGCGCAGGATCTACACCGGCACGCGTTTGCAGGTAACGAACCGCAGAAATCGCCCGTTCCGTGGAGAGATCCCAATTGTTTAGGACTGAACCTCTGAACGGGACGTTGTCCGTATGTCCTTCAACCCGGATCTCTCTATCCGGATAACGATTCAAGAAAGCCTGCGCAATCTTGTCTAAAACGCGCTTCCCTTCAGCCTTAATCTCGGCTTTTCCGGAGGCGAACAGAATCTTGTCCATCAGGTTGACCGTCAATTGTCCTTTAAGTGTTGTGATGGTGATCTCTTGCGCTTCAAGTTCTTTTTGGAGCTGCTCTCGAAGATCCTGAAATTCTGCCTCTTTCCGTTTTAACTCCTCTTGCCTGCGCTGCTTCTCTGAGAGAAGCTCCATTGCCTCCGTTTCTGCCTTTGCTTTGGCTTCACCCAAGTTGGTCGCACGCTCTTGTACCTCGTCAATTGTCTCCTCCAAGATCTCGATTTTGTTTTTCTTCGCGCCAAGTTCCGCTTGGGTTGTGGTCAATTCACGTTGTAATTGTTCAGACCTTTTTTCGTACGTAATTCGGCTTGCCTGTTCTGCTTCAAAGTTGTTCTTAAATTTGAATATATAGTAGCTCATAATGGTGACGAGAAGGAGTAAGATCGCCCCCGCGACACCCCCAATGAGATACAGTTGCTTTTTCATTCGTTTCTTTCTCCCCTCCCCTTCCCTTTCGATCTCCATGTTGTGTCGGAGAAGGACGTAATTGGCAATCTGGTTACACATGCGGGATAAGTAACAATCTGCGCCTGCCCGAACTTGTAACCATACAATAAATAGTAGCATAATGCGGGCTAAATCTCAAAGAAATTCCTCCTAGCAGAAAGTCGTTGACACTTTGGGTGGGGCTGCTATAATTAAGTTTATGGGGGATTTCTAACGCTTATTGTAACCGAGGTTCGCCGATGAGAACACTTCTAGTTTTTCTCCTAATTACGGTTATCTTCTTGAGTTGTCAGCCTGCCGAGAAAAAGCAACAACAAAGACAACAACAGAAGGAGGAATTGAATCGTGAAGCGACCCGGCTCAGGATGGGGATGATGCTCACTCCTGAAGATCCAACAGGTCATCTCGAGCTTGGCGAGGTGTACCACGAAATGGGGGAATATGAGAAAGCCATTGACCAATTTCGGGAGGCGTTGGCAGTTGATGAAGAAAACGCGCAGGTACACAACGCGCTCGGTTTGGTTTACATAGACATGCAACTCACCGATCCAGCAATTCAGTCGTTCCAAAAAGCCACCGAAATTGTCCTTGATAACCCGGTCTTCTACAACAATCTGGCCTATGCTTATGATACCGCAGACCGGTTTGGCGAGGCAATCGAAGCCTATCGCAAGGCAATTGAGGTGGATCCAACCTTCCAAGATGCGTACTTCAATCTGGCTGGTGCTTATCACGCACGCGATCAATTTGAGGAAGCGATTAACTATTATAAACAGGCTATTGAAATTGACGCCAGTGATCCGGACGCACATTATAACCTCGCCCATGTTTATCAAGAGACGGAGCAGGTGGATCTCGCGATCCGTGCATACGAAAAGTCTCGATCACTTAACCCAGAGGATACAGAGGTGTACTACCACCTCGCGCGGATGCACGAAACGCGGGGCGATTTTCTTACGATGAAGCGCTATCTGGATATCTTCTTAGAACGCGCAACAGGTCTACCCCAGTTTCAAGATGAGGTCGAGGCTGCCAAACAGATGCTAGCACAGTAAAGAAACCGAGTTTTTTTGCCGTTCCGAGCATCCACGCTACGCGGGACTTGAAAACTCGGTTTCTGTTGTGCGATTTCTTCATCTTAATGATTACAGATATTTATAGGCAGATGGGATGTTAGACAATCTCTCCAAACTTATCACAGAACAGCGAAATCCGAACTCAGCTGATATTGACCTCAAATCGATAGAAGACATTTTGCAGATTTTCCACGAGGAAGACCGGAAAGCACTCGCCGCCGTGGAAGCTGAATCTGCGTCAATCGCACAGGGGATAACGCTTATCACAGAAGCCTTTCGGCGAGGGGGACGGCTGTTTTACATTGGTGCGGGAACCAGCGGTAGGCTTGGTGTCCTCGATGCTTCCGAATGTCCACCGACGTTCAGCACCTCGCCCGGTTTGGTACAAGGAATCATCGCCGGTGGAGACCGGGCGCTGCGTCGCTCTGTCGAGGCTGCGGAAGATAAACCTGAGACCGGCGCACAAGCCCTCCGGGATCACAGCATCACCGATCTCGATGTGGTCGTCGGCATCGCTAGCAGTGGTCGCACACCCTACGTCCATGGTGCGTTGGAAGAAGCCCATCGAATTGGTGCCAAAACGATTTTTCTCTGCTGCACCCCGCCTGCCGATAAGCTGAGGGCGTTTGTGGACGTCTTTATCGCACCGGTTGTCGGTCCAGAGATTATTACCGGATCAACCCGGCTAAAAGCCGGTACAGCGACGAAGTTGGTGCTAAATATGCTTACCACCGTCTCAATGATCCAGATCGGGAAGGTGCACAACAATTTAATGGTCGATATTCAGGCATCCAACGCAAAACTCGTTGATCGAGGGGCGCGCATCATTATGGAAGTTGCAGGGACAGACTATGCGACAGCACAAACGGCATTGGAACGCGCCGATGGCAGCGCCAAGACTGCGATTATCATGCTTGTAAAAGGGGTCAAACGAAGGGAAGCCGTTGCCTTATTAGAAAGGAACGATGGTTTTCTTCGACGTGTGTTGGAAGATACTTCGTGCAACGGAGAGTAAATCTTTTATCAGGAGGTACAATGATGAAAAATATCATCGCATGTAACTTGAATAGCTATGGACAATTTCATGAGGGTGCGTATGTGCATCTTGCGACAATTGGGTTGACTAACGTCGAGGTCGCTGCTCCGGCACCCAGCGACGTTGATACTGTTATAGCCGAACTGAAATCCCACGGACTCACAGCGACCAGCGTCGCTGCCCCCTGCAATGTACAGGACGAAAACGTCGTGTCAGACTTTCAAGCTTGCTTGGACGCTGCAGCCCAGATCGGCGTAAAGGTTATCTTTACCAGTGCACATGCCGGTGACCACGATCGAAACACTATCTATGAACGGTTAAGGCAGATTGGTGAGAACGCTGCGCCACTCGGGATCAAAGTCTGTTTGGAAACACATCTCGATTTGGCGCATAACGCTGATGTCGCGCTCGAAACGATGCGAGGTGTTAATCATCCAAACATCTGTATTAACTTCGACACCGGTAATGTCTATTTCTACAATCATAACGTCACCGCTGTCGGGGAGCTGAGCAAAATTATCAACCATGTGGGAGCGGTCCATCTCAAAGATACCAACGGCGAGTATCGAACCTGGCACTTCCCTGCACTCGGCGAGGGCGTAGTCGATTTCAAAGGGGTCTTCCAGATCTTGAACGACGCTGGTTTCTACGGTCCCTGTGCAATGGAGTTGGAAGGGATCGAAGGCGAAGACATCGACGAAGTAGGTGTACAAGCGCGGCTGGAGCGGTCTGTGGCTTATCTCAAGAGCATCGGAATAATGGATTAGATGTAGACTGCATTACCATTCCCTCTAGGGTCATTTATAGTGAATTCTAAAAATAAATAGACACTTTCGCTCCTCATGTTTGGTAGGCGCTGTTTCCAACTGCGCCTATGCGGTGCGGTTAGAAACCGCACCTACCGGGTCATAGCCCAGATTTTTCTAACCCTAGTAGTCGAGGTTTGCTCGCCTCGTCGATTGGCAGTGTCCAATTGATTCTAAAATCTACCATAGTTTTCTGTTTTTCGATCGATTTTAGGATGACCCGAATCTGTAGGCGGGGCATCTTGCCCCGCCGTAGCCTTGACCGGAAGATCGAACTACGGGAGAATTAAATGCACCTACATTCCCTCAGAAAAGTGTTGACACAACGTAGTCGAGTCGGTAAAATCAGCGACAATTTTTGGTGCAATTTTATTCATATTGATACAAGTTGCTACACTGGTTACGGCATACGGAGTATGCCCACTACTATAGGCTGGGAGGAAAAAATAAATGGCTGACGTGCTACCACTTGTTGCATATCCAGATTTAGAAAGTCGGGTCAAAGCTATAGAGGAAGACGGTTTTGTCTATTTCCCTGGAGTTCTCAACGCCGAGGAAATTGCTGAACTGCGAGATGCCATGGATCGGTTGACACAGATACCAGAAAGTTTCGATAGACACAATACCCCTGAAAACGGTGGTTTTCTCAATAAGCATATCAACAACGCCTTCAATCGGGATGTCGTTTTTCTGCAATATCTTGACAAACCAGAGATTATCGAATTAGGGGAAGCCATCCATGGTGACGATTGCCACGTTATTGGCATGACAGCGTGGACAACGGGACCCGGACGTCCGGACCAGGGCTTGCATACCGATTGGCTGCCTATTAGCCTGCCTGCAGATGTGCTGGAAGATCCACGCGTGAAGGTTCCAATTTTTATCACTACCGCCCACTTTTATCTTGATGACCTGTATGAGGAGCTAGGACCGACAAAGTTTATTCCGGGAAGCCATCAGGCGGGACGAAGTCCCAATGGCGATGTTGAGTGGAAAGGGGTTGGCGACCACAGCATCCTGTGTAACGCCGGCGATGTCGTTGTTTTCCGAAGCGAGGTCTGGCACCGTGGCTCGGCGAATACGAGCGATCAGAACCGTTACCTATTGCAAGTACATTACGCCAAGCGGATGATTACACAGAAGTTCCCCCCCTACCTCAACAAGTTCCAGTTTGATGAAGCGATTCTCTCGCAAGCCACACCACGCCAACGACGGCTGCTCGGTGACCACCGTCCAAGCAATTATGATTGAGAAGGATTCAGGTATCAGGTGAATAGAGGTTGGAAGGGAAGGCTGGAAGCGTTCCTGCGATTCCAGTCTCATTACGTTTTGCCGCTATACGTCCAACCTGATGTATGATTCAGAACGTGAAACGTAAGAGAAAGAAGCGCGGGAAAAGATGAGTGAAAAGCCTAAAATTGCTGCCGACCAACCAAGTGCTAAGGTCATCGCGCTGGTGCTGTTGCTTGGCTTGCTCTGGGGTGGCAACTCCGTTTCCATTAAAATCGGCTTGCAGGGAGTTCCTCCCTTTGCACTCGCGACGATGCGTTTTCTCCTCGGATTTGCCGCGATTACGTTGTGGTCGTTACATCAGCGGGTTCCTCTCCGAATGAATCCGGGCGAATTGCTCCCACTGATTTTTGTGTCGGTGATTTTTACGCTGCAAATTACCACACTCAACCTCGGAACGGAAATCACAGAAGCATCACGATCGACGGTTTTCATCAGCACATACCCGTTCTTTACAGCGTTATTTGCCCATTTCTGGGTGCCAGGTGACCGACTCTCGGTCAGAAAAACCGCTGGAATCACCCTCGCATTCGGGGGCGTCCTGCTAACCTTTGGAGGCAACCTAAATTTTGGAGCGCAGGATTATCTGCGGGGCGATCTCATTGTTTTGCTGAGTGGTTGTTTGCTAGGCCTTCGAACGGTGGTCACCAAACTCATTATCCAATCCATCCACCCGTATCGCCTGCTATTCTGGTTAATGGTTTTTAGCATTCCATGTTTTGTCATTTCGAGCCTGTTCTTGGAGAGGGAGGCTAACTTTCACTTTTCAGTTTCCGGTGTGAGTGCAATTTTCTATCAGGGCATCGTTATTGCTGGGTTCTGCTTTGTCTCTTGGACATCGATTCTTGAGCAGTACAGTCCGAGCAGGCTGGTTGTTCTGTTCTTTGTTACACCGTTGTTTGGTGTGTTGTTAAGCTATCTGCTCTTAGGTGATGAGATCGGTTTCGCGTTGATTATAGGTGCCTGCTTGGTCGCTTACGGCATCTATCTTGTCAACAAGAGGTAAACTTGTCAGTCAGTGATCCACCTTTTCTTGGATCTCACCTGCTTGTTCCGATCCAGCAGCATACGCTCTCGACTCTCCTCCCCGTATTTTCCCTTGTGATTCAATTTTTTTATAAATATCTCAGGTTGCTAAATTCTGTTGACATCTGACAGTTCCGCAGATTCAGTAGAACGGGCGCTCTCCAACACGTACGATCAATCAACTTATAAACCGACGTAACGCAGTAGTCTGTGCAGATCTGCGTTACGCTGCTTCTTACGTATTACCCATTACGTACTATGTTTCATTAGTCCCAGCGGGGCGGCATGTTTATAGATTGTCATGGGTGCGGTTGAGCAAAGCCCCAGCGAGACGACATGTGAAACTCATCTAACTCTATCTAATACGTCGATTCGTTGGTCGTTGACCTTTTGTACGCATCGTGATATGATGGAAAAATAACGACAGGGGCGCGAAATCCAGACAGGGAGAACTTTATGCAAGCAGATAAAGTCAGATTGGCAATCATTGGTTGCGGTGGGATGGCAGGGGCACATCTGAACGCCTACATTGGACTCAAGAATCAAGGCATTGATATCTTCGATTTTGTGGCGATGTGTGATGTTGACATAGATCGGGCGAGGGGCTTTGCGGTGAGAGCTGCCGAAGCGCAAGGGGGGCTAGAACCGAAGGTCTACGACGATATTGAAAAGATGCTGGCGGCAGAAGAATTGACTGCCGCTGACATCTGTGGTCCCCATTTCTTACATCACACGCTCGCGATTACCTGCTTTGAAGCAGGCGTTGACGTGATCGTTGAGAAACCACTTGGGGTGACAGTCCGTGCAGGGCACAAGATGATTCAGAGCGCAGATGCCCATAACCGAATCCTCGCCACCGCAGAGCAGGTACGCCGATGGGTGGGACCGCGTACTGTTGAATGGCTAATCAACAAGGAGAAACGAATCGGGGAGTCTCGTATGTTTTTCCGACAGAGCGTCGGCGGTTCCTACGACGATCCGGAAAATCTCTTACGTGATGAGATGACGACATGGCGGAAAGATAAACTCACGAGCGGCGGAAATGGAATCATCGACGGCGGTGTGCACTACATCGATTTGCTGATCTATTTCTACGGTGAACCCGATGAGATTTACGCCCGATCGGAGAATCTGAGTCAGTACCAGTTCAAAGATTCGGACGGCAATCATATACCACAGACCGTCGAGGACACCGCACTTGCAACGATCATATTTAAGAGCGGCGTAATCGGTCAGTGGGTCAATACCGGTGCTGCACCCGGACGCAGTATAAGCTATAACAGCTATCACGGAAGCATCGGTTCCATCTACAGCACCGGCGGATACCCACAATCGCCTAAGTTGCAACTGTGGGATGGGAGCGTCGAGGATCCAGACTCCTTACAAAGTACCTACATGGCAAACCTCACTCCAGAGGAGAAGGATCGATTGTTTCCGTACGGAATCACGGAGGGGGTAATGCTTGAGGTCTACGATTTTCTGGACGCCGTCCGTACGCGCCGCAGACCCGAGCTCGATGGGGTTGATGGCTTGAAGGCACAAGCCGTTTGTAATGCGATTTACGAATCGGGGTGGATTGGTCAGGCTGTGAAGTTCGATGATGTCTACAACGAGAGAGTGACAGGCTATCAAGACGAGATTAACGAGCGATGGGGGATCTAAGCACCCACTTGAGAGTTTGCGTCCTGCCTGAGTGAGAAAGTGTGAGAAGTACATGGAATGGAAATTTACGCTCGGTGTTGGTGGAGCCGTCGTCCGCGATGGAAAGCTACTCTTAGTACATCATGCATACGGTGCTAAGAAGTGGCAGATTCCGGGAGGATACGTCAAACCCGATGAATGCGCCCATGTGGGAGTCGTGAGGGAAATCTACGAAGAAACCCGCATCCACGCAGAAGTCGATGGGCTGCTTGGAGTACGCCACCGTGTGAAGGAGGGTGATAACTCGACCTATCTTATCTTTAGGTTGACGTCTACCTCACCGAATGATCCCATTCCCGACGGACGTGAGGTTGATGCCGCCGGATACTTCACCCTTGAGCAGATCGAAACGTTTTCGCCAGAAGAAATTCCTGCACTCAATCGTTGGGTCGCTCGGTCTGTTTTAGGCAAAACACCACACATGCTATTGGATCAGGGCGATCCCGATGGGTTTAGTCGACCATACAATCTTTACATCCGTCCTTGAATGGTCTATATTTCACGTATGTTGCTTTGAATCCCGATCTTATCGGGGAGGAGATTAACATGAACCTACGCGAACAGGAATCAATTGTCAACGCAGATCAGCTGCAACAGGTCTGCAGCCAACTGTACCAAAAAGCCGGTGTCGCGCGAGAGTACGCAGACACCATCGCTCAGATGCAGGTGTTAATGGATCTGCGGGGCGTCCCTTCACACGCGACACGCGGCGTACCGGGCTATGTGCGCGGGATGATAAGCGGCGATACCAACCCAGATCCCGACATGAAAACGCTTGCGGATAGTCCCGCGTCCGCCCTGCTCGATGCCGACCGGGGTTTGGGGCACCTTGTTGCTATCCACGGAATGAACCTCGCTATCGAAAAAGCCAAAGCAACTTCGATCGGTGTTGTGGTCGTTCGCAACAGCAAACACTTCGGTGCCGCTTCTAGTCATGCGATACGCGCGCTTGAACACGATATGATCGGTTTTGCAACCACCAATGGAGGCGGCGTGAACGTGGCAGTCTTTGGTGCAAGGACCAACTCAATCGGTAATAACGCACTTGCCTTCGCCATCCCCGCCGGTGAAGAACCGCCGATTGTGCTGGATATGGCGTGCGGTGCGGCAGCTGCCGGTAGAATTGGGACTGCACGAATGTATGATCAGAAAATTCCTTTAGGTTGGGGACTCGACGCAAACGGCGAGGAGACCGATGATCCATCAAAGGTCGCAGCAATTCTGCCCGCTGCGGGTCCCAAAGGCTCTGCGCTTGCTGTTATCATGGACGTGCTGTGTGGACCGTTGGGGGGCGGCCTGATGGGGATCAATAAAGCGTACAACCCGCGGAACGCACCCCCTGAAAAAATGGCGACCGCTCACTTTTTCTTTGCTATCAACGTTGCGAGTCTAACCTCAGTCGATCAGTTTAAGGAGGAAATGGACGAACAGATTCGCACAACCCGCAAAGCCGAACCACGTAAGGGATTTGATCGCGTTACCCTTCCCGGTGAAATCGAATGGGAACTCACCCAAGAACGTCGTGTAAACGGCATTCCGCTCCACAAATCCCAAGTGCAATCCCTCGAAGAACTGGCAGATGAGCTGGGAGTGCCCGTGCCTTGGAAATAGACTGATTAGATTCTGGTGAAATCTGAGAGCATCTAGGCGAAAGAATCTTCCCAGCGCCTCAGAGGGACGACATGCCGCGACTGAATCCCTGAATTTTTGAAAAAGTGTTAAATTCTGTTAAATTTTGTTAAGTTCTATCGGAATTTGACGGGTTGAATCCATCGGATGTAGCTTGATATAATTTGAGAAAATGGCTCAAATCTTCGGCGCATCAACAACACCAAAATGTCGATAAACCCTTGGCTTATCAGTTGCGTTTCCTATGAACGAATAGATGAAGACCCTATGGCCCTATATGAAATAGGACTTACGCAGTTGAACATTCAGATACCTGTAGTTCGGCGATTTATCGTCGCAAGCACCCGATGAAGTCCATCCCATCAGCCTGCTAAGGGCTCTGGTCATTGTCCCTGAGTCTGTTCACCGACTTCCTCAGTGATAATAAGCAGCTGATTCGCTTCAACATCTACGAGTGTTTGTTCTGCACCGCTGGGCCAAGTAATTTTCACAGTCTCTGCTTTCGTTTCTGTTCCCAACCCAAATATGAGCCGCAAGTCGTGCCCCGAAAGATAGCTCGATCCGGCTTGCACCTCTTTGATTTGGGAGTGGGAACGGGTTACAACCTCGACTCGTGCCCCAATGCCATCGCGGTTGCTTTTGACCCCAACAGTTTTTATCGTCAGCCAGCTGTTTTTGTTTCCGCCTTCGTTACGGAGCAGCACCCCTTCCTGATTCAGGTTCACAACAAAGATGTCAGTGTCGCCATCGTTATCGTAATCGCCAAAGGCAGCACCGCGTCCCACCCTTCTGATCGAAAAATACTCGCCGGATTGTTCGGAAACATCAATGAAAGTCCCGTCCCTTGTGTTGATGAAAAACTGGTCGGCTTGTGCATATTCGAGTGCGTCAGATTCCGTTGGATAGAGATGACCGTTAGCGACAAAGAGATCTAACGTGCCGTCATTATTCGCATCGAAGAACTTTGTTCCGAAAGCTAATTTCAGAAAACTGACCTCACCCAGCCCCACGATGTTCGTAAAATCGATTAAGGCCCCGTCCGTGGTGTTATGGTACAGTGTATTTGTTTCGTTGGAGAAGTTGGTGACGAAAATGTCCAGAGAACCGTCGTTGTTATAGTCCCCGAAATCCACCCCCATCCCGCCTTCCGCGACCCCGTGCTCGTTATACGCTGCACCCGCAAAGGGGCCGATATCCACAAAACGCCCATCACCAGAATTGCGGTACAGAAAATTGGGTGTTGTGTCGTTGGCAACATAGATATCGATACGTCCATCGTTGTCGTAATCTCCGCAGGTTACGCCGAGTCCTTTGCCAGCTTGGTTATAAACGCCTGCTTGTCTCGTAACATCGGTAAATGTCCCATCGCCATCGTTCCTATAAAGGGTGTCTGAGATGCCTGCGTACACCTGCGGATTGGAATAGATCCGCCGACCGCGAGGATCGAGCCGATCCTGATCAGCTGCTAAATCATAATCGAGATAATTAACGACATACAGGTCTAAGTTACCATCATGGTCGTAGTCCAGAAAGGCGCAACTTGAACTCCATTTTTCCCCGTTTCCCACGCCGGCGTGAGCCGTCGCATCAGTGAATGTGCCATCCCCATTGTTCTGATAGAGAAGATTTTCACCGAAATTGGTCACGTACAGATCTGTATCTCCATCGTTGTCATAATCTGCAGCAACGCAGCCCATACCGTAGCCGGTGTCGCCTACCCCTGCTATTGGAGTAACATCGGAAAATCTCCCGCTCCCATCGTTTTGATAGAGGGTGTTCATGGGTGGGACAGTTGTCTCAAAGCCGGGCAGTGGTGCCCCATTAACGATGTAGAGATCTAAATCCCCATCGCTATCATAGTCCAAGAATGCCGCGCCGGCACCCATTGTCTCCAGATAGAACTTCCGATCACTCGCACCGTTGACGTGCTTGAACCTAATGCCCGCCTCGATGGTTACATCAACGAACTGGACCGAGACTTCGCTGTGGGAAGTGGCGACGAGGAGGTTGAGTATGAGTAAACAGCACTGTTTTAGCCTTCTTTTCATTTTTTCAACCGTTCTTCTATTTTCCTCGGAGTTGTCGAGCGATCCTAAATTCCTGAGCGGCTTTTTTTGACTTGCCCAGCCGCTTATAAGTTTCGCCGAGATTTTCGTGAAACTCCGGGTTGCGCGGGGCAAGCCGAGTGGCAGTGATAAACGACTGGACTGCGTCAGAATACCTGCTTTGGAGAAAATAACTCATCCCAAGGACATTATGCGCCTTCGGTTCATCGGGGGCAAGGCGGACAGCAGTTTGACATACACGCAGCATTCTGTCCAGTCGATTGAGTCTCATATAGCAGACCGCGAGCACGTTGTAGACCTCCCAGTTGTTCGGACTCAGTTTGATGGATTGTTCTAAAGGTGCAATAGCTTTTTCAAATCTACCGTATTGTGCGTGAACACTCCCCAACTGATGCCATCGTTCAGGGCTTTCTGGATTCTGTTGGAGCGCGATTTCAAGCTGCGACACAAGGTTCATATAAGGTTTGAGACTTTGATACTTCCTAATCAGTTCAGCACCTTTTTGTACGTTCCCCTGCCGGATATATGTATTTCCTAAGCTATAATACGCCCGAATCTGGTCGGGATCAAGATCAATTGCCTGTTCAAAGCAGTCTATCGCATCCTCAAAATTGCCCTGCTTCAGATAGACCATACCGAGGTCGTAATACGGGTGATAAGGGTAATCCGGGGTGACTTCAGGATTTAACTCAATAGCGTGGTGCAACGCCCGAATTGCCTCCGGATATCGGTTTCGCTTGAAGTAGGCAACGCCAAGCAGCTGATGTGAGGCGGAATTGCCGGGTACTAACCTGATCGAGGTTTGGAACGCTTCAATTGCTTCTGTGGTTTTAGCAAGATAAAGCAGGTAGATGCGACCAAGTAGATGGTGTGCTTCCTCACGGTTTGGGTCAATTTGGATGGCTTTTTTGAGCGATTCTACAGCCTCTAAATAATCCTCACTTCTGCTCAAGTCTAATCCACGGTTGTAAAATGTTGCGTAGGCGACGGACTCAATTTCAGAAGAATCACTGCCCGCCGGATCAGTCTGTGATACTGCCGCCGAGTGGGGCTTATGATGATCTTGGGAAATATCAAATCTGTCGCTCCCTTGCTGAATGCCTGATTCCAGTTTCAATTTCTCGAGTTGAATTGTCCTGTACCGTGTTTCGGCCTCGGTGATCTGAATGAATTGATCAAGCGGCACATTGTCAAACGTCTGTGTGAGTCCGGTGCTGGGCCAGAAGATTTCAAGTATCTCAATTTTTTCCGCCTGCCCTAAACCGATTGTTTGCCGGAGTGGATTGGCGCCGAAGCTGCCCCCACTGTTGACATGCTTATAAATCGAGCGTCGCTCCCCATTTTCGAGAATATGAACGTGGATGCGCGCCCCAATCGCCGACCGGTTTGAACGTACACCGACAAGCTTGATTGTAAGAAAATGGTGCCCGAAGCCGGGGTTTTCATATAAGACATTACTGAATCCATCGCCGGGAAAGGCACCACCCATCTGCTCGAAGATGTCCTGATCGCCATCGTTATCGAGGTCAGCGAAGACGACAGCGTGGCCCTTCTGCAGATGTCCAAACCCTCCCGCATAGGTCACGTCCACGAAGTCTATGCCTTTCCGGTTGCGAAACATGAGGCTTGGCATAAGGTTCTTGTAGTCCGGATATCCGGTGCCGAGGTAAAAGTCGAGATAACCGTCGTTGTCGATGTCTCCGAAATTCGATCCCATCGGTGCATTGGGCTGCACCAGATTGTGTTGCCTCCCAACCTCATCGAAGCCACCACTCCCATTACCGCGATACAGATGCGCTAACCCGCTCTCACTCGGGTCGGGGCGGTTATGATAGGTCGATTTTGACGCTACAGCCTCTGTAGGAGATCGGGTCCCCATAGGGAGACCGAGTGCCTTTGCTGCAAGATGCGAGATGCCGGCAGAATAGGCGGATACATACAGGTCCAACACGCCATCGTTGTCAAAGTCCCAGAACCATGCAGGAAAGCTGCGCTTGGGTAGATCGATATTGAGTTCTGTTGCTGCGTCAGTGAAGGTTCCATCGCCGTTATTGCGATAGAAGCGGTTAACACCTTTGAAATTGGACACATAAAGATCGGGGAACCGATCCGTGTCGTAATCGCCCCAGACCACTGACTTGGTAAAGCCGTAGTTTTGGACACCAGCTTCTGCCGCCACATCAGAAAAAGTACCATCGCCATTGTTGCGGAACAATTGACAAGGCGCGTTGAATGTTTCAGTTGACTCGTTTCCGATATACAGATCGAGGTCCCCGTCGTTATCGTAGTCACTCCACGATGCAGTCTGAGTGGGATAGTGAATATTGCCCAAACCGGCATCGAAAGTTACGTCTGTAAATGTGCCATCGCTGTTATTACGTAGAAGTGAGTTCGGGTGTTGCCCCGCTGCCTCTAACCAGGCACCCCGCAACACAAAGATATCGATATCATCATCATTGTCGTAGTCTGCCTGGAGCAAGTTCAACCCGCCGTATAAACCCACAAGCCCCGCCTGTTCAGTCTGATCTGAGAAGGTGCCGTCCCTGTTGTTGCGGAAGAAGCGGATCTGTCCAGCGGGATCCCACGTTGAGACAACGATATCTAAGTAATTATCGTTGTCGAGGTCATCAATAACCGCACCGCCGGATAAATCAAAGGTATCAAGACCCAGATACGGTGCGATGTTGATAAAGCGCGGCATCTCTTCTGTGGATTGGAACGCTTTCGGAGGAAGAAGATATTGTTTTGGAACCTGCTCTGGATAGCCTCCGACCGTCATGTAAGCGATGTTGAGCAACCACCTTGCCTCCAAATGGAGCGGTAATGCAACCGTTGTATTTCGGAGCACCTCTGTGAGGTAGGTTATTGCTTGTCGTGAGCCTTCCTGCTGCGTGTGAATCCCTCCATCTCGCAGCGGCAGAATACAACTGTCAGGATTACTCGGAACTCCAGTCTGCTTGGGGCAGCAGTTCTGTGTTTCGCCCTGGCGCATATATGCCACACCCAGACGAAAGAGAGTTTGATTCGCCGTCAATGGAGAGAGCTGTCCCTTCAGGCGGGGCAGCAATCGTCCTGCCTGTATAAGTTGGTCAATCGCCGCCGCTTCATTGCCGAGCCGAAGTTCTGCTTCGCCTAACTCTACATGGAGACGCCATCGCGTCAGATCCGAAACATCAACCGGTAGGTTGGCGAGGTGCCTACGTAGCTGGAGCGCCATCCCCTCGCCAATATAATTATTCGTTTCAGCAGTTTGATCAGCGATCTGTTTGAGGAGGGTAAGCATCCTTTGATGGCTCGCCGGTGTATCCGTTACACTAGAAGCACGCCCCGTCAGGGGTATGGGGATTCCCACAAGCAGTAGCACGAGCACAACGTACCGGAAACTGTTCAAGTATATTTTAAATGCCGAACGATGTGAAACCTGATCTGCTAAGTCCAAACCTGCAAGATAACACAGGGGATTAAGATTTCGCTTGATAATTGGCATTGGTAGTGTTACCCTAAAACTGTGACGAACTACAGTGGTTTATAATGGATAAAGGTTGACTTACCGAGGAGTCTGGTTTTTGGAGACATTCAGATGTCCAAACATTTTGAGGAGAATTATCGTCTGGAAATGCTTGTTGACCAACTGGATCCTAACGGCGAACCCCAAGTTGGCTGGGTTTACCGCGCTGCCCAACATATCAAGACGACTGGTAGAAAACTCGGTATCTTTTCAGGATCCTTTAACCCGATTACTGTTGCACACATCCAGATGATTGAAGCAGCACAAAAAAAATACGATCTGGATGAGATTCTACTAATCTTGGCTAGGGCAAATGTTGATAAGGGAGTGTTCGGTCTTTCTCTCGCAGATCGTCTGTCAATGCTCAAACTTTATGCGGTGAACCGTGAGGACTTTTCTGTCGCCGCTTGCAGTCATGGCAAATTTATTGAAAAGGTCGAAGCATTGAAGCCGGTATATCCTTCCGGCACACACTTTTCATTCATCGTTGGCTACGATACGTACCTCCGCCTTTTCGATCCGAAATATTATACCGATTTACACGGCGCATTGGAAGCGCTTTTCGATCAATGTCGCTTCATCGTTGCGAACCGCCAAGACTATGATGCAAATGCCGTGAAACGGGTGACAGAAGTACCGGACTACCAGCGTTATGCAGGCTGCATCGATCTGATTGAGCTTCCAGATTTTTTTGCGGAGATATCTTCAACAGACATCCGTGCACAGATTCAGGCAGGAAAATCGGTGGATCATCTTGTGCCAACCGAGGTGCAGGAATTCCTCAAAGTTGTTCAGGCGTATCAAACTTGAACGTCGCCGACGGGGTTCGTCTTGCGATATTCTGTTTTCATTTCACTCGTGAATTCTTTCCGAAACGCTTCCCAACCAATTTCTTTAGCCTCCCATTGTGTGAGCAATTCCTTTGATGGCATCAATTCTGTGATATTCTGCATAGCTGGAATTTTTTCGTAACAGATTGCATATTTTTTCCCTGTTCTGCTGGCTGCGGCATTTTCGATTGAGTTCAGATATAGCATAATGTTACCTCTTTTCTGTTGAAGACTATTTTATACTGTTTAAGAAAATGCGAATCTTTCTTCTTGGTGTGACAACAGGAGATTTTCCGAATCCCCTGTAGGAACGCCGAAACCGCTAATCCTGATACAAAAACTATATCGGAAGATTTTTAAGACAGTTGGTTTTAAGGCTCGACTCCGCCATCACAGATATGGAGGCGGAGATATTGTAATCGGTATTTTTTTATAGTGAATTATCAAAATATGTAGACACTTTCGCTCCCGATGTTTGGTAGGCGCTGTTTCTAACTGCGTCTATGCGGTGCGGTTAGGAAACCTCGCCGGTACGGACTGTCCAAGTAATTCTAAAGTTCACCATAGTTGGCATTACATTTGCGCGGAGGTATACCATGACACAAACAAGTGTGCAGGTTATTGTAAGACCAGATAATAGTGTTGGAACAAAAACAGCTGAGATTCGCTCTCCAGGAAGAGGCGAAGTACTTGTCGAATCAGTGTGTACACTGATTAGCGCGGGGACGGAACTCGGTACGCAAGAACAGGGACGGACAGACGATTTTACGCCCGGGTACTCAAACACGGGGCGCATTATCGAAATCGGTGAAGGGGTGGACGGCTATAAGATCGGAGACCGTGTGTTGTCGCTGGGAAGCCACGCAAGTCACGTAACTGTGTCTGCTGCGCCACAATCGCTGGCGAAGCTGCCGGATAGTGTGTCCTTTGAGGAAGGCACCTTTGGTGTCCTCGGAAGTGTCTCAATGCACGGCGTCCGAAAAGCACGAATCGAACTCGGCGAGTTCGCCTGCATTACCGGGATGGGACTCGTCGGTCAGTTGGCGCTGCAACTCGCCGCCCAAACAGGAGCTGAATTGCTTATCGCAATAGATCTGAGCGATCCCCGGCTCGAAGTGGCAAAGGCTTCGGGCGCGACACATGTCCTGAGTCCCAACCGCTGTGATGTCCGATCCGAAGTTGAGAATATCACTGCAGGACGTGGATTGGACGTGACCATTGAGGCTTCCGGCTATCCCGAGCTGCTGCCGATTGCGTTCGATATGGCACGAATCGGAGGGCGAATCATGGCGCTGGGGTCGATCTGGCACCGAAAAATCGAGGTGGATTTCATGGACTTCCACCTGAAGGAGCTTACGTTGGTTGGGTGTCACCAGCCCAAATGTCCAACGGTTGCCACACCCGCCTTCCCGTGGACGCAGCAATATAACCGCCGCCAGATCTTGAAAATGATCGAACGCGGTGAAATCGACGTGACTCGTTTAATCACACACCGACTGGCTTACACAGAGGCGGGTGAAGCCTACCGGCTGCTGCGCGATGAGCGTGATAAATCGCTCGGAGCTATACTGACTTGGTAGTAATAGGAAACAGATACTATCCGCGATATCTTTTTTACGTATTACGTATTACATAGGTTCTACGTCTGATTTAAGGGTAATCACTCAGAGGATAGCCCAATGGAGCATCCAAAGATCACGGCGCGCCAAATTCGATTGCTCGCAGTTCTCTCACTCGGCGCAGGAATTGTCTTTGACTACCTCTTTTATGAAAGGGCAATCGGGGTTTCATATCCGTTGTACGCCACTGTTTTCTACTGTCTATTTTGGGTTGCTTCGCGAGAGCAGATCACGTTCCAAATCGACTTTGGCTGGTTTTTGCTAATACCGATCTTATTACTCTCGGCTACGTTCGCGATCCACTCAAATCCGGTATTATTGGCTCTCAATTTTATCCTGATTCCACCGCTCCTTTGCCTTCAGACGATGCTGCTGGTCTATAAATATGAATGGTCTGGCGTTCGATCTGTCTTCCTTTTTTTAGGGAGATTGCTCCGTCAAATTTTTGGGAAGGCGCCGAAGGTATTCTTGGAACTTATTTCGCTAGCGAAAGTCGCGGAGAGAATTGCACCTGAGAAGCGTAAGAGCCTCAAAAACATCTTCATCGGGTTGATAATCTCGGCACCTCTCTTGGTTGTTGTGATCGCATTGCTTGCGGAGGCCGATACGGTATTTCAGAGCCTGATCGTCAATGTTCTCAAACCTTTGGAATTTATTGGTTCTATCCCTTTCGCCGAACATGTAGGGGTTATCGGGATTATCACAGTGCTACTGTTTACTTATTTGACGGTAGTACTAAAGGCGAAGGTGGAAGGGGTATCGGCACCTCTTGAGAGAGATACAAGCCGATGGGACGCTACCATCGTTGCTACAGTTTTGGTAATGGTGAACCTTGTCTACATTCTGTTCTGTGTGATTCAGTTTACATACCTTTTTGGTGGTGAGGCAGTGATCCGCTCTATACCTGATTACACTTACGCAGAATACGCGAGACGGGGTTTTTCCGAGTTAATTGTTGTTACTGTTATTAACTTAAGTATCTTGCTGATAGGTCTGCACTTTACAAAAAATGACAGGAAGTTGGACCGCTTAGTTCTTGCGTTACGCTGCCTGCTTGTACTTTGCACCGTCATTCTCCTCTATTCCGCACACCTGAGATTGAAGTTGTATGAGGAAGCGTACGGTTACACCTATGCGAGAATCTTTGCCCATACTGTTATAGGCTTTCTCTTTATTCTGTTTATGCTTATCCTTTACAAGTTCTGGCGGAAAGAACTACCTTTGCTCAAAGCCTTTGCTATTACTGCACTGCTCACCTATACCACTCTAAACTATGTCAATATTGACGCAATTATCGCGCGGAAAAACATCGATAGATATGTCAATACTGGGAAGATTGATCTCGAGTATTTGCAAGAGCTTTCCTATGATGCGATACTGGAATTAAGTCGTCTCAGGTCCACCGGTGATGATGATATGACTACAAAGCAGATTGCACAATTTCTGCACGATAAAGAGGCTGAACTGAAACCGGAAAGTCCTTGGCAATCCTACAATCTCTCGAAAGCGAGGGCAAAATGGATTTTATCTCAAATTCATTACTAATCTTCACGGGAATGTGAGATAAATTGCCTCCACCACCGCTCGCAGTGGATTGACAAATCCACTGCACCAGATACCTGGTACATTACACCACAGTTTTGGCTCAATCAGTCCGGAACACTACATTATAATTTAGGTCTTTATGACTAGGGCGTGTTGACATTTTGCCTTTGCTGTCGCGAGAAACGCTCAAATCACTGGAAACGCTGCCAGAAACCGAGTTTTTTCTTCAAAACTCGGTTTCTTTTCTGGGGGGTTACGTCAGTAAACCGATTTATGTTTCTCTATTATCTGGTCACAACGAAATGTCAACAAAACCTATCAAGTTGCCTTATTATTAGGTGCATTTTTGGATGCCCGTGATAGTAATTCAACTTGTCAATGCTCACTCCTCATCGGTCGTAAAACCGTGTGTCCTACCGTAACGGGGTAACCAGTAGTCAAACCAGGTCTGTTCGCATCGCTCATCGCAAAAAGCTAAGGATTTTCCTTCGTATTCCACATGCCATAACCGTCTGACCAACATCTTTCCGCAGAGATCGCAGTGGTGGATTTGTGTAGCATAGAGTGCATCAGAAATCGGTTCCCACTGAGCCATCAGGATATCTCTCTTTCACGGCGAAGGTCCGCTGTTTTACCCTCATCAACATGCCAGTCTCCTGCTTCCTGAATAAGAGCCACAGCGTACACCTCCTGCGCTTCTTCGATGGATATCAAGCCCTCATGGAGGTCATCCAAAACTTCACTCGGTACTCGCGTTTCTGGGGGGCCGTACCCACCACCTCCCGGGCTGACAATCCTAATTTCATCGCCAGCTTGGATCTGAATATCAGCAAATTTGTTGGGCGACACCGTTCCATAAACGTCGGAGAATGTCCTCCAACGGTCATCCCCATTTTTCCGAATCCGCACCTCACCACTCGCTCCTTCTTTTCCGCCAAATAGTCCCCACGCCCCTGTCTCATGCCTATCCATAAAACTTGAAACCGTAATTTCTGGTGCAAGTGCTTTGATAATTCTCTCACTGCCGCAACCTCCGCGATGTTGACCATGCCCGCCCGAATCCTCAACGATACGGTACGTTTTGGTTAACCAAGGGTAGCGTGTCTCAAACACCTCGACCGGAGTATTCCGACAATTGCCATTAATCGGGCACTGCGTATGATTCCCGTCGCCAGTTGCCTTGCCTCCCCAACCACAACCATCAATGTGGTAATTTGCGTAGTACTGTCCCGTGCTTGGGTGTATTCCGCCGAAAAGGAAGTTGCACGAACTAGCACCGGTCGCCGCAGCTACGCGCTCCGGCACTGCGCCTGATAGGCAGCCGAAGAGGACATCAACTATCCGTTCGTGAATCTCAGAATTACCTCCTACGCTTGGTCCAGGATGTTTCACGTTTACAACGCTGCCTGGCGGGACAATAAGCTGGATTGGTCGATAGCAGCCTGAGTTGCGCGGGATGGTCTGGTCGGTAATATTGAGCATTGCGTTAAACGTTGCGGATGCTGTTACACCATACGTACAGTTGCAGGGACCCCGCGCCTGGGGACTTGAGCCGGTGTAATCAAAAAGGATATGTTCGTCGTCCACGATGACTGTGCAGTTGATTCGGTACCGTTTGTCGGGAACAACGCCATCATTTTCGATCCAGTCATCGAATTGGTACTCGCCGTTGGGGATGTCTCGGATTTCTGCCCGCATCCGTGCTTCCGAGTAGTCCATGAGCTGCTTTCCGCCGGTGAGCACTTCATCGAATCCGTAGCGGTCAAGCAGTTCGTGAAGGCGTCGTTCTGCTACGTTCAGCGATCCGAGCATCGCATGAAAATCACCCCAAGAGGTGCGTGGTGTCCGGTGGTTTTCGAGGATAATTTTCCAGATGTCCTCAACAGGCTCCCCTTCTCGGATAATCTTGACCGGCGGCAGCCGGAGGCCCTCTTGATACACCTCCTTGGCATCTGCAGCAAAACCGCCAACCGCTTTTCCACCAATCTCCGTGACGTGGGCGATGTTGCCAATGAAGCCGTATAACTCACCGTTGTGGTAGACCGCTTGGATCACTGTATGTTCAGGCATGTGACAGCCGCCGCGATAAGGATCATTGTGCATCACCACATCGCCAGGCTTGAAATTCTCCAGACCAATCTCAGCGATCGTCCACTGCATAGTGTACAGGATTGCGCCGATCTGGGCGGGGCAGAACTCGGCATAAGCCACCATCTCACCGTCCCGATCGAAGATAACGCAGGAGAAGTCCAGCCCTTCGTTAAAGATGGAGGAATATGAGGTCTTCATCATCGCTAATCCCATCTCGCGACAGGTGTTGACGAGATAGTTGTTGATGATGGTGAGCGTTACGCTGTCGAGCGATTTTTCCGTTTGCATCTGTTTCCTTAATCAGCAGTTTATGGGTCCGTAGTTGATTGTACATCTGTCAGAAACCGCGTTTTCAGACAAACTCGGCTTCTTGGGTAGAAGTTGTCTGGACGAGTAGATAACAAACTCATCGACTAAAGATGCGAACCCAATTAAGATTTATGTCTGCTTGAAGGCAATGTTATCACCATTATCACTGTTGAGTGTGAGGGTATTCCCTTCTCTAGACCATGTACCGGTGCTTTCTTTAAGAGATTCTATAGGGATTTCTTCCAGCGTGAGAGTATAGTTAGAGCCAGATAGAGAGTAAGTACCCGCTGTCTTAATTGTACTTGTTAGTGCAATTCCGGAGTCGCTGCCTTGATTTGCAAGCCTAAAACCGATCTCTGCTTCTAAAGTCCCATCGTTATCAAACATCCAGTTATTGGCAACAATAGAAATAGTTACCCCTTCTGGTGCCAACTCTTCTTCCAAAACCTGTTCTAAACCCTGACCATCATAGGTTTCGAGACTCCATGTGCCGACCCAATCATTAGCATCATCTTCATCATTACCACTACTACCACAAGCGATCAGTCCCATAGTAAGAACTATACAAAGGCTAATGAACCACAGACACGAACGGGAAGTTACCTGTTGAAAGATACTCATCTATTCTCCTTTTGAGTTGGAATAAACTTTACATTTTTTTACTGAGATGTAGAAGGAACTCAAACGTTGGCAAGTGCCCTCAATGGGCGTTTGCCGCAGCCCCAAACGCGTCTGCAACCCACACCAAATCTAGATTATCAACCACTTCATCCGCGTTAACATCTGTTGTTAAATTTGGTCCCGTCCCTCCGAAAGTAGATGCAACCAAAACCAGATCGAGGATGTCGACGGTCCCATCTCCGTTGACATCCGTTGCAGCTGGTGCGGGCTCCGTATCGGAGATAACGCTAAAGAACACAGGATCGTCAATTACCCAACCAGCGGCAGTCGCAGAGACGGTGTGTATTCCCAAGTCTGGCCCCAGCGTGAGTGTGCTCCGCGCCCTACCCTTTGCATCGGTTATTGCCTGTGTTACACTGAGTGTGCCGCTCCCGGCAGTTATGGCAAATGTAACAGGTACTCCCTCATAGGCAGCACCATACTCATCGCGCACTTCAGCAACAAACGGATTCGGCAGCGTCGAAGAAGGAAAACCGCGTTGGTCGCCCGAGAGTTTCAGTATTGTAGTAACCGTACGGTGATCAACGCGTACGCTAACGCCTCTCGCCTGCAATGCTGGGATGTACCTGTTGATTGATGGGTAGTTCAGAGTATTTCTTCGCAGCCCAACTATGTCATCGTCTCCCAACCCCGGGTTTGTTGCAAGAACTGAGATGTCTGATATCGCGTTGTTCCCAAGCCACAGCCATTTCAGATTAGTCAATCCTGATAGAGGCGAAATATCTGATATAGAGTTGTCGTGAAGATCCAGTTCTGTCAGATTGATTAATCCTGCCACCGCCGAAATGTCAGATACTGAATTACCCCCAAGATCTAGATCTATCAGGTTTATCAATCCTGTCAAAGGGGAAAGGTCCGAAATAGCGTTGCCCGTAAGAAACAGCCGTTTCAGGTTGCTTAGTCCCGCCAGTGCCGAAATATCCGATATTGGATTATTCCTAAGAGACAATCCTGTCAGTGTGGTTAATCTTGCCAGAGGTGAAATGTCCGAGATAGAATTGTTACTAAGAGACAGCCATGTTAGGTTAGTCAATCCTGCTATAGCCGAAATATCAAATATAGGGTTGTTACTAAGAGACAGGTTTGTCAGGTTGGTCAATCCTGTCAGAGGCGGAATGTCTGATATAGAGTTGTCGTCAAGATCCAGTGCTGTCAGGTTGGTCAACCCTGTCAGAGGCGCAATATCGGATATAGGGTTGTTTCCAAGATATAGCCATTTCAGGTTAGTCAATCCTGATAGAGGCGAAATATCAGATATGGAGTTTTCCCCAAGACCTAGTTCTATCAAATTGATCAATCCTGTCAGCGGCGAAATGTTTGATAGGGCGTTGTTCCAAAGATATAGCACTGTCAGGTTAGTCAATCCCGCCACCGCCGAAATATCCCGTATAGAGTTGCCCCCAAGGTTTAGCCATGTCAAATTGGTTGCGAACTCGAGCCCGGTCAAATCATTTATGTTAGCTTCATCTCCTTCAAAGTGGGTCAAAGTTGCCATCTCTGCCACGGTGATTGGGTCACCCGATGCCTTACCGAGAGCGGTTTCGAGAACAGCGCGGAAGTTGGGGTCGGGGACGTTCACCGTTTGTGCCGTTGTTGTCAACGGGATCGAGACGAAAATTAACAGGAAAACAGTGAGACGAAAAAATTGTGTGCTCATGGATTTATCTCCCGTGCGGTTGGAAATGCCTGTGAAGTTTATGCCAATCAGCATACTACAAAATAAGGCGCTAAATCAACACTTTTTTTGAGTTCGATGTCCTTGGAGAAGCAATTTCCGCTTAGGTTTTTGGTTTACAGGGGCCTTCTGTCATGCTATAATTACTCACCTAACCTACAACCGACATCCTCGATAAAAATATTGGAGGACAGGTCTTAAAGCGAGATGGGAATCAAAGCGGATAGTTATGTTCACAGGAATTGTTGCAGAGTTGGGAACCGTAAAAGGGATTCAACGCAGTTCACAGGCGGGAGTGCTGACTATTGCAGCATCACAGGTACTATCGGACGGGGCTATCGGAGATAGCATTGCAATAGATGGCGTCTGTCTAACGATCACCGACTTGACACACGACAGTTTCACAGCAGATGTTTCCGCCGAGACACTACGGCGCACAACTTTAGGCGACCTCAAGCCGGAGGATTCCGTCAATCTTGAGAGCGCGTTGCGCTTGGCGGACCGATTGGGTGGGCATCTCGTGTTGGGACATGTTGACGAGGTCGGAACTATCAGCGGTTGGCAGGATGAAGGCACGTCTTCCCTAATGCGTGTGTCGATTTCTCAAGAGGCGATGCGGTATGTGGTGTATAAGGGATCGGTCTGTGTTGATGGTGTCAGCCTGACAATCTCAAATCTATTAAACGATGGTTTTGAGGTCGCGCTGATCCCCCACACCAAGCAGGTGACAACGTTGGGACATAAACGGGTCGGTGCTCGCGTGAATATTGAGGTAGATCTATTAGGCCGTTATATCGAACGGTTGTTGACCTATCCAGCCACCGAGGACTCATCAATCAGTTTGGATTTCTTAGCAAAACACGGATATATTTGAAATCAGAATTTCGATAAATGAAGGCACCATCTATGAAGTTTAACACAATCTCAGAAGCCATTGAAGCGATTAGAAATGGAGAGATGATTATCGTTTCCGATGATCCAGATCGGGAAAACGAGGGCGATTTAATCATGGCAGCCGAGAAAGCCACGCCAGAGGCAATCAATTTTATGGCGAAATACGGGCGTGGAATGATCTGTCTCCCCGCAACCGCGGAACGGCTGTCAGAGCTAAATCTCCCATTAATGGTCTCGGAAAACACGGCGCAACTGCATACGGCATTTACAGTAACAATTGACGCCAAAGATGTGACCACCGGCATCTCCGCCTACGAGCGAGCACATACGGTTCAAAAGTTCGTCCATCCAGAGACGACAGCGGACGATTTCGTTCGTCCGGGTCATATCTTCCCGTTGCAGGCAGAGGAGGGGGGCGTCTTGCGGCGGGCCGGTCATACAGAGGCGACGGTTGATTTAGCACGTTTGGCAGGACTCTATCCGGCGGGAGTGCTCTGCGAGATCTTGAACGAAGATGGCACAATGGCACGTCTGCCCCAGCTCTTTGAATTCGCCCAACAATACGGATTAAAGTTCATCACCATTGCAGATCTAATCGCATATCGACGGCAAACAGAAACCCTTATCAAGCGGGTTGCCGAAGCAGATCTCAATACGCGGCACGGATACTTTAGACTCCATGCGTATCAAAGTGCGGATGATCAGAAAACCCACATCGCACTGATCAAAGGGGACGTCTCCGATGGTGAGCCGGTGCTGGTGCGGATGCACTCGCAATGCTTCACCGGGGATGTGTTCGGCTCGCTGCGCTGCGACTGCGGCGAACAGTTAGAGAAAGCGATGCAACTCATCCAAAAGGAGGAGCGGGGTGTCTTGGTCTATATGCGGCAGGAGGGACGGGGTATGGGTCTTGGAAACAAAATTCGCGCCTACCGTTTGCAGGATAGCGAGGGGCTCGACACCGTCGAAGCGAATGAACGGCTCGGTTTCCCTCCAGATCTGCGGGATTATGGAGTGGGTGCCCAAATTTTGACGGATCTCGGTGTGCAGAAGATGCGTTTGTTGACCAACAATCCGCGCAAGGTGAGCGGATTGGAGGGGCATAACCTTGAGATTGTCGAGCGGATTCCGCTACAGATCAGACCCCATGAGTTTAACCGTCACTATTTGGAGACGAAGAAAACGAAGCTAGGGCATTTGCTGTTAGATACTATCAACGAGGAGAAGGAGGAGACAGTGCACGGTTATGACGGCCTGATGGTTCAGGGCTAAACAAACTGGCACGAGGGGACAATGCCAAACATCTACGAAGGCAATCTTATCGGTACTGACCTGAAAATTGGAGTCGTCGTCAGCCGCTTTAACAGCTTTATCACTACCAAATTGTTAGACGGAGCACTGGACGCACTCAAACGCCACGGCGTGGACGAGGACGACGTGGACATCTGCTGGACACCCGGTTCTTTTGAGATCCCCACAACGGCAAAACGCCTCGCCGAAAAGGGGCGATATGATGCGGTCATCTGCATCGGTGCTGTCATTCGTGGTGCGACCCCACACTTCGACTTTGTCGCTAACGAAAGTGCGAAAGGGATCGCACAGGTCTCTTTGAATACAGGGATTCCGGTGATTTATGGCGTTATCACCACCGATACCATTGAGCAGGCGATCGAACGCGCCGGCACCAAGGCAGGGAATAAAGGGGCAGAGGCAGCGGTCACGGCAATTGAGATGGCGAACCTATATCAGCAGATTGACGGATAGACGGATTGATAGGCATTTAAAACTTATGGCAGCCTTAGAAGAAATCAAAATTGGTAATGGGCGGGTTATCAAAGGGGATTGTCTCTCAGTCATGGATAATTTTCCCGACAATCATTTTATGCTTGGATTCACCTCACCTCCCTACCTTAACGCAATAAATTACGAGGAGCATATTGAAAAACTGCATGGAGCCAAAGCGCGATGGGAACGAGAAGACATCTCCTACGAGGAATATCGACTTTTTCTGGAGAATCGGTTCAAGGCGTTACTGAGAATTACAAAGCCGGGGGGACACAATGTGGTAAATATAGCCCCAGTCTTATGGAACGGCACGCGGACTGCACTCCCGTTTCATTTTGTCAGTTGGCTTGAAGGAGTTGGCTGGCAATTCAAGGAAGATATTATCTGGGAAAAGCCGGTTGCGAGGGATAGGCGGTCAGGGGTTTTGTTGCAGCATCCCTATCCCGGATATTATTATCCTAGTTTGGTTGCCGAATATGTGTTTGTCTTTCAGAAACCTGCTGATAAGAAAAGTCAGAACAACATTTATTGGAATAGAAGCGATGAAGAGAAAACAAGTAATGAAATTGACCTGAAGGACTATCAAGGCGAGAGGAGTAAAAACGTCTGGAAAATCCGTCCGTTAGCCCCACAAGAGAATCTGCATCCGTGTCCATTTCCTCTGGAACTCGCGGAACGGGTCATCCAGTTTTACTCCTATAAAGGAGATTCGGTGATCGACATCTTTGCCGGAAGTGGTCAGACAAATTGTGCCGCAGAAAAATTGGGCAGAGCGCATGTTGGAATTGAAACGCAACAGAAATATATAGATTATGCGGTTGATCAACTGAATCAAACACCACACAGTCCATAGAGCACGTGAATCAATTTCAGATTATGATCAATAATGAACTCTTCACGTAATAGGATAGAGCATGAAAGCAACTGTGCTGCATGGAGATTGCGCTTCGCTATTAGACCTGCAGAACACGGACTTTGGGGGTGTTGACCTCACTTTTCTCGATCCGCCCTTCAATCAGGATAAAGGATATAACGAGTGGGATGATAACTTGCCTGCAGCGCAATACTGGAAGTGGATGGGCGAGGTGTGCACAAAGGTTTATCACCAAACCGCTTCAGGTGGCGCAATCTATTTTATGCAACGTGAGAAAAAAACTGAGTCTGTGTTACGGTGTCTACGCGAATCTGGGTGGACATTTCAGAACCTGATTATCTGGAAAAAGAAAACATCTGCCGTCCCCGGAATGAAGCGGTTTGGCAAACATTATCAAATTATCGCGTTTGCAACGAAGGGGGAGCGTCCACGAGTCTTTCACCGTCTACGAATCAATCCACCGCTCCCTGCGGGCTACAAATATGAACGGGAAAACGGTATGTTTGTCACCGACGTGTGGGACGATATTCGTGAGTTGACATCGGGCTATTTTGCTGGAGATGAAGCCTTGCGGGATGCGGAGGGAAATCGCCTGCACAAACAACAGGCACCAATTCAGCTTCTGCTTCGGATAATCCTCTCTTCGACAAATCCCGGTGATGTTGTATTGGACCCATTTGCGGGTTCAGGTACAACGTTGGTCGTTGCAGAGCAGTTGGGGCGGGAATCGATCGGGGTTGAACTCGATAAAGTCAACGTCAAAATCATCGAAGAAAGGCTTGCTGAACAAAGAAAAGCAGATGATATTTCAGGTTTATTCAAAGACTATGAATGCACACCGGACTTAGAAGCCATTTGGAGACGGGCTAAATCGAGAGCCGCAGCAACTCCCAAACAGATAGCACTTTTTGAGTCAAATCAAAATAGCGTTTGAACAAATGAACATCTCGAACCTATTTTCACAGATTAAAATTTTCACCCTGCAACATCATTTCAATGGTCCTTTTTTAATTTTTCAAACGAATCTTTTATCGACATGAGTCTCCAATGATCGCAATCATCGACTACGGTGCGGGCAACCTAACGAGCGTTGAACGCGCTGTCCAATACTTAGGCTACGACGGAAAAATTACCGCCGACGCTCAAACCATCTTGGGGGCGGAGAAGATTATTTTCCCCGGTGTAGGCGCAGCGCGTGCAACAATGGATAACCTGAACGCAGCTGGACTTGCAGAGGTTTTATGGAAAGTCTACGAGGTGGGTAAACCGATGTTGGGAATCTGTATCGGTATCCAGATCCTGTTCGAGCACAGTGAAGAGGAAAGTACCGATTGCCTCGGTATCTTGCCCGGTGTTGTTAAAAAGTATGATGCCTCGCCGATCCGAAAAGTACCGCAAATAGGCTGGAATGAGGTGTATCAGACGCAGGCGCACCCAATTTTTCAAGATGTTCCTAATCCCGCCCATTTCTATTTCGTCAATTCGTATTACCCGATCCCACGGGATAATTCGCACATTGTCGGTCAGACTACTTATGGCGTTGAGTTTTCCAGTGTCGTCGCCCATCAGAACCTGATTGCTACACAGTTCCATCTGGAGAAGAGCGGTCGAATAGGGCTTAAGATGCTGGATAATTTTTTGTGCAATAGGTAATAAGATTCTCCGTAATCACCGCCTCTAAGCCCTCGGTTCTGCATCGGAAGCAACTTTTGATATAGCTCATGCTGACTTTCTTCCTGATATTCGTCGTTCTGCTCATTAACCTGTTTGTTTACGGCTTGGATGGTCCACAGAACTACGGTGTTGTCTCGCATCTGTACTATGGGATCATAATTCTTGCGGGGATATACGACAGCCGTCGTGGACAGTACCTGTTGCTTGCGGTCACAACATTAGCCAATTGGATACACGCTGGACTTTACTATGAGCAGATCCATTTGGGTGTGGTTGCAATCCTATATCCTCTCATCGCATATTTCATCGTCCGTACCATCCAGCTCTTCAAAGCACAGCGTACTACCACTGAAGAACAGCTTCAGCAGATAGATCGGGCTAACATTGACCTTGAAAAACGGGTGGCCGATCTGTCTACTCTTTTTGAAATCGGTGATACAGCAAACACCGCTCTGGAATTAGACGAACTATTTCAGAAAATTATCAAAACCCTTGCCGACCGGATGGGGGTATATCGAGGTACGTTGAGAATTTGGGAGGATGGCGAGCCGGTTAAAAAGGTTGAAGCGGTTTTCGGATTGACTGAGGCGGAACTTCGAAGGGGAACGGACAGTCAAATCGATCTTATCCAACAACGGGTGCTCCAGTCCGGGCAGCCAATTGGCGTGCCCCACAGTCGCACACCGCTTCGAGAGATCGAGTTTCCAGAGGCAAAATCGGTACAGTCTAAAGATCCGATAGCTTTCTGGTGCGTTCCAGTCGTAGTGGATGAACAGGCAATCGGTACGCTGACAATTGATAAAGCATCAGAAGAATTTTCGATTGAGGACGATATTCGTGTCCTGACCATTATCGCTGCGATAGTGGCTCAACGCGTCAAGATTCAACAGATGATTGATTCACTTGTGCAATCCGAACGCCTTGCGACACTTGGCAAGCTGGCGACGACGGTGGCTCACGAAGTGAGAAACCCACTTGGTGGAATCCGTGGTGCGGCGCAGTTACTCCAACTGGAAGGTGAGTCAAATTCAGAGATTCAAGAGTACATTCAGGTCATTATCAAAGAGGTAGATCGGTTGAATCGTGTGGTTGAGCAGCTACTTGTGTCCGGCAACCCACGCACCGCCGGTGTCAAGCCGAGCGATATCGGTGACTTAATTGACAATAGCCTTTCGATCTGTCAGTCGGAGTTCGATAGGGACAATATCTGTGTTGAAAAGTGCTTTGCTGACGATTGCCCACCGGTTTCTATGAACGGTGATGGGATGACACAGGTGTTGCTGAACCTATTTCGTAACGCAATAGAGTCGATGGAAGATGGCGGCGTACTGACAGTACGGACCGTCTATAATGCCGCAAACCAGACAGTTCAAATTTATATCAAGGACACCGGACGTGGCATACCGCACGATGTTGCTTCGCGCCTGTTCGATCCGTTCTACACAACGAAGCAGAAAGGGACGGGGCTTGGACTAGCGATTAGCCAGCAAATTGTTGAGGAGCATGGCGGCGACATCGAGGTTGATGTAACAAAGGCTCAAGGGGCAATGTTTATTATCACGTTGCCGGTTTGAGCAAATTCAGTAAATACAAATATGACGAATGAAAAAAACATGTCATTAACTGAAGAAGAGATTCGCCAATTAATCGCTAATGAATTTCCACGCCTAATAACCCAAAACCCCGAGATTCGTTATGAGTTAATCGGTGTTATGTCGGAGACCTTTGCCAAAAAAGAGGATATAACAGCGATTTTGAACGAGCTCAAGCAGATGCGCGAGGAATCTGAACGGCAGCGGGTTGAATTCCGTCAGGAGATGCGAGTCCTACGCGAAGAGTCCAATCGGTTACGCGAGGAGTCCGAGCAGCAGTGGATTGAATTCCGTCAGGAGATGCAAGTCCTACGTGAAGAGTCCAATCGGTTGCGTGAGGAATCTGAGCAGCGGTGGACTGAATTCCGGCAGGAGATAGGGGTACTGCGTGAGGAGTCTGAGCAGCAGTGGGTTGAATTTCGTCAGGAGATGCAAGTCCTACGTGAAGAGTCCAATCAGTTGCGTGAGGAATCTGAGCAGCGGTGGACTGAATTCCGTCAGGAGATGGGGGTACTGCGCGAGGAGTCGGAGCAGCGGTGGACTGAATTCCGTCAGGAGATGCAAGTCCTACGCGAAGAGTCCAATCAGTTGCGTGAGGAATCTAGGGCGTCACGTGCATATACAGATAATGAATTAAGGCGATTTCGCCATACCGTTCAAGGTCTGGGCGCGCGATGGGGATTGATGTCTGAAGAGGCATTCCGCAGTGGGCTCGCTGCAATTTTGACTGATGAACTCGGTTTCCGGGTGGAACGGTACGAGGGTTATGACGATTCCGGATCGGTTTTCGGACAGCCGGAACAGGTGGAAATGGATGTAATCATCCGGAACGGTTTAGTCATTGCGGTTGAAATTAAATCGTCAGTCAGCCGCGGCGACCTGTCCCTGTTTCAAAGGAAGATTGCATTCTTTGAACAGACCGAAAATGTAACGGTAAATCGAAGATTCTTCATATCTCCATTTGTTGATCCCAACGCTCTTGAATTGGCGGAAGGGATGGGCATTGAACTCTACACCCACAGTTTAGATATTACAATCTAGACACCTTACTTAGTGTTGATGCTGCTTTTGCAGCTACCGATCTCGGTCCAGACAACTACCATTAAGTCTATATGACACATACAATTCTTATTGCTGACGACGACGATAGCATCCGCTTTGTGTTGGAGAAAGCCCTTCAGAAGGAGGGATATCACACATGCTCCGCACGGAACGGGAAAGAAACGGTTGATCTTCTCCAGTCAGAAACGATTGACACAGTTTTCCTCGACATCTTTATGCCCGATGTCAACGGGTTAGATCTGATTGAAGAGCTTCGCGAGATCAACAAAACCGCCTCGATTATTATTATCACCGCTCACGGCACAACGCAGATAGCCATTGAAGCCGCAAAGCGTCACGCCTATGACTATGTGACTAAACCTTTTGATCTGAAGGAAATCGTACATTTGGCCACTCGTGCGGTATATGCTGCGGATCAAGCGAAAGTTGCGATCGTGGAAGAGGTGCCATCGGAGGATAGCGTACCCTCGCAGAACGGGGATGATGCCGGCACTCAGATTGTTGGGGAAAGCGACGCGATGCACACCATTTACCTGACTATTGGACGCGCAGCGATCAGTGACGAAACAGTCCTGATCATGGGTGAAAGCGGCACCGGTAAAGAATCAATTGCCAAGGCGATTCACCAAAATAGTAAGAGGGCAAATGAGGAATTTGTGGTGGTCGATTGCAGCGCGATTCCCTCGGATCTGATCGAAAGCGCACTCTTTGGGCACGTTAAAGGCGCGTACACAGGTGCTGACACAGCACGTGAGGGTAAATTTGAGCAGGCAGACCGAGGGACGATTTTTCTTGACGAGGTCGGTGAATTACCAATAGAAGTGCAGATGAAACTGCTACGGGTCCTCCAGGAACGGGAAGTTGAACCGATTGGATCAAATGAGATCCGCAAGGTCGATGTACGGGTGGTTGCCGCCACAAACCGACGCCTCGATTTAGCAATTCAAGAAGGCGCATTTCGGGAAGATCTGTTTTATCGGCTTAATGTAGTACCGATCTTTTTACCGCCGCTGCGCGAACGGAAAGAGGACATCCCCGATCTGGTAGATTTCTTCATGTCCCGTTTTGCTCAAGACTACGAGCAGCCCAAAGGAACAATTTCGCAGGAAGCCTTTAAGCTGCTGATGGCATACGATTGGCCCGGGAACGTCCGTGAACTTGAAAACGCCCTAAAACGTGCACTTGTCATGTGTGCTGGCCAGGTCCTCCTCCCGGAACATTTTCCGGAACTGTCTGGCGATCTGACTGCTGCTACAACGCCTCAAGGCGGGTTTGAGAGTCGTATGGCGGCTTTAATGTCAGAACGCGTGGATGAATTTGTCGAATCCGGAGCAGGGGCCGGGGAGCTTCACGCAGAGATCCGCATTGCCGTTGAAAAACCGCTCTTTGAGTTCATTCTCCAGCGCACCGGTTGGAATCGTAGAAAAGCCGCCGAAATCCTCGGAATTAATCGCAATACCCTCCACTCCAAAATGGAAGAGTATGGGATTCAAAGGCGTTAAGAATGCTCAAATCACCGGTGTATATCGCAAGCCGGGAAGATACACGCTAAGGTGAATCAATCGCCGCTTGCAGCGGATTGGCTCGACCACTGAGCAGACATGGATATGACCTAGACAGTTTATCCAAGTCATCAACTCTCGGTGAATTGGAACGGGCGGATTGACAAACAACCGAAGTTCTTCCTATTTACTTTAAGACAGGCCTAGATGGCTGCCTACGAACTTTATGGATATTGCAAAGGTCCTCGGGACCATCGTCGCAACTCGAAAAGATCCAAGCTTGGTTGGCTATCGTCTACTGGTTGTACAACCCCTTGACGCAGAGGGCGGGTCTGTCGGCGATCCGGTCACCGCTGTCGATATACAAGGGGCCGCTGGGTATGGCGAACTGGTCTACATAGTCACTGGTGGAGACGCTGCATTTGTGGCAGCAGAACGTGCAATGCCTGTTGACGTCGCCGTGGTTGGGATTGTTGACTCCATCACTGTGACTGAGAGCGCGGAGGAGTGATGTATATTGCAAAGGTTATTGGTAAAGTTGTTTCCGTCATCAAGCATCCCGCCTATCAAAATCGCACACTCCTGCTCGTTCAACCACTGAATTTGAAATCAAAGTTGGTACGCACACCGACCATTGCTGTTGATTACGTTGGGGCGGGAGAGAACGATATCGTCCTTGTTGGGGCAGGACCAGGCGTTGCCCAGGAGGTGTTTGAAATCGAAACGGCTCCCATAAGGGAGTTGGTTATGGGAATCATCGATCGGTTTGATGTGTCGAATGAAACGTGAAACGGAAAGCACTAGGTATCGTAGTTTATGTGTGACGTGAGCACAGATTTCGCTATCTGCTCACTTGTCGAAAGGATACGACACCTTGTTTATTCCACTGCCAAGCACACCCTCGGCGCAGGGATCTTTCAAGCCGCGCGCAGTCCAATTTTTAATCCTTACAAATCTCGCAGTTTTTGTATATCAACTTTACGCGCTCTATCAAGGGGTTTTGGTGGCGGAAGTGTCCGGTGCTATCCCTAACCAGATTCTCCATCGTCATGCTTTTCTGCCACCGCTTCCAAACCTTCTCGATAAGACGCTCCTCACCTCCCTGTTTTTACACGATGTCCACATTATAAAGGGAGGATTTATCCACATCATTGGTAACATGCTATATCTCTCGGCTTTCGGTCCGACCCTTGAAAGTATGATTGGAAGTCTAAAATTTCTCCTGTTCTACCTATTGTGCGGGGTGCTGGCGACTCTCTGTTACGTGATAATTTACTACAATTCTAATTTGCCCCTGATTGGTGCTAGCGGCGCAATTGCCGGTGTAATGGGGGCGCACTTTATCGCCTGTCCCAAGACGCGGGTTCGATGTCTTCTCCTAATCTATATTGTCTCCGTTCCCGCGGTTGTTCTGCTGTTACCTTGGATCACCATCCAGTTGATTAATGTCTATTTTTCGTTTCAAGGGGCATCTATCGCTTGGGCAGCGCATGTCGGTGGGTTTGGTATGGGCATGCTTCTTATCGGAAACTTCCAACGCACGTGGTTTCGCCCTAAACAAGAAGTGTATAAAATTCGTCCCTATCTTAGATAGCAGTAGGTGAAATCTGTGTAATAAAATTGGGAGGTAAAAGGATGGATGTGCGAAAATACTTTGGAATTTTTCTCTGGTTTGCTGCTTGTATCAACTTG
Source organism: Candidatus Poribacteria bacterium (assembly GCA_965204355.1). Taxonomy (GTDB): domain Bacteria; phylum Poribacteria; class WGA-4E; order WGA-4E; family PCPOR2b; genus PCPOR2b. The sequence goes on from OZ241983.1 coordinate 3,256,361, forward strand.
ACCGGCTGTGTTTGGTCTACCCTACTCTCGAACTCATGGAGCGAGAACTTTGCACTGGCAAGCCACGGCTCAAAAGCCAATCATCCAGCACTCAACGATGGAAAGCTAGATACAGTTGCGGCGGTAGCAGCAACGAACGAACGGATCTTTACGTTGCGGTTCGCAGAAGTTAAACCTGTTCGCAAGATTATCATCCATAACGGGAATCTATTCTGGTTCCATGTGGATTACTGGGATCTTGATAAATTTGAGTGGAAGACAATTCACTCTGTGCGTCAGTTGCGGGATATCGGCACAGAGCGGGCGCCGGCAGAAATCGTCATTGATCGACTAAATTGCCGGACAAACACTATCCGTATCAATGTTTCCCGCACAGTCGACGATAATGTTGTTACCAAGGTTATGTTATCGCCCGGTGACAAGGTAGTTGATCGAAGGACCACGCTTGCAGGAGCGTATTATCCTCACTTCCGTGTTATCCAACCGGCGTGGGCACAGGTCCGCGAAATTGAGGTTTATCATCTAGCATCAAAGTAGTTCCGATTCGCTATCTGACACCTTTCGTCCTGTTAGGACAGTGCTGGAGAGCGCGTGGAGCTGACGCTGCATTGCGCCCTAACGTTTCACCGCAACAGAAACCCCATCGCGAAGCGGAATAATCGTTGTGAACACGTCGGGGGAACTATAGAGTAACCGCGTCAACTCCTTGACTCCGACGGTGGTCTTGTGCACCCATTCTTCCTCTTCATCAAGACTTTGCACATCTGTATCAGTATCGTATGTGACAACCCGCCCAAGCCACAGCATGTTATCCGTGATAAATAAACCACCACTCCTGAGCCGTGGAATTGCTTTGTGAAACGCTTCAGGATAGCCATCTTTGTCTATGTCATTGTAAATGATGTCAAACTCACCTTCTGTTTCATCGATAATTTCGAGCGCATTCCCCACACGATAGTCGATCCGATCCGCAATGCCGCCACGTGCAAGATAACCCGCTGCACGATCAGCGTTCTCCGGTGAGCCGTCGGTACAAATAATCCTCGCTTCCGGTTGGCGCAATGCTGTTCCCATCCAATACGCCGAATAACCAAAGCCGGATCCCATCTCAAAAATCCGAGTCGGGTTCGTCAACATCACCAACTGATGTAATACGCGACCAACGAGCGGGCCCACAATCGGGAAGCGGCGTTCCCGTGCGTATGCCTCCATCTCTGCTAGCACCTCATCGCGTGCGGGAATAACCGCAAGTAGGTATTCGTCAATCGATGGATGAAGCACATCTAAACGTTCCATAAACCCCTCCTATTCTGCCTAAAAAATAATGCGTAACGAGTGATACGTAAGGGCTTTTCTTTGAGTATGGTGCATTACGTATTACATGGTCAGTAATGGGCATATCCTGTAGGATTGTATTCAGTATGCCATAAAATCATGTCCAAGTCTATATTTTCTTCTGGAACCAAAATCTTTAGATTACACCGTTAGCTTACCCATTTTTGACAAAGTAGGGATAGTAGAGATCGCAACTAGCGCACCATATCGCTCCCAGTCGGCAGAGTTATTTATTTTTTTCGACGGAGGCTTTTTTCGTTGCATCATACCAGAAAACGTCAGTTTTTTGATTTTTCTGGCAAAATAACGCAAGTTGTTAGCTTCTGTTGACATTTATGTGAGGTGTGTCCTTAATTCGCCGAAAACACCTATAAGTGGGTATCGAGTTACGCACATGTCGCCCCGCTGGGGCTTGGGTGTTGGTCGATTTGTTGTACTGCTATACACATATCGCCCCGCTGGGGCTTTGAGGGTCGAGCTAGGAGCCCCCCACTGCCAACTATCAGGGTGAAATAAGTAGTTTGACTAACTGGCATACCACGGTTATACTACTAAGGCGTGCTATCAAATGTCAACACGCCCTAGTGAATTGTCACGATTTATTTGACGGAGTACTAGACATTTCATGTTGGACATGGCGCATCGGATCTTATGGCGGTCACCCTTGTGGCAACTCCCTTGTGAGTCATGGCGTCCACTGTAGCCAGAGGTTGGCTGCCGCCAATACGAATGTGAGGGGATTAAGTTCATCGTGAAACGGTTTGCCCTGATCTTGCTGTTTAGCTTTATCGTTATCCGTTCACTATTAGAACCGGAGCCTTGTGCTATAAAAGATATTGTTTTTGTGGTTTCAGACGGCTACAGTATGGGCTGGGATTGCTTGCCCGACTCGTTGAAAGATGGCGAGATGCGTATCGACTGGGCGGACATGACATATTTTCAGAAAAGGGGCAAACTCGTTGTATTCGCTGTATATCTCGATGATCCTTATCAAGGTTGAGCCTACCGCCCGCGTAAAGATGATTCTGGTGCTTACATAGGAAGAGACAGGAAAAAGGTGTATTTGTATGTTCCCAGAGGAGGGGTTTCGATAAACTACAATTGGCTGAACAGAGAGCGACCGAGGTTGACTCGAAGAAGGTGTCCACTGAGAAGATTATGATGAAAACCAAAATGTTTGTTACATTCACACTGGTTCTTTGGGTGCTATGTTTGCCGCGGACAGTTGGTTCGATCATGTTAGCCTATCAAAAGGACTATAACATTACCAATTTCGTTGAGGATAGTGATCTAATTGTTTACGGTTGGGTGGTGGAAAAGGAGTTTGTCGACCGACCATGCGCCACCGAGATCACGATAGATGTTAGAGAGACGATAAAAGGTGAGCCAAACGCGGGTGCCGACCGTGTGAAGTTCACGATTGAAGGGGGTGAGTGCAACGATCTTTCGGTCCGGGTTGAAGATCAGGCAGAATTTGAATTGAGAGAGCAGGTCTTACTTTTTCTAGAGCAAAGCACACGCCCTGGACGTGGCGGGTATGATGTCTTTTGGGGCACCTTGGGGAAACTACTGGTTGTGAACAAGCGCGTAGCAATTTGGTATACACTCGATAATGATTTGGGAGGAGGGCTGATTGAGTTGCCAGTTGACTTGGTGATTCAGATTGCCAAGGCAGCCGTGAAAAACCCCCAAGCGACTCGGCGATTGGAGGAAGATATTATGGCACATATCCTTCATTCTGAAAAGCTGACTGATCGACTCAAAGATGAAGCGAAAGCGATTCAGGCGTCCACCACGGAGGAGAGCGTTATCGAGTTATCTAACACGATGACGGGGCTTGATAAACTCCCTGATGTTCGTATCATAGCATCTGCGTTCACGATCGATGAAGGTGATGATACCCCCATCGTGTCGATTAAGAAGCGGCTTTTGGATAGCCAGCATCTTTGGAAGGTTTCGTATCTGGTTGACGCGCTTCAGCATGAAAACATAACAAACCCGTATATAAAGGGTTTTGATGTGTATGTCGATAGTGTTAAAGGGCAGGTGCTCAAAATTGTGTCCCGTGACGCTGATGCGTTGCCCGAGTTTTTGACGGGCATTGAGGTCTCGAATCAGCAGGTGCGTTCTACTTTCAGGCACAATCCGTATATTGGATGGCATCTGCCTGCTGTGATGCCTGCATACACTTTGGGTGATTTTTTGACGGGCACAGGTATAATCTATCGGCATTACGAGTGTTATTACATTCTCTACCGACCGTTTAATACCGATAATAGTGAGAAGGAGCTTCCGAGGTGGCTGGTTATCTTTTATGGGGGAGAGCCATCGATTGAAGGAACGGGAAGCCCTGCTGTGGTGGGCAAGCCGCCCAAGCCTCGGAAGCGGCGGACACTTGCCGATGGATATTTTCGGACGCTTGAGATACATTTCGTAGATGCAATGTCTGGCGAATCCTTTCCGTTTAACTATACTATAGGCGACAATGACGATACTTTTCGGTAGATGTGCTCCTTTGAATCCCCGATGAATCGGGACAGGCGAGAGCAGGCCCGTGACTGGGGATGTCCCGTCTACAACTTTAATGGCGGGTAGACTATAAACCGGCCTTTACAGCTGCTTGCTTCAAATTTCCCCAGAGCATTGTCCGTGTGTGTATGCCCGGCGAAACGGCTAACCCTGCTGGTGCCCATGCAGGTGAAAATTCCTGTCCCGGATTTTGTGTCAGCTGTTGAATCTCCCCATCCGCCACACGAATTAGATGGATGTCCTTGTTGCCGGCTTGAGTTGACACATATGCAATCCATTGTCCATCGGGCGACTCGGTTGGTTCTTCGCAGGCTTGTGGGGCGTTCGCTAACCTCCTGACATTTCCGCCGTTGATATCTATAGCAAACAGGGCGGGCACCTTTACATCATTGAGCATATCGCTAGAGAAGTAGATCTCTTTGCCCTCAGCCGACCAAGTAGGGTCAGTCGCAGATACCTGTGTGACGGCGCGCTGTTTTTTACCATCTGCGTTCATCAGATGGATAGCACCGATACCATCGAGTGTGGTGCGAAATGCGATCCACTGGCCGTCCGGAGACCACGCCGGTGTTGAATTGTGCCCTCCCTTGTTTGTAAGTTGTTGCGCTTTCTTGCCGTTTGGGTTCATTATGTAGATATCAGTATCTGCTGCATGTTCTCTGTGTTGGTTGGAGGCAAACGCGATCCAGCGTCCATCGGGCGACCAAGCCGGATCAATGTCAGTAGCCTGATTGTTTGTCAATCGCCGCGATTCCTTGTTCTTCATCTCCATGAGATAAATCTCTGGATTCCCGTCCCTATGCGAAACATAAGCGAAAGCACTGCCATCCGGTGCCCAGGTCGGAGAAGAGTCAGCCGCCGGATGGTTGGTTAAGTTGACGGGATTCTTGCGATTAATATCCATGATGTAGATCTCAAGGTTTCCGGTTAAATCTGCTGTGAAAGAAATCGTCTTACTAGCCCAAGCGCTTATTGTCAACAGACTACTTCCCATCAGCAACATTGTCCATACTAATTTTTGTTTCATGGATAAATCTTTCTTATCTTTTTTGCGTTTTTCGGTCAATCAAGGCATACTGCTACTTTGTTAGAACGCGACCGAAATGCCCATGGTCGGCAGAATCGGCAGCATCGGTTCTTCATCAATTTCACACCCGAGCAGCATACCTGTTTCCTCGTCTCGCCTCTCGCTGAACGCATATTGATCAACGTTAGTTCGATTGTATAGGTTTAAAATTTGGAAATACCACGTAAGTTCCCACCGGCTGTATGGATTCCGTTTCGTAAACCGAAAATCGAGACTGTGATAAGGTGGTAACCGTTCTGAATGCGTTGCTCCAAACTGTCGGTCACACGCACTGCTGCCATCTAGCTGCGAAACCAACACATGCGTCAACGGCGTTCTCGGTTCGCCAGTATGGAAACGCCAAGTCAGGTAGAGATGCCACCCCCGCGACAGCTGATGGCTGCTACTGAGGGCGAGGGAATGCCGCCTATCCGACTGTCGAAAAAATGTTTCACCACCTGCACTTTCTTTCGCAACAGCGTACGCATAGCTAACTCCCCACGTTAACCTATCTGAAACTGCATGTGTTACGAAAACATCCATTCCTCGTGCCGTTCCGGATTCGGGGGGTACAAAAAGTTGGGTCTGTCGTCCGAACTCCCTGAGCCGTCCCGAGAGATTATCCAATGTCTTGTAATACGCCTCCAAACGGAACAAGAAATTAGCGCTTGGCTGGTATTCGCCGCCGAGAATATAGTGAATCGCCTGCTCGGCACGTCCCACAGTCTGAATGTTATCTTCCACAGGAATATTCATCAAAAAGATAGGTTGGTAATAGATCCCCCACGCGCCTCGCAAAACCAGTTTCTCTATTGGGCGTACCGCCAGTGCAACACGAGGTCCAATCTCATAGCCTTGGATCCCGGCGGCGCGATAGTCCTGAAACACATAGCGCCCTCCCATGTTGAGCGCGAGTTTCGGATGCAACTGCCACTCATCTTGAAGAAACGCTTTGACTTCGCTGCCGCTATCCTCAAGGTCTGCACGGATTCGTGTGTACTGATCTATTCCGGGCTGCCGCTCTTGGACATCGTAATCATAGTCGGCTGTCATCCAACGCCATTCGATTCCGCTCCGAAACAGATGTTTGTCCAAGAAACCAGCTGTGAATTCCGTTTTCGCGCCGAAGAAACGGAACGAACGGAGGTCGAAATCTGCTTCCCCGCTCCGCCGATCATGAGCTGCGTTCCCCCCAAAGACGAACACATCAGACCAGTTCGTTGTACCAAAGTAATGGCGCCATCGCGTCCAAACGGTTAAGTTATCATAGCGCGAATCTAAGTTATTGTCGGGGTCTCCTTGCCGGATCCGATTCTTATCCCAGCCATAAAGCCCATTCAGCGTGAGCGTATCCGTCTGTGTCGGTTCGTAAGTCACTTTACCATAGACATCCGCATATTGTGGCTTATAATCCTCGTCAAGATCCATCAGCGCAAGGATCAGATCGACGTAACCTCGGCGTGCTGACAGGAGCCATGACCCTTTTTCTGATAGGGGTCCCTCTACCATTGCGGTTGTATTGATAAGGTCAAGCCCGAAATTGGCAGCAACTTTCTCGATATTCGCCCCTTTTGTTGTGATGTCAAACACGCCAGCCATTTTATCCCCATATTCCGCTGGGAAACCGCCCATCAGCAGTTCGACACGCTGAATTAAATCAAGCCCAACCAGTGAAACCGCGCCGCCAAAGTCCTGTAGGTGGTACGGATCGAAGAGCTCCATCCCATCTAATCTCACTAAAATGTCGTCCTTTTCGCTCCCACGTACACTGAAGCGCGCACTGTAATCGCTTGCGACGACGCCGGGGAAAACATGTGCAGCCCGCATCACATCGTTATCAACCAATGGAAACCGCTCAATTCGTTGTTTTGAGAGGGATAGCTTCGAAGGTGTCCCATCGTCAATCGCGAACCGACCAGGTGTCACCACAATTTCCTCAAGTTCAACCGTTTCTGTGTCATCTTGTGCTGAAACGTCAAAGCAAATTCCAAATTCAAGAGATAGAAGATATATACAGATTACGTAGGCGGATCTGTGCATGAGTTTAGTCCTCACAACGGCTAAATATGTCTTCAATTATAGCACATCGTAGACAAATAGCCAACGGTAGTTGAGGAAATACAGAGAGCCACTCTGTTTGCTACGATACGCTGACGCGACAGCTTTTCGTGGCCTGCTAGCGTTACCTGTCTTTCCTCTTTGAGAGCTTACTTGACAATTAATACAAACAGGACTTGCGCAGCTAACTGTAGGCGAGCCGTCTTGCCCTGTGTCGAAATGCGTAAGTCCTGAAGTGAACGCAATACTCCTAATGATGGTTGCTTTCCTCCGCTTCTTTGATTAGTGCCGCGGCATTACTTTCTGATCGAATCTCCGAATGACGTATCTTTCCGCCTAAGTCTGCTGTCCATGCCATCAATCCGAAGACAATAATTGAAAGTATCAAACCTGCGATAACAAATCTGTTTGGAATCGTATCGACGCGCCGATAACGCCACAACGTGCCTATGGCAAAAATGCCTAAGATACCAAGACTCACACGCTTGATCTCCTCATTTTTTTTCACTATACCGAAAACCAGTAATAGCGCGCCAAACAGCGTGCCTAAAACCGGTATGTGATTAATCAAAAGATGTACATGTGCCCAGTTCATAAGATTCACCTCCTAAGTGGTTTGGTAAGAGGGCAAACGCCCTTTGCTTAAAACTCGACTTCAATATCGGCGATAAAACCGAAATTTTCAGATGCATCCGTCTGTCCAATGGGAAATCCGATGCCGAATTCCAGTCCGAGTGTTTCCCATTCGATAGCAGGGATAAATGTAAGGTGGTTGGTTTCTCCAAATTCACTGTTTGCTTTTTCTGTATTGATTAATTTATCGCGTAACAATCATCCTGCGCGTTGTCTGATAATCCCCTGTCGCCAGCGTGTAGAAATACACCCCACTGCTGACCCCTTCTCCCATGTCATTGCGGCCATCCCAATATGCTGCTTGTTCCCGTGACAGATAATTGCCCACAGGTTTGGTGCCCAGATCCAACGTCCTTACCAGATATCCAGCGACATCATAAATGTGAATTTTTACATAGGTAGTCTCTGCTAACTGGTAGGGTATCCACGTTTCGGGATTGAACGGGTTGGGATAGTTTGGCAGCAATTTCGTTTCCGTGATCAACGGCTTCATACGGGATAACCATGCTTTGAGCATGTCGCGGGCAAGACGTGCCTCACGTGAGGGGGTTGCTAGTGATTCTAAAGCTACAAGGGCTTGGAATTGACGCTTGACACTTGATGAGTGATAATTGGTGGTTGGGTTGGAATCGTCAACAGGGGGCGCAGACATTGCAACATTTCCGCTCAAACCTGCGCTGATAAGTATCAAATCGGCCACATCCACCGTCCCATTACCATTCACATCTCCGGCGAGATGAGTGCCAACTTGTCCGAATTGAAGGGCAGCCTGTATCAGATCTAGGACATCCACAACTCCATCCCGATTAACGTCCGGGGGTAGGAACGAATCTGGAGGAATTGGAGGCTCGCGATCTATTTCACCATCCAAGTTGTTTTTAGCCCCATCATTAATCCAATCAGTGATGAGTTGAATCTGAGCTGCCGGCAAAGGTGGACCGCCAGGGGGCATTTTACCCTCAACAATCTGTTTGACCAGTTCGCTCTCTCCCGCATCGCCTGCAATGACGATAGCCCCCTTACTGCCTCCGGCAATCACGGCATCATACGTGCGGAGATCTATACCGTCCGGTCCCCCGGCGACATGGCACCCTGCGAAGGCACAGCGGTTTGTAAGGATAGGCAAAATATCGTCCTGAAAAGAGGGAATTGGTCTGCCAGCATCCGTAGGATTATCAGATGCCGCATTCGTTTCATTATTTGAGTTGTTTTTGGCTCCCTCATTAATCCAATCAATGATGAGTTGGATCTGAGCTATCGGCAAGGGTGGACCGCTAGGGGGCATTTCGCCCTCAACAATGTATTCGACCAGTTCGCTCCTTCGCGCATTGCCTGCAATGACAATAGCACCATCATGGCCTCCTGCCATCACGGCATCATACGTGCGGAGATCTACACCGTCCGGTCCCCCGGCGACATGGCACCCTGCGAAGGCACAGCGGTTTGTAAGGATAGGCAAAATATCGTCCTGAAAAGAGGGGCTGGGTCTGCCGGCATCTGTAGGATCATCAAATAACACATTACCATAATGGTAATCGTCGTCGTCGTTGTCATCGTCGTCATCGTCGTCGTTGTCATCGTTGTTATCATCATCGTCATCGTCGTCACTTTGCCTACGATAATTATAGGTGTTGTTCTCCTTCTGTCGAACTGTTGCGTCAATCCCTTCCCTATCGTCAAAACGAGTTAGACTAGAAGCTATTGCTCCATTTTCACCAAAGTTGTACTTCCATAACTTCTCCTGTTCAAAACCTTTTGTGTTACCGTTTTCAAGGTGTTTTAGATTTTCATCGTTCGCTATAGTCAACCAAATAGACAAGGGTTTCTGCCGGTGTCCATCCTCCTCATTTGCAGCCAAACGATTAGGGAGTTGATGTGTGATCACACAACTTATCAGGATAAAGAACAAGCATGTTGCAATACTAAAGCGTTTTTTTAATCTTGTATACATTAATCAACTCCTCCTGTTGATTTCTTAACATTTCACTTGCAAGGATTGTGTAGAAGTTAAGCACTTTTGATAAGGTCTAGTTATTCTTGGCTCCCTCATTGATCCAATCAATGATAAGTTGGATCTGGGCTGCCGGCAGAGGTGGCCCGTCAGGAGGCATTTCACCCTCAACAATTTCTTCGACCAGTTCGCTCCTTCTCGCATTGCCTGCAATGACGGTATCATCATCATCTTCTTCTTCTCCTGCAATCACGGCATCATACGTGCGGAGATTTATACCGTCCGGCCCTCCGGCAACATGGCACCCTGCGAAGGCACACCGGCTTGTAAGGATAGGCAAAATATCCGCGTTAAAAGAGGGACTCGGTCTACCGGCAGCCGCGGGGTTGTCAAACACCACATTGAGCCCCCTGATGAAATCATCATCATCGTAGTAGTCGTCATCGTAATTGAGCCCCCTGATGAAATCATCATTGTAGTCGTCATCATAGTCTTCACCACAACTGATCAACCCGATCGAAACTAGTAATAGTGATGTAATCAGAAACAAAATTTTAGCAATACGTAACAGTTTCATCATTTGAACTCCGTTGAGAGTTTGCTTGACAATCATTGCAAATTCGATTATCGTAATTAGATGCAGAAAAGGCAGTAGACGCAAAACACCCCTCTACAAGAAATCGGAGATAGGCGTGTCGAGTCAATGGTCACGTGGGAATTTGCTAACAATTGGCGTTGGGAGCGTTTCCTATGTGACTTTCGTTGCCTTTTCTGCAATTGTATCGGTAATCGACAATCCGAAAGCGGTAACTATCCCGACTCTCTCCCGACATGAAAAGAGGATTGACGATCCACTTACCCCAAATTTTCCCTGTGCCGAATCCCAGACATCAAACAGTAACCTCAGTGCTTTGTACTGAATGACATCTTTAGATTTTCCTTATTCAGTGAGGTGCCTAGAAACAAGCACTAGGTCGAGGATATTAACAATGCCATCGCCGTTGAGATCAACTTCGGGGTTGGCTCGCCCAAAACTTTCGGCGATCTCCATCAAATCTAAGCGGTTTATCTCTCCATCCGCGTTGAGGTCCGCAATGGATTGGGGAGATGCAGCGCGGAAGCGAGTGATGTCCCACAGGAGTACTGTGCCGTCCTCACTGCCACTGGCGAAAGTGGTGCCGTCGGGAGAGTATGCAACGCTTAGGATACTTCCCAAATGTCCCGCGATAGTCCACGTGCGTTCGCCTGTGTCAACGTCCCACAAAAGGATAATACCGTTTGCGTCGTTTCCCATACTACTAGCCAGTGTGCGTCCATCGGGGGAGAACGCTACGCTTTCAAACCATCCCCAATCCGGACTGAGGATGTGTTGTTGTGTGCCGGTGTCGGCCTCCCAGAGCCGGATGCTGTCCCGTCCTCCACTCGCCAGTGTTTTCCCATCAGGCGAGAATGCCAGGCTGCTGATGGCTTTGGAGTGTAGTATGAATGATTGCTTGTATCTACCGCTGTCAACATCCCATAGACGTACGGTTTTGTCCCGCCCACCACTTGCAAGCGTTTTTCCATCCGGACTGAACACAACACTATTGACCACATCTTGATGGCCGAGGAGTGTTTCCTTCACAGTGCCGGTAGCGACATCCCACAGGCGGACCGACCTATCGTCATTACCACTTGCGAGGATTTTCCCATCAGGACTGAACGCGATACTTCTAACAGCTTCTCTGCTAGGTAGCCAAAACACCTGTTTCTGTTCGCCCGCGTTGACCTCCCAGAGCCGGATGCTACTGTCCCACCCGCCACTTGCAAGTGTTTTCCCATCCGGACTGAAGACAACGCTATAGATCTCATCCCAATGTTCGGTGAGTATATGCTTCTGTCTACCGGTGGCGATATCCCATATTCGGACAGTTTCGTCGTCGATAGGCCACCTTCCGCTCCCAGCTGCCAACATCTTCCCATCGGGACTGAATGCAATGCTAGCGATCCCGCCCGAATTCCTGGCTATCGTGCCTTTCTTCTTACCTGTTCTGACATCCCAAAGAAAGATCCGATTATCCCAAGTTGCATTCGCCAGTGTTTCTCCATTGGGACTGAAGACAAGGGCAGTAACTCCACCCGTATATCCCGTAAGCGTCCCTTTGTGTTCGATTGTGGCGGCATCCCATAACTGAATTTCCCCTCCTACGCTAGCACGTCTGAGTCCATACCCACTGGCAAGTATTTCTCCATCGGGACTGAGGGCAAGGTGAGTAACGTCATCTATTAGTCCAGCGAGCGTCTTCTTGTGTTCACCTGTCGCAGCATCCCACAACCGAATGGTCCTATCCTTACTCCCACTTATGAGTGTTTGTCCATCAGGATTGAAGACAACGCTGTAGACCGCCTGCGTATGTCCAATAAGTATCTCCTTGACTGCACCTGTAGTCGGATCCCACAGTCGGATGGTCTGATCCTCTCCCGCACTTGCGAGCGTTTTCCCATCCGGACTAAACGCGATACCCCCGACTCGATCTGTGTGGCCGGTGAGTATCCTCTTGCGTCTTCCTGTGATGGTATCCCACAGTTGGATGGCATCCTCGCCACTGTCCGCCAGCATTTGTCCATTAGGACTGAAGGCTATGTTTTGGACTCCCCGCCAGTCTCCCGTGAATGTGTGTTTGAGCTTACCTGTGGCGACATCCCACAAACGGATGGTTGCAGCTGAATAAGGTCCTGTGCCACTTGCTATTAGACTGCCATCGGGACTGAAGGCTACCGAGTAGAACTGATCTGTATTCCCTGTGAGAAGGGCGGCCTCTTGATGAGTTCCGGCATCGTAAAGCCAAACACCGATAGTGCTAGCGACCGCTATATGGGTACCGTCGGGCGCGTATTGCATCTGTCCCATTCTGCCGTTCCCGAAGCGTGCGATGGCACCGTCGGGTAGACTGAATTGGGAGTTGTGTTGGGCGGAACCGGGTGCGACAACAGAAAGAACAATCAGCAGTGAGAATAAAACGGTCTTCATAATTGAGGCTCCTTATCAATCAGAAAGGACGGTTTTTTCACCCTGATTGCATTGGATCCGTTTCGCAGTGTTCGCTCGTACCGAATCTCACACAATTTTGCCCGGAAGTGGTTTCGTGGTCAACCATTGGCTGACCACGAGGTAGATCGCACAATGGATGGGTATGTGCGAAATTTGTCGAAGTGATTATGTAAAATCCCGAGGATTAAAATCGGTTGTCAAGGCCGACAATTACATTGAATCCCGGACCGTTGATACCAGAACCGTGCTCGCGATATCGTTTATCGAGTAGATTTTCAAGCGCGAGGGTGAGTCGATTGTACTGGGTTACCTGAACGCCGCCGCGCAGATTAAGCGTTACCCAGCCCGGCGAACCTTGCCCGATTGCTGCGCCGTTGGCATCAAACTTGACTTCACCTGTATCACGGGTGGTTCCCGGAATCCGTGGATCTCGAATATCGCTCCGATTTAGCCGTCTCTGCTCGGTCGCACCGCGGACGAAAAATTCTGCCCAAAATCGCTGGGCAGGTGGCTCCCACCGTAGACCGACCATGCCGTTGAGTGGTGGTTCACGACGAATCCGCTCTTCCCACGGCTTGTCAGGATCTGGTGCTGCGCCGTTGATCGTCAGTACCTTTCCACGCGTAAACATTGCGTTACCGTAGAGCGACAAACCGCTTTGAATCGGGATCGGGATCATTCCGGCAAACTCAACGCCTTGTATCTGCACTTCATCCACATTGTCAAATACATAGACATCAACCCCCGGATTGTTCTGCTGAATTTCCTGAATTAGGCTTGGAAGCGGTTTTCCAGCATACGCCTCTTCGACCGGAACACGGGTGACCAAATCGCTGACGCGACCATGGAAAAGGGTCAGTGAACCGATAAACCATGAATAACGCGCCTTAAACCCACCTTCTGCAGTCCATCCTCGCTCTGACTTGAGGTCCGGCGATGGTGAGTCGATACCTTCGTTGGTGACCTCGACAGCGGTTGTATCGTTCAACGAAGGTGCGCGGAACGATGTGGCAAAATTCCCGACAACGTTCAACGCCTCGGTGATGCTGGCGACTAGGCCCGCGCTATAGGTCAGTGCATTACCGGATTCGTTAAAATCGCTAAACTGATCAGAACGCACCGAGAGATCGGCGTTCGTATTGTAAAGCGTATAGCGTCCACCAAGCGTCAATTCGAGGCGTTCGTGTAGTTCGATTTCGTCCTGAACGTAGAGATTTGCATCCCAGAATTGCGACCCATCAATGAACCTACCTTTTGTGTCATCTACATCTTCAGCTCTGGTCTTGATGTCAGTTTTGATCGTTTGGCTCGAAACGGTATCGAAGTAGAATTCGCCGCCTGCGACGACGCGTTGCTTCGGCAGCGATGAATTGATCGCTTGCGCGCTGAGACCCAATGTATTGACGGTATCGAACCGTTCGCGACGCTCCGTCGCATCACGTTTGAGTTCATTTCGTCCCTCTTTCTGACGATGGAATGAGGTGGTGAATCGTATCTGGTCAATTGCGATATTTTCCGGCTTGGAGAGGTACGTGGCATAGAGTAGGTCGCGGTCTTGCGGTTCAAAGAAAAACTCGTCAAACTCACGCGGTGCAATCTTGTCGTAACGTGGGGTCTGCGGTTGTCGCCAGAGTTGGTAGGCGAGGTTAATTGTGCTATTATCATTGAGTTTATAGGCGAGCTTGGCGTCGCCGTCGTACGCGTTCCACCCAAGTGGTCCTTCAGAATCAATCAGCCATTGATCGGGAACATCTTTGGGAGGACCATCAGAAATTTGTACGCCCTTTGGTTTGTCGGTGACAATTTCAAATTTGCGGTTCTTGTAGTGCAGGTCGTAGCCGCTGCCCGGATTGATGTTGCCGAACCATCGTGCAGAGGCACCAACCGAAAATCCGAATTGCTTTTGACTACCGACCACTTCAAGCCGTCCGAGACGTTCTGCACTTCCCGAAGCGAAGCGGGTGAAAGCACGAGACTGGAAGTTCCAATTGTCGGTTGCGTTATCTAGAATAGTGTCTTTGGTGAACATGCTGATAACACCACCCATGGCGCCACTACCATATAGCATCGAACCGGCGCCGCGCAGTACCTCAACCCGGTCGAGACTGTCTGGACTGACTGTTGCCAAATACTGATTCGGACCAGAGCGGAAAGTGGAGTTGTTAAGTCTAACCCCGTCCATCGAAAGGAATGCCTGATACCCGGTAAGCCCACGCAGCATGGGTGAACCTTGACCGGCTGTCGTTTGCTGTGCCCATACCCCTACCGTTTCGCGGAGGATTCGCGGTGTCGTTGGGGCGTTGATACGCTCGATCTGCTCCCGGTTAACAAGAGAGACCGCGTTCGGGGTGTTGAAGGTATCCTTTTCGACGCGACTGATGACGGTAATTTCCTCAAGTTCAATCGGAGGATCTGCGTCATCTCCTTGGGAATAAGCGAGATTGATACTAATCAGGAAAAGGCTTAAACATATCCATAGTTGGCTTTTTCTTGGCTTCATAATGTATCCTTTCTCAATGTGAACTTTGATAATCGAGTTTTTGATACCATGCAATGGTTAGGGCAATTTTTGTGCCAAAGGGTTCTAAGCGAGAATCTGTCGCTGTATGCGGATTTCTGACCAATCTTTTTTCGCGAGGAGGTTCCCGTTGTTCAATTTCTGAACAGCCATGTTTGTCTTTTGAACAGTGAAATATCAGTCAATTTGGATGACAATAGCTCGATCTGTTAGTCGCAGGCATACTTCGTTTGCCGTGACCTCCACACAGGGCCGTAGTTTGGGCTTCCGGCTCCGCTGTATATTCTGTCTCGTACGGAATTCTAATTCCCTCTGATTGCCTCGTTTTCGGATGCTTGGTTTCTCAACTAGCAGCTTGTGTTATAATACCAAATTAAGTTGACATACTCTCTAACATAGTGGCACAATAAATACATTACTATTTTGGGTGAAAGAAAGGCTGTTGTGATAATGAAGCGAGCAGTACTGCACAGACTACAAATCCTCACGCATCATCTGTTATTTCTGCTACTTGTTATAGTGGTAGCGTGCACAACATTAGTTCCCGATGATCCCAATATACCGTTGGGCGATTTCGATTCAGGTTCGCAGGCAGAAAAGATGTGGCAGGTCGAACGACGGCTCGTGAGTAATGAGGTCAACTGTATTGCTGCCGACCAGCACAATGTGTGGTTTGCAACGCAATCCGGCGTTTCGCGCTGGGATCGTGACCAAGACAGATGGTTTCACTACACGATGGAAGACGGACTGTCGAACGATGTTGTGAACGCGCTTGCAATTGACGGGCAGTGGGTGTGGTTCGCGACGGAAGAGGGGGTGAGCCGATACGACACGCAGACGAATACCTTTTCCACCTACCGCACCATTGATGGCTTAGCAAGTGATCGGGTGTCTTCCATTGCAGTAGACGGAAACTATGTTTGGTTCGGTACATCCAACGGGCTAAACCGTTATGACAAAACCATTGACAGTTGGGCAGTCCGTACCCGTAAGGATGGACTAGTCAGCAAGGTGATTACAACGATTGCAGTCGAGCCAGAGTATGTGTGGGTCGGTACGGATAGGGAGATAAACCCGGATCCCCATGGCTGGGATGATGATCCTCGGTTTAGCAAAGGCGGGGTCAGCCGATACCATAGAGACACTGACTCTTGGAATAATTATAAAAAATCCGACGGCTTGATAGATAATGAAATTGCTACTATTGCGGTGGACGAAAATAGTGTTTGGTTTGGAACGCAAGACGAAGGCATCAGTCAATACAATCAGGTTGACCAAGCCTTCATCAAAACGTTTACGAAGACCGATCTGCTCAAAAGCAATATGATCTCCTGTATCCGTGCTGATGGGTTCCAGGTATGGTTTGGTACTGCCAATGCAGGTGTGCATCGATTCATCAAGCCGGTCAACACTTGGGTGCACTACACCAAAGCGGACGGACTAGCAAGCAATCATGTGAGTTGGATTGAGACACAAGGAAATGATGTCTGGTTTGCGAGCAAAGAGGATGGAGTGAGCCGCTTCGATAAAGTGACTGGCGAGTGGACACTCTACAAACAGGCTGATTTTCTTGGGGATAACGATGTCCGGGACATAACGCGTAGTGCGGATGGAAACCTCTGGATGGCGACAGTATCGGGAATCTCGATTTACAACCCCTCAACACGCAGTTGGGAGATCATCTCTAAAGAAGACGGGCTACCGACCCCCTATGTGACGGTGATAGATGTTGGGTCTAAATTGCCTGAATCGAAACAAAGCGACGGGATCGAAACATCGGCCAGTGGAATGGCCAGCACACAGATTTGGATCGGTACAGACCGCGGGATTGGCACTCGACTGCGCTTGGGAGGCGAGTGGGCGTTTTATTCTCCTCCCCGATCACAGACCCAAGGAGAGGCTTTTGTAACGGCACTTGCTGCCGATGGCGATATACTCTGGCTCGGCACAAGTTTGGGACCCGCCATGTACAACAGGATTTCTCAAGAGTGGATACAACTTAAAACACCAGATACTCACTCAAATACGTTAGTCTCATCTGTGCTTGTTCGCGATGGGGTAGTTTGGTTTGGTGGGGCGGAGGGCGTTTGGCAATATTCAATTGCGGATAAAGAGATGTATCACACTGCCGAAGGGCTTCCTGATACCTACGTTAATGTGCTACTGTTCGCCGGGGACACCCTTTGGGCAGGGACGCGCCAAGGGCTTGCACGATATGACGCTGCACAGGGACATTGGTTGCCGATGCCGTTTAACGACCAGCTGCCTGTTTCCAATATTACCGCACTCGCTTTTCGTGACGATCTTGTTTGGATAGGTACACCCCAGGGGATGGGAAGCTATCAGATTACTTCTGATCTGTGGAGTCCTATCTCGGATCTGTCCTATAACGTGCGAGACATCCTGTGTGATGAAAATGAGGCGCTCTGGTTGGCTACATCGGTTGGTCTTGTCGAATATAGCCTCCCCGATGGACGAAAGACGCTTCACCAATCGCGTCCAGTCCGTGAACCGTGCCTTGAGACGAAAGTTTCACACGTCAAATTTGATGGGGATTACATCTGGTTCAATAACTGGTCTGCTTCGCCGAACGGTGCGCTTTTAAGGTTTCATCGTCCCACGGGCACGTGGCAACGGTTCACGCGCTTGGATATTCTGCAATCTACTCAGAAAAGGTCCATGACCACACTACGTTGGAGCTATGTAGATACCGATGCAGTCTGGTTTACCACCGATTACGGAGTCCTCCGGTACGATAAGATGGCGGATACATGGGAACACTTTACGATACAAAACGGACTCTCCACTAACGACATAGACAGGATTGCCGTGAGCGAGCACAGCGTCTGGGTAATTCCAATGATCGGTGTCGAACTGAGCCATTATAGTAAAAAGACTGGAAAATGGAATATAATTGCCCCTGGAAAGGAGATGCAGATCGAGCGGTTGAACGCGCTAGCGGTTGATGGCCCGGAGGTCTGGTTCGGGTCAGGTCGTGGACTGCATCGTTATAATGAATTTACCGGTGAATGGCGTAATTTCACGCCGAGGGATGGGCTCGCCGGAAGAGGGGCTGAGTGGATTACTGCGGATGAAGATTTCATCTGGGTGGCGCGATCGGAGTGGGATAGGGATAGTAACCGTCCATTGTCACGATACGATAAGAAAACGAAGAAGTGGGACACATTTTCAACGAGTGACGTGCTTGCTGCCGATACCATTAGGCGTATCATCGCCACAAAGGATGATGTTTGGATACTTTACAGACCTTGGAATAAGGCGGGGGTTACTCGATACGATAGGCGCACCAGAGAGTGGACAACGATAAAGTCGGGGCGCGGTACCCTTGAGTTGGCTACGGACGATGATTACCTCTGGTTGGCCGTCCCCAACAATGGGCTCAGACGATTTCACTTTGCATCTGGTACGTGGACAGTGTTTAAGGATCTCGAAGGGATGCTGCATAACCATGTAGATGAGTATGGACTTGCCGTTGATGATAAATATGTTTGGGTGGGAACGCTGCGCGGGCTGGCACGTTATGACAAGCAAAGGGAATCTTGGACCCCCTTCACAGCAGTACCAACCCTTTCAGGACGTACGATCCGGACGGTTGACACGGATGCGCGCTTTGTCTGGGTGGGGACAGATAACGGTTTGTCTCGTTATGATAAAGAATTGGGAACTTGGAAGCAGTATCAGCAGGAGGGCGGTTCCGAGGAGATAGCCACTCATGGAGGCCATTGGCATCGATGGCGTCCTAAGCGAAAAGATACACTGTCAGATAATTCGGTGAGCTCGATTGTGGTTGACGATCAATACGTCTGGGTCGGGACTCGAGATGGCGCGAATCGCTTTGATAAACTCGCCTTGCGCTGGGATCAGTACAAAACCGAGCACGGTTTGCCCGCGAATAATGTAACTTCTGTCAGCAACGATGGGAACAATATTTGGGTCGGCACCAACTCTGGCATTGGAAAATATCCCCGTACTGCGGATGACCTGAATGCTTGGATCGCGTATACCTCCGGCACTGAGATTCAGCCCGCATCTGTCTCCAAAGAGTTCGCAGAGTCGTTGGTCACGGATGAGATTTGGTGTATCGCTAGCAGTAAAAAGGATGTTTGGGTCGGCACGCGACGCGGCGTAAGCCAATATAACATCGGTAAGGATACTTGGAAGACTATTACAACCGAAAATGGTCTGTCCAGTGATGAAATTAGCTGCATCGCTATTGATGGCGAGCGTGTCTGGTTTGGAACCGATAGCGGTGTGACTGTTTATAATGATGAGACGGAGACTTGGACAGCCTATACGACGGAGAACGGCCTCGCAAGCAATAAGGTCACCTCTATTGGCGTTGATGGCACAGAGGTGTGGATCGGCACGTACAATGCGGGGGTGAGTCGATTCGACACGGCATCTAATAGCTGGATCACGTACACCCGAGAGGACGGATTGGCTCATAACGGTATTCTGTCCATAGCTATAGGGAATACTTACGTGTGGTTCGGCACCTATCGGGGTTTAAGCCGTTTTGATAGACACGCGGGAATCTGGACAACGTTCACAGAGTCTTATGGACCGGAAGATCTCTGATGTAAAGAAATCGAAAGCTGTACTTATAGGTATTGGACTTGCCTGCTACTATTTCACAGGAAAGTGAAACTTCTTTTCACCGACCCACTTCATGCATACTCTCTAAATTAAAGGAGAATGTACCCTAATGTTTTCAGACGCAGCGCAACAATCTGGATCGGCATCTAGTGGTGCTCCCTCGTATTCCGAAGATGGGCACGGCTTCAGCACCGCGCCTGTTTTTCTTACCTCAATCTGTACGATTCTCGGCGCAATTCTATTCTTGCGATTCGGTTATGCTGTTGCTCACGTGGGACTTTGGGGCAGTTTAGCGATCGTTGGCCTAGGGCATCTGGTGACCATTCCCACGGTCCTAGCAGTGTCTGAGATTGCGACGAACCGTCGTGTGGCAGGTGGGGGTGCCTACTACATCGTTAGCCGCTCCTTTGGACCAAGTATTGGTGGGACAATCGGGATTACTCTATATTTGGCGCAAGCGATCTCGATTGCCTTCTATATGGTTGCGTTTGCAGAGGCTTTGCAACCCATCTATGACTGGGTTGCTACCACGTACGACTTGAGCCTCGATCGCCGCTGGGTCAGTGTTCCTTTGACCATCCTGCTTATCACGCTGATGCTGACAAAAGGGGCGGATCTGGGCGTCTGGGGGTTGTGGGCAGTAAGTGCAATCTTAGCTGTGTCGATTGGTGCCTTTCTATTGGGGGAGGCGCCCAAGGAGATGCAGCCCACAGGACTGAATATCACAGCACGCATCGAAGGGGGTGACAGTTTCGGTACAGTTTTCGCGGTGTGCTTTCCCGCCTTCACGGGTATGATTGCGGGACTTGGACTATCCGGCGACCTGAGGAACCCTCAGAAGAGTATACCGCTCGGAACGATTGGGGCGACGGTAGTAGGTATGATCATATATGCGGTTGTCGCAGTGAAACTCGCCCAGAGTGCTACGCCTGAAGAACTTGCCGCCGATCAGTTTGTTATGACAAAGATTGCCTTGTGGGGGCCTGCAATCTATGTTGGATTGGGCGCAGCCGCGCTATCGTCCGCTCTCGGTTCGATTTTGGTTGCTCCCAGAACGCTTCAGATGCTTGGTCGTGATAATGTACTACCGTTTTCTCTACTGAATCGTCTGATGGAAAAAGGGGTGGGGCAAACTCAGGAGCCGATGGTAGCGACCTGTGTGTCAGGCGCAATCGCGATCGTTTTTGTAGTGGCCGGTGATGTGGACTTTATTGCCCGAATCCTGACCATGTTCTTCATTGTCACATATGGTGTCCTCTGTGCAGTATCGTTTCTTGAGCACTTTGCAGGTAATCCGTCCTATCGTCCCACGTTTCATTCCCGTTGGTACTTGTCACTGGTTGGGACCGTGATGTGTGCCTTGATGATGATTCAGATAAACGTGGTGTACGCGGCTATTTCCATTTTTCTCATGTTGGTAATCTACCTCGCACTCCGCCATAGCCACAAGGGGCAACGTGACTTGACAGCGATCTTTCAAGGGACTATGTTCCAGTTGACCCGATGGTTACAAATTACTCTACAGCGAAACCGCGTTATCTCACCCGAGGGTGGGTGGCGTCCGTCTATCGTCGGAGTGACCCGTTTTGGAGAACGTCGGCTCGGACATTTTGACGTGCTACGCTGGATCTGCCATCGACACGGATTTGGACATTTTGTCCAATTTTTCCATGGTGATTACTCGTTTCTTGACGAAATTGAGGCGCGTATGCACGTTGACGAGTTGATTCAACGGACTGAGGTGAGCCGGGCCGGTATCTTTGTCGATACCCTGATTTGCCCGACATTTCAACTCGCCATTGCGCACACGCTGCAGATGCCAGGGATTTCCGGGTTGCCGAACAACTCTATCCTCCTTGAATTCGATCGAGACAATCCTGACGAAATCAACGAAGTCGGACAAGGTGCTCGGCTTGCTGCCAATTCGCTTTTCAACGTGCTGATCCTGCGATCGACAAAGTATCGATTCGGATACCGTTCTTCGATTCATGTCTGGGTGACCGAGGAAAACTTGACGAATGCTCCGATGATGCTGCTGCTTGCGTATATCATTGTGGGACACCCGGAGTGGAGGCGTGCTGAGATTCAGCTCTTTGCATGCTTTGAGACGGTTGATGCTGAACGCGAGGCGGACAGGCTCTCAACGTGGATGCGCGAAGGGCGCCTGCCGATTTCAGCGCAGAATGTGACTTCTGTCTCCCGCAGCAACGGAGAGGCTTTAGAAGAAGAAGTAGCTCACCGATCCTCCCAAGCCGATTTGGTTATTGCAGGTTTAGTAACGGAGAACCTCGATCCGGAGTCAGTTGTCCAAGCGCTGCAGCAATACGAGGCGGCGAATGATGTGCTTTTCGTCCATTCAATTGAACGGGTCGCTATCGATTAGGTGGAAATCCTGCGGAGCACAGAGCAAACGCATCCCTAAATGCAAAATCAAGATTATTCCTCGTGAAGACAGGTGGAAATTGGGTTTAGGTAGTGGTTGAGCGATGTACGGAAAGGTGTGCCTGTAGGAGTAGATTCCCTGTATGGTGTCTATTTCTCTATCGTAGCACGTATAATGATGTGTCCAACATGTGATAATATTCTGAGAGCAGAATTATGTGCGAAAGGGGATAAACTGTGCAAGAGCGGGTGATACTTGTTGACCGTCTGGACAGAGAAATCGGTACGGAAGAAAAGCTAAAAGCACATCGCGAGGGTAAGCTGCATCGTGCATTTTCAGTTTTCATTTTCAACGCTAAAGGGGAACTATTGCTTCAGAAGCGGGCGGCAACAAAGTATCACTCTGGCAGCTTGTGGACGAATACTTGCTGCAGTCATCCACGTCCTGGTGAAAGCCATTATTGCGCGGCTAGACGACGGCTCAATGAGGAAATGGGCTTTGATTGTGAATTGACTGAGCTGTTCAGCTTTGTCTATCATACCAAACTGGAAAATAATCTGTTTGAGCACGAACTAGATCATGTCTTTGTTGGAATTTTTGACGGTCGCCCAATACCCAATCTCAAAGAAGTTGATGATTGGAAATGGATGAGCATCGACAGCCTGGAGCGAGATGTTGGAGAAAACCCCGATCATTATACGTACTGGTTCAAGCTGATACTTAATCGTGTCGTCAAACAGTACAAGAAAAACAGTTGTCACGATGAAACCTAATCGATTCGTTTCTGTCAATTTCATAGTGGCGCTTCTTTTCCTGTCGTATATTGGCAGAGCTATAGCCGATCAGGCGGTAGAGGAAACCCTGCAAAGTGCACGCAAACAATTTTATGTCGCTATTGAAGAAAAAAAACAGATTGAGCCAGCAATCAAGCTGTTCAAGCGAATTGCACAGATGAAACCGAGCTACGCTGGACGGACCGAGGTCTACATTGGCGCGCTTGTTGCTCTCAAAGGAAAGCATGCGTTTTTGCCGCACACTAAACTTAAGTGGACAAAACGTGGTCTAACAATCATGGATAAGGGTTTAAAGAAAAGTCCAAATGATATTGAAGCATTGTTTATCCACGGTACGACCTGCTACTACCTTCCATTCTTCTTTAGACGTTCTGATGATGCCCAGCGAGACTTCAAGGAGATTATCAAACGAATACCATTGGAACGGCATACCTATGATCTGACGCTAATCGCACACGTTGTTGAGTTCTTGCTTGAAAACGCAAAACTGGCGAGTAATGAGAGGGTATATCTCCAAGCACTCAAAGGTAAATTGCAATTACAGCATCCAATCACTGATCAATGAAGTTTGAATACCTTTTATTCAATCTCATCGTTATTGCTGGTCCCATAGCCTGCCAATTCAACCGTCAGATTAAGCCTATTTCGTATTGGCGATTGAGATTACTCACGAGTGCAATTGTCATGATTCCTTATATCGTTTGGGATGTGCTCGTCACCGGTTCGCATTGGTGGTTCAATGCAGCGTATACACTCAACTTTCGATTATTGGGTTTGCCGATTGAAGAGTGGTTCTTTTTTATTACGGTTCCATTCGGGTGTTTGTTGGTATGGGAAACTCTGCCCCAAGCAAATAAAGCGACACAAATGAAATCCCTTCGGTACGTCAGATTGATTTTATATATGATGTTGTTGGGTGGAACATTGATTTTTAGCATGGGTAAGCAGTATACAGGGTTGGTACTATTATGTTTTGGTCTCGTTGGATTGACGGATAGGTTGTTAAGGGTTGACCTGCTTCTTCAACCGAAAACTTATCTCTATCTCGCAGTTGTCTTTGGTCTGATTTTGGTGTTCAACGGCTACCTTACAGCACGTCCAGTTGTGCTATATGGTGAAGTGTATCAGATCGGCTACCGATTCTTTTCAATTCCTATTGAGGATTTCGGATACGGATTCACGCTGATGCTTTTTAACGCGATTCTCTACGAAAAATTTAGGAAAAATTGTCGTGAAACGTAAGAGAGTGACGGTAATTGGAGGTGGGCTAGGTGCGTTAAGCGGTGCGATTTGTCTTGCGCGGCTAGGATTCTCCGTGCAATTATTTGAGAAGAATCGGAAACTCGGTGGGAAGGTTAATGAGGTTGTTTTAGGGGACTACCGGTTTGATACCGGTGCATCGTTGTTGACGATGCCTTTCGTCATTGATGATTTATTTGACTTCGCTGGATTCAATCGGTCAGACTATCTTGATTTTATCCCGGTTGACCCGATATGTCGATACTTCTTTGCTGACGGTTCGGTGATGGATGCAAGTGCAGATAAAGCAAAGATGAAAGCTGCTATCAAACAGCTATCACCCACCGATGCCGAAGCCTATGAAAGTTTCTTGAAATACGCAGAACGGATACATGCCCTGACAGCTGAAGTCTTTATGTTTACACCGATTCATGAGTTTAAAAAACTTATGAAAATTCGTCATCTGCGGACGCTGTTCAGGCTACATCAAATTGATCCATTTCGGACGGTACATCAGAGTGTGTCCCGTTTTTTCTCTGATCCGCGCCTCGTCCAACTCTTTGACCGGTATGCTACTTACAACGGTTCAGATCCGTTTCAAGCCCCTGCGACCCTCAACATAATTCCGTATGTGGAATATGGCTTGGGAGGTTACTACATCAAAGGTGGCATATATCGCTTGGTCAATGCCTTGGAAATGATAGCCCGCGAGCAAGGGGTCCAAATTCATACCTCAGCTAAAGTTGAAAAGATTTGTCATGATAACAAACGGGTCGATGGGATACAAGCCAACGGGCACAAGATTTCTGCGGATTATGTATTGTGCGGTTCAGACGCTGTTATAGCACATAACGAGTTAATTGACGGCCATCCGAATCAACGCGAGAAACTCAATCGATTGGAGCCATCGCTGTCGGGAATGGTGTTCCTTTGGGGCGTTAGGGGGAATCACTCACAATTAGCGCACCACAACACTGTTTTTTCCGGTGACTATGATGCAGAATTTCGGCAGATCTTCAAACACCGGCAAGTGCCGGAGGAACCGACAATCTACATTGCCATCACAAGCAAATCGGAAACAGCCGATGCTCCCGCTGACGGAGAAAATTGGTTTGTGTTGTTGAACATGCCCTATCTCGGGCCGGGACAGATGTGGGAAAAAGAAAAAGCTCGGATGCGCAACGTTGTCCTTGGTAGATTGAGGCAGATTGGCATCGACATCAAAGATCGAATTGAGGTGGAGCAGATCTATACACCACAGGATTTTTCCGATCTTTATGCCAGTAATCGGGGGAGCATCTACGGGGTTTCATCCAATAGCAGAACCATGGCGTTCAAACGTCTACCCAATCGCAGTCGCATCCTCGATAATCTCTGCTTCGCAGGCGGTTCTGTGCATCCGGGGGGCGGTATCCCTTTAGTTATATTGTCTGGGAAGATGGCGGCGGCATTGATTGCTGCGGACCACGGATTAGAAACTGAAAACATCGTTGGTTCGCAGGTGCAGATATGAAACGGACGGTCGTCATCATCGGTTCAGGGTTTGGTGGGCTTGCAGCAGCAATTCGACTTCAAGCCCAAGGCCTGCAAGTCATGATTCTGGAAAAGAATGCGAAAGTTGGTGGTCACGCTGCACAACTTGTTAAGAAGGGGTACACTTTTGACATGGGACCATCAATTATCACCGCGCCCGACCTGATTGAAAGCGTATTTAGTTGTGCAGGTGTTCGGATGGAAGATTACCTTGATTTGGTAAAGCTAGATCCCTTTTACCGTATCTATTTTCATGATGGTTCATCACTTGATTATACGGATGATACCAATCAGATGAAACAGCAAATGGGGCGGTTTAGCGCAGCAGATGCCAGAAACTACGACTATTTCATGGCACATGCTCGTCAACTCTACAATGCTGTTATCACTGACGGTTTAGGTTCAATTCCGTTTGATTTGCAAACAATGCTTGGTTTTCTGCCCCGTGCCTTACGAATGAGAGCATTGATGCCTGCTTACAACTTCGTAAAGAGGTATTTTGAGGATTCGCGTCACCGCTTCACCTTCTCGTTTCATCCGTTATTTATAGGGGGCAATCCGTTCCGGGCACCAGCTGTTTACTTGATGATTCCTTATCTGGAGAAAACCGGTGGGGTCTGGTTCTGCAAAGGCGGAATGTACAATCTCGTGCGATCATTAGAAAGCGTATTCAAAGAACTTGGTGGTGTTGTCGAAACCGATGCAGAAGTGGAACAGATTGTTGTTGAAAATCGGAAAGCAAAAGGCGTTCTAGCAAACGGACAATTTTACAAAGCAGATAGCGTTATTTCTAATGCCGATTTGGTTCACACCTACGGGCAACTTATAAAACCCGAACATCGCAGGAAATGGTCTGACAAGAAATTGAGGAAGACTCAATATTCGATGAGTGCATTTTTACTCTACCTTGGTGTTCGTAAAAATTATCCGCAGCTTCAGCATCATACACTCATTCTGTCCGAAAGATACAAAGGGTTGATAGACGACATCTTTGATAATAAGGTACTTCCGGATGATTTTTCAATGTATTTACACATTCCTTCGCAAACGGATCCGTCGATGGCACCGGAAGGTTGTGCAAGTATGTATGTACTGATTCCAGTACCGAATTTAGCAGCAGGTATCGACTGGGAAGAGACAGAGAAAAGGTATACTGACAAGATATTAACTTTCTTGGAGAACGACTTTGGGTTGACAGACCTGGGCGCTTCGATTGAGGTGATTGAGACGTTCACACCTTTGGATTTCAAGCAGCATCGGAATAGTCACCTTGGCAGTGCATGGGGAGTTGAGCCAAAACTAACACAGACAGCGTATTTCCGCCCGCATAACCTAAGTGAAGACATAGAGAAACTGTACTTCGTCGGCGCAAGCACCCATCCCGGGGCTGGAGTACCTGGCGTACTGCTGACAGCGGAAACAACAGTAAAGTTGGTCGTTAAGGATTTGGTGCAATAGCCTGAGCTGCCCCCTGTTTTGGTTTAGTCTGTCCTGATGGTTAGGGGAACGAAGTTCTAACCTCAACTATTCGCTTGGTCCAATATCCCTGTCTTCTAAAATACTGGCAACTTAGGTTAGAGTGGTCTTCTATGTTCAGTGTTTAGTAATCAGTTGGGGGAGGAGATTATACCATGAGATCGTGGAAGCTAACAGACGCGGATCGAGCTGCTTTTGAGTACGCCCGTCGAATAACCGCATACTATTCAAAAAGTTTTTATGTCTCAGCGCGAATACTGCCCTATGATCGTCGCTGGGCGACATATGCGCTTTACGGTTTCTGTCGCCATTGTGACAATCTGATTGACACGCCGCGTCAACGAACTCGATCGCAAATCTTCGGAGAGATTGACTTCTTGACAGAAGAGTTGCAAATTGCCTACAACACTAACGAATCTGAGCACCCGGTTATTCGTGCCTTTATTCTTGTTGTTGAGCGGTATGGCATTCCTTTCGAATATCCCCTCGATCTGCTTAAAGGTGTTGCCATGGACCTCCAACAGGCGCGGTACAAAACATTCGATGAACTCACTTTTTTCTGTTATCGAGTTGCTGCCGTTGTTGGACTAATGATGACGCATATCCTTGGATATAAAGACACACGTGCCTTTGAATACGCCAAGCGCCTCGGTATTGCAATGCAACTGACCAATATTCTACGAGATATCAAGGAAGATAAGGAGATGGGACGGATCTATCTGCCAGAGATGGATTTAGATCTATTCGGCGTGTCGGTACAAGACATCCTCAACGAAAGGATGACACCTCAATTACGGGCACTCATGAAGTTCCAAATTAAACGCGCGGATCGTTATTACTCTGAAGCCATACCCGGGATTTCTCTACTCAAGACAGAGTCACAGTATGCAATCTATTCGTCTGCCAAAATTTACCGTGGCATTTTAAGGAAAATTGAAGCGCAGAATTATAATCCGTTCTTAAACCGAGTATTTGTGCCGCCAATTCAGAAAATCGGAATTTTGTTACACGAGGTGCTTAAAATGAAGGTTTTATCAGCGCAGGAGAAACTATGCCCGGTGCACTCTGGAAAAAATAGATGATTCGAGCACAGCATCGCCTTTGGGCGGACCTCATCTTCCAACCCTACCTTGCTTGGCTATTCAAACGGCATTTTCATACGATTCAGCTTTTGGGAAAATTACCGGAGATACCTAACGATTTACCGTTGTTATTGTTGCCGAATCATAGTACATGGTGGGATGGATTTTTTGTGTACCTACTCAACAAACGGATTTTTCGCCGTACCGCTTATCTGATGATGCTTGAGGAACAGCTATCTAAGTACTGGTTTTTTGCCAAGATTGGTGCTTATTCAATCGAGCCGGAACATCGGCGTGGTATCATCGAATCGCTAGCATACACTGTTGAGTTGTTGGATCAAAATATGTCGCTGGTTTCTGTTTTTCCTCAAGGTGAATTACTGCCTTGGCATACGCGCCCCCTCGCTTACAAACGCGGTGTTGAATGGATTTTACAAAAGTACGGAAAGCCGGTCGCTCTACTTCCGTTGGCAATCCGTACCGAGTTGCTCGGTGAAAGGTGTCCGAGTGTGTTTTTTCTTTTTGGAGATGTGAATCGATTTGACGGGGAAACCTTTCACGGAATGGATTGGCTTGAAAAAACTGAAACCGTCTTGTTGGATGACTTGGCACGAAGGATTCTTCGCGGAGAAGAGGGGCTAAACTTACTGTCCTGAAAGATAGATATGATCTTATTTACGTGGTTGATCATCTCGGTGGGGCTGCTGGCAATTTTCTTGGCAATCACGCTATTTAATGCTGCAACCGCGCCGATGCTCAAAAAAGCCAACAACTGTCGGAGTGAACCACGTGTCTCGGTACTAATTCCTGCCCGGAATGAGGAATCTAACATCAGCGCTTGCATCGAAGGATTCTTGGCTCAAGAGTACGATAACTTTGAAATCCTCGTTCTTGACGACCAATCGACAGATCGCACGGAAGCAATTATCAAGAAGTTGAATCAACAGTATGCTAAAGTTCGAGCGATCTTTGGTCAACCGCTGCCACCGGGCTGGACAGGAAAAAATTGGGCGTGTCATCAACTGAGTGAGTATGCGAGTGGAGAGATACTCATCTTTACCGACGCAGATAACCGTCCCGTGCCACATACAATTGCAAATACTATCGCCTATATGCAGAAGTTGGAGCTTGGGTTATTGTCAGCGTTTCCACAGAAGGTGACAAAGACCTTGCCGGAAAGGCTTGTGGTTCCGGTAGTTGATATGTTCGTCTATGCTGGGCTCCCCCTTTGGCTTACATACCTGAGTCGTTCACCGTCGCTTGCTGCCGCGAGCGGTTTGTGGCTTGCCTTCACTAGCAACGCATATCAACGAATTGGTGGGCATAAGGCGTTATCGAATAAAATTGTTGAGGATGTTGAGTTAAGTCGCTTGGCAAAAAAGAAAGGGATTAAAATCTTAACGTTGGCGGGCACTCATGTGGTGTCGTGTAGAATGTATCATTCGTTCGGCGAAGTATGGGACGGGTTTTCCAAGAATCTTTTTGGCTTGGTGCGTTATCGGAGGATACCATTTCTTTTCTTAATTCTGGTTCTGTTTACAATGTGCGTTCTGCCCTACCTTTCTGTTTGGTTTGCATCATTTAGAGTCCTTTCTCTCGTTGCTATTGTCATGAATGTTGCTATGCGTTTGATACTATCAATCAAATACAAACACCCTTTCTTTACAAGCGTGATTTTGCATCCGTTTGGCGTTTTGCTAACGTTACTAATTGGGATTAATTCATTCTATCAAGCTAGACATGGTTACTTAGAGTGGAAGGGACGACAGATCGACTTGCAATTGAGCAAGTCGATACATGATAAATTGCGATAAGCAAACAGATGCGTACGGTTATTACGCGAATAGACTTAGGCATCCGGTGCTGTAGTGAACAGAGTAAGAATAGGGGGGCTTTACCTACTTTTAGGCGCAGGTGGACTGTGGCATCTGCTCAGCGTTTTCCAAGAAATCATGCGAGTGCTTGCTTCGCCAATCATGTTTGGCTTAGGTGTGTGGCTATTTTGGGAATGTTGGCGGATATATCCACAGAGTAAAAGACTGAGGCTGGTTCTCTGGAGTATAGGTATTATTGCCGGTGGTTGTGCAATCGAATGGCTTGGTGTTCAGACGGGACAGATTTTCGGTTCGTATGTGTATGGACAAACATTACAGCCGTCCATTGACGGTGTGCCAATCTCTATTGGGTGTGCTTGGTTTGTAATGCTTATTGCTTCAATAGCTGTTGTCCAAACGATTGCGCCGAAATTCGTAGCTAGGAGCCCTTTCGGGTTAGCGTGTTTCGTGGCATTGTTAATGGTTTGTTTTGACCTATTGCTGGAACCTGCGGCAGTAAAATTGAATTACTGGAGGTGGGCGAATAACCACATTCCTTTTCGGAACTATCTAGCGTGGTTTGGATTGAGTTTTATCTTTGTGATGACCGGTTTACAGATGGGGTTGTTTCGCCAATTGTTGCCTCGAATTGCATTTCATTCCTATTTTGCTCAACTCCTTTATTTCGGATTGGTATGCTTAAAAAGTTAAAAATATGAAATCAACATACAAGGGGTTATTCATTGCGTCAACGATCATTGGGTTGTGGGGATTGAGTCTCTCAATTTTACTCACATTCAATGTGGCTCATATCAACATTGTACTACTACCTTTGTGTATAATTTGTCAGACCTTTCTTTATACCGGTCTGTTCATTACAGCGCATGACGCGATGCACGGTACAGTTTGCCCTGCTTATCCACAGATTAACAATATAACTGGCATAATTGTTGTCAGGCTATACGCCCTGTTCTCATATCGCAAAGTACTAGAAAAACACTGGGAACACCATCGAATGCCTGCTAGTGACACAGATCCGGATTTTCACGATGGACAACATAGTGGGTTTTTGGCGTGGTATCTTCGTTTTATGAAAACCTACCTGAGTTGGAAACAGATAATCGGCATGGCGATTGTATTTCAAATCATGGAATATGGTTTGAAGATCTCCAGTCTCAACTTGGTTCTATTTTGGGCTGCTCCTGCACTACTGAGTACGTTGCAGCTATTTTATTTTGGGACATATCTACCACACCGTATGCCAGCAAGTGGATATAACAATCCACACCGCGCGCAAAGCAATGCGTATTCTACCTTCTGGTCGTTTATCACCTGCTATCACTTCGGCTATCATTGGGAACATCACGAGTATCCATACGTTCCATGGTGGGAACTGCCAACAGTACGTAAGCTGAAATTCTTGAATCATGGGCATCACTATGATTGACCTGTTGGATGATTTTTAGCTTTTGGTACAGGGGAAACATTCTCCATGAATTTAATAGACACAGCCGTTGCCGGAGTTTCAACACTGATGCTACTGTGGCTTTTTTTTAAGCCACCATTCGGGAAGAATGTTATTCGTCTGGACACAGAGCAACGGGTGGTCTCGCTTACCTTTGATGATGGACCTCATCCGCCCTACACGGACCGGCTACTTGATGTACTTGCTAAGCACAACGTCAAAGCCACATTCTTCATGATTGGGAATCGGATCGAAAAAAATCCCGAGACGGTGCACCGCGTTATTGCTGAAGGACATCAGGTTGGCAATCATTCCTATAGCCATCCTGTCTTGGGGTTTCGGTTGCCTGGTCGTATTCGGCGAGAAATTGAACACACAGACAGCCTTCTTCGACAGTTGGGCACTATAGGTGAAATCGTGTTTCGTGCACCGATGTTAACAAGGTTTTTGCCAGTCGCATGGGTTCTCGCGAAGGTTAATCGAACGCATATCAGTTGCAATGTGTGGAGTTGGGATTGGACAACCCAGAATCCGGACAGAATTGCCCACAGAGTATTAAAAAAGGCAAAGCCCGGTTCAATTATCGTATTACATGATGGAAAAGCGGAAAATTCACATGCGAACCGTACGGGTACGATCGAAGCAACAGACCGAATTATCACGAAACTCAAACGCAAGAAATACCAATTTTGTACGATTACAGATGGTTTGAAGGCGAACATCTGTTAAAATCTGGTCTCAGGAAATTGTGGCGGAGATTCGTGTCCACAGGATTACTGTATTGAAAAATACCCTGAAATATAGAACTTAAGCCTTTAAACTTCTAACTTTCTGAATATTTTGATTGTCCCAAAGGAGAAGGATGAATGGGTTGGCGCGTTGTAGAGCATTTTACTATTTACCGAGAAGAAGGTTGGTACGGAGCACACCCTAACGTGGTACGTACGCCCGACGGTGATCTGTTAGTTCTATTTCATCGTTCGCCATACGTGGGATATTCCCATCACAGCCACCCATTATTTGATGTGCGGGCCTGCCGTTCCGAAGACGAAGGGCAGACGTGGAGTGAACAACACTTTATTACCACCGATCCGTTGGGGGGTGTGCTTGACTTTGGCACTCATACCCTCGCGGATGGAAGCATCTTCCTTCACGCGTCCAACGTCGAGTTGGTTCCCCATAATAAAGAGCACGAAGGGGAAGAATGGATTGCTCACGCCGGTATCCCCTTCTGGGTGCGTTCCCATGATGATGGACATACGTGGACGGAACCGGTACGTTTCCCGCCCCTACCCGATGCCGTGTGGGGACATCCCGCTTCACATTCGGGGATTGCCCGGAGTGGTGTGATTCAGATGCCCGATGGACGTCTACTCCTACCGAGTAAGGCAACCGACCACCCTGATGGAGCAATGCCATTTTTTGGAATGTTACGGGTATCAAGGGATATGGGCGAGACGTGGGAATACGGCGGACGAATTGCAGAAGACCCCGTTACCCACTTCAGTGAGCCTGCCATCCATCTCACCCCTGGTGGAAAGATTATCGTTCTCTTTCGGTGCCACCCTGGACCCGGTGCAGCTAGCCGCGAGGTGTGCCTCGCGTTAGTGGAATCGACCGACGGTGGGGAAACATGGTCCCCGTGGCGACAGACGACGATCCGCGGCTGCCCCGGTCACATGCTTGGACTGCGGGACGGCCGAATCTTCACTACCGTTGGCACACGATGGCCCGGACAACGCGGCTGCTTGGCGCGCATCCTCGAACCGGAGGGAAGTGACCTCGACACCGCACCGGTGCTTGTTATCCGAAGCGATTCACACGATTCCGATTGCGGTTACCCTTGGTCAGTTGAACTCGAAGATGGTCGGGTGTTAGTGGCGTACTATTATGTCTATGCGGATGGTCATCGAGGAATTGAAGGGACGTTTGTCGAGGAAATCTCCTGATAGGTATGGTCACACATTTCAGCATCAGTCAGTATCAGTTCAAGTTGGATATTGATAGAAAAAAGAAAGTAGAACAGATATGAGTGAAACGGTTGATATTAAACTTGCATGTATGAGCCTGATGTGGGGCGGAAATCTCTCCGACGAAGAGATGGTCGCCTGGATCAATGATGTATCGGCGGCGGGGTATGCAGGCGTTGCTACATTTGAAAGGGAGTTAACTCGATTCATTGAGCAAACCGATTTTGTTGAGCGAATAACAGATCGTGGACTTTCTTTGATAAGCGTTGATCTCGTCATAGACCGTGATTTTGATAAAGTCAACCGTGTTTGCGAAGTTATGCAGCAGCTTGGTGCAAAGCATCTGGTGACGATAGGCGGCTTGGCGGAGAAAGGTGCCGACATGAACGAAATTGCTGATCTGCTGAACCAGATTGGCGAGATCGCACTAACCTACAATGTCCACGCCTGCTTCCACAATCACACCCACCACACCGGAGAAACACTGGAGGAGACTGAGGAGTTGTTGCACAAAACGGATCCCGCCAAATTCTTCGGTTTCTTGGATGTTGGACACGCAACAAAGGACTTCATTGGACACCCTGTGGAACAGCGCGCTGCTATCTTCCTTGAACAAAACTGGGATCGGATCGATTTTCTGGAATTCAAGGATTGGCATGAGGAGTCCGACCTGAGGACAGAGGTTGGCGCTGGGTGTTGTGATTATGACAGCGTGTTTAGGATTCTGAAGGAGAAACGTTATTCAGGCTGGATCACAGTAGAGCAGAACGGACCGATGGGCGATAAGACGCCATTGGAATGTGCCAAAGCGAGTCGAGAGTTTATTCGGAAAGGTTTAGGTGTCTGATTTTTTGTTGACCAGTTCATAAACCGTAATATTCTCCCACTTACGTTTACTTCTATGCGTTGATACTCGTTCCTTAAATCGGTTTAAGATGGTTAAACCTGCTGCACCAATTAGCTCTTCGAGGCGCGTAATCGCTTTTGCGCCGGACGCATCTGCATACCCGATGAGCAGACGCCCTTCTGGGCTAAGATAAATAGGCAGATCGTTAAAAAAACGTTTGAGGGTCTGCTGTTTTTCGTCGTGAATGGCAATCTCCGCCCGGTTCCGTGCGCGTGAGACTACCCACGGCGCGTTGAAGATAATCAGATCGAAACGAAGCGTTGGCACAGGCTGGAAGATATCTCCCGCCGGTAGCACATTGATTTGCAATGCAGTACTCTGTACAGCCGCAAAACGTCGAAGGTTAAATCGGGTTGTCGCAACCGCTTCAGGCAGTAGATCCGAGGCATAAATGTCTGCGCCCAAATTGCCCACCTCCTGTGCAGCGAGCAGTGTAAGACATCCACAGCCACACCCCATATCAAGCACGGTTGCGCCTCGTGGCAGGTGCGGTTTAACGCTCTGCAGACCGCGCTGAAACAGCCCAGCCGTTTCCTGAGAATGAGGTGGCAGCACATTTTCGGAAGCGTGAAGCGCTGTACCCAACACACGAATCGGATATGTCTCTGCGAGTGCTTTCTGAATCTTTTGAATCCTGAAAAGGGGGATTAGAAACGGGTGCCCTTCATTTGCATCCTGATGCTCACCAACCCACTCAAGGAGATAGGGCAGATCTGGGGGAGGGTTTACCTGTAAAGTGCCCGCTGCATCTGCCCAACACATTAAGCGTGACAGTGGATCTGCCCTTCCTTGTGCAGGATTAAAATCCCTCTTTCCTGAATGGAATTTACGTCTGTGCGCTCCCATTCGCGCTTGCCGTCTATCTTTCTGCCTACCAGATCGCTTGCCTCCTCGCCCATCCTCACGGGATGAACTAACTAACTCATCCTTCTTCCGCTCGATGTAGTCCATTACTCCCGTTGCTTGATCCCAGTCACCGGATAGGATTGCCACGCCCCCACGGCGTAAATGGGTAAAAATGCGATCGAACTGTCCCAGCGCATCATGTGTAAATAACTTCCATGAAGTGTCCTCTGCAGCAATTTCTCGAAATTGGGTCGGCACGTAAACATCACCGATACCACCTACCCGGCGAACTGAATTCATAGTGGTTAAAGTTAATTGAACAGTTTTTTCCTTTAATGGTCAAATGAGCCAGATATACCGAGCCACGAAAAGCACAGCAAAGAGGTAAATTAGCCAGTGTACCTGCTTTCCTTGACGGGTGACCAGTTTTAATAGAGCGTAGGAGATGAATCCAAACGCGATTCCCTCCGTGATGCTGATGGTGAGAGGCATCATCAATAGGGTGAGGAATGCAGGGATTGATTCGGTCACATCGTCCCAATCGATGGAGACGACATTCTTGAGCATCAGGCTGCCAACGATAATCAGGGCCGGCGCAACGATGGGATAAAGGAACGTATTTTCACCGATAGCGTATCCTGCCCCTACCATCTTGATTAACGGACTGAAGAACAGTGCGAGCAGCATCAGAACTGCTGTCACGATGCTAGTTAAGCCAGTACGTCCGCCTGCGGAAATCCCCGATGCACTTTCAATATAGCTGGTAACCGTTGATGTGCCGAGCAGGGCACCTGCGCTTGTCGCCACCGCATCAGAAAGCAACGCCTGCCTTGCCCTCGGTAGCTTACCGTCGACCATAAAGCCACCTTGTTCGCCGACACCGACCAGCGTTCCAACCGTATCAAATAGGTCTAAGAAAATGAAGATGACAATTATCGAAATCATCCTCGGATCCGCGAAAATGTTTGGGATTTCCAGCTTGAGGAAGGTTGGGGCGATAGATGGCGGGGCGGAAACAACCCCTTGAAATTTGACCATGCCGGTGATAAGTCCAACAACGGTTGATGCAAGAATACCAATCAAGATTGCGCCGCGTACTTTTAAACCGAACAGAACCGCGATCACAATCACTCCGAACAGTGAGAGGAGTGCTGGAGGCGATTTCAGATCGCCGAGGGTGACGTAAGTTGCCGGATGGTCAACGATAAGACCCGCCCACTCCAAACCCACAAGCGCAATGAGTAACCCAATTCCAGCCGGAATGGCATTCCTCAGCGAGACAGGCAAGATAGTCATCACCTTTTCACGTAAGCCGACAAAGAACAGCAGAACAAACAGTACGCCAGCAACAAAAACAGCACCGAGCGCATTTTGCCACGAGACACCGAGAGTGAGACAGACTGTGAAAGCGAAATAGAAGTTATGCCCCATCCCCGGTGCCAGGGCGATGGGATAGTTAGCGAGGAGTGCCATCAGCACCATTGCCAATGCACTTGTGATGCAGGTTGCTGTCATCACAGCGCCAGAATCCATCCCCGCTGCCGACAGCACCGCCGGTTGGACGAAGATAATATACGACAATGTCATGAACGTTGTGCAACCTGCAACAATTTCACGTCTAACAGTTGTCCCTGACTCTTGTAAGCGGAACAGTTTTTCGAGCATCAGTTACCTCCTTGAAGGTTGTGAAAGTGCGTTATGAAAAGCTGAGGGTAAACACAAAATATGTGACAAGAACTGATTCGGTGAAGGCATGCTCTGGGTTTATTTTTCGTTATGACGCCTATCTGTTTTGTGTCAGTCGTCCTAGTAATTCCTGCAATCCCGAGCTCAAAAGGACAGGATATTCTTCTGCCGCTGTCAACCGTTTATACTGTTTAGGCAAACGTGCTAACTCAGTTTTAGCTTGTGCTTGCATTTCAACCAAGTTAGTGAGCGGATAGACTAACTCTCCTTTAAGGATTATAGGGACGAGCAGTGGTTCACCCTCCGGCAAGGTTTCCTCCCAGAGACTGATAACATCCTTAACGTACTGTCCATTACCATTGTATATGCGATGGACCTGCTTCCTGCTTGGAAGAGTCGATTTACTTCCATCCTCACTAAACTTCATTGTGACGGTAACCTTCTTGCCGTCGACTCGTTCGACATGCTTGTAGACGCCGGGCAGTGCCGAGGGGCCTCCTTCGTCGGTCAGCGGATTAAAATTTGCTCCCGTTGCCAAACGGGTGCCGACACCGAAGCCGTCAATCGGGGCACCTTCAGCTAACAACTTATCAATCTGAAATTCGTCAAGGTCATTGCTGGCAAAGATCTGTACATCGTGTAATCCTCCTTCATCGAAGATTTCTCGCACACTTTTGCTCAGTGCGAGCAGATCACCGCTATCAAGCCGAACCCCTCTCAACTGTGCACCTCTGTCCTGCATCTCCTTCCCAACTACACAAGCGTTTTTTGCCCCCTGAATGGTGTCGTAGGTGTCGATTAGTAGGAGGGTGTTATGGGGGAACGATTTTGCGTAGTCTCGAAACGCTTCTAATTCGGAGGGTCGGTCCATGATGAATTTATGCGCAACTGTACCAACATAAGGAATGTTGAAGTATTGCCCCGCGATGACGAGGGATGTGCCGGCGGCACCACCAATAAATGATGCCCGTGCAGCCAGAATGCCAGCATCTCGTCCATGTGCCCTGCGCGCCCCAAAATCGAAGCAAGTGCGTCCACGGGCCGCATGGACGATCCGTGCGGTCTTCGTGGCGATAAGCGTCTGGAAGTTCATCATGTTGAGAAGGTAGGTTTCAAAAATCTGAATATCGATAGATCGACCTGTCACGTTAATCAGCGGCTCATTTGCGAACACGGGCGTTCCTTCCGGTACCGCATAGACATCGCCGTCGAATTTGAAGTGACGCAGATAATCGAGGAAATCATCGCTCATATCCGGCGTTGGTTTGCTATCCTTCAACCATTTGAGATCCGCATCGGTGAAGCGTAGATTCAAGATGTAATGGATAACCTGCTCCAACCCTGCTGCTATCAGGTACTCACCCTGTGGGATAGACCGAACAAAGTAATTCTCAGTGCAGATCGCGTTGTTCCCACTGTCAAAATCTGCCTTGCCCATCGTGAGTTCATAATAGTCCGCGAACAACGCCATGTTCGATTCAGTGAGGAGGCCCGATTGGAGTGTCTTGGTCATCGTTCAGTGCCATTGAGCTGTCAATTGAACCGTTGAAGTTTCTGTTGTAACCATTGCGTCATCGGTCCCACCGCCGGATCGCATACCTCAATCATGCGCCCCGGTAGAGGTTGTCCAAGCAATCCTTCCACTTCCGCCCGACATGCCTTAACCACAGCCGGATGATTCCCTGCCACGTTGTGGACTTCCGTGGGATCATTTTTCAAGTTGAACAATTCATCACCATCTGGGTCATCATAGCCAATAGCTGTGCAGAAGTTCCAACGTTCATTTCTCACGCTCACCCGGCCGCGTGCATTGCCTGTCGTAAAATCTGCCCAGCCGATGATAATTTCGTCACGGATAGATGCCTGTTCGCCGGTCACCAGTTGCCAGAAATTCTCCCCATCCGTCCAATCGCACGGAATCCCAAGCTGATGTAGCAGGGTTGGCATCAGGTCGTGGTTTTGAACGAACGCATTAATCTCCTTACCTTGCTGTCGCTCCGGATGACGGATCAATAGATTTAATTGGGTGTTGAATGGATGTAGCTGATCGGGCCCTTTTCCGAAGCGCCCTTGATCCCGAAGTTGGGTGCCATGGTCAGAGAGAACTACCACTAACGTATCATCTCGTAATTTTAACTCCTCTATCTTTGATAGTAACTGTCCAATACACTTATCAACGAAGGTTACTTCACCGAGATAGAGCGCTTCAACCCGGCGGAGTTCATCTGCTGTGGGGTCCCCCTGTTCAGACGCTGCCCCCGGTGTGATGAAGTCCTTACCCGAATAGTCCGAGAAATATGCGTCTGCATAGCCGGGAGGTGGATCCCACGGTTCATGCGGATCAAAACTGTCTATCCATAGGAAGAAGGGACCCACTGTGTAGTTATCATCGAGCCACTCACAAGCCGCGCGAAACACACGAGCACAACTATAATCATCTTCGGAACGTCGGTGTCGCTGATTGAGAAGGTAATTGATGAGGCCTGCATGGCGTTGCCAGTTAATTGGCTCTCTGACATGTTGCCTTAGTTGATCCTCAATTAGGCGTGGATCGCCGCTTCGCCAGTTGTCCGATTCCTGTCCCCGGATAAAATCCAAGTGGGCAAACCCGCGTGAGAAGTTCATTGTGGGTTTGAACATGTGATAGGTATCGGCGATCAGCCCTGTCAGATAGCCTCGCTCCAGCAGCACTTCAGCAATTGTATCTTGCTCTGGGGGAATTTTATGCCAGCCGGCTGCGTGGTGCCAGTGTCCCCGGCGGTCGAAGTTGAATCGCCACGGAAAGCTTCTCATACCGGTAAAGAGTCCGCGACGTATCTGAAGCGTGGGTTGACCTTCTCCAAATGCTCGCGTGAAACGGAGACTTTCCTCCGCAAACGCATCGAGATTGGGGGTTTGCACGTGGCTGTACTTTTTGCCCGGTCCAATAATATCGGCTCGAAATGTGTCTAAGCAAACGCAGATTACGTTCATTGTGTATTATCAAGCCTTCTCCCATGCACGACGGACGAACGGGACAGCTTTTTCAAACCCTTCCTCTCCGGTACGACTTGCCTCTTCAATGCTCAGCCAGCCATCGAAGCCATTCCGCTTCAAGATGGAGAGCACTTGGTTTATAGGGGATGCTCCGGTGCCAACAAGGACTGTCTCAAATTCGCCTGGGGTACGAATATCAAACACATGAACGACTGCGATTCTGTCTATGACGGCTTCCAGCAACGCTATCGGATCTTCTCGGAGGACCAGCGAATTTGCGGTGTCAAAGCAGACCTTGAGGGAAGTATTCTCTAGGGCATTGAGAATTTCCAAGAAGATCTCGCCGGGTTGTGAGAAGTCCCAGTATTGCCAAGGTGCGCCTTTGGTATGGTTTTCGTAGACTAAAGTTATTCCCAATCGATCTGCTTCAGCAAGCACTGCGCGAAGTCCATCTACTGCCCAGTGGATTCCCTGTTCCCGATCGGTGCCGGGATGATTCTGTCCCGCGGTCACGCGGGCGTATTTGGCGCCGAGTGCCGCTGTCAGTTGCACATCCGCTTTCATCTGTTCTATCTCTTGTGCACGCTGCTCAGCGTTCGGGTGCGTAAAATCAGGATAACACGCCAGCGCACAAAACTCAATACCAATCTTCTTCCCTTCCGCAACGAGAGTATTAAGCGTATCTTCGTCTCGAGTCGGAAAGAATTTTACGCTGAAGTCTGCCCCCTCCAGCCCTAGGGCATCAGCAAAATGTATCCAATCGCTAACTGACTTTTTGCCACTAAAAATATCCTCGTAGAGTGAAACCGGTATACAACTTAACTTCATGGCTACACCTTCGTTTCCATTAAATTTGAGGTTCATGTTAAGAAAGCGTACAACAGAAACCGTAGGCGGGGCATCTTGCCCCGCAATAATTCATCGGGAATCGGAATTCTCTCCTACTGTGTAAGTCCGGATAAATGAACTAGGGGAAAAATTGATATAAAGGCGTATCGATCAAAATACTTAAAATTCCCCAGATATTGCTCAACAAATAATCTCCCAACGCTAATCCCAAAAAGCAGGGAATAGCACGACGATAGGCGTTGAGACCGCCATAGCGTAGGATAATTGCTTTGCACAGCCAAGCGACAAACAAGCAACTCCACAGGTTGTACATTCCCCAACTATCTGCCATTGCATAGCCGAGAGGGTGGAGCGACCACCACAGGAAGCGTCCCCTCAGAAACATCAATATCACTGCTACACCGAGTCCACCACCCATGAACGCAAGCGCGGGCTCATCTCGTTCTTGAGGGGAGTTCAGCCAGCTTTCCAAGCGGTTGTAGATCCAACCACGTCCTGTGGTCGGTCCCATATAGTATCCCGACTCGGCACCGTGTCGATAGTAGTTATCCAACAGGAGCCAGTATGTTGCGACCGCGCCGATAAGTGTTGCGATTACAATAGCGATGGCGATATGGCGGGGATTAATATTTCGCCGTTCCGAAATCTTAAAGGCTTCCAGCTGCTGCGGCATCAAGTTGGTCCGGTTTGCAAAGGTGAAGTGCATGTACAACGTAAAAACGGTGAGCGCCCCGGGACCCAACCTGCGCGTCCCGAAGGCGTTGATAATCATATGGTGTGGGTCGACGCCGTTTTGAAAATCGTGGCACAAGAATCCCATTTCCGCACGCAGCCGCGCTATCATCGTCCCCAATAGGAAGTAAATCCCAAAAAATAGTGGAATTACCCATAACGGCATACCTGCCTTGTAGGAAAAGATCGTTAAGAAAATCGTGCCAAATACCACGCACACGAATGCCAGACGATACGGTATCGGCTCATGGGAGTCATCCAGTTGTGACGCGGAGGCGGCACCCCTGAACAGATGGCGTCCCAATCTTGTGAAATACGCCCTACCGGTCCACAGCGCAACCGTGAATAGCCCGATGTATACACCGAAACTTTGTTCGGCGATATATGGAAAGCGTGGTAAACCCTGCCAACCCATGATATTCCCAACCATCAACTCAATTTTGTAGACCCAGTAAAACACCCAGCACGAAAGCAGGAGATCAAGCGGCATAAGAAAGCTGATACCGATAACAAAAGGA
The DNA here is from genome assembly GCA_965204355.1 of Candidatus Poribacteria bacterium. Lineage (GTDB taxonomy): Bacteria > Poribacteria > WGA-4E > WGA-4E > PCPOR2b > PCPOR2b. The sequence continues at coordinate 3,298,369 of OZ241983.1, forward strand.
TAAAAAGAGAGCCTGACGCTTCCCATCGCATTCCAGGGCTCTTCGGTGAAATATTGATGGATATTCTGACGTTTGACGGGGAGGTAGGGGAAAGCGGGATAGATTGAATTGAGCAGATTTTCGATACTTATCAGAGCGGCAATGCCGAAGCCAAGCCACATCAGTCTGCTTTTGAAGAAGCGAGACCTGGGATTGGTCATCTCCAGCGGGAGTTGAATCAGTGGATAGGTCAACCGTTCGTGCTCCGTCCACTGTCTCCGCAACAGGGTGGTGAGCCCCAACATCACAACCATCAGTGCAAATAGGAACGCAATCCAAGCAACACCGGGGATGAGCCATGCCTTAAAATACCCCTCTTCGTAGAGCGTTGAACCTCCTTTGTAAAATGGTGTTAGGGCTTTCTCATCCCGCACGGTAAGCCATTCGGGCAGATGTTTGAAAAGCAGCTCTCGCCAGCCGTTTTCGGGGGTTGCAAACCGAAACGGGTGTCCCAAAATCGGAACCAAGATTTCCATCATGTCATACGAACAGAGGCAAGAGACGAAGCCCAGCATGACATAGATGGTGAGGAGTTCCTGCTGAGAGAGACCAAGCGTTGGAGAGACTTTAACCAGTATATGCCGGATCAGCAGCAACCAAAAAATAACAAAAATAACATTTGAAAACGGGTGGATAATCGTCGGGAAGGTATAGCGAACGACTTCAAGCTCAATAAGCCAATACGCAGTGATTGGCATGAGCAGCAGGGCAATCAGACAAGACTTGAGCGTTAAGCCTCTCTGGAACGTGGTAGGCGTGTCTTTTATTAGGCTATCGCTTTGCATTGTCAAAAAATGGAAGTTCAATGAGTCACTACTTTTCCTCGACAGATACGCTATACCGCTTTGATTTTAGTAATATGATAAATCCATTCTGGAGCGTTCAAACGTGGTTTACAACTACGTCTCCGCTCCGCAGCCGATCTCGGCTATTGCTTCGACCTCGACAAGCAGATCGCTGTTGACCAACGTCGGTGTGGAGACCGTGGCACTGGCGGGTATATTGTTTGGGAACGCTTCGGTACGTGCCTCCGCGTAGTCTGCGTATCGACTCATATCGGTGAGAAACGCGGTAATCTTTACCACGTCCTCCATAGTTGCGCCGGCTTCGGCAAGCACTGCCTGAATATTGACGAAAACTTGGCGCGACTGTGCGCCCATATCGTCGCCGCCCACTAAATTGCCCTGTGGATCGAAGGCAACCTGCCCTGATACATACACGGTATTTCCTACCCGCACACCTTGGGCGATGCGGAATTGGCTCGCCCAGGGCCAAGGTGGATTCAGTTCAACTCGCTCTGGCATCTTATATCTCCTACTGTTTTGGTCGGTATTTGTAGTCTGTTGAAGACTAGATCGGAGGGAAGGGCTTAGTATAGCGTACTGCTTTCCTCCGCATCGGATCCGTGTCCTTTATTGCGTGGGATTTTATCACAAATTCCAGTGGAAGGCTACGAAAAACTTCCGGTGGCGAGCTTGGGGAAATATGCTCGGGTTAGTGGGACGCACGTTGGGCAGGATAGAGTTCGGATTGTAGCGTGTTATGGATTGATGGGGTGCCTCTATTTTACCGAGACTGATCAGTCGTGATAAGAACGGTGTTGAGGACATCACGTTCACGCTGTCCCGACGGACGATTGATGACCGCTCCATCGACAACGAAGGTGCTTGATGAACCGCCATCCAGATTGATGGCTTCTGTCGCGCCGAGTTCGATGAGGAGGCTTGCAAGCCGATAAAGCGATAAACCCGTGCTATAACCCGTCCGTCGACCGTCTGCCACAACTAAAATTAGCTTTTCCTCATTGTAACCGAGGGCGGTACGCGGTTCATAACTCAACGCCAAGTCGCGCTGCCGTTTGCCAGGCGTATGCTTTTTCTGGGTGTGGTGATGCTTTTCTATAACCTCATTAACCCGCCCATTTTTCACAAGTCGTATCCGGCCCCCAATTGCTTGAATTACACTGTTCCAAATAGCCGGTTTGAGCTGGATCTCAATCTTTCCACGTTTTCCACTACCTAGCTCTGTGTCTAATTGCTTGTCGATTCGTGAACGAAAGGAAATCACCGCACCGTTTTCAGGGATTGGGTTGTTGCCGCCCTTCCCAAACTGATTCACGGTAAACTCGCTCTCATAGCTGCCCATGATTGGCAGCCTGAGTTCGGTCAGAATTATCTCATAAGCCCGTTTACGGTTTGTATGTGTTGAGTCGCCCATGCGGGGGGTATAGAGGATAGATTGGCATCCGTCGAGAAATCGCTGATTAATGCACTCAAGCGGGAAGCGATATGTTCCAACCGTCACAGCAGCTTCCATCTCAACGGGACCGATCAAGAACTCGCCATCCGATGTCACACCGAAACACGCCTCCTTATCAGCAGCGGGTTGCGTCATCAACTCCCCTGCTTGGATATGCAGATTTTCCAACGCGCCGCCGTACCCTTTCATATCACCGAGAACGCCGAATCCACCGTTGATAGCAACGAGAACACGACGATCGCCTCGCTGTGAGCGTCGATTTGCGACAGATCTGACGGTTTCCTTGCCTAAGATCTGATCTTTGGCGATCGATGCTTCAAAATGGAGATCGGTATGGGAGCGGTCGATTTCGGCGACATAGAGGACGCACCGTTCGTCGTGCCAGTCGTATCGATAGATATGGACGCCCGGATGCAGATCGCTAAATAGAGTCGTGTGAGTTGGATTGGGATGCTGTGCGGAGGATGGCGCGTCGCTTCCTATGACGTGTTGACAGGTAATCAGAATGAGGCAGAGGAAGATTATGGAATGAAAAATAGGTGCTGATTTATCCATCTGACTTTCGTTTCCTACGGATCTCAACACCTGCATAGGTGAGGGGTGGCTCGATAGGCGGGAATAGTTTTTTGAGGGTGATTCGGACCTCTTCGATTTGGAATTGGGCGAGTATTGCGTCCGCAATCGTTTCGGCGAGGGCTTCAAAGAGTTGGAATGAACCTTGTGTTCCAATTTCAATTGCCAGTTGGACTACGTGGGCGTAGTCGATTGTGTTACCGAGATCATCGGTTCTACCAGCGAGGGAGAGGTCGGTCATCAGCTCAAGGTCAATTTCATATTTCTGCCCAAGCTGACGCTCCGCTTCCGCGACGCCGTGATAGCCGTGAAATCGAATGCCTTTGAGAATGATTTTGTCCATTGGTTATATGTCAATCCATCCCCCGTAGGTGGGGCATCCCCGATAAATCGGGATTTTCAACCTGCCCCGCCTACCCCCTGCTTGTAGTAGCCCAATTCATTGGGCGTCCGTTGGAGTAGTGTAATTCAACCCGCGTGTCAATCCTACTTCAGAATCACCATCCGCCACGTGACGGAAAAATCACCCGCTTTCAAGGTGTAAAAGTAAATTCCGCTTGCTACCTGTTCACCCAACCTATTTTTCCCATCCCAGTAAATTGCCTTCGACCGACTCTCGTAAGCTGCAGCGATCCGATGCCCAACATCGATGGCACGGACAACCTGACCCACTGTGTCGTAGATAGTCAAGGTGACGAAAGCATCCTCCGCTAACCAATACGGTATCCACGTTTCTGGATTAAACGGATTCGGGTAGTTAGGCAACAGTTTTGTCTCTTTTGGAGTGAGGGATAGCAAGAGCTGTTCAAGTACCATAAATCCGCGTTTCATGATGGGATCCCTAACCTCAAGTGCCCTTGCATCAGTCAGCCAACCCTGAACCTCTACCGCTGTGAGTGTCTCAGGCACTTGTGGCTGCGCTGCAGGTGCAGCTGCCGCACCATCAAACATGCCCGCAATCAATACCAGATCTAGAATGCTGACAACCCCATCTCCGTTGACATCCGTTGCTATATTTTCCCCTGTGTTCCCAAAATCGAACGTAACCGCGATCAAATCCAAGACATTGATGCTGCCATCGCCGTTGACATCTGCTGTAATAGGTGATGCTTCTGTATCGGCGATAGCGTAAAAAGTGGCCGGCCCCTCAATTCCGGTGGCAGATACAGAGACGGTGTTTGTTCCCAGATTTGGACCCAATATGAGCGTACTTTGTGCCCTGCCGTTGGGATCAGTCCTTGTGATTGTCGTGCTGAGCGTGCCACCACCCGCGGTAACAGCAAACCTCACCGAAACCCCTACAAGTGCAGACCCGTTTGCGTCCTGTGCTTCAACGACAAATGGTTGGGACAACCGTACAAGGGACGCGCCGTTTTGGTTGTCACCTGAGATTTTCAGAAGGGCGGAATGTGCTCGGTTGTCAAATTCAACTGTAACCCCTCTGTTTTGGAGCGCGGGAATGTGGGTGTGGATGGATTGGTAACTCAAGGGATTTCCCTGTACCTTAACCGTGCCTCCATTCCCCAATCCCATATTGGCTACTAAAGAGGAGAGGTCTGAGATGCGATTGTACCTAAGTACCACCTTTGTCAAGTTGGTTAACCCCGCCAAAGGTGAGAGGTCTGAGATACCGTTGCCGTGAAGCCCCAACGTTGCTAAGTTGGTTAATCCCGCCAAAGGTGAGAGGTCTGAGATACCGTTGCCCGCAAGTCCCAGTCGTGTTAGGTTGGTTAATCCTGCCAAAGGTGAGAGATTTGAGCTACTATTGCTCTGAAGAAGCAGCGTTGCCAAGTTGGGTAAGCCCGCCAAAGGTGATAGGTTGGATATTGAGTTGCCTCCAAGCGTCAGCTCTGTCAGGTTGGTTAATTCCGACAGAGGTGAGAGGTCTGAGATACGATTGTCCCAAAGTTCCAGCCATGTCAGGTTGGTTAATCTTGCCAAATGTGAGATATTCGCGATGTTGTTGCCCCTAAGATCTAGTCGTTTCAGGTTGGTTAATCCTGCCAGAGGCGAGAGATTTAATACCGAGTTGCTGGTTTTCCACGTCCTTTCTGCCTCCACCCACTCAGCACCAAGATGCAACTCTGTCAGGTTGGTTGCAAACTCAAGCCCGGTCAAATCGCTGATGTTTGCGTTGGATGCATCAAGGTTGGTCAAAGTCTTCATCTCCGACGTGGTGATAGTTGCACCCGGCGACTTATGGAGAGCGGTCTCAATGGAAGTACGAAGGTTGGCGTCGGGGATATCCACCGCGGCCTCCGCCACAGCGTTAAAGGTGACCGGCCCCTCAATTCCAGCGGCGGACACAGAAACAGTATTTGTTCCCTGATTGGGTCCCAGCGTGAGTGTGCTCTTCGCTCTACCATTTTTATCTGTCGTGGTGTGCGTGACACTAAGGGTTCCGTCGCCTGCGGTAACGGTAAACGTGACGACAATCCTTTCGAGGACTGAAAGGCTTTCAGCCCTTACTTCTATGACAAACGGGTTAGCCAGGACCGCACCGGATACACCTGTCTGGTTATCTCCTGAAATTTTTGAAAGACCGGGTATTATTAAATGAAAATTCGGGATAACCAGCACTCTCCCGATTTCCTCCTCAGCACGAAATATAGCAAGGTCGTTACCGGTCTGATCTTGGATAAGCCAGATAGCACCAACCTCAGTTGGGATGTGCGTAAAGTCGGTAGTCGTGCTATACTGATGGAGAATCTTTTTTCCATCAGCGTTAAAGAAATATAGCGCAAGATCCGTCCCTGTAAGATTTCCAAAGAGGACATCCGTGCGATTTCCACCTGTTGTTAATTTTGTCAGATGTGAAAGCCCACTTGGATGGTACAATTTCAAATTTACCCATCTGCCACCCCCATCGCTACTTGGATCCCGGAACTGTTCGTCAAGTTCTAATAACTCTGGAGGACGTTGATAAATTGGGGCTTCCTGCGGATCGAATCCCTGAAGATGCGGCAGATGGGTCCGAGTAGCGGGTGGCGTATATCGCCAGCTACCGTCACCAAAAACTTCCGTCATCAATCCCGCAAGACGCGGGTCATATTTTTTCAACGCTAACCGTGTGTGGGCAACGTTGTCGGGATGGACACCATTAAACCAAGATCCGACGCCTTCAGCCCAATACTCCCCGTACTTTGATCCGGCATACCGTCCCTGATACAACCCCTCTTGTAGTGCCGCGTTATACAGTGTTTTCAAGCGGCTATCAAACGTTGAATCAATCCTATCCAAACCCCACTCATGTAGCTGATGGGCAAATTCATGAATCACTTCTGCGTAGCAGTAATAACTATCCCCGCAAATTACGTTTTCTTCAGGCGAAGTCGTCGTCAAACCACCTAGACCACGAGCACGGAACTCCACAAAAAAATTGAGTCTACCCCAGTCATATTCGGGAATGTCAGTAAGATTTTTGTTATGAGGAACTATGGAAAAACGTGCTTTTCGTTGTGCCATTGCCTTTAGAATATCGGGACGATGTCCGACCATGTGCCCGATGGTCCCTGCCGCTTCTTTTACGGCATAAGGACTGACCTCTGCTGACGCGAGGACAGGAAATCCTCTAACATTTATCCATTGTTGATAATATGGATCTAGGTCAAAAAAATCACGGACGGCCGGTGGGGGTGGAACGGGTTCAGGGATGTTATTAACATCAAACGGGGCATCTGCTAAAGGAACATCATCACGAATGAGTTTCGACAGACGAACCAAATGGTCGGTGTGCCCAGAAGCAACTGTCTGTCCGTCAGGACTAAATACAACGGATAAGACATCACCCACCACATCAATGGTTGGCAGGTATTGACCGGTCTCTGTATCCCACAACGAAATCCCTCGACCGCCGATGGCAAGCGTTGCCCCATCGGGACTGAACGCCACCGGATTCCTCCAACCTCCCTGATTTGGGAGTGTTCTTTTGAGTTTCCCTGTGTGCGGATTCCATAACCGAACCGTCTTGTCCCAACTCCCACTAGCAAGTGTTCCTCCATCCGGGCTAAATGTGAGGCGATTGACAGGAGACGTGGCGGGGAGTGTTCTTATGTGATTTCCGGTGTGTGGATTCCACAGACGAATCGTGCTGTCCCGACTCCCACTGGCAAGCATTTCCCCATTCTGAGAAAATACCACGGATTCAACAAGCTCCGTATGCCCCATGAGAGTTCTTTCGACTTGCCATGTGGTTGTATTCCACAAGCCAATCGTATGGTCCCCATGGCCACTAGCAAGCGTAGTGCCATCGGGACTGAAAACAACGGATGCGACACTTCCGTGGTGTTCGTTGAGAGCTCTTTTGAATTTTCCGGTATGTGGATCCCATAAGCGAATATTTCCATCCCAGTCAGAGCTGACAAATGTTTTTCCATCAGGGCTGAACACAATGCTATAGACATGATTTGTATGTCCTGTGAGGGTATACAGTAGTTGTTTGGTATTGACATCCCACAGGCGGACGGTTTCATCCCAACTTCCGCTAGCGAGCATTGTGCCATCCGGACTGAATGCCACGCTCCAGACATTATTCGTATGCCCTTCAAGAGTAGCTTTGAGTTGGGCGGTTGCTACCCTCATGGGTAGAAATAGGATAGAAACCAATAGGAGCGCAAAGGTCCAAAGTTGTAGTTTTTTCATATTTTGCGCAATTTATTACGACAACACAAACAAGACTTTAATTTTTTTGAATACCGACTTAAGGCAATCATTTTTGCGCTAAATAGGGCGCGTCCTTGATTTCTCCATCAGGGCAGCTTCCAGTGCCATGTCTAAAAAAGCGATGGCTTGTGCACGCTTGACTGTAGGAAAGCCCTCCAGAAAACGTCCCCAAGAGTCCCCAGCCTTAAGCTAATCGATTAGTATTGCGACGGGAACACGCGTGCCAGCAAAGACGGGCGTTCCACTGACTATTTCTTTATCACATGTAATAATCTGTTCTTTTTTATGGGATTCAATTTCGCTAAAAGTTCATGTGAAAACTGAATGCAATGATTGAATAAATGTGCACCTCATGTTAATTATGTGAGGGGTGTGCATTCATTATTGTCTGAATCAGGATTCTCAGGTTTCTTAATCCCGATTTGTCGGGGATTTAAGGATTTTCAGGCTAGAAACTGGAAAGTGAACCGGGGCTATTTTAGAAAGGGACATAGTGCATTTAGCCCCAGCGGGGCGACATGTTTATAGCATACGGATAGCCCCATCCCTCAAAGCCCCAGCGGGGCGACATGTGCCATTTGTCTAAATCGCAGATTGCACGGATGATTACCCCGATGTCAGCGGGAGGATTAGCATCTAAGATCGCGCATTGCGGTTAGTTCCGATGTCGTTCCTGTTCCGTTCCGAGAATCCCGACAAGTCGGGACCTGCCCCGATGTATCGGGGAGCATCCTGATGAATCGGGAGAAGCCTCTCCCATACGAAAGCGATTTATGTACACCCCTCAATTATGTGAAGAAACTGTACATTGCGCTCCGCTGGAGCGCGGGAATTGGGGCATTGTGATTGCTATAGACATATCGCTCCCCTAGAGCGACAGACTGAATATCCCAATTTTAACGGAGAACCAAACGCGCTTGAAACGATTCCGGACTTCAGTAGGTTGATTTTGGAAAATCAACCCATACTACTGTCAAATGTCAACAGAATCTACCAATCCTCGTCATAAAAGGAGGTGCTTGGATAGCTGTAGGTGTTGCCTTCGTAGTTTTTCAACTGAATCTCATCATCATCAAAGGACACGACCGGATCGGGGATGAGCGCGATTTTGCCGCCGCCGCCGGGGGCATCAACCACATAGTGCGGGACACCGAGTCCGGAGATATGCCCGCGTAACGCCGAGACAATTTCCAGTCCTGTTTTGATTGATGTGCGGAAGTGATCTGTTCCGTAAACGAGGTCTGCCTGATAGATATAATAGGGTCTCACACGGATTTTGAGGAGTTTCTTCATTAAATCAACCATGACCGTGGGATCGTCGTTGACACCTTTGAGCAATACCGCCTGATTGCCGACGGGGATACCGGCATCCACCAGCAGTCCGCACGCTTTTTCGGTTTCCGGCGTAACTTCGCGGGGGTGATTGAAGTGGGTGTTAATATAGAAAGGATGGTACTGCTTGAGGATTGAACATAGCTCTGGCGTGATGCGTTGTGGCAGGGTGACGGGAACGCGGGAACCGATTCGGATAATTTCGAGGTGTTTGATGTCGCGGAGGCTGCCGACGATATAATCAATTTTTCGGTCTGTCAGCATCAACGAATCACCACCAGAGATAATCACGTCCCGGATTTCGGGATGGCTGCGGATATAGTCCAATCCCATTTCGATGTTGTTGTCGGGGATAGAATCTGGATCCCCCACCTTGCGTTTGCGGGTGCAGAATCGGCAGTAGATTGGGCACATATAATTGACATAAAACAGGACCCGATCCGGGTAGCGATGCGTGACGTTGGGAACAAGGCTATCATCTTCCTCACCGAGTGGATCGTCTTCCTCAAAACCGGTTCTGATCAGTTCTTTTGGGTCTGGGACAACCTGTTTCCAGATCGGATCTCCCGGTTCCTCGATTAGGCTCAAATAGTAGGGATTGATACGGATAGGAAATACGTCGTGAACGCGTTTTATCTCGTCGAGATCGACATCAAAGATAGCGGCGAGTTTTTCAGGTGTGTTGACCGTATCCCGAACGAGTTTTTTCCATTCTTCCATAAGTTTTATTTGCCTTTCCGTTAGGGAACGCAGATCTGCGTTCCGTACTTATTCTTTGCTTTCTGTTGTCACGTGGTAGTCCTTGAGTGTAACCTTGTTCATCCTATCGCCTTCGCGGAGTTGGTCTACCACATCTAACCCTTCGACGACACGTCCAAAGGTGGTGTACTCGCCATCGAGATGCTGATACCCGTTGGAATCTGGATTCAAGCAGATATAAAATTGGCTGCCCGCAGAATTCGGTTGTTGCGTTCGAGCCATTGCAACAACCCCTTTTTCGTGCTTGGGCATGCTAGATCGAAGTTTCGCGTCCTGAAATTCACCGTAAATTGTCCATCCGGGTCCTCCGGTGCCGTCGCCCTTTGGGTCGCCTCCCTGAATTACAAAGTCGGGCACATAGCGATGGAAGGAAAGGCCATCGTAGAAACCTTGTTGGATAAGGGTGGCGAAATTATCCACTGTTTTCGGTGCAGCATCAGGATAGAGTTCGATGACAATCCGTCCCTTGGTTGTTTCCAAAACTGCATTGGGTGTGGATTTGTCACACCCGTTGCTGGTGGTGAGGATGATAGCCCCCAACCATAACAAAGATTTTGTAGTTGACATTAATATCAAAAAAGACTCTGTGTTTCTTGAGCCTTAGTTTTTCTCCTATGTGTAGAAACCGAGTTTATATTACAAACTCGGTTTCTGGTTCAGCTGCACTATATAGTCTCAGCGAGCGACTTCTCAACGATTGAAACCGCCTCATCAACGTGTGCAGCAGTGATATTGAGCGGCGGTAAAAAGCGAAGGATATAATCGTTTGTACAGATTGTGATTAAGCCATTTTCGATACACTTGGCAGCGAGTGCGTTGGCATCGACCGACAGCACCAAGCCACGCAGCAAGCCTTTGCCGCGCACCTCTTTGATCGGGTATTGATCTTTGAGTGCCATCAGTTTGGATTCAAGATAATCCCCCATTTTGACAGCATTTTCGCCGAGGTCTTCATCGAGGATGGTTTTTACCGTTGCACATGCTGCGGCAGTTACCAGTGGGTTCCCACCAAACGTCGCCGCATGGGTGCCGGGAACGAAACTTGCCGCAATCTCACCCTTAGCAAGCATTGCACCGATCGGCGCTCCTCCACCAAGTGACTTTGCCATCGTGATAATATCGGGGATAATGCCGTAACTTTCATATCCGAACAGTGGTCCGAGACGCCCCATCGCTGTTTGTACCTCATCAAGGATGAGTACTAGATTGTGCTTGTCACAGAGTTCACGCAGCCCTTGGATGTAGCCGCTGCTCGGTGTGTTGACACCACCTTCAGACTGAATTGCCTCGACAAGGATGCCACAGGTCGTGTCACTAATCGCGCCTTCCACAGCGGCGAGATCGTCATACGGAACGTAAACAAATCCGGGAACCATTGGCTCAAATCCCTTGTGATACTTGGGTTGAGCGGTCGCGGTTATCGTTGCCATCGTGCGTCCATGAAACGAGTTGTCCATCGTGATGATCTCGTAGGCGTCGGTTCTGCCTTGATCCTTGGTGAACTTCCGCGCAAGTTTGATCCCTGCTTCGTTAGCTTCGGCACCACTATTGCAGAAGAAACACTGATCCATATCTGAATTATCGATCAGTAGTTTTGCCAACTGGGCTTGGGGTTCAATGTAGTAGAGATTGGAGACATGCAAGAGTTTTCCTGCTTGCTCACGGATGGCTGCCGTTACGTTGGGATGGCAATGCCCTAAACCGTTAACGGCTAAACCACCGAGGAAATCGAGGTATTTCTTCCCATCTGCATCCCAGAGATAAGCCCCTTCTCCACGAACGAACGCAAGTGAACGTTCACCGTAGGTGTTCATGATATACTCTGTAGCCATTGCTTTAATTTCGGCGGTTGTCATTGTGTATGTCCTCCTTTTAGGGTGCGCATATGTCCATCTTCTGGCTTAGCGAACCGGTGACTGCCTTGAGACAATCGGTTGAGTGGTATAAAGATCCAATGATGCAGCGTGTCTTCACCAAGCGGTACAAACGGTGTAAGCATGAAAATCCGGTATTGAAGTAAAAGTTTGGTGAGTTGATATATTGGATTGATATAGTATCAAATATTATAAGAGAAACACCACTGATATTCAAGATCAAAGTCATCGGGAACAGGAAAATTCCGAGCATACAGTTGACCAAACCAGATTGCAACTTGCCGTGGGGATTAAATCTTATCGGGGATTGTTGCCTTTCAGTTGTATGCTTTGCTTCTGTGGATGATAGCCGGAGCAGGTTAGCACAGGTAGGCGTGGATATTTCTGAAAATCAGTGTTGGAATCTGAGAGAAGGCATCGATAAAAACGACTCTGGTTGACGTTTTCGATTATCTTAACGTGCTGGCAGGTTTGACATAACTCCGCTTCTATGCGGCTTTTGGTATTCATGGGGGGCAATTAGAATCCTTATCCTTTTCTTCATGTAGAACGTTGGATAATACCTCTACAAGTTCGTCGAGAGGGAGCCGCGCCCCACTTTTTACCTTCGAGTTCGCGCAACTCAACCGCTGCGGCTTTCAGCTTAGCGTTTGCGTTCAGCTCTTCTATGGTTTCGAAGACGCGCATGTAGAAATAGGCAGCAAGCATTTCACAGGTGGGCCAAGCTGCCTGTTCCTCGGTAAGGACAGGATTTTCGTTAAGGGGGGTATCAGCAACTTTTTCCACGTATGGATCGGTGAGCGAACGCAGCGTGAGAATATCGATGACCATGCCGAGCGGTCGTGAGGGTTCGCCCGCAGGGAAAGACTATGGCTTGCATAAAATTCAAGTGGGATAATAGCGGTTGTGTACAAACGCTAACTCCTGCTTCTGAAAAAACTTCGAGGAATTTCGGGGAAACACGCTTGATATTAGTCTATGCAATGTCTTGGGTTTTGTCAAGGGTTTTACTCTCCTCGAAATACTAGCCTTAGTTTCAGGGTTTGGCGTTGAAAAATAGCTGTTGATGTGAGATAATAGATATTCTTGCAGCGTTATCCGGACCGAAGGTGTTACTTTTTCTTGGAGATCAAGCGGAGGCAGGGCAGAATATGTCAGAAAATCTTATATCTATTAAGGCGACAAAGATTACTTCTCCGCCGGGGTGGGCGCTCATGGAGCGTCAACTTATTCACCTCATGGAAGAAGCGGTAGATTTAGCGGCACAGAAGTATGGTCGTCTCGACGGTACTCCCCATAATGTGAACGATGTCGATGATACATACGAAGCACACTCATACAAAGGCCTCCTCTACGCCATCGGTGCGGACGAAAAGGTGCTTGAAATTGGTCTTCAAGAGTGGAATGCGATTACCCGGCTTTATGACGATGGCGTTGTGCGCCGGGATGATGAGCCACAACACCCAGAGTTTCGGGTACAGCTTCACAATGAATACTACAACCTGAACGGTCCTGCTGACTGGTTTCACATGGGCGAAGGAAACCAGTCCTTTTACTGCTTCGGTTTGGCGGATCCCACGCATCCAGAAAATTTTCGACGTGCCAAACGATTCGCAGCGATGTATATGGCTGAGGATACCGAAGCCCCCAACTATGATCCTAAGCATAAGATCATCCGTTCCCCTTTCCACGGTAGCGTCGGCCCCCGTTTTCATGCGGACCTTGAGATGGCAAAGGTTCTGCTCGACCCAATTTACTATCCAAATGGGGTCGCACACGGACATGCTCAGCGTTCAAACCTCTATCCGATAATCACGAATCTGGAGGAAAATTGGTTCGAGCACCCACAGCGAGCGGAAGAGATTCTAAAGATCTTCGACGAGGTCGTCCTTAACGGTGATGTCCCCGACAATTTGGCGGCGACGGGTCTCATAACGAATGCGTATCTTTACACCGGCGAAGAGAAATATAAGCGGTGGGTACTCGACTATACAGAAGCTTGGATGGATCGGACACGGGCGAACAACGGGATTATTCCGGACAACGTCGGGCCGACAGGGAAGGTAGGAGAGCAACGCAACGGTCAGTGGTGGGGAGGATTCTACGGTTGGAACAGTCGTAACTCTGCCCGCAATGCATTCTTGGCAGCAACAATTGCATCCGAATGTGCCCTATTGCTCACAGGCGATTTTGGCTATTTGGAGTTTATCCGATCACAAATCGAATTTCTGTTGAGTCTTGCTAAGACGCGAGAGGACGGCCAATTGCTTGTACCGACACGGATTACACCCAACGGTTGGGAGGGCTATCAGCCGAGGGGGATTCAGTGGCTGGGACGGGTATATCATGCGTCAATGGAGGCGAGGGATTATGAGTTAATTACGAGATTGCGCGCTGGTGAAAGGGAAAGCGACTGGAATGAAGTCGAGGTTGCAGGCGACCGGAACAGCGGGAATCTGGAAGCGCGTTTTAACTACTACGATGGAATAAACCCAGATTGGCCCGAAGAACGGTTGCGAGCGGAGTATCAGTATGTCTTGGGAATGTATGAGTTCATGTGTCATGATCCGCGGGACGTGGCACAGATTGTTGCCGACAACCGATGGCCCCCAAATCCTGTTGTCACCAAAGGGCTTACGCAGGTGACCATGGGTTCACCGCAGCCTATCTACAACGGTGGACTATTACGTGCAACCGTCCGCTATTATGACATGGACCACGCTCGCCCGGGGCTTCCGAAAGATGTTGCCGCCTTGGTCGATAGGTTAGAAGCTGACCGTGTGGGCATCCAGCTTGTAAACCTCAATCGAACTGAAAGCCGGAACGTGGTCGTACAGGCCGGCGCTTTTGGGGAGCACCTGTTCACTCAAGTCCAGTTTCAAACAACCAATCAAGATGGGGAAGTGGAGAAGACTGTTCCCGTTCATAACAGATATTTTGTGGTCGAACTTCCGCCTTCCACAAGTATTCGACTTGAAGCAGGCATGCAACGATTTGTCAATCGACCGAGTTATGCCTTCCCGTGGCACGGCGGCAGGGTGCCGATGCCGTTTTAATAGCACGCAAAATTAACTAGTCGAAGAGGAGATGATATGGAAAGACAAACCGCTATAAGCATTGTCGATGATGCGTTTTATATCAATGGAAAAATTACCTATCTTGGTCGATCTTATAACGGACATAAGATCGAAGGACTACTCCTCAATTCACGCATGGTGCAAGGGATTTTCGATGATCTAAATCCAGAGACGGTCGGTATGTGGGCTTATCCTGACACAGGTGAGTGGGATGCGGAAAGAAACACACGTGAGTTTCTAGAGGCAATGCCTGAATGGAGATCTTACGGCCTATTGGCGTTCACAATCAATCTCCAAGGCGGCAGCCCGGAGGGATACTCGAAGGAACAACCGTGGGACAATACAGGGATTGAAGCCGATGGCAGCCTAAACCCTGATTATATCAATCGACTCACCCGAATTATCGATCGTGCCGATGAACTTGGCATGGTTGTAATTCTGGGATACTTCTATTTTGGGCAAGATGAGCGCGTCCGTGACGAAGCAGCGGTTATTCGTGCTGTGGATAATGTTACGTACTGGATCTTTGATCAGGGGTATACGAACGTCCTCGTTGAGGTCAACAACGAATGTAATGTCCAGCGATATGTTCACGATATCTTGAAACCGGATCGGGTTCATGAGTTAATTGAACGAGTTAAGGGGATAACCTGTGAGGGCCAACGGCTACTTGTCGGAACCAGCTACGGCGGCGGAAAGGTTTCTCTGGAAAACGTCGTACGAACCTCCGATTTTCTGCTGATGCACGGCAACGGTGTCCGTGAACCCAACCGTATTGCAGAGATGGTTCAGCAAGCACGAGAGGTGCCCGGCTACCGAACCATGCCAATTCTGTTCAATGAAGACGACCACTTCGATTTTGACAAGCCCCTGAATAACTTTGTTGCTGCGATAAGTGAGTATGCGTCATGGGGCTATTTCGATCCGGGAGAGAACAACTACTGTGAGGGCTACCAGAGTGTCCCGGTACAGTGGGGTCTTAATACAGAACTTAAGAAAGGTTTCTTTGAGAAGGTCCGAGAAATCGTGGGTGATAGCGCGTAAACGCGCGTTGATCCATCTTTAAACTAGCCCTAAAATAGAGGAGAACAGTATGAGATTTGGCGTTTGTGCGCCGCTCGAAAAAATTGACACGCTCGCGGCGGTCGGCTATGATTACATCGAATTGGGCGTGAGGAATGCGCTCATTCCAGAACAGAGTGATGAAGAATTCCAACAGATTCAAGATCGTGTGGCACAAGCCAACTTGAAGCCTGAGGCCTACTCAGGCTTTATCCCCGGTGATCTACGTGTTGTCGGGGATGCGGTCGATCTCCCACGGTTATCACGTTATGTCGAAACCGCCTGTCGTCGAGCGAAGGGGATCGGCGGAGAGATTATCGTCTACGGAAGCAGCGGATCACGCAATCTTGAGGAAGGTTATTCAGAGGAGAGAGCGTTAGATCAGATTGCGGAATTCTTAGACATGGCTGCCGACCACGCCGAAGCAAACGACATTACGATCGTAATCGAGCCGATTTGTCACAGAGAGGAAAATATTCTCCGCACCGTTGCTGATGGACTAGAGATGGCGCAGCGGGTTAATCGGGAAGGGATTCAACTGCTAGCAGACCTCTACCATGTTTGGCAAGAGGACGAGCCGATGGAGGATATTATCTATGCTGCGGAGTGGTTGGCGCATGTCCACATCGCCGAGCCAGTCAAACGCTCGTATCCGGGTAACGATAACTTCGATTTCGAGGAGTTCTTCACCGCGCTTGAGGGGGCTGGTTACGATGGACGTGTCTCCTGCGAGTGCAGTTTTGATGATTTTGATGCCAATGTGGAGACCGCCCTTCGGACGATGAGAGCATATATCTAAACCGAGTAACCCCTTAACCTTAAGGTTCGCACATAACGGACGCAGGATTTTAACCGCCAGCCTGCAATGTTGCTTATGGATAGGATGCAAGGACAAGTCATTCGAGCTAGGACCAGCTTTTATGATGTTCAAGATGGTAACACCATACTCCGTTGTCAGCTACGTGGGCGCGTCAAGCGCGCTCAGCGATCTGCGGAGGGCAGGCAGATCTATGCGGATCCTGTCGCTGTTGGTGATGAGGTTAATGTGACGCCGCTCGACAATGAAGAGGGGGTGATTGAGGAAATATTACCCCGGCGAACCAAATTTTCGCGGAAATACCCTGGCAAACGAGAGGAAATCGAACAAATTGTTGTTGCAAATGCGGATCAAGTGGTCACTGTCCTTTCAACTCGTCTGCCTGACCTCAACCTACGCTTCTTGGACCGATTCTTAATTTTGGCTGAAGTTGGAAAGATGGCTGCCGTTGTCTGTTTGAACAAAATTGACCTCATCGACTCAGCGGAAGAAAGACAGTTGCGTTCAATCCTAAACGCATACGAGCAACTCGGCTATCCAGTGATTTTTACCAGTATCAATCACCCACAGAGCATCGAACAGTTGCGGGCGTTGTTACGGGATAAGTTCAGTGTCATTGTCGGGGCATCAGGTGTTGGAAAGTCAAGCCTGCTGAATACAGTTCAGCCGGGGCTGGGTTTGCGAGTTGGTGATGTGGGGTTGAAAACAGGCAAGGGTAGGCATACAACGACGTTGGTTGAACTTTTCTGTTTAGAAATTGGCGGTCAGGTGGCGGATACGCCAGGGATTCGAGAGGTCGGATTTTGGGGGGTTGATACGGAAAATCTTGACCTCTATTTTCCGGAGATGGAAGACTGTCTTGGTAAGTGCAAATACAGAGATTGTGTCCACCTATCCGAACCCGGTTGTGCGGTTACCGACGCCGTCAACGCCGGCAAAATTAGCCAAGTTCGATACCTGAGCTATGTGTCGCTCAGGAACGATGAGAAGATAGAGAATTCGATCCCTACCCCATAAGTTATTCGTCCACGCACCTGATACTCATGGGCATTAAGAATTAGGTGCCGCGGGAACACGTCCATTAAACCTGTTCATTGCTGTCTGAATTCCCTCTGTAACAAATGTCTCAAGCGCGTCAGCTGCACAGGGGATTGCCCAATCGATGTGCTCTCTTTCGTCAGCGGAAAATTCGGTCAGCACGTGATCCATCCAATCTCCTTCTACTTGTCCAATTCCTACACGCAAGCGCGGAAAGTCCTGTGTGCTGAGATGACGGATAATTGACTTCATTCCGTTATGTCCGCCATCGCTTCCCGCCTTTCGCAAGCGCAACACGCCAATGTCTAGGTTCAGATCATCATAAACGACGCATAGATCCTGCGGGGAAATGCCGAATTTCTGAACGATCAAGCTGACTGCCTGTCCACTATTGTTCATGTAGGTCATCGGTTTGGCGAAAATCACCTCCGCCCCGTGCCATTCTGTTCGAGCGACAAGTGACTTACACAACGGTTCTAACCGATTTAGCTGCAATCTCAGGAGGAGTTTGTTGACAACCCAGAATCCGAGGTTATGCTTGGTTGTTTCGTATTGGGGCCCTGGGTTTCCAAGTCCGACGATCAGTTTTGTTGGCGTGAACATCATTGGTCCCTAATTTTGGGAAACCTGGGAAGGTCTTCTGCGCTGGGAGCTGACTTTATTGATCTGTTTCCTGCGTGCTAGTGTGGTCTGTTTCCAAGTTCTCACCTTCAGCTAATTCTGCTTCTACCGGTTGTGCTTCGGGTGAATCTGTGTCCGCTGATTCTGCTTCTGTTGATCCTGTTTCTGTCGATTCCGCTTGTCTGCTCACAACTTCCAAATCCAATAAAAGACTCAACGGCTTTGAAATATCGATATGCCCTCCGATTGTATCTGTTTCAAGCCCTTCAACAAGAATCTGTACCTTTCTAATCTCATCCGTGAAATTCATCCTAACGGTCCGAAGAATTGCGGCTATAGTAAGAGATTCGCTAGTTGTGCCACCAATATATTCGTCCTTGAGATGGTGCGAAAAATCTAGATAGGCTGTCGATTGTTCATCGACATAAACCTCGTAAAGAACGGTTCCTGCGGGGATCGTCTGGTACAAGCCGCTGATGGAATCGCCTAGGAGCGCGGTGATGGTCTGTTTGAGACGTTCGTTCACATCTGGGGATAGATCTAACTCTCGTTCTTCACCGGCGAGCCTAAGCGAGTTCATGTCAAAGAAGTAAAGTGTACATTTCTGCAGTTGGGTTTCCGCTGGTCCAGATATCACAACGGGTGGAGCGGCAGGAACCGGCGTTGGATCCGTCTGTGGAGAATCGCATGATGGAGATATGATTAAGATAACAACAACCAGTGCGAAAGTCGCAACTGAAATTACAGCTTTCCCAATCTGCGCGAACCTCAGATTCATGCGCGTTACGTTATCTGCCATTTGCAGCTTCCTCTGCTTGATCTGACTCTGCGATATACGTCTGAATTGCCTCTACTATTTCCATCGCAATGAAGGCAAGGTTGTCAGCGTTACTTACCCGTGCTTCATCGGCTTCATTAGATAGATAACCGATTTCGATGAGGACCGCTGGCATATAGACCGATGCGAGTGTTGCCAACGGTATTTCAGTCAAGGGTATCGGGGCAGGCGAGAGCGTCTCCAATTCTGTCTGGAGAATCCTGGCAAATTTCCGACTCTGTCCTAGGTACTCTTCTTGGGACACCGCTTCGATAGTTGTGCCATGTTGGGAGGTTCTGTCTGGATTGGATGGCAGACGATCTAGTTGAATGATACCCAAGGAATTACTGACGTAGAGATGGATACCTGCTGCCCGCTCTGAAAACGATGCGTTACAGTGCAGACTCAGAAAGAGTTTCCCTTGGTTCTTTTGTGCAATATCGATTCGCTCTTTCGGGCGCTGCTCAATATCTGTATCCCGCGTTAGTACAACCTCCACCTGATGCTCACGAGCAGCCTTCTCAATCTGTTTAGCCAGGTCAAGGACAATATCTTTCTCTGCTACCCTTGTACTCCCTAGGTAACCTGTATCCGAACCACCGTGTCCAGGATCGAGGACAACCAGAAATCTTGCCGGTCCCTCCGTAACTGGAGTGGGCGTAAGATCGGGGAGTGGGGCGTCTTTTTCAGTGATGTGTATTGTCTGTATTAGGGGGTTATGAGTTACCCCAAAATCGTATATTTCGGGGAGAAGATCAGTAAAAAATGCGAGGGGAAGCATCAATTGTCCATCAATGATCAGTGGGGGCTGAGAAAGAGACAATTTCATTTCGTCCGAATCGACACTTACAGATAGTGACTCAATCCGGAGATACAGCTGCTTCCCTTTCAGATTTAAGGTCAATCGCTTTGTTAGGGAGCTGTACTGTTGCTTCATTCCCGGATCAAATGCTTCCCGCAAGGTCTGAACCGGGAGATACTGTCCACCACTCTGCTCAATAAGCTGTGCTTGGAAAAGGGTCTTACCGCTTCCATCAACAAAGCGGAGTGGTGAGGATTGAGCAAAACTATAGCTGATACAACTCGATAACAGGATCGCAACAGATAAAATTAATTGACGCACCATTTAGCACCTAACTACAATATTGTAGTAGAATAGTTCCGATAATCGGGTTATATTCTGCCAAGTCTATCGGGGCTAACTTACCATGATTTATTCTGACGACCTATTGTAGAATAGGCAGAGGAACCGCGTTACCTATCAGAAATCATAGCCTAGCAGATAACGCGTAGACAAGTTTCGACATACCTATTCCTCATCTTCCTCTTCATCATCGCTGCGGCGAGAAATGACTTCAGGTTCTGCATCTTCGTCGACAGCAACCTCTTCGCCTTCAAGATCCTCCTCTTCCGTCGGTTCTTCTTCTATCCTTGGTGGTACGACGGCGACGATCCGTGTGTGCGGGTCATCCAGGATTTCAATCTCTTCCGGGAGAGAGATATCTTCCACTGAAAGCCTATCGTCAATCTCCAATTCGCTGATATCGACCTCGATTTCTTCAGGCAAAACCGTGGGGAGGCAGTGTAACGTTAACTGACGGTGTGGGAACTCAAGGATGCCTCCCTCTTGGATGCCCGGAGCAGATCCGACTAAGACGATAGTCGCCGCGGCCGTAATCGGCTCATCCATCGAAATACGCAGGAGATCAGTGTGAAGCAGCTGATTACTTACCGGATCTCTCTGAATCTCTTTCACCATAACATTTTCTGGGCCGTGATCCGCGATTTCCAAATTGATAAAAGCGTTCTCCCCGTAATTCTGCAGAAAATCCTGAAAACCTCGTGTATCGATTTGGATAGGGATAACCTCATTTTTGCGGCCATACAAGACGCCAGGTATATGCCCTGCACGTCGCATGCCACGCGCGGCTCCTTTGCCAGAAGCCTCCCGTTTCTGAGCTTCAAGTCTAACTTGTTGCATGTTCTATTCCTCCAAAACATAAGAAAGCCGTAGCTGTGACGATAGCTACGGCTTATGAAAATGCTGGGCGGGTAGGGATCGAACCTACGCATGCGGGTGCCAAAGACCCGTGCCTTACCGCTTGGCGACCGCCCATCAAGAGATACACACTCCGACGCTACTCATGGGGGTTGCACTACAAAAGGCAAAATCGCTCTCGAAATTCGCGGCAGCAAGATTCGCTTGAACCTCGCTTTGCGTGAACGCAAACACCGTTGCGCCGCTCCCTGACATGAGCACCCCGCAGCTACCTGGGTATTTGTTAAGTTTCGTTTTGATTTCAGCAATAACGGGGTATTTCGAGAGAACAGGTACTTCTAAGCCGTTATAGAGGTGGCGCGCGACGTCAGAGAAATCACCATCCTGCAAACAACGGAGCATGATTGTAACATTTTTTTGGGGTCGAGTCAATGATAAATTGATTTGTTGGTATACCCAAGCGGTGGAAACTGCAAAGCCGGGGTTTGCAAGCAGGATCCAGGCTTCATCCAACGGCGGTAACGGTGTCAAGATTTCACCAATGCCGCGCCCGAGCGCAGCCCCACCCAGTATACAAAACGGTACATCCGCGCCCAGTCGTCCGCCAAATTTCATTAGATCTGTCTGTGTCAAATCGAGGTCAAATAGAACGTTCATTCCACAGAGTACTGCCGCAGCATCTGCACTACCCCCACCAAGTCCTGCTGCGACTGGTATCCGTTTCTGAATCCTAATATCGGCACCGTTCAGTTTGGGGTTATCATCCAGTAGCAGCTTGGCAGCTTGATAGGCAAGGTTGCGTGGGTCGGACGGTACATGTGGGTGTTTGCAGTGCACTGTGATCCGCCTGTCGGTGCGTCTACGGAGGTAGATGTCGTCATGCAGTCCGATAGAATGAAAGATCGTTTCAATTTCATGATACCCATCGGGACGTTTTCCAATGACGTCGAGATACAGGTTAACCTTCGCGTGTGCCTGTACACGCAAATCGAAATCTGGCATGCTATTCCTTTAACAATTGTCGCTTCGTGCCTTGCTTCAAAAATCGCTCAAATTCAAACTTACTATCGGGAATATTGAGGTTAATTTCAGGTTTTACAATCTTCAGCATAACTTTCGTGTTGTCGATAGGTCGCGCGATCTCAATCTTGTGAGGGCGTAATATACCGCCAACCTCTCGATAGTCTGAGAATTTTGCTCGCTGAATAGTGTTGCCACTGCTATCGCGTACTTCCCAATCGCTGACCTGCGGATCGGCATCACGCACAAAGATGGTTATCTGTTCGATCTGTTCGGAGACGATACCGGGGCGAGTCACCACATATTTTGCGCCGGAATGCGCTAAAGACAACTCTCGGGTGCGTCCGTCAAGGAAGGGGTTTGCAAAAATTGCGCTACGGACATCAGAAACCCGAAGGTCTACCCCAAAAATTTCTTGGAGCACCTGATCTTCCAACGGTTCAAGTATCACCTCTTCCTCATTGACCAGATAAAGCAAAAACTGGTTGCGTGCGGCAATAGCAACTACCCGTGGTTCGTTCAGCGGACCCATCGCCTGAATGTGCAGCAAATCGCCATCTGTCTCGGATTTCTTGTACCAAAGAGACTCTCGGACCTCTTCTTTTTTCCCCTGTTCCTCGATAGTCACAATCAGTTGAAGTATTCTCAAGGTCGAAGTCAGATCGTAGCTCAACTGGAGTTCTGCCAAAACCGGATTCAACTTTTCGGCGTCAGCAGGGGATAACTGAAAGTTTGCAGCCGAACCTCCGCATCCGTTAAGCGCGATTAGAAAGCAGAGGATGATTGCTAGGAGGGATGACATGAAACTTTTGCAGGTTGGGGTTACGAAACTGTGTGTCGCATGATGGACTCCGATTCTTGAGATCGCGAAAGGGAGTCGCGGAGTGTGAAGCGTCGGACACGAGTGTCTTAAATACATATCATCGCTCCTGGGTGTCAATTCGTACAATCTGCCACCCGTGTTCTGATTCAGTCAGTGCGAAAAACAGCTTGCCTGAGATGGTTGAAGGCGAGCGTCGAGCTGGAGTTAGGATGACAACGTAATCCGCGTCCCCCGTCGCTGTCCCAGTTTTGCCTTGAATATGCAATCTTTCCAGCGAAAAATCAATTTGCGTATATCTACGGAACACCTCCGCCATCTTTTTCCGCAACTGGTCGTAATTCTCGCTATCTCTCAGATAGTTGGGTGATATAGTTGCCATCAATGCGGGCAGATCGCGGTTCGTATAAGCGGCTGCATACCCGCGGATAACGGCTTCGATAGGTGCTTGCGGATTAACCTCTGCCTCCCCTACCGCAGACGGGAAATCCTCGGTAGTGAATCCAGCGGAATCCGACGACATGGACGCGGTCGACTCTTCCGTGAAAATTAAATCAAGCATCTGTTCGTCAGCTATGTCCTGCTTTGATGCCCTTGATGCCGCTTCATCTTTCTTTTCCAGTCCATAAATTTCGATTTCGGTAAGGCGAATGGTTCCACGCATGGAACGAAGGCTGATGCGGCTGTATATTCCGCGGACAAAGCCAACAGAACGCCTTTTGTCGTAGGTTTCGGTGTCGTTTGTCAGTCGAATAAGCAAGCGAATCCGCGACGTCCGCACCGGTTTAAAACGCACGACCACTCGTCCCTGCTTGTTGTTACGGATACTGTTATGTTGCTCTCCAATTTTTTTGCCGATCCGATCAACGTGTTTCCACCCGTTGACGTGGGGCGTCCAATATTGCACCGCAAAATCGCTGATGCCGTATTGACTGGCAGGATACTTCTCTGAATCAACGCTGTGGACAATAACACGGGTTACTAGCTCTTCCTCTGCAAATTGAATAACAGCCCATCCCACCGCCGAAGAACCAGTGCTGTCTATCCCGGAACCGTAAAAATCGACGCTTCCGTAATCCATCTGGTTCCTATCTTGACGTGCTCGTGTTGCGGATCCTCGCATACCGAAGGTTGCTAACTGTTCACGCTCTCCGACCTCCATGTATCCCCCATATTCATATTCACCGTCAAAGTGCGACTCCCAGCCCTCACCTTTATCCCAATTATCGGAGCTAACGATCCCGTTAGTCAAGGTCGAAGCGGGGTGATCGGGATTGTTTTGAGAGACATAAATCACACCTCCATTCTCGGGGAGGGCATAGTTGACAAGCTGTTTGTCAATTTCGCCCGCGTCAACAAAAACCTGTTGGAGCGACGACTGGCAGCCACAAATCAGCATCAGGTACGAAATAATGAAATTTACCGTTGTAAGTTTCTTCATAGATTCTTCGCGGCAGCTCCCCTAATTGATCTGTGAAGCTAAAACCACGCCTCCTGTTGTGTAGCCAACTAAGCTAATATACCTACGTTTGGAGTTTCTGAACCATGTCTACCGTCTTGGCAACGATCAGATCCTCAATCTCCTTTGCAAATGGGGCGGGACGCAAAAAGTAGAAGTGTGAGCCATCTACCTCATATCCGCCGAGATCATACGTCTCCTTACTTGGTACATAAGCGATCAAGCCGTTACTATAGGCGATTGTAAGCGTCGTCGCAGGCTGGAGCGCGCTTTTGATGTGTAGACCTATTTCTGCTAACACTTCACCGCCAAGGAAAATTGCTCGTATCTCTTCATTGAACTGCAATACCTGAAGCTCTTGCGGACAACTACTGGGCAATCCGCCTGCTTCAGATAGCTTGAGCATTTCTGATGCCCAATGTTTGATGAACGGATTTGTGTGGTTTTCTGCCTTATCGCGGAACGTAGCGTCATCCGGTAGTTCGGCATAGGGTAAGTGATGAAATTCGCTTGTGATGCTCAACTCTTCAGCGCTTACTGAGACTGTGTCTTGCCGGGATTCCATCACTTCAGTCGCAATTCGTTGGGAGGCGAGTTCCAGTTCTTCGAGGGATGGCGTGTTAAACCCTTCATTTTTCCCCTTAAACCATGGCCGGATATTCCCCGCACAACCGGTCGAAAAAAATGACGGGGCGCCTGTGTGTTCGCTCAACGCACGGCACAAAAAGCCGGGATAATCCCCGCCAATCAGATACCCACCTCGACTCGTAGGGTGGCATCCGAAAATTGTTAAGCTGCCGATCAATTCTCCGGATGCGTTACTGAACCACAATGTATCCAGATCCCGATCCATCGGACCATCCGGATTGGGGGCAAACAGCACACCTCCCTTCCCATCGGGCAGGCGGCGACTGACGCCAAATTCAGAGCGCCCTCTCGAAAATGCAACTGTTCCTTCGACCTGTCGATTTTTCGCTGAAACTGCAACCTGAACGAGTTGGTTCAGGAGAAACTCCGCATACGTCCCCTCAACCTCACCCGGCATCGCCATCGGATAGAAGAACGGGGCACAATGTGTATGTGTTGCCGTTAGAATGACCTGATGCGGTAGCAATCCCGTGGATTCTGCAATCCGGTGCTTTGTAGCCGCTGCATAAGCAAGGTCATATCCGATGAGATCTGCGGTCAGGATCAGTGCCTCATCCGTCTCGCCAGCGATCGAGATAGCCCCGGCGATGAGCGACTGATAGACGCCTTCCGACTTGTGATCACGGTTCCCATAGCCCGTTAGCCAGACAGGCTGCTGGGGGGTTATATCAATACTCGCTATACCAATCTTTGTCATGAAGTTCCTCGTTTCACGCTCGCCAGTCTCATTACCGGTTATCAAGAAGCAGGTTTATTCCTATATTCCCCATTTTATCATAATCGACAATATTGGACAAGTATGAACGGGGATGGCGGTAGGGCCATTTAGTTTTTCTGTGGGAGGGATTTCCCAATCCCGACACTTCGCTCTAGGAGCGACTTCCCGACCCCGACTTTTCAAACAAAATGGGTAAAAAGCCTAAAACTATAGTGAATTATCAAAATATGTAGACACTTTCGCTCCCCCTGTTTGGTAGGCGCTGTTTGTAACTGCGCCTATGCGGTGTGCTTAGGAACCCTCGCCGGCACAGAGTGTTCAAGTAATTCTAAAGTTCACCATAAATAGCCCTAGGGGGGGCGGCAGGAGGAAATTCCCAGAATCTGAAGCTTCCCGAAAGTTTATCTTGTTGATCTGCGAGTCTGCTTGTTTATATATGCTTATGATATTGCACGGGAGACGAGTAATGGGGTATACTAAATAATATCGAAATTAAAACACATTTTATAAGCTATTGATACGTAGGAGAGATAGATGACACCGAAAACGATGTTTGAAAAAATTTGGGATGCACACATCGTCCACGAAATACCGGGCGAAACCACAATCCTGTATATTGACACCCACCTTGTTCACGAAATTACCTCTGCACAGGCGTTTGAGGGACTCCGTCTCGCGGGACGAAAGGTACGTCGCCCGGATCTCACTTTTGCGACTATGGATCACAATGTGCCAACCACGAATCGAACCCTCCCAATCCAAGATGAAATTGCTGCCAAGCAGATGGAGGTATTGGCACACAATTGCGCCGAAACTGGTATCACCCTGTATGACTTGCATAGTCCCAATCAGGGCATCGTGCATGTGATTGGTCCTGAACTTGGTATCACCCAGCCGGGGCAAACGATTGTTTGCGGCGACAGTCACACCTCCACACACGGTGCCCTCGGCGCACTCGCCATCGGCATCGGGACCAGTGAAGTGGAACATGTCTTGGCGACCCAGTGTCTCTTGCAGCAGCGTCCACAGACCTTCAAGATTGAGGTCGATGGGAAGCTCGGACGCGGCGTTACCGCAAAAGACATCATTCTGGGAATTATCGGCAGGATCGGAACGGCTGGCGGCACCGGCTCAGTGGTTGAATACACCGGCTCTGCTATTCGGGCGTTGAGCGTTGAGGAGCGGATGACGGTTTGCAATATGTCGATCGAAGCGGGGGCCCGTGCCGGCATGATTGCGCCCGATGACAAGACCTACGAATATCTCGCGGGTCGTGAATTCTGTCCACAGGGTGAGACGTTTGATCGTGCGGTCGAAAAATGGAAACTGCTGCCGACCGACGAAGGAGCTGTCTATGACAAATCAATTGCGATTGACGCTGCAACGCTCGCACCGCAAGTTACATGGGGAACCAATCCCGGGATGGTCACCGAGGTCACAGGGCAGGTGCCTGATCCGGATCAGCTGCCGTCACAAGATCAGAAACGCGCAACCGAGCACGCATTGGAGTATATGGCCCTGAAGCCTCTAACCCCGATTGAGGATATTCAGATCGATAAGGTGTTTATCGGGAGTTGCACCAATTCTCGGATTGATGATCTCCGTGTTGCTGCTGAGGTTGCTAAGGGAAAAAAGGTTGCTCCCACGGTGAACGCGCTCGTCGTGCCGGGATCACAGGCGGTCAAGCGGCAGGCGGAAGCGGAAGGCTTGGACGAGATTTTCCGTGAAGCAGGCTTTGAGTGGCGTGAGTCGGGTTGTAGTATGTGTCTCGGCATGAACCCGGATATCCTGATGCCGGGTGAGCGGTGTGCGAGTACATCAAACCGGAACTTTGAGGGCAGACAGGGCAAGGGTGGAAGGACGCATCTCGTCAGTCCGCAGATGGCTGCAGGCGCTGCGATTGCGGGGCATTTTGTCGATATTCGGAAGTGGGAGTAGACTTGTATTGATTCTTCGATCAGGGGCGAGGACCGTTTTATGATAACAACCTCAGAATAGATTGTTGAATTGCATCTGCTCGCTAGCGGGAATATTATGCCACTTGGAGGCAGACCACGGGGAAATGTCCCACAATTTGATGGTTCCATCAATCGCCCCCGATGCAATCACATCTCCAGTTGGCGAATATGCTATAGAGCAAATCCAACCCTTATGTCTCTCAAATGTAGCTATCTCCTGTCCAGCTTCAACCGACCAAAGTTTAACGACATAGTCATTAGTGCCCCAAGCAATCACATCTCCAATTGGCGAAATAGCTACGTCCCAGCCCAAATCTTGGTATCCGTTAAATGTAACTACCTCCTGTCCTGTCTTAATTGACCAAAGTTTGACAGTATCATCCTCTGATCGAGATGCAATCATATCTCTAGTTGATAAAAATTCTACCCACCAGATCTGATCTTGGTGTCCATAAAATGTAGCCATTTCCTGCCCTGTTTCAATTGACCACAGTTTTATCGTTCCATCGTTTGCCCCTGATGCAATCATATCTCCAGTTGGTGAATACGCTACACAGCAAACCCGATCCTTATGTTTATAAAATGAGGATATTTCCTGTCCTGTTTCAATTGACCACAGTTTTATCGTTCCATCGTCTGCTCCTGATGCAATCATATCTCCAGTTGGCGAAAAGGCCACAGGCCAGACAGAATATCTGTATCCCTCAAATCTAGCTATGTCCTGTCTTGTCTTAATTGACCAAAGTTTGCCGGTACTTCCTGCAAGCAGAGCAATCGTATCCCCAGTTGGCGAAAAGGTCATCCACCAAACCCGACCTTTGGGTTTCTCAAATGTAATTATCTCACGGTCTGCCTCAATTGACCACAATTTGATAGTGCCATCGTCTGCTCCTGATGCAATCATATCTCCAGTTGGTGAATACGCTACTGAATATACTCGCTTGCCGTGTCCTTCAAATGCAACTATCTTTCGCCCTGTCTTAATTGACCACAGTTTTATCGTTCCATCGTCTGCTCCCGATGCAATCATATCTCCAGTTGGCGAATACGCTACCGAACTGACCCTAGCCTCGTGAGA
This sequence comes from Candidatus Poribacteria bacterium, assembly GCA_965204355.1. Taxonomy (GTDB): domain Bacteria; phylum Poribacteria; class WGA-4E; order WGA-4E; family PCPOR2b; genus PCPOR2b. The sequence continues at coordinate 3,326,999 of OZ241983.1, forward strand.
AAAGGTAGCAATTGGTCGTTTGGTTGCTAGGCGTTTTTTCTCTGCTGTGCGTCGTTGTTGCTCCTCCGCCTCCCGTTGACGTTTTTCCTCTGCCTCGCGTCGGCGTTTTTTTACCGCTTCATCCGCTTCCCGTCTAAGTCTTTCGGCTTCTTTGAGTTTTTCCTCTGCTTCTAATTCTAACCTTTCTGCTTCTCTATGCGTCAATTCGGTAAATTCATCGTTCTCTTGCGGCACCTCTGCTTTCCTATATGTCAATTCAGTAAATCTGTCATTGAGTGTCTTGAGTTGTTCAGACATCATTGTCATTAGGCGTTCAACTATCTGCTCATCCCGTGAATAAGGAAGTTCCTCAATAAACTTTAGAAGATCGGTGGTTTCTTCTCTACCCGTTATCAAAGTATGACAGTTTCCACATAGTGTCAAGCCGTTATCAAGTTCAGTCCTCAATTCAGGGTATTTGATATACGGTTTGATGTGATGAACTTGAAGATTGGTATCAAATCCACATCGGCGGCAAGCATTTCCATCGCGTTTTCTGACTTCTCTTTTCCACTGTTCCTCTTCTGCTGAATTGCGTCTATTTTGCATAAGGATTTCCCACTTCAGAGGGGGTAACGATTGTTATCCTAGACTTGCCTTCAGTTGGGAGTTTTCACGTCTGTTTGCGTGAATCAACAATCCGCAACAAATGACTTGCCAAAATTATCATTTCAACTGCTTCCTCTGCGGTAACATCAACTTCTCGGTGACTGAGAGGATTTTTATAGGATCCAATTGCTCCGGCAAATAAGGCTAATCGAGCCTCTTTTTCTGCTTTCGGTTGATCGGGATCAGTTAAATTACCTGTCTCGATATTAAATGCTATACGCATCAGATGAACCCCATAATCCGTGTTGTCATAGCCCCCGGCTTTGCGGACAGCGATTTCAACTTCTTTGAACCCTTGAAGAACAGCAATATCATAGTCGCCTCGTAAGAACATCGGCCACACCTTTTGAGCGATTATAGAATGAAGTTGGGGTTGTGGTAAGTGAGCTGCTTTGCGATAAGTTTCTAAGTCCTTGTTCGTTTTGATGTTTTTGCCTCGTCTACTAACGAAATATGTGGTTACCAAACCTACGGACCGTTCGCCTGACAAGTTAGTTGGCCTTGGGGTAACAAGCCCTTCACGTTCCAACCACTGCCAAGTTTCCCTGAGTGCAAAGAGAATTTTATTGTCGTATTCAGGGGGGTATTTTTGGCGCATGACTCGACATTTCTCTCTTGGCATTTCTTCGAAGAACCTTAACATGGAATCGAATGATATGACATTCTCCGGAATTATGTTCTGACTGTCCTCTAAAGAGATTAAGAGGTGTCCGGCCAGTTCTTCTGCCTCAACAGTTAATAAAGATTCTGCATCTGGAAATCTCTCAAATAGCTTTCGGAATATTTGCATGGTCCGTTACTTGCCTCCACTGCCTCTAACGTTTTGATACATCCAACCCAAATTATCTTGAGCTGCCGAATAACCACCCTCAGCGGCTTTTCGATACCACCTGACCGCCTCCGCATCACTTTGCGGGACACCCCTGCCGTGCTGATACATCCAGCCTAAGTTGTCTTGGGCTTTTGTGAGATTGCCCCCCTCAGCGGCTTTGCGATACCATTTGACCGCTTCTGTATCGTCTTGCGGGACCCCTCTGCCGTGCTGATACATCCAACCTAAATTATCTTGGGCTATGGCATAATCACCTTCAGCAGCTTTACGATACCACTTTACTGCCTTCACATCGTCTTGTGGGACACCTTTGCCATTTTGATACATCCAGCCGAGATTATTCTGAGCGGCAAGATCTCCACCCTCGGCAAGTTGTCGCAATTCCTTAAATGTTTCTGTTTCCGGTGTTTGTCCTACGGCTTCAACCTGTCGGTTTTCGGACGATGTACGACTATCTTGCATGAGAGCATCTCTTAAAATTTGCCTTATTCAGTTTGACCAATCATACCTTCCAAAGGGCTTGATGCTGTCGCGTAGAGTTTTCTCGGAATCCGTCCTGCCAGAAATGCCTCTCTGCCCGCCTCGACCGCCTTCCGCATAGCGCTTGCCATCATGACCGGTTGACGCGCTTTGGCAACCGCTGTACTGAGGAGGACGCCGTCGCAGCCAAGTTCCATCGCTATCGCTGCGTCGGAGGCGGTCCCGACCCCCGCATCAACGATCACAGGGACGCTGACAGTGTCGCGGATAATCTGGATATTGTACGGATTGCGAATACCCATACCCGATCCAATAGGTGCACCCAACGGCATAACTGTTGCACACCCGATGTCTTCCAACTTCTTACAGGTAATCGGATCATCGTTGCAGTAGGGCATCACGGTGAACCCATCTTTGACCAACGTTGTGGCTGCGGGTAACAGCTGCTCAACATCGGGAAACAGGGTCTCGTCGTCGCCAATGACCTCTAACTTGATGAGCGAGGTTTCGAGTGCCTCACGTGCGAGTTGCGCTGTCAACACGGCATCCTTTGCCGTGAAGCAGCCTGAGGTATTTGGCAAAATTGTATATCCCTTCTCGCGGAGCAGGTTGAACAGATTTTCCCCGGAAGCATCGCTGAGTTTCACCCGGCGCATGGCAACGGTGGCAATTTCTGCACCGCTCGCTTCAAGTGACCGCATCATCAGGTCGAAATTGGGGTAACCGGCGGTGCCGATTAGCAGTCGCGATTTATAAACGGTATCACCAATTTTGAGTCCTTCCATCTTTTTCCTCTTTTTCGTTCTTTTATCATTATTTAAAGCCTTCTCAACCCAATTTTGACGTAATCTTCCTCTATCTCTATCCCAATTGATCGACGCCCCAATTTTTTTGCAACAAAAGATGTTGTGAATGTCCCAGCGAAAGGATCTAAAACGAGGTCCCCGGGGTTTGAGCTTCCGCGAACAATTCGTTCAAGCAGCGCAGTAGGCTTCTGGGTAGGATGTTTTTCGTACTCATCCATCCTGTAGCGGACACGTGGAAATTCCCAAACATTCCCCGGAACTTTTCTTGAACTGTATTGCGTGGGGACAGGCTTTCGGTAATCGATTAATTTGCGCTTTGCCCCTGTCTTTGCCTCAACAAGGATATCATCTGCGTTGAAAGTGTATTGTTGTTTATCTTTTACACAAAAAAGGATGGGTTCATATAGAGAACCGTAATATTTTTTGGCTTGGACCCCCGAACTATCGTACGACCATACAATACGGGAAAGGATGCAGATTTTGTCCCGAAGATAGATGTCAAAGAAGGGCATATTCTGGGTGGCAGCCATGAGATAGAAACTACCTTTGTTTTTCAGTTTGCGGAGGCAAAGATCAATCCACTTATAGCACCATTGGAGGTACGCTTCTTCGGAAATCCACTTATCTTTTCTGCCATTGAAATTCTTACCGATGTTGTAGGGAGGGTCTGCAAAAATTAAGTCTACTGAATCATCAGGGATTGTGCTAGACAAGGCTTCGAGTGCATCTCCCCAAATTATTAGATGATTCCCTTTTTCCAAGACTTCCATAACTTCCTCATGTACGGTTGAGCGTCTATCCCCCTTGTGCCGCCCGAATAATCTCGATTTCGCTGTCCGGTTGAATTTCGACTTCCGCCCATTGTGTTCTAGGGATCACTTCTTGGTCAATTGCGACGGCAATCCCCGGTCGGGAGGGGTCTATTTCCAGATCTGAAAGCAACTGATGGAGGGTTAATCCCGGTGAAACTTCTTTGGTTTCGCCGTTCACTTTTATGTTCATGTCTTCCCTCTCTGATTATTAAAACCGAGACAGTTGAAAATGTGCGATGTTTTCCGAAGTTTCACCGGTTAAGATAAGTGCAGCAATCTCACGGGCGGTGATGGGAGTAAGCAGGATGCCGTTACGGTAGTGACCCGTCGCCATGATGAGATTTTCAACGCCCGTCTCGCCCAGAATCGGCGCGTTATCTCGACTACCGGGACGCAGACCCGCCCAAGTCTCAATAACAGGAAGGTCATATATTCCCGGAACAGCTTCCCAAGTACCTCGAAGAAGTTCAAATAAGCCACCCGCTGTCAATCGCGTGTCGAATCCCATCTCTTCACTCGTCGCGCCGATCACCAAGCGCCCATCGTCCTTTGGGACCAAATAGACATCCGTCGGATACTTGGCACGCGGTGCACGGATGACCTTCTCCAGAACAATTCCTTCCTCCATCTGCAACGCGAGCATCTGCCCCTTAACCGGACGGACAGGGGGCTGCACCGCTTTAGGTAAGCCATTAATATCGCTCGACCAGCATCCTGCCGCCAACACAATGACATCAGCTTCTTCTAAAGTCCCTTTGATCCAAATCCCTTCTGCTTTTCCGTTGACGATCTCAATTTTATCAACAGGTGTTTCTTCGTGCAACGTGCCGTCCGCTCGGCGAAATGCCTCAATCAGCGCTTCAACCATCGCCCGGTTGTCAACTTGATGATCATCCTTGCTCCAAATCGCTGCGGTAATCTTAGGAGAGAGTAGCGGCTCTATTTCACGCGCCTCTATGCCAGTGATCCACTCCACTTTCAGATCCAAGAGTTTTTGAGATTCGTAGAGGTGTTCCAACTCGCGTGCATCGTCCCGATCTACCCCGACAATGAGTGTGCCTTCTGCTCGGTAGCCAGCGTTCATCTGGCTATCAGTCTCTAACTCGGCGACCCAGTCAGGATACATCCGACAACTCTGAACACCCAATCGAAGGAGTTCACGTTCCTCAAAGTGGACCTCCGCGTGCGGTGCTAACATCCCTGCAGCTGCCCAAGACGCAGCACGTCCAGCTTGATTGCGTTCATAGATTGAGACAGTGCAACCTGCTTTTGCTAGCTGCCAACCGATGCCGAGTCCGATGACTCCGCCACCGACGATAATTACACGTTTTTTTGTATGTATGTTACTGATTGGCATAGTCATAGACAGGCTTCCAAGCCGTTACTTAGTCAGATAAAACTCCACGGGAAACGGAGATTGCTGCGGATAGCACTCACTGAAATTTTAGCGCACATTTATCCCCTCTGCAATGAAAAAATATCTATTTAGAAATTCCGTTGCGTCTTTCTGCGTATTTGTGCTATACTATATATGTTTAACCTGTGCCAAAAGTTTAACCCATACAGGTCGTTGGTGACCTTAGAAAAGGAGGAGCTGGTGAATTAAATCTATCAAATCTAGTGCCGTTATTGAGTTTTGAATAGAGCCAGTCACGTGATGAACCAGGATTCAAAAAAGGAACAGGAAACAACAGATCAGCCCACAGTCGAAGTGGAAGCTACTGACGCAGCTGAGACTGAGGAGGAGTTGGACTCCTCTCCAGTGAGTGACGACGACACTCAGTCCGAGGAGCAACCTGCAGAAGCAGATCCGCGACAAGACGAGGAACAGGGGGCACAACCAACGGAGGAGACCGGGGAAAGTGGCGAGGAAGTTCCTCGATCCGAAGCTGAATCGGGCGACGCCGAACCGCCCGATGAGACTTCCTCTGTTGATGAGACGACAACAGTCGAGGCAAACGCCGACGCGCCGGACGCAACACCGGAGCTTACGGAAATCGAATCCCTTGAAGAGGCTTATGATAATTCTCTTAGAGCTTTCTCCGAAGGCGAAATTGTCAAGGGAACGGTGATCAATGTCGATCATGACGAAGTTATGGTTGATATTGGGTTCAAGTCAGAGGGGTATATACCGGTATCTGAATTTCCAATTGGCAACGAGAGGACACCTTCTGTAAACGTGGGTGACCAAATCGATGTGTATATCGTCCGAAGAGAAGATTCCGAAGGTCAGCTTGTCTTATCCAAGGAGATTGCTGACCAGAAGCTGGTTTGGGACGAGATTACTGAGGCTTACGAAGCGGGACGGGTTGTGGCTGGAACCGTTGTGCAGCGCATTAAAGGTGGGCTGCAGATAGACCTCGGTAAGTTACGCGCTTTCCTCCCGGCGTCGCAGATCGAATTGCGCCCCCCACAAGATTTTGAACAATATATCGGCCAGACACTCGAGGCGAAAGTCGTTAAACTGAGTAAGCGTCGCCGCAATATTGTCTTGTCACGCCGTGTCATTCTCGAAGAGGAGTTGGCAGCGCAAAAGACCGCTCTCTTTGAGAATATTGAAAACAACCAAATTCGGTCCGGGGTTGTCAAGAGTATCACAACCTTTGGTGCATTTGTTGATCTCGGTGGTATTGATGGATTGCTCCACAAAACGGATATGTCGTGGCGTCGAGTGAATCATCCATCCGAGGTGGTCGCGGTGGGAGATGAGATAGAGGTGATGGTTATCTCTGTTGACCGGGATACGGAGAAGGTCTCTCTCGGATTAAAGCAGAAGACGCTGGATCCGTGGGAATCGGTTGAAAATAAATACCCTATCGGCTCAACCGTTACAGGAAAAGTGGTAGGTATTGTCAATTACGGAGCATTTCTGGAGTTGGAAGAGGGAGTTGAAGGGCTCATCCATATATCAGAGATGTCGTGGACACGCCGAAATATTGCGCCATCAAAGGTCGTCGCAAAAGACGACGTCATTGACGCTGTCGTTCTTGATATCGACAAGGGCAATCAGAAGCTATCGCTCGGATTGAAGCAGCTGCACCCCAATCCTTGGGAGCTTTTGGAGACCAAATATCCTGTTGGTACTAAACTCACAGGACGGGTGCGCAATCTGACCAATTTTGGTGCCTTCGTCGAGATTGAAGAGGGAATTGATGGGTTAATCCATATCTCCGATCTTTCTTGGCTCAAGCGAATTGTTGATCCTCGCGAGGTCCTCAAGGAAGGTGATGAAGTTGAGGTCATGGTTTTAAGCATTGATCCAGCACAACAGAAGATTTCTTTAGGTCTGAAGCAGATTGAGCCCGACCCATGGATTGAAGTTCCCAATAAGTACAAAATTGGATCTGTCGTCCGCGGTAAGGTGGTCAACATTACCAGTTTCGGTGTCTTTGCACAACTCGAAGATGATATTGAAGGGCTAATCCATATCTCTGAATTGGCTGAACAGCGCATTGAAAAGCCAGAAGACATTGTTTCGGTCAGCCAGGAATTGGATCTGAAAGTGATTCATCTAGATCCGACTGAACGTCGAATTGGTTTGTCCTTAAAAGCTGCGCAAGCTGAGCAGGATCGCGCAACCATCACTCAATATGAACAAGAACAGGAAGAACGCTCCCAGGCTCAAGAAAAAGACCGGGAAGAGTTAACAGCCTTTGGAGGATTACTAAAGGAAGAACTAAATAGATCGGGTTCTGAAGAAGACGCAGGAGAAGCTGCTGAGGAAGATACCTCCGAAGCATAGTAACGCGTCTGCGTTCAGGAAGGATAGATTGCCCTCTGTTTTAAATTGAGCGTTTGCTTGCTATCTAACCCTTTCGCAATAACCCAAATTACAAATTGCTATCGCACAACCGTCAGAAAAATTTTGGTGATGACAATCTGTCGTTTCGTGTGAGGCGTGAGATGTAATCGGTCCCCTTCCTACGCCTCATATCTCATTAATGACTGGGTTGGTTGACTGTGCACAGGTTACGTGATAGCGCAATATTTTTCTTATATATATCTAACACCTTACCCTTATCTTTCCCCTGTTGCTTAAAGCTGTTCATGGCTAGCGACAAATGGTTTTCACCTCTTTCCCGTAATGCGCGTTTGTTGGTGCTTACTGCGTATCACGCCTCATGCTAATCCGTCTGGGCGCTAAGCTATACCCCTAAGACGGTGCCTGCTGAATTAGCAAACTTCCTCAAGGGTTGATGATTGGGTACTAACCCCAGCAGCCCCCGGGCAAGTTATCGGCAATCCCTGATGACTAATAAGGATTGCTCATGCTGCCTGATCGGAGAGGCAAAAATATGTGTTTAGTATGGGCAAACATTAGCCGTAGTTGGCTTAAAGGTTTGCGCTGCTTAAAAACAGGGGCTTTGAAAAATTTTTCATATACTGAGAGGGTTTCTTAGTCGGGCTCAGGATAAGATTTGCGTGTACAATAGTAGTTCGAATCTTTGTCCCGATTTATTCCCTTTTTCAGAGCATGAAGGCATTAAACTAGGAGAAACTCAATTGGCTCAAAACTATGTATTTACTTCTGAATCTGTAACCGAAGGACACCCAGATAAACTTGCAGATCAGATCTCTGACGCTGTGCTCGACGCGGTCATGAAAGAAGATCCGATGGGACGTGTCGCCTGCGAAACCTTGGTAACAACGGGGCTCGCACTAATCACCGGTGAAATGACAACCTCTGCCAATTTCATTGATATTCCCGCACTGGTCCGTCAAACTATCCAACAGGTCGGCTATGTTAAAGCAACCTATGGGTTTGACTATGAGCATTGTGCGCTGTTGACTGCCATTGATGAGCAATCGCCCGATATCGCGATGGGGGTGGATCGGTTGGGTGCCGGCGATCAAGGGATGATGTTTGGCTATGCCTGCCGTGAAACTGTCGAACTAATGCCGATGCCGATCATACTGGCGCATAAGCTAACACACCGGCTTGCACAGGCGCGGAAAGAGGGTATATTGGACTTCCTAAGACCTGACGGGAAGTCGCAGGTAACAGTTGAATACGCCGACGGTCAACCCGTGCGTGTTAATACCGTCGTGATTTCGACCCAGCATGCGCCAGAGGTTACGAGTGACGAACTGAGAGAAGCAGTTATCGAAGAAATTATCAAACCCACTATTCCTGAAGAACTGCGCCAAAAGCAGTCCGATATCACTTACCATGTCAATCCGACAGGGCGTTTTGTTGTCGGCGGACCACAGGGCGATTGCGGATTAACGGGGCGAAAGATTATTGCAGATACTTACGGAGGTATGGGACGGCACGGCGGTGGGGCATTCTCTGGCAAGGATCCGACGAAAGTGGATCGGAGCGCTGCCTATGCTGCAAGGCATGTTGCGAAAAACATTGTCGCCGCCGGATTGGCGGATCGATGTGAAGTCCAACTCTCTTATGCAATCGGTGTCGTTCAACCGATCTCAATCATGCTTGATACATTTGGTACAGGTACGGTCCCCAATGAAAAACTGACGCAGCTTGTGGAGAAACATTTCGATCTGACGCCAGCCGGGATTATCGAACGCCTTGAACTCCGAAGACCGATTTACTCAGCGACAGCCGCTTATGGGCATTTCGGACGGGAGGAACCGGGCTTCACATGGGAATTAACGGACTATGCAGATTTGCTGAAGTCTGAGGCAGGCGTGTAGGAGGCGAAGATATGAATTACGACATCAAAGACCGAAGTCTCGCTGACGATGGAAAGCGGCGGATTGACTGGGCAGACCGTTTCATGCCTGTTCTACGTCTGATTCGTCAACGGTTTGAGGAGGAACGTCCACTCGAAGGTGTGCGGATTTCTGCTTGTTTGCATGTTACGACGGAAACGGCGAACCTAGCCCGAGCGCTGAAAGCAGGTGGGGCCGAAGTACTGCTATGTGCTTCTAACCCGCTCAGTACACAGGACGATGTTGCCGCCTCGCTTGTGGCTCACGATGGAATCCCCATTTTTGCAATTAAAGGGGAAGACACTGACACCTATTACCAACATATTGATGAAGCAGTCAACTTCAAGCCGGCAATCACCATGGATGATGGTGCGGATCTGGTCTCTCGGCTGCACGCTGAGGATACAAATCCTTCCTATCTGGAAAGCGTGTTTGCCGGAACAGAAGAGACAACAACGGGGGTTATCCGCCTCAAGAGTATGGCGTCCGAAGGTGTCCTCAGGTATCCAATCATCGCTGTGAACGATGCCAAAACCAAGCACTTTTTTGATAATCGCTACGGGACTGGACAAAGCACGCTGGACGGAATCATTCGTGCGACCAATCTACTCATCGCTGGAACTACCGTCGTTGTTGCAGGGTACGGTTGGTGCGGTCGGGGTTTTGCTGACCGAGCGCGTGGTCTAGGCGCAAATGTCATCGTCACGGAGGTCGATCCGTTGAACGCATTGGAAGCGGTAATGGATGGGTTCCGCGTTTTGCCAATGATTCAAGCTGTCGCTGAAGCAGATGTTGTCGTTACGCTGACAGGCAATATGCATGTCTTGCGCCGTGAGCATTTTGAGGCGATGAAGGATGGAGCGATTATCTGTAATTCTGGGCATTTCAACATTGAAATTAATATCCCGGATCTCAAGGATTTAAGCATTGAGGTGAGAACAACAAGGGAGCTAGTCGAGGAATACGTCCTTGAGGAGGGGCGCAAGCTATACCTCCTCGGTGAAGGAAGACTTATCAATCTCGCTGCTGCGGAAGGACATCCCGCTAGCGTCATGGATATGAGTTTTGCTAATCAGGCATTGTCTGCGGAGTATGTTGTTAAAAACCATGCACAGATGGAAAACCGCGTCTATGACGTGCCGGACGAACTAGACGACTCTATCGCAGTGCTAAAGCTACAAGCGCTCGGTGTTGCAATTGATGAATTGACCGACGAACAGGAGACCTATCTTAATTCTTGGACGATGGGTACTTAATGCAAAGGGATTGACTCATGAAAAATTCGGATCTCTGGGAAAGCATCATTCTACTTATATCGGCGATTTTGCTCATACCAATCTGGATGTTCGCCTCCAACCAACAAGCATTATCTGGCGGAACCCTAAAACTCCTTCAGATACTGCAAGTGGTGTTGGTCGTCGTCCTTGTTGCTATCTTGGTTCGCCGCGGTCGGCGTGTCATCACAGCACTACGTGAAAACAAAAACCGTCAGGGACCCTTTCCTTCTTAAATCCACTTTCACATGCTAACCCAGTTCATACCAGATCTGGTTGCGAGGTTGATTCATGAGTATTTTAGTCGTTGGATCTGTCGGGTTGGACGATGTCAAGACCCACGCCGGCACAGTCGAAAACGCACTGGGTGGATCGGCTATCTACTTTTCGACGGCGGCGAGTTTCTTCTATGATTCTATCCGGTTGGTCGCTGTTGTCGGAGATGATTTTCCCCAAGAGCATCTCAATTTCTTGGAAGCGCGAGGGATTGGACTTGAGGGGTTGGAACAGATCCAAGGTGGCAAAACCTTCCGGTGGGGCGGTGACTACACCAGCGATCTCAACGCTGCAACGACGCTCTTTACTGATCTGAATGTCTACGGTGACTTCGATCCAAAACTGCCGGAAACGTATAAAGATACCCCCTACGTTTTTTTAGCTAACATCAATCCTGAATTACAGTTGAATGTACTTCGGCAGGCAGCCACCCCAAAATTAATCGTATCCGATACGATGAACCTCTGGATCAATAACAGTCTTGACGCGCTGATGCAGACTTTGAGCGAGGTAGACATCTTAATCCTGAATGACGGAGAAGCTCGCCTATTGACCGGAGAAAGCAATCTAATCCGCGCTGGGAAACAGATTCTCACCTTCGGTCCAGATCGGGTTGTGATCAAAAAGGGGGAGCACGGAGCGATTACCCTAACCGATTCTACGTTCTTTGCTGCGCCCGCCTATCCATTAGAATCAGTGTCGGATCCCACCGGAGCAGGCGACAGTTTCGCTGGCGGATTTTTGGGGTATCTCGCTTCGGTTGGGGAGACCTCCGAGCCAGCAATACGAAAAGCCATTATCTACGGAACGGTGATTGCTTCGTTCAACGTTGAAGATTTTAGTCTGAACCGTCAACGCCGGCTGAACCGATCGGAAATTGAAGACCGCTATCATCAACTATACGAGGCTGCCCTGTTCTGAATCTACTATCCGTGCCTCTCGATTCACGGGTAACGCACCTCTCCCGACGGGTGTAAAATCCGAGCGGTTTGACAGCTAACCTACCCCTTGCACAATAAGCACCCACCACGGCATATTGCCTACATCATAAGTTTCCAAAGGATAGAGATAACCGGCATCCACATCAACTCGATACAGGGCTAGCCGGTCTGCAGACTCGCCAGCACTAATCAGAAATTTACCATTAGGGTCAATCCTGAAAGAACGCGGGGTCTTTTCCGTTGGAAAATAACCGATAGATGTCAGCGAGCCATCGGGGTTGGTTGCATAACCGGCAATACTGTCATGACCGCGATTTGCAGCATATAGAAATTTCCCTGACGGATGTATTTCCAAGCGAGCACAGGAATTGCTGTTATCGTAACCTTCAGGCAGCGTTGGGAGCGTTTGAAATGCGCGAAGTGTACCATCGAAAGCACTGAATTTATAGGCAGTCACGCTGCTGCCCTGCTCGTTGTCCGCATAGACGACGGGTTGGTTGGGGTGGAAACAGATGTGACGTGGACCATCTTCGCTTTCAGGGATAACTTGGGCAGGAGCGTTGGGCGAGAGGGTGCCAGCACTGGAGTCAAACTGGAATTGGAAGATCGAATTGGTAGGACACGTGTGGGACACGAATACAAATCTGTTTGATGGATCGATGGCGACTCCATGTGCGTGTTCGCCGGTCGAATGTGTATCGCTCGGTTCGCTCTGAAGCGTCCCATCCTCCCGAAGCTGGTAGACCGTTACTTTACCGGGAACATAGTAGGGCGTTATTAAATAGTTACCTGTCTTATCGATCTCAAGATATGCTGGATCCTCCCAACCTGTCACCGTTGTGTCGATACGCTCAAGCTGACCAGTGCCTCGGTCAATTCGGAAGCTGAGAATATCTCCGGTGGCTCGAATTGCAGCGTAGAGGACATCCAGTCTCGGATGGACAGAAAGTATGCTGGGAGGACTGTAAACCCCGACCTCCCCGTGGGGGGTAAGTGCCCCTGTTTCGGACGACATCTTGAAGATCGAAATTCTGTTTTCGCCTGCGATGGAAACATATACATATAGGTTCGACTGTGTTGAATCCATTCTGTTCCTCGTTACCCCAGAAGCCTGTCGTATTAGTAAGGTGATAATCCAGAAAGAGATTATTGGGATTTTATTTAATCCTTCTATATCTGTCAAGCATTTTCGTTTACTGTGCTATGTCGAAGACTTCCGTTTATGAGGAACCGGCAGGGGCTCCATCTATGGTAAATCCATTTTCACGAAAATCAGCTAACTCCGGAGGATGCAATGAAAGCCGCACGATTCTATGGCGGGAAAGATATACGACTTGAGATACTGCCCGATCCAGTTCCGCGGCAAGGTGAAGTGCTAGTTCACGTAGCAGCGACAGGTATCTGTGGCAGCGATCTGCACGGCTACCATGCAGTAAACCCAAAGCCGCTCTCGCCTCGCACCGCGGGACATGAATTGACCGGTCAAGTAGTTGCCCTCGGATCGGGAGATGTCAAACACAAGGTAGGGGCCCGCGTCGCTGTCGAGCCGACCATCCCCTGTAACGAGTGTCCCGAATGTCTTAGCGGAAACTATAATATCTGTTCTGAATTGCTCCATATCGGTGGGACCGCCCGCGCCGGTGGATTTGCCGAATACATGGTAGCCCCTGAGGATAACGTCTATGCCCTTCCGGACACCGTCTCTTTTGAGGCTGGTGCGCTAGCTGAAGTCTACGCCGTAGCTGTGCACGCATTGTCGATGGTGCCGGTGAAACTTGGTGACCAGGTCGCCGTGATTGGCAGCGGCCCTATCGGACTGACTATCGCACAGATGGCACATTTGGCAGGGGCGGGATCGATCGCTATTTTGGGTAAACCCGATGAGCCATTGCAGATTGCACAAGAGGCAATTGGCGCGATTCCAATAAACGTCGACACGACGGATCCGGTGGAGGAGGTTAAGAGGTGGACCAAGGGCAGAGGTGCAACCGTTGTCTTTGAAGCGGTGGGCGGCCGGTCAAACACGCTGCAGCAGGCAACTGAAATTGCTGCCAAACGGGGAAAAATCTGCATGGTCGGCGGTCATGTGGCTCCCTTTACACTCGATGCCCGCTACGCACGTAGTCGTGAATTGACGGTTACGTGGGCTTTCTGCTACGGACGCCGTGGTGGAGAGAAAGAATTCCAGATCGCCTTGAACTTGATGGGAGCCGGCAAACTCGATCCCGCGCCGCTCATTACCCACCGCTTTCCACTTGATGAGATTGGAGAGGCATTTGCCGTTGCGGATGGACGGGAGGCACACGGTTCAGTAAAGGTGCTTGTCCTTCCATAAAGTCATTCAAGAAATTCGATAACCAGCAGGGGTGTCCCTACGGGAATCAATTCATTGTAGAGAGGTCTTGTACCTGCCCACAAATATTCCGGTGAGATTGCCGATCCTATCACAGCCGAACTGCCGATCCTTCTGCACCGAGTAACGCTGCTTCTTGTAATAACCATCCACGCTCAACGGGGTTCACCACTACTAAAGTCAGGGCAATTTCATACGCCCCTAAACCGGTGATGATTTTTGATAGGTCCACCTCTCCTATGATGCTTATTCCCTCAACGGGATCGACTTCTCCGATCGCTTCTTCTTCGACAAGCAGAACTCCGTTGGCATTAACGCTCAAAAACGCCCCAGTTCTCGCTTCATCCTGAACAATATCATACCGCAATATTATGGGCTGGTGCAAAATCTGGGTAACATTGACCTGATAGCTCAACACGAGCGTTTCGCCTTCGCCTGTCCAATAGACATCTGAATCTATTAAAAGCGATTGTGGGGCGAGAACCTCAACTGTGACCGAGCGTTCAGCCACTGCAAACCCATCGGTTAACTGTAATGTGATGGTATGTGTGCCGGGTGCGTGTGGGGCAACGTACGTCACGCTTGATCCATCCCCGACAATCTGTCCGCTGCTTGCCTCCCAGCCAAAGATTAAGTCTGCCTCATCGCCCGAATAATCAAACGTTGCGGAGATTGTCGTAGTGTCGCCCGGCTCTAGTGTTGGATCGGTTAGATTTAGTTCACCGATTCCTAGGGTATGGCGTATCGGAGGGGCGACTGTTTGATCTGTGTCGCAGCCAATTAGCATCAAAATGAAAATACCAACTAGCAAGAGCGAAATCCAGCTTTTAAGCAGCTTAGAACGCTTCGGGGGCCTGAACCGATTGTGCACTAGTCTCTTTCTCCAAGATGTTGTTTCGGAATACATATCTTCTATTGTCGTACCATTCGACGCGCCACCGATCGAAGCCTCGCTCAAACTTAATAACGCGCTCTGGGGCGCCGAGTTTAGCATGGAGTGCCTTGACAGCCTGTTGGTCGCGTCTAACCAGATATTTCGTCAGAATAGCAACGCCACCTAAAATTACTGCGAGCGCCACCTTACCCTGTGTTTTCGCACTAATACTGTGGGCACTAACGGGGCTCAACAATAAGACGATCACCACCAGGTAGCAGGTGAGTCTGGTTATCGGGGTATTTCTACTGTTCATACAGGTCAACCGCTGTCTCACCTTTTGCGAATCGCAGGGCTGTTTTCGCGGCGGAATCGCTGTTAGTGTTTTTGCGTTCATCGGTCGTCCAACGAGCAAGTCCAACAAGCAACTGGTTCCGAGCCGAATGGTCCTTGCACAGTTTCCACTCATCAAAAGCTGCCCGCAATGTATGGAGAATAGCCCAACCGTTATCGTCCCTGAGGATACATTGTCCCAGTTCGGACAGCAGCCGATCGCCTGAGAAGTCGCTGTTTAGGTATTGTCGCGTTATCCGCCCAACCTCTTGGATCTGCACTGTCTCAATAGTGTTGATGACGTCCTCAATCGCGGCTTTTTCGTTCGCTGCATCCGAGAGCGTTGTGCTTCTCGGTACGCTGAGTGGGATCTGCCGAATGTTGAGCCATCGGTTGCTGAAGAATTCCCACGCGACATGGTACAGTGCCTTGGCAGCAACCTGAAAACCACCAAATCGCAACGCTGTACGGATCGACGAGGCGAGGGTGATTTCCTGTCCCAACTCCCACCAACCCGGACTCATGCTCGCCGGGGTACGTGCCATCCGGTCTGCGCCCAGAAGCACCATTGTTTGAACGATTTGGTCTATCGCAACGCCACTCTTTAGCGCATCGGTAATCGTATCAAAGGTATCGTCAAGATCGCCGCTCACAAGTCCAGCTGCGAAGGCATCTTCGTCAAAATCGGATGCTTGAGAGGGCGGGTTGACAGCTATATCCGGAATAAAATCCTCCAACGATTCCAGCTTACCGATCGCCTCTCGCCGGATTTCGTCCGGTGCACCGCGCCCTCGACC
Source organism: Candidatus Poribacteria bacterium (assembly GCA_965204355.1). Classification (GTDB taxonomy): domain Bacteria; phylum Poribacteria; class WGA-4E; order WGA-4E; family PCPOR2b; genus PCPOR2b. The sequence goes on from OZ241983.1 coordinate 3,343,101, forward strand.
AAGTATCTTCGCAGTAAGACCACACACTAGTTCTTCGGAAACCTCCCAGCCAAACTGTTCAAGCAATTCGGCGAGATAACCGATGTAGAGCAAGCTATCGCTGTGCCCCAAGAAGAACGGTTCGACAGCACATTCATAAGCTAATGGGATAATTTTCTCGTCATGTCCGCCAAGACGGCGGGCAGTGATGAGGCATTTTTCTATGCCTTCCCACTCCCGATCAGCGGAGAACACCCGAATCCATCGCTCTAATTTCTCCCATGTAATAGCTCCGGGCAACGGGGTAACAGTCGGGCGATCACCTGCCCGTCCCGAAGCTCCCGCTGCCGCCATCATCAGTGGGATAAGTCGATCTTCCGGTTCATATTGGCTGGCAACCTTCACACCGTTGACGAGGTTGGCTAATTCTCGGCCTCCCTCTCTCGCGTCAAGCTCGGTCACAAAATGTCGGCCCGCATGTCGCACCAATCGATGCAGGACATCAGTTTCGGAAACGCCCCTGGCAAGTATAATTGCAACAGCTTTGGAGAGTGTCCAATTGTCACCAAATAACAGCCCTTCTTGAAGTAGAAGGAAATGGGCATCGTCCCGTTTGCTGCCACCGCCAGCAATATCAATATATATGTCTTCCTCACGAACTTCGACTGGAAATGTTGCTAAATCATCACAACCACCGGTGAAACAGCCACCACCCCTCATGTCGTAGCTCCAGCCGTGCCAGTCACAGGTGAGCACACCGCCTCGGACACGACCTCGCGTTAGCGGATAGCCCATGTGCGGACATTGATTATCGGTAGCATAGATGTTGCCGTTGTGCTGAAACAGAGCGATGCTCTGTCCCTCAACTTTAATAGCTCGCGGTTTCCCTTCGGCGAGTTCGTTCAGTGCAGCGACTTTGACAAAGTTAGATGCTGTGCTTGACATAATAAACCTCCATTGTTGTTCTGTCTGATACGGGTCTGAATCGTTTCATGACGGTTTAAAGGGATCTGGATCCCAAGCTGATTAATCGTCAAATATCTCAACCGTCGTCCTGCCTTCTGCAAAGCGCATCGCCGTGGTTGTGGCGGACTCGCTATCCTTGTTCGTGCGGATATCGGTGGCATAGCGTGCAAGGGCGACGATAAGTTGGTTACGAGCGGGATGTCCCGCGCAATTGTTCCATTCGTCGAAGACCGTGCGGAGTGTGGGCAGGATTTCCATGCCAGTATCGTCCCAGAGGATCGCTCTACCGAGAGCATGAAGCAGGGTCTCACTAGAATATCCAGCATTCAGATAGCCGAGTACCTGTCCACCAATCGCCTGCACGTTGAGGGTTTCTATAGCATTGGTAATCTGCTGAATACCTTCTTCCTCGCTGCAGGCGTCGAATTCCGATCCCACCGGTGGTGCGGTCAGAGTGCGTGCTGGAATGTTGAGCCAACGATTATCGAAAGTGAGCCACGCTGAGTGGAATAGCCCTTTTGCCGCAGCATCATCACCAGCGATGCGTTGTACCGTGCGAAGCGAAGCGGCGAGGTTCAGTTCAGTTGTCAAGCATTCCCAGCCGGCGTCCACGTTGACTGGCGTTCGCGCCATCCGGTCAGCAGCGAGGATTACCAAGGTCGAAATAAGCTGGTCCATTGGCACACCACCTTTCAATGCTCCCGCGATAGCGTCGAAGGACCTTTGAATATCTACACTTGACAGTGCATTCACAAAGGCGTCCTCGTCATAATCGCTTGTTGCCTTATCCAAGGTTTCCAGTTCACTGAGTTTCTCTCTCATGATCCCTATCGCATCTCGACGGAACCGTTGAGGTTCACCGCGCCCACGCCCGACCAGCTTAGAGCCGAGATTGAAGACCAGTTCATACGCTTTCTCCCAGCCAAATTCGTCAACCGCTTCAGAGAGATAACCGAGCGAAATCAGGTTATCCGAGAAACCGAGAAAGTGTGGCTCAACCGTACATTCAAGGAGCAGGGGCAAAACTTTGTCCGCATCGCCAAGCGTATAGGCGGTGTACAGGCACCGCTCGATCCGGCCGGAGTGCCCGTCCCGTGAAAAGCTGCGCACCCACGGCTTGATATTCTCCCAAGCTACCGGCTCCGGCAACGGCACGACCTCAAGACGTTCCGCGGCTCCACCGGAGGAGGCACTTGCCGCAGTCGTCATTGCTATCAGGCGATCTGCGTCGTTATATCGTCGTCCTACGGCAAGCCCATTCATCAATCGAGCGATATCCCAGCCAGCTTCTGATCCGTGCGAGCTAGCGATGTGCCTTCCAAGATGTTGTAGAATCAATTCCACAATCTCTACTTCCGCTACACCCCCTTTGAGGAGTAGGGCAATCGCCTTTGACATTGTCCAGCGATCTCCACTCAGAAGTCCTTCCCACAACAGGCTGAGATGCTCTGCCTTCCGTTTGTAGGTCCAATCGCCGAGCTGCACCCAGATTTCGCCATCTCGTACTTCGGCGGGGAAGGTTTGTAGGTCATCGCACTCGACATTAAAGCAACCGCCGCCTTCAAGATCGAAACTTCGCTCGTGCCAATCGCAGGTCAGGATGCCGTGCCGAAGGCGGCCCCGAGTCAGGGGATAGCCCATGTGGGGACATTGGTTATCCGTCGCGTAGAGTTTGCCGTCAACGTTGAACAGTGCGATGCTCCGTCCTTCACCTATGCGCACCGCCTTTGCTTCTCCAACGGGAACTTCGCTCAAATCTGCCAATTTTGTCCATTGGGCTTCTTGAGTTACCATCCGTTATTTTCCTTTCTAGTAATAAAGTGTCTTATAACTATTACATTTTATGGTGAACTTTAGAATTACTTGGACCCTCTGTACCGGCGAGGCTGCCTAACCTCGCCTACCGGGGATGGGAAAATCCGGGCTATCACCTCGGTAGGTGCGGTTTCTAACCGCACCGCATAGGCGCAGTTAGAAACAGCGCCTACCAAACATGGGGAGCGAAAATGTCTACATATTTTGATAATTCACCATAATTGCTAGATTCTGTTGACATTTCATCGTAGTCGGTTAATCAAGGAGGGAGCACAAATGCTTGTACCGCCGTAGGGATTGCGTTTCCCAACCCTTTGTTCACACAATAGAGGCGATTTTCAACCTCTGTAGGTCTATGTTCCAAAATCGACTTTTCAGTGTCGAAATATGGGTATACAGTTCCGCGCCCGGTAGGTCGGGCATCTTGCCCGACGTGAGGCCAATCTGTGTAGACTGGGCTAGGACGACCAACCGAGGAATCGTTAACATTTACCAGATTGTTGATGCGTGACAGCCAAATGTCAGCATGTCCGATTAACTACAGTTGCTAAAAATTACGTCGTTGGCACGAAAGAGTAACGAACATTATTTTAGCATAACAGATGTTAAGTATCAAGGGGGAACTTCAGAAAAGATTACCTGTTTTCTTGTTTTAAACGTTTAGCTTGATGTGGTGTCAGTCTGTAAGGTACGAGATGCTTGGTCAAAAAAGGATACCGAGATAGAAGATTAAGAATGGAGAACGGTTAAATTTCAACTCATAAGGCGCCAGAGCGTCCAAGCGCAGAAACCGATTGACAATGAGCCACTAATTCGCTATTATACTTGCTATGAGATCAAAATAAATATCTCGAAGCAGATAAAATCACAACTGAGGTAGTCCATCGCCTATTGAAGGAGCACTGAATGATAAAACCACACGGTTCTGATACTTTAAATCCTCTTTACGTTGCCGACGATTCCAAACGCGCAGCGCTGATTGAAGAAGCTGAAAACTTACCCGCTATTCCAATATCTTCAGGAGCTGCTGCATCTGCCGTGATGCTCGGTTCAGGCTATTTTAATCCGCTCACCGGCTACATGAATCTCGATGAAGCCACAAACGTCGCACAGAATATGATGCTGCCGAACGGTCTGTTTTGGCCCGTCCCAATCATGAATATTGTCAAAACAGAACAGGTTACTGATACGATTAAGCACGCTAATCGGATTGCGCTGCTCGATCCAAATGTAGACGGTCAGCCCCCCATTGCTATCATGGAGGTTGCAGGGATCGAAGAAATCTCCGATGACCAGAGAACGTATCTGATTGAGCAGATTTTTAGGACGACGGATCCGGCACACCCCGGTGTGGAAGCCTTTACGGATATGGGAAATCAGGTGATTTCTGGCTCGATACAGGTCCTTAACTACTCCTACTTCAGGTCTGACTTCCCTGACACCTTCCGCACCGCCACCGAAATTCGAGAGGATATTGCGAAACGGGGCTGGAATACAGTCGTTGCTTTTCAGACGCGGAACCCGATGCACCGTGCACACGAGGAGCTATGTAAAATTGCACAGAACGAAGTCAATGCTGATGGGATACTGATTCACATGCTACTTGGGAGGTTGAAACCGGGCGATATTCCCGCCCATGTTCGTGATGCTTCCATCCGCAAAATGGTTGATCTGTATTTCCCCGAAAACACTGTCTCAATTACAGGTTACGGATTTGATATGCTCTACGCAGGTCCCCGTGAAGCTGTCTTACACGCGATATTCCGGCAGAATTGTGGTTGTACAGACCTGATTGTGGGCCGAGATCACGCAGGGGTTGGGGATTACTACGGTCCATTTGATGCGCAGACAATTTTTGACGACATCCCCGAAGGCGCACTTGAGATCGAAATTTTCCGGGGTGATCACACCGTTTGGTGTCACAAGTGTGGCAAGATTATAATGATACGTGATTGTCCGCACGAACCGGAAGACCATCTATTCCTATCAGGCACCAAGGTCAGAGACATGCTAGCAGCGGGTGAGATGCTGCCTCCGGAGTTTGCACGTCCTGAAGTTGCTGAAATCTTGATGAAGTTTTATCAAGAGGAGGGGTAATCCCGCAGTCCCTTTGTGCAATCAGACCTAAAGATCCTCGTTACCATTTCATATTCAGCGCAAATCGTGGCTGATTACTCACATTTCTACTGCCTGAATGGATGCACAGATGATGTAAGAATATCACATCCCCGCGATGAAGGGTCATGCCAACGGGGTCGCCGAGATCGAGATCGGGGAGCTCTGCGTTCAGCGTGTTGCGGTATTCGTAACGGACTGGATTTTTTCGCGCCACACGTTCTAACTCGTGATGAGATCCGGGCCAGACATACGTTCCACCGCCGTGCGGTGCGATGTCGTTCAGATAAATCAGCGCACCGATCCGAAAGACGGATGGGAACGTTTTGTGATAGTGCTCCTCAAGGGAGTGGTCTAGGTGTCCGCCTGTTGTGATTGTAGGAGACTCCCACTCATCTTGGGTCGGGTAGATGTTGATAGTATAAGCGCAATCCCATCTGAAGAACTTAGAGACATCCTCCTTTGCCTCCTGTGCTGCGAGGAAGTCGGGAGCGCAATAGGTCTTCGGATGCCGATGTAACTTGCTAAACGTGGCTGGGGCTTCCTCCGTTAACTGCGCTGCTGCAGCAAGGCACTCCGGAGTGAAGCAGTTGACGAGATCTGCACTGTTGTATAAACAGATCCCTCCCTGGATGTCAGCCCAAGAGGACGGTGGCTCATCGGGATCAAGTCCAACGCAACGCCACATCGCCGCCTCCGCTTTCGCAGCGATGTCCTCAGGAATCAATCCAGAAACGAGCAGATAGCCGTCACGGTTATACTGTTCAATTTGCGCTTCTGAGATGGGGGAACTGTTTTTACTCGGACTTGTCATGTCGATACCTCCGTGGAATCTTCATTTTCAGTCAACTACTGTCAAGCAAGATAACATATTATTGTAAGTTAAGCAATACAAAAAACCGGTCGGCGGGTATTGACTAAGATTGATGAAACCGTATCTTCTGATTCTTCTGAGTTTTGCCTGTCTTTCTGTCGGGTGTTCAGGCGAGGAGTTGGTTATCTTTGGTGCGATGAGCTTGACAGACGCGCTCACAGAGATCAGCCAGCGTTTTAGCACAGAGCAAAATGTCAAGGTCTATTGCAATTTCGCCGGTTCTTCAACCCTACAGCGCCAAATCGAGAAAGGCGCGCCGGCGGATGTGTTCATCTCTGCCAGTCCCAAGCAGATGGATGCTTTACAAAGGAAGGGATTGATTGATGAAGATACACGCCGAACAATCCTGAACAACCGGTTGGTGTTAGTCGCGCCTGTCAACAGCCCACTTTCTATAACTGATGTGGGATTGCTCACCCAAGATTCTATCCGACGCATCGCTATCGGTGAACCAAATTCAGTCCCCGCTGGCATCTACGGGAAAGAGGCTTTGACGCACTGGGGAGTCTGGGACGCGGTACAGCCAAAATTGATTCCAAGTGCAGATGTTCGATCCACCCTTGTGCATGTCGAATCTGGCGAGGTCAATGTCGGTATCGTCTACCAAACGGACGCATCGATCAGTAAGAAAGTCAGAATTATCTACCAGTTTCCTGATTCGAGCCATTCTCCAATTGTGTATCCTGCAGCGGTACTCCGAAACACCGGGCATCAAGTTCTCGCTCAAGCATTTTTGGACTACCTACAAACCCCCGACGTTGCAATAATCTTTGAAAAACACGGTTTCTCTGTGGTGAAATAATGCTAACAGCAGCAGAAGTCAGTGCACTGGTATTATCTATCAAAGCTGCCTCGTTGAGTCTGCTTCTTATCCTACCCCCGGGAATCCTTATCGGTTGGATCCTTTCCAAGTCCTCATTTCCCGGCAAGCCGCTCCTCAATACCGTTGTCATGCTGCCGATGGTATTGCCGCCGGTTGTCAGCGGTTTTTTTCTTCTGATTCTTCTCAGTAAGCGAGGACCGATCGGCGGGCTGCTGCATCGGCTATTCGGACTTGAAATTGTCTTCTCCTGGATGGCAGTGGTACTCGCAATCTCTGTGCTCTCGTTTCCGCTGTTAGTACGTGCCATCGTCACAGCGATAGAGACGGTGAACCCACAACTGGAGAATGCCGCAAGAACGCTGGGTGCGTCACCGTTGAAGGTGTTTTTCACTGTCACGCTGCCCCTGTCCTATCGTGGGATTATCGGAGGCGCAATGCTCGGTTTCTCGCGGAGTCTCGGCGAATTCGGTGCGACTATGATGGTGGCAGGGAACATCCCCGGCAAGACGCAGACATTGCCTCTGGCAATCTATAACTTCGTTCAAGTTGGTCAGGATCTGAGTGCATACCGTCTGGTATTTCTATCCACTCTGATCGCTTTCGCCACACTGTGGATAGCGGAACGGCTGTATATCAAGCGATGAAATAGCCGTATCTAACCTATTACGTTTTAGAGATCGTGTCCCATGTTAAAACTCAGTTTTCGGAAGCGGCTTGGCAATTTTCAACTTGAGATCGATCATACCATCACGGAGAAAGTGACGGCGTTTTTGGGACCGTCGGGAAGCGGCAAAAGCACACTGCTCAACTGTATTAGCGGCATCCTACACCCCGATGAAGGGGAACTCCTATTTTCCGGCCAAACGTTGTATTCCTCCTTCCAGAAGAAGTTGGTGCCACCAGAAAAACGTCATTTTGGGTATGTCTTTCAAGAAGGATATCTTTTCCCTCATCTGACCGTTCAACAAAACATCTCCTATGGTCGTCCCCGCCGTAAAAATGGCAATGCTCAGATTGATATGGATACAATTATCCATATCCTTGAGATCAACGAACTGCTCCACCGCTATCCAAACCAACTTTCCGGCGGCCAACGGCAGCGAGTCGCCATCGCGCGCGCTTTAGGGATGTCACCCCGCCTGCTGTTAATGGACGAGCCGCTTACATCTCTGGATGCCGGCTTGAAAAACCGCATCCTGCCCTACCTACATCACATCAAAGGGGCGTTTGACATCCCTATCCTTTACGTCACCCACTCCATTTCAGAGGTGATGGCACTTGCGGACGAAGCCTTTTTGCTCTCCGAAGGTCGGATTACGGCACGTGGAGAACCCCATCAGCTGCTCGCTTCTCCGTCGGCGTTGCCCATTGCTCAGATGACGGGCGTGGAGAATATTCTGGCTTTGCCGGTGGTGGTTGCGTCGGAGGAGCGTGGCGTGACGGAATTGGCATTGGGAGAACAGAGATTGATGGTTTCGTATACAGAGACGGAACCGGGTGCAACGATGCCGATTGCCATCAGGGCGCGGGATATCATCGTTGCGATAGACCCGGATCTGCGGATGAGTGCACGGAATATTCTGCGCGGCACAATACAGCAAATTGCTGTCCAAGCGGGGCGGGTGATGCTATCGGTCGATATTGAGGGACATCTGTTGTCAGTCGAGGTAACAAGCGATGCCCGCGAGCAGCTTGGGCTTGCGGAGGGGACGGTGTGTTACTTTATTATTAAGGCGAGTGCAATAAACCTGCTTTGGGAGGGGTGAGGGGATATTCAGTTTTGTCAATTTAACCGGGCTAGAGTTATTCAGTTTCCCGTTTTTTGGCTGATTTCGGAATAATCCGAATCCGTAGGTGCCTGCATCCCGCCTACCTAGTCTCGTGTTTTCATCCCGCCTGCCTGCTCTCGGCTTGTCGGAGTCCCGATTTATCGGGGATTCATCTAGCCCCAACGGGGCGACATGTTTATAGAAATGACGAATCTCTAAAGACAAGCCCCAGCGGGGCGACATGTGTTATAATGTGATGCGTATTGAGTCCACGTCTCTCACTTCGCCCTAGGAGCGCCTCCGACTTTTCAAACAAAATGGGTAATAAGCCTAAAACTGAATAGCCCATTAACTGGGTGGTTTTGGTTGATTTTAGTTTGACGAAACTGATATAATTATTGCAAAAGAACTATACTCTACTGCTCTGTCAAATAAATCATGATAAGGCACTCACCGCTCGGCTTGGATAGCCATATCCAAGCCGCTTTGTGGAGGAAGTGTCTAAAGGAGGCTTTTGTACCACAATCTGTTAGATTGTGATCCGAGTCCGCAAACTAACAGTTTGCGCTACATTTATCTGACAATGTACCACTCATGGCATAATTGTCTATAAGGTGAAAATATGGATTTTTCAGCATGGTCACCGTCGCACACTATCTTTGTGGCCTTTATTGTCGTTGGGTTCCTTGTACAAATTGCTGTTAGTCTCTACCGCGTCGGACAATTGGAGAAGCGGATGGACAGACAAGGCGAGGAATTGCGGCATCAAGGAGAGCGATTAGAAAATCGGATCGACAAGCGCATTGATGAAGTGAGATCCGAGATGTCAGAGATTCGATCTGAATTGAGCAAACTCAACCAGAACCACATTGACCACCTCTCCCATCATCAGCATCGCGCGGAAGATTAAAATCATAACCGCCCTACAATCGCTTAGACTTCAATAATACATACCGACAACTGGCTGACTCCAATAGGGTCAGCTTTTTTTTGCTTAATCTCGTCGCGGCTGCAATAGCTATACGAAGCACGAAAATCAAAATTGGTGTGATAAAAGGACAACTACCAATCATGAATACACCAACATCACCTAACACGCTTTACAGGTTCAGAAGCATAGAGGCCCTATTGGACAAATACCAAGAGCTTGAGGACCAGACTATCTATTTTGCTAGCCCTGACGAACTGAATGACCCCATGGAAGGTTTTCGAGATATTGTGTGGAGTGGGGATAAGATTGTCTGGACTAATCTCTTTAGGAATTATATTTATTGCTTGCATGCCAGCGACATCCTGCTTAGGATAACTGATACCTCCGGAGGATTAGATGTAGGTAACATCCCAATCCCACTCCGTTGGAATCAGCCGGTAACCCTTGAGATAGAACATATGTTTGATGAGGTATGGCACAGGTTTGTCTGTCTGCCTGAAATGGAAGAGATTATTGATGCGCTATCAAACACAAACCGCCAAATCAGATACGATGAGTTGGAATTGTATTTCCGAGTTATACAGTTTGTCCATTCCCTGCAAGTCGAACAATCAAACCTTACACGTTCACTCATTCCTGAGCCGGAGAGGCATCGACGAACAACAAAATTATCCAATGATATCCAACAAACTCTCAGAAGTGTTTTGCCATTGATAGCAAAACCTCGAAATTCCACATCTGAGGAAGTGATGAACGCTGCATTTCGGCAACAAGCGGCGGCTTATTATAGTCAGAAGATTAATCAGCTATTAGAGAGTCCAAGCTCCACAGGACGACCTGATATACTTCACCAACTATTCTTTGATTTTCCCAAGAAATATTTGGATGAGGTTGAGGATTTGCTTTGGCCTAAGTGGTACACTGCCTGTTTTGCCAAGAGTTGCTATAATTCATCTGTATGGGGACATTACGGAGACAAGCATACAGGAGCATGTCTGATTTTTGAATCGATAGAAGCAGGCGAATTTAATATCTTGAGACTGTACCACGGGGTGGGTGAAGGTCTTGAGACAAAACCATTCTACGAGATTGATTATGCAGATAAACCGGGCGAGGTTGATTTCTTTCGTTCTATCGGGCAGTTAACAGGAGATGAATTAAAAAAACTGTGGTACACAGACGATAAGGGAAATGAATCCGAATCCAGCGGTCATCTTCAATCCGACGGAGCCACATTTAATTGGCAAGAAAGTTATTGGGATAGGTTCTATTGTGACATTACTGCTAAAACCAAGGATTGGGAGTATGAGCAGGAGTGCCGACTGATTCTAGTTGATATGTTAGATGCATATGAAGACAAGGAGAGCCGCAAGCTAATCTACGATTTTTCTTCATTAAAAGGGATCATTTTCGGAATCAGAACCTCTGATAAGGACAAACTGAGAGTTATCGAAACCCTTGTACACAAGTGCGAGGAAAATGACCGCACTGATTTTAAGTTTTATCAGGCATACTACTCTCCAGAAGATAGGCGCATTTGCAAGTACGAGATACCGTTGTTGTAACTCGATAGAATTGCAAGGGAGTTGACGAGATTAATCGACAAGAGGACAGATAAAAAAACAGGTTTAAGTCTTCAGTAGAAAGGAGAAAAAAATAATGTCTAACCTCAGCGAAGAAGAACGGCAGCAAAATCGGAATAGGGATGTTGAATACGTGGCAAAAGTCGTATTTCGCAACCTGAAGAAAAATCCTAAGACCGATCTTGATGGGTTGGGTTTTTCTGATTATGTTGAGGAATTAGGGAGCCCTTTATTTTCCAAGGTAAACCATCGTCTTTCTCATTCCGATCATGCCGCGGTTTTAGAAGCAATCACTCTGCTTGAAAGACGGGGGTTAGTGGTGAGAAATATCCCGGAAGAGGGGCGTGGCGGGTATAAAGATCAATTCACCGTTTACCTCACTTCTATCGGCATAAAGTCTAACATCGATGACGAGGTGATCCTCTTGGTGGACAAACCCGAAGAAATCGTCAGGGCGCTTGAAGAGAAAACTGGGGACCTTGACGAGGTCGTTAGACAATATTATCTCGAAAGCCTACGTGCCTACCAAGCAGGACTATACATCTCGTCTGTGATTTGTCTCGGTGCTGCGTCAGAGAGGGCTATACATTGGTTGGCAGAATTGATAGAATTTCATTTCAAACAGTATCAGGGGAAATTCAAAGCGAGGAGAAACATGCCCGACTTAATCAAATATCTCTCCGATAGTGTGATTCCCAATATTTTTGGCGCGGACGCGGATAAGAATTTCGCTGATGAACTGAAGAAGCGGTTAAACGGACTAGGGAACCTATATCGTGAAAACCGAAACGAAGCTGGACACCCTCAGACGATTGACCAGAGTTGGTTAGGAGAAGATCAGGAATACCTTCTGATTCAGTTTCGCAGATACATCACCACGATATGTGAAGCCATAGGAAAAATGATTTAACGGAAAACCGACCTGCATTAATCCCGACCTGTAGGGAGCGATCGTGCCCGGCCAAAAGACAGACAACCTATAGCCAATAGGGCAACCCTTGTGCCTGCCCAAAATACTTATCACTTCACTGCTTTCTTCGCTTCCTTGAACTTCTCTTTAGCAAACCCTCTCCATTCCTTCAACTTCTGGTTTCGGAAGTCCGGCATTTGCCAACTCCCCTGAGAAAGTTCCAGTGCTACCGCTTCTGTAATTGGCACTTGCCCCAAAATCTGAATGGCAGCGGCGCGTTTCTCCGGGTCTTTACTTTTATTGATAGCTTTCCATGCGCTGACCAGATCCTTGTGCGGTTCAATGACAAGCGCACCGATGAGATCTCCAACAATATCCCAGCGTACCCCACCTTTCACTGCGTCGTAGTCTATAGGACTCAGATCTAACTTGAACGGGTTGGCAGCCACGCTGCGATCCCCAAGTTCGTCATAAAGTGCTGGGACGACGCTGCTACGGTTCAACCCACCTTTCCACTTCGGTCCCTCTGGATCGGTATCGCGTAACACCCACAGTTTCTGTGCCTGATCCGAGAGCACAAAATCGAGGAATTTCTGGGCAACCGCCATATTGGGCGCACCTTTGAGGATAGCGATCGAATCCGGGCTGACGACAGCAGCATCAGCTGGCACGACGTAATGAATTTTATCCGCACCGATGACGGCTATCTGACCGTAGGCGTAGAAGTCAATTGCCATACCGTAGATAACCTGCCCTGCGACGACATCTCTTGGAATTGCATTTGATCCTGCCGAAAACCCTCTCACGTTCGCGCCGAGTTGCGTAATTAGCTTGAAGCCGTCTTCCCAGCCGTAGCCTTGCAGAATGAGCTCGTACATCATATGTGCACTTCCACTTTCGCGTGGATCCGCTGCACCGACGCGGTTAATGAGTTTCGGGTGCGTCAGATCATTCCAAGTCTGGATTTCGGGCAGATTAAATAGTGCCCGTAATTCCTCATTGTACATAATTCCAAAAGTTGACAGCGCCGCGCCGTACCAGCGGTATTCTGGATCGTAAACAGGGATGCCAAAAATTTCTTTCGGGATGCGTGCCAGTTGGGTTTCCGGCAGTTTGTAGGGAGCCAGCAACCCCTTATTAGCGAGTTTGAGGTAATTGTCTGTTCCACCGCCAAAAAAAAGATCTATTCCAATGCCTTCAGGCAACCGCTTGAATTCTGATTCAATGAACCGGAAATCAGAAGAGGATCCACCCTGATCTAGCCAATCTACAGTGACTTCACGGCCTGTCTCCTTGGTGTACCAAGCCTTAAACGCGGTATCGAACTCTGTTTCGATCCCTTCCCAATGTGGTGATATAATGACGAGCTTATCTTGAGCAGAAACGGTTTGTCCGTAAATAAAAGTGATGATACTACACAGGGTGATGAGGGTTGCAAAAGTTAATCTATTCTTTGATTTTGACATATTAATGTATCCTTATAGGTAAGATTGTGGACTAAGTAAATTTTACAGACGATGCGGATTTGAATCTGCGCTCATCTGGTGAGTCGGCTATAAGAGTTAGATGGGAAGCCAGCGGACAATTGCTGACATCTTCCACATCATAATCAGAATTATCGCTAACAAAATAAGATACCATATAACACGCTTCCATGAACCCGTGCGTCGGGCGGGACGATCTGAAAGTTTCATCTTGTCAGTGGACCTCCTGTGAATTGTTGGTATGATTGCTGTCACGCCAAGCTACGATATGCCTATTGACTCCCCTCAGCCATCGTGACCCACTCCGTTTCTGGCGTCGTCGGTGTTAGGCGATAACGCAACTTCACTTCAATCCTTTCCGTTTCGCTGAGGTTGTACACGTAGTCTCGCGTTTCACCGGGCAGGAGGCGGCTGGTTTCAGGTTCGCTTGATGACGCGGAAATGAAAACTTGCTCATCCCGACTCATTGCCCCACTGCCATCGAATATTCTCACATCAAGGATGATTGCTCGCAAGGCTTCACCCGGAAGGAGATGACCTGCCTTATTGGTCACACGAATAGTTGCGGTCCCCGCTGCACGCACAATTTTCAGGTTTACCGCGCTTTTCAGTTTACTAACACTACGACTGCCCGCCCATGTGTGCCGCCGAACCGTTACAGTCTCATAGGTATGGACACTCAGCTGCCGCTTGACCGCTGGCATGTGGCAAGAGGCACAGTTCAATCCCTTTTCTGCAGCGGGACTATTTCTGAAACTATCGACTTGATTGTGTTCCGGTACACTCGGTTGGCCATGGCAGGTAGCGCAAAGTTCAGTCGGCTTGGCGTGGGCCTCAGAGGTCACGTTTGCGTGATACATCGGATTCTCACTCTTGTGCGGTCCGTGCATCGCGCCGTGTGCATCGATATGGCATACGATACATGAAACGCCATACTGCCGATCTTCTGCCCGCAACTTTGGCATTTTGCCGATACCGGTGATAAGAATCGGTTCGGGGGCGTGGCACGGATCGCACTTCTTCTCCCGATCTTCAACCTGGCTTGCGGCTTCTTGATAGATTGGGTCCTCCCACGCCTTCGCGTGCATCGATCGCTCCCATTCGCGCCATATCGCCGGGTGACACCGTTTGCACATTTTTTTCTGTGTGAAGTCTCGGTAGATGTCGTCGTAGCTCAGATAGCTAGGCTCAAAGATTGAGTCCTTTTCTATTTCATCAGCAGTTTCGACCTGTGCAGCACAGAACATTATGAGTGCGAGGAGGGAGCAGATCAGTGCTAGTCGTACAATTAAAGCCGATGTCATTTTAATCCTTGTTCTAGCAGCAGAGATGCCGCTTGTTCCCCGCTATTGATACAATCAGGGATCCCGATGCCGCGATAGGCATTTCCGGCAAGCGCAAATCCGGGCAATTTTTTCGCCTGTGCCTCGATTTCTGCCACCAGATCCAGATGCCCCAAATGGTATTGCGCCATTGCGTTCGGGTGCTTGTGCACAAGGGTCAACTGCGGATCCCCTTTGACCCCAAGCAGCTCGTGCAGCTCTTTGAGAACTGATTCGACAATCTCCGACTCCGAACGGCTGAAATATGCCTCTCCTCTACTCCCCGCTCCGCCCACATAAGCCCGTAACAGGGCAGAATCCGCAGGGGCGCGTTGTTCAAATTTGACGCTGCTGAATGTGCATCCGATGATGGAGCGTTCCTCGATAGTCGGCACAACAAAACCCATCCCGTTAAGAGGGTGTTCAATATCCCTCCGGCGGAAAGCAAGATTTACAATGGCGGATGAGGCATAGGGAATGGAAGCGAGTGATTCCGAGAGGGGCGGAGCAACCGTTTTGACCAAGTCCGCTGCACGGTGTGCAGGGAGGGCAACACAGACTAGATCGCTCTCCATCTGTTCGCCGCTGGCGAGGTGCACATCCCATTTTTCTTCTTGGCTTCGGTAATTCAGAGAACTGACCTTCGTTCCAAGTCGGATGCAGGCGTCAGGTAAACCCGCGGCGAGCGTATCGGTCAACGTCTGCATCCCATCTTTGAAAGAGAGGAACAGACTATACCGGGCACCACTTGTACCGCTAGCCCCGCCTTGGGATTCTTTCTTCCGCGCCACCAGTGCTTTGATGATGCTGCGGTGCTTCTTTTCCATCTCAAGGAATTGGGGCATCGTGGCTTTGAGGCTTAGGTCTTTTCCATCAGCGGTGTAGATGCCGCCTATCATCGGCTGGGCTATCCGCGTGAACGCTTCCTTGCCTAAACGCCGTGTGATGAAACCCTCTAACGATTCATCCTTATTGTCGCGTCGGCGGGGTATGATCCAATCTAACCCCATCCGCAGTTTACCGCCCCAACTGAAGATTGGTGTCTTCACAAAGGGCATGAAAGAAGCGGGTGCCATTAGGTAGAAGCCATCGGGGACGGGATACAATTTTCCTTTGCGTAGGACAAAGCTGCGTCGTTCTTTCTGATTTGTACTTTGGAACTGATCGGCGATCCCCAACTCTTCAGACAAGGCTTTTGCCCACGGTTTTGTGGAGATAAAAACATCGGGACCGTGTTCGATGACGTACCCGTTCTGTTTTGACGTGTGGATCGCTCCCCCAACGCGGTTCCCTGCTTCCAGCAGTTTCACATCGAGAGGAATACCGCGCTTGGCTGATTCAGTGACCAAGCGGTAGCATGTCGTCAGTCCGGCGATACCTCCGCCGATAACGATAGCCTGTTTTCGGTTTGGACTATCTGACATTCTTTACCATCCAATTGCGTATGACGTTGATCTTGGATCTGCCCCGCCAGCACGGACGCCGGTATCGGGATCGACCGTGATAGCGCAGACACAACTCACTGATCCCCACTCTTGACTATCGTGGACGATATGTCCGCGGGCTCTTAACACCTCTCGCACCTGCGGATCGATGCGCGCTTCGACAGTTACCTCGCCCGGCTGAATGCCGTGGGGCCAGAAGGAGTTGGGAAAACTGTGTGTGATAGCGCGAGGTGCTTCGATAGCCTCTTGCGGTTCCATCCCGAACTCAACGATATTCAGAAAGACCTGTAACATCCCCTGAACCTGTGCATCGCCGCCGGGGCAGCCAAACGGCATAAACGGTTTCCCAGCCTTGAGAGCCAATGCGGGATTCGGTGTCAGACGGGGACGTTTCCACGGCTGCAAGCAACACGGATGCTCCGGATCGAGCCAAGTCTGCGTGCCACGCGACGAGATTGCGAAGCCTAAGCCCGGAACAACCGGCGTGCCGCCAACGCCGTCCGACGGTGTCGCTGAAAAGGCGTTGCCCGCTTCATCAACCACACAGATGTAACTGGTGTCCGTCTCCCACTCCGATGTGTATTCCGGTTTCGGACGATCCGGATCTAAGGTCGGGAACGGACCATTCTCGCGGCGAGGTTCCGGATGGAATTGCCACGGATTGCCGGGAGCCGGCATGTCGGGAGTCGCGTGCTGTGCGTCAATCGTCCCACGTCTTTCTGCAGCATATCTTCCATCTAACATGCCCGCCATCGGCACCTGCACAAAATCCGGGTCGCCAAAATAAGCGTGCCGATCTGCAAAGGCGAGCTTGAGCGATTCAACCAAGGTGTGGAGATAGTCCGCGGTGTTATGTCCGATCTCCTTCAGATCAAATCCTTCGACGATTTTCAACGCCATGTTTAGCGTGGGACCTTGACACCATGGACCACAAGTGTAGACATCATAGCCTTTGTAGCTGATATGCTCCGGCGGTTCGATACGCACCGAGAACGATGCCAGATCCTCATAAGTCAGCAAACCACCCTCCGTCCGATAGAAATCGGCGATTTCGTGGGCGATTTCACCCTTGTAGATTAGGTCCCGGGCCGCACGGATGCCCGCGTGTCGGTCTCCACTGGCGTTGCGTTCGGCTCCGATCATCCGCTTGAAGGTTTCCGCGAGGTCCTTCTGAACGAAAATCTCGCCAATCTGTGGCACCCGTCCACCGGGGTTGTACGCCGCGGCAGTTGTGGGACAATTTCTGATGCCATCCCCACTCACAAGTCCGTAAAATTGATCATCTACCGGTCTCCCATTTTCGACAAGGTCTAAGGCTGGCTGGATGACCTCTTCAAAGGTCATTGTGCCGAACCGGGCAAGTGCCGTCAGCCACCCATCGGGGGCTGCGGGGGTCACTGTACGCAGGATCCCAGCAGGCAGATCGCTATCGTGATGTTCGTGGAAGTAGTCCATCGTCGCAGCTTTGGGCCATCGTCCAAGCCCACTAACCGTTTCAACAGGACCACCCGCTGCGGGACAATAGATAATTGGTGCAACACCTCCAAAGTGTGCAGAGCCGGGTTGCAGCACGTTGATACAGATTCCAGTTGCCACACCGGCATCAGCGGCATTGCCGCCACTTTCGAGGATGCGAACCCCCGCCATCGTTGCGAGATAGTGGAGCGATGAGACGACATAACGTTTCCCTCGGACTGAAGGACGGTGACTGTTCGGCATCGGTTTTTCTCCTCCTTTAAGAAATCAGCGATTTTTACAGTAGTGTATTATGGTGAATTCTAAAAATGAATAGACACTTTCATCCCCGGTAGATTTTTGTCCCCGGTAGGTGCGGTTTTCAACCGCACCGGTTTGGAGTGTCTCATTAATTGTAAGGTCCACCATAAATAGAACGCAAAGACGCAAGGATTTAAGAAGGGGTGTGTGTTCACCCACTACCTCGCTACCTCGTTCACTCGCTCACTCATCTTTGGATTGCGTCATTGTACCTTTGCACTTTATTTTGACAAACAGGATGTTTGGACGATTAAGCGTCTGAGACTTCCCAATCAAGTAGCACGCCGAGCGCCTCATTCATTCGGGTGTAGAGCAGGTCAAATGCGGCAGCTGCCTCGGTGTAAGGGAAGCGGTGGGTCGTCATCTTCTCCGTCTGAATAACGCCTGAACCAAGCAGCTGCATCGCTCGCAGCGCAACGCCAGCAGGGACGACCTGACCATAATAGCCGCCGAGGAGTTTCCGCCGCTGAATCTTGCTCGACATGAGCGGCAACGGTTGATGTTCATATAAGCCAATCAGATGCAGCAGTCCACCGACCGCCAGCATATCCAAGCCCTGATCGAACGCTTTTGGTCCCGCCGGTCCCCCGACAGCGTACGCCACAATGTTTGCGCCGACCCCGTTGGTGAGTTTTCGGACAGCTCGGACGGGATCTTCGTCACTGGCATTGATGACCGCGTCGGCCCCTAACTCCTCGGATAACGCGCAGCGACTATCAAGTGCATCCACCGTGACGATACGTCCACGACCGTTCGCTTTTGCAACCTGCATCAAGAGGCTGCCGACCAGTCCTTGTCCGATGATGACAACTGTATCATACGGCTGGATGTTCTCGATATCTATCCAAGACACAGCACCGGAGGTCAGCGGATAGTAGGGGGCTTGATCGAAAGTCACCGACGGTAGCATCGGGACGACCTGTGCCTGGTCTTGGGGCGAACTCAGACGGACGGGACGGACAGTGTATTGTGCATGCGGTGCAGAAGCGACGACTCTGTCACCGACAGCATAGTGGTCAACATCATCACCGACAGCGTCCACAATTCCTGCCAGTGAATACCCCATGCTTTCGGGATTGACGGCATATTCGCGGGTGTACCGTCCTCCCATCTCCGAGCCTCGACTGATGAGACTCCGCACAGCTTTAACACGGACCTCACCGGGACCCGGTTCAGGCATCGGTGCATCTTCAACAATAACGTTAAATTTCCCCTCTGGCTTGGCGACTCGTTTCATTCAACCTTCCTTTCTATACCGTGTTAGCGCCTTTCTGTTAGTCCTCCGTTGTCGACTTCCATTCACGTACTAGACGCTGGGCTTCAGCAATTTGGTCAGGGTTCATATCTTCGGTTATTCTGTCACGCTCTTCGTGGGCTGCCTCCATACCTAGCAGCCCTGCGAGATTATACCACATATGCGCCAAGACATAGTTTTGGACAACACCCCTGCCCTGTTCATACATCACGGCAAGTTGAAGCTGCGCTATGATATGATTTTGCTCTGCGGCTTTTTGAAACCATCTGAATGCTTCCCCATAGTCTTGGGGGACACCCTTTCCATGTTCATACATCCCACCGAGATTAAATTGTGCGATAGAATCGCCTTGTTCAGCAGCTTTACGAAACCATTTGATTGCCTCCGTATAGTCTTGGGGGACGCTATCGCCTATAAGATACATTGTGCCAAGGTTATTCTGGGCACCAATATTTCCAGCCTCAGCAGCCTTTAGGAACCATTTGAGCGCCTCTTCGTTGTCTTGGGGGATGCCTTCACCTAGGTAATATATTGAGCCAAGACGCAACTGAGCTTTGGCATAACCGCCTTCAGCGGCTCTACGATGCCACTTGCGCGCTGCCTTATCATCCTGTACGACACCTTCGCCTCTTTCATACATTCCAGCAAGTAGGAACTGGGCTTTGGCATGATCACCTTCAGCAGCTTTGCGATACCAGTGAGCAGCTGCTTTATAGTCACGGAAAACACCCTCGCCGCGTCCATACATCCCACCAACTCGAAACTGGGCTTCGGTATCGCCTTGTTCAGCAGCCCTACGATACCAATGAATCGCTGTGCTATAATCCTGCACAACAGCATCACCTCTTGCGTACACTGTCCCAAGGTGAAACTGGGCATTGATATTGCCTTGTTGAGCGGCTGTTCGATACCATCTGAGAGCCTCCTTGTCGTTTTGAATTATCCCTTCACCCCTGCTGTACATCCCAGCGAGTCGAAACTGGGATTCGGCGTGGCCTTGTTCAGCAGCTTTCCGATACCACTTGGCGGCTTCCTCATAGTCCGGAGCAATGTCCGAGCCTTTTGTTGAATACATTGAGGCGAGAAGAAACTGTGCGATGAAATGACCACCTTCGGCAGTTTTGCGAAACCATTTAACCGCTTCCTTATGGTTTCGGGAGACACCTTCGCCTTCGGCATACAGTACGCCAAGGCGCAACCCGGCAAGGGCGAAACCACGTTCAGCAGCTTTCCGATACCACTCAATTGCTACTGCATAATCCTGAGGGACACCCTCACCCTTGAGATACATCTCACCAAGTCGAAATTGGGCATTGGAATTGCCTGCTTCGGCGAGTGGTAGCCATTCCTCTAGTGCTGTTTTGTAATCTTTTTGCTCATAAGCGTCCAGCCCCGTCTGAAAGTCTGCCCACACAGACGCAGCGATTATCAAGCATATCATTAGAACAAACAGGATAACTTGCAACGTTAAATGGCACACAATTTGCTTCATGCTCCAATGTGATTTGGGTGGGCATGAGCACCCTGTCCCATCCCCAATTCTCGACACATTCTCGGCCATCGTGGATCACTATCCTTTTGTATTGATATTGCCGTAGGTTGATACCGAATGATTAATTGTGTTGGGCAAATTGCCGAAACCTGATACAATAAAAATATACCACGACGGATAAATTGAGTCAATTTAATTATCGAAATTATATTGGAGCGGACGCGATGAAGATTACCGATATTAAAGCGTTTCCAGTGGCGGTGGGTGGTACCCAGCTGGTGGTGAAAGTGGAGACCGATGCGGGCATTTATGGCGTGGGTGAGGCAGGGATACCGAGCCGCCATTTGGCTGTGGTTGGGGCTATTCGGCATTATCGTGAATTTCTGTTGGGGCGAGATCCGATGCGTATCGGTGGGTTGTGGCAGGAGATGTATCGGAGCCAGTATTTCGAGGGCGGACGGATCCTCACCGCTGCGATTGCTGCGATTGACATCGCACTGCATGACATTGCCGGTAAAGCTTTGGGGGTTCCGGTTTATCAGTTGCTTGGCGGGAAACAACGGGACTATGTTCCCTGTTTTGCAACAACGCATGCCCAATCCGCGGAGGAGTTGATTGCAGATGCCAATTTACTGATAGAGAATGGCTGGAATGTTATCCGGACATTTATAGCACGAGGGCTTGATGGAAATATTTTCGAGCCGCGAGAGTCAATCGCACTGACTGCGACGTGGCTGACAGAGTTGCGCGAAGCAATTGGTCCTGAGCCTGTTCTCGGTGTTGACTATCACCACCGCCTCAATGTTGCGGAAGCGGCTTCATTCTGTCACCGGATGCCTCCCGGAACGCTTGACTTTTTGGAGGAACCGATCCGCGATGAGACGCCGGAGGCTTACGAATCGTTGCGGACGATGGTGGATGTCCCCTTCGCAATCGGGGAAGAGATTTCGAACAAGTGGGATTTTGCGCCTTATATTGAACGGGGTATCACCAATTTTGTCCGGATAGATGTCTGCAATGTCGGGGGATTGACGGAAGCGATGAAGGTCGCCAGTTTGGCAGAAGTGCACTATATTGACCTCATGCCACACAATCCGTTGGGGACAATTTGCACTGCGGCGACGATTCACTTGGCGGCGGCGGTGCCAAATTTCGCGTGGATGGAGATACGGGAATCGCCTACCGAGCGTACAGGGCGTTATGATACGGACCTGTTTCCCGTCCAACCTCAAGCTGAAGGTTCGCGGTTTCCAGTCCCTGAATTGCCGGGACTTGGAGTTGAGTTCAATGAGGAGTTGGCACTTGCAAATCCTGTTGAGATTGGTCAGGGACCTTTCCTCCGCCGACGCGATGGTTCAATCACCAACTCATAGATGTTTTGATGTGCATAGATTTGACGGGGTAGCGTGTGATAGAATAACCCGTCTATTGCACTGTTAGGGAGTTACTCCAATAATTTGAGATTATATGCCTTCGGATGCGTAAAGCGTGATTCTATGTCGACGAGTTGACAGTTTCTATATCAAGTAAGTCTCATTTGTCTCAGGTAGTAACTTTTGCGTTAGCAGGCCGCCAAACTAAACTCTTACGAAGTTAACTCCGTTCTCCTAAAGAAAGGATTATCATGAACACTACTCCAATTTTACCGGGTGAGCCGTTCAGTGAAGAAAAAACACAACAGATTGCCGAACAGTTCCATCGTGATGGATTCGTACATATCCCCGGTGTGCTGACGGCTGAAGAGATCACTGCCTTACGCGACACAACCGATAGGCTCTTCGCAGATCCATCTCTCGCCGAAAGAACGAATCCCCATCTCGCCGATACGAGATACATCCAGGTGAGGCCGCATGATGAATCGGGAGAGGAGCTCCCGTTCATTTTGAGGAATACAATCGAGCTTGATCCAATCTTTCGAGAGATGCTCTTTCGGGAGCCGATTCTCAGTTTGGCTGAGGCTATTGTGGGGGAAGGTTGTAAGTTCTGTGGTCAAAATGTGCTGCGAAACCTGCCCGGCCTGTCAATTGAGCGGTGGCATGTCGATGGCGGAGTTCACTTCCCGCTTCCCGAAGACGTGCCCCGCTTCGATCCCCGTATTCAAATGCAGGTTCTGTGGATTACCGTCCAGATGGCGCTGACGGACATTGAGACTATTGATCAAGGACCCACGCAGTACGTCCCCGGCAGCCACTATTCTGGACGTGGACCTAATGATCAGGATCATCCAGAGTTTGAAGGGCGTGGGCCCACATCAATCTTATGTAAGGCAGGGGATATCTATTTCCAAGATCCTCAGTGTTGGCACCGTGGCGCGCCTAACCGATCCAATCGCACACGCTATATCCTACAGTCACAGTACGCTGCGCGGTGGGCGTATTGGCGGTTTAATTTATGTAATCAGGTGCCTGTTCCCGAAGACTATTTGCAAACGGCCGATGATCGCCTGTTGGACCTACTCGGTCGAAGCCGCCCGGATAGCAGCCAGAATTAATCGTCATTGAAATGGCTAGGTTCTGTTGACATTTCATCGTAATCAGACAATCAAGGGGGCACACAGACACATGCCCCTTCGTAGGGGTTGGGTCTCCCAACCCTTTGTTCACATATCAGAGATAGCTTCGGATTTCTGTAGGTCGACTTTCCAAAATCGATACCACCTAGCACATAGCGCGATAGTTTTGGCGCAATGAACCCGGATTGTTGCACATCACGCTGTCTGTTTTGTCGAGATATGAATCTCGACCGACAATCTCCTTTTGTAGCACGATCTGTTAGATTGTGATCCCAGCCTGCAAACTGACAGTTTGCGCTACATTTGTCAGATTGCCCGATAATTACAGCGTTTGCCGAATGAGCAGCTTCAAAATGTCAACACGCGCTAGAACAACTTTGAGTAGCTGAAAGGAAGACAAAAAGCCATGAAAACGAAAGCAACAATAATCGCCAGTTTAGCCCTTATGCTGAATGTTGCTTGGGGCGCATTCGGTCAGCAGGGCGCGACCATTGTACCCGAGATCTTCCTGAGAGGCTACGATCCTGTTACCGTCTTTTTCCCTGAGACTGTTGGACCGAACGCCGCCGAACCGGCGGATGACCCCGGTGTGCTGCTCCAAATTGAACCCGAACAGCCCGGTGAGTATCGATGGTTGGATAGCAAAACCCTCCAGTTTCTTCCAACCGTACGTTGGCCCGCCCTTCGGCGGTTCATGATAACCGCCAATGGATTAACGCACACGCTTGTTACGTTGATGGCAGCCCCGAAAAGTATCTCGCCCTCCGATGGCAGCCGAGAACTGGAACCGATTCAGGAGATACTACTATCCTTTGCGGACCAGCTGAACGTCGACGAGTTGGGCGCGATGCTCCGTTTTGAAGTGCGTCAAATACCGGGACTGGTGTCTGCCGACAATGGGAAAATGCCGGTGTCGGTGCAGCTGACGAGGGCGGATTTTACTATAAAAGAGATTGAACGGGGGTCAATTCGAGATGCCGTGCAGTACCAGATTACCTTTGACAATCCCATCCCTTACGGCAGGCTGCTCACTATGACGCTGCAGCTCTCACTGGATGATCGGCTAAAGGGGGCTCTTGTTCGGCACACTTTTGCGACCCAAACTACCTTTAGATTGACCGGCATTGGTTGTGGGAGCGTTGTCTTTCCAGTTGCTGCCAAAGGCAGTATGTATCCAATGGAACAACCGCTCCAAGGCGGAGGTGGCGATGAGCCACTTTTTCTTGAATTCAGCCATGAACTTGGACCGATTTCAATGGCAACGGTGAAACGATTGGTACGATTCGAGCCTGCTGTGAAAAATTTCCGTTTTGCGGTTGCTGGGAAGCGTCTGAATCTCCACTTCAGTCCCGAAAGGGATCAGGTCTACCGGTTAACCCTTCAGGAAACGAATGTAAGGGACAAAAATGATAGAGATTTATCGACATTTGGCGAGACGGGACTCTATTTTTACTATACACACGCTACTCCCTACCTGCGGTGGAGACAGAGTAGGGGTATCCTCGAACGCTACGGAGCACAGAAATTTCCGATGGAAGGACGCGGCGAAGAACAGGTTGATCTCCGGATCTATAAGCTAGATCCCCTAGATCGGAATTTCTGGCCCTTCCCGGACAAACCTGTGGAGGTCAATGAAGAAGCGCGCCCACCCGGTCCCGGCGAAGAGCCCATCTTTGCCACAAATATACCAAAACAGATCCAGCTCCTCGGCAGTCCACTCGTCTCCCGACTAATTCCCTTGCCCATGAAAGATCGAGCGGGCAGCCTCCGATTCGGTCTCGACTTGAAAACGTTACTGACGAAAATTTCCGGTGAAGATCAACCGGGGACATACCTTCTCGGTTACCGTGAAATAGGTAGCAGCACTCAGCGAGATTACGCTCGCATTCAGGTAACGGATTTGAGTCTCAGCACAGTTGAGGAAGAATACGCGGTGAACTTTGTCGTGACCTCGTTGAGTACTGGGGTGCCTGTCGTTGGAGCGAAGGTTCTAGTAGAAGGAAGATATTATACAGAGTCGGACGAACTGTGGAAACCAATTATTTCAGGTGTCACTGATAGCACAGGACGATACCGTTATGTGCATGATAAAAAAATTGAAGCCTATCTACGTCGTATCGTTATCAGTCACGAAGCGGATGTCTTAACAATCAATCCCGCGAAACCACCTCCACATTTTCTGGATAACCACTGGTATAGCGCCCGTAGAAATTGGCTCACTTGGCTAAGGAGCGATCCGCGTCAAATCAAAGACAAGCCGGTGCAGAAAGCACATATTTTTACAGAACGTCCGGTGTATCGTCCGGAAGAACCTGTCCACATCAAGGGATATGTTCGCTTGCGGGATAGGGGTGTTCTCAAGTCTGGCGGCAATCGTGCCAGAAGTCTGGTGGTGGAGGGCCCCGGGGATAAAAAGTGGACATACCCACTTACCTTTACGACAGCCGGCAGCTTTTATCACAAATTCGATGAAAAAGAGGTGCCCACAGGATACTATCAGGCAAGCATTTTCGATGATATTGATCAGGAACGCCTTGCCTCTGTGGATTTCGATAAGGAGAGTTATCGTATCCCGCGCTTTGAAGTTCAACTGTTTGGACCGGATACCGTTCCGACGGATAGAGCATTCATACTGACGATGACCGCTGATTACTATGCCGGTGGCAGGGTGGTCGGTCAGGAGGTAACTTGGCAGGTTACACAGCAGGCTGATAGCTTCGGTGTGCCAACCGAATACGCTGAGTTTCTGTTTTCAACAGATCAGCGTTTTAGCGACGGTGCTCCGTTCCGCGCAACAGGTATCACAAAAAAGGAGCTTACAGACGAAAACGGTTCTGCAACGCTGGAACTTAACCCTGCCTTGGAGCCAGATGGTAGATCTCGTCTATATGTGGTGCAAGCGACGGTGCACGGTGCCGATGAACAGACCGTCACGGCAGCTAAACTGGTGTCGGCAGCACCCGCTTTCGTTTTGGGGTTAAAGTTGGAGCGGTTCCTCAAGGATACACTGATTATCAAACCGGAAGTTTTGGTGTTGAACCATGCGGGAAAACCGCTGGAAGGGTTGGAATTTGGTTTGCGGTTGATGCACCGTCAGTGGCATTCGTATCTCAAGGAGAGCGATTTCACGACGGGAAAAGCGGAGTATGTAACCGACGTGGTCGATGTTCCCCTGATCCAGCAAACGCTGATTTCAATCGCTGAGCCGATGGAACTATCATTTCCTGTTGAAGAGGCAGGTGTCTATGTCGTTGAAATTGCAGCTCAAGACAGACTTGGTAGACGACAGAGCGTCTCCGCTGATCTTTACGTTGCAGGCGATACCGCCGTTGCATGGGAAAAGCCGCAGGCGAATGTCTTTGAGACAGCACCCGACAAAACCGCATACGATCCGGGCGAAACAGCCAACCTGCTCCTGAAAAGTCCGTTTCAGCAGGCACATGCCCTGATTATTGTAGAAGGACCGAAAGCCAATCAGTACCATTGGGTTGATATTGAAAACGGTCAGGGAGTTTTTCCTCTGCCGATCAGTGGAGACATGACACCGAGGGTGCCGGTACACGCGCTGCTGTTGCGCGGACGCCTTGAAGGAGTGCAGATGGATGATGCGAGCACAGTTGATGCTGCCAAACCGATTGCCATGGCGAGCACCGCTTGGATTCAGGTCAACCCACGGGATAATCAACTCAAGATTGAATTGGATCATCCCTCCATCGAGCTCCCCGGCGCATCTATGCCGATGACAATCAAACTCAGCGATCCCGATGGAAACCCGTTAAACGGTGAAGTCACCCTCTGGTTAGTAGACCGGGCGGTCCTTGCCCTTGGTCGAGAGGGCCGTCTCGATCCTGTGCCGTCCTTCATTGATGAGGTGAGAGCGCACATCCGTATTCGCGACACTCGGAACGAGGTTGTCGGAGATTTAACTGTGAACGAAACCCCCGGTGGGGATGGGAGGCTTATGGCACGAAGCATACTTGCTGGTGAAGTGACGGTACGGAGAAACTTTAGGCCTGTCGCCTATTACAATCCTCTCGTACAGGTGGTCGATGGCATTGCAACGCTCACCATTGATCTGCCCGATGACCTAACAGATTTTGCCGTGCGGGCGGTGGCGACCGACGGCGCTGCCCGTTTCGGCTACGCTAAATCTGTCGTCTCCATTCGTCTGCCGTTGATCGTTCAATCTGCGTTGCCGCGTTTTGTGCGTCCGGGCGATAGCTTTGTCGCAGGTGGCATTGGTCGTGTTGTGGAGGGAGAAGGTGGACCGGGGCAGGTTGAACTTCATGTGGAAGGATTGGAGGTGGGGGGTGACACGCGCCGGTCGGTCAATTGGGTGAAAGATCAACCCGAACAACTTTACTTCGCGATGCAGGTTGGGGCGTCCGCTTCCACTGACGGCGAAGCCAGTCAAGTGAAGATTCAACTCGCTGTCAAGCGAGAAGTCGATGGCGCGACGGATGCCTTTGAAGTGACGTTGCCAGTCAAAAAGGACCGCGAAAGACGTCGGTTGGAAACCTTCGCGCAGGTCAAACCAGATGAGACGATCGCCTGTCCGTCCCTCGAAGAAGAAGCCAGATCGGAAACAGTTCGCCAATCTGTGCTACTGACCTATCAACCTGCGTTGGTGAAGATGTTATCGGGACTCGATTACTTGGCGCGTTACCCATATTTCTGCACGGAGCAGCGCATAAGTCAGTTGATACCTGAGTTGGCGCTCAAAGACCTACTCGATCAGATCGGTCGGGGCAATCGTGCCGAAGCCATTGATCTATCGATGCGAGAGAGCTTCACCTATCTAGAGAGTGTACAGCACCCCAACGGGCTTTACAGCTATTGGCCCGGCTCCGACAGTTACGTCAGCTTAACCGCCTATGTAGTGGAATTCCTGTTGATGGCAAAGGCACAGGGGTACGAATTTGACGACCAACTCTTGGAGAGGGGCCTTGATGCGCTAAGAGCTTCTTTGCGATCAGATTATAGCAATCTTATTGATGGTGAATCCTATGTTGAGCGTGCCGAAGCGCTCCACGCTTTAGCGATGTCCGGTGATTTCCAAGATGCCTATGCACATGACCTGCTTGCTCGTGCCTTAACGATGGACCTTTACAGCGAAGCTAAAATCTTGTACGCTTTTCTCACGAGGGCACCAGCTGAAACCGAGTCGATTAATCGGCTCAGCCGGGATCTCTCGAAAAGTTTAGTCTTCGCGCTCCGAAACGGGGAGGAGGTCTACCAAGGATTGCAGTATCGGAAGCTAAGCTGGGGTGGGTTAATCAATTCCAGCGAGATTAAAACCCTCGCCAGCGTTGCCAGATCGCTTTATACCGCTTCCCCGCACGAACCAAAAGCGCAGCTGCTACTTGACGAGCTAATTTCCCGTGGGGATACAAACGGCTGGGGTAGCACGAACGCTAACGCTGCTGCCCTGCTTGCTTTGGGTGAGGTGTTTCAACTGTCAGAACCGCTGGAAACAGGACATCAATTTGTGCTGCAGTTTGGGGAGGCATCTGTCGAACTTGACACCGCTGGTAAAATGATCACTCAGTATGAAACCGCTGCTTCCGATCCCAGTGATGTGATGTGGAAATCGGGACCCGCCGATATACTACCTCACGCGCGCTTAACACTAGATTATGTACCAGCCGCGCCCGGCGATCAGGTCGTTGGGAAAAACGAAGGCTTTGTCGTCGAACGGCGGATTCAGATTGTCCAAGACGAAGATGAACCACCCATCGTGCATCCTGTCGAAGCGGGAGAAACTCTTGAGCTAAAGATCGGGACTATCGTAGAGGAACACATCCGCGTGGTGAACCCGGAAGAGCGGCATTATGTCGCAGTGGCTGCACCGTTTGCAGCTGGTTTTGAGCCGATGAATCCAAATCTTGCCACCGCCCCAAAAGCAGCCAAACCCGCAGGGACCATGACACGAGCGCCTGCCTATGCACAGTATAAAGACGACGAGGTTATTTTCTATTACGACGCTCTACCCAAGGGTACTTATGACTTTTTCTTCCGGCTGAAGACAAGTATTGCGGGGAGTTTCGTCCATCCGCCCGCAAAGGCGGAGATGATGTACCGAGAAACGGTCCGAGGTCGCTCTGACGGTACACGCATCATAGTCACACCTAATCAGAATTAAAGAGAGAACCCCGTGAATCCTAGCCAGAATAGAACCTACGCACTTCCGACTGTCATTGTCTTATTCGTCAGGCGTTGCAGGCGCTGTCCCGTAGGCGGGGCATCTGGCCCTGTAATAGAATTTAACATTGAGAACCCAGACGGATCCGGTAGGGAGGTTGAAGTCCCAACCGTCTAAAATGACCACCTGAATTGACCTTATGCAAAATACGCCCGGCACCTACCAAAGTGGTTTAACGCTCAAATCCTTCCTGCTTGCCCTAGTACTCATTCCCTTCAATATCTGGTGGCTTATCGAACTTGAGGTCGTTCGTGTCGGTTACCCAACAATCATCCATCCGCAGGCAAATGTCATCTTTATCATCTTCTGGCTCCTGCTGATTGGATATGTCCTGCACAAACTCTCTCCGCGACTTGGTATCTCTCAACAGGAACTGTTGACCATCCACTTCATGTTGTGTATTGTCTCCTGTCTCTGTTCGTGGGATATGTTGCAAATTCTAATGCCAATCATGAGTTATCCATTTCAATTTGCAACGCCCGAAAACGATTGGCGCAATCTCTTTTGGCGAAATATCCCGGAGTGGCTTACTGTGTCGGACGCAAAAACCTTACTCGGTTACTATGAAGGGGATTCAAGCCTGTACACCGCCCGTCATTTGAAAGCGTGGCTCACTCCGATTGCAGCGTGGAGCGCATTCGTCTTCGTATTGATGCTTGTGTTGCTATGTATCAACACCCTATTGAGGATTCAGTGGACTGAGCATGAGCGGCTAAGCTACCCGTTAACACAGCTCCCGCTGGAAATGACCAATCCGCGACTGCGTTTCTTCAGAAACCGGCTTATGTGGATTGGCTTCAGTATTGCCGCCCTGATTAGTATCGTTAATCTGATTCATTCAATCTACCCTCTCATCCCTTACATTCCAGTCAAACGGCAGGGGATAGGTGGGGGCATCCGCGTCTCTTTCTACCCGTTCGTTATTGGCATGAGTTTTATGATGCCGCGAGATTTGCTGTTTTCATGTTGGGCGTTTTTCTGGCTCTACAAAATCGAGTTGATGGTTGGTGATATGATGGGATGGCAAAATCTACCGCGTTTCCCTTATGCTGCTGAGCAGGGCTTTGGGGTGTATATGGGGCTGTTAGTGTTCGCGCTCTGGATCGGCAGATCGCATTTCATCGGTTTAGTTCGTCACCTATTCACATCTGCCACATCTCGATTTCAACTGGATGATAGCCGAGAGCCAATGCCATATCGATTGGCGATGGTAGGGATCGTGTTTGGGCTGATCTTCTTGACCGTTTTCTCCTACAAAGCGGGTATGTCGTTGTGGGTGATACCTATCTTCTTTGCGATTTACTTACTATTATCGATTATGATCACCCGATTGCGTGCAGAGTTGGGATTCATCGTCCATGGCCACGGTTACCGTCCGGGCATAGACCCACACAGCATGATTGTTACCGGGTTTGGCACTTGGCAACTTACTACCAACACGCTCACCGTTTTTTCGATGTATATGTTTTTCAATCGTGCTTATTGGGTCAATCCCATGCCGGAGAGCCTGGAAGCGTTCAAGATGTCGGAAAGGCGCAACATCAACCTGCGTCATACATCAATCGCTATTCTACTGGCAACGGCAATCGGATTGGTTGTCAGTTTTTGGTTCCTGCTGGATGCCTTCTACCGACATGGACATGACTCCGCACATTTCCACCCACATTCGTTGTGGTACGGGCGTATGGCATACGGCCAACTCGAAAATTGGCTGAACTACCCTCGTGAGGCAGACGCGCCGGCACTTGCGTTCATGGCGGGTGGATTTGGGTTAACAACCGTATTGATGTTCTTACGCACTCGGTTTTTATGGTGGCCCCTCCACCCGCTCGGTTATGTGACAGCGGACAGTTGGGGGATGTTCAACCTATGGTCCTGCATCTTTGTCGCTTGGGTAATTAAGACGATTATATTGCGCTATGGTGGACTGGGATCCTATCGCCGGGCGGTTCCATTCTTTTTGGGCGTCGCGCTCGGAGATTATATTGTAGGGTTTATCTGGAGCATCTTGAGTATCGTAACCAATTACCCACTGTATAATTTCTTCCCCTAGTAAATCGGTGTTTGCCAAAAGGTATTGGAATTGTTAAAGGAGGTCGAGTACATGGATATTCTATCTAACAAACTGAGGACTGGGTTAATTCTGTCGGCTGTGTTGGTTGTGCTCATCATGATCGGTTTCTTTGTCGGAAGTCGCTGGGCTGCCCAAGAGCTGTTACGGTTGGATAGTAAACCGGACAAATTGACGGTAGACCTTGAGCAGAAAAAGGTGCAACTACAGGAGTGGGGCAACGGTTTTCTCAATGAATTTCCTGATGTGCAGGCAGTCAAGGCAACAGTCGAGAGCTATCATGAAATTCTAAGCCGAGTGGCTGACCGAAATGAGCGATTGCGGCAAGAGGGAGTGTCGAGGAAGAAGCGCGAAAAAGAGCTCACTCAATTTGCAAAAGAAATTTGGGGTCCCATAGCGGAGCGTACGCGTTCTACTGAACTTCACTTAGAGTTGATGCACAAGGACACTGATTTGAAGATGAAGATTGACCGCTACATGCACGCAGATTGGATGTTCCCGATCCCAATTTATCTGTTAGGGTTGGATAAAAAAGAAATGCGGGCACTTCAAGAGCAGCTACAGGCACCTTAACATGGACATCAATGCGGCTCAATTCTCTGCAAAGACAGAGCCATTTGGTTCAATAATTTGGAGCGTCCAACAAGAATGAAAGGAGTATCTGATGGGTAAGCTAAATGGTAAAGTTGCTCTCATCACGGGAGGCAACAAAGGAATCGGCAAGGGCATCGCGCGCGGATTGGCTGACGAAGGGGCAACCCTTGTGTTGGCCGCACGGGGTGTTGAAGAATTGGATCAGACCGCGGCGGAATTAAAACAGGGCGGCGCAACCGTGCTCGCCGTGCCGACCGATGTCACTGATGAAGGACAGATTGAAGCGTTGTTTGAGCGCACGATGGAAGTTTTCAGCCGCTTGGATATTCTGGTTAATAATTCGGGCGCATTTGATGGGGGACCGCTTGACGAACTTTCGACCGAAGCGTTGGATAATGTGCTCTCTGTCAATCTCCGTGCCCCTTTTCTGTGTACGCGGGCGGCGATGCGAATTATGAAACAGCAGGGCGGAGGGCGCATCATTAACATCGGAAGCATATCTGCACAGCGTGTTAGACCGCAGGCGGGACCTTACTGCGCCAGCAAGTTTGGCATTTGGGGGTTGACTCAAGTAACAGCCTTGGAGGGACGTCCGCACGGAATCGTCGCGAGTTGTCTGCACCCGGGGGCTACGCAAGTCAGAGATATGCCAGATGACGGCGGAGAGGAGAATAGGCTACAGGTGGCTGAATTAGCAGAAGCTGCGGTACTCATGGCAACGTTACCCCCGCATGTGAATATGCTTGAAGCAATCGTCCTACCTGTGCAGCAACCCTATCTTGGTCGCGGATAATAACCTTTAGGTACGCTATATGAGCGACTTTTCTGTGAGTACAAATGGTCGTTTCTCACGCTGTAAATCGGATTTTTCGCTGCGAGACCCTAGTGTTGAGGCGGTGGGAACTGGAAGGCGTAGAGTTTCATAGCACGTAGAACGAAGCGCAGCCGCACCGGCTTGCCGATTAGCTCACTCACGTCGGCTTTGCCTTGCCAAGTTACAGTTTTGTTTATAGCGTTACCCACTACTGGATCGGTATCCGTGAGCTTGAAACCGGACAGCGGTTGGCCCGCGGTGTCTTGAATTTCGACTTGGAGCCAGCCACCGGCACTACCATCGAGATTTACTTCGAGACGATTACCTGCAAACTGAAGTACCGGCGTGATAAATTGCCCGCCACTAAACCCCGCATCCGCAGACACAAATCCGTCTCGTCGGATGTGTGCGCGAAATAGACTGCTGGAACGTCCAACATCGTTGGGATCTGCACCGTGGTTGTGAGCCATGCCAGCATAGTAGAACCACAATTCATCGTCCACAGGGATGAGCCACGGATTGGCGAAGATCATCCCGCTGTGAACCGCGTCGTCCATTCCGTGCCGGAGAAAGGGACGGCGGTCGCCCTGGTGTCGCCAACTTATGCCGTCGCGACTGCTCAGTAGCTGTGTATCCATGGTCGCGGGGAAGCCATCCTCACCCCAGTGATAGTAGACAGATGGAAACATCAGATACACATCTTGGGCACTTTCATACTTCATTACACAACTGGTGTAGTAGTCAATGCTTGGACGCTGATTGTCGAATTTTGAAGGCACAGGAATAGCTAGGTCCGTCTCATCCGCCTCCAGAACGATCTGAGTGCTTGACCAAGCGCGAAAGTCGGGTGAGGTGATGCGACCGATGCTGCGGTAAGCGACTTTGCCGGCAAGGGCAGCCTCCTCGGAGCTTTGGGTTTCTCTAACCCGCGTGTAGCCTACATAGCATTTGAGACTATCATCCCAGAAAAACATGTTCTGAGTGTCGCACGACTGGTTGGGCGGGTTAGGTTGGTTGGAATACGCCTGCCAGCGGATCCCATCGGGCGAGTGCATTGCCCAGAGTCCGCTCCGCATCCCCTCTGCAAGCTGCGAGTCGGTGGGACGGAACTTGCTCCACAACTTGTAGCGCTCATCAGTCGGGGCGCGCTCGTCGTGATATACAGTGGCGCCTTGCATACTCTGACGTTCAAGGTGAGGGGCAACAATGTTGTTTTCGGTGGAGTTGCGAAAGGGGATAAGCCCGAGGGATGGCTTTACCCAGTGGATGCCGTCCTCTGACTCGGCGTAGCAGAGGCGACGGGCACCCTCTTGGGGCAGCCCAACGTCGATGAGTGCATCGTACCAGAGACGGAATTTACCATCGGCTTCACGGAAGGCGGTGCTGTATGCACCGATCCCCTTAGCTTCCCATGGTCGATCCGCTATGAGCACGGGATCGGGATCCTGAACGGGTGGGTTCATACACAATTCGATGCCTTCGGAACTATGAAAGAAGCGCTCGTCAATAAAGAGTTGTTTCTGGCTGCCAATATCCATAAAGAATGTCCGTGTGTCCAGTGTATAACTAAGAAGTCAAGAGCGCGCCCGTCAGTAACCCTTATAGTTCCTTAGCTACTGCTGCAACGGCAGCGATGGTTTCGTCAATCACTGAGTGGTCGTGGGCAGTGGACAGGAACCACGCCCCGCGTTCGAGGGCACGGACTCCACGGGAGAGGAGAGCGGTTGTAAAATCAACGTAGCGTGCCTTGTCCGCTGCTAGCGAATCACGGTAGTTGCTAAATGCTGAGCTCGCACCCAATGCGACGTGGAAAATCTGAGGGAATCCTTGTACCTGCGCTTCAATATTAGCATCAGCCAAGGTGCCCTTGATACCGGTCATTAGTTTCTGTCCCTGCACTTCTAAGGCTTGGAAGGTCTCCGGTTTCTTCAGTTCGTTCAGCGTTGCGACAACGGCAGCCATCGCCGCCGGTAACGCATTGTAACTACCACCATGCAAGACACCGCCAGTTGCCATCTGCTCCATCAGATCCTTTCGTCCTGCTAACGCCGAGACTGGAAACCCGTTAGCGATTGCTTTACCAAAGGTGGCTAAGTCGGGGGTGACGCCTAAACGCTGCTGCGCGCCACCGGGTGCCAAGCGAAAACCGGTGATGATTTCGTCGAAGATAAGCACTGTGCCTGTTTCGCTACAAATGTCACGCACCCCCTCCAGATAGCCTTGTGCGGGTGCGATTGCACTCGTGTTGCACATTGCCGGTTCCATAATCACTCCCGCCACATCGCAGCGTCTCAAACGAGCCTCCAATAGAGGAAGGTTGTTCCAAGGAAGCACTTCAGTGTGCTGGCCAGCGGGTAGATCCTGTCCGGCGCTTGCAGGAACTGCCGTCGGAGAGGATTCAGACCCAAATTGATCTGGTGTAGGGGCGATACTCCACAGCACATTGTCTAGCCAGCCGTGGTAGTGTCCCTCGAACTTTAGGATGATGGATCGTTGCGTGGCAGCGCGAGCCAGCCGCAGCGCAGCCTGAACTACTTCGCTCCCGGCACAGTTGAAGCGCACTAGCTCTGCACACGGCACTAGTTCACAGAACAGCCGCGCCGCTTCAAACTCAATTTCACTCTGACCGGCATAAAGAATTCCGTGGTTGAGTTGTTCTATTACCGCTTCGAGGACCGGTTCAGGATTATGGCCCAAAATTATCGGTCCCATCCCCATATAGTAATCTATCAGCCGATTGCCATCGACATCGTAGAGGTAAGGTCCCTCTGCCCGTTCAAACACGAGTGGAGTTGGGGAAATGCCCATCCTAAAGTTGCTATTGACTCCGCCGGGTAAATACTTCGCAAAATTAGTAAGTCGTTTCTTCGATTGATCGAATCTTATCATCATTAATCCTTTAGTGGGTGAGAGCGTATGTAACAACGTTCATCCCCTGCTCAAACGCCCACCGTCGCTGTTCTTCACCGCCCGGTTCACACACCCTTCCCTCCCATGCACAGTTAAGATCGCTTGGACAAAAATAAACCGCTATCCGGTCATCAATCATGATCGCTTCATCGAAATCTCCATCGGGTGTGACCAGCTTGTCGCCGCCAAGATATTCATCGTGATCGTAGAGGGTGTGGTAAATTGGGTGGCTCATATCAAGCCGTTCAAACTTTTTATCTGGAAAAACCTGTCGCATCAGGCGATACACCGCAGGGCGCATCCGGTTGACGCGGATATCACAATCTTCCACGTGCAGGAAACCGCCGCGTTCCAAATATTCCCGTAATTTTCGGACGTCATCGTCTGAAAAACGGACGCCTAAATGCCCCGTCATAAAAATGAAAGGATAGCTACATAGATGATCGATATCATCTTCTTCGATTGAGACATACTGTGGATGCTGGTGGAGGTCAACGTCAATTGATGTGTATCTTGCCAGGAGTTCTGTGAACTTTGTGTCGGCAGGCCACCTGTAATAATTCACTGCGTTTGTAAACCAATCGCCTCCGGGATATTTGAGCCGGACAAATACAAACTTTTCACCAATTGACTCCGACGATGGACGGTGATGTTCAATCCAGCCGAAATGGTGACCATAATGTGCATCTCGTGAGGCATCGTATGGAATGTATTCTCGGAAAGGGGTCGCTTCACACCAGCCAGCAAATTGATCCACGGTAAGGGCGGACGCTGCGATTCCTGTTGCACCCTTGAGAAACGCTCGGCGCGACAATTGTGTCTGAGACGGACGCGCGAGTCCTCGTTCCCGAAGAGGGAGCGGTTTGCCCTCAAATATCGCTCCACTTTTCTTGCCGATAGGTTCCATGGATATATCCCCCAAGTTGAGACCCAATATACATTAGCACCAGCGATTTTTGTCGACGACGTTTCGCACCGGTTCACCGGCGACAAAGCTGCGAAGATTGGCAGTCACAACTTCAACACGTCGTTCTGCCGTATAAGGGCCCGCTCCCGCAGTATGCGGTGTGATTATCACATTCTCCATATCCCAGAGAGGGTGGTCCGCTGGCAGAGGTTCGGTTTCAAACACGTCGAGTCCTGCCCCCGCGATTTCACCCGCTTGCAATGCGCTCGTTAAGGCTGCAAGGTCCACGACAACTCCCCGTGAGATATTTATCAGATATGCCGTCTTTTTCATCCGTTTGAATTGATCAGTGTTTAGCAGCTTAAAGGTTTCAGGAGTATGCGGGACACAACTGACGACAAAATCAGCTTCCGCAAGCAGATCGTCCAACCGGTCAATGTCCCACAACGCATCAACGAAATCAGGTTTCTCAACCTCGACAGCATTGGTGGCAATGACGCGCATTTCGGCTGCCGCGCCACGTTTTGCTACTGCTGTCCCAATTCCCCCAAGTCCGATAACGCCAAGCGTCTGATCACCGAGATGGAGGACAGGAACACCACTTGACCAATTTCTTTCAAGTTGCTGACGCAGAAAGATATGAAACCCGCGGGAAAACATCAAGATATATCCCATAACATGGTCTGCGATGTTATCACTGTAGATGCCCTGCATGTTGGACAACGTCACATCACTCTCTGCCAGCGCCGGGAACATATAGTGTTCGAGTCCCGCCATCGGGGTTTGTATCCAGCGCAGTTTCTTCGCCCGCGCTAACAGTTCCGGGGTGATTCGACCGTACATAGCATCAACTTCACCGATGATTTCAAGAACTTCTGCTTCGGTTTCAACGTTCTGCACGTCAACTTCGCTTGAAACGGATTGAATTGCTTGGAGTTCGTCTTCATTCACTGCGGGATAAATTAGGAATTTCATCAAATACCACCGTATTCTGTTGTCTTAGATTATGCGAGATTTTGCATCAAAGGTAAACCCAATACTATTATAATTCAAGCTGCCATTCAAAGTCCCGGACGGCCGACATGTGTGTTGTAACTGCATCTGTTCCAATTATTGGCGCGTACAGAAAGGCGACCGGTGGGCTAACTACCAATTTATCGTGAATTATCAAAATATGTAGACACTTTCGCTTCCCATATTTGGTGGGCGCTGTTTCTAACTGCGCCTATGTGGTGCGGTTAGGAAACCTCGCCGGTACAGAGTGTCCAAGTAATTCTAAAGTTCACCATAAATTAGTATAGCATCTCACCGCTACTCTGTAAAGAAAAAGAGGGATTTTTCTCTTTTCTACCGCTCGATCTACACTTTGATTTTTTGCTTGATCTTCCTTCTTATATCCTTTATAATCTGCCTATGACTGTGCGACATGGAAACACTTGCAAATAGGCAAAAGAGATAAGCCCACAATCCGAAATTCCCAATATGCACGGAGACGGTTATGCCAGCAAATCTTCCTCCCGAATACTACAAACTCAAGCATGAACTTGAAGCGGCACGGACCGACGAGGAACGACTCCAACTGTTGGAGGAGATGACGCGAATCACGCCTAAGCATAAGGGGACCGAAAAGGTGCGCGCGGACATTCGCTCTCGCATCTCAAAGCTGAAGAAATCCGCTGGGAAGAAACAGTCGAAGAAAGGACACAGCTATCATGTCCCGAAACAGGGTGCGGGCCAACTTGTGCTAATCGGCACTCCTAACGTAGGGAAGTCGCAAATTGTCGCTAGTTTTACGAAGGCGAAACCCGCTGTCTCCCCAACACCGTATACGACCCAAGAGCCGAGCGTCGGCATGTTGCCTTATGAGAACATCCAATTTCAATTGGTTGACACACCCCCAATCACACAAGACTTCGTACAACCCTGGGTGTTTGATCTTGTCAGAAATGCGGATCTCATCTTCCTCGTTGCAAGTCTTGCGAGCGATGAACTTCTGGATCAAGTTGAAATTGTCCAATCAAAGTTGACCGATGCAAAAATTCAAATGGCGGGGATTAAGGAACCGTTAGATGCCGCGAATGAGACGTTCGAGGCGAATTTCACGAAGACAACCCTGCTCATTGCCAACCAGATGGATGCGGAGGGTGCCGATGATCGGTTAGAGATATTGCGCGAATTTTATGCTGACCATTTCCAGATCTACCCGCTCTCTGCTATCACCGGCGAAGGACTTGAGCGATTGCAAGAAGTAGTTTATCAGCAGCTCGGCATCTCCCGCGTCTACACGAAGTCTCCAGCCAAACCCGTTGACTACGCAGATCCTATCGTGCTTCCGAACGGCAGCAAGGTTATTGAGGCGGCGATGGCATTGCACAAAGAGTTTGCTCAAGATTTTAAGTCCGCACGGATTTGGGGCGATAACTGGTACGATGGGCAGACCGTCAGTCGCGATGATGTGGTCTACGATGGGGATGTTCTGGAATTTCACGTGTGATTAACTCCTGAGTAGTTCAGTGGTCGGTGAGATGACCTCCAAAGAGATTAGGCAATTCCGCAAAAACCTTCTCGCGTGGTTTGCGAACCATCACCGGCAACTCCCGTGGCGCGAAACGGGAGATCCCTATTGCATCTGGGTTTCGGAGGTGATGCTCCAGCAAACGCAGGTCAGAAAGGTGTTGGAGTATTACCGGAAGTTTATAAACAGATTTCCCAATGTGCAGAGTCTAGCGGAAGCTCCACTACAAGATCTGCTGAAAACGTGGGAGGGACTCGGATACTATGCCCGGGCGCGGAATCTCCACAAAGCTGCCCAAGCTGTCGTAAGAGATTTGGAAGGCGAGATACCTGCCGATTACACCACATTCCGACAGCTGCCCGGTGTCGGAGAATACATCGCCGCCGCGGTACAAAGCATTGCGTTTAATGGTCCCTATGCTGTCGTGGATGGCAACGTTAAACGGGTCCTCGCACGACTGTTTCTGATTGAGGCACCCACTAATCAGTCCGTTTCGACAAAGATTTTTCAAGAGAAAGCCGATCTGTTGCTCGACCACAGCGCACCGGGGATCTTCAATCAAGCGATGATGGAGTTGGGGGCAACCGTTTGCCGTCCGAAATCGCCAACCTGTATAGTCTGTCCAGTGAATCCGGGTTGTCGCGCATTTCAGACCGCTCGACAAGAGGAGTTTCCGGTTAGGAATAAACCAAAACCGCTTCCTGAATATCATCTCGTCGCGGGAGTCGTACACAAAGAGGACGCGATTTTAATCACCCAACGTAAGTTGGACGGCTTACTTGGTGGGTTGTGGGAGTTCCCCGCCGGAAAAATTCAGGCACAAGAGACCCCTGAACTCGCTTGTGTTCGTACGATTCGAGAAGCGACAAACCTCGTTGTTGAGCCAATTGAGTACCTGACCCGCGTCAAACATGCCTATACCCACTTCAAAATTGTGATGGATGTTTTTCATTGTCATTACCAATCCGGCGAGGTTGACTTGAACGAGGCGGTAGATTATCGCTGGATTACCGTTGGTCAAATTGATCAATTTCCTTTTCCACGTTCTAACCATAAGTTTATTCCCCTGTTAATACGGGGGGTGGAGGACATTAATGAGTAACAATGATCTTTCGGTTTATCGAGATTTAGGCGTTAAGCCTGTTATCAATGCAATGGGATTCATGACGGTGCTTGGCGGCTCCCGTCCCTCACCAGGGGTTCAGGCAGCGATGAATCATGCCAGCCGGTACTTCGCCGACATGGAAGATCTCTTAAAAAAAACGGGTAATATCATCGCAGAGCTGCTGGGCGGAGAGGCTGCTATGGTGACACCCGGTTGTGCAGCAGCACTTGCTTTGAGTTCGGCGACCTGCATGGCCGGAGATGACCCCGATAAGATTCAGCAGTTACCGGACACAACCGGCATGAAAAATGAGATTATCATCCAAAAATCGCAACGATACCATTATGACCGATGTATTACGGTATTTGGAGCCAAGATGATCGAGGCCGGTGATGAACATACTACGGCGGAGCAGGTAGAAGCCGCCATTAACGACAAAACTGCTGCTATCCACTACGTTGCTCCCGGCGGTGGTGTGGGGGTTGTATCGTTGGAAGAGGTGATCAGCATTGCCCATGCCCACACTGTTCCGGTAATTGTTGATGCGGCGAGTCAAGTCTATCCGCTAGATCAGATGCGTCGTTATCCGGCGGCGGGGGCGGATCTAATTGGGTACGGTGCGAAATACTTCGGAGCGTGCAATTCTACGGGGGTGCTTTGTGGCCGGAGAGATCTAATAGATGCTGCGTTTGTCCATAGCTTCATCGGCTACGAAACACAGCTCTCCCGCTCGGTTGGCAGGCCGCTAAAACTTGATCGTCAGGAGATTGTCGCTGTTGTCGCTGCGTTACGAGAATGGTTCTCCATGGATCACGCCGCACGAATCTCCGAACACGGCTGGAAAGCGCGCGCCATCCAGGATTCGCTCAATGGTGTTCCGCATATCAACTGTCAGCCTGTTTCGGATGAACGGACACTTGGTAATGGGTTGATGGTGAATCTGGACGAAGGTGCGCTGGGAAAAACCGCTGACGAGATCGCCGCTACCCTGCTCGCAGGTGATCCAAGTATCTATCTGCACGGAGGTAACGGTTCGCTACACATTGCTGTGGGGAATCTGGTCGAAGATGATGCACAGGTCCTTGCCGATCGGTTGAGAGAAGTTCTGATGGCTTAAGAACATCGGTTACTGTAATAGGTTTGCACCAATACAAGGAGATCACTTATGCCACTATGGGAGCGCCAAATCGAAACATGGCTTGCCGAGAAACCGGAACGCACAGCGGCGGCTGACTTTGATACATTCTGGGAGGAAACCCAATCGCTTGCCCAATCCCAACCGCTGAATCCAGAAGTTGCTGCTGTAGAATACCCCTCAAAGAAGCTATCTGCCTATGAAATCTCGTTCGATGCCTTTGACCGGGGGCGTATTCGGGCATGGCTTCTGGTGCCTAATACCTCCACATCAGAAAAACTGCCCGCACTCATCCGCTGGCACGATTACCTCGGTTTTCGTGGGCGCATCTGTACACACATAACGTGGGCACTTCAGGGATTCGTTGTGCTCGTGCCAGATATCAGAGGTCACGGAGATTCCTCCGACTTGACCCATTACTCGTGGGGTAACAACAAAGGGTACTTCCCCCAAGGTATCCAAGATCCCCAAGAATACTATTTGCGCGGCTGCATCGCCGATGGACTGCGAGCGGTACAACTTCTCGACGAGCGTGATGACGTTGATTCAGAGCGCATCGGGATCATTGGAGATGGGTTAGGTGGGTTTGTCAGTTTATGGACAGCTGCATTTAACTTGCAGGTTAACACAATTGCGCCAGTCGGTCCGTATCCTTGCAATTGGGAGCGACATGTCATCAGCGCCAGCAGCACTGCTGCAGATGAAGTCAAGATCTATTTGACGCGCTATCCGGAACATGAAAATACGGTCTGGAAGACGTTAAGTTATTTTGACCCGGTCAACATCGCTCACCGCATCAACTGCCCATCGTTGTTCCCGCTCGGTCTACAGGGCAACACCGCACCGCCTCAAGATTCAGTGGGTATCTACAACCTAATCGAGGGTGAAAAGGAGCTGAAAGTGCTGCCTTACGATGGACATGGCGCAGGTATCGAAGAGCTGATTAGCTGGATGCAAGAACGGCTAAATCCGTAGCGCGATAGGAAGTAAGATGCGGCATTACTGTCCATCAGTTTGTGCGAGAACAGGAGACTTATAAAATGTGGACATTTGACTTACCATTAGAAGAGTTGGAAAATTACAAGCCACCCCGCACTGCACAGCCGGATTTTGAAGAGTTCTGGGAGCGGACGAAAGCGGAAAGCTCGGCACAGCCGCTGAACCCTGAACTAGTCCCTATTGACTATCCCGTTAAACGGGTTCAGGTCTTTTCCGCAACGTTCGATGGGTTCGCAGGTGAAAGCGACCAACCACCCAGGGCGGGCGGATGGTTTTTCATCCCTGAAGATCCTGGCCCCCGTCCGGCATTGGTAATCTACCACGGTTATCACGGCTATCGGGATAGGATTTCAACCCATCTGCCTTGGGCATTGATGGGGTTCGTCGTGTTAGCGATGGATGTGCGGGGGCGTGGTGAAGCACCCGATTGGACCGAATATGAAGGGGGACATGGCCTCGGCTGGATGACCCGCGGCATCATGAACAAGGAGGAATACCTCTACCGTTTTGCCTACATGGACTGTGTTCGTGGGGTCGAATTTATAGCAGGGCGCCCGGAGGTAGACATAGATCGGATCGGTGTGCTCGGCGGTTCACAGGGCGGTGCGTTGAGTCTTGCTGTCGCCGCATTGAGTGACCGACCCGCCATTGCGATGCCAATGGTTCCTTTCCTATGCTACTACCCCGACGCCGTCAAGATGGCACGAGAGAATCAGTATGGTGAGTTAAACAACTACTTTATTCGCTATCCTGAACGGGAAGAGCAGGGGATGAAGACGTTGAGTTACGTCGACAATATGAACCTGGCGCCGTGGATAACCTGCCCAACGCTGGTCTCAGTCGGTTTGCGGGACACAACCTGTCCGCCCTCTACTGTGTATGCCACCTATAACCACCTCACCTGCGAGAAGGAGATATTGTATTATCCCTACGACATGCATAGCGGTGGAGGTGATGCACATAGGGAGCGCGTGATCGAGTGGGCACACCGGCTGAATCCGTGACCTGTTCCCCGGTACTAGCAATATATCGCCCCTATGAAGTCAACGCGGAAAACGGGAAAACGAGAAAGTGGCATTCTCTTGTTTTCCCGTTTTTTTGTTAAAACCATGTTGTATACAAGGGTGTTTTGAAAATAATACTCATCAGTCCCCAATAAGTGCCCACGATGAAATCACCAACCACCAACCCCATGAAAAACGGAACGACCTTCCGGTAGGCCGTTGCCCCGCCATGTTTTAAAATCAACAGTTTTATCGCCCAACAGACAAAGAGCGCGAACCAGTAGACATCAATGGTTCCAGAACTGATGCCCAGTATATATCCTGCCGGGTGAAACGGGAACCATATAAAGCGCATCCGCATCCAGCCCATTATAATTGAGAAAACAGCCGAACCCCCAATGATGCCCGCGCCTAAAGTATCGGGGGGCTTAGGATTCAATAACCAGCCACTCAGACTGTTGCACGCTTGGGTGCCTGCCGATAAAAGTTCCCCGGCGGTTGACGCACCGTACCGGTAAAGCACGACCGGAAAGATCCAGAATGCGAGAAGGACGCCAAAGACTAGAGAA
The DNA here is from genome assembly GCA_965204355.1 of Candidatus Poribacteria bacterium. Classification (GTDB taxonomy): domain Bacteria; phylum Poribacteria; class WGA-4E; order WGA-4E; family PCPOR2b; genus PCPOR2b. Next base: position 3,386,977 of record OZ241983.1, read on the forward strand.
AGCATCATTGCCCAGGTAAGCCGGTGGGTGTTCGCACCCGTGCCTTCAGCGGATTTGAATGCCTCCAACTGGTGGGGCATAGGGTGACTTCGATTTAAACGATTGAACCAATAAAATAGCGAAAACATGGTAAGATTCGGCGCACCGATCTTGCGCGTTCCAAAAGCGGAGATGAGAACTACCTGTGGGTTCACGAGAACTATCGCGTGTAAAGGGGGACCCAACTCGGCTCGTATTCGCGTAAGGGCCGTTGCGATCATGAAGTAGAGTCCAAAAAATGTCGGTACAAGCCATTGAGACATGCCCAGAGTGTTGCAATAGAATATTAGGGCGATCATCCCGCCGATAAAGCTAAGTACCGCTGTCCGATAGCGCATCGGCTCGTCAGAATCATCAAGCTCTGATTTTAGGTTAATGACCTTCTTGAAGACCTCCCAAAAGTACCTGCGCCCCATGTAGAGCGTCATCACACATAGCCCGATCATCGCCCCAGTGGCTTGCTCCCCAAAGAACGGATAACGTGGGTAGGTATTCCAGCCCATCATAGCACCGACGAGGCGTTCCATTTTGCGAAACAGAAAGAAGAACCAAGTCGAGAACGTGAGATCTAAAGGTATTAAGAAAGAGAGTCCTATGAGAAATGGGTAGAACCGCATTGGCAACGCCCCAATAGCATTCCACGGTTCTTCCGTAAACAAGACACCCAGATTATAGGTTGGTTCCTTGATTGGGAAATGGGGAAGCTTCGGATATATGAAACTTACGCCGTTGACGAGACTGATCACCCCCGCGACACCGAAGCCTATCCACATGAGTCGATTGCGAAGGAATCCCTGGCTGGGACTTGTCATCTCCATTGGAATCTGGATAATCGGATAGGCGAGCCTCTCGTTTTCGATCCACTGTTTCCGAAGGATGACATTGATACAGATCAGCATGAAAAAGAGGACAGAAATCAGGAATGACCATGCGATGGCAGGTCGAATCCAGAATCGGTAGAAACCCGTCGCCCAGAAGGCAGATTCACCTTTGTAAAAATACTCAACAGCATCAGGATCTCGGACGAGCAACACATCAGGGAGGAATCTGTGAAAGAGGTTAGCCCAGTCGTTTGCAGGTGTGGCGTAAAAATAGGCGTGGGGTATAACTCCCATCATACAGACCATGTTGTCGTGTGCAGTGACCGCCGTCGTTGCCGAGACCGTGGTGTAGATCATCAACATTTCCGCTTGTGAGAACGGTTCCTTCGACAGAAAGCGGCCACCGAGTTTATTAATTAAAACTAAAACAAACAGGAAGAAAATTGAGAGCTGTGGAAGGGACATAGATGTCCAGTGGAGGGAATGCCATATCATCTCCTCAAGCGCCACGAGGTAGAGGCACAGGGGCATAAGCAGCAGCCCAAACAGGATTGCTTTGATTGAGAGGCGGGAGCTTTCGACCTGCTTCATTGTACGCTCTATTCAAGGTTGGAGTGATTTGTTGAATCGAAGTTTGGTGATGGGATGTCTTATGTCATCTAACGTCAGAACCAGGTTGTATACAAAGGAGTTCCTAAGATAATACTTAGCAGTCCCCAATACGTACCGACGATGAAATCACCGACCACCAATCCCATGAAGAACGGTAAAACCTTCCGATAGGTTTTCACTCCGCCGTGTCTCAGTACCAGCAGTTTTATCAGCCAACAGACGAAAAGTGCGAACCAGTAGACGTCGATTGTGCCGGAACTGACTCCTAAAATATATCCGCCCGGATGGAATGGGAACCATAGAAAACGCATTCGCATCCACGACATCCACATAGAAAAGACCAGTGATCCTCCAATAACGCTGCCAGCAACCGGGTCCGGCGGGCGTGGATATTGCAACCAGCCGCCGAGGCTATTGTACGCCTGCCAGCCCGCTCCTAACAATTCCCCAGCGGTCGAGGCGCCGTATTGATATAGAACGACGGGGAAGATCCAAAATGAAACGAGCAGACCGACAATCAGAGAAATCATCATCGCCCAGAAAAGCCGATTGGTACTGGCATGGGTGCGTTCTGCCGACTTAAACGCTTCCAGTTGGTGCGGCATCGGATGGCTGCGGTTGTACCGGTTGAACCAAAAAAGCAGAGAAAACATAGTCAGATTGGCGGTTCCAAGTCTTCGCGTCCCAAGCCCCGCCACAAGGATAACTTGTGGGTTCACCAGTCTGATTGGGTGCAAGGGTGGACCCAACTCTGCTCGCATTCGTGTCAGTGCGGTGGCAATCATGAAGTAAAGCGCGAAAAAGAGCGGCACAAGCCATTGGGACATCCCCAAGTGACCGCAGAATACCATCAGAGCAATCATACCGCCGATTAAACACAGCACGGCAGTTCGATAGCGCATCGGCTCATTTGAGTCATCAAGTGTGGATTGGAGACCAACCACTTTTCTGAAAACGTCGGCGAAGTGTCGGCGACCCAAATAAAGTGCGGTAACGCACAGCCCAATCATGGCACCTGTGGCTTGTTCCCCAAAAAATGGATATTGTGGAATGGTACTCCACCCAACCATCGCACCGACCAATCGCTCCATTTTTCGGAATAAGAAGAAGAACCAGGTCGAAAAGGTGAGGTCTAACGGGATGAGAAACGAGAGTCCAATAAGAAACGGATAAAAACGCAAAGGCAGCGTGCCGATAGCGTTCCATGGCTCCTCGTTGAAGTAGACACCCAGGTCGTAGTGTGGCTCTTTTATCGGTATGCGGGGAACGCTCGGATAGAGAAAGTTCAGACCGTTGAGGAGGCTTATCGTGCCGGCGACGGTGAAGCCGATCCACATCATCCGGTTGCGAAAGAAACCGCTGCGCAGATCGGTCATCTCCAGTGGAATCTGAATGATAGGATAGGCAAGCCGCTCGTTCTCAATCCACTGCTTCCGTAGAATTACATTGATGCAGAGCAGCATGAAGAACAGAACCGCAAGCAGAAATGACCAACCGATCGCAGGCTCAATCCAGAACTGGTAGAAACCGCTTGCAAAGAAAGACGATTCACCGCGGTAGAAATAGTTCACCGCATTGGGATCTCGGATAACGAGTAGGTCAGGGAGGTGTTTGTGGAAGAGCGCTGCCCACTCGTTCTCTGGAGTGGCGTAGAAAAACGCGTGCGTAAGGACCCCCATCATACAGACCATGTTGTCATGCGCTGTGTATGCTGTGGTCGCTGAAAGGGTCGAATAGATCATCAACAATTCAGCTTGAGAAAACGGGTCTCTGGATAGAAAACGTCCAGCAATTTTGTTGAACAGAATTAAGAAAAACAGAAAGAAGATGGAGAGTTGCGGCAGGGACATCGATGTCCAGTGGAGGGAATGCCATATCATCTCCTCAAGTGCCACTAAATACGCGCACAGTGGCATCAACAGCAGTCCAAACAAAATTGATTTTATGGAAAGACGAGAGGCGGCTGGCTGTTTAGCCTCGCCTTTTTCGCTCAGGTTCATCACTTCCTTTTCGTGATTTGGGGATTCGGAGGGTAAAACGGGCTTGAGTTATATTGAGACCTTGTGCACCCGGAGGGGGCAGATATAAACCGAGGATTGGCGTAGGAATGAATAAACGATCAGGCCTACACCAATCTTGATTCTGTCCCGGAGAATGTCCACACAACGCATCAACCAACTACGGTTTTTTGAGTTTTCCCCACAGCGTTGTTAGCTTGTCTTGCGGAGACACAGACAGCGCCCCCGGTGTGTACTCGTAAATTGATGGGAACGATTGTATTCCAGCCCGACCGCCCGGCACATAAATCTTGTTTGACGCTACCGTGGCTGGGACACCTGCTCTCCCTCGTGGCAGTGGAACTGCTTCATCAATAATCCATTCGTCGATGGCTGGGTTGTAGACATCCACCCTTTTTAATACCTCATCGTTTTGGTTATCGGCAAATGTTGCCAATCCGCCGATTGCGAAGATTCGACCGCTCAAAGTTACCGCTCCAAAAAGAGCTCTTTTGATTGGCATCGGTTTCTTGGCTTCCCATGTATCTGTCGCGGGATCGTAGGCTTCGACAGTATCTAAAATCTCTTCAAAATTCCATCCGCCGATTGCGTAAATTTTTCCTTGAAGCACAGCAGCTCCAAGACCGCCTCTTGGTGTTGGCATATCCCTTTTCTGATCAAACTCATCCTCTTTAGGATCATACTCAAAAACAGTCCCAAACGCCTCTTTCTGGGCGCCTCTATCCCAACCACCAATCACATAGATTTTGTCACCGACTACGGTTGCCGTAGTTGCCGCAAGTGCTGTTGGTAGCTTGGCAAGTTTTTTCCATGCGCCCCGCTCACCCGCTTCTGGGTTGAATACTTCCACCGCGTCAAGTACCTTGCCACCACGCCTTTCGGCGCCGCCAAACACATAAATCATGCCATCGAACGTAACAGCCGCCATGCGCGCTCGTGTTGTTGGCATATTCCTCTTGGGTGCCCATGTATCGGTAACCGGGTCATATTCTTGAACGCGGTCTAGCGTCAGGTCTCCGGGATTTGGAATGTGCGGCGCTCGGTTGACTTCAATCCCGCCGATGACGTAGACTTTGCCACCAATGCTCGCCGCAGCCGTACAACACCTTGATGACTCCGGCATGTTTTCTTTTCTTTCCCATTTGTCATCTGCTGCCAAACTGCTACTGACTATGGCTAACAGACCAATCAGGGTAAAGCCTGTGAATTTGATGTAAGGTATTAGTTTATTGCTTACCATATTTACTATTCTCCTTTTTTAGACTTGATGCTGGATTGGGCACAACTATACGCCTGCTTCCCGCCGTCAACAGTATCCATATTTCAATTCGGCTAATTTTTTGACAACGCGCTACGTTTGACCTCGCCAAGGGTTGTAAAACGCTTCTGGCGTGGTTCGACCGAACGAAGTTCAAATTGTGGATTCCATCTTGGATGGGTATCGTTGCCGCCGGGATTGTTACTCAAATTCCTAAGGTCGCCGCCATTGGCATCCATCACATATACTTCTCGTTTTCCGTCGCGTTTGGACTCAAACAACATTTTTCTGCCCTTGGGAGACCAGACGACTCCATTATCGCCCTTTGGATCGTTTGTAAGGTTGATCTTGTTATTCCCGTCGGGATCCATGCGGTAAATCTCCCAGTTTCCATCTCTCTGGGTTTCAAAGGCAATAATGTCGGTTGACGACCATTCGGCTCGTCTATCAGTTTTCTCGTGGTTGGTCAACCTTATCAGATTGTTTCCATCAGTATCCATAACATAGATTTCCGAATTGCCATCGCGCTTCGACTGAAAGACGATTTGCGTACCATCAGGAGAGAAACGTGCCCACTCGTCCGGCGCAACATGGTTGGTGAGATTGACTTGTTCGTTGCCGGCACCTCTTCCATCTGCGTTAGAAATAAAGATGTCAAATTGAGATTTGTTATCAATCAAGTCACGGTTGCTCTCAAACACAATTTTTGTGCCGTCAGGGGACCAGGAGCCTTTCTGATCCTTGTTGACACCTTCACCTTCTGCATTTGTGATATTAACCAAATTGCCGGGCTTCATCCCTTTTTCCAAGGTCAAAAAGCCAACATCCCAACTTGCGCCTTTCGGCAGCCCCTGAGCATACACAAGGATGCGTGGATCACCTGCCGGTGCGAATTGGGGTTCATTCAATTTTATGCCAATATCTTTTCCTGTTAAGTCCGCGTCTTTTGGCTTCGCAGGGTCTGTTAAATCTATGATACGCAAATCAAAGAGCTCTCCGCCTCGAGGATTTGCGCTGTAGACGATGTAATGACCATCGGGCGAGAAGCTAAGGCTTAGGATTTTCGCCTTAAGATTTGTGACTTTCTTAACCTCACCATCGTTGTAAGCCACGCAGACTTGGGTGCCATCACCCTGGTCACAAAGGAAGGAGGCCATTGGCACCTGCGCGTATGCGAGGGTGCCGCCTAAGGAGGTAAGAAGACCGCCTAAGCAGATTAAGATTATACTTTTTCTCAGCATCCTTTTCTCCTTTTCGGTTAATCCTTCGACAGTGCGCTGCGCTTGACCGCGCCAAGGGTTGTAAAACGCTTCTGGTTTGGTTCGACGGAACGGAGTTCGAATTGGGGATTCCATCTTGGATGGGTGTCGTTTCCGCCGGGATTGTTACTCAGATTTTTCAGACCACCACCGTTCGCGTCCATGAGATACACCTCTCGTTTCCCGTCTCGTTTGGACTCAAACAAGATTCTGCTGCCTTTGGGGGACCAAATGACCCCATTATCACCTTTTGGATGGTTGCTAAGGTTCACCTTATTATTCCCATCCGGATCCATGCGGTAAACTTCCCAGTTGCCATCACGCTGGGTTTCAAAAGCAATAACGTTGGTGGATGACCATGTAGCGCGTCTGTCGGTTTTCTCGTGCTCGGTCAACCTTGTAAGGTTGTTTCCATCAATATCCATAACATAAATCTCATAATTGCCATCGCGCTTCGACTGGAAAACGATCTGCATACCATCAGGCGAGAAACGTGCCCATTCGTCCGGTGCGACGTGGTTAGTGAGATTGACCTGATTTTTACCAGCACCTCTTCCTTCTGCGTCAGCAATAAAGATATCAAATTGAGATTTATCATCAATCAAATCACGATTGCTCTCAAACACAATCTTTGTGCCGTCGGGCGACCAAGAACCACCCTGATCCTTATTGATGCCTTCACCTTCTGCATTTGTAATATTAACCAAGTTTCCCGGTTTGATCCCTTGGTCCAAGGTTAAAAAGCCAACATCCCAACTGGCGCCTTGCGGCAATGTCTGAGCATACACAAGGATGCGTGGATCGCCTTGCGGGGCGAATACTGGCTCATTCAACTTGACACCTAACTCTTTTCCTGTCAGGTCCTTGTCTTTTGGGTTTGCCGGGTCTGTCATATCTACGTAACGCAAATCGAAATTTTCCCCACCCCGAATATTTGCCGCGTAGACAATGTACTTACCATCGGGCGACCAGTCGGGGGTCAACGTCTTCACCTTATGATTTGTGACTTGCTTAATCTCACCATTGTCATATACCACATGCACTTCATCGTCACCAGAGCGGTCAGAGAGAAAAGATGCTAAAGGCACCTGTGCCGATGTGGTGTTGACGTTTAGGCAAACAAGCAGAGCTAATAGAACGCCTCCCCAAAAAATTATAGAGTTTTTACCAAACATGGTTTTCTCCTTTCGACTCGATTGCGAGTTTAGAGTTTGGAGGACAAAAATTAAACCTTAGAAAAACAGTATAGAAGGACAACAAGGATCTTCTCTATGGGAAAAATGTTAGCTATAGGGCGCCCTCAATAAAAAGGTTGACGGTTTTCCCTTGCCCTTCTCATTCCTTACGGAGGTCCCTATGCGATCTTATTTCATGACGACCATTCGTCGTGTCTCGGAGAAGTCGTCAGCCAGAAGCTGATAGAAATACACTCCACTTGCCACCGACTCTCCAGTGTCGTCTTTACCATCCCAATAAACTGCACGCTGTCGGCTTGTGTAAGCCGCCGCGGCCTGTTTTCCAACATTGATGGACCGTATTAACTCACCCTTGATGTTGTAAATCCGCACGATTACAGAAGCCGCGTCGGCGAGATAGTAAGGTATCCACGTTTCGGGGTTGAAGGGGTTTGGGAAATTTTGCATCAAACTGGTGCGTTTAACTGCCCCAAGGGTAGTGAAGTACCTGCTCTGTGGCTCAACCGCGCGGAGTTCAAACTGAGGATTCCATCTAGCATCGCTGTCATTGCCGGGATCGTTACTGAGATTCTTCAAACCAGTGCCATCGGCCAGCATCATGTATATTTCTCGCTTGCCGTCGCGTTTAGATTCAAATAAAATTCGCTTCCCTTTGGCGGACCAAATCGGTTTCTGGTCGCTTTTGAGGTCATTGGTTAAATTAACTTGATTGTTTCCATCGGGATCAGATCGATAAATCTCATAATTGCCATCGCGTTGACTTTCAAAGACGATGCCGCCGGAAGACCATTCCGCGTTCCGATCGGTCTTTTCATTTTCGGTTATGCGCGTAAGATTCTCCCCATCAATGCCTACAGTATAGATTTCCCAGTTTCCGTCTCGTTTCGATTGAAATACAACCGCTTTACTATCAGGCGACCATCGTGCCCGTTGGTCTGGTGCCTCATGATCGGTGAGGTTTATCTGGTTTTTTCCTGCGCCCCGTTTTTCTGCATCGGCGATGAAAATATCAAACTGGGCTCGGTCTTTAATGTGATTACGTTCGCTCTCAAAAACTACCTTAGTGCCGTCAGGTGACCATGAACTTTCCAAATCTGCTGTGGCTCCTTCACCCTCTGCATTTGATATATTGATCAGACCATCAAAATTGCCTCTTGCATCTAACGTGAGCAAACCTATATCCCAGCCGTTGGCATTTGGCAGTCCTGTAGAGAAAACAAGAATCCGCGGATCACCGGCGGGTGCCCAGCGGGGTCCAGAAAGTTTTAATCCCGGTCCGTCAGGCGGCCCCGTCAGATTTTTCTGTTTTGGATTTTGAGGGTCGGTGAGATCTATGATAAAGATATCAAAACTCTCGCCACCGCGCACATTGGCATCGAAAACGATGTAGTTGCCATCGGGCGACCATTCGGGCGTGAACACCTTGGCTTTGTTCTTGGTAAGTTGCTTAATCTCGTCGTTATCATACACCACATGAACCTCATCGTCACCAGAGCGGTCAGAGATAAAGGAGGCGATTGGTACCTGTGCGTATGCCGTACCGATGAACAAGAGGACGAAGCTGCCCACTAGGATAACGATACCTTTGCGTAACATCATAAGGCTCCTTTCCAAGTGTTGCTACCCCGTCCTTTACAAACTCTGTTATTTCAAAATCAACATCTTCCGGGTGGCGGAAAAGTCAGGGGTATTCAAACTGTAGAAGTAAACACCAGAGACAACCTGCTCCCCCATGTTGTTCCGCCCATCCCAGTACGCCGCCGTGGAGCGCGTCATATAGAACCCCTGCGGCTTGAAACCGAGATCCAACGTCCGCACCAGATCGCCAGACGTGTCGTAAATCTGGAGGGTGACATCTGCCGACGTTTCAAGTTGGTATGGAATCCATGTTTCAGGGTTGAACGGATTGGGGAAGTTCTGCAACAACTGCGTCAGTTTCGGTTTGCCGATGCTATCAAGCCTGATAGACAAAACCGCCTTTGCCAGATCTTCAGGGGTCACTTCGTAACTGAAGGTGTGCGATTCAACATTGCCCCCCGGTCCGATGACACGGACCTCAATCACATCCCCAGCTTGGACAACGCTCCGCCGCGCCAAGTCGGCGGTCGCAGCAGCGAAGTAATCCCCTCTCACCGAGGTGGTTATCACGCTGTCTGTCCTCAAGTTCCGGACTACTACTTCATAGCCGTCAAATGCTGGTTGCCCCTCTAATTGACCACTAACAACGAACGCCCATGTCTCCTGTCCTTGGGGTGTTTCCACAGAGATGGCAGGCGCTGCTGGAGCGTTCTCCGTTTGACTTGTCCATCGCGCACCAACGTAGGCAAATTGGCGAGTCTGTGACACATTAACGATGTAACCTTTCCCACCTTCGATAGCAAAACCGTCGTCTGGTGCGGCTGGCGTCCACCCAACGAACTGCTGGCTTGCCTCATCGAGAGCTATAACGGTTGTTGCCCCTGTTAGGGCTGCAAGCGTTTTGGCGGTCATCGGCTTCGGTGGTGCCAACGGCACAGAAATCATATTCAAACCTTTAGCCAGCGTGACGTTGTAGACATTGCCAAAATAATCACTCACCGCTTCGGACGTGGGTCTGGCGATAAACCCGTGTCTGCGCCCATCCGCTGAGTCATAGTTCCCGACGACAGAGCCATCCTGATTAATATTATAACCCTCCGTGCTAACGCTACCCGGGAACGTAAGTTCTTGTAATCCGCGCCTGAGTGAGCCGACGTGGGTGCGTGGGCTATCCCCTACACGTTTGGATCTGCCAACGAGAGTCCCTGCATCGTTGATACCGTGCACAAAAAAGTATTCAAACTGTGCTGCCTGTGGGAGGTCAAGGGATATAAACCTGCCCTCCGGGGTGCGTGTGTATGGATGATATACCCCGTCAGCATCTATGTAGCTGCCCACGAGACGGCCCGCACTCACAAAATCGGCGAATGTTTCCGGTGCTCCGGGGAATTCAACTATTTGATCTCCTGTGAATCCACGGCGAACCCCAGAAGCATCTGTATAGTTACCGGTCAGCGCCCCCGTCGCATCACTAATACCGTATATCTCTGTTTGGACAGAGCCCGGGAAATCGTACTGCCGCAGTTCACCATTTTCCAAGACGACACCGTGCAACAGCCCCTCGCTATCTTCGTAGTGCCCGGCAGCTTGCCCATCATTACCGAGTGCGTAGAAATAGGTGTTTTGGGAACCGGGGAAATCGTGTGTCGTAAAAACGCCATCAATCAGCGTAAAGGCGACCATTTTTTCGCCATCGGCACTCCGTGTGTTACCTGCGTAATCCTCAAAATCGCTACTAGCAGTCAACTCTAAGAACTCTACACCCGGAACATCAATGCTCTCGAAAGTATAGTTGAGGTCGGTCGCTGCGACAACCTGTTCATCATCGACAGCTGGTTTAGCGATAAATCCGTGTCTTCGTCCATCTGCTGAGTCATAATATCCGACAACAGAGCCGTCCTGATTGATATTCCAGCCCTCCGTGCTAACACTACCCGGAACCTTAAATTCTTCTAACCCTTGCCGGAATGTGCCGACATAGGTGAGCGGGACACCATCCACCGGTTTGGCTCGTGCAACGACAACATTTGCATCGTTGATACCGTGCACAAAAAAGTACTCTAGCATTGCTGCACGTGGAAGGTCGAGAGATACAAGCCTGCCGTTCGGGGTCCGCACGTATGGATGATATAGACCTTCAGCATCTATGTAGCTGCCCACCACACCACCGCTCGCGTTCACAAAGTCGGCATAAGTTGCCACCGCACCGGGGAACTCAATAATTGTGTCCCCTGTGAATCCATGGCGAACCCCAGAAGCATCTATAAAATTACCCGTTAGTGCCCCGGTCGCGTCACTAATACCGTATATTTCCGTTTGGACGGCGCCCGGAAAATGGTATTGCCGCATTTCGCCGTTTTCCACGATAACGCCATGATACAGACCGTCGCTATCTTGGTAATGCCCGGCAGCTAGCCCACTGTTACCGAGTGCATAGAAATGCGTTTTCTGCGAGCCGGGGAAATCGTATGTCGTAAAAACGCCATCAATGAGTGTAAAGGCAACTTCTTTTTCGCCGTCAGCACTTAGCGTGTAGCCGGCGTAATCCTCAAAGTCGCTACTCGCAGCCAACGCTAAGAATTCTACACCGGGAACATCAATAGTTTCAAAAGTATAGTTGGAACCGCCGGTTGCGACAACAGATCCATCATCGACTTGTGCAGCGGTGTTCCCTACGAAAAAGGAATTGAAGCATAGAAACAGTGTAAACGCGTAAAACAAAAAACTGGTTTTGGTCCGAGTGTACATAAATAATGAAAATCTCGCTTTCGGTGGAATAGTGTTAGAGATTGGTAACCTATTTTTGGATAGTCCTATAATTCTCGGATAATCCTATAATTTAACGCTAGTGTTCATGTGGGTTTACCCACAACAAACGCAACAAGAAACTCAAAAAATGTTTGACAAACCTTTCGCTCCGCTTTTCATCTAACGATAGGCGGCGACCGATGAATATCGATACAAGGGTGTGAACATAAAGCACAGTGCAGGGCAGGATACGCCCCGACGCCGTGTTAATGCAAAACCTCCAAATACTTTATTTTATGACGACCATTCGTCGGGTTTCGGAGAAGTCGTCAGCCAGAAGTTGATAGAAATACACTCCACTTGCCACGGATTGCCCCGTGTCGTCCGTGCCATCCCAGTAGACCGCACGCTGTCGGTTCGTGTACGTCCCCGCAGCCTGTTTTCCAACATCAATGGATCGAATCAACTCGCCTTTGACGTTATAAATCCGCACGGTTACAGAAGCGGCATCAGCCAAATAATAGGGTATCCACGTTTCGGGATTGAAGGGGTTTGGGAAATTCTGCATCAAACTCGTGCGTTTGATGTCTCCAAGAGTCGTGAAATGCTTGCTTTGCGGATCAACCGAACGAAGTTCAAACTGAGGATTCCATCTGGCATCTGTGTCGTTGCCGGGATCGTTAGTGAGGTTCTTCAACCCCGCGCCATCGGCAAATACGAGGTATATCTCCCGCTTGCCGTCGCGCTTAGATTCAAATAGGAGTCGCCTGCCTTTGGCGGACCAAATCGGTTTGTGATCGCCCTTGGCATGATTGCTGAGATTGATCTGATTGTTTCCATCAGGATCGGCGCGATAAATCTCATAGTTGCCATCACGATTGGTTTCAAAAGCGATACCACCGGGAGACCACTCAGCGTTCCGGTCAGTCTTGTCGTTTTCAGTTATCCGCGTAAGGTTTTCCCCATCAATGCCTACGGTATAGATTTCCCAGTTGCCTTCCCGCTTTGATTCAAACACGATCGCCTTGCTATCAGGTGACCACCGTGCCCGTCGATCTGCTGCCTCATGATCGCTCAGATTTATCTGATTTTTCCCGATACTTCGTTTTTCGACGTCGGCAATGAAAATGTCGAACTGGGCTCTCTCTAAGATTTTCTTGCGCTCGCTTTCAAAAACGATTTTAGTTCCGTCTGGGGACCAGGAGGCTTCCAAATCTTGTCCGGCCGCTTCGCCATCTACATTTGTAATGTTAATCAACTCATCCACTTTGCCTTTTGCATCTAACGTGAGCAGTCCTATATCCCAGCCGTTGGCGTTTGGTAACCCTGCGGCGTAGACAATAATCCGTGGATCACCGGCAGGTGCCCATTGAGGACCAGACAGTTTTAACGCCGGTCCATCGGGTGGACCAGTCAGGTTGCTCTGTTTCGGTTTTTGCGGATCGGTGAGATCAACGATAAAAATATCAAAGTTCTCTTCACCGCGCACATTGGCATCGAAAACGATGAATTTGCCATCGGGCGACCATGCGGGGGTGAACACCTTAGCTTTGTTCTTTGTGAGCTGTTTAATCTCGCCGTCGTCATACAACAGATGAACCTCATCGTCACCGGAACGGTCAGAGATAAAAGATGCCATTGGCACCTGTGCCAATGTTGTACGTGCACTCAAAGAAACGAAAAGACTGAATAGGATAGCGCCTGCGATAGCATTTTTGCCAAACATGACTGTTTCCTTTCACTCAGAGTGGGGATTTACCGTTTGGGGAAGAAGATTGAGCTATAAAGGGTTGACACCGGAGAGACGATGGGTAGATCAATGAGCTCGGTAGGTTTGAAGGAGGGGGAAGGCGAGAGTAGCTATTCTCGCCTCGTCCTTATCTCCTTCTGATGATTCTGGCGTATGCCTATTTCATGACTACCATTCGTCGGGTTTCAGAGAAGTCGTCAGCCAAAAGCTGATAAAAATAAACCCCACTTGCCACGGATTGCCCCGTGTCGTCCTTGCCATCCCAGTAGGCTGCGCGCTGTCGGTTCGTGTAAGCCCCTGCTGCCTGTTTTCCAACATCGATAGACCGTATTAGCTCGCCCTTGACGTTGTAAATCCGCACGGTTACAGAAGCGGCATCGGCGAGATAGTAGGGAATCCATGTCTCAGGATTGAAGGGGTTGGGGAAATTCTGCATCAAACTCGTGCGTTTGATGTCTCCAAGGGTGGTGAAGTACTTGCTTTGTGGCTCAACCGAACGAAGCTCGTACTGAGGATTCCATCTGGCATCGGTGTCGTTACCGGGATCGTTAGTGAGGTTCTTCAGCCCCGCTCCATCAGCAAATACGAGGTATATCTCTCGCTTGCCGTCGCGTTTCGATTCAAATAGGAGTCGACTGCCTTTGGCGGACCAAATCGGTTTGTGATCGCCTTTGGCATGATTGCTGAGATTGACCTGGTTGTTTCCATCAGGATCGGAGCGATAAATCTCATAATTGCCATCGCGGTTGCTTTCAAAAGCGAGGCCACCGGGAGACCACTTAGCGTTTCGGTCTGTCTTGTCGTTTTCAGTTATACGCGTAAGGTTTTCGCCATCAATGCCTACGGTATAAATTTCCCAGTTGCCATCCCGCTTCGATTGGAACACGACTGCTGTCCCATCCGGCGACCAGCTTGGCAATATATCCTCTGCTTCGTGGTTGGTAAGGTTTATCTGATTTTTTCCAATAGTTCGTTTTTCTGCATCACCAATATAGATATCCATCTGAGCTCTATCGTTGATTTTGTTGCGTTCGCTCTGAAAAGTTATCTTCGTTCCATCTGGGGACCATGATCCTGCCTGATCTTGACCAACCCCTTCGCCGTCTGCATTTGTGATGTTAACCAAGGCACCCGGTTTGCCTCTCGCATCTAATGTGAGCAAACCTATATCCCAGTTGTCAGCGTTCGGAAATCCTGTGGAGTAGAGCAGAATCCGCGGTTCTCCAGCAGGAGCCCATTGGGGCTCAGACAATTTTGTCCCCGGTCCATCGGGCGGACCTGTCAGGTTCGTCTGTTTCGGTTTTGCAGGGTCGGTGAGATCAACGATAAAGATATCAAAACTCTCGCCGCCGCGCACATTGGCATCGAAAACGATGAATTTGCCATCGGGCGACCACGTGGGGGTGAACACCTTGGCTTTGTTCTTTGTGAGTTGCTTAATTTCGCCGTCGTCATACAACAGATGAACCTCATCGTCACCAGAGCGTTCGGAGATAAAAGATGCCATTGGCACCTGTGCGTATGCAGGACCGAGAAGCAGGAGGACGAAGCTGCCCAATAGGGTAATGACAATACCTTTACGTGACATTGTTAGCTCCTTTCCAAAAATGATAAGCTCCTTTCAACAAAGATAAAAGATTGTAGCGGAAGTCATGGTGAAGTGTAATGGAACTGATACGCCACTACACTTCACCACACAGGTGGTTTTATTGAGTGACTGCCGGTATGCCGCCACTTTTTAGGATACCCCAAGTGGTTGCGAGTTTTCCTTTGCTCTCAACAGAGCGCGGATCTTTTCTCGGAAATTCTGTGGGCCATGGATCATCGTCCGGCTGCTCGTCTTGGTCTTGGCTGAGCAGCAACTGATCAAGGTTGTGCGGCTGCTGTCTCGGTTGTGAACGTATGGTGTGGAGCCCGCGTTCTTTCGCTTCCCACTCAACAACCGTCAAGGGTGGAACGCCTTGGCTGAGCCATTTGTAAATGCCAGCATCAAAGACATCACGCCAGTTGCCCAACCCACGTCCCATAAAGTCCGGGTCCGCGGTGTGCTCGGTGGTGCCGATCTGGTTATTAAACTGGAGCCAGAAGGCGTCAGTACCGGTGTTACCGTCACTTTTGCCTCTTGCCCAGATGTAATAGGTGCCTTCGTCGCACCAGAACTCAACTTGCCACCATGCCGTTGGGTCCGCAACCGGTGGGTTGGCAGCGCCGCCAATAAATTGGAACGCCAAACCATTGGACGCGTCCGCATCTCGCGCGAATGCTGTATTCTCTGGTGATGTTTCACCATAATCTCGGATTGTTTCTGCGCTGATGACAACCTCGGTAATCGCAGCAAAGCTGCTCGAAGCCATTCCGAGAACGCAAATAGCCATAAGCGTGCAGATTAATAAACTTGGTACTCTCATTGTTAAACAACCTCCTGATGGGTTATCAAATGTTTGGTGTATAAAGATACAAACGAACTATGTTTCCTGCCGATTCCATTTCAGATGGCTCAATCGAGGTGCAACCCCGATTAAATTGGACGTAGAATTCACAGCAGCTAGCAAAGATTATTAGCTCGTTTGTAAAATCAATGTTACATTAAAGTTAAATTTTAGCAAAAATTCACGGATTATGCAACCCTTAAAATGAATGAAATTCTCAGAATGGCTATGAAACCCGCATAAACTGTCTGTGATAACCGTTAATTTCAACCCTTTTATCAAGGATTTAAGGATTTTCAGGATAGAAACCGGGACTATTTTAGGACGGGATGGGGTGCATTTAGCCCCAGTTTTGAATCCCGATTTATCGGGGCGGGGCGACATGTGAAAGCGTAATACGTGATACGTAAAAACAAGCACCCTTTACCGGTGGGAGGGTCATCTCCCAAGTCCGCCAGCCAATTTTTCCCCTGATAAGGGAGTTGGGGGTTAGGGATCTTCTCCCTTGTCTTTCCCCTCACTCCCTCATGATAAGGGGGATGGCAAGGGGGGCTAGGGGGGTTAGGGGTTGGCTGTGTATTGAGAGTGTCTTATTATGGTGCACTTTAGAATTACTTGAACACTCTGTACCAGCGAGGATGGGAAAATCCGGACTATCACCCCGGTAGGTGCGGTTTCTCCCCGCACCGCATCGGCGCAGTTACAAACAGCGCCTACCAAACATGGGGAGCGAAAGTGTCTATTTATTTGTATAATTCACCATAATTCTAAGATCTACTATATGTGTCATTATTAGAACTTGGTTTAGCAGTCAAAACGAAAATCCTTGAGTTTGTTGTCAATGTTTGATACACTACATTGGAACGAAGAGGAGCAAATCTGTCTGCTCGACCCATCAGATAGATATACACAAGTACTCCACTACTCTGGGAGGTTTGAATGTCAGAAATGTCCAGCGACACTGTGGTCGAAAACTTCAAAGGTATATTGCAACAATATTGTCAACAACGAGCGTTAGGAAGTCTAACCTATGAAACCGACCAACAGGGGACACCAAATGAACCGAGTTGGATCGTCACCGTGAAGTATGGAGAAACGACCTATACCACGCCCACACCGATTCCTGGATCCAAGCGCTGGGCAGAAAAGATGGCAGCCAAACAGGTCCTTGAACGCATAGAATCCCACCAAGAGGCGTTCCTAGCGGGAAATTCCGTTGGTAGGACCGAAATGCAGAAAGAATCGACGGAAGTGGCATCACCTGAACCCCTCCACGTACCGACCGAGCTGGTTACCACAGCGCTGGGCATTGCGAACCATCGATTGAATGGGCAGCAGCGCGGCACACGCTACCGCGACTCAGTACAATCCAAGCAGAGCAACCACGCGTTTGCACAGAACCTCGCAGATCTCACAATGCAAATTGTGCGTGAAGTTGCCAATGCCGCAGACACAGCCGGTGTGAAGTTTGGTGACGCATCGCAGCCCGAATCCGATGAATAGTCGCCAATCCAAAATCTGCTCCAAGAAATTACACCTGATTCATGATCCATAAAGACAGATTTACAGGACTCCTAATCCTTCCTTCAGGCTTGGGAGTATGTTGAAAGGAAGGAATAGATAATGTCTGATAACCCGAAGCATACGAACCGACTCATCGACGAAACCAGCCCATACCTCCTGCAACACGCGCATAATCCTGTGGACTGGTATCCGTGGGGTGAGGAAGCACTTGTGCAGGCCAAACAGCAAGACAAGCCGATCCTATTGAGTATCGGCTACGCTGCCTGCCATTGGTGTCATGTCATGGAGCACGAATCTTTCGAAAACGAACAGATTGCCGCTGTCATGAATGAACATTTCATAAATATCAAAGTTGATCGTGAAGAGCGCCCGGACTTGGACGAGATCTACATGAATGCGGTCCAAATGCTTACTGGACAGGGCGGTTGGCCCATGACTATGTTCCTGACACCAGATCTCAAGCCGTTCTACGGCGGCACCTATTTCCCTCCCGATAACCGCTACGGTCGTCCTGGGTTTCCCCGCGTATTGCTCGGTGTCGCTGAGGCGTACAGGGAACGTCGTGATGCGGTGGGAGAACAGGCAGATCAGATTATTGCTAATCTGAATCAGTTGTCCGCAATGGAAGGGCATGGTCGTCAGTTGACAACTGATATGTTGGATCAGGCGTATCAGGACTATCTATCACAATTCGATCATCATGACGGCGGGTTCGGAAGTGCGCCTAAGTTTCCACCGAGCATGGGACTCTCTCTGTTGTTGCGGCACTGGCATCGCACAGGTAACGCCAACGCACTCAACATGGTCGAAGTGACACTGGAGAAGATGGCACGTGGTGGGATGTATGATCAGCTTGGCGGTGGATTCCATCGTTACTCGGTTGATGAGCGATGGCTTGTTCCCCATTTTGAAAAGATGCTCTACGACAATGCTTTATTGAGCGTTGCCTATCTGGAAGCCTATCAAGCAACAGGGAATGCTTTTTATCGGCAAATCGCTGCGGAAACCTTGGATTATGTCTTGACCGAAATGTACGATGCCGAAAAGGGTGGATTTTATTCAACACAGGATGCCGACAGTGAAGGCGTTGAAGGGAAATTTTTTGTCTGGCAACTGGACGAAGTAGAGCAGCTCCTCGGGGAGGAGAAAGCTAAGATCTTCTGCGAATACTATGATATTACCGAACTTGGCAATTTTGAACACAAAAATATCCTGCATGTCCAGACGCCGTCAGATCTGTTCGCCAGAAAATTGAGCATAGATTTGGGTGAGTTGGAGGACATACTCGCCGAAGGGCGGAGGAAACTCTTTGAAGTCCGCGAGGGACGGATTAAACCCGGTTTAGACGACAAAATCCTTACGAGTTGGAACGGTTTGATGATTCGCAGCATGGCGATGGGGTATCAGGTCCTTGGTGATGAACGCTATCGGGAAGCTGCTGAAAAGTCCGCGCGGTTTATTTTATCAGAACTTTCCCAAGATAACGGACTGTTATTCCGTACACACCGTGACGGCAAAAGCCACCTGAATGCTTACCTTGAGGATTATTCTTACTTCGTTAGCGGCTTAATTAATCTCTACGAGGCGACCTTTGCGGTTCAATGGCTAAAAGAGGCGGAACGGTTAAATCAGATTATGATCGAGCAGTTCTGGGATGATGCGAATGGTAGTTTCTTCTTTACAAGTAAGAACCATGAAACCCTTATCGTCCGATCGAAGACAGGTTATGACGGTGCAACCCCTTCGGGTGTGTCGATGGCTGTCCATAGCCTGCTCCGGCTCGACAAGCTCCTGAATCGACCGGATTTCCGACAAAAAGTGGAAACGACCCTTGATGTCTATTACCAGCAGATTGAACGTTCACCTAGCGGATCCGCACAGATGCTATGCGAACTCGAATTTCTGCTATCCACACCGAAAGAGATTGCGATTGCCAGCCAGCGAGAAAGCGACGACACCCACGCCGCTCTGACGGCTATTCATAGTCGCTTTATCCCAAACAAGGTGCTCGCTTTAGCCAGCGATGGAGAAGATGTCGGCGATTTCATTCCGCTTCTTGAAGGCAAGACGCAGCTTGAGAGCAAAGCGACGATCTATGTGTGTGAGAACTACACGTGCCAAGCCCCCACGACCGATGTAGAGGAATTGACACAGCTGCTTCAATAAGAGGACTCCCCGTAGGATCATAGAACTTACGGAACCACCAACGATACGACGCATATCTTCGCTCCAGATGAAGATTAATTTATTAATTGGGTAATCTTCAAGCGATGTCCGGGGCGGTTGAAAACCGCACTTACCGGGCTCCTCGTCCCGTATTCACGGTATCCCGATAAATCGGGATTTGGTAGGCGCTGTTTGTAACTGCGCCGTTTCAACCCACGCACCTACCGGGTCTAGGGACAAATATAGAATTACCCGTTTAATTTCTTAAAACTCATGCGGAGCGCAATGTATATACACAGCAATAAGATTAATCTGCTGCCCTAGGAACTCAACCGATAGATAACACAAAGAGTATACTATGAACGAAGATGAACTTGAACGGAGAGAACAAGCGTTGCTGTATCTGCTTGAAGGAGAAACTCATCAGATGCGTGGTGAGTTCGGACGCGCGATTGCGCTGTACATGAAGTCGATTGCTCTGTATCCCACGGCGAAAGCACACACATGGCTCGGTTGGACCTACAGCATGATGGGACGGCTCCAAGACTCGATTGATGAGTGCCACAAGGCGATTCGTTTGGACCCCGATTTTGGCAATCCGTACAACGATATCGGCGCGTGTTTGATTCAACTCGGCGAGTACGACGCCGCTATCCCTTGGTTGGAGAAAGCTATTCAAGCGCCGGACTACGAGGCACGGTGCCATCCCCACATGAATCTCGGACGTGTCTGGGAACATCGCCTAGAATGGGATAAAGCAATCGAAAGCTACAAACGTGCCTTGTATGAAAGTCCCGATTATGAACCCGCCTATGTCGCGCTGAGGAAGCTGCGAGCAAAACTGAATTAGATAAGACCTACGCACATGGTCTGAAACCGAGTTTTTTCTTGAAAACTCGGTTTCTCTAAGATGCCCTGCACTTTCTTTTGACGTTTGGTAGGCACTGTTTTCAACTGTGCCAATGCGGTGCGGTTGGAAACCGCACCTACCGGCCCCGATAAATCGGGATCGAAACCGAGGGGCGAAAGTGTCTATCTGTTTTTAGAATTCACCACTGATTCAGACAACTATTCATCTGCTCAATGAACCAATGAACCCATGAAGCTACCCAACGCTGTCAAAAACCGATCGCTCTTTTCAAACTACTACCTCGATTCCCTCATCGTCGAACAACCTCAGTGGGTGGGTACACCCGACATCGAATCGGACTACGCAGCAATTAAGAACCTCTTCGATGCTGTCGCACCGGATGCTGAACACCTCAAAGAGGCGCAAACTGAACGCCAATTCATCCAACCGCTACTTGAACAGTTAGGACACATTTTCGAGGTACAACCCACCCTCCAAACATCACAAGGAACTAGAGAGCCCGATTACGCCTTCTTTGCATCGGAGAGTGTCCTCAACATAGCACAGTCTCATATCAACACAAACCAGTTCTTCAAAACCGCCCTCGCTGTCGGTGATGCCAAAGCGTGGTCACGCAACCTTGATCGGAAGACACAGGGCAGAGGGGACCCGTTTACCAATCAAAATCCCAGCTACCAGATCGACTGCTATCTGCGCGGAGCGGATAAAGACTGGGGCATCTTGACCAACGGGAGGCAATGGCGACTCTACCATCGTCAGACCAGTTATCGGCTCGATAGCTTTTACGAGGTAGACCTCGCCGCACTACTCACCCCAAGCCAAGATCTAAAGACCTTCCGCTATTTCTACTGCCTCTTTCGGCGCGACGCCTTCATACCCGATGCGAGCGGGACATCCTTCCTCGACCGCGTATTGATGGAGAGCCAACAATACACCGTCGCTGTTTCCGACGACCTGAAAAACCGTGTCTACGATGCCCTACGTCTACTCATTGACGGCTTCCTCAAGTATCCCCACAACCGTTTCGGCACAGCCAACCCGCCGCTTGATGAAATCCACACCAACTCCCTGATTTTACTGTACCGTGTCCTGTTTATCCTCTACGCCGAAAGCCGGGATTTGCTGCCACTCAATAATCGCGATTACGCACTACAGTACAGCCTCGACTATCTGGCAACCGACATCCATGAAAAACTAGATGCCAGTATCGCCTTCGTACCGGGAGCAAGCCGCTATTGGACGGGGCTGCGGCAGCTATTTACGCTCATCAACGACGGTTGGGAAGACCATATCCCACAGTATAACGGCGGACTTTTCAATCCGAAGCAGCATCCGTTCCTTGAACGTTATGAGATTGGCGACGACGCGCTGGCACAGGTCATTGAACTCCTGACACGGACGGAGGCAGGCGAACGCATCGCCTACCGCGACCTTGATGTGCGCCATCTCGGAGATATCTACGAGGGCTTACTCGAATATCAACCGCAAATTGCCGACCAAGATCTGGTCATCGTCTCGAAGAAGGGAAGCGAGACGGTCGCACCGCAATCCTCCCCCGATCAGCAGGTTGCCTACTCAGAGGGTGATGCCTATCTTCTTACCGACAAAGGTGAGCGGAAGGCGACAGGGAGTTACTACACCCCCGATTACATCGTCCGCTACATCGTCGAAAACACCCTTGGGCCGCTCTGTGAGGATAAAACCGTTGACGAAATCCTATCCCTCAAAATTCTCGATCCCGCCACAGGGAGCGGCCATTTCCTCGTCGGCGTCGTCGATTATCTCGCCGAAGAACTGATCACCCACCCGGACGCACCACATATAACCGAAACGACGGACGCAGAGACGGAGCTCGCCTATTGGCGGCGGCGTGTTGTCGAATCCTGCGTCTACGGCGTTGACCTCAACCCGATGGCGGTGGAGTTGGCGAAACTCTCACTCTGGCTCCACACCGTGGCAAAGGGAGAACCGCTCTCGTTCCTTGACCACCACATCCGCTGTGGCAATTCCCTAATCGGCGCGAAAATTGAAAACCTGTCGAACCTGCCAGAACTGAAGAAGAGCCGCCGCAAGACGAGCAAATCCCAAACAGAGATTCCGATGGAATTTCCTTTTACCGACAGGGTAGCAACCGCCATCGGGCACTATCTGCTGATTGAGGAAACCGAGAGCCGCACCGCCGAGCAGATCCACGCGAAGGAACACCAATTGGACATCGCCCAACAGATGCTCCGTTCTCACAAAGGGGTGGCGAATCTTTGGACGAGCCTTTACTTTGGCAACAATGTGTCCCGTGCCGCCTATCAGCAGGCTTTGAGTGCACTACGTTCCAAGAACACCGATGCCCTTGAAGATCTGCTCTCTTATCATCGGGCGCAAGAGATCGCGGCGGAGAAACGATTCCTCCATTGGGAGATAGAATTCCCCGAAGTCTTTCGTGACAAATATGGACGGGAGAAGGACAATCCGGGATTTGATGCAGTCGTAGGAAATCCACCGTATGCAAATGCTTGGGGAATGACAAATGTGGATCCTCAAGACCGATCTGCCATTCAAAAACTATGTTATATTCCTGATCTTCTTAAAGGTCATTGGGATCTCTATGCCGCTTTTATCATAAGGTCACTTGAATTGCTGTGCAAACGAGGGGGTCATGCCTTTATCGTGCCGGATGCGCTAGCCACAGAGAAATACGCGGATCGATTGCGTGAATTTCTGTTGAAAAATACCCAGTTACGGACTCTACTTCATTTTGAGGGATTCAATGTTTTTGAAGATGTTTCTCGACACTGCTTTATTTACACATTAATGCTTGAAAATCCCGGCCCACAGTCAGAAACAAAATTGTATGCGCCTACCTTAAATATGGGTGAAGAACAGCAGATTGGTCAAATTAACCAAGTTGAATGGCTTTCAAGCGAAAATTATCAAATCCGTTTTCAACTCGCCAATCCGTCTGTCCGTAGTCTAGGGAATAAAATACAATCGAAATCGATTCGGCTTGGTCAGTTCTGCTACGTAATGGTTGGAGCAACCACCCATAGTAAAGATAAGGGGCGTTTTACTAAAGCGGAGATCATTTCAACACAAGAGATTGGAAACGCCAAACGTTTTATTGATGGGAAGAATTTGCAGCGTTATGATATAGATTGGGATGGTCGCTACATTGATTATCGGCGGGACGAGATGTATGGGCCACGAGTTCCTGAATTGTTCGAGAGTGAGAAAATCGTGGTGCGGGATGTGACGGGAGAAAACGAGCAGTTGGTAGTATCCTATGATAACACTGGACTCTATTGTGATCATTTGATAACTTGTGTTGTTTACTACGAAAGCGTCCAACACACTACCGCACAGACACATTTTGAAGGATATGATAGGATTGCTTCCCCATATCCTTCATTAAACTATACAACGGCGCTATTGGGGAGTGCTCTGCTCACTTGGTTCTTTAGAATATATTTTGCTACAGGCACATTGCAGGGATCGTATTCTCATACATATCCTCAGCAAGTTCGCGCTATGCCCCTCCGCCGGATCAACTTCACCACCCCCGCCGACGAGCGGAATCGCCAACTCGAAAAAGCCAAAACCCTTTACCAATTCTGCCTCGACAAAGGGAGTATCGACTGTGTTCTCGGCTTCGTGAAGCACCATCTCACCGCCGATCCAGAACGTTCCGATGTCGTCCACGATTTGCTCGCCTTCCTCGCGGAGGGGATGGTTGAGATGAACAAAGCCAAAGGAGAAGAGATTCGCGGCTTCCTACGTTGGTTGGAACGAGAAATCAAGGTCGAAATTGATACCCTCAAAAACAAGACTGCGATTCAGGGTTACTTCGACCTATCGTTTGAAGAACTGCTTGAGATCCTCAAGAGCAACCGCCGCGGAATTGGCGTCGATCCATCGGTCCGAAATTTCCAAGAATCGTTAGCGCGTGAGTTTACACGGAGCCTCGACAAACTCAACCCCTTACTCACCCGCATCCAACAAACCGACGCGCTGATTGATCAGGTGGTCTATCAACTCTACTGCTTAACCGACAAAGAAATCGCCGTTGTAGTCCAGTAGGTCGGGTTTCTAGCCCGACTTTTGCTCTAATGAACCGATGAGCCCCATATACTGCAACCTTGCCAAGCGCATAGACAACATTGTAAACAAAGGAGATTGAAATGGACTTTTCAGCACGGTCGTTGTCGCAATGGAGGTGGGAAAGATGATTAGAATAGCGATAGTCCTCCTTGTATTGCTCGTCGGGTGTGCAATGCCTAAACCAGAACCCCGATTCATGGGGCAGTATCTGAGCCTGACAACTGAACCGTTCAAAACGGACTATCCCGACATCAAGGAATTGGACAGAAGCATACATGGTAATTATGTCAAATACCTCACACTTAATGGAAAAATCTTGATGGCTCGTTATAACGACAAGAAGGGGGCGTGGCAGATAACTATAAGGCAACCGCACCCCAATGAAGTGGAACAATACAAAGAGGAGTGGCATTTTGACTAGCCCCAAACATGGAGGGGTGTGATGAAAAAGGTGCGACGTTTCGCAAAGGAGCAACCCATGAACTGTGAGACCCGTGAAGCCTTCTTGAATCTTAGGTTTGACATGATGTTTGCAGGGATCAAGGCACTCTCTTATCCGAACAATATTTAAAATAAGGAGGAAACTATGGCAATTTTGGAAGGTGGTCAGATTATTACAAAGGTCCTAAAGCAAGAAAATGTGGAATATCTTTTTACACTCTGCGGCGGGACGATTGAATCGATATATGAAGGGTGCTTGAACGATGGCATCAAGATCATTGACACCCGCATAGATCCATCCGCTACAATGATGGCGGATGCGTACGCACGGGTAACCGGCGGCGTGGGTGTCAGCGGCGTTACGCGTGGACCAGGGCACGCTGCCATGATCTATGGATTAGCCACGGCACACATGATGGGAAGCCCACTCTACTCCATCAGCGGTAACAGCGACGCGGATCAGATCGACATGGGTGGGTCTCAGGAATACAATCAGACGGGGTTGGTCAAGCCGATTACCAAGTGGACACGGTTAGTCGCGCAGACGGAAAGGCTGCCGGAGTACGTTGGCACAGGATTTCGTAAGGCGTTGGGTGGGCGTCCGGGACCCGTCCATCTGAATGTTCCCTACGACGTTTTGTACGACAAAATCGATGATGCGGAAATTGATTATCCTGCACCGGCGAACTCTCGCGCGAACGGCAGAGTCCACGGTGATCCGGAGCACATTGATCGCGCATTGAAGCTACTGGCGGGGGCGGACAGTCCGGCAATTATCGCCGCCGGAGCAATTCATTGGCAGCATGCAGCAGGCGCACTCTTAGACTTTGTTGAGGCTACGGGGATACCGTTCTTCTCAAGGGGCGCAGATGTCAACGCGATTACCCAGCCACATCCCCTCTTCTTCGGCATGGCGACCTCCCGATTCGGCAATGCGTCAAAGGAGCTGCGCAACGCCGATGTGATTCTCTCCTTGGGAGTTAGATTCGATACAAATATCAGCTACGGTAAACCACCGTTTTTTCACAAAGATGCTAAGTTTATCTGTGTCGATATCGATGCCGAGGAGATGGGCAAGAACCGTCCGTTTGACGTCGGCATCGTCGGTGACCTACAAGCCGTCTTGACCGAGATGACAAACGGTGTGTCCAAGCACGATTTTCACGCACCGACCGATTGGGTCGAACGTCTGAACCTTGTCCGTCAGGCATTTCGGCAACGCCTGTCCGAAGCGGAGAATTCCGACGGTGTGCCGGTTCATCCGCTCCGCATCTGCAAAGAGGTTCGCGAATTCTTCGGGGATGATGCCACAATTTCCCTCGATGGTGGAGATGCTTCGCTCTTTTCCCACATGGCGCTCGACCACTACCACCCACCCCACCTGTTATTCACAGGCCCCATCGGCGGAATCGGGCAGGGCGTGCCCTTCGCGTTGGCTGGAAAAGTAGCCAGACCAGACCATCCGAGTGTCCTAATCACCGGTGACGGTTCCTTCGGTTACGGTATTATCGAGTACGATACCGCGCTCAAGCATGATCTACCGATTATCACAGTCGTTTCAAGTGATGAGGCGTGGGGTATTGTGAGACACCCGCAGATCCAGCGCTACGGTTTGGATCGTGCCGTCGCAACAGATCTCCGAGCCGTTAGTTATGAACGGGTTGCCGAAGCACTGGATTGCTACGGAGAGCTTGTTACGAAACCGGATGAGATCCGTCCAGCCCTCCAGCGCGCTGCCGATTCAGGAAGACCAGCGGTAATTAACGTTCCCACAATCTTTACCAGTGCGGCAGCATACTGTCCATAATAGGCTTAATGCGCTTCCCAAGATGTCCGTTTCAGAGGATCGTGGACATTAATTGTGAGCGAAGGTCCAAAACCCTCGATCTCCAGACGCAGGTTATCACCGTCTTGGATCGGTGCCAAGGCGTAGTGATGGGTGCCCGTGTTTACGACGTTGCCGGGTTCAAGCGTTACAACCTTGGTAACCTCTTCTAACACCTCCGGTATGAAACGTGCCATGGAGTCAGAATTGAAGTCGTGCCGTAGTTCATCATTGACCCAGAGTTTAATGCCGAGGTCGTTTGGATCGGAGACCTCCTCTGCGGTGACAAGCGCGGGGCCCATCGGAGCGAAGGTATGCCAGCTTTTCCCGAGAAAGAAACCGCCGGGAAGACCACGGGCGGATACATCGATAAACTGGGTATAACCGAAAACATGATCCATCGCTTCAGCCTGTGACACGTGGCTCGCTGTTTTACCGATGACTACACCGAGCTCCGGCTCGAAGTGGAAAACGGTCGCATTTGTATCGGGGAGTTGGACCGTATCGTCCTTGCCAATGATGCCGGTGGGAGACTTGAGAAAGGCGTTAAAGTCGCCCCGATCGGGGGCAGCAGGTTCTATATAATTACCGGCGAGACAAACCAACTGATTCGGCCTAGGCAGCGGGGCTCTGAGACGAACACTACTGACTGCCGTCCCAGCGTTGCCTTCGGCAGCCTGTGCGATCTGAGGTTGTAGGTTGTCCCAATCTTTGATAAGTGTTTCGATGAGTTCTTGGGGGCTATGGTAGGAAATACCTCCCAGCGCCGAATCGACATCGACAATCTGATCGCCGCTGATCACACCCAGTTGATAGTCATTGAAAAATGCAAGTTTCATCTGATATTTTTCCTTTCGATTTCTGGTGATAGTGAAGATTTAGGCTTATGTTCCCAAGTGCTACATACAAAACATCTCAATCATCCGTCCATACACACCGACAGCGTCTGAAAGCTGGTCAATATCAATCCACTCTCCAACAGTATGCGCTTGGACAATGTCGCCGGGACCGAGAATGACAAGTTCTAAGTGATCTTTGAAAGCGTGTGCGTCCGTACCGAATGGGACTGTCCCCGCCTTCGCTGCGCCTGTGGCTTTCAATCCCGCTTGGACAATCTCAGCTTCGGGTGAGACATAGAACGGCGTTCCCTTATGTGAGCTGGCTTCAAGACCGTGCTTCCCGGCGATTTCCGTTATCATTGCAATCACATCATCGCTACGGTCATTCGGCATCGGTCTAAAACTGAGGGTACAGACCGTTTTTGCTGCAGCAACGTTCGGACGACAGCCCCCGTCATCAAGCACCATATTAAACCCATTTGTCGGTGGGTCAAACTCCCTATTCATGAAAGATTCGTCGGTTTTGAATAACTCTGCCAACTCGACCATCTCAGCCAAGAAGGGGGCAATCAGGAAGTTCGCCGAAACGCCTTTATCTGTGCTGGTATGCGCCGCCCGTCCTTTCGCGGTTACAAGGACCCGTCCGCCTCCCTTGTGGGCGTATACCGGTGTCAATCGTGTCGGCTCAGCGATGACACCATATTTCGGACATTCCGCGTTGAAGAACTCCGACTCTTCCGCAACCTGTCGCGCTCCAAAACCGCCAACCTCTTCGTCCGCCGCGATGACAACAAAGAGCGGTTTCTTCAAATCAGCGGCATTGACTTTTGCCCCCGCGGCAATCGTTGCAGCCAGTGGTCCCTTCATATCACAACTGCCACGCCCAAAAAGGCGACCGTCTTTAATGACTGGGTCGAATGGGTCCCATTCCCCTTCTAAGCCGGGAACCGTGTCGGAGTGGGAAAAGAGCCCGAAACCATCGGCCCCCTTGCCCTTCTTCCCCACCAGACTCACCTTTTGCTCGCCATTGTCATCGACATATTCTAAACGTTCGACCTCAAAATCACAACCCTCTAATGTGTCTTCAAGGAGATCCGAAACCTCCTTATTACTCCGCTGGCTAACGGAATTGATCGCCACAATATCCCTAGTCAGTTGAACAGCATCAAGTCCCATGAAGAATGAACTCCTATCCAAAATTTAACTCACTTCAAAAGATAAACGACCATTTGGCGTATTATCAGAACGAACACTATACTTTGTCATATTGCTGTTTGAGAACGGAATACGATAATCTCAATAGATTGCGACCGTTGGGCTAAATTCCTGAGTGGTGCCAATAGTCCCATTGCGTCACGGGTGATGCGGTAACGATTCACACCAATCTCTGCCAATGACGTCTGACCGGGTCCGGATGATTAGGCGTCTGTTTTGTTGCGCCGCACTTCTCAATCTCAAACTTTGTTATCCTACCATATATTTAATGTGAGGTCTACAAAAAAACAGTGTGCTAGGGGCATTTATGGTGCACCTTAGAATTACTTGAACACTCTGTACCAGCGAGGATGGGAAAATCCGGACTATCACCCCGGTAGGTGCGGTTTCTCCCCGCACCGCATAGGCACAGTTACAAACAGCGCCTACCAAACATGGGGGCGAAAGTGTCTATTTATTTTTAGAATTCACCATAGTTTTTCTGTAGGTGCTTGCATCCCGATTTATCGGGGAGGGATTTCCCAATCCCGACATTTCGCGCTAGGAGCGACTTACCAACTCTGACTTTTCAAACAAAATGGGTAATAAGCCTAAAACTGAATAGCCCTAACAGTGTGCTAATTTTCATTGACTTTTCATTATAATCTAGGTAAAATGGCTAATGTCCCGTATCCTCAGAGGTAGTTTGCCAACAAAATTTTTCTGAGGATGGAAGATTTTTCGGTGACCGGAAGACATTGTTTGCTAACAACACGATTGTAGGAGGGATAGCACAATGAAACTGAGGTTTACAAGTTACTTGATTTGCCTGCTATTTGTCGTCAGCTTCGTTACTTGTGGCGGTGATTCGGAGGATGACGCGGGTAATCAACCCACCAAACCCGCGACATCGGCTGGTGGTGGTGAAGCACTACAAATTACAGTTGACTATGCGGCGGAGGAAGCAGCAATCATCGAGGTAATGAACCTGCACGCAGAAGCCATCGGAACAAAGGATGCGGACCAATTTATGCCCTATTGGTTGCGGAGCGAAAGCGAAGATGTCTTCGTGGCGTGGGATTTTTGGGCGGGGGCGTTTGAGAAACACCTCGGCTGGAAAGCGATCAAAAAGGGTTGGGAAGGCATTTTTCGTCTGCGCAGCGGCAAGATGAGCGTTGAAATCGAGAGCATTGCAATCGATAAAATTGGCAAGAACGCCTCACTACGTGGCCGCTATCAGTGGGCGGTCAGCGGTGGCCTGATTGCATCAATGAAGAAGGATCGCGAAGAAGGTTGGAAAATTCAGCAAGTTGATTACACGAATCAGAAATTTGGAAAACAGGTCGATGAACTTAAAGATCCTGCCTATGTGAATCCTCCACCTGAAGACCAGTAGGGGTGAACACTGGTTGAATTAGCTTTGGATAGAGAACTATTTACTGACAATATGACCGCAGGAAGGAGAAAACAATGAAACGGGGTTTTAGCATTTACTTAACCTGTGCGTTATTTATCGTGGGATTCATTGCTTGCGGAGGGGATTCGGACGATGACGTAGATAAGCAGCCCACACAGCCGTCAACCCAGCCGTCGACATCGGGCGATGGCGATGTCCTACAAATTGATGTTGATTATCCAGCGGAAGAAGCGGCGATTATCGAGGCTTTTACCCTACACGCCGAGGCCATTGGAACAGAAGATGCAAACCAATTTATGGCTTATTGGTTGCGAAGTGAAAGCGAAGATGTCTTTGTTGCTTGGGTGTTTTGGGCGGGGGCGTTTGAGAAACACCTCGGCTGGCAAGCAGTGAGAAAGGCATGGGAAGGTATTTTTCACATACGCAGCGGCAATATGAGCGTTGATATCAATAGCGTCGCAATCAATACAACTGGCAAAAAAGCCAGTTTACGTGGTAGCTATCGATGGGCGGTTAACGGGAATGTAATCGCATTAATGGTCAAAGACCGCGATGAAGGCTGGAAAATTCAACAAGCGGATTACACGGGTGAAAAGTTTGGTAAACAGGTTGAGGAAATTGAAAATCCTGCCTATGTGAATCCGCCACCTGAAGAAGATAAGTAGGAGGTAGATGCCGGTATTAGAAACCGAGTTTTTGACCAAAACTCGGTTTCTCTATCTTTTAGGACTTACCCAGCGGGTTCATAAGTCCCCCTGATTTTCCAAAGTCCCCCTGACAAGTGGTACATCCCGATTTATCGGGGGCGGGATTTAGGGGGGTGGGATTGTAGGGGGTTAAAAAACAAAATTTACCCTCTGTGTGCTAAATTTGCGTAAGTCCTGTCTTTTTTCTGGACCCACCAAGAAACAAGGTAAAAATCGGGAGTGGTTGAGGGCTATCAGACATAAACCTGCTATCAAATGTAGGGCTTTGTAAAACGATCACCCGATAATGAGATGAAATCCGATGCCAGCGATGCCTGCGCCTACATACCGCAGCAGCTGTCCGCCAGCCTTGAGTCTGTCCGCAATAATACCAATCAAAACACCTGCAACGTGGATTCCTGCCGTTCCGGCAACAAATCCACAAGCGTAGAACAGCGGCTTGGACAGAAACGGCATCTCCGTTCCGTGTGCGTGACCATGAAATATAGCGAAAAACCCCACAAATATCATAGCTAATAGTGACGAAAGTTTCTTTTCTAAGGCAATTGCAACGCCTAACGCCAATACAGATAATGCTATCCCTAACTCAACCGAGAATAGGGGGACCCCATTTATTCCGAGAACTCCACCACCGAGCATAACGAGCACAAAGGTGAATGGCACCCTCCATATAGCTTGCCCTCCCATCTGTGCACTCAGAATCCCCACGCTTAACATTGCCAAAAGATGATCAAATCCAAGCACCGGGTGCGTTAATCCTGCCATGAACCCGCCACCACTACCTTCGTGTGCGTAAGCCATACTCGGAAGAAAAAATATAACTCCCAATATTGACAACACAACTTTTCTCATAAGCTTTCCTCTCCGGTCGCTACATTTTTGTAATCGTGGGTACGGGTTTACTAACCTGTGTGCAATAGCGAAACCTGATTACAATTCTCAGATCTATTCGTGAGCGACTCTAAATATTATATCGCACAGTGGACGAAATGGTCAATTTTCTGCCACTTTGTTCTTAGCAGTGTTATACTATAATTGTTACCAGATTACCCCTGACATCTCATCTTTCATAACGGAGTAGACCCCCATGAAAATCGGAATTGGTGCCTCGGCTGACGTCCAAGCGACCGTTGAACGCTGCAAGCGACTCGGAGTAGAACGTGTCTTTATCAGTTGTGCCTCCCTACCCGGATATGCGGAAAATGGGTATCCGGTTCCAGGCAGCCTGCGCGAATTCAAGGGGCGATTAGAGGATAACGATATCGAAGTGCCGAGTGCCACCTACTGGTTTGGGAGGTGGCCCCCGCGACCTTGGCGTGGCGGCTCCACGAATCCAGACATATTGCTAGACCGCGATCGGCGTTGCATTGATGCTATGCTGCGGATGATTGAAATCTTGGGAACGGTTGGCATCACATCGGTGTTGCATTACGTTGACATCGGTAAACCGCTCGATCCTGTGCAGGAAGAGGCGTGCTGGGAAGGACTTGTCGATATCTACCGCGAACTGATGCCGGTGGCAGAGACGAATGGCGTTGGTATCGGAAATCACAGTCTTCACCGACTATTGCCGGACGGCGTTCGTGAACGGGCGGTAAAAGAAGGCGTAAGGCTTGAAGATTATGGAACTTATATGGCGGAGGGGTGGGGCGGTCCATTCCTTGTCGGAACTTGGAAGGAACTACGGCGATTAGTAGATGCGGTTCCCAGTCCGTCGAATGGTGTGACGTTATGTACCGGGATGGATATCCCTGGCGGTGATGTGCCGGCATTAGTGGCAGAGTTTGGCGATAAGATTCATTTCTGCCAACTTCGAGATCACTCTGATCGATGGCCCGCTGGACAAGAAGGTCCCCTTGGTGAGGGACGGGTTGATCTTCCTGCCGTAATTGCCGCCTTGCGAGATGTGAACTATCAAGGTATCCTGAATCCAGAACACCTCGGTCAACCGAGATATCCCGGAGAGGATGTGGAGGCTAAAGCCGTTGCTTATATCGAATCGATACTCACTTGAATTCATGGATTAAGGTAGAGGAGTGATTGTATGCAGATCCGGAAACTATCAACACTTGACGTGCCGCCTATCGGAATGGGCACTTGGAAGACGTTTGATGTCCGCTCAGAGGCGGAGGTTGATGTCCGCAAGGAGATTATCACAGCGTGCATCTCGGAGGGTATTTCCTTTCTCGACTCATCGCCGATGTACGGTGAGAGCGAAAGCGTAGTTGGTATAACAACCGCGGGAAAACGAGAACAGTTTCAGTTCGCGACGAAGGTGTGGTGCACGGGACAATTACAGGGTAAAGCTGAGATTGCTCAATCTTTTGAACGGTTTAAAACTGACTATATTGACGTCTTTCAGATCCATAACCTTTTAGATTGGCAAACCCATCTCTCTACGCTGGAGGAGTTGAAGGGGCGGGGGAAAATCGGTCTCATCGGAATCACGCACTATCTGACTGATTCCTATCCTGAAATGATTCGAATCATGAAAGGTGGACGGATTAGTACAATTCAGATCCCCTATAACGTGTTGGAACGGACATGTGAACAGGAGATTCTCCCCCTTGCCGCGGACCTTGGGATTGGCGTGATCGTGATGCAACCGCTTGGCGTAGGACGGTTGGTGACGGGTCTCAGGGAAGCGCCAGACCTCTCACCGCTTCAACCGTACGGAATAGAGACATGGGCACAGGCGTTATTGGCGTGGATTCTCGCGGATACACGGGTGGGCGTCGTGATCCCAGCGACCACAAAACCGGAACGGATTCGAGAGAACGCTGCTGTGGGAGCATTGTCCGCACTTCCAAACGAGTTACGGGTGTATGTTGAGAAGGAAGCAGAACGATGCCTCTGACCGATTTTTCTGCCACACCCGCACCTTATACGCCTCGGCACCTAACCGTAGCGGACAGTCGCGCCGTCTGTTCCTGCTCCAATACTCCGCGGCTGATGTTCTGTCTCTATCACCCGTTACTGACTGGACCGCACTCGATGCCGCTATACTGCGCGGCGAACAGGTCCGTGAGCCTCGCTATGTCGAGACCCCTCCTGTCCCGCGTCCCGATAATCCACAACCTGGACGTGGTGGATCTATCTATGAGCAACAGACGCTTTTCGTGAAAAAACGTCCGTCCGAAAGTATACCTGAATAAACAAACGAATGGGGATCGGCACTAAGATCTCCGGTGCATGATGGACATAAACGGGTTCGTGAGAAGACTGGAAATTTTCTGAATTTTGCTTGACACCTCAAGAGAATATTTGCTACTATTCCTACAGGTCCTCACGTAGATAATCGTTCATTTAAGTAGGTGAAGATTAGGAATAGGACTTACGCAGCGCGTTCGTAAGTCCCCCTGATAAGGGGGATTTAGGGGGTTAAAAATAAAAAATCTCGTGCCATGTGCTAACTTTGCGTAAGTCTTGAGGAATTTATACCAATGTGAGGGAGGGGTTACCTCGATGAAACCTAATCGCGTCCTGTCAATAGTTCTCGTGCTCGCTACCGCTGTGATATGTGAGTCAACCGCTTTCGCCGGTACATGGCGTGACGATTTCGAGGACAGAATCACTAAGGAATGGAAGATTTACAATTTAGATCGTCAGGTTGAAAATTGGTGGATTAATAAGGGCGAGGCGGTTGGGCGAATCTTTAAGCGGGGGTTCATCAGTCTATGGTTGACGGGCGAATTGGAGTGGGAGAACTACTCTGTTTCATGTCGAGCAAAACTGGTCAAGGAACGAAACGATCCAGCGCGTGTCGGACTTACATTACACGATAGAGGTGATGAGCAGAGCCGTTACCTGTTCTTTATCAATTTCTTTTTTGGCACAGTATCAATCACTAAGGCTGCTCCAAATGTATGGTCTACACGGGACTTCCCCTTTATCTCGGACATTGATACCTGGTATCAATTGAGGGCGACCGTTCGCGCCGGTCAGCTCGAATTTCAGGTGAATGATCAGGTCTTTACTGCGGAAGACCCGTCTCCCCTCAAGCCCGGTCAGGCGGGACTTGTAGTCGGTAATGCGGAAGGACGCTTTGACGATGTCGCGGTGACAGGGGTGAACATCAGAAGCGGTGGTCCGGGGCGTCAACGTGCTGTGGATCAGCACGGGACCGTTACGACAACTTGGGGACAGATCAAACTGAACAGATAGAACGTAACTATCCGGGACTCATCGCGGGTTTTCGTCTGAATTGGTGGCAGAGGGAATGCCTATCTAGGGTCATTTAGTTCTTCTGTAGGCGGGATTTCCAAATCCCGACACTTCGCTCTTGGAGCGACTTACCGACTCTGACTTTTCAAACAAAATGGGTAATAAGCGTAAAACTGAATAGCCCTAATGGCTATCAGATTCTACTTGCATGGAGTGAGGGATTGTGCTACAATGAGGCACATTTTTGTAATGAAGGAGGCAATTATTTGAGAAAGATTGATAATCAACCGTCTGGTTTTACATCTACCCAACTCCTCATCGTGATTGTTATTGTTGGAATTGTGGTCGCTGTTGTTCTCGCTTCGGGGTTACTCGGACAGGCAGGGAAAGCGGATCAAGCACAAGCAGCGGAAGAAATTGAAACTATCGGGATCGCACTCGACACCTATGCGAGAGATAATGGAGATTATCCCTCGACTGAGCAAGGATTGGCAGCGCTCTGGGAAAAACCTGAACAACCGCCAACTCCTGTGAATTGGCTGGGTCCGTATTTGAAGGTTCCTATCACAGAGGATCCGTGGGGAAACACCTACATCTATATCCGTCCCGGTGTTCATGACCGGTACGGTTACGACCTGGTCTCGTTTGGCAGCGATGGACGTGAAGGTGGTACCGGTGATGCGGAGGATGTAGTTAGTTGGATTCGTCCAGATGAGTAGAGTTGGGAATGGGAAATAGAAGACACGTTGTTAATTCGGTACTAACAGGCGACCGAAATGGCGTTTGTTAGCGCTAACGCACCTGTATAAAGTGCGCGCCCAACGATTGCCCCATAAACCCCTACTGCTTTGAGGGCTTGGACATCTTGGAGTGAGGTGATCCCGCCGGAGGCAATGATGTTCACCGAGACAGCGTCCGCGATCGCCCTCGTTGTTTCCAAATTGGGTCCTTGAAGCATACCATCGCTTTTGATGTCTGTATAGATGATGGTTTGGACCCCACAATCTTCCATCTCTTTCGCAAATGCGAGGGCGGGTTTCTCAGAGATATCGAGCCAGCCTTCTGTGGCGACCATCCCATCTTTTGCATCAATACCCACAGCGATTCGGGGTCCGTACTCTCTACATGCGGCTTCAACCAACGACGGATTCTTGAGCGCAGCCGTACCAAGAATTGCCCTTGTCACACCGAGCCCTAGAACGCTCTCAAGTCTTTCCATCGTGCGAATACCGCCGCCCAATTGGGCGGGGATTTGTAGCACTTCGACAATTTCCTTAACGATGTGAAGATTATCAACTTCTGCACCAAACGCGCCGTCAAGGTCTACAAGGTGCAGATATTCAGCACCCTCCTGTTGCCATTGCATTGCCATTTTCACAGGATGGTCTGAGAAAATTGTTTCCTCTCCTGCTCGTCCCTGCACTAAATTTACACATTTTCCGTTTCGGAGATCGATTGCGGGTAAAATTAACACGATTTTGGAACTCCCTGTCTTGGACTGATATATGGTAGATCTCAGAATTAATGAGACACTCCAAACCGAACCGCATTGCCCCCATGCCCGGTAGGGGCGGTTTCTACCCGCACCGCATCTCCCGATTCTCGGGATTCTCGATGCAATCGGAACCGACGAGTCCCCGATTGTATCGGGACAGGCGGGACAGGACACGAGGAGCGAAAGCGTCTATCTGTTTTTAGGATTTACTATAATAACCGTTTAGACATTATTACATTGTCAGATAAATGTAGCGCAAACTGTTAGTTTGCGGGCTCGGATCACAATCTAACAGATTGTGGTACAAAAGCCTCCTTTAGACACTTCCCCCGCACAGCGACTTGGATAGCCATAGCCAAGCCGTGAGTGCCTTATCATGATTTATTTGACAGAGCATTATTGTCCGTATGACTTTGAATGATTTGATGCAAGAAAGGAATCGCAGATGCGTCCAGTTATGGGGATCACTTGCAGCTTAACGGTAAGCCCTATCGACGGCTCCATATACACCCTTGAGCGCAACATCATCGCACGCGATTATGCCCGTGCGATTGAACACGTCGGGGGTACTCCACTCCTCGTGCCGCACGTTGAAGATGTGGAGTGCATCGACCGATACTTGGGAGTACTTGATGGGCTTGTTCTCTCCGGCGGTAGTGACATTGATCCGCTACTGTTTGGTCAGGAGCCTCATCAAAATATCGGTAGTGTTGACCGCGTGCGCGATGATATGGAATTGGAGCTTACTCAGAAAGCGTTAGCCCAGGACCTGCCAATTCTCGCCATTTGTCGTGGGATCCAGATACTAAATGTTGCTGCGGGTGGTACAATCTACCAAGATATTGCTGCTGAGATACCGCAGCCGACTTTGCGCCATTCCCAAAAGGGCGCAGGTTGGTATGCGTCCCATACAATCGATCTTCTACCCGATAGCCATCTGCTTCAGATTTTCGGCAGCCCAACTGCCCGTGTCAATTCGTTCCATCACCAAGCGGTGCGTGATGTTGCCGAAGGTTTTATCGTTACTGCTAAAGCAAAAGATAACGTCATTGAAGCTATTGAAAGCCCGACGCACCGATTCGCGCTTGGCGTACAATGTCACCCGGAGATGATGTGGGAACGCCATCCGGAAGCCCTGAATCTGTTTACCGCATTTTTGAAGGCATGCCAATAGTAATTAACAGGATCGCTCGAACGCCGTTGGTGTTTACCTAAAAAAACCCGCTACGCCCATATCTTGCTTTCACGTCCCTCCACCCGATGATCATACAGTAACTTTGTCTCCTCTGGGAAGGTATCGAAAACGTCCGCTGGAATAGGTGCTGTATTGACACCGAAGAATTCCAGATTGAGCCACCACGGCGCATAGCGTACCACCACTGCAGCTCGCGGCTTCTTGCTGGGACTGGCTGCGTTTGAATGCCAAATACGGCTGTCCATTATCAGCACACTACCCGCATCGCCTGTCGCTTGTAGTTCGCCCGGAATGGGTGCAAATTCATCAATGCCGTCATTTTCTCCCCTCGGATTTCTGGGGGTTACGTGCGTGCCGGGCACAACCCAAGTGCCGCCATTGCTGGTTGTGAACGGGGTCAGCATCCACAGCGTTGTGATGCCAAGTACCGCTTTGGGAAAGGGCTGGCTGACGTGCCACGGTTGTTTCAGATCATGTGGAAAGTCCGAGTGGTAAGCGCGGTTTAATTCGTAGTGCGGTGGACGAATCTTATATTCAGTTTGGGAGATACGCACTTGCGGTCCCAATATCGCTTTGACGACGCTCAGTAAGTGCTTGTTGGATAGATGGGCTGCCAGCGATGGAAAAAAGGCGATGACGTTTTTTGCCCATCGATCATGTTCTTCACTGAATTTCTTGTATAATGGCTCGGATGTCTCTACCTCTTCACGCACCGCATCCACTTCATCTGCGGGGATGATACCTTCCATCACACACCATCCCTCTCGCTCCAGCTGCGTGACATACTTATCGATTTTAGTTTCTAATGTACCCATAGCAGATAAAAACTCTCCTTTTCGGAAACTAGTTGTTGCAATGACTAATGCTTTCCTCATCCCACCAATCATCGATTATCAAGTTCATCTCGGAGTTCAATTTTTTAACCTCTTCTTACGTAAAAAGGCCCTCAACTTTGAAATAACCGTCTCGCTTATATGCTTCGACCTGTTTTTCGGTGAGCATATTTTCCTGCCTCCTGCGTGAAGTATCGGTTTCCACAGCACCGCGTCCCTAATTTTGAACGGTTAAATGCCGTTAGGCTGCGAGCGCTTCCATCTGGTTGGTGTACTTGCCATAACGTGCCGCACTGTTGCACTTTGCGCGGTGGTAGAAGGTTTTCTGCGCCTTCGCAACATTAGCCGCATTTCCACCCCACGCCTCAAGCGTTGGCGCTTGCAGCGCCCGTCCATAAGAGAAGCTCAGTTCCCATGGGCAATCACCTATGGCGTTCATGGCGTTGAGATGTTCTGTTGCCAGTGTAGCACTTTGGCCTCCGGACAGAAACACGACCCCTGGCACCGCTGCGGGGACCGCCCGACGGAAACAGCGTACGGTCGCCTCGGCTACCTCTTGAACACCTGCTTGCACCGGGCAGTCCGTTCCCGATAGAACCATGCTTGGCTTGAGTAGAGTTCCTTCCAAAACGACGCGATGCGCGTGGAGTTCAGAATAGACCCGTTTCAATGTGGCTTCCGTAACCTCTTCGCAACGTTCAATAGTATGCGTTCCCTCCATAAATACTTCTGGCTCAACAATGGGGACAAGCCCGACTTCCTGACAGATGGCTGCGTAACGTGCTAATGCATGAGCGTTAGCGTCGATACCAGATCGCGTGGGGAGACCGTCGCCGACGTTGATCACCGCCCGCCATTTTCCGAATCTTGCCCCCAATTCGCGATATTCGGTGAGGCGTTCGCGCAGTCCATCAAGCCCCTCCGTCACGGTTTCGCCGGGGAAGCCAGCAAGATCGTGGGGGCCGGTGTCTGCTTTGATTCCGGATATGATGCCTCTGCTCGCAAGCAGCTCGGGAAAAGGTGTACCTCCCTGACTGCGCTGACGCAGGGTCTCTTCAAACAGAATGACTCCGCTGATAAACTCTTCTGTGCCCGGTGTGGTGAAGAGCATCTCGCGGTATGCACGACGATTCGCCTCAGTGCATTCAACATTGATACTGTCGAAACGCCTTTTGACAGTGGCAGTGCCCTCATCGGCGGCAAGAATGCCTTTACCTGCTGGAACGAGGGCTTCAGCGGTAGACGTGAGTTCCTGTGTTTTCATGGATTTCAGACTCCTTTCGATGGGGTGAGGTATGCCGATAGATTCAAGAAAATCGACAACAATTCTTTACTTGTGTGTAGCTGCATCTGTCACGGTTAATATTCTCGTTCAATTAAAAAACCGATAAGGCCCAGAAAAACATCTTTAGCTTGACTTGCTGGCAAATAGGCAAATGCGTGATTAAACTGCGTATACGCTTTCTGAGCGAGGGTCTTGGCGTGTTGCTGGGCGTACTGTATTGACTCATACTCTTTCATCAGATTCAACACCTCTTGAATCTCATCCTGATCTTTGTCTACACGTCGCTGCTCCATAATTTCAATGATACGTCTTGCCTCCCTTTGAGAACAGGTGTTCAGCAGGTGGATGAGAATAAGAGTTCGCTTCCCTTCGCTGATGTCTCCCCCAATCTCTTTGCCGTACAGTCTTTCTTCACCGATGAGATTCAGAACATCGTCCTGGATCTGGAAGGCGACCCCGAGGTTCCTGCCTATATCAATGAATGGATCTGTCTCATTCTTGGATGCCCCCGCTATGAGGGCACCGACGCTACACGGGGTGATACAGGTATAAGAAGCCGTTTTCTTGATACACATCGTCCAATAGTCTGCCGCTGTTAGATTCCAGCGATTGTTCTCAACCCAACTCAACTCAATGTGTTGGCCCTCGACGATGCTGTTGCTCAATTGTGTAAATTCCGAAGCAATCTCAAAAGCGAGTTCATACCCCAGCAGCGCTGCATTGCGGTTCAGCATCTCCCACATTTTGCAATGGAGCCCATCACCCACGTTAATAGCAATTGGAATCCCGTATTTCTGGTGAAGACACGGCTCGCCACGTCGCAGGTCAGAGCCATCTTCAATATCATCGTGGATAAGCGCCCAATTTTGCAAGAGTTCAAGGGCGGCGGCGGTATTGAAAGCCTTCTGCAGGTTTCCACCGAACGCCTCGCAAATTAACAAGCAGATTGCGGGTCGTAATCCCTTGCCGGCTCGTAGTGGGTAATCCAACATCATTTGATAGAACTGATGTACTTCAGGATGGTCATCCTCACTCGGCAGAAAATCAAAGATGTGTGCGTCAATCTGCTTTTTTGTCTCTTTGAGAAACTCGAGCGGTTGGGCTGTTGACATAATGAATTATTGCCTTCGCAAGATGGGTTTGATATAATGATGCAATAGGGTGGGAAAGCTTGTATATAAAATTGGCTTCATATCGCCATCTAAAATTATAACCTATGTCCCGTCAGTTTTTCAATATCCTAACTCACGATTATTAAGAAATAATGGTGACAGTTTTTGGTAAGAGTGATATACTAATCCAGAGTGCCATCTATCATAAGTTGAGCTGCTACCTTCCTTATATTATTATATGCCTATCGCCCCACCCCGATCCCGATTTCACCGAGGATGCCCGGAAGGGCATCAGGTTGGGACTCAGAGTAGGTGGGGCTTCAGACGGCAATCCGGGTCCGATGTAACAGTCAATTTATCCATTCCGTTCTACGCCCCACGTCGAACAGTGTCAGGAGAAAGCAAATGCCTAATGTAATGCCCGACCGGTTGCGTAAAATCACCGCGGACATTTTTGAAGCAGCAAATGTTTCCACAGCAGACGCACAAATTATCAGCGAAATCCTCGTAGATGCCAATCTTGCAGGGCACGATTCACACGGTGTGATTCGCATCCCGCAGTATATGGGTTTTATTGACGCTGGACAAATCGATCCCCGCGCTACGATGGAAATTGAGCGGGAATCCGCATCACACGCCCTGATTAACGGCAACTGGGGGTTCGGTCACGTCATTGCGCAGCGGGCGATGTCGCTGGCTATCCAGAAAGCGCAATCGAGCACGGTCAGTGCCATTAGCATCTATAACTGCAATCACATCGGCAGGATCGGCAGCTATAGCATGATGGCCGCGAAAGCCGGACTGGTTGGTATTGTGATGGTGAATGCAGGAGGGGCCGCGCTTTACGTCGCACCGTTCGGTGGCAGCGACGGACGACTTGCAACAAATCCTATTACAATGGCTACACCCGCGCGGGACGGTGAGCCGATCGTGCTGGACATCACGAGTAGTGTGGTGGCACAAGGCAAGATTCGCGTTGCGCTGAATCGCGATGACGAGGTCCCGCTCGGATGGCTGATTAACAGTAAAGGTGAGCCGACAACCGATCCACACGACCTCAATGGACCACCGCCCGGCGCATTGCTACCGCTTGGAGGGATCGCTGGACACAAAGGGTTCGCGCTCGGTTTGATGATTGATGTACTGGGAGGCGCGTTGTCCGGTGCCGGTTGTAGCGGTTCCGGCACAACGAAAGTCCAAAACGGGGTATTGATGATAGCCATTAACATTGCACAATTTACACCGATGGAAGATTTCTATAGTCGTGTTGATGCGCTTATTGAGCATGTGAAAGCGTCGCCGCCTGCGCCCGGTTTTGATGAAATCTTAGTTCCCGGTGAAATTGAGTCACGTCAAACCAAACGTCGTTCGAGTGAGGGGATTCCAGTCGATGATGAAACCTGGCGACAAATCCAGGAGACTGCAGCGGCGGTTGGCATATCGGAGATTTAGATAGAGTAGAGGGGGTAATATGGCGAAGAAATCGAAACTTTCCCCTTTGATGGAACAGTACAGGCAATCAAAAAAACAGTATCCGGACTCGATTCTACTGTGCCGTGTCGGAGACTTCTACGAGGCATTTTACGAGGATGCTGAGTTGATTGCGCGCGTCCTAGAAATTACGCTGACATCAAGAGATAAGGACAGCATAGGCGGCGCAATACCCATGGCAGGTGTCCCACATCACGCGCTCGATTCCTATCTGTACAAATTAGTAAATTCCGGCTATAAGGTCGCGATCTTGGAGCAGGTCGAAGATGCAAAAAAAGCGAGGGAAGAGAACCGGCTTGTCAAACGCAATCTTGTTCGCATTGTCACCGCCGGCACCGTCACTGATCCAAAGGTCCTAGATGGAAAAACAAATAACTATCTAATCAGCGTCTATCCCCTTAAAGATAGTTATGGTCTGGCGGCGGTTGATCTTTCA
This sequence comes from Candidatus Poribacteria bacterium, assembly GCA_965204355.1. Classification (GTDB taxonomy): domain Bacteria; phylum Poribacteria; class WGA-4E; order WGA-4E; family PCPOR2b; genus PCPOR2b. The sequence continues at coordinate 3,429,772 of OZ241983.1, forward strand.
ACGGGAGAATTTACGGTAACAGAACTGGAAAGCCTTGCAAAGCTATGGTCAGAGATTCACCGACTTGGCCCGAAAGAATGCCTTTTTTCGGAGGACGTCGATGACTCAGAAATAGTGGGGCAAATTCAAACGGAATTGAAGGCTGTCGTCAACTATCTTCCCGATTGGAGGTTCTCGTTTGACACCGCACGTTCCGAACTCCTCCAGCACTTTAACACCCTTTCCTTAGACGGATTTGGCTGTGAAAATCTGCCTGCAGCAATCTGTGCAGCTGGAGCGTTGGTCTACTACCTCTACGAAACCCAGAAACAAGAGGTGAAACATATTGTTTCCCTCCACACCTACACCATCGCAGACTTTATGCTTCTGGAGGCGGATACGCAGCGAAATCTAGAACTGACAACCTCGATCCGAGACGGTTCATCGAAGGGGACGCTTCTGGAAGTGATGGACGAAACCGTAACACCGATGGGGGCGCGAAAACTTCGTCAGTGCATCTTACAGCCGTTACTCCAACCCGCGGAGATCAACGCACGCTTGGATGCTGTCGATGAATTGAAAAACCGTATTGGGTTACAGGAGGAGCTACGTGAGCGATTAAACAAGGTATATGACATGGAGCGGTTGATTTCTCGCATCAGTCTTGGGTCGGCAAATGCCCGAGATCTCATCGCGTTGAAAGATTCGCTCCGCCTACTTCCCGATATCAAAGCACAACTCGACGATTGCGACGCCACGCTATTACAAACCTTGAACGAAAACCTTGATCCGATGACGCAGTTGGCAGATTTAATTGACACTTCCATCCACCCGGATCCGCCGGCGACAATCCGTGAAGGTCGATTAATCAACGACGGCTACAACGAGCAGTTAGATGAACTGCGCGAGATTACCAGTGAAGGCAAAAACTGGATCGCAGAACTTCAACAGACAGAACGTGATCGGGTGAAAATCCCTTCCCTGAAGATCGGTTTCAATCAGGTTTTTGGGTACTATATTGAGGTTAGCAAGCCGAATCTGCATCTGGTCCCGGAATACTACATCCGCAAACAGACATTAACCAACGCCGAGCGATTCATCACGCCACAACTTAAGGAACGCGAATCCCAGATCTTGAACGCACAAGATCAGATTCAGACGCTTGAGTACGATCTCTTTTGCGAAGTGCGTGCCCAAGTTGCAGCGGAAACCGAGGGTATTCAAAAGGCTGCCGCCGTCGTCGCGATGATCGATGTCGCTGCCGGACTTGCCTATATTGCTTCTAAATACGATTATGCCAAGCCGATTATCGATGGGAGCGATGAACTTATCGTTCGGAACGGACGTCACCCCGTCGTGGAACGACTTTTTACGCGGGAGGGATTTGTCCCTAACGATACATCATTGAACTGCCGTGACCATCAGATGCACATCATCACCGGGCCGAATATGAGCGGCAAAAGCACATTTCTCCGTCAGACAGCACTTATCACGCTGATGGCGCAGATGGGCAGCTTCGTTCCCGCCTCCGCTGCGAAAATTGGCATTGTAGACCGAATCTTCACCCGTGTCGGTGCATCCGACAATCTCGTGATGGGGCAGAGCACCTTCCTCGTCGAGATGAACGAAACTGCGAATATCCTGAACAACGCGACGCGCAAAAGCCTGATTATTCTCGACGAGATCGGACGCGGCACCAGCACATTTGATGGACTAAGCATTGCGTGGGCGGTGGCAGAATACATTTTGGATGAGAGGCGAATAGGTGCGAAAACGCTGTTTGCAACCCATTATCATGAACTAATTGAACTTGCTGGTAAATATAGGAACGTAAAGAATTACAACGTCGCGGTCCATGAGGATGGCGAAAGAGTGACTTTTTTGCGAAAGGTTGTAGAGGGAGGAACGGATCAAAGCTACGGTATCCATGTGGCGAGGCTGGCGGGATTGCCGCAGGCGGTCATTGAGCGAGCAAACCAGATCCTGGAAGTCCTTGAACAGCACAATCTCAGTATCGAGGGCGAGGAGGCTGACCAATCTCCGCCTAAATCGGATCCGAAAGCCCCAAAAGCCCGCCGCCGAATGGCGAAGTCTACCTTCCAGGGGGATTCTCTACAACTTGCCCTGTTCACGCCGAAGACGCATCCCATTGTTGAGGAGCTTCGGAATACTGAACTCAATCAGATGACCCCCATGGATGCGTTAAATCTGATCTATCATCTGAAGGCGAAAGCAGAGGAGTAAGGCTTTATCCTAGCTGATTATACAATAAGGAGTCAACTATGTCTGAAATCCGATTAGGGATTATCGGTTGTGGCGGAAATTCGTCGGGCCATGCCCGCCGAATGAATGAAAACCCTGATGTCCAGATTGTCGGTACCTGTGATGTGAACACCGACATTGCTAACAGTTACATTGACCGTAACCTGCCCGAACTGGATCCGCGTCCAGCTGCCTTCGATAATATTCCTGCAATGCTCGATGCAACATCACCCGATGCTGTGGTAATTTCCACACCCCACACGCTCCACTTCGAACACAGTATGCGAGCCCTCAATGCGGATTGCCATGTGTTGGTGGAAAAGCCGATGGTCACAGCAGCGGGGGATGCCTATACCCTGGCTGAGAAGGTCAAAGAGATAGGTAAGGTTTTTACCATCGGCTATAATACGCCCTGTTCAGCGAACTTTTACTATGTCCGCGAATGCATCCGGAACCAAACACTCGGTAAGCTGGAATTGGTGACAGGATATATCACACAGAACTGGCTTCGTGCAACGCAGGGGGCGTGGCGACAAGTACCTGAACTGTCCGGTGGCGGACAGGCATACGACAGTGGAGCGCATCTGTTCAACAGCCTGTGCTGGTCTGTTGAATCCAACGTTGCTGAGGTGCATTCCTTCATAGACAATTGCGGCGCGGCGGTTGATATCAATTCGTCGACCAATATCCGGTTTGAAAACGGTGTTTTCGCGAGTATCGTCGTCAGTGGTAATTGCCCAAGCCCCGGAGGCACCCACATGGCACTTGTTTTTGATAATGGCAGAATTGAAGTTGATGGATGGAGCGGCGGGTGGATTCGCGTATATGAAGGTGGGGAACAGCTTGATCCGCCTCCCATTACTGATGAGATGGCCGCGGGCTCACCAGACGATAATTTCATTGATGCCATTCTCGGTCGCGCTGAACCGCGTACCAGTCCGATGAACGGGATTATCCAGTCTGAGTTGATGGACGCTATCTACGAATCTGGCCGCACCGGCCTACCCGCTCGTCCTGTACGAAGATAATCACATTATTGGGTTTCACACTGTTTGACCTGTTCAAAAGGTACACGGGGTCAAACATGTATCTACGCACTACGCTTGACGTCTGGGAGAACGGAGGACACCGATGCAAACATATCGCGCGGCAGTTATCGGCTGTAGCCGGATGGGCGCATTTATCGATAACGAAGGGGTTGCCCATCTTGCATCTGAAATAACCGATTATCTATCGCTGAATTTTCCACGATCACATGCTGCCAGTTTTTTCGCAGAGGAAAGAATAGATCTCACCGCTTGTTCTGACCTCCGTACCGAAGTGATGGCAGAATTCGGGCGGCGATACAACGTGCCGGTAGATCGACAATATACCGATTACCGGGAGATGCTTGAAAAAGAGCAGCCGGAGGTCATTAGTGTTGCAACGCAGCCAGAGCAGCGAGCCGAAGTTGTTATCTACGCGGCAGAGCACGGCGTCAAAGCCATCTACGCGGAAAAGGCGATGGCGGCATCTATGGACGAGGCGGATGCCATGGTCGAGGCGGTCGAACGCAACGGCGTAGCCTTCAATTTAGGCACAAATCGTCGTTGGGATACCGGCTTCGATAAGATGAAAGAGATTATTGATAGTGGGGAGTTAGGGCGGTTGCGAACGTTGATAATTTACGGTAATGGATCGCTTTTCAACACTGCTAGCCATAACTTCGATCTTATCCTGCGACTCAACAGCGACGCCCCAGCGTCTTGGGTCTCGGCACATCTTCCAGACGGTGACGCAATCATTGATGGGGATATCGTCCGAGAAGATCCGAGCGGGCAAGGCATGATTCAATTCTCAAATGGCGTGACAGTACACGCCCTTCTCGCACAGTTGGGCTGGGAAGCTATTTGTGAGCAGGGAAGCATCACTAGTTTTAGGGATGGGGCAATGTGGCAAATCCGTCGTCAAAATAGACTCGAATCCTTCCCCAGGTTCGAACATACCAGCAGCGGGGCAAATATCGTCAAAGACCTCGTCCATGCGTTGGATACGGGTGAACCGACACGTGGCGGGGTTCGTGTGGCACATGCAAGCACGGAGCTGATTTTTGCCTTTATGGAATCGCATCTGCGGAATGGTGAGCGGGTGGATCTCCCGCTGAAGGGCAGCAAGCTACGCTTAGAACGAGACCGAGGTCCGAGACAGCCGAGATTTAAGGCACAATGAGGAGACATTATGGCCGAAGAAACGATCTTTAGTAAGATTATCCGAAAAGAAATTCCTGCCGACATCGTGTATCAAGATGATCTGGTAACCGCTTTTCGGGACATCAAACCTCAGACTCCCACACATATCTTAATTATTCCGAACAAATTGATTCCCACTTCTGACGACGTGACGCCTGAAGATGAGCCGGCTTTGGGGCGAATGTTCACAGTGGCGGCAAAGATTGCTAGAGAAGAAGGGATTGCTGAGGATGGTTACCGTTTAATTATCAACTGCCGGGAACATGGCCTGCAGGAAATTTATCATCTGCACATGCACCTTGTTGGTGGTCGTCAGTTGGGGCGAATGCTGTCAAGGCAGTGACGCTCGGTTTCACGTCCGCAGGTCAAAGACAGTTTTCACCGCGCCAGATCTACCGGTGGACATCGCCGCTTGGACAGCTTGCCGATACTCCTTTAGCGAAAATGGTTTACCAATTAAGGGAAGTAATTTATCCCCCATCTGTTCTAGCAGTCGGATGCCGAGTGTAAAGGTCCGAATCTCCTCGCCTGCGTAGTTTTCCACCCCATAGGTATATGCGCCGCTGACCTGCAATTCCTTATACCAAACTGATGTCCAATCGATATTTTTCGGAATGGCGGGCATCCCTACAAGCATGACGCGCCCCTGCGCGCGTGTGAAGCGTAGCGCATCATCAATCGTCGTAGCAGAGGCGACACAATCAAACGTCACATCAACCCCGCCAAGTAGGACAGGTTTACCCAGTTCCGGTTGGTGACTCTTCGCTCCTGTTAATCGGCAGAAATTGGTGTAGAGCGATTTGTCCGACGACAGGATTTCGTCCGCACCAAGTTCTTGTGCAAGCTGACGTTGGTGCGGATATTTGGCGATAATCAAGATGCGGTTCTGTTTCCCTATTGCACGAATCGCCGCAACAGTGAGAAGCCCAACTGTCCCCGCACCAATGATTAAGATTTCGTCTGAATCTCTAAGGTTGGCTTTCAACACACCGTGCAATGCACAGGCAAACGGCTCAAGAAGTACCGCCTTCTCATCAGAGAGCGTGTCTGGTACGCGGTGAATCTGATTCTTGTGCGCTAGGAAATAAGGGCTCCAACCTCCACCGGTATCGCGGCAGTATCCCGTCTGAATACCTGCGGAGATATTGCCCTGTGTAATATTTTCGCAGTTGGCAAAATGCCCCTGTTGGCATTGATAACACCCGGGTTTAATACCGCGGATTTCGCACGACAACACAGGTTCAATTACAACGCGATCGCCAGCCGTATACCCCTCAACTCCCTCGCCTATTTCCGCAATGTCTCCGACTACTTCATGGCCAAGTACAAATGGGCACGACGTGAAAGGCGAAAAATATGGACTGCCCTTCGCCATAATGGTTGCGAGATCCGAACCACAGATACCGCTCAACCGCGTCCTGATTTTTACCCAGTCGGGTGTGGGAAGTTGGGGCTCATTGATCTCTGCCAAACGAATACATGAAGCGCCAGAGGTGTAAAGCCAATTCCAGCGTTTTCCTAAGAGGCGCACGATTAGATAACGCGGCACACTTTTTATATATTGGATAGCTTGCATGGTTTCGTAAAATGGCGGCAGACTAGGGTGGTGCTAGTTGCTAGTCGTTGAGAATCTATTGGTTGGTGGTTATCGTTGATTTTTCAGTCTTTCGCTCCGGAGGAGCGCTATGTCTGTAGAAGGTCAATGTGTCCCATACCCGCGCTCCAGCGGAGCGCAATGTGTATAGCAAACTACGATTTGCAAAATGCTACTCAAATGCTACCCCTAACTTAACGCTTTTTTCCGGGTGTAGATCCATCTCTTTATACGCTTGGGGTGATTCGGCAAACGGCACGACTGGGGAGACAATCCCCTCACAATCAAACCGGCCCTCGGAAAGCCATTCCCAGCAGTGATCCGTGATGCGTCCGAAATCCCACCGCGGATGATCGCGATTCGGATCGCTGCATGCGCGCGCAAAGATTAGATTCGGGATATCGAAATGCGCGACAGCACCGAGGTCCAGTCCACCCTTGCACTCCTTCATCCAACCGACCACAGCGACATTGCCACCATACGCTAATCCGCGGATTGCACCGTCCAATGCCTGGTAGTTCGCGCTTGTCTCGATTGCCACATCTATCCCAAGTCCGCCGGTCGCTTTCTTCAGGGCTTCTCCGACATCAACATCGGTTGGATCAAGCACCAGATCTATCCCGCTGTTTTCAACAACCTTCCGTCGTTTGGCGATTGGATCAACAGCAGCGACAAAGGACGCCCCTGCCATCTTCGCCATCTGCACGGTCATTTGACCGATAGCGCCAAGTCCAAAAACTGCAACCCTATCTCCTAATCGAACCTGACCATCCCGAATTCCAGCGAGAGCAAAATGAGCAGGATCGTAACAAACCGCTTCTTTCCACGTCATCCGATCTGTCATACGCAACGCTCGTTCGGCATTCCACGTGTGTGTCTCGCGCAGGTTTCCGTATCCGGCGACCCGATCGCCAATTGAAAACCCTTCAACACCTTCACCGATGTCGATAACCTGACCTACGCACATGTTACCCAATCCCATCGGAAACGATGCGCCGCGAAATCCGTGATAGCCTGTCAATTCCGTGCCTCGCTTGGGGGCACCAAACTCTACTTCAATACGGATATCTCCGGTCGATAAAGGGCCCTCTTCATAATCCTGTAGAATAGGCTGCTGCACCGCAACTGCGACAAGTTCTTTTGGCATTTTATCTCCTTCGTTTTGATCTGACTCCGAGTGTCCAACCGGGACTCTGGGTGGCAATTTGTGCTATTGTACATCGTATACAAATTAAATACCAGTCAATTGTACATAGGGTAAGGCTATTCAGTTTTCCGTTTTTTTGGCTAATTTCGGAATGACCCGAATCCGTAGGTGCCTGCCTCCCGATTTATCGGGGCGGGGCATCTTGCCCCTCTGTAGCCTTGACCGACTGATCGAGATACGGGAAAATTATGGTAGATTTTAGAATTACTTGGACACTGCCAATCGGCGCAGTTGGAAACAGCACCTACCAAACACCGGAAGCGAAGGTGTCTATCTGTTTTTAGAATTCACTATAAATGCCCCTAACATAGGGGACTCCCGTTTTAGCAGTAACCTTTAGCATGAGTTGGCGAGGATGTCATTTCCAAATCGTCCAATTGTTTACACGTTTCACGTATTACGTTTCACGCTTATTGCGGATTTCGCTGTTGACGCCTCTCAGAAAATCTGCTAAAATCACGAATATAGACAATAGGCATTTTATGCCAATCTGTTCGCACTACCTGATCCTACAAATAGGAGAAACCATGATAAATACGCCAGACATTGAACGCCCTCCCCAAGAACTCATCGAAACCCTCTCTTCTATCAGCAGTGCCACCGCTGCTGGTGAACTTTGTCGTCTCGGTATCCGTGATCCTCAGATTCTGGGTCCCACCCCCCGCACACCCGGAAAGTCGGTCGTTGGTCCAGCACTCACCCTCCAATTTATGCCCAAACGCGAAGATATCTACGCTGTTGATGAATATAACGATCCGGAAAAACAGCTGCACCGCCATGCGCTTTATCACACCCAACCCGGAGATGTTATCGTCGTTGACGCGAGGGGTGATTTGAGTAGCGGCGTTTTCGGTGAGATGATGTTGACCTTCTTCAAGGGACGGGGCGGAATCGGCGCAATCATAGACGGCTGCATTCGAGATTTTCCCTATGCACAGACCCTCGGATTGGGGTTGTGGCTAAAAGGGACGACCCCAAATTTCCATACTCAAACAAATATCTATCCCTTTGCCGTCAACGTGCCTGTCGCGTGCGGGGACACCCTGGTTATGCCGGGCGATATCATTGTCGCTGACGATGACGGTGCGGTTGTGGTTCCGACTAAACTCGCACCGGAACTGTGCGAAAAAGCCACCGCCCACTCAGAGTGGGAGGATTTCAGCCGTATGAAACTGGCAGAGGGAGGCCACTTACGTAAATATTACCCCCTCAACGATGAGGCGCGAGCAGAGTACGAAGAATGGCGTAAAGCGCAAGACAGGTAAAACAACGAAGTATCATTTAGAAGGAGAAAATCAATGTCAGACGCAAAGTTTCCAGGGATAGGTTGGGACGCTGTCAGCAAGACGGGCGCTGTGGCTGCAGGCGGTGCCGGAGCCGTTGATGCGGGAATTAAGATCTTGGAGTCAGGTGGTAACGCCGCGGACGCAGCGGCAGGAACAATTCTCGCGCTTAATGTTACAGACCATATTGCCTGCTCAATCGGTGGTGAGGTGCCGGTTCTGATTTATGATGCGGAAAAGCGGGAGGTAAAGTCGCTTTCCGGTCAGGGACGTGCCCCACTTTCGCAAGACGCCATCGATTGGTATATGAAGAATGGGATCCCGCCCGCCGACATGAAAATGGCGCCAGTGCCCTCAGTGGTTGATCTCTGTATCACTATGCTGCAGCAGTATGGCACCAAAACATTTGAGGAGATTGTAAACCCCACACTTGCTATCTTGGACGCGGGGGACGAGGACTGGCATCCCCGACTCGCGGTCACGTTACGCCGGATGGTTGAGGAGGAACAGATCACATCTGGCGATCGTGAAACGAAGCTACAGGCCGCAACCGATAGGTTTTACGGACGGAACAAACACCGTAATGATATCGCAGACGAATTGGAAGCGTTTTACATCAAAAAGGGAGGATTCCTGCGTAAGTCAGATCTTGCTGCCCACACCACCCTAATCGAAGATCCTGTAAAAGTGGATTACAAAGGATATACGGTCTACAAATGTGGCACCTGGACGCAGGGACCGTATCTCTGTCAGGCGTTACGCCTGCTGGAAGGCTTTGATTTGAAAGGGATGGGGCACTTCTCCGCGGATTATATTCACGTGGTCACCGAAGCGATTAAACTGGCGATGGCGGATCGCGACGAATACTACGGCGATCCAGTCTTTGTGGACGTCCCAATGGACGGTCTGCTCTCTGAGGCTTATGCCGAGATTCGGCGTCCCCTAATCGATATGCAGAAAGCATCGCTGGAGGCACGACCGGGCGATATCGAGAATATGGAACCGGTGAAGGAAGGTGGTGTGTTCCGACCGGGAGTTGGTGGAACGACAACCTGCGTCGTCGCTGATCGGTGGGGTAACGTGGTTTCTGCCACGCCATCTGCTAACGTCCACCGTGAAGAAGGTATGGGCGGCTCAACGGGAGTCAGTTATGGCAATCGTTTGCGAAGTCTCAATACAGTGCCGGGGCACCCAAACTGTATCCAAGCCGGTAAGCGTCCTCGCATCACACTGACCCCCACGCTCGTTCTGAAGAATGGCAGTCCGATTCTAGCCATTAGCGTCGCCGGTGGTGATCTGCAAGATCAAGCCGCCCTGAATTTGCTGCTCGATTTCATTGAGTTTGATATGCAGCCTAAAGACGCTGTCACCGCGCCGCGTTTCGCTACAGCACATCACCAAGATTCCTTCGATCCAAATCCCAACCGCGAAGAAGCATTCATTAAGGCAGGTGCTTTGGCTGTCAGTGACACGGTGGATTCCAGCGTTCAGGAGGAACTAATCGGACGTGGGCATCAACTTGAGGCAAGGGCAGGCGCAATTGCGACGCCAGTTATGCTCGCTGTTGACCAAGAAAGTGGGATGCTGTATGCTGCCGGTGATCCCGCTGCCAATCGTCATGCAGCAGGCTTAGATGACGAGTGAGAGGACATAGTAATGGCTGAACGACTGACTGTTCTTTTTTTGCCCCACCCACTCGGGCCTTCAATGTTGAAACCGGCGCGGGACGACATAGCGGCTGCAATCGGCGACCGGCACAATCTGCATATTTTGGACTATGATCAACCCATTGCTCCGCAATTTGATGGGGTTGACGTGGTGATCGATCACGGCGGTTCAGCGGGGACACGAGAGATGGCTGACGCCGCGGCGGGAAAAGTGCGTCTCTGGCAGATCCTTGGGACAGGATTTGACCATTTCGATCTGGATTATTGGCGATCGAAAGACTTACTTGTCGCAAACTGTCCGGGAATTTTCAGCGCTGTGGCATTGGCTGAATGTGCCATGATGTTTATGTTGATGCTCGCTCGTCAATACCCGGTCACCCAAACGAATCTGAAGCAGGGAGAATTGTACAGACCTGTCGGGATGGAACTTGAGGGGTTGAACTTAGGTATTGTCGGTTTCGGTGCCAGCGGCATAGAACTGGCGCGTCGAGCCGCACCCTTCGGCTTAAAAATGTCGGCAATTGATATCCGCGATGTTGGAGCGGACGAGGTGCGCGAATTTGAGTTAGATTTCGTCGGAAAACCGAAGGATTTGGACACAGTCATCGCTGCATCTGATTTTCTGTCGCTGCATCTCCATCTCAACGCGGAGACACGTCACACCATTGATTCGCGTCGCCTCCGTTTGATGAAACCGACAGCGTTTTTGATCAATGTCGCGAGAGGGGCATTGGTGGATGAAGAAGCGTTGATCGAAGTGTTGGCGGAGGGTACAATCGCCGGCGCCGGTCTGGATGTCTTCGGCCAAGAGCCGCCAGATCTAAATTCAGAGATCTTCAACCTGCCAAATGTAATTGCCACACCCCACATCTCAGGTGGCACCGACGGCACCTCACGGAAGCGAGCAGGTGCGGCGACGGAGAATGTCGACAGGATAGCAGCGGGACTGGAACCGTTATATCGCATATCTTGAGAATTTTTCTCCATGCTTAATGCGTGCAGGTGAATCAACCGAGTTTTTCCGAAAAAACTCGGTTTCTTCTGAGGCATCCCGACGACGTGAGCCACAAAGGGTTTGAATGTTTACGAGGAACACAGAAAATCGTAACCTGAACAGACAGATTCTCAACCTCGCGATCCCCAGTATTATCAGCAATCTGTCAGTGCCAATGCTGAGTGCTGTTGACACTGCCCTGATGGGGAGATTGGAAAATGAGCAGTATCTTGGCGCTATCGCCATCGGTGGTGTCATTTTTGGCTTCGTCTACTGGGGGTTTGGTTTCCTCCGAATGGGTGTCACCGGACTGACCGCACAGGCATACGGTGCCAAGGATTCGCAGGAGGTCCCGTTAATTCTAAAGCGAGCGGCGATTATCGCGCTGCTGATTGGTCTACTGCTCATTGTCCTTCAACCATTGATTGCGGCGCTTAGCTTCTATCTGATGGACGCCGGTGATGAAGTTGAACAACTTGCACGTTCCTATTTTCATATTCGCATCTATGCTGCGCCAGCCACCCTAACTCTACATGTCTTTCACGGCTGGTTTCTGGGTATGCAGAATGCCAAATACCCCATGTTTCTTACCATCTTGGTGAATCTGTTGAACCTTGCGTTGAACTTCTTTTTTGTAAAGGTTCTGATGATGACATCCGATGGAGTAGCACTTGGAACTGTGATCGCACAGTACCTCGGGCTGTTATGCACCATTGGGCTATTCTTGAGAAGATATAGCCATCTATGGGATGGGTGGAGCCTAAAGGGGGTGCTTCATCTCCCGGCATTAAGGCGCTTTTTCAGGATAGGCGCGGATATCTTCATCCGCACGTTATCCGTCCTTTTCTGCCACGCCTTCTTCACATCAAAGGCCGCAGCCTTGAGTGACGCAGCGCTTGCTATCAATACCATCCTTTTGCAGTTTATCCATATCTTAGCGTATGGGATTGACGGGTTTGCGTTTGCAGCGGAAAGCCTTGTCGGTAGGTATAGAGGGGCACTGGATATAAGTAAGTTAAAACGTTCCGTGCGGTACTCGTTCTGTTGGGCACTGCTTCTTTCAGCGGGATTCAGCCTGGTTTTTGGATTATTTGGGACAAAGTTGCTTTACCTTTTTACGGACAAAAGTAACCTGCTTATCGGTGCCCGGCCCTACCTAATCTGGGTCGCCATAGCACCACTCGTCAACGCTACCGCGTATATTTGGGATGGGGTTTTTATCGGAGCCACTGCTTCTGCCGCTATGCGCAATTCCATGCTAACCTCGACGGTGGTCTTTCTGTTGGCGTATTTCCTGCTAAAAGGATTGGGCAACCATGGACTCTGGATGGCATTGACGCTGTTTTCCATTGCACGCGGCGCCACGCTAACCTTTTTGGCGCCAAAACACATCTTTTCATTGAATCTGCCTCAAAAGTAGCGTTTGAAATAAGGATACTACGCTATCTACACAACTATTATCATTTCGTGAATACGGTTTTTTATGTATTACGTATGACGCACTGTTTTTTGAAAAACACGGAGAAGTCAATAGGAACTTATACCTTTCGCATAACACGCATACTTGGAGGACGTTCAAGATGGTATTAAAAGACCGAGTCGCTATTGTTACCGGTGCTAGTTCGGGCATCGGCCGAGGAATTGCGGTCGAATTCGCCCGCGAGGGTGCTAACGTCGTCGTCGCTGATATTCAAGAGGCTCCCAAGCGTGGCAAGTATCACGAACAGGATGCGTCAACCCCAACGGTCGAGGAGATCGAGAAACTGGGATCTCAAGGGCGATTTGTTCAGACCGATATGTCAGATGACGCGCAGGTTGAACGACTGATTCAGGAGGCGGTTACCCATTTTGGTGAGTTAGATATCCTCGTCAACAACGCGGGTATCCATATCCCCGGTACTAGTCAAGAAATTGCCATAGCAGATTGGGACAAGGTGATAGGCGTGAATCTTCGTTCCATTTTTGTGGCGACAAAACTCGCTATCCCTCACTTGACAAAATCGCAGTATGGACGTATCATCCAAATCGCTTCCGTTCATGCTTTTGGTGGCGGTGGCGGTCCAGCTTACGCCTCGGCAAAAGCCGCCCTCGTCAACATGGTACGCGACACCGCACTGGAAGTGGGAGGCTACGGCGTTACTTCCAACGCAATTTGCCCCGGCTACATTGAGACCGCTATCCAAGATTACCTCACACCCGAACAGATTCAGGAAGCGAGCGAAAGAACGGTGATGCCGCGCTTCGGTTTGCCAAAAGACATCGGTCGCGCATCGGTTTTTCTGGCATCGGATGATGCGGAGTGGATTACCGGTGCCTCGTTGTTGGTTGATGGAGGATATATCGCGGGCCTTTAAATAGGTTGCGGGTCGGGTTCCGCAATAGCTATCACGCTTTTTATACCGCACATCAACATCAGATCTAAAAAGGAGAATCTCATGAGTCAAAAAACGTATCGCGCTGCTGCCATCGGACACACCGGCGCTGGAAACTACGGACACGGACTACATCTACCATTTCAGGAGTTGGACAACATCGAGTTCGTTGCCATTGCTGATCCAGACGAAGCCGGTCGGGGTGAAGAGATGGAAAAGACAGGGGTCCAACGTGGTTACGCGGATTATCGTGAAATGCTTGACAAAGAGGAGTTGGACATCGTCAGTATGGGACCTCGCTGGACGACTGATCATCTCGAAATGCTGTTGGAGTGTATCAACGCCGGTTGCCACGTCTACAGCGAAAAGCCGATGACCGCAACCCTTGCCGAGGGAGACCAGGTTGTGGCAGCGGCGAAGCGAGAAGGGAAGAAAGTCGCTGTCGCACATCAGGCGGTCTATCTGCCCTCCATTCATGCGGTCAAGGAGATGGTACATGACGGGACGATTGGGACAGTTCAAGCGATTCACGCACACGGAAAACAGGATCGGCGTGGCGGTGGCGAGGATATGATCGTGCTCGGCACACACCTCTTCAATATGATGCGCTTCTTCGTCGGAGATGTTGCATGGATGCAGGCACACGTCACAGAAAACGGGAAAGAAGTTACAATCGACGATGCCCGCGATGCCACTGAGCCTGTGGGACTTATCGCTGGCGATTGTGTCAACAGCTACTTCGCCTTTGAAAGTGGTGTTTCCGGATTGTTTGATTCCCGAAAGCATGAAGAGAGTGGCGATTACTACGGTATGGAAATTATCGGCGACGAAGGTAGGATATCAATGCGCGGTGGAGGCGGAGATAGTCTGGTGATCTATCCCCATCCGTGCTGGTCGCCAGCGAATACCTCCCAAAAATGGGAGACGGCGCAGGTTGACGACACACCTTTTTCTAGCGGCAATAACCTTGCAATGATCGATTTGATAGATGCGATCGAAAATGACCGCAAGCCCATTTCCGGAGCAGAGGACGCTGTTGCAGCGTTGGAGATGATTCTCGGTGCCTACGAATCCCAACTGACTGGAAAGCGGGTGCCATTCCCGATTGCAAATCGAGAGCATCCGCTGAAAACTTAGCTGTGAATTCTAGTAGATGTTAGAATTAATGAGACACTCCAAACCGCGCCGCATTGTCCCCAGGTCCAGTAGGTGCGGTTTCTAACCGCACCGCATCTCCCGATTCTCGGGATTCTCGATGCAATCGGAACCGACGGGGCCCCTATTACATCGGGACTCCGACAAGCCGAGAGCAGGCAGGCGGCCCAGGACACGGGGAGCGAAAGCGTCTATCTGTTTTTAGGATTTACTATAGTATCCGAATCTAGATATTACAGGTTTGAGCGGTGTTTGATATTGACGTGACTCCTTTTTCGTGTTAGAATGGAAAAGTGGTGTCGCTGCGTTTCTTTTTGATAGAATAGTTTATACTTCTGTGGATTGCCCTGTCGATTTGACAGAGGTAAAGTATCGCGTTGCCCGACAAAATCGGCACGACGTGGTAAACGATTTAAGCGTTGTGGCGGTTACTTCATAAGGGAGATAACCTATGAAAGCCAAAAGACGCATTTTCAGCGGTGTGTTGATACTTCTTGCCATACTACTGCCTTGGTTAGCAGCCGTATCGTCAGAGGATGCGCTTGTGTACGTCATCAATATACGAAATGAGATTGGCAACGGGCTCCGGGTGTATATCGACAACGGGATTAAGCAGGCGTCTGAGGCTGAGGCGGACGCAATTATCTTTGACGTACATACACCTGGCGGTGCTGTCGGTGCCGCGCGAGACATTATCGATGCGATTCAGCGTACGGAGATTCCGACAATTGCCTATGTCAACACCGAAGCCATCTCTGCCGGAGCAATGATATCCTTGTCGTGCGACCAGATCGTCATGAGGTATGGCGGCGCAATCGGAGATTCCGCACCGGTTTCAATTCAAGGGGAGGAACTGAGTGAAAAGGCGGTCTCTTATATCCGCGGCAAGATTCGTGCAACAGCAGAACGGGGTGGCAGAAATCCTGACATCGCCGCTGCTATGGTAGACAAACGGCTCTATCTTGTTAGACTTGTGGACGGCGAAATCGTTACGCTCAGAGAGGAAGAGTATATCGAACGGAAGGACCTTGGGGAGGAGATGGAAATTATCGCCGCTGGGGGACCTGAGGGAGAACTGCTTACCTTAACCACTGAAGAAGCATTAGAGTATAATTTAGTGGATGGAGTAGCAGATTCCGTCGAAGATCTGTTGGCGATGTATCAAATTGTAGAAGTTGATGGGGAGCGCAAAGCCCTGACAACACAAGGAACCGAACAGAAACAAATGGAGCTTGGTGGTGGTCGCGTAAAGGTAGTTAAATCCTTGAATGACGCGACGCAGGAAACCGTTTTGGTAACCTTGGCAGACAGATTTGTCTTTTTTGTTACCAGTCCGCTTATCAGTGCAACGCTGCTTACATTGGGCTCACTCGGACTACTCGTAGAAATTCGGACTCCCGGTTTCGGTGTTCCGGGCATTGCGGGACTGATTTGTCTGGGACTATTTTTCTGGGGACATAGACTCCTGGATATTAGTGCAGATTACGCCGCACTTGCATTTATTGTTGGGGTAGGACTGCTTCTGATAGAGTTATTTGTAATACCAGGGTTTGGTATTGCGGGCATCGCTGGGATCGTGCTAATGTTAGGCAGCGTCTTTTTCGTATTCCAAAACGCATACAAACTGGAGACAGCGGTGCTTACACTGTCGTTTTCGATAATTCTTGCTTTTGCACTTGCAATCGCGCTCTCTTACATCTTACCCAAAACCCGGACATGGAGTCATCTCGTTCTGGAGACTGCAATGGATTCAGGATCGGGCTTTCACTCCGCACCACGAGAAGATTTTCAGGCGTATGTGGGTAAGACGGGGGTTGCCCTCACGCCGCTGCGTCCTGCCGGCACGATCCGCATTGACGACAAGCGACTAGATGTCGTCACTGTTGGTGATTTTATCGTGCGTGAAACGCCTGTAAAAATCATCGATGTTGAAGGATCGAAAATTTTCGTTGAAGCAATTGATGAAGCGTAAGGTATGGGCTAATCTCATGTCATGGTTTCTAATTTTTCTCATCGGTTTAGGGGTTGTATTGCTCTTCATTGAAATAGTTTTCCTGCCCGGGTTTGGCGCGGCGGGCGTTCCCGGAGTGGCATTAATTCTCGCCGGTATCGGGCTTGCGTGGATTAAATTTGGATTGAAAACTAGCCTGCTTTATGGGAGTGCTACAATTGCAGTGACCATTCCGCTCGCGATTATAGGATTTTCGTTTTTCCCACGCACAAGGCTCGGAAGGTCATTTATTCTTGATATCGCTGCCAAGCGTACCGATGGGTTTCAAGCCCCGCCCCAGGATTTGGTCAACTTGCTCGGCAAATCGGGGAAGTCAATCACCCCCTTACGTCCCGCCGGTGCGGCGTTGATTAATGATCAGAGGGTTGATGTCGTTACGCTTGGCGATTTCATTGAGGCAGAGATGGAAGTCGAGGTTGTCCTCGTTGAAGGTAATCGTATCGTTGTTCGGAGTTTATAAAATAGGTCGGTAACATCAAAAAGGAGGTCAAGAATGGGTGCGGAACAAACGTCTCTCCTGTTTCTTGCTATTGTAATAATCATCGGATTGTTGGTACTCTTCTGGGTCGTGCCGGTTGGGCTGTGGATCGCCGCTATTTTTGCTGGTGTACGTGTCCGCATCATCGAACTCATCGGCATGCGTCTCCGGCGGGTCAGTCCACCAGTAATTGTAAATGCACAGATCAGTGCCCACAAAGCGGGACTAACCATTGATATGGAGCGGTTGGAAGCTCACTACCTCGCACGGGGCAACGTGATTCGCGTGGTCAACGCCTTAATAGCCGCGGACAAGGCGAGGATCGATCTCGGTCTGCAACAAGCAACAGCGATTGATTTGGCTGGACGCGACGTGCTCGATGCTGTCCAAGTGAGCGTGAACCCACGTGTTATCACAACGCCGAGGATTACGGCAGTCGCGCTTGATGGGGTTCAACTCATTGCTACGGTGCGGATCACTGTCAGAGCGAATATCAACCGACTCGTTGGGGGCGCTGGTGAAGAGACCATCGTCGCACGGGTTGGGGAAGGAATCGTTAGCGCGATTGGGGCCTCAGAGACGTACGAGGACGTTTTGGAGAATCCTGACATCATCTCCAGAACTGTGTTAGATCGGGGTCTTGATTCGGGAACAGCCTTCGATATCCTCTCCATTGATATTGCCGATGTGAATGTAGGAAAGAACATCGGTGCTGAACTGCAAGCAGAACAGGCAGAGGCAGATCTCGTCGTTGCACAAGCCAAAGCGGAGGAACGCCGAGCGATGGCGGTTGCCCGCAAACAAGAGATGACCGCGAACGTACAAGAGATGCGCTCTAGAGTTGTTGAAGCAGAAGCAAATGTCCCTCGCGCCATTGCCGGTGCATTTCGAGACGGAAATCTAATCGGTCAAAATTAAGGGGTGATCCCGGTGAATCGGGATTTACATCCGCTAACCCCATGAGGAGGTTTCAGATGACTATTCCATACATTATTCCAGCGATTATCGTGATTATTTTTGTCCTTTGGCTAGCTTGGTTCGTGCCGTTAGGACTCTGGATCGCTGCCCTTGCAGCAGGGGTGCGTATCCGAATTTTCGGCGATCTCGTCGCTATGCGCTTGCGGCGTGTTCCCCCTAAAGCGATTGTGGAGCCCCAAATTGAAGCGACGAAAGCCGGGCTGCAGCTCAGAGTTGACAACCTTGAAGCACATTTTCTCGCTGGGGGCAATGTGACAGATGTTGTGCGTGCGCTTATTGCTGCAGATAAAGCGAGCATCAAGTTGGACTTTGCACAAGCTGCTGCAATTGATCTAGCGGGCAGAGATGTGTTACAAGCTGTGCAGATGAGTGTCAATCCACAGATTATTGATGTCCCCGCGAAAGGCGATACGAGTCCCGGCATTACCGCTGTCGCACGTGACGGAATTCAACTAATTGCTAGAGCTAGGGTTACTGTGCGAGCCAATATCGATAGACTTGTCGGCGGTGCAGGCGAAGCAACTGTCATCGCTAGGGTTGGTGAGGGGATTATTACCACAATCGGTTCGTCCGCGAGCCACAAAGCGGTGTTGGAAAATCCGGCGCAAATTTCCGAGGTTGTCCTCGAAAAGGGGCTGGCGGCAGGTACTGCTTTTGAAATCTTGTCCATTGATATCGCAGACATCGATATCGGCGAAAATGTGGGGGCTAAACTCCAAACGGATCAAGCCGAAGCGGAGTTAAAAATCGCTCGTGCCAAGGCGGAGGAAAGACGTGCTCTCGCCCAAGCGCAAGAAGAGGAAAATAAAGCGTTGGTCGAAGAGATGACCGTGAACCTTGTTGAGGCGGATGCGGAGGTGCCTCGCGCAATTGCGGACTCTTTTGTCTCTGGCAGGATTAGTGTAATGGACTACTACAATCTGCGGAATGTCATTGCGGATACGGAAATGCGTCAATCCATTGCATCTCCTGCCGGTGATAGGGATACAACCCGTTCATCCCATGCAGTCGGTCTATCGTAAATAATTGGTGCACAAGCAAACAGGGGGATACCGATGGACGAATGGATTCAGTTAATTGTTTTTATCATTTTTGGGGCTATCGCACTGATCACAAGGATGCTGAGCCGGAGAGGTTCGAAAGAGGAGCCTGATACTATACCCGAAGAGGATGAGGTAACTTTACCTCCTTGGGGCAACGTACCGATGGACGAAGAGGCACTTCCTGATTTCATCGAGGTTGACGAACCTCAAGCCTCCGCTGCGCCGCCGCCCGAGGTTCAAGTCGCTCCACAGCCGGAACCGGCAAGGACGGAAACTATGCCACCACCCTATAGCGCGTCTCCTCCTGTGACACCAACCGTTGCAGGCATTCCACTGTCCCCCGAAACCTTTCGTCAAGGGATTATCCTCGCCGAAATTCTACGACCTCCCAAATCGATTCGGGAACCCCGCCAGTAGATGAACTCAAGTTGCGCGTGGTAGGGATACGCTGTATGCCGTAACCCTACCACACCCGCAGATCGGGCATCGTGCCTGATCGTCCCGCCCCTAGTACCGACTACATATCGCAACAGCGCCTATTCACTACACAACGCCTCCCACAAGGCGCGATAGTAATTCATCATACGCACGGAGTCGGGACTGTCCGGAATCTCAGCCAAGGTATATCCATCATATCCAGATCCCTTCAATAGGGCAAAAAGTTCTCGCCACGGATATTCCCGCCGATATAGCTCATTGATGTGAACCAACTGAATCCACTCCTTGACTAGGTCAAAGTTACTCTTAACCGATCCATCGTTGACCTCACCCGGATTGGAATTCCAGCAGACAAACACGTTGTCCTGATCGGCGATTTCCATGATGGTTCGGATGTGTGGAACGTGCGATGTCTCCCTGCCGTGCACCTCAAGTCGAATCTGCACCCCAAGACTGCTGGCAAACTCCCCACACTCGCGTAGGGACAACCCAATCTGGGTCAATGTTTTCTCTACAGACACACCTTCAGGTAGGCCGTTGGGCCGAACCTTCACGCCGGGCGCACCGACATCTGCTGCAAGCTGGGCATATTCTTTCGTCCCTTCGATATTTTGGCGCACCGCCTCGGCATCAGTGGAATGGTAATCGAAAGCACTGCCCAAACCGGCTATTTCGATTGGTGAATCCTCGAACTGCTTCCGCACCTCCTGACGCTCAATTGCTGAAAGATCGACCTCAACACTGTGGGCATGAGTGGTGCGAAGTTCAACCCCTTGAAAGCCCGTCGCCGCACAATTTTCGATAATTGTTTGTACGTCCCAATCCTTCGCCATATTATATGTTACAAGTCCCAATTTCATTGCATATCTCCTGCGTCTGTAGTGGCTATGGAGCGCCCTGTATAGATACCTAACAATAGCTGCAGTATAATCCGCCGTATTTGCCTAGCGTCCTGTAAAATAAAATGGTGTTCTGATAACGGAAAGTATTTGATCTCAATCTGTTTTTATATTACAATAGTTCCTTATCAGATGCAAAGGCAAAAGAGAGGATTGCAAAAAACAGATGGAACGAAGATTTTATGATGAACTTATCCAAGCAGGTCTACAGGAGGACATGCTCTCCGATGAACTATGTCTACAAATACTGACTTCATCGGCGGTTGAACTTCTCCCCTTGCTTGACGCAGCCTATCAGGTGCGCAAAAAATACACCGGTAAAGAGGTACAACTACATATCATCAATAACGCCCAAAATGGTTTCTGTCCCGAAGACTGTCACTATTGCGCGCAGGCGAAGTCATCGAATGCGGACATTGAAACTTACGCGACAAAATCCGACGCAGAAATGCTAGATGAAGCCAAATGCGCCTATGAATCGGGAGCTTATCGCTACTGTATGGTCTTTGCTGGTCGCGGTCCCTCAAGAACCCGGGTTGAGCATCTCGCTGGACTGATTAAGGAGATAAAATCGCGTTACCCAATCCAAGTCTGCCTCAGTGCGGGTCTAATTGATCATGAGGCTGCGCGAACCCTCAAGGCGGCGGGCCTCGATCGGCTCAATCATAATCTAAACACATCAGAAGGGCACTACCCCCGGATCTGTACAACCCATACATATCAGGACCGACTGGACACATTACACGCTGCACAAAGGGCAAGTATTGAACTGTGTGCTGGAATCATCGTCGGAATGGGCGAGGTGGAGAAGGATGTCATTGAGGTCGCTAAGACCCTTCGGGAGCTAGAGGTCCAGTCGATACCGGTCAATTTTCTAATCCCGATTCCGGGGAATGTGCTCTCAGAAACACCGAATCTCAGCCCAGAATATTGTCTGCGCGTGTTGTGCTTGTACCGCTTTCTGAATCCAAAGGCAGAGATTCGAATCGCTGCGGGTAGAGAGGTGCATCTACGAAGTATGGAGGTTATGGCACTATATCCGGCAAATTCACTCTTTGTCGAAGGATATCTGAACACGCGGGGCGCGTCGAGAAGACAAACCCTGCAAATGATAAAGGATGCAGGGTTCACCATTAAAGCAGATCACGCCCTGGAGGAATTGCTGAAACAGGAAGACGAAACCCAAAACCTACTGCAAATTGACGATTCGAAAACATTGCTGAAAGACATTGAGGATTTGAGGCCACAGATTTAACTCGGGGGAATGCCGCCTGCGGACATTCAAACGTGTATACTTACACAATACTTATTTGTCACGCATAAGGAGGTTTGGTTGATGGTTAGGTTATCTAAGGAAGATATTCTATTTTTCAAACGGGAAGGCTATCTGGTTAAGCGGGAAGTCTTGGATCCAGATCTGATGGCGCGAGCGAGGGAGCGGCTGTGGGATGGCGCACCGCCATCCATGGATCGGTATGCCCCTGAGACTTGGGTGGGGCCCATCAAGGAAGAAGAAGAATGCCAAGACTCGATGAACGCGAAACGCGGCTTCCGATGGAACTATCGCGAACCGGGCACCGAAGATTGGATGGTTCGACTGCTTGCGACAGATCCAAGTGTGTGGAGCATGGCAGAGCAGCTGCTGGGAAAAGGGAATCTACGAACACCTAAGGGGATTCGGGGAATCTACTGTACACTCCCTTACGGTGATGAACCTGAGAAGCCGACTACCTGCCACGTGGATGGACATCCCTTCCACTTCGGGGTTGTCGGGTACATTGACCACGTACCGCCACGGGGCGGCGGATTTACGGTTTGGCCCAAGAGTCATAAGGAGTTTTATTACCAGTTCCATTCACAATACAAGCATGAGCGCACCGATGGATACGACGACGTGCTAGCAATGGTCAACGAGTGGCCCTATGTCGAAACCCACGGTGGACCGGGGGATATCGTGTTTTGGCATCACCGCATCGGCCATGCAGCGGGTCAAAATTTTTCCAACCAAATCCGACAGGCTGTGCTGTACGATTTCTGTAAAAAAGATCTTGAGCAGACGCAAGAAGAACCGCCATGTGAGGATATGTGGCGGGATTGGCCCGGGATTCAAGCGTTGAAGGACGAGGAGTGAAAATGGACAAAATTAGACTTGGACTGGTAGGCTGCGGTGGCATGGGAACACGACATCTTTACGGACTGCGAGAGTTGACACAAACTCCGTTCAGCAATGTGGAGTTGTGTGCCTTGTGCGACATCCGTCGCGAAAACGCTGAACTCGCCGCAGCCGAAGCGGAAAAGCTGCTAGGAGTGCGTCCAGCAATCTTCACCGATCTGGAGGAGATGGCACGCCAGACGCCCGATCTTACCGCCGTAGACGTGGTAACAGACCCGTCAGTGCACCACACTGTCGTTTGTCAGGCACTGGACTTGGGGCTGCATGTGATGGTAGAGAAACCGATGGCGATTACGGTTGGAGCCTGTCAGCAAATGATTGACGCTGCGGAACGGAATAACCGAAAACTATCGGTGGCAGAGAACTACCGGCGCGATCCCTCAGCGCGGTTGGTCAACCATCTGCTGAAAACCGGCGCGATCGGTAGGCCCTATATGGGGCTTTTCCATTCACTGAGCGCCGGCAATACCATTTTTATTACCCCGTGGCGACACCTCAAGGACAAAGGGGGACCCATTGTTGATATGGGAGTTCACATGGCAGACCAGATCCGCTATCAACTCGGAGATATTGCGGAGGTCTACGGCGATGTGTGGCTGATCGAGCCAGTAAGGCGTAAAGCGGACAGCATCGGCGACACCTACACCTTCTATCAGAATCGGCATCGGGCGATGGACAATGAAGTGCCAGCCACGGCGGAGGACACCTCAATGGCGATATTTAAGATGGAGAGCGGGGTCACCGTGAACTGGCTAATTAGTAGGGGCGGTACCGGCAGCTATGGTGGTGAGATGATTTTGGGAGATCAAGGATGTATCAACGGCTTTGGAGCGCGCGGTAGCCGGGTCAGTATGAAACGAAGGGATGAGGAGGAGATGTCTCAAGAGGATCTCCTTGCATCAGCCCCCGGATTTGCGCTGGAGCCCTTAGCGGACCACCTCTTTCCTAGCCGCATCACCGACAAGGACAGCAAAGTAGATTGGAAAATCCTCGCGCTTGAGTATTACGAACTAGCTGAAGCCATCCTCAATGAGAGAGAGATTGAGGTAGATGGGCTTGAGGGGATGAAGGATGTTGCAGCTATCTACGCCATATTTGAATCAGCTCGAGCCGGTCGCGCGGTGAAAATGAGCGAAGTAGAAACCTGCCAAGTCTACGATTACCAGTCCGAAATTGATCAGGCACTAGGGCTTCTGTAAGGAGACAACATGGAGTATCGACACATAGGGAAAACCGGCGTCAAGGTATCCAGCATCTGCTTAGGAACAGCCTTCCGCGGTCAAGCGGACGAAGAGACCTGTATACGGGTTATAGACCGGGCAATTGATCTGGGATGCAACTTTATCGACACGGCACTCTACGGTGCGGGACGATCCGAAATTATTGTCGGTAAAGCTATCAAGGAAAAGCGTGACGATATTGTGTTGTGCACCAAAATCTTTGGGACGCTTGGAGATAGCCCGAACCACACCGGCTTATCCCGCGTGAATCTGATGCAAGGTGTCGATGCAAGTCTTAGACGGCTTCAAACCGAGCATATTGATCTCTACCTGCTCCATAGCTTTGACCCCACGACCCCGCTTGAAGAGACTGTGCGTGCACTGGACGACATGGTACGTGCGGGAAAGGTGCGATATATCGGTTGCAGTAATTTCCGTGCGTGGAAAGTCATGGAAGCTCTCGGAATCAGCGCCCTTCGGAACTTAGAGTCTTTTGTCTGCCTGCAAAACCAATACAATTTGCTCAACCGATGGGAGATCGAGCCGGACCTGATGCCGCTATCCCGTGAACACGGTCTGGGGATCATGACCTTCAGTCCACTCGCCATTGGACTACTGAGCGGGCATTTCCGTCGTGGACAAGAGCCACCGGCGAACACCCCGTGGGGCAAGGGGCCCGAATGGGGCTTGAGCCCGCATAAATATAACTTTGAAGAAGCAATGACGGAGCGAGTAGATAGGATTGTACAGACGCTCATCGACATCGGTTCAGAGCACGGTCGAACACCCGCACAGGTAGCGGTGGCGTGGATCTTAGACCATCCAGAGATAACCGCCCCGATCCACGGCGCAGACTTCCCTGAACATGTGGATGAGGTGTTTGGCTCAGCAGAGTGGCGATTACCCCCGGAGGCGCGGGAAGCCTTAGATGAGGTGTCAAAGGTTGAAGAACTCAGGAGATACGCCTAAAACTGAAGATGTTAAAACCCCTTTGAAGAAGCGTTCTATGAAACGTTTAGGTATTGGTTACTCGGAATTAATCAAATAGTAGATCTCAGAATTAATGAGACACTCCAAACCGCACCGCATTGCCCCCGGGCCCGGTAGGTGCGGTTTTTAACCCCACCGCACTCAATCTAACCCGGTAGGTGCTGTTTCCAACTGCACCGATGCAGCGCCTACCATACACGAGGAGCGAAAGCGTCTATCTGTTTTTAAGATTTACTAAAATATCACCGGAGGACAAATCTATGTCAACCTATCGTGCCGCAGTGATCGGCCTTGGAAGAATGGGCAGCACCTTTGACGATGAAATAACGCAGGGCGGTTCGCTTTTCCTTCCTTATTGCCATGGACCAAGTTACAACGCAGCACCCAATGTCGAACTGGTCGCCGGAGCAGATCTTCACGAGGAGCAAGCAGCCATCTTTGGCGAACGTTGGGGCTTAAGCGCTGACCACCTGTATAGCGATTACAGGGAAATGTTGGCAGAAGAAAATTTAGACCTTGTCAGCGTGTGCACAACCGCACGGGTGCGTGCGGCTATTGTACAGGACGTCGCCCGTGCAGGGGTTAAAGCCATCTGGGCGGAAAAGCCGATTGCCCTGACCCTAGAGGAAGCGGATACAATGGTGAATGTCTGCCGGGAAAATGGTGTGGCATTGGCGGTCAACTGCGCCCGCCGCTGGAATCCGTTCTTCAGTGAAGCCCGACGGCTCATCGACGCCGGTGAACTTGGCGAGCTTCTACAGGTGACGGTTTACGCCCAATGCGGGCTGTCTCATAACGGCAGCCACGCCATTGATATCTTGCGCTACATGGCTGGCGGCAATGTCGAATGGGTTTTCGGCGAGATGGAGTCGGACGAAGCCGCCGCCGCCGAAAATGACCTTAGCGGTAACGGCTACCTTACTTTTGATAATGGCGTGCGTGCATATCTTCGGAGTATGCCGTGTGGGGCTGCATCGTGGGAGGTCGACGTGATTGGCACGGAGGGGCGTATCCGTTCCTTGAACAACGCGGAGGAATTTGAATTTATTCTCACTGTCCCCGGCGGTCGCCGAGGTCGCCCCAGACCGGCAAAGGTGCCATTTCCTTGGCCCGTGCGGATGCAGGGGATGGGACTGACAATCGTTTCTGATCTGATTAACGCTGCGGAAACGGGACAGCCCCCAAAATGCTCAGGCGACGATGGACGCGCAGCACTGGAGGTCGCTGTGGGGTTGCGGGAATCGCACCGGCGTGGTGGGGTCAAGGTCGATCTGCCGTTAGCAGACCGTAACCTGGGCATCCAATCCATAGAGATTGTCAACGATGACGTGCCAGCACGTGTTCGGCGGTTGCAACAGGAAGGTTCCTAGGTGTGACACCCGAAATGCCTCCACGATTCTGGTTAATTCGTGCGGTGTTTTCTGCTATCTTTGATGATCCAGACCGGAGAACCCTGTAGGGAACAACGATCGTTGTTCCCTACCAGCTCGGGCTTTACGGGCTAAAGTCCCGTACTGTAACAGGAAAAATATTAACATGAAAATTACGCAGGTTGATCTTTACGAGGTAGAAATCCCGCCAATCCCACCGATTGCTAAGTACGTTCCTAAGATCTACGACATCACCCTCTGTCGCATTCGGACCGATGAAGGGATTGAGGGCTGGGGAGAGTATCTTGGCACGCGATCTGACCACGAGGTCACGGTACAATCTTACCTCGATCAGGAAGTATTGGCGTTAGACCCATTCGCCCAACCCGATGGGTTTGCTTGCGCTTTGTTGGATATCACCGGTCAGATGTACGGCGTTCCTGTCCACCGCTTTTTCGGTCAGAAAGTGCGTGACGAGGTGCCGGTCTCCTACTGGTCTACCACGATGGAACCACACGAAACGGCTGCGGAGGCAGAAGTAGGCGCACGTTTGGGGTTTACCAATCACAAACTTAAGGCACGTGCTGAGGACGTCGTGGAAACAGTACGACTCATCAAAGAGGTAGCGGGCCCCAATTACACCGTCGGCTTGGATCCCAATATGGGCTTCAAATACGTACATATTGCGGCGCGCTTGGCGGAACAGCTTGAACCTTTCGGAACAGTTGCGAACTTTGAGGATCCGGTCCTGACAAATAACCTGGATTGGTATCGCTTGTTGCGTGAGAAAACCCACATCCCCCAAGCACTACACTTAGGACCTCCGAGCGGTGTCTTGGCAGCCCTCAAAGCAGAATGCATCGACTACCTGAACTTGGGTGGACCTGCCCAACAGGTACGCAAATCTGCCGCATTGGCTGAAGCCGCAGATGTGCCCTGCTGGGTACAGATCGGAGGTCTCTGCTTAAGCATAATGGCTGCCTATTCCGTTCATGTGCAGTGCACCCTGCCCAGTGCGATCCTTCCCTGCGATGAGTTACCCCACATCCGCGTCGCCGACGTTGTTAAGGAAGGGTTAACAATCAAGGCAGGGCATTTTCTGGTACCGGAAGGTCCGGGGCTTGGTATCACAGTGGATATGGACGTAATTGAAAAGTATCGGGTGGCATGAAACCTGAAACGAAGGAGAACTACTGACATGAAAATTACGCAAGTGGATCTTTACGAGGTAGAAATTCCCCCAATTCCACCGATTGCCAAATACATGCCCAAGATTTATGACATCACCCTCTGTCGCATTCAAACTGATGAAGGGATTGAGGGTTGGGGAGAGTACCAAGGCACACGATCCGCACATGAGGGCACGGCGCAGTCTTATATCGGTCAGGAGGTGCTGGCGATAGAGCCATTCGCGCAGCCCGATCCCTTTACGTGTGCTCTGTTGGACATCACCGGTCAGATGCACGGAATTCCGCTCCATCGTTTTTTCGGTCCCAAGGTACGTGACGAAGTACCGGTTTCATACTGGTCTTGTCCGATGGAGCCGCGCGAAACGGCTGCGGAGGCGGAAGTGGGGGCGCGTTTGGGATTTACCAACCATAAACTCAAGGCTCGGTCTTGGAACATCGTGGAAACGGTACGCCTCATAAAAGAGGCGGCGGGCCCTGATTACACCGTTGGTGTGGATCCAAACACAGAGTTCAAATACCTACATGTCGCCACCCGTTTGGCGGAACAGCTTGAACCTTTCGGAACGGTTGCCAATTTTGAAGACCCGGTCCTCAAAAATAACTTGGATTGGTATCGCCTATTGCGCGAGAAAACCCACATCCCTCAAGCACTTCACTTGGGACCACCGGGCGGCGTTCTCGCGGCACTCAAGGCAGAGTGCATCGACTACGTGAACTTGGGTGGTTCCGCCCAGAGTCTACGAAAATCCGCTGCGTTAGCTGAAGCGGCCGACGTGCCTTTCTGGGTACAGATGGGCGGGCTCTGCCTGAGCATTCTCGCCGCCTATTCCGTTCATGTGCAGTGCACCCTGCCCAACGCGACCCTGCCGTGTGACGAGTTGCCCCACATGCGCATCGCCGACGTTGCCAAAGAGGGACTAACAATTAAAGCAGGGCATTTTCTGGTGCCGGACGGTCCAGGGCTTGGTATCACAGTGGACATGGATGTAGTCGAGAAATACCGCGTAGCCTGACACGTGAAACGTTGCAGAATGAACGCGAGGGGGCCGGAAAATAAAGAAAAAAATCTTCTCAACGTCTTGGCAACTTTGCGTTAAAATCTTCCTGATAATCCTTTAATCCTGAAAATCCTAATTCTGACTTAATGCAGCTATCCAAGGGAGATTGGCCCTGAATGCCACTAGTTGAATTGGAAATCTCCAATCGAATTGCTACGCTGACCCTGTGCCGTCCTGAAGCCCTTAATGCTATCAATCAAGCCTTATTGCGCGATTTTGAGGAGACGCTGTGTCAAGTTCGGGAGGCACCAGAAGTGACGGTGCTTGTCACCCAAGGCAGCGGACGGGCGTATTCTGCCGGCAGTGACCTGAAGGAGTTAGCGGGATGTTCACCGCAACAAGCGGCTGCATTTGAATATGCACACGGGCAGGTTTTCGCACAACTGGAGGAGCTTCCACAAATTACCGTTGCTGCATGGCGCGGATACGTTCTGGGGGGCGGACTCTTCTTGGGCGTCTACCACGATTTCCGTGTCGCCGCAGAGAGTGCTACTATCGGTCTGCCAGAAGTAGCCCACGGATGGACGCCGCCCTGGGGTGTTTCGCGCTTAGTAGAATTGGTTGGATTTCAGGCTGCCCGAAGGCTTATGCTATGCGGTGGGCAGTTTGATGGAATCTCGGCGCAGCGACTTGGCTTAGTCGATGAAGTATGGGCTGATACGGACTTTGACACCCGATTTCGTAATTGGGTTGAGGAGCTCGCCTCACGTCCGAAGGCGGCGTTGGTTGAAACGAAAGCGTTGCTGCGTGAAATGCGTATACTAGACCACGAACATTGGGAACGGCGGACGGTTGATACGTTTGAAAGGTGTTATGTGACGCCGGAGGCACAGGAGGCTGTGCAGCGATTCACACAACGTAGAAAAGAGTGAGTGAATCCGACAGGTAAACCTCGTTTTAATTTTCGCAACTGAAGATTATCAAACTTAACTCTATGAAGCATGAAAACTGCAACTTCCTATTGATTGATAAAACATCTACACACCATGGTTTCCATTATTGACGTTGTTCATCATTGTATTATCAGTATTATCATATATTTTTTCGCAACATGCACAAGAAGCAGGTGGTGGCTAGTGTGATTACCGAAGCACTACAAATGATTGGCGAACTACTAAGGGATATCTCTGATCTCGACGACCCATTTGGTAGAAAAATCGTCTCGGCTATTTATATTGTCTTTGGAGTTGGTGTTGCAAACTACGTGGTTCATATGCTGCGAATAGGCTATGACTATGTGTGCCTCAAACGTGTTCAAGACTATATCAAAGACAACCATGGTCTCGGTGACATCTCTTTTGGGTTACTTGACAAGTTACGCGCACAGAGATTTATAGTACGAAACTACTTAGTGAAAAGTAGCATTTACAAGCGGATTCGTGATTTAGTCCAGATTAAGCAGAATAGCGGGGAGATCGATCATGACGTGCTGGGTGACATTCATGCGGGCGCCGCCAGCAGAAAGGCGGGTCTATCAAACTATATACTCGGAGTTCTCATCATCCTCGGTTTAATTGGAACACTACAGGGATTAATTACCGCAACTCTTGAAGTCCAGCCCCTTCTGAGGGACATTCAGGATCTTGACCAGCTCCCCAGAATTTCTAATGCGCTTCAAGGTACATTGAGAGGCATGAATACCGCATTTGTAACAACGCTAGCCGGATTATTAACATCGCTCGGGTTAGGGTTATTTGGTTGGCTTTTTAGCCTTTTAAACTCCGCTTTTCTCACTAAGTTTGAAACGGTTGTATCGACGGAGATAATTCCCCACTTCACAGAAACCCCGGAATCCGTAATTGAATCCTCTATGAATCGGCTTCAAGTAAGCATTGACGGATTTAAATTAGGAACGGAAGACAATGTTCGGCGGATGGAGCAGGCAATCCAACAATTAACAGAGAAATCATGGGATACATATCTTGAACAACAATATGTTATTACGCAAGAGTTGGGCCAGATTCCGGCGGAACTTCGGGCGAGTTTAGCCGGGATAAACGAATATCAAGTCCTGATTAGATCTACGGTGGACTCTTCTGAGGGAACGGCAAAACGGTTCATGGAGAAAATCTCAGAATTTCAAGCCAATGTAGATGCGATGGCGAAGGACTTTAAAACGACGACACAGGGGGCCGTATCTCAGTTTTCAGATTATCAGGCGAGAGTACTTGAGGGATTAGAAACTGTCGTATCGGAGTTGAGAGAAGAAAGTGCAGAATTGAAAACGACAATTCGTGAAGCTCAGCGTTCACAAATCCAATTCGTTAACGACCTCACTACCAACCTTGCTGACACGCTTACCAACACTCTTGAGACACAACTTCAATCAGCGCTTCAGCCCATCACAGATAGTCAACAAGCTATTATAGAAGGACTACGTGAAGGTGAGTCGAACATTCGTTCTGCAGTATCTCAGGTATCAGACTATCAGACTACATTGCTTGCGGGTTTAGAAGCTGTCGTATCGGAGTTGAAAGAAGAAAGTACAGAATTGACAACAACAATTCGTGAGAATCAGCGTGCCCAAGCAATATTCGCTGACGGACTTGCTACCAACCTTGCTGACACTCTTACCAAATATCAGACTACACTGTTTGCGGGTTTAGAAACTGTCGTATCGGAGTTGAAAGAAGAAAGCGGAGGACTAAAAACGACAGTTCGTGAGGCTCAGAATTCACAGGCAAGATTCGTTGACGAGCTTGCTAACACCCTTACCACGACTCTAGAGAACCAACTTCAATCAATGCTTCAACCCATCATAGACAGGCAGCAAGTTATGATAGAAGACCTGCGTGCAGGTGAGTTGATGATTGCTACGGCACTTGAGAGTCAGAATCAAGTTTTTGAAAGCATCAAGACCGACCTTGTAACAAATCGGCAGGAAGTTGGGAATAGACTCGCGCTATTAATAGGTGAGCTTCAAATTAAGCCTACCCTTGAAGCACAGAATGAAGTGTTTAGGCGAATTGAAGGACATCTACAAGGGCAAGGTGAATTGGTTGATGAACAAAAGGAAATAATGCGGACATTAGATACCAGTGTAAAGCAGCTTGAACAGACTTTTTCAAAGACAGTATCAGATGAACAACAACGCACAGAGACGATATTGAAGCAAGTCTCGTCGAATTTTGAAACACTAAGTGAAAAGCTAGAGGCATTGAACCAGACCATGAGTCAACCCGGTTCGCCTCGTTGGGGCCGGTGGTTCCGAGGGTGATCCCATGTAGCGATAAATACCCGTAGGAGAATACTTCAATGAACCTTCGTATGCGTCAGAATTCTGTTTTGAACGTCTGGCCTGCTTTTACCGATGTATCTATAGCGATGTTGCTCATCTTTCTGTTTTTTATCTTCGTTCAATTTGTTTCTAATAGCAAATTATTCTTGAAAATTCGGATGGAGAAAAAGCAGGATACGATACAGGCCGCGTTTAGAGAAAGGTTTGCCAGTGAGATAGAAGCTGAGACTATTAAAATTATTAGGGATGGTAATTTGCAGCGGTTTACGTTTAGCGACCACATTCTCTTTAATACTGATGAGGCAGAGCTTCAACCGCTTGGAAGGGCTACACTAACCGCTGTTGGTCAGTTCTTACAGCGTTACAAAACGAACGATAAGGGACAGAATTTGTACCAAAGTATTCAAATTGAGGGACATACAGACAATGTTCCTATTCTATCTCCACACCGCTCAAACTGGGAGTTGTCATCAGATCGAGCGATCGCCGTCTTACGACTTTTTGTCGATCATATTGGAATTGATCCGAGAACGTTAAAGGCAACGGGTTATGCGGAATTTGACCCGGCTGCAGGTAATAGTTCCGACATAAAACGCGCAAACAATACCGAAACTAAACGAGCAAAAAATCGCAGGATTGAGATTGTTTTAGTCTATTCCGAAACGGAGGGAAGTCAGTGAACCTTTGCCCATACACCCCTGAAAGTGCGATATGTGGTTTGCTTTCGCAGGAATTAGGTGGGACCACCGCGTATTGCAATCATTGTTCTCGGTTTGCTTTTCGGTGTGCTGCGGGGCATTGGAACCGTGCGTTTGCGCGTTATTGTACGCAATGTAGCATACCACTTGATAAGCCTGCGATATGGGACATAGTATCGGGTAACCCGGAGCGCACCGGGATACTTCCGCAAATGCCATCTCACGATGGATTCGGTTCATGGGTGGCAAAAATTCCAGAGATTGAGTCAGGTGAAAACTTGCCGGAGCTGCTCGCCATTGATGGACTCATTATTGTGCCGAATCCCAGTCAAAACAAGCTTGATGCTTACCTGATTACAAAACCTCAAGACGGAAGAAATTTAAAACATCAATGGAGTATTGAATTTAACACACCATTGACTCACGGATTAACCCCCATCTATCACGGACTTCACCTATATTCAGTTGTGCCGGGGGGGATTCAGAAAACTTCTGTTATTGACGGAAAGACAGAACTTATCAATAATATCAATGGCGTAGATGCCGCTCAGATTGAACCTGTTCCGTCGTGTGCTCCCTTGAAATGTGATGTCAACCGTAGGCCGACAATGGTTATCGGTTTGAATCAGGGCATGTTGCTATTCGACCTTGGTAATGATGATGCTCAGTACATCGAACATGATTTCTTTGAAGCGACAAACGCGCCGATGTCGCCTACGCTCTGTAGTCAATATATCGTTTTCACGTTCAAGCGGGGAGGTGTTTTTGCTCTTAATATTCGTGCAACACTATTTAAAGAACGATGCGTACCCACTCAGAAAACATCCTTCTCAGCACCCGTCTCACTCAACGATTCAGTCTATTTTGAAGTGTTAAGCGATAGTGGGAGGCGTAGCCTCGCACGTTTTGATCCGAATTCAGGGAAATTGTCCAAAGTAGTAGATATGGATAGCGAGCCGGAAAATGGTTCTGGAAATCGCCGCACACTTTTCCTACAACCACCACTTACCAATGGAAAATGCTTGTTTTTATCCGACAGATTTGGTCAGATCGTCTATACCTACGATGGCGATAGACGTGATTCTTTACCCAAGAGGCAGCTGCAAGGTGGTTCTGAACAGAATAGGTTTATTCCCCACCAGTCCATTGTGATAAACAATCGTATCTACACTACTCATTCAGCCGGATTGACCATTTGGAAACCCGATCAAAACTGGTCCGGCCAGACGTACTCGCTAGCGATGGGACAATCAACGAATCCAAGACCCCTTACACGCCCAATTCGATATGGAGACAAATTATTCGTTTTATGTGAAGATCGACTCGTTTGTCGGGACTATTAGGAGATATATTGCGTATGATCCATTTAATGAATATTCCAAGATACGCACTTGTTGTTAGTGTATTTCTGCTTTCTTTCGTATTTTCGCCTATGGCAGCCGGTAAACACATCAGCGTAGTTTATGATGTATCTGGTAGTATGGTGAAGCTTGGCACAACCCCTTATATGGAATCCGAAGATATCCAGCGTGTCAATGAATATCTGACAGACCTCCTATTCACGAATATTTCACAGGCTTTGCGCGATAGGGTAAACGACTCATATATCAAGGAATGTGATGCTGCGTATAGAGGTAAACCGCTATACCAAAGCGGCGATATCCTCACTTATGTGGAGTATGCAAAAAAAGGAACCAGAAGAATAGATCGAGCACAGGTTAGCAAGGGCGAATTTCAACGGCAGCTGCCGGATCCAATGACCCTGAAGACCTCCTTCTATGGAATGGTTTCTTACCTGCTGAGAGCAGAAGTTGAGGTATACGACGAACTGTACAGGGACGCGGACGACGAAACCTATTGGGTTTTCGTAACAGATGATGACATCGATAACAGCGGTAAAAGTGACCCAGGTATAGCTTCAGTTCTAAGGCGACATGCCGATATTGAAGATAAGTTCTATTCACCAATGATTTTTGGAGTCTTTGTCAATAAACATGTAAAAATCGAAGTCAGACGACTCAAAAAACGGGATGTCATCAAGTCAATTTTCATTGCTACACAAACAAAGCCGAAAGAGCAGATGGAGGACATTCAACTATCACTAGATGAAGAAGGGAATTTTTTCAGCGAAACGCTAACTATTGACACGGAGAACTCCGAAAAAACACAATTTCATCTCAATAGCGTCAATGTGGAGATCATTGACCGAGATAACAAACCGCTTCAAATAATGAATCCAGACAACACAACGGGTATGCTCCTTATCGATCCTATTGAACTTCATGGGGCGCGGCCCCCGCATGAATTTCATATTTCACTTCCCGCCAATCGTGAGATTGCTGACCCGAACAATATGATGAAGCTTGAAGTTACCTATAGTTGCAACGGAGAAGATCAAGTTTTTACGGCACCCCGGATGAACTATACTGCGGAGATTAAAAACATCTATGTTGCCAAGTTGAACGATCTCGATCGGCATGCAAAGCAGTTAGAGATGCTGTTTTCGGACGACAAATATAGTGAATCGTTGACAATTCAGACTGAAAGTCCCAAGCCAGATGCATTTCAGATTGACCAGATCCGATGTCATATCCAATACAAAGATGGGCGAAAACTTTGTGATGTGGTTGTCCCCGAAGAAATAACTAGTATAGGTGAGACGTTTAGCGTGGAAGTGCCGAAGCAGAATCGCTTGGATTGGTATGGTAACAAGGTTGTCCTCGAAATTAACTATAAATATGTAGATAAAAATGAAAAGCAAACAATCGAGATGCCCTATAAACTGGTAGGCGGTGGCACCGGCTTCCCGATGTGGCTGCTGTTGCTGTTGCTTGTTCCAGTGTTAGGTGTAGTTGTTTATCTTCTGATTCGTCGTATTAGACCTGATCCAGTTGTACATTCCATTACCTTAACGGAAGTTAGTGAGGCAGGGACATCGTTGCGTGAAACGGCACATTATACACTCGAGGACAAGGCTACTCTTGAATTTGGCCCTCGGGGCCCCAATGAATTGCGTTTTGATGTCGGAAGTGATGCTTTTATACGTTGCCGAAAGAAAAATCTGAGGCTATTTGAAGATGCCGATGATGAGGAAGCGCTAATATTAGTCTTACCTGAAACACTCACATTAAGGCGAGGTGAGGACGATGATGAAGTCCAGGTCCGCTGTGAGATAGCAGATGACAGCACCGATGAACCGGGAGAAGATGACACACCAATTATTGCTACTGGCTCTTCTGAGGGCAATCCGCTTGATAGATGAAGCCCCTTAAATAGAAACGCGGTAACGATATTTGTTGTAAAATATTTCTGTTCATGGTATTTTAAACACATGGGGTTCAGCAGATTAACTGACACATAAGTAATGGGAGATTACATGAAAAGCATCGCTGATTTTTTTGGAGATCCGTTGGTCTGGCCAGTAGTTGTCTACCTGGTTGCCTACACTTTTGTATGGCTGATTGCATGGGCACTCGGTCAGTTGTTCAAGCATCAAGGAAGTGTTGAACGCGCTGCAGCAAGAGCGTGGAGAATCGCGCTTGTTTTACATATTCTCGGTGGAACCCTACTTATAATATGGCTCTGGGAAAGAGTAGATAACCGATACGATGAATGGGCCTATCAGACCCTTTATCTGTTAATCTATGGAGTCATTATGATTGTTGACGTTTTCTTGTTGTTTGCGGTACGAACTAAAAATACGAAAAAAAAGGGACACTGACGCATCAATGCCAAAACCGACAGGTAAATCTCGTAATCCAAAAAAGAGCTCATAAACACTGATGTCGGCGAAATCTCTAACTTTGGATACTGTGGGAGGGGCATCCCTGCCCCGATTATACCGACTGCAAGGGTTTATCCTACAACAGCTACTAAAAAAAGCGTCTACTTATTCTTAAAATTCACTATAAACTAAACACGAAGGAGGACGCGATGATTACACCTACAATATTTGTTGGACTTGGAACAACCGGAACTAATATTCTGAAAAACTTACGTGAACTTATGGCTGAAGAGTATGGGGCCGCAGGGTTGCCACTTTTTCGCTATATTGCCATTGAGACGGATGGGGAAATAAATGTCCAAAATACAAACCAAATGGCTGATTATGAGCGAATCAACCTTATAACGGCAACAATTTCGAGCCTTCAACCGGTTAACCTTAGGCTAACGCCTGGAGAACCACTGCACAACCGACATTTAGCGGACTGGCTGGATCGTGAACTCTTGAAAATTGAAGCGGGCGGTTTTATGGATGGCGCTTCAAATATACGCATGGCAGGTAGATTGTGTTTATGGGAAAACTGGCAAAATATCCAAGCTACATTCCGTGCCGCGATTGCTGCCATTATGGCACCCGCTACGAGACGGGAAACGATCGATATTTTAACGAAGCGCGATCAAATTGCAAGGCACCCTCTCGACGATACGGGCTCCATCAGGGTCTACGTGCTTGGGTCGCTCTGTGGAGGCTCTTGTAGCGGTATGCTGATTGATGTCGGATATTTTTTTAGACATCTCCTCAGCGCATACGGCGATAAATCAATTACTGGTGTTTTCACAATGTTCGATGAAGCCCATGCCGCAAATCCTGATGCGATGTTCAACATCCGTTCAGCCAACTGTTATGCAAGCCTTTTGGAGTTAAATTACTATCATCACCAAGAGACAACTTACGATGTAACTTTCCCGGATAAAACGCAGATCGAGAATATGCGGGAAAAGCCATTTGATTATACGCTGTTTGTGTCACCCAGTGGAAAAGACCCGGGCAACCAATTCGCAACGGAAGCCGGCGCCTTCGATGAGGATGGTTTGAATTTAATGGTCGCACTGAATCTTTTTGCCGAATCTGCCGCAGACACAGGTGGGGTAAAAAATGCAATCCGCGCAAATTATACAGCTCATGGAGATTTTGGGACATTGAAACGGGTAAGAGAGGGTGAAATCCCCACGATGATACGCTATATGGCAAGCTTCGGATTAACAGCGGTCTGGTATCCGAAATATCGTATCGCAAGTGCTGCTGCCTGTGCAATTAGCAAGAAATTATGCGAAAAGTGGCTGGGATCACACATTCCACAAGCCGTTACTGTAAAAGATGCGGAAACGGAGTGGGATCACATTCTAGGAGCGAATATTGATACATTGATCAGTCCGGAAGGGCAGCCATCCATTACTGGTCAGATTGATACGCATCTCGCAAATGCAAAAAGGCAGTGGCTCGATACAGAAATCTCATCTGAGCGACTAAGTCAGAGTATGGAGACTTTTCCATCCGATAATTCATTCAGACAGAAATTCGAGCCAGGTGGCGGGTATGTTGAATTAATGAACATGCAAGCGTCCGAATGTCAAAATGCGTTTCGTGATGCGATCGAACAAACCTTGACCAACCAGTTAGGAAGTATTGATTTTGAGGGAACGCGAGGCTTGGGCGACGTGAAGATGTTCTTTGAAACGCTCGATAAAGGTATAGAACAATCAATACAAGGTTGCCCTGAGGCGATGCCAACCTTAAATCTGGGTAACTTGGATTTCTCTGCGCTGGAAGTGGCGGAAGATAATTTTTGGCTGCGGCTTATTTTTCTGCAAGAGGATGCCGTTAAAGCACATCAACAAGACATAGTCAAACAATATGGCGATTTAATTAACGAATGTAAGAAGTCGGTTCGGAATCATCTCCTCAGACCGATATTGCAGGAAATTCGCGCCGAACTCGGTTTCGGCGTAATTCCAACAAATGAGGATGAACCGAACCCTCGTCGAACGATTAAAGAGCGGTTGAATCAGATAGAAGGGAATCTAAATAGATGTATTCAGGGATTTGCAAACGGATATAATGAAGCTATCGATCCACCCAGCTCTGAATGCGTGAGGATCGTCGCCAATAACCCGGAAAATCAAATTGAGGCGGACGCAGTGACGCTGAGCCACCAGATCTCGCAATCGGATGAAGGTATTGCACTGCTCGGTGGGGGAACCATGGCCAATTTTTTATCAAAAGAGCAGGAAGACATTACCGCTCAGATGACTGAAACCTACCGACAACTATCATTAAACCAGATTCAAGTTGATGATGTTGTTACAAAGGCTCAGGAACTTTTGAACTCGGAGAGCTCTGATATCCAGAATCTCGCCAGCCGGTCAAATCCGTACCAAACGTTTACCCCTACCTACGTACCGTTTGTCGTCGCGGATTCCCCCAACATCATCTTTGGCAAATCAGATGGCGCTTTAGCTGATTTAAACAGTAGTCTGAGTGGTAGAGGATTCTCGTTTAGAGCAGCGCCATCTTCTGTAGATCATCTCCTTTTCTTCTATCATGAGGAAGCCGGTTTCGCCTTAGATGACCTCTTGTCTCATGATAGACTCGCCGGTAGATACAGATCGTCTTCAGGAGAATATGGACATTCAACCCATCAGGATCCGGACTTTTACAACCTTGAGCTCTACGACAAAATGCAAAAACTGCAAAATTGGTGTCGTGCTCTAGGAAAAATTGTCCCAGAAATTTGTCATCGTATTGACCCAAACGCATTTTCTGGCGTTTTTTATCAAACTCAGAACGGTTATGTCTATGAATATAACGTCGACGGGCTAACTGAACGCCTCGGCTTACAAAACGATCCGGGTGGAATTAGAAATCTATCCCAGAGGCGGAACGAAAATGAATATAATCAATTTATGAGAAAAGTCCAATCGTGTTTTACGAATCTATATCGCAGCCAGATTGAGCAGCTCATTAATTCATTACTGAGGGAGATTCAAGACAACGATGAGCATAGGCAGATAAGTGAATTTTTCCGTAAGTTTTTGGATGATGTTTACTCTGGAGATGCTTCCATAGATGATGCAGAATCTAATTCGGTGACAGGTTCGGCCTTCTGGGATGCACCAACCCAGACACCCCCGCACCCTCCAACCGAAACACTGGACAACACACCTACCCAACCAAGCTCAAATGATTACGGCGGCACCGCTACCGAAGAAACTGAGATCGATGCCGGTTCATTCAATCCGTCGGATACGGCCCATAATGAGGTAGTTGTAAAATCGTCTCAAGACACACCAACGCCACAAAGCGCAGCCGATGATGAATATGTGCGGGTCGAAGCCCAACCCGAAACAGCGCAACAGGCAACGGACGAAGAAGATGCACCCGAGCAACAACCGCAACCGGAAACTGAGAAACCGAAGGCCTCTGCGGAGTTCAATCTTGATGATGTCGATCTGAAGGTGTTAAGTCGTGATAACACACCTAAAAAGGAGTAGGCGGTTATGGCAAATGCGGTCTGCTCAAAGTGCAATGTCGGATGGGTTATACACTCGCATGATAAACATTGCGGCTATTGTGGATGCAAAGTCTTCGACTTTTCAGTAACATGGGAACAGGAACCGCGGATTTATGCGAGCGACGCTGCGAATATCCACAGCCTAACCATTCTCGTAGAAAACACCGGTGCGTATCCGATCACATTCCAACCGATACGAACAACACGAGATGACATAATTCAGTTTCCACGTGAGAACAGCAGTTCATTTACAGTTAGCGCCGGTCAACGATACCCCATTCCAATTCAGGTAGATCCCACACACTTAGCGCGATACGCCGAAACCATCAACGTGCGAGCACAAGATGCCCCGCCGAATGTTCCTAGTGAGAGATCACTGCCTCTTGAGGCATTCCCACTTCCTGACTTTAAGCTGACACCCAATCCAATAAGCGTGAGTCATCGGAGAGGTGCTGAAACTGAAAAGGTTGAGCTCCTCCTTGAAGTGCAGCACAGTGAATTTTATATCGGTCATATTAGAGCAACAGGAAGATCAGCTCGTGGCGTTAGTTATTCCCAACAACTCCACAAAGCAAACGGCTCATTCAAAAAAGTCATATTGGAGCTTGATTGCAACCAACTCACCGATGAACCGAATCTGGTGAAACTAGACTTTGAACTCCGCGGTTTATCTCAACCGATTGAAAAACGAATTGAGATTCAGAGAGAGATAGTCCCAGATCCGCCGAAACTGTTCGTGCCCCCACCCCCACTGAACCTGGAAGTAACACAGGATCGTCAGAAAACGCACACCCTAACGCTTCAGAACAGAGGCGAACGCACGTTAATCATCCAAAATATCGCATTCGCCGATCCTTCTAATTTAATCCGAATGTCAAATGTTGAGGACCCAATCACGATCGACGGCGGTGGACAACATAATGTTGAAATGCAGCTATTGGCCGTTGATGTTGAAGCCGGAGATCACACCATCAACTTCACCATTGCCTCCAATTGTGCGGCTAAACCTCAATATCAATATGTCTTGAATGTTGAAGTAAATGCACTGGAGCCATATCCGCATTATCTCGCTATAGATTTTGGCACAACGAATTCCTGTTGTGCCTTCCTTGGTCCGCAAGATGGGCCAGAACTTATCCAATTAGATAGCGACGACTCGAAAATCATGCCTTCCTCAATTATCTATCACAGCCAACCCAGAAATGGAGTGGAATACAAAGTCGGTTATGGAGCTGAGACGGATCGCACCAGCGAGATTGATGGACCTTACTACATCAGTTCCGTAAAAAGGTGGTTAGGATTTAACTGGAATCGCCGATTTCCCAACAATAGGCAATTGCAGCCACGCGATGTAGTTGCTGATATACTCAAACATATCATTGAACGTGCCGAAAAACATCTTGACACGATTTCAACGAGATCAAAAATCAACAAATGTGTGATTGCATATCCAACGATGTTTAGTAGAAGCCAACAGGAAGACATAAGACAAGCATTTGAGACAATAGGAATCACAGATCTTATACTTATTGATGAAGCGTCTGCAGCATTGCTTGGAGCTATTTCGCAACGGCAGCAACAGGGGGATTATAGGTTACTGGTTTATGATTTTGGCGGCGGCACGATTGATATCGTCTTATCACACGTAACAAGCGATGAAGGAATAACCACAGTTGAACCCCTTGCACATGGCGGGAATCCAAAATATGGCGGCGATGATGTAACACAAGCAATTGTCGATTATGTATTAGATGAATTTAGGAAACGAATTCAAAATGAAAATCCAAACCTAAATTTTGATATTCCCTACCAGAATCGGAGAAAAGTATGGCAACTTTCAGGAGACCAAGAAAAGGATAACGCAACACTGCATAACGCACGCGTGTTGTATGATAGGGCCGAAAAATTAAAAAAAGAACTAAGCGATCACAATACAGCAAATCGTGATTTTTCTCTGAACGTTATTGTTGGGGGTGATGTCCGCCCTCTTGAGATTCTCACTCAAGGTAAGATAAACGTAAGTATTTCAAGGACAGAGTTAAATTCGCTTGTGGCCGATGAATTACACCAAACCTTTGTTGATATTGACGCTATGCTTAGTAAAAATGGTGAACACCCGCCTGAAATTGTGATACTCGCAGGGCAGTCATCAAAAATGCCGGTGGTCAAAGAGATGATGACAGCCTACTTCCAGCGGGAATACAACACAAGCGTTGATATCCACCTGAGCGAATTTACCAAAGAATATGTAGCAAGAGGCGCAGCACAATACGGCATGACTCACTCATCGCCGAGTGAAGTGTGGTTTGAAATTAGCAACTTTCGCAAGACACACTCCAGCATCGGTATAATGCAATTTGATGGCAGGCAACAAGTTTTTAAAGAAATTATTCCTCAAGGAAGCTTTATACCCGACGAAAGTTCTGGTTCCCTGACCATGCGGTTACGCACCGTAGAGACTAATATTGACGTGCGTGAACGGTTTGGACGAAATGGCGCACTCTCACCCATTGACCAATACACCCTAAGACTACCAGAAAATATACCGAGAGAGGCATTAACGCAGACAGAGCTGAAAATGTCGGTTGAAGATAGTGGGGAAATTAAGGTAGTCGCCCTTGTAGCGGGTGAAGAATATGCGTTCACAGTAGAGAGGAACACACCAGAGTTTGTAGATGAAATCTGAACTTACTAGTAGATCTTAGAATTAATGGAACACTCCAAATTGGTAGGCGCTGTTTCCAACTGCGCCGTTGCAACTCACCACGGCATCTATGCGGTGCGGTTGAAAACCGCACCTACCGGGAGGCGAAAGTGCCCCTTTATTTTTAGAATTCACTATAGAATGAAACGCCAATGCCAAAAAACGCATGTATCATCAACCTTTCAGCCGCTGAAATTCAGATAGCCGTTTTAGTTGAAAACCAACTACAAGACATCCATCTTAGTTTGCCATGGGAAGTAGGGTTTCGTCAGAAAAACGATAAAAAATTGTCCGC
Source organism: Candidatus Poribacteria bacterium (assembly GCA_965204355.1). Classification (GTDB taxonomy): domain Bacteria; phylum Poribacteria; class WGA-4E; order WGA-4E; family PCPOR2b; genus PCPOR2b. The sequence continues at coordinate 3,472,591 of OZ241983.1, forward strand.
ATGTTTTGGCGATACACTTGAGCAGCTTGACCCAAACCACCCCACAGAGGTTCTGTTTACGGATTTAGATGTGAAATTCAAGGAAATCACAGATGAAAAAACCTTGCAATGCCTGTTTGACGCTTTTTTTGACGAGATTTTTTATCGGATGTTACCGGAACACGGCGTTCCAATAGAGGGCATGTCGGTATATGTCATCACACCGTATCAATGGGGACCAACACATCGCCAACAGCTCAGAAGGGCCCTCAAGCGTGTAAGAAGTGATGGCCAGGTTACATTTCCCAAGCCATCAGGGGTAACACTTCGGGGGGTGCTCAGTCAAATTCTATGCCTTTCTGTATACTATCAGAGGGCATGGATGAATAGGCTCACAGACGTCAAAAGCTGCCATCTATTTCTAATAGACTTCGCCCGCCACGATCTTGTTGTTTATCAGCTGATTTGTAGTCAGTTGGAAGACAAGGTTGCAGTGGAGCTGACCGATATACTGCGGTTTACCGACTACTTTGTGGAAATAGAAAAAAAGATTGCAGGTGTCCAAAAGGTATTGCAAAAGGTCGAAGATGAACAGCACGTTGGAGTCGGTTTTTCTGGCAGCATTAACGATGATGGCGCGCTAACTATTATTGAATCGTTACATACCTGTTGCAGGGCAACTTTTCTCGAACCACAGAAAATCGCAACCCTTTTGGGCGGCGCGAAGTTGGTTCGGCAATTTGAGGAAAAAAATCTTGAAAGCCCCTTCCACTTTGCTTATCATTTCTGCTACGGGGTGCGGTTGCCTGATGGGAAATGGGTGGAACTTGTCCCCAAAACATGGACGCCCCCTTATCACCGCAAAAAAGCCTTTCTTGCCACTGGATCACCTGAAAAATTCGACATCCAACTTTTCTGCGGTTTATCCTTAACGGAAAATAGCGACCTTCACTACCTAACCGCGCTTGAGATTACTTCGCCAGAGGATAAAAATTATACGTCGAATAATCCGATGGAATTTATACTATCTGTTACCTTGAATGATGCGACGCACGGCACATTTGCTGTGCATTTTCCGAATCCGCAGGAACCGAAATCGGTTGACTTCACCGTGCCGGTTCTGATGGACTAAGAAATCAAGAAAAAACCGGTTCGTAGTCGCGCAATTCATTACGTCTCTTTATGAGGGAAAAAATGAAAACAGATCAATTCAGATATGCGTTGATTTTATTAACCTTAACACTTTTTGCGGTTACCGTGGTTGTGGATTCACAGGAGGACACCGCGCAATCAAACGGTGAACCCCATTCCACCGGTCAATCCTCCGAGGAATCAACCCCTTTGGAAACTCAAGACACCAAACCAGAAACGGAAGAACAGAGAGCGGAACCAGAAGCTAGTCCTGATGTATCACAAGCGTCTTTGAAAAATCCATCCCAAATTTATACTGTGATTGTTGGGGCATCCATTGTGCTGGTACTTGCCATTGCAATTTTCCTTGACATACGGAGGGGCAGACAGCTGCGAGGCAGAGTGGAAGCAAGCGAGCGACGATTGCAACAAAGGTTAGGTAACAGCGAGGAGCGTTGGGACGGACGGTTAAATCACATCAATCAACAAGGCAAAACCAACACGCAAAAATTAGAGGAAATGGTATCTAGCCATGCCGTAATTCACACTGAACAAGAACAATTGCAAAACCTCCTATCTAAATTAGGAAATCGCTTAGACAGTCTTGAACTTACAGGGGCGGATATGGATTTAGGTAGTAGTCCAGACAGGACCATTGATGTTGGGGCAATCCTCCAAGAAGCACAAACCAAAGTAGAATCATTAGCAAAGGCATACGAAAACGGAGAACCGATCGATATCTTTGAAACTAAAGATCCAACGCCAAGTCAAAGGGTGTTGATGATTTTGAATTGGATAGCGCGCACTATAGAGGACTGGATAAATGAATTAGAACAGTCTGGAACAGCGGATCCAGATCTCATGCAAACGCTGGGATTTGCGAATCGGGCTGTCAAAGATAAGCTAAGAGAGAGCCGTGGACCGGCACCGCCTTTGCCAGAACCACCTGATTCGGATACCGACATCAGCACAGATGCGGCATATCACGAACTTAAAAACAGGTGTACTGCGTATGTGTCGCGTTATGAAGGAGTGCTTATCGGCTATCAAATGGGATGCCAAACAGCCGAAACAGACTATAACCAATTCATTCCACAATTTATCAAGGATAGATTATTCAATGGTGTGGCGAGATTTATTAAATCTGACCAATTGCCAAAACAGGTAGATGAGCTTTTAGCGTTTGTGGGTTATGAAGTGGTTCCGATTGAGATAGGTAGAACGCAAGCCGATGCGCGTATACATGAAATTCAAAGTTCACAGCAGACCAATGCCGAATCAGGAACGATTGTTGAGGTCGTTTTACCGGGATTGCAACGGAAAGCGGACGGTGAAATCATACAGAAACCGGTGGTGATTCGTGGAGAGTGACGTGATGAAAGAAAAGCATACCCGATCTGCTGACATTCAAAACCAAGAAACTTCTCACCTATCAAATCAAATTGGAAACATATTTGTTACAAAACAATTTAAAAATGGAGATGTTTGTCTAATTTTGGAAAATGGAGATGGAAAGGCAGAATCAATTACCATTTCCTATGAGGAATTTTGGGCCGTAGGCATCAAAACATTAGGAAGCTTTGAGCTGCCCAGCGGTAGTCAACAAGAAGTACCATTACCAAAAGGATTTGAAGAATGGAAAGCACTCACCTTTGAAGTAAGGAGGAAAAATAAAAGTGTTTTTAATGCTACTTTAAAGAAATTCAAAGCAGAAGCAAAGGTTTTGTGGGGGCTAAATCGGGTTGAGGCCACTATCAGGAAGTGGAAAAACGAATTAGAACAATGTGGTAGAACCGATCGTGATCTCATTGCCATGTTGACATACGGGGAACAAGCCATCAAAGAAAGACTGAAGGCAATTCGTGGAAAATCAACACCAGTGCCAAATCAACTTGAATTGGAAACTGATATAAACACAGACACTGGATTAAATGAAAATCGGAATAAATGTAATCTTCAGGTTGTGCGGTTTAAGGATGGACTTTTCTATTATGAGGAGCAGTGTGAGATAGACGACTTAGAACAGCAATATAACCAGTTCATCCCACAATTTATCAAAGATAGGCTATTTAATGGCGTAGCGAGGTTTCTCTCTGTTGAGCAATTTCCCGAGCACCTATATCAATGCTTAGAACTTGTAGATTATGAAGTGGTCCCGATTGAGATAGGCAAAACGCAAGCGGATGCACGTATACATGACATTCAAGCCTCACGACAAACCGGTGTTGCCCCCGGAACTATTGTTGAGATCGTTTTACCGGGATTGCAACGGAAAGCGGATGGTGAAATCGTTCAAAAACCGGTGGTGATTCGCGGAGAATAGCACACAATGTACATCAGACTCCTTATCGCTTTGTTCTTCGGCGGTCTTCTTATCAATGCGGATGCTTTTGCGAAAGATGCGCTGAGTTCCGTCAAGATTGTAGACGGAATTACCCAGCAGCGTCCCCCTAATACTCGGCAGACAATTGGTAGGCGGTATGTGTGGAATTTTCGCGGACGACACTATACCATCCTGATGACAATTGACTTGGAGCGGTATAATTCATACTCCGGCAAAGAACGCTATGATATTCCTAAACTAGTCGAAGAGGCGAGAACAACGATCGGCAATCTGACCCGTGAGTTCCAACGTACTTTCAAACGAAATCGGAGTTGGACTAGACAGGACCGTGTTGACTTCGTTTTGAGCTTTGTCCAATCTCTGCCGTACACGCTTGATGATGTGACAACAGGTTATGATGAATTTCGACGGTACGCTATCGAAACTTTAATTGAAGGCGGCGGCGACTGCGAGGATACAACTATCCTTGTGGCGGCTATCCTACGTGGGTTAGGAGAAAAGACCGCACTCATTTTCACCCCGGGACACATCGCGCTGGGCGTCAGCGGAGACTTCAAAGGGGCTTCGCTGACCTACAATGGCACAGAATACTACTACTGCGAAACAACAGGAACCGGTTGGACTGTTGGCACACTCCCTGCATCTGTTGGAAAAACTGTGGATAGGATTGTTCCGTTGAGCCCCTCTAAAATAGGCCCCGCACCGAAGCCAGACAAAACAACAACGCCCACACTAGTGCAGCCCAAGCCTATACCCAAACCGCCAACGATACAACCGAAACCTGAACCTGTGAAACCAAAGCCGCAACCCGAAAAAAAAGAATCTTCAGGAACAAGCCGCGTAGCCGGTATGGTGATCGCCACACTCTTTATTCTCATCGGTTTGGGGATACCGATTGCGTTTCTGGTCTATCGTTTCATCATTTCAGATTCGGAGGACGATGACGATATAGAATATGATGACACACCCGAATCAACAAATCCGTTAGACCGCTAATCACGTCGCCTATGATTGACCATCTTAAAGAAATCCATCGCCAATTATATCTTCCCCACGCACCGGATTCCGCAGAACTGTCCTTCAGGGTTACGCCGATTAATGAACCTTACCTGTATACCGATGCGAACCTTGATGTGGATAGGTTTGATAGTCCGAATCAATCTGTAAAGGTTAAGGTATCAAATGTTGGGGGCGGAAGATTAAATGTAGAACGGATTCGTATTCCCCGTGGGTTCAATAAGTGGATACAGAGAGTCGAGAGAGCGAAACCTGTAACACTGACTTCAACATCGGATCCGCTAGAGATTGAACTGAAACTTCTTCTAGAAGCACTGCCGAAACCTTCAACCGTGAATTTTGTCAAACTAACCGTCCTCTCCAATTCAACACGGAAGACGTTTAGCGAGATATTGCTAAGTGTGCGTCCCCCAGAAAATCAGTCTGCCAAATTAACACTTCCCGAATATCTCAACTTGGGAGACATAACTGTCTGTAAGATCTCAGTTGTTGATCATCGTGACAACGCGGAAGCACTGCCTGCCGAGTTTTTGCTCATCGGGGATTTTACGCCTAATCCGCCTACCCGTCTTGAGATAACACAGAAAGACGAATCCTCTTTTGACGCAACTATTTTCACTTCAAGAGGTGAGCTATATTACAAATTAGACTTACAGAATCCGGGTGTTGTAATGCCACGACAGGAAAAATCCGTGGTTAAACTCAAATCTTTCAATCGGACAGTTTCTGTGCCGGTCGTTAGTCAACGCATATTTTCTGAGCATACGATAACATCTGATTCTGACTGGTTAATTGCGCCATCCGAAGTCTGTACGACTGGACATGATACAATCAATTTACCTGTTTCTGTAAACGTTGAAAAACTGGAGCCGGGGCGAAATTGTGGCGAGCTAGTTGTAGCTGATAAGAAAGTACAGGTGTGGGTATGGTTCAAAATTGTCAATGAAACGGCCCTAACGTTAGAGCCAAAACAATCAAATATCCACCACGTGGAAGAATTCTCAGAGCAAGAAAAGCCGCTACCAATTGAAGTCGTATCAGCAGATAAACCCTATCAATCTATGATGATTTTTGAAGATATAGATTTTCAATTTCCACTAGCGAGTGATCAACGGACCGGTTATCTGATGGGCGACTTTAATCAGTGGACACCGCGCACGTTGTTTCTTGAGAAGAGGGATGATGGCTATGGTGTCACATTAAGCATATCTGAAGGAACATACCGTTATCATGTTGAAATTGATGGTGAAATGCGGCTTGATCCTGCGCGGTTATATGAAATAGTCTGCTGTCAACACGGGTTAGCGTCCAAATTACAGATTAACAGGGTTAAACAAAAAGTGACACTGCAAAACAGGTCGAAACAGAAGTTGGAGATAAAAGTTCAATCTGCTACCAAATGGATTCAAATTGAGCCCACGACAATTGTACTTTCCGCTAGAAAAAAAAGTGAGATAACTGTAGTATTCCGACCGGAACATCTGCTGCCGGGTCTCAATTTAGGATGGCTCCGGCTGGAAACCATAAAAGAACCGAAAAGATCGCTTCAGGCGCCACTCTATGTCATTGGCATGACAAATGGGGTTGTGCCTGTGCTCCGAACTAAAGAGTTAGATTTTCCACAGATGGAACAGGGGAAAGTAGAAGGCATTCCGCTTGAGATTGATATTTTCGGTGAAGGAGAACTGGAAGGGGAAATTCAGCCATCTACAGCCTTACGTTTTATGGACAGCGATCTGCATGTCCAGAACAAAACCGCGCTGGAACCGATGGCGATTGCCCCACTTGTCCAGGTGCTAACTGAAAAACCCTCTAACGCTTATCGTAAACAAATCGGTGGGTCGCTGCTTACGGATTGCTATCTTGCGAACCACCGTGTGCATCGTTTCAAAGCCAGATATGATATGATTCACCTTGTCTCAGACCCTCCTGCTCTACATCTTCCTAAAGTTTATCTGTTTGATGACCCTCAGCACGCCGGTATATCGATAAAACGCAGCGATGGTAAAGGCAGCGTTATATGCAGGGCTGAAATACCTGATGTTTTGGCAAAAGCGGGATTCCTGAAGGTTAAAAACAATGCTGCGGAAAATGAAACTGGACATTGCGAGTTTGTTATTAATCCACAGGCTCGCAGAAATGCTGGACGAGTTTCGGATACCTTACGCCTTATGGACACGAATTCCGGAATGGCACTACCAATTCAATTCGTGGCGGATATTGTCAGCGGTGAAGCGAAGATTGATGTTAACACTCGGGGACAACGTTCAAATCCATTATCTGATGGCATACCGTTAGTGATTACCAACATCAGTAAAACTGATGAATTACGGATATTTGAGTTGCTATTTAAATATCGTCGGTTCTATCTTTCTCCACATCTGACCTCGCAGCAGCGCACCCTTCGTCCCGGAGAATCTATTGAGCGGTTTATTAAGATGAAAGTAACAGTTGGCTTGTTAAGTAAGACGACAATCGGCTTGTTAGGTAGAACAACAGTCAAGGATACCCTTATTATTAGACTCAATGATCCACAATTTCCCAAAGGTGTCTTTGAACAGGAGATCGTGGTTGAGATCTAAGACCGTTTTCCGAATTGATACCTTCAAGATATTTCCATAAACAGGTGTGAAATGGACATCACTGGCGATCGTACAATATCATCTATCTTTAGCCAATTTGCAGCATACCATCCCGACAAGACGTATCTGATTTTTGAGGATTTCGAAGGGCAATGCCAACAGTGGAGTTTTGCACAGTTTGAGGCATGGGTGAACCAGACCGCTGCGTGGTTGCTGGAGATCGGGATTAAGCGGGGAGACTCCTTCACCTTTCATGCTCCCAATTCGCCGGTCTTCGTGGCACTTGCCATCGCTGCGAGTCGGATTGGAGCGGTCATGGTGCCGACTGACCACCGTGCCACAGTTGACGAGCTTGTCTATATCCTCGATAACTCTGAATCTCGGCTTGTTGTTACAGAGTTTGATCAACTGATGGTCACGCAGGAGGCAGCGGCCTCAACCACTTGTGTACAAGAAGTTGTCGTTTCTCGATGTGAGCGTCCAAGCGGACATCCGGTATTTGAGCGCGAGGTTGCACGTCAAGACGCCTCCCCGCCCAACGTTGAAATTTCCCCCGACGATGTAGTGCACATGATATACACCTCCGGCACAACTAGCAAACCCAAAGGCGTGCTAATGACCAATACGGCGTTGATTTACGGGGCTGAAGTCTTCGTGCGCGGCAGCGGTCTACGAAACGAAGACCGGCACCTCATCACACTACCTGTTTTTCATGCCGCTGCACACTGCCACGCCTTTTGGCCCTCTCTGGTCTGTGGTGCGAGCATCGTCCTGTCTCCACGATTTAGTCCGTCCCGATTCTTCGGCTTGGCTGTCCGGCACCAATGCACGATGGCGGCGCTGTTCTCCGCACCGCTGCGTATGCTGCTTGCCCAACCCCCGAACGAAAACCAACGACGCCACCACCTGAGAAATATTACCTTCGCTATCGCCCTAACCGACGAGCAGTTTACCGAATGGGACACGCGCTTCGCCGCGCCGCTCCAGCATCTCTGGGGGATGACCGAAACGGTTGGACTTCCGTTGATGAGCCCGCTCTACGGACCACGAAACTTACCATCAATGGGCAAGCCTGTTCTGGGCTACGAGGTGCGAATCATAGACGACGAGGGTAACGAAGCGCGTCCGGGGGAGATTGGACACATTGTGGTGGCGGCGGATCCCGGTCACACAGTGATGAAAGGATACTTCAAGAATCCACAGGCAACGGCTGAGACCCTGCGAGATGGCTGGTTATACACCGGTGACAACGCCTATTACGATGAGCAGGGATATTTCTACTTTGTTGATCGAGGAAAAGATATAATCAAGCGTGGCGGAGAGAATGTTGCCCCCAGCGAAATCGAGGCGGCGATTAAGAGGGTGGATGGTGTATCTGATGTCGCGGTCGTCGGTATGCCGGATCCGATGTTCGACGAGGTTCCGCACGCATTCGTGATTCCACAGCCGGGTGCTACACTGACCCAGGAGCAAATTATAGCGCAGTGCAGTAAGTCCCTCACGCGGTTCAAAGTGCCTGTGGCAGTAACCTTCTGCGAAGAATTCCCCAGAACATCAGTGGGGAAGATTCAGAAACATCTGTTACGCGATCAGGCGTTGGAACTGGATAGTTGACCTTCACGGACCGGAAAACAACATAACACCCTAGACCTTACGACTGATGTGACGTTCAACCTGCTGTGGAAAATACTTCATTAAACTCTCGGTGATATTTGGTGCAGCGGTGCCGAGACTACACGCACTGGTAGCCTGCATAGCTTTGCCAATATCGTTAACCTCAGCCTTCCACCTCCCCAAATCGCCGGGGCCCGCCTCGCCAGCGAGTCGTTCAGTGAGCCGTTGCGTGCCGATACGGCACGGGAAACACTTACCGCACGACTCCTCAGCGAAAAATTCCATGGCGTTACGCGCCATTTCGATTATATCCCGGCTGTCGTCGAAGGCGATAATCCCAGCAGCACCGAGCATAGCCCCCACCTTCCCAACACTCGGTTCATCGAGCGTTACGTTCAGGTCATCGCCAGCGAGGAAGCCGCCGGATAGACCCGCCATCGTCACCGCCTGAATCGAACGCCCTTCCCGCGGTCCTCCCGCCCACTCGTAAAGCAAGGTCGGCAACGGCAATCCAAACGGCACCTCGTAGTTACCCGGTTTCTGAATGTCACCGGAGAGGCTGATAACCTTCGTGCCAGCATGACCATTCAGTCCGAGGTTGAGATACCAATTCGCTCCTCGACGCAAAATTTGCGGTGCAGCCGCAAGGGTTTCAACGTTGTTGACAACCGTTGGCAGATTGTCGTAGCCGTGGGTTACTGGGTAGGGTGGACGGTTCCGTGGAAAGGGGTGCTTACCTTCGAGACTATTCAACAATGAACCCTCCTCGCCGCAGATATAAGCACCGGCCCCACGTCGCAGATAAATCCGGAAGTTGAAATCCGCATTGAGAATCCGATCTCCAAGGAATCCCGCTTTTTCCGCTTCGTTGATTGCCTGTTGCAATGTGTGGAGGGTTTCGGGATATTCATATCGAAGGTAGATAAAACCGCGTGTCGCACCAGTCGCATACGCGGCAAGAACCATCGCCTCAACAACCGCATGTGGATCGTGGTCGAGGATTGCTCGGTCTTTGAAGCAACCGGGTTCCCCTTCGTCCGCATTGCAGACGATAGTTTTTGGATTGCCGGGTGCCTCAGCAACTGCCTGCCACTTGAGTCCCGTGGGAAAACCTGCACCGCCACGTCCCGCCAGCTTACTCTCTATGATGACATCAACCACTTCCGATGGACGCATTTCCTGCACTGCACGCCTTAGTCCCTCATATCCACTTGTCCGGCAGTAACCCTCAATCCCGGCCCGACCTGGTTCTCGGATTGCGCTGTAGACACACTCATCAATCCCACCCGGATTTGGGGGAGGCAATGGAGAGACCTTCAGTTCGAGAGCGTCCGGGTTCACCCCAACCAGCACCCGATCTCCTTTGAGAACCGGCACAAAATCATCGCAGCGGCCGGCACACGGCATTGGAGTAGCGCCCTCTTCCTTCAGTGCAGCAAGAAGTTCATTCCCACCGACCAAGCAGCAAACGGGGCCTGTACAGACGCGGGGTGCGTTCCGTCCCGGTGCCTCACGTGAGAAATGGTGGTAGAACGTAACAGTTCCGTAGAGATCCGCGAGCGATACCCGAAGCCCCACTGCTATGTCCCGGAGCGCATCCTCAGAGATATAACCATCTCTATCATGGAAGGCGTGGAGCAGCGGGAGCAGCGGTGCTGGCTCGTCACGCCAGCACTCAATCAGCTCTCGGTTCGTTGGGGTTGACATCGGTTAGTATCTCCGTTAATAACCGGCTAACAGTGTGCGTAGTTGGTTAGCGGCTTTACGCACCTGATCAATTCGATCCGGATGTTCACCTTCGTAGACAATGGATATGCAGCCGTTGTAATTGACGCTTTTCAAAATGCCTGCGATTCGCTCGTAATCCAGCCACTCCTCCGTGCCGCTTTCGTTTTTGTAAAATTTCGTGCGGACGTACAAGGCATAAGGCACAGTCTGTTCCATGAACCCATAGAAGTCAATATCCGGATCCGTTTCGCCCTTTGGACCCGATCCGGGTGAGCCAACCCACTGCCCCGTGTCCATGATAAAACCGAAATTGTCCCGATCCGTCTCGCTTCGAATCCGCAGCATATCGTCGCCTGTGGATGGATGATTCTGCAAGCCTACGGCAATGCCTTTCGTGGCTGCATAATCGGCAGCATCCTGATACCCCTTAATCATCGCAGGCCACGGATCATCGCCATCGCCATTCTTTTCCGGTATCACGGCACAGAACGCCCGGATAAGCGGTGAACCCAAGAAGGCAGCGAGGTCTATCGCATCCCTACAGTTTTGCGCGTGTTCTTCTCGTTCCGCAGCGTTTCCAACGAACAAACCGCTCACACCAATATACCCAATGGGCATACCGTATCTGAGACACTGCAGCTTGATATTGCCAAGATATTCTGGATCCGTCGACGTAAACGCCCGGTAGTGGAAGTCAACGATATCCATCCTTAAATCGTGGGCAACCTCAATAAAAGACTCAACATCTGTATTTTGCAAACTCAGAAAATTACAGCCAATTTTGATCATGTTGGTTATTTCCCTTTCGTTCTGATGGCCCAGGTCGCAGCCAATCAAACTATAGAAGATTATCGTAATTCGAAGTCCGGTAGTGTCGCTAAACGTTCAAATCAAAGATCTATGCTACTACACACACCGGGGTAAGTCAATCTCAATTCTTCCATGAATAACTGAACAACTGTGCATTTTGAAGTGTAAAGCGTAACTTTACCTGTTGACCTACCAGATCGGCGAGAGGTTTTGAAAATGACACAGCAGCGTCAATATGATCTCCTCGGATTGGTTGGGACCTTTCGTAACCCTTGAGTGGTCGTCCCCGTTCTGTCAGGACACTCACTACCACCTCACCACCTGTGGCATCACAGTTGATGAACAGTCGACTATCGTCCACAGTCAATCCTTTTGTAATTACGCGTCCAGTCCGGGTGCCCGCTTCCAAAGAGATGTAACGGTCAGGTCGAAAACGCACACACCCTATCGCTTGCAAGGGCTGCCGCTTCCCCGCCTCAATTAGCCGTCTCTGCTCAATTAGCCATTGCTGATCTACCGAAGGATGCGGGAGGTTTCCGGATGAATAGTACTGGTACATCCAATCCCCCACACGTATCGGAACGCTATCGAAGTGTATCATCGCGCTATCCTGTTCACCGGCTTCGCCTCTCCCTATCCACGGTTGGCGATCACCGAGCCGATCCCAATGCACCAAATCACGGCTATAAACCAGTTGCGTCTCCATAACGCCGTGCTGATTCCACATGCTATGCTTGTACATGTCCATGCTGACATCGAAGATATAAAGCGCTCCGATAAAGACATTGCCTACTGCCCACGGCTGCATGGTATAAAACTCGCAGTGCTGGTCTACCGGATCGTTGTAGTGGATGATTCCATCCGCGTAGGCTTTGTCCAAACGTTCCCGAGCCATTTCATCGTCCATAAGATCCGGGGCGAGAACGAGGACGGCACGGGGCCAATCTAACATCAGTCGAGAGCGGTTGGGTAAGGAATTGGCGAAGGTCATTCCCACAGACCGACGGCGGAAACGCCCAACAGTTGCGTGGAGGCGTGGGAAGGCGATATAGCGCCCCGGCACATCGTCGCGCATCATAGGAAAGGCTTCATCGGCAACGAGAAACGTGCCGGTGTCACCTACGCCATTGCTGATGCCGGGTTCCTCGTCCATGTTGTCCGCGGTATGCCAAGTGAATCCATCCGGACTAAAAATCGGCAGGTATCGCTGCTTCCACTCACCGCCGGGGATCCACGAAACCGTCCGATATAATGTATCCTCACCTTCGGAAAGGGTCGATTCAGGACAGTAAAAGACGGCTCCAGGTCCGATCCGCCCCGGGGTCTTAACTTTGTTGTTCTCGGTATTGCCATCGACTTCTGCCAAGTGAAGAATCGGCTTCTCCCAGTTAAGGCCGTCCTCACTGGTCGCGTAAAGATCATTAAGATCGTCTTTCGAGTTCCAATACCACATTTTGAGTGTGCCCTCCGGCTCACGGATGACCATAGGACAGGCACAGCCAGACTTATCTTCCCACTGCCTATCCGGCTGGAGCACAGTGCCAACCTTCTCCGGTGGATGGAACCTTCGCCTGAGGTTCTGCTTGGACTCAATCTCAAAATCGTCGATAAACAGGCGTTTGTTTTCCATGTCATTTCCCTTCTGCATTCCTTCAAGCTATATTATAGCATGTTTGGCTTTTATAGTGAATTATCAAAATATGTAGACACTTTCGCGCCCCATATTTGGTAGGCGCTGTTTCTAACTGCGCCGGTACAGAGTGTCCAAGTAATTCTAAAGTTCACCATAATAGGGTCATTTAGTTTTTGTGTAGGTGCTTGCCTCCCGATTTATCGGGTAGGGATTTCCCAATCCCGCCCCTTCGCTCTATGAGCAACTTCCCGACTTTGACTTTTCAAACAAAATGGGGCATAAGCCTAAAACTGAATAGCCCTAGGCTTTTAATGTGCATACTTATAAAAAATGTCTGGCATTGATATATTAAATCGGGTATCCTCTTAATAGGAAGTGACTAACACGACTTGAAAATTCATGAACTGGAGGGAGAAATGTCGGCTCAAAATGACTTGAACGGTTACTCCGTCTTAACCCCCGAACAACTGGAGTTTGTCGATGCCAACGGATATCTCGTAATCAAGAATGCCCTGGAACCAAGTGTAGTTGCCGAAATTGACGCGGCGATCGATGAACTTTATGAACGCGAGGAAAAAGCTGGACGGCTGGAAGCTGATGGCAGATTGAATCTGCGTAATTGCATCACCCAACACGATGCCTTTTTCCAACTGCTCGATTGGCACAAAACAGCGCCGCTCGCTTGGGGCATCCTGAACTGGAATATACAGATGATTACTTCACACCTGCTCGTGCTTCCAACCAAGGATGAACCGCCACCAAAGGTCAAGGACAGGATTGGTTTGCACCGTGACGGCGGTACGTCGCCCGGCGAAATGCAAGAGCCCCATCCCAGAATTCTCCTTAAAATCGCTTATGCGATTAGTGATCAGTCGGACCCAACTTCAGGCGCGACAGTGCTTGTCCCCGGTAGCAACAGGCTCACCGGGACACCTGCCGTCGATGCCGACACAGGGACTGCAAGAGGAGCTATCTCCATGAATGTGGAGGCAGGAGATGCGTTCATCTTTGAGCAGCGGACTTGGCACGGTCCGGGACATAACTGGTCTGGTAAGCCGAGAAAAACAATCTTCATTGGCTATGCTTACCGATGGGTTAAGCCGATGGACTATATCGCGATGCCAGATGAACTGATTGCTAAGTGCACAACCCCTCTACAGAAACAACTGCTCGGCGTGGTCAGTGATCCACTCAGTTATTATCTTCCCCAAGACGAGGATGTGCCTTTGAAAGCGCTGCTGAGCTGAATATAGTAGATCTTAGAATTAATGAGACACTCCAAACCGAACTGCATTGTCCCGAGGCCCGGTAGGTGCGGTTTCTAACCGCATCGCATCCCGACGAGTCGGAACGGGACACAAGGAGCGAAAGCGTCTATCTGTTTGTAGGATTTACTACAGGCTTCTCAGTTTGGTCTATTGATGCCTATTCAGCAGTGTGCCCAGAAAGGTATAACGCAGGAAAAATTGATGGATCAGGAGCAGAACACCTGCTACCCCGACACATACCAAACTGAACTCTACTATCACCGGCAGGTTCCATGCTCGCACCAACTCCTGCGCCACGAGGACTAACGGGAGATGTGCGAGATACAGCCAGTAGGCGACATCCGAGATATATCGCCATACTCTGTTTTCTCTTGTTATCAATTCATGACAAATGCCCATAAGAGAGAAAACGAGCATCCACGTGTACGCTGCCTTCAAGATCAACGAAGCGAGATGGTATTTGTGATACGAATCTGGGGAGAGAATCAATGTCAACGTTACCGGAAAAATAACCAGTAGGGCTATAGGCATTGTAATTACCCACTGTTTTCCAACTTTGGCGTCGGCATCGTCGGAATCGTAATAAAATGCCCCCCAAAAAAAGAAGATCCCATAATAGATGAGCAGATATGGCATGGGTAAGATAGCGAGGGAATTATCTGGTCCAAAGTTCGGAATCGCCCCTCGACCGGACATAAACCATTGTGGCACCATCGTCAAGGGGATCAGCCACAGATAGCGGAGCGGAGAAAGGATGAGTGTTCGCGGTGGTCCCGCCCACCCAAACCGGTCAGCGATTGCAGCATATAGGGCGAAAGCGAGAATCAGCCAACAGAGAAACCAGAACAACCAGAGGTGATGGAATATACGCTCCGTTGTTACTGCTCGCCATATATTGTTTGTTGCTAAGGCAGATACTTTTCCCCCCGAACTGTATTGAGATAGAAGTACAGCGAAACGCACTCTACCGTAGAAGGTGTCTACTGGATCTAGCCTCACCTGTAAATTCTTAACTCTCAGATAGGTATCGGCCCAATCTGTCTGTGCATAATTCAGTGCGGTTGCGCCATCTTCATCCTGAACATCTACCGCTGCACCGTTTTGCAGGAGCAGTGCCGCAATCTCATCCTGTCCCATAAAACCAGCTTCGTGTAGGGGCCTCGTGCCCTCCCTATTTTTCTGGTTTACGTCCGCCCCCGCTTTGATGAGGTGATCAGCAACTTCGACTTCCCCGACAAGGATAGCCCAGGAGAGAGCGGTGAATCCCATGTAAGGATCTGGGACATTGAGATCTGTCTGGTTGGATACGTGCACCTTGAGAGCGTCGAGATCGCCAAGTTTGGCTGCACTCCAGATATTCTCGCTCGGAAATTGTAAGGGTGAAGGCGCAGAACGACTGATTCGATCCAACGCATCATCAACCAATTTCTCGTTGAGCCAGTGTGTAAGAGGGGCAACGGTGATAAGACCAAACACCAACGGCATGAAGATGCGCCGAAATCGATGCCCCAACCACACCTTCATCCCCCGTGTACGCCACATCATTGCAGTGAAAAAACCGCTCATCACAAAGAAAAGTGGCGTTTGGAATCCGTGAATCACAAGAAAAATAACGGCGAGTGTCTCGTCTCCTGGCCCATCTTGAACAGGCCAAGGCGTACTAAAAAACGATAGCGAGCCATGAAGGAGAATAATTAAAACCATCGCTATGCCGCGTAGGACCTCGAGGTCATGTCTATACGGAGAAAAGGTTTGAGTATTCATATGACGAATCGCTATCCGTGCTTTCCTTTCCATAGGAGCAGCTTATGCTGAGCATGAGGGGAATAAGGAACATTCCAAGGTTCCAATAAACTTTACGCCCGTTTCTGAACGAAATAGACTATAGCGAATAGTCCGAGCGCGATTACAAAAGTGTAGATATTATAGATATATGCTAAGAGGGCAGCAACTACGAGCATACCCCAC
Organism: Candidatus Poribacteria bacterium; assembly: GCA_965204355.1. Lineage (GTDB taxonomy): Bacteria > Poribacteria > WGA-4E > WGA-4E > PCPOR2b > PCPOR2b. The sequence continues at coordinate 3,488,665 of OZ241983.1, forward strand.
TCTATCCATGTCGTTTTGCGGAGGAAGTAGCCCATCGTAACGATTGAAAAAATGAACGTGCCAACTACGGCCGTTACAACAGACAAGAGGTTCTGTAGTAAAGAGCCATCAAATAGGATATGGGTATAAGCGAACAACAGTGGCATGATATACAGGAACTTGGCAAACTTGAAACACGCCCAGCCGGTTTTCCACGGATCTGCCCGTGCAACTGCAGCCCCAGCATACGCGCCGAGCGCGACCGGGGGCGTTATATTAGAATCTTGACTAAGCCAGAAAACAATCAGGTGCGCTGCTATTAAGGAAACCCCCATTTGGTCACTTGTGAGGATAGGAACAGCGAGTTCAGAGGTGATCAGATAGGCAGCAGTAACCGGGATGCCCATCCCCAGAATAAGGGATGCAGCGGCGAGCAGTAGGATAGCAATTACGCGACTGTCTCCAGCGACAGAGAGAACAAGGTCAGGAAAGATTCTGCCAAGTCCAGTGAGATCAATCACAGCAATAATGATACCGATGCTGCCAACCGCTCCGCCGATAGCGAGAGAGTTTCTCGCACCGCTGACCATCGCCTCCCAGAGGCGTTTGGGCGTGAGTCGCGTTTCCCGGCGAAGGTAACTAATCCCGGTTGTAGTCAGAATTGCGAAGAACGCAGCTTGTGATGCAGTGTGACCCACGATCAACGTTGCAATCAGGACAACTAACGGAATCAAGCAATACCATTGACTTTTGAGAAGGGTCGACAGTTGCGGTAGTTCTACTTTTGGTAACCCTTCAATCCCTTCCTTTTTTGCCTCAAGGTGCACCATTACCCACACCGAAAAGAAATACAGCAACGCTGGAATAGCTGAGAGCAGTGCGATATGACTATACGGCAGCTCAGTGCGTTCAGCCATGATAAACGCTCCAGCGCCCATCACCGGTGGTAAAAATTGACCCCCGACCGATGCTGTCGCTTCAACAGCACCAGCGATATGAGACCGAAAACCGGTGCGCTTCATCAAGGGGATGGTGAACGCACCCGTTGCTACTGTGTTCGCAATGGCGCTGCCAGCGACGGAGCCGAAGAAACCGGAAGCAACGACTGCTACTTTTGCAGGACCGCCCACCAACCTTCCCGCTACTGCCATCGGTAGGTCAATGAAAAACTGGCCCACCCCTGATTTTTCCAAAAACGCGCCGAAGAAAATAAACAGTACGACGTACGTCGCCATGACGTTTGCCATAATGCCAAAGATACCCGCTTGGCTGAAGAAACTGTATTCAAAGATGCGGCGCAACGGGAATCCTTTGTGGGCAATGACGGACGGCATTGATTGACCAAACAGCGCGTACAGAATACCAACCGTCGCGATTATGGTAAGTGCCCATCCGACTGTCCGACGGCTATACTCAAGGCTCAAGATCACCGCCAACGCTCCAACACATACGTCGAGTCGGTTGTATGCCCCCGCGCGGTCTGCGAGCGTTTTATATTCGACGATCCAGTATCCGATCACAAAGATGGTCAATCCAACAAGGATCACATCTACCAGCGATGGACGGGAGTAGGGCGAGCTACGCCTAAACTGATAGAACAAGCCTGTCAAGACAAATGTGAGGAGTAGGTAGAGCCCGACGTGATACTGTTCACCCGACGTTCCGAAACCCGCGCCGTAGATGTAATAGAACACAAACCCGACGGCGATAGTCTCAAAGCTCCACTTCCAGATACCTGTCAGATCCCGGCCCGAACGTTCGAGTTTTTGGGCTGTTTGTGCTTCTGTTTCTGTCATCTTCTCCCAGTACCTCTTCTGGAAAAGAATCTTAGTTGTAATCCAAGGTTTATGTGGGCTATAGATTGAGGTTCTGTCCTCAACACCTATTACAAATAACCCAAGTTGCTGCTGGTGTGACCTATCCTATTAGTAGGCATATTGCTGTGAGTCCCGACTTATCGGAGCGGGGCGCCATGCGTAATATGTGATCGCCAGCTACTAATCTTAGCTACTCGTACTCAATCGAAACTGTCACATCCTTCAGCACCAACGGTTCATGACGCGCTGGCTGGGGGTTGACCTTTCGAATCTCCAGCTCGTTGATTCCCTGCTTCAGGGGTGGACTGCTGATATCAAAGTTGATAGTATCGCCGGGTATCGGCACCTCTCGGGTCCGGGACGGATATTGGTTCCAATCCGATTCATACTCCACACGGATTCTGTTTTCTGATGCGGTTACACCGGTGTTCCAAGGAATCGGTGCACGGTTGAATCGGATTTCAAATTCATCTCCTACGCTAAGTCCCTCAAATCCCAAACCAAGTGTACACCTGCCCAGAATTCCATCAGTGGCAGCGGATTCCACATCATCAGCGATATCTATACGGAGGTTTACGCCGCGATCATAGAAGGTTTGGTGAAACTGCACCGGAAGTTGTGCCGCAGGAATGGCGTTGAGGAACGAATAGCCGAGTTGAGATGTCGGTTGATGCCGATTAGAGTGATCTAACTCATAACACTTGCTAAGCTGTTGTAGTGCGGTCGGATCCGACAGTTGATTTAAGACACTCCGCCTCCAATCGTTGGACATACTATAGAAATTAAAAAAATAGATGCCATCTACCCCGGCTTCCCAATATCGGAGCGCAAGTGCTTTGAGCGACTTTTCGTTCAGCAACGGTCTGAGCCCTTCGAAACAGCCGTAGATATTGCAACCGGTGCCCTCGGCCGTTTCAACCCACTCCCGGATAGGCATTTCAAACGGGATAAATCCACCACCCGCGACAAGCATATCTACCATGCCTTCTTTCATCCACACCTCTGCGTCGAGGCCAATCCGCTTAGCATCCGCCAGCGTCGGTGGTACACGTGCCGCCAGCTTGAGATGCTTTCCCTTTTTTTCGCCGACTTCATCTAGTTTTTTCCGAACACCGTATACGAAGTCAGTCATGAGGTATCGGTATTGGTACGCTTCTGCGAGGCGGAAAAAAGCGGGATGGCGCATAAAGTCCAGTTCGATGCCCTCAATATCGAAACGCTCAATTAATTCAAAGATAATCCTCGACATGTGGGTGCGAACCTCTGGAAACGCGTAGTTCAGTCCAGTCCGTATACCCCATTCAAGGCTGCCATGGGGTATAGACTCTCCCGGACGGCCGATACACAACTCCGGATGGTCACGACGAAGACGTCCGTAATTTGGGGCCGATTCCTCCATATCGTAATGTTCATTCATCCTGACCGATGGGAAAAATGCCAGACCCGCTTCATGGCATAACTGCGAGATAAGCGTCACTGGACCGCCGTGTGCTTTTATCAACTGATGCAGATTCTCAACTTTTCTCTGTTGGCCATCGTCAAGGTCTGGATACCCGTCTCCGAATCGTTCTCCAATTTCGGTTTCGTAGTCGTAGACCTCATGTCCACCAATAGACCAGAGGAACACATCAACCGGCGAACCTGCATAGGGAGCAATCATCTTATCGCGCATTACGTCTGGGGTCAACGGAGGACCATAAGTGCCCATTATCCAACCGTCATCATTGCTGAGTACCCGCCACTGCTGCTGTGATGTTGTCATGTTAGGGTCTCCTTAAGGGACAGAGTTCCGTGGATTTTTTATGTTTTATTGGGATATACGCATTGAAGCGGGGAAGCCAAGTCATTATAACATTGGGTTATGTCTTCCATCCATGAAAAAATGGGAATCCAACGGCGGAATAGTGAATTCCGTGATCTCCTTTGAGGTCATTTATGGTGAACTTTAGAATTACTTGAACACGCTGTACCGGCGAGGATGGGAAAATCCGGACTATCACCCCGGTAGGTGCGGTTTTTAACCGCACCGCATAGGCGCAGTTACAAACAGCGCCTACCAAACATGGGGGGCGAAAGTGTCTATTTATTTTCAGAATTCACCATAGTTTTTCTGTAGGTGCTTGCCTCCCGCCTGTCCCGATGTATCGGGGATTTATCGAGGAGGGATTTCCCAATCCTGCCCCTTCGCTCTATGAGCGACTTCCCGACTCCGACTTTTCAAACAAAATAGGTAAAAAGCCTAAAACTGAATAGCCCTAGTTCTCCTTTGGGAAGGATTGAATATGAAGTGTTACCTGTGATATACTCATTCCTTGATACAAAAGGTTTGAAGTTATGATAGACCGCCGGGTTAAATCAAGCTGGATGTCATCATCCTCCTAAAGATCTGCATTGTTACTGGGAGTGAGGGTGCATCGCAAGAGTTTGTGAGAATGCTACGTATCAAATTTTAGATGTATCGGAAAGTGGATTGATGAGAATGAAACCGTTTATGGAAGCCTTGCCCCCTGAAGTGGATACCAAGTTGAAACGGGTAAAACCGCCCGAGGAACAAGTGCGCTTCCAAGTCGCTACAGACTTCATCAATGACCGCTCCTTCGGGGAAAGATGGTTAATCGTCACAGATCGACAGTTACTGTTTATCCCAACCGAAGGTGTGGATGGCACTTTGGAAGTGCCCCTTGCAGCCGTGCGGGAAACAAGGACAGAGGAACTCGTCGGGGGCGGGTGCCTAGCGATAGAACTCAAGGTGGGAGAACCTGTCTATCTACACTATTCCAGTTCATTAGTACCCAAATTTGCAGAAGTTGCCGAAGGCATTCAGCAGCTCTCCAAAGGAGAACCGCTGGAACTACCGACAGAGATAGAGCGCACACGATGTGAAAAATGTGGAAGCCTGCTCACGGAGAAAGATGGCAGATGTATCAACTGTACCAAAAAACGGGATACACTCTGGCGGATTCTTAGCTACGTCAGACCGTACTATCTTCAACTCATACTCGTTTTTGTAATCACCACGGCTGCTGCGCTAATAGATCTACTGCCGCCCCTTATCACAGAACATATTATTGATGATGTACTCACACCGAAAGCAAACTTTGGGCTTCTGGTCTGGTTTGTATTGGCACTATTGGGGATTCGACTCTTGATGTGGATTTCCCAGGTGGGCCGTACAGCGATAAGCAGTTGGCTCGGGTTTCGAGCGGCGGAAGACATCCGTGCCGAGTTGTATCGTGTACTACAGTTCACACCCCTGAGGTTTTATGATAAGCGAAAGGTTGGATCTCTAATCTCCCGAATGACGAATGACGCGGACCTGCTGGAGGAGTATATGACCTTTGACCTTCCTTTCATCTTGTCGAACGCGTTATTACTGCTGGGCATCTTAGGGATGCTCTTATACAAAAGCTGGCTCCTCACGCTCTACGTGCTGCTCCCCGTACCGTTCATTGTCGTGGGTGGGGCATTGATCTGGAATCGTATGGAGCGTTACTGGCGTCGTTGGTCTATCAAATGGGGACGATTTTCGGCGCATTTGAACGAGTCAATTACCGGCATTCGATTGGTCAAAGCGTTTGCCCAAGAAAAGCGTGAAGGCATTCGATTTAATCAGCGGAACGACGAATTACGACAGGTCAGCGTTAGCGCAGATCGAGCCTGGTTCGTCTTCTTCACAGTCACCAATTTTCTGATGAGTTTCGGTGTGTTTTTTGTCTGGTATTTTGGGGGAAGACAGATTCTCGGTGGCGAATTGACACTCGGCCAATTGACGGCGTTCATCAGTTACCTGTGGATGTTCTACCGTCCTCTCAAATGGTTTGGTGACTACTACAACTTTATGATTCATGCCTATGCCGGTGCGGAACGAATCTTTGAGGTCATGGATACCCCCATGGAACCTTTCGACGCGCCAAACGCGAAGCCAATGCCCCAAATCGAAGGGCGGGTATCCTTCAGAGATGTTACCTTTGGCTACGATCCGGGTAAACCTATTCTCAAAGGCATTGACCTTGAAGTGGCGCCCGGTGAAATGATCGGTCTGGTAGGCAAATCGGGTGTCGGCAAAAGCACGTTCATCAACCTTATCTGCCGATTCTATGATATCAACCGAGGTCGTTTAGATGTCGATGGCGAGGATATTCGAGACATCCGCTTGGAAGACTTGCGTTCCCAGATAGGTATGGTCCATCAGGAACCAACGCTGTTTAATGTTACGATTGCCGAAAATATCCGCTACGGGAAGCCGGACGCAACCCTTGACGAGGTGATTCGCGCAGCAATAGCAGCTGAAGCGCATGAATTTATCGTTGCCAAGCCGGACGGCTATGACACGAAAGTTGGTGAGCACGGTGGGAAACTATCGGGAGGAGAAAAGCAGCGTATTGCTATTGCACGTGCCATCCTCCATGACCCGAAAATTCTGATCCTTGATGAAGCGACATCTTCGCTCGACACACCGACCGAGAAGAAGATTCAGATAGCCATCGCACGGCTCGTCAAGGGGCGAACTACCTTTGCTATTGCTCACCGGCTCTCAACGCTACGCAACGCAGACCGGTTAGTTGTGCTGGACGATGGAAAAATTGCTGAAGGCGGGTCACATGCCGAATTGATGGCTCGGAAGGGCATCTTCTACAAACTTGTTCAGACCCAGCAGGCAACAACAGCAGTTATGGCGGTTGGTGGTGGGAAGGCTGATTCGGAGGAAGATTCGGACGACGATGATGAATGACCGCATCATGCCTAGGGTCATTTATGGTGAATTATCAAAATATGTAGACACTTTCGCTCCCGATGTTTGGTAGGCGCTGTTTGTAACTGCGCCGGTACAGAGTGTTCAAGTAATTCCAAAGTTCACCATAGTTTTTGTGTAGGTGGTTGCCTCCCGATTTATCGGGTAGGGATTTCCGAATCCCGCCCCTTCGCTCTAGGAGTAACTTTCCGACTCCGACTTTTCAAACAAAATGGGTAAAAAGCCTAAAACTGAACAGCCCTTGCATCATGCCAAAGCCGTTTGACTTTTTTATACGGCACCCTGTATAATGAGAGTTCCTGCTTCCCTGCCGGAGCTAACTGAATTACACAATAACACCCGTGGTACAATGTTTGCCGAATCGTATGGCGACAGATATATTTGGGTAGGAACTTAGGTCAATCTATCGGAGAATGTAATGACATCTGAAGAAAAACAGAACGAGACACCCATTGAGAATGGACGCGCAAAAACGGAGAAGACGATCACCCCTATCCAAGTAACCCATCCGGAGCAGGTTAAGCCGGAGGCTATCCGCTTGTTCCGTGAACCACCTTGGGTATTACGCCTGACAATTGAGGGGGATCGCTCCTACCTGAAGGTTCGAGTTGTGTGTGCTGCCCCGCTTTCTCAACCTGATAGATACATCTGCCTACTCGACGAAAAGAATGAGGTAATCTGTACGGTTGAGGATCCAATCGATCTGGATGCGGTATCTCAGCGCATGGTCAAGGAAGAGATTGAACACCGATATATGACCGCCATTATCAAGCAGATTGACTCACTTAGGAGCGAGTTTGGTGTCTCCTATTGGGAGGTTCAGACTGATCGGGGTGATCGGGAGTTTGTCGTGCGCAACGTCTCTGAGAATGCACAATGGATTACAGACCGGCGGCTCCTGCTCCTTGATGTGGACGGCAACCGTTTTGAGATCTCCAACCTGGAGGTTCTCGATAAAAAGAGCCGTGGACTAATCGAAATGGTACTATAAAGTGCGAAGATTATCATGACATCAGCAAATCTCCAAGATTGGTAAGTATTCCGCGAACGGGTATGATTTGTATGACATGACTGGAAATGTTTGGGAGTGGCGTCTATATCTCTATGATGATGACTGCTTCATCACAAGCCTTCTGCGTCGCCCATCGCTTTAGGCTTTTACTCATGAACACAACCTATGATTACGTTTTCCGTTGTGTGCAATAACACCCCAGGGCTTTATCACGTTTCACGCATCACGTATCGCATCGGCCAAAACCTCAATCAGATGCCTTGCCTCTTTGCCCGTTCCCTGCTTCACCTGCTCGCGGCAAGAGACTCCCGCCACCGCCACCTCAAAATCGCCGTCCTGCTCCTTGATTGCCTTGAATAATTGACGCTCCCCAACCTGCATTGATACGTCGTAGTGTTCGGCTTCATAGCCGAATGAGCCTGCCATGCCACAACACCCGGAATCCACAACATTCACGTTATACCCCGGTGGCAAACTCAAGACCTGCTCCGACGGTTTCACGCCAACGATGGCTTTCTGATGACAATGTCCGTGCAACAAGATCTCTTTCTCTGTATACCCAAACTGGAGATCTAGTTCCCCTTTCTCATGGAGCGAAAGCAGGAACTCCTCAAGCATGAATGTGTGTTGCGCTACAAGATCTGTATCCGCACCGGGGATGAGATCCACATAATCGTCGCGTAACGCGAGTAAGCAACTTGGTTCACAACCGACGATGGGAATCCCTCTGGCGGCGTAAGGTAGGAGGCGCTCGACGTTATAACGTGCATTCTCAATTGCATCTTCAAGCATTCCCTTAGAGATCATTGGACGACCGCAACACCGCTTTTCTGGTAGGATAACCTCAAACCCCGCAGCTTCAAGTACTGCGGTAGCAGCCTTTCCAATACTGGGGTAGTTATAATTCATGAAGGTGTCGTGAAAAAGAACAACCTGCTTTCTTGGTTCCTGCCGTTCTTCGGTATCGGAATCTTGATGCGCCTGAAACCATTTCTCGAATGTCTCGCGAACAAAGTTTGGCAGCGACCTACGTCGATCGATTCCTGTGAACTTTTCCATTGCCCACTTAGAGATGCCGCTATTCATAAACCAATTCGACATCGGTGCAAATGCGGATCCAATTGCGCTAAGTGCAGCGATATTGCCGAACAACCGATTTCGCAACGGAAGACCGTTTTCCTTGTAGTAGTGCGCGAGGAATTCGTATTTCAGTTTCGCCATATCCACGTTGGAGGGACACTCTGCTTTGCAAGCTTTACATTCCAAGCAGAGATCTAACACCTCATAGAGCCGTTTTTCCTTGAAGTGGTCATGTGGCAGTGTTCCAGAAAGCACATTCCTCAGCGCATTTGCGCGACCGCGCGTTGAGTGCTCCTCCTCCAGCGTAGCCATGTAGGAGGGACACATTGTGCCGGTGAGCTTCTTACGACACGCGCCAACGCCGTTGCACATCTCGATAGCACCACCGAATCCGCCCTGACTTGAAAAGTCGAAATAAGTGTCGATCTTAATCGCGTTGTATGCAGGACCAAATCGCAGATTTTCCGTCATCGGCGGCGGATCGATAATCTTGCCTGGGTTCATGATGCCTGTCGGATCAAATGCAGCCTTAACTTCGCGGAATGCCTGATAAATCTGGGAACCGAACATGCTCTCGATCCATTCGCTTCGTACCAGTCCATCGCCGTGCTCGCCACTCATCGCTCCCCCGAGTTCCATTAACAGATCTCGGACATGTTGAGCGATCGAATGCATCTTCTGAATATCCTCTTCCTTTTTGAGATTAATTACAGGCCGATTGTGCAGCAATCCAACGCTGGCATGTGCATAGTAAGAAGCCGTTGTGTCGTGATCTTCCACAATTTTAGCGAAACGGCGAACATATTCAGGAAGATTCTCAATCGAAACCGCTGCATCCTCAACAAACCCGACCGGTTTATAGTCGCTTCTCGCGCCCATGAGCAAGCCCAATCCCGCCTTCCGCGTATCCCATACCCGCGTCTTTTCCTCTGCCGTCATGCAGCGCACAAAGGCGTACCCAAGCCCAACCGATTTCATCTTCCGTTCGAGACCGTCAAGTTGATCAAACAGTTCATCTTCTGATTCGCCGTAGAATTCCACCGCAAGAATCGCTCCCGGACTGCCTTGGATAAAGGTACTGATACGAGAAAACTCCAACGACTGTTTTGTCATATCAATGATGGTCTTGTCGATTAGTTCAACGGCGGTTGGGTTGCATTCGAGGATGGGCTGCATCGCCTCCATTGATTCGATCAATGTATGGAAGTGAATCACATTGAGCGCAGTCATTTTCGGGGTTGGTACGAGGTTCACCTTTGCTTCGACCGTTGTTGCAAGCGTTCCCTCTGATCCGACAATGATTTTCGCAAGACTGAAGGGGTGTTCCGCGTCGCAGCCATCTCTGCGATAGGGTGTTAGATCCCTTGATCCGGCGTCAGTGATGAACTCATCAAGGTTGTATCCGGCAACGCGACGTAGTACCCGTGGAAATTGTTTCCGAATCTCATCTTCATTTGCCGCCGCGATTCGACATATCTCTCGATAGATATGGCTCTCGCGGGAAACTCCTTGCTGCTTCGCCGCAAGCGCATCTATCGAGATTGGTTCAACAAAAATCGCTTCCCCGTCGGATAACCGCAGGTCCAGCGACATCGTGTGGTCAATGGTTTTACCATAAATCAGAGAATGCGCCCCCGCTGAATTGTTGCCAATTGTACCACCGATATTTGCACGGCTGCTTGTTGCCACGTCAGCGGAGTACATCAGGTTGTGCGGATTGAGATAATGGTTCAATTCGTCAATGACAACGCCGGGTTGTACCCGTGCCCAGTGTTCCTCGACGTTGACTTCAATAATCTCATTCATATATTTGGACATGTCAATGACAACTGCTTGCCCAACTGTCTGGCCCGCCAAACTTGTTCCACCGCCGCGAGGCAGAATCGGTACGTTGCGGTCATAAGCGATCTGGATCGTCTTTGTTACGTCTTCTTTATGCCGAGGGATGACAACACCGATGGGCTCCATCTGGTAAAGACTTGCGTCGGTACTATATAAGACTTTGGAATACGCATCGAAGCGCACCTCACCTTCGATTTCTTCTCTCAGGACCTGTTCCAGTTCGGTGGGGGAATTATTCATCTCTGTTGTGACTCACTTTCTATTAAAGCGCTGCATTGTGGAATTACTGATTTAATCCTACATCTTAACATAATACAGAGCAAAAAGTCTATCAAATTCTTGTGTGCGAGCGGGTAAATTTAGTCTTCCATTTTGATTCATGTCACCTTGTTGGTACTGGTGTAATCTACCCTACTTAATACCGTTTCTGAATAATTATGTCGCATCATTCGGGGAAACTTACAAGAAACTACAGTTGTTCATGAGTTCACCGATTGATTAGTTCAATAATTACCCAATGAACTGATTTACGTTTCATGCCTCACGTTTCACATTTCAACAGTGCATTATTCCTCATCAGAATTGGTATAACAACCGGAGCATCGCCAGTCACGTCCGGGGGCAGCCGAGGATTCCGACTTATCAGCGAAGCCTCGGAACGGGATTGGACTTGCACAGGTTTCTGTAGCCGCACGTGCATGATGCGTCCGACCATCTACGCATGCAAGACTCAATCATAGAGGCTGTGTTGACACTATGTCGACTTCATGGTAATATTTCCGAACAGATGTGTTGATCTGCTGAAGCCGGTGCTATCGCGTAAAATTTTCTGATTGTACTGCTCGCAATATACAGCAAAATACTGTAAGAGTAACTCTCAGTATCCGCAAAGTGATTCCAATGAACCTACACACTAAACTGATTTTGAACTACGTAGGAATTGTGCTGCTTATCGTGCTGGCGATTTATGCCTATCTGGATTATTCGACCAAACAGAACTTGAGTGAGCGAATCACGGACGAATTAACCATGCAAGCAAATCTGAGCCGGGAATTTCTGCTAGACAAGCTGCCTGATAGGCTTGATTACGAGGGCGTGGATAGGATTGTAGATCGGTTGGGAGTTGCTAGTGGAGTCCGTCTCACATTTATTGGACATGATGGGATTGTGTGGGGAGATACCCAACGTGATGGGCAGCAGTTACAGGATATGGATAATCACCGAAATCAACCCGAGGTGCGAGAGGCTTTGGTGAGTGGAATTGGGCTCGTCGAACGAAATGATGATGCCCTCAAGACCACATTTCGTTATCTTGCCTTGCCCTTGATTCGTCAGGGGGAGCTGGTGGGTGTCTGCCGGGTTGCACTACCCACGACGGAGATTGGCACACCTACTGTCCAATTCAGATGGCTCCTGCTATTGACAATCTGCGCCGGAATTGGTTTTGCGATTTTCGTCGGCATTGTCGCCACTAATGTTGCTAGAAAACCGATTCGAGATTTGACCCAAGCCACAAAATCACTTGCGACTGGTCAATTGAACTCGCGTGTTTCAGTTGCTGCGTCCGGCCAGTTCGGGGAATTGTCGAATCATTTTAATCAGATGGCGAATCGGATCGAAACACAGATTCATGAAATTTCCCGTGAGCGCAATCTAAGGGACAGTATACTGTCAAGGATGGTTGAAGGGGTTCTGTTAATCGATTCACAGTTTGCTATCACGTACGCCAATGCCGCAGCGATGACAATGCTGGACTTCCCTATCCATTATCAGGTGCTTTCCTTGACTGAAAGTGTTCCTGAACCGGCTTTGGAACGACTCCTAATACAGGTGAGGCAAACAGGAAAGGCGGGATTTGCAGAAATCAATCTCGTTGGGAGCACTGAGCGCGAGACGGAAGTCATCATTGTTCCTGTTGGAGGAGAATATCTGGTCAGCCTCCACGACGTGAGTCAGTTAAGAAAACTGGAACGGATTCGGTCAGATTTCGTCGCCAACGTCGCGCACGAGATGCGGGTTCCGCTGACCTCGATTCACGGTTATGCGGAGACGCTTCTCAACGGTGCTTTGGAGGATAGTGACGCTAACGAGCGGTTTATCGAGAAGATCCTACAGCAGTCCGCACGGCTTTCGCAGCTGGTGTCGGATCTGCTTGACCTGTCTCAGCTTGAATCTGGCGAAGTCAAACTCAAACTACAGCCTTGCGAAATTGACGAATTTCAGGGAACTCTCCTAACCCTCTTTGAACCCGTATTTGAGGAAGCTGATTTGACATTTGAGTGGCGGGTGCCTGAACATATACCCGCTGTGTTTGCGGATAGACAGCTCATCGGACAGGTGCTCGCAAACTTAATTGAAAACGCGATTAAGTATACCCCGGCGGGTGGCAGCATCACAATCTCTGCTGAAGCCAACGAATCTGAAGTTGTCGTTCATGCGCGAGATACCGGAATCGGTATTCCTACCGAGGCACTCCCCCGAATCTTTGAGCGATTCTATCGGGTGGATAAAGGACGTTCGCGGGAAATGGGAGGCACAGGACTAGGACTTGCAATTGCCAAACACATTCTGTTGCAACACGGTGGAAGGATATGGGTCGACAGTACCGCCGGCGAGGGGTCTGTGTTCCACTTCGCCTTGCCGCTGCAAAGGAGATTATCGCCAACAGAACAGATTGTACAACTTTCTCACGGTGACGACACTCGATCTCTGTCCCCCGTCAACAATGGCGGTGGGTGAATAAAAAAAAGCCCCATTCGGCAGAACGCCGAACAGGGCTTATAATAACTCTCCCGGACGGACTCGAACCGCCGACAAAGTGGTTAACAGCCACCTGCTCTACCAGCTGAGCTACGGGAGATCATTGTGCAAAAAATCGCTGGCAACGTATTATAATGCAACAAGGGTTAATTATACATAATCGTTTATGGAATTGCAAGGAAAATTAGATCGGGAAAAGAGAATAATGGAAATAAGTTGATAGAAGACAGACGGCTGCTGGAAGCAATTTCTATTTGACTATCACACCTATCCTGATTTAGTGTGCGCCCTGTTCTGATGACGACTTAATAACTATTACTAATATAATCCAAGCGAAATTCCTGTGAGGTGAGCGCATGTCAACTTCCACACTGCGTCAACCTCAACCCGGAATGGGAGAAATTGATGTCACAACCTGAAAAAATTCGTATTGGTCATAGCCCTGATTCTGATGACGCCTTTATGTTTTATCCCCTCGCCAATGGGCTAATCCCAACCGATGGTTTTGAAATTGTCCAAGTCGCTGAGGATATCGAAAGCTTAAACCAACGGGCGGTCAACGGAGAGTTGGAGGTAACTGCTATATCTGTCCACGCTTATGCCTACGTTGCTAATCACTACGCGCTTATGCCTTGTGGGGCAAGTATCGGCGATCGGTATGGTCCCCTCGTCGTATCAAAAGAGCCAATGCAGCGGGAAGCCCTTGCCGGTAAAAAAATCGCGATACCCGGCAGGATGACGACAGCCTATCTGACATTGCGTCTGTGCCAACCCGATTTTGATCCCGAAGTTGTTCCATTTGATCAGATTTTGCCGTATGTGCAGGAGGGCAACGCAGACGCGGGCTTGATTATCCACGAGGGCCAGCTAACCTACGCACGCGCAGGGCTACATAAGGTGGTTGATCTCGGAGAATGGTGGTATGAGGAGACCGGATTGCCGCTGCCCCTTGGAGCCAATGCCATCCGCCGCGATCTTGGAACGGAGAAGATCCGGCGCATCACCTCACTGATCAAACAGAGCATTGAGTACTCGCTTGGGGATCGGGAAAAGGGACTGGATTACGCCATGAACTATGCCCGTGATATGGAGACGGAACTGGCAGACCGATTCGTTAGCATGTATGTGAACGACTACACACTCGACTACGGTGAAAAAGGTAGGGCGGGGGTCAGAGAATTGATGGAACGTGGATATAAGTCAGGTGTTATTCCGCATCCAGTGAATGTTGAATTCGCATTGGGATAGCCGCTCCTGCGCTGCTCGATAAAAAATCCGAAACAGCAGGTAAGCGCTCATTTCAAGGGAAATTCCTTAAGGAACTACATCCTCCTCGGCCGTCCTTAAGTCCGTTTCCCGCAAGGGCGAATCGAGGTTGAATTGGATGAAACTATTCAATCTTCCACACCGATTAGACCTCAACCGCTATACGCTGTCCGATACCCGTTAGCAAACGTCCACCATCGACGACAAACGCACTGCCAGTAACGAACGACGCATCATCAGATGCCAGATAAGCGACCGCTTTGGCGGTGTCTATCGGTTCACCCGCACGTCCAATCGGCAACTCCTGCGCCCAGCGTTCAAGCGCCTGCTCTCGGTCTGTGTCAGATGGTAGAATCATCGGTGTCGCCGTTGGTCCGGGGCAGACAGCATTAACGCGGATGTTGTGTTTTGCGAAATCTAACGCCATGCACTGCGTCAGAAGAATAATGGCTGCCTTTGACGCACCATAAACCGCATAACCACTTCCGCCTGATATTCCGGCGGTGGAAGCCGTGTTGATAATCACGCCACCGTCTGTCTGTTGCATCGCCGGGATAGCGTATTTGGACACGAGGTACACACTCTTCAGGTTAATATCGATGCACCTATCCCATTCGGATTCCGGTATAGTGGTAACATCCCCGACCACCATAATCCCTGCGTTATTATGAAGGATGTCTAACCTACCGTGTTGGCGAAGGGTTTCTTCGATGAGGTGGTCTGCATCGGCTGCTTTTGAAACATCGGCCTGAATAAAAGATACACGCTTTTTGGTTTCCTGGCTAATCTGTTGTGCAACGGCTTGACCATCAGGGGCAACGTCAGCGATGATAACATTTGCCCCTTCGGAGGCGAACTGTTGGGCAGTTGCTTTTCCAATGCCCGAAGCCCCTCCCGTTACGATAACGGATTTCTCTTGAAATCTCATCTGTTCTCCCTATCTTAGTATAGTTTTTAAGTGGGGGCAATTGTACCCTACTCTGAAAATCAAGTCAACTTTCCTGACATTTTACAGTTCTTATTCCATCATCGACAGACACGTAGAAAGCGGGTTTCATGAATGAAAATTGGTATGGTCGGGCTCCCTTATGTTGGAAAAACGTCCCTTTTCAATGCGCTGACGCAATCCGAGGCAGAAACTGGAACCTACGCGACCAAAAAGGGATGGAACGTCGGTTCGGTAAGGGTTCCCGACGAGCGATTGGCAGCATTGGCGGAGGTATTCATCCCGAAGCGGATAACTCCAACAAGCATTGATTATGTGGATATCGCTGGCGTTTCCAAAGGTGAGATCGCGCTCGAAGGATTGGAAACGGGAGTTATTGCCGAACTCCGTGAAGTTGACGCGCTTGCACACATCGTGCGTGTATTTGAAGATGACGCCGTCCCGCACGTTGACGGTGACGTAGATCCAGAGAGGGATATCGAAACCATTGATATTGAACTTGCCTTTGCAGATTTGGGAATTATCGACAATCGTTTAAGTCGGCTTGATCGGGAACTTCGAACGCAGAAAATTCCGGCGTTGGAACACGAACGCGCGGTGTTGGAACGATGTAAGGATGCGTTAGAGGGAGGCACTGCCATTCGAGAGCTATCACTTTCGCCTGAAGATGAGCGAGCAATCCGCGGTTACGGATTCTTAACGCAGAAGCCGTTGTTACTGATTTTCAACATTGGTGAAGATGAATTGGATAGCGCAAAGCAGATGGCCGCCAGTTTTCCAACTTCTGAACGGGAGATGGAGATCCTTACACTTTCTGCAAGATTGGAGATGGAGTTGACGCGGCTGGATGCGGACGAAGCGGAACTCTTCAGGGATGAAATGGGACTTAATCAATCTGCTTTGGCACGGGTAATTGATGCCTCGTACCGCACGCTTGGACTGGTAACATTTTTTACCGTCGTGTCGGATGAGTTGCGAGCTTGGACGCTTAAGGCAGGCATGACCGCACTGGATGCGGCGGGGTCAATCCATACCGACATGGCACGCGGATTTATCCGGGCGGAAACCATCCACTGGACCGATTTGGTGGAATGTGGGAGCCTGACAAAAGCACGGGACAACGGGTTACTACGGCTTGAGGGAAAAGATTATACGGTTTCGGATGGCGATGTTTTGACCATACGATTTAACGTGTAGAAAAGGTATCAAGACTCCTTTACATACAGGATACCATCTTCCACTTTAACCGGCAATTTATCCATCGGACGGGGTGGAGGCCCCGCTACCACATTTCCGGTACTATCGAACACCGCACCGTGACAGGGGCAGAAGAACTGATCCTTCTCCTCATCCCATCGTACAAGGCAGCCGAGGTGGGAACAGACCCGCGAATAGACCACGAAATTTCCATCCCCTTGATCTGTCACATAAACAGAGCGTCGTTTATCTGTTTCAACCCAACCGTCTTTGGCGTTAAACGTATAGTTGACCTTCTTGTAGCGGCTTCCCTTCAACAGATCGACGATGCCGAGATCCACCCATTTCTTTGACGCTTTCCTAAAGGCTGGTGAAATGGCAAATCCGATTAGCGGTACACCCATCGCTAGGCTTAGGAGACCACCGATGGCTGTCATACACACCTTAAAAAATGTGCGTCGTTTCTGCCCATCTTCTGGACCCGTTCCCATATCAATCCCTCCTAATTTAAGTCCTCATCGAGATCAATCTCTTCCACACTGAAACGGAGATGTGCTTGGTCGGCTAAATCGATGATCTCTTGCCACTGCTGCTGGGTTTTCTCAGAGATACCCTCCGCTTCGAGGGTCTGGGCAAATTCTTGGATGGCATTGTGGAACTGTTTCTGAAGGTATGCGTATTCCTCTGTACTGTTTGGATTCTTCGGAGGTTCGAAATCGGCGATTAATTTGGCGTACCTGCCAAGTTGTTGCGCCGCTCTCACCGCTGTTGCTTTCTCACTATCCTTTGATCCCGCTCCCTCTTGGATATACACCCGGATGAGGTCATACTCATCCTTCATCATTGCCATGACCTCTTTCAAGTCTTCCGGTTCATACGTTTCTGGTACATCCTCCTCCGGTCTTTTTAAAAACAGAGTATAACTAATAGCGAGCGTTTTTTTCGGCATAAGTGCAACAGCCTGCGAGGCTTCCCGCTCTCCGGGGAATGGTTCAACATCTTCGCCGACTGTGAACTTATCTTCAATCCCCTTGCCGCTAAACTGTTTGAGAAATTTGTCATCAGCGATGCGACCCGCTTCACTGTGTGTATGGAGGTTGACTTTGACCACCTTGCCCGTCATATCCAGTCCTACAACACCGCTGATAAGACCGTTCGGTCCCTTGACATCTACAAACAAAGCTAACCCGATCGGCTTTTTATTTTCATTGAAAGCTATGTGGAACGTCGGTTTAAGATCTTTGGGATGCAGTTTTGGTCCAATCTCCTCTTCGATGGAAGCAGCTTGTTCAGGCGTCAGTTCTGCCTTCTTCTCAACGAAGTTTGCCGCATCTGGAAAAATGGTTGCTAATTTCTCACTGGGCAGGGCTGTTTCCTCCGCCCAAGCCACAGTGACCAAGATAGCTGCCAACACGCTCAAAAGAGCGATCCGGCAAAATGCAACGGCTTTGAATTTCATCGGTCTTCATCCTCCTAAACTGTTCTTTCCATCAGTATAACTGGCACATATATTGACTGTCAAGAGAAGCGAGGAAAAATAACCTCGGCTCCTAACCTGGACGCGTCTTTCCTAAATCGCGCCGAAGCTCATCCGCTGAAGCAACGTCCGCAACTGTGCCCGGAGGATGTTCATACCATCCCGGATCATCATAGTTGGTAAGCTGTGCCCGGACCTTTAGGAGGGTAAACATGCCTCCCATTGTGATGTAATCAAAGGGGCCCCGTGCACCAACCATCGGGATGCTATTCTTTGGCACTTCCATGTGTCCCGCTTCAACATGAACCCCATGCTCGCCCATGCCGTGTTCTCCCATTGTCATATAAGCCGGCAGCAGTTGCCGAACTTTTTGATCGAACCCGTTTCTCTCAATACCCACAATATTTGGAAAATCGTGCCCCATCTGATTCATGACGTGATGGGTCATGTGGCAGTGGATAGCCCAGTCTCCCGGCTCGCTAGCGATAAACTCTATATCCTGGGTGTCACCAACGGGGACAAAAAGAGTGCTCCCGGGATGCTGCGCCGCCGCCGGAATCCTCCCACCATTGGTGGCGGTAATTTTAAAGTAATGTCCGTGCAGGTGAATCGAATGATGGTCCATCGCTGAGAGATTGCCGAAGCGAATCCGCACTCGATCGCCCATTTTGGCGACTAACGGCTCGGTTCCTGGATAACACTTCGCATTCATCGTCAGGACGTTGAAGTCGTTCATCTCGTTAGGATTGGGCGTAGAGGTTCCCGGATCAATCCGCCACTCGCTCAACATGATAGCGAAGTCTCGATCGACCTTGTAGTCAGGCGAAGGCTGCCTCGGATGGAAAACAAGCATTCCCATCATGCCCATCCCCATCTGTGTCATTTCGTCGTGGTGGGAGTGGTACATAAATGTCCCTGATTGGCGTACCGTCCACTCGTATTTGAAAGTCTCACCCGGTTGGATTGCGCGCTGATTTAAGCCCCCAACACCGTCCATGCCGTTCGGTAGAAACACCCCATGCCAGTGGACAGACGTAGGGGCTTTGAGCTTGTTGGTGACGTAGATACGAATACGTTCTCCCTCGACCGCCTCAATAGTTGGACCGTGAACCCGTCCATTGTAACCCCAGCACTTCGCCTTCAAACCGGAAGCAAAGCTGTGCCATACCTCCTCTGCGACAAGGTGAAAAACTTTGACGTCATCAACAATCTTCCACGGCAAAGAGGAGATGTTCGGCGTGATGACCGACGTATAATCCTTACCGGGTTGCCCGGGCGCTAACGCTGGCTGTTGTGCAACCCCGGAATAGGATTTATCCCACTGGGATTCGGCTGCGTTTGATTTAGCTGCTCCGAGGGCAACGATCCCCCCAGCCACCGCCCCTGTTTTTAGCATGTCTCTTCGATTCATTCTAATGTCCTCCTTCTGCACCCGCGTTGTCGAGGTGTCTAACAGCGTCGTTCCCGCCTGACAAGGATACATCCCCTGTATCTAAGCCTAATCTGCCGTTGATAATCTGATCGAACTTGGTTTGGGCAACATGATAATTGTAGAGCGCTTGGATATACTCTCGACCGGCGTCGATCTGCTGCTGTTTTGCCAGCAGCAGTCGTGGTGTACCAATCTGCATTGCATTGTACTGTAGTTGTGTCTGTTCAAGAATCTGCTCTTGGAGGGGCAGCATCTCGTTCTGATAAAACAGAGCTGTCTGTCGAGCGGTCGAAAGACGACGTTGTGCCGCCCGGACCACAGAACGAATCTCAATCGCCAGCGCGTAATACTCCTTCTGTCGGCGACGTAATTCTGCTGCTACTGCTGCTCGCTGCCCCTGATTCCGATCAAACACCGGAATCTCAAATCCTAGTATGGGACCTGCTCTCCAGGCCCCCGCCTCATTCTCAAGCTCCCCACCAATATCTAAGTGCGGCACTAATGCCATCGTTTTAGCTACGCCGAGTTGTCTCCCAATTGATACAATGCCCGCTCGTGCTATGGCGAGATCTATGCTATTTTCGATGGCAACCTTCTCAACGTCATCTAGTGCCTGGGGTTCGCTGGGGATCTCCGGTAGCCGGGATTCAACTATCCAAGCTGTCTCTTCGCCCCACATTCCCATCAACCGGTTGAGTTCTTCGCGGCTATCGGCAAGCGTATCTTCTGCCACGGTTAGTGCCAGCTTTGATCGCTCATAGAGCGCACGCGCAAGCAACAAATCTAAATCAGGGATATTTCCGGCATCGTGAATTTTACGAGTGAATTCGTATCCTGCTTCGGTTGCTAGAACAATCTGACGGAACATTTCCAATGTCTGGTTCTCGGCTTGAACGCGATAAAACGTCATCCGCGTCTGTCCTGCCAAATCCATCACGGCAGCCGTCACACGAAGTTTTGCCCCCTCGAATTCGGATGCTGCTGCTGACTTTCGTATTGAGGCGTGCAGCATAGAGAGAAAATCCATCTCAATTTCAAGAACATAATGATCATGAGCGGGGTGTGCTGTCATTGGATCAGTGGAAAGCCCAAGCACCGCACCCCCGTGAAAAGTGGGATTAGAAACAGTACCGGCCTCAACGATAGCAGCTTGTGCGATGCCGATTTCTTCATAGGTCGCTTGTAGACGACGGTTGTGTAGCAGCGCAATCTGCACCGCAGTATCGGCGTTCAGCGGCTCCTCCAACAATTCCTTAATCATCTGTTCTGTTTGATCGGCCGAAGCCTCGTCCTGATTCCAATTAATAGACGTGCCGATACGCTCATCTACTTGTTGTTGAACCTCACTGAAAGCCATCTCTTTGGATACACCGGCGCATCCTGTCAGGATGGATAACGCCGCGCAAAATATCGCGGCGTATCTCATTTTCGCTTGCATTTGTCTAACTCCTTACCTGTGTCAATGGCTATGTTTGTGCGATTCCATGCCCTTATCACCAGACATATCGGTACTTTCGACAGACATCTGCGTTTTTGTACTGTGGCATCTGAGCATCGCACTGCCGAAATACGGATTCCGAACGGGACCCTCGGTTTGGAGCCAAATCCCTGCTTCAGGGACATCGGGTGCCATCCCGCAGACATAGCTGTATATCGGTTGCTTGTAACTGGCTGGCACACCCACGGCGGCAATAAAATGCTTGAAACTATCGCTCAGTGAGCCGTAGGCGATTCGTGCAGCTTTAATGTCCGAAAGATCGCCAAGTTGATGTCCCGTGTCGTGGATTGTTTTGGTATGAGATTCGTGAGCATTCCACAGGTCAGTAGGAGTTTCACCTTTGATCGTGTGAAAGGCTTCAAGCATCGCCTGTGCTTTAGCGTTGACATCGTCCATCGTGTCCGACGCCAGTTGATTTCCGATGTCGAGATAGGCATCAAGCATTGTCCCCAACGCTTGCGCGCCGTTGGGTGAGAGTTCACCGCTGCTATGCTGCCTACCAGCTTCGTGCATCTCTGCCATTGCCATATTGGCGTGAGAAGGAGCAGTTCCATGTTTGCTGTCGGGATTTGCCGGATGATCTTGTGAATTAGTGAGGACAACGGTTTTGCTGCCGCAGCCAATAGTCATCAGTAAAAGCACAACGATCAGTATGGATAGGATTTGGTGGTTGAAAAATCTGGATAGCATGAGAATGACCTCCGTTATGAATGAAAAATAATCGCAGTTAGACCGGCGGCACTGGAGCATGGATGCACAGATACACAGACCGATCAATACATTTCAGATTCAGAAAAAATGTGTATAGGAAAATTAGGCGAGAGAAAACGGAGGTGCACGAGGTGACCGCTGCGGAGTGAGCGGAACCGTGTAGGGGTTGTAGGAGAGTTGAAGATGTGCAGTCGCAGATCCGGAGATAGAACAAACTTTAGATGTAGCGGGGAATAGGACAACAAACGAGAATGTGTTCTTCTGTACTTGCGTGGAGAGTTGAGGTTCGCTATCGCCAAGCAATTCCCATTGATTGAAGCAACAATGCTGCCCCCTCTCCTCTCGGTTTTCATGGGTAGATGTTGATTCATCTTCAGTGCTACAACAGGTTGCCTGAGTCGCTTCAAGCGTAGTTGGGGGATCGCTCGGATGTCGCTGATAGATCGAGGTCGTATCGGAGGGAGTACATCCATCTGCTTCCCCGATTGCTGCACATTGCACCGGACAAATAAAATAGACCGACGCTATTGAGAGCAAAAAAAGCGCGCAAAAGTTTTTGAAGTTCATAGGATTGCCCTTTCCCATGCAATAGTGCGTATGTGCAATGAGAACAATTCGCAACCTTCCGACGGGGCGTAGTCTTCAGAAGATTGACATAGCTACATATATTCTTCCTCATCATCCTCGGCGGGATAGATGTTGACATCCGATAGGGAAATCGACTCGCCAACGTAGAACGTCAGCCAATTCCCAACTAGTTCAACAGACATCATCTCATCATCTTCGCTTGTGTATTCGTGCAACTCTGCTTCGAAGGTTTCCATCTCTAGCAGATTTACAACGGTCATCTCCGCTGGGACGATCTCCTGGCGCACGTATTCAACCAAAATTTCTGCATCTTCGTCGTCAGGGTCGGGGTAGTGAAGCGTGATTGTATCGGGAAGATCTTCAGTTAACTCTTCTTCGCCGTCAATAATCCAGCGAGAAATCTCATGTTCGTTTGTGCCACCAACCCGATCTACCCCCAAAACTACTACATCATCTTCATCCTCAAGCCGATACATGTAGCGCAGCAAACTGCCGCCTTCATACTTCTTCCGCTCTATCAACTCAAATGTGCGAGAAGCTGCGTCGCTCATTTCGAACGTAATTGAATCAGAAAGTTCAATCATGCTTCCAAGCGGAATATCCACCAATTCGTGCCGCTTAGGTTCTGTATCTCTCGATTTGCGGCGAAATAATCCCATTGCTTTTACCTCTATCCAATCTGGAACGTGTCACTAACTTATATCAAAGCAATCTCCTATCATCTCGGTATTGCTATAAAACGAGTGATTTGAGAATTTGGTTTAGGTGTTGCGGCGGATGATCTTGACTTATGAGATCATACTATGTCGGACTGCCCTAGAAGTAGCCTTTATTGTACATTATCAAAACGACAACACCGATAATCAGAATGCTGCCAAAAACAAGGACGAACCATGTGCCACCGGAGGTCTTTTTCTGAACGACAATCTTCTGTGGTTGTGCCTGCTGCTGAGATTGTGTTTGCGTCGCTGATGTCGACGCTGTTTGGTTGTCACCTGCTAAGACAATGTTGCGTAGTGCCTCCTCATCAGGGAGCTCTTCAACGGTTACCGTTTCTTCGGCATTCTCGCCATAAAATTTGCCAGCATTTTTCTCAACATGGGCATCGATGTAGTCTTCATCTCGATTTGTGCCGGGGTCGACATAGCGCGAATCTGGCTTGATACCTTGGCTGTCATAGTAGGCTCGCCACTTTTCGTATTCCATCTGTCGCTCACGCGACCAGTGTGAACGATCGTAGTTCGGGTGGTGATAGTACCACAGCCAACTATGGTGGAGCCGGTGATTATAGTAATCGTGGAAGTAAATCCCCGAAATCATATTCGCGAATACCATGCTGGCAGTTAGGCTATAGATGGAGTAGCCTGCCATTGGATAGTACATGCCGAAATTGTTGACGGTAATTGGGGACTGTGCTATCCGCGCATCACGACGTGCGCGGGCTGTGTCACGCTCTGCCCGTCTAACCTGACGCTTGAGACTCCGATTTTCCGCCTTGAGGTTTCGAGTCTGCTTGCGTTGTTGCGCTTGCAGTGACCGCTTTTGACTGCTCGTCATGTTCCTAGTCGAAACAGCCGAGCTAGTTTTCGCACTGCTCATGGCACTTTGTCTTTGCCGCACTGCGCTGCTTGCCCGCGCTGCGCTCGGTCGTGATGAGCTAGCGGTGCTACTTCCGTAGCTTCTGCTGGTGCTTGTCCTACTTCGAGAGCTGGCACGCACCGACGAACTACCGTAAGATCGTGAGGAGGAATAGCTGCTGCGGGAGGATCTCGACGATGTTCCGTAATTTCGGCTACTACTATAACTTCTACTGCTGCTGTAACTTCTGCTACCGTAGCTTCTTCCACTGGATCGGAAGCCTTTTGAAAAAACATCAGAACCTATACTAAATGCAAATAAGACCATAAGTGCCACAATTGACACTTTTTGGAAAGGACGTCTCATATTAGCTGCCTCCTTGGGAAGTTGGGATAAGCTCTCTTATCTTATTGAACACTCGTGCTTCTGCAAAAGTTCCCCGGCCATCAAAAATAGCGAGAAATTCATCTCACTAGAATTTGCTTGACAATTTATAATACGTGCATTATTATTACAATCCAAGATGTGCCTGTAGCTCAACTGGATAGAGCGTTAGCCTCCGGAGCTAAAGGTTGGGCGTTCGAGTCGCCCCAGGCACATCAACCCCCCGCATTTCTTTTTCTCTTCCGTACTTCCGACTTGGAATTACCATCAGTTTGCATCTCCGACAAGGAAATTATACTTTCTATCCATTATTTCTGTCAATGATTTGTTTGCTTGCTGACCATTTTTTTTGCTTGTATTAATATTAGGGCTGTGATAATTTATCGCACATGTATTTCGTATAATAACCTCAAACTTTCACGTTTTACATCTCACGTTCCACATTATGGTGGATTTTACAATTAACTTGACATTTTTGAGTTGTAGGAGGGAACTCCGATTCCCGACGTGTCGCGATTTGGAAGGTGCGCCCCCTACAAAAGAGGTGTCAATATATTTTCATAATTCACCATAGTTATGATGCGATATGGCAAGTAGAATATCTGTTGCCTTAGCGCACTAAAGATAAAGGAGGCATATATGAGCCTTGATGTTCGATCCCCAAAATTATTAGATCTGATTGATGCTGATGCCCAACTGGAGCAACTCGGAACTGGCTGTGAGTTCACAGAGGGACCCGTTTGGCACGCTGAAGGCAAATTTCTGCTCTTTAGTGATATCCCTGCAAATAAGATGAAAAAGTGGACGGCGGAAGAAGGCATCACGAACTTCCGTGTTCCTTCGGGTAAATCCAACGGTCTGACCTACGATAAGCAGGGCAGGCTCGTAACGGCTGAACATGCCAATCGCCGAGTTTCGCGAACCGAGGCAGACGGAACGGTAGTCACCATCGCATCACATTATGAAGGCAAGCGATTGAACAGTCCGAATGATGTGATTGTGAAATCAGATGGCAGCATCTATTTCTCCGATCCGCCCTACGGTCTAACAGCCGACTATGGCGTTGAAGGGGAGCAAGACCTTGACTTTCAAGGTGTCTATCGCCTTTCACCTGACGGCCAAACCGTGACACTGTTGGTTGATGATTTTGATCGCCCGAATGGACTCTGTTTCTCACTGGACGAGTCAATCCTTTATATTAACGATACCGAGCGTATGCACATCCGCGTGTTTGATGTCCAGTCTGATGGCACAATTGCGAACGGGCGGATTTTCGCTGAGGAAGAGGGGGAAGATGGAGTGCCAGACGGTATGAAAATCGACGTACACGGCAATGTCTATCTCACCGGTCCCGGTGGTATTTGGATTTTCGATCCGTCTGGAGAGCATCTTGGTGTCCTTCAAACCCCTGAACGGGCTGCTAATCTTGGTTGGGGCGGCGATGACTGGAGTACACTCTTCATCACAGCGAGCACCTCGCTCTACAGCATCCAATGTAAGGTTTCGGGAATTCCTGTTCCATAACCCCTGTGACTCGCTAAGGAGTAGGACTTGCACAGCCGATTGTAGGCGGGGCATCTTGCCCCGCGCTGAAATGCGTAAGTCCTGAGGAGATGACAAAAATGAAAAAGTTGACGCGATTGGCAATTCTGATTGCTGTCCTTGCTGTTCTGATACTTAGTGCAAACACACCTATTAACCCACAAGTCGGGGAGGAGGAAGACAAGATGGAAATGAAAATCTGGAAAATTGCGCTACTAATGAACGATATGGAAAAAGCAGAAGACCTCTATGTCAATAAGCTCGGTCTCAAAGTGCTAGACCGCTTGGATCTTGGTGAGATTGGTGAGGCGATCTTCTTGGATGCAGGAAACGTGAATCTAGAACTTATCCCTGCCGCTGCATTTGAAGGGGTTTGGGGTCTAGATCGTCCGGGTGTGCATCACATCTCGTTTAAGGCTGATGATGTTGAAGCAGGCACAGAAATACTCCGTGAAAAAGGCGTCACCGTCAAAAAGGAGCCTTTCCAACCGCTCGAAGGAATGACCCTTGCCTTCTTTGACGGACTTGATGGGGTCAATCTACAATTGTACCGTCACGATAAGGGAGAGGAGTAGGGACGGCATACACCCTACCCTGATTTAGAATCTGAGGCGGGAAGGAAAAGGGGAATAGAAGACTGAACTTTGCCCTCTTTGCCTTCCCTTTTTTCTTCCTATACGGTTTACGTACTCAACTGTAGGCGGGTCATCTACGGTCACGGGCCTGCTCTCGGTCTATCGGAGATCCTCTCGGGCTTGTCCCACTATTCCTAATGAAAAAATTCGTCACGGATTAGAATTTCCATGAAAGTCAAAATCAAACGTCTTGATAAAGATCTTCCATTGCCGAAGTATGAAACGGATGGTTCTGTCGGTTTTGATCTGTTATGCCGTGAGACAGTTACCATCGCGCCTCAGACGGTAGCGTTGATCCCGGCAAACGTCATCGTCGAAACGCCGCCGGGGTACATGTTAATGGTAACCTTGCGCAGCAGTACACCTCGTAAGCTGGGGCTTCTGATTCCACACGGTGTTGGGGTTATTGATCGGGACTACTGCGGCGAAGGCGACGAGATCCAGATCCAAGTCTATAATTTTACGGGTCAACCTGTTACCGTCGGGCGTGGTGATAGAGTTGCACAGGGAATTTTTGTCCGTGTGGATACCGCAGACTGGTCAGAAGTGTCGGGGATGGGCGCGGAGACACGTGGTGGATTTGGCAGCACGGACAACAAGAATTGATGGCTAGAAGTAATTGATTGTATCCTTGAAAACTTGTTTCATTAGAAGGACTAGACGATGAAGCAGTATTTAGATGCGCTGAGACAAATCATAGAAACAGGCGTAGACCGTGGGGGACGTAACGGTCTCACCCGTGCGCTGTTCGGTATGCAGATGCGATATGACATGGCGGATGGCTTCCCTGCTGTCACGACCAAAAAGCTGGCGTTCAAGGTCATGAAAGCTGAACTTCTCGGTTTTCTGAGAGGCTACTCCGATGTCAAGGACTTCCAGAATTTAGGCTGTCGTGTCTGGGACGCCAATGCAGATGCGGATTACTGGAAGTCAAAGGCGCGCTTTGAGGGCGACCTCGGCCGAATCTACGGAGTTCAGTGGCGCGATTGGAAAACACCTGATGGACAAACTATAGACCAAATTGCTAATGCTATTGAAGGCATTAAAACGCAGCCCCACAGTCGCCGGCACGTCGTAACAGCGTGGAATCCGGGTGAGCTAGATCAGATGGCGCTTGAGCCGTGTCCCACACTTTTCCAATTTTTTGTAGCTGAAGGGAAACTATCGCTTCATCTGTTTCAGCGAAGCTGTGATATGTTTCTCGGAGTGCCGTTCAATATCGCCTCATACTCCTTGCTGCTCCACATGGTCGCACAAGTAACGGGCTTAGTACCGGGCGAATTCATCCATACCTTGAGCGATGCACACATCTACCATATTCATTTCGAGCAGGTGGAAACACAGTTGCAGCGAGAACCGCTTGAACTGCCAAAGCTCTACCTGAATCCAGAAGTGAAATCGATAGACGACTTCAAGATGCAGGACATCAAGCTGCGCAACTACAAACATCACGGCACGATTAAAGCGCCTATGGTGGTGTAAAGGGCGTACGAATGATTATCTCCATCATTGCAGGCATGGATAAAAGTCGCTTGATCGGTCGAGGCAATCGGTTGCCGTGGAGACTTCCTGCCGATATGAAACACTTCCGACGATATACATTGGGCAAGCCGGTGTTGATGGGACGTAAAACCTTCGAGTCCATTGGCAAAGCGTTACCCAAGCGCACTAATATCATACTCACGCGTGACCGTGGCTATCGTGCAGAAGGCTGCATCGTCACCCATTCCATCGAAGAAGCGCTGCATACGGCTAGCGCCTGCGAAGAAATCATGGTAATCGGCGGTGCGTCAATTTACGAGCTATTTTTGCCGCGAGCAGATCGGCTGTATCTGACATACGTCCACGACTGCTTTGATGGCGACATCTACTTCCCGGACTTTGATATAGCTGACTGGCAAGAGGTAAAGCGGGTTGACTATCAACCCGACGAAAGAAACCCACACCCATACAGCTTTCTTTTTCTACATAGAAGGTGCGAAGATGCCCAATAATCGGTTAAAGCTCTGTATGCTCTCCGGTTCTTTCGAGTATGATTCAGAAGCATCACTCTCCATTTTCCAAGATTATATAGAGAAAAATCATCCCGTCCAAGTCACCCAAATTATCTATCAAAGTGAAGATGATTATCAATCCCTCGAACCGCTGCAAAATACAGATGTGTTGTTAGTCTTCACACGGCGCCTCAATACCACGGGCAAAGAACTCGATTACTTCAAAACGTATTGTGCCGAAGGCAAACCCATCGTCGGGGTACGGACAGCGAGTCACGCTTATCAGAATTGGCTTGACTTTGATAAAGATGTCCTTGGCGGAGACTATCAAGGTCATTACGGCGCCGGTCCCATCGCGCACGCCGCAATCAATCCAAGCGCGAAAGACCATCCTATTTTACAAGGCATCTCGAACTTCGAGTCCTATGGCAGCCTCTACAAAAATCCCACCATTGCTGCCGATACGACGCTGCTATTAACTGGAAAAACGGAAGAATACACAGAGCCAGTGGCATGGACACGCAGCCATCAGGGTGGCCGCGTCTTCTATACCTCACTCGGACATCAGAGAGATTTCAAGGTCGAGATGTTTCTGCGTTTGCTTGCAAATGCGGTGCTTTGGGCGGGTAGGTGATTGGATAAGATATAACGCATATCCAACACTGCTAAACACCGCGATGCAAAGGGAAAGCGAGTCCCGCACTCATGCAAACTACAACTGACGAAAGTTAAAGCTATGACAAAGATCGATTACAGAGATTTTGACCGGGACATCTGGGAAAA
This sequence comes from Candidatus Poribacteria bacterium, assembly GCA_965204355.1. Classification (GTDB taxonomy): domain Bacteria; phylum Poribacteria; class WGA-4E; order WGA-4E; family PCPOR2b; genus PCPOR2b. Next base: position 3,517,939 of record OZ241983.1, read on the forward strand.
AGAGTTAGAGGATTTCGTACCTTCCGTCGTCTATGATATGCACACTCACATGTGGTCGGAGGCGCACAAAGGCACACTGACCGGTCCACCCACCGGACTCCGCTGGGAGATCGATTACCAAGATCATCTGGCATGGGCGGCGAAACTGTATCCGGGACGCGAGATGCACTATCTTGTTTTGGGGACTCCAATGCCCGGTATGGATGCAGAAGGTCACAACGATTGGATGGCGGCGGAGATGGCAGCGGACCCACAATCAGAAGTGAACATGATGGTCATCCCGGAGATGACGCCGGACTATGTGGCAGCACAGGTTAAAAAGCACGATTTCTTTGGGCTAAAACCGTATCGCACATTTGCACCGGATCCGGCTAACGCTCGCATCCAAGATTTTCTGCCCGAATCCTTCATTGAGGTCGCGCACGACATGGGACTGGCAATCACCATGCACCTTGCCAAGAAAACAGGTCCGGCTGATCCGGACAACATCAAAGATCTGCAATACTACACGGAACGATATCCGGGAGCCCAATGGATTCTTGCACACTGCGCCCGTTCCTTCAACGCGTTTATGATGGAGGAGGCAATTCATATCCTCAAAGCGATGCCGAATATCTGGTACGACACATCAGCTGTGAACGACATCTACTCCCACTTTTTGCTCATGAAGCATGAAGACCGTAGACGAGTTATGTTCGGATCGGACAACATCGTAGCCGGATGTGCGCGTGGCAAATATATCACTTACGGACGTGCGTGGGAATATTATGGCGGTTTTCCAGATCTGCCGCATTGTGACCCGACCCCGACGTTCGTGATTTACGAGCAGTTACGCCAAGAGCGGCAGGTTGCGGATATGCTCGAATTGACACCTGATGAGATTGAGGATCATTTCTCCGGAAATGCGATACGGTTCATCAAGCAGTTAAGGGCGGGACGCGAATAGGGAAAGGAAGGTAATCGATGAAAAAAACATCACTTTATGAAATCCATCATGCACTTGGGGCAACGTTTACGGATAATTATGAAGACTGGCAACTGGTTGGACATTTTACTGACTCCTATCAAGAACACCACGCGGTGAGAAACAGTGTCGGTGTCGTAGACCTCTCGCATCGTGGGAGGCTACGTCTTACCGGAAGCGATCGGGTAGCATACCTCCACCGCATCATCTCCAACGATGTTGAGGGACTAGCGGTCGGAGAAGGAAACTATGCAACCATTCTGACGAATCGCGGGAAGATCATCGCGGACATGAATGTGTATGTTTTCGAGGATTCCATCGGTATTGAGACCAATTCCGAAATGACATCAAACCTCTATCAGGAGCTAGACAAATACCTGATTGCCGACGATGTGACCATCGAGGACTTCACGGAACGTACCGGTGCTGTTGGGGTCCACGGACCAAAATCGGCTAAATTGCTTAAAGATGCCTATGGACTTGATGTTCGGGATCTTCCGGAATATCACAGCGTTGTCGATGAAATTGATGGACGACGTATCGTCTGTGTCAGTGCCAATGAGACCGGCGAGGTTGGCTACAATCTGTCCACAGAATCTGAGTCAATCGAGTGGTTGTGGGATACTATCCTGACGAAGGGGCGGACATTTAGCGCACAGCCTGTAGGTTTAACGGCTTTGAACAGCCTCCGAATCGAGGCAGGTATTCCTCGCTATGGCGCGGAATTAGGCGATTCGGTTTTTCCGGGGGAAGCAGAGTTAGAAAAAGCAGTCAGCTTTGAGAAAGGCTGTTACATCGGTCAGGAAATTGTAGCGCGTATGAAGTATCGTGGCCACCCGAACCGTCTGCTACGTGGATTTGAAATTATGGGCGACACCCCACCCCAGAGCGGTGACCGTCTCTTTGATGGAGACAAAGATATAGGTTGGCTAACCAGTGCTGTGGTTTCACCCACGCTTGGGAAGACGATTGGGATAGGGTATATCAGAGTTGCGTTTACCGATGAAGGTAGTGAAGTGAAAGTCGAAACGGCGGAGGGCCGAGTGAATGCGACAGTTCGACCGCTACCCTTTTATCGGCGTGACGCGTAGTGTTGCGCGTCACTGATTTTCACGTTGAAAGTCGCAGTTACAGCGGTCGTACTGGTTTTATCCCACCTTTTCGTTTGACAAAAATATACCTTTTTGTTAAACTCTGTGTCGGTTTTGGAATAGATTCTGCCGGTGTCTGTCATGAAACACCAGAGTGGGGGAAAAAATATGACAGAAAATGATAAAAACCGTGCCTATTGGAGAAAGAACTTACAATACCTTGGGACTTTATTAGCGGTATGGTTCATCGTCTCTTACGGTTGTGCCATCCTGTTTGTCAACCATCTCGACAAGATTAAAATTGGCGGCTTCCGTCTCGGTTTCTGGTTTGCACAACAGGGATCAATTTATACCTTTGTCGCGCTGATTTTCATCTATGTATGCCTAATGAATCGCCTTGACAAACAGCACGGTGGGACCAAGAGGGAGGACGAAGAATGAGTGTGCAGGCATGGACGTTTGTAATGGTCGGCTTGTCCTTTGCTCTCTATATTGGTGTTGCGATCTGGTCGCGCGCAAGTTCAACAGGGGAATTCTATATTGCCGGTGCAGGGGTGCCACCAGTTGTGAACGGGATGGCAACGGCAGCCGATTGGATGAGTGCTGCATCGTTTATTTCGATGGCAGGGCTCATTTCATTCATGGGACGCGATGGCTCCGTCTATCTTATGGGCTGGACGGGCGGTTATGTCTTGTTGGCGCTACTGTTGGCACCGTATCTGCGGAAATTCGGCAAGTACACCGTGCCTGATTTTGTTGGCGACCGTTACTACTCACGGACAGCGCGCATCGTTGCGGTAATCTGTGCAATTTTTGTTTCCTTTACCTATGTCGCAGGGCAGATGCGCGGCGTCGGCATCGTCTTTTCAAGATTCCTAAACGTTGACATCACCCTGGGTGTACTGATTGGCATGGGCATTGTGTTCTTTTACGCTGTGCTAGGGGGCATGAAGGGGATCACCTATACACAGGTCGCGCAATATTGCGTTCTTATCTTTGCTTATCTTGTCCCGGCAATTTTCATATCCTTATTGATGACAGGCAACATCATCCCGCAGCTCGGTTTTGGTGGAGTCGTGGCAGACGGATCCGGGGAATTCTTACTCGACAAACTTAACGGACTGAGTCGGGAACTCGGATTCGATGCGTACACCGATGGACGCAAGGCGACGATTGATGTCTTTTTTATCACAGCGGCGCTGATGCTCGGCACCGCTGGACTCCCCCACGTCATCGTCCGTTTCTACACCGTGCCTAGGGTTTCGGCCGCGAGGAGTTCCGCAGGCTGGGCGTTGTTATTTATTGCTATTCTCTATACAACTGCTCCGGCAGTGGCAGCATTCGCTCGTACCAATCTGCTGAATACGGTTTCAGATACAAAATATACGGAAGTTCCGAGTTGGTTCAAGAATTGGGAAGCAACAGGACTTATTAAATTCGATGACAAAAATGGGGATGGTAACATTCAGTATCGAGGTCCCCGCTCGGAGATTGAGAACGAATTAGCCATTGATCGTGACATTATGGTACTGGCTAATCCAGAAATTGCCAAGCTGCCCAACTGGGTTGTCGGGTTAGTCGCCGCAGGCGGATTGGCGGCTGCACTCTCAACAGCTGCGGGACTGTTGCTGGTGATTTCAACCTCGATTGCACATGATTTACTCAAGCGGGAGCTCGTTCAAGATATCAGCGAGAAAGGTGAGCTAATTGCCGCAAGAATTGCGGCGGGCGTTGCCGTTTGCATAGCTGGTTATTTCGGTATCGATCCGCCCGGCTTCGTTGGGCAGGTAGTTGCCTTTGCGTTTGGTTTGGCGGCCGCCTCATTTTTCCCGGCAATCATTATGGGTATTTTTTGGAAACGGATGAACAACGTTGGCGCGGTCAGCGGCATGATTGTTGGAATCACATTCACAGCGGGTTATATCATTTTCTTCAAATTCATTAGTCCCCAACTGAACGCACCTGATTACTGGCTGTTTGGTATATCGCCTGAAGGAATCGGGACGCTTGGGATGGTTCTCAACTTCCTAGTGTCAGTTCCCGTCTCTTTACTCACATCGCCACCGCCGGTTGAAGTCCAAGCACTTGTTGACAATATCCGCAGCCCTCAAGACGCAGGTCCACCCCACGAGCTATCTGTCTGATTGACGTTTTCTCATATGCGTTCGCAAGCCCCTCTCCAATTCATCAAGATTTTTCGGAGAGCCGAATCCGAGCGGTCACAACGGTTGAGATAAGGAAATTTATGCTACCTTGGCTATCTTGGAACCGCAATTTCCGATTATTGGCAGTGGCAGTATTTGGGTCAGGTATCTTTTTTGGCGTTCAATTTTCGCTTTTCCATAATTTCATCGTCGAACGAATCGGCATTGAAGCCCATGAGTTGGGGTATATGGAAGCGTTACGCGAAGTGCCCGGTTTCCTTAACGCTCTCTTTATCGCCGTAACAATCCTCTTGTCACCGCCGCTGCTTGGTGGGGTTTCCCTGATCGTCATGGGATTGGGGTTAGCGCTGTACAGCCAAGCTAATAGTTTTGCGGCGGTCCTTATCTATTCGTTTGTCTGGAGCGTTGGCTTTCACGCATGGCTGCCGCTGGAGGGAACGATGTCACTTTTCTATTCGGAAGGGGAGGAGAAAGGAAAGTGGCTTGGGAGCTTGAGGAGCGTCCACAGTCTTTCGATGTTAGCTGCGATTGTATTGTGCAAATTGACTGTGGATGTGTTAGAATTTGGTGGGTTATTCCAAATCGGTGGTGCCGCAGTTGCCATTGGCGGCGTTGCCTTGATGTTCGCCTCGCGCCAGTTACAGACTGATCGTGAACCCCGCTTTGTACTGAGAAAACGCTACTGGCTCTACTATCTGCTCTCTTTTCTACAGGGCTGCCGCAGGCAAATTTTTATTACCTTCGCGGTTTTCGCGCTTGTGAAAGTGTACGGCACCGATCGGGGCATCATTATCACGCTGATCTTGATCAACCAGCTCGTTGTATTTCTCTGTTCGCCATTAATGGGCAGGCTTGTAGACAAACTTGGCGAGCGTATCATGTTGAGTGCGAGCTACATCGGTTTAACGTTTATATTCATCGGTTACGCCTTGCTGAAAAACCCAACTCATCTATATGTTCTCTATTGCCTTGATAACTTTTTGTTTGTCGGTAGTATCGCGATGACGACGTATGTGAACAAGATTGCGCCGAAAAGCGATCTCAAGGCGACGCTCGCGATGGGAGTTACCATGAACCACATCGCAGCAGTAGGTGCCCCGTTAATCGGGGGATTGATATGGATGAAGCTCGGTTACGAGATCATCTTCCTCAGCGGTGGTGCTATAGCATTCGTCACGCTGATTGTTACGCAGTGGATGAAGCCCCAACCGGTGCTTGCCGGTGCAGAAACAGAGGTAGCTGCGGATTAGCACATAGCAATCGAGAAACGCATCTGTTACAAATTACGTAGTGTTGTCATAATACATTTTATTTGTTGATAAGCTGCTACTGGTTCTCTGCTTTAAAATTTAATGCGTAATACGTAAAAAACCGTTTGCGGAATAACGGTATCTGTGTAAGTAGGTCTTTACGTATTACTCGTTACGTATTCTTAGGAAACACGGAAAGTACAAAAAAGAACAGATCTGCAACGAGTTATTGCACTCTATTTAGCACTATTATTATCTGGAGCATTTATAATGCCTAAATCATTGGTTGTTGTTGAGTCTCCTGCGAAAGCGAAGACAATCAACAAATTCCTTGGCCGAAACTATACTGTGTGTTCTTCAGTAGGGCACATTCGTGATTTACCTGCAAAAAAATTAGCTGTGGATGTCGAAAACGGATTTACCCCGGAATATATCACCATTCGGGGCAAAGCAACAGTAATTAAAGAGATTCAATCTAAAGCAAAGAAAACTGATGCAATCTACCTTGCCGCCGACCCGGACCGAGAGGGTGAGGCAATCTGCTGGCATATTGCGGAGACGCTCAAGAGTGTAAAAAAGCCTATCTACCGAGTGACCTACAACGAGATCACGGAGGCAGCAATCCGAGCAGCGATGGAGAATCCCGGGGAAATTGATCAGCACCTTGTAGATTCCCAACAGGCGCGGCGTGTCTTAGATCGGTTGGTGGGTTATCAAATCAGCCCAATCTTGTGGCGTAATGTGAAGCCAGGATTAAGCGCTGGACGGGTGCAATCCGTTGCCGTGCGACTTATATGTGAGCGCGAAGCGGAGATTGAAGCCTTTGTTCCCAAGGAATACTGGACAATTACTGCAAACCTGACAGGGAAAAACCCACCGCCGCTTGATGCGAAGCTACTCCAGATTGGATCGGAGAAGGGGACTATCAGCACCTACGGTTTCGAGATTGATGAAGCGCGTGCAAAAGCAATCGTACAAGATGCGGGAACAAAGCCGTTTGTCGTCAAAGACATCAAGAAGCGGGAACGGAAACGGAGGCCGGTTCCTGCATTCATTACGAGCACACTGCAACAGGAAGCAGCCCGCAAACTTGGGTTTACCGCAAAACGCACGATGGCGGTTGCTCAGAAGCTTTATGAAGGGTTAAGCGTCGGCGCGGCAGGACCTGTCGGTTTGATTACTTATATGCGAACAGACTCAATTCGTATTGCAGATGAAGCCCTCGAAGAAGCACGCGGATATATCCGAAAGACTTATGGAGCGGATTACTTACCAAAGAATGCGGTGCGTTATAGGGGCAGAGGGGGAGCGCAAGATGCGCACGAAGCGATTCGTCCAACCTCAGTCGAGCGGACACCTCAGGCGCTGAAAACCTATCTCTCCCCTGAACAGTATCGACTCTACGACTTGATTTGGAAACGGTTCGTCGCGAGTCAGATGAACCCGGCTATTCTCGATGTAACGACAGTCGATATTTCTGCAGAGGAATATCTGTTCCGCTCAACTGGATCAATACTCAAGTTTGATGGATTCATGAAGCTCTATTTAGAAGGGCGTGATGAGAACAACACAGAATCCAACAGGGATGATGGAACAGATGCAATCCTACCGGTCCTAGAGATTGGCGAACGGCTTGACCTGCGTAAGCTCACACCCAAACAACACTACACCCAGCCACCACCCCGATACACGGAGGCGACGCTCGTCAAGACATTGGAAGAAAAGGGGATTGGGCGTCCGAGTACGTATGCATCAATTATCTCAACGATTCAGGATCGTAAGTATGTAGGCCAGGAGAAACGCCGTTTTCAGCCAACAGATATGGGCAAGTTCGTCAACCAACTGTTGATTAAAGGCTTCCCCGATATCCTTGACACACAGTTTACAGCGAAGCTGGAAAATCAGCTTGATGACGTTGCCGAAGGAAAATCAGACTGGGTGGGCGTTCTTAGCGCGTTTTACGAACCTTTTAACCATGCCCTAGAGGCGGCGCCGGATGTGATGTATGAAGCGCGTAAAGAGATGGAAGAAGAATCTGATGAAGTGTGCGAAAAATGCAACGGCAAAATGATTATCAAGTGGGGGAAATATGGTCGCTTTCTCGGCTGTTCCAACTATCCGGAGTGTCGGAATATCAAAAGTTTAACAGAGGACGAGGCCCCTCGCGCTGAAGAGGAACCCACCGATGAGGTATGCGATAAGTGTAGCAGTCCAATGGTGATTAAGACTAGTCGTGCAGGTGCGAAATTCCTCGCGTGTACAGGGTATCCTAAGTGCAGAAATGCAAAGCCTATCAACATCGGTGTCGACTGCCCTGAAGCAAACTGTGGCGGCTATCTCGGTGAACGGCGCAGTAAACGTGGAATCTTTTATGGTTGCAGCAACTTTCCGAAATGCAAGTTTATTGTGTCAGATAAACCGGTGAACAAGGAGTGTCCGGAGTGCGGCGCACCATTCCTTGTCGAAAAGACTACCAAAACGAAGGGGCGTTACCTCGCCTGTAACGATAAAACATGCGGCTACGCAGAGTCCTTGAACGATTGAGGTGTCAAGAATGACACAGCCGCTAACCAATTGCATTCAACAACTTCGAGGTTATTTTAATTGAAATGATCCAAGTTTATAATGTCTCAATGAGTTATAAGGAGGACATTGAGGTCCTTCACGAAGTCAACTTTGAGGTCAAGAAAGGGGAGTTTGTCTTTCTCGTTGGTACGAGTGGGGCGGGAAAAACAACGATTCTGCGGCTTTTGTACCGCGAGCTAGTTCCCACCTCCGGGCGCATTGTCCTTGCAGGTCAAAACCTCTCCCAAATTTCTCGATCGCAAATACCCTATCTGCGCCGAAGAATGGGAGTCATCTTTCAGGATTTCAAGCTGCTGCCCAATAAAAGCGTCCAAGAGAACGTTGCGCTTGCCATGAAAGTGACCGGAACCAAGCGACCTCAAATTCGCCAGCAGGTTGATCAACTCCTCCATCAGATGAGTTTGGTCCATCGGAAAGATGCGCTGCCAGAGGACATTTCGGGTGGAGAGCAGCAACGGGTCGCTATCGCTAGAGCGATGGCAAATGATCCGGTAGTTCTCCTCGCGGACGAGCCCACAGGAAATTTGGATCCGAAACTATCGCTTGAGATTATGCATCTCTTCGAAAGTTTCAACTTCCGTGGGACAACAGTTATGGTTGCAACACACGATCTCTCACTCGTCCAGCAATTTGGAAAGCGCGTGATACGCATCGAAGATGGCAGAACTGTTGAAGAGTAATGAGGCGTAAAGGGTACACCACTCCGACATCAGGTAAGTTAGTCTATTGAACTGTGCTCCGAAGCGCAGCTGCCCGCCTCTCTGAGACAAATGTGGAAGAAGCCAAGGGCACGACCCACTGCAAGCCAAATCACATGACATTGCAATTTTTCAGCGCAGCGGAAGCAGAGATTCTAACAGTACTGACCGAGCGCATGGTGGGAACGGGGTCCTCTGATGGGCGGAAGCAACGATATTCCGGCCGAACCTCTGCATCAGATCATACTCCCGCGGTCATGGCTATCGACGCCTTTGCTACTGGACTACCGTTGAACATGCAAGTACGGATCCGTCGCGCGCTTCACCTGTTTCAGTGGTGTCCGATTTTGTTTGTCAGCAAACTAGGACCCTTTACCCGACTCTCTTCTCATGATGCAGACACCTACATTCGATCTTGGGCGGAAAGTCGTCTTGGGCTACGACGACGCCTCTTTCGAAGCTTGCGAGATATGACGTTTCTCGGCTATTACTGCCAGTCTGCCACCGACGTCTATTAGGTTATAACTGACAAATAGGGGCGAAGATGACCATCGAGGGGCGTAGAGTCCGTCAGGATCTCCGTGAAACAGCTGATGTTTGTGTAATTGGATCAGGAGCGGGCGGTGCTGTCGCTGCCAAGGAACTCGCTCAAGCTGGACTTTCGGTGGTCGTGTTAGAGGCTGGCGAAAATCACGATTCAACGACATTCACCCGACATACGCCAGAGATGCTGCTTCGTCTGTTTTGGGATGGGGGCCTGCGAACAACTCGCGACGGCTCAGTGTTAATCGCTCAAGGGCGGGGCGTTGGTGGTTCGACCGTCCATAATTTATGCTATGCAGTGCGTGTCCCCGACTCCATCTTGGAGCGCTGGGAAACAGAGTTTGAAATTCACGACCTGTCTTCGGGCGATCTCAGTGCCTCTTTTGATCGTGTAGAAGCGACCTTAGGGGTGAAGCAAATTCAGGAGGGGCAGGTCAATAGGCTTAATCGAACGATTCGTCGGGGTGCTCAAGCCATGGGGTGGCGTGGGACCATACAGCGACATAATCGCGGTTCCTGTCCAGATTGTTCTGCCGATTGCCTGCTTGGCTGTCCTATTTCCCAACCGGGGATCGGAAAACAGAGCATGGCGGTCAACTACATTCCTCAAGCAGTGAAAGCAGGGGCTCGCCTGTACACCGACTGTCTCGCCGAAAACATTGATGTAGAAAACGGTCGTGTGGTTGGCGCTACCGCTCGATTCCGGTCTGGACAAATTGAGTGTGCGAAATCCCCACCCGTCGGAGTTGATGCACAAGCAGATAGGTCTGATGACAACGGTAACAAGCGCCCCCACAAAACCTACAAACTCACAGTTCGCAGCAAAGCGGTCGTCCTAGCAGCGGGCGCAATCAACTCACCGCAGCTCTGGCTGAATAGCCGCCTTCCCGATCCGGGAAAGCAAGCGGGACGTAATCTGCACCTCCATCCCGCTATCTTTGTGGGTGGTTTGTTTGATGAAGATGTTGATGCCTATCAGGGGATTCCCCAAAGCTTCTACGTTGACCATTTTCTGGATCTGGAGCGTAACCCTGATAACGGTTATCTCCTCATGCCTGCCTTCGGACCAATGGCGCTAGTTGCAGCCGCTATGCCAGCCTTTGGGGGCGAGCACAGCGATCTGATGCGAGCTTACCGCAGTATCGCTGCCCTACTTGTGCTACTCCATGACCGTTCGTCGGGACGGGTAACGGTGAATCGACGCGGGAATCCGGTGATGAGGTATCGCCTCAGTCGTGGTGACCGAGAATCATTAACCTTAGGGTTGATACACGCTGCACAACTCCTTTTTGCTGCCGGTGCAAAAGAGATTACACTTCCCTATACGCAGCGAATTGTGATTCAGCGAGAAAGTGATCTTGAGGTGATTCGCCAACGCGGCATCGTCGAGAACGATGTTCTAATCACCTCTAGTCATCCCCAAAGCACACTGCGGATGGGAAGCGACCCGCGTAAAACCGTCGTAGATTCCACTGGAGAGGCGCACGCTGTCAAAGGGCTGTTCGTGGTTGACGCGAGCTTGTTTCCGACCTCAATCGCTGTTCCACCAATGTTGACAGTTGCCGCCATGGCAGACCGAATCGCCCGACGGTTGGCAACGAACTGGCCGCCTTAGTCATGTTCCAGTCGATTAACCTACCAATTATGTTTCAGAAATATCCGGACCTCTTTACTCTGTTAAAGCACAGCGGTGTAAAAAGCAATCGATTCTGTTCAAGGATGCGTATGGCTGCGCGTAACTCTATATTTAGTGAATTATCAAAATATGTAGACACTTTCGCTCCCCCTGTTTGGTAGGCGCTGTTTCTCCTGACAGGTTCCGATAGATCGGGATGCTCCTCGATACATCGGGGCAGGTCCCGACTTGTCGGGATTCTCGGAACGGAACAGGAACGGCATCGGGCTCCCGATTTATCGGGATGTGGTTCGGTTTCTCACCGCACCTACCGGGACTGGGGGCAATGCGGTTCGGTTTGGAGTGTCCAAGTAATTCTCAAGTTCACCATTTAATATCTAGGAGACTACAATGAAGAAACTGCAAGTTGGAATTATTGGGTTGGGTGGAATCGCTCGCTCTCACTGTGATGCGATTGCCACATTGGATAACGTAGAGGTTGTCGCAGTAGCTGACCTCTTTGAGGAAAAGCGGCGTGAATACATGGGGAAATACAATATCCCAAAAGGATATGAAACCCATACGGAGCTGCTACAGGACGACGAAGTTGACGCGGTAGCAGTTGTTCTCGGTCACCAACTCCATCATCAACTTACCGTGGACTCGTGCAATGCTGGCAAGCACGTTTTGGTAGAGAAGCCGATGGCGATTAGCCTGCAGCAGTGTGACAATATGATAGAGGCGGCAGCCGCTAACAATGTCAAATTAATGGTTGGATATAGCCAACACTATTACGGGACGAGTGTAAAGGCTAAAGAAATTCTCGATTCGGGCGACTTAGGACCACTCATAACAGCAGTGTGCTATATGTCAAAAAACTGGGGCTATTCGGGCAGGCGACCACAGTACCGTAGCCGCTACCACGGTGGTGGTATGTGGTTGACCAATGGCGTTCATGTAGTGGATCGACTCACATGGGTGATGGCGTCGCAAGCCGTGTCTGTATCGGCGTCTATCGGTGCGCGCGCACACTATCAAGCGGGCGATGATTCAGCTACCGCGTTCATCCGATATAAAAATGGGCTTGCTGGCGTCGCCGTGGCAATCGGATTCGCTGATGGCGCGCCCGACTTTAGCTGCCAAGTGATCTGTGCTAATGGCACTTTGCGCTTCAGCCAACATGGTGAGAAGTATGTCAGGGTAGGCAAAGGAGATAAGTGGGAAGATGTGCCATTCGATGATCCTCCGGTCGAAATGCACAACGAATGGAAGTCGTTTACTGAAGCGATCGAAAAGGATATCGAGCCACCGACCCACGGGGAATGGGGACGCCACATCATGGAAATCCTATTTGCCGCCGAACAGTCTGCGATCACCGGCAGAGAGGTGATGTTGGATAGCGGGAACGGTTGGACCAATCAGACCTCTGGCTCTCCGATCACGATTGATCACGGTTGGGTTTAAGAGTATCGTAGTAGAATTGTCCGAATGGACGGATAGATGCATCCGAATTGCTGTCGGAAGAAATGGAGGCAAAAATGTCCAATTCAGTTTTGCAGGAGACATGGGCACACAGCGGTATGGAAAAAAATCTGTTTCTACTGTCAGAACATGGTTGTGGTCGTGCGACGGCATACGGTGATTCCAACAAAATTATCACGATTCAGGATAAAACGCACGTAGCGTGGCTTGATACAATCGCTGAAGGCTTCCGTGTGCGGTCCCGGACACTGGATCGGAAAACGAACCAGTGGTCTCCGACATCTACCGTCGGTGAGGCGTACGATAATCACGGCGGTCCTGCGTTGACGGTAGACAGCTTGGGCTACCTTCACATCGTTTATTACCCGCACCATCACCCCTTCCGATATCGTCGCTCGGTTCGTCCAAACGACGTATCCGAATGGGAGGACGAAATTGAGTTTGGCGAACGATGTACTTATCCCACAATGGTCTGCGGTTTGGACGACACCCTCTACCTAACGGGAAGAGAAAATCGGGGATCGGACCCATGGTATGTGAACCTCTACACCAAACCACCCGATGAACCTTGGCAGGAGCCTATCACGATTTTCCAAGATGATAAGGGTGGATATGTTCGCTATCAAGGGGCGTTGGCTTGGAGTCGAGACCATCGAACGCTGCATATGACCCTGTTGGTATTTGATGAAAATCGGTCATATACTGTCGGTTATCTCCGCAGTCCTGACAGTGGTAGAACATGGGAGCGAGCCGATGGTACGCCGGTGTCACTTCCCGCTACACGCAAGACAGTCACGCTCATTGACACCAAACATAGAGCCTTGCGTTTCGGATCTATCGCAGTTGATGGCGAGAGCACCCCTCATATCCTCTACTCCACCTGTCCTTCATTTTCCATACCGTCTCAAGCATGGGTTGTGTGGCTGGATGGGGCTGGTAGATGGTGCCGCCGCTCACTCTCTGACGAACTGCCCAAGGAATGGAAGGGTTGGAGCCTCGCTATGGATGGCGCCCTCCACATCGCGCCTGATGGTCGGGTTTTTATCGTGCTTGCCTTGATGAAGCCAGAAACCGTCAGTGAGGGAAACTGGGCACATCAGAGCGCTGAGATCGTTGGGTTGCAGGCCCCGGAACTCGGTGGCAAGTTCCGCGTTGATTTACTCTCCAAACCTGATTTCACGGTTCCGCACTGGCTTCCGACCTTGGAACGTCCAACAGGGCACAACCGCGTTGACGTCCCCAGTGTGATGTATACTGATGGTGTCGCAGGTGAAGGGTGTCATGATATTCTTTCCAACGGAGTTTATTGGATGGACATGCAGCGGAAGTAATGGACTGTTTTTTTTGGTGCTTTTGTACGAGAGATCCCCTTGAAAAGAGCTGGTTAGACGAAGTGGTAGAGACTGTAAGAGTGCTTTAACTGACTATAATGGATATTAGAATTAATGAGACGCGCCAAACCGAATCGCATTGCCCCTAGACCCGGTAGGTTCGGTTTCTCACCGCACCGCATCAGCGCAGTTGGAAACAGCGCCTACCAAACACGGGGGCGAAAGTATTTATTTTTAGAATTCACCATAAATCAAGGAAGGTGATAGTAGGAAAGTTACAGTGGAGCAAAGCGGTCAAAGAAGTATCTATCAGATATTAACCCCCATCCTGTTTCTCGCTGGGATCCTCTTTTTCACGTTTCTGTCGCGTGTTGTCTTTTCACCGCTACTGGTGCAGATTGAGGAAGAGCTTCACCTATCCCATGCGAAATCCGGAAGTCTGTTTCTCCTGATCTCGATCGGATTTGCTCCGGTAATGCTCGGTTCCGGATTCGTCTCGCAAAGGCTCACGCATCGTGGTACAATCCTGCTTTCCTCGATAACGTGCGGGGTGGCGGTTCTGATTATCGCTTTCAGCCGCTCGCTGTTCACTATTCAACTGGGCATGGTACTGCTTGGCATGGGGTCAGGTCTCTATTTTCCGTCAGCAATGGCAACGATGACCCGTCTGGTTGATCCAGAGCATTGGGGAAAAGCGATTTCGCTGCATGAAGCTGGACCGACGATGGGATATGTCTTAGCGCCGATCGTTGCCGAATTGGGGTTAGCTTTTACATCGTGGCGAGGGGTCCTGATAAGCGTCGGTGTTGGAGGCTTAATGATGGCGGCAACGTTCGCAGTCTTTGGACAAGGCGGCAGATTTGCCGGTGAACCACCGCGCTTAGATAATGTCGGACGCATCTTTTACCAACCATCATTTTGGGTTATTGCGGTCTTGATGAGTCTGGCTTGCGGGGCGAGTGTCGGAGTTTATGCAATCCTTCCCGTCTACCTCATCAGCGAACAAGGCCTAGGCCAAGGGTTGGTGAATACTGTGGTGGGACTGTCGCGGATATCTGGGCTTGTGGCTGTTTTTCTCTCTGGCTGGTTGGCGGATTGCTTTGGCGCAAAGCGGGTCATGGGAGCAGTCTACACGGCGACAGCTGTTCTGACGGGCTTGATGGGTGTCGGCAAAAAGATTATCCTGGTAACTGTGGTATTTCTCCAGCCAGCGGTGGTTTCCGCATTTTTCCCCGTGGCACTGCTGGGACTCGCAAACGTGGGACCTCCCAAGACCCGCAATGTGGCAGTCTCCTTGATGATCCCTTTTGTCTACCTATTCGGTGGAGGCGTTGTTCCCGCAGGCATGGGGGTTGTGGGTGAATACTACGGATTTGCACTCGGTTTCCTGCTGATGGGAGGATTGCTCCTTACCAGCTTGTGTCTCCTACTGTTCTTGCAGGACCGACCGAATCCAGTACCAGAGACCAGCAGATAGATGAAGCGCTACCGAACTTACGGTTGATGTCAAGTAGTAGCTGTTAATTCTGAAATGAGGTCAATGAAGATGAGGATTCGAAACATACAAGCCTTTCCGCTTGCGTATCCAGAACCCCACTACAAAGGCATTGAGCGGTATATCACCCTCGCACGCGTGGAAACCGAAAATGGCACAGTCGGCTGGGGGGAATGTATTTCACAGTTCCGAGAGTCCGCACTCGCAACCAAGGTTATCATCGAAGAGGGCCTCGCTCCGTTGCTTATCGGTGAGGATGCTATAGACGTTGACCGGCTATGGCACCTAATGCTTTCACGGATATGGTGGTACGGGCCCGAAGGGATCGCTGCCTTTGGGGTGAGCGCCTTGGACATGGCGCTCTGGGATATCAAGGGAAAAGCGTTGGGGCTGCCTGTTTGCCGACTCTTAGGAGGGCAATTGCACGATAAGGTGGTCGCTATGGCCTCTTTTATCTTTGACATGGAGGACTTCAACTGGACACTCAATGAATTCCGTTTCCTCCGTGAGGAAGGATTTCAAGTTGTTAAAGCTGGCTGGGGGATGCGACCGGAGGCACTCTTCGGTCAAAACCGGGAGCGCGATATCGAAATGGTTCGGCGGGTGCGGGAGGTCATCGGCGATGACTTAGAACTGATTGTTGACACCCCCGGGCATCATCGACTTTGGGATGTCCCAACGGCTATTCAGCGTTTTCGGGATTTGGAGCCGTACCGACTCAGATGGATTGAGCAACCACTTGCCCCTCACGACCTTGAAGGACATGCCCGACTCCGAGCTGCGGTTGCCACGCCCATCGGTACAGGTGAGGATGAGTGGAACGTTGAGAGTTACCGCCGTCTCATAGAATCGGGAGGTGTCGATGTTGTGCAGATAGATCCGGGTCGTTGCCACGGTATCACAGGTTCTCTCCACGTCATAAAACTCGTGGAGGCAGAAAATCTAGAGTTCAGTTTTCACACATGGAGCAGCGCGCTCAATACCGCTGCCAGTCTACACCTGCTTGCCGGTTCGACACATGGTGTAGCAATGGACTTCAAACCGCATGAGTCGCCAATGCAGCACGAGTTGGTCAGTGACCCATGGGTACAAGAGGATGGTTACCTTGCCGTGCGAGAAACCCCCGGTTTGGGGGTTAAGGTGCGGGACGATGTTGTACAGAAATATCTCTTTGGTTGAAAGCATTTCCCATGAAATCGCATGTCGTCGGCATCGACATCGGCGGGACGAAACTTGCCGCAGTTGTCGCTGATAAAGATGGAAACATCCTTCAAAAAGTGCGGAAACCGACTGAGTCAGAGAAGGGACCTCAACATACCGTGCAGCTCCTTTTAGGCATGGTTGATGAAGTGCTTGGTTTGGGCGAGTTAAACCGCAAAGACATCTCAGGAATCGGTGTGAGTTGCGGGGGACCCCTCGACACTAAAACCGGCATAATCTATTCTCCACCAAACCTGCCTGGGTGGGATGCGCTACCATTGAAGGATATGATCGAGTCGGAGTTCCACATCCCCACGATTATTGAAAATGATGCGAACGCGAGCGCACTCGCCGAAGCGCGATTCGGAGGCGGACGTGGCTACGATTATGTCCTCTACATGACGATGAGCACAGGCATTGGCGGCGGCATCGTTGCCGATGGGAAGATCTATCACGGCGCAAATGACAGCGCCGGAGAGGTGGGGCATCAGATCCTACTCCCCGACGGTCCCCTCTGCGGGTGCGGTCAATACGGCTGTCTCGAAGCCCTCTGTTCAGGACCTTCAATCGCACGTCGTGCACAGGAGGCGATTGGGGACCAACCACACACGCGAATCCTAGCGCTCGCGGAAGGACACCTTAATCGTGTCAGATCGGAGCATGTGCTCCAAGCTGCGCGGGAGGGAGATGCCTTAGCAATGGCTTTAGTGGAGGAAACTGCTTACTATATGGGATGGGGTATTGCAAACCTCGTCAATATCTTGAACCCGCAAATTGTCCTGCTTGGAACAATCGCGGTGGCTGCTGGCGATCTGCTACTAGACCCAATCCGACGCACTGTGGCGGAAATGGCGATGCAACGGCCCCTAGAAGTTGTTAAAATTATGCCTGCGGAGTTAGGGGATTCCATCGGTGATCTCGCCGCTATTTCACTGGTAATTGGGAACTAAGCCAAGAGGAATCAACGTAACCCTGACTGGCAAAAACTAATGTAGCAGGATCTTAAGCTTTTCGGTCGAAATTTGGAGATAATTCATGGAACGTATCCAAGGATATATTTCACATTTACAGGGTGTCTTGGAGCGCCTCTCTCTATCGGATGTCCGTCAATCCATCGATCTCGTGATGCAGGCATACCGTGCGGATCGTCAAATTTTCGTCATCGGCAACGGCGGCAGTGCATCTACCGCGTCGCACATCGCCACCGACCTAGGCAAAGGAACAAGCCTGCCCGGAACACGCCGCTTTCGGGTGATTAGTTTAACCGATAACGTCGCAACGATGACAGCGTGGTCGAACGATGTGTGCTACGAAGATGTCTTTGTCGAACAACTCAAAAACTTGGTCAACCCCGGTGATCTGGTGATTGCTATCAGCGCGAGCGGTAACTCCGAAAATATCATTCGTGCCATTCGTCACGCCAAGGCTATTGGTTGTAAGACCATCGGTTGGGCGGGGTTTGGCGGCGGAGAACTTCGACAACTTGCGGATGTCAGTGTTGTCGTGGACAGCCATGAGTACGGACCTGTTGAAGATGTGCACCTCATCCTTAACCACATCCTGCATGCATGGATTCGCAAGGAGTTTGGAAGTTGAAAATCAAAGTCTAATCTGTTTCTAACTGTGGTAGCATAAAAACGAAAGGGAGAAAGACCGTGCAATATCGGAGGCTTGGACGGACAGAATTAGAAGTATCAGAACTCGGTTTCGGTGCATGGCACATCGGATGGACGCCGCCGGAAGAGGGGGATGCGGTTGGACGGCTTCTCAACCGCGCTCTTGATGCTGGCGTAAATTTTATCGATTCATCGGCGGCATATCGTTGGAGCGAGGAACTGATTGCCAAATATATCGGTCATCGCCAAGACCAGTTTTATTTCGCCACTAAATGCGGTTCGTGGCGTGTACAACAGCCGGATGGCGAATGGGTGCAAACATTGGACTACTCCGCCAAAGCTATTGAGCCGCAGATTGACCGGAGCCTACAGCGACTGAAGACAGACTGCATTGATATTATGCAGCTGCATAGTCCCAAGTATGATGATGTCGCTTTCGGTGATGGGCTGGAGGGACTCAAGAGGGCACAGAAAGCAGGGAAAGTCCGTTTTATCAGTCTATCGGCGGATGGGGATACCGCACTCAAGGCAATTGAGATTGGTGAATACGATACGCTGCAACTCACCTATAACGTGCTTCAGCAAGAACCTGCTGAAGTCATTGCTGCCGCCCGCGAAAAAGATATGGGGATTATCATCAAGGGTCCCATTGCGAATGCCATTTTCGAACAGTCGCACCCTGACGAGAACAATGCCAAGGTGTGGTACAACGCCCGGAAGATTCTTGCGCCCGAGGTGACAGGTGATATGTCCCGCGTGGAGGCTTCGCTGCGGTGGCTGCTGTGCGATCCCGATGTCCACACCGCTATTGTTGGCACCACCAATATTGACCACTTCAACGACAACCTCGCTGCTACAGAACGTGGTCGACTGTCCGACGAAATGTTGTCAGAAATTAGGCGTCGGTACGAACAGGTAATGGCAGACAGCGTAGAATAGGGATTACTGCACCTCTTGAACTTAAAGAAAGAAACGCAAGAATGCGAGACAAACAACACACGTTGTGCCTGTGCGTCCTCCCATTGAGATAAAACTATGCTACGATATATTCTTCTGATGATGTTCCTTATTTTTGCTGCATCAGTTTCGGCTGGTTTAGACGTCGGCGATAGTGTCTTACGAACACCCATTACGTCCGGCGATGGGGAGATCAAGTTCGCCGATTTTCATGGGCAATCTAATCTCATCATTGTGGGTGGTGTAGCAGAGCACTCAGAATTTATCTCCCAATTGGAGCAGCAGGCAGACGCATTCGACGCGAAGTATGATGCAACCACGGTTCATTTACAAGCAGAAGGTGGAATCCTCATTATTGACAAGTCAGGGTATGTGCGGTGGAAGTTTCCTAACGCTGCCGATTCCGCACAGTCTGTAATAGAACAACTTGAATCCGAACTGGCAAAACTTAAGCGCGACGAGCCCCTGCCGATTGGCTCACCCGCACCGGATTTCCAATTGGTGGACGTAGAAACTGGGATCCCTTTCAATCTCTCCAAATACAGAGGGAAAAGGCATGTATTGGTCACGCTGCTGTTACAGACCTACTGACCGAGTTGTGCCAATTTCACGTCGCAGTTTGCGGCAAATCGCCAGCTATTTGATAAGAAGTATGAAACCACTGTTGTCGCTATCAAACCCGAGCCGAAACCGGTTGTCTCTCGCTTCAAAGATCCGGTGACGATGGATGTGCCGCTTCTGGCTGATCCCGGCTCTTCCGTTCATGAAGCGTACGGAATCGTTAAACCGTATCGTTTTCACAACCGGGATATGTATCTACCAGCAACCTTCCTGATTGACAAACAGGGCGTTTTGAGATGGCTGTATATTAGTAAGAAAAACTCTGATCGCCCCAGTTTGGATGTGATAATCGAGCAACTTAATAAATTGAACGTCGAATGAATTCTAGGAGCATACCATGACCTCAAAAGATGCTATCGTCAAAGACATTGAACGGATTGTGCTAAATGTGCCATTCCATCCACGTTGTGCCCATGTAAAAGAGGTAAGAGTTTCCGACTGGTCCGTTGTAGAGTTGTGCAAGGTAACTACCGCTTCGGGAGTTGTTGGAATCGGGGAAACGCTTCCGCACTATACTTGGGGGCGATCTGGAGACGAACAGTTTAACCGAGTACGTGACCGAAACCTCTTTGATTTCCTTATGGATGATAGTTTAGGTGCCGGGCTACAGATGGCGCTATTCGACGCTGCTGGGAAATTGTTAGAGGTGCCCTGTCACCGCCTGATGGGCGCGCAGTACCGTGATGCCTGTCCGGTGTCTTGGTGGGCACAAGATATGAAACCCGAAGAGTGGGCGGCGGAAGCAAAAACGGCGGAGACACAGGGCTTTACAAATATCAAGGTGAAAGCGCGCCCTTGGTTCGACATTGACCAACAGTTAGGGGCGGTCTGCGAAGCGGTATCGCCCTACTTTAAGTTAGATGCGGACTTCAATGGGTTACTGCTGGGCGTGGATCTGGCTGCGCCATTAATCAGTCGTCTGGAACAGAAATACAGCAATTTAGCGATTGTCGAATCCCCTATTCCCCAAGAGGAT
This sequence comes from Candidatus Poribacteria bacterium, assembly GCA_965204355.1. Classification (GTDB taxonomy): domain Bacteria; phylum Poribacteria; class WGA-4E; order WGA-4E; family PCPOR2b; genus PCPOR2b. The sequence continues at coordinate 3,538,529 of OZ241983.1, forward strand.
GTGGCGGGAAATGCACTACTACGTCAGAAAATCCGTACCCCAATTGCCATGCACATGGGCAATCCGCCAGTAATGACTGCAATCCAGGAGGGTGTGTGTGACGGATTTGTGATCGGCGGAGGCGTCAACCGCACCCTGAAAGATGGTATTCTCGCAGAACGCGCGCAAATGCCATTCTGGTTACAGATGGTGGGGACGGGGCTGACCACTATGTTCTCTGTTCATCTGGGTGCTGTGTTGGAGAGTGCCCGTTGGCCCGCTATTCCTTGTATCAATATCTTTTCGCACCATCTGCTCAAGGGGTTTAAGGTAGAAGGCGGACAGGTCAAAGTACCGCAAGCGCCGGGACTGGGTGTTGAACTCGATTGGGATGCGATTGAGCAGTTCCGTGTCGAACCTGACTTCAAGAAACCGGTTGCACGTCAGATTCACACTATCCTATGGCCCGACGGTCGACAAACGCATTATCCGGATGGCGGATATCGAGCAGTTTTTCTGGCAGGCAAACTCCCGCCGTTTCTACCGGGCGTGTCCTTAGAACGTCGCTTGGATGATGGCTCGGAGGAATTTGATCGGGAGTATCGGGAACTGTTCCCCACGGCGAATTAACGATATCGATTTTAGTGCCTTTAGCCAAAGGAGTAGCGCGATGAACGTTTCAAATTCGACGGCATCTTCCTTCACTGTCCCGCCAACTATCATCACCGGGATTGGCGCAGCGAAGCAGGTCGGCGAGCAGGCGACACGACTGGGAGGGCGGAACGCGTTGCTTGTCACCGATCCAGGGATCGCCAAACTCGGTTATGCCGATGACATTGTGAAGCAGCTTAATGCCGCTGGAATTGGCGCATCAATCTTCGAGGACGTGACGCCGGATCCGACGCTACAGAACGTGAATGATGGCTGGGAACAGTATCGAAGTGAGGACTGCAATCTAATTGTCAGCATCGGTGGTGGCAGTGCAATCGACTGTGGAAAAGGTATTGCCGTAAAACTAACCAACAATGAGCCGCTCGCGGCGTATATGGGCGTAGACAAGATTTCCAATCCGGGCGTGCCGCTTATTGCTATCCCGACGACTGCCGGGACGGGCAGCGAGTGCACGAAAGTCACGGTGCTCACCGACACTGAGCGAAACGTGAAGATGATGCTCAGCAGCCCGTGTCTACTCGCGCAGGTTGCGCTTATCGATCCACTGTTATCGTTGACGACGCCGCCACATCTGACGGCAGCGGTCGGGATTGACGCCTTGACACACGCTATCGAAGCCTACATCTCAAAACGCGCTCAACCGATTACCGACGCACTATCACTCAAGGCAATTCGTTTTATCTCCGGTTCCATGCGGCAAGCGTGGGCAAATGGTGAGAACATTGAAGCACGCACGGATATGATGATTGGGGCATCCATCGCTGGTATGGCGTTCAGCAACTCGTCGGTTGCGTTGGTGCACGGGATGTCTCGACCGATTGGAGCATACTTCCACATCCATCACGGGTTATCGAATTCAGTCCTGTTACTAGATGTCATGGAATTCAGCGTCGTTGGGACACCGTCCCGTTTTGCCGATATCGCCCGTGCGATGGGGGAACCGACCGAGGGCTTATCTCTGATGGGGCAGGCTGATCGTGCGATAGCTGCGGTGGAACGGTTAATTAACGATATTCAGATGCCGCGGTTGGGGGAGATCGGTATTGATCTGGACAAATTTGAGGCGGTCGTTGATCAGATGGCATCTGATGCAATTGCGAGCGGCAGTCCCGGCAATAATCCTCGTCAACCAACGCATGACGAGATCGTTGCTTTGTATCGGAGATGCTTCGCGGAGCGGAGTACATAATTCTGTGTTGGCGTGTGCGCTCAGGATAGGGGGTAGCGTTCAAACTGCTAAGATAAATCGTTGTGCCTCGCTCAAGCGAGCGTGTGTATCCGGATGGAGAAATTTACGCTGGTCCGTCAGTTGTTTATGATCTCGGCGGCAGTAATACGCGAGCATTCCATGACGTGGAGCGTTGGTTTGATTCAGTCCGCCAGCGTGCCAGAGATGTGAATTGAAGATAATGACAGTTCCTGATGGAGCTATCAATTGAATCTCGTCCGGGTGCTTCTGTGTTGCATCCTCTAATGCATCCTTAGGATGCTTACCGCTTCGGTGCGACCCCGGCACAACGCGCGTCGCGCCGTTCTCCAACGTGAAGTCGTCCAGTAACCACATCGAGTTGCAAACGTAGTAATCACCGGGCTCCACCCCTGAACGCCAGTCTGCGTGAAAGCCCTGATGCCCCTGACCGGGCAGCGCCATCCTGCAATCTAAAGAGGAAAGCTTGAACCGGGGACCTACGACATGCTGTATGGCCGCAAGCACACGCGGGTGTGAGAAACCGATTTCGAACATTCGTCCTTTATTGACAAGGTTGCTTACCCTAATCGTCCCACCTTCTTGATGCAGTTCCACCCCGGCGTCTTCTCCCTCCAGTTCTGCCAGTTCATCTAACCGGCGGATCATGTTCACAGTCTGCTTTTTGGGGAGAATATTCTCAAGCGGGAGATAACCGTTCACATCTAAGAGCTGTTTCTCTTCCATTGATAGCGTATCGTCGCGGACGCCAAGTTCGTAGAGAGCTTCGTTCATATCCATTGTCAATCTTCCCAACTAAGATTTTCCGGTGCCAATCGGCTGCTAATGTTCCCATCTGTTATCTAACGTCGGAGGGAGTTCTTTTGGCTTCCCACATTTCCCAAGATTCGACCGTTTCGGGCTGTCGCTCACTGCGTGCGATAAAACCGGGCCATTTTTCGAGCAACCATTCTAGTGGACTACCCGTTGGACTGTACCGCAGGTCCACACTCCAGCGAATATTTTCACTGGTATTCTCTAGGGAACGGTGAAATGTCAGATTGCCAAATACGAGGACATCTCCTACCTTCATGCGCACATTTTGTACCTCGCTCCAGCTTTCAATATCCTCTATAGGAATGAGTCGACCATTCTCATCCCGGCGTGGCGGTCGAAGCCCCCGTTTGTGGCTTCCGGGAATTATTTGGAGGCAGCCGTTGTGCTCATCAACGTCTACCATGGGAATCCATACCGTCAGAATTTGGCTTTCCTCCGAGAAAGTAACTTGCTGACCTGAATCGGCGTTTCCATTGTAGTAGATGCTGTCTTGGTGCCACGGAAAGACCGATTCACCGCCGGTCGGCATCTTGAAGCGAATCCAGTAATCCCCATTAACAGTAATTTCAGAACCAATCAAAGAGGCAACAATATCCAATATCTTCGGATGGGTTAATAGTTGATAAACCTCGCGGCTGAAGACCTCTCTGTTCCAATTCCAACTCAAGAGTGGTCCCTTCTGAGATTCGCGGAGAATCTGCGTCAATCGATGGTAAAATGACAAGTCCTCATAAAGACTTGAGATTTTGCCTTTGTCGTAGAGCTCTCTTGCACGATGGTCGATGGCAGAAGCAATGACCCGTCGAAGCGGGGCAAAATCGTTATCATCAAGCACGCCGCGAAGTAGCAGATACCCCTGCTCGTCGAATGCTTGACATTGTTCCGTAGTCAACAAACTGTCCATGGGAACCTCCTACTTTGACAAAATTGGGAGCAAGCACCCCGCTAACCCCAACGCTGCTCCGGTGGATCAAATAGAAAACCGTGAAACAGCTTGCGCTGTTCGGGAGAGAGACGACTGTTATAGAAACCTTTGGAATAGCCCCAGTGTTCTTGCGAGGCGATCATCCACGGATGCTCATAAGCATAGTAGAGCATCAATCGAGAACCACCTGCTTGGGTGAAAGGACCAGCCGAATGCCAAAGGGCGTTGTGGAACAGAATTGCGGTCCCCGCGGGGGCACAGATCTGCACGGCACCGGGAAAAAGATCAGGGCGCTGTAGATCGTCTTGGGGCGGTTCATGCGTTGCCTTGTGGCTTGCCGGTACAACGCAAAGATTTCCCTGTCCGGGCGATGTCATATCGTTCAGATAGTATCCAATCTTGAGTTGTAGAAGGGGTATCGGCGGCCCCATGCCGCGGTATCCGCTGTCATGGCCATCAATATGCCAGCCCATCCCTCGATCCGTTAGGTCACTTTCATACTCAACAATCGCATCAGACGCGTGATGGTGTGGCATCTCATTGAGTAACCCTTTGACATAAGCCATCATCGGGGGCCAGTCTAGCATTTCAAGGAACAGTGGATCGTCGTCCAGGATATAGAAGATGCGAGTGCTTTTCTCACCTTTAATATCCGTCATGCCTGTATGAGGAATCTCTTTCTCCGTTTTTTCGCGTCGTTGGGTCATTGCCCGAAACAGCGCCTCGCGGAGCTCTGCCACATGGGATTCCGATAGAAAATTCTCCAACACCAAATAGCCGTTATTGTCGAAAAAGAAGTGCTCCGACGGTGTTGGCTGCACTTCGTCTGCATGTGTTACGTTCTTTCCTGACATAGTATAGACACCTCTACGATCACGGTTATGTGAATTCTGAATTCGCTAAGGTGATTCGCTCACTCATAACAATAACTGAATGCGCGATCGATCTTCCGGAGAAAGTGCGGCGTGAATCCGGCTGCGGATCATATCAGGCGGATAACGCCGCGAGAAATGGGTTATGACAATGTGTTCGCTCTCAAACATCTCCAGCAGCATGGGCAACGTGTCCAAGTGTAGGTGCATTGTCTGCGCTGCGCGATCGCGATGTTCGGGAAGCAGGAAAGTACACTCACAGATTAACACCTGACACTGTTTGAGGAGTGGATGGGAGTCAATCGGAACCGTCCGCGTGTCTCCCATATAAGCGATGAGCGGCAGCTCAACTGCGTTTGTTACCGCAATACCATCCTGCTTCAATCGAACGATTTCAGGCCCCGGCAAACCGAAAAATTCGGGTTTGAGCTTATCCCGTCGTTCGCAAACAAGGTAACCTACCGATGGAACGCGGTGATCGAGCGGCAGAACGTGTGCTACCAGATTCTCACGGAACGGGAGGTCGTCACCTGCTTCGACGGGTATCAGCTGGTAATCCCACACCTTTCCGCAATCCAACAACGAAATTCGTTCGATTAGTTCTCTAAGTTGATCTGCGCCCTCTTTAGGGACGTAGATGTTGCCCGGTGGTATGCCGTTGAGCCAGCGCTGGCTGACGTAAATTGGGAGCCCAAAATAGTGGTCTAAATGGAAGTGGGAGATGAAAACATGGCCCGTGCCGATAAAACTCATTGGACATCTGCCTAGGTCGAAGATGAGATCAAGTTTTTTCACCCGCAGATAAGTCGCTACGGCGGAACTCGACTCCCCTTCAATCGCTAAGTTCCCACAATGTAGTGACACCATCTAATCCAAGTTCCCCTTATACCAAGGCGCCGGTGCAAGATGAGCCGCTGCCCGCTGTACACCCGAAACAGTAGTTTCCTGTGATAACTCTTCGATGTGCAAATAGGTCCGGATCGAAATCTCTTATATGCTGCGGCAACCCGCTCTCCACAGGTAACTTAAGCGCTAAGTTGAAATCACAATCATACATACTTCCGTCCCACCCAATGTTGATCTGATGCCGACACATTAATCCATCTAGCGTCGCCGAGTTAAAGGAATCACGGAGGAGTTGATTATATTCTTCAAGCTGATTCTCCCGCTTCAGGTCGCTACGAAATCGGCCGATGGGCATATTGGCGATTGTCAGTAGATGGGTAAATTCTATACCGTATTCTGATCGTAATTCCTCTCTGTAGTCTGTTTCAAGCTCAGATTGATCTGCCGGCAGCGTAGGTCCAACAGGATTATACACAAGGTTCAGGGGAAGATGGGGTAAGATACCATACCCGTAGCTGTTGAGCCGTCTTAACGCTGCGATGCTATCCTCAAAAACACCTGTACCGCGTTGCGCGTCAACATTCTCTTCGAGGTAGCAGGGCAGAGATGCACAAAGTTGGACCGATTGTTCCGTAAAGAAAGTCGGGAAGGATTCATAACCCGGTTGAAGCAAAATTGTGAGGTTGGTTCTCACCAGAACGGGAAACCCTTTTTCCCTCAACGTTTTTACAAATCGACGAAACTCCGGGTGCATTTCCGGGGCGCCGCCTGTAATATCTACTAGCTTGGCATCTGTCTTTTCCGCGGCAGCGATCACATGTTCCATGGTTTCCCAATCCATCATCTCCTTCCTGCGTGGCGAGGATACCACATGACAATGGACACACTCCAGATTACACTTGAGCCCAATATTCACCTGAATCGTCTCGACATCCAAACTGTGTAACCCTTTGCCGTTGTATGTTGCGATAGCCTTCTCAAACCCATTCATGACCTAAGTCTCCTTATTTACTGAAAACCGGTTGAAAACAGTGTGCTGATCTGATAAAATAGGCAAGCACTTTTACTTTGTTGAGATACGCCTCCGGGTTTGTTAACGACAGTGATAGGAAGTATACTGACTTAAATGAAATGGAGAACTCATGAGTGTTAAAATTGGCGTGATCGGCGGTTCAGGATTTTATCAGATGGAGGGACTAACCGATGTTGAAGAAATCGATGTTGAAACCCCTTTTGGAAAACCGAGCGATTCATTAATTTTAGGTACACTTGAAGGGACGCGTGTGGTTTTTCTACCACGTCACGGTGTGGGACATCGGCTTCTCCCATCGGAGATTAATGTTCGCGCTAACATCTACGCCTTGAAAAGTTTAGGTGTTGAATGGGTCATCTCTGCAAGTGCCGTCGGTAGCCTCAGAGAAGAGATTGAACCGCGCCACTTTGTTGTTCCAGATCAACTTTATGACCATACCAAGAACCGGGTAAGTACCTTCTTTGGCGAAGGACTCGCTGCCCACGTCAGCCTTGCCCACCCATTTTGTCCTATCCTGAGCCAACTGATACATGACGGTGCCCGCGACGTTGGTGCAACGGTTCATAAAGGTGGTACATATATCTGTATGGAGGGCCCCGCCTTCTCTACGGAGGCTGAATCCAATGTTTACAGGCATCTCGGATTCGACGTCATTGGCATGACCGCTGCGCCGGAAGCGAAACTTGCCCGTGAGGCAGAAATCTGTTACGGCGTGCTCGCTTGTTCAACCGACTATGACTGCTGGCATCCCGACCACGATGCGGTCACAGCGGAGATGATTCTTGAGAATTTATCCGCTAATGTGGAAACCGCCAAACGTATCGTCAGGGCTGTGATTTCTAACCTTTCTGCAAAACGCGTTGACTGTCCTAGCTCTCATGCACTTGAGAAATCAATTGTCACGGATCCGACGCGAATGTCCGCGTCAACGAGGCAGAAACTTGACCTACTGGTCGGCAAGTATCTAAAATAACCTCCCAACCTTTATTGCGCTTCAAGCCTCTCAAGTAAGTCCGCTGCGCGCGCCCGTTTGACCGGATCGGTGTCGCGGGCGACGACCCGTTGGAGCACCGAGACAGCACGTTTGTCACCCTTTTCTGCCATCTCAAATCCCATCTGATCCCGTTTTTCATGGTAGCTATTATCGTACTCCTTGACCGCCATATCCCACTTTTCCCAGTAGTATTTCAGATCATCCCGATCCCAATCGGAATCCGCGTAGATCTCTTCCCAAGTGGCCGGCTGAGCGTGTGGTAATAGGCTGCCCGGTGCAATCGGGTCGCTGACTTTCTGGTATCTGGCATCCATCGACATACGCAGCCTGTCGCTCGAATTCGATACGCCCTTGTGCACCGCCATGCTATGAAATATTAACACGTCTCCCTGCTTAAACGGGTTGTTGACCCAAGTTCCTTCAAGTGGGTTGGTGACTGCGATGCCACCCGCACCCATCGCGGGCTTAAAGTCGTAGACGCCTTGCCGATGCGACCCGGACGCGATCTGTAGACCGCCTAATTCCGGTGGTATGTCGCACAACGGTATCCATGCAGTATAGGTCTCAGCCGTGCCCTGGATAGGGATAAAGTCTTGATGCGGTGGGGTGGTGAACACCTCCCGCTGCGGGAAAATCGTTCGTCCAATAATCCGCGCGTGCGGCATCACCGGTTCGCCCAATATCCGCTCCATTACACCAATTAAGTTTGGATGATGCTGTAGAGCCTGAAACTCTTGGAGTTTGTACATGTGCAAATACACGCCCATGTACTCCGGTTGCGGCTCAACACAAAAACTGTCCAGGTCCGCGATGGCGTCTTCCAACGGCGTGTCAGTCTTAACCCAACCTGCGTCTCGCGCGATCTCAAGACACTGTATCCGCAAGTCCTCCAGCACATCTGTGGGCAGTAGACCACGGATAAATAGGTATCCGTCTCGCTCGGCGCGCTCGCGCAATTCAAGCTCATCATTCACAACATCCGTCGAATCGAGAAAAGGTTGCATCTGTGTTCCTCCTTAAAGATTCCTTACAAAAAAGATTATCACGGATTCTGAGAAGTGTCAACGTCCTTTTTGATACAGCAGATGGATAGATTCCCGGTTGTTTACAATCTAACGATCTTGATTGGGTAAATCGGTCAAAGTCTGATATTTTGCAACTTTTTGGAGAATATCAGCTGTTCGGGTCATTCAGTTGGGGATTCAGCTGGGTGTTTAGGGGCAAAGTTTGTTACCAATGCCTCAAGCATAGGTTTTCTATTGGCTTCCGTCGCGCCTACATGGTAGAAGTGTTCTTTAGTCAGGATGTTGAATCTTGACCATAATGTGCCGAGGAAGGTATTCTCTCGGTGTTGGTTGCTATGCCAAGTGGACAGAATAAACTTACAAGGGCACTGGCTCAGAATCGTGAACAGTTGTTGTTCATTTTTTTCGTTCCAACTATCGAAGTAGTCCACGTGTCTTCCCACGTAGGGCGGATCGCAATATACAAAATCGCCCTCGGAAAGTTCACTTAGCGTCTCTCTAAAATCCTGACAGATAAATGACCAATTGAAATTCTGTGACGCTGCGCAAACGAAGTCAACCTGATTCACAATCTTTGTAATATATGCCTTAGAAAATCGCTGTGGCTTGTGACCGAAGGGCACATTGAAACCTCCCTTACTATTGAAACGGATTACGCCGTTGAAGCAGGATCGATTAAGAAAAAGAAAATCCAAGGGATCATGATACTTATTGAATCGGGATCGCACTTCATAATAGTAATCTTTACCCGACTCAGCCAGCATTTTGCCTTCACGTTCAAGAAAACTCCTAACCCTCAAACCGTTAAGTTTCCCACTAGAAATTGCCTGATAGAAGTTAATTAAGTGTGGGTTGCTATCTGCAAACAGTGCACTGCGCGGCATTATGTTGAAACCGACGACCCCCGATCCCATAAAAGGTTCGATCCAGGTTCCATCGAAAGACCAATCTACAGTTCGCTTAATCAAAGGTATAAGTTTGGTTTTTATCCCCTGACACTTAATTGGTGGAACCATAACTTTCACTGGATACTCCTGATTAAGAATAGATCAAGGTTCTACCTGTTTCAAAGCATCTATCAGGCTTTTTTCAATCAGGTCGCATAGTTCATCTATATCCGATTTTTCCGCAATCAACGCGGGCGCAACCGCAAACCAAGTTGGATCAACACGGATAACCAGACCGTTCTTTAGTGCAGTCCGTTTCAAAGCGCTCCCCAGCTCAGGGTACGGCTCCATCGTCTGAGTATCCTTCACCAACTCCACACCGCGCAACACGCCTCTGCCTCGGACTTCGCGGACAACGCCGTACTGTTTCAATCCCTCAAGTCTTGCTGCGAGATAATCGCCTAATTCGCGCGCTTTGTGATCGAGCTGTTTCTCCATAATTTCATCGATGACGGCAATGCCTACAGCACACGCGAGCGGATTGCCCGCAAATGTATGACCGTGTGCAAAATTCACGTCATCCGCTGCTGGACCGTAAAAAACCTCTCCCATGTCCTCCCGCGCTATCATTGCCCCCAAAGGAATCGTCCCGCTCGATAGTCCTTTGCCACCACAGATGATATCCGGCGTAACTCCGAAGGTCTGCGCAGCAAACATAGATCCCGTCCGAGCGAATCCGGTGATGATCTCGTCGTAGATTAGGATGACATTGTAGCGATCGCAGATCTCCCGAATCAGTTGGAAATACTCGGCAGTCGGTGTGATGATGCCCCCTGTGTTACCGATAGGCTCGATAATGAGCCCGGCGACAGTATCCGGATCTTCGTTGATCATTACGTCCTCGAACATCTGTGCACAGAACCGATTGCATTCCTCCCAAGACGAGAAACGGTCGCGGTAATAGGTTGGCGGGAAAACCTTGAGAAACCCTCCCATCTGCGGCTCAAAGGCAGTCTTGCGCTTGCCGGTGCCGCTTGCTGACATCGCACCAAATGTCGCCCCATGATACCCGAAATAACGGCTGATGAACTTATACTTTCCCGGTTGTCCGCTCTGCTTAAAATACTGACGCGTGAATTTCATGGCGGACTCGATCGACTCCGATCCACCGCTGTAGGGTTTGATATAGTTCAAATTACCGGGGGTGACTTCGCCCAACTTTTCGATGAAATCCAGCGTGACATCTGCAATTCCGTGCATCGAAGGCACAAAACTCAATGTGTCCATCTGTCGCTGCATCGCTGCCATAAGTCGTGGGTGTTTGTGTCCAAGCGTGGCAACAAATATCCCGCCGATCCCATCAAAATAACGTTTCCCTTCCACATCCCAGTAGTACAACCCTTCCGCCCGCTGCACGATGAGCGGATTCTTGAAAAATTCCGCGGTCTGTTGATAGTCCAGAAAGGTGCGTTTGAGCAGTTTCTTTTGACGTTCGTTAAGATTCAATCAGTCTTCCTTTCTTCATTTATAGTGGATCTTATCTCCCGTTTGGTAGGCGCTGTTTCCAACTGCGCCGATGCGGTTCGGTTTCCTAACCGCACCTACCGGGGGCGCAAGTGTCTATCTGTTTTTAGAATTCACCATAAGAACTGGCGCTGGCTTCTGAGCGCGAAGGATTTATGGTCAATGGCGCGCTGCACCGCCAATATCCCGTCGAGATGATCGACTTCGTGCTGCAAGAGTTCCGAGAGATCTTCCGCAAGTGCCATGTGTCGTTCCTCCCAATTTTCGTCACGATATGTAATCCTACACCGCTGATGGCGATGCACCTTGACGAGGAGGTCAGGAAAACTCATGCAGTCATCCCAAAGCTCCATCATCTCTGGGCTTTTGAGATCTAAGACTGGATTGATGAATACCACCGGCTCCCCAATGTGCATGTACACCAGCCGTTTCAGCGCACCAATCTGTGGTGCTGCGATCGCGCGCCCGGCGTTGTATTTTTGTCTGAAGGCCATCAATGTGTCGTGCAGATCTTGGATGATAGGGCGGATCTGTTCTATCTCTGTCTCTTGCACAGGTTCACACATCTCAAAAAGTTTGGGGTTACCTAACAGCAAAATTTCCCTAACTGCCATTTCCTACCTCATTTCAGGATCAGGAGTGATCTAACTCCCAGATCGGGACGTAAAAAGGGAATATCGTTTGCAAAATCTCGCCCGTTACGCCGCTACATTCGACCGGCTTTGCGGCGGGGTGTGGGCCAAAAATCAGTTGTGCCAATTCCCGGCGGGTCAACACCACGGCTTCGGCTAATCGCTCTGTTGAGAAGTCAATCTCCCCATTGCGGAACCTCAGCGTCACGGCTTCCTCCGTCTCATCACAGACAAGACAGACCTCCCCACGCAGCCCTGCTGACTTACTGTGTAGGTGATGCTCCATCTGTCTTAACAGTTTCTCAAGGCTATTGATACGCATCATCTGACAGCCCACGCCTCTGGCTTCTTCAATCGGTTGTCCGCTCCCCGGTTTCTTTTTTTCTACAAGTTCCCCAAGGCTTGTTGGAACTAGTGGCAGTAGCACCTGGATTTCCGAATCAGAAGATCGTTCTGACAAGTGGTGTCTGACCAACGTTTCTAGCCCTGCTATATCGCCTGCTCCTTCGATTAATCCGGGTTTATTGACTCCCCGCCCGAAGATCAAATATGCCACGACTTTCCTGCTGCTCATCGCCAAGAAGGTTTCTGTTTTGGGCAAGGAAAAGAGGGCTCGGTACTCTTCGCTAGTGCGGACAATTCGGTGGGGCGCTGCAGCGTGGATTTGCATCATCGCGTTAAACGCATCGGTGTTCCTTGGGTCGTATGGAATCACGTCGAAAGGGCCACTTTCAAAGAGCGCGTGTTCCTCAGGCGACAACCGATACAGCCAACCTTGTGACCCAACCGCCTCCCAACCGGACTGCTGGTAGAAGGGAAACGTCGCCTCCAGCGTCCATAACACCGACAGGGGCAACCCTTCCTCCTCCATGATGCGGACACAATCCCGAAGACATAGCGTGGCATATCCGCGTCTGCGGTAATCCGAGTGCGTGACAGTAGGACTGATAATACCGAACGACAATCTGTCATCCCCGACAACTGCCTCACGTCCCCAGACCGGCACATGTGCAACAACTACCTCGTCCACCTTGAGGATGCGCATGTACTCCATTTTTGAGTGGTTGAACACCAACGGATAGTCTGTGCGGATATCTTGATCTGTACCTGTCCTGAATACCGAATTGATCAGCGCGATCACCTCTTCAAACTCTGATGCCCGACATCCGCGTGGTCCATCTATCATCACTTTTTCTCCTCGCATCCTGTAAAACCCATCAGGATCTGGGGATGACCGGTAGGATAAGTCTGGACGGGTACTCCGCCCTGTGGAACACTGTCTGGTGTGCGATTCGCAACTCCGTGTCTGACCAGAAATCCGCGCCGGTGTTGTGGTTCCGATCAAAGTTGGGGAAATCGGAACTTGACACATCGAGGCGAATCCGATGCCCGCGTCGGAACAAAATGCCCGTCGGATTGAGACGGACGGTATATTCATAGGGCTGCCCCGGCTCAATGAGGCTCGGATTGTCATAACCGTTTCGATACTGCGCTCGCATTATGCCGTATGTCAGATTCACCGCCAAGCCGTTGGGGTGTACATCAATCAATTTCGCTGTAAAGTCGGTGTCGGGCGCACTCGATGCCGCCCACAGTTTCAGGACTACGGGACCCGTCACCTCAATATCTTCTTGAAGTGGCGCCGTCTGGTAGACCAGAATATCCTGTCTACCGTTCAATGGCGATTGATCCCGCGGTGCCGCTTGGGCATCAATTCCCATCAGGCTCATCACCGGATCTCTGGGGTCGTAGTCGAACCTGTCGGGAGGTCCTTCGGGCGATTCAGAGACGGAGAGCACACCGTCGCCGCGCACGGTGTTAGCGGAGCCGTTGCTGTGCAAGAAAAATTCAGTATATTGTGTGCGAGCCAGGGGCCACTCGTTCTCAAAACGCCACCTGTTTTCACCCATAATAAATAGCTGCACCGGCGGCTCAGATTCCAATCCATTATTAATCTCCTTGAACCGATAATCATACCACCGAGCGACTTCTTCAGGATAAGTGGTATCTGCATCGGTGCCGAAATCTAACGGTCCTTGGGTCCGAGTAAGGTTATTGCTATTGTGCCCCCACGGTCCAACTATCAACCGGTGCTGATTCCGCAGCGATGCGGGACCCTCCGTTACCATACCTGTGAAGTTATCAATCGTCCCGATGAGTCGGTCATACCAACCCGTCAACTGGCATGTGGGAACGCTAACCCTGTGGTGGATCTCCTGAAACGCCCAAAACTCTTTATCCTGTTCCCTGAGATACGTTTTGAGGAGTGGGGTCAGATTGGAAAAAAGATAGTCGGGAAGGCCGTCCAACGGCAGATACCAGATCCACTTGCCCCGTTCTACCTCGTGCCACTGCGCGTCGGCTTCCTCCTCGGTTTTCGGCCCAAACGCATCCCCTATCCGACGACGTGCGTTCACCGCCATTTTGTATGTCCACTGGAGACGGCGCCCTGTTTCAAAAATGCCAAAGTTTAGGTCGAGCAGCCGTGACGACATACCACTCGCGAACAGTGCTTTGAGGGATGGGGGTTGTGTTCCGGCGAGACGCCAGATACACCACGACGGATAGGAATGTCCCCATGTGCCAACCTGTCCATCGCTGCCGGGGATACCCGCTGCCCATTCAACGGTGTCGTAGCCGTCCTGTGCGTCAAAGGTTTCCGCGTTGTTCTGAAATTGCCAAAAATACTCCCCATCGGAGATACCGCGTCCACGGATATCTTGGACGATAGCGATGTAACCGTTGCCAGCCAACGCCCGCGCAATCTGAATGTAGGTGTCTTGGCTCTTGTCATACGGCGTCCGACACAACAACACTGGACAGGCTGCCGCCCCCGTCGGACGATATATGTCTGACCTTAGCAGTACGCTATCCCGCATTTCGGTGGAAACGTCCCGTTCAACGGTTACGGAAAAATCTGTGTTTTTGGTCATGGGGTTACCCGGTTTTTGCTGTGCCAAGCTTAACGATTATCGTGTCGAGATGTGAATCTCGACCTACAAGTCCACGCCGAGCACTTTGGCGATTGTGTACACATCCTTATCCCCACGTCCCGACAGACAAAGCACGATGGTCTGGTCTCGATCGAGCGTTGGGGCAAGTTTTTGGAGGTAAGCTATCGCGTGGGCTGCCTCCAATGCGGGAATAATCCCTTCCGCTTCCGATAGCAGCTTGAAGCCTTCTACCGATTCTTCGTCAGTGACCGAAACATAATCGGCGCGACCGGTTGCCTTGTAAAAACTATGTTCGGGACCGACACCGGGGTAATCTAATCCCGCCGAGATCGAATGTGCAGGCGTGATCTGCCCATCATCTTCCTGTAGCAGATAGCACTTTGCACCGTGAAACACACCAATACTCCCTTCGCTAATGGTCGCCGCATGTTTGCCGCTGAGTATGCTCTCGCCTGCCGCTTCGACGCCGACTAACTTCACACCGCTATCCTCGTAGAACGGATAAAACATGCCTATCGAATTGCTGCCCCCGCCGACGCAGGCAACCACATAATCCGGCAACCGTCCCGTCTGCTCAAGCGTCTGGGCTCTGGCTTCCTGACCAATAACAGCTTGAAAATCTCTAACAATCATCGGATACGGATGGGGACCCACAACGGATCCGATTAGATAGTATGTTGTCCGCACATTTGTCACCCAATCGCGGAAAGCAGCGTTAATTGCATCCTTGAGGGTGCACGAACCAGAGTCCACCGGTGTCACGGTCGTGCCCAACAGTCTCATACGGAAGACGTTCAGGGCTTGCCGTTCAATATCTTCTTCGCCCATGTAGACTTCGCACTCCATATCGAACTTCGCCGCTACGGTTGCTGTTGCAACCCCGTGTTGTCCTGCACCTGTCTCAGCAATAATCCGATTTTTGCCCATCCGTCGGGCGAGCAGAATCTGTCCGATGGTGTTGTTAATTTTGTGTGCACCCGTATGATTAAGATCTTCCCGCTTGAGGTAGATTTTCGCGCCACCAAGCGCGTGCGTCAGACGTTCCGCAAAGTACAGCGGGTTGGGACGCCCGACATATTCACGGAGGTAGTACTGAAATTCCTCTTGGAAATCCGAATCTTCTCTGAGCGACATATACGCATCTTCTAGTTCTAATAGCGGGGACATCAACGTCTCTGGGGCATACCTGCCTCCAAACTCTCCGAAATGTCCCGTTGCGTCAGGTAAGTTCTGATTCAATTTGTAACTCCTTTTATTTTTTTTGTTGTCACGGGTTGATTTTCGCTTATGTTAACCTAAGTTGCTAGTTAGCCATAGTCAAGCTAGTCGCGATTCGGAGGGTACGCCCCCTACCGTATGTTTTTTGTAGGAGGGAATTCCAATTCCCGACGATTGTACAAGTTTCCGGTGCTTGGATTATCAACTAGCAACTTGCGTTATGTTAAGAAAAATAGTACAAAGAAACCGAGTTTTGCCGAAGTACGGAACGCATATCTGCGTTCCCTACGGTTTCTCTACGCTGCGCTGCACTTTTCTTAGATAAACCGCGATTCTATTATGCCAAACCCCGTCGTTTCCGTAAAAACCACTCCAACCCAAACAGAAAGATAACGCTTGCGAAAATGAGTGGCATATCCCACACCTCTTCGTCAACGAGACGCGATGTTGCGCTCTCAACGAGGGGGATATGGTTCACCATCTGTGACGCATCTTCAAGGGTATAATACCGCCCACCACTCGTATTGGCAAGGGTTTGTAACAGTTCCACGTTGAGCTCAGCGTTTGTGAACTCAGCGTAGGATTCGGTGACCTCAAACAGACCGCTCTGCTCACCGAGACTTTTGCCCCCTAACGTGCCCACCAAAGTTACCCGATACTCGCCGCGCCGGGGCGGAATAAATCGTGCCGTATATAATCCGTCCTGTCCAAGTATCTGCTCAAGTGAGATTTCCCGCTTTCTGCCACTGTCGTCTGTGATAATAACTCGGACCTTTGCCTGATTGGTCAATTCAAACTGCTGATCATAAGCGGTTGCGTTGACAGTGACCGTCTCCTTGACGGCGTAAGACATCTTTGGAATATCTAACTTAAGTCGGTCTTTCTGAACGGTGGTCAACCACTTTGCTGTTTGACGCCAGAAACGTTCATGGCTATCATCTTCGTGTGACAGCTGCATCTGCCAGTTCCACGAACTGACAGGTGTGAAAACCATGACCCGACCGGCATTGTAGTTGTGCGTAGCGATGAGGATGCGATTCCCAAAGTCATTCCGATCTGTAGGATGCACCGCGAGGACGGTCGCCCCCGCTTTCGCGCGCTCCACCCGGCTGTAAGCGCCTAAGGTCGGCAACTGTTTCCAACGCATCGCGCTCTCCCGCGGCTCGTCGGCTAAAGCCATCAACGGATCTGCCTTCCCTTCGGCGGTCAACTGTAACGTATATCCCCTCGGCCCGGTTCCTGCGCCCCGCCGAGGTGGGGATCCAAACCGTCGCCGTGCTGGGCTTGGGGCGGGTGGGGTCCCCAACTCGAGTTCGACCGGAAGCACTTGTGCAATCGGCGTGTTGATATAAGAATCCTCTATACTATGATTGCCTAACGAATGGGATCCGCCGAGCATCAGGAATCCGCCGCCCCGCGTGCGGACAAATTCAACCGTGTTCTCAAGCTGTTGCTTCGAAAATTTCGATGCCGCTATATTTCCGAAGATAATTGCATCATAATCAAAGAGCACCTCTTTCGAGGTTGGATACAGGTCAAATTGATGTCCAGTGGCACTGTTCGCACCACCGATACCCGTCTCAGAGGTCAGGTATCGAAGCGTCAGGTCGATATTTGGATCGTTGTCCAACGCTCGCCTAATAATCCCAATTTCCCTACGCAAGCCGCCCTCAACGTACAAAATCTTGACCCGCTTGCTGGGAGCGACCTTTAACAGAAATTTCTTGGTGTTGTTTTGGGGAATAGCCTCATCCGTTTCCGCTGGCACCTCTACCACATACTTCTGCGTTCCCGGATTCCGGGGAATAAACTTTATTTTTACACGGCGGGTGGGGCGTTCTTTGTTGAGATTGACGTTGAACGTCTTGACGACGCGGTTTTCATCCCTGAGTCTTAGCGTTACTTCGCGGGGACCATAGCCTTTACGGTGGATAGTTGCCCAGATTTCGACGGGGAAATCCTCTTCTGCCGTCCGTGGGGCATCAACTTTTACCACCTCAATATCTTTGATCCCTTCTGGTGAACCAATCCCAACCGTGTGCACGGGCACCTTCCGATCACGCATCCGGAACGCAAGTTTAGTGATGTCCTCTCCACTCGCATCCGCGCCGTCCGAAAACATCACGATACCCGACAGCGGCACCCCTTGGAGATTTTCCAACGTCTCATTCAGCGCAGCGGGGATATCTGTAGTTTGGCCATTTGCTTCAGTCAAGGCGGCAGGAACCATCCGCTTGGGAGTTCCGGCAAACGAGAACAGCCGTGTCTTGAACTTCTCATTGAGCGAATTCAGGATCCCGCCTTCATCGGCAAAGAGCAGATTGTTTGCACTACTCAAACGAGATTCCTGATTCACGGAGTCGGTCACCTGCATACTTTTCGATTCATCCACCAACACCGCAAGGTAGGAATCGTCCGGGCTGGTTTGATAGACCGTCACAAACGGCTTGAGCAGACAGAACGCCAATCCGCATAGCGCGAGGATGCGAAGGAAGATGAGAAACCCGCGGAATCCCCGATGCGTCCGCCCCTGCGTCGTCCGATACGCCCAAATTGACCCCACAATCAAACCAACGAATATCAGGAATAGGATGAGTCCGGGCAGACGTATCCCAAAATAAAAATCCCCCTGACGGAAGATGTCTATTGGGTATTTTAGTAGTTGTTCAAACATCTAAGATTCCTTGTCACGCGCTAAAAATGCTAATTCATGTCGCAGCTGTTGTGGGTCTTTGCAAACGTGAAAATCCCATTTTCCAAGCCTGCCCCAGTTGTTGACTGCGGAGGCCCACCGTCTGGCAGCGGTGTGTTTGGCACGGTCTTGCTCGGTTTCAAAGCCTTTAATTTCCAGAATCAGGTGAACGTTGTTCTTGAGGTGAACGATAAAATCAGGCTCATAGTTGTGAGAAACGCCGGTGTACTCATACGGAATGTCAAACCCCAGGTGATCGTTCCGCACATAGTATGCCACAACCTCGGATTGTTCCAGTCCAAAGCAAGCAGCACGTTCCCACGTTTGGGTATCTAGTGCGACTTGATTAATATGACTTCGTTGTGTTCCTTGACAGGGGTAAGTGGTCATAAAATCCACATCTGATGATGTGCCGATAGGTTTGTAGCGGTTCAGGATAGGCATTAGCGGGATTTCACCCTGCATATCATTGGGCTCAATTGCAGCAATAAGCCGTTCGACAATACGCATTACATATTTCTCTTGCCCGACTTCACACGGATGACAGTAACGAAAGTCCACCTTCCTTTTGATATAAGCATCTACCAGCCTGAATACTTGAGGAAATAACCTGTGTCGAGATTGCAGCCGAAGTTTGGGATTGCTATTTGGATCTGGCTGGTGTTCACGATCGCCGACTAATGCCGTAATGATTCGACGAGAAATTTCAAACTTGATGGCTTGAATATGTGTTGCCTTGTAATATGCCTCTCGGTCCTGTAAAGTAGCCTCTCCGGGACCTAGAGTGGTGGGTGTACCTATTCCGTAGCCAGCCGCCGGTTTAACAAAAACGGCAGTCGGTGCTTGTTCCGGCTGAAGGATGAGCGGTTCAACAGTCTTGATATCTGCTGTGATCTCATCTTTTTGCAGGGCGAAAACGTATCCTTCAACAACGGGAAACCTTATCTCAAAATCTGACCGCTCCGGCATCGCTCGGACGTGGTTTTTTGGCTTGTCAATGGGCTCCCGTTTGTTCTTTGGGCGTCCCTTGAACGGAATCACAGAAAATGGGATGCCGTATACATCGACATATTCCTCGGTCAGCAGCCCGGTTTTCGGGTTCGGCGTGTAATTCATGCGTCGCAATCCGCGTCCGACTACCTGCTCACAGAGTAATTGGCTACTGAAGGCGCGTAGCCCCAGAATATGGGTGACGTTATTCGCGTCCCATCCCTCGTTCAGCATTGCCACAGAGACGACGCATCGGATCTGTTCTCCGGGCTGCCCCGGCTTCCCAATTGTTGCCACCACTCGACGCAGGTCCTCTGCCGCCTGTGTTCTATTCTTTTGGGGATCTTCGCTTTCCGCCTCTGCCAGCATTTTGCTGTCAATTCGCAGCGTGCGTGAATTGTTTCCCGTGTTGGATAGCATATCGGGAAACACCGCGCCCTGTCCGTAGACGGTTTGAGTCTGTTTTTTTCTCCTCCCTCTGCCTCTGTTGCCATTAGTGTCTACCACTTCACGGGTTTCCTCACCGGAGATTTTTTCAAAGAAATGTGCTGCGACATCGGTGTTGTCGCAGACAATAATCATCACAGGAGGGGTTTTATCTTGGGCGTCCGATGCCTCCTGAATGTATTCAAAGCGCTCTTTCCACTGACTGGCGAGGGTGTTAAGTGCGTCTTCCGCTTCACGATAGACCGCCTCCGGTTTCGGCTTTCGCGCCCTGCCCGGCAATCGGTCTGCGGGTAGGATCTCCTCCTGAATCGCTTCCCAGAGTCGGAAAAATTTCGGTTCGGGTCTGCCCGTCGTATCGCTCACCGGCAATCGGGGAATCTTCGTGATACCGCTCTCGATTGCATCTACCAACCCGAAATCACTGACGAGCCACGGGAAGGGTGAGCCTTCTGGGTGACCGCTACCCTGAATGTAAAACGGCGTGGCGGAGAGATCGACACAAAAACGGATACCGCACGCTTGGTTAATCGTGTCTAACCCCTCGATCCAGACGGTGGCTTCTTCACGTTCCTTTTTTTCGTCGGCGGACAGCTTTTCATCAGCGGGCGCGGGGCGATAGGCGTGATGCCCTTCATCGTTCAGCACCATAATCGGGGCGCGTTCATGCAGTTCACCTAACACACGCTTGGCAAAGGCGTCCGGCGTCTCCTCGCCTTTGTTTACCACCGCGTAGCTTTGACCGCCTTCGCTATGCTCGGACTCCGGCGCGAATTGATGCCAGTTGGTCACAAGCACTTTCCCTTTGTTGAGCAGTGGACGAAGTTTTGTCGGGAGGAGTTCAAACGCATCGTAATAGTTGTCCGGGGATTCGGGACGCAGGACCTGAAGCCGCTCTTTGATGGTCAGGTTCGGACAGACGGCCAACGCCGCCGCGGGGAAACGCTCATCGGAAGGGACTTTCCCACGATTGCAGAACGCCCATGCAATCAGCATCGCCATCACCACCGTCTTGCCGCTGCCGGTCGCCATTTTGCAGCCGTAACGGATGAGATCGGGGATGTCGGGAGTGTTGGGAGGGTCAACCAATGTGGCGAGATCGGCTTTCGTAAATTGCGGATTAAAGCCGGGCTTTTTGCCCCCTTTCAGAATCTCAGCGATGTATATGATCGTTTCGACCGCTTCGCGCTGGCAGAAAAAGAGGCGGCGTTCCTTGTCTTCTCGCGTCCAATGGCGCAGCAGTTCCCGTGTCACATTGGTCGCGTTTCGATAATTCGATGCCCGCCATCGTCTGACATCATTCCGCAGCGCGTTCACCAACGGCAGATCATCCCGTTGTTCCTCCTGAATAAAGCGCATCTGAATTTGTTCTGTACCTGTACGTTGTGTTTTGTACCAGTACCCTGCCTCACGTCTTCCCTGTCGCTTGGTTGCTTCGCCGGTGTCGGTATCGTAAACCCAATGGGCATCTGGTTCTTTGTAGGGGTTGCACAGGATCGGCTGTTCAACGGGTTGGATTGGGATTTCGAGTTGGTCTTGATTCATGAATGCTCCTTATGCGTTGCTGTTATCTGTTGTTCTTGCTCTCCATTCTTTTACAAACTCGGTATCGTGTTTTTGTAATAACTCCAAGCATCTGTCCTCTACCTCAGGCATTCCACTTGTTATATGGTTGATCAGGATTTCCTTTATACCTTCAGGCTCATTGAACTTATCAAAATACTCAGCCAATTCGCTTAGACCTTCAAGGTCTCCTGGTTTTAGATTTTTCAAATAAGGTATAGCCGTTTTCAGTATAGGAATCGAGTCCACTGTATTTAATTTAATACTAACCTTAGCAAGTGAAACTACAGTCGTTCCTAAGAACCAATTCCTACTTTTGAGATCTTCTGTCAATAAGCGATTGAGCAATCTGTTTAGCCCTTGATGAGCCTCTGGTGTGTGTATGTATGCAAGATATTTTACACCGTCCTCCAGACGGTTTGTTATCAAACCCGGGTCTGAGTCTAAATCAACTAGTGAATTCAAGAGGTTTAGCAGTGGGGAAACTAATTGTGAGGATTTTCTTGCGAGCAAAACGTCTGCCGCCTTATATCTGATTGCTGGACGGCGCGCTTCATCGTCCAATATCTGTAAAAGCGTTTCTTCTTGGAGTGTTTTGATGGGTTCAGGATAAAAATGTTCCTCCTGAAGGCTGTAGCCAATAATAGTTTCTAACACAGAAACTACGTGCTTTTTTTCTAATTCCCTCAGTTCGTCTTTCATTACCCCTACTTGGTTCACTGCCTCCTTAAACCCGCTGAGATGCTTTTCAACTTCAGTTTCTATCAATTGATTAGTCCTAGATTTAAGCCAAGACCAAACACCTACCCCAACAGCGGATAGGATCGCTAGGAAGAATAAAATCCATCCTGTCAACCATTTACTATTAGAATCCTTCAATTCCCACTTAAGCTTGTCAAAATCCACATTAATGAGTTTAGCGTTTGCATCAGTGTAGTTTCTGGCAAGATCCATCTTCTCAACATTTTCCACGGTCTGAAGCTGTTTTTCAAGTTCTGAAACCCGTTTTTTGAGGGCTTGAATTTCCGGGTTTGACGTTTGTGTGCTTTGATTCTGCTGTGCAAGCAACGGAGAGGAGGTTATTCCTAGTAGTGCCCCCAGTAGCAAACAGAGTATAAACTTTCGCATTTTTTACCCTTTTTGAACGACAGACTCTGTTGACTTCAACCTCTGTGCCACAAGCGCGTAAAGGCTTATCTTTGCTTCTGCGGCTTCATTTGCCAATGCGTGATAAAGTTGTGCGTCTACAGGGATATTGACCGGTCCCTCGTATCCGTCTCGTGACGGTGCTTTTGGGATAAATTCTTGGTCTTCCTCATAGCTCTCTTTAACACATTTCCAAGCCACTGTGAGCTCTCTCAATGCCCCCTCCGGTGTATCTGAAAATGCGGATACGTTGGGCATCTCGACAAAATGGGCCAAATAATCGCTGTCTTCATCAAGAAATAGATTGATGGCAAATCCATCAAAGTCGTCGTGATGTTTATTCATCTTCTTACTCCTAGTGAAATTGTCTGAATCGCGGATTCGTGCGGATTATTGGATTTCGCGGATTTGTTAGCCGAATGTTTAGGCGGTGCTTAATCTGCGTTGTATGCTCCGTTTATAGTGGATCTTATCTCCCATTTGGTAGGCGCTGTTTTCAACTGCGCCGATGCGGTGCGGTTAGAAACCGCACCTACCGGTTTGATAGCCCGAATCTTCCCATCCCCGGTACAGAGGGTCCAATTATGGTGAACAATATAAATATGTAGACGTTCACCAATAGTGCCCCTTATCGAAGCCTCATGAAGTCCCCCCTGACAATGGTTTCCCCCCTGACAAGGGGGGCTAGGGGGGTTGGGGATTTAGGGGGTTGGTTGTGTATCGAAAGGGTATAGGTAATTATAGAATTTACCATAATTTTAAACTTTACTATAATTTGCACTTCAGACAAATGGCACATGTCGCCCCGCCCCGATAAATCGGGATTCAAAACTGGGGCTAAATGCCCCCTGTCCCTTTCTAAAATAGTCCCGTTTCACGTTCCGGTTTCTATCCTGAAAATCCTGATTCAGACAAGCACAGAGGCACACGCGCCGCTTCCGCTACGGCACTATTTAGGGGCTGCTTGCGGGTGAGAGGCCGCTTCTGGGGGCGGCGGTGGCGGTTCATCAAAGGGAAGATTCTTTGCCTCTGCCTCAATACGACGGTTATTCCAGGCCTCCCACAACTCGTAATTCTTAGCTATACCGTCAGCTTCGCCCTCAGCTCTGCCCTCAGCTCTGCCCTCAGTTATTCCTTCAATTCTCGCCTCAATTTTAGCTTGCTCAATTGCCTCTTCTAACCTTTTCTGATACAAACGCCAGAGTATCATAATCAGAAAACCTCCTATTTCAAAAATAAGTGTCAAGACAATCGCCAGGGGAATGAAGCTTGAGATATGCCCAACGATGACGATTAATGTCTCAACAACATTTTCTCGCCCCACGGCGAGCTCATATTGTGTTACAACAACACCATAACTGACTACCACAACAATAAAGAAGATGAAGTCTACCAGTATCAAATCCTTTGCGAAGCTAAATACTGAAATCCTTTTATTTTCCACGTAATTCCTCTCGGCTGCATTACAGTGCCCAGCAGATAGTTGAGATTGCGTTTGGATTTGTCAATCCAAGCGGAGCGGTGAAATTACCTTTTCGCTGCTGGGGAAAATCAATATCCCCGTTCACCCAAATCGTGCACGCACATTACCTCATTCCCTCGTGGATCAATTACCTTGACCGCGACGCGCTGGTGTTCTCCCGCAGGGAACGGCAGCGATTCTGTATCGCTGAACTTCTCAAAACGGTCTGCGTCAATAACCCCTTTGAGTGCCCGCGCTATCTTATCCCACGCCTTTTTGTCGGGGAAAAACGCTTGGGTGATGCAGAAGGTTCGACCGTCGTAGTCGCTGTCAAGGAACCACGCCGCCACCTTATCACCGCCCGCGGAGCTCACCGTGTTCTCTACAGGGTTGTAGATGTCCACCCCCTCCATCGTGACGATATACTCCCCGTCCCCCGTCGTTTCGATGTCGGTGCGCGGTGCGCCGAACACCGTGAACAGTTGACTGGAAGGCGTCTCCTTGAGCAGATCGCCCATCGTTACATCGGGGTTGATGTGCGCTATATGGATGCGGACCCTCGGATGCGGGTCATCTTGGATAATCGCTTGCGCTGCACCGTCAAAACTAAAGCCTGCAAAAATCAGTTCATCGTACCCACGCCGGGACGCAATAGGTAAACACTCCTCAACCTGCATCGCTGTCACCGGTCCATGTTGCGGTCCAAACACCACCGCCACATTTCGGTCTACATCATTACCTTCCCAACCCCCTTCGGCGTGGAGGATACCATCCTCAAGCGGATCAAGTGTTGCGAATTTCATCTTCTGGTCATTGGGAAAACGCACACCGTCATTTTTGAGCAAACGAATCATCTGATCAAGATACGCCTCGGCATTGGTGGGTTCACCCTCAACACCGTCCGACTCGAATGTATCCAGCCCTTCTATCGGTTCACCGCCAATGGGGGACTCGGTATCAAGGGACGCCTCGACGGGTTGCACCGCCTCCACCGTGAAAGGTCCACTTACCCGCAGCTTCTTTCTGTCCACCATCGGTTGATCGACCAACTCCTCGCCATCGGAAGATGCGGCGATGCAGTCGTTGACCTCTTCCATCTTTGCCCGGAACGCCTCGCGATAATTGGTTAAGGCTTCACGCAACGCTGGGGGCCAATCGGGGTCGGTGTCAAACGGCACCTCCCACTCCCGCCACGCCGTTGTTGGAAGCTGCCAACGCCGCCGGTCCGCATCCGTTATAGATCTTTTACCCTCACGCCGTTCTTTCTCTGCAAGTTTGGAAAATAATTTTGTCCGAATCTCTGGCGTAACTTCCGTGAGGGCTTGGTTGAGAACCTCTAATTTTTCTTTGAGAATCGGCTCATGTTTTGCGAAGATTGGATCAAGCGCGGTGTTTTGGGCGATGCTTCTGAGGGTGATATGCGGAACCGTTTTGTTGATGAAACCTCCCGAAATCCCTTCCGCTTCATTTCTAAGTTTGTAATACTCAAAGTTACCCGTCAAGAGGCGCTGACGTGCCAAAGCAACCGCAACCCGACTGGTATCAATCGTTATCCACCGTCTACCCCAATTTTCAGCGACGTAAGCGGTGGTGGCACTGCCGCAGGTGGGATCGAGGACAAGATCTCCGGAATCCGTGGTCATGAGTAGACAACGTTCGACTATTCTAGGATTCGTTTGCACCACGTAAACCTTTTCTGATGCTCCCCCAGATACATCTGTCCATACATCCGAAATGGGAACAACTGGAAAGTCTGTAGACCAACGCTTGTATTGGATATTCCGACCTGTAGCGAACACCCGGTTGGCAAGAATTAAACGATACATACTTTCTTCTGTTGTTTTCCAGTGATTGGTTGAAAGTGGATGATACTCTTTACCTTCAAATTTTACAGTATAAGACCCTGTGCTGCGGATTCCCTGCGATTGCAAATCTCCACTCGATATTTTAGGTTTGTCGTTACCTGTTTTTTGAATAAAAAGATTGCGATATTTTACATTTTCGATGTCTTTTGCAAACCAGAGAATATAGTTGCCTAAGCGATCTATTTTTGTAGCATGTCTTCCGGATGTCGTTTTGAAATAAATTTGTGCAACAAAGTTTTCTAAGCCAAATACTTCATCCATCAGGCAACGCACAAGGTGAACATTCTCATCACCGATCTGCACAAAGATACTCCCGCTATCCGTCAACAGTTCTCTGGCGACAATCAGCCGGTCACGGAGATAGGCGAGGTAAGAGTGGACACCGAGGGTCCATGTATCGCGGTAGGCTTTAATCTGCTCTCTTTCTCGGGTCAGATCTGCTGCTCTATCTGGCACGTCACGCTTGAATACGGTGGGCTGAAAGTTTGAGGCGAACTTGATGCCGTAGGGCGGGTCAATGTAAATCATCTGCACTTTGCCCGCAAGGTCTTCGCGCTGCGCTAAGGAACTCATCACAGTCAGGCTATCGCCCAAGACGAGGCGGTTCCTCCAGTCCACGTCGTGTTGGTAAAATTGCACCGCATCGCGGTATTCCTGTTGCGGGTCGGCAAAGAGCTCGCGCTGGACATTTTCCCGCTCTGCTATTTTCACAATGGCTTTTGCGCTCACGTGCTCGTGGATGTGCAACGCGACCGGATCGACGGCGAACGATTCCGCCTCCTGTTTGCCCGCCCATTCGAGCCATGGTCCGTGGTGTCTCACCGCTGCTGCGAGGATTTGCACCTCATCGGCGGAGAGCGGTCCCTGCTGCGCCTTTGCAAGCAGTTCGGGGAGTTGGTCGGCATCGCCGTTTTTGTCGAATCGCAGGCTCGGCGGCAGGTGGGGGTTGTAGGCGTATTCCTGCTTCGGTTGCTCGTGAACTTTCCCATGTGAGGCGATACCCGCGGGTGGGTTGTTCTTTCGGGAGGCGTCGTCGTGCCGGTAATCTTGGACTTCAGTTTCCTGTTTTTTAGTCGAGCGTTTCCTTTGTGCCATATCTGCCTTTCCTTCGTTTCAAATTTCTGGGATTAAGGATTGGTCCCTTTCCAGCAGTGAGCAACGTTAGAACAGTCTATCCTCGCTAGTACATTGTCAGATAAATGTAGCGCAAACTGTTAGTTTGCGGACTCGGATCATCCCGATTTCATCGGGATGGTACAAAAGCCTCCTTTAGACACTTCCTCCACAAAGCGGCTTGGCTATGGCTATCCAAGTCTTGGACTCTCGGCGAAGTCGGAGCCGAGCGGCGAGTGCCTTATCATGATTTATTTGACAGAGCTAGTGCATTGTCAGATAAATGTAGCGCAAACTGTTAGTTTGCGGACTCGGATCACAATCTAACAGATTGTGGTACAAAAGCCGCCTTTAGACACTCCCCCATCATGATTTATTTGACAGAGCACTAGTCTATGCAAATTTTTGACCTTGATATTCAGATGATCCGCAAGTTCTTCAACTGAACATTGCCCCTGATGATATCTATGGTTGCGACATCTCTATTGAAGGATTTAGCAACTTCTTGCAGAGTATACCCTGAGCGTTCCCTCGCCCACTTGATTATGGTGGGATTAATTCCTTGAATGTATTCAGCCATGAGATTATCTCAGAGATGAGAGTCTTAGATATTCGTCGGTGATGACCATAAAATGCTGGTATTAAAGTGCAAACTTATTATATCATAATCCAAGTTGCGCCCTTGATAAGAAAAATAGAACGCAAGAGCGCGAAGGTGCAAGGACGCAAAAAAAGAACGCGCAATGAATTGCGCTACTACAAACCATAATGGCTCATGTAAAGAGAAAGTGCAAAACGCGAATCGAAATCGTAGGGGCGGGGTCTCCCCGCCCGCAGTCCGTAAGGGTTGGGTCCCCCAACCCCTACGCAGATTCGGTTACTGTTGCACGCCCCGATTATCGGGATCCCGATAATCGGGACTTTCTTAACATGAACCAAGCTAAATTGCTATACACATATCGCCCCGCTGGGGCTTGGAAGGAGGGACACATCACTCGGCTATAAACATGTCGAAAATACCCACAGCGTTGCGTAAAGTGCTAGGCTCAATGAGCTAGGAATAGACGGACAACATACCGGGTATTCGGGGCTAAATGCAGCCAACCCTCTATCACGTTTCACGTTTCGTCCCGATTCATCAGGATCCTTCAATCCTGAGTATCCCGATTCAGGCAATGATTATGAACATCCCTCATTCGTTTGTCCTCCGCTGCTCCATTTCGGCTTTGCTCTTTGCTCCCCAATCGCTCATCTCATCCCCGAAGAAGTTCTGTGGCCAATTCGTGATGTTGCCGTACTCGTCCATGTTGAGTCGTTCAACTTCAGACTTTCCATCGTTGACTTGGCAGAAATAGAGAGCCGTATCAGTCGCGGGAATTTCCTCCTCAGCGATACGTCGTTGCAAGCGTCGAAGTAGATGCTCACTGTGGGTCTCAAGGATAATCTGGATATTCCGATTTTTCACAACGTCGATGAGGATATCCGTCAGATCCGCCTGCGCTTTCGGATGCAGGTATGCCTCCGGCTGCTCAAGGATGAGAATTGAACCCTCTGGGGCGTAATAACAGAGCGCCAACGTCGGCAGAATTTGGAATACCCCCAGACCGATGTCTGTGAGCCGAACGTCGGGACCATCTGTATACTGTTTCAGGCGAAATTCGTAATCCTTCTCCCCGTCAGGGTCAGCTTGGAGACGGTAGGAGTCTATCAGTTGTAGGCGCTGTAACCAATCCAATATCTGCTCGTCAATGGAGAGCAGTTGAATCCGACCGGAAAGCAGTGCCGGAATTACTTGTTCCCCGTACCGCCCGACCCCTTTCGGATGCTCTCCGCCGTAGGCGTAGCGATCTCGGGGCGGTTCGCGGAGCGGGCTGAGGTGGTGGACCCGCGAGCACAGATCTTTGAAAGCCCGCTCAAGTGACAAGAAAGGAGTATCCGGCACCTTTGCTGATCCGTCCCGGATTCCGTAGCATCGAAATGGAAATGAGGAGAAGGCGCCCTGCAAATTCTGGTTGGGCGGCGCTATCATTTTATACTGGCTATCAGAGTCCCGCACGATTCCGAAAAATTCGTACCCATCCGTCATATAGCCAAAACCGTCAACCGCGACGGAATCGGTGCTAGCGGCCACGAGTGTGGTTGAGAAAGCAAGTGTGCTAACTTCAGTGCGACTGGAACTTTGAGCCAGTCCTGGAAGCGCTCGTCCGGGCACGCCACGCCTATCAATAGCTACCTTTTCGGGGAGCGCCCAGGATACGGAGAGGTCAAGGCTTAGCCCTGTTTCGTGTCGATGGATGACCTCTTCGAAGCTGCGTAAGTTGACCACCGATCCCGCATCGCCGAAATCAATCGCTCCATTCCAATCGGCTGGGCGCTCCGCGGTCTGCTTGAGCATGAGTAGCGGTTGAAAAATACCGGTTTTGCCGGAGCTATTCGCGCCGAAGAAGCCGGTCAGTGGGGCTATCTCCAATTGACCTGTATTTTCCCACGACTTGAAATTCTGCGCGCTGAGTTCGGTAATCATAACTTACACCTCACTGTCTTTTCTTTTATTATCCATCGCATATCTATACACCTGTCGCCCCGCTAGCGGTTTTTAGATCGGTCAAAATGCTTGACTTACAGATATAGGGGGCAATTTTATCACATCGCACATAACTAGAGCGTGCTGACATTCTGATGATGCTAATTCGGAAAATGCTGTAATCAACGGACAATCTGACAGATGTAGCGCAAACTGTTAGTTTGCGTGCTCGGATCACAATCTAACAGATCGTGGTACAGGAGACTATTCTTACGACATAATTTTCTGATTACCTCTGAAAACTTTGATGGGGATTCCCGTTTAACTGTTCAACCTAACCTACGGGCTGTCAGATGTCAACACGCCCTAGCAACTTGGGTTATTTTAATTCAATACGACGTCCCGTGTGTGCAGACTCATGCAATCCATCAATCACGCGCATGTTCCCCAGTGCGTCTGATATTGGCAGGAGCGGTGGCTTCCCTGTAGATACGGCTTCGCACACACTCAAGAGTTCAGCCGCATACGGATTGATCCCTTCAACCGTCACCGTTTCGGTTTTACCATCTCGTATCAGTGTGAAGCTGCACTCACCCTCGCCGTTGCCCCACGCCTTTGGCGCGAAAATGGTGCCTTCCGTCCCAGCCACCTCATAGCATTCACGCCACGTCCAGCCGAAACTGCAATCAAATTGTCCCGTAACACCATTTCCAAAATCGAGCGTCCCGATCAGTGTATCCCATACATCGCTGATCGGTTCAAACTTGCCGGTCGCCCAGACGGATTGCGGTTCCGCCCCAACCATATAGCGGATGACATTGATGCAGTAACATCCCAGATCCATCACCGCCCCGCCACCCTGATCGCCGCGCAGCCGCCAGTTTGTTCTGTCCGTCAGTCCGGTCGAAAAACTCGAACCAGCAAAGCGGACCTCCCCGATTGCGCCGTCAAGGATATGCTGCTTGACCGAGAGCGTCAGGGGGTGGTGGCGATACATAAACCCTTCCATCAATAGCACATCCGCGGAGGAGGTAACTTGAATCATCTGCTCAAGCTGAGTTGCGTTAATTGCAATCGGTTTTTCACAGAGAATTCCCTTTACCCCGCAACGGACCGCTTCCAAGATATGTTTCAGATGAAGTGTGGGCCATGTTGCGACTATTAACACGTCCGGCTGCTGCTGCTCAAGCATCCGTCTCAAATCGTTATAGGTGTTTTCAACGTAAAACTGCTCTGCGAAGTTTTCGAGCGCCTCAAATTTAACATCGCACGCACCGACAAGGTCTATCTCCGGTCGGTTTTTCGAAGCGTTTCCATGCGCCCTAGAAATCCCGCCACAACCGACGATAGCCACCCTATGTTTTTCGCTCATAATTGCTCCTTCTCAACCGAGTGTGGAACGCAGATCTGCGTTCCCTACACCGACTACCCTCACCCTATAGAGGATATAGATACTGGACTTCCCTTCTCACTTGACTGAATCGCCGCAAGTGAAATCGCCAGACTCTTGACTGCATCGCTGTACGGACTCAAAATCTTAGCCCCATTGCCCTCACGAATGGCAGCGACAAAAACCTCGTCAATGCTCGGTCCCGGTGCTGTTTTCGTGACAACCTCTCCACCTTCTCTTACATCCAACCCGCCGACGCCCCAATGGATGAGCTGGTTCTCATACAAGATATCTAACACATTTGCATGAGACCAGTCCCCCGGATCGTAAGACCAAGAGGTAGTTAGCGATCCAACCGCACCATTGGCGAACTTCATCGTCACACAGTTATTGTCGGGGCAGTCAATCTCTTTCAGAACACGGTTCGCACTGATTGCGTAGACCTCGTCCACCTCGCCGACGAGGTAACGCATCATGTCAATGGTGTGGGTCGCCTGCTCTAATATCTGTCCGCCGGATCTGCTCATCTGACGCTGCCAAGAATTCGGATCGCCGCGCCCACTGCCAGACCAATACTTCCCGATGACAATATTGACCGTTTCCGCATCGAGTACCTGACGGGCAAGCTGCGTTGAACCCAGATAGCGTAATTGGTAGCCGACGCAGGTGATAATCCCCGCGGCATTTACCGCTTCCTCAACCTGACGCGCGATTTCCATGTTGACCGCCACCGGCTTCTCAACAAGGAACGGCAGTCCACGCTCAATCACATCCAACTCTGGCGCCCCGTGTGCAAACACAGGCAAGCTCAGGTAGATACCATCAAGGTCGTTGCGTTCAAGCATTAGGTTGTGGTTGGTGTAAGGTTGGGCATCGTAACGCTCGGCAGCACCTTGTGCGCGTTCCTCCTGAACGTCGCATGTCCCAACGATACGGACGCCTTCCAGATCGGACAGACGTTGCATGTGTCCATTGGCGTTCCCGCCACAGCCGATAAAACCGATTCTGACTTCTTCCATTGTCTTCCTCTTCTAACCGTGATTGGATTTTCCTGCTCAAATTGTAGCAAATCGGCGCGTCTCCGTCAATGCCTTTATCCTGCCACGCATGATACGCGCCCAATCGTAGCAGAGCGTCTTCATAGGGGCGAGGTTACCTCTTACATAACCCCATCGAAACAGCGCACAAGGTAAAATCCATAGGGCACGCAGATCTGTGTGCCATTTTCCTTACGTATTACGCATTACGTATTATTCCTCGTTAGCCCTAGAGGGGTGAGATGTCTATTGAATCAACCTACTATCTGGCAACTTTCCTCATTTACAATTAGACGTTTCGCCACAACTTTCGTCATAAGGATAAATCAGCTCCAAATTTCCATTCAAATTATAGTGAATTATGAAAATATGTAGACACTTTCGCTCCCTCTGTTTGGTAGGCGCTGTCCGATAAATCGTGACCAGGATTTCTAACTGCGCCTATGCAGTGCGGTTAGAAACCGCCCCTACCGGTTTGATAGCCCGGATTTTCCCCTCGCCGGTACAGCGTGTCCAAGTAATTCTAAAGTTCACCATAAAAGAAAATTGACAACAATCCACCGGAGGGATAATATTTGGGGGGACACTATCGTTGTGAGAAACGAGGAAGTAAGCCGGTGAGCCAAGAAAAAATAAAAGATAACAAGCACGAACCTCGATCTTTATCGGTTGACAGCGCGTTCCGACTGTTCAGTTGGATGGGGCTGTTGCTCTGTTGTTTGACGGCCGGCAAGGCCTACGCGGACAATTATTTTGACAGGATAACAGTTGCCTCCAACGGTTGTTTGACGCGGTTTGATCGTGATCGCATTGCGGTCTATACAGATACTATTCCGCTTGAGGTCGAGGGTTACGCGGAGGCATTGAGGCGATCGCTCTCACTATGGGAGCAGGCAACCGAAGGGAAACTGCAATTTGAGCTGACACCGGACGCTGCCGCAGCGGATATCCGGATAAAATGGGCATATCAGCAAGACAGACGACAAAGCAGCGAATACATCGGTGAAGCGATGCTTGTCCGAGGTAGTGAGGGATTTCACGTAGAGATTGAGGTTTCTCTCAGGGATCGAACCTCGCTGCAACTGCACTCCCCTGAAATTGTTCAAACCGCCTTGCTGCATGAAATTGGACACGCTATCGGACTGTGGGGACACAGCGGCGATCCGAGCGATGTGATGTATTATGCCTCAACAGCGCAAACCCCAACAGCGCGAGATATCGCAACATGGACGAAGGTAAGTAAAACAAAAATTGATACCCCTTTCCACAAACAGGCTCTCCGGACGCTACAAGCTGAAATTGAGGACGATCCGACGGTTGCCAGCAACCACTATCTCATCGGTATGGTCTACGCAGATCTGGGCGATTATCGCAGGGCAATTAACGCATTGCAGCACGCTCTCAAACTTGAACCGCATCTCGGCGTCTCATCGGTGCAAATCGCCCAGATCTTCCAACAGAAGGGGATATACGACCAAGCCATCAAACACTACACCCAAGCATTGAAAACGGCGCCTTCAGCCGAGGTGTTTGGCGCGCTGGGGACGCTTTGGCTGCTACAGGATGAGTTCGATAAAGCGGTGAACTCCCTGCAACGTGCACTCACCTATGATCCGAATTCCGCAACGCTGAACCAAAATCTTCTCGCGGCGTACCACCGTTGGGGGATCCACTACCTGAAGGGGGACCAATTTTCGGAAGCGTTCAAATGCTTCGAGCGTGGATTAAGACGATTCCCATTCTCCGATATTCTCATGTCCGATCTCGCTGCGACCCATGCCTCTGTGGGGGAATACCAGCAAGCCATAGACCTCTATCAGCGGGTTCTCCAGATCAGCCCTGAATATACCGCTGCCAGAATTGGACTAGGAACGACGCTCAACAACTGGGGTTCACAACACGCCCGCAACAAAGATTGGGGAGAGGCATTGGCGTGTTATCAACAAGCGTTGGAATACGATCCGGCGTGTCAGCCAGCGCATCAGAATCTGGGGGCAACGCTGATGCGGGTTGGGTGGGAGCAAGGTACAACCGGCGATATTGAGGGAGCAATCGGGACGTATCAAAAACTGATAGCAGTCGCACCCGATAATGCCGAGGCGCACAATAATCTGGGAGTAATCCACTTCAAGAGACAGGAATACGATGTGGCAAAAGCATACTTTGAAACGGCACTTGCCTTAGACGCTAGTTATGATGAAGCGCATGCAAATCTGAATTATTTAAGGCAGGAACAGATTTATAACTTAATCAAACAGTGGGGTGTGCCGGTGGCGATCGTGTTGGTGGGATTTGCGATTGTGAAGTTGATTGGAAGACGACGGAAAACGAAGATCCCGAAGCCAGCACCAAGCCGCCAATTGTAAGACAAAGTTCCGCGTATTCCTTTTTGGCACTCCTCTAGTACATTGTCAGATAAATGTAGCGCAAACTGTTAGTTTGCGGGCTCGGATCACAATCTGTATGAAGTTTAATTTATTAATTGGGTAATTTCCGAGCGATGTCCAGTGCGGTTAAAAACCGCACCTGCCGGACTCCCATTTGGTAGGCGCTGTTTCTAACTGCGCCGTTTCAACCCACGCGCCTATGTGGTGCGGTTAAAAACCGCACCTACCGGGCCTGGGGGGAATATAGAATTACCGATTTATTTTCTGAAACCTCATACAGATTGTGGTACAAAAACCTCCTTTAGACACTTCCCCCACAAAGCGGCTTGGCTATGGCTATCCAAGTCTTGGACTCTCGGCGAAGTCGGAGCCGAGCGGTGAGTGCCTTATCATGATTTATTTGACAGAGCATTAGTTGTAGAAAATCCGTCGCTTATCTCGTAGGGG
Source organism: Candidatus Poribacteria bacterium (assembly GCA_965204355.1). Lineage (GTDB taxonomy): Bacteria > Poribacteria > WGA-4E > WGA-4E > PCPOR2b > PCPOR2b. The sequence goes on from OZ241983.1 coordinate 3,573,173, forward strand.
CGGGGTCACCCCGCCCGTCAAGGTGCTCACCGCTTGCTTCAGTTTTTCTTTCCGTTCGGCGTCGCGGCGGCCAGCTGCTCACATTAATATACGTTTGAAATCACCAGCGGTTCCATCCCCAGTTCTACTACTTCACTCATGAGCTCTGCGGCATCCTCCCGCTCCTGAAACCCGCCCAGTGTCACACGATACCACAGTCTTGATCGGATCATTACCTCAGTGAGGTAAGTTTTTGTGCCTAACTCCAAGGCGTCTAGTGACTCAATAAGCGACTCGGCATTCCTGCGGTTTTGGAATGAACCGACCAATAGGGTGTACTTTGGTGTTTCGCTGGAAGTATCATCGGATAGTTGTGAAGTGATGTCATAGACCACGTCCATCCTTTGATCTACCTCAGACGTTGATAACACGATTTCTATGCGGCGATTCTTTTGGCGATTGTCTGCTGTATCATTTGGAACAATGGGACGTTCCTCACCGTAGCCGACCGCGGATAATCCGGACGGATTAACTCCAAGTACTTGGACAAGGTAAGCCATTACTGCGTCCGCCCGTTTCTGTGAAAGTTCAAGATTGTAGCCGGCATCCCCGCTATCATCGGTGTGCCCTCCGATGGTAATTTGAGCATCCGGGTGGGCAGCGATTGTTCGGGCGACTTTCTCAAGGGTCGGATGGTATTCGGGATCAATTTGGTAAGCGTTTACTTCAAAAGCCATCCCCGGTAAGGTCAAAACAATATCGCCTACTTCCAGTTTTTCATCGGTCGGTGTTGCTACAACTGCCGCTTGTGTATCGCCTAAATCGTTTCCATCAATCTTGGAAATTGAAAATGAGGCTTCACCGGTGCTACGGTTGCCCGCAATATCATGGACTGTCGCTACGCAGCGGTAGGTAGCCTTTTGGCCGCTATCCGATTGTTTCCAATTGTTCCAAACAACGGTATCCGAAGGTTCGCCTTCTTCATGAATGTGCTGGACCAGTTCTTGATTTTCATCGAAAAACTGCAGCTCCCAGCGGGCGATCGGATTCGAGTCTGACGCTTGGAGGTGTACCTTCGGCATCTGGAGCACGACCTCCTTGCCGGGATCCGTGGTATCAGGTGATGCAAAGACGGGCGCTTCTGCAGCTATCTCAAGCGAGGCAGGTGTTGTATCAACAGTGATTTTGACCTCACTCTGTAGCTGACGATTGCCAATATCATCAACGGCGAACCACCGCGCAAGATATGTTCCGTCGCTCACCTGTTCACCTGCGTCGTCCTCACCCTCCCAGATTATCTTAGTCGAGGGCAAGCCGGTGCCACTGTAGCGCTGTAGAATCCGTTTTGATACGCCTGTATCGGTTTGCTTTCGAATCTCCAATTCCCATGACCTATCCTCGGAAACTTCAAGGTTGAACGCGATCCTATCCTTCACGCCGTCGCCGTTAGGAGAAATTGCTTCCTCTGAGATATGCAACGCGGCGGGAATCGGCTTGGGCATAACAATTGGTGCAGGTTTAGCTGGCGTAGCGGGTGGCGCTTTCACGATTGGGGGGCGCGAGATAGGAAGTCCCGCGTCGTCTTCTCCCCACCGTAGGGTCGCGGAAATCCAGTGCATCGCGCCGTCCAACTCGTTGCCCCTTACGTAGGCATAGTCAAGTTGTCCAGAAGAGCTCTGAATACTTAATCCCGTAGACCACTCACCCCGCGTGAGTTGATTGAGAATAGCTGTGTATCCCAACCGCAACCCTAATCCATTCTTGAACAGCCAACGTTCGACGCCTAAGTGTGTGCGCAGTCGCTCTGAAAAGTCAATCCGTGTGTCATTATGGAGGACAAAATCCCCAGATAATGTTGTTTTCTGATTGAAGGAGTGTGCCGCGCCAAGTCGTGTTATAGTCGGGATCCTCGCGACGGTTTGTGCATTCTCCCAGATGCGTCCACCAAGGTCCTCAAGCGCCAAACCAAGCGTGATTTTCTCCCCAGGACGTTTTGCCGGACGAACGATGCGAACCCCGATGTCAAAACTCCAAGCATACCGAGGATTAATGGAACCTCTGTGGCGGTAGTGGCGAAGATTTGTACCAGCAGCGATACCCCTTCCCAAGGAAGTCCCATAACCCACGAGGACCATTCGATTCTTTTCCGTATCATTACCCCAGCCATCAAACCAAGATGAGACTGAAAAATTTCCCACATTCGAAGAAGCAATGCCGAGCTGCCGTGGATTTAATGCCAGCGAAAATGCCCCTTCTCGCTCGTTGGCTGATTCGGGGAAGGGGAGTCCAATGAGAGATAGTTCTGTTTCGTCTAACAATCCAAGCGATGAAGGATTCCAGAATGAGCTGTCACTTGATGCAGGGCCAGCCGTGTACGCGCCGCCCATCCCTATCGCGCGCGCACTTGTTCCGACAAAAATTTCGCGGTTCTTGATGCCCGATTCTGCCCCAGCGTGCGATAAACCGAGAACGATGAGAGTTAATGTACTCAGCACCGTGCGTATAAAATTTCTCCAAATTTTCATGCCATGGCACTCCATCTGTTTAATTTATGGTGAATTATCAAAATATGTAGACATTTTCGCTCCCCATGTTTGGTAGGCGCTGTTTGTAACTGCGCCATCCAGTCTCTATCTTGGTAGGCGCTGTTTCTAACTGCGCCGGTACAGCGTGTCCAAGTAATTCTAAAGTTCACCATAATAGTTGATCACCTGTCAACTGTACTACTATCTATCGGCTATAATTATACTCTATATATAACGCCTGTTTTTTACGATTCGATACAGAAAACAACCTGATAGTAGAAATCACGTTCCAAAGCGAAAAAAAAAACGAGAGACTGCTAAGCATATCATGCTTAACAAATCCCTCGCTTGGGGGAAAAACTGCATCAGTTGCAAGGTGTCAAATCACGTTCGTTCAATCTGCCCGTGACGATTATGATTTGATGATATCCTTGTATTGGTCGAAATAGGTCCGCGTCGCCTCCATCACCTTTGGTGCCAGCAACAGTGTAGAAATCATGGTCGGAATCGCCATGAGGGCGAAAGCACCGTCGATGAGACCGATTGCCGCGTCCAAAGAGACCACAGCAGCCACCACCATCAGTACTACATAAAAATAGTTGTAGATATGCTGGCGTTCTGCACCGATTAGGAATCCCATACATTTTGCGCCGTAGTAGGAATAAGCGAACATAGTACTGGTACTGAAACATACCACGCACAGGGTGAGTAGATACGGTCCAATGCCGGGCATCGCTTTGTTAAAAGCCATCACCGTCAGGGTAATGCCGTTTGCTTCGGCGCTCTGCCATACCCCCGTTGTGAGGATAATGAGTGATGTGATGGTGCAGACAATCAGTGTGTCGATCGCGGGACCAAGCATCGCGATAAGCCCTTCGCGGATCGGCTCGGTGGTCTTAGCAGCACCGTGAGCCAACGCTGCCGTTCCAATCCCCGCTTCGTTGGAATAGGCTGCCCGACGTACACCGGTCATAATGACAGCACCGATCGCTCCACCGGCGACAGCCTGTCCAGAAAAAGCATCTGTGATGATTAACCAAAGGCATTTCGGTATATTGGCGTAATTGACACCAAGAATCCACGCAGCGGCTGCCATATAGAGTATCAACATCCCTGGCACTAACTTTGAGGCCACTGTCCCAATCCGCAGAATACCACCAAATATGATCAGCGCGACCGACCCAGCGATGATGATGCCCGCTATCAGATCAAAGGTAAAGTGCGACTCACCGACCCAACCGTTTGGGACAAAGATAACGTCCCGGATAATCTGGACAAGTTGGTTCACTTGGAACGCAGGCAACGCACCTACCAAAGCTGCTATACAGAAAAACACCCCTAAGGGCCTCCATTTTTTTCCAAGTCCCTCTACAATTGCGTACATCGGTCCACCCTGCGGATCGCCTCGGCTATCTGTCCCTCGGTACATGATAGCGAGAGAACAGGTAAAAAACTTTGTTGCCATCCCCACTATGGCGCTGAGCCACATCCAGAAAATGGCACCCGGTCCGCCCACTGTTACGGCGACCGCCACACCGGCGATATTTCCTACCCCAATCGTTGCCGCCAAGGCACTTGATAGCGCCGCAAAGTGTGAAATATCTCCCGGATCGCTGGGGTCATCATATTTGCCACGCAATATGTTAATCGCATGCCTAATATAGCGAAAAGGCAGAAACCGGGAGTAGCACAGAAAAAAAGCACCACCGCCCAAGAGCAAGACCAATAGCCAAGGTCCCCAAGTAACATTACCAAAGCCGATTAAGATTTTCTCTATCCATTGCATACCGTAAGTCCTTTCTCATATTGGGTTGCACCTCTTACCTTTACACTACAGTCAGGTTTAATTTCTAACAACTGCTTCCCACTGCATCTCACGCCCGTGATAGGGTCATTTATAGTGAATTATCAAAATATGTAGACACTTTCGCTCCCCCTGTTTGGTAGGCGCTGTTTGTAACTGCGCCTATGCGGTGCGGTTTTTAACCGCCCCTACCGGTGTGATAGCCCGGATTTTCCCATCTCCGATAGGCGAGGTTTCCTAACCTCGCTGGTACAGCGTGTCCAAGTAATTCTAAAGTTCACCATAATTCTTCTGTAGGTGCTTGCCTCCCGATTTATCGGGGAGGGATTTCCCAATCCCGACACTTCGCTCTATGAGCGACTTTCCAGCTCCGACTTTTCAAGCAAAATGGGTAAAAAGCCTAAAACTGAATAGCCCTATGCCCGTGAAGATAACGATTGACACAATATTCTACCTGTGCTACGATAAAAAAACTAATGGTAAGGTATGTGGACCGATGCGCTACTGTCCTTCTGTCTCAGCTTCGTTTTCGGTCGGTAAACCCGCACCTGTCCAGCCTCGGAACCCGCCTGTTAATACAGAGGCGTTCTTGTATCCCATAATCTGCAAGGTGTGTGCGGACAGCGAACCGCGGGTATTGCCGCCACAATGAGTTACAATGTGCGTGTCCTGATCAGGAACGAGTTCATCAATCTCTAACTCGATAGCCGCGCGCGGCAATGAGATGGCACCCGGCAGATGTTCGGCGTCATAAAGTTCTTTATCACGCACATCCAGGATGACGACGGGCTCATTGTTATCAATAGCTGTTTTCAGTGTTTCTGCAGAGGTGTGTCCAATCTGTGCTTGGGCTTCCGCGACAAGTTGTTCTAAGGTTTTTCCACGCATAAATCTCATCTCCTTATCTATAATGTCGTGTGCATTGAGGTATAGTTGAACGCGTAACGATGAAGTACTATGGTGAATTTTAAAAATAAATAGACGCTTCCGCCCCTGGTAGGTGCGGTTAGCAACCGCACCGCATAGGCACGTCCCGAAAAATCGGGATCCCGACAGGTCGGGAGAAACAGTGCCTACCAAATCCCGATTTATCGGGATCCCGTGACTACGGGACGAGGAGAACGGTAGGTTCGTATTCTCCCCGCACCGGTTTGGCGTGTCTCATTAATTCTAAAATCTACTATAAATTAATCCCACTTTAGCTGCAATGCCAGATAATCGCATTTTAGCACAGGTTTCCGGTATGGTCAAGCGAGCCTTGATATTTTTCACCGCTCTGAGTGAGTAGAGATTTCAGGCTCACTTTGCGTAACATGCTTACCGTACTAAATACTGCGTCAATGACATCACTATCTATGGAGGTATTCTTATGATACAGTCACTTCAACAATCCGTTCAGTCGGTAATCGATGAGGGGCGAATCGGCAGCCCAGTGTTCTTACGCTGCATAGTGCGGGCACCGATTGAAGCATCGGACGCCGTCGAGGGCGTTGCCGCCTTAACCGCAATTGCCAATGGCTGGATGCCCAATCCGCCAGAACAAATCTACGCCCTAGACAATCCAGATGCAACGCAGATTACCGCTATGGTGAAGTACGCCGGGGGCCAATCCGCGCTGCTAAGTGTGAATCGCATCCCAGCGGGCGGTGAAGTCGCTGTTGATTTAAGGTTGGTTGGAAACAACGGAATCATCTATCACGAAACACCCACAGGTCCCTATCGCCTGATGAATGCACCATTGGCTTTCAGTGGTGGAGAGGGATTAGTAGGTATCATTCGTCAAGGCTTGGAAACAAAACAGCCGGTCACAGTGGGGGAGGGTTAAAATGGAAAAAGGAAAATATGGCGTGTTAGTGCTCGGTGGACGACGAACGCATCAGGAAAGCTATGCCCGCTGCTTTGCCGACGACGAACGGTGTGAACTCATTGCAGCCTCTGACGAACTGGATGCACCCCCTGAATATGTCAAATTGAATCGGCAACTTGCCGAGGATCTGGAGATTCCCTATATCCCGGACCTGGATGAAGCATTGGCACGTGATGATGTCCATATCGTCAGTTCATGCGTCCAAAACGAACGGCGTGGACGAGTGAACGTAAAATGTGCGGAAGCGGGGAAGCACCTCTATTTGGATAAACCGCTGGCAATGAGTGTTGAGGATGCACAAGCGATTGCAGCTGCCGTAGAGAAAGCTGGTGTTTGTAACCAGATGTTCACCAACATGCACACGCCTTGGGCACAGGCCGCCAAAAAGACACTGGAGGACGGCGAAATCGGAGAACTCCGCGCCATCCATTGCGACATGCTTTTCGCCAAAGGAAATGTTGGTACCGCGCCGGTGGGGCGTAAAAGAATTGAGAAGCCGACTGTTGAGAGATATACCTTCATCGAAGCGAAGCGAGAGATGTTTGATGTCGGCGTCTATCCTGTGGCGCTAATTAATTGGCTGACACAGAAACGGGTCGAATCAGTGTTTGGTACGACTGCTAACTACTTCTTTGAGGAACATATCTCATGCGATGTTGAGGATTTCGGCGCGCTGATGATGACGCTGGAGGATGGCGTCGTGGCAACAATCATTGGTGGACGTGCAGGGTGGATGAGCCACCCCAAAGGTGGCGTTCAGCGACTACATCTGATCGGCACCCGCGGTACGCTGGCGTTTGACGGGGCACAACCGCGCCTTGAGGTGTTTGCCGACGAAGAGCCTTTCCGACAGGTGCCGCCGCACCCGATGGATCCAATGGGAATGTGGTCAAGCACACAAACCGAATCGGGCATGATCCCCAAACGCCAATGGGTCGGTGTGGACCAAGCAGCAGAGGGGCAAGCGCCAGATATGAGAGGGTTTGTCGATTGTATCGAAGCGGGGAGAGCGAGCGAAATGAACGCAGGAATTGCCGCACAATCCGTTGCCGTCATCCGCGCCGGATACGAATCCGCAGCAAGCGGCGAAATCATTACGCTCTGAGATTTTTCTGTTCGTTGCATTCCCAAACCAACCAACAGTTGTGGTAAATCCTAAAAACAGATAGACGCTTTCGCTCCCTGTGTATGGTAGGCGCTGTTTCTCCCGACAGGTTCCGATAGATCGGAATGCTCCCCGATACATCGGGGCAGGCAGGAACGGCATCGGGATCCCGATTTATCGGGACGCGCCAATGCGGTTCGTTTTCTCCCCGCACCGTATTCACTCCAACTCGGTAGGTGCGGTTTTTAACTGCACCGGTTTGGCGTGTCTCATTAATTCTAATATCTACTATAGTTCTGCATTGCACACATCGTCTTTTTCCCTTTTACGCGCTACGTATTACTTGAACGGAGTCAAACCATGCGAACTCTTGGTACTAACGCTAACGGCTACTACGATGTTTCAGACCAAATGATTGATAATCTGCGTCGCCGCGCGGAAACACATTTCCGTCGGCAGGAGGCAGAAAAAGCCGAATTGACATCGATTCCGGCTTTTGAGGAACACCGTAAACGGGTGCGAGATCACTTTATGATAGCGATCGGCGGCTTGCCGGAAGAACGCACACCGCTAAACGTCCAATGTACCGGTAGGCTTGATCGCGGCACATTCACAATCGAAAAGTTGATCTACGAGAGCCTACCACAGTTTTACGTCACAGCTGCGTTATATGTTCCAAAAGACATTATGGCACCACAGCCAGCCGTTGTCTTTGTCCATGGGCATAGCGATCTCGGGAAATCCTACCCAACCTATCAAGCTGTTTGTGTCGATCTCGCCGCTAACGGTTTTGTCGTGCTTGCGGTCGATCCGCCGGGACAGGGTGAGCGCTTCCAATACTTTGATCCAGAAAAGGGTGAGCGGATTATCGGCGGCTGCACAACGGAGCACACCTACGCAGGGCTACAATTCACGCTCGGCGGTGCCAGCATTGGGCGGCATTTCATCTGGGATGTCATGCGCGGGGTAGATTACTTGGAAACGCGTCCCGAGGTTGACCCGACGTGCATCGGCTTAACCGGCAATTCGGGCGGCGGCACACAATCCTGTCTATTGATGATGAGCGAATCGCGATTTGCCGCAGCGGTTCCCTGTACTTTCGTCATGACATTGGAGTCGTACATGAAAACGGGACAGGCGCAGGACAGTGAACAGATTGTGCCGGGCTGCTTCATGAACGGTCCCGATCACGACGACTATATCACCGCTATGGCGCCCAAGCCGGTGCTTATCGGCGCCGCAGCTTACGACTATTTCCCGATTGAAGGTGCAATCGAAGCTGTGGATAGAGCCAAGCGGATCTATGCCCTCTACGGTGCTGAAGATCGAGTTGATATTGCGGTTGCACCAACACGGCACGCCTACTCCCCGCATCTGCGTCAGGCGTGCGTCAACTGGTATAAGGGACATTTTCGTGGTGAATCACCAGACTTTACAACTGGTGAACCAGAAACCTTGCCTGATGACGCACTCTGGGCGACGCCAAACGGTCAGGTGCTCGATCTCTATCCGAAGAGTAAAACGGTATTCGATCTTAACCGGGAAAGCCTCGAGGTATCGCGTGTCTCCCAATTTGCAACTAACCATGACACAGGTCAGGATTTATGCGATACCGATCGAATGCGAGAGACAATTACTGAGGTTCTTGGAATTCCGGAGGGTCATGATAATAAAATCTTCCCTCGAATTCTGGCTGAAAATGTCGTCGATGGCTACTCCACGGAGGAGATCTTCTTCTTCAGCGAGCCCAACATCGTTGTTACTGGAGTGTTCGTTAAACCCCTGGCGGGAACTGTAGTTAATCAGACCGACCTGATTATATTTGAGAATGGCACAAACGACATCCCTGACAAGCGGGAATGGCTCGAAGAGCGGCTCGCGTCTGGACGACAGGTGTTTATCTTCGACCCACGGGGGATCGGGGGTGTGCAGGTACGCGAGTTCAATCGGGGTGGGCAGCCACATGATGGTGAATTCAAACTTGGCTCGGATGCAATGATGCTTGGCATTTCGACGATGGGCTTGCGTGTCTTTGATGTACTCCGCGGCTACAACTATCTCCGCACACGCGCAGATGTCGATAGCATCGGATTATACGGGATAGGTAAAGGTGCGTTTTACGCCTATTTCGCTGGTGCGCTCGAGGACGGCTTTGCGTCGCTTGAATTTGAAGATTTGCTCTACTCGTATCGTAACCTGACGGATACACGCTACTATGACCAAGGGCGCTACAATCTCCAAGTGATGGCGTGGGGGATCCTCCGACAGTTTGATCTGGTGGACCTAGCGGTCTGCTTTGGGAATCGCCCCGTCCAATGGATCTCGCCCAGAAACGCTGGAGGAGAAGTCTTGACGGATGAGGTTTTTGAACAGGAGTTCCTTGGTATTGCACGTAAGCGAGGATACTTGGGTGACGGTACAAGAGCGTGAAACTCTGAACCATCGTGGCTCGCGCCGAATTAACAACTCCACCGCGCGCATCCGGATATAAATTGAATATGTACCTCCACGCTGAGCGGTCTTGAAAACTATAAACTTATAGTAGATCTTAGAATTAATGAGACACGCCAAACCGTACAGCATTGCCCCTATGCCCGGTAGGTTCGGTTTCTTCCCGCCCCGCATCGGCGCGTCCCGTATTCACGGGATCCCGACAGGTCGGGAGAAACAGCGCCTACCATACACGGGGAACGAAAGCGTTTATCTGTTTTTAGGATTTACTATAGTTTACATCAACTGTAGAAGCGTGGAGAACGGACAGTTTTAGTATACAAACGGTCCCCGTGAAAAGCCTATCGTGATCGTATTCGCCAATTTACTGTTGACGTGCGCCTAGGCGAATGCTATACTCCCCTAAATTACGATGAGTGGGAAGCCGTTATCACTTTTCTATTCTGCGTAGAAAATCAGGGTTCCCATAGCACGGAGGATGTATGAATCGAAAGTTTATTCTGCTTTTAATGTTTTTTTTCCTGTTTTGGGGGTGCCAGTCCCAAGATCAGGATACCCAGTCAACCTCGAAACCAAAAATCCAACCGGAAGCCCAACCCAAGATACAGCCAGTTGTTGCCCCCGTTCCCATCCGCCCTGAAGATTGGCCGATGTTTATGTACGATTTGTACTTTTCTGGCAGAAGCCCTGACCAAACGCTCAAACCTCCGCTCAAGCTGCTCTGGAAATTTAAAACAGGGGGGCCCATTCAAGCGAGTCCAGTCGTTGCCAATGGCATGGTATACGTTGGCTCTACCGACCACACGCTTTATGCGCTCGACGCAAAACAGTGGGGGATCAAATGGAGTTTCAAATCTGGTGGTATCATCAGATACGCACCAGCAGTTTGGAATAACCGCGTCTATTTCAGTGCGCGAGACAACCATATCTACGCCCTCAGCGCCGAAACTGGTGAATGGCTTTGGGAATTTCTATCGGAAACATGGATGGATTCCCCACCGATTTTATCCAAGGGGAGGCTATACATCGGGGCGTACACCAACAAGATTTATGTGATCGATGCGACAACCGGCGAATTGGAATCGCAGTCAATGGGACGGGCGTATATCGACGGCGTTGAATATGTGTGCTCACAGGGGCAGTTGCGCCCCAGCGCACCACAATATGATGTCGATACTTGGCGAAAGCTCATCCCTCTTACCTATAGCTATCCTGCTATTGCCAACGGTGTGGTCTATATTGGTGCCCGAGACAACCGAATTCATGCCCTAGATTTTGAATCTCAGCAGGAGATATGGTCTTATCCGACAAAAGGGTTTATTGATGCTGCGCCAGCTATTTCTGATGGAGTGCTTTATGCGACCTCGGATGATGGGTATGTGTACGCATTTACCAATTACGACGAAGGTGAGTCACAGGACGCTGAAGGCCCCGAGGCTATCGCTTCGCGGAAGACACAGCCACTATCGGGGGCACCTCCAGTTGGCACGGTGGTGCGAGATCAGGCTCCCGTTTACACAGAGAAAGACGCGTCCTCCACGGTTAAGCTAACCCTTAACGACGGCGTAACGCTTCCAATCTTGGACCAAGTGGGGGAATGGTATCATATCGAACTTCCAAACGGCGACGTGGGTTGGATGGACAGCGGCGGAATCGGTGTCTTTGTGCTAACCGATGATATCCAGCTTAACACAGTAACCTGCAAACACAACCGCACACTGGAACTAATCGAAGGGGCGGAATATCCGCACTGGTCGTCTGATGGGAAAAGACTCGCGTTTCTGAAACGGACCAACCTGTCTGGGCAGTATTGGCAGGCGAGCGAACTCTGGATTTCGGACTCGCGGGCAAAACAATCTCGCAGGTTGTATAAAGGTGCCTTTTTCAACCCTCATCTTTCGTGGTCGCTTGATAGCAACTTTATCGCTTTTGAAGCATACGATGAATTCAATGAAAGCTATATCTGGGCAATCGATTGGCAAACCTTACGACTAATTAAGTTAGTACAAGGCGATGCCCCCGCGTGGTCTCCAACAGCCAATCAGATTGCGTTTAGACGATGGGAAGACGGCACAGACGTTGTCTATCGCATTAATATCGACAGAACAGGTCTTACAGCAATGGCGCGTGTCCCCATTGACGGCAGAATTGTCCCCTTCAGTTATCTAGACCCGCCGTTGTGGTCTCCCGACGGTAAGCGTATCGCGGTCGGCCTAGATCATCAGCACTACGAGTCAGGTCATTCCCGGATTCGGATTCATAATACGGATGGAACCAAATTCAAGGAGATCCCTACCCAATCCCAGCGGGTCACAGAGATCGCGTGGGCACCTGACGGTTCACATCTCGCTTATGTGCTGCGAGGTAATCCAAAACCGGACCCGGCGCTTGATAAACAACTCCACGTCGTAAATCTTGCCGAGATAGAGGGCGAAAATTCCGTGAACAGCAGGCAGGTGCTGAAGCATACTTCCCCGGCGTGGTCACCGCGAGGAAATCGAATCGCATACATGGAGCGGGAGGATTGTATGGGACTGCGCTGGAAAGTATGGGTCTTGGACCGGGAGACGAATCGTGCCCTGCCGATAGCGCGCACAACCCTCTCTTTGACTGCCGTCACTTGGCTGCCGGATGGCAAGCATCTATGCTTTTGGCATACATCCGAATATCTCCGTGGTGGGGAATATAAACCCGCCAAAACGAGAGGATGGATTGTAGAAGTTAATCCTTAACTATAGTAGATTTCAGAATTACTTATACACTTTCAATGCACACCCCCCTAAATCCCCGACTGCCCTCTTATCAGAGGAGCTCAGGGGAACTTCGGAAACTTCGAGTGGGTCGGAGTTATTTGAGGGGTGTGCATCATTATTGTCTGAATCAGGATTCTCAGGATTTAAGGATTTTCAGGATAGAAACCGGAACCTGAAACGGGACTATTTTAGAAAGGGACAGGGTGCATTTAGCCCCGAATACCCGGTATGTTGTCCGTCTATTCCTGGCTCATTGAGCCTAGCACTTTACGCAACGCTGTGGGTATTTTCGACATGTTTATAGCATACAGATAGCCCCATCCCCCAAAGCCCCAGAGGGGCGACATGTCCTATGGTTCTGAATCGCAGATTGCACGGCTGATTGCCCCGATTTCATCGGGAGGATTAGCATCTAAGATTGTACATTGAGGCTAGTTTCGATGTCGTTCCGAGCATCCTGATGAATTGGGAGAAACCTCTTCCACACGAAAACGATTTAGGCGCCCCCCTCAGTTATTTGTAAATATCCCCTTATTTCTCGTGTTTACTATAGATAATTTCCCCCGTTCCAATGACGGAAAGGATTGCAATGAAACGACTCATCTTCGATGACATTTACAGTTGGTCAGTTTTTAGCGAAATACGCCAGATTGATTTCAACGGACATCTATGGACGCGCCCGGAAGGTAATGTTCTCATAGATCCTGTGCCGATGATCGATTCAGATCTGAACCAATTTGATGAGCTTGGCGGAGCGTCGCTGATTGTGCTTACCAATAGCGACCATGAACGTGAAGCAGAATTCTTCCGCAAACGCACAGGCGCACATATTGTCATCCACGAGGCGGATGCAGATGCCCTGGAGGTCGCAGCCGATCGGCAGATCACCGATGGTGAGGAGATTGTGTCCGGCTTGCAGGCGATCCATCTGCGTTTCGGAAAGAGTCCGGGAGAGATTGCGCTCTACTTTCCCGAAAAGCGTGCCGTCCTGTCAGGGGATCTCGTTGTTGGAGAACCAATTGGATCGTTGACGCTGCTGGCAGATGAAAAGTTGGAAAATCCGTCGAGTGCCGCCTTGGAACTGCGGAAAATCCTTGCCCTATCCTTTGATGCGATTCTTGTGGGTGATGGACACTCAATACTCCAAGATGCACGCCAGCGATTGACCGAATGCCTCCAACGCCGTACAGATATCTACATTAATCGAATCAACATTGATGAAATCGATTGGGTCAAACGGGAGGCCCCTGAACCCTACAACTTCGATGATAAGGACATTGATCCGCTCATCGGGGCACAACTATTGGGATATCGGCTCATCCGCTTACAACCAAAAAACGCCAGCTTCCCCATGCACTTTCATCATTTCAGCGAGGAGATGTTCTACGTCATGGAGGGGGTATGTACGCTCAAAACCCCACGTGGTGACCTGACGATCAGGGCAGGAGATTTTATCGCCTTTCCGCCGGGTGAGGAAGGGGCCCACAAAATAGTAAATTTAGGCGATGCCCCGTGCACAGTCCTTGCCGTGGGGATGGCGCAACCTCACGGTGTCAGTGAATATCCCGACTCCAATAAAGTTTTTCCCTACGTTAGTGGCAGACTCTTCCGCAAGGACGACAACGTAAGCTACTGGGACGGTGAGGTCGAATGACCCACGTCGCTATCGTGGATTGGGGTTTCATTAGTCGCCTGTAACCTGTTTATGTGTTGTGTTCCGTTTTGTCCGTTGGGCGAGCAGAGAGATCCGTTCGAGGAGGAATATCCCACGAAATATAACCGCACATCGGGCATTCGAGTTCTGCTTCAACAAGATTTCTCACCTTTCCCGTCCTTTTCGGCTTGCGGTCGCTGTGGCATTGGGGGCAGCGAACGGAGCGCAAATCGTGGGATTCACCCCGACCAAAACGGGTCAAGATGTAGAAAAGCCCAAAAAGCGCTCCAACGATAGCAATGCAGCAGAGGAGAAAAAGTAGGAAAGGAACAATTTCCATTCTCTCAAGCCTTCCGTAGATGCAGCACACTCAACCCGTAGACAATTACGCTCGGAATAGTGAAGTGAATTCGCTCCCCACACCTTTCATGGGATAGGAGGACCGAATCTTGCTTCTCCGGATAAACCCACTCCACTTTATCCACGACATAACCCTCCGGCATCTTGCAATCCACCTGCACCGGTCCAACCGGTTGAGGCGTTTCGATGTCTGCCTCCTCATCCTGCTTGTAGTTAACCCAATGCAACACCAAAGCTGTATGTCCCTCGGGGACCCATGCGCGCACTCGAATGAACCAAGGCGCATCTGTTTCTAGGTCGGCGGCTGCAAGCAACGCTTCCACATTCTTAACGAAATCCTGTCCGAAAGAATCGTTCTCTATCAATGGATAGACGGGTAGCTGTGCACCACGCACCTCTACCGAATCAGGGCCCCATTCGCCCTCTGCGATATAGTACACCCGCTCCGGTTCTACCCCTTCCTGAATTTCGTCGGTTTGCACTCCCAAATCTGCCAGCAGCCCCTCAGGATAAGGCGTTCCGTCAAGTTGGTACGTACCAGTAGCCCCCGTAACGACCAGCTTCCCACCATTTTCAACGAACTGCTTGAGGTGTGCGCCTTCCTCTGGAGATAGACGTTTTACATCTGGTAAGATGAGCGTATGATACTTAGCGGCACACTCAAGGAGTTGTTCGTCGAGAATAATGTCAAATAGCAGATGTCTATCTTCTAACAACTTGCCAATCCGCTTGAGCGGTTCTAAGCAGTCCGCTTCATCCTCTAACTCAGCGCGGCGTGGGTAGACCAACCCTATCTGCGCCCACGGTTGGGCGGGATGCATCAGCGATTCGTGTTCTGCGAGGAAACGCTGATAACGAATAACTGGCGCGTAATAATCCTCCAAAGCAAAATTTGGATTCTCATCGTGGCCCCAATGAAACGCGAGCGCAGCGCCGTGGTTCGCTGCGGCTTCGGCAATCGACAATCGCAAGCGACGGGAATCGTATTTGTTAATGACAAACGGTTTGCCACCGCCAGCTGCGTAGATAAACCGAGCGGGCAGCCCCATGTCAGCTAGATAGCCTTGCTCAATGGCACTCATCCCCTTATATCCGCCTTGACTATACCAGATATAATCTTCATCTTTCGCCCATAGACAACTCGGCAACAGGCTACGCTCATCGTGCGGATGGAAATCGTACTTGTGATACCACTGCGCTAACAGAAGATCGGGGTTCAGTGAACGTCCATGTGTGATGTAGATTTCGTCAAGTGCTTCTTTCCGACGCAGGTGGGTTGCACGGTTCACGGTCAGCTGAAACCGTTGCTGTAAATCTGCCGGACATTCTTGGGATGGGGTGAGGAGATCCGAAACCTCGTCGAGGTCTCGTGTGCCAAAAATCCGTTGCAGATCTCTGCTATCAAATGCTTCTTGGAGTTTCTCGCGCACGTAATCTCGGCAATGGTCGCACCGGCAGAAGTTCTCAAAGTTATGATGCACATTGAATCCGTCTATCCCCAACTCGATCGCTTTTGTAACCATCGGTTTCAGGGTGGCAAGCCAGTGCGGGTTACACATACAGCCGCTATATGTCAGATATGGGCGTCCTTCAATATCCCAACGTCGCAACGCCCCGTCAGCGAGCCGTTGTTGCGTGTCTTCGGCATTGGCGCAGGGCGCCGCTCCGAGAAGATCCCGCGTCCAGATGCGTTCCCAAGCTCCGAACAGCCCGTGCCCACTGTCGTGGTTTCCGTAGTTCCACGCCATGCTCATCTGCCCGACAACGCGTGCGCCACCCGCTTGAAGTTGAGGGATGAGTTCTGCTGCGCGGGCAAGATTTTCTCTTATACCAAGTAAGGGCATCCCCACCCAGTGACGATTGACTTCAGGGTCATCGGCTAAACTGTAGAACATTGGTCCAAAGGTGCCCACCTGCACAACCTGCAGCTGCGCCCTTTTCACATGCTCGACCAGATCTAACCGCTCCGGGATACTCCAATGTTCAGCCATGCGATTAAACCAGAACTTTTCTGCCATGTCTCCTCCTTGACCAAATCTTGGCTATGCAAACAGAATCTCAATAGGTCGTTATCGGTAAAAATCAACCGCGGTCAGGTTTGAATAAAAGCTGATTAATCTTGTGCTGGTTATGCAAGTGCTTCTAACAGACGGGAGACATCTTCTTGGTTGTTGAACACAGAAGGCGCGATCCGCATTTTGTTGCCATAACGCATTGCGACATGAACGTCCGCGTTTCTGAGTTTCGCTACCGTTGCTGCCGGATCCGGCACTGCAAAAGATACAATAGGACTTTCGTTTCCGATAGGGGTGATAGTAGGGTATCCGAGCGCGGGCAGCTCGTGCATCAGACGATCGGTGAGTGCCCGTGCATGGTTACGGATATTCTGGACGCCTAACCGATGAATGTACTTCAGGCTTTCTTGTGCACAGATGGCACCTTCGTAGGACGGGTAACTAACTTCATAACAGGAGGGGCCAGGGGTTGGCGTGAAAGTGTATTCTGCGACATCCGGGTCAGGTTCTTCGACCCACGGGGCATAGTTAAAGCCCAAACCGCCGCAGTGTTGGGTGGGTTTCACCACGGTCTCTTGCAGGTCTGATCGCACGTAGAGGAAGCCAAATCCCTTGACACCCATGAGCCACTTAAAAGTGGAGCACGCAGCGAAGTCAATGCCCATTGCTTGCACATCGACCGGCACAGCCCCTACCCCCTGAATAATATCGACATAGAGATAGGCGCCGTGTGCGTGGGCAAGGTCGCTGATAGCTTTTACGTCCGATAGATAGCCGTTGACATTAGATACCAGCGTGATGGAAACCAGTCTGGTGTTACCATCAATCGCACGTTCCATATCGCGGTAGTCGATCTGCCAATCGCGGTGTTTGACGATGCGGAGGCTGTTACCCTGATCGATGTGCGAGCATCGTGAGGTCTGTTCCCGCATTTTGTAGTTGTAGAGCGAGGCTGCGTAATGTAGGTCATGTGTAACAATGTTGCCACCGGCGAGATGCTCCTGCATACCGTTCAACAGATTGCTCTCTGCTTCGACAGCACTACGGGCAAACGCGATCTCTTCGGGACGGGCGTTTATGAGTTGGGCAAAGAGGTGTTTTGATTCATCTCGTGATCCCGCCCACGAGGGCCACCACGGCTCACCAACCTCATGGGTAACCCAGTCAACATAACGGTGTAGGGCTGCGGCGGAGTGAACACTAAGTGGGTGTGACGAGGCGTTATCGAAGTACGCCGCGGTCTTTGCCCGTGGAAAATCATTGCGGACCGCGTCGAAGTCGGGCGTTTCCTCTGGTAATGTGACTACAGCTGTTTCCGCGTTCATAGGAGGATCTTGGCGATGATTCATAGTCCATCTCCCACGTTGCGTTAAAGAAGAATTCTGTGCCAACAAGACGAGACAATTTCGCTCATTCACTAAGCGAAAAATTTCCGCAGTTATCTTATCAGTGTTATATCACTTTTACAAGAAAAATGCGCTCAACCTGTAACTCCTAGGGTCATTTATAGTGAATTATCAAAATATGTAGACACCGTCGCTCCCCATGTTTGGTAGGCGCTGTTTGTAACTGCGCCGGTACAGCGTGTCCAAGTAATTCTAAAGTTCACCATAGTTTTTCTGTAGGTGCTTGCATCCCGATTTATCGGGGAGGGATTTCCCAATCCCGACCCTTCGCTCTATGAGCGACTTCTCGACTCCGACTTTTCAAACAAAATGGGTAATAAGCCTAAAACTGAATAGCCCTAGCTCAACCTGTAACTCCACTGTTTTGTCGCTAATATTGGGAAAGGGTGATATAATAACCAATGGTGCTAATTTGCAATTGTTGATAATGTGATGCGCGAAACGTGAAAAGCATTGGTTCATCGGTTCATTTAGCCCCAGCGGGGCGATATGTATATCCGCAGGGCAAAACGTAAGAAGAATGGATGAACCAACTATGGTAAAGTTTAGAATTAATGAGACACTCCAAACCGAAACGCATTGCCCCCATGCCCGGTAGGTGCGGTTTCTAACCGCACCGCATCTCCCGATTCTCGGGATTCTCGATGCAATCGGAACCGACGAGTCCCCGATTACATCGGGACAGGCGGGACAGGACACGAGGAGCGAAAATCTCTACCTGTTTTTTAGAATTCACTATAATATTGCGAACTCCTTATCAACACACTATGTCTATCCATTATAAAGAGCCGAATATACCACAACGGAGGTGCTTTTATGCCATTTGGAGGCAATGACTGGCTTGCGTTAACCCCGGAACCAACGTTGGAACCGGAGATCCCTATCTGTGATCCCCATCACCACTTCTGGGACTTTCGGACAGAGCGCGTTCCTTATCAACGCTACCTGCTCCATGAGTTAGCCGATGACGTGAATAGCGGTCACAACGTGCGTTCCACCGTGTTTGTTGAGGCAAGGGCAATGTATCGTGCAGATGGACCCGAAGAGATGCGACCTGTAGGTGAAGTCGAATTTGTGCAGGGCCTCGCCGCAGCAAGCGCGAGCGGGTTATACGGACCGTGCCGGGCTGCCGCAGCCATTGTCGGGCACGCTAACCTGAATCTTGGAGAACGGGTGGAGCCGGTCCTTCAAGCATTGCAGGCAGCGAGCCCCAACCGCTTTCGGGGGATTCGTCATGCGGTCACGTGGGACCCCCATCCAGAAATTGAAAACACAAGCGCTCACAGAATGGAGGGGCAGTTAGCCACTGACAACTTTCGGGCTGGGGCGCGCATCTTGGCGCGTATGGGACTATCATTTGAGGCGTGGATGTACTTCCCGCAGCTCCCCGAATTGGCAGATTTTGCCAAAGCAGTGCCTGACTTAACCATTATCCTTAACCACATTGGCGGCTTACTCCGGGTGGGTCCCTACGCCAACCGGGACGACGAGGTGCTTACCACGTGGCGGAATGGCATCGCCGCTGTGGCAGAGTGCCCCAACATCAACGTCAAACTTGGGGGAATCGGAATGCCCCGCACCGGTTTTGACTGGCACGAACGAACAACACCCGCCGGTTCAGAGGAACTCGCGTCGGACATGGCACCGCTGATGAATTACTGCATAGAGCAGTTCGGTCCAGACCGGTCTATGTTTGAGAGCAATTTCCCGGTGGATAAGGTATCATATTCCTACAACGTGATGTATAACGCTTTCAAACGGTTGTCATCGGGCTACTCAGCGGACGAACGCGCTGCTATGTTTCATGATACTGCTGCCCGCGTATACCGGATAGACCTATAAGGCATTTATCAATTATAATTACCTATTCTTACATTGTCAGATAAATGTAGCGCAAACTGTTAGTTTGCGGACTCGGATCATCCCGATTTTATCGGGATGGTACAAAAGCCTCCTTTAGACACTTCCCCCGCACATCGGCTTGGATAGCTATAGCGAAGCCGAGCCGTGAGTGCCTTATCACAATTTACTTGACAGAGCATTCTACGCATACGTTCCGATGTCGTAAAGGAGAGGTATAAGGATACTATGCAAACAAAAAATTCATCGGGCATCAAAAGTGGCTTAACAAACTACGGAGACCCTGAGTTCAGCGTCTACATCCGTAAGGCGTTCGCGAAAGCGATGGGAT
This sequence comes from Candidatus Poribacteria bacterium, assembly GCA_965204355.1. Lineage (GTDB taxonomy): Bacteria > Poribacteria > WGA-4E > WGA-4E > PCPOR2b > PCPOR2b. Next base: position 3,593,283 of record OZ241983.1, read on the forward strand.
ATTCGGATCACGAACTGGAACGCCCGATTGTTGGTATCATCAATACCTTCAGCGGTTTCAATAGCTGCCACCACAATTTTGCCGACCTTATTGAAGCGGTGAAGCGAGGGGTGTTATCTCACGGTGGATTGCCAATTGAATTCCCCACGATTTCGCTTGGGGAGATGTTTACAGCGCCGACGACAATGATGTTCCGTAACTTGATGGCGATGGACACCGAGGAGATGATTCGCGCCCAACCGATGGACGGTGTTGTCCTGCTGGGAGGATGCGATAAAACCGTTCCCGCCCAACTCATGGGTGCTGTGAGTGCGGATCGTCCGGCAATCTGCTTGGTTGCAGGGCCCATGATCACCGGTGATTATCAAGGCGAACGACTGGGGGCTTGCACCGATTGTCGCCGATTCTGGGGTGAATATCGTGCCGGTCGTCTGGAGGCAGACGAGGTGGAGGAGGTCGAAAGTCGCTTGTGCTCCAGCACGGGAACCTGCATGGTGATGGGCACCGCCAGCACAATGGCGGCGTTGGCAGAGGCGCTCGGATTGATGCTGCCCGGTGGCGCTGCTATCCCCGCAGTGATGTCGGAACGCCGCCGTCATGCGGAAGCGGCGGGCCGGACGATTGTCTCGATGATAAACAACGATCTCCGACCATCGAAGATCTTGACCGAGCAATCTTTCGAAAACGCCATCCGCCTCCTCATGGCAATTGGTGGTTCAACAAATGGTGTTATCCACCTGACAGCAATCGCACGGCGACTCGGCATCCAACTTGACCTCACCCACTTCGATCGCATCAGCGATGAGACTCCAGTCATAGTCAATCTCAAGCCGAGCGGTGAGTATTATATGGAGGATCTCTTTAAGGCGGGTGGAATCCCGGTGGTGATGAAAGCCCTTGAAGATATGCTGCATCGAGATGCCCAGACGGTCCTGGGGACTAGCATCGGGGAAAATCTGTCGGAGGTGCCTCATCCCGCAGCATGGCAAGATGTCATCAAACCCAGAACGGCACCGCTGTTTGAATCTGGAACGCTTGCCAGTCTTTTTGGAAACTTGGCACCGCAGGGGGCGGTGATTAAACGCTCGGCTGCTTCGCCCAATCTACTAACGCATACTGGTCCGGCTGTTGTCTTTAAATCGCTAGATGACCTGCACAATCGCATTGATGATCCCAATCTGCCGGTCACTCCAGAGCATGTCATCGTTCTGCAGAACGCGGGTCCCATCGGTGGCCCGGGGATGCCGGAGGCGGGTTATCTCCCAATTCCCAAGAAACTGTTACGAGCCGGAGTCAGAGACATGGTTCGTATCTCCGACGCGCGGATGAGTGGCACCGCATTCGGCACGATTGTGCTCCACATCGCGCCTGAAGCAGCCATCGGAGGACCGCTGGCGTTGGTACAGGACGGGGATATGATTCAGTTAGATGTCCCAAACAAGCGTCTGGAGCTTTTAGTAGATGAGCCGGTGTTGGTAAAACGCAAGGAACAGCTTGTTCTGCCGGAACCACACTTCCGCCGAGGCTACGGGCTGCTATACACTCAACACATCGAGCAGGCACACCTGGGCTGTGACTTTGATTTTCTTTAGTCAAGGCGTAACATTTCCGAGCGTATCATGGATAACAGAATCACCTACCACCGGAAGCCTCCCCTGTAACTGTTCGGGCTACAAATTTGCGGCGCAAGCGAATCAGTACTGTCACAATATTGAAGGAGACAAGCAGAATGCTCGAAGAACAATATCGAAAGGGTGTTGAACAGTTCGCAAAGATGATCGGGACTGATAAAATAGATGAGTTAAGAGAGAAATTTAGAGCGTTATCTCCAGACTTTGAAAGGTGCGTCATGGGAACTGTTGGCGGTGAGATTTGGAGTCGCCCCAACCTAGATTTGAGGACACGCAGTCTCTGTAGCATTGCGGTCCTGGCGGCTTTGGGTCGAGTGAATGCCCTCGAACTTAACGTCAAAATGGCGCTGAACAACGGCGCAACGAAGGCAGAGATTATTGAGGTCTTTTTTCAAGTTGCTGCGTATGCCGGATTTGCCGCTGCATGGGACGGCTTAGAAAAAGCCAATGAGATCTTCAAAACAGTTGGTGAGTAATCCCACTAGTGCTCAATCATACGCTGGTACATTGAAATCCAAGAAACCTATCGTTCAGGAAAGGAATCGTATATGAGTCAACCAACTCGTGTTGGGATTATCGGTCTCGGACAACGTGGACTGCAGCATCTGAGTGCACTGTGGAAGCTTCAAAGCGAAGGGCTTGTAGAAATCGCAGCGCTTATCGACGCTTTTGAGGATAACCTCGCAGAGACGAAGATCCAGGGATATGTGGACGGATTTCAAATCGACGGTATCCATATCTCCACAGATTTCGAGGAGACCCTTGCGGAACTGTCGATGGACGCTATCTATTTCGCTCTGCCGCCGGGGGTACACAACGGCGAAATCATCCAAGCAGCGAACGCGGACGTCCATATTTTCGCTGAGAAACCGATGAGCCTGTACCTAAACGAGGCTATTGACATGGAGTGTGTGATACGCGAAAACGGTCTCATCTCCACAGTAGGCTTCCAACAGCGCTACGATTCGCGTTACGAAGCAGTTCACAAATTCCTTGCCGACAAACAACCTGTGATGACCACCATTATCGGGAATGGCTCGCTTGAAGGTCATTCAATTAAGCATACCAAAACTGAAACGTTGGGCGGACCTACCAATCGTGTCTGGACAGCAAACTACGAGTGGTCTGGCGCGACGGTTGTGGAAGGTGGGATCCACCAGACAGATCTGATGCGGTATTGGTTCGGTGACATTTCATGGGTTGAAGGGAGTTATGTACACCGTGATGCGACCGACATCGTTGATGGCGGAAATAACCCTTACGCCTACAGCGTAAGATACGGCTTTGAGTGCGGCTGCATCGCTAATCTCATCCTGTCGCGTCTGCGCCAAACCTACTATAGCGACGGCTACGAGAGTATACTCTGGACACACGGACATCTGAAGTTTGAAGGGGACGATGTGGTTGCGTACTACTACGATGGTCCATACCCGCCGGCGCAAACACCATCAGAGGAATCAGTCCGCCACCCACTGCCGACCTCCCCGCGTGTAGACCCAACAGAGCAGATCAGTCGTGCTTTTCTCAAGGCAATTGAAACGAATGACTCGGACCAACTTCGCAGCACCTTCGCGAGCAGCATGAATAGCCTTGCCGCTGTGCTTGGCGCCAACGCCTCCGACCAACTTAACGGTGAACGCATATATCTCAAGGATTTTCTAGTGGACTCGAAATACGATCAGTTCCGTCGGAAGCCTACTAACAGATAATGCATACGTTCCTTCCACCGTTACATTTTTGAGAAGAATCGGGACTTATACCGAAGCCGTTTCTTCCGTATCCTCGCCACAGCCCGATAAAAATACGGTCAAGCCAATGATTAATAAGGTGATTATCGCTCTCATTATAACACCTCCCCAATTTCGGCAGGGTTCATTGATTCATTGAACGGTTGAACCAAGGAATCAATGAATTCCACTACCAGACTGTTGGACTGATGCGTCGGATGGAACACATTTTCTCAGGCATTTAGCAATTGAATACATCCCGATAGCTACTCTTGTACTTTTTGTAACTCAGGTCCCAGCGGTTTTACGCAGCGAAAGCCTCTGTCAATCCACATAAAAGTCGCTGTATTCCTGAGGTTCCGATAGGAGACTCGCAGGAAACTCTTGCCGACTTCCCATGACCCGCCTCGTGATATGCGAGGGGTCACATCCTTCCGGAAATTCTCGACAATTTGTTCGATAGGTCCCCCTGAAATGGGATTAATCCTTGGACTATTGGCATAGAACTTCGCATCGTACGCATCAAGGCACCATTCCCAAACATTGCCCGCCATATCGTACAAACCGTAGCCATTGGGCGGAAAACTTCCAACAGGAGCCGTGGTTCCGAACTGATCTCTATCGCCTATCCCTGAATAATTTGCCTCATTATGGGTAATTTTATCTCCCCACGGATAGCGCGCCCCGACTAACCCACCGCGTGCTGCATACTCCCACTCGGCTTCGGTGGGAAGTCGTTTTCCCGCCCATTGTGCATAAGCCATCGCATCATGCCAAGAAACCCCGAAGACCGGATAGCTGGGTTTGTGGAGACCGTATCGGGGCTCTCTATGCCCTGTTTTATCCATAAATTGCTGATACATGGCGTTGGTTACTTCGGTTACATCCATGTAAAACGCATCTACTACAACAGTATGGACAGGTGCTTCGTGGGGTAAACCCTCGTTAAGGATACGTTCTCTTTTGAAGAGATCTTCGTCAAAGAAAGCATTGCCCATCTGAAATTCTCCAGTGGGGATTAGGCGCATGATTGCCCCATCCGTTTTGGAAACAATCTCCGTTTTAATTGCGACAGTGATGGCTTTTTGCTGCGTGGTAATGACAGATGTGGAAGCATTATCTCGGATAGTCAAGGTGATGAGATATTCACCCTCAGTTCTGTAGGTATGCTCCGCAACGAGATTATGGCTGTAGGGTGTCTGCTGCCCATCTCCCCAATCCCATTTGACGGAAATATCGTCCGAAGCTCGTTGGAATTGGCTGGCATCACCTTTGACATGCGCGTCTGCTAAAATTTCGATATCTGATGTAAAAACGACAAACTGAGGCTCGATTGGGATTTGATTCTGAGTTGGGGTTTCTAGTTCATCTTCCCCACAACCAGATACAAACATGATTAAGCCTAGCCATGTTAGCGTGATGAGAGTTAAAGTCCGAATCATTTTCTTCCTCCATGATGACCGCTCATATCAGTCAACTGGTGCCTGAGAAGGTTAACCTCTTTTTTACAACGCCCGACATGTCGCACAGAAATTCCAATTCCCTTGGCAATCTCCGCATCGCTGGCTTGGGGGTGTTGTTTTTGATAGGCAATAAGTTTGAGGAGTGTATCGACTTTGGACATTTGCGAGCCTATTAATTCAGATCTATCTTTGGGAAAAAATCTTCAGAGACAGGAATGTCGGATGCTTGAGGTGATTTATGAGTTGGGGCGTCCATTGAAAACGGAGTGCAATAGTTGAATAAATGTGCTAAAATTTTCAGGGTGGATTTCCAATCAAATAGATCGTAGCAGAGTTTATCCCTTAGTTTGAAACTTGCACCATTCTTCACGTGTATTAAAAAAAGGCATATACATCTACCCAATGGAATACCCGTCGATTATCCGTGAGAGATATACATGCCTTCTGAATTTCGATTACAATTACTGTCGCAGCGCAAATTAGGTCAGCTAATTCATTCCATGCTGAGTGTCTCCGACCTATCGTTGCCGACTGTGAAAAGTCCGAATCTTGTTCTTCCGTTGCCGTTTCAGTTCCAGGCGGCGCCGCTTTTCGCTCGGTTTCTCATAGAAGCTGCGTCGTCTAATCTCCGTGACGATACCTGCTTTGCCGCATATCTTTTTGAAGCGAGCAAGTGCTCTATCAAGTGTTTCATCCGGTTCTACTCTGACATGAATCATTGTATTAAACCTATCCCCCTTTCAGTCCTTGGGGTTTTAGCAATCGGTGACAGGTTGTGCAGAAAGCATCGCATGAATAATCATGAAAAGGCCTAAGTTAATTCAATCCCTGCATAGATGCTGGCAGAACAGAGGTTGTCAGTATCTATCCAATCTCTTACGCGGATTAGATTTGGCTAACATCCAATCGTGGGTGCGAAATAGTTTCGTACCTGTCTTGCCAAACTCCCAAGTTTAGTCTCTGCAAAACACTGTTCTTTATTATACCAATTTGTCCCGTGATTCTCAACCTAAAAATTCGCTACAGGCAATATTAACTCCAAGAATGGGAACTGGACACACCGGTCACACGATTCGGATCCAGGCTCCTGTGGTGTGTGAGCGGTTCCCGGCTATCTGGAATGCCTATAGTGGATTCAACAATTAACGATACATATTTATAGTCCACTCTAAATACAAATAGACGGTAAAGGTAGTAGGCACACTCCGTGTGCCGTAACTCCGTGAGCAAGATTGCTGCCTTTGCTCGTTTACAGTGTCCAATTAATTCTAACATCTACTATAAATAAACACTTTCGCCCTCGGTAGGTGCGGTTTCCAACCGCACCGCATAGGCACAGTTGGAAACAGTGCCTACCAAACGGGAGAACGGTAGGTACGTTTTCTCCCCGCACCGGTTTGGAGTGTCCCATTAATTCTAAGATCCACTATACTAACGCAAGTTGCTAGTTGATAATCCAAGCACCGGAAACTTGTGCAATCGTCGGGAATTGGAATTCCCTCCTACAAAAAACATACGGTAGGAGCGATCTCCGAATCGCGACTAGCTTGACTATGGCTAACTAGCAACTTAGGTTATACTAAGGAGTCAGACATGACACTAAAATGGGGAGTGCTTGGCGCAGGCAGCGTTGCGCAACGCCGAGCTATGCCAGCGATAAACAAAGCGACAGATGCAGAACTCTATGCACTGCTTTCAAGAGATGCAGGACGTGCCCAACAACTCGCAACAGAACATGGTGCCCGGATGTCCTATACAACGGTGGATGCACTTCTGTCGGACGACGCGTTAGACGCGATTTATGTGTCAACGCCCGTATATCTGCACTGTGAGCAGGTCATTGAGGCGGCAGAGCGAGGTTTCCACGTCCTCTGTGACAAACCGATGGCGATGAACACAGCGGAGTGCCGACGGATGATTGATGCTTGCCAAGCAAACGGTGTTCATCTGCAAATCTGCTTCCTGTTCCGATTCCACTCCTGTTTTCAGCAGATAAAAAATTGGATAGCAGCGGGACATCTCGGACAGATCGTCCAGGGACGGGTGCCGTTTCTTAAGCCTTTTCCAATCCCAACGGGGGCGTGGCGCGGTGACCCAGATCAGGGCGGGGGTGGATCACTGATGGATCTCGGAGCGCACGGGGTCGACCTTTTACGCTATATCGTCGGAGAAATCAGTCACGTCAGCGCATTTTGCAACAGTGTTATCCACGGGTACGATGTTGAAGAGACGGGAACGGTTATGCTGCGTTTTGAGAACGGGGCACAAGGGGTCGTCGATACCAGTTTCGCTGCAGCGGGGTGTGACCTTGTTCTGGAAATATACGGCACAGACGGGTGGGTGTGGGTCTATAATGATGATGGGTGGAAGATAAAGCTATCTACTAATGGCGACTCCCAAGTTATCGACTCGCCGTTCGAAGACCTGTACCAATACCAATTTGAGCATTTTGCACGATGCGTGGGCGACGGTGAGCCACCGATCGTCACCGGGATAGATGGTCTGCGGACCAATCAGATCCTTGCTGCGGCATACGAATCAAACCGGACGGGGCAGACCGTCTCGTGTTCAGTGGGCTAGGGCGTGTTGACATTTTGGTGTTGCGAATGCCGATTTATCGGCATCCTCGACGAGTCGGGATCGGCAAACGGTGTAATCATCGGGGGATTTGGCAAATGTAGAGCAAACTGTATGAGGTTTCAGAAAATAATTCGGTAATTCTAGATTTTCCCCAAGCCCGGTAGGTGCGGTTTTCAACCGCACCACATAGGCGCGTGGGTTGAAACGGCGCAGTTAGAAACAGCGCCTACCAAATGGGAGCCCGGTAGGTGCGGTTTCCAACCCTGGTCTCGATTCATCGGACCGCACCGGGCATCGCTCGGAAATTACCCAATTAATAAATTAATCTTCATTTATGGTAGATTTTAAAATTACTTGAGGGGTGTGCATCATTATTGTCTGAATCAGGATTCTCAGGATTTAGGGATTTTCAGGATAGAAACCGGAAAGTGAAACGGGACTATTTAAGGACAGGGTGCATTTAGCCCCAGAGGGGCGACATGTTTATAGTATACGGATAGCCCCATACCCCAAAGCCCCAGAGGGGCGACATGTCCTATGGTTCTGAATCGTAGATTGCACGGCTGATTACCCCGATTTCATCGGGAGGATTAGCATCTAAGATCGCGTATTGAGGCTAGTTCCGATGTCGTTCCTGTTCCGTTCCGAGAATCCCGACAAGTCGGGACCTGCCCCGATGTATCGGGGAGCATCCTGATGAATCGGGAGAAGCCTCTCCCACACGAAAGCGATTTATGCACACCCCTCAATTACTTAGATACTTCCAAGGCACAACCAACCCCCTAAATCCCCCTTGTCAGGGGGACTTTGGCAACTTTGCGAAGGTCAGAGTTATTGGTAAATGTTTACTTATTTCTCTAATTCACCATAGTTTGCGGGTTGGGATCACAATCTAACAGATCGTGGTACAAAAGACTACTGTCTATGAGTCAGATCGCACAGGCAAAGCAGTTTCGTGTGCGATCGGGATCCCAAAAATCTAATAGACGGCTGTGTGACAAAATGGCACGAATATGGTGAAAATATATCCGTCGTGACAATTTGTCTCGGTTTTGGGCGTGTCAAAATGTCCTTAACAGGCGAAAAACCCAGTAATAGCGGGATGGCATATCTATTGCACAGCTTATAGAGATGTATTGTTTCACCAATTCCAACTCTTACGAAAAGGAGATTAAGATATGGCACTCACGCCGTTAGGCGATCGGATTCTTATTCGACGCACTGAAGAAGATGAGCAGACAACTAGTGGCGGGATCATTATCCCTGACACCGCCAAAGAGAAACCGCAAGAAGGCGAAGTGATCGCTGTCGGGCACGGACGCTTGCTTGACAATGGTGACCGTCAACCTATTGATGTCGCAGCTGGAGACAAAATCCTATTCGGGAAATACTCCGGTACCGAAGTGACGTATGAAAATGAAGAGTTGCTGATTCTGCGCGAAGATGACATCTTGGCAAAAATTAGCTAATTTCGGAAGCTCAGAAAATTAGGAGGAATAACAATGGCGGCAAAACAACTGGCGTTTGATGAAAGCGCGCGTAACCAAATTAAAGGTGGTGTTGACGCGCTGGCGAATGCCGTAAAAGTGACCTTGGGTCCCAAGGGAAGAAACGTCGTTCTCGATAAGAAGTTTGGCGCGCCGACAATCACCAAAGACGGTGTGACCGTTGCAAAAGAGATCGAACTTGAAGACGCCTATGAAAACATGGGTGCACAGATGGTGAAAGAAGTTGCCTCCAAGACCAGCGACGTTGCTGGTGATGGAACAACGACCGCTACCATTTTGGCGCAGGCAATTTATCGTGAAGGCTTAAAGAACGTTGCTGCAGGTCGTAACCCGATGGCACTCAAGCGTGGTGTTGAGAAGGCGGTTGAGGCTGTTGTGGAGCGTTTGCAAAGCGTGAGTCGAGAGACTTCCGAGAAAACGGAAATCGCACAGGTCGCCGCTATCTCTGCCAATAATGACGGCGAGATCGGAAATCTGATCGCTGATGCGATGGAAAAAGTGGGCAAAGACGGTGTCATCACCGTCGAGGAAGCCAAGAGCCTTGAAACCACACTTGATGTGGTCGAAGGTATGCAGTTCGATCGTGGTTACCTGTCACCCTACTTTGTCACCGATCCTGACCGTATGGAGACGGTGCTTGAGGATGTGTATATTCTCATCCATGAGAAGAAAATCAGCGCACTCAAAGACCTCGTACCCATGCTTGAGCGCGTGGCTCAACAAGGCAGACCGTTCCTCATCATCGCAGAGGATGTTGAAGGCGAAGCGTTAGCCACTTTGGTGGTCAACAAGATTCGCGGAACCATCCGCGGCGCAGCAGTCAAAGCACCGGGTTACGGTGATCGCCGGACCGCGATGCTTGAAGATCTCGCCGTTCTCACCAATGGACGCGTCATCTCCGAAGACCTCGGTATTAAGCTCGAAAACATCAACCTGAACGATCTCGGTCAGGCAAAGCGCGTTGTCATCGACAAAGACAACTCAACCGTTATCGAAGGCGCCGGTAGCACCGAAGCCATCCAAGGTCGGATCAATCAGATTCGCAAGCAGATTGACGATACCACGTCCGACTATGACCGCGAGAAGCTGCAAGAACGTCTTGCGAAACTCGCCGGTGGTGTGGCTGTTATCAACGTTGGTGCGGCAACCGAAGTTGAGATGAAAGAGAAGAAAGCGCGCGTTGAAGACGCTATGCACGCAACCCGTGCAGCCGTTGAGGAAGGTATTGTTGCTGGCGGAGGCGTTGCGCTCGTCCGTGCAGCGTCTGCCCTTGATGATGTCAATCTCGACGATGAGACCGAACAGGTCGGTGTTGATATTGTACGCCGTTCTCTCGAAGAACCGCTTCGCCAGATCGCACACAATGCGGGTCAAGAAGATTCAGTGATCCTCGCGAAGGTGAGAGATGAAGCCGACAGCGTTGGTTACGATGCCCTGAAAGATGAATTCAGCGATATGTTCAGCGCAGGTGTCATTGATCCAACCAAAGTGGTCCGTGTTGCCCTTCAGAATGCTTCCAGTATCGCTGGACTGATGATTACCACAGAGGCATTGGTCGCAGACATTCCGCAAGACGAACCGCCGATGCCGGCAGGACCTCCCGGTGGTGAAATGGGTGGTATGTACTAAACGTCTGAAATTGCAGGCAGATATGGGGGGCAGAGATTTTCTTTGCCCCCCATTTTTTTTGGCCCTCCAATGCACCTAACCTTCTTCTCAACCGTCATTACTATAGTAAATCCTAAAAACAGATAGACGCTTTTGCTCCTCGTATATGGTAGGCGCTGTTTCCAACTGCGCCGGTACAGCGTGTCCAAGTAATTCTAAAGTTCACCATAATTCTAAGATCTACTATAAAAGCATTATTGGCGGGTTACACCTCACCGTCTTCCGCCATCCAAAATTCTATAACTTTGCAAAAAGTGTTAAATTCTGTTAAATTTTGTTAAGTGATTGTGGATAACTAAGGCATGTTGACACTTGTAAGGTCTTCTGTAATCGTAGGGGCGAGGTTCCCTCGCCCACTGGCCAACGCGGGTTGGAACCCCCAAACGTGCTAATAAGAAATACTGACTAATATGCGTCTATCATGGAATGAAATTCGTGTCCGCGCCGCAACATTCGCTCAAGAATGGGCAGACGCAGGCTACGAAAAGGGAGAAACTCAACTTTTCTACCGTGACTTTCTCGACATCTTTGGCGTACCTGTCCGCCGGGTCGCTTCGTTTGAGGAACACGTTAAACTGCTCGACAATAAGTACGGCTTTATTGACCTATTTTGGAAGGGAGTGCTCCTCGTTGAACAAAAAAGTGAGGGACGTGACTTAACAGAAGCCAGAGAGCAAGCGTTCTCCTATTTCCCCGGCATCAACAACGCTGACCTGCCGCGCTACCTCCTCCTGAGCGATTTCCAAACCTTTGAACTGTACGATCTCGACGAAGATGAGAACGTCGGTTTCACCCTCGCTGAGCTGCCCCAATATGTCGAAAAGTTTAGCTTTATTCTAGGGTTGCAGAGACGTTCTTTCCGAGATCAGGATCCGGTCAACATCCAAGCCTCCGAGCGCGTTGGACAACTCCACGACGCGCTGGCAGACGCCGGCTATACGGGTCACGACTTGGAACAATTCCTTGTCCGCATTGTCTTCTGCTTTTTTGCCGACGACACCGGCATCTTCGAACCGCGCGACATCTTTCTCGATCTGCTGGAGAACCGGACGCGTGAAGATGCTTCAGACCTCGGTGGTTTACTATCGCTGCTGTTTCAAGTGCTTAACACGCCGTTAGATGACCGCCAAAGAAATCTTGACGAAGATCTTGCCCGCTTCCCTTACGTCAACGGCGACCTGTTCCGCGAACCGCTGCGTATCCCGTCATTCGATTCCGAGATGCGTCAGCGCCTGATTGACGCTTGCCATTTCAATTGGTCGGATATCTCCCCAGCGATCTTCGGCTCCCTCTTTCAGTCGGTGATGGATAGTGATGAACGTCGCGCCCAAGGCGCCCACTACACCACCGAAAAGAACATCCTCAAGGTAATCGAACCGCTCTTCCTTGACGAGTTACGTGCGGAGTTCCAACGCCTCCGGGAGCGCAGGGACAACCGCCGCCTCCCTGCACTGATCGCCTTTCAGCACAAACTCGGTCGATTGCGCTTTTTCGATCCCGCGTGCGGCTGCGGTAACTTTCTCATTATCGCCTACCGTGAGCTGCGAGAGTTAGAAATCGAAGTATTAAAGGAGATCCGTCCGCACGGTCAACTTGATCTGCTTGCGCAATCGCTTTCGGTGGTCGATGTGGATGCGTTCTACGGGATTGAGTTGGGAGAGTTTCCCGCGCATATCGCCGAAGTTGCCCTGTGGATGATGGATCACATCATGAACAACCGGCTGAGTTTGGAGTTTGGTCAGATCTATGCACGCATTCCGTTGGAAAAGTCTCCGCATATCTGGCACGGCGACGCGCTGGAGTTTGATTGGGCGGAACTGCTACTACCGGGGGAATGTTCTTACGTGCTGGGAAATCCGCCGTTTGTGGGTGCGAAGTACGCATCGCCACAGCAGCGCGAACAGGTGCGCCGTCTCGCTGCTCTGGGGGGAAGCGGCGGCACCCTCGACTATGTGAGCGCATGGTTTATCAAAGCGGGTGAATACCTCCAACAGAGCGAGGCGCAAATCGCTTTTGTGGCGACCAATTCCATCACTCAAGGCGAACAGGTGGTGCAGCTCTGGCCCCTCCTATTTGACCGTTGCAACTTGGACATAACCTTTGCCCATCGTACCTTTGCATGGGGATCAGACGCTCGTGGCATGGCGCACGTTCATGTCGTCATTATTGGGCTGACAAAACGGGAGGACACACCGCAGGAGAAGCGTCTGTTTTCCTACGATGCTCCGACAGGTGAGCCGCACGAAAGCCGTCACACCACCCTCTCGCCCTATCTGTTCGACGCCAGCGGACTGACTGATCCGCGGATTGTGGTAAAAAAAACTCACCAGCCAATCAATGGACTGTCGAAGCTAATCATCGGTTCCAAACCCATTGATGGGGGACACTACATTTTCAAAGCCGACGAGCGCGCTGCGTTTTTGCAAGAGGAACCCGATGCCAAGCCGTATCTGCGGCCCTTTGTGGGAAGTCGCGAGTTTCTACAGGGTGGAGAACGTTGGATACTGTGCTTGGCTGACGTGGAGCCTCAAGTGCTGAGGACGCTGCCAAAGGTCCGTGAGCGTATCGCTGCTGTCCGCGCCTACCGGCTATTGAGCAGGAGCAGACCTACCCAAGCACTTGCTGAAACACCGACGCTCTACCATGTCAACGTCGTTCCTACCGCGCCGTTTTTGGTCATACCAAAGGTAAGTTCTGAGCGGCGGGAATATGTGCCGATTGGGTGGTTGGAGCCGCCGGTAATTCCAAGCGATCTCGTGTTTGTTATTGAAAATGCCAGTAAGTCCTTATTTGCTCTACTCACTTCGTCTATGCACATGGCTTGGCTGCGCCACATTGGCGGACGCTTGAAAAGCGATTACCGTTACTCCATCGGCTTGGTGTATAACACCTTCCCGATGCCCCTTGTCCCCCCGGAGCGGCTGCAACGCCTCGAATCTTACGCGGAGGCTGTTCTCACCGCCCGTGCTGCCCATCCCGACGCGACTTTGGCTGACCTCTATGATCCCGATGTGATGCCAGTTGAACTCCGCCGGGCACACCGTGACTTGGACAGTGCCGTTGATAAACTCTACCGGCGTTCTGGATTTTCCTCGGACCGTGAGCGCGTTGAACACCTACTGGGTTTGTACGAAAAAATGATGGTACCACTGGCGGTAAAAACCACGTCGCAGCGGCGGCGACAGCGAAGATAGTGAGGCAGGACCATCACCCCAAAAGATGCCAACAGAACTTGACTCAGGCGAAAGGGGCTGTTATAATTCCTTTTGCAGGCTAAATGGTCTGGCCGCGACCGATAAGGAGTGACATTATAAAAAGATAATATAGCACATTTATTGGAAAGACGTTTCTCATGAAAGTATTAGCTGTAATGATTTTGTTAGTCTTGTCTTTCGGATTTGCTGCTGCATTTGGTGAGTTGACAAAAGAGGATTTAGAGGCGATTCGATCTATTGTCAACGATGAAATTGCCAAGTCTGAGAAGACTATAAATGCTCAGATTACTGGAATAGATAAACGTCTGGGTGACATGAAGGCTATGATGATTGCGCTTATGGCGTTAATTGTGGTTGCTGTTACTGCTCCTGCAGCTATCATGTATAAGAGAGATAATCAGCGGCAAGTTACCAGTGAGCAGCAGGTCGCCAATGAATCAGACTAGAAAAAAGTAGTAATTCAGGGAAATGCCTGAGACCTTTATAAAAGCTGGCCCCTGATGACCGTGGGCGTGTCAAGCATGTCACAAAACACAAGAATGAAATCTTTACTCCTTCTTACCTTACTGTTTCTCTCAGCTTGTGGGGTGGAAAATCCATTATCTTCACTTGTTGGCGAAGAAGAACATATTGAGACTATCACAATTGGTCCCTACACCGAGCGGTGTCAGGGATTTATTGAACAGGATTGCTATCTTGAGTACAATGAGGAATCAGGTCAGTGGGAGTTCTTCTACGAGAGTATTCAAGGCTTTGATTTTGAACCGGGGTATATCTACACGCTTGAGGTAAGATTGGAAGACCGTGGGACGGAGATACAGGATATGGGACGGTATGCCTATCACCTTGTGAAGCTAATCGAGAAGAAGAGGGCACCCGACGATTTTAGCTACGAATAGCCCAAGTCGCTAGTACATTGTCAGATAAATGTAGCGCAAACTGTCAGTTTGCGGACTCGGATCATCCCGATTTCATCGGGATGGTACAAAAGCCTCCTTTAGACACTTCCTCCACAAAGCGGCTTGGCTATGGCTATCCAAGCCGAGCGGTGAGTGCCTTATCATGATTTATTTGACAGAGCACTAGGTTCTGTTGACATTTCATCACAGACAGATAATCGAGAGGTGTGCACAGACACACGGTCCTTCGTAGGGGTTGGGGCTCCCAACCCGTTGTTCGCACATCAGCGTCCGTTCCGCCTGCTCTCGTTAAATCTACCCTCCGTGTGCTAAATTTGCGTAAGTCCTGCTACAAATTATCCTGCCCTACCAATTTACTTCATCCGGAGTCTCCAGTCCTCCAGAAGCAAATCGACTCGGACATCCCCGCGGCGATAGGATTCACACAGTCCGATGTCATTACCCACCTTTCCAGTTCTGTCCGCCCCCGCGAGATTAACGAGGAAATTGTGCCTAATAGTGCAATTCTGAAGGTACAATCTACACGATTTGGTGCGTTAAACTGATTAACCGACAGCGAAAACCCCCGTTTTCTGCGGATTTCCCCAGTTACCGGTCAATGGCACACTAGTTGCGCTTAGGCAACACATCACAATGTAGACTCTTGTATCATACGTGATGTGAGGGTTCCCTCAAATCTCGAAACACAAACCATAATTTTGGAGGACCAACATGAGTGCCAAGAAGACCTCAGGGGCTGTGATGACCTCGTTGATTGTTCACGGAGTCGCCTTCATTATCGCGGGTGTCTATCTCGTCACCCAAACTCAGCAATTCAAAACCTACATCGGGGCCGAAGTGCTACAAGCCAAAGAGCCCCCCAAACCGCAAGTTCGTAAACCGATTTTTAAACCGATTAAGCCAACAGTTCCAACTACAAGTACGGTGATCGTTGAGCCAGTTCAGGTTAAACATAGGATCACGACAGCACGGCTCGTGCGGCCGACCTCCGTACAGCCAGAAACGGTCCTGGACTTTTCCAATAAAATGGTGAAGTTGAAGGATCCCATCAACCCCAATATGCCTAAAGTGGTTAGTGCTAATGCGCCAGTACCTCAAGTTGTGACACAGGTTGATTTGCCCGTTTCTGATGCTCCCGGCGCACTAGCATTTAGGGCACCAGTAGCAACCGCTCCAAGTGCTGCGCCCGCTAACATTGGTCGTGGTATCGGCGGTATCGTGCAGGTAAAAATCGCTTTTGAGCGTCCGGCTGGGCTTGCTATGGTTGAACACGTTGGCGCAATCCCTGATGCCTTGGGCGATGTCGTTTCGAACATTAATCTGGGTAATGTGGAGGTTCCACCGTTGCCCCGTGGGGAACCCGGTGGGCGCGTCATTGGTCGCGGTGCCGATATTCGTGGCGTGTTCCGGTTTACCCGTGTCCGTCATAGCCTCTCCGACTGGTGGGCTGATGCCTCCTCGCTGAACGCGTGGACGAAGTGGATGAACGAACGGACAAAGATTAAAACAGACATGAACGTCGAAGGCGGCGCGCTCAAGTTCACCGATGCGAACCTACAGAAAGCCCCTCTACTTTTCATGACGGGTCATGATCCATCACTCGTCCGTTCCAAGAACCTGATGGGGCGTCAGTACGGCGGTGGTAAATTGGACAATCGCCTGTCTGAAAGCGAAGCAGCGTCACTCCGTCGGTATCTCGTCGAACGAGGCGGCGTCCTTGCCTTTGATGACTGTGGTGTGAACGCACCAGCACAGGCAATGATTCGTCTGTTCTTGGCTCAGATGCGTTTTGTTATGCCTGAATATCAGGTAACACGAATTCCGAACGACCATGAGATATACAACAACTTCTATGAGATGGGTGGACCGCCAGTTGGGTTCGATCTGTGGTGGTGGGGAACTCACCCGCCGAAGCGGAACTACCTCGAAGGAGTTGTGGTTGGCGAACATCTTTCTGTATTAGTATTCCGTCGCGATTATATGTGTGCGATGGAGTCGGTGAGTTTGCCAACCCGTAGTGTCCATTATTCACCAGGCGTTTATCGTTTCATGACCAATGTTGCAGTTTACGCACTGACGCACGGCTCGATTTCTGACTACTCCGGCTATGTGCCAGAAGATGCACTGGCAAAGAGGAAGCTGCCGACCAGTGCTCCTGAAGCCGTAGGGATTGGGGCCGTTGAATAGAGTCTGCTGATTTCGCCAGATTCTCATCTCATGTAACATTGAGCAGCCAAGCCATTCGCTTGGCTGCTTTTTTTGCGTTATTTTAACGCAAGTTGCTAGGGCGTGTTGATATTCTGATGTTGCTTATTCGGCAGACGCTATAATTATCGGACAATCTGACATGAGTAGCGCAAACTGTATGAGGTTTCAGAAAATAATTCGGTAATTCTATATTTCCCCCAGGCCCGGTAGGTGCGGTTTTCAACCGCACCACATAGGCGCGTAGGTTGAAACGGCGCAGTTAGAAACAGCGCCTACCAAATGGGAGCCCGGTAGGTGCGGTTTCCAACCCTGGTCTCGATTCATCGGACCGCACCGGGCATCGCTCGGAGATTACCCAATTAATAAATTAATCTTCATACAGATTGTGGTACAAAAGACTACTTTGATGAAATAAGATTTTGCACGGAAACTCCCCGATAAAAAAACTTTGTTGGGTTTCACTCTATCTGTCTATGAGCAAGTGTTGTTAAACGATCCAACGTCTATTGGATTTGATGTGGATTTGCTCTTAACCGTTCAACCCAACCTACATCCCCTATAGACTTCACACATCTCCTACTTCCTACCCCATCCGGAGGCTGCGGTCCTCCAGCGGCAGATCAACCCGCACATTACCACGGCGATGGGATTCGCGCAGTCCAATGGCAATCTCCAACGCCTCCCTGCCAAATTCACCCGGACAGACTAACTCTTCTCCAGCCTCAAGGGATCTGCAAACACCTTCGATCGCATCCACCATCGAACTCCGTGGATACCACGGGTTTGGAAATTGACATTGGATAGGTCCGCCCGTTTCTGGGTGGGTGCTCCACAGCTCAAACTGGGCGTGGGCGTTACGTGAAACGATTCGTCCTTTATAACCAATAAATTCGATCGTCCATGTTTCGCCAGAGGTTTCGGATTGGGTATTCATGACGGCACGGACACCGTTCTCGTGGACGATATACCCCGATCCTGCGAGGTCGCTATCTGCCGCAGCACTTTCTTCGTTGTCCATCACGCCAAACACCCACTTTGCTGGAGCGCCGGCAAACAAGCGCAAGAGGGCAAACGTATGGCTGTGAAGATTTGAGAGGCTGGCGGGACTGTGACAAATCATCGATCTCAAGTTGCCGATAGCGCCGTCAGCGATTGCTTGGCGTGCGTTTGTATACCAGTTGTACCAGTTAAGGTGGCACGCAATAGCGAGGATGGTCCCGTGCTTGTGGCAGGCATCGATCATCGCATCCGCTTCGGCGAGGGTACGGCACATCGGTTTCGTGGCGTAGATCGCCTTGACACCTGCCTCCGCCAAACCGACCGTGACCTCCGCACGGGGTTCGGGACGGGTTGTTAAGCAGACGATGTCCGGTTGTTCCTTTTCCACCATCTCTCGATAGTCGGTGTAAAGCGCTTCGACACCCCAACGCCGTTTGAAGTCATCTAATTTTGCTTGATCCACATCAGAGGCAGCAATAAGGTCTACCCCCCGTGCCTCAATCATTGCTGGGGCATGCGCCCACGGCCAAGGGTAGTGTGGCATCCCGATATGTTCATCGTCAATCGTACTACCCATCCTGCCACAGCCGACGACCGCACCGCGATAGGTCTGTTTCGGTTCGGTTTCCTGAATGACACGAAATGCTTCGCCTTTGGGTTCAGCCATGAGTTTTTCCTTTCGCTATTATGGTGAATTCTAAAAATAAATAAACACTGTCATCCCTCATATATGGTAGGCGCTGTTTCCAACTGCGCTGTTTCAACCCGTTGTCCCATTTGGTAGGCGCTGTTTCAAACTGCGCCGGTAGGTGCGGTTTCTAACCGCACCACATTGCCTTCAAGCCCGGTAGGTTCGTATTCTCCCCGCACCGCATTGCCTTCAAGCCCGGTAGGTGCGGTTTCCAACCGCACCGGTTTGGAGTGTCTCATTAATTCTAAGATCCCCTATAGTTATGCAAATTAACACGTAAAGCGTGAACCCAAAATGCGAAACACGCCCCTTTTACGTTTCACGCTCCACACTTGACGCCTGCTCCGACTCGTTTCCGTTTCCAATCTTCGCTTTCAACGCTGCGAGATCATCTTCAACGTTCCCTGTCTTCTCCAGCGCTGCAAACTCATCTTCAAGAGGATCCTTCTCAAAATCAGCCATTTCGGCAGCGGCATCCGCCCTTGCTTCCATATCACCCACCTTCTGCTCCATCCAATCGAAGGTGTCAAAGGCGCTGCTATCTTTCATACCCGCCATCGTTTCATGAATTGCTTTCTGAGCTTTGGCACGTTTCTGACGCGCAATCAGCAGATGTTTCTTGCGGTTAGCTTCTCCAATCTTCCGTTCTAACTCTCTCAAACGTTCCTTGAGTTGGTCAACTGCCTGCCGCTGCTTGTCCCACTGGATTTTATACTCAGCCGCGAGCTGCTGTGCCTCATTTCTACGTGCCAAGGCTTCTCGTGCGAGATCGTCCCGTTCCTTCTCAACTGCGACAGTGGCTTTATCTTCCCACTCCCTGGCCTGGGCGGCGGTTTCCTGATACTGTCTCTGAAGCCGCTTTTCGTCCGCAATAGCGGCCGCAACCTTCCGTTTCGTATCAGCCAGCTGCGTCTGCATTTCGATGGTGACTTGGTTGAGAACCTTTTCCGGATCTTCTGCCTTGGTCAACGCATCGTTCACATTGGCTTTGAAGACTGTGGAAATTCGACTGAAGACACTCATTTTAATATCCCTCCATATCATATAAGCTACGATGTAAGTTAATTGAACCGCCGGACGGTTCATGAAATCGCTTTATGATGATGCAAGGGAATTGCCATTCGACCTTATCGAATCTAAACATACCACAGCAGCTTACGCTTCGTTGCTTCCAGAGGACTGTAGTTCCAACCGCCCTAAATCAATCAGACTTTCTAAGTCCTGCATATCCTTGGGAGCATGTTGGTCAAATAGCATACGCACCGCATCCAATGTCGCCTCTCCCGCCTGTCCCAACATTCGGGTCACATCGGCAATATCTTGAACCCGACCTGCCCGAAGTTTTATGAGAACGAGGTAAGGTAAGGGGATAATTGGCAAGCCTTGGGCATCCCGGTTCGCTTGTGCATCGGCGATGGCATCTGCCCACCATATATCGTTGCCTTCTAATATATCTATTAATTCTTCGTTGGGAGTCAGCCATGATGAGCCCCCAATGCTCAACTCCCCTTGGTAGATGAACCCCGCCTCGGTAAGTTTTTGGCGTACTTGTGAACCATCAATAGTCCGAATCACGATATCCAGATCCTGAGTCATTCGCTCTGGCATATACAGCCGTGTTGCCACCGCACCGATCACCGCCCATTGAATGGGTGATAAAATTGAGGTGAGATCCGGCCACATCATTTGAGTTGTCCTTCCTTTAAGGACACTGAGATGGCTGCCTGTACCGGGGGTTTGCTTCCGCTGGGCAATTTTGATCAGAATCTTCCGGGATTGTTTGGGAATGTTGGTTTTCATAGCAATATTACCAATGGCGCCGTTGTCCCCTGAATCTCAGGTGAATGGTATTATACAATCAAATCCTGTGCATGTAAAGAGCATCTTGATTTTGGTTTTGGGACATCTAGTTCTTCTGTAGGAGGAATCTCCGAATCTCGACTTTCAACTCAAACAGAGAGAAAACCAACGGCTAAGTAGCCCTAGCAGTTCATGTACCCCAGCATCTTGTGAGTTGACATACGGCCGTTCCTAATTTTCCTGAAAATTGCCCTTGATACTTAACGTGCGTTATGGTAAAATAATGTGCGTTATCTGATAATTTGGGCTAACTTTGTGTAATATTGCAGATTGCTACTTATAGACTGAGCACCAGCACCTAAAATTGCGTACTTATCGTTAAGTTCTGGGCAGTCCCACATAAATATTACTATGCCCCGGCAACTCAGCTAAACTGAACTATGGAGGACAGATATGAATCTCGGTTCAATACACGATGCGTCATCCAGCGGTGATTTGGAGGCAGTAAAGAAAATCCTTGAAGGAGATCCTTCACTGGTCAACCAAGATGACAAATATGAGTGGCGTCCGATATTCCATGCCGGATTAAGACGGCATTATGATGTCGTGAAATATTTGATAGACAGCGGCGCGGATTTGGCAGCGCACGATGGGTATGTGATCCACTACGCTGGACAAGTGAGAGACAATAAAGAAATCATATCATTGCTCGTTACGTATGGGGCATTAGACGCGCATACTCAACCATCTAGTGAATTCGCACGCCAGTTCATATATGCAGTATTCCTGGCAAATGTAGAGCGCGTCAACGCAATGATTCGCGATGATTCAGAGTTAGTTCAAGAACGCTATGCCCGCGGTGACACAGCTCTACATCACGCTGCGCGCAACGGTGACTTGGAAATTGTAAAGCAATTGGTCAGTAACGGCGCAGATGTCAACGCAACAACGGATAATAACCATTTTCCCCTGTACTGTGCAGCCGGTCATGGACATGTAGAAACAACTCAGTATTTAGTAGACAAAGGCGCAGATCTGCAAGCCAGGCTATCGGACGGCAAAACAGTCGCTGAATGGCTCAAGCAGTATGCGGATCATGACCGTCGCTTGCAATCGACTCTCGATGTATTGGAGAAGTAATTTTCCCGATAAAATCCTGATGAACTTCGATTGACAAGGAGACTCCCCCTGATAAGGGGGCCGGGGGGGTTAGGGGATCTTCTCCCTTGCCTTCCCCTCTTATCAGAGCCTGTTTGAAAAGTCATTTTGGGTAAAGTTATTTGCCCCGAAACCGAGTTTTTTCTTCAAAACTCGGTTTCTGTTGCACAATTTCTTAACATGAGTCATTGGCTTTACCTGTTTCGCAGTGAGTTCACCACCGTAAAGGTTCGCGGTCTTCTTAAAGGTAAGACACTATATCGAGCCCCCGAGCATCAATGTACCAAGCTCCGCTTCATCCGTCTCTGATGGTTTAAGAAGACTTGCAATCTGTCCGTTATACATCACGGCAATCCGGTCGCTCAAACTCAGAAGTTCTTCCAAATCGGCGGAAACCAGTAGGATCGCCTTGGATCGGTCACGGGCGCTGATTAACCGCTGGTGCACAAACTGGGCGGCACCGATGTCCAACCCACGTGTCGGGTGTGCTGCGATGATTAGGTCAGGATCGCTTTCCAACTCACGCGCCACAACCACTTTCTGTTGGTTGCCCCCGGAGAGGGTACGGATTGGTACATCCACACCCCCAGTGCGAATTTCGTACCTTTCGATGACGCTATCTGCAAATTGATGTGCGGTTTTCCGTCTCAATAATCCGTTCTGGCAAAACGGTAACTGATTATGACTGCCGAGAATTAGATTTTCATCAACCCGGTCATCGAGGCTGATGCCGTGGCGATGTCGGTCGGAGGGTAGATGCGCCACCCGCCTCCGACGAATTTCAGCCGGTGATCGGTTGGCAATCACTTCGTCATTAAGC
Organism: Candidatus Poribacteria bacterium; assembly: GCA_965204355.1. Taxonomy (GTDB): domain Bacteria; phylum Poribacteria; class WGA-4E; order WGA-4E; family PCPOR2b; genus PCPOR2b. Next base: position 3,615,671 of record OZ241983.1, read on the forward strand.
GTGATATTACCGATATCGGTTTTGCGTAACCCTGTTATTACCTCAATGAGCTCGTTTTGTCCGTTTCCTTCCACCCCGGCAATTCCTACAATTTCCCCTGCGGAAATATCGAGATTAATCCCATCCAACAGAGCGCGTTCAGCCTTTGGGCGAAGTGTCACGTCTTCAAGATTCAGCACAGGAGCGCTTGGTCTCTGGGCCCTTTTCTGACCGGTCGAACCGTTGAAAACTTTTTTGTCAATCATTAGGTTAGATAATTCAGCCGGGGACGTCTGCTCTCTTGGAAGTGATACAACGGATTTGCCACTCCGCATCACCGTAATTGTATCGGCAATCGCCATCACTTCACTGAGTTTATGCGTAATCAGAATAACGCTCTTCCCCTCTGCTTTCAACCCTTGCAAACACTCAAATAGTCTGTCCACCTCCTGCGGTGCGAGCACCGCTGTTGGTTCATCGAGGATTAAGATCTCTGCACCGTGATAGAGGGCTTTGAGGATTTCCGCATACTGCTGTGCACCAATCGGAAGGGGTTCTACCTTTGCATTGAGATCTAGATGGAAACCCAGCTGTTCTGCCAGTGCGGTGATGGTCCGGTGTGCTGTTGTTGTATCGAGAAGGATTTTGAATCGACGAGGTTCTTTCGCTAGGATAATATTTTCCAGAACCGTCAATGCGGGGATGAGGGTGAAGTGCTGCTGCACCATGCCAATACCAAGTTTAATCGCGGCGCGGGGACTGTCGATCCGGACGCGCTCATCCCGAAAGTAAATCTCCCCGTCATTCGGTTGATAAAGTCCATAGAGAATCTTCATCAACGTCGATTTGCCGGCACCGTTTTCTCCGATGATCGCATGGATTTCACCCTCTTCTAACGAGAAAATTGCTTCATCATTCGCAATAACTTTGTCAAAGTGCTTGGTGATACCGTGCATTCTGATGAGCGGTGGATTGGTCATGAGGGAGTTGTTGGATTTGGAGGGCGGATGGATGAAAATTTACCGTTGTCGGTTCATGCCGCGGTGCCAATGTTCGATGAGGTTGGATGGGATCTCGCGGAGAAACATCGAACTTCCGCGCTCATAACCATCTTGACGGCGACGGACGGACGTGAGGTAAAGACGTGATTGAGCGCGGGTCATGCCGACGTAGAACAGGCGACGTTCTTCCTCAATTTCTCCTAACGATTCATTGCTGCGCCAAATCGGGAATGTTCCGTGCTCCATCCCCATAATAATCACGACCGGGAACTCTGTTCCCTTTGCTGTGTGCAGGGTCATCAACGTGATCTTGTCCTCTTCAACTTCCACTTCATCAGCACTGTTAATTAGTTTCTGATAATCGAGAAAATCGGTGAGGTGGCTTTCAGCACTGATGGTTTCAAAATGCAAAACGCCATTCATGAATCTTGCTCGTCTCGCCTCCCAATCCCTATCTTCCGGTGATTCCTCAATCTGCGTCCGATTCAGTTTGTCAATGAGTCCTCGAACCGATTGTTTTTCCGTAGATTGCAGGTCTGTTTCGAGCCAATCTAGCTCTGGTCGATGTGTCCGGATATAGCGCGCAGCAGCTTGGCGATAGGTCTCTATACCGCCTTCTGTCTCTTCGTCTATTCCGGTGTCTTGTCGACTCTCTTGTGCAGCAAGTATCCCAATACCCACTAGCGGTAAAAGTTCAGGTAGAGACTTCACTTCGTGGCGACGCAAATCTTCTTTGATCAGCTCATCGAACACCTTGTGGTTGACCTGTACATCCTCAAGTGCTTGGTGCATGGTGCCATGTTCGATATTGAATTTCGCCGCGAGGGCTTCTAAACTACAACTTTCGCGTGGATAGAGACGTTGTGCTGTGGCAAGGGTATCATAGTACGGGTTGGAAAGTCCACGCTTCAGATACCGTCCGAGGTCACGTTCAAGCACGAGATTATCAAACTCGGCGATATTATGTCCGATGAGGATGCGATCTTGGATAAAACTCAGAAACTTTGGTAGCACCGTCTCAATACCCGGCTCATTTGCCACTGTCTCATTGTCAATTCCGTGGATGTTTGTGCTTGATTGCGGCACTCTGCCTGTCGGTTTGACATATTGATGGTAGCTTTGAACCTTACTGCCGATTGCGCTCAACCGATTTGCATAGATTTCAATAATTTCCGCAGTTTTCGGGTTGTTGTCAATTGTTTCGAGATCGTAGACAATCATATCAGCGAGGTTCGGCTTTTCAAAGTCGCTCAAGAGTCGTTGGCACAGTTTCAATGCTGTAACACTGCGAAATTGAGCGAGCCCTGATTGAGCAAGTTGAATCACGTTTGCATCGGCACTGGCTGCAGCGCCGAGCAGGATTGTCGTATCTTTTCGTTCAGGCAGCTGCCCGAAGTCTCCAATCAAGATATTGATTCCGCTTTCGTTTATTATCGGGTTCGGAGATGCGTCCGGAGGCAGTAGATCCATATAAACAGAAAGATCAAGGTATCGTTCTAGCGTCAGTCGAATGATATGAGCAGCGCAGTAGGAATCAACCCCGTAACTTGCCATCAGGTGAAGGGGTTCTCCACGATCAATTGAACTATAGAGGGAATCTGTCGCAGCACGAAGTCCGGGGATTTCCGGTTGATTTTCAATCTCGTGCATGTTTTCGGATTGGTACGGACTGCGCCTGTCCGAAAGGAACCTGAAGAGCGTATTGGCAATCGTGTGGATTGGTTCCCCTTCAATGCCCTCGTGAAAATCATCAATCTGTCGGAAAAATTGACGCACCTTCCAACGGGTGAGAGGACCCGCATCAGCTGGATAGTCATCGATTGTTCGGAGCAGTTCAATTAGCGTAATGCCCTTCTGTTGTGCAAGCCATTTTAACCGAACCAGGGTCAGGTCGTCGATTAACTGCTGCGGAAAATTGATTGCCTTTTCAATATCGCGGGGGAGCTGCCACTGAATGAAATTGAGATAGGCTATAATCCCCTGTGCGTGTGCCTCTTGAAAGGAGTTAACTCGTCCAATGCGCTGAAACCCTATGCGATCTTGGTGCAGCCGATCGACCAACGTCTCTGCTAATTGATGCGTACGATAGAAAACCGCGATGTCGCCGTATGAGTAGTGTCGGCCCTCCACAAGTTTCCGAATCAACGTGATGACAAGGTTTGCCTCTGCATCAGGGGTGTCTAACGTGTAGTGATAAAGCGTGTTCCCAGCGTCCTTGTGCGTTTTCAGAATGCTCTCTTTCTGACGTGTGTTTTTGGCAATCACCGCCCCAGCAGATCGCAAAATTCGCTCACTGCAGCGATAATGTTCCTCTAACTCAACCACCGCTGGTTTGAAATCTTCCTTGAACCTTTCAATGTATTGGGGACTGGAGCCACGCCAGCTATAGATAGATTGATCCTCATCCGCTACGACCATCACGTTATGTTGGGGAGCACGAGAGAGGAGTTTGAGCAAGGAATATTGGGCAGCGTTGATATCTTGGTATTCATCGACAAGGATGAAACGGATGTCGCTGTGGTATTTTGCGCGAACCGCAGGCACCTGTTCAAGGGCTTCGACTGATTTGGAGATCAGATCATCAAAATCGAGAGCGTTATGCGAGGCGAGTTTTGTCTGATAGGTTTTGAGAAGGTTGAGGAGGTTTTCTACTTCCACTGGATCGTTGATAACGGTACCATCGCCTAACCGAATCTCATCCCGATCCGCGGTAGGATCTTCCAGTTTCACCTTACAGGTACCAATGATGTCCCGGAGCATCCACGGAGGATAATTAAGCCGATTCTGGCCAAGTTCACGCAGGCATTCAATAAGTACCTCGTCCTGCGTTTCCTGACTGAAAATCGCGAAGTTCGTCCACAATCCAATCCTTTCCGCGTGCTCACGGAGCAGACGGACACAAAAAGCATGAAAAGTGTGGATACGGACCTCTAACCCTTGGGTCTGGCCAAGCAATTCCTTAATCCGATCCAGCATTTCCTGTGCGGCTTTGTTTGTAAACGTAACAGCAAAAATCTGCTGCGGAGCTACCTGATGGTTTCGGATAAGATGTGCAATTCTGTGCGTGATGACATTGGTCTTACCGGTGCCGGGCCCTGCTACAACGAGCATCGCACCATCTTTATGGGATGCGGCTTCCTGTTGTTTCTCGTTGAGTTCCTGTAAGATTTCCATAATCACCACCTCATTTTTAATATGTCTTTTTTGGTTAATTATATTTTAACATATTGATAAATTAAAATCAAGTAGGAATATGATGCGTAAAACGTAATGCGTGAAACGTGAAAGACACTGGTTCATTAGTTGATTACTCATGTCAAAAGAAAGTGTAAAGCGTGAATGTCTGACAGAGGAAGAAATACGGCAAGCGCACCGTCATACCCTTGCCGCTTGGTCATTAATCCTTCGCTAACTTCTCAAGGGCGTTGAGGTGCCAATCCGGATCCTCCAACGCTTCATAGACAATCCCACCTTCCACATTCCGGGGGGTAGGCAGCCCTAACAGATGGCAGAGCGTTGGCGCAACATCAATCACCCGAACCTGCCGTTCGAGTGCCACACCCTGACGGACACCCGCGCCAGAAAGAATAAACGTCGAATGCTGTCCGCCAATACCAAAGCTGACTGATGGCAGTTGTTTGCCGTGTGCGCCGTCGAATTCCGGGCGCAAGGCGTACACCACATCTCCTACGAGATTGCTGGTGAGATTCACCATCTCGGCGTCTGCGTGGGTTAGCGCGAGGGAGAACGGATGCCTACCGGTCTCCGGATCTTTATAGGCGTGGAGGGCGGCGATAATTTCACGCTGTGTCGCCTCATAATCAGCCGGATCAACAATCCCATCAGGTTCACGCCCTTTGAGGTTAATGAAGATGTGCACCAGCCCAACATCGACCGCACGGGTCTTTGACCAATCAATCTCTCGGCTTCCTTCCTTGTAGACGATGAAGCCTGCCTCTTCCAATACTTCGGTGATATTTACCGATCGGAATTGGTTCGGTGTGCCACCGTGATCTGAGCAAACGAGAATAACTGTGTCATCGTCCGCGAGTTCCATCACGCGTCCAATCATCCGATCTGTTGATGCGTATGTGCGAATGACACCATCTCGGCACCGTTGAATGGTCTCAGGCGGTGCACCGCTCACCTCATCTGCTTGACTCAAGAAAAAGTGACTTGTGTAATCTGGCGCATGAGTTTCCACCATGAGGACATCCCACTCCCGCGTTTGTGTCAGATGCGTTGCGACATCAGCAAGCCGCTGATGGTGGTATTCTAACGTTTCGAAGTAGGTGTCATCGTCCACGACCCCCAACGCATCGCGGCCCGGGTTCTGAAGAAACGTACCGATTTCGTTATCTATCTCCGTTGCGATGTCATCAGGAACGGTGTAACCTTCTCGTGGCCAGATTTGAGGGACAAACAACTCAAACGCATCGGCATTTGGCGTGAGGGTAATCAGTTTCATCCGGACATACCCCTCTACATCAGCCCCATCAATCTCGAAGGTATCCAGCCAAAAATCGCTCCAATCTCCGACACCAAGTTCCGTGACAATATCGCTTCCAGATCGGCTCCGACATATCCGTACACAGTCATAGCCGTTCTCTCCGTTTGCATAAATCAGTCCGAATAACGGCTTAGGAGTTCCCTCTTTTCCCCGATTCATATCTGCACGTCCTCGCGTGAGTGGTTGGATTGTCAATTCAACCTCGCGCGGCGGTTGGGTCGAATCGGGTAGATCCGTCCAGCCCTTCCCTTCAACGGACTCTACTGTGACCGGATCGATAGCGCTAACGTCCTGCAATCCGCTTGGATCCAACGTCTCCGGGTCTCGTTCTCCACCAATCGGCCGAGGTGTCCATTTTCCACTGACGAATAGATGATAACCCGCAACCTGATGGTGATTTGACACGCCCGGTCCTGTGCCTTCAACTTGGATGCCAGTAGTCACGGTTGGAGGCCATGACATTTCCCACTTGACAAGGATCGGTGTTCGTCCGGCGCGCTCCACAAGATTCCAGAGGTATTCGGACTGACACAGTCCCGTATTGATTCCCCAAACGGTTTTATCTAGCCGCTCCCCCAATGCACGAATATTGAAGTCCATAACCCGGTGGGTGCCGGGCCAAGAACCAGTGCCGAGTGCTGTCCACCCGGGTGGAGTCAGAGTTGGAAAAACGCCGATCATGGGTCGAAAAACCCCTTGCTCAAGCAACTGCGCCATGTTCGGTGCGTGTCCCCAATCAATCACATTTTTGACCAGTTCCATGCTTGCGCCATCCATGCCGATTACAATTGCCCGTTTCGCGGGAGACAGGTTAGCTACATTAGAATTTGTACCCATTATAAGTTCCCTTCTTCTGAGATTTCCAATTTTCCTCAAATATAATAGAACTTACGCAGCGCATTCATAAGTCCCCCTGACAAGGGGGATTTAGGGGGTTAAAAATCAAAAATCTACTCCCCGTGTGATAAATTTGCGTAAATCCTGTATAACTGATTTTACCATAACTCGATTAATCCGTCAATCACCAGAGATTTACTACTTGTCAAGAATAGGGCAGATAAAGTATATTATCATGGTACAATTTATCATTGGACTGCTGCTGCAACTTGTATCTCTAAATCCACGTCTTTACAATCGCATAGATCAATCCAAAATCAAGTGCTATAAATGCCTTTCACCTAAGCTACGAATTAACCAAATATGGAGAAAAACTATGAATCTCGTTCCAGATGAATTTATCCGTGTGATGCCAGATGCACTTCGAAGTTTTATTAGCGAAGCCTTCCAGAAGGCAGGCACCTCGGAAGAGGACGCTGCTCACATGGCTCAACTGCTCGTGCTTACCGATCTGCGCGGCGTGTTCAGCCACGGCACGCGTCAGACGCCGGGGTATGTGGATATGATGCTTGATGGCAAGGTGAATCCACGGCCAACTGTCCGCTGCGTTGACCAATCCCCGACGACAGCGGTGTATGATGGCGATGGCGGTATGGGACACTTCGCCTCATACCGCGCTGCGAAGGCAGCCGTCAAAAAAGCCAAAGAGATGGGACTGGGAGCAGCAACGAGTCGCAATCACTTCCATTTTGGGAGTGCAGGAAAGTATTCGCGCCTCGCGCTTGAAGAAGATTGCGCTGGGTTTGCTGTCTCTTGTCACCGTTTTCGACACAGTCCCGACGCCCCAATTGCTACCGCAACAGGAGCCTCGCCAATGAGTTTTGCGATTCCAGCGGGCGCGCAGCCACCCATAGTCGCCGACATGGCGACCGGCATTGATGCAAAGCTGCCCTTAGAAGAAGCGTTTGAACAGAGTCCAGCTGCCTTCTTCAAGATGTTGGGGTTGAGCCATGTGAGCCACGCGCTCGGTGGGTTCATGGCAGGCATATGGCTGTTTGATAAGCCTCCCAATCCACCGACAATCTGGGAGGGTGCGAATCAAGGCGCTTTCATCGCAGCGATTGACATCTCTCGGTTCAGACCCATTGACGAGTATAAAGCCGAGGTTGATCAGCATATCCGTGATGCCCGACAGATGCAACCGGCGCCGGGTTATGACCGATCGGATCTACCCGGCGGCTTGGAATGGGAGCGTGAGCGAGAGTGGGCGGAAACTGGAATCCCGGTCGGCGAACTACACCAGGAACAGTTGAAAATAGTTTCTGAACGGGTTGGCATACCTCTGCCATTTTGAATGGCACCTCAATTCTATTGAATGGATCACATTGTAATCAGGGTAAGCCGTGTTCGTCTCATCCTCTAATTCTACTCAATTTTAGTGATAGCAAAAGGAGCCTCTAAATGTCTCAGATTAAATCTGTTCTACTGTGGGAAAATCCCCGACGATATGTCCGCGAAGCCATTGATGCTGGAACGCTCAGGGGCGCGATTATCCCAACTGGCAGCACCGAGCAACATAATGAGCATCTAGCAATGATTCACGATACCGCAAGTGCAGTCCATGTCTCAAAACTGGCCGCCCAAAAACTGTTTCCCGAAGTCATTGTGACGACACCACTGGCGATTGGGGTATCTGAGCACTGGATGGATCACAAGGGCACGCTGACACTTCGCGCCGAGGTATTTGGACAGGTCCTATATGACGTGGCGGATAGTATGCGTCGTCACGGGATTACAAATATACTGATCATTAACGGACACGCTGGCAACGCTGCTCCCGTAACCGAGCGGTTAGACGGTTACCGCGACCAACTCGGAATCAACATTGACTTTCACTCATACTGGGAAGCATACACGCCGGAGTTTGTCCAAGAACAGATGGAAACGGGCAGATGCCCCGGTCATGCCGCAGAGTTTGAAACCGCGTTTGCTTGGGCAGCCTTCCCAGAAAATGTCGATTGGAACGGCGTAGATTATGACAGCGCTAAGTTGACCATCTCCAACCCGGATCAGGCTGAAGCTGATCGAATGTATCACCATGACGCGAAATTGGCGACTGCCGAAAAAGGGCAGGCGATGATCGATGTCGCTGTCGATTGGGTTGCTGGAAGGATGCAGGAGATGATGGGGTAACCTTTAACCGTGGCGAGGTCGCATATCTGTGCACGGTCTACCCACTGAGGTGAACATTATGAAAACCAAATTTTTCGGTCGAACCGGCATAGAGGTCCCGATTGTGGGGCTGGGAGCTGCGTTTATCGGAATCCCCACCGCCAACCAGGCCGCAGAAGAATACCCCGAAGATCCCAATAACCTACGCGGCGACGAATTCCTCACCAGCTACATGGAGCAAGATCTCGGTGTACAAACGATCCACGCCGCCATTGAGGCTGGAAGTACACTTATCGACACCGCGCCCCTCTACGGCGGCACCCGAAGCGAGACCACAATTGGTCATGCGCTGGAAGCACGTCCTGATTTGGCTGCTAAATCTACCGTCACGACTAAGGTTGGGCAGATCACGATGGATGCGAAAGATTACAGTTTTGATGCAATTCTGCGTGATGTGGGGGCAAGTCAGGAACGTTTGGGAATCGAACAGTTTGAGGTTCTCTATATTCACGATCCCATGGATGTTCCGGTAGAGCAGGTGATGGGAGCGAATGGCGCGTTGGGGGCGTTGCGGAAACTACAGAAGGAGGGAGTTGTTCAGTATGTTGGTGTTGCAGCTAACGAACCCGAAACGAACGCACCCTACATCGAAACCGGGGAATTTGATGCCGCTGTAGTGCCAGAGGCTTGGAGCCTTCTGAATCAGCTTGCGGCGGAACGCATCCTACCCGCTGCGGAAAAACATAACGTGGGGCTCGTCGTGGCTACGCCGCTTGAACGAGGATTGCTTGCAACGGGACCAGTTGCAGACATCAACTATTTAGCACGGAACTTCAGTCAGCGATGCCTCGACCATGTTTCCAAAATTCAGGGGCTGTGTCGGGACTACGATATTCCGATGGTGGCTGCTTCCCTCCAATGGTGTACCCGCCACCCACAGGTCGCTGCCACAATACCCGGTGCCCGCACCCCGGAGGAAGCTGTGGAAAACGCAAAAGCAGGGGCAGTTGAGATCCCAGATGCTTTCTGGGCAGACTTAGCACCTCTGGTTCGACATTTTGAAATTGGAGTTGATCGTTAAGTAAGTCGATAAAAACCGGTTGTGAGGTCGGATCTGACGCCTATCTTAACGTATTCTGAACTCAATTCTATTTTTGTTTTATGGAGCAACTTGATGAAGCCAATGTTAATGCAGATGGTTGTCAGCCTAATCATTGTACCGTTTGGTCTTGGTTGTGGTTCGACAAGCCAGCTCGCTACTGAAACTATATACGACGCATCAATGCAGATAGAAGCAGCCAGGGCAGCAAATGCTCAAAACCTGGCGCCGCAAGAGTTGGCGGACGCAGAGCAGATGCTTGCGCGGTCAGAAGAGGTATTGAGCGCGGGAAAAGAGACAGAAGCATATCGACTTGGGATGCGGTCTCAATTGAACGCTAGAATTGCGACAGCTCTCGCTGTTGCGAATCACTTAGAGGCGAAAGCTAGCGATGCAGAGGGAGCATTAGAATTGAAATTACAGGCTGCAGAAGCCGCATATGAAGACTTGGAGCAGGCAGAGCAGGAATTAGAAGAGTTGCAATCAACGCCTCCAGAATAGCGTCATTCCGAGGTAAAAGGAAAATTGGTTTATACTTGAAAAGAGAGTAGTTCTGAACGATGGTCATTGGAGGGATGGATTGAATCTATTCATGCGACACGCAGTACGCAAGGCACGATATGCAACTCATCTGGGCTGCATTGCGTTTCACGCGCTCATGATATTCGGATTTGTAAGTTGCGCTGGGAAGGTGGATCCGATCCTGCTCGAGTCCAGCTTGAATGATACGCAGAAGGCTATCTCCGAAGCGCGACGACTGGGGGCGGAAGAATATGCTACCGAAACATTCAACAAGGCCACACGGCTGCTTGAAGGGGCGCAGCAAGCCCAACGCAATGGCGATGGGATTTTAAGCATAGAGTTGGCATTTTGGGCAGGGATGGAATCTCGGATTGCGGCTGCCCAGGCACGCCAACGCATCGCTCAGCATCGGATTGATGGAGCCAATGCTGAAGCACTGAGCGCTGCGATCCAAAAGCTGAATTATCGAACCCAAGCCGCACAAGTCCGGCAGTTGATTGCAGAGGAAAAAACCACACGCGCTTTGGCGAGGGCTATTCGGGCAGAGCAGCGTGCAATGGCCGCAGAGGCGGAATCAGCCCAAGCAAGAGAGGATGCCCAAAACGCGCTGCTCCGATCGCAGATACAGATTGCTATTGATAGAGCAGAACTTATACTTGAGGATGCAAAAGAAGCAGGAGTGCTTTCTTACGCTTCAGATAACTACCAAACAGCAAACGACCTGATTGCTCAAGGGCGTGCTGCTCTCGCACAGGATAATTTTGATGAGGCAGAATCGCTTGTAACACAGGCTCAAAACTATGCAACTAAAGCGAAAATTGCAGCTGTTGCCGGACAGACCGCCGCTACCAGTGAATCACAAGCGGCAAAACTTGAAGCACACACAAGTGCAACAGTAGCAATCGCCCGTGCACAGTTTGAAATTGACCGGGCCGAAGAGGTCAGTGCGTTTGAGCACGCGGCGGAACTCTTTCAACGCGCCGTTACCAGCCTTGAAGGTGCGAACATGGCACTGACGAGGGGACAGTATGATCGCGTATTACAACTTGCCGCACAGGCTGAGAGCAGTGCCTACGATGCCTTCACTACCGCTGAGCCCATTGAACGAAAACGTCTGGCAAAGGAGGCATTAGAGGAACAGATCGCTCAAGCCAAAGACGTAGTCTTCCGGGTGGAAGAAGCACTGGACCAAGACCCAGCAACGACAGCAACGCTTATCCCGGCGCACCATGAGAAGGCAAAAATGCTCCTCGCCGATGCCAAGCAGGCACTTGCTGAGGAAAATTATGTTCGTGCTATCGATTTGGGACAACAGGGTTACGAGCACATAATGGCTGCAATTGAAAAAGGGAAAGAAGTTGAGGCAGTCGAGACCCAGATTTTGGAGGCTGCCACAACGGTGCCTGACGCGGAAACCAAGCGCACCGAAAAAGGCGCACTTATCCGATTCGGTGGAGATCTCTTCCAACAGGGAAGTTCAGAAATCAACCCGAAATTCTTCCCCAAGATTGGTCAACTTGCTGAGGTTCTTAAGATGTTTGCTGACTACAACGTGCGAATCGAAGGACACAGTGATAGCAGTGGGGGAACGGAGGTCAATCTGCGGATAACCCAGAGGCGTGCTGATGCGTTCATGAAATACCTCGCCGAAAAATGCGATGTGCCAAGGGAACGGATGATGGCTATCGGTTTGGGTGAGGATCATCCTATTGCGGATAACAGGCTTCAGGCGGGCAGAGATAAGAATCGGCGGATTGATACAATCCTGTTGACAAGAGAATTAGAAATTGACGAATGAGGCATAGTCGCTGAATTTGCACACTATCATGGAGGCTTTGAGACGCGTGCTAAGACGAGATACATTTCAAAAGGTTGAGCCGTTCATTGTCCACCAGATCGCACAAAGTATCTTCGGAGATCGGTATATCATCATCTACGATAATACCATTCAGTTCCACAGCCACTGCTATCACGTCAAGCGGATTGAGGACACATCGCACATATACACTGGATACTATTATCTGATGGACGCCAATACACGACTTGCGATGCAGACTGATGAGGGCTTCGCCGCACCGGGCAGGTACGGCGCAATCTTTGACAAGACTACGGGAGAAATCGTTGGGTATGATGAGGATGGGTAACATAGCGCAATTGATCCCACGCATTTCAGTAAATTTACACTTTTTGGTTGACAAATGCGAGCGTGTTTGATACACTTAAAAACGCTTTTGCGGGAGTAGCTCAGTGGTAGAGCTCTACCTTGCCAAGGTAGAGGTCGCGGGTTCAAGTCCCGTCTCCCGCTCCAATGTGGCGGCGTAGCCAAGTGGTAAGGCCGGAGTCTGCAAAACTCCTATGCGTCGGTTCAATTCCGACCGCCGCCTCCATTTTTTATTTTTTTATAAGGGCGGTTAGCTCAGGTGGTTAGAGTGCTTGCTTGACATGCAAGAGGTCACTGGTTCAAATCCAGTATCGCCCATTACATACTATTCAACACTAAAGAGCCGAAAGGCTCTTTTTTTGTTGAAGAATCCTTGAGGAACGGGAGTTTAGACGGAATAAGCAGGAGTTGAAGTTATTCGTAAGAGACGATAAACACTGGAGATAATTATGGAAAACTCAGAAAAGGATCTGCTTTATAAAATTAGGCACAGTACCGCACATGTCATGGCACAAGCCGTCATGGAACTTTATCCCGATGCCAAACTTGCTATTGGGCCCCCGATTGAAAACGGCTTTTATTACGATTTTGATCTCGGCACTGATAGCGAAAGCAAACCGATCGCATTTTCGCCGGAAGATCTGCAGAAAATCGAAAAGCGGATGCGGCAAATTGTTGCTGGCAAACATGAATTTAATTATCGGGAAATCGGCCCTGATGAAGCTCGTGAGTTATTCAAGGATCAGCCTTATAAGTTAGAGTTGATAGAGGGGCTAATCGAGGGCAATGTCGATGAATATGGCACCGCGACCGATGAGACACCGGTTTTGAGTACCTATCGACAGGATACCTTTGAAGATCTCTGTCGAGGTCCACATGTTGGAGATACAGGCGAGATTCGACCCGATGCCTTTAAACTCTTGACTGTCGCCGGTGCGTATTGGCGGGGTGACGAAAACAGTGCTATGCTGCAGCGTATCTACGGCACGGCGTGGCGCACCAAAGCAGAGCTCAAGCAGCACCTTCAAATGCTTGAGGAGGCGAGAAAGCGGGATCATCGGAAACTAGGAAGAGAACTAGAAATCTTTATCTTCGATGAGGATGTTGGTCCCGGACTTCCCCTGTGGTTGCCAAATGGGGGGATCGTTATTGAGGAACTCGAAGCGCTTGCCAAAGAGATGGAAGATAAAAGGGGATATGACCGCGTCAGGACGCCCCATCTCGCCAAAGATGCCCTGTTTGAGCAGACCGGTCATCTGTCGCACTATGCCGAGAGTATGTATCCGCCGATGGAGATGGAGGGCGTACGGTATTACATGAAGCCGATGAACTGCCCATTCCATCACAAGATCTTTGATAGCAAGCCGCGTAGTTATCGCGATTTGCCAATTCGTTTAGGCGAATACGGCACCTGCTACCGCTTTGAGCAGAGTGGCGAACTCTTTGGTCTCATGCGGGTGCGTTCCATGCAGATGAACGATGCACACATCTACTGCTCCGAGGAACAGTTTGAAGAGGAATTCATGGGGGTCGTTGACCTATACCTTGAATATTTCCGAATCTTCGGCGTCGAAAAATATGTGATGCGCCTGAGTACACACCACAAAGCCGGACTCGGCAAAAAGTATATCGATAATGAACCGATGTGGCTCAGAACCGAAGAGATGGTCCGCAACGCAATGAAGAGTGGTAACGTACCTTTTGTGGAAGTTCCTGATGAAGCCGCTTTCTACGGTCCCAAAATTGACGTACAAATTTGGAGCGCCATCGGCAGGGAGTTTAGTCTTGCCACGAATCAGGTCGATTTTGCAGTGCCGGGCAGATGTAATTTAAGTTTTATCAATAGATCCGGTGAATCCGAAATACCGATATGCCTCCACCGAGCGCCGCTGGGTACGCACGAGCGGATGATCGGTTTCCTTCTTGAGCATTATGCCGGCAAATTTCCCGTGTGGCTCTCACCGGAACATGCGCGTGTGATTCCAATCAATGACAGTCATAACGACTACGCCGACAAAATAGCTGCACAGTTGAAGGCAACCGGAATCCGTGCACAGTCCGATCTCGGACCTGACCGCATGAATGCAAAGATTCGTCAAGCCCAGTTGATGCAGGTGCCATATATGCTCGTGGTCGGAGACAGGGAGATTGAAAACAGCACTGTCTCTGTCCGTAAACGAGATGGGGCGCGTCAGAACGGCTTGCCTGTGGAAGAATTTGTAGCCGCTGTTCAAGAGCGTATTGCGACTCGCTCGAACGAACTATAGAAGACACTTGAGGAAAGTGGTGAAAGTTATGAACCGTATATATCTCGACCATAACGCAACGACCCCAGTCCACCCGGAAGTACTTGAGGCGATGCTCCCGTTTATGATCGATCAATTCGGCAACGGTTCGAGCATCCACGCTTACGGTCGTGAGGCACGCAACGCCATCGACGATGCACGTGAACAGGTTGCGGCTCTTATCAACGCCAAGAGTCCGAGCGAAATCGTTTTCACAAGCACCGGGACAGAAGCGGACAACTACGCCATCAAAGGGATTGCTGAATTACAGCAAACCCGCAATGGCGGGAATCACATCATCACCTCTTCTATCGAGCATCATGCCGTGCTGCATACGTGTCAATACCTTGAGAAACATGGATTTGAGGTAACGTATCTCAAGGTTGATCGCTATGGACAGATTCAACTTGACGATCTGCGCGAGGCTATTCGGGACGGGACAATCCTTATCTCGATTATGCACGCTAACAATGAAACCGGCGCCATTGAACCGATTGCAGAGGTTTGTGAAATCGCTCAAGACCATCGTATCCCCGTCCATACAGATGCAGTGCAGTCGGTTGGTAAGTTACCGGTTGATGTTCAAGCGTTGGGAGTTAGTATGCTATCGCTTTCGGCGCACAAGATCTACGGTCCGAAAGGCATCGGCGCGCTCTACCTTCGGCGTGGCACACGGTTGGAGAATCTGCTTCACGGAGGCTCACATGAGCGGAATCGGCGGGCAGGTTCAGAGAATGTGCCTTCGATTGTTGGGATCGGTGAGGCGGCAGCGTTGGCGAAGAAGGATCGGGAAGCGAATGTTGAGCATCTGAATCAATTAACACGCAAATTACGCAAAGGACTGCATGAACGCATCAATTATATCCATGAGAACAACGATCCTGAAAACAGTTTGCCCGGAACATTGAATATTTCATTTGAGTATATTGAAGGGGAGAGTCTTATTCTAAGGTTGGATATGGAAGGCATCTGCGTCTCAACCGGTTCAGCCTGCACCTCCGGCTCAATGGAGCCGTCTCATGTTCTGGCTGCGCTCGGTCTCCCACCGCAGTTGGCACAAGGCACCGTCCGGTTTTCGCTCGGTAAAGATAACACGGCAGCGGAAATCGATGAAGTCATCGAAACAGTACCCAAAGTTGTTGAGCAGATGCGGACGATGTCACCAGCATATAAGAGATCTGGCAAGAACTCACGCGTTTAATGACCAGATAGGAGGGCGCAGGATGGCGAAGAAACGAGCCAAGAATAAGTACCAAAAGAGACACCATCGTCGCGGCGAAGACCGCTTGCGCGGCGATAAAATTGACCTGTACCTTTCTATGGCATATTCAGACGTCCCGGAGGACAGAGAAGCTGCGATGGAAAACCTCTGTCCGTGCCACGTTCGCAGACGAATTGATGCCGTGTGGGAGGCACTATACCGGGGGCTTCAAGACCCAAACATTAGAGTTCGCAGGGCAGCTTGGCATACCCTTGACGACGGGGGGAGGCCAAACGATCCGCAGTTGCAGCCAATCCTTGAAAAGATTGCAAAAAAAGAAACAGACCCGAAGCTGCGGCAACGTGCACTCGATCTCATCCAATCTGCCAGACGGTTGGCTGATGAACATCGGGAACTAGTGGCGCAGAAGGCGGATTATTTTCGCGGAAAATGTGACTGGTGTGGTGACACAAACGTGGAAGTGACTTACGACTATGAGACGGAGTTTGATGGCACTGGTGGACAGAAAAGATTTGCCTTGATGTGTTCTGATTGCGCTGCCGTATCTCCTTAATGGGCTGAGTACTACCACATAACCCGACCATCGCAATTGATGTCCTGCCCCGTTATGCTCGCTGAATCATCCGAGGCGAGAAAAAGTGCCAAACTAGCCATCTCTTCGGAACCAGATCCCTTTTCATGGTAGCCTTCATCAGCACACCATCTACCCGCGAGAATAGCCTTCGGATCTGGCCGTTTCATCCGCTCGCGAAATCCTTCCTCATCAAAAGATTGGTTCATGTATTCTGCTCTCGCCTGTGCCAGTTCGACGCTTCTCTCCTCATGCCCACCCGGACAAATCGCATTGACATTGATATTGTAACGTCCAACATCGGTGGCGAGCGTCCGTGTGAAGCCGATTACCCCCATCTTTGAGGTGGCGTACGGCGCTCTATGGGAAAGTGGCTGTTTGCCTGTGCCCGAACTAAAGTTTATGATTTTCCCGTATCGCTTCTCTATCATTTCAGGCAGCACCGCTTTGCAACAGAGAAACTGCGAATCGAGATTGACGGCAAGTGTTCGTTTCCACTCTGCTAAGGTCATATCCCAGACATCTTTGGTAGGTCCAGCGATGCCGACAACGTTAGCGAGGATATCGACTGTTCCCAGCGTTTCAATAGTTTCCTTAGCCATCCGGTTTACCTGTTCCTCATCTGAAACATCCGTCTGGAAGCAGAGAACTTTTCCGCTAGCAGCTTTTATCTTTGAGCCAACTCTTTCCTTCAGTGTTGTTACTGGAATTACATCACACAAGGACACCGCTGCGCCTTCCTCTGCGAATCGTCGGGCGATTGCTTCAGCGTGGCCCCTGCCAGCACCCGTAATCATTGCGACTTTGCCCTCCAATTTCCCCATGAAAACTACCCTCCCTTCAGAATCCTCTTTCAATAGGACTCAGGCGTTTCAGCGCGAGGCAAAATGCCCCGCCCCGATAAATCGGGATGCAAGCACCTACAGTTGGCTGCGTAAGTTCTATTCAATTATTCTGGCTGGAGACAAACCTTGCCAAAATTTTCCCGTGCTTCTATAATTCGATGTGCCTCGGCTGCTTTTCGCAACGGTAACGCCTGCGCGATAATCGGCGTCAACTTTCCCTGTTCGGCAAGACGGATAATCGTCTGAAGTTCAGATGTTGTTCCTAGTGCGGATCCCATCAGGGTCAGCTGCTTCTGATACATCTTGCGGATATCAATCTCGCCGATATTTCCCGTTGTAACTCCACAGGACACAAGGCGTCCCTTCTTTGCAAGGCTTGCCACGCTCTGCGCCCATGTCGCTGCTCCAACATGCTCAAAGACGACGTCAACCCCTCGTCCGCCTGTTGCATCAAGAACCGCTTCGCTGAAATCGACCTGCGTATAGTTGATTGTGAAATCGGCTCCCATCTGACGGGCGTGTTCAAGTTTCTCATCGGTACTCGCCGTCGCGAAAATTCGTGCGCCACACAGCTTGGCAATTTGTAAGCCTGCACTCCCAACACCGCTACCCGCAGATAAGACCAGTACATCATCGCCGGGACGAACTTGTGCCCGCGTTACAAGCATGTGCCACGCCGTGAGATACGCGATCGGGATAGCAGAAGCATCTACGTATGAAAGATCAGAGGAAATCTGAATGGCATTTTTCGCAGGTGCTTTGACGTATTCCGCATAACCACCGTTGGTCTGAAAGCCCAAAAGCTCCTGAAAATCACACATATTTTCGTCGCCGTTGAGACAATCCAGGCACTGTTCGCAAGGGATACAGGGTGCGAGTACCACCCGATCACCGACAGCAACGTTGTGAACTTCCGTTCCAACCGCGGCCACCTCCCCAGAGATATCCGATCCGAGGATGTGCGGGAATGGTTGTACTTCCGGGCGATCCCGTCGAGCACGAATATCAAGATGGTTTACCGCACACGCCTTGACTTGGACCAATATTTCGGAGGATGCGATAGTCGGGACGGGGACTTCCTCGTAACGGAGCTGATCAATTCCGCCCTGTTCATGGAAAATAATTGCTTTCATGGAGTTCCTTCGATCAGTTTGACATCACATACGCTTTGTTTTAGTATTGCGGTTAACCGTACGCTCCATGCTCAAGGAACCCCAACAACCGCCGTAACCTCGGATTCGCGTCTTTGTAGATGTGCTCTGGCATGTTGTAGTTCATGAACGGATAGTATTTGTGTCCAATCATGCGACGCGCATAGGTAATCTGCGTAATATAGCGCGTTCGATTGCTCCGGTTAAGCCCTCCGTGATGCCACACCTGATTGTTGAACATGACAACGCTTCCAGCTTTGCCGAGGTTGTATTGAATCTTGCTTTCCCACTCCGTTCCCTCAATCTCCGGTGGTGGACCCGTACCAAGCAGGTGTGTGCCGGGAATCACCTCTGTGCCACCGTATTTGGCCTCGGTCACATCCGTCAGGTAGTAGTTTGCAGTGAAAAACATGACCGACAAACGGATATTCTTCGGTGCTTCACCATCTATGACAGTGAAATGAGGAGCATCATCCTGATGCCATCGCGTTATGCCGCCACCCGGAAAACTCTGGAATGAGTTGTTGTGGATGACGTGACAGT
The DNA here is from genome assembly GCA_965204355.1 of Candidatus Poribacteria bacterium. Lineage (GTDB taxonomy): Bacteria > Poribacteria > WGA-4E > WGA-4E > PCPOR2b > PCPOR2b. The sequence goes on from OZ241983.1 coordinate 3,634,569, forward strand.
TAGGAGCGATAAGAGCTTCGGCAAAGCTGACAATGGGTTCCAAGTCAAATAACCTGAGGTTGGTTTCGCTGGTTTCAAACAGTCGGTGGGCAAGGGCGGTGCGTTCATTTACACCATTGAAACCGTTGGGATTTTCTTTTAACGCCCAATCCAAGTCCTCACGCATCTGAGCACACCAATCCGGCGGTAATACATCTTGCAAAAACAGAAAGCCATCCCGGTGGAACTGTTCTACCCATTCTTGAATCTGTTCTTCGCTCACGATTTGATTGGCTAAGTAGTTTCCATTTCCTGAAGTTTGGCTCATAAGCGATCTCCTTGTGAAGTGCAGCGTATAGCGTGTCAACAGCTATCGTATATCGACGCTAGCGGCGTGTCAATTAAAATTACATTGTTGGAGTTGGGTCCGCTCTCGATTTTACAGGTTAGCCGGGTGCTCTCCGGCTACAATTGAACCGAGATAATTTCGCTGCCCCGCAACGGTTCTGGCAGATCATCTGGGAAACTCTGTATCTCCCGGAAATCGGGCACAGGCAACGGAATTCCGTCCTGATTGATTGACGCTTCCGAAACCAACCCGGGTACCGTCATATCAAGCGCTTCGTAAACATCGATTGGGGGCTTTGTATCGTTAATAACTGAATCAGCAAACTCTCGAATCTCGAAGTAATCGCCACCTCCGTGTCCAGCGCGTAAAGCCTCTTCTGGCGGATTGCGCCACATCTCTGGCATAAACTCCTCCTCGAAATCCCACAGAGACCGCCACTCCATCCGCTCCGCATAATCCGCCAGCCAGATCTTCGGGTCATCTCCAAAGCCGCGTGGTGCCTCGTAGCACCCCTGTGTTCCCTGCAAGCTATAATAAGTGAGATTGTGGGGACGGTTGGACAACATATCAACCCGAATTTCAATCAGACCACCGTTTGTGGTCTTACACATCATTGTTGTGCTATCTTCGTTCTCATAGTGTGCACCGCGCGGATCGCGATAGTGGTGGCCTGTGCCGAAACAGGAAACTGTACAGACGCGCTCGTTGAACCACTGCAATACAGGCCCGAGGCTGTGCGTCGGATACGTTGACCCGTTGCGTCCCGTCTGCCATTTACGTCGCCACGGTGTTCTTTCGTTGCCCGCCTTCAATTCATGGATATACGCGCCTTCACCGAAGTAGATCTCACCAAACAATCCACGCCGAGCAAGTTCACGCACCAGCACGTTCGGTTTCATGTAGGTGTAGTTCTCAGCCATCATGTACTTCTTCCCGCTCCGTTCAACGGCATTGACTAGGTGCCAACACTGCTCAAGATCCGTTGCAGCGGGTACTTCGGAAAGAACGTGCTTTCCCTCCGAAAGCGCTATCACAGCTTGCGGCACGTGCAGAGGCATCGGCGTCGAAACAAGAATCACGTCGAGGTCCGACTTCGCCATCGTTTCAAAGTCTGTATATCGCCCCTTAATCCCATACTCATTGCCCACCTGATTTAGGATTTCGGGATTAATATCACAAATGGCGGTCAGGGCAGTTTCATTCACAGTTTGGAACGCGCGGATAAATCCTGATCCGCGTGGAACTCCGACTAAGCCGACCTTCAGTTCACTGGTCATAGATCTACCTTTCGAGTTGCGTGTAGTTGACTAACTCCCTCTCAAACTCTTGTCCTTTTTCTCAATCGTTAAATTCATCTTCTTCCTGTTCGTAGACCAACGGCTTGCCAACGATCTGTGCTAATTCCCTACCCTGTGTCTCGACTTGATTCAGTTGATAGGCGTAAGTGATGGAAAGCCGTGAACCATCAACGAGGAATAGGTATAGATGTAATAGCTTGAGAAATTTTCCGCGAGCCACAATTCTTACCGACCGAATGCCCGAAAATGGCACGGATCGTTCAATGGGAAAAAGAAACAGGATACGCCGTTGCCACAGCATATCGTGTAACGGAAGACGGATATTCATCCGCACAGTATAGGTTAGAAGATGCAACCCTAAGAGTATGCAGGGCGCAGCAAGCCATATCTGATCGTCCGTCTTGAACGCAAACATGAGGAGGGCGGCAACACCAAACCAGATCAGACCAGACAATCGAGAGGCGATGCTGCGTCTGAGAATAATTGTGTCTGGATTGGGTTGCTTAAAAATGAGAGCCATGGAAAAAACTTACATCAGATAATCTGCGATTTACGGTTGCTAGGGCATCAATAGGTATTGTAACACCCAAATGCGTAATACGCTGCTATGTCTAAGGAGTTTGTTCATATCTTGTGGCGACATTGCTAGATATCCATCTATCTACTGAGCGCCAATACTTTCACCGCTTATACTTCAACTTTGTAGTTTAATTCTATTTCGTCACCTGGCATACCACGGAATCCCCAGTTATACTTGGGCGTTTCAGTGATTGTTATTTCCAGGTCTTGTGGAAGAATATTCAGTTGCTGATGTGCCCTTTCAAACAGCAGACGAATCAGATATTTCTTTGTTTCTACGGATCGCCCCTCAAACATGCTGATCTCAATAATCGTATACTTTGTCGTGCGCCCGCTGGGATAATAAAAATCATCAGGATTGAGCGGGAAGAAGCGATGCGCCCTCTTATCCTGCGGAAACTGCAAGGCATCAACCACACACGAATGAATAACATCGGAGAGCTGCGCTTTGATAGGGTCAAGGCTCTCTTTCAATCCGTATATTTTAATCTGCGACATTATACTTCCTTTAGGCGCATTAGGCTGTCAAAATCTCGACACCGGTTTCTGTCACACGCACGGTGTGCTCCCATTGCGCGGATAATGAGCCATCAACCGTGACGACAGTCCAACCATCTGACAGTGTTGTGCATTCGTAGCGACCCGCATTAATCATCGGCTCGATTGTAAATACCATATTTGGCACCATTTCAGGACCACTGTCTCTCTTGCCGTAATGTGGAACTTGCGGGGCTTCCCAGAACTGTAAACCGGTGCCATGACCGCACAAGTCACGCACGACAGAATACCCGAGACCTTCAGCATGTTGCTGGATTGCGAAGCCTATGTCTCCAATCGTGTTGCCCGGTTTCACTTCATCAATACCAAGGTACATGCACGCTCTGGTTTCCTCAATCAATTTCAGCGCTTCTTTCGACGCGTTGCCAATCACAAACATGCGACTGGTATCGCCAAAGTATCCATCCAGAATTGGGGTGACATCGACGTTGATAATATCTCCGTCCTTCAAGATTGTATCGTCAGGAATTCCGTGACAGATGACGTGGTTGATTGAAGTACAGCAACTTTTATTAAATCCCTGCACATCAAGGGTCGCAGGATACCCACCGTGGTCGCAGGTGTACTGGTAGACCCATCGGTCAATATCGCTGGTGGTGACGCCAGCTTCAACTCGCCCGTCCAGCATGTCCAGAGTTCTTCGTGCTAACTGACTACTTCTACGAATACCTTCGATCTGCTCCTCAGTCTTGATAACAATCCCTGAAGCCATTCGTGGTTGAGAGGTGCTTGCTTCTTTGTCCTGCTTGAGATGGCAATTTTTGTATCTTTTGCCACTTCCGCACCAGCAGGGTTCGTTTCGTGATGGTTTTTGCATTGTTTTACAATCTTACTCAGACCCTGTTTGGAAAAAGACGATTAGTCCCGTACCTAGTAAAAGATTATGAATCGTCTGTCTACCACGTCTCAAAATCCCTGATACAGGCTACAACCTCACCGGTGATGGCATTCAGTAAGGATTCTCCCTTTTCCGGCGTAGCGTGTTGCGGTTTGCCCATTGCCCCGGTCGGAGCCCACGTAACCAATCGTTTCCCGACATTGATACGTCCACCGTGTTCGCTGTGATAAAACGGTGAGTCTATCAGCGGTGGACTGGACGTCACCCGATCCATCCGCATAATCTCGCCGTGTAGGAACAACATCATCGAGGTTTCGTACTCACAGGCATGTGTTAGATGTGGTGTCTCCATGCCGTGATGCTCCGGTGACATTGCCGGTTCAGCTACCGTCCAATAGGAGGACAACGCGATCCACATATTGTTATAAGTATCCGATTCGTTCGCTAATTCTGTTATTGCTTGCGTACCCGGTACAACATTGCCTCCGTGCCCATTAAGCAAAAACACACGCTGAAATCCTGCGTTGGCGATGGACCTGACGATGTTCTTAATCATTAGGGTGTAAATGTGATTGGGAACGCTGACTGTGCCAGGGCGGTCCAGATGATGATCTGACGCGCCTAGCCACAGCGTGGGCAGCAGATAAATCTGCTCATTAAGTTCTTGTTCTACCCGTTGTGCTACTGCGGTCACAAGGTAGGTATCCGTCAGTAGTGGCGAGTGATGACCGTGCTGCTCCAGCGATCCAAGCGGAAGGACAACAACTCTATCTTTGTCCGCTTCCTGAATATCAACCCAGCAGTTATTTCCATATTGCATATCAATTCATTCTCCTAAAGGTAATCCCTACGCTGCAATTTATGTTTCATGCCGACGTTGTATCGAGGCTAAGAAAGTCGGGGCCTCCCCTCAATTAACGTAGCTGATCAAGTGCTTTCGCCAACCGTTGTATCCCGCCGTCTATTGTTTCGAGACTAACCGCATAGGCAAACCGAAGATGCCCGGGACGCTGAAACTTACTACCGGGCACTGTTACGACGTTGGCTCTCTCAATTAAGTAGAGTGCTAACGCTTCATCCGTATCGAGGAGTTGTCCATCTGGTGTCCGGCGACCACAGTATCGGCGCATGTCCGGGAAAAAATAGAACGCGCCTGAGGGACGCTCCCAAGCTGCTTCCTTCACCAATACGCTAAAGCGGTCAACCAACGCATCTCTCCGTACACAAAGCGCGTCCCGAATTTGGTGCCGCACGCGCAAATCGGTATCTTTTCGTAAAAAATGGGCGTACCCTTTCTGCGTAGGTAAGTTGACACACGAGGACGTATTTCCCTCAACATTGGCTATCACCCGCATCGTCGCTTCCGGACCTGCAATAAAGCCTAAGCGAAGCCCTGTACCTGAAACCTCTTTGGACATCCCTCCAACAAGCAAGGTCTGATTCGGCAGATATGACGCAATACTCACATGCTCGTAATCGTCGTAAATCACGGTGCGGTAGACCTCATCGGACAAAACGCAGACCTGTTCGTATTTTCCGATGATTTCGGCAAGTTCTTGCGATAATGAAGGTGGGTAGACTGTCCCTGTTGGATTGTTTGGCGAATTTAGCACAATCAGCGCAATTGTATCATCTTCGTTCAGGAGCTTTGCTAATTGATCTGGATCCGGTAGGAAATGTGCATCGGTCTGCAAGACAATAGGCGGTTTACCCGTTAAAAGGATAGGGAGGTTCTCGTAAGATTCGTAGGTAGGGGCAAACGCAACCAATCGATTGCGGGGTGAACTCGGGTTCAGCATTGCTAGACAGATTTTGAAAAACGCATCTTTGGGACCTGGGCAAATCACAATCTCTGATGGGGTATAGTTTAATCCGAAAAGACGAAGATCTGCATGAATGGCTTCGAGCAATTCAGGATCGCCTGCTTCTGGAGAATAATGCGTCGCATCATCCATTACGGCTTGGGAAATCGCGGTTTTCAAGAGATGAGGTACCGGAAGCTCTGGATTCATTTCACCAATCCCGAAATCGTAAATCTGTTTTCCTTCCAGTCTCAATCTGTCTGCTATCAATTTGCTTTCCAGCGTCGGCGACGGTTTTATCTGTTCCGCCCAAGTTGATGGTATTAGCCCCATAGAAAAATTTCCTAGCGATTTGCAAGATGATAGGTTGGTTGAAAGCCCTTGAAGCCAATCGAAATAATAGCATGAATGTGCGGGGACGTCAATCCCAAATTTGCAACGGTTCAGGAGGGCTTGGTTTTCGAATTTCTTCCTGCCCGATCAGGCAATCGCAGTGCGGAGATCGGGCCCGCAGCGAACTAATGTTCACTACCCTATCTCTTCTATCAATTCATTGAGTGAATCGCTGATTAAAAAAATATTGACACCCAAAAAATGAGAGATTATACTTCATAGATGAAGATTAATTTATTAATTGGGTAATCTCCGAGCGATGCCCGGTGCGGTTTCCACCCACACCTACCGGGCTCCCGTTTGGTAGGCGCTGTTTGTAACTGCGCCGTTTCAACCCACGCACCTACCGGGCCTGGGGGAAATATAAAATTACCGAATTATTTTCTGAAACTTCATAGTATGAAGTGTGAGGGTTAATCTCACTACTCGACCATTCTTGAATCAAAATCTACAGAGGGAGGCAGATCATGTACAGAATCGGCATATACGGCGACACCGGTATGGTGGGCCAAGAGATTGAAAAAGTCTTAGAACACCACGATCAGGTTGAAATCTGCTTCAGAAAAAATTCAAGAAGAGAAGAAGGAGCGTTGGATTCCTGCGAACTGGTCTTTCTTGCAACGAAAGATCCAGAATCAATGACGTATGCACCATCAATCTTTGAGCTTGGAAAGAAAGTAATCGACATGAGCGGTGCTTTCAGATTTCCCAGAGAAGAATTTGAAGGAGAATACGCACCGCGAATTGGACTGAACCCCTACGAGTCAGCGGATTATGCGCCCGAATTGCTAGCGGAAGCCGTGTATGGGATGCCAGCACTGCTACAAGATCAGATTTCTCAGGCGCGGTTAGTGGGGAATCCGGGCTGTTACCCAACAAGCGTTGTTTTAGCTTTAAGGCCACTCAAAGGCTTTGTCCAAGGAGAAGCGACGATTGTAGCAACTTCGGGAATTTCGGGCGCGCGTAAAGATGTCGAAGAGGTGCCCAATGAAATTACGTATGCGTACGGCAGAAGGCACAAGCATATCCCGGAGATGGAGCTATATTCTGGATTTCGTGTGAATTTTACCCCCATCGTTCTCCAGTCCGTTTTTAGGGGAATTAATACCAATATCAGGGTTGAATTGACTGAGCCGCTAAAAACCCTCTCCGAAGAGGAGGCGGTTGAACAGCTGAGTCAGACCATCCGAAATTCCTACCAACCCGAAGATCTGGTTTTCGTGGTAGAAGATACCGCTGATAAACAGTGGGGGACGCGCGATATCGTTGATACCCATAAGCTTCTTGTCAAGGTAGGCGTCGATGAGGGGTTTGCCTATATCTGCTCCCTTGAGGACAACCTTGGCAAGGGTGCCGCTAGCCAAGCAGTTGAAAACATGAATATTATGCTTGGACTACCTCGGCTATACGGCATCGAGCCAGCTTATAGCACGAGTTAAGTCGGAGGTGTCAACCAATCCCCACAGCGGCAGCTATCGGTAAGACTAATCCCGTGATTTATCATATTGCAAATCCGTGTGACCATTACCAATTGGTGGTGGTCGCACGGTGAATCCCGCCCACCTTTCTGCCATCTCCGCCAATGACCGCCCCACCTGACCAGATCCCTCGACACAGGCCGAAATATGTGTTGAGAGCGCAAACCACCAAAGGAGAATTTTATGGTTTCAAACAGTTATCGGGGTGTATTCACCATCCCATCGACACCGTTCCGAGAGAACGGTGAAGTTGATGTTCCCAGCTTCCAGCGCATGATTGATTTTTGCATTGAGTGCGGGTCACACGGCTTGGTTTATCCCGTGAATGCCAGTGAGTTCACCGCCCTCAGCGATGCGGAGCGGTTTCAGTTATCGGAAGTGCTCGTTAAGCAGAACGCCGGTCAATTGCCAGTGATTATCGGTGTTGCTGCCGTGTCACAGGAGGTCGGGGAAGGGTTTGCCAAGCACGCCCGCGATATTGGCGCAGATGGTGTCATTGCGATGCCACCCTACATCCATCACATCTCTGAGAACCTCGTTTTCGAATATTACCAAACCATCTCAGATGCAGCCCGAATGCCGGTTTTCATTCAGAATAACATGCCGCCTATCGGCTCAAATTTGTCGGCAGAATGTCTGCTCAAACTCTGTCGGGAGATCGAGCATGTCGAATATATCAAGGAGGAGACGCTGCCTAGCACTGTAAAACTGACCGCTGTGATGGAAGGAAACGATGGATCATGCAAAGGCGTATTCGGCGGGGCAGGCGGTCGTTATCTGATAGAAGAGCATAGGCGTGGAAGTGCGGGCCAAATGCCAGCGAGTCATGTCGTTGATGTTGTAGTTAGCTTCTGGGACGCTTTGGAAGCGGGCGATGAGGAACGGTCAACACACATCTACAAAGAGATGTCACCACTTTTCCTGTTTGAACATCAACTCCCCGGCTGTTACAAGGAGGTCCTGTATCGACGGGGGATTATCGATTGTCCGCTCAAGCGTAACGGAAAAATGCCGCTGGATGAGATTGCCTCGAAATACTTGGATGAGATTCTCGCAAGGCTTGAGCCGTTGATGACTTGGAAAAAGTAGGTTGAGGCGTATAATATGGTGGGGTGGGCAGTTGTAGGGAACAACGATCGTTGTTCCCTACTAGAGACGCAAGTTGGGTTAAGGTATAACCGCATCTTCTCCGAGGTGTTCCTGGATCCAGTCGCGGAGGGGCACGTCTTCATCCTTCGGGGAGGTGTATCCCAAACCGCCCGTACTAGCACCCAGTAGCTGTCGCCGAATCGGTCCACTGCGTTCCATATAGTGGTCAACGGTCATATTGTCTCTCGGTCGCAGCCACCGATAGCTGTAACCGTAGAACAGCACTTTTCGGGTGATATCGGAATGATTGGGGCTCGCGGCATGCCAGATCCGTCGATCGAAAAATACCGCTGTACCGGGGGGCACCTTCACCACTGTCGTTCCTTCCGGGTTTGAGGCTTCCTCTTCAGGTAGCTCTAACTGGTTCCACAGGTGACTGCCGGGGATGACATAAAAGTTCCCGCTCCCCTCTTCCGTTGTATCGGTCAGAAAGTAACCTATCTTGAGGGAGATTCGCGGGCGCGGGTTGCTTTCCAAATCCATGTTCAAACGTCCGCTGTCCTGATGCCAACCCAAACGTACCTCGTCCGATCTATCTTCAGACGGTAACGGCGGCGTGATGCCCAAGTGCGAATGGTAAAGTTGGATGTGCCAGCCCAAGATACCCCATACCTTCGGAAATGTCTTGTGCCAATCCAGTAATTCTAGGAAAAGATCGTCCTTCCCAATGAAGTCGAATATGTTACAGCGTTCATGGGGACTCAAATTTTGCTCGGGTCGATATTTCGCCTCAAGCCGGTCTAATACCGCGTTGAGATCATCGACCAATTTGGGTGGCAGCGCGTCTTCCACAATGAAAAAACCGTTCTTCTCAAATTGGAGCCGTTCCTCATGCGTTAAACAATAATCTAAACATGCAGTGTCCATAGTACCTCCTTCACTCATCTTATCCCCGTATTCAGAGTTTGACAGATTTTCATTATATCATATTATATCAGATATTCACACCTGTGTAAATAAAGAATGACAGCCCTTTTATGATCTGCAAGTAAACCACAAAATCTGCCCTCAAACTGTACTCTGTCCTACCGAAGGTATTTACGGAAAAACACCTCACCAATCCCGTTGTTAATACCAGTGATGAACCCACACTCTTCAAACCCTAAATGCCGATGCCATGCTTGCGGCTCGGGTTCGTCAGTCTGCGATGAACTATAGAGTACGTCGTGACCCGCATCGCGCAGGAAAGTTTCAAGAAACCCAAGTAAGGCTTTACCAACCCCCTGCCGGTGATATTCAGGTAACACTTGAATCAGGGGGATATACGGCACAATCGACCACAGATATTCAAGCCGCACATACCCCACCCGTTTGCCATTTCGTTCGGCAATTAGAATATCTTCGATGCGATCAGGATTCAGAGCTAACTGTGCATCAATTTTTCGTTTCAGCACTTCAGCAGGAATGTAGCCATCCTGATGCGCGAAATCTAAGTCATCAAGCCGTGCAAAGCGTATCACTATCTCGTCAAGCATCTATATCCCTCCTCTGTTGATTCTTGGAGTTTATACCACAGGAAGGTAGGTGTGTCAATGCTGTCTTTATGAAGATAGGAACTCAACGGAGGAGAAACTGGATTGACCACAGAGACGGTAACGTGCTACAATGCTGACGAATGATATTCGATAAGATAGAGGAACACATAATGACAACAGAAACAGTGCGGTTAAAAACTGGTGAAGAACTTGTCATCAAAACTCTGATCCCGCCACTCCATGACTACGTTAGCAAAGTTGGTTGTTGGGGTGATGTACGCGATGACCTGCTCAACGGGAAGTTGACGGAATGGCTTTTCACGCCGTATTTTGTGGGCGAAATTGACGGCGAAGTTGTCGGCAGCATGAGCTATTATACGCCGACAGATACGCGCGATGTTGGCGTCGTGGAATTTGTGCAAACAGAGGAGGAACATAGGAGCAAAGGCATTGCTTCGGCACTTATGGATTGTCTGATTCGGAGGTTTCGTGCCGATGATGGGATTGCTCTTTATCTCTGTACCACTAATCCGATTGCCGGTAGTCTCTACGAAAAGCACGGATTCTGGTATCACCTAGGAGATGGGATGCGCTACCTCGCACCCGATGCCGGTGACTTTGATCAGACCTATCTGGCGTTCCACGGACCGGCGAAAATCCGCGATGCCACATGGGGAGATCTGCCGCGTGCTTCCGTGCTCTACAACCATCGTGAGCCATCTTGGTTAATCAAGGACTATTTCACGCAGACCTTCCGAGAAACCCGTTTTGAAAGCCACTTTGTGAGACTGATGCGACAGATCGAAGATCGAAACGGCGCGTTTGTAGTATTGGAAAACAATGAACAACGGCTTGTCGGTACAGCGGTTTTGAAACGGTTTGATACCTTCCACGAGCAGCATATCGCTACGCTTAGCTTTCGTGTCTGCCCAAGCTACTTTGAACAAGGGGCGGAACTGTTGACCGCTGCCGCAGAAAAAGCGAAAGCACTCTCAATTCAGGGGTTACAGCTCTATATCGCTGACTGCGACAACGACCAGAAAGAAATGGTGAAAGCGGCAGGGTTTGTCGAAGAAGCGCGTTTACAGAATCGACTGTACGACGGGGAAGATATGATAGATATGCTTGTCTACACCTTGTGGCTATCTGACGTTACCCCATTGAGGAATGAAGGGGATTATTATGGTAACAGGAAATCGTGGCAGACAGAGCGAGTTGAGAGCCCTCGTAACTGAAGAGCGAATACATTGAAGTATTTCAACTAAGGAGGAACATCTGAATGTCAAAGCCGAAGATCAGAGTTGGCATTGTTGGTGCCGGTGGCGTTGGTGGGCTTGGCGGCAGAGACAACTCTCATGCCGGCGGCTATCGGCGTTGTGAGCAAGTCGAGTTAGCAGCTGTCGCGGATATTAATGATGAACGCTTGCAACAGTTCGGTGACGAATGGGAAATTGGATCGGAACAGCGCTATAGCACCGCGCAGGAGATGTACGACAAAGCGGATCTGGACATCGTGAGCGTGACCACCCATAACTTCCATCATCATGAACCGGTTATCGAAGCTGCCGAAGCGGGGATTAAGGTAATTATGGTTGAAAAACCACTCGCTATCAGCGTCGAATGGGGGCGGAAGATGGTCGAAGCCTGCGAGGCGAACGGCTGTCGGTTGGCTGTAGATCACACTCGGCGCTTTCTGCCGCACTACCGCAGACTGAAAAAGATGGTCGATGACGGAGCAGTAGGAGATGTGCGAACAATCACTTATTCCGGCGCCCGTCCCTTGCTACATAACGGCACACATACAGTGGACTACGCATTCTACTTCACCTCAGCACAACCCAAGTTGGTATCCGGTTTTCTCAGCGATGAACCCGTTGCCGATCCGGGTGGTGGTGGGATGATCGTCTGTGATGGCGGCGTGGTCATCTTCATCAACTGTATCCCCACGCGCAAGGAATCTCTCAGTGATGTTGTTATCGGGGGGACCGAAGGGCAGATCCACTTCTGCGAGCTGCGCGGCATCTGGGAATACGGTCCCCTTGTTGAATCCAGCGAAGGCTATGGCGCGCGCTACGACTTTGAACCCCTGCCTGATATGCCCCAAACCCTTATTCTTGACGACTATTTCTACAGTGCAGCACGAGAAGCGGTTGACTGTCTGTTAGAGGATCGGGAGAGCGTCTCAACCGGGCGTGATGGGCTAAAGGCTTTGGAAGTTATCACCGCCATGCACATCTCGCACAAGACAGGGACGCAGGTGCCTCTACCGTTAGCGACGGGACTTGATAATGTTGAAATCCGCTCGACGGGGCAGTAACGTTCAGATATCTATTCGTACCAGTTATGGATCACGTAGACCGGGTCCGATCCTTCGACGAGACGCAGAGTCGCTTGATCTGCACCTGCTACAAACTCATTCCGCAAAGCGTTTGTTCTGATCGGATCTACCTGCAACCCGTCCAAACTCCATCGAAGGTTGGTACTACTTTCGACGGTGACGTTCGGGTCGTTGGAAATTAGCGATACCCGTTGTAGACCGTGATTTTTGCGCTCTAAAATTACATCTGAGACTACGAAATGAATTGTCTGAAGCGGGTCTCGCATCTCTGCCTGCCAGTTGTGACCGTTCCCAAGCATCGCATGGAGGCTCTCCTGAAACAGTCGGAGCCCTAAGTGCATCAGCCGCAGGTTTCCGAGAAAGTGATCTACTTCGTACCCGTTGCGATGAGGGAGTCCACCGTAGAGCAGGATGCTCTGGCATCCGTATTCCACGATAGCATACGCGACTGCCAACTGTCCGTCCGTGTCATCCTTATCCATATGACCAATCCACTCACGGACGATGTGCGTGCCAGACCGGTCCAACTGCTCAATGGCATCCCGTGGCATCCCCCCAAGCGAATCTAGATCGCCGATTAGGACATCGGGTAAAATTGGCGTACCGCCGGTCTGGTTGAGTTCGGTGAATAAGCGGATCCCCCCATCAGCGCAGATCAGTGGATGTTCGTTTTCCGTCGCCCAAGTCAGCGCCTGCTTGTAGAACTCAGGATAGCGAAGGTCATAATGCCCGTTGAGGAAAATTAACGCGGATTTCATAACATCGGTATAAGCAACGACTACGGAAGAAACAGATTATAGGATGGGAGCTGTTTGGCAGGACGATATGATAACTTCAGACGTTTGAGGTTCGCTAATCCGGAGTCGTCCATTGTGTTGATCCACCTATAAGCTGACTGCTCTCGACAGAATTCCCGGAAAATAAACTGAGCGAGCCCCTTTATTCCAAGATCAGTCACCTCAAAGAGAACGCAGAAGATTTCACTGCTTAGGGGATAGCCGAAGGTGTATCCTTTCAGGACACCATCAATGAAAGCTACCCTGCCGACTAACCCCAGTTTCTCGTAGTTCATGAGCCCTACACGATGTGCATGCCAAGAATCTTCCAGCATCGCTCGATAGATATCATCATGGAATTGTCCCGACCGTTGCTGTTGCCAAGATTTGTAAAGTGCAAGGCAATCTGCAAGATAACCGGGTTGGTAGGGCTGCAACTCCGCTGCAGGGTGGTTGCGAATCAGAAGATTATAAGCAGCCCGTTTGCTCTTGTAACTATCTCCCTTGAGTTGAATGAGGGCGTCCGTTTCGTAAAGGTATTCCGTCTCCTTATGAATGGTGTGGAAACCACTCTTTTGAAAGAGAGGGATCAACCCTGCCGGAACGTTTTCGATTCGTGCAATATGCTTCACATGACTGGCTTCAAGGGTGAACGTATACGCCTGACGAATTACTTTTTTATTTAGTGATTTTCCCATCGGGAGGATGGGCATGAAGTAATCGCCGTCCTGATTAGCGAAAAGACAGAATTGGTCATCGAGAATAGTCCAGTAAAAATCGAAAAAGTTGTGCCATATATAATTCGGCGCGAAGGCATAACGCGATAGTTCCGCCGGAATCTGACGGGCGTATTGATCAAAGAGAGGTTTATCTTCTGGTGTGAATGGCTGTAATTTCTTTAATAAATCAGACAATCTTTAAACAATCACCTGTTCAGTGTGACGATCGAATAAATGAACCTGTTTGATATCGAAATCAAACCAGATGGGTTGCCCTACATCGGGCTTGAATGCGGGGTGTGTACGTGCTCTGAGGAGGATAAGATCTCCCGTCTCTCCGTTTTCGCCTAGTAATATGTCAATAATATTGACTGACCCTAGCGCTTCTACAAGGTGCACAGTGGCTGTGAATCCTTTTTCAATGGGCTCTTTCGAGACAGTAATATGCTCCGGTCTAATGCCAAAGATGATTTCATCTGACTGACCGATACGCGAGATCTGCTCGACGGATACTTTAAACCAAACATCTGTATATGTCAAATGGAGAGCGGGTTCGCCTGTCTCCGTGGAATCAGGGTACAAAGCGTTCTGTGACTGAATCCTGCCACCAATCAAGTTCATTGATGGGCTTCCCATAAATTGAGCGACGAAAACAGTCTCTGGCTGGTTATATACCTCTTGGGGTGTCCCGACCTGTTGCAGACTTCCTTCGTGCATAATGACGATACGATCTGCCATTGACATCGCTTCGACCTGATCATGGGTAACAAAAATCGTCGTCGCTCCCAGTCTGTGCTGAAGGCGCTTCAGTTCTGCCCGCATATCTACCCGCAACTTGGCGTCGAGGTTCGACATCGGTTCATCCATCAAGAACGCTTTCGGGCGGCGAACCATTGCCCGTCCTAACGCGACGCGCTGCATCTCGCCTCCGCTCAGATGACTCGGTTTGCGATCAAGCATCCCTTGGATTTGCAAGATATCCGCAACCTCTTTGACCCGTTCTTCAATTTCGGATTTCACGGCTCTCACCGCTTTGAGCGGAAATGCGATGTTATCAAAAACGGTCAGGTGCGGATAGAGCGCGTAAAATTGGAACACAAACGCAATGTCCCGATCGGCGGGCGATAACGTGTTGACAGGTTTCCCATCGACAAAGATATCCCCTTCATCTGGGGTTTCCAAACCAGCGATGGCTCGGAGCGTCGTTGTTTTCCCACAGCCTGACGGACCGAGAAAAACAACAAACTCCTGATCATGAATTTCAAGGTTCATGTCGTTAACTGCAACGACATCGCCAAAACGTTTCGTGACGTGTTCAAGTTTAATCTCTGCCATTCTGTGTATTTTAGCACATGTAAATGGAAATGAAAAACAAAAATGAAAACGCCAACTTGGGTGGAAGTAAATCTCTCCGCTATCCGATCTAACGCACAGGCAATAAAAGCATATGCTGAGGGCAGATCCCTAATTGCAGTAATCAAGGCAGATGCCTATGGCCACGGTGCTGTTCCAGTTGCTGAATCACTGCATGAGGAAGCGGCCATGTACGCCGTCGCTACTACGGCGGAGGCCGTTGAATTGCGCACCGCTGGCATCAAAAAGCCGCTGTTGGTCCTGTTCAATGCACTACCGTACCAAGCAGAGACGATAATTGACTATCAACTGACGCCATCGGTCTATGAACCAATGCTCTGCGACGCACTGTCCCACACAGCTCAGACGAAGGGAACATCCGTTAAAGTACACCTTGACGTGGATACCGGTATGAATCGGGGTGGGATATGGTATACGGAGGCAGCCGACTTCCTGAGATGGATGGCATCGCTGAAGTGTGTGGAGATCGAAGGCATCTTCACCCATTTTGCCACTGCGGACGAAGCCAGCAAAGATCACGCCTATCTTCAGTTAGATCGGTTTAAATCGGTTCTGTCTGCTATTTCCGCGATGAACCTGCGGCCCCGAATCGTCCATGCCGCCAATAGCGCAGCTACATTGACCTTTCCTGAAGCCCATTTTGACGCAGTTCGTGTAGGCTTGAGTTTATACGGTGTTTATCCATCTCCTGAAGTCAAACGTGCGAGTCCTGTATCCTTGCGTCCTGCCCTGAATTGGAAAGCACATGTCATCTGTTTGCGTCGATCAATACGAGGGGAAGGAATCAGCTACGGTCGTACTTACATAGTCAATGAGCCGACATGGTTAGCCACGCTACCGGTTGGTTACGCCGATGGTTATTCACGCGCCCTGTCGAATCGTGGTGAGGCATTGATTGGTGGGGCCAGATATCATCAGGTTGGATTAGTTTGCATGGATGGCACAGTCTTTCAGATTGCAGAGCCAGACCAAGAGGACTCAGATATCTCTCTGCGGATTGGCGATGAAGCGGTATTGATCGGGAAGCAGGGAGATTTGGAGATTACCGTTGATCAGGTTGCAGAGAAGGCGAGAACCATCTCGTATGAGATTTTGACAAGGATTGGGAAACGGATTGATCGGTTTTATGTGAATTAGGAGTCAGAAGCGTTTGACATAAGAACGGAAAGATGATAGACTGAAACGCAGGAATTATCGACCTTTATATCCATAGAATAGTAGGAGAAATCCATGACGACAGAACAAGCGACAACCCTAAAAACGACTTTAGAATCAATGTTTGAGCACATCGCCAAAAAAGAGAGTATAATCGAAGACCTTGAGCAGATCGAGCGTCTACATGAGGAGATTGGATCAACTATCCCATCACAGCTTCGTCACTACCTACAACGCCGAAGTTACACCAAAGCACTCGACTTTCTGAAAGATGACTTTGTTGCTGATTCGGCTTGACATTATTTGACCGCTGAAACCGAACCCAACCCGATTATGTAACAGCAAGAATCAATTGAAAAAAGAGGCACTAAAATGGCAAGAGAAGATGGCCGCAATCCAAGTCAGATGCGCCCAACCCGCATCATTCGAAATTACATTAAACACCCAGAGGGGTCTGCCTTGATTGCCGTTGGTGATACAAAAGTACTTTGTACAGCATCGGTGGAGGAAGCGCAACCACGCTTCATGCGTGAGCAGCACCTACGCAACCGAGGCTGGGTCACTGCGGAATATTCAATGCTCCCGCGATCCACCTCCGACCGGATGCGGCGTGAAGTTACCCGTGGATCCCTTGGTGGCAGAACCCAAGAGATCCAACGACTCATTGGAAGATCTTTGAGAGCCGTTGTAGACCTTAAAGCCCTCGGTGAACGCACAATCTGGATCGATTGTGACGTTATCCAAGCGGATGGCGGTACACGCACCGCCTCCATTACAGGTGCATTCGTCGCTCTTTGGGATGCCTGCCAATGGCTTATGGATCGCAAACTGATAACGACAGTCCCAATCATAGAGCATGTGGCAGCGACCAGCGTCGGCATTATTGATGGAGTTCCCATGCTTGACCTCTGCTATACAGAAGATTCAAGCGCTGACGTGGATATGAACGTCGTCATGACAGGCGCGGGCAAATTCGTTGAGATTCAAGGTACTGCCGAAGAAACTCCCTTTTCAAAGGAGGAATCAGATCAGATGCTCGATCTGGCTGTCAGCGGCATTGAACAGCTAATCCGTCTCCAAAAGCAAATGATTATTGAGAGTAGAGATGAAGTTAGTATTGGCAACGCGAAATAACAGTAAAGTCGGAGAAATCAGCGAAATGCTTGAAGCCCAAACTGAGCTTCAGCTCTTGTCTCTCCACAGCTACCCGGATGCGCCAGTTGTGGTCGAAGATGGCACAACCTATGAAGAAAACGCGATAAAAAAAGCCTCTACGTTGGCGAAGTACACCGGACATTTAACGATCGCTGATGATTCTGGCTTGGAGGTAGACGCCCTCGACGGAGCACCCGGAGTTCATTCCGCACGCTATAGCGGCGAGAACGCTTCTGACCAAGACCGTATCACCAAATTACTCGATGCGATTCAGGGGGTCCCCGATGACCAGCGATCAGGACGTTTTATTTGTGTTGTGGCTATCGCTGATCCCTTATCTCAACCGGAGGTGGTTCGAGGTGTTTGCGAGGGACGCATCAGCCACACGTCGCGTGGAGAAGCTGGCTTTGGATACGATCCGGTCTTTGTCCCCGCAGGCTATGACAAAACCTTTGCGGAGTTGGGAGACGAAATCAAGAACCGGATCAGCCACCGTGCGAGAGCATTGGATAAAGCGAGAAAGCTATTAAGCGAGAGGAACTCTTGAGAATCTTTGGTAGGACCATCCTATGAAACCAACGGAGGCAAACGTCCGCCATCGCAAAAAGCCTATGCTGATCCCCATTCTAGTTATCATTCCGCTGATGGGGCTTGGACTCTACGTCGCGCCTAACCTACTGGATACTACGCCACCGATCCTGACAGTGAGCGGCTTAGATAGGGATTAACGGTATCGCGGCACTCAGACGCTTGATATCACCGCCATGGACGAAAAGCCCGGCATGAGCTCGCTAATCGTACAGGTCGATGACGCTCTCCTAATACCGTTGCACTTTGTAGAAGGGGAGTCCACCTCTTGGGCACTCCAAACCGCCTTATTTGCCGATGAGTTTCACACGGTTTCCGTAACGGCGATGGGTAGGTCGTTGCATAAAAACCAGACCCAACACACCCTTCCGTCTCAATGAGATTCATGTAAAAACTGGAGAACGTGTTGAAAAAGGACAGCGCGTCGGAACCATGGGAGCCACCGGACAAGCTACAGGATCACACCTCCATTGGGGTATGGTGGTCAAGGGGGTGGCGGTTGCCCCGGAAGAATGGACAGAACGCGACTTCTCGTCTTTGGTAAGTGCGGAACTTCCAGATCCAAGTGGGAAACAGAAATGAATCAGTTGATTCCACTAAAACAGATTGTACCCAGCAAGGTCTGCTTGTCATGTGACGTTTGCTGCCGATTCCTTGAACATGACAGCCCTCTTGCGCCGATCTTCACCGATGCCGAGATGGAACGAGTAGTCGCAAACGAGGTAGATGTGAACCTCTTCCGACCAACTTCAGATGGGCAAAGCGCGCAGATTCAACTGATACCACATGGGGATATGTACATCTGTCCCTGCTTTAATCCTGAAACGAGTGAGTGCACAATTTACACGATTCGCCCGCTGGACTGCCAGATTTATCCCTTTGTGATGATGTACGACCAAGACCATGCACAAGTTGTATTAGGCGTTGATATGATCTGCCCTTTTGCCGAAACTGAAATCCAAATCGAGGCAACCCAAGGCTATGTCGATCACATGGCAAATTACCTGGAATCGGATTCGGTCGTTGAAATCATAGCTGCAAATTGGTTCCTCATTAGTGCTTATCAGGAAACGGTGGTCATTGTCCGTACGCTGGAAAAATTGACAGCAGTGGGAATGAAATACAGAGATTAAATAATCCAGATCTAAAAAGGAGAAAAATATGCCGAAAGTGCGGTGCCGTTTGGCGGCGTTGGATTTAGATGGAACGCTGCTCAATGATGCGCATGTTGTCACTCAGCGGAGTTGCGAAGCTCTTCAAAAATTATCAGCCCAAGGTGTTGTGGTCGTACTGATTTCAGGACGGATGCACCGTGCTATCTTGCCAATCAGCGATCAGATTGGGTTGCAGAATCCAATTATCTCGTATAACGGTGGGATGGTCAAACACCCGCAAACGGGAGACGTAATCTACCATACCCCCATCCCGGCTGCGGAGGCAACCGCGTTGGTTGAATACGGTGATCAAAAAGGTCTCCATCTTAACTTCTGTCTGAATGACCAGTTATTTATTAAGGAATATAATCAGTGGAGTGAATTATATGAAAAACGGACGGGTGTGCCTGCAACAGCACTCAGCGATCTCCATGAGTTAGATGGGAAAGAACCTACGAAAATGCAGATTCTGGATACGCCTGAAAACGTCAATCTGCTCCTCGCCGAGTGCAAGACCGAATTTGGTGAACGGCTGTATGTCACACAGACCCAAGTGGAGTACATCGAGTTTATGAATCTGCAGGTGTCGAAAGGCAGGGCGCTCCAAGCTCTCGCAGACCAACTAGACATCCCCAACGGGTTGATTGTAACGTTCGGAGACGGGTACAACGACGAGAGCATGATGGAAATCGCCGGTTTCCGGGTGGCGATGGGAAATTCCGTTGATACAATTAAAGCTATTGCTGATTACACGACAGACACCAATCAGAACGACGGTGTCGCGCTAGCAGTTGAGAAATTGCTGCTTTAAGAGTGGTCAGAAGCAAGTTGCCGCGTCTCCGGCTGTATGGGATGGCGGACTTTCGTTCCAAGGACCGGTATATTTGCGACCAGTGCCATGGAATCCTGTTCGCGCTCGAGTTCCATTTCAACCTGCTCCCGTTCTAATATAAAATACTTCGATAACACTTCGGTCAACTCTGTTTGCAGGCTATCCATAATCTCTTCATCAATTCCGGTGCGATCTTGGACCAAGATGAGTTGCAGCCGACTCTTTGCCACATTCTTGCTTGTCTGCTCCCGATTCAGCAGCTGCATTAACCGTCTGAACATCAGTCTTCTCCTTTTAACCTTTAAACAGTTTGCCAACCCAGCCAACAAAACCTGACGACCTGAACTCTGGGATTGGAACATCCTCTCCTTCAAGCCTCTGCGCGATACGTTTGTAGGCCTGCCCGGCATCCGACTTATGATTGTATGTCGTCGGCATCCCTCGGTTTGTCGAAACCACAATTTCCTTATCCTCCGGAATTACGCCGACAAGATTGATAGACAGAATGTCTATGATGTCCATCGGCTCCATCATATCTCCTGTCTTAACCATTTCCGGTGAGAGCCGATTGATAATAAGGGACATATCATCAATAGCCATGTTTTGCAATAAACCGATGATTCGATCCGCATCCCTAACCGCTGCTACCTCTGGCGTTGTTACGACGAGTGCATCGTCAGCCCCCGCCGCTGCGTTTTGGAACCCCTGCTCAATACCGGCAGGTGAATCGACCAGAACGTAATCGTGTGTCTCCTTCAGTTCTAAACACAGCTTTTTCATCTGTTCGGGCTGAATATCGCTCTTGTTATTCTTCTGCGAAGCTGCAAGCAGGTAGAGATCTTTGGTGCGCCGATCTTTCACCAGTGCCTGGTCAAGTTCACAAACGCCTTCGAGAACATCCATAGATGTATACACGACGCGGCTTTCTAATCCCATTATAACGTCAAGATTTCTCAGTCCTACGTCCGCGTCAACAACAGCGACCTTCTTGCCCAAGACAGCTAAAGCCGTTCCAAGATTCGCCGTGGACGTACTTTTACCGACCCCGCCTTTACCAGACGTAACGACGATCACTTTTCCCATTTTTTCGTTATCCTTCCTTTATAAAAATGTTAATATCAGAGTAACTCTGATTGGTAACTATACCCAAATGCTTGCCGCTTGGGATCGCCTCGTTTCAAGTAGTTATCGCTCCTAACTGTTAGATGGCTAAAAATATCGACATCCAAAGACAAGCAGCTAGTGAGCGAGGACTTTTCATTATCATTAGGAAATTGGTAAAACTTGAAGACGGTGAGAGGAATCTATACACATTTGTAGTGTTCTGATACGGATTGGAGTCATTTGTATTCTTCAACGACAATCGCATCCTCTAAGACACGCGCAATCTCTGCTCTCTGGTGTCGGTGTTGTTCAGCGGGGGCACGGGTAATAAAACGCCCTATTCTCAGTTGGGTTGGTAGCAGATTCAGCGCGAAAATTACTGATGATGTGTCGCCGAGTGCGCCGGCATGAGCAACGCCGCGTAGCGCGCCAAGCACAATAATATCTCCGGCCGCGACCAGTTCCGCTCCCGGATTCACGTCCCCTAGGATAACCATGTTCCCTTCTAAGGCACGCTCGATCTGTCCGGAACGCAATGTCTGTCGAATAAACCGCGTCTCTTCGTTCACCGGAACAATTTGATCGTAGACATGTTCCTCGCCATGAAGTGCCGGCACTCCCGCAATCTGGGGAGTCTCGGTTCTCCTTGGATCATCCTGCGCATCACCAATAATCTGTTTGACTTCTAGACCATAATTCTTGTTCAGCAGATTTTTAAGCCCGACTAATTCTTCATCATCTAAAACTCGACTACCGAGATCGATATTCATTGTCAGACCTGATAACGAATCCCCTAAGTTCGCCATGCGTTCTATAATTGCTTGTTCGACCTGGCCCATCGAGGCTTCTGAGTCAATAATCAGGCGCATACCATCGCGGAAGCCCTTGAGTTCAACGGTTGGACGTGGTTCGTTCTGCATCTCACTCCTCTTGTGGAATAACGTGCCTATAGTTTATCTGCAACTGTGGCTAACACATAGGGACCATCCGGAAGCACCGCGATTCGTGCATCATCTCCATGTTTTGAAAGAACACGCTCAACGCCTTCAACCGGGGTCCGGAGCGGCTGCACAAACAGATCTTTCAGCTGATCATAAGGTATGCCATCAGAATAGCAGTATATTTCAGCTTTCCTCGCGGCTTTTGCTAACTCCTCCAGTTGCCATTGATCAATGACGAAGTTCGTGGGATCATGAATGTCGTGAATAAACTGCTCTAGATCCTTTGTTTTCAAGATCAGGTCGGTGAATGGTCCGCTTCCAATCCCTTGGCTGCATTCTGCAACTAGAATAATGCTGCCATTCGATTTGACGATTTCCGCGGCTGCGAGGACTCCCTTGACTGCTTGATAAAACGTGGTATCGAGTGGATAACCCGCACTTGAAACAAGGACAGCGTCCACAGGCTTTGGCACTGTTACTTTTACCTGTTTTTCAACAGATCTAACACCTGCCAAGTGAGATTCGACGATATCACCCGCAAATACACCGGTTAGCTGGCGTTGGTCATCAATTGTGACATTTACGTTAAAATCTACACCCGCCATTAACGCTATCTCGGTGGCTTCGATATGGAGCGGATTGCCCTCAAGAATGCCGACCGAAGCCTTCGGATGCTCGAGAATCTTGGGACCGTGCAGCACTTTCATCGTTTCGATTGAAGCCAGCCCAGGACAAATTGATTTGCGTCCACCAGAGTATCCTGCCATCAGATGCGGCTCGATCAGCGCCGTCGTGACCTTTAAATCTGACTCTAGATACGTTTTATCGATATAAACCGGTGCACCACCTTGCGTTGAACCGAGATATTCATGCGTCTCAATCTTCTGCGAGAAGTGGTTGACAATCCGATAGTTATTCACAATCTCAGGGCCGACCATCTCCTCGAGTTCTTTTCCCTCGTTGGGACGATGGATGCCTGTTGCAATCAGAATCGTAATTTCTGAACGTGGGATGCCGCATGATTCCAACGTCTGTAGGATTGGTGGTAGGATTAACTTATTTGGGACGGGCCGTGTAATGTCAGAGATAACGACGCATGCAGAAGCCCGATTCTTCGACAGGGCGGATAGCGGGGTGGAGTGGATTGGCGATTGAAGCGCGTCCCAAACTGCTTGCTCTGGATCCGCAATCGGTACCGATTTCTGAAGAGTCAGTACCCCCGCCAAATTTTTCTCTGGGATTTCTACCTCCAGCAAACCCCTGCCGTATTTCATGCCAACTTGCATTATAGAACTCACCTCGGCTTGATGTCCTCCAAGACTGAAGGCTCATATGCACTAAACCATTATAACATTATAAACGAGATTCTCCGTTTCATGCAAGTTTTTTTTCGGATAATAAGTGCGAAAATGCCTTACTGTGTCTGATTTTATAGGCTGCATCCTGATTGAGTTTCTTCCATGAAGTTAAGCGGATAATAATCGTTCAGAAATTTGAGACTTGACGAATTGAGGGTTTGTGTGGAATAATTTTACGCTTGTGCTAAGAATATGGAGGATGATTGTAATGCCAAGAGTTGGAATTAATGGCTTTGGTCGAATCGGACGCAACGCAATCAGAGCCGCATTAAAAAATCAAGATATTGCTCTCGACTTTGTAGCAATTAACGACTTAACGGATCCAGAAACACTCGCACACCTGCTTAAATTCGATTCGGTACTTGGGGAACTTGATGCTGACGTCCAACCAACAAATAACGGGCTTATTATTAACGGTAAAAAAATACTCGCCTTTTCTGAACGAGATCCAGCTGCACTCCCTTGGAACACTCTGGGAATTGACGTCGTTATCGAATCGACAGGTTTCTTTACGGATGGGAATGAGGCATCAAAGCATCTAGACGCGGGCGCTAAGAAAGTGGTTATTTCTGCGCCTGCCAAGAATGAAGATATCACGGTTGTGCTCGGTGTTAACGACGACAAATACGACAAGGAAAACCACCATGTCATCTCTAACGCTTCCTGCACGACAAACTGCCTTGCGCCGCTTGCGAAGGTGCTATTGGAAAACTTTGGTATCCATAGCGGTTTGATGACCACCATCCATTCGTACACGAACGATCAGCAAGTTTTAGATCTTCCCCATGAGGATATACGACGAGCCCGTGCAGCTGCCCTCTCGATGATTCCGACGTCTACAGGCGCGGCAAGCGCAATTTCGCTGGTCATTCCTGAACTCGAAGGAAAATTTGATGGCATGGCAATTCGAGTCCCAACGCCAAACGTCTCTGTTGTGGATCTCACCGTTGATTTGGAGAGAAAAGCAAGCGTAGAAGATATTAATGCCGTTGTAAAAAATGCCGCCGAGGGAGAGCAGCGAGGCATTTTAAGTTATTCAGAACTACCACTTGTATCCGTTGATTTCAAGGGGAACCCTCATTCGTCAATCTTTGATGCAGAATTTACAAGGGTGATCGACGGCGAATTGGTAAAGGTTCTCTCTTGGTACGATAACGAATGGGGATACTCAAACCGTCTGGTTGAACTGGCTGCGCGATTATTATAATAGCACAGGCTGCTAGCTGTCAAAACCGCCCTACTTGGATAAACCTGTCTAAATTCTATCCGAGACCGTGGGCGCTAATTGACCCCGAGCGGTTATTGATGAGATTTATCCCTTCTTTTCCGATCTGTAACCTTTCCCACAAGTGGCAGCTTAAGTCATATTAGGAGCACATGCGAACACCAATCATTGTCGGCAATTGGAAACTCAACAAGACTATCCATGAAGCGGTCCTACTCGTCACATCACTTCGATCTATGGTTGCTGATGTCACTGATGTCGAAATCGTTGTTACTCCTGTTTTCACCGGGCTTACTGCCGCGGCGGAGGCGTTATCAGGCGGAAACATTCGACTCGCAGCACAGGATGTCTTTTGGGAGGACAGCGGTGCATTCACCGGCGAAGTGGCGCCGGGGATGCTCAAAGATGTTGGTTGCGAGTATGTCATCATCGGTCACTCCGAGCGTCGACAATATTTCGGTGAAACGAACGAAAATGTCAATCGCAAAGCGAAGGCATCACATGCACACGGCTTGATACCGATTATCTGCACCGGCGAAACCTTGGCGGAACGGGAGGCTGGCAAAACCGAAGTTGTGGTCAAGGAACAGCTTCTTAACGGAATCGCTGGGTTATCCGCAGCTCAGATTATTCGTACAGTAATTGCATATGAACCTGTCTGGGCAATTGGGACGGGACATAATGCTACCCCAGACCAGGCCCAAGCGGTGCATGCGCTTATCCGGCTGCTCTTGTCGGAAACCTATTCGGACGATGTAGCATACCAAGTCCGAATTCAGTATGGCGGTAGTGTTAAGCCGGACAACGCTGCCACATTGATTGCTCAATCCGACGTAGATGGTGCCCTGGTCGGTACAGCGAGCTGGGATGCAGAATCATTTGCTCAAATCATCAAAGCTGCAGACAACGCTTTTTGAATCAATTAAAAATAAACAATTATTACGAAAGTGAGGAACGATCATGGAAATTATAGTTGGTTTTATTCTTGTGCTTTTTGTGCCTGCTTGTATCTTGCTGCCAATCATTATTTTGTTGCAAGATAGCAAAGGCGAAGGGCTTTCATCAAGTGCCTTTGGTGGTGCTGGCGGCAGTATGCAATCCGTTCTGGGCGGACAGGGAGCCGCAACTTTCCTTTCAAAGGTTACAACGTGGCTTGCGATCGGATTTATGGCGATGGCACTATTTTTGATGC
This sequence comes from Candidatus Poribacteria bacterium, assembly GCA_965204355.1. Classification (GTDB taxonomy): domain Bacteria; phylum Poribacteria; class WGA-4E; order WGA-4E; family PCPOR2b; genus PCPOR2b. The sequence goes on from OZ241983.1 coordinate 3,660,378, forward strand.
GCTTCTACGGTGAAACAGGTGGTGAATTAAAACCGCTTCAGGAAGAAACTACCCAAGCTGAGGTCATGGTTGCACCTTCAGATGATACAACTGAAGCAGCTGACACTACTGGAACAGACGAAACCGATGCGTCAACATCTGATAATTCAGACGATCTTGGAGAGGGTGTTGGAAAGTAGAAAGATGACGAGCAAAATCTAATAGGTATATCTGTGGGGAGCGCGAATTGGCTAGGCCTTCGTGGTTTTTTGCTCGTCACACCTTTTCAGATAATGGGAATTTCCCGCCTAAATCAAGTCAGGCAATGTCCTTTGCCTCATATAATCGATGACGCGCCCAACACACCAAATCCAATTCTGTTTGTACTGCGAGTCCACCGATGGCCGATTCGCCTATTCCTCAACTGACTTGGAAAGTTCATCCGCTGCGTGAAAACTGGATGCAATCAACCCTGCTCTTACTCTTTCTCCTTCTTCTCTTTGTAGGTATTTGCTGGCTTTTCCAGTCGGTTTCTGTTGCCCTCCTCTCATCAGTTTTTGTAACTAGCTCTTTATATCGGTATTTTGTTCCGTTCCGTTACGAACTCTACGAACATCAACTCAGCGTTGCGGCCCCATTTTATCGCTTAACAAAACCTTGGACCGCCTTCCGCAGCTTCTACGTTGACAAAAATGGGATACTACTCAGTCCATTCGTCAAGCCTTCTCGGCTTGAGAGCTTCCGCGGTGTCTATGTACGGTTTGGTGCGAATCAATCTCAAGTGGTCCATTTCATCAAGAGTAAAATCTCGACCTGAAAAGAATCTGCGGAAAAATTATTACCTTATTGCAGTAGAGTCCGATCAGCTTGGCAGTTGAATGATGAGTGATGTTCTACAGAATCAGCTGCAAGAGAGTGTAGCAAGAAAATGGCAGATAGCAAATTCACAGTTGTCCACACAGACGCTAAGACACAAGCCAGAATTGGGAAGCTACGAACAGCGCACGGGATTGTCAATACCCCAATCTTTATGCCCGTCGGCACACGCGGAACGGTCAAGACATGTACGCCTCACGATCTAGTTGAGATTGGGGCAGAGATTATCCTTGGAAATACCTACCATCTCTACCTACGTCCGGGACACCGAATCATCGAACAGGCGGGCGGGTTGCACAAATTTATGGCGTGGAAGAAACCTATCCTCACCGACAGCGGTGGGTTTCAGGTCTTTAGCCTCGGACCGCTTCGCACTATTACCGAAGAAGGCGTCGAATTCCGCTCTGAGATTGACGGATCAAAACACTTTATCAGTCCAGAGCGTGCCATTGAAATCCAGAACGCCCTCGGGGCGGACATTATCATGATTTTCGACGAATGCCCACCGCTACCCAGCGATTACAGTTATCTTAAGCAATCAATGGAAATGACACTCCGATGGGCGGAACGCTGCAAGAAAGCGCACCGAAATCCAAACCAACAGTTGTTCGGGATCGTACAGGGCGGTATGGAGAAATCGCTGCGAAAGATTAGTGTGGAAAGGACTGTGGAGATTGGCTTTCCCGGCTATGCGATCGGTGGGCTGAGCGTCGGAGAGGAGAAATCCTTGATGTACGACACGTTAGCTTATACCGCACCACTGTTGCCAAAAGATTCACCGCATTACCTGATGGGTGTCGGTACACCAGAAGATTTGGTCTACGGTGTAAGCTGCGGGGTGGATATGTTCGATTGTGTAATGCCGACGCGCAACGCACGAAACGGTTCACTCTTTACGACGCTTGGTACGCTTAAAATCCGTAACGCGAAGTACAAAACAGATTTCACCCCACTCGATCCAAACTGTATATGCCACACCTGCCAGAATTTTACACGCGCTTACCTCCGACACCTGCACTTGGAGAACGAGATTCTCGCCCATCGACTACTCACGCTGCACAACCTGCACTTTTACCTGAGTCTGATGCGGGGAATTCGGCGCACAATTCGGGAGGGTACATTCGCCCGGCTTAAAGCTGATATTGGGAGGTTGATGCAACTTGGGCAGCATCAAGATAAAACAGAAACAGAAAGCAGGAGCAGCAGAACAGCAGAACGGAATTCACCTAAGACACCAAATAAATTATCCACAGATGCTTCAAGTCGCAAACGCAGACGGACATCCACATAAAGAAGCTACTTTTAGCGTATCAAAGTCCAAAGGAGAATTGGTAGGATGAGCAAGAAATACTGGGTCCTCGGAATTGCAGTCTCTTCAACAGCAATATTTGTTTTGCTCTGCTTAAATTATGCGGAAAGCCAGAGCGATCTCGTCAAACGTGGTAAGTATCTCGTTGATGCGGTAGGAGCCTGTGGTCAATGCCACACACCGCGCAAAGGTGCAGAGATGGATATGAGCATGTATCTTGCAGGTCATCCCGCAAACGCACCGTACCCCAAATTCGATATGGGTATGATGCAGCGTGGGGCTTTTATGCTTGCTGCACCCACCCTCGCGGCGTTTTCGATGCCCTTTGGAACAACATTTGCCGCAAACCTAACGCCTGACAATGAGACGGGACTCGGTGAGTGGACAGAAAAAATGTTCGTTGACACGATGCGTACTGGATACCATCAGGGTGACAAAAGCAATCGGAAACTCCTCCCGCCAATGCCGATCACTAACGCATACGCAAACATGAGTGATGAAGATCTCAAGGCGATGTGGGCATACTTGAAATCTATCAAGCCCGTTAAGAACGAAGTACCCCCGGCGCTTAATCGTATGGGCAGACCTTTTTAGGTTTGGGTACAAACCCCTCACAATCGGGTAGTAGGGAACGCAGATCTGCGTTCCCTACGTTTGCCGAACGTTCTCTTTTTTATCAAGGTGATAACTCCGGTAATACCTATGAAAGATCTAACTATCATCGGCGGTGGTTTGGCTGGCAGTGAAGCCGCGTGGCAAGCAGCTGAACGTGGCATCCAGGTATATCTTTACGAGATGCGTCCGTCCACTCCCACCGGTGCCCATCTCACGGCTAACCTTGGTGAGTTAGTCTGTTCCAACTCGCTTGGATCCGATCTGTCCGATCGGGCATCCGGGGCTCTCAAGGCAGAGCTGCGTCGGATGGGATCGATGCTGCTGGAGTGTGCTTATAAAACAGCATTGCCCGCGGGGAGTGCGTTGGCGGTCGATCGTGAAGCTTTTGCTCACCTCATAACAACGCGGATTTCAGGGCATCCCAAGATCGAAGTAGTGCGTGAGGAGGTTACCTCCCTCCCTGACGGAGCTACCATCATCGCTTCTGGACCATTGACCTCACCGAGCCTCTCTAATGCCATTGCCACTTTGAGTGGACGGGATCATCTCTACTTCTTCGACGCTATTGCGCCGATTATCAACCTAGAGTCAATCAACCTAAAAACTGCTTTTCGTGCCTCACGCTACGGGCACGGTGAACAGGTAGAAGGTGATTACATCAACTGTCCAATGAATCGAGATGAGTACGATGCTTTCGTAGCTGCGTTACTTGGTGCCGAGCGTATTAAGTTGGAATCTTTTGAGCAGGCGTTGGAGCAGGGTGTCAGGGCGGGGTGGCATCAATTTTTTGAAGGGTGTTTACCGGTGGAAATTTTGGCGGGACGCGGGCACGAGAGTTTAGCTTTTGGCCCAATGCGTCCAGTGGGCTTAACCGATCCGCGTACCGGGCGGCGCCCTTATGCCGTAGTACAATTGCGACAGGACAACCTCGCCGGTACGCTCTTTAACATGGTCGGTTTTCAAACAAATCTGAAGTTTCCTGAACAGAAGCGGGTCTTCCGCACAATCCCCGGACTAGAAAAAGCCGAGTTTGTACGTTATGGACAGATGCACCGTAATACCTTTATTGATGCACCGACGCTGTTACATCCCTCGCTTCAGTTTCGTGAGCGGGAAAATCTCTTTTTCGCGGGGCAGATTACGGGGGTTGAAAGCTACATGGGTAACATCGCAACAGGCTTGCTCGCTGGTTGGAATGCTGCCCGCTTCCTACATGGTCAAGCCCCGTTATCCCTACCAACTACCACAATCCTTGGCTCCCTGTGTCACTACGTGACCCACGCCAGTCCGGCTGATTTTCAACCGATGAAGGCAAATTTCGGGATCTTACCGCCCTTGAACACAAGCGAACGGCTTAACAAACGCAAACGCGCCGCCGCTTATGCAGAACGGGCATTGGAAGATCTTGAGACGTTTCTGCTAGACATCGAAGATGGGATTTAGCAGAAATTTGCCCGAATTTCTATCTATTATGTCTAAGAAAAAGATTAGGGGGCAGCTTTTTAGTCCCTAATCTTGTGCATACACTTTGACTCACTCCCTTTATACCGCGATCTTTGTGATCCAGCCAGACGTAGCATCGCAGTAGAGGAAATCATCCCCATAGATTGACAGACCGTGTGGTTCCGGCTCATCCTCCGGCACCTCGATCCGATCCAGTTCTTCACCGCTCTCCAAATCGAGTTTGACGATTACCCGATCGGAGGTGTGTACAACCCAAACCCCGTCCTCTACCCGCACAACACCGTGTCCCCGTCCGTAGGGCAACGGGAGAGAGTGCTGCACAGACCAATCCGAAATCCGTACCTTGTGCAGAATCTGATTCTTCAGCGTTTCGACCCAGAGATACCCCTCCTCGTAGTGATCGTATTCCACGCCGTGTGTACCGCCGCCATCCGGTATCGGATACCGACCGAGGCATTCTCCGGTGTGTGGATCGGTTTTGATGATCTCTCCCATCCCCGGTTTCGCGTCGTTTGGTCGTGCTGGACGCCATCTGTCTCCAGGTCCATTCGCCGCTAACCAGAGGGCCCCATCACCGTAAGCCATTCCGCTGGTGTTGGAGCAATCACTCGGAATATCTCGAATCATCTTCGTTACTCCGTAATCGGAGACATCACTGGTTTCAACCAAGGCTACCCGATCAGTAATTTGGTCTGCGATCCACAACCCCTCATCTGTTACCTGCAAGCCGTTGGGGACGCCATAGGGTGAACGAAATAACTTCTCAATTTTTCTGCCCATCTGTTTCTCCTTCCTCTATAATTGAACTGTTATAACAATAGCCTCCAAAAATTATAGCACGCTTTCCCAAAAATACAACAAATTTCCCACATAACCTGAAATCCATTACAATACGTTGTCGTGTGCTTTTATTTAAAATTGACCGCAGAGGCACAGAGTGCACAGAGTTTTTTATTTTTGAAAGAACTGGGAAACAAGGGAGCGCGTCCCGGCAAAGCCGAGGATCCCGATAATCGGGAGAAACGTATGAACACTCGCTATCTCGTCCCCTCACTTCCTCTAATTCTTCTCTGTATTTCTCCGCGTTCTCTGTGTCTCTGTGGTAAAGTGTTTTCGGGTAGGATTGAAATTCAAATTACATATTTCTTGCGATTTGGGAAAACGGTTGCGTTTATTTTTGAAACAAGGTAAAATTATCAACACCCTTCATACCGGTTGGATTAGCTCACTCTGGTTACGCGCAGTGCCTGGCGCTTTAGATTTGACTCGGAACGACATAAATCCCATGCCGAATCCTGCAAAAAAAATCGATCTCTCTACAGAGGTCATTTCTAACGAACTGGTCGCGGAAAATCATTATTTACTGCGCTGTTCGTGTCCAGAGATCGCTGCAAGCGCACTTCCCGGACAGTTTATCCACGTACTCATCCCACAAGGTAGTGGACTACTACTTCGTCGACCCTTTACGATCTACACCGTTGAAGACGACCAGATCACCATGCTCTATCAACTCATCGGTGAAGGGACAAATGTCTTATCAAGTTTGAAACGGCGCGATTCAATTAAAGTATTGGGGCCACTTGGGAATACCTTTGAGATGTCCCCAACTCCTAATCCTGCGATAATCGTTGGTGGTGGGGCAGGAATAGCGTCGCTGATGTTGCTTGCTGTTGCGTTACGGGACGCAGGCGTGTGGGCGCTGGGCTTGGTCGGATCAATGAACGAAGCACGGTTATTGAGCGTAGGAGATCTGAAAGCGATCGGCGTTGATACACATATCGCGACCGATGACGGCAGTGTGGGACATCACGGATTCGTCACCGAACTGCTCACGCACATCCTCGAAACCCATGACCTCCAAAATCCTATAATCTACGCTTGTGGGCCTGATGGGATGTTGCGTGTCATTACAAAAATTGCACAGGATTATTGTATTCCTACACAGTTGGCAATGGAGAATCGGATGGGGTGTGCGTTGGGGGTCTGTCTCGGTTGTGTCTGCAAAGTGCAACTGCCCGAAGGCGGGTTTGAATATCAGCGGGTCTGCACAGAAGGTCCCGTGTTTAATGCTAAAGATATTGTTTGGTGAAGCGTAAAAAGTGTTGCGGTAGAAACCGAGTTTTTTCTTCAAAACTCGGTTCCTCTTCGCGGACTACACTTTCTTTTGGCATGAGCCAAAGTGTTTGAAAGGAGATCTAATCATGGCAGAATTAACAGGAATGAAATGTGTCGCCTGTCGTCGGGACGCTCCGAAGGTTACCGAGGCAGAGATTGCGGAATACCACCCACAAGTTTCCGACTGGGAACTGATTGAGCGGGATGAAATCAAGCGCCTAGAACGCCTCTTCCAATTTGACGGATTTGCGCCGGCATTGGCATTTACAAACCGTGTAGGCGATCTAGCTGAGGAAGAAGGACACCACCCCGCTATTTTAACCGAATGGGGAAGGGTGACCGTGACGTGGTGGACCCACAAGATTAGGGGGCTACATCGGAACGACTTCATCATGGCAGCGAAAACAGACGCCTTATATGCGGGCTGAGGATCGGAAAAATGGGTGACACACGTCCTTCACTGGAAGTTAATGTCGCCGGGATACGAATGAGAAACCCCGTCATGACAGCGTCGGGGACTTTCGGTTACGGCAGCGAATACGTGGACTTCATCGACCTGAACAAGCTTGGTGCGGTCGTTGTCAAAGGTATCACTAGTGTCCCGTGGACGGGAAATGCTATGCCGCGCATCTTTGAAACGCCGTCGGGCATGCTCAACGCGATCGGTCTGCAAAATGTTGGCGTGGATGGATTTATTGATAAAAAGCTTCCCTACCTGCGTAACTTCGATGTCCCTGTCATTGTGAACATCTGTGGGAAGCAAGTGGAGGAGTATCTTGAAGTCACAGAAAAATTGGACGCGGCCGATGGAGTTGCTGCAATCGAACTCAATATCTCCTGCCCAAATCTCCATTGCGGTGGGATGAGTTTTGGCGTTGACCCAAAGTTGACCGCTGAACTTGTTAAAGGCGTTAGGGAGAAAACAACCCTCCCACTGTTGGTCAAACTCTCACCGAATGTCACTGACATCACAGTGATCGCGTGTGCTGCAGAAGACGCTGGGGCCGACGGACTTTCCGTAATTAACACCGCCCTTGGCATGGCAATCGATATCAACACCCGTCGCCCACAGCTTGCTAACATCACAGGAGGACTTTCGGGACCCGCAATCAAGCCGATTGCAATCCGCATGGTATGGCAGGTCTACAACGCCGTCAGCCTCCCAATCATCGGCATGGGCGGCATCATGACCGGCGATGACGCTATAGAATTTTTTATCGCTGGTGCTTCCGCCGTTGCGGTTGGAACAGCAAATTTCATCAATCCGCACGCGTCCCTGGACGTAGCTGACGGCATCCAAGACTATCTCGAGCGACATGAGCTGGGTTCAATCGCAGAATTGGTGGGAAGTCTGGAAATCGCATAAAAAACAGATATCTTTACAAATTTATCCATATCATCAGTGAGGATTTCCTATGAGACACCTCATCACGCTTGATGACTTATCCAACTTTGAGATTGAGCAAATCTTTCGGCTCGCAGATCAGATGCGGACACAACTCGCCACATGGTCCGGTTTTTGTAAAGGTAAACTTTTAGCAACGCTGTTCTACGAACCGAGTACACGAACGCGTCTATCCTTTGAAAGTGCGATAGGACGCCTTGATGGACGTGCACTCGGTTTTGCAGATCCCGACGCAGCTTCTGTTGCAAAAGGCGAGACGATTGCAGATACCGCTCGTATGGTCACTAACTATTCGGACTTAATCGTGGTTCGTCACAGTTGGGCTGGTGCCTCTCATGTTATGGCTCGCTATTCCACTGTTCCTGTGATTAACGGTGGAGACGGAAGCCATAGGCATCCCACACAAGCACTCACAGACCTGTACACAATCCTTCAGCGTAAAGGACGAATAGAAGGACTTACGGTTGGTATTTGTGGTGATCTGCGATATGGGCGAGCAGCACACTCACTCGCGCTTGGTGTTGCCCGGTTTGGAGGGAAACTCCTCCATATCTCGCCTGATGGATTTCAAATGCCTGACTGGATCTCTACCCGGTTGAAACATCTCTACGGTCAGGAGCCGGCTGAAACAAACCAACTCAGGGATGTGATTGGCGAACTGGACGTTATCTACGTGAATCGGCTTCAAGAGGAGCGCTTGCCGCCGGAAATCTCGCCAGAAGATGCACGAGGCAGCTATCTTGTGGACGTGGCAATAATGGATTACGCTAAACCCGATGCAATCATAATGCACCCACTACCCCGCGTTAACGAATTGGCTTATGAATTAGATGAGGATGAACGCGCGGCGTATTTTCAACAGTCGGCTAACGCCGTACCCATCCGAATGGCATTAGTCGCAAGTCTGCTAGGACTTGAACAGTTAGTCCTGACACAACCGCCAGTGAGACAGATAGTATCGGACCGACGAGTATGTGAAAACCCCAATTGCGTCACCAATCATGAACACTACCTGGAACCCGAAACGGAGATAATCGCAGCCTCCGCCTCAATTCCTGCGTGTGCTTACTGCGGTACGCTCAGAACATGACTCGCAATCAAAATTAAAGGAGAATTCATGAGTAGCCTAAAAATTCGTGATGTTCGCGTTATCGTAACGCAGCCGACAGCAAACCTTAACGTGGTAAAAATAGAAACCAACGAACCTGAACTGTACGGTTTGGGCTGCGCTACCTTTACCCAACGGGCGCTTGTTGTTGAAACCGCTGTCAACGATTATCTGCGTCCCTTTCTCATTGGCAAAGATCCCGCTGACATTGAGGACATCTGGCAATCCTGCAATGTCTCTCCGTACTGGCGGAACGGGCCCGTTCTCAACAACGCCATAAGTGGCGTAGATCAAGCATTGTGGGACATCAAGGGCAAAGTCGCAGGAATGCCTGTTTATGACCTATTTGGTGGAAAATCGAGGGAAGCCGCTGCCGTATATATCGTACCCGGCGGGAATAACCTCAAAGAATACGAGGAAAATGTCTGGGCATTTATTGAGGACGGCTTCCGTCACTTCAAGCTGGGAGGGGCAGACCGCTTTTTTTCGGAGGACACACCACACAGCGAGAAGCCTGTCATCACGGACAAGGTCAACGAATCGAGCGGTAGTATCCACGACCCCGTGAGATCGGTTCGAGCCATCGTACGTGCCTTTGAGCATTTCCGTTCCACTTTTGGATGGGATGTTGAGGTGATTTACGATGTCCATGAGCGCCTCCCACCCATCATGGGACTCGGCTTAGCAAAGGAGCTTGAGCCGTTCAGGCTCTTTTTTTTAGAGGATCTTTTCGCACCAGAGGATAACGATTACTTCCGACTAGTACGAGAGCAGACAAGTACACCGATTGCCATGGGTGAGCTCTACAATAATCCGCACGAGATTGTTCCGATGGTTAAGGATAGACTACTCGATTTTATGCGTGTCCACGTCTCTCAAATCGGTGGACTGACACCGGCGAGGAAACTGGCGGCGCTCTGTGAAGCCTTCAACGTTCGAACTGCTTGGCACGGTCCCACAGATGTCTCACCGGTGGGTCACGCCGCTCAACTGATGCTAGACCTGAACGTGTGGAATTTCGGCATACAGGAGGCAGGTCCCTACCAGACCGACCTGCTGAGAGAGGTATTTCCGGGCACTCCTGAGGTGCGTAACGGGTATATGTGGGCTAATGGCAAACCAGGCTTGGGAATAGAAATAGACGAGGAACTCGCTGCGAAATATCCCATCACAGAACCTGCACGGTCTAACTGGTCATGGGGTAATGTCCGACTTGCAGACGGTACCATAATCCGTCCGTGACGAACTAAAAGAAACCGAGTTTTTGTCAAAAACTCGGTTTCTTTGTACAATTTCTTAAAATGCATACAAGGATAAATCATGTCAGATCGAATCAAAATGGGTTTAATTGGTTGTGGTGGCATGTCCGGTGCCCACATGCAAGGCTATCAAGAACTTTGGTCGAAAGGAATCAAAACCTTTGACATCGTTGCTGCATGCGATATTGATGCTAACCGTGCAGAAGAACGAGCAACTCAAGCGCATGAATTTCAAGGGGGCACGAAACCGGCGGTCTATACGGATGTTGAAGAAATGCTCTCTAAGCATTCGGATCTCGATTGCGTGGACATCTGTGCGCTCCATAGTGCCCACCACACCCTTGCCGTGACTGCGTTAGAAGCGGGAGCGCACGTCATCATCGAAAAGCCACTCGGTATCACCATGCGTGCCTGTAAACTCATCCTTGATACAGCGGAAAAGAACGAGCGAATCCTTTCTGTCGCCGAAAATTATCGTCTGGCTCGTGATCAGCGGGCGCGACGCTGGGCTGTCCGTCAAGGGCGGATTGGGGATCCACGGATGTTTTTCTGGATAGAGGTTGGCGAGGGGTTAGGCAAATGGAGTTGGCGGAATTTCAAGATGGATGCCGGTGGCGGCTGGGCGCTTGATGGTGGTGTTCATTTTACAGATCTCATGCGCTTTATTCTCGATAAGGAGGCGGTGGAGGTTTATGCCATTAATAAAGCTTACGAGCCTTACCGCTATGACGATCCCGCAGCAAGGCAAGGCGGCTACGATGTTGACGTTGAAGATGCGATGATCTCCACAATTAAATTTGAGGACGGCGTCACTGTGCAGTGGACATGGGTCGGATCAGGTCCAGGGGAGGGTATCAGTCGTAGGACCGTTTACGGCAGCGAAGGCAGTTTGGATTTCACGACAGGTCTGACGTTCCGTAACGGTGAAAACATTAGCAACGAAGCATTGGTCAATGAGTTCCTTGCACACATCAGTGATGAAGAACGCGAATATTACTTCCCAAGCGGCATTGAGGACACAGTCGCCATAGAACTCAAGTATTTTGCGGACGCCATTTTGACCGATGGTAAACCAGAGGTCGATGGGGTTGAGGGGATGAAGTCCGAAGCTATCTGCATGGCAGTCTATGAATCTGGTTGGCACGGTCGCCCGGTGACCTTAGCGGAGATTGAAAATTGTGAGTTGGAAGGCTATCAGGGCGAAATTAACGACAAACTGGGGATTGCCTAAAACGTACAAGCGTCACATAGCCTCAAACAGGAGACAACCATGAATCAAGAGATAACATCTCCCGAAGCGCATTTCGGATTCCAACTCGGGAGCGATTTGAAGATGGCACGGTGGAACCAGATTGTCGCTTACTTCCGGCTATTGGAGGAGCAGAGCGACAAGATCCAAGTCATTGATATGGGTCCCTCTACCGAAGGGCACCCGTTCCTATTTGCGGTTATCTCCTCCCCGGAGAACTTGGCAAACTTAGCACGTCTTCGCGAAGTGAACGCTCAAATCAAAGATCCGCGCGGGATTTCGGAAGAAACGATAAACTCGCTTGTCGGCGAAGGGAAGGCGATTATCCTCCAATCAATGGGGCTGCATGCCACAGAGATTGGAAGTACGCAGATGGCATCTGAGTTAGCGTATGATCAGATTACGCGGAACGACGACGAAGCAGGGCGCATTCTGGATAACGTTATCTCACTGATGGTTCCGTGTTTTAACCCGGATGGGCAGATCATGGTGACAGACTGGTACAACAAATATGTCGGTACGGAATATGAAGGGTCTACGCCGCCGTGGTTGTATCACAAATATGCAGGTCACGACAACAACCGTGACGCGTTCATGTTCAACTTGGTCGAATCCCAATATATGGCGCAGATCATGTATCAGGAGTGGCAGCCCCACGCTTATCAAGATCACCACGAGATGGGCTGCTACGGCGCGCGCTTATGGATATGTCCCTATTCGGAGCCGCTGCATCCACACGGCGATCCGTTGGTTTGGCGCGAGATTAGCTGGTACGGAGCACACATGGCATATAAATTGGAGGAAGCGGGCAAAACCGGCGTTCTGAATGCCTCACTGTTCCCGGCGTGGAGTCACCTCGGTTTTCACTGGATGGGCAACTATCACAACATCGCGAGTATGTTGACGGAGTCAGCACACGCAAAGTTGGCAACCCCAATGTACATCCACAAGAGCCAACTGAAGGGTGAGGACGATAGAAAACAGCTGCTGGACGAAGGCGGTAACACATTAAGAGCATTCCCCCACTATAAACCTCAGACTAACTTCCCGCACCCTTGGGAGGGCGGTTGGTGGAGGGTTCGCGACATCGTGGAACAGCAAAAAATCTCGGCGTGGGGATTACTTGACATGGCAGCCCGGAATAAGGATACGATTCTGCGAAATGCGTATCTAAAGGCGAAACGCCAAACCTCGCTCGGTGCAGCCACTACCCCTACTGCATATCTCATCCGTCCTGACCAACACGATCCACTGACCGTCGTTACGTGCATCAATAAATTGCTGGTGCAAGGGATAGACATCCAGAAAGCGATACAAGATTTTGCAGTCAACGGCGTAAGCTACCCAACAGGGACCTACTGTATCCCTCTCAACCAACCAAAGATGGGTGTCATTAAGACCTTGCTGGGACGGACGCTATACCCGGATGACGCTTGGACACGCCAACCCGATGGCACACCGCAACGACCCTATGATACCACAACGGATACCATGGCAGAATTCATGGGGGTCGATGTCGTGCCGGTACAAGGGACTGTCGAAGGGAGTTTTGAGGTTATTAGGGCACCTGAACCGATTAGTGGAAAAGTATTCGACACCTCAGAAATCGGTTATCTTTTCGATGCGAGACTTAACGATAGTTTCAGAGTTCTCAATCAGCTGCTCGATCAGGGCGTTCAAGTTACACGCCTGCACGAAGCGGTATCGATTGGGAACGAGGAATTCCCGGCTGGAGCATTTGTGGCTGGCGCTGGATCAGAAAATCTACTCACAGAGATCGCCCAAGATTCTGGCGTTACCTTCTACGCGCTTGAAGGAGGATTGGAGGTATCACAGAATGAAGTCCGGCGAGCACGAATCGGTATGTATCAGCGATACTGGGGCGGCAACATGGATGAAGGTTGGACACGCCTGGTCCTGGAGCAGTATGGATTCCCGTACCGGACACTGAGAGATGCGGAGATTAAAGCCGGTAACTTGAACGAGCGCATTGACATCCTCATACTGCCCGACGATTCCATCGACATGCTCATCGGCGATAAGACGGAAGGTCGGCTCAGAGAAAACCCTGTTCCACCGGAATACCGAAGCGGTATCGGGGAGGATGGGATTGAAACGATAAGGGAATTTGTACAGAGCGGCGGAAGGTTGGTAACACTCAACCAAACTTGTAATTTCGCCATTGAGAAGTTAGATCTGCCGGTGCAAAACGTTCTCGCAGGTAAGTCAGCCAAAGAATTCTACTGTCCCGGCTCCACTCTACACGCCAATATTGACACGGCACATCGACTTACTTACGGTATGCCCGACAAGGCGCTCATCTTCTTCTGGAACGGTCCAACCTTCCGCGTCCAACCCTCTTTTTCCAATGAAAAATGCGAAATTCTCGTCCAATATCCTGAGAGAGACATCTTGCAGAGCGGATGGCTAGTTGGTGAGGATCAGATAGCGGGGACGGCTGCCATGATTTCAGCACAGTACGGCGAAGGATCTGTTGTCCTTTTCGGTTTCAGACCCCAGCATCGGGCGCAAACGCACGGGACCTTTAAGTTGTTCTTCAATGCGCTTGTTGGTTAAAGGTATAGGAAATGATTGTCCGAATCACGGACTAAGCGGAGAGCACGGTGGACACGGATAAGCAGACAAACCTGCTGTGAGCGATGAAGAATGCTACTGGTTCAATTTTGCTCTGAGTTCTGCAACCGTCCCCGTTCCCTTCATCGAATTGCAAGCCCCGCACAATAGCCATAGGTTTTCAAAATGATCCGTTCCTCCCTTGCTGCGGGGGATTTTGTGATCAATCGTCAAATTCCGAAACGGGAAGAAAATTCCACAGCCCCCGCATAATCCCTCCTGCAACCCAAACAACGTGTGCTTATGGGTTCGTGCCGGCAGTGTGTCGCCCATGTCAGTGCGCTTTGGGTAGTCGTCACGATGGACAACCTCTGGGAATAAGCCTTGATCCGCTTTGATTCGTGCTACCACCAATTCTGCCGCCTTCGGTGAGATGTCAATCCCTACCCATGACCGCTGCAACCGATCCGCTGCCACCAACGTCGTCGCACACCCACAGAAGGGGTCAAACACCACATCGCCGGGGTTGCTGCTTGCCTTGATGATGCGTTCAAGAAGGGCAAGCGGCTTCTGCGTAGGGTAGCCGGTGCGTTCTTTGGATCGAGAACCGATGGAGGGAATGTCGTCCCAAAGGCTTGGGACTTCCTCGCCCTTGAGTTCATCCAAGTAACGTTTCCGCTGAATCCGACCATTAGGAGATTTTGGGAAGTGAAGTCGTCCTTCGCTATCCCACTGTTCCATTTTCTCGCGGGAGATCGCCCACCCTTTTGGTGGCGGTTGATAGCCTTTGTATTCGTACGTCAGATTTGGTCGAGGGTTAGGACTTGCAAGGTTATCAATTCGATAACGACGACCATTTTCGTCACTATGGCGAAACATCTTTCTAATATATTCGGGATCGTTTTCTCTATATTGTACGTTGAGAGTGTATGTGATTGATTTTGAATACCAAAAAATCACATCACAGGAGGTCCCAAAGCGGTTGGTCTTACCTGCCCGGCCGGTTTTCCTTTTCCAATTGATTTCATTCCTGAAATTGTTTTTTCCAAAGATACTGTCCATCACCAACTTTAGATAATGGCTCGCCGTCGGATCGCAGTGGAGGTAGATGCTGCCGGTGTCTTTCAGGATACGTTCCATCTCCAGTAGGCGGGTGGACATCATGATGAGATAGCTCTGCATCCCCTTTCCATGCACCTCTCGCGCCGCTTGTATCACGGTGTGCAGGGATGGGGCACCCTCGGCGAGTTCACCGTGTTCAGCTTCATTAACATCGGAAAGTGTCCAGGTGTCTTTGAAGGCAGCCCCCGCCGCCTTGCTGCCGATAGGGGCAGCGTAGTCCCTGTTGGAATTAAAGGGCGGATCGAGGTAGATTAGATCTACACTATCGCTGTTCATCCCCCGCATGATATGTAGGTTGTCACCGATGAAGATGGTTTTGTCTTTCCAGTTCATTTTATAGGATATTATTTTTTACCATCTTTCTTTTGGAGTTGCTCGGCTTTGTCTAAATCTGCTTCGGCACGATCAAGATCTCCTTTTTTCTGGTACGCTTTTCCACGTAATTCATAAGCGAGAGCATCATCAGGGCTCAACTCTATTGTTCTGGTAAGGTCTGCAATCGCACGGTCATAATCCTCTTGCATCAAATAAGCTCCACCTCGATTACGATAAGCATCAGCATAGTCAGGCTTCAGTTCCATTGCTACAGTATAATCTTCGATGGCACGGTCATAATTCCCTGCGTCATGGTAAGCCATTGCGCGACCAAAATAGCCGAAAATCTGATTGGGGTGAAGTCCTATTATTATGGTCCAGTTTGCGATGGCGCGAAGATAATCTTTTTTATCAAAGTAGGCCAACGCCCGCCAGGCATAGGCATCGATATAATTAGGTTTCAACTCTATTGCTAGGGTATACTCAGAGATAGCGCGGTCATAATTGGCTTCGCGATGGTAGTTTCGTCCACGCTTGTAATAATCTTGAGCATTTGAAGGTATCAAAGAGGGCATAAAAATGTCCTTTCTGGTAGCAGAAAACGAAGAAATTAAGGTCCGTTGAAGTTGAATTAGATGGTTTTATTTTTCCGGCTCACAGACCCATTATTGTGTTTCTATACAACTATCTTCCTCGCATATATGCAAAAATCTCTTGAAAGCGAGAACTATCTTCCTCTTGAGATTCTGTATTTCCTTTGGTTGCCCTTCTTTCAAAATAAATGAAAATTCCTGGAACCCCAATAACAGCAGCAATTAACACAAGTAGAAGGTTTTGTAGAAATCCAAGTTGCTTCTCCATGCTACTGATGCCACTGGTGAGTCTCTTATCCACGTCGGTGATACTAGCAGTAAGTCTCTTGTCAACATTGGCGATGCTAGCAGTAAGTCTCTTGTCAACATTGGCGATGCTAGCAGTCAAACGTTTGTCCATTTCATCAATTCGGGTGGTCAATAACTGAAGTTTGAGATCGGTGCGAGCTTCAGATTCCGCAATTTCTTCTTTGACAATGGTGCGAATAGCTTGTAAATCCGCTTTCGTTAATTCACTGAGAACGGGTGCAGTAAATAAAAAATTGAGTAAAATTCCAATAGTAAACCATTTCATAATCAGCTTCCTTAATCGTTTGAGGGCGGTGCATAAATATGTCTTTATTATACAACCATTTGGACGGTTGATGCAATTCCGAATTGAAAAGAGAGCGTCAAACATGATATGTGTCAAGGGTAATTATGGCGTAATATCTTTAATAGAACTTACGCCGTAGGGAACGCAGATCTGCGTTCCCTACAAAAACTTCTGACGTCGACACATCACGCTTCATAGATTAATTCCTATCTTCCCCTAGTGTTGTGCGTCCGGTGCGGTGGGGTGGCTCGTATATAGCTAATTCCTCCGGTGTTGGGTTGGGGATTGGACATTCAGCGTGCGGTGAACCCCACGACAAGAAACCGGGTGAGCACTTGAACAAGATCGAGCGACGTTCCCTGTCGGTGGGCTGCCACGGAAGCGTACCGTGCACCAATGCTTCGTTAAAAATAACGACGGAACCCGGGCCCGCAACAATTTGTCGAATACAGTCCAGCCCATCCGCTGTAGATAAAACTTGCTGGGGCGGACGGTAATTCGATTTGTGGCTGCCCGGTACACATGCAAATCCACCATCGCCATCACGGACCTCCGTCAGCTGCCACGCAGCGACACAGAGCCCACACTGCATCCTGCCATGCTCAAATCGGTGATATTGACTTGGATCGAAGGTCATTCCGCCGTGGAGCCAGTGCCCCTCCGTTCCCTTCACCATCTGAATGAGTCCCGGACCGTGATCAAGCCGAAATCCGGGTCCCAATATCTCGTTGAAGATACCAACGACTCGTGGATGTGTCAACATCCGTCGAAACGGTTCGCACCACGGTCGATCAAAGGTCAATGGATTCTGATGAAGCTCTCCTCGACCCGTAGCGCCTTCCAACTGTTTGGATCCATGAGACAGCCCCGGATCGCGATTGGCGATGAGATGTGCATGACGTTCAATCGCTTCGTTTGCTAACGCCACTTCGTCGGGTGTTAGTACATCCTCAACTACGACATAACCCCAAAGATCAAACAGAAATTTTTCGTTATCAGTCATGTGAATCTTTCCTTCCTTTTCGCAATTATGGTGAATTAGAGAAATAAGTGGACATTTACTAATAACTTCGCCCTTTGCGAAGTTCCCAAAGTCCCCCTGAGTTTCCCAAGTCCCCCTGACAAGGGGGATTTAGGGGGTTGGCTGTGCATTGGGAGTGTCTAAGTAATTCTAAAATCTACCATAAATTATGGACACAGACACAGCAGACACGCTATAATTAGGATAATACGTAATGCGTAATACGTAAACATAATTTTGAAGGAGAAATTAATCATGAGTGGAAAATTTATTCCCGCAGCGGAAGCAGAACGCGAACAGCTAGATTGGGGTGCGTTGGCATGGTTGAGTCGTCCCCAAACAACGGACGCAAAGGATTTGGTCGTTATAGAGGTGAGCCTATCACCCGGCGGCGGACACAACTTTCACAAGCATCCAGAACAGGAAGAGGTAATTTACGTCATTGAAGGGACTGTAGAACAGTGGCTTCGGGACGAGAAACAGATGCTGAGTTCAGGTGACTCAATATTTATCCCCGCGGACGTGGTACACGCTTCGTTTAACACCTCCTCCGCCCCAGCAAAACTACTTGCTATCTTAGGTCCATGTGTGAGCGATGAGGGGTATCAGTTGGTCGATGTTGCCGATGAGGCACCGTGGAATACCCTTCGCTAAATTGCCAGTAGTTCCGGTCACTAGGAGGAATTTACTCAACGGTGACGCTTTTTGCGAGGTTTCGGGGTTGGTCTACATCACAGCCCCGGTGCACAGCAGTATAGTAGGCGAGTAGCTGAAGCGGGATGGCGACAAGCAGTGGGGAAAGTTCCTCTGCGATATCCGGTATATAGAGCACCTCGTGTGCATACTCATGAATCTCGGTATTTCCCTCAGTCGCAATGGCGATGACAATGCCGTTGCGAGCGCGGATTTCTTGAATAGCGCTCACAATTTTAGGATAGATGCTCCCATTGGTAGCAATGCAGACGACCGGCACTTCCTCGTTAATCAGAGCGATGGGACCGTGCTTCAATTCGCCAGCTGGATGCCCCGCTGCATGGATATATGAAATCTCCTTGAGCTTGAGCGCACCTTCCAAGGCGTTGGGATAGTTGTAGCTTCGCCCAATAAACATGAATGCCCCGACATCGCTATATTTTTCTGCACAAGCACAGATTTCTCCCCGCTGGATGGCTCGTTCCATAAGGGCGGGTGCCTTTTTGAGGGTTTGGAGAAATTCCTGTATTTCTCGGGGCGCTAATATTCCCTTTAACCTACCTAAGTGCATCGCAAGCAACCCAAGTACTGTAATCTGTGCGGTGTAGGCTTTGGTGGAAGCGACGCCAATCTCGAGTCCGGCGTGAAGTTCGATGACCGCATCTGCTTCCCGCGCAATGGTGCTATTGATCTCGTTGCATAAGGCTAACACGCGCATGAATTTACTTTTTGCCTTTCGCAATCCTTCAAGCGTATCAGCGGTCTCACCCGACTGAGATATCGCGATGACCAAGGTATCGCCCTCTAAGACCGGGTTCCGGTAGCGAAACTCCGAGGATATATCCACTTCGGTGTGGATGTGTGCATACTGTTCCAACAAGTACTTGCCGATCAGCCCGGCGTGCCACGACGTGCCACACGCTTGAATAACAATCCGATTCACACGAGCGAGAAATTCGTCATCCAATCCAAATTCCCCAAAATCAATCTCCATCTCATCGGTCACATAAATATTATGTAAACGCCGTAAGACATTGGGTTGCTCGTGAATCTCCTTCAGCATGAAATGTGGATGGTCACCTTTATCAGCCACGTCAGGACTCAAGTCGATGTGATGGATCCGTGGTTCGACCTGCTGCCCTTCCACGGTTTGAAGCTCCACCTGTTCCCGCGTAAGTACTGCAATCTGGTCATCTTCAAGATAAACCATCCGCTGCGTATGCGGCAGCAGCGCCGGAACATCCGAAGCGACGAAGTTCTCTCCCTCCCCAAGCCCCAAGATGAGTGGGCTACCGCGTCTTGCAACTACGATGCAGTCTGGAAAATGCTGGTGAATAAAAGCTGCAGAGAATGCCCCCTCTACCTGCTGTAGAGCATAGCAAACCGCACGGAGTAAGTTGCCCTCCATTGCTTCCTCTACAAGGTGTGCTAACACTTCCGTATCGGTGTCCGACTCAAATAGATGTCCTCGTCCTTGCAGGTCCCGTTTGAGTGGGAGATAGTTCTCGATTATTCCGTTATGTACAACTGCCAAGGTCTTACCTTCATCGGTGTGTGGATGGGCATTGCGTTCATTCGGTTCCCCGTGTGTTGCCCAACGGGTATGACCGATACCAATCACGCCCCGCATCGGATTTTGGCGCAGGCTTTCATCCAACTCGCGTAGTTTTCCCGCCCGTTTCCGCAGATCTATCTCTCCATCACTGATGACAGCCATACCTGCTGAATCATATCCCCGGTACTGAAGTCGTTCCAACCCTGTCCATAAAACCGAGTCAGCGTACTTATCTCCGATGTATCCGACAATTCCACACATAGCTTTTTCTGTCCTAGTTCCTTATATCAAGAGGATTCTTGGTGAGAGCCGGGCGCAAACGCGATATACTATCGTCACGAAACAGGTTCATGGAACCTTGGATGATCACTCAGAACCTTGACTAGCGTTTGTGCAAGTTTTTCGGGATGGTGACGGATCACTGGCTGGGGTTCTCCGCTATCCATGAGCTCGACCTCCCGAATCAACTCCGCCTCTATAACACGTATATCACTGAGGTGATCCCGTTCCGCATCATGAAATATCTGTACATTAGACGGGCCTGCCATCTGTTTTGTCTCATTAGTAAGTTGCGAAATGTGCTCCGTTAGATATAACACGGAGTCCATAGTTTTTCCTTCAGCGAAATCTTCGACCTGTGTTGTTTCGAGCATGGAGAGCACTTCCTCCGTGCGCATCTTGATCTGTACAAACTTGCCCGACAGTTCCTTCTGTCTATACCGTTCGATGATTTTTTCCGGTGCCGGTTGATTGTTGACGATCACATAATCTAACGATATTTCGGGTGCGTGAGACAGGATCGCTTCGACGTGGTTGGTAACAGAGTATCCATCTGTTTCGCCGGGTTGGGACATCACATTACAGATATAGATCTTCAGCGCATCAGATGATTGGATTGTGTTAGCGATCTCCTTAATTACAAGGTTGGGCATAATACTGGTGTATAAACTTCCTGGTCCAATGATGATGGCGTCTGCATTGGTGATTGCCTCTACAGCCTCCGTATGGGCGACACATTGATACGGTTCATCGTGTTGGTGTCTGCCATTCTCACGTGGTTTCAGAAAGACACGTTGAATTGGTTCTCGATTGGATCGCTCCGGGATGTTCGACTCACCGCACACAATATCACCACCGGCTAGTTCCGCACACAGTGTGGTGCCATCTAGGCTAACTGGTATAATCCTTCCTCGCGTGGAAAGCAATTTGGACGCTTCTTGAATGGCTTTTGGAAAACTCCCGTTATTTAACTCGGTGAGCGCAATCAGCAACAGATTTCCAACCGTATGCCCTCCGAGATCACCATCGCTCGAAAACCGATATCCAAAAAGTTTGGCTAATAACCCATCGTCGTTGGAAAGGGCGACGAGAAGTTGACGAATGTCTCCCGGTGGAATTACGTCGAACTCTTCAACCAATCGTCCAGAACTGCCACCGTCGTCAGAGACTGAGACAATCGCCGCTAAATTATCTATATCAATAATCTCTGAGCCTGGGCGCCTGTTACTTGTGTGTTGTTTAATGCCGCTCAATAGGGAAGATAACCCTGTACCGCCGCCTATGCAGACCAATTTTAGTGCATCTACCATGATAAACCTCCATTGATACCTCACAGCAGTAATCTATTGAAATTGACGTTGGGCGTACTTTTGCGTTTCAAGAAAAATTGTTAAGTGTCGAATTCCTCATGAGCTAAAAGAAGAGTTGGGCAATCAGTTAGAAACTTGCTGCATCAAAGATTTGAGCGTGTTGAGTGTTGAATGGCATAGGTCCTCCGCCTCGTCAAGGGTCTGTGCTTCGCTAAAAACGCGAATAACCGGCTCCGTGCCGGACTTCCGAATATTGACCCATCCATCATCCCAAACCCGTTTCACTCCGTCCGCTAAATCGAGTGTTTCATCTGAATAAGTTTCGATTGCAAGCCGAAGGACAGCATCCGCGATCTGCTGGGTAGGCACCTCCAACTTCTCCTTGCATATCGCGTAGCTTGGAACAGAAGCGATGATCT
Organism: Candidatus Poribacteria bacterium; assembly: GCA_965204355.1. Classification (GTDB taxonomy): domain Bacteria; phylum Poribacteria; class WGA-4E; order WGA-4E; family PCPOR2b; genus PCPOR2b. The sequence continues at coordinate 3,682,233 of OZ241983.1, forward strand.
CCGAGACGCTTGACGCAGTTGACTCGGCAAGAAGTTGGACAATTGTGGCTATTGAAGCAATCCCGTCAGTCGTGTATTGGAGTTCGGGATATATCACGCCGCCTGTTCCCTCACCGCCGATGACTGCGTCTGTTTCGCGCATCTTCTCGACAACGAATCCAACTCCCACCGGCGTCCTGTGCAGCTTTACACCATGGCGATTTGCTACATCATCTAGCATCCGACTGGTCGATACAGTAGCGACGATATCACCTTTTCGTTTCGTAAGTAAGAACTCTGCTGCAAGAGTGAAAGTATATTCACTACTCAACGGTGTGCCTTCCTCGGAAACAAGCACTAACCGGTCTGCATCACCATCGTGCGCCAAGCCTAAGTCGGCGTTTTCCGCCTTCACAACCGAACAGAGTTGATCTAACGCATCCGGCACCGGCTCGGCGGGTCGAGGAAAATAGCCGTCGGGTACACAGTTCAGTTCAACGACTTCACATCCCAATTCTCTCAGTAACCGAGGACTAATCACGCTGCCCGCACCGTTGCCGCTGTCGATAACAACCTTTAGGTTATGGGCACGTATCTGATCCTGCACGATCCAGTTGCAGTTAAGAACACTCTCTATATGCAGATTGATAGCCGTGTCGATTGCCTCAACGCTGCCCTGTTTATCCCACGCAGCCAGCTTGACATTCCCTGATTCGTAAATCTTCATCAAACGTATGCGCTCTTCCTCATCCAAGAGTCTGCCGGATTCAGATGCAAATTCAATGCCATTCCAGTCTATTGGGTTGTGGCTCGCCGTAATGACGAGGCTTCCACTAGCATTCATCGCCTTTGACGTGAGCAGAACCGTCGGAGTGGGACAAACTCCAACATCAATCACTTTACAGCCGGTCGCAACAAGCCCCGCGAGAACCGCATGATGTGCCATAGCCCCCGAGGTCCGCGTATCTCTTCCGACTACAACTGTTTGCCCGTCAATCAACGTCCCGAAAGAGGCAGCATATCGGGTTAATAGGCTCGGATCCAACGCGCTACCGACTCTACCTCTAATACCGGAAACGCTGACAATTAGATCACTTCCGGAAGGGTGAGATTTCGCTCCATTCAATGTACAGACTCCTACTCTAATGAAAAATTAGCTGCGTTTCCACGATGCCAGTGTAATGCAAAAGATTCCAATCAGTATCTGCCAACCGCAGACGACATACCATGATGGGTAGACCACCATATATGACGGGATTGGGGTCAGTTCGTACAGGTGTGGTGTTCTAAACACATCAAGCTTCAGCAAATGATACACGGCGCTCAGTGGATTGAGATGCAGAAATGGTGGGATGATAGGTTCGAGATTCTCTATATAACGATCTAGCGGCACTAACAAAAACACACCGCCAAGCAGTACAATCCAGCCTACGTATGTTGCCTCTGTTGCATAGATTTCATGGCGAAAAATACACCACCAAAACCCGCCAACTGAGGCAGCCACAATAATGTAAATTGCAATAACCAACTGTAACTTCACCACCTCAAAGTAGGTGATTACGCTGATTGATGGCACGAAGATTAGAAAGACGACGGTTGCCAAACTGGCGAAGCACAGAGTGTAAACTTGGCTTCCCCATGTGACGCTCAGCCAGCTCCATCGAGGACGCAAACGGCTCAATTGCAGGAGATCTGTTGGTAAGAGTGGCGCGAAATATCTGTTGAGGCTATTACACGCTAGGTATGGCGGCACAATCAGGGCAAGCAGCGCTTCTGACAGGAAAATCAGATCTGTGTGTCGTCCCAACTTTGCGACAAATAGGAGTTGACAGATAGCGACCAACAATAAACTCTGTACAATGAGGGCAAAACAGATCTTACCAATTTTCCACTGTTGGGATATTACTCGACCGAGGACTGGATTGTCAAAACGGCGTGTCATTTTATTTCCCAACGCTTATTTCTTTACTCTTGCAACGCATCTTGAATTTGCAAAATCGTTTGTGCGATACCATAAAGGCTTGGATGAATTTCTAGGGCTTGTTGAAAAGCCTCCAGCGCTTCACCGAGATTTCCGAGCCGCAGATGACATTGTCCCATTCCAGCCAGCGCTCCAAAATGGACTGGATTTAACGCAACAACTTTTTTGCAATCATCGATAGATTGTTCCCATTCTTCCAACATAAAATATGCGATCGCTCTTTGGTTGTATCCTTCGGCGAATTCGGGCGCGATGTGAGTGACCTCTGTCAAGAGATTGATGGCTTCCACATACTGTTTTTGCTTGATATATCCGGTGCCTTTCCGAAGCAGTTCATCAACGGATTCATCGCCAGATCGAAACCAGATTGCCCACAATGCTTGCTCTGCATTAGCGCGCAGATCTGGATCATGGTGTCGAAGTGCCTTTACTAATGGGGAGATGGCTTTCATGTTACCAATTATACCGAGGGCGTAAGCTGCTGCCTGCCGTGTTGGAGCAGCTTCGTTTGCCAAGTAATCGATGAGGTCTTCTTGGGGGTAATTCTCTTGTAAGAGCTGCGTCAGTTTTGCTCTCTGTCCTTGGGCGGGATAACGAACTAGTAGCTTTGCGAGTGCTGAAAATCCATTGCGTTTTGGCATGACCTGTTCCTTAAATGGGTGTTTTTTCTAATAGATATGACTTTTTCATCTTATCACACGACGACCCTAATAACAAGATAAAAGTTGGGAGCACGCAGATTCCCTAAAAAAATATTTGGCAATAAGTAGATTTCTGTTTACACCATAGCCCCCTTGCCAAATATGATGCGTTCAGATATAATGAGGTATATCTATTGCTAAAAATTCAGACAAGCACTCTGTTATATCATCGTTCACACTGAAGTAAGTGAGTGTGCATTGACGGTAGGGATTGTACTTGGATAATCTCCAATTATCCCTCGTCAACATTCCAACCCCACCGGTTTCTGATTAGAACCCACGGGCACTACCTTGTGCCCTAATTGCTCTAAGTCCCGATCTGGTCGGGCTGGTGGGTATATAGCGAAACAGAACTGTCATAATCCTTCAAGCCCTTAACAGGTCCGATACGCAGTAATTTAAGCGGATATTATCATACAAGGAGAATTTAAATATGGCGCAGCGATCACCGGCAAACACAGCCCCTATCGGTTATGACGACACACCACTGATACCGGGTACAGAGTGGCACGTCCACGATGGAACTCGACCGCAACCACGTATTATTACCCCCGGAACTGAAGATTCGCGGAACGGACCACCATCGGATGCAATTGTCCTCTTTGATGGAAGCGATTTATCAAAGTGGGTGGGGCGTGATGGGCCCGCCGAATGGAAAGTCGAAAACGGTTACATGGAGGTCACCCGCACCGGTAATATTGAGACCCAGGCGCACTTCAGTGACTGTCAGTTACATCTTGAATGGGCTGCACCGGGAGAGGTAAGAGGCGACAGCCAGGGACGCGGTAACAGTGGTGTGTTCTTGATGGGTAGCTACGAGATTCAGGTACTTGATGGCTATGACAATCCGACGTATGCCGATGGAATCACGTCGGCAATTTATGGGCAGTATCCGCCGCTGGTCAACGCCTGCCGCGAGCCCGGCGAATGGCAGACATATGATATCTTCTTTACAGCGCCACATTTTGAAGGGCAGGAGCTAGTCAACCCGGCTTACGCTACAGTCGTCCATAACGGCGTTCTGGTCCACAATCACCGGGAAATCATGGGACCCACAGGTCACAGACGGGCTCCCTCATATGACGAACCACACCCCGATCAAGGACCGATAATGCTCCAAGACCATGGCGATCCTGTCCGGTATCGTAACATTTGGATTCGTCTCCTCTAACGGGTTGAAACGCTCCCTTAATCCGCATTGACTGATTCTATCCTACTTCGAGCCCTACCATTATGGTTGAACGTGTTCGGCGAATCCTCTTCCGGGGGGGCGCCACTATTCTCAGCGTATTTATTCTGGCGGAGGTCAATCACCCCCAGCTTACGCCCCAGGCACAACTAGCGGTGTTCGCTATGTTGGGCTTAGTCCTCGTTTTCCTTAAATTTCCCGTCCATCGTCGCTTTGAAGGGGATATACGTTTCCAGATCGTAGACTTTGTTTTGGTAGCCGCCGTAGTCGTCTGCTTCGGTTATATCCTCCTTCAGACGGAACCTGCGTTCAAACGCGTCTGGATTGACGGGCAGCAGCTCGGAGACCGGGCGGGAATGGGAACCGCTACAGATTACTTTGTCGGACTCTTGGGCTTGCTCCTGGTTTTGGAAGGGACACGCCGGGCCATCGGATTGACCCTTTGCTTTCTCTCTTTGATTTTTTTGGCGTATGCGGTTTTCGGGCAGTCAATGCCCGATTGGCTATTTCCACACAGAGGTTACTCTTGGGAACGCATTGTCAGTCAGACTTTTCTGCATACCCAAGGCGTATTTGGCATCGCCTTGAAGGTGATGTTCACTTATGTGTTCCTCTTTGTTCTATTTGGGGCATTACTTGAGAAGACCGGAGCCACCGGTTATATTATCAATGTCACACGACGGCTCTTTCATTCAAGTGTAGGTGCTCCTGCCAAGGTTGCCGTCGTCAGTAGCGGAGCGATGGGTTCACTTTCCGGTAGTGCCGTTGCCAATACCGCTACGACTGGAACGTTTACCATTCCTATGATGCGGAGTTCCGGTTTTAAGCCTACGATTGCTGGTGGCATAGAAGCAGCAGCAAGTTCAGGCGGTGCATTAGTACCACCGATTATGGGTGCCGGGGCCTACATGATGCTCGAAATCGTCGAACCAGCAGTGACCTATCTGGAAATAATCAAAGCTGCGCTGGTTCCTGCCGTTCTTTACTACACGGCGCTCCTCTTGACTGTCCATTTCTATGCCAAGCGTGTGGGAGCATTAACCGAAGTAACCGCAGAAAATACTAGCGAGAAGTCGCCCACGAAGAGTGGGATAGAGGGATTAATTTTCCTGGTAGCGTTTGTCACACTTATCGCCTTTCTGCTGCTTGGATATACGCCGTTTCGGGCGGTTAGCCTTAGCCTACTTCTCATTTTAATGCTGATAGGGATTCGCGGAGTTTGGGAGGCAATAATACAAATTATCCGCAGCGACCCTTTGCCAATTGGAGCGCAGATTAAACATATAGTCCTTATTTTTACAAGACAGTTGAGCATCGGTATCCGTGGCACGTTGGACACAACGGAAAAGGCCGCACAGGGCGGCGTTTCGTTGATTGCGGCAGCTGCTTGTGTGGGGGTAATTCTCGGTGTAGTCACTCTGACAGGAATTGGAGCAAAACTACCGGGGACCCTTTTACCGTTAGCGGAGAACAGCCGCATCCTTGCACTAATTCTTTTGATGATTTCGACAATCATCCTTGGCATGGGATTACCGTCGTCGGTATGTTATCTGCTCATGGCCACGTTGGTCGGACCAGTATTGAGCGAATTGGGATTGGTTCCCCTTGCAGCTCATCTCTTTATCTTTTATTTCGGTATGATGGCAATGGTGACACCACCCGTCGCGTTGGCTGCCTATACGGCGGCAGCGATTGCTGGCAGCGGTATCATGCAGACAGGGATTGCTGCCTTTCGCTTCGCACTGGTAGGATTTGCACTGCCCTACGCCTTCGTCCTGAAACCGGAATTACTACTTCTATCTCCAGATGGTGGAGCCGCAGATTTCTTCGGCGTTACGGCAATTCTTGCAATTGCTATCCTCGGCATCGTTGCGCTGGCTGCGAGTGTTTCCGGTCACTGGTTCGCTCCGCTTAATTTCTGGGTGCGAGCAGGGTTGCTCGCTGCTGCTGCGGTTTTCTTTCTCACGCAGTCAGGATGGGTGCAGTTAGCTGCATTTATTGCTATTGTGACCATTGGGTTTTTCAACTGGCGCTCCAGAATTTCTTTGTTGGAATACCAGTAGTACCTCATCTGTAAAACTAGCAAAGTAGTTTGGATATATCCTATACGCTTGATACGAGTTTCAGGAAATCACTGCATAGATTGAGATAAAGAGATGGTCTTATCTACGATTAAGTATCCACGCATCGCCGAAGGCGGAACATCCGAAATTTTTGCATGGGCTGAGGATAAAATTCTCAAACTGTACCATGAGGAGGCTCCACCGGGGGAAGCTGAGGAAGAAGCTATTCGTGCATCCATCGCCTATGACGCAGGCGTGAACACACCCGCCGTCATTGATACTATCACTTTTGAAAATCGTCAAGGTATCATTTTTGAAAGAGTGCACGGTATAACCATGGTGGACGCCATAATTGCTAATCCTCAGGAACTTATTCCGCATGCACGTCTACTAGCGGAATTACAAGTTGATATGCATACACGTACTTCGTCTAAGCTGCCTTTGCAGCGTCAGCGATTACAGCGTCAAATTCGAAGTGTATCTGGATTAGCCGAAGCAACTAAAGCAGCCATCATAACCGGTTTAGACCGACTTCAGGACAACAACGCCATCTGTCACGGTGACGTTCATCCAGAGAATATCTTGCTTACGGCTGAAGAACCTGTTATCATTGACTGGGTAGACGCCACCCGAGGATCTCCATTGGTCGACGTCGCTCGTACAGCCTTAATGCTTCGAGTCGGCGGATTACCACCTAACACGGACGAGCTACGGCGTCAAAAAATTACTGAGATGCGTCATCTGTTCTACGAAGGCTTATCTTGAACACTACACGCAGATATGCTCCGTTTCGCGCAAAGCAGTTGCTCATTGGGAACTCGCTGTTGCCGCTGCTCGCCTATCTGAAGGAATCGGTAACGATGAGAAAGTTGAACTTTTAAAAATTATCCGAGCCTCATTCCCATGAAATCTGGGGTGCCAAATGAGAAAAAATTTTCCCCAATGGGTTCTTTATATTGCACTTGTTGCGCTGTTCCTGTTGCACAACGATTTCTGGCTCTGGGACAACTCAAAAGTGATGGTGGGATTGCCTGTTGGATTGCTGTATCATATTGGATTCTGTGTCGCAGCAGCCATATTAATGGCGTTGATCATCAACTATGCTTGGCCTAGTCACCTTCAAGACGAAGATACAGATGAGTAAAAACTTCTAATGATAGTTATCGCCGTTATCTTTGCATATTTGGGGCTTGTGTTGATTGTTGGAACAGTGAGCCATAAATTCTTTTGCGGCACAAGTGAGGATTATTTCGTCGCTAGCCGAACCATTGGACCATTCGTGCTGCTGATGTCCCTTTTTGGCACAAACATGACCGCCTTCTCCATCCTCGGCGCTTCCGGCGAAGCTTACCACAGAGGCATCGGCGTTTTCGCCTTGATGGCTTCTTCGACTGCCGTGGTCGCTCCATGCGTCTTCTTTTTTGTTGGCACGCGGCTATGGGCAATCGGGAAGCGGCACGGTTATTTTACGCAGGTCCAATACTTTAGAGAGCGATGGAACAGCAATGGGTTTGGACTACTGCTGTTTATCGTCATTGTCGCGCTTATTGTTCCGTACCTGTTGATTGGCGTAATGGGCGGTGGTATTACCCTGCATCAAATTACGAAGGGCCAGATCCCACAGTGGCTGGGTGGACTGCTGGTTTGCGCGGTGGTGTTCATTTATGTGTGCTATGGTGGCGTGCGCGGAACCGCCTGGGCAAACACTTTTCAAACGCTTGTTTTCATGACGCTTGGTGGAGCAACGTTTTTTATCATCGTGCATAAAATGGGGGGATTCTCTACTAGCTTGACAAGAGTGGCACCAGATCTTCTGATTCACGGCGCACACATCAAGCCGCTAGAACTGTTAACCTACACATGCATCCCGCTATCGGTTGGAATGTTCCCCCATATATTCATGCACTGGCTCACGGCAAAAAGTGCAGGTACATTTCGCCATCCGGTGATGTGGTATCCGATATGTGTTGCCATCGTGTGGATTCCGAGTGTGTTACTCGGGATTTTAGGGAGCGTAGATGTCCCAGGACTAAAAGGACCCGAAGCCAATTCAATTTTGGTCCAGATGATTCAGCGTCATGCTCCCGGGGTACTCGCAGGACTTCTTGGTGCGGGCGTCTTCGCAGCGATAATGTCTTCTCTCGATTCCCAATCGCTTTCCATCGGCAGTATGTTCACGCACGATATTATTCGTCATTACAGAGTCCGTGTTGCTCCTGCAACGGTCGAACTGAGTGAAGGGGGACAAGTCTTGGTCGGGCGACTTTTTGTGTTCGGAATACTTTGCCTGACTTACCTGCTTTCCCTTATTCTCAACCGGAGTATTTTCAAACTTGCTGTGTGGTCTTTCACAGGATTTGCATCACTTTTTCCAATCGTCATTGCCGCGCTCTTCTGGAGGCGGAGCACAAAGTATGGAGCATTCGCCTCTATTTTTAGTGTTGTAGTATTGTGGATATATTTCTTTCTACAGGGTTGGCAGGCTCCCGGCTACACCGTGGGGGGCACTGGAATCATGCCCGTCGCTGTAATCCTCGCCGTCTCCGCTGTAGCGATGCTCGTCGGTTCCCTGATAAGTAAACCGCCAGATCCGGCTGTAATCCAGAAATTCTTCCCATCGGCAGCGGAAAAGACAGATTCACAAGTTGATGGGAATCTCCTAAACTCCCGTTAAATTAGCAAATCTACAGATTCCTCTGGATTTGACAATCTAGAGCGAACGGATCTAAAATAATACCATCACAAGATGGTTGGTAATCGTCAAGTAAGATTGTCGGGACAGGTTGGTACCATCTATACTAAAGGCGAATTTAATTATAAAATCTACCATAAATTCTTAATCTTCATTCAGTTTGTGTCCTTAGAACCACAATCTAAATGAGGTTTCAGAAAATAATCCGGTAATTCTATATTTTCCCCAGACCCGGTAGGTGCGGTTTCCTAACCGCACCAGTTTGGAGTGTCTCATTAATTCTAAAATCTACTATAACTATGAGTATAGTTATGAGAAACAGATACGAAAATGTGCATATCTGTTTCTCAGTTTCAGAACCAAGGAGATTCAAAATGAGCAGCAAGAGATTCACCCAATTCACCCTTATATTGGCGATTGTCGCCCTGATTGCGGGGCTTTCCGCCGGACAACTTCTCGCCGCACCTCCGGACCTGGGAGGGCTCAGCGGAGAAATTATCATCGGGCTTGACCTAGCACTGACCGGTAAATACGCCGATCCATACGGCTTACCGATGCAACGTGGCTTTGAACTCGCTCGCGAAGAGCTTAACCAGCTCGGTGGTCCACAAATCACCTTCATCACTGAGGATGATCAGAGCACCGTTGAGGGTGCCGTTAAAGCGTTCAATAAACTGATTCATCAACACGGCGTGTCTATTATCGCCGGACTTGCTGTCTCAAGGCTGGGCGCGCAGGCGTTTCCAATTGCCCAAGAAAATGGCGTTATATGTCTTAGCCCGGTTTCTTCTGCCGCTGGTTTGAGCGCGATAGGCGATTTTGTCTTTCGTATCTCACTTGCCACGGATGTACAGACTCCAATTGGCGTCCGGATAACTCAGGAGAAACTCGGTTACCAAAAAGTAGCACTAATATATGATGATGCTGATGTTTATTCCACGAGTAGCAACGAGGAGTTAGAGAAAGTTCTTGCTGCGAGCGGCGTCGAGATTTTGATTACGGAGACTTTCCAAGGCGGCGACACCAATTTTTCGGCGCAATTAACTCGGATAATGGAGGCAAATCCTGACGCTCTTTTTATTTCCGCTTTATCGAGAGAGATAGCTGGAATCTTGACTCAAAGGCGAGCGATCGGTATGCCCGATTCTGTTCGATTCATTGTTCCCGACCTGACTGGAGACGAAGTCAAAACCGCCGGTGATGCCGCCGAAGGTGCAATCGCTTTTATAGGTTGGACTATCATGGCTGACACGCCGGGCAATCAAGCCTTCGTCCAGAATTACCGGACGAAGTATGGTATTGAACCCGAGCCGTGGGCGGCACAATCCTATGTAGCACTCTGTATTCTCGCTGAGGCAATTTCGGAAGCGCAATCCACCGAGGCAACGGCGGTGCGGGATATAATGGCGAATATCATGGATCTCGACACTATTCTCGGTCAGTTCTCTTTTAACGCTGATGGAGACGCAGTTTATGACCCAAATATACTGATTGTCGAAAACGGCGAATTTGTGCCCCTTGAGTAATTCGCAACGTTGGATTGGAACAATCGCTCAATCTACTGATTCGACCACGATTCGAGACGCCCTGGCAAATATCATAGATTTCGACACTATCTTTGGCAAATTCTCTTTTGACACTGTTAGAGATGCCGTTTACAATCCGAAGATATTGATTGTGGAAAATAGTCAGTTGGAAATCTTTGAGTAACTTAGGACCTACGCAGCCAACTGTAAGCGGGGCATCCCCGGTCACGGGCCTGCCCCCGCCTGTTCCGATTCATCGGGGATTAATCGGAGATCCTCTCGGACTTGTCCCGCGCCAACCGTGCTGAAATGCGTAAGTCCTATATAAAATCTACCATAAATGATCTTTCAAAAATTGAGTTGTTTTGTACTAATCATTACTTACCTTTTCATTACAGGATGTGGCGTTAAGGTGGCCCCTCCACCCCCTGTTGCACCGGAGGGTATGGTGCTGATTCCCGCAGGCGAGTTTCAGATGGGAAGCAACGACCCAGAGGCAGGCAACAATGAACAACCAATCCACACCGTCTATGTGGATGCCTTCTATATGGACAAATATGAGGTCACCAACGCCCAATACAAGCAGTTCGTCAATGCCAACCCACAGTGGCAAAAGGACCGCATTGACGATGCTTTCCACGATGGGAGTTACCTAGCACTTTGGCATGGGAATGATTACCCCAGCGGGAGGGCGAACTATCCAGTCGTGTATGTGAGTTGGTATGCGGCGGTGGCTTATGCGGAGTGGGCAGGGAAGCGGCTGCCGACAGAAGCAGAATGGGAGTACGCAGCGCGGGGTGGCTTGTCGGGGAAAAAATATCCATGGGGCAATGACTTAGATAGCAGCAAGGCGAACTACGACTATAATGCTAGTGATACGACACCTGTGGGCACGTATCCGCCCAACGGTTACGGTTTGTACGACATGGCGGGCAATGTATGGGAGTGGTGTCTGGATGAATATAACGCGGATTTCTATACCCGTTCTCCCCGTGAGAATCCGCTCTCCGGTGCCATCACCGTCGGTTGGGTTATGGATAATTTTACAATTATTAAAACCAATCGTGTGGTGCGCAGTGGTTCGTGGCTCTCTTATCCTGCGGCTTTGCCCGTCTCCTTTCGCAGCGGGGATCTCCCGACGAACGCTAACGACGTCATTGGGCTTCGTTGTGTGAGGGCTCAGTAATCCCTTGAACCTTCAGAAATGGTACAGGTTTCTGAAGTCTTTTACGTTTCACATTTCACGTTTAACCCATCATGAAAATTGCCTATATCGCCGCGGGTGCCGCGGGTATGTATTGCGGCACCTGTATTCATGACAATACACTCGCCGCCGCACTCCAAAGAAGAGGGCACGATGTCGCCCTTATCCCAACCTATACACCCATCCGTACGGACGAGACTGATGTGAGCATGAATCGGGTGTTCTACGGCGGAATTAATGTGTATCTCCAGCAGAAGTCCACGTTATTCCGTCATACACCTTGGATGTTTGATCGCTTACTTGATAACCCTGCCTTGCTGAACGGATTATCCCATTTCAGTGGGTCAACCAGTGCGAAAGATCTTGGCTCACTTACGGTTTCCGTGCTTCAGGGAGAGGATGGGCAACAGAAGAAGGAACTAGCCAAGTTGGTCAAATGGTTGAAGGATTCCTATCGACCTGATATCGTCCAACTCACCAATTCCATGTTCGTGGGATTCGCAAGGGAGATGAAGAAAACGTTAGGCGTTCCGATTCTCTGCGCCCTTCAGGGCGAGGACATATTTCTCGAAGATCTAATCGAGCCATATAAATCGCAAGCCCTGCAACTGCTGCAAGCCCGGGCTTCGGACGTGGATGGGTACATCGCACCCTGCCAATACTATGCAGACTTCATGGGTGAGTATCTGGATGTTCCGGCGAACAAAATTGATGTAGTCCATCTCGGCTTGAATCTGAGTGAGCACGGAGTAGGTCAGCAGAACCTCCCCGAAACACCCTTTATCATCGGATATCTTGCCCGCATCTGCCCTGAGAAAGGGCTTCATCTGTTGGTTGATGCGTTTCACCGCTTGACAGCTAAGGTCGGACCGGACAAAATCCGACTCAAGGTCGCCGGCTACCTCGGTAAAAAAGATGAACCGTATCTTGAGAAACTGGTTAAACAGATCGAGACGTGGGGCTTGTCGGAGGTTTTTGACTATTGGGGCGAAGTTGATCGGCACCAAAAAATTGACTTCCTTAACGGTCTCCACGTCCTATCAGTGCCGACTACATACAAGGAATCAAAGGGGCTCTTTATTTTAGAAGCACTTGCCAATGGTGTTCCGGTTGTTCAACCACGACACGGCAACTTCCCTGAATTGATCGCAGCAACGGGTGGTGGAGTATTGGTCGATGCGGAATCGCCCGATGCAATTGCGGAAGGGATACTTCAACTCATTGATAATCCAGACCATAGGGAAACACTGGGACAACAGGGCAAGGAAACAGTTCATCGTGAGTTTAGCGATGAGGTAATGGCGGAAGCAACGCTCGCAGTTTATGAAAAATATATCAACTGATAGGAGGATTTTAAGTATACATGACTTGGTTGGTATTTACGCTTATAGCGACGATAGCGTCCGGGATTTTTGGCGTTCTTACCCATGCAGGGCAAAAAGCGATGGAGGATTCGGCTAATGGCCAATACAAAGCACTTCTTTTTGCAGGAATTGGCTATTCATTAATAGCAATTGTCGGGGCGGGCGCCATGTTGGCTGTCAATGGTGCCCAATGGAGTTTTCCGATGAAAGGATTGGGCTTGGGAATCTTGGCAGGGATAGCCGTTGTTGGAGTAATTTTCTGTAACCTGTTGGCATTTGCAGCGCACGGTTCACCGGTTATTGTCATATCCATCGGTGCCGCAGGCGCACCTATTCTCAATGCAGCCATCGCTATAACACTGTATCCGCCGGCTCCGGGAAGTTTACGGTGGGAGTTTATTTTCGGTATCGCGGCAGCAGCGATTGGCGGTTATATGGTGACAGTTTATAGGCCCGGCACATAGGGGGATTATAGATGCGTCGTAGACGTTTGTTAATATTTCGTAGACCTTGGTTACTGTTTTCATTGATGAAGGTTGGGGCACTTGGGGTCTACGGTATCCTGCTCCACACGAGCCGGATTGCGATGATAGATCCGACCCAAGCACGATACAAGACACTTTTTTTCGCTGGGATTGGCTATTCACTGGTGGCGATCGTTGGATCAGCGCTGATATTGAAGTTCAAAGGCATCCAATGGCGTTTTCCAATAAGAGGGATAATCTTGGCAACTTTGGCGGGGGCTGCCAGCGCAACGACTGCCCTGGGCATCCTCTTGGCGTTCGAGGCGACGGGAACGCCGGCGGTGGTCATGACGATCCTTTTCACCGGTGCGTCGCTCATCAATGCGGTTGTTGCTTTGGCGATAGATACACCGCAGGCGGGAGGGTTGCGGTGGCAGTTTCTCATCGGCATCCAGTTAGTGATATTGGGCATCTGTATGGTGACAATTTATCGGCCGGGGATGTAGCAAGGCATCCCCATAACCACGTGGTGGGAACATAGGAGGGTTTTAATGCGTATGGCTTGGTTAATATTTGCACTTATGACGGTTGCATCATGGGGACTCTACGGTGTCTTGTTACATACAGGACAGATATCCATGAGTGATCCCGTGCACGGGCGTTATAAAGCGTTCCTGTTTGTCGGAATTGCTTATCTGTTGACAGCAGTTATCGGTTCAGCGATCATGCTGGCAGTCAACGGCGCCCAATGGACTTTTCCGGTGAAGGGGTTGGTCTGGTCAACACTTGCAGGGCTTGTGGGTGCGGTGGGGGCGTTCGGCGTCCTCTTAGCGTTTGGGGCAAAAGGCACACCGCCTGTGGTGATGTCTATTGTTTTCGCAGGCGCGCCGATCGTCAATGCGGTGGTAGCGACAGCATTACATCCACCCGCTGGTGGTTGGAGCGCCGTACGATGGCCGTTTGTCCTCGGTATTGTGTTAGCAGCGCTTGGCGGTTGTCTCGTAACGCTGTTTCGGCCCGGTTCGTAGGAGAAAAAAATACGACACGCCTGATGCTGGAATAGTTATCTGCTTATATGGCTGCCTTTGACGGCTAACAACTGCTTGTGGATCTGCTCCCAATCGCTACGACGATTGCCGATAAGGATAAGCCGGTCTGATCGATGGATTTGAAGGTCTAACGACGGGTTAATCAAGTGTTCACTGTTTCTGAGGATGCCCACCAAAATGACCTCCGCTTTCAATTGCAGAAGTAGGGATTGTAGTTCACCAAAATTTATCCCATCAATCTCAATAGCTTCGCTATACAGCTCACTCCCTTCTGCATCAGTCAACAGTTCCCGGACCGCGAGCGCAAGTCCACGATCGCGCACCTCTTGTGCCAACACCTTCGCGGCAATATTATTCGTGGGAATAACAGCATCACATCGGAAAGACCGGAAAATTGCCAAGTGTTGAATACTAGTGCATTCTGCAATCGTCCGGATATCTGGATGGAGTGTTTCGATGAGTGAAATTGTCGATGCCGTGATCGAATCTGCCACGTGTTCCTCGGCTTCGGGTGCGAGGATGAGGACCGCGTATGCCATCTCAATGTTTGCCCGCTTCCACGATTCTTCTTCTAATGGTGCACCTCGGACAAAGTAAACATCAGAACGGTTGAAGCTCAATTCTTCCACGCCATTCGCCAAGATAACAATGGGGCGGTGTGCTGTTACTACATCCGATGAAAGCTGCTCTATTATTGAAGCTACCCTCAATTCAGAGGGGTAGTTGACGATAATGATATGACTTTCTACAAGGTCACGGCAATCAATCAATCCGCGACGGCGATCATTATTTCTTTCCACAGTTGTGTCCACAATCTGAGTAATCACATAGGGGAATGTAGCTAGCCCAACTCCGTATAGCAAGACCATTGTTGCTACCCTTCCCCCGACCGTTGATGCGGCGAGATCCCCATATCCAACAGTTGTGATGGTCGTAAAACTGAGCCAAACAGAATCCCAAAGCGTTAATTCTGCCTTCACTGCCTTTTCAAAAAAGTAGAAACATGCAGCATTGAGAGCGATAGCGCTTAGAACGATAAGGCCTGCCACCGTGATGCGCCGCATGTGACGATTACGGCTGGCCCGGCGAAATCGGCGAAACCAGAATTTGAATAACATTGGTATTGTCCTCTCCTATGAGCTTTCGAAACAAATCTATCCGCTGGTTTGGTCAAAACAGCAAGTCATCTCCACTCTCTTCTGTTGGGATCACACTTTCCTTACTGCCACCAACCGTGAGATAAAATTGAAAGCCAGGTTCCGTTACATAGCCGATATTAAAAGCTGCTGTATCAGAAAGTTTGTATCGAAATCCAACGCTGATCAGATCATTGATGGTGATCCCACTTAAATTCCGCCTCCGCGAAAAATCGCTCACAAGCCAAAAGCTGTCCGAGAAGGCAAATTCAACCCCCAGCTGCCAGAGTAGTTGAAATGAATCCGTCGCTTTGAGTGACTTGGAGGAGAGATAGCTACCGATTCCTGCGTGTGCTCTCATAAATTGACCAAACCGCTGTGTCCCTACCAAATAGGTGTTGACGCCCATAAACGGAAAGCTGTCCGCAGGTGAAGCATCGATGAACTCCTTGTCAGAGTTGAGTTGATCATCAGCGGTAAATCCGACCTGTACGTCGCCTCCAATCGATATGCCGGGCAAGCCGTCCTGCACGTCCGGTTTGATGTTATGTTTCAATCCGACGACGAAATCAAAGACGGATTGCTCATATACCCGTCGGTCTTGCGTCGGATCCAGCGATTGCTCTGCGTCATAGGTGTCACCAATCCGATAAAAATCTGGAACAATCTTGCGTGTGCCGCCGGTTGAGAAGGTCGCTCCTAGGAGCAAATCCAATCGCTCACCAATGCCATAGGTCAGTCGAGCAGGTATTAAAAAGGTATTAACTTCAAACTCGACATTATGTAACCCCTCAAAATTGCCAATAATCACGCGCTGTGGTTGCTCGGGTGTCACATCCAGTTGTTTTCTATCAACCTGAAGCATCCCAAAAGAGGTCGTGTAGCCACCTTTACCCAAAGTGTCGGCAGTTTGCATCACACCGAGTTGTGTCACCGGTGGGTTCTGTCCAAAAAGAGATGTTCCAGTCATCGTTATAAACAAGCAAACGGCCCAGCAAAGGCGATACTGCGTGTTCTGCAAAAGGTGCATATTTTATCCTTATAGGTCTGTTTCTTGAAGCGGATTAGAGTTACTATCGTGCCTCAACCAGCCCGCTTTCATCCCGACTGCCGTCGCGTTGAGGTGTGCTATCAAACGCTGTGATAAAGTATCGGCGAGGAACAAGGTCTTGCTGGTCCAAAATAAACTCTTCCCCGGTAAATGTCACGCTCGTATCTTTTGCATCAAGCCTTCGCCGAATAATCAGATCCTTCCCGATAACGAGACCGCCGCCTGCTTCCTTTGTGGCATAGATTAGATAACCTGCAATGTCCGGTTCTCTGTTCTTTGACCAAGCGACGTAGGCGTCATACCGAGCGCCTCGAAGACCAAACGCCAATCGTACGTTTTTCGGTGGTGATGGCGGTAGGTTGGGAGAAGCAACTTGAATCACTTTTACACCTTCAACGCCATACCGGTCCACAGCAACAACACGGTAAATTTTAGCGGCGTTATCCCGGTCAAACTCCAAATCAAAGAAGTACGGTTGATCTTTCGGAAGTTCGGCACGGAGGCGAAATGGCAAAAACTCGCCGCTCAAACTCTGCTGCGACACAATCACACGAAAGGCTTCGAAATCATTGGGGAATTGATAATCCTGCCAAAACAGTTTCACGGTTAAATCTTCCACATCATCGCCGACAATGACATTGGGAACAGGTGGGGCAATGCTTGGGGTTGCGCTGGCGGTTTGCCATACTCGGCGTGGTTCTTCGCTCTCTGCCGGGGGCGCATTCGGATCGGGCACTTCCACTCCGTCCGCATCAATATATGAGATTCGATAAATGTAACGGTGGGGTGCACCACTGACCACATCAAACTGGTCGTTTTTTAAATCCTGAGTGTCAACAAACTCTGTTTCTGGACGATTGCCGTTTTCACCCAAGACCTCTCCAACAAATTCAAAGGTCGAATTGGCATCGCCTGTAAATCGCCGATAGATTCGGTACCCGCTAACCCCTTCGTGTCCAGTGTCCGTCCACGAAACGGTTACTTGCTCGTCGCCAGGAAGGAGTTCCAGACCGACTGGTGATCCTGCCGTCCGAAGATTTTGAGGGTCCAGCGGATTGGACAGATCCCGATTATCGGTGCAGCCTAACCAGAATCCCATTAAGATAATGGTTATAAGAGGGGCTAATGATCGGGGGGCGATGGGTGTCATAATATCAGAAGTTTCGCTGAACGATGAGCGCAGCTTCGCGTTTTTGAGGATTATAACTTGATTTCAGACTTAACTTACCTGAACGAAAATCAGATGATTCGGAGATATAAGCAAATTGATCAAAGATCGATACTAGCACGGCAAGTCCAACAAGGCCCATCCCTGTGCGAGACAGTCCAAGACTCAGGTTGTGTTGGCTTTGGTAATCGTCTCGATGCTTTATGATGTCGCGCTGGATCCCAGTGGATAGATACTGATCGTAGGTGTCCTGTGCTGAGCTCGCAACGATAGCGCTCCCAAATTTTAGACCAACCCCAGAGGTGAAGAGCCCAATCGTCAAGAGACGCGACCGATCAAGGGCTTGTACAGGACTAACGGTCGCAAGGAGGATCACGATACAGCAAATCAGAATTTGGAACCCCAGTTTGTTATTATGGCATAAGTGCATCGTGGCGATTCTCCTTCAGCTTTAATCTATCTAAGAACCTTGGGCTGCTTG
Source organism: Candidatus Poribacteria bacterium (assembly GCA_965204355.1). Classification (GTDB taxonomy): domain Bacteria; phylum Poribacteria; class WGA-4E; order WGA-4E; family PCPOR2b; genus PCPOR2b. The sequence continues at coordinate 3,700,281 of OZ241983.1, forward strand.
CGGTTTTAATAGTTGATTATACCTAATCCGACTTGTGGTTACAAGTTTTTTACAGGGTGCTTACTGTGGTAGTGAATTATGCGTTGGAACCGTGAAGGCAGCACAACTATACTCCTTGACACGACAGTTGTAAGTAGCAATAGATTCAACTTGTAGGGGATGCAGATCTACATCCCCACCTACTAACTCTTCTAATTCATGAATTATGTCGCCCGAACATCAAATCCGTTTTCCTGCACCGCCCGAACATAAATCTCCTCATCTAGATTAAGTCCGAAACCTGGCGAACTGGGCACATTGACCAGACCATCAGAGATTGAATACCCTGAGTCATCTAAGCCGGGCGTGTCGGCTTCATCCCATTCGACAAACTCAAACCCTTGGATCGCCGCCGAAAGGTGACAGGACACATAGTTGCCGTAATGTCCCCCGTAATGGTGCGGTGCGGATCCAACATTCCACTCGTCAAGTTGAGGTCCTAGTTCTAGCCAACGGGTGAAACCCGGGTGGAAGATATCGTACTGGATAATATCCACCAATCCTTCTTCCGCCCACTGAAGCAGGTTGAGCGAAGCACCGCCCTCCCCATCAGCGATCTTGGTCCCTATCCCCTCCGCATTGAGCCACTCCTTCAGATTGGCGTAGAAACTGCCGTCCTCGTGGAACGCCTCCTCCATCCAGTACACTTTCGCCTCGGCAGTTTCACCCAACACCTGCTTGGTCAGATTCAGGTTGTAGCCGTTGTTAGCATCGATTAAGATTGTGGCATCGGGACCTACAGCGTTCCGGACAGCGCGAATCACCAGGATGTCGCGATGTGTCCCTTGTTGGAGCGGCATGTGCATCGCACCACGCCCAACCTTTATCTTGTATGCTTTGTGTCCACGCGCTTTTCCCTCTAATGCTTCAGCGGCAATTAGCGCGGCAGCTTCATTATCATCTGCTAGATGCAAATCATCAATGTATAGCGAGGTATCGTAGCAGCGCGCGCGGAAAACACCATCCGCGTCAGGTTCTCCACCAAGCATCTCATATACCGGCTTTCCGGTGATTTTTCCGGCGAGATCCCAAAGTGGATATTCAAGTACGCGGAATCTATCACTCACACCGTTTTCCAAGTCAAACGCCTCGCTCAAGGGAGTACCGACGAGCCCTGCGGCATCTTCCTCAGGCATACGCGACAACCCGAAGCCGGTCGCTCCATCATCGGTGGTAATGCGTGCAATGGGCGGTCTGACATGCAAGCCATGTACCTGTAGCCGTGAATTACACCCCGCCTCCCGAGGCCGCGTGCCGATAAGTGGGACACACTCGATGCGATCTATTTTTGAGTTGTTCATACCTGCTCCTTACTCGAGTTGTAACTATGGTTTGATATGCAATATTAACCAATCAAGACTATCCAGATCCTTCTCAAACTATAGATGAAAAGATAACGCTCTTCTACTGAGGTTTTCTGCGTTCTGTTTCTGACTTCCAAAGCGGCTCTGATTCGCCTGACCGGTGATTAACCACGCGGGCAAGTATAAACAGCAGATCAGAGAGCCTGTTCAAGTAAACAAGCACCTCTGGATTCACCGGTTCTGCGCGAGCGAGGTTGACAACACACCGCTCGGCACGACGACAAACAGTTCGAGCGAGATGAATCCCTGCGCCGCCGGCTGACCCGCCGGGCAAAATGAAATTTTTCAAGGGTGGGAGCTGGGCATCAAATCGGTCAATCTCACTTTCCAATTCAGTGGTCAAGGTAGGCGGTGTTCTCAGACTTGTTGCTTTTGGGTGCGTATCCAATGTAGCAAGATCTGCTCCGATATTAAAGAGTTCGTTTTGGATGCGATGGAGGATTGCGTTGATTTCCTTGTCGTGAATCTGAGATATCACGAACCCGATACAAGCGTTGAGTTCATCAACCGTACCGCAAGCCTCAACACGTATCGCGTCTTTAGAAACCCTTGTTCCACCATAGAGTCCAGTTTCCCCAGTATCGCCCGTTTTCGTATAGATTTTCATGTTATAGCTGTCATCCCTTTCTTGATCATTATAGCAAATCTGACGAAAACCTGCAATGTAAAGATGTGCCTTAGAGAAATAAGGTAGTGGGTATAAACGATATGCTGTATCCTTCCTTTCCCATTTTCGCGCGGTGTGTTTTCTTTTTCAATTCGAGTGCTTGAGTGGATTATGCTATAATGTCGATCAGTTCCAAACAGGCTTGTTCAAAGGAGGATAATGCAAATATGCACAAAAACAGACGTAAAGCATTTATGGAAAAAATAGCAGGAGGTGTCGCAATCTTTCCAAGTGCGGTGCAGGCGATGCGCACGCACTCGACTGAATATAGATATCGCCAAGACGCAAATTTCTACTATCTAACCGGTTTTGAGGAACCGGAGTCCATTTGTGTCCTCGCCCCAGATCACCCTCAACATCAATACGTTTTATTTGTCCGTCCCCGTGCCCCTGAACAGGAGGTTTGGACAGGGAAACGCGTCGGTGTCGAAGGTGCAAAAGAGCACTTCGGTGCGGATGAAGCCTATCCCATTGAGGAATTTGACGAAAAGATCTCCGAATATATTGGGAAAGCAGAGCAGCTCTACTACGGGTTCGGCGCGAACGAAGCCTTTAGTCAGAAGATTATCGAACTCATCAAGGGATATAGGCGGCATCGTTTGCGCGAGGGAACGGGACCAACTACCCTAATTGATCCCACCGACCTCCTTGCTGAAATGCGTCTCATAAAAGATGAAGTGGAACTCAAGCGGATTCGCAAAGCGGTAGACATCAGTGTCGAAGCGCACATGGCTGCGATGCGAGCGGTCAGCCCCGGCATGTATGAGTACGAGTTAGAAAGTCTAATCGACTCAATCTACCGGAAAAATGGTGGCATGGGTCCTGCGTTTCTCACGATTGTAGCGAGCAGTGCTAACGCGACGACGCTACACTATACGACAAATGACTGTCAGATTCAGGATGGCGATTTGGTGCTCATTGATGCAGGTTGTGAATACCAATACTATTGCGGCGATATAACACGGACATTCCCCGCTAATGGGAAGTTTACCGATGCCCAGCGTGCAGTCTACCAAGCGGTGCTTGAGGCACAGTGTAAAATTATTGAAAGCATTCGTCCCGGTGTTTCGATTGGTGATCCTGTACAGAATGCCGTCGAGATGTTGACTGAAGCGCTGCTCAAATTGGGCTTGTTGGTTGGAGAGAAGGATAAGCTAATTGAGGAGCAGGAGTATCGACGCTTTTATATGCACAGTGTCGGGCACATGCTGGGGGTAGAGGTCCACGACATGGCGAAGACGCGAGAAGGAGAGGAATACAAAACCTTTCAACCGGGGATGGTAATGACTGTCGAGCCGGGGCTCTATATCGATCTTGAGAGCGAAAACGTCCCACCGGAATATCTGGGAATCGGTGTCCGAATTGAGGACAATATTCTGGTAACTGAATCCGGTTGTGAAGTCCTGACCGCGGCTGTACCGAAGACAATCGATGAGATTGAGAAATTAATGGCTTAAATCGCGTTGATTGAGCGGGGCCAACTGACCCTGGGTTGGTTCCGCTCAGCAGAACCAGTCTTCAGTCAGCCGAGGCGGCCGTCTTCGATTAGGTTCAAAGTCTGTCGGAAGTGTGATAGCTGATTCTTCTTTACCGATCGCAGCACAAGCAAGGTGACGCACGCGATTAAAGGTTACAAACGGATCCTCATTGATCCGCGCTGCGCTCTCTACGGCGATAGCAACTGCTTTCTGTAGTTCATCCATGCGTGGATCGGGATGGACCCAGCGATAGGTGAAGGATTCCTGATCGAGCTGGTCAAGGTAAGGTTGTATTGATGGTTGGCCAAGCAGCGAGGAACCCGGGGGAACAAGCAACCGAATTGTGTATTGCACAGGATCAATGTGATCAATTAGTCCACTGTTCTTAACATAGTCGAGCATATACAGATAGCTATCGAGGGTTTCCCACGGTGTGAATGGGACAAGCGAGGGCCTCAGTGCGATTCCAACCTCTTTCAAAAGATCGACAACGACAAAAACATCCGCACGTGTGTGTCCTTTCTTGAGATTGTCAAGCACTGTGTCGTTGAGCGATTCGACGGCAGAAACGATAAAAATACAGCCGCAGTCGCGGAGCTCACGCAAGATAGAACGGTGCTTCAGGAGATGCTCAATTTTGGTTGTACAGTCGAAGGTCAGGTCTGGAAACTCTTCATGTACGGCTTGAACAACCCGGAGTGCGTGTGTGGGGCCATTCAGGAAATCAGGATCGCCGAATGTGATATGTGCTGCCCCGGCATTAACTTGGGCACGAATATCCGCCAGCACGACCTCTTTCGGCACGATGGAAAATCTGCCTTCATAAACTGGAGGAATGGGACAGTGGAAGCAGAGATGTTTACATCCACGACTTGCTTCAACATAACCGGCGAGATGTGCAACACCATCCTGTTCAAGGCGTGCATACCTATCAAGGGGTGGCAATCGCTTTCGGCTGGGCACGTCGAGAGATTCGGTAGACCAATCGCTACGCCGTTTAAACACACTTGCCTTAGAGTGTAGAGGTTTCAGGAGGGAATTGAATTCAGGATTATCTTGAAGCGATTTGAGATCTTCGCATTGAAGAACCCCCACGATCTTGATCTGCTTTCCAGCTGCAAGGGACTTAACTAATTTAACCATGGGGGCCTCATATTCGCCACCGATGACTGAATCAGCATGATGATGCAGCAGGTATGCAGCGTTCAGTGAAGCATAGAGACCGTAGAAACAAATATGGCAGGTCGGATTGATTCTGCGAAGGCGGGTTGCAACATGCACACCAAGACGGAGCGCAGTATGCATTGGGACACAAATCCCAACAAATTCTGCGCGGGCAGCTTTCTCAACATCTAAGGTTTCAACAGCAATATCTATTACTTCTGGCACATATCCAGCACGTTCAAGAAATCCAAGCGGAGAAGCAAGGCCGATTGGTTGATGCCCAAGTTCGTAGCAGGATATGAGTAATATTGCTCCGGGACGTTTCATCGTCAGTTTGACCCTCCGGAATAACCAAGCAGCCACCTTAATCTGCTCCTACAAAGAGTTATTTTGGGATTTTTTGTATATCACCGATAAATCATCAGTCACAGGCTACTTTTGAGCAGAACGGTTGGTGGGTGGTGCTTGCGCTTCGAGAGTAGACTGTATGGATAATGCCCAAACTCTTAGTCGTCTGCATTTGTACCAGAGAGTTAACCAATTAGCGGACGCTATTGCTGTTCTATTCTTTGCTCGGTTGGTAGTAGGGGTTGTCTCCGGCTGCATGATCAGTGGTATCGATTATATTTTTTATTTCCGGGAAATGCTCTTGGATCATCCCCTCTATACCGTGCTTCAGGGTAACATTCGCCATGCCACAGCCTTGGCAGCCGCCTCCCATGTGAATGTAGATCGAATCATCTGTAACGTCTAACAGGTCAATGTGCCCACCGTGCGATGCAACAGCAGGATTAATCCGTTCATCAATGAGTTCCTGAATGGCTTGCGCCTTAGGATTATCCCATGCAGGTGTGTTTGGATTATCAATCTTGAAACCGCTCGAATTGAGGTCTTCTACATAATCGATAGTCGCTCCCTTTAGGTTGTCGGCACTTTCCGGGTCCATAAAAACCTTGAATTCACCGCAGTCAACCACCACATCCTCTGGGTTGGGTTCAAATTCAAGACCTAACCCATACTCAAACGCTGAGGCGGAGCGACCATTGATGCTAATCCGCAGTCCATCAACTTCCATCCCTTGGTCTTCAATCACCGATTGAATTTTCTCTTTAGCGCCCTCAGTTACAGTCAAGAACCCAGGCTCCTCTGCAGTTTGGAGTTCTTTCGACTTTAATTTACTCAATAGATTCTTCATTACCTCTCCTTAATGTTAGTAGCTGCTACGCAGCCGGACGACTTGAAGCCTCCTTCCGAATTCGAAGTTCCCCAGCCTCATCGTACAGGCGTTTAATCCGTGCGATTGCCTCAATTTCCAGCTGCCGAATTCTTTCCCGCGTAACATCCATCTTCTCCCCAATTTCACGCAAAGTTTTTTCTTCGCCATCTTCAAGACCGAAGCGCATCTTGATTACCTCACGCTCGCGCTCTTTCAATTTACTGAGGAGTGCATCCACCAAATTCTCTTCGACCAAAGCCGCAATTGGACCAGCTTCTGGATTCGCTTGGGGATCCTCAATCAGATCGCTCAAAGTCGTCGCGTTTTTCTCGTCGTTGAGTGGTAATTCTAGTGAGACTGTGCCCGAATTGAGTAACAGAAGATCTTCAATCTGTTTATCGCTCAACTCAAGGACCTCTGATAGTTCCTCAATCGTTGGTTCACGATGGAGTGTTTGGCTGAGATGTGCATACGCCGAGTCGAATTTGCTCGCCTTCGCAACGACATAAGACGGCAGGCGAATCGATCGCGAACAGTTATCGAGTGTCCGCATTATCGCCTGCCGAATCCACCATATAGCATAAGTGCTAAACTTAAACCCTTTCCGATAGTCGAATTTACTCGCTGCACGCATCAAGCCAATATTCCCCTCTTGGATCAGATCCTCAAGAGGAACGTTATGTCCTCGATACTTCATTGCAACCGAAACCACCAAGCGCAAGTTCGCTTGAATCAACTCGTCCCGCGCGCTCTCATCGTTTTGTTCAATCCGCTTTGCAAGTTCAATCTCTTCCTCCCTAGACAAGAGACCGTGCTGCGAAACTGTTTGCAGCCAAGTGCTTAACGCATCGATTTGGAGTGTTGGCGTCTCATCTTCTGACGAAGTTGACCACTCGCTATCACTTTCATAGTTCTCCGTCTCGTCAATCGGCGCTTCAACAAGGCTCTGGTTGAACGTTCCACCGACCGTTTCATCTGCCCTTGTTGTCATTTACTTCGTTCTCCTAAAAGGCTGTTGGACTACCTTATTGTGACCGGCTTTAGCATTGAATTAGCGGAATAGTAACACGATATTTTATGTTTTGTCAAGTAAATAACTTAAAAAACCTATTTTGACTTGTAAATATGCTATTTTTCTGATATAATCTAAATAAAGTTATACAGGAAGGGATAGTTAGCCGATATTTTTGCCTAGTCAAGGAATTTTGGGGAAATAGGAATGTGCGGGAGCTAAAGCATGTTCACGACCAAAAGCCGGAAAGGTAAAACGATGAAATCAGTACCAAAAGACACACGCGGCGCAATCGTCGAACTCTTGAAAAAAAACCACGGTATGACAGCCGGAGAAATTGCTCAGGAGTTAGATCTCCATTCGATGACAGTGCGGCAACATCTTTCCATCTTGGAGCGAGAGGGCTATATTCAGCACTATCGTGAAAAAATTAGCCGCGGTAGGCCTGTCTACATATATAAACTTACCTCGGAAGCCAAGGAGAGTCTATTTCCGAACGACTACCCGCGATTTGCACTGGGTACTCTGGATGCACTAGTGGTGATCGACGGCGCAGAAAAAGTCAACCAACTCCTTGAATATCAGATGGAAACGAAAATTGAGATGTGCCTTGACAATATCGAGGGTAAAACTTTAGACGAAAAAATCAAAGTACTCGCCGCGTTCTTGGATGAAGAGGGTTATCAGGTAGAGGTCGCAGAAACGCCAAACGCCTATATTCTTAAAGAACACAATTGTGCCCTCGACTCTATTGCAAAGAAATATCCCCAACTGTGTCAGCTTGAACTATCCCTGTTACAGCGGCTACTTAATGTGCCAGTTGAGCGAGAATGCCACATGCCGTCTGGGGATTCGATATGTAGCTACAAGGTTCAGAAAACTGATAAGCCCCAAGAATCACGCAGATAGGACCAACCAATATTACTTACTCCCTATTCTTCCCTAACCTCCCTCGGATGGGTAGAAGTTAGGCGCGCTGTTACAGTGTGATCAGCTCAATGCCTTTCTTATCCGATCCAACGCCTCGTCCAACCGATCATCCGGGACCGTCAAAACCAGTCGAAAATATCCTTCCCCATACTCACCGTAAGATGCTCCAGGTGCAATCACGACTGCAGCCTTTTCAAACATCAACGTCGCAAAATCTATAGAATTCATCCCGTCAGGTGTCGGCAGCCAGAGGTAAAATGTCCCCTTTGGTACATCATAGTCAGTCCAGCCAAGTTCTTTGAAGGTGTTTAGGACCCTTTCACGGCGGTTAGTGTAAATGGGCATCATTTGCTCAATGTTATTGCGGCACTCAGTCAAGGCAGCAATTCCAGCGTATTGAATTGCGTTGAAAATACCTGAATCCGTATTCCCTTTAACTTTGGCCATCCCCGAAATCAATTCTGCATTTCCCATTGCCATTCCAATTCGCCAGCCGGTCATGTTGAACGGTTTCGACAAGGAGTTAAGTTCAACCCCGACGTCCTTGGCGCCCGGTGTGGAAAGAAAGCTCAATGGCTCTTCACCTTCAAAGACGATTTCGCTATACGGGTTATCATGACACACAGCGATATCGTAATTCTTAGCAAAGTCAACCACTTCAGCAAAGAATTCAGGGGTTGCAGTTGCTCCTGTCGGGTTGTTCGGATAATTCAAAAACATCGCCGTCGCTTCGTTAGCGACGTCCGACGGAACATCGGCGAGCTTGGGTAGAAAACCACTCTCCCCAGTGATTGGAACGTTGTAAGGTGCGCCGTCAGCCATGAAGATACTCGCACGATATGCCGGATAGCCGGGATCTGTCATTAAGACTGTCTCACCGGGGTTTACAACAGCGAGAATAAAATGGTGGCAGCCCTCCTTCGATCCGATTAATCCAAGCACTTCCTCCTCAGGATCCAGTCCAACGCTGTACCGTTCAGCATACCAATCAGCGACTTCCTTGCGAAATGCGAACATCCCCTTCTCTTCGTCCGTTGGGTATCGATGGTTTGCAGGATCAGCCGCAGTGCGGCAGAGTTCGTCGATTACCGGCTGTGGCGTTGGCTCCACCGGATCGCCGATTCCCAAGCTGATGACATCAATACCATCGGCAATTGCTTGGTTAATTTTGTTCCGTAGTTCGATAAACAGATAAGGTGGAATCCGTTTTAGTCTATTTGCGATTTGCATCTTTTCTCCTAAATTTCTAAAGGTATAGAGCAGGACAAGATGCCCCGCCTACTTTGATTGTATGAAAAACATTGTTGAATTTCAAGGGGTGTCAAGACGACATGAACATGCCCCCATTAACATTAAGCGTGAAGCCTGTCACGTATGAACCTTCATCAGAGGCCAGAAACAGAATCGCATTTGCAATTTCCTCCGGTTCGCCAACCCGACCCAGCACCATTTGTGCCGTTAAATCCGGATGGTTCGTTGTCATGTCCGTCGCGGCGACGCCGGGAGCGATCGCGTTAACTGTGATGTTGTGCGGTCCGAGCGCGCGAGCCAACGATTTCGTCAGGCACATAACGCCAGCTTTAGAAGCAGAATACGGTGCAGACGCAACAAGTCCACCGACTTGACCCGCTAAGGAACCGAGGCTGATAATTCTGCCGGATTTCTGCTTTTTCATTGTATCAATCACTGCCTGAGCGCACAGGAACGGTCCCTTGAGGTTGACCGCCATTATTTGATCCCACTCCTCTTCAGTACACTCTTCGACCTGTGTGTAACTAAAAATTCCTGCATTATTTACCAGAATATCGATCCGTCCAAAAGCGTCAAGCGTTTGACTCACCATCGAGCGTACCGACCCGCCATCCGAGACATCGGTCTGGAGGGCGAGACTGCGCACACCGAGAGCTTCGACTTCCTTTCCAACAGCCTCTGCCGTGGTCGAGTTATGTTCTGCAATAACGATATTCGCGCCCTCTTTTGCGAGCAGCAGGCAGGTTGCCCGACCAATTCCCTGTCCGCCGCCTGTTATAATTGCAACACGGTCCCGCAGCCTCATTATGTTTCCTCCTACCTGAACTATTTTTTTGTGTTGAGAATCCTTAACGGCTTATGATAGAATTAAATCTTGCTGGTTACCTATTATCGCAAAAAAGCATCCCGTAAGTCAACAGCAAATGGGACTTCACCCTATTCTACCTTGGAGGATCCTCATGCCGCAACGGCGGATAAGAATCACTGCTGTACCTGTTGTCATGGAAGCAGAATTGAATCAATCGCGCACGGCGCAGCAGATCTGGGACGCGTTACCGATTGAGGGGCCTGGGAATATGTGGGGTGATGAGATCTACTTTTCCATCCCTATAAACGCGGAGACAGATAATGCACAAGCGGTAGTAGAATTGGGCGAACTTGCCTATTGGCCCCCCGGCACGGCGTTCTGTATCTTCTTTGGTCCCACCCCGATGAGCCGAGGCACGGAGATTCGTCCCGCGAGCCCTGTCAATGTTGTTGGCAGGTTGCTTGGTGAGCCAAAGAACTTCAAACAGGTGAGTGATGGAACGGTTGTTAAAATTGAGAAAATCTCCGACGAATAGCGGAGAGTATATCGAGTGTTTTTCAGGAGGTAACTGTTGTGCAGTTGAGTGAAAAAGAAAAACAGGCGTTGCAAGAGAAAATCAAGGCGCAACGTCAGGCGATGTGGTCAGGCAAGCAGTCAGCATCGCAGGACGCGAAGGAACAAGCAGCGGACGTAGATCAAAATGTGAATCCTTCAGGTGATCCAGCGGAGCCTCAAGCAGGTTCGGACGAGTCCATACCATCAGATCTGCAACCTGACTCTTCATCAGCGGCAGACGATCCACCTGCATCTACAGAGACTACCGACGAAAAAACCACCTCAAGCCAGTCAAGTGTCCAACCAGAGGTAGATTCCGAGGGAAAAGCATCTGCTGCTGATTCCACGCGAAATGATGACGACTCGCAAAAGACTTCCCAATCACCGGACGAGACAGAAGCGTTCTCACCGGAACCTGAAGCAGCCCCTGTTGCAGGAGAGACCGATGCACCAGAAGAGGACCAACAGGCAACGCAAGAAGAGAGGGTATTCTGGGAAACATCGGAGCGGGAAGAAGGAGCGAGCAGTTTGACGTGGAAAATCGTGGTCGCCGTTATTGGCGTAGCCCTCGTCTTAGTCGGTGTAGGCATTTACCTGGGGTTCTTGTTCGCTGGCTAATCCCGACCAGAAATATTTTCAATACTTTCATGCAGCTGTAGGATAAGGAGATAACATGTTATGAACCAAACAATTCAGGAGATGATCCGCTCAAAAGCCCAAGTTGCCAAGGCTGCCAAACGCACACTGTCCAAAACTTCCGTTGATGCGCGTAACGGCGCACTGTTGGCGATGGCGAATAGTATCCTGACATTCAAGGATAAAATTCAAGAAGCGAACCGGATTGATCTGGAAGAAGGGCAAAAGACGGGACTTGCCGAGCCGCTGATGCAGCGACTAGAGTTAGATGAGCAGAAAATTGCACGAATGGCGGATAATTTGAGGCAGGTTGCTGCGCTACCGGATCCAATTGGAGAAGTATTACATATTCGGGAGCGTCCCAACGGTCTACAGATAGGACGGGTGAGCGTTCCAATCGGGGTAGTCGGCGTCATCTATGAATCGCGTCCAGACGTCACTGTAGAGGTTTCTGCCCTGTGTATCAAGTCCGGGAACGGTGTTATTTTGCGCGGTGGGTCCGAGGCGATTCATTCTAACACCGCACTTGCCAAGATTTTGAGCGAAACCGCCGAAAGAGAAGGGATACCGGGGGCGGTCCAGTTCGTAGATATTACGGATCGCCAGGCTGTCCACGAGATGATCGCACTGCCTGACCTGATTGATCTTATCGTACCGCGCGGGAGCTATGAGTTAGTCCGTTATCTCATGAAACAGTCGGAAATTCCGGTGCTTGGCCACGCGGACGGAATCTGCCATGTTTACGTTGATCAGGCAGCTGATATTGAGATGGCAGAGGCAATCTGTATCAATGCTAAGAGCGGGTATAAGGTCGCCGTCTGCAACGCAATGGAAACCCTGCTTGTGCATGAAAAAATTGCTCCTGATTTTCTTCCATCAATGTGCGAAAAATTCGCCGCCGAGGAAGTTGAGCTGCGTGGCTGTGAGCAAACACGCGCGATTTGCCCAAACCTCCAAGCCGCCACGGAGGAAGATTGGAAAACAGAATACCTCGATTATATCCTATCGATCCGAATTGTCTCGGACTTCAACGCAGCGGTAGAACATATCGAAACCTACGGTTCGCACCACTCGGACACGATCGTAACGGAGAACTACACTACGGCACAACGGTTCCTCAAGGAAGTTGATTCCGCAGCAGTTTATGTCAATGCGAGCACCTGCTTTACTGACGGCTACGAATTTGGACTCGGCGCGGAAGTGGGTATCAGCACACAAAAGCTGCACTGCCGGGGTCCCATGGGGCTTGAAGGACTGACGAGCTATAAGTACATCGTCTACGGGAATGGGCAGCTGCGGATTTAGCAACATTCCCTTTTCGCTGTAATTTTTTTCGGAACTATGTTAAACTCCCTCTATTTTCTGGGCATAACTATGGTGAACTTTAGAATTACTTGGACACTCTGTACCAGCGCAGTTAGAAACAGCGCCTACCAAACAGGGGGAGCGAAAGTGTCTACATATTTTGATAATTCACTATAAATGATTCTAGGAGACAAAACATGGCAAATTCAGATTACAAAATCGGCGTTGTAGGCGTGGGCAGGATGGGAGCAAACATCGCACGCCACTTAAATGATGAAGGATTTTCGGTCGTCGCTGTTTACGATGCGGATGGAGAGCGTGCGACATCGCTCGGCGATGAGATTGACGCAGAGGCAACGGATCGGCTTGCACGCGTGACGGAACTGGCGGATTACATCATCACCGTCGTTACGGACGATAACGCGATGCGACAGATCTTCTCAGAGGATGCGGACGATAGTCTGCTCAAAGGGGCAAGCGGAACGACATTTATCAACTGTGCGACAATCTCGCCGCAGGTGCATGTAGATGTCGAACAGCTTGCAGAGAAGCACGGCGCGTCGAGCCTTGAGGGGTGTATGGCGAGCAGTATCACCCAAGCACGGGAAGGCACACTATATCTGATGTGCGGTGGGAAGGAGGGCGTCTTCAACGATGCCAAACCGATCCTCGATTCAATGAGCGTTTCTCTCCGTTACATCGGTGAAGCGGGACAGGCTGCCCAAGTTAAAGCACTCGTGAATATGGTGATGAATATCAACACCGCAGGCTTAGCGGAAGGACTTGGACTCGGCGCTGCGCTTGGGTTGGATTTGGGGATGCTGCAAGAAGTGTTCGCCCAAACCGGGGCAAACTCCCGCGTCTTAGAAACCGATGGCGAAGATATGGAGGCTCGCGACCACGAGTGTTACTTCTCCGCAGCACATGCGTCCAAAGATTCGGGAATCGCGCTTGACCTCGCCGAAGCCGCTGGCTTGAACCTCCCACTCGCTGAAGCGACCAAGAATCAGTATGACAAAATGATCGAACTTGGCAAAGGGGAGTTGGACAAATCCGGTGTTGCCGAGCTTACCTTCCCCGGTAGGGGTTGAACAACAGTCGTTAGAAATCTCGGCTCGTAAAGAAGGAAATCGCAAGACGAACAGAGAAACCGAGTTTTTTTCTTGAAAACTCGGTTTCTTTGCTTGCCAGCCACACGACTTCAGGCAGGAGAGAATGTCCCAAGCACCATCAGTTGCGATGCCCCTGTGACTTGAGGTAGGTTTGTCGGATGTCCGTGTACTGCTTCGTTGGCAAGGACGGCAAAAGCAATCGCTTCCTTTGCATCGCTTGAGAAACCGATGGAATCAATAGGTAGGAGTGGAATAGGTTGAAATAGCGTTTTAAGGTGTTCCATCAAAGTAAGATTATGAACCCCTCCTCCGCTGATATAGATTGCATCGACGGAACAGTGCGGGAATAGAAATCGACGATAGTAGTCGAAGATTGTCTCCGCTGTAAACGCTGTCAAGGTGGCAACTAAGTCTGCCTGCCCCACGTTCTGGTCTTGCGCCTGTTTAATCGCTTGATGTGCAAACTGCCTACCAAACGTCTCACGTCCTGTTGTCTTAGGCGGAGGTGCGCTAATAAAGGGGTGTCCCAACCACTCTTCCAGCAGCGACTCGCAAATGCTCCCCTGTGCAGCAAACTGCCCCGCGTTATCGTACTTCTCCTCTCCATCGGTAAGAATTTCCATAACCGAATCAATAATCATGTTCCCCGGTCCTGTGTCGGAGGCAAGGACATCGGATCCTGTGGCACCGCCGGGTATGAGCGTCACATTGGAGATGCCGCCGATATTTTGCAGCGCAACCGTCCGATCTGGCTGACGAAACAGCAGGAAATCGACATACGGCACAAGCGGTGCCCCCTGTCCTCCCGCTGCGAGGTCTGCCACCCTGAAGTTTGCGATTGTCGGGATGCCTGTGTGATATGAAATGACCGCCGGTTCACCAAGCTGCAATGTTGATGGGATGTACTGAGCCCCTGTCTGTGGAGGCAGGTGATAAACCGTCTGCCCATGTGAGCCGATTAGATCTATTTCCTCCATCCCCAACCGAGCATCGCGAACTACTGATAGTGCCGCCTCTGCGAAAATTTCCCCAATAAGAAAATTCATCTGACAAATTTCGTCAATGCTGCTTGTCTCTGGCTGAAAGAGATCGAAGATACGTTCCCTGGCTGGCAACGCAAAGGGGTGTGAATGGAATCCAATCAGCTCAACTTGGGTGTCTAAACCGTGTCCCCGTATCTCGACAAGGGCGGCATCAACGCCATCGACAGAGGTGCCGGACATTAATCCGATGACTTTTTTCGTCGGTTTTTGCACAAGCTGATAGAAGGATTGCATGATTGTAAATCAGGTATTTGTAAGTCGAGATTCATGTCTTAACACCCAAACTGAGTGGGTGTAGAACGCAGATCTGCGTTCCCTACAACTTCAATCGTAAAGCAGATAGGGACGACACCGCTCGGTAAATTCCTCCACCTCGGGCTGCCAAGATTCAACAATTTCACTAGCCGATTCACCCGCCATCAATCTCAGTCGAAGCGTATCGGTTCCAGCCAGCAGATCAAAGAAGTATCCTCCACTATTCTCTATAAATTCAAACTGATCTGGGTGGAGGTGTTGAGCAGTTGCGATAAGATGCACACCAACATCAACCGGTTTTACCTTGTCCCGATCTGTGATATGAACCTGTACCCCGTGGCAGCCCTTATCCACATGTTTGGAAAGGGTAGGAGTGAAGTGGATTGGACGGAAGTGGACACCGGGGAGGCACAGATTGTTAAGCGTGTCCCCCCATCTCTCTGGATCTATCCACGGTGCCCCGATCCATTCAAACGGTTTGGTCGTCCCACGTCCTTCGGACAGGTTAGTGCCTTCGATTAGGCAGGTGCCGGGATACAACGTTGCGGTCTCAACAGTCGGCATATTCGGTGAGGGTGGCACCCACGGCAACCCGGTCTGGTCGTACCACATCTCCCGCTGCCAACCGTGCATCGGAACAACATGCAACCGAGATGAGGGCATAGAATCAAGTTCTGCGCTATAAAATTGTGCGAGCTCACCGACAGTCATGCCGTGACGGATCGTAAGCGTGGTCTCCCCGACGAAGGATTGGAACGCTGGCTGGAGTAGATTCCCCTCAACGCGATCACCACCGATCGGATTTGGACGGTCAAGGACAATGAAGTCCACACTATTGGCTGCAGCTGCATTCATCGATCGAAGCAGCGTTGAGATATAGGTGTAAAAACGAGAACCGACATCTTGGATGTCGTATACCAATGCATCAATCCCAGCGAGCATCTCCGCTGTTGGCTCTCGCGTCTTCCCATAGAGGCTATGAATTGGTATATGTTGCCTCTTGCCGTTTTCAGACGCAACATGGATTCCAGCTTGTGCGCTTCCCGCTATACCATGTTCAGGACTAAACAGCGCCGTAAGTTTAACTTCCGGGTGCTCGGCAAACAGCGTCAAGTTACTCCGAAACTGTGAGTCCACGCCGGTGTGGTTGGTGATTAACCCGATGGATCGCCCCGCAAGGAGTTCCAATCGTTCTCTAACTAAAACTGTTAAACCGACTTCAGTCATAATCGAGTCGCGCTGATTTTCATGATTGATTCAAGTCTTTTTGGTTAAGCTCAATTGGCACAGCGCTTCGGATGTGTAAATCTCTCTGTGGAAACGCAATAGTAATACCTTGCTCCCGAAACGCTTTTACGACCGCGAAATTCAGGTCGCTCCTTATAGAATACTGACGGGAGGCATCATTGATCCAAACTAGCAGATCAAAATTGAGTGTACTGTCCGCAAATTCCAAAAACTGTATTGCCGGTTCGGGATTCAGTAACACCTCTTCATGGGAACGGCTTACGCGCAACAGAGTCTCTGCGACCAAGTCAACATCTGAGCCGTAAGACACACCGACAAAGACATGGATACGCACTTTTGAATCTCGATAGCTCCAGTTTGTTACGTTATCGGTTATGAAATTTGAATTGGGCACAATGATAGACACATTATCCAGCGTTTCAACTACGGAACTGCGTGTTTTTATCGCTCGAATACGGCCCTGAATACCACTTACTTCCACAAAATCGCCCACCTGCACGGGACGTTCAAACAATAAAATAATTGCGCTGATGAAGTTGCTGGTAATATTCTGTAACCCCAAACCGATTCCAACCATCAACACCGCACTTATCGCAGCCAAGGTTGTCAGGTCAACCCCAACCTGTTGTACAGCAATAAAGACTCCCAGAAGCATTATGATGTAGTGCAATATACGGAGGATGCTCTCCTGTACGCCTATATTCAGGTGCGTCCGTCTAAACACATTGCGCCGCAACATACCCCGTAACAAGCGCGACACCCAAAATGCCCCTAACAAAATCAACACCACTGTTATCAGAACGGCTGGTGTTATCGTTACATCCCCTAAAGAAACAAGATTCTTTCTCAACATATCAAGAATCTCTTGCCAGCTCTTCATGCTGCCTCCTCCCGAGCCAATACAATAAGGTCATCTGTTCTCTTCAGCAGGTAGGTTCTGCTCTGTGCCGGATTTAGTTCAATCGACCCGTCTCCCATGCGAAACCCAACCGCAATTTCACCATAGCTGGCTGATATACCCTTGAGTTTCCCAAAGTCCACCTTTTGCTCCACTATGCCATAGTCTATAGCCGGACGAAAACAGATTTCTGCCCCACCGGCACCAAACAATTCTGCATAAACTACATTTAGCTCTCTGCGTAAGGCGACTTGCGCTAGTACATGGCTAGCTATCATCGGTGTGACTAATACCTCGGTATTTTCGTCTTGCAACAGCCCCACATTGTCGGGATCATTCAAATCTATCAAAATTTCAGGCTTTCGGGTGCTTTCTTTGAGTATGTTCTTAAGCACTAGATGTCCTACAATCGCCCGCGCATCGGATTCTTCATACGTTTCTAACCAGTCACTCCCCAAAATTACCACATTATCGTAGGTGTTCGGGGCAACCACTTCCAGATCTGATAGAGAGGTATGATCGCCCTCGCAATGGGTTATGCTTACGCGTTGATAGTCAATCCCTGTTCGCTCCAGTTCCGCTTCTCTTTCTAACGAAGGTATGAGGGACATGATCGAGACCTCAAAGTGTTCATGAAGATAGGTATCCAACTCTTTGAGCAATGCTGCGACTTTGTGATTCCAACCCAAAATTAAGATGCGTCGCTTTCCTTTACCACGAGTCTGAAGTACTCGCTGAGTTTGAGGGAGAGACTGTTTTGGGGACACGTTTTTCAAGATCTCACAATCTTCGTACTCTCGTGCCAAAAAGACTAGGCGATCTTCTGGTTCCAAAATCAGATCCGGATGCGGATTGAGCATAGAGCGGAATGTCCCACCGTGAAGACGCACTACGCCTAGCAAAACCGCCTTTGGACACCCACCTGCTAAATCGCCAAAACGGGAGTCCGTTGGCACTGCAAACGTACGAATATAAATGGAATTCCCATGCCCATGGGACAAAATCTGGTGGAATAGATGTGATAATCCCGGATGACGCACGTTTTGCGTCATACATCGCGTAATAAACACGTCACTAGCTAAAATCTCCAGAATGCCTCGATAAGCGCTTTGTGTAATCTGTACTTTGGTGGGATCGAACAATTCCGTCACCAGTAGAGGTAGGGGTTTCTTTTGAGGGGTTCGCTGTTGACTGGCTATTGATAATACCGTTTTAACAATGCGTGTATCCGATTCGTTTGCACTGCCATAGGCAAAATCAGCACCCGGCAGAATGATGGCACTTGCATTTTGGAAATCCACCCGTTCCAGATGCTTTATTCGCAGCGGCACACCCGATCTAAATGTAATCTTCCGAGCATTCCATAGGGGCCCAAGTGCTCGGCGCAATTCCATTGTGCGTTCCGGACTTACATCATCGGATAAGATGACTACATGTAATCCACGCGCACCGCGCCGTTTGAGGAAGCGACGAACACGGCCTTCAGAGCGCATTAATTCGTCCACAATAGCGGGCGTGCGGTTCGTCCATCCTAAAATCAGAATATGGTTGCGTCGCACAATTGGGGTAAGTCCGCGCTCAAAATTGCGGATCTTCTGATTAAGCCACTGCGTCAAAATTGCGATCAATGATCCCATGAAAAGGACGTATCCAAGCACAGTCAACGCCGTTGAGACTAGCCGACGTGCTAGTCCCTCGTCATCTCCCAAATATCCTGGATCTGTCAGACGTAGGAACGCCCACCAGATTGCCGTTATGTGCCCATCAAAGCTAGCATCCATTGCTCGTACTATCAGACCACCGCCTAGAGCAACCAAGCCAACCAGTGATGCAACGAATAGTAATCGTGCGTGTGCACCATGTAACAACAACTGTTCAATCTGAAATTTTAATCTATTTTTTAATCGGTCAAACATAACTTAAAAAATCAACGTTCCTACCCCATAGTAGCGCCTTAAGTCTCAAAAATAGACTGATAAAATTTGGTCCGAAAATCGATGATCCCGGGCCGCGACGCATTGGGATGAACGCGATTTGTCAACAGAATGGCGAATATCTTTCTTTCCAAATTGATTCGGATCGAAGTTCCCGTAAACCCGGTATGGTAGAGCGAACCATCCTCTAATATAATCCAGCCAAGGCCGCGTGATTCGTTTAACCCCGCCGTATGAACATTTGCCAGCCGGTCGATGCTCACGGTAGTCAAGACACTGTCTCCTCCATTAATTAATGTTTGACAAAAATTCCCAATATCCATAGCAGTAGAGAACAGCCCCGCATTCCCCGAAACCCCGCCGAGAAAATGGGCATTTTCATCATGCACCTCACCAACGATAACGCCCTCTCGCCAATCATGCGGCTGATAGTCCACCATCCGTTTTTCAAAGTAGTTGGAGTTCTCCGTCGCCGCGCATCGGTCCCTCCACGCTGGTAGCGGATTATACCGTGTCCAGTTCATTTCAAGCGGTTGAAAAATCCACTTTTGGGCAAGAGTGTCCAGCGGTTCGTTTGTTAGGCGCTCGATCACCTTTCCAAGCAGGATGTATCCCAAACAACTGTACACCACCTGCGTCCCGGTTGGATAGTCTAAAGGGATTTGACAGAGATAATTGATGACTCCATCCTTGTTTTTTGATTCTAGGTAGGTCGCACGCCATGCTGGAAGACCGGAGGTATGAGTCAACAGATGAGAGATAGTAACTCGCGGATGGCTGAATTCAGGAAAATAATTTTGAACCGGATCGTTAAGTTCAACGGTTCCTGCCTCAAGGAGCCGCATCGTGAGCGTGGCAGTCACAATCGGTTTGGTGAGGGAGGCAAGATCAAAGATTGTCTCTTGTCGCATTGGCTTGAGGTCGGGGGTGCACATCCGATGCCCAAACGCTTTGCAATATAGGATCGCATCAGCCTTAGCGATATAAGCTACGGCACCGGGGAAGACTCTATTAGAGATTCCATCCTGTATGAGTTCGTCAATGTCGCGATTGGGCAGTTTCATCTGCTTTCTGGACAGGTTTCTGAACGTATTGTATGCGTAGGGAGCAGCCGAATCTTCAACAATCTACCTTCACGATCTCGCCCGGTTCATTTGCGGCACCATTCACTTCAAATCGAACAGGCAGAAACTGCTCGATTAGCCAGATGTTGGTGGTAAGATGTTGCGTAATTCGAGAGGTTGTAAAGCGGGATTCTCCCGCTGCAAGTGCCATTGGAAGAATGAGTTGATCTGCAAGGTGAGGTTCAATCGCTGCATCTGATGCTAGAAAAGTCTCCAACGCTTGGCAAGCTTCATCCGCGACACTTTCGGCCCGTTTGCCCCGAGCACCTAGTGCAGAGAATCCGGCTTTGATATTTTGAAATTCCGCTTTCAGGAATACAAACGTTCCCTGTCCAATAGATTCGCCTCGAATCCGTTCTATGCTGACCGGAGAGTCGAGTCGTGCTAAACGTTTCTGAATTTGGTTATGCTGCCGATCGATGATATGTTTAGGGAGGTTAGAGGCGGCTGAAATGCCGTGAATTGATTGCAATTGTCCACGATACCTGAGCATAATATCCCGAGAATTTGTGATCGGATGCACCTTTGCGATCACTTCTCCGCCCCCCTTAGGATACCATCCCCACCGGTTCAATTGGATTGAAGCTTCAAAACCAAATTTTGATGCTATCGGAAGGAAAACCTGTTGTAGATAATGAACGGTAGGACTCCAAGGAACATGTGTTCCGCCGCGCAAAGTAACAGTCGAAGGAACTTTAGCGTATGAAAGCGGCCATACTATCGACTGGAACACCAGAGATAATGCACCAGCGCTCGGACGGATAGCTGCAACATCAAAAGTATAGTTTCCTCCGCGAATCTCGTGGGGACGAAATGTCAAGGTTTCGGAACCGATCGCTCCACCGATCACTTCTGCACCAGTGATTGCGGCAACTGCATTAACACTAGTAAGATGCTGCGGAGCTAGCCCCGGACTTTTCCGCCCCGCACGTATGCGGTTGATGCGGATGGAACGATTAAGAATTGCAGCCAAACTAAGACTTGAACGCAGAATTTGACCGCCACCTTCACCGTAGTTTCCGTCAATATTGAGTATGTCCATCGAGATCCGAGAAAAAGAGCTTACTCCTTATCCGATGCCTCAGAGTCAACACCAGCAATTGATGCAGGCGCAGATTGGGCATAGAGTCCAAGATTCTCACGGACTTTAACTTCGATCTCTTCGATAATCTCTGGATGCTGGATTAAGAATTCTTTTGAGTTAGTTCTACCCTGTCCGAGACGCTCATTGTTATAAGAGAACCAAGCGCCGCTCTTCTGTATAATATCCTGATCCGTTGCCACGTCAAGCAGATCGCCCAGTTTAGAAATGCCTTCCCCGAAGGTCATTTCAAATTCAGCTTGTGTAAAGGGAGGCGCTACCTTGTTCTTAGCAACCTTAACCCGAACGCGGTTGCCAACCATTTCGTCCCCTTCCTTGAGAGTCTCCGATCGTCTAATCTCAAGCCGAACTGAGGCATGAAACTTAAGGGCAAGGCCGCCCGGTGTAGTTTCCGGGTTACCAAACATAACGCCAATCTTTTGACGAATCTGATTTGTGAAGATGATACACGCTTTCGATTTGCTCGCCACTCCAGAGAGTTTTCGCAATGCTTTGGACATTAAGCGTGGCAATAAGCCCACATGCGCGTCGCCCATTTCACCCTCAATTTCCGCCTGGGGGGTCAGCGCCG
Source organism: Candidatus Poribacteria bacterium (assembly GCA_965204355.1). Classification (GTDB taxonomy): domain Bacteria; phylum Poribacteria; class WGA-4E; order WGA-4E; family PCPOR2b; genus PCPOR2b. The sequence continues at coordinate 3,721,993 of OZ241983.1, forward strand.
CCACAGAGTCTATCACGACAACGTCAATGGCACTGCTACGCACGAGTGTCTCGACAATTTCTAACGCCTGCTCCCCTGTATCCGGCTGAGATATGAGCAGATGCTCCATATTAACACCGATCCGTTTGGCATACATGGGATCAATCGCGTGCTCAACATCGACAAATGCTGCCGTGCCCCCCATTTTTTGAGCCTCTGCAATGATATGTAAAGCGAGCGTGGTTTTGCCGCTGGATTCATGTCCAAAAATCTCTACAATTCGGCCTCGAGGTACGCCGCCAACACCAAGGGCGATGTCTAGCGCGAGTGAGCCGGTTGGAATCACCTCAACAGGCAGGATATCTTCACTGCTAAAGCGCATGATCGCGCCTTTACCGTGCTGCCGTTCAATCTGTGAAATTGCGAGATCAATTGCTTTATTCTTATCTGCTGATGCCATATTAAATCTCCTTGTAGGTCTATTTTCCGTGTTGCCTCAGCGAATACGATTGTAGGGTTGAGTAGATCGCCCCCTTGGAGTGAAGCTGACTTTGAATAAGCGATATTGTATTGACAGTCATCACTGCCCCGTTAATATGATCATATTGACGATATTCGTTTGCGTAGCGGCTAAGGTTAACTTTCTCTTTCAACCTGCCAATCGTTAAATGGGGATTGAATTTCTTGGTGTCAACCGCAAAACCGCGGTTATTTAGCGCCGAGTTGATGTCCTGAGCTAGGGAAGATACACGTTCCGACCCAGCCTTTACACCCACCCATATTACCCGCGGACGCGCAAGAGTCGGAAATGCCCCGACGCCGCCAATCTGCAACGAAAAACTGTGGTGACCGTTGGTTGCCGCCTCGAGTGCCCTGCCAATGGATCCAAGATCATCAGGGGCAATATCACCTAAGAACTTCAACGTCAAATGAATGTTACCCGGTTTCACCCAAGATGCTTTTTGAATCTGTTTGCGTAACGTTTCTTGAATACGAACCAGCCGGTTTTGTATTGGTTCAGGTATTTCAATTGCGATGAAACATCGAATGGATTGGTTCATTAGTTCAGTGGTTTATTGATTCAGGGCGCTTTTACGGCTTTCACGTTTCACGCATCACGTTTCACTTTCGATCTTTAACCGAATAGTCTATCAACAGTTATAAACTAGCACCATTACCTAGTTATATGTCATCATCCGTGTAAGTGTCCGGCGATCTCATTAACTCGTAGATCCCTTTACGGTTATTATATAGAAATTCCAACCCCGATATGACCGTAAGCACCATGGGGATGTACATCATAAAGTAGATTGGCCCCGGAAGTTGAATTACAAAATCCAGGTCTCTATTCAGTAGATGGCTATATTCCTGACAGACAAGTAAAACAAGGCTAATAATAATGACAACCATCTGCGAAGAGGTTTTATATTTTCCCCACTTACTTGCTGCGACCACTGTGCCGTATCGCCCAACGAAGACGAGGCGGAGCGTGGTGATGACCACCTCGCGTCCCATAATGATTAACACCATCCAACCAGGGATCAATCCGCCCTTAAAGCGTGTAAGGCAGATTAATGCCGCACCGACGAGGAGCTTATCTGCAAGGGGATCCATAAATTTTCCGAAACTGGTTGTCCCTTGCCGACGAGCGATCACCCCATCAAGATAATCTGTAATTGCGGCTATACAGAAAATTAGAAGGGCGGGTAGCATGCGTTCATATCGAAAAGAGAGCATAAAAAAAGGGATGAGGAACATGCGTGCAATCGTTAGATAATTTGCTAAACGCATCACATTGTGAAGGTTCATCCTCTTTTTTTCCCTTCATGGGTGAAAATTCCGCGCGTTGGCGGCAATAATTTGCAAGGATTATACACTTAACTCCTAGGGATTGGACATTGCGCTTAACCCTTCACTGGCTCGCAGAAAGGTCAATCACTTCCGCATCGTCAGGAACGACGAATTTGAATGAATCGGCGTCCATTTCTATGTCCCGCTGGATTTTAGCAAACGCAACAATGACACTTATACTACCTTCATCGTCGTTTTCATTCTGATAACCAAATTGGACGGGTAACCATTCATCCGATTTTACCCATATTTCAATAATCTCACTCGTGGTATTGGTATTAGGGTCAGACGGTATTTGTGGCTTGGGCATCAGCTTGATACGGTAGATGCCCTTCGGATTTGCTACTTCATCTGGTACCAGCTGCATGTTGAATTTTTCAGCAGCTTCATCTAACGATGCTCCAAGTCCCGGTAATAATTCCTTCCGGTTAGCTCTGCCCCATTTCATCTTATTGACTTGGCTAAGTAGGGGTGTATATGACCAAGAATATTCACCATCGAGAACAATGAGCTGTGCCAGTTGTGTTGGATCTTTGTGGCTGACATATTCCTTGCGGAGCAGGTTCGGTTTGCTGAACTTTAATCTGCCACGTGCAATACTCTTGGTTCCTGCTCGCAACGTAGTTTCCTCAAAGTCCGCACTAAAGTTCTTCGATTTCTCGTAGGCTTCCTTGAAGTTTTGAAATACCTCTTCGATAGTGTCAGCAGCCCCGTTGTTTGCGCTGATGATTAACAAAAATGCAAAAGTGTAGAGAAAGTAGGACGGTTTCATTGTCTCCGTACGGCGTGGGTTTCACCCAAACCGTGCTCCTTTGCAGTGCGGATAAACAGTCAATGATTTCTTGTTTAGATCCTTCGATAAACCTATCGCGCCACACGCAGCCGAATGCCTGATTCTTGTAGTGCATCTAATCAAGAAAAACGAGGACGCTCAACGACAAATGCGCCACAGAATCGTTGTATTACGCATCACGTACTACGTGTTATGTGTCCAGCAAAGCTGCGAGTTGGATACGCAAATTCGATTTGTTAAATACAATTTTAGCAGTATAGCACCTACGAGATAGTTTGTCAACGCCGTTTTATCCGCTACCCGGATGCCGATCTACCGAGACCGTGTTCCTTCTCCGCAGCCTGTCGTGCTTCGTCCTCCGTCGCATGAATCCGTGCCCAATCCAGTAGCGTAATCTCTATTTCATCGGAATCCTCAAGCGCGTGTTTAACAAAACGCTCCAAAAGATCAATGACACGCTCATCTCGAAAGAACGCTTGGAACCAGATAGAAAACGCCTTGATCGGGTCGGGTTCTTCCGCAAAAGTCCAGAAGTTCACTTGACAGAAATCAAGTCCCTCCTCAACAGTTTGCTGCGAAATCCAGACACCGGCGGGGAAGCCTTCAAACAGGGGTAAGAATTCGGGGAGCAGTCTGGGAAGCGCATCGTTCAGATAAGATATTTCTGGAGAAATATCAAACTGGATGCTATATTTGTGTGCCTGAAGGTGAAGATCGGGCATCTTGGTCTGGCAATTGTCTGATGTGGAACTGCTTGGATTTTTCTCTTTGCGGCGAAATCGCACAGGTTCTACGCCCCCTGTTCACAGATGTAAAGGTTGTAGGGTATTATACCCAAGATTTCCGTTCTCGGCAACTACAATTCCGAGATGCGTAAGGCGATAATGTCCATCAATTTCATCTCGCGTATGCAGCGCAAATCCACAATCCAAAAAAACAGGTTCAACACAAGGGGTATTTTTCATTTTACTTGCCCATCACACGCTATGAAGGAGGTATCACATGATTAATTCCGTCAACATTCTGGACCACGTATCAGTAACCGTCAGCGATATGGAACGGTCATTAGCGTTCTATTCCGATATTCTCGGACTAAAAGAGGTAGAGCGGCATCATCTAGAGGGGGAAACTATCTCGAAGATGGCTGGCAAGCCTGATGTAGTTATGGAAGTTGTGCGCTTAGTAGCACCCGATACACCGGGGGTTATGCTCGACTTGCAGCAATACGTCGCACCTGAAGGCAAAGTCTCTGATGCACAATTAGGGGATGTCGCTCATTCACATCTCTGCTTTGGTGTACCAGATGTGTGGGCTGCCTATCAAGATCTGAAAGCAAAAGGGGTCGAATTTGTATCGGAACCGGTTAGCTTCGACTTGGAATGGGGTGTCGTGTATGTAGTGTTCTTCAAAGATCCAGATGGATTTATCCTAGAGTTAATGCAGGTCCCAGTCGAACAAAAAGGAGCCAGTCATTAAGCTGAAAACTGTGCTGTAGATTAGAAAAGTTGACTTTACACTATGTGCGAATTCATGCTAAAATGACTATATTCGTTTTGGGTGAAAGTCGCTTGTACACGATATTTAAGCCCTTATGCCTATTGTGAAAGGAAATCGGATGAACAACTCATCGAACATACCCGTCTCCGTTCAAGACCAGTTTGAGCGTGATGGCTACGCGATTTTTCGAGATGTTCTCGATTCAGATCTGATTCAAGAGACAAGCAATCACGTCGATTGGCTGCTTGAAAAGAACCCGGAGTTACGCCCGGAACATTTGCACCATCGCCTCGTCAGAGAGGATCCGTTCTGGGTTCGACTGATTAGCGATCCCCGGTTACTCGATATCGCGGAAATATTTATCGGTCCCAACATTGCGCTGTTCGCCTCTCATTACATCAGTAAGCCGCCGACCGATGGTAGACCTGTACTTTGGCATCAGGACGGTAGTTATTGGCCCCTCACTCCGATGGAGGTCGTCACACTGTGGCTGTCTGTCGATGATTCCACTCCAGCTAACGGCTGTATGCGCGTTATTCCCGGCACACATCGAATGGAACTTCATGAAATGCAGCGCAGCGTCGATGTTCCTAACGTCCTCAGTTCACACATGGATCCTGCATTAGTTGATGAATCCAAAGCGGTTGATTTTGTACTTAAGGCTGGCGATGTTTCCGTGCATCATCCCAATATCATTCACGGGTCCAACCCCAACACTTCCGCACAGCGGCGTTGTGGTTTGACCATTCGCTATATCCCAACAAGCACACGTATCACCTCAAAGGAGCCGTGGCCCTGTGCCTTTTTATTGCGCGGAGAGATTGTCCCTGACGTGAACGACTACGCACCACGTCCGAAATATATTGAGGGATTCCACATGCCTTTCCGGGGGTGTGAAGATTGGACCGGGTAGCTGCGCTCCCCAGTAGCTGCGGTTGCCAACCGCACCGGTGCCGACTCGTCGAGCATCTCCCGAAAAATCGGGATCCTCGGAACGGGACTCGCTAAATCGGGATTTGGAGTGTCTCATTAATTCTAAGATTCACTATAAATGCGTATGCGAGACAGAAAACCCACGAATAAAAGTAGACAGTTCTAAAAAAGGAGTACACATGATAGACCCGCCGGTAAAGGTTGGTGTGATTGGTTGCGGCGCTCAGGGCAAAAATCATCTAAACGTCATCAAAGAGTTGGGCACAGAAACTGCTGTGGTCAGCGCACTCTGTGATCTCAGCCCGGAACGGTTGCAAAACGCAAAAGAGGTGTGGCCCCAGGCACAAACAACTAACGACTTCAAGGAGATGCTTGCGCCCGGTGAACTCGACCTCGTGATTGTTGCTACAATGCCGAACACCCATATGCAGATGGCACTCGCTGCGCTTGAAGCGGGGGCGGATGTACTTTGCGAAAAGCCGTTCATGAGAAGTGTGGAGGAAGCCGAAGCAGTGCTTGATACAGCAGAACGGCTCGGTCGGCAAATACAGCTTGGTACAAACATGCGATATATGGCAACCTCACGTTATCTCCACAATTTGGTGGCGTCCAGCGAGGTAGGGGCCCCTGTGTTCAGTAAAGTCTGGGGTTGTCACGTCAATCCGCCTTGGTGGGGACCTCACTATTATCTCAGCAGTTCTGCCGGCGGTGTCCTTGCATCCACGCTGATACACGCCCTGGATCTTGCTATCTGGGTAGGGGGTTCCCCGAATCCAGTCTCGGTGAGCGCATCGATGCGCCGCCTGTTTCCCGGCAAACGCGGTCCGCTGGCTTCACCGGAGATAAGGGAACACTTCAATGTTGAAGACCTATTTACCGCACTAGTTCGATTCGACGATGGGTCCACCTGTTTTCTCGAAGGAAACTGGTGCGATGACCGACCGCCTCCTCACAGCTTTGAGATGGTCACGACCAAAGGTAAACTCAACAGCGAGCCCTTGATCATAACGGTGGACGAAAAAGGTGAGGTTATAGATAAGACACCACAATTACAGGAGAGCAGTGGCTGGGGTGAGAGCGTCCGAAACCAAGATGCCGACATTATTCACCGGCTGCAAACCGGCGCTTCTTGGACGATGCAGGACCGTCGGCAACTGTTGAACTTACAGCGATTAATTGATGGGTGCTATGAATCAGCAAAAAATGGGCGAGAGGTAGTTTTTTAAGGGCTGATGAAGATTTTCTTCAACCCACACACGAGCGAGGAAAAAAGTGAGCAAAGTCAATATTATAGACGAGATCTTCGAAGCGTTTCACAGATACGGCGATCAGCTTTACGAAGGTGGCGAGCAGGTTACGCAACAACAACACGCGTTGCAGACCGCGTACGCAGCCGAGAAGGATGGCGCTAATGATACGTTGATAGCGGCCGGTATCGTGCACGACTACGGCCATCTAGTTCATGATTTACCACAGGAGGTCGTGGCGCGAGGGATAGATGATAAACATGAAGAACTTGTTGCCGCACTCTTGGAACCCTATTTTGTTCCAGCGGTTACGGAACCTGCGCGACTACACGTGCCTGCGAAACGTTATCTCTGCGCCGTGGAGCCGGGTTATTTCAGCAAATTATCCCCGGTTTCGGTTCGAAGTTTAGAGCGCCAAGGTGGTCCATTATCCGAAACCGAGGTTAAAGCATTTGAAACGTTACCTCACTTTGCTGATGCAGTGCGCTTGCGGCGATATGACGAAATGGGGAAAGATCCAGACATCGTCACACCCGATCTTGCGTATTACCGTTCTTACTTGGAGGCAGGATTAAAAAGATAACTAATCTATGCCATAAAGGAGGTGTAGTCACCTCTCCAACTCTTCTGGGGAGGTTCCACTGCATAGATTTCAATGAGAATCCAGCGTGACCTGACCACTATTCTGTATATTCTTGCGTCGGGCATATACCTCATCGTTGGCGCCCGAAGTTTCGCCAGAGCACCCGATACACCGGAGACCGGCTACTTCTACCTGATTGGGCTCATCACATGGGTAATTGCAACGCTTGTATGGATGCAGCAATCGCAAAGCCAAGGCTCCTCGATCTCCGATGCAAATAACAGAGATGACAAAGCTTTAGGATCACACCGGGCTGTGCGAATCTCCTACCTGATGAGCATAGGGTTTATGAGTATTTGCTCTGTTGGCGCCCCCTTCTCAATTTCTGAAGGCACGTTCAGCAGTCGGATAGTGCCAATCTCTCAGTTCGTTTCCGCGACAATTACTCCCTGCCTTTTTCTCCACTGTTTCCTCATTTTCCCAGCAGAGAAGCGGTTCGTCCAGCGTTATACGTGGCTCTTGAAAGTCCTCTACGTTCCGGGCGTTGCCTTGTGCCTGCTAACCTCTTTCTTCTATCTACGTGGTCACGAATACACGCGTGAGCTTTTCCTCATAAAGTTACCGCCCCTAGAAAACGTAACAACTGGGTTTGTTTTCATTTACTCAATTGCCGGACAACTGCTACTCCTACATACCTGTTTCGGTGCACCTTCCCCACCCCAGCGTCGTCAAGCACAATGGTTGCTACTGGGCATTGCTGCGGGCACCCTGCCACAAGCCCTCTTTCTGACAATTCCACGGTTCTGGGATGTTTCGATTCCCTACGTCCGCTTCTCAACCTACACGCTCTGTCTTATTCCGATCTGCTATCTCATAGCGATTATCCGCCACCGGTTGATGAATATTGAACTCATTATCAATCGGAGCGTTGTATATACCCTCGTTAGCGGATTCGCATTGGGAATTTATCTGTTAAGCATTCAAGGATTGACTATGTTTTTCCATACTGCTGGACGTTCTCGAACAGTTACCGCCATATCGGTGCTTATTGCTGCTGTGCTTTTCGCACCCGCAAAGACACGGATCCAGAAAGTGATAGATCGGGCATTTGATCGTGAGGCGTACAACTATCGTCAAACGCTCTTGGAGCTGAGTCAGACACTCCACTCAATTCTCGATCTGGAAATTCTAGTAGATACCCTCCTCCGCCAAGTAACCAAGGCCATACATACCGGTCAAGGAGTTGTCATGTATCGTGTCTCAGGGTATCTTGAGTCCGAGTACAACCAGGTAGGCGAGTCGACCCCACTTCTGACCGAGGGAGCACGGTTTGTCCCGGAGGCGACTATCGGACTTGATGCTTTACCCAATGGATCACCACTGACACTATCCACCTCCTTGCTTGAACAACTGCAAAAAGCTGACAAGCCGCTTGATTTTTCAGATCAATCCCTCGATCCGGACCTAATCCATATCGCTCCTTCCCAGTCGGCAGACGCATTTACGACCTTTCTCCGATCCGCAGTATGGATTCCATTTGTCACACGGACGAAGGAAGAGGAGAATATAGTAGGTATACTAGTGCTTGGCCAAAAACTATCGGAGGAACCGTATACTCAGGCGGATCTAGCACTCTTGGGCACACTAGCCCATCAAGGCGCAACGGCTATCGAAAACGCCATGCTCTACGCCCAGTTAAGCGCCCGGACAGCGGCGATGGAAACAGCAAGACAACAACTGATGGTGACATACTTAGACACTTATGGCGGTACAATACCAAGGGTGACAAGTGGGGATTTAGTTTCGGACTTTAACGATATTGCGTCCGCCCTCAAGGAGACGTATGATCAGCTCAAGCAATTGGATACACTCAAATCTCAATTCTTGGATAATGTGTCTCACGAACTAAGGACCCCGTTGACACATATCAAGGGATTTGTGGATAATCTACTTGATGGCGTCGGTGGCGAACTTTCTGGAAAACAAGCAAGCTATCTGTTGCGCGTGAAGGATAATTGCGATAGACTCATCCGACTGATTAATGATCTTTTAGATCTGTCACAAATAGAATCGGGCAAGATCTCCTTGCAACTTGAACCAGTAAAACTATATCCTATCCTTGATGAAGCAATCGAAGGAATTCAGCCGATAGCGGATAGAAAAGGTATTCAAGTTGATTTAGATTGCGCCGGGGATGTGGTAGCATTTGTGGATTCCGATAAGGTGGGACAGATTATAACAAATCTGCTTGACAACGCCATCAAGTACACGGAAAATGGTAGGTATGTGGGGGTGAGTGTCACAATACTGTCCGAGCAGATGCTTCAAATTTGCGTTGAAGACATGGGTATCGGTATCAGCCAAATAGACCTAGATTTCATTTTTGATCGTTTCCATCGAGCTGCCGATTCGAAAAGCAGCGGCATCGGCTTGGGACTACCAATAGTAAAAAATCTCGTCGAGCTCCACGGTGGTGAAGTATGGGCAGAAAGTCAGTTGGGAAAGGGAAGCCGCTTTTATCTCACCCTGAAACATAAAGCATAATCAGCGAAGTTTCACCCATTAACTTTGATGTTATAGTAGATCTTAGAGTTAATGAGACATTCCAAACCGAACCGCCCCGCATCGGCGCAGTTGCAAACAGCGCCTACCATATACGAGGAGCGAAAGCGTCTATCTGTTTTTAGAATTCACCATAAATCCCCTATCAGTGAAGTTGACAATCCCGATGTGCCAGGAAGTTATCATGGATCAAAAATATTGTCACGTTCCACTATCGGTCTTTAATTGAAAAGCGTATCAATCGTTAAAACTAGCAGTATCGAACCCTCAACGTCGCATCGTACCATGAACCTCTTTGTTTACGGCACATTAAGAGATCGGGAGTTTATACAATTGCTGCTTAAACGCTCGCTGCGAGATCCAAGCGTAGCAATAATGCCTGAATGTGCAACTGTTACCTCTAAACGGGGCTTCTTAGTGATGATCCCCTACAAAAATTCGAGCGTCCACGGAGTTGTTTGGCGAGGGCTAACGGTTGAGGATTTTATTGTCTTGGATAGGTATGAAGGTTGCCACGTCCAAAATGCTGTATATCAACGGGAGAAGCGAAAAGTCATTATTGAGGGCACTGTTGAAGAGGTGTGGGCGTATTTTGCGACTTCGACGTTTTTAACTTCAATTAGAAAGGGAAGCGATGAGTCAGACATCGATTGAACTACTTACAGAGCTCACTCAAGCGGATGCCATTCCAGGTCACGAAGAATCGGTCAGGCAAATTTTTCATTCATACTTGGAAGGGGTTGGAGTTGTTCAAAAAGATCGATTGGGAAGTATCTTTTGCACCAAGAATGGAAACGCCGAAAAGCCACGTATCTTGCTCGATTCACACATGGACGAGGTTGGATTTATCGTTCAGCATGTCACTAGTGCAGGCTATGTCAAGTTTCTACCTGTAGGTGGATGGTGGGCACATACGCTCCTTGCACAACGGGTAAATATTTTGACCAAAAAGGGAAAGGTTCCCGGGGTCATAGGATCTACACCTCCTCACCTTTTGAGTGCCGGTTCACGTGATAAGGTGATGGATATTAAAGACCTCTACATCGATATTGGGGCAGAAACCGCTGAACAGGCAGTAGAGGAGTATGGGGTGAAGCCCGGCTCTCCAATTGTCCCTTATGGGCCGTTCATGCCGATGCGAAACTCAAAACTCTTTTCTGCAAAGGCGTTTGATAATCGTGTTGGCGTGGGCTTAGTTATCGAAACACTCCAGCAACTCAGCGATCATCCAAACACGGTCATCGGCACTGGGAGTGTGCAGGAGGAGGTCGGACTGCGGGGCGCCCGGACGGTTGCGGCTGCAGCGGAGCCGGATGTGGCGATAGTACTGGAAGGACCGCCAGCAGACGATCTGCCGGGTTCCAGTAGCGATTCCTTGCAAGGAAAATTAGGGGGCGGTGTACAGATTCGGTTGTACGATCCGTCCATGATTGCCAATCCGCGTTTGACGGAACTTACAATTGAAACTGCAACCACACACCAGATTCCACATCAGATCGCTGTGCGTACTTCCGGGGGAACGGACGCCGGCGCAATCCACCAAGTTGGACGTGGCGTACCGTCAATTGTCTTGGGAGTGCCAGCCCGCTATGTCCACAGCCATGTGTCTATTATCAATATAGACGATTACCGAGCTACGTTAGACCTGCTGCTGCGTCTAATCCCACAACTCGATTCAGTCACAGTAGATAATCTTGTGTAGCATTTGGGCGTCAGGATCGGTCTGCCTTATAGCCGATTGCCTTGTTTACTAGGTACATCAGTTCGACAATCTGCTCACTGTCTATTTCACGGAAAGCATCTTTGACGGTTTGATGAACCGAATCTAAACTGTCCTCCTTTGCCCAATAACTTTCGCGGAGGATTTCAGCAAATTCTGCTACACCGGCAGCTAAACGAAACGTTGCAGGGGCCGCAGCAAAAGATTCGTGAAGCTGCGCTACGGACTTGCGTGCCAACTGATGTTTGCCATCAAAATCACTGAAATCGCTATTGTCCGTAACCTTAGTGCCTTTTTAATGCCCGGAACGGTTTAGCCTTTATGCACTAACTAGTGCAGAGTCACGGAACGAGAGCCGATGTACCCAAACATACTACAAAAGATCTTAGATCGTTATATTGGCGGCTTCCTCTGCCTACTCTTCGGCGGATTCCAAGGGCGCCCACCTGTTCAGCGCTCCGATCCGCAGCGGATCCTACTTATACAGTTGTCTGCGATTGGTGATACCATTCTAGCGATACCAACCATTCGGGCAATTCGGAATCGGTATCCAAATGCACACTTGGCGATGGTCGCCTCCTCTATCAATCTACAATACTTGGAAGGTTGTCCCTATATCGATCAACGCATTCCCTGTCGCTTAGAGACTGTGATGAAGTCGCCGCGGAATCTGATTGCGTTTATTATGGCGTTGCGCCGCCAAAAGTTTGACTGGGCGATCGACTTTGAACATTGGCCCAGGTTCAGCGCGTTAATAGCTTATGGGAGTGGTGCATCAAGAAGAATCGGTTTTCGATCAGCGGGTCAGCATCGACACTTCCTTTTCTCAGATGTCGTCGAACATGTGCCAGGACAGCACGAGGTGGTCAATTTTCTGAGGATAGCTGAGTTATTGGAGTGTCCTATGACGGGGCAGGATCTGGAAGTGTGGTTGAAACGGGCGGATCAGGAATGGGTAACAGAATTCTTTGATGAGATGGATGTTGATTCGAATAGGCCGGTTATTGCTATCCATCCGGAGGCGGGTAGACGGGACGAACCGAGAAGACGGTTCCCCCAAGATAGATATGTAGCAGTCGCCAATGCACTCATAGAACGATATCAAGCGCAAATCATCTTGACGGGTACCCCCTCAGAAATTGAACTCTCACAACAGATCGCCTCGCAAGCGGGGCCGCCTTGCGTTGTCGCAGCCGGTAAAACCGATATTAACCAACTCGCTGCGCTATTTGCCAACGCTGACTTTGTTATCTGTGGGAATTGTGGGCCGATGCATCTTGCTGCTGCTGCCGGAACGCCGGTCGTTGCCCTACATGGACCGACAAATCCATTGCAATGGGGACCTTGGGGGATAGGTCATACGATCCTGCATGTGGATGTGCCGTGCAGCCCGTGTCTGAATCTCGGCTTTGAGTACGGCTGTTCGGCATTTTCTGATGGGACTTCACCTTGCATGCACACAATACAGATCGATGAAGTTCTTGAGGTGTGTGAAAGGTATCTGATCGATGGGAAGTGCGGGAGGGAGCGATTAAGTAACAGAAACGTGGTCAAAACAGCGATGATAAGATGCAAGCAGACTATTTTGCCTGTTTCATCCTAGCGGCAGGTTATCCGGATGATCCCCTCGTAAGGGGTTATAGGAGTAATCAATAACCGCGCTGTTTCGTGGTTCATCGTCCAATCATCGTCAAAGCTATAGATTCCGTGCAGGTTAACACCGCCATTAATCTCTATTTCATCCTCCCCATTGACAATTCTCGCTGGTTCCTTCCCTAAAAAAATAACATCTGTCTGGGACAGGTCATGTTCCATCTCGCCGATATATAAACTGCCCTGTTTCCGCAGACCAAATTCAAGCTGAAGTGGAATTCGCGCTTCCCCTTCCGTCACGACACGAAGTGCCAAACCGTCTGAGATTGGTTCAATCTCCGTGAAAATGCGAAGGTTCAACGGAATGACTTCGCGCCGAGTCGATGTAGGCTTGTATACATATTGAATCACTTGGTTTTGGGTGAAATATCGCTTGCCCTCAGTCCTCAATCCTGCCGGATTATAATTTCGAAAACCGTGGTAGATATATTTTATGCGAAATCCATCCACAATTGCCTGACCGTTTCGGAGAGCAAACAGGATCGGCTTGTCACCAATAATTGTTAGACTCATTTGGTCTTTATGGATACGCGCGATGTTCGACTGTGTGTACTTTCGCTCATATTGATGGGGTAAAGGGAGCCGGGTAATCCAGTCGTTGTTCCGCTCGGATTCAATCGAAAGCAGTTCGCCAATATCGGCGGTCATGGAGAAACGGGAGATGCCTTCCCGTTTGAAGTGGCGGTTGGGGTGATTAACGTTCGGACGGATAAGACCGTTGTCAATGCGACGGAGGTAGGTTGATAGGGTTAAATCGGCTGCAGTCGCGTAATAACCGTTGTGATCAATAATTGACATATTTTTCCACACACTATAGCCTGTGGGTAGACCGTTTTCTTTTTCTTTGTGATCCGAAAATTCAGTCACCGTTTCGCCATTCGAATGGAAAGTATAAAGCAGAAAATTGAGACTGCGTCGAACATACTCTAGTAGGGCGGGACGATTTAACTTCTCAGCAAGACTAAACAACATAGCGTTCGATTGCATGCTATAGATGGGACTTCGATCGTCATAAATCCCGTCATTGTTGAGATTGATACCTTCTTGAAGATAACTCGCTGCTCGCCCTGAAGCAACACTATCTCCAAACTGCTTGTCAAATTCTACCAGCGCAGCTGCAGCAACCCAACAGTCGTGGGAAGTGAAAACGGGTTTATTCTTAATTGCTTCTACGCCTTGGCGGAGGAAAGTTTCAATCCCGTGAAGCAAGCCTTCGTGTCCGTTCTCACGGGAGAGCCATCGGTACGCCCGAAAGAGTGCATGGGCAGCCTCCGCCACGGTAGGAGTCGCATGAATTTCACCGCGGGCATATCCGTCAATTGTGCCGTCCGATCGTTGAGAATGGGTGAGAAACCGCATGGCGAGATGGAGCCGATTAGCCAGTTCCGAGTTGCGATAATATTGAGAATCTGGCGTCATATAGAGAACTGCTAACGATCCAAGTGTGTTTGCTGCTGCCAGTGGTTCGCATATCCGGTGTTCTGGACATAAGAATCCACCATAGCCGTGTTGTGACGGATCTAATATCTGCAATCGCAATGCTTGTGCAGCAAAGGCTTCTACGGCTGCCAATACACTTTCATAATGAATTCGTATCGTCATCAATTCTCTCTCTTAGCACAATCGGGGCAATTACCGTGACTGTCTTGAACGCTCATTCACCCTCCTTCAGTGTATACATTGCTCGTACTATCAAAGCGCACGAAAGATTCAACTGTTAATGCTTGAGCAGGCACGATCGGACTGTGGATTTTCACAAAGATAGCTGTGACACAAAAAATAATTCAACTCACAGCATATCTATTTTGAGAAATGGAGTTGATTAATCAACGACGCGCTATAGCCTCCTCCAAATCCATTGTCGATATTGACAGTAGTCACGCCTGAAGCACAACTATTCAGCATACTTAGCAATGCTGCAACACCGCCGAAACTCGCCCCATAGCCGATGCTTGTTGGCACAGCGACGACCGGTTTATCCACCAATCCACCAACAACACTTGCTAACGCCCCTTCCATCCCTGCGACGACAACTAGCACACGCGCTTGAATCAACTGCTCATGATTGTTGAGCAGGCGGTGCAATCCGGCAACACCGACATCATATAGCCGCTCTACCGAGTTGCCCATAATGTGTGCGGTTTCCACCGCTTCTTCAGCTACAGGCAGGTCGGAGGTGCCAGCGGATACGACTAAGATGCCGTCATGTAACTCACCGGACGGTTCCCCAATCGCGATAGTACGTCCCAGTTCGTTGAAGCGTGCGGAAGAATCGAGGGATGCTAATGCTTCGTAGATTTCAGGAGTGGCGCGGGTTGCGAAGAGAAGGTGGCCCGCGGCAAGGATACGTTTGCTAATCTCTTTTACCTGATCGACGGTTTTTCCTTGACAAAAGATAACCTCAGGAAAGCCTTTCCGTAGCTGCCTATGATGGTCGACTTTAGAAAACCCTAAATCTTCAAATGGTAAATGGCGCAGCGACTGTATCGCCCCATCAATGTCAATTTCGCCGTGCTTGACGCCCTCTAAGAGCACGCGCAGTCTGTCAAGATTCATTGAATGTTTGCTCCAGATAAAGAAACCACAGGCATGTAGCGTTTCCACCTGTGGCTTCCGTGTTGAAACAGGCTACAGACGGCATGGAATGGAGCCGGATCTCAAACCTGTTTTTCCAGAGTGAAGTTTAGCTATCGGCTTCTTCCTCTTCCGTATCACGGGAGAGAATATTTGCCAGTTCTGACTTCTTTTCAACAAAAGCGGATTTTCCAGCCTCGACAGCAGCTTTCATACTCTCTGTCGCGCCGTCCACCTGTGCCTTGCCCTTGTCGACCAGATCAGTAACCCTTTCACTTGTTGCTTCCCTTGCTTGATGAGCAGCGGTTATTGTTCGCTCTTTGACATCTGTAGATGCGTCACGAATCTTCTCCCGTGTTTCTCTGCCAGCCATGGGCGCAAAGAGTAAACCGAGAAGTGAACCGATTAAACCCCCTGTAAAGAATGCTAAAAGCACAACAAGCCCATTGCCTCGTCTTTCGTTATCCATTTGGACAACCTCCTTAGTTATAGTCAAACGTTTAGGCTACGTTTACGCCTATCTTCGCTATTTTTTCGATAATGATTCGCCAGTGGATCTGATTTATGAGAAGTGTAACACTCTATGATTCATCATATTCTACACTCTCATCAATTCAGTAACGCACAGATTTCGAAAGCGACATCACAAAACATGGATTTATTCGTTTTGTGATGTCTCCGGTGTATCTTCTGGTGTTGTATCTTCTCAAGCTGATTTGCTTGATTTTCGAGACTGATTGAATTTCTCCCAACCTACTTTAACCGCACTCCAAGCGCTGACAAAATCTGAAACAGGAACGGAAAGTTGATCGCGATAATATTCTACATGCTTGACTGTTGTTTGTGAAAAATCTGTAACAGTGTTCACTAACGCATCGATTTTCGCAATGTTTTGGTTTATAGTTTCCGTTATTTCTTGGATGTTGTGTGTCGTCTGCCGAATCTCGGAGTCGCTTATCTGCTGCATGGAAGCGGTAATCCCATTGATATTTTCAAGCAATTCCGGAAGTTTTTGATTCAATTCTGTCACGGTGCCATCCAGAGATGTAAGTAGCGTACTCACATCTCTATGTACGCCAACCAGTTGCTCAGTTGCTTTAAGTAAATTAGGAATGCTCTTATCTAGCAAATTCTCAACAGATTTTAGCGTCTTGCCAATCCGAACTGCCAACCATATAAAAAAGACAGCAAGCACCAATAACAGTAGACCTAAAGGAATCTGCCAGTACAGCGAACCCGTATTAAGTACAGTATCCATATTTCATTCCTTAGGGAGCTATGTCCACCCCGATTCTATGGGGAGGGCAGTCAATATTTAAGCCTGATCCGCCACAATTTTCGTGACAGCATCAATTGCTTCTTTCATCTTGCTTGGGTTTTTGCCTCCCCCTTGAGCAAGTTCCGGGCGTCCGCCGCCCCGGCCATCGGCAAGTTGTGTTACCGACTGGATAATCTTCCCAGCTTGTAAGCCGCGTGTCTGCACGAGATCTGAAGTCACACCGGCAGCAAAAGCAACATCGTTACCGGTTGCTGAAGCGAGCACGACCACACCGGTCTCAAGGCGATTTTTCAGATCATCAACAAGCTGCCGGAGCCCATTTCGATCGGTATTGTCAAGGGCTGCGGCAATCACACGAAAACCATCAATAGTAACAGCACTGTTCACCAAATCAGCGACCTGCGATTGTGCCATTTGCGACTGAAGGGCATTTATCTGTCTTTCTAACTCCCGATTGGTTTGAAGTAGTGCTTCAATACGTTCTTGAGTCGAACTTTTTGATGTGTTAAGCAGGTTCGATATGGCAGTCAGTGTTTCATCTTCGTCATGGATGTGTTGGTACGCGCCCGCTCCGGTCAAGGCTTCAATGCGGCGCACGCCAGCCGCGATGCTGCTCTCACTGATGATCTTCACCAACCCGATTTCCCCAGCTGCATTTACATGGGTGCCCCCGCACAGTTCCTTGCTGTAATCACCGATTTGTACAAAGCGTACAACGTCGCCGTATTTCTCGCCAAAGAAGGCAAGCGCACCTCGGTCTTTTGCTGCCTGCAGCGGGAGATATTCGGTTTCGACACCGCTATTCAGACGAACCTTATCGTTGATGTCACTTTCTATTTCGTGGAGGTGTTCCGGACTGACAGCTTCGTAGTGCGTGAAATCAAATCGTAACCTCCCCGATTCAACGAGTGATCCTGCTTGACCCACATGCGGTCCGAGCACAGTGCGCAAGGCATGATGGAGGATATGTGTAGCGGTATGACTGACAGCTACGTGTTGGCGGCGATCAACATCAATCTTCGCTTCCACCACTGTCTGGGGCGTAATTTCTCCCTCAACTACCTTACACTTATGAACGAACAGATCCGGCACAGGTTTTACAGTGTCAATAACTTTGAGCTTTGCATTTTCGCTTTCAATAACGCCGATATCACCGATTTGGCCTCCGGAATCTCCGTAGAAAGGTGTTTGATTCAGGACGACAGAAACTTCCTCATCCTCATGGACTCCCGATGCGAGTTCGTCTCCTCTAACGAGGGCGATAATCTCCGTTTCTGCGTGGGACCTATCGTACCCTAAAAACGTGGTGGCATCATATTCCTTGAGGATATCGGCGTAGATTATTTCTCCTTGGTCCGCACCCCCTGCAGCTTTCCAATCCGCACGGCTGCGCTCTCGCTGTTGGGACATGCCCGCGGTAAACCCATCCTCATCAACTGTGAAGTTGCGTTCTCGTGCCAGCATCTGTGTTAGATCCAGCGGGAACCCGAAGGTATCATACAACTCAAACGCTCTATCCCCTGACAAAGTAGATTGGTTCTGTGCTTCCAATTCATCAAGCGAACCACGAAGAATATCCAAGCCTCGATCAAGCGTCTGATGGAACCGCCCCTCCTCGCCCTGAATAATCCGTTTAATGAAGTCATGGCGTGGGAGCACATCAGGGAAAACAGAACCGAGTTGGCCAATCACCGTATCCACGAGATTGTAGATAAATGGCTCCTCCATGCCCAGTCGTTTGCCATATAACACTGCACGACGTAGGATACGGCGAATCACATAGCCCCGCCCTTCGTTAGAGGGCATTACGCCGTCGCCAATCGCGAACGTAAGGCACCGAATATGATCTGCGATAACACGGTGTGGTACGCCGCGGTCGTCGTCAAAATAATCCCGGTTGGTAATATTCGAGATCTCCTCAAGAATGGGCACAAACACGTCCGTTTTGTAGTTAGAATCAACGCCTTGCAAGATGGCAACGATCCGCTCAAACCCCATGCCCGTATCAACATGTTTCTCCGGTAACGGATGGAGTTCACCCGCCGCATCTCGATTGTACTGAATAAACACCAGATTCCAAATTTCGCGAAATCGTTCGCTAACATTGGGACCCGTATTGGGGTCATCGAGCGACGCCGGATCCATCTCGGGACCGAGATCGACGAAAAGTTCAGAACAGGGGCCACAGGGTCCAGTATCGCCCATTTCCCAGAAGTTATCTTTGTCAAATCGACGGATGCGATCAAGCGGTATATCCGTCTCTTCAAGCCATAGTTTTTCAGCTTCGTCGTCGGTGTCGTGAACTGTTGCCCAGAGGAGTTCCGTGGGGACTTTCCAGATCTCTGAAATTAGTTCCC
Organism: Candidatus Poribacteria bacterium; assembly: GCA_965204355.1. Lineage (GTDB taxonomy): Bacteria > Poribacteria > WGA-4E > WGA-4E > PCPOR2b > PCPOR2b. The sequence continues at coordinate 3,741,021 of OZ241983.1, forward strand.
AAGCAAAGGCAATCGCTTCACGCTTGTAGTAGTCGCCGAACGACCAATTCCCTAACATCTCAAAAAAGGTATGGTGCCCTGGAGAATACCCAACCTCTTCCAGATCGTTATGCTTTCCGCTGACGCGTAGCACCTTTTGCGTATCCGCAGCCCGCGTGTATTCACGTCTTCCGGTTCCCAGAAACACATCCTTAAACTGGTTCATCCCCGCATTTGTAAACAGCAAAGTTGGGTCATCGGCAGGTATTAACGGGGCACTCGGAACAATCGTATGCTCCTGTTTTCGGAAGTATTCCAGAAAATCTGATCTGATTTCATCTGATGTCATGGTCTGTTTCCTTTGATCAATACTCGCTCGATTACACTCTGGATCGTCTCATAGTCAAATCCACGTCTATGCAGAAAACCGTGAAGGCGTCGTTTTGCAACCTCTGGTGGGAGAGATTGGTAGCGCTTCGCCTGTTTGCGTGCTAATTGGGATGCTATATCTGTTTCTTCCGCATGATTAATCCCAGATAGCACACGGTCTACCGTGGCCCTGTCTATGCTCTGATTCGCTAGTTCGTGCGCTAGTACCTTTTTGCCTTTTGGCTTTGAACGCTGACGACGAGCTACCCACCGCTTGGCGAAGTGTTCATCCTTAATATGACCAAGCTGCTCTAAATCCTCAAGTGTTATGTCGATTGCCTCTGTACCAAAACCTCTCTGTCGCAGTTGATAAACCATCTGACTCTTGCTGTAACTCTGGCTGGATAGGAGTTCAAGCGCATAGTTTTTTGCTCGTATTCCTTCGTCCGCTTCGATTAACTTCTGAAGCACCTCCGGCTCGATCTTTAGTCCCAAGCGTAACCCAAGCTTCGGGATGCAGCTTGCATCCACACTCTCAAAGTAGGCACCATTTAAGAAAAGGATTCGGTGTGAAGGTATTTCGGCATCTATTTGGATATCCGTGAGCTGCTTTTTCATCAGAATAGGTAGACAACCCAATTTTACAAGATAGTTTCTCTTACAAACGCCATTCTGTCCAGAATAATATCCATGCAAACTATAGTAGATCTCAGAATTAATGAGACACTCCAAACCGAACCGCATTGCCCTAGGCCCGGTAGGTTCGGTTAAAAACCGCCCCGCATCGGCGCAGTTGGAAACAGCGCCTACCATACACGAGTAGCGAAAGTGTCTATCTGTTTTTAGAATTTACCATAATATAGTTACGGAAGAAAGCACAAACATGATTCAGGTTAATTTAGCGTTAGGAGCCTACTTGGACGATGCTAACTACCCGTTATTCACCCGGTGTTCCTGCCCAGTGTGCTCCGCGTCGTAGGAGTGTACCAAATATTTCATGTTCACAGGCTTTGGCATCGTGTCCAAGTGCCAGATAAAATACTCGACCATCGCCCCAGTTTTTTGTCCATGCGACAGGCATGGCATCCCCTTCCCACAACGCTGATGCAAGTACGTGATTACGGGGATCGTAGTCGAGAATGTACTGTTCGTCTGTAACCATCGTCTCGTCAAGACCTTCGGTGATTGGGTGCTCAGTATCGACGATGCTTACCTGGTAATCTCGATAGCGTGGGTGTGTTACAAAATAACCACCGACCATCGCCCTGTATTCCGGGCATTCCCGAAACGAATCGGCCGCGGAATGCACCCCAACATAACCTTTACCCGAAGCGATATGATTCAGCAAGCCATTTTTTTGTGCGTCACTGATCTCGCCAATCGTGTAATAGAATACGATCAGATCATACGGATCAAGATTTGGGGCAACCAAGGCATCGAGGTCCTCTTCTACTTTGGTAATCTCAAATTCTTCTCGTTGCGACAGTGCCTCAATTATTGCTCCGCTGCACCCTTCCCAATCGTGAACAGCGCCGCCGGCAAACACCAGTGTATTAATCTTTCCCATTAAGGTTCCTCCCCATAAAAAGTTGATAGATTATCCGTTAACAATGATTACGATGTGAGTATAGGTTTATAATATCATAAGTCTGTCGAAAACACAAGTGAACATTCAAGGAAATGTAGGGCTGTTCAGTTTTAGGCTTTTTACCCATTTTGTTTGAAAAGTCGGAGGCGGAAAGTTGCTCATAGGGGGAAGTGTCGGGATTTGGAAATCCCTCCTACAGAAAAACTATGGTGAACTTTAGAATTACTTGGACACGCTGTACCAGCGATGTTAGGAAACCTCGCCTATCGGGGATGGGAAAATCCGGGCTATTACCTCGGTAGGTTCGGTTAAAAACCGCCCCGCATAGGCGCAGTTAGAAACAGCGCCTACCAAGATAGAGAATGGATGGCGCAGTTAGAAACAGCGCCTACCAAACAGGGGGAGCGAAAGTGTCTACATATTTTGATAATTCACTATAAATGCCCTTACAAGGAAATGAGAGACGAACGTTCCTACTTCGTCCCTTTCTTGTATAACTCAAATTTGGCTTTCGGATTGACAGAAATCAGCTACAATGCTATCTTATTTGGTAGAGAGGGGTGGTACGATGCAACTGTGGTTTAGGCACACAATGTGGCTATCGGTTCTATTTTTTTTCGGATGTGGAACAACGTATCAATCTGAATCAACAAGAGAACCACCAATTATAAAGCATCGCAACTCGTACTTCGAACAGGGAAATATCTACCTTAAAGAAAAGAGATATTACGAAGCGATTGGACAATACCAACAGGCTCTGCGTATGGAACCGGACAATGCCATTGTCCACGCAGCACTCGGTTGGGCGTATTACAATGTTGGAATGCTCGATGCGGCAATCGCTGCGGGTGAAGAAGTAATGCGCTTGGAGCCAAATAACCCCGACGTGCCAAAATTGATGGAGCTGCTCTATCAAGAACGGAATCAACGCCGGTGAAATGTGTACATCGTGTTTTTGTTTGTTGCCCAGTTTTTCATGCGGTTAACGTCTCGACAAAGTAATCCATGAACCGTACTGCATCAACGGAAACACATACGGAAGCATTTGGTTCACCCGCAACCGGCACGGTCGCGCCGCGTAGATGATCTGCCCGTGTTTCAACCTCAATCCGCATCTCACGGGTTTCGCAGAAGGTAGGGTCAATGAGGGTTGCCAACGCCAGAGGGTCATGGAGCGTTGGATGTGGTTCTGGGTTATCACCACCCCACAGATGAATAAGCTGAGAACAGATTTGGTTAATCGGTCGATCTACTGCTCCTATCGCTTTCACCTGTTCATAGTTCATGACGCACTTTGTTGTGACGTCAAGCCCAACCACCGTAATTGGTGCCCCCGTGCCAAAGACAACCCCCGTTGCTTCAGGATCGCAGAGCGCATTCCATTCTGCTCGTACCCGGTCTGTTGCGCCACCCATCATGCAAATCTGCGTTTTTTGCGCCAAGCGGGGTTCCAAAGTAAATGCCGCTGCAATATTTGTAAAGGGGCCAATGGGCACAAGCGTGATGTCCCCATCGCTTGCCATCACCGTCTCAATAATAAAATCTACAGCGTGTTCCGATTTCGGTTGAATTGCAGGTTCGCTTTTCTTTAAGACATCCATTTGATGCGGCCGATGACTCGCTACAACCTGTTCCCACTCCGGAATGGACTGGAGTAAGGTTTTACCAATCCCTGCGTAAACAGGAATGTCTGTGCATCCTAAAGCATCGAGTACACAGCAGGCTAATTCCGCGCGCTGGTCCGCATTCCTAAAAACCGTGGTTACTCCGAGTAGGTCAAATTTACCACTCATAATCGCAAAAGCCAAAGCGAGTGCGTCGTCAATATCATCGCCTATGTCGGTATCAAGTATAATTTTCTGCATCTTTCCTCCACTATCCGCTAGATTATGTAGGAGTTACGCACTTCAGTAAACGGTGCTGAATCCGATTGAGAAATGTTTGAAAATTTCAGAGTTTTCAGAGTAAACACGAGAATTCGATAGAGACAAAATAGGGTGGAAACCGAGGCTATGACTGCGTTCTGGGGGATTTGCACAGAAAGCAGCTCGGAAGTTACTCGGAACCTTGCTTTACAATCTTAGACCTTACACATGAAATTAGGGCTATTCAGTTTTAGGCTTATTACCCATCAGGACTTACGCAAATTTAGCACACAGCGGGTAGATTTTTGATTTTTAACCCCCTAAATCCCGCCCCCGATAAATCCCCGATAAATCGGGACAGGCGGGATGTACCACTTGTCAGGGGGACTTTGGAAAATCAGGGGGACTCATGAACCCGCTGCGTAAGGCCTACCCATTTTGTTTAAAAAGTCGGAGGCGGGCAGTCGCTCTTAGAGCGAAGTGTCGGGATTGGGAAATCCCTCCTACAGAAGAACTATGGTGAACTTAAGAATTACTTGGACACTCTGTACCGGCGCAGTTAGAAACAGCGCCTACCACGCGGGAAGAACAGGTTGAAACGGCGCAGTTAGAAACAGCGCCTACCAAATATAGGGAGCGAAAGTGTCTACATATTTTGATAATTCACTATAAATGACCTTACACATGAAATAGGGACCTGCGTTACATGTCACAAAATGTCACATATTGTCACATATTTTGCATATTTTCGTAAGTCTTGGGGCAGAACGTTGATGGGCATTGGCTTTGCTCTTGATGAGGATGTCACATATTGTCACAAAATGTCACATATCCTCACATATTTTTTATCTGCGTGTGCGTTTTTGTGCGTTTTAGTGAGGTGGTGTGTTTGTGTAGAGGCACGCATATTGCCTGAATTAGGATGCTCAGGATGATAGCTAGGTTCTGTTTGACATTTCATCGTAATCAGATAATAGAGAGGCACAAATCGGTTCACTAAGGTAGACCCCCTAGAAAAGAAACCGAGTTTTGAAGTCCATTCCGAGACCAGGAAAAAAACTCGGTTTCTGGCAGCTTTTTCAGTGACTTGAGCATTTTTGGCAATAGCAAAAGCAAAATGTCAACACGCTCTAATAACTCTCCGGTCAATATGTGATTGTTATTTTAACATATCGGAATAACATATTGCAAACAAAATATCAATCATTCTGTTAGGCTTTGGGCGGTTGAAGGCTCGAACCCTTCAATGCAGAGATCAGAGGGTCAAAGCAACTCCATAGCCAGATAACCAAACAAGGAAAGGAAAATTGCCATGAAGATAGGTGCTTCAACAATACTGCATCGTGATCGTCCCCTAAACTGGACGCTCTTTCGTGAATTCCAGCAGGCAGGCATAGAATCTCTGGAATTGACAGACTACCATCCTGACTTTTCGTACACAGATCTTGAGTCATTTACAGCGCTGAATTTAGCCATGCAGGATCTGTCGCTGCATCTCAACTCACTTCACATTCATCTGGAGATATTCGATGATTATGATCTAGCAACGCTTGACGCGGCACAACGGGATAAAACGTTGATAGCCTATCGTCAGGCGGTGGAGGCCATGGAAGTGTTAGGCGGTGGCATCCTCGTGACACATCACATCCAGATCCCTGAACCTGATGAACCGTTCCACACAGAGAAGCGAACGGCATTTCTGGACAATCTACGCAGCCTCGCGGAATACGCAGCTCCCAGAGGAGTTTCGTTTGCGTTGGAAAATGTGCCGCGTGGCTATACCCGTGAGCCCACACGCCTCGTTGAACTTATGACGGATTTGGGTGCCCCAAATGTAGGCGTCGTTATTGATACAGGACATCGCAATATCGGGGGCGATCCGGTGGAAGCACTGCGTACTGTCGGCGACCATCTGATAACTTTGCACCTGCATGACAATCACGGTGAGCAGGACGAACATCTCTTACCGGGCCGCGGGGACGTTGACTGGAGCGGTGTTGTGGGAGCGCTGGATGAGATTGAATATCCGGGGGTGTTCATGTACGAACTGAGCCGACCGGACGATTTGTCGCACATCCGTCCAAACGCGGATCAGCTCTTAAAACGTGAAGCGTGATTGGCAGGGCGATTGCATAGGGCTATTCAGTTTTAGGCTTTTTACCCATTTTGTTTGAAAAGTCGGAGTCGGGAAGTCGCTCATAGAGCGAAGTGTCGGGATTGGGAAATCCCTCCTACAGAAAAAGTGTCGGGATTCGGAGATCCCTCCTACAGAAAAAGTGTCGGGATTCGGAGATCCCTCCTACAGAGGAACTAAATGACCCTAGCGGTTGCCCATTCATCCTTGACCGATGGGCTCATAGTTGATACAATGCGCTCCGTCGAAAGGGGGCTCACATGAATGCCAATCCTGAAATTACGGAAATCAAAAATATCGTTCAACAGAATAGAGATATTCTCCAACAGCACAGCGTCACCCTCCAGCAACACGGTGAAATGCTTCAACGGCATGGTGCAATCCTCCAACAGCACGGAGAGATATTGTTGGAAGTTGTCAAAGAACAGAATTACTTGCGCGGCGCGTTGGATCAGGTAAACGAGCGATTTGGTACACTTGATGCACGTATAGATTCACTGGAAAATCGCATTGTTTCTGTGGAAAATCGAATGATTTCGATTGAGGAACGGATGGGCTTGTTTGAGGCTCGTCTCACTGATACTCATGCTAGCTTGAGTAAAGATATCAGTGATACTCATGCTAGCTTGAGTAAAGACATTCGAGATAACCTCAAGTGGACCATTGGACTGATGATTCCGGTTTGGTTTGGTATACTTGCTGCCATCGCCGTTGAATTGATTAAGGGATAGCGGAGGGCCCAATGGACGATATCCTTCACGCATCAATCGCTCAAATTGCAGCACAGATTCGCAAAGGTGACATCTTCCCTGTCGAACTCATTGAGACGACACTTGAGGCAATTGATCTATGTGAACCACAGTTGAACGCTTTCATCACCGTATTTCGAGAGGAGAGCCTTGAAAGCGCTAGAGGGGCAGAGGCGGCGCTAAGAAGCGGAAAAGATCTCGGTCCGCTGCACGGGATGCCAATTGCACTCAAGGATATAATCTACGTTGAGGGCACCCGCAGCACAGCCGGTTCAAACTTCTTTTCGGAGGAATCACCACAGTTTGATGCCGCGCTCGTCTCTAGGTTGAGAGATGCCGGGGCAATTATCATCGGCAAGACCAATCTCCATGAATTCGCTTTCGGTGTGACAACGGAGAATCCGCACTTTGGGGCGACCGCTAACCCGTGGGACACCGCGCGGGTGCCGGGCGGATCGAGTGGCGGATCTGCATCTGCCGTTGTTGCGGGCTGCTGTGCCGGTGCATTGGGCAGCGATACCGGCGGGTCAATCCGTATCCCCGCGGCGGTGTGTGGGCATGTGGGACTGAAACCGACTTACGGACGTATCAGCGTTCACGGCGTGCTTGAACTCGCGCAGTCTCTCGATACTGTCGGTCCGATGTGCCGCTATGTTTATGATATCGCGTTGATGATGAACACCCTTTCGGGCTACGATCCCCGCGATGTACACAGCGAAGATCAACCTGTACCGGACTATACGGAAGGAATAGACCAACCTATCGCTGGACGTAGAGCAGGGATTCCGAAACAGCACTTCTTCGAGAACCTTGACCCAGAGGTCGAGCGAATTGTTGATGACGCTATTAAAACACTACAGGGATTAGGCGTAGAAATCGTCGAACTCGATCTGCCATCTGCGCCAGCAGGGCATGAGGTCACGCTGACGCTTTTGACGGGGGAAGCGGGTCAGTTTCACGAAGAGCGTCTTGCAGCACATCGGGAGGATTATGGCGTTGATGTGCGCGAGCTACTTGAAGATGGGTTGGCGTTATCGGCGACGGACTATATTAAAGCAGTTCGTGTGCGGGAAATTGCCAGACGCGAGTTTGCGGGTGCGTTTGAAGAGGTTGATTGCATTTTATCACCGACCGCCCCGATTCCCGCGCCACTTAGGAGCACACATGACCTGTCCGGCGGCAGCGAGTCCAACCGCATCCGTCCACGCTTGACCCGGAACACCCGTCTGATTAACCTTCTCGGTCTGCCGTCGATCTCGGTGCCGTGTGGCTTTGCACAGGTCGAAAATTCCGATAGCAAAGCAGGGTTGCCTGTCGGATTACAGATTACGGGCCCGTGGTGGTCTGAAAAAACGCTGCTTCAGGTCGCCCACGCTTATGAACGCGCCACCCCTTGGCATACTATGAACGTAAAACGTGAAGCGTGAAACGTGAAAGGTTTACATTGAATAATTAACCATTGACGTGATATGATTAACAATAGTTAATACGGCGTAATTAAGATCTCTACGCATTACTCGTTACGCATTATTTTTTGGGCGCCCTTCACCCCAAATATAGTGAGGGGTGTGCATAAATAGCTTTCGTGTGGGAGAGTGCAATCTGCGATTCAGACAAATGGCACATGTCGCCCCGCTGGGGCTTTGGGGGATGGGGCTATCCGTATGCTATAAACATGTCGCCCCGCTGGGGCTAAATGCACCCTGTGCCGTCCTTAAATAGTCCCATTTCACGTTCCGGTTTCTATCCTTAAAATCCTTAAAATCCTTAAATCCTTAAAATCCTGATTCAGACAATTATCATGCACACCCCTCATCAATTAAGATCTCTACGCATTACTCGTTACGCATTATTTTTTGGGCGCCCTTCACCCCAAATATAGTGAAAAATTAAAGATGATAATTTGTACCATTTTTTGGAGATTCCCATGTGTGGACGATTCACGTTGAGAACGGATTCTGAAACTTTGACGGAAACTTTTCCCGGTTTCACAGCCCCTGCCCCTGATGAAATGGCTCCCCGCTACAACATTGCTCCCTCTCAGGAGATTGCCGTCGTGCCAAACAACGGCGACAAGACTGTCGAATTCTTCAAATGGGGGCTAATTCCCTCTTGGGCAAAAGACCCCAAAATCGGTAATCGCATGATTAATGCACGTTCCGAAACCTTGGGGGAGAAACCCTCCTTTCGGACACCTTACAAACGACGCCGCTGCCTTATTCTGTCCGATGGATTTTATGAGTGGCGGGCAGAACCGGGAAGCAAAACCAAAACCCCGATCTATATCCAGCTAAAATCTGAGAAACCGTTTGCCTTTGCAGGGTTATGGGAGGCGTGGTCTCCGAATATAGATGACGATCCGCTTCTCTCCTGCACAATCATCACAACCTCTGCAAATTCATTCATGGAAACTATCCATCACCGGATGCCAGTTATTCTCGAACCGGACGACTACGACTACTGGTTAGACCCAAGCGACCAAACTCCCAAGCAGTTGGACGGACTCCTCAAGCCGTATCCCGCTGAGGAGATGATGGCTTACCCGGTTTCGCGTCTTGTCAATCGTCCCAGTAACGACTCCCCGGAGTGCATCGCACCGGCGGATGGGTAAAGATGGGAAGACGAGAAAGCGAGAAAACGAGAAAGCGGGAGGTAGAATCCGTAGGGGTTGGGTCCCCCAACCCGTTGGGCAAGAAGACCTAATTTTTGTAAAAAGCTTGTGTAGGTTGGGTTGAACGGTCAAACGCACGTCGTTATCAAGAACAATAAACGGGTGTCTTTTAACAACATTGTTTTGTGAACAGATATAGTGAAACCCAACTCCTTTCAGCCTGTATGGTTGGCAGGGTCATCTCCCGTTGGAAGACGGGCGAGGGAACCTCGCCCCTACGATTGCAGATAGCTTTACAAATGTCAACACGCCTTAGATAACCCGTTAGGGCTATTCAGTTTTAGGCTTATTACGCATTTTTTTTTGAAAAGTCAGAGTCGGAAAGTCGCTCTTAGAGCGAAGTGTCGGGATTTGGAAATCTCTCCTACAGAAGAAGGGTCGGGATTTGGAAATCCCTCCCCGATAAATCGGGATGCAAACACCTACAGAAAAACTATGGTAGATTTTAGAATTACTTAGACACTTCCAATACACAACCAACCCCCTAAATCCCCAACCCCCTAAATCCCCCTTGTCAGGGGGACTTCATGAGGTTTCGATAAGGAAAGGAAACAGATGGCAAACTATCAAGAACTCGCAAATCTGGTTTGGAATGTAGCGGATGATGTGCTGCGGGGACTGTTCAAACCGCACGAATACGGCGACATCACCCTCCCGTTTCTGGTGCTGCGTCGATTGGACTGCATCTTAGACGAGGAGGACCGAAAAGAGAAAGCCATCAACACCTACAATCAGTTTAGCGACAAAGTGACCGAAGAGGCACTGCCGCCGATTATTCTGAGAGAGATAAACACCAGTTTCTACAACACCTCCCAGTACGACCTATCCCGACTGAAAGAGGATCCGAACAATATCCGCCTCAACTTTGAGAACTACCTCAACGGATTTAGTCAGGACGTGCGCGACATCATCGAAAACTTCAACCTCGATCGGTTTATCGAGCGACTGCACAACAACAACCGATTGTTCATCTTCTGCGATAAGTTCACCGAAGTTGATCTCCACCCAAATAAAGTGGACAACCACACGATGGGACAGGTCTTTGAGGAATTACTCCGCCGATTCTCGGAGATGTCCAATGAAACCAGTGGGGAACACTACACGCCGCGGGACGTTGTGCGGTTACTGGTCTCGCTGCTGTTTGCGGAACACCGTGAAGATCTGAGCGGGCGGGGGGTTATCCGCAGTATCTTCGATCCGTGCTGCGGGACCGGCGGTATGTTGACGATTGGGAAGGAATACTTCCGTGAGCAGATTAATCCGGACGCCGATATCCGCCTGTTGGGGCAGGAACTGAACGCGCAGACCTACGCAATCTGTAAGTCGGATATGCTCATCACCGGGGAGAACCCCGACAATATACGACTTGGCTCATGCCTTTCTGAGGATCAATTTCAACCGGAACGATTCGATTATATGATAACCAACCCGCCCTTCGGCGTCAGTTGGAAGTCCGATGAAGGGGCGGTGAAAACGGAAGCGCAGAACGCTAACGGCAGATTCTCAGCCGGTACGCCCCGATCCTCCGATGGCGCGTTGCTATTCCTACAACACATGCTCTCCAAGATGGAGGACCGCGGGAGCCGGATCGGTATCGTCTTTAACGGGTCCCCGCTCTTTACGGGTGATGCCGGCAGCGGTGAGAGCGAGATCCGCCGCTCGATTATCAAAGAAGATTGGTTAGAGTGTATCATCGCGCTGCCCGATAAGCTGTTCTTCAACACTAGTATCTCCACCTATATCTGGATCTTGACGAACCGAAAATCGGCGGCACGACAGGGCAAGATACAACTGATCAACGCCGTTGACTTTTTCGATAAGATGAAAAGGAATCTCGGAGACAAAGGGGTTTTCATCTCTGACAGCCATATCCGTCAAATAGCGGAACTATACACCGACTTTGAAGAGAACGAACACTCCAAAATCTATCCAAACGACTTTTTCGGGTACACGAAGGTAACAGTTGAGAGACCATTGATCGAAAAGCGTGAGATTTTGGGTGAGGAGCAAGAGATTGTAGTTCGAGACAAGCGGGGCAACCCAAAACCGGATTCCGCACTCCGAGACTATGAGCGTGTCCCTCTCACAGAAGGGGTTGATGATTACTACCGTCGAGAGATCAAACCGCACGTCCCCGATAGTTGGCTCGATAGAAAGAAGGATAAGGTCGGTTACGAGATCAACTTCAATCGGTATTTCTACCAATACACACCGCTCCGCTCACTGAAGGAGATTGCCGATGAAATGCTGCTACTTGAACGGAAAAGCGAAGGTTTGATGAATGAAGTTTTGGGATTATGATTAATAGTAGTAGGCATATTGCTTTGCATCCCGCCTGCGGGGCGCCGTATGCCGTAACCAGTTATGCCCGTAGGTCGAGATTCATATCTCGACACCGATTTACCCACACACCGTAAACGGGTCTGTTAAGAAGAGAGGCACTATGCCATATACCAATTATACCTCCACAGAGGTCGCATCACGGGGTGACGCAATCTATAGGCGAGAGATACGTGCCAAAGTTGAACCGAAACACAACGGCAAGTTTTTGGTCATTGATATCGAAACAGGTGAATACGAAATGAACAGCGACGATTTGGTAGCCACGAAACGTCTTCTTGCCAAGCATCCCAATGCTGTTGTTTACGGTTTACAAATTGGCTTTCCAACCGCTTATCGAATCGGCGGGCACTTTTCGGCACAAACACAATGATAATTGGAAAAATTACCGCTAATCGAGAAGCTATCATCGAATTAGAAGTTATTGACTCCAACCAGAGAAAAGAAAAAGTTAAGGCAGTCATTGATACAGGCTTTAATGGCTATTTAACGCTACCGAATGATTTAATCAATTACCTCAATCTTCAGTTAGCTGGCAGTCGGTACGTTACTCTTGGTGATGGAAATGTAGTAGTATTAGATATGTATTTTGCAAAAGTGTTATGGCATGGGCAGGAACGGGAAGTACTTGCTCTGCAAGCAGACGGTGGACCGCTGGTCGGTATGTCGTTGCTTTATGGAAATCGCGTGATGTTAGAGGTCGTAGAAAATGGTGCTGTAACTATCGATTCTCTGCTGTAAATCCTATCTATGGTGAATTCTAAAAATAAATAGACACTTTCGCTCCCCGTGTATGGTAGGCGCTGTTTCCAACTGCGCCGATGCCGTGCGGTTTGTAACCGCACCTACCGGGCCTGGGGGCAATGCGGTTCGGTTTGGAGTGTCTCATTAATTCTAAGATCCACTATATTTATGAAAGGAGGGATGAATTATGATTACTGAACTCAGAGCACAGAATTTCAAATCATGGCAAGATACCGGCGCGCTACAGCTTGCCCCACTGACAGGACTTTTCGGCGCGAATAGCTCCGGCAAAACCAGTATCTTACAGGTACTGCTTATGCTCAAGCAGACTGTGGAACAGCCATCAGATTGGAATAAACCACTCTACTTTGGTGATGAGGGTTCGCTAGTCAACTTAGGTAACTTCAATGATGTTATCCACAAACACAAACTGGATTTAAGTCTTGACATTTCTGTGTTGTGGAAGTCTTCTACAGTTGCAGATATTAATAAATATATTAGATTTTATAACTTGAATGTAGAAACATTGCTTCCTAGTCAAGGTGATCGAGATCGATCGGGAGAGATTTCTTTTTCAACCAATATTTTCCGGGGTGCCGTGAATAATTTTCATTATGAAACCGATCTATATAGATTGAATGTCGAGCAACCAGATCTATTTCGGTGTTACGGGCTTCGCACTGCACGAACTGAAATTAGGGATATTTTTTCTAGATTTGAAGAGGCTTTTGAAAACCTATTTTCTCAAATCCTTTACCTTGGACCACTCCGTGAACATCCCCGTCCTCGTTATACTTGGGGGGGCGATCATCCAAAAGGCATCGGACAGGAAGGGAGAAAGGCGGTTTCTGCCTTGCTCTCCGGACGGATTCGACATCTTTCTATTGACAAGCAGATACTGAGTTGGCTACAGCGACTGGATCTGATTGACTCCTACGATCTTCGACCTATCTCTGACACGAACCAAGATTACGAATTCCTTGTCAAAAAATACAAAGGTGGTCCCGAAGTCCGACTCACAGATGTCGGTTTTGGGGTCTCCCAAGTCCTGCCGGTGCTGATTCTTTGCTATTATGCCCCTGAAGGCTCAATCCTCATCCTTGAACAACCGGAGGCACATCTGCATCCGAAAGTGCAATCAGAATTGGCAGATGTTCTGATTGATGTCGTGAAAAATCGGAACGTACAGATTATCCTTGAGAGCCACAGCGCACATTTGCTTCACCGCTTACAACGCCGCATCGCCGAGGAGGATATTTCGGCAGATCAGACAGCATTTTATTTCTGCCAAATCAACGACGGCACATCCGAAATTGAACGACTCGACGTTGACGAATACGGCAACATCCGGAACTGGCCCCAAAACTTTTTTGGCGATGACCTGGGCGACTTGGTGGAAAAAACGAAAGCCGAGATGCAGCGGCGGAAAGTGATTGAATAATGGCGGTGATTGTGGATACAAATGTTGCAGTGGTCGCCAATGGTCAATCGCCGCAGGCTTCTTCCAATTGTATAGACACCTGTATTCGTCGGATTGAAGGGATTATCCGCGGCGAAGAGAAATTAGCTCTTGATAATGGGTGGATTATTCTCGGCGAGTACCTGCGAAATCTCCGATCCAGCGGGGAGCCCGGTGCTGGTGATAGATTGCTCCGATGGGTCTTGGCAAACAAGGATAGACTGTGCGACTTAGTTCCGATTACCCCTGTCGATGGGTCAGAAAATGTGTTTGAAGAATTCCCAGACGATCCGGCATTGAATGACTTCGATCCAGATGATCGGAAATTTATCGCGGTTGCAGTTGCCCATTCAGGGAGACCGCCTATCCTGCAAGCGGTGGATAGTGGGTGGTGGGATTTCCGCGACGCATTCCGTCGAAATGGTGTGACAGTAGCGTTTATATGCGAGGATGACATTCAACGGCTGCGCGAGGATACTTAGGATTTTTTTCAAAATGTGCATTTCTAACAGCGGAAATGGTATCATATACGTGAAAACAAAAAAGAACTTGAAATCCCGTAAAGCGAGGATCCTCGATGTATCGGGACGGGAGGCAGTGCATGGGTGTATTTAGCCCCAGAGGGGCGCCATGTCTATAGCCGGGCGATAGACCCCTCCTTCCAAGCCCCAGAGGGGCGATATGTGTATAGCACTTGGCTGTCTAAAGGATGGGGGTAAGTTCAGAGTACAGGAGATTAAACAATGTTTAAGAGCGATTTTATAGACGAAAAATATAAATTGTCTGATAGAGATAAAAGAACAGTTTTTTATCTTTTTAATGCCGAAGAATCTTGCAATTTCACCACTGAAAAATATGAGTACGCAGAATTTTGTGACCTTAATGAACAGTTCTGTCCAGCCTGCTATAGCGAAATAGCAGAAGAAATAAAAAGATATTCTGATGAACTCCAAAATCGCCTTATGCAATCATTGGCAAAAATGCAGAAAGATGCTTTTAAAGACGAGATTTTCCATCGCATATTTCGCCATAAATACTGTAACCATGAATACTGTTGCGAATGCAATGAAAAAATAGAATTAAAACAAGATTATGTATTGGTAAACCCTGATAACAAACAACATTTATTTTCCAGCGTCAAACAAAATTACTTTGTATGCTCCTGTAATGATTTTATCTATTTGCCCGTAGTTGAGGACAACGTATTTCTTGAACAGCGACAAACAAGTGAAGATAATACAAACATACTCTCACTTGATAGTATCAAAACGGGATATTCATTATTAGAAACCCCCCGATCTCGTAATACCAACACCAAAATAATTAAAGTAAACAAAAATGATATTCAGGATAAAATTTGGTTTTTATCCAAGCATATCCCCATGAAATGTAAAGAAAAGCACTCTGAACTGGGAAAATCCGTTTACGATAAGATTGGAAATATGATAAGAGGTTACTATGAAATATGGGTTGAATTAAATAGGAGTTGTCGTATTCTTGGCGGTTTGTCACCGAGCTTCTTTTCATTCCGATTTATGGGAGACCCAATAACACAGAATGTAGTAAGCAATATAGAAAGCATATACAATGAAAATCCAAAGTTTTGGTTTGATTACCTTAAGAGAATCTATACAGACATAGTAATAGGTATATGTAATTTAATAGATAGGGGCACGGAAAATGATACTATATCCTTCTTTTTCTTCGTTAATGACGAGGATTTGAAAAAAACTGATATTGGCAAAAAAATTGATGCTTTGCTAAATACATGCTACAAAAACAGCCGTAACGATTATGAAAAACTCAAAAAATTGCGAAATAAATTATTCGCTCATATAGATTTAGATTATCTGCCTACTAAAGACGCAGATGAACTTTTTTCTAATTTAGAAAATTTGCCCATAGACAGACAGTTAATCACAAAGTTTCTTGAAGTACTTTCAGAAATTTTTGAATCTATTAGCGACTATTATGAATTATGTATTGATTCTAAATTACATGAGATAACAACCCCTATGTATTCTGACGCTCTTATTATAGACATTAATAATGTTCTCCGTAGATTAGATATATACCCTGTGCAAAAATATACAGCTCACAAAAGAATAGAATTTGATATTACGAAAGAAATTATAGAAAAATGTCATAAAGAGAAAAAGGAATTAGATACAGTAAAGAACATTGTAAAAAATTACGCTGATGATAAAAATGAGATAGGATTAGACGATGAGCAGTTAAAAGTTTTAATCAATAAACATGTAAGCACATGGATAAAACATGATGACGGAATTAGCCCCATATACTCAGATGATCCTGAGGTTAATGATCCTTTAATTGTAAGTCTGAATAATAGCCCGATTCTCAAAGAAAGTCTAAATGCTCACATGCTTCTTTTCAGATATAGCAACAGAGATATGGGGAGGGATATGGGGATAATTGAAGAATTAAGGAATGTTGGAGAGCCAGCTTACACAATTACAGAGGAACTAATCCAATGGATAGAGGATTTTTATGCTGATAAAAAAGTCAGCCCAATAACTTGTTTTATTGAACATCGGGGTGTAGATATTTTTACAGGTGTAAATGCACTTAATGGAACAGTTGGTATCGTTGAATAAAAACAACAAGGTGAAATGTTATACTCAACTTAACCAATCCCAAAACTACTGATAGCACCACACTTAACTGTGGTGCTACCAATGCTGGCACTCAAAGTAGAAAATAAAGACCTGCTGATCAAGGTTTTTCCTTATGAAGCGTTATCCTGAATATAAAGAGAGTCAACTGGGTTGGGTGGGTGAGATTCCTAAACATTGGGAGGTTATTAAGTTCCATTACCTCTCCCAAGAATCTAAAAGAAAAAATGATGATGACGTTGACAGGGAAATGCTCTCTCTGTCCAGTTATACAGGGATCCAAGTCAAACAGTACGAATATGAAAATACGAAAAGAAGCAAGGAAGAAAGTCTGACCTATCTCGTCGTTGAGCCGAATCAGCTTGTAGTAAACCCAATGTGGCAAATTCAAAGGGGGATTGGCGTTTCCTATCTTCATGGGATTGTCAGCCCTGGCTATAGAGTCTATTACATAGATTTAGAGCGGTTAATCCCCCAATACCTTCACTATTTAATGAGGAGTGACGGTTATGTGGATGAATATAATAAGCACATTAGAGGTCTCACAACGTACGATAGGTCGGTCAGGAAAGAGGATTTCGAGGAAATTGGCGTTCTACTTCCTTCCAAACAAGAACAAACCCAAATTGCCAACTTCCTCGACCGCAAGACGGGACAGATTGACGAACTCATCCGCATCAAAGAGCGACAGGTAGAACTGCTGCACGAACAACGAACCGCACTGATAAATCAGGCAGTGACGAAGGGGCTTGACCCAAGTGTGGAGATGAAACCGTCGGGGGTGGAGTGGATTGGGGATATACCAAAGGATTGGGAAGTGAAGAGGATTAAGTATTTAGCAAGTTTAATCTCAAAAGGAACAACACCTACCACGATAGGTAGAGAAATCTTAGACGAAGGTAAAATTCGATTTATCAAAGCAGAAAACATCGTGGATACTCAGATTGAACTTAAACCTGAATACTACATTGATGAAGAAACGAATCGACTACTGAGGAGGTCACAGTTAAAAGAAAATGACCTTCTTTTTGTTATTGCGGGAGCTACGATAGGGAAAGTCAGTCTTGTTAAACTAAACGATTTGCCAGCAAATACCAATCAAGCGATCTCATTTATTCGACCTCATGAGAAGGAGCTGCCTGAATTTATCTACTATTGGTTACAATCTGATAATATCCAAAAAATAATATGGTTGAAAGTTGTCCAATCTGCACAACCGAACTTGTCGATGGAAGATTTAGGCAATCTTTACATACCTTATCCAAGCATTGCTGAACAACATTGTATCATTGATTACATAGCGGATAAAACACAAACCATCGTTCAGCTTCTTCAACAAGCGTACAAACAGATTGAACTCCTCAAAGAATACCGTCAATCTCTCATCTCCGAAGTGGTGACCGGCAAGATAGATGTCCGAAACGAGGCGTAGACCATGCCGACCTATACAGAAGAAAATTTTGAGGATCACATTGAAGGGCACCTGAATCGGTCACGCTACCGTTCCCGACAATCTGTCCTCTATAATAGAGACCTCTGCCTGATCCCCACTGAAACGCTGGGTTTTATTCAGAATACGCAACCGGATGAGTATCAGAAACTGGAACGCCAGTATGGGGAGGAGACATCGACAAAACTCCTCGACCGTATAAGTAGAGAGATTACGCGTCGTGGGGTGTTAGACGTACTGCGGAAAGGAATTAGAGATAGAGGCTGCCACTTTAACCTGACCTACTTCCTGCCGTCAAGCGGCATGAATCCTGAGCATCAACGGCTTTATAAGAAGAACCGATTCTCTCTGATTCGGCAGTTGAGGTATTCACAGAAGAACGAAAAATCGGTCGATATGGCGTTGTTCCTCAACGGGCTGCCGCTGGTGACGATGGAACTGAAGAACAGCCTCACCGGTCAGACGGTGACGGATGCGGAGAAACAGTATCGGACCGACCGGGATCCGAGAGAACCGTTGTTCCGATTCAGGCGGTGTCTGGTTCACTTTGCGGTGGGCAACGAGAAGGTTTCGATGACAACCCTACTACAGGGAGAGGGGACACGGTTCTTTCCGTTTAACAAGGATATCGAAAACCCGGTGAACCCCGATGGTCACAAGACCGCTTACCTGTGGGAGGATATCCTCCAGCGCAATAACCTGATGGAGCTGATTAACAACTTTATCCACGAGCAGGAGACCACAGAAAAGGTTTACGACGACGAACTCGGCGGGGTAAAGGACGTAAAGCATTCTGCCCTCGTTTTCCCGCGATACCATCAGCTTGACGTGATCCGTGAATTGAAAGATGCTATCGTAGCAGAGGGGGTTGGGCATAACTACCTGATCCAACACACTACAGGGAGCGGCAAATCGAACTCGATCGCATGGTTGGCGCACCTGCTGACGCATCTGTACCGCTCCGACACCGATACCAATCGGATCTTCGACTCTGTCATCGTCGTGACGGATCGGCGCGTGCTTGACAAGCAGCTTCAAGATACGATTAAGCAGGTGGCGCAAGTGGACGGTGTGGTGCATCCCGTCGAGGGAACTTCAGCGCAACTCAGGGAATTCCTTGAGAATAGCAAAGACATCATCATCTCAACGATTCAGAAGTTCAGCGTAATTGCAGCGGAGATCGGCAAGCTCAAAAGCAAGACCTTCGCCGTGATTATTGACGAGGCGCACTCCTCGCAGAGCGGTGAATCCGCAAGGAATCTCAGAACCTCGCTCTCGAAAGGGATTGAAGAAGAGGCAACAGAAGATGACGCCGACGACGTATCGGATATAGACGCTCGGATCATTGCGGAGATGGAGCAGCGCAGGAGGCAGGATCACATCTCCTATTTCGGTTTCAGCGGCACACCTAAGAACAAGACCCTTGAACTGTTCGGACGGAAGGAGGCGGACGGAAAATTTGTCCCGTTCCACGTCTATTCGATGCGCCAGAGCATCAGCGAAGGCTTCACATTGGACGTGCTGCAGAACTACACCACCTTTCAGAGATACTTTCAACTGGTCAAGAGCGTATCGGAGGATAAGGAGTATGAGAAGGCGCGGACGCTGCGGGCATTGACCAATTACGTTGACCTGCAACCCCACAGCATCGAGACCAAGACCCGGATTATCCTGGAACACTTCACCGAAAGGACCGAAAAGGCGATTGAAGGGAAGGGGCGGGCGATGTTGATCACGCCGTCCCGGTTGCACTGCGTCAGATACAAATTGGAATTTGATCGACAGATGCGGGAGATGGGGCTCCCTTACGGTTGTTTGGTGGCGTTTAGCGGCACGGTACACGACACCGATAACGGACGGGATTACACGGAAGAAGGGATGAACGGCTTACCGCCGCGCGTTTCGATTGCGGACAGTTTCAAAAGTCCTGAGTATCGGATCCTGATTGTGTCCAATAAGTTCCAGACCGGTTTCGATGAACCGATGCTACAGACGATGTATGTCGATAAGCGGTTGGACGGGCTGCAGTGTGTCCAGAGCTTGAGTCGTCTGAATCGTGTTGCCACCGGCAAGACGGATACGCTGGTGCTTGATTTTGTGAATGAACCGGATCAGGTGCGGGAAGCGTTTCAGGATTACTATCAGACCACGACGCTCCCGGAGGAGACCGACCCGAATCGGTTGTATGACCTACAGAGCCAGTTGGAGGGTTTTGAACTCTATGATGAGGATCAGATTGACCGATTTTGCCATATCTTTTACAGTTCAGATCAACCGGATGAGTTTCTACAGACCATCCTTGATGGCGTCGTCGAGAAGTGGTCAGAACTTGAGACGAATGAGCGAGACGAATTTCGCTCTATCTTGCGGAGTTACATTCGGCTCTACGGCTACATCTCACAGTTGATCACCTTCACCGAAGTGGCGTTAGAAAAGCTATACATCTTCAGTCGTCATCTCAGCAAGAAGCTGCCGAAACGGGATCAGCCAGACCTCCAAGATGTTTTGGATTCCGTGGACTTGGATTCGTTTCGGATGCAAATAACGCATGACAGCTTACAGCTATCCCTTGACGCGGAAGATAGCGAAGTGGAAGGGATCGGCAGCGATGTCGCTGCAATCAGGGACCCTGAACAAGATTTCCTCTCCAATATCATTGACGCGCTGAACGATGCCTATCACACAGATTTCACAGGGGAAGATAAGGTTGATATTGCAACCATTAACCAAAAAGTGAACGAAAACGAAGAACTGCGACAGGTGATTGAAGGGGATAATACGGAGACTAACAAACGGTATAAGTTTGAGCAAGTGATTGATGAAATTTTATTGGATTTCGTCAATAGCAAGTTGGAGCTCTATACGAAATTATCAAAGCCGGAGGTCAATGCGGATCTCAAGCGTGAGCTCTATCAAGCTTATCGTGACCACCCGGTTTGACGGGGAAAATTGGAAAACCAGAAAACAAGCAACCGACTATCGCTCCAGATGAAGTTTCAGAAAATAATTCGGTAATTCTATATTTCCCCCAGGCCCGGTAGGTGTGTGGATTGAAACGACGCAGTTAGAAACAGCGCCTACCAAACGAGAGTCCGGTAGGTGTGTGGATTGAAACGGCGCAGTTGGAAACAGCGCCTACCAAACGAGAGTCCGGTAGGTGCGTGGGTTGAAACGGCGCAGTTAAAAACAGCGCCTACCAAATCCCGATTTATCGGGATCCCGTGACTACGGGACGAGGAGTCCGGTAGGTGCGGTTTCCAACCGCACCGGACATCGCTTGAAGATGACCCAATTAATAAATTATGGTGAATCCTATAATTACTTGTACACTTTCGATACACAACCAACCCCCTAAATCCCCAACCCCCCTAGCCCCCCTTGTCAGGGGGGAAACCATTGTCAGGGGGACTTATGAACCCGCTGCGTAAATCCTAAGAATAAGACGCAATGTGTAAAAAGAAACGGAACGCAGATCTGCGTTCCCTACGAATTGCTTTTGCTGCGCCGAACCACAATGGCTAAAAAAGGAGAAAGATTCAATGGTAAACCCAAAGATTACCAAAATCGAAACAGTTACTTTTGAATACGATATTCAGGACATGGGCACCGATTACAACGGCTTTAATCTCGTCTACGAGAAGGGCAATGTCCATAAGATGCAGTCATCGGTCTTACGGATTCATACCGATATCGGAGTAGTCGGCGAATGCACCGGGCGATCTGTAGCCGCAAATGTTGCCAACTACCTGCTGGGAAAGAATCCATTTGAACGCGAAAAGATATACAACGACGTCAAACGGGGGTTACGCCATACCGGCACCACCGCCCTCAGCGGGTTTGATGTTGCGTTGTGGGATTTCGCAGGTAAAGTATACAATGCTCCAATTTACCAACTACTCGGCGGCTGGCGAGAAACTATCCCCGCGTATGCCAGTACCTACCACGGCGATGAGAACGGTGGACTGAGCACGCCGGAGGCATTCGCTGATTTTGCCGAGCAGTGCGCCGAGTTGGGGTATCCGGGGTTTAAGATTCACGGTTGGGGGAATGCGCCTATTGAGCGGGAAGTGGCAAATATCCACGCGGTCGGGCAGCGCGTCGGTGATCGAATGGACCTGATGGTCGATCCCGCCTGTGAGTTAGAGACGTGGGCAGACGCACTCAAGTTGGGCAGAGCGTGTGACGAGCAGAATTTCTTCTGGCTGGAAGATGCGTACAAAGATGGTGGTGTTTCGGTCTTCGGTCACAAGAAACTGCGGGAACTCATCAAAACACCGCTGTTGCAGACGGAACATATCTTTGGTTTGGAACAACATGTCGATTTTATTGTCAATGGTGGTACGGATTTTGTGCGAACTGGCACTTACGAGGACGGTGGTATCACCGGTGCGATGAAGGTGGCACGCGCTGCTGAAGGGTTTGGATTGGATGTCGAATTCCATGGTGGAAGTATACCTCACCGCCACTGCATCGCCGCTATCCGCAACACCAATTACTACGAACTCGGATTGCTGAATCCGCTAATCAAGCACACGAAACCGCCCATCCATCCCCCCGAATTTACCGATGAACTGGAGAACATCGACGCCAATGGACATGTGCCGGTGCCGCAGGGACCGGGGCTCGGTGTAGAATTGGATTGGGATTATATTAACGCCCACCATGTGGATACAGTTGTCTATGAATAATATTAACTTACGTTACTGAATCAGCGTTTCCGCCTAGTGGATAACAGCTTCGGCAAGATATATCGCCTCACGGTATTCCTCCTCCGTGACAGGTTCAAAATTACCGGGATAGCGTGTTAAAACAGCGTAGTCGGTGAGACTCGCTGCAGCTTCCACTTCTGAGGTTAGGACCATGCCCTGCGGCAAGAGATCGAGTAGGGTTCTGAATACCTCCCCTTCAAGCCGCATACACCTCTCTCCCTTCCTGCAACACAGTCCGATAGATCAGACCGATGTTGTCCTTGTGCTGCTCTAGGTCGTTGGGGGTTGTCACCAAAATATCGAAAGGCACTCCTAACCCCCGGATCTGGCGGTATAGCAGTTGGGCAGTCCGTCGTCGGTGGACACCTTCGGGCATTACTACAAGCACATCAATATCGCTGTCCGTACCCATCTCGCCCCGAGCCGCAGAACCGAACAGAATGATTCGTAGGGGATGAACAATCTCAACAATGCGTTGTACCAGTTGTTCGATTGCCTCAGGTTCGGATTGCATATTCAGCCTCCATTGCCGTGATAATACATTTCGAATCTGATGAACATCCATTATAGCATAACTCCTTTAATTATCAAAGATCTTATCGCCAATGTAGGGCTATTCAGTTTTAGGCTTATTACGCATTTTGTTTGAAAAGTCAGAGTCGATAAGTCGCTCTTAGGGCGAAGGGTCGGGATTTGGAAATCCCTCCTACAGAAGAACTATGGTGAACTTTAGAATTACTTGGACACGCTGTGCCAGCGAGGGGAAAATCCGGGCTATCACACCGGTAGGTGCGGTTTCTCACCGCACCGCATAGGCGCAGTTACAAACAGCGCCTACCAAACAGAGGGAGCGAAAGTGTCTACATATTTTGATAATTCACTATAAATGACCCTAGCCAATGTGCAATTAAAAAAGTTGTCAGTCTGCCCAATGGCGTGTTAAAATGTAAGTACGTTTTTCGGCGACTGAGACTTTCAAAAATCGAATTCTCACTCCTCAGTTTGTAGCAATCAGTGGAACCGAAGGCAGCAGCTCACATGGCAGGATTAGGAAACACCGTATGAACGTAGGTAGCATCATACTCTTTGTCAAAGATATGCGAACTGTTACCGCATTTTATAGGGATATTATTGGACTTCTCCCTGACGAAGAGCAACCGTTTCCGGCACACCGCTTCTTCCGTTTTGACACCGGGCAGTGCAAATTCTGCCTGCATAGCGCGAGTAAGCCAAATGGTGGCAGACAAAAAATTGTCTTTCACGTCGAAAGCGTAAAAGCTGTTCACGATGGCCTCAAGGTAAAAGGTTTGCGCTTGAGACTATTAGAAAAATCAGACGACGGACTTGCGTGTTTCGATATTTCAGATCCCGAAGGCAATAGAATTCAGTTCTGGGGCAACTACTAGTACATTGTCAGATAAATGTAGCGCAAATTGTTAGTTTGCGGACTCGGATCATCCCGATTTCATCGGGATGGTACAAAAGTCTCCTTTAGACACTTCCCCCACAAAGCGGCTTGGCTATGGCTATCCAAGTCTTGGACTCTCGGCGAAGTCAGAGCCGAGCGGTGAGCGCCTTATCATGATTTATTTAACAGAGCACTAGCGAAAGGCTCGATTGAAAGATTCAAAGCAACTTTTAATTTATAGTGGATATTAGAATTAATGAGACACTCCAAACCGAACCACATTGCCCCCATGCCCGGTAGGGGCGGTTAGAAACCGCCCCGCATCGGCGCAGTTGGAAACAGCGCCTACCATACGCGGGGGGCGAAAGTGTCTATCTGTTTTTAGGATTTACTATAACCACAATTTCTGGAGGAATTTGATGTATAACATTGCCCTCATCCCCGGCGATGGGATTGGCCCCGAGGTAACAAACGAAGCGATGAAAGTCTTCGGGGCTGCTGCGGAGAAAACCGGCTTCAAATACGAAACGATTGAATATGACTTCGGCGGTGATCGCTACCTTGAAACTGGCGAAATCCTGCCGAACAGCGCACTCGAGGAATTTCGCCAGACGGACGCGATCTTCTTGGGCGCCATTGGTCACCCCGATGTGACCCCCGGGATCTTAGAAAAAGGGATCTTACTACGAACCCGCTTTGAATTGGATCTCTATATCAACCTTCGACCCGTCAAGCTCTACCCCGGCGTTTGGACCCCTATCAAAGACAAAGGGCCCGAAGAGATTGATTTTATCATTGTTCGGGAGAATACTGAAGGTTTATACGCCGGAATCGGTGGATTCTTGAAGCACGGGACAGCTGACGAAGTTGCCATTCAGGAGATGATTAACACCCGCAAAGGGGTGGAACGTTGTGTCCGTTACGCCTTCGAATTGACTCGGAAAAGGAACCAAGCGAAGCAGCTCACACTGTGCGATAAGGCGAATGTACTGACGTATGCCCATGATCTGTGGCGCCGCGTTTTCGATGAAGTCAGTGCTGAATATGCGGACATTGAAACAGATTATGCCTTCGTAGATGCGACAACCATGTGGATGGTCAAGAATCCGGAATGGTTTGATGTTATTGTGACATGTAACATGTTCGGTGACATTATCACAGACCTCGGCGCAATGATCCAAGGGGGTATGGGGATCGCTGCATCAGGCAATCTCAATCCTGAGAGCGTTGCTATGTTTGAACCGATTCACGGATCCGCGCCCCGATACACGGGCAAAAATCAGATTAACCCGATTGCAGCAATCAGCGCTGCTGGCATGATGCTTGACCACCTTGGTGAAACGGAAGGCGCTGCCTTGGTTGACCGAACTGTGAGTGATCTCTTGGCGAGTGGAAAAATTAAAGACCTTGCTGCTGGCCGGATGGGATTCACAACGACGGAAATCGGGGATATGCTTGCAGAAGCAGTCGCCAATTATGGTGAACTTTAGAATTACTTATACACTTTCGACACACAACTAACCCCCTAAATCCCCTAACCCCCCTAGCCCCCCTTGTCAGGGGGGAAACTTGTCAGGGGGACTTCATGAGGCTGCGATAAGGGGCACTATTGATGAACGTCTACATATTTATATTGTTCACTATAAATGCCTCATCGGTTCGGTCTGTTTTCACGTTTCGCGGACAGTTGCACGCTCATTTGTAGCGTTTGTCTTGAGGGTTCAACTGTGCAACTACCAAAGAGTGTTGGACGATGAGAAGATCTCAACTATTTGGTCGCACGCTCAGAGAAATTCCATCAGAGGCGGAAATCCCCAGCCATCGACTGCTCTTACAAGCTGGTATGATTCGCCGACTCATCGTGGGGATGTATAGCTACCTACCGCTTGCCCAACGTGCTTTACGCAAGATTGAAAACATCATCCGCGAGGAGATGGACGCCATCGGCGGACAAGAAATTGATATGCCCCTTGTCCAACCCGCAGCGCTTTGGCAAGAAACGGGGCGTTGGGAGATGCTCGTCGATAAGGAACTAGCCGGCTTTGAGGATCGGTTTGGGCGTAAGCTGGTGCTTGCGATGACGCATGAGGAGGCGGTTACTGATCTTGTCAGGAATCAGACCAACTCCTATCGACAGCTACCCCTGATGCTGTATCAGATTAAGCTGAAGTTTCGTGACGAACCCCGCCCACGCGCTGGGTTGATTCGCGTCCGTGAATTTACTATGAAAGATGCCTATAGCTTCCACGTTGATGAGGCCGATCTAGAAAAATACTATGACCAGATGCACGAAGTGTATCTCAACATTTTTCATCGTCTGGGTATTGACGTTGTTTCAGTAGAGTCCGATCCTGGAATAATTGGGGGCATCGAGGCTCATGAGTTCATGCTGCTTGCGAATACTGGTGAGGATAGGGTTATCTTTTGCAACGGTTGTAACTATCGGGCAAATGCAGACGTCGCTTTGATACAGAAGCCACAGATTGATAATGGTGAGCCTGAACCAATCGAGGAAATTGAAACACCAGATCAAAAGACAATCGAAGATGTCGCTAACTATCTGGGCATCCAAAAAGAACAAACCCTCAAAGCGGTGTTCTATTCGACCGACGAAAGCCTTATTTTCGCGGCTATCCGTGGCGATCTTGAGGTGAACGAGACCAAACTCAAGACGGCTGTGGGCGCGTCTCATCTCTGGTTCTCAAGTGATGAAGAGCTACAAAGATACGGCTTGGTTGCTGGCTATGCCTCGCCGATTGATGTGAAAGGTGTCACCGTGGTGGTTGATGATTCAGTTGCATCTACCACAAATCTGGTCGCAGGTGCCAACAAACCGGGATACCATCTGAAGAACATGAACTATCCGCGTGACTTTAAGGCGGATATCGTCGCCGACATTTCACTGGCGCGTGATGGGATGACCTGTGTCCACTGTGGGGGAACCCTGACAGAGAAACGCGGAATTGAGGTAGGAAATATCTTTAAGCTCGGTACAAAGTACAGTGACGCGATGAACGCGACCTACCTAAGCCAGAAAGGGCGACCGCAGCCGCTTTTCATGGGCTGTTACGGAATTGGAATCGGCCGCCTGCTTGCCAGCATTGTTGAAGCGAACCATGACGAGGACGGTATCATTTGGCCCCCCGCCGTCGCGCCATATCAGATTCATCTGATGTACATCGGCAAGGGAGATGAAGTGCGTCAACGCGCTGAGTCACTCTACGCCGATCTGAGGGATCAGGGGTATGAAGTCCTCTACGATGACCGTCAAGAAAGTCCCGGTGTGAAGTTCAAAGAGGCGGATCTACTTGGTATGCCTCTGCGGCTTACAATCAGCCAACGCACTCTCGCAACCGATTCGGTGGAGGTCAAGCGTCGGTCTGAGCGGGAAAAGCATCTGGTGAAACTGGATGAATTAAACCCACAGCTTTATCTTTCATAAGACGTATGGAGCGATGCCTGACTATGTTTGGTGAAATTAGAAACGTACATGATGAACAACTTGACTACGCTTTCCATCCCGGCGAAAAAGGGTCTAAAAATATTGTCATTCTCGGACACGGTGTAACCGGGAACAAAGATCGTCCTTTTATCATAGCGTTGGCGGAAGGATTGGTGAACAAAGCTATTCCGGCGTTGCGGTTCTCCTTCTCTGGAAATGGCGCGTCGGAAGGTAAATTTACCGATTCAACTATCTCCAAAGAGGTTGACGACCTCGGTGCTGTGCTGGATGTACTGGCAGGCTACACGATTTGCTATGTAGGCCACAGTATGGGTGGAGCAGTTGGAGTGCTACGTGCCAGCACGGACAGTCGAATCAAATTGTTGGTCTCTCTCGCGGGCATGGTGCACACCGAAGCCTTCGCACAACGCGAATTCGGCGACGTGACTCCCGACGACGGTTTCATGTGGGACGAACCCGATTGTCCACTGTCGCAGGTATATATGGACGATCTAACAGAGATCAATACTGTTGTTGACCGTGCGTTGCGAATCACCGTTCCGTGGCTGTTGGTTCACGGAGACGAAGATGATGTAGTGCCAATACAGGATTCACACGATATTTTAGCCAAAGCCACTGATCAAGCACAACTCATCACGCTCGAAGGTGCAGACCACGTTTTCAGTGATGAACATACACCTGTGATGGTCGAGAAGGTGATTGCGTGGATAGAAACGCAGTTTCTAAACTTGAAGCCGTAAATGTGGAGGCCTGTCCTCTCTGCGGTTCCGCACCGATTCGACAACCTGTCACTATTGACTCCAAGACCTACTGGCGTTGCGACCTATGTCATTTAACGTTCCTTTCGCCGGAATCTTATCTATCTCCAGAAGATGAACTTGCCCGGTATCTGTTGCACGAAAACAGCCCTGAAGATTTTCGCTATCGAGAGTTTCTTAGCCGATTGACCGATCATCTGATACCTAAGCTGCAGCCGGGGGCGAGGGGACTCGATTTCGGTTCAGGTCCCGGACCCACACTTTCAGTGATGCTTGAAGAGGTAGGCTTCCTCATGGATATCTACGACCCCTACTTCGCGCCGGATACCGCGCCGCTTGAGCGTACTTACGATTTTATCACGTGTACTGAAACTGTCGAACATTTCCAGCATCCTGCGAAAGAGTTCCATCGATTCAACCAGATGCTTCAGCATGGCGGTTGGTTGGGAATTATGACAGAGATGCTGGAATCAGACGAGGGTTTTGTGAACTGGTGGTATCATACCGAGCCCACACATGTCTGCTTCTATAGACAGGAAACGATGGCCTGGATTGCTGTCCAGTATGGCTGGACCATAGAATATCCACGAAAAAATGTTACACTGTTTCATAAGCCTGAAAAATCGTTTGATTATAGTAGATCTTAGAATTAATGAGACACTCCAAACCGCACCGCATTGCCCTCCATGCCCGGTAGGTGCGGTTAGAAACCGCCCCGCATAGGCGCAGTTGGAAACAGCGCATACCATACACGAGGAGCGAAAGCGTCTATCTGTTTTTAGAATTTACTATAATTTTCTCTAGGAGAGATGAAATGACCATGACAAACACTAACGTAACCAATCAGGGGCCCCGACTGTCCGTCTCAACCTGGAGCCTGCACCGTCAACTCGGCAGTCCCGATTTTTACGGACCCGAAAGCGGAAAGCAAATTCCGATAGCGACGCACGGCAAGGGTGAAATTGCGCTCTTAGAGCTACCTGCCCGGATCGCCGAATTTGGCATCAACACCCTAGAACTCTGTCATTTCCATATACCGAGTCTGGACAAGGGATATTTGAATGAACTCCGTGGTGCATTACACGCGGCAAATGTCGAGTTGTTCTCCCTATTGATCGATCACGGCGATATCACCCATCCCGAACATGCCGATCGGGATCTTGTCTGGATAGGGGAATGGATTGAGACTGCGGGGATACTCGGCGCTACCTGTGCTCGCGCGATAGCTGGAAAAGCGGCTCCCTCCACCGACGCATTAGAGATGAGTCGAAGCGGACTACAAACATTGGCTAAACGCGCTGAGGAACACGGCGTCCGTTTGATGACGGAGAATTGGTTCTCGATCCTCTCAACTCCAGAAAACGTATTGACGATGCTCGATCGTTTGGAAGGCGAGGTTGGGTTTTGCCTCGATTTTGGCAACTGGAAAGGCGAAACCAAGTACGCAGATCTTGAGGCGATTGCACCACGGGCGGAGTCTTGCCACACCAAAGCACATTTCCCAACCCCCGGTGACATAGACAGAGATGATTATGTGCGCTGCCTGGATCTGACGCAGGACGCGGGTTTTGCTGGGCCGCATACGCTTATCTACGATGGTCCCGGCGATAACGAATGGGAGGGGTTGACTATTGAACGGGAAGTTGTCCAATCCTACCTCAAATAATTTTGCAATTTTATCCTAATAAGTTAAGAGGAGAATAGTATGGCACGAATCAAACAATCCGCAACAGGTTGGAGCTTTATTCAAGGCGATTTGACCCCAGAAGGATTTATCCGGGGTGCAGCCGAAGTCGGTCTAGCAGCCGTCGAACTGGTCGATGAACAGTATTGGCCCCTTGTAAAGGAATTGGGGCTGGATATCGCCACCTTCGTCGGACATAGTTCGCTGCCCGATGGACTGAACAAACGCGACAACCACGACAGAATCGAGGACGAGCTTCTCGCAAATATCGAACTCGCCGCGGCCAACGACATTCCCGGCCTCATCACTTTCTCAGGCAACCGCTATGAGGGTTTATCGGATGAGGAAGGTATTGATATTGTGGCAGAAGGACTTAGCCGTGTCACAAAGGCTGCGGAGGAGAAGGGAGTCAATCTTTGTCTGGAACTGCTCAACAGCAAGGTTAATCATCCGGGGTATCAATGTGACAGGACTGCATGGGGAGTAGAGGTATGCAAACGCGTCAACTCGCCGCGAGCAAAACTGCTCTATGATATTTACCACATGCAGATTATGGAGGGCGATATTATCCGCACACTCGAAGACAATATTGAGTACATCGGGCACTTTCACACAGCGGGCAACCCCGGTCGCCACGATCTTGATGAGGAGCAGGAAATCAACTACCCACCGATTATGCGAGCCATCGCAGAGACAGGCTATGATCTCTACGTGGGTCACGAGTTTATTCCCAAAGGGGACCCGATTGAGGGTCTGCGTGCAGCCGCTCAACTGTGTGACGTCGGTTGAAGTCCTGTAGAATCTAGTCGTAGAAAATGGAAAAATCCGTCTCTTGCTAGCGGCCCCTAGCGCACACCCCTTAAATAAATAGACGCTTTCGCTCCTTGTATATGGTAGGCGCTGTCCGATAAATCGTGACCAGGATTTCCAACTGCGCCTATGCGGGGCGGTTTCTGACCGCCCCAACCGGGCATGGGGGCAATGCGGTTCGGTTTGGAGTGTCTCATTAATTCTAAGATCTACTATAATAATCTTATAGCAATTCTAGGGCTATTCAGTTTTAGACTTATGACCCATTTTGTTTGAAAAGTCAGAGTCGGGCAGTCGCTCTTAGAGCGAAGTGTCGGGATTGGGAAATCCCTCCTACAGAAGAACTAAATGCCCCTAACAGCAATTCACCGATGTAGGGGCAAGCCTTGTGCTTGTCCCTTTTTTCATAGGGTGAGTTGCTCCTTCTTTTTTGGCTACCGATCCTACCGCGTTACTCCCGCTCAACACAAGTAGAAAAATTGCACCGTCTGACAGTCGTTCTGTCTTATTGCACTGCGTCTCTTTCTAAGAATATCCTTGACTTCAGAGTGGAACTGCGGTAGAGTTGCGGTTGCCACTAATGATTTGAAACGCTAGACAAGCAACTATGGTAGATTTTAGAATTACTTAGACATGATGAGCGAACCAAGTCACGGACCTTGCTCGCCGAGTTACGGCACACGGAGTGTGCCTACTACTATTAATGTTTACTTATTTCTATAATTCACTATATATGCAGAATAATCTTTAAGGGAAGGAATAGCTATGGGCCTCAGTGAAGCACAGCGCAACTCATTCTTCCGAGATGGATTTATCGTTATTAAGAATCTAATCTCTCCCGATGAACTTGAGACCTTACGAAAACACTATGCCAACCTCGTGTTGGGAGGCGTACCCGATTTCCCTGAACGACACATTTCTCGCCACAACCCGGGACAAGCGCAATCGTTGGAACCACCTGCACCCCACGGAGGAAAGCATAATCGGCGGGGCACTCAGGTTTTTCCAAGCGGCGAAGAGCATTACGAGACACAACGCAGCGCGTCCGTCACGGATCCACTCGACGCAATAAACAAGATGAACGTGCCTTCTCGCTACGATTCGGTCTTTGATTCTTTTGTCCGGTCGCCAGAAATTGTTGACATCGTTGCTGACCTGATGGGCTCAAATATCAAGCTCTATTACGATCAGGTGTTCGCCAAACCCCCCTACGCGCGAGCCAACCGCTACCATCAAGATTCTGTGTTCTGGGGTTTCTTTGCAAGCAACTTCCAGATCACCTGTCAACTTCTGCTGGACGACGCTACAGTGGAAAACGGCTGTGTCCGTTTCATTCCGGGTAGCCACAACTTCGGCCTGGTCAACTGGGATCATCTTCCTTATATGTTGACAGAAGATGTCCTAGCGAGAGAGGTGCCGGTGCCGCTTTCCGCGGGTGACGCTACCTTTCATCATAGCTTGGCATTGCATTGCAGTGGGCCCAACACAACACCCCACCGTAGGCGGGGTTGGTCCATCCACTATGTTTCAGCGGAAACACGTTATATCGGCACACCGGAGGAGACCGAACATATTAAGCGGTTAGGTTGCCTCGTAGGACCAGAGCCGATCAACGGCTGGCCCCTTATCCGTGGAGAAGAATTTCCCGGCTGCGTATAGCAGCAGGGGATAACGATTGTTGTTCCTCATGGGCTCATATTTTAAAGTTCAAAACACTTTATCAATAAGAACGCAAGTTGCTAGTATTAAAACCCCAGCGGGGCGACATGTGGTTTGCATCAATGCCGGTGAATTTGGTAATTATCCACAATTACTAACAAAATCTAACATTAGCTAACTTTTGGTAAAATGCGCGTGAAGGGTGGCTGATTGATCGCTGTAGCGGCAGGTCGTGTACCTACCCATCAGATAACTAGTACACTGTCAGATAAGTGTAGCGCAAACTGTTAGTTTGCGTCTTCAGATCACAATCTAACAGATCGTGGTACAAAAGAATACTTTGTTGGGTTTCACTCTATCTATAAGGAGGTGTTGTTGAATGACCGAGCCCCCTATTAGATTTGATAGGGATTCCCGTTTAATCGTTCAACCCAACCTACGGACCGGTAAATGTCAACAGAACCTAGCAACTTACGTAATAAGAGTAAGGTGAAAAAAATGAGTAACTTAAAAATTCGCGATGTGCGTGCGATTATTACACAACCGCCGGGTGCACGCACCCTCATCGTTGTGAAAGTGGAAACCAATGAACCCGAATTGTACGGTTTAGGATGTGCTTCATTTTTCTCAAGGCCTACTGCCGTAGCAGCAGCGGTGGACGATTATCTCACTCCGTTTCTCGTTGGCAAGGATCCCGCTGATATCGAAGATATATGGCAGTCGTGCAACGTGTCCGCCTATTGGCGCTATGGACCTGTTCTCAATAACGCCATAAGCGGTGTAGATCAGGCACTGTGGGACATCAAAGGTAAGGTGGCGGGGATGCCGGTCTACGAGCTATTCGGAGGTAAATCGCGGGAAGCTGCAGCTGTCTACATCATCCCTAGCGGTCGCGATCTTGTGGAATATGAAGAACATATCCATGAACTCCAAGAACGGGGATTCCGGCATTTCAAGTTGGGGTCAATGCATCCCTTGAATACTCAGGAAAGGTCTCACCAAGAACCGGTTGTTATCACCAACAAAGTCTCGGATAAGAGGGTAAGCATCTTTGAACCAGTACCCTACGCTCAAGATGTTTTTGCTGCCTTTGAACACTTCCGCACAACTTTCGGACCAACTCCAGAGATTCTTTACGATTTGCACGAACGTATGCCACCTATTCAGGGACTCGGTTTGGCAAAGGAGCTGGAGCAATTTAGACCATTTTTCTTGGAAGATCTTTTTGCGCCCGAAGACAACGACTACTTCCGCCTCGTACGTCAGCAGACCAGCGTACCCATCGCGATGGGAGAGTTGTATAGCAACCCCCAAGAGATCGTGCCGATGATCAAGGATCGCCTAATTGACTTCATACGTGTCCACGTTTCGACCATAGGAGGTTTAACGCCGGCACGGAAGTTAGCAGCGCTATGCGAAGCCTTCAACGTCCGCACCGCTTGGCATGGATCGGCCGATGTTTCTCCGGTTGGGCACGCAGCGAATCTGATGTTAGATATGAATGTGTGGAATTTCGGGATTCAAGAGGCTTCAGTCTACCTGAACACCCATGAAACGTTAAAAGAGGTCTTTCCCGGCACACCTGAACTGCACAATGGCTACATGTGGCCCAATGGCAAACCCGGTATAGGAGTGGATATAAATGAAGAATTGGCAGCGCGCTTCCCCGCCAAAGATGTTGGCGGTGCCAAGCTGTGGGGCGATGCCCGGCGTGCTGATGGCACTGTAATTAGACCGTAAACCGCGCATCCTCTCAAATCCCGATAGCACCGAGATAAAAACACGAAAATGAAAGTTGAACACATAATCTTTTTGATCCACCCCTGCTGCTACGAAAATTTAGATGAAGCTGCCATCCGTAGGGATAACCTGGATCTCTTTGTTGAGAGAGAGCAAGAGGTAAAGCAGCGTTGGCTCCAATCCCTCACCGAGCCCCCCCAGAACACCCTATTTCTCCAATTGGGCGGTCCTGAATACCTACGAGACCGTGCTGTGGAAAATCTTGGTGAACCTGCCGTCTTTTACCCTCAGACTTCATTTCCCGAAAATGGCGACCTGCGCGAATACTATTGTCGCCTCACGTCCGATTTCCATAATCACATATCCGTATACGGACTGCAATTGGACACAGCTACACTGACATCTGAGCTTTGGGGGGAATCCTTTGAGGGATGCGTTCCCGGATACGGTGGTGCCTTTGCCGAATACATCGGACTTCAGATCCCTCCCCAAATGCGATTTGAAATGACCGTTTATGACTCTCGGTTTTTGTACGATACTCAACGATGGGAGGTTATCCCAATTGATGGCTGCGATGTAGAGGCGTGGCTCTTTGAATGTCAGGACGGAACTGGTGCTGCCATGTTCCAGTCGCGATTGGCTGCACAATGGGTTGATAACCGGCAACTCCACCTCAGGCTTGATGACCGTCGGCTGCAGGTCTGCACTAAGAATGGGCACACAATTTGGCCCCAAACGCCGTGGGAAAAAGGAAAACCGGAGTGCGTGAGTGAGTATAGTATGACGCTTGCAGATTGTAATTGGCGATGGATTCGGTCGGTAGGTATGGCTATTGAGGACTTTCGGCAGGTAATAAGTGCTGCTCGTGTCAGGCGATGACGTAGCCCCATAGGTCCAAGCGGGTGTTGCGAAACCCGGACTTGGGACGGAAATGGGGATATTCGCCCCTGTGAAGGAGAATAACTATTTCCGTCGTATACGTCGAGAATTTGGTTCACACATGTTTGATTGGTTTCGAAGAAGTTGCAATAATATAATCCAAAAATATGCAGCCTGAGATATAGAGGAGAAAAATAATGACAGACGCAGAAAAATATCTGTTCGATGTGCACGGTTATTTGGTGATAGAGGATGCCCTGTCACCCGAAGAAGTGGCAGCGGCAAATGCCGCAGTCGATCATCATGCAGATGAGATTAGTATCCGTCCAAATGATCTTGCCAACGGATCCACAACGCTGCAAGGTAAGACTGGGCGTGGCGATCTAGGAGGCATGTTGACGTGGGAGCAGCCACATTGCGATGTGTTTCGTCAGATGATTGCTCATCCTAAACTCGCGCCGTATCTGGAGGAGTTGTTGGGACCCGGCTTTCGACTGGAAGGCCTCGGTATCATCACAATGGACGAAGGCGCGGAAGGTTTCTGGTTCCACGAAGGTGGTGAACCACTTGACCGTTCCCGCGGTTTTCTCTATCGAAATGGCCAGATGTATTGCGGGATGACCAATCTGGCGGTTCAATTGACCGATGTAGGACCTGAAGATGGCGGTTTTGCTTGTCTGCCCGGAAGTCATAAGGCGAACTTTCCATGCCCGGACGACATTCGGCTTTATCACACGCATCGGAACCGAATCGTCTCAATCCCAGCGAAGGCGGGCGATGCCATCCTATTTGTTGAATGCCTGATGCACGGGGGATTACCATGGGTTGCCAAACACCAACGCCGCAGCGTAATTATCCGCTATAACTCTGGAGTGATGGGCGAATCGTTGATGGGGACCTACACACCCCCACCTTTCTACGATGAATTGACCGAAGCCCAAAAAGCGGTCATCTCTGCACCGCAGTATCGCAGGGAGGATAAAGGATCTAAACTCTACCGAACATCATAGAGGAGAATGATATGGAAAATTCTGAACATTGGATCGTTTATGAAGGCGACGAAGGAGCGGGCAAAGGGAAACATATTGTGCTTGTGAGCGGCGACGAAGAATACCGTTCTGAAGAAGCCCTCCCACTGCTTGCAAAAATTCTCGCTGTCCATCACGGGTTCAAATGCACAGTACTGTTCGCCATCGATCAGGAAACTGGAGAAATCAACCCGGAAGAACAAACCAATATCCCCGGACTCCATAGTCTCACAGATGCGGATATGATGGTGCTCTTCACCCGCTTCCGTGAATTGCCGGACGAACAGATGAAATATATCGTTGATTATACCAACTCAGGTGGGCCAGTTATGGGGTTACGCACCGCAACACACGCTTTCAGCTATACAAGGGATCTACAGAGCCCGCACGCTAAATACAGTTTCAACAACGAGGAGTTTGAAGGGGGGTACGGACGCCAAGTTTTGGGAGAAACCTGGATTAACCATCATGGTCATCACGGGAAAGAGAGCACGCGCGGCGTCATTGATCCAGAGATGAAAAATCATCCAGTCCTGAAGGGAGTTGAAAACGTATGGGGACCAACCGATGTTTATGGCATTACGACATTGGCTGGCAGCCCGCAAGTGCTGCTCCACGGTCAAGTGCTTGTCGGAATGGAACCCTCTGATCTACCCAAGGCCGATACCCCTACAATGCCGTTAGCATGGCTGAAAACCTACACAGGTGAACAGGGGGCAGCGTCGCGTGTATTCTGCACCACGATGGGTGCTTCAGTAGATCTGGAAAGCGAAGGGTTGCGACGTCTACTAGTAAACGCTTGCTACTGGTGCATGGGCTTGGAAAATCAGATTCCTGACAAAAGCCAAGTTGACTACGTGGATGATTATAACCCCACTTTCTTCGGTTTCGGCACGTTCCAGAGGGGTATGCGACCCTCGGATTTTAGCCTCTGATTTGGTGCCAAGCAATCCGTTTGACCGCTGCCAGAAATCACAATTCATAGAGGAGATTCAATGAAACTAAGCGCTCAAGAACGCGAAGCGAAAACCTTAAATCCGGAGACGCGCGATGATGCACTCCAGCAGATCAGAATGAACGGCTACGTTGTTTTCGAGTCAATCTTGTCCCAAGTTTTGATTGATGAACTTCGTGAGCGTTATATGCAACTTTTGAATGCAGCCATGGCTAAAGACCCGCCCAATCGTGGGACGAAACGGTGGCAAATGCATCTGCCGTTTGAATCACCGTTTAATCACCCGGATGTGATAAGCCATCCGATCGTTCTTTCAGTGATTGATCAGCTACTGGGCGAAAACTGTATCTGCCACTATTTGGGAAATAATACGCCGCTTCCGGGTTCAGATTACCAACCTACGCATTCCGATATCCATCAACTTTTTCCGGAGGTGGACGCCCCATCACCGGTTTACTGTATTGTTTTGGACATCCCATTGGTCGAGTTTCGCAAGGAGAACGGCGCGATGGAAATTTGGCCCGGTGGCACACATCTGATGCCCAGCGGTATTGATATTGAGAACATATCGAAAATCATGCATTCAGAACAAATTCTCATGCCAGCAGGTTCGCTGCTCATTCGGGATGCGCGGATGTGGCACCGTGGCACGCCTAACGTCTCAGACGAACCGCGTCCGAACATCGCACTAATGTATGCGCGTTCGTGGTTCAAGACAATGTATCCACAAATTGGGATTCGGCAGGACATCTATGACTCTCTTTCAGAGCGCGCTCAGCAACTATTCCGTCACGAGGAGATTGGGAGTGGCGAAGACCCGCGCACTAAGATGGTAACCCGCTGGACATAGCACTAAGATAGCAAGAATCCCGCGGCTATTCGCAACCGCTCTCTACCTAATCCAAAGGAGACACCTCCTATGGCGGACAAGCCAAATGTCATTCTGATTTACGGTGACGATCTTGGACGTGGAATGCTCAATGCTTGTGATGGCGACTACCAATATGGGACTCCTCAAGCACATCTGGCTGCCTACGCGGAATAACGTAATGCAGAATGGCGGAATCGCATGCTTCATACCTCAATGGCAAGTAGCATAATCTTTCGGAGACGAATATGGTTCAGATGTATCGGTTGCTAGATATCGAACACGACCTTGAAATAGGTATAATCACGGAAGATCAGGTGCAGTTTCTCATTGATAACTTGGAAGAGGAGGGGCTGGAGGAACAGGATTATTACATCGATACAGAATCCCTGAGTTTTCTGGCAGAAAATGGCTGTGATGAGGAATTGTTGACAATGCTATCAGAGGCGCTGGAGGGCAAGGTAAACATCGATGTGCGTTACGAAGTCAGTGAGTAAGTACGCCGCCTATCCCCAGCGCATATTGGTTCATTAACGACCTTCTGAGTGTTTCCCGCTAATCTGGGTAAACTTTCAATGATCCCACTTTAAACAATAAATAGCGACTTTGAACACTACTCCGTCAAGACCAACAACGTCACTGACCTGCTTCGTGTATGTAAATCCATAAGTACCAATCCGTTCAAGAAAGCCCGATGCGCTGGTGCGAGTAGGTTCAGAAAAGATAGCCTCTCCGTCCGGGGCTAGATGTGTCTGAAGTAGTGATAGTATCGGATTCCAATGGGCGTCCTCATAGATCACATCCGAGCCGAGGATACGCGAAAATTTGCCTCTGAAGCAAGGAGCATTCCAGTCCATTTGCACAAACGACGCTCCTTCAGCACACCCGTTCCGCATCGTGTTATATCGAGCGAAGGCCAGTGCATCTTGTTCATAGTCTGTGAACAGAACGATACCGCCTGTTCGGCACGCCATAATTCCAGCGAGTCCCAACCCACAGCCAATTTCCAAAACGCGCTCTCCCGCAGAGACATGATTCCAATCAAGATGCCGTGCTAGACCGATTGCCGAGGGCCATAGATAGGTCCAATAGGGGAGGTAAAGCGTTCCACATTGATCTTCCTTACTCAACGTATCAAGCAGTTGGTCCGGATCTTCAACTATTGTCATGCAGATCTGATTAGCAATCAAGGAGATGGTCTTTTCTGTAACAGTATAATGACTCTTAATCTGTTGGAGCAGCGTTTCGGATGACATTGTCTCAACCAACCTATGGCATTTTGCAACCCGCTTACTGCTCGCTAATATCCGCAAGCAACCGGTCAACTACTCGTTTTCGATTTTGAAAACTCGCCATTTGAAGTAGCTCATAGATATCATCAGGGAGTTTATCTTGATGTTCTTCAATAGGACCATAGCCGGGCGACCAAGAGGCGTAGGAAGTGCTGTAACGGACGAACACGCTTCGACGCGGCTCATCGAGCGTCCAGCGGCGGGCACCATGGCAGAGTGCTTCTGTGAAAAGCACTATATCCCCTGCTTTCACATTGACATTCGCGACAGTCGGTGGACCATCGTAGATGTTCACATGATCGGGTTTGGAGAAATTCGATTTGTGGCTGCCGGGGATGCACACAAATCCAGACCCAACTGGCACATCTACGAGTGAAACGCCAGCGTTGAGAAAATTAGCAAAGACCTCCCCATTGGCGGCTTGATAATCGTTTGCTGGATTGCGAAGTCCACCCGAGAAACCACCGTGAAACTGAATATCGTCCGATTCCTTCGTGTTGCGTACAAGTGCGACTGAAAGCAACTGGGGCGAGTTTCCTGTCAGTGCAAGCACTACGCGCATAATCTCCCGGTTCAGAACGAGCCGTTGAAAAACCTCATCCGCATACGGCACGTTATTAATCGAGCGTGGTGTTGTTGGCTTGGTGTTCACATCCTGATAGCTCTTTAGTGGTGGAGGTAGTTCGCTATCCTCCAAGGCATGCCAAGTATCGCACAATTCAACCATCCGTTTTACATCTTCCTGGGGAACAGCTTGTTTGAGGACCAGATAACCGTGTAGGTCGAAAAACCATTTTTCCTCGTCAGTCAGCATGAAGTGTTTCTCCTCCTGCGCAGTGAGATTCTGAAAATGTGATTAAGATTGCAAGCCTGTTATTTCCAGAAATCGTTCGTAGGCTTGATTCCAGTCTGGTGAATCTTGAGGTGCGTAGGTAATAGCATTGAAAGATCGACGGATAATTTCCCGTGCTTCTGCAATAGATCCAATCAACCCACAGGCGATCGCTTGCACTACGATATTCCCTATCGCTGTTGCTTCGGTGGGACCCGCAATGACCGGTGTCCCGGTTGCATCTGCGGTAAGCTGGCAGAGAATCTGATTTTGTGCTCCTCCTCCCACAATATGGATAACATCAACCGAATGGCCACGAACGGCTTCCAGTTGTTTCAGAACCCAGCGGTATTTGAGTGCGAGGCTTTCTAAGACGCACCGAAGAATCTCGCCTGCATTTGATGGTGGAAGCTGTCCTGTCCGTTTGCAATAGTCGATGATGCGTGACGGCATGTCGCCCGGCGCCAGGAAACTATCATCATCAGGATCAACAAATGCCGAGAAGGGCGCTGCGTCCTCGGCAAGTTGTGCCATCTCAGAATAAGACAACTCATTACCGGCTTGTGCCCATGTCCGCCGGCACTCCTGCACAAGCCAGAGTCCCATGATATTTTTGAGGAAACGGAACGTGCGCTCTACACCTCCCTCATTCGTAAAGTTTAAGGCAAGTGCCTGTTCGGTGACAATCGGTTCGGAAACTTCAATTCCCATCAGTGACCATGTGCCAGAGCTAATGTATGCCCAGCGTTCACCCGCTGCCGGTACTGCTGCGACAGCTGAGCCGGTGTCGTGGCAAGCCGGGGCGATAATAGGTATTTCAGGCAATCCCGTTTCGGCTGCAACGGAAGGCATCAGTGTGCCAAGTTGCGTCCCCGGCTGCACAATCTCAGGCAGGATATCAGAGCGTAAACCGAGTGCAGTACAGATTTCTGTGGACCACCGCTGCCTTTGAGAGTCATAGAATTGTGTCGTTGTTGCGTTGGTAAATTCACATGCCTTGCGTCCTGTCAACCAGAAATTGAAAAGGTCCGAAATCATCAGAAATGTCTCAGCAATGTCAAGTAGCGGGGATTGATCCACAACCATTGACAATAATTGATAGAGTGTGTTGATCTGAAGGAACTGACAACCGCTGCGTTCAAAGAGTATTTCCCGAGGTAGACGACGGAATGCCTGTTCCAGCATCCCATCGGTGCGCGAATCGCGATAGTGATACGGAAATCCGAGCAGTACATCGCTCCGCCCAAGCAACGCGAAATCGACACCCCATGTGTCAATCCCAACTCCGCTCAGATCGATATTTCTCTGACTGCAAAGCGACAGTGTAGCCTTTATCTCATTCCAGATCCGTAGAACATCCCAATGCAAGCTATCCAATACACGAATGCCCCCATTTGGGAAACGATGGAGCTCTTCAAGCTTGAGCTTTTCCCCGTCGAAGTGTCCGAGCACACCGCGTCCACTTTCCGCGCCTAGATCGAATGCCAAAAATTGCTGAGATGCTCCCATTTAGTTCCTCTCAAGACAGTTAGGGCTTCAATTCAAAGTCGGTATTATATGACGTGTGTAGAGGGAAGTCAAATTTTTGTTTCGTTATTGGTATTCTTGATGTATAATATATTATACGAATGAGACGTAAGTACCCATTTTTTGTGACACGCAAAACCTGTTTCAAAAGTAGGTAACATGGCCATCTCTTTCCATTTTACGGGCAGAATAGAGTGATGTTCTGCTTAGTTGCCCATAAAATGACAACTTTCAGATATCCATTTGGGCTTTTGATAGGTTCCTGGGGGAAAGATACGTCACACAATACATTGGAAAAATGCAGAACATTATTGGAGGAAATATGAGCAACGAAAGTAAGTGCCCAGTGATGGGCCATTCTCACGCGGGTACTATAGCTAACCAACGTTGGTGGCCGAATCAGTTGAACCTGAAGGTGCTTCATCAGAATCCACCCGCAGGCAATCCTATGGGCGCAGATTTCAGTTACGCTGAGGCGTTCAAGACACTTGACTTGGACACCCTGCAGCAGGACATCGAGAAGGTGATGACAACCTCACAGGAGTGGTGGCCCGCTGACTATGGTCATTATGGGCCCCTCTTCATCCGGATGGCATGGCATAGTGCAGGCACGTACCGCATCCATGATGGACGCGGCGGCGGAGCGTCCGGCACGATGCGATTTGCGCCCCTCAACAGCTGGCCCGACAACGCGAGCCTTGACAAGGCGCGACGGTTGCTTTGGCCAATTAAGCAGAAGTACGGCAGAAAGATTTCGTGGGCGGATCTGATGATCTTCGCTGGAAACTGCGCCATAGAGTCGATGGGTCTTAAGACCCTCGGGTTCGCCGGCGGGCGAGAGGATGTTTGGGAACCCGAAGAAGACATCTATTGGGGATCGGAGACCACGTGGCTGGGCGATGAGCGCTACAGCGGTGACCGGGAACTGGAGAATCCTCTCGGTGCCGTTCAGATGGGCTTAATCTACGTGAATCCGCAAGGTCCAAACGGCAACCCGGATCCTGTGGCTGCAGCGCGAGACATTAGAGAAACCTTCCGTCGCATGGCAATGAACGACGAAGAGACGGTTGCTCTCATCGCCGGTGGGCACACGTTCGGCAAAACCCATGGTGCTGCTGATGCGGATGAGTATGTCGGACCTGAACCCGAAGGAGCCTCCCTTGAGGAGCAAGGGCTCGGCTGGAAGAACAACTTTGGCAGCGGAGTAGGTGCCGACACGATCACTAGCGGCTTGGAAGGTGCCTGGACCACCGAGCCAGCCAAGTGGGACAACAACTTCTTTGAGAACCTGTTTAACTACGAATGGGAACTGGTGAAAGGTCCCGGTGGTGCATGGCAGTGGACACCCAAAGACGAATCCGCACAGGGCACCGTGCCGGACGCTCACGACCCCTCAAAGAAGCATGCTCCTATGATGCTTACAACGGACCTTTCTCTGAGGATGGATCCAACCTATGCCAAAATTTCGAAGCGTTTCCATGAGAACCCAGATGAGTTCGCCGATGCCTTTGCCAAAGCGTGGTATAAGCTGACCCATCGCGACATGGGACCTCGTACACGGTGTCTCGGTCCGTTAGTTCCTGCGGAACCACAGTTGTGGCAAGATCCCGTTCCTGACGTCGATCACGAATTGGTTGGGGAAGAAGATATCGCCGCCCTGAAGTCCAAAATCCTTGAATCGGGCCTGTCCATTTCCCAATTGGTTTCGACTGCATGGGCATCCGCTTCAACCTTCCGGGGCACGGACAAGCGCGGTGGAGCTAACGGGGCACGTATTCGCCTCGCACCACAGAAGGATTGGGAAGTCAACAATCCGACCGAACTGGCAAAGGCACTTCACACCTTGGAGGCGATTCAAGAAGAATTTAACAGTTCGCAGTCCGATGGGAAGCGGGTCTCACTCGCTGATCTGATTGTCTTGGCTGGATGTGCAGCGATCGAAGCAGCTGCTAAGAACGCTGGTATCGACGTTCAAGTACCCTTCGCGCCGGGGCGCACGGACGCGTTGCAGGAGCAAACTGATGTGGAGTCATTTGCTGTGCTTGAACCGACCGCCGATGGATTTCGGAACTACGTCGGAAACGGACACCATAGACCAGCCGAAGAACTGCTAGTGGATCGCGCACACATGCTGACGCTGACCGCTCCTGAAATGACGGTTCTCGTCGGAGGATTGCGCGTTCTGAATGCAAACGTCGGTCGGTCCGAACTCGGTGTATTCACCAAGCGGCCTGAGACATTGACTAACGATTTCTTTGTTAAC
This sequence comes from Candidatus Poribacteria bacterium, assembly GCA_965204355.1. GTDB lineage: Bacteria > Poribacteria > WGA-4E > WGA-4E > PCPOR2b > PCPOR2b. The sequence continues at coordinate 3,784,880 of OZ241983.1, forward strand.
CTGCTTCACATGAACACCGAGTGGCTGCCGTCCTCCGCATCTGAAGATGTGTTCGAGGGACGCAGTCGTTTGACAGGTGAAATCCAATGGTCCGGCAGCCGTGCGGACCTCGTATTTGGCTCAAACTCCCAGCTCCGAGCCATTGCTGAAGTCTACGGTTGTGATGACTCACAGCAGCTATTTGTGCGTGACTTCGTGGCGGTGTGGAACAAGGTTATGAATCTTGATCGCTTCGATCTTGCTTAACCGCAGCTAGATGAAGGTAGTGGGAGCGTAGAAGGTCTAAGCTCTCACTACCTCCTAATTTACGCCACGTGGTAACCACCACACACTATTGTTATATCCTGATGTTCACCTATTTGGCCAGATATAGCGTCGCTAGCACGACTATCCTACGGTTAAGTAAAGTAAAATGATCTTGCAAACACGTACTTAGGAACTTACTGATACTCCAAAAATAAATGCTTAGAAATTTATTCTCGCAGAAAACAGATAACACCTCCCAAGAGGAACAGATTCTCGTTGAGGAACGTGCAACTGAACCGACACCGCAGAAAGAAAGTTGGTTTAGTCGCCTCAAAGAAGGATTATCCAAGACCCGAAATAACATTATTGGTCAGATCTCCGGATTACTACAGGCTGGCAGAACAATTGATGAAGAATTGATGGAAGAAATCGAGGAGATCTTGATCCAAGCGGATGTTGGGGTCAACACCACACTAGAATTGATGGACAGCGTGCGCGAGGTCGTCAGACAAAAGGGACTGAACGATGCATCGGAATTGGCAGAGATCCTCAAACAAGAAATGTTGAATGTGCTCGGCGAAGATGCTCACATCAGTGTTGAAGCGGAAAAACCACATACGATTTTGGTGCTTGGTATTAATGGTGCTGGTAAAACAACTACCATCGGTAAACTAGCGCATCGCTTTAGATCCGAGGGGAAACGGGTGCTCGTTGCCGCCGGAGATACCTTCCGGGCGGCTGCGGAAGATCAGTTGGCTATCTGGTGTGACCGTGCTGGTGTAGAACTAATTCGAGGTGGTGAAGGGGCCGATCCCGCATCGGTTGTTTTTGATGCCATGGAGGCGGCAAAGTCGCGCCAGACGGACCTACTCATCGTTGATACCGCTGGCAGACTTCACACAAAAAAACCTTTGATGGAGGAGTTATCGAAGATTGGTCGGGTGATGGGGCGTGTAATTCCAGAGGCACCCCATGAGGTGCTGCTCGTCCTCGATGGAACAGCAGGGCAAAATGCGATTATGCAGGCGAAGATATTCAACGAAGCCGTTCCTATCACCGGCGTTGCTGTGACGAAACTGGATGGCACAGCAAAAGGTGGAATTGTCATCGCCGTAAAACAGGAGATTGGCGCGCCAGTCCGATTAATTGGGATTGGCGAAAAATTGGACGATCTCCGTGACTTTGTAGGCCATGATTTCGTTGAGGCGCTGTTTGAACGAGATACAAGTCCAGAAAATCAGTTAGAGCCAAAATAGGGGCAGAAGGAAGATATCTATTGTCATGCGGTCACACTCTAGTTGAATTTAACGATGTTACATCATTCAACTAGCTTTTTTCAGTAATCCAGATATGCCATTGGTAGAGAAATCTGAATCATGCGAAGTCTTTTAGATTTTGAACAACCGCTGCTTGAATTAAATCAGTACGCTGCTCAGTTGAAGGCATTTGCTGAAGTGAATCCTGAACTGGATCTTACAAAGGCACTTACAGCCCTTGAGGAGAATACAAAAGATCTCACAAGGCAGGCCTTTCAAAAGGTGACACGATGGGATAAGGTATGGCTGTCGCGGCATGCAGAGCGACCACAAGCACCTGCCTACATTGACGCTGTGCTTGAAGATGCAATTGAACTGCACGGTGACAAATTGTATGCAGATGACCGGGCACTGATCGGCGGATTCGCTTGGTTTGACGGTCAACCCATCGTCTATCTCGCCCAGCAAAAAGGGACAAATATTAAAGAACGCCAAGAGATGAACTTCGGGTATACCCGCCCAGAAGGATACCGTAAAGCGCGACGGTTGATGCTACTAGCGGAAAAGTTCAATCGTCCGTTAATCTGCTTTGTTGACACACGCGGCGCACATTACGATGCGGAATCGGAGGAACGTGGGCAATCTATAGCCATCGCAGAAAATCTCGCCCAGATGTCCACACTTCGCGTCCCGATTATCGTGGTGGTGATTGGTGAAGGCGGTAGTGGGGGTGCCCTAGCTATTGCTATTGGCGACCGCGTCCTTATGATGGAGTACGCTATTTACTGCGTAGCCGCGCCGGAAGTATGCAGTAGTATTGTATGGAAGGATGAAGGTGAACGCGCTCCCGAAGCCACGGAAGCCTACAAACCAACGGCCGAAGATCTATTGAGGTTTGACGTAATTGACGAAGTCATCCGCGAGCCACTCGGTGGGGCTCACCGCGATATCCCACTTGCTGCCCGGCGTGTTAAAACCGCAATTCGGAAGCACCTCAAAGAGTTAGTCGAGATCGACCCCATACTTCTAGCCGAACAACGATCCGAGCGCTATCGGAAAATTGGTGTTTACGGTGAACCATCGCTTTAATTTGCCCTATTTGACTAATACGGTCGTTATGAAAGTGTGATGGTCATGACACAAAAATGCCCGTGGCAAACAGGGGGTTCACCACGGGCGAAAATTTGCTTCAGTTGCATCTAGCCAAACCAGTATGCCCCCTAGCACAGCTTAGTTAGGCACTGTCTAGGACAAAGCCACGATTGGGATTTTCCATCGATCTGCCTGTTCGCAGAGGGCGTGCTGATTGAGAACAAATGTCCTCCTTGCTTCAACCGCGAGCACACTTCCACCAGCTGCATGTAGCGTTCTCAAAGTCTGATCTCCAATGGTTGGCACATCAACCCTAAAATCGTGATTGGATGCGGCAGCTTTAGCCACAACAACACCCTTCCCAGCAAGCGTACCACCGCGCTTTATCGCTTCGTCAGTTCCTTCAATCCCTTCAATAGCGACTGCCGTCATATTCTTCACAACTACAGTCTGCCCAATCCCCATATCTGCCACCCGACGGGCCACCTGCATCCCGTACTTGATATCCCGCCACTGAGATTGAGTCGGTTGCCTTTTTGTCAATACACCCTCCTTCGGCATTAGTTCGCTGAGAAAGCGGTGCTGCTCAACCACGGTAATCCCCTGAGACTCGAAATGTTCAACTACCGCGGCGACGACCGCGCGAGTTCCCTTGTTGCGGTTCTTTGCTAGGATCTTCACAGCCGTGGTATCCACTAGAAATGGGCGGAAGAGGATACTTGTGTCAATCTTGCCAATAATTACGAGCTCTCGCACACCAGAATCAAGCAGCGTTCGAGTTACTTTTTGAACCTGTCCAATACCGAAGGAATAGGTTTCTGATGCGACAGTTTTTAGCTGTTTCGAGGCGGGTTGGGTAATCTGAATAACAAGCGGAATTCTATTCTGTTCTAGTGCCGCGGTCGCGAGCAATAGCGGCAAATCACCAGCTCCAGCAATGATACCAAGTTTTTCCACTGCTGTCCTCTTGCACCCATTTTTTGTTAGACGCCGATACCACGATTGGAATTTTCAATGAAATTCAGAAGATATTCCACCTCTTCGTCAATTTCACCTTCGCTTCTTACCAGCGCAATTGCCTCAGTGAGATTAACTTTACTTCGGAATAGAGTGCGGTAGGCATTCTTGAGACGGCTAATGGTTTCCGGAGAGAGCGAGGCCATTGGGTGAACCTGTGAACTGCCAATCCCTACAATATTTAAACTGCGTACACGCGCGGGATGCCCATCAGAGACTGTAAACGGCGGAATATCTTGCACAAATTTTGAGCAGGCTCCAACCATTGCCATTTTGCCAACACGAACGAACTGATGAATTGCAGCGTGAGCACCGATCCGTGCGTCATCCTCAATAAGGACATGGCCAGCAATTGTTGCAAAGTTCGCCATAATGGTCCGACTGCCCACAAGGGTATCGTGAGCAATATTGACCCAATTCATGAGTAGATTGTCATCACCAATGACTGTTGCGCCGTCTTCCTCCGTAGCTCGAGAAATAGAGACGTACTCGCGTAAAACATTACGATTGCCAATTCGGGTATAGCTCCGCCAGCCGCCATACTTGAGATCCTTGGAAGGGTTACCAATTGTAGACCCGAAAAAGATATGGCACTCTTCACCGATGGTCGTCCACCTGTCGATTTGCACATGCGGTCCAATCACAGTGTCCCGACCGATTTTCACGTCTTCGCTGATAATCGAGAAAGGACCAATTTCCACGTTCTCGTCTAATTCGGCTTTCGGATGGATGATGGCAGTTTCATGAATCTTCGTCACCACTACTCTCCCTTTTTAGTGATTGGCTTCATAAACTGTGCCAGGCCTATGCGTACACCTGAAACGCAAACAACCTATGGTCTGCGGAGATGAACCACTCAGATCTTGAGGTCTTTTGAAAGCAGTCCTCTGAAAACACCGTCGATGTATTCGGCTGGCTGAATCCATTACGCAGTCATGCTCTTATCCAGTTGGGTCTTCTCCTAGCGCAATTGATAGCTCACCTTCTGCTGCAAGTTGATCTCCAACATACGCTTTCCCTCCAAGCCGCGCCCATGTCCGCCGCCTGCGAAGAATTTCGATTTCTAACCGGAGTTGGTCACCGGGTACAACCGGTCGCCTAAATTTAGCTTCCTTAATTGACACAAAGTATCCAACTTGTCCTTCAGCGCCGAGTTCTTTTAACAGCAGCCACGCTCCAAGCTGTGCCAACGCTTCCATCTGGAGAACACCAGGCATGACAGGTTGTTCTGGAAAGTGTCCCTGGAAAAAAGGCTCGTTAAAACTGAGATTCTTGATGCCTACCGCCCGTTTTCCCTGCTCTACTTCGATAATCCTATCTAACATACACATTGGATAGCGATGTGGCAAAACCTCTAGAATGTCCATGATTTCAATAGGTTCTTGCTGCTGTATCAACCCTTTTTCTGCCATTGATAGGATAAGTTGTGCATGAAGCGTATGCCCCGATTTTAACGCAACAACCTGGGTTTGAGGAAGTTTGCCAATTAAGTAAAGATCCCCAATCAAATCTAATATTTTATGTCGGACAAATTCATCTGTGAACCTTAACTCGCTACTCGTGCTGCCATTATCTTCAATGACAAGTACGTTATCATAGTTTGCCCCCTTACCGATGCCTTGTCCCTTGAGTAATTCTATTTCGTCGGAGAAGCAAAAACTGCGTGCTGGAGCAATTTCACTGACATAGGTATCTGTATCTATCGTCAGACTTGCAACTTGCGGCGGAAGTTTAGGGTGATCATATACGCAGGATACTTGGAAAGAATCTGCTGGAAGTAGAATGAGTTGTTTGTCTTCGTCATATACGGCAAGGGGATCCGTCAACTCAATAGGGGCGCGTGGTGCTTCTTGTTGAACTATCTTTGCCTGCTGAAGGATTTCAACATACGGTAAGGCACTACCATCTAGCGCTGGGCACTCTGGCGCATCAATATCGATTCGCAGGTTATCAATGCCCATACCAGCAAACACAGACAACAGGTGTTCAACGCTGTTGACCGCTGCATCTCCGGCGCGGAGGCTAGTACAGCGAGGTATGAGTGCTTCATAGTTAGCAGGGCAAACTTCGACTGTCGCTTCATCGGGCAAATCTATCCGGTGAAACACAATACCATGGTTTGCCGGTGCTGGTTTGAATGTGAGGTTGACTGCCTCACCGAGCATCAAACCGGTCCCTGAGATAGTAACCTCATTTTGAATAGTTTGTTGTGAAGCCAAGAGGTGTATGCCCTTTCGTTTGATAGAGAGTTAATGAATGTACTCTAAAGGAATCACGTACTGCTGGGTGAGGTTTAATCTCTACCTGTAGATCCATTACCTCCATTTTAGTCAGCAGTCAACTTGCGACTGCGTTTTATTTTATTAATCATACTTTGGTGTTCCCTTAGTGTTTTTGAGAAGTGATGCTTGCCCTCACCAATTGCAACAAAATACATGTAGTCAACCGACGCAGGCTGTAGCGCCGCTACGATTGAAGCCATACCCGGATTACCGATGGGCCCCGGTGGTAATCCCTTATAAATATAGGTATTATAGGGTGTATCGGTTCGGAGGTCGGCTGCTCGGGGTGGCCGATCAGGATTACCCAAGCCGTAAAGCGCGGTTGGATCAGCTTGAAGTTTCCAGCCACGACGCAGACGATTGTGAAATACAGCCGAAATTAAAGGACGCTCATCAGGCACCCTCGCCTCCGCTTCAATGATGGAGGCAAGAGTAACGATTTCGTGTCTAGTAAATTTATGAGGTTTAGCAGCTTTGCAGAATTCCTCCGTCCAACGTCGCTGAAACTCATCAAGCATTATTTTGATGATTACGTCGGGTGTTGATCCATCAGGAAACTGGTATGTGTTGGGAAAGAGGTATCCCTCCAGTGTTTCCGCGTCAATCTCATAGTTCACCTGCCACTTCGGGTTACTGGCAGCCTCGTTAAATACTGCCGCCGTTCCAAATCCGGCCTTTTCCCAAAGCTTTCCAATTTGCACAATTGTCAAACCTTCGGGAACGACAAACTGATGTGTAATCACTTTCCCAGTCTTCAGATGGTCGATAATCTGCGCTATGCTCATTGCCCCACTGAGGCGATAATTTCCCATCTGGAGTCGGTGATTTACACCACTGAGATGAGTAGCAAACAGAAAAGCCCATGGATTGTGAATTAAATTACTATCGGCAAGTTCCCTAGCTATTTCTATAGAGCTCATGCCGGGAGTGACTTTCAGATGCATAGGTTTTGCATCTAAATCCATAGGAGACAGAGAGCGTAGCATATAGATTATCATCGCAAAAACTGAAAGACTACTGAGGATCGATATACCAAAAAAAGTGATAGCAATATACCACGATGCATTTTTCCGAATATCTGGTAATGTCATTGAAGTCTATTCCAAGAAAGTCAAATAGTTATAAAACCCGTATATGGATTGCAGCAGACGAGCAACAATCTGTTAATGGAGTTCACTCACATTCATGGACTTGACTTTTCCTGCGTGAATTGCGTAATTCCTCCAGATATCCCTCAAGAATCAGTACGGCGGCAACCTGATCAATAACCTGCTTCCGTTTTTTACGGCGCTTTCTGGTTCCTCGCAAGATCTGTGATGCTTCAAGGGTGGTATAACTTTCGTCCCAGAAGACGATTGGCAGATTGACCTGCTGCCCTAATTTAGCCGCAAATCGTTTTACCTTCCGCGCCTGAGTCCCTGTTCCTCCATCAAGTTGTAGCGGTAGCCCTACGACAATCCGCTCGACTTTGTGATCAATGATCAACTTCTGTAACTCGGCTAGCACAGCTTTTCTACTTCTGCGCTGAATGGTGCAGAGTGGATGGGCAGCAATACCCAGTTCGTCGGTAATGGCTACACCTGTCCGGGCATCGCCAATGTCTAAGCCAAGGATTATCGACATAATGGTGAAACATGATTGGTTATTTTACGGCTTAATGTGACCGCCATCATTAGTAGCACTCATTTCTCAGGCAGGTAGCGGTCGTATCTGTTCATCGAGGCACTTGATATTTGGATGATAGCATTCATCGAATTTGATGTCAAGTCCAAACACATAAACGAACAAACAAGCGGATGAGTAAACAAAAAAGTGTTGATGCTAAATCGAATTTGGGGTAAAATCACAAAATAACCCAATTTAATACCAACTACTGACCCTTCTTTCGCAAAATGTCCGATAACTAATATTATCGGACATTATTTCCGTGTAAAATGTCCGATAAGTGAAACTTTTTCCCAAATGTCGGCGTTCTAAACCGCATAATCACTGGGTTTATCAAAAAAAATGTCCGATAAGGAGATGCAAAAATGGACGATATTTTGCAAGATTACCGCGATTACCTCTATGATCAGGATAAATCTGAGCAGACCGTCAAAGCTTATATGACAGATCTGCACGCATTTTCGCGTTGGTTCCAACATATAACCGGCGAAATACTCTCCCTCGAAAGTATTACACCTATGGAGATAATCGACTATCGGAATACAATGCTGGACTGGGGTAAGAAGCCATCGACGATTAATCGCAGTCTCATTAGTATTTCCAGCTTCTGCCAGTGGGCGCAGCAGAACGACCTGATTCTAAACAACCCAGCCGAGGGCATACGCAGTGTCGCGGAAGAACCACTTGCCCCGCGGGCATTGGATCGGAAAGAGCAGCTCAGCCTGTTACGAGCGGTTCGCAGATCAGGAAATCTACGAGATTTAGCAATTATTACGATGTTGCTGCATACCGGCATGCGCGTTAGTGAACTTTGTAATTTGCGGGTTTCCGATATTACAATATCAACAAATAGCAATATGATTGCGGTTCGTGAGGGCAAAGGCACGAAACGACGGAATATCCCTATGAACTCAACCGTCATAAGGGTTTTGAAGGATTTTCTTAACTCGTCGGATGGCAATAGGCAGACAATTACAGTAGCGGGCTCAGCGCCTGAAAGGGACCAATTTCTGTTTTACGGACAGAAGCGGATGCCGCTGACAGATCGTGGTGTTCGCTACGTCATACAGAAATATGCCTATAATGCGAAAATAGAGAACCTGTCTCCGCACGTATTTAGGCATACCTGTGCTAAAAACTTAATTGATGCTGGACAATCGATTGATAGAGTGTCGAAAATATTAGGACATTCCAATATCAATACAACCGCAATTTATACAATGCCTACAGAACAAGATTTGCATATTACTATGGAAAGTATTTCTTGGGAGTAGTATATTACATTATTAGCGATTTTATTATGTGTTGGACTATTTTACTGGAAATTTATGCGTTTTAATGTTATATTAAAACGCATGTTATTCATGTTGATATATGAGCAAAATTCTAATATAACACTTTTAGAGGATTTCAATGAAAGAATATCGCCAGCCCAAAGATTCTCTAAAGAAACAGATTAGCTTATTGCTACCTATGGAAGTTTATGAGGGTGCAAAACGCGATTCACAGAAGTATAACCGTTCGATGGCATATCACATTGTTGAAACGCTGCGGGTTACCTTCGACAAATCAATACAAGAAGTGCAAGCAGAGCGAGAAGAAGCAGCTAAGATGACAATCCTTCAACAGTTGAAGCAGCAGGCGACAGATGAAGGTCAATCAACGGATTTTCTCGAAGCATTAGAAGCCGTATTTAGACGTTTTTCAGATGCAAAACAATCAGCTGATTTTACAGAGGCCTTCCAGCAGGATATTATGACTTTTGCTGCTATGATGCAGGAAACGGAAAGTCAAGCCTCCGAAAAATAGCTTCCTGCTTCACACCTCACACGCCTGATGTACATTCAACATGCCGCAATAACGCTCAAAAACGTCTCGGTGTGCGCATCCTTTGAAGTTCGTAGACTGGGTTTAATACCCTGATGCCGAGCCTTTTTTACCAAAATCTTCCGATCTAAAGCCCCGTCATTTATGGCGGGGATACAGATCGGTTCCTTGTGTTAAAGGCTCAAAAGGGGTGAAACTGTAGGCTAAATATGATATCCTTGTTATGGCCTTCGTGGGAGAATGTCGCACCGTCGCTTTGGCGGTGTCTCTCCCATTCTACGACATAGGACATGAGGGCCAGAAAGCTGAATCCCATGAAAACCTACAAATTCAAAATGTATAGCAAACACGGTAATCGTGAATTGCAGCAAACGATTGATAGTCATGCGGAAGTGTGGAATCACTTTGTGGCATTATGCCGTCGGTATTATGCTGTCTACAACACGTACCCCGGCAAAAAAGCACTCATGCGGCACTTAACAAAGCTGAAAAGACTTCCTCGCTATGCCCACTGGAATCTACTGCCGAGTCAATCGTTGCAAGACGTAATAGATCGTCTTGATAAAGCGTACTCAAAAATGTTCGCTAAAAGCAACAAGCGTTGTGGTCGTCCCCGTTTCAAAAAACGCAAACAATACAAGTCATTCACACTGAAACAAGCCGGTTGGAAACTGCTACAGAGCAACTATATTCGTATCAGCAAGCGAATCTACCGATACTTCAAAAGTCGGGAAGTCTTAGGCACCCCGAAACGCTGCACGATTAAGCGTGACGGCGTAGGAGACGTATGGCTAATCATTCTAACAGACCATGTAGATATGGATTTAAGTCTGCCCACGACGGGTAACAACGCGGGGTTCGACTTTGGACTAAAAACGTATCTCACCGGGTCTGATTACAATGACTACGCATCTCCACAGTTTTTTAAGTACGGACTCAACGGTATCAAACGTGCGTACCGCAAACACTCACGAAAGGTCAAAGGGTCAAGTAACCGTGACCGTGCAAGACGCAATCTTGCACGGAAACACCGTAAGATAGCGAACCAGCGACAAGATTTACACTGGAAACTTGCACATGACTTGACAGACAGATACGACTGGATTTCACTGGAGACCTTGAATCTAAAAGGCATGAAAAGCCTTTGGGGTCGCAAGGTCAGTGACTTGGGCTTCTATGACTTTGTCCAGAAGTTGAAATATATTGCTTGTAAAAAAGGCAGAGAAATCCGTTTCATTGATAAATGGTATCCTTCGTCAAAGACTTGTCATGTCTGTGGTGCAGTCAATCAAGACCTAAACCTACGTGATAGAATATGGCAGTGTCCAAACTGCCAAACACAGTTGGATAGAGATCGCAACGCGGCGGTTAATATCCATAGGGTTGGGGCATCAACCCTCGCAGAAGAAGTTGTAAGACCATCTTCGGGTGGCTAACTTCGTTGATAGCACAATTCACGTTCCTAAAGGACAAAAGAATCCCCGTCCTTCAGGGTGGGGAGTATGTCAAAAAGCTATATTCCACGGAGAATTAAATATGGAAAAGTACCGCGCCGGAGTCATCGGCTTAGGTTGGATGGGAATGCTCTATGACATGGCAGAGCGAATCGGTGATTTTTTCAACATTGACGATGTTGACCGTCCAACGCCGGAACTGGAAGTCCATCGCAAAATTTATCATCACGCACATCCGGGCAAAGAAGGTTTGCCGAACAGCTACTCTGAGGCATTTTGGGACCGCCCAGATGTAGACCTAGTGGCCGCAGCCGATCGGGATCAGAACCGATTAAAGGCGTTCGAGGTACGCTACGGTATCAAGGCTCTCTACGCCGATGCGGTAGAAATGCTGCAGACTGAAAAACTTGACCTAGTCGCTGTCGCTACAAACGTTAAAGGACGGGCAGACCTGACCTGTTTGGCGGTTGAGAACGGTGCGAAAGGGATTGTAACAGCAAAGCCCATGGCACACACACTTGAAGAAACTGATCGGATGGTCAAGGTCTGTGCCGACGCCGGCGTGCCGCTCAATTGTGGTGCCATATCGACGACTCATCCATCATTCGGGAAGGCAAAGGAGTTAATTACTAACGGCACAATTGGCAATCTTCTTTCCATCGAATCGCCACGTCCCGGCGCGCAACACCAGAGCTGGTCCTACTTTTTGGATAGTTCGCCTGCTTGGGTCATCGGTATTGGTGACAGGGAGCGACGTGGCACGGGCACGGATGAATTCAATGGACCTGGTGGCAGCGACGAATTTGCGGGCCAGGGGATGATGGTCACCGATACGGAATTAGCGGTATATTTTCGACCGGGAGCGCCGCATCTGCGTCTGACTGGTACTGCTGGTGAAATAGTGATTCCCACAATGGCAACCGGATTCAAGCTGTGGCAGGATATTGAAACAGCTTCCGGTGTCAATCGGGTGGAGACACCATGGCCAGATCCACAATTTGTGGGTCCCTACGGCGCCGTTTACGGATTGGCGGATGTAATAGACTGTATAGAGGGAAGATTGGATGAGCCCAAAAATTCGGGCAGAAGGGTTGCCTTGGCGTTAGAGATCGAAATTGCGCTCAAGCAGTCTTCAGCGCGTGGTGGGGTTAAAGTAGATTTGCCGTTGGCAGATCGCTCTCTACGACTCAATTACGACTGGTTTCGGTAGCCGATATGCTGGTACGGCAGATAGAATTTCTACCTAGGTTAGGACTTACGCAGTTGAACGGTCAAAACCAACCCCCCTGCCCCCCTTGTCAGGGGGGTAGTTCGGCGATTTATCGCCGCAGCACACAATTTCCGACGCCCGATGAATCGGGCAACTACAATGGAGATACCATCAAGGGTGCGTAGTGAACAACGATCGTTGTTCACTACTGAAGTGCGTAACTTCTACTAGGTTTTTTATGGGCGACTTTGGGGCTCATCGCTCTCGTAGGTATCGGTGCCCAAAGAATATCCCAATACCAATAAGTATTATAGCTATAGCCATCTTCACCAACCACAAGTGCGATGTGTAGAGGATAGAAACCAGCAGCAAGATTGCCACGAGCAGCACGAGCACCATTGTGTATAATCGCTCAAATTGCTTGGATTTCTGAGTTTCTTCTGAATTTCCCATTGCGCTTCCTTTCACCACAGCAAGATAAAAAGCAGATAGCAGGCAATGGCAAGGTAGATAATTGCCCATAGCCCCGGACGTTGAAACCAGCGCAGACCTTTTTTCGGCAATTCAAAAGGATATCTGGGGCGAATAGGCGCGCTTCGTAAGGTTTTCTGGAGCCATGTGCCTTCAAGCACTTTTAAGCGGTTCGCCATAAGTTCGCGGAGATCGAGCGTTGCTTCGTCTTCGGCATAGATCAACCCTCTTACCTCTTCCTCCCTGATGGGCCCACGTGACCAATCAATGATCTTTGAGGTGATCAACATGCTGCCCGCGGGTAATACCAGATTCCACAGATAAGCCCACCACGTGTTAGTATACCAAACAGGTAGTGCCCACCCCTTCGCGTCTGCTATAATCGCCGAAATACCGTAAATCAGTCCCACTACAAGTCCGATGATGCCTGTCCCACGATGAACCCGGGTAAAAACACCCATCAAGATGACCGTCATGAGCGGCACCTGAATCGCTCCAGCCAAACGTAGATAAAACAGCAACATCCCGCCCTGAAGGAAAGGCACGTACAAAAATCCGAGTAGAATGATGAAAGGCACGGTTATTCTACCCACCCGTGTATAGTGGGCATCCGAACCGTTCTTCACAATAAAACGGGCGTAGATATCCCGGACGAAGAGGCTTGAAATCCCAATGCCGATGGAATCGAAAGTCGAATATCCTCCCGCCACTAGTCCCGCTAACACCAAACCAATCAAACCAGTAGGGAGATATTTTTTTAGCATCAGGGGATAGGCTTGATCACTCATCTCCAGCACAGGGAAATCGGCTCGCGCCAACGGACCTAAACTCACGTTAAACCATAGACAGATGGCTGTTGCCACGCTGGCAACCAGCGCGGCCATCTTGAAATCCCACTCCGAGCGTGCGCCCAGAAACCGAATCGTCTCGTACTGATTAATCAACACATACATCGTCAATACAACGATCAGGCCAAACACAACCAATACAGGAGGGACTCCAGGCGGTGAATATCCACCGACGTGCAGTAGGGTTTCGGGGAGATTGGCATCTATCGAAGCAAGTTTCTGATTTAGCCCTTTCCAACCGCCGGCATTTACCCAGACCACACCCCAAAGGACAAAGGCTGCAACAATCATACTCACACTCTGCAGCGCGTCCGTAACAACGCCTGCTTTCAAACCGCCTCTGACAATGTACAGAATTGCAGTGAACGCGACAGCTATTACAATTAGCCAGCTCCACACCTTTTGAATATCTGCTACGATATTCAGCACCAGAAAGGTAGAAAAAAAGATGTTACCTAATACATTGGTCCGAGATTGAATGTTAATCAAGACAGACAGGAAACGGGCTGCCGGTCCAAAACGAAACTCAAGCCATTCTGCATTCGTGAATACTCCAGACCGATACATCGGGACAACGACAAAGAAACTGAGAACGAACCAGCCCACGGCAATGCCTAGCCACCACTGGGATAACTGCGATAGACCGAGTGTATAGGATCCTCCAACAATCGCCACATAATCCCCGCTATCGACGGCAGTCGAAAATGCAGACAATCCTACAATCCACCACGGTATCGATTTGGCCGCGAGATACCAATCAAAACTCTCATGCTGCCCTCTGAACACAATGATTCCATACAGAACGATGCCACCATTGATTACGAGGACGAGCAGCCAGTCGATTATGGTCATAGAGGTTCCTCTATACTTCCATACTAACAAACAACCGCAGACGCAACCACATTAGAAACGCGTCGGAGCAAACTCCCACTATCTACCATCTGATTTGTCAAAATCACGCAAAGTAAATCCTGTTCAGGATCTGCCCATGCCACTGTACCAGTCGCCCCTGTGTGACCGAAAGTTGCGGGAGAAACCAGTTCGCCAAAAAAGCTCCACGCTTTTGAACGCGCTAGTCCCCAACCCAATCCCCACGGCGCATTCAACGTTCCATTCTGATCTGTTGTCATTGCTTTCACCGCAGCCCGGCTGAAGACACGCTCGCCGGCGTATCCACCGCCATTAAGTATGGCCTGTAATAGGATAGCGAGATCCGGTCCGGTGCTGTGTATCCCACCCCAAGGATTACCCAAATCACGCCAATAAGGACTATTTGGGCCAAAACGCCGCTGGTCTTCGGACTCCTCCATGGATGTTCCACACCACACCGTTTCAGGAATCTTGAATTGTCCAAGGCCTAATGCCGTTTTCTCCATTCCCAGTGGTTTAAAGATTTCTTCTTCTTCAAAGTCTCGAAGCCGTTTCCCCGTAATCCGCTCGACGATCTCTGCCCCTAGCAGGATACCTTTGCTCTGGTAACTGAAATTGGTATTGGGTGAGTAGAGTAGTGGCGTCTGAGTAGCACGTCGGACAAACTCACTCAAAGGTGCATGCGCGCGACGTAGATCTGTATTCTCCGGTAACATGTCCGGCATACCGGAAGTGTGGGATAATAGATAGCGGACGCGTACCTTGGAGCGCTCTCCACCCTGAAACTCTGGCAGGTACAGAGAAACCGGATCGTCAAGTGAGATCTCCCCCCGATCGACGAGCAGCATCAAAGCACAAGCCGTCACCGGTTTAGTAATTGACGCGAGTAGGAAGACCGAATCTGGCTTAACTAGGCCTGAATCTGCTTCCGGCGTCAGATGTCCATAACCTTCTGAGTGAACGATTGTTTGATTACGAGCGACCAGCAAAGCGGCAGCAGTAATGCGCCGATTCGTAATTTCAGATTTGAGGAGGGCGCCTGCTTTCGAAAGCGTGTCCTGTGACATTCCAACATCTGAGGCGGCACCGATTTTGAGTTTGGCATGAAGTGTTGACATAATGTACCGATTGGTTTCCTTTCTTTGAAAGTCGTGTCGTCCGTTTATATGGTAGATTTTAGAATTACTTGGACACTTTCAAGGCACAGCCAACCCCCTAAATCCCCAACCCCCCTAGCCCCCCTTGTCAGGGGGAAACCATTGTCAGGGGGACTTCAGAAACTTCTCGAAGGTCGAAGTTGTCGGCAAATGTCCACTTATTTGTCTAATTCACCATATATAATCTAGGTCACCCACTACATTCCAAAAAGGTGTTCGTCCCACGACCTCGATCATGGAGAACTATCCAGAAGTGTGAGGCGCAGTGGCTTCCCATTTTCCTTCAACAATATAGGCTTCAGACTCGCCAGGCCATGGTGGCATAGTTATGGCAACGGCTGCTAGCGGTTCATGACCGCACACCCGGAATTGGAAGTGAGTTCCAAGAGGGATTGTAATACAGACGCCTGAATGCACCTCAACAATCTCCTCTTTTTGATTTTGTTTCCGCCACATTTCGCCGTAACCGCCCAAGAAAAACCAAATCTCTTCCACAGTTCGGTGGGCAACTGCCGTTGATGTCTCTCCCGGTGCGAGTTCAAAATGTGCCATCCCACCCGCTGCAAGAGTTAGCAGACCTCGGACCTGCGAACCATCCAAAGCAATAACATCATGGGTAATCGGTAAACACTTTGTATCAAAGTCAGTCATCTTTTCCCCGTTTTACACTGTGCGGAGACTCGCACATCATCTTCCTAGTGGTGCGGATTAGTACCCATGCTTTTCAATGAGTGCTTTGCTCTTAAGCACTCCCTCGTGATCATCTGTTTGGCCTTCGTATTCAATGCCAAAAGGATTGATATATCCCGCTGTCTTAAAGATGTCCATAACACTTTTGCAGTCGATTTCGTTTGACTCACCATTCTCGTCGAAACTCAGGAATTTTGCATGGGTCGCCCAAGTAAACGGCGCGACTGCTCTCAAGTTTTCCACCTTATCATCCATCGGTCTCCAATTCAGAAAGTCCGCAAGCACACGGCAGTAAGCACTGTCCACCGCTTCCATGACCCGGTTAATATTGTCCGGTGAGACAGAAACACCACCATGATTCTCCATCATTACACGGATACCAGTATTTTCGCCACTAGTAGCAAGTTCCTTGAAGCTCTTGATGCACTGCTCAATTTCCTCCTCGCTTACGTCGGCACCGCGGCTCCCGCCACTGTTGGCTCGGAATGCGTTACAGCCCAACTTTTGGGAAATATCAAACCATTTTTTGTGGTTCTGCACAGCCTGATTTCGCTCATCTTCATCAAGCGCAGATAGGTTGCCATGACCATCAACCGCAATACTGAGCAACCTCACTCCAACATCGTCAGCGCGGTGACGTAACGCATCGATATACGCATCTGAAATCCCGCTCTGTGCCGGATCGTTCGGATCTTCGTACGTGAAGAAGGGACTATTTAGCTCTACTGCGTTGATGCCAAACTCATCGCGTGCAAGCTGCGGATAATCAAGCAAAGAAAGGGGATCGTCCTGATTTCTGAAACGTCGGTTGATACTCCAACCTGCGAGGGAAATTTCCATGGTTAAACTCCTAATTCGTTCTTTTATAGTAGATTTTAGAATTAATGAGACACTCCAAATCGCACCGCGTTGTCCCCAGGCCCGGTAGGTGCGGTTTCTAACCGGACCACATAGGCGCAGTTACAAACAGCGCCTACCAAACATGGGGAGCGAAAGTGTCTATCTGTTTTTATAATTCACCATAGATGGGTATGTAATGAACATGAATTATAGTAAATGTTACAGTTATTTGAGGGGTGTGCATCATTATTGTCTGAATCAGGATTCTCTGGATTTTGGGGCGGCGGTTTCTCCACAAGGGCGATTTCTGCATTGGCAGAATCGCTGATTATCGCGGATTATAAGGAGGGCTCATGTTAAGAAAGTCCCGATTATCGGGATCCCAATGCTTCATCGGGGCATGCAACAGCAACCGAATTTTTGTAGGGGTTGGGTTGCCCAACCCTGACTGCGGGCGGGGAAACCCCGCCCCTACGATTTCGCTTCGCATTTTGCACTTTCTTTTCCCATAAGCCTAAATGATTACACGGATTCAAAAAATCCGCGCTATCCGCGCCGCTGGACGTGAGAGGGGCATCCCTGCCCCGATACGCTTCCACAATCACAATCCGCTCATTGTCTGAATCACGGATTATCGCAGATTAAAGGATTACACGGATTCAGAAAGCCCCATCGGTAGTGATGCTTATTGCGGGGGTGTTAATCCCGATAAGATCGGTTCCGTTCCGAGAATCCCTATAAATCGGGAAATTCAAAGCAACATGGCGGCGAGGTTTGCCGGTAGTTTTACCCCCATGTTTCTGGCAGCCGTTAAATCTGCTTTCGCTTTTTCCTGTTCTCCCAGCAGTAACCACATGATCCCGCGATTTTTATAAGCATCAGCATAATCGGGCTTTTGGGCTATCACTTTGTTACAGTCTGCGATGGCGTGGTCATAATCACCTTTCTTGCCATAAGCCCCCCCACGATTGTTATAGGCTATGATATCATCGGGATTGATTTCTATCGCTTTGGTATAGTCTTGAATAGCCCTGTCAAAATCGCCTTTTGCGTGGTAAGCAATACCACGATTGTTATAGGCTATAGTATCATCGGGATTGATTTCTATCGCTTTGGTATAGTCTTTGATGGCCTTGTCAAAATCCCTTGTTTTGTCATAAGCCACCCCACGATTGTAATAGGCTTTAGCAAAATTAGGTTTGAGCTTAATTGCTTGGGTACAGTCTTTGATGGCCTTGTCAAAATCCCTTGTTTTGTCATAAGCCACCCCACGATTGTAATAGGCTTTAGCAAAATTAGGTTTGAGCTTAATTGCCTGGGTATAGTCTGCAATAGCCCCGTCATAATCATCTTTTTTGCTATAAGCAATAGCGCGATTGTAATAGGCGTTGGCATAATGGGGATTGGTTTCTATCGCTTTAGTATAGTCTTTAATGGCGCGGTTAAAATTGCCTTTGTCCCCGTAAGCAGCTCCGCGATTGTAATAGGCGTTGGCATAATGGGGATTAATTTCTATCGATTTGGTAAAGTCTATGATGGCACGGTCAAAGTCGTTTGTTTTGCCATGAGCAGCCCCGCGATTATTATAGGCTGCGGCATTATTCCGGTTGAGTGTGATTGCATGTGAGTAACGTTCTATTGCCATGTTGACTTGTCCAAGCATCATTAAAACGTTACCATGTTGGAACGCCAATTCAGCAAGTAGTTCATTTTCAGAGACACCCGAAGGCGAATCCATCTGAGACTGCATTTTGTCAACGGCTTTTCGGATGCCTTCTACCACATTTTGCCAACCATCACTCTCATGATCCCATTTGCTAATAGGCTTGCCTTTGTGCGGCAGCACCTCAAAACGGCTCAGTTGATGATTCTCCCACTCACAACTCTCAAGGATGATGGGAATGACCCTTATATTTGCCTTTAATGCTTCTGCGAATTCCTTCTTACAGTTTTTAGACGCAAGACTCGCAGCAGAAACAAGGTAAAGCAGAATATCTGAAGTGGCAAGATTATTAGAGATTTCTTTTTCCCACTCGTCGCCTGGGGTGATTTCGCCATCGTGCCAAGTTACCAGTTTGTTTTGGTCCTCCATTACAGCAAGGCACTCTCTCAGTTTGTCCTTTGCTTTTGTGTCCTTATGTGAATAGGTAATAAATCCTTTTAATGGTTTGCTCATTTTCTTTCCTTTTCCGCCGCCTCCACAATAGCGATTTCTTCAGGGTCCAAGTCGTATAACAAGTATACTATCTGATCAATCTCATTTTCAAGTTCGGATACATCTGCGTCTGGACCGGTATTTTTGGCAGCAAGAATCTGATCAACACACGCTTCTATTTGTGTGGCAAGGTGCTGATTTGCTTCTGTGACAGGGGGAACAAGCAGCGGTTCTAAAGCCTGAACACTTACAATCAGGTCACCGGTGCCTGTTTTGGGTGCGATGCCAAACAGTTGATAATGAGACAAACGGGAATTTAACACCGCGGCGAGAAATTGTATTTTTTCACCTGTCGCTATACAAGTGCTATCAAGGCAAAGCATAGGGTTTTGAGAATATGAAAAACGCAGAATTGAACCGATCCGCTTCCAAACAATTTTCTCTTTTTCAAATTCAGGGTAGTAAGCAATTTGATCCTGTAACTCAAACCATTTATTCCCCGTCTTCTTACGAGATTTAGTGCCATTAGGGAGTATCTTGCCTGTCTGTTCTAAGCGATCTCTGCCAAATTCTAGGAGATAGTTCTTAACCGCCGGATAATCGTCAATGTTCAAATTAAGCGCAGGAAAAGTATTTATTAGGTACAACCCTGCCCATTGAGGTTGATAGCGTTCAATGTCTCGCCCGCGCAGAAGGGGTTTAATGATTTCGGCCGACCTTGGATCCTGCCCTATCAGTTCTTCGCGCTTGGCTTCGTCTATGATGAATACTTCATTGCAACCTGTTTTAATCCCAAAATAGATGTTTATATCCCAGCCCTTGAGCGGTTTGCCAACCTCCTCTATCTTGCGTTTCAAGGCAAGTTCAGCAGGTGACAGTATTGCCCACGGTTCGCCTTTGGAGGGCAGCTCCATAGCCATCCCGTTATCTTTCAAGTACCGGGTGACGTCCCCGGTGGATGTGTCAAAGTCAGATTTGATGGTTGTAGCTTTGAAGATCGCATGAGCATCGGGGACGGTGTTTTGTAGCAGCAGGATGTTGGTGTCCACAGTGGCATCAAACACATCCGGCCCCATTTCCAACAGCTGAATCGGTTGGGTGTGTGAAATAAAATAGTCTCTTAACTTTTTGCCATACGCTGCGCGCATCCATTTATTGGAAGTAATGAAACAGACAAGCCCGCCCTTTTTCGACAGTTGATTCGCTTTTTCATAGAACAAACAGTAAATATCTCCTGTCCTGATAAAACTGTTAAAATTGCACGGCGCATACAAACGGCCCAATCTTCCACCCTCTTTTTGCAGTTGGACATAAGGCGGATTGCCAATCACCACATCAAACCCGTCTGCGATCCCAAACATCCATTCCGGATCAAACCAATCCGCGCTTGCGTTCTGGTCGTAGGGATCCCAAGCGGCGACTTTATTCGCATCATCGGCGGGCATACCGATATGCTTTAATTCCGTTGCCAATGCTCGCCGCAATTTTCTGTCCGCTCGCTTACAGGCGAGTTTTTGCGGGCGTGTTGTGGCGTGGAAATGCCGCTCGCGGTTATCGCCCAATTCCACCTCTAACGCCTTCGCTTTGGGGCTGGTCAAGGTTCGTTCCCCCTCAAGACCGATGAGCGTGTTCGCTGCGATAAACCGTGTCTCCAAATTCGGCAGCGGCTTAATCCCAAAGTTGTCTGCGGTTCTATCCGGTTCCTGCTCAATGGCAAGCGAGATAAAGAAGCGGAGTTTGGCGATTTGGCAGGCGATAGATTGAATGTCCAAGCCGAAGATGCTGTTTTGGATCAGGTACAACTTCCGTCCGAAGTCTCCCGAATAGTTCTCAAAAATTCTGCTAATCTC
Source organism: Candidatus Poribacteria bacterium (assembly GCA_965204355.1). Taxonomy (GTDB): domain Bacteria; phylum Poribacteria; class WGA-4E; order WGA-4E; family PCPOR2b; genus PCPOR2b. The sequence goes on from OZ241983.1 coordinate 3,805,810, forward strand.
CGTGAGTTCCTCGTCGCGGGTTCGTCTATCCTTCGTATCAAACGCAGCCGCCGCCCGCTGGATGGCGCGTTCCTTCTGTAGCTGCTCCCATCGGGTGTTATCGGGGTCAAGCCGTCGCAGTGCAAGGGTCAGTTTGTGTAGCACACCCATCGGAAATGCACCCGAACCGACCGCCGGATCGAGTATCTTCAACTCCGAAATCGCCCGCACCACCTCATCCGATTCGCGGCTATTGAACCATTCGCTCGCATCGTCAAACGCCTTTGCGTAGTCGAACAGGGAGCGCAACCGCTCGTCCCACAACTTCGCATCTCCGTCCGTTGGCGATACCTGCGCTGCTAAGGCTGCCACTAACGCCTCCTCCACCATATAGTCCACAATGGGACGCGGGGTGTAGTAGGAGCCGGTCTGTTTCCGTGCCGTCGCGCCGGTTTCGGGGTTATAGGCGGCGAGTAGGTTTTCAAACACCTTGCCGAGCAGCTCCGGATCCAAAGCGACCTCCTGCTCTATCGGTGTGTTTTCCTCAACGGTGAACTTGTAGCCTTTCAGCAGGGGAATCAGACCCTTATTGTCATCAAAGAAGAGACGGTTGGGGAGGCTTAACTTTCTGTAGTGTTCATCGGAGAAGCAGTCAACCCGGTAGCCGCCATCGCGTGTCGCCTCCTCACTGTCGAGGCAGTCGAATAAGCCGCCGTTGATAAATGGTGTTTGTTCAAATAGGGTCAACAGTGTATCGGGGGCGGTTATCTGATCTTTATAGCGATACAGTGAGAAATTGCGATGCCCTGCGTTTCCGCCTTTAGTAAACCGACGCTTCTCTATCTCGGTGTTTAGTGTGGCAAAAAACAGGTTTTGTAGTACGGCGCGATAGTAGGAATCGCCGGCCCCGTGGTCGTAGTCCTGCAGCAATGGGGAAATTTGCGATTCGTTGAACAGTGCATCGGCGATTAGTCCCTTCTCTTTGATAAACCAGACGAACAGCAGGCGCGTGATTAAGCGGATGACATGCTCCTCCGACTTCAAGGTGCGATTTTTGTCTGTGGGGAATGTGCCCTCAGCAATCGCCCATTCAAACCAAGCGAACAGCTCCCGGTAGAATTTCTTGTTGAGCTCTTCGGTGTCCAATCGGGCAAGCCACGCCGCAAGTAAGCCATCAAAGTTTTCTGATCGGTTATTGGCGTTCACCCACTTCGCGCACTCCCATAGTGCCAGTTCATACAGCACCTCTATATGCGCCCGGTGCGGATCATCCAAACGGATGTCCTTAATCAGCGTAACCTGTTCCAGCACATCGCGGTCCGGGTCATACTGGTGTTGACGGCGACCAACAAAGCCGATGGTCAGACGGTTCCCAACGCGAAAGAGGACCACAATCGGCATCATAAACCGTTTGTTGACCTCTCGTGTAAACCGTGCGTATGTGCCGCGTGGGTAGTCTTTATCGGTCAACTCGATTGCAAAAAACAGGAAACTTCTGACATGTCCCGCATCAAAGGCCGGTGATTCAAACAGTGTTGGCTGGTTAGTGGGGGCAATTTCCTCGCTTGTCACTTGAAACAGCAGTTTAACGGATTCTACGCTGTTGAGGAATTCCTGTTCCGTTTCGGTGTTTTTGTTCTGGGCGGGGAATCGCTGAATAAAGTCCTGTGCCGTTCCCGGCAGTTCCACGGTCCGCTCGCTACAGTAGCCCAAGACGGCTAACAGGTGCTTTGCATTTTCCGAAAAATCGCCGGTAAATAGGGCCGCTAGGGCGGATTCGATTTCTTGTTTTTTTCTGATTTCTTCGGTGTTCATCTGTTTTTTTTGACTTGCACACTTCTGAAGGAACAACGATCGTTGTTCCCTACGAACTCTTGCTATAAACATGTCGAAAATACCCACAGCGTTGCGTAAAGTGCTAGGCTCAATGAGCCAGGAATAGACGGACAACATACCGGGTATTCGGGGCTAAATGCACCCAAGCACCGCATTCAGACAATAATTACAGGCATCCCTCAAATTATGGTAGATTTTAGAATTACTTAGACACTTCCAATGCACAGCCAACCCCCTAAATCCCCAACCCCCCTAGCCCCCCTTGTCAGGGGGGAAACCATTGTCAGGGGGACTTTGGCAACTCCTCGAAGGTCGGAGTTATTGGTAGATGTTTACTTATTCCTCTAATTCACCATAATTAGACATGATGAGCGAACCAAGTCACGAACCTTGCTCGCCGAGTTACGGCACACGGAGTGTGCCTACTACTATTAATGTCTACTTATTTTTAGAATCCACTATAATTCAACCAAATTAGCGTATAAAAGGGGTAAGTTGATCCAACGAAATACCACCGTGTCGCAGGATTACAGGAGGCAACACGGACAGGTCCAAAACAGTGGACGCAACCCGAGTAGCTGTCTGCCCACCATCCAGGATAACACCAACAAGCTCACCTAGTTCGGCTCGGACCTCCGCTGCGGAGGTGGCTGGTGGCTCATCAGATTTGTTTGCGCTGGTTGTTGCAATCGCACCACCATAGCGCTGCAGAAGCGCAAGTGCCAGTGGATGATCTGGCATACGCACACCAACGGTATGCCCACCGGCAGTGACTTCGGCAGGAAGCGCTTTTGCCTCTACGATCAGAGTCAGTTCTCCGGGCCAGAAATGCTCAGCGAGTTGACCAAAAATTGTCGGTAAATTCTGAGCAACACGTTGGACATCATCGACAGATCCAACTAATATTGGAATTGGTTTGTCAATAGGTCTGCCCTTAATTTGATATAGCTTTCGTACAGCTTCTGGTTGAAAGGGATCCGCACCAACACCATATACCGTATCGGTCGGAAAAGCTACCACACCACCACTCCGTAACGTTTTAGTAGCTCGGCTGATAGATAAATCTTGCAATGAGTTCATACAATGGATCCCGAGGCATAGGCATTGAGATTAAGCGCATCTCTCAACCCTGCTTGATATTTTTGGTAAGCGACCCCGGCAATCATCGCGCCGTTGTCTGTGCAAAGCTGAATTCGTGGATAGTAGACTTCAGCTCCAACTTTTTCCCCTGCCTCACGCATTGATTCGCGCAGTTGGCGGTTCGCTGCAACCCCTCCCGTTAAAGTGATCGCCCGGGCGTTTTTCGCCTTCGCTGCCCGGATGGTTTTCCCTACAAGCACATCTACAACCGCGGCCTGGAAGCTCGCCGCAATGTCCTCAACCGCTGGCAATCGTCCCGCGGCCTCTGCTTTTTCAACAAAAAATCGAACAGCGGTTTTGATCCCACTGAAACTAAACTGATAGTTATCACGATCAAGCATCGGACGTGGAAACCGGATCGCGTCACTGTCACCTTCTTTCGCCAAATCATCAATGACCTTACCGCCCGGAAACCCAAGTCCAAGATATTGTGCCACCTTATCGTAGGCTTCCCCCGCAGCATCATCTTGAGTCGTACCGAGAATATTATATCGCCAACCTTCCTGAACCTCTACCAACTGGGTGTGTCCACCTGAAACAGTAAGACAGACATGTGGAAAAGGTAGCGCCTGATGTTCCATAAAGTTTGCGTATATGTGTCCCTCAATATGGTTGATGCCCAGAAGCGGCAGGTCGTGGCAGTATGCTAACGATTTCGCAGCAGCAACCCCGACAAGAAGTGCGCCAATCAAGCCGGGACGGTTTGTTACAGCGATTGCCGCAAGTTGATCAAATCTCAACCCAGCTTCGTCCATCGCTTGATCCACGATGTAGTTAATTGCTTCTACATGTTTACGAGAAGCAAGTTCAGGTACAATTCCGCCATATTTCGCGTGCAGCTCTATCTGCGAAGCAACGATATTGGACCGGATTTCTCTGCCGTCGGTAACAACCGCAGCAGCAGTTTCATCACACGAGGTTTCAATCCCAAGAATGTTCATCTGAATTCCTTACAGTTACTTTATGGTGAACTTTAGAATTACTTATACACTTTCGACACACAACCAACCCCCTAAATCCCCTAACCCCCCTAGCCCCCCTTGTCAGGGGGGAAACTTGTCAGGGGGATTTCATGAGGCTTCGATAAGGGGCACTATTGGTGAACGTCTACATATTTATATTGTTCACTATAATATCTTCCTGATTCAGTCACGGAGCTTGGCCAAGATTAGCACACAACAGGGAAAAGTTCCAACCGAAATCATCTCTTGAAGCCAACACCAACCGAACTTTGCCGCAGCGGGACCTTTTACCTGACTAAGCCGACTTTGCCGACTTGCTGCACTACATTTGCGCCTTGAACCGCAGAGATAGCAAAAATATAGACACCTGTTGCAAGTATCTCATTATCTGCATTCTTGCCATTCCACCGGAAGTATCCAGACCCAATGACGTTCCGCTGAACATCTGTGAAAACGAGATCTCCGGAAATATTGAAGATTTCCAACTCGACCTCTTCTGCCAATTGAAAATCAGGAACTGTATAGAAGAAAATTACCGCATTATGCTTGGAACGCATGGGATTAGGGAAGGCACGAACTTGTGTCAATTTCAGTTGGCCAGACTGTGGTTCAACCGCATCAACGGTCAAGAGATATGAATCCGCTTCACTGAAGCCCGATTGCGATTCCACCGAGATATAAAATCTGTCTGTTCGGTTGGGTCGAAATACGACCTGCAGCTCAGTGGAACTGATTCGCTCTGCAGTAGCGATCTGCTGTCCACTCCCGTTGAGTATGGAAAGTTTGTAATCAACTGTGTCGGACGTATCAATCAAGGTGGCAACGATTGCTTCCCCCGATATAGCATCGATCCGATAGAGATCCCGCACATCTTCTGGATCAACGATAAAAGATTCATAGACTTGATCAAATTCGATGGGAAAAGCCTCGCTTAACTTATCATTAGGCTCATAGGTATCTCCAAACGCTACGGAGATCGTCATCTCCCGCCCCTCAAACCCGATATTCGTGATTGAGATTCTCGATATGGTTCCGTCATTGGCGTTACTGTTAGGCGAAGTTGCCGGCGTAAACGATATCTCGTCGTCATCGGCGGAGTACGCTGCGCCATCTGTAACAGTATCAATATCTATGATATCCGGATCGTCAGGAGAAATACCAAAATGCTTAGGATCGTTTGGATCTTCAAGCCAAATTTGACTTGCGGCGTCAATGACTCCTGGAGGACGCACCTCTGTTTCGTCAATATGCCAGATGAGAATCCCAGATTCGGGCAAGCGGGTATCAAACAATGCCCCCGATTCTCGGTAGCGGTTCTCAATTAGGAAGAATTCCGTACTTTCTCCAAATTCATTGGTCTTTCCGGGGATATCAATTTTGAAGAGCTTATTTTCGCGTGGCGGCAATTCAAAGCTCGGGATAGGCAGCCTTGACACGTTCTCCTTAATTTCAACAGGTCGAATCCATCCGAGTCGCCCGTTTTCGGGACGTGCGTCAAAATCCCATTTCAGGTAGCCGCTGATGTGACTGGGTTTCAACCCATTGCCAATTCCATTGACAATCTCACCCTGATAGGGACCAAACTGTCCCATCAATCCCCACTTATGATCGCGAGGACCAACAAAATTGCCCCCATATACATCGGGTGCACCAAAGTCGTGGAGGAATTCATGAAAGTAGATACCAAGGTGTGGTGTATCGAAACTCGGTTCCTCCCCAACTAGAACTGCTGTGGTTACAAGTACACCATCAAACACTCTGTTAATATCCTCCGTCAAGATCGACCAGATATCATTCATCTCTAGCGTTGATGCTTGGTCGTCTCCTGAATGGATAATGAAAACATGGTCAACCACACCGTCTTTGTCGCGGTCATACGCCGAGAAATCGACCATCGCATCCACTGCTGCGCATGCTTCACGAACAAGTTCTTGGGAGCGTTTGACGTTAATCCGTCCTTCGCCGTAATAACTCATCGGATGTTGGGCGCGAACCCATTGATTGCCTTTCGGAACAACCCCACCCATTGGTCCTGGTTGTATATCCATCTGCCCGTAAGAAACTTCGGCGTAGTAGGTTTTTAACGATACCCCTTCGTCTGCAAAGAGGTATCGATCCAATGTTGCACCCGATCGTTGACCGGGTTGGTCCGAAAAATCAACTTTAATTGCTAGGACAAATTCAATGCCATCGTCCTGTAAAACGCTCTGATCACGCACGAAACAGCAGGATTTTACCGCCTCGCGGAAGTGAACCTCGCTGGCGCTTGTTTTCGGTGTCCAAGAATCAGTATCAGGATTGTAATTGTAGAACAGATAGGGATTCGGCGGCGCGCCCACACAGGAAAAACTCAGAAAGAGGAGCAATACAAAACTTAGTATGCAAAATTGGAAAGGGGCAGATTTTGCTTCCAAACAACGCTTCCTTCCTAGCGCGGTTACACGCTAGTTCCAGCCATTTCAATTCATCAGCTTAAACTATTATGATTCAACCTGTCATCTGTCCGAAAGCTGCGGCATTACAGGTCAGGTTAGGTAGTCTTGACTAGCTTACTATAGTTTAACATCCACATGATTCCCTTTGCCCGTAAATTTTCGTGTGTTTCATTTCTGATTTGACAAACCCTTCATATGTTCTTATAATTTTGTATCCATTCCTACTTATGGTGAACTTTAGAATTACTTGGACACGCTGTACCGGCGAGGGGAAAATCCGGGCTATCACACCGGTAGGTGCGGTTTCTAACCGCACCGCATCGGCGCAGTTACAAACAGCGCCTACCAAACAGGGGGAGCGAAAGTGTCTACATATTTTGATAATTCACTATAAATCAAAGCCCTACATGATGCCACATGTAGCATTAATTTGAACTGGAGATGAGCTGTTCTATGGTGAAGATTGGTGATTTAATCCTAGGCGATTTTCCTCTGCTATTAGCCCCAATGGAAGATGTGAGCGATCCACCTTTCCGCGCAGTGTGCAAAACAGGTGCAGCAGACTTGATGTACACAGAGTTTATTTCGTCTGAAGGGCTTATCCGAAATGCTCGGCAAAGCGTGATGAAGTTGGACATCTTTGAGTCAGAGCGTCCAATCGGAATCCAGATTTTTGGGGGTGATGTTGAATCAATGAAAGCCGCTGTTGGGATTGCAGAGCAAGTCAATCCAGATCTAATCGACATCAATTACGGGTGTCCTGTTAAGAAGGTTACTTGCAAAGGTGCAGGGGCGGGGATATTACGCGATATCCCAAAAATGGTTAGAATGACCCGTGAGATAGTCGAGTCAACAACCCTGCCCGTCACCGTTAAAACCCGTCTAGGTTGGGATGAGAATACACAATACATCGTTGAGGTGGCAGAAAGGCTGCAAGACGTGGGAATCCAAGCCATTACAATTCACGGTCGCACCCGTGTACAGATGTATAAAGGAAGTGCGAACTGGACTCTAATCGGTGAGATTAAAGATAACCCACGCATGAAAATTCCTGTTTTTGGGAACGGAGATGTAGATTCGCCACAGAAAGCACATCAGATGCGCCAAGAATACGGCGTTGATGGAATAATGATTGGGCGTGCCGCTATCGGTTATCCATGGATCTTTAGAGAAATTAAACACTATTTTTCGACTGGACAAATACTTGAACCTCCTTCTATCAGAGAGCGGTTAACCACCTTAAAAAAGCATTTGGAACTCTCTATCAGATGGAAAGGAACAAAGCATGGTGTTTTAGAGATGAGAAAACACTATAGAAATTATCTAAAGGGAATACCCAACGTCAAGATATATCGGGAACAATTAGTAACCCTCAAGAGCCATGAAGAAATTATTGAGGTCATAAATGATGTACAAAAGCATGTTGAATCTATGATGTTCACCTTCAGTTCTATTAGAGAAGAGGGACACAAATTCACAAGCGCTTCTGTTTAATGCTAATTGTCAATTACCGGTAAACAAAATTGTCATCGCGAGAGTTAATCATAACAAGCGCAGCCAACGTATTACTATCAAACATAACTACTGAAGAACTGATCTGGAGGTATGTACGTTTATAATGTCTAAAAACCGAGACGAAAGTGTGTCGATTGTACCCATTGGCGGATTGGGCGAGTTCGGTCTAAACATGATGATGTACCAATATGGCGAAGACATCATTGTCGTAGATGCTGGGCTCATGTTCCCGGAAGCCGATATGCCCGGTGTAGACCTAGTTTTCCCCGATATCACACATCTCCGTGAGAACCAAGAAAAAATTAAGGGGATCATCATCACCCACGCCCATGAGGACCATGTAGGGGGACTTGCATTCTTTCTCCGCCAGATTAATGTGCCGATCTACGGCACTGAATTAACGCTTGCGCTAGCCAAAGGTAGGCTTCGTGAATATGGCGTTCTGGAAATCGCGGAATTGAACGTGATAAATCCTGATGATACGCTGAAATTAGGTTGTTTCACCCTCGAATTTATTCATGTTGCCCACAGCATCCCGGACGCTGTTGCGGTCGCCATTCACACACCTATTGGAAGTATTGTCCACGCCACCGATTTCAAATTCGACCAAACCCCCGTTGACAGTCGCCTAACTGAGATTCCCAAACTTGCTGCGCTCGGTGAGAAGGGCGTCCTACTGCTCATCTCCGATAGTACCAACGCAGATCGCCCCGGTTTTACCCCCTCTGAACGTTCAATCTATCCTGATTTGCACGGGATATTTCAAAGAACAACGAGCGGACTGTTTCTCGCCACTTTCTCGTCGAGCCTACACCGTGTTCAACAGTTCATAGATTTAGCTATTGAGCATCATCGCTTAATAGCGGTTTCCGGGCGCTCAATGATTAATAACATCCGGACGGCATCGGAGTTGGGATACTTAGATGTCCCGCACAATCTCCTGATTGATGCGCGTGAAGCCAATCGTTTTGCGCCCCATGAGGTTGTAGTGCTCAGCACCGGCAGTCAGGGTGAGCCGAGGTCTGCAATGGCACTCATTGCAAAGGATGACCACGCATTTTTGCATATTGAGCCGGGGGATACCGTTATGATTTCCGCGAGAATTATCCCAGGCAACGAGCTATCCGTCCGACACATGATTAATCATCTGCTGCGTCGTGGTGCCCATGTTTTACATGAAAGAAATGCCAATATCCACGTTTCAGGACATGGTGCACAGGAGGATCTTAAATTGATGATGAACCTTGTTCGCCCTAAATTTTTTATTCCGGCACACGGCGAACACAGTAATCTTGTCCAACACGCTGAACTTGCCGAAGAGGTCGGGATACTCCCGGACAATATCACAGTGGCTGAAGACGGAGATCTGATCACCTTAACCCCTGATTCTTGCAATGTTCAAGGGAAAGTACCAGCGGGGCGTGTTCTTGTGGATGGAAAGATTGACATGGGTGTTGAGAACATTGTGGTGCATGACCGACAGCAGCTCGCTCAAGACGGTATGGTTATTCCGATTGTAGTTCTCAACAGTAACAACGGTGAGGTTACTGCAGGTCCAGACATGGTTTCCAGAGGATTTGTTCATGTGGATGAATCCGGGGATCTGATGGACGAAGCCAAAGAGATTGTCATCCACGCAATCAACCATCTAAGCCCAGAAGGAAAAAGTGAAGCGGAAACAGTGCAGGAGGAAATTCGGATTGTGTTGCGGCGGTTTTTCAAAAAGAAAACGGATCGCCGTCCGATGGTTCTACCTGTTGTTATGCGGGTCTGATTTCGGTTTGTCTAACGTGCTTCATCGATACAGTTGCAGTTGACCATAAAAATGCTTGAACCGCTTTAGCACGAGATAAATCCGAGACCCCGTTATATATCGAAAATCACCTGCGCTAACCATTGATCATCCGAAGTTTGTTCGGTAATCAACTGATGATACGTGATGCTCTTAATCTCTGTATAGACAACGTGCTTGGTAAAATCGGCGGGTTCACCAAAGGCAGAGGCTACTAACCGACAAGGTACTTGAGAAATTTCGAGAATCTTAACCTCCCGAAAGAAAACCGCTTCGACCTCGTGTTGGAAATTCAACTCATCCAGCCATGCCACCATTAACTCTTCTAATGATTCCGACGATACCTCAATCTGGGTTTGTGTCGTCGTGCCAACCGTGCTGAGATCCGCGACAGCCTCGAACAATCCTTGTGCTGCGTTGATGAACAGTTCCTCCAACGTACCTCCATAGGCGCGGATTCCAATATCACCTGTGTGCTCTATATATTCATATTTTTTCATCAAACGCACTTCCCTACAGTTCCTACTGCACCAGATATCCTTCAATCAGAAAATCGGATTCGATTTGGGTCACTTTGATACTACGAAGTTCAAAAGCGTCAGGCAAGCGCGTAATTCCGCCGCCACCGATCGGCCCCGGCGCATCGCTTCCACCAATCAGCTTTGGTGCGAGAAAAAACATCAGCTTATCGACAATTTCTGCCTGCAAGGCAGCGGCATTTATTTCTGCTCCACCTTCAATCAGCACACTGCTAATCTCTCTACGTCCAAGTTCTCGCATTAGAGTCTCTAAACAGACTCGCCCCTCTTTTGCTTCGACAATTAACACGTCCGCACCAGCTGCTTTGAGGGCATCAATTTTCTTGAGAGGTGCGTTTTTTGTGACGGCGATTAGCGCTCCAGCATTGCTGTCTGGATTGAAGATTTTCGCACTAAGTGGTGTGCGACCATGCGAATCAACAACCACTCGGATCGGATCTTCATTCTTCCTATCTGGCAAGCGTGTAGTCAACGATGGATCATCTTGCAATACAGTCCCAACACCGACGAGAATTGCATCAACCTGAGCGCGAATCTCATGCCCTTTCAACCGCGATGCTTCTGAGGTAATCCACTGGGATTCGCCTGAAGCGGTGGCGATCTTTCCGTCTAGGCTGATTGCGGATTTGAGAATAACAAAGGGGCTTTGGGTGGTGATGTATTTGATAAATACTTCGTTAAGTTGCTTTGATTCGTCCTCACAGATACCTACCTGAACAGGTATGCCTGCTGCCTCAAGTTGACGTATACCACCGCCAGCGACCCGTGGATTCGGATCTCTCATCGCAACGAAGATCTTGGACAGCTTGGCGCGAATTATCGCTTCGGTGCAGGGCGGCGTCCGTCCCCAGTGACAACATGGCTCCAGCGTAACATACATTGTCGCATCCTCCGCCGATTCCTTTGCTTGATTCAGTGCATGAATCTCTGCGTGTAAATCCCCAGCCTTTTGATGATAACCTTCTCCGACAATTTCATCATCGCGAACAATAATAGCACCAACCAAAGGATTCGGACTGGTGCGCCCACGAGCTTTCGCTGCTAGCTTCAAGGCGTACTTCATAAATTTTCGATCTGTCTCTGACCATTGAGTGTGCTTGGACAAGGGTAACTCCATCAATCTTTCGTCGTGGCTGAGAGGTTTTCATAGTAACCGATTATATCAGAAGTATATCACGATTCACTCGATAAAGCAAAATTGAGATACGTCCACGGTTGAAGAATGGGCCAGTGTCCACGAAAACTGGTGACAGACGCGCTCTGGAAATATTCTTACACATAGGACTATTCAGAAATGTTATAATTTCGCTGAAGAAATGTCATGGCAGCGGATTAATTAGGGTTGGAATAACTATCAAAATACACCTGTGGTAATGTTTTATGAAGATGAAATTACTAGAATCAACGTCACCTCCGATCAGAGAAAAGATTGGGAGATTACTCTCCTCGGAAGAGGAGGAGCTTGTCCGTGTATCCAGTGATCTAAATCAGGAAGGAGAGTTTGGAACACAATGGGTGATTGTTACGGATAAACGGCTCCTGATTGTTCCAACGACTGGGCTTGACGGCGTTGTCAAGGTGCCCATTGACGAGTTGGCTCTTGTGCAGACCGAAGCACTGGTCGGTGGAGGGCGCTTGAACATTGAACGGAAGGACAAACCGACCATCACAGTTCCTTATTCCAGTTCTCTCGCAGAAAAGTTTTCTGAAGTTACACGCGGCATCGAGCAACTTCGTAAGGGAGAATCGTTTCTGATTAATACGCGACTTGACCGCACACGATGCGAAAAGTGCGGTAAGCTGCTCCCTGAAAAGAACGGCATCTGTCCTGCTTGTATTCGGCGGCTCGCAACGTTGCAGCGTATAGCCAGCTATTTGAGACCCTACAAGAGACATGCTATCCTCTTGACAGTTGTTTCTCTGGTAGGGATGGGGACAGCAGTGATCCCTCCAATGCTCTACCGGCAAATAGTAGACAGTGTCTTACTACCAACAGAGGAAAACACTGATACCATGTCTGAGCGACTAACACTACTCGGCCTGGTGGTACTTGGTCTGATCGGTATCCGCGTGTTAAACTGGGGGATGGAATGGGCACACGGCTGGACAGTGAGTTGGTTAGGGGCACGCATCACTGCCGATATCCGAAACCGACTTTACCAACAGCTTGAGTTGCTCTCACTGCAATTCTATGACCGGAGGCAAGTTGGTGCGGTTATGTCCCGTGTAACTAGGGATGCGGGCAGATTACAAGAGTTTCTGGTAGAGGGACTCCCCTACTTAATCATCAACACATTAATGCTCATCGGTATTTTAGGCGTTCTCTTCTGGATGCACTGGTCGTTAACCCTGCTCGTCCTCATACCGGTCCCGTTTATGATGGGCTGGGGTGTTATCTTTTGGAAGCGGATGCGACTCTTTTTCAACAAATGGGATCAGGCATGGTCAGATATAATGGCAACAGTAAATGAAGCGTTGTCCGGTATCCGTGTGGTTAAAGCTTTTGCCCAAGAAGCGAGGGAAATTGCCACGTTTGGAATTCAAAATAAGAAAATCCGTCAACTCGCCATTCGCACAGAAACTAACTGGGAAATTTTCTTTGCTACAACAACGCTTTTAACTGGTTTTGGAATACTTATCGTATGGTTTTTTGGTGGACGGGAAGTAATCGCAGATGCGTTGACGATAGGAACCCTGTTAGCTTTTTATGCCTATATGTGGATGCTCTATGAACCTATAGAATGGTTTGGAGAGGTCAATAGTTGGATGACGCGCGCATTCGCAGGTGCGGAACGCATTTTTGAAGTCATTGACACACCCGCCGAAGCCTACAGGGACCCCAACGCACACCCCATATCTAATATCAAAGGTAAAGTAAGCTTCAAAGATATCACATTTGGGTACGATAAAAGCAAGCCCGTCCTCCACGGGATAAACCTTGATGTCTCACCAGGCGAAATGGTAGGGCTTGTGGGAAGATCCGGTGTTGGCAAGACAACTACTGTGAATCTGATCTGTCGATTCTACGATGTCGATCAAGGCACAATTGAGATTGATGGCATCCCTATTCAGAAGATTCGCCTTGAGAATTTGCGGAGTCAAATTGGCATCGTTCCACAAGAACCATTTCTCTTCAGTGGTACCGTTGCGGAAAACATCAGCTACGGGAAACCCGGAGCTAGTTTTGAGGAGATTATGGAGGCCGCTGTTGCCGCAAATGCCCATAACTTCATTGTTGCCAAGTCCGATGGCTATGATACACAGGTTGGTGAGCGGGGAAGTGAGCTATCGGGCGGTGAAAAACAGCGCATCGCTATCGCACGAGCCATACTCCATGATCCAAAAATCCTTATTCTTGATGAAGCGACGTCGTCCGTAGATGTGGAAACGGAGAAGCAGATTCAGGAAGCCATCGCTCGGTTGACTCAAGGACGCACTACCTTTGCTATTGCCCATCGACTGTCAACGCTGCGAAATGCTGACCGGCTGGTCATCCTTGAGGGTGGACGCATCGTCGAGATTGGAACTCATAATGACTTGATGGCGAAAAAGGGGATCTTTTACGAACTAGTGCGGCTGCAACAACAAACCTCAGAGATTATCGCAGTCAGAGAATAGCCAACTTGGAAAATGGTCAGCATGAATTGCTAGAATTACTTCAACCCCCAGTGAAAACAAGGAGCCAAAAATGACCCGATACCGAGGTGCGGTTATTGGACTTGGGTGGATGGGGATGCTCTACGACCTTGCACAGCGCATGGGAGTATGGCACGTTGACGATATCGACCGTCCCACGCCTGAATTGGATCTCCAGCGGAAGTTCTATTACCACGATCGGCATTCGTCCCAAAAATCGATGCCGAGCACCTATGCAGAAGCACTGTCGGATCGGCAGGAGATAGAATTGGTAGCAGCTGCCGAACGTGACAGCAAACGACTCGCAGCTTTCGGGGAACGTTACGGTGTTCGAGCGCTGTACACCGATGCGAAAGAGATGTTACAACAAGAAAAACCTGATATCGTTGCCATCGCCACAAACACCAAAGGGCGCGCGGATTTAACCTGCCACGCCGTGGAGTGCGGTGCCAAAGGCATCGTAACAGAAAAACCGATGGCGTATACCTTGGAGGAAGCTGATCACATGGTGAAAACATGTGCTGACGTTGGTGTTCCTCTCTGTTGTGGTGCGATTTCAACTAGCCATCCCGCATTTGGAGTGGCAAAGGATTTGATGACGAGCGGTGCGATTGGGGAGGTGCTGTCCATTGAGGCAGAGTCGGACAAGAATCTGTCCCAGCATCAAAATTGGTCGTATTTTGTTGACAGTACACCCGCTTGGGTTATCGGCTTGGGAGACTTGCCCAAACGCGAATCGGGCAGTAACGAGTTCCGCGGTCAGGGCATGATGGTCACCGACACAGGGCTTGTCGTGCATTTCAGGAAGGGCGCCCCGGCTGTACGAATTACCGGCACGAAAGGTGAACTGTTCCATCCAGAGCATTACTCCGATTGGGTACTGCTTCAGGATGTAGAGACTTCGGTCGGCCGACATCGGATAGAAGTGCCGTGGCCAGGACCTAAGATGCAAGTTGGCGGCGGTGCAATCAACGGACTTGCAGATGTTATGGATTGCTTGGCGGGTAAACTTGACGAACCGAAGAATTCGGGCAGACGGGTCGCTATCGCACTTGAGGTCGAGATTGCCATAAAACTGTCTTCCGCTCACGGCGGAGAACGGGTTGATTTGCCATTGGAAAATCGCACTTCAGGCCTTGAGTATGACTGGCACAGATAGATAAAGGAATGTAAGTTTGATTCCGAAAAAATCAACCATCGAAGTATGCCTCATGTCCCTGGGTATTTTCTGGGTTCTGACTTCAGTGAGTTTTGCTAAAGCAGGAAAATGGAGTCAGAAAGCGGATATGCCAACAGCAAGATTTGCATTATCGACCAGCACAGTGAGTGGAAAAATTTATGCTGTTGGGGGTAGAGTGGGAAATACACTTCTATCTAAAACGGAAGAGTATGATCCTTCGACAGACACATGGACTAAAAAAGCAGACATGCCAACCCGACGGGAAGGATTTTCTACGAGTTCGGTGGCTCAAAAAATCTATGCTATCGGTGGAGGAAACCTCGGGGGAATGCTTGCGATCGTTGAAGTATATGACCCAACATCAAACACGTGGGCACGGCAAACCGATATGCCAACCCCGCGATGGGGGCTATCTACCAGTGTTGTCAATGGAAAAGTTTATGCCATAGGCGGCGATGAGGCCGCGCTAACGAGGGTCGAGGTATATGACCCAGTGACAAACACATGGGCGCGTAAAGCGGACATGCCAACCCCACGATGGGGGCTATCTACCAGTGTTGTCAACGGGAAAATTTACGCTGTTGGTGGCACATCTAATGGCAACCAAAGCCTTCCTAACGTTGACGCCTATGACCCGGTAACGAATACTTGGATGCAGAAAGCAGATATGTCGACTCCAAGGTGGGGATTATCCACAACTGTGGTCAGTGGAAAGATTTATGCTGTTGGAGGAACACAAAACGGTCGCGATGGTCTCCACACCGTTGAAGTCTATGATCCGACGACAGATTCTTGGACCAAGGCACCAAGCATGCCCACCGCAAGAGCCAATCTCTCTTGTAGTGCTGTCAGCGGGACAATTTATGTGATTGGAGGCTCACAAGGATTGCTTCGCCGAGCGCTGTCCATCGTAGAGGCATATGATACTGGATTAGTACCACAAAAGGTGCAATCACGAAGGAACCTCCCGACTACATGGGGGCAATTAAAGGTCAAGCATTTAGCCAAATGAGTATCTCAGTCCTATGAGGCATTGATCAATCCTGACAGATATTGATAAGCCTCGAAAACATATCGGGGAAGGTTTTCTGGATCTTGGACCTCTAGCTCAACGGCAAGTGGACCGCAGTAGTTGATAGCACGCAGCTCGTGGAGCAAGCCCGGCATATCAATGTCCCCCTGTCCGATCGGGACGGATTGAGAGGCGATGTGATCTTTCACATGGACGTTGTAAATGCGATCAGAGTATTTGCGGATGAGTCCTTTCCAGTCTACTCCTGCCTCATGAAAATGTCCAGTATCAATCGTAATGCCAATCTGTTTTGTAGTGATATTTCTGAAGATTTCCTCGTAATCTGTTTCATTTTGGAATTGAGACCCTATATGCGGTTCCAGTGCTACCTTTACGGGCATATCAGCGATTAATCTTGCGAGTTTTCGAAGTCCTGCAAGCGTATTTTTCAAACCATCTGTCTTCCGCTTTCCCCCGGAAAAAACAACCAAAGGACACTTTAGTTTGACGGCTGCTTCTGCATTGAGTAGCAAATCATCGACGGAGGTCTCCGCTGCTTCAACGGAATCGGTGGAGATAGCCGAGGCGTACACTTCCGTCAACCCCTTCAATCCTACCTCAGCTGCGCTGCGCTGTAAGCTGTCTGTATCCAACCACCGAATAAGCCCAGGTGTCCAAGTAATGGGTCCTGCTAACCCCCAGTAGGCGTATCCTGCTTTCGGTGCATGCCTAAAGGTTTCAGAGATTTCATCCAGAGGTGGATTTCGTAGGGCGCACGTTGTACAAGATAGAATCAGATCGCTCATAAGTCCTCCTTGATTTGCAATAATTGATGTCGGAACTGTGAATTCAATTAGTCCAGTTAGATATCTTTGAACTTTCTGTTTTCCGTTGACACCACTCGCTCAATCAGTATAATATTCAACCACAAATATACTAAAATCACTGAACCAATCTCAATGGAAACAAGGTCAACACAGCGAAAAGATGGAAAACGCGAAAGCATTCGCACCCGGCAACCTCTCTTGTGTATTCAAGATCATCCCTCACTCAGAAGCAGCCAAGATGCATTCCCTTGGCATGGGATTTACTATCACGGAAGGTGTTGTTGCAACCGTGTCCCGCTGCAACAGCCAGACCAACGTACGATTTAACGGTAGCGACCTCCATTTTCCCACCGTTACATCAGTTGTCCAAGAATTGACACCTCAATCAGTAGACGTAGATATAGACTCTCCCCTACCGCTTGGATGTGGTTTCGGATTGAGTGGAGCAGCTTCACTTTCTACAGCGTATGCGCTCAATGTCTTACTAGGGCTGGGAAAATCTAATGAAGAATTAGCCATGACCGCCCATATAGCTGAAGTGGAGAACCGCACCGGTTTAGGGGATGTTTGCGCTCAATACCACGGTGGCTGTCTCGTAAAATTGAAGAAAGGGTACCCACTCGCTGCGGAACGGTTGGCAATTCCAGAACAACCTATCTACTATCGATATTTCAGTTCTATCCAGACGAAGACAATCCTCGAGAACGCAAATCGCCGAGAGCGTATCAACAGAGCTGCAGATGAAGCTTTACATGCCTTAGAAAAATTGACCAAATCGGACGCCGTCGACTTCAATGCCTGTATTCAATTATCGAAACGGTTCTCCCTTAATAGTGGACTGTTAGAGGATACGCGTGTACAAGATACCATCCGCGAGGTTGAGTCGGCGGGAGGGGTTGCATCTATGATTATGCTGGGAAATGCTGTGTTCAGCACACGCCCTTTTCCAGGGGCAACCGAAACAAAACTGTCTGAAGGCGAAAGAGGCAAAGTTCTATGAGTGATGTTCCTGAGAGTCACCCTCGGTATGTATCTCTGAAGTTGCGAGATTTAATTGTTGCTGGTGTGGAAAGCGGAGTGACTTCTATCCACGGACTGATGGCACATGGGCGCGGTGAAGCCTTCGATTACCTTATCGGTGAAAACACACAAACCTTCGCTAAAGACGCAATCCGCACCGGAGCAGCGACCCTTCTCTTGGGCGAACATCCCGTAATCTCCGTTAATGGGAATGTCGCGGCATTAACGCCCACTGAATTGGTGGCACTTTCAAACATCCTCAAAGCCCCGTTAGAGGTAAACATCTTCCACACCTCAAAAGAACGAGAACAGGCAATAGAGGAGCATCTAAAACTACATGGAGCCCGTCAGGTTCTAATGCCCACAACGGCGGCACAACTGTCCTTTATTGATTCAAACCGAAAATTCGTCCATCCAGAGGGGATCTTTCGTGCTGATGTAGTATTCGTTCCACTTGAGGATGGCGACCGTTGCGAAGCATTGCACAAGATGGGAAAAACGGTGGTAACGGTTGACCTTAATCCAATGTCACGAACTGCTCGGGAAGCGGGTGTGACTATTGTGGACAATGTTGTGCGGGCCCTGCCGCTACTGATTCAGGAGGTTCAAACGCTGCAAGAAACATCTACCGCTTCATTAAGGGCTATAATCTCCCAATACAGCAACGACAAGACCCTGCAAACAGCGGTTAAGTGGATGTGCCGAGCCCGATAAATTCTACGCTCCGCCAACCTCCTCGTTTGCCCGTTTGACGAGTGCATTCATGTAAGCGATGGTGTAGGCTGTCCCACTTCGATCGCCGACCATAGATGGAACGTGGTCTGGAATTGCAACGCCTTTGAAGTTGACCTCACGCATCACCTTCATTACCTGATACATGTCCTGATAACCGTTATCCACAAAGGTCTCGACGAAATGCGGTAACGGCTGATCTACATTGCGGAAGTGTACCTTAAAGACCTTGCCCCATTCCCCAAAGAAGCGCATGGATTCTAAAACATCCTTACCCATTAACTCGCCGCCTTCCAACCAGCATCCGACGCAGAGACACATTCCGACGTTGGGGCTGTCAGCGATTTCAAGTGCCTGTTTGTAGCCTTCAAAGCTGCTGAAGATACAACGTGGGATACCCGCCAGCTTTGGCACAGGTGGATCATCAGGATGAATACCAATCATTACTCCGGCTTCTTCCGCCACAGGTGCAGCTTCCTTGATGAAATGGGTATAGTTGTCCCAAATCTCCTGTTCCGAATATTCGCGTCCATGTGAGAGTGGCATCTGATAGGTCTTCTCACGCCAGTGTCCTTCTTGCGCCTTGTCTAGGTCAAATCCCCTCGCACTCGCGCCCCCACGGGTCGTCTCACGTTCCGTGCTCCAGATGCCGTTGCCCATATGTGCGTAGGTAGTGTATGGAATTCCGGCGCGCCCAAGATCACGGATATATCGTTTATACTGTTCGACCTTTGCATCGCGGTTAGGCAAGTTCAATACAATCGCATCCTGGTTGTGGACATCGCTGTTACCGAAACCGTAAATCTTCAATCCGGCATTCTCGAAAATCTCCCGCCGACTCATAAAATAGTCGTAGTTTGCGTGTTCGCCATCCGTCCAGAGCACTACATATTCAACTCCCATTTGCTTAGTGAATTGTAGATCTTCTTCAGTCGGTTCAGGCGACATCTGTGCAGTGACCTTGATACCGGGTGCGATGTTGTCCATTGGGTGTTTTGCCATGACTGTATTCTCCTATATTTGAAGCGTGAAAATGAAAAACTGAGTAATGCTATTGCAACAACTGAAAAACCCATCTTAGGTTTTAAAGTTCAAGGGTTCCAATCGGAACGCTATTTTAGCAGAAAGCAAGAATGCGGTCAACACCAACTGAGATTTTCGTTGATGTGCTTCAGCCCTCATTCTGGAGCGGCACTAACCGCAGCGCATTTTGATAGAATATTTTGTTCAATACCTCATCGGACAGCTCAAGTTCTTGTAGAAATAGTTGCAAAGCTTGACCATGTTGATCACGCCCGAAAAGCAAACGGTCCGCATAGCGGATAAGAAATTTCCGTGCGTGTGCAACGTCCCGCTGCAATGCCCCTAACCCAGATCCAGCAGACAGATCCGCATAGAGGTTGGAATAGGTATCGAGCAGACGTTGCACCTGACCGCCCGGTTTAATTGGCCCACGTGGGTAGGTCGCTGGATCGGTATCTGCGTCGCCGCTGATATATCGCCAAAAACCGGGGGCATGACCGATGAAAACCGTTTCAGGGCAGGCTTGCAGGGTCCGTTCTAAAGGAGATGCACCACCACCATACCAATAAGTTTGATAAATTTGCACACCATTTTCATCTGGCAAATAAGGTACATCCAAGTGTAATACTACGGGACACTTGAGTTCGCCAGCTTTGTGGAACAGTTCCAATGCACGCGGGTCATCCAGTAACATGCGATAACTCCATTCACCACAGACTCGCACACCGTGCATATGATAAGCCGCTTCAAAAAGCGCAGGTGCATCTCCCTCAGAAGGACAAGGGCAGTATCCGGCAATGAAGCGATCCGGATATCGATCACGCGCACCTAGCAGTTCATCCAACGTAGCTCCCGCATGTGTACCGTCCGGTCGTAGATTTGAAGGGTTAAAGGCACGGGCGCTTCCGGGTGCATCCTCCGTTGGCGGAAGATACCATGTCAGCAGCCAGGTTACGTTAATCCCAAATCGATCCATTTCGCTAATGACGCCAGCAGGATTAACACCGTGATAATATGCGTGTTGATGTGAGTCAATAATCATTTTACTCTCCGTCCATTGTGTTTTTTTAGCTTGAAACTTTCAAAGTTGGAATGGATTAAGATAATCTCCGTTGCGATGTTTTGTTGACATTTTACAAAGTCAACTGGCTGATAAACACAGCAAAGATTTTATAACATTTCTGCAAAAAGTGTTAAATTTTGTTAGATTCTGTTAAATTATGACAAGTAAAATCAGCTCCGATCCACTTGAAACACCGTCGGAACATCGTGTGGGTCCTTGGCGAAAAAGTCCATAATTACCGAATCTGTTAAATTATAAACGGCAAAATATCGACACACTAAAGTAAGTTACATCAATTTCCTGTCTTTCACTACTTTTTTTATTGTTCTGATAATCAACCTGTGATAATATGGTGTCGCAGTTGGAACATACTACCATCAATGTCTTCCCGCCGGTCCCTATTTCCATGGAGATTGGTCTTTGAGGAAACTGTCATGAGAATACTGATCCATTTTTCCTTCGACGAAGCGCAAATCAAAGCCTTCCAAGAGATTGCACATAAACACGGCGACCACGAGGTCTGCCATGCCACCAGCGAGGAGGAAGCCCTCCAGTTTGCATCAGAGACAGAGGTAATATTGGGGCTTTTTCTGCCATCCGTTTGTGCGGCTGCCCCGAATCTACGCTGGATTCAATCAAATAGCGCGGGCATGGATAACTTCTTATTTCCGGACATCGTAGAGAGAGATGATGTAACGGTCACCAATATGGCGGGGCTTTACGCAAGCCAAGGCGGTGAACATGCGTGGGCATTGCTCCTATCCCTCGCGCGAGGGATTCCGCATGTCTTGGGAGCCGACGGACGCAGAGCATGGCAAATGCCAGTGGTTGAATTAACCGGTAGCACCCTCGGAATCATCGGTTTAGGTGGTTTTGGTCTGGAAATGTTGAAAAGGGCTCAAGGTTACGATATGACAATCTTGGCTATTGATCCAGTGCGTCAAGATAAGCCGAAAGAAGTCGCCGAACTAAAGCCTGCAACACGGGAGAACTTACACGATCTGCTTAGGCGTTCCGACGTGGTTATGCTTGCTTGCCCCAAAACCCCGGAAACCTATCATCTAATTGGGGGCGAAGAACTCAAGGCTATGAAGCAGACAGCCTATTTGATTAACGTCACACGCGGCGGCATCATTGACGAAGATGCCCTCGTCAACGCACTGAAGAATGGCGAAATTGCCGGTGCCGGCTTAGACGTCACTGAAATTGAACCACCCCCACCGGAGAGCTCACTCTGGGACGCCCCCAACCTGATTATCACGCCCCATCGTGCAGGATCTTCCCAACATCGTCCACGCAAGACTTTTGAGTTTTTCTACGAGAACTTGGAACGCTATCTCAAGGGCGAACCGTTGCGAAACGTTGTCGGCAAAAGACGTGGATTCTAATAGAACCACAAAAGCAAATCAAGGTTTATTTTGAAAAGCTCTTGCATCCCATCGCGTGTTTGACATATTAACGGCACCGTGGTACAATCGCCGATAACACTGGTGTCCCCCAACCACAGAAATAGATGTATCGAACAAAAAGACTGGAGGTTACAACATGACGGGACAAAAAATCTTTTGTCCATCCCCGGTGGTTCAGGGGTTGGTTATATTGCTTCTTCTGCTTGGGTGTAGCCTCAATGCCTTTGCACAAGAGGCAACTACATCCGAAGATACTCGATTATTTGACACCGCCAAAATATGGATTTTCCTCGCCGTGATCCTGTACTCAGCTACAGTGGTCTATTGTATCTACCATGCTCGGAGCGGTAAGGAACTGTTTATTCGCCGTATTCCGGGACTCGAAGCGGTGGACGAAGCAATTGGTCGAGCGACCGAGATGGGCCGTTCTATCATGTACATCCTCGGCTTGGGAGGTGTCAGCAACGTCGCAACCATCGCGAGTATGAATATTCTCAGTCAAGTAGCACAGAAAACCGCGGATTACGAAACACCGTTGCGAGTTCCATGCAATGATCCGATTGTAATGAACGTGGTGCGGGAGATGGTGAGAACTGCCTACCTCAATGAAGGACGACCTGATGCCTACAATGAAGAGAATATCTTCTTCCTCACCGAAAGCCAGTTTGCTTATGCCGCGGGCGTGGATGGGATGATGGTACGGGAAGAGCCGGCGGCGGTTTTCCTGCAAGGTTCGTTCTTCGCGGAATCGCTGATTTTGGCGGAGACTGGTAACTCTATCGGTGCAATCCAAATTGCGGGTACTGACAAGGAACATCAGCTGCCGTTCTTTATCGCTGCATGTGATTACACACTGATTGGTGAGGAACTATACGCCGCTAGCGCATACCTGTCTCGCGAACCAATGTTACTTGGCAGCCTTAAGGGACAGGATTACGGTAAAGTGATGATTTTTGGGGCGATAGTCATCGGTGTCATTCTCGAACTCTTCGGCATTACTTGGATGACTACCTTCTTCCAGCGTGTCAGGTAGCGTTTTGAGCTCCACACTTCAGGAGGTGTTATGAGACGACAAGTTCCGCTTATCCTTTGTTTCGCATTTGGTATTGTGATGGCACTCACCGAATTTAGCCCCCACCCATTTTCTCAAGGGCTTAACAAGGAGGTCATCGATTGGGCGTTAGTAATCGGTCCATTCGCGCTCGTATTGGCTATTGCAACATTGGTGCAAACCCATTGGGTCCGTATCCGTCGTCGCAGCGAATATTGGCAATACAGCTTTCTGGTCTTCATCGGAATGATTGTTATGGTTCTGATTGGAATTCCGTTTGGTCAACAACATCCGGCGTTCGAGTGGTTGTTTGAATATGTACAAGTCCCAATGGATGCTACCATGTTTTCGCTGCTCGCCTTTTTTATTGCGTCCGCCGCCTACCGTGCTTTTCGGGCTCGCACTCTTGAAGCAACCCTGCTACTTGCCGCGGCACTGATTGTTATGATTGGAAACGCACCGGTTGGAGACCTCATCTGGAACACTGTAATGCCACTTGGAGATAACTTCCCTTCTGCTGCGCGGCAGTGGATTTTAGATAATCCGAATCTCTCTGCACGACGGGGGATTATTCTCGGTATCAGCCTTGGTGTTATTTCTCAGTCAATTCGTATTATCTTGGGGATTGAACGTTCATATCTCGGGGGCGTAGAAGGAGATTAATAAATGATCGAAAAATTGATGAACATAGATCGGCGAATTGTCTTTATTCTGGTTGCGTTGGCAGTAATTATCCCTTCCCTGCTGAACGTCAGCTTTCCTATCACTGTTTCGCAGCCGACACGCAGCACCTATGAATATATTGAAGCTATGCCGCCTGGTTCAACGCTCATGATCGGATTTAACTACGGTCCCTCGTCGTTCGCAGAACTGCACCCGATGGCAAAAGCAGTGCTTCACCACTGTTTTAGGAAAAAGATTCGGGTGATTGGCATGACGCTTTTAGCGGAAGGCGCAACACTCGGGGACAAAATGCTAAAAGGAGTCGCCGAAGAAACCGGAGCGGTTTATGGTGAAGATTACGTTTATCTTGGTTTCCGACCGGGGGCAACACAGGTACTTCTCGGCATGGGTACAGCAATCGATTCCGTTTATGAAGCGGATTATGCCAAAACTCCACTTGCTGAAATTCCCATGATGGCGGATATCACAAATTATGAGCAAATTGATTTGGTTCTCGACTTGGCATCAGGAAGTTCGACAGAATGGTGGGTTATTTACACAAATACAAGGTATAACCAACAGATTGCCGCGGGCGTAACCGGCGTGATTGTGTCGCAGATGTACCCATACCTACAGACAAAGCAGCTGATTGGCTTGATGCCCGGACTCTTGGGTGCCGCAGAGTATGAAAAGCTAATTGGGAAACCCGCAAAAGGGACCGAAGGCATGAGCATTCAATCCTTCGCGCATTTATTGGTTGTCGCACTCGTCATTCTGGGCAATATAGCTTTCTTTATCCAACGTCGTGAATCCGAATAAAACAGGAGGCTTCATACATGTGGGAATTGATTGGTATCTGGATAGCTGCACTGCTTACCCTCTGCATCTACAGTTTTCTATATCGAGATAATCCGTTTTACCGATTTGCGGAACACCTGTTTGTCGGCGTCTCGGTGGGCTACGGCGTCGTACTTACGATCCATCAAGGCTTTATTCCCTTCGCGTGGAATCCAATTGCAAAAGCTGTTACGCAGCAACAGTTAGTTGGTTTGTGGCGGCTTATTCCAATCGGTATTGGCGCGTTGTTCTTCACTCGTCTGATCCCAACGCACGCTTGGTTAATTCGCTATCCAATTGCTATCCTTATTGGGGTAGGCTCCGGTTTAGCAATTCCAAATGTGATGCGCGCCGACATCTTTCAACAGGTACATGGGACATTGGTACCGTTTGCACAAATTCATGCGGGCGAATTAGGTCCATTTCAAATTTTTGGTGCTATTCTCATGCTGATTGGCGTCATCTCAACGTTGACCTATTTCTTCTTCTCAGTTGAGCATCGGGGAGCAATTGGTGGCGTTTCAAAGATTGGCATTGTCTTTCTGATGATCGGATTTGGTTCAGCATTCGGCAATACGGTGATGGGGCGTGTGTCCCTGTTGATTCAACGCATCGATTTTCTGTTAAACAGCTGGCTAGGATCCCTGTTTTAGTGGCTTTAGACATAGTTTGGGTTGTGCTATCTGATCAGTAAAAATGGCGAAGTACAAGTATCTATATTCCAACCATCATTATCATGATAATAGCGGATAAAAAGGAAGGAACAACTAGAATTGGCATTGTTGGTCTCCAGAGCGTCTATTGGCCTAATGCCTTCGCTAACTGTTTGAGTGCCATACCCGATGCCGCCCTCGTTGCCTGCGCCGATCTGGACTACGACCCAAATCTGATATCTATTTCCCTCGGCAAAACACCCGTGAAATATGCCGAAGCGCACGGACTCCAACTGTATCATGATCCTATAGAAATGATTCAAAAGGAGGGGTTGGATGCAGTTTGCATCTGCGCCAAGAATACTGAGGCTGTCCGCCTTGTCGAACAGGTTGCCCCTTTGGGTGTCGATATCTACATCGCTAAACCGATGGCAACTACCGTTGAGGCAGCGGAACGTATCGTAAGAGTGGTGCGGGATCACGAGGTGATTGCCACTTCCGGCACAACGGAGCGCTTCGATGGGGGTATCCGTGAAGCATATCAGCAGTTCAAGAACGGTGTGATCGGAGAACTCATCTCAGTCCGAGCATTACACCAACACGGCAGCATAAACAGTTTCCCAAAAGAAGATTGGTACTGGGAACGGGCTCAAGGTGGACCGGAACTGTCTTTAATCTGGTATGCTGCTGATGTGGTTAGGTGGTTTACAGGATCAGAAGTTACAAGGGTTTACGCTGAATACGACAATTATCTTTCGGATTGCTCACCCTTTATGGACAACGGCAAGATTATCCTGCGATTTGAGAACGGGGCCATGGGGTCAATCGACATCTATTTTTCAATGGATGGTTTTCGATTTCCCTCTTATGAGGTAGAATTAGTTGGCACCACAGGTGCAATCCGGACACAGCAAAGCGTTTATGAAGGGACACTGTTCACAAAAGACGGAACGAACAATTTCTATCGCCTCCAAAATAACAACCTGCTCGACGAAATGACCCATTGGGTAGATTGTTGTCAAAACAAAACGGATCCAGATCTGACGATTGAGGACGCCCAGCGCGTGATCGAGATATGTATAGCCTGTCGGCAGTCTGCCGAGACACATGCACCCGTTTCCTTACCTTTTAGCGAAACCACGACCCACTGACACTTTTTCAAGGATAATCCCTAACTAGGACGTTACGGAGAAGCAATCATGAGTCCGATCTTTCGCATTGATGTACCGTCGCAAGAAAATCTCACCGATTTTCATAAGGATGGCTATGTTGCGATACCGGAAGTCTTTACCGACGAGGCACTATCGGGATTGACCGATGAGGTCTTAAACATGGACGGTCCCCGTGAATATCTTCGGGGTTTAGATGAAGAGAACGGCAAACCGAGCGATCCCGCCGTATACTTTGTTAGGCCCTGGAACGACAGGGGACCGTGGGCGGACGGACTTATTGATGCACCGCTTGTCACGGCGCTGCTGCAAGCCACAATCGGTCCCGACTATCACTTCTGCCATTCCGCGATGAATATCGCCCCTCGCGGCGCAGGACGGCTCGGTTTTCATCAAGACCACCACCATTGGCGTCATGAGAACCCTGTCAATCTTGCCGAAAGGGATAAGTGGTATATCCAGATACTCTACTATCCTAACGGATTCACACAGGGGGACAGAAGCCTCTCTGTCATTCCGGGCAGCCATCGAGTTCCCCCAACGGAAGAGGTGACCTCGGAAAGGCTGCTGGCTGGAGAATTTAATGATGTTGCCGGCCGTGAACTTGCAGTGAGACATCTGGAATTACCACCCGGAAGCATGGTTTATCTCAATGCTAGGATGTTTCACGGTGTTGAACCGAAACCCCTGGATTCACCACAGCCATTTAGACTTTTTTTAATTGATATTTTTAAGGAGGCAGGACCGCCACATCGCTACACGCAGGAAATTCCACCGGAGTGGATTGACCGCGCAGGTGCCGCACGGAAAAAAATGTTCTCGCGCGAAGCCTACACACCGGAGTGCTGGCTTGGCTGATTCTGAGGGCAACGCGAGGGATTACATATCAGCTACTGTAAAGAAGTCGATGGCTTCCAACTCCGCACGTAATTCGTCACGTCTTTCCGCAGCGAAGGGAAGTTGAGGTAGACGCGGCTTTCCGCAGTCGAAACCCAGCATGTGCATCACCTCTTTGAGCGCGCCAAAGAAACCGAAGGAGAATAACACACGGGTGACTTGGTTGGCACAGACTTGGAGTTCCTGACCTTTAGCAATATTCCCTTCATTGTAACTATTGTGAATCTCACGGTAGATGCCAGGTATATAATTGAGCGTTGACCCGATGTTACCGCACGCGCCCTGCATCGCGGCGTAGACACACTGCTCATCCATGCCAGAAAAGATACTCCAGTTATTCCGTCTTAACTCCACAATTTCTCTGAACTCATACATATTGGGCCCCGTGTATTTCGCACCGGCAACGGTAGGGATAGTCATCAGTTCTCGCATTAACGCGACGGCATCTGTAGGACCACCAAATATGTAAGTCAGCAGCGGTATATCAGGGGCGGCAGCTCCAACCCTCGTAAAGTAAGCATGTAAACTTTCGCTGTTCTGAAACATCGGTGGAATGACGCTACTTATTCCAGCAGCTCCTACGTCCTGTGCATGTTCCGCCAACTGAATGGCATCACCCACAATCATACTGCCAACGTGCACAATAACCGGCACACGCCCACTCACCTGTTCAAGCACGGTTGTCGTTACCAATCTACGTTCTTCTGGCGACATGAACAGCCCTTCTCCAGTGCCACCACAAACGTAGAACCCGCCAACCTGTTTATCGATCAGATAATCTACTAGCTCCCGTAACACCGTTACATTCACCTTATCCTTGGGTGTAAAAGGTGTGACTAAAGCGGGCCATGCACCGCCAAAATCAGACATAAACTTCCTCCGTTTTTGACTTTAATAGAACTTACGCAGCTAAACGGTTAAAGTCCTGTAGTTCGGCGATTGATCGCCGCCCCGATAAATCGGGATTCAAGGCAACTGGACACTGTTGCCAACGCCCGATGAATCAGGCAACTACAATCGAAGGGCGTAAGTCCTAAGTTAAAATAAACTCGGTCTGTGATCAATCCGTCCGATGCATTGTTACACCTTTGGGATTTTCGAGCGCGTCAATCCAAAGTCGACACCATTCATCATAATCACGTAAGACACTCTCAGGATTGCTCGGCGAGCGTACAATAAACGCCGGATAGGCAGTTCTGCCCGTGTGATGTCCGGTAGTTTGATAACGCAGATCCAAGGACCAACGACATTTGTCTGAGACATTGGGAACCGAACGATGCGGGGTGTATTTATTTAAAAGAACTACATCCCCTTTGTAGCAGATAAGATCAATTGGTTCGACCGAGGGCAGTACTTCCGGTCGGATCGTAACGGTCGCTGCCTCCTCTTTGAAGTGGCTCAGATAGCCATGGCTGAAGACACCGGGGAGTGCTTGCATACATCCCATTTCGACTGTTGCATCTCCTAGAGGTAGCCAGCAAGTTACAATGTTCGACCCCTCCGCTTCTGGCATCATTACACCTGCATCTTGGTGCCAAGGAACGACATGGAATGATGGTCCTGTGCGCCCCTCGTAAGCTGTCGGCGGCTTGGTACGGGCATGCTGAATAGGATTGCAAGTAATTTCCGGACCAACGAGGGATTCCACCGTATCAAGTAGGTTCTTGTTATGTAGAAACTCAAATATCGCTTTACCGCGAGATGTGCTGATGTCAAGTCCATCCCCAATCTCCTTGCACTGTTTGAAAAGAAGTCCAAAACGTGTCTCGAAGGACGCCTCAGGATGGAGGTTCTGAATTTTTCCCTCCGTATGTAGTTCGCGGGCACGTTTATCTACCCAAGCCTCAAGTTCCTCAATCACAGCGTCCAACTCAGATTCTTGAAGAGCATTCTTGACGATTACCACGCCATACATATTGAATTGTTCAATTTGTTCGGCTGTCAACCTCATGCGATTGTTCCCCACCTTCTATTGATATCGACTAAACTCGATTGCAGCAGATAAAAGATCTATCGTGCACCATCCGTCAAAACATCTCTGCTTATTGTCGGTTGTATGCTTAGAATGCCTGACCAAGCTGCAAATAAAAAATTGGCTTAAACTCCTCCATTAACGGCATCCCAACATCGACACGAGCGGGTCCGAGGGGCGTATCTAATCGCACTCCCGCGCCTCCCGCTGTACGCGGAAGGACAGTCGTGATATCGGTAAATTTATTCCAAACGTTGCCTATATCTAGAAATACTGCCCCACCGATGAATTTATAGATTGGGAAACGCAGCTCTGTATTAAAAATAAATAACACATCCCCGCGGTGATTCCCAAACTCATCCTCAGGGCCCAAACCTCGCTCAGGATAGCCCCTAACTGATGTAGAGCCACCGGCATAGAAGCGCTCAAAGGAGATAATCTCTCGGTCACGGTTTCCCCGCAGCCCTTTTTCATAGCCAAGCCGAATTGCACTGGCAAGAACAGTACCGCGCCAGAACGGACGGTAGTAACGGTGGTCAGTTGTAAATTTGAAAAAACTGGTCTTCCCTTTGAGAAAACCACCCGCATATTCAACTGCAAATTCGTTGAACCATCCTTTTTGAGGACTCAGAAAATGGTCACGGCTATCCCGGTGGTACTCAAGACCAAGACTACTCACCGTAGTCTGAATTTTGGGAGGATCGTCACGATCTCGGAGATCTTGAGATTTGTACTGTAATGCAATATTGCCGAATCGCCCCAGCCGCTTGGCAAGATTCGCCGTTCCACCGCGCGCTCGTATATCTTCGTATTCCTCCAGATTATCATTGAACAGACGAAAGGTACCTATTGTAGGTCCAATAAGTTTATCCAGAGGCGGAAGTTTGAACCACGGTTCGATAAGTGTGATCTCGTACAAATTTCCTCTTGTGCCTCTACTGACTTTGGTACTAATTTTCATGTTACGCTTGAACAAGTTGTTATGCCCAAGCTCCAGTGTGCCACGGATACCCTCGGAGGAAATATAGCCACCGCTGACGCTAATAGCGCCAGGTTTTTTTACCACAACACTTACATTGACATCAATGGTCTCCGTATTTTCAACATATTGGTCAGCTTCCTGAATTTTAACTTCCTTAAAAAGTCCCGCAGTTAACAAGCGCCTCCGAGATTCCATAAATAAGCGCTCTTCGTTAAACACCGCTCCCTCGACCAAGCCGAGGTTTTCAAATTCCCGCTGTAAAACGTGTAGTTTAACCCGTCGATCACCATCGAATTTGAATTTACCGAATTTAGCTTGAACTCCTTCAGCAATCGTATAGGTGAGCATGCGCGTTTCCGGATTATAATTGTGGTCGATACCCACATAAATGTACCCCCTTTGATGGTAAAGCGATTCGAGAGCCCGTTCATCGTAAATTCCTATATCTTTATGGTAAGGGCCTCCACGTTTTGCATCAAGCTCTGGATATAATTGCGTCGTTTCAAAAACTTTGGCGCCTTGGATTAAAACGTTATCTATGCGCTGCTGCTCGCCTTCTCTGATTTTTATGTGCAGGATAAGCTGATTATCCTCATCAATCTCCGGAGAACTAGACGTAACCTCTACCTGTGGGTAACCTCTTTTTCTATAAAAGAGTTCCAATGCGCGCTTGTCTGTGTCAAGTATTATAGGATTATAAATACCTGAGGAAAACAGCCATCCAAATCCAGGGATTATTAATCGACTGCGCGGTTGCGTTTTCATCTGATCCTGCAAGACAGCATCCGCAAATCCCACGTTTCCCTCGAAATTGATATCTCGAATAGGCGGAGCGTTGCCCAACCGGATGTCAAAACGGATAACCTCTTCTCGTCCCGTAATTTTTTTAACCGCATGGGACACCATCACTTCATAATAGCCCTTCTCCTGATAGATCTCACTAATCTGTTGTTCTGTATTTTTGAGATTCGCATCCGAAAAGCTATCCCGAGTAGTCTCCCGTGTGAACAGCAGCAGCTTTTGCTCCAGTTCTGATCTATCAATACCATCGCCCACGAATTCAATTCTGATCTTTTTGCCTTCGATAATCTCGTAACTAAGGAGTACTCCCTTAGACACTTCATTATAGATTTGGCGTGGTCTTACCACTACCGTGCGATACTCATTATCGCGATATAACTCTCCAATACGACGGATGTCTTCATCAACTAACTGTTTCTGATAGACCTCACCTTTCTCGCTTTCGATAGCATCTTCCAATTTTTTTGGTTCAATTGAATTGACACCTTCAAATCGAATATCCTCAATAAGCGCCCGTTCACCCTCGTTGATACTGTATAGCAAATCGACTCGATGCAAAGCGTTCGGATCCGCAGGGATAGTCAAGTGAACTCCGGCCTGAAAATATCCGTAATCCTCGTATAGGGCAAGGATTCTACGCCGATCTTCTTCTGCAATTTCGGCGGAATATTCTTTTTTAGGGCGCGATGCTACTACACCAAGAATTAAACTTTTCTTTAGCGTATTACCCTTAAAATCGATTTTGCCAATCAGTATCTTAGTTGTGAGATCGAACGTCAGTAGCACCCCATCTGGTTGAGGCGTTTCAATCACTGTAACTTGAGAAAAGAGTCCTGTTGTGTAAATCAGCTCGATGCTCTTGCGAATCTGATAGAACGAAATCGAATCGCCAACCTGAACGTGCATCTTACGCTGTAGGTCCACAGGAAGTGCATCTGAAGCAACGATTTCCCCATCTAATCTAAACTGAATCTGATTAATAGGTTTAGTTTCAAATTGGCTTGAGGCGGATATGATAAATATAAGTGTGAAAGCAAGTATCCCAGAAACCAACAGAGCATATAGGAGCGAGATAATGACGGACATGCCAAGGACTTGATTGATCGATTTATGAATTCGCTGATTTGCCCGTTTGCTCATCCGTACGCTTTCACCTCCTTGTTCCACTTCCGTTTCAATTCAGAGGATAGAAATTATGGTCCCGAACTTCCAGACCCAGCCACTTTCGACACTGTTTCTTCGCCTAAACTTTCTAGAAATCTGAGATCGAAGGTAGCACGTAGTAACGCCTATTTTAGCCGATTTTGACACCATAACTCAACACGATAATAGCTGACTCAGCAGTGAATTTATGTGAAGGAGCACGTCGATCGGTTGGCACGGACTTCAAGAGAGGTGTAGAGAACTGACGTGATTTTGTTGCTGAAGTATTACCGGCAATGGCGAGCAGGCTCGAACAGAAAAATGGCAGTAAGTAATGGGAAGGTGTTTTTCAAGTTATGAGCTAGGTTGCATTTGGGCTTTCATCACCATGAAATCATTAAGGATCGAACGACATTAAGAGTAGAATGGAACTAGTGAACAGATCACGGATGTTTTCAGAAGACAGCATGGGTTGATTGACAGAAATTACAAGCTATTAGCATTCTACCGCTCAATCTCTTCAGTGGAAGGCTGTACCGCCGTGATTATTTTAATGGCACGTGACTGTGATGTATTACTCTAGTTCGGAAAGGAGACGCCTCAACTCTTCCTTAACCATCTCATGCGTCTCAGTCTGTTTTAGGTACTGATCAAGGTCGTATGCTAACTGTGGATCCACCAGAGCTGCCACTTTAATTTGCCTCATCAGCGCCTCCTTCCGAAGCAAATGAAGAATACGCAGACGATCCTCCGGGTTGGCAATGTTACCAGAAATTAGCGTCTTAGTAAGCCGAGTAGTTAACCCTTTCGTCAACTTCTGTTCCGCATGAATACGCAGCGCTTCAGAAGCCGCCTGTTTTGCAGCATTATCGACTTTACCCGTAAGCACTTCAGTAAGGGGAATAACCGCTTGTGCGGTCGGTTGCTTTTGCAGTGCTTGCGCTGCGTAGGTAACGACGCGCTCATCAGCATCCCGTAGTGCCTTAAGAACGCTGTCCATCGGATAATCCTTGAGATGCACCAGCGCTCGGGCAGCAGCACGACGAACATTCACATTGTCGTTGTCCAAGCCCTTGACAATTGTCCCTGAGTATTCATGTTTCCCAAGCCTATAGAGAGCGACGCTGATCTCCATCTTCAGGCTAGGATCATCGGTCTGGCTGAGGATTGTTTCCAAATCACCAAGCCCTTGTAGTCCACCAATCCTCCCGATAAGGCGTGTGAGTGCAATTTTCACCTCTGTTGAGGTGTCAACTTCCTGTATAGCGTCAACCATTGTCTCCAAACCATCACCATCCATCCCAATTGTATACATCATCTCTGTGATGTCACCATGCAGGTTTTGGAACTCAACATTACCTAAGGCAGCAATCATAACAGGGAATGCGCGCTCACCTTTGTCGATCACCACTTGCATTGCATCCTTCTGCAGTCGCGAACGTCTTACCAAAATTTGCAGCAAGTATTCAATTTCTGCATCTCCTAACGCGGCTAATCTTTCCGTACGTTCACGTATAAATTCGGGTTCCAACCCTTGTGCTTTTGCCGTTCCTGTTGACAATCCATGCGTATAGGCGAGAACTAATAGCGCGCGAGGTGGCACCTTGTCTATCTCATTTATTTCTGCCTGTTTCAGATGCTTAACTGCGTCTACTGCAAGACCTGAATTTAGCAGTTGCTGTCGTCCAACCTTCAAATGATCGATCTGTTGTTTCGGTTCACAACCGATCAGCGCAGTTAATAATAAAAATCCTCCACAGAACACTGTCCTAAGGGCAGTCAGGCACCCTTCAGTCATTATGGCCGAAAGCGTTTTACTTAGAATACCAAATTGACTAGCCGATTTAGGAAATTGAGGATTAGTAGAAATAGTTACTGTAGACTGCTTCATAAATTTTGTTCTCCTGATTTCTTTTCATTTTTCATAATGCTAGTTACACACTGGCGTTCCCACTTACTGCATAGGAAGCTGCTCCCAAAGATACACACAACTACTTCTCAACTTAAGGTATGGCACAAACTATTGTAGCAAAAAAAATGTTACAAGATTACAGCAATTTTGTTGATTTCCTACATTATAGGTAACTGTCAACGGTTATTTCCCAAAAACACCTTCCGCCATGACTCATGTCGTACAATGATAACTCAAAAGGAAATTCTAAAACCGCCGTTCTAGCTTAAGGTCTACACCGTATTTTCCACGCTCATTCCGTTCTCCTTTAATATAAAAGTTTCGCCTAAGCTGGTATTCAACTTCGATACGCGGTTCTGTGTGAAGCTGGAAGGTAGAAGAATAGGTCAAAGAAAGACGATCTGAGAACTCTTTCGTCAAAAGGAAGCGCGATTCTTCAAAATTATCAGGGCTCACATCAAAACGGCTTTCGCGTAAACCCGCCGCCTTTGCAACTCGATTACCTATATAATCTTGAAACACGCGGGCTGGAGTAGCCATTTCAGATTCGAGCGGATCCACGCCCCCGAGCGTTAAAATAGAAACGATTTGCTGCTGGGTTAAATTGTACTCTTCACCGGCACCTTTCCTGAGAACTGACGCTTCAAATTCTGGATTATGTTTATCCTTGAGATAACCACTCAAACTCATAACAACTCTAAGATCTCTCGTATGGTTTTCTCCGTCGTCAGTTGGAACTTGGACACCCCGAATCGGTTCAGTTGTCTCAGCGGTAATCTGATACCACGGATTAAATTCCAGCGCATTTTTGTTCTCTACGTACGAGCCCTCCTGAATCTTAAATTCGTGACCTCCAGAGAGGGATAATTCACCTCCCAAGAGATCCGCACGCCCACTAAAAATAGGTTTTTGAATTGGTCCGACGAGTTCACCGTTGATTGATGTTTCGATCTCAACTTCTCCAAAATGCGTAAAAACTTCCTCCAGATTTGATTCCACCCAAAAGTTGTTGGGAGCAACGATATCGAGATCTAACTGGACATCACGCACGACAGGATAATCGAACCAGACCTCAAACTGCACCTCTGCTACCTTATCAACTAGATCTTGAACTAATCGCTTCCAATCCTGTTTGTATCGACCTTGTTTGACGCGGATGGAGCCGCTTAACGGTGGAAGTTTGAGATTTCCATCGGTCGCGATTTCACCCCTCATCTGTAAGTTCACGCTTTCACACTCAAGCTGATAAAGCTCAGGTTGTTTAAACGTTGTGCCCTCTCCCAATTCTGCAACAACATCTATATACTGCACATCGAACCAATCGGATTGTATAGCACCGTTGATCTCAAAGGTGCCATCATTCATATTCCCCGTAATGCGCTGAATATTAACGCCTTTTTCGGTCAAATTGAGCTGCGCAAGTCCATTTTTTAAACTGATGTGTGAGTTTGGCAACTCAAACGCAAATCCTCTCAAATTCGTAGATCCCTTAACCATAGGGGAATCAACTTGGCCACCAAGTGTGACATTAAGGGCGCCAGTGCCTTCGGTGAAAGCAAATTGAGGAAAGATAAGGGATAGGAAATCTAAGTTTCCGATGACTATGTCTAATCCGCCCTCAATATCCTCTGGTAGCGGTTCTGCTTTCAATTCTAGTAACGAGAGGTGGAATGGAATTAACATGGATAGAACAGCATAATTTTTCCCGATAGATAGATGAGCATCGCTGCTTTGCTTGCCACTAACTCGAATTTTTCGATCTTCATAGGTTATATTACCAGTAAACTGATCTACCTCTGCACGGTTTACTTGCAGTTCTGAAGTCTCCCATGTAAAGGAAATTTTCGGTTCTGCATCTGTCCCACGCATGTCGAGCGAGGAGTTCAGAGAACCACGAACAACATAAGCTTCGGGCAAAAATCCCGAAATAAAACCGAGATCGAGATTTTTCATCTCAACGTGCAAGAGTAATTTCTTCCCAAGTTCCCAACTTCCGAATCCCATCACCTGAAGGCGTTTGGTTTCATCTTCCGCGATCTTTTGATCTTCAAGGCTAAACCCTTCCTCCAAGCTAAGTTTCTGGTTTACAAGGATGATTTCAACTGGTCGGGGGTTACGGATCTTATAACCTAAGCCTTCAATTAGAATATCCTGGATATTTAGCTGCCCCGTTACATATTTAATTGCATTTGGTAGACTGAACGGTTTAATGAGTTGTGGAATCCATGCGGTTTCACCAGGAATGAGAAACTCATTTATTGGAATTTTCATGCTGGCTTCTGCTGTAATATATCCATTCAAAATCTCAGCCGACACCTCTGTACCAATTGTCTCGGACCTAAGAAACTTCGATACGGTAGGATTAAGAAACCGCGATTGATCTCCGATAAAATCAGAAATTCTTGCTTCATGCACACTGAACCGGCTGATCTCAAAATCTGTTGCGATGAGGCCTGCCAACGTACAGTTGATGTCTGCTGTATATTGCCCTTCACCTAACCGAAAACTGAGCGTGGGGATACGGATTTTGCCCTTATCGGCGTGCAGTTCAAGTGTCCCGTTTGAAATCGGTGTATCAAAGTTTGGCAACTTCAGTGTTCCCTGTTGAACCGATAACCTTCCTTGCGGATAAGGTGACGCCGTTGTTCCCTGTATCCTGAGATCTATGTCAGCAATGCCATTGGCATATTCGACCAGCGGATGGAGCAGTAAACCAAGGGGAGCCAGGGAAATCTGTTGCCCGTGAAGTTTTAAGTCAATAGGCAAATCCAAGAAGCGATCCTGAAGCAAAAGAGGTTGGAACGCAAGGTTAATAGGAATCGTCCCAGACATTTCCAGCTGCTTGCTTACACCAGCAACCCGTTGCGTATTCTGGATGAAAAGCAATTTTTCCTGATAGTCCGCCGTTCCACTGTCCTTAAGATTGGCATTTCCAACACGACCGTCTGACTCCCACTCTGCAGTCATAATTGGATTCATCAAATCCCCGCGAATACGAATCTCGCTTGTCAGAAAACCGGCAAACTTAAGAAAGGATTGATCGAAAAGTGTTAGCGTTATCGCCGGCACTAGCACACCGTAAGGCAGTCGATCCAACTCTAAAACGAAATCTATATTTCCATCAAGGTCCATCGTTCCTGCAGCGTTAACCCATGCGGTGTCTTGCTCCCCTATTTGAACCGGCTCAAGTGTGAGTTTGCGATCTGCGAAATGACATTGAATTTGACCTATGTTTTTCATATGACGGTTGTGAATTTTGAGACGCATGCTATCACATACGAGGGTCGCTGATATCTGGTCGGGACGATAGCCACTGCCCTGCAGGTCAAGTGTTATATTAGCCTGACTCTCCATACCGTAGAATTCGCGCTTAAATATGTAATTCAGAGCTGTCGCCACATTCACATTTACCGCATCGACGTGAAACTGAAACTGTACTGAGTTAGGTTGTTCCAAGGCCTCTACGATAGAAGTTAGGGGGAACCTTCCGTCCATTGTAGGCAAACTCCAAACTCCCAACGCATGATACCGTCCGCCATCGAACTGCCAATCCGCCGATTTCAAATGCACCGATATTAAATCAGGTGATGCTTTCTGCCCAGCCGCGATCCGAAGCGCAACCTTCAAGTTTTCAACTGGTTGGGGCAGGTTCAACAGCTGCAGTGTCCTCTGGGTAGCATCAATCGAAGCAATCAACTCCGGTTGAGCCAAATCACCACTGATTTGTGCGTCCAAATCAAACAGGATCAAATAGTTATGCAGATAATCAGGCAAATTTTGAAAATCCCTAGAATCTAGCTTGAAATTTGGGCAAGACGCTTGGAGATTAAGACGTGAAGATTCAAAAGATTGAAAATTAACCTCCAGATTCCCCAGCACTTGAATGGGATTGCCGAGTAAAAGAAGATCGAAGGACTCGACGTTAAGGCTTCCCTCCTTATAGGCGAGCCCACCCACAGCCTCCCGAATTGGGATCTGTCCAATGGGCGTTTGAAGCATCAGATTCGGGATGTTCCAATTGAATTCCAACTGTGGATTCTCATAAGTTCCACTGCCTGTAAGTTTGTAGCTGACCTCTCCTGACAGGAGCGGTGGTAATCCCAACAGATGTGATAATCCCTCAAGCGGGAACCCATCCGATTCTACAGTAAAATCAAATGTATTGGTGATGTCTGTGTGGGCAGGTGTTCCTATCTTACTCTGAATGGGGAAAGTGCCCATCACATTCAGAAATGGGGTAGAATCCCGGCTATCAGCAAGCATGAAGGATTGAACATGCCACAGGTCATCCATGAAGGAAACTCGGATCGGAGCCGGATTGGTCAACTGACGCCCATTAACATCGAGTGCTGCCTTGGACAAATCCATCTGAAATTTAAACTTCGATAAATCTTCTACCATTCCCTCAATCTTAACGCTACCATCGGCCGTACCTGTAAAATAATCTGCTATATTAAGAATCCGTAGGAATGGAAAGAGATTAATTCCGGCAGCATCAACATCTATTTGGTATGGAATGCCTTCAATAGATTCCAAAACCCCTCGAATCTGGCAGGTATCATGAAACCCCACGCCTTCAAACTTCAGCGCATTATTTCTGTAAATGCCCGTTATATGTACATCCTCCAATGGATTACCCGCATAAGTGACATTTGAGAAATCGAAGGTAACATCCACAATTGGATCTACTGCGTTTGCTTGCCCTTTGGCTGTGACA
Source organism: Candidatus Poribacteria bacterium (assembly GCA_965204355.1). Lineage (GTDB taxonomy): Bacteria > Poribacteria > WGA-4E > WGA-4E > PCPOR2b > PCPOR2b. The sequence continues at coordinate 3,844,707 of OZ241983.1, forward strand.
ATGAGATCGGCATCCAATAAGAAATCGGTCATCCCGCGAGCAAGTGCAATCTCTGCCAGTTGCATCGGTTCACTTCGAAAGTCAAGGACATAATCTTGATTGGGATCAATCTGTGCGTTAAGGATACCTTTTTGACCACGAGTCAACAACGCGAAATCTGGGATTTTCACAACATAATTTTCAATTTCTATCGGCAACATCAACGGATCAAGCGCTAGATCCCACGCTATACCATTCTCAATTTTGAGCACTCCACGACCATCAAGGTGAACTAGCGTTCCATCCAATAGTAGCTCACCGGTCGCAATCCCTTCCATGGGATAATCATCACCTGCTAACCTCACATAGTCCGCGATTTGAAGTGGCTGTGCTCTTACCTTAAGCTCGACTGGCGTGTCCCCTTCCATCCGGGCAATCCCGTTGGCGATCAATTCACTCTCTCCTTTGACAAGGCGGATTGAATTCAGAAACACCTTATTCTCCGTATAATGAAAATCCGTTGTGAGCACGCCGATTGGCACATCATAGAGCGTCGCTTCTGGAACGCTGAGATGACCACGCAAGGAGTAAAGAGGGTTATTCTCCGCACCGGCATTGCTTTTTCCGGTAAGCGTACCTTCGCCAGCCAAGTCTGGCATTTGCAGGATTTGTGCAAGTTTTCCTATGTCAATTTTTGTGATACGCAAATCCATATCATGCGGACCGGCTGATCCGGGTATACCATTCATTTCGATTTGTGCGTCGTCAAGGTTCGCTGTAATCGACAGATGCTCATCCTTGAGCTGGTAGTATGCTGCTGAAGGACGAATTGGCACCCCATTTAGACTCGCATTGTCCAATTGCAAATCTCCATCAAGGTTGATTTTGTGAAAGTCTGAACCGTTACCGGTGAATTGGACTTTGCCATCCACATCCGCTTTGATATCTAAAACACTTTGGGGAAAGTCTATAATTGGAAGTAATTGTTCGGTTCGAAGGGAGTCAAGTTGTATCGTGCCGTTGTAGGATAGGCGTTGTGAAGTCTCTTGTTGGGAGGGAAGGTTAATTTCTGCTGTTCCTGTCAGTTTTCCGGCTGCGAACAGAGCATTAATTTCAGTAATGTGAACACTACTTGGCGTGAACTCAGCTTGGGCAGTCAGATTCTCAAATTGGAACGCATTGAGCCGGACAGAGGGAAGGTTAAGCCCAATTCTACCAGCAATTTCCGACGCTGGACCACTGGCTTCCACGTCGACTTCTGCCACTCCTTCCACCTCCCCTGGGAAGGATAGGATTTTTTGTATGTCATGGAAATCAAGGGTTATTTGAATTTGCGTTTCAACCTGTGGAGATTGTTTTCCGAAATTGTTTGCTTCGCCAGCAACGGTCAAAAGGGAATTTCCCACCACTAGGTGCAACGAGTGTAGTGCACCTCGATTCCGCTGTAACTCAAATTCAGTTCTGAATTCATCAATCTGTGTTTCAGTACCGTTCAGGGCAAAACGTCCATCGCGCACTTCCAGATGACCGCTGTAATTCCAGTTATTTAGAGGGCCGTCAACACGACTACGGCTGTAAATACCGCCGATTGCAACTTCGAGAGAACTGCTTTCATCTTCAAAATTGATAATGCCATTTTCAATACTGATATCTTCGATATTGATAGCAGAAATTAGAAGCTGGATTGGAAATTTTGCCCCTGTACCCGATCCGCTTTTCGGAATTAACTTGGTTAAATTGAGAACTCCGTCTGGCTGCATGTGCGTATTAATCTGGGGCTGATTCAAATGCAGTTGAGTGATGAGGACTTTCTTCTGTGCCAAACTCCATAATCTATATTTTATCTGGATTTCGTCTAGAGCGATTAGAGGAGGATTTTCTGGATTCGCATCTGTGACTTCAATTCCTTTGATATTCAAGCCGGTGAACACATTTCCTGAAACCGTATCAATGGTGACCGAGTGTTTTAAGCGCGTTTGGAGTTCAGATTCTAATACTATACGCACCCGGTTAAGTACATAGGAAGAACGCAAAAATAGAAAGCCTCCGAGAATCAAAATCACTCCAAGACCGGCAATTAGGATTAAGCGTTTGTGTCGTCTGTGCATAGAAGTTATCTCAATTTTTTTATGCTGGAAAGGTATCGACCGCATAAAACGCCAAGAGTACTAGTTGCGATTCGCTCTAATTTATATCATAGCAAATTTGGCTGAAACTGTCAGTAAAATATAGGAAAGGTAGGCGGGGATTCAGACTTAATGCAGTAACCATTTCAGTTGGCAGTGTGCACTTTAAAGTTAATAACTGAATCTGGTAATGGAGGGAAAGAGGAGTAGTAGGCTATTTTTAATCTGATGTTAGATATATAATGCGTCCACGCGATTTGACACTCACCAATCCAACCATTTCGAGCTCGGTTATCGCGTTATAGACGGTTTCTTTTCGTATATCAAAATATTCAGCGATCTGATCATAATCACTCTGATGACTAATACCAGTATCCAGATATCAATTTAAATTGATATACAAATAAACCACAATCGCAGTGCTAGACAGATTAAAATCTGCCATTTTGCGTAATGCACTTTCTGAGTAGCGGGACCACGGCATCGCAGTAGGCTTGCGATTCTTAATGACTTTCCTTTTCTTATTTCTTCGTTTTTCTCTTGTTTCCCGTGTTGGCATGATTTACCTTTTTTAATCAATGAACTATCAACTGAAAACCACAGATTTTCTTAAATTATAGGTTTTGAAAACGGATGCAACCACTTAGGACCTGTTGCTATTGAGCGCTGTTAAGGACAAGTGCTGGTTTGGATTGTGGTACAACCACATCTCCATATTCTTCTTAACGTCAGCCCATTCATTATCCAAGAGTGAATACCAAGCAGTGTCCCGATTTCGACCCTTTACGATCATGTGCTGTCTAAAGATACCTTCGAATTGAAAACCGAGGCGTATAGCAGCTGATCGCGATCGCTCATTCAAAGAATCACACTTCCACTCTACCCGACGGTATTTTAGCCTATCAAATGCCTCGCAGAGCATCAGATAAATCGCCTCAGTGTTAACGTTTGATCTTTGAGCATCGATCGAATACCAAATATGACCCAGTTCCGTCCGCTGCATATCCGGGGCGATGTTGAGAAAGCTTACCATCCCTACCCGGCATTTTGATTCACGATGGTGGACGGTAAAAAAGAGAGGATCCTTCGACTTGGCTCTAACTTTGAGCCATTGTTGCATACTGTGCACGCTGTCAAAGGGTCCATAACTCATGTAGGTCCATATCTGCTCCTTCATACATGAACCGTGTGTGCACTTGTAAAGTTCTTCAGCATCGGTTTCTGGGTTGACGGGCGATAGCACCACAAACTTACCTTCATAGTCTATTTGCCGAGGCACGTCAACATGAGTAAGCGATTCTATAACAGCTCCAACTGGGGAAGATAAGCCCATCATAGTCATCCTACTTCTAGTCAATGGAGGGGCTGGATGCTAAAATATGGCTAATACCCAATCAAAAACGGTGGAAATATACAGGGGACCATACAAGCATAAATCTTAGCTGATTTAAATTTTGCGATCCTCGAATGTAACGGTCTCCCACATGAGGTCGGCAGCAACCGGTGAAAAAATAGTATGTCAGGGTCCCGTTAATCGAATTGGCTATCACTAACCCTGTCTCCGGCACCGGGCAGCGTCTTCATTAAATCCAAGAACTTAAGCGGAGAAACCATGATTTTAAAACTCTTCTGCTTGGCAACATTGCGGACACCTAACGACTGTAGAGACGCCTACACGCACGTTCTATCACAGCATGTAAGTGATAAATGACGTTACCAATCGAAGTTAGAGTTAGATATTTGGCAGTCTGATCATCGCCGTAGGTATGTTATATTAATTCACACAGGTAGAGGAGAGCATCGTAGCAGCTCAATTGGATGCAAAAGCAAAAACCTTTAACGGCCAAGATTGTTTAGCAACATATTGATCTCTTCTTTAACCATGTCGTTCTGCTCATCGTTCTGAAAATAGTAGTAGAGATCCAGTTCAATATTATCATCGTGGGCTTTCGGGGCGGTCCTGATCTGCTCCATGAGTGCCTCTTTCTTAAGCACCAAGACAATTCGTATCCGGTCTTCTGGATCGCTCACGCTTGGTAATATTTTAATGAGGCGTCGCGCCAGTTGTTTTCCATATTCCTGTCCACCATGAACAATCAAAGCTTTCGCTGCTGCTTCCCTCACACCTTCATCTGTATCATACGCAACCATGTCAATGAGCGAATTGATAGCGTTTTCAGTAGGATATTTTTCAAGTGTTTGGCCTGCATACATACGCACCCGCGCATCGGAATCGCTGAGAGCGCTAACGAGTTCATCTTCTGGGGGATCATCAAGTCGTAACATTGCCAGGGCAGCTGCACGGCGAACCGCAACATTACTATCGCCCAACCCATTGATAATTTCCGTTCTATATTCTTCCTTGCCAAGATTATAGAGTGCGATGTTGACTTCCATCCTTAACCCTGGGGTACTCCCACTTTGGATTGCTTCTAAAGCGGGAATTGCGCTCGGATCGTTGATCCGTCCAATTAATTGTGTCAGAATTACTTTGGTTTCTGGGGAAGTTTCGGCATCACTAAGTGCAGTGGTTAAATAGTCTACACCATCGGAACCGATCTGATATAGCATTTCAATCAGATCATTTCTAAGAACCAGATATCTCCTGATACCGAGATATTCGACCAATACGGGAACAGCTTCTGCTCCTTTATCAACTAAAATCTGTAACGTCGCGTCTTGTGTGCGATGCCGCTCAGCGAGTAGTTGAAGTATCTTCTTCATTTCAGTGCTGCTTAATGCCGCAAGCCTTTCACTCCGTGCCTGTTTATATTCGGCTTCAAGTCCAGGAATTTCAACTTCTTGAGTTTTAGCGTCTCCAGTAGCAATAGCATGTGAATAGGCAATCAGTAATAACGCTCGTGGTTCCACCTTTTCGGCCGCGGTATCAGCTTCCTCAAGTTCCGCTCTTTTCAGGTGATCCACAGCTTCAATTGTCAAACCGGCATTGAGCAACTTATTTCTACCGACTTCCAGTTGTGTAATGGGTTGTTCTTGATTACATCCAACACTAGCAATCAAAATAAAAAACACCAGTAGGGTTGAAAACTTTTTCATATCTAACTCTTTTTCTCCTCTTTCAAATTTAAGAGATTGTATTGGGTAGAACGTCTGCTTAGCGCATGTGTATTTTGCGTAGAATCTAAGTTTACAAAATATTCGTTTCTCTGTCAAGGGAATTATCATCAAAAATTTCCGCATCGGTAACCGATAACTATATCCGAGCTATAACAGCGAAGCGGGTTTCTGATTTCGTTTGCGTTTCCTCACGCGGTGTGCTACAATACGGTTTTTATTAGGCATGAAGAATCAACAGGAGTTCATGGATGCGCGTTGAGAACAATAATCGTTGTTTTGCCTGTGGTAAGGAGAATCCCATTGGCTTGCGAGTCAACCCGGATATCACCCCCGATGGAAGACGGGTCAGAATTGAGTGTACGCCGCCCAGTCATTTTCAAGGTTGGGCAAACGTAATTCACGGTGGAATCTTAAGCACACTACTTGATGAAGCTATTACCTACGTGGGCATTGCCAGCTTTGATGGGCCCGCTGTAACTGCTCAACTTGAAGTCCGATTCAAGAAACCTGCGATGGCGGGTGATAAATTGATCGTTACAGCCAATCGCGTAAAAATGAGTAAACGTCTTATCGAGGTAGAAGCACACATCGATTCAGAACAGGGAGAGCGAATTGTCGAAGGCAGCGGGAAGGTTATGAAAGCCACAGGGGCCTTTTAGTCCCTGCGTACTTTCCTTTCGTCTCAAGTTGGGGCAGCATTCTCATTTACTCAGATAAGGCAATGACCCTCCTTGAACCAAACAAGCCTATACCAAGGAAAGGAGGCCGTAGGTAAGCCTCTGAAGCGTATCAGATCCACAATGACTCGTCGATATATCGTCCAATTTGACTCAGCCAAATTACCCAGAATTGACACAGATTTCTTAGTGATCGGATGTGGAAATGCCGGGCTAAGGGCATCGCTTGAAGCGAGCAAGCACGGCGACGTTCTGCTGATTACTAAGCGTACCATAGAGGAGCATCCCCTTCCAGACACACAGGGGGAGAATACTGCTCATATAAACGAAAATGGTACAATCGCTGATCATATTGCAAACACTCTCAAAGTAGGGGGTGAACTCTGCAATGAAATCGCGGTAGAGGTGATGGTTGAAGAAGGAGTTCAACAGGCACCGGAACCGATTCAGTCCGAAACGAGTCACGGTGAAGAGGCGGCAATACTTGCCAGTCATTTCAGAGAGCAGGAGAGGGTGCAGGTTGTCGAGCGTGCCTTTGCCATCGACTTTCTGACCCAAGGAGATAGGTGCTATGGGGCGGTTGCCTTGATTGACGACACTCTTCACTGCATTTTCGCCAAAGCCACCATACTTGCTTCAGGAGGTCTTGGACAGATCTACCGATGCACGTCGAACTTGGCGGAGGCAACAGGCGATGGTTTCGCGGCCGCATGGCGAGCGGGCTGTCAGATGAGAGATATGGAGTTCATCCAGTTTTTTCCGACCATGCTGTTCCTCATGGAGACGCCGCATTTCCTTATCAGCAACAAATTACGCGAGGAAGGCGGGATTCTGATTAACTCGCGTGGCGAAAAGTTTATGGGGAAATATCATGAGATGGAGGAACTCGCTCCGTGTGATCTCATTAGCCGTGCAATTCTGAACGAAATGGAGTTGACAGGCAACCCATGTGTCTACTTGGATATAACCCATCTGTCCCATGATCTCATCCGCAGCCGCTTTTCAAGCGTCTATCAGTTCTGCCAACAGTTTGGAATCGATATTACTACCGATGTCATTCCAATCAGATCTGGTGCACATTTTATGATAGGCGGTGTCAGTACGACGCTGCACGCAGAAACAACCCTCCACGGACTTTACGCTTGCGGGGAAGTGGCGTGTACCGGTGTTCACGGTGCGAGTCGCTTGACCGATAATCCTTTGCTTGAATGTGTGGCGTTTGGCACGCGTGCTGGGAGGGCAGCAGCTGAATATGCTCAGACAATTCAGGCGGATAGTTATGCGAACCTCCAAATTTCCTCTGACGATGATTCTACTCCGTCACAAACGACCTCCCGAAATATTGGGATTGAAGAAGCAAAGGAATTTATCCGCGAAATAATGTGGCAGCATGTTGGGCTTATTAGGCGCGGCGAACATTTGGAGTTGATACCCGATGAATTGAAAGCACTGTGTTGGAACTGTTATTTGGGCAGTAGAGAAGGGCTTGAATTAGAAAACATGCGTGATGTTGCTTCATTGATAACGGAAGCAGCACTGGTACGTACCGAGAGTCGTGGCACCCACTACCGGGAGGATTTTCCTGAACCGGACGATGTAAAATGGAGAAAGCATATTATTCTTCAACGAGGAGGAGCAGCACAGATTGTGACCTAATGTCCTTAGAGGAATGGTACTCGTACGGAAATTACGGATAACGATTAGCTTGTCACCAAGAATGAGTCTCACAGGAGAAATAAAGCGATGAACAAACCCCGACTAATTTACTACAACGACGCTCATCACTTCAATGCAAAGCGGATAGAACCACCGGCGTCCATCCATAAACTCCAGTGGCCCGTTGATGAGGTACTTGGTACCGGTGTCGATCTCTTGGTGTTGGGCCTCGGATATGCTGACGTCTATTTTCATAACAGCAAGGTGGGGCGTGTTGTAGGGCAAATGAAAGACGTTTGGGAGAACTACATTGATTGGCGAATTATGCGGATGGTGGAGGAAGCCCAGAAAATGGGCACGGACCAGGTGCACGAGGTAATCAAGCGTGGTCGCGAAATGGGGTTGACTGTATTCCCTTCCCTAAAATTGCAGGCAAGTTCACCGCCGGGAAGTGAGCGGTGTGGATTGTTAAAATGGAACCACGGTGCCGAGGTATGTATTGGCGAGGAAGGAAGAGCGGAGTGGTGTTATAATTTTGCGCACGAGCTGGTGCGCCAAGATAAACTTGCTGTGCTTAGCGAGATTTTGGAAGACTACGGAGCTGATGGGATAGAGTTAGACTTTATGTTCGATTCATACTATTTCAAGCAAGCTGAGATAGAGAAGAACATCCCGTTGATGAGCCGCTTCGTCGCAGAAATTCGGGAGATAGCAAACGCCATTGGTACTCAACAGGGCAGAGAAATCCCGATTATGGCACGTGTTGATCTGAATAAAGAAAAAAACCTGGCAATGGGACTGGATGTGGAAACCTGGCTTAAGGAAGGTAGTATCGATTACGTAGTAGGACAAGACCCGTATGTGTTGACCGATACACAACCGAAGCCTCGCTGGATGCCGGATGCTGCTAACGCCGCCGGTGCTGCAGCGTACTACCGCCCGCCCCGACGAGTCTATGACGAACGAACGGGCTTGCCCAGTATTGAAATGTACAACGCATTGGCGCAGACATTGAGCTGGGATGGATGGGCAGGTATCTATGACGGCTACCTGTCCTGGCCCTTTAGTGAAAGGGAGTATCAGATTCTGCGGGAAGTTGCTTATCCTGAAGTCCATGCGCGGCGTGCCAAACGTTATCTGCTTCAGCCACGAGAAGGGGAGTTGAACGAACCTACGACCACCCCGCAGCGTCAATTACCGCTAGAACTTAAAGAAGGAGAGACCGCTGCCATCAATATTTGGATTGCCGATGATATCGACAGTGCCAGACAAGACGGGGAAATGCGCCTTCCGATCTTCACCCTTCGCTTCTCTTTTTTCTGTATTGAGGACGACATTAAAATTCGTTTCAACGGCAGGCTGTTGCCTTGGGAGGAAGCGGAGATTACGGACGAACGTGCCTTGACCATCCCAGTAAAGCTGGCGGGATCGATGCACCTACAAGCGCCGCTTGGTATGTCTGCCCACTGGTTTCGATATAAGCTCGGACTAAATGATCTCAAGCGGGGAGAGAACATTCTTGAAATTGAAACAAGACGATTGACAAAAACAGCAGCCTTTACCCGTAGCCTCAATGGTGTTGAAATCCAGACACGATACAAGGATTTTCTTCGACCGGAAGGGCTTGAACTCGAGCGGATCGCGCCGTCGGGTGGGTAGTATTGTATTGATTTTTTCAACATCCGACGCAAATAAGCGTTACGGATAAATGATCTAGATATCAGCCGTGATCCAGCGAAGTATTGCAAAACTTAGACCGAACGGTTTACAAAAACCTTGCATTTCACAGGGTCATATGATATGTTAAATAGGTTGCACTATGAAGAAAGGAGGTGGTTGAATTGGCTCGAGTTTGCCACGTTTGTGGGAAAAAGCCGATGGCGGGTAATAAGGTCGCCCGAACTCGTGGACAGATTAGCAAGCGGTCAAAACACAGACAGTTACCAAATCTACAACGGGTCCGTATTCAAGCGGAAAGCGGTAGTCAGCGAGTACGTGTCTGTGCCCGATGTTTACGTTCCGGAAAAATAATAAAATCAATTTCTGGTGGCGGGCAGGTTGCCTATGGCAATTGATAGTCTCAGATCGGAATAAAGCTAACTTATGAGTTTCACGCGGTCCTACGTCTTTCAGACGGCAAAGAAGTAATCCGGGAGACGCTCCGCACCCCTTTTAGATAGCGGATTGACTCCATGATAGTTTCGAGCTGTTCAATTCCATTTACTTCCAGAGTGAATTGGTCGTGGCCAGTTTCCTTGTTAAATCTGTGAGAACCGACGTTATCAATATTGACTCTGTACTGGGCAATTAATGTAGCAATCGCTGCCAACATTCCGGGCCGATTGTCACACTCGACAGTAATTGGTGCTGGATAGGTGACATTCTCAACAGGTGTCCAGTCGATATCAACAATTCTTTCCGGTTCATTGATAATCCGAGAGCAGTCCGCTCTGTGAACTGAAATCCCACGCCCCCGCGTGAGATACCCTATGATTTCATCCCCCGGAATAGGATGGCAACACTTCATAATACGCGCCAGATCTAAATCAATACCTTCAAGTTCAATTGCTGGTGCAGATTGGGGCGGGCGGCTGGTCTTTTCTTTTTTCTCAGTAGCAGGTAACTCAGGATTCAATAAATTGGCGACATGCGTTGCTGACTCCCTACCATTCCCAATTTGCCTAAAAAGTTCATCAATCAAAGGTAATCGGGTTTTCTTTTTTGAGACGATCCTTTCCGCTACGTCAAGCAGTTGTGCGGATTTAAGATAGTCCTTCAGGCTCAGTTGGCGCTGCCGCATCTCAAGTGCGAGCAGTCGTTTTCCCAAATCAATCGCCTGGGCACGGTTTTGTTCATTGAGCCAAGACTGGATTTTGTTACGAGCTCGGGCGGTTTGAACCCACCGCAGCCAGTCACGGCTCGGCTGTCCATTTGGGCGCGTCTGAATTTTCACTCTATCCCCATTTTGCAACCGATATTTAAAGGGAACTATGGCTCCATTAACTTCTGCACCAGAACAGGTCTGTCCAATATCGGTGTGGATTTTGTACGCGAAGTCGATTGGTGTAGATCCGGCTGGCAAGCTGTGGAGATCTCCCTTCGGCGTAAAGACGAACACCTCATCCGGAAACAACTCACCTTTCATAGAGCGGATAAACTGAAATGGGTCTTTAAACTCTTGAATCTCCGCAAGCATTTCTCTGAACCATGCAAAAATCCTTTCGTTATCCGTTTCCGACGGCATTCCCTCCTTATACCGCCAATGTGCGGCAATTCCATATTCAGCAATCTGGTGCATTTCGTGTGTCCGAATCTGGATCTCTACAGGCTGTCCGCGGTCTAAAATTGTTGTGTGCAAAGAGCGATACCCATTCCCTTTTGGAAGACCGATAAAATCCTTGAATTGTTCAGGAATATGATTCCACTTATTGTGTAGAATTCCAAGAACTGCATAACAGTCTCCCACGCTATTTACCAACACACGAAGTCCGAACAGATCTCGGATCTGTTCAAACGGAACCCCTCTTTGATGAATTTTTTGGTAGATGCTATAGATATGCTTAGGGCGACCGTAGACCCGTGCCTTGACGTCCATCAAATCCAACTCCTGTTGGACGACGTCGACCATCCACTTCGTATAGGCTTCCCGTTCACCTAGCTTCGCTGCAAGTAAATCAGCAATTTCTCTGTATTCCGTGGCATGCAGATATTTGAACGCCAAGTCTTCGAGCCTGCTCTTAATCCGTGCAATACCCAATCGGTGGGCGAGCGGGGCATACACCTCAAAAGTTTGCTTCGCAATACGCTCCTGTTTATGCGGCGGTAATGAGTCGAGTGTCTGCATATTGTGCAACCGGTCGGACAACTTAATCAGAATGACCCGCGTATCCTTGGCTGTTGCCAGCAGCAGCCTCAAGTAATTTTCTGCCTGCCTTTGTTGGATTCCACCTCTGAACTTATACTTACTGATATTAGTCACCCCTTCAACCAGTTCGGCAATCGTGTTTCCAAACTGATCCGCAAGTTCATCACGGGTGGCTGATGTGTCTTCGAGCACGTCATGGAGTAGCCCGGCGCAGATGGTATCTGTGTCCAGCTTCAATTCAACCAGCGTTTTAGCGGTCTCAAAACAGTGGGTAAAATAGGGATCGCCGGATATCCGCTGTTGACCATGATGGCAGGTTTGGCTATATTCATAGCTTCTTCGCAAAAGATCGCAATCTGCATCGGGGTTATACGCTTGGATTTGACGAATTAGATAGTTGATACTCATACGACACTCGCTCCCAAATCTGTTTGATATTCCGACGTAATTGAAAATCCGAAAACCATTGACATTTCTGCTTCTCTTGTTCGCCAGTTAGGTAGGTTTCGGATTCATGGAGTTGACGTTTTTTCGATGGTGGTGGTAAGAGTTTAATTTCTGATTTTGTAGAATCGGAATATTGCGTTAAAAGCTGCAATTCCTCAAGGATTATAAGACCATTTTTGACAGCAGCCGCCGGGATTGAATCGGCTTCTGCTTCTGCTGTAACTGCTTCAAGTGTAAGGCGATGCACATTGTTCCGACTGAGTGTTTGTAGGGATTTATAGAGTTGTCGCAAAATGTGCTCATCTGGATATTGCCAAGCGATAGATTTCCGCATCCACTCTACATCGTTGGTTTGATAAATAAGATGAATAGACGTGGTTTCAGGATGTTTGAATGCGGCTTGACATCGATTAAAGAAAGTCAAGTGTTCAGGCATTGGATGACAAAAAACCAGATGGGCAACGTGAGGCAGGTCAGTCAAAGTACAACTTGAAGCAATTGTGAGTAATTCACCCTGTGCTAATTTGTCCACGACTTTCGCTATGTCATCTTCAGGCATATCGGCTTCACATCGCCCGATCTTTTCTTTTGAACCAATCAACTCAAAGAATTGATCTAAAGCCTTTTCGTCCCGTACATACAGTAATGTTGGTTCTTCCTGTTCGAGAAGATTGTACAAATAATCCTGTTTGCTGTCCAAAACTCGCCGATCGACAATTCTAACCGGGCTTTTCTCTTCATCCGTTGGAAATATCCCATCAGGGATATGTCGTTCGAGTGTGTGGATGTGCAAATCATCAATTTTTAGTTGAATACGACGGGCATTGTTCCATTCGTTAATCTCTGGACTAAAAGCCAGATCTAAGCGAATGTTCCTGTTCTTTAGCGCGATGACGTGATCTGACATTCCCCATCCAACTGCTTCAAGCGTCTGTTCCTCGTCCGTCACGAATAGCTTTAGATGGTTTTTTTCCTTCCCGATTACATTTGGCGATCCTTGGAGACGTAGATTGCACATCATGAGGCGTGGCGCTGGATTCTCTTCGCCGAATGGTTCAAGTTGCTGCAATTCCTCTATCGCTTCGAAGCTCAAATAAGAAGATTGTGCCTCAAGATCGACCTTCAACCTCGGGATTAGATCCTCATCAGAGAGGTGATCGCACGCATATTGATTAAATTGGGCAGCGAATTCATTGATGTTCTCCGTTTTGATTGTCAGTCCCGCCGCCTTCGCATGACCACCATGTTTGACTAATAGATCGCTACATGCGTTTAAGCTGTCAGCGAGATTCATGCCCTCAATGCAGCGCCCTGAACCGCTTGCTTTGTCACCCTCAACTGACAACACAAACACCGGACGGTTATACTGATTAACTAGCCGCGAAGCGACAATCCCAACGACCCCCTGATTCCAATCCTCCTCGTAGACAACCAAGCCCTTCTTTTTTATATGATCATTATTTTTTTCAATCATAGCGGCTGCCTGTTCCCGAATTTTGTTCTCATCTTCCCGCCGCTTTAGGTTATGGTCATCAAGTTCTTTGGCAATTGGTATCACGTCATCATAGGACTCACCCGTCAGTAACGTGACGACCTTACCCGCATCCTCCATCCGGCCCGCGGCATTAATTCGAGGTCCTAAGACAAACCCCAATGTATAGCCAACAATCAGCTTGTTATCGCCATAGTTTGCCACATCGCAGAGTGCTTTTATCCCCGGTCGTTCGCGCTTATTGAGTTCTACTAAACCGAGGCTCGAAAGGACTCGATTTTCTCCCACTAGTGGTGCCATATCTGCAACTGTGCCGAGAGCGACCAAATCCAGTTGAGATTGCAGAAACGGACTCAGATCCCCACCGCCCATCAATCCGTGCGCCAACTTGAACGCCAAGCCGACCCCCGCAAGTCCATCGAAAGGATATTCACTCTCCGGCATTTTGGGTGTGAGTACTCCAATTGCTGGAGGCAGCGGGCCCGGCGGTGGCTGATGATGGTCAGTGATAATCACATCTATATCAAGCGAATTAGCAAACTCCACCTCTTCAACTGATGTAATACCACAGTCGACAGTAATCAGCAAATCACAGCCGTGCTCCTTTAACTTTTGAATCGCTTTCTTGTTGAGTCCGTATCCCTCTTCAAAACGATTGGGAATATAAGGCCTCACTGGAAAATCAAAGTGCCGGAAAGTATTTATCAGCAACGAAGTCGCTGTGGTGCCATCTACATCGTAGTCTCCGAAGATCCAGATCTGTTCACCACGCTTCATCGATGCACGGACGCGCTCGACTGCCTTCTCCATCCCGAACATCAAAAATGGGGAATGTAGTTGATCGAGTGTTGGATACAAATACGCACGCGCTGCGTCTTCCGTTTCAATCCCGCGATTGATCAGAAGTTGCGCCACCAATTGCGAGATCCCAAGTCTGACTGCCAATCGAGAACTTTTCTCAATATCTGGTGTCCTAGGTTCCCATATCTTTTGCTGGTGTTTTGCCATAATAGCTATATTATCACGAATCTATCCCCTCGTCAAGAGAGGAAAGCCCTCAAAAAAATCACAGGAATCCGGGAAATACGTAACATAGATCGGAGAGTTAAGGTACTCTTTCATGGCTCAAATTGATGACGTTTCAGAAATCGTAAACAACACTAAATCGATGGCTGCCTGATGTGTCCCTAATCCCGCCAATGGGGAAAAGGAAGCCGTAGTCAATTCGCAGGCGGCTGAGCGGACGATACCCACCACCTAATGTCAGGTTAGTCCCCCATGCCAGATTTTCCAATCGAAATCCACCACGCAGGATTAAACTTTCCGCATAGAATCGCGACTCAATGCCCACTTTGACATCAACTTCGCTCTCTCTGAAAACGAGATCCATACCCCATGTGGAATTCTTCGCGACAATTCCCATGCCAAGCATCACTTGGAGCGGGAGATTTTCGGTAGCTGTCGAGTTAGTAGAGGAAATATCAGGTGTGTTGAGGTTCAGGAGGGATAGTGCTATTGGAATATTTAGGGATGGGCGAAAAATCATGCCAAGATCAAAAGCGACCCGACTTCGGCCCGGCAAGTCTTCCACCATAGAACCATCTGCTCCAATTGTGGGCGCTGTGTCCCAATTTAGCAACTTGATGGCACCTCCGATCGAGATACGCCGTCTTTCTTTTGAGCCAAAGTCGTAATTCTTGCTCACCCCCACAAGCAGGCGATTCTCAGAGTACAACTCCCCGACGTTAAGTCTCTTCCAGAGCAGCCCTAAAGCTCCTCGCGTTGGCAGAGAATAGGCGTAACTAATCAGGTTTTGTACAATTGAGGTCTCATCGCTCAATCCGAGATGTAGCCTCGCTGCTGTTGCGGATACCTGTTGTGCGGAGCGGGAAGATTCTGGTTCATGCCTCAGATTCGCAATTGATGCAGGGTTAACCAACAGCCCGTCTGATTCGTCCCCAATTGCAGTAAATGCTCCACCCATAGCGAAAGCACGTGCACCGACAAACCCATCTTCAAATGCGGCAGGTGTAGCGACGGAGAAACCAGCCACGCTAATCCCAATCAATATGAGCAAAAATATCAACTTAAAAACAGGAGTAGACCAACAACAGGAAAAAAGAATGAGTTGGAAGACTAAGGTACAAGGACGGAAAGAATGCCCTACTGGTCCCCCGGAAGAGCCGCAAGGAACAGAGATCCACAACCCGTCTGTACTTCTCCTACCTGCAACGGAAAAATCACTCATCGGTAAATTTGTAACCAACTCCCCAGACAGTTATAATGTATAGGGGTCGGCTCGCATCGGTCTCGATTTGTTCTCGTAGTCGCCGGATGTGTACATCGACAGTACGTGCTCCTACAAAGCTATCCTGCCCCCACACATAATCTAGTAAGTCCTCACGCGAATAGACATGCCCAGGAGTTTGCATCAGAAATAGTAGAAGATCAAACTCTTTCATTGTGAGTTTTAATTGCCTATGCCCGATGGTGGCTGTCCGGCGTTCAGCATCAATAGACAAATCTTTATGTTTCAGCGTTGCCGTCTGGTTAGGTGGTTGATAATCTCGGCGGTACGTTCTTCGCAAGATTGCTTTAACCCGTGCTACCAATTCACGAGGATTGAAAGGTTTCGGCATATAATCATCTGCACCGATTTCCAATCCGACAATTTTATCCACATCCGTATCCTTTGCTGTAACCATCAAAATTGGAACAGTAGATTCAGTCCTTATTTGCTTGCAGACTTCAAAGCCATCCAATCCTGACAACATAATGTCAAGGATAACAAGATCGGGTAAATCTTGTCTCATTTTTTCAAGTGCTTTAATCCCATCGAAAGCTTTGATAACTTCATATCCCTCTGCCGTAAGATAATCATCAATAAACTCCACGATATCTACTTCATCATCGACAACTAGGATTTTATGAGTTTTCATTGGCATTGCCTGCCTTGACATGATCGGCCGGTTTATGATTCTCCGTATTGATGCTGTTAACATAACACAAGTTGCTATTTATGAAAAATGTCTTGGAACGGAAGAATGGACACTAAATAGAGACCATCACCGCTCGCAGTGAATTGACAAATCCACTGCATACGTATAAGGCTGGCTTGGATATGTCTATCCAAGCCGAGCAAGTTTGACAACTAGCAACTTAGGTTATAATACCAAAGACCATCCAGTCACGTGAAGGGATAAAAGCCCAACAGTATCGGATATGACGTTTGAAACGCGAGGGGGAGTTTCTCCGTGTTTCGATTGTAGACTTATTATACTTTATGTCCAAATCTCTGTCAAATCTCACACTGAAGAGTAATATGCTGAAATATGCCAAAGTTAGCAAATTTGGTTGTAAAACTCATAATATTGAGATATAATTTTATAGGATGATGCAGCGCTGTCTAAATCGAGAACTAAATTTCTTATCTCACATAGGTCTAACCACTTGATCTCTGTTTTCTTTTCTGTTATAATATAGTCTTATAACCTTGACAAGAATAGTCGCAGAAACCGGTTCGTTTACGCTTCGCACGCAAGATATAGAAGAAAATCCGCCCTATTAGACCATCGCAATTCGATCTATAGTAACTTACCAAAGTATTAGCGTTGAGAACAGCGCAATGGATTAGAAAGTCGAACTCCATCAAGGACTACGTTGTTCCCACGAACTCTTCAACTCCAATTCGGAAGGAGCCACTAATGGCGACAGAAAGTTTAGCACCCTTTAACGTGGATGCAATAGATCCGGAGGAGGCCCGCGCAATTGAAATATATGAGATGCAGCTAGGTCGCGTCCAAGCAGGTCAGATGCCAGAAGAAATTTTCCTCGAATTTAGGCTACGTCACGGTGTTTACGGACAGCGTGATGAAGGTTCACAGATGATTCGCGTAAAGATTCCGTTCGGCGGTCTAAACGCGGCACAACTGGAGATGCTCGCGGATGTTGCCGAAGAATTCTCGGATAATATCATTCACATCACGACTCGCCAAGATGTGCAGTATCACTATGTGGATATTAACAATACGCCAGAGTTAATGCGTCGATTGGGATCCGTTGGCATAACAACCAAGGAAGCGTGCGGCAACGTGGTCCGAAACGTTACCGCTTGCCCGCTGTCTGGTGTGTGCAACGACGAACCTTTTGATGTAACACCTCACTCCAAGGCATTGTCTGCTTTCCTGTTGGGACATCAGGATGCACAAGACTTCGGACGCAAGTTCAAGATCGCGTTTTCCGGTTGCCATGAGCACGCTTGTGGTTTGGGATACATGCACGATATCGGCGCGGTTGCAGCGATTAAAGAGGTTGATGGAAAACCGCAGCGTGGATTTAAGTTACTCGTCGGCGGTGGTCTTGGTGCCGTTCCGCATCAGGCAAAAGTCTTTGACGAGTTTGTGCCCGAAGAGGAATTGTTGCCGATTTCACAAGCAATTTCAAGGGTATTTACCCGCCTTGGGGAACGTAAGAATCGCAATAAGGCGCGGATGAAATTTGTTGTGGCAAAACTTGGCATCGAAGAATTTCGTCGCTTGGTGTTGGAGGAACGGGAACAGTTGCGCCATGATCCTACGTGGACTGCCCATCTCGACAATCTTGATGCGTATGACGAAACACCACTAAAACCGCCGACGCAACTGAATGGCGCATCGAAACCGGAAGGATTTGATGAGTGGCATGCCACGAACGTGCGGTCGCAACGGCAGCCGGGCTACGCAGTGGTCAATATCACGTTGCCGCTTGGAGACATCACGGCGGATCAGACACGGGCATTGGCGGATATTTCACGGAAGTATGTGAAGGATACCATCCGCACGACCGTTGAACAGAATCTTGTTTTGCGTTGGGTTAGTATGAGCGATCTGCCAGCCCTTTATCAGGAACTCAAGGCAATCGGCTTAGGCGCATCGGGTGCTGAAAGCACAGTTGATATTACAGCATGTCCCGGCACCGATTCCTGTAAACTGGGTATCTCATCTTCTCGTGGATTAGCCGCCTACTTGAGGAACTATTTCATAGACACCGGTGTGAAGGAAGGGCTCCAAGATTTGCGGATCAAGATTAGTGGTTGTCCCAACTCATGTGGTCAACACCACATCGCAAACATCGGGTTCTTTGGCTCATCACGACGTATGGGGAAACATATCGCCCCGTATTATCAGGTTCTGTTGGGCGGTCACGCCATTGAGAATGCCAGTGCTTACGGACTTGCGGCAGGGAAGATTCACGGTAAGAACATCCCGCAATTCATCGAGCATCTGACCGGAAGATACCTTGATGAACGAAACACCGATGAGTCTTTCACCGACTACATTGCGAGACTCGGCAAGGTTGAGATTAAGGCGATCCTCCGTGAGTATGATAAGATTCCGTCCTTTGAGGAAGACCCCAGCTACTATATTGACACCGGCGACACGAAAGAGTTTCAACTCAAAACGGGTGTTGGCGAGTGTGCAGGAGCATTGGTAGAATTAGTCTCGTTCATACTTGAAGAGGCGGATCGACTCATTTATGAGGCGGGGATCGATTTGGAACGCGATCAATATGTGGATTCCGCTGAACACGCTTATGAAGCGATGATCAAAGCCGCAGACGCACTGCTGACGACTGAGGGGCTGCAACACATTGACAATGAAACCACGGTCAGAGAGTTCCGAAGTCGGTTCTTTGAACCGGGAATTGTCTTCCCCGGCTTTGGGGCGCATATATTTAAGGCGGTCGAGGAGGATACTAGCACCTTTGATAGGGAGCTCACCCATCGCCGCGTTGAGGAAGCCACCCTCTTTGTTGAGGAAGCACATAACGTTTACGGACGGATGCGGATTCGGCAGGAGGAGGAATCAAGCACAAAGAAACGGGAAGCCAGACCGGCGCGTATCCCCAAAGCCCCGCCGAAAGCGGAGCCTGTTGAGGAGATTGTCGATAGTCTAGATCTCAAGGGTGTAGCGTGTCCGTTCAATTACGTGCAAGCCAAGATCCGTTTGGAAACGATGGAGGTCGGTCAGCTGCTCGAAATCACAATTGATGACGGCGAACCGATTGAAAACGTGCCCAAGAGCCTAACTAATGATGGGCATGAGATTACTGATACCAAGAAGGTTGGTCAGCACTACCGGCTCGTGATTCGTAAAGCTGAATAACGGATAAGGGATTGTCAAAGCAAAGCGTGATGGACTGAGGCGTGGTCCGTCACGCTTTATTTTTTTTGACCAAGCTATGTACCTAATCTAGTTGTTACCAAACTCGTCAACTGTGTTTTTCATTAGGCTTTCAGTAGAGAGAAAGAACCTTTTTCGTACTTCTTCTCAATTAGACCTACGAATAGGTATTAAAATCATTTAGAAAAAAGGAGTTTCTGATCACAGCAAGTTATGGATCTACAACAGATTAACATCAAGGTCTTCACGACAGAAGACAGTCATATCAATTATGAGAATTTCATCAGGGTATTCAATAGGTGGATGGCGGAAGGCGAGCCGGATGAATACCTGAACTATGCTGATTACTCGTTTACCCATGCGGGTCCCGGCGTTCTGCTAATTTCGGCAAGCACCAACTATAGCATTGATGCAGCCAGTAGTCGTCACGGTTTTCTCTATAATCGGAAGCATAAGGTAGAAGGGAATAATCGTGAGAAGCTTCTTCAGGCGTTCACCGAAACACTTCAAAGGTGTGTCCGTGTAGAAGAAGCTGAAGAGCTGGAGAACGAAGTGCATCTCAATGGGGATGAAATCCTGTTTATGATTAATAACCGCCATATCGCGCCGAACACCCAAGAGATGTTTGAGGCGATCCAGCCAGAGCTAACTGCTGTACTGGAGCAGATGTATGATGGGAACGATTTTACGGTTGAACGTGCATCTGAAGATGCGCGAGAACGGTTTGCGGTTCAAATCTCTGCACGTTCAGGAAAAGGAATTGCGGATCTGCTAGCGAACTTGGAAAATAACTATAATTAATTCTTGCAGTTTACAACGAGGGAATTTAGATGTACAACTTTAGTAATGAACAAATTGAGCGATATAGTCGGCACATCATCCTCAAAGAGGTCGGCGGGATGGGGCAAACCAAGCTGCTTGAGTCGAAGGTGCTTCTCATCGGTGCAGGCGGGCTTGGATCCCCTGCGGGGTTGTATCTTGCCGCAGCCGGTGTGGGAACGCTCGGAATCGTTGACGATGATGTTGTCGATATGAGCAACCTCCAACGACAGGTACTGCATGGGACAAGTGACGTAGGAAAATTGAAAACCGAGTCTGCAAGGGAAACGATCAACGATATCAATCCTGACGTCAAGGTCATAACACATCCCGACAAGATTACATCGGCAAACGCTTTCGATATCCTTGAAGGTTACGATCTTATTGTTGATGGGTGTGATAATTTACCGACGCGTTATTTGTTAAATGACGCGAGTGTGATGCTTGGCAAACCGATTGTGCACGGCAGTATCTTTCAGTTTGAAGGGCAGGTAACTGTCTTTCATCCCGGTAGAGGACCGTGCTATCGCTGCCTGTACCCATCGCCCCCGCCCCCTGACATGGTACCAAGTTGTCAAGAGGCCGGCGTAATCGGTGTGTTGCCGGGCATTGTGGGGAATGTGCAGGCTGTTGAAGCGATCAAAGTTCTATTGGACATTGGGAAACCACTGATTGGCCAACTACTTCTATTCAATGCTTTGTCAATGGAGTTTAAGAAACTCACGCTTCGCCAAGATCCTGAGTGTCCTGCCTGTGGTAAGAACCCAACAATTCACGAACTGATTGACTACGAGGAGTTTTGCCAAGTGCGTTGGTAATTCAATCCCTAGATAATTAAAGAGCCCCAAGACAGAGAAGCATAGAGTCTTGGGGCTTTTTTGCACCTCCAAACGTGTCATGTAGAGTGATATGTTTGTGCTTGACAGCGCCTATGAGGGGTGCTATACTAAAGTCTATTCTAAAAAAACAGGTTGCCCCCGCAATAAATCGTATCGAATTGGGAGGCTGCAAAGATTTGAGCCTTGAGGATAGCCAAATACAAAAATTGTGAAAGGAGTTATTGAAGCATGTTGAATAAAAGTGTGGTTTCATTGGGAGTTATTATATTGGCGGTTGTGTTCGTAACAACCGTACTCCATGCCGGAGGAAATTGGAACATTTTGCAACAGATGGATCTAGAGGATGTTAGGGATTATAATGGAATCGCTTTTATCAGTTCGAAGGAAGGCTGGGTCGCCGGTGTTTCAGCTTTAGATATGGAGAGTCCCGGATATATTGGGCACACCACAGACGGTGGTAAAACGTGGGAAAAAGCGGAAGTCCCTATCGAGCAGATGCTCACAGATATCTACTTTTTCGACAAAAAAAACGGCTGGGCAGTTGGTCAACAGGGCATGATTGTTGGAACAACGGACGGAGGCAGACGCTGGGATATCCAGACGAGCAAAGTCGGGAATTGGCTTAAAGGTGTTCACTTTGTTAGTCCTAAGTCGGGTTATGCCGTTGGGATGAATGAAACAATTGTTCAGACTAGCAATGGAGGGAGACAGTGGAATCTGCTTCGTGGTGGTGAGGTTGCCGCTGCTGTAGGGGATGAAGAAACGGTCGTACTTAATGCCGTTCAATTTATTGATGAATCCACCGGTTGGGTGACGGGGGTTAGGATTAGTCCAGAAACCGGCGGGCAAGATGGCTTAGTCCAAAAGACCACCGACGGTGGACAAACCTGGATGGATCAGCCGACAAATATCCCGGACATTCTTGAGGACATTTTCTTTGTGGATGCCAATAACGGTTGGGCGGTCGGAGAAAACGGTATCGTCTTACACACCACAAATGGAGGCGATAGCTGGGATATCCAAACGAGCGGCACAGAAGAAAAACTTCTGAGCGTCAGCTTTGCCGATAGTAGTGTAGGTTGGGCAGCCGGCGGCGGGCTAGGTGTTAGCATAATTCTACATACAACCGACGGCGGAGCAACGTGGGAAACACAGACTATTGACGATCCTATTATCAGTAAGGTGCCTGCAAATGGCGTTTTTGTGTTAGATGCAAATAATGTCTGGGTTACCGGCAATAACGGTTTCGTTATGTCCTCGTCAAAATAGAACTTATCAGTTCAAGCATAATCCTAAGTTGGGTCTTATGCTAGTTAACTTCCCTTTTTTAATGTGAACTAAAAAAGGGAAGTTAAAAAGTCCTCCAGTCTGTTACTATAGATGGACTCGACAACCCATCTAAAACTGGAGGATACCCCTATGATAACCGATTTCGATGACCTGTGTCTATGGACTTATGTCATTGTTGATGACATGCTGATAAAACTGGCACCCTTACTCCGACGACCCGGTCCCTCTCCCGATTGTAGTGATAGTGAGTTAATCGCTATGATATTGATTGCTGAATGTAAGGGGTGGGCCATTGAAACACAACTGCTATCCGAATTTAGCCAGCACCGGCATCTGTTCCCTATATTACCTTGTCAGAGCCGGTTCAATCGACGACGGCGTAACTTGGGGGCAATCATCAATCAGATTCGACAGCTGCTGTTGTCAGACATTGAAGTCGCGTCGGAGCATCTGTGCATTATTGATAGTTTGCCGATGCCAGTCATGCAGTTTCACCTAGTACCTTCGTCAACCAACAATTGGTCATGGTATGGCGCCGATTATGGTCGGGTGGAATCCAAGAGGCAGACCATCTTTGGCTATAAGCTGCATCTGTTAGTCACTGCAAGTGGAGTGATTGTTGATTTTGAACTGGCACCCGCTTCTGCAAACGATTTAGTGGTTGGCTACGAGCTGCTTGCTAATCACCAAGATAAGCAAGTGATAGGGGATAAAGCCTATATTAGCACAAAAGTCAAAGACCAATTAGCCCAAGCCAACAATATTGATCTAATAACGGTCCCTCGACGCAACCAGAAACAGCAAATCTCCACACAAACCAAACGGTGGATTAACCAAATTAGGCAGATAGTGGAAACGGTTAATCAGCAATTGAGTCAACAATTTCATATACAAAACAATCATGCCCATAGTTTCTGGGGGGTATGTACGCGGTTGTACGCCAAACTCACCGCTCATACGCTATGTATTTATCTGAATCAGCTATGCAAAAAGGAGTCCTTGTTACAGATTAAAGAGTTGGCTTTTCCAACTCCTTAGGAACTAGCATAAGACCCTAAGTTAGGAGATTCTATTTTTAAAAATTGAGGTGATAGATGAATTTTGCAGATCGAATGTACCGTTTAGGAACGGAATCTGCCTTTGAGGTACTTGCCAAAGCCAAAGGATTAGAAGCACAAGGTAAAGACATCGTCCATCTTGAAATTGGCCAACCCGATTTCATAACCCCAGCCAACATTTGCGAGGCCGCTTTCAAAGCAATGAAGGATGGTCACACCGGATATGGGCCATCGGCGGGTTTACTAGAGTTTCGTGAAGTTATTGCTGAACACATTTCGGAAACCCGGGGTATCGAGATTCATCCTGATGAAGTTACCGTCACTCCTGGTGCCAAACCTATCATCTTCTTTACCATTTTGGCGCTTGTCAATGAAGGAGATGAAGTTATTTATCCTAATCCCGGCTTCCCAATCTATGAATCTGTGATTGATTTTATTGACGCAAAAGCGGTCCCTCTTCCGTTGCGTGAGGAGGTTGATTTTCGCTTCCGGATTGAAGATCTTCAGGCCTCTATATCAGATCGGACCAAATTGGTGATTATCAACTCACCACAAAACCCGACAGGCGGCACATTAGCAAAGAGTGATTTGGAAGCGATTGCCGAGTTAGCGATTAAACACAATTTCTATGTGCTCACAGACGAAGTCTACTCCCGAATTCTTTATGAGGGCATCCACGATAGCCTGATCAGCCTTCCGGGTATGAAAGAACGAACAATTCTGCTTGAAGGACATTCCAAAACCTATGCTATGACCGGCTGGAGGTTGGGTTATGGAGTCGCGCCTACAGAACTAGCCGATAAGATCACACAGTTGACCATAAATTCCAACTCGTGCACCGCAACTTTTACGCAATTTGCTGGCATAGAAGCACTGAAGGGTCCGCAGGATTTTGTTCACGAAATGGTTACGGAGTTCCGAGCACGACGTGACGCTATCGTTGACGGTCTCAATGCAATTGAGGGCGTAAGTTGTATCAAACCTCTTGGCGCATTCTACGTGTTCCCAAATGTCTCACAGCTACCCCTTTCCTGCCAAGACCTATCCGACTACCTGCTTGAGGACGCAGGCGTTGCAGTCCTTCCCGGGACTGCTTTTGGCAAATATGGAGATGGCTACCTGCGGCTGTCGTATGCTAATTCTCTAGAAAATATCCAAGAAGCCTTAGCACGGATGGATTCGGCAATCTCAAGGATGCGGTAGTTACTCTTATTTTTCGTAGGTAGACTTGATGCCCAACAAAGCGACTGCTCGTGTTCCAGCGAGTACTACAAATTTAGGTCCGGGTTTTGATGTCCTTGGACTTGCCCTACAGCTCTATAGCACGATTTCGCTTGAAGAAATTGGCAAAGGAACGGAGATTAAGGTCACCGGTGTTGATGTAGATAAGCTTTCTAGCGACGAAAGCAATATTGCTTACCGAGCCGCAAACTTGGTTTTCGAGAAATCTGGGTATAAACCGCGAGGGCTGCGATTAGTTTTAACAAATGGCATCCCTGCAATCCGTGGATTGGGGGGCAGCGGCACGGCAATCTTGGGTGGATTGTTGACAGCGAACGCTTTATGTAATGAACCGTTTTCCCAAACTGAATTGCTCGATTTTGCCACAGAGTTTGAAGGGCATCCGGACAATGTTGCTGCATCACTTCTGGGTGGCTTGGTCATCTCTATGATGCAGGGTAGTCACGTACATTCTATTCAACTGAATTGTGCTTCAGATCTGCGTGTTGTTGTGGCAATTCCCGATTTTTCGTTGTCAACCAAAGCGGCCCGCGGCGTTCTGCCTCAAACGGTCGCTTTCGCTGATGCTATTCACAATGTGAGCCGTTCTTCAATGTTAGTGGCAGCAATTGCATCAGGCAAACTAGAGATGTTAGAGTTTGCCATGGCAGATCGACTCCATCAGCCGTACCGAAGTGCTCTGATCCCTGGTTTTGATGATGTGGCTGCATCTGCGATGTGTGCAGGCGCGTTGAGTGTGGCTCTGAGTGGAGCAGGTCCAAGCGTTGCAGCCTACTGCACAACATCGACGCAAGAGGTCGGCACGCAAATGAGTGAAGCATTTGCGCGAAATCAGATTTCTTGCGACATCAAGGTACTACCCATTGATTCCGCTGGAGCAATTGTCCAGATGAATTGACACTAAGCCTCCGAAATCTCTTTCCTATATCCCTAACGAGTCCTCCGATTTTCCCTACTCTCTATTTTTTTGTTCCGTCCACTATTTACTATTTACTATGCGTTGTAACAAGTAAGGGTGTGAGCAAATCATGAACACAGACACTGCAAAAATCGTTGCGAAGGCTGGTAGCGGCGGAAATGGATGCATTAGCTTTCGTCGTGAAAAATTTGTACCACGAGGCGGTCCCAATGGGGGCGATGGTGGACAAGGCGGCAGTGTTATCTTGGAAGTCGCCGAGGGAATAAGTACGCTCATTGATCTGCGATACACGCCCCATCAAGTTGCTGAGAATGGTCAACACGGCATGGGGAAATTGAGGCACGGTGCAGATGCCGAAGACCGAATTCTCAAAGTCCCAGCTGGTACCATTGTAAGGGAACCGGAAACAGAGGAGGTCATCACCGACCTGAAAACGGTGGGGCAGCGTGCAGTCATCGCACGTGGTGGAATTGGGGGCAAGGGAAATGCACGCTTCAAGAGCAGTACCTTTCAAACACCGCGCGTGGCTGAAAAGGGGGAGCCCGGGGAAGAACGTACTATTGCGTTGGAAGTCAAATTAATTGCAGACGTTGGATTGGTCGGTTATCCAAATGGAGGCAAGTCGACACTGCTCGGCCGAACCTCCGCGGCAAAACCGAAGATTGCAGACTATCCTTTTACAACGCTGACTCCCAACCTAGGGGTTGTTCGAGTCGATCCTGAACGCAACTTTGTGCTTGCGGACATTCCCGGACTCATTGCGGGTGCGCACGAAGGTGCCGGACTGGGCCATGATTTTCTGCGGCATATTGAGCGCACGAAGATGCTCCTCCATGTCGTTGATATTGCTTCCGTTGATGGGCGCGATCCAATTACAGATTACGAACAGATAAACATAGAACTCGAACGATACAACCGCCGCTTAACCCGCCTACCACAGTTAATTGTCCTTAATAAGATTGACCTTCCAGAAGGACAGACCAATTTGCAAAGGGTCAAAGATCACTTCGGCAAACGGCGTCTCTTTCCAATCTCTGCCGTCACGGGTGAAGGGGTAGATCGGCTAATCAGAGCGACCTATCAACTCTTGCAGCGGATAAATGAACGGATTCGTGAGAGCCAAGAAGTTGCAGAATCTAAACCAACCTTTCACTTCCCTAAAGCTGATGAACGATTTGAACTTATCACGCAGGCAAGTCGTTTTATCGTGCGTGGTGAAGAGCCGCGTCGCGCTGTTCTCATGACCGATATGGAAAATGATCAGGCATTGGTGCTCCTCCATCGAAAACTAAAAAAAATGGGCGTCCTGAATGCGCTCGTTAAAGCTGGCATCGCAGACGGTGACACTGTTCAGGTTGATGCCTTCGAGTTTACATATAGCTCTGATGAAATCAACACAGTCTGAACCTCGTCAACTGTTAGCGCGTGCTCGGCGAGTCGTTGTGAAGGTTGGCAGCACAACCATTTCAAAAAACTTCGATCTCAATTCTGACCGTCTGGATGGATTGGTACAAGATCTTGCATCAGTAAAACAAAAGGGCAAAGAGATTATTCTCGTCACCTCCGGTGCAATCGCTGCGGGGACAGGAAGATTGGGACTTACACAACGCCCACAAACGCTCCCCGGCTTACAGGCAGCGGCGTCAGTTGGACAAACCCGCTTGATGCACGCTTATGAGCAGCGGTTTTCGCAATATAACCAGATCACGGGGACGATGCTGCTGACGCAGGATGACTTTAATTTCCGCGAGCGTTATACACACATGAGCAACACGTTACGAGCGCTGCTGCGACTTGGTGTCCTGCCCATCATTAACGAAAATGATACCGTCGCGGTAGAAGAGATTAAGGTTGGTGACAACGATACGCTGTCGGCGTATGTGACCAATCTTGCAGAGGCAGATCTGCTAATTATCTTATCGGATCAAGATGGGTTTTATACCGCAGACCCTCGTAGAGACCCAAAAGCAAAATTGATTAGCCTCGTCTATGATGTTACCGATGAACTCAAACGATCAGCGGGAAGCGCGGGCAGCCAAAGTGGCACCGGCGGCATGGCTACGAAACTACACGCTGCCGAGATTGTGACTGGATCGGGTGAGATGATGGTGCTTGCAAATGGCACCGAACCTCAAGTTGTCAACCGAATATTGGCAGGTGAAAAGATTGGGACATTGTTCCTTCCACAGGAACGGATGTCAGGACGGAAACGGTGGATTGCCTATTCACGCCCACCGAAGGGCTATCTGTTTGTGGACGGTGGGGCGCGTCGTGCGTTGGTCCATCATGGTAGAAGTCTCTTGCCATCGGGAATTCAACGGGTAGAGGGGAACTTTACTCATGGGGACACCGTCTCCTGTCGGGACGAAGACGGTATTGAACTCGCCAGAGGGCTTGTTAATTATAATACTCACGAGTTGAAACGGATTATGGGCAAGCAGACCAGCGAAATTGAAAAGCTACTCGGCTATTACTCTTATAACGAAGTGATTCATCGGGATAATTTGGTTGTGATGCATAGGATAGAAACGTGAGAAGTGTATGGCACTCAATCCAAAATATCCAACAATTGAACATGAACAGGCTGCCGAAACCATTGTGCATTTCTTCGTTGCTTTCCCAGTGACAGAGACAATCTCCAATAAAAAAACGGGCTTCAAAGATTAAATCTCTGAAGCCCGTTGATTATTTTAGTGTTTAAGATTGGATTCGGAATATCGATTTAGCTCAATTTATCAAGTTCACTCAACACCTGATTCACAGCAAGGGTGTTGTCCGGTGGCGCATCTTCGACATGCTTGAACGCGATATTTCCTTCCGTATCAATGATGATAACACCGCGGTTCGTGATGCCGACCGCTTCAAGCGCCATCCCAAACTGTTTTGATACCTCAAGATTCATGTCTGATAAGAGTGGGAACTTAACGCCGCCAAGATGTACACTCCATGCTTTGTGTGCAAACGCTGAATCGCGGTTTATTGCGATGATTTCAGCGTTTTTCGCACGAATCTCATCAATCTTTGTATTAAAATCAGGAATCTGTTCGGAGCAAACCGGGGAGAAATCTAGCGGATAGAATATCACCACCAGATTCTTTCCTTTGAAGTTGTCTAGAGAAACTTCTGTATCCTCGGAACCGAGAGAGCCTGTAAGTGTAAAATCAGGTGCTGCACTTCCTACATCTGCCATAAAAGCAAACCTCCTCCTAAACATTTGATGTAAGCATCGATAGTTGATACAGTCATGTTTGCATGGCAAAGTCTATCACATATTTATAGAAGTGTCAAGTGGAGAGTCAGTCAACAAATGCCTTGACTTTAGCAAGATAAGATAGGGGGCAGGTCAGACAGATCGCTTGTAGGCTATTTTCTACGTGTCCACCCTTTTTGTATTAACCACTGACGCAGGCGCTGTCGCATCAATTTGCGCTTGAGGGCTTTTGCATGGATTCGATGGACAAACAACCGTTTTCCTTCCAACTCAAGCACAGGGATCAGCTCTTTATATTTTGTGAACAGTCCCAAGTTCGCCGTGATGTCAATTTCTTCGATCTGGATGGGAAATTGCGCTGCAAGTAGCTCAAGTAATTCCTTCGCTTCATCGCAAAGGGGGCAATCCGCTTTCGTGTAAAGTTGGAGTTTGATTTTACCCATTGGTTGGATCCCTCAGGTTTTCTGGCTGCGTATGGGATTGATTGAACGATGGGCAGATAGGCAGCAATTGGACATATCTTTATTTTCGCAGAAGTATGTTTCAGTGTCAAACCTTTTTAGGGTTATTCTGGCTTGACATAGGGGTTGCCATGCAGTATAATCATGGCTTTCAAACTTTTGGGAGATCTATCATGAATCTTGTTTCACTAAAAAACTGGTCAACGGAAGATGTGGTTGAGGTTGTCGAAGGCAGTATCGCAATCAAAAACAATCCAGAACGATATGCGAATACGACCAGTCGGCGTAGTCTCGCTATGCTTTTCCAGAAGACCTCAACCCGAACCCGTTGTGCTGGGGAAGTCGGCATGACCCAATTGGGTGGCCATGCAGTTTATCTAGATTGGCGCGTTACTAACTTCGCGCTTGCAGATTTAGGCGATGAAATCCGCGTGTTATCTGCTTACTCAGATGCAATTCTCGCACGTTTCCTTAAACATGCCGATGTAGTGAAGGCAGCCGAGAGTGCGACGGTTCCGCTCATCAATGGCTGCTGCGACCGTTACCATCCGACACAAGCACTCGGTGATTTGATGACAATTCAGGAAAAATTTGGACGCATTGAAGGAATTAAACTCACCTATATCGGTGTGCACAATAACGTGTGCAATTCGCTGATTACCGCCGGGCTGAAGACGGGTATGGAGGTAACTGTTGTTGCACCGGAGATGAATCCGGCAGCCGTCGATGAGGAACTTTATGAAGCAGCGCGTAAAGCAGGCACTTATAGAACCTCAAATCAACTCCACAAAGCGGTTGCAAGCAGCGATGTTGTTTATACGGACACATGGGTGGATATGGAGTTTTTCACGGATCCGGCGTTTAAGGAGGAGAAGGAACGACGCATTAAGACCCTTTCTCCCTACCAGCTGAATGCGGAGTTACTCGCAGGACAGGATGTTCTGGTCATGCACTGTCTGCCCGCTCACCGCGGTTATGAGATTTCCGGTGAAATCGTTGAAGATTCGAGATCGATTATGTTTGATCAATCAGAAAACCGACTTCATAGTATGAAAGGGTTAATTCTGAAACTGCTGGGAACACTATGAGTTATTTTATTCACTTGGAATGCAGCCATTGCGCCCAAATCTATGATCCCAACCTCCCACAGAACCTGTGCACGGAGTGCGGGAAGCCGCTATTTGCGCGTTATGCCTTGGATAAAATCGCTCAAACTTGGGATAAGGCTTCCCTATCGGAACGTGATCCATCAATGTGGCGATATGCCGAACTCCTTCCTGTGGTTGACTCGCGCTACATTGTTTCCCTCAATGAGGCGATCACACCGCTCCTGTCAGCACAACGGCTTGCTGCCTCGTTAGGGCTTGAAACCTTATGGGTGAAAGATGAGTCCCGTTTACCGACCGGCAGCTTCAAGGCACGTGGTTTGGCAATGGCAGTTTCTAAAGCCAAAGAACTTGGATTGACCAAACTTGCAATCCCGTCCGCCGGTAACGCAGCGACCGCACTCTCCAGTTACGCAGCCCAAGCGGGGATGGCGGCACACATTTTCATGCCTCAAGATGCGCCTCCGTTTAACCGTAATACCTGTCAACTCGCGGGTGCAAATGTTACCCTCATTGATGGATTGATTACGGATGCAGGAAAAATCGTTGCTGAACGCAAGGCAGATGAAGGGTGGTTTGACGTTTCCACGCTCAAGGAACCGTATCGTGTTGAAGGGAAAAAGACAATGGGCCTTGAGATAGCGGAACAGTTGAATTGGGAACTCCCCGATGTCATCATCTATCCGACCGGCGGGGGTACAGGGATTGTCGGAATGTGGAAGGTTTTCCAAGAGTTGGAAGCCATCGGGTGGATTGATGCGAAACGTCCACGCATGATCTCCGTACAATCGTCCGGCTGCGCCCCAATCGTCAAAGCGTGGCAGGACGGGGCAACTGAAGCCGAGCCGTGGGCAAACGCCCAAACAACTGCAGCGGGTTTGAGAGTGCCACAAGCAGTTGGTGATTTTCTAATTCTTGACGCTATCTACCAGAGTGGTGGGGCTGCAATAGCGGTCACCGATGATGAGATACAGGAGGCGATGGCAACTCTAGCAACACACGAAGGGATTTTGGCTTGTCCAGAAGGTGCGGCGACAGTTGCAGGGCTCTGCAAACTGGTGGAAGCTAAGGACATCCAGCCCGAAAACAGAGTGGTGCTGTTCAATACAGGTGGATATCAGGCATAACTCCTCCCCTCAACTTTTTCCAAATGTAGATAAAAACTATGAACGAAACAACATCGATTCTTGAGATTACCGACCTGACCAAGCATTTTGGCGGGGTGACCGCCGTGTCAAATGTTGATATATCTGTGCAACAAGGGCAGATTGCCAGTCTCATTGGTCCTAACGGCGCAGGCAAAACGACACTTTTTAACTGTGTCACAGGACTGGAACCTCCATCCGAAGGGAACGTCAAGTTTCAGAATCAAAACATTGTTGGGCTGCGTCCTGATCAGATTGCGGAAATTGGGATGGCACGGACATTTCAAAACATTCGCCTGTTTTCGCAGTTGACAGTCTTGGATAATGTGAAAATAGGCAGGCACTGTCGGTCAAAAAGCCGATTCTGGGGTTCAGTCAGCCGTAACCAAGGACAACGTCAGGAAGAATCACACATCACGTCGCATGCATTTCAACAACTTAGCTTCGTGGGACTGGAAGGGTTTCGGGACCAGCTTGCCGGCAATCTTTCCTATGGCGACCAGCGGCGGATTGAAATTGCACGGGCGTTAGCGATGGGCCCCGAACTACTTCTTTTAGATGAACCGGCGGCGGGCATGAACCCACAGGAAACACAACAGTTGATAGAACTCATCCATGCCATCCGTGAACAAGGAATTACGATTTTGTTAATCGAACATGACATGAAAATGGTCATGCAGATTTCAGACTGGGTCACTGTAATCGCTCAAGGAGAAAAGATTAGTGCCGGGGAACCTGAAACCGTACAAAACGATGAGCGTGTAATCAAAGCTTACCTTGGGGAATCCTACGATGCTCAAACTTAACGATATTCACACCTACTATGGCAATATTCGCGCTATCAGGGGTGTCTCCCTTTACGTTGAAGAAGGGGAAATGGTCTGTCTAATTGGCGCAAATGGGGCGGGCAAATCAACGACACTAATGACGATATCGGGCATCCATCGCCCCGTGGAAGGGACAATTACCTTTGAGGGGGACGATTTAACCGATACCTCTGCAGAAAAGCGGGTTGAATTGGGAATTTCGCAAGTACCTGAAGGAAGACTCATCTTTCCCGAAATGACGGTGTTAGACAATCTTGAACTTGGTGCATTCCGGCGCAAGGATACGCCCGTTATTAGAGAAGATCTTGATCGGGTTTTTGATCTTTTTCCGGTTTTGCGTGAGCGAAGAACTCAGCAGGGCGGGACGTTAAGCGGTGGCGAGCAGCAAATGCTGGCTATCGGTCGCGCTCTAATGTCACATCCCCGCCTCCTCCTTCTTGATGAACCTTCGCTCGGATTAGCCCCACTTCTGGTTGAGCAAATTTTTGAGATAATCCAAGAAATCAATAACCAAGGCACCACTATTCTTCTGGTTGAGCAGAACGCGTATCTCGCCTTACAGACCACCCATCGCGGCTATGTTATGGAGACCGGGGAGATAGCTATTGAAGGTACATCAACAGAACTTCTCAACGATGTGCGAGTCCGGCAGGCGTATCTGGGGGAATAGTAGTGAGTGTTGGGTTTCACTTTCGCTACTGTATGAACGTCGTGTTGAAAGGCAAAAACTCGACTGTATCTGATAGTGAGTCGCTTTCAACTGTTCAACCCAACCTACGATACTTCGTAAGCTAGTGGCAGTTAGAGATATTCAGCCCGAAGACAGGGTAGTGTCATTCAGTACGGGTGGGTATCAGGCGCGGAAGTACCTTCTGCCTGTGGCTTCCTGTTGTAGGCCTACTTCTCTCTCAATAGCATGTGGTTTGTTGTCGTTGATCTCCTCTAAGATCATGGCACCCACAGCGATTCCAAGAGCAGCAGCGCAGCAGATATGCTGCCACTTCCCCTTCAAGAGATACGCAAATATCAAATTCATACCGATCGCTATCTGAGATATGCCCATATAGATATTCCCATCAATCAAAAAATACCCCCCAATAGCAATAACAAGGATTGAACATACAAGCACAAACCGTTTCGTGTTTCCTGTGATTTTTTCGATAACATGTAGCAAAACGATCAGTAATAAAAAACCGATACCGATCAATCCTGTAACAATAGCACCTTCAGTGAACCCTTTGCGCCAAAAAGATAGCGCAAAGAAAAAAGCTACTGCTGCTGGTGCATATTGCAGAATTCGCCCAATAGGACGAATTTTATCTTTGCCTAGGGCTGTCATGGAATTTTTTTCCTCTACTTCTGCTTAGTTCGGTGGAAGGATTCTATACAGATTCCGCCCTACTGGGGCTTTGACGATTTCAAATGTCTCTATCTTCAAGCCGTGTCCATCCCCGACCGGGATGGTATGCGCCCGCTCCGTGAAAACGCTCTCGGATTTTACGGAATTCGTCGGGGCTGCGAACCTCCTGCTCCGGGTGTGCGGGGTTACGCAGGACAAAATCGGCTTCTGGTGGGTAACATGCCATCGTAACCGTTTCCCGTTCCGGTGTATAGGATTCTGGGCCTTCGTCTGCGTTGTTTGGGGCTTCGGCGTTTTGATAGCGCAGGTCCACACTCCAGCGCACCTGTTCGCTGTAATTTTCAAACGAGGCGTGTGGTGTTAGGTTGGTTAGAAACAGCACATCCCCCGCCTTCATCTCTATTGGAACGGGTCCTGTGTCGGGGAATTCATCGGTAGGCACTTCAAGGTATCCACCATGTCCCCCGGTATAATGCCGAAAAACTCCCTGTCGATGTACCTTTGGCATCACGTAGAGACAACCATTCTTACGGTTTGAATCAACGAGGGGAATCCAGCAGGTGACGAGCAGATGTTTATCACAGTGGGGGAGGAAATATCCGGAATCTTGATGCCACGGTACCTCACCACGTTCCCATTCGGGTAGCTTCGGACGGATGCGGTACGCCGAAGCACCGATAATGGTGGGACCGATAAGGCTTTCGACGCAAGACAGTAAGGGAGGATGGGTGAGCATACCGAACATTGATGCCCCCCTAAAACCGCCGCCGCCTGACCCCATGACAGCTCTGGTAATCTCTGTCGCAGCGTCGAGGTTGGATCGGCTTATACGCCCCAGACGATTACCGAAAGGTTCGTCGACATAGATGTCTTCCAACACACCCTCAGATTTCAAACGTTTCGCCTCTGTATCGACAATTTCACTAAGTGCATCTTGGATTGGTCGTAGGGCTTCTGCTGAAAAGACACCGGGTTTAACTACATATCCTTCCTCATTAAACTGTTGCAGTTCCGTGCTGGTAAGGCTCATCAATATCTCCTCCAAAGTGGATATAGTCTGTTTTAGCGATTTTCTATAATTGCTTAAAGATGGTTATGAATATGTCTAGTGTACCAAAATGAGAGTAGAAAAGGCAAGTAGGAAAAATATGAGTAGACAAAAGACATGGGACGTTGTTGTTGTGCGGGATGTTATGGTCCCTATGCGAGATGGCGTGAGTTTAGTCGCAGATCTCTACTTTCCTGCGGAAAATGGGCGTCCGCTGGAAGGTGACCTTCCCGCGGTTTTGCAGCGGACACCCTATAAGAAAGAAAGTTATGAGAACATGGGGAGTTTCTTCGCCAAGCACGGTTATCTGTCGGTGGTGCAGGACTGCCGTGGTCGCTTCAAATCCGGAGGCGATTTCTTCCCGTTTCGAGATGAACCTCAAGATGGCTACGACACAGTGGTATGGATCGCAAATTATCCCGCTTGCAATGGGAAGGTGGGTATGTATGGCTGCTCTCACATGGCTTGGGTGCAATTTCACGCAGCGACGCAGAATCCACCGGGATTAGCCACAATTATCCCGTATGAGGGGCCCATCAATGCGTATCATTACAGTATGCGTGTGGGTGGGGCACTTCATTTGGGACTTTTGAAGTGGGTCCTTGAAACAGCGATAACCAGCCAAGAGGCACAACACGATCCTGCCATCGCCGAAGCGGTTCGGACAATGAGTTCGGGTCAGAACTTTCTGAATTGGGCTTCACGGATTCCGTGGAAACGTGGACAAACCCCGCTCAGTATTGTGCCCAAATATGAAGATGCTGTCTTTCAGTTGTATTTTGAAAACTACGACTATACAGATTTTTGGCGTCAACCCGGTTTTGCGATGGACGAGTATTTTGAATGCTTTCCGGAGATTCCTATCCTATGGGTTGTTGGCTGGTATGACTGGTATCCGCGCACCATTATCGACGGTTACCAGCAGATGGTAAAGATGGGGCGAGAAAACCAGTACCTCCTTGTCGGTCCCTGGACGCATAACAACTTCAACTCGTCGTGTGGGGATGTCAATTTTGGGACAGCAGGTAGCATCCACACCTACGATGATTTTTTAAAGTTGGAGTTGGCGTGGTTTGACCGTTGGCTCAAGGGTGAACGGAGCGCTGATATAGGAACGCCGGTCAAGGTGTTTGCAATGGGAGGCGGGGACGGAGGGAGCGATAGTGACGGAAGGTTGAAGCACGGGGGAGAGTGGCGTTACGGCGACATTTGGCCCCCCGAAGGCGTCCAGCCGACACCATTCTACCTACACCGAGATGGTGCCTTATCAGAGGAAGAACCAAGTCAGGAAAACGCATGGACGACCTACACCTATGATCCACGGAATACGGTTTCCAGTAACGGTCGCTGTATCATCCCGTACGGACCGGCAGCTGCGGGAGGGTTCTCTGGGATGGGACCATGCGATCAGATTGAATTGGAAACCTTGCCGGGGCACGGGATTCCGGGTATGCCGATAGCCTCCCGTCCAGATGTATTGGTCTTCCAGACTCAACCGCTATCCGAAAACGTGAGAATCGCTGGAAACATAAAGGTCAATCTATGGGTATCGTCAGATTCGCCCGACACCGATTTTTTCGTGAAACTGATAGACTTTTATCCACCAAGTTCCGATTATCCGACGGGTTACGCCTTTCCAGTATCCGAAGGTATCCTCCGTACACGCTATCGGGAAGGGTGGGAGACATCGAAGCTGATGGAACCGGGGAAGATATATCAGATAGAGATTCCGCTTGAGCCATCCGCCAACCTGTTTGCGGTGAACCATCGAATTCGCCTCGATATTTGTAGTAGCAATTTCCCAAACTTTGACATCAACCGTAACACCGGCGATCCAAATGATAGGCGGTGGCATATCGCCGAAAATACCATCTATCATGAGATGAATCACGCTTCCTGCATCGTGCTGCCCATATACCCACTCGATTCTTAGGTCTCTGAGCAGAGGATAAGTGCACCTGTGTATGCGTGTGCGAAATTTCGGTTGCCGATAGGAGCAAATTCAGCATTTCCGAAGAAACCGATAATCGGCAGGTCTGGGAATTTCTCCTTGATAATCTGGATATCGTGGTTTGCTTTACCGTATAATCCCGTGCCTCTGCCTAAGCAATTAAAGTAAAGCCCGAAAGCCGGCGGATGTGCCTGCGCGCTTTCGTGCAGCCGATTCACGATGGCATGAATATCTTCTGAAGCAGCAAAAGGGTTACGAAGGTGGAATTGCACGATTTGCCCCGTTTCGATTCTCTCTGCAACTCCGACTGCAGCACTTTGTGGATCGATGCCCGTGACGTTACGAATCAGGTAATCGCCCGGCTTTGGGGACCGATTTGATGTATCCATCGCAATGCCGATGAAAATCATTCTACCTGAGCGCTGTATATCTTCCTCGGTCAGCAGTGCAAGCGATTCCTGTAACACCTCTACCGCTGACCTACCATCTAACTCAAAGATCAGGTTGTCCTCTGCGCGAGTAATTTCAACTGGATTTCCAATGGGTTGACACCCTTGTGCGACGCCGATCTCGGTGTGGAAATCCCCTGTCAGCAGCACCCCTGCGACACTCGACTCGGCAATTTCCGTCCCGCACCATTGGTGCATTTGACCGCTCATCGGATCTCCGGATGCAGCGCCACCAACGATGGGGAGTGCATCTCCATTCCCTCCGATCTGTTGGATAAGTTCAGCAGGTTGGACGCAGCGCACATCGGGCAGAACGACCAAGAGTGAATTTTCACGCAGTTCTGGCTGTATCTGATTGCGTATGGTTGTGCCGACAGGCGACACCCCATCTTCAGACACACAGAAAGAGAGGGCAGACAATTGATCTGAGCGTAGCACGAGGACAGCGACAACAGATTTCCCTTCAAACTCTCCGTCCGAGGTGAGGACACCCATCCCGCTACAACCAATCAGGTGTTCGCAACCAGATATTTTCTGTACTTCTTCACACAGCTGCATATATTCACTTTGATAGTCCCCCGTTGCGAAAACAAATGCAAGATCTGCTTTCGCCAATTTTGCCGCCCCCATTGCTGTTGTGGTGGCTTGAGTAGCGGCTTCAGCCCCTGAAGCACTGAGGCTATGTCCGACACCAGCGCGTATCATTGACCTCACCTTGCCTTTCTGTAGTATAGAATGTTAGAGTCTTACTTGCTATGATTATAACCTTGGGTGCTTAGTTAGGGACAAAGTCCTTTCCACATTGTTCAAGTTACTTTATATCCCGATTTATCGGGGGAGTTCATTGAATCATTAGTTGGTTCACTCGATCTTCTTACATTCCTGCGTTTGGATACACATGTCACCCCGTTGGGGCTTGGTTCTGTAGGGATTTGGTGCTGCTATAAACATGTCGCCCCGCCCCGATAAATCGGGATTCAAAACTGGGGCTAAATGCACCCTGTCCCTTTCTAAAATAGTCCAGGTTCATGTTCCAGTTGCTATCCTGAAAATCCTTAAATCCCCGATACATCGGGATTAAGAAACCTGAGAATCCTGATTCAGACAATAATGATGCACACCCCTCAGTTACTTATAGTGGACCTTAGAATTAATGAGACACTCCAAATCCCGATTTATCGAGTCCCGTTCCGAGGATCCCGATATATCGGGAGATGCTCGACGAGTCGGCACCGGTGCGGTTAGAAACCGCCCCTACCGGGTTGGATTGAACACGGTGCGGTTGGAAACTGCACCTACCGGGGAACGAGGGTTGCCGTTCAACCCAACCTACAAAATTGCTCTGTAAATTAGAGTCATTCAATTGCGATGACAAACTCTAGCCGACGATGTGCCTCGCGTAGGGAGGCTTCGACACTTTCAGGATTTTCGCCTCTCGCAAAGATAAAACCGAGATAGCTGGCGCCTTCCGGCAGCGGAAGAACTTCCTGCCCAATCGGTATACTGATGGTAACTTCCTCGATGTCTGCAACCTGTTCCGCGTCTGTTTTGCCCCGCACCTCTCGCAAAATTCCGGCATTGGGAATGGGAATCATCATCACACCGGCGGGCTGCCGTTCACGCTGCAACGATTCAACCTCCATCCCGATAGCGTGCCTAATGATAAGTTCTTCCAGCGAAATTCCCGTGCCAAAGCGCAACGTCCGCGCACAAAGCCCACCAATTGACCGAGCAGCGATCTCAATAATCCATACGCCATCATCATTGACTCGCAGCTCGGCGTGGACGGGACCTTCCCGCAATCCGAGCGCGTCTGCCGTTCGTGCTGTGCAGGATATGATATCGTCTTGAATACTAACTGGTAACCGAGAAGGGGTGACGTAGAGCGTTTCCTCAAAGAAGGGTCCGTCTAGTGGGTCGGGTTTATCAAAAATAGTGAGCACCTTGAGTTGCCCCTGAGTTAGGATACCTTCAAGAGCTACTTCTATTCCCGGTATAAAGCCTTCAACAAGAATTTGCTGTGTGCGGGGATCTTTCCGTGCTTGAAGGTCAGGTGATTCTAAAATGTCAACGATCCTCCGAAATGCCGCCGCAAACTCCTCTGGGTCATTTGCACGGATGACACCCCGACTTGCTGAAAGGCAGAGAGGCTTGAGGACACATGGAAAACTTATGCACCTTGCAGCTTCCGCTGGATCGGTGTCGATTGAAACCAGTTCAAAGCGGGGTGAGGGGATTCCCGCTGCAGCAACTACTTTCCGCATCTCGTACTTACTGCGGGTCATACGGGCAGATTCCACGGAATTATGAGGTAGAGCCAACGCCTTCGCAGCCATTGAGGCCAAAACTGTCGTACCATCATCAACTCCCACAATAGCATCAATTGGATGGGTTTGGGAAAGCGCAAGAATTTCTTTAGTAGCCTGCTCAGGTTTACTAAAGTTAAGGACTAAAGACTTTCGAGGTGACAATTCAGACAACGTTTGCGGCTGATCCGATCCAATCGCGATCACTACGCCCAACTGTGAAGCAGCTGAGAGAAACGCCTCCGCGCGATACGTCTTCGTGGGTAAGAGCAAGAGAATGCGTTTTTTGTTTAAGTTCATGATATATCTTCCCGCCGAGAGTTCATTTAACAAATTATACAAGACCCACCGATCTAAAGGCAATCGGAAAAGCTGGTTAGAATGCAATTGCAATTCCCTATGTTGTGTGTTAAACTATAAAGGTTTAGCGGGAAGCTAGAAGTATTTTTGCGAAACCACCAATATTGCGTTATCCACCAATGCTGATAAGTTGATACGTCTCCAAACCCATGTACCTAATTTTAAGGAGGGAAAAAATGATGTACCGACAGTTCTTTGGCATCTTTGCTCTTATCACAGCCATCAGCATTTCAGTGGGATGTGCACCAAAGCCGCAGGTTGAAATTTATATGGAGCCTGTTGCAGGCAGGGAGCGGGCAC
Organism: Candidatus Poribacteria bacterium; assembly: GCA_965204355.1. GTDB lineage: Bacteria > Poribacteria > WGA-4E > WGA-4E > PCPOR2b > PCPOR2b. Next base: position 3,884,879 of record OZ241983.1, read on the forward strand.
AAGTTGATGTACAGACAGGCTCTATCTCGGTCGAACAGCACGATGTTCAAATTACGATTGAACCACTCGATGAAGTGGAACTATTTGAACTAACAGAAGATCCACGGATTAATCCGTATCTTGGGATTGACCGTTGGGGTAATGTCGAACCGCTGTACACCGTTTTTGGCATCTTCATTGAAAACGAATCCAATTCGCGCGTCATCATTGACCCGACAGCGATTTTGATCGATCTAAACGGTGAGCAGTATGCCTCTCTTCCCTACGATTACTTCAAAGAACTCTACGAGAACGTGAGACCGCGACCAGTGGCATTCTATGCCCCTAGATATCGTTATCCTTACCCACGTTCTTACTATCGGAGTCCTTACCGTTACTACCACCACCCGTATAATGATCGTTTAGGCTATCGGTATGGTCGCCGCCACCCCTACACACCGTATCGGGTGTATGATTACTATCCGGATCCGGCTGCTGCGGATCACGAACGGTTGGTTGCGCGTGAGACTGTATTCGATGGCGGCCAACTTTTCTCAGGAGCGCAGCGTGAGGGACTTTTGGTGTTTGATAGACTTGACATTGGCGTGACGGATGTAAAGGTTATCTTGCCGGAAGTTCAGATTATCAAAAAGAAGAAAAAAAAGCGGTCAAAATCCGATTTCGTGTTTGATTTTCGGCAAGTTGTCAGTGTAAAATAATGAAATCTTTGATAAGATTATAGTAGATTTTAGAATTAATTGGACACTCCAAACCGGTGCGGTTAGGGAACCGCACTGAATAGGCGCAGTTAGAAACAGCGCCTACCAAACGGTAGAACGGTCAAAGCCCTGTAGTTCGGCGATTCATCGCCGCCCCGATAAATCGGGATTCAAGGCAACTGGACACCGTTACCAACGCCCGATAAATCCCCGATTCTCGGGACAGGCGGGCAACTACAATCTGGAGTGCGTAAGTCCTATTATTTTTAGAATTCACCATAGATAGAATTGCTTAGATTGTCGGTAATGAAGAATTGATCGTGATTTCATTGCTGACAATTTTTTCTCTGAAGATGAATTAATCAAGGAGGTATATATGAAGAAAAGCAGAGCACGTTCAACCGTTTTGCTTGTCATTTTTCTCACGACATTTGTTATGATTATCGGTTTTGCATTTACCGGATGCGAAACTACAAATGAGATTAAAATCGCTGTTGCGGGTCCCTATACCGGCTCTGTTGCTGCTTTCGGGGAGATGATTAAGCGTGGTGCGGAGCTCAAGGCAAAAGAGATTAATGCTGCCGGTGGCGTCAACGGTAAAACACTAACCCTTATCTTTGAGGACGATGCTGGCAAAGATAAAGAAGCCAGTTTAGTTGCAGAGCGAATCGCCAGTAATCGGCAAATTCTTGCGGTGGTTGGACACTTCAATAGTGCCTGCTCATTAGCGGGTAAACCGATCTATAAACGTGCTGGTATTGTTGAGCTCTCGCCCGGCTCTACCAATGTCAATGTTGCTGCGGGAAGCGAGTGGACATTTAGAAATATCTACCGTGATGATTTTCAAGCTGCCTTTGCAGCGAAGTATATCAAAAACGTATTAGGGGACATCCAAAAAGTTGCCATCTTCTTTGATAACGATGACTATGGGAGCGGCCTTAAAGACAGTTTCACTGCTGAGGCCAAAGAACTTGGACTGGAAATCGTTGGGATGGAAGCGTATGATCGGGATAACACCGACTTTAAGGCGCAATTGACAAGCATTAAAGCGAAGCAACCGCATCTGATTTTTCTCTCAGGGTTGTACAGTCAGGCGGGATTAATCGCTTCACAAGCTCGTGAGGTAGGCATCGCCGCACAACTCTTTGGTGCGGATGGTGTCGATTCCCCAGATTTTCTTGAAATTGCCGGCGATGCGGCTGAAGGTACGTACGTCACCACACCGTTTGTCTTTAGGATCGACGACCTCAAAGCTCAAAAGATGGCGATAGCATTTAAGGAGATGCATGGGGTTGCTCCCGACACTTGGGCGGCATTAACCTATGATGCAGTCGGCATGATTGTCGAAGCGATTGAAAAGGGCGGCGAAAATCGAAAGGCCATTCGTGACCATTTAGCGTCAATTAACAGTCCTGAGAAAGGATATGACGGCATTACAGGTTTAACCTATTTTGATGAAAACGGTGATTGCACCAAGCCGGCTTATGTTAAAATTGTCCAAGATGGTCAGTTCGTCCCTGCTGCAAAACAGATGCTTGGTATGGAGTAATGTGCAAGGCAGCGTCTAACGTAGCTGCTGTGAAAATTTTTGCTCTGTTTCGCTGACTCGTCTGTTGATACTTTACACTTCACACATAACGTCGTAGGAGTTTTTAATTTCTTTATGGCCCAATTTCTGGAACAGATTATTAATGGACTCGTGCTTGGTGGCATCTACGCCCTGATTGCGGTGGGCTATACAATGGTCTACGGCATCATCCAACTCATCAACTTTGCACACGGCGAAATTTTTATGTTTGGTGCGTATTTCGCCTTCTTATGCGTTACGACCTTTGGACTTTCCTTCTGGGTTGCCTTGCCGCTTAGCATGGTTATGTGTGCTGTGATGGGAATGTTGATCGACTTTGTCGCTTACCGTCCACTCCGTAACGCGCCGCGTCTCTCCGCGCTGATTACCGCCATTGGTATGTCTCTGGTGCTACAAAATCTCGCCCGAGAGATTTGGGGTGCAAGATGGCGGAAATTTCCCGTCGAAGCAACACCGACGGTCTTGACGGGAAATGCTATCTCCTTACCCGGTGGGGCACAAGTTTCATTCTTGGATGTCTTTATTATCTTGCTCGCCGTGGGCTTGATGATTGGTTTAAACCGGTTAATTCACCTAACGAAAATTGGGAAAGCGATGCGGGCTTGCGCTCAAAACAGAGTCGCAGCCAGCTTGATGGGCATTGATACCAATCGCGTAATCACAGTAACCTTTGCGATTGGATCTGCGCTGGGAGCTGTTGCCGGTGTCATGGTTGGGCTGCGTGAAGTCACGGAGCCTGCGATGGGTTACTACAAAGGGGTCGCAGCATTTGCCGCCGCTGTGCTTGGAGGGATTGGTAACATTACTGGCGCAATGCTTGGTGGCGTGGTACTCGGCGTTGCTGAAGCTCTTGGTGCTGGCTACATATCTTCTGGGTATCGCCTAGCGATTGCTTATATCATTATGATTCTCGTTATTATCTTTCGACCATCTGGATTGTTGGGGAAATCAACAGCAACACGAGCTTAATCCAAGAAACCAACATGCCAAAAAATCTATTTACTTCCAAAACCATTATCCTCCTTGCGGCGGTGTGTATATTTCCGCTGCTATCCTACGGCGCAGACCGTATTGTCGATCTGTTATATGAACGTGGCATCGCTCTACCGCTCCCAAGCGGAGATTATATCCTCCGGGTTGTCGTTCAGGCTTTCCTTTATATGCTGCTGGCTTTAGGGCTTAACATCGTGCCGGGATTCACAGGACTGCTTGATTTGGGATATGTCGGATTTTACCTTGTCGGTGGTTATACAGCGGGGTTGTTAATGGCGAGGCTCGGTTGGAGTTACTGGATCGCGCTGCCACTTGCTGCAGTTCATGGCGCTCTCTGGGGTCTATTACGTGGTGCGCCTACCTTGCGTCTGACAGGAGATTATTTTGCCATCGTTACCTTTGGGTTCTCGGAACTCCTCTTCAGAATTGTGAAAAATGAGCAGTGGCTCATCGGTGGTCCTAACGGATTTGTAAACGACATTCCACCCCCTATCCTTTTTGGCTATGAACTCAACAAATACTGGCAACAGTATTACCATATCCTGATCTTGTTAGTTCTCACAATAGTCGTTGTGCATCGTTTGCAGCATTCGCGTGTTGGACGAGCATGGGCGGCCATTCGGGAGGACGAGCGGGCGGCAGAGAGCATGGGTATCAACCTCCGTGAGTACAAATCCCTTGCCTTTGCTGTCAGCGCAGCGATCGGGGCGGTTGGAGGGGCATTCTTCGCCCAATTTCAGGTCAATATCAGCGCAGGCGTATTTGAATTCTGGGAATCTATTTTCATCTTATGTATGGTTGTGCTCGGTGGAATGGGAACCATCAAGGGATCAATTCTCGGTGCCGGCGTCTTAGGGATTTTAGGTGAACTCCTACGCGAATTCGGTGGATGGCGCTATTTGATTTTTGGCATCATCCTAATCCTTATAATGCGTTTCCGTCCGGCTGGATTGCTGTCAACGAAGGGACAAGACTAATCCCAGACTCAGTTCGCTGAATTGATAAAGAAATTAGCCGGAGAGCAGCGGTAACTGTACTGGTTGTTTTGTTTCATAGCACTGCAAAGCTGCAAAAGCAATTTCGTGCGTTTTAATCGCGTCCTCCAGATTGCAGTGCGATTCTCGGTCGTTCAAGATGCAATCGACAAAGTGATCCATTTGTCCTTGGAACGGATGGTGCGTGACATCGGCACTGTCTGGTAAGATGGCAGGAATTTCGACCCAGCCATTTTGTCCAGGATACTTGTGAGACCAGATCCGATTGTCCTTAATTGATCCCCGGTTGCCAAAAATCTCAAGCGGAAATGTGTAGGGCATGATACAACCGTAATTGACGGAGACTTTACCTAACACACCATTGGCAAATTTGACGAGGCAAATTTCAAAATCGTCATATTCCAAGGGCGGTGCCTCCTGCCATTGGGAGGCAAAGTAGTCATACTCCTCTGAAAGCCCTTTACGATAACCGCCGGAATAAGCGAACACTTCGACAGGATCGGCGGCTTCATACTCTCCTTTTGCAGCAAACCAACGAAGCGAATCAGCGGCGTGGCACCCACCTGTAATCATCGCACTTACACCTGTTGATTTCTTTCGGGCATCCTCGTAACCCGTCCACCAACTAGCTATGTCATGCTGATAGTCCGTTTCGGCAAAGTAAATGTCGCCAATCGCGTTGTCAGCAATCATTGCCTTGAGGGTTTCAAAGAGTGGATTCCAACGCAAGACAAAACCGACGATTGTTTTTACTCCCGCGGTTCGGACGGCGTCGCGCATCGCTCTGATTTCCTCAAGACTATTGGCGATCGGCTTTTCGATAACAACATGCCTCCCACTCTCCGCTGCCGCAATCGTGTTTTCTGCATGTAGATATTGGGGTGTACAGACCGAAACAATATCTACACCATCATGCTTCAGAGCCTGTTCATAGTTATCGTAAAGCCCAATCCCCTCTAATCCTGCCTCGTCTGCGCGAGCTTGACAGCTGGTTAATTTTCGGCTCGAAATCGCAACGATTTCTGTGTGGGAGTTTGTTTCAAACGCCTTAATATGTTGTGTCGATACCCAACCTGCGCCGTGTACCAACACCCCTAACTTTTTCTTAGTCATTTTAGCTTCCTCCTTCAAGTTTATAATCTGATAACAGATAGGACTTACGCAGTTGAACGGTTAAAACCACCCCCCCTGTCCCCCTTATCAATGGGGTAGTTCGGCGATTCATCGCCGCCCCGATAAATCGGGATTCAAGGCAACTGGACACCGTTACCAACGCCCGATGAATCCCCGATTCTCGGGACAGGCGGGCAACTACAATCTGGAGTGCGTAAGCCCTGACAGATTAAAACAATCTATCAGCTAAGTCAACCCCTTTCCTGAAGTAACTCGCTAATCTCTCATGGTCCACGGTAGCACGAACTGGACTTTCCCGTTGACATCATTCAGAGAATCCTTATAATCACATTCGCGCTGTCGGACTGATTCTTGATCAAAAACGCTCCGGATAAGTGGGGATACAGCCAGTATCATGCTAGATAAGATCTTGAATCGTCATGAAGACAGGTACATCTGAATTCAAAGGAATGAACAAATGGGTTACTCAATTAAAGAACAGGTGGAACAAGGAACAGATCATAGCTTCAATGCTAATGTTTATACTCGTCTGGGTGTAAAGCCGTTGATTAATGCCAACCTTCCGTTCACATTTCTGAGCGCGACGGTGGTGTGGCCGGAGGTGCGTAGAGCGATGGATGAGGCAGCGCACTATATGGTTGATGTAGTTGAACTACAGCGTGCGGTCGGGAGACGATTATCAGAGATTTCTGGGGCAGAATCCGGTTTGATCTCGTCTGGTGCTGCCGGGTCTATGGCATTAGCGACAGCAGCCTGTATCGCAGGCACCGATCCGGAAAAAATTTGGCAGCTACCCGATACCACTGGACTTAAGGGCCAGGTTATCATGTGGGGTGGGAGAAGCATTTTCGACAGTGCATTGCGCCTCGCGGGAGGAAAACCGGTGGTGGTTAGTTCGCTAGACGCGTTGCAGGCTGCTGTTAACGATAAGACAGCCATGCTTTGCACAGGTTACTCCGCCGATCCGCATCCGCATGATTCACCACCCCTCTCCGAGATAGTCTCGATATGTAAACCTATCGGTATTCCCGTCTTCGTGGACGCCGCAGGTGGTATTCCACCTATTGATAATATCCGGAGGTATGCACAGATGGACGTAGACCTATATGGGTTCAGTGGAGGTAAGGGGTTACGGGGCCCCCAAGCCAGTGGGTTACTACTCGGACGACGCGACCTTATTGAGGCGGCACTCGCTAATGCAACGCCAGTTGAAGGTGCGATATGCCGTGCATTGAAGGTGGGCAAGGAGGAGATCATTGGTTGTATGGCGGCGCTTGAAAAATGGCTGACCATAGATCTTGATGCCTTATATCATGAACAAACAGAGATATTGAAGAAAATCGCGGCGTTTGTGGAATCCGTACCCGGTGTTGACACCAAAATTGAACTTCGCACTGGCAGTAACCGCTTTATGCAGCTAACTCTGAGCTGGAACGAAGAAGCATTTGGGCTTACTGTAGACGAATGCGGTCAGCAGTTACGAGAAGGTGATCCACCTATATCCGTCCTGTGTAGCTACAACCCTTATGTAACGCGAGTAGGTGAATTCTCGCTTCCAACTTCTCCTGATGGGAAACCGCTCAAGCGCAATAGCGATCCACTGACGGTCTTCTCTCTCAGTCTTCAGCCTGGTGAAGAGCAGATCGTTGGTATTCGGCTTCGCGATGTTTTAATAAGGGCACTTCACGGCAGCAGGCGACGTAAAATGACAGATGAGGATGCTACTGCTGAATAGAACAGGCGTGGGGTCGGCAATTCATATCTAATAGCTGGACAAAGCCATTGGTAGCTTAATCCTAACGCCGACGAATGGTAAGGTTTAATGGCAAAAATAGCAGTACGGCGCAGAATAGAAGTAGCCATTGCCACTCATAGAAGAGCGGAGCAAAGCCAAATATCTGTTGCGTTGTGGGTAAATAAACTATGGATAGATGCAGCGTCATACAAGCCAAAATAGTAACACATAACGGCAGATTCGCCTTCATTCTTTGAAAGACCGATTCCCAAAAGAGACGGTGACACTGGAAGTTTGATATCAACAGCCCCAAAATCAACGTTGTGCATGCTGCCGTTTGCGCCGCGGCATGAGGTTTTTGCAGCGTTGGATCTGAAATCACAGATGTAAAAACAAAGCTAAAAATCGCCATTGAAGCGATGACGAGGCTGCGCAGCAGCACATCGCAGAAGTCAGCTCGTGATAGGAAGGGAGGAATCTTCTGAGGTCTGCTATATCTGAAGTCACCACGGATGCGATCATATCCCAAACTCATAACTGGTATCAGATTAACAAGAAGATGAATCCAGAACAACTGCAGCAGATTCAAAGGCATGGGTAAGTCACGTAACGGAGGAAAAAAGAAACCGAGATATGGAAGCGAGAATCCAATGACAAGCGTGATAACCTGGGTAAGGCTGCAAGAAAGCAGCCAACGCATTGATCCCCTCAGATTGATATATGACTCGCGTACCTGCCGTATGAGATCTGCAATCACGCTAAAGCCTTCTTCAAGCACCACACACCCTGCCCGATGCTGAACAATATGAGATGCCCGGGCAGCAGAAGCAAAACTGACATCTGCCATTCGCATCGCCCGCAAATCGAGCGGTGATTTTCCCCAAAATCCAACAGCATAACCTAGGCGTTTTAGATGCTGTACTAAATTCTGTTTCTGTTCGATAGATGGACTGCAATATACAAGCAAGCGATTCACAACCGATTCATAGTGTTCATCAGTGAACTCATCCAAGTCTTCCTGCGTAATAACACCGTGTTTGTCCTGAACAATAGCAAGTTCTTTGGCAATATCCAAGGCAGCCCTTCTGCTTCTATCAGTTATCGTGACAATTTTGAGGCCCGCGTCAAGGCTAGATTGGACAATCTCCTTTGAGTCAGGGTATCCCTGTTCCATAAAAGTAATGAAGCCTAAAAAGGTCATGTTGTGTTGCGTTTCCTCTTGGGAGGGTAGCGTGTTTAGGTTTCGGTACGCAACAGCGAAAGCGCGAGTCTGACTGTTTGATAGGTATTCAATTACCTGTTGTATCACCTGTTTCTGGTCAAAACTCATGTAGTTAGCACTACCATCAAGTTGAATACGATGACAAGTTTGCAGTATTGACTCTGCCTCTCCAAACATCAGCTTTAAGAATCTTCCATCCTGGAGTGCGAAAACGAGCGTTTTATATGGCCGTTCCGATGTTTGAATTTGTTCATCAATCTTAGTGAAAGCCGCATTGTAGCGCTCCAAATCAAATCCCATTCTTTCAGCAATTCGGTTTAGTGTAGTGCTGATGCTTGTTTCCCACACGGTCGAAGTTCCATCTAGGCTGCTCCCACCTTTATTATCGATACAACGACTCGCAAGTAGGATTAGCAGTGGGAATTCCTGCGGCACGTCGGAGTCCAGCGGCACCGCTGAAATTATATCTTCCTTAATTTCATCCGATACATGTTCATCATGGGATTGTAACCAAGCTTCCCATATATCCTGATCGACGAGACTATCGTTTACAAAAATGTGCGAAGCAGTCATTTCCTCCGTCATGAAATTGCCCGCTTCATCAACACAGACCGCTGTGAGCTTGCTCAACCTTTCCAGATTGACCAGATTACGAATCGCAATCCCCTTCTGTAAGATTTTATATGCGTGTTGCGTGAGGATGGCTCGACTTGTCGACGCGATACCCTCGGGAATTGCTGCGACAACAAAACCGAATCCAAGAAACAGAAGTTCACTCCAATGGTGGCTTTGATCACGAAATAGAAGTGCTACGCCAACGGCTATCACTCCTAATACTGCCCCCGCAATTCGGAAATAATCGTAAAAAAAGCTCATTTGCACTTCTGCTTCGGCATCCAGGTCCATGATCGCGGGCGCCCGCTGGTCAGATTTGCACATTTCCAACTGACTGCCAGTTTTAACAACAATTGCTCGGGCTTCTCCTTCAAGGACATACGTTCCGCCAAAGACCATATTACTTTGTTTTGGGGGTGGCACATTCGGCGTCAAGATCTCTTCATCGGTTTTCTGCGTGGTTGTTGTCGTTCCAAATACCGGTGCCTCATCAACAACCAAACCATCAGTTTCAACAATACGGGCATCAGCAGGGATGAAATCTCCTGCCTTTAGAATTAATAGATCTCCAGGGACAATCGCTGCCGGGTGCAGCGTGATTGGATGCCCATCTCGAATCACCGACACACTGACTTCTAATTGTGCTTTAATCGCCTGAAGTTGATGGTGAGCTCTCCCAACCTGAATGAAAGACCAGAGAACATGAAAACAGAGGATGGCTGAAAACATTAAGATTTCATGAATCGGGTGCTGTAGATAGAAAAGGGTGCAAATAATGACGAACAGGAGGATAACTGTTAAATTCGCAAATTGTTTCAGGAGGAGGAAAAGAAGGGAACCCTCGTGGGCTTTCAGAATTTCATTTTTCCCGTACTTGACACGCTGGGCAGTCGCATCATCGCTGCTTAACCCACGTTCGAGATCTGTCTTGAATTCGTGTAGGAGGTGTGGAATTTTTTGGGAATACAAATTAGGCATAGTTCAATTTCTTCGCTGAAATCTTCAAGAATATAGAAAATAGAACTATCAGTACAGTTTTGGCAGAATCAAGTGCGCCGTCTCCGCCAACATTAATTCTGCTCTAGAGCCAAAAAACATATTTCATGGCGTAAGCCTATATGCAAACATATAAAAAAAGCCTCGCCTAATGACGAGGCTTTGATTTTAGCATATCTGATGGAATAAGTGGTTAAAAATCGGGGCGGTCTGGATAGACACTAACTTTTCTGCGGAATTTGTCCTTCCGCTCAAACCACACATAGCCATCAATTTTTGAGAACAACGTGTAGTCGTTTCCCACCCCGACGTTTCTTCCGGGGTGAATGTGTGTGCCGCGCTGCCTAACCAGAATGCTCCCTGCCGTCACATTACTCCCGGAGAACTGCTTGACACCAAGCCGTTTACCGATACTATCTCTACCATTACTAGTACTTCCACCACCCTTTTTATGAGCCATTGTCGTTATCCTCCTGAGACGCGTTGTTTCCGTCTCGTATTTTAGTAATACGTAATCGGGTAAATTGCTGCCGGTGTCCGAGTTTTCGCTTATAACCTTTGCGCCTTTTCGACTTAAACACAACGATTTTTTTGTTTTTAGCCTGTTGTACAACTTCGCCGACAACACTAGCATTTTCAAGATATGGCGTCCCAACTGCAACATTGCCGTTAGCATCGCCTATAGCCAATACTTCTGATAGGGTCACTTCTCCACCGACAGGCGTATCTAATTTTTCAATGTCAATTAACGAATCCACCTGAACTCGATGCTGTTTCCCACCCGAGGCAAATACAGCATACATTTCTCTTTCTCCTTAGCAAATCTGTGTAGTGTTCGCCTCCCCTTTCAAGCAGGTGAAAGCGTAGGCAAAAAGTATAACAAAGATTCCTTTAACAGTCAACCCTAATTCAAGTAAATTTCGCGATTAGAACCTTCTGCAAAAATTTGATAATCTTCAAGATGCAGATCTGCATCTCCCTGCATCCGCACCTGTAGATTCATCGACTTTTCAAGCCGTTTAAGTCTACCCGCTTTTTCATCAAGCAGGTGGGATACAATGTGTTCGTTTGCAACTACTTTTAGCCGTTTTTTTCGTGATTTTCGATGAGCTTTCTTGATAGATCGTAACAGACCAATAGTAATTGTATCGGTTGAAAGGACTGAACCACGCCCTTCGCAATAGGGACAGGATTCAGTCAGAACAGTTGCCAAGCTGGGACGGGTTCGCTGTCGTGTCATTTCAACAAGCCCGAGTTCGGATATATGGAGAAGGTTCGTTCGAGCCCGATCCCTGTCTAACGCTTGCTGCAACAGCTTATAGACCATTCGTCGATGTTCAGGGTCATCCATATCAATAAAATCGATGACGATAATACCCCCAAGGTCTCTCAGACGAATTTGTCTAACGACTTCCTCAACAGCCTCTAGATTTGCACTTAGGATGGTACTGTCGGGGTCTCCTTTTCCGACAAATTTCCCGGTATTAACATCAATAGAGACCATTGCCTCCGTCTGTTGGATCACGAGGTGTCCACCACATTTGAGCCAGATTTTTTCACTGAGCGCCTTTTTGAGTTCTTTTTCAATGCCATAAGATTCGAAAATCGGGGTTGTTTTGTCATAAAGTTTGACTTGTGAACGCAGTTCAGATCCGGAAGACGAAAGATAGTCTACCGCTTCCTGATACTGTTCTTTGGAGTCAATGACAAGTCGGGTGACTTCACTTGTAAATGAGTCTCGAATGACTCGTACGATGAAACCGTGTTCCTTATGGATGAGGCTCGGAGCAGGCATTTTATCGGCTTGTCGAACAATTCGCTTCCACTGTTCAACAAGGTATTGAATTTCGGCGGTAAAGTCCTTCTCACTTTTTCCTTCAGCAGAAGTTCGTATAATAAACCCGCCTTCGACATCAGCCCGTATCGTTTCGGCAATTTCCCGGAGCCGCTGTCTTTCTTCTGCTGACTCAATTCGTCGAGAGACACCGATGTTTGAAGCGGTCGGCAAATAGACCACATAGCGACCAGGAAGTGTAATACAGGTTGTGACACGAGGTCCCTTAGTGCCTATCGGCTCTTTTCCAACCTGTACTAGGATCTCTTGGTTCGGTTGAATGAGGTCGCTGATAGAATATGGGTATCCTCGCCCGGGCTTTGGTGAATTGTTGGATTTTCTATTTAAATCAAGTTTAGCGGAATCGTCGTTAGAACTGTCTTCTTCCAAATCACGAATAATATCCGAAATATGCAGAAAAGCGTGTCGCTCCAGTCCAATGTTCACGAAAGCAATCTGCATACCGGGAAGTACATTTTCGACACGACCTTTGTAGGTGTTGTTAAGCGTGTGCTCATCATTCTTACGCTCGATATCAATCTCGGTCAGAATACCATCTTCAAGGACAGCACATCGCGTTTCATATTCATCATCAGAAATGATAATTTCTTTTTGCATTGTCGCCTCCGGTCTTAAGTTCCAGAGCTAGGTCACAAGACCCATAACCAATTTATCTATGGAGGCAACGAACAAAGGGCTCAAGAAAAAGCAATCTTTTGATCGATAACGGCAGTCCACATGTCTGGGGATACAGCATAACAGCGTCCTGGTGTACAACCTACGATAGCCACAGTCTCATTTTTTTATTACTGTACTATCACTATATTCGTGAAAATCTTCACCACGATTTTATCCAGGGCTAAACGTTAGGCGTTCCCTTCATCACGTTTCATGTGTTCTATCCAACTTCTCAAATTATCGAGCATGTTGGAAGAACAGGAAAATTAAGAGATAAAACAAGAATATGCACCTTTACGAAACAGATGATCAAATCTGATGAGAACAGGATAAACACCAAAGACAGTGAGCCATTAAAGGCGCGCAGCCAGCAAGCAGGATGCTAAGAGGAATTCCTCTGCCCTGTTTACTTTATGTCTTTGTGTTCGTCCGCACTACAAGGAAAATGCTGTTCTACGAGAGTTCTCACGATTTTTTTGTTAGCACATCCTTCTAACCTAATTTTCTTGTAACCTTAACTTTGTTCGCGCGGAGTCATTGTGACCACTGGTATAATCAGTTCCCCTGTCGAGATACCCCCATGTTGGAAGCCTCCTCGAAACTGGCGGGTATATTCATTGAACTGATTGGGGTAAACAAAGTAATAATCTTCCTTTGCAATAATGTAGTTCTTGCTTGAGTTTTCGGCAGGTAATCTATACCGTTTTGGATTATCGATATAAATGGCTTGATCTGTATCGCAACCTAAATTTGTACCAACTTTAAAGCGAAGGCTTGTAGAGGTGTCGCGATTACCATAGGCTCTTGATGGTCGGTTACAGAGAACCGAGCCGTGGTCCGATGTCAGAACGATAGTGGCATCCTGCTTCGAGATGATTTTTAAGATCTCGAACAGTGCTGAGTGAACGAACCATGACTTTGTTAAAGACTGAAATGCGGATTCATCCGGTGCAATCTGCTGAAGAATGTCTGACTGGGACCGTTGATGCGTCAGCATATCAATGAAATTAACCACCAAAGCGGAAAGGCTGATTCGATCAAATGAAGAGACTTGGCGTATGAACTCATTGCCGCCTTTGGTATCGAAAATTTTAAAGTATTTTAATCCCGGCTTAAGCTTGATTCCTGCACGTTGGAGTTGCAGTTGGAGGAGGTGTCTCTCATACCGGTTCGTGCTGGTTTCATCCGCGGCATCCTCCTGCCAATACTGTGGAAACCTTTCGGCAACTTCTTGCGGAAAGAGTCCACTAAAAATAGCATTGCGCGAGTAGAGCGTTGCGCTAGGTAAAATGGAAAAATAGTAATCTCTATCAATATAGAAATAGGATTGGAGCACAGGTTCAATTGCTATCCAATGATCCAATCGCAGACAATCAACAACAATCAGATACACCTGACGTTCCTGACGCAGGTGGGGAATAACATATCTATCAACAACATCAACAGACAGTATTGGGGAATCCTCACCTTGCAGCCAGTGGAGGTAGTTTTCCTGTACATAATCAGAAAACAGAGCGTTACATTCTTTTTTCTGTTCTAAATGCGTTTCTTCAAGCCCGGTTTGTGCCAAGCTATTCAGCTCAAGATCCCATTCAAGTAGCTTAAGATAAATTTCTATCCACTCTCGCCAGTCGGGATTCGCATCTTTACTCGCACGAATCTGATTAAAATCGTGCGTATAGTTGCGTGGCACCTGTGCCTCAATAATCTGGGTCTGATCCAACACACGCTTTAGGCTTGACGCGATTTGAGCAACACCAATGGGCTTCACCAAAAAATCGCTAACCCGTTTTCCTAGTGCTTCATCAATTAACCGATCTTCGCTGCCTTGCGTGACCATGATTACCGGCAAAATGGGGTTAATCTCGCGGATCCGATCGAGCGTTGTCATACCATCCTGTCCTGGCATGACCTGGTCAAGCAAAACAGCGTCATAGTAGGACTCCTTGATCAGTGAAATGGCATCGGTCCCATTGGAAACTGGTGTGACATCGTAAGATTTTTCGCGGAGTAGAAGAATATGGGGTTTCAGTGCATCAATTTCATCATCAACCCAGAGGATTTTACGCATTATATTTTGTGCCAATACTATGTTCCCCTTTCCTTTTCTCCTTAAACCTTTTCGCGAATAGCATACTTTTCGTCAGCAGTTTCGATGCTCTTTCATCTTCAACTGTTTCCACGGGTAATACAATTTCAAAGGTTGTTCCGTTTGAACTGGTTTCAAGGAGTCGAATTTGCCCTTGATGGTAGGTTTCAATAATCCGTTTGACAAGTGTCAAACCAAGTCCCCAGCCATGTTCCTTCGTTGTCATCCCCGGACGAAAGATCTTATTCCGGTCTTTGCGGGATATCCCTGTTCCATTATCTTTATATAAGATGACAATTTGATGCTCCTTGGGATGCAACTGCGGATTAATTTCGATGGCACCATTATCTGTATTGATAGCATCCAGTGAATTCCGGATTAGGTTTTCAAAAACCCATTGCAACAGATCTGCATTCGCCAAAATTTCCGGTAGATCTCGGTCAACTACGTGTAACTCGACCTGCTTACTTAGATTTGGCAGCCGCTTTTGAAAATAAGCAACTGCCTCCTTGATAACGGAGTTAATGTTGATGCAAGTCCGTTGCGGATAGGATCCGATTTTGCCGAAACGTTCTGTAATGCGCTGAAGCCGAGTGAGATCACTCTGCATATTTGCATAAATTTCGGAAGTTGTATCGTCTCCCTTCTGCTTGTTCAACTCCATCGATAGCTCAATCCACCCCATCAGGGACGAAATCGGTGTGCCGAGTTGATGCGCAGTTTCCTTTGCGAGTCCACCCCAAATTGATGCCTGTTCAACGGTTTTAATCCGCCGATAACTCAAAAAACCAACCATCAAAATGGTCGAGAACACAGCGACCAATACGATGGGCATAATGAAGACGCCGTAGTTAGGAAGAATTTCGTAGTACAGATGGCCCTGAAGCCCGGGGTTGGTTCGCAGCAGGACGAACCGCTCCGCGGCTTTGGAATTTTGAACAAACCTCTTTGCCCGCTCGTATTGCTCCGGCGTGGCACTCTCTGCTGTGAGCAATTCATCCCAGATTCTCCATTGCCGTGGATCATCCTCTAAATCTGTGATGACAAAGGGCAGTCGATCCATCGCATTGGCAGCCGCTTCGCCATGATAGACATATCCATCCACCATAAAGTTACGGAGCGGTATCGGTGGATTCCGCTTCATCCGATTGAAAATGGTATCAAGTGTATCTTTTTCATCAATAGAGAGCGGAATGTTATTATAAATCTTGTTCTCAATAATCTCGTTACGGAGATTTTTAGCGATTTGGACTTGACCATCGTCGGCATCCGTGATGATGAATGAGAGCCGGCTATCAGTCAACAATTCCTCCTTAATAATCTGGCTCAACTGGTTTTGAAGCTGACTATCGTTGATACTTGCAAGCAAAGCTTCAAGTTTTGCCAATGGTTTCACCTGCTTCTCGAACACTTTGTTGTGCTGGAGAAGCAGATGGGTGTAGTACACAAAGGCAAGCGAAAGAATCAGCAGCCCAACAATGAAACAAGTAAGCAAGAAATTGGAGGCGGCGTAGCCGGTGGGTACAGACCTCTGACGTTTGAAAAACATCTGTGTGTCCCAATCAAGCACGGCAAAAACTTATGCACGCACGAAATATTTTAATAGTATTGTATCAGACAACATGCTGTAAAGTCAAGCACTCGTTTGGACCATCTAAAAACAGGCTTGACAGAACATTGAAGCTTAACCTATAATCAGGCTAGGTTTTGTTGACATTTATGTGAAATTGTCTGTAAGCGCAGGGACGAGGTTTCCTCGCCCATTGACTAGCACGGGTTGGCACCCCCCAACCGTGCAAATTGAGCAGATTGTAGGTCGAGATTCATAAAGGTCGATTTTGGAAAATAGACCTACAGTAGTCCAAAATCGTTGCTGATATGCGAACAAAGGGTTGGGAGACCCAACCCCTTCGAAAGTGGGCAGCACCTTGATTATCTGGTTGCGGTGAAATGTCAACATGCTCTAGTCTTTTTTGGTTTAGGACTTACGCAGTTGAATGTTCAAAGCCAACTTCCTGCCCTTCCGGGCGTAGCTGGGCTAATTTACCACCGCATTACACGACTCATAACGCCCGATGAATCAGGCTACTACTACAGTACCTCTGTAGGCTTGTTGTAACGCGCAATAAATTGCGCTACGACAAACTCAAGTGCGTAACTCTTATTATGGTAGATTTTAGAATTACTTAAACACTATGAACGAGCGAGGCCAGGACGTTGGGCGCGGAGTTACGGCACACGGAGTGTGCCTACTACTTTTAATGTTTACTTATTTCCCTAATTCACCATAGTTATCGAAATTTCGCAAACGAGAGGAATTTTAATGGAGTTTGCAGCTAACAGATTTTACTCTGCCATCTTGATGTTATTTGTATTTTTCTCGATTGGCTGCCAAGGCAGTGCCTTTAACGTCGGTGAAGTAGGTACTCGCGAGAATCCCCTGAAAAAATCAGGTGAGTTGACAGAGAACGAGGTATGGGGAGGCAGGATTCAAATTGTCGGTGATGTTACTGTGCCCGAAGGGAAAACGTTGACCATTCAACCTGACTCTGTTGTCGGTCTTGATTCGGAAACAGGCTATCACCAGTTAATTGTTCGTGGATCCCTGTATGCGACGGGCAAACCAGATCGCATGATCGTATTTGGTTTGCTCGAATCCGAGACAAAGCCTCCTAAAACCGGCGATTGGATCGGCATCCGATTTGAAGATACCAGTCCCAACTCTCATCTAAGTTATTGTCGTATTCAGGAGGCTGAAACAGCACTTTTTTGCCGATCCGATAGCGTGCAGATCGAAAGTTGCCTATTACAAGATAATAAGCTGG
Source organism: Candidatus Poribacteria bacterium (assembly GCA_965204355.1). Classification (GTDB taxonomy): domain Bacteria; phylum Poribacteria; class WGA-4E; order WGA-4E; family PCPOR2b; genus PCPOR2b. The sequence continues at coordinate 3,902,281 of OZ241983.1, forward strand.
CAATTCTCTGTGACGATAGTGCTCCGACGATAAGCGACAACCAAATCAACAAAAATGGTACAGCTCTCAAATGCGTCAAAAATGCGTCCCCAGAAATTACCCGAAATTTAATCCAAGCGAATGAACTTGGGGTTGTCTGTGATGATGATTCCAGACCGACGATTCATTACAATGAAATCGCTAGTAACTACCAAGACGCGATTAGGTGCTATGCTTCTGCTTCGCCCGATATTGTCTCTAACAACATTGTTTTGAATGGAGGCTGGGCAGTTTACGATGGTGGTCGATTACGGGAGAATTACCTCCGTGGGAACAAGGAGATCGGACCAGAGGTTGTTGATCGTGGTACGGGACGTGAGAGCGGGCAATTTTATGGCGTGGACGAAGTTTTAGATCCTCGTTCTGCTCCTGTGCCGGACGCGGGTGTAGAACGGGAAAGATATTAAGGACTTAATGAAAAAAACCCTTCCCTCCACGCATGAAAAGGAAGTGAAGAGGCAATGGTGCTAAGGACGTGATATGGCGAGACCCACACAAACCCGAAGGGGTGACCACAACTGGCACACTTGGATCGGCACAGACGAAGCAGGGAAAGGTGATTATTTCGGATCGTTAGCAGTAGCCGGCGTATATGTCAATTCTCACACCCATACGCTATTAAAAACGATGGGGGTACGTGATGGGAAGCAGCTATCCGATTCACAGGTCAGAAAACTTGCTCGCAAGATTCGGGAGGATTGCGCCGATTGTATCTCGTTAGTTGAACTCGGACCAGCTGAATATAATAAACAGTACGATACATTCAGAAGTAACGGTCAGAATCTGAACAATCTCCTTGCGTCGCTTCACAGCGAAGTAATTTTGGATCTCCTCAACGAGCATACAGAGTGTCGGCACGTCCTCGTAGACCGTTTTGCCAAGGAGGAGGTGTTGGCAATGCAGTTGCGCCGTTCACTCAGTCTTGACATTGAATTAGTCCAAATGCCAAAAGCAGAGAGCGATGTTGCTGTCGCTGCTGCGTCAATTATTGCCCGTGATGCTTTTCTCCAGCGACTAGAACAACTGTCTAGAGATTACCAAATCCAACTGCCCAAAGGTGCGTTTCAAGTGATTGATACAGGCAAACAGTTCGTTGAACGACATGGCAATGAAGCTTTGCATCATGTCGCTAAGCGCCACTTTCGGACTACAATGGATATTTTAGGGGCTGAACAATAAACTGAAAGCACGATGCAGTGGTGGAGGACGTTATGCTAACTCGCTTAAAAGTTTCTGGCTTCAAAAACCTTATCGATGTGGATGTTCCCTTGGGTCCCTTTACCTGCATTGCCGGTGTCAACGGCACAGGCAAATCGAATCTGTTTGATGCAATTCAGTTTCTGAGTTCCTTAGCCGATAATACACTGATTGACGCAGCACGCTCGGTGCGCAGTGACGCAGGAAACACAAGCGATGTGCATAATCTGTTTTATCGTAGCGGCGGTACAGATACCACAGAAATGTCCCTTGAAGCGGAGATGATAATCCCCGAAACGGACGTAGATGACTTGGGGCAGCAAGTAGAAGCAACGACGACACTTCTCCGATACCGTGTTGTGCTGGCGTACCGGATGGATGACAGTCTGCCCTCATTGGGCCTCCTTGAACTTATTGAAGAACAACTTGACCGCGTGAAATTGGGCGATTGGGGAAAGTACCTTAAATTTGCTGACCATAGAAAAGATTGGCGGGATTCTGTACTAAAAGGCAGAAGAGCAGTACCCTTCATTTCTACTAGTATTCAGGGTGACCATCGAGTAATAAAAGTGCACCAAGACGGGGGCAACAGTGTTAGGTCTGAAACAATCCCCTCCAAAACTCTCCCACGCACTGTCCTTTCTACCATCAACACCGCAGAGAGTCCAACGGCCCTGTTAGCTCGTCGTGAAATGCAATCTTGGAAGCTACTGCAACTACAATCTTCCTCACTACGCGAATCCGACGACTTCACAACCGCCCCCGGTTTAGGTAGCGACGGCTCGCGCTTACCCTCAACCCTGTATCAACTAGCGCGATCTCAAAGAGAGGCTAACTCAGATTCTAAGGGGGCAGAGATATATGCCCAAGTTGCGACTCGGTTGTCAGAACTGATTGACGATGTTGCAGCGATCAGGATTGATCGGGACGAAAAACGTGAGCTACTCACTTTAGAAATCATAGACCAAAGGGGCACAGTTTATCCAGCACGCTCCCTTTCGGATGGGATGCTGCGCTTTCTGGCACTATCAGTTTTAGAATCAGATCCAAAAGTGACGGGGCTTATCTGCATCGAAGAACCAGAAAACAGCATTCATCCATCACGAATTCCATCGGTCTTGCAACTACTTCAGGACATTGCCAGCGATATAACTATTCCCGTTGGTCCATATAACCCGTTGCGTCAGGTAATTGTTAGTACACATTCCCCGTCCGTTATACAAGAGGTGTTTGACGACACACTCCTGATTGCGGAATTACCAGAGGACGCGTCAGATAGTCAAAGATTTAATGGGGTACGGTTTAGTTGGTTATCAGATACATGGAGGGCAGCGGTTTTGCCGGAAGTAGCTCCAGTATCTAAAGATGAACTGCTGGCGTATCTAGGATCTGCAATGCCAGGAACGCCACTACCAAAATCAAAACTACAAAGAAGCCAAAGAGTTATAGACAGGGCTGATATACAACCGCTGCTATTTGATCTCACTGAGACGGAGTGACAGAACATCGACAGGCGCTATGGAAAAGTTATTTTTAGTGCACTACGGCGAGATAGGGTTAAAACGCGGGAACCGCTCCTATTTTGAAAAGAAACTCACTCAAAACATCAAAATGTCACTGAAAGGCATGGGCTGCACGGGGGTGCGCCGCATCTATGGGCGGCTCTTGGTGATGCTACATCCAGAAGCGGCTATTGAAAAGATCCGAGAGCGGTTGGGCAAGGTCATGGGAATAGCCCATTTTGAACTCGTTTTGGCAGTAGAACAAACCCTCGATGCTATTCAAGATGCCGCATTGGAACTCGTCAAAGACCAGCAGTTCAAGACGCTTAAAGTTGAAACGAAGCGGGCAAACAAGCGTTTTCCGCTTACTTCACCTGAGATTAGTGCGGCGGTGGGAGCGCATCTACTCAACGCGACCGGCGCATCAGCAGATATGCACACCCCTGACTTGCGCTGCAATATCGAAATTGTCGACGAAGCGGCGTATATTTACGTGGAAAAAATTCGAGGGATAGGTGGTCTGCCCGTTGGTGCGAGCGGGAAAGTCCTCGTTATGTTATCCGGTGGGATTGATTCGCCGGTTGCGGCGTGGCGGATGATGAAGCGTGGGGTCAAGGCACTCTTCGTGCACTTTTACAGCTATCCTTATACGGACCGAGCATCGCTCGAAAAGGTAGAAGAACTCGCTGAGATTTTGGCAACTTGGAACTATCGGACACAGGTTTATTTTGTTCCATTCGCCGAGGTACAGCGTGAAATTGTAACCCAAACTCCTGCCCGGTTTCGGGTAATCCTTTATCGGCGGATGATGGTGCGCATTGCACAGCAGATTGCAGCGGCTGCAAAGGCTGAGTGCCTCGTCACTGGAGAAAGTCTCGGTCAGGTGGCATCACAAACGCTGCGTAATCTTCGCGTGATTGAGGAGGTCGCGGAGATTCCTATTTTGCGCCCTCTGATTGGCGATGATAAAGCGGAGATTATGGAGTTGGCGGAGCAGATCGGGACATTTGAGATTTCGATACTGCCTCATGATGATTGCTGTTCGCTCTTTGTTCCTGAACATCCAGCGACGAACGCATCGCTCGAAGCGGTTCAAGAGGCGGAAGCAGCCCTGGACGTTAACACACTTGCGAAATTAGCAGTGGAATCGGTCAAAAAGAAGATAATCGACAATAAAGTTACCTTATGAGGTGTCGGGATTCGGAGATCCCTCCTACAGAAGAACTATGGTAAACTCTAAAAATAAATACGCTTTCGCTCCCCGTGTCCTGTCCCCCTGGTCTCGGAACGGACGACTCGTCGAGATGCGGTGCGGTTAGAAACCGCACCTACCGGGTCTGAGGGCAATGCGGTTCAGTTTAGAGTGTTTCATTACTGCTATAAATGTCCCTAAGTTGACAATTGACAGTATTGAGTTTTGGCTTTAGCCTCGCCTACTCGGTTTCTGCGAGAATCGCTTTTAGTCGTTCCGGATAGTTTGTCAAAATCCCATCAACACCAATTTCGATGTAATGTCGCATATCTTCGGGCGTGTCAGCGTAGAACACGTGCACGATTCGTTCTGCCGCATGGGCCTTTTGAACAAAATCCCGCGTTGTGATGTCCCGTCCCGGCTGCATGGTCCGAAGCCCCATTTCTACGGATTTGCGAATATATTCCTCGGGTGTACGATTTGCACGAAAGATACGGCACTCAATCCGCGAGTCAATCTCGGCAAAAATCCCAACGCTCTCATCGCTACAAGTTAGAATGGAATCCTCGACCATCTGAAAATCGTTTAGCGCCTTAGCAACCTTGCGTTCATAGTGTCCATCTGGATTCCCGCCTTCTTTGAGATGGACATTGAGCGCACCCTTGCCCCGCACAAGGTCTAACGCTTCTTCCCACGTCGGCACACGTTCTCCTCGAAACTGTTCACCAAACACCCCTCCGGCGTCCAGAGCCTTGATTTCAGCGAGTGTGAGTTCTGCAATCGCACCCGTACCGTCCGTTGTTCGATCTACGGTTGGGTCGTGCATGATGATTAGGTTGTCATCTTTTGTCATGTAAAGATCAAGTTCAATCTCATCAACGCCAATTTCTAACGCCTTCTGGAAGGCTATCAATGTATTCTCGGGATAGCTTCCAGACGCGCCTCGATGGGCAACATTAGCGACCATTTTTATCCCTCTTGAACTAACAACGAAAACCTGCTAAAGTAACCTAAGTTGCTGGGGCGTGTTGACATTTGTAGAGGTATCCGTAATCGTAGGGGCGAGATTCCCTTACTCATTGACCAACGCAGGGTGCAACACCCAAACCGTACGGGTTGAATCAATGGTAAATTGTAGGTCGAGATTCATAAACGTCGATTTTGGAAAATCAACCTACAACAGCCCGATATAACTTCTGACGTGTGAACAAAGGGTTGGGAGACCCAACCCCTACGAGGACCGTGTGTCTGTGCATACCCCTCTATTATCTATAGTGGATATTAGAATTAGTGAGACACTCCAAACCGATGCGGTTGGAAACCGCACCTACCGTTCTCCCGTTTGGTAGGCACTGTTGGAAACTGTGCCTATGCGGTGCGGTTGGAAACCGCACCTACCGGGGGACGAAGGTGTCTATCTGTTTTTAGAATTCACCATAGTTAGCAATGTAACACAAGCAGGATCCCTCGTCAATGCAAAAATAGGTGTGTAGGAAACGGACAGATACTGATTAACACAGAAGGAGAGGTTATGGATGAAGCGCGGCTAAAGACAATTCTGGAAGGGTTTCGGGAGCGAAAGATTCTGGTTGTGGGAGATTTTTATCTTGACGCATATTGGATAGTCGATAAGACGAAATCAGCGCTGTCTTTAGAAACCCCTTGGCATACGCATCCCGTCGTTGAACAACGCTATAGTCCCGGTGCGGCGGGAACTGTCACTAACAATCTCGCCGCATTGGAAATCGGAGAAATTTACACGTTGGGTGTAATCGGCGAAGATGGGTTTGGCAGTACGCTGCGTGAACGTTTAGACGCCAACGGTTGTCTCACAGATTTCATGATTACCTCCCCAGATCGGGTCACACCGACCTATCTTAAACCCATCCACCGGGGATATGAAGGGGTTGAGACGGAGGGGCCCCGATTTGATATTGAGAACCAATCTATGATGCAATCTGAGGTGGAAGATAGGGTGATCCATGCCTTGCGCCGATGCGTACCGCAAGTGGAAGGGATCATCATTGGGGATCAGATGCCGCATGACAACTGGGGTGTTGTCACAGATCGGGTGCGCTCAGAACTTTGCCAACTTGCGGTGGAGTTTCCCGAGAAGTTGTTTTTTGTGGATTCTCGGATGCGCATCGGAGCGTATCATCACGTTACTATCAAACCGAACCGATTTGAAGCGAAGCGGGCAGTCGATCCGGCTTGGGCCGGGGCATCGGTTGACATAGAGGAGGCGAAGCGATGTGGGCAGATTTTGACAGAGCGCACAGAAAAGCCACTTTTTGTAACCGTTGGTCCGGAAGGCATCTTGGTGTTCCAGGAGGGACAGATTGAACATGTACAGGGGATTCCACTTGAGACAAAGACAGATCCAGTGGGAGCAGGGGACAGTGTTTCTGCTGCAATTGTTGCAACCCTATGTGGTGGCTTTAGTCACCTTGAAGCGGCCCAGCTGGGAAACCTTGTCGCATCGGTTACCGTTACTAAGATTGGAAAAACAGGGACAGCCTCTCACGCGGAGGTGGTTGAGAGGTTCAGGGAGATCTGATTATAGATGCAGATTACCCTTGAATCGATCGACAAGAAATGATACACTTATCTTATGTATAGTGTATTCCAAAAAGCGGTCCTTGGGAACTTTGTAACATAAGGACAGGTAAGTAAATCACTGGGAAAAAAGCGCACACTTTCGTATTTTGCACGAAGGAGATATGGATGAGAGAGTCAATTAGTATAAGAGGCGCGAGAGAGAACAATCTACAAGACATAAATATTGAGATTCCGCGAGATAAACTGGTGGTAGTGACCGGTCTTAGTGGCTCTGGAAAATCATCACTTGCGTTTGAAACGATTTATGCTGAAGGACAGCGTCGCTTCTTGGAGTCAATGTCTACCTATGCCAAACGTTTTGTCGCACAGTTGAAAAAACCGGATGTCGATTTTGTCGATGGGTTATCTCCCGTTGTTTCAATTGAGCAAAAAACAATTACCATGAACCCGCGCTCAACCGTGGGTACAATGACCGATCTCTATGATTATATGCGGATGCTATTCGCCACGATTGGCAGATCTCATTGTCCCTATTGTCAGACAGAAATCCCAACGCGAACTTCTTATCAATTACTGGAGCATATCCTATCATTGCCCAAAGGAACTGAGATTGAGATTTACACACCGGTTTTCAAGATCTACGGCGAAGATTATGCTTATCTCTTTGATGATGTCCGTCTGAAGGGATGCCGCTGGGTTCGAATTAATGGTGATTTGCATGACCTCAGCGAAGAGATTGAGCTAAACGAACAGGTGGAATATAACATTCAAGCCATCGTTGACCGGTTTGTTATCAAACCAGACATTGACAAACAGATTCTTGCTGCCCTTGACCACGCCATGCTCGTTGGAGAAGGTTTTATGAGTTTTCAGGTCATGGATTCTGAGATGGCTGAGGAAGAGATCAATACCTTCTACGAAGACTTTGGCTGCCCTGAACATCGTATAATTATGGGTGAGTTAGGACCTCACCATTTCACTTTTAACGAGCCTACTGGTGCCTGTGTGACTTGTTCTGGATTAGGCACATACCTCCAGGTCCACCCTGATCTTCTCGTCCCGGATAAGACTCGGAGTATCGTAGAAGGTGCCTTCGTGAAGCAAGCCTTCAACTACGATCCAGATCGTTGGGATGGTCGGATGATGTATAGCCTCGCACAACACTACGATTTTAGCCTTGATGCGCCCTTTAAAGATCTTCCGGCCGAGGTTATCGACCTTATATTCTACGGGACGCGAGGGGAAAAGATTGAGATTGTCATGCCGGCAGGCGCGAAGCAGCTAACGCACCATCATGTTGGCAGAGAGATTGAGTTTGATGGAATTATCAATCGCATTGATCGGCATTACCGGCATTACCGCAAGCGGGGAGAAGCGCATTCGGGAATGGAGGAGTATCTCCGGAAGGTGATGGTTGAACATACATGTCCTGACTGTGATGGTAGCAAACTAAAGAAACAAAGACTGCTTGTCACCATCAATGATAAGCATATCCATGAATTGGGTGATATTCATCTCGAAGAGTTGAAGGTTTTTCTGGAAGAAATCACGTCAATCCCAGAGCAGAAAAGGGAAGCGGGAACGCGGGTGATTAAAGAGCTTACGACCCGGATTGAACTTTTACTCGGTATCGGTTTGGACTATCTGAACCTCAACCGGCGGTCAGCGACGCTTTCGGGTGGGGAATCACAACGTATCCGTCTTTCAACGCAGATCGGTTCTGGCTTGATGGGAATGCTTTATGTGTTGGATGAACCGACGATTGGGCTTCACCCCAAAGATAACATCAAGATGCTCAAAACGCTGAGGCAGCTGCGAGATATTGGGAATACTGTCATTGTTGTGGAGCACGACGAAGCCACGATCCGAGCGGCAGATCACATTATTGAATTGGGGCCCGGACCTGGCGTTCATGGTGGACGGATAGTTGCAGAGGGACCTGCAGATAACGTCTTGGGAAACCCTGTTTCATTAACCGGGCAGCATATGAATGGAGTACAGAGCATTAAGATCCCGGAAGATCGGCGGGAGACGAACGGTGCTTCGGTCATAATTCGTGGTGCAAGAGAGAACAATTTGAGGAACATTGATGTAGAGATCCCATTGGGACTTTTTATCTGTATCACAGGGGCATCGGGATCTGGCAAGAGTACACTGATCAACGAGATTCTCTATAAGAAACTCTATTCTATTTTCCATGATAGTCGTGTCTTATCGGGCGCCCACGATAACCTTGAGGGCCATGAATATATCAGTGACGTAATCAACATCGATCAATCGCCGATTGGACGTTCTCCACGTTCCAATCCGGCGACCTACATCGGCTTCTACGACAATATCCGAAAGCTCTTTGCAAGCACCCCCGAATCAGCAGCACGTGGCTATACCGCTTCCCGCTTTAGTTTTAACGTCAAGGGTGGACGGTGCGAGGAGTGCAGTGGCGAGGGTCAAATCACGACCAAATTACACTTTATGCCAGACGTGGAGGTGTCTTGCCCTGCTTGCAAGGGAGCGCGATACAACGATGAAACGCTTGAGGTTACGTATAACGGAAAGAATATTGCGGAAGTGTTGAAGATGTCAATCGAGGAAGGGGTTGATTTTTTCGCGGATCAGCGACTCATCCACCATAAACTGAGCGTCCTCAACGATTTGGGTATGGGTTATTTGCAGATAGGACACCCGGCACCGATTCTTTCAGGCGGAGAAGCGCAACGGGTCAAGCTGGCAAACGAACTGGGAAAAATTAAGCGGGGCAAACATAACCTCTACATCCTTGATGAACCCACCACCGGGTTACACCTCGCCGACATTCAGAAGCTGCTGGACAGTCTGAGCCAACTGGTTGATGGGGGACATACTGTGCTGGTAATTGAACACCATCTCGATGTGATTAAGACCGCGGACCATATCATTGATCTCGGTCCAGAAGGCGGTCATCGCGGTGGAGCGATTATCGCGGAGGGAGTGCCAGAGGTGGTTGCTCAAAACCCCGATTCGTATACCGGACAATTCCTCAAGCCCTACCTTTCCCCATAAACAAGAGACAAGAGGTAATCGATGCCTACGAATCAACTCTACTATGGTGACAATCTGGATATTTTGCGAAACTACATCCCCGACGAAAGTGTCGATCTCATTTACATTGATCCGCCGTTCAACTCGAATCAAGCGTACAACGTGATTTTCAGCGAGGCGGATGGGTCATCGTCGCAGGCGCAAATTCAAGCGTTCGAGGATACATGGCGTTGGGGTGAAACCACCGAGCAGGCATACCATGAGTTGATCGGGACTGCGCCGTCCCTTCTGGTTGAGACAATCAAGAGTTTTCGTGGCTTCCTTACAGAGACGAACTTGATGGCGTATCTTGTGATGATGGCGTTGCGGTTGGTGGAGCTCCATCGGGTCCTGAAGCCGACGGGGAGTTTTTATCTTCATTGCGATCCGACGGCATCGCATTATCTGAAGATTATCTTGGATCAGATTTTTGGCGTTGAGAATTTTCAGAATGAGATAGTGTGGGAAAGAACCAATGCTCATAACATGAAAGCAAGGTACTACTCTAAAATCCATGACTTGCTTCTGTTTTATTCTAAAAGCGATAGTTATACTTGGAATAAACAATATATCGAATATTCGGACGCCCAGTTATCTCGCTATAAGACGGATGAAAATGGGCGTTTGTACACAGGGCGAGACTTAACAATGTCAACAATAATGGAAAGCCGTAACTTTGAGTGGAGAGGGACGCGCCCTCCTACTCATCGAAGCTGGGGAGCATCGTTAGCACAGTTGGAGGAATGGTATGCGGCAGGACGCATACTACTGAAAAAAGATGGAACCCCGCGGCTTGACGGGTTAAAAGTGTATCTTGACGAGCTTCCGGGAAAACAGGTGCCTTCAATTTGGAATGATATTCCACGAATTGGAAACACCAGCAAAGAACGCCTTGGTTACCCCACACAGAAACCCCTTGCATTACTAGAACGTGTCATTAAGACATCGTCTAATGAAAGTGATGTAGTGCTTGATGCCTTTGCTGGTTGCGGTACAACGATTGAAGCAGCTGCGACATTAAATCGCCAATGGATTGGGGTTGACATCACACACCTTGCCATCGCCTTATTGAAATATCGCCTCGCAGATGCCTTCGGTGATGATGTGAAATATGAAATTATCGGTGAGCCGAAAGATGCGGCGGGGGCGACGGCTTTAGCGGCTCAAGATCGGTATCAATTCCAGTGGTGGGCGTTGAGTCTGATTCGGGCAAGACCATATCAGGGCAAAAAGAAGGGGGCGGACGAGGGTGTGGATGGGTTGATCTATTATCAGGACGTTGATCCGGACAAGCCAAAAAAGATGCTGACCCAGAAAATTGTCGTTCAGGTCAAAAGTGGGAAGGTCTCTGTCAAGGATATACGGGAGTTGAAATCGGTTGTTGAAGCCCAAGCCGCTGTGATTGGTGTTTTTATCACGCTGAATCGGCCGACTCAGCCGATGGTTAAGGAAGCGGCGGCGGCGGGGCGTTTTCAATGGCTTCATGTTTCTCACACGACATATCCAAAGATTCAGATTCGGACGATTGATGAACTGCTTGCGGGAGGTGGTATTGAATATCCACAGACACCTGTTGATGTTACGTTCCGCAGGGCAGAGCGGGCAGCCTCCCAAAACCAGCAGCTTGAGATAGAGGTGAACCAATGAAAGCAATTCTCACATTCGGGGGCAGGGAATTTGAAACGATAAGGACGAAAATGAGACTTGTAGTAAGCAACAACTATAGTTGTTCCTTACCTCCGCTTCACCTCGTAAGTCCTAGGGCTCTGCCAAATAAATCATGATAAGGCACTCACCGCTCGGCTCCGACTTCGCCGAGAGTCCAAGAGACTTGGATAGCCATAGCCAAGCCGCTTTGTGGGGGAAGTATCTAAAGGAGGCTTTTGTACCACAATCTGTTAGATTGTGATCCGAGGACGCAAACTAACAGTTTGCGCTACATTTATCTGACAATGTACTAGGTTCTGTTGACATTTCATTGTAACCAGATAATAGAGAGACATAAATCGGTTCTCTGACGTAACACCCCAGAAAAGAAACCGAGTTTTAAAGAAAAAACTCGGTTTCTGGCAGCTTTTCCAGTGATTTGAGCGTTTCTCGCGACAGCAAAATGTCAACACGCCCTAGTTGTAAAAGATTAGATTTTACGAAAGATAGGTATCACTCAAAGGTACGGTAATTCAGGAACGTTGTATCATTTTTCCGAATTACAACATCTGCTAACGTATCCGTTTTAACTTGTCGGTTGGTACGGTCAGAGAATGAAAGTTTGATATTGTGCGTACCCGCTGGCAGGCGCATGCGTACAAGAAAAATCTGGTTCGGCAAGGTTTGCCATGAACGGGTGTCGGCACTTTCGGTGACAACATTCAGGAGATTGACCAGCTTGCCAACCACCTCTCCTTCTTGATTGGCACGTCGAAAACCGAGATACTTCAACAGGCCACGCACAACTGTGCGGAGCATGATGGTCGGCAGCTCGGATTCGAACGTTTTCATCGCTGCGGCTTCGATATCCTCGACCAAGACTCCGGAGGCGCGTCCAGCCCCTGTGTCTGCATCAATCCCGACAAGCATAGGACGATTTGAACGGTAGGCGGGAATTGCAACGCGCAAGAGGTATTCAATTTCGATTTCTTTATACTGTCGGTTACGTCTGCGTATCAATGTGCGCCCATATTCCCGAACCTTTTTTTCGTCTCGATCAGCGTCCTCTTGGACAATGGGATCGACCTTGAGAATGGGGAAAACTATATTTTCCTCAATTTTGGGGGGCACGAATCCTGTTTCGTAGAGCAGGATAAGCTCACCTGAATCAGTGTTTTCTTCAGGCGGTTTCCCGTAGGTTGCCGCATATCTCTCAAATTCTTCTTGGAAACCTAACTTCCCCGCGAGGCGCGCCAGAGATTCCCCCACATCCTGTGGAAAAGGAACCCCTAAGGCTCCATACTGTTTATATGCCCTTTCCGCCCATCGATAAGCGATGAAGGCATCGTTCCAATCCCCCGCCCATTCATAGAGGATACCCGATAGATACGCGATGAAAGCGGCGCCGACAAATTCGTAATTCTCATCGGCATCGGCATAGAACTGCAGCAGGTTACTCGCTTTCCGACATTCGACGAGTGCGTCGTCTGGCATGTTCAGGTAGACGTAATTGAACGCTCGGTAGTAATGGATGAGTAATCGCTCATACTGGCTCCCCGCATATGGTCGAAGGTTATCTGAAGTAACGAGTGAGATGGCTTCGCGCGAGACACTCTTGGTATAAAGGTCATCCGAGGTAATTTCGGCAAGCTCAAACGTGCGGTTGCTCTCATCGAATTGGTCCCCGTAGTGAGTAACCAGCCCCCGTTCGAAAAGGTACGGTAATTTGGCTTCTCCCTTACCATCTGCATCCAGTTCAATCAACGCGGCATCAAAATCGCCCTGTTCAACAGCGAGTCGCACCTCTTCCATGCTATAGGGACTACACCCAAGACTCAGGCATAGCAGTGCCAAGAACGGCAGGATTTTCACAGTGTGCATGGCTTGATCTTTCTAAAAAGCTGCTCGCTTTCGTTCGATGAATTTCTTAATTTTCTTTTGACCAAGCCATATTTTTTCATTGGTTTCAATGTTGGTCAAGGTCAGGTCGGTTTGGTAAAATGTGACCTGTTTCCCGCCTTCCCGGTCTTCGATTGTGTTGATCTGTCCTGTCATCATGTAGTCTGCGCCTAACTCTTGCCCCATCGCCTTGACGGTTTCGAGACTGGCAAACTTGCTCTGATCCCCCTTTTCATCACGCAGTTCACCCCGCTCGGTGGCACTGGCAACGACAGATACCAAACCGGAATTGATGAAGGCACGCTCGATGTCGCTGACAAATGTAGGAATTGCGATATGTTCCGTGCTGCGGTTGCGGATCGCGCCAACGATGACCACCGGCTTTTTGCCTTCGGCACCGGTCGCGTGTCGTGAGATCCACGCGTGATTGAGACAATCTGCAATCATCGCCTCGGAGACTTGGCGAGAATCGGTGTCATTCCACCGTCCGGATAGATCAATAGTTGTGTCGACTTCGATGCGCTCGACGGTCTTTTTTGAGCCGCATCCTGCAAGGATGATGAACAGAATGCAAGTGATTGGGATGATTACCTGTTTCATGATTCCTCCTAATTTTTGAAAGTGTATAGATTATGTTGAAGTTTCAACCTAACCAGATAAGATTTGATACGAATCGTTACCAAACAAAGTTTACATAACAACTTAACTACGAGCAATTTAGATGCCACAGTTATCTCGAATCATACACGACGTATTGTATCAATAACCGGGTTTTTCGGCAAACGCTTTCTCAAGCCGATTTTGAGGGTATTTTGACATGAGTTATGATTTCAAAGAGAACCTCGGGGTCACAAAACAATTGTCGAAACTCTGCTACACTGCCGTCGCAAAAATGCCACACCAATACTTAGAATGGGAGACCAAATTCGATTGGGCAAATTGAGCAATCAACGGTGTAGGATTATACCATACGTTTATCGGGAAGTCTATAATTTCAGAAGCGAAAGGAGTATTCTATTCGGAAGGAAGTGTATTACTTCTAACTGTGTGAGACTCGCAACAGAGAAAAATCCTCCTAGAGCTTCAACTCAAGGTTGCGCTCGTAGAAAATGTGCCTTTTGATGACGTTAGTTGATAGCTAGCACGTAAAACATCCTGAAAAAGTGCAGACAGGATAGATAAGATCAATTCGATGATCCGATTCCAATAATTATGTCCGCTAGATTGACTAGGTTCTGTTGACATTTCATCGTAACCAGATAAGCGAGTAGGGTGCGTAGACGCATCATCTTTCGTAGAGGTTGGATCTCCCAACCCTTTGATCTGACCTGTGTAGGTTGATTTTCCAAAATTGGCGTTTGAGTGCCGAGATATGAATCTCGACTTACAATTGACTCCAAACCGGTGCGGTTGGAAACCGCACCTACCGGGGACGAAAGTGTCTTTTTATTTTTAGACTTCACCAATGTCTACTATATTCACAAGTAGTCATATCCCATATTTTTTTCTTGATTATTTCCTCAGAATCACCTATCATCCCCAAAAATTCAAGGCTCAAAGATGGCTAAGAAATAGAAATCGGTAACGCTTAAACACAGTGAGCGAAGGCACTAATATGAAATATAGGGATGCCGCGCACGAATCTGAAGGGGAATAACAGCGATGAACGCATCAAACCTTATTGAGCCTCTTCGTCCGTGGCTGGACGAGAAGGTTGGGGCAAAGTTGGATCTGATAGGTTCAGATCCGATACCGGTAGTTGAGACTGAGGAAGGAGCGCCGAACCCGTTATTCGCGGCGAGGGTCGGCGAGCGTGGACTTGTCACAACGGAAAGACAATGGTTAGAAGCACTTCAACCGATCGTTGCAAACCTGAGCTTGGATGAATTGTTTTCGACTTTTGGTGGGTATGAACTTGCGCGTGTATTGTTACCTGATGGCTGCGGGGTGTGGGGGCCGAGCTGGTTCTACGTTGGTGACGAGCACTGCTTTCGTGATGCAGGAGATGACCGTCCCGTACAACTTTCCGGGGAGGAATTGGCTGAAACGGTCGATCATCGTATTTTCTGGCACTGCTTTGAGGATGAGGCGATGACCGGTTTCGGCATCTTTGAGGACGGCAAATTAGTGTCACTTGCAGCGGTTCGCGCCGAAGATGATAGCGTCTGGGAGATCGGTATTGATACGGCGCCGGAAGCCAAAGGACGTGGGTTGGGACGTGCCGTCACGAGTGCAGCGGGACGTTGGATACTGGAAAATAATCGGTTCGTCTTTGCTTCGACCGCCCCTTGGAATGTACGTTCTGCACGCACACTTAGATCGGTGGGATTGCAATTTATCATGTCGGTGATGATAGGAATGCCTGGACCGTTTTATGCAGCGCCGCAGCCGCTTGGCACCCCATATCCCGGTGCCGAGGTGTATAACTACTATCCGGACTGGGCTATTAATAAGGAGATTAAGCCTCCGTTGAGAGATTAAAGATGTTAGCTCATCTCAAAAGAAAGCGCAAAATGCTAAGCGCGTGAAACGTGATGCGTGAAACGTGAAAACAACTTATTCGGGCGGGGAAACCCCGCCCCTACGGTTTCTGCTGCACAATTTCTTAACATGAGCGAAGGGATTTAGGTGCGCCCCCTGAGATAGGGTGTGGGGTTGTTCTTGACTTCGCGCAGGAGGGTATGGATATATGTCTGAATACGAAAGAGGCGGCAGTTAGAATCTCCGAGCAATCCCCGGTTCAGGTTTCCTACTTCGTCCCAAAACGCTCCAAGCAGCGGTCTATCCAGCGCGGGATAAGGTGTTTCGGGGTCCTGTTTAAGCAGCTCATGCCAATAGAGAACTTCGACGAAGTGGATATACGTCGAAGTATTGTAGTCCACGCCGAGCATGAGCAGTTTTCCGTCGGCTTTATACGCCTTCTGCATTGGGGAATGCGTACCGTAAGTTTTTCCCCACGGCTCAATGTCCCACGGTGATTTGTACCCCTCACGGCTGAGATGTGTGCTCACAAACGCTTTCGCATCTTTTCCCCGTGCAGCGACTGAATGGGAGTAGTGGTCGGAGCGGTAGGTATCGGGCATCTGGCGGAAAAACTCGGTGAGCCAACCGACTGTGGACGGTGTTGTTTCGAGGTTCCACGTGCTTACCCGCAACTCCCTTCCATCTAAGAGATTGAACGACGGCATCAAGATGAGTCCTTCTCGTCCAACGGCGTCCTCCAGTGCGCTGATTACGGTTCCTGCCCCGCCTTCAACAGGTCCAAGACTCTTAAAGGAGGAGTGAATAAAGAGCGTATCCCCCAGCTCAACGCCCAAGTTTTTCAGGTCATGTGTGAGTGTTTCGCGTGTGTGTGGTGTTTTCATAGTAGCCTTAATAGTAATTGACAAGATTGGAAATGTCTATGGGAATTTACGAACAATTTGGAGTAACACCGATAATCAACGCTTCCGGAGCGGTGACCCGTCTCGGCGGTGCACCGATGCCCGATGAGGTACTGAATGCGTTTAATGAAGCTGCCCGTGCATCGGTGCCGCTTGAACAACTTCAGGCAGCGGCATCTAAAATTATTGCGGAGGCGACTGGAACGGAAGCGGGTTTGGTCTCGGCAGGCGCTGCATCTGCCCTAACCATGGGAACTGCTGCCATTTTAACAGGCTACGATCTGAGGAGAATAGAACAGTTGCCTCATTGCGATGGATTTCCTAACGAAATTATTATCGCCCGGGAGCAGCGAAGCGGTTATGATCACGCCGTAAGAGCTGCCGGTGCACGGCTCGTTGAGGTTGGCTTCAACGAAATTGTGGCAAATGCGGGTGTCCGTCGAACTGAAGCGTGGGAGTACGAAGCGGCTTTTGGACCGAATACCGCCGGTGTCCTTTATGTATACAGCCCGACCTCTAGACCTCCGCTTGCAGAGTTAGTTAATGTCGCGCATCGGCATCAACTTCCCGTATTGGTAGATGCAGCGGGCGAACTTCCCCCGCGTAGCAATCTCAAATTGATAGCAGCGACAGGCGCTGATCTGGTAGCGTTTAGCGGTGGTAAGTCTATTCGAGGTCCGCAATCAACGGGGATTCTCTGCGGTCGTCGAGATCTTATCGGACCGGCAGTAGCACAGTTGTTGGATATGGACGACCATTTGGACCTTTGGAATCCACCGGCGTCGCTCATCGATAAGGCAAAACTCCGAGGTATTCCACGACACGGCATCGGACGCGGTTTTAAGGTCTCGAAGGAAGAGATTGTTGCGCTGCTTGTAGCGTTACAACTTTTCACCTCCGGTGCCTACGATGAGGAGGTCTCCACAGCACAGGCACGTCTCAACCGGATCGTGGAAAAGTTAAACGGTTCCCCTGTGCAATGCAACTTCCGTGATAAAGGTGATGGCGAAAGCCTCCCACTGTTGGAAGTCACGATTGATGAAGCAGCTGTCGGTCGAGCGGCGATGGAGATTTGTCAGAGTCTCCGGAACGGTGTTCCACCGATTTATGTCAGCCACGGCGGTCTCGGAGAAGGGAAACTTCTGATTAATCCGCTGCACCTGAACGATAGCAGTACCGAAACGCTCGCCGAGAGGATTCGTCAAGAATTAAGTCCTTAAAATCAAGGCTTTCATGTCAAGAAATCGTACAAAAGAAACCGAGACGTAAAACGTGATATTGGAAGAAGGGAGGATTGGAAGGCTGGAAGAATGCCCCCCATCCTTCCAGCCTTCCTCCCTGATAAAATTGGGACGCTCATGTTAAGAAATTGTACAAAGAGATCGAGTTTTGAAGAAAAAACTCGGTTTCTCTGAGCTTCCCTGCACTTTCTTTTGACATGAGCTATCCTTAAAATCACGGTGAATTATGCCACGAAAAAACAAGATTCTCAATATCGGTGATAAGGCGCCGTTATTCACATTACCCTCTGTTCAGCGTCAAACTGTGAGTCTTGAGTCGTATCTGGGTCAGCAATCTGTCATTCTTGCCTTCTTTCGCGGAACGTGGTGACCGAACAGCCGTCGCCAGTTAGGAGACCTACAGAACGTTAGCAACGAATATGCAGATTTGGGGGCTGCGATTCTCAGCATCGTTGGTCAATGGCCCCGCGAGGTGCGTCGATATGCCGAAACCCACGATATCACCTTTCCACTGCTGACAGATAAAGAGCGAAAGGTGATTAAAAGCTATGGGGTGTATCATTGGCTGGGACTTGATGCGTACAATATCGCTCGTCCTGCAACATTCGTGATTGATAAGGACTTAATTATTCGATTCATGTACATCGGCTCACATCAGTTTGATCTCGCCAAACATGAAGATATTATCGGAGCCCTGAAAGGACTTTGAGATACCAACAACTATAGTAGATGTTAGAATTATTTAGACACTCCAAATCGAAACCGAGGGACGAAAGTGTTTATTTATTTTTAGAATTCACTTAAAAAGAGGACTCAAATGATTCTTACTGGACATCGTGGCGCGGCAAAACTTGAACCAGAGAATACGCTGCTATCCATTCAAAAAGCGATAGATCTTGGCGTTGATCAGATTGAGATTGATGTGCATCTCACACGCGATCAGCACTTGGTAGTCATCCACGATACCACTGTAGATCGGACAACCGATGGGCAGGGTGCAATTGCCGACTTCACGTTAACAACGGTAAAGCAGTTAGACGCCGGCAAAGGAGAACGCATCCCAACGCTACAGGAGGTGATGGATCTGGTGCGCGGAAAGGTCATCCTCCAGATTGAACTGAAAGGCCCCGACACCGCTGGGCCGGTTATCCAAGCAGTCAAACAAAACAGCATGGAAAACGAGGTGCTTCTGACTTCGTTTGTCCATGACCGGCTACGCGAAGTACGTCAACTGAACCCTGACTTGAGGTTAGGCGCGTTGTGGGCGAATCCGCCGCCTGAGGTGTGTGAACAAGCGATTGATATGGGAGCGGAAGCGATACACATCCAACATCTTAACATCGACTCCCAACTTGTCGAAAAAGCACACGCGCATGGTCTCAAGATTCGTGCCTGGAACCCCGATACGACTGAAGAAATACAGCGTGTCGTCAATCTGGGAGTTGACGCCATTGGATCGAATCGGCCGGATTTGTTAATGGCAGTTGGACGCAGCTGATTCTCATTGCTTAAAAAGGCAAATTCCGTAGATCTGTTAAAGATCGGCGTAGGGGGTCTGTAACAAGGTTTTAACTCGGTCCCACTGTCCTAGTGATGAAGCACGCATAGCCATGAATGTTGGAATTAGGCTAAGGTGCTCATCGGGTAACTTGGAACTTTCTTGATAGCCCTCAAAAAGTGCCGCGCGCCGTTGTTGAAAACCCGGCCTTTCCCACGGTCCCGCTAATATAACAGCGAGATCGTACAGATAGCATCCAAACCCACAGTCGTCAAAATCAATAGGCGAAACTTCATCAGCCGTGAAGAGTACATTGCCAAAGCTGAGATCCGAGTGTATCAGTCCAAATCGTTCAGGGCTTTTCCCGAAATGTTGTTCGACTTCCTGTAACCGCTCATGAAGCGTTCGCAAGTGCTCTCGCACGTTCTCCGGGAGTTGATTATTCGATAGGCTATCAGACTCTAGCACGCTGGCAGCATCGTAAATGGGGCGATTCAGTTCAACAGAAGGTGCCCAATGTTGGGCGTGATGGTGGAGTTTGGCAACAAGCTGTCCAAGCCTATAAAAGTGATTTGGTGAACGCTGATCTTGATTGAGTATTTGTCCATTAAGCCAAGAGAGGACTGTTACCGGATAAGGTTCTGGCACCTCGATATGCTCCCCTACCACAATCATTTTTCCGTCAAGGGAACGCTGTGGTGTCTGCACAGAAACTGTTGTCTCGTGAGCAAGCGCCTCAAGCCAAACTAATTCTGACGCCACCGCAGACCGTGTTTTTGCCCTGTGGATACGCACAAGGAATTGTCCTCGATTACAGTCCAAACGAAACGTTGTATTCACGAGATGCTGTAGAAAGGTGAGTTGGTATTGGTTGAAACCGAATTTTCTTAGGGCAACGTCAGCAAGTTTACGTAATCCGCAAACCTGCTCCTTTTCTGGTAAATCGTCAAAATCGTTACTGTTCAGAACCATTTCTCCTTTTCTTTGCTTGCATTATCCTATTACCCCCCTAAGTTATGGTTTGCTATATACATTGCGCTCCTCTGGAGCGCGAGGGCTAGGCGTATCCGTATTCTATAGACATATCGCTCCTCTGGAGCGAACGACCAAACCTATCAACCTAACCAGCAAATCAATGGATTTTCAACGACTGGCAACTTGAGCTATTACTATGGCAGATTTTAGAATTACTTAGACACTCCCAATGGACAATTAACCCCCTAAATCCCCCTTGTCAGGGGGACTTTGTATTGGTAAATGTCTACTTATTTTTCTAATTCACCATAAAGGAATGGGATGTAACTGCAAAATTTGATCATGTAGGCAGATTTGATTATTTCAATAAATCTAATCCTCGCGCTCAAGCAAAAATTCAGAAAAAGTTCAAACCTCTTGCTTTTCTTGATATGGTCCCGCGATTGCGATACTGCACAGATCCGGGTGCAGATATTGCTGGGCAGCCGCGTTTACCTGTGCACGGGTGATGTTCCGGTAAATTGATTCATGCCGTTCAAGGTAGTCGAGTCCCAACCCGTACAGCTCGGCGGTTAAGAGAACTGCGGCGAGTCCCCTGTTCGTTTCGAGTGCTAAGGCGAAATTTCCGACAATTAGGTTCTGGGCGTCCGACAATTCTTCCTCCGTGATACCATCGGATTTCATCAATTCAATTTCGTGGAGGATGCTGTTGATGGCTTTATCCACGTTGGCTGGATTGACACCTGCGCTGGCATGGAAGAGCCCTTCACCGATTGATGGATTGAACGAGCTCCAGACGCTGTACGCGAGCCCTTGGACATCGCGCACGCGACCAAATAAGCGGGCAATCCCTGCGCTCCCACCCAAGACAGCGTTCATAAGGTTGATAGTGTAGAAGTCTGGATTTGTTCGAGTAATTCCTTTATGCCCTAACTCAATATTCGCCTGTGATTTGCCCATCATCGACTGGACCACTATCTGCTTTTCACCATATTCCACCGCCGGTATAGTAAAAGCGGGTTGTTCGCCATTTGCTCTCCAATCCCCCATTGCGGCGTCAATTTTCTCAATGATCGCCTGCGTTTCCACATCCCCGACAATAGCCAAAATGAGTGAATCGGGGCGATAATAGGACGCATGGAAATCTACGAGTGCGTCCCTTTGAATGCGTTTAACCGATTCCTCCGTTCCTTGCACACGCCAATGGTAGGGATGCTTATCAGGGTAGACCGCTTGTCTGAGCAAGCGATCCGCGACATCGTCCGTCTCATCTTCCCACGCCTTCAGCCAACTATGCACCTGATGTCGGTGTTTTTCAAGCTCTTCCTGTGGGAAGTTGGGGGCACGCAAGATGTCGTTGAGCACGTCAAGCACACGATCGAAATCTCTCGACAATAGGCGTCCCTCGATGCTTACGGTCTCTGTACTTGCCGATGCACCTAAATTGGCACCGACCGATTCGGTCGCCTCGGCGATTTCTTCCCACGTCCGGTTTTCAGTTCCTTTTGTCAGCAGGTTGGCGACAGCATCTGATAGCCCGTAGAAACCTCCATGATCATACATGCTGCCTGCCTTCAAACGCCCACTGATTGCAACGGTCTGATTGAAACGGTTCTCTTGGATGAGTAGTGTCAGACCGTTGTCAAAGACGTGGCGTGTAGCCGGTGACTGATAGTTACTCATCTTTTGGTCCCTCCTTGAAGTTGAAAAAAGCGGGGCGCCCCGTATGGTGCAGAGCGGGTGCGGTAGATTCGCCTGACGTGCCACCATGTCCCGGCGAAATCGGTTGAAAATATCCAACTGTGCGATTATCTTCGGTGAGGTACTTCTGGGCGGCTTCACGAATTTGCTCGCGGGTGACAGAGCGAATATTGTCAAGATAGGTATCGAGGTATTTGTAATCGTAGACGGTTTCGTAATAACCGATCTGTGCCGCTTGATTCGAGACACTGTCGAGGGAGAAGATGAAGTGTGCCTCCGTTTGGTTGATTGTCTTTTCCAGTTCCGCTTTTGTGAGCGTCTCATTCTGGATGTGGTCTATCTGCTTTAGCAGCTCCTTTTCAAGCGTGCCGGGATCAACGCCTACCTGTGCCTCTGCAAATGTCCAGGCAAGTCCGGCATCTGTGGAAAAATCTGGATAAAAATAGGCGGACGTTGCCAACTGCTTATCAACCAAGGCACGGTAGAACCGGGAAGTTTTACCCATACTCAGCACGGTGCTGATCACTTCCAGTGGATAGAAGTCCGGATGCCCGGCTGCGGGAATATGATAGACGATCGCAACATAGGCGAGTGTTCCCTCTTTGCGAACCGTGACCCGTCTTTCGCCGCGCTGTTCGGGCTCAATCGTTGATGGACCTGTGATCGGCTCACCGGGGGCAAGCGCACCGAAGTGGGTTTCGACCTGTTCCATCAGGTCCGCCGTATCGAAGTCTCCGACGAGGACGAGGGTTGCATTGTTTGGAACATAACGTTGGCGGTAGTAGTTGTAGAGGTCATCGCGGGTCATCGTTTTGAGGTCTGAGGGCCAACCGATGATACCCCATTGATACGGGTGAGCTTTGTACGCGGTCGCCTGTACCTCCTCCCTCAGCACGAATTGGGGCATATTCTCATACCCTTCGCGTTCCGAAAGGATTACTGTGCGTTCCGCTTCAACTTCCTCCGGATCAAAAGCGCTGTTCTGCATCCGATCCGATTCCAAGGCAAGCGCGACCGAAATTTTGTCCGCGGGTAGGGTTTCGTAATAGGCGGTATAGTCATTGCTCGTGAACGCATTCCATCTGCCGCCGTTACCCTCAATAAAGCGTCCGAGCTCCTCTTTGGAAAACTTGGGAGTGCCTTTGAAGAGCATGTGTTCGACCCAATGAGAAACACCTGTAAGTCCGGGACGTTCATTGCGCGAGCCAACTTTGTACCAGATATAACTGCTGGCAACCGGAGCGGCGTGAACCTCTTTGGTTAAAACCTTCAAGCCGTTAATCAATTGGTGCTCAATAATTTCAGATCGGTTTTCAATCTGTTGGTTCATGATAGCATCCTTTCGTTCACAGCACCGCTATGATTGCTTCTACTACGTAATCCAAGTTCTTGGGCGAAAGCCCTGCCACATTGAGGCGACCGTTAGTTGGCATATAGATGGCATATTCCTCTCTCAACCGGTCCACTGCATCTTTAGAAAGCCCAGAATATGAGAACATCCCGTTCTGCTTATACATAAAGCTGAAATCCACTGAGCTGCCTCCAGCATTTAAGCCTTCAGCCAACGCCTTGCGCATTCCGGAGATTCGGTCCCGCATGGATGCTAATTCACTCTCCCACTCCTGCCTCAGTGTGTCAGACGCGAGCACCGCCGCAATGATCCGCGAACCGTGTAACGGTGGATTAGAGTAGTTCGCACGGATGATTCGCATGACTTGAGACTTGACTCGTACGGCGGCTGGCGCATCTGCTGCAACAACATAGAATCCGCCAATCCGTTCGCCGTAAAGCCCAAAGTTTTTGGAATAAGAGTTTGCAACAAGCATCTGATGTCCATTGGCGAGGAAATGACGGACTGCTGTTGCATCTTCATCAATGCCGCGTCCAAAACCTTGATAGGCAAAGTCAAACAGTGGCAGCAGTCCCTGTGCCTTGATGGCGGCAGAGATTTCCTTCCAATCCGCTGGTGTTGGGTCGAGTCCAGTTGGGTTGTGGCAACAGGCATGGAGCAGAATTGGAGTTCCGCTGGGGATAGACCTAATGGCTTGGACCATGCGCGACTTGGTAAACTCCCTGCGCTCCGTATCATAGTATGGATACGATGCGACTTCCAAGCCCGCTCTTGCAAAGATCTGGTTATGGTTTGCCCAGGTCGGATCAGGTATGTAGATAACACTGCTTCCGATTTGGGTGAGAAACTCGGCAGCCAGTCTGACACCGGCAGTGCCACCCGGTGCCTGAGCACCGAAGATATTATCTTGCTCCGCGTCGAATACCAGCTTGATGGAGCGATTTACATATTCCGGGTTGCCATCTTGAGAGAGGTACTCCTTATCCAGCCCCTGCGAGAGGATTTGCTGCTCTGCTTTTCGGACTGCTGTGAGCACAAGTGGTTGAAGGTCATCAGTCTTGTAGGCACCAATACTCAAATTTACTTTGTTTGACCGTGGATCCTCCTTGAATGCCGTGTTAAGCCCCAAGATAGGATCAGGGGGTGCCATTTCTACCGTGTCGAAAAAATTCATCTTTGCGTACTCCTAAGTTTTCGTGTTTTAGCCAAACTATAGTGGACCTTAGAATTAATGAGACACTCCAAACCGGTGCGGTTAGAAACCGCACCTACCAGAGACGAAAGTGTCTATTTATTTTTAGAATTCACCATAATCAAAAAAAGAGGGTGACAGAAATGGCACCTCTATAGCGTCGTCATCAATTTTCGGAATGCGTTCAGTTGTGGTTGAATTACATGCGGTTCGGGCACCCGTCCTTCAAGCGCTTCGATGGTTTTCAGTCCGTTGCCGGTGATGCTGACCACAATGCGCTCATCTCGACTGATGTGACCACTTTCGATCAGCTTTTTCGCTGCCGCGAGCGTGACACCGCCCGCCGTTTCAGTGAAGATACCTTCCGTCGCTCCAAGCAGTTTGATGGCTTCGACAATTTCATCATCGCTCGCATGTTCTCCGTATCCACCCGAATTCCGCACGGTATCAGCCGCATAAATCCCGTCGGCAGGATTACCGATTGCAAGAGATTTGGCAATGGTATCTGGTTTAACAGGCTTAACAAAATTGCTGCCCTCTTTGACAGTCGTTGCAATCGGACCACAACCTTCAGCCTGTGCGACGTGGATGCGCGTTTGTGGCTTGTCGATTAGCCCCAGCATATGAAATTCCTTCAACGCTTTACCCACCTTTGTGATGAGCGACCCTCCCGCTGCCGGAACAACAATGTGATCAGGTGCTTCCCAACCGAGTTGCTCGACAATTTCGTAAGTGAACGTTTTGGACCCTTCTGCGTAAAAGGGACGGATATTGATGTTGGCAAATGCCCAAGGGTAAACGCCGGCAATCTCGCTGCATAAGCGGTTGACATCATCATAATTTCCCGCAATCCCGACCACCGTCGGTGCATAAACAAGCGAAGCCACGACTTTCCCCATTTCTAAATCGGCAGGGATAAAGATGAAGCAGTTCAGATTTGCAACGGCTGCATTTGCTGCGACGGAGTTTGCTAAGTTGCCGGTCGAAGCGCACGAAACGGTATCGAACCCAAACTCTTTCGCCTTACTCAGCGCAACGGCAACCACACGATCTTTGAAGGAAAGGGTCGGGTGAGACACCGAATCATCCTTGATATAAAGCGCATCTACGCCGAGTACCGCTCCAAGATTCTTGGCATGGATTAAAGGGGTAAACCCCGACTTGAATCCATCGGTTGGCTCACCATCAATTGGCAGTAGGTCCGCATAACGCCAGAGGCTTTCGGGCCCCCGCTCAATGGATTCTCGTGAGATTGACTTCTGGATTTCCTCGTAGTTGTAGTCTACCTCAAGTGGGCCAAAACAGAACTCACACACATGGAGTGGTTCTTTGGGATACTGTCTCCCACATTCACGACATTTCAATCCCAGTACTTTTTCTTTCATGTTCGTCTCCGTTAGTTCAAAATATAAGGAAATTCTGCTAGCAAGCAGTCGGTCAATTTTACGAGATCATATCGACTGACTGTTTCATCAAAAATGTAGACAATAAAAAAGCCTATTATCACAACCATGATAATAGGCAATTCCGCAGCGTATATCTATTCAAAACAATCCCAATTCATGTCTACAGTTGCCTATTCTCACTTTGCCTCGCACGCATGGACACCGCAACAGCAGCAATGCCCATGCCCGGCATGTACATGGTGGCATTTGCAAAGGGAACGAAGCAAGCAATTGGAGAAAAGTTGAAGTGAGATTGTTGCATTTTTCTGATTCACCTGTCTGTGATGTTTAATTAAACTACCATTTGATTGTAACATACACCCCCATTTAAAGGCAAGGGAAAATCAACAATCACTGAGGTTTATGGTGAACTTTAGAATTACTTGGACACGCTGTACCGGCGCAGTTAGAAACAGCGCCTACCAAACATGACAAACGAAAGTGTCTACATATTTTGATAATTCACTATAATTATTCTTGGTGTTCGAAGAGGTTATCAATAGGGATCGGCTCTACAGCATCCGCAGGCACAAAGCCAAACACCTGCCCGTAAAAATAGAGTTCTGCTTCAAGGGAACGCCGGATATTTTCACTACGGCGGAAACCGTGCTGCTCACCTTCAAATGGGACATAGGCAACAGGCAGCCCTTTGACACGCAATGCCTCAACCATCATTTCCGCTTGATTGGGTGGAACGACTTCATCTTCGAGCCCTTGAAAGAGAATTAGCGGACATGAAAGGCGATCTGTAAAGTGAATCGGCGAACGTTCTCGGTAGCGCCCCTGTTCTTCCGGATAGGGTCCAATTAAGCTATCCAGATAGCGAGATTCGAACTTGTGCGTGTCTCTTGTCATTGCTTCAAGGTCGCTGATCCCGTAATAGCTGGCACCCGCTTTGAAAACGTCACGGAACGTGAGTGCCGAGAGTGTTGTGTAGCCGCCTGCGCTCCCACCTCGAATCGCCAACCGATTGCCATCCGCATAGCCTTGTTCGACAAGGTATCGCGCCCCGTTCACACAATCGTCAACGTCAACAAGCCCCCATTGACCATTGAGGCGCTGGCGATAGGCACGACCGTAGCCGCTGCTACCGCCATAGTTTACGTCAAGAACAGCAATACCCCGGCTTGTCCAGTATTGGATCTCTAGGTCAAGCGCAGTGGAAGTTGCTGAGGTCGGACCTCCATGGCTAATCACGAGCAGCGGGGGCAGATCGTCCGCTGGTGGGGTGTAATCGCGATTTCGTGGTGGATAAAAGAAGGCGTGGGCAGTCAAATTATCTTCAGTTGGAAACTCAATCGCTTGGGGCGTTGAGAAATATCCGGAATCAATCTCTATCTCACTTGAGCGGCATACGACCTCGAACTGTCTCGTGGTAAGGTCAAAGTGGACGATCGACGCCGACTCTGTTGATGAGCTGGCATTGAACAGGACTCCGCCGGGAATAGCTTGCAGGTTTGCGATTGAGGTGTAGGGAGTTTCAATCTGATTAAGTCTGCCTGTGTCTGTGTCTAAACTTGCCAGATGCCAGATACCGTCTTGGGTGTAAGTACAGATAATCTGATTGGCAGAGACGAACCTATAAGTGGACATGCCAAATATCCACTGCGGTCTTCCAAACTCCGCTTCCATTTCGCATAGTGGCTCGACGGTCCCAGCCTGATAACGGTAAAGATTCCACCAGTCCGTTCGATCAGAGGCAAAGTATAACGTCCCATCCGGCGACCATTCCGGTTGAAAGATTGATTCATCCACATCGCCTGCTACCCGTTCAGTGTGACTGAGGGATCCGTCCACATTGATCTCACCTACCCAAAGTTCAGCGCCATCCCAAGGCATATTCGGATGGTTCCACGTCATCCACGCCAAACGCGTGCCATCAGGACTCAAACGAGGTGCGGCATAAAAATCGTTGCCGCTGACAAGTACCTGCCCGTTATCTGTCCCATCCAATCCGATAGCTACCAGCGCATTGACAGCTTCGGCTTCGGAATCGGTATGGTCTTCGCGGACACAGATCAGCCGGTTGCGTTTTGCGTCTACAACACCATCCGCATAACGCAGATCTCCTTCAGGAGTAAGTGGCCGTGGGGTTGACCCGACAGTTTGATGGTAGAGACGCTGATCTGAAAAGTTTGAGAAGTAGATCACCCTATCACTCACTACGAACGCGGCACCACCATACTCATGGACCCGTGTCCGTGCATTGAAAGGAGCAGATGTAACATCGGTCATTTGCCCGTCGGGTGTCCGTCGAACAATGACGTACCGACCGCTCTCGGTCGGCCGCATCTCGACCCAATAGATGTCTTTTCCATCGGCTACGGTCTCTATTATTCTTCGTCCCTCCTCTGAAATCAGATCTGCGCTGATTGGCGATTCCCATGATCCGTATGGTGCCACTTGCGGTTGCGTCATCATCTTCTCCTTGAATCGTTGTGTGGGATTTAAGGGATAGTGTAGTAGAAAAACGACCTATGGCTGTAGAAAAAAGACGCTTTACCTCTTTAGAGCCTTAGAAAGTAAGGACCTAACCCTTGTGTAAAATCCTCCCTCTTGACTTGACTGATCATTAGTCTGTGCTGCTTCATACACGCTAAAACCTAAGACGAGGAGGAGGACGGTAGCTTGGGTCACCCATGTTAATTTTGAGGGGACTTGGGCAATTATCTGCATCTCCTCAGATCCAGCTTGCAGCATGCCAAAGAGCAGCGCCGAAAAGATAACGCCAATCGGATGAAGCCTCCCAAGCAGCGCAACGGCAATAGCCGTATAGCCGTATCCGGGCGCATTTTGATAGAGCCGATGGGGACTCAATCCCATCAATTCAATTGTGCCTGCCACCCCTGCCAACCCACCACTGATCAGCATGGCGATGATGATATTTCGAGAAACATTGATTCCGGCGACTCTCGCAGCAACTTGGTTCTGTCCCACCGCGCGGATTTGATAGCCGAGGACCGTGCGAAACAGAATCCAATATAGGACAACTGCAAGTACAAGCGCGAGAATGAGTCCCAAATGGAATCGGTTGTGCGGGATCCACTCTTTTGGAATCAAACGAGGTAGGACGGCGTTAGTTGCAAGTCTTTCGCTCTGTTGGTATGCCCCTGTCGCCTCTTGTAGCGGTCCCCCATCTATAGAGTAGCGAACCAGTTCAAGTGCGATGAAATTGAGCATGATTGTGCTGATAACCTCTTGAACACCGCGATAGGCTTTGAGCAGCCCCGCGATTATCCCCCAGAATCCGCCAGCAGCGAACCCACACGCAAGAACCAGAGGGATAAAGAGAAATGGCGGGAGGTTGGTAATTGATGTGCCTATCCATATGATGACAAGCGTCCCGATGAGGTATTGCCCTTCGGCGCCAATGTTCCATACACCACACCGAAATGCAAACGCAACAGCTAACCCCGTCAACAGCAAGGGGCAGGTTTTAACGAACGTCTCCGTCACTTCCCGCATTCCCCCCAACGCACCGTGGTACATTGCGATAAACGCCTTTATTGGCTGGTAACCACAGGCAAGCATAATTAGCGCATTGATGAGGAGCGCTAAGAGCGTAATGAGAATGGGAAGAACGATCTGGACTGATTTGATACGCATTGAGGTTAGGAGGACGACCAATCGAAAGGAAAGCCGGCTAGGAAGGATCGGTGGCAGAGGAGGAAGCGGGCAACCACAAGTGTTTGCATCCCGATTTATCGGGGGTTGCCCCTACAGTTTAGGTCTTAGGTTTGTAGTAGGGCGATTTATCGCCCCGCGTGACGCGCAATGAATTGCGCTACTACAAACTATAGTAGATCTTAGAATTAGTGAGACACTCCAAATCCCGATTTATCGAGTCCCGTTCCGAGGATCCCGATATATCGGGAGATGCTCGACGAGTCGGCACCGGTGCGGTTAGAAACCGCACCTACCAGGGGACGGAAGTGTTTATTTATTTTTAGAATTCACCATAAACTGCGTAACTTCTATTTCAAATGTGGTTAAGCCTCACTCAACAACCCAGGTATCGCCTTCGTTGAGGAGCGCGTCCAGATCGCCTTCTCCCATCCGCTCCTTAGCGGTGTTGATCTGTTCGGTCAACATACCTTCGTAACAAGGGTGTTCAACACTCCGAAAGATACCGATCGGATGGGGTAATCCCGGAACTTCAGTCATACGGCTAAGGAAGTACGCTAAGGTCCGATCTTCGGCAAATTGATCGTGGGTAATCAGGCCCTCGTTGTTGTGTCCACCATCGGTCAAGGAAACAACCTCCGGTTTAAGACCGTTCAAGGAGATCCCCTTGTCACTGTCTTTTCCAAAGACCAAGGGTTCGCCATGTTCTAAAAACACGGTATTCTCAGCTTTTGTCTCCTTCTCGGTGTAGGTAAAGAATGCGCCGTCGTTGTACACGTTACAGTTTTGGTAGATCTCGATGAAAGAGGTGCCTTTGTGCTCAAAAGCAGCTTTGATGACATTTCGCAGATGTTCCGGATCTCTGTCAAGCGAACGGGCAACAAAGGTTGCTCCAGAAGCGAGCGCAAGACTGATTGGATTGAAAGGATTGTCAATCGATCCCATCGGCGTTGAGTAGGTTTTTTTCCCCTGCTCAGAAGTCGGGGAATATTGTCCTTTTGTCAGCCCGTAGATACGGTTATTGAACAGCAGCACATTAATATCAAGATTACGCCGCATTAGGTGAATGAAGTGGTTGCCTCCGATTGACAACGCATCACCATCGCCGGTGATGACCCAAACGGACAGGTCAGGGTTAGCGGTTTTTACGCCCGCAGCAATTGTTGGCGCGCGGCCATGAATGGTATGGAAGCCGTAGGTATTCATGTAATATGGAAAACGACTTGAACACCCAATACCGGAGATAAAGACGAAATCCTCTTTTGGGATGCCTAGATCTGGTAAAATACGTTGAGTTTGAGCGAGAATAGAGTAGTCCCCACATCCCGGGCACCATCGAACATCTTGATCGGAGGTAAAATCACCCTTAGTTAACGTCTGGACAGCGCCCGGTATTGGACTGGGGGTCCTGTTTTTCATACATCACCTCTTAACATCTCATGGATTTTAGACTCAATTTCAAACACGTGGAACGGTTGTCCTTGGATTTTATTAAGACCGACAGCATCTACCAGGTACTCTGCGCGGATGAGTAGGCGCAATTGCCCAAGATTCAGTTCTGGAATGAGTACCTTTTTGAAGCCTTTCATAATGTCGCCAATCTCTTTTGGAAGTGGGTTGAGATAGCGCAGGTGCACGTGCGAGACCGACTCATTTTCTGCCTGTTTATGTTCAACCGCGGTTCTAACCGCACCGTAGGTTCCTCCCCAACTCAACACAAGCAGTTCACCATTTGGCTCACCGAATATTTCTGTGGGCGGGAGGTCGTCTGCGATACGCGCAACTTTTTCTGCTCTGAGGTGCACCATCTGCTCATGGTTGTCGGGGTCATAACTAACATTCCCTGAAACGTCTGCTTTCTCCAAACCGCCGATCCGATGTTCCAGACCGGGGGTGCCGGGGATCGCCCAAGGACGTGCTAGGGTTACTTCATCTCGGAGATAGGGTTCAAACCCATTGGTGTCGGTAGGAAAGTCCACATCAATTGCGGGTAGATCCGATACCTGCGGAATAAGCCAAGGTTCGGCACCGAAGGCAATATAAAGATCTGACATGAAGATCACCGGGGTCATGTATTTGATTGCAATCCGGCAGGCTTCATAGACGGTTTCAAAGCAATCGGATGGACGTGAAGCGGCAATCACCGGAAGTGGCGACTCGCCGTTTCGTCCATAGAACATTTGCAGGAGATCCGCCTGTTCGGTCTTTGTCGGCATACCGGTTGAGGGGCCGGCTCTTTGAATATTGCAGACAACCATGGGTAACTCAACGATCATAGCGAGATTGATGGCTTCCGCTTTGAGAGCAATGCCGGGACCACTACTTCCAGTGGCACCTAACGCTCCACTAAATGCAGCTCCGATTGCCACACCCACCGCTGCAATTTCATCCTCCATCTGCATTGTTTTGACTCCGAAGTTTCTATATCTTGCCAATTCATGGAGGATAGTGCTTGCAGGTGTAATTGGGTAACTGCCGTAAACCAACTGTAATCCAGATTTTTGAGACGCCGCCACCAATCCCAGCGCGGTTGCCATATTCCCTTCGATATTGCGATATTTCCCCGGTGCAAATTTGGCGGGCTTAATTTCATAAGAGGTCGCAAACTGCTCCGTAACTTCGCAATATATATTGCCAGCTTTCAACGCGAGGGTATTGGCTTCGATGTATTGTGGCTTTGTGGCAAACTTCTCCTCGAGCCACTGAAACGCATAGTCCATCGGGCGGTTATACATCCAACATACCATCCCAAGCGCGTAAAAGTTCTTGCACCGATCGATCTCGCGTTGCGTGAGGTCGGTGTCCTTCAACGCTTCTCTCGTGAGGCGGGTCAGTTCGATCGGGAATACCTGAAACTGTGTCAACGAACCATCTTCAAGCGGATTACTACTGTATCTAGCCAGTCTGAGGTTGCGCGGGGCAAAATTATCTGTGTCGACGATAAGAATACCATTGGGCTTGAGTTTATCAATGCTGACCTTCAGTGCTGCTGGATTCATCGCGACGAGAACATCACAGAGATCACCGGGAGTATGAATTGTCAAACTCGAAAAACGGAGTTGAAATCCTGAAATCCCAGCTAACGAGCCCGCCGGTGCGCGAATCTCCGCAGGGTAATCTGGTAGCGTCGCAACATCGTTCCCTGCGATCGCGGAAGCTTCGGTCATTTGCGTTCCAATGCTTTGCGCACCACCGCCAGAATCGCTCGCAAACAGAATCGTCGCCTCCTCTATCGATTGTTTCTGTTTTTTCATCCATCTATCCTTCTTTCTATTAAAACCTATCCTTGTAAAAGCAGGGCTCACGCTCCTTCACGGGCTTGCATCGCGTCATTATCCGGTTTCGGCGGCAGGGTCAGCACCTCTTGTGGAAAATGTTCGACAAGATAAGAGATAATGTGGCGAATTGACACTATGCCAACCGGCTGATTCTGTTCGTTCACGATGGGTATATGGCGGTAGCCTCCCTGCGCCATATACAGTATCGCCGTATCAAGGGAATCTTCTACCTGTGCGGTCTGCGGATCGGCTTTCATAAATTGTTCAATAGGAATCTGTGTCAAATCGCCTACCGGTTTGTTCAGGATTTTTAGCAGCACATCCCGTTCACCGAAAATTCCTCTGAGAACCCCATCGGATACAATAAGAATTGCACCGACTTTATTGTCGAGCATCCGATCAATTGCCTCTTGTGTACTTGCACCGGCGTCAACCGTGACAGGGGGGTGCATCAAAGAGTGCAGCGGCACATGAATCTCGTGAGGACTCAAGGTTTTTGCTGGCTCATCGGGGGTTTCCTCCTCCATGATAGCCAGTTCTTCTTCAACGATTTCTTGGTACAGCACGGTTCATCCCTCCTTACCTCTCTCCAAAAACGCGGCGACATAGTTCGCGATGTCCTTGCTTGATATAACACTAGCGGGATATACACCTTCATCCTCATCGGATTCCCCAACAAGCAAAGGAATATGACGGAAATGACCCAAGTGCATGAGATTCAAGGCAAATGCCATCGAATCATTGGGACGCAGCGATTCCGGCGATGGGGTCATAATATCGTCCACCGGAACCGCTTCCGGATTTTCTCGTACTTCGGCAATGTGCACGAGTAGGTCCCGTTCTGTGATGATACCCGTAAGCCGCTCCAGTGCATCAACGACTAACACACACCCAAATCCTCCTTTTTGCATCAGGTCGATGACCTTCGAAATAGGTGTGCCCAGTTCGACAGTGCAGGGTTGATTGAGGTTCAGTATGCTAATCGGTAAAGATAAAGTTTGTGCGTCCATGGTTTTTTCCTTTCAATCAACGTCTGAATCAATCATTTCTCCTTTGCAAAACTGATTAAATGGGGCAGCAGCAATAACGTGGAAATGGTAGCATACACCTTGACATTTTGCAAGTTGAAATGGAGTAAAATAGAAATACATTAACATACGATTGGATACCAAACCACTGGCAGCAAAAGACAAGTACTTATTAACTAACGATGAATCCTATCGGCGGTTTCTACTAGTAATCCTTTCTGCAATTAGCGATTCCTTTGTGTTTGTTAGCAAGGTCTAACCGTGCCTTGTACCGGTGGTAGAAATCCTCTATGAATGCACAGCCAAGTTTACCATATTACGCCTATAAATTCAACAGTTTCGGACAGGATTACAGACTTAGCTGGTCCGTATAACCGCCTTGAAAGACGGTGTAGGTATATCACAAGAATTAAAGAGGAAGATGGGGTGGAAGAATGGAAGAATGGAAGGGAAGAGGCAGGGGAATTTATACCTATAACATGACACCTGCTTTATTCTAACACATGTGAAAAATCCTTGCAGATACGGTGATGTCAATGGTAAACTTGATTGAGAACTGTAATGTGCGATCCTAATTTTTAGAAATTACCAATTATCAGGGATGGGGGTTAGGTGTTAGTGTAGATTGTCTGAATCAGGATTTTCAGGATAGAAGTTACGCGGTTGAGCGCTCGCCATCACCACCAGAAATGTTCGTGCTATGTTCTTGGTTGGTAATCGTGCAATTTATCACTCGTCACTACGCGCAATAAATTGCGCTACTACAAACTGAATTGCGTAATTCCTATCTTGATAACAAACTCCAGTATTTTGATAACGCAGAGAATAGCTGCTGAAATAGCAGTTATTTTTACAGGGCAGCGTAATTTATTCAATTCTCTCGATCTTACTTTTTTTACAAATTTGTTGCAATCTTTTTCAGTGCCTTCATATAGTATGGTTATTGCATCTTCGTCTTTAAGTGTTGCTCTCACACCGTATTTCTTTTCACCCCGTTCGAAGTCTCTAGCGATTATGCCATCCTCTCCAAAAACATCATCAAGCGATGTTATGCCACCTATTCTTTCTATGTCTATGTCTTTCAATAACATTGTGCGAAAACTTGCCACTTGGTCTGCATTAACCAATTCACCATCTTTTATTTCAATCGTCTGCATGTTTAAATTTCCATCTCTTGAAGTCTCGTTATGAGGTATGCCTGTGAGTTTGTGCCCTTGACTGAATTACAGAAATTGCATAACAGTTGCAGGTTTTCAAGATGGTCGCTACCGCCTTGCGACTGGGCAACGATGTGATCGACTGTCATGTTCCGGAAAGGGAAATGGGTTCGACACCCGTTGCATAGCCCCTCTTGTTGACCGTAGAGAGTGTGTTTGTGCGTTCGGTAGTTGGGAAGCCTCTCGGACGGCTGTGGGATGTCTGTGCGGTGGATGACCGTCCCCAAAAGCCCTTCACGCTCATCAAGCCCGAGCTCTCTCTCAAGCCTGTACCGCACCAACTCCACAGCCCTTGGTGAGATGTCAATTCCCACCCACTGTCTGCCGAGTTTCTCTGCTGCGATGCACGTCGTCGCACACCCACAGAAAGGATCTAACACCACGTCGCCTTGATTGCTACTGGCTTTGATGATGCGCTCAATCAGTTGTGATGGTTTCTGCGTTGGGTAGCCGGTGCGCTCTCTGGAACGTGCCCCAAGCTGCGTGATGTCGAGGATTATATCTTGCAGCAGACGCCCTGGAGTTGCAGCCAAATATCGCTTGAGGCTTGGCATTGCTCCTCTATTGGGCCAATAGATAAGCCCGGCTTCATCAAGCGCATTCAGACGATCATGTACACTGGAGATTTGTCTGTAGTTTGGGATGAAATATGCTTCGATATATTCTGAATACGCGCCGGTAAGCGGTACAGACCAGCACCGCCCGCTGTCTGTGGGGTCAACATTACGCCACGGTTGCCCGGATTCACCCTGAGTCGTTCCTGGACCGGTGAGATCGCCAATTCTATACTGTCCGCGAGCATCCCTATGACGGTAATGTTTTGCGATATAGCTTGGATCATGTGCTTCATATTCCATATTCCATGTCGCATCGTCGCTCCTGACATAATAAAAGAGGGTATCGTGGATGCGCCCGAATCTACCGGGGTCATTGTGTGCAGATGTCCGCTTCCAAACCACCTCATTCCGAAAGTTATCCCTTCCGAACACTGCATCCATCAATAGCTTTAGATAGTGGGAGGCGGTTGGATCACAATGGAGGTAAATGCTACCGGTCTCCTTTAGAATACGTCGCATCTCAAGCAGTCGGAGCCCCATCATAATTAGATAGGACTTCATGTTTTTCCCGTGGGTCAATTCAGCTGCATGAATCGCTGCATACAAAGCGGGTTCTCTATCAGCAAGCTCACCGTGCTCTGCCTCGTTTACATCGCTGAGTGCCCAAGTATCTTTGAACGCCGCGCCGGCTGCCTCGCTTCCTATCGGCGCAGCATAATCCTGATTTGAGTTAAATGGCGGATCGAGGTAGATTAGGTCTACGGTGTTAGCGTCAAGGGCGCGTAGAATGGGGAGGTTATCGTTTTCAAAGAGGGTGCGGTTTTGGAAGTTCGGCATTTTCCCTATTAGTCTCTATACCATGGAGGGTGGGTTATTGTGTATACATTTTTAGAGACATTCACGTTAAGAGGCTTGCAAAAAAACTCGGTTTCTCTACAGATAGCAGCCTACGTTATCATATCATCAGTCAAAGGGCCTGTCAAGGAAAGATCTTCTAACCCACGGGGATCGCAGGTTAGGAAACCTGTGGCTGTGATTGCCTTAGTGGATTAAGTTTTTCAACTTGGCTTTGACAAGTGACAGGATGTATGATAGAGTGTCTAAAATAATTTGCACACAACCAGGATTTACGCATTTCAGCGCGGGGCAAGATGCCCCGCCTACAGTTGGCTGTGTAAGTCCTAACAATTATACTTACCGTATGTGCATCGCAGATAGCAAACCCATGTAGTTTTGACTGGAATCATAGGAGATTAAAATATAATGCTCAAGATGACCGGAGGTCAGGCACTGGCAAAATCGCTGTACCGAGAAGGGGTACGGGTCGTATTTGGACTGCCCGGAGCTGGACAGTATGAAGCGATTGATGGAATTTATGAAGAGCCAGGGATTCGGTACTTCACCACCCGGCACGAACAGGCGACCACTCACATGGCGGACGGATATGCTCGCGTCAGTGGAAATATCGCTGCGGCGTTGGTAATTCCGGGGGCGGGTGTGTTTAACGCATCAACCGGGATAGCGACTGCTCATTCAGTGTCTTCACCGATATTGGTGGTGACTGGCAGGCATGATCAAAGCAACAGCGATGAGCTGACTTCAATTCAACAGATTACCAAGTGGGCAGCGCGAGCAACGAGTCCCGCTGACGTTCCTATAATTATTCATGAAGCGTTCCGCCAGTTGAGAATAGGTCGCCCGCGTCCCGTCTATATTGAGGTTCCGCATGAGGTATTGGCAGCCGAGGAAGAGGTCAAATTGCTTGAGTTGGAGTCGTATGATCCACCCGCTGGCGATTCGGATCGGATCGCACAAGCAGCACACCTCCTCACCGCGGCACAACGTCCTGCTATCTGGGCGGGGACTGGTGTGCAGCGTTCGGGGGCTTCACAAGCGATTCAAGCGTTAGCAGAGCATCTTCAGGCGCCTGTGGTGACAGGGCGGGAAAGTAAAGGGGTAATATCAGACCATCACCCACTTTCTCTCGGCATGGGTGAACTTCGCTTTGAACCCCTCCGAAAATGGCTCGCGCAACGGGATATCATTCTCGCTGTGGGGACATCTCGCTTTGGTAATGGCGACGATAAACAGCAGATTATCCGTATTGATATAGATGCGGCGGTAATAGAGCGTATAGCCGCCAACTGCATCGGTATTTTGGGCGATGCACGATGCTGTTTGGAAGATATTCATCGTATCGTCTCAGCCAAGACACCGGCCCGTCCAAGCTGTGAGGGAGAGGTACGTGCTATCAATGCAGAGCGGTTCGACCCAGAAGTTCAACTCCAGCCCCAGTGGGATTTCATGCAAGCAATTCGGGCATCGATTCCTGACGATGGCATCTTTGTTCAAGGAATGAACCAGATGGGATACTATAGTCGGAACTACTATCCGGTGTATGAACCGAGGAGTTATCTCATTTCAGCGGGTAACCTCGGCGTAGCGCTTCCGATGGCACTTGGCGCGAAGATAGCAAAACCGGATAAAGCAGTGGTAGTCGCCTCCGGTGACGGTGGCTTTCTCTACAACTCACAGGAGTTAGCGACAGCCGTTCAGTACGGCATCAATGTGGTGGTGATTGTCTTCAACGACAATGCTTACGGGAACGTCCTCCGCGCCCAGGTTGAACAGTTCGACGGTCATATATTGGGAACAGAGTTGTATAATCCGGACTTCGTGAAGCTAGCGGAGGCGTATGGTGTGCAGGGTGTTAGAGTACCCGATGCAAGGCAACTGGAATCGGCGTTACGCGAGGCATTGGCGGCTGATGCGCCGGTAGTCATTGAAGTCCCCGTTGGCAGGATGGACCGGGAATATTAACAGAGTGAAACGTAAAACGTGAAAATCATTTGTTCATTGGTGCATTGATGTAGTGGTTCATTACTGAGGGGCGGGAGACGAGTCCTTTTAAAAGTGCACCGCAGAGACGCGGAGAACGCAGGGCAAAGCGTGGAAGGATGGAAGAGTAGGAAGTTCACCCGATCCTCCAACCTTTGTAATTCACAGTTTTTCGTTTTTTCGCTGGTTTCATTTTCGGGGATGCCTTATAATACGACCGACAGGGTTGAGGTATATTTAGGAAAAGAGAGTACAAAACACGAAGAGAAACCGAGTTTTGAAGTCCGTTCCGAGACCAGAAAAAACTCGGTTTCCGGTGTCTGATGTGGCAGCATGGGAAGAAAATCGAACTTACATGAGAAGGAGGGGATGTTTATGAGTACCTTATTGCATGTGGGAATACGTGCTTCTAACCTTGAGCGTTCAATCCGTTTCTGGCGCGACGGTCTGGGATTGCAGGTCGCCCAGCAGCGGGAAAACCGTTATGATCTTACAGATGGCTATCACAACTTTGCGGTATTCCAACACCAAGGGGAGGAACGTCCGGACCACTTAGGTGGTATGCTCGATTATCTGCACATTGGCGTCGGCGTGCCTGATGTTACGGCGGCGGCGAAGCGCCTTCGGGAGATGGGATACGAAATTTTCTCCGATGGCTTGGGCGGCAAGGAACCGCTGGACGCGGATAATCTCCAAGAGCTTGCGTTCAAAGTAGAAGATCCGGATGGGATTACCGTCGATGTCAACGGAACTGACACGAATTGGCCGGGCACAACGCTACATCCTAGAGTGAAACGCGAAACGTAAGAAGAACAGTACGTAATGCGTGATGCGTAAATTGGTTCATTGGTGTAGTCGTGCAAGATACCCGCCCTACGGATAGCAGGTATAACCTTTATTGTGCCGTCTATAACTAGCGGTAGGACTTATGCAGCAACAGCATTGAATCTGGATACACATTGCGCTCCTCCCCGATAAATCGGGATTCAAAGCAACTGGAGCGAAGAGGGGTGTAGGTGAGCGCCTTCAATCAACATTATAGTGGACCTTAGAATTAATGAGACACGCCAAACCGGTGCGGTTAGAAACCGCACCTACCGTTCTCCCGTTTGGTAGGCACTGTTTCTAACAGTGCCGATGCGGTGCGGTTAGGAAATCGCACCTACCGAGGAGCGAAGGTGTCTACTTATTTTTAGAATTCGCTATAAGCTCTACTGTTTTTTGTCTGCGAAAATCAGCGAAATCTGCGTCCGTATCTGCTTTTGGAGACAAAGTGCGTAAGTTCTATAGCAAACTACCAACTTGAGTTAGGACGTGAAAAATGAATGACTACCGTTTTAAACTTGGCATGTACATCCCTGAATTGCGTCTTCCATTTGACCAAGCATTAGCAAAAGCGAAAGATATCGGGGCGGAGTATGTTTGGTTTAATAGTCTCCCCGATGAGCCACCGATCGCTGAAATGAGCGATGCTGAGATAGACCACATGGGAGAGCGCGTCGCCCGGCACGGGTTAGAAATTTTCCTGATAGGTGCAAGTAACCCTTTCAAACAGATTCATCTGACCGATCTGGATCTGGACGCGATGGAAACGCATCCGGCATTTCTCAAGGACTTTGATAACTTCAAACGTTCCTTGCAGGTCGCCGTTCGTTTGGGAATAGGCGCGGTGAACATCTTTACATTTGCTTGGCCTGGCGAATATAGCGCGGGCAAGCCGACTTGGCCCATGCGTTGGAGGACGCGGGGTGGTGTCATTGCCGATATTGATATGGATAAGCTGGTAAAGGCATTCTCAATGGTTGCAGAGGCGGCGGAGCAACACGATATTGATGTCGCTTTCAGCATGATGCCTTGGAACTACACCAATACGACGGGTAACTTCCGGCGGGTTGCGGAAGCTGTCGGTTCAAAGCGGATTAAAGTCATGTGGGGTCCCGCCGATAACACGAACTGTGGAGAATCGGATACGGAAACTGCTGGCTTCGACAATGTGCGTCCCTACTTGCATGGGCTCCACTTAAAAGATTTGCGCGTCATCGATGGACTGCAACTCAACTTTGAGTATTGTCCCATCGGTGAAGGTGATGTCGATTACCTGACGGTGCTGCGTAACCTGCGCGATA
The DNA here is from genome assembly GCA_965204355.1 of Candidatus Poribacteria bacterium. Classification (GTDB taxonomy): domain Bacteria; phylum Poribacteria; class WGA-4E; order WGA-4E; family PCPOR2b; genus PCPOR2b. Next base: position 3,942,827 of record OZ241983.1, read on the forward strand.
ATCGCTGTGATGCGGTGCTGTCCGTCGCAACACATTTCCAGACACCGAGCGGCTCTGCTGAAGAAGCGATGCGCATCAATTACGCGAATCTCAAGACGCTTATCCACAAGGTTGAAGCTGAAGGATAGGCGGGCAACCACGAGGGTTGCCCCTACAGTAAGATCCTCGATTTGTAATCGGGCGCGCCTGTCGGGACGTGCAATGTCCGACAAGTCCCCGATAAATCGGGACAGGCAGGACAGGCGAGACCAGGAAATTGCGCTACTACAAATTGCTTTGAATCCCGATAAAATCGGGGCTGAACTGTGTAACTCTAGTGAGGGATAGTGGGGTGAGTTCTGAAAAACTAACGGATTTTGACCGCCTTTGTGTTCATACGATAACAACCAAGCCGTGGTCAATTGAAGAAATCATCGAAAACTATCCAAAGGCTGGGGTGAATGCGATCTCGGTATGGCGCGATTTATTGGAAAATCGGCATGTGTCAAGCATTGGCGAACAGATTCGGGATGCAGGGGTAGAAATTGTCTCTTTAGTGCGTGGTGGTTTTTTTACTGGTAAAACTGAGACAGAGATCCGAGCATCTCTTGATGATAACCGGCGTGCAATCGATGAAGCTAATGCACTTGGGGCACCAATGGTTGTATTAGTCTGTGGTGCGATCCCCGGACAATCGATTCACCGATCGCTTTCGCAGATCCAAATCGGATTAGAGACCCTCCTTCCTTACGCTGAAAAGCACGACGTGAAATTAGCAATTGAACCGCTCCACCCGATGTATGCCGATTCCCGCTCTGCCATCTGCACTCTGAAGACTGCCAATGACTTTGCTGAGGGATTGAGTTCTCCTTATATCGGCGTTGCAGTGGATGTCTTTCACCTCTGGTGGGATCCAGATCTGGAAAACGAATGCAGGCGTTGTGGTGACCACGGCAACCTGTTTGCTTTTCATATCTGCGACTGGAAGATGGACATGGAGGATACGCTCAACGACAGAGGATTGATGGGTGAGGGTGTTATTAGAGTTAGGGAGATTCGTTCTTGGGTCGAAGCCGCTGGATTTAACGGTTTCCACGAAGTCGAGATTTTCTCCAATCGCTTGTGGGAGAGCGATCAGAAAGGGGTCTTGGAACGCATCAAGCGGGCGTATCTGGAATACGCTTAACCCAACTTTTCATCAGAATTAAGCCTTAAGAAAAGAAAAAGAAGGAGATAGATGACCGTTCGTGAGATTCAACAAACTGGACCTTACCGTTACACCTACTCCCCCTTCCATCCGCCCATTGCAAAGGTGACGCCCGGCGAGACGGTCTGCATCCATACGGTAGACGCCTTTGAAAACAGGATGACACCCGAAGTAGAACACTTTGCGGATGTTTGCACCTATCCTTTTTTAAACCCGCAGACGGGCCCCATTCTTGTCGAAGGCGCTGAACCGGGGGACACGCTTGTCGTCAAAATCCATTCCATCGAACCGACACGAGACCATGCGGTCACCGGAACTGTACCGTACTTTGGGGGACTGACCTCCACACGGTTGGATCCGATGCTTCAGGAGGCGTTAGAGGAACAGTGGCTGTTCCTGCCCTTTGAGGAGGGTGGTATCCGCTTTGATGAAAAGCGGGTCATCCCTTACGAACCTTTCACGGGAACGATGGGCGTTGCACCGGAGATTGAAGCTGTTAATGCGTTGACACCCGACTATTACGGTGGGAATATGGACTGCGTCGATACCTGTCCGGGAAACGAGGTCTGGTTTCCAGTGTTGGTGGAGGGTGCCCATTTTTTCACCGGCGACGCACACGCGAGTCAAGGAGATGGGGAACTCACCGGCGTCGCGCTTGAAATTCCGGCGAAAGTGACTGTAACCTTAGATCTGAAGAAAGGGTATACAATCGGGTGGCCCCGTATCGTAAGCGATGATTTTATCATGGTGGCTGGCAGCGCGAGGCCGTTAGACGCAGCAGCGCGTATCGCTTGGGTGGAATTGATAGACTGGATGGTTGCAGATTACGGGTTTGATCGGATGAGAGCCTATCACTTCCTTGGACAGGTTGGACAGATGCGGCTGGGAAATATGGTAGATCCCAAATTTACTATGGTTGCCAAGTGTCCACGAAAGTATTTGTCATGAGTGAAGGAGACTATTGAATATGCTTGCGAGAGTTTTGAGCAGTGCTGTGATGGGGATTGACGCTTACATCGTCGAGGTCGAGTTGGATATTGCCGACGGATTGCCCGCTTTTGCAACGGTTGGTCTTCCAGACAGTGCCGTCAAAGAGAGTCGAGAACGTGTTACCGCTGCAATTAAGAATTCGGGGTTCTACTTTCCGCCCAGTCGAATTACGGCGAATCTTGCTCCCGCCGATGTTCGGAAAGAGGGTTCCGCATTCGATCTGCCCATCGCGTTGGGTGTGATGGCAGCAACCGGGCAGATTCAGAGCGATAGCTTGCAGAGGCTGTTGGTGCTCGGAGAGTTAGCACTTGATGGGAGTGTACGATCGGTACATGGATGCCTCCCGATGGCAGCTATTGCAAAAGAGAATCAGCTCGAGGGTGTTATTCTACCGAAGGCAAACGCAAAGGAGGCCGCGGTCATTGATGACTTGGCAGTCTATCCGGTGGATTCCTTACAGGAGGCTGTAGCACACCTGAACGGACAGCAGAGCATTCCTGCCTTCCAATACAATATTCGGGAAGCGTTTGACCACCACTCAGAGTATCCCGTTGATTTTGTCGATGTTAAGGGTCAGGAACATGTTAAGCGAGCGATTGAGGTCGCTGCTGCGGGTGGGCATAATCTAATCATGATTGGTCCTCCCGGCTCAGGCAAGACTATGATTGCCAAACGCATATCAACCATTCTACCAGATATGACGCTGGAAGAAGCACTTGAGACGACAAAGATCCATAGCATCATGGGACTGTTAGGGAATGATATCCCTTTGATTGCAACACGCCCTTATAGATCTCCCCATCATACAATCTCTGATGCAGGATTAATCGGCGGTGGCAAGTTTCCGCGCCCTGGAGAGGTAAGTCTATCCCATCATGGCGTTCTGTTTCTGGACGAATTGCCTGAATTCCGCAAGAACGTCTTAGAAGTGATGCGTCAACCGCTGGAGGATGGGCAGGTGGCAATCGCACGCGCTGCTGCGTCCTACACCTATCCCGCCAATTTTATGCTGGTTGCGGCGATGAATCCGTGTCCATGCGGTTTTTTCGGTGATCCAAGCCGCGAGTGTCGCTGCTCGCGGCAGCAGATCCAAAATTACATTTCCCGTATTTCGGGCCCTTTGCTCGACCGAATAGATCTGCAGGTGGAAGTACCCGCCGTGCAGTATAAGGATTTGGCAAGTGATTTAGCGGGAGAGCCTTCGGCGAGCATTCGGGAACGGGTACAGAGTGCACGTCGCCTTCAGCAGGAACGTTTCACGCAAGCACAGATTTACTGCAATGCCAATATGGAATCCCGCCATCTCCGGGAGTTCTGCAAGGTTGAAGACGCCGCCCAAGAATTGTTGCGGGTTGCCATCACACAGTTAGGGTTGAGTGCCCGCGCCTATGACCGTATCTTGAAAGTCGCGCGGACAATCGCCGACCTCGCGGAAAGCCCAACGATTGAAGCAGAGCACGTTTCGGAGGCTATTCAGTACCGTAGCTTGGACAGAAGTTTCTGGAATTAATAACGGGGGCAGAAGAATTTTGGGCACCCACAAGGGTTGCCCCTACAATTCCCCTTGCACGATTTCTTAACATCAGCAGTATGCAACTAATACCATTTGTGGTCTAACCTATCGGGTGTCTACGAAATCTACTCATAAAACATGTGCAGCCGACGCTTGACTAAACCTGGACGGGTAGTTCGGGCACATATTGATACTCTGGGTACGTCCTCTGTTTTTTCATGATCGAAATAATCTGCTTCCAAGCTGTCAGCAGCCCTTTCGGACAATGCGGGAGTTCAGGCTTGATTAACTTATGTAGTTTCCCAAGGTTGTAACAGGGCACCGAAGCATACATATGGTGTTCGATGTGATAGTTCATGTGCCAATAGAGAAAGGTCAGAAATGGATTCAGAATTATGGTTCGGGTACATAGTCGGAAATCGGCTACATTGTCCCCAAGCCCTGCATGTTGAGTGCCGTTGCACAGATAGCGCAGCCAACCGCCGTAGAATGGTGCCAAGGTGATCAGGATTGGCAGCAGCCAAAAGCCAAAGTAGAACGAGAGCCCAACAATCAGAACATGACCCAAGAGAATGATACGGGGCCAACGGAACAGATGACGCCGTCTCGGTGGGTTAGATTCGGCAAAGAGGTGAGTCTCCCAGTCACCTGTTAGCTTGCCAAAACTGAGACGGATGGTTGTGTAGAGAGTACTGTAGAGTGTCCATGGGCTTACAACGGCATTCTTGAGAAACCCCTTGACTGACAATTCCACTGGCAGCACAACTTCAAGGTCGTCCGGAGGATGCAAGGTGTACTTGTGGTGTTCTCCGTGACTTGCTGAAAACATGCCGTGGTTTCGCCAGACGAGGAAGCAGAAAAATCTATAAAAGAATGTATTGAGGGCCCTCGTCTTGAAAACGCTGTTGTGGGAGAGTTCATGGGAGCCATTACCAAGAAACGCGTAGAATGTGCCGTGAAAAAACAGAATCAGGAACAGTACACCTAGCGGGAACCTTCCTTCAGCATACACGGCGGCCGTTCCTGTCAGCACGACCAAGCCCAGATGGCCGAGTACTTCAAGCCATCCTTTCCAGTCGCTGCGTTGATTGAGGGACTTGAGCGTTTCACGGTCTAATCGTGATCTGTACCAGGTAATTTTTCGTTGATTTTCGTTGTGATACATGGGGGTCAGTTTCCTCTGGGTGTGCTAGTGCTTGTGCCCTGCGTATGATTTCTAATAAACGCGAAAGAAGTCAACTTGCTAAAACGCTGCTTGGAACAGGTCGCGCATGTCCGTTTCGGTACAGGGTCGTGGATTGAATTTATAGCAGTGGTCGAGCATGGCGTCCTTTGCTATTTTCGGAATACGTTCCCATTTCAGTCCTGCGATGCCTAACCCCGTCGGTATCGAAAATTCTTCGTTCAACGATCTGATTTCAGCGACGGCGGCATCAGCAGCATCTGCCGTTGACATGCCTGATGTGTCGATCCCCAATGCGGCGGTGATTTCTGCGTAACCGTCAACGGCATAAGACATATTGAATTCCATTACGACTGGTAGCAGGATTGCGTTGGCAATTCCGTGAGGGATATCGGCTTCCGTTGAAAGTTGATGCGCGAGGGAATGTACGGCACCAAGTCCTTTCTGGAAGGAAAACGCCGCCATTGCGGAAGCGATCAACATTTCGCCTCGTGCCTCAATATCATTTCCATGGTGATAGGCTTGGCGGATGTTTTTTCCGAGTATTTTTAAGGCTTGCAATGCCACCCCTTCTGCAATGGGGTGATATCGCGTCGCCACGTAAGCCTCGACGCCGTGTGTTATGGCGTCCATGCCTGTTGCTGCTGTCAAACCGGGAGGCATACCCACCGTCAGTTCCGGGTCTAGTAGTGCGAGAGATGCCATATTATATGGCGTACTGAGTGCTCGCTTGCGATGTCCTTCGGTTGTGCATCCCGACGTATCGGTGATGATCGAACCTTGTGATACCTCGCTACCGGTCCCGGCTGTGGTTGGTATGCAGATGAGTGCGGGAAGATTGCTGGTGATCCGATCAATCCCACCCACATCAACGTAGTAATTTTCTAACGGCGGTTCGTGGGTTGTTAGGATACGAATGCCCTTGGCAGCGTCCATAACGCTTCCACCGCCGACAGCAACTACGACGTCGCAGCCCTCAGCTTGATAAACTTTTAGCCCCTCAAGGACGCTAAGGTCTGTTGGATTGGGTTGAACTGCATCGAAAATTGCATAATCGACCTGCGCGTTCTCCAACGGCTTAACGGTCTTCGATAAAATGCCAGCGTTTGTCACCCCTTCATCCGTTACAATAAGTGGCTTTTTTCCACCAAAAGCAGGGACATGTTCGCCTAAATTTTTCACCGCCCCGGCACCAAATTGAATTGATGGGGGTAAGAAGTAGTTTACGATTGGTTGCTGCGCCATTTTATTCTCCATTTATAGGATATTTACTACGGTATTAATGCGTGACTATCCTTACTCTTAGATCTTATTCTCTCAAACTAGAGATCGGTATCCAGAGTCCGCCGGTGCCTTGTGTCAGCAACTTTTGAAAGGGTTCATCACGTCCGATAACGTTGATTCCAATCTTCTCAGATTTCAATTTTCTCAATACTTTTTTCGGCGAATATGAACCGCTTACATATTCATCTGTGACCAATATGAATCGTCGCTCCGCACCTCTGCGAAATTTTACCTTTGCTGCTGCTTGGACGAGTGCATCCAAGGCTTTTTCCCCGCCTCGGCACTGTATGGCAGCCAATTTCTTTTTTATCTCTTGAATCGACGTGGTTTGAGGCGTTACCTGAAAATCCCACCCCAGCAAGGAGAAACTGGTGCCATCTCGGAACGCCACCAGTCCAACGGTGAAGTCTAGTTCTGCCGACTTGAGGAGATCTGTCATTTGATTCAGATGATTACGCACAGCGTCAATGTCATTCCCCATGCTTTTGCTAGCGTCAATGACAAAAACGATATCGAGAGTATTACTCTTGCGTGTTTTTAAGAGGTGCTGACCGATTTTGATGAGCGCCACGTCTGGCTGTGTCAAATGGCTCACCTCAGACAGCATCGTCTCGTTTTCCAGACCGAGTGAAGACCGCGTTGGCGCAGCCTTACTACCACGCCCTAATCCGCTACCAGACCATATCTGCTTTTCCCGCACAGTCCCACGATTTGATTGAGCGAAGGAAGTATCGCCAACGGAGGCAGCCACTGCTGAGAGCGGAATGGATTCTTCCGTCAACATTGAAAATGCTTGTTCGTTTGAAATATCACGCGCGGTGGTCGTAGCAATTTTCGGCCGGGGCGCTGTCAGTGCCGGTTTGCTCGCGGTAATTGACTGGGACTGAGGAACTGCAACATCGGAAACTGGCAGGACGTGTAATGGACGTTGCAATCTTCTGGGCACCGGCTTTCGTGGCTGCGAGACAATTTCAACTTGGACAAATAATTCGTCCTTCGCCGGTTGCGCGTCCCTCTGCACGGTGTTCAATGTCCCCATGCATACAATATGCAATATCAGTGAAAACAGAAGCGCTTTCGATAGCTTTTGCCTTCCTTTTGTACGCTGTTTCATCAGACCACATCCTTTTGGTTTTTCAATCCAGCGTTCTTATTTTCAACTGTACCACACCCTTTATCGCTCCGTCAAGGTGAAAGAGATGTGTCGAAACTTGCTTTGATTAATCTGGAAGATAGGGATTTTTGGTGCGTTTGGCGTATTCAACCTTGGGATCACATGAATTGAACCGTCTATGGTCCTTCCTCGTTAAACTGGCGTAGATGTCGGGCCGGAAATTCTTGGTACGGATATTTTGCCAACGCTGTTTCGTCAAGCGATAACCCCAACCCGGGCGCGGTTGGCAGTTGGATGTAGCCGTTTTCAACCTTAATGGGCGGTTCTGAAATTTCATTCCCACACTCAGTAAAGTTTACGAAGTATTCGGTGATAAGGAAATTAGGCATCACCGCGCAAGCCTGCACTGTCGCCGCCAATCCGATCGTTGTGCTGTTGTAGTTATGTGGTGACATGACGACGAAATAGGGTTCCGCCATTGCTGCAATCTCTTTGAGTTCTAAAATGCCTCCACAGTTGCAGACATCCGGGTTTAGGATATCTGCGGCACTCTTCTCAAAGACTTCACGGAATTCCGCTTTGGTGTAGAGTTCTTCACCGGTGACAACTGGCAGGTTAATCGAGTGCCGCACCTCCGCTAGGGCGTCCAAATTTCGGGCGGACACAGGTTCCTCGTACCAAAACGGTTGAAATTCTTCCATCATTTCAGCGAGACGGATAGCGTGAATTGGGGCAAGACGACGATGGATTTCAACCAATAGATCAATATCGGGACCCACTGCCTCACGCACAGCTTGGACACAGGCGACCGCCTCCCGTTCATCGTCACGGCTGATATGCGTCCTCCACGGATTGGGTAGCGGGTCGAACTTCATCGCTGTGAATCCCTGTTCGACGAGTTGCACCGCACGGTCAGCGCGCTCTTCAATCGTGGAACCGCCCCAACCGTTGGCGTAAACGCGAATCTTTTCACGACACGGACCACCCAGCAGGTTATAGACGGGGGTGTTCAGTGCTTTCCCCGCAATGTCCCACAGGGCGTGTTCTATTCCACTAATTGCACAATAGAATTCCATTGATCCACGTTTGCCGGCAAAATCGTGATATGCCATAAAGGTAAAGTGTTTAATATTGAAAGGGTTTCGCCCAACGAGGTAACGACCGAGTTGATGGACATGGATCTCGATAGCCCGATCACGATCGGCCTGCGTGTAGCATTCACCCCAACCGTGGAGACCTTCATCCGTTTCCACCTTAACAAACAGCCAGTTTTTACCACCGCCGGGGTGAACTAGGAATGTCTGAACGTTTGTGATTTTCATATGATTACTTCTCCTTATCGTAGGCTATAGTAGATCTTAGAATTAATGAGACACTCCAACCGGTGGGGTTGGAAACCGCACCTACCGGATTGGATTGAATGCGGGACGGCTAGAAACCGCACCGCATCCCGACGAGTTGGGACAGGACACGGGGAGCGAAAGCGTCTATCTGTTTTTAGGATTTACCATAAATGCGAGAAAGACCATAAATACGTTATGAATTATCGCCCCATCAGTCATTAACCCTCACGCTGTACGGCATCACGAGAAAGGTACGTTGTCCCATGATTGCCTCCACAAGCGCGGGAGATTTCCAATTCGTTGGGTTACGATTCAATCGTGCTGTGTGCAAGACATCCAACCACTGCTCCCAGACCCCCTGACGTGGCAACCGGATGAGCTGCACCTTTTTTCGCGTAAGTCCCGCTTTTTCCCGTGCAATCGAGAGGGCAAGATTTAAGCCGCCGAGTTCGTCAACTAGTCCGATCTCCTTCGCCTGCTTTCCTGTCCAGATTCTGCCGCGGCCAATCTGATCTACCGCGTCTTTTTCCATGCCACGTCCTTCTGCTACTTTGCTGATGAAATCCTGATAGATTTCTTGGATTTGGGCATGAATAATTTCGCGTTCTTCTTCCGGATAATCACCGTAGTCTGTATAAAAATCGGCGTATTTCCCGCGTTTGATAATTTCCTTGTGTAATCCAAGCTTGTCGTACAGTCCCTTGAGACTATATTTACCAGCGATGACACCAATCGAGCCGGTGATGGTGCCTGGCTCGGCAACGATAACGTCTGCCGGGGCAGCGATATAATATCCACCGGATCCAGCGACATCGCCCATAGAGACTATCAACGGCTTAATTTTTTTAAGCCGAATCAATTCACGCCAGATTGTATCAGCAGCGACGACCAACCCGCCACCGCTATCAACTCGTAGTACAACCGCCTTGACTGAGGAATCTTTGCGAACATCTCGGAGGGCGCGAGTAATCGTGGCGGATCCGATGGTTCTTGTTCCTGTGAGCGGATCCGTAAAACTCTCGCCCGTCATCATCATGCCTTCTGCCTGGATGATCGCGATCTTCGGTAGAGGGACTTCCCAATCATGGTCATACTCAATGATCCCCAAATACTGACGCGCTTTGACTAAAGAGCAGTCTTTCCCAGTAACCTTTTTCGCTATTCCCTTGAGTTCGTCGCGATAGGCAAGCTGATCGACAACACCGTGAGCCAACGCCTGTTTTGCAGTGTAGGGACCTTGATTAATGAGATGCTTCACATCGTCTTGGGTCCATCTCCGCTCTTCTGCAATGGATTGGGTCAACTGATCGTAGAGATCATCAAGAATTGCGTTTTGTACTTCACGATGTGCGTCCGACATTTCTTCGCGTGTAAAAATATCTGAAGCGGACTTGTACTCACCGATATGCTCAAGATCTGCTCGGATACCGACTGTGTCGAGCACTCCTTTATAGAACGAGGTCTCTGACCGCAATCCAATCAGGCGCACCTCCCCGGAGGGATGGAGCACAATCTGATCGCAGGCTGATGCGAGAAGATAATTGCCCGTCGAACAGTTGGTCATATACCCAACGACCTTTTTGCCGCTCCCCCTAAAGTCCAAGATGGTTTTGCGAATCTCCTGTGAGCGACCGATCCCGTAGCGGCTGCCACCGATTCTGACCAATGCCCCAGTAACTTCTTTATCCCGTTTGGCAACTCTGAGCGTTTTTTCAATCTCACCCATTTGCACATCTAAGAAAGCGTTGCGTCGGATGTGCCGGGTCGTATGAAACGCCCGAGAAACCGATAAATAGCCTACACTTCGTTGGTACTCCTGATTTTCATCGAAACGATTATACATTCCCAGGCCAAACTGTCGGAAATTAAACCCGAAACGGAAGTCAAAGCTGCTATCGTCGTTCAGGCTAGCACGCAATGTCACCCAGCGAAAGGGGCGCGCCTCTACCGCAAAGTTAAATTTTAGCCCTTCGACCTTTTCTACTTTTCGGGCATCAATTGAAAGGGTTATACGGGAGGTACTGGGTCGAATCGCCACCCCGAAATCGTAGGTTCTGCCCAGTTTTTCTCTGTAGAAACGGGGACGATTGAGGTCACGTGCAACGATCCCGGCTGATAGATATCGCCGCCGAAACATCAAACCCAGCGACCATGACCTGAAATTATCGTAACCTTTGTCATCAGAATTAATCCAGCTATAACCGGTTCCCCAATAAATCGACGGTCCAATGCTGCTGCCGCTAGAGAGGGTATATCGATTAAAATCGACCCCATCCTCAGCGGTGGCAAACTCCATACCAAAGCCCGCCTTTGACGCAGAGATGAAAAAAGCATCATCATCCCCGAAATCGCTTTCTGATGCACGCAGATAGTGGAGATTGAAGCTTCGCTGTCCAGCACCTAAACCGGCAGGATTAAAGTAAGTGGCTAGTGCGTTATCGCTTGCAGCAACAGAGTCAGAAGGCAGGGGTACACTGACTTTAGGTGAATCAGCAGCAACAAACTGAAAGGTAATCAGGATTAAAAGAATAGTACAGATAGGCAGATGTAATTTATTCAAATGCGCTTTCCTTACGAATTAGGATATACATTGAAACCCGGTGAAGTTCAACCTTAGAATGGATAATGGGGTGAAACAGAGTAGTGTGGTTGAGTTCTTGCGTGTTGGGAGAGTATAGTTAATTCTGTATTCTAATTGTTCCCATGCGTGAGAAATCCACCATCCACCGTGAGACAAGTACCATTGACATAATCCCCCATCGTCGAACAGAGGAAGACAACTGCTTGTGCGATATCGTTAGGCACACCGATTCGACGACTCGGAATTGAGGACAGCGCATCGCCGCCTACACCGCCTTGCGCGCGCTCATGTTCTCGCTCCGGCGGCAATTCACGACTATCGATCCAACCCGGTGCAATTGCATTAGCGGTGATGCCGGTCCCAGCCAAATCCCGCGCGATACTCATCATCAAGCGAATCACACCAGCTTTCGCAACGCCGTAGGCGGTATCTTCTTCCCAGACACGCACAGAATGTATGGATGAGATACTGACAATTCGCCCGCCTGATTTTTGGTTAATCATCTCTTTTGCAGCGCGTTGGCTGCACAGGAAGTATCCCTTCAAGCTTACCGCCATCGTTCGATCCCAGACCTCCTCACTAATCTTCAGAAACGGCAGGTTCTCTGACCAGTACGGATTATTTACCAAAATATCAATCCGACCGTGTTCAGCGAGAAATTCATCGAATAAGGCGTTAACCGAGCCGCTGTTGCTGATGTCAGCGACTGTAAAGGTGCATTGGCGCCCAGTTTCACCGATAAGCTGGATCGTCCGATCTGCGGATTCATCGTGTTCAATATCATTAAGTCCAATATCGCAGCCGTTTTGCGCCAACGCGAGAGCGATTCCTCGTCCAATCCCGCGTCGTGAGCCGGTGATCAGTGCTTTCTTCCCTTCTAATAGCATGTTGAGTTCTCCCATGAAGTTACGTATCCATCTGTTTTTAGCCTAAGTCCTTACCGTAGACCAAAGAAAAGCATAAACAGCTATGGTTATTTTAACAACGATTGAAGTGATAATGCAGTTGTATTTGAAGGTTCTGTCTGGAGTGCACGCCCCACAGCCGATCTGGCAAGATTCAGTTTGCCAAGATAGTAGTAGCATGTAGCTCTGAGGGTGTAGAGATTGGCAGCCGAGTGATAGTCATGTCGAAAGAGGGTTCGATGATCTCCCTGTAATGCGTTGTCAATAGCACGGAGGGCAGTTTGAAAATCCGTGTCACTTTCACGGCGGAGAAATAGCGTGTCAGCTAACCCGATCCACGCATCAGCGTTAGAGGTGTCTACGCGAATGGCGCGTTCAAATGCTTCTTGTGCATTGGCCAGCACCTCTGGGGTTTTTAGAGGCTCGCGTGAGATACTGAGGTAAGTCCAACCCAGTCCGTTATGTGCATCCGCACGTGTTGTATCTAATTCGATAACGCGCTCAAAATGCAGCCGTGCAGCAGAAAAATCTCCGTTATTATAGGCTGCCCATCCGTGCATCAGACTTTCTTGTACAGCTGCGCTATCGCCCTCCGGATCATTTGAGCAGCCAAAGGATGCCATTATACAGAGAGTTAAAATTGCGCCAGTCCAATTTTTCACTTGAGGACTAAAAATAGAGAACAGAGAAGGTGAAACCGATTTGTCCATTAGTTCATTTATCGTGGGCACGAATCTTCAATGCCCTACAACTCGGATTAGAATAGCATTCTTAAGATCAGATTGTCAACCGCTTTTCCTGTGGTTCATCGATAACATCGCGGCTTGATAGTGGCTTTGTAAATTTCAGTGACAGACACAATCAGCTATGCTATCATAGGGGGCAATCTTGACTCCCAACGATGGTGGGTCAGGGCACCCCGCTCCATCCATAGAAAGGTAATATCTTAATGATTCGCCAAACAAGAGCTAACCGTTACATCTGGTTACAATTCTGGTTTATATTTTATCTTATCATCATTGCTTTCCCACTATCTGCTCAAACGTTACCTACCCTTCGTGGTTTTACCCCTGCACATTCAATTTTACAAAAAAAATACGAGGAAGCGTTTAAGCAACTCACCTCTCCGGAAAGATGTCGGCAGGAGTTAAGGCGTTTAACAGAAGAACCGCACCTTGCCGGGACGGAGAACAGTTATAAAATTGCCCAATATCTCTACAACAGGTATGAAGAATACGGATTAGACGCGCAAATCTATGAATATGAGGTTTATTTGCCGTACCCAATCGAAGTCCGGGTCGAGATGATTGCACCGACCCATTATGCCGCGGTTGGGAAGGAAGAAAGCTGGAAGTGGGATAAGGATTCGTACGAGACGAACATCGTAGCAGGGTATAACGCGTACTCACCGGACGGTGATGTGACTGCTGATTTAGTCTATGTCAACAGAGGGTTGCCCGATGATTATCGGAAATTATCCGAGCTGGGAATTTCTGCGGAGGGCAAAATTGCTATCGCAAGGTATGGAGGCAGTTATCGAGGGGTCAAAGCGAAGATTGCGGGGGACCAGGGCGCTGTCGGCTTAATCATCTATTCAGATCCGGCAGACGATGGATATATGAAGGGCGATGTTTACCCGCGCGGTCCTTGGCGGTCAGCGGATGCGATCCAACGAGGTACGGTTAAGTATATTTTCCAATATGCCGGTGACCCACTGACACCGGGATGGGCATCGACAAAAGACGCACATCGTATCCCGATTTCACAGGCAACAGACCTGCCGAAAATTCCCGTTGCGCCGTTAGCGTACCGGGATGCGGCACCGTTGCTCAAAGCGCTCGCGGGCCCAACCGTGCCGAAAGGGTGGCAGGGAGGACTACCTTTTGCATACCATGTCGGACCGGGACCCGCAAAAGTTCATCTCAAGGTCCGCAGTGAGCACAAAAATCGCCCAATCTACAATGTTATCGCAAAACTAAAGGGGGTAGAAACTCCTGACCAGTGGGTGATACTTGGCAACCACCATGACGCTTGGGTTTATGGTGCTGCGGATCCGAGTAGCGGTACTGCAAGTCTGTTGGAGATTGCACGCTGTTTAGGACAGTTGGTGAAGGAGGGGTACTCCCCCAAACGCACCATCGTTTTTGCAAATTGGGACGCCGAGGAGTTTGGAATCGTTGGTTCAACCGAGTGGACTGAAGATTTGAAGGCTGAACTTCAAGAAAAAGCAATTGCATACCTGAATGTCGATACTTCGACGACGGGGACGAAGTTTTATGCGAGCGCTGTGCCCGCACTGAAACCGCTGGTGAGAGAGGTCGCCCAGACTGTTATGGATCCACAGACCCATCAAACGGTTTATGAGGCGTGGCGACAAGATCAAGAGAACCATGTTCCACGGGTTGGCAATCTCGGCAGCGGTTCTGACCACTCCCCTTTTATTGGACATCTCGGCATTCCGTCCATCAGCATGGGGTTTTATGGTCCATACGGTGTGTATCACGCTATGCAGGACACCTTCTACTGGATGGAGCATTTCGGCGATCCAACATTTCGGTATCACGTAGCGATGGCACAAATCTGGGGGATTATGGCGTTACGCCTTGCAGGTGCAGATATTTTGCCATTCGACTACGCAACGTACGCTGACGAGCTCTTAAGCCATCTAAAGATACTGCAAAACGAAAATAAACACAGTACCATTACAAAGGACAGCCCGGAACGACTTCGGGCATTGCTCAGAGAATGGGAAATAATTGCAGCGGACCTCCACAAGGACCTCACCACTCAGCTCGAAAATGGAGAGTACGTCGAAATGGCAATGATTAATCGAAGTCTACAAGGCTTAGAACAAATATTAACGTCTGAATCAGGATTGCCGCTACGCCCGTGGTTTAAGCATCTTGCGTATGCGCCCGGTATTCATAGTGGATATGCTGCAGTTATTTTTCCGGGGATCCAAGATGCGCTAGAAATGAACGATGAAGCGCAGGCGTCAGTCGAAGTGGACAGGTTAGCAGAGGCATTTAAGCAGATAATTGAAGCGCTGGAGCGGATTGCCCTAATGTAAGTCATAAGTTGTGATTTTTACCATTACCCAATTGTGTATTAGACGACTGCAAAATCAACAGTCCTCGAACGGACTCAGTTAAACAGAATTATGGCACTCGATAGCCTCATTGATTGCGCGTCGGGCTATTGCCGCTAGTACGGGGTTGGTAGTTTGATAGTAAGGGAGGGCAATCAGACCAAAAGACAGTGCCCAGCCACGACCTCGGTCCCAAGTTTCGTCATCAACCTGTAGCACTTCCCGAAACAGTGGTCTGTTTTCAGCGGACAGGAACACCCATGCAGCCATCACGTCACATGCTGGATCGCCCACGCCCAACCCTCCGAAATCAATAACGGCACTAAGCCTACCCTGTTGAATCAGTAAGTTTCCAGCGTGCAAGTCTCCATGTAGCCAGACGGGCACTCCGTTCCACGCCGGGGTTTGAATGGCTGTGTCCCATGCTGCGGTCACTTCGTCGGTATCGATCACATCATGTAGAGCTGCGATTGCCTCACGCGTCTCGTGATCCCGCATTGCGAGTGGTACGCCGCGGTAAAAATTGTGTCCACCGGGCGGTGGTCCCCCGGTAGCCTCAATCCTCTGGAGTGCGATTATGAATCGAGCCAAATCAGTTGCCGCTTGGCGTGGATAGTCGATGGGCGCGGTGGTCGCGTCCTCACCTTCGAGCCACCGATAGACTGACCAATGCCACGGGTAGCCGTCGCTCGGACGCCCTTTCGCAAGCGGAATTGGGATGTTGAGCGGTAAGCGCGGAGCAAGTATAGGGAGCCATTCCTGCTCCTTATCCACTTGACCAACAGCGGAGGGGATGCGGGGGAGTCGCACGACCATATCATCACCAAGACGATAGAGCGCGTTGCCTGTACCGGTGGAATGGGCATGCCGAATAGGAAGATTCGCCCAGTGCGGGAATTGCGTGTTCAGCAGCTGCCTGACAAGCGATACGTTGGTATCCACCTCGTCAACATGCATCTTGGTAGTAGACATGTGTACTTGACATAATTGTGTAGGTCCATGTTAAGAAAGTCCCGATTATCCCGATTCCATCGGGATGTTTCATCGGGGCGTGCAACAGAAACTATAGTGGATTTTAAAATTAATGAGACACTGCCAATCGGCGAGGTTGGAAACCTCACCTACCGGGGAGCGAAAGCGGTTAGGAAACCGAACCTACCGTTCTTCCGTTTGGTAGGCACTGTTTTCAACAGTGCCGATGCGGTGCGGTTAGAAACCGCACCTACCGGATTGAATTGAATGTGGGGCGGTTAGAAACCGCACCTACCGGGTTGAATTGAATGCGGTGCGGTTAGAAACCGCACCTACCGGCCCCGATAAATCGGGATCGAAACCGAGGGGCGAAGGTGTCTATTTACTTTTAGAATTCACCATAAGTTTTTGGCACGGGCGGACGGGGGATCTTGTCTCGCCTAAGGTTTCTTTCGGTATTTTGTATTTTTTTTAGATGAACCAATAGTGTAATTGCTTCCTATAACGTCTTACTTCCCTGCATAAACGTCGCGCAGATCCTTGCCCCGGCGGTATGTGCATAAAATGAGATTGGTCCAACCCACGCAATCTCACAACGCGGATAGCCACGAATTTTCATGTCTCGGAGACAGCGGAGAAAAAGGACTTTCCCAATCCCCAAGCCGCGCAATGATTCTTCTACGCCTGTGGGTCCGAATCCTCCACGAAACATCGTTACATCGTAAGTAGCGAAACCACGGATGTTACCGTTTGAATCGAGGGCAATGAACGTTGTTACCGGGGTATTTTTAAGCGAATTGCACGCCTCTGTTGTCCAATTCTGACTCCAAGTTCCCAACATCCACTCATAAAATGTCTGTTCCTCTTCATGCTCTAGACGTTTTATTTTAAACCCTTCTTTGGCAAGTTTCGACTCTAATGGCGCGGTGTCAAAATCAGTTGCCGTTAGGTCTACCTCCATGTTGTGGACATAGCGTTCAGCATTGTAGCCGTGCGATTGAAGAAAGCAGAGTGCTTCAGTATAACGTGGATCTAATCCCGGCGTGAAATAGCACGGTGAGCAATTCAGGATGCGCACTCGCTCCGCACCGCCTGATCGAAAAAGAACTTCTATTTCTGACAACATCATGCTCCCAAACCCTAATCTACGGTGATCTCGATCTACAGCGAAGAGTTTCAAACACCCCTGGTTTTCTCGTAATACACCAACCATAAATCCAATTGTGTTTCCATTGTCACGCAGTAGAAAGGCGTGATCGGGCAAGTAATGATGGTCGTCGAAAATTCGCTTGTACAGAATTTCCTTTTCAAACTGACCCGAATGAAATTCAAAGTTTCGGTTGCAAAAGGCAGCCAGTTCGTCGAGATGCTGCGGCTGGAGCTCGACAAAGTATGGCATTATGTTCTCCTAGTGATACGGGGCATCAACAAGTTGGTTTCAATCCCAATTTTATCGGGGAAGGGACACCAGTTTATTATAGTAGATTTTAGAATTAATGAGACACTTTCAATGCAGAACGATCCCCCTAAATCCCTTAACCCCCCTAGCCCCCCTTGTCAGGGGGGAAGTGTTTGTCTGACCTAGCCCCCCTTGTCAGGGGGACTTATTAAACTTCGAGTGGGTCGGAGTTGTCCGTTTTCCGATACAGATTTGGGGGCTAAATCTCAGGAAAGATGTTACAGTCATCGGGAGCTGTCCAAAGATCGGGGATGTCTTCTACGGAAATGTGAGCACTCCTACCAAAGTCCTCAAGGACCTGATAATCATTTTGCGTTGTTTCGAGTGTGTGAAGCACCGTTTCACCAGACCACCCCGCCCTGACTTTGGCAAGCAGTTCATCTCGAATCTCCGAATGAGCGGCATCATCCGCAAGATCGTTCCACTCACCGGCATCGGTATTGAGATTGAACAGTTGGGGCTGATCGTACCCATGATAATAGTTCAGTTTCCACTCCCCACAGCGAATCATCCGGGCGGGGGGATCGTTTTGGAGACCACCTAACTCTGCAAACGCGGTATTGTGCCGGTTGGGGGTATTTCCATCGCCAACCAAAAAATCTTTGAGGCTGCGCCCACGCGCTCCGAACATCGGTTCGCCGCCTGCGAGGTCAACAAGCGTTGGTCCAATATCAAGTAAGCTAGTCACATCAGCGACTGTCCGACCTTCGGTACATTGTCCGGGTAAAGAGAAAATGAGTGGCACGCCAACGGAATCTTGATAAAAACTTGACTTCCACCACATCCGATGCTCCCCCGCCATTTCACCGTGATCGGAGGTATAGATAATCAATGTATTGTCGCCAAAATGGGTGTCCGCTAAGGTGGATAGCAGCTTTCCAATCTGTTCATCCATGAATGTGACTAGACCGTAGTATGCGGCGCGGGCGATTCGTACCTGCTCATCTGTCAGTTCGTCTACTCCTCGGTATTCCCGCCACGATTTCATGAATGGATGCAGCGAATCGTGATAGCCTTGAGGAAGCTGTGGCACATCAATCTTCTCAAGATACTCGTCGAAAAGCCGTTTCGGTGCGATGAATGGGCAGTGCGGCAGCACATATCCAACCGTCATGAAAAAAGGTCTATCTCCCGGATTTTTGTCCAACGATTCAAGGAATTGGCAGCCGACCTGCGTAACATCTTCGTCATAGCGAGTATACGCCGTGCGTCCGGGACCCGCAACCTTGACCCCGGCGGCGGTTTGACCGGCGGTGTAGCTGGGAATATGTCCCAGTTGGGGGCTGATATCCCCGATAATCCGCCGTTCGAAACCGTGTCGTTGATCGGGCCCGTTAAAGTGCATCCGTCCGCACAAGGTCGTTTCATAACCGGCATTGACAAGGTGATGGACGAAAGTGGGGATGTCGGATTGGAGGCGGCAACGATTGGTCCAGACACGGATATCCGAACTATGACGGCTTGTTAAGAATGTCATTCGTGAAGGTACGCAAAGGGGATTGGCACAATGATTGTTGGCAAAACGGACGCTACGCGCCGCTAATTGGTCAAGCACCGGGGTTCGCACGATTCTGTCTTCTGCACAGCCAAGAAAACGCGGGCTATGCTGGTCGGACATAATTAACAGAATATTTGGTGTATCTGCCATATTAAGACCTCAATTTGAGATTGAACCTCTGGGTGGACGGAAGGATTCCGTCAAACGGCATCTCCCGACAACACGAACCGCTCCAAAGCTGCTGCGACGCCGTCGGCATCGTTCGAAGTGGTCACATGAAAGCCGTGTTGTTTAAGTGCTTCGTCTGCATTCTCCATGATCACGCCCGTTCCGGCGAATTTCAACATATCCAGATCGTTATAGTTGTCGCCTATTGCGAGGATTTCCGACGGGGTTATCTCCATCTGTTCGGCGAGGTAGCGTAGCGGCAGATCTTTGCCGACCGTTGCGTGTGAGAGACCAAGAAAGGCGTGTCGTCCGTTATTGATGATTACAAGGATTGGCTTGACCTGTCCGCTTAAGCGGGTCTGAAAAAGTGCAGCGATCTCATGCGCTTTCTCGGCGGGGACGACAGAGATGACCTCTATCACATCGCCCGGCAGATCGGTCGCAAGATTATCGACCCATTTCAGGTGGGCTTTATTTTCTTCAAGATATCCGCTTTCCCAGTCATCAAGTTTATCGCCGTAGTCCTCAACAAAGAGATTGGCTGAATCCTGCGTACCTTCAAAAACAACGGGGCGGAGTCCAAGTTCCTTCGCGATCTGAACAACCTTTTTCGCATCGGCGCAGGGCAGCAGTTGATGGTGGAGGAGCTCGCCGTTGAAACGCTTGAGGATTGCGCCGTTATGTGGTGCCAACAACACCTCTGGGAAATCAAGTTGTGAAACCCTCGGTTTTGCTGTGATGAAACGCCGTCCGGTTGCGACAACGATGGTTGCGCCTGTCTGGGCAACGCGATGTACAACCTCCTTTGTGCGGGTCGTGATCCTTCCGAGTGAATTGGCGAGCGTACCATCAATATCCAAGGCAATCAGTTTATATTTTGTCATAGTTAATTTGCCTTGTTGAGCAACTCCGCCTGTGCGGTCAATACTGTTTCAGCCGATAGCTCTTCGTCCCCTTTGGCGGTACTACATTTGGTGCCGAGGAATATCGGTTGAGCACTTGATGCTAGCACAGAAGCACAAGATATCGCATCGTCTTCAGTAAAACCACTCTGGGGATCGAGGTGCGAATTGTGGGAGTCCGTGAATCCATCCGCAGAAGGACCCGCCCCGGACAGAATAACTCCTGACAGCGGCACGTCCGATTCGAGTATCTGGTGTATGATTGGTAGTGGCACGTCACCGTTGACCAGCAGGCGTCCCCAGTTGACCATGAGTGCGATGGGTACTCCTGATGCGCGCTCTCGATTTACGAAGGATAGAAGTTGGATAAGAGCGGATAGCGTCAATGAAGCCTTCTTGGCTGCGGGAAATGGTATTGGATGATCTTGAGGGAGACTATCCGTCACTTCTACTGATAGCGTCGTATCCGGTAGGATGGAGGAGGCCAGTTGGTGCAGATCGGTCAAACTTTTATGGAATGCGATGGCGTGCGGAATAGTTTCGCCGGTGCGTCCGCCGGTATGGACGAAAACATTGCGGACATGGACGCCAGCCTCGGATAGAGCCATACATTGCTGCAAGGATGAGCAGGCATCCACCAGCGCTGTTTGCCGAGACGATTCGTCCAATGAGGAGAGCCCGTATGCGGGATTTTTCTGCCCGGCGGTTGCCCACTGCGCTACAAAGGTTGCCACAATCGATGCGGACAGTTCGGTGAGTACGTCAACTATCTCCGGCAGTATCGGTACGCCAGCCAAAACTGGCACTTCAAAGGTGTTGATATTCCATTCTTCCACCGCTTTGCGATACCAGTTTGCCTGCTCGGTCGGCGACAGCGTTCCAACGATGGTATACGCGCCTAGAACTTTTTCGGTAATCATTTGGTGTCCTTTCTCAATAGGGGGAGGGTCATGTGAGGAAGCGAAGAAAAATCGTAACAGACTCCTACTTTTTTGTCAAGTTTTTTCCCCGGACCTTAGGATCATTGAGTGAGGTGTCGGGATTGTCCGATTCATCGAGGCTAGGCGGAAATCCTTCAAAAATGTAGCGTGTTCGAGTCCGGTGAGATCTCTTATATTGGCGTTTCTGGTCTCGAGACGGGGCAGCCGCGCTATCTCTGCTTGACTGATGGGTGCACTAGGCTTGCCGAGAGCGTCCTCGATGGAGGCGCGGAGGTTGGGATCAGGGATAGCAACAACTTGTGCCATTGCTATCAGTGGAAGGGGCAGCCAAATCAACAAAAAAAATGTGAAACGAAAAAGTTGTTTCATCATAATCTCAGCTCCTTTCACCGCTTGCCCTCCCTGTTCTGTTACTATGTTGTAACAATTCGTTCAGCTGAAATCCTCAAAGCCTGTTAAGGCGATCGCCAGCTGACGTTGCCCGCTTTATCAATGATATCGATGTACGGGCTCCCTTCAGGCGCGTTCAAGTTAACCGATTTGTTTCCTGCCTTATCAAGGACAGTGATAACACTCGTATCTTCAAACGTTCCCAACTCAATTCGTGAATTTCCTTCCGCATCAACCACCTTTATCCTTCGACAAGTAATCTCATCAAACATTCCATTCGATTGCGCCTCAATGTTTGGTGTAACCCACTGCCCGAGAGTGATACCGATTGCCAAGATCCCTGCACCAAGTGCCATATATCCGAGTTTCTGCTTGTGATTCATGTCCATCTCTTTCGGTCCCCTAAGTGATCGCCAAGAGACTGGGACAAAGCCTATTTCGGCGATAGTGTTCGCTAAATGCGATTATTGAAGGCTATCGTAGCACAATATAGGCGACCCTTCAACCCCTTTTGGTATTGTGATACATTGCAATCCCTTGTATAATATTATCGCTAACGCTTGTGTAAAGGAAGGAAGAAGATCCAAGTCACTGTCGGGTTTCAGCCGCTAATTCACGGACAGCTATCCCAACCCGCTGAACAATATGAAATGACCATCAATGAGATTGTCCGTGAGTGTGTTGAGAATGATTTGCCTCGACTCAAAGAGCGGAATCGGAAGCGTATTAATAGGTGATGGCTCCCTGGCATATCCTTCTACTAACAAAAATGAGATGAACAACGCGAAATTACTCACCCGTTTTAAGTCCCTGACGCTCGTTGTGCTTATTGTCATCTACGCGGCGATGTGGTTCAATTGGACTTGTAGTGAGAAAGTCGCAAGCGGGGTCTATTTCTATCAACTTAGAGCTGGGGATTATACCGCGTTGTGACGGCTGGTAATCCTCAAGTAGACACATAATTTCGCAAGAGAAACCAAACTTTTGTCAACAAAAGGAGCCGTTTATATGAAAATAGTTGTGGCGATACTGATGCTTTTTATACGACTTTCACTCAACACCTTTGCCCAAGATTCCCCTCAGTGGCACCTGCCCGAAGGAGTCAAAGCCCGGATCGGTAAAGGGAGTATCGGTAAGATAAAGTATTCGCCCGATGGGAGTCGGCTCGCCGTGGGGAGTGGTATCGGTATTTGGATCTACGATATGGCGACCTATCAAGAGGTCGCCCTGTTGACTGGGGGTACGGGTAGCGTGTCGTTCAGTCCGGATGGTCAGACGATAGCCGGTGGGAGTGCGGACAAGACGATTCGGCTATGGGAGGTGACTACAGGTTCGCATATCCGCACACTCCGGGGGCATACGGATTGGGTCACTAGCGTGTCGTTCAGTCCGGATGGTCAGACGATAGCCGGTGGGAGTGCGGACAAGACGATTCGGCTATGGGAGGTGACTACAGGTTCGCATATCCGCACACTCCGGGGGCATACGGGTAGCGTCGATAGCGTGTCGTTCAGTCCAGATGGGAGTTGGCTCGCCAGTGGGAGTTGGGACCAGACGATTCGGCTATGGGAGGTGACTACAGGTTCGCATATCCGCACACTTGAAGGACATACGCTTCTGGTCGAAAGTGTAGCATTCAGTCCAGATGGGAGTTGGCTCGCCAGTGGGAGTGCGGACAAGACGATTCGGCTATGGCATTCGGTAACAGGTTCGCATATCCGCACACTCCGGGGGCATACGGGTAGCGTCGATAGCGTGTCGTTCAGTCCAGATAGCAGGACGCTCGCCAGTGGGAGTTGGGACGAAACGATTCGGCTATGGGAGGTGACTACAGGTTCGCATATCCGCACACTTGAAGGGCATACGTGGCTGGTCAAAAGTGTATCATTCAGTCCGGATGGTCAGACGATAGCCAGTGGGAGTGGGGACGGCACGATTCGGCTATGGCATTTGGTAACAGGTTCGCATATCCGCACACTTGAAGGACATACGGGCGGTGTCATAAGCGTGTCGTTCAGTCCAGATGGTCAGACGATAGCCGGTGGGGGTTGGGGCGACACGATTCGGCTATGGGATGTGACTACAGGTTCGCATATCCGCACACTCCGGGGGCATACGAATTCGGTCAGAAGCGTATCATTCAGTCCGGATGGTCAGACGATAGCCAGTGGGGGTATTGACGAAACGGTTCGGCTATGGGCTACAGGTTCACATATCCGCACCCTTGAAGGGCATACGGGTTGGGTCAATAGCGTATCATTCAGTCCGGATGGTCAGACGATAGCCAGTGGGAGTAACGACGACACGATTCGGCTATGGAATGCGAACACCGAAGCGCATATCCGCACGCTCCGTGGGCATACGAGTGATGTCGATAGCGTGTCGTTCAGTCCAGATAGCAGGACGCTCGCCAGTGCGAGTAGGGACAATACTATCCGTCTATGGCATTTGGTAACAGGTTCGCATATCCGCACGTTTGAAGGGCACACGAAGGGTGTCACTAGCGTATCATTCAGTCCAGATGGTCAGACGATAGCCAGTAGGAGTTGGGACGACACGATTCGGCTATGGGATGTGACTACAGGTTCAAATAGCATCTTCACCGGGCATACGGGTAGCGTCTATAGCGTGTCGTTCAGTCCAGATGGTCAGACGATAGCCAGTGGGGGTGCGGACGCCACGATTCGGCTATGGGATATGACTACAGGTTCGCATATCCGCACGCTCCGTGGGCATACGGGTAGCGTCTATAGCGTGTCGTTCAGTCCAGATGGTCAGACGATAGCCAGTGTGAGTTGGGACGGCACAATCCTCTTATGGGATTTTTGAACCCCTTAATGAGATGAAAAATACAAATTTATTCACCCGCTTTAAGCCCCTGACGCTTGTTGCGCTGATTGTCATCTACGCGGCGGTGTGGTTCAATTGGACGTGGTTGTGGGGGCTGTTGCTGCTGTTTTGGATTATCCCAAGCCTTGTGACGGGTAAGACCTACTTGGTCGAAACGATAAGCCGAGCGGATACCCCTGTCCACTATTGGCTTATCACAGGGACATGGATCTGGATGTCGGTGTATCTGTTAGTCGCGAGTTTCTGGAGAACCTAATGCACAACCTCCCCATCGAAGCCTATACCTCTCAATCGTGGTTTGATAAAGAGCAGGCAGAGATATTTTCAAAGGTCTGGCACTACGCGGGCTTTGCCGAAGATATAACCGAGTCCGGTCAATATATCTCGGTGCAGGCGGGGTTAAACAATATCTTCATTGTGATGGGCAACGACGGTGAGCTTCGTGCGTTCCACAACATCTGTCGCCACCGTGGGACGCAACTGCTGCGAACCGTTGGCAACGCGGGCAAAGCGATTATCTGCCCCTACCACGATTGGTCTTACGACTTAGAGGGCAATCTTGTGGGTGTGCCCGGACGATATGAGGAGTTCATCGACATAGACACCGGTTGTCTCGGTCTGAAACGGGCGCAGGTCGCTGCGTGGCGCGGGATGCTGTGGGTGCATCCCGATATAGAGGCGGGCTGTATAACGGACTGGTTTGGCGAGATTGAACCGCATCTCGGTCCGCATCGGGTGGATGATCTGATAGAGTATCCAGAGGCGCGGGAGACTATCGAGATACAGGCGAACTGGAAGATTGTGGTCGAGAACTATATCGATGTTTACCACCTCAAGCATCTGCACAGTGGCACGTTACGGATGTATGACCACGACAGAGCGGTGTTTGGCTTTATCGGTCCTCACTACGCATTCTGGGAGCCGGTCTCGGCATGGTATGGGGCTGACATCGAAAAGAACGCGCCGATGCCGTTGCTTGATGAGATACCGAAAGAACGGATAGGAGCGTGGGTGCCGATGCTGTTCCCTGGACTCGGACTGGCTGAAGATGAATCGAGTTGGTCTACCTACCATATCACCCCCATAGCACCGAATCTAACCCGCGTCGAGATGCGCACGAAGGTTAAGAATGTTTCGGATTGGCAGTTTTTAGCCCAAGGATGGCGGTCTTATCTGTTCTGGTCAAAGAATGTCGCACCGAAGGTTCAGGGCAACCCTGAAACCGATCCGATGGCGAGTGGCGACTTTATGGCGGAGGACATCTATGCCTGCGAGCAGCAACAGAAATCGTTACAGAGTCCCTACTTTGAGATAGGCCCTACGGCTGTATTGGGTGAAAGTCCAGTCCGGGAACATCAACAGGTTGTTCTCGATTTTATGACTGCCAATGAGCACAGTGAAAATCTAAAATAAACAAAGGTATCAAAGTGGGGCTGCAATCATGAGAGAACGGCTGATAAATTGGATAATTCAGTCCAAATTTGCGATAAGGCAGGAAATTTGGATATTGGGTTAGTAGGAAGCAACGGGCACACCGGTGTCTATAAATAGCCCTGTCCTAATCTATCTTGACAGCATGGCACATTTTTGCTAAGATAATTTTGATTTCCCATTGAATGGAATTGGAAGCAGCCACCCTAGACTTCGGACTGTTTATACAACTTCTTTATCGGGGCGTGGCAGGTTTGCCCAATTTCCATCGGCATCGACGCCACGACAGAGGATGCTGCCCTGATTCCATCCTTCGTGCGCGACTACATCCGTCGAAGCGTAGCGCATGGTCAGTCCGCAGCGGCGACGGTTGGAGTCGTTGCGTGGGGAACCGTGTAGTAGCAGGTCGGAGTGCAGAGAAATTTCACCAGCCTTCAATTCGATGTGAACGGGTTCGGCGCGAATCTCTGTGGCTTCGGCGGTTCGGTATAGCACATTGTCCTCAATGGGATCGCTGGCGCGGTGTTTTAACTCTCCGCGGCGATGGGATCCGAGGATAAATTGCATACAAGCGTTTTCGATATCCGCATCGTCGATGGCAAGCCACACAGTGACAGTTTTCGAGGGAGTTAGGGGCCAGTAATGTGCGTCTTGATGCCATGAAACCGTTTTTCCGTCGCCGGGCATCTTGCAGAAATAGTGCGTTCCCCAACAGACAAAGTTCGGTCCGAGCAGATCCTGAATGTACTCCAAGATGATTGGATTCACAACGAGGTCGTAAAGACCTTGACAGTGCTTATGATAGCCGTTAATTGAGTAGCTGTTTTTGTCGGGTTCGAGATTCGCGAGTAACTTATCAAGATATTGCCGGTTGGCAGCCGTCTCCTCATTATTGAAGATGCGAAATCCTTTCAGGTAGCCGTTCTGGTTGTAAAACTCGATCTGTTCTTGGGAAAGCCGACGCGGCTGGTCGCATTTGGAGGGATAGAATCTCAAATCTCGCTTGAGATGTGGCCATGTACTGTCGCTTGTCATAATTCCTATTACCTCTTTTTGTCGATAGGGATCTTTTTGTTTTTAGTGAATCTTAGAATTAATGAGACACTCCAAACCGGGGGGTAGGAAAACGAAACTACTGTTGTACCGTTTGGTAGGCGCTGTTTCTAACTGCGCCGATGCGGTGCGGTTGGAAACCGCACCTACCGGGGGGCGAAAGTGTCTATTCATTTTTAGAATCCACTACTAACGCAAGTGTTTTGTCGAGATGTGAATCTCGACCTACTTATCAACGACAATAGCGCGCCGTCGTTGGTATCTGACGCGCAATAAATTGCGCTACTACGAACTCAAGTGCGTTAGTCCTATATATGCCACAGTATATACGATGCAGAATTAAATCGGAAGTGTATTTTTGGATATCCACAATGACTATTCAAGAATTTCAAAACCTGATAGAGCGGATTTACTATGATCGAGATGCTGAGCGCGGTGTAGCGGGCACGTTTGTTTGGTTTACCGAAGAGGTTGGCGAACTTGCCAAAGAGATTCGGCGTGAGAAACGGGATATAGAACGGCTCCGCGCCGAGTTTGCGGATGTGTTTGCGTGGATGTCAACACTCGCCAGTTTACTCGGTGTTGATCTAACGGAAGCTGCAAAAATTTATGCCGATGGCTGTCCCAAGTGTGAATCTACGCCCTGCAGCTGTTAAACCAGTTTTGGCAACGCTGCATCATTGTTCTAAAGGACGGGCGGGGTGCCCCTGTCCTTACGATTTCTGCTATTGAATGGATTGGCAATGCTGCGTTATTTCTCTGGCTGTTTGAGTCAACATATATTTTGAGAGAACTTTCAAGGAGGTCGCTATGGACACAGCTCCATTAATTGAAGGACAGGAAAGTGTCTTAACCGATAAACAGAAGAAACAGTGGAGAGAAGATGGCTATCTGGTTCTGAAAGGTATCCTGTCTTCAGAGGAGATTGAGAACCTGACAGCCGTCGTTGATCAGATGTATGAAGCGCATCTCCAACAACCGGATGTGAAGCCGGAGGCAGGATTAGATCGGCGAAATGTCATGGAAGAGCATGACATCTTTGTTGATCTGATGGATCATCCTGCAACGTTTCCAATAGCGCTTGAGTTGATGAGCCCCTATATACACCTGAGTATGTCTGAGGTTATTGTCCGCCCAACAGACCCTGAAGGGAAGGGACTGCTGCACACGGATGGTGGTCAGGCGATGCGGCAGATACGGGTTAGTGAGAGCAGTCTACCGTTCCAGATAAAGTTCCAATATTTCCTGACCGATTTGCCTGAACCGGATATGGGCAACTTCACAGTCGTGCCGGGCAGTCACAACCGCCCTTTTCCAGAAGGGGGATTTGAGGAGGGACCGTATATCTCCGAGGCGCTACCGTTATGTGTGGAGGCGGGTGATGTGGCTATCTTTCCTCATGCGATGTGGCACGGTTTCGTTGCGAACAGGTCGGATAAACCTCGCAAAACGCTGATTTATTGCTACGTCCATCAATGTATGCGGGCATTTGATTTTGAAAAGGCATCACCGGAACTGTTGGAACGGTGTACTCCGCGACAGCGACGGTTGATTGGAGATATTGGTGAGTGGAAGGCTGGTTCTTACTTCTATTCTCCGCCGGATCAGGTGGATGTGATGTTAGGAAATGAAGTATAGGGAGAGTATATTCCGAGATTCGCGTCAAAAGGTAATGGAAAGCATGAAGAACGTGAAATGTGATGCGTGAAACGTGAAAATCATTTGTTCATTGTTGCCCGACCTATGAAGTTCATATACAGGACTTACGCAAATTTAGCATGCGGTGTGAGTTTTTTATTTTTAACCCCCTAACCCCTCTAGCCCCCCTTGTCAGGGAGGGAGTGTCTGTCTGCCTTAGCCCCCCTTGTCAGGGGACTTTGAAGATTTCGCATAGGTTGAAGTTATTGGTAAATGTCTATTTATTTTTAGAATTCACTATAGTTGATATCTGTATTCGGTAGGATGGTGGCTTTGACACAACGCATCGTCATCGCACATTGCACCGCCTCCGCTACCCCTGTTTCGGTAAAGGGAAACTCTGTTTGCATCTGACGCCACGGATAACGATCGCGGGCTCGATCAAGCATGTCGATGCCAGCGGGCAGGTCGTTGGCGGTAATTCCCCAGCTTCCCACCAACTTTATGTCCTTGACGCAGATGCGGTGCCAATTCGTTTCGATGGATCCCGCGTCGGTGAACTGCCCCATCTCTACATAGGTTCCCCCGTCCCGAAGCATCTCGATACCCTCGGGACCGGCTGAAGGGTGACCGCTGCAATCGATTACGAGGTCCGCGCCAAAACCGCCGACGATTTCTCGGACAGCGTTAATCCGCGATTCCGCCGTTGTATGCTCCTCAATCGACACGGTAGCCTCCGCACCAAACTCGCGGCACAGCATAAGTCGTGGATTCTCAGGGGCCCCTACCATGATAACGCGCCCGGCGCCCATCTCCTTGGCGGCAGTAATCATCAATACACCAATCGGACCTGAGCCTTGAATTACAACGGTATCACCAAACCGGAAACCGTTGATTGATGCAGCGCGGTTTAGAGCACGGATGCAGCAAGCTAAGGGCTCGGTCAGTGCCCCCAACATCAGCGACAGGTCGTCCGGTAAACGGTAGATCTTGGTGGCTGGCAACATGTCTAAGTCTACATAGACCATCTCCGCCCATCCGCCCCACAGATGTGGTGACTTGTCAAAGGGCAGATAGCGGCCATAGTAGGTTGGGTTGAGGCAGCGATTGGCGTGCTCCGGGTAGTGGGTGCAATAGTAACATTTCCCACAAGGCATCAGCGGCGGTAGCATAACCTTGCTCCCAACTTCCAGCGGGTTGCCCATAAAGTCTACCTCCAAAGCAGATCCCTTTTCGACAATAACGCCAGCCAACTCGTGCCCCAGTGTGAAGGGCCAAGGCAGCGGTTTGGGCCAATGCCCTTTGAGGATGTGTAGGTCGGTGCCGCATACCCCACAGGCACCGATTTGGATTAGTGCTGCTTTGTCGGGCACATTTGGTCGGGGAACGGTTTGAATCTGGGGTGCAGCTCCGGGACCATCGAAGGTTGCCACACGTACTGTTTGCATAGGAAACTCCAGTTTTGTGAGATGTCGATACTATCAATCTTTCACACCACTTATAATTTCGGTGGACAATCGCCACGGTGTACAGTACAATTTAGAATTAACAAATCGGAATGTGAGGTGAATCATAATGCTTCTGACAGTAGAAGGTGCCTATCGTGACGGGGAAATTAAATTGGCAGAAATCCCTGAGAACGTCGAACAAGCTGATGTGCTCGTTATCTTCCTAAAAACAAAAAAAAATCCTAGCACTTCTCCGTCTTCAGTTAATCCACCGAAACCCCGAATAATGACCTTCGGTCAGTTCGCCGGGGACCCGAAAACTAATGAAGATGATTTCCGTCTGGCTGAGTGGCGCGGTGAACCGAAGTTTGAAGATGCGGAGTAAATATGTTGTAGATACACACGCAATAGTCTGGTTTATCGCGGGTGATTCCCGTCTTGGACCAAATGCTATGCAAATCTTATCCAACCCAGACAGCGAATTAATCCTTCCCATCACAGCTCTCGCCGAAGCATGCTGGGTTATTGAACACGGTAGAACGAGCATTCCGAGTGTCACCGACTTCCTCTTAACGATCGACGCTGATCCTCGCGTAACTGTCACTCCACTTGACCGTACCATCCTTGACAAAACCCTAACACTAACTGACATCAATGAGATACATGACCGACAAATCACTGCAACCGCCTTGGTCTTGATTGATCGTGGAGAAAGTGTTGCTCTGCTCACCCGCGACCAAAATATCCGCGAAACAGATCTTGTGCCCGTCATCTGGTAACTTGTCACATACAGAGAATACCCCCTCATACGCATCAGGTAGGACAGGGACAAAACTCAGCTTTCCATTCACCGGGGAATGATGGGCAGAACAATGTGGGAGGGCCGATTGCGGTCAAGGTATACCGTATTCTGTGCCACGACGCTATGGGTATGTCGTCCCATCGGCTCACCGGTGTTTGGGTTAATGTCAAATCGCGGGAAGTTGCTGCTTGATATATCGACCCGAATCCGATGCCCTGCCTTAAAGAGATTACAGGTCGGTGGTAGGGTGATTTGGACCTGATAGACCTCACCCGGTTCCATCAATTTTTCTTCCTCCCAACCCTCCCGGTAACGGGCACGGAGGATAGAGTCAACAAGGTTCATGTGGTAGCCGGCGGGATAATCCTCGTTTGGTGGATAGACGTCAATCAGTTTCGCTGTGAAGTCGGTATCTACCACCGAAGATGAAATCCACAACCTCACCTCCATTGCTCCCGTCACCTCAATATCTTCATCTAAGGGTGGTGTCTGAAACAGGAGGACATCGGGTCTTGCTGCGAGGGGGAGATACGGCGGTTTAGCCCCGACAATGCCGGGTTCTTCCTTCTGGTGTGCCGCACCATCCATAACGATGCTTCGCATCCGCGCTCTGGGCGGCGTGTACTGCGATGCCATCCCCTCTCCCAATGCTACCTGTTCGTAGAACCCTGTGACGTTTGCGGCGATGGTCGGCACCGGATTGTCCGGATCGTGTTGGAAGCGGGCAGGCGAGTTGTTCTCTCCCGGCGTCTCCGTACTTAACCCGCCAGCCGTGTGGAAGTAGTAGGTGGTGTATTTTGCGCGAGTAAGGGGCCATTCGTTTTCTGATCGCCACACACCGCCGTGGTTCAAACGGCCTTCGCTGTTGCGTCTTCCATCACCTCCACCCATCACAAAGATTCGTACCGGCGGGTCATCTTCCAATCCATTTGGGACATCCTTCAGCCACCGATCGAACCAGCGGAGCCGTTCCTGATTGTAGACTTCATCGCCCCACGCAGCCTCGGGGCCGAAGTCAACATCACCTACGTATGAAGCACCAGTACCACGCATCGCGCCGTGATTCCAAGGTCCCATGACCAATTGTTGAGTTGTCTGGTTCTGGTTGCACATCGTTGTAAAGTAGTTTGTGGTGGCAACCGAGAAGGGATCATACCAACCTCCACTGAAGACTGAAGGGGCATCTATGTGCTGATTGAAGTAACGCTCTTGGTCGCAGCAATCTTGCCCCCAAAATTCATCATATTCGCCACGATAGTAGTAGTTGAAAAGGGTCCGTTCAAGGTTAGGAACTACCGCAAGAGGCGTGTGTCCCGGCTTGAACGGGGTTGAATAGACTAGCTCACGCATGTGTTCCATCCCCTGTGCAATCGAATCTTTCGCCACGGGGTTGTCGTGAATCTCCTGTGAATCGTGGGCATGCAGGAACAGCGCACCGAACATGTGAAGTGCCATGGCTCCGCCTTCGCGCGCTTCGTGTGCGTAAATGTTGGTGGGACCTACATCTTGCCACATTGCGGTCAAGTGGGGTGGCTGGTGCAACGCCATCACGCTCTGAACAATTGCGCCGTGTGAGCTGCCCACTGTCCCGACACGTCCGTTCGACCACGGTTGGTCGGCGATCCATTCCACAGTATCGTATCCATCCGGACCTTCAGTGGGATTGGCAGTGTGGAAGTATTGCCCTGTACCCTCGGATCGCTGCCGACCGCGTAAATCCTGTATGACTGTTATGTATCCGCGCCGGGTAAAGAACTCAGCTACTGGCTCCACCCACATCTGCGGACTGTTTTTGTCGTATGAGGTGCGGCCCAAAATGGTGGGAAATACCCCGGGGGCTAGCTCCCCGCCGAGGGTGGGTCGATAGATGTCGGTCGCTAGGCGGACTCCATCGCGCATCGACACCATCACGTCCTTAAATATAGCGATTCCGTATTTGGGTTCTGATTCATTCATAGTTACTATAATCCTTCAGGACTTACGCAAATTTAGCACACGGGGGGTAGATTTTTGATTTTTAACCCCCTAAATCCCCCTTGTCAGGGGGACTTATGAACGCGCTGTGTAAGTCCTATCCTTGTAGAAAGGGGTTCTCACGCTTCTCTCTACCGATTGTGGTACGGGGACCGTGGCCAGGACACACAATCGTATCGTCGTCTAGCTGCCATAGCTTTTCCCGGATCGAATCTAGCAACTGTTCATAATCTCCGCCCCACAGATCGGTGCGTCCAATACTATCCTGAAAAAGTGTATCCCCTGCGAAAAGAATTTTCTCTCCTTCAAGATTCAAACAGACACCGCCGGGGCTATGTCCCGGGGTTTCAATTACAGACAGCGTATGTCCTGACCAGTCAATTGTGTCCCCTTCACCAATGTACCTGTCCACAGTTAGTGGTTCTGGTGCTATGATCCCAAACATTGTGCCTTGTAACTCCAAATTATCCAAGAAGATTTGATCTTCTTCGTGGATAAGTACCGGTGCACCTGTCTCCTGTTGGATCGTCGCGGTAGCCGAAACATGGTCAAGATGCCCATGCGTGTGTATCAGATACTTAACCGTTAGCCTATGCGCTTCCAATATTTGATAAATAGCAGCTTCATCTCCCGGGTCAATCACAACAGCTATCTGTGTTTCACTGCAGCCGAGAATCCAGCAGTTCGATTGAAAAGGTGGAACACTCAAACATTCTAATATCAGTTTCATTGGCTCACCCCCAAGGATTTTATCATATAAGTTTTTCACTTGTCTATAGCGATATTAACACTAGTACTGCGTCAGGTAAATATTGATAGCCTCGCTTGCTGTAGAGCCAAATTGTAAAGCGTAAAACGTGAAACGTGAAACGTGAAAAAAACTCGTATGACGTATTACGTTTTACCAGCTTCCTTCTGACATAGACTGTTGTATATCTCAAAACTTATCTGAACCGGTGCGGTCCAATGAATCGAGACCAGGGTTGGAAACCGCACCTATCGGATTGGATTGAATGCGGGACGGTTTCTAACCGTCCTTACTAGGGACGAAAGTGTCTATCTGTTTTTAAAATTCACCATAGTTTGGAAGGAGGAGAGAAGAGCGAGGCAGAGAAGGAAAGGTAAAAAAGGTGTGGCTCCACAGAAGAATGCTTAGAAATCCTGTTTGTCGATGAAGTCCTAAACTTTACAGGGAGGGTGCTGCTTCTATTGAGAGGCAGCACCCTTTGATGTTAGGGTACTAGAACTGCCAGCTGCTGATTAATAGGTGCATCGCCAACCCCGAAATTAGCGGTATCGTTACATTATCATCCACTCCAATGGGCAAGAGTTCGATCACTGTTGCAACGAGCGCTCCGGTGATTGCAACAATAGGGTGCAATCCTATCAGCAGCGCAGCCGCTGTGCACACAACAAAACAGGCGAGGCTGCCCTCCAAGCTTTTTCGGGAGAAGAGTTTAATCCGTCCCCACTGCTTTCCGATTAGCGCTGCGCATAGGTCTCCCAAGGTAAGGAAACAGAGACAAACAATGGCTAGCGTTTTATCAAAGAGCAGTATACAGAGGAAAGATCCGATAAGAAAGTATGTGGCACCGGTGAGGCCGCCTCTCCGTTCTTGGGAACGCAGTATCGGGGAAAAAATACGCAGAAATATAACTCGGACGCCTGGGACCACTCCCTTGAGCAGCTCGGCTGCAAGGGCAAGAGTAACAAGCACCCCAACGCCGATGATTATCAAGTCCCGCGATGTGAAAAAGTACAGGATAGGAACGACTAATCCCAAAAGATGGATACTTTTGCGTCTTAACTCTCGTGCCATGATATTATCGCCTACTTTCCACGTATATTCTTAGACGATTATATCATAGGCAAGAATTGTACCAACCGACACAAACTTTGGAAGGTTGGAAAAACAGAGGGGTAAACCGTAACATCTATAGGACTTACGCAGCTAAACGGTTAAAGCCAACCCCCCTGCCCCCCTTATATGAAGATTAATTTATTATGGTGAACTTTAGAATTACTTGGACACGCTGTACCGGCGCAGTTACAAACAGCGCCTACCAAACATGGGGAGCGAAAGTGTCTACATATTTTGATAATTCACTATAATTGGGTAATCTTCAAGCGATGTCCGGTGCGGGTGGAAACCGCACCTACCGGGTCTAGGGAAAAATATAGAATTACCCGTTTAATTTCTTAAAACTCATTCAAGGGGGTAGTTGGGCGATTCATCGCCGCCCCGATAAATCGGGATTTAAGGCAACTGGACACCGTTACCAACGCCCGATGAATCCCCGATTCTCGGGACAGGCGGGCAACTACAATCGAAGTGCGTAGGTCCTGATCTATCTGAAACAGGTGTCATTTACTATGCAAATGTTACAAACGTGTGCAAAATTTGCATATATAGTGGATCTTAGAATTAATGAGATATTGCCAATCAGCGAGGTTGAAAACCTCGCCTACCGGGGAGCGAAAGCGATTAGAAACCGTACCTACCGGCACCGATAAATCGGGATCGAAACCGAGGGGCGAAAGTGTCTATTTATTTTTAGAATTCACCATATTACGCCGCTTCAAGCACATTTTCCGGGAGATTTTCTAACCGTCCCATCCAGTATCCTACATCAAACTTGTCATCTCCAATCAAGAATCGCCATAGCTTAATCCGATTGACAATCTCAAGGCGGACATCATTGCCGTACCACTTGTGGTTATTGTTCAAAATTCCCGGAATTGCCGGGTCATCCAGATCATCTGTATCCCAAAGCCCCATCTGGCGCACCGTAGGATTCAGTCTTAGTTTAAACATATATCGCGTGCGGTCAGTCAAATTGGGCTGGGCACAATGCCAGATACCGTGATGAACCACCAGTATGGTCCCGGCTTTGCACACGACAGGCAGCTGCTCCAGAAAGTTCTGGTATCGAGCGATGTCTGACTCACAGACACGGCGGTAGTGGCTGCCCGGCAGAATCATCGTGCCGCCCATCTCGCGCGGTGTGTCGTGCGCGAAGTAGAAGAACTGAATGTCAAAGTGCATACGGGTGTCAATAATCGCATCTGCATGCCAGTGTTGTCCCATATCTTTACCGGCGTTGACGGTATGAACAGCGTGGTGATCATAAAGTGGATCGGGTCCAACAAGGCTATGGATGATACCTTGAACTTCCGGCATCCGAAAGACAGTTCCGATGGGCGATGATTGGGGCCAGACTTCATTCAAGGGAGTACCGGCCGTTCCACGTCCAATACCGTGATCTTCCATCTCTGCGTGAACAGCTTCATTCAGTTCTGTAGGAACCAATTCATCGAAGCGAAGGTATCCATCGGCAACAAAGTGTGCCATCTGTTTGGAGTCCAAAAGATACTTTTTATCAATCATCAATTTCCTCCATTTTTTCGAGGATGTATTCAAACCTGAGGTACGAAGTACTGTATTCCATGCCTGGATAGGCAGGAAACTGCTGTGGAAATTGAACGACACGCCATCCATGCTGCATCGCTTCAACTACGGAATTATAGGGAGGTTTGTCGCTATCACCAGTTGTGGGGTTCGTGCCTCCCGTCCCATCATACATCGACCACGCAACAACATTGCTATCCAGAGCCGGTGTATGGAGATAAAGCACGAGGATTTTCTGTCGTAACTGCGGCATCACTCTACCTTTCTAGGGCGTGTTGACATTTTACTATCGCCAATTCGGTACCGACCAATACGATTGTCTCAAAATGCTTCAAGGCCTACCAGATGGGTTCAATTTGTATGAAGATTAATTTATTAATTCGGTAATTTCCGAGCGATGTCCGGTGCGGTTGCAAACCGCACCTACCGGGACTGGAGGAAATGTAGAATTACCTAATTATTTTCTGAAACCTCATTCAAAGTGACACACAAAATCTAACAGAATTTAACAGAATCTAACACTTTTTGCAAAATTTCTATAAAAACTTAGGTGTCCGCTAATCGGGCAGTTGAACCTGTAGAGATTCATGCCTTGATCTGCCAATCTCGATTTAGGACAAGAAATTTGCAGAAATCTGGTGTCTCCTCAAATACACCGGGCTAGTTCAATTGGTCAAATGTCAACCGAACCTACCTATTTTGAGACGTTTAGCCGATACGCCGAGAAGCAAGTACATCTTCATTCAACTTTGATCCCAGTCCGGGCAGATCCGATGGGATGAGTTCGCCGTTCTCAATCTGGAGAGGCGGATCGATCAGGTCATGCTCCCACGCGGCCTCGGGCGCGGTGCCGGCATACTCCATATAGAGCAGATTGGGTATTGTCGCGGAGACGTGGGAAGTCGCCCGCGTGAGCACGGGGCCACACCAGTTGTGCGGTGCTAGCTTGACATCGTGAGCCTCCGCCATTGCTGCGACCTTAAATGTCTCAAGAATGCCCCCATTATTGCCTACCTCTGACTGAAGAATCTGGATGCCGCTGTCAGCGAGGACCTTTTCTGCGCTCCGCCGTTCCGAGAGCAGTTCTCCCGTGGCAATAGGTATCGAGGTCGAATCTGCGACCTGCTTGATGAGGTCGGGTTGGTCGGGTGGATTGGTCGGTTCTTCAAAGAAGAAAGGGGTTAATGGTTCCAGTGCCTTGACGGTCATCAGCGCACCTTCGAGGCTAAACCTCGCGTGTGCATCAATCGCCATGTTGAAATCTGCGCCGAGCGCATTCCGCATTGCTTCCACCTCTTTAATGGCTCCGTCTAGCTGCGCCGTCTCCGGTGTACCTTGAATCCCGTAATATCCAAACGGATCCCATTTGAACATGTCGAAGCCCATCTCTTTTGTGCTTACTGCCCGTTCGACCCGTTCTTCGACGGTTTTGGACTCACCGAAGACACCATGGTTAGCGTAGAGTGGGATTCGCTCCCGCATACGTCCACCAAGCAGGGTATAGATAGGAAGCCCTGCCACCTGTCCCAAAATGTCCCACATCGCAATCTCGATGGCGCTGACCGCCGCGAACCACTCCCAACCCGAACCACCCTGAGCGGCTCGGTTTAGGAAGGCCTCAATCTCCAAGGGATTAGTGCCTTCAAGCTCTCTTGACATTGAATCCACAAAGTCTCGAATCGCCAACGATCGTGCTTCTCCAGAGGCGTGGCATTCTCCGATACCGTCAATCCCTTGATCCGTCCGAATTCTGACAATCAGAAATGCGTAGCCACGAGTGTTTGGCTTAATCAAAATCGGCTCTACCGAGTCAATTTTTATGGGGTGACTTGCTTTCGATGTTACTTCTGAATGAG
Organism: Candidatus Poribacteria bacterium; assembly: GCA_965204355.1. GTDB lineage: Bacteria > Poribacteria > WGA-4E > WGA-4E > PCPOR2b > PCPOR2b. Next base: position 3,980,805 of record OZ241983.1, read on the forward strand.
ATCCTTCCATCGCTTTCCCTTCCTTCAAAAATTGTACCAACTGAAACCATAGACGGTATTATATCCCTATCCGCCTGTAAAGTAAAGTGCATTTTGTCGATTGGGGATAAATCGCCCTTGACAGTGATTTCGGACGCTGATATGATGCCTCTTAAACCATTTATAGTGGACCTTAGAATTAATGAGACACGCCAAATCCCGATTTATCGAGGATGCTCGACGAGTCGGCACCGGTGCGGTTAGAAACCGCACCTACCGAGTTGGAGTGAATGCGGTGCGAGGAGAAACCGCACCTACCGGGAGGCGAAAGTATCTATTTTTTTTAGAATTTACCATAGATGTACCATTCATAGTTCAAGGTGGGTCATGCAGTTAAGGGGGTGTGCATGATTATTGCGACGGTGCTGTTATCCTAATACCTCAATCGTGATTTGCCGCACTGTGATTGGAGAGATTGGACAAAGAACACAAATAAGCAAACAGCACAGCTGCCAAGCCGTGACGAGTGCTGCCGGGTTAGAGGCGTGATGCCTTGCGCGATGATGTAGCGGTGTACCTACTTTATGTACACCCCCGTATCCATTTATGCACACCTTCCAGTGAATTCCGGCAGATAAACCATTAGTTGTACACCATGGGAGAATCCTGATACCGCAAGGATCAGAACGCAACTTTTGTGCGCTATTGGCTCTCCCGCCAAACGAATAAAAAAGGAGAATTATCATGTTTAGGCAAGCAATTTCCCGTTGGTGCAGTTACGTTCTTTTCGTCGCAATCATTGCAATCGTTGGCTGTAATCAGGTGCAGCATCAGATCGTCAGCGTTGTTGAATCTGATGAATATGTCATCAACTCGGCTGAGGTAACAGGTGATACGTTATCGGTGAGTGTGTCGTTCAGTGGTGGGTGCGAAGACCATGAATTTGCGCTCATGATGGGCGAAGGCTTTTTAGAGTCTGACCCGGTACAGTTGTCGATATGGATAACGCACGATGCGAATGGTGATACGTGTGAAGCGTATCCGACGGAAACGCATGATTTCAGTTTGGCTCCGATTAGAGAGCGATATAGGCAAGCATACCACCGAGACGAGGGGGTTGTTATCTTGCTGCTGAAAGATGCACCTGAAGGCCAACGTTCACTTGTCTACGAATGGGGAGAATGAGGAAGCGAGGGGCATGGGGGGAGTAAAACGCGCTTCCGCGCCTCCTCTTTCTGTGTATTGGTAGATTTTAGAATTAATGAGACACTCTAAACCGCACCGCATCGGCGCAGTTGGAAACAGCGCCTACCATACACCGCATTGGCGCGTCCCGATAAATCGGGATCCCGATGCCGTTCCTGCCTGCCCCGATGTATCGGGGAGCATTCCAATTTATCGGAACCTGTCGGGAGAAACAGCGCCCACCGTACACGGGGAGTGAAATCAGATCCCGGCAAGCCGAGGAGAGGGGTGTCGGGTTAGAGGCGTGATGCATCGCGCGATGATGTAGTGGTGTATCTTTTTATGTGCACCCCCGTATCCATTTATGCACACCTCTCAGCGAGTCCCAGTAGATAAACCATTAGCCGTATACAATGGAGGCCCCAATGAAATGCATACCGCTTGCGACCGGGACTTCACAATCTCGGCAGAAGTCAATCCATCCCCTACCGTTCTGCGTTATTTTCTCCCTTGTGGTGCACCTATTAGCGGTTATCACGTTTCTTGCGTTGAGAAAACCTATCGTCGGTCAAGTCGAGGAAGGGTTTATCGTTACCCTTTCAACCATCAAACAACCGCCCCCAAAACGCAAATCAATATCACACAAACCTACCGTTCCGATTCACTCCCGAAAAGCGTTAGCAGATATTAGGGCTCAGAGGGCATCGCCCCAATTGCATCAGGACTCTGGACAACCCTCGATTCGCTCCGCTCCTTTGCCCCTTCCGTCCTTCTCCAACAATTCCTCACCGATGGCAAGTATGGCAAACGCTGAAGGCTTCGGAGGGACGGGTGGTAATGCTGCTGAAGAAGGATTAGGAGATGGCACCGGCACAGGTATTGGAATCTCGCTTGTATCGGGGGCAGCAGTAACGAAGCCAAAAAACGCCGTTGCCCATCATACCCGTGCGCTTCAATCTCCGATGGATAAGGAGCAACCGACGCGAGTCATTGCCCTCAATGACCCAATTGATTCGGATCGGATTGAGCCTCCAAGGTTGGGGCGTAACCGTTCAAATCTGATTGATGTTGTATTTATCATTTCTTGTAGGGAGGAGATGCGTCCGTACATCAACGATGTCGTTGCATTTGCCAAGCGTGAGGTCCATCGATATCAAGTGTCAGGCAAAGATTATCGGGTAGGTATCATCACATCCGACATTGAATTCCTCGATGGACCTCAATATATCAGATATTTTCCGTTGAACGATCAACTGAATAAAGCCCTTCAGGTCCTAAACAACATCCCGTTTCATCCATTCCGCACTGATATCCAACTGAATGCGATTTGGTACGCGCTTGAACGATGTGCGTTCCGCCCAGATGCCCAGCGTCGGCTCATCGTCTTCGGTAACGATATTCCGATATGCGGTGGCTATTCTCCTCTATCCGTTATTGAACGGTGCCGTGCACTTGGGGTTGTTCTCGACATTCACGGTGCGGATACAGAGGTGGGCCCCCTTCTGGCATCACAGACGGGCGGAAAATGGGTGCAGGCTTTTGAGAACCGATACGACATGGAAAATCTTCAGGTGTCAAGTTGGGAGGCGGCTTATTGGAAGCTCCAAATTACCCTGAATAATGCAATTGAACAACGCATCTATGTGTCAGAATAAACAAGGAGGACAGTCCAATGAAGTGCAAATCTTTTCGGTTTTTAATGTTTTTGTTTATAATCGTCGGTTGCAGTCCGTCTGCGTTCAAAGTTGAACTAGCAGTTGCGCCAGGGACTTTGACAGTGATTCAATTGTCCGATAACGGCTCTATAAAACAGACCCTTGACCAGCTACCACTGACCGAGACGATTGCGGGCCCTTCTGAGGTCGTTGTTCGAGACGGACGTGTCTATATCGCCAGTTACAAACAGTTTTCGATAGCAGAAACCGACGATAACGGCAAACTGCGCCTACTATCCTCGCTTCCGCTCCCCGGTTACGATGCCGCCCTTGCCCTACACTCGACAGCTGCAATCGCCTACATCACCAATACGGAGGGTTTACTGGTTGTAGATGTCAGTAACCCAACCCAACCAAAACAGATTGCACATCTGAGGCTTGCGGACGAACTGGCGAAACTCAACCTTCCAAACCCGCTCAAAGGTCCGACTGGAACCGATATCGGGTGTGAGGACAATAAGCTGGTTTTGACGCTACAAGGGGAGGGTGAGAGTCCAACCCATCCCGACGCTCTAATGCCGAGCCGTCCGGGCATCGCAGTGGTGTTCAATGTAGAAGAACCGCACTCACCCCAAATTGAACGGGTTCTAGATCTTTTGCCCGGTGCGTCCACCGTAGAAATGGGGATATACCGCCATCAGACGTTCGTCGCCGGTGATGAAATGGTAGAATACCAAGACTTTAAGCGAGAACCGATGCAAAGCTGGGGACTTTGGTTCAAAAACCATCCCAAAGAGATGACTGGGGGTGAGATCCCGGGGAATGTGGTTGAAATGAAATTTGTGATGGGACCCCGCGAGGATTGGAAGACAAGGAAGACAGCGGATATTGTCAAGCAGTATCGTCATGCCGCCCCTCAAGAACGCCGTGAACTTGAGGCACTCACCCCGTTGGATCAGGGTATCGTCTTCATAGCCACAGAACACGCAGTAGTCTCGATGGATACATCACATAAATGGCTCAGGTGGAGAGTTGGGGAAAAGACAGTTTCCGACCACTTTTCTCGCCTCTACGGGATAGACATCTATGGACAATCCGCGGTGTACGTGGCAGCAGGAGCAGAAGGGGTATACCTATTGCGCTTCGATCCTTTTATGGATCATCAATTTAAGAAATGGACTCACCTCAAAACCCTTCCGGCTCCCGCCTTGGATGTTGCGGTTTCGGGGGATAAGCTCTATGTGCTGTGCGGTGAACTGGGTCTACGAAATGTGCAATACAATGAAGATTTATGGTAGATGTTAGAATGACTGATACACTTTCAATGCACAACCAACCCCCTAAATCCCCCTTGTCAGGGGGACTTTGCAAACTTAGCAAAGATTGGAGTTACTGGTAATGTCTACCTATTTCTCTAACTCACCATAATTGCGAATTCGCAGAAGTAGGCGATATTTGCACCCTCAATCAGCCTGCCTCCGTCTGCGCCAAATTGCCTACATCATTTGAAAATTACCCGCCTAAATACTCCTTTTTTTTATGCTAATTTTTTCGCATTTTTCCTTGACACCCGTTTTTGAATATGCTAAAATTTTAGCATATCATTAAAAAGCGGGTTGCTTAGTAAGCAGATTGCCCTGAATCGTGATGTAATTGGGGCTTACCTCCACGCACCCGAAGAGAGGATAGCATGGAAGATTATCGTACAGCAAAACTGAGCCGTCGTGAGCGGCAGATTATGGACATTATTTATCAACACGGTCAGGCGTCGGTTGCCAATGTGCTTGAAAACCTCCCAGATGCGCCGAGCTATTCAACAGTGCGGGCGTTGCTGCGGATTTTGGAGGAGAAGGGACATCTCACCCACCAGAAAGATGGTCCCCGCTACATCTATCGACCGACGCAATCGCGCCATCAAGCGGGACAGTCTGCGCTCAAACAGGTTGTTCAGACCTTTTTCGATAAATCGATCGAACGAACGGTTGCAGCGTTAGTGTCCGACGAGGAAGTTTCAGACGAGGAACTTAACCGTTTAAGCCAACTCATTGAGCAAGCGAAAAAAGGAGACCCTCCATCATGATACCGTTGATTGAAACTCTCGAAATAAACGCATGGCTGAAATTCTTGATTGGCGCTACGATGAAAAGCGTTGTGATTTTCGCTGTGGCAGGGCTATTCGGATTCATTCTGCGTCGTCACTCGGCGGCGGTGCGCGGCTTGGTTTGGAGTTTGGCAATCGTGGGCTGTTTGACTGTGCCATTATTTTCGCTGACGCTTCCACAATGGGAAGTTGGCGTTCTACCGGCAACGCCAGAGGGATTTGAGAGGGACCGATGGGTAGGTAACAGGCAGGAGGCCAGATCACTCGTTCCGATTACTTCCCAGCAACTACCGTCAAGTATTGCAGCATCAACGCAAACCACATCGACACCGCTTCAACCTAAAACCGCGACCAGTGAGAGTAATGCTTCTCAATTACACACGTTGGGGATAGGTCTCGCCTCGCTTCATTGGACCGATTGGTTAGCGGTGTGTTGGGCGGGCGGTACGTTGTTCCTCCTTGTTCGTTTGATTGTTGGAATAGGTGCTGTCTGGCACCTCTCCAACCGTAGTCATTATTCCAAAGGTCTGAATCCACACCTGCCACCCAACCAGAAACGATCAGTTAGCATTCGTCAGAGCGACGCGGTCACAGTACCGATGGTGTGGGGGTTGTTTCGTCCGGTGATTCTGCTGCCCACTGATGTGAGCAATTGGTCGGCAGACCGTCAACGCGTTGTACTGCTTCACGAATGGGCACACATCCAACGGCAGGATTGGTTGACACAGACAGTGGCACAGATAACTTGTGCGGTGTACTGGTTTAACCCGCTCGTCTGGTTTGCCGTGCGTCAGATGCGAGCAGAGGTTGAGCGTGCATGTGATGACCATGTGCTCAATGCGGGGTATCAATCAACCGACTATGCCCAACATCTGCTCGATATTGTAAGGAATATCAAAAGAGTAGGTGTCGCCACAAGTTCCGCTGTGATGATGGCGCGGCGGTCAAAAATTGAGGGGCGACTCCGAACAGTTCTCGCTGAAAACCGGAATCGAAGACCAATGACGAAAGCTGCTGTGGTGCTAGGACTACTCGCGCTTATCTCCCTTGCTGTGCCTATGGGGGTGATGCGATTAGCAGAGGCGGTGGAACCAGGACAGACATTGTATCGGGAAATCCAAGAGGCAGACAACTTCCAACTAGAGCCTCTAGCAGAAAACGCAACAGAAGCAGAGCAGACAGCGCAATTTGAACAGCTTCAACAGCACTTGGAACATGGTCTCCAACTCTGCGAGCAGTTCCTTAACACTTATTTGAAGAGCAAACGATACGATGAAGTTTTTTATAAAAAACTTACATACCTCTATTCTCTCAGACGCTACGCCGAACTTGAGAACGGTGTTGAAGCATTTTTCTTAGAACATCCGGGCTCGAAATACGCAGGTAGAGTCCGTAGTCTCCGGGCGTATCACCTTGAGGATCAGTCCAAATTCGACGAAGCCCTTGCTGAATGGGATAAGGTTGATGACCGAGCGTTGCTAGCCGAAGTGTACGAGAGAAAAGCAACCATTCACGCCCAGATGGGTAATTGGGAAAAAGTGGCAGAAGTTGACCTGCTTCGCGCGGTGGGCCCAGAGCAGACATTAACCGCCAGTAAAGTCCGTAGTCTCCGGGCGTATCACGATGAGCATCCGTCCAAATTCGGCGGAGCCCTTGCTGAATGGGCTGAAATTGATGACCCAGGGGTGCTCCTTGAAGCGTACCACAGAAAAGCAGCCATTCACAGCCAAATGGGTAATTGGGAAAAAGTGGCGGAAGTTGACCTGCTTCGCGCCGAGCAGATTCTAGGCAAACCTGCACCTGAATTTTCGCGCACCAGCGTGTATGGCGACTCTGTTTCGTTGAAAGATTTGCGTGGCAAAGTAGTCGTGCTCTACCACTGGCAGGAGGGAATAGCAGTGGAAAATAGTGAAACAGGATGGGACATATCAAGACTCAAACAACTACACAAGACACACGGTGAAAACCCCAATTTTGTGCTAATCAACATTTGTACAAAGAGTAGTAAAGCTAAGATGAAGCGGCTCATCAAGACACACGCTATGCCGGGCATCCCTCTACTTCTTGAATATGAGGTATTGCCATATCAGTTCGGTATAGATGGTTGGTCCCACTATGCAGTCATTGATAAAGCAGGAATACTCCGCGAGAGTGAATCGGCAGCTATGCTGAAAGACTTAGAAATTGAACATCTAGTCAGGGCACTGCTAGCGGAGGGCATAGATGTCCCCGGCGATCGCGTTATCCCTCGAATCAGTCAAATCCGCGCTCAGCTTTACACAACTCAAGGGCAGGAGGAAAAAGCAATCACCGAATATGAGAAACTGCTCGATTTCATGCCAAACAACCCTGGTTTCATGTGGGAAATCCGCTATCGCAAATTTAACCTCACAATGGAGGCGCTCGATCGCAAACGACCAAAGTCGGATGATGATATAACCGCATGGAGGAATCAAATATACGATCAGATTATTGAAGCGAGTCAGCTCTTCCCAAGTATGGGACGCACTTTCCTATATAGGGCACTTGAGTTGGCGTCTTTCTACTCTCGCCAAGGCGATCGAGAAAAAACGTGGACTTGGTTTCAGATTGCACTCGCCTACAGTGATAATAAAAATGATCCTACCGTCAGTTACGACTCTGTTATCAAGCAAGCCAAACAGGCACCGGACAGTTTCGCAGCGATTTGGGATATGCCTGAATTTCAGAAACTTATGGCTGGAATACCACTTACTGAAGCAGACAAGCGACTGCATGAAGCAGACCGGAAACGTGATATGTACTGGAAAGATTTCGCTGCCGCACATAATAAATCGTTCGTGGCGGTGAAAGCAGACGGTGAGATTTTCACGGGCACTATCCTGAGCCAAAACGGTCATATCCTGGTGCCTGCGAGCGTCACAGACGCAGCGACCATTCAGGCCAAAATTGCGGATTATCAACCCGCTAAAGTTGTCGCCGTTGATTTGGAGAGCAGATTGGCAGTGGTGCAGGTCGATGGGCAGACGGACCTACGGCCCATCGTTCTTGGAAACGCGGAGGACCTGCGGGAATACGCGCCAATTACGCTAACCAATCAGAAAGTACCTTATACCTACTTCCTGTCCATATATGTGATTACCACACGCGGCTATCCCAATAACCCTCATATCCCCCCAGAATGGCATCAGGACGTTCTCGAACGCCCAATCGACCGGACAGGCAGCATCGCAGAACTCGAAATCGACGATGGTGGGAAAGTTACGATGCTTAAAGCTTCAACTTCGAAGGGTAAAATTATTGGAGGCGATGCTTTCGTCTACTATGACGGACGCCTGCTTGCAGTTGCCGTTGACAGTGAGGTGCGTTACGAATTTGGGTCGGTAATTACCGATCCTCTGCCAATTGACCAGATCCGTGCCGCGCTCAAGCGAATGAACATGATTAACACCATAGACAGTCAAATCGAAAAACCGGCAAAGTAGAAATTATCTATCAATATCTCTGTCGGAACGGTAGAGATGGCAGCTGCGCCTTTCAAAAGGATTAAGATGCTCCATAAATATGTAAAACGTGGGCTGATTATTGGTCTGGTGCTGCTCGTGTGCCTTGTTCTGGTGTATCTCCTTGGTGTAAAGACATACGGCGGATCTAAAAAAGGAACAACTCAGCTTTATCAGCCTTACACTTCTCGTTCCCGTACAACGCCAACTTCCCGGCTTGATTCCTTTACAGGTACATTGACAACCCTACAACAGTTTGGCGGGGGTGAGGTGATTTTTGAAGGAGGAACGGGATTTGTCCGTTTTCGAGTTCGTAAAGATGGCAGCCTTGTGGCAATGGTTCCAGTGTTTGCCAAGATTCTACACATCTCCTCCAACACTCCGTTGGCGCGTATGTCCTTACACAAGCAATATTACACCATCAGGTTAACCTCTCGGAACAGGGAACAGCTCGGGCAGATGGCAGCCTTCCAAAACGCGGAAGAGCGGACAATCCCATATCCGAAAACAGACCCACATATATTCCTTGAGGCAGATATAGGATCGGATATATCAGCCGCTGCTGAATTAACGGAAACAGTCTTGACAAAGGTGTTTCAGGTCAAGAAAGGCATGACAACAACCTTCGGTGGGGATTACCGTGACTTCCGATCGTCCGCTCCACTTGGGCGTTAGGGACGATGAGACGATGGACGTAGAGATGTTGTTTTTCCCTAAAATCGAATTGAGTGTAGTGAAATGATTTTGAAGACCTTTTATAGTGGATCTTAGAATTAATGAGACACGCCAAACCGAACCGCATTGTCCCCAGGCCCGGTAGGTGCGGTTTCTCACCGCACCGGATAGGCGCGTCCCGATAAATCGGGATCCCGACAGGTCGGGAGAAACAGCGCCTACCAAACACGGGGGCGAAAGTGTTTATTTATTTTTAAAATTCACCATAATACAAGTCTATTCAGTTTACCAATCAGTTTACCAATGTGTTACCTATTGCCCTTCTGGGGCTTTTAGGACAATGTAGAACCCCCTAAAAAGAGTGTTACGATTTTTGACTTTTTGTAAGGCGTGATATATACTCTTACCGTTTGCTTCGTTAGAGTGTATTCAAACAGATCCTGTCTCACGGTTGTAAGGAGATCTGACGCCTATGACCTTAAAGTATCTGATATTCGGCGGAAGTGCGCTGCTTCTCGGATTCCTGTTCTTTCCGCGTGGAGAGGTAGTCCCGGTTGACGATCAAGATTTTATCGCTCCCGTGCGTACCCTTGACAATGAACCGCTCCACTACACGGGCATTCTGCGGACGGATCCGATTGTAACAACGTACGATTTAGGGTATGTGTATAGGATCGATAAAGCAGAAATTCGCTTTGCGAATCCCGATGAGGCGGGCCCTAGGCAGTATGATATCCTTGTTCACACTGATCGTGTCGGGCAGCGATTTGAGCGTGCTTTTTCTTATACAGGCAGTTCCCGCGAATATACATATCCTCGACAAGCATTTCCCCTCCCGATTGAAGCACGCTGGGTGCAAGTTGTCATCAACGACTGGTTCAGCAGCAAACCGCAACTCGAAACAGATGCGTTTCGTGTTGCTCCTCGCTATCAATCCCACAGCCCAATTTTAGCACTGAACGCGAACTACAATGCCCCTGAACTTCAGCAACTTACGGATCTTCTTCCCTTTGAAAATTCTAAATGGATTGCGGCAGAACGGATAGAGAACGAGGTAAACGAGGGAGATGGGAAAAAAGCGATACAAATCTCCTATGAAGCGCCAGCAGGTGCGATTCAGGTGATCGGTGATCTCGGATCAAGTCAGCAGATCTACGGCGTGCGTCTGACAACCGATGGTCCGGGAAACAACCTCAAGCGGTATCAATTTTCCGTCAGCGATGATGGGCAGGAATACACGGAAGTCTATGTCTCCCGCACGCTTGCCGATGAGGTAGTGACCCATCTCCGTCAATTCCAGCCGTCTATATCGGGACGCTATATCCGTCTGCAAATTGAAGAGGGGGATTGGTACGGTGATTATCCTGAGATTCGGGAGTTTGAAGTTTTCACAGATACGTACAGGCTGCCGTCCTCCATTGACAACAAATTAGATGAGTATAACGCAGTGCAGATGCACTATGAAAATCTGGGTGAGGGGAGAAATATCTTAGCCCCTCATCTGGAACAAGGCTTTGCGTTTGATAGAGATACGGACGATGAAAACCGCTACCGGCTGGCAGAAGGCGGCGCTTCCGATGCGGTGGAAGCAGGCAATACACCGAGCCAGAGGAGTTTTGCTTATCACTACGATACAGTTAGCATCAGATTTACCGATTTGCAGCCCTCGTTGTTATACTGGTTGAAAGCAACCTATCTTCAGGAGCGGATCGGCACCCGGATACAGAACCTTGATGTTGACGGCTTTTTGCTGCACGATGCATTCGCACTTCCGAGAGGTAGGGCAGAATCCTACACCTATACAATCCCAATTGAGGCTTATGCCGATGGTGAGATGGTCCTTAACTTTAACCGTTTGGCAGGTCCGAATGCAGCGGTTTCGGAGGTTTCTATCTTCGAAGCGAATCCAACCACCACAGCGGATGGCGCTCCCACTGAAACAGCAGAATTGGCTGACGAAACGATTGGGCAGGCGATTCGTATGAGCAAAAAGGTTGTAATTGATGGGACGATAGATGAGTGGCCTCCGCTCTACCCCATGCTTCCTCAAAACTACAATGACGCTGAGGACTCACCTGTAGTGATCTACACCCAGTGGGATGAGGATAATCTTTATATTGCGGGAATTATCAATCGACATGCGGCGCTGCATACAACACCCCGAAAACCGAGTGGCAACGAGGCGTTGCATCTGTTTGTCGATACGAAGTTGACACGTTCTCCGGGGATGTATACCCCTAGTGAACACCATTTTGTGTTTACAATCCACAATCCTCACCGTCCGCACCCCCGGGTTCATCCCTCCCAGATACATCACCATCTCGACGCCATCCCGAAAAACATCGAGTTTCACGAGCACATCGAAACAAGGGCTGCGAAAACGGAGACCGGGTATATCCTCGAAGCCAGAATCCCTAAAGATTTGGCGTTAAATGTGTTTCAACCGGCGATTGACCGTTCGATCGGCTTCAATTACATCATGACCAACCTCAAGCTGATAAATAATCAGTCTGGCTGGTTCGCTTACGCTTCGGATGAGCTGACCTCTCCACCAAGTCGTTGGAACGAAGTTGAGCTTGTAAATAGAGTTAGCGGGAGCGTAGTGTTCATGGATGGGCGTGCTACTCAATCTATTTCGTCGTTTAATGCTGCCGACACGCTGACCCTCTGTGTATGGGACGCCGACCGGAACACGGACCGCCGCCGGGTGGAAAGGGTTGAAGCCGAATTGCACAATGATACGACTGGACAATTAATACCGATTGTCCTCCATGAGTCCAACCTTGCCGCGCTTGCTGACGATAATCCGAATAACGATTTAGGGGTGAGCAGCTCCCTTTTCGCTGCGAAGATTGCCACCGCTTATGGTAGAAGCAAGGATGGAGCAGCCGATTCGGAGATACTCTTTGTTCATGGTGGAGAGATGGTATCCCTAAAATACGTCGATCCGTACTACAGCAGTACTGAGCAAAACCGCGTTGTGAGCAGCACAGTAAGCGTCAACACCGGATCGACAGGGAAGATCGCAATCACAACGAAATCAGGTGACCTCGTTGAGGCATTTCAGCTTGGGGAAACCTTGTACATACAGGTCGAAGATCCCGATTTGCTTGAAGCAGGCGACAAAGTTATAATTGACCATGACCCGACAGATCCAGAGTTTGATAGATCAGTGCCGCGTAATATGGAGATAACTGTCAGGTGTATTGTGCCAGAGATGCGGGAAGTTGAATCTGTCGCACTCACCTATCAGCCGGAGCAGGGATACTATGCTGGGTCGATTGGTACAGGGTACAGCGAAGCTCCGACGCCGAACAATGGTCGTTTGGAAGCTGTGGGCACACAGAGAGTGGCAGCGATTTATCTGGATGAGATTCAGGTCACCGGTGAAACTGACGTTCCAGTTAGCGCACAAGCAGGCGTTAGGGTCGGTGACACCGGACGAATTGAGTTAGTTGGGCTGGATCGCCGGTCGTCTTTGAAAGGCCAGAAGTTTATCAAAGCGGGAAATACACTCAGCGTGCTCCTACAGGACGCAGATTTGAACCGCGACGATGATCAGCGGGAAACAGTTGATATACTGCTGAACGGGAATCGGTTAAATGACGGGTATCAACTCACTCTGAGAGAGGCACATGATGTCCCGGGACGATTTACAGGAACGTTTGGGACCCGCTACGCGACAGATGCAGACACTGCCAACAACGTGCTTGAAGTCATAGGTAATGAGGTTGTAACAGTCAGTTACATCGACGCACTCGCCGGTTCTGGCGACACGCAGGTGATGGTCACAGACACCGCACAGGTTAGTGCTGGACGGAATGGGGTACTCGACATCCTCAAAGCGAATTACGTCACCGACTTGGAAAACTTTAATGCGGGCGACAGACTCTATTTTCGTCTCCATGACACGGACATTACCGATGAATTCGTTGAAATCACGCTCGTTGGGGAAACGCTGCAAGATCAAGAAACGGTGCAGCTGTTCCAGTCAATGGAAGAAGGGACCCGCATTTATCCAGTCAAGGGAACTTTCTTCGGCTTGATCCAGACTGCCTATGGCACCCAGCGTCAAGAGAACGATGGCATCTTACAGGTGAAAGGCGCCGAACGGATACAAGCAATTTACATGGATGGGCTGCAATCCACCGGCGAAACTAACGTCCCATTATATGATATTTGTGAGGCAAATATTGGTATCACAGGCACACTCAAAGCCTATAACAAGAGGAACTTTGATTATGCTTTGGCACAGAACCTTGAGACATCGAGTTTTCGAGCCGGTGATACGTTGATTTTGGAGGTCCAAGATGCGGATCTCGACACCACGAATGTAACTGTAGAACTGGTTGAATCCGACTTCTCGGAGAACGTAGTGCGAGACAAAACAGGTGCGACCTTAGCTAAAACGGAAGACAGCGTGGACACCTTTCGTGGCGAGATTCAAACTGGCTACGGCAATAGCCCTATTCCGAATGATGATATTTTGCAGGTGCAGGGCGAAGGTGTCGTAATATGTAGTTATATTGATATGCTACAGAATACGGGGGCAACATTGGTGCCTATTCAGCGGCGGCTTTCAATCGAAACGGGAGATAAAGGTGAGCTGGAAATCTATAGTGCAGACAGCGGCTCGATTATCAGTGGATCCGCTGTGGGTACTGGGAGTTTCAATGTAGGTGAAAAGCTTAGAATACGGTTATCGGATAAGGACATGAACCGATCCCCCCGGGCCCCTGATTCAGCGATGGTGACGGTTGGGGGCAACGTGGTCTCCGACGGTGTTGAGATAATGTTACGCGAGACATCAACCGACAGCGCGGTGTTTGAAGGCGACCTACTGACTCAAAAAGCGGAGCTGGTAACCGTTGAAGGCGTTGCACCAATCACCACAGATGCAGTGTTAGAAATTACAGACAAAGAGGTTATCACCGTTGAATATATCGACGAAATTACTACAGTTGGTGAAACGGAGGTGCGAACCCAGATGCAAGCTGTTGTATTGGGCAGCAGCACAGGTATGCTACGCATCGTTGACGCACATGTCGCTGATCCGTTGTTTAATCCGGAAGAATCAATCCCTAGTTTCACAGCACCCCCCAAGGATTTCGCTTCTGTCCATGAATTAGGTAGCTTCAACGCCGGCGAAACGCTCTACTTTTGGCTTGAAGATCTGCTGCTCAGTACAGTTGTCGCAGCCGACGAAGTCAAGATCATAGTCACCGGTGACAAGACAAGAGATGTGGTCGAGGTCGTACTTCGTAGGAAGTTGGGAACTGAAGGGATTTTTACCGGTTCTGTTCCGACGCAATATGGCACCACACCGGTTGCGGATGAAACGCTGGATGTACAGGGTGATGAAGAGATACGTGCAATTTATTCACCGAATTTTCTGGGGGTAAACTACCCCGTGGTCGAAGATGTCGCTTACGCCAACAAAGGCGTTCGCGGCTATCTCGCTATCACCCGTGCAGACGGGGCACCGGTTCGGCACTTTAATGTAGGAAGTCCCCTACATTTTCGACTGGAGGACGCTGATTTGAATCGCGATTTCTTCAGGGTTGAATCGACAACCGTAACGGTTGTAACGGAAGCACAGGAGATGTCAATCAGCCTGCATGAGGAGAACGCCAATTCGAATATTTTCCGGGGACAGGTTTTCACACGGTATGGACGATCGATTACTCAAGAATCAATCCCTTCTTTGGAAGGAGATAAGGAATTGCCCATCCTTGGATTAGTTGGCGGAGATACTGTCAGGGTAATTTATGCGGATGGATTGACCGATACCGGCGCAACGAATGTCGAAATCGGTGCGACCTGCCGCGCAAACTCCATCGCTTGGGCGCCATATACGAATCGCCCTGTGTTAATTGATGGGCATGAGGACGGGTGGCCCCTTGAGCGGGTGATCAAGACATCTCAGGATGCAGGGATTCTCTGGCTCCAGTGGGATCGCGATCATCTGTATCTGCTTGCTCAGATCTATGATGAAAACATCGTTGTGCCAGACGTGATTGAATATTACCGGGGCGCAGACGCGATAGAATTGCATATAGACTTGCAACCGGACTCAGTCAAAAAACCGAGCTACTTGCAGACGGAGAACAATCCGGACCGGTATGTGATCTGGATATGTCCAAAAGGTGGTGGTTTCTACGGCGATCGTCCGTATATCGGGCAGGGCGCGCCGGAATTTATCCCCAACTATCAAGCGGCTAATCTTGATGTCGCTGTGAGGCAGCAACCGAACTATTATGTTATAGAGGCGCGCATCCCGTTCTTCCCTGTCCTTCGTGGTTTTCATCCCTTGAAAACGAAACAGCACAACCGCATCGGCTTCAACTTTGTTATCCATCGATCTAACAATGAAGCGATCTATTGGGCAGCACAGATCCCAGAGGCAGGGCAGGTGTTTCCCAGTGACTTGGGATTGCTGATCTTGGAGTCACCAGTACCTTAAATTGTTTTTTATTGACGTGGCTGCCTCGAAGTGATATGATTGGAGATACTATACAGTGTGCATGTCGTGCGTATTGAAAATCACAGGATTTATAGTGGGCTTTAGAATTAATGAGATACTCCAAACCGGTGCGGTTAGAAACCGCACCTACCGGGTTGGATTGAATGCAGTGCGGTTAGAAACCGCACCTACCGGCCCCGATAAATCGGGATCGAAACCGAGGGGCGGCGGTGTGGATGTGTGGTCGTTTCGTCAAAGCACAGATAGAATCTCATAAATCCTTATGGAAACTACGAATGCTCCGGTCACGGGCGTTATACTTGCTGGTGGGCGAAGCCGCCGTATGGGTCGAAACAAGGCACTGATGCGTTTAGGCGATGAACTGCTGATCGCACACGTCATCCGCCAAATGAAGTCAGTCACGGACGAACTCCTGCTGATTACGAATGAGCCGGAGTTGTACACCTCCCTGAACTTGCCCATGTACTCAGATATACTACCGGACATGGGGACCTTGGGTGGCCTCTACACAGGGTTGACTTACGCTGGTAACAGCACTGTGATCTGTGTTGGCTGCGATATGCCGCTGTTACGACCAAATCTCCTATCTTACCTGACCACTCTTCTCGACAATTATGATGCTGTAGTCCCATGTGTTGAAGTGAAGAGCCGATCTGCCAGGATATTCCAAACTTTGTCCGCCGTTTATGCCAAACGGTGCCTTCCAGTCATTGGTGATATGTTGGCAAGCGGAGAGTTGCGCGTTCATGCGCTCTATGATCGCATTGATACCCGTATTGTCGAGCCGCCGGAATGGCGGCTGCTGGACCCAGGGGGACTGTCATTTTTCAACATTAATACACCTGAAGACTTCGAAATAGCTAACAGATATATTGGAGAAAATCAAGATGCTCACAGTTGAAGAAGCGCGTCAGCGAATGTTAGACACCATTACTGTTTTGCCCACAGAAACGATCGGAATTTTGGACAGCCTCGGCACAGTTCTCGCTGAAGACGTGTACGCTAGCGAGAACATACCACCGTTTAACAACTCAGCTATGGATGGCTTTGCGGTAGTTGCTGCGGACGTGTCAAACGCGTCCAAAACCGATCCGGTTCGGCTTTCGGTTATAGAGACAATTCAGGCGGGGCATGCACCAACAGTCTCCGTGCGGCGTGGGAGTGCAGCGCGTATTATGACAGGTGCGATGATGCCTGAAGGTGCGGACGCTGTCGCTATGCAGGAAGTGACGGAATTGGAAGGGGATCAAGTCACAATTTTTGAGGGAGTGGAGACAGATGAAAATGTCCGCTTCACCGGTGAGAGTGTGGAGCAGGGCGATCTGGTCATGTCAACAGGGAAACTCATCCGCCCACAGGAGATTGCGATGTTTGCCTCGCTCAATCGATCTGAAGTCGAGGTTTACAAACGCCCAAGAGTTGCGGTGGTTTCGACAGGTGATGAGCTCACACCGCTCGGAGCGCCGCTCGCAGCAGGCAAGATTCGGGACAGTAACCGCTACGGCATCTGTGCCCAGATTGAGGAGGCTGGTTGCTATCCGGTCAACGTGGGAATTGCTCGTGATAATGAGGCAGAAACGGAGCGTAAGTTCCGCCAAGCGTTGGATGGCGCGGATGCCCTCATTACCAGCGGCGGAGTATCAGTGGGAGAGTTCGACGTGGTCAAGGCGGTCCTATCTAAACTCGGTGAAATTAATTTTTGGCGGGTGGCGATGAAGCCGGGCAAACCGCAGGCGTATGGTATCGCTGACGGCAAACCGATCTTTGGGCTGCCGGGGAATCCGGTCTCGTCGTTGGTCGTGTTTGAGCTCTTTGTCCGTCCTGCTCTCCTCAAAATGGCAGGGCATTCGGAGCTGCTCCGTCCAACCTTCAGGGCAGTTCTGGAGGAAAATGTCTCGAACAAAGATGGTCGTGTTAGCTTTATGCGGTCAATAATCACATTGCGTGATGGCAAGTATCACGCAAAAATAACGGGGCCGCAAGGATCGGGCATCCTCCACTCGCTTGTCTTAGCCAACGGTTTTATCGTTATCCCAGCGGGTATGACCGTATCCGCGGGTGAAACAGTGGAGGCGCAGTTTATGGGGTGAAGTAGAGGGTAACGATTGTTAGCTCCTACTTCAAAATTTAACATTTTATGGTGAATTCTGAAAATAAATAGACACTTTCGCTCCCCATGTTTGGTAGGCGCTGTTTGTAACTGCGCCTATGCGGTGCGGTTAAAAACCGCACCTACCGGGGTGATAGTCCGGATTTTCCCATCCTCGCCGGTACAGAGTGTTCAAGTAATTCTAAAGTTCACCATAGTTCATGTAAAAAGAAAGTGCAAAACGCGAATCGAAATCGTAGGTGCTTGCATCCCGATTTATCGGGGGGCGGGGTCTCCCCGCCCGTGGCACATCCCGATTTATCGGGGCAGTCCATAAGGGTTGGGGCACCCAACCCCTACGAAGATTAGGTGTCTATCCGATTGGCTTCAATATAATCCCAGTCATACTCTATACCCAATCCGGGTTTCTGGGACACAATGACATTGCCTTCAGAATCTATTGGATCTGTAATCGCTTTCAGCGGGGGTGTGAGCTGCTCATAATCGACACCGGGACGTAGGAGCCCACGTTCATAATAGCGGCAGGTAGCTTCCGGTGCGGCGCAAGCCAAATGGACGTGGGGCGCGCCCGTGCCGTGTAGTTCGCACTGTATGCCGTAAGCCTGACAAAGATTAATCAACTTCCAGCACCCCGTGATCCCACCATAAAAGATATCAATGCGCATCATGTCGGCCGCGCCCTGTAATATCCACTCTGCTCGGCTAAACACGCCGCCCGGCACATGCTCCGGGGAACAGATGGCGATGTCCAACTCGCGGGTGAGTCGCCGGTACGCTTCAACACGGGTTTCAATCATGGGGTGTTCCAACCAGTAGTAATTGAGTTTTTCCAACTCCCGTCCTACCCAGATCGCTTCATCCAAGGTATAGACACCAAACGGATCGAGCATCAGCACCATGTCATCCCCTACCGCTTCCCGCACAGCTTTGCATACCTCAACATCTTCCTTTGGGAAGCCGGGGAGTTGAGGTGCGGGTTCTTCGGTGTGAGGGTTCCAGCAGATGTAGGCATGGACTTTATACGCCTTGTAGCCTTTTGCTTTACAAGCCAGGGCGTGTTCGGCATAAACTTCGGGCCCGCCGAGGTTGGGGAAGGTACTTGCATAAGCCCTGACTTTATCACGGGCGCCACCAAGCAGTTGGTAGACCGGGACGCCCGCCTTGTTGCCCAATAGGTCCCACAACGCGCAATCGGCTATCCCCATCTCACTCTCCGACGGCCTATGACTGAAAGTTGACATCTGATCCATCCAGTGCCAAATCTGCTCTCGGTGCAACGGGTTTTCTCCCAAAACGAGTGGTTTGATAACCCCTTCCATCGTCGCTTTGTCGCCCCCAAGCATATGTCCGTTTATCCCCTCGTCAGTAGAAATCTTGGTTATTGAGCCGATGGTATCAACTTCTTCGCCCCAGACGCCATAGCCCCATTTGGTAGGGTGGCCTCGGGTCGATGTCCGAAACTGAATGACTTCCACGTCAGTAATTTTCATGTTTTTCCTCCTCATATAGTGGTGGCTTGGAAGTTCAAGACGGTCTACTTTTTCGTGCTTTACCTGTGAGACAAAATCGTAGTAAGAATATAAGTTGTATGATATACTGGATACACCGATTTGTCGACAGGAAACTTATCTTTAGTAGGTCTTAGATGGGAGTTACGCACTTCAGTTCTAAGAGCAGATAGGGACGCAGATTTCGCTGATTGGCGCTGATAAAATGAGAAAGAAGGATAGAAAACGGAACGTGAAGCGTGAAACGTAATCATGAGTGCATTTATGGTGAACTTTAGAATTACTTGGACACGCTGTACCGGCGAGGGGAAAATCCGGGCTATCACACCGGTAGGTGCGGTTTCTAACCGCACCGCATCGGCGCAGTTACAAACAGCGCCTACCAAGATAGAGACTGGATAGCGCAGTTACAAACAGCGCCTACCAAACAGGGGGAGCGAAAGTGTCTACATATTTTGATAATTCACTATAGTCCCAACAGGGCGACATGTTTATAGCTGTGGGAGGGGCATCTCCCGTTCCGAGGATCCCGACAAGTCGGGACTTGCTCTGATCTCTGTGCGTCCATCCCTCAAAGCCCCAGTTGCTTTGAATTCCGATTTATCGGGGCGGGGCGACATGTTAGGACTTGCACAGTTCAGGTTGTAGGGAACAACGATCGTTGTTCCCTACGGACATAACACGGGATAAAACAGATGAATAACGAAGAAATCAGAAAGAAGGAAGAAATCGAATCCGCCTTGGCGGGGATGGTTGATGGCGATTTTCTGGAAACCTCAAAGGAACTGTTAGCGGTTTTGGGCTACCGTAGCGAGCGTACTATCGAGCTGCCGGGAACGGCGGAGGACTTTATTCAGAGATTTCCCGCCTCGAACAAAAACACCGAAACAGAACAAGAATTCCTTGACAGCGTGGAATCAGTCAAGCTGGTGTTTCAAGTCACGAGCGAGGAAATTGCCCCCAGCGATCAGCCAACGCTGTTTGAGTCACCCGCCTTTAATAAGGGATATGCAAGAAGTTTCACCTTCTTTGCAATCGAATTGAAAGATTCAGACTACCCCCGCGGCAAATATGCCCAATTTACACGGGAGGTCAACAAGCGGCTGGTGATGCCGGTTGTGGTACTCTTTCGCGCTAAAGACTGTTTGACCATAGGCTTTGTCGGTCGCCGTCAACACAGGCTTGACTCAAACCGCGACGTGCTGGAACAGGTCAGCCTAATCAAGGACATTCGACTAAATAACCCACACCCGGCGCATAGAGATATCCTGTTTGAACTTTGGTTGAAGGAATGCGCGACGTGGATGGACGCCAACAAACAACCGGAAGACTTCGACGGCTTGCTCGCAGCGTGGCTTGCCCGACTGGACACCTCCGAACTCAACAAACGCTTCTTCAACGAACTCGCCAACTGGTATTTCTGGGCAGTCGATCAGGTCACGTTCCCAGCGGGCGCGGGAGAAGATGTCGAAGTCCGCAACGCCACCAGCGTCATCCGCCTGCTCACACGGTTAATTTTTGTCTGGTTCGTCAGAGAAAAAGGACTGGTGCCGGACGCGCTCTTTAACCCAAACGATCTTGATAGTATTCTCAACAATCTCGATCCGGGGGAAAGCACCTACTACAAGGCAATTCTTCAGAACCTATTCTTTGCCACACTCAATCAGGAGATGAACACCGTGCAGCATCCCAATAACCGCAAATTTCGCGGTGAGGGACGGCAGCACTACAACATCACATCGCTCTATCGCTACAAAGACTGTTTCATTGACCCGGACGATGCCCTGCGACACTTTAAGACAATCCCTTTTCTGAATGGCGGTCTATTTGAGTGCTTGGACGGTCCATCTAAAGACGATCCTACGCAGATTTTAAGAGTGGACGGCTTTTCTGACCGAACCGACATTCCGCTGCATGTCCCTAATGAACTGTTCTTTTCCGAGGAACAGACTGTTGATCTCAATGCCGCTTACGGCACAAGCGGGAAACGGCATAAAGTACGCGGTCTGATTCATATCCTCAGCAGCTACAAATTCACGATTACCGAGAACACACCTATTGAGGAGGAGGTCGCTCTGGACCCCGAACTGCTCGGCAAGGTGTTTGAAAACCTGCTCGCCGCCTACAACCCCGAAACCGAAGCGACCGCCCGCAAGCAGACCGGCTCCTACTACACCCCCCGTGAAATTGTCAACTACATGACCGACGAGTCACTGATTGCCTATCTAAAAAATGAGCTCATCGCCTACTCTGAATTGCAAACGGTGTCACCGTCCGATGAACAAAAAGCGAAGATCGAGAAGAAACTGCGCGGGTTACTCGCCTATAATGATGTCCCAAACCCATTCGATGAAACGGAAACCGAGGTGTTAATCAAAGCCATTGACACCCTCAAGATCCTCGATCCCGCCTGCGGTTCGGGCGCGTTTCCGATGGGGGTGCTGCATAAGCTGGTATTCATTCTCGGAAAACTGGATCCGCGCAACGACCAGTGGAGACAACGGCAAATTGACAGAGTCGAAAACACCATTGAGATGGCGGCGGAAATTGACGACAGCACAATTCGTGACAACACCATCCATGACCTTGAGGGGGAAATTGATAGCATCAACGAGGCATTTGAACGGAATGAACTGGACTACGGACGCAAACTCTATCTGATTGAAAACTGCATCTACGGTGTAGACATCCAACCGATTGCCACCCAGATTGCCAAACTCCGCTTCTTTATCTCCCTCATCGTAGACCAGCAGATTGACGATTCACGGGAGAATCGTGGTGTGCGTCCGCTGCCGAACTTGGAAACAAAGTTTGTCACGGCGAATACACTCCTCAGTGTGGATAAACCGTTGCAAATGGCAATAGGTGATACAGAGATTGATCAAAAGGAGAAGAAACTTGAGGATGTCCGCCGGAGGCACTTCACCGCCCGCACCCCAAGAACCAAAGCCAAATACCGTGCCCTTGATGCCCAAATCCGTGCCGAAATCGGTGAACTGCTTGAAGAACGTAGAGGTCTCTCCCACGATGATGCCAACAGAATTGCCAACTGGGACCCCTACGATCAGAATATCTTCGCTGACTTCTTTGATCCAGAATGGATGTTTGGGGTCAGGGAGGGGTTTGATATTACAATTGGGAATCCGCCGTACGTCAGGGCAGATTCAGGCGATGAGCACCTCGAAATGCGTCGGCGAATTGAAGACAGTAAACAGTATGAAACCCTTTGGGAGAAGTGGGATCTGTATATTCCGTTCATTGAACGCAGCTACAAACTGCTTAAGCCCGGCGGCTTCACCACGCTCATTGTCTCGGATGCCTATTGTCACTCAAAGTATGCTCAGAAATCACAAAATTGGTTTTTGAAAAACAGCCGAATTCTGCGACTTGACTTCTTGAGTAAGATTAAAATCTTTGATGCCGCGGTGCGAAATGTCACCTATCTATTTCAACGAGCGGATGGTAACCAGCAACAGCCGGAGCGTCGTGTTCATGAGCCGGAATTTGGTGCTGTTAAGCCTCTGCCAACTGACAAACAAGACAAACTAAGCTATCGTGCATTTTTTCCTGAAGATATGGCTAAACCCGACTTCTCTAAGGAAACCTTGATGTTGACGGAAATCTGCTATATTAGTGTTGGTATGGTTGCCCATGCCGACGAGAAGGTCGCACCGGGAGCTTTTCGATTAAATGACTTACTTAGCAGTAAGAAAGACGAACTACATCCTAAAGCCTTCGCCGAAGGCAAAGACCTCAGAAAATGGCTTTTTAGACAGCACAAATTCATTGAGTGGGGAACAGAGCGTGCTCCTAATATGTTTCGTCGCCCAACCTTTACAGAACTCTATGAGCACGACACAAAAATAATGTTGCCAATGGTTGGAGAAATCCGGGCAGCACTTGATACAAACAGGTTTTATTGTAATCATGGGATTTTTGTGTGTTTGCCTTGGCATTGTCTTTCAGGAGTTAACAATAGATCCATAAAAAGAACTGCTCGTTACCGAGACGAGGGATTATCTACATCCGATTTGCCGCCACGTGAAGATTTAGAGCACAATAGTCGTAATTTTGCTGTCAAATATCTGCTAGGGATTCTGAACTCTACTCCTGCGCGTGATTTCTTGCGGGCGAATCGTCGCAATAATATACAACTCTATCCTGATGACTGGAAACAAGTACCAATTCCCGATATCTCACTTGATCGACAAGCCTCAATCATTGAACTTGTCGATCAGATTCTCGACGCCAAATGCGCCGATCCGGACACGAATGTATCCGAACTTGAAAAAAAGATTGATCAGATAGTATACTTCTTATACGGCCTTGACGCTAATGAGACTGACATTGTGGAAGAAGCGGAAAATGTCTGAATCAGGA
Source organism: Candidatus Poribacteria bacterium (assembly GCA_965204355.1). Classification (GTDB taxonomy): domain Bacteria; phylum Poribacteria; class WGA-4E; order WGA-4E; family PCPOR2b; genus PCPOR2b. The sequence continues at coordinate 4,004,364 of OZ241983.1, forward strand.
TTTTCAAGATTGAAGGATTTTCAGGATAAGAAGGGATGCGTCCAAAAATCCTGAGAATCCTAAGACCCACGGTAATCTGCGATTCTGACAATGAAGGGATTGCCATGATGGAGAAAAAGGAGTAAAAATGTCAGACCAATCCAACACCCCAAATGATAAGCCGAGCACAGTTCAGGACACCATCCGCGCGATAGAGACGAAATCCGAAGGTGGCGGCTATATCTACCGCGGTGAACCTGAATGCCATGAGGAACCTCCACACTATGGGAAAGTTTCCTCAAGCCTTTGGCGCGAATATAGTATTGGGGAGGTTGATATAGAGGTTGTCCAAGCAGAGATGCTGAATGCCGCTAAAAAGCATATCGGAGATCTGCCTCAAGATTTTCGTGTGGATTTCGCAACATTTCCAAATCTGGCCGAAGAGAATACCGATGAAACCATCAATTTTAGAATCCTGACTGAAATCCAACACTATGGCGGTGCAACTAACCTAATCGACTTCACAACTGACTACTTTATCGCCCTATTCTTTGCCTGCGATGGTCATCATGACAAAGACGGCCGGGTTATCCTGCAAAAAACCGAAGAGATAACAAGCATGATTAACCACCCTCGGAATCCACGACACCGCGTTATCGCTCAGAAAAGTGTGTTTGTTCGTCCGCCCAAAGGTTTTATTGAACCACACGAGGATGATATAGTCATTATTCTGCCACACCTCAAACAACTAATACTGCAACACCTGCGAACGTACCACGGCATATCTACGGAAACCATCTACAATGATCTCCACGGTTTTATCAGAAACCAAGACATTCACGGAGGTGCCTACACGCAGTTTTATAGAGGCTTTGCCTGTCAAAAGAGAGGAGATGAAGCGACAAATTCTGAAGCGAAACAGAAGGAATATGAGAAATCTATTGGGCATTATACCCAAGCGATACAACTTAACCCCAATGATGCCGATGCCTATAACAATCGTGGGGTTGCTTACAGTGGCAAAGGCGATTTTGACCGCGCTATTGACGACTTCGACAAAACGATACAACTCAACTCCGATCCTGCCGATGCCTATAATAATCGTGGGGTTGCTTACGGCAAGAAAGGCGATTTTGACCGTGAGATTGAGGACTATACCCGAGCGATACAACTCAACCCCAACTATACCGTAGCCTATAACAATCGTGGGGTTGCTTACGGCAAGAAAGGCGATTTTGACCGTGCGATTGAGGACTATACCCAAGCGATACAACTCAGCCCCGATTATGCCGATGTCTATAACAATCGTGGGATTGCTTATCACTACACAGGCGATTATGACCGTGCGATTGAGGACTATACCCAAGCGATACAACTGGAACGTGACCTTGTTGAGGCGTATAACAATCGTGGCGAGGCATGGTTGCATCTGAAAGAATGGGAGAAAGCTAGAGCAGACCTGACCGCTGCCAGAGACGTGGGGCTGGATATCATTGCTTCATTTCACAATGACTACGAGAGCGTTGAGGACTTTGAGCAGAGAAATAGGGTGAAATTACCAGAGGACCTCGCCACAATGCTGACACCCCCGCAATAAGCATCACCGCCGATGGGGCTTTCTGAATCCGTGTATCCCTGAATCTGCGACAATCTGCGATTCTGACAATGAGGAGATTGGAATTGTGGAGGAAATTACTCAACCAAAAATGGGGTTGGGTTGAATAATATTTGACAGGCACCGAATTAAGGAGACTAGGGAAATGAATAAAGTTTTTATCTCCTATGTTAGAGAAAATAGAAAAATAGTTGATCGGCTCTGTCAAGAACTTAGAGTAAATGGTATTCAAGTTTGGTTGGACCGGAATGATATTGGTCCGGGATCTCGCTGGAAACGAGCAATTCGGCAGGCCATTCAAGAAGGAGCTTTTTTCATTGCGTGTTTCTCAAGGGAATATAACGAGCGTGATGGCACCTATATGAACGAGGAACTGACAATCGCAATTGAGGAACTGCGTCAGCGACCTATTGATCAAGCCTGGTTTATCCCTGTCAAGTTGAACGAATGCGAAATTCCTGATCGAGACATTGGTGGCGGCGAAACCTTACGCGATCTTCAATATGTTAATCTCTATGAAGACTGGGAATCTAACCTCCAAGATATCCTTAAAGTTGTTCAACCTACATCATCTAAAACTATAAATGCAATTATCGAATGGTCAGAAGGTCTAAAGGCCGTGGCGGAGTTTTTCAAAGGTCTGACCTATCAAAATAGAAGAAATTATGAAAGAGCGGTAGAGCATTATACTAAGGCATTAAGACTAAATCCACAACTGGCTGAAGCATATATCAATCGCGGTAATACTTACCTTAACATAGGCGATTTTGACCGCGCTCTCAGCGACTATACTGGAGCAATACGAATCAAACCCAATTTTGCCATGGCCTATAACAATCGTGGAAAGGTTTACAGCGACCAAGGCGATTATGACCGGGCTATTGAAGAGTATACCAAAGCAATAGAAATCAACCCTGATTATGCCAATATCTATTATAATCGCGGGGTTGCCTACAACAACACAAGCGAGTTTGACAGGGCCATCAAGGATTGTAGCAAGGCAATAGCGTTGAATCCCAATTTTGCCTTGGCCTATAATAATCGTGGCAATGCTTACGCGAAAAAAGGCGATTATGACCGGGCTGTTGAGAACTTCAACAAAGCGATAGACATAAACCCCGGTTCTGCTATACCCTATACCAATCGCGGGGCTGCTTACAACGAGACAAGCGAGTTTGACCGGGCTATTGAGGACTTCAACAAAGCAATACAACTTAATCCTGATTTTGCCTTGGCCTATAATAATCGTGGCAATGCTTACCACGGTAAAGGCGAGTTTGACAGGGCCATCAAGGATTGTAGCAAAGCAATAGCGTTGAACCCCAATTTTGCCTTGGCCTATAATAATCGTGGCAATGCTTACCACGGTAAAGGCGATTTTGACAGGGCTATTGAAGAGTATACCAAAGCAATAGAAATCAACCCCGATTCTGCTATACCCTATACCAATCGCGGGGCTGCTTACAACGAGACAGGCGAGTTTGACCATGCTATTGCAGACCTTAACAAAGCGATACAATTGAGCCCCTATGATGCTGGAGCCTATAACAATCGCGGTAATGCTTACGGAAGCAAAGGCGAGTTTGACCGGGCTATTATAGATTATACCAAAGCAATACAACTCAATCCTGATTCTGTTGAAGCCTATCATAATCGCGGGTATGCTTACCACGTCAAAGGCAATTTTGACCACGCCATTGAAGATTATGACACAGCGATACAACTGGATTCGGATTATGCCAATACTTATTGCAATCGTGGCGAGGCGCGGTTACACCTGAGAGAATGGGATAAAGCTCGAGCGGACCTGATAACTGCTAGAGAGAAAGGGGCCGATATCATCGCCTCATTTCATAATGAATACAAGAACGTTGAGGCGTATGAACGGGCAAATCGTGTTAAATTGCCCGAAGACATCGCCTTGATGCTAACGCAGCGGCGGCGGAGCCGTTTTCCCAAGACCGAAAAGTTCTTGAATGCCGACGGTACACCCTTTGAATCGGCCGATGTGTTGAATTTGCTGGCTAAACTTCGCAACGCGGGCCCACCCCTATCGCAATACCTTCAGACGCGCCCCGCTTTCGGCATCAAAACCGGCGCGAGCGGGGCCTTTGTCGTGGATGGTGCGACGCGAAATTTGCTCATTGCGGAGCACCCCGCATCCGCTGAGGTTTTGAAACCGTTTCTGCACGGACGGGACATCAGACGCTGGGGGGTAGAGAGACCTGTTGATAAATCCCGATTTATCGGGGACTCATGGCTAATTTTTACCTACCGTCGTATAGAGATAGACCGCTACCCTGCCATCCGAAAACACCTGGAACAATATAGATCGGTCTTGAGGAAAAGGGCGGGTAAACAGAAATGGTACGAGCTGCCAACCACCAAAAGAGGCACCGAGCGCTTTACACAAACAAAACTCATTTGCCCAAATAGCTACGACCACCAAGCCTTCGCCGTTGATACGGACGGATTTTACTGCGGGGATACATGCTACCTGATTCCGACTGAAGAGACGTGGTTGTGTGGTCTCCTCAATTCTCAGATTGTGGAGTGGTTCTATTCGCAGGTGTCAAAACAGTTGACGATTGATTATCTTCGGGCGCGCAGCCGCCATATCCAAGAAATCCCCATCCCCGACCTCACGCCAACGCAGAAATCACTGATCGGCAAAATTGTCGATTACCTCATCTACCTTCAGGGGCAGCCGACGACGAGGGGCGGGGATTTGGCACACTCCCGCGACTTCATAATGCTCAGGTATTTTGAGCGGATCATTGACGGACTGGCTTATGAGTCCTATCTACATGAAGAACTGCATCAAGGGGAAAAACAGTTCTTCAAACCGTTGTTAGATGAGCGGTTGCCGCAACTTGAAGAAATTCGGGGTGATAAAATGGCCGCGTTACGGGAAATCTTCGAGCGATTGTATGAAAGAATGCATCCGATCCGGCGGAACCTTTTCTTTTTGAATAGTGTAAAACCGATCCGCATCATTGAGGACAGAACGTGAGAATTACTGAGATTGAGATCAAAAACTTCAAAGCCTTTTATGGAACCTACCGAATTCACCTACACAAGTCAGGGAAGAACCTATTGGTTTACGGTGAAAATGGGAGCGGAAAATCGTCCCTGTATTTTGCGTTAAAGTTGTTCTTGGAATCCGGCGATAATCCTTCACATAGATTTGAAAACGATCAGAACATCTTTATCACAGATGCGGGCCATATCAAACTATGTCTCCGTGCTGACCGGCGGTCAAATCAGATGATCTACGAATGGTCGGAGAGCGTTAGAGAGACAGATGACGAACTAATTATTGAAGGATCAAGGGCAAAGGGCTTCCTCGACTATAAGGACCTTCTGGAGACGCATTACGTTCACCGTGAGAATAACACCGTGAATGTGTTCGGTTTGTTGGTTGAGACACTTTTGGCAAACACCGTCAACATTGAAGGTCGGAGCCTTGCCGAGGATTGGGCTGCCATTCAACCACCGTATCCACGTCGAAACGCAGCAAATCGAATTGCAACCCTTGAAAGCCAGATAGAAATTTTCAACGACGAATTAGTAAACAGATTGGCGAGGCTGCAGCCAAAAGCAGCCGAAATTCTTGGCAAGTTTGGACACAGCGTTGCCCTTAACTTCGATTTTCCGGGGGTTCAATACAACCGCGAGGACAGAACACTTGATAATCAGGGGATTCTTTTAAGGGTTGAACTCTTTGACAGAGATATCCCTAGGCATCACCACTTTCTAAACGAAGCAAGGTTATCAGCGATTGCTATTGCTATCTACTTTTCGTCAATCCTGATTCAACCGGAAAGTCGCCTGAAGATTCTCGCCTTAGATGATGTGCTGATCGGCTTAGACATGTCAAACCGTCTCCCGGTGCTTGATATCCTAACGGAGCATTTTTCAGACTACCAAATCTTTTTAACGACGTACGATAAGGCGTGGTATGAAATTGCCAAACAGCGGCTATCTGCTGCGGAGTGGGAATACACCGAATTCTATTCCGAAAAAACTGATGAATACGAGATCCCAATCTACGCGCAAGATAAGCCGTATCTTGACAAAGCGAAAGCATATTTCGCCGCCAATGACTACAAAGCCTGTGTCATTTACCTTCGCACCGCCTTTGAAGCGGCTATCAAGAAATTCTGCGAAAAGGAGAATCTCCAAGTCAGATACCGCGAAAACCCGAAAGAACTACAAAGCAATGACTTCTGGGAACCGATAAAAAAGGTGGAGTTAAACGATGGCACACCCTTTTTAGACCAGAACCTCATTAAGGAGATTGAACTGTACCGAAGTATTATCCTAAACCCACTCAGTCATGCTCATACTGTCACTGTGGTCAAAAAGGAAGTTTCTGACGCAATGAAAGCGGTGGAGAAACTTGAAAATAAATTAGCAGGAAATTAAAGGAGTGTTAAACGCGGGAAATTTAGCCATAATGCTACCTCTTGGTTTGTGATATACCGATGTAGAAGTTACGCACTGCAGTTCGTAGTAGCGCATTTCTTAATCCCGATTTATCGAGGATTCATTGCGCGTCCGGACGGGCGATAAATCGCCCTACTACGAGCCAGTGTGTCTTAAATCCGTGTAATCCTTTAATCCACGACAATCAGCGATTCTGACAATGGTGAAATGTCCATCATAGCGAAAAAATCATAAGCATGGAAAATCAATCCAATCCCCAGGAAGACCTAAACGCGGTTTTGAAAATCATCCGTGAGATCGCAGAAAAATCAGATAGTGGCAACTACCTCTACCGCGGCGAACCTGAAGATTATGACAGAGTGTCGTCAAGTCTTTGGCGTGAATGCAAGAGAAAAATGGAGACGGAGGACTTTGATATACAGGCTATTGAAGGGCTAATACTGGACTCGGCTAAAAACTATACCCTCGAACAAGAGGAGATTGAAATCTTGGCGGAACTCCAACACTATGGAGGGCACACCAATCTGATAGATTTTACAACCGACAGTCACATAGCCCTCTTCTTCGCCTGCGATCGCTTCTTTGACAACCCCGGTAGGATTATTTTTTTGGGAGAGGAAGCGCAGGACGAGAATCGAGTTGAGAAAGAAACTCAAAATCCACGAAACCGCATCATAGCCCAGAAAAGTGTATTCATCCGTCCACCCACAGGAGTTGTTGAGCCGGACGATGTAATCATTATTCCAGCACACCTCAAACAACCAATATTAGGTTACTTAGACAAACATCACGGTATATCTACAGAAACCATCTACAACGATCCCCATGGGTTTATTAGAAATCAGGACATGCACCAGATTGCCTCTATAACGTTTTATGTCGGGTCAATCCAGCAACACACAGGAGACGCGGAGAATGCAGACACAAGCAAAACTTGAGCATTACGATAAGGCAATTGAGCACTATAGCACGGCAATAGCAATGCAACCCAATTTTGTCATCGCTTACAACAATCGCGGCATTGCTTACGCTGATAAAGGTGAGTATGATCTTGCCATTGAAGACTTTAGCACAGCAATCAAGCTGAAACCGGATTATGCCATCGCCTATAACAATCGTGCGGCGGTTTACCGGATCATAGGCGAGTATGACCTTGCCATTGAACACTGTAATAAGGCGATAGCACTTGATCCCAATTATGCCGAGCCTTATAGCAATCGTGGTGCGGCTTATCGGGAAAAGGGCGAGGAGGACCACGCTATCGCAGACTATGACAAGGCGATAGAACTGAAACCCGATTTTGTCGAGGCATACTACAATCGCGCGATTGCTTACATCAAAAAAGGCAATTTTGACCGTGCCATCGTAGGCAATACCAAGGCGATAGAACTGAAACGCGACCTCGTTGGAGCTTATAACAAGCGCGGTGAAGCCTATCTCAAAAAAGGCTATTTTGACTATGCTATTGAAGATTACACCAAGGCGATAGAGCTGAAACCTGACCTTGCCGAGGCTTATAACAACCGCGGTCATGCTTATAGTAAAAAAGGTAATTTTGACCGTGCGATTAAAGATTATACCAAAGCGATAGAACTGGAACGTAACCTTGTTGAGGCGTATAGTAATCGTGGTGAAGCGTGGTTACACCTCGGAGAATGGGAAAAAGCTAAGTCAGACTTGACGACTGCCAAAAATATGGGACAGGATATCATTGGTTCATTTCAAAATGACTACGAAAACGTTGCACACTTCGAGAGTAGAAATGGGGTGAAGTTACCAGAGGACCTCGCCGAAATGCTGACACCCCCGCAATAAGCATCACCGCCAATGTTTTTTATCCGTGTAATCCCTGAATCCATGAAAATCTGCGATTCAGACAAGTGCGGCGTAAACAGTCAGACTCCCTGCTTCGAGGGTTTGTAGTAGCGCAATTTATTGCGCGTCCGGACGGGCGATGAATCGCCCTACTACGAGCCAGCGTGTTTTAAATCCGTGTAATCCTTTAATCCGCGATAATCTGCGATTCTGATAGTAAGGGAAGTGGGATTGTGAAGGAAGGGTAAACAGGATAAAAGGGGAAGCGTCCAACAATCCTGAGAATTCTTGAATCCAGTAAATCCAGATTCAGACAATATAGGCAATTTTCTCAATATATCAGGTATGATTCCAATGCGACACATGTCGCCTCGCCCCGATAAATCGGGATTCAGAGCAACTGGAGCTTTGGGCTGTTTGGTGTGTAGCACTAGCTATAAACATATCGCCCTGCTGGGGCTAGGGGACTTAGGACACCGATATTCTATATAGTAGATTTTAGAATTACTGATATACTTTCAATGCACAACTAACCCCCTAAATCCCCCTTGTCAGGGGGACTTTAAGAGGAAATGCGTAAGTCCTGTTTATTTTTAGAATTCACCGTAAATTGACAGTAGAGAAGGAGATTCAGATGGCAAAGACAACTCCTCGGTTTTTGACTGCGGAACTTGGCGTTGAACATCTGCTGCAGCGGGTGCCGCCCCTGCATTTCACGGGAACATCAAAGGCGGAGTGGCGGGAGTGGCGTAAAGCCTTTCGGCGTGAATTAACCAGGGATCTGGGCCCAAAGCCAGAAGCGATTCCGTTAGCGGTTGAAGTATTAGAGCGGACGGAGATGGACGGATATGTGCGGGAGAAGATTATTTTCAATCCTGATCCCTTCTCGTCCATACCTGCTTATGTCCTGAGCCCTGAGGGGGCTGGTCCGACGAATCGCCGCCCAGCGGTGCTCTGTGCACACGGGCATGGGATTGGAAAAGATCCGCTCGCCGGGATAGGTGAGGATTATCAGAAACAGTTCGCTGTGAAGTTGGCACAGGACGGATTTGTTACAATTGCCCCTGATTGGCGCACGTTTGGTGAACGTAAAGATCGCGATGAATGGGTTCGGCGTCCCGGACGCGATGGCTGCAATGTTGCCTATATGGCATACGGGTATTTTGGCTATCAACTGCTCCAGCTTCATATATGTGATGCCCAGCGCTGCTTGGACTATTTACAATCCCGGCCCGATGTAAATGGGAGCCGGCTTGGTTGTATGGGCTGTTCGTTTGGGGGAACGATGACGACCTATGTTTCTGCATTGGATCAACGGGTCAAGGCAGCGGTGATTGTTTGCTACCTCAGCACCTTGACCGATGCGCTCAATGATCGCGGACGTGGAAATACGTGCGGCTCTCAGTTCATGTTCGGGCTGCGTGGATATGGAGATATATCAGATGTTGCGGGTTTGATTGCTCCGCGCCCCTGTATGGCACAAATAGCATCGGATGATAGCTGCTTCATCGCGCCGGATGCCAAGGAGGCGTTCAATCATCTTGAGCAGATTTATGCTGCAGCGGATTGTCCAGACAATCTTGAATTGGACTATTTTGAAGGTGGGCATGAGGTTGATGTTGAGCCGGGAATAGCATTTCTCAAAACACATCTGATGTAAAGCTTTGAAACGCATCCCTTTAGGGTCATTTATGGTGAACTTTAGAATTATTTATATACTCTGTACCGGCGAGGTTTCCTAACCGCATCGGCGCAGTTGGAAACAGCGCCTACCAAGATAGAGACAGCGCAGTTGGAAACAGCGCCTACCAAGATAGAGACGGCGCAGTTAGAAACAGCGCCTACCAAACAGGGGGAGCGAAAGTGTCTACATATTTTGATAATTCACTATAATTCTCCGGGCGGGGCAAGTCGCTTTGGATCCCGATTTATCGGGGATGCCCCGCCTACGGTGTAAGGGGCCCCTCCTTCGCATCATAACGGTTGGTATTCTTTGGTAGGGCTATTCAGTTTTAGGCTTTTTACCCATTTTGTTTGAAAAGTCGGAGTCGGGAAGTCGCTCATAGAGCGAAGGGTCGGGATTGGGAAATCCCTCCTACAGAAAAACTAAATGACCCTAATTCTTTGGAAGGTTATCTTGACGAAACTACAAATTCGCCCGATGGTGGTTATCATTCGGGATGGTTGGGGACACAATCCCTATCCGGAGTGGAATAGAGCCAATGCGATCCATCTTGGCAAAACGCCGGTTGATGATTGGCTTAGGCGGGAATATCCGTATACGTGCATTCATACGTCCGGCGAAGATGTCGGTCTGCCAGCCGGCACGATGGGAAATAGCGAGGTGGGACACCAGAATATCGGTGCGGGTCGGATTGTTGATCAGGAACTTTTGCGAATCAGCAAAATGGTCCGATCGGGCGAGTTCTCAAGAAACCGATCACTGGTCGCTGGTATGGAGCATGTCAAAGCACGAGGGACCAATTTGCATCTCATCGGGTTAGCAAGTGACGCGGGTGTACACAGCTCATTAGACCACCTTTATGCGCTGCTTGCATTGGCAAAAGAAACAGGTGTCTCGGTTGACCGCGTTTTGGTTCATAACTTTAGTGATGGGCGCGACTGCTCACCCATGAGTGGCATCAACTTCTGTAGGCAGATCGAAGCGAAGATGAAGGAGATTGGTGTTGGACAGATTGCTTCAGTAGTGGGTCGATACTATGCTATGGACCGTGATGATCGTTGGGATCGGGTAGAGAAGGCTTATCGACTGCTGACCGAAGGGGTGGGAAACCGTGTGCCGACGGCGGTGGAAGGATATCAGCGCTACTATGACTCCCCCACCCAAAGCAACCAAATCGGGGATGAATTCATTGAACCGACGGTTGTTATTGATAATAAGGGGAATCCGTTACCGCGCATCTCTCACGGCGATGCGGTAATCTTTTACAACTTTCGAGGCGATAGACCACGCGAACTCTGTAACGCTTTCTGTGCACCAGAGTTTCCGTTTGAAGCAATGGGTAAAGACGGAATTACCCGCCAAATGGGGTTTGAACGGCGAGACAAGCTGGAGATTCGGTTCATCACAATGAGTGAATATGAACGCGGGCTTCCAGTGGAAGTCGCAATTCCAAAACCACCGCAGATGCATAATATCCTGGGAGCGTATGTGAGCGATGTCGGGTTGACACAATTTCGATGTGCGGAAACGGAGAAATTCCCTCATGTCACCTTTTTCTTTAATGATTATGAGGAAGAGCCGTTTGATCGGGAAGATCGACAGATAATTCCGTCGCCGCGCGATGTATCGACGTATGATCAGAAGCCGGAAATGGCGGCGGCAGAAGTTACCGAAGAGATGCTCCGTCGGATAGACTCAGCCAAGTATGACTTGCTCATCTTGAACTACGCAAACGGCGACATGGTTGGTCACACGGGATCATTGGCAGCTTCAATTAAGGCAGTAGAAACGGTGGATGCATGTGTCGGAAAAGTCGTTGATGCGGTGATGTCTAAGGGTGGCGGCTTAATCGTGACCGCCGATCACGGGAACTGTGAGCAGTTGGTCGATCCTGAGACCGGCGGTCCTCACACCGCGCATACAACATATCCTGTGAATCTGATCGTTGTAGATGATCGGTTTAAGGGGTGTCAGTTAAGGGTAGATGGCAGGTTAGCGGATATTTCGCCGACCACGCTCCGATTGTTGGGCTTGGATCAACCGGCTGAAATGACTGGCAGGTCCCTAATCTGAAAGTCCAATTTATAGTAGATGTTAGAATTAATGAGACACTCCAAACCGGTGCGGTTACAAACCGCCCTGCATAGGCGCAGTTACAAACAGCGCCTACCAAACGGGAGACTGGACAGCGCAGAGGGAAACAGCGCCTACCAAACAGGAGAACCGTAGGGGTGGTTAGAAACCGCACTGCATAAGCGCGTCCCGATAAATCGGGATCCCGACAGGTCGGGAGAAACAGCGCATACCATACACGGGGAGCGATTCGTATTTCATGCCGATGACGCACATTCCGCTGATAACCACGACTGGACGAACGGACAATAATCCGGGTGATACCTTCATTGGTGTAGGACTCCAATATCTGTTTGAACAGGTATTGGGACCTCAGGTGTGGGTACTTATCGATCGTTTCAGTCCGAAGGGTTTCCGGGACTATGAAGATGTTGTTCGAGATGCCCCGTTTCTGGTGTATGGTGGGATGCCACAATATAACAATTATGACGATTGGAAGCACTGGTATGACGACGCGATGTGGCGTGATTTTATCATTCGATGGGGCTTGAAAATCTTCACGATGGCGGGCGGGGCAGGTTTTTCTCATCCGGACATTGACGTTGATGCCTATGTCGCGCACTGTATGCAGAGCAAGAAAACAGAACGGATCATTCGTCAACGTATTGCACATAGTCTGTGCTTCACTGTGCGCGATCTGTATGCACACGCCTTGCTGAATGCACTCAGAATACCGAACAGTTACCTTCCGTGTTCGGCGGCTTGGGCTAGTAGGATGTGGAACATCGAGCCATTACCACAGAGACCGTACCTCATACTTGTTCCCCCGTCACCACGGCATACAGCGAAGCGGCGTGGGCGCAGACGCATTCCCCGGCGTACAAGGCTTCAACAATTCGCCGATAGTTGGAAGAACTTGTACACAACGCTCAAACAGGGCGGTTATAATGTTCGGGTTCTCTGCCACGCTCACAGAGAGTACACGGTCCTGCGCGACGCGATTCCGCCGGAAGATCTCTGGTTTCACGGAGATCCCTACACACTACTTCGACAATACGCTTCTGCCCATACAGTTGTTTCTGCACGGCTTCATGGCAGCCTTCCCGCTTATGGCATCTGTGGCACGCGTGTATTAAACCTCTCGGTGGACGTGCGAGGCTCTGCTGTTGAGGTCTTTCCACGGATACGGAATCTCCGCATGAGCGATGTGACTCCAGATATACTTATGTCGATGATAGCCCAACTGGAGCCTTCAATATCGGAGGATTTCCGGACTCCCGAAGAAGCGTATAGGGAATTGATTGAATCGTCTCTGCCCAATGAGTTAAAATAAAAAAGGGGCAAGATTTAAGCTTGCCCCTCCTTTATTAGACGATGTTTCTGTTTATTTTCTTTGTGGATACGCATTGGCTGCTGTTTACCCTGTTAAGTCAGCATGCCAGTCGCTCCAATCCTCAAGGTTGTTGAGATTAACAGCATCCAAGATTGAGCCGTCGTCGGCAACTCCGGCTGCGCCTAGGATAGCGCCACGGGTGTCGTCATCGTGATTATAGCCTTTAATAGCTGCGTTCAATTCATCAACCGCCGCTTGGTCGAGACTCCCACCTTTTTTGTCGAGAATCCACTGTTCAAATTGGGTATAGCTTGGACGGTTATCGTTGATATATGCCAATGTTTCTTCCTTATCAAGGCCGAGGCCATCAAGGACCATCTGATCGAAACCTGCACCACATGCGGGATAGTCGGGGTTCAGTTGTCCCACCGCATCCAATGTCACCTTGCTCCAAAATCTTGGTAGATGGAGGACACCAAGTGGTCCAGCCACACCTGAACTGATTGTCGGAATAACTCCTGCCATTTTTTTCTCCTTGTCATCTATGGTATTGATAAAATCCAAGTCCAGCCCATCTGGATTTGGAGATAATCCATTGTAGCACACCTTAACAAAAGTGCAAAGCATAAAATTATCACTACTTGTCGCGCTTTCTAATAGCTCCCATAGATTGCGCTGGTGTCGATTTTGGCAACTCCATCAGCCGTGCCAATCCACGCGGCTCCTACACCCAGATCAATGCAGCTAACAATAGGTGTATTGATTCGACTAGAGGGAAAATCTACGGGATCTCTCCAGCCTTCTCCGGTTTTGATCCATATACCACCGTTGGTAGCAATCCACAGGGTAGTAGATCCAGCTGCAACGTAAATGCTTTGATAAGGCACCATATCTACAAAACGAAGAACAGTCTCAACTGTACTGCTTAGATCACTCTGTCCTATTTCGCCGTATCCGTTGGCTTTGTCGAGGCTATAATTCCATGTAAAGAAAACCTTATCAGTGCTGACATCGAAACTTACGATTTCGCTACCGGCTTTCAGGTCGAGATTATCGCTGGCCCCAAAACTTTGCCAAATTTCCATGGTTCGATTGTAGACCCCTATACCGTTTTGGGAAGTACCAATCCAAATTCTGTCTGGCGTGACGGCCAATGCAACAATATCATCGGCGGGTAAACCATCTTTTCGGCTGTAGTGCTTCCACTCTCCGGTAGATCGCTGATAACTAGCAACCCCTGCGAAGGTGCCGATCCACACTTCAGCCTTGTCCATTTTAATGGAATATACCGTGTTATCGGGGAGGCCCTTGCGCCTATCGAAAATTTCAGGAAATGTTGAACCTTTGCTATAACGAATCACGCCGTGATTTAGAGTTCCGATCCACAATTCCTGATTATCAACAGCGATCGTTCGGACATCAATCGGCTTTTCTTCATCAAAGAGTGTGTTGATATGGTCAGTTACATCCGTCACCAGCTGCCACGTTCCGGTGCTGAAGTCGATCTGTGCTAATCCTTTTGGCGTCCCAATCCATAGCGTTTGTCCATCAACGGCGATCGCTTGAATCTGATTGCTCGGTAGTCCATCAGAGACAGTGTAGATTGTCCATACACTTTCGCTTATCTTCTTTCGTGCTTCATTTTTTAACTTGAGGTTTGATGTATATGAACTAACGGAGTTATAGTCAGCAGTGGCATCTGTATTCTGCCGCAACTGCATATAGGCATTTCCTCGCGCCATATATGCGTTGGCAAGCCATCGACTTTGCGGATAATTTTGAATAAAATCGGTTAGTGCCTCCACTGCCATATCAGCATCTCCGAGGCTGGATAGCAGCGATCCGATGAGATACGATGCCCGTTCCAAATATTCATCACTGTCTGGGAAATATGCCACAGCCTCTTGGAGCACTTTGAGTGCCTCTTGGGATTCGTTCAACTCCTCTGCCAGCAAGAAGCCTGCGGTGTAGGCAGCCTCCTCTACGCCGTATCGGTCGGGATAGATTCGGAATAAAAGCAGGTAGACATTCACCGCTTTACGATATTCTTCAGCAGCGAGGTAAGTATCGCCTGCTTGTTTAAACTTTGCCTCCATGCTGTATGCGTTGGGATTGATTTTCACAACATGCCCGAAATACTTGAGTGCTTCATCGATGTTTCCTTCTGCTTCGAAGAGCCGGGCAAGCTGATAATGGGCATCGGGATATTTCGGAAATTCCTCAATTGCTTTCATAAAACTTGCTTTCGCACTATCGTACATTTCTAATTGCAAAAAGGTTTGACCGTTGAGAAAGTGCTTTTCAGCTACTTCGCCGGGAATAGTGCGTGAATCATCAAAAGCAGTGATGTAGACAACTTCACGGAGGGGAATGGATAGTTGCTGATCGTAGACTTCCATCTGGATTGATTTTTCGTCACCGCCCAGCCAGCGTCCTTTGAAATGATCTCCGTTTTCGAGATAAATTGAGATGTAGTGCTGTCCATGCACGATGTGAGCACACAATAGGAATGCGATGACCCAGATTGTTACATGCTTCGAGTTACATATATGTCTCATGCTTAATTTCCTCGCGCAGTCAACGTTAGACGCACGTTTTGCGCCATTCAGTTTCTGTTGGGATATAATGCATCATTATGGAGTTAATGAATGACGCTCGGTAGCCTGTCCGCTGGCATCAAATCGTCGTATAGTATACAACAGCCACCAACAACTGTCAAGACGTAGAAGTATCGAGTTTAGGGTCATTTAACTCTCCGGACGGGGCAAGATGCCTCGCCTACGGATTTGGGGCATGCCAAAATCGGTCAAAAACCGAAAACTATGGTGAATTATACAAATAAATAGACACTTTCGACACTTTCGCCCCCCCGGTAGGTGCAGTTTCTAGCCGCACCGTATAGGCGCGTCCCGATAAATCGGGATCCCGACAGGTCGGGAGAAACAGCGCATACCAAACAGGAGAACGGTAGGGGCGGTTTCCTAACCACACCGGTTTAAAGTGTCTCATTAATTCTAAGATCCACTATAAATAGCCCTACGTAGAAGTAGCGAGTCCAAGGTTTAGGAGCACGGACTGCAAGTGAGCGGTGGATCGCGTTATAATGTTAATTGTTTTGACAAGTCAGTGCTGCTTTGATAGTATTTATGGTAAATTTTAGAATTAATTACTTAGACACTCCCAACGCACAACCAACCCCCTAAATCCCCCTTGTCAGGGGGACTTGGGAAACTCAGGGGGACTTCATGAGGCTTCGATAAGGGGCACTATTGGTGAACGTCTACATATTTATATTGTTCACTATAATTACTTAGACACTCCCAACGCACAACCAACCCCCTAAATCCCGCCCCCGATAAATCGGGATGTACCACTTGTCAGGGGGACTTGGGAAACTTCGCAAAGGTCGGAGTTATTGGTAATGTCTACTTATTTCTCTAATTCACCATAGTCAGGGACTTGGGCAGCCTTGCCCTGCTTGGCATTAATCTGTGATTCTGTAAAATTGCTTTGCGTTGTCGTGAAACAGTTTCTCCCTGTTTATATCGCTAGCATCTTGTGTTGCCCATAGCAATGCTTCTACCCATTGCTTGTACTGGGCGGCTAACGTGCAGACGGGCCAGTCGCTGCCGAACATTAGGCGGTCATAACCGAACGTACCGACGAGGTGGTCTATGTAGGGTTTCAGTTCTGCTTTTGTCCAGTTATCGCTCGCAGTCGTTACGATGCCTGAGACCTTACAATGCACATTATCGAACGAAGCCAGCTCACTGATATGATCTGCCCAAGGTTGAAACTGGTTGCCTTTTATATCGGGGCCGCCACAGTGGTTGACCGCATGTGGCACATTCGGTGTTGCTTTTACCAGATCAATCGCCGCGGGGAGCTGTTGATGATTGGCACAGAGATCGAAAGATAGGTTGTACCCCTCAAGCAGCTGTACCCCTCTGATGAGTTCAGGGGTTCTATAGAACTGATCATCGGGGTTGTGCCAAGCCATACGCCGAATCGCCACCACAAGGTAGTATTCGGCGAGTTGCTTGAGGATTTCTTCGGCGTTTGAGGCTTCAAGTGGGGCAGCTGCAACGACGGCTCCAATCATGTTGTCTGATTGCACAATCTGCGCCAACCATTTGACCTCTTCAACAATATCTGTGGGTGCCACATCTGCTTCGACATGGACTGATCGGACTACGTGAACTCCCTCGCAGGCGCGGCGGTAGTCCTCGATGAGATAACGTTTGCCAAGAGCGTCAAAGTCGTCCAGCCAAGGGTAGCTCAAATTGGAGGTATCCCACAGATGTTGATGCGTGTCGATGATTTTTTGCATTTGTGTCCACCTTTTTTCAAGTAATCTACCGAAGGACTCCGCCTTTCGGTAGGTTTCGTTGTGGTGCAGACGATACAGCGTATGCACAGTGTGTTCTTTTAACAACATTCCTTTTATGGAGTTAGACTCACCGTCTTACAACAGGTTCTCGATATTGCTGATGCCTAATCGCCTTCTCCCCAATATCCGAAAAATCTTAATTATCCGCAACGATGGTATTGGTGATCTGCTTAATTCGACGCCTGCGATATCGCTGCTGCGCAGAAGTTACGAGGACGCGGAGATCACGGTGCTCGTTCAACCGTTGAATGCCCCAATCTTGGTTGGCAATCCTGATGTCGATAGAGTGTTGATTTTTGACCGAGCAAATAAACATCGTCAACTCCGAGATCGATTTCAGTTTTATCGGCAGCTGCGACGTGAGCAGTATGACCTTGTCGTTGTAATGCGAACCGCATCGTGGTGCAACTGTGTAGCGTTCTTGTCAGGCGCGAGGTATCGGTTAGGTCGGTATCGAAAGCGATTCAAGAGCCTCCTAACGCATACTTGGCGAGCGCACTATAACAAAGGGGAGGTCCACGAAGTCGATCGGAATTTCGATTTAGTTGGGTTAATTTGCAATCGTGAAGGACATCGGCAGTTGGTGCTCAATCTGTTAGATGATGAAATCGCCAAAACGCAACAATTATTAGGGGATTGGAACATCGCACCGAACGACTTTGTGGTTGGCATCCATCCGGGCGGCAGCTCGTTTGATAAGCGGTGGCCTGAAGAGAACTACGCCAAGGTCGCCGATACCTTCGTGCGAGAATATGGTGCGAAGATTTTGATTCTCCGAGGTCCCGACGAGCTTGAATTAGAAAGAAACATCCAGAGAGCCAGCCAATCTAATTTTGTTACTTACGCCCCGACATCGGTGCGCGAACTTGCTGCCCTAATAAAACGTTGCAATTTCTTTGTGTGCAACGATTCGGGTCCAATGCACATCGCGGCAGCTCTGAATGTTCGAACCGTCGGAATCTTTGGTCCTACCGACCACGTCGTGTGGAGACCGCTCAGTCCAGAAGCAACGATCATCAGACGAGATATGCCGTGCTGGCCATGTAGCCCCCATAGATGCAAGATTGGCTGGGAGTGTGCGAAGCAATTGCCGGTACATACGGTGTGGGATGCGGTAGAGAAATGGGCGCAGGATAAAGTGATTCCGACAAATCGCAAGAGCTGATTAAACGCTTAGTAACATACAACCAACAGGAAGCGCCTCTAACCCCTCTATGCTCCAAAGAATGGGATATAGGACCTCCCGCATATCGCTCTGGTTACTTGCCTTCTATATGAATAACTCACACAGGGTATCAGCATACTTCACAACGGTACGATCATCAACCTTCGATGCACCTCGACGCAGATATCCTTCAATAGATTGTCCTTCCAGAACACGAATCTCCTGCTCAAAAGGAGGATCGGGCTTTAAGGGCGTAATCTGACCGATATTGCTGCATGCTTCAGCCGCTGTTTTGCGGATGGATTCCCGAGATTTTTGGGGAGACAGATGCAATGCGAGCTCTTGCCCAAGCCCCTTTTTCGTTTCCACAGCGTATATGTTGGGAATTAGTTGTTTGGCTTCGGCAACGGCTTTATCATCGCCTGCAATGAATACCGTCGGCACATCAAATTCTCCTGCCATCAATGCCCGGCAACCAAATTCCCCAATCGGCATCCCGTTAAGTTTATAGTGTTCGACAGATCTTGAGGAGTATGTGTGGCTCAATGGTGCATTCGGCGTACCCGCCATAGCATGTTGTCCGACGAACAAAAGTGCGTTATAAGTTTCGTCAAGGTAGTAAGGGGGAGCGATGGGACCTCTTGCTATCAATTTTGCATCGGGATGGAATTCCAACACATCAATCCCGCCGTTGCCGTGTCCATCCCAAACCACAATGTCCGCTCGCGGATCAACGTCCAAGATACCATCAATAGCCGCATTGACTTCCCATGTTAACAGTTTCATCGCGACCTGCTTCTGTGGACCTTCTTCGCGGGTCTGTTTAAACCGGGACACCATCGCGGGTCCTTCCAGATCGGTGAGAATATAGATCTTCATCAAGCCTTCTTTTTTACTTCTGCGTGAGATAGGGGAGCAGTAGCTCGTGGGCAGTTACGACATTGACCGCAAGGGAATCCAAGGCAAGCAGCAACTCGTTGGCATCCAGGTTCTCTGTTGCAAGGCTATCCACTAAGACAACGTGATTGTCGTCAGGATCGCTTGAGTCAACCCCAAAACAGGTTGGAAGGATTTCCGTGTTTTGGTCAAGGATGTTTGCGTAGATTTCTTTGAGTTTCGATGTGTCGAGATCGTTCACGCTGCATAGATCGACCATAAACTCAATCTGCGTATCATCGACGACGGCAAATATATTGAGTCCATCTTCGTCTTGGATGATAAGAATATCATCCTCGGTCGTAATACTATATCCCTGTTCGTCTAAGAACACCGTAATGTCTACCGGCGTGTTTAACTTTGACATTATTCTTCTCCTTCACTGCAGCACAAGACATTTCAGCCCGACTGTCTCGGCACGTCAGATGTCGGTAGTTAAGCGTTTTTATTTTCGCCTATTTTGGCTTTCAGGGCTGCCAGATCATCGTCGACGTTTCCAGTTTCGAGCGCAGCGAATTCTTCCTCAAGTGGATCACGGCTTAGTTCAGACATTTCCGAGGCGGCATCGGCACGGGCTTCCATATCGCCAACCTTCTCCTCCATACGATCGAAAGTTGCAAAAGCACTATTATCCTTCATGCCTGCCATTGTCTCGTGGATTGCCTTCTGTGCCTTCGCTCGTTTTTGCCGCGCAATTAGCAGGTTTTTCTTACGGCCCGCTTCATCAATTTTCCGCTCAAGTGTCCTTAAGTTGTCCTTGAGCATGGTAACGGCTTGCTTCTGCTTGTCCCACTGTTCTTTGTAGCCGTCGGCGACGCTTGCGTGCTCATTGCGACGTGTCAGTGCTTCTCGTGCGAGTTCTTCGTTTTCTCGCTGCAGGGCAATTGTTGCTTTCTGTTCCCAACTATCGGCTTGTTCTTGCTCGTTTTCATAGTCCTTTTGGAGCCGCTTTTCCTGCGCGATGGCGGTGGCAACCTGCTGTTTGACTTTTACGAGTTGTTCCTGCATTTCGTTCGTGATCTGGTTTAACATCTTTTCCGGATCTTCTGCTTGGTCTAATGCAGCATTCACATTGGATTTGAAGATGGTGGACACACGATTAAAAAATCCCATTTTATGCCTCCTAATAGTGTCGTGCGGGTGTAACTCCGAAATTGAGTTTACTAAAACGTAAATCCAATTATAACCGAAAATTTTTCTATTGCCAACCAAAAAACTAGAAATCAGCACGCCCGATGAATCGGGCAACTACAATTTACAGTCTGAAGTGCCTAAGTCCTGTCACGTTTCTCTTGTGTAATGTTACAAGATTGTTGCCATTTATACGATTAGAAGTTCGGTACTTAGTACAAGCCCTCCTTCATTCCAGCAAAATCATCTTCCGGGTATCAGTTTCCCCTTGGAATTGTAGGGTGTAAAAATAGGTGCCGCTTGCTGCACGTTCACCGTTGAAGTCACGTCCATTCCAATAAGCCGCGCGATGCTTTGCAGAATAATCACCGGCGGGCAATCTCCCAAGTTCAAGCGTATTCACCAATTTGCCATCAAGGTTGTAAATCCGAATGACTACCTGACCGGAAGATGTCAACTCAAAAGGCAGCCATGTTTCCGGATTAAACGGATTCGGATAGTTCTGAAGAAGTTCGCCTCGTTTCAGCTTGCCCAAATATGTCGGTAACGAATTCGCAACTGGATGAACCGCGACGGGTGTTGGTAACCCTGTATGTCCAAATTGATTGAGCAACTTGTCATAAGCCGCTTGGGCGCGAATAACCCCGTATCCGGCGATATTATCCGGTCTATTGGCTTGTGATGCCGTCATACGGAGCGCAGTGACGATATCCCCCGCCGTTGCGAGTGGGAATGCTTCCATCAGCAGTGCAGCAGTTCCGGCAGCAAGGGGCGTCGCAGCTGATGTCCCGGTAAAATCACTGGTAACCCCTTCACGGGTGGTTGTATCAATGCTTGTGACATCGACCCCCATTGCCATTAAATCTGGCTTAATCCGACCATCAAAGGTAGGTCCCCGTGAACTAAATGGAGGCACCAGCCCATCGCGATCTACAGCACCGATTGCGAGAACATCAAATCCATCGGCAGGAGGGGTGATTCGCCCCGGAAGCCCAACCTCATCGCCCATCGGTTGTGCACCTCGATTTCCAGCAGCGATAATGACGGTCAGCCCTTTTTGAACGGCAAGGTTTGCGGCAATCGTAATCTTTGAGGTTTCTCCATCCAAGTCTTCGAAATGATACCAATCGGCATAGCCGAGCGAACTGCTCACTACATCTGCGCCGATCTCCTCAAGCCATTCAAGCCCTTCAATCCACCAGTCCTCCTCAATTTCCCGCTCAAACACGACACCGCGTTGTGAAACTTTCTCGGTCTTTCCAAGTAGATAGCGGGCACGGGGTGCAATACCGATGAGTTTGCCCGGCGCGTTGCCAGCGAGGATACCCAACACCGCTGAACCGTGGTCATCTTGATCCGGATCATCCTGATCCACTTCATCCGCTGTGTTGACATCGTTATTGACAAAATCGTGTTGTGCAATAACCTCCACACGCTCAAGTGCGGTATGTTCCAGATTGAACCCTGTATCCAGTAATCCAATAAGGATGTTCTCCCCGAAAAATCCTTCTTGGTGCAGAAAGTCTGCCTGAATCTGTGTAATTTGCCTCTTAGCGTTTCCGTAATCCAAGACCTCGGCAGAGGAGGGAGCACCCGGGGACAACGAACCGTTGATAGGCAGATCAAACATCGCTGTGTATTGACGGATGGGATCAATCGCCCGTACACATTGCAGAAGCGCAATCGCACGAATCTCCTGTGCTGTTGCCTCTAGCCCAATGGCGTTTAGCCATCGACTCGTGCTACGTAGTTGACCTCCCACCCGAAGCACTGCCTCAATATAATGGGATTCAATGGGAAGATCTGTAAAATCAGGAAAACTGAGTTGTGCACGGAACGCGCGGCGATGCTTTGCTCTATCTGACATCTGGGTTTGATGCTGTTCTGTCGCTCTATGTTGATCGGCTGCTGTTGAGAACCCTTTATCAGTAAAGAGCACCCATACTTTCAGCGTTTCATTAGGGAGACGGAAGCGAATAGCCGGGGTGATTTTAAGGTGTTGGTCGTGGTCAGATTTCGCGGGGGAGGCTGCTGTCAATAAGATGAATGCGCTAATAGAATAGACCAATCGGCGAAGTAGGATTCGTTGAAGCGTTGGCCGGCTAATTTGTCTTAAGTTTCTGGATCGTTGGGTTCCTATATCCATTGCCGTTTGGGAGGAGTATCGTAATCCCCGAAGATGCGCTGATTTTCAATCGGAAAACTAATTCCCCAAAATCTTTACAGGACTTACGCAAATTTAGTACGCGGCGCGAGATTTTTTTATTTTTAACCCCCTAAATCCCCAACCCCCTAAATCCCCCTTGTCAGGGGGACTTTGGAAAATCAGGGGGACTTATGGACCAACTGCGTAAGCCCTATCAAATAGGACTCACGCAGTTGAATGTTCAAATCCGGGCGTAGCTGGACTAAGTTACCACCGCACCGCATAGGCGCGTCCCGTATTCACGGGATCCCGACCTGTCGGGAGAAACAGCGCCTACCAAACACCGGAAGCGAAAGTGTCTATCTGTTTTTAGAATTCACTATAAATTGTAGCAGTGTGCCGGGTTTCTGTCAAGAGTCGATCCGTTTCTCAAGGGTTTTCTGATGACAGAAGTAGGTACGCTTCTTATAATAACGCAAGTTGCTATTTATGAAAAATGTCTTGGAATGGAAGCATGGACACTGAATAGAGACCATCACCGCTCGCAGTAGATTGACAAATCCACTGCATACGTATAAGATGGCTCCGTTCCGGGAGTCCGAGACTTGGATATAGCTATCCAAACCGAGTAGGTTTAGCAATTAGCAACTTAGGTTATAAAAACGTAAATCTATATCAATTCAGGAGTTGTTTATGTATAAAAAGAAACACTTTATCTCAATTTTTGGATTCTCAGTTCTGACAATTTTAGTTTTCGGTGTTTTAACATCAACTTTTGCCGACAACATGACAGAAGCCCCTGTAGATTTCACACTACAACTGCTCCATGCAGCGGATATGGAAGGTGGTATTGAAGCATTCGAAAACGTCCCACAGTTTTCATCAGTACTGAATGCACTCAAAGCTGAGTTTGAGAATACTGTTATAATCGGAGCGGGTGATAGCTACATACCCGGACCGTTTTTCGCAGCGGGGAATGACCGTAGCCTTCGCGACGTTTTGGGACGTGAAGGATCGGGACGTGCGGATATTTTGATTCTTAATGCTATGGGATTTATGGCGTCAGCACTTGGCAACCATGAATTTGACGGGGGCACTGGCACACTCTCAGGCTTAATTCGGGCTGATGGTAGAGGCTACGTTGGCACAGCTTTCCCGTTCCTAAGTGCGAACTTGGATTTTAGCCTTGATAGTAGCCTTGCAGATCTCGTTGTCAGTGCTGGGCAGGAGGCAAGCGAAATTCCAAACAGTATTACCAAGAGTGCGATTATCACGACACCCTCAGGCGAAAGGATTGGTGTTGTTGGCATAACCACGCCACGTCTCAGAAGTCTATCCAAATCAGGAGATGTCGGAGTTGCGCCGGAAGATCCCGATGATATCGCAGCATTAGCATCAATCCTCCAAGACGCGGTTGATGGGTTGACGTCAACTGGTGTAAATAAGATAATCGTCACTAGTCATCTTCAGCAAATTAGTATTGATGAAATGATGGCAGCTCAGTTGCGCGATGTTGACATTATCATTGCTGGCGGCTCGAATACAGTACTTGCTGATGACACAGACCGTTTGCGCGAGAGCGATGTCGCTGAACGGTTCTACCCAATTATGACACGTTCGGTGAGCAATGAACCCATTGCAATTGTCGCCACAGATGGTAACTATAGGTATGTCGGGCGGTTAGTCGTCGGTTTCGATGAGGGAGGTGTTCTGTTGCCGGAATCAATTGACGCCGAAGTAAGTGGTGCCTTTGCTACAGATGAACAAGGCGTTGTGGCTACCGGCAGCGCCGCGCCTGCGCCGCATATCGTTGAAATCACTGAAGCAATCAAGAACGTGGTTACTTCAAAGGACGGCAATATTTTCGGGCAGACGAGTGTCTATCTTAACGGCAACCGGAGTTCCGTTCGCACACAGGAGACGAATCTCGGTAACTTAACAGCCGACGCTAACCTTGACGCGGCGCGACGGGTTGACCCAAGAGTGGTTGTCTCGTTGAAAAATGCGGGGGGTATCAGAGCATCGATTGGGTTAGCCGCTGCACGTGAAACACTTCCGCCCCCGGAAAATCCATTGGTCAATAAAGTTGCTGGTCAAATCTCGCAGATTGACATAGAAAATACGCTCCGATTCAATAATGGTTTGAGTCTATTGACACTCACAGCGACGCAACTCCTTGAGGTCATCGAACACTCGGTTGTTAGATCCGAGTTGGGTTCGACCCCTGGACAATTCGCTCAAGTCGCAGGTCTCGCTTTCAGTTTCGATATTTCCCAGCCGGTGGGTTCACGGGTTAGGTCGCTCGTGCTAACCGATGGCATTGGGGATATGACTGACCTTGTCGCACAGAATGGTAAGGTCGTCGGCGACGCAGATCGAACCTTCCGCATCGTTACACTCGACTTTCTTGCGGACGGTGGCGATGACTATCCTTATCCGAACTATCCGAATCCCGATCGCGTAGATCTATCCACAGTGATGTCGGAGGAACAATCGGGTGGACAATCAATCTTTACCGCCCCCGGTACGGAGCAGGATGCGCTTGCGGAATATCTGGCAGCCAACTTCTCGGCAACCCCGTTTGCGGTTGCCGATGTCGGTCCTGAGGAAGATGAACGTATTCAGAATCTCGCTTTCCGCCCTGACAACTTGATTGTAACGCCTCCAGGCGGGAGTGTATTCAACATGGAACTTAGTGCGGGCCTAAACATGATCAGCTTACCGCTAATGCCCGATGCTCCCTACACGGCGCGCTCTTTCATGAAGAAACTCGGTGCGACCGTTGTCATTGAGTATAATCCATCGGTTGTTAGCTTCATCGGGTTCACAGAACACTCTCCTGGCAACGGTTTCTCTATCGAAGGTGGCAGAGGCTATATTGTCAATCTGACCGAATCGAGGGTGGTTAGATTTACGGGTCAGGCATGGGAAAACAGACTAGCGACAATTACAGCGGCCCCTGCAATATCTCAGACGTCCGCGGTGTGGGCGTTAGTCCTCCACGCTCAACTTAACGAAATTGATGGCGTGACGTTGACTATCTATAACCGCCGCACTGGAGTATCCGAGATTGTTAATGTGGACGAATCACATGCTGTTTGGACAGACATCAGCCGCCGCACAGTAGCGTCTATCGGTGATATACTGCTGATTGAAATGCGTGATGCCAGTGGGCAGCTGATTCGCACACTACATCATGAGATTGATGCAACGGATATCCGACGAGCATTCACGGAGTTGATATTAACACCGGCACACCTAAAACCGGAACGCACTACACTCCTTCCCAATTATCCAAACCCGTTCAATCCTGAAACGTGGATACCGTACCAGTTGGGAAACAACACACATGCTGCGATCCATATCTACTCGCAGACAGGGGAACTTGTTCGATCCCTTGATTTGGGGCTTCGAGGTGCGGGGTATTATGTTGGGAAAGCACGTGCTGCCTACTGGGATGGTCGCAACGGTTCTGGTGAAGCCGTGGCTTCAGGCGTTTACTTCTATCAGTTGATAACTCCTGAATCGACAGCGACCCGGAAGATGGTAATACTGAAGTAGGACGCTTGTTCGACGATGTGCTGCGGATTTGTCTCTCCACAGGGGGAAACCCTTGCCAAGGGGACTTATGAACCAACGGCGTAAGTCCTAACAAGTATCTTTTCCACCTCAAGTTTGACAATCCTATATGAAAAACATGAAAAAAAGATCTCATCGACAGGCAGCTTGGATTCAGTATCTGCAAAAAAACTTGACAACACTTAACACAATAATATACTATTTCATTGCGACAAAAAAAATACCCGATAAAATCGGTTGCAATCGATGCCTGTCCAATTTCAACCGCGCGGATTTCCCAATCTTTTGTCGCCATGTCAATTCTTATGTACCTAACTCAATTCACCAACTTAATTAAGGAGTTTAACTAGTTATGTCTCAAACAGGGAAAATGATGCTAGTTATGTTTAGTGTTATTGCGTCACTTTTTGTCCTGTCTACCGCAGTGGCGCAGGAATCAACTGAAGCAGAGATGTCAGAGGATATGGAGGCTGACACGTCATCCGAGATGGCAGCTGAAGAAGATGTTATTGAGCTTGAAGAACAGGTAGTGATTGGTTCGAGAGCACGCCCTCGCTCTGTTATAGATTCAGCCGTGCCGATTGATACCATTCGCGGTGACGAAATTGGCAAGCAGGGCGTCACGGACTTACAGGACATGTTTAGAAATCTGGTGCCTTCCTACAACGTCAATACTCAGCCAATCAGCGACGCAGGGACAGTGGTTCGACCCGCGAATTTGCGAGGATTGGCGCCCGACCACACATTGGTGCTGATAAATGGAAAACGGCGTCACCGTGCGTCGGTGATCCACTGGTTAGGTAATGGATTGGCTGATGGCGCTCAGGGACCTGATTTGTCTGCCATTCCGTCGATCGCGCTGAGACAGGTGGAGGTGCTCCGGGACGGTGCATCTGCCCAATACGGCTCTGACGCCATTGCAGGCGTAATGAATTTCCAACTGAAGGATAGCCACGAAGGTGGCTCCATTGAATTCAAGCCCGGGATTTATCAGTATGGCGATGGTCGGCAATACGCGGTCGCCGGCAATATCGGTTTGGGTAGTGAGGAGACTTGGACCAACCTGAGCTTAGAATATGGTGGTTCAGACCCAACTATCCGCTCGGTACAGCGTGATGACGCCATATTGTTAGAGAACGCTGGCAATACTAATGTGAGAAATCCCGCGCAAATTTGGGGACAGCCTATCGTAGAAGGCGACATGAAATTCTTCGCCAACTATGGAAGCACCCTCACCGATAACATCGATTTCTATGGACACGCCAACTACGCCAGCAAGCGGGTCGAAGGCGGGTTCTATTTCCGAAATCCGAACACCCGTAGCGGTGTGTTTAGTACTGACGGGGGCGAGACGTTGTTGGTTGGCAATTTGTCGGGCGGGGAGTACCCGAACATTCCCATCACGAATAATAAGCCGGATGCAGAAGAGTTGGCAAAGGTTTTCGCAGACCCTAACCTCTTCACGTACCAAGAGATGTTCCCGGGCGGATTCACACCGAGATTTGGGGCAGATACGGTAGATAGCTCTGTTCTGGTGGGGATTAAAGGTAATGCTTTAGAATCTATGCTTCCCTCCGGCGGATTGGGCTGGGATTTAAGTGCCTATTTTGGACGGCATCATGCGGATTTCTTCATCTTTAACACCGTCAATGCCTCGCTGGGTCCCGACACACCGACCGACTTCAATCCGGGTGACTACATCCAGACCGATTACAACGTGAACTTTGATTTAACACACCAACTCAGTGATATGCTATTCCTCGCTTCGGGGTTAGAATATCGGAACGAAGGCTTTGAGATCGTAGAAGGTCAGAGAGAATCGTATCAGATCGGTCCTTTAGCGGGTCAAGGCTTCAGTGCTGCGTCTAACGGCTTCTCAGGATTCAGTCCGGTTGCTGCGGGCGAATGGAATCGCTCCAACCAAGCGGCTTATTTGGAGAGTGAAATCACACCACTCAAGCATTGGCTGGTCGCTTTAGCGGTGCGGGGTGAAAATTTCGAAGATTTTGGACAAACCCTCAACTACAAAGTCGCTACGAATGTTGGCATTACAGACTTTCTTGAGGACGCAAATATGATTGCCAACGATGAGATGATCCTGAAACTCCGTGGCAGTTTCAGCACGGGATTCAGGGCGCCGACTCCGGGGCAACAAAACGCCTTCAACGTAACGACCGAATTCAATTTTGAAAAGAATGATTTGGTCAACAACGGCACCATTCCTTCAACGAACCGGGCTGTTGCGGTCGTTACAGGGAAAGAAGATAACTCACTTGACCCCGAAACATCAACAAACTTCACCAGCGGTTTCACCTTTGAGGTGCGGGACATAAACCTTACGGTGGACCTGTTTGATATTCGGATGAAGGACCGGTTGGCTCTATCGCAAGACTTCGCACTAAGCGAACAGCAGAAGCAAGATCTGCTGGCTGAGGGTGTGACCAGTGCGGCGAACTTACAGGAGTTCCGATTCTTTACTAATGACTTTGATACAACGACCCAAGGTATTGATATAGTTCTCACTGTACCGGTACCAAATGGCGATGTCACTGTCCTTTATAACCGCACAGAGACGACCGTTACCGACTTCAATCCGGACACGCTCGACGACCTGCGGATAAAAGAGTTGGAAGAGAATCTACCGAAACAGCGTGGCGCGCTCACACTAACGCAATCGCTCACGAGTCAGTGGAGCGTACTTGGGCGGGCGAGTTACTTCGGAGACTGGTATGATTCTGAGGATGATGAAACTTATACCGGCAAGGTGCTTTTTGACTTAGAATCAACCTACATGGCGTCTTCAGGCATAGCCATCACGCTCGGTGTCCAGAATCTCCTCAACACCTATCCCGATGAAAACCCGAAGTCCGGCAATATTGGCAACCAATACGGTCAATTTAGCCCATTCGGTTTCAACGGTGCGTACTGGTATGCTAAGTTCGGTTACAGTTTCTAAATGCGTGAAGCGTGAGAAGAATAACAAAGTAATGTGTCAGATTTTTTCTTCCGCTTTATGCTTCATTTAAATTACTGAACCAATAGAGTGAAGCTCAGCACCAACAATCAGCAGATCAGTTGAATTGGGTGTTGGGTTTCACTTTTTTTATGTCTAATGCAAGTTCTTAGGGGGTGTTGAGATTCATGTGATGCGTGTTTGTTATTCAAGGCACAGTATCCCGTATGAAGTTTCAGAAAATAATTCGGTAATTCTATATTTCCCCCAGGCCCGGTAGGTGTGTGGGTTGAAACGGCGCAGTTAGAAACAGCGCCTACCAAATGGGAGAACGGTAGGTGCGGTTTCCAACCCTGGTCTCGATTCATCGGACCGCACCGGGCATCGCTCGGAGATTACCCAATTAATAAATTAATCTTCATTTGGGACACCCAACCCCTTATACACTTACGCATGTCGAAATGAATCTATGCACTAATGAACAATCACGGTTCCGGTACACCTATAGCGGGGCAAATGTATTGGTAATGGGGTTATTCATACGGTGCAAAAGTTCAAGGGAGCAGTGGAAAAGGAAAATCCCACAAAGGAGGAGATACGATGATTCAGCACATCCTCGTCGCTATTGGCGACACACCACACGAACAGAATGCATTTGAATATGCGGGACATTTGGCTGTCCTGTTAGATGCCCATCTTTCGTGTGTCTACTTTGGCGATGAAAGGCATCGCGGTCAGGAAGACATTGCGGCGAGAGTCTTCGATAACACGGAATTAGCACTCGCGGAGTTCGAGTTTTTATCAGCTCATGTTGATACCATCACTGGCGATCCTATAAGAAACCTCTGTGAAAAGGCACACACCGCAGATCTCGTCGTGGTCGGAATTCCTGAATCTGTCAAGAGTAGCGGATTACGACTTATCCACGACAGCATCGACGATATCTTGTCGCAGATTACAAAACCGATAATCGTTGTTCATGAGCAATGCTCGATGTTAGAAAAAATCCTCGCTGTCCATCACGGTGATGCAGCCTCGGATCACGTCCTTGAATTGGCAGCAGAGTTGGCGCAGCGAACTAAGGCGAGCTTGCTCAATTTAGCAATGGCAGATACACAGGTAAGAGCAGCCGAAATCTCTGGACAGATGCGTGGCTATCTGCAATACCATCAGGTAGAGACAGAGTTCATGGCACGGTTGGGTTTCACAGTCAACAACATTCTGCAAACGGCAGAGAAAGAGAGTTGCGACTTAATCGCGTTGAGCGCAAGTCATCATGGGCGTTTGTATGAGCTGTTTTTCCAAGATACAACGGAGATGGTTGTGAAGCTCGCAGACCGATCGGTGCTTGTCACTCGGTAGTGTTTCGTTACGTTGGGCGTTGAAGCTGTGATCGTCACGGCGGGATGATGCCACCGAGTGTGACCAGTAGCGTTGTAACAATTTTGCCCCACAGCAGGCAAGGTTTCCAAGAGTTTTAGGACCTTATCTGCGAACGGTCTATTTACGTGGCAGATGGATTGAACCGTGGCGTCGTGTTGACCATTCTTGGGCAACAATACGGAAAATATCGGATTCTGTGATGATGCCAACAAGATTCACACCTACAGGATCGACAACGGGTAGTCCGCTAATCTTGTTTTCCAGCATCTGTTGTGCTGCTTCGCCAATGGTCGCATCTTCAGCAACCGTGACTGGATCGGGCGTCATCACTTCTCCTACCGTCATCTGTTCCAGCTTTTCGGCGAGTGTCTGTTCTGTGTTGCTTAAGAGATCAAAGACCCGATATAGATCACTCAACGTCACGATTCCAACGAGTCGATCGGAAGCAACGACTGGCAGTCGCCGAATCTGATCGCCAAGCATCAATTGATACGCCTCGACAATATCGGTCTCAGGTTCGGCTGTGCTTAGGTCCTGCGCCATCCAATCCCTCACTAAGGTATGAATCATTTTGAGGCTCCTTCCTCACTGTTGCTTTCGCATGGATTCGGTTGAGGTTTCCGATCTGTCTGAATAACGAGTGGGTAAAAACTACGCAAGTTAAGAATGGGAACTCACGGGCTGTGACAAGCTGCTCCATTTGTCACCATTATAACTAAAACAGAGCTAAAATGCACGGGAAATTTTCACTGTGACTGGCGGATAGCTTCAGTGGAGGGGTGGCAATGAAGTAGGGAAAACGAAAACATCTGATTTCGCTGGGACATCCTTTGGTTAGAATATTACCTCCCAAACCAATACCGACATTTTATGAGGAAGACATTTTCCCCTTCGTCCGTGAAACTGCTCCCCAGGCGATTCAATGGACGAAATTCGAGGTCAGCTTCTCTTACTGAGTCTAAGGCAGTTTCACGCGATTGAGACCAAACCAAAAACAGGGTACTTCCGGGGCGGAATTCCCAACGAAGCACAGCATTACCTCGCAAAGACCGCCGATGGAAGTCACGGTTCTCGTTGAGCGAATTCGGCATACCTCCATTGTTACAACGGTTATTCTCACATATTGGATTATGCGAGTGTAAACTTATAATGGATTAGCTCCTCAATCCGTTGAGATTTCACAAATCGTACATGCTGCATCTTGGCAGCTTGCCGTCAGAAAGTTTGAACCGTTATCTACACCGCTGAAACAGGAGACCCCCTTGTAGTAGACTAATGACATTCCCCTCCGCATCTCGCACAAACCGAATTATTGTCCCCCAACTCGCCCAACGGAGGCTCATAAACAGATCTGCGCCGACAGCGATATAGGGGATTGCCTGCTCACCAGCATATTGAACTGTTAATTGGTCTACTTCCCTTCCTATGGTAATCTGGACCTCTTCTGCTTGGTAAACCCATGTGTACGTCCCAGCATATTGCGTGAGAGTGTCAGCAGCTGGAAGGGTGTAACACGTGTTGAACGGAAGTGGGTCATCAGGTGTTGGTCGCAAGAGCGGTGTGCCTAAAACAGTGCTTGCTAATTGTTCGGCAATCTGTTGCGCTCCCCAGCCCCTCGAATTTGTCAATACCACCACGCCAAGTTGTTCCGCTGGAACCATCAGCGCATACGTGGCAATGCCAGGGAGTCCCCCGCTATGTGAAACGATTTTTCGTCCTGCATTCCAAGCAATTTCCCAACCGAAACCGTAGCCCCAGCCGGTGTCACCGTAGGGCATTGAGACGGTGTGCATTGCATCTAGGAAACCTGATGAAAGTAAAGGACTGTTGGCATAATCCATCGTGGAGATGAGGTAGTTGGCAAGGTCATAAGCGGTGCTACAGATACCGCCAGTAGCGAGAGACACGCTGTAATCTGCAAGGAGTTGCGTCTCCTCATAATCTTCTCCCTTTTTCTCATAACCGTGCGATCTATCCGCAGCCGATCGCCACTGCGAAAATTGGGGATAGCTCCGTTCCATACCTACTGCATCAAAGATATGTAACTGAAAGTAATCTTCCAGAGGTATACCACTTACCGTCTCGACAAGGACTCCCAAGGTGGCGTAACCTTCGTTGGAGTATGAGAACGCAGCGTTTGGTGGTGTTTGCAACCGAACTTCGGCTAACTGAGCGACAAGTTCGGAGCGATCCTTGTAAGGATTCGGTTCCTCGACCCACATTCTGTCCCGATGCCCGGTGTTCCCCATGCCACTTTTTTGACAGAGTAGAATACGCGGGGTCATTTTGCGGCTTGCTTCTATATCTGCGACACGGAACTTTGGAAGGTAACTGACCACTGGCTCATCGAGTGAGAGTTTTCCAGACTCGACGAGCTGCATAACGGCGATCCCGGTGAACGATTTTGTTAAGGAACAGATAGGCGAGACAGTGTGAGCGGTCATCGGCAGGTTCATGTCACGGTTTCGATAACCGAAGCCACGAGCCGCCACAATCTCTCCGTCCTTCACAATTGCAGCCGCCACCCCGGGAATTCCTCTTGTCTCTCTTATGGATTCAATGAAGTGCCATTGTTCAAGTGAGAAATCGAAGTTCTGCGTCATGATGCCGTTTCCTTTAGGTGGGTTTAGGTTAAACAGTGACGAAAAACGGGATACCCCCTTAACCGCAATTCATCAGTACCAATTTTGTTTTATGGTGAACTTTAGAATTACTTATACACTTTCGACACACAATCAACCCTCTAAATCCCCCAACCCCCCTAGCCCCCCTTGTCAGGGGGGAAACCATTGTCAGGGGG
The DNA here is from genome assembly GCA_965204355.1 of Candidatus Poribacteria bacterium. Taxonomy (GTDB): domain Bacteria; phylum Poribacteria; class WGA-4E; order WGA-4E; family PCPOR2b; genus PCPOR2b. The sequence continues at coordinate 4,037,795 of OZ241983.1, forward strand.
ACTTCATGAGGGTTCGATAAGGAACACTATTGGTGAACGTCTATATATTTATATTGTTCACTATAAATGGGTTTACTTACTTTCAGTCAGAAAGGTTGTTCGCGGAGTCCTGCTTTATACCAACTAACATAATAGCAGCGAGATTTGCCTCATAAGTTTGGAATACCTGCCGCATGGTTGCCACTCGATGGCGGGCTTCGTTGTTACGCAGGACATTCCACCCGAAGCGGAGCGCCCCTCCAAGCCCTTCATCCTGAATCAGACGCTTCGGCTCCAGTAGATGCATTGGGGTGGTTGCTTCAAAGTGGATGATGAACCCCTCAGCTTCTAACAGTGCCCGCCATTCGGGAGCGGTGAGTGGACGTGCCCCGACGTGTATAGCATCTGTAAGTGCGTTCTGAATTTCTTGCTTGGTTTCTTCATCTAAATCTTCCGGTACAAGACAGAGTTCATGAATCCCGTAACGACCCATAGGTTTTATTAATCGAGATGCCTCTTGCACAATTTGCTGCTTTTTATTTGCTGTTTGCATCGTCAGCATCGCTTCACCGTAGACAACTGTTGCCGTCGCATTTGGAAGTCCTGTCTCTTCTGCCCGTCCAATCAAACACGTTTGATTGTTTCCCGTTAAATAACGGTGCACTACGCTGGCAGCGGCTTCGTCACGTTCGATAGCGGTATAGGAGGCGGGTTGCTGGTTCAGGGTGAGTTGAGCCGTAAAGCCTAAACCTGGAGCAAATTCCACGACATCATCTGAAGATTGAATACTCAAACCATTCAACATCTGTTGGGTGAGTTCTCTGCCACCCGGTCGCAAGACGCGCTTCCCGAGTCGAGCCAAAAGCCAGTGTCCGGGCATCTTGTTGGGGTCAAGTTCCTCACCGGGGATTCCTTTTTGGTTATTATTATCCATAGTTTGTCTCATTTTGATTCATTTGTTGGAATTAACTAATTTAATTGATAATGAGACTCATTCTCTATAAAAAACTAAATAAAAACAGGCAGATGTAACCTCATTTGCCTGATTGATAGCAGTATCCCTGACTATTGATAATGAGACTCATGATCAACAACTTTATTATATTATAAACTACCTGTGCTGCTTTGTCAATTTTTTTTTGCATTAATCTAACTTGCTAGTACATTGTCAGATAATGGACGCTGCCGTGTGAACAAAGGGTTGGGAAACCCAACCCCTACGAAGAATTGTGCGTCTGTGCCTCCTCTTGATTTCCGGTTGTAATGAAATGTTAGCAGAACCTAGCAACTTACGTTACAATAGATGAGCAATTATGGTGAACTTTAGAATTACTTGGACACTCTGTACTGGCGAGGGTTCCTAACCACACCGCATAGGCGCAGTTAGAAACAGCGCCTACCAAGGTAGAGACTGGATGGCGTAGTTAGAAACAGCGCCTACCAAACAGGGGGAGCGAAAGTGTCTACATATTTTGATAATTCACTATAAGTTGGCTAGGCATAAAAAAATTGTATCTTTCGCCCATTCGATACATAATAGAGTTAAATCAAACAATCAAGGAGATACAAATTGATGAAAACACCTATTTTTCGTCCTACCTTTTTCATGGCTTTCTGTCTCATCCTCGCATTGGCGCCGTTGTGGGTGCTGGCTGATCCGCCTGAAGCCACAGTGGAGTATATTTTCGAGACAATAGAGGTGCCCGGCGTTGATTTTCTGGAGTTGACTTCGACCAATGATCTGGGGCATTATGCGGGTAACACCCGTGGACCCGATGGCGAGAATATGATTGGCTTCACACTGATTGACGGGGTGCTTTCTACCTACGATGTCCCCGACTCTCTGACCTTTGGGTTCTACGGACTCAACAACGCAGGGCAGACTGTGGGTTTCTATCAGGATGCGAACGAGGTTTCTCACGGTGTAATTGTTCAGGATGGTAAATTGACACAATTCAATTTTCCGGGGGCAGCCGAAACGGAAATCTTTGGCGTTAGTGAGTCGGGATTGCTTATTGGTGATATTTTCGACGCTAATGGTGCTATTCACGGCTTTGTGGGTAGTGAACAGTTTGATGTACCGGGAGCGATGATAACCTATGCCGACGATATGAACGCCGCCGGCATCCTCGTTGGGAGTTATGTGGATACCGATGGGGTGTATCACGGGTATATGCGCCACGCTAATGGTAGCTTTACTACCTTTGATTTTCCGGGTATGTCCTCAAACTTAGAGTACCTTTTCGTGAATGCCATCAATGATGCCGGTGTGATTGTGTTCAGAGCCAAAGCGTTCGACAGTTTGGAACGGACTTATGTCCGTCTCCCGAATGGTACGCTGAAGGAGTTGAAATTCCCGGACAGCGTAACTACGGTGGGACGGGATATTGATATGGAGGGCAGGATAGCGGGTTACTACGATACGCTGGATGGACGCAGATACGGATTTATTGCCACACCCCTTATGAGTGAAAGTGTGGAAGATTTTAGTAACATCTACTCAGTTGCTTTTCCCAGAGGCTTGAACATGATCTCGGTTCCTCTGAAGCCAGCGAGACCGATGAGCGCCCGTTCCTTAGCAGAGATGGTTGGTGCAACAACGGTGATTGCCTTCGATGAGGTGAAGCAGGAATTTGTTGGCTGGACACCGGACGCACCAGACAATGGATTTCCGATTGAAGGTGGGAAAGGGTACATTGTCAACCTATTGGAATCTCGACAGGTCACCTTCGTTGGTGCAGCGTGGGCGAATCAACCGCAGACAGGGGCGGCACCAAGCGCGACACCAAACGAGGGGACTTGGGCGTTTGTCCTTAGTGGACGCTTGGCGAGTGAGCGGAATCTTGATGGCTATCTGGTCACGGCGCGAAACCCACGCACCAATGCTATCATGACAGGTAATGTACGAGATGACTACTTCGCCGTAGCGACTGCGGATCTCTCACGCCGGAGTATCGTGCAGGTTGGCGATTCTTTAGAGGTCACTCTCACCGATACAACCGGGGAGATTGCTTCGGAGAAGTTCGATTTCACAGTAACCCCCGACGCCCTTACAAACGCGGTTTTGCCAGTAAGGCTTGATGGGATTGGTACGCCGAAGCAGACCCTTCTGCTGCAGAACTATCCTAACCCGTTCAACCCTGAAACGTGGATACCGTATCACCTTTCGGAAGCTGCCCCTGTAACGTTGTCAATTTACGACACGACAGGACAACGGATACGGATGCTTTCGCTTGGGATTCAGTCGGCAGGATTCTATCAAAGCCGTTCCCGCGCTGCCTATTGGGACGGACGGAATGATTTGGGTGAGCGGGTTTCCAGTGGGGTCTATTTCTACCAGTTGTCCACCCCATCGGAGCATCAGATAAAGCGGATGGTTATCGTGAAGTAAGCGGGGCAAGTTGAGCGTAGCGAAATCCAGATCTTATCGGGGCTGCCCCACCTACGATCAAGATGTCTGTTACCACCTGCGAGTGAAACTCAATCTTCCAGTCATACCGGTTTGGTTCTCTCCTTTTTTGGTGTCATAGCCGACAAGTATACCGAGGGTGTTATTTTCGCCGTAGCCGATGTTGATGCGCGGGCCGACAACGAAACTGACAAGCCCAACATCGCCTCCCACGATCACGGCTTCGACCTGCGGACCGATAGCGAGGGTCTTGTTGAGAGAATAGGTAACATAATTGCGGGTGTATACCTCGTTGGTCCTGTCTTCGTCAAATACAGAATAGAGGGTGCCGATTGTCCACGACTTCAAAAAGAGTTTACCGGCGGGCATAAAAACAAAGAGGTGTGGATAGACTGCGAGGGGACCATCTGGTGCAGCGAAGTCATACCCAAGACCGAGCATGGGCAGCAGTATGATACTGAGTCCTTCGCCTTTAACTGCGGGGATGGAAACACCAAGGTCAAACTCGCCGATGGTATCATCGATGAAGATATTAGACTCAAGTGAAAGTCCACCGACGGTATGGGTTGCACCAATAAGGAAATGCGTACCTAAGCTATCGGTATCGACGCGGAACCAGCCGGGCGTATGGGATTTTTCGGCTGCCGCTTCATTTTCAGCGCTCTCTGCTTGGACTGAAAAACTCGCAATCGCCACGATACAAACAGCTATCAAAACAAGGGTGAATCTATACATTTTGCTCAATATCCTTTACAAATTAAAATAGGTTTTTTAAGTTATTTACTTGACAAAACATAAAATATCGTGTTACTATTCCACTAATACGATGCTAAACCCTGTTACGATGCGTTAGTTTAACAGCCTTTTAGGAGAGCAAGGTAAATGGCAACAGGGGCAAATGAAATGGTCGGTGGAACGTCCAACCGGAACCTTTCTTTATAGAGGTTCATTAGTTGATTGACTCATTACTGTAGATGGAGGATCCCTACTCCACCTCTCAATTATACCCTTGGCAGCCAATTTGCACAATAAAAAATTGGCAAAGTCAATCCCCTTGTGCTATAATTTTTTGTTCAATTTTCAAATATCTTACTCTTGAAAGAGGTTAAGACCCTTGCAGAATAATCAAATCCACATCAATCCAACTCGCTGGATAATTGCGATGGGCATTTCTTATTGCCTGATGGCAATCAGCTTGGTTGGACTTCCACATGACCATGATCATGAACATGACCATACGAACCACAGTTCCACAGATTGTTCTGCTTGTTTCTTCAGTGCCAATCACGTCGGTATAGAATTTGATCCTGTTGACACTACCAATGTTGATACGTGCATCTCAATTCACCCGCCTTTCTACTTTACTTTCATTTCCACGACACTTAACAAAAGTATCCAATGTCGTGCGCCCCCAGCGTTCTCCGCTTAATTTATAGCCTCACTCATGCTTTTGTTTTTTTTAGTTAATCAATTTATGCCTTTTCCCTGCGGAATTGACTGCGGCGTTAGTTTGCCTAAGTGATGATGCCGGGAAACAAGATCTATCTATATCTGGAGGAAATTGTGTCTACCTGCTTTTTTAGATTCACGTTGTTATTACTCACATTTGCTGTACTGTTCGCCGCTTGTGGCGAAGACGATAATCCCATTATTGATGAGGGCCATGCCGATGCCGACGAACCATTCCATGCCGATGCCGACGGTTTTGTCCTCAAGGTTGACGGAAATCAGATTTACCGTCAATTTGAAGGGGAACATGAGGGAAGTATTACTCTCAAAGTCGGAGAGGAGGTGGCTGTGCTCGCCACGTTCCTTAACCACGATGAAGAGGAATTTCTGCCTGAAAATCCCGAAGAAGAAGGCGAACATGATCATGACCATGGTGAAGAAGAGGTGTTTGCCTTAGCTCTCAGTGAGTTTGATTCATCAATCATTGAAATCCACCTTCACGAAGGTGAGGAACATGAAGATGATCACGCAGAAGAGAGCGAACATCATGATGAGGAGCTCGCCGAGCAATTCACGTTTGAGGTGGTAGGGCTTAAAGCTGGAGAAACAGCGATCAAATTCCAACTCATGCACGGTGACCATGCTGATTTTACGGCGGCGCTCATGATCCCCGTAACGGTTACACCGTAAGGAACGTTTGTTTGGTAGATTGTTTTGTCCAATTGTCAAATCCAATGATTGATCTGGGTTTGGCAATATGGGCAGAGCAAGGTGAAAATGAGAATAAGTATCACATGATTTTAGAGGAAACAATTGAAAAGCTAATGGCAGGTCATCTTCTCAATCGTCGCTTGTGCCGTGGGTGTCAACACTGTAAAACGCCAGAAGGCTAATCGGAGACTGCAATGTCACTTTTGACAGTCACGAACCTTGAAAAAACCTATGTCTCACCTGAAGGTTCACAGAGTCGCATCATTAATGTTCCTCATTTTGAGATAGACACAGGTAAACAGATTGCACTCAGAGGAAGCAGCGGTACTGGAAAAACGACCTTTTTGAACCTAATCGCTGGCATTCTGCAAGCGGACAGTGGACACATTGTTGTCGCTGGCGAGGAGATAACTGCCCTCTCAGAATCTGAGCGTGATAGGTTACGTGCCCACTACATTGGGTATATTTTTCAAACTTTTAATCTGCTCGCTGGCTATACAGCTCTGGAGAACGTCATGCTCGGCATGATGTTTGGAACAGGAATTGAAACCGATTTTGCCCAATATCTACTCGAACGGGTAGGACTTGGTGACCGGATGCAGTATCGTCCCTCCCAGCTATCGGTCGGACAGCAGCAACGTGTTGCGGTTGCCCGCGCTGTCGCAAATCGACCACGCCTTGTACTCGCCGACGAACCGACTGGCAATTTAGATTACCATCATGCCAACGAAGCGGTAACACTGATCCGTGAAATCTGCCATGAAAATAACGCGGCGTTGCTGATCGTCAGCCACGATTCAGAAGTTTTGGGGCGATTTGAGGAGGTAAAGGATTTCACACAAGTGAATTGTGTGTAAGAGACAGTTGATAAGGGAAAGCGGGGCAAGATGCCCACCTACCGTGATCTTTAACCTCTCTTCTTTAACATTAGCCAATGAAAAAACGGATCGGGTTGTTTTTCATCGTTCAACGTAGCCTTCGACAACACGCACTTTCGACACTGATCACCACGTTGTCAATTGCGCTCGGCACGGGCCTCGTCATAGCGGTTATTGCGATCAGAGCGCAATCGGTCTCGGCATTCACGGGAGGTCCCATTGGCTTTGATGCGGTCTTGGGTGCACGCGGCAGTCCGTTACAATTGGTGCTGAACACCGTATTTCATCTTGAAACCTCGCCGGGGAATATCCCGTGGACAATGTATCAGGCTATAAAAAATGATCCACGTGTCGAACTCGCGATTCCTTACGCACTTGGGGACAACTATTACGGTTTCCGTATCCTCGGTACGACAACAACCCTGTTCACGGAGTTTGAATATCGCAAAGGGGTACGTTTTCGGGTACAAGGAGCAGGACGTATCTTCGATCCAAATCGGCAGGAAGCGGTGCTTGGTAGTTATGCCGCACAGAAGTTGGGCTTAAAGGTGGGGGATACGTTTCACCCGTATCACGGCTTAGTGTTTGATGAATCAATGCGGCATGATGAGGAATACATCGTCGTTGGTGTGCTTGAACCGACCAATTCACCATCCGATCGCGTCATCTGGATTCCGATTGAAGGAATCTATCGACTGGAGGGCCACGTGTTGCGCGGAAGTGGAGAGGAATATATTGCCCAACCCGGTCAAGAGATTCCTGACGCACACAAAGAGGTCAGCGCAGTCATGCTGAAGTTTCGGAATCCACAGATCGGTTTCATGATGGATGCAACCATCAACAAACAGGGCAAGGTCGCAACGTTGGCATGGCCGATAGGCGCTGTGATGGCTGGTCTGTTTGACAAAATCGGTTGGATCAACCAGATTCTGGCACTCGTTTCTTATCTTGTTGTCCTTGTTGCAGCCGGTTCAATTCTCGCAAGCATCTACAACTCAATCAACGAGCGGCGGCGGGAGTTCGCTATTTTGCGATCACTCGGCGCACGTCGCAAAACCGTATTTACGGTAATTGTGTTGGAAGCTGCATCGATCGCAGCGTTGGGGGTGATCATAGGATTTCTCGTTTACGGTGCGATTTTCACTTCGGCGTCGGCAATTGTTCGCGCTCAGACAGGTATCGTTTTAGACCTGCTGAAATTTCATCCCGTGTTCTTGGTTGCGCCAGTTTGTGTTATACTCTTGGGCATGGTCGCCGGCGTTGTGCCTGCTTTCAAGGCGTACCAGACAGATGTTGCGACGAATCTAGCCCCCATAAGCTAATCTGAATCTTACCGTGTAACGCCGAACGTTACATCCCTGTTTGACATGCCATCTATCAAAACTTATCCGACAAGCACCCAATTCGAGAGTATTTTGGGCGGGCACAAGACTCCGACAAATCGGAATTCCCGCTCCGCTGCAACTTGTCCCTACAGCAGTCAATCAACCGACAGTGATACCAATTTTGCAAAAAGTGTTAAATTTTGTTAAATTCTGTTAAATTATTGTGGATAACTTACAAATTCAACGCTCTGGATGCGACACATATGCGGCCCCGACCGAGAAACATTCAACGACTAGGAGTCTGAGTAAATTATGGTGAATTTTAGAATTACTTGGACACTCTGTACTGGCGAAGTTTCCTAACCGCACCGCATAGGCGCAGTTAGAAACAGCGCCTACCAAACAGGGGGAGCGAAAGTGTCTACATATTTTGATAATTCACTATAAATTATGTAAAGGATAAAATCATCATGAAGAACCGAATAACTCTCTTAGTATGGACGGCAATTTTGGCGGTTATCATCACGCAACTCAGTTGTGAGAAAAAAGGGGAACATCAGCACAACCAAGGGGAAACACACGAAACCGAGGCGCATCACGAACATACGGCCCCTCACGGTGGAACATTGGTTGTCTTTGGCGATGAGTTCGCACACATCGAATTTGTGTTAGACCAGACGACAGGGCAACTGACTGGCTACGTGCTGGACGGTGAAGCGGAGAAACCGGTACGACTCTCACAGAAAACAGTTGAGCTCAAGATACACCGAGAAGATACCGAGTCCGACTTTACATTGCAACTTTCAGGGGTTACCAATGTCCTCACTGGGGAGACGGAAAGCGATACCTCTCAATTTGCGGCACAATCGGACGCACTAAAGGGTGTATCGGACTTTCATGCAGAAATCGTTTCAATTACCGTTAAAGGTCAGACGTTCACCCATATCGACTTTGAATTCCCCGAAGGCAATGAGGAAACACACAGTGAGCACGACGAACATTAGTTAGGAGACGGAAACGATGCAAACTACTAGAACCAAGGATCAACGCAGAAGGTGGTTAAATCTTGCAATGGTTAGTGCTGTCGTCGTAGGGTTGTCCCTCGGTGTTTTTCAGTTCTTACCTAAATCGCACCCGATGCGGGCGCTTCGGAGTATAGACGAGCGAACAGATCAAGCGCTCAAGCCGGGAAGTGTGCAAGGGGCATCGTTCGAGACAGAGACACATCAATCACTGACCTTTAATATGCTCACTGGTTACCCGTTCAGGGAGCCGAATTGGGCAAAGATGGAGGACCCAGCATATATCGCCTCGCTCAACCTTGATGAACAGATTTCCCCGGAGATTCAAGCGATGGACGGCAAAAAGGTTGAGATTCAAGGGTTTATGTTGCCGCTTGATATGTCAGAGGGCAATCTTCGGACCTTTATGTTGCTCAAAGACCAGATGGCGTGCTGTTTTGGTAACATACCGCGCCTAAATGAGTGGGTATATGTTAGAGTGCCAAAAAAGAAGCAAGTAAGTATCCACCAAGATGTACCGATAACGTTGTTTGGCACGTTGCGCGTAGGAGCGAATTTTGAACGCGAAGTACTCACCGGAATATACCACCTTGAACTGGATCAGATACAGATCACCCAAAAGGAGTGAGGTATGTTTAACTCTCTGTATGCGTCGCGTTTTAGACTTCGTGCAGCGTCTTTTGCGTTGATGCTCGGGATATTTGCCTCTGCCTACGCTCAAAATGATTCGTCTGTAGAGTTACAGACATTCACACTGGATAAAGAGAAAAATGTGTTCATGTTTGGAGACAGTCAGTTCCGGGCAATAACCGAACGGATCCATGGAACCATTGCGCTCGACCCCGACGCGCTGCATAAGACGTTTAAGGCAATGTTCCAACTAGATATGAAACGCCTGAAAATAGAAACTGTTATTGATAAGGGGATACAGAAGGTTGCGTGGAACGCTGATGTCTACCCGCAAGCAATCCTTCGGATCGAAAGCCTGAATGTCGCGGAAGATGTCCAACTGATTGATGGTTTACCGATTGATACTGATGCCGAGGCGACCTTTGAGTTTCACGGTGTCAAAAAGTCGGTGGAGTTGAAAGGGTTACGGTTCACCTATTTCTCAAAAGACAGTCGGTTCGTCCAATGGTTACCGGGCGATGTTCTACGGCTCACCGGAGGATTTGAAATTCAATCTGCGGACTACAACGTTAAGACAGAGCCGGAATTAACCACTCCAATTCCGGTGAACTTTATTCTATTTGCCGTTGACAACGCAGAAGCGCTTGCCGTTCCCACGGAAATGGTTGGCGCCTACTTACGTGTGCCGTTCAGTTTCTTAGGTGACTACTGGCTTGATGAGCCGGATTGGGAGAAAATGACAAACCCCGAATACATCGCCTCGCTTTCTTACGACGCTCAGATCCCCGATAAAGTTAAGGAAATCCATGGGAAAAAGGTCGCTATCACGGGATTTATGCTCCCGATTAACGTTGACAAGGGGAAAGTGAAACAGTTCCTTTTACTGAAATCAACGATGTCGTGTTGCTTCGGCGTTGCCCCCCGTATCAACGAGGTGATCTATGTTGAATCTTCAAAGAACCAGAAGATTCAAGCGGTAATGGATACGCCAATCACTGTCTTTGGCAAACTTTCGGTAGGTCAACAGTTTCGGGAGGATTTGATATTAGTGAGTGTCTATAGACTGGAATTGGATGAGGTGAAACGTGCCCGATAAGAAGGACAATCTGAGGCATCAGTTGTCGCACCGTGGCGGACCTGCTGCGAAGTGGTTGAGTTTTTTGCTATTCGCCATTTTCCTGATTCATTCGGACGCCCAATCAAAGATTAAGTGTGCAGAATCTATCCCTGATACTCCACAGAACGTAGCCAAAGCATTATTTGGAATTAAATCCAGTCATTGCTATACCCGCACTACCACTAAGAAGTCCAAAGCCTAATCATTTAGGCTTTCGGCCCTATTGTATATAATTCCCTTTGTGTTATAATTTTTTGTTCAGTTTCCAAATATCCCACTCTTGAAAGAGGTAAAGGCTCTTGCAGAGCGATCGAATCCACATTTATCCAGCTAGTTGGATAATTGCGATGGGCATTTCTTATTGCCTGATGGCAATAAGCTTGGTTGGACTTCCACATGAACATGACCATGAACATGACCATGAACATGAACATACGAACCACTGTTCGACAGATTGCTCTGCTTGTTTCTTCAGTGCCAATCACGTTGGTATAGAATTTGATCAGGTTGACACTGCCAATGTTGATACGTGCATCTCAATTCACCCGCCTTTCGATTCTACTTTCATTTCTACGACACTCAACAAAAGTATCCAATGTCGTGCCCCGCCAGCGTTCCCCGCTTAATTTTTTAATCTAATCCATATTTCTGTTTTTGTTTAATTAATTGCTGCCTTTCCCGGCTGATTTGATGCTGGTGTTAGTATGCCTCAGTTATGGTGCTGGGAAGACGATCTATTTATATCCAGAGGAAATTATGTTTACCTGTTTTTTTAGATGCACTTTGTTACTGATTACATTTACTGTGAAGTGGTTTCGTCTTGTGCTATTTGCTACTTTTCTCATGTATTTTATAGAAGGTAGCACCTTTGCCCGCAATACCTCCATCTCAGGAGAGGTGATTGATGCAGAGACGGAAACTCCCCTTGTGGATGTCCATGTATCCCTGTTACGCGACAGGGAAGACACATCTTTGTTCCGCACTGGTAAGACTGGACAGTTTCGGTTTGACGAAATTGCGCCGGGGACATATACGCTTCGCTTCGAGCGTGCTAGCTATGAAACGTCAGACCAAGAAATCATTGTCAAAACAGATCCGATGACGATGACCGTTAAATTGGAACGCAATCCACTCCAACTCGGAGAGGTTGTTGTGACACCCGACGACGAGGAGCATGCTCATTTTGAGAAAACAACTGACCTGAAGCTTTCAGCGCAGGAACTGGATCAGAAAATGGGAGCGACTATAGCCGAGACGCTTAGCAAGGAGGTGGGGATCGCACAGCGGACAATGGGCAGAGCGACTGCGCGCCCGGTAATTCGGGGCATGGGTGGCGGTCGCCTGCTTATCCTTGAAGATGGGGGGCGCACCGGCGATAAATCCGCGTCCTCAGCAGATCACGCGGTTACAATTGACCCCACCACTGCGACAAACATTGAGATTATCCGCGGAGCGTCATCGCTGATTTATGGATCAGGCACACTTGGCGGCGTCGTCAACGTCAAGCGCGAGGCTATCCCGCAAACGCTGCCCCACCGTCCAACGATGAATCTCACATTTCAGGGTGAGTCGGTCAATTCAGGGTTGACCGGAACGACAGGATTTACAATTCCGATCGGTGACCTTGCGTGGCGGCTGGAGTTGAACCGCCGCCGCACTGATGACACGCACACTCCTATCGGTATTTTAGAAAATACCTCTCTGTCGCAAACTAATTTTTCGACAGGTGTTTCAATAGTTAAGAATTGGGGGCATATCGGTATCTCTGGTGCTAGTTACGGCTCAGATTATGGGGTTCCCGGTTCACCGGAGGGACATATCCAAGGCGTCACCATTGACCTTGACCGCCAGCGGTATGAGGGTGATTTTGAGTATGGGTTTCAACAATCGTTTCTTGAAAAACTGAAAGTTCACTCGACCTACACACGCTATCAGCATCAGGAGCTTGAAGCAAACAATACACTCGGCGTTGAGTTTGGCGTATTGACATACAATGCCTCCGCGTTGGCTTATATGCGTGGCGACGCGGTTGCCGGGGTTTGGGGCGAGTATCGTGATCATGCGACGGGCGGGTTTTACTGGACACCACACACACGGGAAATATCATTGGCAGGGTTCTATTTGAAACAGAAACCACTCAACGAGGATTTAACACTACAAGGCGCGATTCGCTACGATGTCAGGCGGGTTGAACCGTTTAGGGAAGGTATTGTCACCCGCGCGGGAACGGTGGAACGACGGGACTTCGGCGGTGTATCGAGTGCCGTTTCGGGGATCTATCATTGGGCTGACCACTTGGAAACAGGCGCCACCTTGATGAAGACGTTTCGCACACCGGGAATCGAAGAACTTTTTTCAGATGGTCCTCATCTCGCAGTCTACTCCTATGAGATTGGTAATGCCGAACTCGGTTCAGAAAATGGATTCGGGACAGAGGCGTTTCTGCGCTATTCGGCAAAGCATGTGAAACTCAATCTCACTGCTTTTCGCAACCAGATTTACAATTATCTGATTTCGACCAACATAGGTGAAAAGGAGTGGGGAAGTGGTGCAGCGGGCTGGCTGTGGATATATCAATATCAAGGACAGAACGCCCTCCTTGAGGGTGCCGAAATTAGCGTTGATGCCGAAATTAGCCCACGATTTCAGGCGGAGGCAAGCATGAGTTACGTCAGAGGGACGTTGGCAGATAGTGGATCACCACTTGAACGCATCCCGCCGCTCAACGGAAAAGTAGCACTGCGATACGTCACGCAGCCGCTGAACCTGCATTTCACGGCGCGATTTTCAGATGGTCAGCATCGACTCGGCGAATTTGAAGAAACCACTGATGGTTACATTGTCTACGATGCAGGTCTTCAGTTCTCGTTCCCATGGTGGCAACTTCAGCATCAGGCGGTTGTCACGGTTGAGAACATCTTCGATACCGAATACCGCCAACATCTGTCCAGAATCAAAGCGGTGATGCCGGAGCCGGGACGGAACGTAAGACTTTTGTATCGGTTAATTTTTTAGGATTGGCACCGATACTTGAGACAACCCCGGATTAGTCGACATGAAACTGCTGCTCGACATCGTTGACGATGACCGTATATTCGCCCGCCGGGAGTGCACCAATAAACACCCTTTCTTGATAACTTGGGGCTTCCGTCGCACAATAACCTGTCGAACCTGTGATTGTTATCTTAATAAAGATAGTGTTTCCATCCCGCATTTGATGTGTCTCATGGTGTGAGCTACAAAGATCCGGTAGCCATCCATTGACCTCAACGGTAACTTGAACGGGGGCGGTCTCTGTGAGCAGCACTTCTATCTCCCCAATAGGCATATCTGTAATGATAATACCATCTCCTTCTGGCGGTTCCTCGATAGCCTTGAGAACATCATCAATGTTCGCGCAACCGATGCAACACATAGCGGTGATAATTGCAGCCAACACCATGATACGATGAAGTGATTGGAAGCAAGTTGGTTTCATGATTACTCCTTAGCCAAAATAAAAGGTGTATGTCGGTCTTTTGAGGATGATCCCGATCAAGCTCCAAAAACTTCCCAAGACAAAATCTCCTAACGCCAGCCCTAAGAACAGTGGGATGGCTCTGCGGTAAAGCACAATTCCTCCGTATTTCAGTAGGCTCCATTTGGCAATACCTGCGATGATGAACGGCGCCCAAAACATAAACATGTGGGATGATAATGAAATACCATATCCGAGGGGATGGATGGGCCACCAGAAAAATCGAGCGCGAACTATTCCCAGTATCAGCGTAAAACAGAAGCCGAAACTCATCGCTGCGATATTTCCGTGTTGGGGATCGCGCGGGGTAGTCAGCCAACCGTGGAGAAAACGGTATGCACGCCCCCCAAAGCTGTTGATCTGCCCGCCTATGTTACCGGTGTCTACCCCCAGTCTGAAGAAGGTTTCCAACAACATGATGAGACACATCGGCATCGCAACGACAAGTATCATAAGCATCCAACGGGACAACCCCTTGACGTCAAGATGCCCGCGCTCTGAGAGTTTGAACGCTTCAAGTTGATGTGGCATGGGATGGCTGCGGTTATCCCGATTGAACCAGAAAAAGAGTGAGAACCATGTTAAGTTCTGTGCACCGATTTGTCGTGTACCCAACAGGCTGACTAAGCTGTGGTGAGGTCCTATGAATGTTGTCGAGTGGATAGGAAAGCCTATCTGTGCCCGGAGGCGTGTGAGCGGAATCGCGATTGTCGCAAAATGTGCGGCGAAAAATAGCAGAGCAATCCTGAATCCCATCCCTCCTCGCATGGCAAACCCAACGAGAAAGAGTATTCCCAATAACACTCCCACAAAAGCGGTGCGATATCGCATCGGCTCGTTTTCATCTTCCTCCTGCCGTGGTCTGATGGCAAGCTTCAACGCTCGCCAAATCTGTCGACGGGTCGCCCATAGCGCAATCACACATATTCCCGTGTACGCTCCGGTTTGCTGCTCATAGGGGTAGGGGAAGCCGGGGATCTGCTCCATACCTGTTACGATTGCAAGGAAAAACTGCATTTTGTACACGAAGAAGAAGAGAAGGCACGACATCAGTAGATCCATCGGCATAAGGAAGAACAGACCCACGGCAAAGGGATATACGACGATCGTGCTTCCGCCGCGCAGCAGGGCAGTCCACGGCTTTTCGGTGAACAAGGGTGCGATGGAGATAGTCTTCGTTGGGATCATCGGGATTATTGGGAATAGGACATGCAGCCCGTTGATAAGGCTGATTCCCCCTGCAATGGCAAATCCCCACCACATTGCCTGACTGCGGAAGAAGCCGCTGGTGTTGTAGGCGAGCTGGTAAGGAATTTCGACGATTGGATAGGTGAGCCGCTCCTGTTCCGCCCACGCTTTTCTGATGATGACGTTGATAGACTGTGTGACAAGGAGCCAGACAAACGCAAAGGTGCACCACCAGAATATGGGTTTCAACCATGGGAAGAAATACTGCGGTTCAAAAAAGGATTTATCCCCTCGATAGAAAGCGCGTCCTATCTCTGGATTACTGATTGTCAGCCAATCGGGCAGGTAGTGAAAGAAAAGATCACGCCACTCATTTTCGGGCGTAGCAAAATAGTAGGCGTGCACAACGATAGATGCTAACGGTAGGAACATGTCGTAGGACATGAAAATTAGCGAAATCGACATCAGAACGTAAAAGAAGATTAATTCGCCGCCTGTCAGGCTGTATGTGGGATAGAATTTCTTCAGGAGTAGGTTGAGCGACGCCAATACCAGCAGGGCGAGAACGACGGTATAGAGTGGTGACATAAGGGTCGGCGGCGGACCGAAGGAGGGCAACGCCTCACACTCAATATGCCACCAGTAGAAAATGGGCAGGACGAGCAGCGTAATTACAATGGGCCGCCAGCTAATAGGTTCAGGATGGGTATCGGAAAATTTGGTTTGCATTATCTCAACCCAGTGGAGGGATTGGGGGCGCTGCTCAGGGAGTAGGTTAATCTACGTTCTGAGTTAGGTATTATAGAACCCTTGCTACTTTTTGTCAAACAGATTCAATAGTACTTAGATACCTCGTTAGCACAGGCAAACATGGTCCCAGATATGGCAAATTCTTACAAAAAAGAGAATGAAAGGGATCTGAGAAGGACCGACAGGGCTGCATTTATAGCGAGATTGACGAAGGATTAGAAGCATGGTATAATGGAAGATGATTTTGTGCAAGACCAAGCCAACATAGTGGATTTTACCTTTATTCTGACTGCGAGATCAATCATTAAGGTGGAGGCTGTAAAATGAAAAAGCGTCAAGTTCCTTCCGTCAAGCTATTCCTGATTGGACTGATAATTACTGGAACAACATGGACACAGCACACGTCCCAAGCTACCGGAGAAAATTGGCCACAATGGCGTGGTCCCTACCAAACCGGTGTTAGCGACGCTGAGGATCTGCCCGTCACATGGAGTGGAACTGAAAATATTGTCTGGAAGCAATCACTGCCTTCATGGAGCGGTGGTACGCCCATTGTATGGGGCGATAAAATTTTTCTAACCTCACCAACGAAAGGCACAGGCGAATCTGTAACGCCCGCCCCGGAACAACGGCGCGAGCGCAGAGGGCGGCGTGGCCGCCGCGGAGGAGGACGCTCCCCTGGTGGCGACGAACTGCTGCTGATCTGTGTTTCGAGGACGGGCGGAGAAATCCTCTGGCAGCATGAACTCGACACCGGGAATCAGCTGCACCGCAAGGGGAACGATTCATCGCCGTCACCGGTGACCGACGGGAAGCATGTATGGGTCGTTACGGGCACTGGTGCCGTAGCTGCCTTCGATATGGCAGGCAAAGAGATTTGGAAGAGAAATCTTCAGGATGATTACGGCAGGTTCGGTCTCAACTGGGGATATGCCTCTTCTCCTTTACTTTACAATGGAACCCTCATTATTGAAGTGCTTCATGGATATAGGACCGATGATCCGTCCTATATTGTCGCGTTCAACGCCAGTACCGGTGCGGAAATGTGGCGACAGGAACGACCGACCGATGCTTTTGCGGAGTCGCCCGATGCCTATACAACGCCTGCACTGCTCGAACATAATGGGGTCACTCAGATTGTGATTTCGGGTGGTGACTATGTCACTGGACATAATCCGGAGAACGGAAAAGAGATTTGGCGGTCTGGGGGATTGAATCCACATCAGGAAGGCAACTATCGGGTTGTCGGATCACCCCTCGTCGTGGAGGGGATCATCTACGCGCCGACCCGCAAGCGCCCGCTGTTAGCCTTGCGTGCGGGTGGCACTGGAGATATTACAGATAGCCATCTGGTCTGGAAATGGGAGGGTGCGGGTGCACCTGATGTCCCGACACCTGTCTGTGATGGAACCTATTTCTATATGGTGGACGACAGGGGACTAGCTACCTGTCTTGATGCAAAGACAGGCGAGGTGGTCTGGGGGCCGGAGCGTACCGCACAGGGGACTGTAAGTGCGTCGCCAATTCTCGCGGACGGCAAACTCTATATCACCAACGAGTATGGAGTAACGACGGTTATCGCTGCCGGGCCGACGTTCAAGGTTTTGGCGACCAATGAACTGGATGGCAGCTACACCTTGTCATCCCCTGCTGTATCAGGTCCTCATCTCTTCATACGAACTGGGACGCATCTGTACTGTATCGGAACGGAATAGTTCTGATTCGATTTAGCACTTACGCAATTGAAGGATGAGACGTTGTAATTCGATGCCTCACCACCAATGCGGGGCAAGTCCGAGAGGATCCCGTGACTGGGGATGCCCCGTCTACAGGAGATTGTTTCCGGCGCACCATGAGTCGGGCAACTACAATCTGAAGTTAGGTACTGTTACTATAGTGGACCTTAGAATTAATGAGGCACTCCAAACCGGTGCGGTTAGAAACCGCACCTACCGTTCCCCCGTTTGGTAGGCACTGTTTCCAACTGTGCCGATGCGGTGCGGGGAGAATACGAACCTACCGGCCCCGATAAATCGGGATCGAAACCGAGGAGCGAAGGCGTCTATTTATTTTTAGAATTTACTATAAATCACGCTACGGATAGATTAGCAATCCCTTCCGATCTGTTCGGGTGCGGTAGAGGTTTCCGCCCGCAGTCACATAGAGTGTTTGCAGGTCTGCGTCTCCAAAGGTGCAATTGGTTGGTTGGTCGCTCGGAATAGGATGGGTTTCCAAAACACGACCGTTCGGGGCAAAAACATAGATCATGGGCCCCGGTCCGCTCTGTTGCCACCCCGCTGTCGCCACGATATTCCCCTCCGTGTCAAGACACATTCCATCAATCCCGCGATGTGGAAAGAAGTTATGCAGCACCTCATATTCGCCAACGGTTCCATCGTCGTTGATTGGATACCCGCGTAACTCCCGCTTGTTTTCGCCGTAGTGACTCTGAGCGACGTAGAGCCACTTCTGATCCGGCGAAATCAGGAGCCCATTCGGCTTCGTTGTGTCATACGTAATTCGATGGATTTCCCACCCGCCGTCCGGCTGCGGGTCGAGACGGAACACAGATTCGTGGCCAAGTTCCATATCATCAAACTTTTCGCCGTAACGTGGGTCGGTGAACCATATCCGTCCATCGGCATCGAAAGCAAGGTCATTAGGACTGTTGAGGCGCTTCCCGTCAAAACGATCCACGAGCACATCGGTTGTGCCATCCGCGTTGTATCGCACCATCCGCCTGCCCTCACCACCACCTTCGCAGGCGTAGAGGTGTCCCATCTTATCGAACATCAGACCGTTTGCTTCGTTTGTGCCGGTGCGAAACTCGTTGCACTCGCCGTTACCCGGATTGTATCGCATGATGCGATTGTTCGGAATATCGGTGAACAGTACCGCTTCGCCGTCCCATGCGGGTCCTTCCGTAAAATCAAATTGTCCTGCGACCAATTCAAAATCCCAACTCATATTTTGCCTCCTGAAAGAATGATATGTACGGCGGCAGTTATAACACGGATTCGTGGTCTAAGTCAAGGAGAGAGTTGACCACATTTTTCATTGGAAAGTCCATGGATTTCGGTTATAATAACGCAAGCTCCGGCACACGGCGCCCCAACAAATCCCCGATAAATCGGGACAGGCGGGATTCAAAGCAATGTGCCTACTACTATATAGGAAATTCTTAGGAGGAATATCAAAATGGCATTTCTGAGGCATGTCGCCTTGCGAGTGAAAGACAAGGAAGAAACACGTCGATTTTATGAGATGATCGGATTCAAATTTGTTGGGTATCGCGGTCCCGATAGTGCCAGCAGCATTGATCTCACCGATGGGACGCTCAACATGACAATTCTCCAGTACGATGGCGAAGAACGTCAGCCGTTAGAGGAACTCTCTGAATTTATGCACATCGGTGTCATCGTGGAAGATTTGGCAGACATCTACAAAAAACTCCTCGATAGTGGTGCCGACCTGTTGCGTGATGATGTCAAACAGCGGAATCTGATCGATTGGGAGAAACCACCGACCCGATCTTTCAAGGTCTCCGATCCGGATGGCAACGTGATTGATATCACATGTGCGAAGGATGAGTGGCGTGGGGTTGCGGTCTAACGATTGCTAATCCGTTGGACTGATGAGTTCCTTCATTGGTTCATTGATTGGCTAGTTAATTAGGATCGAGTTGGGGTTCACTGCCCCCGTTCAACCCGACCTATGAACTAACCTTTAGTAGCAAAGGTTACGGCATACGGAGTATGCCTACTACTATACGCAAGTGAATCATCCGGAAAGGGTAGATAGGGTGTATCATTGACTTGGAGGTTTATCAACACTGGGCAGAATAACGCCGCCATGAATATGGCGATTGATGAAGCGGTGCTTTTGACGCAGAGTACCGGTTTTCATCCGACGCTGCGGTTTTACGACTGGCTGCGCCCTGCGTTCAGTTTCGGCTACTTCCAACGGATTTCAGAGGAGGTAGATGTCTCGGCGTGCGATGCTCACGGCATTGAACTTGTGCGGCGAATGACTGGCGGTGGTACAGTGATACACGGTTGGGACGTAACTTATACCGTTATCGTTCCTCACGGCTCCGATACGCTTCCGAAGGATATTTCAGCGGCATACTGTGCCCTTAGCGACTGCCTGATTAACGGATTACAAAGATTAGGGATCAACGTTGACCACCAGATCGAAAAACCGTTAGAGGAAAACGCTCCCAACATTTGCCTAACCAATCCTGCCCAATACGATACCTTGCTTAACGAGAAAAAGATCGCAGGCGTCTCTCAGCGCCGTAACCAGACGGGCGTGATGTACCAAGGATACATTGCTCTCGATCTTCCAACCTCAGATGTCTTAGCCCTCGCTTCAAGAAAGGTCAGTTTTGATCAGGTAGCAGCGGTGAAATCCACTGCGATAAACCGGTCCTGCTCAGCGCCGATTTATCGGAAACAGATTGAAGATGCGGTCGCCGCTGGATTTGAGGAAACGCTTGGCGTACGCTTGGTTGAAGCCGAACTGTTCCCCCAAGAGATAGAAATGGCTGAGTCTCTCGCACAGACAAAGTACGGGTCCGCGGAATGGAATTTTCGTCGATAAACCCAAGTGATGACCGTTCAAACACCTTCCCAGATTGGGATGACGTTCTTATTCCACCAAGTGCGTTCATTATGGGCACCGATATCGAACCGTTCTACGGCACAATCTTGGAACAATCTCGGTATGCCAAACTGGACGAAGCACCGATACATGTTCGGTTTCTTGAGCCGTACCGCATCGCCCGTTATCCGGTTACAAACGCAGAGTATCAGGTTTTTGTAGCGGCGACCGGACACACACCGCCACCCCATTGGCAAGGTGGCATGGTTCGTGCGGACGAAGCGACTCTACCGGTTGTTCACATCAGTTGGCACGATGCAAATGCCTACGCAGAATGGGCGCAAGGACGACTTCCCACCGAAGCGGAATGGGAGAAAGCAGCAAGGGGCGCCGACGGTCGTATTTATCCGTGGGGCAATGACGTTGTCCCCCTTGGGGATCAGGGACGGTCCCTGCTGACCGATCACCCCACACCGGTAGGCAATCGTCCCGCTGCTGCGAGTCCCTACGGCGTACAGGAGGTGGCCGGAAACGTGTGGGAATGGACCGCCGACTGGTATCAACCGTACGAGGGAAACACGCATAGAGATAGCGACTACGGGGAGAAACATAAAGTCTTGCGAGGCGGCTCATGGTTGGAGGTTCGGGATGAGACGGCAAATCGATACTTCCGATGTGCTAACCGTTTACACGCTCCCTCCAACTATACCGCAAGCAACATTGGTTTCCGATGTGTTCGAGATGCGGCACCGGTCCCTTGGAATCCCGATGTGGTAGGGACAGAAACACCGGTCTATCCAACGCAAATTTCCGCTGAACTGCTGAATAAATATGTCAGGCAGGAGAGGTTGAAGAATTTGCAACGAATTCGCAGGCGGGCACGCGAACGCTGCCTTACTGATTTCGGGATTGCAGCCCTTGCCGTTGGTGTGGGTTCTTACTGCATGATGATACCGCAATACGCGATAGGTGGCTTCACTCTGGGAATGGTTGGTGTCGGTTTTTTATTTAGCGCGGGTGTGAATTTCTGGCGCCAGTGGAAGGCGGGTAAATTTATAAATTCGAACAGAATGAGAGGGATGTCCTGACAATCCTTTAATTCCACTCAGGATTTTGGTGGGAACTTTTAGGCTGAGATGAACACAAATGACACCGATCGGCGCCTCAAGTCACGTGGCGTAATACTTCTGCTCTCGGTTTCGATTATTGCAATCTGTGCAATCGTTTATGAACTTGGGATCGGGAGCTTATCTTCCTACCTCTTGGGCAACAGCATCTATCAATTTTCGATTACGATCGGTCTGTTTATGACAGCGATGGGAATCGGATCGTATCTATCGAAATATATCACCCGTCAACTCATCACAGCGTTTATCCGAGTTGAATTGGTAATTGGCTGCATCGGTGGTTTTTCTTGCCCCATCCTGTTTGCTGCATACAGCTTCAAGTTCTTATACGTCCCAATAATGTGGGCATTGATTATTCTCATCGGGACGTTGATTGGGTTGGAGTTACCGCTGTTGACCCGAATTTTCCGCGAATATACGACCTTGCGGATCGCTCTTGCGAATGCCCTTACCTTCGATTATCTGGGTGGATTAATCGGTGCGCTCGCATTTCCACTGTTGCTGTTGCCCCTGTTGGGAATCTTTGAGACTTCGCTGGTCATGGGACTTGCCAACTTAGCGGTGGTGATTGGCAACTTGATTCTGTTTCGACGTGAAATTCAGCATTTCAAGCAGACCATCGTAGTCACTGTGATAGTAACAATGGGACTGGTTGCGGCCCTGTTAATTAGCGATCCGGTGAGTCGCTATCTTGAGCAGCGTGTTTATACCGATAAGATCATCCTATCAAAGGCATCCAAATATCAACGGATTGTCGTAACACGCTGGAAGGATGATGTCCGTCTTTACATTAATGGACGCTTGCAGTTCAGCGCGATGGACGAGTATCGCTATCATGAGGCGTTGATTCACCCGGCGGCTTCGCTGATTTCTTCGCGGGCACAGGTGCTCGTCCTCGGCGGCGGTGATGGACTTGCAGTACGCGAAATCCTGAAATATGACGATGTGGAGGAAATCACGGTGGTTGACCTTGACCCACTGATAACAGACCTTGCGTCGACAGATAGCACACTGCGCCGCCTCAACCAGGATGCGCTCCAAGATCCGAAGGTGAAGGTAGTCAATCAGGATGCCCAGCAGTTTCTCCAAACAACCGACCGACACTATAATTTAATTATTATTGATCTCCCCGATCCCAGCGATGAGTCACTTGTGTCGCTCTATTCAGACACGTTCTACCGCATCGTCAAACGTCGTCTTGCCAGAGACGGGCTCGCGGTAACCCAGAGCAGCTCTCCCTTTTTTGCACAAAACGCGTTTTGGTGCATCCATCAGACCATCGAATCCGCCGGGTTGTATGCGACCGCTTATCATGTGAATGTGCCGAGTTTCGGTGAATGGGGATTCAATCTTTTTGGTGGGTGGCAGATTGACCCAGAGAAAATAACGCTAACAGTGTCAACCCGTTTTCTTTCTAATAAAACACTCGCACCTCTATTTGTCTTTGATAAGGATATTGATGAGGTCGAAACGCAGATTAACACCCTCTTGACGCCAATTCTGCTTTTCTATCATCGGGAGGGGTGGGAGGCGTGGGGATTATAAAAAATCATCTCTCAGATTTTTAGGGTTCTAACACAAGTGCCACATGTTCCCGCTAGGGTTTAGGTTGTGGTGATTCGCTCTTGCTACACACATTGTGCTCCTCTAGAGCACAGAGACTGAACTTATCGCCTGCTATAGACATATCGCTCCTCTGGAGTGAAGATAGAGGACTCCAACTTTAATAGAAAACTGATGGAGTTTTAATACCTAGCAACTTGAACGGTTCTATTAAATCATGCGTCCAATTCCGCGTCGTCTATTTCTCCAATACTGCCTGTTTGGGTTAGGGATGCCGTTTTTGCCACGGTGTTCATCACCTCCCCCTAAGCCATCGACTTTCGACATTCCCGGCGAAATTGTCGGTGAACCAAGCGGAATCGGGCATCTCGTACGGCAACCGATCGCGGAAACGCTTATCCCTCCACCAAATGGCAAGCGACACAGCGTGATCATCATCGGCGGCGGCGTATCGGGGGTCAGTGCTGGCTGGAAGTTGGCGCGATCCGGTGTCACCGATTTTGTTATCCTTGATTTGGGGGATCAGTTGGGCGGCACTTCGATCTCAGGGCAGGTCGATTCAAACGGTATCGCATTCCCTTGGGGGGCACACTATATCAATACGCCGCCGATGGAAGCGGATTGTATCCTTGAGGTGCTTGAGGACCTTCAGGTTGTGGTGGATTATACCCCGCTCGGTTGGCCCATCATGAATCCCGATTACATTTTGCGCGAACCGGGGGAACGACTGTTTATTGAGGATCGTTGGGTGGCAAATCTCGACCCCTTTTCCACAGGGACTCAGGAAGATCAAGGGGCATTTGAAGAATTTCAGACCGATATGCTGCGGTGGATGCTCTACAAGGGCACGGATCAACGTCGTGCGTTTACGCTGCCGTTAGAATACAGCAGCGCAGATCCGGAGGTACGTGCGTTAGATAAGATCACAATGCAGGAATATATGCGTCAAAAGGGATGGGATTCGGAGCGATTGGACTGGTTTGTCAACTATGGGTGCCGCGACGATTACGCCTGCCCGATTGATGAAGTTTCAGCATGGGCTGGCATCCACTACTTCGCTTGTCGCTATTATGCAGACCAACTGCAAGATCGCTTCTCAGTCGATACGGTTACGTGGCCCGAAGGCAACGCTTTTTTGGTGAACGGTATGGCCCGGCGTTTTTCGTCAGCTAACATCCGCTTGAATGCGCTTGTCGCATCTATCCGTCAGGAGGGGGCTGAAGTGCTCGTGACCTTCATGGATACCCGGACCCGTCAGTTCACAACGTTGCGTGGACAGACAGCGATCTATGCTGGACAGAAGCATATCGCCAACTACATCATACCCGCCCTCCCCGACGATCAAAAAACCACTTTTCAGGAGTGTCAGTATACACCGTGGCTGACAGGGAGTATTCACCTCAAGCGCCTGCCGCAGACAAAGCAAACCGCGCTTGCGTGGGATAATGTCATGTATGAGAGCGAGGGATTGGGCTATATCGTCGTGGAGCATCAGATGCGGGAGATAGCGGAGGGTGAAAGCCCGTCGGTCCTTACTTACTATCTTCCCTTTGACCGCGAACCGGATATCAAGCGGAGAGAATTGTTGGACAAGGAGCACGATTTCTGGGTGAACGAAATCATGAAAGACCTTTGGGAGATGCATCCCGGCATCGAAAAGGATATCACCCGAATAGACCTTTACAAATGGGGGCACGCGATGATTAGACCGACGCCGAATTTTATCTGGCATCCGGATCGTCTGTTACGGGGGCGTCCGTTTGGCAGGATTTTCTTTGCAAATGCGGATGTGACGGGGCTGCCGCTTTTTGAGGAGGCGTGTTATTCGGGTATCCGTGCAGCGCAGGGGGCGCTGGACATGCTGCGGATTCCTTATGCGAGTTCGATTCAGGGAGGTATTCAGTGAGCAGAAAGGCTGCTTTTTTTAATCCGTTTTTTGGCAACTGTGCTATAATTATTTCGCTGTACCCAATTGGTTCATGTAAAAAGAAAGTATACAGAGAAACCGAGTTTTGCCGAAAAAACTCGGTTTCTGTTGCACGATTTCTTAACATAAGCGACCCAATTTTGTGTTAATCAACGAAATAGTAGACGTTGTAACAGGGCAGGAACCCGGCGATGCAGGCATTAGGACGACAAATTTTGGTCGAATTTTACGATTGTCAGAGTAAGGTGCTCACTGACAGAGATCGAATCCGTCAATATATGCTTGAGGCAGCCCATCATGCCGGAGCGACGGTGATTTCAGATACATTTCATCATTTCAAGCCGGACGGGGTCAGCGGCGTGGTCGTCATTGCGGAATCTCATATATCAATTCATACTTGGCCCGAACATCGTTACGCTGCAGTCGATGTATTCACCTGCGGTGATTCCGTTGACCCTTGGGGCGTTCCGCGCTATCTGCAAGAAAAACTACAGGCTAAAAACGTCTCAAGTATGGAGATAAAGCGTGGGCTTTTTCCAATCCCGGTACAGTACAAAACTACAGTGAGTAAAACGCAAAAATAATAAAATATAGGACTTACGCACTTCAGTTCTAAGAGCAGATAGGGACGCAGATTTCGCTGATTGTCGCAGATAAAAAGAGGAAAAAGGATAGAAATCTGCGTTCAACCCCTTTTAGTCGGTCTCATTTGAATATAGGATTTACGCAAAATCAGCACGCGGCGCGAGATTTTTTTATTGTTAACCCCCTAAATCCCCCTTGTCAGGGGGACTTTGGAAAATTAGGGGGACTTATGAACCAACTGCGTAAGTCCTAAAAATATTTGGGTTTTATGAAAAAAGAGAGCACGAAGAGAAACCGAGTTTTGCCGAAAAAACTCGGTTTCTGTTGCACGATTTCTTAGCATGAGCGAACATCCGTAGGAGGAAACTACCGATGAAAGTGGATTTAAATGATCAGGTCGCGGTCGTTACGGGCGGCGCACACGGTATCGGACGCGCTATTGTGCAGGCGTTATCGGACAACGGAGCACATATCGTCATCGTGGATATCGACGGCGAAGCCGGTGAGAAAGCCGCAAATGAGGTTATCGAAGGCGGTGGCGCGTGTATGTCGCTGGAAGGTGATGTATCCGATTCGGAACAGATGGAAGTTGTGGCAGAGCAGGTGATGGATCGCCTTGGGCGGATTAATATACTGATTAATAATGCCGGTATCAATACCCGCAGCGATAGAGTGCCGATTCATCAATACTCAATTGAAGATTGGAATCGCATTGTGGATGTCGATATGACCGGCGTTTTTGTGACCAGTCGTGCGATTATTCCAGAACTTCTGAAGAACTCCGATGGCGGCAGGATTGTGAATACCAGTTCCATTGCGGGCTTGGTGCCCTTGCGGTTGCAGACCGCGTATATCGCTGCCAAAGCGGGGGTTGCGAACCTGACGAAGTCAATGGCGATAGAACTCGGTTCTGAGGGAATTCTTGTCAATGCGGTTGCACCGGGGTCTACACTGACTCGCGGGACTGAGGCGTTATTTTATGGTCCCAGTGGCGCGTATACGGAAAACGCTGCCAGTTTGCTATCACATATCCCATTGGGGCGCCCGGGTAAGGTGGAAGAGATAGCCCACGCTGTGTTATTCTTAGTATCGCCGGCGGCGAGTTATATTAATGGGGTCGTCCTGCCGGTGGATGGGGGTTGGACTGCTGGCTATGTGCGCGATTGGTAGCCTGTGTTGGTTCATTAGGTTAGCCTTGACGGGCGGGGAGCCCCCGCCCCCTACAGAAAAACCCCGAATATTGTGGCGGGAGTAGGGGAAATTGTATAGAGGGATGGCAATATGAACATCACCATCGGCAGCGCGCCGGACTCGTGGGGAGTCTGGTTTCCAAGTGATCCGCAACAGACACCGTGGCATCGGTTCTTGGATGAAATCGTTGAAGCTGGCTACGAATGGACGGAGTTGGGACCGTACGGCTATCTTCCTACCGACCTGCCCACCCTCCGCAGAGAACTCGACAGCCGCAGTTTGAAGGTGACGGGAACATTTGCAATGGCGAATGTTGAGGAACCGTCGTTATGGGGTGAATTGGAAAGGCAGGTGTTGGGCGCGGGTGAGCGACTTGCGGCGCTTGATGCCAAATATCTTGTGCTGATTGACGATACCTACACGGATCTCTTTACTGGTGAGGCAATAGCTCCTAAGCGTCTTGACGAAAATGCGTGGGGACGGTTCATTGAAACGACGCACAGGGTGGCGGATATAGTGCGGGACAGGTTTGGTCTCCGATTGGTTTTTCATCCGCATGCGGAGACCCATGTGGAGTACGAAGACCAGATAGAGGCATTTCTTGAGGATACTGATTCAGGCCGTGTCTCCATCTGCTTTGATACGGGGCATCACGCCTATCGCGGTGGGGATCCTATCAATTTTATGCGCCGCCACCATGATCGCATCCCCTACCTCCACCTCAAAAGCATTGATCCAGAGATACAGCAACAGGTTGAGGCAGAAGGGATTCCATTCGCTGAAGCGGTGAAAATGGATATGTTTGTTGAGCCGTCCAAAGGTGCGGTGGACTTTCTCGCATTCCGAGACTTGCTGCAAGAGATCGATTACAACGGCTACGCGATTGTTGAGCAGGATATGTATCCAGCGCCGTTTGATAAACCGTTGCCGATTGCTAAACGTACCCGCGCGTATCTGCGTGAGATTGGGATAGGATAAGGGGAATATTTTCCAGATCGGCGACGAATGTGGAAATTACGGAGGAACTACTGACCTCAACGCTCGCGGATTACATTGTACGTTTTATGGTGAATTCTAAAAACAGATAGACGGTTTCGCTTTCCGTGTCTTGTCCCGACTCATCGGGATGCGGTGCGGTTAGAAACCGCACCTACCGGGCCTAGGGGCAATACGGTTCGGTTTGGAGTGTCTCATTAATGCCAAGATCTACTATAGTAACAGGAGGCATGGATATGTACCGTGTGGGGATTATGGGTTGCGGGCGGATTGCTAGCACAATGGAGGACGAGTCCGATGTGCATCCCATTTCGATTACGGGCGCGTTTGACACATTGCCTAACACCAAAGTTGTCGCAGGTTGTAACCGGGGCGCAGAGAAATTGCACGCTTTTGGCGATCGATGGGGTGTGGACGCGCTCTACCACGATTATCGTGAAATGTTAGCGAAAGAGGACTTGGACATCGTCTGTGTGGCTACGCACCCGCCGCTGCACCCAGAGATGGTAGTCGCTTCAGCCGAGGCAGGTGCACAGGGTATCTTTTGTGAGAAACCGATGGCGTTGAGCATAGGCGAGTGCGATGCGATGATCGACGCCTGTGAGCAAAACGGGACAAAGATGTTAATTAACTGTTCTCGGCGATGGTCGGGTGACTATCAAGCTGCCAAGGAGTTGATAGATTCCGGGGAATTGGGTCCTCTACTCCACGTCGTCGCGCATTGTGAGGGGTGTAAGCCGTCGCCGGAATGGGTCGCTGATACCGAGGGACCGTTGCTGCACGATGCTGTACACACTTTCGACACCCTTCGTATCTTTGCCGGTGATGTTGAATCGGTGCTGGGCACGGCACGGAGGCGTACCCGTCACGAATTCCGCGTGGAGGATACCAGCTACTCCTTGCTACAGTTCCAGAACGGTGTGGACGGCGTTGTTATCAGTGATGAATTGACCGAGTACGAGCGGTGGGATGTGGAGTTACAGTGCGAAAGAGGACTAGTGCGGTTGGGCTTTGGCGCGGGGATGTGGAAAGCGGAACCGATAGAGTTTGAGAAGGGATCCTGGTGGAACCTTGAGCCGCGTCCGCTCCCTGATTCGACTTGGGGGGAAACCGCAACCCTACGCGCTGCACAGGATCTGATTAACTGCATTGAGAACGATTCGGAGCCACGTTGCACCGGACAGGATGGTCGTGCTTCTATTGAGGTTATCATGGCGATTTATGAATCGGAACGGCGGAATAACGCATGGGTTGATTTGCCCCTCGGCGTGAGTGATTCGTTGGTTGACATCCTGCGACGGGAGGGGAAACTATAAGAGCGTGAAACGTGAAAATGTTTATCCATTGATTCACTGATTGAGTTGGGTTTCACGGTTCCCGTTCAACCCAACCTACACCATTTTGACCCACGCCCAACATAATATTGGACGTTTTATACAGTATAGGACTTACGCACTTGGACCCTCAAAGTTTTGTAGTTTAGCGATTCATCACCAGAGAACACAATTTCCAACGCCCGATGAATCGGGCAACTACAGTAAGGTCTTAGGTTTGTAGTAGGCTGATTTATCCCGTCCGGACGCGCAATGAATGGCGCTACTACAAACTGAACTGCGTAACTCCTAGAATACAGATAATTGGAGGATTTAGGATGCATCCACTCGTAGATCTTGAAGTGCCAGAAGGGGCTGTCGCCGTTCATTGGTTTGAACAAAGCACCTTCGCGGTGAAGGATTCGCATGGAACAGTTGTGCAGATCGATCCATACTTTCCGCATGACCGTCCCGCTGACAGGTTTATCCACACCGAACCACCTTTGGATGAATCTCAACTCCCGACGGACTATGTGCTGTTGACACACAACCATGGCGATCATACTTGGCCCGAATCAATTAACCGGATCCATCAAACTTCATCGCAGGTTAGGTGTGTTGGGCCGGAAGAGAGTATCGCACAGGTGCTAGCAGATACAGATGTCGACGTGGATCATACGACTATCATCCGCGCTGGCGAGTCATCATCACTCGGTTCACTCACGGTTAATGCCGTCTATGCGAAGCCACCAGATGGACATCCCGCCGCGGATATCGCTCCGCCCGATGTAACCCATCTCGGTTATGTACTAAAGACGGATGGAGTGACGCTCTATTTTTCCGGCGATCCTATCAACACCTTTGCAGATCACGATGAGTTAGTGAATGCTGTCGCTGCACACAATCCGGACATCGGGTTTATGACGAACCATCCGACGGAAGGGGAATTTCCGTTCTACGATGGCTGTGTGAAGATGGCGCAACGGATAGGACTTAAACACGCTGTTCCTGCCCATCGTTCCTGCTTTGTCACGCGGGATTATGACCCGAATGAGTGGGCGGCGCAATTTCCCGCGGATGGTCCTCAACCGTTGATTATCCCTCGAAATTCGCACGTTATTTATCCGAGTTGAAGCAGTTCTTGCCATATACATTGCGCTCCTCTGGAGCGCGAGATTCGACATATCGCTCTGCTATAGACATACCGCTCCTCTGGAGCGAAATTAGCAGATGGTGTTGGGTTTCACGGAAACCGTTCAACCCAACCTACATCACTGCAACCGCTCATCAAGGAATTAAAATGGGTTGGAAAGAAGAACTCGCCTCCCTCCTTCAAAACCGAAACAGTCCTTCCAAACTACGCTTCGACGAACCGCTCAGTAGGCATAACTATTTTGGTATCGGTGGAAGTGCCGCAGCATATTTTGAAGTGAGTACAACCGACGAATTGGCGTACGTAGCACAACTGAAAAAGCGTTGGAACGTACCGGTTGCCATGATTGGTAGAGGATCAAACCTACTAGTCAGTGACGTAGGATATACGGGGATTGTCGTCCGACTTGTTGGAGAATTTAATCGGCTTGAATTTGATAAAAACCGTGTTGAGGTAGGTGCGGGTGTTTCCCTTCCACGGCTATCGAAAATGGCGGCGGTGCGCGGATTGAGTGGGGTTGAGTTTGCGCTTGGGATTCCGGGATCGGTCGGTGGAGCACTGATTATGAATGCCGGCGCTTGGGGTAGCAGCTTTGGTGAATTGGTCGAGCGTGTACAGGCACTGACGGATGAAGGCGAGTTTGTAAATCTCAGCCGTGATGACGCACAATTTAGCTATCGACATAGCGGTCTGAAAACGTACTTCTGCGTTACAGGGGCAACACTCGCCTTGACTCCCGGCGATACGGAGGAAGTTGAAAACCTTATGCAAGATCTGTACAAACAGAAGACGACGAACCAGCCCTTTGCTGAGGAAAACGCGGGGTGTATGTTCAAGAATCCGCCGGGCCATTCGGCTGGAAAGCTGATCGATGAGTGTGGATTAAAGGGTCATCGAATTGGTGGGGCGGAGGTATCCAAGATCCACGGGAACTTTATCCTCAACCTTGATGATGCGACTGCTCATGATGTGCTATCGCTTGTCCGCCATATCCAAGATCACGTCAAACGGGAGCGGGGTGTTGATCTGGAGATGGAGGTTCAGCTACTGGGGTTTTGACAGCAAAACCCCCTGATTCATCACTGAATTTAATTAGGACACACGCGTTTCAGCGCGGGGCAAGATGCCCCGCCTACAGTTGGCTGCGTAAGTCCTATTAATGTGAAAAGGGGATTATGAAATGCTGAAATCTATAGATGAAGACTCACTCAAATCTGCCCAAGCGATTCTATATCCGGAAGAACTTTATCACTTCGATTCAGTTGTGGAAGGGATTTGGGGCGGTTTTGAAACGGTAACGGATGCGGATGTACAATTTTTCCACGAACACGGATATATAGTTATCCACGATGCGTTTAGCCCAGAAGAGGTGCGCGAGACATTGGATGGGATGCTGTACTTGATGGATGGGAAAAATCCAGATTACAGGGGTATCCAATATGAACCGACGCTAGTTAAATATAGGTCAGAGTTGCCCACAGAAGAGAGACGCGATATCATCCGCAAGATTGCCACCTTTGTGAATTTTGAACCGCGTCTGAAAGCGATATCCGAGCATGAAGGACTAATCACTGTCGTTCAAAGCCTGATTGAGGACACACCCAGACTGTTCCAGGATATGGGACTGATTAAACCGCCGCACATCGGTTCAGAAAAACCGTGGCATCAGGACTGCGCCTATTTTAATTTGCCGCTGGATACGCCGGTTGTCGCCGCATGGATTGCACTGGACGAGGCGACACCCGAAAATGGCTGTATGCACGTCATCCCCGGCTCTCATAGAGAGGGACCTATGGTACATTTCCACAGGCGTGATTGGCAGATCTGCGACACACATGTTCCCGTAGAGCGAGAGGTGATGGTGCCGCTCAAGGCAGGAGGCTGCCTGCTCTGGCATGGATTGCTGCATCACGGCACGCCGGCAAATCGATCGAATTTGCGGCGTCGGGCGTTGCAATTCCATTATTGTCCTGAAAGCACCGGAAGTATTGACACTGAAGAACGGCTGGAAGTGTTCGGGAGTGAAGGCAAAGACGTTGAGTGTTAAACGCAGAAGTGTATGATGACTAGAACCAATCGGATACGGATAGTTTATGCGTTACATCGGCAGTAAACTGAACTTGCTATCCTATATTGAAGGGATAGTTGAGAATTTAGGGGTCAAGGAGGGGATATTTTGCGATCTATTTGCGGGAACGGCATGCGTTGCAGCGTACTTCAAACGTCAAGGATTTCAGATTATCTCTAATGATCTCCTCGAACTCTCCTACACCTTTCAGCGAGCGTTGATTGCCAATAACGAGGAACCCGAATTTGCCGGTATTGTTGAAACACTCGGTGATGTACAAGGGGATAGCCTATTCGTTAATCTTTCACCGTACCATAAGGTGGTTACTTGGTTAAACTGTCTCCCCAGCAAGAAAGGTTTTATCTTTCACAACTACTGTCCATCAGGGAATAACGAATACGGTCGGCAATACCTGTCCGATAGCAATGGACAGAAGATTGACGCGATCCGCCAACAGATTCAACAGTGGCGCGATGCGGGTGAGATCACGGAGAACGAGTTTTATCTGCTGCTTCTACCGTTGTTGGAGGCGACATCGAAGGTCGCCAATATTTCTGGCACTTACGGGGCGTATCTGAAACATTGGGATCCTCGAACTTACAAAGATTTGACTATGGTTCCTGCTGAGATTATTCGGTCGGATGTACCGCATCAAGTATTTCGGGGTGATGCGAATCAATTGATAGAAGATATTCGGTGCGATATCCTCTATCTCGATCCACCGTACAACCCGCGTCAGTATATCGCTAATTACCATCTGTTGGAGACAATTGCGAGGTATGATACACCTGCACTTCGTGGGAAAACTGGGCTGCGCAACTATGAAGACGGAGAGAAATCGGCTTACTGCTCCAAACCAGATTGTCATCGTGTGTTCCAGGACCTAATCGAAAAGGCGGACGCACGCTACATTCTGGTGAGTTACAACGACGAAGGCATTCTGTCACACGACGAAGTAATGTCTATTCTTTCGCTTCGGGGTGAACCCCGTTGCGATTTTTCCCTTGACTACCGGCGGTTCAAAAGCAACTCTCATGGCGATCAACCCACCTTAGACAACCGTGTACAGGAATTACTGTTTCACCTCGAAGTGAAAACACCCCCAAAACGATCACAACGAAAGCATAAGGAGCAAAAACCGAAACAGCGCTACGACCCACGAAATAAACTCAACGATCTCTCCGGAAGCGAGTGGACATATTTTCTTAACTCGGTGGAATTGGAAGGGGACGCACACAATGTCGGGAGACTCAACGATCTGTCTGAGGAAGAGTGGGCAGTTGCATCAGCTCCTGTCTGGGACACACACTATCCGACGAGTGGCACCCAGTCTCATGCTCATCACATTAGGAAGCAGCACCCGTCGCCGAAACCACCGGCATTGATGAAACGGTTGATTGAGTTTTTTACGAAGAGAGGCGGGCTTGTCTTGGATCCGTTTGTTGGGGTCGGTGGAACGCTGTTGGCGTGTTCAATGACAGGCAGGCATGGTATTGGAGTCGATCTCTCGCAGGAATATCTTGAGATTTACCACCAAGCCTGTGCGGAACTTGGTTTGGAGCGACAACGTTTCGTTTGCGGAGATGCGAGGGATTTGGGGAATCTGTTAGGGGAGGTTGAACCGTTTGATTTGATTTTGACCGATCCGCCCTACGGCGATATGCTCTCTCGGAAGCGCAGCGGGGATCGAAAAAAGAGAACAGGAGATGATAGTCCAACCCCCTTTACAGATAGCACTGAAGATCTGGGAAATATGGCACCTGCTCAGTTTTACGAATCACTCAGAACAGTGATCGTTCAAGCAATGGAGTACCTCAAGCCGAAAGGGTACGTTGTTATCTTCTGTAAGGATCTCCAACCGACAGAAGATTATCACAACATGATTCACGCTGATGTTGTCCGAACCCTTGCCGATGTCGAAAATTTACGGTTTCGAGGCTACAAGATCTGGTATGATAAATCGTTGAAGCTCTACCCATTCGGTTATCCGTATGCCTATGTGTCCAATCAACTCCATCAATTCAGCTTGATTTTCCGAAAGGAAGAATAAGTGAGGTGTCGGGATTCGGAGATCCCTCCTACACGAGAACTAAAGGCACCTATACAGCCTTGTTGAGTATAAAGCCAAGATTGGGTTGACATATTTAGTGTGGATGTTGTTTAATATTTCTCATGTTAATATAATCGAGAATATTAAAAACCGTTTCAAGGTATGGAACGGTGTCAGTTAATTAAGTCAATTTTCTACCACAGGAGGTTTTCCATGCTAACACAAGAGCAGATCAAAACGTACAACGAAGACGGTTATGTCAAGGTAGAAGGGCTTTTCACTCCTGAAGAGGTTGAAGAGCTTGGATCTGAAATGATTCGGATTATTGGCGACTGGGGAGAGGAAACGATTGGTTGGCGGGGCCCGTGGCGAGAGAAATACCTTGCCGAAGATGAACAGCAAGCGACTAAGGCGGTGCTGATGCACAATCCGCATTTTTATTCAGCGACTTGGGGACGCGTGATGTTCAACGAAAAGCTAGTGGGTTGCGTGCAAGATCTTATTGGTTCGAGTGTTCAGTGGCATCACACGGTTTTACACGCAAAGCCCCCGGAGCGAGGGACTCCTTTCCCGATGCATCAGGATTACCCCTTCTATCCCCACGATGGCCTAGATTTTGTCGACTGTCTGCTTCACCTCGATGATACGCCCCTTGAGAGCGGCAGCCTTTGCGTCGTGCCGGGAAGCCATAAGGATGGTGGTCTCGAACACATCATGGGTCCCGACACCGCGCCGCATCTGCCAACCGATGTGTACCATCCGGACAAAGTAGAGTCTATTCCGATACCGGCAAAAGCCGGGGATGTGATATTCTTCAGCTACTGCATTATCCACTGGTCCAATGTCAACCGCACCGATAAGTGGCGTCGGTCTGTCCGTTTCGGATATCACGATTCGGCGATGCGTCCGGTCGGCCGATATGAAGATGACCCGTACCGGATTGATCCGAACAATGTACTGGAGGGTAACACGAACACCATTGTATCCGGCTATAAGACAAATCAAGCCGCGACCTAATCGTTAAGGAGATGGGAGACAGGAGCACCTGATTCTGCTGGTTCCTAAATCCCAATCGATTATTGGAGGAGATATTCTTCTATGGCATCAACAGACAACACCTACGCGAAACCGTTCATTGTCGATAAGAACTTGGGCGCGAATTTAGATCCAGATCAGACCGATTTAACCCGAACCAATGCGGACGGCAAACCGGTGGTCGAACTCACTCAGGAACAGAAGTATGTCTTCGATAGTAAGGGGTGGGTATTAATTCCCGGTGTGTTGACAGAGAACGAAGTTAAGGAGATGCGGGAATTTGGTTATCAGTTGCGTAATGACCCGGATTCTATCCCCGAACATGAACGTTCTCCTCTCGGTGGGCCGATGCAGAAACTTTCTGACCATCCGCTCGTCGTGGGGTTCATGAATGAGTTTGTGGCGTATCCGGCGTTGGCGAGTCAAGATTGCTATGGATTCCGTATGGAATCCTGCAGCCTCATGTACCGGACAATCGGTGATAAGCCATTCGGGCCACACAACGGTAATGGACTGTGGCGTTTTCCGGGAGATTCCCATTTCTACCACTGCGTCCCCGGTAGGGCGCATAGCGGTCTAACCCGCGTAGTTTGGGAGTTTAATCCGGTGAAGAAAGGACAGGGCGGCACACTGTTCGTCACCGCGAGCCATAAGGCAGTATACACCGCCCCTCCAAGCATTCAGGATCCCGATTCACCTCTCTGGGACACCTATTCCTGTCCTGCAGGTTCTTTGATGTTTTTCACCGAAGCTATTACTCATAGCAGCTCGGCGTGGACGAATACAGAGAATGACCGGCTCGCTATCTTTAGTTGTTATAACACAGTCGATACCAAGTGGCACGACTGGGATCCGCATCCGACACTCCTAGAATCAATGCCACCAAAACGCCGCACTCTTTTCCGCCCCGTTCATGCGGCAAACAACCTCATCGCTCCGGAGGCTGTTTGAAAAGAGGAGATAGATCCGATCTTCAATCAACAATCAATGGTAGTACAAAAGCCCCGGTGTTAGCACACATTATTGCTCAATACCGGGGCTTTCTGTTTGACAGCACCTAAGAAAATCTAACAGAATTAGGACTTACGCAAATTGAACAGAAAATTGGTACATTTTGCTGAAAAGTCGTTATTTGGTTGCGTTTAACCCCCTAAATCCCCCTTATCAGGGGGACTTTAAGAGGAAATGCGTAAGTCCTAAAACTTTCAGACTTCTGTCAATCAACCAGTAGATCGACAGGCAGTACCCTCGCTGATTCATCCGATCTTACGGTCAACCCTTTCCTTCCCGATCCCGTTGTATCGTTCTGACACTTATCAGAATCTTAAGGTATTCTTGTATATCGTCTAACCATGTCTCCCTAAAACCTTGTATTTCTATCACAAATGCGCTATAATTGGTTTCAGACGGAAGTGTATGAGTGGTAAGAAATATAATTACGCGCCGGTAATAGGACGGTCAGTCACGCTGTAATTGAAGGCGAACCTTAATTCTGTTGCCCCGATACTTCAGCGGAATCTAAGGTATCGCGGATTTATCGTCGCGTAAGCGTTGAAACAATCCTATGACTTTAGTGTATGAAAGTATATAGAGCTTTTCCATCCGGAAATCCGATCGCCGTTTTTAGAGGAGAACATTATGGTTAAAGACTTTGCATTTACAGGTGGACGTCCTGATCCGTATACCTTTCCAACAGAAGGCTTGATTGAAGCTAGTGAAAAAGCGCTACGCAAATTAGGTGGCGACCTTG
The DNA here is from genome assembly GCA_965204355.1 of Candidatus Poribacteria bacterium. Classification (GTDB taxonomy): domain Bacteria; phylum Poribacteria; class WGA-4E; order WGA-4E; family PCPOR2b; genus PCPOR2b. Next base: position 4,075,130 of record OZ241983.1, read on the forward strand.
TGAACTATCCCGGTGAGCAGGGATATGAGGGCTTGCGCGAGTTAGCGTCAATGCGATTTGAACGGCGGGAAGGTGTGCCGTTGAATGTTGATGATATCTCAATCACCTCAGGCTCTATGCAGGCACTTGAACTTGTTTTAGGCACCTTTATCCAACCCGGAGATACGGTTTTAACTGAGGAGTATACCTACAGCGGTACGCTTGGCATTATGCGCCACCTCAAAGCGAATATCGTGGGTGTGCCGATGGATTACATCGACGGCATGAACATGGATGCACTTGAGGAAAAACTGAAAGAACTCAAGGCTCAGAATATTAAGCCCAGTTTCATCTACACCACTTCGAACCACCAAAATCCTACGTCGGCAATTCTGTCGCTCGAACGCCGAGAACGGATGTTGGAATTGGCAGAAGAATATGACACCTTGATTGTTGAGGACGATTGCTACGGGGATATTGACTTTGTGCCCAATCCGACACCCGACGCCCTTTACAAACTGGATACCTCCAACCGTGTCATCTTAATCGCAACCTTCTCGAAGATTCTCGGTTGCGGTCTCCGTCAGGGATATTTTGTAGCCAAATCGCCACATAAAGAGATGATTCATGCCAATCGCTGGGATGGCGGCTGTAGCGCGTTAGCAAGCGCAATCGTAGCAGAATTTTTCAAAGCACATCTCGATGAACACCTTGCTAGGACAAACGCTGCAGTAGGGGCTAAATGTCGTGCCGTGGTTGGCACACTCCGGGAAGATGTCAGCGATATTTGCACGTGGACTGAGCCGCGTGGTGGGCTTTTCCTCTGGATCGATTTGCCGGAAACGACGGATATGGACAAGGTCGCGGAAATCGCGGGGCAACATAACGTGGGCTATAGCACCGGTAGCGCATTCCATTATCGAGGCGATCCCGTCAAGAGCATCCGCTTGGCTTACGCGTACACCCATCTTGATCACGTAGTCGAAGGCATTGGCTACCTCTGTGATGCAATTCGGGCAGCGCAAGTCAGGTCAGCTGATATCGCCGCTGATTAAATTCTCTGATTGTCGGGATTCTCCCTGATAGCATCGGCGTTCAAAGCGCCCTAAAAATCCTTGAATCTCGATTGAAAACCAGCGAGTGCTGCATCCGTCGGCTGGCACTTCTCTTGGCAGACAGGAGAATGGGTGACATTGATGAACTGATTACACGGTTACAAGATTCGAACATGGATATCCGTAGTGATACGGTTGAAACATTAGCGGAGACTAGTGATTCGAGAGCCGTCGCGCCGTCGATAACAGCGCTGCAAGATGAGTCTGAGTCGGTTAGGGGACGTGCACTTCAGGGATTAAAAGATATTGGTCCGCCAACTATTCCGCATTTGATAGTTGCACTGAAAGCCGAAACGGGCGGCAAGATGCCTATCATTCAACTAGAAGAGATGGCAAAAGTTGAGCGCGATGCCTCTGTCCGACGGGCTGCTGAACGCATATTGAAGAAGTGAAAGAATTGACGTTACCGGAAAATCAACTAAGGCAGCTTAACCTGTAATTTTTTTGCCTCTCAATCGGAGAGCGAGAACAACAGATGAGAAACTTTAACCACCTACACCGTTGTTATTCTGCTCATATAGTAAGTTTAATCCTAATTACAGTCCTCTCGGTAGGTTGCGCGGCTTTAGAGGAAGCACAACAACGAAAACAAGCGCGCACCCTACGGCAGCAACAGGAACGGTATGTAACGTTTGAACGCCCAACTACCGAAATAGAAGTCCTACCAGACGGCGTCACGCTTGAGAGTGAGCATTACACCTTTACGTTTGCCGCTGATCTGTTGACACATCCGGACTATGATGAACCCGAAGAGCGTCAGAACGTAGGCAAAGGCGCCTTGCTGTTTATGGAGAGTCTTTACAACTACGTCCACGAAATCTTCGGTTTTGAACCCAAGCACCAATTAGTGGTTAACCTCCGTCAAACCCATCACGGTTCGACAAACCTTGCAACTACATCAACTCGCACCCAGACAATCTATCAGGACGGTGGGTGGTTGAAAATTGTTGAAGGGATCGAAATGGATTTTCCCGTTGTCATGTTTAATCAACGGGATGTCCGAGCACACGAATTGACCCATGCGTTCACAAATATCTACCTGCTCCCAACATGGTTCGCAGAAGGGATTGCGGTTTTGGTTCAAGTCGAATATGCCCGAGGAACGAGCTTCCGCCGGTTGGATCTCGATGAAGATCTGAAAACGGATCTTGATGGCCGCAATGCGGTTCAGTTCTGGAAGGGGCATCTCAGCGCGGATCAATTGACCCAATGGCGTTATAGTTATTCCTATTCAATCGTGGCGGAATTGAAAAGGCGATTTGGCGAGGATTTTTACCCGACGGTTTTTCGGCTAATCGAACAGGATCGGCTCCATCAAAGATTACCCGGTGAAATGACTACTACCTTTCTGGTTTACTATCTGAGTCAAGCTGCTGGTGAGGATCTTGTTCCTTTTTTTAAGGAACTTCAATTTGATGTCCAACACACAACAAAACCGCAAATTATGGCGGCTATCATGGAAGCAAACCAAGAACGACTCGGGAGGTAAGATAAGATGCGTTCCCAATTCGCCTTTGTACATCTCTTTCTAGCGCTTAACATTTTCTTATTCTTTGGCTGTGTGGCAGGGTCAGGCTTCATCGCAGAACAGACGTGGAGTGCAAACTACGCACTGATGGAGGGCGTACAAGCCAATGATCCGGCAATTGTGGATGGGGATTTGAAAACGATAGGTCAGTCCCAGTATGCCGAGGCATCGTCGGACACCGTTCAGAGTAATCATGCCTCCTCCGAATCAGTGATCCTTCTACCCACGCCCCGATCGATCCATCGCGTTGTGATGCATTCCTCTAACGTGAAAGCGTTTGATATCTGGGTAGCAGACAATCAAGGCCGATGGGAACGAATCAAAGAGATTAAGAGCGTTAGCCAGGAGGTCACTGATGTCCGGCTCAATCGCGCCGTGCGCACCACAGGTATTAAAATTCGGATACGTCGGACTTCAGATGATGCGGAACTTAGGCAGAAGAACATCCAGCGAGTGCGTGGTTGGCGGATTTATACTGGCCATGTAAACGCACCTGCGAAAATTGCGGAAATTGAATTGTACGGCTTCGTCTCGAAACAGGACGCGGAAGATGTGCAAAACGTGATTTCTCAGGAGGAAGCGGACGAGACGGAGCTCGACGAACTGTTGGAATTTTAGGTGGGGCGGATAGATAGGTCTCTATTTCTTGACGATGTTAATGATCCGCATCAGCGAGAAGTTCCTTTATTTTTTCCTCGATTAATGCCTCGTCACCGGGACCAAAACCCACGCTACGGTGGCGAACAATTCCTTTCCTGTCGATGTAATATGTGCACGGGATGCCCTTGACATCGTACACTTGGGCTTGAGTGCCCCCGTCTAAGAGCACGGAGTACGAAATTCGGGATTGTGCGAAGTCCTTTACTTTCATATAATCAGTCTCGGTGTTTGCACCGAGAACCACCAATCCTTGATCCTTATATTTCGTGTAAAGCTCCTCCAGATGCGGGATTTCCGCGCGACAGGGGGCACACCAAGTCGCCCAGAAGTTGAGCACGACAGGTTGACCTCTGAAGTCTGAGAGAGTGACCCAATCGCCCTTCAGATTTCGTAGTGTGAAGTCGGGCGCAAGTTTCTCATTGAGTGCAGTCGCCTTCCCACGGGTTGCTGAATCCTGCGGCACGCACTTAGCTAAAGAAAATGTAAGCAAAAACAGGAAACAAGCAGTGACAAAAGGCCGTGGCAGTCGTTTCATCTGTCGTCCTCCTAAGCAGTTCAAATCACCGGCATGCCGGTTACGAGAGCTGGTCTCGTAAACTTGGTCTATTATATCAGTAGACCATAACGATCTCAAGCCAAATCTACCCAAGCAAGAACTCTTCCTCTATGCGTATTCTTCACACATCGGATTGGCACATTGGGCATCGACTCTATGAGCGGAGTCGGATCGAGGAGCACCGTCAATTCCTCGATTGGCTATTGAAGACCCTCCAAGAAAATGCCGTTGATGTCCTACTTGTTTCGGGCGACGTTTTCGACACGGCCCTCCCTTCCTCTGAAGCAACAGACCTCTACTACCAATTCCTATTCCGACTATACCGTGACACACACGCTTGCGCTGTCATCACCGCCGGCAATCATGACTCTCCGAGGACTTTGGCTGCGCCCCGGGAGTTTCTACGAATGGGACGGATTCACGTCGTCGGCCTTGCATCTGAACCCGCGGAGTGTGTTTTCACTTTTCCCCCCGAAAATCCGAGCGTTGCGATTGCAGCGGTTCCGTACCTCTCTGAAAACGAACTTTCACACATCTCATTCGAGACGGAACCCGACAGAGCGGAACGTTATCGGGAACGATTGAAGGAATTTTATCGCCAATGTGTCAAAGGTATGGCACCGGGGATTCCTAAGATTCTGATGGGACACCTCTTCGTTCACGGCGGAACTGTGGGAGATTCGGAACGAAATATCCAGATCGGCGGGGCGACAGCCATGCGGATTAGCGATTTCCCTGACGACGTGACTTATGTCGCACTCGGGCATCTACACCGACCACATGCTATTAGCGGAACAAGCTATCCGGTCCAATACGCTGGCTCACCGATGCCGCTCAGGTTTAACGAAGCTAACTACTCCAAAAAGGTGTATCTGTTGGACGTTTCAACCTCCGGTGATGCACAGGTGGAAGAAATAGAGATTCCTGTTTTCAAGAAACTCCACACTGTAACGGGGAGCCTCAACGAGGTGTGCTCAGCGGCAATGTCATCCGAATGGGACGGGACATATATTCAGGTCCGACTGAAACTGGAGCAACCGGCTGTTGGCATTAGTGACGAGATTCGGAAGACGTTTCACCAACACGGCGGAGAGGTCTTGAGCGTTGAGGTTGAACTACTTGTCGAGACTGATCGACAAGAAATACCGATTGAGGATATGCAGCAGCCAACGGAAATCTTTACACAGTTTTACAAAGAAAAATTTAATGAACCCCCTGATGAACTGATGATGAAAACGTTTGATGAATTGTTGCAGCTCATTGAGGAAGAAATATGAAACTATGCAAACTAAAACTCAAGAATCTAAACAGTTTTCGTGAAGAAATTGAACTTGATTTTGAAAAATCGCCGTTGGATGAGGCTTCCCTTGTGGCAATTACGGGGCCCACTGGCGCGGGGAAGACTACGCTTTTGGATGCGATTTGCGTCGCCCTATACGGCAAAACGCCGCGCTTGGCAGGGAGCATGAACCAACATCCGAGTCATCTCCGCAGCCACGGTGAAACCGACGCCTATGCCGAGGTGCATTTTGTAGCAAACGGGGTCCGTTACCTCGCTGAGTGGAACATACGGAGCGGAAATTCTCCAAAGGGACAGTTGCGTTCTGTCGAAAATGACGAGTTAATCACCGACCGGTTATCCCCACACGGCAAATCCCTCGGTTCTAGCGAAAACACGGTTAGTGAAGAAATAACCGCTATCTTGGGACTTGATTTTGATGCGTTTAAGCGATCTGTCATGTTGGCACAAGGGGAATTTGCTGCGTTCTTGAAGGCAGATCTGAAAAGCAGACGAGAGATTTTGGAAAAAACAGCTGGAATTGGTATCTACAACACACTAAATGATAAGTTGAACGAAAAAGAAAATGAGGCTCGTGATGCACATAATCTATTAGAAGGTGAGTTGAGGGCCGTTTCAGAGGTCTCTCGTGAGCAACTCACAGAGGCCGAAACTAAACTTGATAGTTTACACGCATCAGTCCACGCATTAGGCACGAGCAATGATAAAATTCAAAGGGAGCGGGATCAGGAAAAAAAGCGCGCAGAGGATTTTGCGAAACTTCAGGATTTCAAAGAACGCCAAGAAAAACTAGTGAATCAACAGCCGATGATCGACGTCCTTGAAGCGGAGCGCGAACGTGCAGATCGTGCGAATAGACTGCTCCCTGAAAAACAAAGGTTTGATATAGCAAAATCGGAACTCGGAAAAGCAGATGCGGGGCTTCGCCAGGCTGAAACTGAACTTGCGGAAGCACAAAAGCAATTCGATGAAAATCAAGCCAACTTTGACGAAAAAGATGAGGCATATCAAATAGAGAAAGCCGCAGGAGAGCAAAAAAGCGAGGCGTACAGGGAAGCAAAATCTGACGTGGAGCGCGCGCAAACGCAATTTCAGTTGGTCAAAGAGCGAAAGCCTCCTTTGCAGCAGCTAAAAGAAAAGATTGATATCCTTAAAACCGAGTTAGCTGATCTGCATCAGAAGCAAACCGCGTTGGAGGAAGATATTCATCAGGCAGGAACCTTCTTGGCAGAAAATCCGCTCCCTCCAGATCGGCAATCGCGTCTTACCCGAGCAAAAGAACTGCTGATAGAGATCCGTTCACAACAGCACCAGCAACAGGAAAAATCAAACAGCCAGTCGGAGTACACTTCAGAAATAGATAGGTTAGCGGAAGCATTAAAAACACTATCCAATAACCAAGAAAAACGTCTTGCGGAAAAAGAGAATGCAGAAGCTGTGCTTGTAAAGACTGACACGGAATTAAAGGCATTCCAAGCAACCGGCAATCTTGAAGACTGGCAGGCTCGAAGGGAGCAGGCAAGACAAGCGTTACCAATTGCACAGGGATATGAAGCTTCCCAAACCCGACTATGTGACGAAGAAGGTAATGCAGTAGAATTACAGGAACGCATTGCTACACTTGATGGATTACTTGATGATCTCAAAGGGAAGTTAGAAATCCAATCTCATCTCTGTAAACGTGCAGATGCGGAAGTCACTCGATTGGAAGCGGAAAAGGAATTGGCCCTCTTGGCAAACCCTATTAATCAACTTCGACGGCAGCTTGAACCGGGGCAGCCGTGTTGGGTGTGTGGGGCTACGGAACATCCCTGCGCTGATGAAATTGAACTTAGTGGTGAAGAACAACTAGAAATCGCACAGAACGCCTTAGATGCTGCCGAGACGGAGGCACGGGACGCACAAGGACAGAACACACATCTAGAACAAAAACAGACGCGCCTCCAACAGGACAGAATTAACATCGTCACTCAAATTGACGCACGTAGAAAAGAGATAGAACACCTGAAAGACAAAATTGAATCCGCCCAGTCGCAGTGGCGAGCACGTTACGAAACTGTGGACATTTCATCTGAGTGGGTTCAAGAAAAAACTGATGAAGCAAACACTGCGATTGATAACCTCGGTAATGTCCGTGATGCCTACAATCAAGCATCATATAAATTAAAAGAGGTCTCTGAAAAACTTACAACCTGTGAACGAGATATTGCGCGAGAAAGTAACTTGTTGGAGGACAACCGCCAGAAGTTGGTTGCCGTAACCGTTGAGATTGAGGGGTTGACGATAGACATTGAGAATAGTGAAACTCGTTTGCGGAAATTATTGCCTGACGCTTTCCACGGAATCGGCATAGAAGCTGCTGTCGGTCAATTTGAGGATAAAATTGAGACTGTGACAGCGTATGAGCAAAGACGAGATCAAAAACAGAATGAACTTGCACAATGCAATATCAGAATCGGAGAGAGAGAGGGATCTCTTGAAGCAATACGAGATAATCACGGAGAATTGCAATCCGAAATCGAAGACTATCGGAATGTAGGAAACCGCTTTTTGGACGCTGCTCGCGACAAGACTGATGGATTGACAACCGAAGAAGAGATTGACACCGCTATCAAAGATTTAGACGTGGCGACTCAGGCAAAAGCGGATCAGCGTGAAGCAGCGGCCCAAAAATTACAGGAAAGCCGGAACCAACGCACCGAAAAACAAACCAACCAACGGATTTGCCAAGAGCGGCGAGCGAGGTGTAATACCCATCTTGCAACAGTGCAGGCTGCTTATTTTGAGAAGTTAAGCGGTGCAGAATTTGACTCACCGGAAGCACATGATAGCGCATTTCTAGCGGACTCGGAGATACAACGGATAGAAAAAGAGATAGCAGACTTTATCCAAGAAAAACGCTCGCTGGATGAAAGTATTGCTATACTACGTGCCCAGTTCGACAAAACCCCATTCGATCCACAGCTACTAGGGCGGATTGCAGCGCAGGCTAAAGACATTGACGCACAGATTCACGAGGGACAGCGAGATATCTGGGCACAAGAGAAAAGAATCGCTGATCTGACAGATGCCCTCTCCAAGCGTGAGGTTCTTGATGATAAAATTCAGGAAGCTGCCAAAGAACTGAACAGATGGGCTCATTTGAAAAGCACCATCGGTGAAAATAAATTGTTCAATTTCGCTTCACATATCATCTTGGGGCAAGTAAATCGTTTAGCCAATGAACAATTGGATTTCCTAAGTTCGGGACGATATCAACTCAAAGCGGAGGATATTGACGAGAGGCTTAAACTCACCATCATTGATAGGTGGAATGCCAATGACGAGCGCCCTGTCGAAACGTTGTCCGGTGGGGAATCCTTTCTGACTAGTCTTGCCTTGGCGCTTGCACTTTCTGAGCTCAGCCGTGGACGCTCGCAGCTCCATTCGCTCTTTCTTGACGAAGGATTCGGGACGCTTGATTCTGAAACGCTTGATGTCGCGATAGCCGCACTTGAGGGGCTGCAGATGCAGGGTCGAAGTATTTTCCTGATCAGTCACGTTGGGGAATTGACGCGGCGGATCCCCGTCCGAATAGCTGTCGACAGAGTGGGAAATGGGAGTTCGCGGGTGCAGGTGCGAGGGTGATAATACAGGAGATTAACCTATGAAACTAATTTCGGTGAATGTTTCACAACCCAAGGAAGTGTTACATAACGGCAAACGTATCAAAACAGGGATTTTCAAAGAACCGGTGTCCGGTCGGACGATGATGCGGCGATTAAACCTTGATGGCGATGGGCAAGGTGATCCAACCGTTCACGGTGGTATCCACAAAGCGGTTTACGTTTATCCAATTGAACACTACGACTATTGGAAACAAGCGCTTGGCAGAGATGATTTGACCTACGGAAAGTTTGGTGAGAACTTAACCGTGGAAGGCATGTCAGAGGATACGGTTCATATTGGAGACGTTTTCCGAATAGGTGAAGCATTGGTCGAGGTGTCTCAACCGCGTGTCCCATGCTTCAAGCTCGGTATCAAGATGGGGAATCCACAGATTGTCAAGCCATTCTTGGAGAGCAAACGGGTGGGATTTTACGTGCGTGTGTTAGAAGAGGGCGAAGTGGGTGCAGGCGACACAATCGAGCGAACAAAAGTTGGAGCGGGGCAGATGACAGTGAAAGAAATCGTCCATCTACGTCATTTAGACAACACGAATACGGGGGCCGCTGAGAAGGCGGCAAACCTTCCTGCCCTGACGCCCAGTTGGCGCGACTCGTTCAAGGAAATTGTAGCTCAAGCGGGTAATAGATAATGAAGCCGCACATATCCCTGATTATGGCGGTAAGTCTTGATGGGAAGATTTCCACACGCGATGGTGCGGGCCCTCGCTTCGCAAGCGAGGCGGACGGGATCCGGCTTCGGGAAATTCGGAGTCACGCCGATGCGATTCTTGTTGGGGCGGGGACAATCATCGCCGATGATCCGACATTTACCGAACATGGGAAGTACAAAGACTTACGTCTTCAACGGGGCTTGGCACCGAACCCAATCAAAGTTGTAGTGAGCGGCGGCGGAAGCGTTTCTGAAACCGCTCGAATGTTTCAGCGTAACGGTGCACCTGCATTGGTCTTTACAACAGAGCGAATTCCTTCATACCGGCTTGCATCGTTGGAGCAGGTCGCAGCGGTCCATCAGGTCGGCAAAACAACAGTCAACTTTCACCGTGTGATTGAGATCCTAGGAGAATTGTATCAGGTAAAGCAGCTTTTGATTGAGGGAGGCGGACAGGTGAATTTCGACCTGTTTGAAGCAGGGTTAATTGACGAGGTGTATCTCACCTTATGCCCCAAAATCATTGGAGGGCGAGATGTAACGACAAGTGTAGAAGGAGATGGATTTGATTTCCTCGATATTGTTGACCTTGAACTGCTAGACCACCGCGCTGTGGGTCACGAGATTTTTCTGCATTATCGCGTTAAAAGAGATTGAAATCCGCCTTGTGTAGCGCGAGCGTACTACTCAGAATCCGAATCCGATGGCGTTGACTTTTCTTGTTTGACTCGATCTCCTTTTTTGATCTTGCCAAACCCCTCAATAATTTGGACCCTCGAAAGTCGATCGGTTTGAACTTCAACAACCTTGACAACCCCTACCGGTTTGGGAATAACTCCAAGTACATCGCCCGTATCCGGGTCAACCAGCGATTCAATTGTGTAAACCCTCAATTGCTGATCGAGGGTAACACCTTTGTCGGAACCGATGTTGATATAGGTATTTTCTGGGTCCTTTGAATCAACGTAAATGATTGATCCCTGAATGATGCTTGCTTGAGGGGCAGGCTGCCCGGACTTGCTCGCCTGGTTCTGTACCATGGCATCAGAACCGGGCAGTGCGGGACCAATGTTTTCACGTAAAGCCAAGACCACTTTATTTAAAGCATCTTCCGTTGCCATACCAAACAGGGTTTTATCGTACCTTTCACTCCCAAATTCAATCTGGTTCAACTCAGTAGGCGCAACGATTGGGCGCGGTTTTCTTTTGAGTCCTGGTGATTGTCCAAATTGCAATTCGGTGCCCTGTTCTGTAATAACCCCGTCAAGGGGTCCCATGGTTAGCCCACCGAGCTGATGTTGTTTTCTGGCTGCAATTTTAGGGTTGTCAATTTCATCGCCCGATGTGCCAAACAGTTGCATCTCCAACTGGATAGAAGCGATATAAAGACTTCCCCTTACCTGTACACCACCGACATAATTCGCTGTCGCACTTTGAAACCCCTGAGCACCTTGTCTTATTAAGCGCCCAGCATTCGCTTTCACACGCTCTTGGTTAAACTTCCGAATATCACCTGTGATAAGCGCTTCGACTTTGAGTAACTTTGCCAACTGTGCTCGTTTTTTCGAGTCGGATCGAAGCCCCCTTCTAGATAATCCCAATTCTGCCATCGCATCTAGCAATTCATCTTGGCTAACAGGTTCGTATATCTCCGATTTCCCCAGTTTCCGATTAAGCAATTCGGTAAACCCTTCTTTCAGGTGCCATCTTTTATGGTGTTTACGTCCACCGAAAAGTCCGCTGAAGGGGCCCGTGGGGATACACCCGCAGCCTGTTGGATGATCGAAACGACTGTGATCTTCAAAATACAAAACAACGACCCGCTTTGGTGTAGCGAAGCTGCTGGGCACAGGCAGAATCAGCAAACACAGAACAATCGCTGCGGCAAGATATTTATTTGGCAGTGCTGACAGGCACGGAGGTTGGATTTTCATGATAAAGTTGTATCCTTTTGAAATATTCTCCCTTTATAGTTCATCTTTCAAGAGCGACGCATAAAGTCTATATGGCAAGGTTTTGTTGACACTTCAACGGAGCCAAGTAGAACTTTAAACGAACCGATTCCGAGTACACATTCACTTGGTTGATCGATCATGAGCAATTTAGATACCACTTTTATGTCGAGTCACTCGCAGAGATAGCACATAAACCGAGTTATTCCGGGAACGCTTGCTCCGAGCGACTTTGCAACTGCTTTTGACATGTACTGTGATTTCAAAAGGAGTGTCTACTCATAGGGGGATTGTGGAAACTGTGCTACACCACTGTCGTAAAAATGCCACACCATTTTTAGCCCACAGGGAATCTATAACATAGTAAAAGTGTATCAATAGTTAGCTGATTTGCTAACCGTCAAAGGTCCCACCTCCATTTGCGGTATAACACAAGGGAACCATTCTTGATTGCTAGCTGGAGATACCGACGAGGAGAACAGCCGTAGGCATTGATGTTTCCTGAGCCTTCTTAAAAGCCTCACTGATATGGGGAATATCATCGTCGGTTTCCATGGTGTTGTATGGAAATCCCCACGCCTTAAGGGTCGGTTCAAGGAAGGTTGCAGCGGTATCTATACGGGGCGCATCGGGTTGCATTGTTTGATATCCACGATAGCCGATCAGCGATACCAAGGGAATTTCCATATTATATGCCGTACCTCGAATAGCGTCTCCAGACTCCAGAAAGCCGGTATTCTGGATGATAACCACCGGGTGTTTCCCCCCAACGTACAGTCCCGATGCGACCGCGAACGCTTCACCTTCGCGACTGACGGTAATAACATCGATTTCGGTATCTTCGTGGAGTCGCTTAAAAATTTGGGCGGTACCGTTGTCGGGCAAGCCGATCACATGGCTCACATTCCATTTTTTCAACTCGTCAACAATCTTCTGTGCGGATATCAAACCGTGTTCCTCCTCAATAGATCAATAACGTCCCTGCTATTTCCGCCCTTCGACGAGCGAATCAACAACCGCCGGCTCGGCAAGTGTGGAGGTATCACCGAGATCATCAAGTTCCCCTTCAGCAATTTTCCGAAGGATGCGCCTCATAATCTTGCCGGAGCGTGTTTTGGGTAGGGCAGGCGCGAACTGAATCTTGTCGGGGGTCGCATGGGGACCGATATGTTGGCGCACCACGCCCCTGATGCCGGTCTCGATGTCGTCTGAAGGGGACACACCGCTCATCAGTGTGACATAAGCGTAGATACCCTGTCCCTTAATATCGTGTGGATAGCCGACAACGGCTGCTTCAGCAACCGTTTGATGCTGCCCAATAGCCCCTTCGACTTCGGCTGTACCCAATCGGTGGCCAGAGATATTCAGTACATCATCAACGCGCCCAGTGATCCAGTAGTAACCGTCTTCATCTCGCAGAGAACCGTCGCCGGTCATATAGTACCCGGGGAAGCGATCAAAATAGGTTTCACGGAAGCGTTCGTGGTTGCCGTAGACGGTTCGCATTATGCCGGGCCAAGCAGTCTTGATACATAGGTATCCGCGTGCTGGATTGCCTTCTACCTCTTTTCCTTCTTCATCTAGAATAACGGGCTCTATTCCAAAGAAGGGACGTGTTGCGGAACCGGGTTTCAGCGGTGTTGCCCCCGGTAATGGCGTCATCAAAATTCCGCCGGTCTCTGTTTGCCACCATGTATCGACAATTGGGCATCTACCGTCTCCAACAACATCGTAATACCAGAGCCATTCCGGTTCTTTGATGGGCTCACCGACGGTGCCAAGCAGCCTCAAAGTGGATCGGCTATGGTTTGTGACCCACTCATTCCCTTCTTTCATCAAGGCGCGTAAAGCAGTTGGCGCGGTATAGAAGAGATTAACTTGGTGCTTGTCGATTACCTGCCAATAACGCCCGAAATCAGGATATGTGGGTATGCTTTCAAACATGAGGGTAATAGCACGGTTTGAAAGGGGGCCGTACACAATATAGGAATGCCCGGTAATCCAACCGATGTCAGCTGCACAGAAGTAAACATCCCCTTCATGATAGTCGAAAACCATCTCATGGGTGAAGGAGGTATAGACGAGATAGCCGCCGGTTGTATGAAGCACCCCTTTCGGTTGCCCGGTCGAGCCAGAGGTATATAGGATAAACAGCGGATCTTCGGCATCCATCTCTTCAGGTGGACACTCATCATCGGCGGTTGCCATCGCTTCGTGCCACCATACGTCGCGTGATTCATCGAAATCAACGGGATCGCCGGTGCGGCGAACAACGATAACGCCTGTAATTGAGGGACATTCCACTATCGCTGCATCACCGTTGGCTTTCATTGGGATGCCGCTACGGTCTCCACGAAATGCGGTGTCCTGAGTAATCAGCAACTTGCACTCGGAGTCATTGATCCGATCACGCAGAGAATCGGCTGAAAACGCGCCGAACACGACGGAATGGACAGCACCGATACGCGCACATGCTAACATGGCAATCGTCAACTCTGGCACCATTTGCAGATAGATACAGACGCGGTCCCCTTTACGGACCCCTTGCGCCTTGAGGACGTTGGCAAAGCGTTTGACTTGGGTCAACAGTTCACTGTAAGTAAAGGTCTTGTCTTCGTCCGGACTATTGCCCTCCCAAATAATCGCGGTCACGTCGCCGTGTCCCGCTTCCACATGTCGGTCAAGACAGTTATAGCAGGCGTTCAGCTTCCCGCCCTCAAACCACTTGATGTTGGCATTCACAAAATCGTATTCTCGGACGGTGTCCCATTTCTTGTACCACGTAATGCGTTCAGCAACATTCGCCCAGAAACTCTCTGGATCTGCTACTGATTCATCGTACATCTTTTGATATTGCTCCATGCTGCTGATATGTGCATTGGAGATTGGGTAATTTGTATTTTCTGGTGGAAATAGTTTAGTTACCATAGAGTCCTCCTAGGAATTTGTCTCGTGTATTATAAGCTCAAATATGGTATTGTCAACCAAAAACAAGAGACGCTGTTTTGCCATTACTGGTAGACTTCTCTTCGATGCCCAACGGCAAGGACCAGAACGACCAACCGATCATCTTCGATTCTGCAAACTAGTCGATAATCCCCAACGCGATACCGCCAGAGCCCAACTCGGTCGCTAGTCAAGGCTTTACCAAATCGTCTTGGAGGATTGTTAGCCGCAATTCATTCCCGCAAGTATCGCAAAATTTGTCGTTGAATTGAACCATCAAAAAGCTCTTTGTCCGCCCCGTTTTGTCTGCTAACAGTTCCAACCGCTCCATAATCTCTGAACCGATAACATTGTTTAGTCCCCCTTTACTTTCAGATGTAATACATGTATTACACATCATAACATATCAAGTCTGTTTAAGCAAAAATGTTTTATCTACGCTTTCTTTTGAAGTTTATTATGAGTGCGTTAGGCTTTAAAAAATAGGACCTCCTCAATCATCTTTCGTGCAAAATTCTTTGAGCGTCTGGTCCAACCGTGTTCCACCCGGCACATACGCTAAAATCAATCCGTCAATCACCTGATTCTGATCTGGGATAACTCCAGTCAAACGCTCCGCCGTTACCCCCTTGGAAAGCAGCAGGTAGAATATATCCTTTTTTAACCCCAGTGTCGTAAAGAGATTGCCCTGTCCTTTTGAGATGACGAGATCCGCATCGAGGAGTGCATTGGCAAATTCTCCGGTCGCTTGATATAGATTCGTCCCAACGGTGCTTGAACCCGAGGAGATCAGATTCACATCACCAACGGCGATCTGCCTTTGTAGGTTTGGGAAACATCGATGTGCAGCAAGTTCGTGTAGATCATCAAGTGTCGCATCGTTAGCTGCGGGTGCCGCTTTGCCAGCAACTGTGATCTGATGACCGCGCTCGGTGAGAGCCTCTATAAGCCACAGATCAAAGACCGATTCGCCATCATTATCAATTAGCCAGAGAAGCCTTTTCGGTTCACCTTCGATCACCATTGATCGAAACCGATTAAAGCAATCAATTGCCAAGGATGCATGAATCGCATCCTGCAATACAAGATTGAAATAATTGGGGTTCTCTCGGAGTTTTGCCACAACCCTTGCGTTGCTGTAGTCGATGATATTAGCGGCGATGACTAGTTTCAATCGCTCCAGCCAATCGCAGTCGGAAAATTGGACGAGTAGGTCAATTGCCGTTTGCCTAGCACTGAGCTTGTCCCTGCGATATGGATTGGGGTTGCCTGTGGAGAGCGTAACAGTCTCGAAGATACTTCCCCAAAGTTCCTCGGGGGTTAGAGCATCAATGACATGCGTACCGTCAGCCGTCCGCAGTTCAAGCAGTTCTTCAACGGTATTTACTGCGGCTTGACGTAAGATCGGGTTGCGGGTGGCGCGTTCAATCAATTCGCGTTCCGAATGCGAGCTCACATGCTGGCGGAGGTTTTCCCAATCTGGCAATCCGTGTTTTTCACCAAACGTGAATACGCCGGCTTTATAGTCGGGGTAGACCAATTGGTCTAAGGTAGTCTGAGAGATATGACTTGAAACGGATTGTATTTCGTGTATTGCGTGATTAGCAGCTCTGGCGGGGACGCCTAATCGCTTGTTACTTATCGAAATTTCTGTGGGAATCACCGTTGCCCTCGCAACAACGGATTTTAGGCTTGTCGAATCCCCAACTTTCACACAGTCGAATTGGCTGCTTTCGATGTGACTACCAACTACCAAGCCAGTAATCGGTGCGGCGATTTCGGTTGAAATCGAGTTCGACTCAAAGATCGTGTCCACTGCTGTCACGTCCTTCAAGCCAACGCGATCACCGACGGTAGTCTTTCCTTGTAGTACGGCGTTTTCAAGACGACAGTAGTGTCCGATCCTCACCTTGTCACCGAGATGGATACGGCCTAGAAGGTAGCAGCCGTGACCGATTTCGATGTCGTCATTCACCAGCGTGATTTGTGCCGCGGGGTCAACCCGAACCCCTTTCTGTACCAGTTTGTTCTTGGCATCTGCAAATAGATGTTCTTCACCGGTGAGGACATTTGACCAACGGTTGACCCCAGAGATAATTTCATCCCGATGGATATAAGCGTTGGTTCTCAATCCGTCTTCGTAACAGTGTCGGATGAGATCGACATGGTGGAGCTCAGATTTGTCGCCGTGGGGTTGCAGTCGATCCATGCGGAGAATTGCTGCGTCACGTCGGATTAAGGTGATGCCGGTGTTGGTGTAGGCTTCGCCACGCGCTAGTCGATGCCGCATCGTTTCTTTTTCGCGGTCAGTCATGTCATACCACTCTTTTGTGCCTGCGAATTTCTCTTCATCGTCAAAGAACAACCCTCCTTTATCAACGACAGTGTCCGGAATTTTTCCGCAGAGGGTAACATCTGCGCCAACAGTAAGGTGTGACAAGAGTGTCCGTACGAAGATGTCTTGGTTCAGGAACGGTTCATCCCCAAAGGAAACACCGATACATTCGGCATCCAATTCGGAGATTGCGGGCAAAGCGACTTGAAGTGCGGCTCCTGTGCCGTAAGGGTGGTCAGGTTGTACACACAGGATGGCGTTTGGACCGAACAGTCTATCGGTTTCTTCGGGATTAAGTGCTGAGGCGGGAATTACACCGCTGGCAGGGATATCTGTTTTTGCCACTCGTGTCGCCATTTGGGAATTGACGACGATGATATGCGGTCGGCTCCCCGGCAGGTAGCTTCGGGATAGTTGTAGGGTATTCCGTCCGCCAAACCAGAGATCTAGGTTTTTGTTTAGACGACTGGATGGATCGATGCGGGTTCCTTTGCCGGCTGCGAGGATAACCCACTGTGGATCAATCTGTTGGGAGACTTTTTTTGAATCCTCATGAACTTGCCCGGATTGACCACCCATTCGATCCGAGAGAGCGCGCAGAAATCGCTGAACCAGTTTTTCAGCGTGCTTTTTATCTGCGAGACCAACTGCTTCAGTAAGGTTGCAACGCAGAACTGTTTCGACTGTTTGGCGAAGATCGTCAAGGGTACTATTCATCCGAGGATTTCTATCTGATTTCGTGTGAAGAAATGAGGAAAATTGCGGGGTTTGAACGACGGTTTGATGCGGGAAATGTGCGACAATTCATATACCAGACCGCTGATGAGGATAGGAAACAGAACTAAGAGTTTGTACTTGTAACTTGGCTAACACAGTTGGCGACGGGGTTGCCCTTCGACAAATCCCCGCCGCACCGTGCTAACTTATCCGGAGATGTATTGGAGATCTTACTCGCTCAGATGGAAGATTGCCATCTTCGTCTCAGTCATCTCCTGTACAGCGTACTTCGGTCCCTCTTTGCCCATGCCGCTCTCCTTCACACCACCATAGGGCATAAGATCTGCGCGCCACTGTGTTCCCCAATTCACCATCAGGTTACCGGAGTCGACTTCACGCACGAATCGCATCGCCCAATCAATGTTTTCGGTGAAGATCGCCGCACTCAACCCGTAGTTAGTGTCATTGGCAAGCGTGATGGCATCGTCGATGTTGGAGACCTTTGTTACACCGACAACAGGTCCGAAGATTTCGTCGCATGAGATTTTCATCTCTGGCTTGACATTGGCGACAAGTGTCGGCGCGTAGATTTGTCCATTTCTTTCGCCGCCGGTGAGCAGCTCAGCACCACCACTGACCGCTTCATCGACCCACTCGCTAACGCGGATGGCGTCATCTTCACGAATCATTGGTCCCATCTTGGTTGGTTCGTCAAGGGGATCTCCTGTTGAAATATCTTCAACAGTCGATTTGAAAGCATCGAGAAAATCGCCGTAGATACCTTCGTGGGCAATGACCCTTTGCGTTGAGATACAGACCTGTCCTGCATTAGAATAGCCGGAGGCTGCTGCCGCCGCTGCAACTTTCTCTGGATCCGCGTCCGGCATGACGATCAGTGGAGAGTTAGATCCGAGTTCCATCGTTACCCGTTTGAGTCCAGCGGTGTGGCAGATGCGTTCTCCAATATCACGGCTGCCTGTGAAAGTAATCTTCCGGACACGCCGATCCGCACAGAGTCCATCGCCAATGACGCTGCCCGATCCGGTCAAACATTGAATTGCTTCCGGCGGTGTACCCGCTTCAAGGAAAAGCTCTACCAGTTTCAGTGCTGACAGCGGTGTGTCTGTGGCAGGTTTAACAATAATTGCGTTTCCTGCTGCGAGTGCGGGGCCCACTTTGTGACAAACGAGGTGAAGCGGGAAGTTAAATGGACTAATTCCGACGACGATACCACAGGGGACGCGCACTGTGAAACCTAATTTTCCCTTAACGCCGGGCCCACCTTCGAGCGGGATGACCTCCCCGTAAAGCCGTTTGGCTTCCTCTGCGGAAAGTGCGATAATCTCGGCTGCGCGCCCGGCTTCCATCGTTGCTTCAGCAAGGATTTTTCCTTCTTCCAGTGTAATGATTCGAGCGAGTTCCTCAGTACGCTCAGCCATCATCTCGGAAACCTTGTGTATAATCTCATACCGCTCGTAACCGGTCATTTTTGCCATGATCTCGGCGCCGCGTTCGGCGGTTTTAAGCGCGGTTTCGACATCATCGTGATCGCCTCTAGGAATGGTGTCAACAACGGAACCATCAAAAGGATTTAGAACTTCGATTTTTTCTGGTTTATCAACCCATTCGCCACCGATGTGCATTCTCATGGATATTAACCTCCATTGATATAAATTGGTAGATTGTCAGTTAAAATATCTGTAAGTTCAAGATACCATCTCTCGTCGAAATTGTCAATTGGAATTTATCGTTCCGTCAGGTATTTTCACTTGACCCATCTGGGACGGGTAAGGTAAAGTATAACATATTCTTGAGGCGAAAAACAGATTTGACGTGAGGAAAAGTGTATGAAAGCCCTGGGGTGCAGCACAATCCTATATGGAGGGTTCAGTTTAGAACAAGCACTTGAAGGCATTGCGAAAGCCGGATATAAAGCAATTGAACTGTGTGCACGTCCCGGTATGGCGCCCCATCTGGAAATAGGCAAACCGGCTTCGTACTACGGAGAGATCAAAGAACGGGTTGTTTCGTACGGCTTGGCGATCGAGGCCATTGCAGGGACAGGCGGAATTAGCATGGATAGTCCGGATTTTGACGCGGTAATCGAAGCTGCACAGCGGGTCGGTGCACCAGCAATTGCTGAAGGTACGGGCGGAAAGTCGGATGATGAAGAAAGCTTCAAACAGGTGGTCGAGTTAGTTAACGCAACCGCCGCCCGAACAGCGAGTGCTGGCATCCAGCTAAGTCTGAAGCCACATGTCAACAATGCGGTCTATTCGACTGAAACTGCATTACGTCTTATGGAGCAAGTCGACCGTGAGTGGGTGGGAATCAACTTTGATGCCAGCCATATTTGGCGGACAGCATCCGCTGAGGATCCGGTTGAATCACTCCAGCAACTGAGCGAGTACATTGCGACGCTGCGCATCCGTGACAACCGCGAGAGCCGTGAGGGAGCGATAGGTCCTGTTGAAACACAGATTCCGGGGAAAGGAAGCCTCGATCTTCCTGCGCTTGCGGCAGTCATGAACACAATCCACCATGTGCCCTACGTAACACTGGAGATTGTTGGCACCCATGGCGGAACGGACACGCCACTTGCTGAAGTCCAACGGGTTGCGGAGCAGTCGATAAGGTATCTGAAACCGCTGTTTGTAGTATAAAGTATGCAAGGTGATGTGTGAACTAAGGAGATATAACAATGCGTTTAAGCGATGCACAAGTTCATCAATATAACGAAACAGGTTTCCTTGTAGTGTCGGGTCTTTTTGCTACGGCAACAGCACAGCAAATGATCGAGCACTACATGGACCGACGTGCCGAGGGACCAAAATCAGGGGATAGCGGCGGTACCACTGACCATCCAGAAGATCCGAATCACCAGTATCCACGAATGATTAACATGCACAACTGGGATGCATTGACGGGGGAATGGGCAATGCAGGAGACGATGTTGGAGCTCGTCGAACAGTTGATCAACGATAAGCCAGTGCTGCGCCAGACGATGCTATACTTTAAGCCACCGGGAGGCAGGGGACAAGCACTTCATCAGGATGAGCAGTACATCACTACTGAACCATTGATTGGTGTGTGGATTGCGTTGGATAAATCGGACAGATCCGTCGGGCAGATGGTGGTTGTCCCCGGCTCACACAGGCGCGGACTTCTACAGGTAGAGGCTGCGGACACGGCGATATCGTTTACTGCCGTACAGTCGGTGATGCCGGAGGGTGCTAAAGAGGTTTTTGTTGATATGGAGCCGGGGGACGCGCTGTTCTTCGATGGAAAAACGATCCACGGTTCCTACATGAACGAAACGAACGACCGCTGGCGACGGAGCTTTATCTGTCATTACATCGGCGAAAATGCGGAAGATTTTGAACCACCACAAGGTAAGCATGTTTCCCATTTGAGGCACGATGCATAAAAATCACACTTTTTAGACATTATGACTATTTCGGAGAAGATAAGTGAACATACACGAATATCAAGCAAAACAGATTCTAGAAGCGCATGGGGTCAACGTTCAACGCGGTGAAGTAGCATCAACCCCCGATGAAGCGGAAGAGATTGCTCGGAGGTTGAATTGCCCGTTGTATATCGTCAAGGCGCAGATTCACGCGGGCGGACGGGGTAAAGGCGGCGGTGTTAAACTGGCAAAGAGCGCAAAAGAGGTTAGGGAACATGCTCACGCAATTATCGGGATGCAGCTTGTCACCCCACAAACCGGACCGGAAGGTAAGTTGGTCCGCAAGGTGTTGGTTGCTGAAGCTAGTGATATTGAGCGAGAACTTTACCTCGGTATGGTGATTGATCGGACCGACTCCCGGCTCGTCATAATGGGCAGTGAAGAGGGTGGAGTAGATATTGAAGAGGTTGCCGCAACCCGGCCTGAGAAGATTCTCACGCAAACCATCGATCCGGCAATTGGTTTGCCTCCCTTTCAAGCCCGACAACTTGCCTATGACTTGAATATTCCGCGTGAATTGGTCAACAGAGCAGCGGATCTGATGATTGGCTTGTATAACGCCTTTGTCGATTCGGATTGCTCGCTTGCTGAGATTAACCCACTCGCCATTACAAAAACCGAGGAGGGGCAGGACATCGTTGCCCTTGATGCCAAACTTAACTTCGATGACAATGCACTTTGGCAGCATGAGGCAATTAGCGCTATGCGCGATCCCAACGAAGAGGATGCTCGCGAACTTGAAGCAGGGGAGTCGGGCTTGAGCTATATCAGTCTTGATGGCAATATTGGGTGCATGGTCAACGGTGCCGGGCTTGCGATGGCAACGATGGATCTTATTCAACTACACGGCGGGGAACCCGCAAATTTCCTCGATGTGGGTGGTGGAGCTACGACAGAAACGGTTACACACGCTTTTCGTCTCATTCTTGCAGACGAAAAGGTGCAGGCGGTCCTCGTCAACATATTCGGCGGTATCATGCAGTGTGACGTCATTGCTAACGGGATTATTGAAGCCGTTAAACAGGTGGATTTGACCGTGCCGTTGGTTGTGCGCTTAGAAGGAACGAATGTGGAGTTAGGGAAGCAGATCCTCGCAGATTCCGGTTTGAATTTAATTGCCGCTGACGGACTTTCGGAGGCAGCAGAAAAGGCGGTGCAAGCGGTGGCGAGCTAATTTCATGAGTCGCAGCTTTATGAATCGAAATGTTTACGTCCCAATCTATAGAAAAATTCATCAACTGTCACATTCACGAGACAGAACTGGGGCAGACACCGCGGAGATGTACGCCATTTTAGACAGGAGAACGGATGGCAGATAAACTTGGTCTACGCGATTTAGATGTTAACGGCAGGCGGGTTCTGGTACGTGTTGACTTCAATGTGCCGATGGAGGGGAAACGAATCGCCAATGATACACGCATTCGTGCAGCCCTGCCGACAATTTTGGAGCTTATCCGGGGTGGCGCAAAAATTATCATGGTCACACACCTCGGACGCCCCAAAGGTTTCGATCCGAATTTATCCACAGAACCGCTTTCGGTCGCACTCAGCAAACTGCTGGGTCAACGGGTCAAGCATATAGTTGATTGCGTCGGAGTTGAGGTCAAGGGGGTTGTTTCCGAACTTCGTGTAGGTGATGCGTTGCTGCTTGAAAACGTCCGTTTCTACGAAGAAGAAACGAAGAATGGCGCAGAATTTGCGGAAAAACTCGCATCTCTCGCTGATCTCTACGTCAACGATGCTTTTGGCGTGGCACACCGTGCACACGCTTCAACCGAAGGGGTAACACACTATTTCGATCAGTGCGCTGCGGGTTTGCTGATGGAAAAGGAAATTGATTACCTCAGCGGAGTACTTGACAATCCAGAGCGTCCCTTTGTTGCGATTCTTGGCGGTGCAAAGATTTCGGACAAAATCAGCGTGATTGAGAACCTACTCGACAAGGTTGATCAATTCATCATTGGTGGTGGCATGGCATATACCTTCCTCAAAGCGAAGGGACTGTCGGTGGGGAATTCGATTGTAGAGCTGGATAAACTCGATTTAGCCGATGAGTTGTTAAAAAAATCACTGGATCGGAATTTGACTATCCATCTCCCACGAGACCACGTCATTGGTAGGGAATTTGATCCGAATACCGATTTTCAAGTCATTTCTAATGAAAACATCCCCGATGGTTGGAGTGGCTTTGATATTGGGAGCGAAACTGTCGCAAAATTCA
Organism: Candidatus Poribacteria bacterium; assembly: GCA_965204355.1. Classification (GTDB taxonomy): domain Bacteria; phylum Poribacteria; class WGA-4E; order WGA-4E; family PCPOR2b; genus PCPOR2b. The sequence continues at coordinate 4,098,225 of OZ241983.1, forward strand.
GTGAAATTGTCGATACGGCAAGGACGATTATCTGGAACGGTCCGTTGGGTGTGTATGAGTTTGATCGGTTTGCGAGAGGTACGCTTGAGATTGCGAGACGGGTTGCTGAATCGAATGCAGTGAGCATCATCGGCGGTGGAGACTGTGTTGCCGCAGTGTGTCAGGCGGGTGTGGCAGATCGGATCACACATATCTCGACTGGGGGCGGTGCGTCTTTAGAATTTCTTGAAGGAAAACAGCTACCCGGGATTGAAGCATTGACAGACAAGGTTGGTCAATGAAGACCTATTCTTTACATACACCCTAAAATCCGGCGAACAACAAGGAAGATGATAACGTACTTGATACGTGTGATGATTATCGCATGTGTGGGATTAATTCCTCTGATTGGCTGCTCAGGTGAAGAAGATGTATCTCCTGAAGATGAAAGTCTTGAAATGTCTCTGGAAGAAGAGACCCCAAAGGACCTTCACGGCTGCGCAATTATAGAAAAGCCAGCTAACTTTACTGATAACGCGCTGTCCACAGCCAATGCAAAGTTCGGTTTTAAGCTGCTCACCGAACTCTATAATCAGAAGCCAGGCACAAACATCTTTATCTCCCCGTTAAGCGTTTCGATAGCCTTGACAATGACTTACAATGGCGCTAGAGGCGAAACACAGCGAGCAATGGCAAAGACATTAGAAATCGAGGGGCTGGCGCTGCAGGCGATCAACCAAGCTAACGCACAGTTACGAGAAATCACCAAGAGTACAGATCCTCAGATTGAACTTGCCATTGCCAACTCGATCTGGCTACGTGACGGGTTTGAACCCAAGCCTGACTTCCTTGATCGAAATGAGCGATTCTTTGGCGCAGAGATTGCTTCTTCGCTTGATTTTGACGATCCGCAGACATTAGATACCATCAACCGATGGGTGAACACCAACACACAGGGCAAAATTAAGCAGATTCTAAGCGAGATTAATAATTACGAAGTTATGTTCCTGATTAACGCCATCTATTTTAAGGGCGGCTGGAAAGGAAAGTTCGACCCGTCAAAAACACAAGCAAGCGTTTTCCATTTACTAAATGGCAGCGAGAAGCAGTTGCCAATGATGTCCCATATCTGCAATTATTCGTATCTTGAGGCAACAGGCTTTCGGGCTATTGGCATACCTTACGGGGAAGGGCGGGTGAGCATGTATATCTTCCTACCCGAGCCTTCCTCCAATCTTGATGAATTTCTTGAGGATTTAAACACCGAGAACTGGAAGAGCTGGCTGTCTCAGTTTAGGGAAGAACTGGATTTGAGGCTAATAATGCCCCGTTTTAAACTAGAGTATGAAGTACTACTCAATGACGTACTCAAAGCACTCGGCATGGAAATTGCCTTTACACCTTACGCAGCCGATCTCTCGGGCATTGCGCCTCTTTTGTACATTGCAAAAGTGATACATAAAACTTTTTTGGAAGTCAACGAAGAAGGCACCGAAGCGGCTGCTGTAACGTCGGTTGGTCCGCCACCAGCAAGCGGTCCGCGGCCCTTTGTTGTCAATCGCCCCTTTTTCTGCGCCATTCATGATAATTGGACAAATACGATACTGTTCATGGGAACTGTTACAGAACCAATGTAGGCAGACGGATGTCGTCAATGAATTATAGAGGACGTTGCATGAGGAGGATAACATGCAAAATTATCGAGTTGGTACAATGGGCATAGTTTTGTTATGTCTATTCGGCTGTCTCGACATTGATTTTACAAGGAATATCGTTCGTGATGTATTAGCAGCCACTGAGGAGCCGGACGTTTCAGGTGTTGCGTCCGCCAACACAAGATTTGGATTCAAGCTGCTTCACGATCTCCGAGAACGGGATCCCGGAGGAAATATCTTCATCTCCTCGTTAAGTATTTCAATTGCGCTGACCATGACTTATAACGGTGCGGTCGGAGAAACAGAGCGTGCCATGGCGGAAGTTCTGGAGATCGGCACCTTAGATTTATCAACGATTAACCAATCCAACAAAGCATTGCGAAACAGCCTTGAAAACCCGGATCCCAAGGTTGAAATCTCGATAGCAAACTCGATTTGGTCACGTCAGGGGGTTGAATTCAACACTGATTTTTTAGAGCGAAATCGAGCGTTTTTTGGGGCAGAGATTGCCTCGCTCGACTTTAACTCGCCGCAAGCGATAGAAATCATCAACGAATGGGTTGATACTAACACGAATGGCAAAATTCAGAAAATCGTTGACAGAATTGATCAACAGACGGTGCTCTTTCTGATTAACGCCATCTATTTCAAAGGGAGTTGGCAGGAAGAGTTCGATAAGTCAAGCACGTGGGCGGACACTTTTCATCTGTCGGATGGGAGTGAGAAGCGGGTACAGATGATGTATCGAAAGGGAGCGTACCCATATTTCCGCGGTGAGAATTTTGAAGCAGCGAGCTTACCGTATAGTGATGGGCGAGTGAGCATGTATATCTTTCTGCCCGACCACGACTCGAACCTCAATGAATTTTTGGACGGTCTGAACGCGGACAATTGGAAGAATTGGTTATTGCAATTTCGCGAGGAGGATGACGACAGCAAGATGATGCTTTCGCGTTTCAAACTGGAATATGAAGTCAGTCTCAACGACACGCTCAAAGCATTAGGGATGGAAATCGCTTTCGGTAGCAGTGCTAATTTTAGTGGCATCGGTCCCGACCTTTTTATCAGTGGGGTAAAGCATAAAACCTTCGTGGAAGTCAACGAAGAGGGAACAGAAGCGGCGGCTGTCACCAGCAGCGGCATAGCAGTAGAATCAGACTCTGCACCACTCCTCTTCCGGGTAGACCGTCCGTTCTTTTTCGCCATTTATGATGCCGAAACACAGACCATACTGTTCATGGGAACTGTTACAGAACCAATGTAGGTAGACGGATTTCGTCACTAAATTGTAAAGGCATTATATGAGGAGGATTACGTGAAAAATTATCGGATTGGTATAATAGCTATGATGCTGTTGTGTCTATTTGGATGTTTCGACATTAGTATTGTAAGAAATATCATCGGTGATGCTTTAGAAACCGTTGAGGATCCGGACGTTTCAAGTGTTGCGTCCGCCAACACAAGATTTGGATTCAAGCTGCTCCAAGATCTCCGGGAACGAGAACCCGGAGGGAATATCTTCATTTCCCCGTTGAGTATTTCCATTGCGCTGACCATGACCTATAACGGTGCGGTCGGAGAAACGGAACGCGCTATGGCAGAGGTGCTAGAGATAGATGGGTTAGACCTATCAACGATTAATAATTCTAACAAAGTGCTACGAAACAGCCTTGAAGCCCCTGATCCCAAGGTTGAAATCTCGATAGCAAACTCGATCTGGTACCGTCAGGAGATTACATTCAATCCTGACTTCTTAGAGCGGAATCGCTCATTTTTTGGGGCGGAGATCGCCGCACTCGATTTTAGTTCACCGCAAGCGACGGGAACCATCAACGAATGGGTTGATACAAACACAAATGGCAAGATTGAGAAAATCGTCGATAGGATTAATCCGCAAACATTGCTCTTTCTGATTAATGCCATCTATTTCAAGGGGAATTGGCAGGACGAATTCGATCCGTCTAGGACACGGCAGGGCATTTTTCATCTGTCGAATGGGAGTGAGAAGCGGGTACAAATGATGCGACGAGAGGGGGAGTACCCATATTTCCGTGGCGAGAATTTTGAAGCAACAAGCTTACCGTATGGCGATGGCCGAATGAGCATGTACATTTTCCTTCCCAGTCGGGCCTCCAATCTCAATAGATTTTTGAGAAATCTTGATGCGGAAAATTGGGAGGGTTGGATTTCCCAGTTTCAAAATAGGCGGCATGAACTGATGCTTCCCCGTTTCAAACTGGAGTATGAGGTACGCCTTAACGAGACGCTCGAAGCACTGGGGATGGGAATTGCGTTTGGTGGTGGCGCCGATTTTAGTGGCATGGGTCCCAACCTTTTTATTAGTGAGGTTCGACATAAGACCTTTGTGGAGGTGAACGAAGAGGGGACAGAGGCTGCCGCTGTCACTGCTGTCGTGGGAGTGAAGTCTCTGCCCCCAGCCTTCCGGGTCGATCGTCCCTTCTTTTTCGTTATCCATGATACCAATACCGAGACGATACTATTCATGGGAACCGTCACAGAACCGATGTAGCTAAGGTAATTTATGGTGAACTTTAGAATTACTTAGACACTTTGTACTGGCGAGATTTCCTAACCGCACCGCGTAGGCGCAGTTAGAAACAGCGCCTACCAAACATGGGGAACGAAAGTGTCTACATATTTTGATAATTCACTATAATCGCACAACGACAATGGAGAATTGATGGCTACTGAACCTTTACCACGACTGGATTCTGACGCCGAAATTCGGGAGAAGCTACTCCCCCACTGTAGGCTCAGACAGGGAGATGTCTGGGAAGATCCCGTGCAAGGGCATAAGGTGGGAGTATTGGATGCAACCTGTTCTGACGCGGCATCGAAAATAATGGGCGATAAAAAGGCAAAGGTAGCGGTGAACGACCCACCCTATAATGTAAGTGTCGGGAACAAAACGACCCAAAATCTGAATAAATTAAATTTAGCGGAGTATATGGAATTTTCTCGCCGTTGGGTGGAGAGTACGATTGAAATATTGGATCAAAACTCTCATTTCTACGCGTGGTTGGGTGCAGATCAGAAAGACAGTTTCCAACCTTTGCCCGATTTCATGCTCATGATGCGGGAATTTGAGGGTTTGCAAGCGCGAAGTTTCATTACGATGCGGAATCAGCGGGGGTATGGCACCCAGAAAAACTGGATGGCGGTGAGACAGGAGCTGCTCTACTATACGAAGGGCAATCCCGATTTCTCCGTTGTTTATACGGATATACCAAAAATATTACAGGGCTATTACAAAACGGTGCAAGGAAAACGGGTGGAGAACTTGGAGCGGAGCCGATCAGAGACTATCAGACCTGGCAATGTGTGGGTTGACATTCAGCAGGTTTTTTATCGGATGGAAGAGAATGTTCCGGGTGCTTATGCCCAAAAACCGCTGAAGGCGGTTGAACGTATTATCGCTGCCTGTAGTAGTGAAGATGACTTGGTTGTGGACTTGTTTTCCCACTCAGGAACAACGTTAATTGCCTGCGAACGGCTGAATCGCCTGTGCTATACTTCTGATATAGACCCAATTTTTGCTGAAATGACAATCAGACGATTAGAACACTTTCGTGAGACACGCAGAACTGGTTTTCAGGTTCAGAACCCTTTCAAAGAAATAGACTCTCCAGAGCTCAACCCATGAAAATGTAAGAGAAACACAATCTCAGATGGCAACTGACAGCTCTGAAGCTCAAATTGACGCTAACTAGAAGAGGTACACTCAGCAGTCTATGTCCAATGAGGGATGTTATTCTACCAATTAAAGAGGAGCATATCCGGAAATGAGAGACAAAATTACAGCTCGCAGTGAGGATTATTCGGAGTGGTACACCGAAGTGATTCGGGAAGCGGAATTAGCGGATTATGCCCCGGTGCGGGGCTGTATGGTTATCCGGCCCTACGGCTATGAACTGTGGGAAAATGTGAAGGCAGGGCTGGATCGGCGCTTTAAGGAGACGGGACATGAAAACGCCTATTTTCCGCTCTTTGTACCGATGAGTTTCATTGAGAAAGAAGCGCAGCACGTAGAAGGGTTCGCGCCAGAGCTAGCGGTTGTTACGCACGGCGGGGGTAAAGAACTGGAAGACCCGCTGGTAGTACGGCCCACATCAGAAACCGTTATCGGATACATGTATAGCCAATGGATTCAGTCCTACCGAGATCTGCCGGTACTGATTAACCAATGGGCAAACGTTGTCCGGTGGGAATTACGCACCCGCCTGTTTCTCCGCACGATGGAATTTCTGTGGCAGGAGGGTCACACCGCCCATGCCACCGCGGAAGAAGCCCAGGAGGAGACGTTGCGCATGCTGGATGTGTATGCCGATTTCGCTGTGAACGACGCCGCTATACCCGTTATCCCTGGTCGTAAGAGCGAGAGCGAAAAGTTTCCCGGCGCGGACGCTTCGTATAGCATCGAAGCGATGATGGGAGATTGCCGGGCATTACAGTCAGGCACATCGCACAATCTCGGACAGAACTTCGCTAAAGCCTTCGATATTCAATATCAGGACGCGAATGGCACGCAGCAGCACTGCTGGACGACCAGCTGGGGTGTGAGTACACGGATGGTCGGCGCGATTATCATGACACACGGCGACGATCAAGGGCTGGTCCTGCCGCCACGGTTGGCACCGACTCAGGTGGTGATTGTGCCGATTTATCGAAAAGATGCCGAACGAAGTACGGTCATGGAAGCGATCGGAAAAATCGAAGCCATGTTAGGTCCGGATATACGGTTAAAGGTAGATCAACGCGATGAATACTCCCCCGGCTGGAAATTCAACGAGTGGGAATTGAAGGGGGTGCCGTTACGGATAGAGATTGGTCCCAGAGATATTGCAAAAGATCAGGTAGTCCTTGCTCGCCGCGATATGCCGGGACGGGACGGTAAGTCATTTGTTCCATTGTCAGGCCTCGCTGATGCTATCTCCGATACACTCACAGACATCCAGACTAATTTACTCGCTCGCGCCACCGAATTCCGTGACGCGAATACATCAGAGTCGTCGGACTATGAGTCGCTTCGGGAGGGAGCAACACAAGGCTTCGCACGTGCTTGGTGGTGTGGAGATGCTGCGTGTGAGGATAAAGTCAAAGACGATATTAAAGCGACAACACGTTGTATCCCCTCGGATCAGCCCGGTGGGAGTGGAGCCTGTATTGTGTGCGGCAAACCAGCAGAGGAGATCACTATCTTTGCGCGGGCGTATTGAAACCGTGCGGAACGTGAAACGTAACGCGTAAGAAGTTCATGATATACGAAGGTTACGGCATACGGAGTATGCCTACTACTAGCATGCGCCGAGCAGCATCCCTAAGTGTTTTCCTCGCCTGCGTCTCTTTTCTCTGTTGGCTGTTAGGGTGTTGGGAAACATTAGCCGGCGAACTGGGGACCACGACATCGGAAGCGGCTGCCACGGAAGGTAGCGGCGAGCCACTTCATCTTTATACCGCTCTCGACACCAATGAAGCGAAGATCTATATCCGCGCTTTTGAGGAAGAGAGTGGTATTCAGGTTCACTGGGTGCGGTTATCTGCCGGAGAGGTATTGGTGCGAATCAGGAGTGAGCGAGCCAATCCACAAGTCGCGCTCTGGTTTGGGGGACCATCGCCAGAGTTCATCGTCGCTAAACGCGAGGGATTACTTGTGCCTTATGCACCCCGCATAGATTTTGAGCCGCTTCCGGGTACATTCGACGAAGCACACTACTGGACAGGCTTCTACTTCGGTGCAATCGGTTTTGCCTCCAACACGGAGATTTTAGCACGCAAAGGGATTGTTCCGCCAACCTCGTGGTATGACCTATTAACACCCCAATTCAAAGGTGAAATCAGTGTGGCTTATGCTTACACATCGGGCACTGCTAACACATTGCTCGCTGCGATTGTACAGATGATGGGTGAGGATGCGGGTTTCGATTATATCGCAGGATTAGATCGAAATGTCCATCACTACAACAGGTCAGGATCAGCGTGCGTGACTCAGGTAGGTTTCGGTGAGGTCGCTGTAGGGATTGCTTTTTCGCACGATATTGTCAAGAAAGGGCCTGCGAAAGGGTATCCGGTTGTGTTGAGTTTTCCGAAGGAGGGAACAGGTTTCGAGATTGGTGCGATGGCACTCGTCAAAGGGGGCCCTAACCAAGTCGCCGCAAAGCGATTCATGGATTGGGCACTCTCAGTCCGCGCCCAGAACCTGATGCAGAGGTGGTTTCGGACTCCGTTGAATCCGAACGCCGAAGTCGCTGAAGGGGCGGTCACCGCTGATAAGGTGAAGTTGATTCAGTTTAATCCTATCTGGGCGGCAAACCACCGGCAGAGATTGGTTGAACGGTGGCGAGAAGTTACGGCACAGTGAGATATTCCCCTCTCCGAAGAGGTGGGAATATGTCAAGTAAAAAGCTCTGCCACACGGCAATGAAACCCTTTAACCGCAGGATCGCCGGTTAAGGTGTCGTCAATAGTCAAGAGGCTGATGTCCGTGGAGGAACGGTAGACAGTTACGGTTTGAGAGAAGGGTTCGATTGCCCAAACCAGTTGTGTGCCGGCATTGAGATACTCAAAGGCTTTTTCGTGCACAGCGTGCATGGCATCCGTTTCTGATACAACTTCGATGGCTAAATCGGGGGGAATGGGGAAATTCTGCCACAAGTCGTCGGGGATGCGTTCCGAGGCAACAAATGCAACGTCCGGTTTTCTTCCCCTATCTCCGACTGTAAAGACCGTTTCTGCTGTGTATAGTTTCCCTAACTGATGTTTCTTTACATAATTGCCCAATAGAATCAATATCTCTGCTGCAATATCTCCATGAATAATCTTCGCTGCTGCCATCGGAATTAATTTTCCTTCCACAAATTCGTAGGATTCATAATCTCCTTCCAGAAATTCTGCTAGTGTCGATGGGTGCTCAATGGTTTGGATTTCCATGGTGCCTCCTGCATTGGGTAAGGGGTTGCTGAACCAAATAGCCTTCTGAATCTATCGACGGTAACCCGCTAATTCTTCCAGACGACGGACCCGTTCGTCCATTGGTGGATGCGTGCTGAATAGGCCCGCTATCCCACCGCGCAACGGATTCACGATGAACAGGTGCGAGGTCGCCGCATTTGTGCGTACCGGATGCATTTCAACGCCACGCTCAAGCCGACGTAGGGCATTCGCCAATGCCATTGGATCTCCGCAGATTTCTGCGCCACCACGGTCAGCCGCGTACTCACGGGAACGAGAGATTGCAAATTGAATAATCATTGCCGCAATCGGGGCAACGATAATCAGGAACAGCCAGCCGATGATTCCACCGCCATCTTCGTCGTCATTTCCACTAAAACCACCAAATAGTGCTGCCCACTGTGCCATGTTCGCAATCATCATGATTGCGCCCGCAATTGTGGCAACGATGCTGCTAATCAGAATGTCCCGGTGCCTGATGTGCGCCAGTTCATGCCCAATCACACCTGCCAACTCATCGCGCGATAAGAGACGTATAATCCCGTCCGTTGCTGCAACCGCTGCGTGGCTTGGACTTCTACCTGTCGCAAACGCATTCGGCATATCGGTCGGAATCGTATAGACCTGCGGCATCGGCAGACCTGATTTTTCGGTCTGCTGTTTGACGATCTGATATAACTCACTGTTGGGACTGGCTTCTTGCGCCCTATACATTGACAGAACGATCTTATCGCTGAACCAGTAGGAACCAAAGTTCATGATCCCTGCGAAGATCAGGGCAATTGCCATTCCAACTTCACCACCTAATATGTTGCCAATTAACATTAGCAGCGCTGTCAATGCAATCAAGAGTATCCCAGTTTTGAAGATATTCATTTTAGTAGCCTCCTTAGTTCAATTTAAGATGTATTAGATATAACGGGCAGCTTACCTATCTTGTCTGTTAGAATTGGTTTATTTGACAATGAAGTAATTTTCGTTATCTCACAGTTCTTTACACAATCACATCAAAATTGAGATTTTGTTCATAAATGATACCCCATAGAAAACACAGATTCAAGTCTACATGAAGGGCATCTGTTCTCGATGGCACATCGCACATGATAAAGCACTTTCTCCGAGTATATGAACTACCGTTTTTAGACGTGTAACGGACTTTATAAGTGTAGCAGTTCCATTCAAAATCGATGCGAATTCTTAAAAATAAAAGGGTTCCATCGGATAATTCTTTGCAATCCGATAGAGCGTTATGATAATATAATGCGCTTTTTGACATGATTGATTTTTCTCACCGGATATACCCAACCACAGTTAGGGAGATTAGGATGAAAGAAATCAAGATTCTCGATCCTCAGGCGGAAGCAAAAGCATTGCTTGAAATGGATACTAAACAGGCGGCCATTCAATTCCAGCAGTATACCACGGAAGAGCAGTTGGTAATCATTGAAACCGTTGCGGATGCCAAAAGCCGCGAGGAGTTGTACTACCTTGTTCCTGATTGCACAGAACTGGTTCAAGGAAGCCCGACTGAGAACGTGATGCAGATGGCACTCGTCCACCTTGGAACAGGACAATCCGCTGGTATTCTGTCCGGGGCGTCTTCTGAGCAGCTTTCAGATATTGTAGACCTAATTGCCTATCAAAATGACAAGCTGGATGAGATGCGATTTGAAGCGTGGCTGATGGAGATGTTACACGCGGGAGAAGAAGTTTTTGAAAACATGTTGCGTTCCATTGATCCACACCTACTCGGGGAATTTTTCTGGAATCGGCTTGAATTAGCCACCTCCAAATCCAATGTGATCCCTTACCCAGCGTTTCTTGTGGAGGAAGCTCTCGTTAGTCCGGAAGATTTAAGTTATGACACCGAGGATACCCAACTGTTAATCGAAATGCTGTACGCTGCGGACGGAGATCTGTTTCAGTCCTTGATGGAGTATATCTTCCTCGAAGATGCTTCCGCGATAGATGGTTACGCTAGGGAAATCAAAGCACGGACAACGCGAGAAGCTGCCAAAACTCGAATCGAGGAACGGGATCGAGAACGGGGAGTGACTGAAGAAGATTTAGACAAGTTGGTAGATCTCAACAACACTCAGTTAGACCAGAATGAACCGTCCAAGAGATCCCAGAAAAATGGCCTCACCGAAGACGATTTGGAAAAGTTAGTTGACCTTGATAACCTCCAGTTAGACGAATAAACGTGTCAGCACACTACACGACGCACTAAGGAATATCATCAATGGTAAATACAGGTTCGCTTATCGAATATGACCCACGATTGTTTCTGTTTAGAGCGTTATCTCAGCTTCAGGAACTGGAGGATGTTCCAATCGAGCGGATTGATGAGATTAATCGCCAAATCGTCTCCATCATGAACAAACGCTCAGTTATGGAGCCGGTTGACATATCTAAGCTCTCCGAACTGCGAACAGTTGCACGGGATGTGGTTCTTCGGCTTAATCTTGGGCTTGAGCATGGCAGCCAACTCGATCTCATTCGAGCAAGACACCTGCTAAGCTGTAACGACATGATCCGCTTTTATCAGATTGGGAATACCCTGATAACCAAATTGAAGCGGGATGCTAAAGATATCCGACAGCGTGCACGACTTACTATCGCCGAGTCGGGAATGGTGCAGCTTGGAGGGCACCCTGAAGCGGTAATGGACATGCCGATATTGAGCCAGATTGAAGAGGATTTCCTGTTAGCGCTGATGGACGAGATTCTGATTGTAGGTGAAGTCACCGTTGTCGTCAGATCAAAGACTGAAACAGGACAACCCTTGGAGCAACTCAGTCAGGTCGAAATCGCCGACGGGATGCTGAGAAATATAGGCTTGCGGCTGGATTACCTGCAAACGCTTCCTTTGTACTTCATGGCGAAAGAGAAGGACTTTCGATATGCAGAGAGCTTAGAATCGTCAGAAGATCTGGCTGGGAAGATCACGTGCGGAATGATGGTGAATTTGGCAATCAATAGCGGAAAATATTTCTGTGTAACCCTTGATAGAGTCCGGAGGTTCCGCGAAGAGTGTATCACGTCAGATGAGGTTGACGAGGCAGTTGAGGAGAAACTTCTTGCGTGGTTGATTGAATACTTGGAGACTCATCAAGCAACGGAAGCAGTAATCGATTACGCTTATGATTATTGGATGTATTGGCTTGATGAGTTAAGAAGACATTTGCAGAAGCCAATAGCAGACAGAAACAAACTACACCGTTGGTTCATCCTTTGATAGGAAACGGTCATGTTTGTTCAGGAGGCACTTCATCTTGTCATGCGTAAAGCGTGAGACGTGAAAAATTCTTCCTCACCTCCCACGCCATAGATCTATTAAACGGTAACGTTGCAGGTGTCATAGGCGGCTTGCATCGCAGCGAGTGGATCGCCTTTCGGAACAAATTCATGTCCTACGTAAAGGTCGTAATCTGTCTCGGCGATTGCGCGCATGACCGGTGGATAATAGATTTCCTGCTCATCGTCTAGGTCTTTCCGCCCCGGATTGCCCGCTGTGTGGAAATGCCCGATATAATCAATGCTTTCCTGAATTGTCCGGACGAGGTCACCTTCCATAATTTGCATGTGGTAGATGTCATAAAGCAGCGAGACACGCGGTGAGTTGACACCTTTGCAGACCTCGACACCCCAAGGGGTGCGATCGCATTGATAGTCGGGGTGATTTACCTTGCTATTGAGCAGTTCAATGCAGAGATTGACCCCTTTTTCTTCGGCTGCCTTGGCAACGCGCAAGAGACCTTCGATGGTGTTATCCCGTCCCTCTTCCTCTGATTTTCCTTCGCGATTACCGGAAAAGCAGATGAGACCGGGGATATCATTGGCGGCAGCAACGTCGATATTCTCCAGAATTTCTCCCTCGATTCGATCATGGTTTTCACGCTTGTTGAGACCATCGGGCAGAGATTGATGGCCAACGATAATAGCTACGCGCATGCCATTTTCGCGCACGAGGGGCCAATATTCTGGCGGTGCCATTTCTACGGATTTATACCCAATCTTCGCTGCTTCTTGGATAACCTGTTCGGGAGAGGCATCGTCACGAGTGAAGCAGCCGTAACAGATTGATTGATTAATTGAACCCATTCCTTTCTCCTTTTAAGTTCCCAACCAGAGTTGAGAATCGATGTGAGGGTGCTTTACAAAAGACTCCTACACTAACAAACACACTCTTATAGATCTACCGCTTTGCCGGTTTCAAACGATGTACTCGCCGCCATCATAATGCGGAGTGTCTTCAATGCATCGCTGTAAGGCGACAGGATTTTGGACGAATCACCAGTCTTTACCGCATCGATAAACACGCGGTCTCGGTCTTGTCCGCCGCTTTCGGGCAGTGATTCCTCCTCACCTTTCCGATTGATGGTGTTAGGTCCGCCAACAGTCACAACCAGTCCTCGACAGAAGACCTCAAGTTGTACCCGATTCCAACCATCCATCGCACAACATGATGCAATATTGGCGATTGCACCGCTCTCGAATTCGATATTGACCATGCTGAGATCGTCGACATCGTACTGCGGAATATCTGTCATGCTGCCACGGGTGGCAACTCCGTGTACGGTTTTAGCGTCTCCGAGAAGAAAGCGCGCTAGGTCAAAGATATGCGTTGTCTGTTCGACATGCTGCCCACCCGACTGAGCTCGGATTCTCCACCAGAGGGTGCCAGGCAGTCCACCCATCCAGTATCCCAATGCACCGAGGACAGGCGATTCTTTGTCGAGAAGCGACTTTGCGTGTTGTGCATTTCCACCATAGCGCCAGTGATATCCAACACTGGTAATCACTCCACTTCGCCGGACATCCTCATTGATGATAACCGCCTGCTCTAGGTCCGCAGCGATCGGCTTCTCAATGAACATCGGAATGCCTTGCTCACACGCGATCCGTTCTTGTTCCCCGTGTGCAAAGGGTGGCGTACAGATATACACGGCGTCGAGGTCTTCTTTATCGTACATCTCACGGAAGTCTGTGTAGACATTGCCCCCATATTTCTCCGCAGATCCTTTTGCCCGTTCCTCCGACACATCGCACATGGCGGTAAATTCTATATCGTCGAAGGTTTGCAGGTTCCTCATGTGAGCCCCTGCCATACCGCCTGTTCCAATAAAACCGAGTTTTGCTTTCATAGCTTCTCCTCAAAGAAAAGAAAGGAATCCGTAGCAGACAAATCTCCGGTTTGTATAAAAAAGTACAAGTTCCGGAAGTTTGCTTCTCATTCTCAACAGTGTATCAAAAAACGGTTGCAGCATCAACCAGAAATTTCTTATTTTCTCTTGAGTTGGGTTTGTTGGATGGGAGGCCGGCTTTAGGGACAGGGGTTAAATATTTATGGTGAATTCCACAATTACTTATACACCTTCGATGTACGACCAACCCTAAATCCCCCTTATCAGGGGGACTGTGGAAACTTCTCGAAGGTCAGAGCTATTGGCAAATGTCCACTTATTTCTATAATTCACTATAAATAAAAAAGGGCAACCCCAAGAGGTTGCCCTTTTTTATTATAATATTTAGGTAAGAAAGTAGGAAAGCAATTACTCTTAGCCCATCAGTTTTCCGAGGGAGGCTCTAGAGAGTTCGTACAGTGGGTTCCAATAGATGCCAAGCAGGAGGGTTGGAACAACAAAGATTAGGAGTAGGACAAGACTACCGGGGGAGAAAGAGAGGGACTCGGTGTCATCGGACGTTTCAAGGAACATTGCCTTGACGATTCGGACATAGTAGTAAAGTGCTACAACGCTGTTAAGCAGACCAATGACTGCCAACCAGTAGAGTTTTTCTTTGATGACGGCGGCAAAAAGGATCCATTTCCCTGCGAAGCCTGCAAGGGGCGGCAGCCCGGTCAGAGAGAAAAGGAAGATTGCCATGGACACTGCGATGAGCGGCGCCCGGGAGACCAGTCCACGGTAGCCGTCAATTGTTTCACTGCCGACTTCATTTGCAATGAGGATAACCACAAAGAATGCGCCGAGGTTCATGAACAGATAGATAATCAGGTAGATCAGGATTGCCTGAAGTCCTTCGCTTGTTAGTAAAACACCTCCCATGAGTAGAAAACCGCCGTGCGATATACTTGAATAAGCGAGGAGACGCTTGACATTCTGCTGGGGCAGTGCGGCAAGATTGCCAACGGTCATCGTTAAGGCGGAGACAACAGCGAGCATCATAGACCAATCAATGGAAGCATCTGCTGACTTGAAGCCTGAGTAGAAAAGGCGAATAAAGAGTGCGAACCCCGCGGCTTTGGAGGCGACAGATAGAAATGCTGTAATCGGGATTGGGGCCCCTTCGTAGACATCGGGCGACCACATGTGGAACGGTACAGAGGCGATTTTGTATCCGACGCCTGCAAGAATAAACGTGATTGACAGCAGGACAGCCAGCGGATAAACATTACCTTGACTGAACATCTCTCCCAGTCGGCTGCTAATTAGCATAATATCCCCTGTGCCGGTCATGCCAAACAGCAGAGAAATGCCAAATAACATCGTGCCCGATGATATCGCGCCAAAGGTGATATATTTGAACGCGGCTTCGCTTGAACGTGGGCTATGCGTCAGGAATCCGGCGAGGATGTAGGAGGTCAGACTGACGGTCTCGAGCGACAGGTAAATCATCAGGAGATGGGTTGACGACGCCATCAGATACATGCCTAGCGTAACCGCCACCAGCAGTGCGTAGTATTCGCCCCTCGTCTCCGGATCGAGTTCAACAGACCGAATCGAAAATAGAATCGTTGCAGCGGTTGCAACGGAGATAATAATTTTAAAGAACATGGCGAAACTATCGAGTCGGACCATGCCAAGGAACAGGGAGCGGTCTTCGGATCCAATTACAAGTGCTGTGATCACCGCTATCACAAGCCCGACGAGCGCTATATAGGCAGCCCCGTCGCCACCTTGTTTTTTTGACACCAGATCATATAGGATGACGATCACCGCAAAGACAACTAAAACAATTTCTGGTATAAAGTAAGGAATACTTGCAATGTTTTCCAACGGAGTCTCCCCTTATTGTACAAGCGGTAGGATGCTCACAGCTTCTCTAAACATATCAATGGCGATTGAGGGCCAGACGCCCAGCACAATCGTAAGAATGCCCAACGGTACCAAGGTTGCGATTTCACGCCCATTGATCTCGGTGATGGCTTCGTATTTCGGATTCAACTCTCCGAGAAAGACACGCTGTAATGTCCAGAGGAAGTAAGCGGCACCAACAACAATCCCAGCGGTTGAGAGGATTGTTAGCACCTTGAATTTACTGTATGCGCCAAGCAGAGACAACGCTTCGCCCACGAAACCGCTGAGCCCCGGTAGTCCCAAGGACGCCATAAATGCCAGTGTTGTGATGCCGGTGTATATTGGCATTTTGCTGCCGAGTCCGCCGAACCCGTTGATTTCACGGTGATGCGCCCGATCATAAACGACACCGACCAAAAGAAAGAGCATTGCGCTGATTACGCCGTGGTTGAACATCTGAAGAATAGCACCGGTTAATCCGCTTTCATTTCGCGCTGCAAGCCCTATGAGGACAAACCCCATGTGACCAATACTAGAGTAGGCAACAAGTTTCTTGAAGTCAGTCTGCGCTAATGCACAGAGCGAACCGTAGACGATGTTGATAAAGCCAAGGATTGCTAAGGAGTTTCCCCATGTACCTTCACCATTACAGAAAAAGTCCATTCCCTCAGGCAACATCGCAAAGTTGACACGAACGAGTCCATAAGTCCCCATCTTCAAAAGGATACCAGCAAGGATGACGCTAATGGCAGTTGGCGCTTCTACGTGAGCATCGGGCAGCCATGTATGGAAGGGGAAGATTGGCACTTTAACTGCGAAACCGATGAAGAAACCGAGAAACGCCCATATCTGGAATGTAGGATCTGCAAGCGCATGACCTGGGGTCTTGGCAAGTTCAATCAAAGTTGGAATATCAAAGGTACCACCCTTGAGATAGACGGCAATCATAGCGATAAGCATAAGCACGCTGCCGAAGAGCGTATACAGGAAAAACTTAATTGCCGCATACTCACGTCTCGGTCCGCCCCATACCCCGATCAGGAAATACATGGGGAGCAGGGTTAGCTCAAAGAAGACGTAAAATAGGAACATATCCAGAGCGCAGAAGAAACCGATCATCCCCGTTTCCAAGAGCAGAAACAGCGCAAGGTACGCTTTGATTCCTTTTTCGATTTTCCACGAGGCGAGTACACATATCGGGCCTAGCAGTGCTGTCAAAAGCACCAATGTAACGCTTAGTCCGTCAATCCCAACATGGTAGCGGATATTGAATGCATTTATCCACATCATGTCCTCTTCATACTGATGCCCCGACGCGGATCGGTCATAATCGATAAAGAGAAAGACTGCAATCAGCAACGGGATCAGCGTAATAATAAACGTCACGCGCTTAGCGAGTTCCTCCTGTTCTCGCCGAATAGCAAACAGCACCACAAGCATCCCTAGCAGAGGGATAAAAATCATCAACGATAGCATCCAGCCAAATCCTCCTAAAAATTGAGTCGAGATTTATTTAGTCCACACCTGTATTCCTGAAAAACCTGTTGGTTCGACCGCTCACTTAACCTAGAATAACCTAAGTTGCTAAGTTGTCAGACTTGCTCGGCTTGGATATATTTATCCAAGCCATCCTTATACGTATGCAGTGGATTTGTCAATCTACTGCAAGCGGTGATGGTCTCTATTCAGTGTCCATTCTTCTGTTCTAGGACATTTTTCATAAATAGCAACTTGCGTTAGAATAAAGCACGGAAAATTAAAATTAAAAGCACAACGCCACCCAAAACTGCCAGCAGGTAATTTTGGATCATGCCCGTTTGCACCCGTCTGATCCTACCACCGACGGACCAAGTAATTCGAGCGACCAAATTGACCAACCCATCCACGAAAGTATTATCGAACCATCCTGCGACTCGAGCACAGCCTGCTTGTACAGCAACACCGACTCCATTGACAATTCCATCAATGCACCGCAAGTCGAACAGTCCAAGAACTTTTGAACCTGCGACAGTAAGCGCGACAAGTACGCCATCGTACAATTCATCAAAATAGTATTTGTTCCATAGCAACGTGTAAATCGGGCGTAGCCTTGCTGCAACGGCATCAGCAGAGAATTTTCTCCAGTAGTAGAAAAGTGCGGATAACCCAATACCAACGATGACGATAACAAACGATAACGGCACTACAATGTTGTGCGCCCTATCGTGGTCTGGGCTATGATGCCCTGCTGCATCGTCATGATGCCCGTCTTCGCTGTGTGCATCTTCCGCAGCGTATGCGTCGGAAAGTCCTAACTGTGCGTGCAAGACACCTTGACTTGAATCGTATCTCGCACGTTTCGGCGCATGGACATGGGGTTGTTCCGGTTGTTTTACATATTTATCAAACGACCACTTATTGACGATTGGGAAACTAAGCACTGCTAAGATGATTAACGGGATCGCCATTTTCCATGGTGATTCGTGTGCCCCGTCGTGCATTTCTTGATTTCGAGGTTCTCCGGTGAAAGTCATAAAGATAAGGCGGAACATATAAAATGCGGTGATAACGGCTGCGAGTGCGGCCATGCCAAACAGAATATAGTGATGCACCGAATCCCAAGAGATCGCTCTGTAAAGCACCTCAACGAGGACAGCATCCTTGCTCCAGAACCCGGAGAAGATATATGGCACACCGGCGATTGACAATGTTGCAATTAACATCGTCACGAAGGTGATGGGCATCTTGTGTCTAAGCCCTCCCATGTGGCGCATATCCTGTGCCGGATCAATACCAAAACTATCGAAAGAGGTAGCGTGATCATGGTCATGATTGTCATCGTGCGCGTGGTCATGGTCGTGAGCATGATGCGCGGCATGGAAGGCGTGGATGACGCTACCAGATCCGAGAAATAGCAGCGCTTTGAAAAACGCGTGTGTTGTGAGATGGAAAAGCCCTGCAACATAACTTCCTGCCCCAATTGCCAACATCATATATCCCAGTTGGCTAATAGTTGAATAGGCAAGGACCCGCTTAATATCAAACCGCACAATGGCAATGGTTGCTGCAACTAACGCCGTAATGCCCCCGACATAGGCAATAACCAAGGATGAATCCGCTGTGAGGATTGGGAACATTCGTGCGGTAAGATACACCCCTGCGGCGACCATTGTCGCAGCATGAATCAACGCACTGACGGGAGTGGGACCTTCCATCGCGTCCGGCAACCACGTATGCAAGGGGATTTGGGCTGATTTACCGACAGCACCGCAGAAGATTAGCACACCCGCAACTGACAACCACGTCATATCAGCGGGGGTCAGGTTACTGGCGAGTGCGAAAATTCCGTCAGCACCGTAGAGTGATAAGGTGCGAAATTTGGTAAAAAGCATCATCATGCCGATGAACATACCAACATCCCCGACGCGGGTTGTCATGAACGCCTTTTTGCACGCATTTGCTGGCGCGTCTTGTTCAAACCAGAATCCGATGAGTAGATAGGAACAGACACCGACAAGTTCCCAGCCGATATAGATACCGAGCAGGTTGTCAGAAACAACCAAGAAGAGCATGGAGAAGGAGAACAATGACAGGAAGGCAAAGAAGCGAGGGTAGCGGGGGTCGCCGTGCATGTATCCGATTGAAAAGATATGCACAAGGCTACTGACAATTGTGACGACGAGGAGCATAACGGAGGTTACGCTGTCAAAGAGGAATCCCATTGAAAAATTGACTGAACCCAACGGGAGCCACGTGAGCGAGTGTATCTCTGCGCCATCGTGCGAATACTTATCTGGATCAGCAACGACGTTTGTGAATAGGAGGACCGCACAGACAAATGCGACGAGCATTGCTGCGGTTGAAATGAGATCCTGGCGGCGGTAATTGCGTCCGGTCAGCGATAGGAGGCCGAAAAACGCAAACGCTGCAAGGGGGGCAAGCAAAATGATAATAATAAGAGGTACAATAGGCATATAATAATCTCCTAAGGTCTTTCAATGCACTCGGTCTTTTCTTAGCCCTTCAAGGTGTCGGTTTCGTCGGGGCTGATGGTACTGAACTCTCTATAGATTGCCAGAATGATGGCTAAAAAGACAGCGGCTTCGGCAGCAGCAAGGACGATTCCAAAAAGTGCGATAATCTGACCACTGATGTCGTCAGGAGGCGTCACGTAGCGGGAAAAGGCAGCAAAGTTGAGGTTACATGAATTGAGAATTAGCTCGATTCCCATCAGTATGCTAATAGCGTTCCTGCGCGTCAAAACACAGAAAATGCCGAGACAGAACAGTATAATACTGATGACAAGGTAGCTCTGTAGATTCATTCGTCCCTGACCTCCTTACGAGAAATAAGTGCCGCACCGATCAACGCAACCAGTAGCAGGATCGAGGCAATCTCAAAGGGCAGCAGAAACTCTTCCTTCATAATCATCTCACCAATCTTGCGGGTTGTCGGTTCCTGCGATGCACCTACGTCCACGTTTTCCCATTGCGGGGTATTCGTAATAACACTCAAAAGCAAACCGAAGATAACCACTGACACGATACCGCCCCAGAAAAGCTGTCCGCGTTCAAGCTTCAACTTCAGATCCAAGCTACCACTTGTCATCATGACTCCAAATAGAATCAGTACGAGAATACCGCCGACGTAGACTATCACTTGAGTAGCGGCAAGGAAATCTGCTTGTAAGAAAACATAAAGCCCAGCAATACTAAAGAGGGTAACCATTAGTGAAAAGGCAGCGTAGACGATGTTTCTAATCGTGACAACAACTACTGCCGATCCAATGGTTAGCAGGGCGAAAAGGTAAAAAACCAATTGTTGAGGATTAAATTCCATAGGTGGACTCAATTACTCAATTAGGACTTACGCAATTTTGGCAAATGGGGATAGATTTTTGATTTTTAACCCCCTAAGTCCCCCTTATCAGGGGGACTAATGAACGCGCTGCGTAAGTCCTGGCAATTTTGGGGTTAAGTTTTTACCCAATTAGTCTGCGGCTTCTGCCTCAGTGGATTCATCGCCCAGTTGTTCGTACATCTCTGGCTTTGCAAATTCGTAAATCAGATCTGTTCGATCGAAAGTAGAGTACTCAATCCCGTCGCTAAGATTATCGAACATAATGAGGCACTCCGTCGGGCACACCTCGGTGCAAAGACCACAGTACATACAGAGCGACATATCGATGTCAAACTGATCAAGGTAGAAGATTACAGGTTTTCGTTCAACGATATTAGCGATTTCTTCACTCGAAACAGTGACGGTCGCATTGTCGCGTGTGTTAATTGTAACAGTAGTATCGGGTGCTGGTTTTTCGTCTCCCTCAATATTGCCGACAATTTCTGTCCTATCTTTGAGATGAACCACGTTCATGCTATCCCAAAGCCGTTCGCCTTTGGGGAGTTTCTGGGTGGTAATGGTGATGCAATCAACGGGACAGATCATCTCGCACTTTTTGCAGCCGATACAATCCTCAATGCGATTGTGCAGTTTGCCACGATATCCTTTAGGAATCTCGCGTATATTTTTCTTCTGTTCAAAGGGACGATCGTAAGGATATTGGTGGGTGACAGAGGGTTTTAAGAACTGTTTGAAGGTGATACGCATACCGACGAGGGCTGTATAGACCCCCAAATAGATATTTGACAAATAGTGACGCATGGTGAAACCTCCTTAGAGGTAAATTTGTGCACCTTTGTTTTTTTAGGTTGTAGCAGAAATTCGCCTCTCCGCCGAACTGGACGGTGGTTCAGGTTGCTTAGATAAACTTTTACCCAGTACGCCGAACGTGAAAATGAGTCCAAGTATAATAACAACTACACTGATAACGATACTTAATAGCGAATCTTTTGGGAAAATCAGCGCCCAGATTCCGACGCCCAAGATATTGAAAAACGAAATCGGAATAAAATACTTCCAACATAGATTCATCAGTTGA
Source organism: Candidatus Poribacteria bacterium (assembly GCA_965204355.1). Classification (GTDB taxonomy): domain Bacteria; phylum Poribacteria; class WGA-4E; order WGA-4E; family PCPOR2b; genus PCPOR2b. Next base: position 4,119,785 of record OZ241983.1, read on the forward strand.
TCCACTCGCAGGCGCGGCAGCGTCCACCGCAGCCACATCATAATGAACACTAAGAACAGCGTTTTGATAGCAACACCGAGTAGTCCACCGAGGGTGATTGTCCTTAAGACAAAACCGAGGATGCCGGCCTGGGGTAACATTTCGGCGGGTACAATTCCGTGCCAACCGCCGAGGAATAGTGTTGCGGCGATTGCACTGACCGCGAACATATTCGCGTATTCCGCAATAAAGAACAGTGCAAAGCGCATACCGCTGTACTCAGTATGGAAACCAGCGACCAATTCAGATTCTGCCTCGGGTAGGTCAAATGGCGTTCGGTTGACTTCAGCGATCGCTGATATGAAAAAGACGAAGAATGCAATGAAGGTGAATGGCGTCCGAAAAATTAGCCAGTTTGCTATCCCATCTTGTCCTTTGACGATGTCCTGCATATTCAGAGTCTGAACGAGCATGACAACCGTCAAAATGCCAAGACCAATTGGAATTTCATAGCTTACAATTTGGGCGGCTGATCGCATTGCGCCAAGCAACGACCATTTGCTATTGGAAGCCCACCCTGCCATAATCACACCCATTACAATAACGGAGGAGATCGCCATGATATAGAAGATCCCAATATTTAGCTCACTGACGAGGATAGATTGACCGAATGGGATTGCGGCAAATACAGCAAAGGAACAGGCAAAGATAATGTAGGGCGAAGCTACAAAGAGGAACTTATCTCCCTCTCGTGGGATGTGATCTTCCTTGAAAATGAGCTTGACCCCATCGGCTAAGGTTTGAAGGATACCGTGCGGGCCCACTCGCATCGGACCGACGCGATCTTGGATATGTGCGGAAACCTTCCGTTCTGCCAGAACTAGACCGAGCGGGAGTAGCGGAACAACGGCGACAAAAATGACACAACATGCGAGCATAATCGCTAATTCGCCGAGCGGGGCGGGGAGATGCGCCAAAAATGGCGCGTGATCTTGGACAAATCTTTGTGCCCAACTCTCGGAGGATTGGACAAGAAATTGATGTAAGTTTTCAGCCCCGATTGCATCGGGATTCCAAGCAACTTGTAAACCGAGTGGCATTCAAACTCCTTATGCGTGAAAGGCAATCCGCAAAGATAGTATTAGAATCTAGCGATCAACCTCTCCCATGACAATATCAATGCTTCCGATAATTGCGATAATGTCTGCAACCATTAATCCTCGACTCAATTCTTGCAACGCACTTAGCGCCGTAAAACAGGGGGACTTGGCTTTCACACGTACCGGCTTCGGCGTTCCATCACTCACGATGTAGAATCCTAGTTCTCCGCGGGGAGCTTCACTTCGGGAAAAGATTTCGCCCTTGGGTGGACGGACTGCCTTGAGTTCCGCCTGAATCGGACCGTCGGGAAGACCGGACTCAAGGATCTGCCGAATGATGCGGACGGATTCCTTCATCTCATCCATTCGGACCTTATACCGATTCCAACAATCTCCTGCAACCACGCCGAGTTCTGGAATATCTCTGCCAACAGGGACATCAAAGTCGAATCGGTCATAGATCGAATAAGGTTCATCTTTGCGCAGATCCCATTGTAATCCTGCCCCGCGGAGGTTAGGTCCGGTAATTCCGTAGTTGATCGCCATTTCCGCGTCCATAACAGCGACATCTGCTGTGCGCTCAATGAAGATGCGGTTGGCTGTGAGTAACGAGTTGTACACATCAATCTGCGGTTCAAAATAGTCGATAAATTCCTTAACCTCATCAATGAAGCCCGGCGGTGTATCCCTTGAAACCCCGCCAACGCGGATATAGTTATAGGTCAGTCGGGCACCGCAGATTTTTTCAAAAAGCAGAAGAATCTTCTCGCGATCCCTAAAGGCGTAAAGGAACGGCGTGAACGCACCGATGTCCATGCCATAAGTGCCGAATGACAGCAGATGGCTTCCGATTCGGTTCAATTCACCGATGAGGATGCGAAGGTATTCCCCACGTTCAGGGACGCCGGGGAATTTACCTTCTTCCTTAGCCATTAACTGCTCAACTGCCAAGCAGAATCCCCAGTTCATGTTCATCGCTGCAATATAATCCATCCGGTCAGTAAACGGAATAATTTGCTGATAATTCAGGTTTTCAGAATGTTTTTCAAAGCAGCGGTGTAAGTAACCGAGATGGGGGATTGCATCTCGGACGACTTCACCATCCAGTTTCAACTCAAGCCTTAACACGCCATGGGTGCTTGGGTGCTGCGGTCCCATGCTAACAATCATCTCATCTGTAAATGGCTTCAGTTCAATAAATTTGCTATCCTGTTGTGGTGCTGCCATGATAGATTTCCTTCTTAATCAAGTCAGTAGAATACTCCGGCTCAGCTTTGTACCCGTCTTCTAAGCCTTGAATTGATAGATTTAACCATTCCTCTCGCTCATCATTCGGTTCATCCAAACGGATCTGTTTTCCATCAAATCGAGCTATCCACATAACGTCTTCCGATCCATTCAAGTATGAGTGCCATACCTTCAAGCAGACCTCCTATTATCGGCGCGATGATCGACAAAATCAGTGCGACAGGCCAAAGCACAATCATAATTATTACAAAACAAACTCCTGCGCTACGTGCACCTATGCGCAGCCATTTATGAAATTGTTTCTCCAACGACCTCGACGTACTCAATGCTGTTGCACCACGAAAAGCATAAAGAACCAAGATTAGAATACCAAAAGGGATCCCAATTAAAGAGTCTCCAATATCTATTCTCCATGCTAGAGCTATCAATGCCCACGCCGCACAGCCATATAGGAGCACGCGCATCACAGCCACCGCTGCTTTCCAAAATCTATTTGATGCTTCGGATCGATTTTCTATGCTCCAGTTATTAGTCATATTTTCCTCCTAGTCTTCCATAGAAGTCCGGGCATCAATACGGCACTCGCATCCCGCGATAAAACTCAGGCTCTGTGTAATCCTTCCGCATCGGGTAGCCTTCCCAATCGTCTGGAAGCAGGATTCTCCGCAAGTCACTGTGACCATCGAAGATGATTCCGTAGAGATCATACGCCTCCCGCTCATGCCAGTTGGCGGTTCTCCAGATATGTTCAACGGTGGAAACGTGGGGTTCTTCTTCTTTGGGGAGAACGACTTTCAGGACCAGTTTGTGGCGGTGGGTCATTGAGTAGAGGTGATATACAACGTAATAGTTGGGGTCTTTCGCGCCGAGATCCACTCCGCTCAAACACATCAAGAAATCGAAAGCCAACCCTTCATCTTCGGCGAGGTATTGTGCAACATCGGCGAGTGACTCGGTAGCAACAACAATAAAGGGATCCGCAATATCCTCTTCAAACGAGACGGTTGATTCTCCAAATTTATCTTTTAGATTTTCGTAAATTTCTTGTAGTGTCACAGAAAAGTATTAACGCTTTTGGACAGCTGCCAACAGCGTTGTAGTTCTCCCTTCTTAAAAATTGAACATGGGTTAGTTCATTGGTTCATTAGTAAATTGGTTCTTACGGTGAACGAGTGAGGTCAGACCCCTCGTTCACGGGGTTACGGCACACGGCGTGTGCCTACTACATTTAACCGGCTGCTTCTTCTTCGTGTTCTTCCTGTGCTGCCTTAGCTTCAGCCATTGCCTCTGCATTGTTGTCCAAGTCCGTCTTGGTGAAAAGTTTTTTCAGGAAAGGCACACTTGTTCGTCTTGCAACTGTCTGGGTTTTGATTTTTTCCTGCAACTTCATCAACCCTTCAAGTACAGCCTCCGGACGTGGCGGGCAACCGGGAACATAAACATCTACAGGGATAATGCGATCTACACCCTTGAGGACATGATATCCGTGCTGCCAGTAAGGACCACCGCTCGTGGCACAACTTCCCATGGAGATAACGTATTTGGGTTCGGGCATTTGTTCGTAGAGGCGTTTAATCCGAGTCGCCATTTTCAGTGTTACTGTCCCCGAGACAATAATGAGATCGGACTGACGGGGTGTAGCGCGCGGAACACCCGCACCGAAGCGATCTAAATCATAATTTGAGGCTGCGGTCGCCATGAACTCAATGGCGCAACAAGCGAGCCCAAAGGTCATGGGCCACAAAGAGGATGCACGCGCCCAGTTGGCGACAGCATCAATAGAGGTAACGATGATATTTTTGTCCAGCTTCTCTTCGATTATCATTGTTCAACTTCCTCCCTTACAGACTGAATCGATCGGATCCATTGGAGGTCTCCTTTCGCCCAAACATAGGCGAGACCGACTAACAGTATAAAGATGAAAATAAGCATCTCTACAAATGCGAGGATCCCAATCTCACGGAAAACCACACCCCAGGGAAATAGAAACACAATCTCGACATCAAAAATCAGAAAAATAAGTGCGATGACGTAGAAACGAGCATTAAACTTAATGCGAGTATCACCAACCGGATCCTCGCCGCACTCATAGGGCATATACTTTTCGTCGGTGAAAAGTCGGGTCTGAAGCAGGCGAGAGACGACAAGGTTAAGTGTGACAAACAGGCATCCAACGACCAGAAAGAGTAACACGTTTGCGAAATTAAAAAGCATTTGTTCCACAAGGTAATTTTTCGCGCTGTGTAGTTTTGCGAGTCAACGAAAAATTCGCCTTGTCCTTTCGAGGCGGGTTGTGAAATTTCTCACAAACTGAGAGCTAAGAAGAACTGAAACTGAGTAACCATGCGATTTTGTGATGTAGTTAGAGCATATTTATTATATATCAGACTCAGATTATTTGCAACAAAAAATCTGACAGATAGACACCTACACAGGCGGCAGCCTTTTTCGGTGTCATCCCGCACCAACACTGGATTCAAACCAAGCAGACAGATCAATCGGCTAATCCTAAATTTGAAATAGTCACGGAATTCCGTAACCTGATTGAGTCAGTTCATGCCCATCGCGCCTTGATTACATGAACGCAACGTAAAGCGTTCACTAAGAAAACCGATTCTGACAACCAAAGTGAGAGTTGTGGCATGTTTTCTATGCGTGAGGGTTTTCTAACGAAAGAATAGATTTCTTTTTAAAGATAGGTTATAATAGCAATTTCTGAAGTCATAAATCAAAAAGGTAAGCATTGCAAACTGCTACTAACTTATATTAACACTAAGGAGAACACACTTATGAAAGGTGGAGATATTCTTATTGAGTGTTTGAAAGCGCAGGGGGTACGTTGTGTTTTCGGCATGCCAGGCACACAGAATATACAGATCTACGACTCACTCCTTCGTCATGGGGTGGGTGTCATTGATCACTACCTTGTCCGTCACGAGTATGCGTCAACACAGATGGCTGACGGCTACGCTCGTTCGACCGGAGAGGTTGGGGTCGCGTTGACGGTCCCGGGTCCCGGCGCGAGCAACGCATCGACAGGCATTGTGGAAGCATTCACAGATTGTGTCCCTGTATTACTAATCACTGGACAGAGCGATTCTGAATTTTACGCAAGAGATCCGAGCAAGATGTTTCACGGCTTGGATCAGATGAGTTTCTTTGAATCTGTCACGAAATATTGCGCGATTGCACAAACGATAGAAGATATCCCCAGCGTTGTCGAAAATGCGTTTCGTGCCATGCGATCGGGCCGTCCGGGTCCCGTCGTGTTAGAATTTCCGATGGATGTGGTTACCGGCGAGGGCGAAGTCTCCATACCGTCCCGCGTTGAACGACAGTCAGCTGCGCCGCCCAACGCTGCGGACCTACAATCAGCAGCAGCAGCGCTCAGAAACGCGGAGCGACCCGTTCTGTTTGCGGGTTCAGCGGTCATCCATTCCGACGCCCGTGAAGAATTGCAGCAGCTTGCTGAGAAACTCAATGCTCCTGTCGCTGTAGCGCGATGTGCAAAGGGTGCTTTACCTGAAGACCACCCACTGGCGTTGCAGATTGTCTACGGTTACCCGGGCTATCAAGCGATGCAGATGGCCGATTGCACACTGGCTATCGGTCCTCGTTTCACATCAATCGATACGCGGACTTGGACCTTCCAGCCCCCACGACCACTAATCCAACTCGACGAGGACCCAAGAGAAATCGGGCGTGAGTATCCGTGCGATATTGGTGTTGTCGGTGATCTTAAATTGGCTCTGCAAGCATTAATCGAGGAAATCGATAGAGGCAAAGACTCATGGACGCAGCCATTGGAACGGATACGAGATCGATTTGCTGCTCAACCTCCCCTACCCCTGTTACCGGAGATACGAGAAGTGCTTCCAGACGATGGAATTCTCTCTGTTGATGTTCATGGCATCGGCTACGCCTCGTTCGCCGAATATCCTGTGTTGGACCCGCGAACCTTCCTCTATCCAAACATCGGTGTCGCGCTCGGATACGCTTTTCCTGCTGCACTCGGCGCGAAAGTCGCGCATCCAGAGAAGCCGGTTGTGTGCTTTAGCGGGGATGGTGGATTCATGATGGGTTCCCCTGAGTTAGCTACCGCGATGATGTATGGTATCAACGTCGTGACGGTCGTTGTGAACGACGGTGCATTGAGCGCAATCAAGGGATCTCAGCAAAAGGGCTGCAACGGACGCACCATCGACACGGACTTGAGCAACCCGGATTTCATTGAGTTCGCCAAATCCTTCGGTGCCTATGCAGTGCGGGTCGATGAGATAGCGGACTTCAAAGGCGCTCTACAAGACGCACTCGCTGCGGATCGGCCTGCTCTCATCGAAGTCTCAATGCAGGATCGGCAGGAAGAGGTCATCGGTATGATTGGGTGGCTTCAGACAGATCCGCTGCGAAGAGGTTGAAACCCAGGTTAGCTTAAGAATCGTGCAACAGAAGCCGAGTTTTTAAAGAACTCGGCTTCTTTTTTGTTAGCTTAACGCAAGTTGCTAGTCCTAATGTCTAAAGCAGAACCATTTAACGCAAAGTCGCTAAGACGCAAAGAGAGAATAGAATATAAATTTAGCGCAAACGGTATGAAGATTATTTTTTTAATTCGGTAATTTCCGATTGATGCCCGGTGCGGTTGGAAACCGCACCTACCGGGGGCGAAAGTGTCTATTTATTTTTAGAATTCACCATAGATAAATGTGCAATGTAAATGGGGGGTGATTGATGATGAAAATTCGCGCTTTATTGTTCGATTTTGGTGGTACGCTCGATGGAAATGGTATTCATTGGCGGGACCGAACATACCGGTTCCTCCATCAGGTGTATCCAGAGATTAATAGGGAGACGTTTGATCAGGTAGATCGTGCCGCTGTGGATAGGCTCATCGCCGGCGGAAAAGGTCCTGAACTTACATTGCGTGAAACGATGGATGTTATTGCCACTGGTATTTACGACGGACTCGGTTTAGATTCGGACGTTAAAGACCGATATGTAGATTTTTTTTGTGAAGGTGCGGAGGCATGTCTTGATCGAAACCGACGGTGGCTTGCCACCCTGTGCAGTCGATACCGCCTCGGCGTTATCAGCAACAACTTTGGAAACACACAAGGTTGGTGTGATGAGTACAACCTCTCACCCTTGCTTGATATCGTAATCGATTCAACCGTTATTGGCGTATCAAAACCGGCTGCGGGTATATTTCACGCGGCGTTGACGGGATTAGGGGTCTCCCCTGAAGCGGCAATTTATACCGGGGATACATACTCGGACGATATTATCGGCGCCAAGGGAGTCGGAATGCATGCTGCTTGGTTGGTTGGTGAGGAAAACAAGGAATGCCCGGATGCATCACTTATCGATGTTCAACTTACTGACCTCCAGGAACTCAAGGTATTCTTGGAACCGGAGAATTAAACTGAAAAAGATTAAATAAAATTGCAGTTCTGTTAAGTTTGTATTAAGAGAAGTTAGCAGGCATCAGCGTTCTAAACCTCACCCACCCTTCTGCGTCTACCTATGCACAACACGAGTTTCCAGTATGTGCCTGAAAGGATAGAGGGGTGTCAACAAATGCATAATGCGGTAGGCAAATCATTAGAACAACTGTTGCTGGATTCCAATTTAATCTCCCAGGATGAGCATCAGCAGATTCTTGAGGAAATCGAAAAAACCGGTGTTACCCACACCCAAGTACTCTCAAAATTTGTGAGTTCCAAGGCTCTTGCGCTCGCAAAGCAGGCGCTTGAGTTCGGTGTGCCGTGTATTCTGCTTGAGGATGTTATTCCAGAGACTGAGGCTACTGATCGGGTTTCATCAAGTTTTGCTTACCGGAACAAAGTTTTGCCAACTCGCCTGAGCGGGGGAACACTTACTGTTGCGATGGCGGATGTATTGGATATCCGGTTAATTGATGAGATGCGGTTAGTTACGGAGTGTGAGATTGAACCGGTGCTTGCGGATGACGGGGACATCGAAGCAGCCATTATCCGTGCCTACGGAAAGACTGCCGCTGCCATTCTCAGCGAAGGAATCAAGGGACCTGTGGGTGCGGTCGCCACCCTTGAACGCGAGACGATTGACGACTTTGGCATCAGCGAACAGGATCTGAGCCAAGATCCGACGGTCATCAACGCAGTAGATCAGATTATCATTGATGCAGTCCGACTTGGTGCCAGCGATATCCACATCGAACCCTTCCCCGGCGAACTCAAGATCCGTTATCGAATTGATGGTGTGTTAGAAGACCAACCCAACCCTCCGCCTCATCTCCAGGCCGCAATAACCTCCCGAGTCAAGATCATGGCGAGCATGAACGTAGCGGAACGGCGTCGCCCCTTAGATGGAAAAATTGGCGTAACCGTTCAGAGCGTAGGCAACCGCCAAATTGATCTACGTGTTTCGACAGTGCCGACAGTACATGGCGAAAGTGTCGTCCTCCGAATCCTCGATAAGCAATCTATCTCATTTGGTTTAGAGCAGCTTGGTCTGTTAGAAGATAATCTAGATCAGTTCTACCGAATGATTCAGAGACCGCACGGCATTATCTTGGCCACGGGCCCAACGGGCAGCGGTAAAACAACTACCTTGTACGCCTGTCTGAAAGAGATCAATACCCCAGAGGTCAAGATTATCACGATTGAAGATCCGGTTGAGTATGAATTGGAAGGGATAAACCAGATTCAGGTAAATCCAGAGATAAATGTGACCTTTGCGGCGGGATTGAGACACATTCTCCGTCAGGACCCGGACAAGGTACTAGTGGGTGAGATCCGGGATTATGAAACAGCAGAGATGGGGATCCACACCTCTTTGACCGGGCACCTTGTATTTAGCTCACTACACACGAACGATGCAGCAAGTGCGGTTACTCGGTTAGTGGATATGGGGGTAGAACCGTATTTAGTTGCCTCAACACTGGAGGGTATTATTGCCCAACGGCTTGCACGTCGGGTATGTCCCCATTGCCATGAGATGTATGTTCCGGAACCGGAGCGTGTCCAAGAGTTACTCGGTAGCCAGAACGGGCTGGTCACCTCCGATCTGGTTATCCCACGCGCAGTTGGTTGCAAAGAATGTCGAGGTCGCGGATATAAGGGACGCATCGGTCTCTTTGAGGTCATCCTGATGAGTGAAGAATTGCGTGAGATGACCATTCAGAGAGCCTCTGCCAGCCAATTGAAACGCGCTGCGATGCGGCTGGGAATGAAAACGTTGCGGGAGGATGGCTGGAGAAAAGCGGTCGCTGGTTACACAACGATCGAGGAAATTGTACGGCTCACTCAAGAGGATGAGTTTGACATCGGCGAAGTGATATGAAAGTTGAGATGTGAATCGTGATGCGTAGTGCGTAATGACTTTACGTGTTACAGGAGAGAATTCCTGATGCCAAGATTCCGTTACGAAGCCTTGACCAGTACCGGCACGGTGGTCAACAACACACAAGAGGCAAGTAGTAAGGCTGAGCTTGTGTCCAAACTAAAGGTGATGGGATATTGGCCCACGAGTATAGTTGAGGATAGTGCAGAAACCCAAGATCGGAAAGGGCTTCAGATCCCATTCCTGTCCACTCGAATTAAGCCGGCAGAGGTCGAGTTTTTCACCTATCAGATGGCAACCCTGATTAATGCGCACGTGCCGTTATCTCGCGCTTTGGGGGTGACCCTCGAACAGATCACGAATGTGGAGCTCAAGCGGGTGATCGAACAGGTCAAATACGATGTCGAACACGGCTCACCTCTTAACGATGCGCTCGCCCAGCATCCGAAAGTGTTTTCCGAGTTGTACATCAACATGGTAAGGGCGGGTGAAGCGGGAGGTGTCCTTGGCATTGTGTTGGAACGTCTCGCTGAATTTGCTGAGAGACAGCGGCTCCTTAAAACTGAGGTAACCTCCGCGCTGTTCTATCCTGCAATTTTGCTAGCCCTTAGCATCGGAGCGGTCGCAGTCTTAATGACCTTTGTTATCCCCAAATTCACCGGCATGTTCGCTGAGTTGGGCGTTGCATTACCCGGACCGACGCGGTTTCTTATCGGTCTTACCAGTTTCTTTAGCCTCTACTGGTGGATCATCTTAATTGTGATAATTGGCAGCATCGCGGCATTCAGGCAGTATATCCGCACGGAAAGCGGGCGACTGACTTTTGATCGGTTGAAGCTTAAAATCCCGATCATTGGAGTAATTTTCAGTAACTTTGCGTTGGTACGGTTTACGCGCACGATGGCTACGCTGCTCGAAAATGGCGTAATACTTTTGCCCGCACTTCGCGTTGTGAAGGATACCATCGGGAACTTGGTCTATGGGAATGCCGTTGCGACTGCAGAGCAAGAAATCGAGCGAGGTTCGACATTGTCGCGGGAGTTGGAAAGGAGCGCTGTCTTTCCACCTCTATTGACCCACATGGTCGCAATCGGCGAGGAATCCGGTGATCCTGAACAGATGTTAACAAAACTATCCGTATATTACGATCTGGAAATTAAGAAGAACCTGGAACGGCTGACCAATTCAATTGGCCCGTTGGTAATTCTATTTATGGGGTTGCTGATTGGGTTTATTGCTGTTGCAATGATACTTCCGATCTTTGAAGCTAGCACATCGCTCAGTGGGTAACCACTGTTTTATCGCTATCAATCAGGAGGCAAAGCGCATGCTCAAACGTCTAAAATCAGATGAGTCGGGGCTAACACTTATTGAAATTACAATCGTCATCGTCATTCTCGGCCTGTTGGCGAGTTTTATTGCACCGCGGGTCTTGAATGCACCAGATAAAGCGAAGGTTGCCAAAGCCAAAATGGAGATTAGTGCTTTAGAAACCGCGCTCGGCGGGTATGCGATAGATGTTGGGGACTATCCGACGGTGGAACAGAATTTACAAGCACTGTGGCAAGTTCCCAATCCGGAACCTGAAAACTGGAGCGGTCCATATATTAACAAACCAATTTTCACAGATCCGTGGGGTAACAGTTACATGTACGTCTATCCCGGTACTCGGGTGGGTTACGATTATGATCTTTACTCATTAGGCAAAGATGGCAAGGAGGGAGGCGCAGACTTCAACGCTGACATTACAAACTGGATAGAGGAAACGAGCGAGTGAGACAGATTAGCGTATACTGTCGGTTTGTGTTGAATTGAACATTAATTCTGTGCCTCAAAGGTGAAGAGATGCACCTGCTCAGATGGATTTGGCATTCAGACAGGAGATCTGCCCGGTATGACCGTCGTTCCAGCAGCGTCCAACGAGCATTGGACGCTACTACATGGGGGTTACATCCAGCTCGATCAAAAGGCTTCACGCTGATTGAGGTGATGATCGTGCTTGCGTTAATCGCAATCCTCTCCTCTATTGCTATGCCCTCTCTTCGTGGATTTGCTGCATCAACACGCTTGAAATCCACAGCCAGAGCTATCCAAGATATCCTCAATTTTGCGCGAGATATGGCAATTACCGAACGAGCAGCTTACCTCGTTGTGTTTGATTTGTCATCAAATCGGTATTGGCTTGCCTCCAATGAAACCTTTAACCCTGCAGATCCGTCCACACCTGTAACAGCGAACCCTTCACGTATTCAATCTGCCCTTCCATCAGCAGCAAATCAAGCAGCTACAGTATTACAGTCTAGCATCCCTTCACGGACGAATGCGGTCCTGGGTATCGCACAAAAACCGGGGCATGATGTGAGGTTAGCCCGTATGATAACGAATCACAACTTTCAAACCGTTCAGATGGATACTGGTGTGGATTATATTTACTTCTCTCCAACAGGATCGTCGGAGGATACCGTGCTATATATTCAAGATCGGCGGGGTCACGCGATGTCCATAGTGGTCGAAAACGCAACAGGACGGATTCGTCTTCAAAAGATTAACTCGCGGCAACTTGACGCATTGGGGCTTGATAATGAAGTATCTGAATAGTCTAGTCTCGTTTTTTTGCCGATCGTCAGACGATAAAGATGGCTTTACTTTACTCGAGATCGTCATCGCGTTAGCCATTTTGTCGTTAGCGCTACCGACGCTACTCCGTTCCTTTACGGAAGCAGCAAAAGGACAGGCACTCGCAGAAAATCGAACAACGGCTCTATATCTTCTTAAGTTTCGGATGGCAGCAATTGAGGCTGAAGGTTACCCGGATATAGGTGAAGAGGAGGGTGAATTTGGAGAGGGTTCGCGATTCCGTTGGCATTCGGAGGTTCAGGATGTGGAGTCGGACGAGATTGAAGGGCTGCGATTAGTCACTGTGAGTGTAACATGGCAGGAGCGTGGAAAAGAGAGATTAATATCCACAAGCACCTACCTCGCAGAACGTCAGATGCCGCAGCAGGAGACGCAAGGCGGTCAACAGGGCGGTGGCACATGAGATTCCACACTTCGCGGCTTGCGTTCCATACGCATGGTTTTACCTTGCTGGAATTACTGGTAGCAGTCAGTATTCTGGTTATTATTGGAGGTGCCTCTTATACCGCGTTCAATGTAGCACTTGATGTTTACCAGAAATCTGAATCTCGTATCGTGATGACGCAGAAGTGTCGAATTGCATTGGAACAGGTTGCCACGGATTTGAGCAATTTGCAAGCTGTACAAGGCGATGAATCTCTCGTCATTGTGTCACAGGACAATCCGGTCACGGAGGGAATCAGTCGCGATTTAATCAGTTTTGTGACGTTGATTCAGACCGACCCAGATCCGTTCCTCGCCGAGTTAAATGCGGCAAATCGAACTGTTGTAGGAGATGAAGAGATTAATCAGGATCAACTTACAACGGATGTTCAACGGATAGCTTACTATATTGGTCCGGATATCGCTGGACAACTTGACACCGAGGAAGAGGATGGGCTGACAGCGGGTGGTGGGTTGTTGACATCAGAGAGTGACGTAGAAGAAGGGTTAGCACTTTTTCGACTTTCTACGACGGCTTTGGATGTGGAAACGGTAATCCAACCTTTGCTTGAGTCAGACACACTGCCCGCCGAAGATGAAGCAGGAAATCCTATTGATGTCGATATTGTTCCAATAATCGATCAGATTAGCTCATTTGATGTAAGATACTACGATGGTGAAGAGTGGTATGAGTCGTGGGAAAACCCTGAAATGATTCCGACATCTGTTGTTGTTTGGGTAACAGTGATGGGAGCAAACGATCAGCAGCGTCAGGCTGCTACTCGTACCTTAACCCAATCGACAATGATCTATCTGCCAATGAGCGCAAATTTCAGCGAACCAGCAGCCGGTGGCAGTGCTGGTGCACCGGACGGATGAGGACATGATGGATGGAACAACGGAACGAGTTATTGTTTCACGTGAAGGACAGATTCCCTGCACAATTTAGTCGGAACGGACATAGATTGTGTAACAGTTCACTTGGCGCCTTTTCACCTATCTGTGAGCGTGGGCTTTCTCTTATCTCAACGCTCTGGCTGCTGACGATTCTCTCTGTCCTTGCCACCCACTTCCTGTATTCGATTCGCCTTGAGCAGCGAGCGCAGGCAAACTTTGCCGATCGAACAAAGTTCCATTATACTGCAAAGGCAGGCTTTGAACGGGTGGTAGCGATGCTGCGCGCGGATGAGACTCCTTACGACTCGCTCGGTGAAGATTGGGCGGAAGGGTTAGAGGAACAGATTGCAGATGGCATCCTAACCACAAATCCTCTTACTTACCGGGTTAAAATTACCGATGAGGGTGCCAAGGTCAACATTAACACCGTAGATGCAAGTACGATTCAGGGACTACTGACCCTCATGGGCTATGAAACTGTAGAAATAGCGGAACAACCGCTTGCTGAAGCGATCGAGCAGGGAAGACCCTACCGCACTGTGCGCGACTTGGCGCGGGTGGAAGGCATGACCCCAGATCTTCTCTACGGTCAACAGGCGGCATCAGGTCCGGATGCAGCGTCGGGTACGGGTATTGCGGCAGAAACGCAGCAGAATGTGCCCGGACTGATCGATTTGGTGACAGTCTACTCAATCGATAAAAATACCGATGCAAGTGGGAACCCACGTGTCAACATTAACAACGCGGACGGACAAGAACTGACGCAGATCCAAGGAAACAACAATCAGTCCGTTTTCTCACCAGGGGAGAAGGACGCATTGGTCCAACAGCGTGAGTTCGGTAGTATCGGCGATCTGATTGATGCAACAGCGGTCACGGAACAGGTTTTTAACAACATTCGTGAACGGATTAGTGTGGAAAACAGTGACGAAGATGAAGACGTAGTTAACATTAACACCGCCGATGCTGGCGAGTTGCAGAGTTTAGACGGTATCGATGAAGGCATCGCGGAGCGGATCATCGACCACCGTAGCAGTCAAGGCAACTTCCAGAATGTCGATCAACTCAAAGAGGTGAAATTGATAACCGACGAAGAATTTCGTAGCATCGTGGATAAGATTACCACAAAGGATGAGGCAACAGTCAGCGGTTCCATCAACATCAACACCGCACCCCAAGAAATATTGCAGCTCTTACCGGGAATGGACACGGACAAAGCGGGTGCAATTATCACCCGCCGCGAATCACAACCCGAAGACGGTCAGAAGGCTGAAGCGTTGGAAGAAGCTGGAGTAGAGGGTAATCCTTTTGAGAACATCAGCCAACTTCTCGACGTGGAGGGAATTGATATGGATACTTTCCGTCAAATCGCCGAGTTGGTGACTTATCGCTCACACGGTTTTCTCATTGAAGCGGCCGGGGTTGATAACCGTGGCAAAATAATCGCCTCTTGTGTGGGTGTCCTTGATCGTACCGGGGAACAGATCACAACTAAGTATTGGAAACAGAATTAGGTCGAGGATTGTCGGAATGAAAAAGCAGTAGAGCCCACCATAGGGGAAAGCATGGCAAAGAACCAAATCGTATCCATTGACATTGGGACGAACTCAATTAAGTTGGTACACTTAGAGCAGACGCCGTCCGGAATTTGCCTCGTGAACGCAGGGATAGAAGCATATCACCAGGCCGATCCTATGACGGAAATCCCGGCTGGCGTAATCTCCGGTACTTTGGAACGTCTCTGGAGGCGTGTGGGTGGACGCAGTAGTGCGGTGGCGCTTTCCATTCCCCGCCTGTTAGTTACATCGCGTCGATTGACGAACCTGCCTGCTGCCGCGACAGATGATCAACTTTCGAATCTGGTGGCCATGCAAGCGGAGACGGAGCTTCCCTTCCGGGTAGAAGGCGCCATCTATGACTATCATGATGTGCATCGTTCGGAGGACAGCATCTCCGTTGAACTGATTGCTGCCCGACGTGAGACGGTACAACAACAGATTGATTATCTGAAACCGCTGGGACTCGCGCCTACAAGCGTGTTACCTTCGACCCTCGCGATGAGTGTGTTGGCAGGAATAGCAAGCCGTGGTTCCAGCGCATCAGGTGAAATGACAATGGTTGTGGATATTGGCGCGGGACGGACAGATCTATCCTTAGTAGCTGGAAATAGCCTACGGTTTTCACGGAGTTTTCCTATTGGCGGAAATCATCTAACCCATCTATATCAGCAAAGCACGGGGAGCGACTTTGAGGTTGCCGAGCGTAGAAAGATTATCGACGCAGCGCTGAACCAGCACCTTCGGGCTGCGAATCCGTCGTACGAATGGGCGGATGGACTTGTCGCGGAGTTGCAGCGCTCGATCAGCGGCGCCAAGCGGGAACTCAACCTGACTGAAGATCGGATCGTTAGAGAAATCTGGTTGTGTGGTGGTGGATCTCGGATTTCAGGATTAACAGACTATATCGCCAATCAATTGGAAGTATCAGTTCGACATTGGAATCCGATTGATGCCTTTAAGGAGGTTTGGGATGAACAACGCTCCAATATCCAATCTGTTGATGGTTTCAGTGACACGCTTGGTGTTGCGTTGGGGTTGGGTGTCAATGCGTTGACCACGCGAATCCCCTTGGACCTTCTTCCCTCAGAAGAGAAAGCTAAACTCACGCAAGCTCAGCAGCGAAAGCGGACATTACTGACTGTCGCAGCTGGAATAGCGCTACTAGTAGGACTTGGGCTGAGTGGACTAACGTGGAGTAGAATCCATCAGGCGAAAATTGTCGCTCTGGAGGAAGCACTTCGAAACATTAGCCAATCCGAATCCAATGCAAAAAAAATACTGGTCAAAGATTTAGCCATGGTGAATCTTCTAACCCCCCGCGCTTCTCCGTTAGATATAGTGCGTGAGTTGAGCGTTCGCTTCGCTGATCGGACAAAGATCGCTTGGACAACACTCAACATTACGCGGTTAGATGAACCGGAAAGGACGAAGATTACTTTTAACATCGAAGCCCAATCGCATCAAGATGTGAGCCAAGCAATTAGTATTATGGCGCAATCGGGGGCGTTCACAAATATTAAATCTGGCCAGGTTACAAGTATTGAGCGCGATAAGCGGACAATTTTTCAGGTCCAGATTACCTGTAATTTAGGGCAAGATGCGATACAGACGTTTGCACAGAGCCGTTATCTTAATCAAAATCAGCCTCTTAGATCTGAAAGCGTCGATCAAAAAAGAGACGCCCCCGAAGGAAAGACAACTGACAAATGAGAAAACTCACACGGCGTGAGATCATTTTACTTTCGATTGTTGCCTTTGTGGTCTTGATCCTTCTCATTGAACCTATAATCCGACAAGGTTTTCCGGGCGATGAACTCGCGACTAAACGGGAGAACCTCCAAACAGCGCGGAATCTGATCCAGCTCGCCCAACTTACGCAGCGCATCGACGGGAAGATTCAAGCGCAGGTCGGTTTAGAAGGTCGGATTATCTCTGATTCCCTTTTTGATGAGATTGCAAATCGGGTGGACTTAGAAGCCCTCAACCAAGCGCGTCGTGCCTCCACACTAGCGCGACTACACCCTGCCCTTGAGAATAAGGCAGATTCACTGCTCGCTTATAAGCAGCAGCACGGTGCATTTGGAAGTCTAGCAGAGTTACAGAAGATACGGGGTCCTATCTTTGAGGGGGAGCAGCCACAGGCAGTAATTTCACGGCGGATCTCCGATCTCGCGAAACGAGCAGGTCTACGCCCCAATTATCAGCTCAATATTAGACCGACGCCGGGGACGAAATCCGAAGACCTTCCGTCGCAAACGAAGAAAAATCTGGTGTACTATCTCTACTTGGGAGAACTGGCGCAAGAACTTCAACGGCTAGAATCAGAGCAAAGTGCGACAGAGGAGAAGGAGGCGCAGAAACAGGTCGAAACCGAAGCAGCGGCAATGGAGGCAATATTCGATGCCTGGTGGGAGAAAGATGACGCCGAGAATAAGGATAAAGACGGTCCCGTGGAAACAGTATCTGACAAACCGTCGGGCGAAGATAAGACGGGGGAAGAATCAGACCCAAAGGTCAAGCCCGTAGCAGCTAAGGATAAGCTCCCACCCCCGAAAGGCCGCCAGTCGGAGTCCAACAGCCAATTCGCATTGTTACCAGAGGTCATTCCTTTAGCAATGCGAATAGAATTGCTGCGATTCATCCAATCAAATCTGAACCAACAACTGGCTGGATCAGTTGAATTTAGGAGAGGATTCCTTGCGGATCAGATTACGGCAGAGACCGATGAAACAAAGGGTGGTTTTTTGGGTATTGGTGACAAAAAACAGACCACAGCTATTAAGTTCAAGCCCAATAGCGTATTGCTGTCGAAATTCGAGACGTTGATCAACCGCTACGAACCGGTTTACGAAGAGGGTACTGAAACAAAATTGGATTATGATCAGCAAATTCGTGCACTCACCGAATACATTGATCAGATTTTGGAACAGGAAGATCAACTTCACAGTTGGCTTGCAGCGGTCCCTTCTACCCATCAACCCGAGGCATACATCGTTGACATGCGCTTTAGCAGCAATCTTGAGAAAATTGTCAGGTTAATTTACACAATCGAATCCAGTTCAAAGTGGTTGCAGGTCAAGGATTTGCAGATCACGATCGCGGACAAGAAGGAGACGACTATCAGCGCAACTCTCTCAATGATTGCGAGAGTCCTCTAAAATGCGGCACAGAAAAAAGCCCCCCAAATTTCATCTCAAAATTCAATCAGTGCAGGAGTAGTGATAATGCGGTTTCAACAATCTAGATGTTATAAATCTCTGACCAAAACTTTCGGTTCCCTATACAAGACAAGTGTCCAATCGAATCGGAGGTGCCAAGGCGTAGTGTCCCTCCCACACATTCTTACACGGGCGTCTATATTCCTGATACTATCTATATTCGTTGGTTGCATTGTCGGATCTTTTCCCGCGTCAGTGTTAGCCCAGGAAGATGATCAGAGAGGGATGGAGGTCGCGGAACGTGACGAAGCTGGTCAAGCGATTCGATTCAACTTTGATTTTCCAAGCGGGAACCTGCAAAGCCTGATCAAATTCATCAGTGCAGAGACCGATCTAACAATTATTGCCTCCGAAAACGAGATAAAAGACAAGAAATTTGCACTGACCAACCTCAAAAACGTAACAATTGACGAAACGTTGGAGGAGATTAAAACGGTTCTCGCGCAATACGACCTGACCATGATTCGGACGAATAATACCTTGTTGATCACAACGTTTGAGAAGGCTGTTCGAATGAAAGTGCCGGTGAAGCGCATTGCAGCAGATCCCAGTCTGATTGACCAAACGGACGAGATTCAGACATACATGATTCAATTAAACAGCGCTGTCGCTTCGGAGTTGGTAAATAGTCTCAAGCCATTGTTGAGTAAGGCAGCGAATATTTTCGCAGATGGCAACAGTAATTCCTTAATCATTACCGATGTTGCCTCCAATATCCACCGAATTGCGACGATTTTGCAGGTGGCGGATGAGGCACCGGAAACTCCATTGAAAGTGGAAATTATCCCGCTGCATAACGCCACAGCGGCATCCCTCGCGCAGACCTTGAATGATGTGTTCCAGCAGGAAGGCGAGGTTGCCAATCTCCTGCGTAAGATGGGTCAAACAAGCAAGCCTGAGGAGATGAGGGAGATGATGGAACGCGCCAGAGCGGAAGGCGGCGGCATTGACATGATTCGGGGTCGTATCCAGATTTCCGCTGACGAAAGTTCAAACTCGTTGGTTGTCAAAGCCTCCGAAGCGAACCTCGTTGTGTTGAAAGATCTGATTCGACAACTTGACACAGCCCCAAGCATTCAAACGGAGATTCGGGTTTTTCGGTTGAATTACGCTATCGCTGAAGATGTCGCACAGACCCTGGAAGAGTTAATCACAGGAGTGAGTGCTGGCAGGCGGCCGGGGAGAAATGCGGAATGGTGGGAACGGCGCGAGTGGGAACGGACGCGACGGGATCTGATGCGGCGGCGAGCCGAGGACGGCGCGGAGTATCAGAGTATCGTTGGGACCGTGAACATTTCATCAAGCGACCGCTTGAACACTGTGCTTGTTTCCTGCGATCCCCGAAACTTCCCTATCATTGAAAAAATTATCGCGCAATTAGATCAAGCCGATCCACAAGAGGAGATTCGAATCTACTTCCTGAAATTTGCCGAGTCGCAGAGTCTATCCGATAACCTACGCGATCTCTTTGAAGGCGGCGATTCCGGTCGGGATGAAGATCTACCGTGGTGGTGGCGTCGTCGGGATGAAGATAGGGGAGGGGGCGAAGGTGGATTTGGGGTCCAAGGGGAGGTTCACCTCGTGCCTGATACCCGCTTGAACGCCCTACTCGTATCGACAGCATCCCAGAACTTTGAGACAATTGACGGCTTGATTAAGCGTCTGGATGTCAACATGCCGGATCAGGAGTGGGGTACTCGCGTCTATAAACTGGAACATGCAGATGCGGAGAATGTCGCCAATATTATCAACAACGTGTATCAAGGCTCGAGCAACAGAAGCGGCGGTTTTTTCTTCTTCGTTCCCGGACGAGCGCGGAATCAGAACCAAGGATCTCTCGCAGGAAATGTGACAGCCGAGGCTTACCCGACACTGAACGCCGTGATTATCTCCACCGCGACACAACGGAATTTTACACTCATCACACAGTTCGTCGAAGAACTCGATACGCCGACCCCTGTAGGACAGCGGGAGGTTACGAAATTAATCCGCCTTGAATACGCAAACGCCGAAGATACTGAGGATTTACTTGAGGATGTGTGGGGCGAAGACTCAGGGGATGACCGTGGTGGATTCAACTTTGGACGTTTTATCGCTCGCGGTGGAACACTTGAGCAGAATGACATCAACTCGCTGCGGGGTCAGGTTCAAGTCGAGGCGGACAACCAGACCAATTCGGTGCTCGTAACGACCGCGCAACGGTACATGGAACAGGTAGAAGCGATGATTCGTGAGCTTGACTTTGTGAGGGGACAGGTTTGGATTGATATACAGATACTTGAAGTAACCCTTGATGAAAGCACAAAACTTGGTGTGGAGTTGACAGCGCGAGAACGCGGTTTGTTCGGAGCAGAGATCCGAAATCGCAACCCGCTGGTCGGGGAGTTTGGAGCAGAACTTGGATTGAATCAGGAGATCAGCGGCTTCAACATCAGCTTGGCGACAAAGGAATATATGGCACTTCTTCACACATTGATACGCGAGAACAAGGTACAGACTATCTCGACACCGGCACTACTTACACGCGATAATCGTGAGGCGACATGGAGTTCTGGTAGGCGCGTCCCGTATCTGCAAAGCGCAGATATTACAAGTCTTGCTGATAATCTGACGCAGCCACTCTTCAACTATGACTTCATTGATCCACCGGTCGGCGTTACCATTACGCTCACACCCCATATCGCGAAATCGCAAACAGCAGATAGTAACAAGCGTACTATCGGTCTCGATATCTCCCAGATTACCTTGAGCAATTTTGTCGAGTTCACGGACTTCAACGCGCCCATTACAGAAGATAGCTCAATTAGTGCCTTTATTGATGTAGAGGATGGACAACAGATTGTGGTGGGCGGGATGATCAAGGAGAAACGCCAGCAGATCGAAAACAGGGTGCCTATTCTTGGGGATCTTCCCTTTATTGGGGGTCTCTTCAAAAAGACGCAAACTGTAGTAGAAAACTCCGAGGTCGTTATCATCATTACGCCACATATCATCGATATCCAGAATCCAGAAGATCATGGCCGACTCGAGCAGAGATCTGAGGAATGGCGTTTAAACGGGCAGAATCAGGAAGATGGCAAACAGCCAGCGGAAAAATGATGAAACTGCTATTCCGCCTTGTTAGATAACCTCAGTTGCTAGTTGTCAGACTTGCTCGGCTTGGATAGATATATCCAAGCCAGCCTTATACGTATGCAGTGGATTTGTCAATCCAAGCGAGCGGTGAGGGTCTCTATTCAGTGTCCATTCTTCCGTTCTAGGACATTTTTCATAAATAGCAACTTGCGTTTAGATAACAGATTAGGTTAGAACAGATCAACTGCTGAAACCATGCAAAAAGCACTCTCAATTCAAAATGAAAGTTATGACGTCATCGTTATTGGTGGTGGACCTGGGGGCAGTACTGCTGCAACACTGGTGGCAGAAAAAGGTCATCGGGTGCTGCTATTGGAACGCGATAAATCCCCCAAATTCAAGATAGGCGAATCGCTAATGCCGGCGACCTATTGGACATTTCAGCGATTGGGCGTTATAGAAAAACTGAAGGCAAGCCACTTTCCCGAAAAATATAGTGTCCAATTCTATTCCAGTTCTGGCAAAGCATCTGCGCCTTTCTATTTTTATCGAAACGACCCCCACGAATCCTCCATGACGTGGCAGGTGTTACGCAGTGAGTTTGATCAGATGCTACTTGACAATGCACAAGAAAAAGGTGCGGAAGTACGACGCGGTGTAAGTGTCCACGAGGTGTTATTTGACGGAGAGAAGGCTGTTGGTGTCCGAACAAGATGTGCGGATGGACGGGTAGAGGAATTCTCCGCAAAGATAGTTGTAGATTCGACAGGTCAGAGCGCTCTGATTTCACGGAGATTGAAGATCAACACCACGGAAGAAAAACTGAAAAAAGCGTCAATCTTCACCCATTTTGAGGGCGGGATTCGAGACGGCGGGATTGATGAAGGCGCGACATTAATTCTTCACACGGAACATAAGGATTCGTGGTTCTGGTACATCCCACTCCCGTACGATCGGGTGAGTGTGGGTGTTGTGGGCGATTTGGACTATCTCCTGCAAGACCGAAGAGAGAGTGACGGCACCCTTTCCCACCAAGCAATTTTTGATGAAGAACTCGCGAAGTGCCTTGCCTTGCAGCCACGTCTTGCAGATGCGAAGCAGCTATTCCCGGTCAAGGTTACCAAGGACTTTTCGTATCGTGCCAATCGTATCGCTGGGGACGGTTGGGTGTTAGTGGGGGATGCCTTCGGATTTTTGGATCCCGTCTACTCCTCCGGTTTATTTCTCGCACTTAAATCCGGCGAAATGACAGCGGATACCATCAGTGAAGCGTTGGAAAAGAAGGATTTTTCGGCGGAGCAGTTAGGCAGCTTTGGTGTAGAGTTTGTCGCGGGAATGGAAGCAATTCGTAAACTGGTCTACGCATTCTATACGAAAGACTTCAGTTTTGGAAGATTCTTACAGCGTTTTCCAGAATGTCAGCAGGGGATTGTTGACATTCTCAGCGGAAATGTATATCGAAAAGATGTCACCGGAATCTTCGGTCCGATGGCGGAGATGTGTCATCTTCCGGAGGATATGCGCTTGTAAGACGTAATGCGTGATACGCAAAGAGTCGGATCGGAATTTAGTGCGTTAGCCGATCTTTGACCGTTTCGAGGCGTTCTCGCACGCGATAATGTCGATTTCGATGCGGGTTGGCTTTGATGAATTCCTCCCATACCCCCACCGCCTCATCTGTAAATCCTTGTGACAGGTAGTATTCACCGAGCGCGAGCGGCACAGTATCGGAATAAGGGTTCTTCTCCATAGATGCTTCAAAAGCGGCAAGTCCGGCATTTTCTTCCCCGCTGAGCAGAGCCAGTTGCCCTCTCCCGTATAACGTCAGCGAATGGTCGGGGTACTCGACAGCAAGCGTATTGATCATTGCTTGTGCTTCATTTTTCATTCCACTGTTGTAGGAAGCCATCGCGGCATGAACCGTCGCATAGATGCTCTGGTCATTGAGGATTCGCGCTTTGAATTCGTTCACAGGGTCGCTTTTTTTGCGTTGTGCGATGCGCGCAGCAGCTTCGTACTTCGTTCTTGCACGGGGATAGTTGCCATACTTGTAACAGATATCACCCAGTGCTTTTTCGCCGGCATAGGTTCTTTCATCAGATATGGTTTTATTGCTTTGTAGATCAACAAGGTCTTGGAATATCTCGGCGCTCGGTGTATCGTTCAGTCGATAATGAAGTACTTCGGCAAGGCTTTGGAGCGCGTCGGTGTAGCCTGTGTCGGCAGCGATGGCGCGTTCAAAGTATTCCCGCTCCCTAACCGGCTCCTCCATTCTTTTGTAGACCAACCCAAGTCTCCAGTAAAGCTCGGGTGTTTTGGTAGGACTTAGTCCTAGAACAGAGTTATAGATTTCAATCGCTTTTTTGTAGTCTCCATCGATATATTGGGTGGTGCCGGAAGTGATAATAGAGTCAAGGATGCTTTTGTCCTTTTTTAGGGCTTTTTTCAACACTTCACGCGCCCGTTGATGCAGGCCGATCTTGCGATAGCAAACGGATAGACGCAGATAGTGATACGGGTCTACCTCTGACTGAACTCCCTCTGCGAGTTCAGTAGCTCGATAGTACAATGCTCCAGCCATCCGATAATTCTCGCTTTGGAACATGCCGTTGGCAACCATCAGCATACTATTGAAAAAAGTACCTTGAGCATCCATCCGAATTGGTCCGAAGGCGCTCATGAGTTCCTGAGTGTTCACGTCGAAACCGGAAGCCGCAGCTAAGTCTGAATCAGCCCTCCCCGGACTCAAATCAACCTCGTCCCTCGGACGATCCCGTTCCCGACGCTCTTTTTGTCGCTGCAACATGCGATCGCGCTGCGATGTGAACAGTGGATCTGGTTCGGGGATATTAGCCCCCATCAATCGAAGCTCTCGCTTTGCTTCCTCAATTGTTCTTTCGGCGCCTTCAATTCTGCTGTAGCGTTTGACAAGGAGTTGATAGGTTCGTTCTGCTTCTTTTTTGTCTTTAAGGAATTGCTTCTGAATACGAGCTTTATTGATGAGCGCCTGACCCGCACGCTTCCCGTCGGGATGGCGATTTGCAACATTCTCGTAGACTTCCATTGCTTTTTCAAAGTTTTGAGCATTCTCATAGGTCTTTGCAAGCATGAGCTGCGCATTATGGCTACGCTCAAGGTGTGGGAATTGGTTGACAACCCTGTCAAAAGATTTCTGTGCCGACACGTAATCTGCTGCCTTAAAGTAGTAGATCCCCAATCGATAGTACGCCTCAGCCGTTTCCTCACTGTCAGGCGCGGTGGCGATGAGATCCTGGTACACTCTCACACCGATTTTTGGCTGATTCATATTGTCGATATGTAGCTTACCAAGTGCCAATTGCGCTTTGCGTCCGGCTGAAGTCTCCGGCTTTTCGTCGATCACTGCTTGGTATAGATTGACCGCACCCTGATAGTCGCCCTCTTGGATGCGCTGTTCCGCAAGTCTGTGGGTGTTTGTTGAGAGACAAGCAGCGTGCGTAATCCCTACAAGGAAAAGTACAGAAAGTATTTTAAGTCTCTGCAGTAGTATAGACTGAATTCGATGAGAAATATCGCCCATCCAACTCATATTCGGGGGCTTAAACCGAATGGGTTCCACGCGCTACTCCCTTCCTGTAGGAGGTTCGACACAAGGTGGCACCAGTGAATCAGTGCATCTCATCCCAACGGCTTGGATTCACTCCGGCACCTTCTCGCCCAAACATGTCCTCCGGACGGTGGTCGAGTTCCCAGTTCCAACCTTTGGTGTTAAGTGGTTGGAGAAAACGACGCGCCTGATCGGGAGCTTTCGCCAGATCCTCTGCCTCCCATTCGTCCACAGGTTGCACAGGAGATGCCCACGCAGGGCGATAGCCATAAAGCAGTACCCGACGTATCCCGGTTGCGCCCGTGTACGGGTGGGCACCGTGGAAGATCCGGGGACCAAAAAGCACGGCGTCTCCCGCTTTTGCTACAAGCGCGACCTCTTCCGGATGAACATCGTATCGGATATATGGCTGCGCGTCGGGGTGGAGACAGAGATGTGAACGTGGAAGGAGGCGGAAGGGACCGTTTTCTACCGTGAGATCGTCCAGATAGTAGGAAACCCTCACAATGACCGGCGAGGTCCACAGGTAACCACCGAGATTAGAACCGTAAGGATAACCGTCAGTGTGCATAGCGACTCCAACCGCACCCGGTTCATAGTATCGGTAGCCACCACTGAAGAAGATGATGTCGTTCCCAATCACACGCTCCAGAAAATCAATGACTGGCGGATTGGCAATGAGTTCACCCAGCGCCCTACCATGCCACTGGGGTTGACAGGTGGCGTTTCCCTGCCGGTCATGGTAGCTGCTGTGCTCTGTGGGGAGTTGTGCGGTTTCCGCTCGGAGGTGGTCAAGCTGTTCCGGCATAAGTGCATCGGGGAGCACCACATAGCCTTCGACTTCGAGGTGACGGATTTGTTCGGGCAGTGACAGTGTCCGCCAGTCAGTAGTAATGAGATTCATCGGTGCCCCCTTCTGAATGCTGCATCATTTGAAACCTTCCAGCAGCGATAGATTTAATATATTTTTTCTGACTTCAAATCACAGCGGCAGTGGAATCGCTTCACCGGTTGTCATACTACGCGTAACGGCTTCGGTGAACTCCATATACTTGACACCATCTTCGAAGTTCGTATGAGTAATTACCTCGTTCCCACGAATCGCACTGATAAATTCCTCTTCTACTCGCCAACCCCCTTCCTCTTCAGCGGGAATGGGAATTTCATTAAGGGCATCGTCATCCCTCTGTCCACCGTAGAGGCTGTTGTTGGCAAACCGCAAGGTTCCTGTGCTGCCAAATATGAATGCTTCAGGACCGTCAACTAGACCTGCGACAGTGGAGACCTGTAAGTGCAGCTGGGCGCCAATCGACATGTCTGCCACGATGTCGATATGTTGTGGAATCCGAATAGGACGCATTACACCGTCTGCATCCTTGCGCATCCTGACATAAGTTTTTCCCATCGCCATGACGGATGTTGCCTCGCCAACCCAACGCAACAACGCCTCGTACCAGATCCCCATACTCATGATATTGAATCCGCTCAAGTTAAAGTCGTCGCGCCAGTGCATGGGTGCGTCAGGATCTAAGAATGTGCCCCCGGCACGGACCTCGACTGCATAAACATCACCGATGTAACCATCAGCGATGAGTCGCTTGATAGTATTATCCACGCGTAGGGAAAAGGGTGAGGGAACGATTTGGGTCACCAGATGTGTGTTTTCGCGGGCGGCGTTACGCATCGTATGTGCCTCTTGTGCGTTCATCGCCATTCTCGCTTCACACATCACATGCTTGTTCGCCGCCAATCCTGCCAATGTGACGCGGCAGTGCATGTAGGGCCAGGTACCGATAACGATCGCATTGGTATTCGAGGCAGCGACCAACTCCTGCCAGTTTTCATAGATTGTTGGGATACCAAATTCCTGCGCGACCCTCTCAGACGATTCCCGGCTGCGGTTGCAGACACTGATAACTTCGACGCCGTCAATTGCTTGGAGTTTTGGAATATGATGTGTTCTTGTGTTCGCGCCTGCGCCGACAACACCTACACGAATTGTATCGTTGCTCATCTGTATGCTCCTTTGTAGTGCGACGGGATAGCCCCGCCTTTTGAAATAGACAGAACTAAATCAATGGATAATCCATGGTTTCATTCTACATCAGATTGGTAGGTGCGTCAACGCCTTTTTTCTAGCGCTTGGAGTCATTTACGGTTTCCATATTATTTCCCCGACAAAACTGGAATTCATAAGCAACCCCAACATACGCGCAACGACAGACATCGGGGCAAGATGCCCATCTACCGAGTGAAGATAGAAGCTATGCCTGCGAACGGCGGTGCACCTGCCAAAACGGAAAACTAAGTAGCCTGATTCAACACATGAGCAGAAAGGATTTGACAGATCGGGTGCGTTCTAGTATGCTGACGACAGGATCAGAATGTCCGTCATTATTACTCACACTTAAGTTGCAACTATGTTCAATATTGGAAGGGGAACAGATGAACGAACATGAAAAGTTTTTGTTTGACCTACAAGGTTTTCTTCTGGTGAAAGATGTGTTGACATCGGAGGAAGTTGATGATCTCAACGCCGCTGTTGACGCGAATCTTGATAAACAGGTAGAAGATGACAACTCAGCTGTTGGTGACTCTAAAACACTTGCCGGAACACATAAGCGTGGAATGTTCACCGGTATGTTGTCGTGGCCTAAGCCGTGGTGCCAACCATTTCGGGATATTATCGTCCACAAGAAGGCAATTCCCTACCTAGACGCAATTCACGGCAGAGGCTGGCGGTTGGACCATTCCCCATTTATCCTGACCTCCGACCCCGGCACCGAGGGGCTGGTTCTTCACGGTGCCACCAACCATCACTTTTTCGGCGCGGCATACTACATCTACACCAATGGACAGATGCGCTGCGGCATGGTTGTGCTTCAGTATCAACTTGCGGATGTTGAGGAAGGGGATGGGGGCCTGTGTGTCGTTCCGGGGAGCCACAAGGCGAACTTTCCCTGCCCAAAGGAGATCAGGGAGTGGGAGGCAAATCAGGAAATTGTCTATAATGTTCCTGCCAAAGCAGGCGACATGATTATCTTCAACGAGGCGACGATTCATGGAACACTCCCGTGGACGAACCGTGAGCGTGAACGCCGTTCGTTACTGGTCCGGTACTCACCGAAGTACCTGCATTACGCTGGCGGCTATTACGATGTAACGTTTCCCGAATGGGCGGATGAGTTAACTGAAGCGCAGCGCGCGCTGCTAGAGCCCCCCTACATCTACAATCGCCCATTACTCGAAGAAGATGGAGAAACGGTCGTCCGGCCGCGCGTTGAGTATTGACACGCTGATGGTTATCTACGCATCGCAACGAAATGCGCGATAAGTCTTTACTGTTTCCGTCGATGCCAGAGGGCTGAAATTATGGCAGTCATGGGAATGGTTAGGACCAGACCAAGTGTACCAGCGAGTAGACGTACGATTTCGGAGGACGCAATTCCGACACTCAAGAGCTCTACTGTCGGGGATTGGAAGAGGTCAAGATTGGGTGTCGCGACTGCCATGATGAACAGAAATTCCACACCCAGATAAGCAAACACCAATGTATTAACCATGGTCCCAAGGATATCGGTGCCGACGTTCATCCCGGACGTGATTAATCTCCAAGTCGGCATGTTCGGATTTGCCCGCCGAATTTCCTCCATAGAGGAGGCGACCTCAATCGCACCATCAACGGCTACCCCGAGCACTCCCATTAACATTCCCGCGAGCAGCACCTGTCGAAAATCGAAAGGCGGGGTGCGAGTAGCTTCTATGATGTCCGCAGACACCGCATTTTCTAAGCCTGAAAAATGGAGATAGTTTTGGGCAAACATGACAATCAGTCCAGCGACAAGTATCCCGCCCATCGTGCCGAGCACAGCTGAAAAGGTTTTTGGACTGGGGCCAATCACGAATACGAGGGACACAAAAGCAATCATGCCGGAGGTCAGGGTGACAATGAAAACAGCGTTTTCGCCGCGTGAGATCAATGGAATCATGAAGAAGTAAAGGATTAGCCCTGAACCAATCATCGCACAGGCGGTACGTATCCCCTCGTTTCTGCCCACAATGATGATCGCCACCAACATTAGTCCAAACATCCAAATTAGGAATCGATCTCGCCCATACTCTTGAACAAGATTGACCAGACTGACCTGATCCGGTGTTCCTCCCATGCGGCATAAGACAATATCTCCCGGTTCAGCGGGGATACTCAGCAGATCTACTTTATGATTGAGGATGTTCCGCATGATAACTGTTTGTCCTGCGTAGAGGCCTGAAAGCATTTCGATTTTCAGGATGTGATGTTCTGTCGTGGCGTCGTAAACGTTGAGCTTGCCTTCTACCTCGCCAACAGAAAACGCGGCCTGGTGTTCCTCATCCCTAATGACCCATTTGGTATCCCTCCATTCCTTTATTGAAACGGAGAGGTTTTGTGACACAGGTACGTTATGATTCTTAAACGCTCGTCGAAAATTTTCCGAAATCTGACGCCGATCCAGATTATCTTTCTCTGTAGTGTCTACGCTAAATAGGAGAGGCGCATTCGATTCTAAGAGACTGATGACCTTGCCTTTGGCGTATTCTGATCTAGTGCTGAGATTGCCATCCGCGTCACGATGCTCGACAATTACAGCTGACGCATGGTTGATCCGATGGTAAAAGTATTGTGTGCCCACAAGTACAACAATTAATGCAATTGGCACCGCCAGACGTGCTTTGCTTTTTGGGTCGTCGGTGCGGAAAAGTTCCTCAAGTTCCTCTGCTGATGGCAGGTCTTCATCAGTCTCGGAAGGTGTAACTTTCCGGTACTTGGTCAGGGCACCCGCAATGACCGCAGCGATTGGAACGGTCAAAACTAGCCCGATAGTCCCGACGATTGCTTGTGTGATAGCGACTGCCGTCGTTTCATCGTTTGCCAGACGGAGGAACGGGTAAAGGTAGCCGACTTCAGGAAATTCGATACGGGGAAGTAGCATCGTGATCATATATGCACCAAGATAGGCAAAAATAAGGGTATCTGCCATTGTGCCCATGATGTCTCGTCCCACATTCAACCCGGCGCGGATAGCTTGCCGCACGGTGATATTCGGGTTGACCTGCTTGACTTCATAAACAGAGGATGAGATAGACATACCGACATCCATCATCGCACCAACAGCTCCCAAGATCATCCCCGCTGCGAGGATCCCTTTGAAATCCCAAGTGTGAGAAAGGGGCGTTCTCCACAGGGCAATACCGAGTTCAAGAAATCCAAATTCTTGCGCCAATCCGGTCAAGAGCATCGCCTTTTGACTTATGACAGACAAGATGCCGACAGCGATCAATCCACCGAGAGTACCTAGCACCCCAGAAACCACTTTAAAACTGAATCCAGCAATCAGCACAAAGGTTGTAACGGTCAGCAAAGCTGCGACGAGCAGGGCAGCCGCAATCGGATTGAAGCCCTTGAGCGTTAAAGGGACAAGGATGTATAGAATCCCAAAAGCAGTAACGAACAGCGTCAAGATGGCGCGTATGCCTTTCATACCGGCGACCAGAATTATTAAAATCCCCAACATTCCTGCAAGATAGAGCAGGAAAGGCGTTCGGAAATATTCGAGCATTCGCACATCGTCACGTATTTCACTCAGAGTCGTGTCATCTTGGCGTCTGAGGGGCATTTCAAGGAATAGCACATCTTTTTTTCGTATGACCCGATCACCGAATGCCCGTCCGGTCCAGATATTGTTGACCTGAACGGTTTCACCTCGGAATTTTCCCGAAATAACGCGGAAGGTTATAACTTGGTCGACCTCTTCGGTCGTATCCACTCTGGTTACCCGTCCGAGGCAGACTAAGGTTTTTAAGGCTCCATGTTGGACAATCTCATTGAATTGGAACAGTTTAATGTGTAGCACCAAGACGATAATGAGAATTGCCAGTACCCCGAGGATTTTTAGATTTCTTCCACTCATTCAACTTGTCTCTCCATGATTATAATGTAATGTCTACAACGTAAGAAAAAATAGAAAGTTTATTCGTTTTTCTTGATTTCCGCCCATACTGTCGTCAGCTTTGCTTTTTTATCAACGGCAAGAGGACTATGTCTGTTGAGTGTATACCTCTTACCTGAAGCCTCCGCGTAGCGACGTGCTCCTAGTCCTTCATCAAAGTTCCATAGCGCAAGTGTTTCCTTATCTACTAGTAATGGTCTTGAAGGCTTGCCGGGGTAACGGAGCGTTCTAGAAACACGCACCTGATCGATCCACATTTCCTGCGGCGAATTATCTGCCCTTTTTCTCCAACCGATGATTAACGGATTTTTTGAGCGGACCAGCTTCCCCGGGTTGTTCTTAGAGCCTGCACCAAAGGTTGGAGCCCCACGAAAAAACACGCGAGATACATCCCCCTGAATTTGCAGGGCGATATGAAGCCACTGATTCAACCTTTTAGAGTCGAATCCCCCATGGCTTTCTCCTCTACCGTTTTCCCATTGATGATAAACATCTACTTGGACTTCCCACCACTGCCCTGTGCTTCTAATCTCAGCCCAGTAGCTTCCCTTTTTGCCAAATAGTACCCACTCCTCTGGAACATCAGCTTCGTCTGCTAGAAAGAACCAGATTTCAATTGTGAGTCCATCTGCAAGAACGCGATCAAAAACGTGGGCAGAGTCCGCAGAAAGAAATTCGCCGGGGCGAGGACTGAAAACGTCTGCTGGTGGTTCTACAGCGACAGCTCGGTAGGAAGCAAAAAATGCCACACTTATCAACACAATTAACGACCTGTACAAAGCAATATGTGAAACCATGGTTTTCACTTTCTCACTCAGTTTACATTGCTATAATGAGGATTGCCCGGCTTGGTACAGTTTGATTGCCCATCTCGGTGCGGCAGAGCAAAGTGCAACGGGTGAGAACTATGGTGAATTCTAAAAATAAATAGGCACTTTCGCTCCCGATAGGAGCGTTTTCCACTCGCACCGCATAGGCACAGTTGGAAGCAGTGCCTACCAAACGGGGGGACGGTCGGGGCGGTTTCCACTCGCACCGGTTTGGAGTGTTTCATTAATTCTAAGATCCACGATAAATCTTTTCCCCGATCAACGTGTAATCGCTCCTGCTAAGTTAATGACATACTCATAAGCTAAGCGCAATTTTCATACCTGATAACAGATTGAGAACAGCAGATATTTTCGATTTTGTTCTTTACCCTTTATAGCAGTGATTTGTCTCTAGTTTTACCCTCCCGTTCTCTCAAGTGTTTGTGAATTGTTACCGCAACACCGTGGGGTATCCCTTTTACGGCAAGCAGCTCATCGAGACTAGCGCGACGAATTTTTTCGATAGCCCCAAAGTGCTGAAGCAATGCCTGTTTTCGTTTGGCACCAACATTCGGAATTTCATCCAGAACTGAATGGCTAAGTGCGCGGCTGCGGCGTTTTCGGTGATACGTGATTGCGAATCGATGTGCTTCGTCGCGCAATCGCTGGATGAGGTGAAGCGTTGGGTTATCGCGTCGGAGCACAATTGGATCTGATCTGCCGGGGAGGAAGATGTGCTCGAATCGTTTGGCAAGCCCAATAATCGGCAGGTGGCTCAAATCAAGCGTTTCCAACACTTCACACGCAGCGCTCAACTGTCCCTTACCCCCATCAATCAAGATTAGATCTGGGAAACGGTTTTCATCAATAGCACGACGAAATCGACGCGTAACCACCTCTTGCATCATTGCATAGTCGTTCTGTCCTTCGACCGTGCGAATTTTGAAACGTCGATACTCAGATTTCGCGGGTTCGGCGTCCTCCATCACCACCATTGATCCGACAGGGAATTGATCTCCCAAATTGGAAATATCAAATCCTTCGATCCGCACTGGAGGGTGGGGTAGATTTAGCAATTCCTGTAACTCGATAAGAGCAGGATTGTCATCGGCTTTGAAGACGACGTGCTGTTCTTTCTGTTCAAGAATAATTCTTGCGTTCTTCGCTGCCATCTCTACCAACTGGCGTTTACGTCCTCTTTGCGGGACATACAGTGTTACCTGACTATCCCGCTTCTCAGATAACCAACGCTGGATTGCTTCCGGCATCTCAATGTCGTCAGGTAATAGAATAGTTTTCGGAACGAATGACGCCTCCTGATAGTATTGTTGAATAAACGCGGTCAGTGTTTCAACCGTAGAGTCGGAAGAATTTCTCAGGAAGTAGTGTTCGCGCTCAATTAGCTTTCCATCACGGATCATCAGTACCTGCACACACGCCTCATCACCCACCCGCGCTATGCCGATCACATCTTCGTTTTCTGCCGATGGGTTATCAAGATTTTGCTTGGAAATCGCCTCTTTGACATTCTCGATCTGGTCACGATATTTCGCTGCACCTTCAAAGTCGAGCGCGGCTGCAGCTGCCTGCATCTTTGCCGTCAAATCTTTTAGCACCGTCGCTTTGTCTCCGCTCAGAAATTGTCGGACGTTTCTCACAATCTGATTATAGTCCTCAACGGTGGTGAGATCTGCACACGGACCGGGACAGCGTTGGATATGATAATCCAAGCAGACGCGGTGTGGATTGCCCGATGCTTTCAATTCCAGACTACAGGTGCGGATAGGAAAAACTTTTGTCAGTTCTTTGATCGTCTGCCGCGTCGCACGCGTATGCACAAAGGGGCCAAAATACTTCGCCCCATCATTTTCTATTTGACGGGTGATATACAGCCCCGGAAACGGCTCGTTGACCGTCACTTTCAGGTACGGATAGCGTTTGTCGTCCTTGAGTCTAATATTATAGCGAGGCTGATGCTCTTTAATGAGGTTGTTTTCAAGGATTAAGGCATCAACATCATTTGACGTGAGGATGGTGTCGATATCGTGGACATACCGCAGCATCGGCTTGGTCAAGGCATGTGGAGAGGCAGCACTTTGGAAGTAGGACCTGACCCGTTGGCGCAACGAGGCCGCCTTGCCGACGTACAGCACTTTTCCTGCTGCGTCCTTCATCAGGTAGACACCGGGACTGGCAGGTAGGCTTGAGAGTTTATCACGAATCTGTTGGTTCATTTTCCGGTACTTTAATTGGGCGCAGAAAAATTATCTCTTAATAAGCACTTGGCGCTCTATCAAAAACAACTGTAAATGTTTCGGCTAGCTTATCTTCAATGAATTTAGGTTCAGGGAGATTGGCTTTGCGACATTCCTCAATCATTCGGGGAACTCCAGACCCTAAACCACGATAAGGAATTCCTATCTTCGGGACAAATGAGATTAACACCGGATTCCTCACAATCTGTATTCCCGCTCGGATCGATTCGACCGTCGCTGTATTAGGCAGCTTGCCGGGGCTAATGATTTCAACACGATTATCAAAGATGAAAACACGGATGCTACTACTGATCAGATAGTCCCGGTGAGCAAGCGCGTTGACGACTGCTTCTTCCAAGGCAATTTCGGGAATTTCCAGTATACCGGGAAAATTAAAATTTTGACCGTTTTGTCGCTTTCGTAGATTGCGCTTGAGAAACCCCATCGTCCCTTTGAACTGTTCGACTAAGGTTGATCCGATGTCCTCGCTGTCCAAATATTCTGTCCCCTCCAAGCGGTTGCCGATAAATGCGACAGCTTTGACCATCAACTGTGGTCGAATCTGTTGTGGTTCTTTGCCAAAAAGGAGCAATCCTGCTAACGTCAGATGTGGTGATTTGAGAAGTTTTAGGTTTGATAGAATGCGATCGGTGGAAGTGTTAAGTTGGTCAATTTCTTGATCGTATTGTTGCTTGTAGAAATCTCTAAATCGTAACAGATCAAACTCATCCAAACTTGTATGAGGGAGTGGCATCTCATCGGAATATAGTGTGCCCGATGCCTGCATCAACCGTCGGAGTTCTTCCCGTGTTGCCCGGCGTTTATCAGCACCCACTTTCACCCAAAACGCCGTTTTATTGACGGCATAAGGCTTTTCAGTGCCCAACGGAATGCTGATGACAACGACCAATTTATCATCAACACTCAGGTTTTCCGTGGTTACGCTTACAGGGGGCTCGACCTTTTGAGAGCAGGCGTTTGAAATCCATTGGTTGAGTTGACAAATGTCTGTAACACCGCAGATCTCTCCTGAATCTGACACACCAACGATGAGCAGCCCGCCCTCGGAATTAAGCATTGCCGCGAACTCTGCAGCTAACGCATCAATGCTGTCGAATTGGCGTTTGAACCGTGTTTTGGAGTCTTCGCCTCGGCTGATGATTTCGTGGAGTTCAGAAGTCGTCATCATAATACCCCTATCCCATTAGCATAAATTACTGGAACTTGACGAGTGCCAAGTAATTACGCTTTACACATCATGGCACCACGTTTTGCGGTTTGCCTTCCAAGAAGGCGATGACGTTATCGACCACTCCTTCGTTGAGCAAATCAACTCCCTCTGGCGTCATATCCGCGCAGTGGGGCGAAAGGATAACCTGTTCGCAGGCGAGGAGTGGATGGTCAGCAGGCGGTGGTTCTTCATCGTAGACATCAATTCCGGCACCACCGAGATGCCCAGAATTCAGTGCCTCAACAAGTGCGTCTGTATTCACTATATCGCCGCGTGCAACATTAATTAGTAAGGCGTTAGGTTTCATTAGTTCGAGTTCCCGTTTCCCAATCATCTCCCGACTGTCATCCGTCAGCTTGACGTGGAGACTAACGACATCCGCGGTTCGCAACAGTTCCTCCAATTCAACGTACCGGACCCCCAGTTGTGCCGCCCGCGCCGGTGAGGGATTGAAAGTCCATGCAATCACGTTCATCCCAATAGCGCGACCAAGTCTTGCCATCTCCGCGCCGATATGCCCTGTACCGATAATGCCCAATGTCTTGCCCTGTAGGTAGATATTATCCATTCGGGGCCAACCTCCAGCTTTCACGGCTGCCGTCATAAAGGCAGATCGTTTGGCTGCAGCGAACATCAGTCCAACCCCATGTTCAGCAACAACCGGGGCTGTCCGACCGGGCTGATTACAGATAACAACGCCGAGCTCTCGCGCGGCCTCCAGATCGAGCATGTCCGTACCGATTGAGCATGTTGCAATCATGCGTAGTTTCGGGACTTGCTGCAAGGCTTCAGCATACCATGTCACAATACCACGCGTGTTCATGATAATATCTGCGTCTTTTGCGCGATCAATCTGTTCCTCAAACGATGCTGGGCGATCAGTATATAAGATGACATCGCCGTATGGCTCCAATCGCTCTAGATGTGGCGAACCTTGTATCTGCGGTGGATTGTCGCCAGGAACGACAATTTTGACTCGATCTGAGGTCTCTGTTGGCATTTAGCTTTCTCCCTTTGTGTTGAAGTATTGACCGTTTATGCTTGAACCATCTTAACGTGAGTACTACTTATTTCCCAAGATGGCTTAGATACATCTAGCACACACTTAGACGGCTAGTCGAAGTCGATCGCAACTGATGTCTGAAAGGAAAGATGTTTTCCGGGCTCATTCCTCTGTTACTCGCCCCCGTGCTTGGAATTGCTCGCCTAAACGGGCAGGACTATCAATAAAGAAACCAACGATTCCCAGCAGGAGCGGAATAAATGCTGAAATCATCAATGCAGGATTATAACTCCCCAATAGGTCTCGACCAATCCCCAATGGCAGCGGTCCCAGAGCAGAGCCGGTAATTGTAACCATGGTGGTGAAACCGGTAATACTACCCAGATGGTGCCGTCCGAAGTACATCGCCCAGACCACGCTTCCCAAGATACGAATGAGTCCACTGGAAACGCCAAGTACCACCCCAAACACCAGTGCAAATGTGGTGCCAGACAGCGTGCGGGCCATCAGCAGTGACAGTGCTTGGAAGAACAAGCCAATTGCCAGCAATATACGCACCGGTACGCGATCTACCAGAATACCGCTGCCCCAATTAACGATAGCAGTGGTCACAGCAATAGGCACAAAGACCGCTGCGGCGAGATTGGGTGTCAATCCGTTATCGGTAAAAATACTGACGATGTGGAAGAAGAGCCCAGTGGAGAGCATACTGATCGCAGATAAACTCGCGACCAAAATCCAGAAGACGGAGGTCTGCATTGCCTCTCTTAATGTCCAATGCACCTCTGTCCACCCAACGTGCATCTGCTTTTTCTTCTGAAATTTGAATCTCCTTGACTCTCCTCCATCCGGCTGGAGACCGTAATCTTCCGGATGATTACGGAAAAACATAAAGGCCACCGGCGCCATTACAAACGTAAGGATGATACCAAGGAGTATATAGGTCGATCGCCAACCGTGGATGGGGAGTAGCCAGTTGATAAGGTTTGGGAAGCCGCCCAAACTGATGAGTGAACCCACCATGCCGGATATACCCATCACCATACCCCGCCGACGTACCCACCACTGGTTAATAACGTTCGTACATACCATGCCGAGGCTTCCCTGACCGAGCATACGGAGTGCGATGAAGCCTAAACCGAGCATGAAGGCGTTCTGCACGTACCCCATGTAGACGCAGGAAAGTCCAAAGAGTGCGGTGATGAGTACCACCATTAATCGACAACCACGCCGGTCAATTTGGTATCCGACAATCGGTAGGACAAAGCCTCCGACGAGTGTGCCTAGCGTGTAGAGCGCACTGACAAGCGAGCGGCTAATCCCCAGCTCGGCGATGAAATCCTCAATAAAGATCGATACCACATAGGTCTGGCCGGGACTGGTCATAATCATCCCCAGCGTACCGATCAACATGATAATCCAACCGTAGAAGATTGGCGATTTACTAACAAGACGGCTGTGCAATACTTCCATTTATTATGGAACAATTCTCCCACTAGTTAGGGTCGATCTGCCCGAAGTGTTCGGTCCGTTGATCAGTCTTTATGCAATAACGTCAAATGGAGAAATACAGTAATCACATTTTACACATCGCCATCTCAATTCATCACAAATAGAACTTTTCCTTTGCGACTGTTCTGACACGCATGGACGAGGGCGTCCTTGACATCGGTGAGTGGGTACGTTTTCTCAACCGGCACCGTTAATCTCCCTGATGTCATGATAGGGATCAATTGATCGAACATCTCGCGAATCTCCTTAGTATCGGCGCGTTTATACCACGCATTAATCCAAAAGCCGCGGAAACAGAGGTCTTTGAAAATTAGCAAACTATTGCTCATCTGCAGTGGCTGGAGTCCCATCGCACCGTAAGTGACCAATGTGCCGTGGTCGCTGAGTGATTTAGCTATCTCGCTAGCGCTCTCTCCACCGACAGCGTTCAATCCAAGTGGCGCATCACCGCTGCCGGTTAAGTCTCGAATCTGCTTTGATAAGGGCATCTCATCGGTGATAACAATATCCGCGCCCTCCGCTTCAAGTTCGGGAATCAGATCTTTTCGGCGCACGACGTTTACAGTTTTCACGCCGCGGAGACGCGCAATCTGAATAACAGCCCGACCAACTCCGGAATTGGCAGCGTTCTGAATCACCCAATCACCCGGTCTAAGATCAACGAACGCTTCAAGCATTCGCCAAGCAGTTGGCGGATTGACCGACAACATTGCTGCTTGTTCCAGAGATATGTCCTCCGGTAGGGGGATCAAGTTGGCTGTGTCAGCTACATACGCCTCACACCAGTTGCCCACGCGATCCAGCGAAATAACCGGTTGTCCCACGTGCACATTGGACACGGCGCTGCCGGTTTGCGCTACGACACCAACACCCTCGTTTCCGGCAATCGCCGGTAAAGGCGAGCGAATTGGATACTTCCCCTCAAGCCTGTTGATATCAGCGGGATTAATCGGCGAGGCTTTCATCTCTACTAAAACTTGGTCAGCTGCAATGGCTGGTAATTCCCACGGCTCGACTCGGACAACTTCTTCTGGGATGCCGTACTCGTGATGGCAAATAACACTTACTGTTCTTTTCATTTAATCCTCATTTTGCGTTACGTCTATGAACGTATATACCAATTTGTAAGGAAAGCCTAACCTATCTGTCCGTTTTAGACTAACACGAAGATGCAATATTTCATGGAATTGTAGTACTGTGCACTATGTTCGGATGGAGGGACAAAAAAACGCCGAACAATGTGCTTCGATCGCCTTTAAGAGGAGAGATGATGCTCCCGAGCATACTGATATTCGGTGACAACTCAACCTCTAACCCAATCTGGCCTGAAAATGCTCCACCGCGTGAGGTTTCCTCCCCCAACCTCCACCAACTCATGTCATAAGACGCGAGCACGTAGGGTGTAACGGTTAGCGATGAATCGCCTATCAATCGATGGAACAATCCGACTCCAACGGAAAATCCCAATGTGCTATTTTCGACATCTGTTCTCTCATCGGCAAAACTACCGAAAAAACTTGCACTCGTCAGACATTCCCAGTCACTTCTGATTAGCGGTTGAATAGAACTGATCCCGGAATAAAAGAACGATATCGGCGACAGCGTGGTCACCCGCTTATCATCAAAATAGAGTTGACCTGCTCTCAAGAATCCTTCGATATCCGGCAGCAAACCGTACTCAAGACTTCCAACCGCCGCGATTCTCTCGCTGACAAGTTCTGTCCCTACTGCGATACCCGCTTGACCCATTCCTAACTGGTGGAGATTGAAAGGGTGTTCGTAGAGTTGGGCATGCGCTTTCGTCAGGGCAGCCATCAATAAGAGACCAGTAATCGCTGCTGCCAGTTTTTTCATACCCGTTGCCTATTTATGGTGAACTTTAGAATTACTTGGAACGCTGCACCGACGAGGTTTCCTAACCACACCGCATAGGCGCAGTTAGAAACAGCGCCTACCAAACATGGGGAGCGAAAGTGTATACATATTTTGATAATTCACTATAAAAGGATTCCTGTCAGCGCACCAAAAGTTTTACGGGGTTAGCACCACTTTTCCAATCGACTGCCGTTCTTCGATCAGACGATGTGCCTCAGATGCTTCTGCGAACCGGTATACGTGCTGTACCACCGGCTTGAGCTTACCAGCTTCGGCAAGACCAATCAGTTCCTCCATGATTTCAGGGGTGCGGGATTGTGCATTGCTGACACCGCCCCAGCCGATTAGCTTTAGGTTTTTCATCCAAAAGGGCCAGAAATCAATCTCCCCTATACCCGTGAAAGAGTTTGACCCGAAACTTACCATTCGGGCACCTTCCGCCATGCAATCGAGGTTTCGCCTAAAAACTTCACCGCCGATTGACTCCCACACAACATCCACACCGCGTCCATCTGTGGCTTCTAATGTCGCCGCCACGAAGTCGTCCGTTCGATAGTTAATTGTCACATCGGCACCAAGTTCTCGCACCAGTTGAAGTTTGGCTTCGCTGCCCGCTGTTGCGATTATGTGTGCGTCGAAGTGTTTCGCCAGTTGAACAGCAAGGACACCTGTTCCACCTGCCGCAGCGTGAATGAGAACTGTCTCTCCCGCCTGTAGTCCCGCGGCGATTTTCAATGTATGATACGCGACGGGAGCGTAGTCAAAGGCGGCTGCTTGCTCTGGCCCAAATGACGGTGGGTAAGCCGTTGGGTTAGGTCTTGCGTCGGAACGAGGTTGTAGATCGTCTGCATCCGCTATGCCATATTCGACGTATGAGCCCGGTCGCAGCCCACCGACCAGATGGCGTGCTCCAATTTCGACGCCCGTGGTATTTGGTCCGAGCGCCACCACTTCCACACACGCCATCCCGCCGGGAATATGTGGTGGGTCCTTAATGCCATACTGTGCTTCTTGGGAAGACCCGATTCGACCGCTGCCGCCGTGCCGTATGTGGAGTTGGATGTAATCGATGGCAACAGCGAGCACCTTGACGAGCACCTCGCCTTCTGCCGGTTGAGGTGTCGGTATTTTTTCGTACTGCAGCACCTCTGGCCCTCCGAATTCGCGGTACACAGCGGCATTCATCGTTGGTGGAATTTGGATTTGAGGATTGTTACGGCGCATATCCGATGTCACCTCTATATGTTAATTGCACATGCTCATTCATGATAGGATCAAAACTTCAATTATATATACTCTTGAGTGTAACACCAAGCCAGACTGAAATCAAGGATTAGTTGGGGTAGTAACCGGGGCGCGAATCTTTTGGTGATGGATTATCATCTTTTCAGCTTTCTGTGAGTTCGAAATGTGCGTCCTGCTGCTGTCTGAGTGACCATAACAGCGAATCTGTCGGCGGTTCAACCATTTCTTGCGTGATAGTTGTTTCTGCTGCGACATCCTTGGATAAGCGATTACCATCCAAGAGATAAAACGGCAACGGGTTGCCTTTGGCAATAGAAGACGCAGAGAGGATAGCTGCGTCGATATGACTGCTATGGCCATCGCCTAAGATTGTACCCGCCTTGAGTTCACAGTTTGATTTGGCAACAAGATCCACATGTGGTTGTATTGTAGCAGCGCCGGTGGGGACATTTAGTAACGCAGCAGAAAGGATAGAGATTGGAGTTTCTACACCGCAGAGGTGGTAAGGACGATAAATCACGGCAGTTGAGCCACGACCGTTAGGGATTAATCCCTTGGTGGTCAAAATCATGCGAGAGTAGTCGTTTTCGCAAGAAACCACAATGAATACGCCGCCCCCTAAGCCGGCTGCGTCAGTCCCCCTCAAGCAGGTAACGATGTCGATTGCGCCTCTTGTCTGTAAGATGCCTCCCTCCTCAACCGGCGAGAGCACTTCGGGAATCTCAGAGATCCGGACGACGGGCAGATGTAACGGGGGAGTATCGGGCATCAACCCCGTGGCATTTGCTGCGACCGTCATTTCGCCCAGATCCGAGTTAGAGGTTTTGGGAAGGGAGGCTAACATCTCACGGCGGGCAGGGATGTATCGGTTAGCCTCTCCGTCAGGGATGCAGTCCAACGCCCACGCTTCCCCTTCAGTTACGGTGACAGCAGCACGCCCACTAGTAATCGTCCTCGCTTCAGGATCATAAATACATTCAGCGTTACGCGCCTTGCCGCCGCAAAGCACCTCCAATCCCAGACTCCGCGCCCACAGAGCCAAACCGATCAACAGTCCATGTTGATCACCATCCACAGGGGTATAGATAACCCCCGCTTTGTTTGCCAAGTGCTGGAGAATTGGCCCGATAACGGCATCTGCCTCCTTGTTGATCATGGCGACATGCTTACCTTGTCCGATGGCTTCGTAGGCGTGACGGGCACCCGCCTCCGGCACACCTGTTGACTCAACAATGACATCTATCGGCATATCCATCAGGAGCATCGGATCTTCCACAACCACAAATTTTCCGGATTCTATGGCGCGTATTGCATCTGAACGGTTATCGCACAAAGCGATATCATCGTCAGTGATGCCAGCGTGATGATAAGCGATCCGCGCGGCTTGAGGATCAAGGTCCGCAATAACCGGGATTTCCAGCAGCGGTATGTAACGTGCTTGGGTGATAACCGCGGTGCCATAATGTCCGCTGCCAATGAGTCCGGCGCGGACAGTCCGTTTCTCTTTAAGTCGGTCAAACAGATGGTGATAGATCATTTTTATGCTTTCATATTAAAACGTTAGTCCGACACGAATTGCTCCGCCATCCTCAGCGAATTCAAATGCTTTGTTGATCTGATCGAAGGGGAAGGTGTGGGATATAATCTTGTGGAATGGATATTTCTCCTGTGTCCGTTTCAGAAAATCCAGTGCCCGGGCGATAACCCAACCTTCATAGACGATTACTCCCCGAATCGTCTTGCTGCATCGCACAATACTGCCCGGATCGATTTCGGTGGGCATACCGAGATTGATGTTTCCGATCCAGAGGTAACGTCCACCCCAACGGAGCATCTCCACCCCTTCGGACAGGACACGCGGCGACCCGACAAACTCGGCGACTAGATCTGCACCAACCCCTCGCGTGTGGTCAAGCACGTATTCAACCCGGTCTTTCACTGAAAGTTCATCGACATTGATGAGATGATCGGCACCAAATTCGCGGGCGAGCTCCAGTCGCGTCGGCAACCGATCCAAGACGATAACCTGTCCGGCGCCCATCTCCTTCGCCACAGCCGTGGCATAAAGCCCAAGTCCGCCCGCTCCCTGAATCACAACCGTGTCGCCAAGCGTGACGCCGATTTGGTTAAGCCCATAGATGACCTCTGACAGCGCGCAGTTGACCGGCGAAACATATTCGTCAGGCAACTCATCGGGCACCTTGAAGATCCAGTGGCCCGGTTTCATGTAGTAATATTCGCCGTAAGCACCGTGAAAATGTGGGGATTGGTCACTCGACACACCGAGCCAGTCCCGATAACGGTTGGGGCATCCTGGTTTG
Source organism: Candidatus Poribacteria bacterium (assembly GCA_965204355.1). Taxonomy (GTDB): domain Bacteria; phylum Poribacteria; class WGA-4E; order WGA-4E; family PCPOR2b; genus PCPOR2b. The sequence continues at coordinate 4,163,065 of OZ241983.1, forward strand.
CCGTTGAGGCAGGTCCAACAGTGGTTACATGGCTTGAAGTAGGAGTAGGTGATTCGGTCTCCCTCTTCCAAGGGTTGCCCCATGCTATCGTGCTGGATATTTTTCCCCAGTTCCTCAATAGTACCGACCATCTCATGTCCCAACACTTGCGGGATACCGCTGTCAATCTTGGGTCCGTGTCCCCGCCAAAAGTGTAGGTCTGAACCGCAGATATTCGCCATGCTCATTTTGACCAAGAGATCGTCTGGCTGCGTCGATGGAACGGGATACTCCCGGAATTCCATCGGTGCCTGTGGCTCTGTAAAAATAGCGACTTGTCCTGTCTTCATTGGGATATCCTCCTCACTGCTCACCTTATGCCGATGCGACGGTCAATTCGTTCAGTTTGTCCGGGTCTAACTCAACGCCAAGCCCCGGTCCTTCGGGCGGATAGAGGTGGCTGCCTTCCGCTCGAATGCGCTCCTTCGCGGGTGATGCTGTGTAGAGCACGGGTCCCATTGGATCGCAGGGGAAGGTGAGATTTGGCATTGAAACCCCCAGTTGGACCTGTGCAGACGTTCCAAGCGTTGATTCCTGATCCGTGCCAATCAGACATCTGAGTCCCGCCGATTCTGCCAGCGCGAATAGACGACGGATATGGGTCGGTCCTCCCGACACACATGCCACATTGAAGACGGTGCAGGCACCACGCTCTGCTGCTTCGTAGCCGAGTGCCAAATCGTTGATGTGGAGGCTTACCGGCAGATCCATCCGTTTGGTAAATTCCGTGCATACCCGTAGGTCACGGGAGGGCTGCTCAAAATGGTACGGTGCATGGTGCCGAAGCACATCGGCATAGCGCAGGGCGGTTTCCCAGTCGTTGAAACGCCCTGAAAAATCGAGTTGCTTGAGCCGAATCTGATCGCCAAATCTCGCTTTCATCTCCGTCAAGAAGTCGTTATCCAACGTACTGTCGCCCGACACGTAGTAACGGAAGAGATGATGACCCAAATCCACCAACCGTTGCAGGTAGCCTGCGGTCCTCTCAAAGTCCTCCCGTACTTGTACCCCCCAAGTTGGATAACAGCAGTAGACGCTATCACGCATTTTGCCGCCCAGCATTTGGTAGAGGGGCACTCCCTGTACCTTGCCGTTGAGGTCGTAGAGTGCCAAGTCGATGGCGGAAGCGAGGTGTAGATTGGTGACGGTGCTGCCGAAGTCCTGTGCCCGCAAGAATTCGTTAATTTCCGTAATACGGGTGGCGTCACGTCCCACCAATAACTCGTTGTAGCGTCGCGTTATCGCGCCGAGATCATCGGCTCTGCTATCCGAAGCTTCTCCCAGTCCTATGGGACCATCGTCCACATGCACCTTGACAATGATATGCCCCGATATTTGACCGGTATAACGTGGTGTTTCGATTTGAAATGTCTCGATCTTTGTGATTTTCATCCCTTTGTCCTTTCTATCGGGAGTTCTGTCAGCAACTCGAAAAACTCAAACGGGAATTTTGCCCTCTGTCTAGTAGCTATTATAACCGACATGGTACAGTTGTGCAAAGCGGAAATATAGATCTGTCCTTATGATGAGTTGTAAAAAAATAAAAGACATCAGGAGTAGTAGGCACACTCCTCCTCGATAAATCCCCGGTGAATCGGGACGGGCGGGATTCAGAGCAATGAGCCGTAAACCTGCGGACAAGTTCCTGTCCTCGCCCGTTCATAGTGTATACTTATAGTGGATCTTAGAATTAATGAGATACTCCAAATCGGTGCGGTTAGGAAACCACCCCTACCGTTCTCTCGTATGGTAGGCACTGTTTCTAACAGTGCCGATGCGGTGCGGTTGGAAACCGCACCTACCGGGGACGAAAGTGTCTATTTATTTTTAGCATTTACTATAATTATATGATCTACCATAGTTCGGAGAGGTGAGGGATTTCAAAAGGGAGTTTGGAAAGGGAGTCGAGGAGGGGACGCCCTGCGACATCTATGAGCGTTTTGAGTCAAGATAGTTTTAGAGACCTTATATGATAAAGTGACTGCAGGCGGGTATGTTGTTTTGGATGATTATTGGAGATGGACCCGGATGCCGGGAGGCGGTAACAGATTATCTCACCGAACATCAGATTCAAGGAGTAGTGTTGAGAAAAGCGGATCTACACGGTGTTTATTTTCAAAAACCACCCCGATGCAGGCGAGAAACAGGCGACAGTTGATGTTATCGGTCAACCTGTTTGAGCCATCCCCACATCGTGAGTGTCTTACCTGCGGGAGCAACTGAAAGAACAGGGTTATACCATGCAGGATCTTCGTCATCCTCAAGATGATTGGTGAGGTTTCGCGGATTCCCCCCATCGGCGTCCATCACGTAGATTTCAGACGTGAACCAACCGGGGATACGGCGGTGAGCGTGCCCAGCCCTATCAGACACAAAAGCAATCCGTTTACCGTCAGGAGACCAAGAGGGGGACGTATCAGTAAATGGATTTTTGGTATGGTTCCGCTGATTCTTCCCATCGGCATCCATCACGTAGATTTCCTTGTGCCCATCCCTAAGGGAAACAAAGGCAATGTGTTCACCGTCAGGAGACCATGAGGGGTCCGAATCATGAGCAAAGGGACCTTGGGTAATGTTTTTCTGATTCTTCCCATCGGCGTCCATCACGTAGATTTCCCGGTTCCCATCCCTACTGGAAGTAAAGGCAATCCGTTTACCGTCAGGAGACCAGAAGGGGTCGGAGTCATCAAAATCGTTGTTAGAGAGGTTTTTCTGATTCTTGCCATCAGCGTCCATCACGTAGATTTGCCAGTTTCCAGTTGCAATGTTCCAAACCTCACTAGAAACAAAGGCAATCTGTTTACCGTCAGGAGACCATGAGGGGTACCCTGCAGCAAAAGCATCGCCAGTGAGGCTTCGCTTATTCTTCCCATCGGCGTCCATCATGTAGATTTCCCAGTGTCCTCCAACCACAAAGTTCCTATCCTTACCAGAAGTATAGGCAATGCGCTTACCGTCCGGAGACCATGAAGGGTCCCATTCTGCAAGGGGATTGTCAGTGAGTTTTCGCATTTGCCGTGCGTCATTGGCGTTTATCACGTAGATATCCCAATTCCCAGCCCTATTGGACGAGAAGGCAATCTGTGCTTGTGCCTCAACGGCTACCATCAACGGTGTCAGTACCACAGCTATAACGCCAACTAAAATGAAATGTGTAAGATTGTCCCTTCGTTGCATCTGTCTGTCCTCCTCTGGTCTCACAGCGTTTTTTCCTTTGAGTTTGATAGAGGTCAGCTTGGGTTGGCAAGCCTTTTTCAACTAAAATTGTACAACTATTTAGCATTTTATGCAAGCACCTACAGTGGGATGTCGGGATTCGGAGATCCCTCCTACAGTTCGTATCTACTTATTCTTGAAATTCACTATAAATTGTCATCTTGATTTTATTGGGACTGTCTACTATAATGCAGATATATTGACTTCCGGACTTACACATTTCAGGGCGGGGCAAGATGCCCTGCCTACAGTTAGCTGCGTAATTCTTATTTATATTTTTATGAGGAGATGACGATGGAAAAATTCGCACCACTGAATCTGACACGAGATGAATTGATTGAATATACCCACGAGTGGGCAGGAGAGCGATTCCCTGACGGTCGTCCGAAGGTTTCGGATGACATCATCGATCGGATGAAAAGTGTATCGGTGACCCAAGCGTGGGGAACGCTGCGCGGTAACGGATATCAGTGGCAGTATGAAGGCAATTGGAAATGTACGCACCCGGATGGCGTACTCGTTGGTAGGGCGTTGACAGCGGCCTACATGCCCCGGCGCCCGGTGATGCGAACGCTGATGGAGGAGAAGGGGGAGCGATGTGGCTGCGTTGGGGACCAGATCTCTTGGCCCATCGACATGCTGGTTCAAGGCGATGTGTATGTCGCCGATGTTTTCGGGAAGGTTGAGGAAGGTCCCGTTATTGGTGACAATCTCGCAACCGCTATCTACTCGAAATCTGGCAACGGTGTTGTCCACGACGCCGCCGTGCGCGACTTGGACGGTATCAAGGAGATCCCCGGCTTCACCAGCTTTGTTAGGGGGTGGAGTCCGACCTACGCTTCACCGACGATTATGTTGGTAGGGGTCAATACGCCGATACGCATTGGTCAGGCAACGGTCATGCCCGGAGATGTCGTTCTCGGAAAAGAGGATGGCGTTATCTTTATCCCACCGCATCTTGCCGAGATGGTTGTGAAAACTGCTGAGATTGTACGTCTGAGAGATGAGTTCGGGAAAACCCGCTTGAGCGAGGGCAAATACACACCGGGCCAGATCGATACGCGATGGACAGACGATATCGAAAAAGATTTCTCCGGCTGGTTGGAAGACCATATTGACGAATTGCCTGTGCCGAGAGATACCATCGAAGCGTTATTGAAGGAGCGGACGTGGTGAGCCAATTAGAGGGCACATCACCGGCATTTCTGAGGTAGCGGATAGACTTCTGTAGGTCGATTTTCCAAAATCAACGCTATGGTGTCGAGATATGAATCTCGACCTACAATTGACTGTGTCTTAAAATCTACAGGACCTACGTCAATTTAGCACGTGAGCGATTTTTTTATTTTTAACCCCCTAAATCCCGCCCCCGATAAATCGGGATTTCGCTGACGCTCAACTTGTCAGGGGGACTTATGAATCAACTGCGTAATTCCTAAACTATGATTCTAGTACGATGAATCCCGAAAGGCGGCGATAGACTCTCGGATGTATGTGCTATCGGGATCGTGGCTCAGGTGAGAATCCGTGAGCAGCGCCAAAGCATGTCGGAACCTCGCTTTTGGATTGCCCCATGCCTGTAAGGTTGCCTTGCTTCCTGCTTCCTCCGGTTGTGCGGTCGCCTGAAGGAGGCGATGGATAATAGACAGGCAAAAGAGCAGTTGATGACGATCCACTTGAGCGGCAATTTCTGTCTCCGAGCACCCCTCCCTATATGTAGTAACCTGTTTCGCGTACTCCTTGATGGTTTCCGGTTCTAACAAGCTCACAAAATTCCCATTTGCCCGGTTTGCCCCCAAACTATTGAGTGATTGGACCAAACGTCGCTCGCCCCAATCCCAACCGATGCTCCCAAAATCAATGAAGGTGGGGGTATCTCCATCAAGCACGATATTCCGTGCGTTATAGTCCAAAGTGCCCAGCGTCGGCGTTGCGCTGTGCAACCGATTCGACAGGCGTTCCCAAATTGCGTCAAGCCTTATCGCCTGCCCTGAAGGCATTGGCTCTCCCTTTAGCCACGCCAAATAGTCGAGGGTTTTTCGCCCTTGATCCAGTAGCGTTTGCATCAGATTATGCAGGTCTGTAGGATAATCTAGTGGGTATATGTAGGGATTGAGCGTATCGGCAGATTTGGCAAATCCTTGCTCTAGTTGACAAAACGCCCGGACGGTGTTCTGCACGATCGGTTTTATCTCATCAATCGGCACTTCTTGTGCGAGGTCATCAAGCGTCGTATCTCCACACCATTCCATCAGCAGATATCCCGCTGAATCCGACCACCAGTAAAGCTTTGGTACGCGGCAGCCCGCTTGATGCAACCTTAAAAGGACTGCGGATTCGATCTGAAATGGTGTGAAGGTAGATTCTCCAACAGGCTGGGCTATCAGGTGTTGTTTCAGAAGGAAGGAGCTCCCCATCGCTGTTAGCCGCCAGACATTGTTTCTTTCGAGCGTGCCGTGTCGGATTGGGACGCATTTTATCTGATCCGGTGTAACATGGAGGTATGCAGCAATCTGTTCGATTAGTGGATCTGGCTGGTTCATGCGGGGGTTGAACTCATACATTACCTACGTATTTCACCCCAGTTGCGCGGGGCAAGATGCCCCGCCTACAGTTGGTTGCGTAGATCCTATCATACAAATCACTTGATCGCTGTATTGTAGTAGGCACACTCCGCGGTGCCGGATTTTGCACAACCGTTACGGTATACGGCGGTTACGGCATACGGCGTATGCCTACTACTTTACTGGGTTATGCTTTACGCTTGACAACTTCGATCAGGGAAGGTTTGTCTAGCGTCAACGCTTTGTCAACCGTCGGCTTGAAATCAGCCTCATCCTCGACGCAAAAACCGACCGCACCGAACGATTCCGCAAATTTGACGAAATCAGGATTGGCTAGATCAACGCCCATACCTGTCCCAAACCGATCGACCTGTGTCCGTGCAATTGAACTGTAGGTGTTATCGTTCATGACAATGGTGACGACAGGGAGATTATACTTCACTGCGGTTGCCAGTTCAGGACTGTTCATCAGGAACCCGCCATCGCCGCAGAGGGCTACCACTTTACGATCTGGATGGGCGACCTGTGCACCAATTGCCCCTGTCAATCCAATTCCCATCGCAACGGAAATTCCGGACCAGATATACATGCCTGGTCCGTAAACTGTGAAGTCTTGCGTCGCAGCATATCCGGTGATATTCACATCAACGCTCAGGATAGCATCAAGAGGCATTGCAGCGCGGAGTTGTTCAATAATAGGTGAACGTTCCGCATAAGCCGCCTGTCTGTGCAATTCGCGCAATTGCTCACCCCAACCGTCAGACCGTTCCTTGAGTTCGGCATTCAGTTGCTGCAAGACCACCTTCGGATTCGCACTAATGCCGACAGCGGCGGGATAGTCCCGATTAATCTCTGCGGGATCAGCTTCGATATGCAGCAGCGGTTGGTTAATCTTCAGCGACCAGTTGCCTGTGTCACGATAGGTAAAGCGTGTACCGATAGCAATCAACAGATCAGATTCCTTCAACGCCCTGTGCGTGGTAGGATTGTTGAAAACACGCAGTGAATATGGTGAATCTTCAGGGATTGCGCCTTTGGCCTTTGCGCTCGTTGCGACAGGCGCGTTGAGTAGTCTCGCAAATTCAAGTAGCTCTTCCGTCGCTCGTGTATGGCAGATCCCGCCGCCCGCAAAGATGAACGGACGCTCTGCTTTCTCAATCAGCTCAATAGCTTCATTAATTTCGTCGGGACTTGCGCCCGGTCGCAGCCCTTTGTTCATAGGGGGAATAGACACGTCAGAATCATCCATCTCGGCACGCAGCGCATCGGTAGCAAGTTCAATTAAAACGGGTCGTGGTCGTCCTGAACGTAATGCGCCAAAGGCTCGGTTGACGGCACCGGGGATTTCTCGGATATTGTGCACAATCTCTATGTGCTTCGTCATTGTCCCAAACGCAGCCTTTTGGTCTAAACCATGAAACATCTTCCCCGGATCTTTTTTGGCAAGATGTGATGGATTCTGTCCGGTGACCAACAGCACCGGCGAGCACGCCGTGTATGCTTCACCAATCCCGATTGCAGCGTTGGCTGCGCCCGGTCCCGGCACGGTCATACATACACCAACTTCTCCTGTCGATCGCGCATATCCATCCGCCATAAATGCACAACCTCCCTCGTGTCGTCCTACATAGTGTCGGATCGTATCACGATTCTTGTAGAGTGATTCATACACCGGATCCAAGTGTCCGCCCGGTATACCAAAAATGTCTTTAACACCTTGCGCTTTTAAGCATTCGACAAAAAGTTCGCCACCCGTCATTGATACACTCCTTTGCATTGATTATTTAGGATTGATACATTTCAGTGCGGGGCAAGATGCCCCGCCTACGGTTAGCTGCGTAAGCCCTATTATTTTGACGCAAGTTTCTATTTGATTAGGACAGAGATTACGGCATACGGTGTATGCCTACTACTTTATCGCAGCAGGCGTTAGGATACCACTATACAGATTAAAACACAAGTGCAAAACGTCGATTGGTAGGGCTATTCAGTTTTTGGTGTCGTCCCTATCTGAGTAGGAAGTCGGGATTCGGAGATCCCTCCTACAGGGAGACTAAATGCTCCTACCGTGGTTGGGGTATGGCACACTCGGATTTATTATGAGCCCCTTCGTCGTGCAACGATAAATCTGCCCTGTCCCGAATCAAAGGATAACTGTGTGTATGTCTTCCTGTCAGCGTGCCAATGGGATAGCGCATGTCGTTCGCCGTCTGTTGGATCCCACTCCTCAACAGTCGATTTCCATTGAATCTCAATCAACGTTTCGATAGGTTGTTCTCCACGATTGAACAGATAGAACAGATTCAGATCCGCAGATTCACGGTGCTGAGAGATGATTGCGTGCGTTGGCAGATTATCAGGTTTAGCGTATATCTGTATAGGCAGCCTAATTTGTTTCCGTAGCAATCGCTTGAGAGCTGCGGCTTTTTCAGTCGCGGTTCCCCGTAGGATGGCGGTGCGCCGTCGATACAGTAACCGTTCGAGTGGGTAGGGATCCAAACCGATTCGACCGTTAAGCAGGTATGGGACAGGATCGCTGGCGATTAGTCCGCCTCTCGCCTTGACAAACTGCGTTAATATTCCCACCGTCTCCTCCCGCAGCGCCAGACAAGATGGGAGCAGAACCGATGAATAATACTCGCTGTTAAGAGCCAATGCACGGGCACGTTTATCCACTTCCCCGGCAGCAAACAGTGTTTCAGAGGTGATATCAAAGTCATATCCAAGCTCCCACACCGTTTGACAGAGCCATGCCCACTCTTTTAGTAGCCAATTCCATCCCTTCGAATCGGGTTTTGTCCATAAACTATGAATTGGCGAGAGGATAAGGACAGATCGCTTTGGAACGCCGACTGATAGAAATTGACTGGAGTAGTGCGCTTCATCGCTCCGGGGGGCAGACTGATCATCGGTATGAACCCTGTCTCCGTTCCGAGAGTCTTCGACATGCATCCACGAATTGAATCCCAGAACGCCGTCAGCAACAAATTGATCTGTGTGTGGGTCAGATCGGCATAGGCTGATTTGAGCCGGACAGTCTGGGGATTCAAAACGACTCCGTTCCGAGGGTCTTTGACTGGCAATCTGTTTTGCAATCAGAAACGGCTTAGGCTTATCCAACTTATCTGCGCTGAGGATGGGACGGTCTGCGGTTTTCAGAATTGTCCCGATATCGACGTCCAATGCGCTTGCCGTTGAGGGGAAGTTGACGGCACATTGCAAATTGTGTTGGTGAGCAAATTCCTTCAATCCTCCTACGCAGACCTTTGCAAACTGCTGAGTCAATCGCTCCCAAAAGCGGCTACGGATCGTCGCTGAGTCGTAGGTTTCGTAATGAATTAGTGGCAGATGCGCGAGTAGTTCGGGTTCCAAAGTTTTCGCAAATGCGTCGCTCCAAGGAACTGCGGTTTCTGTGGCCTTAAGGGGAGAGAGGAACGTGGGGAATGTGCAGCAAAGTCCCACAACAGGATATTGTATCAGATCGTGAAATTCGTGGATATATCTCTCCAAAATTTGGTGAGCGAGGGCACGCACTCCCTGCTGACACAACAGATCATACCCGTGCGTCTCCGTTTGATGAAATCGGAAGATGGTTCGACCCTTCAACCGGGTTGCAACGGATCGATCTCCTTCTATACAACGCTGGATATAATCGGTTATATCATAGCATGGAGCGTCTGTATTTTCCTGCGCCAAGAGGTAAATGCGGTCAGATGTTTGGGAGGTTTGAGCCCACCCGCGGAGGCGGTTCTGAATAGATTCGTCCCGCTCGGTTTGATGGAATGTATGTTCGAGAAAATTGAGCCAGAGGCGGGTTTTATCCGTTACAGTATCAAGCAAGAGCCATACGGCTATACCGTCACGCTCCAACTGCTGGAGCTTTACGCGATGCGCGTTAATTTCTTTTTGGGTAGTTAGGCGAGGGTATGGGAGCAGCACTTCCCCTCGGATCCGTGCAGCAGCCCGGCCTACCACAGGCAGCGGAGTTTCAAGGGGTTTCTGCGAATTGGCGGCATAGCCATTGTCTGCATTCTCTCTCATCAATAGAAAATTTCCATTCTAATCTCTCCCGGCGGGAAGGGAAGTTCGAGGAGATCGTATTAGCTATCAGGTGCTGGTTTACTGTGGCCAATACTTTGGAAACAGTACACCTTATCCAGTAATGAACGGAGCCCGACCCGATTTAGCGCTTCCCAGATTGCTGTCTCATCCGAATCAACCGAATTTGTAGCCAAGGCAAGTGTCCATTGAGACCGAAGCTGGGCAAGCACCTCTTTGACGTTGGGCACGGCTTCGACATGGGACCACGCAGCCATCGGACCGTTAGATTCCGGGAAGTCCCGCATTAGTGTGTCATTTCTGGCTATCCCTGACATTTCTCACTGTCTCCGATTGATATTGATTTCTAAACATTAGACGCTGCATTATCGTCTGAATGATGCACAGGCAGTAAGATACTGTATTCAGATATACGGTCTTGAACACTGGATTAGCGAGTATTCTATCACGGAGGGTTTAACCCCGCAATGAAAAAGGGGCTGCTATTTCCGCTCTGTACCGAGAGTTTTCAACTTGACAACTCCGGCTTAAATCGGTCAAAATGTTTCGTATAAATGTGCCTGAAAACTCAGGCAGAATTAGAAAAGGGTATTAGATGAAACTGTTGGAAGGAGTAATCACTGCATTCTCAATTTTACGCTCCAACAAATTGAGGTCATTTTTGACGATGTTGGGCATCGTGATAGGCATTGCCGGCGTCATAGCGATGATGTCTTTCGGAGCTGGTGCGAAGACACTCCTGATGTGGGAAGTGGAAAAGGTCGGCGGACCGAGCATGTTCGGGGTATATCGACGCGACTGGATTCGTAAGAACGCGAAGTGGATGCGGAATCCGAGCAAACACTACCTGAAGATAGAGGACGCGCGTGCGATCGAAACTGAGTGCCCTTCGGTTGAGGTGGCAATCCCGGAGTCTGGGGGCAGTGCAACAATCTCGGTTCATGGCAAGCGCAAGTTCTCTCGGATGCAAGCCACCGCTAAGGAGTATCAGATTGCACGGAAGTGGTATAGCGGATATGGCAGATTCTTGTCTGACGATGATCTCAATCTCTGGAGCAAGGTGTGTGTGATTGGCGAAGAGATCTGGAGGGACCTGTTTGCAGAACTCGATCCAATCGGGAGAGAGATAAAAATCAACAATCAACGGTTTACGGTCATCGGGGTAATGGAGTCCAGAGGCAAGGGACTCGATACGGAGAATAGCGAAGACAACCAAGTCTTTGTTCCAATTACCACAGCGCAGACTCACTTTTGGGGGAATGATCGCGTGGGTCACATCCTAATCCGAGCAAAAGACCATCAATCCGTTGATCAGGCGGTGGAGGAGGTGAAAACCGTTCTGAAGCGGAGCCACGATGGTGAGGAGTTCTTTGAAACATGGGTGATGAAAGAGGAGCTAAAATCTGCCAACCGTATCATCAGAGTTATCGAGACGATCCTCGTAATTATTGCTTCTGTTGCTTTGGTTGTTGGCGGGATCGGCATCCTGAACATCATGCTGGTGTCCGTCACCGAGCGGATCCCCGAAATCGGGCTGCGTAAAGCCGTCGGTGCGAAGAGCCGGGATATACGCGCACAATTCCTCATCGAATCCGTTATCCTGTGTCTCTTCGGTAGTCTGATTGGTATCGCACTGGGGGCAGCGCTGGGCAGCGGCTTTGCGTGGGCAGTCAGTAAGTTTATGCAGGACGCCATTGAATGGCCCTCGGTCGTCACCGTTGAGTCTGTGTTGACGGCTGTAATGGCGGGAGGAGGCGTTGGCGTATTTTTCGGCTATTATCCAGCAAGTCGTGCTGCGAAACTCACACCGATTGAGGCGTTGAGACATACGTAATGCGTAAAACGTGATGCGTGAAACGTAAAAAGTATTGGTTCATTAATGAACTAGTGAACTATGGTGAACTTTAGAATTACTTGGACACGCTGTACCGGCGAGGGTTCCTAACCGCACCGCATCGGCGCAGTTACAAACAGCGCCTACCAAACATCGGGAGCGAAAGTGTCTACATATTTTGATAATTCGCTATAAATCGGTTGCTGTTGCGCGATTTCTTAGCGTGAGTCTCAGGTAAAAATTGCGTTCACAGTTAGTTGAAAATCTGGGAGGACTTGACTCCGAATGGTTTCGCCAAGGCCAAAATGCCCTAATGACTGAGAGTGTTCTTTCGTTAACTGTAGGATCTCAACAGATCGGGCTTCACGACTGACCAGCCAGCACTCCTTGACGCCAATTCGCCGATAATCTGCCAACTTCCCTGACAGCACTTTTTCGGTGTCCGAGGACGAAAGCACTTCAACGACCAAATCCGGTCCAATTTCAAGAATCTGCAGCTCTTCAATCGCATCAAAACCGGTGCCTGAGAGCTTGTCCCTGTGAATAAACAACACATCGGGTTGACGGGTACGCAATGGATGGCGTTGGAGGATAATGTCAATTGGTGCAAACAATACTATACCGAGGTTTTCTGCTTCCACATGCTCGTCAAGGCGTTTGAAGATGTTTGCACTCATTCTTTGATGAGCGGGTATCGGGGCTGGGGACGGTATAAATTCTCCATCAATAATTTCATACGGGTGGTTGATTTCAGGCATCAGTAGGTAGTCTTCAAAGGAGATTTTCTTTTTCGTGGCTTCGGTTGTGGGTACGGATATAACGTCCATGGGCCCCCTCCTCCTACGTTTTATAAGTTTGTCTGTTACAGGCTGAATGGTGCTAGCGACATTGATGGATTCCCCGTTGTAATCAATTCAGTAATCAGTTTGCCCGTGATCGGCGCGAGCAGAATGCCGTTTTTGAAGTGCCCGGCGGCAACGAGCACATTATCGAATCCGGGCAACTCTCCAATATATGGACCACCCTTTGCATAGGGACGTAACCCCGCCCACGTCTGAACAAACGACTTCTCAGCAAGAAACGGCATTAACCCGATACCGGCTTCAATCATCTGTCGCGCACCTTCCAGCGTTGTCCGTTTGTCGTAGCCAACGAATTCAACGGTGGCACCGATTAGGATTTTCCCATCCGATCGGGGAACGAGATAAACCCCTAGTCCGTCGATAACGTGCCGCAGGATTGGTGGCATCGCCTCTGCTAACACCATCTGCCCGCGCGACGGCTCCATCGGCAGGGTATCGCCGAGTTGGGCAGCGATCGTCCCTGACCAACACCCCGCCGCAATTACAAATGTGTCGCCGTAGACTCGCTCCCCGTTCACTTCTACTCCGACCACGCGTTCTCCTTCCCGCAGAAATGCAGTTACAGGATTGCCAAACAGAAATTCCGTACCGATCAGTGCCGCCGCTTTTGCCAGCGCCTGCACTAACTTAGGATTTCTGACCTGTGCATCGTGCGGGAAGCGTACCCCACCGACAATCGATTGGGAAATCGCAGGTTCTAATTCCCATACCTCCTCAGGTGTCAGTACTTCCGCAGAAAACCCTCGATCCAGCCGTCGAGAAGCCAAACCTGTCAGGCCTTGCTTTTCTTCATCAGTAAAGAAAACCGCGATTGAGCCAGACCGAATAAACTCGATATCTATCTGCGTTTCCGCTTGCAACGCCTCCGCCAGCGCGGGATAAAGTTCCAAGCTGGTCCGGCAGAGTTCGGCATAGGGTTCGTGCGTTGATGCGTGAGATGCCAAGATTCCGGCACCAGCCCATGATGCCTCTCGCCCAACGGTATCTGCTTTATCAATGACCAGTGTTTTTACCTGTGCTTTGGCGAGATTATAAGCAATTGCACAGCCAATTACACCGCCGCCTATAACAATCACATCTGCGCGGAGAGATTCTGTATTCATGATTTCATTGGATTCCATAAAAATGCGTTAAAAAAGGTAAAATTATGGTGACTATGTCTTGACCTTCGATTATAATAGGCGAACAGTTGGATGTCAAGATCGAAAAATCTGTGAATACTACCAACCCTCCATCTCTGTAAAAGGGAGCAGAAGGGATATCTGCCATGAGACAGCACCGAACAATCTACTTCAACGATGCACGCCATTACTACCTGTTCGTCTTTGAGCCGCCGATACGATTGGAAGAGGCATGGTCCGCCGTGGACGAAGTCGCTGGCACGAGCTGTGACACCTTTGTTTATGGGGTGTCGCGCGCTGATGGGTTATTTTACCCCTCCAAGGTCGGCATGCAGTTTGGCGAGGACATCCGCCCCTTTGATAGTGCTCCTTACTGGCGCATCTGGGAAAACATGCAGAGCTTAATAGCTCGAGGGATCGACCCGCTGACGCTCCTTATTGACCGCGCGCATGAGAAAGGGATGGACTTCTTCGCTAGTCTACGCATGGGCGGTTACGGCGGTATGGACCCGAAACACGCGCTGGCAAACGGTGGACAGGGGTTCGTTCATCCCGAGGTCCGGGACCATCAATTCGCTGTGCTGGAAGAACTCGCCACACAGTACCCTGTAGAAGGAATAGAGTTGGATTTCGCTGCGTCCCCGGGTGGAAGTCCCTTCTGGCTGACATCCGAAGACGCGCCGGAGTATACACCAGTCATGACCGAGTTCGTTCGGAGGGCCGCTGAGATGGTCCGAAATCGACCGGGAGGACCCGGGCAGATCGGTGTGCGGATATATCCTACTGCAGAGCTGAATCAGAAGACAGGGCTGGATGTACAGACTTGGCTCCGAGAGGGACTTGTCGATTTTGTGGTTCCAATGGTCTACGCGTTTTTCGTGCTTGATGCGAATATGCCGATTGATTGGTTGGTAGAGGAGGCACACGAAAATGACATTTCGGTATATGGCATGCTGCAACCCTACTACAGCGAAGAGAACCGACGATTCTATTCGGTAGAAGATGCGACACCCGCCATGATGCGAGCAGCCGCAGCTAACTTTTGGGCGCGTGGCGTTGATGGACTCTACACTTGGTTTCTACCCTGGCCTCTCGGCGATGCAGAACGGCGCCTCCTCACAGAGTTAGGGGACCCAGAATTGGTCAAGGAGGGTGACAAACACTACTTTTTGCGCCGACGCTCGGAGGCGACAAGCGGTCACGATTACGAAGCGTTTCTGCCAATAGAAATTCCGACGGCGGATGGGGACGCACGCTATCAGATTCCTTTCTCCATCGCTGACGATACTCAGAACGACCGGATACAAAGTGTTCGCCTCCGGCTTGGTGTGACCAACTTAGTAAGCGCGGATAAATTTGAGGTGGTATTAAACGGACAGTCTTTGGCAGAGGAACGCTGTATACGTTCTGTTATCAGATCGCGAGATCCGTACGCAGGGCAGTGGCTGGAATTTCATCTAGAACGTGTACGTCCGCATCAGGGAAGAAACGTGTTAGAGGTTGCACTGAAAGAACGCCCCGCCGGATTTATAGGTGGAGTAATTGTCGAGGATATGGAAATCTTTGTGGAATACGGGACGTACCCCGTTGGCTTGCGCGGATGATCTCGCTCCTGTCGTGGAGTTTTAGCGAGTTAAGACCTCCAAATTTGCGGCTGGCGTAGATAGGTATCTCGATCAGATTAGCGTTTCTAATTCGGATCCGATCACAGGTTCGGATACCCGTGGCGACGCGCCTGTTTCTATTGGCATGCACCAAAGTCTTACGCACTATTTTATATGCGATTGCCCTGAATTCACTATAGGGCTATTCAGTTTTAGGCTTTTTACCTATTTTGTTTGAAAAGTCGGAGTCGGGAAGTCGCTCCTAGAGCGAAGGGGCGGGATTGGGAAATCCCTCCCCGATAAATCAGGATGCACGCACCTACAGAAAAACTAAATGACCTCAAATTCACTAAGGCAAGGCTTGACTTTATTGTTGCAGCATGATAAAATGACCCTGCAATTTTAGAAATCAGGAGGAATGGAATTTGGAACAACAGACACGAGGTACAATTGGGCAACAGATTGAGCTCCCATTCATGGAATCCGTGAGGATTAGCTTTCAAAGCTTGATGATCCGCTTCGGACGATCCGTTATTACGACTGCGGGAATTACACTGGGGATCGCATTTCTGGTGTCGGTTCTGGTGAATAACGAAGTGACTGTGGCAATGAAAGAGAGCGGCTCAAAGCAGGAGATCACCACCTTTGAAGAAGAAGAATCGACAGGGATTACCATGAAAGATAAATGGTTAATTATCATGTCCTTAATTGTCTGCGTCGTAGGAATTGCTAATTCCATGCTGATGGCAGTCACGGAACGTTTTCAGGAGATTGGGACGATGAAGTGTCTCGGTGCGTTGGATCGCTTTGTCGTGAGATTATTCCTATTGGAGTCTGGATTCCAGGGGCTCGCCGGTGCTCTTATTGGAGCGCTCATCGGTTGCCTTGGATCGCTCCTTCTGGGGCTCAAAGACTACGGTTTGGATCTGTTCTTTTATTTTCCCCTGCTACCGGTGCTGAATGAGCAGCCTGCTAGATTCGGGGTGTTACTGATTATTCTCGCTGGCTGTGTGCTCGGCATGATCCTGTCCGTTATTGGCGCGGCGTTTCCAGCGTGGCGTGCTGCAAAGCTTCCTCCAGCGGAAGCGATGCGGACTGAAGTTTAGGAGGAACATGAATGGCAGACGTTGTTGTTAAAACGGAAAAGGTTGTTAAGGAATACCGCATGGGCACCAACGTGCTCAGAGCGCTCGACGGGATTGATTTGGAGATTTATACCGGAGAGTATATTTCCTTGATGGGGCCGTCTGGTTCAGGGAAATCGACCCTGTTTAATATGATTGGTGCCTTAGACCTTCCAACCGCAGGTAAAGTATTCATTGATGGTCAAGATATGGGGCAGTTGAGCCAATCCCAAATCGCATGGTTTCGGTGTCACAGGGTCGGTTATATTTTCCAAAGCTACAACCTACTACACGTCATGACAGCACTTGAAAACGTAACGTTACCGATGATTTTCGCAGGTCTATCTGCCAGTGAGCGTCGCGATAAGGGTGTGGAGCTGCTCGACAAAGTTGGATTGGGGGAGCGGATTCACCACAGACCCGACGAATTATCTGGTGGGCAGCGGCAGCGCGTCGCAATTGCGCGTGCGTTTGCAAATGGTCCGAGTATCATCTTGGCGGATGAGCCAACGGCGAACCTTGACACAGTTATCGGGCGTGAAATTATCGATTTAATTAAAGAGCTAAATGTTGATCAGGGAGTAACCGTGATTTCGGCGACCCACGACTTAAAGATGCTCGATGTTTCTGACCGGATTGTTGATATCCGCGACGGATTGGTCGAACGAATCCGAGATCGGGATGAAATTGAGATTCAGGTTGGTGAAGTCGGAGGACACTAGGGGCAATGCGCTTTCAAGAACTTGACATTTCGCAACTGCCCCGCGATTCTAAAGCGTCTGCATGGCTAGAAGTTAGCCCACGGGCAGATGGGAGCGACTGGCGCTTGCCACTCCTTTACGTGACAGGGGCAACGGGGGGGCCTACGTTGCTTGTCTTGGGAGCGGTGCACGGAGACGAATATGAAGGGGTCGAAACCATCCCTGAAGTTTTCCGCCGCGTAGCATCCGACGGCCTACGTGGTGCGTTAGTAATGGTGCCAATTTGTAACGTGCCTGCCTATGAATCCGTCCTCCGGAGCAGTCCCATTGACGGACTGAATCTTGCCCGGGTCTTTCCCGGCGATCCCAACGGTACTATCACACAGCGCATTGCTTACTGGATAGCTCAAAAACTGATTAAGCCCGCTGACTTCGTTATTGACTTGCACAGTGGGGGGGTAACTGCCGAAATCCCATCACTTATTGGTTTCACCCACAGCGACGATGAACTCGGCAGACGCTCACGGGCTGGTGCGCTGGCATTTGGCGCGTCGGTGATTTGGGAGCACCCCCCGCCAATGCCGCCCGGTCGGACTTTGTCAGCGGCCACGGATTTCGGTGTGCCAGCGGTCTATACCGAAGCTGTCGGTGGTGGCTATGCCCATCCGTCCGATGTGAGTTGCTTTACTACTGGCGTAATCAATGTGATGAAACACCTCGACATGCTGGACGGTCAACCCCAACTCCGCCCCGTAACACATCATTTGTCTGGAGATGGGAATATGGACAGCGTTATCTCGACACCTGTTGCGGGCTACTTCCGATCCGACGTAGCCTTGCTGGACGAAGTTAGTGCCGGGCAACGCTTGGGTGCCGTTCGCGATCCTTTCGGCGAGATCGTGGCGGAAATCACAACCGAGAATGCTGGCGTTGTCATTATGTTGCGACGTATCCATCGTGTCCACGTCGGTGATAACTTGGCTCATGTGACGGGACGCTTAGACAATTAGCTTTTGCTACGGTTTAATGATTGATAAAGTGGCTATCATCGAAAAGTTTCCCTACCTTAAACTTATTCTACTGCTTTCCCGATAACTTGGAATTTCAGTACATTCAGCCCGCCCTCCTCGACGTGATAGCCGCTATACAACAAGATTGAAATGGAGTTTTCCCCAAGGTTCGGGATTTTATATTCACTTACAAACCTTTAACACACTGGGAATAACAATGCAAAATACGCTCAATGCGAACACCTTATTATCACCTGTTGAGGCACTAACCGTGACATACGACCGGGAACGCTTTGAGGATGTCGGTCAGATGACCTGTATGACGTTGGTGCTGCTTGGCAACTATGCTCAGACGGGGCATTTTGGAGGTCCCTTGGCTTACACGCCTTACAATGTCGCACTCCATTTAGCGGGTCCAGAACTTGGAGGGTTGTGCTACGACTATCGCACCCCCAAGCATCCGTTCTGCGACAAGTTCATGCTCGCCGGTGGGCATAACATTCCAACGGCGTATGCGTTGTGGATGATTATGGGCGAAGCAATGGCGCGTAAGCATGCATCCTCGGGAGATTCTCGTTACGAAGTTGCACCAGAAGCTGCAATGTTGCCAATAGATGCACTCGGTTTTCGCCGGGGCGCGGGGGCGTTAAAGACTTTGCTGAAAGAGAACAACTTGGAAGATCACCCACTTTTTGTACAAGCGCAATTGCGCGGCATCCGGTCGCTAGCAGGGCATTCTGAAACGACCGATCTGACGAACGATGTCAATGGGGGTCCTTCAGGTGTTGGTATCGCCACGGCTGCTGGTAAAGCGGCGTTCTGGAACTTTTTGAACGCCCCTGAATCACTGAAGGTACTTGCGCTTGAAGGCGAATTTGCCATGACCGAAGGGCACGCCCAAGAACTAAAAACGCAGGCGCTTGCAATGCAGGTAGGAAAACGTCTGCGCATCCTGCTCTCCTATAATAACGCGGGAATTGACGATACCTTAGTCGGTGGAGTGATTGATTCTAAATATAAGCAGTACGAACTTGAGGAACAGTGGACCTCTTACGGTTGGAACGTATTCGCCCTTGAGGATGGCAATGATTATGACCAGATCTTAGCGGTTCTCAAAACTATGGAGGATTGGGATGCGGATGACCGGCGCCCAATGATTGTAATTGGCAGAACGGTCAAGGGCTATTGGCCCAGTGCGGTAAATGGGAAGATTGAAGGGTATGGGGATCAATTGGTCAGTTACCCAAGCCACCCGTACGGTTTAAAAATGAACGAAGAATATTTCGTAGCCTTGGCAGAAACCTTCGAGAAGCGCTATGGGGTAGAATTTGAGGGGATTCGTCAAGGACCGGTAACGGATGAGCGCGAGCGTCTGATACAGTTCAAGACCAACATTGACGTGGTGATGTCGCTGCTTGACCAAAACGGGTTGGGAGACTGGCTTGCCGATCGGCTTGTCGATATTGGTAACGCGGTTCAGGATGATTTGCCGCTGCGGATTGACACCAAGAGCGACCCATTTCTGGATGACCAACTTCAGGTAGAAAATCTGCCTGTCGAGCCGCAGACACTCACAGTGAAGAATCCGGTATCAGGGGAGGAACAGGAGGCGGATATCAGCCTGTTCAAGGAACCGGGAGAGGTTGCTGGAACTCGCCGGGCAATTTCAGAAATTATCAAGTGGATGAATTATGTGACAGATAACCGCTTTATCACCCTCGCTGCGGATCTCTCAGAGTCCATTAATGTTGAACACGGCAGCCTCTGGGGGCATTATAATCCGGTGACGAATCCAGCCGGCACACGGTTCAAGGCACCTATCCAAGAGGCAGGAAATGTGTCAAGTGCGATCGGTTTAGTTGGTCAAAGCGCGTCACTCGACCCAGAGCAGTTCGCTGGAGTGTGGGCATTGAGCGGCACGTATGGTGCTTTTACTCCGCTGATGTACCTGCCAGCCCGTGTGTGGAGCCAGCAAAATCAGGACAGTCCTTTCCGGATGGGGGTTCTCAACATTCTCGCCGGACACTCAGGACCAGAAACCGCCGCCGATGCGCGGACACACTTTGGCATCTTCGCCCCCCAGGTGTGGAAACTGTTTCCGCGGGGTCAGGCAATACATGTCAGTTTTTGGGATTACAATGACGTTGCTCCGGGATATTTCGCTGCTGTCGAAGTTGCAGCTCGTAATCCGCGGATCGGGGTGATTATCATCGAAGTTGCGCGTCCAGACTTCCCAGTCGCTGACCGCAGCACGTTCGCGGATAGCGACCTTAAGGCGGCAGCCAAAGGGCTATACGTCATCCGCGATTTTGATCCGGACAAACCTAAGCACGGATATGTAGTGGTGCAAGGCTCTAACTCGACGGTGAACTTGGTCCAGATTATCCCTCAACTCGAGGCAGCGGGCATAAACGTGAAAATCATTGCGGCAGTGAGCGAAGAGTTGTTCGACCTACAGCCTGAAGCATATCAACAGTCCGTGTTGCCTCCGGAAGCGCGGTATGACCTGATGGTGGTCAGCACAGGAACACAACGCGTTTGGCCTATAAGAAATTTGGGACCGCTGACAGACACGTATTCGCTGACAGCAGATAGGGATAATCAATGGCTCACCGGTGGAACTGAACCGGATGTGATAGCGGAAGCGCATCTTGACAGCGAGTCGATCCTCGCTGGGATTACACGCTTTGCCACCGAGCGGGAGCAGCGTCTATCGGGTCAGCGTGAGCTGCTAACAGCGTTAGGTTAGGTTGATAGGAAACCACAGAATATCCGCGAATTATGGTGAATTAGAGAAATAAGTAGACATTTTCGCTCCTTCGTGTATGGTAGGTGCTGTTTCTCCCGACCTGTGCCGATTCATCGGCATCCTCGACAAGTCGGGATCGGGATCCCGTGAATACGGGACGCGCCTATGCGGTGCGGTTAGAAACCACACCTACCGGGCCTGGGGGCAATGCGGTTCGGTTTGGAGTGTCTCAGTAATTCTAAGATCTACCATAAATAGAAGACTATGATAAACCCCTCCGTCTGATCCCTGATGATGCCAAAGCCTACCTCAATCGGGGCACAACGAAACTTAGACTGGGACGAATCGCTGCTGCCATCGCCAACTTTGATCGCTGGATTAGGGGATCTGTCAGGGGCGAGACTCACGAAACGGCGTGATAACCTATTCGTCAACTCCTATATAATGAGACATAATATCCTCTAAGTTCTCTTATCGGACATTTTATTTAATCAGAGATAAAAGCCACAGGGCAGACACACTTCCCCACGCCTCCCTTGGGGAGTAATTACAGGAATGGGGATTTGAATAGTGCCGGACATAACTGAAAGGAAATAGGAAATATGTTACAGTCAGAAATTCCAAGGGCTAAGATAGAAGAATTAGTCAACGCTATACACAAAACACATGAAAAATGCGATTTAGATCATATAGGTGTAGAGAAGAATGTGGAGAGAATATTACAATCATATAGGCATACATTATGGGGTGAGATATTTGGCAGTTTTGAACTAATAAGACATATTATGTATATTCCTGCCTTTCAAGAAACTCGTATTACCACAGAAATGAGAGACGCATTTTGGAATAAGGATTGGTCACTCATAACTCAAAGAATGATAGCGAATTCATTGTATATCACTCTTATGGGACTACGAAAAATCATTGAAAAAGAAAATGAAACAGATACTTCATCAATAACAGTCATAACTCAAAAATTTAAAAACCTATTAAGCTTTCATACAAAAAAAGATGAAAGTATTGAGCCTTTTTTGAAAAATTTGGAAGATACCACAGAAGAGTTGAAGCAACTGAAAAAAAAAACAATAGACCCATTAACCGACAGATTTATTGCTCACATGGAAACTAATACGTTTTCTAAAATAGAAGCAGATATGCCAACTTTTGAATCTATTCAAAAGTGTATAGATTTATGCGAACGTTATTATCAAATCATTTACAGTTTTTATTTGGATACACATTATGGGCTTCACAACTTAAAACAGCAGATAGCTTGGGCTTTATATCCCTTTTTAGACGCATTAAGAGTATCCGAAGAATACAATCGTGACGAAATAATAGCCATAATTTTCAATGAAAAAAGCATTTCAAAAAGAAACGAGGAAATTGCCAAACGACTAATGAAAATAATAGAACCTCGCTTATATGAAGGTATGTTATTTGTAGAAGCGAGCGATAAATGAAGAGATGCAGTAAAAAATAGAGGAATTAGGAAAAGGTTTGACGGTTTACATCTCTGAAACTGGAGACAGGTATCATAAGTCTCCTGCTTGTCATCGTTTGCAAGCGGTGCGTGGGCAGAGGCGTGAGCCGAAAGAGGTCTCATTGCTAAGTGTAAAAGAGTGCATGTATCACCCCTGCCCGGCGTGCCGCCCAGATGAAGGGTAGGTTTGAGATGAAAGGAGACTATTTATGGCAGGAAATAGGAATCTGCACACTGCGAATAGAGCAAAGCAGGATGAATTTTACACACAACTCTCGGACATCGAGAAAGAACTAAAGCATTATAGGAAACATTTTCGCGGCAAGACTGTTTACTGCAATTGCGACGATCCCACCATCAGCAATTTCTTCCGCTACTTTCACCTGAATTTCGAGAAACTTGGACTGAGAAGACTGATCACAACCTGCTACAAAAATCGGCAGACAGACATATTCAGTGGGCACAACATGGAAGCTGCTGCCGGGGTTGAGTATGTCGGCAATGGAAAACAACCCGCCGAATTTCAACTCAAGGAAGATGGCGATTTCAGGAGCCACGAATGTATTGAGTTGCTTAAACAGGCAGACATTGTGGTTACAAATCCGCCGTTTTCATTGTTCAGGGAGTATATCGCCCAACTGGTCCAATACGACAAAAAATTTGTCGTCATCGGGAGTATGAACGCGATAACATACAAAGAGATATTTCCTCTAATCAAGAGCAGCAGGTTGTGGCTTGGTCATGGTCCAGCTGGCAAAGATATGCTTTTTGATGTGCCGGAAGACTACGCGATAGAATTGGTTAGAAACAAGAAGGAGGGCAGTGCCTACCGATTGGTAGACGGTGACATCAAGGGCAGACTGGGGAACGCTGTTTGGTTTACCAACCTCGACCATAGGAAGCGAAATGAAGAATTAGTTTTGTTCAAACGATATTCACCAGAGGAATACCCTAAATACGATAACTATGATGCTATCAACGTGAAAAAAACGGATCATATTCCAGTGGATTTTGCTGGTCCGATGGGCGTTCCGATTAGTTTTTTAGACAAACATAGTCCCAATCAGTTTGAAATTATCGGTATGGATCGACCTCTCATAACCGAGCTAACAGGCAAGCAGAGTAGATTTAAAATCAAAGGCAAAGAGATTTTTGCGCGCATCGTTATCCGCAACAAGAGGGTACGGCAATGAAAATCGAGTTGTTAGATCTCACGGTGCGAGAGCTTGTCGAGGATTACGACGACGCTGGCGAGAGCGGCGTGACCGGGTATGGCGGCAAACTGGATATACGTCCTCCATTTCAACGAGAGTTTATCTACAACGACAAGGAACGCAACGCCGTCATTGACTCTATCCTGAAAGGATTTCCGTTGAACGTGATGTACTGGTCGGATCGGGAAAACGGAGAATACGAGATCATTGACGGACAGCAGCGCACAATCTCCGTTGCTCAGTATGTGGATGGGGACTTTTCGTTCAATAATCAATACTTCCACAATCTCCCATCAGACAAACAAGAATTGATATTGGATTACAAGTTGATGGTCTACGTGTGTACCGGGACAGACAGCGAGAAGTTGGAGTGGTTCAAGACAATCAACATTGCGGGAAAGGAGTTGACCAATCAAGAGTTGCGTAACGCCGTTTACGCCGGAACCTGGTTGTCAGACGCCAAGCGATATTTTAGTCGGAACGGTTGCGCTGCATACCAAATCGGCAATGCCTATGTCAATGGATCGCCAATCCGACAACAGTACTTGGAGACAGTGATTAAGTGGGTCAGCAAAGACTCGATTGAAGACTACATGGCGAAGCATCAGCACGACGAAGACGCGTTGCCCCTATGGGAGTATTTTCAATCGGTGATCGATTGGGTTGAATCCACTTTCACGAACACAAGACGAGCCATGAAAGGCGTAGATTGGGGTTCGCTGTACAACGACTTTAGAGACGCTGACCTTGACGCTGATGAGATTGAGCAGGAAACCGCCCGCCTTGTATTGGACGATGATGTGCAACGGGACGCGGGTATATACCCGTACATTCTGACTCGCGAGGAGAAGCACCTGAACATACGCGCCTTTTCAGATGGCATGAAGCAAAAGGTCTACGAAAAACAGGCAGGCATTTGTAATAGGTGTCACGACGAATTCACAATCGAAGCGATGGAAGCAGACCATATCACACCCTGGTCCGAGGGCGGCAAGACCAACGAGGATAACTGCCAGATGCTTTGTAAAAGGTGTAACCGGGAGAAGTCCGCACAATGAAAATCGGAACGGCATGTCGAGGATCGGCAAACACGATTTTTGTAACTCGCCAAAAATTAAAAGGAGATCAATATGACTACGCTGACTCAAGGAGAGCCTTTACAACTCTCTGCTTCTAACTTCGGACCTATAACTAAAGCAGAAATTGACCTGCGCCCCCTGACTGTGTTTGTAGGTCCCAGCAACACAGGGAAGTCCTACTTGGCAATGTTGGTATATACACTGCACAGACATTTCAACGATTACATCAGATTAGATTCTTTTGGATCAGGGAAAATAGCAAACATTTTAGCGGGAAGCATCAAAGAGAAGCGCCCGTTTCATGATGCAAATAGTATCAAGCAATTAATTGATTGGTGGGCCCAGGTACATGATGAAAACACATTGAATAATACCCCTGTTCAATTGCCTGATTTTGTCGCATCAAGACTTCGTTTCTTCTTTACTAACGTTAGCAATCTCAGCATAGGTCTCTTCAGCGGATTTCTCGTTGAGGAGGCAAGACGTAATTTTGGAATTGAAGACGCCATAAGATTGATTCGACACAACAGCAGTAACGATGCTGAGATTGCTTTAGAGATCACGCCCTTTCAGTATAAACTGAGATTGAGAAATAGAATTCTAGAGTCGGAATTTCTGATTTCCGAAGAAGCTCCCTTGTATATGAATCTGCTTGACGACCAAATAAAGAATCTACAGAGATGGCTTCCTCCTGTTCAAATGCTGAATCATTCTGAGTTTAGCGTAAATGATGATGTGATACAAGAATCGCTTTCTTTTTTCATGGGAGGGGTGTTTAGTTTAGTTATGGACAATGCTGTAAGCCCACTGAATAATGCTGCCTATTATCTCCCGGCAGACCGCACGGGCGTGATGCACGCCCAACGCGCGATCGTTGCCTCCTTACTTGACCGTGCATCAAATCCGAGACTTTGGCACAACGATCTGTTTCCAACACTTTCGGGTGTTCTCACTGACTTCCTTCAACAACTCGTTGATTTTGATGAACCAAGGGGGCAGGTGGATCTCGCTGCAAAGCTTGAACGAGAAATTCTCGGGGGCACAGTCCAGAGCAAAAAATCGGAGACAGGCTATCCGCTGTTTTCTTACCAGCCACAGGACTGGACAGGAGAAAATCTGCCTTTGATGAATACGTCGTCTATGGTATCGGAACTTGCACCCGTTGTACTGTATCTGCGTCACATCGTCCAACCCGGCGAAGTGCTGATTATTGAAGAACCGGAATCGCACCTCCATCCGGCGATGCAGGTAGAATTCATCCGCCAGCTCGCGGCGGTTGTGAACTCCGGCATCCGCGTGATGCTCACCACCCACAGCGAATGGGTGCTCGATGAACTAACCAACTTGGTGCGTCTGTCGGACCTTCCGAAAAGGCGGAGAGAAGGTATTGCGAGCGGGGACTTTGCACTCAATCCTGACGAAGTAGGGGTGTGGTTGTTTGAACCCAAGCAGCACCCCAGGGGCTCGGTGGTAAAAGAAATCCCCTTCGATGAGGAGTTCGGCGGGTTCAGGTCCGGCTTCGATGAGGTTGCCATGGGCACATATAACGACTATGCAAAAATATCCAATCGGATAGAACGGAGCGGGATGCATGACGAATCTCATTGATCAGATAAAGAGAAAACTCCCCAATGGATGCCTGACAAACAAATTGCGTAAGAGCGGATGCACAGTTAAACTGGACGGGGCACCGGCTTCATCAATCAAAATAGACATGGATACATGTGAACCATTAGTAAAGAAGACCGAAACAAGATGCGACTACATTTTCATCGGAGGGGGCAAGGATGTGTTTTTTGTGCCGTTGGAAGTGAAACCCACAGCCGATGCCACAAAAATAGTGAACCAACTTCAAGCGGGAGCGGACATTGCTGATCGCCGTATCATTCCTCAAAATCAGAGAGTGCAATTCCAGCCGGTTGCGGCTTGCCGTAAATTTGGCAAGCAGGAGAACCTCATATTAAGGCACGAAAACAGTAAAATCCACTTTAGGGGAGATCGGATCCATATCGAGCCACTGAAGTGTGGTGCACCTTTAACTAACGCTGTAGACTTCTGTTGAGAAAAACGTCCGATAACCTCAATTATCAGACATTTGCGAACGAACTTGAACCAACAAAACCGAAAGGAGATGTACATAATGAACAGACAAGCGACAATGTTTGTGGTTTCGGTAATGGTCTTGCTAATGTTTGTCAGTTGTGGCAACAACGAGGTAAGCGAGCCGAAAACAGACGAACCTATAAACTTTGAGATAATAACAGAAGATACAGCATCCGATGAAATGTAGTACTGTTTTCGATCGCAGGTGCACAAGAACCGGTGACTATGGGACGGGCGCTGTGTTCAAAAGAGCGGACAATTGACGCAATATAGCAGTTAGCTGCGCTTCATCTCCCTTTGTGAGTTGTGGTCGCCATAGCGCCTACAACGACGCAACACCCTCCCTGAGCCGGGCGACCCACCTGCCCACCCGTTCTCCCATCGACGGTCGGGGCGCGGAAAGCCGGGTCAGGAGCTGCCCGTTCTGCTGGGTCGTCATCGCGATCAGCTGGTTCTGCTGGTCGATTTGCGCGTCCTTGCGGTCAAGCATCTCGCGGAGGTATTTGACCTCCGTCCGCATCTGGTCGAGGAGCGGGTCCGGTGCTGTCCGGTCAGTGGATAGACCCGCGTCCACCTCGACGTGAACGTGCCACCGCCCGTCGGTCTTGGACGCGTTAAGCTGTTTATCCTTGATTCGGCGGCGGATCGTCTTCTCCGAGACCTTGAGGTGTGCCGCCGCTTCTTGTATAGTCATCTTGGTCATTTGGGTGTCCACGCCCATCCAAACGTCCACCCAGCAATTTCCGTTTCAAAGATTGTTGAACGGAGGGGCAGCCAGCGACTGAGGTGGACATCAACCAAGACGGCGTTGTGAACATCTTGGATTTGGTATCGGTAGCATCTGCGTTTGGGAGTGCAGGCGACAAGCTAGCGGCAGATGTCAACGGAGATGGGATTGTCAACATACTGGATTTGGCTGCAGTGGCAGGGCATTTTCAATAGGTATTATTGGTATATGGAACTTTTAATCGCTTTGATATTCCTGATCCCCATTGTCGTTGTGGGGCTATGTATCAAGAGAGACATCAGGGCGAATGTTTCATCAACAAAATCCAGCACTATCGACGTGTCTTTTCTCGTTTTGATAAGTTATAGGAGTTACGCACTTCAGCTGCGTCAGGTGTAAAGGTGGGCTTTTGTACCACAATCTGTATGAGGTTTCAGGAAATAAATCGTTAATTCTATATTTTTCCCCATCCCCGGTAGGTGCGGTTGGAAACCGCACCGGACATAGGTACAGTTATAAACAGTACCCACCAAATGGGAGACTGGACAGCGCAGTTATAAACAGCGCCTACCAAACACGGGAACGGTAGGTGCGGTTTCTAACCGCACCGGACATAGGCACAGTTATAAACAGTACCTACCAAATAGGAGATGGACGGCGCAGTTATAAACAGCGTCTACCAAACGGGGGGAACGGTAGGTGCGGTTTCTAACCGCACCGCATCGGCGCAGTTGAAAACAGCGCCTACCATACACGGGGGCGAAAGTGTCTATTTATTTTTTTAATTCACTATAAATAGCCCTAGCAACTTGCGTTATTTTAGTGTGCAGCAACTTATCCCGAACAATAAGTAGACTAAATACCCAATAAGCGGCGGGCGTTACCGCCCAGGATCAACCGCTTGGCTTCGTCAGAAATATCCGCGGTGATAATTTTGCCGATCTGAGGACGTGGATCCATCAAAGGTGTATCCGAGCCAAACAGCACACGATCAGCACCTGCCTCATTCACCAGTTGCTCGATCACGCCGGGTGTGCGAAATGTTGAGCAGGTTTCGAGATAGACGTTCGGATGCGCCTGTGCGGCGGCGATAGCTTCGGTGCGAGGTTCAATGACGTTGCCGGCATGTCCTGCGACAAATTTGGCGTTCGGATATTGCGGTGCAATCTCGGACAGATACCGGGGGCGGCTTAATTCACTGCCATCGGTATGGAAGAGGACTGCGAGCCCCCGATCGTTAGCGAACTCGTAGATAGGATACCACTGTGGTTGGTTAAAGGGCCAAAGGGTGTAGGGCGGATAAAGTTTAATGGCAGGAAATTTCAACTCGTCAATCGCACGGGTCAACTCTGGTATCATCCGCTCCGGCATCATCGGTGAAACGTAGGCAAAGCCGATAAAACGATCCGGATGTTGCGCGATAAAATGGGCGGCTTGGTCATTACTCGTCGTACCGTCGGGGTGGAAGATGCCAAACACGCAGGATTTGTCAATGCCTGCGGAATCCATCGCGTGGAGCATTAACTTCGGATCATCCTTCATGCCGAGTGGATCCCAGCGGCCTACATGCCCGTGATAATCAATTACTTGCGTACCATCAATCATTGTGTCCCTCCTCCCAGAATGCGCTCAAGATTGCCAGCACAAACCGACGCGAGTTCAGCATCAGTTAGGTTGGTGTGGTGCAGATAAAACAGCATCGGTCCCATCGCAAGGCGGGAATACCACGAACCGTATACCAATCGCTCGGCGCCAAACTGGTCGCGCAGGGATTCTATCTCGCAGATCGGTTCATAGCGACTCAACTCCAAGTAGGCATTCGGTAAAGCGGTCAACATCGGACGCAACCACAGCGCATGGACATAATGCGCTCCCACTAAGACCGATACCAAACTCGGGTAAGCCTGAAGTGTGGTCACTAACGCATCTGCATCGGCGTCCGGCAGGCAAATCCAGACAGGAATGCGCTCCTTACTGAGCCAAGATAGTAGCGTATCGTAAGCCCACGGTCGGAAGGGCAAGTCGTGTTGCCCGGTATCGAACAACCGCACACAATTGACCCTCCCTTCGTCATGCAGCGCTTGAATCTGTGCAAGCGAGTCCGCGGTGGGAATAGCCATCCACTGCGGTTGGGTGCGTCCATCATCACCAAGCCACGCTTCAAGGTAGTTGTTGCCTTCAACCGGGCTGACATTATCGGCATGTCCATGGTAGATGAGAGCGCGTTCTACCCCATGCCGATCCATCTCTGCCAACAGTCCCTCCCGGTCACGGTAGGGGGCAGGTTCGTCCAACAGATCGCCAACCCTCACATTGGCATCGAAAACAGGTACTCTCGATTTGAAATTGAGTGATGTCATAAGTCCCTCTGTACCCAATCAGGGTATTTTTTATAGTGAACAACGATCATTGTTCACTATCGAAGTGCATAAGTCCTGATCCTATTAAAATTTTTGTGTCATAGCGTCCTTGCATTCCTTTCGCCTTGCTCAATCCCCCTCAAAACAACCCGCCATATCTTCGAGAAAATCATCGACACTCACCTGTTGATAACGCCCGACGAAAGGGAAATCACTCGGCGCGGGGTGTTCGATCTCACTATCGGCGTTGGGCAAGTCGGCGACGCTCCTCTGAATGAGATCTGCAACCTGCTGAGAGCCACGAATTTCTAGGTTGGCGACCGGCGTATTGTAGTAGTAAATAGCTTTAAGCCGAGTGCTGAGCATCTTACGCGCATAGGCAGGGAGTGGGGTTTCGTCTAATCCCGGTTTGAAATCGTGTGGCCAAAACAGTCGATTTATCTGAAAATCGAAAGCCCTCTTCAGCATCCCTGTAACGCTTCTTGGTGTTGTAATCCACTTTGAATCGGGCCAGACATCGAGATTTCCCCAACCGGTCCCAATTTGATCGATGGGTAGTCGCGCCCCATGTGTGTGAACAACATCTCCACTTACACCGATAAACGCAAAGTGTTGGGGGTAGTCAAAAAAATCAGTACTCTGCGAGCGGAGGGCATCGTAGAAGGCGGTTGTCAACGCCAGCAGTGCATCTCCGGTATGGAAGATCCCGTCTTCGAAATAGGGGGAAATAACACCAACGCGGTCCAGTTCGTGATAATCTGGGCAGAATGTCCCGAAGTCAACACTAATACGGCTATCATCAGTAAGTTGCCAATATTGAAAGTCCGAAGATTTGAGTAATTTGCTCGTGTGCATAGTTATGTTGATTCATTAGGTCATTGGTTCAATGGTTTATTAGCGTTGGGTTTTGCTGTTACTCAACCCAACCTACGATACTTCTTAAAGGAAAAACAGAGGGAGATAGATCCCTTAGATACATCCCGGCATCGACTTCCCCCGCATCAGCATCGCATCGTTTTCTCTTTCCGGGGGCCCTGTATATCGACACTTCGCGCTAACATAGTGGGTTGCGTAGCCTCGTCGCCGCTGATTCGTTCGGTTGGAACGACTGCTGTGAAGAATAAGACCGTGATGGAAGCTGCAATCGCCCGCTTTCAATTTTAGTGGACGCTCCTCCGCTAGGCTTCCCTCCACTGACATCTGCTCATATTCTGCCCATTTCGACTGTTCGATGATGCCGAATTTGTGGGTTCCGGGCAGCATCCAGACACACCCATTCTCGATTGTTGAATCGGTAAGCGCGGCCCAGCAGGTTACCATGTCGGGTGGGTCAATGTAGAATCCGAGCGGCATATCCTGATGGTAGCGTTGGCGCGAACCGATCCGCGGCGGTTTCATGAATAGCTGATCTTGGTAGAGTTTGATGTCGGCTCCCAACAGGGATTCAATAACGTCCAGAACCTTTGGGTTGCGGGCGTGATTTTCAAATCCCTCGTCGTAGAAGGCGAGATGGCTCATCTTCCGAAGAGAATCAGGATAGTTCTCCGCCTGGAGCTCCCCTGCTGCCACACCGGGTTCAACTTGGAGTTGTCCTGTTGGGATATGGGAGGCTTTCCCGCTTGCTACCCATTCGGCATGGGCAAGAAGTGATGAGACCTCATCGGGGTCAAGCAGATTTTCTACAATGATGAATCCATCTTCCCAGAACTGTTCCGTCTGTTTGTTAGACAGCTGCATGATATGTTTTCCTTCTTAACCTTGGCATAGTATTAAAACATCCGCGAATTAACACAAATCCACGCAAATCCAAAAGAAAGATTAAAGACGTTCAACCACAAGTGTTGCAGCCCGATCTATCATGTCGTAGTGCACATAATGGTTACGGCATACGGCGTATGCCTACTACCTTGCAGCAACTTGTGCTATTTTACTCGCGGGTAGCGGGAAGGATCTCTCCGCGATACTGAAGGTTGTCCCCCCCGATAACAGCCCAATCCAAGAGCGTTCCATCGCTGTCGTGGCGTATCAACGTTGCATCTCCTGTGAAGGCGATGTTTTCCAACTGCTGATATCCTGCTTCTAATGGTGAGCAGTAGATGTCCTCCCGACCATTCGGGAGTGTAATGCGTATCCAACCGTCGCCCGGAACACCAAGCGATTCGACTCTGGGTAAAGCTGCTTCGTAGGGCGTGTTGACATTTGTAAAGCTATCTACAATCGTAGGGGCGAGGTTCCCTCGCCCATTGAACAATGTGGGTTGGAAAACCCAAACCATACAGGTTGAGTCAATAGTCCAAAAACAAAGGGTTGGGAGACCCAACCCCTACGAAGAATCGTGTGTCCGTGCACTGTCTTGATTGTCTGGTTGCAATGAAATGTCAACAGAACCTAGTTAAATGTAGCGCAAACTGTTAGTTTGCGTCTTCAGATCATAATCTAACAGATCGTGGTACAAAAGAATACTTTGTTGGGTTTCACTCTATCTATAAGAAGGTGTTGTTGAATGACCTAGCCCCTATTATATTTGATAGGGATTCCCGTTTAATCGTTCAACCCAACCTACGGACCGGTAAATGTCAACAGAACCTAGACTTTCATTGGTGAAAGCACCGTCTGAAAAATAGTGGGCAGCATTCCCGAGCTGCTTTGACCGCTTCCAATCCGGGTGTATCCAAGTTCACGCGATCGAACATATCCACGATACTGGACATCGCTCTGTTCCTCTAGGCATTGGGTAGCTCTGACAGTAGCTGCCCATACCCGTCAATCGGATCCTGATGCCCCAAAGCCCGCAGGCATCCCCAGCAGGTCGCCAAGTTACTGGAGACAACCGGCCCACCGAGTTCCGCTTCCAGTCGCGCCAACACATCAATGGTGCGTAGGTTGGTACAACTGATAAACATCCCGTCGGCATCGTCCTGCCAGACACGCCGTGCAAATTCATACGTTTCCTGCGGCGTTACTTTTCCGATGCTGAACGCATCCACGATATCCATGCCAGCAATTGTTAGCACCTCGATTCCCTCATCTTCCAAGAATTGCTTCTCCAAGACGTTGAGTTCGTCCGGGTAAGGCGTGGCAACCGCGACGCGGCGAATACCGAGTGTCCGCAGCGCTCCAGCAACGGAACCTGATGTCGTTACGGCTTTTGCTTCTCCCGCCCGTTCCATCCTGTCTCGTAGTTCGACTTCACCTTCAACGCCCGCCACGAAACTGCTTGCGGTACAGGCAAAGGCTATCACATCCGCATGCGCGCTGCCGAGTTCATCCGCAGCACGCTCCACATGCTGAAGCATCGCCTTAGAGTCGTCTACATCCGACCGCGTATTCCGCATCCGCGCTGCATAGACGTTGATGCCTTCTGGAATCATTCGGTTAAATTCTGGTTCGACGACTGTATTGACCGATGGCACCAACAAGCCGATTCGTCCGTTTTGTCCGTACATTTTTATCACCTCATCTAAGGGGAGTTAACCTATCGGATATTTATATTATTAACGTTTCGCATTCTGTTGTCCGTACAAAATCTCTTATAATCAGTTCTGTAAATAATTCCTGAAGCAGAAACATAACAGTAAAGCATGTAATATCTATACTGTCCTACGATTACATAATACTCATAATTACCATAACGTTGCCCATAAAGAAAGCTATATCTAACTTTACCACCTCCCAAATTTAAAGTTTTGAAAACTTCAGGATTAGTTTGGAGCAAATACTCTACAGATTTGCCTCGCCAAGTATTCAAAAGATTTTCAACATATAGTTGCTCTTTGTTGAGTGTGGTTTTGCTAACCCCACAACTAACCAAAAGGCTCAGAAACAGCAATAGTGCAGCAACTTGAAGTATCCATGTCAGTAGATTTGCCTTTTTGGGGGACGGCTATCTATCCAGTCGAACACCCAGAAAAATTGACGATCAGGCATAGAATTTCTCTCCTTGCAAATAAGGAAATTTCACGCAATGAGTAGTTTTGGGATTGAAAAATAGCATTCAATCCTTGGTAATTTTGGGAGCATTTCATTTTTGAGGGTTAATTAGAGCCTGTTGCTTTGTGTGACAGGCTCTTTCTGTTGGGTTAGTGGTCTTGTAGATTAGGGTATGGTATAATATAGAGATTGAAATGGAAAATGGGGATACTCGTAATATCCCCGTTCTAACCTAAAATGGAGACAGAAATGTGAGAATGTGTTTTGAAGGCACGGTATTCTCGGAAGAAGATTACTCTGTCAGGGTATTACTATGAGGAGTCTTCTTTTGAAATCAAGACTAAGGGTTTTTTAAGCCTTACTTGGAAACTTCTGCGCTCATTTTTTTAGGTAAAGGATAACATCTGTTGGATTTTATTACAATAAAAAAAATCGCTTGAACCCGCATTATTACTGGGTTTTCGAGCGATTTAAGTGCAGTATTTTTGAAGGAAAATGGCATAATATAGGTAAGGAATAGGGAGGCTGCAACCTCCCTATTCAGACTCAAAAAAGTGGGTTGCTTTTTCTGAGTGAGTGTTCGCCTATATTGTATCAGAGTTTATCAGAGAAATGCAACCCCTAAATTACAGGGGCATTTCTCATGAATCTCATAGAAGTAATGGAACGTTTGCCCGACCAAGAAAGTTGTATCTCCTATTCTTCTTTTGGAGGCGAAGGAGAAAGTTCACCGTGTTATCTAATAAGAAGCTCAAATTGGTTGTAAAATTGGTTCGAGCTATTACGTGTTTTTTATTTTGGAGGTGAGGAAATGAATGTGTCTCGTTATAGGACGAGTGCTCAGAGTGGGCTTGTCTCACTTGAGGGTGCTGTTATGGGATTGCTGTATGAGGCTAAGGTGCCTCTGAAACCGGCGGATATTAGTAGGTATCTGGATATTCCTATCTACGATCGGGGTCGTGCTTCTGCTTATGAGATTACTCATAGTCTTCTGTATAATCTTGAATGTCGGGGGCTTGTGAGGCAGGTGTTGAAGAGAGGTCCTTGGGTGCTTACGCAGAAGGGTATTGAGAGTTTTGAGAAGTCATAGAGAAATCCCGATTAGAACTCGAATAGAAGTACCGGCACTATCCAATATAATTCCCTTTTTTTACTTCTAAAAGCCTATTGCCTAATCCCAAAACTACTCATTGCGAAATTTTATTGAGGCAATTGACTGAATTTTTTGAGTCTCCACCACTCACCCAAGTAAAGCCTAGATCCACCTAGGAATCTGGCACTATCCGGCAAACGGATATGCTGTGTTACTGTTGCGGGTGGGATTTGTTTATCAGATGACTCTGCATGTGTTAGGGTTAGCGTGAGATTCCACTGATCTCTGTCTAGCAAATCTTTGTCTTTGAAGTCAATTGTATATGTGCCATAATATACAATTTTTACATCATATTGACTATAGCTAAACGCGTCTAATCTATCATAGCGAAATGAAAGCGTAGACGACCATGTGCCGTCAAATTCAAAGGTATAGTACCAAAACACCTTGCTGACAAAAGTCTGTCCAATATGTTTTCTGATAATAGATTCAACCATTTGGTCTGGATATGCTAGTAGTCCAACAGACCAAACCTTCCATGATCCGACAAAATCATCTAGTGGAAAATCTTCAATTTCATCACCTCCACAGCCACATAGGAATGCGAATAAGCACAGTATTGTGATCAGTATAATCGTTATTTTCATTTGTCTACTCGTCTACTAGATTTTTGATGAGGTAGGCGACTGTACTGCCCCCGTTAATTTGGGCCACAAATCATCAAAGCTAAGCCAAGTATTGTTGCTCAAATTCAACCGGTGTCAAATAGCCTAACACCGAATGAGGTCGCTTCTGGTTATAGACCTGTATGATAAAATGCCCAATTCGCTGTTTAGCCTCCATTATACGCCATACTTAGCCTGAAGACGCAAAATAGCCCGTTTAGGGGTTGCGTCAGCGACATGCTCAACTTGTTCAAAGGCATCTTGTGCAAGGGCAATTATGGTAGCAAAATGGTTGGCAGTTTTTGCGTCCAATCTTCAATTCCTTTGTAACAGAATTCCCAATCTGCCAGATCAATCTCCCACATTTTATTCCCCTCAGCTTCGACCTGATTGATAAATGTTTCATTTTTGGCCATTCGTTCAACGAAGGTTGGGTGCTCCATTCCATATTTGGTTTGATACTTAGCATCTTTTTGCTGGAGTTCAGCTATCTTAACGGCAATCTGCTCAATTGTGTACCGCTGTAGAGCCTGGTCAATAGCTGTTTGTAAGTCGCCAAAGGTTGTCAATACCTCAACGTATTTATCTTTGACTGAGACTGTAGCCATAATCTTACCTCATTCTAGCGAAACGCTTTCGGTCAGGACTTGTCGAAAAACTGACTGACCGTCCAATAGGGTTTTCACGCTTGCTTTCCGATCTCAATCCTTTTCCAGATACCTCTTGGCAATCTTTGCCGCCACTGTTCCGATCTGATAGTAACCGACCGAGATCTGTCCGACATGCGTCAAGATGTCATACGCTTTCCAGCGATCCCAGCCATACTCTTCTTCCATCCATAAGATTAGCCACGCATACGCCTGAGCTGTCGAACGTTCCATGGGACAACCTGTGGCGACGGTCATGATTTCTGTAGGAGACTCGATTCGTGGTCCCGGCAGGTTTTTCCCCTTGATTAGATCCACGGTAATGGTTGTTTCTGACGGCATTTCCAGTCCGGAAGCGGAGAGTTCGCCGTGTCCCATCGCGGCGTGCGCATCGCCTAAATACAGATACCCACCCGATACAAATACCGGCAGGTAGACGGTATTGCCGGGACAGGTTTCGATGATGTCCATATTCCCACCGTGGGGCCCCGCGGGTCCCGTTGTTGGCACACCGGTATCTGGTGCTGTTCCAATGCAACCGAGCATGGGGGTGTAGGGAATGGTGATGTCATCGCTCCAGTAGATCTGCCCGTCGCGGATAGGACAGACATGCACACCGTGCGGACAGTCATCGCCCAACCACTCGGCAAGCTGCCGGGGATCCGAGGTTCGGGTTGCACATTGACCGATGCTTGGACGGATATCTTCAATTTTAACCGCAAGTGCGTCGCCCGGTTCAGCACCCTCGATCCAGATTGGACCCGTTTGCGGGTTGCCGTAGGGTTTCTTAGTTTTGTCCCGGCGATCATTGTTTGTACGGATTTGGCCCGAAAAGGCGTCCTCTGCCTCCACGATTATGGTTTCACCCGACTTGATTTGTAAGCGCGGCTCATTATGGCGACTGAATTCATAGTAAAGTGGGCCAAGGGGGAGTTTTTTCATGTTATACCTTTCTCGTTTTTGTGGTTTTATGGATCTACGTCTTGCCGTTTACCAGAGGCTCCAACCGCCGTCGACCACAAGGTTATGTCCAGTGATCCAGTTGCCAGCACGTGAAGCGAGTAGGGCAGCAGCGCCCTTGATGTCATCGGCGGCGCCTGTACGTTCAAGCGGGTTGCTCAGGCGACACCGCTCTGCCAATTCCGGATCTGTCGTCGATTTTGGAATCTGCCCTGGACTGATACAGTTGACGGTGATGTTATACTCACCCAACTCAGCGGCGAGTGCCCGCGTCAAGTTCACGATACCACCCTTTGCGGCTTGATATGGGGGCCCCGAACGGTTAAAATCCAACCCTTTGTAGAGACGCTTGTCCGCACTCAGGAAGCCGTGGATGGATCCGAGGGTGATGATTGTGCCACTACCTTGAGGAATCATCACGCGGGCTGCGGCTTGTGCACACATGTAGGTGCTTTTGACATTCATCTCCCATGTGCGGGTGAACTCATCGATCGAAGCGTCAGGAATATAACTCGCTGTCGCAGCGCCGCCGGCGTTGCACACCATTATGTCCAACCGCCCGTGGATCTTGACCGTCTCATCCACAAGCGTGTTGACCTGCGCTTCGTCGGTAACATCGCAGCCAAGCCCGACGCACGTGATGCCTGCCTCCTGTAACTCCGCTGCAACCTGTTCACACAGGGATTTGCGGCGACTCGCAATAACTGTCGCAGCCCCTAACTCACCGAGTGCGATTGTCATTGCGCGTCCCAAATGTGTTCCACCGCCGGTAATGATGGCAACACGGTTATGAAGGTCGAACATCTCCTGTATTTTCATTTATTTAATCCTAACAGGTTTGATTCTCTGATGAAGAAGTTGTTTTTTTGCATTCGAGGTATTTGGAAAAGTGTGCTATAATGTTTCAAAACGAATATCCTGCCAGATTCTATAGACATATCGCTCCGCTGGAGCGAAGAGAGGGAAGTCAGAATCTCCAATCAACAGCATCTGAGTCTTACTGTTTTTTATCTGCGAAAATCAGCGAAATCTGCATCTGTATCGACTTTGAGAAATAAAGCGCGTAAGTCCTATATGTATTGTTAATTGTTGAATCCACATAAATACGGAGAAAGTAATTATGATATTAGGGAGTGGTGAATATTCTTACCAAGTCGTTAAAGGTTGGGGGCAAGGTCCCGACGGTCGCACACTAGGCATCGCTACAGGCGTTGCCGTTGATTCACAGGACAAGGTTTATGTTGTAGACCGCGAGCCGGATCCAGCTATCGTAGTCTACGACCGGGATGGTCGTTATCTCTCATCGTGGGGCGAGAACTACCTCAGCCTACCTCACGAGATTTTTATCGACTCAGAAGACAGAGTCTACATCGCAGACTGTGGCAACCACACGGTGCGTATCTGCACTACTACGGGTGATATACTCAAAACACTTGGGACACCCGGTAAGGAAGGCGCTTACGGCGATCCCTTCAACATGCCAACTCGCGCCGTCGTTGCTCCATCAGGCGATATCTACGTTTCGGACGGTTACGGTCAGCATCAGATACATCAGTTCTCACCCGATGGAACCCTGCTAAACACTTGGGGCACAGAAGGGGACGCGCCGGGTCAGTTCACCCTTCCTCATAACGTCTTTACGGACCGGGAAGGCAGGGTTTTGGTCGCTGACAGAGAGACGAATAATCGCATCCAAATTTTTGACCCTGATGGCGGTTTTCTCTCCGAGTGGCCAGGACGCCTTGGACCTTGCGGATTATACATTGACGCAGATGATACCGTTTACATCGCCGAGGGTGGCGGCGTCAGCATCTTTAACCGAGATGGAAAGCTGCTGACCTGCTGGAACGTGTTGGGCGGTCCCGACGATATGCCCCACGGTGCCCACGGCATCTGGGTAGACGGACATGGAGATATATACATCGGCGAAGTCGGCGTTGAAAATCTGCTGCATAAGTTTGTGCGTATGTAGCGCGGTGCACCAACCCTTTAGCAGTAAAAGCGTTTACCGATATACCGACTGAATCACCCCCCGAATGTAGCCAACCGCGTATGCTTGCCCCGCTCTGCCTGCGTCTGTCTGGGGGAACCCCGGCGTGTGATCCATCATAAATGGCCCGTTAAAGCCTGCATCTCGATAGATTGACATTGCCCGGTGCATATCTATATCACCTTCATCGAGAAAAACCTCTTGGAAACTGGGCAGACAGCCGCGGACGTTGCGGAAGTGAACGAAGATAATCTTGTTTTTCGTAGCCATCTCATTAATCGCTTCATACACATTCACGCCCATCTCGGTGACACACCCCTGACAGAACAGCATTCCGTTGGAATCGGAGGGGACAATGCCGAAGATTCGACGGTACTGATCGAGCGTTGATACAATCTGTGCCACGCCACCTAACGGTTCAGGGATCGGCGGATCATCCGGGTGCAGCGCCATCCGCACTCCGACCTTGTCAGCGGTCGGAATCACCCCTTCGAGGAAGTATGTGATATGTTCCCACATCTCCTCTTCTGAAACCGGTGGGTCGTGCGGTTTGGGACGGTTCCCCGAAAACTCATCGTAATCAAAGGTACTATACGAGGTGCCGCCTCTGCCTGTGGCAGACGTTGTGCGGAAATTTCCCATCGGTTTGAAATTGTATCCGAGCGCCGGGATACCAGCCGCGCTGATGCCTCGAAGCATTGTACACCATGCCTCGATCTTCTCATCCCGATCGGGCATCGCCAACGTAATCTCATCCCAACCCGCCATAAAAATGCTGTATAACTCTAGACCGTGAGCCTCTGTTTTTGCTTTGGCTGCCTCAAAGAAATCCGTTCTGTCTACCCCATCTCGCAGATCCAGTGAGGGATCAACGCGGTGCATCCCGCGAATATCAAGGCAGAGGCGATCGATTCCAATGGCGTTAAAAAAACTCAGATTCTCATCGTTAAACTGTTCCCAGCTGAGTAGATCTTGGATGTACATAAAGTCTTCTCCGATTGCCACGTAAATTTCTAATGCAGTTATTATAATTCAAGTTGCTACCCATTGAAAATCGAATGGTAGTTATCGGTCAACCTGTTTGAGCCCTCCCCATATCGTGAACTTTTTGCCTACGGGAGCAACTGCAAGAGCAGGGTTATACCATGCGGGATCAGTGTCATCATGGGGATTATTGGTGAGGTTTCGCGGATTACCTCCATCGGCGTCCATCACATAGATTTCGTCGTTCCCCATCCCTCTCAGACACGAAGACAATACGTTTACCATCAGGGGACCATGAGGGATCCCAATCCTTAAAGGGATTGTTAGAGAAGTTTCGCTGATTACCTCCATCGGCGTCCATCACATAGATGTCCAAGCTTCCCCTAAAGGAATCAAAGGCAATGTGCTTACTGTCAGGGGCCCATGAGGGTTTGTCGTCGTGACGGAGCTTATTGGTGAGGTTACGCGGATTACCTCCATCGGCGTCCATCACGTAGATTTCATGGTTACCATCCCTAAGGGAAGCAAAGGTAATGTGTTCACTGTCAGGGGACCATGAGGGGTAATTATCAAAAAAGCGATTATTAGAGAGATTTTGCGGATTACCTCCATTGGCGTCCATCACGTAGATTTGCGAGTGACCCTCCGCAAGGGACCAAATCCCAGTAGACGTAAAGGCAATGTGTTTGCCGTCAGGGGACCATGAGGGATGCCAGTCATTCTGACGATTTTCAGTGAGTTTTCGCAGATTACCTCCATCGGCATCCATCACGTAGATTTCCAAGTTACCATCTCGTTTGGAAGTAAAGGCAATCCGTTTGCCGTCTGGTGACCATGAGGGTTCCCTATCGTCAACGAGATTGTTAGTGAGTTTTCGCAGATTACCTCCATCGTTGTCCATCACGTAGATTTCACCGTTCCCAGCCCTATCAGACACAAAGGCAATCCGTGCCTGTGCATTAACGACTATCATTAGCAGCGTTAGACCCAAGATTATCACACTAGCTAAAAGGAAATGAGCGAGATTGTATCTTCGTTGCATGTGCTACTCCTCCTCTGCTCTCAAAACAGCCTTCTATCCTTAAACGCCATTCTCTCTAGAATAGCAGTTATCGACTGAACTGTTTGAGGCGTCCCCACACCATAGATTTTTTCCCTGCGGGAGCAACGGCAAATGCAAAAACAGGGTCAAACCATGCGGGATCAGTGTCATCATGGCGATTCTTGGTGAGTCTTCGCGGGTCCCTCCTGCCATCGGCGTTTATCACGTAGATTTCCTTGTTCCCATCCCTCTCAGACACGAAGACAATGCGTTTACCATCTGGAGACCATGAGGGATCGTCACCATGCATATCTTTAGTACAGTTTCGCTGTTGCCCGCCATCGGTGTTCATCACGTAGATTTTCAAGTTCCCATCCCTATTAGATGTAAAAGCAATGCGTCTGCCGTCTGGAGACCATGAGGGTTTCGAGTTATGAATATGAATGTCACCACTGTTAGTGAGTCTTCGTTGATTATCCCCATCGTCGTCCATCACATAGATTTCCAAGTTCCCATCCCTATTAGATGTAAAAGCAATGCGTTCGCTGTCAGGCGACCATGTGGGATTCCAGTTATGAATATGAATGTCACCACTGTTAGTGAGTCTTCGCTGATTACCCCCATTGGCGTCCATCACGTAGATTTCCTGGTTCCTATCTATGGTGGAAGTATAAGCAATGTGCTTACCGTCCGGGGACCATGTAGGATCGGTTTCCTGATGCAAATTATCGGTGATATCTTGCCGATTGGTCCCATCGGCATCCATCACGTAGATTTCAAAGTCCGGCCCTCTAATTCCAAATGTCGGATTCCTAGTGGAAGTAAAGGCAATGTGTTTACCGTCTGGAGACCATGAGGGTGAACCGTCAGTATGGTTAAAGTTGGTGAGTCTTCGCTGATTACCCCCATCGGCGTCCATCACGTAGATTTCCCTGTTTCCATCCCTCTCAGACGTGAAGGCAATCTGTGCCTGTGCTTCAGCGCCTACCATCAACGGTGTTAGACCTAAGGATGCAATGCCAGCTAAAATGAAATATACGAGATTGTTCTTCGGGTACATCTGCTATCCCTCCTCTGTTTTCAAATCGTTTGTTTATTCTTTGGGATTGATGGAGGTCAGTTTGCGTTAGCAACCGCTTTCCAATCGAGGTTGCAATTCATGCTATTATACGCCAATCAGCATCTTTCTGCAACGGAAATCTCCGGCTGATTAGGGGCATTCAGTGACGTGTCGGGATTCGGAGATCCCTCCTACAGGAGTAAATGCCCCCTACCGACTGATAGGTAGCCACTTTGTGGTTATGGCAGGGTTTCCAAAACCTGATCTATCTCCGCCTCCGAGTTGTAGAAATGTGGGGATAGACGGACACCAGCTCGCTCTGCCCCGATGACATTTTCTCGCCTGAGTTGCTCAATTAGATCGGCAGACGTATGTCTGTTGCTTTCAAATACTACGATACCGGAACGCTCGGATTCTCCTGTTGGTGTCAACAGCCGGTAGTTCTTGGCGCGGAGCCCTTCGATGAGGTGATCCGTCAGGTCTAAGATCCGCTGCTCGATATTCGGAATCCCAACTTCCAGCAGGAGTTCAATCGCTGCCCCGAGTCCATACAAACCGACACTGTTATACGACCCTTCCTCAAAGCGTGTTGCAGCCGGTTGGGGAGTAAAATCATAGTTCAGAAAATCCCTTGGATTGGCAACACCCGCCCAACCGACGTTTGTGTTGATGAGTGCATCCTGTTTCTCCTTTGCACAGTAGAAAATTGCAGCGCCTTCAGGTGCGAGCAGCCACTTATGACCATCAGCGGCGAGGATGTCAACGTTGCAAGCTTTCACGTCCACGTCAATCGCGCCCACACTCTGTATGGCGTCCACTACGAACCAGAGTCCTCTTTTTTGGCAGATCTCTCCGATAGCTGCGATGTCGTTCCGAAACCCTGATGCAAACTCGATGTGGCTGATGGTCACGCACCGCGTCCGCTCATCGATCGCCGCTTCGATGTCCTCAATGTGAATGCGCTTATTTCGCTCGGGCACCATCCGTGTTTCTACACCGAGACGCTTCAGGCTCCACCACGGATACACATTCGCTGGAAACTCCACAGCCGTCGTCACGACGTTGTCGCCCTCACGCCAGTCAATTCCGTTGGCAGCGATGATAATGCCTTGCGAAGTGTTCTTCATAAACGCAATCTCATCGACATCACTGTTGATAAGTTTAGCAGCGTTTGCGCGGCAGATTTCAGCCGTCGCCTCCCAACACTTAGAGTTGACCGCGCCGTTATCGGTGGCGTCGTCCAGAAAACGTCCCATCGCCTGATGAACACACAGCGGGAGTGGGGCAACCCCTGCGTGATTCAGGTAAATATATTTCTTTGTCACCGGAAACTGTTTTCGCCATTTGTTCCAATCAATCACATTGTCCTCCAATTTAGCTCTCTGGCAGGCAAAATTCTACAGTGTCGAGTTTGGAAAATCGACCGACTAAAGTCCTTACCGAGTTGGGTTTCACTCAATCTATCTGTAAATATGGTAGATTTTAGAATTAATGAGACACTGCCAATCGGCGAGGTTAGGAAACATCGACTACCGGGGATAAGAAAGCCGGGCTATCAAACCGGTAGGTGCGGTTTCTAACCGCACCGCATCGGCGCGTCCCGTAGTCACGGGATCCCGACAGGTCGGGAGAAACAGCGCCTACCAAACAGGGGGAGCGAAAGTGTCTACATATTTTGATAATTCACGATAACGAGACACTCTCAACACACAGCCAACCCCCCTAGCCCCCCTTGTCAGGGGGACTTTGAAGATTTCGCGCAGGTTGAAGTTATTGGTAAATGTCTATTTATTTTTAGAATTCACTATAGATATACACTGATAATTTTCAAATCAGGTCGCTGTAGGACACGGAGACTAGCTCTTCTTCCTTAATTCCAAGCGCATCCTTTACAAACTGATG
Organism: Candidatus Poribacteria bacterium; assembly: GCA_965204355.1. Classification (GTDB taxonomy): domain Bacteria; phylum Poribacteria; class WGA-4E; order WGA-4E; family PCPOR2b; genus PCPOR2b. The sequence goes on from OZ241983.1 coordinate 4,207,188, forward strand.
TTCTGCCTGTGCCTCTTCTTCTGTTTGGTTGCGAATCACCGTCTCTAATTCAACAAACTGACCGAGATTCGTTACCTCATCCAGATGGATGCGCGTGTCCCCAAACATCCATAACCCACGATGCTTTTCAACCACTGCTTTCACACCCCAAGCCATTGTCGCGATCTGCTTAAAAGCTATCGGTTCAGGAATATCGCATATCTGGTAATTGCTATAGCGTGATTCTGCAAGGTCGGAACGCTCGTAGTAGATGAGTTCCGCTTTGTGGGCATCGATCTCCCGCAGCTTCAACCTACCTTTAGGAACGTCAAAATAGGTGTCAAGTTGTTTCATTGTGTGTCGATGCTCTGCTTGGAGATCGACAAGATGCTGGCGGAGCAGATCGAGTGACTGGCAACTTGCTTTGAACTCTAGATTTTTCAATGTCCTTTTGGGGACCTCCTTCTCTTAATGTAATGTATGCCCATACACCGAAAGTATAAGGATTCTACATCTAAAGGAATTTTTTGTTGACAAAAACACAGGCAACGAATAAAATCTCCGAAGCACATCATGGAGAGCGCGCATAGGAAAATATGTTTGCAGACTTTAGTCAGATCAGGAATATTACCATTTTAGGTGTCGGCTTAATCGGTGGATCTCTCGGATTGGCATTGAAAGCCAAAGGTTTCCGCGGAGAAATCACCGGTCTCGGTCGGCGGATGCAGACGCTCAACATCGCACTCGAACGTGGTGCGGTTGACAACGCGACCACCGATTTTCAGACTGGAATTTACGAAGCGGATATAGTGGTCATTGGAACGCCGGTCGATCTCATCCCTGAAATGGTGCAACGCATCGCTGAAATCCGAGCATCTGATCCTCGGCCTTTAATAATAACCGATGTCGGTAGTATTAAAGATCAGATCGTCAAGGAAATTGAGAACTCGTTATCCGTTCCAAATCTGCACTTTGTCGGATCGCATCCAATGGCTGGTTCTGAACAGACGAGCGTTGCAGCAGCACGTGTCGATCTACTTGACGGTGCAAAATGTATTGTCACCCCAACGGCGAGCACTCATCCACAGGCGTTAAAACTGGTCACAGATCTTTGGCAATCTGTTAATACGCAGGTCTGTTATTTCTCCCCTGCCGACCACGATTTGCTCATCGCTGGCGCAAGCCACCTACCTCACCTTATCGCCTCCATCCTCACAAACACAGTGGGAGAAATCAGTAGTGATGGGGCAAAAGCGCTCGATTTTGCCGCAACCGGTTTCCGCGATACAACCCGCATCGCTGCGGGTTCTCCACAGCTTTGGAAAGCAATCTTCATGCAAAATGCCCGCTCACTGTTACCGATGATTGATTCAACCATTGAAAACCTCGCTGTATTCAAAACCCTACTCGAAAACCAAGACGATGTTGAAATTGAACGGCTCTTGGCGCATGCAAAGACCCTAAGGGATACGCTGGAGGGATGATGAAGGCACGTCTAACGATTGCAATGGATGGTCCCGCTGGTTCAGGAAAAAGCACAATCGCTCAACGTCTCGCCGAAAAACTGGACTATCTTTATCTGAATTCAGGATCAATGTATCGGGCGATGACGCTTTTATCCATCCGCAAAGGGGGAGAGCCAACGAATGTGTCTACGTTAACCGAGTTGGCAAAGAGTTGTCGAATTGACTTCTTAGACAATGGTAAAACTACCTTGTTGAATGGGGAAGATGTGTCGGATCTCCTTCGTACTCCAGAAATTGACCGCGCCATCGTCGCCATTGCAAAGGTTCCGGAAGTACGGCATGAAATGGTGCAACAACAGCGTCGGATTGGTAAGAACGGCGGCATCATTGTCGAGGGGCGCGATGTAACAACCGTTGTGTTCCCAAATGCGGACCTGAAGTTTTACATCAATGCCTCCGTTGAAGAGCGCGCGAAACGCCGTTTTGCGGAACAGAAAGCGCAAAGCATTGACACAACATTGGAACGGGTCGAACAAGAAATTCGCAAACGAGATCAGATGGACGAATCCCGTGAGCACAGTCCGTTACGAACCGCTGAAGATGCAATTATTGTAGACACAACCAAGATGACTATCAACCAAGCCGTGAATTTCGTTCTAAACCGAGTAGAGGCAAGCTAATGCAACGTCACAAGTTCGGATTCTGGACAGATCAACTCCCATATCGGTGGTCACACCGAATTACCAATTTCTTCTTTAATGTTTTCGGCAAACTGGAATCTCATGGTAATAAGAATATTCCGCGGCAAGGTGGCATCTTGATTTTATGCAACCATCGGAGCTATCTGGATCCCTTCATCGTTGGCTCCGCGGCGAACCGAGAGTTGTACTTTATGGCAAGGCACGATTCTTTTGAAATGCCGTTGATAGGTCCGCTGATAGCTGCACACAATGCGTATCCGGTGCGACGTGGTACGGCAGATCGCGCGGCCCTTCGACGCACTATCTCCCTCCTGAAATCAGGAAAAGTAGTCCTCATTTTTCCGGAAGGCACGCGCAGTGTTGATGGCACGTTGGGCAAAGCCCATGGCGGCGTCAGTTTCATCGCTCATAACGCAGGAGTTCCTGCCATTCCCGCTTACGTCGAAGGAACGATACTCCCCCGCAATGCGAAATGGATCCATCCCGCCCAACTTTCCGTAACCTTTGGCACGCCCATGGACTTCACGGAAGTCAAACAAATCAAGGACAAACGCGAGCTTTACCGGCGGATGGGAGAACAGATTATGCAGGAAATCGCCAATCTGCGGGACAAACAAGCAGGCAAGTGAAACCGATCTCTAACCGCCACTGACTACAAAGAACTCCCTGCCAATCCCATTTCACACCTTAGAATAGGACTTCTGCGATGTCATGCAATCCCTTCGGTGCGTTCATCACCCACCTCGCTGCACGGATCGCTCCCCGTGCAAGCGGCTCACGGTTTTGACCACGGTGTGTTATTTCCAGACGATCACCTGTACCGACAAACATGACTGTGTGATCGCCGGCAAGGTCTCCACCTCGAATGGCGTGGATCCCGATTTCCTTTTCGGGACGCTTTCCGACGATACCATGCCGTCCATAAACACCAACTTCTGAAAGATTTCTATCGAGTGTTTCAGCAAGTACCTCAGCCATCGTTAGGGCGGTCCCACTCGGTGAGTCTACCTTCTGGTTATGGTGCGCTTCAATGACCTCAACGTCGTAGTCGTCCCCAAGCACTTTCGCAACGAGTTGGATCGCTTGTAACATGACATTGATGCCGACGCTCATATTGGAAGCCATCACGCAGGGGATTTGCGGTGCAAGTGCGTGTACCTGCGCTAATTCCTCGTCATCGTATCCTGTCGTTGCGATGACCATCCGCTTCCCAGCATCTATGACATCCTGGAGATGTTCAATGGTCGCGCTCGGCGACGTGAACTCAATTACAACGTCCCCCTCATCCAGAACAGCAGGCAGATCGCTGGTAACAGGCACACCGATTGCGCCAATTCCAGCTACCTCGCCCACATCTTGCCCAAGTTGCGGATGTTCAGAAAATTCGATGGCACCAGCAATCTGCATATCTTCTTGCTGTGAAACGCCTTGCGTAATCATCTTGCCCATGCGCCCACAGGCACCATCAATGATGACACGAATCATACCCTTTTCCTTTCTACATCGCCTGAGAACCTTACAAAGGCTTCACATCTCTGCAAGATTCTCAAAGCTGGTAAAGATGAAAACAAAGTTCTCAATCATTTAGTCGCGCTGTTGTAACCAGAGTCGCACATAATGTCGTCGACGGTCCGAATCGGGATAGTCCTCAAACGCGGTACGGTTGTGCAGGATCCAGCGGTTGTTGGTGAATAGCATCTGTCCGGGTTGTAGGTTGAATTCCACCCTGAAATTTGGACGTTGAAGCAACTCTTCCACAACTTCCAGTGCCTTTTGCTGATCTGAGTTTAGCGTTTTGCCCGCACGCTCGTGTCCCACTTGGATATAGTAATGCAGGTATCGGACAGTCAGTTCCCCCATGCTCCACTGGAAAATCGGGAATTGAGAGGTTGGCGGCTCACCTGCTTTGAATTGCCCTCGACGATCAAAGCAGAACAGTTGATAAAGGGTCGTGACCACATCGGGGTGATTTTTCAGCAGTTCATTGTGAAGCGCGTAACCGCTGATAAGCTGACTTTGTCCGCCAGATTTTGCCGTATGTAGGCAGAGCAACCCTACGAGGTCGGGCAGCGGATTACCAAAAGAATTGTCGTTATGAAACGAACTCTCGGCATTCGTTACTGAAAAGCGAGCCCCTTGCGCTACATTTTGTCCCGTATCCCGTACATTGTATAACAGGGTGCCTTCAATGTTCTGCTCAATAGGAATACCGAGAAACTGACCAATCATCCAATACATAGATAGTGCTTCTTCAACGCTACACTGCTCGACTGGCACTCGTTCAACGATTGCAAAACCACGCCCTGAATTGAGTGTATTGAGTACTAGTTGAAGGCATTCACCGCAGCCATTGGAAGAGCTATCCGGATAGGAAAGTTCTGTAACTGCTTGGGACCGATGCTGCACCTCACCGATAACTCGCTTCAAACTGGAGAGACAATTCTCAGTTAGAGGGTAGCACCAAGCTGCGGTATCATCAACGGTACTGAGCCGCCAAGCCCGCGCGTCCGACACTTCCTCAGTCAGCATCTGGGGACCATTCATTGTGGTGTCTCCTCGGCTCTAAGATTACTCTTCCTCGCCATCCGCCCAAGCACCCTTTGCCATCATACCACCATCGACGCAGACGTATTCGCCGGTCATGAAGGAAGCTTTGTCGCTGGCGAGGAACAGAACGACGTTGGCAATCTCCCTCGGTTGACCGATTCGCCCCATCGGGTGAGCCTTGCCCCACAGTTTTTTCAGCCCCTCCAGGTCGGCTCCCATGAAGTCCACAGCTTCCACCACCAATGGTGTGTCAATTGTTCCGGGATTGACCGCTAGTACGCGAATATTATCTTCGGCGTACTCTAGGGCGAGTTGACGGGTCAGAGAGAGGGCCCCGCCCTTACTTGCCGCGTAAGCCGATACCCCCTTCATTGACTGCAAGCCTTGAACGCTGGCGGTGTTGATAATTACCCCGCCTCCACGCTTTTTCATCTCCGGCACAGAGTATTTTGCCATGAGAAAGAAACTCTTGAGATTTACGTTAATGATGCGATCCCACATCTCTTCCGGAAATTCGTGGGCGGGCAGATAGCTATTTGCTGGCTGGATGCCGACGTTATTGCAGAGAATATCGACTCCACCCCATTCAGACACCGCTGTATTGACCACCGCTTCGCACTCACCCGCGTGGGCGACGTCTGCCTTTAGGAAACGAACTGTCCCATCCATGTTTGTGGCTTCGGTGACAAGTTGTGTACCGGAATCTTCGTCTATATCGGCACAGAGTACGCAGGCACCTTCTTCGGCGAATGCTCGGCTAATACCGCCGCCGATACCTTTGGCACCGCCGGTAACAATGACAATTTTATCTTTGAAATCTGCCATGATATTCCCCCTTTTTGAATCCTTCGGTCAGATTGCTATTGTAGTTAGATTATACATTATAATACAACGGTTCAGGCAAATTTTTCTTTAATTTCCTGACGCAGCGTCCCATCCACGTTCGCCCCTGAAGCAATCAGGCAGACCACCTTATTTTTTAGATCGTCGCGCATCTTCAATGCTGCGGCCAAGGGCGCGCCCCCTGCACCTTCTGGTAGGTATCCGGTATGACGGTAAAAGACGCCCATCGCCTTTTTCAAATCGGTTTCGGATACCGTGTGCATCTCATCGACAACCGACAGCATCAAATCTACCGCCTCGGGAATTGATACCCGTACTGCCATGCCAGTAGCAAAGGTATCACAACTTTGCGTGTCTACGGCGTGTCCCGCCTCAAACGATAGCGTCATACAAGGTGCCACATCGGATTGGACACCAATCACTTGGATTGATGGGTTGAACTCTTTGAGTGCTGTCCCAATCCCGCCGATTAGTGCACCATTCCCAACTGGCACAATAACAACCTCTACGTTAGGAAGTTCCTGAACAATTTCCGCCCCGATCGTCGAGGTGCCGGCGACGATTTCGGGGCAAGATCCATCCTCGATAAAGACAGTATCCGGTGAGAGCGGACGTTGTTGCAGCAACTCCTTGGTTTCGTCCAAATCGCGACCGATCATTTCTAATTCTCCGCCAAATTGACGGATCAACTCAAGTTTGCTCTGATCGCAATTGACGGGTACGCCAACGGTGAGTGGAAGACTGTATTCCCGACAGGCAAACGCCATGGCGGCGCCGTGATTCCCAGTAGAAACGGTGATAACTCGTGATACGCTTTTGCTTTCTGCGAGTACGTGGGCAAGGTTCAGCGCACCCCGGATTTTGAAGGATTTGACAGGACTTAGGAATTCGTATTTGACAAAAACATCGGCATTCAGGGACTCGCTGAAGGCTTTCTCTTTCTTCAGAGGGGTGGGTTCAGCGTGCTGAGCGATAACGCGAGCGGCGGCGATTGTATCCGCATGTGTGGGACGGAGTTGGATCTCGGACATAGTTAATGGTTGCCTTTCAGATGTTTGTATATCATTGCACTCAATTCCCTCGCTAAAAACTGGAATACCACATCAAATCAAATTTGACTCCCCGCTCAGCTTCCAACGGTTTGGACAAGTTAAATCTGAGAGGAGATTCCTGATCTAACTGTAATCCTATGCCGATACTCGTCTTCGGGTCAAAGCGATAAGGCTTATCAGACATATTCCAGACTTGTCCTTGATCGAGAAACAATATGCCAAACGTTTTCATGTGGTTTAACCACTCCCAACCGTATGGATTGGGGGTGGGCAAGCGGTAGAAATATTCCAAATTGAGTAGGGAGACATGATCGCCTGCAAACGCATACAGTGGATAGCCGCTAAGGGTTCCCCTTCCTCCAATGATAAATTGGCGCTGAATCGGTAGTGCACTTGTCGCAGCGCCTAACACCAAGCGTGTGCGGATAAAATCATCCCCTTTCGAGGCAGCATATCGCAGTTGCAACTGAAATCGTGTAAAATCAAAATCGGAACCGACAGCGGGGTTACTGTGTTCAATGAGCAGCGTATTGTGCCAGCCGAGGTTATTGTTTCGCCTAGTATTTAAGTCGTATCTCAATGTGATACTTCGCATCTGGCCGGGGGTTATCGGTGGATTTTCTTCCGCCTCCGATTCTAAACCCCAGTTTCCGAATTGCCAATCGGTAGTCTTTCGTAAGCTTTCATGCACCTCGGCACGCATCGTCAGTTTGAGCGAATGTGTTGGCACCACCGGCTCCCATCGAACCGAGGTTTCAATACCTTGACTCAAATAGTAGTTATGAAATCCAAGCCCCCAAAAAGCGTCTGACACACCGTCATAGCGCGGGAAGAGTTCGGGGGCAACGGCAGTTGTAGCGCGATGGAATTGAGCAGAGACACCCAGACCCGATACGTCGGATTGCCCCCAGATCATATCTCCGCCCACCCGGTAATTGAGATCCTCACTTCCAAACCCATAGCCAACCTCGCCAAAGACTCTTGAAAGATGTGCTCTAGCGGAACTGGGAATGTTCCACAGCCAGAGTGGACCTATCTCCCTCCGCTTTCCCAGTTCAAGATGAGCACCAAGGAGCCAACCGGTAACGCGATTAAAGTGGACGAGCGGGGCCGGATGGATATAATAGTCGGAAGAGAGCCTTCTTTCCACAACAGTAACTATTGCAATGCGCCTCGTGCCGTTATTCTCAAACAGCAAGGAGATTCGACTAAAATAGGGCAGTGCGTCTCTCAAGTTGTCAATTGCTTTTTCGATTTCGTCGGGCCCGTTTTCAAGGACATCTCGAATTTCCACCTCACTGATCTGCTGATTGCCTTGAATCCTGACTTCGTGAATTGGGTCCCCCGCGGTAGTCCATAGCCCCGTAGGTGAAGAGGCTGCCCAACGCCCTGTATCCGATTGTGCTATCACAATGATTGTAGCGATACGCCTTGTATCGTCACCCTCAATTTCTACGATGACGCGATTCAGATCGGGCAAGGGCAAGGAAGCAACTGCTTTCACGATTTCATCAGGTCCACTTTCAAGAGCAGTTTGAATCTCTGTATCGCTGATTGTCTGATTCCCTCGAATCCTGACCTTGTGAATCGGTTTACCTTCAGAAGTCCGAAACCGCGTCGGCGAGGTTTGTTCCTGTATGATTTCATCAGGGAGTGTCATTGGTGTGGTTGATGCACTTCCCGCATCCGGTTCCGCTGTGACAATGATTGTTGCGATCCGTTTGTCACCTTCTGTATCAATCCGAACCGTTAGGTTCTGAATGGTCGGGAGCCTGCTACGCAAGGTCGCCATCGCCGCGATAATCTCATGTGGACCATTTTCAAGCGCTGTCCTAATTTGCGGCTCAATGGTTGTCGGATCCGCTTGAATTTGTACCTCATGGATCGGGTCGCCTTCGGGCATCCGAAGCAAGGTGGCAGCTGATGGGTTACGCCTTGCACCAAATGCGCTCAGTTCAGGTAGATCAACGCCAACCTGAACCAGATTACCTAACAGTTCGCTGACCTGTTTTGGCGCGAGCCGACCGTCTATATTTATCAGATACAACCCCTTTCCGCTCGCGTGTATATTTGTCCGAGACACCGCTTTTACGCTTTTAACAATTATAAAGATACCGATAACGGTTTCGCTTTGCGTAAGGGTATATAGGTGATGGTTTTCGCTTTTTTCCAGCGCACTCCACCCCCGCATCTTCAAATTCGTTCCGTAATGATCAAGGATCTTGTCAAAATGGCGAGCCTTGTAGGCACGGAGGTGCAGGCGATTTAGCGTGTTGAATAACGAAGCGGTATCGGAGCCCATGTCTGCCATAACGAGGGCGATCATACTGCGATCCAAATCAAATTGAAATTGGACAGAAGGCTCATGGGGATAATCGAAAGGGACGCGACCGGTTTGTAGTTGTGCGTTTGCCGTGCTACTAAGTATGAGGAGTGAAAGGAAGAGAAGGGGGAAGCGTCTCATTTAAAATCTCCTGTTGGAGCCATCAGGCAAGGCAGCAGCAAAAAGGTGAACACAACCACCGCTTCTCTTTTCCCCCTTCGACCTCCGCATCGCTATTCGCTGGTTTTAGCCATTGAAAGCGATGCGAAGGAAATATTGCATCTGTGAAAAGCATCAATTATTCAAAAACTGTTTCGCCCTTTCATATACCTCTTGGGCTGTCCCATACGAGATGGCTGCGGCTTTTGCTGCAGCAACCAAGTGGCGGGAACGAAATGGGGGACGGGTTGTCTGGAACTCTTCAACCGTTGCCTGATGATGCTTCAACGCGTGCATCTCTGTCGCGTTATCTCGGCAGACGATCTCGGTGAGGCGGGTGATTAATGCTTGCGGCTCATGTTCCAACTCTCCATATTTTGCCGTTAACGTTGCTGCCCCATTAACGTCATTGGCAGCGATGGCTTCCTCAATGGCAGATAATAGTTGACTCTGATCCTGTTGGGAAACCGCATTCACAGCATCGGGAGAAGGATAAGGTCCATCATCAATACGGCCTTGTGCATTTCTGACCTCAGGACCCGAATTCCACAGCAGGAGGGCTAATATCTTGTTTTCTTTGCAGATGCCATTGACCCGCAGGACATGACGCCTTGCATTGACGCCGGTGTGCATGTGGACATCCATCGGATTGCTGGTATCCAAGCGCAAGAAAAGATCTGACGCGGCGAGTGAAAGTGCTTCACCGGTTCCTTCTAAGGACAGCCCATCCGCGAGTGCTTTGGCGGTCGTTTCAGGGATGTCGGTGAAGGCGCAGTCGTTCAGCCGTGCACGCAATCGAACGATAGCCTCGGTTTCATCGGGTCCCGTCGTTTGGCGCAGCGGGTTTGAAAGCAGTTGATACTTCTCAATCAACTCGGTAATTTCCTGCACAGGTTTCGCTGAAGGCGGCTGCGAGATATAGCGTACGGGGCCGCGGGTAAGCACTTGAAGGTGTTCCCAATCCAGCCATTCGAGTAGCCGCCACGTATAGATCGGGTAGATGAACTTATGATCGTCCACCAGATTTTTTAGGGTGGCAACCGTCAGCAGCATATCTAACGCTTCTTCGTGCGGCACGTTTTCGACGAGCCAAAGAAAGTGATGGTCGGCGTCATTGACGGAACCACGCCGCACCGCATCAAGGAATGCCTGTTTGGTTTCCTCAACGCCCCCAGCATCAAGCGGCTCAAAAGCTGGCAAGACGTAGGGCCCCATCGAGGGATGATGGATGTGCTTATTGGATAAAGCGACATTTTGCACCACGGGTAGAAAGCGATTGTCCCCAGAAAGCCTTGAGGCTATCTCTTTGACAGCATGTATCCCAGAAACGGGATGCATGTGTCCACCGTGATGGCCCCACTGCCCATTCACAAAGAAAGGCATCTCCGATGAACGGACGACCGCCAGCGCAGAGGCGGTACACATTTCCTTAATCGAAACCCCAGCGTGGAGTTTTTCTATCGTCTTTTCCACAATGTCTTCAGGCGCGGTTTCCTCTACAAATTGCACCTGAGGTTCTATAGTATCGGGATATTGGACACTCGTGTACATAGCAGACCTCCTTTTGGAGTTCTTGATGAGACGATTCACACTGTGTGATTTCCAATACATTCACTTCAAACTGAGACACTATAGATGTTATCACGATGTGGAAAAGAAGGCAATAGAAATGTGTGGCTCATATCAAGAGAAAGTGCAAAATGCAAAAAGCGTGAAGCGTAAAGGGCTAGGAAGTCCCGATTCTGTTCATGATTTCTTAACATGAACCAAATCTGCAAGAGAGTATCATAATACTGAGCAAGGATGTTCAGATCAGTTAAAGCAGATTACCATCTATGCAAAGCCTGAAGTGCAACACATCGGAGAGGAACTTGCATATTCAAAGCGCTACTCTTCGCGTAAATCGTCGCTTACAATGAGACCGGTCATAATAACCGTCCATGAAGTCCAGAAAACAACACCGCTCAACTGCTGATTTCTGACTTTTCGATCGCGATAGCCTGCGAAGAACCCTTTTTGGTAAGAATCCGACTCGGTTTCGATTATCTTTTGCATCGCAGAGGGTACATCCTTCGGTGAAGAGCTAAAAGGTCCCTCCGTTTTTGCGAAGGCGATGCCTGCTTTATACCCCCGATCAAACTCTTCGGTGTCGAGGGAGTACCGGCTCGTAAAAAAGTCGTAGGATGTGCTTGAAGCACATCCAGAGATAACCAAAATACAACAGAAGAGTGCACCGATTTGTTGGAATTTCATGTTTGCCTCCTATTTTGTGTAAGTAAGAATATGGATTGAACTATTTACCCTTATGAAGTTTTGTGGAATCGAGCTGTGAGGTGGTTGAATTACTCTTGCGAATTATAAATTCGCCACACCCCATTTTCTTTGCGAATCTTATTAAGCTGGTCCGGCATTTTCGGCATCTCTGGTATTCCTAAACCTGATGCCCCCGGCATTTCCGGTGACGATATTCTTACTTGGAAGTGGAGTTCATCGCCGACATACTCACTGTTCACAACCTCTGCCGAACTAAACATCTGTTTAAGTATCGGTAGCATCCCCTCCTTTGCTGTCTGAATCATTTCATTTACCATCTCATCTGCCTGCTCTGCTGGCAACATATCATGAAACACGCTATAATACATATCTACCAGTTCTTTTGGTAATTCCCCTTTCAAGAGAGGCAACATTGCACTCTCAAACTCTTCCTTTGCAGCCCCTATTATTAATGAGCGTATTCCTTCAACGTCAAAACTTCTTAACGCTTCCACGTAAGCATTCATTACGTCTTCAGCGAGCTGGCCCTCGTCATCTAACAGCGCAGAGATATCATCAAAGAGATCTGAATCCGTTTCTATCTCAAATTCCACGTCTGTTGTTAATTGCGCCGTATCTGTTTCTTGGGGTTGACCCAAGGAATCGTCAACCAGTTCCAACCCATCTGTGAAACTCTGTAACTGATTATCCCGGTTTTCTGTATCTTGAGTAGAATTAGTTTGGACAGCCAAGTCTTCGCCGCTGTTTTGTGGACGTTTAGTGCCGTCCTCCCACGGCGATAAATATACGCGCTCCTCGACTGCGGGCGCATTCATTTGACGGACACCGATGAAACCGATGAAAATGAGAACAATCAGTGTTGCTGCACCGATCGTTATCTTGGTCCCCGTTCCAACTTTCATGGCGGTTAGACCATTTGAGTAGAATTTTTTCAGTGTCGTTGCGGGAGAAACGAAGATGCCAGTGAGTAGGTATTGCAACCGCTTGGTGAGTTGTCGCTTTGCACGAGACAACCGAAACGCAATGGCATTGTAGGATAGCCCGTGCGTCTCTGTTAGTTCATCGTAGCTTGCGCCATCAAGGTAATACGCCTGGGCAATCTCCCTATCTTTTTCCGAGAGCGTCTCCATTGCGCGGCGAATCAGTTCCCTCTGTTCAAGGCGTATCAACTGCTCATCTGGCAAACCCTGCGTCCCAAGGGTGTGTTCGCTCACTTCATCAATAGGAACAGTATCAACTCGCTGTTTTCTCAGCCAACTTCGTGCGCGATTTCGTGCAATTTCTCCCAACCAATTCTTGAACTTTTCCATTTCCTGATACTCCGCCAAGCCGCGATAGGCGTTGAGAAAGGTGTCTTGCACAACCTCCTCGGCATCGTGTGGGTTGTTCACAATTTTGATGACGATCGCGTAAACGAAGGGGTAATATACCCGTATCAGGTCAACGAATGCACCTTCGTCCCCAGATTGGGCACGGTAAATGAGTGTGTTGTCGTTAGCCATGGCTTGTTGTTCCTCCCTTGCATCCTATTATTAACGCCGTTCTGTAATTTTTTTTAGCACTTTTTTGAGGATTTAACTGTCTGAATCCGAATTTTGGGGATTAAAGGACGCTTAGGATAACAGATTTTTCGCGCTCTACAAATAAAAGAGGCGAATGGTTTAGTCCATTCGCCTAGGTTCTGTTGACATTTAACAATAGTGTAGGTTGAGTTGAATGATTAAAAGTAAATCCCTATCAAAGACAATAGAAGCCCGGTCATTCAACAATACCTGCTTATAGACTGATAGAGTGAAACCCAAAAAAGTTTTCCAGCGAGAAGTTTCCTTTTCAAAAAATTATCTCGTAAAAGTATTCTTTTGTAGCACGATCTGTTAGATTGTGATCCGAGCACGAGAACTAACAGTTTGCGTTACATTTGTTAAGAGTTTGCCGAATTAGCAGCATCAAAATGTCAACACACCCTAGACAGCCATAGCGTATTTCAGCCGTTCTCATTTTCAAAAGGAGGCTAATAGTGCAGCCACTTCCATAGCTCACTTAATGTCGGACGTTTACCATACATCAATATCCCGATTTTATATATTTTTCCCATGACCAAGATCGCCCCCAAAATTGTCGCAATCATAACCGCAATATTGAGCAGAATTTCCCATAACGGGGGCGTAAGCACACTGATTCTCATAAACATAATCAGCGGTGAGAACAGCGGGATATGCGAAAGAGCTATGGTCAATGTGGAGTCTGGGACGCGAAATAGACTGAACATCAGCATAAAAGGAATAATTAACATCATTACGAGCGGGGTTGCGACCTGTTGTGCCTCCTCTTCGCTGTTACATATCGCACCCGCGACAGCGTAGATGGTGGAAAAGAGGAAGAAGCCTGATACAAAATAGATCAGAAAACAGATAAACGCTGATGGTCCCGTTGATTTGATAATATCGGTGATTTCAATGAACTGTAGTGGTAGTTCTTGTATTCCAAATAGCCCCAGGATCGGGTTGATATTGATCAGTAGTAGAATGGCACAACCGCCCCATATCAAGAACATAGTAAGGCATACCAAACAGACACCGATGATTTTTCCAAGCAGTAATTGATGAGGCTTAACTGAAGAGATAATTACTTCCACTATGCGGGTTGTTTTTTCTTCAAGCACACTTCGCATCACCGAAGCACCGTATAACAGAGTAAAAAGGTACAGGGAAAAGGTTAAGACGTAGGTCAGTCCTAGCTTAACCATGGTTCGTTCCTCGCCTTCGACCGCATCTGTTTCCGCAGTAACGGCGTACTCCGTAAAGCGGATCCGTCGCATCAGATCTCTGACTTCATGTGCAGCGTACCCTTTATCCTCAAGTCGTTTATTGGTAACGATTTGGGAAATGACTCTCCTGAAAGTGCTTTGTAGCTCAAAGTTGGTGATATTTTTTGCGTAGTAGTTGACCCGTAGGCGTTCAAAGACATTCTGCGGAATTTCGATGTACCCGTGAATTTCCTTCTCCTCAAGCTGCCGATTCAGTTGTTTCTTTGCCTCTACATTGTCATTGAAGTCCGAAGGTTTCTCAATCAACTGGTACACCCGTTTCCCTTTGTGATGGAAAAATGGATTCTCATCAAGGGCAGCTTCCATTTTGGAGAAGATTTCTCCGGTTTCATCGAAAACGACAAACGTTTTGATCTCATCGGATTTATGTTGTAACGTCATCATGAAGCTCGGGAGGACCATCACAATAAACATCATTACCGGCATCAACAGGATTGATGCCAAAAATCCTTTCGTTTTGACCCGCGTTATGTATTCTCTCTTAATTACTGTTATCACCTTATGCTGCATTTGACATCCCTCCTTCCCCTTTCACACTTTGAACGAATATCTCATGAAGTGTGGGTTCCATCAATTCAAATCGGGTGATGTCTACCGATGCGTTGACGAGTTCCCTCAAGAGGGCGCTATAGTGTTCCGGGGCTCGCAGCTTGATCTCTACGTATTGGCCAAAATCATTACAGCTTTCGACAAATCGGGAGTTTTTGATTAGGTCAACGTTTCCAGAATATTCAATCTCCACCGAACCCCTGCCGAAGGATTTTTTGATTTCTCTCAAATCTCCCTCCAGCACAATTTTGCCGGCGTTTACTAGACAAATCTTTTCACACAGTTTCTCAGCCTGCTCCATAATATGTGTAGAGAAAATGATGGTTGCACCGTTGGTATTGAGTTCAAGCATCAGATCTTTCAACAGTGTCATATTGATAGGATCCAGACCGGAGAAGGGTTCGTCAAGGATGATTAAGTCAGGCTTGTGGATAACGGTGGCGATGAATTGAATTTTCTGCGCCATGCCCTTCGATAGCTCTTCGATCCTTTTATTTTCCCATTCGCTCAAATCCATTTTCTGCAGCCAGCGATCTATTTCATTGAATACCTCTGTGCGATCCATACTTCTTAGTTCCGCCATAAATAGGATCACATCTTTCACCTTCATCTTTCGATAGAGTCCACGTTCTTCCGGCAGATAGCCAATCTGATCTGCGAAATCTCTGCTCTGGCGATTTTCGCTGAAGGTAATGTGGCCTGAATCCGGTGCAATGATATCCATGATCATCCGGATGGTGGTCGTTTTACCGGCGCCGTTGGGCCCTAACAGACCATACACGGTGCCTTTTTCAATATCAAAGGAAACGTCGTCAACAGCTTTGAATTCCCCAAAGTGTTTACTGACGTTTTCAACCTGAACTATATTCATACGGGAGCTCCCATTGTTGTAATCTAAGTTGCTAGGACGTGTTGACATCTGTGTCATAACGGACATATCAACTCTTAGTTTTCCCACCACTCAATGATCAAGAATAGTTTCATTCCTGCCAAACTGTCCCGACATCTACACCTGACCGGACACAGATTTATAGTGGGCCTTAGAATTAATGAGACATTCCAAACCGGTGCGGTTGGAAACCGCACCTACCGAGGACGAAAGTGTCTATTTATTTTTAGCATTCACCATAACTGCGTTTCGTTGTCGCAATTATCTGGTTGCGATGAAACGTCAACAGAACCCAGTGAGGTCATGAAAATCCCGCTCAGTTCGTATGGTGTCGCTTCGATTTGTCCATCATTCGTTTTGCATTTGTTGCAGTTGCTCCGGCGGAATATCCGGTAATCCGAGCATCTCTCGCAACCTCGCGTAACGGAAATATTCCGTTAATTCGGGGAGAACAGGGGGATTAAGCGACTCTTGTAAGACCTGAAAGTCAACATCGTAGATCCATTCCTCTCCCTGAAAAGTAATGAGCGTCACAGCTTTGGGAAATGCCTCGGCTATCCGTCTACAGTAGCCCTGGAGTTCGGCTTCCAACTCTTTTCCCCTTGCCTCAAACTTGGCATAATTCTCCGGTATCATTTCTTTTTCTGCGATATAATTCATCAGTTCCTGCGTTTCCCGTCGAAGTCTATCAAATTCTGGGAAGATCTCCTTGAGTAGGACGTATCCCGAGTCATCTGGCGCGGTTTTCTGTCGTTGGAGTGTCGGAACTTCTTTGAGCGGAATCGAGTCTGGAGATTCTTGTTCGAGTTCTTGCGGTTGAGGCACTTGATTTTCTAATTCCACAATGATAGTCTCGCGTTTTTCTGGAGCGAATATACTTGTCGCCAAGTGCTGCATGTCTGCATCGGTGACACGCTGGATGGCAGCATGTAACTCCTTACCATCAAGCTGCAGTTGATACCGACGACCGACGCTGAAAGCTAACCCGTACAAATTTTGCAGCCACATGGCATCCCCCACCTCAACTGTGCCCAACAGTGCCATTGAGTTAAGCGTTCGCATTTTATCCTCCGGGGTTAGTTTCGGCCTCAATGCCGCGTGTAGGCGTTGGTCAAGCTGGTCCAGTATGGACTTGGTGTTTGTGTCAGCCTGCAGATCGGTTTGGAGACCAATCATTGTCCCATCGTCCAGCGGCGTGTAGTACACCGGCGGCATTCTGCCCGACTGAAAGAAACTCTGTGTGTTTGCCCACAAACGCGAGACAACTATCAGAAACGGCGCGTACTCTTTGGTCCCGTACGGCGGTGCAGCATATCCGATTGCTGCAACTCCGGTCGCATTGGACCTCGCAGGCTTTACAGCAACGTGCCGGATCGTGCCGGTCGTCGGTTCAGACTTGGGTGGTTTCATGGGTGGCAGTTTGCCGGGCGGAATTTGACTGAAGTTCTGATGAATCAATTCTTGTGCGTCGGAAACGTCAAACCCGCCTGCAATGGCAAGAACGGCGTTGTTCGGCTTGTAGTAATCTTTCCAAAATCGCTGTAGTTCGTCAAGAGTAATTGTCTCAATGTGATCGGGTGCACCGCCGAACCGTCCGCCCTGGGGAATGGATTGCAACTGCATACGCACACGGTTTAAGCCAGCTAGCGACGGCGGGCCGCTGTACATGTTGGACAACTTCGCCAACAAACGAGGCACCTCACGGTTTAGATCCGCCTGAGTGATGCGCAGATCGTTCATCCGGGCGGCGGCGTTCCTCAACTCGGCTGCGAACTGTTCCGGTTTGACAACGCCTGCAAACACGGTGTAGTCGGGACCTGTTTGCGCGTTCCAGCCCGCAGCATAGTGTTTCTGAAGCTGCACGGCGTCACGTGCCAGCATGTCACCGGCTGCAGCGGTGGAATAGAGATGTTCGAGCAGGTGTGCTTTACCGGACTTCCCGACAGGATCGTGGGCGCCGCCCAAATTGAACAGCACCACGAGCGCGACTTGGTTTGCCGTGGGGACAGGGCGCAGAATGATGGTTAACCCGTTGTCTAGTTTGTACGGTGCCGGTATCTCGGCGTCCGAAATTTTAACGGCGGCGGCGTTCATCTGACTCGGTTGCTCGGGCGAATTGCCGGTAGCACCCGTTCCCCGCTCCCCGAAAACAGTTGGCGGTTTGGATGCATCCGCGATTAGTTCAAACGGAATTTCACCCAACATTGTTATCTGGGTTTCACTAGGAAACGGTGAACTGGTCAAATCACCGAGTGGGGCAACTGGATCAAAAAATTGACTAAAAAGCATGATAGTCAACACAATTCCAACGGTCGCCGAACCGATGAACGGCAGCAACGGCTTCGTTGAAATTGGCTGCACCTTCGTTGACTTAATAGCTTCGACAATTCGGAACGTAAAGCCCGAATGTAATTTGTTCTCTGCAAATGTAGTGTTCATCATTGCAATCATCTCCTTCTTCAGTTTGATTCTGGCTCGCATCAGTCGCTGATTGACGGTGTTGGCTGAAGTTCCCAAGAATCGTGCAATCTCAGTACTACTCAGTCCACCAAGGTAGTAGAGTGTCAACGTCTGTCGATAGATTTCGGGCAATTCGTCGATAGCCTCGCGGATGGATTCGGTCATCGATTCGTTTTGATAGGCATCAATTGACGGTGCGTCCCAGAGCGTGGCGTCCTGTTCTTCGATGTAGTTTGCATCCGGACGACGCGCCCTAGATTTCAGAAAATCCTTGCACGAATTGACAGTAATCGAGAACAGCCATGCCAAGAAATTATCCCATCGCTTGAGGGTAGAAAGCTTCTGATACGCTTTGAGGAACACCTCTTGGGTGATGTCCTCAGCATCGTGAAAGTTTCTCAGCTTTGTGTAAGCAAGGGCGTAGACACTCGATTTGTACTTATCAACGAGCAAGCCAAATGCCGCCGGTTCTCCATTGAGACATTTTCTGATGATATATCCATCTTCTGTGTGCACGTTTTCACTCCTCCCACAAAATGGCTTCATTCAGTATGACGACACAAAAGATTGGAACATTACAGGGGTAGAAAATTTTCCGGCGGAAAGGAAAGATGATTAGCGGGTGTACTTATTACCGAACTATCTGAATCCGGATTTTTACAGGATTACAGGATTTTTAGGATAACAAATTTTTCGTGCTCGAAAAATAAAAAAAGGCGAATGGATTGAACCATTCGCCTCGTGAAGTCTTGTGGAATAGAGCTAAAAGTTGGTTGAATTACTGCTGAGCATCATAAATTCGCCACACTCCATTTTCTTTTCGTATCTTACGAAGTCGAGTTATTGAGTTTGGTATCTCCGGCATCTCCGGAATATCTAGTCCTGGCACCTGCGGTATCTCCGACATATCCGGCATCTCCGGCATCGGGACTCTTAATCTGAAATGGAATTCGTCACCAACATGTTCACTGCTCATAACCTCTACCTGACCATACATCTGTTTAAGTGCCGGGCGCATCATCTCCTTTGCCGTTCGAAGCATGTCAGCTACCATCTCATCTGCCATCTCTGCTGGCAATATATCGTGAGCCACGCTATAATACATATCTACCATATGTTTGGGCACCTCTCCATTTAAGATGAGCAACATTCCACTTTCAAACTCTTCCTTGGCAGCCCCTGTCACTAATGCACCTATTCCTTCAGCGTCAAGACTTTTTAACGCTTCCACATAAGCGTTCATCACCTCCTCAGCGGATCGACCTTCGTCGTCTAATAGTGCGGATATGTCGGCAAAGAAGCTTTGATCCGTATCTGACTCAAATTCCGCCTCTGCTGCGAACTGTGCTGTATCCGTTTCTTGGGGTTGACCCAAGGAATCGTCAACTAGTTCCAACCCATCTGTGAAACTCTGTAACTGATTGTCCCGGTTTTCTGTATCTTGAGTAGAATTAGTTTGGACAGCCAAGTCTTCGCCGCTGTTTTGTGGACGTTTTGTGCCATCCTCCCATGGCGATAAATATACGCGCTCTTCAACTGTGGGCGCATTCATCTGGCGGACTCCGACGAAACCGATGAAAATCAGCACAATCAACGCTGCTACTCCAACCGTTATTTTAGGAACTGTTCCAATTTTCATGGCGGTTAGCCCTCCTGAGTAAAATTTTTTCAGTGTCGTCGCGGGAGAAACGAAGATGCCAGTCAGAAGGTATTGCAACCGTTTGGTGAGTTGTCGCTTTGCACGAGACAACCGAAACGCAATGGCATTGTAGGATAGCCCGTGCGTCTCTGTTAGTTCATCGTAGCTTGCACCATCAAGGTAATACGCCTGGGCAATCTCTCTATCTTTTTCCGAGAGCGTTTCCATTGTCCGGCGAATCAACTCTCTCTGCTCCTGCCGTATTAATCGCTCATCAGAGGAATCTTCCGTTTGGAGCATCTGTTCGCTCACCTCGCCGATGGATACGGTATCGCTCCGCTGTTTTCGGAGCCAGTTTCGCCCACAATTTTGTGCAATTTCACCCAACCAGCTTTTGAATTTGGCGGGATTCTCAAGTTGTGTCAATCCTCGATAGGCGTTGAGGAAGGCGTCTTGCACTACCTCTTCAGCATCATGGGAATTTTTCACCATTCTTATAACAATTGCATAAACAAAGGAGTAATGCTCTCGCATCAGGTCAGCAAAAGCATCTTCATCGCCAGTTTGGGCGCGATGGATGAGCGCGTTGTCTTTAGCCATGGCTCTCCGTTCCTCCCTTACACTTATTAAGACACAATTCCGAGATTTTTTTTAGCACTTTTTCATGTTGAGAGATATTTTATCCAGTTCCTTACAAGGTAATCAATAAAAAAGGCGAATGGATTGAACCATTCGCCTCATGAAATCTTGTGGAATAGAGCTGCAAGTTAGTTGAATTACTAGTCGGCATCATAATAAATTCGCCAC
Source organism: Candidatus Poribacteria bacterium (assembly GCA_965204355.1). GTDB lineage: Bacteria > Poribacteria > WGA-4E > WGA-4E > PCPOR2b > PCPOR2b. The sequence continues at coordinate 4,227,703 of OZ241983.1, forward strand.
ACTCCGTTTTCCTTTCGCATCTTATGAAGCAGAGTTCCTGAGTCTGGTATCTCTGACATCTCCGGAATATCCAGTCCTGGCACCTGCTGTATTTCCGGCATCTCCAGCAGCGTCTCCGCCGTCTCCAGCAACATTTCCGGCAGACCGGCTCTTAATCTGAAATGGAATTCATCACCAACATGTTCACTGCTCACAACCTCTGCCTGACCATACATCTGTTTAAGTGCCGGGCGCAGCGTCTTCTTTGCCATCTGAATCATTTCATCTACCATCTTATCCACCCTCTCTGGCGGCAACATATCATGAAACTCGCTATAATACATATCTACCAGTTCTTTTGGCACCTCTCCATTTAAGATGGGCAACATTCCACTTTCAAACTTTTCCTTGGCAGCTCCCGCCATTACTGAGCCTAATCCTTCAGCGTCAAGGCTTCTTAACGCTTCCACGTAAGCGTTCATTACCTCCTCAGCGGACCGACCTTCGTCGTCCAATAACGCAGATATGTCGGCAAAGAAGCTTTGATCCATCTCTGACTCAAATTCTGCCTTTGCCGCGAATTGTACTGTATCTGTTTCTTCAGACTGATCCCAGAAATCATCGTTCGGTTCTATCCCTGCCGCGTTAATTTGTGTCTGATTGTCCCGGCTTTCCGTAGCTTGAGCGGAATCAATTTGGGCAGCCAATTCTTCAGAGTTGTTATGTGGGCGTTCAGTGCCGTCCTCCCATGGCGATAAATACACCCGCTCCTCGACTATGGGCATATTCATCTGACGGACTCCGACGAAACCGATGAAAATCAGCGCAATCAACGCTGCTACCCCAACCGTTATTTTAGGAACTGTTCCAATTTTCATGGCGGTTAGCCCTCCTGAGTAAATTTTTTTCAGCGTTATCGTGGGAGAAACAAAGATGCCAGTCAGGAGATATTGCAATCGTTTGGTGAGTTGTCGCTTCGCACGCGAAAGCCTAGATGCAATGGCGCTGTATGACAGTCCGTGCGTGCTTGTCAGTTCATCGTAACTTGCGCCCTCCAGATAGAAGGCTTGAGCAATCTCTCTGTCCTTTTGTGGAAGCGTCTCCATTGTCCGGCGAATCAATTCTCTCTGCTCCTGCCATATTAATCGCTCATCAGAGGAATCCGCCGTTTGGAGCATCTGTTCGCTCACCTCGTCGATGGATACAGTATCGGGGCTCTGTTTTCGGAGCCAGTTTCGCCCACAATTTTGCGCGATTTCCCCCAGCCAAGCTTTGAATTTGGTCGCATCCTCAAGTTGCGTCAATCCTCGATAGGCGTTGAGGAAGACGTCTTGCACTACCTCTTCGGCATCATGGGGATTCTTCACGATTCTTATAACAATTGCATAAACGAAGGGGTAGTGCTCCCGCATTAGGTCGGTAAAAGCCTCTTCATCGCCAATTTGGGCGCGATGGATGAGCGCGTTGTCTTTAGCCATGGCTCTTGGTTCCTCCCTTACACTTTATTAAGACACAGTTCCGAGATTTTTTTAGCATTTTTTTGCATTGAGATGTGATTTTTTCTTTTTGGTTTGCTTTGGTAGAATGAGGCAAATGGAGGGAACGTGTGTTACTAAGAAGTTTATGGTCAACAAAAAAGCCGACCCGTGATGAATCGGCTTTTGTATTACATATCGTACTATTTAGGACTTAAGCGAATTGAACAGAAAATCGACATATTCTGCTGAAAAGTCGCTATTTGGTTGCATTTAACCCCTTAAATCCCCCTTATCAGGGGGACTTTAAGAGGAAATGCGTAAGTCCTATATTGAAAGGCACTACGCTGTGGCACCGTGTTCGCGGAGGGTTTCAGCAATTTCTGTATGCCCCTTCTTCTCTGCCCAAGCGAGTGGGGTACCCCACGGTGCGCCCGCTAGATTTGGATCTGCGCCACGGTCAAGCAGAAATTCTGCTAGCTTCTTCTGACCGAATCGTGCAGCCCAACCGAGCGGGGTTGACCTTAGCTTGCCCTCTATTGCGTTGATATCGGCACCGTGATTGAGCAGCATACGGGCAAATTCAACTACCTCTTCCGCAGTATGCCCGTATGTTCTGGAATTGCAACTCTTACCAGCCAAGTGATGGAGGATCGTGAAGTTGAACCGTTCATCTCTCGGATTTCTCAGATTCGGATTTACTCCATATTTGAGCAGCTTATCTAAATTTGCGATATAGTTGCGCCGGTCAAATCCCTCGTTGTTGATTTTCAGATTCCCTAACCGCCAGCCTCGTACCGTTTGTTCCAATAGATTAAACCACTTAGCGTCATCATACTGTGGGTTATCGCGCAGTCCCATCTCGACCACATCAATATTACCTGCTAGGATTGCGCTCCACAGTAATTCTTGGCGCTCTGACGCATCTCGCAGGAGGATTTCCGAAATGGCGGGGAGATTGTTTGTCAGGCAGTAGCTCAACAGATCGGCGACCGCGCCGTGTTGGAACATTAGGTCTGCGATACGCTTGTGCCCATATTGATATGCCCAGCACACGGCGTTACCGGATGCGTAGACCGCCGTGTTTGGGTTTGCTCCACATTCTAGGAGCAATTTTACCACATCATAATGTCCACGATTTGCTGCAAGCCAGAGCGGATGTCCCCACTGCTTCACCGTCTCACCGGCAACATCAATCTCGAACGGCGAATCCGGATCTGCCCCGGCGTCAATGAACAATCGGACAATTTCTGTATGTCCCTGAAAACAAGCGACGGCTAGCGGGTTATCATAGTCACTCCAGAACGGCTCCTTACTTTTGCAGAGCTGCGTTTTATCTTCGTAGGCATCAATGAACCGCCTCGCGCCTTCGACATCGCCAACACCACAGGCGACCCAGAGATCGTACGTCGCCCCCCGAGCAAGCAGAGCACCTGCAAGGATTGCGTAGGTTTTGTACATCTCATCCGGCTCCTTCCAGCTGTGCGCAAGACAGTGGTGGATTGGACGACTCCCGTCTGCGGCTCGATGGTCAACATCGGCACCTCGGTCTAACAGTTCCAGTACAAGCGGTAGATCACCCCGATCAATCGCCTTGAAGAGTGCAGTTTTTCCACCCCTATCAGTTGCATCAATAAGCTGTGCATCCTCAGCCAGCAATGAGCGGACCTTTTCAATATCGCCGTCCGCTGCTGCGCGGGTGAAGGTTTCACCCTTTGGTGTCGTGCCCCGTTGTTCGTTAAGCCATTCCTCAATAACCTCAACAACGGCTGTATGCCCGCGGTCACTCGCCATTGTCAATGGACTGGTGGCTTCTCGGTGAGGATATATCCCTTTAAGCGGGTCAGCACCTGCTTCCAGTAGAAGGCGTACAATTTCACTATGACCTTCCTCTGCCGCAAGATTGATGGGCTGGTGTTCATTATTTGAGGCGATATCTTGGGTTGCCAACTCTGGCTTGATAGCGAGAATCTGCTGAACCCGTTGCAGATCACCCGTTTGTGCAGCATTACAGATGCCAACTGCATTGACAAACGAATCGTCGCGTGAGGGGGCGTTTTCATGAAGTGTGTCTTTCAAAATAGCAATCATCCTTTCAGACTGTAAAGTTGCTTTTAGTTTTTTCCTTGCGGCACGGAGGCGGTTATCGACTGTTGTTACCGGCACCTCTAGGAAATCTGCAATCTGTTTCTGTGAAAAACCGCTGATATAGAAGAGCGTTGTAACCTGACGCTGGGTGTCCGGCAATGCGGCGACCGCAGCTAGCACGAGGGATTTGGTCTCTTGTTCCTCGATTTCCTCCACTGGCTCTCTCTCGCCCGAAGGCACCTCAACCATCGCTTCTAGGGACATAATCTCGTCGCGCTTCCCGCGTGTCAAGCGATTGCAGTGTTTGAAAATGATCCTGCGGAACCAACTTGGGAACGCAACGGGACCGTAGACCTTTGAAAGAATCGGAAACGCCTCAATGAATGCTTCTTGCACGGCGTCTTCAGCCAGATGGAAATCTCCGAGGATAGAGTAAGCGTAGCCCACCCCCATATCTTGGAATTGCCGAACGATGCTACCGTAGGCGTCCAAGTCTCCGGTTTGTGCACGACTGATAAGTGATGCTAGCTCTTCCATATCAACCCCTTTTTCTATTGATAGGTTTCGCTATAATAATCCCAATTCGCTGAAACGATCCGTGTAAAAAATCGGGTTTATTTTATCATTTTGTTACTTTTTTGCAAACGACAGAAAAGCCAAGAAAAAACGTCAAACACGGTTAGTTTTCCCGTCAGTTTCCTAGCGCAAGAACCTTCCCTTTTTTTGTTGCAGTAAAAAACCGATTCTGATATAATGCGATTCAATTCAAGGCAGAGTAAGATTTTCGTCCGCCCTATCAAGGGGCGCGATGTCTAAAAGGAGGCAATACCTTTGGCTAAGAAAGTCATTCATACAACAATTAATGGAGAGGCGCACACACACGAAGTTGAGCCACGGATGCTTTTGGTTCACTACATCCGAGATGTTGTTGGCCTGACCGGTTCACATGTCGGTTGTGAAACGAGTCTGTGTGGTGCTTGTACGGTTTCAGTCAACGGACAAGCAGTCAAATCGTGTACGATGCTGGCAGTCCAAGCGGATGGTGCAGAAATTACGACCATCGAAGGCTTGGCGCAAAATGGGGATCTCCATCCCATCCAAGACGGGTTCTGGGAACGTCACGGCTTACAGTGCGGTTTCTGCACACCCGGAATGATTATGGCTGCTCATCAGTTGTTAGCACGGAACCCTAATCCAACGGAAGATGAGATTCGACACGGATTGGAAGGAAATCTCTGCCGTTGTACCGGCTATCAGCATATCGTTGAGGCAGTTCAATACGCTGCGGAGAAAATGCAGGGCTAACAGGCAAGAGACAGGACGCAAATAGGAGGCACAATACTATGGCGACAATAGCAGCACCGACTCGGATGATGGGCGCCCCGATTAAGCGGCGTGAAGATCCGCGCTTAATCCAAGGGTTATCCCATTATGTCGACGACATTAAACTGGTGGGCACCCTTCACTGTGCATTCCTGCGCAGCGATTATGCACACGCAGTCATCAACAGCATTGACACATCAGCAGCGGAAGAGTTGCCCGGCGTCGTTACCGTGATTACTGGCGAAGATCTTGCGGGTGCAGTTGGGGGCATCCCTTGCGGTGCAGAGATCCCAGACCTAAAGGTTCCAGACCACCCAGCACTGGCGGTTGGGCGTACGCGTTTCGTTGGAGAGCCGGTCGCTGCGGTTGTAGCAACGGATGCGTACATCGCTAGGGATGCGCTGGACCTGATTGAAGTTGATTACGAAGAGCTTCCCTCTGTTACTGATCTTGATAAAGCGGTCGAGGCGGACTCGCCGTTGATTTACGATGACTTTGGCGACAATATCGGTTTTACAATGCCCTTAGAGGCAGGGGATACCGATGCGGCTTTCGCGGAAGCAGATCACGTGGTTTCCCAGCGTTTCGTCAATCAGCGTCTGGTGCCGAACGCAATGGAAACGCGCGGCGTATTAGCTGAATATCTACCGGGTGAAGGCACCTTAACCGTCTGGTCATCAACACAAGTTCCACATATCCTCAAAACTCAATTATCTCTTATCGTCGATGTGCCGGAACAGAAAGTCCGTGTCATCGCTCCGGAAGTTGGCGGCGGCTTCGGTAGCAAGCTGAACGTTTACCCTGAAGAGGTCGTTGTCTCATATTTGGCGATACAGTTACGCAAACCGGTGAAATGGATAGAGAAGCGGACTGAGAATTTCACAACGACGATCCATGGTCGAGACCAAGTCAACTATGTGGATCTCGCGGTCAACAACGATGGGACAATCACAGGGGTTCGTGCGAGAATCCTTGCGGATCTCGGAGCGTCCTACCAGTTGCTAACACCGCTTATTCCAACACTGACGAACTTGATGATTGTGGGTTGTTACAAGATTCCGAATGTCGAGATCGAATTGATCGGCGTCTTGACGAACAAGATGGCGACGGATGCGTACCGCGGTGCGGGTCGTCCCGAAGCGACTTTTATCATTGAGCGTATGGTTGATTTGGCAGCAGCGGCAGTAGAGATGGACCCGAAAGATATTCGGTTCAAGAACTTCCCGCAATCGACTGAATTTCCGCTTGAGATTCCGACAGGAATTATTTACGACAGTGGCAATTATCAAGAGAGCTTTAACAAAGCCTTGGATATTGTCGACTATGACGGGCTCCGGAGGCAGCAGGCGGAACTTCGTCAGCAGGGCAGATATCTGGGAATCGGAATCTCCACGTATGCAGAAATTTGTGGGATGGGACCGTCCATAGCGATGCCGGCTGGCGGTTGGGAAAGCAGCACAGTCCGAGTCGAACCGACCGGAAAGATTACGGTGCTCAGCGGTGTTTCGCCGCACGGTCAGGGCCAAGAAACCACCTTCGCACAGATGATCGCTGATGAGTTTGGGATTGATATCGACGATGTGGTCGTCATCCACGGCGATACGGGCCGGCAGCCCTACGGTATCGGCACCTTTGGTAGTCGAGCGACGGCTGTTGGCGGAACCGCAATGGTTATCGCTGCGGGTCAGGTGAAGGAGAAGATGGCAAAGTTCGCCGCACACCTGATGGAAGCAAACCCCGAAGACCTCGTCTTTGAGAATGGACAAATTTCGGTTGAGGGTTCACCGGATCAAGCGATTGACTTTGCAGCGATTGCGCTCGAAGCGCATGTTGCTAAGAATCTTCCGCCAGATACGACGCCGGGGCTTGAAGCCACACATTTCTTTGAACCGTCGAACTTTACGTATCCGTTCGGGGCCCACATTGCGGTTGTCGAGGTCGATGCTGATACAGGTGAGATTGATATTCAACGATATGTATGCGTTGACGATATCGGCAATATCATCAACCCCTTAGTCGTTGCAGGACAGGTACACGGCGGTATTGCACAAGGTTTGGGGCAGGCACTGTACGAAGGCGCAGTCTACGACGATAGCGGTCAACTTTTGACCGGCTCATTTATGGATTATGCTGTTCCTAAGGCAACGCAGATACCTCACTTTGAGACAGATCATACGGTAACCCCTTCACCGGTGAATCCGATGGGTGTCAAAGGGGTTGGCGAGGCTGGAACAATCGGCTCAACGCCGTGTATGGTCAATGCCGTTGTGGATGCCTTATCACCGTTTGGGGTGAAGGATATCGAGATGCCGCTGACGCCGCACCGTGTGTGGCAAGCGATTCAAGATGTGAAGGGTTAAGATAATTTTTCGTTCCCCCTCTGTCCTCCCGCTGGCGGGAGGAGAAAGGGGGGTGGAAAGTTATGCTCACGTGAAGGAAGGAGGAACTAACGAATGATTCCGGGAAGTTTTGAATACTTTGCACCGACAGCACTTGATGAAGCGTTGTCACTCTTACAGGAACATGGCGACGACGCGAAGGTACTCGCTGGCGGACATAGCCTGATCCCCACGATGAAGCTACGCTTGGCGGAACCGGCGGTCATCATCGATATCGGGGGCATTGACGGCTTGAAGGGAATCTCCGAATCTGGTAGCAAATTGGTTATCGGTGCGTTGACGACGCATCATGAATTGGAGAGTTCGGATGTGGTTCAGCAGCGGGTGCCGCTGCTTGCGCAAACAGCTGGTGAGATTGGCGATGTGCAGGTGCGCAACAAAGGTACAATCGGTGGCAGTCTTGCACACGCGGATCCGGCTGCCGATTGGCCCGCGGCGATTCTCGCGCTTGATGCGGACCTCCAAATCGCTGGTCCCAATGGCGAGCGTACCGTTAAGGCAACCGATTTCTTCCAAGGGTTGTACGAAACAGACCTCGGAGACGATGAAATCCTCACAGCAATCCATGTGTCGATTCCAGATGCTAACACCAAAGGAACGTACCTGAAGCTGCATCAAGTGGCATCAGGGTTCGCCCTTACCGGTGTGGCTGTTGTCTTGACGAAATCCGGAGATACCTGCCAGAGTGTTTCTGTCGGTATTACTGGTGTTTCGGATGCCCCGTATCGGGCGTCGGGCGTTGAGTCCGCGTTGACAGGAACGGCACTGACCGCTGATAACATCGCTGCCGCTGCTGCGAGAGCGGCTGACGGAATAACTGCGTTGGAGGATATCCACGCAAGCGAGGCGTATCGCCAGAACTTGGCGCAGGTCTATACCCGTCGAGCGATTGAGGCAGCTGCCTCGTAAGATGTGCAGGTGATGCGTCAAAGGTAAGCGAGTTGCGTTTTCCGTTTGACGCATTGCCAACTTACTACAGAACCATCAGACACCTCAGATTACAAACCTACCTCCTAAAATTTTTTTGTCTCACCTAAGTTGAAACCCGCCTTACAAGAACCAAAGCAGCACTTAGCAATATCTACCATCAATACACAAGAGGAGACCCAGGATGGTCCAGAAGATTCACAAGATAGCCCTCGTTACAGACGATGTTGAGGGATCTGTCAAATTTTATACAGAAACACTTGGCTTAGAAGTTATTGAACGGTTCCCTGTCGAGGAGGATGAAGATTATGTCTTCCTTAAGGCGGGCGATATGATTCTTGAGCTGATGCCGAAAAAATCGATGGAAGCAGAGGAAGGCTTCCACCATATCTCTTTTAGGGTTGACAGTGTGGATGCGAGCACCCAAGACTTAAGGGACAAAGGGGTGTCGATCGAGAAAGAACCTTTCGACGCTGGTGCTGGTGGCATTCGTCTCGCGTTCTTCAAAGGTCCGAATGATATGCTTTTGCGGTTGTTTGAACGGGATTCAGAAGAAGGAAAATAACATAATCACCTAACCGGAACCTTCACGAAGGTCAAATCTAAGAAGATTGGAGAAACTATCATGGCGAAATATCGAGTTGGTGTGATTGGATGTAGAGGCATTGGCGTTAGACACACCTCTGGTTTGGTAGGGCTGCCCAATGCGGAGTTGGTCGCCGCCTGCGACATATTAGATACCACACTCGCAGAGTTCAAGGAGCAGTGGAAAGACCATTGGTCAAATATCGCGCTCTACACGGATCACCAAGAAATGTTGGCGCAAGAAAATTTAGACATTGTAACAGTGGCGACCTCTGATCATCGACACGCGGATTTGGTAGTCAATGCGGCTAATGCTGGTGCAAAGGGGATCTTCTGCGAAAAGCCGATGGCGACCAATCTCGCTGACGCCGATCGTATGCTCGAAGCGGTTGAACGCAACGGCACAATCCTGTCTATCGATCACACCCGACGATGGCAACCCCTATGGCGTCACACGAAGGAAGATATTGTTGCAGCCGGCGAGATTGGGGAGGTAAAGTACATCATCGGTACACTGAATGGGGCTCGTGCCATGCTATTCCGCAACGGCACTCATCTCATCGACGCGATCTGCTACTATGCGGATTCTGACCCAGAGTGGGTTATCGCCGAATTGGAAGCGGGATACGAAGATTATTGGGACTATCGAGGGGATGGTGGACACGAACCCAAGACAGAGCCCGCCGCAAGTGGTTACATCCATTTTGCAAACGGTGTTCGTGGATATTATGCCGGTGGATCTAAGGATACTCCCGCTCCCAACTTCCGCCTTGAGATTGTCGGCACGACAGGCTATGTACTTATCGATAACGAAAAAGCGAGCCTTGAAAAGGACGGCACCTCTCAACCCATAACGCCGCCCTCCTGGGATGTCGAAGGGATCCCTGCTGGCGTCCAAGAATTAGTGCGTATAGTGGCTGAAGGTGGAGAATCCTCATCGTCCGGCAGAGATGGGCACAAGGTCGTGGAGATCATGATCGGCTTCTTGGAATCTCAACGCCGCGATAACGGGAAGGTGACAATACCCGGTCCGCGTTAATGCTAAACTCTTGCAGTATACAAGGAGGGATAATGGCAGAGCTGGAAACGAGACGGATGGGCCGCACCGAGATGCGACCAAAATCACTCGCGTTGGGTGCTGCGTGGTTGGCTCAAGGCACCGAAGCTGAAACGATTGAAGCTATCCACCGTGCGATAGAATTAGGCATCGACTATGTGGACACGTATCCTCGTCACGCAGAGGGGCGCTGGGGCACAGCTCTTGCGGGTGGTTTGCGGGAGAAAGTCTATCTGCAAGCCAAGGTGAGTCCTCCGGGTCCAGATAAGGACTACTCAGGCGAGACCACACGTCGAAGTGTGGAGAACAGTCTTAGCCAACTGAGAACTGATTACTTAGATTCAGTCCTCATTCATGATCCAATCACGATTGAAGACCCGTTAGGACCGGGTCGCGCCCTGGATGAGTTGCTGAAAATGAAGGAGGAGGGTCTTGTTCGCCATATCGGTCTAGGCGTCCGTCAACACGAATTTCACCGGGTCGCGATCGAGACGGGCCATATTGAAATCGTCCTGACATTTCTTGACTACAATTTGCTTGACCAGTCGGTTGCTCAAACAACCCTGCCGTTAGCGCGTGAACATAATGTAGGCATTATTCTCGCGAGTCCACTGGGCATGGGATCACTCACCGGCGTGGAGCCGGATATAGAAACCGAGCAGCGCCGGCATCCCGGTGCCAAACCGAGGGCACATATGATGTGGCAATGGTGCCAAGAGCGTGGCGTAAATATCCGCCATCTTGCGATGCAATTCTGTTTGGCTGCGCCTGTAGACGGTGTTGTGATGGTAGGCCCTGCTAACACACTACAGGTCGAGGAAGCGTACGAGGCGGCAACCGCCGATGTCCCGACCGAGATTTGGCATGACTTCGCAGCAGAATTCGGTGTCCGTCCCGCGAATTTAAACGATTGAATCACCCAATAACGGAATTGAATCACATTGCAACGATCTTCCGCATCCGTTCAGCGAGGTCAACTTGAGCGGCGTGGTCACCACCAACTTCATGGATAACGGGACCGTCGTATCCGATTGCGCGAAGTTCATGAACAACAGTGTGCCAATCGGTATCGCCATCGAGCAAATTGACGAATTGATGTGCCCCCCGATCAAAGTCTTTAAAGTGAACACGGCAGATCCGAGCCCCCAGTTCACGAATCCAATGCTCCGGATACCCGTAAGCCATCATATTGGCGGTGTCAAGGTATACCCCGATCCAGTCGCTCCCGACTTCATCGACAAAGTCGCGCATCTCTTTGGGACTGAGTAGAAATTTGTTCCAGACATTTTCTAGCCCAACCACAGCTTTGTTGTGCTCGGCGATCGGTGCAACCTCTGTCAAGATACCAATCAAGTTATCCCAAACCGATTGATAGGTGTCGGACACGGTAAGCTGTCCGGGGTGCAAAAGGATCCCGTCCACGCCGAGTATGCCTGCGATTTCGAGGTTGCGGATGAGGGATTTGACGCCGCTTTCTCGTTCGGCTGCATCCGGACTGAGCAAATTTCCGCGGTCTGCATAGCTTGCGATAACGCTACCGATTTCAATGCCTGCCTCTTTACACTTTTCACCGACACTTTCAATTTCTGATGTGCTCATGTCCGCGTTCAGATCTTTTCCATCTCGGAATGTCAGCTCCACTGTCTCGTAACCCGCATCCTGACAGAGACTAAGTGTATCATCCAGTGACATTGTTCCAAGAATAATTTGTGTTACGCCGATTTTCATATTTGCCTCCTATTTGTAGTTTAGTATTTGATCAATAGTGGTCAGGCGCCCAGAAGATGGCCTCCCGCTGTGGCAAGAGTGTGGATAGTAAGGTTGGGAGTTGCCCTTCTACTACAATTCCCTGTTGTTGTAAGGTCGGTTCAAGCTGCTCCCAACTTGATTCACCGAGCAGGGCTCGCCAAAAAAGGTGTCCCGGCAAGGCTAGACGTATCGCCTGTTCATCTGAGTTGTCGGTTTGAAGGGTTCCATCATCGTGTAGTCGCAACCCCACCTGTTGATCATTCAGTACAAAGCATATCGAGACGGGGGTGAATTGCTCATTCGCTGCATCGAGTCGGGCTTGTAGTTCAGGGAGGAGTCGCCGGAATAACGCAGGTAGATTTACAGCATAGAGCATCATAGCAGAATTACCCGTTAAGAAAGTATCTCCCGTCGTTCCTTCAGCAAGTAGATTGACCATCGGATGTCGATGCGGAATATCGCCTTGGAGTTCCTCCACTCCCTGTCGTTCACACACTTGCAGCAGATGGTTCACTAATGCCGTTAATGCTTGTGGCTGGGTTCGGTCATACGCAACTTCGAGGATGTTCGAGCTTTTTTCGCCAACCTGAAAGTTGAGGTAACCTCCAAACCTGTCCTCACGTCGAGCGACCACTGTCGGTAAAATATCTCGAAGCCTTGCTGGACCGCTCTCCCAATAGGATTGCGTGCGCACGATTGATCCACTCTGCTGGGAATTGTACCTGTCGTAAAGCGAGATGGATGCTTCCAAATCTCGATCCTCGTTGAAAGGCTCAACGTGCCATTCTGTTTCCTCCAGACCGGCGATTCGGCTCGGAGTTACTCGAAATCCCGCCAACGGCACACTCGCCCAGCCTAACTTCCGATAGAATGCACACGGAATAGCAGAAAAGAGCACCCCAACGTCATAACTTGCCCCTCGCATGTAGGTGATGGTATCCTTCATCAACTCTGTGGCATAACCCTCCCCTCGGTGGTCGGGGTGTGTGCCGACACCCCCAATCCCACCCATAGGCACGGCAATAGAGCCAATCCGCATTTCGCGTTCCCAGACACGGAGGGTTGAGACGATATGTCCGTTTACTACCACGACGCGGGATTGGTCGTACCGGTAACTTGGTTCAGCGCGAACATATTGCGAGTACCGCTCATGTCCGTCCGGTCGAAAGACCCGGCATTGTAGGTCGATCATCTCCTCTAACTCTGATTCATGGATGCCACGAATTTCCATGGATTCCTCCATATAATCACTATAATCACTGCCTAGATAACAGGACTGATTTTTGAACGTCGCTTAACCAAGAATGTCACGATAGAAATAGCAATGACAACCCCGAACGCCCAAAACAGGATTTTGATTGTACCTGTCGCCTCATCTCCAAGATAGGAGTACAGAATCGTCGCGGGCAGTTGCCCGATTCCGGTGGCGACCCAGAAACCGAGAAATCTGATACCGGCCAACCCTGATCCATAGCTGATTACATCGAACGAGATAATAGGGACCAGTCGCGCAATGAGCACTGCGTGTTTGCCGTAACGATGAAAAAACAGATCGGAAGAGGCAAGGGCTGATTCACTGACCAGCTTAACGACGACAGGACGGCCATAGTATCGAGCAATGGCAAAACAGAGAGCGGCCCCTAACATAGCACTGCTCCACGACAGCGCAGCGCCCCACCATACACCGAACAGCAGTCCATTGGCAAAGGTGATGAGGAATGCGGGTAACGGGGCGGCGACACTCTGGAGTATCATGAGCAGCGCAGAAATCAACGGAGCAAGCGGACCGTAACTGGCAATGTACTCGCGCATGACCTGTGGATCTTTGAAGCGATCGAAGATATTCAGGAACCAATCGTGGAAGGGAGGAACAGCAAGAAACAGAAGGAGAAAGACAGCTGCAGCGAGAAGCAATATTTTCGCTTTCATGGTGTTCAGCAGATTCACAATTCCTCGCGCTCTTCCTCGTCGCTGTAGGGTTCCTCCGCCGGTAAAGGGATTACATCCTCCGCGCTAACAGAGATGGAAAGTGTATCACCGACATTTTTCCCGTGTGTTCTTGGGTTGTATAGCACCGCTTTCGCTGTCAACTCATCGGCGAACGCTAGGTGATATTCCTCAATACGTCCCAGATAGGTCGCGTTGAGTACTTTCGCACTCAGTCGGTTTAATGTCCCTTCAGCAACTGCTTCGTCGAAGTGAATTGATTCTGGACGGATGCAGCAAGTCACCGCTTCACCGTTTGTGAAATCGTGATAGATTGTCGTCGAATGCAAGACACCGATTTCCGTTTCAATCTCAGCAGTTCCATTGGACAACGATTGGATTTTACCGCTGATAAAATTGGCTTCACCGATAAAGCTAGCTACAAATGGATTGGTAGGAAAGCGATAAATTTCACGGGGAGTTCCGACCTGGATGATTGAGCCATCCCTCATGATCGCCATCCGGTCTGCGAGGTGAATCGCTTCTTGCTGATCGTGTGTGACATAAACGGCGGTAGCACCGGCTTGTGCGTGAATGCGCTTTATTTCTTGACGCATTTCCAGCCGTAGCTTCGCGTCAAGGTTGCTTAACGGTTCGTCAAGGAGCAATACATCCGGTTCTACGACGAGGGCGCGCGCCAAAGCTATCCGCTGCTGTTGTCCGCCGGATAACTTGTTGACAGGACGATCAGCGTATTCTGGCATCTGCACCACTTCTAAGACTTGATGGACTTTCCGATTTCGAATATCCTTATCAATTTTGCGAAGCGACAGACCGTATTCAACATTCTCAAAAACGGTCATGTGGGGCCACAAGGCGTAGTTCTGGAAGACCATGCCAGTATTCCGCTTATTCGGTGGCACTCTGCTCATCTCGCGATCGCCAAACATCAATTTCCCGCTATCCGGTTCGTAGAACCCTGCGAGAATACGCAGGCAGGTCGTTTTTCCGCACCCGGATGGCCCGAGCAGAAAAAACAGTTCACCTTGCTTAATCTCAAGGCTGACATCATTCACAGCCACTGTAGTATCAAAGGCTTTTACAATGTGATCTAAACGGACTTCAACGGACAATGGTCAACTTCCTCCCCTTTGGTGAAGATGATTGCTGCTGTCACAATCCGACAGCATTCTCAATGTTCACTATCAAACTCTGATCGAATCATACTCCCAAGTCGGGTAAACCGAACGCCATTGATAATCTTCCAAACCTCCCAGGGCCTTTTCTGATTGAACACATCGTAAGACCAATAGACCATGAAAGCCTGGCCCTTAATGTCGTTCACAGACACAGGTCCCCATGTACGACTGTCGCTACTTTGATCTCGATTGTCCCCCATTGCAAAAACATAACCCTCCGGCACTTTAAAGGGCATGCCCTCTGGAAAGGTCATGTGGAATTGATTCGGCGAAAGTTTATAGGGCCCAAACGCGTTGTCGTCGGGCAGATGGTAGGGCTTACGAAAGGGCGGAAAATCGTACCGAGGACCGATGGCGCGGGAGACATGTTTTGTATAAGCCCTATCTTCGACCGGTGCTCCATTGATGTATAGCGTGTCCCCCTTCGTTTCAATTGTGTCGCCACCAACCGCAACGATGCGTTTGATAAAGTTCTTGGTTCGCTCATGCGGCGGGACAAACACAAACACGTCCCCTCTGGCGGGTTTATGGAAGTCAAATAGTTTAATTTTCGTTCCGGGGATGTTTATACCATAGATAAATTTGCAGACGAGGATTCGATCCCCAACAAGCAGAGTTTCTTCCATGGAACCGGATGGAATTTTGAATGCTTCAACAACAAACGGACGAATAAATCCAAAGACAAGTACAAAAGCAACCACAATAACCTGAAGATATTCCCATATGACGGTTCGCTGGAATCTCTGCCATCGTGAAAGTGTTTCTTCGTGTGTATCTACCGACGTTTCGTTCATAAGCGTGTCACCTCTTAATCTAAATTATTCATCAATTGACAGAATTGCCATAAATGCTTCCTGTGGCACTTCGACGCTCCCAATCTGTTTCATCCGCTTTTTGCCCTCTTTCTGCTTTTCGAGTAGTTTGCGCTTCCGGGTGACGTCGCCGCCATAAAGTCTTGCGGTAACATTCTTCCGTAGAGCACGGATAGTTTCACGCGCAATCACTTTATGGCCGATTGCTGCTTGGATGGGCACGATGAACATCTGCTGCGGAATTACTTCGCTCAACTTTTCTACCAACGCTTTCCCCCGGCCGTAAGCCATGTCACGATGAACAATTGTTGAGAGCGCGTCAACCGGTTTTTCGTTGAGCAAAATGTCCAGCTTCACGAGATCTGCGGGTTTGTACTCACCAATTTCGTACTCAAGCGATCCATAACCGCGCGTCAGTGATTTGAGTTTATCGTAGAAATCGATGAGAATTTCTCCCAAGGGCAGATCGTAACTGATTTGCACGCGGGTTGTATCAAGCTGATCCATGCGAATGAAAACGCCACGTCGCTTCTGACACAGATCCATCACATTGCCGATATAATCCCTCGGCACAATAATCTCAGCGGTGATGTGAGGTTCTGCAATGAAATCGATCTGATCAACGGGCGGCATCTTTGCGGGGTTATCAACCTCAACGCACTCACCATTTCGTTGGCTTACACGGTACTTGACGCTGGGCGATGTACGGACGAGGGAGAGGTTAAATTCGCGTTCCAGACGTTCTTGGATTATCTCCATGTGCAGCAAGCCAAGGAACCCACACCGAAAACCGAATCCAAGTGCGATTGAGATTTCAGGCTCAAAGACAAAAGAATCATCGTTGAGTTTAAGTCTTTCGAGTGCCTCTCTCAGCGCTCCAACCTCGCTGGTATCCGCTGGATATAGCCCACAAAATACAAGTGGCTTCATTTCACGATAGCCGGGCAGCGGTTCTGATGTCGGTCTTGTATGGTCGGTAATTGTCTCACCGATTTTGGCGTCCGCTATCTCTCTAACTCCGGCAATCACATAGCCGACTGAACCGGTTGCAAGAATATCAACAGGTTCCATGTCTGGCAGGAAAACCCCGACCTCCTCTACCTCATAAGCACTCTTCGCTGCCATCAAGCGAATCTTATCACCCACCTTCACACTTCCGCCGAAAACACGTACATACATCACCACGCCTCGATAGCTGTTGTACACAGAGTCAATGACCAATGCTTTTAGGGGCTCCTCAGTATTTCCCTTCGGTGGTGGGATTCGATGCACAATAGCCTCTAATATCTCCTGTGTACCGATATTTTCCTTTGCACTCACTAAAATAGCTTCGTCCGCGGGAATGCCCACTACTTCTTCAATCTGCCGTTTGACCTCCTCCGGACGTGCGGTCGGAAGATCAATTTTGTTAATGACGGGAATAATCTCGAGATCGTGGTCAATTGCGAGATAAGCGTTTGCTAATGTCTGGGCTTCCACTCCCTGTGCAGCATCAACGATTAAAATTGCCCCCTCGCACGCCGCAAGGCTTCGCGATACTTCGTAGGTAAAATCAACGTGTCCGGGGGTATCGATTAGGTTCAGTTCGTATGAATCTCCGTCTGTGGCGCAATAATTGAGTTTTACAACGGTTGCTTTGATGGTGATGCCACGTTCGCGCTCAAGGTCCATTAGGTCCAAAACCTGCTCGCGCATCTCACGGGGCGTCAGTGTACCGGTGTATTCCAAGAGGCGATCGCTGAGCGTGCTCTTGCCGTGATCTATATGTCCTAAAATGCAGTAGTTTCTTATCTTCTGTTGATTATTCATCGACTGTTGGTAGTTATAATCCTTGGGTTAAAAATATGATCTCTGTTTTTGACGACTGGAAACATAATCTTGTTGAATTTACCATCGGCCCCTATATTAACATAAGTGTGATGAACATAATATGAACGCCAAATTTCTTTCCGACGCTTCATGTTTCACCATGAATTTCTCGCAGTATTGTCCTTGCTGCCCGGCGCGGGTTATCCGAGGCCGTGATAGGTCGCCCTACGACGATGTAATCCGCACCGGCATCGATTGCTTCAGCGGGTGTCATGACTCGTTGCTGGTCGTTTGAAGCAGCCCACGTTGGACGGACCCCCGGTGTGACAATCACAAAATCGTTACCGCAAACTTTCCGAATCAACCCGATCTCCAACGGCGATGCTACCACGCCATCCATCCCTGCCTGCTGGGATAATTCTGCAAGGTACGCCACCTGGTTCTCTAACTTGCGTTGTGTTCCAAAATCACGCTGGAAGGTCGCTTCATCAATGCTTGTGAGCACAGTCACGCCCAAAAGCGTTGGTTTTGGAACAGCGAGTTCAGACGCTTGCTTCTCTGCGGCAGCCGCTGCAGCTCGCATCATGTCCAATCCGCCCGAAGCGTGCAGGTTGATCATATTCGCGCCCACAGTCGTCCCAGATGCTACTGCACCGGCTATGGTGTTGGGAATATCGTGGAATTTGAGATCCAGAAAAATATCCTTTTCTGATTCACGTAGTAGCTTGATAGCGGCGGGCCCTTCAGCAGTGAAGAGTTCCTTGCCAATTTTGAACCATTTGACATCGTCGGAAAGCGTGGTAACCAGTTGGTTTGCTGCTGCTAGGTTTTCTACATCTAAAGCAATGATGAGTTGATTTTGGGACATGTTTGATCCTTGCACCCATTCTATAGACGGTATTAGGCGATTTTCTGTGCGCGTTCCTACACCGGGTTTAATGGTGGTCGACGCGAGGCTCGATGGGTAGCGTGCGGAATTCACGTATGAGGGCGGCGAGTTCTGTGGCAGCAGCGGTGAAAAACCGTTCTCCCTTCTCCACCGTACCGAGCGTAGCGTCACCGATGACCCCTGTCTCCGAAATGCGTGACCAGTGATCCATCATGCGTAGTGGCGCACTGCCTTTACCGCGTACCGTGCCACGCCAATAGTAGCGGGAAACTGGAACCTTCACTTCGTGGCTGGCTTTGTCCATCTGTACCGCTGCATCATTGAGATAGCGGTAGACGGAAGTCTCAATCTCGTCTGCGTGGGATAGGACGTCTGACTCAACAATTTCATCAACTTCAACGGCTGCCCCCGCGTTGAGCATACCGCAGTGCGCGTCGGTCTCGATCACTGTCCGCCGTGCTGCCAATTCCAGAATAGGGACGTTAGAACCGTGACCGTTGACGATAAGGATCTTACGAAAACCGTGGTGAGCAACACTTTTCGTGATATCAACAACAAAGTTAAGCAGATGGTCATCCCGGATGGTAATGGTGCCGGGAAAATCCATGTGGTGGTCTTCAAAACCGTAAGCAAGTTCGGGCAAAAGTAGCACTTCGTCGGGGATTTGCTGCGCAGCGGCGTCGCAGATGCTGCTGACGACGAAGGTATCCACATCCAAGGGAAGGTGATGGCCATGGTCCTCGGTAGAACCTACAGGTAGGACAACCACAGGTTGTTTTTTTATCAAATCCCGGATTTCGGGCCACGTGTAATGGTCATAGCGGTAGGGAAGTTTGGGACCTATCATAATTTCTCCTTTATTCTGCAATTACTTACTGATTTCGACAAACCACGCGATATGATTTAACTCATGAAACCTAACATCGGTATCGACAATTCCGCAGGCTTTAAGATTCGAGAGGAGGCTTTTCTTGGTCCATCTGGCTGACCAGAAATTTTCTGCGGTCGCTACAAATCGGCCTCCTCTGGACGTTATCACATGCTGATCGGTATGCTCGTAGAAATCGATTTGGGCGTCCTCCGCTTCCGGTACATCCTTGTAGATAGTCAAAAACATCAACCCACCCGGTTTCAGCGACCGATAGAAGTTTGAGAATATCGCGATAAAACTCGGATTCTGATCGAGGTATGCATCCGTATAAAGACTTAGATCGCTTGACGGTTCTCGAAAATTGCCGGGGGTAAAGTATAAACACCAGACAAGATCATAGAAATTAGACGGTGTTTTGGCCTGAGCGGCATCGCCCAGAAACAGTTCAGCGTTGTTTAACCCCTCCTCGCGCCATCGCTCTTGAGCAATTTTCCCAATATGGGTCGAGATTTCAAAACCGTGATAAAGCTGACAGGTGGGGGCAAAGATTGAGCCGTGGTAGCCTGTGCCACACCCGACATCCGCGATGGCGTAGGACTTCCCGCGGAACCTTTCAATCAGTATTTCATCCTGGCGTTCCCGTGCTTCTTTTATCGGCGCTGGACAGTAAGATGATTCGAGCGACTTGAGCACCGCTTTGGCTTCAGATTCGCGGAAACTGTCATTCATGTCATACTTTTCCTGAAACACAAATTTCTCACACCGCTATTGTTATTAGGTTCTGCTATATTTCTGTGAGATGTGATGTACTGTAATTCACCAACAAATACTTACTCGCAGGTGCCCGCATCCCAATGTATAGGATGGGCGGAACACGCGACCTACAGGGAGGATTATTCTTGAGTTTCACTACAGTTCAACCCAGGTCACGTGCTGTCAGATATCAACGCACCTTAGTTACCCTTTTCTTAAAACCAATAAAAACTCGGATTTCATTCCATCCGGATTCTTATTTTTCCGAGTACCAAATAGCTGTCTATGCTTTATGCGATCTTCATACAGTTTCTCAAAGGAATAGCCACGTTTCATAAAATACTCCATCAATATCCGCCAGATTTCAACCTTTATCCCATCGATCAGTGGATTCCCAATGAAGATGCAAGCAGTACCCTTCACTTTTAATTGATTCATTGCATTCTCAAGCGCATTGATGGTATGACAAAAGTAGGAATCTAATAACTTAAGGAGGTCTTGCCGCGTGAGTTCCGCCCTCACTTTGTCGAGTGTTGGAGTTTGAATCACTCTGTCCGCCTTCCGGTACGGTATTTCAAGCCTAGATAGTTCTCTTATCTCCTCATCGTTATATCCCAACCAAAACAACTCCATCTTAACTGTCCGCATGTACTCTTGAGCTTGTAGGTAAGGAGGCGAAGTAATTAACGCATCAAATTCCCGCTCAAGCCGACAGTATGACGAATCCACCCCACCAATAAACTCGACACGGTTATGATGATGGTTCGTAACTGTTGCAAAGTCATTCAGCTTCCGTAAGGTTTCCAGTGACTGATTCCTAACCATCTTTCTCAACTTATCAGCCCAATCTGTCTGGAGTAGTTCCTCGACATATTTTAGTTTACTCTTGGACCTGAACAGTTTAGGGGTTCTATGTTCCGCATAGGAGAAGTGCTTACTCGCCTTCAGCAGTGCCGATTCTATGATTGCAGTGTAGATGGTACGCTCGCTTTTTTTGATAAATCCCCAGTATCTACTAATGGCTTCCAACATTTCAGGCGGGTACCAATACGCTATATTTGACCATGTTGGGGTATAGTGATCCTCACTTTTTTCTAGATCAGCCAACGTCTGGCTTAAAGTGTCTTTACGCAATCGCTCTTTTTCGGTAGGTACCTTGAGCGGGATCATATAATTTAGCAGAGGATTTAGGTCCAGCAGAAACGCATTCCGTTTGCATAGATAAGCCTCAACGGCCACGGTTCCCGAACCCGCGAAGGGATCGACAACCCAATCACCCTCGTTTGTGAACGATTTGAGTGCGTATCTCACAACATGGGGTATAAATTTAGCTGGGTAGTAAAAAATCGAGTGTGTCAGATAGCCTGTGTCTTTGATTTCCGGGATTAGCTCCCGGAAGGAGATCAACTGAATTCGATTATCGGTTTCATCAACCTTAGCAGCATCTACTATATTTTCTACAGATAAAAGAGCCGGTTGTTGCATTGGATCCCCATTTTCGTAAGGTGTTTTCGGAGCAAAACCCTTGGGTGCGGACATGTGTTGTCTATAAAAACTTTTATCACTTGCAGGAGAGTAGTGTGATGTTTTCCGTATCACGGGGTTCACGTTACTTTTGCTACAACAACTGATATATCATCTTCCGGCTCAGTATTTTCAATAAAGCCACGAACGTCG
This sequence comes from Candidatus Poribacteria bacterium, assembly GCA_965204355.1. Lineage (GTDB taxonomy): Bacteria > Poribacteria > WGA-4E > WGA-4E > PCPOR2b > PCPOR2b. The sequence continues at coordinate 4,249,221 of OZ241983.1, forward strand.
CCTATCATCTGATCAATGATTTCTATTGATGAAAGATCACCTTGTGCGGCGCGCAGGATGCTCCTTTCAAGTCGATTATAGCCGTAAACGCGACCACCGGGGTTGATAGCCTCCGGCAGACCATCGGTGTAGAAAATGAGCAGATCGTCTTTAGACAAACTGAGCGCTTCATCTGTATATGTCGCCTTCAGGGATACGCCGAGTGGATAGCTTTCTGACGCTAGCTCATCGGTAGTCTCTGTGTCTCGGTGATAGTGATAGATTTCGGGATGACCTGCTTTTGACCATTGCACCTGGTTTTGGTCTAAATCGATAATAGCAACGCAGCACGTAATAAAAGGTGTACGTTTAGGTTGTTGACAGAGAGACCGATTGAGGGCAGTGAGCATCGCCCCCGGCGCGCCTTCTTTGACAGCGAACTCAAGCATCCCAGAGAACATCACAGCCGGGATTGCTGCCGACATGTCGTGCCCAGCAACATCGGCGATGACAATCGCGAGTTTCCTCTGTTCGGAATCCATCCAAAGATAGTTATAATAGTCCCCTCCGACGCGGTTAGCTGCGAGACAACGCCCTGCCAGATCAAGTCCAGTAATATCCAGTGCTTCCGGCAACAGCCCCATCTGCATACTTTGAGCAGTCTGAATCTCTCGCGCCATAATCTCCTTGCCGAGCATTTCAGACACCACACGATTCCCCACAGCCAATGCGACGAGCAGTATAATAATGGTAGCAACTACCGATACCCCCATGAGCCATCGAGCCTGCTGCTCCAAAGGTGCATATGCCACTTCAAGGGGGCTGTACGTTAACACAGTCCAATTCTCACCGCGGGACCAACCCACAAGGACTTTCTCCTCCCCCTTCGTTCCAATAGCAAACCCGTTCTTACTCGCTCGGTTCTTCCAAACCTCCTTGTTTTCAGGTAGCACAACGCGAGATGTTTCTTTTAGAATCTCTGCTCGATCTGTTTCAGTCGCTGCAACGATGAAGCCGTATCGATTAATTAGTTCATAGTGGCGCGAACCCTCCTGCCCCCCACCACCAATTAGATTCCGAATATTCTCTACACTGTAGACTACTTTCATGATACCCACGGTTTCGTCGTCATCCGCTTTTACGCTCATGTTGATGTCGACGGAGTAAACCCCCGCGCTGTCATCAAAACCAATATCCCCGATGTGCTCACCCTTGTCTTTCGCTGCCGCCCACCATTTTTCACCAAATGGCGGATCATCTCGCGGGCCTTGATCGAAATCACTTGTTTTGTGCGTAGCGGCGACGACATATCCGCGGAGATCGGTCAGAAAAATCTCTTTGAATTGTTTTTTGGTCCGACGGAGTCTTTTGAGAAACTCTGCCGCGGGCGTTGAGGTTATCCCATCGTGGTTCCATTCTTCAAATAACTGATCATAAGTCTTCTTCTGACCTTCGTTTACCGTGTTCACTAGAACTTTCCGGTTTTCAAAACTGGTCCAATTATCGACCAAAAGACGGATGTTCTCCATTTCGCGATCAATTTTATCCATAACCTTAATGGCTAGATCTCGCTCTATCTCTCCGACGACTTGGTTTAGCGTCTTCTGGCTCGAATAGAAGGCGAGGATCGAGGCAGAAAACAGCGGCGATAATCCGATTAAAAGAAACATAACAATGATTTGTCTTTTTAAGGTTTTGCCTTCATTCATTGAGGGTGCTCCGAAACGTAACTGATAGCCTTCCAAGCAACGGAAATTGTATCATTGTTGGTTAAAAAGAGATTTACCCGTTCTGTTAGCGTAGATATCTCACGAGATTCTTGAGAGTTGTAGGGGTATCATCAATCGGTAACGCAACGATAGGAAGGTCACAAGACAGACCAAACCAGTTCAAAATGAGCCAGTTGATTTCCTGAAGTACAGTAATTCTGCCAAAACGAGACGTAATGCCAACAGCGATATTAATGATATCTATAATGACACAGGTAGCAGGTTTCATCCAACACAGTATTTGGCTGATAGGCGGCGTTACCATTTTCTTGAGCTTTAGGAAATTTACTATTTGGTGTTCCTTACTTCTCCTAATAGGTAAGAGGCGGTCAACCGCCCCAATCATCGGAATAGAGATATTTTGCGTTTTTCTTTTTGACACTCAAGCCTGTGTTGCGTAAAATATAACAATATGATAACAAAACAGGGTCAAAATCACAAACAAAAAAAGATCTTAACATAGTTGATCATTAGATTGGGATAATTTTTTATGAAAATTCTTATTACCGGTATATCTGGTCGAATTGGTGCCAATCTTGCCAAAGCTCTTATTGATGAAGGGCATGAAGTCCGAGGATTGGTTTGGGAAAAGGATTCGCGGCTGGAAAAGTTTGACAAACTCCATGTTGAACTAATTGAGGGAAGTTTAGTTAATCCTGCGGATGTAGACAGAGCAGTCAGCGGCGTAGAAGCGATCTGTCATCTGGGAGCGGCATTCCAAGGTGGGGGTCCCTTCTCCAACGAAGACTATTTTGAGATTAATGCGCGCGGCACGTTTAACATGCTGGAGGCTGCCCGGGCAAATATAGATAACCTTAAACATTTCTTCTTCGCAAGCACCGACGCCACCTACGAAAAATACCTCCCCGGTGGTCTATCAGACCCTATCCGCGAAGACGAGATGCCGCAGAAGCCGGGCGGGTGGTATGCACTTTCAAAGGTTCTTGGGGAAGAGATGTGCCGAGGGTATTACCGGAGCTACGAACTGCCGATTTCGATTTTCCGTTTCGCTTTCGTGGCTGCAGGTGATGAGATCTTGAATTTTCCCCAGTTTCGCCTTGATCATTGGCAGAACGCCTATGCAAACAGGACTACAGGTGCAGCTGCCGACACGCGCCGAGAATTAATGAGTTTCGGTGACGCAGCAGACCGTCTGCTTATTGCTCGCGATCAGAACGGAAGATCGTATAAGAAACATATCGCAGACGTACGCGACATCGTGCTCGGTTTCTTAGCCGCGCTCGGCAAACGAGAGGCGATCGGTGAAACCTTCCAACTTGCGGGACCAACCCCCTTTACATGGGAGGAAACGGTGCCCTACCTCGCGAAGAGATTGGGAGTGGATTATCTTGACGTTCAATTGGCGGATAACACACCGACCCATTATGAGTTTAGTCTCACCAAAGGTGCACGGCTTATAGGTTACCAACCACAGTTCGACATCTTTAAGATGATTGACTCCGCTCTTGAATTTCGGCAGGGTGTCGCTTCTGGTGTTATCCCAACGCAAATTATCCCTGCGTAGGTCTGTCAACACAGCAAATTGAAACCAGAGTCACATTAACCTAAGCGGACATTAATCGGATGCGAGGAGACGAACTTGTGCACTAGTTAGGATTTCATAGATCAGGTCATCATAAGACATTCCCGCCGCGGCTGCTTGTGCCGGTAGATCACTTAGGTCAGTCAATCCTGGCAATGTATTAATTTCCATCACGTAAGGTTGCCCATCGGTATCGACTAACATATCCACTCTTGAGTACCCCCAACAACCGACCGCTTGATGCGTCCCAAGCGCAATTTCCTGTACCTCCTTGGTCAACGAATCGGATAGTCTTGCGGGAATAATAAATTCTGTCATCCCTTCGGTGTACTTCGCCTCGTAGTCGTAAAACTCCCGTTTGGGAACGAGCTCAAGTATGGGTAAAGCACGGAGGTTTTCATTAATTCCCAATAATCCGACAGTCACTTCCTGGCCTCGGATATATCGTTCAAATAGTATCTCCCCGAACTGATGTTGCGTTTTATGGGCGATTAGCCTGACCTCTGGCAGCTCGGAAATAATCGACACCCCAATGCTTGACCCCTCCGATGCAGGTTTGAGCACAATCGGTAATCCCAGACGATCAATTGCCTCGTCGCATTGCAGATCTAAATCTTGGTTCGGGTCAACCGCTTGGTAGTCCGGCGTAGGGATGTCCAGTGTCGAAAGTACCCGCTTGGTCATGGTCTTGTTCATTGCCAATGCGCTTGCAAGTACTCCAGAACCGGTATAGCTAAACTCAAATGCCTCCAGAACGCCTTGGATTGTCCCATCCTCGCATCCTTTGCCGTGTACCCCCAGAAATGCGATTTCAATCGAGGTATCCCGCATACGCTCTACCCAATCAAGGTCGATTGGATCAATTCTCACGACATCTGCGCCGAGCCGTTCGAGTGCGGCTGCGATCCGCGTCCCAGATCGCAGTGACACCTGTCTTTCGCCCGATCTTCCACCCATCAACACCGCAATTCGTTTTTCGAGCAACTGCCTTTTGTCCATCTCAAGAAATCTCCTTCGTCGTCATTAAAGATCATATAGGGTTCCAAGCAAGAGTCATGCCCAATACAGCCATTTGGCGTTCTAATTCCGATTCATCGGTGTTCAGGGCTCAGATCGTCTCACCGTTTCTTCTCGGTCAATGAACTGTTGATCTTCTGGACTGAAATGGATATCTTTCTTCATCGCAGCCATTTTCAATCTTGCCCTTTTGTGGGGAGACATGTGTTCAATCTGACACAGAAGCAGCATCAACCCTGCAGCTCTCTAAACATAAACCACCCTTGAGTTTAACGTCAAATGTTTGGAGGGAGTTTCGCAAAATAGATGGTTGGATAAAGCACAAGACTAATGTAAGCGGCTCCAAAAACCCCATTAACCCTCAGCCGCATCAACCCGGATCGACAACTCCTCAAGCTGTTCGTCGGTGACTTCAGAGGGTGCAACGGTGAGCAGACACAACCCGTTCTGTGTCTTCGGAAACGCGGTGACTTCACGGATATTTTTTTCGCCGGTCATCATCATCATCATCCGATCTAACCCCGAAGCAATACCGCCATGCGGCGGTGTTCCGTATTGCAACGCTTCAACGAAGTATCCAAACCGCTCGGTTACCTCCTGAGGTTTGATCTTCATGATTTCAAATATCTTCTGTTGGAGCTCCCATCGGTGAATTCTGATGCTACCACCGGCGCACTCTTCTCCGTTGATAATTAGGTCGTACTGTAGACCTCTCGCCTTCCCCGGATCGCTATCTAGCAGCGGAATATCTTCCTCCGGCATCATTGTGAAAAGGTGTTGAGAAGGTTCGTAGCGATTCTCCTCTTCATCCCAGAAGAACAGGGGAAAATCGATAATCCACAGGAAATCAAAGCGATCATAATCAATCAATTCAAGTTTTTCGCCGAGATGCAGGCGCAGGTTTCCAAGTGCATCCGCTACAATCTGCGGTTTGTCAGCCACAAACACCATTAGGTCGCCCGGCTGGGCGCCCATCCGCTCGCTAACCGCCTTGAGCGTATCTTCGCTGAAAAATTTGACGATACTTGATTCAAAAACGCCTTCCTCTGTTACCTTAATCCATGCTAATCCCTTTGCTCTATAAACGGCGACAAACTCTGTGAGATCATCTATCTCCCTGCGAGAGAGTGATGCCCCGCCAGGAACAGCAAGCCCTTTTACCTGTCCACCTCTCGCCAGCGCGCCCGTAAATACTTTGAAATCACAGTCCGCGACCAGATCTGATAGGTCAGAGAGTTCCAGCCCAAACCGCGTATCTGGCTTATCGGTGCCGTATCGTTCCATTGCCTCACTGTAAGGCATGCGGCGGAGCGGTGTAGGGATGGGAATGCCAGCTGCTTCCTCAAAGATTCGCTTGAATAATCCTTCTGTCACTTCCATAACATCTTCTCGGGTTGCGAAGGACATTTCTATATCAAGCTGCGTCAATTCAAGCAGCCGATTTGCGCGGGTATCTTCGTCACGGAAACAACGCGCGATTTGGAAATAACGGTCTATACCGCTCATCATTGATAGTTGCTTGAACTGTTGTGGTGACTGTGGCAAGGCATAGAATTTGCCGGGGTTGAGCCGGCTTGGCACCAGAAAATCACGCGCTCCTTCTGGTGTACTGTTCATCAGGATAGGTGTTTCGATCTCAAGGAAGCCCTGCTCGTCCATATATTTCCGGGCAGCAAGGGCAGCTTTGTGCCGCACTTGTAGCATCTTCTGCATTTTTGAACGGCGGAGGTCAACGTATCGGTACTGCATACGAACATCCTCGGCCGTATCAATTTCGTCCTCGACAGCGAATGGCGGAGTTTTCGCGACGTTTAGGATTTCCAGTTCATCCGTTGCCAGTTCGATTTCACCAGTAAGGAGATTGGGGTTAGCCAGCCCTTCCCCACGCTCCCGCACCTTTCCGCTGACATTTAACACGAATTCGTTGCGAATCGCACCCGCAGCACGGTGTGCTTCAGGGTCAATTATCGGATCAAAGACCACCTGCGTGATCCCAGTCCGATCGCGCAGGTCTACAAAAATGACGCCGCCGTGATCCCGGCGGCGCGCTACCCAACCGGTGAGTCGTACCAATTTGCCCGCATCGGCGAGCCGTAGTTCTCCACAAAAGTGTGTCCTTTTCATTTCAGCCATTACTCTAATTATCTCCTTCAATCTGTAAAAAGTACAAGTTCATACCGCAAGGCGATCAACTTGATGGATCGCGTTCTAGTTATCAACCTTTTCACGCATTATCTCAGCTAACTGCGAGAACGCAATCGAGTGCTGATCTCCGCTCGCCATGTCACGCACTGTTGCAGCCTCGTTATTGATTTCATCTTCACCAATCATGACGACATACTGCGCGTTCAATTTGTTTGCAGTCCGCATCTGTGCTCGCAAGCCACGCCCTTTGAACTCAAGATCCGTTTTGACGCCATTTTCACGAAGATCTTGTGCTAACCGCAGAGCTGTAGGCATCGCTGCGTCTCCTAACACCGTGAGATAGACATTCACTGGGGAAGCGGTTGGCACTGTAACGTTCTGGGCTTCAAGCGCAATCATAATCCGATCCATACCGAGCGCGAATCCGATACCGGGGGTTGGTGTGCCTCCAATTTCTTCCGCTAGATAGTCATACCGGCCACCACCACCGATTGCGTTTTGTGCGCCCAAGCCACCTGCTGTAAATTCAAATGCAGTTCGAGAGTAGTAATCCAACCCCCTAACAACGTATGGGTCTTCGTGATAATCAATTTCGAGTTCGTCAAGATAACTCTTTACCATATCGAAATTCTGACGACAGGCGTCAGATAGGTAATTAGACAGCAGCGGCGCGTTGGCGACAACGGCACGACAACCGCTCTCTTTGCAATCCAAGATCCGCATGGGGTTTCGTTCGTGACGCACATAACATTTTCCACATAGTTCGTCAAGATGCGCCTTCGCATACGCTGTCAGATCTTCGACGTACTTTGGACGACAGGTCGGATCACCGATGCTGTTGAGGTGTAACGTGAGGTCTTTGATGCCGAGCGTCGAGAAGAATTGCTGTCCCGCTGCAATAATCTCTGCGTCAATAGCGGGTGAATCGGCTCCGAACGCTTCGATGCCAACCTGCCAAAATTCCCGATACCGTCCCGCCTGGGGACGGTCATAGCGGAACATCTGACCGATATAGTAAAATTTTAAGACGCTCGCACCATCCATTAAACGATTCTGGAGCATGGCGCGAACCACTGATGCGGTGCCCTCTGGACGCAATGAAACGCTGCGATTGCCCCTGTCATTGAAGGTATACATCTCTTTTTCAACGATGTCAGTGGTATCGCCGACACCACGCACGAAAAGGTCAGTGCTTTCAAAGATTGGCGTACGGATTTCCTGATAGCCGTACGTGCCAAAAACCGACCGTGCGACTTGTTCAACCCACTGCCATGTTTGAACTTCTGAAGGGAGGATGTCTCTCGTCCCCTTCGGTGATTGAATTTGCATTTTCTACCAGTTACCCCTTTGTCAAATGTGAAGATCAAAATAGCTATGCTTGGTTACTTCTTTAACCTCTATCTCCTACTTTTCTTCGGCTTATCCTGATGCTTCGTGTTGAGTTCCGCAGCTTCTCATTCTTGCCCCGATGTTGTTACCGCTTGAATCTGACGGTGCTGCTCCCGAAGATATGGATCACGCGGTGCGAGGCGGATCGCTGCTTCAACCGATTTCAGCGCTTCATCGTACTTGCCTTGGGCGAGGTATGCTTTCGCCATATCACTGTATGGCAGCGGCTCATTCGGCGCCAGCTGCATCGCAGCTTTGAAGGCATCGGTTGCACGTCCAAACTTCTTCTGATCTGTGTAGATAACCCCCAGTAGGTTTTGTACGCGCCAGGAATCTTCATCCGCTGCCAACGCCTTTTGGGCGTATCTGAGTGCTTCAGGAAGCATTTTCTTATGAAAATGATAAATCGATGCCATTGCACCGAAAATGATAGCGGGCAGATTTGGCTCTAGTCTTTCAAGTCTCTGGTATGTGTGTAACGCGTCATCGTACCGTTCTTGACGTTCATAAATCGGGCCAAGCAATGAGTAAAGCTCTGGGCGATTCGGATCATATTTGAGCGCCTCTTCAAACGCGTCCGCTGCCTTTGCCAGTTCGCCCTGAAGCTCATAGGTGATTCCCAGTTCGACCTGTTTCTGTACATCCTGCGGATTGCCCTGTAATGCCTGTTTAATGGATTTTTCAGTCTGCTTGAGTTCCTCTTGATAATCTACGTTTGCCAATCCCACCGCATCCCCAAGATTAGACCGAATTGTATTATCATGTGGATTAATGGCTACCGCTTGATTCAATATACCAACCGCCTTCTCATACTCTCCTTTGGCATATTCAATTTGTCCTTCAATCAATTTCTGTGTTGCATCAAAGTAGAGATCAATCTGCTTACGGACTGCAATTTTATCGCTCATCGTTTGACCATAATTGACCAAATATGGAGTCGCACGTTCACGATGTTTGGCAAGTCCTTCAATGTTTTTATGGGTTGTGTTCACTAGTGCACGGGGATGGAAGAATTCCAGACGTGGGTAATTGTCCGTATGGATCGTAGCATCGCCGGCATACGCTCGGATCACTTTTTCACTCATCATAAATGAATCGAGTAGTGATATACCATCGAGGTCATCAGCCACAAGTGCCTCTTGGACTCTCGGAATCTGCGTCCTTTCCATGAAGCGGCGGTAATTTATTTTGAGACGCTCTGGCGTACCAATCAGGACAGCAAAGTCCGGTGTGTATTTATACCAGATTGTTGTATTGGGGAATACTTCAATGAAGGTCCTGATAACTGTTTTAAGATACGGCTCCGGTAACTGACTGAGCGGTATCCACTGACATATTATACCATCCTCTGTGAGAATACGCTTACACCATCTGTAGAAATCTACGGAGTACAGGTTAGAACCCTTCGAACTCAGAAGCGGATGGATAGTGCCGGTGGAGACTACATCGTATCGGTTGGGAGTCATCAATACATAACTCCGTTCATCACTGAACGTGTGATTGAACAACGAACTGTCAATGACGTTATAGTTTACATCAGTAAAGTATTTCTGCGCTGCCTCGATGAGTCTCTTTGGATTTTCGAGGGCGTCCACGCGAACGGCGTGCTGTGTCATAGTATGGGATGTGATTCCCATCCCAAACCCGAGAACAAGCGCACGCTCAGGGTCAGGATGCAGTAGCAGCGGCAGATGGGCAATAATCCGATGCGGCATAGATCTCCGACGGGAAGTATTAGCGATTTGGTCATTGTCAACATAGGTCTGATGAACGCCTTGGTCATCCATAAACGTGGTGATGTTTGCATCAACAGTCTCGGTATGCTCAACCAGGGTATCGTTTAGGCGTTGCGTCCAAAAGGTTCCGTTCTTTAGAAAAGCGGGTGAACTCCCCCACAGCAAGACCATCAGTCCAACTCCAACGGTCAGGATAGTACCGCCAATCGCGATGCCGCTGAAAAGCTGCGATTTCTCCGTATTCCGAAGAATTAGAAGACAACCTACCACTGTATTTAACCCGGCTGTTAGAAGCACGCTCGGACGTAACCCAATCAGTGGTATCAGGATAGTCCCCGCACACAACGATCCAAGCAGACCACCGATTGCGGTGAAAGGGTAGACCGCAGATCGTGATCCGGTAGCGGCACAAATTCGCGTGACCAATGGAAAACTAGCCCCTATAAGGATAGCAGGAACAATCATCAGGATAAAACCAGCAGCAAAATCCCAAACGCGTCCCATCCTAAACACAGCCTGCAATCCACGACTGATACCATACAGGTTTCCGAAAGCAGGTATCAGCGCAACGACAGATAGCCCTACTCCAATCTGGACCAACCCGAATGGGTTTATGAACGATTGGATCCGACGCGCAATTGCTGTAAATATAAAACTTCCAACAGCGATACCGAGGAGGACGGCGGTTAGGGTGACCGAGAAAGCAAAAGCTGGGTTGCCGAGAAAGGAGGTAAGAATCCGTGTCCAGAGGAGAGCATAAGCTATCGCGCAGAACCCGGCAACAGCAAATGTCCATAATAGTGCCTGCCACAGTTCTCCCGTTGGAGATATTCCGGATCCGTCGTTTACGCCCTGCTGCAAGTCCAATGAAGTTTCAGACCAAGAACGATCCAAAGCGAAAGCAGCTACTGCTAGAATTAAGTTAATCGCTACACCCAAGTAAACTGAGTTTTGAATCCCTAGAAGCTGGATGAGGAGAAATCCGGCGATGATACTACCGACGCTCGCGCTAAGTATGTTGATTGTCAAGAGGCGATCCGCTCTGAATCCCGCACATCTTTCTTTTGCGGCCCTACCGAGCAGGAGCAGTGCACCACCTATTAACGCTGATGGAATCAACAGGAGACCAAATGATAGGACAAATCGAATCACCGAAAGGAAATAGAATCCCGCCTCCAGTCCACGATAGATGAGGACGCAGATGGCGTTGAGAATGTCTAGCAGAACCGGGAAGATAAGCGCAAAGATGCTAAGGCCTACTCCCAGGAAAGCATACAAACGCAATAATCTCTGTTTCTCGTCTGCCAAGCGCCCACAGTAGAAGCTGCCAATCCCCAGACCTCCTATCAGCGCGCTCAACATTGCGCTCACGGCGAGCACCGGGCTCCCGAAAAAGAGGATCAGCTGACGCGCCCACATCACTTCATAGAGCACAGCACACATACATGAGAAAACGATGATTAGCGCAAGAATTGGTTCGATATTACGCACGGTTCCACTCTCCAAGGTACATAGCTGATACCACGAGTTTATTTATGCTCATAGCGATCCTGAGGATAGTAGCCGATTGCGAGACGACCATGGTCTAGGTCATATAGGGGCCAGTTGCTATCCGAAACACCGAATACAACTTCAAATTTTATATCTGGATGCGTAATCGCCTGCTCAAACACACGTACTGCATCGCCATGACCGAGATGGTGCGGGTGTTCAGGCAGCGGTCTGTCACGGTTAAAATTCCCGATTCGGACCGCAACGAATTCCATATCGTACCGGTTCGCATAGGAATATCCCATCGCCTCACCAAACACTTTGCTAACCGTGTAGTGACCCACCGGCTTGGTTGGCATGTCAATTGTCCGCTTGATACTTTTCGGATAGGGACCAAGCACCCCAGCGCGGCTGGCGTAGGCAATCCGTTTCACGCCGTTCAGTCGCGCGGCTTCGAGCGTGTTGTAGGTCCCAATGAAATTGCTTTGCAGGGCTGCTTCCCACTCACTGTCGGTCCCAGTTAAGTGGATGACAGCCTCCATACCTTCCGTCGCCTTGAGCATGGTGTCGAAGTCTGCCACATCACCTTCGATTGTGTCTTCAAGATCGGGCATCGGCAGGCGGTCAAGCCCGCGAATCGTGTGTCGATCTTTCATACCTTTCACGAGTGTTGAACCAACCGCACCGGCGGCACCGGTGATGAGAATTTTCATTTCTTCCCTCCTATCTCTATGCCATGAACGAGCCTTCCCGCTCTATTCGCTCATAGATACGATTAAATTCTGAAGACCCGTCGTCTTCCCACTTCTCGAAGTTAATTCCTCGGATCGCGCCCTCCTCATAGCCTGTCAACCTTGCAACACTCAGGGAGCGAGGGGTATAAAACTTGTGGCCACCGGGCAGGGACAGGATACCGATGACTCTACCTGTTGTTAACGGTGTCCCCGAAGCGAATCGTGTGATGGCGTCTTCGTCTACCTCGAAACCCAATCCGGGGGCTTCAGGCACAGGGGAAAATCCTTCAATCACCGGAATGCGTTCCGTTGTTATGTCTTCAGCGTATTGGTCGTCAAGGTTCATCGTATGAGCGGTTGCGCTCGGAAGGACTGCAGCTTGGTGCAGGGTTAACGCTTTCATCAATGTGCCACCGCTTTGTTGGATGAGGGTTTGGATGTTCGCCTGTCCATACGCAAATCCTTTCATCAAAGTATCTCCGATTCCACCGCCTATCATATAGATGTCGGCACAACCTTGGATAACCTCTTGGATACCTCCGAGTTGAGGAACGTGCATGATGAGCGGGATGTGCGTCTTCTCGCGTAGCTTCCGCCACCCGTCGATATCCGTCCAAGGCAGTGGATCTTCGATGTAGCCAACGATTGGGTGGTTCTTCTCCAACTCCTTAATGATGGGGAGAACCACTGCTAAACTCCGGTTGTGGTTGAAGTCCCAGTGAATCTTAAAGCCGGGGGGTGCAACCTCTGCGGCGAGACGGGTCTGCTCAATTACATCCCATAATTCACCGGAGTGCATCTTAAAGATGGTATAGCCTTGGGAAGCAGCGCGTTGGATTTCGTCACGAAAAACCTCCGGCGGACACGGTCGAGTCCACGCTGCCACGGATACTGCATCTCGCACCTTCTGTCCCATCAGTTTGTAAGCCGGCACTTCGAGGTGTTTTCCCATCACATCGTAAAGCGCCATACCGAGTGCCATATTAAAATTATTATGGAGAAAGTCAAACGGGCTGCGACCAATGAGTGTGTCGATAATCGACTGTGGAATTGGATTGGGATCATCCTCATAATCGCCATATCCGACCAGTCCGTTATCTGTGTGAACTTTGACAACGAGGTGTTCATCAATATCGCCCATACGGACACGACCGTGATGATTATTGTAGCGCTCTGCAAGTGGCATGACAATTGGGATACATTCAATGTCAGTTATTTTCATAGTATGCTCCTATTCTGGAATAAAAAATAGTCTTCGACTTGTTAATCTATCGTCAGCGTAACTCTGTCCTGTTTGGCGATTTCCTTAATATCCGTATAAAATGCAGGCTCGGTTAGTTCTCGTGTCTCCGGCGATAGTCTCGCGAGCACCTCCTCAGGAACAGGATTCGTGTCCCCCGACGCATCTTGAAAGTACTGGGTTTTGTACCGTAGGATTAGGAAGCGCCGATCTCGATCGGCTGGCTTCCAGACCAAAACGCCATGCGTAAGAAGTTCTGAAATAAGCACAACGTCGCCGGCGCGAGGTGTAATATTTGTCATCGCTGGATGCAGTTCAGGATCGGGGTCATCAAGATCCGGGAAAAACAGTCCTTCGGGACGATCAAATTCGCTCTTATGAGAGCCCGGAATCACAACCAATCCACCGTCGCCAGGGTAGACATCAGTAAAATAGAAGAAAGCCACAAGATCATTGGCGAAAGCCTGCCCCTCCTTTACCTCATAGCGCCGGGTGATCCAACCGAGGTCTTCCCGTGCACAATGGAAGGGGGTTAGCTGGCGCTTTTCGTGTGTATTGATGGCGAGCGTTCCTCGATTAAGACGGGGTTTCCCACGGGTCAGTTCTGTGATGAGTGGCCACGTGACCGGATGGAGCGTCAACGCTTCCAACGCTTTGTCAAACGAAAAGCCGTAGGAATACCCTTCTCCTTGCCTGTTGATGCCGGGCGGCAAGTGATCTGGCGGCGTCTGACGACACCGTTCAATGGCTTCTTGCGCATTTTTCAGTTCATCAGGACTGAGGACATTTCTAAGATGGAGATAACCTGTCACATCAAAGAGATACTTCTGTTTGGGTGTCATTGAGAGCCTCGCCGTTCAGGAGAGATGGACCACGTCCTGTTTAACTATTTCTTTGGTGTGTTGGAACCCGGCTGATGCGACCAATTCGAGCGTCTCTGGGGATAACCGATCTATGATTGGCTGTGGGAACGAATGTGCTCCCATATATTGAGGCTTGTAGCGCAGGACGAGTATACGCCGATCACGATCCGTCGGTTTCCATCGCAAGACACCGTGGGTGAGCAGCTCAGAGATAATAATAACATCGCCCGCCCGTGCAGTGATATTTGTAAACACCGGATCCGGTTCTGGATCGAACCCATCCCCTTCGTTGAGTGTTAACAGATCTTTTGGGCGTTGAAATTCGCTTTTGTGAGAGCCGGGAATCACAATCAGACCGCCGTCGCCGGGGTAGACGTCAGTAAAATAGAAAAAGGCGACAAAGTCATCACAATAAATCTGTCCATCTTTCACCTTATAGAGAGTGCTGTACCAACCGTAATCATCTCGTGCACAATGCAGTCCGCCCGGGTTGGCACGCGCTCGCTCGCCTTCTTTCCAGTCCGTATGCTGCTCTCGTTTGAGCGACCCTCTCGCAAAACGTGGTTTGTCAAACGTCAACTCCTTGACAATCGGCCACGTGGCTGGATGCAGCGTCAAGGCTTCAAGACATTTATCAAACGCAAAGCCGTGTTGATGGAGCCCTCTGATTTCAAATCCCGGGGGCAGTTGATCCTCTGGAGTTTGGATATATCGGTCAATCGCTTCTTGAGTCTCTTGCAACGTCTCGCCCGTAAGGACATTTTCTAGGTGTAAATATCCGGTAACGTCAAACAGGTATCTCTGTTCAGGTGTCATTAATGAAAACCTCCGTTGATTCTATTTCTCAGGCTGCACTTTAACGCTGTGAGATTTGATTCCAAGTCGAATTCGATTACCATTTGCAGGGGAGGGCAAAACGGGGCACGCGTCCGATATTTATGCTGCCGGAGTGAGCGCAGAAGACGTGATAGAAGAGCACATCGCCGCGTTTGGGGGTTAACTCCACGTGATCCCCAAGTTCTTCACGGTTGTATTCTTGATTGAGGACCCACATATATTCATAGCGGTCTGGATCGCTACGAGCCAGTGCCTCAATTTTCTGACGAGATTGGGGCCAGACGACTGTGCCGCCGCCATGGAGTTCTACATCGGTCAGATAGGTGAGGGTTGCAACGCGAAAGGCGGGGGGAAATGTCTTGTGCCCATGCTCCTTAATTGCATGGTCAATATGCGATCCGGGTGGCGTCCATTCGCCGCTTTGCGGGAAGATATTGATGGGGCGTACCCCCTTCGGCGGTCGGTAAACATCGGGTGCCATATCGCCCTCGCCAAGTTGTGCGGCAGCGGTCAGGAGTTGTGGCGTATAGACGGCAAGCACATCAGGATCGTCGCAGGTCTCTTGAGGCTGGGCATTCTCCCACGATTCCGGATCATCGGGTTGAAGCCCAATCCAGTGCCACATTGCTGCTTCCGCCCGTTCTGCGATAGCGTCCGGAATCAACCCGGATACCAGCAGGTAATTGTCTTCACAATAACGCTGGGTTTGTTGCTGTGAGAGAACTGGTGTGAGAGTCATGTAAGTTTCCTTTCAATCGCAAGTCGTTAGGGCATTACGCATCGTTGCTCAAACTTGCGAGCAATGTTTTCACCAGTTTCGTCGCAAACGCATCGTCATTGATGTGATTATCCATCTCGATTAACGCGACGTTATCCCCAAGATTCGCCTTTAGATTTTCGATCCATGCAGCCTCCGCCTCTGCTGAGTAGAAAGGTTGTCCTTCTTGATCAATCGCTGAGACGCCCTGTTTTGGGATGATCACGGTCGTGGGCCCCTTGGCTTGGCTCAATTTCTGTCCCATGATCTTGCCCAATTCGGCGTTTTCTTCAACCGTCGTTCGCATCAGTGTTACTGTTGGATTGTGTTGATAAAATGTTCGAGCATTAAACTGTTCTGGCACCGTATCGGGTGGACCAAAGTTGACCATATCCAATGCGCCCGGTGCAACTACCTGGGGCACGCCGAGTTCGCCCGCGGCTTCCAATCGGTCTGGTCCTGCGCTCAAGACTCCACCGACCAGTTCATCGGCAAGCTCCGTCGTTGTCACATCAAGTACACCAACAATAAACCCACCTTTGACCAGATCTTCCATCGCTCGCCCCCCTGCACCGGTAGCGTGAAAGACAAGAACCTCGTAGCCGGCATCCTCAAGGAGTTCACGCGCTTTTGTCACACAGGGTGTGGTTACACCGAACATCGTGGCACCGATCAACGGTTTATCCTCTGCCGCTGGCACTTCCGCGTTGACCATGCCAACGATTGCTCCCGCTGCGTTAGCTAAGATCTGTCGGGAGAGGCTATTGATCCCCGCAATGTCCACAACAGAATACATCATCGAAATATCTTTCGTGTCCACATAGGGGCTTGTGTCGCCGGAAGCCAAGGTCGAAACCATGATCTTCGGCACGCCCACAGGGACCGCACGCATTGCTGTCGTTCCGATTGTAGTCCCGGCTGAACCGCCGAGCGAGATTACGCCATCGATTTTTCCCGCACGCTGCAATTCGGCGATAATGTTCGCTGCGCCTTCCGCCATCGCCGCTACAGCCACGCCACGGTCCCCTCCATCTTGAAGGGCTTGTAGTGACGTACCTCCTGCTTCCGCAACCTCACCGGCGGAGACATCGGGGGCAAAGTGTGGATCTCCCAAAATACCTGTGTTAACAACGCATGTCGCAGTGCCGTTTGCCTCAATCTGTTCTTTGATAAACTGAAATTCCATGCCTTTTGTGTCCAACGTTCCAACGATGCCAACTGTTTTTCCCATTGAGCTTCCCCTCCGTTTGAAGTTATTCGTCCGACACCAATATTATAGCGTCGTCGCATCATATCATATCATCTGCGAGCGGGCAATAAAAAAGTGAGGGATACAGGGAATCGATTTGTCTTTACGCCCATGTTTCAGGCGTCAGGCGTCATCCCGGTCGGTCCATGTCCACGGCGCCCTATTTCTTATTGACATCGGTTAGTAAGCGGGTATAATGATTACACCCTTTGTAAAGCGTAAAACGTGAAACGTAAAAAAACTCGTATGACGCATTACGTTTTACCAGCTTCCTTCTGACATAGACTGTTGTATATCTCAAAACTTATATGATTGAGTACTAGAGCGGAAACTGACACATTGCACAAGGAAGGAGTAGAGCACATGAAACTCGGCATCAACACATTTTTCATCATGAAATTCGGATTTGAAGCGGGGCTCAAGTTTTCCCAAGAGCTTGGGGTAAAGGCGGTCGAGGTGGATGCAACCGAATCTAATGTCAAGCGATACTGCGATGTAGATACGTTAGTGGCAAATGCAGGGGAACGTCGTCGCTGGCTAGACATTTACGCTAGACACGGACTGGAAATCTACTCCTTCGCCGCGCACGGTGCGCCGCTGTCGCCGGACAAAGAGGTTGCCGCAGAATATTCGCGTCAATTTCGGCAGGCTTGCACATTGATGGAAAAGATCGGCGTTACCCGTTTGGTTGTCGTTGCCGGGGTGCCGGAGGGAGCGGAGGGAGACAAATCTCCAAACTGGATTGTCAACACCGATAAGGAAGGTTTTCCTGAAGCGCTGGAATGGCAGTGGGAAAAAAGACTCATTCCTTACTGGAAAGAGCATGGGAAGATTGCTGCCGATCATGGCGTGACGTTATGCTTCGAGATGCAAATTCTGGACATGATTCACACACCGGCGAAACTGATGCGGCTGCGTGACGAAATCGGTCCCGTTGTTGCGTGCAACTTCGATATCTCGCATATGTGGGTTCAAGGTATTGATCCCTTTGCAGCGATGCACTATCTCGGTGACCTGATCCAAAACGTCCATCTGAAGGACACTCTCATCCACGAACCTAACGCCCGACTCAACGGCCTGTTTGACTCGACAGATTCGATCTATCCCGAACAGCGTGGCTGGTCATTTACGCTACCCGGCTGGGGGCACGACGATCAGACTTGGCGCCAGGTTATTACGACGCTGCGCTTTCTGGGATACGAGGGAATTCTCTCACTTGAGATGGAGAGCGAGTATATCGAAATTGAGGAGGGTTTGCAAAAGACGGCGGCGTTTATCCAACCGATGGTGTTGGAACAACCGAAGGGACCGTCGTGGTGGGAAGCTGAAGAATTGCACAAACGTTGGAAGGCAGATCAGGCTTGAACGGAAGAAGTTATGGATGCTGAAGTCTGGACACAGGTAATCGTGGTTGGTGCTGGCAATGCCGCCCTTTCATCGGCTGTGGCGGCACGGGAACGTGGAGCGGAGGTCGTTGTCATAGAGAAGGCACCACGTCAGTACCGAGGTGGTAACAGCGCGCTGACCGTGCACATGCGGTTTCCCTATGACGGCATGGACGGGTTGACGCCGCTGCTGCCCGACACCTCATCGGTAGATCTCCGTCGCATGGCTGAGAAGATTGGCAGATATAGCCGTGCTGACTACTACGATGATATCATGACTGTAACGGAGGGCAAGAGCGACCCGGCACTCGCGGAAGTCTTGGTTTCTCAAGCTGCATCGGCTGTCCGGTGGATGAGTTCCCACGGACACACTTGGGTTCCGACCTATGCCAACCCGGTCTCTGCGAACGTGGTATCATTCAACGGTGGTGGTTACGGTCTTCAAGAACAGTGGTTCAGGATAGCTGAGAAGATAGGCGTATCTGTGTATTACGACACCGGTGCGATAGGCTTGCTTCAGGACACCCAAGGCAGGGTAACGGGAGTACGCGCAAAAACATCGCAGGGCTACTGTAACTTCCACGGTCAAGCAGTGGTTCTGGCTTGCGGCAGCTTCGAGTCCAATCCCAAAATGCGTGCCCAGTACCTCGGTCCCGAATGGGAAGCTGTCAAGCTGCGGGGGGTTCCCTACAACACTGGAGCCGGACTCACTATGGGGCTGGAGAGTGGGGCATTGCCCTACGGGAGTTGGTCGAGCTGCCACGCCTCACCTCAAGATCTGAACCGTCCAGCGTTCGACGTCCCCGGTCCCGCTATCAGAGGAGATTTCTGGAGCCGCTACTCCTATCCCTTTGGGATAATGGTCAACCTCAACGGGCATCGCTTCATAGACGAAGGAGAGACTTGGCGGGGGCTCACGTATGCGAAGATTGGGAGAGCCATACTCGCTCAACCGCAAGGCATAGCGTTCCAAATTT
Source organism: Candidatus Poribacteria bacterium (assembly GCA_965204355.1). GTDB lineage: Bacteria > Poribacteria > WGA-4E > WGA-4E > PCPOR2b > PCPOR2b. The sequence continues at coordinate 4,268,332 of OZ241983.1, forward strand.
TTGACCGTAAGCATCGACAGATGGAGGTTATCCGAGGATACGAGAAAGCTACCGGTTTCAAAGCAAACACCTTGGACAATCTTGCAGAACGGTTAGGCATCTCAGACATCTCCGCATTTGCTCAGACTGTGAGCGAATTTAATGATGCAGTCCAACAGGGTGAATTCAACCCGTTTCGGTTAGATGGAAAACATACGACAGGTATTACTCCATCCCGAAGTAATTGGGCCCTGCCTTTGGATACGCCGCCTTTTGAAGGCTTTCCGGTTGTATGCGGGATGACTTTTACCTTTGGTGGTCTGCGGGTCACGCCTGAAGCAAGGGTGCTTCACACCATGGGTTATCCAATCCGCGGTCTCTATGCTGCTGGCGAGATGGTGGGCGGCCTATGGCATGGAAATTATCCGTCCGGCTCAGGGATGATGGCTGGCACGGTTTTCGGACGTATCGCTGGAACTAATGCTGCTGAGGAAACACTTCCAATCAATAGTTGAGGGAGTTTCAGCAACCCCCAAGTTCACAACGGCAATTGGAGGAAAAGATGTCAGCGAAAGATGCCGCAAAACAGATTTATGATGCAGCGATTGTGATAGACGCGTTGAATGTCAGCAATTGGAGTAGTCCTGCCGTGTATCAGAGTTTACACGCTGGTGGAATCACGGCTATCAATGCGACCAGTGCCGTGTGGGAAAACTATCCGCAAGCGATGGATAACATAGCAGCATGGTTACATCGATTCAAAGAACACGATGATATTTTAATACCCGTTAAGACGTCGGCAGATATCCTTCAAGCCAAACAGGAGGGTAAGGTAGGCATCATATTGGGTTGGCAGAACGCCTCCCCTATTGAAAATCATATTTCCCGTCTTGACCTCTTTCATGCCGTGGGTGTGCGCATTATTCAGATTACCTATAACGAACGGAATTTACTCGGTAACGGCTGCTATGAGCGCAGGGACGAAGGACTTACCAACTTTGGCATCGACGCTATCAAGGAGATGAATCGTTTGGGCATCCTAATTGATCTGTCCCACGTCGGTGACCGTACAACGCTGGAAGCAATTGAACACTCGGAAAAGCCTGTGGCGATAACCCACGCCAATGCCCGTGCCTTCGTTAACCACGTACGGAACAAAACTGATGAAGCGCTATCCCGACTGGTGGAAAAAGGTGGTGTCATTGGCGCGAATGCGTTTCCCGCTTTCTTTGAAAACACATTTGACGCGACGCTCTCGGATTATGCAGATGCGATAGATGACCTTGTGCAGCGCGTGGGGATTAACCATGTAGGGATTGGAACAGATTATACCCAAGATCAACCCAAGGCTTTCTTCGATTGGATTTTTTCACAACAAGGCACGAAATATAAAGAACGTCCTATAGTCTATCCGGATCCGCTGATTCACCCGCAAGGCATGGAGACGCCCGACAAGTTGCCGAACCTTTCGGACGAATTGCAGAGTCGTGGATACACCGAGACAGATATGACGAAAATCCTGGGGGGTAACTGGCTCAATCTTTTTCAGCGGGTGTGGGCGGCATAGCTCCTATCACCTTGATATACAACAGAAACCTTCCGTTCTTCCGCCGCTTCCTCACACAAATCACCTATGAATTAGCGTATTGGAAAAGGAGTAGACCATGCCTTCGATTGAAATTCTTGATACAGGCTGGATAGATAGACGTGATTCCGCGTTTCCCCAAGCGGTGCAATTGCCTAACGGCGACATTCTCTGCTCGTTCAATGTCGGTGGCGGCCCAAATGTCCACGGCGGCACAGATTGGGCTCGGTCTACCGATGGCGGCGTAACTTGGAGGCTGGAAGGTACCATTTTGCCGCTAACAAGAAATCCTGATGCAACCAGCGCGCTCAAGCTCTCACGCTCTGCCGATGGTGAGGCCGTTTTCGCCTATGGGTCGCGTAGCTATCGTCAACCTGAGGAGAAGTTCGGAGAGGGACACAACGAACCGGTGCTCTGCCGATCTACTGACAGTGGGCATACATGGTCAACCCCCCAGGTGGTGCCTATGCCTGCCGACTGTCCGCTGGAGATTTCCCACGGAGTGCTTCCGCTCGCATCTGGTCGTCTTTTGGCACCGGCGGCGACGCTTCCGTCCCAAGATCGTTTGGGAGAGCAGGTCTTATTGGCTATCTCTGACGATGGTGGACAGAGTTGGCAACATACCGTGGCATTCCAAGACCCCAATGGGAAGCATGGCTACTTTGAACAGAAATTTGCGGAGATCGCTCCGGACTTTGTTATGGGAGTTTGCTGGACTGTGACGTTGGGAGATGTCGTTGATCAGCCGGATAGTTTTGCACTTTCGCACGATGGTGGGGTAACGTGGGGACCGCCCCATTCAACGGGCATCCAAGGGCAGACGATGACCCCCATCCCGCTCGGTAACGACCGATTAATGGTACTCTATAACCGGCGCTACGGCGAACAGGCTATCGTGATGTGTTTGGTAACGTTCACAGAAGACACATGGGGCCTTCACTATGAGGATGTATTGTACGACGCAGGAACAACGCGTCAACGACCGGAGGATATCGATTCTGGTGTGGAGGAACTGTATAGCTTCATGTTCGGTTTCCCAACAGCGATTCGGCTGCAGGATGGGACATATCTGGCAACGCATTGGTGTCAGGAAGATGGTCCTTTCGGTGTCCGTTGGACAAAGCTGCGGGTCGACTGGTGAGCTAAGCACCCTAATTGACTAAACCTCTTCGAGGATTGCGCCTTCGATGCCCCGATGGTTATCCGGGTAGTGGTGCCAGTAGACGACTAGGACTCGACCATCGTTGAGTTCCACAGACCAAGGATAGCCGCAGTCCGCGCTCAAGGCATTGCGCTCTATTACAAATTCAGGCGCAGTATCTAAATTGCTCCCTTCAGGGTCTAATACCCTACCAACGCAGCCGCGCTGCCCCTCCCACCGAGTGCCTACGGTAAGAAAAATGCGTCCATCCCTCAATCCGAGCATGTGTCCCGGACTGCCGTGAACCATAGTCGGACGCCACGGAGACCATGTTTCTCCGTCGTCATCAGAATAGACTAACACAAGGAGACGACCAACGAACGCCGGATCGTCGATGAAGGGGCCTTCAAACCCTTGGTCCCGGACGATGTCAGGTCCCAGCCGTCCCGGATGACAACGAAAGAGCACTAAGATGCGCCCCCTCGGCGTGCGATGGATAGTCGGTTCACTGAAATGGGCAACTGGATCCTCCGCAATTCGTCCGCCGTATTGCCACGTCTCCCCCATATCCTTCGACACACGCAACATGCCAAAGTAACGAAATTCGCCGGTGGTGAGGTCGGTTGCCTTGCTCGGCATGAGTAAGCGTCCATCTGGCAGAGCAAGCAAGCCGCTCCGACTGACCCCTGAGTGCTGGGCGGGGTGTCCCCAGACGGCATCGGGCAGAGGTGGGAAGCGTTTAGGCGCACTCCAAGTATGCCCGTCGTCGCGTGACCGTACCCAGAACGGTTTGCCGTGCTGTACGACCCAGCTCCCTCCATGTTCTACCGCATCCTCCGCAGGGACCAACTCGGTGCAGGAAGAGTGTAGAAAGATACTTCCGTCCGGAAGGGTGTGGACGCCGCGGTCCATAACCCCTCCACGTGGGTCAACGGTTACAAGGTGTGGTCCGCTCCACGTCTGTCCCTCATCTTCTGACCGGCACGCCTGCACATTGAACAGCGGATGTTCATGATGGGAATATCCCAGATGCGTTGCCCTTTGGAATGTCACCAATAGACCATTAGAAGGCGTACGTGTCACGGTAGGACTGAGGGCATACATGCCCGGTTCGTGATATATCGTCATACGGTCTACAACTTGCCAACTCATGTCGGTCTCCTTTTTCTATCGTTTTGCCGCCCACACAACACCACGTTGTGGAAATAAGATGCTTTTCTGTTTCTCGATAGCGTCGGACGGGTCGACGCCGTATCTTTCGCGGTATTCCTGATGCAGGTCTTCTTCATGCCCGGTGATGTTGGTCAGCGGCAGATCAATCGGTTCCCCACCGCTCCGCGCAGACTCGCGAATTGCAATCAGGATCTCTTGGTCTGTCCGTCCGTTGACAGCACCGTATTCCGGCTCAACTCCCTCAACGATTGCTCGGTAGATACTGTGCAACTCTGCACCTCTTGCGACATCATCTGAGTCCACGAGTCCAAAGGTTTTTAACGGATTTTCCCAGATCACCGGGGGATCGGTGTCAACGCAGGCGTGATCAACAACTGTCACACCATTTACCTCTGTCATGACGGTCTGAATCGGGTAGGTCTCCGTTCCCGTCCCTCGATAGAGCAGCAAATCGTTACCGACGATTGCCCCCTCTGTTCCATCAATCTCCCAATAGTTACCGCGTCTCCGTATTGGCAGTTCATAGACAAGAGAAACACCGTTTTCAAACTCGACAACACCGACCTCCCACGGACTATCCCCGATCTCTTTGGCGTGCCCAACGACTCTCACGGCTTCGCTCCCCACAAGTGTCCGGATTGCATTCATGCCGTGATATGATCCGGAGGTGTACCAGAGATGCGCGTGGGTAATCTCACCAATCAGTCCGGCATCGACAATTTTCCGTTTAAGCCGTTCATGGGGCCAACGCCAGACGTTTTCCGGGACCTCCAAGTTGACTCCGTATCGTGCCGCGGCATCGATCATCCGATCCGCACAAGGAAGGGTTGTCGAAATCGGTGTCTCCGTAATGACATGGACGCCATGGGCAGCCGCAATCTCAGTGATAACGTGGTGTCCATCCGGGGGCACCGTGATTAGGATTACGTCCGGGGACTCCTCTTCAATCAGCGTGTCAATGTCCGTATAGCCAGAAACTAATAGCCGTTGAGCGGTCTCCGCAGCACGTGCTTTGTCAATATCGCAGACACCAACCAACTGATAAATCGATTTGAGTTTGGGAATGGTGTTCAGGTGCGCACCTGCTCGTCCTCCCGTACCGACTACGGCGATTTTTAATTTTCTCATTATACACTCCTTGGGACATCTCCCTTCAAAATCGTAATTCCCCCGAGATAAAATCCGATTCGAAATCGGGTTCATAGATGCGGGCATAGTCAATTCGTATCCAACGCCGATAGAAACCCAATCCTAGCGCCCACGACTGATCTGACCGCCCACCTCGGACACGGATGAAGCGGTGTACATTCCACTCGATACCGTAGTAAAGCCCTGTTTCGTTGAGGGGACCTCGTGGCACCATGAGATCGATCGCGAATAACAGGTTTTCCCATTGATAAGCAGCCCCGAGTGTTAGCCAGCTAATCCCTCGATCGCGCGGCAGATTTCCTGCAAGTAGTCCGAATTTGAGATCGGAACGCGGTTTGACAAGAAGGGCAAGATCGTAAGAGGGGGAATGACCGAAAAATTGATAATAGTCGCTGGGATGTTTCCGTTTAAATTTCAGGTTTCCACCAATTGCGATATGCGAATGGATCTTCCGAGCGAATGAGTAGTAGTTGAAATCTGGCGTTCCGGATTCAACACCGAGCGCGATCTTGTTTCCCCAAGCAAAGCCATACCCACGATAGGCGTATGCAATTCCTTTTGGATCGAAACCGTAGTCTGATCGTTTGTAGAACTTATTAACCCCAAAGAGCTTAACCCCCTGCCATTGAATCAATCCAGCCGGGTTCCAAAACGCCCCCGTGGCATCATCAGCGACGGCTGTAAACGCATTGCCCATGCCCAACGCCCTCGCCCCCACATAGAGTGGACGCGCCTCCTCAAAGGGAAAGGCTGCGGAGAAGGCGGTGGATGCAGCGAGAAATAAACCGATGAGCGTGTAGCGTGAAACGTGAAGCGTGAAACGTAAGGCGTAAGGCATAGTGTATGATAAATTCCTGAGCCCCTGAACCCGGTCGTTTACGAATTACGGTCTTTATTAGTCCTTTAGATTGGGGCGGGATAATGACAAATCTGCCGCTTCCAAGACGTCCTCGGCGACAATCTCCTCCATGCTCTTACGAGCGATTATCGTGTGCGGCTGCCAATCTGGTCCCCACTGGTGCGGGTTCGACGCTCCAAATAACCCAATCGTTGGGGTTTTGACTGCCGTGCTCATGTGCATTGGACCTGTATCGTTGCTGATATAGAGGTGACATTTTTGGATTATCGCCCCGAGTTGCATCGGCGTTATCCCGGTGACAATACAGGGTGAACAGGACATCCGGCGAGCAATTTCGTGCGGCAATCTCCCCTCCGCTTCGCCAGCGGTGATAAGAATTTGGGCATCGTACTTCTGATGCAGCCGGTCCCCCACCTCTGCAAATCCTGATCTTGACCAGCGCCGGGAAAGAGAAGCGGATCCAGGATTTAATCCGATGATGAGTCGATCCGAAGCAACATCAGCGCCTGCGAGGAAATCGTTCGCCCACATCTGTGATGCAGCATTCACAAACATCTCCGGCTCGCAGCTATCTGGCTCGATTCCGATGCCGCGCACAACGTCAAGGTATCTATCGGTTTCATGCTGGTTGATGTTATTGGGTACAGCAACGTGCAGGAAACACCCCTTGCCAGAGTTGGTCTCAAAACCGATCCGAAATGGGATACGAGCAAGGAATGTGTGTACCACAAGGCGAAACGTTGGCTGGAGGACTACTACCATCTGAAATGACCTTTTCACCATTTCATAAATCAGACTCGGAATCGACACCTTGTAGGTAATCACTTCGTTAAGATTCGGGTTTTCGGAGACAAGGTCTTCACGCCCCGGATTAACCATGTAGGCGATGTATGCGTCCGGAAAACGTCCCCGTAACGCCCGGATGACCGGCGTTGTCAGGATCGTTTCACCGACGGGTCCCATGCGGAGAATTAGGATGCGTTGAATCTGATCGAGATTGGATTGCTGGCTGGATTTTTTAGAACGATGTTCCGAGATTGACATGAATTTTTCCCTCCAGAGCGGAGCGTCCTTCGGCAAGTCCGTAATCCATCTGCAGCAGCCCGCCCTTTGATTCAAGTCGCATACCGAACCCGTAGCCCACAAGGAGCGGGTCAAAGACGGCGGGTTGATCTACTTGCGTGACCGTTCCCAGATCGGTGAATACGAAGAACTGTGAGGTCCGTCCGACTAGCAGCCGGTATTCAAGGTTTGCATAGACGCGGCGGGGTCCAAAAAACCAATCTTCGTCGTAACCGCGCAATGTGTTCGCCCCACCGAGATAAAAGAGTTCTGTTGGCGGAATATTATCTCCCCACGCAGCCGCACCGTGTAAACCGATAGCGATCACCTGCCGACGCCATGTCGGGAAATAACCGCGGAGATTGACCCACAGTTTGCGCAGCTTGAAATCCCCTGTTGAAAATTCAAACGCTACATGATCAAGGCGTCCACGAGTTGGGTTCAGAAAATAGTCTCTACTGTCACGGGTCAGCCCTAACATCACACCGTACTTCGCACCACTTTGTGATGCCGGGTTTGCCACATCAATGATCTGTGAGTGGCTAGACAGGGCAGTGGTAGGACGGGAGATAGCACCCGCGGGAAGACCGATCCGTTTATAGGAAAACCCTAACAAACTTTTAAATGAACGTCGGAAACGCGCCGAAGCGGTCACGGAGGTAGCATTCTCATGGGATTCAGCATCGGTGAACTGATTTCTTTGTCTGAGCTGCGAATATTCGACGCCGATTTCTATCGGTTTTCCAAATGCCCACGGTTCCGTGTAACCTATCCTTAACGCCCGAAGTAAGCCAGATTTCCAAAGAAAATTAGCGCCCCGTCCTGTCCCCAAAAGATTGGTCTCCGTCGCTTCAATCACGCCCGTCAGTTGGGGCGCACCTTCAAATTCCGTGGTTGGCGGGGCATAACCAATGACACCGCTGAACCTACCAGTGCGCGCCTCCGTCACCTTCGCATTAAAGATAATCTCCGCTGGCGTTTTACCCTCCTCAAGCAGGGAGGAACTGACTTCGTAAAAGTAGCCCAAGTTTACCAAGCGGTGGAAACTCTGATCGATTTTGCGCTGATCAAAGACATCACCTGTTTGCACCGGTAACTCGCGGAGGACCACCTCAGGTTTTGTTTTCTGTAGACCGGTTAGCTTTACGGCACCAATCCGAACCTGATTTCCCTCATTAATTTGCAGGTGTAGATCAACCGTTCCGTGTTCCTCCGACAGATGGAAGTCGATCGGCTCAATTTCGGCTTTGGGATAGCCACGCTCGCTGTACAGGTTCAGGATTCTGTCAATTCCTCTCTCAAAAGCGATTTGGTCAAACGAGTTCCCTTCCCGTAAACCGAGCGCACGGCGGAGGTCTCCCGTCGAGAGCAGATGATTTCCTTCGATTGCGATTTCGCCTGTGATTGCCCGCCCCCCTTCGTGAATGTGGAGGCGAATCTGCACCTGATCAGGAGGAATAGCTACAACCTCGGGTTCGATTGAAACGAATACGAATCCGCTTTCACGATATTTTTCCAGCACTCGATTAAGCCCGGCAACTATTTCTGTTTGAAGGTAGGGCTGTCCTGCATCAATCCCGATTAGCTTGGATAGCTGCTTCCGATTTAGATGTTCAACCCCGTCAAAGATGATCTGGCGAATCAGGTGGGGTTTTTCGGCATTGTCGGATGGGACGGGAGCGTGCTGCGCTGAATCACCAATTGCGAATGGGGAAAGGAGTAGGCAGAACAAAACGTGAAACATAAAGAAAATTCGGTGAAATGGATTCACAACGACCTACCTTCTCATGCAGTGCTTAGCGGGGTAAGATGTCCCGTACAGGCTGGGGATGCTCCGCCTACGGGGTGAGGTGATTTTCGTCAGCCGGTATGAACCCTAAGACGGTTTTTCGGGCCTCATCAGTACCCCGATGCAAAAAGGTAGCTTTCACTGGCATCCCAATTTTTATTGTTTCAGGATTACGCGTGTCCACGCCTTCAATCTGTGCGACCACCCGTGGGCCTTCTACCAACTCGACCGCTCCTGAACAGTATGGGTTGTTCCGGTCATACCCCTCCGCTATCATCGCGGGAGGTCCAATCGAGATACAGGTAAAGGCAACGAGGCGACCTTCTCCCTTTGTTTCCACCCATTCCATTGCTGAGCCGTGGCATTTTGGACAGATGGCACGTGGTGGCACAAAAAGGGCATCGCACCCGACGCACTGAGCACCCATCAATTTCTCTTCGCCCAGAAACTGCTCAAACTGGTAATCGCTTATCGGTCTGTCCGCCACAGTTATCTCCTCTCCAAAATGGTGAACGTGCAGGTGCCACCGGTACCACCCAAATTGTGGGCGGCACCGATTCGCAGATCTTCGATTGGTACTCCTCTGTCTCCTGCCTTGTCTCTCAACTGCTCCCATACCTCTATTAATTGCGCCGCCCCTGTTGCTCCCACCGGATGCCCCTTACACTTGAGTCCGCCCGACGTGTTAATCGGCTTCGCACCATCCAATTTCGTTAAGCCGTCCGCCACTGCTTTGTAACCCTCACCCGGCTTAAAAAATCCGAGATCTTCAATATGAAGGAGCTCCGCAATCGAAAAACAGTCGTGCACCTCTGCAAATTGAACATCCGGCGGCGTCAGACCGGACATTTCGTACGCCTCATTGGCGGCGTGCCGTGTCGCTTCAAAGTACGTTAGGTCATCGGCGGCATTTAGCCCCCGTCCGCTCCCCTGACCAAGACCAGCTACATATATCGGGTCATCGGTAAAGTGCTCAGCGATCTCCTCCTCGACTAACAGGAGGCAGGCTGCGCCATCGCTGATCGGACAGCAATCAAAGAGGTGCATGGGCCAGGCAATCGTGGGATTGGCGATTGGGTCACGGAGGAAATCTTTTTCATCGCTCCAATCTGGCACCGCGCCCTCTTTCTCTTTCGCCCGCTTGATTTTTGACCGCATCATATCGCGGATTGTCGCTTTATACTGGGCTTTCGGATTCAACGGTGCATTGTCGTGGCTCTTGATGGTAATGTCCATCAGGTGTTCGCGCGATGCACCATATTTTTCAAAGTATGCGGTCGCAATTGCGCCGAAAACCCCTGGGAACGTGAAGCCTGCTTTGCGCTCGTACGGGATCGCTGCTAGCGCTAAACCCTCGGCAACCGTCTCGGTGCTGCCTTTCGACATATCCTCGACGCCACCGACCAAGACTACATCGTAGAAGCCGGAGGCAATGGCAAAAACGCCTTCCCGAAAAGCGAGTGCGCTTGAAGCACAGGCACCTTCAATCCGTGTCGCCGGTTTGGGAACGAGTCCAAGGGAATCGGAGAGGATCGCGCCCCAATGCGACTGATGCGCGAAAAAGTCGTTTGTGAAATTGCCGATGTAAAGCGCATCAATGTCCGCCGGATCGAGTCCCTTATCCACGGAGGCACTCATTTCGACGAAGGCTTCGGCGAATAGATCCTTTGAGTCTCGATCCTTGAACATATTGAATGCTGACATGCCCGCACCGACCATCGCGACGCCTCGTCCCAATTTTCGTTTCTTTTCCATCTCAATCTCCTTTTTACGTTATTATCACCTAAGTTGTTAGTTGATAAACCAAGCGTCTGAAAACGATGCAAGAGTCGGGAATTGAAATTCCCTCCTACAAAAAACATGCGTAGGAAGCGTACCTTTTGAATCACGACACTGACCATTTATGTATGACGTTTCACCTATTCTATACACATGTCACCCCGCTGGGGCTTTTGGAGTGGTTTTATCATGTTCGCTATATACATATCGCCCCGCTGGGGCTTTGTAGGTCGGGCAAGATGCCCAACCTACGGGTAAGGAGGTCGATTTTATCGCAACGCATATAACTAGCAACTTGAGTTATTATATTACTTGGCTTGCTTTCCCTTCCCAATATTTTGCTCTCAATTCCCGCTTAAGGATTTTTCCGTAGTTATTTTTGGGCAGTTCCTCCACAAAATCGATCGATTTCGGTCGTTTATAACGGGCAATATGGTTAGTGCAAAAGTCGATGAGTTCCGGTTCTGTGATCCTTGCTTTAGGCACAAGCGATACGACCGCTTTGATTGACTCTCCCCATACTGGGTCTGGCACACCGATAACAGCAACCTCTCGAACAGCGGGATGTTGGACAATTACCTCCTCGATTTCACGGGGATATACGTTCTCCCCTCCACTGATAATCAGGTCTTTTGAGCGGTCCATCAAAAAGAGATAACCGGAGTCATCGATGTAACCCATGTCTCCCGTATGCAGCCACCCATTCCGTAAAGTTTCGGCGGTGGCTTCGGGATCTCGCCAATACCCTTTCATCACTAGGTCTGAGCGTGTAACGATCTCTCCCATCTCGCCGGTGGGCAGTTCATTGTCATTGGCATCGAAAATTTTCACTTCGACATCGGTGCGCGGAATACCGGCTGACGCGAGCCGTTTCATCTGATTCGGATTTCCGTCGAGGCGGTGGTCATCGTGAGAGAGATAGGTGATGGTCATGGGGGACTCCGCCTGGCCATAGAGTTGGACAAGACAGGGGCCGAGTTTTTCGATCGCTTGCATCAGATCTTCGACCAACATCGGTGCACCACCGTAATTCAACGCTTTTAAGGAACTGTGATCATGTTCGCCTATCGCTGGACTATCTATCAGCAGCTTAATCATGGTTGGTGCAGCGAACATATTTGTCACACGGTATTCTTCAATCGTTTTCAACACCTGTTCCGGGTCAAAGGATTGTGCCTCTAGAATGACGTTAGCCGCCGCCTTACCAACGTTAGGCAGCGCATAGCATCCGCTCCCGTGTGACAAGGGCGCGGCGTGGAGTGCAACATCGTTGGGACCACATCCTGGGTATATGTCCGCGTAGAAGTTCATGGTCATGCCGAGCAGGTTACGATGCGTCAGCATCGCACCCTTGGGCTGACCTGTCGTGCCGGATGTATAAAAAAGCCACGCCACGTCATCGGGCGCGACATCCGCCTCCTCAAACTGATCTGATTCGGCGGAGAGTACGGTCTCGTAATTCAAAAACGGCTCTTGTGTTTCAGATACGCTGATAACACAACTGACTTGCGGGATGTTGTCACGGACATCGATAATTGCTCCGTTGAATTCAGGCGAGATAATCACCACTTTGGCTTCAGAATGATTGATGATAAAGGCGAACTCTCTCGGATGTAGCCGGAAGTTAATAGGTATGACGCCGCAACCCATCTTGAAGGGTGCAAACATTGACTCCAACATTTCGGGGCAGTTATACATCAATACTGCCACGTTATCTCCCTGTTGGACGCCAAGTCCCTTCAGTCCATTTGCCAGACGATTGACTCGCGCGTTAAATTCAGCATACGTCAATTCCTTCGCGCCGTATGCAATTGCGAGATTTTCGGGAAAAGTTCGAGCAGATTTTGTCAGTAGCTTACCGATGTTCATTGGCTCTCCCCGTCAATTACGCATTTCAGTGCGGGGCAAGATGCCCCGCCTACAGTTGGCTGCGCGTTACAGTTGGCTGCGCGTGAGGAACAACACATCATCCGTCATCCACCACTTCCAACACAGATCCTGCCGTTACGTTATCACGAGAGGCTTTTACCTCGATCCTACTGTTATCCGCCTGTTCAAAAATTCTAACAACGACCACATCTCCGCCAATTTGGCATCGGATGGCGTTCCCAACCACCAGTACGGAATCTGGATTCCATACAACTTCTAAGCGTTCAGCGTAAGCTGCCAAAACGGCGAGGATTGTCGCTTCAGGGGCTGCCCCCTCAAGAAGCGTCGCACGTCCAACATGCGCTGCCTCGTTTGCTGCACCGCCCAAGCGGTCCTGCTCTGATTCGCGTGTCCGTTCACTCTCCCGGCTTTCATTGCGTGACACCATATAGAAAATTGCGCCCAACGCGATGACAAATCCGGCTGTAACGAACACCACAGTCAGACGTGCCTCGTCTTTACGGAGATCATCGCGGTGATGCGGGTAAAATGCGTCATGAGAGTGCGCGAAATACGCGGAGAAGGTTAGACAAATTAGCGTTGTAAGTCCAATCACAATGCACAACTTTTTGATCATTAAGTCAACTCCTCTATACCCCTCCATCAGTGAAGGAAAAGATAAGAATAGGATGAAATTCAGTATATCATACTAGGGAAAGATAATCAATTGCAATATACAGAATATTGAGATGCCGTTCCCATTATGTGGAAAGCGATAAATACACTGTTGAAAGCCCTTGAGAGATATGCTATACTAACCGCGGGGAGGCAAGATTAGAGGAAACGAGGACAATCTGTGAACCCTTGGATAAAAGAAAAAGGGGAAAAATATTTACATGGCTGGGACCGGCGGTCAGCAATCATCTTGCTCAGTACACCTGTGCTGTTGATACTGTACCATTTTGTTGGACGCAGACGGGTCTTTAATCAGCTTTTTGCAAGGTACTTCCTCCAGCATCCGCTCAAGAATATCCTTAAGTATTTCTATTGGTTTTGGATGACTGCGGTAACTCTTTTACTGCTGCCAGTCCTTGTGATCAGATTTGGCATAAAGGACAGGATCCGCGACTACGGCTTTTATTTAACACGTGGCAGATTGGGGTGGGGATTTGTTCTCGGTGGTTGGCTGCTCATGCTGCCATTGATTGCTCTAGTTTTGCAGTTTGTTCCTGATTTCCAGCAGAAATATCCGCTCTCCGACGTTGCTGGAACCGACTGGAAGGTTTTCATCGCGTACGAAATTTCTTACGGCGTTTACATGTTTTGCTGGGAATTCTTCTTTCGTGGTTTTATGCTTTTCGGGTTGGAGAAACGGTTTGGCAATTACAGCATTCTCATTCAAACTATCCCGTTCGTCGTTAAGCACACAACCAAACCCTTTACGGAGGCAGTAGGCTCAATTGTTACGGGGATTGTGCTTGGCGTCCTCGCTTTGGAAACACGGTCTTTTCTCTACGGCGCAGCGGTCCACTGGCTTGTTGCCATGTCAATGGATGTTCTCGCCCTCGCATGGAAATGAGAAGGAACGATGAAAGTTGTCACCGCACAAGAGATGCGTCAAATAGATCAGCAGACCATTGAGCAGATCGGCATCCCCGGCACCGTGCTAATGGAACACGCGGGGAGCGCCGTTGTGCGGGTTCTTCGTCAACAATTCCCTGAATGCAAAAATATCGGGATTATTGTGGGCAAAGGAAACAATGGGGGTGACGGATTGGTTGTTGCGCGGCAACTCGCCCATACCGGTCAACCGATTCAGATTTTCCTCGTTTCGCCGCCAGAGAGCTTCGCTGGTGACGCGCTGATCAACTTGCAGATTGCACAGGGTTTGGATCTGCCAATCACGCCAATTCTTTCGGAAGATGAGCTAGAGAGGTTGAAAAACCAACTCACTTCATCTGACCTCATCGTTGACTCTATCTTCGGCACAGGGTTGCGCGGCGGAGTGCACGGCTTCATTGGGGATGTCATAGAGTGTATCAATGGAAGCGGGAAACCGGTGATTGCTATCGACCTCCCGTCCGGACTATGGGCGGATACGGGCATAGCGGAAGGGGCGTGTATCCAAGCCAATTATACCGTCACCATGGGACTTCCGAAGCGGGGCAATCTTATCCATCCGGGGGCAGAACTTACAGGGCAGCTTGAGGTGGCTGACATCGGTTTCCCATTGAGTGTCATTGATGCACAAAACATTCAGATTAACTGGACACAACCGTCCGACGCGGTACGGCTTTTGCCATCACGGCAGACGCATTCGCACAAAGGCACCTATGGACGTGTATTTGTCGCCGCTGCTTCCACCGGCATGACGGGTGCCGCAGCCTTGACGAGTGCGGGCGCGTTGCGGGTCGGTGCGGGTTTAGTGACACTCGGCACCCCGAAAAGTCTCAACTCGATTTTGGAGGTAAAACTTACTGAAGTGATGACGCTTCCTTTGCCGGAAACAGCGGAGGGATCTTTGGCGCTGGAAGCAGAAACAGATATCATTGAAGCCATCGAGCAAAGCAAATCGATTCTTGCGATTGGTCCCGGTCTTTCACAGCACCCCGAAACTGTCGCACTCGTTCATAGCTTAATCCGCGAAAGCGAAACTCCAACCGTTATCGATGCCGACGGTATAAATGCACTCTCAAAATCGAGAGAAATTCTTTCGTCGCTATCGCCTCAAACGGTGCTCACACCCCATCCGGGCGAAATGGCACGACTCATCGGTGGAACCGTCGAAACGTTGGAACGAGATAGGATTGGAATCGCCCAACAATTTGCACAAACGTACAACGTGACGCTTGTCCTCAAAGGAGCACCGACAGTCATCGCAGGCGGAAACGGAGAGGTGTGGATTAATTCAACTGGAAATGCCGGTATGGCAACTGGCGGCATGGGGGATGTGCTAACAGGGCTTATTGCAGGGTTAATAGCACAAAAAGTTTCTCCTTTCGATGCCGCAGTGCTGGGCGTCTACCTCCACGGACTTGCAGGAGATATCGTTGCTGAATCGACCGGAATGCACGGGTTAATGGCGGGAGATGTATTGAATAACGTCCCCAAAGCGATAAAGCTGTGTGGTGCACCGTGTCAAGCATGAGAACATCAAATGGGAAAATCGGAAACAACCAAAATTTAACCTACGGAAAAGAGAGGAATAGGCTATGAAAATTATCATCCATGGTTTCAGTGAAGAACAACTTGCAGCTGCTCGTGCCATCGCACCGAATGCCGATTTCGTGTCTCCGGCGACGGACGAGGAGCTACAGCGCGAAATTGAGGACACGGACGCTATTTTTGGTGGGGCAACGCCCGAACTCATCCGCCGTGCAAAAAAACTCCGTTGGATTCAAACCGGAAGTGTTGGTGTTGAAGGGCTTAGATTTCCCGAGTTGATTAATAGTGATATCGTGCTTGCCAATGCACGCGGCACAACAGCTGTTAACATCGCTGAGCATGTCATGGCTTTGATTCTTGCCTTCACGCGCACACTTAATATTACGATTAAACGGCAGATGGAGAAAGTGTGGGAAAGCCGTGCAAATATGCCGGTGCTTGAAATTGCAGGAGAAACAATCGGGATCCTCGGTCTCGGCAGCATCGGGCTAGAGGTTGCCAAACGTGCAACCGCCTTTGACATGCGCATCCTTGCGGTAGATCCGACGCAGACGCAGAAACCTGATTACGTTGAGGCTCTTTGGAAAACCGATAGGCTGCACGACATGCTAAGCCAATCAGATTGGGTTGCCATCTGCTGTCCATTGACAATAGAAACAGAAGGCATTATGGGCGCAGCTGAATTTCGGGCGATGAAGCCAACGGCATTCCTAATTAACATTGCGAGGGGTAAAATTGTTGCTCAAGCGGCCTTGGTTGAAGCGCTGCGCGCCAAAGAACTCGCTGGGGCAGGGCTGGATGCTTTGGAACCGGAACCGCTGCCGCAGGATAGCCCGTTATGGGAGATGGAAAATGTCATCGTTACACCGCACCACGCCGGTCAGTCTCCGAAAGCACCCAACCGCGTTTTTGAGCTCTTCTGTGAGAATCTAAAGCGTTTCGTCAGCGGTGAACCGTTGATCAATGTGGTTGATAAATCACGTTGGTACTAACGATGTAAGAACTGAGAGGGAGAGCCCTCTGATATGGGAAATGAGGCATTACCAACAATAGTAATTACTACTGGCGATCCGGCTGGCATTGGTCCGGAGGTTGTCCTTAAAGCATTGACGGATCAGGCATTATTGAACACGGCACGCTGGGTAGTGATTGGCGATGCATCCATTCTAAAGATGGTAGCCGGGCAGATCGGTCTGACACTACCGGACTGCATCGTCCAAGATGGCGAATCTACACAGGGTTCTGGTTATGGAACTGCACAGATATGCCTGATAGATGTACGCCAATTTGAGCCTTCCGAGTTCACGATAGGCAAACTGAGTGCAGCCTGCGGCCGCTCAGCGCTCGAATATGTCCGCAGGGCGACGCAGCTCTGCCTCGCTGGTCAAGCGGACGCGATGGTAACCGCCCCTTTGAATAAAGAAGCGGTGTCTTTGAGCGGACGGGAGTTCACGGGGCATACAGAATTTATTGCAGATTTATCGAAAGCAGCGGAATCGCGGATGTTGCTCGTGAACGATCACCTCCGTGTTATTCATGTCTCCACCCACCGTTCCTTGCGGAGTGCTTGTGAACTGGATACCCGCAGAATTCTGCGGACTATTCAACTCGGTCATGAAGCACTTCAATCGCTTGGTTTTGCCGAACCGCGAATCGCTGTGTGTGGTCTCAACCCGCACGCAGGCGAAAATGGGTTATTTGGAAACGAAGATCTCGAATTCATCGTTCCCGCAATTCAATCCGCTCAAGAGATGGGACTGATATGCGAGGGACCGTTCCCGGCAGACACAATTTTCATACAAGCAGTTAGGGGTGGATATGACTTAGTGGTCGCGATGTATCATGACCAAGGTCACGTTCCCATGAAGCTGCTGGACTTTGAAAACACTATCAATGTTTCGTTAGGACTTCCCATTATTCGGACATCCGTTGATCACGGCACAGCCTTCGACATCGCGGGGAAAAATCAGGCAGATCCCAGTAGTATGAAAGCAGCGATGAAGTTGGCAGTTACGATGTCTCTGAATCGTCGCAAAAGTGGTAGCGGCTCCGTTTGAGCACACTGTTACGATAGGAAAGGTTAGGACAAATGACATCATTAAAATGGATGCTACTTCGGTATCTACTACTGATCTTGATTCCTTCAATCGTAACTCCTACAATCGCACAAGGGAACGAACAGTGGCGTGAAGCTATTGAAAAGGATTACCGCAAAGTCCTTAAAGAGAAAAAACCTGAGAAACAGGTCAATAAGCATCGAGATTTAGTCAACAAGTGGAAAGAGAAAGGACATCTTGGAACGTTGATTTCCCTTTATGAAACTGACGCGGACACGGAACGTTCCAACGCAGGTCTACACTACGGTTTAGGGTATGCTTACGCCACACAAGGTAGGATAGATACGACGCAAACTACAATTTTATTTGAAAAGGCTGCAAACGAATTTGAGCAAGCCCTCTTGCTCACCCCATCTCTGTCGCTGGCATATTTCAGCCTCGGTGCAATTTATCACGAACAGAACAAGTTGGAACTGGCAGCCCAAGAGATGAAAGCGTGCTTGAAATTGAATCCCAAGTATTTCCCCGCGCATTATCGGCTCGGTGAAATCTACCTCCAACAGGATAAACCCGAAGCTGCACTTGAGTCGTTTCAGGCAGTACAAAAAATCAATTCAAAGTGGGCGCGCCCTTACTATGGAATCGGATTGGCTCATCTTAAACAAGGTGATGACAATGCGGCCAGGGAAGCCTTCGAGGAAGCAGTTTATCGCGATCTTAAGTTTGCTCCTGCCTATTTCAAACTGGGTCAAGTTCTCGCAAAGGATGGGTTCTTTGATGACGCATGGGAAGCATATGAAACGGGCAACAGATATCAATCTTATACAACAGAGGATCTGTATGAACTTGGCACGATTTTCGCCCAAGAAGGAAATCAAGCTGGGGCAGTCAATATATTCCGACATATTATCGATAGCATTGCCCCAACCCACACCGCAACACTCCTTCAACTCGGCAACATCTATTATACGACAGGGGAGGTAGAGATCGCAGTTGAGCACTATAGGGCAGCGATCGACGCAGATCCCTCGCTCAAGGACTACTTTATGGAACAACTCGCACCCTACCGTGCTGGATTGATGGGGAGAGATGAGGCGAGATCTATTCTCGAACGATTTTTGGCTGTCATTCCTAATGACCCGCGTGCGTCGTTCTACTACGCTCGAATAGAGGCTGATGCGGGCAACTTGACCAGCGCTATCCAATACTACGAAAAAGTTATCGCATTAATTGGCTCTGATGAACTCCACCGAGGGGTCGATTTTGTGCCGGAACAGCTGCTGGAGGCTTATAGATTTTTAGGAGACGCCTATTACCAACAGGAATACTACGAGGCCGCAAGGACATCCTATCTACGCACAATCGAACTGGATCCGGACCTGGATCAGTATTTCTTTAGTCAGGGCAGATCTGCTTTCGATGCTGAGCAATATGATCTGGCGATTGAGCCGTTTAACAAGTTTCTTCTCATCTATCCGGAACACATTGAAGCGACATACCTGCTGGGACGCAGTTACGAATCATCGGAAGATGCCGAGAACGCTTTGCGTCTTTATCTGCGAGCCCTTGAACTTGACCCCAATCATAAAGCGGCTTTAATACGCTCGGCACAGATCTATCAAGGGCAGAATGACACACAAAATGCGCTGACAATGCTGACCCGCTTAACCTCAGTGGATTCAACGAATATTGAAGCGTATTATCTTTCGGGGCTTGCACATCTGGAATTGGAACGTCCTGAGGAAGCGCTCGATGCTTTCGTGGCAACCACCCGGCTAGATCCGAACCACCTTGATGCACACCTCCAAATTGCGTCCTTGTATGAACAACAGGGGGATACAGATAGTGCCATCGAGCGGTATGAAACGATAATCACACTCGATCCATCAAGGGCAGACTCGTTCCTTCACCTTGGGCGGCTGTATCTACGGCGAGGTGATAGAGATAACGCCATCCGCGTGTACGAGCCTGGTCTAGAGATTGAACCGAATCATCCGCACGCGCAGTACGCCCTCGGATCAATCTTTGAAGAACGCGAGGCGATTGAAAAAGCTATCAAGCACTTTGGACTCGCGAACCGATACGACGACGGCCATTATGATTGGCACTTCCGCTATGCGCGTTTGCTCGATCGGTATGCTGACACATCGGAAGATTACGATACCTATGCGGCTATGGCGGTTGAGGAATATAACAAGACCATCAATCTGAAAAATGACTATGCGCCAGCCTACCTCTATCGTGGACTCATTACCCGCCGTTACAAACAGATAGGCGACACACTCTACCGAAACGGCCAGATTGCCGAGGATTTCAAACGGGTAATTGCCCTAAAACCGAACGATTCGGAGGCATACTACTATCTCGGTATGACATACATGGATATGGATTTGCGCGAAGATGCCGAGGAGATACTTCTGAAAACCCTCCAATTCAAGCAACAATACAAAGGTATATACCTTCAACTTGGGCTAATTGCAGAATGGAAAGAGAACCATGATGAAGCAATACGTTACTTTGAAAAGGAACTTGAAATCGATTCGGAATCCGTTACAACCTATCAACGGCTCGGCGATCTGTACAGCAATTACACTACAGACTTTGGGCGTGCCAAAGAGACATTGGAGAAGGCGCTAGCGTTACAGCCGAACCATATTGCGACACTGCTCAGTTACGCCAGTACGCTCTACTATTTGGATCAGGTCGGTGCGGCGACAGAGCAATTTGAACTTGTGGTTCAGTTAAAACCCAAGGATCTGACAGCAAACTATAACTTGGCTTTGATGTATGAGTACGCTGGCAAAAGACAGCAAGCAATTAATCGATGGAAAAAGTTTCTTGAACTGAATCCACCCGCTGAATGGAAAGAAGAGGCGGAACAACACCTACGCGGACTTCAGCCGTAGGCGGAAGAGATCTGCTTGGATTTACAGTTACGTTTGTTTGGACGACGAACGATAGGAAACCACCATGTGCCAATCGAGTTGGCTTTATATATAAAGTTTAGAATTAATTGGACACTCTGTACCGGCGCAGTTGGAAACAGCACCTACCATACATGGGGAACTAAAGTACCGGCGTAGTTGGAAACAGCACCTACCATAAACGGGGAGCGAAAGTGTCTATTTATTTTTAGAATCCACTATAATCCATGAGATAGGGGAGGAAAAATTCATGTCAAAATTACAGGTAGCTTTAATTGGCTGCGGCGGACGTGGTCGCGGGCATGTACGGGTGCTCCAAGACTTTGATGATGTAGAAATGGTCGCTGTTTGCGATCCTATCGAGGCAGCACGAGATGCGGCAGGCGATGAGTTTAGCATTACGGGACGTTATGCGAGTGTAGATGAGATGTTAGACGCAGAATCATTGGATGCGGTATTTGTCGCAACACCAGCCCATCTCAATGGACAGGCAGCGTTGCCTTGTCTGGAACGGGGTGTCAACACCTTGATGGAGAAACCCCCGGGCATGAGTGTTGCAGAAACCACCGCTCTGCGCGATGCTGCTGCCCGTACAGGAGCCAAAGGCATGGTCGGTTGGAACCGTCGTTTCCACCCCATCATCGTCGAAGCTCGAGAGATGGTCGAAGCACGCGGCGCTGTCACGCAGCTTGTCGGGGAGTTTCATAAGAGTATAACCGGATTCATAAAATCAGGTCGCTTCCCCGAACATCTGATGGATAACCTGTTTCTCGAAACACCGATACACGCACTCGACATTGTTCGCGCCATTGCAGGAGCGGAGGTAGAGGAGGTGCATAGCGTCGTGCGCCGCACAATCTCGGACTACAAAGATGTGCACGCTGCGCTTATCCTATTCGAGAACGGTTGCGTTGCCCATCTTGCGGCAAACTATACGACAGATGCCCGCCTCGAACGTTACGAGATTCACGGACGGGACATCTCTGCCTATCTCGAAGGGGTATCGGAAGGAACCGTTTTTTGCGATGGTCAGCAGCACCAGTTGGCCGGCAGGGGGACTAGTGGCACGGAGGAACAGAACCGATACTTCCTCGATTGCATCAAGGAAGACTGCCCCGTTTCACTCCCCGCAGCGAATCTGGATGAGGCGATCAAGACAATGGAGTTGGCAGAGGCAATTTTATCGGGATTGCGTTCTTAGAAGTTGGTTCATTTTCTCATCGGTTCAGTGGTTCATTAAATGAACTATAGTGGACCTTAGAATTAATGAGACACGCCAAACCGGTGCGGTTGGAAACCGCACCTACCGGGCCCGATAAATCGGGATCGAAACCGAGGAGCGACGGTGTCTATCTGTTTTTAGAATTCACTATAGTAAAGCAATGAACTAATTGAATTGAGATTAGGTTCAGAGAGGATTTATCAATGGGACTTACGCAAGCACAGGTCGAAGCCTTCCATCAGAACGGCTATCTGGTTGTAGAAGATGCTTTAGCCGATGATGATCTGAATCCGTTGATTGCAGACTTTGAGGCGCTTATTGATACCATCGCTGATGAGCTATACGCAGAGGGGAAAATAGGGGAACGTCATGAGAGCCAACCCTTTAACCGACGTATCGCTTGGTTGACCAAGGAGGCAGGGGATCCCCTTCAGGGACAGGTCTCATTTCCGGTGAATCTGCGTCGTCCAATTTTTGACTTTCTGCATAACGAGAATCTACTCGATTTGCTTGAACCGATTATCGGTACAGAGATTTATTGCAATCCGACGCATCATGTGCGACCAAAGTTACCTGAACCGCTGATGGGGGATGGGTATGACAATTGGATACAACAGTCACCGTTCCATCAGGATGCGGCTGTGCTGATGCCGGAGGCGGACGATACACTCGTTGTGACAACGTGGATTCCTCTTGTAGATGCGACCGAAGAAAATGGAACGATCCACCTCTATCCGGAACTGCATCGTGGCGAGATTCGGAGGCATGTGAGGTGTCCTTACGGCTGGACAATTGCCCCGGAGGTGATGCCCGAAGGTGCACCGGTAACAGTACCGGTGAAAAAAGGTGGAGTGATTTTCATCCATTGCCGCACTCCGCACGGTTCACTTCCAAATCTATCGGGCGAGGTTCGTTGGAGCTTGGATCTTCGCTGGCACGATGCACGTAAACCGGGCGGCAGACCGTTGCCCGGGATTCAGGTGCGTAGTCGGGAACAGCCGGAGAGTGTGACACAAGATCATCAGGCTTGGATAGATGCTTGGGAAGCAGCTAAGGTAGATACTACGCCGAAGAAGATGTATCGATGGGAAGAATAGAGGAGTAAAGGCGAGGTAGATGCTAGGATCTTTCAGATTCACAAGCGGACATTGATAAGAAAATGGTAGTGTCTGGTGTTTTCTCCTATTTCTCATATTAACCCGCAATCGACAGTCAAAAAGGATTCATACTTAGCATAAAGGAGAGGATTGATGAGCCAATCGTGGGTACGTAGTGATAATGAAGTGCTTGCCACGCTGCAAGATGTCGTGGCAATTGAGAGTGTAAACTCCAGTCTACCCGGCGGGGAACGCGGCGAAGCAGGTATGGTTGAATATCTTGGTAATTTCTTTGATGCTTTGGATATCCCCTACGAGACAGACGAAGTATTACCGGGGCGAAGCAATATCGTTGCAACATTAGAGGGTGAAAATCCGGACCGCGTGTTACTGTTCGAATGTCACATGGACACCGCTTCGGTCGGCGTAATGACGATTCCCCCCTATGAACCACATATCCGCGATGGTCTGCTCTATGGTCGTGGTGCGTGCGACACCAAAGCGGGTGGGGTTGCGATGATACACGCAATGAAGCGTTTCAGGGAGGCGGGAGTCAAACCCCCGTGCACCATCAAATACGCTGGCGCTGTGGATGAGGAGTTCAGCTTTAAGGGCGCGCTACGATTGGCAGAGACCCTTCAAGTGGATGCAGCGGTCATCTCCGAGCCAACAGAGTTGGCAGTAATACGCGCGCATAAAGGGTTAGCCCGTTTCCATATCGTCGTAAAAGGGGTTGCTGCACATAGCGCGAAACCTTATCTCGGTATAAATGCCATTTCAAAAATGACCCGACTGATCTGTGCGATAGAGGATGAAATCGCACCGACCTATGGTTCCATAACCCATCCGCTCACCGGTAGTCCAACGCTCAATATCGGCGTTATTTCCGGGGGGGTGCAAGTTAATTTTGTGCCCGACGAATGTGTCATTGATATAGATCGGCGTGTCATCCCCGGCGAAACACCGGAGGAAGCACTCGTAGCGTTTCAAGAGCGGATAGTGCGTGCCCAAGCTGCTGACCCAGATTTAGATGTTACGATGGAGACGCCGTATCTCATGGATAACCCGATGGAAACGCCAGAAGATGCAGACATCGTACAGGTCGCTGTGAGTGCGTGTGAATCTGTGATTGGGAAATCGGAGATAACAGGTGTTCCCTACGGTACTGACGCCAGTAAATTCACTTCTGTCGGTATTCCTTCGATTGTTTTCGGTCCGGGCAGTATTGATCAAGCGCACGCGGCAGTTGAGTGGGTTGAGTGTGAGCAAGTTCTGAAAGCGGTCGATATCTATCATCAGATCATGACACAATTCTGACACACAGTTTTTTTCCTACCCCTCAAGCAAGGGCAACTGCAAGGTTCCGGTTCCGTGATTATGATTTCATCAAATCCTACGGAACCGTGAATCCACGCTGTTGTAAGAATTCAGAGAATTCGACAACATCGGGAGTTACCCCTGCTGTATTTACTCATCATTAGCCAACTCCTGAATCACCGCCTTAACCGCTTCCTCAACCTCTGGCGCAAACGGTGCGCTTTGGCGCCATCGCTTGTAAGCGTTCGGTTCGTACCCACCTTCAGCCAATGCTTGTGCGGTTGGAACATAGGTCTGGCAGCCTTGGGTGTAGCCGAGCGTGAACGTCCGATCCGTCCTCAACAGCGATTGGGCGTATAACCCGTATTCAAGGAAGAACTCGCCTGAAAACGTGATCCAGTGAACATCACCGATGTCCCAACGTGAGAAGTTATAATCCACTGTGGTCGGGACACGATGCTCCGTCTGTTCGAGTCGAACCTGCTGCACCCACTGACGCATTGCCAGTTGGTTACCAGCGTAATAGGCTGAACGTCCTGCCTTTTCTTCCTCGCTCGCTTGAGCAGACTTGACCGCTTGAGCAGCGATTTCATCAAGCGTCTGACGCGATGGCGGCTTATCGAGCGGCAGGGGTCGCTTTAGGCGTCGGGTGTGTATGGTATTAACCGAAATTGGCTTACACACCTTTAGGGCATCGTCTACCGCGTCCGCTAACATACTCCCGCAGTGCATCGCATCAAGAGGGGTGCCTTTCCTGAATCTCCCCTCTTCCGACAGGTTTGGACGCACGTTTCCGAACACACCGGGCAGATACAGCGCAACGGACTGACGATGTCGGGTTTCCAGCGCTAGTTGAGCTTGTCCGGGGTAGTCCCCTGAAACCTTTGGTCCCAACAGAATTGTCGGGTGGCAGCAGTAACTAAAGAACATCCCTATCAACGAACCATCCGCGTTATGGCATGCGAGGATCGGTACGCTTTTATCGACTACGCCGTCCGGATTTGGTCCTGAAACGGCAGTTCCCTCCGGCGTTATACGTCGTCGGTTCACATTAAAATCACAACTCGATTTCCCAAACGAGAGCGTTGCAGGCTCCAGGCGGGATAACAGATCGTTTGCCAACGCCCCCACGCGATCGCAGAGACCATCAAAGTAAGGACTGAATCCGCCAAAGAGGTCAACAGGACACAGGATTGGCGCGGAATGGCTGTGGCTGCTCGTTATCAAGATTCGGGTGGGTGGAATGCCGGTTGCGCGCCCTATGACGGCCTCAAGTTCTGCGATCTCTGCAACACCGAATCCCAATGTATCAACGGCAAGGACGAGTACGGGCGCGTCGGCAGCTTGGATGACCCCGATGCGGGCATAGACATCGTCCAGAACCCCCGCGGGTATAAAAAAGAAATCTGGATACACGCCGTTAATTGGAGGCGTTATCGAAACCTTTCCGAAAGCTGCCTTGATATCCTTGAGATGTTCGACTCGCATCTTATCCTCGATTAAACATGCGCCTTGCCGTGTCCCTAAGATTGCGGTCCGGGTAGCACCGCGCCCCGATTAGAATCGATCCAGCCACCATATAAATAGCTCACCTGGCGGGAAAAGTGTCTCAAGCAACCCAATTTCGCGAATCGGCAAATCGTTGGAAAAAACAACCTGCTCGGCGCTTATATTCCCAAATAGCAGTTTCAGCAGCTGTTCTTGACTGACAAGCAGATCTATCTCCGGCGATGTGCTGTTCCGTACAATACTAATTTCCCCATCCCGAATAATCAATGTTCGTTCATCCGCTTCGTAGCGGATACGAATAGCCCCGTTCCACGCCGAAGCGTCCGAATCCCTGAGCCTTGATTCCAACAACGGCTTAATTTTGGTCAATAAAGATTCAAAGTTGGTGATTAGAGCCATAATATTGCTCCGCTCTCGTCTCCGAACAGCGCATCCTATCGTCTCGAATATCTTTCGGCTTTCCGATGGTACTAGCGCATTGATTTCCTGAACTCCTTCCGCTTTTGCGCAACGAAAGAAGTGACAGAATAACGCAATCATCGCCTCTTCAGCATCTGGAAGATAGGCAAATTCACCGACCATCCATCGTTCAACCAGCAGATAGGCAACAGTTGTTCCGCCCTGCTTAACGACCCAATACAGTGACGGATCGTATGGCCTCCACGTGGATCGGTTGACCCAATACTCAGTGTTTTTGAAAAATGTTCCTGTTCGATTGGCGTTAAACTGATCGAAAATTGCTTGTAACTCTAGCAAATCTCGATCTGGCTCACACTGCTCGATAGTCACATCAGCAGTGACCTCTCCAAGTGTTGAAGGCGGGGTCAGTTCCATGCTGTAGGTCGGATATACTACCCAGCCTGATCTGGCATAGTGCGATTGGATGCCTGTAGAGAGCATAGAGAGATCGTAGCCCGCCGTTCGCATATACTGGACAGTGTCCCGTAACACTCTCGATGAATATCCAGCGCGACGATATGTCGGATCTGTGCCGACACTGCCGACTCCGCCCATACGGACGGCACAATTCCCAATACGCATCGGGCGATCAAAGATCTGCACAACGCTAGCGACCTTCCCGTTAACGAAACAGGCACGCGTATTATTGAGGTCAAACCACGGATCCTGTTTAACAAAGTTTGTAAAACGAGATCGTCTATCTCCAGAATCTCCGAAAGCACGAACGCTGCAGTCAATTGTGTCGTCAAGTTCAATTTCGTTGCGCGGGGCGCGGTATTCAACCTTCATAAACTTCTCCAAATAAAAATAGAGAGACAAAGTCAAGATAATTGCTTCACAATCGCCGCAACACAGCTACCGTTTCAAAATGATAGGTCATTGGAAACAGATCTACAAGGTCCAAAGAAGCAATCTCATAGCTTGCATTGAGTTTGGATAGATCACGGGCAAGGGTTGTCGGATTGCAAGAGACGTATAGGATGTGTTGTGGCATGATTCGCTCAATCGCTTCGAGATCTTCCCGCCAACAGCCGTTTCGTGGTGGGTCGAGGAGGAGGAGATCCGCTTTGACGCTTCCCAGCTTGGCGAGATATCCGACGCGGAAGTTTGCATTTGTTATACCATTGGTCTCAGCGTTTCTGGTTGCAAGCGTGACCGCCTCCGTTTGAAGATCGAGTCCAAGGGTAGCCTTTGCAGTTTGTGCAACTGGCAACGTAAACGCACCGACACCACAGTGTGCATCAATAGCGACGGTTGGTGGGTTTGCTTGGACGTGGTGCAGAACAAGTTCGGTGAGCTGTTCTAGTCCTGCAAGATTGTTCTGAAAGAAAGTCTCTGGACCAATTTCAAAGCGTAGTCTCCCGGCGGTTTCGGATAGATGTCGCTTGCCCGCCACCCATATAGGCCTTCCTCGTTCCCCACGCTGGAGATATATGGAGTGGATCGCCGGATAATTCTCCAGGTCTTTGTCCGTGAATTTAAGGTGTGACCTGTGCTTCTTCGGAAAAATCAGAATTAGCATAACTTCGCCGGTTGTGGCGGATGTTCGCAGCGTCAACGCCTTAACCTGCAAGCAGCGGACACTCGTTATCAGATCGGCAACCTGCGGCAAAACAGTGTTGATAGCCGGGAGTGCAATTTCGCATCGATCAATTGGGACTACGTCATGGCTTTCTTCCTGCCTGAAGCCGAATTGGACTTGCGGTCGGACGGTGGTGACAGTCAAGCGGATATGATTTCGATAGGCAAGCGGTTGAATCGCAGGATGGCGCGTTATATCGGGCAGAGATGATAGCCCTCCAATTCGGTTCAACGCTTCGGTAAGCACTCCCACTTTTGCGTTGAGCTGCGACGGCACACTGATATGTTGCCATTGACAACCGCCACACCCAGCAGCAAAGTAGGGGCATGGGGGAGGACAACGATCGGGAGAAGGGGTGGTGATTTCGTTAATCCGGGCACGCAGATGCCGTTTCTTCACCTCCGTAATTTCTACTTGTGCCATTTCGCATGGCGCCCCCCGATGGACAAATGTGACGAGTCCGTTAACCCGGCCTACAGCGGCCGCTGAATAGGTCAAATCCGTCAACTGAATTTCGTGTAGCTCGCCGACATGCGGTTTTGTCATAAGGTTGATCCCATAGCCACGGTGTGATAGCGCTAGTTTTCTGCAGCAACCACCCAACGAATTCCCTGATCTACAAGTTTGCGATAACCCGGATTGCCGTAAGCAAGTCCATCGTGACCGAGCTGGATGTAAACGATTTGGGAGTTGGCGTACCGATGGGTCCAACCGATTACCGGAGCGCTTTCGGGATGTTGGGCTTTTAGCAGAACATGCACGTCGCGATTGGCTTTGAAATTGCCGTATGTCTCATCCTCAATCTCGAAATCTTGCATCCCTTTGGTTGCCGGATGATCGGGGTCAGCAATCTGTATGGTATATTGGACGTTGTGTTTCACGGTGCCTTGCCCTTCTTCCCACACGCCACCGACGATTCGGTCGAACTCATCCCACGCTTGGAATGAAATCAGCGCGTGATGTAGATACACAATCGGTTTACCCTGGTTCAGCAATTCAAGGTACGCCGCCTGTTGGTCAGGGGTAATCTCCTGCCACATATCGTAGAAGACAAGTGCGTCGTAATTCTTTGCTGCCTCAACATTCAGATACTCAAACGCGTCGGGAAAAGCAACAGCATCGTAGCTGAAATTTTCAAAACTGTTGAACATCTGCCAAAATGGTTCCTGCTCAAAGCCGTGTCCGCCGGTAATCACTAAAGCGTGGATTTTTGTATTGGTTACCATGACCTGCCTCCTCTTTTTCATTCAGAGCTCAATTGAACAGACTAATGAGATATGGGCTGCCTTCCCAATGATACCCAGTGAGGCGGAAATTTACCACAAAAAAATCAGTTTTCTGAATGAAGATTAAAATATTATGGTGAACTTTAGAATTACTTGGACACGCTGTACCGGCGAGGGTTCCTAACCGAACCGCATCGGCGCAGTTACAAACAGCGCCTACCAAGATAGAGACTGGATAGCGCAGTTACAAACAGCGCCTACCAAACATCGGGAGCGAAAATGTCCACATATTTTGATAATTCACTATAATTGGACACTCCGTACTGGCGCAGTTGGAAACAGCGCCTACCGGGCCTGGGAAAAACATAGAATTACCGAACTATTTTCTGAAACCTCATATAGAAAACCGGTTTCTTCAAATAATGTAATGATGGGTAAGAAAAATCGTAATGTTTTTTTTGTATTCTGCTGCTGCGTATGTTAAAATTTATAGTGTATAAACACTTGAAAACCTTTCCACAACCCCCAAAACTTTTTAATGCTGTTCAGCAAACCAATAATCTGATGACTAAGAGACGGTTTTTCAATCTCGCCATTCTGCTTGTTTCCACTCTATTTATTCATCCAAACACCCTCGCCCAAGATTGTAATCAATGGAATTTGCCCAAAGATGCCAAAGTGCGTCTCGGTAAGGGGCGAATCCTTGATATGGCACATTCACCTGATGGCGCTCAACTTGCCGTAGCGAGTACCATCGGCGTTTGGCTCTACGATCTGCACACTAGTGCGGAAATCGCCCTGCTCACCGGGCATACAGGTTGGGTACTTTCTGTGACCTATTCCCCGGACGGACAAACGCTCGTCAGTGGAGGTATTGATGAGACAATACGCTTGTGGGATTCTTACACCACACAGCATAAGGCAACCCTCAATGGACATGGGCATGATGTTAGTTCCGTGGCGTTTTCGCCGGATGGGAAAATACTCGCGAGCAGTGGTGGGCACGACGGGACAATACGACTGTGGGATATGGAAACCGGAAAAATTAGGGTAACCCTTGAAGGGCATGGGCACGACGTCAGTTCCGTAACGTTTTCGCCAGATGGGAAAATACTCGCGAGTGGGAGTTGGGACGAAATGATCCGGTTGTGGGACACCAACACTGGAGAGCACCGGAAGACTTTTTTTGGGCATCAAGGTGCTGTTTATTCTATAGCGTTCTCTGTCGATGGGAAGACCCTCGCTAGTGCGAGCGAGGATGATACGATTCTATGCTGGGATGTGGAGACCGGGGAAATTAAGATGACGCTTAAAGGGCATACAGATTCCGTCTTCTCCGTGGCATTCTTGTCAAATCAAAGCACCCTTGTCAGCAGTAGTCGGGACAATACCATCCGGTTCTGGGATGTGGTCACGGGAACAACCAAGATGACGCTTAAAGGGCAGGCGGATGCTGTCTTTTCTGTCGCATTTTTGCCGGATGGGAAGACGCTTGCCAGCAGCGGCGGGTATGATGGAACGATTCGACTATGGGATGTGGAGACGGGAGAAGTTAGGTCAACTCTTGCAGGACATACACATGATGTACAAAATGTGGTATTTTCCCCGGAGGGGAACACGTTAGCAAGTAGCAGTCAAGACTCCATGATGTGGTTAGGGGCGGCGAGCACAGGAAAACAGAGCGCGACCCTTTTAGCTTCCACAATACGGTTGTGGGAGGTTTCCACTGGAAAACAGAAAGCAACCTTGGAGGGACATATAGCTCGGTTCCCTTCTGTGGTATTTTCCCCGGATGGCAAAACGCTTGCCGGTGGAAGTGAGGATTATACAATTCGATTGTGGGAGACGGACACTGGAGCCCTTAGGACAACCCTTGAGGGGCATATGGATTGGGGTACCGCTGTAGCGTTTTCTCCGGACGGTAAAACACTTGCTAGCGGCAGTGATGATTACACGATTCGGCTGTGGGAGGTAGAGACCGAGACACTCAAGATAGCGCTTAAAGGTCACACGGCTGAAGTCAATTGCGTAGCATTTTCACCCGATGGCACAACGCTCGCCAGCGGCAGTTGGGACCATACAATTCGACTCTGGAACGTTGATACCGGGGAGCTTAAGGCAACCCTTGAGGGGCATACAGATCAGATTACGTCGGTGGCATTCTGCCCAAATGGGATTATCCTATTGAGTAGAAGTCAGGATCACACGATTCGGTTGTGGGACACTCGTACGGCGACACATAAGCTAACCCTTTCCGGTGAGACGGATTGGGTCACTCACTTGGCGTGCTCTCCCGATGGCAAAACGCTTGCTGGCGGCGGATATCGTCACGCCATTCAGTTATGGGACGCGGACACCGGAAAACAGAAAGCAACTATTGATGGGCACACGGACTACATCTTTGCCGTGGCATTTTCGCCGGATGGCACGACGCTCGCTAGTGGTAGTTGGGACCGCACAATTGCTTTGTGGGATACTAACACTGGGGAACACAAAGGAACCTTTGAAGGGCATACCGCTCGCATCCATTCGGTAGCATTTTCACCGGACGGAACAACGCTTGCCAGCGGAAGCGAAGACGGGACAGCCCTGCTGTGGCAGCTTACAACTCCCACGGCAAAGTCTATCGAGTGAACTTCTTCCAGACGACGCTTTTCCGCTTCACGCCGCTACTCCACATTCCGCACCTTAGATCGCGCAGCTTGGCTCACGAGATGCATCAACTCATCACTCCGTTCAACTTGGATTTGCGGTAAGATACCTTCAATGACTTGATGCACAGCCTCTAAACTGCCCTCCTGTGCCCAGAAACTGCCCCGTAGGATTTCAGCAAATTCCGCGATGGCGGCGACCAACTGGAACTCCGGAGACGCCTCTTCAAACGCATCTTCAAGTTCCGCGGCAAAGATATTTTTGCTGACCTCTGTGACTTGACGGGAGTCCGGATCTTCATGCCGTACAGAAACGGTTGCGAGTTGACCCACTGCGCTTTCATGGAGTTTAATCTCGTAGAGCGCTGTCACACTATGCCCCGAACCGATTTCTCCGCCGTCCGCACTATCGTCCCGGAAATCCTCATGATCGAGCCGACGGTTTTCATAACCGAGTAGGCGGAAGCGACTGACGACCTGCGGGTTGAAATCGACCTGAACTTTGGCATCCCTCGCTATAACCTGTAATGTACCTGTCAGATTCTCCACAAAGATCCGCTTTGCTTCGTAGAGGGTATCAACATATGCGTAGGTGCCATTTCCCTTATTAGCCAGTTGTTCCATGAGGATATCGTTGTAATTTCCCATGCCGAAACCGACCGTTGTTAACGTTATCCCCTCCTCAACGTGGGCACGGACCTGTCTGAGAATGGCATCGGAACCCGTTTCCCCGACGTTAGCAACGCCATCCGAACAAAGAATAACGCGATTGATACTCCCAAATTTGGCATTCTTTAGTGCGAGATCATATCCTATGCGGAGCCCTTCTTCTGCATTCGTCGACCCTTCGGGTGCGAGGGCATTGATTGCCGACAAAATTTCCGCCCGTCCCTCAATTCCTGTGTGTGGCAGCAAAACCTTTGCACGCGAACCGTAAATGACAATGCCGACTTCATCGCCGGGACGGAGCTGTTCGACAAGAAGCGTCAACGCCCGTTTCACCAATCCCAACCGATTCTCCATTGACATCGAACCGGAGACATCAATCACGAAGGTCAATATTGCGTCCTTGCGGTTCTCATCAAGGATAACCCGCCCTTGGATCCCGATTTGCAATAGTTGCAACCGCTTCCCTTCACCGAATATAGAGGGGGCACCTTCGATATAGACAGCAAATGCCCCATGCGACGGTGGTTCATAATTGTAATCAAAGGCGTTGACAAATTCCTCGACACGCACGGCTTCCGGCGGAGGTAGGAGACCATCTCGGAGATAGCGTCGTGTGACGGAATAGGAGGCGGTGTCTACGTCCATACCAAACGTCGAGAAATGGTCATCCTCCGTATCGATAAAGGGATTGACCCCATAATTCTGGAAGAACACATCGTCAAACGCCGCGCCATTTGGAGGGTTCAGCCCCGGAGGGGAGGCGTCAAACAACCCGTAACTGGCGTCCGATTCAGCAAGTGCAGCGTAAGAATCGTCATCATCGTCACCGTCGCCGCCGCAGCCTATGTAGATTAGAATCATGAGTCCGCAGATTACCGAGAAGATCAGCAGTTGACATAGAGATTTGAAATTTGTTTTCATTTGGTATAGCCTCCCGCGATTTTAACATAACATATCCAAACGTAATGATTATAGTAGATCTTGGAATTAATGAGACACTCCAAACCGAACCGCATTGCCCCCAGGACCGGTAGGGGCGGTTTCTAAACGCACAGCACTCAATCTAACCCGGTAGGCGCTGTTTCCAACTGCGCCTATGCAGCGCCTACCATACACAGAGAGTCAAAGCGTCTATGTGTTTTTAGGGTGTACCATAAATCCACGAACCTCCTAAATCCCCCGACTGACAAGGGAACTTTGGTAAATGTCTCCTTATTTCTCGTGTTTACTATAACTTGCTATATTCGTTAGTTAGCCGTATTAGCGGAATTATTCAATTTATTCCGATTTTCGTTTGATAGAGATGTATAAAGTAACGCACTATTCCGTCCTTGAAAGGGAACCTGCGATCACGATGGTGAACTCGCCTCGTGGCGGTGTCTGTTGGAGTTTCTTGATCGCTTCGGTCACCGTGCCCCGGAAGATCTCCTCAAACTTTTTTGTCAGTTCACGAGCAACGGAAACCTGCCGATCCCCGAACACCTCCAGAACATCACCCAAGAATGGGATTATCCGGTGCGGGGATTCGTAGAAGATGAGGGTTCGTTTTTCATCGCGTAGCTCTGTGAGTTGGCGTTTGCGTCTACCCGACTTAGGTGAAAGGAAACCTTCAAAGACGAAATTGTGGAGTGGTAGTCCTGCAACCGAGGCCGCCGCAATACAAGCTGAGGGCCCGGGAATCGGAACGATAGGGATATCCGCCTCGATGCACTGGGCAAGAAGTCGATACCCGGGATCCGAGATTGTCGGTGTGCCAGCATCGGACACCAGCGCGATTGACTCTCCCGCTTTCAACCGCGCAACCAATTTCTCGCCCTTCTGGATCTGGTTCCCTTCGAAGTAGCTGGTGGTCGGCGTACCGATTTCGTAATGGGCAAGCAGTCGGCGTGTGTGTCGGGTGTCTTCCGCCGCGATGAGTGTCACCGTTTTGAGCACTCGCAACGCTCGGAGTGTGATGTCTTCCAGATTGCCGATCGGCGTGCTCACAATGTATAGAACCCCCTCTGTTGAATTGACATCCGTGGACTGTACCATTTGTGTTTAGAAGTCGGCAAAAGAACCGTCGTCCTCGTGCCAGAACATCCCCCGTAACTGGAAGGTATCGTCCCGAAACGCTTCGATCGCTTCATCTTCCATATCCACACCTAAACCCGGCGCTGTGGGTAGTTCGATAAAGCCGTCTTTCAGGGTCAGTGGCTCGTTAAACAGCCCTTGTCCGCGGTTGTGTCCGCCCTCACAGATGAGAAGGTTGGGTATGGTAGCCATCACGTGCACTGATGCTGCTACCCCGATGGGACCAGCCGCGTTGTGGGGTGCGATTGCCATATTGTGGATTTCTGCCATTGTTGCAATTTTTTTCAGTTCCATAATCCCGCCGGAGTGTCGAATATCGGGTTGCAGAATGGCGCACATCTCGCGCTCGATTACCTCGCGGAAACTCCAGCGCGTTAAGTGGCGTTCGCCCGTTGCGATCGGCACCGTTGTTGATCGTGACAGTGCCAACAGCGGTTCGTTGTTCTCCGGATGGCACGGCTCCTCGGCAAACAGCGGACGTAACGGCTCTAATTCCTTGACGAAGATTGTCGCCATGGTGGGACTGAATCGGCGATGGAGATCGACTGCGATATCGACTTCGTCGCCCACCGCTTCGCGCACTGCTGCCACTCGTGCTACCATCGTATCAATCGCCTTCGGTGTATCCACGAAACGCACGGGACCTTGCGAACCGCCCATCTTCAAGGCACTAAAGCCTTTCTCAACAGCGGCTTTTGCATTCTCCGCGCACTCCTGCGGTGTCCCACCACCCGAAGCCGTGTAGACACGGACACGCCGACGGACTGAGCCGCCGAGCAGTTTCCATACTGGCAGCCCCACCGACTTGCCGAACACATCCCACATCGCCATCTCGATACCGCTCAGCGCACCGACCAGGACCGGCATACTCCGGCTGTAGCTGGATCGGAACATCGCCTGCCAGTGGTCTTCGATCTGCAAGGGGTCTCTGCCTATGAGATATTCCCCCATATCGTCTACCGCCTGCGCGACTGGACGCCAGTGCGCGTAGTTCATCGGTTCACCGAAGCCGACCAAGCCTTCGTCGGTGAACATTTTCAAGACCATCGCACGTCCCCGGATCGGGATCGTTTCAAACCCTGTTATTTTCATCGCCTTCTCCTGTATATCGCCAAAATTGAATGGAAAAATTCTGTCCTACATGATAATACATCGGGGAGGTGGTGTCAATGGTGGAAAAGACAAAACCCAAGGCACAACCGTTTCCAGTTTTCGATTGAAGGCTTGCCTACAATTAGATATAATAACGCAAGTTGCTAGTTGAATATCCATGGAATTTCCCTTAGAGTATTTGTTGACCAAAACAAAACACTCAGACAGGAGAATCCCATGGACTTAGTAATTGTAGCATTTTATACGCTTTGTGACGATCTGTTAATTCAACACGGCTATCAAGACGATCCCCGAACCAAAATGTCTGCCTCTGAAGTGATGACAACGGCATTAGTGGCAGCACAACTGTTCGGTGGCAATCAACAGATGGCACGACAGTTACTCAAAGAGCAGGGATATATCCCCACTATGCTCAGTAAAGCACGATTCAACCGAAGACTCCACCAAATTGCACCGATGTTTGAGACACTTTTTGATTCCCTTGCCACAGACTGTAAAGCACAAAACCCGAACCAACTGTATGTCATTGATTCCTACCCCGTTCCAGCGTGCGATGTGATTCGTATCTCTGGTGCCAAACGGTATCAAGGTGAAGTGTGGCGTGGGGTGATAACTAGTAAACGTAGATACTTCTATGGACTCAAACTACATCTGATGGTAACCGAGGCTGGCATACCGGTCGAGTTTTTCTTAACACCGGGCAGTTTTAGTGATGTTCGGGGATTGCGGTGTTATCCGTTTGATTTACCTGAAGGTGCGGTTGTTTATGCAGATAGAGCCTACTGTAATTATGGGATTGAAGATGCGTTGGCTGAAGCAGGCATCATGCTCAAACCGTTGCGTAAGAAAAACAGTAAGCGTCAATATAAGCCGTGGACGGTTTACCTACACCATCACCGTAGGAAGCGGGTGGAGGTAACAAATGGTCTAATCACCCAACGCCTACCCCGCTCTATTCATGCAGTCACTGCCGCTGGGTTTGAGATAAAAGTTGTGTTGTTTCTCATTGCTACTATGATTACACTTATCATTAAATAAAAACTAGCAACTTGCGTTATAATATCGTAAGGCATCATCCGTTAGGAGTTACGCACTTGAGTTTGTAGTAGCGCAATTCATTGCGCGTCACGAGGCTAATAAGTGTGTAGGGAACAACGATCGTTGTTCCCTAATTGAAGTCTTGCAGCTCACTGATTCATCGCCCATTTCATTGTTTCCACAAGATAAGATTGGAGCCTTGACATGAAAGATTCAACGTTTATCACAAGAGTTGCTCTGAAAAACTATAAGAGTATCGCGGCGTGCGACGTGGAGCTGCGTCCATTGATGTTTCTCGTGGGGCCGAACGGCGCGGGCAAGAGCAATTTTCTTGATTCGCTGCGATTCGTCGCCGATGCGCTGAATTTCTCGCTAGACCATGCTATACGTAATCGAGGAGGAACTGACGATATTCACTGCCGTTCTGGTGAACGTCCAAAGTATTTCAGTATTCGCTTGGATTTCACTTTGTCCGAAGGTTCCACTAGACTTTGATAAAAAGGATCGAACCAGATGAATAATGAACTCCTCTCAACAATGACAGCGCGCATCGTGCGCGACTTCCATCCGGTGCAGATTATCCTTTTCGGTTCACATGCCCGTGGGGATGCCCAGCCGCAGAGTGATGTGGATCTGCTCGTAGTTTTCTCCGAACTCACCGATAAGCGGAAAACTGCCGTTGACATCCGACGTACCCTCGCTGATCTACCCGTGGCTAAGGACATCCTCGTAACAACCCCTGAAGAATTGGCACGTCAGCCCGATCAGGTCGGTACAGTCTTACGCGCCGCCCAGCGAGATGGGGAAATACTTTATGAACATGACCGGTCAATTCGCAGAGCGGGGCAAGATGCCCCGCCT
The DNA here is from genome assembly GCA_965204355.1 of Candidatus Poribacteria bacterium. GTDB lineage: Bacteria > Poribacteria > WGA-4E > WGA-4E > PCPOR2b > PCPOR2b. The sequence goes on from OZ241983.1 coordinate 4,305,680, forward strand.
ACGGGGCCGGAGTCATTTTCTTTTAATAGATTCTAAAATATCCCCGCTGCCAAACGTTTCTATAGTAGATTTTGGAATTAATGAGACACTCCAAATCCCGATTTATCGAGTCCCGTTCCGAGGATCCCGATATATCGGGAGATGCTCGACGAGTCGGCACAGGTGCGGTTAAAAACCGCACCTACCGGGGGACGAAAGTGTTTATTTATTTTTAGAATTCACTATAAATCGGCGTATTCCTTGAATCCGTGACAATCCGCGATTCAGACAATGCAGGAATCCGCTTCCACATAGGGCTATTCAGTTTTCGGTTCTCTCCCTGTCTGCGTAGGAAGTCGGGATTCGGAGATCCCTCCTACAGCAAAAACTTGACAAATTTGCGGTTTCGTGCCATAATTTTTATCATCATCGCGTTTCACAATTGACCCCACTCCAACTGAATCAGGAGGAATGAAGATGAGTACCGATCAATCCGCAGCGAAACCTTACCGTGCTACTGCTTTTGCCGACTTCAAACCGGAACTTTCTGCCCCTGGAGCCACACCGGAGCGTTTGGAACACCTGAAAGAACACGGTTTCCTCATCATCAACGATTTTGCCGATAGTCCGTGGATTCCGATTCTGCGGGAAGCGGGTCGCCGTGTGACCGAGGCGTGCGCGCCTGCCAACGGTTACAGCAAGATCGACTGTTCAAAAGCCTACGTGCACCGCACAGGTGACGATGAACCGTGGGCGATTCGAGGACTTATCCATCCCGCCTTCAAGGAACCCAGCTTTGCCGAGTTCCACGGATCCCCAGAGTTCCTCAACTTCGTCGCCTCTTGGTGTGATGGACTCGGACCGGAAGACATGGTGATGGGTGGAATGCTGCTCTGGTGTAACCCGAAATTGCGCGAAAACGGACCCAGTTGGCACCGAGATGTGACATGGTGGGGCACCGGAGCGGGCTATTTCGCACAGCGCGAGGTCCGAGGCGAGGGGCCTGAGGCGTATACCGAAGAGATCGAAAGAATCCGCTGGAAAGAGATTCAAGAAAACAATGAAAAGTCTGTCACGGACCGGAACGGCGTGAGTATGTTCTTGGCGTTGGTAGATGATGAATGCCACGAACTGATACCGGGCAGCCATAAGCGATGGCGCACGCCGTATGAACACGATGTGCTCCTGCCACAAGCGATGAAGGATGCAGGCGTACCGCACACACCGAGTTGGAACGGTAAAGACCCGTTACCGGGTCAAGTCGCGATTCGGCTCAAGCCGGGGGAAGCACTTATCCGTAACGGTGCGACCATTCACACGGGGCACGCCGTCCCTGAACGCGAGCGGAATACGTTGTCAATCGGCTGGTCGAGATGGTCGGGTGAGTCCACCGAGGAACCATCGGTAGCAGACGTGCGAAACGCGTGGCAACTCGATCCCGCTGTGCGCGAAGCGTTGCCGCACGAATGGATGAAAACCACTTGGGACCGTTGGGCGGTAACACAGAAGTTGGGGGATACGCTCGAAGACCGGTATCCGGGGTTTGACATCAATCGGATTAAAGCGGGTGAGGTTATCGGCTGGCGCACCGAGTTGGAACGCCAAGCTGCGGCAGCAGGCGAGGCGTGGGAACCTTTCCAAACGGCAAAATAAATGGGATTTACGTTGATCCTTCAAAGCCAACGCCCCTGCCCAGCTGGCTGATTTACCGCCCGTCCGGACGCGCAATAAATTGCGCTACTACAAACATAAAAGCTAAGAAATGTAATCTCAACGGTTACCTCCACGTTTTATTTGATGATGGAGGAAGATACTATGAAAGTTCTTATTAGTGGCTCAACGGGCCTCATTGGATCTGCACTGATCCCTGTGCTCAACGATGCGGGATATGATGTCGTCCGGTTGGTCAGATCTGCGCCGAAATCGGATGGGTCGGAAGTTCATTGGGATCCTGAATCAGATCGGATTGACAGTGACGGTCTTGAAGGCATGGATGCGGTGGTCCATCTTGCCGGGGAAAACATCGGTTCAGCCAGATGGAGCCGCGAGAAAAAAGCACGGATCTTTGACAGCCGAGTGAAGGGGACCCGGTTACTGTGCGAATCGCTCGCCAATCTCGCACGTCCCCCGCAGGTATTGGTATGTGCATCGGCTATCGGCTACTACGGAAACCGTGCTGCAGAAACCGTTAATGAGGAGAGCACGTCGGGATCCGGTTTCTTAGCGGAGGTGTGTGTAGAGTGGGAGATTGCAACAGAACCGGTCGCCGAAACGGATATCCGCCTTGTGAATCTGCGGATGGGCATCGTCTTGAGCAGAGAAGGTGGACCGTTGGCGAAGATGCTGCCGCCCTTCAAGATGGGAGTCGGTGGCGTGTTGGGTAGCGGACGGCAGTATATGAGTTGGATTGCGTTGGATGACGCGGTGGCTGCTATCCATCACACGTTGGTTACGGATAGTTTGCAAGGACCGGTGAACAACGTAGCGCCCCATCCGGTTACTAACCGTGAATTTACGAAAGCGTTGGGGCGTGTTTTGCGGCGCCCAACCCTATTTCCCCTACCGAGTTTTGGACTGCGCGTGATGTTTGGTCGGGAGATGGCTAATGAGCTTTTTCTTTCGAGTACGCGTGTAGTGCCTGCCCGCCTTTTGGACACTGGCTACACGTTTCAGTATACCGACGTTGAGGGTGCGTTGCGGCACGTGTTAGGAACGTGAAACGTGACGAGTAATGCGTAGGGAGAAACGGAACGCAGATCTGCGTTTCCTACGAATTATGGTGAACTTTGGAATTACTTGGACACTCTGTACCGGCGAGGTTGCCTAACCGCAACGCATAGGCACAGTTACAAACAGCGCCTACCAAACATGGGGAGCGAAAGCGTCTACATATTTTGATAATTCACGATAATCACGCTGGATCGTTGGAGTCGGGTAAGCCCGAGAGGATCCTTTCGTTTCATGATTCGGATTCTTGGGACGATAGAATCGGGACGTGATCGGGGCTGCTCCGTATACGATGGGTGTGGAGTTTGAATATGCGGTACGACGCGCAATGAATTGCGCTACTACAAACTATAGTAGATCTTAGAATTATGAGACACTCTAAACCGAACCGTATTGCCCCCAGGACCGGTAGGGGCGGTTTCTAAACGCACAGCATAGGTGCAGTTGGAAACAGCACCTACCAAACATGGGAAGCGAAAGCGTCTATTTATTTTTAGGATTTACCATAATGAGCTCAATCGGTTTCTGATGTGTGAACAAAGGGTTGGGAGACCCAACCCCTACGAAGAATCATGCGTCTGTACACCCTCCGCAATTATCCGATTGCAACGAAATGTCAACAGAACCTAGTAACTTGAATCAAGATAACCCACACCCCATAGCTGTACTATCTCCCACCCTGAGAGGGGTCATTCTTTCCACCGCCGACCGCTATGATCGCCGATGTTTGCTGCTGTGTATTAACAAGGTTATAAAAGATCCCTTTCCGATCCATGAGTGCTTCGTGGGTTCCTACCTCGGCAACCTTACCGTCATCTAGGACGATGAGTCGGTTCGCATTGCGGAGGGTGGAGAGCCGGTGCGCGATGGCAAAGGTTGTTCGTCCCTTGACCAGCCGTGCTATCGCTGCTTGAATCTTCTTCTCGGTGGCGCTGTCGAGGGAGGAGGTCGCCTCGTCAAGGATTAGAATTTTTGGATCGTGCAGAATCGCTCGTGCGATGGCGATGCGTTGTTTTTCGCCGCCAGAGAGTTGATCGCCACGCTCCCCCACCTTGGTGTCATATCCGTCCGATTTAGCCGCGATAAACTCATGCGCTTCTGCTGCAATCGCCGCACTGATAATCTCATCTAAGGTCGCGTCCGGTTTACCGTAACCGATGTTTTCGGCGATCGTACCGTCGAAGAGAAAGATGTCTTGATGGACTATGCCGATATGGCGCCGCAGATCTTCCAGACGAATCTTACGGATATCCACACCGTCAATATTCACACTGCCGCGGTTCACATCATAGAATCGACATATCAGGTTAATCATGGTGCTTTTGCCCACGCCAGATTTGCCTACCAGCCCAATCATCTCACCCGGTTCCACATCGAAGTCTATGTTGTTGAGGACCGGTTTGCCCGGATCGTAACCGAATGTAACGTCCTTGAAAGCCACCCGTCCTTCCACTTGAGGGATGGGGGTCGCATCTGAATCATCAAACATCTCAGAGCGGCTGTCGAGAATCTCAAAGATCCGCTCGGCACCGGCGAATGCGCGGGTGACGAAGTTATTGATCTGGCTGAAGAACTGAAGCGGTCGGTAGAGTTGCCACAGATAGCGGGTGAATGCCAAGAGTATGCCGTACGTCAACGCCCCGCTCAAGATCTGCATTCCACCGAAGTACCAGATAAAGAACATCCCGAAATGGATCAGGAAATTCATTACTGCGAAAAAAATGAACCAAGTGCGCTCACCGGTAACACTCACCGACCACAGTTCCTCGTTCCGGGTATTGAATCGCATGGCTTCCCGATCTTCCTGTGCGAAGGCTTTTACGACACGGATACCGGAGATAGATTCATTGAGATGCGAGGAGAGCCGAGACCATTTGGCGTGCCAACGAATCCAAATGGGCCGCATACGTTTCCAAATAAACAGACCGCCCAGCACAATGAAGGGAACCGGCACTAGGGCACAGATGGTCAATTGCCAACTTAGAGAGAGGCACACTACGAGCGTCCCTACCAACATCAGTACATTGCTCAACATAAAGGGCAAACCGAAGAGTAGAAACATCTCCAACCGATCTGCATCATTGGTAAATCTGGATATTAGGCTCCCTATCTGTCGCCTGTCGTAGAATCGGATGGGCATATACTGCACGTGCTCGAAGAGTTGTGCACGGATATCCTTGCTGGTTCGGCTTGAGATGTCTGCCCTCATGAGACCACCGATAATCTCGCACAGAAAAGTTGACAGCATGATCCCTAAGAGACCGAGTACGGGCGGCATCATCATGCTCACGCCTTCTCTCAGCGCGAGCCCCGCGGTTGCCAGCGGTGTAATAATATCGTCGACCATATACCGGACAATAAGCGGTGGAATCAGATTTAGTAAAGGGTTTGCTGCCGCAAAGATCATGAGGAGGATGACTCTGCCCCGGTAGGGGCTCAAGTAGCTAATAATCCGCTTGAGCGTATCCCATTTTTTCACGCAAGCCGGGCAGATCCCGTCCTTCTCCGGCAGTAACCGTCCGCAACTATCACACCGAGATCGCTCCATCTCGGTTGGCAGGGTCGGCTCCTCTCCCTTGATGAGTTGCTTGATAGCTTCAGCAACCTCAGCGAACTTGGGACCCAACGAGTTGGAGTAGTACAGGTAGGTTGGTTCACTCTCGCCATGCTCTACCTCCAATCGGCCGGCACCAACGAACTCCTCGATCTTCGCCTCGGTGATGATTTTGAGCGGCACCTCGACAACACCATCGGCGCCCTCTGTGGGGATAACGAACAGGCGTTCGTCAGTTACCACAAGCCACTGCTCGCCGAAAGCGCCGTCGTCGGTCAGATCGGTCGCAACTTGAATATGCGGTTCTTCTTCCGATGGCTTTATATTTTGGAGTTTGGTATCTACCTCAGGAGGCAGGGGTTCGAGAAATGGCTGCATTCTTGTATGTAACCTCCCTTAGGGGGTGCAAGGTCCCGTGCCACACATAGAAAATCGCATCCAAATATTCATATCTAAAGATAGTCGAGGAACCCGAGTTCGCGTTCTCGATCAATCCAACGCTGGCGTCTTGCGCTGCTCTCATGATTCGCAGCCCAGTAGCCCATGATATCACGGTGGGTCTCAAACGGCAGTCCAGAATTATTCGGTTCTTTCACACTATTAGCGGCTCGCTTCCGGGTTGCAGCCTCCTCTTCGGGACCTTCGGGGTTCTTATAGTAGACCACTGTACACATCCGTCGGTCAACCGCACCGCCCCAACTCGCGTGCCAACAACGAACATCAAAGGCGACTACATCACCCGGTTCCGATTCGCAGACATAAGCGGGAACATCGCAAATCTCAAGTTGGTAGTTGTCTAGATTTTTTCGCAGCGAACTGTGCAGCGGATTCTTGTGCGACCCCGGAATCAGTCGCAATGCGCCGGTTTCTGCCCCGACCGGTTCGAGGTAGTAAGCAAATTTGACGCCGTAGCAGTCCTCGGTCGGATCCACAAGGTGGTCTGGATGCCAACGGGTATGCCCGACATAGCGATTGGCGTCGGAAACGATACCGAGGGCATCTTCGCCATACAGCTGCTCTGTCGGTTCGCAGAAACGTGGATCTTCCATCAACCCGGCGAAGAACGGGGTCTCAGGTCCCATCGTCCGCACCCAATGTCTGTAGGTGCCATCAAACGGAGTGTGGCGGTAGGCGGCGGTCAAAGCGTGTTCAAACTCCGCATTGATGGTTTTCACCTCCTCTGGGGTAAAGAGCTGCCGGAAGATGAGGAACCCGAAGGTATTAAAGTGATTCACCTGTTGCTCTGTGAGCATAATATACCTCCTGTATCTCTATGGTTTTGGGGCATTGGGAACATAGCGTAATTCATAGTGCTTGAATGCTTGCGGGTTTTGTCCTTGCCCGCACTGCCAACATCTATCACGTCGTTGTCTCAACTTGAGGTGCGTCTAGATAACCCAACTCACCCATCCGATCTATCCAGTGTTGACGTTTGGCGCTTTTTCGCGGATTTTCGAGCCAGTGCGGATGGTATTCGGGGCCCGGCGTATCAAAGGTATTCCGAGCGAGCGTCGCCCGGAGTTGGACGTTTGTCGATGCTGCTTTTCGGGTCGCCTGCTCCTCTTCAGGATTGTGAGGATTCTTAATGAAAATAATAGAGACCATCCGGCGGTCTGTCGAACCGCCCCAGCTGGCGTGCCAGAGATGAAAGTCGAAGGCAACCACATCTCCCGGCTCCGTCTCACAGGCGTAGGCTGGAACATCAGGGACGTTGTGGACAGATTCGCCTATATTCTGGTGAACTTCATCGTAGAAAGGTCTCCGGTGCGATCCCGGAATGAACCTTAGTGCGCCGTCGGTCGCACGCAGCGGTTGCAGATAGCAGGCAAATTTGAAACCGTGTAGTTGGAAGTCATCGGCGTCGGGATGCCAGTGCGTATTGTTCACATAACTGCCTGCGTTGCAAGACAGTCCAACTGCATCCTCTCCGTACAGTTGTTCCGCTGTACCGCAGATGCGCGGATCTTCTGGCAACCCGGATAGGAAGGGCGTATCGGGTCCCAAATTGGGCCAACTCATATATGCAGGAGCGTCATCGGGTGACGTATACCGTTTCGTAGACATGAGCCTCGATTCGATCTCTGCATTGATGGTTTTCAGTTCGTCCGGGTCAAACAGCTGCCGGAAGATCACGAATCCAAAGGTGTTAAAGTGACTGACCTGTTGCTCTGTGAGCATGATGCCCCTCCCTGTATTGAGAGTTTTTTACTTCTCTTTCTCGCTTCACTTACCGAGATAGCATTCTATAGCTGTAGCCGAACCTTCAAAACATTAGCACAAATCAAACCACGACATTCGCCAGTCGATTTGGAACAACGATAAACTTCCTCACTGTTTTGCCTTCAGTATACTTCTGGATGCGTTCATCGGCGAGAACAGCCTCCTCAACTTCTTCGTTACTGGCATCCACAGGAAGTTGGATTCGGCTGCGTAATTTTCCGTTGACTTGGACAACGATGGTCACCTCCTCACGCTTAAGGACTTCGGGGTCATGGGTGGGCCATGGCGCATGAGCAATCAGCTTAGTTTCCCCGAGTCGCTCCCAAATCTCCTCGGCAATGTGTGGCGCGTAGGGTGCGAGGATCCGTAGGAATGTCTTCATCGTTTCTTTTGGCACTGTTGTCGCCTGTGTCGCCGCATTGACAAACACCATCATGTGACTAATAGCGGTGTTCATTTTGTCAATCGATTCCGTATCCTCAGTGACATCTTTGATAGTCTGGTTTATCACTTTCCATAACTCCAGATCGCTATCAACAGGCGCATCGGTCAGCTTACTGCTTGGCTCACCGGTGTCCTCGTCAATTGCTAGACGCCAGACCCGCTGCAAGAAGCGATAGACACCTTCCACACCGCGCGTCTGCCACGGTGCGCTGACGCTTAAAGGACCGATAAACAGTTCATAGAGACGCAGCGCGTCCGCTCCATACTCTTCAATGACCTCCTCCGGTGTTACGACATTGAAACGGGACTTGGACATCTTTTCAATCTGGGTGTTTGTCCGCGCTCCGGATTCCTTGACAAACCATTCCCCATCCCGTTCTTCGACCTCACTTGGGGAGTAATATTTCCCATTATCGTCTTGGTAGGAGTAAGCGAGGATCATGCCCTGATTGAAGAGCTTTTGAAACGGTTCTTTCGTGGAGACAAGGCCACAATCATAAAGCACCTTGTGCCAGAAACGCGCGTAGAGTAGGTGCAGGACAGCGTGTTCAGCACCGCCGACATAGAGATCTACCGGCATCCAGTAACGCTCCGCCTCCGCAGACCACGGTTCGGTTGTGTTATGGGCGTCCATGTATCGCAGGTAATACCAGCAAGATCCCGCCCACTGGGGCATTGTATTTGTTTCGCGGACCCCTTTCCGTCCGTCCGGTAGTGTTATCATCAGCCAATCATCCGAAGCACGCGCAAGCGGTGGTTTGCCATCGGGGGTCGGCTTATATTCATTAATAGGTGGCAATTCTACTGGAAGCTCGCCCTCAGGTAGGGACATAATCGTTCCATCTTCTAACTGTACAGTCGGGAAGGGCTCTCCCCAATAGCGTTGACGGGAGAAGAGCCAATCGCGCAAGCGGTACTGCACCTGTGCTTTTCCTTTACCTTCACTTTCGAGCCATTCAGTCATCCGCTCTTTTGAATCTTGGATATTAAGCCCATTAAGGAAACCGCTGTTAATCGATGGGCCATCACCGAGGTAAGGTTCGTCTCCATGATCACTCGGCGGTTGCACCGTGCGAACGATTGGTAGATCAAATGTTTTGGCGAATTCCCAGTCCCGATCATCTTCCGCGGGAACTGCCATAATTGCACCTGTACCGTAGCCCATGAGGACGTAATCAGCAACCCAAATTGGGATAGCTTTGTCATTTGCGGGGTTAATTGCGTAGGCACCCGTAAAAACGCCGGTCTTTTCTTTGGCGAGATCCGTCCGCTGGAGATCTGTTTTGTTCCTCGCCTCGTCAACGTAAGCCTGCACCTCTGACCTGTGCTCGTCTGTCGTGATCTGTTCAACTAATGGATGCTCCGGTGCAAAGACACAATATGTTGCACCAAACAGCGTATCGGGGCGCGTTGTGAAAACGGTAAATGAAGCGTCCGTATCTTTAATCACAAAATCTACGTCTGCCCCCTCCGATTTCCCAATCCAGTTCCGCTGCATCTCTTTGATACCTTCGGGCCAGTCCACATCTTCAATGTCCTCTAAGAGTCGATCAGCATAGGCAGTTATTTTTAGCATCCACTGCCGCATTAGCCGCCGCTCAACGGGATCTCCGGTTTCTACATACTTTCCATCCTTGACCTCTTCGTTAGAAAGCACCGTTCCTAACGCGGGGCACCAGTTGACCGGTACATCGGCTAGATACGCTAACTCCTTCTGATGGAGCTTGAGGAAAATCCATTGCGTCCATCTGTAGTAATCAGGCGACGAAGTGCTTATCTCTCTATCCCAATCATAGGAAAAACCGATCTGTTTAATCTGTTGACGAAACTTGTCGATGTTGCGCTCCGTGACAATAGCAGGATGGATGTTTTCCCGCTCGGCGGTGCGTTCGATGGTTAGTCCAAACGAGTCCCAGCCCATTGGGTGCAGCACATTGTAGCCCTGCATACGTCTCATACGAGCTAACACGTCGGTAGCCGTGTAGCCCTCGGGGTGTCCAATATGGAGCCCTGCGCCGGAGGTGTAGGGAAACATATCAAGGATATAGTACTTCGGTTTTCCCTCCCACGCCTTGGGATCGTCCGGTGTACGAAATGTCTTACGTTCGTCCCAGATGTTTTGCCACTTCGGCTCAATGGCTGCAGGGTCATAGGTGTGTCTTTGCATCTAAAATCTCCTCAAGTTGTCTTATCTATAGCACGGGTATTTCTTGGGGCACAGCGTTTTTACACTGTCTCTGTCTCGGTTCAAATTCGCTTTGCTAAATTATACTTAACTAATTGATAAAATGCAACGCTGTCTCTTCTAGAAATTTACACAGGAATTGTAGGAAATCAATGAGTGTTGTCTCCAAATTCAACCGATATGACAAATAAAAAGCCCACCATCCCGATTCATCGGGATGATGGGCTGTCAGTCAAAGGATTAAAAGCAGGTCTGCTTGTATATTAATCCGGTGTACTACTGCCCACCACGCGCAGCAAGGTCAAATCGAGACGCAATCGGAACAAAGCCAGATTGAGCAAGCCGCTAATCCGAGAAGAGAAACGATTGTTGATAAGCTGTGGGCAGTACATTGATTCTATCTCCTGAATATCCTGTCATAGGTGGTAGTCAACACTTATCTGATGGTTGAGTACAGACGATATGTGTAACTGTAACACATCCACTCCGTAGAAGTCAAGCCTCAATTAATCCGTATCTGGGTATTCAGTTTTTGGTTTTCTCCCTAGCTGAGGAGGCAGTCGGGATTCGGAGATCCCTCCTACAGGATCACTGAACGCTGCAATTGAGCTGTTAATTCGCGTCATATCTACGCTTGGAGCAGCTCCACACTTACACCGTCAGGGGCATTAAGATAGGCAATGCTGCCGCCCCAAGTGCTCCCGATCGAATCATTGGGCTCGATGGAGAAGGTGGCTCCTTTTGCTTTGAGATTGTTACAGAATTCAGCGAGATCCCCATGCACAAGGAAGGCAAAGTGATCCGCGCCCCACTCATTGTGGCTGGCAAAATCCCCGAAAGACTGTATGCTGTTTGTCCCCTCCGGATTCTCGCCCGGTCGCCGACCACGGATAAGGATGGTTATCCCCTCGAACACAACAGCAATTTGCGGGGCACCACGGAGTTCATACGTCTCGGCGATCTCTCCGCCCAGCATATCGACATACCAAGCGGCGGCCGAGTGCGGGTCCTCACTGATGATATGGATGTGCTCAAAAACGAGGTTAGCAGTAGCCATAACAGTTTTCCTTTCCTAGCCCACCGGTTTTCAACTCAATTGGCAGTTTCATTCAGGTTCGGTTGAAACGGTTAGGTGAGGTTTCTGACTGAACGATCTACGATTGCGTCTTCGCCCAAGTGCTCACGCATCCATTCGCGAAGCGGAACATCATCTTCCCGCGGTGAGGTTAGCCCTAGGTTACCAGTTTTGCTTCCGAGTAACTGACGTCGAATCGGATCGCATCGATCCATGTAGTGAGAGACAGTCATCTGATCCCTCGGATGGAACCATCGGAAACTGTAACCGACGAACAGCACCTTTCGTGTAATATCCGAGAAATTCCACCCGCCTGCATGCCAGATTCGACGATCGAAGATGACCGCCGTGCCTGCGGGCACACGAACTTCATGTGCATCTGACGGATTGGAAACACCATCGGCGGGGTATTCAACCTCATCCGTCAAGTGGCTACCGGGTATGACGCTAAAATTACCGCGCCCACCTTCAGAAACATCGGTCAGGAAGTAACCTATCTTGACGGAAATGCGCGGTGCGGGTATCGTTTCAATGTCCAAACTGACACGCCCACTGTCCTGATGCCAGTGCAGCCGCTTCTTCGAGGGTCTATCTTCCAACGGCACCGGTGGCGTAACCGTGATATGCGTGTGGTATAGATGGATGTTCCATCCGAGGATACCCCACACTTTGGGAAAGGTCCGATGCCAATCAATCAGTTCAAGGAATCGATCGTCTTTCCCGATGAAGTCGACGCCAGCCTTCACACTGTCTACCGCATCGATAAGGCCTTCGACCATTGGGGCTGGCAGGGCATTCTCGATTACAACGAATCCGTCTCGTTCAAACTTGGTACGCTCTGCCTCTGTCAAGCAGTGTTCCAAACATGCGTTATCCATGATCAACCTCCTTACTTGTTTCAACAATCGTTTATCGAACGCAACCACATCTTTTTATCTATTAGTCCCTAAGTGGGGATTATGGTAAAATTTAGGATTACTTGAACACGCTGTACCGGCGCAGTTAGAAACAGCGCCTACCACGCGGGAAGAACAGGTTGAAACGGCGCAGTTACAAACAGCGCCTACCAAACATGGGGAGCGAAAGGGTCTACATATTTTGATAATTCACTATAAAATTCACACGGTGAATCAGTGGGCATGATTGCGCCCAAATGTAACTGAAGGTGCACCAACGATTCGAGCGTAGTTATCGGTAACCACCTCTTCGCCCAAGTGTTCCTTAATCCAAGAACGAAGCGGGACGTCCTCTTCCGAAGGCGATGAGGTGCCCATTGCTCGTGTTTTCGCACCGAGCAGCTGCCTGCGGATTGGATCAGAACGCTCCATAACATGCGCCACCGTTCGTTCATCTCTCGGATGGATCCAGCGATGGCTGTAGCCTACGAACAGGACCTTTCGTGTCACCTCGGATAGGTTCCAGCCGCGTGCGTGAAAGAGTCGCCGATCAAAAATGACTGCTGTCCCCGCCGGACCTTTAATCTCTATCGCTTCTTCCGGATCTGAAACCCCATCGGTAGGTAACTCAATCTCTCTTTTGAGCTGGCTCCCGGGGAGTACGCTAAAGTTACCGTATCCACCCTGTGTGAGATCTGTCAAGAAGTATCCTACTTTGATCGAGATACGTGGCTGGGGTCCCGGCTCGATATCGGCGTTTATGCGGTCGCTGTCCTGATGCCAACCCCGTCTGCGCTTTGCACGTTTGTGTCCCTCCTCCTCTGGCGGCGTAACGAGCATCTGCGTGTAGTAGGAGTGGATGTTCCAGCCGAGAATTCCCCAAACTTTGGGAAATGTCCGGTGCCAATCGATTAGTTCTAGGAGTAGATCGTCCTTCCCCAGAAAGTCTTCGCAGGCACCAAGACGGTCAACTACCTTAACAAGCCCTTCGACCATTGAAGCCGGCAGGGCATCCTTGACCACAATGAATCCGTCCCGTTCAAAATTGGCGCGCTCTTCCTCTGTCAGAACGTGCTGTAAACATTCGGTATCCATAGTATTTTCCTCATATAGTGGATCTTAGAATTAATGAGACACTCCAAACCGGTGCGGTCCGATGAAGCGAGACCAGGGTTGGAAACCACACCTACCAAGGGCGAAAGTGTCTATTCATTTTTAGAATTCACCATAAATATGTCATAACGTAATAAAAGGGATCCTCCGACGTTTCACACCTTGTATCGTTCCACATCAGCGGGTTCGACGAGATCTTCGTTCAGAGAGAAATTCAATTTTTTCGCACACTCTTGGAGTTGACGATAGATGGTATCGGGAACGTCAATGCCGTTAGCGAGTCGTTGAGATCGGGAACGGTATTCAAAGTCACCCGGAACCAGCACTTCGTCGAAACCGGGCGCTGGTGGTATGGACTTAATACCGTCGAGAAACGCGCGGACGCCCTGCTGGTACGGTTCTAATGGTGTAAAGGCACTGATGTTGATAACCTGCATCAACGTGTTACTGCCCATGGAAGCGGCCTCAATATCAAAATTGCCAGACAGACCAGCGAACAAGGATACAAGGAGGGAGAATGCGTAGCCCTTATGTCCGCCAAACGCTAACAGAGATCCGCCATCGCTGAGATCCGCTGGCTTGACGCTGGGGTTGCCGTGCTTATCGACAATACAACCTTCGGGCAGATCAAGCCCCATGCTCGCAGCAACCGAGACTTTACCGGCGGCAATCATACTGGTAGCAAAATCAATGACGAATGGACTGTCGTCTCCGGTTGGCACACCGACTGCAATCGGATTGGTGCCGAGTGCTCCCCGCGCTGCCCCGAAAGGCACCGTGCCGCCGCTGTCTCTCGCACCGCCGCCATAGGTGATAATGCCGATATACCCTGCACGCGCCGCTTGTTCTGCATACTCACCGAGTCGGCCGATATGCCCTGTGTTGACGAAACTTACAGCGCAGGTATCCGCGGCCATTGCCTTCTCAATTGCTTGTTCCATAGCCCGTCGAGCGGTGTAGTGCCCAAAACCGTTCCTCCCGTCAATACGGAAGGTATTGGTGGTTTCGTTGGATACTTCTGGTTCAGCGGCAGGTTCGAGCCCACCACTTGCGACGCTGCTTAGATATCCGGGGATGCGGAGCACGCCGTGCGAATCGTGTCCGGCGAGGTTGGCGTTAATTAAGATTTCCGCGACATCCTCGGCGATGTGAGGCGGTGTACCTGCCGCCAGAAACAGTTGCCGCGTCACCGCATGCAGATAGCTTGCGTTAAAACAGTGCATTTCTGCCATAGGTTTGACTCCTTCTCCTTTACCGCGCGATAGGGTTGGACTACATCATTCCGAGTAAATATCATACATGAGAAGCCACCACCTGTCAACACCCAAAATGCTAGAAGGTAGGGTCGTTTAATTCTCCGGTCGGGGCAAGATGCCCCGCCTATGGTGTAAGGCCCCCCGCCAAAATCGGTTAAAAAACGGAAAACTATGGTGAACTTTAGAATTACTTGGACACGCTGTACCGGCGCAGTTATAAACAGCGCCTACCACGCGGGAAGAACAGGTTGAAACGGCGCAGTTATAAACAGCGCCTACCAAATACCGGGAGCGAAAGGGTCTACATATTTTGATAATTCACTATAAATAGCCCTGTGCTAGAAGGTAGGGCTATTCAGTTTTAGGCTTATTATCTATTTTGTTTGAAAAGTCGGAGTCGGGCAGTCACTGCTAGGACCAAGTCATTTCTATAAACATGTCGCCCCGCTGGGGCTAGATGAATCCCCGATGAATCCCCGATAAATCGGGAGTCCGTGCCGAGACCAAGCAAGTGGGATGAAGCTACAAGACCAAGGAGGCGGGATGCAAGCACCTACAGAAAAACTATGGTGGACCTTAGAATTAATGAGACATTCTAAACCGAACCGCATTGCTCCCAGGACCGGTAGGTGCGGTGAGAAACCGCACCGCATCGGCGCGTCCCGATAAATCGGGATCCCGACAGGTCGGGAGAAACAGCGCATACCATACACGAGGGGCGAAAGTGTCTATTTATTTTTAAAATTCACCATAAATGACCCTATGCTAGAAGGGTGAAATGTGGTGCCTCGGTAAATCGGGACAGGCGGTGGACTGAGAAGAATGCGGAATCCGCATGCACTCTGTGGACTCCTATCAACTCGCGATTTCTGTTCTAAATCTCACGCGGCTTTGATATAATTTCTGATATAACTATGCTATCCGTAACTGGATGCGAGACTTTGAAATCGCTGGAGGCTATTATGAATTCATCAGATGCAGCGGGTCATTACGGACTGACTATCAGCAGTGAACATATTGAGGCTATCAACCGGCAGCGTCGCATAATCTTCCAGGACGATGTGTTGGCTAATGACGTGTTCAGGACTGATGAGGTTGGGACAGAACGACTAGCCAAGATTATCGACTTCTACATGAGTCGCCTCGATGAACAATCGAACCAGATCGACAGCATTTGGTTTGAATGGGGTGAAGGCAATACAGCGGTCTGGCCCAGTGAGGTGATACCGTGCACGGAAAACGTCTTTCCGAGATGGTGGGAAGCTGGTATTGATCCGGTGGAGGTTCTCTTGATCGAAGCAAAGAAACGCGGTCGAGAGGTTTTCTTTTCGTACCGGATCAATGGATCGGACAACGACGACCTGTTCGATCCGCCCCGTCCGTTTGATCAACCGATTCCGCTAAAAGCTGAAAACCCGGACTGGCTAATCTACAAATGGCATCCCTACTGGAATTTTTCCTTTAAGGGAGTTCGTGACCTGAAGCTGAACGTCGTGCGCGAAGTGGCAGAGATTTATGACTTCGACGGTATCCAGATCGATTTTGCACGTATCCCGGTGCTTTTCCCCGAGGAGCAATGGGTGCACCGTGATATATTGACCGACTTCATGCGCGATATACGTACCACCCTGCTTGACATTGGGAAAAAACGTGGGCGACCACTGTTGTTAGCAGCCCGTATACCGGAAGACCTTATGGGATGCCACTTTGATGGCATGGACGTGGAGACTTGGGTGCGGGATTTTCTGATTGATATTCTTGTAGTTGGTACGCGGACAGCGAACGCGGATGTCGCTGCCTTTCGCCGCATCACTGTAGACACCCCCATCAAACTTTACCCAAGCTTTGATGATCATCACTCAACCGATGGGTATAGGGAGCCGGATCTGGAAGTCTGGCGAGGAACCTGCGCTAACTGGTGGCGTCAAAATCCCGATGGCATGCACACCTTCAATTTAATGGTCCCTTCCCCGCAATCGGCACAGAACCTGGGTATCAATCCCTATTCTCGATGGGAAACCCAACGCAAAATCTTCAGTGAAATCGGCAGCCCCGAAACGCTTAAAGGGGTGGACAAGGTATTTTTCGTCGAGCGACGCGGCGGCGGACACGCTGAATATGTCGTGCCATCCCCGGCGAACTGGAACACCCCCAGGCACATGTATTTCCAGACCAATATGCTGGCAGCCTTGCCCGCAGGGTTGGCGGAGGACGGTGGGGAGGACACGCTGCTCACCTTGAACGTGGCGGATGATGTGAATGCTGCATTGGAAGAAATTGATCAGATAACGCTGAGGATCGCTGTCTCTGATGAAGCAGGTGAAGCTCCATCTGTGGGCGACAGACTTGAGGAGATTGGATCGCGGGTTGAGGCAAGGCTGAACAACATCTTGCTCGATGCTCCTCACACTGAAGCAGTAGAAACTCCTGAGGGAGATGCTTTCAAGAACTGGCTGATTTTTGCTGTAGCACCGCGTTACCTTGCGGTGGGAGCCAATCTCGTCGGTGTGAGATTGAGCCAACGACTACCCGTTGTTTTCGGTCATATCCAGATTGAAAAACTCGAATTACATGTCCGTTACAAGTAGCTGATTCACCGAAGGTAACTATTTATGGTGAACTTTAGAATTACTTGAACACTCTGTAACGGCGAGGATGGGAAAATCCGGACTATCGCCCCGGTAGGTGCGGTGAGAAACCGCACCGCATAGGCGCAGTTACAAACAGCGCCTACCAAACATGGGGAGCGAAAGGGTCTACATATTTATATTCTTCACTATAAAAAAAATGCAAATAGATAGATGAGCAACAAAGTAAACACCAGAAGCTTTCACACAAACCGCCAAATGAGGAAATTATAATGACGATCGAGTTACTTGCGCGCCGTGAAAAACTGCTGGGCACGGGAACGCCGCTTTTCTACCAAGAAGCAGTCAACATCGTGCGTGGAGAAGGGGTATGGCTGTTTGACCCCGATGGAGGTCGCTACCTAGATATGTATAATAATGTGCCTTGTGTGGGCCACTGCCACCCACATGTAGTTGAAGCAATGCATCGACAGGCGGGCACGCTCAATGTCCACAGCCGCTATCTGCACGAAGGCGTCCTTGACTATGCTGAACGCCTGATCAGTCACCACGCTGAAGAGTTGGCGAGTGTCGTGTTCACCTGCACCGGAACGGAAGCGAACGAAGTCGCCATGAGCATGGCTCGCATCGCAACCGGCGGACGGGGGATTATCTGTACCGACGCCGCGTATCACGGTAACAGTGCAGAGGTCGGCAAGCTGACACGCGCCAGAGACGGGGATCCTGAGATTCACCCTATCCCGTATCCGCAGCGTTACCGTCCGTTGCGAGAAGGTGTCTCCGAATCCGCGCTGACCGATCTCTACCTTTCGAAAGTCCACACGGCGATAGACAGTTTTGCTGCGAACAATATCCCGTTTGCAGGGCTGTTGATCTGTCCGATCCTCGCCAACGAGGGTCTGCCCGATATTCCAAAAGGTTTTATGCCAAAGGCTGCTGAAATGGTTCGCGATGCAGGCGGTTTATTCATCACAGACGAGGTGCAGGCAGGCTTCTGCCGGACCGGTCGGTGGTGGGGTTACGAGGTGATGGATTTTGTTCCGGATATCGTTACAATGGGCAAACCGATGGGGAATGGACTGCCTCTGGCTGGGACTGTGGCGAGAACGGAACTGGTGGACGCTTTCCGGGAGCGTAAACGCTACTTCAACACCTTCGCCTCCAGTCCGTTACAGGCAGCGGTGGGTCTGGCGGTGTTAGAAGTGATAGAAACGGAAGATCTACGAGAGAATGTCGCGCGTGTCGGGAATTACTTGCGTGACGAACTGACTAAGCTTCAACCGCACTGCCCGCCCATGGCGGAAGTTCGCGGCCACGGTTTGTTTATCGGGCTGGAATGGGTGAGTGATCGCGACACCAAAACCCCTGATCGCGATGGTGCCACGGTATTCGTCAATCGCCTGAAGGACAAAGGCTTCCTTATCGGCAGCGCCGGATCGCTGGGGAATGTCCTCAAGATTCGTCCGCCCTTGGTGTTTTCTCGTGAACACGCAGATCTATTCCTCACCGCGTTTGCAGAGATCGTGGAGGACATTTATGGTACAGGCTCTTGACCGCGCCACGTTGCGGGGAATCGCCGAGCGAGCGTTGAACGAGTGGGATATTTGTGCTGTGCAGCTAGAGCTGATTTCCATCTCTGAAAACACTGTGTTTCGCCTTGATACGGCTGCCGGCAAAACCTATGTCCTCCGTATCCACCGACCGGGCTATCACAATCTCGCGGAACTGAACTCCGAGCAGCAGTGGACAGCTGCGTTGAAGCGAGCAGGCATAGGCGTACCGCTACCACGTTTGACGCCTGAGGGGCATGGCTACGCAACGATCCCTGTGCCCGGATGTAGGGAGTTCCGACACGTTGGCATCGTGGAATGGTTTGAAGGAGTAACGCTTTCGAGCATTATGGCGCAGGCGCCTGACATGCAGACTTTGGCGCGGCATTTTGAGCAGCTTGGAAGGATCGCAGCTAGAATCCACAACCAGGCGGTCAGTTGGGAAATTCCGGAGGACTTCCAACGACACGCATTCGATGCGGACGGATTTATGGGCGATGCTCCCTTTTGGGGACCGTTCTGGGTCCTGCCAGAGCTGAAAGCAGCGGAGCGGGAGCACATCCTCAATGCCCGTCGTGCCATCCATCGCGTATTGTCCGATTATAGCAAAGAAGGAGGAACATATAGCCTAATTCATGCGGATCTGCATCCTCATAATCTGCTTGTCAACGGCGACCAGTTACACGTGATCGACTTTGACGATTCTGGTTTCGGTTGGCATCAGTACGAAATCGCCGTCGCACTCGATGCGTATCGCAAGCCGCCCCATTTCGAGGTCGCGCGCGATGCACTCATTGCAGGTTACCGATCAGAACGCCCTATATCGGATGCAGCAATTGAGTTACTCCCCATATTTCTGTTAATCCGGTCATTGGCGTTGTTAGGCTGGCTTCATGAACGACCGGAGCACAATAGGGGCAATCGGGTGCGGAACCTGATTCAGTCCGCTTGCAGACAAGCAGAGGTACTGGGACTGTAGCGTCAATTGAATAGGCTACAACCGGTATCTATGGCTCGTAAGGCTTCCCGGTGCGACGCAATTCTTTGGTTACGGCTAATTGGCAGGTCAGGTAGCCTCCCATGTAGCCGGTGGCGAAGCCGGGCCGCGCATCCGCTATCGTACCGACAATCATATTGGCGTATTCCACACTGGTGTCGTAGCGATCAACAATCAGCGCCACCATCTCGGTCCAAGCGGATCTTAGTGCCTCTGCCCAGGTGTCTGCTATAGCACTGGTGAGGTACTCTTCGGCACTCTCCACCACGGTGGTAGTTTCGACCACGGGAGCACTATTTGGAAAACCGGGTGAGCGATCCACCTTGAGGGTGATGGCTGAGTCGATTTCGACTCCGGCGCCGGTCAGCTCTCCATCTCCCATACGGGCATGGACATCACCAAGAGAGAGGAAACCGCCGGGCTTCTGGGCGCGAATATGTACCGTGCTGCCGGGCTGGATGGCGTTGAAATCCATATTGCCGCCGTGGTCTATCCCGCTGGGTGCCCACGATTCAAGCGCAACAACACCGATCATCGGTCGCACCGGTACCACGAAGTCGGGCGGAAAATGAATAAGCCCGTCGCGCACTGGAGCCACACAACGCCAGTTGCCCCAATTTGGACCACCGTTGCGGTAGAAGCCGTAGGGTCCCACCTCCATA
The DNA here is from genome assembly GCA_965204355.1 of Candidatus Poribacteria bacterium. GTDB lineage: Bacteria > Poribacteria > WGA-4E > WGA-4E > PCPOR2b > PCPOR2b. Next base: position 4,325,926 of record OZ241983.1, read on the forward strand.
TCAATAATCTCGATGGACACCCAGTCGTCCGGCTCAATGCCGCGGATCTCGAAGGGACCACCGGGACGCGAATTGCGCTGATGGCTTTGACCAGAGGTTATCATCCCTGCCTTGGTTTCACCGGCAGCTTCATAGTCGTTGTCCGCTCCGCCAACGGTTTCGATGATAACGGTTTCTCCGAGTTCAAGGACACCTCGGACCTGACCCCTTTCGGGATCATCTGGTCCGGTGAAACAGGGAGTTCGATTAAAACGACGCATAGCATCCTCTCCTTATAGATGTTATACTGCATTCGGCTTGAAATACTACTTTGACTCTGTTGTTTAACATTTCAGATTCATGAGGAAATAGAATGACCCTCACAATTAGGAAGCTGGAAGAACATATCGGGGCAGAAGTTGAAGGTGTTGACATCACTTCGCCCATTGATACCGAAACATTTGAGCAACTTCGCGGTGCACTTTGCGAGTATGGGGTGCTTGTATTCCATGATCAGGAGATCACTGACGAACAACATGTTACGTTCAGCGAAGGGTTTGGCCCGCTCGAAATGACGATGCCAAATGACCCAATCGGCGATGGTGGACCTATTGGGATCATCTCCAACCTCGACGAAAACGGCGACATCATTCCGCCGGAAGATCCGCGCACGCTGTATACCGTTGCCAACACGCTCTGGCACTCCGATGGCTCGTTCAAGCGTGTGCCCCTGCGTGGCTCGCTGCTCTACGCCAAGATCGTGCCTCCCGAAGGCGGCGACACTGAATTTGCCAGTCTCACCGCCGCCTATGCAGCCCTGCCTGATGAGAAGAAAGCAGATATAGAGGAACTAATCGCCGAGCATAGCATCGCACACTCACGGGCGCAGATCGCTCCGAACCTGATGAGCGAAGCGTTCCAGAAAGATACGCCTCCCGTCAATCATCGATTGGTGCGCACCATCCCCGAAACTAGCAAGAAAGCACTCTTGGTCGGCTCGTACACCACTCATGTTCACGGATTGACAGTTGAAGAGGGCAAAGCCCTGTTAAAGGAATTGCTCGAATGGTCGACCCAACCGCAGTTTGTGTATCGCCACACATGGCGGGTGCATGACCTCGTCGTGTATGATAACCGTTGCTGCTTACATCGGGGACGGTCTTGGGATCGCGGGAAGTACAAACGCGTTCTTCACCGCACAACCTTAGTCGGTGATGGGTCCACAGTCGCATGAGGTCAAATCAAAATGGTGTCTCACGGAGAGCGCTGCGATTCAACTTTTAGTCATAGGACTTACGCATTTCAGTGCGGGGCAAGATGCCCCGCCCCGATAAATCGGGATGCAAGCACCTACAGTTGGCTGCGTAGGTCCTAATTCACTTGGATCTCGGAGCGGACCAACCGATTGCCGCCTTCCTGATGGGCATCAAACGATCCCTCCTGATAGACAACCCGGAAACGGTCATCGGCTAACGCTTGGAGATTGCTATAACCTGAAGTTTGACCTTCATAGAGCACCAAAGGTTCCGACCATTGGCGTCCTGCTCCATCCCAGCTTGCCATGACGTGCATATATCTCCGGGTGCCGTAGCTGCACACCAAGACACCGTTTCCCAGCATCATCACTTGGGGACATACACCGGGGCGAGCAAGCCTGCGTGGCGAACTCCACGTCTGTCCGTCATCGGAGGACCGAACCTCTACCATCGGCCGGGCGGGTTGCGTACCACATCGGATTAGGGCAAGGAGCTCTCCCGAAGGTAGTCGTATCAGTCCTGGTTCACGCCGCTCGCCGACAGTGTTGGCTTCGCACACGTTTGCGAGCCAGTCAAAACGATCTCCACCATCTATAGACTGAACAATTCCAGATATTGTATTGCCTTCCCGACTGTAGGCGGGCCATAGCAGGCGACCATCAGGCATCTCAACCACATGTCCCCAGAGCGAGATTAACTGACTGTCCAAACTGAAAGGCAGATTAGTTACCGGCACATCATGTCGGGACCAGGTTGCCCCCTCATCCTGTGAGCGTAGAATAATCGCCGTGCCCTTGAGTGTGCCATTGGAGGACTCGTGGAGGCTGGTCATCCCGCAGCGGTAACTGATAAGCCCCCCATCCTGTAGCCGCGTAACAAAGAACTGACGCAAGAAAGGCTCAACTTGCAGTCCCATCCACGGAAGCCATGTTCGCCCTCTATCCCTCGATTGGATACACTGGACACGATTGCCGGGACCGAAGGTTGACTCGAAGTGTGGTCCCTCACGATACGTCATGTACCAGTTTCCATTATCGGACTCATACAGGTAGGGAAAATGTAACTGTTCGTCCGGGATACCGTATAGCCCTGAATTTGATAACAGCACATCGCGTCTGACTAATTCAACCGTGCCTTCCATATCTTCGCCCCTATTCTGGAGAGATACAAGCGCAATTTTATCCATTTTCTACCTCCTCGTCAATAAAAATATCGGACGTTCCCATTTTCCGATGGCATTAGCCTGACGCTTTCCTTAAGCCTCCTCGAGTCAAATTTTGGGCTTGACAGGAAGATCGTTTTCCTGTATCTTCATAAACTAAGGTTCAAGATTCTGACTGTCTATACAGGATATATATGGTGAACTTTAGAATTACTTATACACTCTGTACCGGCGAGGGTTCTTAACCGCACCGCATAGGCGCAGTTAGAAACAGCGCCTACCAAACAGGGGGAGCGAAAGTGTCTACATATTTATATTGTTCACCATAAAAAAGTATCTGGAGGGATACAGCATGGCCTTTGGCACAGGTAAATATAGATACACAGTCGCAGAAAATTGGGGCGAAACACCCGACGGTTGGGAGTGGGGGTGGATCCCAGCGGTGGCAACTGATTCGAAAGATCGGGTTTTTGTCTACTCGCGAAGCGAAAACCCGCTGGCGGTTTTCGATCGGGATGGAAATTTCTTAGAAACGTGGGGTAGCGACGTTCTTCCCCCTAAGGCAGCACACGGCATCTACATTGACGGTGAAGATAATGTGTACTGTATCGATAATGATAATCATTGTGTCTTCAAATTTAATCGAAATGGGGAACTAGCGATGACGTTGGGTACACCCGGCGCTGCAGCACCGGCGGATGGGGATCCATTCAATTCTCCGACCGACTTGGCGATTGCCTCCACCGGTGAGTTGTTTATCTCAGACGGTTACGGAAACGCACGCGTCCACAAGTACTCGCCCGAGGGTGAACTGCTGCTGTCGTGGGGAGATCGAGGTGATGGACCTGGACAGTTCGCCCTGTCTCACTGTGTCCGCATAGATAAAGAGGACCGCGTCTGGATCTGTGACCGTTCGAACAACCGTCTCCAGATTTTCGATACCAATGGGAATTACTTGACTGAGTGGACCGATGTTCCACAGCCCAACACAATCTATTTTGATCCCAACGACGAGGTGGTTTATGTCGCTGGACTGGATCATGAGTTCCTGATCTACACGTTAGATGGCGAACTAATTACTCGATGGGGCGGTGCGGTGTCGAGTGAAGTACCGGGCGAATTCCTGGGCGGCGCTCACGGTCTCTGGATGGATTCGCGCGGCGACCTCTACATGGGCGAAGTGATGTTGGGTGACAACGCTCGGATGCAGAAATTCATCCGCCAAAATTAAAAGGTAACGGGCAGTGGTAGGGAACGCAGATCTGCGTTCCCTACTTGCGGAACCGAGGGAGAAATCGCTATGGATACGATGAAGGCAGCAATTTATACCGGTATCGAGCAAATAGGCATCCAAGAAGTAGAGAAAAAGCCTCCTGAACCGGGGTATGTTACGATTGACACCAAGTGCACAGGTATCTGCGGCAGCGATCTCCATAGCTACTTTGGCCATTGGGGTCAATCCGATAGTCTTGCCGCGGGCCATGAAACGTGTGGTGTCGTTGTTGAGCTTGGGGAAGGCGTTACGACGCTCCAGCTGGGCGATAAGGTCACTATTGAATGTTTCTCACACTGTAGGAATTGCATCTACTGTCGGAAAGGTTACTATAACCACTGCTTGGAACGTAAATGGGTTTCCCAGAACACACACGGTGGCTTTTCGGAGTATACTACCGCTCACGCTTCGGGCCTTTTCAAGCTGCCGGAGAGCATGAGTTTCGAAGAAGGCGCTTTAGTGGAACCGCTTGCGGTTTCCTATCGTGCAGTAGGACAGGCGCAGGCAACATATCAGGACAGAGTTGCAATTATCGGTGGCGGAACCATCGGACAGTTCGCCTTGGCAGCGGCGGTTGCGGCGGGTGTCAAAGAGACGCTCATCACCGTCAAGTATGATCAGCAAGCCCAACTCGCAAAGGATTTGGGGGCTGACCATGTGGTGAACGTCGGCGAGACGGATCCCAAAGAGTATGTAAAGGATATCACCGGTGGGCGCGGAATGGATGCGGTCATTGAAACTGTCGGGGGTGGACATAACTTCGATGACGCGATGGCTATGGTTAGGAGTTGCGGATATGTCGTCCTGGTCGCCGGATATTATGAGCCACTTAAGGTAAATTTGGGGCGTATCGTTGCATCAGAGGCGATCGTTACCGGCTCTAATTGCTACGGGTACACTGGCATGGACACCGATTTTGATGCGGCAATTGAACTCATCGCGTCGGGTAGGGTAGATGCGACAAAATTAGTGAGCCATCGATTCCCACTGATGGATGTCACCGAAGCCTTTAGAGTTTCTGCCGATAAGAGTTCTGGTGCAGTCAAAGTGCACCTGTGCCAATGACGCGAAACGTGATGCCCCGATAAATCGGGACAGGCTGTGAAACGTGATTGATTGGTTTAATCGGCATTGGGTTTCACTACCGTTCAACCCAACCTACAACACTCTGAGATTCCCCGCATTTAAAGGAAATCCCGTTAATGTTTTTTGAGCTTATCCCGACGACAGTTCGTATGTCAGCGCCGTTGGCGTTGGCGGCACTCGGCGGTGTCTACTCGGAGCGGTCTGGCGTGGTCAACATCGGACTTGAGGGCATGATGCTTATGGGCGCATTTGGCTATGTAATTGGAGCCCATGCCTCTGCTTCCCCATGGATCGGATTACTCATTGGCGTTGTTCTTGGGGGTGGGATGGGGTTGCTCCACGCGATAGCGTCTATTACGTTTCGAGCGGACCAAATCGTCAGTGGGGTGTCAATCAACCTATTGGCAGTTGGTATTACAGAGTTTCTTGGACGCAGTGCAACATCTCGGCGGGTGGAGGGGTTGAGTCATTGGGATCTACCACTGATTGGATCGTACTCGTTCGTTGTATATCTGACACTTATCCTTGTACTTATCAGCCAAATCGTCCTATTTAAATCCGTGTGGGGACTCCGCCTATGTGCAGCAGGTGAGTCCACCGAAGCGTTAGATGCCCTCGGACTCAGTCGGTCGAGGCAACAGTACTTCGGCGTAGTGATCAGCGGCACCCTCGCTGGAATCGGCGGGTGTCTTCTGGCATCTGAAGCACACTATTTTACAAAAGGAATGACCGCCGGGCGTGGATATGTTGCATTGGCAGCGGTCATCTTCGGCAAATGGAAACCTCTCGGCGCCGGTGCTGCGTGCCTGCTGTTCGGATTCGCAAGTGCGTTGGAACTGGCCAATCGTTGGCACATCCCGCCCCAGTTACTGAACAGCCTTCCCTATCTACTCACGATGATTGTGCTTGTCGGCGTAATCGGCAAAGCGACCCCACCAGCGAGCTTGGGTAAATCACATTGACCGTGGTGAGGGGCGAAAGTGTCTATTTATTTTTAAAATTCACCATAAATGACCCTATGGTAGGCCGATAATGGTAATGGCAGGGGGATTTGTGTACTTGTTGAGGCCAGCTTTGTTTGCATGTCATTAGCATCTGTTAGCAAAACCTTAGAAAGGTGTTAGCAGAACGTCTAACAATGGCGTAAACAGAATGCGATATATCGGCGGGAGGGGCGACAGTGCCCTCACTACTCCATAGACTTACGGGCACGACTCAAACGGTTGTGCAGCGCCTGTCTCGACATGCCCAAGAGTTGGGCGGCGATGGTTTGGTTTCCGTCTGAACGTTTGAGTGCTTCTGCAATCAACAACTGTTCAGCATCTTTCAAGGCGGGCAGTTGATCCAAATTCGGCAGTAGATCTGTGAACGGCAGCGTATTTTCTCGACCATTTTCGGCATCGCTTCCTCGGCTTGCGGGGGCTTGATTACCGATCTTGGCTTTGAAGGATTTTATGGAAAGTACGCCGCGCTTATGTCTGCTAACAGCGTCAAAAATCATGCTCTCAAGTTCCCGGATATTACCGGGGAAGTGGTACACCCCAAGCAGTGTAAAAAATTCTGGGGGGACCATCGGCTTATTCTTATCGAGTTGTCTTGCTGCTTTTTCGAGAAAGTGTTCAACCAGTAAGGGCAAATCATCCCGTCGATCACGGAGCGGTGGCACATGAATATGATGGGTTTGGAGTCGATAGTACAAGTCTCTGCGGAATGTTTCCGCTTTCATTAGGACCTCAATGTCCCGGTTTGTTGCGACGATAATTCTGGCATCGGTCAATTTCGGGACATCCTCGCCCAGCGGATAGTACTTCCCTTCCTGCAAGAGGCGCAGCAATTTAACCTGCGATTCCACGCTGAGGTCCCCTATCTCATCTAGAAACAGTGTCCCTCCGGACGCCTGCTCAACCAATCCGTCACGCGCTGCATCTGCTCCAGTAAACGCCCCTTTTTTATGTCCGAAGAGGGTGTCTGCAAACAGGTGGTCGTCCAGCCCCGCCACATTGACTGTAACCAATTCGCCCGTCCGTCCACCGAGTCGGTGGAGCACTTGAGCAACCAACTCTTTACCCACACCGGTCTCCCCAGTAATCAGTACCGGTAGCGCATTTTCGGCGATCGCTTCGATATATTGGAAGATAGATCGCATAACAGGGTTCTGGGTGATAATATCGGCAAACACATCGGGCTGCTCTAGCTTGTCGGAAAGCAGATAGTCCTTGAGTCGTGTGTTCTCATCGCGTAACTCCCTAACCTCTATCGCCCGTTGGACTGTCGTTACCAACCGCACCTTGTCCACAGGTTTTACCAAGTAGTCGAAAGTTCCTTCCTTCATACAATCAACCGCTGTTTTGACTTCATTGATTGCTGTGATGATGATTACCGGGATGTCTGGGAAATCCCGCACAATCATTGGGAGTAAATCCCAACCCGATAGATGGGGCATCAGCATATCCAACACAACGACGGAACAGTCCCCTTCGGAGAGGATCGACATGACCTCACGGCTGTCTTGGCACTGTACAACATTATCAATGCCCTCCGAGTTCAAACTTAAACTAGCGCTGAAGAGGAACTGTGCTTCGTCATCTACGAGTAAAACAGGAAGGGCAGGAAAAGTTGCTTTGAAGCCCGATTTTATCGGGGTGGTTGGATTCATGCACTCATCTCCATTCCCAAAGAGAGATCGAAAGAGCGTAAAACGTGATGCGTGAAACGTGAAAACAGTTTGTTCATTGGAAATCGAGTAGCAGGAGTCAGGCTCCCTAACCCCGCCCCTACATTTCCATCGCACAATTTCTTAACAACGTGAACCGAAAAATTAACGCTTACTCCAGCATAGTTCGGCGAGAGACAGGTAACATAACAGTGGCGGTTGTGCCTTTGCCAAATCTTGAAGTGAAATGTAGATGTCCACCATGGTTCTTCACGATATTATAAGAAACCGACAGACCTAGACCTGTGCCCCCGGTGTCGCGCTTGGTAGTGAAAAAGGGCTCGATGATGTGGTTCAAGTTTTCGGGCGGAATCCCTTCCCCCTCATCTCGCACCCTGATGGTAATCAGGTCAGCCGTTTCGTTATACGATGTTGAAACGAACAGGGACTTTTGAGGGGATTGGAGGGCTTGGCACGCATTGGTGATCAAATTGATGATAACCTGCTCAAGCTGCTGTGGATTTCCGCGAATTTTGGGCAGGTTCTCTTCCAGCTCCACAGTAGGCTGATGGGTTGATTTTTTAATTAGATTGTTCACGATAACCATCGCGGATTCGACAACTGCGTTGGGGTCAACCGACTGATTTAAATCCCCCGCGTCCTGACGTGCAAAGCCGCCCAGTGCTTCGACAATTTTGCCAATGCGTGTGGCACCCTCCGATATTCCATAAATCAGTTGACCTATTTTCTCATGTGCCCGGGTGTAAGGCATGCCCGCCAATAGAAAATCGCCATTCTCTTCGTAATATTTTTGGAGGATTGGCATGACGTTTTGCCAAGCCATGGAGAGGATTTCTCCGTTGAGCATAATGAAATTATTTGGGTTATTGATTTCATGCGCTACTCCGGAGACCAAGATACCAAGCGATGCCATCTTGTCCGCCTGAATCAACTGTTGCTGCTGCGATTCCGCCAGCGCCTCTGCCCGTTTGCGTTTGGTGATTTCCTGTGCGCTCCCCGCACAGCGATAGATTTCCCCCTCTTCGTTTCGGACAGGAAAAACATTGGCTTCTATCCAGCGAATTTCGCCATCAGGACGCACAATCCGATACTCGTACTCGACAAATTCCCCGCGGCGCTGTTTTTCGAAATTGGCAAGTACCCCTTCTTGATCCTCCGGATGGACAGCATCTAACCAAGTATCTGGCTGTGCTATTAGACTCTCGCGGCTGCGACCCCAAATCTCCTCATACGCGGGATTGATGAAATAGATTTGGCTGCCATCAAGGGAACTCAACCAGAAGACCTCACGCAGATTTTCCGCCAGTTGACGGAATCGCTGCTCGCTCTCGTGGAGTGCTTTTTCCGCTTTCATCTGCTCGGTGATGTCACGGATAATGCCTTGATATCCTAACACAGTTCCGTCAGCTGCCCGCCGTACCGTTGAAGTAACTAAGCAGTCTATCTGTGCTCCATCCTTTCTCCTGAATTTCAATTCATAGTCTCTTACGGATCCCTTCTGCTCAATCTCTCGCTGAAACACGCTCCGATTCTTAGGGTAGACGTACAATCTACGGACATTCATTCCGATTAACTCGTCACGGGAATAACCAAGCAGATCCACGCTTGCTTGATTGACGTCAAGGATTTTGCCTTCGCGGGTGTTCATATAAACAGCATCTCTGGATTCGCCAAACAGGGTACGGTATCTCGTTTCGCTCCGCCGGAGCGCCTTCTCCGCTCGCTTACGCCGGGTGATGTCACGCCAGACAGACCTGCCGTAAAGGACATTTCCCTCTTCATCACGAATTGATGAAACGTTCAAGCTCACATCGATTTTGCTCCCATCTTTCCGCTGCAACATAAGTTCAGCACCATGGACTTCACCAGTATCCACAAACGATTGGAAGACCTTGTGGGCGTTCTCGATACAATCTGGATGATATCGCTCGAAAATAGAATGACCGATGATATCTTCTCTACTGTAGCCCAACGCTTGGACTACTGTTTGATTGCATCGGATAATGTTAGTTGTCTTAGCGTCTACAAAGACGAACATATCCGGAGCATTATCGTAGAGATCGTAATAGGTTCTGCCTGACTGTTCCAAACTCTCCAAAGTGCCCTTATACTGCGCCCCCATCTGTTCTAATTCTGCAACATGGTGACGCATCTCTACGAGTTCGTCAATGAGTTGTGCTTTTGTTTTATTTTTGTCTTTCATCTTGCACCCCTCCTCGCTTTATCTTTAACAGGGCGAAAGGTATATTTGCTTTCACATAATCGCCGCCAACAACGCACTTTCACTGTAAAGTAGTGCACGGGCGAAAGTGCCTTCGCCACGAAAATCCGGCGCATTCCACTTTCGCGGTGCGCTGTAGTATGCCGTTACGAGTTGATCACCTATCTTGACTGTGGAAGGATAGCCCAAGTCGTTATCACCAAGATCGTCACACACAATCAGCCGCCGTTCTTCCCACGTCTGCCCATTATCCTTGCTGACAAGTGCACCTACACCAAAAGGTTCATGCCGCACACCGAAGAATAGGATGATCCAGCCGTTGGAAAGGAGCGTTAAGTCGGCGGGATGCTCGCGGTCATGAGTAACGGGGGTTGGCTCAGTCCATGTTTCCCCACCATCGACAGAATGGGACACCGATAGCAGAGCGCGTTGATCGCCGGAGCGCATGGCAACCAGCAAATCACCGTTAGGCAATGAAATGAGTCCTGTTTCGTTGTAGCCTACAGCAATCAGAGTGGGATCGCCCCACGTTTGCCCGTTGTCGCGTGAGCGCAGGATGTAAGCGCAGTCGTCCGTCCGATCAGTTTCCTCGATATCACTCCCATAGATCGGCATGAGCATTGTTCCATCAGTTAAGGTACAGATGCGGCCATAAGCAGAGTGTTTTTCCATCGGGATATAGTTGAGCGGTTGAGATGCTTCCCACGTCGCGCCGGCATCATGAGATCGTGTGATCCGCATCTGAACGCGGCGCAAGTCTCTCGCCCAAGCCCCGTTCTCGTCGTAGGAGCCTTGGGCATGGTAGGCGAGCACAACCGTCCCATCGGGGGCTTGCCCCACCGCTGGATTGCGGTCATCTACTTCGGTATCCACGATAACAGTTGGCGTCTCCCAAGTTTTACCGGCATCCAGCGAACGCACCGCGTCCAACCGTCCGGTGATACCCACATGTCCCGCTCCACCCCGCAAGACAGCGAGGATTTCTTCCGCTTGTGGATTGATGATAACAGGGAAGTAGCCTTCGTCATAGCAGAGATAAACTTCAGAGGCTGCGGGGAGTTGACGTAGATCGAGAGCGTTCATCGGTACATCTCCTTTTTTGGATTGTCTGAAGATAAAGCAAAATTGGGATCAAGCACAGAAACCCATCACGGTTGAACAATATAGCGAGCCAGCTCCTTGCCACGCGGGGACAGCGTTTCATAGAGCGGACGCGGGAGCGAGGTCTCTAGATTGGGCAAACGGAACCAAGGTGCGAAATATCCGACACTGGTCATCGGTCGAATCTCGTCGGAATTATTGGCGGTGCCTCCATGCCAGCAGCGCACATCTCGGATAAGCGCTGTTCCGGCTGGCGCACAGATAATTGACTCCTTCATGCGATCTGGTTCGTCCTCCATCGTCGGAACGGGCTGACGTGTGCGCTGGGTTCCCGGCACGAACCGAATGGCACCGTTAATTTTTTTGAACTCAACCATCAGGAAATTTACAACAATATACGGCGGCGGTACATCGTGAATTGTCACTAAATTCAATGGATCGTTGAAAACATCTCGGATATCGGCGTGCAGGTGTTGCTCTTTCGCTCCGGGCGTCGAATAGTCACCTCCACCACCGGAACAGATGTAGTCGGAACTTCCCCAAATCGCATCCACTATCGGCAGAATGGTTGGTAAGTCAATAAGCTGAACCCACTCTGGGTGCTGAAGCTGTGGACCGAAGGAGTAGCGCGCATATCCTCGGTTTGCGTCTTCAAGTGGAACGTCCCTCATCTGCTGCGCGATAACGCGGGCTGCTCCCGATTGAGCATATGCAAGCTGTTCAGGATTAAGCGCATCTTTGATAGGCACGAACCCATCTCGGTGGAAGATAGCTGCTGCTCGTTCAACTTCAGCAGAATCGATAAGTTCGACATCAAGCATAATCAGAAAGTCCTTCTAAGTTCTCATATAACTAACTCAAGTATCAGGAAGTGGCTAATATACTACCGCAGTTTGCCAGTATACCGAGGTGTCTTCTGTTGCAACTCTGGACGGTGTAGGTTATAGAGGTCAACCGGTTCGTAGGGATGCTCCAGCGCGGCCTCCTCGTTGAATTCGACGCCCAATCCCGGACGGTCTGGAATTTCGAGCCAACCATCCTCGACGACCATCGGATTTGTGCAAACATCAAAGCGCCACGGTTCGGGCGGAAAATGCTCTAATACCATGAAGTTCGGAACGCACGCGGCAAGCTGAACGGACGAAGCGTAGGACACCTCCCCGTTGGGGTTATGTGGGGCGAATGCTGCATAGTGTGAATCTGCGATTGCGGCAATCTTCCGCGCTTCAAGCATCCCACCGCAGTGCGACATATCCGGCTGAACGATGTCTGCACCGCCGCGCTCAAGCAGCTGCTGAAAACTGAAGATGGTGAATAGTCGTTCACCTGTGGCAACCGGAATGTCAATCTTGCTTCGCACATAAGCCATCGCGTCAAGATTTTCGTGGGGAACGGGCTCTTCGAAGAAGCTGATGTTGTATTGCTCGACCCCTTTTGCGGCTCTGACTGCATTGGCGGCGGTGTTGAATATTCCGTTGCAATCAATGTATAGGTCAATATCCGGTCCAACGGCTTCCCGCACCGCTGCTACAGCGTCAATTCCGGTGTTCAAAATATTGTTATCCAGTCGATAGAAATCGATACCAGGACGCCCGCCCCAAGGATTGAATTTCAACCCCTTCGCGCCAAGTTTTACTATCTGTTTCGCTGCACCCTCAAATTCTTCGGGACTCATGCCCTGCTTATACCATGCGTTCGCATAGAGCTTGATTCGGTCGCGCGTGCGACCGCCGAGCAGTTCGTATACCGGCACACCGAGCGCTTTGCCTTTGATATCCCACAAGGCGGTCTCGACACCGCTGATTGCACTGGTCAATACCTCACCGCCGGCATAGAATGCACGCCGATACATCTCCTGAAAGTGCTTTTCTATGGCGAAGGGGTCCTGTCCAACCATATAGCGCGCTAATTCCACCACTGCACCCTCGACTGTTTTCGACTTGCCTTCAAGAGTTGCTTCACCAACACCGTGGATGCCTGCATCGGTCTCTATTTTCACAATGAGCCAGTTGCGCCAGCTTCCACCGACGAGAAAGGTTTTGATTTCAGTTACGCGCATACGTTCCATCTGAAAAGTTTCCTTCCGAGCGCTGCACAGCAAATTTACCGCCCGCTCAATCCAACTCAAGAAGCGCAAGCGCATCCCGATGGATGATTCCTTCGATCACATCTTCCGGGATACGCGGCAGCTTCGTGCCTTCAAGTTGATCGTTCAACCGGCGCAGCCCGTCCATGCCCTCCTGCGGCGTCCATAACGGGAAATCAGAACCGAAAAGGAGTTTGTCTGTTACACCCCACTCAACCATGCCAACCAACCCTTCCCACCCCTGCCACTGACGGACCCATCCACCACCGGAGACATCCGCGTAGACATTAGGATGCTTTCGCAAGACAACGGCACAGTCTCGCTGCCACGGGTGTGCCATGTGCGCCATGATAAACTTGAGGTCTGGAAACGCTTGGGCAACTTCGTCAATCAGTATCGGCAAACTGTATTTGAGCATCGCTCGAGGTCCCGGATGTGTCCCCATGTGCGATAGGATCGGCAATCCCATCCGCTGCGCCTTTTCGTATAAGGGAAAGGCGACGGTGGGATCAGTGGGATCGTATCGCCCCAGCATGGGGTAGAGCTTGATGCCACGGAGTCCCAAGTCGGATACGCATCGGTCAACCTCTTCCAAGTGGTCCTCTTCGGTTGGATCTATCGCTGCGAAACCGATCAGTTTGTCCGGTGCGTGCTTGACCCACTCAGCGGTGAAATCGTTGGGGCTGTGCATTCCGGCAGAAACGCCCCGCACACCGAACACAATGGCTTTGTCGACAACCTCCATGGCTTTGAGGTACGTTTCGGGCGACAGTGGTGGCATCGGCGGATAGCCCGCCCGTTCGTTAGCGCGATGGTTAGCTTCACTCATGTGCTCCGGTTGAAGACAATGGCTATGTACATCAACGATCATCTACTTGTCCTCCTCCAAAATTTAGTTGCCTAACAGTACTATCCCTTCGGACAGTTGTCAACTCTTCCAGCTCGCAATGAATTCCTCAACACCAAAATGGGCAGGAGTTTCATTAAAACAGTAACGCATTGGTCCTGACTGGAAGCCGGGGATAAAATGCTCCTCGTCCCTCTGCAGTTTGGCGTCAAGCAGTTTAAACCGCTCCCATAAGGTCTCCGCCTCCTGCGGTGTGAACCGATCCGCAAATTCGGGTCCCCAATTCAACGTGGTCGGATGGGCACTCGTACCCCGCCTACGCAGGTCTTCCGGTCCGTCCTCAAGGTCTGGGTTTCTGTGGAGATTAACAAAGAACGCCGCCTTGCACAAGAAAATGGTCGTCAGCAGTTTTCCTTTTTCGCCTCTGCCCGGATGTATCTCCTCAAGTGCAGCGTGGTAGGCAGAGCCGCTGTTTCCAATCACAGCACGCAGCGCAGATTCAGTGTGCCCCTGCATCCGTTCGCTCCGCTTGTCCCACCGTTCTAAGGTCGCTTGGGCTTCAGCGGACAGATTTTTCGTATAGTTCAGGTTTTCATATTTCGTGAAGTTGCAAAATCCACCGTGAATGGTGCGGCGTAGCTTTGCGCTGTAGTTACTGCCCCAATGAAGGATAGGGGTGATGTAGACCACGCCATCGCCTCCGTTGAGATGTGTCTGGATACTGCCAGGCAGAGGGACACGAGGATCCGCTAGAAGCTGACGGTTCTCCTCTTCGGTGTTAATGCGTAGATGGCTGCCGGGCACAACCCAGAGCACACTGTCATCGTAGAGTGGGATGTTCCACTGAACATATCTCGGTCCATTCTCTATGATGTCATCTATGTATCCCTGTAGCGGTGCGGTGTCAACGGGATGGATATCGCGGTGCCAGACAGCAGGGCCCCGGTCACGTCCCGGGCTGCACATCATCATCATTTCCGTGACCGCTGCATCCGGTTCTCCCATCAGCTGCGTGCTAACGCCTTGCGTGTTTTCGTGTAGCCAGATTTCCGCCGTGTTCGCGGTTGCTTTATCGATCAAGTCCACCAAAGGACGCCGATGCAGCATCAATCGAGGCTGTGCCCCTGTCTCCCATACGCCGCCCGGTGGATCATCTGGATTACGTTCGCGTGACCAGATACCCCGCTGTCGATCAACCATCCGCTCATATCCAGCGCGTAAGTCTTCCAGTTCCGCTGGTGGGACGACCTCTCGCAGAACCAAGTACCCTTCTTCCATGAATTGGTCTTGATTGAGTTGCATTTCTGTTTCTCCTACTATAAGCCTGTTCAGTTATAGGTTATGGAAATCACACGATTATCGTTGTGGCGAGTACATAATACGTAATGCGTGATGCGTAGAAACAAATAATACGTAATGAATAATGCGTAAGGGAGCATGGGACAAATAACGGCATCTTTGAAATTGGTTTGAATCCCAATCGCAGTGTCAAGAGAGAATTGTTAGCTGGATAACTCTTTACGTCTTACTCATTATTCTTTTTACGCACTACTCGTTACGCATCATTATCACATAGAGATTTCACTACGGCGTGCGGACAGTACACCATCTCCATCCGCAAGCCACGTTCATCAAACTCGGGTTCTTGCGGAATTGACGCGAGATTTTCTCCTCCTACCAGCCCCGTCACGGCAGCACACAAGGCATCCAAAATATCGTCTCTCGCGACATCTTTGCGTCTATAAGTAGATAACGTATAGTGAATTATATTCGTAGTCTGCGGGTAAATTGACTGGAGGAGTTCTGTTCGCTCTGCCAATCCCTCGCTCCGCTTTTTGGCGTGTTGCATCGGCTGGCCCGCCAACCCCCAAAAGCAGAGTTCCGGGTGAATTTCTCTAATGCATCCTCTCGCGGTGGTGTCGGCGGAAAGGAGGTAGTCCATCTCACGAATTTTGGGAATAATGTTCCAGCTTTCAACGGATAACCGTTTGCCTGTTAGCCGTTGGTTGATATCACCAGCCTCCTGATATGACGACGCATAGATTGCACCCCGGCACGGCGCTGGAAACAGACTCGAACGTCTTGGGCCGAGCAGCTTCCGGACTATCGGATCACAACGACGCTCGGCGCTGCTGTCCGTTTTCAAGCCGATAGGGATGTCGATCAGTATCAAAGACGCCTGTCGGTGATGATCCCACAAACTATACGCATCTGGAAAGACATTGACCTGCCACCCGCTCTGCGATTCCAGCCCGATGGCGAGCCAACCGGCCCTGCATCCATCCACACCGACGAACATTTTTGTTCTATGCTCCCAACTGGCTTGCCAGATCATTAAAGTCGTTCGCTATGACATCGAAAGCGGCATCATGTTCCAGATCGGGATTGCGGCGCGGTCCGTATTCTTCCGGTCGAGGCACAAATCCGGTCTTAAATCCAACAGCTGCTGAGGCGAGCAGGTCACCGGGGTGTGCGGCGACCATCATCACTTCGCTTGGGGGAAGGCCTAGCAGGTCTGCGGCGGTTTGATATACCTCCGGATCGGGTTTGTAGTGCTTCGCCAACTCCGATGACAGGATGCAGTCCCACGGTAGCCCGGCGTGTTTCGCCATATTGGTGAGCAAGGCGATGTTGCCGTTGGATAGGGGCGCCACAATGAATCGTTCCCGCAATCGCTGCAGCCCACTGATAGCGTCTGACCACGGCATAAGGCGGTGCCACACGCGGTTGAGGTGGTCTTTCTCCGCTTCGCTCAACCCTGTAATTTCGAACTCGTCGAGCAGTTCGTCCAGAATCATACGGTGCAGAGCATCTATGTTTAGCCACGGCAGTTCACCCTGACGGACGCGATTCATCGATGGACCGTATCCACCTCGCCACTTGTCCGCAAACTTTGCCCAATCCACAGCGAGTCCGCGAGCTGCTCCAAACGCTTCGCCTTCGCGGATAATACTGCCGCGCCAATCCACAACTGTGCCGAATACATCAAATGTCAGTGCCTTGATTTCAAGAGTATCTGTTTTTTCACTATTTTTCATAGCAATTTTCCCGGACAAACAAATATTGCTTATTTGCCAACAGTTCTAAACCCTATTGTTATGTCAATGTTCTCAAAACGCGAGCAAGCCATACAGTCACAGGCAAACTCATTGTGGATCCACGCCTCGTCAACAACCATCTGAATAATATAATCTCTTCCATTTTCAAGTAACTTTCCGTTAGCACCAGGCAGAAATTTGACGGTTCGGTCATCCCAGACAGCCTCCCAACCAAGATCCTCACCATCTACGGTAAGCAGCTTAGCCTTCACACCAACAACAGGCTCATCATACTCAAACCAAATACCGTCCCTATTCAACGGGTCAGGATCAACATCACCAGGTGGTATCACATTCCCTGCCAGTATAGCCGGCAGCGAAAAGCCAGGCGTGAACACTGTCAACCTTATAAATGCGCCGATATTCGAGGAACCGTCAGGGTTCATGCATTTAATATGGAATAACTGATCTCCAAGTTTTTCCACCGGATTCGGAAAACACCAAACAGCTATCTTCCCTTCAACACGGGCGGCAGTCCCATTAACAGTCACAGCTAGCGGTTCCTTACTGAAGTAAAGCACGATTGGTAGATGGTCCGCAGTATATGCTCGACTTGCGGGAACCGTCTTAATCAGCTTGGCACCCCCTCCTACAACTGCCTCCTCAGAAACTGATACCGGGGCTTCATCCCCGCACCCCACTAGCCCGAAGCAGGGGAACGCGAGCAACCCAATACATACCAGCAACCTAGCAAACATAAGACTGCCCTCCACACGAAGGCGATTCATGTGTAAACATGCACCACGTTCCTGATAATTGAGGCTTTCGCGTCAAACTAACTGATGTCCGACGAAAATTAGATATTTCGCTTTTGCTCCCATTTTGCCTATTTGCCAATAGTTCTAAACTCTATTGTCCAGTCAATGTTCTCAAAATACGAACAGTCCATACAGTCACAAGCAAACTCATGGTAGGTCCACCGCTCGGAAACCATTATCTGAATAATATAGCCTCTACCATTTTCAAGTAACTTTCCATTCGCACCAGGACGAAATGTAAGGATTTGGTCATCCCACCAGACAGCCTTCCAACCAAGGTCCTCACCATCTTCGGCAACCAGCTTAGACTTCAAGCTAATAACAGGTTCATCAAAGTCAAACCGAATGCCACCCCTATTCAACAGTTCAGGATCAACATCAGTAGCATTATTAGATACACTCCCTGCCACTATAGACACCCTCGCCAAATGAGCGACTACCAGTGTCAACCTTATATATGCACCGACATTCGGTGAGCCGTCAGGGTTCGTCCATTCAATATGAAATAACTGATCTCCAAGCTTCTGCGTCGGATTCGGAAAACACCAAACAGCTCTCTTCCCTTCAACACGGGCAGCAGTCCCATTAACGGTCACGGCTAGCGGTTCCTTATCGAAATAAAGCACAAGTGGTAGCAGCTCCGCAGCCACTTCCCCATTTGCGGGAATCGTCTTAACCAACTTGGCGACCTCTCTTTCAACCACCTCCTTAGGAACTGTTTCAATAGAGGATACCGAATCCTCATCCCCGCACCCCACTAGTCCGAAGCAGGGAAACGCGAGCAATCCGACACATGCCAGCAATCGCGCAAACATAAGACTTTCCCCGCTAGGAGTTTACTAAACATTGTCCCCTATCTGAGTGCTATACCATCTGTTATCCCACAACCGGCGAACAGTGTCCGCTGCACCGCCCTATCGTGCGTCAGTGTGTAGTCCGGCTGTTTTTCTCCTCGAATGCAGGCAGCGAGTTCTCGTAGCAGCGAGCCGGAGCTTGATGACTTGGTGAGGGTAACGTCCTGCGAGCCGGCTGCGTAACCTTCGACGGCCTCCCCCAAACTCAAGCTGAGGTTATCTGAACCGATGGGTGTATGGATGGCGGTGCCCTTTGTGCCGTAGACTTCGATACGGCGAGTTTTGCCACTCTCTATGTGCATACCAGCGGTGTCAATGGTGCCGAGTCCATTTTCAAACTCATGGACAACGACCGCATTATCCACCTCAGACCGGCTGTCGTAGTGGCGTCCCAAGGAAGGCTGCACCCCCTTCGGCTCTCCCATGAGAATGACCATCAAGTCAATCAGATGTCCCGCCATCTCGAAGTAAATCCCGCCGTGATACACCTTGAACTCTTGTGCCAACTGTGGGTGCCACGATATAGGTTTGGGGATGTGTCCACGATAGTAGAAGATATCGCCAAACGTACCCGCTTTGGCGAGCCGCAGCATCTCATGGATTGCGGGATTGTAACGCCACATATACGCCATCTGGAGGCATAGTCCCTTGCGCTCTGAAAGTTCGTGGATTCGCTGCAACTGTTCTATATTGACGCCCGCCGGTTTCTCAAGCAACACATGTTTACCCGCTTGGAGTGCCTGCTCCGCGTAGTCCAGATTTTGGTAGACATGGCCTTCGACGATGACCGCTTGAGCGTCGCTGTTCAATACCGCTTCGACTGATGGGAAAACCGTGAGGTCAGGAAATGACTCAGACCACTCCCCTTTTCTCCGTGCAACGACCTCTGGATCTGGATCGTAGAATCCGATGGGTTTGAACTCGTCCGGACGTTCTGTTGACTCGCGGGTGTGCATACTGGCGTGGCTGTGCCATGCACCCAAATAAGCAAATTTTAGCATCAATTATCTCCTATTCAACGATGATATGCCTAGAAAAGTGTAGTGCTTAGGGCGTGTTGACATTTTGCTATTGTCCCGAATCGCATCAAGCCACATCAGATGGATTCTACCCCTCAAATATCATCAGAACTTAACAAAATTTAACAGAATTTAACACTTTTTAGAGAAACTCCATAAAATGTTAGACGTGTGTTAATCTGGCAGTTCAATCTGTAGGTTTAATTTTTATATCCCAACCCCCACTAAAAACGACCATATTTACCTAACATCACCTATTCGCTGATTATATTTCCTAATGCAACACATGTCGCCCCGCCGGGGCTTTGATCACTAGGTCACATCGCGCATCTATAAACATGCCGCCCCGCTGGGGCTATGGGTTGGACAAGATACCTGACTTACAGGGTGATTGTTGGGTTTCACTATATCTATGTATACGGGTGGGAAGCTGAGAGGTGGAACCGTTATTGTGGTTAATGGCGATTTGCTTTTAGCCGTTCAACCCAACCTACTGAACTCTCAAATGTCAATAAAGCCTGGTTTTTCATCTATTACGGCTTCGCCTGCTCATATATTCGTGCCAATATAGGATTATCCGCTGGTTCCTTCCCACCGTAGAACCACGTCAAGGGAAGCACTTTCAACTTCTGATTGAAGCCTCCCTCCTTCTGGCTGCTCAAAATCATCTCGGCGCGGGTTGGGTGTTCCTCGTAATACGAATAGGTATGGGTAATCAGAACACGGTCTTTCATCACAAACACCGACGGGTACGACCAACGCCCATGAAAACCGAATGGGAGGATATGTTCCCGTTCCCGTTCTGGCGCAGGTAGTCCCGGATCAAAGTAGTATTCCGACGGACGCACAGGACGGATGGGTCCCGGTTCAATCCGCGTCTCCTCGTGCATAGATTCGACGTTTTGGAAGAACTCCCACACACTGCCCCCATTCCGACTAATTGCAGCGGAGATGCGCGTTCGATTGTACCCTCGTTTAATTTCGTCCTCGCTCTCCTGATTCCAGACTGCCAAGAGGTGCCCGTTGGGCAGCCTCCGAATCTGTGCGGGTGCGGTAGAGGAAGCGAGGGAAGTCGGTTGCGGTCGTGTCCATGTCTCGCCGTTGTTCTCCGACCACGCCTGAAAAACGCGCCCCAATCCATTGCGCATGAACATCAACAGCCGTCCCGGACTCACTTCTGCCACCGTAGGCTCGTTGGTATAGCTGTACGATGCATTCCAATCCATTAGGATTAGCAGTTCCCCATCGTGATTGCGTTGCCATGTGAGTCCATCGTCATCCGAGTAGTAGACGCAGGACGCGGAGAATCGCGGGTCGAAGAAGTGTGCAGCGGTAGATACCCATTGACCATTGACTAATTTCCCAGAGGCGGGTGGTTTGATCTCATCGGGTCCACTGTTTTGCCCCAATGAAATATACACCGGAAGGATAATACGTCCAGAGGAGGTACGAAGCAGGACATCTTGGTAGGCATGGGTAGCGATCCCCGGCGGTGTTATGTGGACCGGCGGTGCCCAAGTCTCTCCACCATCCTCTGATCGCCAGAAAACCAGACGCGATTCTCGCCGCGTTCTTTCGACAGTATCCTCGGAGTGCCTTTGCATGGCTGCCAAACCGATGCCATCACCGGATAAGCGCACGAGCGATGTTCCGCCACCGCCTACCGGATCCTCCTCTGTATCAGTGCACGAGAACGACTCAGACCACGTGATTCCACCATCATTGGATGTGTTGAAGTGCGTCCCTGCGGCGTGGAGAACGCGCCCATCTTTCAGTTCTGTAAAGGTGGACGAATGGAAGTATCTCGTTTCATGGATTGCCAATGCCTCTTCGGGGCGTGTCATCGGAACATTGCTCATGGATCACCAATTCCTTTCTGTTGAAGCGAATAACCCTAATACTATCGGCGGCGGATGTGCGGGGCTTCCATCACCTCTCGCTGCTCCGGCGTCATATCCTCAATATAGTCAGGATAGGTAATCTGATGCGCTCCCGCGCTATATGCCTGAAATCCGGGACTGAATTTATATAGCACTGCCCGCCGCTGATGCTCCGCTGTCCACGGCAAAGTCCCGTGTGTCAAGGTTTCACTGAAGATAATCGCATCGCCCGCCTCCGCATTGACTTCGAGCACATGCTCCTGATATTTCTCCCACAGTTTCATGCTTTGGGGACAGGGAAGGTTCGCTTTATGGCTGCCGGGAATGACCGCTAACCCGCCATCTCCGGGACCTTCGTCCGCGAGCATATACTCGACGACTGTGAGCCCGGTGTAGATACGACCATCCTTGAAGAAATAGGCTTCGGAAAAGTTCGGACGCTCGATACCGCCGCCGTGCAAGGTGCCTCCTTCTGCTCCTTCGTCCATCGCAATCATCCCGGGTCCGTGATCGAGCCGATAGCCCTCCCCCAATATGCCGTCGAGGTAGGGCTTTATCCGTGGGTGAATAAGAAACTGCCGAAATGGTTCGCACCACGGACGTTCCCACGCGAGCATCCCGCCCAAATCTATCCGGCGAGAAGTGCCTGACAACGTTTTTGAATTACCCGCCAGCGATCTGTCTATCTCTGTCGCTTGATCAAAATGGCGATCGATTGCTGCGTTACAACGCTCGACCTCTTCAGCGGTGAGTACGTCTTTAATAACGAGGTAACCTGTCAGGTCAAATAGATAACGTTCGTCTTCGGTCATGGTGTGCCAGCCTCCCTTATCCATTCGTGGGGTTAAAAGATATTGAGCAGGATACCTCCAAAGCATCCTGCTCAACTCCCGATGTTGTTAGATTGTGTGGATCCCGACAACATCACGGATTCACGATTCCGTAAGTGTTGGAACAACGCAACAGAATCGGAATCCACTTGAAATTTAGCTGCTTGCTGCCCATTGAACACCCTGCGCAAGCATCGTCTGCATAGCGGGTCGCTCAAAGGTGCCGGGACCATGTCCGAGTGACGTATAGAACACCCGTCCATCGCCATAGGATTTCACCCATGCCATCGGGTGTTGTTTCTCCGACCATTCCGCAGACGCAAGGATGTGGATATAGGGATCGTAAGCGGACATATAGATCTCGTCCTCGACCTCAAAGTCCCCAACGCCCTGTGTAATTGGGTGATCTGAGTCGTCGATATTGACTGTGAAGGTATCCCCCGGTGGATGCCAGTTGGCGGCTCCACCGATGAGATCAACGGCGCGTCCTCCAATCCACCATGCCGTTCCGTGAATACCGACCAGTCCCTTTCCACCACTGACGAATTGAAAGAGCCCGTCCTCCTGCTCAGACGTGAGGTCCGGCTCCCGTTTTGGAGTGCCATCAGGCTGACTGACCGTACGTGTGAACCCGGTGCCGAACACACAGGCATCAAATTCGTCCAATTGGGACGATGCCAAGACCCCTTTGTCGTCCGTAAGTTCCACCGACATATCGCCCCGTGCCGAGAGGAAATCGTTAATAACGGACGCGCTATCTGCAAACCGATGGTTTGGACCTGATAGAACTAAAACTTTCAATGTAAATACCTCCTCTATTCTGTCTGATTATCGTTATGCTTCTGCGCCTACTTGAACGCGCAGTGATACTAAGCCTGTCGTCAGTATAGAGAAAAATAGAAGCCGTGTCAAGACAATTTTAGTTGATTCCATAGGGAGGAATATTGATAACTTGCTGTGTGTGATGTATAATACAGAAACCGTGTATAAAATATATAAATAAGGAGGCAAGCATGGCAGAAAAGAAAGTACTCATCACCGGTATGAGTGGACTGATCGGCGGCATCGTCCGAGAGCGTTTGGAGGGAACGTATGCCTTGAGCGCACTTAACCGTCGCCCGGTAGAGGGAATTGAATGCTATCAAGCCGATATTGCTGATCTTGATGCGATACAATCCGCTTTTGAGGGGGTCGATGTGGTTGTGCATCTAGCGGCAAACGCACGAGGCGGCGCGACGTGGGAAGATCTCTTGGATCCCAATATCATTGGAACCTACAATGTCTTTGAAGCATCACGGCAAGCGGGCGTTAAGCGGGTGATCTACGCCAGCAGCGGTTCAACGGTCAGTAATTGTGAGCGGGAGTTTCCCTATAATACTCTCGTTGAAGGTCGTTACGATGAGGCTCCCGAAACGTGGGATAAGCTGGACCACAACTCACTGACGCGACCAAGCGGACTTTACGGTTGCACTAAGGTATTCGGTGAAGCGTTGGCGAGACATTTTACGGATACCTGTGATATTTCAATAATCTGCTTGCGTATTGGCGCAGTCACCCGTGAAAACCGTCCAACACAGTCACGCACGTTCTCCGTCTGGTGCAGCCATCGAGACATCGCGCAGATGGTTGAAAAGTGCGTCGAAGCACCCGATAGCGTAAAGTTCGATATCTTTTTCGCGGTGTCGGATAACAGATGGAGTTATCGTGACTACTCACATGCCCGCGAGGTGGTTGGGTTTGAGCCACAGGATGCAGCAGAAGAACATCGTTAATGATGAATGACTCGGAGGATAATTTTGATGGGAAAATCCATTGCTATCACTGAGGAACAGCAACGACAATTTGATGAGGATGGGTTTATTTTAATCGAAGATGCTCTAAGCACCACAGAGGTTGAAACGTTAATCGAAGTGGTGGACGAGTTAGACACGTGCCATCGGAGCGAGAAAGGAATTGGAACAGATGAACCGTTCCAGATCCGGAACGCCCTCGCCCACCATGAGGAATTGTTGCGTCTAATTGACCACCCAGTCCTGTTGCCGCTTGTGGTAGATGTCCTCGGTGTTAACATCCAGATCCGCACATCACACCTCGATGTACGTCCACCCTGTCCACCCGAATACGCACATCAGCAGTTGGGGGCAAAGGATAGCTTCTTCCCTTGGCACTCAGACGGACCGAACTTTGGGTATCCGATTACCAACGGACAGGTGCCGTTTGTGGAGGTCAAGGTTGGCTATTACTTGACAGATCTGACAGAACACAACAGCGGTGCGATTTGTGTGGTGCGGGGCAGCCATAAAATGTCGCCGGCGCTGATACATAAGGACGGCTACGAGATTGACCCAGACCGAATTGTAGAGGTGAACGTACGTCCCGGCACAGCGATGCTCTGGCGTACTGCCCTCTGGCACTGTCTTACCCCGAATCTGTCAAACCACGCCCGGAAATGTTTGTATTACGGCTATCACTACCGCTGGATCCGCCCCGCCGACTACATCCACCAAGCCCCGGACCTGATTGCTCGTTGCACACCGATTCAGCGGCAGCTACTTGGCGAATTAGGCACCGGCAAAAGCAACTACATGGGCGATAGTGCTAACGTACATCCAATTTCCAGACATTGGCGACCGGAGCCTGACGATATTCCACTCCAAGGATGGGCGGAAGCACAGATGAATCAATAGATCCTTTCTCTTCCTCGGACTGTTGACAAATGTGTATGGCGTGCGTATAATCTGCCGTTAAACCTCTGTTCCGCTCACTAAACTTAATACTTCTAATGAGGCGCTATTATGCAAGCTAACCGACAACAACTTATGGACGAAGGCTACAATATCTTGCACAATGTAGTTCCGCCAGACCAACTCCAATCGTTGCGCAACAGTATCGAACATATGGTCAATCGGAGAAAGGAGCGCTCTGCCCAGCGGCGCACTCCCAACCAACCGCCGGGGGGTGAATGGGCAGCGAGCGGTCAGCCACGCTTGAAATTCTCCACAGATTGTGACAACGAATCTGCCGGCGCTATCGAGTTTTTGACTCACGAAAATACTTTGGGCGTTGCCCAGCAACTAATGGATACAGAAGATGTCGTGCCACACAATCTTGCCTGCCTCTGTAGTGCGACCGCGGGTGAGACCGGTCCGGCGAAGTGGCACCGCGATATTGGTCCGGGTGAGCCCGCTCCGTTGCGCGGCATGATTTCCAATATGCAGCACCACGGGCCCAGCTATCTCCAATGGAACATCGCCCTCTACGACGACAGTATATTTTGGATTGTTCCCCGCAGCCACCGCCGAGTCAACACCGACGCAGAAAATCAGCAATTGGCTGAGAATGCGTCGGTCCCGCTGCCCGATAGTATGCCCGTTGAACTCAACGCGGGCGATGGGGTTGTGTACACCCACCTATTGCTGCACTGGGGGAGTTACTACAGTAGTAAAATGCGGCGCACACTGCATCCCGGCTACCGTCCTTTGCGCTTCCCCTCCTTCCCCAACGTTCATTGGCGACATTGGGAACCAGGGTTCTACCACTATCTTTCAGACGCCGCAAGAGCACAATTTGATGCATGGGATGCGCTGTTCTTTGCAGAGTTTGATCTGGTTGCAGAAATCTTCCATGCAATCATAAACAGAGACGTTGAGGCATTTCAGGCGGGGCTAGACCAACTGCACCCATCGCCGCACGACCGAATGGTCTGCATCGTTATGCTCTCAAAATTGAGTCGGGCGCTGTATAGACTCAAGCATACGGATACTCCACCGGATTCACTCTGGGGAAACGGTCGAGATATTGCCTATCTCGAAACCCATTTCACCGTAGAACAGACAGAGATTCTGTGGAAACGGTTTGGCATACTTGACGAAAAACTAAAGAACGCCGATCAGGAAGATCATCCCGGTTTTCAGCGGAGCATGTCGCAATACGATTCCGACAATATGCCCGCAGATTTTGAGATTGCGGATTTTATCATCAGTTGGAATAACACCTAACCCCCAAGTAAGTCAGATGTTAAATCAAAGGAGGCACCTCATGTCGAAGTTCCGACTTTCTCCAGAACAACTCCGTTTCATGGACACGTTTGGATATCTGCACTTCCCCGGCTTTCTCAATGACTGCATTGATCAGATCATTGAGGCATTTGAACAGGTTTGGGTTGACCTGAACATAGATCATCCCGAAACACAGCGTACATACATCGTACCGTTCATCGGTCAAAGCGAATATCTCAGTTCACTCCTTGATGACGACAGGATTGATGGTATCTTTGCCAGTCTGTTGGGCGAAGATTATACCTATCTCGGCAGCGATGGCAATTTCTACAGTGGAGACACCGGTTGG
Organism: Candidatus Poribacteria bacterium; assembly: GCA_965204355.1. Taxonomy (GTDB): domain Bacteria; phylum Poribacteria; class WGA-4E; order WGA-4E; family PCPOR2b; genus PCPOR2b. The sequence continues at coordinate 4,352,397 of OZ241983.1, forward strand.
CACTCTGATGGGGGTTGGCCCCGCCCTATCCGTTTCTACAAGATGGCGTTTTACCTTGACCCACTGACAGCAGACACCGGGGCTGTGCGCTTTATTCCGGGTAGCCACAGATATGGGGAACTATACGCCGAAACGGTGCAACAGAACATCAGTAATTTGGAAGAGATCTACGCGCTTGATGGACCTTCAGTCCCTGCGATTGCCCTCGAATCGAACCCGGGGGACTTGGTGATTTTCAACCAAGCCTTGAAACACAGTTCATGGGGTGGTGGTACGCAGCGACGTATGTTCACGATTAACTGTGGCTATCGATACAAGGAAGATGAGATACACTTTCTACGCAAGGAACTCGACCTCGTGTCGCGTTTCGGGGAAGGCAAGGTCTATGGGGATAAGATGATAGAAACAGCGGGGCCGGAGCGGATGGTGCATCTTGAGCAGGCTTTGGCACTCGCTCCAAATGGCGTTTGGACCGCTGCGGAGGCGTAGGAATAGGCAAGCTAGCAGATTGCATGTGTAACCGTTGGCAGTTCTATGCGGAACCCTGTCTTAACAAACGAAAGGAATTCACAATGGCAAAGCTTAAAGCCTTAATTACAGGAAGATACAGTCCAGAGGTCGAAGCGATAAGCGAAGATGCTCCATCTGAGGTCGAGATTTGCTTTTTACCGCGAGGCGAGGCTCTCGGTGACCACGTTTCCGATGCTGATATCATCTACGGGCACATCGGCGAGGCAGATCTCGCTAAAGCCAAGTCGCTGCGTTGGGTGCAGGTCGCTTCCGCTGGTGTTGAAGGAATGATGTATCCCGCCTTCAAAGCCAGTGATATTATACTGACTAATAGCCGACGGATGCACGGTTCACAGATTGCGGAACACGCATTTGCCCTATTGCTTTCGCTCACTCGCCGCATCATCACACAGTACGACTTTATGAAAGAGAAACGGTGGGAAAAAGCACCGTGCATCGAATTAGCAGGGATGACGATGGGGATTTTGGGGCTTGGAGGCATCGGGCGTGCAATTGCGACACGTGCAAAAGCCTTCGAATTTAATGTAATCGCAGTCGATCCGGAACCGATGGAGAAGCCGGAGAATGTTACCGAACTTGGAAAACTGGACTGGCTGCTAGAGTTTATGGCGAAATCCAACGTTGTGGTGGTCTGCTGTCCTATCACACCGGAGACGCATAAACTCCTGTCGCACGAGGAATTTAATCGGATGCAGGATGGGAGTTACTTGGTCAATATCAGCCGCGGCAAAGTGGTTGACGAAGACGCTTTAATGGCTGCGCTCCGTAGCGGTAAGCTCGCTGGTGCGGGGTTGGATGTCACTTATACCGAACCGTGTCCGCCGGAGAGTCCTTTATGGACAGAACCAAACGTAGTTTTGACCGCACATACCGCTGGGGGTTCACAACATATTGAGGCACGTACAATGCGTCTGTTCATTGACAACCTACACCATTATGTCAAAGGAGAATCATTGATCAACGTAGCAGACAAGGAAAAAGGGTATTAAATCGTTCACTTACCGCGTGGTGATTGTACCTCGAACATAGGAAGCAGCATCGGACGCGAGGAATGTCAGGACGCGCGCAACCCCTTCCGGCTCACCCAGAGATGTGCGGGCGTTTTCAACCGCTGCTTCGGGGGAGTTGCCCATTTGCTCAGCAGATTCAGCGATTTGCCGAAGTTTCAACGGGGTCGCAATACTCCCGGGACAGATTGTATGAACACGGATATTGAGTGGCGCAAGCTGTGGCGTGATAGTTAATACCATCCCATTGACACCACCTTTGCTCGAACCGTAAGCCACGGAGGAACTGCCACCACTCACACCGGCACCGGAGGCGATACATAACATTACACCGCCGCCGCTCCGTTCCATAATCGGCACAGCGTACTTAACCGACAGAAATGTACCTCTGAGATTTGTGTCAATAACAGACTCAAACACTGCCTTCTCGAAGTCGTCTACTCGAATACTTGGGCCGCTCAGGATGCCTGCGGAGGTTACCAGCACGTTGAGCTGACCAAAGGCTTCATCCGCTGTTTTCATTAGATTAGCGACATCGGATTCTACGTTGACATCGGTTCGGACAAATCGGGCGACACCGCCTTCAGATTGAATAGCTTCCACCGTTTCTTCCCCACCCTCGGTGTTTATGTCACCGACGACAACCTTCGCACCTGCACGGGCATAGAGGATTGCTGATGCTGCCCCGATTCCTGTTGCCCCTCCGGTAATAACAGCGACTTTGTTTGTCAATTCCATACCTGTCTCCCAGTTGATATAGTTTAAGAAATAGTACATTTGGAATTGTAGCACGACGGACAGGTGTTGTCAATTTGCAAGTTCAGTTCGGAGATTTCCTTGTCCGATGGCTTAACGCATGATAGAATTGATAGCCATTGATACAATTCGTTAGAAAGCTTGTACATTTTCAAGTAACACAGCAATCAGATCTGGAGGAGAAATGCAGATAGCCTATAAAGATATATTACCCAAGGTCCACCCAGCCGCTTTCATTGCCCCCGGTGCAATGATTATCGGTGCCGTTACTATTGGTGAAGAATCGAGTATCTGGTTTAATTGTGTCCTGCGAGGCGACTTGGAATACATCGAGGTTGGCAAGCGTACGAACATTCAGGATGGCACGGTTGTGCATCTCGATCCGGGCTTTCCCTGTGTGATTGGCGATGATGTTACCATCGGTCACGGAGCAATTGTCCACGGATGCACAGTTGGAGATGGTGCGATGATTTCGATGGGAGCAACAATCCTGACTGGTGCCCAGATTGGTGAGCGAGCCATAGTCGCTGCGGGTGCAGTTGTGCGAGAGGGGCAGGAAATTCCAGCAGACGGATTGGCAATGGGGCTGCCAGCACAGGTTAAACGAGAGGTTACTGCGGAAGATTTGGAGCGTGTACGTCTTGGGCGGGAAGGTTACGTTGCACGAGGACAGTTAATGCGGAAGGCACTAAGTGAATGTACCGATTAATACCCCCTAGGATCCGTTGACAAAGTTGGAAAATGCGAGCGGGTTTCGTATCGGCTTAGCACGCACCACACTTCTTACAAACGGTGGTATCGCACGGGCTTGTCATGAACCTCTTTTCGTGCTTATTGTGTTCGAGGCGCAAGAATTCCGGCTTAACATTCAGGTCAAGATGATCCCACGGATTGAATTCACCGATAGAGCGCGGGCGCAGCGCATAAAAATCAGGATCCAGACCGTGTTTACGGAAAGTAGCTTTCCACGCGCCCCCTCTTGCAAGATCTAAAATAACCCTGCTTAGTCGCCGGTCTCCCCTAGCAAATACTGCCTCTTGATAAGCGAGTCGAGCACTCGCGGAAGAAAATTTCATTCCACCAATACGCCCCAGCTCTTTCTTTAGAAAAGTAAGTTTACGAGAAATTGTCTTGGGATCTTCCATCGCTACCCACTGGAAGGGCGTGTGGGGTTTGGGCACCATCGGTGAAATTGTGAAGCCGATCTTCGCCATGCGTCCAGACTTTTTCGCGTACGGCAAGACAATAGATCGCATCTCCTTCGCCATGTCAACAATGGCTTCAACATCGGTGGGTGTTTCGTAGGGCACACCAATCAGGAAGTAGAGTCGGAGGTTCAGGATGTCTCGTTTGACGGCTTCTTCAAGTACATGATACAGGCGTTCGCGGGGGATAGCTTTGTTGACAACTTTCTGCAGATTTTCAGTGGCAACTTCTGGTGCAATCGTGATTGTGCCTTGTTCACTGTCAGCAAGCGCGTCGAGCAACGGCGGACGCACCGTTTCTGCCCGCAGGGAAGCGCAGGAGATACGGAACCCTCTCTCTACAAGTCCTGTCGCAATCTCATCGATATCGGGGTGATCTGAAATCGATGCCCCCACCAGACCAATCCGATCTGTGATACCGCGGGCTTGTTCGGCGAGTTGGAGTGTGTTCTCCACAGACCGATGTCTTGGCCACCGTCGAGCATAATCGGCAACGCAGAAACGGCATTGCCGCCCGCATCCACGTACAATCTCGATCAGGTGTGCGTTAGAAAACTCTGTGTTCGGTGTAAAGATCTTCGTGCAAGTCTCGGCCTCATCAAGACTCGGAATTGCGGCAGAACGGATGCGAGCTGGCGCGGGTGATTTCGCTCGCATCTCTTCAATTCCACCTTCGTCGCTATAATCGACTTCATAAAAGCGGGGGACGTAGAGCCCTGGTACTGTGGCAAGTTCGCACAATAAATCCTCTTTAGATGCGCCCGCTCCTCTCCACTCTGCAAAAATATCCATAAGGTAGTGGATAGTCAGTTCCGCTTCGCCGACAACGAACACATCAATGAAATCAGCAATGGGTTCGGGGTTATAGGAAATATTGATCCCGCCGGCGATAACGAGTGGATCAGCATCAACTCTATCAGCGGCAAGCGGTTCAAGGCGTGCCATCTCTAGGGTAGTCGGAATATTAACGTAATCCGATTCAAATGAGACGGAAAATCCAAGCAGATCAAATTGATTGAGCGGGGTCTGCGTTTCAAAGGAAAATAGGGTGGTGCGGCGGTCATCGAGTTGACGTACTATCTCAGGTTCGGGCAGAAATGCGCGTTCGCAGGAGGTATCCTCGCGCTGGTTGAGGAGAGAGTAGATAACTTGAAGCCCCAGGCTTGACATACCGAGGGAATAAGCACCCGGGTAGATTAACGCAAACCGATTCTCTTTCCGAAAATTGCAGTGGGGTCGGTGCTCTGCATTGAGAAGTTCTTGGTAGGTTTGGCGTAAAATTCGGTGCATAACAGTTTTGATGAGAACCAACTTATTTGTTGTCTTTCGCATTGCCGCGAAGTCGCAAAAACGCAGGGATATCTAACAGATCTTCATCGTCCGCTCCAATTTCGGGTTTAACTACGTCACCTTTGGGGCGGTCCGGCCTCTGTTTTGAGCCCGCCGCAAAAGAACCCTGACTTCCTTGATTGTAGCCGGTTTGACCTGAAGTACCTGAGACACCTGCGTTCCCTTGGTTGCTGCGTGGAAAATTACGTCCCAAGAACTCTTCCAGATTCACAATATCGCTCTGTCCTGTTTTTTGTCTGCTGCTTCGCGTTTGCGGGTCAAAGCCTGTTGCAATTACCGTTACCCGCAGTTCGTCTTCCAGGTTGTCGTCATAAGCTAGCCCAAAAATCACCTGCTCTGTATCAGACGCTTCTCTGATAACCTCCATGGCATCTTCCAATTCGTGCATCGCCATGTCGCTGGGCCCCGTGATATTCACGATGATGCCAGTGGCGCCCTCGATAGAGTTTTCTTCCAATAGCGGTGAAAGGATGGCACGCTTTGCTGCCCCTTGTGCGCGGTTGTCACCTGTTCCCGACCCGATCCCCATCAATGCTCCGCCGGCATTTGACATGATAGTCTTTACATCGGCAAAGTCAAGATTAATTTCGCCAGGAACCATAATTAGATCGGAGATGCTCTGGACCGCGTGCAGTAAGATCTGATCTCCCATCCGAAAGCCCATTTTTATTGGCATATTCCGATCCGCTTCCTCAATGAGACGTTGGTTCGGAATAACGATAACGGAGTCTGTGTTCTCACGCATTTCAGTGACACCGGCCTCTGCTTGGACGGCACGCTGCCTACCTTCAAAGACAAATGGACGTGTAACAACACCAATTGTTAACGCCTCCGTCTCCTTAGCAAGTCCCGCAATAATGGGTGCTGCGCCTGTGCCGGTGCCGCCTCCCATGCCAGCCGTAACAAACACCATGTCTGCGTCTTCGACAATACTTCGGAGATTTTCCTTGCTTTCTTCAGCTGCTCTACGCCCTGTATCCGGGTTCGCCCCAGCTCCGAGCCCTCCCGTTGTATTTTCGCCAATTTTCACCCGGGTTGCATTATGACACGTTCTTAGCGCTTGAACATCGGTGTTGACTACATAGAATTCCACACCGGCTAATTCTGCCTCAATCATGCGCCTAACTGCGTTGCTTCCTCCGCCCCCAACGCCAATTACCTTGATACGAGCGACATTTGCAAATTCATCTTGTTCAACAAATTCGATTACATTATCGTTCATAACTTTCAGTTATACTCCCATTAACGGAGCAACCTAATCCCTCCCTTGTTTGCAGCACACCCGAGTGTCAAGCTACTAGTGCGGAGCAGTTCAGCAGTAAACTGCAGAAGATACCCCAAACATCTTGCCCCACACTCCATTTTCAGATTATAGAAAACCACCCAATTCAAGTCAATACTTTTTTGCCGATACGACGCAATTTCAACGGGATCTTAGAATCTACAGCCAGTCCTGAAACCAATGCTTCATACGTTTGAAAATTTGATCGAACAGGTTCGTTCCTTTGATAAAGGTTCTTTTGGGAGCACGATAATGTTCCATCGCGCCAGCCAGGACAAGCCCAACCCCTGTTGCGTAGACTGGACTGTGTATTTTCTCCGTTAGTCCTTTCAGCGGACAGGGGTACCCGACCCGAACTGGGCAAGGAAAAGCCTGTTCAGCTGATTCAAGTAGCCCATCAAGAAGTGCAGTCCCACCAGTAAGTACAACTCCTCCCGGAATGGTGAGATTGCAATCGTAGATTTCCTGGCCGATTAGATCTAAGAATTCGTCCATTCGACACTGAATAATTTCTGCCAAATCTCGCCGAGTGATGAAGCGTGGTTTGTGCACGCCTCCGACGGTTGAAATCGGAATGGCATCGTTCTGATCGACCAAGTCAACCAATGCACACCCATAGCGTAGTTTAATCTTGTCTGCATCTTGTGGCGTTATCTTTAACAGTTGTGCAATATCATTAGTGATATGATGTCCACCAAGTGAGAGTACTGCAGAATGATGGAGGGTCCCCTCCTTGTAGATTACAACATCTGTGGTTCCGCCCCCCATGTCTGCAAGAGCAACGCCCACCGCCTTTTCCTCAGGCGTTAGGACCGCCTCGGCAGAAGCAATAGGTTCTAAAATGATATCTTCAACAGAAATCCCCGCATTGTAAATACTTTTCACAAGATTTTGTGCAGACGCAACGGCACCGGTAATGATATGAACATAAGCTTCCAGACGCACCCCAGACATGCCAACCGGATCTTTAATTCCCCCTTGCTCGTCAACAATAAAGCCTTGTGGTACCACGTGCAGTATTTCTCGCTCAACAGGAATCTTCATTGCCTGAGCAGCGTTAATTGCACGTTCTACATCGGCTTGTGTAATCTCGTGCCCTTCGCCTGAAACTGCAACGAGACCATGAGAGGTTTGCCCGGTGATATGTCCTCCTGCGATACCAGCATATACAGATCCAATCTGCACACCTGCCATGAGTTCAGCGGTTTCAACAGCCTGACGAATCGCTGTTGTCGTGAGATCTATATCAACAACAACTCCCTTCCGTAATCCTTCAGAAGGGGCGGTGCCAACGCCTATAATCTCGATCTTTTCCGGATCACCTTGCCAAGTATTTCCGATAATCGCAGCAATTTTGCTAGTACCGATGTCCAGACCAACAATAATTTCTTCTGCCATCTTATCGCCCTCCCCAATATATGGCATCTTTGAACCTTGCGTCCAAATAGCCATTAAGAGGATTTGAAGTATGTTGCTCTTTCTCCGTAAGTATGGTTTGATTTTTCATAAATAAATCAACATGATGAATGCCAGTTTTAATAGATTCTGATGAAATCCATACAATAGGAAGATTACTAAATTGGAGAATAATCTTATCTGACCGATCTGCATCAATTGTTTGTAGCGTAGGTACAACTTCCGGTGCCAGACTCTGAACCAACTCAAGCACGTTCAGGGCAAGTTGAACGCTCCCAGAATCCGCTCGATCACCCACCCTAGGCAATTGCCGTCCATTATTGATAATAGTGACGATCCAATTGGCAGCCGATAGCGGTTCTATATGTTCTAACACATAACCTTCAAGATCAATCAACACAAAGCGCATACGACCATTTTCTGGGTATTTCAGCACTGCAATTGGTTCTCTTTCGGTTATTTCAAGCGTCAATGAGCGTTTTAGAATACTTTTTGAGATATGCGCTTGCTTGACATAACTGAGTTTTTGTTTGAGGCGTTGTTCAATTGCAGCGCTTGAAATGGTATGCACATAACTGTGCCGAGGATTTAAATTCAGAGCGGCAATTACTTCCTTTTGTGTATAGTACTCGTTACCTGAAACAGAGATCTGCTTCACATGGAAAAAGCCAACCTTTAACGCCAGATAATGAATGAAGAGCAGTCCAACTACACATGTTAGGCCGATTAGTAGGTAACGCCCGATATGGCGAGGAGCATTTTCAGGTGCCAACACTAAGCGATCTTTAAATCGATTAGAAGATTGATATAATGAATATTGCACGAAATATAAACCTAATGGCTGTGCATGTTAGTATGTAACCGTCCATAAGAAATAGGAATCTGCTCTCAAACCACCAAAACGCAACTATTGTAACATTTCGATCTAGCTTGCTTTTAGGACGGGTTTGGGACAGGTTAGAATTCTAGTAACAGGATTGATTCTGAATCCTTATACCGGTTCCCAGAAGTTGATTGCACGAATAACCTTTCGACATTCAACTGTATTTTCGCACAGATATGCCAGCTATCTTTTGCCAAAACCTCACCGGCATTGTCATTGACCTTGATTTGTTGAGTCAGAAACATCCTCCACCTCCATCAGATCTTCTTCGTCTTGATGTTCTTCGTAAAAATCAAGGACGCAAAGCCGCATGACCTGGCTGACAGACATACGCCTGAGCTCGGCATATTTCTTTACGAAATCATGCAGATCTTTATCCAATCGAAATTGTACAACTTGTTTTGCCATGATGTAATTGATTATACGACAAACAATTGCAAATATCAACTAAAATTTAACGGAATTTGCCCTGAATCGTACATTTTGTACGTTTTTTTGTATATTTTCACGAAAAACACACAATATCTCGTAGCATATACGTCAAAAAGACCTCGTCGCTAGGATTAATCTACTCGGTCCTCACGAATAATGATCGAGATGATTAGCCCGACAGTATCGAGGTGTTTACAGTCCTTTAGGAAACATACCGGATCGAGCTTAGCGCCCTTGAATCGTGAGATAATTGTGTTCAGGGGCTGTCCAACACCCCATTGGCCACATCAAGCTTTTCCAATAATTCACGGCCAACCTGCCAGATGTCTCCTGCCCCTACTGTGATAACAATATCATTCGGACGAACAATGTCTACGAGAGTTTGGTAGATTTCGCTTTTGTCAGGGATATAAATTACATGCCGATGTCCATGTGCTTGTATTGCACGTGCCAATTTTTCCGCAGTTACTCCCTCGACGGGCGCCTCTCCAGCCCCATAAATTGAACTGACGATTAGGACATCTGTTTGATAGAACGACCTCGAAAACTCTTCGGCAAGATGTTTTACTCGTTGATAGCGGTGAGGTTGAAACACAGCAACGATACGGCGATTATAGCTTTCACGCGCAGCATTAAAGGTTGCTTTTAGCTTCGCGGGATTGTGTGCATAATCGTCTACTATAATGATATCATTGACTTGACCAATAATCTCAAAACGACGGTGAACTCCGCGGAAAGACTCCAAAGCTTCTCGAATCGAATCGAACGGCACTCCCAACTCCAATCCAACAGCAATTGCTGCTAATGAGTTCAAGATATTGTGGTTGCCCGGCATTTTAAGATGAACCTTGCCCAAAACTTCTCCGTGTGCATGGACGCGGTAATGAGAAGTAGGACCATCAATACTCAATCGCTCTGCCATCAGGTCTGCGCGCGTTTCAATCCCATAAGTCACGTAGCGTTTTTCGATCCGCGGAATTAGCTGCTGTATATTTTCCTGATCCAAGCATAACACGGCAGTCCCGTAAAACGGAACCTTGTTGATGAATTGGAGGAATGTTTCACCGATTTCTTCAACACTGTTATAGTAATCAAGATGATCGGCATCAACTGATGTTACCACCGCGATGGTTGGAAAGAACTTTTCGATTGAACCGTAGGCTTCGTCTGCTTCAACAACCATCATCTCGCTTTGCCCAATCCGAGCGTGGCTGCCCAAACTGACCAACTTGCCCCCGACGACCACGGTCGGATCCAGCTTATCCAGCACTGCCGCTGTCATCGCAGTTGTGGTGGTTTTACCGTGCGTACCACTCACTGCGACACTGTATTTCATCCGCATGATCTCTGCGAGCATTTCTGCGCCCCGGATAACAGGGATCTTGTGTTCCTTCGCCGCAACTATCTCAGGATTTTGGAGCGAAACAGCGGGAGACATGACCACAACATCCGCCCCGACAATCTGTTCCGCTGCATGACCATAATAAACATTTGCGCCTAATGCTGCCAATCGCTCGGTAACTTCTGTTTCGCGTAAATCGGATCCGGAGACGTGAAAACTGAGGTTCAGCAGAATCTCAGCAATCCCGCTGAGTCCAGAACCACCAATACCAATGATGTGGATATGACGCGTTTTTCCAAACATAGATGTACACTTTCTAAATTTAAGGGTTATGTTTCACGAGAGAAATGATTGATTGGGCAATTTCTTCGCCGGCGCGTGGATTGCCCAATTGACGACTCTGACTTGCCATTCGCTGCTGTTCTTGTGGAGTATTCATAATTCTGATGATTTCGTTAGCGAGTTTGCGGCCTGTCAATGTCGGTTGATCTAATACAATACCTCCGCCTGCCTCCGTAACTGCTTGGGCATTCAGCCTTTGATGATCCCCGGCAGCGGTTGGCAAAGGAATAAGGATCGCTGGAATACCACACGCGGTGATTTCCGCGATAGTCATACCTCCGGCTCGGCACACCATAAGATCGGCGACACTATAGATTGTTTCAATGGGATCAAAGTACGGCTGTACCACATGCCGAAGTGAGGATTGCTGGTAACGTGTCTTAACAACTTCGTAGTCAGTTTCCCCCGTTTGATGGACGAACTGAAGATGCTGCTGGACTGATGCTAAATCGTCTAGGGCGTCTGCCACATTCTGGTTAATTGCCTGTGCACCTTGGCTGCCCCCCATTACAAATACGGTTTTCCGTTCTGGATCCAGTCCAAGTGAATCGTAAGTTTCACAGGTTCGTTCAACCATTCCGATTGTCCGGCGGATTGGGTTCCCCATGACCATTGTCCCATCGGTTGGAAAGTGCGTTCCAGCGGTTTGAAACGCGAGGTAGATTGCCTTTGCCCAACGCGCTAGAATACGATTTGTCAGTCCGGGGGCAGCATTCTGTTCCTGTATAACTATTGGTATTCCGAGCAACACAGCTGCAAGAAGCACGGGACCACAGACATATCCGCCTGTGCCCACGACAATACTAGGTTTCAGGTTCTCGAGTAGCCACAATGACTTTGCAAAACCGGAACAGACCTTCCAAACAACAGGCATCCATCGCCACGTTAATTTGCGTGGAAAACCTGCGACGGAAATCGGTAGGAAACGAAACCCATGCTGCGGAACAAGCGTCGATTCGAGACGGTCTGCCCCACCGATAAAAACAACCTCGGTCTCTGCGTCGAGTTTCACGAGTTCCTTAGCGATGCCGATCGCCGGATAGACATGCCCTCCGGTACCACCACCCGAAATTACAATTCGTAACATGAGCCTAAACCTCATGTGTGCTACGGGATTGCGCCCCGTAAATTGTTGTGTAGAGTGCGTCGGTTTGTCAGGTTTGATTTGACAGATAGGGATTCCCTTTGCTACAGCTTATTGGGAACCATTGAACCGGCTGGGCCCTTGCTAGTAAATCTATCGTGACTTATTAGGATTCGATTCCCAGAGGTGGATCTAAGGTCGACGTTTTATTCAGGTCGCGCGAGATGTTCAACAGAATTCCGATACTGAACAAGCTGACTAAGAGTGACGAGCCGCCGTAACTCATGAAAGGCAGCGTAATTCCTTTTGCAGGTAACATACCGGTTACCACACCAATGTTGACAACTGTTTGCAATCCGATAAGCGTGGTAATTCCGATAGCAATTAAGCCTCCAAAAGCATCTGGGGTACGTTGTGCAATATGGATACCCCTCCAGATGAGTAACATGAACAGGACGATAATACCAACCACACCAACAAAACCAAGTTCTTCACCAAGAATCGCAAAAATGAAGTCGGTATGCGGATAAGGGAGATGAAAGAGCTTAAAAACGCTGTTACCGATACCTGCACCGAATAGTCCACCGAGTGCAAGCGCATTTAAGGATTGGTTAATCTGGTAGGGGCCTTCGTAGGGAAACTTCAGCGAACTCAGAAAACCTTGAATTCGCTGCATTTTGTAGGCATCGTCCTGAATTGATGAATAAATAAAGAAGCAGGCAATCCCAACAATAAGAACAATCTGTGAAGGGCGAGCCCCGCCGACAAACAGCAACACCAGAACTGATAGGCTCAATAGAACCGCCGATCCAAAATCAGGTTGCTTGTACAAAAGGAGGAATGTAATTGATAGGATAAGAATCGTTGGCAGTACACCTCGGGTGAAACTCCGAATCTGACTATGTTTACTGATTAGGACGTGAGAAACATAAACGATCAACCCAAGTTTTGCCAACTCAACGGGTTGAAATTGCCAACCAGATATCCGAATCCATCGGTGAAATCTAATGCCACCTGCCGAACGGACCTCGTGCCCGATAGGTGAGAACACCAACAACAGACCAATCAACGAGATAAGTAAAATCAACTTCGCGTACCGTTGGTAATACTGATAAGGGAAGTATGATGCAACGAACATGCCGACCAACCCAATCATACAGGCGATCAGTTGCATTTTCAGGTAGTGAAAGCTGTTTTCGTTATATAACTCATAGGCAAGCATGTTGCTTGAGCTGTAGACCATCACGATGCCGATTGCGACAAGACATAGGGTGATGAATAGTAGGACGTGATCTATTCCGCCTTTAATCGGATAATTTTTCCAGATAAATTTCGGATTTTGAGGTTGCTTCTGTCGATTCAAGGTGATTAACAGCCTCCCGAAACGCTTGACCACGCGCCTTGTAATCTATGAACATGTCAAAACTTGCATTCGCCGGTGATAAAAGCACGACATCGCCTGGTATCGCATGTGAGTACGCGATCGCTACGGCGTCGCTCACTGTTGCTGCATCCCGTGTAACGACATGTGCTGCAAGGACGTTTCGTATTATTCCGGTGTGGGATCCCAGTAGAATTAACGCTTTGACCTTTGATTGGACAGGCTCAATGAGCGGTTCATAGTTATTTCCTTTATCGTATCCACCCATGATTAGCAGAATCGGATCCGATAATGATTCAAGTGCGGCTTTGACTGCCGCGACATTCGTGGCTTTGGAATCGTTGATGAACCGAATGCCATTAACGGTTTTTACTGGCTCAAAGGCGTGTTCAAGCGGGGGATGTTCGGCGGGGGAGAACCCAGAAATAGCGGAACGTATCATATCGGGTGAAATGTTGAAAATCTGTCCAACAGTTATTGCAGCAAGCATATTTTGGAGGTTATGTCTTCCTGACAAGGGACTGTCTGCAACATCACAGATCCAGTGGGATTCGCTATCCCATTGAGTGAAAATTTTGCCATCTGCTACATAAGTGCCTCTTTCGACAGCAGTAGTGTCGTTAAAATAGGCCGTTTTCGCCTCCGTCGCTTCAGCAAAGGGCAAAACTTGCTGATCCAAATTATTTAGCACAATCCAGTCTGTCGATGTTTGGTTTGCACAGATCTTTAGTTTTGCCGTTCGATAGGCCTCCATTGTTCCGTGTCGATCCAAGTGATCGCGCGATAGGTTTAGTACAACGCTGACCACCGGTCGAAATTTCGCGGTAGTTTCCAGCTGAAAACTGCTAGCTTCAATAACAACGAGGTCTTCAGACGTTAAATCTTGAACTTCGCTCGACAGCGGGACACCAATGTTACCCGCGGTACACACTCTGCGGAAATTTCCGTGCTTAAGGAGTTCGGCTGTCAAAATCGTGGTTGTTGATTTGCCCTTGGTTCCTGTAATCGCAACAATCGGCGCGGTGCAGAGGTTTGCAGCAACTTCCAGTTCACCAGTGATTGGGATGTCTGCTGAACGCGCTTCTTGTAAAATTGGGATGTCCAACGGCACTCCCGGCGAGAGGACAATCAGATCCGCTTTTTCAATGCAGCGCTGATCATGACCACCGAGCATAAAATCGATGTCTCGGTCTTTTAGGGCATCAATGTCCGCTTGGAGTTCGTCACTAGACTTTGGATCGGTTACAAGAATCTTGGCACCGAGATCGTCTAGCAACTTAGCAACAGCAACACCGCTGCGATGAAGTCCGAAGACGGTGATCTGTTTATCTGCAAATGTCATTTTGCATTTACCTTATACGCGGGACACAATTTTTTCTATCCAAGCTGCTACGACTGCATCGACCATCGACTGTCCATGTTCGACGTTGGCAGTCCAGCTATTCTTCTCCTCATCTTGACGACAATACCAAGGCGCGGTGTCATCGAGACGATCCTGCTCTACCAATTCGGGACGGGTCGCCAGTAGGAAAGAGGTTTCGTTATATCCTGCGTGGTCTCCGCCAGCCGGGGGCGAAGCATTAGGAAGAATCATTGGTTGAACATCTATATGACCGGACAACGGTCCCGCTTCGTCCTTCAAGGACTCCACACCCCACCAACCGCGCGGATACCCTCGTTCCAAAATACTCTCAAAGGAAAGTTCTGCTGCAGCTTTTTTGAACGCTAACGCGAGCGGTGCCTCCATACCTTGATGCATAATGATGACGTAGATAGTATTAAACCCCATCTCTCGGAAATTTTTCAGAATCGCTTTGACGTGGCCACCGAATGCAATGTAATCTGGATCAATGGTGCCATCAGCGGGTCCACCGAGTGCGTACCCGGTGGGACCATAGTCGAAAGATGGCGCGATGACTACATCCACTTTCTCAGCGATCCGGGCGCAAATTTCTTCAACGATGATTGTGTCGTGACCTATTGCCATGTGAGGTCCATGAGTCTCGATGCACCCTGCAGGCACGAGCAGGGGATGTCCACGTTCTACGGCTTCCTTTAGCTGGTAAGGACGTATATGTTTTAAGTACATGGTATCTCCACTTCATTTTTTCGGTTGAAAATAGCTGAACCGCTTAAATATTAGCACGATTCAGCCATCAGAGCAACAGGCTTTTCTTGATAGAATTCCCGATTGATGCTACACTGGGATGGAAATTAAGAACATCTACAACGAGATGCGACGATTGTGTCACATCTGGACTGTTACTCAACAGTGGACACGACGGAGCCTTCATCAGAGATGGAAGGATAGCATGAAAAGACGACCCGACTTGGAGAGCAAAGGCAGCCCTGATACGTTGGAAATTATCCAGCTAACTACGGAGGAGGATGTGCCCAGCTCGCACATTTATATGGAGGCGCAGATCTTTACGCCGAACTCGAAGCGGTTTATCTTGCATCGCTCAGCGCACCCACATGGATCAGATCCGCAAGATCCCGAACACAAGTACCTGATTTGTGATCTGGAGAACAACTGTGAACTCATTCCAATTACGGAGGAAACTGGTGCAACGGCTCCCTCCGTCTCGCCCGATGGGACAACCTTCTACTACTTTATTGATGAAACTCACCCCGGCGGCGGAAGTCTGACGCTCAAGCAAGTTGGTATGGACGGCACCAACAGAGAAACGCTGTTGACCATTGACGCGCCACTTCCTGATACCAATCTTCGTCCGAGTCGTCCTTATCCGCTATCTACGATATCCTCTAATGGAAAGCGGCTGGCGATTTCTGCCTTCTTAGGTGATGGAGAAACAGCGGCCCCACCGTGGGGCTTGATGGTCTTCAACTTGGAGGCGGCATCTGTTGAGCTGATCATCCACGGACAGAGTTGGTGCAATATGCATCCACAGTACAGCCGGTCCCTCGACGCTGAAGATGCCCACGATATTTTGATTCAAGAGAACCATGGCAATAGCTGTGATCCCACAGGAAAAGTCGCCCAGCTGACTGGGGGAGACGGGGCGGATATTCACGTTATCCGCGATGACGGGACGCATCTGAGAGATTTGCCTTGGGGACGGAATGGGATTGAGTTCTGTCAGGGCCACCAGTGCTGGATTGGGCGTAGCGCAAGGGCACTTACCAGCACTTCTACACGGGAACCGAAGAGTTGTCAACTCATTGAGGGACGAGCCTTGCTACATGTAGGACATTTGGGGCTCAACACACCGGGTGGGGTACGCAACGATCTGTCACGAGATTTCCCAGACCCGGATTTCTATCACTTTGCCACAGATATCACCGGGCGTCATCTGATTACGGACGCGGGTCCCAGAGATGGAGGTGGTTCAATCTACCTCGCCCAGTTACCTACGGATGAAACGGGGCCGTTGGAAAACATCACCTTTTTGCTCAACCCACGCTCGTCTTGGCAAAAAGGTAGTCATATCCACCCGTTTCTCTCGCCAGATGGCAGTCTGGGGTTCTTTAACTCGGACGAAAGTGGTACGCTGCAAGCGTATATGGTAAAAGGTTGGGCGGTCTGATTTAGCGAAGATCCCCACCTGCTTACGGACCTCAATAGATCTCGTTCTGACATCAGCCATTTACTTACTTGAATAACGTCCGGAAATCTGTTAATATACCGGTTAGGAAATCTGACTGGAGTGAATTTTTCTTGCTTGAATAGGACTTATGCAGTTGAATGCTCAAAGCCAACCCCCTGCGCTCCTTATTAGGGGGTAGAGGGGCGGTTTATCACCGCACAACATGACTCGTGAAGCCCGATGAATCCCCGATAAATCGGGACAGGCAGTCAACTACGGCAAATCGGTAGGTTTGTAGTCGGGTGATTTATCGACCAGGGTAGCGCGCAATGAATTGCGTTACTACAAACCGAAGTGCGTAACTCCTATTGAACATAATCTCTGCGTGAACTGAAGTTTGTACCGTACGAGGAGGATTCAGATGAAAATTACCAATATTGAAGTGATACCAATTTATCCTCGGCTTGCAAAACGCTACGACAATCGTAAGGTTGATTTATATGGTATAGATCACCGCACTGTCTTTAAGGTGGAAACGGATGCCGGGATAACTGGCTATGGTGACCAGCGCGTACGTCCCGGCGGACAACCAGATCCATCAATTGCGTCATCACTCATCGGGCGCAACCCGTTTGACTTCATCAACAATCATCTCCCCTATGGTTCTGCTTTGAATTGTGCCCTCTACGACGTAATGGGAAAGTATCTTGGCGTGCCCGTCTATAAGTTAATTGGACAGAAAGTGCGGGATGCGGTGTCCGTTGCAGCGTGGACTCGCCCTGCATCGCCGGAGACATTCCGCGATGAAATCAGTCGGGCGGCAGACCAAGGCTATACCATCTTTAAGATGCACACCTGCGATTATCATGACGTGATGCAACAGACACGACTCGCTGAAGAGGTCGCGCCGGAAGGTTTTAAGATTCATTATGATTTCAACAGTAATCGGAGTCTAGCAGCTGCTCTCCCCATTATTCAGGAACTGGAGCGCAACCATCCGATTGTCGGTTATATCGAAGACCCACTCGTGAAGAACGATATAGACGGCTGGCGTCGATTGCGTGAACAGACCCGTCTCCCGATTATCATGCACGGGACACCACTTGGGAGTGTCCAAGAGATTATGCACGGTGTTGCTGATATCTATATGATTGGTGGCTCGATTGGAGATACGGTTGCAACCGGCTTTGCATGCGGAAAGGCAAATATCCAGACAATACTCCAGTTTGAGTCTGGTACACTTGGCAAGGCGATGGCACTGCATTTAGCAGCTGTGTTGCCGACTCACACCGCGCACTCTATCAATCTAGACGACCAATACGAGGAGGACTATACCACCGAGCGGATTCCTGTCATTGAGGGTTCGTCACCTGTCCCAGAGGGTCCGGGTCTCGGATACGAAGTAGACGAAGATGCGCTTGCCCGTATCGCAGCGAACAAACCGATAGAACCGCCCAAGCACGTTGGTGTGCTGCACATGCCGCGCGGACATACGTTCTACGGTCGCTCCTATGTGTCACCTACCAGAGTAACGGGACGCGAGGAGGGGACAATTCGGGGCATCAGGTCCAAAATATGGGAAGATGACGGTTCAGCCGACTTTGCCCATATCTACGAGCGGGTGCAGCAGGAAGGAACGTTCCGTGCAGATTCGTAAGAGGGCTTGTAGGGCAAATCAAGCCTTGAACATTGAGGGAGGACGGAACACCAATGACTGTATTCGATCAGGTATTACAGGAAGTTGATAAACGATGTCGAGAGCAGGGCATCCCGATGCTTGGCACTGAAAAAGCGGAGTTTCTGGCAGACCTTGTTCACAATGCACAACCGACTTTGATCGTTGAGTGTGGCACCGCTATCGGCTATTCAGGGCTCTGGATGGTTGCTGCACTCAGAACCGCCGGCAACGGCAGCTTAATCACCGTCGAGATCGATACGGGAAGCGCCCATGAAGCACAGGAAAACTTTAAACGTGCTAACGTCGCGGATTTGATCGATTCACGGATTGGCGATGCCACAGAAGTGCTGAAAACTATCGGCGAACCGGTCGACTTCCTACTGCTTGACAATAACTACAGCAACTATTTCCCCTGTTTTCAGGCAATTGAATCACGGCTGACCGACGGGGCAACTGTTGTTGCTGATAACGTGGGAATCGGGGCAGCGGGTATGGCGGACTATTTGAGCCATGTCCGTTCTCACTATGAGAGTCGAACCCATTGGTTTGAGACGGATCTGCCTTGGGTCAAGCGCGATGCCATGGAGGTGACTACCTACCGCAAGCCCCGTTAAACCGTTGAACAGGCAACTTAATCGACACCCTTATCAGGAGGTTGTACTATGGCGAACCTACATGGACCAGTTTTGACCGCCGATGAACTTGAGATATTTCACGAACAGGGATATGTGCGTTTGGGCAAGGTTGCGTCGGACGAAGAGATTGAGGCACTCTGTCAGCGCATTGACGACATTATGCTGGGGAAGATCCGCTACGACAATATGCTGATGCAGTTGTGCCCGTCAGCGGGTTATGCAGAATTGTCGAAGCAGACGAAAGCATTTAAGGGATCTTCGTTGAAGTATCGAAAGATTCAGGACCTCGATCAGGATCCGCTGTTCCTGCCTTACATACGACATCCCCTGTTTCGGGACATCACACAGAAGATTATCGGTGAGGAGGTTTCCGCTTTTCGGACGATGTTCTTCAACAAGCCAGCAGAACGGGGAGTCATGATCAATTGGCATCAGGACGGCGCTGGCGGCTGGGGACTGAGCATTCCACCAAAGGTGACGATTTGGACCGCCCTGGATCCAACGAGTGTCGCCAACGGGTGCTTACAGATTATTCCGGAATCACACAAAAGTCTTATCCCTGAACAAGGCGATCAATTATCTCCGGACGAACGGGTGATCCATGCACCAGATGAAAAGCGACTCTATCTGGAGATGGAGATGGGAGAGGTGGTGTTGTTGCATAATTGGACCTTACACCGCTCAGAGGTCAACACGACAAATCGTCCACGACGCGCATTTAGTGTGTGTTATATTGATGCAGCAACCCGTCAGGTCTCGACTGGACGTACGTATCCGAAGGTTTTTCCGGAGTATATACCGTTAGAGAAACCGTAAGACATGTGAATTTTCAGTCCGTATCTCAAGCGGGAACAACGATAGCTGTCTTAGCCCTAAAGGAGCGTTTTATAGTGACTCCCGAAGAACTGTATCACTACGATGTGAACGGGTATCTGTTGATCGAGGGTGCCATCGAACCGGATTATCTTGCATATCTAAACGAACGTCTGGATATCTGGGAAGAAAAGGCGTTCCAGGATTTTCGCGCCCTGCCAAAATCGGCAAATCCTGAAGTCAGATACGACGACATACTCAATCAGGAAACGTCCCTACTGGACCTTGTTGTGAATCCGAAGGTGCTTCCTTATATCGATGAGATGGTGGACCGTCCCAGACTCAAATCTACATGGGTGACATTTAAGTGGAATGGGGGCAGGACAGTCTATCACTCTAATCACACACCGTCAATAACACATAATTACTATCACTTCAACGATCGTATCCATCACAATCTTTTTCAAGTGTTTTATGCAATGCGCGACATCAATCCCGGCGAGGGTGGATTGCAGGTTATTCCGGGCAGTCATAAGGCAAACTACCCAGCACCTCCCGACGATGTATTGCAGGAGATGTACATTGAAATCCCAATGAAGGCAGGGTCGGTCCTACTTTTTACCCATGATATGCGTCATGGCTCCTTCAACACCACAGATAACGTACGTCGGACAATTATTTTTACTTACTGTCCCGGGGTCATAGCAAATTCTTTTGGAGGCGATACACTTTACCAAAGCCTCTTCGAGGCTGCGCCGGAGGGAAGCTGGTTGAAGTATCTCCTCCGCACGCCAAATGGCTTTCTCGAAACCTATCCAAAACCTGAAGGTATATCCGCATCAACAATGAAGTAGATTCATGGATATTTACCGCTATCTCCGGTATCGAAACCCCGCAATATTAAGTTTGTATCACCTCACATAAACTGTGATTGCGTCTCCTCGCTTCAGTCCAAGAATTTGTGCTGCGTCCCCTTGGTTGATTGAGATTTCCAATTGATTAGTGCTGCCAATAATTGCTAACAGCTCGCCGACTGCCGATTCAGCATACGAGTGATTGAGGCAATCAATCTTTGCAATTCCCGCATGGATAACAACACTGCTCTGTTCTGGCAGCGATTCCAAGATTTTGTGAGATATATTTGTAATTAAATTCCCAAAGGAATCAATCCAGATGACGTGGCCAACAATCGCCTCATTCGACACTGCGGGTTTTGGGATAGGCAGTTGCACGGGATTTGTAGCCGGATTTCCCAATTTATTAATGGATACACCACGTGAAAGGTGTGCTGCAACCGGTGCAAAGATGTCTCTCCCATGAAAGGTGTTGCTAATCTGTGGCAGGAAGTAGGCCGTGTTCTCGACTGTAACAGTATGGATAGGCTCTTCATTACGGAAGATATGGGGCAAAATCCCGTTGTCCGGACAGACGAAGTAGGCGGTTTGCGTTTGGCAGACGATGGCTCTGCGTTCACTGCCTACCCCTGGATCTACGACTATCAGATGGATAGTACCGGTGGGAAAATAGCGATATGCAGAATCAATTAGGAACGCAGCACCGTGAATATCTTGTGGCGGAATAGCGTGCGTGATGTCGACAATCTGCGCCTGGGGATTGATACTCAGAATCACGCCTTTCATAACACCGACATAATTATCACTTGTCCCAAAGTCGGTCATCAGTGTGATAGTGCGGGATGGTGTAAGATCCATTATAGCTTACCTCGTAAAATAGACAGGTAGGTTACGCAGCATCGAAAGTCTACCAGAAAGGCAGGGCGGAGGCAAGACGAAATATTCGCTTGCACCACTGCATGGGCTGGGCTATAATACTGATATAAGATCATGGGACTTTGTATGGTATCCCGAACGAAAAGGTACACTGAAAATGATTGAAGCAGCAGATTTAATGACAATTCCTGAAGCCGGCAAATGGGCAACGAATCATACTAAAAAAAATGTGACAACTTCCAACATTTCTTATCTAATTCAGTATGGAAGAATCCGCAAGTATGACGACAATGGTTCTGCCAGAGTTTCAAAACAGGATTTGATCAAATACTATCATTCATATCTAGGCACACGAGAAATTAACTGGAAGGCACAATTAGGCGAGGACATCAATTGGGGTTTGTCATTTGATTATCTGAAAGAAGCCGATACGACGAAACATGTCCATAGACTCCACCCATATAAAGGCAAATTCATCCCCCAACTGGTTGAATATTTCTTAGATGACCATACAGATGATTTCAAAAAAGATGTGCGTTTCAAACAGGGTGATATTATCCTTGATCCGTTTTGTGGTAGTGGCACAACCTTGGTACAAGCTAACGAACTTGGAATGCACGCTGTCGGTATTGATATTTCCGCATTTAATACGCTCATCAGCAACATCAAAGTAGAGAAACATAGTCTCGTTGATGTACAGAATGAAATTCACAATATCACAAACGCTCTGAAACGGTTGATCAGCGAATCCAATGTCGCTCAATTTGAAGCACAACTCACTGCAGAACTCAACGAGTTTAATAGCCAATATTTTCCGTCTCCTGATTTCAAATACCAAGTTAGACAGGGACAAATCGATCAAGAGAAATATGGAAAAGAAAAAGAGGATGAATTTTCACTCAGATATTTTCAACTAATCAACCAATATGGGATCAAATTGTGGCAAAGAAAATCAGAGAATTTCCTCGATATGTGGTACTTATCGACTGTAAGAGATGAAATCGATTTTGTTCTTGAGCGCGTTAAAAATATCCAGAATCGTGAAACACAGCGGGTGATTCAGATTATTTTGAGTCGTACAATCCGCACTTGCCGGGCAACGACTCATGCAGATTTGGCGACCTTAAAAGAACCAGTGACGGCAGTCTATTACTGTGCCAAGCATGGCAAGATGTGCAGACCGTTGTTTTCAATATTGAGTTGGTGGGAACGATACAGTCAAGATACAATTCAACGTCTTGTTCAGTTTGATAAATTGAGAACCGACACGTTTCAAACCTGTCTAACGGGAGATTCTCGGACAATTGATATTATCAAAGCATTAAAAACAGATAACCGAGGTTTTGCCCAACTCGTGAAAGAGCAGAAGATTAAAGGGGTTTTCTCTAGTCCACCGTATGTTGGATTAATTGATTATCATGAACAACACGCCTACGCTTATGATTTATTTGAATTTGATCGAAAAGATGAGCTAGAAATTGGACCGCTTTTCAAGGGGAAGGGCAAAGAAGCGAGAGATCAGTATATCCAAGGTATTTCAGAAGTGTTGCGGAATTGTAAAAGATTTTTAGATCAAGATTACGATGTTTTTCTGGTGGCGAATGACAAATTCAATATGTATCCGACGATTGCGGAGCGTTCGGGGATGCAGATTGTCAATCAATATAAACGACCTGTTCTCAATAGAACAGAGAAGGACAAAGGCGCGTACTCTGAAAGTATCTTCCATCTAAAGTCAAAATATGGGAGACATAATGAGATATAAATGGCAATACATCAAGGCAAAACGTTTGGGTTGTTTGTTTCTTTTTGGAAGATCTGAAGAATAGGTTTTGTATGAAGGAATTTTTGAGGCTAAAAACCTTGTTGCAGCCAAACGACTTGCTACACAAGCGACCGAGGAAAAAGGTGTGAACTGGAAGGGCATAGGCAGCACTATGCCCAAATGGCACAATCTTGGCAATGGTAGTGCTCAGAAAAAAAATGAATATGGGCAGCACTATCTTAAGGTAGCACCGCTGAACGAATCAAATAGTTCCTAAGCCAACAGAGTTTGAAGGTTACAACTTTGCACAGCATCACAATGATGCTTTGTATGCAGATATTGAGGCAATTGAATTTTGGGATTTTTTGGGCGGAGATGGCGCCTATCAAGATTTATTAGATTGTTTCGAAAGAGTTGGCATTGAACTACGACCTAAGATTGATCAGTACTTTGACAGATTTAGAAATTGATTCACAATTGACACAGGAGTGACAATGGAACGATATTTACCCATCACAGACGCAGCACTTCACCCAATCTGCGAGAAAGTGGAGGCGGCTGAACGCCTCTCCTTCGAGGATGGCGTGAAGCTTTATGAAACCCCTGATATCAACGGTGTTGGCTATCTCGCTAACATCGTGCGCGAACGACAGAACGGGAATTTCGCCTACTACAATCTGAACCAACATATCGACTACTCGAATGTGTGCATTCTACATGCACGCTGTCATTTTTGCGCCTTTGCGCGGAAGGATATGCAGACCGAGGGGGCGTGGGAGATGAGCGTCGATGAATTTCTGGATAAGGCAATGTATTCAATTGACCATGGATGCACGGAAATTCACAGTGTCGGTGGACTGCACCCGAAACTACCCTTTGAATATTATCTCGATATGCTGCGAGGCCTGAAGAAACGGATGCCGCAGGTTCACCTCAAGTTTTTCACGGCTGTAGAGATTCACCATTTTTCTCGCATATTTAAGATGTCAATTGAGGAAGTTCTAATTGCATTGCGTGAGGCGGGGTTAGATTCACTGCCCGGTGGTGGGGCGGAGATCTTCGCGGAAGAGACACGCGAGAAGATCTGTCCCGGCAAACTGAGCGCGGAGGGTTGGCTTGAAGTGCATGATATCGCACACCGGCTCGGTATTTCAACGAATGCAACGATGCTTTACGGGCATCTTGAAACAAGTGAGGATCGGGCAGACCACCTGATTCGGCTTCGCGAGCAGCAGGACAAATCGGGCGGTTTTGTCACTTTTATTCCGCTGGCGTTCCATCCTGACAATACACGAATGGACTACTTACCGAGTACCTCTGGCTTGACGGATCTGCGGAATGTGGCAGTATCACGTCTATTGCTGGACAACTTCCCGCACATCAAAGTATATTGGATTATGACCGGACTGAAGACGGCACAAATCGCGCTGAGTTTTGGTGCAGATGACATCGACGGCACAGTGACGGAGGAAAAGATTACACACATGGCTGGTGCTGACACACCGGAAGCAATCTCAGCAGAAGAGATTATCCAGTTGATCGAGGAAGCCGGGCGCATTTCCATTGAACGCGATACGCTCTATAACGAAATTATTCGAGAAGGAAATCAATGGCACAGAAAAGCCGCTTGAAAGTTGGGGCGGTTTCGTTTCTCAACACGAAACCGCTGATTTACCCCCTTCTGGATAACCCACGATTTCCTGGCGGTGAGGAGATAGCACTCAGCTTAGCAGTCCCCAGTCATTTAGCCACAGAACTAAGGAACGGCGATCTCGATGTTGGATTGATTCCAATCATTGAATATTTCCGGACAGACATTGAGTATAGAATCATACGGGATATTTCAATCTGCTCGCGGGGTCCCGTCCGGAGCATCCAACTGCTTAGTCGTGTCCCGATTCCCGATATTCGCAGTGTCGCGCTTGATACCAGTTCACGCTCATCTCGTGCACTTGTACAGATTGTGCTCGCTGAAAAATATAACCTTCACCCTCAATTTCAATCCTGTTCACCTAATATTGACCCGCAATCTGCCGATACGGATGCGGTATTGTTGATTGGAGATGCGGCGTTGAGACGGCTCGGTGCAACGGATTATGCCTTAGATCTTGGTGCGGAGTGGCGCACATTGACGGGATTGCCGTTTGTCTATGCCTGCTGGGTAGCACGGGCCGATGTTGAATTGGGAGAAGTCCCTCAAACCCTCTTGAACGCGAAAGAGTACGGCATTAATAAAATCCCTGAGATTGTTCAAATCGAATCCCAGAAACTCGGTTTCCCAGAAACGCTCTGCCGAGATTATCTGACTAAGCATATTTCCTACGAACTCGGTGACGCCGAGATTGCGGGATTGAAGACGTTTTATGAGCTTGCAGTGAAGTATGACCTCGCCCAACCGGATGTGAAACTGAGGTTTGTATGAACTTCTGACCTTGAGAGAACATCATGTTGACGGATGATCAGAAAACGCACTTTTGCTTGTTAGGCTTTGTTAAAGCTCCCGCTGTTCTAACGCTTGAAGAAATTGCTGAATTTTCTTGGAGATTCGACGCAATTATTGCTGATGGCAGAGATCAAGGGGATACGTCAGCGCCTGGGGCACGGATATTTCCAGAGGGACACCGCGTCATCATCCCGTTAATCGAGGCAGATCCGTATTTCTATAATCTGCTAGACCATCCCAAACTGGCTAGTATCGCTGAGGATCTGCTCGGAGAAGATTGTATCTTTTTCGGTAGTTCCGATGGACAGATTCATAATGGGGACACGAACTGGCACCGCGATGGCAGTTTGCCCGAACCCGGAGTCGAGATCAAGTTGACATTTTATCTGGATGATGTCGCACCCGGTAAGGGGTGCTTGAGTTTTATCCCTGGTAGTCATCTATGGCCGCTCGATCACACCGAGCTTGAAAAGGGGATAGACGAACACCCACTCGGATATCCTATGCAGGAGTTCCCCGGACGCTATGAATTGTCAACCCAGAAGGGCGATGTTATCGCCTTTAACACGCGGATTTGGCACTCATCTTGGGGCGGTGGTGCTAACCGTCGGCAGATGGCGTGGATGATGCGAACACAACCACAGATGGCTTGGGAGATTGAGCGTATTGTCACATTCAACAAGAATTATGCGAAGATGTGGGCACCTGAGACTGGGCGGTTGGTCTCCGATCGGCTTTTCGAGACAGCAGGGCCGAATCGAATGAAGAAGATCCAGCTACTGAAGGAATTAGGCTTGTGAACAATATCACGATTGACGATAAATCCCCCAAATCGAAAGTATAAACAACATGCTCGAAACTACACTCTTTGATTCAACCTACGAAAGTCGGAAACAACCCTTGCTAAAGCAGTTGTTGGATGCGATTCGCCCAATCTATCCTGCGAATGAACTCAAAGTCCTACGGATTAACAGTGAAAGTCGAGATGTTCTCTCACTTCGCTCTGGACGAGGATTCGTCAATCGAGATATCCTCGAAACAGTGCTTGGGAATCTCCTAGAATGTGTAGCCCCGGGTTCCCACAACGCGCCACGCCCGGAAAATAGTAAAGGCGAACTATCGGAAGCGATTGAGGAGGTTGCCGACCAACTTTACGCGATGATTGCCCAATCGTTTTTGGCGGTTACCGACGAAAGCGAGTTAGAAAGCCGTGCGTTAGACACTACATTTGCGTTGCTATGGGAGTTGCCTCGATTGAAACAGCGCGCCTTATGGAACCGTTTCGCCGCGCTGAGAGATCCGGCGGTGTGGGACGCCTATCTACTCCATACCGGGATCTCGCGTGAAAAGCTGATCGAACTGGACGTTAGAAACAAGGTAGATGAAGCTATTCTCAAGCGGGAGTTTCACCCTTATCGGAATTTCCTAGAAGAGCTTGATTTGGCGTTCGCTTTTGACTATCAGATGCAGTTGGTTGTCAGTACGTACCCGGGCTGGAGAGTGCTTTTCTACCACGATGTTGGCTATCTCTTAACTCGATTTGGGCCCGTTGAGGATAACCCGGACCTCTGTCGAACTCCTGTTCCCCTTTTGCCTCGTGCAATTTCTGAACTTGGGGGCCGTTACTACCAAGCAGATCTTCATCCCGAAACACAGATTGGTGATGCCAATTTCCTGGAGCATCCCCACCGCGGCTTCACCACCGGACAAACCGGAGTTATCGGTTCTGGTTGCGTGATCTATCCGTGTACACTCGGTGGCTTGAGCGTGAGGGTCAAGCAGCGCCATCCGATTCTGGGCAACTTCGTGCAGATTGGCACGGACGCCAGCTTGCTGGGTCCGGTACGCGTCGGAGATCACTCCACGGTCGGTACAAACACAGAGATTTACGGTTTTGTTGAAATTGATACCAGCTGCCATATTGGTTCCTCTGTGGTTGTCGGGACGATCCGAAGTGAATCCATCAAACCGGGTGTCATTCGTCTTGGAAAAAACGTCTCGGTGGGTGACGGCACAATCATCGAAAACACCTCGGCGATAGATCTGATAATTCCGGATCAGTCAGAAATTCCTGCACGCAGCCATGTTACCAACGATGGCTTCGGACATCCCAGATATGTAGTGTAAAGAAACCAATGGTGCTAGTTTGCAACTGTTGATGTACTCGACGATCAAAGATCAGGATAAAACGTAATGCGTGAAACGTGAAAATAATTTGTTCATGGGGTCATCAATGAATTCCTGAGTCCATGGGCCCTTAAATTCTTGAACGATGTAGAAACGACAGCCTCAGCAGTTCGCACCAAAGGTCAAAAAGGAAAAGTGAATGAAACAGATACAACGCGCATTAATTAGTACCTATGATAAAACCGAGTTGGTAACTCTTGCTAAAACGCTCGTTAAGCATGGTGTAGAGATCCTTTCCACGGGTGGCACCGCAAACACACTCCGCGAATCGGGGATTGAGATTCGCGAGGTTTCTGACTACACCGGTTTCCCAGAAATGCTTGATGGGCGAGTAAAAACGCTTCACCCGAAGATTCACGGTGGTTTATTAGCAATCAGAGATAACCCAGATCACGTTACTCAGGCATCAAACCACGGAATTGAATTTATCGATCTTGTCGTTTCCAATCTCTACCCATTTGAATCAACAGTCGCTAAGGAAGGGGTCGGACTCACCGAAGCGATTGAAAACATCGACATTGGCGGCCCGTCAATGATTCGGGCGGCTGCGAAAAATTATCGCGATGTGGCTATCCTCACGGATCCACGCCAGTACCCCGATGTAATTGAAGAACTCAACGCAAATGACGGTTACCTTTCTGAGGAGACACGGTTTACATTGGCTAAAGAGGCGTTTGTGCACACTGCTTATTACGATGCAGCGATATCACATTATCTGGTCAATTTGGATTCCCCCGACGGTGACTTTCCAGATCTGCTTGATCTCCGATACGAAAGCGCCCAGAGTCTCCGGTACGGCGAAAATCCCCACCAGCGTGCGGCGTTCTATCGTACGCACGCTTCGCCTGAACCGTGTGCAGCGTGGGCAAACCAACTGAGCGGTCAACCGCTTTCGTTCAACAACATCCTTGACTTAGAAGCGGCGATTGAAATCGTCAAAGACTTCTCCGAACCGGCATGTGTGATCATTAAGCACAACAACCCGTGTGGATTAGCCACTGCCAACAGTTTGGAAGAGGCGTTCAACGATGCCCTTGATTGCGATAGAACCTCCGCTTTCGGTTCCGTCATCGGTTTGAACCAAGAAGTCCCACTAAAAGTAGCAAACACCATTCGTGAAGCAGCAAACGCAGGAATCAAAGTCGATGCGATTATTGCCCCAAGCTACACCCCGAAAGCGTTACGAGCACTCTCCCGCGTCAAACGCCGCCCTATTCTCGAAACAGGTGCACTTCGGCAGGAAACCTCGGTTAAGCAGATCCGAAACGTGATCGGTGGCGTGCTGGTCCAGGACCGAGATATCCATGAAATTACCCTTGATGACCTGAAGACTGTGACGAAGCGCCGTCCAACGGAAGAGGAGATTCAATCTCTGCTGTTCGCGTGGAAGGCGTGCAAACATGTGAAATCGAACTGCATATTGCTCGCCCAAGGTTCTAAGACAGTTGGAATTGGTGCTGGGCAGATGAGTCGTGTTGATTCGTGCATTATCGCGGCGCGCAAGGCAGGCGACCGAGCGAAAGCTGCTGTTCTTGCCTCTGATGCTTATTTCCCATTCCCTGATGGGGTTGAAATCGCTGGTGAGGCAGGCGTGCGAGCAGTTATACAACCCGGCGGATCGGTGGGTGACGCCCCTGTGATTGAGACGGCGGATCGATACGGGATGGCGATGATCTTCACCGGCGTTCGGCATTTTCGGCATTAAGAAGACAGATGTAGGGAACGCAGATCTGCGTTCCCTACGATAGAGATCATCCCAACACTGCGAGGAAGAACAGATGGAGACAATCCGACTTGTATCAGGTGATGAAATTCCTGTTTTGGGACTTGGGACGTGGAATTTGCGGGACGAACAGTGCAAAACCGTTGTCAAGATCGCTCTTGAACTCGGTTATAACCATATCGACACCGCCTGGATGTACGCCAATCAAAGGGAGATTGGGGAAGCGTTGCGCGAGATTGGTGCGGTCAGAAAGGAATTTTTTATCACGTCCAAAATCTGGCACACTCATCTGAAGTACGATCAGGTGCACTCTCAGTTTGATGAATGCTTAGAGGATTTGCAAACCGATTATGTAGATCTTTTGCTGGTTCACCATCCCGGCGATGGGACTGTGACGATGGAGGAAACCCTGTCTGCATTCAACGAGATACACGAGGCGGGCAGAGCCAAAAATATCGGTATCAGCAACTTCAGTATTGAGCAAGTGGATCAAGCGAGGTCTATTTCTCAAGCACCGATTACTACCAATCAGGTGGAATATCACGCTCATAGTCAACACGAGGATCTCTTGCGGCATTGTCATGCACTCCAGATGCCCCTGACCGCTCATCGTCCGCTAGCAGTCGGTAAAATTATTGACGATCCGGTTTTGGGAGGCATTGGCGATAACCACGGAAAAACAGCGGCACAGGTCGCCTTGCGATGGCTGCTCCAGAAAGGCTTGATTGTGATACCCAAGGCTAGTTCTGAGCCGCATTTGAGAGACAATCTTGACCTGTTCGATTGGGAGTTAGCGCCTGAAGAGATGGAAACAATTAATAACCTTTAAACGGAAGTAATACGCTCAGCTCTTTACAGGAGAAGTGTAACGACTTCTTGCTATTTTGAGATTGATAACGATGGGAGGTATTCCATGATCAGACCTACCGAAGCGCAAACAGCACAATGGGAAGAGAAGGGTTATCTTGTCTTTGAAGATGCGATTCAGGGGGATGAGTTGAAACGACTCCAAGATGTCTTTGATTATTGGGCAGAGAAGTGCAAGCCTGCATGGTTAGACCGCATAGAGGCAGGTGAAGCGGCTGCATCGTTTTACGACATCCCGGATCCTTTCGCAAAAGATGAAATCTTTGTAGATATGATTGATCATCCTAGCTACTACGGCAGTCTGATGGCATTTACGGACGATGATTTGATCCTGCTGGGTCCCCAGGTCCGCACCGTCCCACCGGGCCCCGTCTGTTATACCGGTTGGCATCCCGATGTGCCGCAGAGCAATCCACTACATATCAAAGTCCAAGTTTACGTGAACGATGTCGAACCTGAGTCTGGTGAATTTGCGTTTGTACCGGGAAGTCATAAGCCCGACGCGGGCCCGTATTCTAAGGCGCAGCGACTGGAAGCGATGCCGGGGCATAAACGGTTTCCGGGGAAAGCAGGCACCGTCATCATGTTTAACTCATACGGCTGGCATACCGCCATGAATAACCGCACAGATACGCCACGCAAATCGCTCATCCTTATCTACGAAAAACGGACACCGGACCGCGTAGATCCAAAAAGGTATGCCTCCATCACCCACCTCTGCAAGACACCGGAACGGCGCAGAGTTTTCGGTTTGGAGGGATGATGACCCGAATAGATTCGCATCTCCACGTTTTCGCCAAGGTTTCCCCTGAATTTCCGAGAGAACCGACCCCGGTTTGCCCGCCGGATCGGGAAGAGACCGCAGAAAAACTGCTAGGCGAAATGGAAGCACATGATATTGATCAAGCAATGCTGGTGCAGACAGGCGGAACTAGCATCGAACACCACGCCTACCTACTACACTGTTTGAAAACGTATCCTGACCGTTTCCTCGGCATTGGGTTAGTGCCGCCTGATCCTTCTGACCCGAGGGATCACATGGACAGACTAACGGACGGGACTGGGGTTATAGGTTTTCGGCTATCCTCGATTGGTGGTCCGAGAGATCCATTTGCTCGAATCAATATCAAGGAGATCAAGACCTACCCTATTTGGAAACATGCGGCAGAGGAAGACTATGTCCTTTGGCTTTATCCTCGTGCGATTGATGCCCATCTGCTCCAATATCTGATTGAGGAATTTCCACAGGTCAGGGTCGTTCTGAACCACCTCGGCATCTGCCCTGGTAAAGGGAAATTCTCTTGGGATACGAAGGGGCGCCCGCGAGTCGAGGCGGTTGACTATAACCCGGCTTTCCACACAACTCACCGCCTCGCTTGTTTTGAAAATGTTATGATGCATATATCGGGTCAATACGCTTTCAGCAATGAGGCGTATCCGTATCGGGATCTCGCCCGATGGCACCAGCGAGTCTTCGATCTTTTCGGTTCGAAGCGTTTGATGTGGGCAACCGATTTTCCGTGGATTTTGGAAGATCCCGGCTACGGTCAACTCACCGGTATCCTCAAAGAGTTATTGCCCGATCTACACGACAACGAATATGACGACATTATGGGTGAGAATGCGAAGCGGTTTCTAAGATTTCCCGACCGCGCGAGATAGGGCGTCCACTAGGTTGTGACTCTTCGCAACTTTCTCCAATCTGGCAGTAATTCAGATCAGTTCCCGAATCGTGCCCCCTGACGAAGTAGCATCACCTCCTCATCGCTTCTCCCACAAAACATTAGGATCAGAGGTCTATGAGACAACAAGCACAAACCAAGACACCAAACATTGTTAAGGAACTTCAAGCTGGGAAGGTACGTCCCGTCTACCTGCTGTGCGGCGAAGAGCAGTTTCTGGTAGAAACGACCCTCAAGCAGATGCTTGAAAATCTTCTGTCCCCTGAAACTCGTGATTTTAACTTGACTCACCTTGATGGTGCGGCGGTCTCTGTCCGCGAGATTCTCAGTGCAGCGGAAGTGTACCCAGTGATGGCAGATTGGCGCGTTGTTGTTGTGAGTGAGGCTACGGTGTTCAAGAGGCAGAAAGGTCCCTCATCGCCGGAAATCATCGAAAACGCTGCTGAAGCTGCCGAAGAGGGAAATCCACGGAAAGCTATCGCGTTGATGGTCAAAGTTTTGGGCGTTTCGGCGCAGGACATTACCGATGAGAATAGCGATTTCAGAGATGCCATCAACGACCTCATGGAGGAAAACGAAGCGAGTTTGAGTCCTGAAGATCTGGAATTTCTTCGTGACTTACCGCAAGTTACTGCTCAGATTGATGATTTTCAACACATATCAGGCGCAGCCGACGATACTGAAATCCTGATTGAATGGCTAAGCGGTGAGCTACCCAAAGAGTGCGTACTTATTTTTACGGTTAAAGGAAATGTGGATGGTCGAAGTCGGCTTGTCAAATTGATTGGTCGTGTTGGCAGATACGCCTCATTTGCCTCGTTAGAGCCCAGCAGATCGGGTCAGCAAGATCGAGTCTATCAAGGTGTCTCCAGAAAGCTCGAAACATTCGGGAAGAAAATTTCTTCCAGTGCCTTTAATCTCCTTCAAAAGCGAACGGGAAACGACATGTATTTGATCGCTGAAGCGATTGAAAAAATTATCGCTTTTGTTGGGGGAAAGACACGAATCGATGAACGAGATATCGAGACCGTTATCGCCCACAGCAGCTTTGAAAACATCTTTGCACTTACGGATGCACTTGGAAAAAGATCCGTTTCGCAAGCGTTGTCCAGCCTCCACAGTGTTCTAGAGAGCGGTGAACCACCGATCAAGGTCAACGCCCTGATCGCACGGCAAGTCAGACTCACCCTTCAAGCGAAACTACTTGCTGAGTGCGGGGAACTAAAACCGACAGTGGATCGAATGAACTATCAAAGCTTTGCAGATACTGTCTTCGCACCGCTCGCGTCAAAAATGTCCAATTATCTTCCTAATGTAGCGCAAGTCAACCTTCTTAAACAGAATCCGTACGCTGCTTATAAAGTCATCCAAGCGATACCCTTCTTCAGTACAGAGGAATTAATCCACGGATTGGAACAGACATTGGAAGCGGATGTACAACTCAAGAGCAGTCAATTAGATCCAGAGTGCATATTAGAACAGTTAGTCTATGAACTGTGTGCCAAGCCAGACACTAGGAGATTGGCGAGAAATAGAATATGAAATCGCAGCTGAGGAACAGCCTTCCTAGCAATTGGCTGGACCTCTTCTCCCAATACGATTGAGAGATCACTCTGACCACGCACAGATTTCCCACTGATAGCCGCATAGCGTGTATCAGTATTGCAAATCCCTTAAACTCTCACAAGTTTCAATGGATAAGAGAGTGGCAAAAATCTTATATCTCTTGTAGGGAAATTAGTGGGCTTGAATGATAGGACCGCGTCAACCTAACTGTTAACACTGTGAATGGAGGCTTGAACATCATGGAATTAGTAGTCTTTATAGGCTTATTTATTGTTGTCATTGTAGCTATTCAAACTATCGGTGACATAGTGAAGAGGAAGTATCAGTTCGAAAACAGATCCGAAGTCAGTCAGGATGCACTTGCACAGATCCAAGCAGATCTGAATGCGCTCCAAAAGAGCGTTGATGAAATGAAAGAATACCTCACGGATCTATACATCCATCAGCACGATGAAAAATTGAAATAGCGAGCTGGGCAAACGGCGATATGGGGTAGGTTTCTTAAAATAATATGGAGGACTAGACATGGTAGAAGTTTTCGCAATCATCGCATGCGCCACTATCATAATTGTAATCCTCACCTATAGTAAGGATTTGCTTGAGGGAAAACGTAGGACAAGAATCAAAGCGATAAAAAAAGAATCCGTACAGATGCAAGCGGATATCAGCGAACTCCAAGTGGAGTGCCGCAAGCTCCGAAAAAAAGTTGCCGACCTGCAAGAGCAGATCGCTGAACTTTACATTCAGCAACACGACAAACGTTGAATTAGCGAGCAGTCGGAGTAACTGAGATTTCAACTATAGAGAAAAATTCATAGCGTCCGATTAGACTTTGCTAGCAGTTGAAGAGAGTCTGACCACCATCTTTAATTCTTGCATTTCCCCTCCGAGATAAGTATAATATAGACGCAACTGTACAATGGATTCAAGAAAGCTTTACAAGTTGTGTGAAGGGCAAAACTTAGGCGTCTTCCCCAGATTTGCTGTCATTTTGTACTTCTATGCTTCTTTCAGCTTCATGAGACGTTTGCAGTTAGATATTTTGAAGTGAAAGGAGGTGCGAAAAGATGGCAACAGGCCGCGTCAAATGGTTCAGCAACCAAAAGGGTTACGGGTTTATCACCACCGATTCAGGGGAAGATGTGTTTATACATTATTCCGCTATCGAAGGAGTTGGCTTCAAATCTCTCGATGAAGGCGAAGAGGTCGAGTTTGAAATTGTGCAAGGTTCCAAAGGCTATCAGGCAGAGAATGTTGTGAAACTTGAGGGTTGACAAGTCTAAATTGGCTATGTATCCGGTTAGATGAAATGAAAAAAGGCTCCCAAATTTATGGGAGCCTTTTTGATTATGGTGAATTCTATAATTACTTATACACTTTCGACACGCAACCAACCCCCTAAATCCCGCCCCCGATAAATCGGGATGTACCACTTGTCAGGGGGACTTCATGAGGCTTCGATAAGGGGCACTATTGGTGAACGTCTACATATTTATATTGTTCACTATAATACGGATTTCGGATTTGAATAATCTAAACCTATTTTACATGTTTCACACACTCAATTCAAGCATCCGCTCAATTGGCGTTCTTGCCCGTTCGATGACCTCGGGCATGAGTGTAACTTCGTGCGGGCTCAAATCCTCGCCTTTATCAAGCGCTTGTAGAACATTAAGCACCTTATCGAGTGTGACTTTTGCCATGTGGGAACACCGCACAGAGCATGCAGTCGAGAACTGTACAGTCGGGAATTCCTGTCCTAGATTTGAGGTCAACTCACACTCCGACGCAACAAAAGCGCGTTCCAATCGATTTTCCTCTACCCTTTTCGCGATATCCTTCCCAATCTGGCTGGTGCTGCCGTAAAAATCGGCTTCCTGAAGTACCTCAGGTCGACATTCCCAGTGCGCATAAAGTATTCTGGTGGGGTGACCTTTAGGAATATCAAACGACTCGCGTATTGCTACAAGGTCTGAAAGCAGAAATTTTTCATGCACCTCACATACCGCCCCTTTCTCTTGGTTACCTTTACCGGGGTAGATAACTGTTTTCGTTCCTCTCAATTCTTCTTCTAAATTCTCCGCAAAGAAAATATCGGGGACAAAAAGGATTTGATCTCCCGGCATTTCTCGCGCTATTTGGGCAGCATTTGCGGATGTGCAGCAGATGTCCGATTCCGCTTTTGCATCGGCGTAACTATTGATGTAGATCATGACAGGCACCCCTGGATAAAGCACCTTCAACTTCCTTACCTCTTCAGCCCCGAAATTATCTGCCAAGGAACAGCCTGCTGTCTTATCCGCAGCGAGAACCGTTTTTGAAGGATTTAGAATCTTCGCCGTTTCTGCCATAAACGGCACTCCATTAAAGAGGATGTATGGTGCATCGGTTTTTGCGGCATGCATGCTCAACGCCAGCGAATCGCCCTGCTCATTTTTTGTCGATAAGCCAAATACAAGGGGCTCCATGTAATTATGGCCAAGCATCACTACATTGTGTTTCTTCTTCAGTTTCAATATCTGATACACTGTTTCTGCGTGAGCTTCTATGTCGATTGGCGTTACACTTGGATGGTTCCTCTTATAGAGTTCTTTCTTCACACTTTCAACACTCAATTCGGTGCTATTCCTATTATTTTGAGATATTGTTGGTTGGGAATTCATTTTCTTTCACCCCTGAATCTGTCGGCGTATCTTTCGCCTTGAATTTCTGATTTGAACCTCTTAGTCTCGAAGACCTTGCGGGTATATGACCCAAAAAAGGAACTAATCTTTGATGTTTGTTGGGTTGCCTTAGAGTTTACAATGATTAGAAACCTTTGTCAAGTCTGATTGCGATGAATCGAGAAAAATTCAGTCTCCCAGTAGTCGAATTCCTTTACCAGACAGTGCACGTAAATGAACGCATCATTACGTTGATGCATCGTCCAGAATTGAGACAATCCCTCGACCACCATCAACGCGTAGTCGCGTACCCGATTGGAGGCGTTGCGTTGCAGCGGGAACATTGACCACTGCCGGAATGCCATATTCGCGTGCAATGATAGCACCGTGCGACAACATACCACCATATTCCATCACCAACGCGGTAGCGTGGAGAAAGAGTGGTGTCCAGCCGGGATCTGTTGAAGGGCAGACTAAGATAAACTTCTTACCAGGAATCTGGGCATCGGCTGCATCACGGAGAACATACGCCTCGCCGGTAGTGACGCCAACTGACACACCGACTCCTTGGATTTCATCTTTTGCTTCAATCGCCTGAGGTCCACCGATACGGTTGAGGAGATCGCTGTAGATAACGTCGGGCAGTTCAATCTTTAACAATCGTGACCGGGTTATTTTCCGTTCCATAATTACCGATTGGAGGTCTTCTCCGTGGATAAGCTGATCCAACTCGTCCGGGACAAGATAGAAGATACCACCGTCAAGTTGATAGCGTCGATCGAGTTCCAGCAGGGCTTTTCGGATTAATTCGTAGCCGAGCATAAGGTAGAATTTGGCGGTCTCCCGGAAGGGCATGTACCGTTTTGTGAGATCAAGCGCTTTATTGATCCGTTTCCGAAACGCAGCAGCTGTACTCACTGGTAGCTGTGCCAATCTCCGTCTTGCTTTTTCCCGATTCGCTCTTTGGGCTTGCAAATGCTTCGTCGGATTGGCGTCGGAATTGATTCGGAACGACGCGACAATCTGTTGGACGTAGGAAGGATCCTCGCGCCAACGAGGTTGTGCGAGTTCAAATTCACCGACAGATCGATGGCCGTGCTTTTCCAAGAAATCATCCAATGTAAGTTCACCCCGCGCCATCTCCCACATTTTCAGATTAGCATCAACAGTTAGGTCACCTTCCAAGCCCGTGATTAACAGCCTAGCGAGATCTTCTGCCTCATTCGCATCAAAACACTTTTGGAGCGTAATTTCCAACTGTTGATACGAAAAGTTGGCAAATACTGTCGCTTTGAGCGCGTCTTTAGCGAATTCGTTGAGCGTTTTCTCACGCCATTCTTCGAATTTGTCAATAATCTGCTGATCGGATAGTTCTCCGAGCGAAATCTGCTTTTCTGTTTGGACATATTGTTCAAAGGCCGGAAATATATTCTCGGAGAGAGTTCGATCAAGATCCTTACGAATTTTGCTATGTTTGATCTCCGCAGCAATGGCTTTATGAATATAGTAAGGAAACTTTACCCAAAACAGAAAGTTGCTGCGTTTGATGTTCGGGGTCGGCTGCGGATAGATTGCCTTGTTTGGATCACGTTTGAGTTGCTGAAAATCGTGTTCAAATAGCAATCCATGGAAGTTAAATTCTACTTCTCGACTCAAGTTGAAGTAGAGGCGCCCGCAAATCAGATCGAGGAACCCCTCCTCGTCGAACCGCCGACTAGGCAGGAACCCCAACTCACGACAGGTCAAGCCGAATCCGCCTCGACCTGACATGAATTCTCGTATGAGTGTCCACGTCATAGGGAGCGGAGCAGGCAGGACTTCGGATAGGTTGTATCGACTCCACACCGTTCCCCCTTCATCAGCCTTTTTCTGGAGGGATTCAATTTCAAGGCGGCGTAATCGCTCAATTTCTGCTGCGTCCGTAAGCGTTGTTATGGGACGTGCCTGAAGCAGGTAGAACTGTTTATCGGCATATGCCCATTCGATGTCTTGAGGTACGCCATATAACGCATCCACTTGCATACCAATCCCGCTGAGTTCTGCTACCTTTCCACGCTGAAGGCTCGGAATCTCTCGCTGGCCGATTGGCACTGCTTGCACTCCCTCGCGCGCGATCATTTTTCGCTTGGTTACTACAGTTTCGCGGATCAGATTACCGCTTTCTCGCGAGATCACATAATGATCAGGAGTAATTTCTCCTGAAACAACGGATTCACCCAAGCCCCAGTTTGACTCTATGACGAGCTCATCTCCTCCTGTCGGGTTACGGGTAAACATAACGCCGGAGACCTCAGCGTCGATCATCGCCTGGACTACAACAGCCATTGCTAGTTGTGCATCCTCGATTCCGTGTTCACGGCGATAAGCAACCGCACGCTCTGACCATAGCGATGCCCAGCATTCTTTGATTTTAGCTAAGAGTTCAGATGTCCCGGATATATTTAGGAATGTATCTTGCTGTCCGGCAAAACTGGCATTGGGAAGATCCTCCGCAGTGGCAGACGAACGGACGGCAGCCCCATCTGCGCCTAACTGGTCATAAGCTGCTATAATCTCCGACACGAGGGAATCCGATAGTGCAACAGCCTGGACAGCTTCACTGCTGTTTGTATTGACTGTTCCAATCGTGGTCCGATAAGCCTCGGTCGTCACACAGAATCCGGGTGGCACGAGAAAACCGGCCGCCGTCAACTTGCCAAGATTCAATCCTTTTCCACCGACAAGCGACAGGTCTGCATCATCAATTTCTGTAAAGTATTTGATCCATGTCATAGGTACAAAACGTGATCCATAATAGAAAGACAGGAGCCCCAGCCTTCAATACACCGCCTGTATTTTTATGTTCTTTGAATGCTTACGAATTTAATTTTACTGTTGTTCTGGAAATGGGGCGCGGATATCGTAACGTCCTTCTACAAATACGGGCAACATCCCACCTTCAACCATCAAATCCAGCGGATTGGGACGCGTAGTAAGCGGAAACTTGACAACATCCTTAATCCTCAAAGATTCATAAATCGCCATTAGGATCGCCATGGTGGTGGCAGCATGCCTCCCCGCGTTACGATGTTCCTCAATTTCCCCATCAAGCCACGCGACCATTTCTTGGAACTGATTTGGTTCGCTCTGACGTGGCGTGACGGTCTGCCAACCTGCGGCATTGGTATTGAGCAGCTCAATCGTTCCCTCTGCCCCCCGTCTGAGTTGGCCGTCGCTTCCATAAACGGCATCGCCGCGCAGACCGGGGTCGGGGAGATCACTCTCATAGATGCCGCGGATACCGCCTTCAAAACAGATTTCACCCATACAAGCGTCCTCGGCGCGTACCCGGCGCTCCCATTTATCTGTCCGCCGCGACACCTGTCCAATTAACCATAACGGTTCGGGATCGCCGAGGATGTAGCGCATCTCGTCAATTTCGTGCGTACCTCGATTGAGCAGCCCATACCCATCCCGACGTAACATCGCCTGCGGTTCTCCGATTGCGCCTTCCTGAATGAGCCGACGCGCCTCGCAATTCTGGGGCATAAAACGCCGCTGGTGACCGATAACGAGCTTGGTACCGCTCTTTTCACAGGCCTCCATCATGTCCTGCGCTTCACCGTAAGAAGCGCTCATCGGTTTTTCACCAAGAATCCCCGCTACCCCTGCGTCAGCGGCGATGAGTGTAAGTTCCGCACGTACGCTCTGCCATGTTGTAATACTCACGATGTCCAATGTTTCTTTTTCAAACATCTCGTGGACATCGGCATAGTGCGTTGGCAGCGAAAATTCTTCGGCTAGCTTGGCTGCGGCTTCTGGATTCATATCCGCTGCGGTCACCACTTGAGCGCGACCGGTGGTAGGCCAAGCATTAGCGTGAGATTTTCCCATTCCCCCACAGCCTATGATTCCAACTCGGTATGTTTTTGCCATAAACTCTATCTCCTTAAAAATCCGTGGTAAATTGTATTCAATATTTCTAGCCGACGTGTCGAGATTCAGATTATATCAAATTTCACGATGTTAATCAATCGGAAACCTTTATCTATCTCGGAGTGGTTTTTTGGATCGTGGGGTGAGCTACCAATCTTGTTTAATACCTCCCCAGGTTGTCGCAAGTTTACCTGACGGGGACACTGCGAATAACACATTCCCAATCCCTGTCTTGAGTTGAATAACCTCAGCTTCAGTTAAAGCAACGTTAAATATGATTACTTCATCGATTACACTTTCACTGAAAGAGTCAAATCTCTCCGGTATCAATGCACCAATATGCAGATTCCGCTTAGAATCCGGAAATAACTCTATTCTCGCTTCACCGTCCCGGAGCGCGATTGGCTGCGGTATGCCATCAATATACATCGTGGGGTCGGTTTCGTTATCTTTGGCGACAGCGACATAGTGATGCCACTGATCGTCGGGGATACCCTCCACTCCGCGAAACCCACCTTTGAAAAAGAAGAAGAACATATTCTTCAGAATCTTATGGATTGCTATTCCATAATTCGTTTGTGACTGTTTGCCATGCGCCCAATTTCCTCCTTTTTCAAGGATATAGAAGGGGGCAGCAATGATATCGTTTGCATCCTTTCGAAGCGGTCTTTTTACCCATGCAGAAATGGAGATTACCCCCTTGATCTGTAATTTTCTATGGTGTGGCACTTCCAGATATTTGCCCTTCCCAAAAGCAAATGCTTTACCGAATTTCCCCTCCACCAACTCTGGGTTACCCACTACTTCCGCATGATGCAGGTTACCAGAGAGATCTTTCGTCACCTCCTTCTCTGCCTCATCAAAGAGCCACATCGCGGCGATATCTTTGGGTTGGATTCGAGCATCACATATATCCGTCGAGATGAAATTGATAACTGTCAAAGTGATGACCATGATGCTTAATCTTGTTACGACACTGTTCATCTTTGCTCTCCTATCTTAGTCGGATCCCTTCCGCACAATACACTTCCCTGTAGCTTCCAGCTTTAACTGTTTGGCAAGATTTCCTTGGTTGATGGCAACCTCAAAGACTCCACTACTCCCAAACAGACCAACACCGGAACCGACCGACACATCCCCGTAAGCCTTAACATATTTACAGAGGACACTCCTTTGGTGGCTAAACTCAACCTCAATGGTTTGCCCACGCTGTATCTCCAGTTCCTTGAACAGATCGGGACGTATATTCGTGATGACATTTCCATATTCGTCAATCAGATCAATCTGCCCGACAATTGCGTCCTCCACTACCTTCGCAAACGTAATTGGCAGCTGGACATACTCTTCCAAAACGGGACCGATATCTTCAAACTCATATCCTCTGGCAAGATGGGCAGCAGCTGGTCCAAAAATATCTCGACCGTGAAACGTGCTTGATTGAACGTCCTGTCGCATGACGTTGCTGTTCGTAATTTCCCGCACCTCTACGACACCCATTGAACCGCCGATCAGAGTTAAGAGCCCGTTATCCGGCGCAACAAAATAATTCCCATTCTTCGTTTTCATTGCGATGGGTTTGCGTTGTGTGCCGACCCCCGGATCAATAACACCGACGAAAACGGTCCCTGTCGGAAATTCTGGTGCAGCTTTGGCGAGCGTATATGCCCCCTCTTTGATATCAAATTTTGAAATCCCATGAGAAATTTCGTCAATTTTCGCTTGTGGGAAGACCTTATACATCGCCCCCTTCATTGCACCGACGTAAAAATCCTTAAAACCGAAATCGGTTATCATGATGATTAACCCGTTGGTTTCGGCTCCGATTGTAGCAGGCGTCAGGCTAGCAATGATCAGAAGCATAAGCAGCAGCCGGACGCCATAGA
Organism: Candidatus Poribacteria bacterium; assembly: GCA_965204355.1. GTDB lineage: Bacteria > Poribacteria > WGA-4E > WGA-4E > PCPOR2b > PCPOR2b. Next base: position 4,394,506 of record OZ241983.1, read on the forward strand.
GAAAGCATTTTCTCATTATATTGCAACCCCTTTCTATTAGTGGTAAGACGATTTGTCACAGATCTTTAGTAGGTTTTGGATTGGAAATTTGTGTGTTGGACCTGATCAACACACAAATTATGGTGAACTTTAGAATTACTTGGACACGCTGTACCGGCGAGGTTTCCTAACCGCACCGCATCGGCGCAGTTACAAACAGCGCCTACCAAGATAGAGACTGGAGGCCGCAGTTACAAACAGCGCCTACCAAACATGGGGAGTGAAAGTGTCTACATATTTTGATAATTCATTATAATTTGCCCAAGGTTAGAAAGTTGAAAAACGTAAGCATCTTCACGATTATCCATATAATATTTCTTTCGAGTACCAACAATCCGAAACCCAAACTGTCTGTAGAGATGCTGTGCCGATATGTTGCTCACTCGCACCTCCAAGGAGACGTGGTCACCTCCCAGTTTTCGAATACGTATAAGTGATTTTGCAAATAGATACTTGCCAACACCTTGATTTCGACAGTCCGGAGAAACCGCAAAGTTTGCGATATGTGCCTCATCGTCCACAACCCAGAAATTAATGAACGCAATCGGGTTTTGCAGGCGACGGGCAACGAGAAAATGCACGTGATGCCCACCCTGCCTCAGCCCCTCACGAAACGAGGATTCATCCCACGGAGAGGAAAATGAACTTCGCTCAATCTCCATCACTGCCGGCAGATCACTTTCTCGCATGTAACCAATCTGAACCTCTGGGAACGGTAGTTTTACCTTGATATCTTTCAATCTGTATTACGCCTCTTTTTTACGGAAGCTTCCCTCGCTTATTCTGGATTTCTATCCAGTCTTCTCCGCTCTTGATCGATGTTCGACCATTTGTTATAATACCTAAAGCCCAATTCAAGGAGATCAACGCATGTCCGATTTCAAACCCGTAAAGACTGCTATTATCGGCTGTGGCATGATTGCAAGCAAAGGCTATCAACCACGGTGCCAAGCCTATCCACATAAAATCGAGCTTGTCGGTTATTACGATCAAGATGTATCTCGCGCGGAAGAGCTCGCCGAAAATGGCGGCGGGAAAGTCTATCAATCCTTAGAAGACGTTCTGAGTGACCCAAATATTGAAGCAATCATTAATCTGACAATTCATACGGGACACTACCCAGTATCATTGGCAGGACTCACAGCGGGGAAACACGTTTATTCAGAAAAACCTGTCGCTCTATGCACTGAAGAAGCAGATGAGTTGGTCGAAACCGCAGACGCCATGAGAGTTAAGTTTGCATGTGCACCGGTGGCGATGCTCGGTTATGTTCAACAGAGCGTTTGGAAACGCATCCGCGAAGGAGAAATTGGCGAAGTCGTCTCCGCGATTGGAACTTTTGGCGGACCAATTGAGTACTGGCACCCGACAGCCGATGCTTTTATGAAGAGCGGCGTGGGACCGTTTAAGGATGTCGCCCCCTATCCGTTGACTGCCATGACAACGATGATCGGTCCCGTTAAACGGGTCTACGGCTTGGCTCGGATTACCCTTCCAGAAAGGATATTACACGCAGGCCCACGTGCAGAGACAAAGTATCAGGTTACTGAGAAAGATCACGGTTTTGGTTTACTTGAATTTGAGAGCGGCGCTTACGGAATGCTCTATCACAGTTGGACTGCTAGATCGGAAATTCCACCCTACGAAATCCACGGCACCCAGGGAGTTTTTTCGATTCAAGCACATGACGATGGGCGCGGCATCCGTAGAGGCAGCCCCACGGGCGTTTGGGAAACAGAGGCTTCGCCTGAAGGTGCGTACGAGGGTTTAGACTGGGGCAAGGGACCTTCCGATTTTGCGGACGCAATTCGGAATGATCGCCCTGTACGATGTTCAGGAAAACATGCGCGGCATGTGCTGGAAATCTGTGAACGCATTTTTGAATCTGCCGACAAGGGAATGCCGATTGATATTGTAAGTCGGTTCCCCGCACCTGTCCCTGTGGAACACCCCCTGCCGTGGAGTTGAGGTACGGTTAATTCTGTTTGTTTCGAGCGAAGTCTTGCAGATTAACGATTGTATCGGTCTCATCAACAAGTTCACCTGTGAGAACTTCCAGTACATCTTCAAGGGTCACGACTCCTGACACGCCCCCATACTCATCAACAACAACCGCTAAATGCTGGCGAGTCTGTTGAAATATTGACAGAAGTTGATTGGCACGCTTCCGCCCGAGCACAAAATGCACCTCATGCGTTAAATTTGAGATAGATTGATCCAATTTGCCTGTGATGATCGCTGCCAGTAATTCGGTTTTCAACGCAACTCCGACGACCTCATCCAGTGTTTCTCCGATTACAATAATTCGACTATGTGGCGAAGCCAGAATGTCCTCTTTTGCCTCGGCGAGCGTTAAGTCACCCTTTAGGTATGTCATGACCACCCTTGGTGTCATCAGATCGGCAGCCGTCATATCATTCAGATTGAATATTTTTCGGATCATTTCAAATTCATCATCTTCAATCGTTCCTGCCTCTTGTCCCATTTTAGCCAATAACTGTATCTCCGCCTCATCCGTTGTGAAGCTGTTACCTCCTGCCGTCAAAGGGTTGGTGATTTTTTCAATACACCATATCAAGGGGGTTAGAATTCGGGTCAGTCCGGCGACGGGCCTAGCAATAACCAGCGCAATCTGGTCCGCATATCGCTCACCGATAGTTTTGGGGATAATTTCCGAGAAGAGGATCACCAAAAAGGTTAGTATTCCCGAGACTAAACTCAACCATCGGTCTCCCAAGACCTCGTTGGCCACAAAAACCACGACGCTCGTTCCAACGATGTTAGCAATATTGTTGAGGATGACAATGGTTGCTATAGGGCGATTCATCCGCTCGCGGATGGACAGCAGGGCTAGTGCTGCGGGCCGTTTTGATTGAGCCAATCGTCGAACTTTAACTAATCGAACCGAAAACAACGCCGCTTCAGATCCAGAACAGATAGCAGAAGAAAGCAAGACAATTCCAATAGCTATCAGCAGCTTCAACATTGGATTTTCCTTTTATTTAACCGTTCAGGTTGCCCTTTCATTTGGATCAATTTAGCGGTTCATTGTAGCATTTACCATTGGTTGTGTCAATCTTGAAATGAGTTGAGGAAGATTTACGAAGCTGCTGAGAAGTTCTTATTCTCATTTGTATATTGTTATCGTGTTGCGTGTGAAAACCAGACTTATATTGGAAAGTAAAAGCTAGGAGAACTACTAATGCAAACACTATTATGTCGGAAAGTCCCTACCGAAGATGGAGCGAACTTAGCAACAGATGTCTACCTCCCGGACGGCCCGGGATCGTTCCCTACTGTTATTGTCCGTACTCCTTACCATCGTGTGGGACTTCAAGGCACGGCGCATGAGTTCACTCAACGAGGCTATGCGTTTGTTGCACAAGACTGCCGCGGTAAATACGACTCCGACGGCGTTTTTGTCCCGCTGGTTGATGAGGCAAGCGATGGACAAACAACGCTAGATTGGACAGCCAACCAGAGGTGGTGCAACGGCCGGATTGGGCTGTGGGGGCGCAGTTATCTTGGAATCGTCCAAGTGCCGGCGGCGAGCGGTGGTCATGAGGCATTGCGTTGTATTGCCCCTTCTGTCGCACCCGGTTCATTCTTCCGGGACTGGATTCGTTATGATGGCTGCTTCGCGCTTGGTAATGCTATCCGGTGGTCTTTGACGCACGCTTCTTGCCGCAATCAGCCATCGATGGCACACTTCGTATGGGATGAGCTAAACCACCTGACGGGCCCTGAAGCGATTACCGGTCACGTTGGTTTTGAAACGCCAGCGCTGTCAGAGTGGGCTGCCCATGATTGTTACGATGATTACTGGGAATCAATTGACCAATATTTGATGCATCCGCACATCAAGGTGCCGGGATTTCATGCAGGGGGTTGGTTCGACCATCTCACGCGGGGACAGTTTACGGCTTATCAAAATATCCGCGACAATGGTGCGACAGACTTGGCACAGGACGAGCAGCGCCTTCTCATTGGACCGTGGGGTCACCGGAATATCGGAAATACTGGTCCAGATCATTGCCGCTATGGAGACTGGGATTTTGGAGCGGAAGCTGATCTGCCGGTCCTTGCACATGAACTTCAGTTTCTCGACTTTCATCTAAAAGAGATAGACAATGGTTACACAAGCCAAGCACCTGTAAAGGTCTTCCTGATGGGAGAGAATCGGTGGGTTTCTTTGCAAGATTGGCCGCCACCAGAAGTAAGGACACAATCATGGTATCTCAAATCCGGTGGTAGTGCAAATATGGGGAGTGGGGACGGGGTATTGACACAAGAGTCTCCTGATAGGAGCGGTGTCGACAGCTATGTATACAATCCGCGCAATCCCGTTCCGACTCATGGTGGACCCGTTTACTGGGGGCTTGACTATCTCGGTCCGGTTGACCAGCGTCCAGTGCTTGATCGGTCTGACCTGCTTTTTTACCGAAGTGCGAGACTTGAATCAGCATTGACTGTAATCGGCGAAGTGAACCTTGATCTCTACATTTCCAGTGATGCTCTCGATACCGACTTCGTGGCCAAGCTCTGTGTTGAAGAGCCCTCTGGCGCAGTGATCTGTCTTACTATCGGTTCGTTACGGTGCCGCTATCGCGATAGCTGGGCAGATCCGCAGCCGCTTGCACCGGGTGACATCACTCGTATTCGCTTACAGATGGGACACATTGGTTATGTGTTTCCGGCTGGTTCACGGGTCTGTTTGCTCATTACTAGCAGCGACTTCCCTCGCATTTCGCCGCATTCCAATAGGTTGGCACCGCCGTGGTCAAATACTGAACCGATTGTGGCCCACAATGCGGTCCATCACGGCAGAGACAATCTATCATGTCTGAACCTCCCGGTGATTGAATAGTTGGGAAGATTATTTATTTTATACTTTGTCGCTTAGTTCCTTAAACTTCCGACTATGGGCGCCAGTTACTTTTTGGCTCTCCCCTGAAGCCCTGTATAGGTCATGCGATGAGATATGTATCGGCGAGCAGTTTTGCTGGAGGGATAGGAGATTATCCGGTGGTTGGTATCAGTTGACGGGCAATCATAGAGGGCAGCGACGGGCTTAGGTTCAACATACAGAAAGACAGTGCTTAACGGGTGCAATTGCAGTGACCACATATTTGTTATGACATTCTCATCCGATTCTAACCTTTAAAATCTTTGCTACTAAACCCGTAGTTCTGCATTCGGTTCTGAAGGCGACGCCGCGAAATTCCCAAAAGCTCAGCGGCTTTGGTTTGGTTGCCATCGGTCTGTGTCAATGCAACCCGAATATATTCTTTTACGATTTCTTCAAGCGCAACGCCGTCCGCTGGAATTTCCACTGGGAAATCCCCTGGGGGCAAGGAACTATCCGAAATTTCGGGCGGAAGATCCTCGATATCAATAGCCTCGTTTTCTAATAGCACGAAAATTCTGTGGAGATAATTTTCCAGCTGACGCACATTTCCGGGCCAATCGTACCGTCGGAGGAGGGACATCGCTCTCGGTGTCACACGCTTGGGTTCAACATCGGCATATTCTTGTTCGAACTTCTGGAGGAAGAAATCCACCAACAACCCTATATCGTCACTTCGTTCTCGGAGATTAGGGAGATGAAGCGGAATGACGTTCAACCGGAAGAAGAGGTCTTCACGGAAGGTTCCTTCGTCAACAGCAGCTTGTAAATTTTTATTGGTTGCAGCAAGAATACATACATCAACTTCAATCCGTTCCACACCGCCGACCCGCATAATCTCTCTTTCGTGCAAAATATGGAGGAGCTTACTCTGCGTATGCACAGAGAGATCGCCAATTTCATCCAGAAAAACTGTTCCACCATTTGCCGCTTCAAACACACCAGCCTTCTGCCGATGCGCATCGGTAAATGCCCCTTTTTCATGTCCAAAGAGCTCGCTTTCAATAAGGGTTTCAGGCACAGCCCCACAATTGATCTGTAAGAATGGTTTGTCCTTGCGTTTTCCGTACTCGTGAATCGCTTTTGCGACAAGTCCCTTGCCCGTGCCCGTGCTACCGGTGATTAGTACCTGATTGACACCGCGCTGAATGATTCGGGACATGACTTTGAAGAGTTGACGCATGGAATCACTCCGACCAATGATCCCCTCAAAACGAACTTCCTCAACAGGAGGCTCATCGCTCGATTTCTGATCTGTTAAGCCGTGTCGCATCTCAATGGCACGCCGAACCTCCTTCTTGAGGACGTCAATTTGGATCGGTTTTTCAAGGTAATAGAAGGCGCCTTCACGTGCCACCAAATCTACAGCATCATTCACCTCAGCGTAGGCTGTAACAATCAGTACAGGCAGATCTGGATCCCTCCCCTTGATTTCATGAAGCAGTTCCCTCCCCGACATCTGCGCCATCCGCATATCACTGACAACGACATCAAATAGGTTATCTTCAATTTTTTCGAGGGCAACGATACCATTTTCAGCTGTTTCTATAGTGTAACCTTCGCGCTTCAATATGGTCTGCATGACAGTCCGTTGGCTCTGTTCATCATCAACAATCAGTATTGATGGCATACCTACTCCTCCTTATGGCTGGCGGATTTATCGGCTGGGAGGTTACTGGGAGCCTTAATCGGCAGGTAGATCTGGAATGCGGTTCCCATGCCGATTTGGCTTTTGAGTTCAATCCTTCCCTGGTGTGCTGTGATAATTTGGTGTGCGAGCGCAAGTCCAAGTCCCATTCCTCCTTCACTCTCCCTCGTGGTAAAGTAAGCATCAAAAATCCGCTCTTGGATTTCGGGGGAGATACCAACACCTGTATCGCGCACCTCAATCTCGATTCCTTGACCGGCAAGTGTCTGTGTTGGCTGTGTAGTAATGTAAATTCTTCCACCTTTGGGCATGGCTTGAATGCTGTTCTGTATCAAGTTGAACATCGTCTGCTGAATTAGACCCGGATCAAGTTGAAGTTGCGGCAAATCTGTAGCGTAATTGGTGACAATTGTAACCCGGGTATTTTCAGTCATGAGTTTAAATTCTGCGATGACTTGGTCTATGAGCGTGTTGAGATCTGTGGGTTCGAGATCGAGGGTTTTGGGACGATTCAAGGTCACAAACTGCTCAGAGATCCGCTGCAATCGCTCAATTTCAAAGTTGACAATATCGAGTAGGTCTCGCGCTTCCTCAACATCGCTGGATTTGATATTGTTCCGTGAAAAGAGATCTTGGAGGTGCTGGGCTGTCATCCCAATAGTGTTCAAGGGGTTACGGATTTCGTGGGCGACGCCTGCGGCGAATTGTTGAAGTGCGGCGATTCGCTTGGAGTGAGTCCCCGTCAGTTGCCTCAACATCCGTACGAGGCTATAAGTTACACGTCCAATTTCGTCGGAGGCGTAGGATTGTGGCAGTGAGTCGGGGTCTCCGGCTTCTGCACGTCTGATAATTTCCATCATACCTTGAAGCGGACGCAGCACCAAGCGAGTCGTCATCATATCAATGATGATGACTAGTAGGACACTCACAACAATAATGGAAATTAGGAGCATAGCACGCAGACGGTAGAGATGGTTGGCGAGATCGGGTCCTGCAAAGAGTGCTTGAATAAACCCATCGATCGGTTCTGTGTCAAAGTCTTCTCCAACAAATTCAACCGAATAGGGAATGATAACTGCTGTCGCATCTCTACCGTTAATTTGGGGTGTCCTGTAGAGTTCAAAGCCTTTTTTTCTTATTTCGTGTACCCCTTCATCGGTCAAATTGATATGGTCGTTTGCCCCCTTATTTGGAATTAAACTGGCTTGGATCTTAGCATCCATTCCGAAGGTTACATTTATGTCTAAAACATCTCGCATCTCATTAGGTTTCTGCACTTTCAATTCTCGGAGGGCATTTTCAAGTTTTTCCCTGTATAGTGTCTGCCTATCCTCAATCTTGTCTTCGATAAGTGGCTGAATGGTCTGCTCTGCAATTTCTTTGACGGCCATTTTGTCTTCGACGAGTGGACGAATGGTTTTCTCCGTAATTTCTTTGAAAATCGCGCCACGTGTTATGCCCTTTTCGTAAAGGTCTCCAAGGTCATCTACAGCTTTAATATGGAGCAGCATGTAGAAAGCAGCGAGAATAATCAAAACAGAGAAATTGATAATGAGGGCGTATTTCCACTGTAAGCGCATGTTAGCTCATAACCCTTCGGACAGCGTTCTTCCAACCGTCAAGTTTTTCTTGTCGTTGATTCGCGTCAATATTCGGTGAAAAGACCTTGTCGATTTGCCGATGGGATTCCAATTCGTGCACCCCATTCCACACACCCATGGTCAATCCTGCCAAATATCCCGCACCAAGTCCCGTGGTTTCAATGCGTGTCGGTCGTTCCACATCTATCCCCAATATATCCGCCTGAAACTGCATGAGAAAATTATTCGCAACCGCCCCGCCATCAACTCGCAGCCGGTCCAGTTGAACCGCTGCATCGGTGTGCATTGCTGTGACGACATCTGCTGTTTGGAGTGCAATAGATTCCAGCGTCGATCGGACAATATGTGCACGGGTTGCGCCCCGTGTTAAACCAAGTATCGCCCCTTGTGCCTCTGCGTCCCAATACGGTGCGCCGAGTCCTGTAAAGGCAGGAACGACAAAGACACCTCCCGAATCCGGAACACTGGTGGCAATTGGTTCCGTCTCTGCAGCGGTGTTAATAAGATGCAGTCCATCACGCAGCCACTGCACTGCCGCTCCTGCGATAAATACGCTCCCCTCAAGGGCATACACTGGCCTTTGATCAAGACCGCAAGCCAACGTTGTTAGCAATCCGGATTTTGAGTGAACACGCTGATCACCTGTATTCAGCATTAGAAAGCATCCGGTGCCATAGGTGTTCTTCGCCATACCAGTTCGCGTACAAAGCTGCCCGAATAGAGCGGATTGTTGGTCTCCAGCAATACCAGCGATTGGGATACCGTCTGGCAATGGGAGAATATTTTGCGTCCTACCGAAAATGCTTCCGGAGGGCTGCACCTTTGGTAGAACAGACTTTGGCACACGCAGGAGATCCAATAGGTCGTCATCCCATGTCAGTGTATCAATATTGAACAGCATCGTTCGGGACGCGTTGGTGTAGTCTGTTACGTGAGCTTGTCCTCCCGTTAGATACCACAGCAACCACGTATCAATAGTTCCAAATGCGAGTTCGCCACGTTCAGCACGTTCACGTGCACCGTCGACCTGATCCAGTATCCATGCGATCTTCGTCGCTGAAAAGTATGGATCTAGCACTAATCCGGTTTTTGCCCGTACTCCCTCTTCAAGTGAGCGTTCCTTGAGATCCGCGCAGATCCCCGAGGTGCGACGACACTGCCACACAATTGCAGGATGAATCGGTCTCCCGGTTTTGCGCTCCCACACCACCGTCGTCTCTCGTTGATTCGTCACCCCAATAGCCGCAATTTGATCTGTGTCCCCGTGTGTCTCTATTAAATCTGCAATGACTCGATGCGTTACCTCCCAGATTTCAGCGGGATCGTGCTCAACCCAGCCGGGACGGGGGTAATGTTGCGTAAATTCCTGGTAACCGTGCGCGACAATTTCCCCACGCACGTCAATGAGAAGCACTGTCGTGCCGGTAGTGCCTTGATCAATCGATAGGATGTACGGGGGATGCGCCATTCTGTTTCCACCAAATGCGATTAAAGTCTGTGTCAGCCGCAAAGCGATTTCAATATAGCACAGACGATGGGGGGCGTCAACACGAAAAATTGATTGACAAAAAACATGGTTAGGACTACAATGACCATCTGTTCACGGGGAAATTCAGAGGAGTTAAACCCGAAGATCAATCGAAACGCCCGAAATCGGATTATACAGTTCAGCTTCAGAAAGTACCCATTTGAGGGTATCATAATATTGGTGCAAGCCCAAGATAGCATCTTAGATGACGACTGAATGCAATACTCTTCCGCAAAAGAAAGGTCGGAATATCAATGAAGATTACGAATATTAAAACCTATATGGCTCGCTTCGGCGGACGCTCAAGGGGGCTAATCAAAGTCGAAACAGATGAGGGGATCCACGGTTGGGGCGAATCCTACTCCGTCGGCCCAAACCTCGCTGCTGAACCCATTGCAGATTATATCTTTGAGATGATTAAGGGCGAAGACCCGCGTCGCATCGAGTATATCATGATGAAGATTCACCAGCAATTACGTTTCCCTGCTGGCGGTGTGGGCCTTGCAGTTACCTCCGCGATTGACCACGCCCTGTGGGACATCAGCGGTAAAGCTGCGAATCTGCCTGTCTATATGCTTCTCGGCGGTGCCGCTCGGGATCGCATTCGCGTGTATCACGGCATCGGAGGTCGTGATGGCGAAGAGGTTGGCGAAACGGCCCACCGATTAAACGAAGAGTGGGGCTTTACAGCTTTCAAAACGAGTCCTTATCCGATTGAGCCGGACGCAAATCGTTGGGGTAGAGTTTGTGCTGCTGCCGCTGCCTATTTTGAGGGCATCCGTAACCATACCCCGGACGATTGGGAGTTCGCCTTCGATCCGCATGCTAAGATCTTTGAGCCGATTCGTGCATTGCAATTATCCAACGCACTGGCACCGTATGACCCCTATTTCTATGAGGAACCGCTCAGACCGGAACATATCCCGGCATGGTCTCGTTTGCGTTCCCAAATGCAGGTTCCATTGGCAACAGGCGAATCCCTTTACGCCCGCTTTGAATTCCTCAACCTGATGGCTGCTCAAGGCGCAGACATCATTCAGCCGGACATTTGTGTCTGCGGCGGCCTGCTTGAAATGCGTAAAATCGCTGCTATTGCCGAAGCGCATTACGTATCCATCGCTCCTCATAATCCGATGGGTCCTCTGGCAACCGCGGTGAATGTACACTTCGCTGCTGCAACACCCAATTTCAAGATCCTCGAATATATCCTTCCCACGGGGACTGAATGGAATGAGTGGGTAGACGAACCCTATCTTCCCAAAGATGGGTATCTTGAGTTACGAGATCGTCCGGGTCTCGGTGTGGAGATAAATGAAGACGTCATCGGAGACAACGAGTATGTTCACTGGCAACGCACCTGCCCAATTCGTCCGGATGGGTCGACGGGTTATATTTAGACAAAAGGTGTGATGTCACCAACGGGTAAAATGTGTGCCTTTCATTTTTTAGCAAATCGTGTCATCGGTTGCTCCGTTTGTCCACTGAGAACTTTTCTACGACTGCTGTTTGAGGGTTTCACGAAACTTTTCAAACAGCAGGTCACTTTCAAAGATACATCTGCCCTGCCTCTCACGAACTTGCCTGCTCCTTCTTCCCTACATGGAAAAATTGACGAGTTTCGTTTTTGATTTCCCAACCATTTTTCTTCAGAATCCAGTATAAGAAATTAGGTTGAGGAATATTGAGAGACGTGATACAATGAAGGTGTCTGCCACGAAATGTAAGATGTAAAGTACAAATAAGAAAGGAAGTCGAATGTCTCAGTTTGTAAAAGCTGCCGAAACAACTGAAGTTCAGCCTGGTCATTGTCTCGGCATTAAGGTTGAAGGCGTTTTTATCGGTATATACAATATCGACGGCAATTATTATGCGATGAATAACATCTGCCCACATCTTGGTGGCGTTTTATCCTACGGATTCTTCGATGATAACGTCGTCACTTGTCCGCTCCACATGTGGGAGTTTGATGTGAAGACAGGAAAATGCCTCTGGCCAGAGCAGGAGAAACTTCCAACCTATCCTGTGAAGGTTGAGGGCAATGATATTCTTGTTGATGTCAATTCCCCCCAGACCCACTGATAGGCAAGCCAAGCAGAGATACCGCGAAAGTTAGTAGTGTTTACCCACTGCGTCTCTGTGCCTCACCGATTTTCTGACTAACTACAATAAAGAGATGATGTAAGAGGGGTAGAAGTTTATGGCATATTTGATAACGGGTGGAATGGGGTGTATTGGATCCTATGTCATTCGTGATCTTCTGAACGCCGGCGAAAAAATCATAGTGTACGACTTTGTTCAGGATCTAACCATTCCTCGGCTGGTATTGACGGAGGAACAACTCGATCAGTTTACTTTTGTCCAAGGGGATATTACGGATCTCCCACATGTGTTGCGAACCGTTCAAGAACACGAAATTGATCGGATTATTCATCTCGCATCGTGGCAAGTGCCAGCCTGCGATGCCAATCCACCACAAGCGTTGAAGATTGTGTGCGAAGGCACAATTAATATGTTTGAAGCAGCACGAATCTTCGGTCTCAAGCGAGTTGTCTGGGCAAGCAGTGTCGCAGTTTTCGGAGCGCCAGAAGATTACAATTACCAGCAGATCGAAAATGATGCGCCCCACTATCCAAAGTTTATCTACGGGGCATGTAAATCCATGAACGAAAGGTATGCGGCGCACTATTTTAACAACTACGGTGTAGACACGATAGGGCTACGTTTTACCGCGGTTTACGGGGTCGGACGGACACGAGGCATGAGTTCATTTTCGACACAGATGATCGAAGCTGTCGCGCATGGCAAACCCTATGTCTCTCCATTTGGGGATGACGCAATAGATTGGCAATACGTCGAAGATGTGTCCAGATCTATTGTAATGTCCTGTATCTGTCCAGCGACTGAGACGCGTGTTTTCAATGTCAAAGGTGGCATCCGTCCGGTTCAAGAAGGTGTGGCTTACTTAAAGAAATTAGTACCTAGTGCACAGATTACGCTTGAACCGGGCGTGTTTGGAATTTCATGGGATTATGATGCGGATCCGATTGCTGAACAGGTTGGGTTCACACCGGAATACACGATGGAGCAGGGAATTTTGAAGACGCTTAACCGCTTCCGTGAGTTGGCAGGGTTAGATCCGATTCAAGAGCCGTGATTTTCTTCACCATCCCTTCGATATATCCTTCGCAAGGTTCGCTTGAAGAGTAGCATATATTATTCGACAACAGCAAGCGAATTGTGGTGCAGAACCTACCCTCAATGCCCTCGACCTATTTTAAGTTGGAAATAGACCGCAATCCAGCCACAACAGATATAAACATGGGAGGTCACAAAATGAAGCTAGGCGTGTTTATGATGCCGCTGCATCCCCCGGACAAAGACCGGACGGAGTGTTTTGAAGAGGACATTGATTTAATTGTTCTCGCTGATGAATTGGGATTTACCGAAGCTTGGATTGGCCAGCACCATACAGTCGCATGGGAACCCATCCCATCGAACGATGTGTTCATCGGCAATGTGTTGCCGCGTACGAAGCACATCCGCCTCGGCACCGGCGTGTCGATTATCCCGCAGCACCATCCCGTCAACACGGCAGTCCGCCTTGCGTTTCTTGACCACCTCTCTCGCGGTCGCCTCAATTGTGGCTTTGGGCAGGGCGGTGTAGCAACCGATTGGGGACTATTTGATTTGCCCGACCCCAAGACGCAAGGATTGATGACCATGGAGGCGATTGATACCATCCTCAAGTTGTGGCAGACCGATCCGCCTTTCGAGTTCAACGGGGATTTCTGGAATATAAAGCTGGAAACCCTCGATCACGAGCGCGGAATTGGGGTATTACTCCAACCATATCAGAAGCCCCATCCGCCGATCGCCATGAGTATTGTAAGAGGAAACTCAATGGCAGCCCGGACGGCGGGTCAACGTGGCTTTATACCGATAAGCACGAACCTAGTGCCGGGAATAACCCTTGAAAATCACTGGGGAACGTATTGCGCTGGCGCTGAAGATGCTGGTCTGCCTGCCCCTAATCGTGCTGAGTGGCGCATCTCGCGTAGTATCTTTGTTGGAGAGTCCACCGAAGAGGCATGGGAGCACGCAATTAACGGGAGTTTCATAGGTGCCTATGACTATCTGATCACTGTTCTTACGAAAGCAAATATGCTCAATATTCTGAAGCACGATCCGGACCTCCCCGATGACGAAGTCACGCCAGAATATGTGCTGAAGAATATTTGTATTATCGGCGATGTGGCTGAGTGTATCCGTCGTCTTGAGGAGATATGGGAACAGTCTGGTGGATTCGGCACACTGCTGATGATCACACATGACTGGGACGACAGGGCTACATGGAGACGCTCCCAAGAGTTGCTAGCGAAAGAGGTTGTTGCTGCGATGCCAACCATATAACAACAGACAAGGAGGAGAATGATGGCGTTTGATCCGATGCTTCAAAGGCAGATTATGGGTCGTTTCGCAACAGGGGTCACGGTTGTAACAACGCGGTACGGCGATCAGATATCGGGCATGACGGCAAACGCTGTCATGTCACTGTCGCTAGACCCACCGCTAATCGTGGTTTCCGTAGACTGTAAGAGCAATATGCACGGACACTTGACGCAAGGTCAGTGTTATGCGATAAATGTACTCAAGCATGATCAAGAAGATCTTTCCCGTCGATTTGCAAAGCCAGGTCCCAAGGATTTCTCAGACCTAAAGTTGACGGTAGCAGAAACTGGAGCTCCCATTCTCGCTGACGCACTTGCTTATGTGGACTGTCGGGTTGTTGAAGTGGCTCCCGCAGGCGATCACGATATGTTTATTGGCGAACCTGTTGCTGGCGAGACATACAACGGTCAGCCGCTTCTCTTCTATAGTGGACAGTACGCTCAACTGGAAACACCACCAACCTCTTAGAAGGCACACAGAAAGGTATCTCGGTGTGCTGTCTTGATACTTCCAGCGGTGGGAATTATCACAAAATTTGTTTCAACCCATGCGTGAAGCGTGCACAGATTTTCTTTGCATTTTATTTATCATCTTCTCCTGTCAGTTTTTTTGACTTACCATTGCTTCTCTCCCTAGCTGTTTATCCCATCGCGACTGAGACTACTATCCGCGGTATCGTTTTTAGCACACTGTCCCGTCAAATGTAGATATCAGGACTTACGAGCTGAACGATGAGGTGTTGTAATTCGATGCCTCATCGCCAATGCGGGGCAGGATGCCCCGCCTACGATGGGTGTGGAATCTGAACGTGCCCCCGATAGGATCGGGATGCAAGCACTTGACGCGCAATGAATCCCCGATAAATCGGGATTAAGAAATGCGCTACTACAAACCCAAGTGCATAAGTCCTAGATATTACAGATCAAAGGAAAACTTTAGTAAGGAGATTACAATGGAAAAGGTTCCAATCTGCTTAGTGGGTTGTGGGGGCATGGGGCATCGCCATGTCATGGGCTATAAAGAGCTCAAGGATAGCGGTATCGGCAACCTCGATTTGGTAGCTGTCTGTGATATTCGACAGGAGAACGCTGAATTAGTGGCGAACGAAGCCGAGCGTCTGCTCGGCAGGAAACCGATGGTTTTTACCGATTTAGATCAGGTTCTCGCTCACCGAAATATCGCAGCGGTGGATGTTGTCACCGACGGCTCGACTCATCACGAGGTCGGTGTGCCAGCACTTGAGGCGGGTAAGCACACGATAGTTGAGAAGCCGTTAGGTATTACCATACGTGCGTGTCAAGCGATGATTGACGCTGCTCAACACAGTGGCGCGGTACTCGCAACGGCGGAAAACTATCGCAGGGACACGCCCAACCGGCTGGTGCGATCGATTATTGATCACGGGCTGTTAGGTGATCCCTACCTTATGATCCAGACCTCTCTCGGTGGCGGTGATACCATGGCGATCACCCCTTGGCGGCACCTCAAGGAGAAAGGTGCGATAGGCTTGGACATGGGAGTGCACTACGCCGATATCATCCGCTATTATATGGGTGAATACAGTCAGATCTTTGGTCGGGGCCTTATTGTTGAACCTGTGCGTCGCAAGCCGGACCATGCAGACCATCCGCTAATTTCCTATCGTGAACGTGCCAAGACTTATCCGGAAACTGTTGAGGCAACGGGGGAGGACTCAGTCATTGCGCTGTACACAATGGCATCAGGGGCTGTGGTTCAACTCTCGTATGTCGGCGGAGGGCGTGGCAGCCAAGGTTGGGAACGGAGTGTTCATGGTCGGTGGGGAGCTGTGTATGCCCCCGGGGAACGTAATGGCAGACCCGTCGTGCTGCGTCTGGAAGGACGGGAACTGAAGGGGAAAGAGATTTTGTCGCTTCTGCCTCAATTTGAACTCAACGAGATCACTGAGCGTTTTTTTGGCAAAGGAGGCGTTGAATACGAACCTCCAGCAGACGCGCCTGATTCTGGCATCGCGGTTGACGCCAAACATCTTGCCATTGAATACCACGATTTCGGCGAGGCGATTCGGAAGGGGATGAATCCGGAGGTAGACGGAGAGGGCGGCATGAAAGCGGTTGCGGCAATAGTTGGGGCATACGAATCCGCCCGGGCTGAACGCTCTGTGAGTATGGAAAGTGTATTGTCCGGTGAAGTTCGAGAGTATCAAGCAGAAATTGATGCTGTGCTCGGTCTTGATACAGCCGAGAATTAGTGCCAACCTACGGGCATGGTGTTGGGTTTCACTCTACCTATACTATAAAAGGGTGTTTGTGAAAAGTGTAGCTTCTATTGTGTTTGATAGGAATTCGCCCTTATCGTTCAACCCAACCTACGTACTATGGTGAACTTTAGAATTACTTGGACATGCTGTACCGGCGAGGGTTCCTAACCGCACCGCATCGACGCAGTTACAAACAGCGCCTACCAAGATAGAAACTGGATAGCGCAGTTACAAACAGCGCCTACCAAACATCGGGAGCAAAAGTGTCTACATATTTTGATAATTCACTATAATAGCAGCTTGCGTTATCTTCAAGGAGGAAAGAACCATGGGTTTCACTGTCTATGACTGTCGCAAAGACATCCGCAATATCTTGGTAACCCCGCAGATACGGGCTCGATTTTGTCGCTTGGAGCCGGGACCGGGGTCGCTTGATAAATTTCACACTCACGATTTGGGACATGAAATTTTTATCATTCTGTCGGGACGGGTGGAGTTCAGAATCAGCGGTGTGACCAAAGAACTAGGTCCCGGACAAATGTGCTACGCCCTCGCGGACGAGCCTCATTCGGTGCGAGTTCTTGGAGACGAACCGGTGTATATGTACCTCTCGGTGACGCCTCATATCCAGCCGACCCACACGCAGTATTCTGATGACGGGGAACGGCTTCCTCCTCAGTTCAGACCGTCCAGCGACTATGACACGGAAACAGATTCTACCACGCCGATTGACGCACTCATCGATCAGCACGTCCATACGTCGCGGTCGGTGGCGGATATGGCGCAGAACAGTGCGGAGGTTCAAGCGCAGATGGCGGCCGCCCTCAAGCAGGCGTTGGCAGCGGGTGACGAGAAAGCTGCTGCTGAGATACGAGACGTCATGTGGGAACCGCTTTTAGAGACGTTCAAAAAAGTCAATGAATTGGCGGCAGAGTGGAACGCACTTACCCCACGAGCGGGTACGCTTCACGTCTATCGTTGAAGCCTGTATCCTGAGAATGGAGGGAGATCCCATGTCACGAGTAAGAATCGGCGTTGTTGGATGCGGCGCGATCGCCCAAGTTCAGCACCTTCCCAATCTGCTTGAACTTGACGATGAATTTGATGTGCCCGTCGTCTGCGATGTATCGCCGGGACAAGCAGAATATGTAGCCCGCAGGTTTAAGATTCCCAAATATGTAACTGATATTCGAGATATGCTGGCGGCGGATATCGATGCGGTCTTGCTCTGCCATACAGATCCGAAGACCGAGGCAGCAGTACAAGCTTTCGAAGCGGGGAAGCATGTTTTCATTGAAAAGCCTATCTGCAGTTCCTTGCAGGAAGCCGACGCCATGATTGATGCGGCGCAAAAATCGGGGAAGGTTGGCCAAGCCGGGTACATGAAGGTGTATGAGCCTGCATTTGAAATGGCAAAACGTGAAGTCGATACCATGGACGACATCAGGTTTGTGCAGACCAATCACCTGCATCCGAGCAACGAGCTGCACTTAAGTCATTTTAAGGTTAAGAAGTTCAACGATCTTCCCTCCAGTGTCATGGAGGAAAGGCGTGAAGCGTCGAGAGCTGCGCGGCGCGATGCGTTTGGAGATCTTTTCGAGGCTGCTGAATCCTGTGGTATCGCGTACGGCCTTATCCACGACCTTTACAGCCTACGAACCATGATAGGTGTTCCGAGCACAGTCGTTAGCACAGAGATCTGGAATGACCGTCGAGCGATAACGACCATCTTGGAATATCCTAACGGAGCACGGTGTGTGGTCAGCCGGGTCGATCTTAACAAGTTGTGGGATTTTAAGCAGACCCTTGAAGTATACAGTGAAGATAAGCGCGTCATCCTCTCATATCCAACCGGATTTTCGCGTCGGGTTCTCACAAAGTTAGTTGTGCAGGGCATTGATGCGGAGGGGAATAGTTTCTACAAGGAGCCAGCGATCCCATGGGAAAGTGGGTTCACTCGCGAGCTGCGTCACTTCCGCAAGTGCATCACCGAAGGCATCCCCTCGCGTTCATCAATCGTAGACGCACGGCACGATACTGCGCTCATCATTGACATCACCAAAGCGTATATCACCGGCTCACCTGTAAGTCGATAGGGAGAATGAACGATGGATGCAAGTCTTTGGAACATCGGTATCAAGGTCGAGGATCTGGATGCGGAAATCAGTTTTTTTGAAGAACTAGGTGGCAAGCTACTGAGCCGTGGCTCTCGTATAAGGGCAGATGGAGACCATCCGCATGCGTTGATGGAATTCGGTGGCACGCGCCTTTTTTTGACACCGAAGCCGGTCTTTCAAGATAAGCTCGATCAGCCGCCCATGCCGGGGCTGACGCACGCAGTTTTTGAGGTCGATGACTTGGACGAAGCGTACCAACGACTTACAGCATTAGGAGCCGAAGTGCTCTTAGAACCGGTGGAGATTAGCACCGACTTTGGGTCTCGCCGGATCTCCTTTTATCGCTCGCCTAACGGTCTTGTCTTTGAGGTGATGCAGATTTTGGAATCGCAGGTATAGTCTAACTCACCATCTTTGAAGGGAGAGGAAAACTAACCATGTCCCACATAGCGAGGGTCCCCGATAAATCGGGACAAGTCAATCCACAACAGTTGCTTGATGACGGCTATATTATTTTACGCGAGGTTATCCCGCCGGGGCAGTTGGATGAGCTGCGTAACTGTTTTGAAACACTGGTCGAGCGACAGAAAGTTATTTGGGCGAAGGAACGCAAATCCGATGATCCACCGGGAGGATATTGGGAAACGGCGGCGCAACCGCGTGTGTTTTTCGATGGTGTCGCTGATGAAACGACCGCTAAAGCGGTGGAGTTTTGTCTGCACGAAAACACTTTGGGGGTCAGCCGACAGTTGATGCGGGCACCGGAAGCTGCCCCAACGCTGATGGCGCTGATGTGTAGTCCGGCCCGAGATCACGGTCCCGCGAGTTGGCATCGCGATATTGATCCGGTCGGGCAGGCACCGCTGCGGGGTATGCAGATGGATGTACTTGAAAATGCGCCGGGCTATGTCCAATGGAACATTCCACTCTATGATGACAGCGTGTTTTGGGTTGTGCCAAAGAGTCATAAACGTCCTAACACGGAGGCAGAAAACCGACACTTGACGACAAATGGGCGTGAACCGATACCGGGTGGGATGCCGGTGGAACTTAGAGCGGGAGACGGTATTGTCTATACCCACATGATGCTGCATTGGGGGAGCAACTACAGCACGGAGTTACGGCGGACGGTGCATCTCGGCTATCGCTCTTTCGGCGGTCCTGTTTATCCCATGGTCAACCACTTCTATTGGCATCCGGATTTCACGAAACGCATGCCCCAAGCGACACGAGAACGGTTTGCACACTTCTATCAACTCCACGAACAGCAGTGTGATGTGATTGAATCCACTTTCCGCGCTATCCTTGACAAAGATGCGGAGGCGTTTCGCAGTGGACTGGTAAGGCTTCATCCCGGTGAAGCGTGGCGGATGGTATGCGTGGTGTATTTATCAAAGTTAGCAGAAAAAACGCGCACATTGAAGCAACCTGATGTCGCTACGCTGCCGTTTGAGGAACGTGTGGATGCTATATCGGAGCACCGGCTCAATTTCTACCTCTTCGAGGATTTTTCGCATCGCTTTTCATTGGACGAGGCCGATTTGCTCTGGAGTCGATTTCGGGGGCTTTATGACAAAATTCAGGAGGAGATAGAACGGTCTGTTCCGAACTTGGAATCTCGGCAGGACCGGTATATGCTGACTGACATGCCCGCTAATTTCGATGTAGAGGATTTCATCGCGAGCTGGCAGGCATAAATCCAAGTGCCAGCAACACTTCGCAACCGAACCCATGCACATGTCGCCCCGCTGGGGCTTTAGGCATAAACACGGATTTCTGATATGCTATAAACATATCGCCCCGCTGGGGCTATGGGTCAAGCAAGTTCAAAGGGTGTTATTGGGAAGCAAGACTCTTATTGTCATTAGTAGAGAGTGGCTACCCCCGTTCGACCGAGCCTACGTGCTCAATCCCACGTGTAGATAACGGGCGAAGGAACCTCGCCCCTACGATTACAGGCAACTTCACATAAATGCCAACGCGCCCCAGTTACTTGCGGCACCCTATTGCTCTGCTGCGTCCGCTAATTTGCTGTTTCGTTCGGCTGCTCGATTGCCCATTCGCAGCGTTCAATCCAATCTTTCGCGCTGTGGATCGTACCGAGGGGCAGCGCCTTATTGGCAGCGATCCGGCGAAACTGCTCAAGGGCTTCCTCATATTGTCCAAGCCGATACGAATTCACACCGATAAGCCGCGTATTCTCAATTACAAAGCTATGGTGCGGCAATTCCGAAGTAGCAGCTATTAACAGGTACTGATTTGAGCCAGCATATTCCCGATCAAAATAGAGCTGTCGCCCTATTAAATAGTGCCCTAATCCCCACTCTGGCAACTCAGCAATCACTTCATGGAGCAGTGTCATCTTGAGCCGGTTTGATGCCTCACCGATAAGGATCTGCCTTATTTTACGCTCGATATCAGGGAACTCGAGGGCAAGAGTTGCAAGTTTCGCTTGTGCCTCCCGGTCAAGTGCATTAGAGGTGTGAAGCGCCAAAACCTCCTGATACCGGGAACGTGCTTCCTCACGCTCCCCTCGCTGCCAATAGACATTCCCCTCCACATTCTTCGCCTCCGCTACCCGGTTCATGCTCGCTTGGGGATGTGCGGTAATTCTCGATACCCACTTCAAAGTTGAAGGGTAATCTCCCGTTTGATAATGTGCATACATGAGTCCTCGTAGATGGCGCGGATTGTCTGGATCAAATTGGTAAACCTGCTCGAACAGGCGGATAGCAGTGCTCATGTCCGCTCGGTAATACGCGCGCCACGCCTCGGCAGAGAGTTGAGCGATCTCATGAGCGCACGGTTTCTCGAAGATGCTTGGACGGTTGAAACGGTGCGCTGCGATTTCCAGATCTGCCTCCGTCAGCGGAACCGTTTCCAGAAATCCATTCCATTCCGCCTCAAGTTCAGATAGGGATTTGCCGTGAACCTCCTCAAAATTCCCAGTTGGAAAAACACGCTTAGCCTTTTCGATTCCATACTTTTCGATGAGAAAGCGCACGAAAGACCCCGCGAGCGTATAACTCTGCGACGAGGCTTGCGTCCAGAAACCGATCCCCATAATCTGATTCATCTTCGGGGCAATATCTAACTGTTGCATCGCCCGACTCCACTGATGTGCAGTCAATTTCCCTTCATCCCAATCCGCTGCAACGGCAATCCCTTCGTGCAGCCCAATTTTGAGGCTCACCTTCAGAATCAGATGCCAATCCGCCGTCAAAGCGTGTGCTAATTCATGCTTCATGACCGGATGGGGGAAATCCTCGTAGTTAATATGAAAGCCGTATCCGAGTGGATCTTCAACCGATGTGCCTCGCGCTCCCATGAGTCGCTTCTTCTGTTCGGGCGACGTGTAGATATAGGATTGAACCTTCTTGGTGGGTTTTATTTGGAAGTAACGGACTAACTGTGCATAACGAAACTCGTGATCTTGGGCGATCCATTCAATCTCTTTTTCAACTTTTGATCCCTGTTCGTAGTAGATTCTAAAATGTGCAGTCTCCTTCAGTCCGCCTAATGTGTCTTCGATATATCCTCGCGTTGGACGCAGTCCTAACTCTCCGCGAAATAGGTAAATCAATCCAAATATAATTATCAACGCAATAAGGCGAATGCGCTGATTCAAATCTGCATATTGTGGTTTGAAGCGGTAGAGTTTTTGCCAGTAGAGGGTCGGTTCCAATCGGGTGTGCCTGCCAATCTCCAATGTATTAATCGCGAGCGATAGGAAGATCCACGTTAGCAACAGTGTTGTGGCACGCGCAATTAGTAAGGTGGCGGATATTACTATACGCTCGTCGTAGATGGGTCCCGGAAAGTAACCGAAGGTTGAATGGTAACCGAAGACAGGTGGATGAAAGATGAGATTGTAGATGAGGGCAAGGAACGTAGCAAAGATGTAGCATAGATAAGCGAGATACGCCGTCCATCGTCGCTTCAACCATAACCCAAAAAACACGCCTAGAGCTGTGGCATACGCGCAGCTAATCACGGGCAAAAGGAGAAAGAAGGTAAACCCTTCCAAAAAATCGCAATTTCTGACACGGATAGCGTTCAGTAAAATAATGATTAATGGCGGAGCCAGTAATGTCAGGTTAATCCCAAACGCTCGCCAGAAAATGGACATAACCATCTGAGCGGCAGCACCTCTCAACGGCTGTGTTCGCTGCCTTAGATTGGCAACACCGGTCACAGCGGTATGGCCCCCCGCAAAGGAGATCCCGAAGGCGAGCACCGCACAAAACTCAAATGCGAGGAGATTCGATAACGGGATATTTGCAAGAATCAAGGCGAGGAGCGTTAACGTAACGAACCAGAACCAGTAAGAAAGGGATTTGAAGGACATGTTTGTTCCCAAAAGAATAATGCGTAACGAGTAATGCGTAAAATCCGCGCAAACGGATGATTGGATTATTTTAGCATAGGTTGAGGGAGGAACCCAAGCAATTCTTAACTTGACAATCGGCTATGCAATCATCTAATATTTCGCCATATATGAATGTGAGGAGAAAATATGGAAAGTGCTACGCTTGCCGCGATAGATGCTGGATCGAACGCGATTCGGTTAAAAATTGTTGAAGTGAAGGATGATGGAACTATTGAAGAGGTCTATCAACATCGGGCGCCCGTGCGCCTAGGGCACGAGGTTTTTTTAACCGGGTTTCTAAACGATGAAGCGATTGAAAAAGCGATTGAAGCGTTTGGCGAGTTTCGTGAAGTCATTGACAGGATGAAGGTCCATACCACACGCGCCATTGCGACTAGTGCCACACGCGAAGCTGTCAACGGTGACAACCTCGTAAACCGCATCTACAACAGTTCCGGCGTGCAGTTGGAACGTATCTCCGGCGGCGAAGAGGCACGCCTCGTCCAACTCGCGGTGACGCGTAAAGTCGATATTCGGAATCGGGTTGCACTCGTCATCGATATCGGTGGTGGCAGTGTTGAATTTGATGTAATTGATCACGGTTCAATCATCTACTCCAACAGTCTTCGGTTGGGCACCGTGCGGTTGCAAGAGACTTTCCTGCGAACGGACAGTATCTCGGACTTGCAGATTTTGTTGCTCAGGGCATATATGGAGCAACTGCTCGAAACCACCTTAGATGCGATCAACCAGTATGATATTGATATAGTGCTTGGCACTGGCGGAAATGTTGAAGAGTTTGGTCAGCAGCTTGGTGTATTAGACCCGGAGAACAATGAGTTTTCCAGAGATGTTCGTTTCATTCCATTGCGGGATTTTCAGCGCTTTGTTAGAGAGGTTTCGAGACTCAGCGTGCAGGAGCGGATGGAAAAGTACGGCATGGCACCGGATCGGGCGGACGTTATTCTCCCTGCGGGTCTTGTTCTCACAGAGGTGGTGAGCAATGTGATTGGGGCAAGGGGGCTTTACGCTGCAAATGTTGGACTCAAGGATGGATTGCTTGCTGAGATGGCGGATCGGCACCAGAACTCGTGGGATGTGACGTCGGAAGAAGCAGAGATTATCAAAGCAGCGGTGGCGCTCGGCAATAAGTATCATTTCCACATGGGACACGCGAAACAGGTTCGTTATTTAGCGGAGTTGTTGTTTGATCAGCTGCAACCGATGCATCACCTGTCTTCAGAATCGCGGCTGCTGTTGAGTGTGGCAACAACGCTCCATGAAATCGGTGGATATGTGAACCCGTTGTCCCATCATAAACACTCTTACTACCTGATACGGAATTCGGAGATTGTTGGACTTAACCCAAAACAGCTTGAATTGGTTGCTAACATCGCGCGTTATCACCGGAAAGCATTCCCCGACCCACAGAAACCTTCCCATTCGCATTTTCAGCGGCTCTCGTATACTGAAAAGGAGCAGGTGACTCGGCTTGCGGCTATTTTGCGGATTGCTGATGCTTTAGATCATCAGCACAAATCGATTGTTGAGGATCTGAAAGTGAAGATTTTTGATGACGCGATTGAAATCAATGTGCGATCGTTCGATGACTGCCTGTTAGAGAGATGGCATCTTCAAGAGAAGGGAGAGTTGTTCGTTCACACGTTTGGACGTTCTATCCGCTTATTGGTGAATGGGAAAGCGGTTGAACGGATTGATTGATATCATCGTTCTGCGGTTACCTATTCGTCCAGAGAGATCAGATCCAAGCAGATTAGACGGTCTTTGCCGCGGAGGTAGAGAAACCCATTTGAGAGAACCGGTGCCGCCCACGCTGGGTATCTGATCCGTTGCTCACCATGCTCGTCGGTGAGCAGAACCCGCGACACAACCTCTAATTTCTTAGGGGTAGGACGAATCAGAGTCAACGTACCGAATTCACCCAGACTTATGAAGTGTTCGTCCGCGTAAAGGAGCGATCCGCGTTCATCGACACGATGTGACCAAATTACTTTTCCAGTCCCTAACTCGACACAGCGCAGTTCACATCCTTTGGAATGCCGACCGCTGTACCCGTAGAGATAACCTTGATGGTGGATAGCCGTGTTCCAATGCAACTGCATCGTCTTATTGCGGCGACGCTCGGAATCTTTCCACATCACCTTGTATCCGCCCGGACGAACTTTTAGCAGTGCGCTCCCCGGACCGTATGTCTCGCTGATAAATACCAGATCTCCAACAACGACCGGATTGGAAGCGTTAACGGACTCCAGCTTTTTGGCACGCCATGGATAGTGGAAATCTACCGCTCCAGTGTGGGGATTAAAGCCAATCAAACCGCCACGGGCAAAGGTGAAACACCATCGGCGGGCATTGATTGTCGCAAGCGTCGGGGTCGTATAACTTGCCAGTTCGTCGGTTATCTGGTAGGCAATTTCGCCGGTCCACTTGTTGAAAGCGACGATACCGCTGCCATTTCCTTGAACGGGACGACGGGCGGCGAGTAGATTCTTGGCGCGCCCCGGTGGTGAACCACCAATCTGAACAATCAACAATTCACCCTCAACCACCGGAGCGGATCCGACGCCGAAAAAGTTCTGGACAACGTGAAATTTCGCGGTGGTGTCGATGCTCCACAACGGTTTACCGTCTGAAACAGTCACACAGTGCAACATACCTTCGGGACCGAAAATATAGATACGATTTCCATCAACGACCGGACAGGTTCGCGGTCCGTTATTATAGCCGTATAGGTCTTCGTAGTCCGTCTGATACTCAAATCGCCACAGTTCTTCGCCGGTCTCACTTTTCATGCAGGTTAAGCGAGCGAATCCGCCGTGTCGGTCAAATATGAACAATCGTCCTTGAGAAACGGTTGGCGCGCCGTAACTGGTCCCAATCTCTTTTTCCCAAACGACAGGTGGACCTGCCGGAGACCAAGAGGTGAGGAGCGATGTTTCAGAGGATTTGCCGTCTCCGGTAGGACCGAGGAAGCCATCCCAGTTGCTGCCTGATTTGCGGGTGCGGAGGTCTGGTGGTTGAACTTCTGTCTCCGATCCTTGGGTCCCGTGAGGACTAGTTACGATTAGCATCAAGGCAAACGCTATACAGATGAAGCCTATCAATTTGTGTATCATCAAGCACTTCCTCTTTGATTTGAATATTACAGTGGATATAAGATAAAAAAAACAGTCGAGATATGAATCTCGACCTACAGGCTACCTACCGGTATTAAATCGGGTGAAACGGTTGGGCAAGTCCAAGAGGATCCTGCGACCGGGGATGCCTGACCTACGGGTATATGTGCAGGAAGCAATGGGCGGGGTGACCCCGCCCCTACGAAAAAAACAACCAATTTGCAATCAAGGGCAACTTGCATTATTTCGCATTACATAACTAGGGGGAACGATGAAGATTACAGACATTGAATTGATTCCGATTTACTCAACCCGTGAGATGGGGCGAACCTGTCCTTCCGACTCGGAGAAGGCAATTTCTCACCACATTATTGTTCGCCTGCAAACTGATGTTGATATTATAGGTTTAGGGGAGATGTCGGATGTCAACTTTGACCTCACCCCGGAGACGGTTGCTGGGTTGGCAGCTCGGCTGGATCCGCTACTTGTTGGACACAGCCCGCTTGACCTGACGGCGATTCAGGTGGATCTGGAAAAACAGGAGTGGGAGCATCAGGTTCTCCCTGGAATTGATATTGCATTACATGACGCTATCGGTAAGGCATTAGAGGTGCCAGTCTACCAACTGTTTGGCGGCAGATACCGGGAACGAATTCCTTTTGCCTATCCCCTCGCTCCGTGCCAGATTGAAGCGGATGTAGAAGCAAACTTGCAACGCATCGAAAAGCTGCAAGACGAGGGTCATCCGACCATCCGCTACTACTTTGGTGCAGATCTTACGCTCGACGAACGCTTCCTTTCGGAACTACGGAAGCGTTGGGGAGATGGCGTTGAGGTTAACGCCTTAGACGCAAGCGGCCGGTTCGACGTGGAAACGGCTATTGGGGTCATCCAACGCTTTTGCCAATTTAAACCAAATCTCGTAGAGTCCCCGGTCAAGGGCAGACAGAACGCTCCTGTCGAAGACTTTATCGCTGTGAAACAAGCGGTAGACGTACCGATCAGTGAGCATGCGTCAGAAGCGCACGTCGCTGTTCGGTTAGCGCGGCATGAAGCGGTAGATATCTTCAACCTCGGTGTGGGTTATTCGGGCATGACCGCCTGTCAAAAGGTATTCGGATTGGCTGAACTCTGCGGCATTAAGACGTTGTTGGGCAGCACGGTGGAGCTCTCCATCGGCACCGCAGCGCGGGCGCATGTAGCGGCGGCGATGCCCAACCTAGATTTCCCCTCCTATCCTTCAGGGCCATTGGTCTATTACGAACAGATTGTTAAGGAAAAAGTGCGCTACGAAGAAGGACATATCATCGTTCCAGACGGTCCTGGATTGGGAGTGGAAATAGATGAAGAACGGCTTGCGGCACAACGGTTGTGGTGAATCTATGGTAAATTCTAAAAACAGATAGACACTTTCGCTCCTCGTGTATGGTAGGCGTTGCATCGGCGCAGTTGGAAACAGCGCATACCGGGTTAGATTGAGTGCGGTGCGGTGAGAAACCGAACCTACCGGGCCTGGGAGCAATGTGGTTTGGTTTGGAGTATCCCATTAATTCTAAGGTTCACCATATGCTGGTTCATCAGTTCATCAAGTTGACGAACCCTGTATATTAGCAGCACCTAAAGCGTAATGCTCCGATGAATCCCCGATGAATCGGGACAGGCAGGACAAGCTGTGGAGCGTGAGGGTTGGGGTTCACGGTGCAGGTTCAACCCAATCTACGGGGAGATACAATTGTTGGGTTTCATTGCCCTTATCCGTAAGCACACGTTTTTCAGCGGCGGAACTTCTACATCTGGTCGATATGAATTCGCTCGCAACCATTCAACCCAACCTACGCAACTCCACACACGTGCGTATAGCTTAGACGCGTCTACCCAATCTGATTGGATTTTATAACTGGCAACTTGGGTTATTGTATCATTCCGGAGGTGCGATAACGGTCAGTCCACGTTTAATTATTTCAATGGTTGCAGGGGTGTAGCAGACCCGTTCCCCGTCCGCGTAGAGGAGTATCGGCGGGTCTGTTTCGATAGTCAGCGTCTTTGTGCGGTGCATATGGACAGCGCGATGTCCGACGTGCCCGCCCCAGAAAAGGGTCAGAAGCAAGCGCAAAACAGTTCGGTTGGGAACGGGTTCGATAATGCACACGTCGAATAATCCGTCATCTATTATTGCCTCCGGCACGATTTTCATCCCGCCGCCATAACTGGCGGTGATACCGGTGGCAGTGAGCAGGATTTTTCCCTCGTAGGAACCGAAGTCGCCTTTAAGCCGAACGGCAGGAGATCGGTAACTAAAGAGCGTCGTGATTGCGGTATAGACATAAGAAGCTGTTCCAGAGAAGGGTGCCCCTTCCTCTGTAACACGTCGACTCACCTCAGCATCATATCCGCACGTCACAATCGTATCGAAATAGCGATCTCCAATCTTGCCGAGATCAACTTGCCGCGTAGCCCCTTCCAACAGCACTCTGATGGCATCCCCAGGATTTGTAGGAATTTTCAGTGCTTCTGCAAAATCGTTCCCTTTACCACACGGCAAAACGCCGAGTGTCACATTCGGCTTTTCTGCCACTGCGTTGACAACCTCGTGAATTGTACCATCGCCGCCACATGCAAAAATCCAGTTCGACCCGTTTTCTATAGCCTCGCGCGCGATCCGATTTGCGTCACCAGATTGAGTGGTCAGTTCCAGTCGCCCCGTGTGGTCCTCAACGGTAAGACGCTGAAATGCTTGTTCAGCGATCTCAACAGCTTTGCCTTTGCCCGAAATGGGATTGGTAATTAGGGTAAAGTCTTGGTATGGATGTTGGGTACTGGCTGACATCATAGTCTCTTAAAAAAGAGTTACGCAGTTCGGCCCCGATAGGATCGGGATGCAAGCATTTGTAGTAACGCAATATGAATAAAGCGTGAAACGTGAAACGTAAGAGAATGCCCGTGTCATTCGACAGTTACGTGCCCGTTGTTATTGTTGGTTTTGAGTTTTCAATCTGCTACATCTACTCTTCAAGCAGCTCCGCTATCTCGACCGCCGCCCCGGTGCTCGCAGCATCACATGCCCCCTGACAAAGTGCGAGCGTTTGAAGATTATTCCTGCCGGAGATACCGGGTTCCACCCCTTCGCGGATATAATCCCTTAACGCATCAAGGACGAGTTGTTCACTGCGTGGCAGAGACAGTGGCTCGATTATTTTAGGCTCACCGCCGCCCGTCTGTTGCAATTCGATGCCCTCTACATCATACGCCCTGAGTGAGCCTCGCTCCATCTGCATACGCAGGTGATATGAACTATTTTGGGCGCAGTGCGTTAAGCCATAATTGCAGATCATTCCGCTTTCGTACTCAAGGATCGCATACACCCCTGCGTCGTAAGGATATCGACTCCACGGGGTGTTGAATGTCCGCGCAGTTACCTTTTGAACCGGACCGAACCAGAAGTTAAGGTTATCGAAATGATGGCAACTCATGTCCCAGATCATGGCATTGAGATAGTTGAGCGTGCGCGGTTCGGGTCGGTAGCGATGGTGAATCAGGTCAACGATTGCAGGTGCCCCACAAGTACCCTCATCGAGGATCTGCTTGATTGTCTGTTGTAGCGGTTGATATCGATAATTCTGTGCCACACAGAATCTGATTCCGCTCTCCTCGCCCTCTTTGACCAGCTGCTTGGCTAAAGCGAAGTCGGTCGTCATGCCTTTTTCAACGAGGACGTGTAAACCGGCTTCAAACCCCATTCGTGCGAACGGGGCATGTGTCTCCGTTGGGGTACAGATTAACGCAGCATCGGCTTCAACCACTTTGGCTGCTTCTTTAATGCTGGGAAAACAAGCGGATTCCGCCAATCCTGTTTTCTCGCGTGCGTTTTGGAGGAACTCTTCGTTGACATCCACCAAAGCAACAGGCTCCCAATTTGGGTCGGCTGTCACAACATCAATGGGCCAGGTGCCTCTGCCGCCCGTACCGACATGAATAGCCCTTAACGGTTCATCTCTCATACGAATCTCCCGTGACAAAGTCTGAAGCATAAATGATTGGGATTGTCCGAGGTTGCTCTTACAACCAAACGGGTTATAGATTCATTTTAGCAAATTTGTGGACAAGTGGCAAGCGAAACCGAGATCGTCAAGAGACAAATTCCCCACCTTTTATTTTTTATTTGTAGCGGAAAATTGCCTCTCATTTCGCTTGATTTGGGATGGTCTTCATGATAAGATAGTCGAGCTTTCCTGAAATTTTGACTCTTTCCCAAGACGTCTTGGCTTCAAGATTTAGAGGCTGACGCGTCGTCTATGTACCCAATCAACTGCACAAGTATCCCCTTAACGCACCAACGCTATAAGGAGATTGGCCTTAGATGAAACTTTCACCTATTGACGGCGTAATCATCATTAGTTACATCCTATTTGCGCTTGGACTCGGTATCTACTATTCCAAACGTGCCGGGAGGAATATTAACGAGTTTTTCGTTTCCGGTCGTAACTTGCCGTGGTGGCTTGCGGGCACGTCGATGGTCGCAACGACATTTGCTGCGGATACGCCGCTGGCAGTTACAGGGCTTGTCGTCAAGGACGGAATTGCGGGGAATTGGTTATGGTGGAACATGGTCTTGAGTGGGATGTTAGCGACATTCCTATTCTCTCGACTCTGGCGGCGGGCGGAGGTTATCACTGACGTTGAATTGACAGAATTGCGTTATTCCGGCAGATCGGCCAGTTTGCTGCGTGGCTTTCGTGCCCTATACATCGGGTTGCCGATTAATTGTATTACGATGGGCTGGGTAATCTTGGCAATGCAGAAGATTATTGTGTTGACCTTCGGCTTGCCGGACACTGGAACATCGAAGGTGCTTGTTGTTCTTGCGTGCATGTTAATTGCTGGAATCTACTGTGCGCTGTCAGGTTTTTGGGGGGTTGTCATAACGGACTTAGTCCAGTTCGGTATGGCGATGATTGGATCGATAGCGTTAGCGGTCATCGCTGTCAACAAAATTGGGGGTATAAGCACCCTGAAAACCAAGCTATCGGAGATGTATGGGGCAGACCACTCGATTTTGCATTTCTTTCCGGATTTCGGGGCAGGCGAGATGGCGATATTGACCTTCGGCGTTTACCTCGGTGTCCAGTGGTGGGCGGCAAACGGAGTAGATGGCGGCGGTTATATCGCTCAGCGGATGTTTGCAGCGAAGGACGAGCGGAATACATTGCTTGCCACGCTATGGTTCAACATTGCACACTATACGTTGCGCCCATGGCCATGGATTTTAGTCGCCCTTGTATCTATGGTTGTCTACCCAAACCTCAGTGATCCGGAGGCAGGTTATCCGATGTTGATGCTCGCATACCTACCTACAGGATTGCTTGGTCTTATGCTCACGGCATTTCTTGCAGCGTTTATGTCAACGATTGACACCCACCTGAATTGGGGAGCATCCTACCTCGTTAATGATTTCTACAAACGTTTCTTCAGGTCGGAAGCTGACGACCATCACTACGTGGTCATTTCCCGAATCTCGGTGGTGCTAATCATGCTTGTGGCAGGTGTAACTAGTCTATTCATGAATTCAATTGCGGGGGCGTGGAAATTCCTGATTGCCCTCAACGCGGGGATTGGACTGGTGCAGATCTTGCGGTGGTACTGGTGGCGGATTAACGCATGGTCGGAGATCGCCGCAATGGTTACCTCCGCGGTTGTGTCGACGATTGTGTTCACCTTGCCCCAAACAAAAGATAATTTCGCGTATCAGATGCTAATCATCGTCCCGGCTTCGACACTTGTTTGGTTCGTCACAACCTTAATAACTGCTCCGGTTTCACAGGAGCAACTGATTGCATTTTATCAACGCGTTAGACCGAATGGCGGTTGGTGGGGACGCATCCCAAGCCTTGCAAACGTTCAACCGATTGCAGAAAGCCGTACGCCAGGCCTGCTCAACTGGGTGTTGGGTTCGGCATTTGTCTATTGCACACTTTTTGGGATCGGCAAATTGCTGTTGGGATTTTACGGTGCTGGTGTCCTTTTTCTGCTGATTGCGCTAATTACGGGAGGCTTGATTTATCGCGGATTACCGATTCGATAAAATATCAATATACCTCATTAGATTCTTAAACGTTTAACCCTATATCTTGAATTTTGGAAGCCTCCGATAGAATCCATCATGAGGAAAGCAGCGTGAAACTAAACGTATCGCAATTATATTATTTCGGACTAATTGTCGCTTTTTTTACCTTTCCTGTCGCGCAACATGGACACGCTCTCAATGCGGCAGCTGAAATGGACACTAACGAAGGGCAAGACCAGAACCAGATACCGCCCACGGAATCGCCTAGGGGAGACACAAGTATCATTGTCATTGACAAAGAGCAAGAGCCGCCCCCTCGCACCAAAAGTCTCCGTGGCAGACGCAAAGGCTTCATTTGTGGTATTGGTGCCGGCGTTGGCTACACTAACTTTACAGCACCCTTGGCAGCCTATTGGGGAGATGCGTATGAAGGCAGCTGGCCAGATCCACGTCAAACAAAATCGGCCTTTGGGACAGAGCTCAAAATTGGACACGGACTGTCAGATCAGTTCCTTCTCTACTATACCAGCCGTATCTCATGGCTCCCATTATCGAATCTCTATCGGGATACCATGGTCGCCAACGGGAGTGCCGGTGCAGGCATAATGTATTTTCCGCTCCGAAGCGTTGATTTTTATTTTGTCGGTTCCCTCGGACTCGCGGTCCTCGCCACATGGCAGCCCCCTTTCAAATTGGAAAGAGCAAGACAAACAGGTTTGGCTGCATCAGGTGGAATCGGTTATGAATTCTTATCTCACCTGACCGTTGATTTTACAGTGAATTTCGGGCACGCGAACAGGATATACTTTGATGACATAACTGAGATAAAATTCGCCGATGAAATTGTCACTTATTTAGTGACTCTTAGCACCCTCGGCTACTAGGGCATGTTTCATCAGGAGGGAAAAATATGGAACAAAGAAAAATTTTAAGCTTCGCTACGACCACCTTACCTCTGATAGTTGTGTTTGCACACCTCACGGGTTGTGGAGATGTTGGGGACGAAACAGTTACCGAACGACTCCGATTCACCGAATTTTTCCTGTTGCCGACAGCGCCTTACTATAGAAAGTCATACATAGAACAGATACCGGACGAAGAAGTGGCAACCCGACAGGTCGATTTTGAAGCAAAAATAGCAGCAACCCAAGAGATTTACACTGCCTTTATCGAGGCCTATAGGGAAGAGGATATGAGTGCCCTCACGAGAACCTTGGATATATCACAAGGAATGGAATGGGGAACCCTCAGTGGGCGTAGCCATGGATGGAACAATATTAAAGGTTTTCTTGAAGCGACATGGATAAAAACGGATTGCGAGGACGATCCAAAGTGGGAATGGGAACTGACAGACTTTTATATTCGTCCCGAGCATATAAAGACTCCCTGGGAGGAAGCAAGTGCAACAGGCCCTATGTTCTTTCAAGATCCAAGTTCGTTCGATTGTGTTATACAGCCGGCGTCTTTCTACCTGACAAACAAATCAAGCAAGTCACCCAAGTGGCGGATTCATCAAATCAATGGATCCAGACACTTTACGGACCCAAAGTACAAGGTGCGTTTGGCAGATTCATCAAATTAATAGATTCGAGGTGCTTTATGGATCCAAAGTACAAGGTACTTTGATATCTGCTCGATTTAAAGCAAGCGGCACGGCATGTGCGTACCTATCACGCATAGGAGACACCTGCTATGACAGGTCAATACCCCGTTTTCATTGTCTCAATCCTGATATTCCTCTCGATTGCCGCCCCCACTTTCCCTGCAGATGACTACTTTAACCATATCACGGTATTCTCCGACGGGAAGATTACCCGTTTCACCCAAATGCCAATCCGCGTCCATATCGCACCGACGCCTATCGGCGTTGAGGGGGTTGAAACGTATCTAGAAAGTTTCCGCTATGCCATGCGCGAATGGGAAGCCGCTGCCGATGGACGGATACAATTCCAGGAGGTAGAGCCAACCGCCAACGCAGACATTCGTGTACGGTGGCAGCGAAGTGGATTGACGCGGAGGATTGATACCGCGCTCGGCAGAACGGAGCTCACCCGGCTCTCGGAAACCGATTTTGAGGTAGACATAGTTTTATCGTTGCGCGAAAGCGGTTCGACAGCTTTGCTTTCTCCGGAAAAGATGCGAACTGTTTGTCTTCATGAACTTGGGCACGCAATTGGACTGTGGGGGCACAGTCCAGATTCAGCGGATGTGTTTTTCTTCGCAGCAACGGCACAACGCCCAACGGATCGAGATAGGGCAACGCTGTGCAAGGTCTACGCGACCCCACCCCACGCCCCTCAACATGAAGCCGCAATTGCAGTTCTCAAAACGCAGATTGAAGCCAATCCAAGACATGCCCGGAACCACTATCTCCTCGGTGCAGTCAATTTCGATAAGGGCAAAGTGGACGCAGCGATTGCAAATTTCAAAGCCTGTTTGGCACTCGATCCAGACTTTCAGCAAGCCAACGAAAAACTCCTCCTCGCCTACCAGAAAAGCGGACGTAGAAAGGAAGCACTCCTTCAGCTTCAAAAGATGCTCAATCGGGAGGCTTCGCCAGAGGGCTATAACACCGCTGGCGTGATGTATTATCAAAGTCAGCAAATTGAAGAAGCCATCGTAGCCTTCAAGAGAGCACTTCAGATGAACCCGCGCTATCAGCTAGCCAAAGATAATCTACACCAACTCTATCGTGAGCAGGGCATCGCTGCATTAGCGGATGAAACTTATCCGCAAGCAATTACGTTTTTTTCACAGGCACTCCAACTTGACCCAACGGATTCGACACTGTATAATCTGACAGGTGAGGTGTACGCAAGAAACGGGGACCACCAAAACGCAATTGCGGAGTACCAAAAGGCACTACAATTTAATCCCGGCGACACAGATGCCAAGCAAAACCTCGCGCGGTCCTATAATAATCTCGGTGTACAGTTGACTCTATCCCAACGTTGGGAGAAAGCGATTGATGCCTATCAGCAGGCACAACAATTGATGCCCGACCTTGCCAGTGTGAAAACCAATCTCACGGATTTATACTGGCAACAAGCGAACACACTCCGTGAACAGGGAAATTTAGATCTGGCAATCGAAGCCTATCGTGAACTCCTCGCATTTGATTCAGGTGCAATTGATGCCCACAGCCTGCTAGGAGATTTATATTTCCAAAAGCGAGACTACCCACAAGCAGTTCGCGAATTTAATGCAGCTTTTACTGCCGATCCGGAGAACCCGCAAGCACGGAACAACCTGATCGCGGTCTATCATAAATACGGGCAAGTGCTCGATAATCAGAAGCGTTACAACCAAGCAATTGTACAGCTTGAAGCGGGACTCGCGTTAGCCCCGGCGCACATCAACCTTCGCTTGAGCCTCGCACATGTCTACGAACACGCAAAGGATTTCGACAGCGCACGGAGGGTGTTTGAGGAGATTTTGGAATTTGAGCCAGCTAACCTTCAAGCCAAAACGGGGTTGGTCAATCTTCAGATTCAACGTGGGAACTATTTTCTAAACCGAAAGGAATATACGTCCGCGCTCAAGGCGTTCGAAAGTATCCCGGAATCCGATCGGGGTGCAGGAATCTATAATACAATTGGGTATCTTTATTTGATGAAGAAACAGCCCTTGAAAGCGTTGGGGATTTTTGATACGACTCTTGCCGATGCCCCACAAGACAAGGTTGCTTACCAGAACCTGCTAAGTATAGAATCGCAGTTTGAGGCACAACTTAACCGTACTGATAATCCCAAAATGGCGGTGGATAATCTTGCGCTTGTACGAAATAGCCTCGTGCACTGCTTAATCGGCCGCGGTGAACATCTCAAAGCGAAAGCCAAATTCCGTGCTGCATTAGACCACCGCCTTGGTGATACGGAGGTTAAAGCAACTCTTATTAACACCGGTATCCACCTTGCAAAAACATTCCAGAAAAAGAAATGGCCCAAAAATATGAAGGAGGTAATTCGGTGGATTCAGGAGCAAGCCCCCGACAATCCAGCGGTACAACAGCTGCTTGAAGATAACCCATAACCGCTTGAATCGCTTTTGAGTTGATAGGTTTCGCCCCTAACTACCGTAACGATATGCCCAAGAAAACACTGTCCCGTTATCTACTCCCTATTGTTCTTGCCGCTTATATAATCCCGCAGGCATTTGCAGAATCCCCCTTTGAAAAAGCGCTAGCCCTCGTCGATCAGGGGAACTACTCTCAAGCTGCCCGCAGCTTAGAAGATTTACTCAAAACACAGCCAACACATCCAGAGAAGCAGACAATCCATCATGTGCTCGCTTACTGTTACCAAAAGGGAGAGAAATGGACAAAAGCAATTGAACATTATACGCATACGCTTTCCCCGACCTATCTCTTGGCGGATTACGCTATCTACCATATAGCAAAATCATATGGGCAGATGAAGGACAATAAAAACGCTATCGTCTGGTATCAACGGTTAATCAATGAACAGCCGCAGAGTGTGCATCTTGCCAGCGCAAAGTACGAACTCGGTAAAGCCCATTATCATGCTGGCAATCATGCCACGGCACTCAAAAGTTTTTTGGCACTTATTACTGATTCAAAAAATAGTTATGTCAGGAAAGCGACTTATGAGGCAGCAAAGACCTACGCAAAACTGGGG
The DNA here is from genome assembly GCA_965204355.1 of Candidatus Poribacteria bacterium. GTDB lineage: Bacteria > Poribacteria > WGA-4E > WGA-4E > PCPOR2b > PCPOR2b. The sequence goes on from OZ241983.1 coordinate 4,431,237, forward strand.
GACGGGAAGAAAGCTCAAGACACCTACCAACAGCTTATTAACGCAAACAACGCGGACATAATTGCACAGAGTTCGCTTAACGCGCTTCAAAAACTGGTCGCAGGCCGTCCAGAACTCAAACTCACGCGTAATCAACGTATGACACACGCCATGGTCCGATTCAATCGGGGCCAATTGAAGAGCGCGATTTCGGAGTTTCGCAAGGCTGCCGCGGGTCACAAAGACAAGACCACTGCACGCGCCACCTATTATATAGGCCGCGCATACCACCGTCAGCGCAAGTATGATTCAGCACTTCAGGCGTACAATAAAATTGTCTCTCTTTATCCGGCGAGCGGTTATCTCACGCGGGCTCTCTACCAGTCAACGCTTTGCTACCGTCGTAAGGGCCAACCACAACTGGCTGAAAAGCATCTGATACACTTTATTGAAAAATACAGTTGGAGCGCATTAGCGGATGATGCGCTATATGATCTTGGCTGGGTGCAGGAAAACGAGAAACAGTACGACAAAGCTATCGCTTCCTACCGCCGCCTGACGGCCCGATACACCCATAGCAATTGGTTACCGCGAGCGTACTGGCGAATCGGTTGGATACAATACAGAAATGGACAATATACAGAGTGCATTGAAACCTTCACGACCTTGATGAAAGGTTTCCCGTCCGATAGTTTCGCTAAAGCGGCCCACTTCTGGATAGGAAAAAGTTATGAACGTCAACACCGGTTAAAGGCAGCGGAAACAACATATAGCGAAATGGCGAAAACAAGCTACTGGTACTACAGCGGAGTCGCAAGAGCACATCTGAAACGTCTTCAATCAAAGCTGGGTATTCCTGTCAGACAGGAAATCCTAGCGATCCCGCGTGCCCGTGTTACCTTGAATAGCCCTGCTTGGAAAAACATCGGATCTAAGAAAACGGCGCGCGTCCAACAATTGATGCGTCTCAAACTTTTTGAGGATGCCTTAACCGAACTGCAAGGAGACATAGAACGCGACAACTCCACCCGTCAAGATAATTACTATAATTTGATATTATGCCTCGAAAAACTGAAGCGGTTTCAGCAGGCGCACGGATATGCAGATCGGTTGTCAAATTTTCGCTCTTTGCGTGGTAAAGATAACGCCCTCCCGATAGAACTTTACCGATTCCTCTATCCACTTTACTACGCAGACCTCCTTCAAAAACATACGACAGCATACGAGATTGACCCGCTGTTTGTTGCTGCTATGATTCGCGAAGAGAGTCGGTATAACGCCGATATCGTGTCCTACGCGGGTGCGGTGGGACTGATGCAGATTATGCCGGCGACTGGACGCGAGTTAGCAGGTCGTCTCAAAATTCCTCGTTTTAGCAAAAAGATGCTGTACAACCCAGATATCAACATTCAGATGGGATCGTGGTACATGAAAAGTCTAATGAATCAGTTCGATAACAATCACGCGTTAGTCGCAGGCGCGTACAACGGCGGTCCTGGTCGAATGCGGCGATGGATAAAGGCAAAGCAGATTCCGGATTTGGATGAGTTTATCGAAGATATTGGGATAGACCAAACACGCCGTCACATCAAAAAGGTTATTGATAGCTATCTCATCTATCAACAACTTTACTCGAACCCCGCGCCGACTTCCGCGAATATACCGCCTCCATCAGATGGTTGAATGGCGTGGCTTCCACCCAAGCTATGGTAAATCCTCGGCGAGCATCACTCAATACTTGAAAGGACAACTATTATGACACATACCATCGGCTGCACAACCCGTCCCTACGGTTCACTTACATTCTCCGAAGCGTGCGATCATATCGCGGCTGCTGGATATACCGATGTTGCGGTGTTTGCCAATGCGGGTCAGGTTCCTGTAAGAGCCGATAGCACGGACGCAGAAGTTGCAGACACCCGCAAAGCCGCGGCTGCTGCTGGCTTGGCTCCATCAATGCTAATTGGGAGTACGAAATTGAATCTCGGTTTGGAAGCGGCTGTTGATGACTACAAGCAACTGATTGATAACGCGGCTGCGCTTGGTACGCAGTGGCTGCTTGATTGTGGAACGGGAAACGAAACGCACTATGCGGCCTACTTTGAGCTGATGCGTCGGGCTGCGCCGCATGCAGAGGAAATGGGCGTCAACATTACCATGAAACCCCACGGTGGAATTAGCCTTACGGTCCAAGATCTAATTGACGCGGACGATAAAGTAAATCATACAGCCTTTGGAATTTGCTACGATCCGGGCAACATCATCTACTATACCAAGGGCGACCTCCGCCCCGAAACCGATGTAGCAACTGCCGCACCGAGAGTGACAACGACAATTATCAAGGATTGTGTCGTTGAGGATGGTGTGCCTGATGTGATGGTCACGCCGGGCGAAGGATTAGTCGATTTTGAGACGGTTCTCGGCGGGCTTGTCAACGGGGGTTTTGAGGGGCCGCTATATGTCGAATGTGTTGGTGGCGAATCGGTAGACGAAATTAACAGAAATACTAAAGCCACGCTGCGGTTTATAAGCGATATTTTGGGATAAAACCTGTTTGGCTCATTGGAGCATTTGAAGACTCAACGCAAATCTCGGTAGTTCCGCGCAGCGGGAATCTCGATCCGAACCGGAGCACCCCATGGCGTAAGGAGGAGAGCAATGAAAATCACTCGTCTTGAAACCGAACTGTATATCGCCCCGCCGCCGGAGCGTCCAATCACTGATGCACTCCGCGCCAATAGACATCCGGGGCGTGTCTACGTGAAAGTTCACACCGATAAGGGCATCGTCGGTAGTTCATCGGTTGGTTTTTCCTCGATTCGGGGCGCAAATCAGACCCTACAGACGATGCTTGATGAGGAGGTCTCACCACTGCTTGTGGGGCGAGACCCGCTCGCCATTCGACTGATTCACGAAGACCTGAAACGCGCCCTAGAAGAACAGGCGATTCACGGTATGACGATGTACGCCCTCACTGCTGTGAACGTCGCTCTCTGGGAGATCTTTGGCCAGGAAACGGGACAACCCGTACACCGCCTTGTGGGTCAAGCACAGGACCGAGTGCCTGCCTATACGATGGTCGGTTGGATGCACTTAGACCTTGATGAACTGAAGGAGGTCTGCGCGCAATCTGTCGAACAAGGATTTAAGGCGGTGAAGGTCAAAGTGGGTTCGCCAACACTGGAAGAGGACCTCCAACGTTTAGAGACGGTTCGGGCTGAGATTGGTCCGGATGTCACGGTTATGGTTGACGCGAACCAGACACTTACCGTATATGAGGCGTTACGTCGTGGACAGGTTTTTCAAGAGATGGGGGTATTCTGGCTTGAGGAGCCGCTGCCCGCTCACAATTACGATGACTATGCCGAACTCGCCCAGGGACTTGCTATGCCCATCGCCACCGGCGAAAACCTTTATGGGAAGGAAGAGTTTAAGGAACTCTTGGTCCGTAGAGGGATAGACATCGTGCAGGTCGATCTTGCTCGTTTAGGTGGCTTCTCGGAATGCGTCGCCACCGGCCTGATGGCAGCGGCGTTTGGTGTGCCGTGCTGTACGCATGGTGGCGGACTAATAAATCTGAATATTCTATGTGCTCTGCCCAACACGCTATATCTGGAAACAGGTTTATTGACCGATGAGGATCGTGACCACTTCGTTGACGGGTGTTTTCTGGCACCGGAGGGTGCTGGATTTTCGTGGTAGAGTAGATTGACATTTTTTATAGATAACGAAGAATGAGGAGAGAAATAGTGGGACAAAACCAAGATAAATTGCGCGTCGCGGTTGCAGGCTGCCATCGTATGACACACCGTACCCCGGGCAGTCATAACTTTGCGACTGCGTTTCACGCTGTGCCGGAGACGGAGGTGGTAGCGGCGTTTGACCTCGGTGCGGACACCCGGGCAGAATTTGTGGATTGCTGGGGCGATATTCCAACCTACGCTGACTATCAGCAGATGCTTGGGGAGATCCAACCGGATCTGCTGTGCATTGCCACGCGCCAAACGATGCACGCCGACCAGATTGAGTTGGCTGTGCAAGCCGGGGTACGTGGCATTCTGTGCGACAAACCGCTTGTTACCAATTTAGCGGAGATGGATCGCATTCTCGCTGCGTGTCGAGAGGTTCCGCTGCTTTTAGGACTGGATCGCCGCTGGATGCCTCGATATTGTGCACTGCGGGAGTTAGTCACTGATGGTGCAATCGGGGAGGTTACAAGCGCTACCGCCTACGCCCTGTCCAACCTGATTAATCATGGATGCCACTCGTATGATGCGATCTTGGGCTTGGCAGGCGATGTTGAGCCGGTGTGGGTCAGTGGCTTAGTGGACGATGTTTCGGAGGAACCACCTGATTCCCGCCGACGTATGGATCCGCCAGGACATGCACAGATCGGTCTGGCAAATGGAGCGGTGCTTTATGTCACCCCAAATGGTCGCCACGAAAATTCAGGAATGACGTTTGAAGTTGCGGGCGAAAATGGACGTTTGTTTCTTCTCGACGACGCCAATGAGAGCTATATCTGGTCAGCGGACGATCCATCTGGGGCAGGACTGCGTCCGTTAGATCTCCCGGAGGAGACCGAACCGTGGCCTGCCGGCAAGGCAATGGTGAGCGATTTGGTGCAGGCAGTGCAAACGGGCGGACGGACCGCCTGCGACATCGAACATGTGCGCCGTGCTACTGAGATAGGTTTCGCGGTTCACGGCTCTTCAGCGAAAGGCGGGGCGCGGGTTGACTTACCACTCGCAGAGCGGTCATTCCGCATTGAGTCGTACCCGTGGGGCAATGAGTGAAACGTGAAACGTGAAAGCAATTTGGGTTCACAGGTTTATTAATAAACTAATGAACTCTTGAACTTTTGAGGGCGGCAGAAATGATAACCGCACTAACTTACACCAAAGGTTATTGATGGAGGCGACGAGCAAATGAAGATTAAGGAGATAAAAGCCGCAGAGATAAACATCACGCCCAAACCTAAAACTCAACCGCGGAGTTTGCCTCCGGTAGACCGTCCCGACTCGCCCAGCCCAATGGCACGGTACCCGGCGTACAGGAGACGACGGTCATCGTCGGGAGCTAGCTGGAACCGAGTGGGCTGCGTGATCACCGCTGAAGACGGGACCTTTGGTGTTGGTGTCACCATTAATGGGGGACCGGTGGTCAAAGTCATCAACGATCATTTCGCCCAACGCCTTGTGGGCGAAAATTGTATGGCTACGGAGAAAATGTTTGACATGATGTTCCGGATGGCTACCCCTTACGGCAGCACTGGAATCGCAAGCTATGCTATCAGTGCGGTTGACCTCGCTTTGTGGGATTTGAAGGGCAAACTGTTGAATCGACCGGTCTATGAACTTCTCGGTGGGCCTCAGAAGGAGAGCATCTTCTGTTACTCCACTGGCTTTGAAACCGAATGGTACATGGAGTTAGGCTTCAAGGCGACCAAACTTCCACTTCCATACGGTCCTGCCGATGGATTGGCAGGTCTCAACAGAAATGAGGTAGAAGTAGCGAGAACACGCGAATTGATCGGCGGTGATGTAGAATTGATGCTGGACTGCTGGCTATCGCTGGATGTGGAGTACACTATTCGGCTCGCCGAGCTGCTGAGGCCCTACCGCCTAAAGTGGTTAGAAGATTATCTGATCCCGGAAGATTTTGAGGGGTTCGCTGAGGTGCGTCAGCGATTGCCTTGGCAGACACTTGCCACCGGTGAACATTGGTACATGCCGTTACCCTTCTCAATGGCTGCCAGTCAGCGTTTGGTGGATATCTTCCAACCGGATGTGCTATGGGCGGGCGGAATTACGTCGTGTGTTCGGATTTGCCACCTCGCCGAAGCTGCCGGCATTTCGGTGATTACCCACGGCGGCATGAACTACCCTTACGGACAGCATCTCGCCTTTGCGATGCCCGCCATCGTCTGGGGTGAACGCTCTGAAGGTGTCTCACCACCGGGTGTGCCGCCTGAAGAGATGGTCGCCCTTCCCGGAACGGCTGTGATTAAGGATGGTCATCTTGTGCCCAACGATGCGCCGGGATTTGGGATTGAGGTGGGGCTGGATTGGCTGGAAGGTGTTGCTGTGTAGCGGAAAATTATCACTTCGGTTCTACGGGTAGAGCCGCCAAAGCCTCTTCGATTTTTCTGATTGCCTTTCGTTCCGCCTCCCCATCCTTAACATCACTATGATTCAACGCAAAGGCGCGAAGACGCAAGGAGGCGAAAATTTAGACTTTCTTGTGTCCTAGCGTCCTTGCGTTGAAATTAAACAGGAACGGGTTTATCACCAGAAATTGTTGTTCGGTGCATGTGCCTCGGTGTATCTGCTCCATAGTCCCGGATGGCATGATGAATTGTGCAGCGATTGTCCCAGAAAACTAGATCGTTTACCTGCCACCTGTGTCGATAGATGAAAGCAGGTTGCGTGATATGCTGAAAGAGGTATTCCAGTAAAGGTTCGCTCTCTTCCTCCGTCATATCAACAAAATTGGATGTAAAGCCGGGGTTGATGAATAGTGCCTTACGGCCGGTGGTCGGATGGGTGCGGACCACTGGATGCTCGACGGGCGGTGTCTTTTTTCGCGCTGCTTCATTGAGTCGTGCCTTAGCGCCTCTCTGTGAGAAAAAGCGTTTATCGGCATGACCAAAATGGTGAACCGCCCAAAGCTGCTCTAGCATCCGTTGCAGCCCCGTCGACAGGGTTTCATACGCCAGATACATGTTGGCAAACATTGTATCTCCGCCTATCTCCGGGATTTGCAGCGCATACATCATGGAGCCCATTGCTGGTACTGGCATATAACTCAGATCTGAATGCCAATAGGTGCCGGCGTATGCTCTACCCTTTGGTTTTCCGTTTTCAACCACATTGGAAATTACATAGATCTCCGGGTAGCCTTCCAGCAGTGCCTCAGAGATGACATGCGTCTCAAGGGAACCGAACCGACGACTGAACTCAACGTGTTGCGTTGGCGTTAAATGCTGCTCTCGGAAGACAAGCACGCCGTGTTCGGCAATTGCCCGTTCAAGTGTTTCAAAGACATCCGGGGTGACGGGATCCGAAAGATCAACCCCCTCTACCACTGCACCCACGGCGGGCGAAATCTTTTGGATTGTAATCGGCATCTGTACACCTCCTCTCCTTGCCAAAACTGTGGCTATGAGGCGATATTGCGTGGTTTCAAACCCATTCGGTCCCCTGCTTGGATTGCCACGCTGCGGCTCGGCTATACCCCTCTGCTTCACGTCGGACTACGGGTGGATTGGCTCGTAGCACTTCTTCGTCCATCGCGATGCCGATGCCGGGGGCGGTTGGCACATCAAAATAGCCCTCCTTCTGGCGCGGGAATTCGCCAACGACAACCTGATCAAACCATGGTGCGTGACCACCCTCCTGGATCATGAAGTTTGTTGTGCAGACATCGACCTGTATTGCCGCCATTGTGTTGATTGGACCGTAGGGGTTGTGGGGCTGGAAACCGACATAGTATGCCTCTGCCATTGCGGCGATCTTCTTCAGTTCCGAGATTCCACCCGCGTGGCAGACGTCCGGCTGGATCAGTGCAACAACTTGCTTTTCAAGAAGTTCGACAAACCCCCACTTAGTGTAGAGTCTTTCTCCGGTTGCGAGCGGGATATTTACGGCTTCCGCCACCTTCACCATGGCATCGACATTCTGGGGCGGCACCGGTTCCTCATAGACGTAGGGTCGAAATTCCTCCAAGGCATGGCCGATACGGATTGCCGACGACGGCGACAATCTCCCGTGCACCTCGACCAACAACTCAACATCGTCTCCGACCGCTTCGCGCACTGCCTTGACCTTGGCGATAGCATCCCGTTCCGCCTCTGAAGAGATAAATAGTCCTTGATGACCGAAGGGATCGCCCTTTAATGCGGTCAGTCCCGTATCGACTTCCCGGAGGGCGTGCTCAACAGCGAGTTCAGGCGTTGCACCATCGAAGCGACCGTATGTCCAGATCCGATCCCGCATTTGTCCCCCCAGCAGTTGCCACACTGGTGCGTTAAATGCTTTGCCTTTGATGTCCCAGAGGGCAATTTCTATTCCACTAATTGCCGCCATCTGGATCACGCCACCGCGTACATTGTGATAGAGATGGTAAAGCCGTTGCCAGTGTTCTTCAATCCGGAACGGATCTTTGTCGATCAACGTCGCTCCAATCTCGTCTATAACGTTTGCAACAGACAGGGGGCCACATGTTGACTCGCCCCAACCGACGATACCTTCATCTGTTGAAATTTTGACGTAGACGTAATTACTTCGTCCGCCCCGCCTATTGGTTACTGGCGAAGCACTGGGAATTGCCTCAACGTTAGTAATTTTCATTCAATAATCCTCCGTATGTAGAATCTTCGCAACCCGTTCATTTTCTCACGTCAGTTGGAACCACCCATTATCTGCCTCTTCAAAGCGGCGCCGCAATGCTTCAACGGTTTCTGTGGGAATCGGTAGTTGTCGCGTTACCATTTCAATATTTGACGACAGATGCGAGGGATTGTGAGTGCCTACAATAACCGTATCAACTTCGGGTTGGGCAAGCACAAATCCCAACGCTAGTAGGATGGGATTTTCAGGAGCGTGGGGCAGGGGTCCCATCCCCTCCATAATCTGTGCCCGTCGAAAGTATTCATCCGCATACGAATAGGGGCTACGCGCTTTTCCCCACGCTCCATTGGCGACAGGCCGTTTGATAATAACGCCCATCCCTTGCGCTTCTGCAAGTTCAAACAACCCCTTGGTGCGGGCATGCTGTTCTACAAGGTTAAAACTGGTTTGAAGTGAATCGAACAGTCCACTTTCGACTGCCCAACGGGCAGCCGCGTTGTCTCCACTGTAGCCGATAAAACGGGTTTTTCCCGCATCCCTTGCTTCCACGAGCGCGTCAATAACTTCGCCCTGTTCCAACACCTCCACGTCACAGGAGTGAAGTTGGACTATATCTAAATGGTCTGTCTGCAGCCGGCGTAAACTTCGGTCAATACTTTCGGAAACCGCTGGCCCAGTCCACGATTCGTGGTCTGTCCACGGTATTCCTCTATCGCCGTCGTCTGTGGTGTGGCCACACTTTGTCGCCAAGATATATTCATCTCGCCGGTGTGCAACGGTTGCGCCGATTATCTCCTCAGTTCTGCCGTAACAGGCAGCGGTGTCGAGAAAATTGATACCACCGTCGAGCGCAGCATTGAGCACCCGGTCTGCCTCCTCGACAACTTTGGATCTCTCTTGACGGGAAATCTCCGCGAGTCCGAGACCGAGGCGTGTAATTTTGAAACCTGTTTTTCCAAAATCTGTCGTTTCCATATCTCCCTCCTTATATTATGCGGGATCTTCAGGAACGTAGATCTGCGTTCGCTACTAAAATCCGGCCTGTTTGTCGCACACATAGAGAAACGGTTCATCCGCGAGGAATCGTCGGAGATTCTCTTTGAAGATCTGACGCCGTCCCTCCCACATCTCAGCGGTTAACGCCGAAGCGTGAGGCGATAGAATGACATTTTCCATATCCCATAACGGACTATCAGCCGGCAAAGGTTCGACCGCAGTGACATCCAATCCCGCACCAGCGATGCGACCGGAACGCAATCCCTCTATTAACGCTTCTTCGTCCAAGATGCCTCCACGTGAAATCGCTATGACATACGCGCCCGGCTTAATTAGCTCAAGGCGGCGACGATCAATCAACCCCTCTGTTTCCGATGTGAACGGTGCGGTGATGACAAACCAGTCGGACATCTGAAGTAGTTCGTCCAGCCTGTCAATCCCCCAGACATCTTTCACTTCTGGCGGCGCCGCCATCGGTTGCGCATCAACTGCATAGACCTCCATACCGAAGCCGTAGCCCCGCCGTGCGACCGCCATTCCAATACCACCAAGCGCAAGGACGCCTAAGGTGCTGCCATCGAGTTCTAGAACCCGTTCATCATATTTCGCGGTATCCCAATAATGCGCTTTCTGGTCTTCCCACTGTTCACGTAGGCAGTGAGCAAAGGTCAATATCATGCCAAACGCATGGTCAGCCATTGGGTTGGCGTGAGGTCCGCGTGCGTTGGTCAGGATGACATCACTATCTCTTAACTCAGGTGTCGACACAATTTTATCAATACCGGTCCCCGGACATTGAATCCACTGGAGTCTTTGGGCAGCGAGAAACACCTCGCGTGACGGATCGCCACAAAACACATCCGCGTCCCGAATGAGTTCCATCTCTTCTTCTGGGGTTGCCGCTCTGTGAAAGGTTACGTCGGGAAAGGTGGTGCGAAGTTCGCTCAGAAACTGCTCAGTTGCTTTAGCAGACATTACAACTTTCATCTGTTATTACCTCTATTGTAAAAGATCAGGCGTTGAACATAGCTCGTTCAACATTTCATATCAACAGCATTGCACGGTGCAAAGCTGAAAGAGGATCAACTGTCTATTGGATTTTTTTCGAGTACATATTGCTTAACTTTACATCATATTCTATCATAAATTTCAGTCCCCTCAATATCAAAAAGTGGAGATTGCGGGAAAATTATAGTGGAGCCCAGATACGGTTGAACCTGAGCGGAGGATCGACGTCTTAAATCATTAGGAGTTACACAGTTAAGGTGTAAAGTGGTTTAGCGAGATAAGCGCGGACAGCCTGCTGTACCAACTGTCAAACACGACGCACTCTGGAGCAAACCCTCTGTCGCTGGCAGTGGCAATCAGTGCGTGGAAGTGGTCATTTTTGGTCAAACCATCATGGGCTTTATTATACAAGCGATAGTCACAAGGAATGTGACTGTCACCATCAGTCCACATCGGTTAATCCCTGAAACTACTTGTTTGTGTTTGCCTGACCAATGACGGGTGACAAGGTCCATCTGTTGGGCATACGGTTTGTCAAGCGTTGAATCGTCTATGACTAAAACGCCTTGGGCTGTGTTGACACAAGGTTGTGCCTCACTCCATAATGCTTCTGAATCAGCAGACAGTCGATACAGCAAGCGATTCAATGAGTCATGAGCAGGGGGGCCTCGGTTGGGAGGTGGACTCTGGCAGCCTTACTACAGCTATAGCTGTGCGGTGTCGCTATCAAAAAATTGATATAGTCGTATTCATTACATTTGGCTGGATTCATAAACTATATTATAACCTATTGGATAGGCAACTGCGTAACTCCTAATCTTTACTAGATATGTGGGGACGAGTCAATAGACTTTGCAATTTATGTGATTTTCCATAATTGCATGATTGGATGTAGTTGCCCGTTTCTTAATCCCAATTTATCGGAGATTCATCAGGCATTAATCAACGGCTGAAAGAAAGTAAAGCCCCATGAAAAAGAATTGGCTGAAATCGACGGGCGTTTGTGCCCTATTGATACTCATTACCACTAGTCTTAGCGGTTGTGTGCGAGTCCCCGCTTCAGAGCCGGAGTTATCTGCCTCGCCTATGATTGTGGACTTAGGGAAATCCTCTGTTTTCCTAATCGACGCTGAAGATATCCACGACAAACATGGCGATGTGTACCGTACAGCTCGCGGATTATGGGGAGGGCTTGCCGCAAACTTTATAGAATATCGCACGGGTCCACAGAAGGGCAGAATGTTTAATCTGTACCATGAATTTGAAAACGCCCCTCGCCGAGAAGACAGATACATAATCATTGACGGAGAAAGGTTTTACTTGCACCGACGGCAACCAATTGCCATCGGAATCGAAGGTGGATCTGAGGGTTACGACAGAGACGGTAATGGATTTCACTGGGTAACCAAGTATCCGTACGGCAGCCCAAAAACGGGCATAGTATACGACTTTGAACCCCACCGAGGGGAGTTCTTTCCAGTGTACCATGATCGGGGAGATATCAACTCACCCTGGCAGGAACGGGTGAAATATGAATACATTGAAGTTGAGGACGGGAAACGCTACCTACACAGTTACATGGACAACAATGGTGATTTATATGTCAACCGTTCGACCCCCAGCGATGGCACCGTAAAACGCTACAGAAGATATCTCACCGGCTCACAGAAGGACGAGCTCTTACCGGTGAACTTTGACAATGACGAGGGGACTTACTTCGTCATCGTTGACGGACAGAAAGAATACCTGCCCAGCTTAATTGATAAAAACGGCGATTCGTATGTCTATCTTCCGGGGGTGGAAATTGAGGGCATTTGGATTGATACCATCCGATATAGCACCGGTCCACACGCGGGCAAGGAGTTTGACGTCTACTACGACAACTACTACTCTGAAACGGAGGGATACATACGAATTGACGGATGGAAGTTCTACCCATACCGTCCCCCGCCCGCAGACCCCGGCCGTGATTAGTGAGTGCTTTGTGGTTCTGTGTGGTGTTAAATGGTACTCTCTGGTGTGTTATCCTCTCTCGGACACTTGTGTGTTTTTCGTTTAAGAGGATTGTTCATCGCGCAAAATGCGCCGCATAATTTTATTCGAGGCAGTTCGCGGTAAGGCATCGACAACGACGACATCGTGAATCCGAAACAGCGGATTGAGATGCTCTCGAATCGCCGATTGTAAGGAAGCGTGCAGCGAGCCGGTATCTGCTTCCGGTAGCAGCACGGCATAAATGACCAACTGGCTAGGACCACCGTCAGGCGGCGATACCGCAACTGCTGCCACCTCTCGAATACCGCTCACAGCATTAAGGACCTCCTCAATCTCCGCCGAGCTGACCTTGATGCCACTGAGATTCATGGTATCATCTACACGTCCGTGGATGCGGTAGTAGCCATCAGCCAACCGTTCCACCCCATCCCCATGACGACGGAGAAGCGGCATCTTCGGGGTGTGAGGAGTCCCCTCAAAGTACACTTCGTGGTGGTCTTTATTTAGTAATTCGGTGGAGAGTCCAATGGAAGGCGGTGTCACAAAAACCTCTCCGTTATCACTCGGTTGACCGTCCTCATCACAAATGACTATATCCAGTCCCAAAGCAGGTGTTGTAAAGGTTGCCGGGGCGGCGGGTTGAACAGTCGTGCCGGTGATATAGCCACCGCCTATCTCGGTCCCCCCACAATACTCGATAATCGGACGGTATCCCGCTAAAAACATCAGAAACAGCATATCCTCCGAATTGGAACACTCACCTGTGGAACTGAAGGCTTTGATCGCGCTCCAGTCAAGCCCCTTCATACACCCCGTATTTTTCCAAGCTCTCACCAGACTCGGCACGACGCCAAGCATCGTGACGCGAGCGTTCTGCACAAACTCGCCAAATTCCCTCTCCGTCGGGATACCATCATATAACGCAATCGTTGCTTGATTGATTAAACTAGCATAGATGAGCCACGGTCCCATCATCCACCCAAGATTGGTGGGCCAAGCTAACACATCTCCCTGCTGGATATCGTGATGTAGGTACGCATCCACAGCGCATTTTATGGGCGTAGTTTGCGTCCACGGAATCGCTTTAGGTTCTCCGGTTGTTCCCGAAGAAAACAGGATATTCGTGTGGTCGTGAGGATCGCAGGAAATAGAGTCAAACTGATCACTATCGCTGAGAAACTCCTCCCAAGTCAAATCACCGCTTCGCAATTCAATCGGAGACTCACCTCCACGGTAAAGCATAATCGCCTTCGGTGCGTTGGCGTCAACAACCTTTGCATATAGCGGTAACTGTTTGCCAGCACGGCGGATATAGTCCTGCGTGAAAATCCCTTTCGCATTTGCGATACGCAGACGCATCTGAATCTCATCTGGCGCAAAACTATCCGCAATCGAAATCACGACACCACCCGCTTTGATGATACCCAGATAGATAGCAACTGATTCGGCGTTCATTGGCATATTAATAGCGATAGAGTCACCCGGCTGAAAGCCGGTAGCCGCCAATCCATTGGCAACTCGGTTGACCAATACGTTGAGTTCAGCGTAGGTTACCGTCGAGAGCGTGGAGTTCTCTGGCTGAAACACGATCGCTGTGGCATCACTTGGTGCGTTAAAACAGCTCTCAACGATGTTAAGCCGCGCATCTGCGAGCCACTCGGGAAACTCAGCCCCGTTGGACAGGTCCATCACCTCGCGAAATTTCCGATGGAATCGAATCCCCAGTCGCTCAATCATCAGCCTCCAAAAATCAGCGCGGTGGTGTGCCGACCACGAATGGAGTGCTTCGTAAGAATCGAGATTTAGTTCTCGCATAACCGCCGAAATATGTGTTTTCTCAACTTCATCTTCAGTCGGAAACCAAGCGGGGATGGCCATACCCTTCCAATCGGCAAAAACTGTATTGTGGAGAAATTGATGAAGTGCGAATGGGTGGTCAGGGGTTAAAATGGTTTGCGTAATTTTTTGCCAACAAGCTGCAGCCGGAAGCGATGCGAGTAACGGATTGATACACTCTATGAGACGATCCGATGTCGATTTGTCCAATCCGCATTCAATGAGGTTTTCACGCGTCAGTTTCTTTGCCATAACAGGCGGTCTCCCTCCCCATTTACTTCTCTCCCAGCGCAGCTAACGCTGCTCTACCAATCGGGACAACCCCAAATTCTCTACCTGCTTCCATCAGGGTATCCCAAACATAGGGACCCAACGACTGTGCGCCGATGATGGAAAATGCTGACAATGCGCCAATATCACAGCGGATAATCAACTGTGTTGTTTTGGCAAGACTGCTCTGTTTGGCTGTTTCATTTGGAAATGCCGAAGGGTGAAAATCCAAGCCACACACTTTGCTCAAAAGTTCCTGACTGGCAGGACCAATCACCCGAATCTCCGCTCGTCCGTGAGTAACGTCTGTGATTGTAACAAACTGATCAGACGCCGTTGATGAAGCGGTCAACTTTTTCTGTGTGCGAACCTCTCTGCCGGGCAGTGTGCTAATAAAAAAGAGATCATTTCGCAACCGATAGATACCATCGCGCCCTTCGTTAATTTTGAGTGAATCTAAATCGAGGGCATCCATCAATACGGATTCGGCTTCAGCGCCTTCAAGCAACAGCTTTCCATTCGGCGTTTCGTCAGCGAGAGCAATCCGTTCACGGGCGGCAGTAATTTCATCTTCCAGTGTCGTATAAACCTCTGGGATACGCCATCCTTGTCCTTCCGTAAACGTTGCCTCCAAGCGTTGGGTGATTGAATGTAAAGGGGTCAATTTGACGGGCGTTTTGGAGGTGTTCACATGCGTAACCTTTCTCCGTCCGGGTCATAAAAGGCTCCGTGATGGACGCGCGCCTCTGCCAGATATCCGTCCATGCGAATCGTGAAGGACGCACCGTTTTGCGACGCTATATCTGCCGACAGCCAACAAAGCCCAATTGCCTCTTCTAAGGTCGGGCTGAATCGACTGGAGGTGACCCAACCAACAATTTTCAACTGACCATCTGCCTCGGATTCAACAATCTGTAACCCTTCATCGGGGACGACGTCCGGATCAGCCATCTTGAAGCCTACCAGCAGCTGCTTCGGTCCTTCAGCAGAGATGCGGCTCAGCGAAGGTTTTCCAAGAAAATCGGGTTTGTCTAATTTCACAGCCCACGCTATATTGGCAGAGAGCGGATCAGACATGGCATCGGTGTCCTGTCCGACGATAATATGCGCCTTCTCCAGTCGCAGGATGCGTTGTGCCTCCACGCCAAATGGGGCAATGCCAAACTCTCTACCCGCCTCCATCAATGCCTCCCAGACATGCAACGCATAACCGGAGGGACAGTGAACTTCATAGGAGAGTTCACCGGTGAAACCAAGGCGCAGCAACCGACACGGCACACCCACAATCTTAGCGGAGCGGATACGCATGTAAGGGAAGGCTTTGCTGGCGAGATCTCGCTCTGTTAATTTCTCCAGCACCGCCCGCGATTGAGGTCCCGCTAAGTTGAAGGCGGCATAGGTATCCGTCAGATCGGTTAAGTGAATGTCTTCCCCCCAGCCCGATTGCAGCCACCATTGCAACCACTCAAAGATGGTTGTTGCGCCGGTAGAGGTGGTGGTCATATACCACTCATCAGCCTTCAGATGTGCACAGACCCCATCGTTCAGGACCACACCTTCGTCATTACACATCACACCATAGCGCACCCGTCCCACACGTAGGTTGTCCCACTGGTTGGTGTAGATGCGTTCCAGTAGTTCAGGCACCCCAGGACCGGTAAGCTGTAGTTTTCCCAACGGACTCACATCAATAAGGCCAACCCCGTTACGGACGCCCATTGCCTCTGCTGCTGGATCGCCGTAATGGTTTGGGCGCAGCCAAAGCCCCGCAATCATCATATCTGCACCGTGGTCGAGGTGCCATTGATGGATCGGGGTTGTCTGTACTGGCTCCATATTTTGTCCTGCCAAAGCCCCTAACGTCACCGGTGTGGTAGGGGGTCTTGCTGTCGTGGTGCCGGTTTCCTGCACCGTCCAACCGTTGGCACGGGCGCAGAGGTGGATAGTGTTCATCGAGCACATCGCACCCTGACAAGGTCCCATTGAGATGGTACTATATCGTTTGAGCAACTCGATGCTATCGTACCCCTCTGCAATCGCCGTTTCCACGTCTTCGTCGGTGACATCTTCGCAGTAACACACGAATCGCTTCTTTTTGCCCGGAACGCTCACCCGATCGGAAGTGCGACTCGGTTCCGAAACATCGGACGACTGCGCTGTTGATTCATCAAATTCGCCAAAACCTGCAAAGGCAGCTGCATTCGATCCAGCCCGCTGCGCCTCAGCAATCTGTGAAGCAACGATGTGCGTGCCTGCCGCTCGTCCTACCACATAGATGCCGGGTGAAGTGGAGGCTGGTAGTATCTCCGCTCGCTCTCGGTTGTATTCCGATGTGCCACCCGCCATATACGAAAGTTCTGTGGCAGGTGTCCAACCCATACTCGTCACGATCAGATCGCACTGTAACGATTGTACTGTTGCGGGAGCGATTGCACCTTGTCCATCAAGACGTACAATCTTTGCCCCGTCTACTGCATTTGAACCGAGAGCCTCAAGGATGGTGTGCCGATAGAACACCGGAACGCCAGCGTTTGTCAATCCATCTCGATATGGACTAGAACAGTCGTTGGGCTCACGCTCGTCCACGATAGCCGCCACATTCACCCCCAGTGACTGCAGATCAGCGGCTACATCCCAGCCATCCTCGTTGGCAGTCACAATCACTACCTGTCTGCCGGGCAGGACACCGAAAAGGTGAAGCAAACGCTGCACGGCGCTTCCCAACATAACACCCGGCAAATCGTTGTTGTCGAAAATAAGCGGTGTTTCGTAGGCACCGGTTGCCACAACCACCGATTTTGTCCGTATCTTAAACAGACGTGTTCCTTTCACAGCACAAAGCCAGTTGTCCTGATACCAACCCAGAACACTTGTATCATTGAAAACCGTAACATTTGGTTGTTGATCAATCCCTTCTAACAATTCAGGTAGGTCTTTGGAGGCTTGTCCCGACTTGTCGGGATCCTCGGAACGGGACGTGGTCGAGGGGGATTCCAAAGGAACGGTAAATCGTAGGTGACCTCCAAGGTCCAGATTCTCATCGAAAAGTAACACCTGTGCGCCGCCATCGGCTGCTCCCAATGCCGCACTAATCCCTGCCGGGCCACCGCCAGCTACGACGACGTCGGCATGCAGATATTGTTTGTCAAACTCGCCTAGAGGTGTATCAATATCAACCTCACCCAAGCCAGCGACATGGCGCAATGTATGTTCGTAGAGCGGCCACAGCTTTTGGGGACGGATGAAAGTCTTATAATAAAATCCAACCGGCATGAAACGTGATCCCAATTGGGTCAGCGAAAGCAGATCTCGGTTCAGTGAGGGCCAAACATTTTGCGCTCGCACATCCATCCCCTCTTCGACCGGTCTGGTACAGGCACGGACGTTCGGTTCATCTCCAATCTGCACCAGACAGTTTGGGCAATGTCCAGAGCAACAGAGCAGCCCACGCGGCCGATGGTACTTAAACGATCGGCTCAAGACTTTGACACCCGCCGCAGTCAGCGCTGATGCAACGGTATCACCGGGATAGGCGGTATACTCCACACCATCAAAAGTGAATCGAATTGTAGTCGAGCGATCAATCACCTCACCTTGTTTCGGATGAAGTCGATTGGCTGTTGTGAGTGTATCTTGTTCAGATCGCATTAATTCTCCAGTTATCATGCTTCATAGGAACGACGTAATGGAAATATACCCCATCACGTTTCACGCATTACGCATTATTTTTCTTACGCATCACGCATTACGTTTCACGTTCCACGTAAGGGTAAGTCTTTTTCACTTCATTGGTCCGTGTATGCCGTTCGGCCAGAAACCACAGACCGCAGCCGGCGTTATGATGCCACCACTCCGTTTGCACATCCATGACATTATTGCGCATGTAAAGATAGTTTGCCCATTCTGCACTGCTAAGAGCCGAGGGATCTTTGGGACGCGAACCGAGTTCTCCACCAAAGTGGAACTCGCTGACATTTCGATCCCCGCAATTAGGACAGGTTAAAAGTAACATCTTGATCTCCATTCACGCTTTAGTGCCCCACCGCCGCTGCACCTTTCTCACCGACCAAGTCATTCTCTTCAAAACGCGATAGACGGAAAGGAGCGATGAGGGTTGGGGTCTTGTCAGTAGCGATTAATTCTGCCAGAGTTTTGCCAGCAATGGGGGATGCCTTGAAGCCGTAGGTGCCCCAACCGACATCTATCAAGAATCCATTGACAGGTGTGAACCCCATGATTGGGCTATAGTCGGGAGGCATTTCGCAGATACCAGCCCACTGACGCAGGATACGGACATTGCTCAGAGAAGGGAAAAGTTCGAGGACGTGCCCCGCAATGCCTTCGAGGAACGTGAGTGAACCTGCCATCGAATAGGAAGAAAAGGGGTCTACGCTCGCGCCCATCACTAACTCACCCCGATCGGTCTGACTGATATAGACGTGTAGGCTGCCGGAGACAACAACTACATCCAAGAAGGGTTTGAGCGGCTCGGTTACGCAGGCTTGCAGAGGGATAGTAATCAGCGGTAGGTCAATTCCTACCATCGCTGTAATTGTCGAAGCCCAGCCGGCAGTCGCATTGAGGACAGTTCCAGTTTTGATGGCCCCACGAGTTGTTTCCACGCCAATCACTGTCCCGTTTTGTACCTCTAGCCCAGTTACCTCTGTATTTTGGTGAATGTGGACGCCGCGCACGTCCGCTTGATGGGCATACCCCCACACCACCGCATCGTGGCGGATGATACCGCCGGGCGGATGGTAGAGTGCCGCCAAAATGGGATAACGGGGATGGTCACTTACATCAAGATAGGGACACAGACTTTTGATCTTATCGGGCCAAATTAGACGCGAATCAACACCTTCGATCTGGTTGACTTCCGCCCGACGGCGCATCGTGTTGACTCCGCCATCGGTGTGGGCAAGGGTCAGGTGACCGCGCTGGCTGAACATCACATTGAAATTGAGATCGTCCGATAGCTGTTCGTAGAGTTTGACGCTTTCATCGTAAAAGCGTACGCCCTCTGGGGTGAGGTAGTTGCTGCGGATAATTGCGGTATTCCGACCGCTGCCGCCCGCGCCGATATAGCTTTTTTCAAGTACCGCCACATCGGTGATACCGTGCTCTTTGGCGAGATAATAGGCACAGGCAAGTCCGTGTGCCCCGCCACCGATGATGACGACATCGTAAGATTCTTTTAGTTCATGTGACCGCCACATTCTTGGCGGAGGCCGGTTACTGGTAAAGGCTTGTCGGATGAGTTGGACTGACATCTGTTTCGTAGGTAGGATCTTTGAAGAGAGCGTGCCTGACTTAGTGTCAATTTGTAGCGACTACCTGATCTCTCCTTTCCGAGATCGCTCCTGCAATTCATAAAGAGACGCGCTTCTATCCTTATAGTAAGGAACAGGGAACTCTTTCATTGTAAACCGGGCCATCTCTGCCCGATGTCCACGAACTACTCGTGTGTGTGTTTCGACATGACTCGTCATCTCACCGTAGTAGATGGGGAAGGCGTCGGCCGCACGATAACTGAGGATTAGCGTACGTCGGGGGCGATTTGAGCGATTGGTAGTTGAGGCGTGTGGAGTCATGCAGTGCATGAAAACTGCTGCGCCAGCTTTGCCCTCAACCAACGCGGCCTCTGAACTATCAACCACTTCGGTGGCTCTGCCTTGGAAGTACCCTTCGCTCGTATGGGCAAGCAGATCGCCTTCATGCCGGCCGGGTAGCATCTGTAGACAGCCGTTTTCAGCATCTGCGTCATCAAGGTAAAACAGCACAGCAAGCGAATCTCGGTTTGTCAGTGGATAATAGGAGAGATCCTGATGCCACTCTACGACCGAACCGATTTCCGGTGGTTTCATGTTGAGTTTGCTGTAATGGAACAGAATATTGGGACCTACCAAATCCTCCACAGCATCCAACAATTTTTCGGAATCGGACAACTTCCTAAAAAGCGGGTAGTGGGTGCACGGTTCATAAAGGCGACGCACTTTGGCGCCATCTGACGGCTGATTGGGCTCCATTTCCATCCGCTTTTTGTCGTGATTCGCAAGTGTGTTACCGCTGATAATCTTCTCAATTTCAGCGACCAATTGAGCAACTTCCTCCGGGCTCAAGAAATTTGGGCAGACGGTATATCCGTCCTGATGATATTCAGTTATTTGGGCGTTACTTAACATCACAACCTCCTGTTTGATTCCAATACTATGGGTCATCTATATTTTGTTTATATCTGCTGAACTTGATCATCACGCTACATAGTCCGCATAAATCGGGCTGCTCCAGGCCATCTCCATGTCCGTCTGTACGACCCGCACCCAATAAGGATTGATGCCGGGGTTTGGCGATGGGTCGGCAAATGAAAATTCAACCTCGCCAGCTTCCTGTGGTGTGGGTGCCAATGACATCGTCACCCGCCGATTTAACCCGCCGATTTCCATCGTCACGGGACCTTTCTTCAGTTGAGTCAGGTCGACGTTGAACGCCACTTTCTCCGCCGGAGCGTAGGACATCCGCCTAGGCGCGCTGATTCCGCTTCCCCCGTAAAGGGGACCTGTAATCAGTGAAGTATTGACTACCAATTCTATCTCTCCATCATTTTCCCCGGTCAGATCTAAAATTATCCCACTTCGGTATCCGCAGGTCATTGAATACCAGCGTAATCCATCATCTTCCACGTCGAACACCCGCGAGCGTGGACTGTCGAACCGTATCTTATCTACGTTTGCAATCCGTCGACCAGAAACTTTCAGTTTTCCCTCCCAAATTACCCCTGAGTAACTGCTCTTGCGACTTGCTCCTTCCCAGAGGATGCGTACTCGGTTGTTGTCCGTGCCCTGATCTATTGGATGGCTATAAATTCGTTCCAGCCCCCGAAATAATTCCACCGATTCAAACGGTGCCGTACCGGCGACAAACGCTGAAATACAGGGTTTTTCCACTGTGGTAAATTCTGTTCCCATCAAGTGTCCCATAGCTTCGGCCTGCATCAAAATCCGTACTCCCGTTGTCGCGTAAATGCGTCTATCCTTATATGCCGAAAGCACCTCCGGGATCGTCAATTCGGGGGCGTACACGGCTGCCAATCCGGCCTTGGCATAGCGCCGGTGTTGGAAGCCCGGTGTATCGTTTCCCGGCCGACCGTTATGACTGTCGCTGCCACCGAAAAAACCCATTTTGTAATTTCTTTGAAGCGCCTCCTCCAAAATCCATTCGAATGTCCCATGATCAGATGTCACCTCCACCGCCGGCTCCAGCGCCGGATCATGGTAGGTCAAATCTGAGTGCTCGCCACCAACATGAGCAGTAATCACTGCGTCAGAGTTGCGGAAAGCCTCGTAGACATCTTGGATGTGGTACAGATCCGTATCAGTGTCCGACTTGTCGTCCAACCCGCCGTGGTCGGAGCGCCGAATCGGTTGATCATGTCGTCGGAAATATACGTTGTGATGCCCACCTCGGCTCGTATTCGCTGACCACTCGTAACCGGGCAGAGCCACAAATCGTCCGGGTTGATCGTAGGCATGTTCGGCTGCCTGTTGTAACATCCAGTCCCGCTTGGATAGCACATGATCATTCCGTTGATAGCCTGCAAAGTGGATTGCGGCGATGTCCCGGGCGTACTGAAAGAAATCTGAAATCTTCTCTGCCATTGCTATCTGCCCGCCGTGAGAATCGCCCCAGTAGAGGTTATAGGGGGACTTCGTCTCCTCGCATAGGACTGGATTACTCTGTGCAGTCAAACCTGCCTCTTCATCGGATGCTGCCAGTCGGTGAATTCCTGTCTGCATAGCGGTACACCCTTCGATCCACCGCACACCCTTATCCGTTTCTCCAAATGTTAACTGCTCCGTTGGGACCCTTACATCTCCTGACTGTATTACTACTGTTCCCTGATACGCCGCGGCGGGATTCCCCCACGCATCCTCTGCTCTAACCTGAATCTGGAACTGTTCTCCTGCAACAACCATTGATGGTGCGGTTACCACCAGTTCTTCCGCCTGTCCGCCGACGATACTCAAGTACGGCGGCTCCGGCAGCGTCACGATATTTCCATCGTCCGCGGTATCCACATCTACCCAGAAATAGTGTCGTGCCTCCTGAAAGGTCTGTGACCGGAATCCCGGTCCACCCTCGCGCCGATCGCCGTAGGTGACAGCTACCTGCTCGCCGGGTTGAAGTGCTCGACCGTTCACTACCAACATAACCGAGAGCACACTCTGCACTAACACGCCTATCCGTGCCGCTTGCGGTGCTTCTATCGTTAGGTAGTCTGCACCTGCTGAGTCGTCCATCTGTGGCGTCGCCCGATCCGAATCCGCATCAGTGTAAATCCTTATCCGACCCCCTGTCGCCACACCCTTTTCCCCTGCGGTATAAGTCAGTGTCCATGTCCCGTAACTCCCAGCCTCTACCTCGTCCCGCGGTTCAAGACACACTTC
Source organism: Candidatus Poribacteria bacterium (assembly GCA_965204355.1). Lineage (GTDB taxonomy): Bacteria > Poribacteria > WGA-4E > WGA-4E > PCPOR2b > PCPOR2b. The sequence continues at coordinate 4,454,116 of OZ241983.1, forward strand.
ACCATAAAGTCGATGAATGTCTGTATTAGACATGTTCAATTTCTTCGAGGCATCCATTTTGAAGACCGGGTTTGCCTCATCCACGAGGACAGTCGCTTGTTTTTCAGCCATTAAGGGTTGATTCCTCTCCAGAGCGTTTTCGATATAACCTGACCGATTCTCCAATATTCCCTGCGTTAACGCAAAAATTTATCATTGGAACAGCTACGGTGTTGTTACCCCTCGCTGCCAGTAGCTGTAATCAGTCAAGCGATGTTATTCTTATATCACAATTCTGTTCAGCGCGTCAACAGAAAAGCAATGCACCTTTAGGACAATCATATGTGAACCATGTTTCAGACTTTCGTATGCGGCGATGGAAATCTCACATAGGCACCGGTTTCTTAACCTGCGATCCCGATAGGGTCAGACCGAGAGAAAATCGAAAATCACGAAGCCCTACATCACACGCTGCTTCATGCCTGCTTTTTCTTTTCTCCTTTGGGACTGGATATGCTATCATGTTATCCTACTAATCCGATATGCTGTAACCTGCACACATCACCATAGGTCAGACATCTTGACCGGTCTTAACGATCCAGTGCGGAAGGGAACGCAGGTCTGCGTTCCGTTTCTTCTTACACATTACCTATTGTGCTTTATCAGTCCCAGTGGGCCGAGAACTAGCAACTTGTGCTATCCTATCAGTAATCGAATCTCACACTTAAAGTTATATTAAGGGTAAGGAGTTTTTTATGTCAGATCAATCACAAATTGAAGATAGTGGCTCTCAAATCAGAGTTACCGCGCTGCACGCTTTTCCCATGGGTGTCAAAGCCTATGTCAAAATTGAGACCAACATGGGAGTGACAGGCTGGGGCGAGATTAACAATATGGAAAACAGTGTCACCTGTCGCCTCGCAGAATCGCTCTCAGAACTTATTATCGGTGAAAACCCGACTCGCATCGAGCATCACTGGCAACGACTCTTTCGCGCCCACCGTAACATCCGTGGCGGTGGGTTGATGGTGCATACCATCTCCGCAATTGATATGGCGTTGTGGGACATCGCCGGTAAACTCTGGAATGTCCCCGTCTACCGTCTACTCGGCGGACCGTGCCGCGACAAGATATGGAAGTATCCAAGCCCCAAAGCCATCAAAACAGGTCCTGGCGGTTCCAAACCGTTTGCCGGGACACCCGTGGAGATTGAAGGGTTGGTTCAGAACGTACGAGAAGCACGTGAGAAGGTTGGACCCGATGGAGCTGTGATGTTCGACGCGCATAGTTGTCTGCCGCCACCTATTGTGAAGCAGTTTGCAAGTTACTTGAAAGCCGACGATCTGCTCTTCTTGGAAGAAGCGTGGGTGCCCGGTAATATTGAGGTAATGCGGAAGATTCGCGAATCGGTTCCCGTTCCCCTTGCAACTGGGGAGCGAGATCGGACTATCTGGGAGGCCCGCGAAATCCTTGAAGCGCAGGTGATTGACATCCTTCAGCCAGACTGTGGGCACGGCGGCGGCATCAGCCAAATGAAGAAAGTTGCAGCCCTCGCGGAAGCGCATCACGTCCCACTTGCCCCGCACTGCACAATGTCACACCTTGGCTTGACCGCTAGTCTACATGTGGCGGCATCTGTCCCATTTTTCTTAATACATGAAGGGTACGAAGGTGTTCTCCCCGACGGTGTGGCACGGAAAAACTGGGAGATGGATGCGGAAGGCTATGTGTCGTTACCAGAAGGTCCAGGGTTGGGTGTTGAAGTTGATGAAGCACTCGTGATTGAAACTGGAAAAGACCCAGATCGTAAGTTCGATTGGCCTAACAGTCGATTGGAAGATGGCTCAGTCGCAGATTATTAGAAGGCGGTTGTCATCTATTACATATCTGTCAGCTTTTCTGTAGGAGCAATATTTCCCCGGTGGTAGGGAGCGATGGCTATGGTTCCCTACCGTAGTCGATAGAACAGGGTGTAATTCGTAGGGAATGGAGATCTCTGTTCTGTTTCCTCCATAGTTAAATCGACTAATGAACTCATACAGCCATGGCGGGGCCACATATCACCAAAAATAGCTTACTACTGGAGAGGGGTGCGCGATGAAAATAACTTCTGTTGAAAGCTTTCGTGTTGAAGTTCCGATATCTGAGGTAGAACGGGAGAAGAGATACTACAATTCTTCAGCGATTACAAGAATCCATACCGATGAAGGTCTCACGGGTTATGGATTCGAGCCAGTGGATGTCGAGGCCGTTAGCCAAATCTTGTTGGGGACAGATCCATTTCAGATTGAGCGACATCTCGAAGCCGGTTTAAATAAATGGTTTGGTGCCGAAAACGCACTGTGGGATATCGTGGGCAAAGCCGCCGGGCTTCCGCTGCACAAGTTAATGGGTGCCTATCGCGATGAAATCCCTCTATACCTGACCTGTGTGTGGCCCGGTGCAGCAGATCAAACAGACGTAACGCCACAGCAACAGGCTGAAGATGTACGCCGATATTCAGAGCAAGGGTGGAAAGCTGTCAAAATTCGCATCTTCCGAGCAGATCCGATGGAGGATGTCGAAGCCATCCGGTTAATTCGTGAACGGGTTGGCGGGCCCGATAAAATAGAAGTAATGGTGGACAGAACAGGGGAATACTCAGGAACCACTTGGGATTATGAAACCGCCCTTCGCGCCGCTAGAGCATTGGAGGCGGTTGATGCTACCTGGCTAGAAGAACCGTTCACTCGTGGTGACATACATCTTCATGCGCGCCTGCGAGCGGAAACAGACATTGCCATCACCGGTGGTGAACATCAACCCGAAGAAGTATATCGGGGATATGTTCAAGGGGAAGCGTTTGATATCGTGCAACCCCACTGTGCCAATCTCATCACCACACTAAAAAAGGTGGCAAGCATGTCTGAGTTGTTTGGCATGGAATGTATTTTTCACGGTTCGCACGGGATGGATCTAATCTATTCACTGCAAGTTGCGGCAACCATCCGCACATGCCGTATGCAAGAATTGGTTTACACAACCCCACCAATCCGCCCTGAAGACGCTTGGTCTCCTTTGAACAAATTGGTCAAATCTGATACGCTGTATACCGTGAAAGACGGCTGCGTTCAAATTCCACAAGGACCGGGGCTGGGTATAGAACTTGATGAGGAAGCCCTTGAGCGATATCGGGTTGACACCTAGCAGGCATAAGCCAAATAGTTTTCACGTTTCAAGCATCACGTCTCACGTTGCACATTAAGATAGGTGCCGGCCAACAGGTAACAACCAACGCTTTAATATCTTATAGGAGAATATACATGATGAATCGTTTCGGCTTTGATGTTTCAGGTCAACCGATTGAGGGCTTGATTCGCTGGGCATCCGAAAATGGTTTTCGGTACATCGATTTTCAAGCGGACCTGCCCCCGAATGACATTGCCTCATTCGACGCCGCGCGGGTTCGGGGAGTGCGAGACCTCTGCGAAAGACATGATATTGCCATTGGCCTCCATCCATCGTCCGCTATAAATAACGCCGAGTATGTACCTATCATGGCGGAAGCGGTGGACGAATACCTGTTCGCTAATCTCGACTTGGCTGCCCGACTCGGCTGCGGTTGGCTCGTTGGGCATGGAGGGTATCATTTCGGTGATGTCCTACAACGGCGGGAAGTGGCGGTTGAACGGATGAAGCAATTGGTAGACAGAGCAGAGCGAGTAGACGTCCCCATCTTCTTTGAGAACCACAACAAAGAGCCCGACTATGCCGAAATTCACTACATCCCGCACAATGTCGAAGAAACGCGCTGGTTCTTTGATGCGATCCAATCGCCCCATTTTAAGTGGGCATTCAATGTCGCCCACGGTCATCTTGTGCCCGAAGGTTGGGTGGGGTTCCTTGATGCGTTTGGGGTGGAGAATATCGGTCAGGTGCGCCTTAACGATAACACAGGTGATTATGAGGTGCATCTCGTCCCCGGTGAGGGGACGATTGACTTTGAAGCGTTGTTTGCGAGACTGAACGCAGACGGCTATTCTGGCTGGTTCAGTCTCGGTTTTGGAAACGACGCGGATAAAGTGCGGGTGCGGGATTGGTTCGCTACTTTGATATGATGAAATCGGTTCTCCATCTTCCCCCGTTCCCGTAATTTTTTTCTTGACAGTTATAGGTCTGAATGCTAACATTTACCCGTATTACATCCCAATAAATTATGGTCGGGGCGTAGCGCAGCCCGGAAGCGCGCTTGAATGGGGTTCAAGAGGTCGCTGGTTCAAATCCAGTCGCCCCGATTTTTGTCTAGAGAGGTAGTAGTGGATAAAGCCAGCATCAATGTGGGGCTTCTTGGTTGGGGCACCGTCGGTACGGGTGTTTCCAAGATTTTGCTCAACCAGAATGATCTGATTGAACAGAACGCAGGAATTCAACTCCGCCTAATCAAAATTGCGAAACGTACGCTACCAGCATCGCGTCCCGGCGTAGAATTGGACGCGGCTTGTTTAACGACCGATCCTGCTGAAATCGTCGAGAATCCTGAGATTGATATAGTTGTCGAACTCATGGGTGGGACCGATGAAGCGCGCCTCTTAGTCGCTCAAGCTCTCCGCAGCGGAAAGCACGTTGTGACGGCGAATAAGGCGCTATTGGCAGCGCACGGGTTTGAGCTCTTTCAACTGGCTGATAAGCATAACGTCAGTCTGAACTTTGAGGCGAGCGCAGCCGGGGGCATCCCCATAATCAAAACCCTACGTGAGAGTTTCGCCGCAAACCGCATCCACTCGATCTACGGCATCATCAACGGCACATGTAACTACATCTTGACGGAGATGCACGAAAGCGAAGTCGATTTTGACGAAGTGCTGAAAGATGCGCAAGCCAAGGGGTATGCTGAGGCAGATCCGACATTTGATGTTGAAGGGATTGATGCCGCGCATAAACTGACCCTCCTTACTTCCCTCGCCTACGGTTTTGCCATGCCGATGGAAGGGGTTTACACGGAAGGTATCACACATATCACGTCCAGTGAGATTCAGTACGCTCGCGAACTCGGATATGTGATCAAACTCCTCGCTATTGCAAAACTGAATCAGGACCGAGTTGAAACGCGCGTCCACCCGACATTGGTGCCCGCACGCAGTATGCTCGCCAATGTTGGCGGGGCATTCAACACAGTCTGTGTCATCGGTGATGCTGTGGGACCAACCCTTTTCTACGGACAGGGTGCCGGTGAAATGCCGACAGCAAGTGCTGTTGTCGCGGATATTATTGATGCAGCCAAATCAATCAGCGGTAAAGTCAGATCTCAGGTTCCGCGCGGTTGGCTTTCCGAATCACAAGCTAACACCTCTCTTTGTCCCATTGATGACGTGCAGACCCGTTACTACGTCCGCCTCGTTGTCCAAGATCGACCGGGCGTGTTAGCACAGATTAGTACTATTCTCGGAGAAAACCGTATCAGCATCGCATCTGTCATACAGAAGGAGCGCCATGAAGTTGACGATACTGCTTCAATCGTTATCGTAACGCACAAGGCTGTCGAAAAGAATATGCAGACAGCGATTCAAGAAATTGATACGCTCGATGTTGTCAAAGGGACAAGCCGACTAATCCGTATTGAAGAGGAAGTTGCATTTTAAGGAAATCGCAGCGAATGATTTGGCAGGGCGTCATCCCTCACTACCGCGCATATCTACCGGTCACATCAGAGACCCCGATTATTACGCTCAGGGAAGGGAATACACCCCTCATTGAAGCGACAAACTTAAATGAGGCAATCGGTAACGACCTGTGCATCTATCTTAAATATGAAGGGCTAAATCCGACCAGCTCTTTCAAAGATCGGGGTATGACCGTTGCCATCTCTAAATCTGTTGAAGATGGTGCTCAAGCGGTGATGTGTGCTTCAACTGGCAACACGTCGGCGTCTGCTGCTGCCTACGCTGCCAAAGCGAGACTCAGATGTATTGTGCTTGTTCCAAAAGGGGAAATCGCCCTTGGAAAATTAGCACAGGCGTTGATGCACGGTGCAAAAGTCCTTGCGGTTGATGGAAATTTCGACCAAGCGCTTCAGCTGGTGCGAGACATTACCGAGAAACACCCAATCCATCTGGTGAATTCGCTGAACCCCTATCGCATTGAGGGGCAGAAAACGGGTGCCTTTGAGGTCATTGACCACCTCGGTTTCGCGCCTGATTATCAGGCCATACCTGTCGGTAACGCAGGGAATATCACCGCTTATTGGAAGGGATACAAAGAGTATTACGACTGTGGTAAAGCAGAGAGCCTGCCCAAAATGCTTGGCTTTCAGTCTTACCAAGCAGCGCCGATAGTTTTAGGCTATCCTATTGAAAAGCCACAGACAGTCGCTAGTGCAATTAAAATTGGCAATCCCGCAAGTTGGCGGACTGCGGAGAAAGCACGTGACGAATCGAAAGGATTAATCGATCGGGTGTCGGACGACGAAATTCTGCAAGCCTATCAGATGCTCGCAAAATTGGAGGGATTGTTCGTCGAACCCGCTTCGGCAGCTGCCGTCGCTGGCGTCATCAAATTGAACCAGAGCGGATATTTCCAGCCGGGTTCTACGATTGTTTGCATCCTGACCGGACATGGCTTGAAGGATCCGGACACTGCGCTAGGAGGGATCGGGGAAGAGCCAATTACAGTGTCTGCGAGCCAAGATGAAATCCTGAAGCACGTTTATGAAGCGTGATTGATGTGGGTAGACCAACTCCCTGTCTGACAGCTGCTCTGTCCAAGCGGAAAATGACCTGACTTAAAGGTGTGAAAGAGGTTAGTGAGTGTGGGAATTATTGTTCAAAAATTTGGTGGAAGTTCTGTTGCGGATGCTACAAAAGTCAAAAATGTTGCCAAGCGAATCGCACTAACGCATGAGGAGGGACATTCCGTTGTTGTCGCTGTATCCGCAATGGGAGACACGACTGATAACCTGATCCGCCTCGCCCATGAAATCTCAATAGATCCCCCCGAGCGAGAACTTGATATGCTGTTGTCCACCGGCGAACAGGTCTCAATTGCCCTGTTAGCCATGGCGGTATCGGAGCTCGGGTGCCAAGCAATCTCGCTTACAGGAACACAGGTCGGCATTATAACCAACGGCTTTTATAGTGACGCCAGAATTCAGAGCATCAATAAAGAGCGGATCCTATCGGAACTTGAGCGTGGAAGAATTGTAATTTTAGCTGGGTTTCAGGGAGTAAGCATTGATAACGAGATTACAACCCTCGGACGAGGGGCTTCCGATACTACTGCTGTTGCCATTGCTGCAACACTAGAGGCTGATCGTTGTGACATCTATACAGATGTAGAGGGTGTTTACACCGCGGATCCACGTGTCGTTCCAAATGCCCGCAAACATAATCAGATTACCCATGATGAAATGCTGGAGATGGCGAGGCTCGGCGCCAAGGTTTTGCACTCCCGATGTGTGGAGCTAGCGAAGAAGTTTAATGTTCACCTTTGTGTACGATCTAGCTTTAGTGAAGCTGAAGGCACAATGGTGGTAAAGGAAAACGAGATGATAGAAGAAGTTGTCGTCAGCGCGGTGACCTCTGATAAAGATCAAGCAAAGGTCTCGATGCTCGGTGTGCCGGACAAGCCGGGGATTGCAGCGCGTATTTTTCAGGCGGTTGCGGATGCTCACATCAGTATTGATATGGTCATTCAGACGACAAATCCGACGGGTACAGCTGACATATCATTTACAGTTGCTGAGAAGGATTTGCAAGCAACAATCAAAATCATTGAAGAGCTCAAGAGCGAGATCGGTTTCGCCAGCATCAACCCAGACAAGAACATTGCGCAGGTATCATTAGTCGGTATTGGAATGAAAAGCCATGTGGGTATCGCTGCACGAATGTTCCAAGCACTCGCTGATGCAGATATTAACATCCAGATGATCAGTTCCTCGGAAATTACAATTTCCTGTGTGATTGATGAATCTGAAACCGAGCGCGCCGTGCATACAATTCACGACCGATTTGAACTCGGAGGCACCTCCTCGTGAAAACACTTGAGTTCATTGTTAGAGAAATCTCTGATAACCAACCCGCACGATATGAGGTTAGGGTTCCTCCGGCGGAAATTGATCTAACGCTGGAAGAAGCACAGTTTGTTGGGGAGATTCACGGACAGCTCCAACTTTCACGTCGCGTGGAAGATGTCTACGTGAAAGGAAATTTTTCAACATCAGTTGAAGTCGAGTGTCGTTGCTGTGTTGAACTAATTACAACCAGTATCTCGGGTGATATTGAAGTCCAGTTTTATCCGACAGATGTCGCTTCCTCTTCAGACCCGTGGCAGGCAGATACCGGCGAACGATATTATCTGGGAGATACAATCGACTTATCTGAAGAGGTCCGGCAGAGTCTCATACTCGAAATTCCAAATTGGCCCCTCTGCTCGGAGACGTGCAAGGGGTTGTGTCCGCAATGTGGACAAAATCTTAATGCCGCTGACTGCGGTTGTCATATCTCTGAAGAGCGTTCTTCTCCATTTGCTGCTCTGGCGGATCTCTTGGATCGGTCTGACCGCGCGGCAGAAAACTGATTTCTCTGATTCTAAAACACACGATTCTATGGTAATTAAGGAGACGACCTATGGCACATCCGAAACGCCGAACTTCAAAATCAAAAAAACGAATGCGCAGAAGCCACCATGCACTTGGGGAAAAAATTGTCTCAACATGTCCCTACTGTTCAGAAACAAACCTATCTCATCGTGTTTGTCTGAGCTGTGGATACTATAACGGGCGGGTTGTGGTGAAAACGGCTGAAGAACTTTAATCCAATACTCTCATCAGCTTCAATTGTCGGATTGAATAACAGCTGAAACCAAAAAGGACGCTATCATAATGGCTCGACGCACAGCAATTACCGGAACAGGGTCATACCTACCGGAGGAAATTTTAACAAACTTTGACTTAGAGAAACTGGTTGATACGAGCGATGAATGGATTCGACAGCGAACTGGTATTGTCGAGCGGCGAATCGCTGATTCCGATATGGCAACCTCGGATTTATGTGTTCGGGCCTCTCGCCAAGCTATTAAAGCTGCTGATATTGATCCGCTTGACATTGACATGGTCATTGTTGGCACGGCGACCCCCGACACATTTTTCCCTTCAACAGCCTGTTATGTGCAGCAAGGAATTGGTGCCAAAAATGCTTGTGCTTTCGATCTTTCGGCGGCTTGTGCAGGGTTTGTATATGCACTTGACCTTGCTGATGGGATGATCCAATCCGGACGTTATAAAACAATTCTAGTCGTTGGTGGCGAAGTCTTTAACAAAATTCTTGATTGGGAAGACCGAAATACCTGCGTTTTGTTCGGAGATGCAGCGGGCGCTGCAATCGTGCAGGGAACTGATGAGGAAAGGGGAATCCTGGCATCTTATATTGGATCCGATGGTGACTATGCCGATACAGATTTACTGGGAATGCCCGCCGGTGGTACGCGTCTACCTGCAACCCATGAAACCATCGATAGTAGACAGCATTCAATCAAAATGCGTGGACGAGAGGTGTTCAAATTGGGCACCCGTATTATGCCCGAAGCCGCCCAACGTGCGTTGGATATGGTGGGAATGACCGTTGATGACATCGACTTGCTTATTCCGCATCAGGCGAATATTCGTATCATCGAAGCTGTTGGAGAACGGCTTGGGATTAACCCAGAGAAAGTATATATCAATGTTGATAAATACGGAAATACCTCCGCTGCTACTACCATCGTTGCACTCGACGAAGCCCTCCGGTCTGGACGGGTGAAACCGGGCGACTTGGTATTGCTAGTTACGTTTGGGGCCGGACTGACGTGGGGAAGCACCCTGATCAAGCTCTAAACAAACCATAAATTTAGCTTCATGTCTGATATGATCGAATCCTCGTCAAAAACCTCCAAGGATATGATCGCTTTCCTCTTCCCAGGTCAAGGTTCTCAAAAAGTGGGGATGGGATTGGAGCTGTTTCAAGACTACGCCGTGGCTCGCACAGTCTTTGATGAAGCGGATGCAGCCTTGAATCGAAAGTTGAGTCAACTCTGCTTTGAAGGGCCCGCAGAAGCTCTGAAACAGACCGAAAATACACAACTGGCGGTTCTGACATGCAGCGTCGCAGCCTTACGGGTCTTGAACGAACGAGGCATTACACCTCACGCGGTTGCTGGGCATAGCCTCGGAGAGTACTCCGCTCTTGTTGCAGCGGGTGTGCTTACCTTCTCTGACGCACTGAGGTTGGTCGAATATCGAGCGCAAGTTATGGCAGATGCTTCCCAACGACAAGATTGCACAATGGCTGCAATTTTAGGATTGGATGAAGTAACATTACAAGAGCTCTGCAAAGCCGCATCGTCTGCCGGTGTGGTGCAAATCGGAAATTATAACTGTCCTGGACAGCTGATTGTTTCTGGCGATACTGCCGCTGTTGAAAAGGTAATGGATAGCGCAAAAGCTGCAGGTGCTAGACGTTGCCTCCAACTTGAGGTGAGTGGCGCGTTTCATTCTGCCTTGATGGCGCCTGCACAGGAACAGCTGCAAACAGCAATCGATGATTTTCAATTCAACGATCCAAGGATTCAGGTAGTTGCTAACGTAACGGGCGATGTTGTACAAACTACGGAGGAGATTCGCCGCTTGTTGATAGCACAAGTAACCTCCGCTGTTCAGTGGGAGAAGTCAATACGAACTATCGGTGCTGCCGGTATCTCACACTTTGTGGAGGTAGGACCTGGGGCAGTGCTTTCTGGGATGGTACGGCGTACCCTTCCGAAAGCAATTTGTCTGAATGTAGAAGATATCCAAAGCCTTGACAAAGTCATAGGTATAGTGTATAAGGGTTGACTAAATGATACTTAAAGATAAAGTGGCAATTGTAACAGGCGCATCGCGTGGAATCGGGGAAGCGATTGCTCGAAAGTTCTGTCAAGAAGGTGCAAGCGTGATGCTCTGTTCACGTTCCGCTGAATCCGTTGCTGCTATCGCTGAATCCCTTTCAGGCGAGAGCGGGAACGCAAAATCGACGCAAGCCGATATTGCCAACAAAGCCGATGTAGAGGCACTCGTGGATTTGACGCTGCAGGAATTTGACCGTGTCGATATCCTCGTAAATAATGCGGGAATTACCCGTGATACCTTATTTATGCGAATGAAGGATGAGGACTGGGATGCGGTCATACAGACCAATCTCACGGGGACGACGTATTGTATGCGTGCTGTTACCCGTCCAATGATGCGCCAAAGAGGTGGGCGAATCATTAATATCTCATCGGTTGTAGGAATTGTAGGCAATGCCGGACAAGCGAACTACGCAGCTTCTAAAGCCGGAATAATTGGCTTGACGAAATCAGTTGCAAAAGAGGTAGGCAGCCGTGGCATCACCGTCAATGCAATTACCCCCGGTTTTATCACAACCGATATGACAGAAAAAATATCGGAAACAGATCAACAGAAAATGTTAGAAATGATTCCAGCGGGCAGTTTCGGTACACCGGAAGATGTTGCAGAAACTGCACTGTTTCTGGCATCAGATGCCGCCCGATACATCACTGGGCAAGCCATTCAAGTTGACGGTGGTATGTTTATGTAGGTGAATCTATATACAATTTTCAATAACTTAGGAGGATGATAAATCAATGGCGATAGACCAAGATCGAATTATCAAAATGATTGCAGATCAGTTACAAATTGACGAAGAGCAGGTTAAACCTGATGCCTCGTTTATGGATGATTTAGGTGCTGATTCGTTGGATACAGTCGAATTGATCATGGCGCTTGAAGAGGAATTTGATATTGAAATTCCGGACAGCGAAGCTGAAAAGATTCGCACTGTGCAGCAGGCACTTGATTATCTAGGTGAGAATATCTAATAGTTGCAGTTGCTCACTTAGAGCGTTGCAGTTACCGATTCGGCAGACAGGTTCTGCTTATTATCTGGGGAGGGTGTGCTATTAACCTTCGGTTATGTAATAGCACACATTCCCTTTCCATCAACCTATTTCTATATTTCCAAGGCGAAAGAGGTATATTCGTGGGGAATCGAGTCGTTATCACCGGAATGGGAGTTGTCTGTTCTGTAGGCAACACTAAAGATGAGTTTTGGGAATCAATTGCGGTAGGCAAGAGCGGTATTGATCGGGTTACCCATTTTGATCCGGGGGATTTTCGTACGCAAATTGGGGGCGAGATCAAAGGGTTTGCGCCGGGGGCGTATCTTCCACGGAAGGCTGTGGCGCGTTTGCCGTTGTTCATCCAATATGCACTGGTATCTGCAATCCAAGCCCAACAGGATGCAGATCTCGATCTCTCTTCGGTAGATCCTTATCGCGTTGGTGTCGGCGTCGGATCCGGAATTGGTGGCATCAGTGTCCTAGAGGAAAATCACCGACTCTTGATGGAAAAAGGACCGAGAAGGGTCAGTCCGTTTTTTGTGCCTCACGAGATTATTAACATGGCCGCTGGGCAGATCTCGATTCACTTGAAACTCAAGGGTCCCAATTTTGCATCTGTTACCGCCTGTGCGACAGCAAACAACGCAATTGGGGAATCATTCAAGATCATTCAACGTGGTGATGCCGATGTGATGTTTACGGGTGGCTCAGAAGATGCAATCACCCCGTTGAGTTTTGCTGGTTTCTGCGCCATGCGGGCAATGTCTACACGCAATGACGAACCGCAGCAGGCAAGCCGTCCATTTGATCAAGAGCGCGATGGGTTTGTGATGGGCGAGGGAGCGGGTGTCCTAGTTTTAGAATCCCTCCCACACGCCTTGAAGCGCAATGCACCTATCTTCGGCGAGATTGTTGGCTACGGGATGAGTGCTGATGCATATGATATGGTGCACCCAAGTGAAAACGGAGAAGGGGCTGCCAAGTCAATGGAATTGGCGCTGAAAGATGGCGGAATTGCACCAGAGGACGTTGATTATATCAATGCCCACGGCACCTCAACGCCGTCAGGCGATATTGCAGAGACTCTGGCTGTTAAGTCGCTTTTTGGAGACCACGCCAATCGCCTGCCCATGAGTGCCACGAAATCTATGATAGGTCACCTGCTTGGTGCTGCCGGGGCAGTCGAGTTGATTGCTACCTTGTGTGCAATGGAAAACGACTATATCCCACCGACCATCAACTACGAAAATCCGGATCCAGAATGTGATTTGGACTGTGTGCCAAATCAAGGTCGATCTGCAAATATCCAAGTCGCACTGTCCAATGCTTTCGGTTTTGGCGGACACAACACATCCATTGCCGTCCGAAAATATGTGGCGTAAAACGTGGGTTTCTGAATAGACACAACTTAATAAAGAGTTAAGCGTTCCATTACTGGCTCATGTAAACAGAAGGTGCAAAGCGCCAAAAGAAACCGATTTACTTTCTTAAAAACTCGGTTTCGGTTGCACGATTTCTTAACATGAGCCTTATTTTTTTATCAACATTCACAGGTATGTAGTTCGGCAGTTCATCGCTACGCAGCACAACTCCTAATGGCAGAGAGATTACAACCGTAGGGGTGACCCTCATGGTTGGCACCTTGGACTATCGTGGCTTAGAACTGTTGGAACGCAGCCCGGACTTCGGACACCAACCTGTCGATATGCGCCTCCGTCATCGGGAGCGATACATTTCCGCCGCTAGTCCAATGAATCCCATGATTCAAGAGCCAGAAAAAGAGATAATCCTGCAATAGTTTGTCATCTTGTGCAGCTTCTCGATAGTTCCGTGGACGTTGAGGTAGAAAGTGGACACGGAAAAGCGAGCCAACCACGGTGACTTGGGCTTCGACCTCTACTTCCGCAAACACAGATTCTAATCCCGTTCCCAACCGCTGCGTTAGCGCACCGATTTTCTCGTACGCCTCCGGGGTCATTGTTTGGAGCGTGACAAGGCCGGCGACCGTGGAGATGGGATTCGCATTGTAAGTTCCCGACTGAGGAATCTTCGCGCCAGACGTAGGATCGTACAATCCCATCACATCGGCGCGCCCACCGAAGGCCGCTCCCGCCGTTCCTCCTGCAATAACTTTTGCCATACATGTCAAATCGGGCTTTACGTCGTAAAGTTCCTGGGCGCCGCCCGGGGATGCCCTGAAACTAATAATCTCGTCAAAGACCAGCAGCGCTCCTATCTGTGTCGTAAGTTCTCTCAGGCGGGTCAGGAAACCGTCAACTGGAAGGCAAGTGCCCGCACCCGTTGCCAGCGGATCTACAATCACAGCCGCCAAGTCATCGGCGTTCTCACTGATGATTTCGGCGCAAGCATCTGCGTCATTAAATGGCAATACGATTACCTCTTCAAGGACTGCCGGCGAAAGCCCTGCCGTTGAAGGAACCGATAGAGGACGATCAGCGGGACCCAACTCTGGTCCCAACGGCGGAACATAGCTAACGAGCGCGTACTCACCCACGCCGTGATATGCCCCTTCAAATCTGGCAATTTTACGTTTCCCGGTGAACCCCCTAGCAACCCTCAACGCGTTCAGTACCGCTTCAGTTCCAGAGCTACAGAAGCGAATCCGTTCCAAGGAGGGCACCCGTTCCTGCAACAGTTCCGCCATCTCGACTTCAAGGGCTGTTGGTCGAGAGAACGCCGTTCCTTTAGCCACACGGTCCTGAAGGGCTTCGACAATCGCAGGATGAGCGTGCCCCAAAATCAAAGCTGTATTGTTGTTAACGAAATCCAATAGACGATGACCATCTAAGTCATAGAAATAGACGCCTTCGCCACGTTCTATATAAATCGGAAAGGGCTTCATATACGCACCGGTACGGGTGTTACCGCCCGGCAACGATTCCTTTGCGCGTTCAGACATCTCTCTTGAGCGTGGATTGTTAGCTACATATTCCGTGACCAAGCTATCGAGCGAGTTCTGCAATACTTGCTTGTCCATCTTATCTCCCTTATTTTTAACTGACTCTTGTTAATCTTTATCGCGAGTTCGTGAGGTTATCGCTCACGCTCCGTCTCCGGTGCCTGAAAAAGCTCCATTGTGATTCCATCTGGGTCTGTCATATAAATCGCCCAAGCACCTCTATTTGCACCTGCTGTAATCTCGACGGGTGACGAACGGAACTTCACACCCGCAGCACGCAATTCTTCATATGCTGCCCGCAAATCCTCAACGAAAAATGCGATGTGTGAGCTGCCTACATTTTTGGTGCGGACATCGGCGGCGATACCGCGTGGAACAACATACTCAATTAATTCGATGGCATGGGTCGAACCGGGAACGCGCAACATTGCCATTTGTGCAATACTGTCGGGATAGCCTACAATATCGCGGAAGTATTGGTCCCGATTCTCGCGCTGCCAAATCACCTCGCAGCCGAGCAGTCCAACATAGAATTCAAGTGAGCGTTCAAGGTTAGAAACGGTATAACTGGTGTGATGTGCGCCGATGATTTTCATGCCGCCTCCCCAAGATTGCAGGTCGTTAGAGAATGAGTACATTTACTACGATTCCGCATTTTACCAGAGATCCGACATGGTGTCAATTCGGAATGTTGTTTCAGTCTTCTGTAAATCGTGCTATAATTTTAAGTCACATTGGGAGCAATCATCCTGCTATCAAACTGAAATGGTGGCTGTTAATCCTTAGACCCTAAATTCCGTCTCACTGTATGAACAGAGGTAAACGCAAAAGACACAGGAGAATTTAATGCAAATCCTACAAAGCTTATTCATTGGGTTGGCTGCCCTTAGACGGAATAAACTCAGATCTCTGCTGACGATGCTCGGTATCATCATCGGTATCTCTGCCGTTGTTGGCATGGTTTCGATTGGTGATGGAGCAAAGTTTCTAGTCTTAGCGGAATTCGAACGGATGGGTGGATCTGATTTAATTATCTGTTTCCGTCCACGCTGGATCCAGAGAGAAGAGGATGGCGAATGGATCCAGAACAAAGCGCCAGTGTATCTTGAATACGAAGATATCAACGCAATTATGATGTCCTGCCCTTCGATCAAAAGCATCACAGGGGAGATCGATACGATGGCGCGGCCCATATCGTACAAAGGGGAGACGAGGCATTTCCGCTTTGAAGGCGTTACACCGCTTTATCAGGAAGTGCACAATTGGCATGTCGAATCTGGGCGTTTTATCCAACAAGAAGATCTGGATCGGAACGAGTCCGTATGCGTGATTGGAGTGCAGGTACAAAGAGATCTGTTTGGCAAAACGGATCCAATCGGTCAAGAATTGAAAATTGGACGGCAGCGGTTTACTGTCGTGGGAGTGATGGAGGAAAAAGGGAATAGAATGGCGACCGAGGGCTGGGATGAAAAGCTAATCGTTCCATTCACCACGATGTGGACCCGTTTCATCGGCAATCAGAAACATGGATTTGAATTGTGGATGAAAGCGGAGAGTTTTGAAAGCGTGGACCAAGCACTAGCCGAAGTGATGATTACCCTGCGGCGCCGACACGGTTCTGAAGAGCACTTTCAATTTTACACCGCAAAGGCCGTCCTGGAACAGGTCGGTCAAGTTAGTCGGGTCCTTAAGATTCTGCTCGGAGGTGTCGCGAGTATCTCGCTATGGGTTGGGGGCATCGGTATCATGAATATCATGCTGGTTTCTGTTACGGAACGCACACGGGAAATTGGGTTGCGCAAAGCTGTGGGCGCAAGACACCGCGATATTCTGCAGCAGTTTTTAATCGAATCAGTTGTTCTGAGCGTTTCCGGAGGACTGATTGGGATTTTCATTAGTGGATTTATTACCTTTATGGTCGCATGGGGGGTTACCACCTTTCTCATCAAAGAGACGGAATGGCCCGCGGTTGTATCATTGTGGGCGGCAGCTACCGCTTTCTGTTCTTCCGTGCTTATTGGTGTAGTATTTGGCATTCTTCCTGCCTATAAGGCTGCACGGTTGATGCCAACTGAGGCGCTGCGACATGAGTAACGGTGCTATGAAGAATAATCCACCACATCGGTGGAGCTAAATTGATGCAAATGAGAAAATCTGAGGTATGAAAGGAGAGATAGATGTGATCAAGTTATACGGCGAGGAGTACCATCGCTTACAGCTGCTTCGACATATCGGAGACGTTTCCCAGATTGCCGGTGTGAAGCAGTATGAATTAGCAAGTGGACTGGAAAAAGGAGTTGCTGGCGTTGATTTCCGGACAGGTTCCGGATTAAATTTCTCCGTGCTGCCAGACCGTGGGTTAGACATCTCCTATGCGGAATACAACGGTATTCCATTGTGCTGGCGTTCGAGCACCGGTGATGTTGCGCCGACATATTATGAACCGGAAGGGAATGGATGGCTACGCGGATTCTTTGGTGGGCTACTAACCACCTGCGGCATGACGTATCTTGGCGAACCGGAGGCAGATGGTGAAGCGTCCCTTGGTTTGCATGGTCGCGTCTCTTACCTTCCCGCCCAAAATGTGTGGATCGATAGCCGATGGGAGGGAGATCGGTATATCATGTGGGCTCAGGGGAAAGTGACAGAGACGACAGTTTCGGGTGAAAATCTCTGTCGAACCCGGCGCGTTTGGACAGAGCTTGGCGCAACGAAACTGCATATCGAAGATATCGTCGAGAATCTTGGCTATCAGGATACACCGCACATGTACCTATTCCACGTCAATCCCGGATTTCCTATCGTTGCTGAAGGGTCTGAGTTGATTGCTCCTTCATCGCGGACAATCCCAATGGATGAACACTCGGAAGGAAAATTGAACGACCATGCGCGATGTGAAGCACCTACCGTCGATTTTCGTGAAGAGGTATACTACCATGAAATGCAAGCGGACGAGGATAACCATATCTATGTTGCTCTCGTCAATAGGTCCTTCAACAATGGGCAGGGGCTTGGACTCTATGTTAGATATCATCAAACCCAACTTCCCAAATTTGTGCAGTGGAAAATGAACAGTGAAGGTCTCTATGTCATCGGCTTGGAACCGGCGAACTGCTGGGTTGATGGCAGGTCAAAGGAGCGAGAACGAGGGACGCTGGAATTTCTCGAACCGGGTGGACGCAGACACTATGAGGTTGAAATCGGTGTTCTGACTTCTAACGAAGCGATTGAGGGGCTAGCAGAAAAGATTGAAGCGACAAAGAGAAATAACTAATCTGAAGCGGCTGAAATGCCAATCCAGAAATATGGGTCCGAGCCAATCCTATCTCGCCCATCGAGGCAACGCGGGTTGCCTTGGATAATGGGATAGTTCCATTCCCTATTGACCTTTACAAAGGAGAAATAAATTATGAATATGTCCTGTCGTTTAACTGCCGTAACCCTAATCTTATTGACCTGCATCATGGTGCCGAGTTGCGGCGGCAAAGAAATGGCGACGACTGCTGATGTCACTCCCGACAGCGATGCAGAGATTACCTCCGATAATGCAGATGTCGTTCCTGATAATGTAGATGTTGCTCCTGATAGCGCCGTAGATGTTGCTTTAGATATCGCGCCTGATAGCGTTTTGAATGTTATTCCCCAAGACACTATTGGGGTGATTTACATACCCAGCTTACTTGGACTCAATGACGAAATTAACGCACTGATGCTGGAAATGATTCCTGCAGATCCACCACAGGAACTACCGGCTAAGATGTTAGCGGATACTTTTGGAGCAGGTTTTGAGACGCTAGCGGAATTGGAAGAATTGGGCTTAGATATGCGGAGAAACTTTGCGGTGTTTCTCTCCGGTGTCAATCCACCAATGCCTTCCGCGGCGGTTCATGTTAAGGATGCGGAAAGTGTCAAACAACTCATTGAAATGGAAGCAGAAGGCAGCAGTGCGGTTACCCATAATGGTGTGACATATCACGCCACAGGTGAGGAAGGCGCATTTGTTCTTATGGGCGATGTGATGGTCTATTCAAGTTCAGCGAAGGTCTGCGAAAAAGTAATTGATACCCAAAAGAAGATGATGCCATCGATTGCTGCCAATCCCGATTTCCGGGCACTCCAGCTTGATACTACATCTGGCGTAAATGATTTGGTGGCTTACTTTGCAATGGATGCCATTGTAGAGGGTCTCCATCCCATGCTCACTGAAAAAGCGGAGGATTTAAAGATGGGAATGGAGGCAAGCGCAGAAGCAGATCCAGAACTCAATGCCGGCTTAGGATCTGCTGAAAGTCTCATTGACAGCGGTATTTGGCTGTTGGATCAGTCAAAAACTTTGAGTTTGACTGTGCAACTCAACGGCAGCGATCTGCAGCTCTCACCGTTCCTCAAATTTAAGCCGGAGAGCGAAATCCAAACATATATTCGCCACATGCCGAGGGAATTAGCACACCTTAAATACCTACCGCAAAATGCGTTTTTCAACGGTGAAATGCAATTTCAGAAAGAGATGCTCATTGATCTGACGCAAACAATGCTGAAGTTATTTATCCCTTCGGATCCAGACGCGGATACAGCGGGGATCGGAAAAGCATCCGAGGCACTTACTGAAGCCACAACAGGTTTCTACGAGGGCTTGGGAGATGAGCTCGCTTTTTCTGTCAATTTTAGCGAAAGCATGATGCCTGACTTCTTGTACATCTACAATGTGACGGACGAAAAGCAGGTTAAAGCCTACATGGAGACGGAGTTCACTGAATATTTGGGAGCCTCAATGAGATTCACGCAAGCGATGGGAGCTGGTCAGGAAATCGCTGGCATGTACGCAGACGTATCAGCAGGACCCCCTGAAATATATAATGGTATCGAGATTAAAAACTATGTCCTGCCAAATATCACCGCCCTTTTTTCTGAACTTCCGCCCGGTTGGGAGAGAGTTGTTCCAAAACAGTGGAATATCTACTACGCCCTCACTGGTGGCAAAATGCTGTACGCAATGGCAGGTAGTGCCCAACCGATAAAAAACACCCTAGACCGAATGGCCATGGGGGCAGGCTTTGATCAAGGAGAAGGCTACGCTAAACTGACCGGTGCCTTGACTTTAGAAAATAACATGTTTTTTGCGATCTCACCTATTACAGCAGTTAAGAACCTCGTACAAATTTTCGCTCAAGTCGATCCAAACATTGGCATGATCCAGATGTTTTTGGTGGACATTCCCGAAACCTACAGCATCGGGATTGCCAGCCAAAATCGGGATGAAGGGATTGCAGGAGAGCTATTTATCTCGCTCGGCGATTTCAAGGAAGTCATCACGCTAATCGCCGGTCTGCAGCAAATGGGTGGGATGCAGTGATTTGATGTCTAGTCCCATCAAGGACTCACTGGGCAATAGTGCAAAGGTAGGAAAGAGAAAGTGGCAGTGCGGAAGATAGCGGTTCACTGAGTCGAGACCTTCCGCACTCACTTTAACTCTGGGAACTGACTAATTTGTTGCGGTTCTTGCGCTGAAACCCGCTTTTCCGATAGCATCGGTTAGTTGGTTAGCGGTGGCTTTGCCTTTTTCAAGTTTAACGATGGCTTTGCCATCTGCTTGAATAACATCGGCGCTAATCACGCCCGGAACGTTTGTAAGTGCGGCCCGCACTTTGGCTACACAGCCACCTCACACCAGCCCATCAACGTCTAATGTGACCTGTTCGTAAGCTGCTGGAGCTGCTTCGGACATATCCGTACTTGCAGCGGTTTCAGCTTGTGTCGCTGCTGGTTCCGCGGTCTCAGCTGCCTTTTCCATCGCCTTCTCTGAAGCACATCCAATAGCGAGCAGAATTGCGACACAGCCAATGAGTGTGAGTTTTAGTATACGCATGTGGGTTACACCTCCTTTCGAATCTCAATTATGGTGAATTCTAAAAACAGATAGACACTTTTGCCCCTGGTAGGTGCGGTTTCCTAACCACACCGTTTTGGAGTGTTTCATTAATTCTAAGATCCACTATAAGTGCCTATCCATTGTATGTGAATCCATCGGTTATGTCAAATAGGATCTAACTTTAGGTTGTCAATAATAGCGATGCATCACCTGCCGACTTCACAGCGATGGAATATCAACACACCTCAATTGCAGAAAGAGATCACTCATAATAGTAGACGTGAATTGGGTGAGAACGGTTTATAATAACGGCAGGGGATGGCATGTCGGAAATATGGTACGGTGGAAAGGGGTGTACTACATCTGTTCGTCCCACGAATATCCTCCGGGCGAAAACCACGGGTCCAATGTTTATCTTGCTTCCGTGTCGCTGACATGAATTGCGGATTTTTGCCTACATTGCACTAAACGTCCATCAGTTTCGCACACAAGGATTCGACATCAACGCGGGTACGAGTCCGCGCCGACTCAATGCAGGATTCCATCAATATCCATGTTCCCAACGTGGTTTCCTGTAGCCACTCCCTATCCTTGCCGGTGGAAATCGCGTCTGCAAAGGCGTCAAACTGAATACGATCGTCTTCAACGAGTCCGGGATGGAGGTCTTGAAGCTGGGAATCTTCAACACATTCACCCTTACGGAAAAGTTGGAGATGTCCTGCATCCCGTCGAATATCCCCATTCTGCCCATGGAATGTCCAATGACCGCTCCAACCGAATGGGTTTGCATGTGAGGCGTTAGTTCCTGTATAGCAAAAAGGTGCTCCGTTGGGGTATTCCAGCAAAGCCTGAGCACCTGCCGTTCCCCAAACACCGGTCTGAGCAATCTCACGGTCTTCCCGTTGATGGATTCGTGCTGTCACATATTTCGGCAACCCTTTCGCTCCAACGAGTTGGTCGAGTTGATGCGCCGTAGCAGCATGGAAGAAAATCCCCTCAACATAGGAGTCCGGGTAACGTGAATTATCCGCCCGCCAAAGATTCTGACGAATCCAGAACCGACACTCCCCGCCAAGCATTTCCCCAATACCGTCCGATCCACGTAACCATTCACGCATCTTGGCAGCAGCAGGATTCCAGCGCTTATTTTGTCCCTGTACCAACATCAGACTCGGTTCTGCCTTGTGAGTCTTGATAATTTCTCGAAACTCCTCTGATGTTGTTGCAATCGGTTTGACACACAGTGTATGCAACCCAAGATTCAGACTTTCGACGACCAGTTTGGCATGTGCTGGCGTCGAGGCATAGATGAGACACGCTTCCGCACCATGTCGTTCTCGCGCTTCGGTGATTGTGGTGTAAATCCGGTCAGCAAGTCCTTCGGGCACATCGCCTTCCAACGACGCCACTCCCTCTCGCGCTTCATCGAGATTAATGTCCACGCAAGCGACGGGGGACAACCCCTCACAATTGACTAGCGCCTGAAGTCGTCCAATGGCGAAATGGGTGCAGCCCACATGAATGGTTGGTATAGCCATAATTGCCTCCTTGTATGTGTCGCCTAAATTCGGTGCTACTCACCCAAGGCTTCGTCAAAATCTCGGTTACTACTCTCCAATACCGCTGTTAGTGCAAAATCTCCACCGTAAGCAAGCAACTGCGCTCCCATTCCACAGTACTTTTTAATCAACTCAGGCGTTCCGGCGGGAATGCCCCAAGCGATACCCTGTCTTCTGGCTGCCTCCGCAACTTGAGCAATAGCTTCATCAAGGCTAATCTGTGAGCCGTCTTCACTTTGGCTCAAGCGTAGCCCGAGATCCCCCGGACCGACGAAAAGCGCGTCCACTCCCGATACAGCCGCAATTTCTTCGACGTTCCCAAGTGCCTCCGGTGTCTCGATCTGAATTGTGATGAAGGTTTCTCTATTGGCATCGTCGGTGTAGGTGCTGTTGGGTTGCCATACCTCAATGCCGAAATCGCCGTCCAGACCGGCACCGTCCATGCCGCGGTTGCCCATAGGCGGAAATTTCACAGCGTTCACAATACGCTGTGCCTCCTCCGCATCTGATATTAGCGGCATCATCAAACCGGTTGCACCATCTTCAAAATATCTATAAAGCCGTGTCCGTTCTTGGGTGGGAGGTCGTACCATACAGTCAATATCGTTGTGGTAACACAGTCCCAACAGGCTCTGTACCTCACGATCGGTCATCGCTCGGTGCTCCAAGTCCAACCAGATGACATCATAGCCAAAGTGTGCGGCATAACGCACAAAAAATGGAAGGTAGTGTCCCAACCCACACACTCGGGCGCATCGGTTTTGCTGGATTTTCTTCAGGGTTTTGCTATTTCTCATAGTCTTCCTCTTCAGGTTTTAATCGCGTAGTACCGATTTCTATTTTGCAAGTTTAGCAGTCGTGAGTAAAGATGGATTGGACGAGCCAATCCGTTACACTGGGATATTGATCGAGATCCAAAACAAATTCCTGTCCTCGACCAACGCTTTGCAGGTAGGCATACTCCTCGTCAGGCTTCCAGCGGTCAGGTTTGGGGTGGTAGGTAAGCGGGGACTTGCCGTTGTCGGGATAGAAAGACCGAGGCAATCGCCAATCCGTTACCCCTGATCCATCCGGGTTTGTCAAAACCAACCGTTCGTGAAACTTCGGGAAGCACCCCGCCCCTGGTGCTATCGATCTATTGCCCAAGCGCAACTCCTCAGACGCAATATAGAGGGTATTGGTTGGATTTCTACCCCGTGAGGGATGCCGGTGTGGATGGTAGCGTGACCATGGGAGTTCATCTTTCGCAAGCTCATCGACCTTACGAATTTTCCCAATCTGAAGCCAGCCCCACAGGATATGTCGCCTAGGGGCATCTTTAACAAAACACCATCCGCCAGAAGTTTTCTCAATCTTCTGGAAGAGTCCGAAAAACAGGAAAAGATCGCCGATGCATACGTTTTGATTTTCTAGATGACCTTGGGCTGCGCCCGACTGGCCAAATAGTGGTCGCCAGCCTCTCTTCCGTGGTGAGTAAGCTGAACGATTGATATCCGGATCTAAGTGGGCACGGCGCTTGGAACCAATGCGATCTTTAGGTTTGCGTCGGCGGGTAAGATCTTTGACTACCTTCCCAATATTCGTGTCGCCATGCCTAATATCGCGGTATCTAATCTTTGAATACTGACCGGGTATTGGCAGAGAGTACAGCGTACCATCAGGGAAAATGGGACTGGGACAACCACCCGATCCTGAATCGAATCCTTTTCGACTGAGAATTAGTTTCATGGGTTATGGGATCCTCACTAGATTAAAAGTTCCTCCAATCTCAGAAAGAGGTCAGTTAGGGCTATTCAGTTTTAGGCTTTTTACCCATTTTGTTTGAAAAGTCAGAGTCGGTAAGTCGCTCTTAGAGCGAAGTGTCGGGATTGGGAAATCCCTCCTACAGAAAAACTAAATGACCCTAGAGGTCAGTTGAGTGACAACTCACCTGTCGCCCCGCTGGGGCTATGGGTCGGGCAAGTCGCTTTGGATCCCGATTTATCGGGAATGCCCAACCTACGGGTATGGTGTTGGGTTTCACTTTATCCATACTATAAAGGGGGGTATTGAAAAGTGTAGCTTCTATTGTGTTTGATAGGAATTTGCTTTTACCGTTCAACCCAACCTACGTACCACTCCTGATCACGAATCGTGGCAAGATGCCACTCCCACAGACAGTATTTATGAGTCCTCCTCGATTAATGAAGCCTCTTCATTATAACCGATTGTCATAGCGAAAAGAGATAAAAATTTACTCGTCCCTTTTTGGCCTTAAAGCCCTCTATGAGCCCCGCGACTTTTTCGTTGCAGAATTGGGGGGAGTTTGCTATGATACGCGAAAACAGAGCCGAATTATAACCCTATTTTTTTAGACACACCGGAGGACTCAATGCGAAAAACGATTAGCGGTACAGGCGGCATGATCCTAACCAAAATGCTCAAGGAATGTGGAGTCGAATATCTCTTCACCAATCCCGGCTCGGCAGAAACGGGACTCTTTGCAGCTGTCGCAGAGGACGGAGATTTGAGGATTGCCATGGCGAAGCACGAGGGGTTGGTCTCTGCAATGGCAGATGGGTACGCCCGCACCAGCGGTAAAGTAGGGGTGGCTATCGCCCACGTGACCGGAGGCTCGCTTCAGATGGCGGGTCAGCTCTACAACGCCCAGATGGCAGGGTCGGCGGTGGTTGTCATCGCTGGAGATTGGACAATGGAGGTCCAGGATTTCCGAGGCTTAACACCTTTCCCCGGGCTGAGTCAGGCAGAGCTGATGCGCGGCGTGACCAAAGAGGCACGGTGTGCCTATCAAGTGAGCTATCAACCGGAGGCGCTTACGGTCGCAACAGCGAGGGCAATGCGGGAGGCGACGAACCCACCGACGGGTCCCGTTTTTATCTCGGTAAATGCGAATCTGTTCCAGCAGGAGGACCTTGAGGCGGAGATTGGAGAAGGCGCAGGTTATCAGATTGAAGGTCCGGGAGCGGCACGATCTCAAACCATTGAAGCGATTGCCCGAAAACTGGGTGAATGTAGCTGCCCTGCATTGATGTTCGGCGATGATGTTTGGAATCAAAACGCACAAGCCGAAGCGGTGCAACTGGCGGAATTGATTGGTGCACCGGTGTTCAGTAGCCGGCAAACCAACGCTAACTTCCCAACGCATCATCCGTTGTCCTGTGGCGGCTACCCCGTGGAAAAGGAATTTTCTGAAGTAACAGGTTTGCAACCCGATCTCCTGTTCATGGTTGGCTGTCGGGGTCTTCATGGGACCGCGGAGGAGCCGACTGTAATACAGATTGGTCCCAACCCAACGCTGATGGGGCGACACTATCCGCTCGATCTCGCTGCTCAGTGTAACCTAAAGGATACTCTACCCGCCCTTTGTGAGACGATCACCAACCTGTACGGGACTGATACCATTGAATTGTGGCGAAACCAACGCTCCAAGGTCTCGACCTACGCAAAACGCCTGCTTGAACGTGAGGAGGCTGTGGTGCGGGAACATGCGGACGACGAAGTAATTCACCCCAGTCTGTTAGAGGCACAGATGGCAACGCTCCTGCCGAAAGATTCGATAATCATTGGTGAAAATCCAACTGCTCGCACAACACTGCTGCCGTTTGGACATGAACAGATGTGGCGGTTCGGCGGTGGTGGGGGCTCGCTCGGATGGGCGGTCGGCGGTGCGATTGGCGCGAAGATCGGGATCGGAGACGAAAGACCCGTCGTTTTGAGCATCGGGGATGGTTCGCTCACCTATAGCGCAGCAGGATTCTGGTCTATGGCTCGCTATAAGACCCCTGTGCTGACAGTTGTTTCCAACAACGAAAGCTATCAAGTGGTGCGTATAAACTGGGCGCGGGAAATGCCGGACAGCCAGATGGTGCAGGAGGGCAAATACCCCGGACTCTTCCTTGGAGGTCCCTCAATTGATTACGCTGGACTCGCTCGGTCTCAAGGTGTGGACGGTGAACGTGTTACCGATCCGTCAGAATTGGAAGCGGCACTGAAGCGGGGGATCGACTGTATCACCAAAGAGAATCGACCGTACCTGCTTGATGTCGTTGTGGCGCGAGAAGGTATTGGGCATGATTCCGAATGGCATCAGGGCTGGCAGATGTAGGATAAAAATTTCACGTTCTGTTTCGGAGAAAAATATGCGTTTTGGTAGACTGTCCTGTACTTCGGTTTTTTCAGTGATGTTGTTTATATCCATCACAGTTATTGCTGATGAGGAAGCCGAAGAGGTTGTTATGATGGAAGAGGTTGTGGTTACTGCCCAAAAGCGTGAGCAGCGGTCTTTTGATGTGCCGCTCTCCATTTCGACGCTACAAGGCGAAAAATCCGACGCTTTGCGCTCATCTGGTATGGATGTACGCTTTTTGTCGAATCGTACGCCCAGTTTGCAGATGGAGTCGTCGTTTGGGCGTGTCTTCCCTCGCTTTTATATCCGTGGCTTAGGCAATACTGACTTCGATCTCAATGCTTCGCAGCCGGTTTCTGTCCTCTACGATGGGATTGTGCTCGAAAACGCCCTGTTGAAAGGGTTTCCCGCCTTTGATCTGGATCGGATCGAGGTGCTGCGGGGCCCACAAGGCACACTATTTGGGCGCAATACGCCCGCGGGCATTGTCAAGTTTGAGTCGGCGCGTCCTACACAGACGCTGGAGGGGTATGGTCGGTTAAGTTACGGTCGATTCAACAGCAGTAATTTCGAGGCCGCGGTGTCTGGTCCGCTCATTCCGTCCGTATTGTCAGCACGACTGTCGCTGCTCGACCAGCGACGAGGCGATTGGATAGATAACGCGCACACAGGCGAAGATGATGCGGTGGGAGGGTATCAGGACATGGCAGGACGCTTACAGTTTTTGTGGACACCTACCCCGGAACTGGAAGCGTGGATCAAGCTCCATGCCCGCGAACTCGACGGCACCGCACGTCTGTTTCGCGCCAATACCCTTCTAAAAGGCGAGAGCGATCTGGTGCCGGATTTTAAGCGTGACAGCATCGCACATGATGGACGCAATGAACAAACCTTGAGTACACGGGGCGTGGCCGCTGAGATACGCTACGACATCGGTGATTTCCAACTGGTTTCACTGACTGGGCTGGAGCGACTCACCACTTTTTCACGCGGAGACATCGATGGCGGATACGGTGCCGTTTTCACTCCGCAGAGCGGGCCCGGTGAAATACCCTTTCCGTCCGAAACCGCGTCCGGCATTCCCGCGCTGCGCCAGCTCAGCCAAGAGGTTCGCCTGATAAGTACAGAACGCTACCGTTTCGCCTATCAGTTCGGCCTGTACTATTTCCGCGAGTTCGTGGAGATGGAAGATTTCAACTACAACACTTTGGTTGGAGGCGCTCAAGATGGGAAGGTACGTCAAGAACAGTTAGCTATTGCACGGGCAGCATTTGCGGCGTTGACCTTCCGATTGGTCGAGGACCTGGAATTGGGTGCCGGTATACGATTGTCTGATGATACCAAGGAATACACAGCGTGGCGTGACTCGGCTCCCGCTGTTACGGAGGCGGGTTCGCTCGGTCCCCTCCACGAAAACCCGCAAGCCACGGTGTGGAGTGGGGATCTCACTCTGCGCTATAGGGTCACCCGTAGTATGCAGACGTATCTGCGCGCAGCGCGCGGATTTCGCGCTCCCAGCATTCAAGGACGTCTGCTGTTTGGCAATGAGGTCACGGTAGCGGATACAGAGACCATTCTCTCTGTGGAAGGTGGCACGAAACTGCGTTTGTGGGGAAAGCGGCTCCACTTGGATACGGCGCTGTTCCACTACTTTATGCAGGATCAGCAACTCACTGCGGTGGGTGGAGAGACCAATTTCAACCGATTGTTAAACGCTGCAGGCACCATCGGGCGAGGTGCTGAGGCGGAGTTGATTTTTACACCGATCACCGCACTGGAGGTTACAGCGGGACTCAGCTACAACCAAACACGCATTGACGATCCGGATTTGGCTATACAGGGCTGTGGGGCACCGTGTACGGTGTTGGATTCGCCCGCATCTGCTGAAGGAACTTTCTCCATTGACGGCAACGGTCTGCCACAGGCTCCGGGCTGGATAGCAGATGTGACGCTGCGTTATGCGCTTGATCTTCCGGCAGGTGTGCGTCTCATTGTCTCCACCGATTGGGCGTATCGCAGTCGTGTGCGCTTCTTTCTCTACGATTCTGTGGAATATGCCGATGATTCGCTCTTGGAGGGTGGACTTCGACTTGCTTGCCTATTGCCATACGCCGACACGGAACTGGCAATCATAGGACGCAATATCCTCAACGACACCTCTCCCACCGGCGGTATCGACTTCAACAATCTGACCAGCTATCTCAATGAACCCCGGTTCTGGGGCTTGGAAGTGGTGCGACGTTTTTGAAGGGCACCAAGGTCTTCCTTCAATCCTCCGAAACTTGGCTATAAGATATGTTTAACAAATCCTTTCTACCAAAGGCGCTTTTTGAATTCGTAATCATCTCCGATTCCCACTATATGCTCGATCCGGGTGGAGTGTCCCTCGAATTTGAAAACCGTCGCAAGCAATCCACCCGACGAGAAATCTGCCTGCGTATGGCGGCAGCACTTGAACCTCACTTCGTTGTACACAACGGGGATATGGTTCAGGAATATCCCGACAATTTAGAGGCTTTTTACAAATCAATGGACGAATCGCTTGAGCAGATGCGAGCGTGTGGGGTTGAACCTCACTATGTTGCGGGCAATCATGACATCGGTGATAAGCCCGATCCGACCGCGCCCGCTTCCCACGTTCACCGAGAGGTGTTGGATTGGTATCATCGGGAGTTTGGAAAGTCGTGGTATAGCTTTGATCAGGGTGACTGCCATTTTGTTGTCCTCAATTCACAAATCATGAATAGCACGCTCCCTGATGCTAGCGAGCAGGAGGCATGGCTGGAAAAAGACCTTGCTGAAAATGCAACCAAACGCCTTTTCATAATGCTGCACATGCCGCCCTATCTGTTCGATGCAACCGAACCTTCGATAGGACACTACGATAATCTCGCAAATCCTGCGAGAACGTGGCTGCTCAATCTAGTCCGGGTCTACAAGGTAGAGATGCTCCTTGCTGGGCATGTTCACTTCGCCTTCTTTGATCACTTGGCAGAGACTCGATACGCGATTTTAGTATCCCCTGTCTTTACCCGCCCCGGATTTCCCAGTCTGTTTGCCGGTCCCCCACCGCCCGAGCGCGGACGAAATGATGTGCCCAAATTTGGATTCTATCTAATGCGGGTGAGATCCGACAAAACAGACGTCCATTTTATTCGGACCGCTGGCGCTGAAGAGACCCCACCAAGTACGGAACAGCGGCTTATCACACGGGTGAGTGGCACGTTGCCTCGCTCCCCGCTGGGGGTTACACTGAGCCAGCCATTGGCAACGGTTGCCGAAATTCCACGCGCCTGGCCCGCTGCGATACGGGAGAAGGTGAGAAATGACTATCCCCTACTGGCTTGCATGGAAATGGGGGTTGAGTATCTCCGCGCGCCATTGGCAGATTTCCAGGACACTCTTCAGGGGAGTCGTCTGGAGATCTTGGACAACGAAGGGGTGAATCTTAGTGCTGTTGCCATTTTCTCCGAAGAATTCAATCTCATAGATGCAGTGTCCCAAGTTCGGCGAAGGATTGACGGTTTAGAAATCCAAACGCCGGGAGCGCTCTATCCGTCGGAAAAATGTATCGACGCCATCAAGGTTATTAGGGAACGGTTTGATCTGTCCGTGACGTTGTCGCCGATTGTATGTAGAGAGCCTACTTCAGGGAAACAGTTTCCCCGTTTTCGACTTGGATGCGTACCACAGGAAATTTCAGCACTTAACCAATATTTGGCAAGAAATAGTGCAGTAATTGACAGGGTTGTTTGCAAGGTGAATAACAATGAACCGCTATGCGATCAGATTCAGGAAATTGTAAAAATAAGCCCTCTCAGCCAGATTTCCAACGTAGATTTCAGCCTTGAGTTCTCGGCAACAGATGACCAAACCAACGCAAACCTCGCGGCTGAGGCACTGTTTCTGATAGGGATGCTGCCGGGGAGTCGCATCTATTTTGAACCTCTTAGCGATTTCGATCGGACGATGGATGTAACACATGGACTGCTCGATACACTGTGCAATCCGCGTTCCACAAATTCTGTTTTGCAATCTCTCAACACGATCCTGTACAGCCAACCACTGAAGTTTTCAAAACCTCAGCTTGAACTGAAGCAGATGAACGGTTTTAAGGCTTTACAGCTTTCGACCGACACCTCGACTTATACATTGTTGCTGCACAACGGATTAGAATCCACAGCAGGCGAGCCGGTCAATATAGAAGCGCTTATAGACGTGAAGGAGGATGCGCCGTTGAAGATTTACCAACTGTCCAATATGACCCTGAAAACTGTAGATTTGAATGAAGCGAAAAGCGTGGCATTAACCGCTTCCCAAACCCCTGTCCTTATAGAGAGATCACCGATTCACTAACGCAGCAAGTGTGTCGAAGAGTCTCTGGAAACACTGACACTTTATGATGTCAGATGACGGAGGCGAAATCCTATGCAAGCACTGCCAACTCTGTTCCGTTACACCCATTCGCCAACTCTACCCAAACTGCTCTGGCAGTTGGGCTGCACACTGGCCTTTAGCACCTACCAAGCGGGTAAGGTTATCTTTATCCGTGCTACAAGTCCGGAAAAGATTGAACAGCACGCCTTGGATTTTCCAAGACCGATGGGACTGGCGGTTTCTGATCAACGCATTGCCGTGGCTACGCGGGAGGAGGTAGTGGTGCTTGCTAATACTTCAGTCGAGGAATCCCCTGAATCCCACTATGTGGACTCAGGTGCCGGCGTAGTTAGAAACAGCGCCTACCAAACGGGAGACGCGGCAGCAGACACGTATGTGCGGGAGAAAACCTACTTTAGTGGAAAGGTTGACACCCATGATCTCGCGTGGGGCAAGGACGGCTTATGGGCAATCAACACCCTCCTTTCATCAATGGCTTTGGTAGACGATGACTCCGGTCTTGAGTCCAAATGGCGTCCCCCTTTCGTCAGCGATGTAACACCGGAAGATCGTTGCCATCTGAACAGTATGGCGATGGTGGACGGGCAGCCTGAGTATGTGACTGCGTTTGGGGAGGTGGATACCTTTGAGGGGTGGCGCGAGAACAGAGTATCGGGCGGGATTGTAATGGATATTCCCAGTGGAGAGATTGTATTGGAAGGGTTACCTATGCCGCACTCCCCACGCGTCTACGATGGGAAACTTTATCTGTTGCTTTCGGGTACAGGAGAGTTAGTGTGTGCCGAACCAGAAACGGGTGGGTACGAAGTGGTTGCACAGATGCCCGGCTTCGTACGCGGGATGGCGCGGTGTGGTGATTATTTGTTCGTGGGATTGTCGAAGCTGCGAAAGTCAAGTTCGACCTTCGCAGCGCTGCCAATCTCCGAGCAGGCGGTGTTCAGCGGCATCGTGGTGGTGTCCCTATCCGAGGGACGCATCGTAGAATACCTAAAGTATGAGACAGGTGTTGAGGAAATTTATGATGTGCAGGTTCTGCCAGAGGGAACTTCCATTAACTCCCCACAGCCATCGTAGTCTATTCCAAACTTTCTATCGGTTGTGAATGTCCGAAAACAGGTTGTGGTCCATCAATCGGTGCAGCCCAACCCGCCGCATTAGCAATAACACGCAACACGTCCTGATTGTGATAGATTGGATAGGTTTCGTGTCCCGGTCGAAAATAAAATATCTTTCCTTTACCACGGAGATAACAACAGCCGCTGCGGAATACCTCGCCGCCGGGGAACCAACTGACAAAGATCAGCGTGTCCGGTTCAGGAATATCGAAAGGCTCGCCGTACATCTCGGCGTGCTCAATCTCAAAATACTCGCCGATCCCTTCGACAATTGGGTGTCCATGCTCTATGACCCAGAGCCGCTCTTTCTCGCCCGATTCCCGCCATTTGAGGCTGCACGATGTTCCCATCATCTTGGTAAAAATCTTGGAGTAGTGCGACGAATGTAAACAGATTAAGCCCATGCCATCAAGGATACGAACCTGCATTCTATCAACAACTTCGTCCGCGACCTCTCCATGTGCGCCGTGTCCCCACCAAATTAGGACATCCGTGTCGGCAAGAACAGCTTCTGTCAGGCCATGTTCCGGCTCATCCAACGTCGCGGTGCGTACCTCAAACCCCGGTTGTTCTTTGAGGTAATTTCCGATTGCGTTGTGCATGCCATCGGGGTAAATCTGCCCAATCTGCTCGTTGGTCTTTTCGTGGCGATATTCATTCCAAACAGTAACTCGGATCGGTTTACTCATATAATCGTTCCTTTATCGTTTATGATGTCGGGATTCGGAGATCCCTCCTACAGTACAACTATAGTGGATCTTAGAATTAATGAGACGCTCCAAATCCCGATTTATCGAGGATGCTCGACGAGTCGGCACCAGTGCGGTTGAAAACCGCACCTACCGGCCCTGGGGGAAAATATGCGGTGCGGTTGAAAACCGCACCTACCTGCCCGGGGGGCGAAAGTGTTCATTTATTTTTAGAATTCACCATAGATGACCCTATACTGTTTAGGCATCATCCTGAATTGCGCTGATCTCATCTCTGGAAATCTTGTGTACGCTCTTGGGGTTAAATGTCTGTGTTGTCCCAGATCGCAATGCGACTTCAATTCTTCCGCCGGTCAACACGAAAAACTGAATTAAAAATCCACCGCCCTGCATCGGTTCGACTTGATACTCCTCCGATGCTAATCCATCGACCCATGTCGGGAGCGTGTCAGCGAAGTCGGGGTGATCTATCACCTCTTGGGGCAATGCTATAACCAGTGTGCCGGGTTCGTCGCCTATGGCATCTGCTATCACCTTTCGGGTGCTGACCATAAAACGCACAACTTGACCCGCGTAATCAAAATCGCTCTCCCCGGCCCGTTCCGGTGGGACAATGCCCCACGTTAAATGGTGGATGAACGGATTACCGTACCCCTGACTTAGCATGTGATCCAAGGCTTGGTTGTCAACAGGATGGACAACTGCGACATAATCGAACCAGCCTTTGCCTCGCTCTGTACTGTCCTCCGGCAATCTTGCCGAAACGTTGATGTAGTCGCACTCGTCGACCGGTGAGGGATAGCAACGGGCATCCCAACCGGAGATATAACCGAGTTGTTTTAACGGACCCGCGACGATATATGGCGGGTCACAAAAGATTGCAGCGTGATCTAGATTGGGATACAGTTGAACCCCCGCTGCGGTGACTTTTTGAGCTACTTCTGATGCTTCTGTAAATCGTTGCTGGGCGTTTGTGATGGTGAGGTAATCTCCGAAATCATCAGGTAGAACCGCCGAATTTCCCATGATAAACCTCCAAGATGAAGTATTGATTAATATTGGCAATTTTCAGCATAATACCACAAAACCACAACCTTTTCAAGAGAATAGAATTGTGTGTTCTCTAGGGCTATTCAGTTTTAGACTTATGACCCATTTTGTTTGAAAAGTCAGAGTCGGTAAGTCGCTCTTAGAGCGAAGTGTCGGGATTTGGAAATCCCTCCTACAGAAGAATTAAATGACTCTAAATTGGGTGTCCTCGCGGTTGTATTCTAATCGTGCTTGTGTTATGGTATAATCAACTTGGCAAAGTATTTATAGTAGGTTTTAGAATTATGGTGAATTCTATAATTACTTATACACTTTCGACACACAACCAACCCCCTAAATCCCCTAACCCCCCTAGCCCCCCTTGTCAGGGGGGAAACTTGTCAGGGGGACTTCATGAGGCTTCGATAAGGGGCACTATTGATGAACGTCTACATATTTATATTGTTCACTATAATTAGACACTCTGTACCGGCGAGGTTAGGAAACCTCGCCTACCGGGGAGGGGAAAATCCGCGCTATCCCCCCGGTAGGTGCGGGGAGAAACCGCACCGGATTTGGAGTGTCTCATTAATTCTAAGGTCCACTATAGATAATAGAGGGGTATGCACAGACACACGGTTCTCGTAGGGGTTGGGTCTCCCAATCCTTTGTTCACATATCAGAGATAGCTTCGGATTTCTGTAGGTCGATTTTCCAAAATCGACACCACCTAGCGCATTGCGCGATAGTTTTGGCTCAATGAACCCGGATTGTTGTACGCCACGCCGTGTATTTTGTCGAGATATGAATCTCGACCTACAATCTCCTTTTGTAGCACGATCTGTTAGATTGTGATTCCAGCCTGCAAACTAACAGTTTGCGCTACATTTGGCAAATTGCCTGATAATTACAGCGTTTGCCGAATGAGCAGCTTCAAAATGTCAACACGCCCTATTTATTTTTAGAATTCACCATATTTCAAATAGAGAGAAATTATACACAGGAAAGGATTTGCCATTATGTCTTATAAATATAAAGTGATGATGACAGATTATGCGTGGCCCTCCGTCGAACCGGAGCGAGGGGTCTTAGAGGGGATCAGTGCGGAACTAATCGTTGCGGAGAGTGGTACGGAGGAAGAATTTATCGAATTGGCACCTCAGGTCGACGGTATCCTGACCTGCTGGCTCAATGTAACTACAGCAGTTGTCGAGGCCGCCCAACAGTGCAAGGTCATCGGTCGGTGTGGAATCGGTCTGGATAACATTGATGTAGAAACGGCGACCGCTCTCGGTATGGTGGTGACAAATGTCCCTGCATACTGTATTGATGAGGTATCGGATCACACAATGGCATTGCTGCTGTCATGTGCTCGGAAAATTAGCTTACTTGATCGAACGATGAGAAGTGGTAGTTGGACGCGAGACGTGGGTCCCTCAATGCGCCGGATTCGTGGACAAAAGTTGGGCATCATTGGATTGGGAAAGATCGGGAAGGCAATTGTGCCGAAGGCGAAATCATTCGGGTTAGAGGTCTTGGTATACTCGCCACGAGCCACTCAGGAGATGGCGGACGAACATGGGGTAACGTTGGTCGATTTCCCTGAACTTTTGGCGGAGTCTGATTATATCACCATCCACGCCCCGTTGACCTCTGAAACACAGGACCTGTTGAACGAGGACGCACTCCGTCGGATGAAACCGACAGCCTATGTCCTCAATACCTCCCGGGGCGGGATCATTGAACCTACTGCGCTGTACAATGCACTTACGACAGGGGAGATTGCGGGAGCAGGATTGGATGTTTTTGTAGAAGAACCACCGCAGTCCGATGATCCGCTACTTGCACTGGACAATGTGGTCCTGACTCCTCATGCCGCGTTTACCTCTGAAGAGTCGACCTATGACCTTGAAGTGACAGCGGCAGCAGAGGTCGCACGGGTCTTAACAGGACAGATGCCTGAGTCGGTGGTCAATCCAGAAGTCCTGAGTAGTCCAATCCTTCGCGCAACCGCACTCGCTCAATAAAGGTAATTATAGTAGATGTTAGAATTATTGATACACTTTCAAGGCACAGCCAACCCCCTAAATCCCCCTTATCAGGGGGACTTCTGAAACTTCGCTAGGGTCAGAGTCAAGCTAGTCGCGATTCGGAGATCGCTCCTACCGTATGCTTTTTGTAGGAGGGAATTCCAATTCCCGACGATTGCACAAGTTTCCGGTGCTTGGATTATCAACTAGCAACTTGCGTTAGCTAGTCGCGATTCGGAGGGTACGCCCCCTACCGTATGCCTTTTGTAGGAGGGAATTCCAATTCCCGACAATTGCACAAGTTTCCGGTGCTTGGATTATCAACTAGCAACTTGCGTTAGCTAGTCGCGATTCGGAGGGTACGCCCCCTACCGTATGTTTTTTGTAGGAGGGAATTCCAATTCCCGACGATTGCACAAGTTTCCGGTGCTTGGATTATCAACTAGCAACTTGCATTAGTTTAAGGAAATACGGATGAAATCTTTCAAAGGTGCAACTGTCTTGGTTACCGGCGCTTCCTCTGGTATCGGGGAAGCGTTTGCTCATAACCTTGCGAAGCGAGGGGCGGATTTAATCCTGACCGCACGGTCAGAAGATAAACTCCATCAGATCGCCAAGGCGTTGGCGGAAAAACACGCAATCCAAGTCGATGTGTTTCCCGGAGATCTCAGCCGTCCGGATACCCCGCAACAGTTGTGGGAGCAGGTCCAATCCGCATCACTCTCAGTCGATGTGCTGATAAATAACGCCGGTGTCGGAAAGTGTGGTCCCTTCTTAGCGTATGACTATCAAAGCTACCAAGATATGCTGAATCTCAATATCAAAGCATTGGTGGGTTTAACGCATCTCTTTCTGCCTTCAATGTTGGAGAAGGGTGACGGTGGGATTATCAATGTGGCGTCGACGGCGGCGTTCCAGCCAATCCCTTACCTTGCGACCTATAGCGCCACGAAGGCGTTTGTCTTGGGTTTTTCAGAATCGCTTTGGGGTGAATATCACGAGCAGGGGTTGACGGTGCTTGCGCTCTGCCCCGGTAACACCTCCACGAACTTCGCTGATGTTGCCAACGCGGACGTAACACGGATGACCAGAGCGGAAACCCCCGAAACGGTGGTGGAAGCAGGTTTGAGGGCTTTTTTGAAGGGACGGAATTATGTGGTGCCAGGAAGGCGTGTCAACTATCTGTTGGCAAATCTGTCTCGGCTATTGCCGCGGCGCCGTGTGCTTGGGATAACGTCGGATATATTCAAGCCGGATCCATCCTAGTGTTTCATGATAAGTGCCTCACGGCTTGGCTATGGCTATCCAAGCCGCTGTGCGAGGGAAGTGTCTAAAGGAGGCTTTTGTACCACAATCTGTTAGATTGTGATCCCTCCGCAAACTAACAGTTTGCGTTACATTTATCTGACAATGTACTAGTGCCCGGTAAATTCTTGGGCACCCACAAGGGGCGCCCCTACAAGCTGTCTACTGTGATTTGCCTCTCGCCGCGATCTCCCAAACGTCCTCGACAATCCCGTTACGAACCGCATAATACTGGTCATGCAGATTCACTGTCGTGCAGCAGTGCGTTGGTAGGAGCTCAATCTTATCGCCGGGCTTGAGCGTGACGCTTGGGTCTGCTGTCAGGTTCCCGTGCTCCTCGGACAACCCTCGCATCTCTAAGCCGTCAATCCCCACGGGCTGCGGTGTGCCGGAGTCACTTGTCAGCACCTTTGCCCCTGCATCAACGATGACGCGCGTCGGATGCGGACGACTTACCACCGTCGTCAACATAGTCAAGGCGCAGCCAAACTCCTCACCGATACCCTCGACCGTCCGATAACTCGAATCGATAAAAACGTAAGACCCCGCCTGAATTTCTGTCATCTCCGGGTAAGCGCCGGTGATCGCATAGGTGCCCGTGCCACCGCCGCTCAGAATCTTCACGGGAACACCGTTCTGTTCGAGATACTGTTTGCTCCCAACGAGCATATCAACGGATTCGCTCGTTAAAGTTTTGCGTTCGGCGAAAGTCGGCGTGATGACGGTATGTCCCTCATAGCCCATCAGCCCTTCAAACTTGAGCGCCTTCGATTGCAGGATGTGACGCGCCAGATCCAGTGTCGGTTGCCCCGGCTCTGTCCCACACCGATTCATCCCAGAGTTGACTTCAATCAGGACTCGTAGCGTGGTGCCTTTCGCCTCCGCAGCCGCGGAAAGTTGATCGACGTTGTCCGGGTCATCAACGGCTACCATAATATCCGAGTGCTTGGCGAGGTTAATCAGACGCGCAATCTTCTGCTTCCCAACAATCTGATTAGCAATCAACACGTCGCGGATGCCCGCATGGATCATCGCTTCCGCCTCGCCGAGTTTGGCACAGGTCATACCAATCGCGCCCGCCTCCATCTGTTTATGCGCGATAATCGGGGTCTTATGCGTTTTGACATGCGGACGAAGATCTGCGTTGACCGTCTTGAAATAGTCCGCCATCTTCTGGATATTGGCTTCCATGATATCCACATCGATTAGCAGTGCCGGGGTATCAATCTCTTCTTTGGGGATGCCGATAAACACATCAAGGTTGGGTGCTGACATCGGTTTGTCTCCTAATTTTTTGATCGTCCTTGTCGGGAGGAGAATTGTATCTGTATATTTGAGGGGGTGCCTCTTTATAGCCCCGATAAATCGGGATAAACGGGATGCAAAGCCATCTGAATCGCGGATTATAGTAGATTTTAGAATTACTTAGACATGATGAGCGAACCAAGTCACGAACCTTGCTCGCCGAGTTACGGCACACGGAGTGTGCCTACTACTATTCAGGTCAGAAACTTGTTGGCAGGGTCACGGTCCACGGTGCACGCCTCCGACGTAAAGGGCAATCTGCCAAATGTAGTGCAAACTGTTAGTTTGCGGATCACAATCTATGGTGAACTTTAGAATTACTTGAACACTCTGTACCGGCGAGGGTTCCTAACCTCGCCTACCGAGGATGGGAAAATCCGGACTATCACCCCAGCAGGTTCGTTTTCTCCCCGCACCGCATAGGCGCAGTTACAAACAGCGCCTACCAAACGGGAGCCCGGTAGGTGGGGGTGGAAACCGCACCGGACATCGCTTGAAGATTACCCGATTAATAAATTAATCTTCATCTGGAGCGCAGGTCTTTCCCTTACTGCGGGTCTATAGACATGTCGCTCCGCTGGAGCGAAAGGCAAAATTCCTCAACCTTAACAACAAACCGATAGATCTTCAACATTACCAACTTGAGTTAGTACCATCGGTTATCAACATGCCGCTCCTCCCCGATGAATCGGGATCCAAAACTGGAGCGGAAGCACATGTCGCCCCGCTGGGGCTTGGAAGGGGGACACATCGATCGGCTATAAACATGTCGCCCCGCCCCGATAGAATCGGGATTCAAAGCAACTGGGGCTAAATGACCCGATGATTTTTACGTTTCACGCCTCACGTATCACGTTATCAACAGCTGCAAACTAGCACCATTGATTATCCCCTTCTATAGACATGTCGCGCTTCCCCGATAAATCCCCGATGAATCGGGACAGGCGGGATTCAAAGCAACTGGGACTTGAGGGGGCAATGGTTTTTCAATGGGTGACAATTTGGTAGTGTCAGTTCCTAATCTTTCTTTCAGTCTTTTTTCTTTTGTGCGTTTTCGAGCACATTTTCAAGCGCTTCTTCTGCTTTGGCACGGTCTGCTTTAGCGCGTTTCATGTCGCCTTTGGAGAAATAAGCCAGCGCACGCCACTGATAGGCAGAGTGGACGCTGAAATCATCGGGTTTTAATTCTATCGCTTGAGTCAAATCAGCAATGGCTTTGTCATAGTCGCCCATGAATAGGTAAGATCTTCCACGCCCGACATAGGCTGCAGCATGACTCGGATCCAGTGCTATCGCTTTGTTAAAGTCAGCAAAGGCTCTCTCCTCATCTCCTTTACTGCTCCTGAGCTGGTAAGCCTGCCCACGGCCAGCATAGGCGTCCGCATAATCTGGTTTCAGTACTATTGCATCGTTAAAATCGAAAACGGCGCGGTAGTAACTGCCTTTTTTGAAGTAAGCGTGCCCTCGTAAGGCGTAGGCATGGGCATCGTCGGGTTTCAACTCTACCAATTTGGTAAAGTCAGCAACGGCTTTCTTATAGTCGCGTTTTTCGATGTAAGCCTGCCCGCGATTGAGATAGGCTTCGGTGAAATGCGGCTTTAGTGCCACGGCTTTGGTAAAGTCTTGGAGGGCGTTGTCATAATCCTCCCTCTCCCTATCATCCCTCTCTCTGTAAGCTAACCCACGCGATAAATAGTTACTGGCATGATTGGGACTCAGCAATATCGCTTCCGTCAGATCAGCAATGGCGTTGCCATAATCGCCTTTTGCATGGTAAGCGAGGCCACGCACGGAATAGACCTTCGTATGATTGGGGTCAAGTTTTATCGTTTCGGTAAAGACTTTAATGGCGTTGTCATAATCGCCCTTTTCCAGATAGATCTGCCCGCGATCGAAGTAGGCATTGGCATCTGCTGGATTTTGCTTTATCAGTTCAGTTAGATCGGTAATGGAGCGCGCAGGACTTGATTGGATCAGTGGACTTGTGAGGAGGAAGATTAGGAATGTGAGGGTTGGGACGATGTATTTGGGGTTCATGGGGAGTCTCCTTTCGCTGTCAGTTCCTTTTTTGGGGCGGATCTGTGAAATGGGGGCAAGACATCATTATGGCAACAATCATAGAGACAAGCACAAGATCACTGTGCTTCACCACGGAATTGCGATCGTGAATTTTCACGTTGTTCTTTGATTTTCATGAGTCGCTTCACACCCGGCGGGGGATTTTTTCGCTGTTCCTCATAAGCAGCCTCAACCCGCCTGTGCCCGGCTTTGATATAGGCATCGATCCGCTCTTGGTTGAATAGATAATAGGTAATCGTTGCATAGATCTGCTTTAAGGTCAGATGTGGATGGTGTCGTCGAATCTCCTCCGGGCTGGCACCTTCAAGAAATTTCTCGATCACAACTTCGATGCCGACTCGTGTTCCTTTGATCCGTATCCTTTCCGGGCTGATAAATTCAAAGGTATTTGCGAGTTCCACAATCTTCTCCTTTTCTATGAGGTTTGGATTTTCCCTAGTTCTCTCTGCTCTTCCGAATCTCTAAAGTTGTTGGCTCGTGTAAAAACAGAGGGCAATGATGGTGAAGGCGTTAAGGGCAGGGCAGGATGCCCCGCCTACGGGGTTGGTATGGTTTCCGTCTTAAGTTTCTAAAGCTGCTTAACAGGGTTGGAGAGCTTGCCGAGTCCATCTGCCTCGATCTCTACAATATCACCCGGTGCCAATGGCAGGTCATTCGGCACAATGATGCCGGTGCCGGTGGAGACAACCGTTCCAACCGGGACAGGGTTATCTCTGCAAAGGAATTCGGTGAGTTCCTCAAACTTCCAATTAATTTGGGAGGTGTTCACGCCGCCTTCGTAGATCGGTTTGTCGTCTCGGATAACCGTGCATTTGATGTTGAGATTATAGGGATCATCAACTTCGGAGGCGGTCACGAACATCGGACCGAGGGCACAACAACCGTAAAAGACTTTCGACTGCGGCAGGTAGAGGGGATTGTCCCGCTCGATGTCCCATGCGGACACATCGTTGCAGAGCGTGTAGCCGACAATTTCTCCGTCCTCGCCGAGGACATACGCTAACTCCGGTTCGGTGGCTGTGAGTATGGAGTCGCTTCGGATACCGATGAATCCGTTGGGACCGACGCACCGGGCGGGTGTTGCTTTGAAGAATATCTCAGGGCGGTCTGCGTTGTAGACGCGGCTGTATATATCCTGCTCACTGTCGTCGTCCCGCATATCCGCGCTGCGTTTGTAGGTCACGCCGCAACCCCACACCTCTGGTGAATCGAGAGGGGATAGGAGGTGAGGCACGTCTGGGTTTGGTGGCACATCGAGCGTAGCAAATTTGAGTTTGTCGTCGTCCGCTTGCCCCGGTAGCGGCGCATGGCTTGTCCCACCTGAAACACGCTCTTGGATATCGGCAAGCAGGATCCCCATGCTCACCCCTTCGTTGTAAGAGAGTTCAATTAATTCTAACACCCCCGGGGACTCATCGCTTGTGACGTCAATCACAATATCGTCCGGTTCAACGGATCGGCTGAGTAAACCACGATCCCCGTCGCTGGCAATATCGGTAACAACATCGCTTCGTGTCACAACACCGACACGCTTACCTTGACCGGGTTGATAATATTGTATAAGTCTCATGTTTTTTTCCTGCCTCTAAAAATTGAAATGATGGATAAATCTGGATTGTGAATTTTTCATAGCATACATTAACTTAGTTTGGAACGCAAGTGTTTTTATAGACTAAGTAGGGCTATTCAGTTTTATGCTTATTACGCATTTTGTTTGAAAAGTGACAGTCGGGAAGTCGCTCTTAGAGCGCGGTGTCGGGATTTGGAAATCCCTCCTACAGAAGAACTGAAGTGTCGAGATTTGGAAATCCCTCCTACAGAAGAACTATGGTGGATTCTAAAAATAAATGGACACTTTCACCTCCCGGTAGGTGCGGTTAGAAACCGCACCGAATAGGCGCAGTTACGAACAGCGCCTACCAAACGGTCGTTTCGTTTTCCTAACCGCACCGGGTTGGAGTGTCTAATTATGGTCGATTTTAGAATTACTTGGACACTCTGTACCGGCGCAGTTACAAACAGCGCCTACCAAACTTTAGAATTACTTAGACATGATGATCGAACCAAGTCACGAACCTTGCTCGCCGAGTTACGGCACACGGAGTGTGCCTACTACTATTGCTGTAGTTAGACTGCTTTCCATATAGATAGTGCTCCGCCCCGGTAAATCCCCGATGAATCGGGACAGGCGGGATTCAAAACTGGAGCGAAAGGTGTCATAATCAGGAAATCTATAGGCTCATGTTAAGAAATAGCAAAGAAACCGAGTTTTGAAGAAAAAACTCGGTTTCTGTTTGCCTTTTGCACTTTTTTTTGATGTGAACCACCAATGGATTTTCAATAACTGGCAACTTACG
Organism: Candidatus Poribacteria bacterium; assembly: GCA_965204355.1. GTDB lineage: Bacteria > Poribacteria > WGA-4E > WGA-4E > PCPOR2b > PCPOR2b. The sequence continues at coordinate 4,496,783 of OZ241983.1, forward strand.
CTACAATAGCAAACGATAGAGATACGGCGCAGCCCCAAAGATGACTACCGCCAAAACCGTTCCGAGGATGGCGTCAAGTGCGTAATGAAATCGTCCGTAGACTGTTCCGAGGACCAACCCCACGCCAAATGGGCACAGGATTGTAAAAGCAATCGGGTGATAACGGGCGGCGTAGAGGACGACAATCACACCGATCGCGCAGTGGGAACTTGGAAACGCTGTACCTTTAGATGATGCCATAGCGAGGATCATGTGTACCTTTTTGAAAAAATAGCCATCCGTGAGCGGTCCGCTAATTTTCTCAAACTTGTAGCGCGGTCCCATGACCGGCATAAAGAGATACCAGATGAGACATAAGTTGAAGGTCAGTATCTCCGCAAAAACGACTTCGTGGAATGCTTCATGTCTGCCTTGGGCGTAAAGCACCCCAACAAGCCCGAAAACAATGGGATAATAGCTGAAATAGCACAGATGCAAGAGTTCCGAAAGTCCCTTCGACGGGAAGCGTTCACTAAAAGAAACGCTTGGTTGCCGATTGAATAACCGCCCCTCCCATTCTATAATTTTATCGTCGAAATATCCTCGCAGCACCATCTGCGTCAGTGGCGGTATTTCTAAGTAGAAGATTGGAATCGTTGCCATGGGATACCAGTTGCGTAATATATGAATCAGAGGCGGCAAAGAACTTTCGGGGATGAAAGCTAGCGAGACTAAACCGCATATAGCACCCACACGAGCCACGACATAAATACTCCACCATCGTAAGTTTTTGTGAAAGACGCAGGCGAGTAGGCCGGTAATTGCGAGATAAACGATTGTAACCCAGTCGGAGGGACGAAGGGCGTTGACAATATTAAAATCGTAAATAGGTAGGTTGATAGATCACTCCTCTCTTAACGCATCTGCAGGCTGCATCCCTCCCACACGCCATGCAGGGTAAACACCCGCCAATAACGCCGCGACCAGCGCGACGACGAGGGCTTGTAGGAAATAAACCGGTTGTAAGTGCATTTGCAACGTCCAGCCGAATGAGCGCAAATTGATTATATAGATGAGAATGAGCGCAAGGACAAAGCCGGTTGGCATGGCAATAATCCCCGCAGTCGTTCCCATTAACCCTGTTTCCATCAGTGTCACCTTCCACAGCTGTCTGCGTGTCATACCAATAGCCCGCAACGTCCCGATCTCGCGACGCCGTTCCAGTTGCAGACTCATCAGCGCACTCAGTATACCGACGAAAGCCACCAGCATGGCGAGTATCTGCAGCGCAACGGTTATACTAAAACTACGATCAAAAATAGCGAGCGAGTGCTCCCGAAGACCGCGGCTGGATCGAATTAACAATTCAGCCTCGCCGGCGAATGCTGCGCGCAGTTCGTTGATCTTGCCATCCACATCGACACCGGTTTCCAGAAAAAGTGCGATACCTGACAGATCAGCATCTTCCCAAAATCTACGGTAGACGGCATCAGCGATAAGTGCGCCGGGTTGTACGTCGAAATCGTAAGCGACAGCCACAACTGGAAACCGCTGCTCGCCCCGGTCCGTGAAAAGTGTCACCGCATCGCCAACACCCAGCTTGAATCGATTTGACAGCGGTTCGTTGATAATGAGCCCGCCTGCCTCCAATGCTTCCCAGGTTGTAGCAAGGTCGCCCACCGATGCTTTATAGTGACGTTTTTCACCGGCGATATCCATGCTGACAGCAACCAATTGAATAACCCCCAAGTCGTCGGCACTGACATCTACTACCCGGTTTGTGGCAACCCGATCAACGCCGGGAAATGTCCCCAACTTCTCCACCACACCGAGCGCAAGTGGGTAGGTTGTTTGATCGGAGATAAGACTTGGTGACGAGATGAAGACATCCGCCTGCAAGAGATCCGTCAACCACTGTTCAACGGTCAGACGGAAGCTGCTAATCATCAGACCAACACCAACAATCACACTAACGGCAACCATCAACGCCGCAATAGCGATGGAGGTGCGACTCAATGAGCGGGTAATATCGCGAATTGCAAGCCGGATTAAAGGACTAAAGAATTGACCTGAGAACCTAATCAATCCTGAGAATATACGCATTAGCCCTAAAGTCAGAGCGGGTGTAAGCAAGCTGATCCCGATAATAATGGCGAAGATACCAACAAACGTGATGCTCAGGTGCCATTCGGGAATCAGTAGGACAATCCCCAACAGTACAATCACTCCCCCAACCACACTCACCCAGTTTAGCGCAGTGCGCGTGCGTTCCTCAATATTGCTGCGTTGAAGCGCAGAGGCAGCGCGCACATTGGTTGCTTCGTAAGCAGGGAGCGCTGCAGCGGTTACCGCTGCGGCGATACCACTGACGGCACCTTTGAGCATTGTCAAAGGTGGGAAGTCGATGCGGCGCACAGTGACGACAAAAAAGAGATCATTGATACTGGTTGTAACCATTTCTACCGCACCACGTCCTAACAGATACCCCAATCCGAGTCCGAGAGCTGTACCGATTACACCAAGCAATCCCGCCTCGATCAGAATTATTGAGAAAATCTCGCCCCGTGTCACCCCCAACGCACGTAGACTGCCGAGGACTGACCGTCGCTGCACCACGCTAAAGACAACGGTGTTATAAATCAGGAACATCCCGACCAACAACGCGAGTGTGCTGAGGGCAGTCAAGTTCAATCGAAACGCAGCCGTCATCTCCTCCACAGTCGAGTCCCTCGGTTGTTCAACCCGGGCACCGGGAGGTAAGATGCCGGTGATACGTTCGAGTGCTGCTTTTCCCTGTATGCCTTCCGAAACAATCAGATCAATTCGATCGAGCGTGCCCACTTTGCCCAGTATCTCTTGGGCGGTCCCGATATCAGTGATTAGCAGCCCATCAAGTCCTCGCTGCTCGTCTTTCTCGTGAGAACTCAGCACGGACACAATCTGCAGCGTTTGACGACGACTTCCCACCTGTATATGGATCTCATCTCCCACATTGAGACCATATTGGTTAGCAAGTGCTGCACTGAGCAGGACAGTATCTGACTGAACCATAAACGCGGTGAATCCGCTGTTATCTCCAAAGCCGGCGTTATTGTCATTCAGATAGTTCCGAAAGGGAGATTCAGCAAAACTATCCACGCCTAACAGACGCATCGGCTGCATATCAAGTTCTTCGGCAAGGACATAACCTTCCACAATCGGCGCGCTAAGTCGATAGCCTAACTGTTGCCGCAACGCAACATAAATACTTTCATCCAGTCCGGTGGGACCGCCAACAATCTGGTGAGTAGTTCTACCTGCCACGGCTTCAGTGCTGATCGAGAAAGCACGATTGGCGGCACCGTTGGCGAGGTCTATTGCGACAATCATGGCAACGCCCAACCCCACACCAATGATGAAGAAAACAGTTTGAGTGGGACGACGCCACGCATGACGCCAAGCAAGAGTAGTTGAGAAGTTCATCAGGGGTTCAGGATTCCTATTAGGGGATTATTTCCTAATGGCTCACGTTGAGAAGTAGATCTTAGAATTACTGATACACTCGAAATCGAACAGCATTGCCCCCAGAAACGGTAGGGGGCGGTTAAAAACCGCACCGCATCGGCGCAGTTGGAAACAGCGCCTACTAAGCTAAAGACTGGACGCGCGCAGTTGGAAACAGCGCATACCAAACATGGGGAGCGAAAGCGGCTATGTGTTTTTAGGATTTACTATAAGTTTTTGGCACGGGTGGGCGGGGCAAGTCGCTTTGGATCCCGATCTATCGGGGATGTCCCGTCTACGGTTTCTCTCGATATTTTGCACTTTCTTTTTACATGAGCCTTCCTAATAAACACGTGGGTTTACTGCTACAAGTATTACACAGTATCGTTGACCCGTACCCCATCGGTGATGTGGAGCACCCGATCTGCGTGGTTGGCGATCTCCGGTGCGTGAGTCGCCATTAACAGCAATTTGCCTGTGTCCCGAATCATTTCTAGCAGCAACGACAACACAGTTGCACCGATTTCTGTATCCAAATTGCCGGTCGGTTCATCAGCAAGCAGCATTAGGGGATTGTGGACGAGTGCACGGGCAATAGCAACGCGCTGTTGTTCACCTCCACTCAGTCTATCTGGATAGGTATTGCGCCGTTCGCTTAGCCCGACTTGCTCAAGTAGCGTCTCCGCACGATTTCGTCCATCCCTCCGAGATTCAGAGCGGTGTGTTAGTTCGAGTGGTAGGATTACATTTTCCCATACCGTCAAGGTCGGAATGAGATTAAAAAACTGGAAGATAATCCCGATATGACGACGACGGAAGAGAGTGCGTTGATGTTCGTTCAGGCGAGTCAGATCAATCTCCTGATCGCCTTCTCGAATAAACACATGACCGCTGGTTGGGGCATCAATGCCAGAGATTAGATTAAGCAGGGTGCTCTTTCCGCTACCAGATTTACCTAGCACACAGACAAACTCGCCCGCATAAAATTCTTGATTCACTTGGTTCAGTACAACGCGGCTTTGCCCTGCTTCGCTGTAGGATTTGCTCAAACGATCTAATCGCACCAGCACTGTGGGCGGGTTTTCGGACGATGTGGGATTAGGAGATACTATGGTCAATTCAGATTGGGTTTTAATGGGCAGAGAGGAATGTTAGGAGTTCAGCCGTCGTTTCCGCCGGGAGTTCTTCGGGCAAGAAATGACCGCAGTCGAGAGGTTTTCCACACACATCAACAGCCCGTTCCCGCCAGACGGTGAGCATATCAAGGTTTGCACCGGTCTGCCATCCCGGACGCTTTGCCATGTTGCTACCCCAGAGTAACAGCACGGGGCAGGTGAGTTTTCGACCTCGATCAGCTTCGTCGTGCATCAGGTCAAGCTCTATACCCCGGTAGTCAAGGCAGGTGGCGCGGATGGTGTCAGGATTGTTAAAACAACGGAGGTATTCCGCATACGCCTCGTCGGTAATTGAGCCGTCGATTGCAGTCCATCGCTCAAACAGGAAGTCCAGATAGACCTTGGCACTGTTACCGATCAACGTTTCCGGCAGCGGCGATGGCTGACGCATCAGATGCCAATGGAACCAAGCGAAGGAAAGTTGGCTGTCCATGTGATCAAAAGCAGCCTGCGATGGCACAACGTCAAGTGAGGTGAAGGTTCTCACCCGCTCGGAATGATCAAGTGCCATGCGATGTCCGACACGCGCCCCCCGATCGTGTCCAACAACATGGAACGATTCAAAGCCGAGTTCAGCCATCACTTCGACTTGGTCCTGGGCGGTCGTGCGCTTGCAATAGACGCTCAGATCACCCTCCGACGCGGGAGGCTTTTCACTGTCACCGTAGCCACGCAGATCCGGAGCGACAACGGTGTAATGCTCGGCGAGCTTAGGAGCGATCTTGTGCCATTCAACGTGGGTTTGGGGATATCCGTGCAGTAACAGCAGCGGCGGTCCAACCCCGCCGTACACGAGGTTGATAGAAACACCATTGGCTTTGATTTGGGTTTTCGTGAAATTGTCAAACATGAGGTACGCTTTCTTTAGATTTTTATGGTGGATCTTAGAATTATGGTGAACTTTAGAATTACTTATACACTCTGTACCAGCGAGGGTTCCTAACCGCACCGCATCGGCGCAGTTAAAAACAGCGCCTACCAAGCTAAAGACTGGACGGCGCAGTTAGAAACAGCACCTACCAAATATGGGGGGCGAAAGTGTCTATTTGTTTTTAGAATTCACCATAATTGTCTGAAGGGTGTGTATACGTAGATATCTTGGTCATAGTCGCATCATTTGAGTAATCGTATTAGCTGTGTATACACATTGCGCTCCGCTGGAGTGCAGGCATTGGCTGTATCGGCATTCTATAGACATATCGCTCCTCTGGAGCGAAGCTATCCGTCGGGTCGTCGGAGCATCTCAACAGCATTCTCAATTCGTTGGACTTCACTGACTTCCGGTGTCTTTTTCTGTTCCGCTAATTCTTTCTCGCTCATCTGTTTGAAGGGCCAATCATCGTCGTTTGCGATTCTCCAAGCCAACCGAGCGCATAGAAATGCAGCTTCCTTCACTTTGAGAAGATCAACTTTATCGACTGTATCGTGTGCGGTATGATAGAATCCGGGCCATGTGTAGCTATATGGATCTCTGATGAACCCGCAGGCGACGCCCTTCGCCATAAAGGGGTAGTGATCGGAAGAGAGATGGTCAGGTTCGCGCAGCGGAGACGCATCAAAGTCTACCATGAGGTTCTCATTCATTTGCTGCCCCATCCCGCGAAAATAGGCCCTCGAATCTGGACCGTAAACCATCAACCCTTTCCCACCTCCACCTCCGGCTGAGTCTAAATTGAACATGAACCTCGTCTTTGCGATATCCTCTGGATGGCTGTTGACATACGCATGTGCACCGATAAGTCCCAGTTCCTCAACCCCAAACAGGACAAAACGAACATTTCGTTTCAATTGATCGGCGTAGATACTGAGGATGCGTGCAACCTCTAATCCCGCGACCAGTCCCGACGCGGGATCTTCCGCACCTTGAGAAATATCGTGCCCATCGTAATGAACGCCAATGACGACCATATCCTCGTTTGCTGCGTTACCCTTCACGTTTCCGATAATGTTCCACGATGTTTTCTTGGCGAGGGTATCGGTAGTTTCGATGTGAACTTCGACAGAACTGTTTCTCCGGATAGTGCGTTGGAGAAGCGTTCCCGTCTCCTTAGAAACCATAATTCCGGGTATCAGTCCCCACCGATTGAAGCCCAATGCGCCGGTAATCGGTCCGTAGCCGTCCTGATTTCCCACAAAGATAAACGCTTGGGCACCCGCAAGGGTGGATCTATTGTACTTTTCCGTCCGATGTACCCAGCGGCCCGCTGAGGCTGGGTTTGCAATGTTCACCAGTGCAATGTTTCCTTTCAGTTCTCCCTGCAATGCCTCGAAGGTTTCGGGTGCACCTGTCCCAAGATCAATGATTTTTCCGCTGCACTTGCCTGACGGTGACATCGGCATGGACAGACACGGTAGCTCTCTATGCCAGGGGGAGGTGACGCTCAATTTAGCAGTTCCACGCCTCCAACCGTTGTACTCAAACGGTTCATTGTGGACATCCTTGAGTTGGTAGCGCTGCAATGTCGCTTCAAGAAATTGTGCCGCTTCCGCCTCCGCCGTGGTCCCCGCAAATCGGCTGCCCAAATCATCGCAAAGGATTTCAAGATTTGTCTGAACCTCAGTTGAAGTGAATATCTCTCCGGCGAGCAGTTTATCAAACGCCTGTGCGTCGCTGTTATCCACTTCAATTTGTTTATAGCGCATTTGAATCAATCCCTTTGGGGGCATTCCCCGCTGTTTTTAAGCCTGTTTCACTAATAACCTTTGGTGCTAGTGTTCTGTCAAATAAATCATGATAATTGCCTCACGGCTACGTTCCGAGAATCCGAGACTTGGATAGCCATGTCCAAGGCCCCTTGGCTGAGGGAGCGTCTAAAGGCGGCGTTTGTACCATAATCTGTATGAAGTGTAATTTATTATGGTGAACTTTAGAATTAATTGGACACGCTGTACCGGCGCAGTTACAAACAGCGCCTACCAAATACCGGGAGCGAAAGGGGCTACATATTTTGATAATTCACTATAATTGGGTAATTTCCGAGCGATGTCCAGTGCGGGTGGAAACCGCACTTACCGGGCTTGGGGAAATATAGAATTACCGAATTATTTTCTGAAACCTCATTTAGATTGTGATCCCCCGTAAACTAACAGTTTGCGCTACATTTACCTGACAATGTACTAGTGTTCTGTCAAATAAATCATGATAATTGCCTCACGGCTACGTTCCGCCTGTCCCGATTTATCGGGGAGAGTCCGAGACTTGGATAGTCATGTCCAAGGCCCCTTGGCTGAGGGAGCGCCTAAAGGCGGCGTTTGTACCACAATCTGTTAGATTGTGAGCCCCCGCAAACTAACAGTTTGCGCTACATTTATCTGACAATGTACTAGTGTTCTGTCAAATAAATCATGATAATTGCCTCATGGCTACGTTCCGAAAGTCCGAGACTTGGATAGCCATGTCCAAGGCCCCTTGGCTGAGGGAGCGTCTAAAGGCGGCGTTTGTACCACAATCTGTTAGATTGTGAGCCCCCGCAAACTAACAGTTTGCGCTACATTTATCTGACAGTGTACTAGTTAGTGAGAAAGCCGTTTCCACATTGTTCAAGTCGGTTTAGATCCCGATTCATCGGGGAGTTCATTAGTTCATTCATTCTTCTTACGTTCCACCCTTCGGATACAGATATCGCCCCTCTGGGGCTAGATGAAGCGATGCACCAATGATTTTCACGCATCACGCTATTAACAGCTGCAAACCAACACCATTGGTTAATATCCACGTTCCAAGCAGAAGGGACGCATCACACTGTTATAAGCGCTGCCGTCGCGGTAAGCTCCCATGAGGAAGTACGGCACGGCACCACGGCGACACATCTCATCCACAAACTGTGCTGTGAGCATGTACATGATAATGTTGTTGAGGATACCGGTGGCAGGGCAGACTTTATCAGGGTGACCGGGGATGGGGATAACACCAGCCGCTTCGTCGCAACGGTCATCGAAATAGACATCGCAGCGGTCACGCAGTCCATCACTATTGGAGGGACCAATACCAACGATGTAGTTACTGTTGGATCTTGCCTCCTCCGCCCAAGCAAGGTCTTGTGGGTCGTTAGCGCTGACTGCGGCAATCAGAAAAACATCCTTATCGCCGCCCTCGCTCGCAGGGCGCGGTTCAAAAGCATTGCACATCATCAACCCTTGTGCGACCCCGCTCGCCTCGCTCTGAATCCCCTCGTTACGACTCCGCACGTAGTAATGCCCACCGCCAATAATCCGTTTCGCTATTATCACCGCAATTTCGTTGATCTGTTCCAAGTTTTGAGCATGAACATCGGCAAGTCGATCCAAGAGAAGGTCCACATATTGTCGGCCAATGGTCCCCGTCGGCGGCTGACCCGTTGATAATGAATGGGCAACTTCGGCGGTTATCATCCAGTGTATCGCGCACGATCCGTTTGCCGATCCGGGACAGATCTCCATCTCTGGGATTTCCGGCGCACGCACCAATCCCTGATGCCACGGAATATGCGAATCGATAACACGCGATGCTACATCCTCTGGCACCCAATCATGGGGGTTCGGCACAACCTTGCCCGGAGGTGTATCTCGGTTATTGACATAGCAGGTAGTGAACACGACAACATATACACCAGCATCACGGGCATCGCGCACCGCTTCGCTGACGTGATTGGTGAGCAGCACATCGCCCGCCCGCATCGCTGCGAATTGCTCCGGTGTGCACGTGTCAGCCCCGGTAAACTCGAACTGCGCCGGATTACCCTCTCGCTCGTTCACTAGGTCATAGCTCGGCATGTGCCCTGTCGTTATGTTGGCATAGACCGTGTTCCCGGCACGGATTGCATCTGCCGCTTTCGCCGCGACTTCAGCCATGATCGCTGCATCATCACGAATTTCTCGTAATAACTTAACCGCGTTTTGGTAATACTCTTCCCCGAATGGGATGGTGTGTCCCCAAGTATGTTCCGGGTGGGTTTCCATCGGTTGATATCCTTCCGTAACGGGTAATCTGTCAGATATATAGTAGATTTTAAAATTGTTTAGACACTCCCAATGCGCAACCAACCCCCTAAATCCCCAACCCCCCTAGCCCCCCTTGTCAGGGGGGGAAACATTGTCAGGGGGACTTTGGTATCGGCGCAGTTGGAAACAGCGCATACCAAGCTGAAGACTGGACGGCGCAGTTGGAAATCCTAGTCACGATTTATGGGACAGCGCCTACCATACACGGGGAGCGAAAGCGTCTAGCTGTTTTTAGCAGTCACCATAGTTGCTTTAAAAGGGGATCAAGGGTGTATTAGGACTGCGGCGTAAACTGCCGATACTCATTCACCAGATTTGACGCCGCTTCATGAATGAAAGCCAGTTCATCTGCCGTCTCGAAAAACTGCGCTCCATGTCTCACCCATTCTCGCGCAGCATTTGCGTCAGATGCGGTCGTACCGAAATAAACATCGTGCTCCTTACAGATCTGGAGAATTTCTCCCATGGGCCCCGTCACTTCTGGATGATCATACTCGCCGGGGTGCCCCATCTCAATGGAGAAATCGCCGGGACCGACATAGACCATATCTACCCCCGGCGTACTGATGATCTCTTCGGCGTTTTCGTAAGCGCGTCGCGTTTCGATATGAACGACCAGTGTTGTCTCTTCATCCTGTTCATCCATCCACGCTTTCCAGTTAGCGGGCTGAACGTAGCTGCTATTGCCATATCCGGGCGCGACCGCCCGCGTACCGGCTGGCGGAAACTTGAGATAGCTGCGAAGCGTTTCGACCTCCGCCCGTGTCTCGGTACGAGGAAGTTGGATTCCAACAACACCGCACTCTAACAGCTTTGCGACCTCGGCGCGTTCCAGTTGCGGTGTCTTGGCAATGACAGGGAGATTGTTATCACGGGCACATAGGACCGAATCCGCAAAGGTAGTCATCTCAAAGAACCCATGCTCGTACTCGATATACATAAAATCGAAGCCCGCCTGCACATATAGTTTTACCAGCGATGGCCGAAGATGCTCGGCGACCATACCACCGACGAGGACATCACCATTTCGCAATCGACGCTTCAAGAGTTGTCCCGGTCCTTCACCCGATCCGGGGGGATTCATTGTGTTGTTTAATCTTACCACTATTTTATTCTCCTTAAAGAGACTTCAATAGTATCGTTATTTCCATTGCGTTTGTCATCATAACTCCGCATCCTCACGAAATCCAAACATTAACTTCAATCCAGCCCAAACTGGAGCCATTTCTGTGCTCGACAGATACCCCAAATGTCCAACGACTCGCCGTGCATCAATTGCGCCAATTTGATAAATCAATACCGTACTATCAGCAGGGAGTCCACCTATACCGGCCGGAATCAGTGGAAATAAGGATCCCTGAGATCGGGTACGAGTCAGCGGCACAACGAGAAGCACACGATACGGAATCGGTTGCACGAGTTCTGGAATTCCGACGGTAATAACGGGACGTCGTCCAAGTTGTTCATGACCGGGTGGAATTCGCTGCGGGAAGTCAACCCACAGAATTTCACCGATATCAAATTGAACGCTAGGACTCATCATGACTTTTCCAAAGGTTTGACAGCGGCTTGCATCAGTTTGTGCCAAGCAGAAAACTCATCAACGGGAACATCTGCCTCCGCAGCAGCAATGCCTTTTGCCATATCTTCGGTGGTTATATCAAGCCAAGTAGCACCGATTTTTTCAGTTTCTGTGTCTAGCAGTTCCTGAACGACCTCCGGCGAGAGGTATTCCTCAAGATTCTGCCGGGTGATTAGATACTTCCGACCAACACGGCTGTGTGGTAGTTTTCCACGTTTCAACTCCGCGTAGATTGTCGCATGAGCAACGTGCAAAAATTTAGCGACTTCTTGCACGGTAAAAACCTTTTTCATTTGAATGAAATCCTTTCTGTGAAGCATATAGTGATCTTGTTCTTCGGGGCAATGCCTCCTATCAAAACAACTTCAAAAAACAGGATTACGGCGTCCAAGTTTTAGCGAGTTCTGCGTATTCACGGGCTTGGTCTGGGATGTTCACACCGACCTCCTTCGACCAAGCATCGAGCAGTCTCAGATAAATGGGACCGGGTTTTCCCTCGCCGACCGGTTGGAAGTTGAAACGGGTAACCGGCATCATGCAGATGGTGGTACTGGTCCACCACGCTTCATCCGCCTCTCGTACATCGTAGGGTTCAATGTCGGCTTCGTGGACAGGGATACCGAGCGTGGAGGCGAGATCCATACAAGCGTGCCGAGATACCCCACGTAGAATATCGTTGGGTTTTGAGGTGAAAATCTCTCCATCGCGAGCGATGAAGAAGTTGTTGCCCGTTCCCTCGGTGATGAAGCCGTGCTCGTCGGTCAGCAACGCCATTGCGCCTTCCTCTAACTTGCTAGCGTGAAGTTCAGCGAGTTTGTAGAAGATGCGGCTCCGGTTTTTCGCTTTGGGGTCGATATAACGAGAAGGGACTGACTGCTGCGGTGTGATGACAAAGTGTGATCCAGTTTCATATTTATCAGCTTGGCCGCCGACGTGACGGATCAGTGGAAAGACGTTAATAGACACGATGGGGGAAGCACCTTCTTTGATGAGCCCTTCGTAAAGTGGATAACCCCCGCGGGTTACATCGTGCATAATCTGGAAATCCAAGTCATTGAGAGCGGGTAAGTTCTTCTCAATGGTTTCATAGGTAGCGGCTTCCATTTCATCTATGGTAAGACCGCAATCAATTTCTGCATAGCGTATCGACCCATAGAGTCGATCCAGGTGTTCGCGCAGGCGGAAGGGCTTCTGGTTAAAGGTACGGGTCACCTCAAAAACCATATCGCCGAACAGCAACGCAGAGTCAAAGATGGAGATGCGTGCTTCCTGTTCGGGGATAAACTCCCCGTTGAAATAGACCAGACGTTGAGACATGGTGGGTCTCCTTTACTAAGTGTTGTACCTACTGCAGATGGTAAAAACCTCGATTGGCTGACAGCTATCAATTCCAACTGGCAATAAAATCGTCAACGCCAAAATCTTGAGGCATATCGAAAAAGTGATACTTCATTGGACCGCTCTGAAACAACGGCTCATACTGCTCTGTATCCGATTGCAGCTTGCGATCTAGGACACCGAATCGCCCCCAAAGCTGTTCCAATTCATCGGGGGTAAAATGGTCTGCCATGCGTTGGAAGCATGGACTATCCGTGGATTCCTCTGCGTCAGAATCTTTGTATTCTCGAATCAGGTAAGCAATCTTTGACAGGACAACTAACGTAGTCATCCGGGCATGTTCACTGCGATGAATCCTTGCCAATCCTTCCATAAAAGCGTTTGGATCTTTATCAAGGATAGCGCGGAGTGTGAATGCAATGTCGTCGTGCCGTTTGACGTGGAGCCCCTCGAAGTGATGGCACTGTTCAGCAGCTTGTGGTGATAGATGCTCTACAAAATCAACGCCCATTGTAGCAGGGAGGAAGAAATGGGTAAATCCCTTGGCACCGAATGACTGATAGCCAAAGTGAAGTGTGTGGCGCTTGTTATCCCCGTTTGGTGTGGCGCTATGCAGGATGCCGTTGATGTAGACGACGCCATCGCCGGCTTTGAGGTCTACAGTGATCTCTCCCGGCAGTGGAACAACCCCCATCCGACGCTCCTTTCTGCTTTCCGCTTCGTTATTACGCCGCAAATGGCTGCCGGGGATTACGTGTAAGTAGCTATCATCATACAACGGAAGATTCCATTGTAGGTAGGGCGGACCGTTGAGTCGGATATCCGCTTGCAATCCATCAAGGGGTGCCATATCAATGGGATGGATGTCGCGGTGCCAACCTGTTCCCGAGTGACACAACACCCACATCCCCTGTGGGGCGACATCGAGAGCGTCCATCAATCTGCGGGTGAAACCAAGGGTGCGGTCATCAAAATAGAACTCCACAGCGTTGGCGGTCTGTTTATCCACCCATTCGGTTACCATCACTCGGCTCGAAGGGGGTGCTTTGTCGATAATAGTGTCAACACTTTGGCGCAGTCGTTCTAATTCGTCGGGCGGAATTATGTTGCGTACAATGACGTATCCCTCCCGCATGAGTTGCTCTCTTTGTCGCTCAATACTTGTTTCCATCGGTTTACTCCATTCTGACGAGAGGATGTGGATATTAGTGGAAGTTGAGTCGTATCAGGGGCAATGATATTATAGCGCAAGTTGATGCTTAAAAGAAACGTGGCAAACCGGGAGAATATGAGTTACATTGAGGGGTGTGCATGTGTGGCAATCTTAGTAGATTAACCCTATTGCTGTGCATACACATTGCGCTCCGCTGGAGCGCAGGTGTTGACCTTAGCGCCGTTCTATAGACATATCGCTCCTCTGGAGCGAAGTGCTAAACCTATTAACCTAAAGAAAATCGATGAATTTCCAACAACTAGGTTCTGTTGACATTTATGTGAAATTGTCTGTAAGCGTAGGGGCGAGGTTCCCTCGCCCGTTGTCCAACGCGGATTGAGCGTCTTAAACCAGACAGGTTGAATCAATTGTAGGTCGAGATTCATATCTCGACACCCAACCGTCGATTTTGGAAACTTGATACAGAGGTACAAACAAAGGGTTGGGAGACCCAACCCCTACGGCGGATTGTGGACTCCTCAATTATCTGGTTGTGGTGAAATGTCAACACGCCCTAGCAACTTAGGTTATTATAGCACGATTCTATTGGAAGATCTATACGTAACCCACAATCTTAGGGCTATTCAGTTTTAGACTTATTACCCATTTTGTTTGAAAAGTCAGAGTCGGGCAGTCGCTCATAGAGCGAAGTGTCGGGATTTGGAAATCCCTCCTACAGAAGAACTATGGTGAACTTTAGAATTAATTGGACACGCTGTACCGGCGATGTTAGGAAACCTCGCCTATCGGGGATGGGAAAATCCGGGCTATCACCTCGGTAGGTGCGGGGAGAAACCGCACCGCATAGGCGCAGTTGGAAACCCTGGTCACGATTTATCGGACAGCGCCTACCAAATACCGGGGGCGAAAGTGTCTATCTGTTTTTAGAATTCACCATAAATAGCCCTACCATAATCTTAGTCCACGAGGTCAGCCGCAAACGCCTCCCAAAGTTCCTTGACTAAATCTTCCTGAATTGAATCGGGCATCTTGACAATATGGTGCCGGACACGAATCGAAAAGGATTCATCCTGCGTGAAAGTATCGGTGCCCGGATAGGCAATGTAATCCATCGCAATGCCCCCCATACCGGAGGCGAGTCCGGCTGTCGCATCAGGTTCGGTGAGAACGATATGACGCCAACCTTTCGGGCTAGGATGACCTACCAACACCGGTCGATACCAAGTATCTGCAACCTTGCCGTCACCCCTCAGCGCGTGTGGGATGACGCCGAGTTGCTCGAAGGTTGATTCAGGCGCAACGATGTAAGCGTCCAGATGTCTCCCGCCGAGGCTTTCAAAACTCTTGAACCCTTTATCCGCTGACCAATAGAATTGGCTCTTTTCTCTGTTGGTTTCGGTATAGCACGCGAAGAATTGGGCATACTCAATCAAATCGATGGGACCACAATTTTGGACTGTTTGCCGACAGTTGTATGTGAGTATGTCATCACGGTCTTGAGGTTGGAAGAACCATTCTTGATAGGTTCGGACGTTGTCGCATGTGTATTGACTTGTAACGCAGATTTCGTTTCCTCGCTCCTCGTAACCGGAAGCTGCTGATGTCAACCGGGGCCACTTTTCATCGCCACGCCCGTGATCCTTCCACCACTGCCACTCCCGACAGTCCCACGATCCATCCTCATAAACCAGGTCAAGTCCTTCGTCCGCAACGACAAAACTGGCGACACCTGTGTGGGTATGTCCGGCTGTCCGAACCCGAACAGACGCCAACGGCCGTCCATCATGATGACGCAGAACGATGTCGGCAAACGAGATTCCTTCGCTATCCTGATATATTCCCCGGCTTGAATCCATCGGTCTTCCTTTCTCCGTTGTTTTACCTCACCCAATGATCTGATTTATAGGGCATCGCCCCAATGTGATGCACATGTCGCCCCGCCCCGATTATGGTGAATTCTATAATTACTTATACACTTTCGACACACAACCAACCCCCTAACCCCCCCTAGCCCCCCTTGTCAGGGGGGGAAAGATGGATCGGGACTTATCAGGGGGGAAACTTGTCAGGGGGACTTCATGAGGCTTCGATAAGGGGCACTATTGATGGACGTCTACATATTTATATTGTTCACTATAATCCCCGATACATCGTCCGATAAATCGAGGCTAGGGGACAGGCGGGATTCAAAACTGGGGCTTGATTAGTGAAAGCTATTACCTGTCTATAAACATACCGCCCCGCTGGGGCTATGCTGGTGCATTGGTACATTGAAATGTTGGATTTGGCATTTCAACCTACGTGCTATCAAATGGTAACGGCACTTAGTACATTGTCAGATAAATGTAGCGCAAACTGTATGAAGATTAATTTATTATGGTGAACTTTAGAATTAATTGGACACGCTGTACCGGCGCAGTTACAAACAGCGCCTACCAAATATGGGGAGCGAAAGGGGCTACATGTTTTGATAATTCACTATAATTTATTATGGTGAACTTTAGAATTAATTGGACACGCTGTACCGGCGCAGTTACAAACAGCGCCTACCAAATACCGGGAGCGAAAGGGGCTACATGTTTTGATAATTCACTATAATTGGGTAATCTCCGAGCGATGTCCGGTGCGGTCCGATGAATCCCCGATGGAATCGGGACAGGCGAGACCAGGGTTGAAAACCGTACCTACCGGGTCTGGGGGAAATATAGAATTACCGATTTATTTTTTGAAACCTCATTTATGGTAGATTTTAGAATTACTTGAGGGGTGTGCATAAATAGCTTTCGTGTGGGAGAGCAATCTGCGATTCAGACAAATGGCACATGTCGCCCCGCTGGGGCTTTGGGATATGGGGCTATCGGTATGCTATAAACATGTCGAAAATACCCACAGCGTTGCGTAAAGTGCTAGGCTCAATGAGCCAGGAATAGACGGACAACATACCGGGTATTCGGGGCTAAATGCACCCTGTCCCGTCCTTAAATAGTCCCATTTCACGTTCCGGTTTCTATCCTGAAAATCCTTAAATCCTGAAAATCCTGATTCAGACAATTATCATGCACACCCCTCAATTACTTAAACACTATGAACGAGCGAGGCCAGGACGTTGGGCGCGGAGTTACGGCACACGGAGTGTGCCTAATACTTTTAATGTTTACTTATTTCCCTAATTCACCATAGTTTGCGAATTCGGATCACAATCTAACAGATCGTGGTACAAAAGACCACTTTTACGAAAATACTATTTGAAAAGGAGATTTCCCGATGAAAAACTTTGTTGGGTTTCACTCTATCTGTCTATAAGCAGTTATTGTCGGACGACCAACCCTCTATTGCACTTGATAAGGATTCCCGTTTAACCGTTCAACCCAACCTACGGACTGATAAATGTCAACAGAACCTAGCAATTTATTGACTCCGCCCAGACCTCCCGAAAGAGCCGGAGCCAGTTTCCACCAAGGATTTTAGCAACCTCGTCCGGTTTGTAGCCGCGTTTTAGCAGCGCGGCTCTCAAGTCTGGAAATTTGTCGGGTGTTTCAAAGCCCTTGGGAGACATCGGTAACAGGTCGTAACGCACGGCTGGATCTACAAAAGTAGATGGATATTTTGTTCCTTGCTGCGCGCCAATATACTCCCAGAAAGAGACCGGTTGATCCTGCGTAAAGTCGGTCCCAACTCCCACATGGTCAATTCCCACCCGTTCCACCATGTCATCTATCGCATTCACATAATCTTCTAAGGTGGATTCAAATTGGGTAGGCAGGAAGGAGGTGATGGACGTTGCACCGATTACGCCGTTACGCTCCGCCAACAACTTCAGCGCATCGTCCGTCTTGTTTCGGGGATGATTGAAATAGGAACGGGCATTCGCGTGGGTGATCGCGACAGGTTTTTCCGATATTTCGATTGTCTCCAGCGTAGTGCGATCGCCAACGTGAGAAAGGTCGATCAGGATACCGAGTGCATTCATCTCTCGAACCGCGTCAACGCCAAAGTTACTTAGTCCTTCGTCTCTACGTTCCCAACAGCCATTTCCCAGCAGATTGCGTTCGTGGTAGGTCACTTGGATAACCCGCATTCCCAACGCATGAAACAGCGCAAGTCGATCGAGGTCGTTCTCGATAGGAGAAGCGTTCTGAGACCCGAAAATTATACCGACTTTGCCGTTTTGTTTGGCTTGAAGGAGTTCGTCCACAGTCTTTACCTGTACAAGGATATCGCTGTATTCCCGAAGCCGACGAAACCACGCAGCGATATTGTCCAACGTCTCCTGATAATTTTCCCACGTCGCAACCGTGGCGTTGATGGCTGTTACACCGCCGGCGTGCAAACTCTGGAACACAGCCGGACTCTCCCAATTGCTCACATTCAGGCAATCGATTACAACCGCTTCTTTATAAAGTTGATTTGCGGCGTCTACTTCTGGCTTTGTCATTTCGGTCTCCCTTCAGCGTTGCTATCAGGCATACCTTTCACGGAGCAGCTGTGCTGCCTGACACATCGACTTTAGCTTCAGATACGCTTCATCTAAATCCATGGGGTTCTGAACTGATGGTGAGAATCCACAATCTGGATGCAGCGTAATCCGTTCCTTGTCCACATACTGCATTGCTGCCTCCACGCGGGTTATCACATCGTCTGGCGTTTCCACCTGCCGATCACAATGGTCGATGCACCCAAGCCCCAATCGGACATTCTCAGGAAACTGAGCCAGCGACGCTAAACCACCTGCAACCGGGGTCGCATATTCCATTGAAATTGTGCCAACCCGAACCTTTGCTAAAGCGGGCATGATTAGGTCATAGGGACCCTCTGTCCCGTGTTCACGGTCAAAGTGCGCGTGGCACAGATGCATCCCTGTCTCAACACCTTCAATCCCGTCCAACGTTTGGTTAATGAAATCTATACACTGGTCTATCTCATACCGGACATCGGTGACACCCTCCCGTTCTCGAAATTCAGGATCAACCATGGTGCTCAGCCATGGCTCATCGAGTTGTATCGTGTCCGCCCCTGCTTCACGGAGCAGCTCAATCTCCTGTCGCAGAATCGGCACACAATCAGCCATTAACTTCTCGCGAGTCGGGTAGGCAGCCTTTGAGTGTTCGGGATGCCACATCCGCCGTCCGATGATGTAGGGGGCAGGCAAGGTTGCCTTGATACGTCGCTGGGTACGCCCTCGGATGTAGCGGATCTCATCAACCACTAAGGGACGATAAGACTCAATCGGTTCCACCACCGCCGGGTAGGGCAGCCCACCGCTGGGATTCAGATCCGCTTGGAAACCCCGTACCCGGTCAGCGAAGACTTTGACGTAACTTTCCCGCCGCCATTCGCCATCCGTAAGTTCATCCATCCCCGCGCGTTCTTGCAGATACAGCGCCGTTTCAATCGCCGGGTCAAGCAGCCGATCGGTTTCCTCCTCCGATATCCTTCCATCCTTTCGATCAAGGATGAGCTCCCGTACCCACGCCGGTCGGGGCAGGCTACCGATGACGGTTGTGGGAAATAGTGTGTTTGACATGACCGTTTTCCTCTCCTCAAAATCTCCTCTTGTTCAATCTACTGTCCATTATTATCAGTACAGAGATATTATAGCATGATTTGATGAAAGGATGCTATTACGATCTACCGAAGGATTAGGGCTATTCAGTTTTAGGCTTACTACCCATTTTGTTTGAAAAGTCAGCGTCGGGAAGTCGCTCTTAGAGCGACGTGTCGGGATTTGGAAATCCCTCCCCGATAAATCCCCGATACATCGGGACAGGCGGGATGCAAGCACCTACAGAAAAACTATGGTGAACTTTAGAATTAATTGGACACGCTGTACCGGCGCAGTTACAAACAGCGCCTACCAAACAGGGGGAGCGAAAGGGGCTACATATTTTGATAATTCACTATAAATCCATTTATTGACGATTACCAAGTCCTGAGCATCTATGACGAGTAGAACCCTTCTATCCGCAGCTTGTCAAGACATGATTCACCCGCTTTTCCCACTCATCACAGGTCGCATGTGTCCGCTCTACAGAGGCCCCGATATATTTCTTTGGGTCACGGAGTGCCTCCTGTTGTATCGGCGTCAGCTTTTCGAGGAACGGTTGCAGCGTCTCGTCCGCCCATAGCAATTCCGTCAACTGTTGGCCCGTCTGATGTACTTGAGCGACAAGTTTGCGGGTATGGTCGTAAGCGTCAGGGAATCCGTAATACGCCATCAGCAGATAGATCGGTTCAGCCACCGTATCCCCGGCACTCGCCTCAAGGTTGCGCTCCATGTTATCCACCTTCACATCCATCTCCCCTAACGCGCGAACCAAACGATAAATTGAATAATCAAACGCTGTGAAAAGTTCCGTCAGGAAACGGCTCGATGCGGAATTGGTAAGATCGCGTTGATGTTCCAAAATTTGGTCCATAAACACTGTTGTCATACGCGGCACGAATGCTTTCCAGAGCCCTTTCACCGTTTCAAATGTTTCGGGATTAATCTTGTGCGGCATTGTCGAGGAGCCAACCAACTGGGGATCATACTGCTTGCTGATCTCAGCGATTTCTGTCCGATAGAGATGCCGGATGTCGTCCGCAAAATTTGCGAGGATGGTGTAGGCGGAGGTAATCGCGTAAGCGAGGTCGGTGATAAACTCAGGTTCAACACACTGCGTCGAAGTATGTGTATCCGACGGTTTCAATCCGAGCTCTGCCAGTAGGTCTGCCTCCATCTGTTCCGGCTGTTCCACTATCAGCGCAAGTCCGTTGAACGCACCCACCGCACCCGAAAATTGTCCACGCAGGTTTCGACTTGCCCGGTCTATCAGTTCAATCCGATTCCCGATCCGGCTGACATAAAGTGCGAGGGCGTAACCAAAGGTGATCGGTTCGGCATGCTGGCCGTGCGTCCGTCCAATCTGCACCGTTTCTGCGTGCTCCCGTGCGAGATCTATGAGTCGATGTTCAAGTTCGATAAGATCCGGAAGGATCACATTGTCGGTCAACTCCTTAAAACGCAACGCCGTTGCAGTATCAAGGATATCTGCCGATGTTGCGAACAGGTGAACATAGGGACGCGCGTCTGGACTAATCTTCCGTCGAATCACGTTGACAAGTGAACGGATGTTGTGTCGAATGCGCGACTGTTCTTCATATACCTCTGCCGCTGTTACTTCGTCCGAAGCCCGTTCAACTTCATCCGCAATCTCATGCGAACAGATGCCGTGCTTGGCAAGCGTCCGAACCAACGCAGCCTCAACTTTGGCTTGATATTTGACGTAGGCGGCTTCCGACACGTAGGGCAGCAGTTTCTTCATAACCGCTTCGCTGCCCCCGTAATATCTGAAATCAAGTGGACTAACTGCTTCGTAAAGTTCCATAATACGTGTATCTCCCTTTGCCAATTCTTGCTATGATATGTTAAATTATACCACTTGGGCAGATGTATGTAAATCCTGATTTAATCAGAGGAGATGAGGGAGCGGGGGGGTGAGGAGGCGAGGGAGCGAGGGAATGAGGGAGTGAGGAGGCGAGTTAAACTTATGGTACACACAACACCAAATTGCAATCTGCCGTAGTCAAGGGGGGCGAGTTAAGAGGAGGATTGAGAATGGTAGTAAACTATTGGGAACTTGATGTCTATAGTGGATCTTAGAATTAATGAGATACTCCAAGCCGGTACGGTTTCCACCCGCACCGCGTAGGCGCAGTTGGAAACAGCGCCTACCATGCACGAGGAGCGAAAGCATCTATTCATCGAAGCGTGGGGAAGAAGGCTTTACCACGCGGACTTCATCAATAATAGGACTTACGCAGTAGAACGCTCAAAGCCTCGTAGTTCAGGCAATCTGACATAAGTAGCGCAAACTGTTAGTTTGCGAATTAGGGGCTCACAATCTAACAGATTGTGGTACAGAAGCCTCCCTTTACGTCTGACGCATCGGAACGGAACCGATAAAATTAGGGCTGAAGTGCGTAACTCCTAAATGAATTAAACATGGCTGAGAGTGAGGCGCGAGAAACCCAGTCTTGGTTAGAAACTACTGTTGAGTGTGAATACCTTACGAAGGAGGTTGGTGGTGAACTTTTCCAACTATACAACAACATCATCGGTAAACTCGTTACGATGGAAAATAAACCTGATCAATGGTTACTTCAACCAAATAGATCTAAATAATTTCTCGCCCCCTCGCTACCTCGCTACCTCGCTACCTCTAGCATTAGTCCGCCCCCTACTTCTGATATTATTAATCCTTTCCCTGCCAGCAGCCATCGGTGCACAGAGTGTGTTTGCAGCTGGCAATTCCCAATCCACACAGGGAGAACTCCTGATTCGTGTGACGCCCAAAGGACAAGCAGAATTGGAACGGCTTCACAACCAGTCTCCTCTACAAAAACTGCACGATCAAATGGGAGTTCGCTCAATCTATCCTCTCTTTCCACACGTTGCTCACCCGGAATCCAATCGGAACCTTGAACGGATCTATCTTCTACGTTTTCAAATCCCTACTGACCTATACACCATTAAGGCGCACTACGCGGCACACCCGTTGATTGAGGAGGTCGAACTCAATTATATTCGCCAAACTCAGGCGTCCGACGTTATCCCGAACGACCCACTTTTCGAAGAACAATGGAATTTGACGTTGATCGATATGCCGGGGGCATGGGGGATTGAGAAAGGGGATCCTGAAGTCATTATCGCAGTTGTGGACACCGGTTTCGATTATACCCACGAAGATCTTGCCTCGCAAACCTGGGTCAACCTTGATGAGATCCCCGACAACGGAATTGATGACGACAATAATGGTTATATCGACGATGTAAACGGCTGGGATTTTTCAGAGCCAAGAAGTGATGATGGAAGTGGAAGTTCCCAGAATGGAGACAACGATCCGATTGATGAATCAGGTCACGGAACGCATGTCGCCGGGATAATTGGAGCGGCGGTAGACAACAATATCGGTATTGCCGGCGTCGCATGGAACTGTACGCTAATGCCGATTCGAGGAGCCGGTGTAGAGGGAATACGGGATGACCGATCGTCAGCCGCAATCATCTATGCAGTAGATAACGGCGCACGGGTTATCAACATGAGTTGGGGCGGGCGCGAGCGTTCTTTCGTACTGCGTGATGCTGTGGATTACGCCTACGCGAGAGGGGTCCTGATGGTCGCCGCATCAGGCAATGCGTCGGAGGGGGCATCCATTTTCCCCGCCGGCTATCGTAAGGTCATCTCCGTTGCTGCAACTGAACAACACAAACAGAAGTTTTATCAGTCCAACTTTGGTGCCTCTATCGACATCGGTGCACCGGGCAATGTGATCTTAAGTACACATATCAATAACCGATACCGTCCCCTCTCCGGCACATCAATGGCAACGGCGCATGTGTCTGGGGTGGCTGCACTGATTATATCGAAGCGTCCAAGCCTGACACATCGCGAAGCCCGACAGATTCTGCTGTCAGCTGTTGATCCGATTACAGAGAGTCCGGAACTCGTTGGCGCCGGAAATCTGAATGCGGCACGGGCACTGACGGCGAGTGCTTCCTTACAAGCAAATATCCTTTCGCCGGAAACCCACAGTGGCGGCTCGAATCAGATCGAGATTGTTGGGACGGCAGGCGGATTCAAATTTAATACATGGCAGCTACTATATGGATCATCCGCTGTCCCAACAGTGTTTCAATCCATCAATGCACCTTCCTCGCAGCAGAAGATAAATGAAACACTACTCATCTGGGAAACGTCCGCCGTAACAGAAGGCATTTACACCCTGCGCTTGGAGGTCACTAACCTGGAGGGGAAGGTTCTGCGGGACGAAGTTGTCGTCTCCGTAGATCGCACGCCACCCCAAGTGCGGAATGTAACGGTGCAAAACCAGATTACAAATGGTAGCTATGCCACGGTTGTCTCTTGGTCAACAGATGATTTCACAATTAATACATTGAGCCAACGTGCGCGTGAAGCCACCGCTCCGTTTAGACCGATTGAGGAAAACGCTGCAAGCCGAGAACATTTCTTCTCGCTTTCACTTGAAACAGGCAGTTATGACCTATCTATTACCTCTCGTAACGATGTAGGATTAGAGACAGTGGACGACAACGGCGGAAAATTCTATCGTGCGGAGATTATCAGCGGATCCGTTTCCCCAAACGGATTTGTCGAGACATCGACTACACTCCCACCAATGCACATAGGCAGTGTCGCTGCAGATTTTGATCGGGACGGTATACTTGAAATTGTCGGACTTCCGATCGGCGACGATGCTCCGGGTATTGAAATTCATGAACGGACGGGGGCTGGCTATCAGCTTCGACATACCGGTGCCATTGATTCTAAGCCATTAGCGGTTGGAGATACCGACGGAGACGGGTTGTTAGAGATTTTATCTGGTGCCCGGGACCGAGTCTTCCTTATCGAAAGTGTGACGCCAAACGGCTACCCAGAAAAAATCATCTGGGAATCCACTTTTCTCTCATCCGGACAACTGGCTGACTTGGACAATGACGGTAGAATCGAGATCATCGGAGCAGATAATTTTAACGACAATATCCGTATCTTTGAAAACCGCGGGAACGATACTTATGATGAGATCCTCATCATCAAGAATGAGACGGAAGGTTCCAATGTTTTCGGCGATCAATTCGCGATTGGCGATTTCGATGCGAACGGGATCGTGGAGTTAATGGTAGGAGATAGCGAGGGTGAACTCTTCATTTATGAATCTGTCGGAGACAATCTGTTGGTTGAAACATGGCGGCTGAAACTTGATATCGAAGACGCATATCAGCTTGCAGCAGGCGACCTTACCGGGGATGGGGTTCCAGAGTTTATTGTGGGAGGAACAGTATTGCGGGCAGATCTGCCTTCCATGCTGCCGCGCTGGAAGTATCATGTATTCACCGCGTTTCCGCCCGTAGATTCCACTCCCCAAGTCGTGGGCAGGGGTGTCTCGCGCTATCAGCTAATATGGTCACAGGCGATCACGCCGTTCACTCTGAAAGGGAATAGTATGGCGGTCGGTGATGTTGATGGCGACTTACAGAATGAACTGGTAATACTTGCAAATCCAAGTGTTTATATCTTTAAATGGATGCCCGTCGCAACTGAAGATCGTGTTTCCTCAAACTTCGTTCCTATTTGGCATCACGAGGCGTGGGAAACGTCGCGCTTATTCCTTGTTGACCTGAATCAGGACAACTTCAACGAACTCTATTTTAACAGCGTGGAGAACCTGCTCACATTCACGCACGTCCATGCGAGCGATCCAAATAGCGTCGTCAACATCCAGCCCTATGAATTATCTGCGACACCGCTCAGTGCACGTGCAGTTCGGATTGATTGGGAAACACCGGGGGAAGCGGTATCTTATACGGTCTATCGAGCAGTTGGCAATCCAGATGAAACTCCCCCCGACTTTGAACCAATCGCCGAAGACTTAGATTTTGTTGGTTTCCTCGATCGAAAAGTGACGAAGGATGTAACCTATTGGTACACTGTTTCCGCAAAGAATGCAGCCGGGGTTGAATCCGCCCTGTCTGAACCGGTTTCCGTTACGCCGCGTACCCCACCCAAACTGATTGCTGCCGCGTACATCCAACATAACCAGGTTGCCGTTACCTATGATAAACAGATGGGATCTTCCGCGGGTAATTCACGCCTCTATCTGTTGCGAGAGCCAAAGCAGCTCGCTGGGATTAATCCTGTATCCGTAATTCGAGATCGGATGGGAACGCGAGCCATCCTCACCTTCCGAGCGGCCGATCTGGTTCCCGGTCGCACCTATGAGATCACCGTTTCGGACGTGCGGGATACAGATCGGAATCCTATCAACCTGCTTGAGGCGACTCAGACATTTGATGTGCCGCTCGAAACGGATTTCAACAATTTCGAGGATTTTTCACAAACGAGGGTCTACCCAAATCCCGTCCGTCCCAGCGAATTTCACAAGGGTGCTGTGACATTCGATCGCCTTCCTACCGGAACAACGATTGAAATTTATAATAGCAACGGAGAGCGTCTTAACAGATTGACTGTGACCGCCTCCGATGCTGGGCGGACGGAGTGGTTGCTTCTCAATCATTTCGGGACAGAGGTAACGAGCGGAATTTATATCTATGTGATGGAATTTGAAGCACTGAAAAAGACTGGCAAGATTGCAGTCATCAAATGAGGAGGCATACTATAGTGGATCTTAGAATTAATGAAACACTCCAAACCGGTGCGGTTCGGAAACCACACCTACCGTTCTCCAGTTTGGTAGGCGCTGTCCGATAAATCGTGACCAGGATTTGCAACTGCGCCGTTTCGGTGCGGGGAGAAACCGCACCTACCGGGTTTGAGGTGCCTATTCGGTGCGGTTAGAGACCGCACCTACCGGGGGCATAGCCCAGATTTTTCAGATTCCGGTAGTCGAGGTTTGCTGAACTTTCCGATTTTCAGTGTCCAAGTAATTCTAAAATCTACCATAAATGCCCCTATATCGAGCACCTATTGAAGTTGACAAGGTGGGCTGGGATATGTTACAAAATGACTATACATAAGTCGCACCTCTAGTGCTATGGGGTACGGCTTCGGCGATTTAACTGATTTCCACAATCAACATTAGGGAACACTGATCGGCGTTCTCTACGAAACAGAATTGATGTCTAAGGATTTACTATAGTTCCTCTTGCTACTTCCTATCTTCCTGCCTTCCAATCGGCCCGGCAAAGGAAGAGTTTTTGCGTAAGTCTTGTGGGTAAGTCCTATAACCCAACCATTCACCCCGCTCCAATCCACAATGTCCAAAGTCAATACTCTCCTCAAACTGATTGCCTATCAAAAGCAACACCCGCAAGCTGGCGACGAAGAGATCGCCGAGGGCATTGGAATTTCACAGCGACATGTCATCCGCTGCAGAAAAGAGGTGAATCTTCTCCAACACGAGTTGGCTGAACCCTATTTGCAACCGGAGCAAATTCAATTGGTGCTGTCACTGCTGAATTCACAAGACCCAGATCAGAAGGCGATCGCTCAACAGTTTCAAAAACAGATGGGCATCTCCTACACCGGTTGCCTACGCACCACGCACTCCAACGAGAGGGTCCCCGTTGGTTGGCTTGAGATTGGAGAGGTGATTCCAGTAGAAACGGACCCTTCAGACCGGCTGCACCCGACACTAAATTTTTGGCTCCAAAACCTGTGCTATGACCCGCTCCTCGTGTATCACCGAAATGGCGAGATCGAAGGACGACTTGCAACTGCTTGCGAGGCGGTGAAAGGAAAATCACAGTGGCAGTTGACCTTGAGAGATGACCTCCGTTGGAGCGATGGGAAGCCGATCACGCTTGAAGAGGTCATCGCGGCGTTTTCCGAGAGCCGCATCGCGCCGATTATCACAGAGATTAAACCGGATGGCAAGACTCAACTTCGGGTTCAACTTTCTCAAGAAGAGTCACTCTTTCCCCTTCATCTGAGCGGAATCTTCGTCCACCCTTCCCACTCACCCCAACCCTACCGCGTGACCTCTGGACCCTATCAACTGAAGCGTTTCCGTCCTGACGCCACAACCTTCCGCTTCACCCAAAACCCAAGTTACTATCGCGGCGGAGATCCCCCCATTGACTGGTTGACTTTAAGACGTTTCACGCGCTCTCCCAATGCGGTTAAGGCGTTAGAGAGTGGCACATTAGACCTGCTTTCTGTCTCTCCTCATGCGCTGCGGTCCTTCTACCAATTCCCAACAACAGTTCCCTGTCAACAGTGGCCCTTTTTTCAGGACAACTACTACGTCCTATTTCTCAACCGTCATCATGGGCCCCTATCGGACGAAAGGAACTGTAATTTGCTTAAGGAAGCAATCGATTATCAAACAATTAGCCTCTATCTTCGGATGGGACAGGTTGATGAAGAGGGGGAGAGCTCACAATCTCCTCGCCTGCCCTTTGACCTTCAAATCGCCTGCGCGGATGGCGCGTTTCGCTATTTGGCTCAACTGGTTGGAAAGTCAACAGGTGCTTCTGTGGTAAATTCTATAGAGATGCGGGAAGATACGGATGCCTTTTTAACTAACATCTTTTTTGGGGTTGGACACAGTCGTCTGTCGCAATTCTTCTGTTCCGATGGAATATACAACTTTTTTGGCTATGCCAACCCCCAAGTTGATGAGATGCTCTCTCAACTCAACCAAATGGCGAACATAGCGACAAGGCGGAGGATTGGGCGACGTGTGCTGTCTCTCCTACAGGACGATTTTGCGATAATCCCCTTGGCGCCCCACTTTCAATATACATTCTCGCCGTTAGAAATCCAATTCGACGATCACCTCACCGACATAAGCGATCTGGTTCAAAACATGAGCCAACTCACCGTTGAACGGCACTAATTCGGTTAGCAACCCGCGCTGTCGAACCGATAACCATGCCTCCGTCTCCCTCACTGCTCAACAGAGATCGGATCATTTCTCCTTCTCCACACCCCTGATTGGGGATTTAGATTCGATCCGATTCGATAACTGTTCTTAATCAGCCACATATTTCGGCCAAGTTTCTTTTACCTAGGGTCGTTTAATTTTCCTGTAGGTTGAAAACTCCTCCGATTCATCGGAGTCCTCGAAAATCGGGATCGGAACGAAGAGAGGTATCCGAATCCCACCACTTCACTTTAAATGGATACACGGAATAATGCAACTGGGAAGCGGCAAACATTCTTTTCTTAATAATGGTGGTTATCGATTAACCTGTTTGAGCCGTCCCCATATTGTAAACTTTTTGCCCGCAGGAGCAACTGCAAAAGCAGGGTTATACCATGCAGGATCTTCGTCCTCATGGCGATTATTGGTGAGTTTTCGCAGATTCCCACCATTGATGTTTATCACGTAGATTTCCCTGTTCCCATCCCTATCAGACACGAAGGCAATGCGTTTACCGTCAGGGGACCATGAGGGCTCCCAATCATTAAAGTCATTGTTAGAGAGATTTCGCGGATTGTTCCCATCAGCGCCCATCACATAGATTTGCCGGTTCTTCCCATTCCTATTAGACACGAAGGCAATGCGTTTACCGTCAGGGGACCATGAGGGTTCTTGGTCCTCAGAGGGATGTTTAGTAAGTCTTCTCAGATTCTTTCCATCGTCGTCCATCACGTAGATATCCAACCCCGCTACACCCCTCCGACGAGAAAAGGCAATGTGTCTACCGTCCGGGGACCATGAGGGGCTCCTATCATCAACGGGATCGTTAGAGAGGTTTCGCGGATTCCCGCCATCGGCATCCATCACGTAGATTTGCCAGTGGCCATCCGCAGTACTTCTACCTCCACTAGAAGTAAAGGCAATGTGTTTACCATCCGGAGACCATGAGGGATGCCATTCAGCAATGGGATTGTTAGAGAGTCTTCGCGGATTTTTCCCATTGGCGTCCATCACGTAGATTTGCCGGTGTCTACCACCCACAATGCCCCTAGCTTCGCTAGAAGTAAAAGCAATGTGTTTACCGTCCGGGGACCATGAGGGTTCCCATTGAGCAATGGGATTGTTAGAGAGTCTTTGTTGATTCTTTCCATCGTTATCCATCACATAGATTTCCATGTTCCCGCCCCTATCAGATGCGAAGGCAATCCGTGCCTGTGCGTCAACGCATACCATCAGCGGCATCAGACCCAAGATTGCAACGCCAGCAAAAATCAGATGTGCGAGATTATACCTCCGTTGCATCTGCTATTCCTCCTCTGGTCTCAACCAGCGTGTATCGGCAACCCCTTTCCAATTAAAATGGCAATTATCAGTCAATCTGTTTGAGCCAACCCCACACTGTAAACTTCTTGCCCACGGGAGCAACCGAAAAAGGTGAATTCGACCATGCAGGACTACTGTCATAATGCGGATTATTGGTGAGTCTACGCGTATTCTTCCCGTCGGCGTCCATTACGTAGATTTCAGACGTGGGCCAACCGAGTATAGGGTGAACGTGCCCATCCCGCTGAGACGTGAAGATAATTCGTTTACCATCCGGAGACCATGAGGGAGACGTGTCATCAACGCGATTATTGGTGAGTCTACGCGTATTCTCCCCATCGGCGTCCATCACGTAGATTTCAAAGTTTACATCGTCTCCCTTCCTATCAGACGCGAAGGCAATCCGTTCACCGTCAGGAGACCATGAGGGAGCCCAATCAATCTTGCGATTATTGGTGAGTCTACGCGTATTCTTCCCGTCGGCATCCATCACGTAGATTTCAGAAGAGAGTCCAAAATCGCCTATAAAGTGCCCATCCCGCCGAGACACGAAGGCAATCCGTTCACCATCCGGGGACCATGAGGGAGCCGAATCATAAAAATCATTGTCAGTGAGTCTTTGCTGATTGTTCCCATCGGCGTCCATCACGTAGATTTCATGGTTTTCCCGGTTCCCATCCCTATTCCCATCCCTATCAGACGCGAAGACAATCCGTTTACCGTCAGGAGACCATGAGGGAGCCGAATCATCATTGGGATCGTTAGTGAGGTTTTGCTGATTGCCCCCATCGGCATCCA
This sequence comes from Candidatus Poribacteria bacterium, assembly GCA_965204355.1. Classification (GTDB taxonomy): domain Bacteria; phylum Poribacteria; class WGA-4E; order WGA-4E; family PCPOR2b; genus PCPOR2b. The sequence continues at coordinate 4,526,999 of OZ241983.1, forward strand.
TCACGTAGATTTCATAAGCGAGTAGTCCTCCGAGTATATCAACGTGCCCATCCCTATCAGACATGAAGGCAATCCGTTTACCGTCAGGAGACCATGAGGGGTGTCTGTCAAGATTGGGATTATTGGTGAGTCTACGCTGATTGTTCCCATCAACGTCCATCACATAGATTTCAAAAGTGGGCCAACCGAGTCTAGGGTGGACATGCCCATCCCTATCAGACATGAAGGTAATCCGTGCCTGTGCCGCAACGGCTATCATCAACGGTGTCAGTACCACAGCTATAACGCCAACCAAAATGAAATGTGTAAGATTGTCCCTTCGTTGCATCTGTCTGTCCTCCTCTGGTCTTAAAGCGGTCTTTTACCTCTACGCACCGTGCCCTCGATAATGGTAATTATCAGTCAACCTGTTTGAGCCATCCCCATGTCGTGAATTTTTTGCCTGTGGGAGCAACTGCAAAGGCAGGGCCAAACCACGCAGGGCTACCGTCACTATGCGGATTATTGGTGAGGTTTTGAGGATTACCCCCATCGGCGTCCATAACGTAGATTTCAAACGTGGGCCAACCGAGTATAGGGTGAACGTGCCCATCCCGCTGAGACGAGAAGACAATTCGTTTACCGTCAGACGACCATGAGGGAGAACCGTCATCAACGCGATTATTGGTGAGTCTACGCTGATTCCCCCCATCGGCGTCCATAACGTAGATTTCATAGTTTACATCGTCTCCCTTCCTATCAGCCGAGAAGGCAATCCATTTACCGTCCGGTGACCATGAGGGAGACCAATCATTCTTGCGATTATTGGTGAGTCTACGCGTATTCTTCCCGTCGGCGTCCATAACGTAGATTTCATAAGAGAGTCCAAAGTCGCCTATAAAGTGCCCATCCCGCCGAGACACGAAGACAATCTGTTCACCATCCGGGGACCATGAGGGAGACGAATCATAAAAATCATTGTCAGTGAGTCTTTGCTGATTGTTCCCATCGGCGTCCATAACGTAGATTTCATAGTTATTCCGGTTCCCATCCCTATTCCCATCCCTATTAGACTTGAAGACAATCCGTTTACCGTCAGGAGACCATGAGGGAGACGAATCACTATTGGGATTATTGGTGAGTCTACGCTGATTGCCCCCATCGGCATCCATAACGTAGATTTCATAAGCGGGTAGTCCTCCGGGCATATTAAAGTGCCCATCCCTATCAGACGAGAAGGCAATCCGTTTACCGTCAGGAGACCATGAGGGTGAGTAGTCAAAATTGGGATTATTGGTGAGTCTACGCTGATTGTTCCCATCAACATCCATCACATAGATTTCAGAAGTGGGCCAACCGAGTCTAGGGTGGACATGCCCATCCCTATTAGAGATGAAGGTAATCTGTGCCTGTGCTGCAACGGCTACCATCAACGGCGTTAGACCCAAGACAACAAAGCCAGCTAAAATCAAATGGGTGAGATTGTATCTCCGTTGCATCTGTCTTTCCTCCTCTGGTCTTAAAGCGGGTTTCGCTTATGTTAAGGAATCGTGCAGCAGAAACCGAGGTTTTGTAGGGGTTGGGGAACCCAACCTCAGTCTCGATTTATCGGACCCGTACTATGGGCGGGGGGACCCCGCCCCTACGATTTCTCTTAGCACTTTGCACTTTCTTTTTACCTAAGCCTTATTTTTTTATCCTTAAACACCGTTCTCCCAATAATAGTTATCGGTCAACCTGTTTAAGCCGCCCCCATATCGTGAGTTTTTTATCTGCGGGAGCAACTGAAAGCACAGGGTTAAGCCATGCAGGATCTTCATCATCTTCGGGATGATTGGTGAGGTTTCGCGGATTCCCCCCATCGGCGTCCATTACGTAGATGTCCCGATTCAAATCCCTCGTCCTACTCGACACGAAGGCAATCCGTTCACCGTCCGGAGACCATGAGGGATGCCAGTCCCTATCGGGATGATTGGTGAGGTTTTGCTGATTACCCCCATCGGCATCCATCACATAGATGTCTGTTTGCCCATTCCTCGTGGACGAAAAAGCAATACGCTTACCGTTAGGGGACCATGAGGGGTCCTTATCAGCACTAGGATTGTTAGTGAGGTTTTGCTGATTGTTCCCATCGGCGTCCATCACGCAGATTTCAGTGTGCTCAGCCGCCCCAAGGCAAACAAAGACAATGCGTTTACCGTCCGGCGACCATGCGGGTGAAAATTCATTCTGGCGGCGGTGATTGGTGAGGTTTTTAGGGTTGCCCCCATCGGCATCCATCACGTAGATGTCCGCCGAGGAAATAAAGAGAATGCGTGTGCCGTCCGGTGACCATGAGGGATCCCATTCATCAAAGTCGATGTTAGAAAGGTTTTGCTGATTCCCCCCATCGGCGTCCATCACGTGGATGTCCCATTGGCCCTCCCTATCAGACACGAAGGCAATGCGTTTAGCGTCCGGCGACCATGAGGGGTCCTTATCAGCACCGGGATTGTTAGTGATGTTTCGCGGATTGCCCCCATCGGCGTCCATCACGTAGATTTCCCAGTTCCAATCCCTATCAGACATGAAAGCAATCCGTGCCTGCGCGTCAACGCATACCATCAACAGCGTTAGACCCAACACGACAACGCTAGCTAAAATCAGATGTGCCAAACTGTATCTTCGTTGCATCTGTCTGTCCTCTTCTGTTGTCAGATCGGTTTTTTGTTCTTTGGGGCGATAAAGGTCAAATTGTGTTGGCAATCCTTTGTTTGCAGTAGTTGCACGGAACAACGATCCACCCAGCCACGACCGAGCCTCCAAGAGTGGACCCCCTACCGCAAAACAGAACCGAGTCATTCGTAGGAAATGGGAATCGCCGTTCCGTTTATCCTTACGCATTTCGTATTATTCTTCATCGGTTCACCTGCTTGAGCCGTCCCCATATCGTGAATTTTTTGCCGGCAGGCGCAACGGCAAAAGCAGGAACAGAAGACCATGCAGGATTACCATCATTCCTCGGATGATTGGTGAGTTTTTGCTGATTGCCTCCGTCGGCGTCCATCACGTAGATATCTCCCACGTGGTTCTCCCCATCAATGGACGAAAAGGTAATGCGTTTACCGTCCGGTGACCATGAGGGAGACACGTCATTATCGCGATTTTCAGTGAGTCTTTGTAGGTTCCCTCCATCGGCGTCCATCACGTAGATTTCATAATTTACAAAGTCTCCCTTCCTATCGGATGAGAAGACAATGCGTGTGCCATCGGGTGACCATGCGGGTGAGTCGTCATTCTTGCGGTTTTCAGTGAGCCTTTGCGGATTCGCCCCATCGGTGTCCATCACGTAGATTTCAGAAGTGAGTTCACTGTCGGCTATAAAGTGCCCATCCCTATAAGAGGAGAAGGCAATGCGTTTGCCGTCAGGAGACCATGACGGATGATGGTCAGTACCAGGATTGTTAGTGAGCTTTTGCGGATTCGCCCCATCGGTGTCCATCACGTAGATTTCGAAGTTCACCTCCCTATTAGAGGAAAAGACAATGCGTGTGCCGTCCGGCGACCATGCGGGAGAGAGGTCACTATTGGGATCATTAGTGAGATTTTGCGGATTACCCCCGTCGGCATCCATCACATAGATTTCAAAAGTGGTCAAAACACCGCCCTTAGGGACGTGCCCATCTCTATTAGACATGAAGGCAATCCGTGTGCCATCGGGTGACCATGAAGGTGCTACGTCGGTATCGGGGTGATTGGTGAGGTTTAGCTGATTTTTCCCATCATCGTCCATCACGTAGATTTCATAGTTCCTATCCCTATCAGACTGGAAGGTAATCTGTGCCTGTGCGTCTACGACTACCATCATCGGAATCAAACCCAAGACTATAACGCTAGTTAAAATCAAATGGGCAAGATTATATCTCCGTTGCATCCGTTATTCCTCCTCTGTGGTCAAATCGGTTTTGTATTCTTAAACACCGTTTTTTCAATGATGGCGGTTATTGGCCAACCCGTTTGAGCTGTCCCCACATCGTGAGGGTCTTGCTGGCGGGAGTCACTGAAAGAACAGCGTTATACCATGCAGGAGCTCCCTCGTCCTCGGGGTGATTGGTGAGATTTCGCGGATTTTCCCCATCGGCGTCCATCACGTAGATGTCCGGATTAAAATCCCTCGTCCGATTCGACACAAAGGCAATCCGTTTACTGTCGGGCGACCATGAGGGTGAATAATCCCTATCAGGATGATTGGTGAGGTTTCGCGGATTCCGCCCATCGGCATCCATCACGTAGATTTCCAGGCTTCCCCCGCGCCCCCCAGGATCAAAGGAATCAAAGGCAATGTGCTTACCGTCAGGAGACCATGAGGGATTATTGTCATGACGGTTATTGATGGTGAGGTTTCGCTGATTCTCCCCATCGGCATCCATCACGTAGATTTCCATGTTCCCAGCGTTCTCCCTTCTATCGGCAGTAAAGACAATGTGCCCACCGTCAGGAGACCATGAGGGATTGCTGTCCGTATGCCCCTTATTATTAGTGAGGTTTAGCTGATTCTCCCCATTGGCGTCCATCACGTAGATTTGCCGGTCCCGCACGAAGACAATGCGTTCACCAGCCGGCGCCCATGAAGGTTCCTTGTCATCAAAGTCATTGTTGGAAAGGTTTCGCGGATTCCGCCCATCGGCGTCCATCACGTAGATTTGCTGGTTCCCATTCCTATCATTCCTATCAGAACTGAAAACAATTCGTTTGCTGTCGGGAGACCATGAGGGGTCCCTATCATCACCCGGATTATTAGTCAGATTTCGCTGATTGCCCCCATGGTTGTCCATCACATAGATTTCCCAGTTCCAATCCCTATCAGACATGAAGGCAATCCGTGCTTGTGCATCAACGCATACCATCAGCAGCGTTAGACCTAAGACTACAACACTGACTAAAATCAGATGTGCCAAACTGTATCTCCGGTGCATGTGTCTGTCCTCTTCTGTTGTCAGATCGGTTTTTTATCTTTTGCGGGAGGCAAGCGTCAGCTTGTTTAGGCAGCACGTTTCCAACGAGCATTATACAACTATTTGATCAATATACGCAACACCGTATCCCAAAACATAGGGCTATTCAGTTTTAGACTTATTACCCATTTTGTTTGAAAAATCGGAGTCGGAAAGTCGCTCTTAGAGCGAAGTGTCGGGATTTGGAAATCCCTCCTACAGAAAAACTATGGTGAACTTTAGAATTACTTGAGGGGTGTGCATAAATAGCTTTCGTGTGGGAGAGTGCAATCTGCGATTCAGACAAATGGCACATGTCGCCCCGCTGGGGCTTTGGGATATGGGGCTATCGGTATGCTATAAACATGTCGAAAATACCCACAGCGTTGCGTAAAGTGCTAGGCTCAATGAGCCAGGAATAGACGGACAACATACCGGGTATTCGGGGCTAAATGCCCCCTGTCCCTTTCTAAAATAGTCCCGTTTCACTTTCCAGTGTCTATCCAGAAAATCCTTAAATCCAGAGAATCCTGATTCAGACAATAATGATGCACACCCCTCAATTACTTGGACACGCTGTACTGGCGCGGTTAGAAATCCTGGTCACGATTTATCGGACAGCGCCTACCAAACAGGGGGAGCGAAAGGGTCTATATATTTTGATAATTCACTATAAATGCCCCTACCAAAACAACCTATCAAACAAAATCGCTAACATACTCCACAGCGAAACATTATGCACACCCCACCATGATAAAATATATCAACCAATACCCTCAACATACCAGCCAAATTTAGGGCGTACTGACATAATATGTCATAACTCCTTAAAAAGATGGTTGAGATTATGGTGATTCTAAAAATATGGTAGATCTTAGAATTACTTAAACACTATGAACGAGCGAGGCCAGGACGTTGGGCGCGGAGTTACGGCACACGGAGTGTGCCTACTACTTTTAATGTTTACTTATTTCCCTAATTCACCATAAATGGACACTTTCGCTTCTCGGTTTCGATCCCGATTTATCGGGGCCGGTAGTTTCGGTTTCTCACCGTACCGCATCGGCGCGTCCCGAAAATCGGGATCCCGACCTGTCGGGAGAAACAGCGCCTACCAAAGTGGAGACTGTACGGCGCAGTTAAAAACAGCGCCTACCAAACATGGGGTTTGAAACAGCGCCTACCAAACGGTAGAACGGTAGTTTCGTTTTCCGAACCGCACCGGGTTGGAGTGTCTCATTAATTCTAAAATCTACTATAAATGCAAGAGCGGTGGGTTTGGATTTAGCAATCGAAACCGAGCGCAGCGAAAAACCCTGCCCCCTACATTTTTCTAATTTCACTTGCGGATAATTCAAATCCCTGTTATAATCAACTTAGCTCCGGCTTACGATTTTTCCGAAAAGATGAAGGATCAATCGACCACTTGCTCAACATAGAAATCGACTGTTTGAAAGGGGACGCACTTTCATCAACGAAGATATCCGATTCTTGGAAAGATGGTTGGATAAGCGAAGCAGATCAGAAGATACATCTCGTGGCTTAAGTTTTGCCCCAAATTAGTTTCTTGGTATGAGTTTTTGCAATTATGGTAGATTTTAGAATTACTTAGACACTCCCAATGCACAGCCAACCGCCTAAATCCCCAACCCCCCTAGCCCCCCTTGTCAGGGGGGAAAGATGGATCGGGACTTGTCAGGGGGGAAAGATGGATCGGGACTTATCAGGGGGGAAACCATTGTCAGGGGGACTTTGGGAACTTCGCAAAGATGGGCATTGTTGACAAATGTCTACTTATTTCTCTAATTCATCATAAATTATAGCGATTATCCTGCGTTAGTTCACAGTAGTTTTGTGGCTTGACTGTTGATTTTACGGCACTAGCAGGGAGACGCTATAATGTGGCCATCTTCGGGATAAACGAATGCGATACTTTATTTTTAGTGATGTTCATGCAAACCTTGAAGCGTTTAATGCCGTCTTATCGGCAATTGCTGAAGAGCAAATTGATAGGATTGTTTTTCTCGGTGATATTGTTGGCTACGGTGCCCAGCCAAATGAGGTGGTTGACCGATTAATAGAGCTCAAACCCGACGCTATGGTTCGCGGGAATCACGACAAGGTGATTGCCGGTATTGAGGATGGCAGCAGCTTTCAAAATCTCGCCCATGCCAGTGCGATGTGGTCACGTGTTCAGATACGACCCGATAACCGAGCGTATCTGCAGCGTATGCCTCAAGGACCGATAACGTTAGAAGAGGAGATTCAAATAGCACACGGGAGTCCTCATGATGAGGATTTCTATATCCTGGGCCATTGGGATGCGCGACCGATTTTGCGTCAAAGTCAGAGTTGGATCGTATTTTACGGACACACACATCTTCCGATGATCTACTCGACAGAATCGAGATTCTCCCAGTGCTACCCAGAGGATGACGAATTTTACTACGGACTTGCAGAGGATAAGCGGTATCTAATTAATCCCGGATCCGTTGGCCAGCCACGCGATCTCAACCCCCATGCGAGTTTTGCCATCCTTGACACCGACGAGAACATCATTTGCATCAAGCGGGTCAGATACGATATTCAGGCTGCACAGCGCAAAATTCGCGAAGCTGGACTACCCGCATGGCACGCGGACCGATTGGCATCTGGACGCTAGGGCGTGTTGACATTTTGAGGTTGTCGATTCAGCAAACGCTGTAATCATCGGGCAAGCTGCCAAATGTAATGTTTGCGGGCTAAGATCACAATCTAACAGATCGTGGTACAAAAGAATACTTTGTTGGGTTTCACTGTATCTACAAGCAGGTGTTGTTGAGCGACTGGGCCCCTATTGGATTTGATAGGGATTGACGTTTAATCGTTCAACCCAACCTACGGACTACAGGGCGGGGCAAGATGCCCCGCCTACAGTTTTTACTGAATGCTGAGTCCTGTCCCCTTAATCCCTGATTTTCAATGACCATCACCCAAACTGATAAAGCTGTCATTATTGCGAGTATTACCACTTTATTGATATTTTTGATAAATGCCAAACTCGGTTCAATTTGGTTGCTTTATCTAAACGTTCTTGTGGTGGTAGCTCTGTTTGGATATGTAAGCCGACCATGGAACCAATCCTCACATCTGTCACGTAGCGCGATTGTCGGCGTGGTTGCATCAATCACCTATATTCCGCTGGATTGGTTGTTCTCTAAAAATGTCGGCCTTCTGTCCTATATGAGCCTGCGTGATATTCCGGTAGCCGCCGTGCCCCTGAGTCTCCTTCTAACTTGGATAGTTGCCGTAACGATAATCATCTACATCTATCATCGTCTCAACGACATTTGGGAACGGCCCTACCTCCCCGCTTTGGCTATTGGAAGTATTGCGTTCGTCGGCAGCACTATCTTTGACCAACTTGGATCTGCACGGCTATGGAACTGGAACGCAGTCCGCTTCTCCTATTTCCCCTATATCGGCTCAGTTCCTATCTCCGTTCCCATAGGGCTTGCGCTGGCCTTTCTGCTCTCCCCTTACTATCTCCGTAGACACCACATCATTGTGGGAGGTGTCCGATGCGGACTCTTTATTGGGATTATGCAATTTCTCTGCTTCCTGTTGTTTCACTTTATTGGGATATTATATTGAGAAGTTATCATATTTGTGTGCATCGTATGTTTCATATGTAAGGAGTCATAATGATAAGATCAACAACAATTCTCGCCGTACGACGTGACAATCAGATCGCCATCGGCGGTGATGGGCAAGTTACGCTGGGAGATACTGCCATTAAACATGGTGCGAAGAAAATTCGGCGTGCCTATAACGATCAGGTGTTGTTAGGATTTGCCGGTTCAGCCGCGGATGCACTCACTCTGTTTGAAAACCTTGAAAAAAAATTAGATGAATATCGCGGAAATCTTCAGAGATCGGCGGTCGAGTTCGCGAGAGATTGGCGTAGCGATCGCGTGCTCCGGCGTTCAGAGGCGCTGATCATCGCAGTAGATGCTGAAAGCGGTTATCTCCTCTCCGGGAGTGGTGACGTGCTTGAGCCAGACGATGGAGTTATAGGTATTGGATCCGGCGGCTCTATCGCTCTCTCGGCTGCGAGAGCCTTATTGATACATTCCTCGCTCACCGCCAAGGAAATTGTCAAGGAAGCACTAAAAATAACCAGCGAAATTTGCGTTTATACTAATGATAGTATTGAAATCGAAACGCTTGAAATTTAATATCGGAATCATTGCTACTTTATAACGAATGTAGAAAACGGAGGCACACATTGTCAACACTCAATTCTTCATCGAACCAAAAAACGTTAGCGGATGCGCTAACCCCCAGACAGATTGTTGAGGAGCTCGATAAATATATTATCGGTCAAGCGGAGGCGAAACGTTCAGTCGCTATTGCGCTTCGCAACCGAGCGCGTCGCCAGATGCTTGAGGACGATATGCGGGATGAAGTCGCCCCTAAAAACATCATCATGATTGGAACGACAGGGGTTGGAAAGACCGAAATTGCGAGGCGATTGGCACGTTTAGTGGAAGCGCCATTTATCAAAGTAGAAGCTTCAAAATATACGGAGGTCGGTTATGTTGGGCGCGACGTGGAATCGATGATTCGAGATCTTGCAGACCTTGCAGTCAATATGGTGAAGTCTGAACAGGCAGAGATAGTTAAAGAAAAAGCGCTCGAACTCACCGAAGAACGTCTCTTAGATTTTCTAATACCGCCGCCGCGGTCAAAGATGATTCCCGAATCTGCTGAAAAAGATGTTGAACTTACCGATGAAGATGGAGGGGGCAAAGCTTCGGACGGAGCAGATCCACTCACATTAGCAATGCAGCAGTTCGATGCAACTGAACCGCCGGAGGTTAGCGAGCAGGAACAGGAAAGGTACCTGCGGACTCGGGAAAAATTTCGTCAACGCCTGAGAGATGGAAAGCTAGAAGAGAAGCCCATTGAAATCAATGTAAGTAACCGCACAATTCCTTTTGTCGAGATCTTTTCGCCAAGTGGTATAGAGGAGATGGATATCAACTTGAAGGATATGTTTGGAAGTATGCTGCCCAAACAGGAAAAGAAGCGTCGCGTCCCTATCTCTGAAGCCCGTCAGATTCTCGCACAGGAAGAGGCAGAGAAGTTGATTGATATGGACAATGTCGTTACCGAAGCCACCGCGCGTGTGGAAAACTCAGGTATCGTTTTTCTGGATGAGATTGATAAAATTGCAGGGCGTGAATCGAAGGCGGGACCCGATGTTTCGCGAGAAGGCGTCCAACGCGATATTCTACCGATTATCGAAGGAAGCACGGTGATGACAAAGCACGGCATGGTTCGCACTGATCACATCTTATTCATCGCCTCTGGCGCGTTCCATGTCTCCAAGCCATCGGACCTTATTCCAGAGTTGCAGGGTCGCTTCCCAATTCGCGTTGAACTGAAAAGCCTGAATGAGGCGGACTTCAAGCGTATCCTCACCGAACCGAAGAACGCGTTAGAGAAGCAGTATATCGCCATGTTGCAAACGGAAGGTATCGACGTGACCATCACGCAGGATGCGATTGATGAGATTGCTGCTTTAGCTTTTCAGGTGAATGAATCGGTCGAAGATATAGGGGCGCGCCGACTCCACACCATCATGGAGAAACTCTTTGATGAACTCTCCTTCGACGCTCCAGATCGAGAGGATAAATCGATTACAATCGATGCCGCTTACGTCACCGAGCAGTTAGCCGAGATTGTGGAGGATGAAGACATCAGCAAATATATTCTCTGAGGGTGCCGAGGAATTGAGTGAAACTTTTGCTATAAACATCACGAAATAGAACTTATAGTAGATGTTAGAATTAATGAGACACTCCAAACCGCACCGCATTGCCCCCAGAAACGGTAGGTGCGGTTTCTAACCGCACGGCATAGGCGCAGTTGGAAACAGCGCCTACCATACTATAAACATCACGAAATAGAACTTAATTCATTCGCTATCCGTTGCCGGAAACTGTTCCAAGAATTGATACACCTCTGCGACTGTTGGCAAACCGCACCGCATAGGCGCAGTTGAAAACAGCGCCTACCATACTATAAACATCACGAAATAGAACTTAATTCATTCGCTATCCGTTGCCGGAAACTGTTCCAGGAATTGATGTACCTCTGCGACTGTTGGCAAACCGCTGCGCCCACCGAGTTGACGGCAGTTGAGCGAGGCAACAGCTGAAGCGAATCGGACTGTTTCTGCAGCGTCCCAGTCCTGCAGTACACCATAGATAAACCCACCGTGGAACGCATCCCCTGCACCCGTAGTATCCACCACATCAACGGGGAAAGCTGGAAACGTCAGAACCCCCGCTTCCGATTTTGCAACACACCCCCGCTCACCAAGCGTTACAGCCGCGATACGCGCACCAAATTCGTAAAGTCTTTCTACGACTGCTTCGGGGGAGGCGTCGGGCATCCATCCTTGTGCGAAAGCCTCCGATACGATAGGTATATCGACCAACGGCAGTAACAGTTCTTCAAGTTCTTCGCTGTACCATGTGCCATCCAACGCCACAGTCACACCCGCTGCTTTTGCCCACTTTGCCGCTTGGACCGAGGCTTCATCGGCATCGTCCAAGTGCAAGACCCTGGCAGATTCAATCTCTTGACGGTCCAGATCTGATATAGCCAAGGGGGTGTTGGTCTCTCGGCGGGAGGTGAAGCAGCGTTCGCCGGTAGCCTGATCAACGAGAACCAGAACAGCGCGGGAGAAAACGTTCGGTTCAAGCATGAATCGGCTAACATCTACCCCTTCCTTCTGAAATTCCTCGCGGATGAACACACCTTCGGGATCATCACCGGCTCTGCCAACATAGCGGGTAGAAACACCCAATCGGGCAAGGGTGACAAGTGCCGTTGAGACGGGACCACCAGCCTGACGAAGGTATTGAGAAGCGCGCCACGATCTCCCATAGGTCGGTGGTTGGGGAACGACAAAGAGCATATCCGCTGTGCATGTACCAATTCCAATGACATCTGGGGAGTTATCTTGGTTCATGGAAAGCTCCTGATTATCAAGTTCGCAATGTTATAGCCGAACTCTCACGAGTTTGGCAGATGTCAACTTGTGTAGGGAACGCAGATCTGCGTTCCCTACGGAAACCCTTTTCTGATTGAGGGGGCAACTGGCGTTGTGATACTATTCCAGTCCCCAGATCTCCGCTGCTGTGCCGCCCAAAATGCGTTCGCGCTCGGGATCCGTCAGAAAAGGCAGCCCCTCTCGGACAAGCCGCAGCTCCTGATCCAAGGTGGGCCAATTATGTTTGAGACGGTGATGCCCCGGGTATCCCGTCCCCCACACCATCCGCTCAGGTCCAAAAGCCCCTACCAGTTTCTCGATGAACGGATGCACATCTGTGTAAGGAAAGTCTTGGCTAGAGCGACTGGCGACATCCGATAGCTTCAGATACATGTTATCGTGCCGGGCAAGATCAACAATTGGCTGAAAGTCCGCTTCATTCGCATTCACTTGGGGATAACCCATGTGATCAAGAATCAGTTTTAGGGAGGGATGCCGGGCTGCAATCACCGCCACCTGATCTGCAAACTCCGCACGCAGATGGAATTGGATCACCGCGTCCAGCGAAGCAATCTCCTCCCACATCGGTTCGTTCTGACGGGTCAACAGAATCTTTTCGTCAGGGTAATACATCGGGTGAAAGCGAAAACCAGCTAACCCCCGCTCGCTTATCCAGTAGCGTACCTGTTCCGCGTTGCTTGGGTCCTGTGGGTCAATCAGTCCATGTCCAATGAAACGGTCTGGGAAGCGTTCTACGGAATCAGCGATGTAGCCGTTGTCCCAAGTGGACCAACTCGTCTGTACCAACACTGTCCAGTCCACCCCATGTGTGTCCATCTCTGCCAATAGTTCGTCGGCGGTGCCCGGCTCATCCGGGTAGGAATTCCAGTTGGGTGAAGTGGGACCGATCGGATATTTGGGCGGGTCAATCTCCCAAACGTGGACGTGGGTATCAACAATCATCGAAAACTCCCTTCAGTAGGTGACACGAATCTGCGTTCCCTAACTTAGGCGCAATGCAGTTTCTTCCTTCATCAGTATCTTCATCATGACATCAACGCGTGGTAGATCCTGCGGACGCACATCCTCGGCAAAGGGAATGACAGGACCGCCTGCCAATCCGACGTAATCCATGGCGGCATGTAACGCCGAACCGCTGTACCGAGCCCCATTTTCACCGCGAAAATCTTCAAACGGCACCATCAGCACCCGAAGACGTTCCGCTTCTGCCTTATTACCAACCATGAACTTTTCACGCAGCGTCAGGCTCATTCGCGGCACGAAATTCGCCATACCTGAACTGAAACCTACTGCGCCGTGTGACATGTAATCGATGCAGGGATCTTCTGCCATACCACACACCATCGCCGCACGATCGCCCGCCCGCTCTACAATCCGATCAAACGCGTCTACATCCTCCACCGCATACTTTAGACCGACCACCTCGTCCAGTTCACAGAGGCTGACGACATCGTTCACCGGCATAATGTCCAATCGACGTTGGTAAAGGACCGTGGGCAACTGCACCGCTTTTGCGATCTCCCTGAATCCGTTGTAAACACCGTTGGCGGAGGCGGGACCAACTACCGGCATAATCATTACACCAGCGACGCCCAGTGACCGAGCGATGTGTCCCATCTCGATGGATCTCCCAAACCCCGGACCGATACCCGGCACGATATACGCCGCATCTCCAGCTGCATCAAGGTATGTACCTACCACGGCTTCATACTCTTCCAGACTGGCATCATAGACCATACCAGTACCGCACTCCGGCATGATGAAGTCCACACCGTGCTGGACGAGGTACTGGACGTTTTTCCGTACCCCTTTCAAGTCTACCTGCCGATCTTCCCGGCGTGGCGTAATAGCAACCACCAAAACGTTGCAGCACGCCTCTCTGTCCAAGCCCTGTCTGCTCATTCTACGCTCCTTCCCGATATCTCGCTAACTTCTCCTGAAACGACTTCTTCTCAAGAACTTCGCGGTTCACCACATTATCTGGAATCTCGCCCCGTGACACCTGAATCGCCTTCTGACAGTTCATCCGACCGATGTCTCGGTAGCACTCCTCCGTCAAGGCGATGGCGTGGGGGGACACAATTACGTTATCCAACTTCAATATCGGTTCATTGGGATCCACCGGTTCTTCCTCAAACACATCAACACCTGCGGCACGGATCCGCTTTTCCTGCAGCACCTGTGTCAAAACACGTTGGTCAACAATAGGTCCACGCGCAGTGTTGATAAAGAACGCTGTCGGCTTCATGAGTGAGAACTCTTTTTCCCCAATCAATCCGCGTGTCTCATCGGTCAGCGGACAGGTGACACACACGTAATCCGATTCGCTCATCACGGTGGCTAAATCGACAACCTCCACATTCAGGGATTCGGCAATCTCCGGCGAAACATACGGGTCAAACGTCAGGAACCGCATCCCGAACGGCTGCAGCAAGCGGAACACTTCGGTGCCAATGTTCCCAAGCCCGACCGATCCCAGCGTGCGTCCGATCAAGTCAACCCCGGTCTCCAACCCTTCGCGCCAAGTTCCAGCGCGTGTTGCGCGATCATACGCAAAAAAGTTTTTCGAGAGCGCGAACATCAACCCGATAATACCTTCCGCCACGGGACGCCGTACACCGCTTGGCGCGATGGCAATCATCACATCTGCTTCGGTCGCAGCTTGGAGGTCAACGTTATCGTAGCCGACCCCGTGTCTTGCTATCAGGGTCAATTTGTCCGCCCCCTCAAATGTCTCACGGGGATATTTCCCGCCAAGGGCGATGAACGCGTCCAAACCGCGTATCTCCTCCGGGGGCACATACGGACGCTCGGTTGCAATAAATGTATATTCGACATGCGATTCTTTCTCTAAAAGATCTAATCCAACATCCTTGAATCGAACTTTACCATCATCTCCAAGGAAACCGGGGGTCAATCCAACACGGAATTTCTCATTCGCCATTAAATTCTCTCTTTCTGTTATTATGGTGAACTTTAGAATTACTTGGACACGCTGCACCGGCGAGGGGAAAATCCGGGCTATCACACCGGTAGGTGCGATTTGTAACCGCACCGCATAGGCGCAGTTACAAACAGCGCCTACCAAACAGGGGGAGCGAAAGGGGCTACATATTTTGATAATTCACTATAAATATTCTTTTCAATTTATATAGAACGAATCTAAGCCGTTTTGAGGTTCGATCAGTTCCTGTGCCGAATAGACGCAAGACGAAAGAACTCGCGAAGCGTGGAAAAACCAGCTTATCGCCAAATCCCGTAGGCGAGGACATGGCCCAGCCAAGCAGCACCCAAACCAAGTATTACATGCATGGCGACGTTGCTAAGCGCAGCAACACTCTCGCCGGTTTGCCACAGATTCATCGTTTCATTGCTAAAGGTTGAGAAGGTCGTGAACCCGCCTAACAATCCCATAAAGACAAATAAGCGAGTCTCCGGACTCAGGAATCCGCGTGCTCCTACCCATTGGGAAAGGAATCCGATCAGTAAGCAACCGACGAGATTGACCACCAATGTCCCGTAGGGAAATCCGGTGCCTTTCATCAGATGTTGAATATATCCGCTTAAGAGGTATCTGCCGATTGAACCGAAGAATCCACCGAATCCGACCCAGAGTATTTTCCCCACGCGAATGCGCTCCCTTCTTCTACTGCTGGTTGGAGTCTACCCAGTCAACGCTTTCGAAGATTATAGAAAACTTGTTTCCCATTAAACTGGGCGCGGCTGCCAAGCTGCTCTTCAATCCGTAACAACTGGTTATATTTGCAGATTCGGTCGGTGCGGCAGAGCGAGCCGGTTTTAATCTGTCCTGCATTTACCCCAACAACAATGTCCGCAATGGTTGTGTCTTCCGTCTCACCCGATCTGTGTGAGACGACCGCCGTGTAGTTAAATCGTTTGGCGAGTTCAATGGCATCAAGCGTTTCGGTCAACGTTCCGATTTGATTGACCTTGATTAAAATAGAATTACCAATGCTGCGGTCTATTCCTTGCTGCAACCGATCGGTGTTCGTTACGAAGAGATCATCTCCAACAAGCTGTACCTTGTCACCGATGGCTTGGGTGAGCAGCTTCCACCCATCCCAATCGTCTTCTGCCATGCCATCCTCAATCGAGACAATTGGATATTTGTCAACCAACTTAGCGTAGAAATCAACCATCTCTTCAGGAGATTTATCCGGTTTCGCTTCCGCTTCTAATCGATAAACCCCATCTTTGTAAAATTCGCTGGAAGCTGGATCGAGTGCTAATAGCACCTCATCTCCGGGAACATATTTCGCTCGTTCGATGCCCTCGATAAGCACCTGTAAGGCTTCCTCGTTTGATCGCAGATCTGGCGCAAAGCCTCCCTCATCACCAACCGCTGTATTATAATTCCGATCCTGCAAAACAGCCTTGAGATTATGGAAAATCTCCGTTCCCATGCGCAAGGCTTCTGCAAAGGTCTGCGCGCCGATCGGCATGATCATAAATTCTTGAAGATCTACGTTATTGTCTGCGTGCGAACCGCCGTTTAGGACATTCATCATCGGCAACGGCAGCTCCTTCGCATTTGCCCCACCTATATATTGATAGAGTGGCAGTCCGGCTTCCGCGGCAGCCGCTTTGGCGACTGCGAGTGAAATCCCCAAGATTGCGTTTGCACCGAGATTCCCTTTATTCGGTGTGCCATCGAGCGTTAGCATCGTTTGATCTATCGCTTCTTGTGCGAAAGGATCAGCGCCCTTCAGTGCGTCGGCGATAATCGTGTTGACATTTTCGACCGCTTTCCGTACCCCCTTGCCCAGATACCGAATCGAATCAGCGTCGCGCAGTTCGACCGCTTCATGTTCGCCTGTCGATGCGCCAGAGGGAACGGCGGCTCTACCCAAAATGCCGCACTCCAATTCGACATCAACCTCTACAGTCGGGTTCCCACGCGAGTCCAAAATTTCTCGCGCATGAACGTTAGCAATTGTCATCGTCAAAAATCTCCTCTTTCTTAATCCTTACTTACCCCAAAGTTCACTGTTATCGGTCAGAATCTCCGGTCCGTCAGAAAGGATAACTACGGTATGCTCAAAAAGCGCAGAGAGGCTGCTGTCCGTAGTAACAGCGGTCCAGCCATCGTCGAGTACACGCATATCGGAGTTGCCCACGTTGACCATCGCCTCAATCGCAAGGGTCATACCGGCCATCAGCCGCACACCCCTGCCCGCTTCCCCGTGGGTGGGGACTTGAGGCTCCTCGTGGAGTTGACGACCAATTCCGTGACCGGAGAAGTCTCGGACCACTGCAAATCCGTGCGATTCAGCACCGTCCTGCAGCGCAAAGCAGACATCACCCAGCCGGTTTCCCGGTTTTGCCGCCTCGATTGCACGATACAGAGACCCTCTTGTGGCATCAAGCAGTTTTTGGACATCGGGAGTAATCTTCCCGACCGGAAAGGTAAAAGCGTTATCACCGTGATAGCCATCCAAAAAGATTGCCGTGTCGATCCCTACGATGTCTCCCTCGTTAAGCAGCACATCTTTGCTCGGAATGCCGTGAACAATCTGCTCGTTAAGTGACACGCAGATGGTCGCCGGATACGGATCGTGTCCCGGAAACTGATAGCCGAGGAACGATGAGATCCCACCTAATTCTTCGATCGTTTGGCGTGAGATCTGATCCAATTCATAGGTTGAAACGCCGGGTTTAACTGCCTCCCCAATTCGCTGCAATATTGTCGATGCCGCTTTACCGCTTCGTCGCATCGCTTCGATTTCGGATCGGGATTTGATTTTAACGTTAGCCATAACTTACAATTCGTAACTCGTAATGTGTAAGGGTGATCCTTACATATTACGTACTGTTCTTTTGTCGCTAATAATTTTTAGGAGAGCGGACTGTGCAGCCTCCACTGCACCCGGAATATCCCATCGATCAGGTTGGCGATCCTCGACCAGATTGCTGATGCCGCGCACCTCTAGAAACGGGATTCCGTATAGTCTGCAAATATGGGCGGCGGCAGCGCCTTCCATATTTTCACACAGCCCATCGAATCGAGCGTGGAGAGCATCTCCGACCGCCTGCACACCGCTGCACTGCGAAACGGTTACAAACACGCCACATCTCGCTCCGCAAATCTCAGCCGCAGTTGAAACCAGTTGTGGATCCAATGGGAAACGGTTGAAGTGAGGTGGGTTGCCGTGCACCAAGGGAATGCCGATCTCGTCCGCTGGTTTCCAACCTTCGGGCGTTACCACGCCGACATCGCCGTAAACCTCCTCTGTTGCGAGCACGACAGATCGAATCGGTATGCCCGTCGGCACATACGCCCCGCCGATCCCAAATTGGAGGACCAAATCTGGCGTTTGACCCTCAAGTTGGCAGGTCAATGCATGCGCCGCGTTGACAGGGCCGATTCCGGTGTGAAGCAGGGTGCATCGCCAGCCAGATAAATTCCCAACAATTACCGCCTTGCCAGCATGCTGGGTGGTTTTGGCATCTCCAAGTTCACTTTGGATAGTACCGGATTCTAATTCCGTCGCACTAACCAACAGCAGATTCGGTTTAGCCATCTGATTCATCCTTAATGAGGGGATCCGTAAAGTTGATTTTACTCCGGTGCTGCGACCATCGATCCAATCAACGTGTGCGCTGTCACAGCCTCGACTTTCACATGCACAAGATCGCCAATCTCTGAGTTCTCCTTCGGAAAAACAGTTGTTTTGAAACCTTCAGTCTTTCCTTGGTATCTGTCTGGATCGCGCCGCGATTCTCCTTCGACTAGAACCGCTACGGTCTCACCAATCAATTTCTGATTGATCTCTTGGGAGATGCCCTCTTGCAACTCAATAATTTCCTTCAGACGGCGTCCCTTTTCTTCCTCGCTCACATCGTCGTCGAGTGTTTTGTGAGCAAGTGTGCCGTCGCGGGACGAATACTTGAACATAAACGCTGAGTCGTAGCGAATGTCAACCATCAGGTTGTACGTCTCCATAAAGTCTCGCTCAGTTTCGCCACAGAAACCGACAATCACGTCCGTAGAAATTGAGAGGTTCGGGATACGCTCCCGCATCTTGGCGACAAGTTCTCGATACGCTTCTGCTGTGTATGTCCGCCGCATCGTTTCCAGCACCCTCGTCGAACCGGACTGCAGCGGCAGATGAATTTGGTTGCAGACCTTATCGCAATCCGCCATCGCCTCGATTAAGGAGTCAGTAGCATCACTCGGATGGGGTGAAGTGAAACGTATCCGCTCAATTCCTTCAACTTCGCTCATCGCAAACAGGAGATCTCCGAAATTATGTGTTCCATCGTCATAAGAGTTCACCGTCTGACCGAGGAGGACAACCTCCTTGAAACCCTCATCAACAAGTCTTTTTACATCATCAACTAAGAGGTGCATCGGGATGCTTCGCTCGCGTCCACGCACAAACGGCACAATGCAGAAGGTACACATCTTATCGCACCCACGTTGTATGGTCAGCCACGCACGGATACCCTCCTTCCGAATAGGGGCGATGTCCGCATAATCCTCACCTCTGTCCAATTTCAAACCGAGGAATGGGTCGCCTGTCGTCACGGAACTGATCGCCATCGGCAGGTTTCGGTAGGCGTCGGGACCCAATACGAAATCTACATACGGGGCGGCATCAATCAGTTTAGCCTTCATGTGTTGTGCCATACAGCCGCATACACCGAGAACGAGATCCGATTGCCTCCGTTTCCGATGATGCAGGTGTACAAGACGATTGAGCACCTTCTCCTCAGCATTTTCGCGGATGGCGCAGGTATTGAGAAGCACAACGTTTGCATTTTCGACTCGATCCACCATTTCATAGCCGTGTCGGGTTAGAATACCCGACATCAATTCGCTATCGCTCACATTCATCTGACAGCCGTAGGTTTCGATATAGACCCGACGATCGTTCTGTGCTTGCTGAGCGATATCAATAGGCTCCAACGTTGGTGATGCTTTGTATAATGGCAATTCTGTTTTGGTTGGATTTTTCGGATTCATTGCTTTACAACCTTTGTTGAACTGTTCTTTCGTCGTTCAAAACCTTCTAAAGATAGGGTCACGAAAACCAAAGTTTCATCGGAGTTTCGCCTAAGATAGCAGCTTTTTCAGCTTCGGATAATCCCAAATGTTCCTGAAAAATTGCGAGATGCTGTTGATACGTTACTTTGGGAATCCAGAGTGATGTCGGGAAGTCGCTTCCCCATATACACCGCTCCGGTGTGTAGGCGTCGATAATCTGCCGGACTCCACCAAACATATCGCTGCACGGGAATTCCTCTTCGGATCCTGTGACAGTGAATGAGAGTTTGGCATATAAATTCTTAAATTCTGCCAGATCAAGAACCGTTTTGAGATTGTCAGACTCCGGAAAATCACCGGCGCTCAAATTGGCGCAGTGGTCGAGCACCACGGGAACATCGGGGAACGCTTTAAGCAGATTCGCCAATGAGGGGCAGTTGGGCGGATTAAACAAGGCACAGAGCACCACCCCCAACCGCTGTGCTGCTCCCCATAGCCGTCGATGTTCTGGAAGGACAGAACCGTCCGTCTCCCAGCCGACGGAGACACGATTTCCACGGACGCCTATGGCAAACGCCTCCTCCATCAGATCTACCGCCCCAGCGTCAAAGGGATCCAGGTTCAATACACCGGTTGTCCAGTCTTGGTTGTCCCGTACCGTATCAATTGTGAGCCTGTTATCATGTGCATAAACGGTGAAAGTTTGCACCACGACAACACGGTCAATGCTATTTGCCTTAACTTCGTTTTTCAGGTCTGCGATGGTTCCGCGACCGGACGATGGCAGAAAGGGTTCAGGGATTTGCGGGTACGTTTCGGTATCTTCGGAATAGATATGTGCGTGTGTATCAACGATAGCCATCAATAATCTCCTTAGCGTAAAACGTGAAACGTGATGCGTGAAATACCAAATATAGGTCCAAGGGGGCAATCGTTCCGACAATGGGATGAACGAATGAGCCGATGGATTTGTTGTTTTTATAGTGAACTTTAGAATTACTTGGACACGCTGTACCGGCGCAGTTAGAAACAGCGCCTACCAAATATGGGGAGCGAAAGTGTCTACATATTTTGATCATTCACTATAGTTATCTTTTTCTACCGTTCCATCGTTGCGTTTCTCTATATTCTGGTACTGTTTTGTCAAGTTTAGCACAATCCCTGACCAGAGGATTGCCATCACCATCGCGGTAATAGAAAATGCTGCGCCCGGTATTACCATAACAAAACCAATCACGGTAATGACACCAGCACTGCCACCTTTAGCGAATCTATAACCGAAAGAGTCGATAATCTGTTTCGCTCGATAACGTGCATCAAACGACAGAGGGATGTAGAGCATCTCTTTCGCAGCCCGGAAAAGAGAGTAATCCAACGCCTTGAAAAGCAGGAATGCAGTGGCACCACTCCGGAGGGAAGGGGCTATGGTTAGGGCCGCACCCGCAATCAGATGAACCAGTGGAATGCCAGGGTGTAGGATGCGAATCGGTATAAATCGTAACACAACACCCGCACAGAGCTGCAAAACAAAAGCAGAGATGCCGAGCCACTGCCCATAAAACCGTCCGTAGAAAGCGGTTCGCATATCTTTGTCAGTAATGTCAGCTTCGACCAGTCCATTAAATCGTAAATCTAACACCGTCGAGACAACCTGCGTCGTCAGGATGAGCAGAAATAGGAAGACTAAGTAGCGGGAACGTGCGAGCACCTTCAGTCCCGTATGTCCCTGTTGTCCACCATGCTCTGTGGCTGTGGGTTGCGGCTCTCCGGCGGCGGCATAAGCAAACATCGCAAACAACGCTGCGGGCAGTAACGAACCTGCCGCGAATAGCAGCAACACCTCAGAACCCAAAGACGGGGCGAGATGCGCAACAAGCGAACCGCCGGTAACCGAACCGATTGTTGCAATTGCACAAAAAGGACCATTAATCCAACGCGCCTGCTTAGGGGTTAACGTGCTGTTGACAAGCGACCAATATTGCTCAATGATTAACACTATGTACGCTTCACGGAAAACATAGACCACCGCCGTAGCGATAGGGTAGCCCATGATAATCAATTGATAGGCGCCTGCAATCAGACACGTAGACACAACTGATGTCAGCAATAACGCACGTTTCGCCCCCAGCCACGACAATAGCCTACCGTAGAGATAGAGCAGTAAAAAGACGCTGGGCGGCACCGCTACCATCGCTCGAGGTAAATTTTTCGCACCGTACGCTTCTATGAACAAGGAAGTTGAAACCGCCCGAATGAATTCATAGCCACACAGCAAGAAGCAGCCTGCCAAGGCGATCGAAAACGCTGTGAGGAGGATTCGTTTTGGGAATGTCTTTATCGTCACTGTCGCATCCAACTTTTTGTGCGATGAACTCCTGTTGTAGCTTACAAAATTGAATCTTGTGCTACCGTTTGGGCCCGTCTATGAATCTTCTCAAACGGGATGTGGGCAAGACAACCAAAAAGCGGATGTTTTGACAGGCCAGTCCGTGTTAAGCGCGGCGAGATAATACCACACACGAATCGGGCAAATGCCCGAGTATCATTAATCGGCTCATCTTGATCTTGCCAAGCATCAAGGAGTTGTTTCCAAAGGCTTTCATCAATGGTCCCCGGTTCCGTAGGTAGAAGGCTCGCAGCCTGATAACCATTCAAGCACCAACCACAATGTCCACAACGACGAGGAATTTTTTCGCCAAAATGGGCTGCCAGATATGCGACTTGACACCCATCGCGTGATCCCAACTCAATAACTTGTCTAATCCGTTCAATTTCGCGTGCCTCAAGTTCAAGTGTGTTTTGAAATAGCGTATCGGTGAGCTGATCGAGGTCGTCGGGCCGCCGAAGGATCGAGAAGCGATGCCGAACCCCTTCGGCTCTCACTTCCAACAACCCCTGCTCGGCGAGGTAGTCCAACGCACGCACGATTCGATCGCGGGGGCAATCAATCGCTTTTGCTGTTTCATCAAGATCAATATGAAACCAAGTCTTGGCTTTGTGGGCTTGTTTGAAAACTGCCATCAGAAATTGGCGACGTTCATTTTCAAACCTTGATAAAATTTCGGA
Organism: Candidatus Poribacteria bacterium; assembly: GCA_965204355.1. Lineage (GTDB taxonomy): Bacteria > Poribacteria > WGA-4E > WGA-4E > PCPOR2b > PCPOR2b. The sequence continues at coordinate 4,550,091 of OZ241983.1, forward strand.
CGACGAAGCGAGCGGCTGAAATTGGTAGCGGCTGTAAAACGGAGTCAGTTCTTGGACGTAACCATTAAGTGCCATTTGCACTAACAATGTCCGTGTCACCAATTGACGAATATCATGACGGCTCGACAGTTCATAAAGACTAAGATCAAACTGGCCAGAAAAGGAGAAAATCTCCTCGACTAAATCCCGGATTGCATTTCGACTTGGGGTATCCCCATAGGCAAAATTCTCAAGTGTACAAACATCATCCAAGCAGATAAACATCTCACAGATCGATATCTCTCCGTCTCGCCCTGCCCGCCCAATCTCCTGCGAGAAATTCTCAAGACTCTTTGGCAGATTATAGTGGTATATGTAACGGATGTTTGACTTGTCGATTCCCATGCCGAAAGCGATAGTTGCCACGACTATCCCGTTGTTTGAGTCCATGAACCAATCTTGTACTTCAGTCCGCTGCTCATCTTTCAGCCCCGCATGATAGGCTCGTGCCGGTAGTCCTGTTGAGGCGAGATGTGCTGCCACCTCCTCCGCCGTTTTTTGTAGTGTGACGTAGACGATTGTGGGCCCCACAGGACGTCCCTTCAGTTTGTCTAACAAAGCGCTATCGCGGTCCGTAGCAATGATAGGCGTTGTCAGCACGGTGAGATTCTTTCGGTAAAAACCGGTCCGAACTACGCAATTGTCCGATATGCCGAATCCCTCACAGATGTCTTTAGCCACCCTAGGAGTCGCTGTCGCTGTCAATGCAAACAGCCGCTCTGCACGACACGCTCGCGCAAAACGGGCGAGTTTCAGATAATCCGGGCGGAAGTTATGACCCCATTCTGAGATACAGTGCGCCTCGTCAACAGCAAACATTGATACCTTCGTGTGCATAATTGCTTGTAAAAAGCGTTCGTTGTTAAATCGCTCTGGTGCTACATACAGCAGACGCAATTCCCCAGACCGCAAGGCTAACATAACAGACCGGGTTTCATCTATCGACAGGGTTGAATCGAGCCGCTCGGCTGGAACACCCTGGCTCTTGAGGACATCGATCTGATCTTTCATCAGTGCAATCAGAGGCGAAATTACGATTGTCACGCCGTCGAAGGTGAGTGCTGGTAATTGGTAACAAAGCGATTTCCCTCCACCAGTCGGAAAAATTGCCAAGGTGGAGCGTCCAGTAAGCAGATGTTCGATGACTTCTGCTTGCCCCGGCAGAAATTGGTTAAAGCCAAATGTTTCAGAGAGCAGCTGTTGTGCCTGTTTCATACAATGTTATTCCTTTTTCCTCAATCTGTCGGGCGAGGCAACCGCTCCCCTACCAATATATGTCGCATTGAGTTTCGCGGTTCGCATCGCCTCTAATCCCTTTTCATCCCAAACGCCAGCGATCCCCGTTTTACATTTGGGACAGATGCCATCTTCTATCCTATCCTTCAATATCCTGAACCCCCACCGTTCAATGAGGAGTTCGCCGCAACCGGGACAATAGGTATTTTCGTAACGTCCGACGGTGCCGGGTCGGTTACCGGCATATACGTAATGGAGTCCGGCATCGTAACCGATTTCTGCCGCGCGGATCAGCGTGGAGACAGAGGTGTTATCTGGCTCGGTCAGTTTATAATCTTGATGGAAAGCCGTTACATGCCACGGAATATCCGGCGAAATCGACACAAGGAAATTAGCAATATCTTTTAGCACTTCATCGGAATCATTGAAACCCGGAACAATCAGCGTGACAATCTCAACCCAGAAATTGCGTTCATACAACATTTTAATTGTGTCAAGGACATGCTGCAATACTCCGCCGAGTTTGCGATAATTTCTGTCGTTGAAATCCTTGAGATCTACTTTGTAGAGATCCACCCATGGACCGAGGGCGTCCAGAACTTCGGACGTGGCGTTTCCATTGGATACATAGGAGGTGACGAGCCCATGCTTCTTCGCCTCCTTGAAGATAGCAATCGCCCATTCGCTGGTAATCAGCGGTTCATTATAGGTGCTCGTGACAACTTGTGCGCCATGTCGACGGGCGAGCGATACAAGCGATTCCGGTGTAATATCTTCCAGCGGTGCACCAGCATTCTTGTCCCGAAGCGCTTGGGAAGTGATCCAGTTTTGGCAGTAAGCACAGTGATAATCGCAACCTAACATCCCGAAACTCATTGCCAATGCGCCGGGAAATGCGTGGAAGAACGGCTTCTTCTCAATAGGATCGAGCTGCAACGCACCCACATAACCCCACGGAACATAGAGCTTGCCCTCTTCGTTGAACCTCACACGACATATCCCATCCCGTCCCGGCGGGATTTTGCAGTTGTGACCACATGCGTAGCAGCGAACCCAATCCTTTTTGTCGGACAGTTGTCCGTATAGAAAACCTTCCTGAGTTCGTGCGGTGAGAGTTCGTTTGAGTGTCATGATTTCTTCTGGTTGTTGCTTTGCCATCTTGTCTCACCTCTCGCTGCCACACGCTACACAGAACCACCTTGGCTGTGTCAACTATTCAAATCTGTATCACAGTGTTTGTTCTGCTGCGACGCTGTGTAAATATAACCCATCCGGCTTGAAAAGGCAAGCCTCTTTTTGCCAGATGAGCGTCTTCCTCTATGAGGCATGACATCTCTACTTTAGATGTAGACACAGCTAATAAAATCTGATATAATGAACCAACGCCAAAACAGAGAGGATGTTATAGTGCAGCAACAAAACCAACCTACCCAAGGTAATAAAATCCCACGAGAATTCCTTCCCTGGATTATTCTCGGTATCGGTGTGCTAATCGTCCTTGTGGGAATTATTATCAGCTCCACCGGAAAAGATAAGCCTTTGCCGGTACCAGGACCCGTACCGCGCATCCCGAAGGTCAATCTCATTGTCCAATCTAACATTGGTGGGGCGGAGGTCTACCTGAACGACCAGCAAAAAGCACTAGTTTCTGATACCGAGTATAAAGCGATGCTATTCAACCTGCGGCCGAATACATATCAGATTACGGTAAAGAAACAGGGGTATGCTGATCGGACAGAGACCGTTGAGATTACAGGGAAAACAATTTCTCAAACTGTGGAAATTTATTTGCGACCTACGCAATGATCTAGTGGCATGGACTGGATACGTTTCGGACACCCACACTTCCTATATCTTCTATGGGGCACACCCGCCTTTCTCCTGCTCTACATCTACGCATTTCGCCAAAAACGGAAAGCATACCAGCGCTTCAGCAGCCATCACTTTTTCCAACGCTTGACAAGATCCGTGCACTTTGGAAGGCAGAAGGCAAAAGTAATCTTAATATCCCTTAGCTACACCTTTCTTGTCCTCGCTCTTTCGCGTCCCCAAATTGGAACGACCCTTGAGATAGTCAAGCGGAGTGGATTGGACATTATGATTGGACTAGACATTTCGGCGAGTATGTTGGCGGAAGACATTAAACCGAATCGGCTGCGTAAGGCAAAGCACACTATCTCCTCATTTATTGATCGATTAGAGGGCGACCGGGTGGGACTCATCGCATTTGCGGGGGATAGTTTCGTTCAATGCCCATTGACTATCGACTACGCCGCGGCAAAACTCCTACTGGATGCCCTCGATGTTGATACAATCTCGCAAAGCGGCACTGAGATTAACCAAGCCATTGAAATAGCCGCGTCGAGTTTCAATCAAGAGGAGCATAAGTACAAAGTCCTGCTTTTCTTCACAGATGGCGAAGACCACGGGAAAAAGGCAATTGAAGCGGCAAAAGCGGCAGCCAGCCAGGGGATACGCATCTACTGCGTTGGCGTCGGTTTGCCGAATCAAGGAACACCAATTCCGCTCCGTCGGTCGAATGGCGAATTCCGAGGATACAAACACGATCGAAATGGTAAACCTGTCGTGACAAAGTTAGAAGACGCGTTGTTACGGGAAATCGCCCAACTGACGAACGGAAATTATTATCAAGCCACACCGGGCGGAGCAGAAATGGATCGTCTGTTTGCAGAACTCGCGGCGATCGAAAAACGTGAGATTGAGGATCGGCAGTTTACGCAATATGAGGATCGGTTCCAATATTTCGTGGGGTTCGCACTCCTGTTTTTAGTGTGGGAGTTTTTACTGTCGGAGGCCCGCCCGAATAAACCAACCGCTATTAGGGAAGATACCTAACCCAAGTTGTACCCTAACTGTTCCCTAAAGCGACATTTTAACATGGGTTAAAGGCATCATTGATCTATGTAAAAAACTCCTCGTTATGTGGACGTAGATCCAACTCAAATGCCCATGCACTTTTGGGTTGTTGTACCAAACTCCAGTACGCTTCAGCGATGTCATCGGGCAGCAACAACGGTTCATCCTCCGATAATTGGTAACGCTCACGGACGCTCGGTGTGTCGATAACGCCATCAATGATAATATGGGCAACGTGAATCCCTTTTGGTCCCATCTCCCGCGCCAATGCCCATGCCAACCCTCGCATAGCAAATTTCGCACTGGAAAACGCAATCGCACCCGCTCTGCCGCGGATAGCCGAGGTGGCTCCCGTGAAGAGGATCGCCCCACTACCCTTTTCGACCATATCCGGCACTACCTGTTGGGTGCAGACGAACGATCCGAAGGTGCAGACCTCCCATGAGCGTCGAAAATCTTCGGCAGTCAATTCGTCAAACTCACCCCACGCTGCGTTTCCCGCATGATTGATGAGAACATCAGCCCCTCCCAACTCCGCGCGGATTGTGCTAAAACTAGTTTCAACCATTTGAGAATCGGCGATGTCGGTCGGCAACGCGAGCGCCTTTGTGCCTGATGCTTCTATTTCTGCCGCGAGCGTTTGGATATAGCCCGATGAGCGGGCAAGTAGTCCTACCTGATACCCTTCAGATGCGAATTTCCTGACGAGTGATGCGCCAAGTCCCGGACCAACACCTGTAATTACAGCAGTCTTTTGCATTGTAATTTCCCTCATTTCTGTTTAGATACTTTTCAATAGATCAGTGTCTTAATCATACTATCATTGCCCCCAATTGATATCCAGAGCAAAAAACGCTCGGTTATCTTCCCCTCTCCCGTCCTGACACATTGTTCTAAAAAACTTGCATTTGATTTGAGGGATGTGCATAATAATTCACTGGAAAATAGCAGCCATCATAGAGATATTATGACAACATAAACTTCATATTATGTATTCGGAGGATTTCATGCACGATTCACGGTTGGAAAAACTTGCAGGTGTACTGACAACCCACTCAACCAAGGTACAGCCCGGCGAGTATGTCCTGATTGAAGGGTTTGATATTCCAGAAGAGATGGTTATCGCATTAATCCGCACAGTGCGGGAGGCTGGCGGCATACCACTCGTTGAGATTAAGCAGAATCGCATCCAACGCGAGCTACTCCGAAATGCCGATGAGGAAGGATTGAAACTGATCGGTGAATACGAAGGCTACCGGATGAAACAGGTACAAGCGTATATCGGCATCCGTGGCAGTCAGAACATCGCCGAGATGTCCGATGTACCAACGGAGGGGATGCGGGCATACGAAAAGCACTGGCTGACCCCCGTCCACTTCGACATCCGTGTTTCCAAGACGAAATGGGTTGTCCTGCGTTGGCCCTCACCGTCAATGGCACAAAGCGCAAAAATGAGCACCGAAGCATTCGAAGATTTCTATTTTGACGTGTGCACGCTCGACTACAGCCATATGGAGAAGGCAATATCACCGCTCAAGGCCATGATGGAGGAGACAGATGAAGTTCACATCGTTGGACCGGAAACGGATCTGAAATTCAGCATCAAGGATATCCCCGTCATCCCCTGCACCGGTGAAAGGAATATTCCCGATGGCGAATGTTTTACCGCCCCCGTCCGCGAATCGGTCGACGGCGTTATCCATTTTAATACGCCAACGCTCTATCAAGGAACGGTGTTTAACGATATTTGCCTCCAGTTCGAGAACGGCAAAATCGTAAAGGCGTCCGCCAATAACAGCGAAAAACTCAACGCCATCCTTGATACAGATCCGGGTGCACGATATATCGGCGAGTTTGCTATCGGATTTAACCCATATATCAACAACCCGATGCTCGATATCTTGTTCGACGAGAAGATCGCTGGATCATTCCATTTCACGCCCGGACAAGCGTATGAAGACGCGGATAACGGGGTACGCTCAAGCGTCCATTGGGACATGGTGATGATTCAAACGCCCGAACACGGTGGCGGGGAAATCTCTTTTGATGGGACATTGATTCGGAAGGATGGAAGGTTTGTCCTCTCCGAGTTAGAGGGACTTAACCCTGAGAACTTGGTGGCGGCATCGGGGACGGATTGACCCTCTATTTCTCGTTCATCTCCTCAACACGCTGGTCGATCTGGCGAAACTGCCAGCCCCACCGAACATTGTAAAGGAATTGTCGCAGATCGAACCGGTTATCGTCAGGAGAGTAGGACTCGGCGTGATACGACGGCGTCAGTGTCGTCATCTTATGACGGTTCACAGAATAGTAGTAAAAGAAGCGTTTAACCTTTTCGGCTACCTCTTGCGGTGGGATATGATTCCACTCATGCACCAGTTTCTCAAACATACTTACAGGTCCGCATCGATCAATCTTTCGTAGCCTGCCGAAGCGGCTGAGTTCATCGTAGGTCATGCCCATATCCGCTTCATCTTCTTGCGTGTACGTTTCGGTGATCGGTTCCAGTTCCGCTGTCGGTGGTGCTTCGACCACTTCAATGAGAGCGTCGTAGCCCAGATGGTCCGCTGCCCATCTCAAAAACCGACGGAGGTCTGTTTTACTAATCCCACCTATTGGATTCAGATCGGCACTGCTGCAGTCGTATTTCGTGACATAACCCCGAAGGCTCTCATCCACATTGGCACTACCCAAAACTAACAACGTTCCCTGTTTTCCCCGTACCCACGGCAACAGTTGCGCCATCAAATAAGCAAGAGTCATACGGATGCGCGCCTGAATATTCTGCAAGGCGTTATTTTCCCCCGCTGTTCCACCCTCCACCTTAAACTTCGGAGCTTTCCCGGTGATACCCACAAAAAGAGAGTAGAGCGCAGCGACGACCGAATCGATATTCACGCTCAGGTGGTAAGAACCGATCTGATCGGTCAACTGTTTCGCACGATTCCGTGTCGCTTTTGAGCTATTCTGCGTTGCCATGTAACAGGTATAAAAGATTCGGTTAGCAAATTCACTTGGATCGGTCGGGATGTAGGTACTATCCTCGCTTTCGCCGGTAATTCGACGGGCATCGCGGATGACCTGTCCGTTGTCCGCCTGTGTTGCCTGTGCAACCATCTGACACATTGAGCCAACAATCGTTGCGACAGATGAACTATCTGCACCCCCGGAGATCGGCAAGAAATATCCCGCAACACCGGACCGTCTCAGGTAGTCCCACAACCAACAAGCCGGACCGTAGGCTATCTCTTCTTCCGGTGTATGATAGATCACCTCAATTGGAGAGGAGGGAGAATCCGCGAAATCTTCAGCAGTAAGTTCAAAATCCGCGCTTATTCGCGGCACCGGATCCGATTGGCTGGCTTGGACCATTCGACTTATAACCGCGCCACGCTTGGAGCGCACATCTTCCAGATTCACAGTTGCTGTTACAACTTCAACCTCGTTCAACGAAAATTGTGATCCTTGAGCGACAATCTCCCCGTTGACAGCGATGAGCGCGCATCCATCATAATAAAGTCGTCCTCCATCACACCCCTGCTGATTCGCGTAGAGGTAGACGCCACCACTTTTCGATGTCGCATTGCGGATGAGATCAACCCGCGTATTCAGTTTCCGAAGTTCGTGATGTGAGCCCGAACCGTTAGCGATAATTTCAATCCCGTTCAAGCCGAGATAGATATGTGGACTACTCGGTGCGAAAAGCTCCTCGCAGGTCTCAGCGGCTAAGGCAGTATCACGCGTGGCGATTGCTGCATCGCCCAAGGGAACCGTTTCCTGTCCCGTTATCTCTCGAAGCATCCGCGGCAAGTGATATTCTTCCACCTGTCGCGGATGTTGCCATGCAGCAAACCAGCGCGTTTCTCGATAGTTGCCATCAGCAGCCAGAATCAGCTTAGGACGGATGAGGAGAATCTTTCCATTTAGCGCGAAGATGCGACAGTTATAGCGTACATTCTTGTGCATAACCGGCATCCCGATATCGCACAAAATGTCGGTTGTCAAATCGCCCTTGAGAATTTCGGCAAGGCATTCCCACGAATGGAGAAAAGTATCGCCTTCCAAGAAGTGGTCTTCACAGCCATAGCCCGGTATTTCGAGTTCGGGACCTAGCCGATAGCGTGCCCCGCTTTCCTTGGCAACCTGAATCGACTCGACAATCCGCCCCAAATTCCCCTCGAAATCGAGTGCCCATTGGGTGAGGTTACATGTTGCTAAGGTAGTAAGTTTCATGAGTTTGAGCCCAAAACGTAATGCGTGAAACGTGAAACGTGAAAATCATTTTCAAAAGATTGTTCATTTGTCACTTTGCTATCGAATGTGTTATTATATCTCTATAAAGAATAGCCGATACTAAAGGAATGAATTTGTGAATATTGACCAATACAGACCACAGTTGACATCTCTATTCGATGCAAGCGATGTTGTTCTCGCCTACCTTTTTGGATCGGAGGCGAAAGGCACTGCCAACCGTGAATCTGATATCGACATCGCTGTTCTGTTATCCGATCAGGTTCCAGAAGCGGAATACGGTCAACGAATAGTAAATCTCAATACCGAGTTTAGACGAGAAAATTGTTGATAGATTGCGTGTTGGGTTTCACTGTATCCATTTTTTACAATGAGGGTGGTGTTGAAAGGTAGTACCTCTATTGTGCTTGATAAGGATTTGGTTTAGCCGTTCAACCCAACCTACATCACTGCGCCATGTCTTCACGTTTCACTCCCACGGTTTCAGAATCATCTTACTATTCTGATGGGTTGACGAAATCTCAAAAGCCCTCTGAATCTCGCTCATCGGGATAATGTGGCTGATAAGCAGGTCGTCAATCAACGGTGATTCTTGGATGACTTTCATAATCCCCGGAAAATCGCTGAGGTTATAGTGCCAGTTGCCGATGATGGTAAGCCCCTTGCGAATAAGGTCTGGACTGACGCGAATCGGCAAATCTTGCCCACATTCTCCGACATAAGCAACCTTTCCTTTGCGCCGCGCTGCGTCAATGCAGAGCCGTTCGGCTTGAACAGTTCCAGAACAGTCCAACGCACAATCTACTCCGATTCCGTCTGTTAGATCTTTGATCTTCTGGACGATTTCCGGATCGCTTGGATCGAGGACCTCTGCGGCCCCCATCTGCTTCACCCGCTCAACGCGCCACGGCACCGACTCCACAGCGATGACTCGTGCGCCTCGAAAACGAGCGTTGACAACCGCACCAAATCCGACCGGACCGATGCCGGTAATCAGCACGGTGTCATAAGCACTCAAGTCCATCGTCTGGAATGCCCCAAATGAAGGTCCCAGCGCGCAGCAAGCAAGGCCTGCATGTTCATAGGGCACCCCATCTGGAATTTTGGGCAGAATCCAAGAAGGCTTCAGGAGATATTGTGCCATCGTCGCCCGTCCTTCGGGTGAACCGGTGAAGGCTTCAAAGTCGTGAGCGCTTTCGCAGTGAATATAGTCACCATCAACGCACAGATGGCATTTACCACACGGGTACTGCGGCATTACAACCACCCGATCTCCCTCTTTGACCTTTCCCGGCTGCGCCACCGCCACAACTTCACCAGCTGCTTCGTGTCCGAGGAATTCCGACCTGCCACCTGACACATAGCTCTTGTATTCGGTGCACATCGGTGCCGCGTGTACTTTGACAACGACCCAATCCTCTTTAGGCTGTGGATCTGGAACCTCAGCAATGCCCGCTTGACGTTCTCCGAGTATGACTGCTTTTTTCATTCTGGTCTCCTGAGTGTGTTTATTTTAAGAGTTACGCAGTTGCGGGGCAAGATGCCCCGCCTACAGGTGGTTTTGCGTAAGTCCTATACTTGTTATTCGCTCAGTTGATCTCGCAAGACAGTAAAATTATGATTGGGACTGTTCGGCATTATATCAAAATTGGGGTGCCATTGCAAGTGGAAACAAAAGTCAAAAAAATCTTGACATCCCTTCAAACGTTTGTTACCATATTATTTTGTCGGACAAAAACCAAGCAAGGAGATTTGCACGTGTCATACTCACCATCAACCTCTATATCAATACGCGAGACTGAAAGCCGCAATATACGTCTTTCTATTGGGATTATTTCTATTATCATTGGCATTCCTCGCGATGGTGGGCTGATGGAAACAAAGTAAACTGGATCACAGCAGTCATAAAAATACAAACGCCCACCATCGAAGCAACTTCGGTGGTGGGCGTTTTTGTTTGGGAGAAAATTCATATACGTTTTGCACACAGGAGAGAAGCATGTTTAAAGATGTACCCAATACGGTAGACTTTGTCGCCCAAGAGCATCAAATATTAGATTTCTGGCGTGACAGGGACGTTTTCAACAAACTCAGAGATCTACGGCAGGATGCCCCACGCTGGAGTTTCATTGACGGTCCAATCACCGCCAATAACCCGATGGGTGTTCACCACGCATGGGGTCGGACATACAAAGATCTTTTCCAGCGGTTCAAAGCGATGCAAGGTTATCAGACGCGATACCAGAACGGGTTTGATTGCCAAGGACTCTGGATTGAGGTCAATGTCGAACGCGACATGGGTTTCAAAGCCAAAAAAGATATTGAAGCGTATGGATTAGATGAATTTGTTAACGCTTGTAAGCGGCAGGTACTCCGCCATGCAGCCACGCAGACAGAGCAATCGGTACGGCTCGGCTACTGGATGGACTGGAACGATCCAGATCTCTTGCGCGAGTTAGAGAAAAAGATGGAAGAAGACCCTTCCCAGACCCTCACCGTAGAAGGTCCAAATGGTCCCGTTACGGATACGGTTGAACAGATTGTGGGTCGGCTCGGATTGCCGGAGTTGGGTGGCTCTTATTTCACGTTTTCAAATGAGAATAACTATACGATCTGGGCAATGCTGAAGAAATGTTTCGATCGCGGTTGGATCTACAAAGGCACTGACGTGATGCCGTGGTGTTCGCGGTGTGATACCGGCATCAGCCAACACGAGATTGTCACCGATGGATACCGAGAACTGACGCATACCAGTATTTTTCTGCGCTTCCCGCTCCGTGACCGCCCCGGTGAAAGCCTGCTGGTTTGGACGACGACGCCGTGGACGCTGACGAGCAACGTTGCAGCGGCGGTGCACCCAGACCTCACCTACGTGTTGGTGGAGCAGGGCGAGCATCGTTTCTGGCTGAGCAAGGGAACGTTAGAGAGCGCTATTCAGGAGGATTATCGGGTTCTTGAAGAAAAATCAGGGGGCGAATTGGAAGGGTGGACCTACGACGGTCCCTTCGATGAACTGCCAGCCCAACAGACGTCCGGTGCAGCTGAGGGGCACCGCGTCCTCCTGTGGGACGAGGTCGGTGAGGCGGAGGGTACAGGGATTGTCCACACCGCACCGGGCTGCGGTGCTGAGGACTTTGAGTTGAGTAAAGAACAAGGCCTCCCCGTTATCGCACCGTTGGGAGCAGAGGGAATCTATCTCGATGGATTTGACTGGTTGACCGGTCGCCAAGTCCACACCGTTGCGGATGACATCTTTGAAAACTTGGAGCAGAAAGGGATTGTCTATCGCCTCGAAGACTACACCCACCGCTACCCGGTGTGTTGGCGCTGCGAAGAGGAGTTGGTTTTCCGTCTCGTGGATGAATGGTTTATCTCAATGGGGGAGCAGCTCGATAAACCTTATGAGCAGGTGACAGAGGAAGAGAAGGAACAGAACCTGCGCTACCAGATGATGGAGGTTGTCCACAATGAAACCAAGTGGTATCCCGCCTTCGGACTCGCCCGCGAACTCGACTGGCTGCGGAACATGCACGATTGGATGATCTCTAAGAAACGTTACTGGGGACTGGCACTCCCCATCTACGAATGTGATGAGTGTGACTCTTTTCATGTTGTTGGGAGCCTTGAGGAATTGAAGGAACTCGCTGTCGAAGGTTGGGATGAATTTGACGGACATACACCACATCGTCCGTGGATTGATGCGGTGAAAATTACCTGCCCAAGTTGTGGTGCGGCTGCTTCGCGTATCCCAGACGTTGGGAATCCGTGGTTGGATGCAGGCATTGTCAGCTTCAGCACGATGCAGTATCGCACTGACCGCGACTACTGGAATCAATGGTTCCCCGCCGATCTGATTAGTGAGAGCTTCCCCGGACAATTTCGCAACTGGTTCTATTCACTGATTGCAATGAGTACGGTGATGGAACGGCGCGCCCCGTTTAAGCACAATTTCAGTTATGCAACCCTCTTTGCGGAGGACGGACGGGCAATGCACAAATCCTGGGGCAACGCTATCTGGTTCGACGACGCCGCCGAGTTGATGGGCGTGGATGTGATGCGCTGGATGTACTCCGCCGCCAAACCGGAGCAGAATCTGCTCTTTGGCTACAAGCATTCTGATGAAGTCCGTCGTCAAGTGCTCATTCCGTTCTGGAATGTGTATAGTTTCCTCGCCACCTATGCGAACCTTGATGGTTGGCAACCTACCCCAGAACTCTGGAAGGAAAAGCCGGAAGCATCTGAAAATCTCCTTGACCGTTGGATCCTCTCCCGTCTACAAAGCACAGTTCACTCGGTGACGGAGCGCCTCGAAGAATATTCGCCGGACGGCGCCTGCCGTGTCGTTGAGGATTTTCTGGACGATTTGTCCAACTGGTATCTGCGGCGAAGTCGACGTCGGTTCTGGAAATCGGAAGCGGATGCCGATAAGGAAGCTGCCTATCAGACCCTGTATCAGGTAATGGTCACCACCAGTCGTCTACTGGCACCATTTATCCCCTTCGTTACGGAGTCAATTTTTCAGAACTTGGTGTGTTCGGCGGATTCAGATGCCCCTGAAAGCGTTCACCTCTCCGATTACCCCACTGTGGAAGAGGAACTCATTGATCTCTCACTGGAAGACGACATGAGTCTCACACGTGACCTCATCGGTTTGGGACGTGCTGCTCGGAATCAATCAGGGATCAAGACGCGGCAGCCGATTGGATGCATCGGGATTGGTGGGATCCCCGAAAAGGGACAAACTGCCGTTAATCGTCTGTCCGCGCTCGTCTTGGACGAACTGAACGTCAAAGAGATCTCTTTCCACGAGGCAATTGACGAGTTTGCGACCTACACAATCAAGCCGAATTTCAAGTTGTTAGGACCTAAATACGGGAAAAATGTTCAAGCAATTGCGAAAGCGATGGCAGCGGCGAATGCGCTTGACCTCAAGCAGGAACTCGACGGGAACGGCGAATTAGAAATTCAGGCGGACGGCGTGAACTACACGCTAGACAGAACGGAGGTCGATGTCCAGTCGGAAAACCAAGAGGGGTACGCCGTCGAAGCGGACGCCCACAAATTTGTTGCCCTCTCAACAGAATTGACGCACGAACTTATCCTTGAGGGCTTTGCGCGGGAACTGGTCAACAAGATTCAGCAGATTCGGAAGGAAGCCGATTTCAACGTCTCTGACCGGATCTCGCTCAGTTTGGAAGCAACGCCAATCGTCCATGAAGCGTTTGACTGCCATCGCGACTACATCACACACGAGACCTTGACGTTGCATATCGTTGAATCGCCAAACCCGAACGCTTTTCTGAAATCTCAGAAAGTTAATGGTGAGGAGGCAACAATTGGTGTAGAGCAGGTGAAGTAGTGTATCAGCTCGAACAGTTGCATTTTGTTCTAGGGATTTCACTATTTACTGCTGAAAACGTTGATGTTGATTTACCCCTCTTGAATTTTCCCCACAAAGGCGTGCGGATCAACAATCTCAACTCCATATTCAAACAGGGCTTGTCTGAGTGTGGGATTCTCTAAGAAATCATTATCATATGATACCAAGAATTGTGCTCTGCCCCAAATCGCACAATCAGCGACCGGATCATCGTCCATATCTCGCCGCCGGCATAATTCATATGAAAATGGTACCTCAACAATGATTGCTTGTCGTGTCAAAAGATTGATTAGGCGCGTGATTGTCTGCGGTGTGTATGAATATCCTCGGCGCAGACGGAGTTGTGACAGAGTTTCTCGAATCTCATTGATAATAGCGTTGGATAACACAAGGACGAATCGCTCATAACGCCAAAGCGAAATCAGGTAATTAGCGAAGCCCCTCCTCTGAATGACTGAACTCACAAAGATATTGGTGTCAATTGTGACCCGGTAAACGCGCCACCAATGTTCAGGTTCGCTCACGCCTCACCTCCGCCAGGACCTCCTCAATGTCCTGCAATACTACTTCCTCTGGTGTATCAGCGAAGGCGTCGTGAAATTGAGCGACAATGTTGTCCCATTCTTCATGCCATGCCGTTAAATCTACATCAAGGGATTTACATGCAACTGGCAACCACGCTTTCAGTTCCTGAACCCCCTGTGCGAGAAATACTTTGCCAGCAAAGCTGTTATCATCAATGATTTGTTCAATATGATGGATCAGCGAGTCCGATTCTTGTGAGCGTTGATGGATCGGCATCGGATCGCCGAGATCAACGACAAAAATAACACAGTCATCTTGCTGGAGGTAATACTGAATTGCCTGTCTCAGTGCCTCGCTCAAAGATTTCCCATTTCGATGCAAGAATGCCTTCTTATCAGCTGTTCGGATAGACAGATTCTCAAGTCGCGAGTCCGTCACCAGCTTATCTGCCAGACGTTTGACGGCTTTGGCATCGTGATCTGATTTCACAGCCCAGATTCTTACGCTTGACATGCTGGTTCCTCCATCAGGTCTTGTAGGAGTTCGCTCTCAAAAATAGCGCTGCCAATCCCGAAATCCTCTATCCAACCGTCCAGCGCGGCTCGGTCTTTCCGCAGATCCTCAAGGTTGAGGACCTCTGTTCCACGTCCGGGAAGGTTGCGCAAGAGTAGAATCCCGACCGAATCCGATAAACTCTCAGAACTGAAGGCATCAAGGAGTTGAGAGCTATGGGTTGTAATAATGACTTGGGTTCGGTCAGCAATTTTCCTAAGAATCTTTGCAATTTCGGTTAGTGCACCGGGGTGCAGATTGCGCTCAGGTTCTTCAATGGCAATAAGCGACGACAATTCAGTGAAATGGAGAATAATGTTATAAACAACCAGCCATAACGTGCCGTCGGAGGCTTCTTCCAGAGGTATTGGATTCTTGTATCCTTCTAAAAGATAGAGCCGATTATCTTGTAAATCTATTCTGAAATTTGTAGAAGTTTCGAGGGATTCACTCACGTGGTTGAAACGCTCGCGGATATCATTATACCAGTACGAGAGTACGTTAGAGAATGGCGTTCTATCACGGGATTTCTCAAAGTCCTGTCGTATGGTATCCACCCGATAGTCAAAGATAAACCAACCTTTTATAAATTCCGTTAGAGCATTTGTAATAGGCTTGGTTCCGTAATCACCGGCTGACCACAAAGCGAGTTTATTAGACCGATTATATGGTGTCTCGTTCTTGTCGTCCTCATCCTGAACCACAACACCTTCCCCGTTCCGAATTGAGATAACCTCTACCTCATTCACTAGCAGTTCCTCGACGGCAAAAGCGTTATCAGCTTCGGCTTTAAGATCGAGTTTATATACAGTTGGAGTTTCCGCCACCCGGGTGTGAAATTGGAAGTTGATGTGGCTTGCTTCACCTGCCCAAAGATGACTTTGGATTTCTGAAACTGGAGGTGGTTTTTCCTCCCTCATCAGGCTCTCGAGAACTTGCAAAGTTTTCAAAACATTCGATTTTCCACTTGCATTGGGACCGACCAGAACTGTCAAAGGCTTTAGTGGAAGCGTAACATCACGCAGGCTGCGGAAGTTTTCGATGTGGATGCTCTTTAAGAACGCTTTCATTTCAGACACGGTTGTTCACTTCTCCTCACTCCTGTTAGGTCATAGAACACAAGCATTGTAGCACACCATCGGGGTGCATCGCAAGAAATTCACTGCTAGTATATACCTGTTCTGTCTACGGGTGCGGGCTGCGTGTGCCCTTCTAAATTTGAAATGGCAGTCCGACCAGTAACCTCATTATTTCATATACCCCACATTCTCCTCGTATGAGGTTGAGAGTGCTGGACATGATCATACCGCGGACACGGTGGTCGAATTTCCTTTATTTGACGTTTCATTCTCCGAAAAGACCGATACTCGTCAGGGCGAACATATCGCCAAGACTGCGGTCCGGAAAAGTTTGAAAATCGATTCCTCAATGTGTTTAGACTAGCGGGATTTTGGTATCTCCAAACGTCTTTAATTTCAAGGGCATAAGCGATGGTCTGTCCATCAAAATAGATGTCGAAATCTCGCTTATCAATGCCTGCGAGTTTGGACGCCATGCGCCAAACCTTCTTTGGAGATCCATGCCATATTTCCCCGACCCGAAACCCACCATGCAGCGCCATAATAGGACTAGAAACGTAAATGAACACGTCCCGGTCCTTTATATGTGGGACTATACGCCGTCGAAGTGGACGCCCACAAGTTTGTCGCTCTCTCAACGGAATTGACGCACGAACTCATCCTCGAAAGTTTCGCACGGGAATTGGTGAATAAGATTCAGCAGATTCGGAAGGAAGCCGATTTCAATGTTTCTGACCGGATTTCGCTCAGTTTGGAGTCAACGCCAATTGTCCACGAGGCGTTTGATTGTCATCGTGACTACATCACACACAAGACCTTGACGCTACATGTTGTTGAGTCGTCAAGCCCGAACACTTTTCTGAAGTCACAGAAGGTGAACGGTGAGGAGGCAACGATTGGTGTGGAGCAGGTGAGGTAATGCGTCAACTTGAAGCACTACGTTTTGTGTTTCACTGGGTCAGATGTTCGCATGAACTTTGGTATCAATAGTCCGTGATTTTTAAGATAGTGTTCTTTCCTTTGTGGAAAGAACTACCGTCTCTTGTGGTGATATATCGCATTTTGTTTATGCCGTTGTTAGACAATTTTCTATCACCTTTCTAATGTTTTGCTAACATGTGCTAACACAGTATAAACACTGCCGGTTTCAACAAGGGTACTAACGTGAGAGGTTCATTCCAGCCCGTTAATTATACTGATTAACTCCGTAATCTTGGTTTTGAGGTTTTCATCACCAATCTGTTCCGCTAATTTCAATGCAGTCCTGAGATCCTGCTTTGCCTCCCTTAACCTTTGCAGCATCGTCTTTAAGATGGCTCTATGGAAGTATACATCAGCATAATCGGGTTTGAGACGAATAGCAGTGTCATAATCGGTGATGGCGGCAAAGTGTTGCCCTAAACGAACTTTCGCAATTCCCCGATTGTAGTAGGGATCAGCATGATCAGGTTCGAGACGAATAGCGGTGTCATAGTCAGCGATGGCGGCCGAGTGTTGTCCTAAATCTGCCTTCGCGGCACCCCGATTGTTGTAGGCATTTGCATAATCGGGTTTGAGACGAATAGCGGTGTCATAGTCAGCGATGGCAGCGAAATGTTGTCCTAACTGTCTCTTCGCATTTCCCCGTAAGAAGTAGACATAAGCATCATTGGGTTTCAGACGGATAACGGCATCATAATCAGCGATAGCGGCGAAGTATTGCCCTAACTGCACCTTCGCATTTCCCCGAACGGCGTAGGCAACGACATCATTGGGTTTCAGACGGATAGCCGTATCGCAATCAGCGATAGCGGCGAAGTATTGCCCTAACTGCACCTTCGCATTTCCCCGAACGGCGTAGGCATAAGCATAATTGGGTTTCAGACGGATAGCCGTATCATAATCAGTAATAGCGGCGAAATGTTGCCCTAATTGTTCCTTCGCAAGTCCCCGCCCGACATAGGCAAAGGCAGCGTCGGGCTTGAGACGAATAGCCTGCGTGTAATCCGCGATTGCCCCCTTATAGTCGTCCAACCTAATTTTGTCAGTGCCTCGACGGAGGTAGGTATCAGCAGATATGAATTGACTCTGTTGCGAAAAGGGTTTCGCTATTCCCGAGCGGTTAAGCAATGCTTTGAGGTAGTTTGACGGGATCGCAAAGTTGAGATTCTGTACCCCGACCCCGTGATAACCTGAAACTGACACTCCGATTACTTTACCCTTGTCGTTCAGCACCGGTCCCCCACTGCTCCCCGGAGAGATGGGCGCGGTCATCTGGAGGCGTTCCTTCGTGTATCTATCGCGCCGACCGCTGATAATCCCATCAGAAACTGTACCTTCCAATCCTATCGGATTGCCCGCGACGTAAATTGTTTCGCCAATCCGCACTGTGTCGCTGTCCCCGAGTGGGAGGGGTTTGACACCATATACAGTGACCTGTAGAAGTGCGAGATCGTTTGTTTTATCAACAGCTGTGAAGCCTGCAATGGTGTATGTCTTGTATTTACCAACCAACTTGGCGGTGCCGCGTGTTGCCCCTTCGATGACGTGGTAGTTGGTGGCAATTAGGTTGTGCCGGACGAAAAACCCGCTGCCCCGTCCAAGTAGCGCGCCGTTTCCATCGTGGATTTCCAAAGATACGGTAGCAGCTAACGCTTTTTCTACAATTTGTGGTACGGTCTGGGCGTTGCTTGTAGTGCGGCATAGCAGTATGGTTACAAATATAATTAGAGGCAGTTGCAGCAATAATTTTTCCTTTTGTTTCATTGAACTCCTCCTTCTGTCTGGATCTGGATTTATAGGATTAATTTTAACAGCTACCAGTCTTGATAATCTTTTCATCTCTAAGAATGTGTTCTACAAACTTTTTCCTCTCCGCAGGTTCATCAATATCAAACGCCCAGAGCAGCTGACTGGCTAACTGATCAACAACCCCTATGAATTTTTCTCTTTCCGCAAGGTCCCGTGGAAGACATTGTGTAGAGACTAAAACCTGCGACTCCAGACACTGTTGTCGTTTTATCAAATTAAATTCTGTTCGGGAATGTCTATTATACAAGTTGTAAAACCCAAGTTTTTCACTAAAAACCTCTCGCAATTTCACCGTTATCTCAACATTTCCTAAGTATTCACATTTTTTGTAAAAAGATTGTGCTTTTTGAATCAACTCACCAATCATCGAAACAATTTGCCGGAAATCAAGATGTTCTTCCGCTTCCTCAGCAAACGTTGATGTTCGCCTATCTAATGTAGCTCTATGGTAGACAATTCCATATTCATTTAACTCCCAGTACTGGTATAGATCTTCATGCCTTCTCGTTGAAACAGAAAATCCTCCTGCAACTCTTGACGAACAATCATTCCAGACCAATCTATTTTTGCTGGCAAAATCGTAAATATCTGCTGTTGCAATGACAGGACGATAAGGAAATACTGGATGGGCAATCGCTGTAAGATTCGGTTCATTTGTGCGAAAAAGAGATTTTATCCTTTCTTCGGTTCGCTCAAGAATTTGTCGAGTAGTCGTTTGTGAATCCTCACGGCGTTTCAACATATATTCAATTCTGTCGATCTCTGAAAGTTGGGGTTCATCATACGGTTGTGTGATACTACCTGTACGGACATAAACTCTCGTAGAATTTTGAATCGCATGGGGAGCTTGTGGGCTTTCATCAACACGAATTATGACAACTACATTGTCAGGGTTCGGAACATCACAGATTATCACTTCGGGTATTATTGCTGGATAAATACCTGTGAGTGCGCTCTGTTGAATTTGTTCTTCAATACCACTTTTATTAGGTATACCCTGAATAGGCAATTTGACTTTATTATTTTGATCAGTCTCTACACCAATAATGAAAATCCCACCCAATGTATTGGCAAAAGACGACACGATTTTAGGGATATGCCGAATCTCTTGTTTGTACTCCACCCGTACCCCTTCGCCAAACTCCTGGCAAAAATCTTCGATATCTGAAAATGTGATGTCAGCTGCTAATTTTGTGAACATAAGTTTTGCGCCCTTGTCATCATAACAAGGCCAGTTTCCGGTAGTCCTGAAAATCCTTCCATCCGGAGGCTCCTGTATTCTGACGGTTTACACCATCCGCTGCAAAATCATCTGTGATAAAACTTGAGGCACTTTTGCCTATTGATTTGTGGCAATTTCCTTTAATTTTTCTTGGAGCCAAAGGTTCACCAATTTTTCAGGGGATACGCCCTGTTTTGTTGCATGTACTTTAATCTGCTCGGCAACCTCACGTTCAACAGGAATCAGATTATGCTTTGGTTTGAGGTTGACCTGAAAATCCACTTCGTTGGTCTCGTCCCAATAATCCGCAAGGCTATGGGTATCCCAAAATTCGCCGATTTCCTCTGGGATTGCATTGGGAGGGGGTATTGGGGCTCGCTTTTTATACGTTTTTTCCATTTATAGTGAATTATCAAAATATGTAGACACTTCCGTTCCCCATGTTTGGTAGGCGCTGTCCGATAAATCGTGACCAGGATTTCTAACTGCGCCTATGCGGTGCGGTTACAAACAGCACCTACCGGGGTGATAGTCCCAGGGTGATAGTCCGGATTTTCCCATCCTCGGTAGGCGAGGGTTCCTAACCTCGCCAGTACAAAGTGTTCAAGTAATTCTAAAGTTCATCATAGTAGCCAGTTACGGTAATTCGCACATTTTTTTAGCTAGATAGCTCGTAGGTCGAGTTTCCATACTCGACACCTAACTATAGACATATCGCTCCTCCCCGATAGAATCGGGATTCAAAACTGGAGCGAAAGATAGGGTTTTAGTTTTAACAGCAAACTGATGAGTTTTCAACATTAGCAACTTGCGTTATTATACCCTATCCTCTCAAAGTATCGCAATATTCTGTCTACATCTGTAGGGCTATTCAGTTTTAGGCTTATGCCCCATTTTGTTTGAAAAGTCAGAGTCGGTAAGTCGCTCCTAGAGCGAAGTGTCGGGATTTGGAAATCCCTCCTACAGAAGAACTATGGTAGATTTTAGAATTACTTAGACACTTCCAAGGCACAACCAACCCCCTAAATCCCCCTTGTCAGGGGGACTTTGGCAGCTTTGCGAAGGTCAGAGTTATTGGTAAATGTTTACTTATTTCTCTAATTCACCATAAATGCCCCTACTACATCTGGACAGGGTGATCGCCTGTAATTTGTCGTGCATCAATTCAATGCGACACATATCGCCCCGCTGGGGCTTGAAGGATAGTTCTACCATGTTTGCTATAGACATATCGCCCCGCTGGGGCTAAATACGCCTTTGGCGATTTTCCGTGTTCGATACACAGGGCACTTCGCTGGAGCGGGGTTTGAACATATTGCGATCTACAGACATATTGCTCCGATGGATCGAAAACCAAGCCCCATCCGCGTCCTTTGGGTTAGGAGACCTAACCCCTACGGATTAATTCCACCGGTTTCTCGTCCTCTCACCCTCTCAGGTCTCATGACCTGCTGTCTCGGTAACATCACCCATCCCGTTGGACTGCGACCTCTCGCTTCTCCTCCCAAGATTGCACGATGGCTTCTACGACACGCAACGCCTGAAGTCCGTCCTTACCCGATGGCAGCGGTGGACGATCATTCAGAAGGTCATCGACAAATGCCTTGACGCGCCACGCAAAGGTGCCATCAAAAGCGAGCTCCTCCATCCGAAAAATGGAAGGACGATATTCCTCAACAACCGAATCCTCGCGCCGCATCAGAGTTGCAAGACTGAGGACATTATCTACAACAATCTCCGCTTCCATGCCACAAATTTCCAGACGTTCTATAGGATGTGTGAAGTCACTGTCCCAACTGGCGAGCAGCGAAGCAACAGCGTCTGTTTCATATCGCGCGGAGATCGCCATACTCGTCCAACACGGATCCTCATCAGGGTTAGCGTCTTTGATACGTGGATGTGCCATCTGCGAACAGACCGCTACGATTTCACCGCCAAACCAACGTAACAGATCGATGGCGTGGGTCTGAAGTTCATACAGTAAATAGTAAGGTCCCTTCCATGTCGACACCGGACCGCCCTGCGACAGCTTCATGTCGATGTACGCAATCTGTCCACATACACCACTCTCAAACCACTCCCGTGCCTTCGCGTATCCCGGCGCAAAGCGACGATTGTAGTCGATGGCGAGATGTACCCCTTTCTCCTCCGCCTTTGCGACCATCTGTTCTGCCTCACCAATCTTAAGCGACAACGGTTTCTCGCACATCACATGCTTCCCCGCCTCCAAGCACTCAATGACCGGTTCAAAGTGCAGATGGTCTGCCGTAACAACATCAATCGCATCACATTCCTCATCCGCCACCATTTCTTGGATTGACGGATACCAATTAGGAACGTCAAGTTCCCGCGCGCGATCTTTCGCCTTTTCTGCATCAATGTCACAGACAGCGACGAGTTCCGCTTGCGGATGTTCGAGGTATCCAAGCTGATGCCGCCTTCCAATTACACCACACCCTACTGCTGCTACTTTCAGTTTTTCTGACATTTTCTATCCTTTCGATGTATCCATCTGCAAAGAAAACTGCGTATATGCTTAGGAAAATAATCACCCAAGTTGTAGGGAACAAAGATCTCTGTTATTCATGTGCTAAACTACCGGGATAATACCTGCATGTCCGTCCCTGTAGGTCGAGGTTCACAGTTCGACATCAAAAATGTTTATTTTGGAAATATGATAACATATCGCAAGTTTAGGTAATACAGGTTTTTCAGTCTCTTGATCCACTAAAGCAATTATGCTATAATGTTAAACAAATCGAATTGTCGCTTCGTGAACACATCAATATCTTCAGACACAAATCCAATTCATGAAATCATAATAATCCGTACGCTATATTTCTTCACAGCCCCATTGAAAATATGATAACCACGCTGATCAAAGGACAAGTAACCTTACCAATCGATCAAGAGATTCGGTCCCGCCTTGAGAACGGTTGCGCGGATACATTTCTGCATATCGTCCCGACAGACCATGCCCGCCTCAAATGGTGCCGTGAATATCTCAGCAATACCCCAAGCCGAGCCATCACAGGTTTGAATATCTACACCCTCGAAAATTTGGTCAGACGATTGTATGCACGCTTGAACACAAGGCGCAGACACACCGGAGTGGGGATCCAAACGCTGTGGACACACGACATTATGGAGCAGGAACAACTCCCATTTCTGAGACCACAGCCCGACACGCCTGTTCCCCACGGAACCGCAAGACAGTTGCGGGTAGCAATTAATCAACTCAAGGCAACAGGTGTAGAGTGGCATCAGCTACAAGAAGCTTCGGTCTCAGGTGATGGAGATGCTTCTGATAAACTGGTAGATCTGAGCGTGTTCTATAAGGCATACGAGACACGCCTTGGCACGGAATGGGTCGATCGCGCGGGCATCCATCGTGCCGTTGCGGTAGAGCTAACAGGACCTCAAAGCCGTGCGGAAAGGTTGATAAAGAGAGCTTTTCCTAAGGTTGATCTGGTCATCGTTAGCGGTTTCGATGTGTTCTTCCCGCACGATTTTCTAATCCTGACCGGGATTGCCAATCTGCCATCGGTAAATATGGGGATTGTTCTTGATTTCGATGGACATAACGAGTCTCTTTTTGGACATATCAAAACCACCTATGACCAATTCCTGGATTGTGGATTTGAAGAGCACCGTGGGAAGATAGACACCCCTGAAGGAACTCGAAATCTGCACTTTGCCCAAAATCTGTTCTGTGCAGGTAGTAGACAGAGTCCTTCAATTGACAAACTAGATCTCACGGGGCAGATCTCCCTGTTGTCCCCACTCAACCGACTCCAAGAGGTAGAGAAAATTGCCAAGTTAATCAAGCGACTCACATCGAGCCACTCCTCAACTACGCTATACCAAATATGCGTCACCTTTAATACCTTGGACACCTACGCACCGCTTATTCGTGAGATTTTCCCGCTTCACGGTATCCCCTACACCTTGGAGGCGAGTGAAAGCCTTGAAAAATCCACCGTTGTTGCGTCAATCTTTTCCTTACTAGAGCAGCTCCAAAGAGGGGTGGTTCCTCAACCTCAAGATAAAGTTTGGCGGAGTTCCTACTTTCATACTAATGATTGGAACGCAGTGATTGAGAACTGTGGCTTAAACGCGGCTTTATCGCCAGACGCTTTCCGAAAGTCCTTCGATCGACTGATAGAAAGCCTAAACGTCCATCAGCAGATTCTAAAGGGTGGTTGGGAATCCAGAACGAGATTTGCCACACACAAGGTGAACGCCTTTCGCGAATTCCGCAGGCTCATTGATGAGTTAGTTGAATTCCTGAAAATGACTCCTGAAACTAACGTGCTGCATCCACTTGAAAGCTATATCCGTTGGCTCAAATCGATGACTTCAGAATCCATCTATCAGTGGGACAATCTAGGCGGCGATGGGGTTCGTATCCTGCCGCTTGATCAGACAAGAGATTTATCTTTTGATACTGTCATTTTAGGTGGTTTGGTTGATGGCGATTTTCCCGCAGTCTTTCGTTCGGATACCTTTTTACCGTCCAAACATAGGGGCACGGAATCGGATCGGCTGCGAGAAGACCGTTTCCTTTTTTATCAAGCCCTTACACTCTATCAAAAACAGTTGTATCTGCTGAGTCCACAACATAATGGCGACGTTGAGTTGACGCCTTCTGCGTTCATTGACGAACTGCAGCGCGTCGCTGAGATCAACACGGATGTGGAGGACGATGGCACGCTTTCCAGCACAGAAGATTTTCTTAAAAATTATGGGACGTATGTCTGGGGACATTCGGAAACGGAGCCGGTAGAGAAACCTGATGCCCCTTTGACTCTCTCACCGAGACTTGATTTGATCGCGCACAACGTTCGTGTGGAAAAGAGCCGTACCGTCAAGCAGGAATCCACGCAGAAACTCCTACAGTACGAAGGACACCTTCTCCCGAACTTGCTGTCCGAGTCAAGCCGTCGTGCACTCGAACAACGCCGTGCCAGAACGTATTCGGTGAGCCAATTAGAGACCTATGGCGAGTGTCCATTCCGATATTTTTCGAATCGGGTATTGAACCTCAAGCCAGACAAAGAAGAGGAAACGGGCTTAACAAACTTGGAGAGAGGGAGCCTAGCTCACACAATTCTGTTTGAATTCTATGACGGCCGTCGCGATGCACCGGCGATCTCTGAATATACGGACGCGGAGTTTGAGGAGGCGGTCAAAGTGCTCCGGCAGATTGCACAAAACCATCTGGACGCGAAGGCAGATGAACTCAATCTCAAGGGAGCGGACAAGTTTTTTTGGGATATCGAGGCGGAAAGATTGACCGGCGGTTATGGTAGGACCGGTGCCCTGCCCGCATTCCTTGAGGCGGAGAAGGAACGCAAATTTGAGGTTCAACCCCGCTACTTTGAAGTTGGGTTTGGGCCCGGTAATAGATTGGAACGAACCGATCCGCACCTCGGCAGCGAGGAGCCAATCACGGTTGGGGAGGTCTCCTTGGCAGGGCGAATTGACCGGGTCGAGCTGGGGAACGGGATGTTCGTTATTGGAGACTACAAAACTGGCAGCAGCACTCCCAAGATTAGGGATATCCGTGAAGGACGTAGCTTACAACTGCCGCTCTATATTGCTGTCGTAGAACAGTTATTGAGGGGACAGCCATCCCAGCTTCAAAATCTCGAAGACGATCTTGAATTGGTTCAGGGGGTGGCGGGCATCTACTACGTTTTGCAGGAGGAGAGCAGAGCCGAACTCGGAATTGGACGCAAAGATTGTAATGGGAGCGCGTTCAACGTGTCATCTCGGAGTGGCCAGTTGTTAGCCAGTGCGGAGCCGCAAACTGAGGATCCGGAGTCTGATGCGGGTTTCGACGAATTCAGGTCCGTCATTGATATGAGTATCGAATATGCAAACGGGTACGTCTGTTCAATTGCGGAAGGAGATTTTCAACTGACTTCCCATGACAAGGCGAAGGTCTGCCGGTACTGCTCGTTCAAACGGATCTGCCGTGTGGGCGTTATTGCAGAAGATATTCCCGTTTGACAGCCCTCCATTTCTGAGCTAGGGCTATTCAGTTTTCGGGTTTTTAACCATTTTGTTTGAAAAGGCGCAACCGGGGGATCACACCTACAGTAAGATGTCGGGATTCGGAGATCCCTCCTACAGTAAAACTAAATGACCCTAATTTCTGAGCTGCTATAGGTAGATAGAAAAGCCACCGATATGCTATAATTACATTTCACTGATTATCAGATAAGGAGCAGAAACATTTATGTATGTTGAAGGACTTCTATCTTCGTTGACCCGTGTGAAAACCGCGCGCTCTTTGCGTGCCTCTTCGTGGGACACAACTGGAAGAAATAACGATGCTTGGAACATTGAGCCGAATGAAACGCGTGTCCTCGCTGATATCAAAGGTCCCGGCTGCATCAACCATATCTGGCTGACGCAACGCGACGGTTATCGGAATGTACTGCTACGGATATTTTGGGACGATGAGGAACAGCCCAGCGTCCTCTGCCCGCTCGGCGACTTTTTCGGATTGGGAAACGAAATTGTGAACTCCTATGATTCACTGCTATTCTCGGCTTCAACCGCGGGGAACAATCAATTCAACACCGGTTGTGCCCTGAATTCCTACCTGCAAATGCCGTTTAACAAATCAGCACGGATCGAACTCGTCAACGAAGGCGATGAAATGCACCGTCAATACTTCTACATCGACTATGAGCTCTATGACCAGCCACTCGATGATGATGTAGCTTACTTCCACGCCCAATTCCGTCGAGAAAATCCGTGTGATGGATGGGGGCACGAGATTCGGGTCAACACGCCAGAAGCAAACATTGTCAATGCAGAGAGATTGGCTTGGGACAATAACTACCTCATCCTGGAAGCAGAAGGAGGTGGACACTACATCGGCTGCAATCTGTCCGTTACCAATTTTCAAGGCACGTGGTGGGGCGAAGGGGACGATATGATTTGGGTCGATGGATATAAATGGCCCCCCGATCTCCACGGTACAGGGTCAGAGGACTATCTCAATCAAGCGTGGGGGATGCAGCGCAACACATTTCAACACAACGGTTCATCAATCTATGAGTCAGACACCGACGGTTACCAAACCTCCTATGTGTTCCATCTCGAAAATCCGATCCGATTTGAAAAAGAAATCCGGGCTACCATTGAGCATGGACATGGGAATCATCTCCGTAATGAAACATCCTCAGTCGCCTACTGGTATCAGCTTGAGCCGCATAAACCGTTCGGTGTCCTGCCGGTACAGCAACGAAAGCCGGTGCTGAAAGCTGACGATGGAACATGGCTGATAGATGAAGCGGCACAAACACCACAAGTGGAACCAGTGCTGAATGATGAAATGAAGCGGTTGAAGGCGCAATGGGAGGAGAAGCAGAAAACTGAGGCGTAAAATACGATGTCCTATTCTTGGACTTATAAATTATGGTGAACTTTGGAATTACTTGAACACTCTGTACCGGCGCAGTTAGAAACAGCGCCTACCAAACATGGGGAGCGAAAGTGTCTACATATTTTGATAATTCACCATAATACTTTTTTGGGGTTTAGAGTAGAGCGCCCTGACCGGCTAAATGTGGCAGAGTCCTTACGAGTGCGAAGTGCAATGGGCGACATCAAGGTGTATCTCACAGCGGACGACAGATTCAACGTCAGATGGACTTATCTACTCGCTTACCCATTGATCGGCTATAATTTTGGGAGGAGTTGAATGGTTACAACCTTTCAGACGTTCTTGGCGTGGACATTTATTCATGCCAGAGGGACAGAGGGGGATGAAGAAAATCCACCCGACGACGCTACGCAAGAAAACCCATCAGCAGCAGAAACACAAGAGCAAGCGGCAGATTCCGAAGACAACGAAGCTGACAGTTCAAATTTGACAACCACCTCAACCGAAAATCAACAGAACGACGAGGAAACAGGAGAAATGGCTTCGCAGCCGTCCACACCCGTGGACACAGATGAAGAGTCATCTCCCGGTGCTATTCAAGAAGATGTGGTCGGTGAAGCAGACAGGTCAATAACAGAAGGTACAGAGGAAGTGACGGTATCTTCTGATGATGTTATTGTCGATGTTTCTACAGACGAGCCAATCGGAGAAATAGGGGCAGTTGATGAAGCAGTGGATGAAGGTGACGAAGGTGAAGTCGCAACTGAGTCGCAGGAGGAAACAATCGAAGAGCCTAAGCCCCCGCTCAGCTTTGGGGTCATTGACGAGGTGTATAATTTTGTCAATGAATTTCAGCACGGTCGGTCAAGCGATCCTGAACAAACCTCCGCTAGCACGCAAGATAGTGCCGGAGGTGTCGAGAAAGCAGCAATCTTTGAACATCCCCCTGCCGAAGGCTATGCGCGAGTCCAATATGAGGTGGCATTGCCGCGAGTGAAATCTAACGAGAATCTTATCTTGTATTTCAGTATCGGCTTGAGGGATGGCGTCGATTTTGAACTAGCGCACACGAGGCCCGATGGAGTACGGTTTGCCGTTGAAATTTCGGACGAACGCCGTTTTGAAGGGGTGTCCGAGGCTTGCAGATGGGATGAGCACCTTATTGACCTCTCCGACTTTGCTGACAGCACGGTCCAAGTTGCCTTCCTGACCAATTGTAACGGAGCTGGTAATACTAACTACGACTGGGCTTTATGGGGAAATCCGCGTGTCTTAAAGCTGACCCGCACCTCACTACTGCTTGCTAAAAAGGAAGAAGAGCCTCGACTCAGACGTGGACTTGCGCTGGGGCTTTTAGACGGAGAAACCCCGGAGCTATCGGTTGCAGAATTCAATTTGGAAACCGCCGTGCTGGCTTCAGAGGTTGCAGATGAGCTGAACCAGCAGATCAAAACGAAAGCGGAGGCATCCGTCGTTGAGTTGGCGCTGTATACAGAGCAGCCAAAACTAGAAATCGTAAGCACCGGTCCAACATCTGCCCTCCTTACCGCACGAGAGGATTTTGAGCTGCAATGTACTGTTCGCAACAACGGACTTGTACCACTGGAGCCTATTCACGAGGCGACTGTGTCAATCAATCGGATTAAGTTGCGACGCGGACGAACAACACAGCCGCTGAAAAGGCTCAACCCCGATGAAGAAACAACGTTCTCATGGAATATCCGCAGTTTTTCGCGTGAAACAACGGCACGTGCGTCTGTGACACTCCGAGGAAAAATGCCGACGGGTGAAATTCACCAAACCGTTGAACAGAACGTCGCACTTCTACCACCAATCCCCAGGATTCCCAATCAAACAGCCTCACAATTATGCACGTATGATCAAAACGGTAATGTCATCACTGAAAATCGTAACCTCCGTGCACTTTTCACCAGAGGAACCGGCGGATTTGAGTACTGTCTACTGTTTGCAGTAAAAAATGGGCGGTACCGTCAGGTTGCAACCTGCAAGGCAATTTCGGAAATCGGTTATCGTGACGCATCGGGGAATCCTCAACATATCAAGATTACCCCGACTGTCTACCGGCTCGCTGGTAATAACCGAGGTGAATCAATTGTTCTATTGTCCTCTGAAGAGCGTGACCGAGATGGCGTGCTTTGGTCTTTTGAAGCGCGTTTTTCCTTGTCCGAGGAATCGAAACGGCTCAAGGTGGAGTACAATCTCACTACGGATCGGGAGCGGGAATTAACTGTTTTCAACGGTCCAATCCTTTATGCAGGAGATGGAGCGTTCGGCGAGCGTAAAACCGCTGCCCTGTTTCCCGGTTTGGAATTCTTGGAAAGTGATGAACCATCGTCGAGTTCGCGAGATGTTAGTCCGCCGCATAACAACCGGCTTGTTCCTCATCCCTATAAAATCACGATTCCCCTGATGGCTGTCGAACACAGGAAAACGCTCGTTGGTCTGGTGTGGGATGCATTGGAAACTTGGGATGGTGAGCACAACATGCTATCCGCGGCTTTTGCTTCTCCGAATTGGCACAACCATCAAAAGAACCACTTGATGGGGCTGTTTCTGCCCACCGTCCCCGATTGGGTACAAGAAAATAACTCGACAGCTTCGACGCCATATTCCCTAAAAGCGAACCAGCCGTTAACAATTAAGGCGCAAATTATCATTGATGGGGACGCGTCAATTTTGGACGCAATTTCCCACTGGACAGATGCTTACAATATGCCTGAACCGCTAAAAGCACCGCGCGGTGATAAGGAAGAAATCCTACTTTCTCGGCACGGTTTCATGCAGACCGTATGGGACGACGATGCAGGAAAATCGCAGCACTGTGTTGATTGGACTCCGGGGAATGCTCCCGGCTTCGCAACGCTGCTCTGGTACGATTACCTTATCCAGACACAGGACGACACCATCAAAGATGAGTCGGTTAGGCAGCGAGCACTTGAAATTGTCAAGCGTACCATCCAAGAAGCTGGACCAGGAGCACTGTGTTCGACAGATCTTTGTCACATACTAAAGTGGGAAGCTCCATTCTACTTTGGAGAGGCTGAGGCAGGATTAGATCGTCTCAAGGAGATTACGACGCGATGCATTGAGACGCAGGAGGAGGATGGTAGCTGGCGTTTCCACCCAATAACGGATCGCGCAAAAACTTTAGGGAATGAGGGAGACGTTGTCCTCGGAACGTGTGCACCCAACGCGCAGATGCTCCTCAAACACGCTCGTGTGACCGGCGATCCGGAATCACTGGAGGCTGGTGTGAAAGCCCTAAAGTACATGGAGAGCTTTAAAGTGCCACGCGGTGCACAAACATGGGAATGCCCACTTTATGCACCAGATCTCCTCGCTGCTGCCCATACCGTTGCCGCGTATGTTGAAGCCTATGAAATCACCGGAGAGAATAACTATCTCAAAAGCGCAGCGCAGTGGGCAACAGCGGGTCTCCCCTTCCTGTATCATTGGCATCTGCCAGACCGTCCCGGCATGCGTTTCGGTTCCATACCTGTTTTTGGTACATCTCTCTATACCCACCCATGGTTCGGTGTTCCCGTTCAGTGGAACGGTTTGGTCTACGCTTACGCGCTTCAGCATCTTGCCCGACACATGTCCGAAAATCAAAGCCGGTTCTGGTCCAAAATCGCGGAGGGGATTACTGTTAGCGCTATGCACCAGCAATGGACAGAGGGGGACCTGAAAGGAACATACCCCGATGGTCTCTACAATTTCTGTACAGAAGGGCGTGGCCCCCATATCAATCCAGAAGATATTATGGTGAATCTCTACGCCTTACGTGGACTTGATCCGGATATCTCCACCGGAATTTTGCGGGGTCAAGGCAATCGTGTCCACGTAAGCAGCGGCGCAAGAGTTGACGGAGTAGACCGTGATGACTCAAATCGCTTGACATTTGCGTTACGTTATGTTCAAAACGAGACCAGCTATTCTGTCATTACCGGATACGGAGGTTGGTGCAGCGGAACGGAATCTTCAGTGACACAGGGGCCCGCTGCAATTCGTGCCGAAAATGGAGAACTTCCCCTTGTCGATACTTTCTCAACCACTGAATCCGGCTGGCTCTATCGTGCGGACAAAGACATCGTTTTCATCAAATACAAACACCTGATGGGCACAACGGACTTTGAAGTGCTTCCACCCGAAAAAGTGGAGCCTACCCAAGAAGGGGTTGACGAGGGGACAGTCTCAGAAGATGGAGCGGTTGATACGGATGAACCTAACCCCAATCCAGAATAAGCCTACTGAGAGAAGCTGTGGCAGATCGAGGATTTTTTATTACATTTGAAGGTACGGATGGGGCGGGGAAAACGACACAGATACAGCATCTGTCCGCAGAGCTGAGACAGGCTGGCTATGATATATGCCTGACACGCGAGCCGGGTGGGACCCCCATCTCCGAGCAGATTCGTGACATACTGCTTAATCCAGATCACAGCGAGATGGCAGTGACAACAGAGTTGTTGTTATACACTGCGTCGCGGGCTCAGCACGTATCCGAAGTTATCAAACCCGCACTGGAAGCGGGAAAAATCGTCATCTCCTCCCGATTCGCGGATGCGATGGTCGTCTATCAAGGCTACGGGCGCGGGTTAGACTTGGAGAGGATAAACCGCCTGAACCGCATCGCAACCGACGGTGTCACCCCGGACGTGACCGTGGTGTTGGATCTGCCGGTCGAGATTGGATTACAGCGCGTCCGAAAGCGTCGCGGGGGGTTGGATCGCCTGGAAAGAGAGAAAATCGAATTTCACCAACGGCTGCGAGATGGCTACCGGGCGTTAGCAGAACAGGAACCCCAGCGCATAAAAATTATCGATGCTCAAGCCAGTCCTAAACAGGTGTATACGCAGATCCAGGGGGCAGTCCAACCCTTACTACAAATGTGAGTAACCTTATGCAAGACCCTATCATCGGGCACCAGCAGATCCTCGAACAGCTGTACCATGCGATTGCATCGAACCGTGTGGCGGGTGCCTACCTGTTCGTTGGAGTTGCTAATGTCGGAAAAGAGACCGTCGCCCTCCATTTTGCAAAGTCGATTAATTGTCTTTCATCAGATGAAGGAGCCTGCGGTGGCTGTTTATCCTGCCGTAAAGCCGATGATGGAAATCACCCCGATCTTCAGATTATCCGCCCGTCGGGCGCTTGGATCAAGATTGACCAAATCCGCGAGTTACAAAAGCGGATCATTTACCGACCGCTTGAAGGGGCGCGAAAAGTCTACATCTTGACGGAAGCGGAACGGATGAACCTCGAAGCCGCGAACTGTCTGCTCAAAACGCTTGAAGAACCGCCCGCCGATTCGGTCTTAATCCTCCTGACCACGAATCTGGATGCGCTGCTGCCCACAATCCGATCCCGTTGCCAAATCATCCCGTTCCACCCACTCGTAGTTTCCGAGCTTGCCGAACGCCTGATGGAGCGATTCGACATCAATGAAACCCAAGCGTTCTCAATTTCGACCGTAGCTGGGGGCGCGGTTGGCAAGGCGTTGGCGCTGGTTCAAGAAGGAGCGGAGTTTGATGAAGATATTCCTGAGATCCTAACTGTTGGTAATAGATTGGATGCCTTCCGTATTGCGGAGAAGTGGAGTCAGGAACCGGAAGTACTTGACCACCTCGTAACATGGTATCGCGACCTGGTGTTGCTACATCAAGGGGCGCCCGCAGACCTCCTCACCCACGTTCACCATGCAGAACAACTTAAAGAACTGACAACCCATTACTCGCGGTTGCAATTACAGTCGGCAATCAAGGCAATTTTCGAGACGAAAGCCATGCTGCAGCGCAATGTCAATGCAACGTTGGCTCTGGAGGTTTTGGCTTTGAAGTTGTTGCGGAAACCGTAGCTAATTTTGAATGTGGTGTGGATTTTTTATTTTTAACCCCCTAAATCCCCCTTATCAGGGGGACTTATAAATCAACTGCGTAAGTCCTAATGTTAAAGTTCACGGATAGGAGGAATGAGTCGTGGTATTAGATAACCTACAAAGTGCTATTGAGAAACTACAGAAAACGATTGAGGCACATCGTGGATATCTGGCTGAAAATGAAACCCGTACTCGGCAGGTGCTAATCGATCCGTTGCTGCGGAGGTTGGGTTGGGATGTGTCGAATCCGAATATGGTTCAGCTTGAATATCAGGTGAAGTATGGACAGCCGGATTATGCACTGATGTCAAAGGGTAAACCGGTTGCTGTGGTTGAAGCAAAAAGACTAAGGAGTGATTTAGGCGACGATCCAATTATGCAGGCACTCAACTATGCGAATGCGAATGGCATTCCTTACATGATTATCACTAATGGAGATACGTGGGAGATGTATGACGTCTTCAAGCCGGCCACGTTGGAAGAGAGACTGTTAATGAAGTTAGAATTGTCTCAACAGTCGGCTCATAAGAATGCGAAGCAGGCATTGGCAATGAGAAAGCCAAATCTCATCTCTAAGAAACCAGTTTTCAAGCCACCAAAGTCTGCAATGAATCAATCTAGCGTTAAGCCCAATAAACTGGCAAAACCGCAGCCTCCCGGCACCTCACCAAAAAATGACAACGAGCGTTATCCCTTCGCATCGGACGAAAAATTTTACCCACGTGACACTGACCCAACTTGGTTGAAGATAGATGGTCGCCCTAGAAAACCTGTTAAGTTCTGGAAGGACGTTATTCATGAAGTAGTAACTTGGCTGATTGATGAGCGAAAGCTGACTGACCAACATTGTCCAATCTTGGTAGGAAAGGGGGTGAAGTGGACCTTCATTGATCGCAAAGGGCGGAGCAATCCTGACGGTACAACGTTTGTAAAAACCAAACCACTACCGAACGACTTCATTTTGCAGCGTGGCCATCCCTGTTTGACAAGCCGGGCACAATGGGTCAAATTAAAGAATCTGCTAATTCAATTTGACGTAGATCGACGTAAGATTGAAGTGTTCTATTAAGTAAGAGGAAGGCTAGATCAGGACTGACACATTTCAGTGTGGGGCAAGATGCCCCGCCCGATAAATCGGGCAACTACAGGTTTTGTGGGGACCAACGATTGGTATTCAATACGGAAGTGCGTAAGTCCTATTTTGAGTGTTTTTCCCCAATGGCGTTAGCAGCGATTTACCCGAGATTGTGCGATTCACATTGCGTTCCTCTGGAGCGCGGGGATTGGCTGGATCGATATTCTATAGACATTGCGCTCCTCTGGAGCGAAAAATTGCACTCATCAACAATACCATCCCATTTGGGTTGAGCGGGTGTAGGGAACGCAGATCTGCGTTCCCTACGAAGATGCAATATGCAGTAGGTCAAAAAGGAACAGAAAATCATGAGTACATTCTACATCACAACACCGATATACTACACCAACGCCGAGCCGCACGCCGGACATGCGTACACAACAATCGCTGCTGACGTGATGGCAAGATACCACCGTCTCAAAGGAGACGACGTTCTCTTTCTAACCGGCGTGGATGAGCATGGAGAGAATATCCAAAAAATCGCTGATCAGAAAAACATCTCTCCGCAGGCTTACTGCGATCAGATCGCTCCAACGTTCACGACGCTCTGGGAAAAACTGAATGTATCTTATGACATCTTCCTGCGTACAACGAGCGAACTGCACAAAAGCGGTGTGAGGAAACTCCTCAACACGCTTTATGAAACGGGGGACATATACAAGGGCAAATACAACGGATACTATTGCCGTCCGTGCGAACGCTTCTTCACCGAAAAGGAGCAGACCAAGGACAAGATCTGTCCAATCCACAACCTACCCTTAGAATGGGTCGAGGAAGATAACTACTTCTTCGCGCTTTCAAAGTACCAAGATCCGTTGATCAGACACATCCACGAGAATCCCGAATTCATTCAACCCGAAAGCCGGCGTAACGAGATGTTAAACGTGCTCGAATCAGGGTTGGAAGATGTGAGCATCTCACGGTCCTCCGTATCGTGGGGGATTCCCCTGCCATTCGACACAGCGCACATCTCTTATGTGTGGATTGAGGCTCTGAGCAACTATGTTACCGCACTCGATTATGCCCAAGACGGGGAAAGGTTTGACAAATTTTGGCCCGCCAACGTTCACCTAATGGCGAAGGACATCGCCCGCTTCCACGCTATTATATGGCCCGCGATGCTAATGGCGGTAAAATTGCCGGTTCCCAAGAAAGTTGTCGCCCACGGTTTCCTGACCAAAGATGGCGAAGCCTTGAGCAAAACGCTCGGGATCTTCATTGACATGGACACCGATATCAGGACGTATGGGTTGGACGCCTTCCGCTACTATCTGCTGCGCGAGTTCAGTTTCGGAAATGACGGAGATTACCGACCAAGCCGCCTCGATGCCCGTTATAATGCAGACCTCGCAAATGATCTCGGAAACCTGTTGAATCGAACCCTTGGCCTTGTATCTAAAAACTTCGGCGGTATCCCTGAACCGACGACCGCCGGAGAATTTGATGACGAGATTCAGGGGATGGCGCGGGAAACGATCGAGAAGGTCGATGCCCTGATGGACGAACTGATCTTCGATATGGCGTTGGAGACGATTTGGGAGTTCGTTCGCCGGATTAACCGCTATATCCAGCAAACACAGGTGTGGACGCTGGCGAAATCGGAAGAGACAAAAGGACGCATGGGAACCATCCTCTATAATAGCATGGAAGCCCTACGGATCGTTGCCGTCCTAATCTCGCCTTTCATGCCCGATACCGCCAATCGCATCCGTCAGCAGCTTGGACTTGATGAGAGTTTCAACGACCAAGGATTGGATACAGTCGCTGAGTGGGGTGGTTTGCCGTCGGGACTATCGCTTGGCAAACCCGAACCTATCTTTCCAAGAAAGGATACCAAGAAATCGAAGCAGGTGAACAAACAGAAACCCGCCCAGGTGGAACAGTCCGCCGATGACAACCTAATCTCTTTCGATCAGTTTCAGGAGCTGGATCTGCGCGTTGCTGAAGTGATTGCTGCCGAGAAAGTCCCAAAAGCTGATCGTCTTCTGAAGTTACAGGTTGACCTTGGGAGCGAGAAGCGTCAAGTTGTTGCTGGCATTGCGGCACATTACGCGCCCGAAGACCTCGTCGGGAAGCAAATTATTCTGGTCGTCAATCTGCAACCTGCCAAGATCAGAGGTATTGAATCACAGGGGATGCTGCTCGCAGCTGAAGGTGGGAAAGAGTTGGCTATAGTCACCCTTGAGAAGCAGATGCCGCCGGGCGCACAAGTTCGATAACTACGTAAAACGTGAAAACCGCCGCGTTGTTCTTCGTAGGGGTTGGGTCTCCCAACCCACGTTGGGCGAGGGAACCTCGCCCCTACAATTACGGGCACGTCTCACGTAAAGGGCAACAGAACCTACCAACTTCGGTTAAAACAGCCCTGAGATCGAGATCCGTTGCGAATTTCCGAGGTCATGGGCGTTGAAAGCGTAATCTGTGAAAAGGGCAACGTCGCCAAAATGCAGCCGTATGCCAGCGCCGGCTGCGAGTTTAGTCCCCTCCGCACCCATGCGGAGCGCGACCACATCAAATAGCCAATACTCCCCGCCGAAGTGGACAACCCTCTCAGAGGCACCAGCCGTTTGGAGATCTTTTCGATCTGTTTCTAGGTCTACCCCAAACGTTGCCTTGCCAATCACCGGAAATGAGATGCGGTAGGACATACCGAACCGAAACCGGGGATTGCGGGTAAATACCGGCGCGTCCGCCGTGTTCCAGCGGA
This sequence comes from Candidatus Poribacteria bacterium, assembly GCA_965204355.1. Lineage (GTDB taxonomy): Bacteria > Poribacteria > WGA-4E > WGA-4E > PCPOR2b > PCPOR2b. Next base: position 4,587,188 of record OZ241983.1, read on the forward strand.
TTTGTGTGCCGGTGGCGTCTACCAATACCGCTCCGACATGCAGCCCATCGAGCGGCTTAAGCATTAATCCAAGATCCAGACCGAAGCCATTTCCACTGTTTTCAAAGAGTGACTGCCTAAGCAGCTTCAGGTTACCACCGATCGAGATATTGGGGTGAACCTGACGTGCATAAGAAATTAGTAGCGCATTGTCTACGTTACTGAAATATCCCGCCACTTCCGGACGATCGATGTATAGTTCACCGGGGTCCTTAATCCCATCGCCATCCTTATCGAGAAAGTCCCCCAACCGTCCATTGCCGTTGACATCCACGAAGGTAGTATGTGGGATATCATCCACACCGAGTCGAATCCAACTGACCCCCACGCTCCCAATGCCTTCGACCTGTTGGGCATAGCTGGTAAAATTGTACGCTACCAAACCCTTACTGAGCAATCCTCCCTGCGCCCCACCGAAGGAATCAGAGTACATCATGGCAAAAGCACGTTTGGAGATCTGAACAAGTCCGGCAGGATTCCAGTACGCTGCTGTAGCATCGTCTGCAATGGACACGAAACTACTACCCATACCCAAGGCACGTGCACCGACGCCGTGGCTGAGAAATTCCGCTGCATGGCTGCCCTCTTCAGCAAGTGCTTGCATCGGCACAGCGGAGACCCTTAGGACAACAGCGAACAAAAAGATGATCCGTCCTTTTTCACACATAAAAATCTATGATATTCTGTAACACACCTAAAATCTGTCCCACGTTGTCAAGATAGTAACGATTACGTTCTAGAAGAATAGAATCGTGGTCTAGTTTAAGGAACTGCCAGGCCTCCCCCGTCGTCACACACCCGAAAATGATTTCAATATCGTTTCCCTTATTTTGGTTAAATATCTTCGCGCCGATCATCTGGGCTGCACATTGACCAAGCCCTGGTTCGATATCATCCTTTTTTCCTTCAACTAAAGCAAAAATTGGGGTTTGGATGGTATAAGTGGTTTTACCTTTTGTTAGAATAAAATCACATTCGCCATTCAACCCTTTCTCTGGAAGTGCATTCAATCCTTTCCCCGAATGTAACCCGAAACGTCCATAATTTCTTTTTCCTAATTCTAAAAGAATTGGAGCGACAATAAACTCCGACTTCGCTTTCTCACTTGGTGTAGATAGGGCAAAATCTAGACTGACTTCAAATGTTTCCTTGAGCCATTCGCTCATCTCCAATGTTTCCACATTGTCAAATAATTTTGCTCGGTCTTCAACTAAGCCAAATTCTGTGACAACGTCTTGTAAACTAAAATCACTGTATGCCATTGAAGAATCCTCCCTTCTTTAGGAGTCAGCCAGCTCTACATTTGAATGCAAAACATAAAGCGTGAAAAATTGCACGCTTCACGTTTCACGCTTCACGCAAATAGACACACAAACAGATGTTATTCCGTAGAACTGACGGCAATCTTGATTACCATATCCCCTTCGAGCCGGTAGGTTCCGTTGAGTGCGTCAAATCCATCGCGGACGCGGGAAAGCGGCAACTCATGGCTTACCATGTCAGCAAACGGAAACTCGTTCTTCTCAAGGATCGGCAATCCCCGCACAAAGTGTTCAGGTCGGCTGCCCCAGATCGCCTCAAGGCGGATATTTTTGCGCATCAGCAGTTGATTGATGTTGAAGTCGATTGATCCCATATCCACGAAATGTCCAACTTCAACAAAGGTGCCACTCTGCTTCACATAGCCCAAGCCTTCAGGCGTGGCAGGCAAAAATCCGGCACATTCAAAGACGACGTCCGCTCCTTCCCCGCGCGGTGTCTCCGATTTGACCAACTCCGTGCGTTCCTCGGCAGAGGGCACGTCCTCAATGTCGATGGTAACATCCGCACCCATCCGCTTGGCAAGCTCCAAACGTCTCGCAGGTCCACCGACGACGATTAACTTGGCTGCGCCGCTGATTTTCGCACAGATTAATGTGACCAACCCGATTGCCCCGGCACCCTGAACCACAACGGTATCACCGATCTGCACCTGACCACGCATCACTGCGTGCACACCGACCGTGAACGGTTCCGTCATCACGGCAGCCTCTGGAGTGGCATCAGTTTTAATGAAACAGGTGTTCGGATAAGAGAGGTAAATGTAATCGGCGAACCCACCCCGAAAGTGAGGAGCATCATCCGGATTCCATTGAAAACCGTAAGCGCCATAACTTGTCCCCGGTGCGAGGATAACACGGTCCCCTTCACTAATGGAGTTGCCTACGTAGTCGGTCTTTACGCCTTCACCGATTGCATCGATGATGCCAACGTTTTCATGACCGAGTAGGACCTCCCGATCAAACCCGTTCTGCCAGTTGTGCAGGTCTGTTCCGCAGATCCCTGCCAACTCCTGTCGTAACAGCACCGTGTTCGGTGCCGGATCAGGCACAGGATATTCGCGAACATCAAAATCCTGTCCGTGGGCGACAACTGCTCTACCCGTTCTTGCCATTTTTCTTTCCCCTTGTGTGATTTTGCAAAAAGATTTATAATACACCCAAACAATCACGATTATACAAAAATTTACACAAGAGAGCAACGGAAAAAAACACCAAAATAAAACGCAATATTACCTAAGTTACCTAGGAGAATTTGACACAATGTATAGTGCTTCAAAAATCTTTGAACAGATTCCGAACTTCCCATCCTGTCACGCTTCAACAATCACCGAACTTCCCAACGGTGATCTGCTGGCTGCGTGGTATGCTGGATCACGAGAAGGGGAGAAAGACGTCGCGATATTCACTTCGCGCCGTTTTTATGGAAGCGAAGGCTGGATCGAGCCGGAAATGGTTGTCAATACACCGGACTGCTCCGAGGGTAACCCCGTCCTGTTCGCTGATACGAACAATCAGGTCTGGCTCTTTTTCGTTACGATGTACGGCAACCGGTGGACACAGTGCAAGATGTATTATCAGAAGTCGGGTACGGTGGGTTATAGCTGGGAGGAGAGCGTGGTTCTTCGCGAAGAATTGGGATGGATGACGCGCAACAAACCGCTATATCTCTCTAACGGCGACATTCTGCTGCCCGTCTATGATGAGCGCAATTGGCACTCAATGGTAATGATTTCGGAGGATAGTGGCGAAACGTGGAGCACCTATGGCGACGTGTCGAGTCCTGAGGGGGTCATCCAGCCAACAGTCGTAGAGCGAACTGACGGCAGCTTACTAATGCTGATGCGGAGTCGGGATGGGGAGATCTGGCGTTCAACCTCCGAAGATTTGGGAAGGAGCTGGGAGGCCGCCCGGCCAATAGATTTGCCGAACCCCAATTGTGGTACTGATATGGTCCGTTTACACAATGGAAATATCGTGCTTGTCTACAATGACACACAGCGTGGACGAACGCCACTGACAGTTGCGCTATCCACTGACGAGGGGGAGACGTGGGGGTACAAGCAGCATCTCGAAACTGAGGAGGGTGAGTACTCCTATCCCGCCATTATTCAGGCTCACGATGGCGGCATCCATATCACCTATACCTATCGACGGACCAGCATCATGCACGTTGAAGTTGATGAAGACTGGATTCAAGAATAGTCCGAGAACTTGATTGTTTATTTAGAAAATCAATCCCTATAGGACTTACGCACTTCAGTTCTAAAAGCAGATAGGGACGCAGATTTCGCTGATTGTCGCTGATAAAAAGAGAAAGAAGGATAGAAATCTGTGTTCAACCCCGTTTATCAGCCCCATTTGAATCTAGGGCTTACGCAAAATCAGCACGCGGCGCGAGATTTTTTGATTTTTAACCCCCTAAATCCCCCTTGTCAGGGGGACTTATGAACCAACTGCGTAACTCCTAAGAAAGTGCAAAATGCGAGGAGAAACCGAGTTTTGCCGAAAAAACTCGGTTTCTTTACACTATTTCTTAACATGAGCCGACTTTTTTATTGTTGCCTTAAATGTTGAATTGTGATAAAATTACTTGTCTCGTTAAATTAGAATCAGAAATTATATACAATTGGAGATAGATCCACATGCCAAATGCCCTTTTTGTTTATCCTGAGTTTCCGCCGTCGTATTGGGGTTATAAATACGCCCTAGATTTCGCGGGCAAAAAATCAGCGATGCCGCCGCTTGGATTGTTGACCGTTGCCGGAATGTTCCCGAAAAATTATCAACTCAAAGTCGTTGATATGAATGTCAACCCCTTGATGGATGCTGACATCGATTGGGCGGATGTCGTCTTAACCTCCACGATGGTTGTTCAAAAAGAATCGCTGTATCAAGTCATCCAACGATGCAACCGGGCTGGAGTTCCTATCGTCGCTGGTGGACCTCACCCAACCTCCTATCATGATAATATAAGAGAGGAAGCGGAGGGCGAAGTCGATCACTTTTTCTTTGGTGAAGTGGAAGAAATATTTGAGGATTTTCTGACGGATTTCGAAGCGGGCGCTGCAAAAGATGTATACCGTGAAAAGAGAAAACCGGATATAACACTGGCACCGCCGCCCCGTTATGATCTTATAAATATACACGATTACGGCTCAATGGCACTCCAATTTTCTCGCGGATGTCCCTTTGACTGCGAATTTTGTGACATCACCAAACTGTTTGGTCGTGTGCCACGCACTAAGGACAATGAGCAGATGATGACTGAGTTTGATATGCTTTACCGGCTCGGTTGGCAAGGCTCGCTTTTCGTAGTCGATGACAATTTTATTGGGAATAAACGTGATGCAATGCGCCTACTCCCAGAGGTAATCGAATACCAGAAGGAAAGAGATTTTCCATTCAAGCTGTTCACCGAAGCTAGCGTGAATCTCGTAGAAATTCCAGATATGTTAGATGCCATGAGCGATGCCGGTTTTGACATGGTATTTTTGGGAATCGAAAGCCCGAATGAAGACGCGTTATTGATGACCAAGAAGAAGCAGAATACCAACAAAGAAGAGGACGCCGGAAGCTATCTACACCGCGCAATTCGTACAATCCAGGGCGCCGGACTGGAAGTGACAGGTGGCTTCATTATTGGGATGGATGGTGACAAAGAATTTGATTCACATATTCGGTTTATTCAAGAGGCTGGCGTTCCCATGGCGATGGCAGGCTTATTGACCGCTTTGAAAGAGACCAATCTCTACCATCGTCTCCAAAGCGAGGGACGTCTGCTTGACGAATCTACAGGAAATAACACGGAAATATCGTTGAATTTTGTGCCTGAACTTCCACGAGATCACCTGATTTCCGAATATAGACGTGTCGTTTCCACGCTCTATGATCCAACCTTGAAAAATTATTTTGAACGCTGTCTCACGTTGATTAAGAATCTTAAGCCTGTCAGCCATGGAAAGACACGGGTCGGCAAGATGGAATTGATGGCTATTGCTCGTTCATTTAAGCGGCAACTGTTCTCCAAGCAGGGCCCCGCATACCTTCGGTTTTTGATAAATGTGATCAAAGATCATCCAAATATGTTAGACAAAGCGATACGCCTCGCGATCCACGGGTATCATTTTGAGAAGATGACAAGCCAGACTGTTGCCGTCGATAATTTCAAGCAGTATCTGACCCAAGAGTTTGACGCATTTGAAGAGATTGTGTCTGACCCTCAAGGACATCAGGAGTCCGATCAGGTTGTTAAAGCAGGGGTGAGTCGTATAGGAGAGGTTCGTTCGCACGCACAAGAACTCTTGGCGCGTGTCTACGCACAATATGAAGATCTCCACGAGGATTTCAGATATGGTGTACACGACGCACTCAATGCTTTTCAAAAGTCTGTTTTCAAACACTATCTGGATGCCGAATTCGGCGCATTTAAGGAAACCGTTTCCCGGTTCGCCAAAGCCGGTGGCAGCCGTATCAGTGAAGTTGGTGAGCACACACAGGAACTCTTGGCGCGTGTCCATGCACAGTACAGACGGATTCATAAGGACTTTAGATATGGGATCCACGATTCATTTGTTTCGTTCCAAGAGTCCGTGAAATCCCACCTCGATCAGCTTGTTGGTCCAGTTCCAATCGAAATCAAGAGTTTCGACTAGCCTGTCTGAGTTACATCTCTCGAAACCATGGCCGGCATCGAAATTGAAAACCTCCACTTCACCTACCCCAGTCGTGATACATCGACCTTATGCGGAATAGATGCACAGGTTAACCCCGCCGCATTCATCCTACTCACTGGTCCTACGGGCTGTGGTAAATCAACGCTGCTGCGCACGCTGAACGGATTGATCCCTCACGCTTCAGGCGGAAAACTGTCCGGTGCCGTCCGGGTTCACGGCGTAAGTGTTGCTGAACAGCCAATCGCTATAACCTGCCAACAGGTTGGACTGCTATTCCAAAATCCTGAGGAGCAGCTCTTCTGCATCATTGTAGAAGATGAGATCGCATTTGGATTAGAGAACCTCGGACTCCCCTCCCACGAAATCGATCGCCGGATCGATTCTGCGTTGACGCAGGTTGGACTCGCCGGATTTCGAAGTCGTCAAATTGCTTCGCTTTCAAGTGGACAGAAACAACGGGTTGCCCTGGCGTGCGTATGCGCTATGCAACCACAGATTCTGCTGCTTGATGAACCGACCAGTTATCTTGACCCACAAGCCACGCATGACATCCTTGCAATTATTCGTGATTTGAATCAGAAACTGGGTATTACCGTAATTGTTGCCGGACATCAGGTCAATGAGATAGCACCGCTGTGCGATCGGGTGTGGCTCATGAATGATGGCGAACTGATCTCCGACCTGCCGATAGATCAAGCATTCACAGATCTTAAACCGTACACACGGCTGGGTGTGCAGGTTCCAGAACTCGCCGAAGTTGCTGAACAATTCGGTTATTCGGAACGTCCGCTGACCCTCGACCACGCTATCCGGCTTTTTTCAACCCCAATTCAGGATTCAACGGAACCTCGATCAGATCAGAATGATGCGGTTAACGGGTTGATCAGTTCCGATGCCTCATCAAGTAGAGAAGAATTGATGGACGTAACGCCTGATTCAGCTCAAACCAATCCTATAAATCCTGATTCTATTTTGGCAGAAGCGCGGCAGATCACTTTCCGTTATCCACAAACTTCCGTTGATGTACTGAAGGACATCTCCTTTAAGGTCAAACGGGGCGAAATCATCGCAATCATGGGGGCAAACGGTTCAGGAAAGACGACGCTGCTCCTACATCTAATTGCACTCCTACGCCCGTCGGCGGGACAGGTCGTCATTAACGGACAGGACACCCGGCGTTGTAAGCCACGCCATCTTGCAGGGCAAGTGGGAATTGTTTTTCAGAATCCCGATCTACTATTACAGGCGGCAACCGTCGCCGAAGAGGTCGCTTTCGGCCCGAAGAATTTCAAGTTGTCCCATCGAGAAATAGATGAACGGCTTGAAGAAATCTTACCGATGTTTGACCTGCAAACCCTTAAAATGGAAGCTCCCTACGCACTTTCACGCGGGCAACGTCAACGCACAGCTGTCGCTGCCAGTTTCTCGCTCTACCCCGATCTGCTTCTGCTTGATGAACCGACGACGGGCCAAGATTACTATCATCTGCAGCAACTCATGCAGATGCTTGACCACACGATGAAGGCGCAACAGAAAACGGTTATCTTCTGTACCCACGATGTTCACCTTACCCTCAAATACGCAACTCGAGTGTTGCTGCTTCATCGTGGAGAACTCATATTCGATGGAACACCCGATGCCGCTTTTGCAAATCCCGAGCGCTTAGAACAGGCATCGCTTGTTCCACCGCTGACGATGCAACTACAAAGGTTTCGAAATGACACATCTCCATCCTCACACGAAAATCGTTCTCCTCGCAATCGTTAGCTGTCTGGTCATTTTACTCGATAGTCCAATTGCTCTGCTTGTCTGTTTTCTAGTGAGCCTCTGCTTTCAAGCGTCAATTCCACCGTCATGGCGTCAGATCCGTCTGCTTATCCTCTTTATCGGATTGGGAACATGGGGATTAATCTACAGCCAAGGGATTTTTTATAATCAGCTCCCTCGTGCCGTTATTTTTACGCTTATCCATAAAGATGTCCCTGTGATCGGGACGATGACTGGCGGTATTCATCTCTATCGGGAGGGGCTATTTCACGGTGCCGTCCAATCCCTGCGATTCAACACAATGCTAACGATAAGCTGTTTTATCATCTGGACAACCCAGCCCCGCGATCTCTTGCTTGCCCTTGTAAAGCTGCGTGTTCCATACAGTCTCGCATTTATGGTGACAACAGGATTGCGCTACATTCCGCTCATCGCTTCGGAGGCACAAACTGTAATTCGCTCACAACGACTACGCGGTTTTCGGTATTTGCGTCTTAATTTGCTGCATACCATCAGCGGCATCTTAAACAGCTTGCGTCCAATTTTAACCAATAACATTCGGCGGGCAACCCATCTCAGTGAAGCTGTCGAGAGTCGCGCATTTTCTCCTGACGCTGCTACCACCAACCGTACCTCCCTGCGTGAACTCAAAACACGACCACAGGATATCATCCTGATTATCATTGTATTAGTCTGTTTACTAAGCGTTATCGGTTTGAAGGGTATCTACTTTCTCTATGCCAACGGACTCTATTACGCCTCTTGGTTGAGAGGTGCATACACCTTTGCGCGTGAAGTACTATAATACAGAATCAAATTGGACAGGAGATGTGGAAAATGGCAGAACGTATCCTAGTCGTTGATGACCAAACCGCAATGCAAGATTTACTGACAGATCTGCTCGAACAGCGGGGTGCAGAACCGGTGGCCGTCGGCACCGTGGAAGCGGGGCTGGAGATGGTTTCCAAGAGTCCCGATGCCTTCGATTTAGTCATTCTAGATCTCGACTTTGGTGAAGGAGAGACTAACGGTCTCGCTGGTTTGGAAGAAATAAAGAAAATCAACCCTTCCCTCCCAGTCGTTATTCTAACGGGCAAAGGCACTATCTCGACCGCGGTTGAAGCGATTAAACTGGGCGCTCAAGAATATGTCGAAAAGGATTTCTACATTGAAGAAAACATGGAGCTCGCCCTCACCCGTCTCAACCACCTGATCCGCGCCACAATCGATAACAAACGGCTGCGTCGAGAGCGCGAGTTTTATCGCGAAGAACTGAAAGGGCAATACAACATCGTAGGCAAAAGCCGCGCGATTCAACAGGTGCATCAACAAATAGCAGAAGTCGCTTCTATTCCGCGACCCGTGCTGATTCGGGGTGAGCGTGGGACCGGCAAAGAGTTGGTCGCTGCTGCAATCCATAATAACAGTGATCGTCAAAAACGGGCGTTCATCACAATAAACTGTGCAGCACTAGCCGAGGGACTTCTGGAATGTGAACTCTTCGGACAGGAAGATAACGCTTTCACAAATTCGTCGTTCCGAGAGGGGCGTTTTGTATTGGCAGATAGAGGTACGCTCTTTCTTGATGAAATCGGCAATATGTCGGTTGAATTTCAGCAGAAGATCCTGCGCGTGCTGGAATATCAGCAGTTCGAGCGGGTCGGTGGCACGAAGACAATGAAGGTTGATGTGCGAGTTATTGCTGCAACCAACAGCGATATGGAGGCAGATATAGAGGCGGGCAAATTTCGGGCGGACCTGTACGACCGACTCGCATTTGAAACGATCTGGCTGCCACCGCTACGTGATCGGAAAGAAGATATTGAACTGTTGTGCTACCATTTCATGGAGCGTCTTGCAGGTGAGGTGGCTAACATCAAACCCAAAAGATTGGCACCGGAGACTTTGGAGTGCTTGAACGCATACGACTGGCACGGCAATGTCCGTGAACTCAAGTATGTTATCGAACGTATCACCTATAAAGTCGATGGCGATACCATCTCCCCACACCACCTGCCCCAAGAGATTCTTACCGCCTATGCGCGCGCTGGTGGTGGAGAACCCCTATCGAATCGACTGGCTGAGGTTGAAAAGCAGATTCTGATGGATGTATATGAACAGTGTCAGGGAGATTTGGAGGACATCGCTCGCCAATTGAGCACCCCACTTGATTCGCTGAAACAACTAATGCAGAAGCATCAGATTGACCATGCACAGTAGAACCACTCTGTAATTGAATCAGAGGTCAGATTGGAGGGAACCTTGCTGTTCACAATCACAACGACGGCACGTCAGGCGGATGACCTCAGTTTCCTGCTTCACAAGCATCCGGCACGGGTGCAAGTCTTTGAATTGAAATTTGGAAAAGTCCATATTTTTTACCCAGAAGTAAGCGAAACGCGTTGCACGGCAGCAATGCTGCTTGACGTTGACCCTGTCGCATTAGTCCGTAGGCACCGGGGTGGAAGCGGTGGTACGTTGGGAACCTATGTAAATGACCGCCCTTACGTGGCATCATCCTTTTTAAGTGTAGCGATCTCACAGGTGTTCGGAACTGCGTTGGCAGGGCACTGCAAAGATCTACCCGATCGGGTGGACGAAGCGATGCCTTTTGAAGTAAACATCGCTGTCCTACCCAGTCGTGGGGGCGAGACGGTGCTTCGGCGGCTGTTTGAACCGCTCGGTTATCAGATAAAGGCAACACCGTATGCGCTTGATGAACGATTCCCGCAATGGGGTGCCTCACGCTACTTTACGGTGAACCTGAAAGGGACCTGCCGCCTACAAGCGCTCCTGTCGCACCTTTACGTGCTTGTGCCTGTTTTGGATGATGAAAAGCATTATTACGTTGGCGAGGACGAAGTGGAGAAACTGCTGCGTCGTGGAGAAAGCTGGCTACCGTCGCATCCGGAGCGGGACCTTATCACTGAACGATACCTTAAATATCAGCGTTCATTGGTGCGCGAGGCATTGGCCAGGTTGCAGGAGGACGCAGCAGTACCCGATGCCACGGCGGAAAAGCACGCCGCTGCGGAAGAAGCGTTGGAAGCACCGGTGCGACTGAATACGCTGCGATTAGAGGCGGTGTTGGAGATGTTGAAACAGTGTAGTGCAAGACGGGTGTTAGACCTCGGATGCGGCGAGGGGAAACTGCTCGTTATGCTGATGAAAGACCCATATTTTGAAAAACTCGTCGGGATGGACGTTTCCGCACAAGCATTAGAAACCGCTGCAAAACGGCTACACCTCGACCGCCATCCGATACGCCGAGAGCGGGTGTCGCTCCTTCACGGTGCCTTGACCTATCGGGATGACCGCCTACACGGCTATGATGCCGCCACGCTGGTTGAGGTTATTGAACACTTAGATTCGCCACGTCTGAGAGCTTTGGAGCGCGTTGTCTTCGAACATGCCTGTCCGGGATGTGTCATCGTCACGACGCCCAATCGCGAATATAACGCCCGTTTTGAATCTTTGCCTGCGGGTAACTTTCGTCACCCTGACCACCGCTTTGAATGGGGGCGTTCCGAGTTTCACACATGGGCAGAATATGTCGCGGCGCAATTTGGCTACGCCGTGAGGTTCGTTCCAATCGGTGAAGCGGACGAGGCACTCGGTCCGCCGACGCAAATGGCGGTGTTTGAACAACTGCACGATTGATTTGATAGTGGATTCAATGAGTGAAACCAAAACCATCACCATTCCAGAACTATCCCTTGTCCTGCTGATCGGTGCATCGAGTGCAGGTAAAAGTACCTTTGCCCGCAAGCATTTTAAGCCGACAGAGATCTTGTCCTCCGATTTCTGCCGTGGGTTGGTGTCGGACGATGAAAATGACATGGATGCGACGAAGGCGGCTTTTGATGTGTTGCATTATATCGCTGTCAAGCGGTTGGCAGCGAGACGATTGGTGGTTGTGGATGCTACAAACCTGAAACCCGAAGATCGGAAGCCGTTTGTCGATTTAGCGCGAGAGTATCATGTCCTGCCGATCGCCATCGTATTAGAGCCACCGCAAAAAGTCTGCACCGCACGTAATCAAGCACGCCCCGATCGGCATCTACCGCGAAGCGTGATTCGCGGCCACATCCAGCAATTGCGCAGATCTATACGTAGATTGGGAAAGGAAGGTTTTCGCTACATTTATCACCTGCGTAGTGAGGAAGAGATCGATTCGGCTCGCATCGAGCGGCAACGGCTCTGGACCGATCGTCGAGACGATTCTGGACCGTTTGACATCATCGGCGATTTACACGGCTGCTGTGACGAATTGGAAGAATTGCTCGGTGTACTCGGCTACGTCCGAAACGAGGGAGGGATATTCGTCCACCCCCAAGGGCGGCGTGCCTTATTTCTGGGCGATCTGGTTGATAGGGGACCGCGCATTGTGAACACGCTGCAACTCATCATGGGAATGTGCGAGACAGGCAGCGCGTTATGCGTACCGGGAAATCATGACATGAAGCTATTGCGGAAGTTGCGCGAGCGAAACGAGACTGAAAAATTTTCGCACGGAAGGCACCATCGGCGTAAAATTTCTGAGACTCCAATCACGCATGGACTTGCCGAGACGCTTGCAGAGTTGGACGCGCTCCCTACTGATGAACGGGAGCCATTTGAGGAAAGGGTCATTGCGTTTCTGGACAGCTTTGTGAGCCACTTCCTTCTCGATGATGGCAAACTGGTTGTCGCACACGCGGGGATGAAGGAGGAGATGCAGGGGCGGGCGTCGGGAGCCGTGCGTGAGTTTGCGCTTTACGGCGAGACGACCGGCGAGACCGATGAGTTTGGTCTGCCTGTCAGGTTCGACTGGGCATCGGCGTATCGCGGTCGTGCAACCGTTGTTTATGGCCATACCCCCGTCCCTGATCCCGAATGGTTCAACCACACTATCAACATTGATACTGGCTGCGTGTTCGGAGGCAAGCTAACGGCTTTGCGCTACCCGGAAAAGGAATTAGTGTCCAGCCCGGCGCAGCGGGTCTATTCCGAACCGGTGCGCCCGTTCCTTGAGTCTGAGCCGAAGGCACCGCAGTTGACCGCGCAACAGGCACACGATGATCTGCTCAACATCGCTGACTACCTGCAAAAATTGATGATTCACACACGGCTGATGGGGAATGTGGTTGTCCGTGAAGAAAATGCCGCTGCCGCGCTTGAAGTGATGACGCGCTTTGCAGTTGCTCCACAGTGGCTTATCTATCTGCCTCCCACAATGTCGCCCAGTGCAACGTCGGGACTTCCAAATATGCTGGAACACCCGGAGGAAGCGTTCTCTTACTTCCGCAACGAAGGTGTGCCGCAAGTCATCTGTGAAGAGAAGCACATGGGTTCGCGTGTCGTTATCGTGCTATGCCGTGACGAAACGACTGCCCTCAAACGATTTGGCATTATTGGTAATGGCACAGTCCAACCCCCGTTTGACAGCGACAAATCACCGGAGGTCAAACTCACTGAACCCAGTATCGGTGTCTGTTATACCCGGACAGGGCGTCCCTTCTTTAGTGGCCCTGAGATGGAGAGCGCATTGCTCCAACGACTTCATACCGCCTTTGATGCAATCAAGTTTTGGGAAACACACGAAACCGATTGGGTTTGTCTTGACGCTGAGTTAATGCCGTGGTCTGCAAAGGCGCAAGAGTTGATTAAGGAACAGTACGCGCCGGTCGGTGTCGCTGGGGGGATTGCGCTCAAACATGCTGCGGATGTTCTGACACAATCGGAAGCGCGAGGGCTGCCTGTGGGGAAACTACAAGGGCAAATCGCCCAACGGCGGGATAGCGTAGAACGCTATCGCAACGTTTATCGGCAGTACTGTTGGGAGGTGACATCACTCGACGAGCTGAAACTTGCACCCTTTCATCTGCTGGCGGTAGAGGGCAAGGTCTACACCAACAAAGATCACCGCTGGCACCTCAACACACTGAAGGCGCTGTGCGATGCCGACCCAAGCCTACTCCAAGCCACTGCTTACCACGTTGTGGATGTGGGGGACGAAGCATCGCAGGGTGGAGCGATTCAGTGGTGGGAGGCGTTGACAGAGCAGGGTGGTGAAGGAATGGTCGTCAAGCCGTACGATTTTCACCCGCGTGGCTCACGTGGGTTGGTACAACCGGCGGTTAAATGTCGTGGACGAGAATATCTAAGAATTATCTACGGTCCCGAATATTTGCTCCCTGAAAACTTAGATCGGTTGAAAGCACGTAACTTGGGCGTCAAAAGGCAGTTGGCACTCCGCGAGTTTGCGCTCGGCATTGAAGCATTGGAACGCTTCGTGCGCCGCGAGCCGCTTCAGCGTGTGCACGAATGCGTCTTCGGCATTCTGGCGTTAGAGAGCGAGCCTGTCGACCCACGATTATAGTCTTGAATGAATTGTGCCACTATAAACTGAAGTACGTACCGAATTTTCTGAAGATTGGAGAGGAGGAGCCGGAGATTATGTCTGACACCTATGAGAAAATCTATGCACAGTCGTTAAACGAGCCAGAGGCTTTCTGGGCGAAAGCGGCGGAAGATGTCCACTGGTACAAAAAGTGGGAAAAGGTCCTTGACGACTCACGGAAGCCTTTCTACCGCTGGTTTACAGGGGGTACAACCAACACCTGCTACAACGCCCTCGATCTGCATGTGGAAAATGGGCGTGCTAACCAGACAGCACTCATTTATGACAGCCCCGTTACAGACACTATTGAGACTTTCACCTATCGAGAACTTCGGGACGAGGTCGCATGTTTCGCTGGTGTCCTTGCTGCTCAAGGCGTTCAGAAAGGTGATCGGGTGATTATCTACATGCCCATGGTGCCCGAAGCGGTTATCGCGATGCTCGCCTGCGCTCGGATTGGTGCCGTTCATTCGGTTGTCTTCGGCGGGTTCGCCGCCAACGAATTAGCAGCCCGCATTGATGATGCAAAACCGAAACTTATCCTCTCTGCTTCATGCGGCATTGAAGTGGACCGTATTATCCCATATAAGCCTCTGCTTGATAGTGCTATTGAACTCGCAACGGAAAAGCCGTCGCGGTGTATTATTCTACAGCGTTCCCAAGAAGAGGCATCTATGATCGCTGGTCGCGATCTGGATTGGTCAGAACTTGTGGCAGACGGGACACCAGTCGATTGCGTGCCGGTTGCTGCAACAGATCCCCTCTATATCCTCTACACCTCTGGCACAACGGGCGTGCCAAAAGGCGTTGTACGCGACAACGGCGGTCATCTGGTTGCGCTCAAATGGAGCATCAAAAATGTCTATGGGGTAGATGCAGGCGAAGTGTATTGGGCGGCTTCGGACATCGGTTGGGCTGTGGGACACTCCTATACCGTCTATGCGCCCCTCTTCAACGGTTGCACAACAATTCTTTACGAAGGGAAACCGGTTGGCACCCCCGATCCCGGGGCATTCTGGCGCGTCATTTCTCAACACGGTGTGAGTACCTTATTCACAGCACCCACTGTCTTCCGAGCTGTTAAGCGCGAGGATCCCAATGGCGATTATATCCGCAAATATGATCTGGGCGGTTTCCGGGCGCTCTTTCTTGCCGGTGAGCGGTGCGATCCTGACACACTGCTCTGGGCGCAGGAACAACTCAACGTCCCGGTGATCGACCATTGGTGGCAAACAGAGACCGGTTGGCCCGTGGGGGCGAACCCTATCGGCATCGAGGCGTTTCCCGTAAAACCGGGTTCCTGTACGAAGCCGGTTCCCGGCTATGATGTGCGTGTCTTAGATGACGATGGCGCGGAGGTAGAAGCGAGCCAGATCGGTAATATCGTCATTAAGTTACCGTTGCCTCCCGGCTGCCTCCCAACGTTGTGGAACAACGACGGGGGTTATCAGTCATCTTATCTCAGCACCTATTCGGGCCACTATTTGACGGCGGACGCCGGTTACAAGGATGAGGACGATTATCTCTGGATCATGAGTCGCACGGACGACATCATCAACGTGGCGGGGCATCGCCTTTCGACCGGTGCGATGGAGGAGGTGCTGGCAGCCCATCCCGATGTCGCTGAATGCGCCGTTGTGGGTATCGCAGATGAGATCAAGGGAGAGGTGCCGATAGGCTTTATTGTGTTGAAAGCTGGCGTCCAGCGCGCCGAGGATCCTATCGTTCAGGAACTTATCCAGATGGTGCGTCAGGAGATCGGTCCCATCGCCTCTTTCCGGGTGGCAACTGTAGTGCAGCGGCTACCCAAAACGCGATCGGGTAAGATTCTACGCGGGACGATGAAAAGCATTGCCGATGGGGTGGAATACCGTATGCCAGCGACAATTGATGATCCTGTTATTTTGGATGAAATTACTGAAGCGTTGGCAATCCTCGGCTATCCACGTAAAAGTGTATAGGAGTAAGATAGCCAAATTTGATGCTATTAGGACCTACGCAGTTGAGCGTTCAAAACTCGCAGCAGTGATACTTTTGCTGTTTTCGTAGGGAACAACGATCGTTGTTCCCTACACACATATAACTTCTTGTGTCTGTGTCTCTTTTTTTCAATAAGAAGGAATCTATGAACAAACCTTTTTTTTATCTTCGCCTCTCCCTGTTGATGTGCCTCACCCTTCCATTGGCGGCAACGGCGCAAGTCGTATCTATCCCCGACTCTAATCTCCGCGCCGCCATCGAGGACGCCCTTAGCAAAACGTCGGGCGATACCATCACCGTGGCAGATATGGCAAGATTGCCCCATCTTGAAGCAGGAAATGCCAACATAAGGGATTTAACCGGGCTGGAACACGCAACTAACCTGACAGCGTTGGACCTTGGTGCTCAGCACGTAGATGGGGAAGGTTGGATTCAGAGCAACTCCATCAGAGACCTCGCGCCGCTTTCAGGCTTGACCCACTTAACGCGACTCGAACTTCGGGGCAATAACATATCAGATATATCGCCATTGGCAGGCTTAATCAACCTGACACGATTGAGTGTTGAGGACAACTCAATCACAGATATATCGGCGTTGTCAGGCTTAACCCACCTGACAGAGCTGGAGCTTTTTGGCAACAACATCTCCGACATATCACCGCTTTCGGGCTTGATTAACCTGACATGGCTACAGCTATTTCACAACCAGATCACAGATCTCTCACCCCTATCGGGCTTGACGCATCTGAGACGGTTGGCACTCTCCCAAAACGGCATCTCCGACATATCACCGCTTTCAAGCCTGACCAACTTGGAAACGCTGGGGCTTGCAAGCAACTCCATCTCCGACCTCTCGCCGTTGGCAGGCTTAACCGACCTGACACGATTGGGTCTTAGGCGCAACTACATCTCAGACCTCTCGGCTTTAGCAGGTTTAACCAACCTAGCACGGGTGGATCTGAGGCACAACTCCATCTCGGACATCTCACCCTTGGTAGCCAATACAGGATTGGGGAATGAAGATGAGGTTGTGCTGAATAACAATCCCCTCAGTGTTGTATCCATCAAGACCCACGTTCCCGCGCTCCAGAACAGGGGAGTTACGGTAGAGTTTGACGACACGACTCATCTGAATGTCGGGGCACCGCGCACGGTGCGGATGATCTACTTCTTGCCAAATGACCAACCCTACCAATCCGCCGTCGTTCAGGGTATGAAAAATAAGATTCGCATCGCTCAGACCTTTTTCGCTGAACAGATGGATCCACACGGCTACGGGAAACTCACCTTCGACGTGGAGACCGACGCCCACGGCGATCCGATAGTTCATCGCATCAATGGACAATACGGCGATAGCCGCTATCATGCCGACCGGTTTCATACGACTGCGTTGACCGAAGTTGAAGAGATGTTCAACTTCTATCAAAACATCTACGTCATCATCGTTGGGCTGAGTGGCGAAGGGACACATGGCGGTGAAGGAAACAGATGGGGCAAAAATGGTGGGGTAGTGACGGCTCCTGACGATTTTGATTGGCAAGGGTTGGCACATGAACTCGGACACGCCTTCGGACTGTACCACGATTTCAGAGATGGTGCGTATCTCCTGTCGTATGGTCCCGGACCATCTGATCGGTTATCGGCTTGTCATGCCGAGTATTTGTCGGTGCACCCCTACTTCAATCCTGATATTCCAATCGAAATCGGACCGCCGCCAACGATCGAACTCATCTCCCCGCAGCGCATCTATCCAGCCGGGGCAAAGAGTATCCCTATTCGATTCAGAATTAGCGATTCAGATGGGTTACATCAATGGTTGTTACACGCTTGGCAACCCCACGTAAAAAACTCGGTGCTAACGTGCGGTCAGGGAGGGGGCGTTAAGGAGCTAATTATTGACTTTGATTATGACGGCGTTATCCCGTCCGCTCATGATCCCGAATATAGCAGAAATACGAGTCTAAACAATCCGCTTGCACACCCGATTCGTATCGAAGCCGTTGATGTCAATGGGAATGTTTCAAGCCCGGAGTTTCCGCTATTTTCTGAAGCATTTGCGCCGTTATCGAAAATATCAGGCGATAACCAACGTGGCGTGCCCAATATACCGCTAGCCGTCCCGTTTGTGGTTGAATTGCGGAGTTCAGACAATGGTTGGGGACAGAGGGGCGTGCCCATCACGTTTACTGTCACTGCTGGTGGTGGAACCCTTAGTGTCACACACACCACGACAGATACCACACCATGGAAAGCGGGGAGAGCAGAGAGTATACTCACACTCGGAGACGATTTGGGAACACACACCGTTGAGGTATCCGCGGCTGGGATTGAGGGGACGGTCACTTTTACCGCCGTGGCGGGCGCACCGGTGGACATTCCCGACCCCAACCTCCGCGCTGCGATTGCAAAAGCGCGTGGCAGGGCACCGGGTACACCGATCGCTCCGTCAGATATAGCAAGATTGACCGATCTTGAAGCAGGCAATGCCAATATCACTAATTTGGCAAGGCTTGAATTAGCAACCAACCTGCAACGCCTGGATCTTGGCTATGCGAAAGTAGGAGATGAATGGAGGAACAGTAACGCGGTTAAAGACCTTTCACCCCTTGCAGGCTTGACCCAACTGACATTTCTGCATCTTCCCGGCAACAGCGTTTCGGATATATCGCCTTTGGCAGACTTGACGAACTTGACATGGCTAAATCTTTGGGGCAACTCCGTATCTTCTCTCTCCGCTGTGGAGGGATTAACAAAACTGACAGACTTGTGGCTTGGCGACAACAACATATCGGACCTCTCGCCCTTGGTAGCAAACACAGGATTGGGAAAGGGAGACACGGTTAATGTGCAGTACAATCCCTTGAGTTACCAATCTATCCACACCCATATTCCTACTCTCCAAAGTAGAGGGGTTACAGTTGAGTTTGACAACCGAGCCCATCCAGCACTTCTGAAAATCTCAGGTGATAACCAAGAAGGGGCAGCCCTCACACGGTTGTCTCAGCCATTTCTCGTTGAAGCACAGGACGCAAACGGTTCTGCACTTGTAGGGATTTTGGTGAGGTTTGCTGTTACCGCGGGCGGTGGTGCACTCAGTACCACAACCACAAGGACCGATGAAAACGGTAGGGCACAAACTACACTCACGCTGGGACCGCACCTAGGAACAAACACCGTCTCCGTATCTGCCACCGGAATTGAGGTGCCAGCGACCTTCCACGCTGTCTCCAATACGGAAGCACCACCGATCTCAGCGGATGTTAACAAGGATAGTAGTGTGAATGTCTTGGATTTGATCGTGATTACCTCCAATCTTGATACTAAAGGAAGCAATTTAGCAGCGGATGTCAACAGAGATGGGATTGTCAATATTCTGGATTTGGTATTGGCTGCGGGCATGTTTGACGGTGCAGCCGCCGCTCCCTCAACGCAGCTACAAGTCCCTGAGACACTCACAGCAGTAGAGGTTCAGGGTTGGCTGACCGAGGCAAGGACACTTGAAGTTAGGGATCCCATCATGAAACGGGGGATTCTGGTGCTTGAACAACTGTTACTATTCCTCACCCCAAAAGAGACGGAACTGTTAGCGAACTATCCCAATCCGTTCAATCCAGAGACATGGATACCGTATCGGTTGGCAGAGGACGCTTTTGTTACCTTGACCATCTACGACACAGTGGGTCACGTTGTCCGTACTCTCAACCTTGGGCATCGGATTGCGTCTGCCTACGAGAGTCGGTCGAAGGCAATCCACTGGGATGGGAGAAACAGGTTGGGTGAGCAGGTAGCGAGTGGCGTTTATTTTTACACCCTGATTGCAGGCGATTATTCCGCCACGCGGCGGATGGTGATTTTGAAATAGGATCGGTGGATTGGATTGTGTAACTTCAACAGACGCCTAATGAATTGGGCTACTACAAACAGTGGGTAAGTGGGGCAGCCTGCCCCACCCACAGGAACTGGATTACACATAGCCGTGGAGATAGGACTGGAGGCAGTCCTGCTTCAGTTTTGGAAGTATTCCACATTATGAGGATAAATAGATGACTGAATCAAAGCAGAGCGACATCGACCCACGCCGTCTGGAACTGGCGTCTGATCCGTACCGTCCAGCATACCACTTTATATGTCCAGCCAACTGGATGAACGATCCGAACGGCACCATTTTCTGGAAAGGCAGATACCACATCTTTTATCAGTACAATCCCAACGGGGCTTTCCACGGCACGATACATTGGGGCCACGCTTCCAGTGCGGATCTGGTTCATTGGACAGACCACCCGATTGCGCTGCCGCCCGGTCCAGAGGGGGCCGACCGGGATCAGTGCTACAGCGGCGCAGCGTTTATCAACAAGGAGGGGGTGCCTACGTTCATTTATCACGGTTTGCCGGATGGTATCTGCCTCGCCACAAGCGATGATGACCTGCTCATCAACTGGGAAAAACACCCGGCGAACCCGATTATACCCAATCCACAGCCCGATGATGAATATTGGATCGGTGGTGCCCCGTGCGCTTGGGTCGAAGGGGATACCTACTATGCACTGACCGGCAATAGTGGCAACGCTCCGCCAGATGTGGCGTATCTATACACCTCCAAAGACTTTGCTAATTGGGAGTATCTGCACTCCTTCTATGAGGGAGGGGTTTTCACCGAATGGGGTGAGGACTGCGGTTGTCCCGACTTTTTCCGGTTGGGTGATAAACATGTGCTGTCCTTCACCAGTCACCCGCGTGGGGCGCAGTTCTACATTGGCACTTACGCCAATCAACGGTTCACCCCGGAGCGTCACAAGCGACTGGCACTCGGCGATACAGGGCGTCCCGGTGTGTACAATGAGGGCTTAACGCTGCTCGATGACAAGGGCAGACGCATTCTGTTCGGCAGGCTCCACGAAGCACGCTATAGCTACGTCCAACGTACCTCCGGTTGGGCGGGGATGTTTGCCCTCCCAATGGTTTTGTCGTTGTCCGACGACGGCGATCTGCTCATGGAACCCGTTCCAGAATTGGAAACGTTGCGAGGCGAGCACGCACATTTTTCTGATATCCAATTGAACGCGGGTGAAGACTGCCAGATTGATGCAATCAGCGGAGATCAGTTAGAGATTCGAGCGGTGTTTGAATGGGAGAGTGCTGAGGAGTTCGGGCTGAAAGTTTGTTGTTCTCCGGACGGTGAAGAACAGACCCTCGTCCGTTTGAACCTTAATCCGTGGTCAGCCAACCGTGCGCCGGAGGAGATTAGGCCCCTTCGGGAGTTGATTTTAG
Source organism: Candidatus Poribacteria bacterium (assembly GCA_965204355.1). Classification (GTDB taxonomy): domain Bacteria; phylum Poribacteria; class WGA-4E; order WGA-4E; family PCPOR2b; genus PCPOR2b. The sequence goes on from OZ241983.1 coordinate 4,608,619, forward strand.
ACGCAAATCGGTCTAGCATCAGTTCAGAGGTAAGCAATCGTGAGTCAGAACGATGCACGTTTGATCTCCCTTACGGGGAGTCGATAGAATTGCGGGTATTCGTGGATCGGAGTGTGGTGGAGGTTTTTGCCAATGATCGCCACTATTTGGCAAAGCGCATCTATCCCGCAAGGCCCGATAGTCTCGGCGTACAACTATTTGCACGAGGCGGCAAGGCAACTGTGCTATCGTTGGACGTATGGCAGATGGGAGCAATTTGGCCCCTTGCATAGCGTTAATTCGTGGTTTTATCGTAAATTTTAGAATTACTTGGACACTGAAAATCGGAGAGTTCAGCAAACCCCGACTACCGAGATCTGAAAAATCTGGACTATGCCCCCGGTAGGTGCGGTTTGTAACCGCCCCGATTCGGCGCAGTTACAAACAGCGCCTACCAACATTAGAATGATGGGTTGAAACGGCGCAGTTAGAAACAGCGCCTACCAAACATGGGGAGCGAAAGTGTCTATTTATTTTGGATCATGGAAAAAGAAAGTGCAAAACACACGGAGAAACCGAGTTTTAAAGAAAAAACTCGGTTTCTATTGCACTATTTCTTAACATGAGCGAAGGAGGTTACTCTGATGCGTGAAGGCGAAGACAAATCATTTGAAGAAAATCTAGCGCAACTTGAGCGCGATGGGTTTCTGCTTATCAAGAACGCCCTCGATATGGAAACTGTTCAAAAATGGCGGGGCAGTCTGTATGGGCGCTACAGGCGGGGAGAATACGATCGCAGAAACAGCGTGGGGAATGTGTCATATAACCAACTCTTGGAGCAGGAGCCGGAGATGACGCGAGCACTTATCGCACATCCCAGCGTCGCACCCTACCTAAAAGCAACCTTGGGAAAGCAGTGTCAACTCCGTAGCGTACGTGCACACCTCAACCCCGACGACTACACGCAGGAATGGCACATGGATTTCTACGATTACTGGTATCAAGAGGAGAAGGTTGATGCGAGTCGTTTTGTCCAAGGATTCTGCATGAACACCACTTTTTACCTGACCGATAACACCCCGGAGCGAGCCCGCCTCACCTTCGTCAAGGACCTCTGTCATCGGGCGATTCCCGAAGAACTTCGGGAACATCTCTGGTACAGGGACGATAGAAACAATCCGTTCCAGCGTTGGTGCGACGAGCAGCCACATATAGACCTCTATCCAATGAGCGGAGATGCGGTGGTCTTCTACAGTCATCTGCCCCACCAAGGTGCCAAAATGGGACCCGATCCTGAAGGCGAGATTCGTGGAAATATCGTTTTCCACTACCAGCAGAACCCGATGTATCCCGGTATCCGCTTTGTCAGCCACCCACAGGTTACGCTCGATGCCCTCGGTTATGACGGCACTTTTCCCTTTGCAGAAGGTTGAATTTGTCTACGCTCATGAAGAAATCGTGCAACAGAATCTGAGTCTTTGGCAAGTTCGGGCGGGGCAAGATGCTCTGCCTACGGTTTTATAGCGTCTAAAAATTTCGAAAACAACAACGGAGGATATACGTTATGACAACATTTCGTCCCAAAGTCTTGATAGCTTGTGATGAACGTGTCCGCAATTCCTACCTACCACCCGAAGAAGTGGAACGACTTGAAACCTTCGCTGATTGGGAGTGGTTCTCCTGCGAAGGCGGAAGCATCTACACCACCAACGAAAACCCCGAAGCAGCAGCAGAACTCAGTAAACACCTCAGCGAGGCCAACGGTCTGGTTGTCTGCCACGGTTGCCCCACAGTTACACCGGAGGTTTTGGACACCGCACCAAATCTGAAAATCATTGGTGAATTAGAGGGGGATCGTTTTGCCAGTCGGATTGACTTAGAAGCCGCATGGGAGCGGGGAATTCGCACGGTGGATACCACCAACGGCTCCTCCTATCCGGTTTCAGAGTGGGCGTTGGGACTTATCCTGATTGCGTTACGCAACGCGGGAGCCCAATTCCGTCGCATCATCGCCGGTGAGACAACCCGAGATAACAGCGCGCTCGAATATGCCGGTGGACTACTCACCGGTAAGCGGGTTGGATTAATAGGAGGCGGGAATATGGGCAGGCGCCTTATCAAATTCCTCCGTCCTTTCGAGGTCGATATCTGGGTGCATGACCCCTATCTGCCGCGGGAGATGGCGGAAGCCGTCGGCTTTCTACAAACTTCGCTGGATAACCTGCTGTCGCAGTGCGATGTCATTGTCTGTGTCGCACCGTTGACGCCAGCGACACAACGAATGATCGGGGAACGCGAGCTGAATCTAATTAAATCCGGCGCAGCGTTAGTTAATGTTTCGCGTGGACCAATTATTGACCCTGACGCGCTTATTGCACGCCTCAAACGTGGGGATATTACCGCCGGGTTAGATGTCTTTGATCCGGAACCGATTCCGCCCGATAGTGAAATTATCCATCTCCCCAATGTCTTCCTTACTCCGCACTTTGCTGCTTTCACCGGTGACGAGTATCCGCACTTCTTTGAATTAATGGTGGACGAGTTAGATCGTTTCTTCCACGGTCACGAAACCCTCTTCGATCTGACACCGCGCTCACTTGCCAATCGTCGAGGCAGTGAACCGGCTTAGGCAAAAACTCCAAATAAGCTGAAAAATTCATTCCACATAAAATCGGTAGTTCCATTCGCGGATGAAAAAGGAGTTAATCATGACACCAGAAGAAGAAAAAGTGCACTTTGACACATTCGGATTCATTATCAGGCGAGGGCTCTTTGGACCAGAGGAGATGCAAAAATTCTCCTGCTGGTTTAACGAAGGCTGCGATGCTCAGTGTGGTCCTTTCACAGGTGAAAGGCAAATCGGCTATCCCGGACTCAGCATACATGAGGAGTTCTGCCATCGTTACCTTGATAACCCACAAATTCTGGATACGCTGGAAAACTTAATGGGTGAGGATTTCATGCTAGTCGCCTCAGATGCCCAACGGCATTCAGGAAACTCCCATTGGCACCAGGATACGGCCATTCCGATGGAAGAAGGCAAAGCCAGTGAATACTTGATGCTCAAGGTGATTATGTATCTGGACGACCATAGTGAGGGACCAGGGTGTTTGTGGGTGCTTCCGGGAAGTCACAAGCGAGGCTACGCCGAGTCGATACGGGCGTTGATAGCGATGGGAAACCCCACCGATGCTGATACATTGACCCCAGCCGGTGTGCCACCAACCGATTTCCCCGGCGCGATTCCCACCAAAACCCGTCCGGGGGATATCATTTTCTTCAACCAGAAGTTGGCGCATTCATCGTGGGGTGGGCAGCCGGGACGTCGATTTTTGGGCCTCACCTTCGGTGCGAAGCCGACCGAGGATTGGCAGGTTGAGTGGCTCGTCCATCACGGGGAGCGGTGGAAAACAATGTGTAAGAATGAGCGGCAGTCGCAGTTTCCAGAACACTTGGTCAGTACCGCAGGCCCTCATCGCCAGCGCTTGATTGAGTTTATGTACAGCAGGGGATACTGATATCCGGTTTGAGCACACAAATCTGGCAATTACTAATGGGACTCTGCAACCCCCGATAGTCCGGGAGCCAAAGCGACTTGCGTCGGTTGACGAATCTACCGCTGTTCGGATACCCTTCACACCTTTGACCCACGCTGCAGGGTTTCTTCTAACGCCATAAGTGTGGCATACATTATCTGTACTCGCTGCATAGGAATTGAAAGTGCCTGCGCCTCCTCAAGTATCGGACCGACACACGCCTGAAATTCTGTAGGTATGCCTTTCTGTATATCTTGGAGGGCGGAGTGTGTCGATTGGCTTCCAGATAAGGGTGATGTCAAAACCTTTTTGATCGCTTCTTCTGCGGTGCCTTGACACCACGTTTTGACATGGTAGGGACCGAGATCTATTAAGGGAATTTCTTTCGCTGCAGCCAGCGCTTGAAGTTCTCTGACCATGCCAGTATACTCTGTGGCAAGCTGTCTGTTGGACATGACACCAGCATTATTCTGTCTGGAAAGAGTAGCAAGCAGCCCGATAGGTATCCAGCCCACCATCTTCGACCATGTAGCGGACAGGATAGCGTCGGAGGCTTGTGTGATCAGCCCTGCCCGCTGAAAAAGACCCACAATCTCGTCAACGCGCTCCGATGTGCCCCCATCCAATTCCCCAAATTGTGTACCGCCGTCGAATGTCCAGTTCACGCCCCCCGGCGTTGGACGCTCGCCTGCAACAACGGCAAGACCACCAACCACTCTCTCTCTTCCAAAGACGTCGACCAATAGCTCGTCTTTCACTACGCCGTTCTGCAAAGAAGTTGCAAAATCTCGGACCTGTATATGTTCCGTGATCGCGAGCGCCGTATGTGTGTCTTGGGCTTTCACAGTGTAGATGAGGATATCGCATTCTCGAATACTTTTGGGATTATCAGTCGCATTGACTTGGATGTTAAACTCCTGAAGTCCAGTCAGGCGTAGAGCACGTTGTCGTTGAATTGTATCAATATGCGCCCCCGGACGGCCCACAACGGTTACATCGCACTCCCCTTTTCGAGCTAAAAGGGCGGCAATGGTGCCACCGAGTCCGCCCGGTCCAACAATCACTATCTTTTTCATAGCTTCCTCCGGTTCTTTCTACTCTGTGTGACCTATCCAAGTTGTGATTAAAGCTGCAAGGTTGTTCATCGCAATCTCTAAGTTCTGTTCAAAATCTGATGCCGCATTGTGATCCGCTGTGTCGGTCACACCCCGGATCTCAACAAACGGGACGCCGCTGAACGCGCAAGCCTTTGCCCCACCAATCCCTTCCCATGCTACAGCCAGTGCCCCTGTGGATTCGTGGAGTGCTCTTTTCCTTTCAGTTTCTACTACATCTTCGTCTCCACTCGCTATAGGACCGAAGTGAACACTGCACGCGTTGACCGATTGTGATACAGATTTGAGATCTGCTATTGCGGCTCCCGCACCGTCGAATTTCGGAAGGACGCGCTCATTAAATTTGTTATTGTAATCGTGTTCTATAGTTGTCGTTGCCACAACAACATCTCCGACAGATACTCCGTCCGCTAATGCGCCAGCCGCTCCGGCACAAATAATCACATCCCAGTCGCCACACGTATCCAATAAATGCTGAGTTTGGATGGCAAATTGAGCTTTTCCCAATCCACCTCGTGCCAGCGTCACACCCAGATCAGGAAGTCGTACAACTGGAAGCCTGCCTATCATAGAACTTTCGGCGCAGAAGCCTCGCTTGGTGAAGCCTTGTAGGAGCAGATCTAACTCTTCTTTCATTGGGGTAATAATGAGTTTGCTCATAGCAAATTCAACCCTGTTACTTCAGTATCAGCATCCGTCGCGTGGCTGAGAACTCACCTGCTGTCAGCGTATAAAAATAGAGGCCACTGGCGAGGAACTCACCAAGCCCATTCCGACCGTCCCAATAGGCTGCGCGGTTTCGACTCCGATACATACCCGCTGCCTTATATCCTACCTCCAAACGCCGAACCATTTTCCCATTTATGTCGTAAATTGCCAGCGAAACCTCCCCCGATTCTGCCAACTGGTACGGTATCCATGTCTCCGGGTTAAACGGGTTGGGATAGTTTGCTAATAACGCAGTCTTTTCAGGTATCAACGAGGCTAACAGATTTTGGAGATTCTCGATGCCTTCTTTGAAGGCGAGCGAGCCGTCATCTTCCAACCGTGCCTGTGCGATCCACGCTTCTATCATCGCAGCATCTACACTCTCTGATCCAACCGGAGGTGCAGCAGATGATCCAGCAATTCCCTGTGACACGAGGATGAGGTCAAGGATGGTGACAACACCATCGCCGTTGACATCCACCGGCGAGCCGGCGGGCACCCGTTTCCCCAACTGCTGTGAAACGAGAATCAGATCCAGAATGGTCACCTGTCCATCTCGGTTTACGTCCCCGGTCGCAAGGCGTCCCTCCACGGTGATGGTGATTTCATGCGGTCCGGCGGGGATAATATCGCCGGTGACCGAGCCGAACTGGAATTTATGCAGCGCCAACTCTGTTTCACCGGCGGCTTTCGCCTTGAACCTCACCTGCAGCAAGGTGCCGGTGCCGCTCACACCTTGGGTGGACAGTCGCGCCGCATTGAGTCCCGTAATTTTACCCGCTGCATTGTCAATACTTCCGCCTTGAAAGAAAGTTGTGCTACCACCTGTTTTCAGGAAATCGCCTTCGGTCACATTGATGGCTTCAAGTGCAGCAGGGTCGAAGGCGATATCAAACTGCCAACCCGCCAAGTCGCTGATATTTTCGGCGCGGATGTCGAGGGTAAAGGCATCGCCTGTATGAATTGGTGTTTGGGAAAAAGCGTAGCCGATACCCATTGACACCGTATAGTCAGTGCCAGGTTCAAACCCAAAAAAGCCGCTGCTATCGCTACCAAAAGCACGTACCGCGACTAATAAGGCATTTCTCCCCTGCTTCAGTGTAACTGGGAAAAAATCTTGGTAATCGTCACCCAACCAAAAACTGAGGCGTTCGTAAATCAAAGTCCCGTTGAGCCAAACCTTTACCCCGTCTTGGCTGCCGACATACATCGTTGTATTCTGCTCCTGTGGAGAATACAGCGATACAGAGCCATAGACGACTCCCTCAAAACGGGAACGTTTCAACATATCTCCAATGTTATTCTCTCCTGTAGGCGGGAGGTCTTGGAATGTCCACGCATCATCACCAACCGGTTTTCCCGCTGTTGCTCCATGGGTGGCAACCTCCACCTCTGTTACTGTACCGCCACTCGCCTCTGATAATAAATCCGTGTTGCTATCCAGTTTTACCTCCGGTAACACGACCCATAGCCACGGTCCCTCTATCTTGGGTCCCCCTTTTGGGAACGCTGGATTGCTGTGCCAAATGAGTTTTATATTCTCACGTAATCCATCCAGAGGCGAAAAATTGGAGATTTCATTGTTTGAAAGATCTAACCATGTTAAGTTGGCTAAACTCGCAAGCGATAATACGTCCGATATCTCGTTGTTGCTAAGATTTAGCCATTTCAAGTTGGTTAACCCTGCAATTGACGATATATCCGATATATTGTTCTCACCAAGATCCAGACGAGTTAACTTGGTTAACCCCGAAAGTGCCGATATATCCGATATTCCATTGCCCACAAGATACAATTCTTTCAAATTTGGCAACTTCGCCAAAAACGTAAGATCTGATAGATCTGCGCCACAAATATCTATCTCCTCTATTTTTGTTGATCCCGCAAGGGGTGACAGATCGGAAATAGGGTTGCCCCAGGTGTTAATTCTTCTCAGGTTGATTAATCCTGCAAGCGGCGATATGTCAGATATTTTGCCCTCGCCATCGGAAAAAGCTATCCATTCCAGATTAATTAGTCCTGCAACCGGCGATAAGTCGGTTACCAAAGTATCATCCAGTACTAGTTCAGTGAGTTTTGTTAAACTTCTCACTGGAGATAAATCGGATACCAAAGTGCCATTCAATACCAGTCTGGTAAGATTTAAGCCCTTCAGGAGAGATATATCGGATATGGGATTATTGTGAAGGAAGAGTAGGCGGAGTCCGGTTAAACCCGCTATCGGCGAAAGGTCAGATACCTGATTACCCTTCCCTCCCCAATGGCCAAGGATTAACTCGTGCAAATTTGTTGCAAACTGAAGCCCTGTCAAATCACGAATGCCCTTGTTTCCCGCATCAAGATCTTTTAATCCTTCCATTTCCTCCACAGTAATTGGAGCATTGGGGTTTTTACCAAGTTCCTCAGCAATCGCCGCACGCAGGTTCGGGTCAGGAATACGAACAACGGTTCCCGGCGGCTGGTCAGGCTGCGAGGGACTGTCTACCTGTTCGTCAGGGAAGTCCAACGCGGAAATGATCGCAGGAAAATTAGACCTCCACGCATCTCTTTTCATACTGCCATTGGGACTATCCAATACCAATAGCCCTGCGTTCTGTAGCCCTACATTCTCACGTATCTTCTCTTGGAAGGCTTCGGTTTCTAATCCAACCACTGCAGCGGCATAAGCAACGTTCACGTCGCCTTGAAACGCCTCATGAAAACGGGAAATCGGTTCAATATCATTAACCACACCGCCCGTCGCTTCAAGGGCATTTTTATACCGCTCCATATCTTTAGCGATGAGCGCGTCCATCTCTGACTGCTCAACGTAGAGACGCAACGCCTGCGCTTTGTCATAAGTTGGGTTGGTATTACTCTCTATCACAGGACGCACCTGATCCGCAACGGCTTTCATGCCTTCGGTATGGCAACCGAAACAGGAGAGCCCGTTCCGCACCGTCGGGTCACTCGCCGCGGGGTTGGAGACAATGTTTATCGGTGCCGCGTCCAATCGAGAACCGGATGCATTGACGAGATAATACGCCTGTAACCCATTAGGGAGATTGAAGATAACCTCACCACCATCATGGGTGAAACCGAGTGGGTGGTCGAAGATATTTTGTGTCCCAACATTGCCAGCAAAGTCGTAGCTTTTCCAATACGCGCCATCTCGAAAGGCATGACGCTCCACCATCCGGTTGTTAGTGGAGACGCCGGAGTTATTGAATCCTGCCCGCCATACACGGACCCCCGGGGCATCGCGGAGGTTGCGCCCCACATCAACGCCCAATCGGGTTTCCAACTCCTTATCCGTCAATGGCAGAGATAGCATATCGTGATACAGCGGTGGAGTGGAGGCTGTTGCTACGAACCAGTCGACATGAACCGATGGTATATTACTCTTCGTCTCTGTTTGTAACCGTCCCAGTTGTGCCTTCAGCGCGGACTGTATTGGTGCATCAAACGAAATATGATAAGGATACACCGTTTCTATCTGCCCCCAAGCATTATTGACATCCCATTCGTAGTGTCGTAGGTCAATGTAGAAGATGGTTTCTTGTGGGTCAATGGGTTGTGGGTTGGTGACGGTACTCCCCCATGAGAGGCTATTGATCAGTTTGGAGAGCCCCTTACGGTATTCTTGGAGTATCCTCACTGACTCGCCTGCGTTATAGAGATGTGTCAGCGTGAAGTATCGGGCATAGGCACGGTCAAATGATGGGAGGGACATCAGGTGGGTTTCAATGGTATTAAGGACATCGCCGGGAGTGATGAAGTTGACATCGGTTGTAGGGGGTGTCGCCCAATCGGGAGCACCGGCTAATATCCAGTTTTTCACTGTTTCAATCTGTGGATCGGGTAGCTGGGGACCTCCCAGCGGCATCAGTGGTCCCCCTTCTCCAAGAAGCCGCTTATATAGCCTAGAAGTTTCTGGGTTTCCCGGAACAACGGGACCGTTTTCTTTGATGAGTGCGTTGTGTTCGATCAGGAGTGTCTCTTTATAAGCACCGTTAGGACCGTGGCAGATAAGGCAGCTTTGTTCAAAGATAGCGTAGGCGTCTTGGGCTACCCCCTGTTGGGGGTATACATTTTGAGAACCTACAATGAATATCAACAGGCAGGCGAGTATAACAAGGTGATGCTGCTTACGCGCCCCTAAATAACGCTTAGACATAAAGAGTGTCTCCTGATATGCTAGTTTACAACAGTTGGTTCGTTCTTGCCGTAGATGGCAACTTGCGTTATTATAGCATCAGGGAGAAAAAAGAAGAATCAAAAAGATCTAATGCTATCAGCGAAAACTTTGTCAAAGCAGCACTGTAGGGCTGTTCAGTTTTAGGCTTTTTACCCATTTTGTTTGAAAAGTCGGAGTCAGAAAGTTGCTCCTAGAGCGAAGTGTCGGGATTTGGAAATCCCTCCTACAGAAAAACTAAATGACCCTAAGCAGCACTGATTTAGCAGTTGTTCAAAATATGGAAAATTGGTATAATATCGTCACACATCTACCGATAACGGAGTGGATCAATGGCTGAGAATCGAAAAGCACAAAACGTTACAAGTGATTGGTGGCTTGGGATGCCCCATACGGTCGAGCCGAAGATCTTGGAATGGATGGAGAAATATCCGGACCGATTGGAGCTGCGCCACACCATACAGTACACAGGACATAAGATCTACGCACTGACTGTAACGAATAGAGCGGTTCCGGAGGGCGAAAAGAAAAAGCTGTTGACCACTGTCTCCCACGGGCATGAACCAGCGGGCACCGCCGCAATCATGAATTTCATAAATCAACTGCTCACAGGCGAACACCTCAACGGGCAAAAGACGGATTTGGCGGTGCAGGCGATTCTTGATGAAACACTGCTGACCTTCATCCCGATTGCGAATCCTGACGGACGGTCCCGTGCACCTGTTGACTGTTGGGATGGTTCCATCTACAACGCTAACGAATTTTTCGATTACATGAAAGGTTGGCGCAGAGACGGCAGCCGGTTCGATTGGCCCGAACCGCGGGTGTGGAAACAGAGCGAGGAAAATGTCGAGCGTGTTGGAATCACCTATGCACAGATCGACCAAGATACCTACGTCGAAAACTTCTGGGCACCCGAGAGAACGCAGTATAACGCATTGATGGAGGAATTAGGAGAAACCTACTACTACGACGCACTCTTAGACCTACACCAAACCTATGAACAGGAAGAACACTACGACACTTTTGTGCAATACGCAGACGCAGCGTGGATGCCCCAAGCCCAGCAAGAGTATGCACTCGCTTGGGGTGAAGATATACAAGACGCTTTTGAAAAGAGTGGGGCGCACTTCAGCGGGATTCATACCGGCGGCGATGAACGCTGGATTATCCACCAGTTTTCTGTCAAATATGGAACCCCCAATCTGCTCTTTGAAGTTCAGAACAACCATCCCAATACGCCGATGGATGAGCAACTCCTTTACGCTGAGACCATAATTCGCGGCAGCGTTGAATGGTTGCTGCACGGCACAAGTTGATTCATAACTAACCCACAGGAGCATTTCTATGAAGATCAAGCATGTCGAAACGATGACCTTGGATATCCCCTTTTACGCTGACCACGTCACTCGCGCTATGCAGCGGGCTCAGACCCACAACGAGCGCGTCCAGTTGTGTCGTATCGAAACTGATAACGGTATCGTTGGGTATGGTGATAACAGTGTTCAAAATGCAGACCGGCTGATTGGTCAGAATCCTTTCGTCATTATGAACGATGACTCCATCGGTTTTGGTGCACAATTGGCTGCCTTAGATATAGCTGGGAAAGCGGTCGGTGCCCCAGTACATGCACTACTGGGCGACAAAGTGCGCGACCGCTGCCCCATCTCTTGGTGGGATATCGACATGCCACCGGAAGATTGGGTCGCGGAAGCAAAGGAATCGCTCAAACGCGGCTACACCACCTTCAAAATGAAAGCTCGTCCTTGGCGCGACATTATTGAACAGATCGAGGCAGTCGGAAAGGTTGTGCCGCTCGATTACAAGTTCGATGTGGATTTCAACGGTTTCTTACTGACTCAGGCGAAAGCCGAAATTATCCTCCAGCAGCTTGACCCGCATCCCAACATTGGGATGTACGAAAGCCCCTTCTATCTCCAAGAAGATCTGACAGGTGCCCGCATCCTCCGGGAGCGTGTGTGCAAACCTATTGTTGAGCACTTCCGAGAAGAGGTACTGCATGCCCATTGCAGTGACGGCTTCGTAATCGGTGGCGGTGCCACCCAAACTCGGTACCATGCCACGCTCGCTGCCGCTTTTAACAAGCCTTTCTGGCTACAATTGGTCGGCACCGGTATCACTACCGCTTTCGCCGTACATCTCGGTTCCGTCCTCTCACACGCCCAATTGCCCTATATCACCTGCTTCGAGTTGTGGGAGCACAACCTGCTTAAAGGAGGACTTGAGGTAGTAGATGGGTTCATCGACGTGCCAGACACACCAGGACTGGGAATCGAGGTTGATGAGAAAGCCGTTGAGAAGTACAAAGTTGACCCGGATACACCGACACCGACAGATTTATACCGACAGAAGAAGCGTATCCTCCGTATCAGTTGGCCCGGCGTTGGAAAGAAGCAGCGGGTTTGGGAATTCACCGACGAGGGGATTTATCAACAGGCTTTCTACCAAGGTAACCTCCCCGGTTTTGAGCGCGGCGTGAATCTGGAGGTCATTGAGGAGGATAATAGCTCCGGTTTTCGGAAACAACATGAGAAACTGGTCGCTCGCGGTCTATGATCGCTCAATTCTACACTGTCAAATGAATCGATAAATCCATGAACCTAAAGAAGGGAGTATCGTCATGTCAGAATATACAGTCCTTGGCAAAAGACTACCCAGAGTCGATGCCCTTGAAAAAGTCACAGGTGCAGCGCAATACGGCGCTGATGTTAATCTGCCCGGTATGCTGCACGGAAAGTTTGTTCGCAGCGAACACCCGCACGCAAAGATCCTGAATATTGATACGAGTGAAGCAGAGAAACTGCCCGGTGTGAGGGCAATCATTACCCAAGACGATGTCGAAAGCGGACGACGGGTCTTTGCTTCTGACAAGGTCCTATATCTGGGCGAACCGATTGCAGCGGTTGCAGCAACAGATCCGGACATCGCAGAGGAAGCCGTCGATTTAATCAAAGTTGACTACGAAGTGCTGCCTGTTGTCCAAGACGTGATCGAAGCTATCAAGCCAGACGCACCACGTCTGCACGGCGATGATCCGAAAGATGGACCCGCCCGTCGAGCGATTAGAACCGACCTGAGAAAGCTTGAGCGCGACGACTCACAAGACCACAGCGCGGAAATTGCCAAGTTAAACGCACAGTTGGCAGAGCTTGAAGACGACGTCTACTACAATATCTCTGCCGAGACGCACACAGCAGTTGGCGATGTAGAACAAGGTTTCGCCGAATCGGATCTCGTTGTGGAAGATACGTATGTCATTCCGCGAGTTCATCAAACGTACATGGAACCACACGTTTCTGTCGCGGATGCTGATTCCACCGGTAAGGTCACGGTGTGGGCAAGCACACAAGGTCCCTTCGCCATCCGATCTGGCATCGCGGGAACCCTCGGCGTACCACTCAATCAGATTAATGTCATTCCAACGATAATGGGCGGTGGGTTTGGTGGACGTTTTGGCGTTGCATTGACGCATGTTCCTGCCGTTCTCCTTTCCCAGAAAACGGGTCGTCCAGTGAAGGTTCAAATGAGCCGCGAAGAGGAGTTCACCGATGGTCGGCCCGCACCGGGCTGCGTGATTAAGTTGAAAACTGGTGTGATGAGCGATGGCACAATCCATGCCCGTCAAGCACTTGCATTCTGGGATTCTGGTTCGGTTTCTGGTGCCTCGATTGGTAGTACCCTTCGTGTTCGGGGAGTCTACAAGATCCAGCACCTAAAGGTTGACGCCTATGGAGTCTATACAAACAAGTCAGGTACCGCTGCGTATCGTGCGCCTGGTACGCCCCAAGCTGCCTTCGCTGGCGAGTCTCAGCTGGATGACATTGCACGCAAACTTGGCATGGATCCGGTTGAATTTCGTATGAAAAATATGCGTGAAGAGGGCGATCCCATCCCCGGTGGCGGTCAACGCGGTGGAGCAAAAGAACCGAAAGTCGGTTATAAGGAAACACTGCAAGCCGTTGCCGATGCCGTTGACTGGAATAACCGAACTACGGGACCCAATCAGGGGTGGGGTGTAGCGATTGGTGATTGGACAAACGGTTGTGGGCCCGGTGGGATGTTCGTCTCTATCCACGAAGATGGAAGCGCGCGAATCTTCCACGGCTCGATGGATATCAGCGGCACTGATACCGCGATCACCCAAATCGTTGCTGAAGTGTTGACCCTTCCCTATGAGCAGGTCGCAATCACCCGCGGCGATACCGATTCTGCGCCTTATGCGACAGGCTCTGGTGGCAGTGTTGTTACCTTCACGATGGGGAACACCGCCAAAATCGCAGCCGAGGATACCCGCGAACGTATTCTGGAACTTGCTGCTGAACGGTTGAATACCGAGGTAGAGAACCTCAAGCTGGATGGTGGACAGGTAACCACAGTGGTCGGCGATCCCCCGAAATCGATTGGATTCGGAGAGTTGGCTGCATACAGCCTCTCAACAACAGGCGGTCCTATCGTTGGCAAAGGTTCATTCGCTCGGCAACCAACGGCACCCGCGCTTGCCGCACAGATCGCTAAGGTCGAGGTCGATACGGAGACGGGCAGAATCAAAGTGCTGAAGATGGCATCTTCACAGGATGTCGGTTTTGCTATTAATCCGATGGCGGTTGAAGGACAGATTGAGGGCGGCACGGTGCAAGGCTACGCATGGGCAACCATGGAGGAGATGCAGTATGACGAGAACGGTAGCGTGAATCCGGGTTTCGTCGATTACCGCGTGCCAACTACCGCGGATCTGCCTACTGTGGAGTCAATCATCGTTGAGGTAGAAGCACCAAAAGGACCGTTTGGTGCGAAAGGTGTCGGCGAACCACCAATCACCCCGACGTTAGCAACTATGGCTAACGCTGTCGCCGACGCAGTTGGGGTTCGGATTACGGAGCTCCCGATGACGCCGGAGCGGGTTGTTGATGCGGTTGGTGACAACGGTAAGTGAACCGATATGCTGTAACTGCACATGGTTGTAGGGAACAACGATCGTTGTTCCCTACGATGCTGTGTCCTATTGGAACTGCTCTGTTTTCTCGTTTTTGTACTAAAGCCCCAACGGGGCGACATGTGTATAGCGTCAAAATCTGTCAAGTCCTGTAATTCACAATCTATCAGATGGAAGAACTATGGCCACAAGTCAGTTGGCTGAATGGGTGATTGATGCCCGTCAGCGTACATTCGATATTGTTGCAGATCTCACCGATGAACAGATAATGAGTCCATACCTCTCGATCGTCAACCCACTGTTGTGGGAAATCGGTCATGTCGCATGGTTCCAAGAAAAGTGGGTGCTGCGAGATACATGCAAACAGAAACCGATTCGTGACGATGCCGATGCGCTATGGGATTCGATTGCGATTGCCCATGAGACGCGGTGGGACCTACCTTTGCCTTCTCGTGAAGGAACGTTAGCGTACATGCGAGAAGTACGAGACCAAATCATAGACAGGCTCCAGCGCGGAGACGTGAGTGAAGAATTCGCGTATTTTGTGCGCTATACCACCTACCACGAAGACATGCACAATGAGGCGTTCACGTACACACGGCAAACTTTGGAATATTCTCCACCACACTTTTCTACTATTTCTGAAAGGCCAGCCGATATCGGAGGCGGTCCCTTACCGGGCGATGTCCAAATTCCCGGTGGCACATTGATGCTGGGGGCTTCGCCCGACGAACCTTTTGTATTCGACAACGAAAAGTGGGCACATCCAGTCGAAATCAAACCGTTCGCCATTGCCCGTGCCCCCGTAACCCAATCTGAGTTCGCTGCGTTCACCGAAGATAACGGCTACCAACGGAAAGAGCTATGGACTGAAGAAGGCTGGGTGTGGCGCGAATCTGTGGATGCAACGCACCCTGTCTACTGGCAAATCTCAAATGACGGCTGGATGCGCCGGCATTTCGATAAATGGTCCCCACTTGAACCACACCACCCGATTATCCATGTCAATTACTACGAGGCCGAAGCCTACTGCCGGTGGGCGAATCGCCGACTCCCAACGGAAGCAGAATGGGAGACAGCCGCCGCCGTTGAGCCAAATTCAACGGGAAATAGATTCTCTTCGCGGAAACGTCGCTTTCCTTGGGGCGATGAACCCCCAACACCAGAACACGCCAATCTCGACTGGGGGGCGATGGGGTGCATTGACGTGGGAGCGTGTCCAAAAGGTGACAGCGCCTTCGGCTGCCGACAGATGATCGGCAATGTCTGGGAATGGACAAGTACCCCTTTCCGACCCTATCCGGGCTTTGAAATTGATCCATACAAGGAGTACTCCGAACCGTGGTTTGAAACCCGGAACGTGCTACGTGGCGGCTGTTGGACGACCCGTTCCCGTCTCCTCCGTAATACATGGCGTAACTTCTATACGCCAGAACGGCGGGATGTCTTGGCAGGATTTCGGACCTGTGCAATCTGAATTAGCAACTGAACTTGATGAATACTGAGCAAGGGCTGACATCCAGGTGTGGCTCCGCGCTCACTCCTTTCACCCTATGGCAGATAATGACAGAACAAGGGCTACCGGACGGGGTCAACCTAATTAAGGCACCCAAACATAATCAGCAGCAATCGCTAAAAGATGCGGTTGCAGAAGGATTTAAAAGAACCCCGAAAAGCACCCCCGCTCTCTTCTTTTACGATACAGCCGGTTCACAACTCTTTGAGCAGATCTGCAAACTTCCGGAATACTATCCAACCCGAACCGAGCATAAGATCTTGAGGAGCAATGCGCGGGACATCATCTCAATAGTCACCGGTGAGGTGGAACTCGTGGAGCTTGGCAGCGGAAGTTCCGTCAAAACACGAATTCTGATTGACGCAATTCTCGCCAATCAAACCCATCTTCAGTACATACCGACCGACATTTCTACCGACTTTCTACTCGAATCGTCCGTTACCCTCAAAAACGAGTACGAACGGTTGTCGATTGCCGCGATTGCAGCCGAACACAGCGAGGCACTGCGACTATTACCTGAAGGGGGCAGCCAATCCCGCCTTTTCCTCTTCCTCGGTAGCAACATCGGTAATTCTGAGCCGGAAGACGCAATCAGTTTCATCGGACAAATTCGCCGCCGAATGCGTGCGGAGGATCGCCTGCTGATAGGTTTCGATTTGGTGAAAGATCGCCAAGTGCTTTTTGACGCCTATAACGACAAAGCAGGAATAACGGCAGAGTTCAACAAAAACCTGCTGGTTCGGATTAACCGCGAGTTGGGCGGAGACTTTGAGGTCAACCGATTCAGCCATCACGCACCGTTTGTCGAGGCGCATTCTCGCATCGAAATGCGCCTGATTAGCCGGTGTGCTCAGGCGGTTTATCTGGAGCATCTTGGGCAAAGATTCGACTTTGAAGACGGTGAATATATTCATACGGAAAACAGCTACAAGTACACGCTTGACGGCTTTGAATCACTTTGTGAAGAGGCGGGCATGAAGATGCAGGAATACTGGCTTGATGAACGTGAATGGTTTGCAGTAGGGTTGTTCCACCGAGCCAACGGAGGATAGAAATATGAGCGAAAGCAAAATCGCACTGAGGGATGTCGAGATGCGTTTTGGGGATGTTGTCGCGCTCCATTCGACTAACTTGCAGGTCGCAGCGGGGAAAACAACGGTGCTAATCGGTCCAAGCGGTTGCGGTAAATCCACAATTCTGCGGCTAATCATTGGCTTATTAACACCGACATCTGGGGCAGTTGAATTTGAGGGAGAACTGATTTCGCAGGGCAGTATCCTTGCGCTACGGCGTCGGATGGGGTACGTGATTCAAGATGGTGGGTTGTTTCCTCACTTGACCGCCGCCCAAAATGTGACCCTCATGGCACGGCACCTCCAAACCTTTCAAGAGGACGAAATTCAAGCAAAATTAGACGAACTGTGTGAGCTCACGCGTTTCCCAAAGGAGGGTCTCGCTCGTTATGCTGTCGAACTCTCCGGCGGGCAACGTCAGCGTGTTAGTTTGATGCGTGCACTCGCGCTCGACCCCGATGTGCTACTGCTCGACGAACCGCTTGGGGCGTTAGATCCGATGGTTCGTGCCTCGCTTCAGACAGAGCTGAAAGAAATCTTCAACCGTCTCGGTAAAACCGTCCTTCTCGTTACCCACGACATGGCAGAAGCTGGCTATATAGGAGACAGCATCGTTCTCATGCGAGAAGGGCACGTTCTTCAACAGGGAACGCTTGACGACCTCCGAGAGCGACCGGCTGACGATTTCGTCTCGGAATTCATTACCGCGCAACGGAGTTTAGTCCAGTTGTGAAATGGGGGAAGGGCAAACGCAAACAATGAAAAAACAACAGAAAGTAAACGGCAAGCAAAATATCTCACGTTTCACGTATCACGCATTACGCATCACGTTTTACACACTATTGGCCTGTCTGTTGATCTATACCACCTCTTCCACCAATGCCCAGACAATCGGTGTTGGCTCCAAGCGGTTCACAGAGTCTTATGTCCTGGGTGAGATAGCGAAGAAACTGCTGGAAGACGCAGGATATCGTGTGGAACACAAACAGGGGATGGGCGGCACGATTATCGTGTGGGACGCGCTGAAGAATGGGGACATCGCTATGTATCCCGATTACACCGGCACCATCCAAGAGACAATCCTGAAATCAGCAACCCCAATGACCCCCGAGCAGATGCGGAGTGCGCTCGCCGAACACGGCATCGGTATGGCGGGAGAGTTGGGTTTCAACAACACCTACGCGCTCGCCATGCGCCGGACAGATGCAGAAACCCGGAATATCCGTAAAATCTCCGATTTGCGAGACCAACCGGATCTCAACGTTGGACTAACACACGAGTTTCTGGATCGCAAGGACGGTTGGGAACCGTTAAGCCGACATTACGGTTTACAGATCAAGCCGCGTGGGTTGGAACACGCTCTAGCCTACGTCGCTCTGAACAATGCCGAGATTGACCTCATGGACGCCTACTCCACCGATGCCAAACTCGCGGAGTATGATCTGACCGTGTTGGAAGACGATCTGCAATTTTTCCCCAAGTATCACGCTGTCTTCCTGTACCGGCTGGATACCAATCACGCCGCGATTGACGCGATTCGTGGGATGGAAGGTAAAATCGATGAAGGACTGATGACGCGATTGAACGCTGAAGCTGAACGTACAAACGACTTCACAGCCGCCGTTTCGCTTTACTTCAGTGAAGTGGAATACAGAGCGGTAGAAGTCGCCTCTGAGTCCTTTGTATCTAAACTGACGCGATGGACGGGACGACATCTAATGCTCGTGGGTATCTCTATGGCAATTGCCATCTTGGTCAGCATCCCCCTCGGTATACGTGCCAGCCGCCCCGGAATACTCAGCCAGATCATCATAGGCGTGCCGGGGATTATGCAAACCGTTCCGTCACTGGCACTGCTCGCGCTACTGGTGCCAGTGCCATGGCTCGGTATAAGTCCAACGACAGCGATTGTAGCACTCTTTCTCTACAGCCTCTTGCCGATCGTTCGGAACACCGCCACCGGGCTTCAGAACATTCCGACACCGTTGAAGGAATCTGCGACAGCGCTTGGTCTTGAATCGTCTGCCCAACTTACGAAAGTGTACCTACCGATGGCGTCACGGACAATTCTTGCGGGTATCAAGACTAGTGCCATCATCAACGTTGGAACCGCTACGCTCGCAGCACTCATCGGGGCAGGTGGACTTGGTGAACCGATTATCAGCGGGCTGGCACTCAATGATGCAGAGGTTATCCTGCAAGGTGCTATTCCAGCAGCACTGTTGGCAATCTTAGTTCAGGTGTGCTTTGACGCGTTAGACCGCTTGCTTATTCCGAGAGGCTTGCGTCTGGAGGAATCCTCCCAGCACGCTGCAGCAAGTGAGTGACTTTAATTTTATTTTTGTATAAACAAAAGACATTGGAGGAAACAAATGGACTGGGAAGTCAAAAAGAGGGGGCGTGTAACCTATTACCGGAAGAAAACAAACGAGGTGTTTTCGGATCTGGTTGTCGAAACGCTCGACAACGGCGACCTCAAAATTCGATTCGTCGGCATGACCGGTGCAATAGCTGCGACTAACGAATTGGGCTTGGATAAAGTGGCGAGCATGGATCCGGAAAAAGAGATACCACGTATTTTTGACACATGGGAGATGTACGTCCGTGAAGCAGGGATCTGCAATTCTTTGGCGGAACTCGATTTCTTGGAGGTCCACTCCTTTGGGGCGGCACCCAAAGAACCGCATCCGTTAGTCGAGCCGGAGGGGTACGCGGCGGAGAAGGAACGTATCCGCCAAGCCTATGCACAGGCTTACGCTACTTATTGGAAGGAGAAGATGCCGGAGAACGGACTGCCAGTGCGGTTCACAGTCTATCTGGACGAACTACCCGATACAGCCGCCAGCTACGAGTTCGGGGCTGTGGCACTCTATCAAAAATCAGCAAAGTAAGTTGTATAGGACTTACACATTTCAGGACGGGCAAGATACGCTGCCTACAGACTAACCCATTTTAGCATAGATGGTGCGGGGCAAGATGCCCCGCCTACGGCTAGCTGCGTAAGTACTGTTGTACTAACCTACTCCCCTGAAGTAACATCTGGGAAGAAACACTTCAAAACCGTTTCTGCAACACCAATCTACTCTCAACGTTATGGGGAGAAACGCTTGTTTGCAGGTCCAATCCCAAAGAGCCCTGTTTTCGGTTATAGCTTTTCGCAGCGATACGGGCGTCGATTGCACTGACAACGTGATTCAGAATTGCTATGCCCAGAAAAGTCTTCGCCGATTGGAACTTGTCATTGGCATCCATCCGCAGTTGATAGGCAACTTCACGTTGTGGAGAGTCTGGTTTTTCCCGTTTGTCGTCTTTGAATGCCTTTCGATCTTCCCAATACCATTTGCCAACCCTTTCAAGCGGCTCACCATTGTTATCCGTATAAACATTGTGCCAATTATCAAATAGTGTTGCGTGCTCAAAATCTTCGATAGGGTCCCAATCGTCGAACTTCGTAGGTCCTTCAAAAATAACGTGATTTCTCACATGTTCCCGATAATCCTCTCTGAGATCCTGTGCACTGCTACGTGTGATGAAATAAGCCGCAAGCAGCCCCACCTCCGCCGCAATCTGAAGATAACCGCGCTTTGCACCGATGTAGAGTTGACCCGAACCGGGAACAAGCGCGGAGTATAGAAATGCTTTTGTCGGCGATTTCGTCGGTTCTATATTCAGTGTGCCTTGGTGCCCTTCGATAGAGAGGCTTCCGTCCTGTTTGGTCGGCAATGTCTGCGCGCCCAGCGCGGAAGTGAGTCGAAACGATGGCGCTCGATAATTTTCGGAGAGTTTTTCCGAGAGAGGTAAAATTTGAGAGGAGAGTTCGACCGTGGACCCCTTTGACGCAAGCCCCATCTGCATAGAAATCTCAATACTGAAAAGCGTTACAAACAGAATCCAGCAAATATGTTTCATTCCTTTTCTTTCTCTATTCGGTTATAGGTTCTATCAACCCCGGCCTAAAGATATAATTTCGGAAATACTTAGAACTGTAGGATGAGAGCAAAGACATTTAGACGCTGCTGTTCCGGACCACCGCCGGGAAGCTGTGCGAAGTCAATCTGATAGTTGAGCAATCGAACCCCTAACCCGTAGGTCAGGTGGTCAGTAAAGTTAAGCAGGTCGATACCGGGCTCCTCCTTGTAACCAACGCGGAGTGCCAAGAAACTGCCCAGCCAATATTCGAGTCCAACACTCTTCTGTAGGTGCCTCCATTCAAAGGCGTTTACGCCGACCCCTCGATCCGAAAGCAATCCGTCGCGTGTGAATTCAGGCTTCAATTCCTGCCCTTCTTCCTGTCTCTGTTCATTTTCCTCTTTTATGGTTTCATTAAGTCGGATTAAATCTGCCTCTAATTGTTCCTCATCCTCTCTCAATTTATGGATAGATGCAGTCAAATCACCAATGAACCTTAACTGATGGTTTCCTTGATCATAGAGAGTTACCGCTGTCCCAAATCTGAACATACGTGGGAGCGGGTCGCTCTGGTTTTCATCTATAAAATGTATCCGCGTTCCCCAGTTCTGTATAGCCGCACCCACCTGAATAGGAATCGGTGTGGCGGGTATATCGTATTGTGCCCCCAGATCTATGGCGTACGCTCGCGCGCCCTCCTCTCCCAATTTCAGGGAGATAATCTTGCCGCTGATTCCTCCCAACAGTCCTGGCGCCAATTTGTCCGCATAAGAGGCTGTCCACACCCAGTTTGTTCCGAGATTCTCCGTCCGTATCGGTTCCGGAGAATCAATTGTCACATCAATCGTCCCCTGCCCTTCGAGTTGAAGCATAGTGCCAAGTGTTCCCGACTCGCCAAGCGGCAAAGCACCGGCGAAGAAAGCGTAATACAACCCCTCCCCTGCCTCTCCGAAAAGCTGGGTCCGGTCTACATACGAAATAGCTGCCTGCTTCTTGTCCATAATACCCAACCCGCTCGGATTCCATAAAGCGGCGGTGACATCGTTATTAATCGCTGAGAACGCATCGCCCAACGCGGCTGCCCGGGTGCCACCCCCGAGATCGAGGATTTTAGCAGCCGTTGTCCCCGGACCCGCTGAAACAGGGAGGACAACAAAAAGTGTAATGAACAATAGTAAAATGGTTGTAGATAAGATATCTACCTGTTTCATTCTTAGAATCTCCTTGCATCGTTCCTTGGAAAGAGTGATAAAACTAGCATTTACAACCGCTCCAAACGGAAAACGGCTTGAATAAGTTTACGAAAAGTAGTATTTTGTTCCCTATTCTTCTTCCTTCTCAACGAAATCGAGCGCGGCTGAATTCATACAGTAACGAAGTCCTGTCGGTGCAGGTCCATCGGGAAAAATATGACCAAGGTGTGCATCACATCTATCACACATAGCCTCCGTCCTAATCATACCATAGCTGGTATCAGTTTCTGTCTCAATGCTATCCTCAGAAATCGGTGCCCAAAAGCTGGGCCAACCGGTACCAGAATCAAACTTGGTGTCTGAACTGAACAGTTCAGTCCCACAGCAGACACATCGGTATACACCGTCTCCTTTAGCGCTGTTGTATTTACCGGTGAAGGCGGGTTCTGTGCCTTTTTGCCGAGTGACATAATACTGCTCTGGAGTCAGCTGCTGTTGCCATTCTGCATCCGTTTTTCTTATTTTATCAGACATATTTATTCCTTTCTGCTGTGCCTACTTCAATCGGAACAGATAAATTCCTTACGAGTCTAATCCAGATGTAAGATAATCTCCTCCCCATCCACTGTAACGGGGTAAGTTTTGACTCGCATCCGTGAATCATAAAGGGCCGTTCCCGTTTTGATGTCAAATTCCCATTGATGCCAAGAACATTTGATAATCTCACCTTCACGTTCAAAATCCACATGATAGGTTTTGTCAGAAATGATATGTGGTCGGAGTCTTCCTTGGCAGAGGGGACCGCCCTTGTGCGGACACATGTTCCTTAGCGCGTAAAACGTGCCGTCCACGTTAAACACGCCGATCCCTCCCTTGCCTCCCACCGACACAATTTTCCGTTCGCCGGGCGGTAACTCGTCCACCTTCCCAACTATATGACGCCGCATTGTGAGCCTACCCCTTCACTGTATCATATCAGAAAGTCGTTTTATGCTTGAAAGCACTGACACAAGTACATAATAGCCATTTCGTCAAAACGGTTTTATATATCATGCAGCTTGATCCACGACAGCATCCACCAGTTTCAATCGATGTGCATAGAGTTCACAGGCGTTTTCAACAAAGACGCGTCGCTTGAGCTCTGACGAAATGCCGGGTAGCACCGTCGTCGGGTCATCCCAATCCCAGTGAGGATAATCGCTTGCATAAACGAGAATCTCATCAGCATGTAGCCATTCTAAGAATTTGTTCCGGTCTGCACGGGTTGGTGGCTGTTCCATCGGTTGAGAGCCATAGCGGATATGCTGACGAATATATTCGCTCGGCAGCTTCTTGACCCACGGGGTGTAATCCCGCGTGGATTTCCAGTCGGCATCCATATGCCACATCAGCCCCGGCAGCCAAAAGGTATCATGTTCAACGAAAAGGAACTTAAAATTCGGAAACTTCTCAAAAACACCCTCGCAGATGAGACTGACTGTGTGAGCCATCGCGATCTGTGGACGTGCCATACGCATCTCTAGGTAGTATGATGGGAATCCGGCAGCAGTTGGGGCATTGGCGATGCCAGCTCCCTCCGCGCCGAAGTGTACGCACATCGGCAAACCGTGTTCGTGAGCAGCTTCGTAGATTGGATGATAAAACCGATTGCCGAAAGGCATACGCGCGCCGGCAGGCATAATCACCTGAAAAACCGATGGGTGTTCGCCGAGTCGGTGAATCTCTTCTGCTGCCTGCTGTGGATCCGTTGGAGCGATAGCGATAGATGCCTTAAAACGGGAGTCCGCCTTAACCCAAGTCTCAAGTGTCCAGTCGTTGAAGGCACGACACATCGCTGCGCCGTAGTCGGAATTTGGGTGGACAGCCGCGCCGTACACCGAAGATCCCGTCAAAACAGCGATGTCAATTCCGTGGACGTCCAGGTGCTTTTCCCGAGCAAGTTCAATATTGCCGCTGGGGTGTTCTTCTTGGTCCTCCCACAACTCCGCACGGACTCCCCCGCGTGGCATGTTCGTGTAACCAACCCCTGGCATCATTGTCCCAAAATCTTTGATGTGCTCTACATAATGCCGAGGCAGGTAAGGGAACAGATCTTCCTGATTCTTTGTGGAATGATGTAAGTCACAGTCAATAATGTTGATTGCTTGTGTGTCGATAGCAGAATGTTCGCGTACGGTTTCCATAAAATCTCCTGTCACTATCAAGAGTTGAACCTTGTGGCGTGAACCTAATTCTTGGACTTGCCGTTGTATAATCTGGTATAATCCACCGCTAAGATTGACCGATACACACGGAAAGCCTTTTGCCATGCCCTGCTCGTTTGGAATTGCCGGCTCCAGAACGCAAACCACGCTTGCGCGGAGACGACAGGCTGGATTTCAGTTGGCAACCTCGCGGAAGCGCCGGGAATTCCTAAACTTTCGTTTATATTATAATACCCTACAGAAGATATAGATTCAAGTACTGCAAACAATTACTTGGCGATAAAAATAAAGATCGCTCCAAAATCAACCTATACTACATCAGATACCTACTGAAGAATGGAAATGGAGGCAACGGATGAATGTCGCAGAGTTGTTCGTGAAATGTCTAGAAGCTGAGGGTGTGGAGTATGTCTTCGGTGTGCCGGGGGAGGAAAACGCTCATTTCATGATGGCGTTAGAGGATTCTTCCATACCGTTTATCCTTACTCGCCATGAACAGGGCGCCGCTTTTATGGCAGATGTCTATGGCAGATTGACCGGTAGGGCGAGTGTCTGCCTTGGTACGCTGGGACCCGGGGCGACCAATCTCATGACCGGCGTTGCTGATGCCAATATGGATCGCGCGCCGATGGTTGTAGTCACAGGACAGGCTGACAGCCGCCGACAGCACAAAGAAAGCCACCAAAACATGGATGTGGTGAGGATGTTCCAGCCAGTCACCAAATGGGCAAGTCCTATCATTAACTCAGAAAATATCCCAGAGGTGGTTCGCAAAGCCTTCAAATTGGCTGAAACAGAGAAACCGGGTGCCTGCCACATTGAACTTGCGGAGGACATCGCTTCCCAGTCAACTGAGAATATCCCCATCCCAACACAACGTCTCCGCCGTGCTGTGCCGGATGATAAAATTGTCGACCAAGCCATGGATCTAATTCGTCAAGCGAAGCGCCCGGTAATCCTTGCTGGTAACGGTGCTATCCGCAAGCGAGCGAGCAAGCAGTTGAGGGAGTTTGCCGAAAACACAAACATCGGTGTTATCAATACTTTCATGGGCAAAGGTGCGGTTTCCCGCCATGCCCCTTATAGTCTGTTTACCATCGGCTTGCAGGCGAAAGATCTCGTTGCTTGTGCCGTTGATGCTGCTGATTTGGTGATAACCCTCGGCTATGATCTGGTGGAATACCACCCGCGCCTATGGAATCACGGCGGTCATAAGAGAATCGTGCACATCGACTTTCTGCCAGCCGAGGTGGATGAAGATTACCGTGTCGATGTCGAGGTGATCGGAGATCTCGCACACGCCCTGTGGATGCTCAATGAGCGGGTAAAAGCCAATCCTGTTGAGTTCGATGGTCATCAGCATCAAACCATCCGAGAAGAGATGCTCACCGAATTTGCCCGTCACAAAGACGATGAGACAATCGGGATCATCCGTCCCCAAAAAGCGCTCTGGGATGTACGCGAAGCGTTAGGACCGGACGATCTTCTGTTAAGCGATGTCGGGGCGCACAAAATGTGGATTGCACGTTACTACCAATGTGATGAACCGAATACCTGTCTCATCTCTAACGGTTTCTGTTCCATGGGATTTGCCCTGCCCGGTGCTATCGCCGCAAAAATGGTATCGCCGGAACGCCGTGTACTTGCCATCTGTGGCGACGGAGGCTTTCTGATGAACGTCCAAGAGATGGAGACCGCCAAGCGTTTGGGGACGAACATTGTTGTCATGGTCTGGGAGGATGGCGGTTACGGGCTCATCTCTTGGAAACAGGACAACCAGTTCAACCGCCACACCAATCTGTCGTTCAGCAATCCGGACTTTGTTCAGTTAGCAGAATCGTTTGGTTGGGAAGGGATTCGGGTCGAGAACGCTGCAGCTCTCGCTCCTGCCTTGGATAAGGCTTTTCATTCGGATAACCCGGCACTTGTCGTTGTTCCGATTGATTATCGAGAAAATGCCCTGTTGACGGAGCGTTTGGGGAATATTGCCTGTCCCATATAGTTGATTTTAGCCTTGACGTGATCGGTGGGTCATGGTATAGTGATTTTCCGTTTTGTCGTGCAAATTGTTAGTTTACCATTGTACAATTTTACGCACAGAATTAATAGTTAGGAAAAATCGAAACTGACAAATTGATTCGACGCTGGCTATCGACTATATGAACTTGTACTTTGAATGAGATACCAACAAGGCAAACACTAACATCACAAAACATGGAGTAAGTTTTGAAGAAGCTGCCCCTGTATTTCAGGATGCAACGGCTGCTATCTTTGACGATGAAAGTCACTCGGACGAAGAGTTAAGAGAAATCATCGTTGGGCACTCTGATAGGAACCGTTTACTTCTGGTATGTTTCACCGAGCGTAACGATGCCATTCGCATTGTCAATGCTCGAAAAGCAACAAGGAGAGAACATCGAGATTATGAAGAACAACAAAGGCGTTGAACATGCTTCTAACATATCTGATGAAATGCGAGACGAATACCAGTTTGACTATAGCAAAGCCAAACCGAACCGTTTTGCGTCGCAGATTGGGCAGGACCAGTTGATGATCGTTCTCGATCCGGATGTCGCCGCTGTCTTCAAAACTCCCGAATCCGTGAACCAAGTATTACGGGCGATCATCACTTTAATGTCCAAAATGAAAAAAGGTATTAACTGAATTTTGTATTCTGTTTTTTTGATCCGCGCAAGTCGTTATTCAAGTCAACACGAATCACACAACCACTTTTTATCGTCCATATAAATGTAGGAGAAGCTAATGCACGTAGGCACACAGCAATTTAATACATCAGATGAAGATCTGGAATACTTGGCAAGACACGGGGTTTTCAACAAGAATGAAAATTTCATCACATTCCACCGGGCGTACGGCTGGGATGTGAAGGAGTTGAAAGAGAAGAAGGAGAAGTGTGCTAGATTCGGTGTCGACATGGAGATGGTCGCCATCCCCCTCGCTCATCTGAACGTCAACGGGGGCGGCATCCCCAACTTCATGCTCGGTAATTATGAAGAAGGCGATAAGGAAATCGAGCTGGTCTGCAATATGATAAAGCAGGCTGCCGAGGCTGAAATACCGGCAATCAAATATTTCCTTTGCGCCCTAGAGAACCAGCGCACAGAGAGCAAACCGTCCGGACGAGGCGGTTCCCAGTACAGCACATGGAATCTGGAGGAAGCCGACTCGACCACGCCGAGATTCGATGAGCCGGTCACCGCCGAAATGAACTGGGCACGGATTACTTACTTCCTTGAGCGCGTTATTCCTGTAGCAACAGAGTACAAAATCCGGATGGCGTGCCACCCCTGCGATCCGTGGCTGCCCCCTGGCTATAAAGGTGTTGATCGGGTAATGGGAGGATTTGATGGGTTCAAGCGTTTTATCGAAATCTGCCCCAGTCCCTATCACGGTGTCAACCTGTGTCTCGGTTGTATGGCAGAGAGTGTAACAGATCCCAAGAACGAGGTTCCCGACATTATCCGCTACTTCGGTTCGCGGAAGAAGATTTTCCTCTGTCACTTCCGCAACATCGTAGGTGCCCGCAATAAGTTCCAAGAAGTTTGGCCCGATGAAGGCGTGATGAATATGCGCTGGAATATGAAAGCCCTCAAAGAGGTCGAGTATCCACACATGGTTGTTCCCGATCATGCACCCGGACATAAAGATCCAGAGAGTGGTCGGCAGGCGTTCGCTTACGAATTTGGCTATATCAAAGCGATGATGCAGGCGGTCATGGACGAGGATTAAATTTCGTGTTTGTCTCGCGGGCAGCAATTTACAGGAACAAGTGTGAAAACGCGTGAGGATTCTAAAGGCGGAAATATGCCCAACAATCAACTACCGCCTCATGGACGCAACTGGGAAAAAGTTAAAGCGGAGATGGAAGCAGCACAAGGGGACGATTCCCCTTGGCACAGTGAACGCATGTTCATCGGGGGAAGCTACTTTGGCGGTGAAGATGTCGTCGAAGTAGCAAACGAAGCGTATCAGATGTATATCAATTATAATGCGCTCTATGCCACTAAGATATTTCCCAGCCTTGTCCGCTACGAGAATGATATTGTCCGTGCACTACTAAGCATGATGAATGCTCCGACCGGAGCGAGTGGTAGTATTACTACCGGCGGCACCGAGAGTTTGATTATGGCAGTGAAGACTGCGTGTGCGTGGGCTCACGATCACCGTCCGAGGGCAACTGCACCCGAAATTCTAATCCCCCACGCGGCACATCCTGCCTTCGATAAGACAGCGCATCTGATGGGAATCAAGGCGGCGCGTATGACCCAAAGCTGCGATTTTCGTGCAGATGTCGATGCGATGGCGCGTGCCATCAATACTAACACCATCATGCTTGTTGCCTCCGCTCCCTCCTATCCCTTTGGTGTTACCGACCCTATCCCCGAAATTGCTGCCCTAGCGGAAGAACACGGTCTGTGGCTGCATGTGGATGCGTGTCACGGCGGCTTTATCTTCCCGTTTGCCCGCAAATTGGGCTACTCTATTCCTGACTACGACTTCACAGTTCCCGGTGTCACATCAATCTCTGTAGATGTACACAAGCTGGGCTATGCCAACAAGGGCGTGTCTACCCTGCTATTGCGCGATGCCAATTTGGAAACCTACCAGCGGTATACCTTCGATGCTTGGCCCTCCGGGACGTATTCTACGCAGAACCTGATGGGGTCTCGTTCAGGAGGCGGACTTGCATCCGCTTGGGCGGTATTGAACTACCTCGGTGAAGAGGGATATCTTGAGCGTGTGGGCAAGATGCTCGATACCAGAGAGCGATTCCTTGACGGCATCCAGCGGATTAACGGGCTAGAGATCTGGGGCGAGCCGGAGGCATACCTCATTGCTTTCGGTTCCAACGTTTTTGACATCTTTGCAGTCGATGAGGGCATGACCGAGCGTGGTTGGATGAGTAGTCGCCTAATAGCTCCTCCCGCCATCCACCTATTTTTAGATCTGTCCCACGGCGCTATTGTAGATAACTACTTGGAGGATCTCGCTGAGGTTGTTAGAGCCGTGAAATCTGGCGAGATACAGAGCAGCAAAAAAGGTGCTTCGTACTCAAGATGATACGCGCGATAATCTCTTGCGTTTGCAATATAGGATCACTAACAGGAGGCATTAAACAACATGACACCCGATGTAGCACTCGAGAAACGGAATCAGTTGACTAAGGATGGATATTGTGTCGTTGACGATATCTTGACCCAAGATTTTCTCGAAGAATTGCGACAAACGTCGGACCGGATGCTGGACGCTGTGGAACATCCGCCCCATTGGAAATATCAGGGATCAGACCTTCACGTCAGAGGAATTGATGAGCCGGCAATTGACCGGCTAATTCACTGGGAGCCAACACGCAACGCTTTGGAGGAGATGGGATTGGGCGATTTCAAGTCAGCCGGTGGGTTCATCATCCTCAGTAAACCGCCGGGAGGACCGCCCCTCTACTGGCACCAAGATTGGATGGGATGGAACGACCCAATCAGCACCGCACCGTGGCCCCAGTATCTATTTCTCTCCTACTACCTTATTGATACCTCCCTTGAAAACGGTTGTTTTCGGATCATTCCCGGCACGCACCTAAAACGCATCCCGTTGCATGATCGGTTGGTGCAAGCTCATGCACAGGGCGGCTACGATGTGAAGGAGGACGACCCGTATATGTTCTGTGACCATCCCGATGCTCTCGATCTGCCGGTGAAAGCGGGATCGCTCGTGATTGCGGAGGGACGGGTGCTCCATGCGGCACGGAAAAACCAGAGCGATACGCGGCGGACACTGCTACTCGGTTGGCATACCCGTCCGCCGACGCCGCCTGATTATTGGACCGGCTATGTACCTGAAGCCATCAAAACCCGTGATCCGAATGCCGTATACGAAGCGACACGTGAACCGGGTGAATACCTTGTCTGATTTGTGATGATAAACTTGTTCCCTTTGAACTAAAAATGAGGAGA
The DNA here is from genome assembly GCA_965204355.1 of Candidatus Poribacteria bacterium. GTDB lineage: Bacteria > Poribacteria > WGA-4E > WGA-4E > PCPOR2b > PCPOR2b. The sequence goes on from OZ241983.1 coordinate 4,638,952, forward strand.
ATTGGACCATGAAACTCGGAATTGGTTTCGGTCAGGCTGCCCTGACGGAAGAAAATCTGCAGTACGCCAAGCAGCTCGGCGTCGGCCACGTCATCATACACGGTCCCCGCTTTGGAGAACGGGGGGTTCTGGAGTTCATTGACCTGCTCAGAGCCCGAACATTCATCGAATCGCACGGTTTAGAGGTTGCAGGCATTGAGAATCTACCGGCAGACCATTGGGATAAGGTGCTCCACGGCGCCCCCGGACGCGATGAACAGATTGAAAAGGTCTGTGAAACAATCGAAAACATGGGTAAGGCGGGCATCCCGATACTCGGCTACTATTTCAGCATTGCTGGCGTGTGGGGACATTGGCGCGCCTACGATAGTGGCGGCGGACGCGGTGATGCAGGGCTCAAGAGCTTCGATTACGACCTCGTGAAAGATGCCCCAGTTGTGGAAACGGGACGAGTGAGCGTTGAGGAAATGTGGGATCGATTGACCTACTTTCTGGAACGGGTTGTCCCGGTTGCAGAAAGTGCTGGTGTTAAGCTGGCAGCACATCAAGATGATCCACCGGCAGAAGAATTGCGCGGGACAGGACGGCTCCTGACAAGTCACGAGGGGATGAGGCGGCTGGTTGAAGCGGTGCCGAGTCCAAACAACGGATTGGAATTTTGCCAGGGAACCGTTGCGGAGATGGGACCGGACCGGGCAGTAGATGCCATCCGCTACTTCGGTGGACAGGGCAAAATTTTCTACGTCCACTTCCGCAACGTTCGAGGCAAGTTTCCAAAGTTCGATGAGGTGTTTATCGACGAAGGGGATGTCGATATGTTTGAGGCTATGCGCGCCTACAAAGAGGTGGGATTCGATGGCGTCATCATCCCCGACCACGCGCCCCGTGTGGCAGGCGACAGCGATTATAGACGTCAAGGTGTAACATTTGCGCTGGGATACATGAGAGCGCTGATGCAGATGGTTGAGAAATTGCCATAATGGACAACCAATAACCCAAATTTGGCACTATCTCTGTCAGGAGACTTGTATGGACAAAATTAGAATTGCCCTTATCGGTGGCGGTGGCATGGCAAATGGAGTTCACTATCCCTCCCTCGCAGCGTTTGACGATGTGGAGCTAGTGGGTTTGTGTGATTTAGTTCCATCGAAGCTGCAAGCGACAGCCGAGCGGTTCCAGATCGAAAAGACCTTCACGGACTACAAACAGATGCTGGAAGCAACAAGCCCAGACGCTGTGTACGTCTTGATGCCGCCGCAGCATCTATTTGCCCCCGTCATTCACTGTCTATCACAAGGACACCACGTCTTTATCGAAAAGCCTCCCGGCGTAACGCTCCATCAAACACAAGAGATGGCCCTGGCTGCCGAGGAACACAACTGCAAAACAATGGTCGGATTTAATCGACGGTTTATTCCACTCATGCGTCAGGTCAAGGGGATCGTCGAAGAAAAAGGACCTATCATCCAGTGTATGTCCACATTCCACAAAAACACCCCAAGCGCCCTATACTATGACGGTATCATTGACGTGTTGACCTGCGATGCGATCCACGCCGTTGATGCACTCCGTTGGATGGGCGGCGGGGCAGTCAAGGCTGTCGCGAGCGATATTAACAGTTTCGGTTCGGATCGGGAAAACAGTTTTAATGCCATCGTAAAGTTTGATAGTGGTGCGTCAGGTTATCTCTGTACCAATTGGGCAGTCGGCGGACGTATCCATATCTTCGAAATGCACGCGCCCGGCATCTCCGCATATATTAACCCAGATGTGGGCGGCACTGCTGTTATCCACAGCAGCGACGGAGTCAAAGAGATCACAACCGTTGAGGCAGCTGGGACCGATGCCAATCACAAAGCGTATGGATTCTACGGCGAAAATCGTCATTTCGTGGATTGCATTCAGGAAGACCGCCAGCCGGATACCTCTTTTGCAGATGCGGTCAAGAGTATGGAACTGGTTCAGGAAATCTACCGGAATCGGATTGATTGAGGAGTCGTTCTAGTTTCAACGGAACGGTCATCCAATAGCAAGTTAGAAATCTGAAAAGCGAGAATTTTCATGAAAGAACCTGAATTTACGCAGCATCCAACGGAGCTATTCGGCTATGCTTTTACCAATCTCACTCCGGAAGCGCAGACTGCACGGAATAACCAATTCTGTCCGTTTTTAGACGGTGAATGCAAAAAGCCAAGGAAAAGTCAACCTGACGTCAAAGTAGGAACATGCACAGTAGGCTACAAAGGTAATTTTCTCAAAAAGATGACTTCCGTTATCATATGTCCTCATCGACTTGAAGTACCAGTTGTCTATGATACAATTGCGGAATTATATTTTGGTATTTTGTCAGATGATTATCAGGTAGGGTGGGCGTCTGAAGTATCGTGTGGGGTAGCAGGTAGTATTGACTTTGTAGCAGCGAAAATGAAAAGGGGCATAATAGAGGATTTTATATGCGTTGAACTTCAAGCAGCAGGTACAACTGGAACTCCTTGGGCTGGAGTTGAGGACTTCAAACAGATTGGGCACTTTAAACAGTCGAGATACAACTATGGAATCAACTGGGCAAATGAATTTTTAAAAACAATGATGCAACAAGCGTATAAAAAAGGGATGGTAGTTGAAAAGTGGAACAAGAAAATTGTATTTGTGATTCAAGATGTTGGGCTTAGTTACATACAATCTACTACGGACGCCAGCGATTTACGCGATGCAACAGATGAAGATGCTATTCACTTTTGCACGTTCAGGACAGTGTGGGACGAAGGTCACAATGCTTGGGAATTAGAATTTCACAGAAAAGTCAGCACAAATACAGAAGGGATCAGAAAGATGTTAGCCGGCCCGCGTGTAGATAAACATCCAACAATTACGGAGTTCCAAAATACGATTAATGCACGACTTAAATGCTAATGTGTAATTGAGGGGTCTCTAATCTACTTTCTGCAATTTCGACATATTCTTCGCTGATTTCGATTCCAAGTCCGCGTCTGTTCAGTTGATTGGCTGCAATTAAAGTGCTGCCTGTCCCCATGAATGGATCAAGGACAACTCCCCCAATCGGACAAGTCGCTTTGATGGGCACCTGAAGTAATTCAGTAGGAAATACTGCGTAATGTACATCCTTCCTCCATTTATCTTCTGGTACAATATTCCATACATCTGATGGTAGATACCCTTTGGCTTTGCTAGTTAAAATAAAAAACCCCTTTGTTTCTAATTCTTTGGCACGCCCACTGATTTTAGAGCTATTACTATGGTAGGTACGCTGTGTACCTCTGATTGTCATTCTAAAATCAACTAATTCACCCATTCGTATCTTTTTTAAAGTGTTGTCTAGTGCTTTAAGAGCTTGAGTGCGTTCATCTTCATTTAGGTCCTTAGAGGTAAGAATTTGGCTGCGGTATTTTTTTCCACTTACCCCTGTAGCCGATATAGTCTCCTTGCCATTGATTGTCGGCAGTTTGCTCGGCTTAATTCTTATACTATCCGCATCATAAAAGTATTTCCTGTTTTTTACAAAGTGAAAAACGTGTTCATGCACGTCCCTAAGTCTATCTTTCGCACTTTGTGTTCCCTTCATCTGATGCCAGATTATATCATTTCTCAGAATCCATTTATCATCCTGCATAGCAAGTGCGACACGCCAAGGCATGCCCATCAGATTTTTGTTATAGTATTTATCCCCCAGATTCAACCATACAGATCCACCTACTTTTAAGACCCTTCGAATCTGGCTAAAAATTTGGGTAAGTCTCATCACATATTGTTCAGGTGTTTTTTCAGTACCAATTACTGAATCACAGTCTTTTTCGCTTATGCTATACTCTCGCATTTGCCAATATGGAGGAGAAGTAATAACGCAGTCAATACTATTATTGGGAATTTTAGCCAAGATATCTTCGCAATTTCCTGCCAATAATCCGTATTCCTGATCCCCATCAATGACCTTAGAAATCATCTGTATATCTGTCATATTAACGAATCCTTCTGAATGCGGTTGAAACCATTCCTGAATTTAACAGATTATTCATCTGGTGTATTCACTGCTTCCCCTAGTTTATAAATGGGTGCTAATTCTTGAATGACGCTATCTATTTTTTTTCGTTCAGTAGCATCTGATAACAACTGCCGAAAGTCTGACAAACTCATCATGATTGCTTGTGGTGCATTGCGGCGTTTAATAATATAACGAGTGTGCTCCTGAACGACAGCATCAATAATTTGACCAAAGTTATTCTGAGCTTCAGTTGAAGTGATTGTTCTGGTAGGCATAGTGTCTCCTATTTGGTGGCTATATTAGCTAATATAGGTATTATAGCGAATTTAAAGATTTTTGTCAAGCCTATTTTTACAGAATACACTGTTTTCGCGAATCAAACCGTCCATTTTGTTCTAAAGTTCTCATAGTTGGCATTGCGGATTAATAGACTTGTTCTTTAATACAAAATCTGTTATTCTCTAACTTCGTAAGAAGACGAATCTGAGCTTGATCGCTAAAGTCTATACACTTAACAACTACTAAACCATAGCACAGGAGAACTAAAAAATGCTCGTTTATATCGGCACCTACACGCAGGGAGACAGCGAAGGAATTTACGTCTATCGTTTAGACACCGCTTCCGGCGCGCTCGAATATGTCAGTGTCGCAACAGGGATAGATAATCCTTCCTTTTTGGATCTTCACCCCCATAAACCGTATCTCTACGCAATAAATGAAATTTCGGAGTCCGATGGAGAGTCTGGCGGGGCTATCACCGCATTCTCCATTGATGAGAGCACAGGCGGACTGACCCTCCTAAATCAGCAATCGACAGTCGGTCCGGGACCGTGCCACTTGAGCGTTGACGCGACCGGAAAATTTGTCCTTGTAGCAAACTATGGTGGTGGGAGCGTTTGTATGCTTCCCATATATGACGACGGAACGTTAGGGGAAGCGACAGACTTCATTCAACACGAAGGTTCAAGTGTCGATCCGTCGCGCCAACAGGGACCGCACGCGCATTCAATCGTTATTGATCCAGCCAATCGCTACGCCTTCACACCGGATCTAGGACTCGATAAGGTCTTAATTTACAAGATAGACCTGACAAATGGGAAACTTGTGCCGAATGATCCACCATCGGCGGAGGTCGCACCGGGAGGCGGTCCGCGTCATTTCGATTTCCACCCCAGCCGGAAATACGCCTACGTTATCAACGAAATGGGTAACACTGTCACCGCTTTCGACTACGATGAAACGAGCGGCGCACTTTCGGAGATCCAGACTATTCCAACGTTACCTGCCGATTTTGATGGCACAAGTCACACAGCCGATGTCCATGTCTCCCCATCGGGGAAGTTCCTCTACGGCTCCAATCGAGGCCATGACAGCATCGTGATTTTTGCTATTGATCCAGACACCGGCAAGCTCACCTTTGTCGATCACGAATCGACACAGGGTGAAACACCCAGAAATTTTGCTATTGATCCCACGGGAACCTTCCTATTTGCCGAAAACCAAGGCACGGATACCATCGTCACATTCCGAATTGATTCGGACACAGGAAAGCTTACGGCAACGGGGCATGTAGCCGACGTGCCGATGCCTGTGTGTATAAAGATGAGGTAGTCTTTGAGTATAAGAGGTGAAATTCTATGCACACGATTCCTACAGATACGTCTCAACCAACAACTCGTATTCCTGTTGAAGATTCCCTTCCTGACCGGCTCGTTAGTTTTGGCGGTGATGGTGAACCCAAATCGGCTCGCACCATGCTTCAGACCTTAGTTGAGTTCGAGGAGGAGGTCGGGCTTGACGCAGACAGTTATTCACTGGGGGGCAATGTCCAACAGATCGAAGAAAAATTGGCAGGATTGTTAGGCAAGGAAGCCGCAGTTTTTATGCCGACCGGCACCCTCGCCAACCATCTTGCGGTTCGAATGCTCTGTGGAAACAAGCCACGGGCAATCGTGCAGGAACAGAGCCATCTGTATCAAGATAGCGGCGACTGTGTCTCCCGTCTCAGCAATATCAATCTCCTGCCGTTGGCAAAAGACCGTCCTCATTTCACGGTTGAAGAACTGAAGCGAGCGGTCGAGGATTCCGAACAGGGGCGCGTCCTAACGCCAGTCGGTGCACTGATGATTGAGAGCCCCGTCCGCCGTCAGGAGGGGAAGGTTGTCCCCTTCGATCAGATGCAGGCAATAACCGATTACTGCCGGGAACGAGACATCGGTACCCATCTTGATGGTGCACGCCTCTACATGATGTCGGGGGCAACGGGTATTCCAGTGAAGACATACGCCTCGATGTTCGATACAGTGTATGTCTCACTGTACAAGTATTTCGGTGCGCCATTCGGATCAGTGTTAGCGGGAACCGCTCAATTCTGCGATGGACTGTATCATGACCGCCGTATGTTCGGGGGCGGTCTGGCGTCTGCCAATTTTGCAGCAGCGTTGGCGTTGAAGGGCGTGGAGGGGTTTGAAGAACGATTCAACGAAGCCATGAAACGTGCGACAACGCTCTTCGACCAACTGAACATGTTAGCGGGTATCCACATCGGGCGAATTGTGAACGGTTCCAACATCTTCCCAATCGAGTTATCACGAGATCTCGATACAGATAAGTTTGTGAAAATACTTCAAGAACAGTCTGTGGCTGTCTCTTTGGGCGATCCGGATTCGAGGCGGGGCACACTCAGGGTGAATACCAGCATATTGAAGCAGGATGTTGACACACTTTTTTCTGCCTTTCGTTCCGCCCTTGAAGGTAGCCGATTGTAATCCATTTTCTTCTATCCTGTTGAGTAGCTTACAGCGGAAAACCGATTAAAGGTACATAGATGAACGAAATTTACGAACTGACTGTCTGTCCATGGACAGCCTCATATCCGCGGAATGATCACCAACTTATCTTTCCGATGAAAGATGGTCGACTGATGTTGGTTTGGTGCGAATACTATGCGGATAGCCCCTCACTTGTGACGGATATAGCAGACGCCCATCACCGAGTTGGTGACAACATGCCGTGTCGTATTTCCGCTAAAATATCTGCGGATGTTGGACGGAGTTGGAGCGATACATTTACGCTGCAAGATAATATCGGTAAAATGAACGTGAAACATCCCAACCTGCTCCGGCTCCCGTCAGGCGAGGTTCTATTTACCTATACTGTGCGCAATTCCGTTAGCGATTTAAGGATCTACATGAAACGCTCTAACGATGAATGCGAAACATGGAGCGATTCCCGTCAGATTTCTTCCCTATCAGGAATGAATTTCACCAACTGCGACCACATCCTTCAACTCAGTTCCGGCAGAATCTTGCTCCCCGCACATCACGGCGCATTCCACGGCAAGGGAGATCACTATCAGGCACTCTGTTACTATTCCGATGATGACGGTAACACATGGAAACCGAGCGAAGTACCGATGGACCTGCCGAAGCGGGGTGCTGAAGAACCTTCGGTTGTGGAGCTGCAGGATGGTTCTCTCCTCGCAGTCATGCGGACCAGCCTTGGGGCGGTCTATAAATCCTACTCCAACGATGGCGGGGAGAGTTGGACTCCGGCCGAATCGACGGGACTGGCGGCCCCGGCATCTCCGCCGCTGGTAAAGCAGATTCCCAGCACGGGTGATCTGCTGTTGGTGTGGAATCACAACGTTGACCTCGATCATCACCACCAAGGCGACCGGAATCCGCTGACAGCAGCTATTTCCAAAGACGAAGGGCAGACGTGGGAAAATATCAAGGATATCGAAAACCGTGTGGGATACGACAGCGCCTATGCCGCGGTAACCTTCGTTGATAATGAAGCCCTCGTAACCTACTACACCGGTTCTACCTCAACCTACGGCGAATCAGTCATGCTGAAGATCTTCTCAATAGATTGGTTCTACCAGTAGGAAGATCTCGCATACCCGTCAATCCGTTCCTCCTTCCTACAGTTCTCATTGCTAACCTCTATCATTATCATCTAGGGCTGTTCAGTTTTAGGCTTTTTACCCATTTTGTTTGAAAAGTCGGAGTCGGAAAATTGCTCATAGAGCGAAGTGTCGGGATTGGGAAATCCCTCCTACAGAAAAACTAAATGACCCTAATTATCATCAATTTAGTCTTGACGCAATAACACCCTTTGGCATACAATGCGCTGTTGAACGCCCAATACCGATTCAGACCTGTCCTACCCTTCTTACGATTATGGATTATAGAACATTGGAAAATAACGTTGCTTTAATTAGAGAACTTCACAATAGATTTTAAGTGGACAAGGAGATCATATATGCAAGCTATTGATGCAGTCGCACAAATTTTGAAAACTGAAGGCGTTGAGAATCTGTTCTGTTTCCCGGCGAACAGTCTTATTGATGCCTGTGCAAAGGTCGGTATCCGACCGGTTATGGCGCGAACAGAACGGACACTAATCAATATGGCTGATGGATTCAGCCGAATTTCCAACGGTGACAGGTTGGGCGTTGCGTGCGTACAGTCCGGTCCCGGAAGCGAAAATGCGTTCGGAGGGGTCGCCCAAGCGTTCTCGGACTCTGTTCCAATCCTGATGCTACCGGGCGGAGTTGCCCGGCGTAGCCACGGTATCCCCACCCATTTCGAGGCAGTGCCCAATTACCCCGGTATCACGAAATGGGTCGCTCAAGTCAACTTCCCGGATCGGGTGCCCGCCATGATGCGCCGCGCGTTTAGCTTGCTCCGAACAGGGCATCCCGCACCGGTGATGCTCGAAATTCCGACCGATGTTGCCAGCGAAGATATCGACGACGGTTTCGACTACAGACCGCCTGAGAAGATTAAACCTGCTGGTAATCCCCGCGATATTGAAGCATCGGTGAAAGCCTTACTCGCTGCAGAATCTCCAATCCTTCATGCAGGACAGGGGGTGCTATACGCCGACGGAACGGACGAGCTGATCGAATTTGCAGAATTGGTCGGCGTGCCTGTGATGACAACGATGGCGGGCAAAAGTGCGTTCCCCGAAAATCATCCGCTGGCGCTTGGTGCGAGTGGACATACCGGCACCGGAATGGTCAAGCATTTTCTGGGAAAAGCGGATCTTGTATTTGGGCTTGGGTGTAGCCTCTCTCAATCGGTCATGTCCACCCCAATCCCCGATGGGAAGGTGTTGGTCCACAACTCGATCGATGAATTGGACATTAACAAGGATTATGCCGCCGACTACGCAATTATCGGCGATGCGAAAATTGTCTTGAGCCAACTAATTGATGAAGCAAAAAAACAGTTGGGTGGTGGACGCAGTAACGACGCAGTTGCTGCAGAAATCAAAGCTGTGAAAGAACAGTGGTTAGCGGAGTGGATGCCGAAACTGACCTCAGATGAAGCGCCCATCAACCCGTACCGCGTCGTCTGGGATCTGAACCAAGCGGTAGACCGGGCGCAAACGATGGTCACCCACGATTCAGGAAATCCGCGCGATCAGACCCTCCCCTTCTATGAAGCAATTTCCCCACACGGCTACATCGGCTGGGGTAAGTCCACACAGTTGGGATATGGGCTTGGATTGATCATGGGAGCGAAAATGGCTGCACCGGAAAAACTTGCCATCAATATCATGGGAGACGCAGCCTTCGGTATGGCAGGGATGGACTTTGAAACGGCTGCACGGGAGCGCATCCCGATCCTAACCATCATGTTCAACAACTCCGCTCTCGGCGGCTACGAAAAACACATGCCCGTCGCAACCGAACGTTTCAAGACGAAGTTTCTTTCCGGTGATTACGTGAAAGTTGCAGAAGGACTGGGAGGATACAGCGAAAAGGTCGAGAGTCCAGCGGACATCATCCCCGCTATCCAGCGTGCCCAGAAAGAGACAGAGGGCGGCAGACCTGCCCTGCTTGAAATCATCACGCGTGAGGAAACCGACTTTTCACTGGGAATCTAACCGTAAAACGGGGGAGTGGTGTAGGGATAACTGCGCTACTTCCTCATGCCCCATCCCCAAAAATCGTAATAGAAAGGAGCCACCTCTCATGGCAGACTATCAACCGCTCGATTTGTCAACGTTATGTAATGCAGGGCTTGAAGTTTTGGGTGCGAATGCGAACGCGCCCATAGGCGAGCAAGCCTTCCGTGGTCTTCCGTTTTTGGTCAACGCGGACGATTCAAAATGTTTCATTGCACTTAATGACGCTTCGGGAAGCGTGACGATCCCTATTAACCAATCTGCACACCGAATTATCATCGCACATCGCCTGCTGGAATCTGACCTGATGGAGGGCGGTGCCCTCGGAATACCTGTCGCGAACTATGTGTTCCGTCTCGCAGAAGATGCCGAAATTCGTATCCCCATCCGTGAGCGGTTTGAAATTGCCCATCTCTCCGAAGGCGGATCGCCCTTTCACGCACTCCCTGATCAGAACGATCAACTGATGCCGCGCTATGAGGGGAGCTGGGAGGATATGGGACGACGTCAGACCGAAGTGTCACGTGGCACAGCCCGCGGCTACTATCTCTGGGCTTGGGAGAACCCACATCCAGACCGTGAAGTCGAATCGCTGGAAATTGTCCCGAACGGTCCCCATTTTATCATCGCTGGGGTCACACTTTCGCACGTCGATGAGCATCCATTTGTCCGGGGTGGAAAGCGTGAGGCACGTCTGACCCTGACCAATCCTGAAGACGCAGATAAGCCGTTTGACCTTGATGTCGAAGTCGATCGGGGGATAGCGACGTATGTTCATCCACTGCCCGACGCGTCAGCCGATGATTTCGTTAACGATGATTTCGCGGGTTGGGGAGAAGCGCAGAATCCTAAGTCGAGCCCAGCCTATGTCGAGGTCGCTGCTATTCCGTCGGCAACGGTGACGGTAAAACAGGGTGAAGAAAAGGTAGGTGAGGTCCAGTGGGGCGATGTCGAAGAAAAAAAGGTAGTCGAAACCCCACGCATGCGCGTAGAACTGTTAGACCGTGGGCGGAATTGGGTCCACGTCAATATCCTTGATGACGACACAGGTAAACCAGTGCCCTGCCGCGTCCACTTCCGTTCGCCGGAAGGTATCCCCTATCAGCCCTATGGACATCACAATCAGGTCAACTCTAATCTCGGCAGTTGGCATATTGACATCGGCGGCGATCTCCGACTCGGACAAATCACCTACGCATACATTGATGGTCGTTGTCAGGGATGGCTACCGCGCGGTGAGGTGATTGTAGACATCGCGCGCGGATTTGAGTATGAGCCATTGCGGACACGCGTGAATATCGAACCGGGGCAACGGGAACTGACGCTGCGTCTCAAACGATGGATTCATATGAACGCAGACGGATGGTACAGCGGCGATTCCCACGTTCACTTCCTTTCAACACAGGGAAGTCATACGGAGTCCCAAGGCGAAGATCTCAACATCGTCAACCTACTTCCGTCGCAGTGGGGCAATCTCTTCACTAACACGGAGGACTTCACAGGCAGACCAAGTATTTCGCAAGATGGTAATAACATCGTATATGTCGGTCAGGAGAATCGGCAGCACTTTCTCGGTCATCTCATCCTCTGGGGGCTGAAGGAGCCGGTGATGCCGTGGTGCAGCGATGGTCCTGGCGAGTCTGAACTCGGTGGAACGCTGGAAATCACCATGAGTGACTGGGCGGATCAGTGCCACGCACAGGGCGGCTCGGTCATCATCCCACACCTCCCAAATCCGAACGGTGAACCGGCAGCACTGATAGCCACCGGTCGCGTGGATGGCGTGGAGATGTTGCGTCATGCACCTTTTAATCATCTGGAGTACTATCGCTATCTCAACTGTGGTTATCGCTTGCCGTTGGTCGGCGGAACAGATAAGATGAGCAGCGATGTTCCCGTCGGTATCTATCGCACCTACGCCTATCTACCCGACCAAGAATTTACCTACGACAACTGGTGCAAAAGTGTGTCGCAGGGCAGAACATTCCACAGTGGTGGTCCTATCATTAACCTCACCGCAGATGGACACAATATCGGTGATACGATGCAGTTGTCAGGTGCTGGCACGGTGGCAGTCGAAGCGTGGGCGGAGAGTATCTTCCCGATCCACACCCTCGAAATCGTTCAAGCTGGACGTGTCGTCGCTTCGACGGAAGATAGTAAAGGCGCGCGTCGCCTGGAATTGAAAGCGCAAGTGAAGGTAGATGGACACACATGGGTTGCCGCCCGATGCGGTGCTCCCAACTACACTAGTGTCCCCCATCACGACGGCTGGGGACGAGGAATCTTTGCCCACACCTCCCCGATCTATATTGCCTGTGGCGGGGAGTGGTGGATGTTCGATAAGGATGCCGCGCAGTATATGCTCACGCTCATCGATGGTAATTTAACCTATATCCGTCAAACCGCTGCTCGACACGAGCCCGGCACGGCGACGCACCATCACGGTGAAGATAATCATCTCACCTACCTAGAGCGCCCCTTCATCGAAGCCCGTGCAGCGATTCACCGGCGGATGCATCAATTGGGGATAGCGCATTAGTGAAACGTGAAGCGTAATGCATAAAGTATCAAGGCTAAAAAATGGAGGGTTTGCCCATGACGAAACCAGTGTCCCGCGGTTCCGATAAACCGGAAGACTTCAGTTTAACGGAGGACCAGATCACACAGTTCAGACTCAACGGTTTCCTTGTGGTTGAGGATGTCCTGTCGGCAGAAGAGGTGGAGACTCTCTCTGCCCATACCGACCTCATAGCTGCTGGCAAGGCAGAGAATATCCCGGAAACAAGCATTCAACTCGAAAAGATTTTCCGGGACGGCTCAAAGCGTGTTACAAATCAGGTCCTATCGGTCCGCAAACTGTACAACATAGCAGTCTACGACGAAGTGATGTGGGCACATGTCTGTAACCCCAAGATCGTGAACATTATAGCGGCGCTGTTGGGCACCGATGACATCAAGATGTACGGCGATCAACTGTTCATGAAAGCGCCGGAGGGAGTTGGAACAGCGCAGCGCTGGCACCAGGATTCCGCCTCTTGGCGCGATATCTTCCCGAAGGATCTGGTTAGCGCATGGACAGCCATTGACCACGCAACACTGGATAACGGATGCCTAAATTTCGTCCCCGGAACGCATCGTTGGGGCATGATGCGTGGTGAGCAGTTGGCGCCGTTTCTGGAAGACTTGGGCAGCGACGAATGGCCAATTATCCCTGTACCACTGAAACCCGGCAGCATCAGCTTCCACCACAGCCTAACACTGCATCAGAGCGGCCCTAATGACACCAACACACGTCGCCGCGGCTACGCTGTACACTACATGCGTGCAACCTCACGTAAGGACGAGTCAATAACCGACGCGCCGAAAATGCCTCCTTTCAAGCAGGTGAGAGGTCGTTCTTGGCCAGGACGCGTGTGAGGTTGAAAGCAAAATGTCACATCGGCAGCGACTACTGACAGCGTTCCTTATTCTCTGTTCGATCTCTATCTTTGGGTTTGGGACACGGGCGAATACGGCAGACATACCAGAGCTAATCTCAGCAACCCCGCTGTCCCAAACCGCTGTGCAGTTGCGATTTGACCGGACACTAAATCCAACGTCGGCAGAGAAGACGTCAAATTACCAAATCGAGCCGAAGATTGAGGTCGAATGGGCAACGCTCGACTCACGGGCGACTATCGTCCACCTATTCACCACGCCACTCGAAATTGAGAAAAGATATACCCTAAGCGTTCAGGACATCGTTGACGTAAAGAAAGAGATCGCTATCACCCTGCCGGAAACTATGGAGATAACCTTCGGTGAGGGGCAAGGCGTGACATTTTCAGGTGCCTTGCGTGACACGTCCTTAATCGTTCAGCCACAGAAGCAGAAAAGAAACTACAACGCCGGTGGGGAAGACTTTCTGCTGTGTACGCCTATCGGTGGGGTCTTCTTTGTCGCCTTTGACATCATGGAAGCGTTTGAGGAAATCGGTATTACGCAAGAGACTAACATCCTAAATGCTTCGATCAGCCTTTATGCGGAATCTGTCGGAAATGACACTTCCCAGCAGATTGTTATTCGGCGCGTGTTGCTCCCTTGGCATGAGGGAGTGCAAAAATCCCAGCTAGCCCAGGAAAACGAACTGACCTATAACAGTGCGATGCACCAAAATTTCCCATGGAATAAACCGCCAGCGCAAGCGATGTTAGAAGGGGTTAACGGTGAGCACCCAAGCGATTACAACGGTTCGGAGGATGTCGCATATCGAGTTGACGGATTGACAGAGATTGGAACTGCTGAGGGGCGGTATATCTGGCAAGGAAACCCGATAACAGAAGCCGCGCGTTTCTGGTTCGCTTACCCAGACTATAGCTACGGTTACCTGTTTGCGCTGCGGGATGGCACGGCGCCTGTCCGTTTCTCCTCCAAGGAACATCCCGACGAAACTCGCCGACCTATCCTCATAGTTCGGTATAGCACGAGGGTAGAGAAAAACGAATAACGTGCTATATCAGAGAGTGGCTACGTTGTTAGGTAAGACCTTATCTGAGCCAATGTCCGCTCGGACGCCCCCAAATTTTCCTCAATGACCTGCTTTCCGATTTGTCCCATTCGGATCCGTTTTTCTGTATCCGAAAGCAGCGATGTGAGCGCATCTGCCATCTCTTGGGCATTAGTAATCAACAGCGCTGCTCCTCGTGTTCTCAGAATACCCGCCTCATAGGCGTTATGAATCGTGGGGCCGAATAAAATCGGTTTTGCCATCGCCGCTGGCTCCATCACGTTGTGAACACTCCCATGGAAACTCCCACCGACGAAAGCCACATCCCCCAACCTATACAGTTGTGCGAGCAAGCCAACGGTGTCAATCACAATAACATCAGTTTGGCTCAGATCGACGCCGTCTTGTAACTCGGAAAAGCAGATCCATGAAAGCCCCTGAGAATCAAGCTGTGCCCGAATCTCGTCAATCCGTTCCGCTGTCGGTTCGTGGGGGACGAGGATCAAATGTGGCGGGTTGTTAGAACCAGGGTTGTGTAAGGTATTTTCGCGTAGACGGCGGTAGGCTTCAAGCGCTACCCGTTCATCTTCCGAATAGGTGCTACCTGCGATTAGAATTGGGCGTTCTAAGGTCGATTGCCCCGGAAAAAAATCAGCCTGTCCATTGACGGCGACTGCGCGTTGGTAGACGCGATCAAAGCGAGTGTCTCCGGTAACCTCAATCTGTGCGGATGGTGGACAGATTAGGCGAAACCGGTCTGCATCAGCCTTTGAAATCACACAATGCACCGAAATGTGTCTATGGACATCCCTAAAAAAAAGACGTGCAAGGGGAGCTAACCGTTTGGACTTGGGATGCAACGTTCCCGCGATGAGCGCAACCGGAACCTTACGCTTAGTGGCGCACCAAACGAGATTCGGCCAAATATCAAATTTGGAAAAGATGAGCAGCGACGGTTTGATAATCTCAAGCAGACGTTCCGCATTTCGAGCGGAATCCAACGGAAGATAGATAGCAGCGTCATGGTGGGGATAGCGAGTAACATTGGGGTGGACGGAGGGCGAGAAGTACGTGAGGACGATACGCACCTCATCTTTGAGAGCTTCGATGAGCGGCTTGGCTTGCTCAAATTCTCCAACAGAGGTGAAATGAAACCACGCCGTCTGGTTCAGCATTCGTGCTGAATTCAACTGTTCTGTGATTGAATCGAAAACGCTTTGCCGCCCGGCGAGTCCTTCACGGATTTTGGGACTGAACCGAGCGGCGCTGTAAAACCCAACGGTCAGTACGGGAATTACAAGAGTGTTATAGAGCGTTTTCCAGAACATGGTATTACGCCGTACTCTTATATTGCAGAGAGGATTTTGTCTTTAATCGCATCCTTTGGTAGGGCGCCGACAATCTGCTCAGCAACGGCCCCCTCTTTAATGACTAGGAGTGTTGGGATGCTACGAATACCATATTTCATTGCTGTATCGCGGTTGTCATCCACATTCAATTTGCCCACCTTGAACGTGCCGACATTCTCATCAGCAAGTTGTTCAAGTGTCGGAGCTATCATCTTGCAGGGACCGCACCATTCTGCCCAAAAATCAACAACAATGGGTGTGTCAGAATTCAAAACAGTGTCTTCAAAATTGTCATCGGTGATTTCTATAACGTTATCAGCCATGAATTATCTCCTTACGAGCGTAGTAGTTAAAAGAATACATTATATGATACCCCACGAAATTGAGAGAGTCAAATACATTACGATCAGTTTTCTTCCGGTATTGCCCGAAGATCGTCCACCGTCTTGGTGAGATTTTGCACAATTTCTTTCTTTAGCAGAAAAACTGTATTGGGCATGCCTTGCAAGTGTCCGTAGTGATGTTTGTCATCAGCAAGTTGCCCAATCGCTAGTCGATGCTCTGTTCGGTCTTTCAACGTAACGACAAGTTGAATTTCCGGTGCGTCAAATCCTGTCGTTGTTACAGGTGGAGGCACCGTTAAAAACGCGTCAACCGTCAGTTGGTTTACCTGCTGGATAATGCTACGCACCGCTCCGTTTTTTGCTTGTTCTTGCACTGGCTGCGTGAGTCGCCAATTGGTCCCCTGTTTTTGACAGACCAAATTCACATCGCCATGTTTCAAGTTAATTTTGGAGACAGCATCGCTGCGAAAATCGAGGATCCCTTTGTGTCGGAGTTCGGCAACTCCCATCCCAACGAGGTCGAGAAATTCTTTTTTAACCAAAAAAACGGGAGCGGCGTTTTGGGATTTGACATAGATGTTATCTCCCTCTATCTTCCCCACAAGCAGCACAGCAGGTTCGGTGTCGGGGACCATAAACGATGCCTGAATCGAGGGTGAATCCAAGCCGTAAGGACGGAGGTTCCTCGGTTGGTCGTCAACGAATGCAACTGCCCTCAGCGCATCCACGCCGAATAAGAGGTCATCAACCGCCTCCTCATCTGCCCTCAACGCTACCGGCGACGTGATCTCCCATTCACCGTCCACATTTTTTTGGCACATAATCCTGTTTTCTCCTCGACGGAGCGTAAACCGATGTGTGGCTGTGCGTTGGAAATCGATGACCCGCTTATCGCGCAGATCGAAAACGGTTCTCTCCAACTTTGTATAGATCTCTCTGTTGACTATGTAAACCGCATGGTGTTCCGGACGCGCGACATAAAGCCGTCCAGGTGTTCCTGCATCGCTGCCGATTTGTAGTTCCTGTCTTGGCGCATCAACCGTAAATTGGAGCGCAACGGTAATTCTCGGCTGCACAAGTCCATAGTTGGTAGGGTCGTACTCACCATCCGCCTCAAAAACTACCGCTTTCACACCGGCAAGTGCCTCCACAATTTCTTCAACCGCTCTGGCATCGGCTTGCGCCTCTATCGGTTGAATCATTTTCCATTTACCCGTGTCCCTAGTCGTATCGGTGTCCAAAGCGGTCTGTTTCTTGCAATGAATCTCAGGTTGATCCGCAACTTGGAGATAGAGTGCTGTTACTGAATCCGTTGAAAAGTCGAAAACATCCCGAGTCCGCAAATCCGAAGGTGATTTTGTAAAGTCATCCAGCGCGCTAGATTCTATCAGAAAGATATGAGATTCGGATTGCTCCTTTGTATAAACAGAATAGTTGACGGTTTTATCACCAATGAGAAAGGTTTTGGCGGGAGTTTCTCCCCCTGTCCATAATTCGATTCGGATATTGGGTGACTGTAGTCCGTATAGTGCATAATCTTCCGCTTCGAGCGTCTGCTTGACCTTCTTTTCCAATAGGTTCTTTAACATCTCATGAACCTTAGGTATGTTAGCATCAGCAGTGAGGGGAGCTGTCAGTTGCCATATATCATCCGTGTTTTTCGCCAATGTCAGAGATTGATACGATTCGTCCCTGAATGACAAGCGAATCCGCTGAATTCTGTCTTCAGTGAGCGTATAAACCTCGCGAATTTTCTGAGCTTCTGCTTTCGACCGCTCCGCATCGGGAGATGGGCGTCCAAAAAAGAGATATGCACCACCGAGTAAGATGAACAGTGCAAGGATAATTAGTGTTGTCTTGAAATTCATGTATGAATCACCTCCTGTTTTACCTATGTGCCAATCTGCTATCTGATCACTGACAAGTTACCTGTTCTCTGTAGTGGTTATCGACGAAAAGTCTTTTGCCCGTTTAACTCATCCATTCCACACCCCATACGAGACGACGGATGCAGTATTGGTCATCTTTTCAGACATCAGTAACTATATCAAGTAGATCGGCTATTTTGCGACAATGACCGTGCCAGTATCATAGCTCTCGCCCACTTGGATTTGGTAGACGTAAACGCCACTTTCAACGACGTTACCCAGTTCATCTGTACCATCCCAGTCCAAGTCACGCACACCCGGATCTGCGGACTTTAATTCCCTGATGAGTACGCCATTGATATTGAAAATAAGGACGCTAAACTCGCCTTCAACGCCTTCAATGGCGCGGGCAGGAAACACAACGCGATTAAAGTCGGGATTGTTCGAGAGCGGAGTAAACGGATTCGGAAACGGTTTGCCAAGAATACGCAGAACTTGAGAAAGCTGTTCCGAACGATTGCCCACTTCATCTACTGCTTCAATAGCATAAGTAAAAACACCGACCCCCAATCTGCGTTCATCCAGAAACATGTTGGCTTCCTCTACAGAGATTTCCACGTTTACTCCGTTTCGGTTCATTAACGGTGTGACGCGTTTTCCCAACCTACCGAAGAAAAGTCTATATTTAACGACATCGGGGGTCGGGCTACCCGCCCAACTCACACTGATTACATCGTCAGATTCAACGACAGCCAAGCTTTCCGGAGGTTGAGGTGGCGCGATGTCCGGTAGCACTTCGACGGTGACAGTCTCAGAACGTTTAGATCTTAGAAGCGGCGTTTTGTACGCTTCAATCGCATAGTTGTGGATTCCCGGTGCCACGTTCACGTCCAGAAACATCTCAGTATTCCGACTTGAATCAACTTCGACTTTGATGTCAACCCGTGGCGCATCGTCACGATAGATAAAGTAGCCAGCGACATCTGGATTATCTGATTTTTGCCAAATGAGAATAACGTCGTTTTCACCATTTGCATCTCTGGCACCACTAAACCTTTCGACCGGATTAGGAGGCACGTTGGGGATGATTTGCAAGGTAAAATCGTCATTATTCCGCCTGCCATCTGTGTTGCCGGGCTGGATAAACCCACCAATCGGCACATCAAGCAAATTTCTGAGACGTGCTCTAAAAGTAACTTCTTCAGCATTAGTATCCTCTGCAAGCGTGGGATTCGGCGCTTTACCATCAAACACAATCTCGTTGAGAGTGTTTTCCAGATCTGTGATCGCTTCCTCCAAACGAATGCGTAGGCGGTTTCCAGACGGCTCTGCAACGGCATCAGTCTGTCTGCCGTTACGAGAAAAGGATTTGAAATCTAACGGATCAACGACGAATCCTGCTGGCAGTATGATTTCAATTGTTTGGATATCTTCATCAACCGGTTTGGCGAGCGAGCGGTCAATCCGCAGACTAACAATCAAGGTCACAGTTGAGCCTGCGGGGATAAGTCCTTGGTCGTCATCTTTAACGTTGATTTCGCCTATTGACGTAACTGCAGTTTGACCAGTAACCGCAAAATACGCCAAAAAGAATGCAATCAGACCAACGAGGAAATGAGGTTGTATTTTGTCGTTCATTCAAATATAAAGTTCAATGAGAACCGTTGGGTTGTGTTATCTACTAAGACTCCTGTGACAATCTGAAAAGCGTAATCCAGTTGGAGCCGAAGCGCGGCAATTGGCAATCTCACACTGCCGCCGAGTGCAATACCGGTTGCATTGTTGACGCCGCCTATGAGTGAATAACCCGCACGGAGGCCAATCGTTCTGTTGAGCCACAGTTCTGCTCCAATGTGGCTGTGTCGAACCCCATCTCGAAAGGCAACTTCAAAAACACCGAGTCCCGATTTCAGTACTTCGCGTAGCGGTTCCTGCTTGATCGTGACAGCAATTGTAGAAAGGTGATACGCTAACCCGACACGGATGTTCTGTGGAATGAGGTCCTCCCCTGCTTCGGACATACTGATATTGGCGGGAAACAAATTTTCCGCTGAGAGTCCAACAGTTAACCCAGTTACCGGGGTTGCCATCAGTCCCAGATCGAAAGAGAAATCAGCGGCGGAGGTATGAGTGAAAAACTGAGAGTTGTCTTCGATATGTGCACTAACGGAGCTGTCAGTCTCATCGAAACGGTTGCTAAAGGATTTCAGGTTCAAACCAAGTGCGAGCTTGTCTAAGAAGGTTTTTCCGTAAGATATAGTAACAGTCTGTTCTTTATAAACCTCCGAATCTTCGCTCAGAATCCCGATACTTGCACCGAACGTCCCTACAGATCGAAGTGGGACTATTCCGCTAATATAATTATAGTTGATAAGTCCCCTGAACCGTTGTGCTGTCGTTAGACTCAGATGTGCAGCATTAATTTTACCAAGTCCGGCGGGATTGTAGCTCGATGCGTTGCTATCATCAGCCAGTGCCACGAACGCCCCACCCATTCCGAGCGGTCGTGCCCCTACGCCGATATCATTAAATGCCGCAACAGCACATCCTGCACACATAATCAGCAATCCGATTATACCGATGGCGATTCGCACCCTGTTTTCACCCCTGCGATTTTTCGTTGCAGGATCGAGATAAATCCTTCGCATTTTATAGTGAATTATCAAAATATGTAGACACTTTCGCTCCCCATGTCCTATCCCGACTCGTCGGGATGCGGTGCGATTAGGAACCCTCGCCGGTACAGCGTGTCCAAGTAATTCTAAAGTTCACCATAATTTCTATTAAGTGTTTATATCGTACGTGGTCCGACAGAATATAATCACAAAAAAAGCAGGGCATCTACGTGGACACCCCGCCCCAAATCTAAACGCTTCTCAGTCCCCAAACGAAGCAGTATCGGCTACGGAGGTGGTGCATGGTAAAGTGTTTCGCCCTCCTTATTCATATCAAAAATCAAACCGGAAATCACTTCCATCGGAAGAACATAAGGCTTAGCGCATATATCTAAAATTGCCCATAGTTTTTGGCAAAAGAAGTTTCATCATAGAGAATCCGTTAATCATGTCTGATTTTTGTGCCGATGATGATCATCCTGCCAGCGCGCTCGGCTGCAGTCTCTATGAGTATCGTCGCTTTTTCGATTGCGGTTTCCAGAGACATCGGTTCAGGAACAATATCAACCATCGCGTCAATCCCAGCATTGTAGACCCCATCAGAACGGTCAGCAATGCTACCAGCTATCGCAATCACAGGGATGTTGTGGGTCTTTGCAACCTTCGCAACACCCACAGGTGTTTTGCCGAAAACTGTTTGAAAGTTAATCTGTCCTTCGCCTGTGATTACGAGATCAGCACCCGAGAACTGTTTGCTCAATTGGGTTGCCTCAGTAACGATGTCGATGCCCGATTTCAGGGCCGCATTCAGGAAAGCCATCAAGCCAGCACCTAACCCGCCAGCGGCACCGGCACCGGGAACGTCCCCCACAGATTTGTTGAGATCGCGCTGCACGATTTTATTGAAATGTGCTAAGTTTGCATCCAGCTCCTCAATCATTTCAGGCGTTGCCCCTTTTTGAGGTCCGTAGACATGAGAAGCCCCCTCTTTGCCGGTGAGCGGGTTGTTGACATCGCAGGCGACAACTGTTTCCATTTCACGGATGCGCCGATCCAGTTCGGAGAGTTCGATTGAGTTGAGTGTCGCCAGAGGTCCGCCGCCGGCCCCGATCTGCTCGTCGTCTGCTGTGAGTAGCTTGGCACCGAGGGCTTGTGCCATCCCAGCACCGCCATCGTTTGTGGCACTGCCGCCGATTCCAATGATCAGTTTTCGGCATCCGTGCCCCAGCGCTGCTCGAATAAGTTCGCCCGTGCCATAAGTTGTCGTGATACGCGGGTCACGCTTATCGAGCGGGACAAGTGTTAAACCGGAGGCTGCCGCCATCTCGATAACCGCTGTAATGCCGTCACCCAACACCCCGTACTGGGCATCAATCGGATTGCCAAGCGGATCCCGCACCCGTGCAGTTAAGATTTCTCCGCCAGTTGCATCGACAAGTGATTGCACTGTGCCCTCACCACCATCTGCCATCGGCACTTTTTCAATAGCTGCTGTCGGAAACACACGGCGCAAGCCGACTTCGATTGCTTCTGCCACCTGTAATGCGGTCAGGCTGCCTTTGAACGAATCAGGGGCAATAACGATTTTCATTGCTACACTCCGAGCATAATGTATAATACAGAGTATGGGCAGACACACGCATTGATGGATCTCCCCATAACCCCGCTTTGCTTTTTATAAGTTCATTTTAATCCTATCACGCGAGGCAGACCGTGTCAAGCGGAAGCCCATTAGTTCTGAAAGCACGGATAAAATATCTATAGGTACAATATGCCCACTATTGATAGTAAGACAGACGAACCACAAAGAAACATAGTCTACTTCGATCTGGAAACACAGAAATCCGCCGGAGAGGTCGGAGGATGGTCGTATGCTAATCGAATGAAGCTGGCGATCGCGGTGACTTACAGCACCGCCAATCAGCAGTACGCTACCTTTCAAGAGTCCGATGTTGAAGACCTAATAAATCAACTCGCGGAAGCAGACCTCATCGTTGGATTCAATCTCAAAGGTTTTGATTACGTTGTCCTCCGCCCATATACATCGCTAAACTTATCACAACTGCCAACTTTCGACATGTTGGAACACGTTAGGCGGACACTCGGATTTCGTCTCAGTCTCGACGCACTTGCAAGGGAGACGCTGCGGGAAACCAAGTCAGCTGACGGGTTGCAGTCCCTGCGATGGTGGAAGGCGGGTAAGGTCGATTTGGTTGCGGAATATTGTCGCAAGGATGTTGAAATCACAAAACGATTGCATGAGTACGCCTGTCAAAATGGGCACCTTCTGTTTCGAGGACGGGATGGTAGAGTTCGGCGTGTGAATACAACAAGATGGTGAATTATAGTGAATTATCAAAACAGATAGACACTTTCGCCCCCGTGTATGGTAGGCGCTGTTTTCAACTGCGCCTATGCGGTTCGTTTTCTCCCCGCACCTACCGGGCCTAGGGGCAATGCGGTTCGATTAGGAGTGTCTCATTAATTCTAAAATCTACCATAATTCCATAGCTGGATATAGTTTTGTGTTACGCAACTGAGTGTAATACCGCATAGTGGCGAGCTTTCCGCTGTTATTCGTAAGACACGGAGATCTCTGTGCCAAACCATCGGGTTAAGATGTGTGCTTGTCACACCCCTATAGGTCGAGATTCGCATCTCGACAGCGTTGGCTTTCAATCAACAATCTGCAACCGCTTCCACCGATCGTAGTAAAGCTTAATCTTCTCAGGTAGAGTTTCCCGCACGTTATCGGCTAACCGCCATCTGAAGCGTTCATCCAACGTCTCAGGTGGATCATCCGCTTGATGTTTGACCAAACACCCACACAGCGTCAGACGTTTCTCCATCCCCGCCGGCATGACACCCCGGTGGATAGTGTTACCATTCCAGAAGATGGTCCGTCCCCGCTTCAGCTTTATCTGCTTTGCCCCCGGTATACCACCGCCCCCCTTGTTGTTAATCAACACCTCACGTTCATGATCAGTACGGTAACGTCGTTGACTACCCGGTACAATCCACAGACACGGATCGTCTACCAATGCCGTATGCCACTTGAGCAGGTTCTTGCGGTAGCGACTGAGGATTTCCATCTCCACCTCATAACTACCATCGCGTTCTTCTGCACCAAAGTCCCGATGCCAGCCACACTGATAGCCGCCACCTTGGATGGCAAACGTGGTCACCCAGCCTAAACGCAGCTCCTCGCCCAAGAAAGGACGCACATAACGTTCAACCGGCTCGGAAGCCAGATATTCCGAAAAAATCGGCTCCCCAAATTCAGGTGCCATAACTCCCATGATGACAATAGGGTTCTTTCCCTCTCCGCCGGTGCCAATCCGATCTGTGTTGTCAACCACCTCGCCAGAGCGCACCTTATCCGCCGCCCGCCGCGTAGCTTCTGTCAGGGGCAGTAGCATGTCCGGCACTACCGCGTCATCGGCGATAAAGTAACCTTGGTCGTTATACTGCTGAATCTGTTCTTTGGATGCCATGTCCCATCCCTCCATTTCTTGTGAGTCTTGGGGGCCCTTCGTCGCTTAGTTGTCAGTGAGTCTACTATTAATTTAGCTCATATAAAAAGAAAGTGCAAAGCACGAGGAGAAACCGAGTTTTTTTGCCGTTCCGAGCATCCACGCTACGCGGGACTTGAGAACTCGGTTTCTGTTACACGATTTCTTAACATGAGCGATTAACTTTTGTCCGATTTGATGGAAACCTCTCGGCCGGTTTCTGCGGAACGGTAGATTCCCTCCATCATCTGTTGCACATGTAGCATTTCACTGAATCTGACGACGGGTGTTCGATCATCGCGCACAGCTTCAACGAAATCTTTAAGGACCTCAAAGAAACTGTTCTCTGGTTCGACGACCTCCGGCGTTCTGTCAAAGACTTGATCGCCGTCATCAAGATAGATTTTCAGAGGAATCTCCGCCGCACCGAAGTCTCCCAAAACCTCAATGGTCGGTCGGCTTTTCCACGGATGCGTCAACCAATTGCTCTCAAGCGATAACCCCGCCCCATCCGCAAATCGGATATAGCCCGCCGCGAAATCCTCCGTCTCGAAATCCTCCAACGTCCCCGCCCACGAAATAACCGGATTCTTCATATGGCGCACCTTCTGATACGTGGTTCCCATTGCGGCAACGGGTGTGGGATCGCCGATGATCCAGTTTGCGAAATCAAGGGTGTGCACAGCCGTGCTATAGAGAACGCCGCCCCCGGATAGTGCCTTGTTCTGAAAAACGCTGTAGCCGGGGATGTTCATCACATGGCCCGTCCAGACCCGGGTGTAGTATATCCGTCCCAAGGCACCGGTTTCGATGAACTTCTTGAGCGCATATCCTGACGCCAGCCCACGATTCTGAAGCCCCATGCTCATCTTCTTGCCATTCCGCTTGCAAGCATCAATCATCTCCTCCGCTTCTGCGCTACTTACGCAGAGTGCCTTCTCGCAGATAACATTCGCGCCTGCGTCAAAGGCATCGACCGTCTGATCCTTGTGGAGTGCATGAGGCGTACAGACGCTGACTAAGTCTAAGGCGTGCTTTTCCAGCATCTCTTGATAGTCGCTGTATGCGTGTGGGACCTTGAATTCCTTCGCCACCGCTTGCGCACGTTCAAGGTTTGTATCGCAAACCGCCACAAGGGATACCTCGTCCATCTTTGCATAATTCGCAACGTGCCCACCTCTGCCTTGAGCACCACAACCAATCACAGCTGCTTTCATAAAAATCCTCCGCAGATTCTCGTAGATATTGTGTTAGTCTAACACCGCTTATCTCCTATGTCAATCTGCACTGCCATCACTTGATTTTTTGTTTTTCCCTACAAGCAGATGTGCTATAATGAAAGCAATTTCTGACAAGGGCCTTTCTTACACGGTGAATAAATGTCCGAAATAGGAGAAGGCAGGTATGGCCCCCGTAACTATAGATAGATATATACACCTGATTCCCGCAGTGAAACATTCACCTAAGCACTATCTGTGGTCTTCGTACGATGCTGAAGCCGATGTGTTATATGTGAACTTCAAAAAACCGAGTCCCGCGAAGCGAGGATCCCGATGTATCGGGACATGCAGACGATAGCGGGTTGACTGACGATGACGTAATCATCCGCTACGAGCGGGGCGAAGTCATCGGTCTAACGATCCTCAACGCCAGCCAGCGTCTCCCGGAATCGTGAAACCTTACATATTGAATGGAATTAACCTCTAAAAAAGTAAAACTTGACATGAAAACAACCGCAACATTACTTATCCTTTTCGCTCTGTTTTCACCAAACACCTTCGCCCAAGACTACACGCAATGGAGTTTACCCGAAGGTGCTACAGCGCGCCTTGGTAAAGGTTCAATAAATGAGATACAGTATTCTCCCGATGGCACTCGTCTCGCAGTTGCCAGTTCTATCGGTATCTGGCTCTATGATACGTCAACCTATCGAGAGACCGCCCTGCTCACCGGACATACGCGGTGGGTCAATAGCGTATCGTTCAGTCCGGATGGACGCACCCTGGCAAGTGGAAGTGATGACAAGACTATCCGTCTATGGGATGCCGTTACAGGTGAACATAAGTACACGCTCACAGGGCATACGAGTGCGGTCAGGAGCGTAGCCTTCAGTCCGGATGGAAGGATACTTGCCAGTGGGAGTGAAGACGA
Organism: Candidatus Poribacteria bacterium; assembly: GCA_965204355.1. Taxonomy (GTDB): domain Bacteria; phylum Poribacteria; class WGA-4E; order WGA-4E; family PCPOR2b; genus PCPOR2b. The sequence goes on from OZ241983.1 coordinate 4,665,199, forward strand.
TACGGTGCGATTGTGGAATATCGTTACAGGTAAACACAAGCACACACTCGCAGGACATACGACTAGGGTCTTGAGCGGGGCGTTCAGTCCAGACGGACAGGCGTTAGCCAGTGGGAGTTTAGACGAGACTGTCCGTCTATGGGATACCGTTACAGGTGAACACAAGCACACACTCATAGGGCATACGCGGTGGGTCAGTAGCGTATTGTTCAGTCCAGATGGACGGACGTTAGCCAGTGGGAGTTTGGACGAGACTATTCGTCTATGGGATACCGTTACAGATGAACATAAACGGACGCTCACGGGACATACGAGTGCGGTCAGTAGCGTAGCCTTCAGTCCGGATGGACGCACCTTGGCAAGTGGAAGTGATGACAAGACTATCCGTCTATGGGATGCCGCTACATGGGAACATAAACGGACGCTCACCGGGCATACGGACCAGGTAGAAAGCGTGGCGTTCAGTCCCGATGGGAGTACACTTGCTACTGGGAGTTCGGAGACGGTACACCTATGGGATGCCGCTACAGGTGGACACAAGGGTACACTCACAGGGCATACGGATGATGTTGATAATGTATCGTTCAGTCCAGATGGACAGACGTTAGCAAGTGGGAGTTATAGGACGGTGCGTCTATGGGATGCCGGAACAGGTAAACATAAACGCACACTCACAGGACATAAGCGTTCGGTCGATAGCGTATCGTTCAGTCCAGACGGACAGACGTTAGCAAGTGGGAGTTATAGGACGGTGCGTCTATGGGATGTCATCACAGGTAAACATAAACACACACTCACAGGACCTGGGCGGACGGTCAGTAGCGTATTGTTTAGTCCGGATGGAAGGACGTTAGCAAGTGGGGGTAGTAACCGGACTATCCGTCTATGGGATGCTGTAGCAGGTAAACATAAACGCATACTCACCGGGCATACAAGTGCGGTCAGTAGCGTAGCGTTCAGTCCGGATGGAAGGACGTTAGCAAGTGGGGGTTTGGACGATACGGTACGTCTATGGGAGGTCCTTACAGGTGAACACAAGCATACGCTCACCGGGCATACGTACGGGGTTAGTAGCGTAGCGTTCAGTCCGGATGGACGGACGTTAGCAAGCGGAAGTCATGACAAGACTATCCGTCTATGGGATGCCGTTACAGGTGAACCTAAGCACACACTCACAGGACATACGAGTGAGGTCAGTAGCGTAGCCTTCAGTCCGGATGGAGAGATGTTAGCAAGTGGGAGTTGGGACAAGACTATCCGTCTATGGGATGCCGTTACAGGTGAACATAAACGGACGCTCACGGGACATACAGGTTGGGTTTGTAGTGTAGCGTTTAGTACAGATGGACGGACACTGGCAAGCGGGGGTGCAGGGATGGAAAGGGGGAGTGGGGATGGTACAATCCTCCTGTGGAAAATATCTCCATAGCAACCGGTGTTTGATTCCAATCCTCCGTCCGTGATTGCGTCTCCAGCGGGGGCCAATTCCTTGATGCTACCTAAACAGTTATTGCACCTCCAATCCGATGTCTTTGGGGGCAACAGTGGGGGACCGGTGCTGAACAAGCAGGGCATCCTGCTTGGGATTATCGCACGGAGCGATGGCATGAATGCGTCGGCGATTCCCGCAAGATATATATACCAGTTGCTGTCTGAATCGAATGTGAAATATTCCGGTTTGCATCGCTAAAAGCCATTTTGACGAGGAAATGCTCATGAAGCTGCCAAAATCTAGTACCATTGCGTTCACCCCAGATTTACGCATCTGTCGACTGCTCAACGGGATGTGGCAGGTCTCTGGTGCCCACGGTCCTATTAATCAAGAAGACGCAATCCGATCCATGTTCGACTTCATTGATGCGGGGTTTACCACATGGGATCTTGCCGACCACTACGGACCCGCAGAGGATTTCATCGGTGAATTTCGGCGACAACTTGCTGCGGAACGTGGTGCAGATTCCCTCTCTCGAATTCAGGCATTCACCAAGTGGGTGCCACGACCGGGCCGGATGGCAAAACCGTGGGTGGAATCAAATATCGACATCTCGCGGAACCGGATGGGCGTCGATCAACTCGACCTGTTGCAGTTTCATTGGTGGGACTACGAAGATGAAAACTATCTTTCAGCCCTCACCTATCTCGCCGAACTTCGGGACGAAGGGAAACTGAGACATCTCGGCTTGACCAACTTTGATACCGAACACCTCTCGCGCATCACCGACGCGGGCATCCGCATCGTCTCCAATCAAGTGCAATTTTCACTGATCGACCGCCGCCCGGAGGTGGGGATGATTCCGTTTTGCCAAGCGCACGAGATCCAGTTGCTGACCTATGGAACCCTGTGCGGCGGATTGTTGACTGAAAAATACTTGGGGCAACCCGAACCACGAGGGCGGGAATTGAACACCGCCAGCTTGCACAAGTACAAACAGATGATCGATACTTGGGGCGGTTGGGAACTGTTTCAGACGCTGCTTTCGACACTTGGGGAGATCGCCCAAAAACATGATGTCAGCATCTCCAACGTCGCAGTTCGAGCAATTCTTGACCGTCCAACGGTCGCTGGCGTTATTATCGGTGTACGGCTCGGTGTGGCCGAACATCGTGCCGTCAATGCGCGTGTGTTCGATTTTTCCTTGGATCCCGACGATTATGCCCAGATAGAGGCCATTCAGTCTCAATCCCGCGATCTGTACAATCAAATCGGCGACTGCGGAGATGAGTATCGAAGTTGGTAAGTTGGCAAGACTATACCATGCATATTATCACGCGAAAACGACTGAACGAGTTTGCACAGAAACATCCTGATACCAAGACGTCACTTGAACATTGGTATAAATTGATGAAACAGAGACGTTTCCTTTCATTTGTCGAGTTACGTATGGAGTTTCCTCACGCTGACCAAGTGGAGAAATTGACTGTTTTCAATATTGGGGGCAACAAAGCACGTCTAATTGCAGCTATACATTACAATCGGCAGAAGGTTTACATTCGTGCGGTGCTAACGCACGACGAGTATGATAAAGGGAGATGGAAGGAGTAAATTATGGTAGCAGAAATACAGACCGCTCAAGATGTCTGGCCGATGTTAGCACCCGTTGTATTTGTTCCTCATGAGGAGCGCGAATATCAACAACTTGTGGAGATGCTAGACAATTTGATTGATGTAGTGGGTGAGAATGAAGATCATCCCTTAGCCTCATTGATGGAAGTCATTGGTGTGCTGATTGAGAAATATGAGGATGAACACGTTCCAGAATTGACAGAGGTGTAGCGTACAAAGTGTCCAAAATTATTTATAGGAGTTAGGTCCCTCAGTTGTGTTGAATTACTGAACCATAAGGCTTTGACAGTTCAACTGCGTAAGTCCTAATTTAATCAAGTCAGTTCATGTATTTGGAGATAAATGATGAAGAACGACACACATTCGACAAATCCAGTTTCCATTCCCGGAATGGTCACTGTAAAAGCAATGGAACTCTCACCTCCACCGGCGTGGGCGCTTAAGCAGCGCAATCTGATAAGCCTTATGGAGGAGGCAGCGCCGATGCTGCTTGAGAAGTATGCTGAACCGGGAGGGGCACTTTATTTTGCTGACGATTTAGATGACCTCTATGAACGGATTTATAACTGGGGACTCTTCTACGCTATGGGGGCAGATGAGCGCATACTCGAAATGGCGTTACTGTGCTGGAACGCCTCGACCCGTATCAGTAGCGACGAGATTGTGCATCGGACGCATCCCCGTTTCTCGCAGCAGGCCCATAGGGAGTACTACAATTTAGCGTCGCCCGGTGCAGCGGAGTGGCATCATTTGGGCGAAGGCAACATGGCATTCTATGACTTTGGTGTTGCCAGTCCCACTATTTCGGAGAATGTACGACGCGCGAAACAGTTCGCGGCGATACATATCGGTGAAGACCCACAAGCTCCGAATTACGATTCAGAGCATAAAATCTTTCGTTCTCCCATCCAGACTAGCCGAGGTCCCTGTTTCCAAGCTAATCTTGAACACTTACAAGCTTGGCTTGCAGGGCGAATGGGAGAAGATCCCAGCAAGGCGATGGGTATGCGATCAACGCTCTATCCGGTCGTCAAGGAGTTGGAGGCAAATTGGTATGAGCATCCGCAGCGGAGAGACGAAATCTGCAGACTGTTTGAGCAGATCGTTCTCAACGGCGACGTGGCACACAGCTTGGGAGCTACGGCATTAATGACTAATGCCTATTTGTATACTGGAGATGAGAAGTACAAACGGTGGGTACTCGAATACACAGAGGGGTGGATGGACCGAATAAAAGCGAACGAGGGGATTATCCCTGACAACGTTGGTCCCACAGGAAAAATAGGTGAACACCGTCAAGGACAGTGGTGGGGCGGCCTTTACGGTTGGAACAGTTATTGGGCGGGCGATATCATGTTTAACTCGATTATTGTTGGTGCCGAATGCGCCCTTTTGCTCACGGGCGACTTCCGCTATCTCGAACTCCTCCGTTCTCAGATCAAAGTTCTGCTGGACAACGCGGTTACACGCGATGATGGTCAGCTTGTCGTCCCGACCCGATACGGTCCCGACGGCTGGGAAGCGTATAAGCCGATGCGGCTGAAAGACTTGGCGCACCTGTATCACGCCTCAATGGATCCGCAGGACTACGAGCTAATTGCGAGGGTGCGGGCGGGCGACGTAGAGCGCGATTGGAATCACGTTATGTTTGAAGCAGAAAAGAATGACGGAAACACAGAATATGGTCGATTCCAATACTACGATGGGAAAAATCCCGATTGGCCCCAAAAAATACTGGACGCCGAATATGACGGGGCATTGGCAGTGTTTGAAGCGGCGCGTAACGATAACCGCGATGTCGAAACGATAATTGCAGATAATCAGCAACCGCCACACTTTGTTCTTACGAAGGGGTTGACACAGGTGATGTTGGGTGCTCCGCAGGCTGTCTACACCGGTGGGCTTCTGAGAGCGACTGTGCGTTACTTTGATCCAGGCCGCGCGCGTCCCGGCGTCCCGGAGGATGTCGCTGCGCTCGTTGATAAGTTGGGATCGGACGTGGTAGGGATTCAACTTGTGAATCTTAGCAGAACCGAAACCCGAAACGTCATCATCCAAGCGGGCGCTTTCGGGGAACACCAATTTACCACGGTGCAGTTCCAAGAAATCGACGGGGAAAGTTCATCGGAACGGACTATTCCGGTTGACGCGAAGTTCTTCGCCGTTGAACTTCCTCCCTCAAGAACGATTAAGCTGGAGATTGGATTGCGTCGTTTTGCGAACTCACCAAGCTATGCCTTCCCTTGGCATGGAGATAAGATACCGGTGCCGTATCAATAAGATAACCGAAGCTGCGAATAGTAGGCATATTGCTCCGAATCCAGCCTGTCCCGATTTATCGGGGCACCCTATGCCGTGGACATTGTACATACGACTACACGACGAAGCGTGACTGTCGCTCCGCATTGAAAATATAGGTTGTTGTGGGACAGGAACCAACGACCATCCCTTTCGATTCCTTTGGGGATTGGAATGCGTTAATAGCCCCAGCGGGGCGGCATGTATGTAATGTCATAACTTAGGTTAAGATAGCCCTTTTTGGCGTTGTGGTTCACCTCATTAGGAGGACGATTGTGATAACAGAAGAACAGATTGCGTACTTCCAAACATTCGGTTTCTTGGTCTTGAGGCAAGCATTCCAACCCGATGAAATGGACGCGATTTCCCAAAAATTCGATGAACTGCTCGACAAGGAGCGGGACGGTCAGCCGTTTCCGGGGGAGAGCCGCCAGTCGCTCTACGGTATTGCGGAAATCACCCCTTTGTTGACCGATCTGGTCGAGGATGATCGTATATACAAAACAGTTGAATCCTTGCTTGGAGAAGGATTTACATGGCTCTGTTCTGAGGGAAACCTCTACGTGGGCGACACCGATTGGCATCCAGACGGCACTCGGCTCGACTATCGACCAATGAAGGTATCGCTGTATCTTGATCCATTGACAAAGGAGACAGGTTGTCTGAGAGTAATCCCCGGTTCCCATCGCTTACCGCTGCACGAAACGCTCAAGCCTTGGGCACAGTTTGGTCTATCTGGTCGCAATGTGCCCTGTTTTCCGCTCGAATCGCAGCCCGGAGATGTCTTTTTCTCGGATATGAATACCTGGCACGCGTCCTTCGGTGGCAGGACCGGCCGTCGGCATCTGGCTGTCAATTTCGTGCCGAAACCCACCACCGCAGCGGATATATCCCTGTTAAAGGAAAATCATCAAGGTGTCCTAAATTTGATTGAGCGATTGCAGTACAGCCGACCGGGCAGGGTATTTTCTGACGCTTTTCTCCACAGCGACCGTCCCCGTATCCAACAGTTGACCGCCAAGTGGAACGAATTGGGGTTGGAATAGATGCCCAAAATGTCTCACGAACCACATAGGCACATTTATAGTGAATCATAAAAACAGATAGACACTCTCGCCCTCGGTAGGGGCGGTTTTTAACCACACCGCATCGGCACAGTTGGAAACAGTGTCTACCAAACGGGAGAACGGTAGGGGCGGTTTCCTAACCGCACCGGTTTGGCGTGTCTCATTAATTCTAAAATCTACCATAGTAGGAGGGATCTCCGAATCCCGACACCTCACTTCATAAGGAGACTTCTATGAAAATCACAGATCTCAAAGTATTTGTTGTGGATCAATTTGTATATGTCAAAATCGAGACCGACGAGGGAATATACGGGATCGGAGAAGCCTCGCTCAGCGGCAGATCGTTGGCTGTCGTTGGGGCGTTGGAACATCACCTCAAACCGCTCCTGATGGGCGCAGACGCAACCCGAATCGAACATATATGGCAAGATATCTTTCGCGGAACATTCTGGCGTGGTGGCCCCGTGCTCCAATCCGCGCTTGCAGGCATAGACATCGCGCTATGGGATTTGGCTGGAAAAGCGCTCGGCGTACCAACCTATCGACTGCTCGGCGGTGCCACGCGGGACAAAGTGCTGGTCTATCGTCATGCCGGTCTTGAAGGCTCAAAGCAGATGGTAGATGAGGGGTGGAAGGTCCTCCGTATTTCACCGATTCGGTGCGATGGCGGCTTCAATCAGAAGGAAGCGACCCGACGTGGGATCGAATATATGAAAGCGGTGCGGCAGGCTGTCGGCGATGAAATCGAAATCATCTTTGAGGTACATACACGTTTGACACCACCCCACGCTATTCAGTTGTGTAACGGAATCGAAGAGTACCATCCCTTCTTCGTTGAAGATCCCATCCGTTCCGAAAACCCAGCATCTTTCGCCACGCTCCGTGCACACACAAACGTGCCGATCGGCACCGGCGAGCAGCTGCCAACAAAATGGCTGTTTCGCGAACTGATCGAGGGGGAGCTAATTGACTATCTTCGTGTGGACATCTGCCATAGCGGTGGAATCACCGAAGGAAAGAAGATTGCAGCGATGGGAGAGGTGCACTATCAGGAACTTGCCTGCCACTACACAGGAAGCCCCGTCAGCACTGCAGCGATGCTCCATCTGAATATGTCCGTTCCGAACTGTGCCGTGCAGGAGTATGGGGTGCACACTGACTGGATGAACGAAGTCATTCCGAACGATATGCGGACGGAGGACGGTTATCTTTTTGCAACGGATGCGCCGGGACTGGGGATTGACTTGAATGAGGAAGCCGCAGCGAAATATCCGCACGATTCAAAGGATCCCACCCATCTGCGACGCGAGGACGGATCGGTACAGGATTGGTGATATACTCCGCAGCCATCGAAACACCCCATGATTTTCATAACTCAACTGGACTAGAATTATTCTACAGCACTGCATTTTTCGGTGGAACAATGGCGTACCTGTCTGTTGGGTTAAACGAAACAAAGGTTACACGATTACAAATTCATCGTTTATAACGATGCAAACTATATGCAGTGGAAATGCCACGCACAGGAAAGGAAACCATGCCCACACTCGATTTCAAGGGAAAACAACATATTTACGCCCACCATCTCACCGTTCCCTACCGGGCGATTGAAGTGGACGACAACCGCTCCTACAATCCCGCTGGCACCAATGACAACCTCATCCTCCACGGTGATAATCTACACGCCCTCAAAGCACTGCTGCCCTGCTACGCGAACCGCATCAAATGCATCTACATTGATCCCCCTTACAATACTGGCAACGAGGAGTGGATTTATAACGACAACGTCAACAGCCCGCTTATGCAGCAATGGTTGGTAGAAAACAGTCCTATTGATAACGAAGACCTAGAGCGACATGACAAATGGCTCTGTATGATGTGGCCGCGGTTACACTTGCTAAAAGAATTACTTGCCGACGATGGCGTAATTTTTATCTCTGTTGATGATAATGAACAACACCACCTGCGGATGTTACTAGATGAGATTTTTGGAGATACGAATTTTGTAACTAACATTATTTGGCAAAAAAAGTTTAGCCCCCAAAATGACGCCAAGTATTTTTCTGATAATCACGATTTTGTGCTATGTTATGCAAAGGATAAAGAGATATGGAGGCCGGTTCTTCTACCACGAACTGAGAAACACAACGAACGATATTCTAATCCGGACGATGACCCACGTGGGCCTTGGAGTTCGAGCGGGTTAGATGTTAAAACCTACCAAGAAGAGTACGATTATCCAATTACTACCCCATCAGGTCGAATCGTAAATCCACCGCAAAGTACATGTTGGCGGTATAGTAAGGAGAGATTTGATATATTAGTCAACGACAATCGGATATGGTTTGGTAAAGATGGCAATAATGTGCCCCGCATAAAGCGATTTCTATCGGAGGTGAAACAAGGCATTACGCCTCTAACTGTATGGCTACATGAAGATGTTGGACATACCCAGAGCGCAACGCAAGGACTTAATAAAATTGGGATTGCATTTTCAAACCCCAAACCGCACACACTACTAAAACGAATCTTACAAATAGGTACTGATCCCGATGCCATTGTCCTCGATTCTTTTGCGGGCAGCGGCACCACGGCCCACGCTGTCCTTGCACTGAATAAGGAAGATGGTGGCAATCGAAAGTTTATTCTCATTGAGTGTGAAGATTATGCTGACACCATCACCGCTGAGCGGATTCGCCGGGTTATAAACGGCGTTCCCGATGCTAGCGACGCTTCACTACGCGAGGGCTTGGGGGGCTCCTTCACCTACGGCACATTGGGTAAACCTTTTGAAATAGAGGGGATGCTCACTGGGAAATCACTGCCGGCTTATGAATCCCTTGCTACCCATCTACTGTATATGGTTTCTGGAGCTTCTGTTGAACCAGATGTATTGGAGATGAAAAACGATGATGGTCTCTTTCATGGGGATGATAAAAACGACTACTACTTGCTCTACCAACCCAACCTTGAGTATTTAGAGAGCTCTGAGGCGATGCTAAACTTGGAACGGGCAGAGCGCATACGTGACACTAGTCGTCGGAAGGGAGTAAAGGCGATTGTTTATGCGCCGGGTAAATACATCAGCCAGCGTGAACTCACAGGGCTGGGAATTACGTTTTGTCAACTCCCCCATGCACTGTGTGAAAGATAAAGAGGTACTGTCATGATAGAATTGAAAACGTATCAGTTACACACACTTGACACTTTTAGCCGGTGGTTAGGCGTGCTTAAAGAAACACAAATTCAATCGGAAACTGCGGTTCAGGCGTTGGAACAGGCAGGGGTTGATATTCCGAATGAGATTCGCAATTATCCCCGAACAGCGTGGGAGAAACTAAAGAGTAATGGCGAAGTAGCAGAAAGTGCGGGTGAATACGTCACTCGCACTGACGGCGCTGACCGTCCAATTCCGCATATTTGTTTCAAAGTGCCCACAGGTGGCGGTAAAACTTTGCTTGCTGCCGCTGCTTTGGAACGCCTCCATCGGCAAACCGGGCTAACATTGTGGATTGTGCCCAGCAAAACTATCTACGCCCAAACGAAAGCCTCCCTATGGAATCGGGAACATCCATATCGTCAAATGTTAGAACGAGCAAGTGCTGGTCGCGTTAAAATGCTGGAAAAGGATGATGCGTTCAACCAGGAGGATATCGCCAACTACCTGTGTGTCATGTTACTGATGTTACCGGCGGCGAACCGACAAAAAGGGAAAGAATTTCTGCGTATGTTTAAGGATGCGGGACGTTATCCCAGTTTTTTTCCGGAGGGTGATGATCTTCTCAGTGATGGTCGCATGATGGAGGACTATCCCGACTTGGAATGCAATTTTGAAGGCGGGTCCATCAAGCACAGTCTGTTTAACGTGCTCAAGATACTGCGTCCTGTCGTTGTTCTTGATGAAGCGCATAAAGCATACGGTTCGACAAACAGACGTACTAACGAAGAATTTGCCCGATCCATTAACCGTCTGAATCCCCGATTGGTCGTTGAACTCTCTGCGACCCCAAACTACGGCATTAGCAATCTGCTAGTCGATATCGAAGGACCTGACTTGAAAAAAGAGGAAATGATTAAATTGCCAGTGCAGGTGAAATCATTCATGAATGCGGAATGGCAATTAACACTGGGGCAGGCGGTCGAGGAACTGGATCGTCTAGAAGCTGAAGCTAGGGCGTTTCAGAATAGTACGGGACGCTATATTCGTCCGATTGCTGTTGTGCGTGTTGAGCGAACAGCGCAAAAACAGATAGATAGTGAATATATTCATGCAGAGGATGTGCGGAAGTATCTCACGCAAAATTTACTTGTGCCTGCGGAGGCGATTCGGGTCAAATCCGCTGAAAATGATGAATTGGGGCGAGAGGATCTGCTCTCCGAATTTTCGTCGGTACGATGGATTATCACAAAATCCGCGTTGATGGAAGGTTGGGACTGCCCTTTTGCCTATCTATTGGTGATGCTGGATAATACGCAGGCGCAGCGAGCGATAACGCAGCTAGTGGGCCGAGTGATGAGGCAACCGCACGCGCAACTCACTGGTAGGAGTGCACTAGATCAGTGTTATGTCTATTGTCATAACGCTGAAGTGGGCACTGTTGTCGAGCAGGTAAAAAAGGGCTTAGAGGAGGAAGGACTAACAAAGTTGGGTAATGAGGTGATGGGTTCGTCGCAGCAAGAGGACGATAAGCAGCGACAAACCGTGCGTCGCCGTAAGCAGTTTCGAGGTCAGGAAATCTTTCTGCCAAAGGTATGCCATAAAAATGGCGATGATTGGGTGGAACTTGATTATCAATCACATATCCTGCCGCATATAGATTGGGTAGCAATTGAATCGCCTACCCCGAAAGCCCTGGCAGCCGAGAGTGTGAGAGAACAATCTGCAGCGTATGATTTCAATGAGACATCAATGATTTTCTATGACGAAAAAGAGCTGGATATTGACAAAACGGTCAAAATCTCTGACTTCACACGCCATTTGTCGGATATCTTTCCCAATCCTTGGCACGCCGCTCGTATTGTAAAGCAGCTAAGTGAGTGCCTGAAACAGGAGGGCAAAACGGAAGAGTATATTTACGACCGACGTTCTCGTTTCGCATATCAGTTGCGGGAGCATGTTAAAAAAGAAGTGGAAGCACAAGCGGAGCAGGTTTTTCGCGACAAACTGAGGGAGGGTGAAATCCGATTCGACTTGCAGACCCGCCAATCGAATTACTGTATGCCAGAAAAATATGACATACAGGTTCGTTCCAAAGAACCTCTATTGAGAAATTATGAACCTCTGCAGCTTAGTCTATTTGGTCCGGTATTCGTGGAACATTTCGATTCTGAGTTAGAGAAGAAATTCGCGTGTTATCTGGATGGTCGAAAAGCATTACAGTGGTGGCATCGAGTCGCAGCGCGTCAAAAAGGTGAATATTGTGTGCAAGGGTGGAAGCAGGACCGTATTTATCCTGACTTTGTTGCAATGGCAAGTAACAAACGCCTACTGATTTGTGAGACAAAGGGGAAACATCTGCGCGGCAACCCTGACACAGTGTACAAGCAGAAAGTGTTGGAAGCACTTGCAGAAGAATTCAATACCGTTGGGACGGTAACGTTTCATGAGGCTCCCCAAATTATCTTTCAAATGGTGTTTAGCGAAGAAGAATTTCTAGAGATAGGTGCACAGTTAGGAGAGGACTCATCGGATGTCTAAAGAAATGGGACAATTGTGGAGGGCAAGCAGTGACATATATCGAAACCTTTAGCCAGTTTATAGAATGGATAGCACAATTTAACAACGGGCAGCATCTGTTTCGTGGTGTTTCAAAAGAATGCTACAAAATAGAAGCTTCTGCCTGTCGCCGCTTGCCAACGGACAGGGATGATCCGAGTAAGCTCCTTGATATCAATAAGCGACTGATAGACGATGCTCGGACTCTAGGACACGATCTGAAAAACGGGCGACAACTTTCGGATCTAGATTTACTTGCTGAGCTTCAACATTGTGGTGCGGCTACCTGCTTAATAGATTTTACACATAGTGCGTTGGTCGCGCTTTGGTTTGCCTGTCTACAAAGCACCGAAGGAGCATCAAACGGTAAAGTCTTCGCTGTTCGTATTGATGAACCAGGCCTCTTTGAAAAGGTGACCCCCGAATTGGTAGCGAAGCAAGATATTGGTTACTTTTTCAGTCCTGATCAGTCTCAAGCATATCAACTGTACCAATGGCAACCGAAACTCCAGAACAGCCGTATTATCGCTCAACAATCGATTTTCTTATTTGGCGGTTGCCCAATTGTACCTGTGGCTGAATGTGTCATCCTAAAAGATTGCAAGCAGAACATCCTGACATCTCTGAGTCAGTCATCAGCTATCACTGAAGCCAGTATGTTTCCTGATTTTGATGGATTTGCCCGCCTACATACTCATAACAAACTAGACATTGAACTTGATGCCCAAGGCAACTTGCAGCGTGGTATTGAGGCATACCAAAGAGAGGATATGGATACTGCCATTAATTACTACGACAAAGCAATAGAACTGGATCCTGATTATGTTGATGCCTATTGCTATCGCGGTAGAGCTAACTTCGACAGCGACAATGATGAGTATGCCATTGAAGATTTTAACAAAGCAATAGAACTGGATCCTGATTATGCCGATGCTTATCACTATCGTGGGCAAGCTCTCTACAGAAGTGGCGAGATTGACCTTGCCACTACAGACTTAACTGAAGCACGACAGCTCCGTCTAGACATTGAACTTGATGCCCAAGGTAACTTGCAGCGCGGTATTGAGGCATACCAAAGAGAGGATATGGATACTGCCATTAATTACTATAACAGGGCGATGAAGCTGAACCCCGATTATGCCGATGCTTATTACTATCGCGGTAGGGTTTACTACGATAATAATAATGATGCCGATGCCATTGAAGATTTTAACAATGCGATAGAACTGGATCCTGATTATGCCGATGCTTATCACTATCGTGGGCAAGCTCTCTACAGAAGTGGCGAGATTGACCTTGCCACTACAGACTTAACTGAAGCACAACGGCTCCGTACACTGGGGCAAGAGAATAGCATAGAACCCCAATGATGCTGATGTCTATTACGAAGGGAACTAACTTCTGCGAAAGTGATTATAACTATGGCAGAGAGTAGAAACATGATTGGTAATATATTTCTCACTTTAGTTGGAGGTTTGGTTTTGTTGAGCAGAACGAGATGCCTGTAAGGAGTTGTGTCCAGCTATGAAGAAAAAAACATGCGATATTCTTATTCATAACGGTCAGATTTTTTCAATGGATCCGGATCGCAGGATTTATTGTCCGGGTGCAGTGGCAATCACCGGTTCACGCATTGTAGGGGTCGGTCCTGATGCTGAGCTGCGAGAAAGCTTTGATGCACGGGAAATGATCGACGCTTCCGGTGCTATCGTGCACCCCGGTTTTATTGATGCACACAATCACATTGTACATACCAGCTGTCGAGGAATTTTCAGTAGCTACCACGATGCAGAATCTTTGCCTGTCAATTTTGCGGATTGGAAAGCAAGCGTGACTGATGCGGACGAAGCCGCAGCGACCACCATGGCGGGAATTGAGATGCTTCGTAACGGTTTCACGATGTTCATCGAGCCGGGATCACTCTTCTCAACGGAAGCAGCAGCAGAAGCAGTTGAGCGCGTCGGGTTGAGAGCCCTTTTCTCTCCGCTGTATCTGTGGGACCGAGGCGAATCCTTTGAGGCGATTCCTACGCTTGCAAGTCCCAACCTCATGGCACGCGCGACCATTGACCACGACCGGTGTATAAAGGAATTGGATGCAGAACTCCACCGAAACAGAAACGCCGATGCCTTAGTCCGCGGATATATATTCGTCTATGGCGAGGGGACTGCCTCCCCCGAACTGCTGAAGACAGCACACGCCTGTGCGCGTGAAAACGGTGTGCCGCTACATATACATGCCGGCTACCTCCCTGAAGGAGCGGATCTTTATCGCGCCCTGACTGGGAAACGTCACCTCGTACATCTACAAGAGCTGGGCTTCTTGGACGAAAACACCGTTGTCGTGCACGCGAGCGCGCTCGATGCGGACGAGGAAACCGCAGTTCACGAAACGGGCTGCAAAATTGTATGGTGTCCGATAGCGTTCTTCTCGCTTGGCATCACATTCAACATAACCTTTAAGATGGCAGAACGATATCGCCGTGGTGTCTGTGTTGCACTTGGCACCGATGGAGCTCGCGACTGTACGCCGGGAGAAACCATGCTCACAGCGCATCAGGTCGCGCAATCCTATGCCGATCCCGTCTCTCCCGGCGCCCTGCTCGAAATGCAGACCCTCAACGCAGCAGCGGCAGCTGGACTACAGGCAGAGTTAGGTAGCTTGGAACCCGGCAAGCGCGCGGATGTTGTTGTGAGATCCGATCGGTCATCTGAAGCCTATCCCGATAACAATCTCGTTCACGCGCTGGCGTTAAGATTGAGAGCCGGCAGCGTCGATACAGTTCTAGTCAACGGTGAAGTCGTCTTCAGCGGAGGGCGTTCAACGCGCGTGGATGAGCTTGAGGCTTATAAAACTGTTTCTGATTCGGTTATTGCGCGAGCGGAGCGGCTCGGAATCGAACTGAATCCTGAGTGGCAAATTGTGAATGGATAGCTGCTAACACCTAGGGGTGTTTAGCTCTTCTGTAGG
This sequence comes from Candidatus Poribacteria bacterium, assembly GCA_965204355.1. GTDB lineage: Bacteria > Poribacteria > WGA-4E > WGA-4E > PCPOR2b > PCPOR2b. Next base: position 4,680,314 of record OZ241983.1, read on the forward strand.
AGGGATCTCCGAATCCCGACTTCCTACTCACACAGGAACAACACCGCCCTATGCTATTACCATCTTTGACTATGACAGAAAGTAGAAACATGTCATCTGAAGCACTGATTACCAATCCAGCCAAAACCCTCCTTAAAAATGGGGACCCCGTGTTCGGGTTCAACGTGTTCGAGTCCCTACGCCCCTCCGTTGTCAAAATAGCAGTGCAAACCGAATATAACATGCTGCTCGTTGAGAACGAACATGTCCTGCACAACGACGAAACCCTAACGAACTTTCTGGTCATTGCACGAGACAATCGACTTTCACCTGCTGTAACCGTCTTGGAGCCTTCTCGACACATCGTGTCCCGTGTTCTCGACGCTGGCGCGCTGGGTATTTGCCTCTCCCATGCCGAGACCCCGGATCAAGTCGAAGCGTTGGTACGTTGGATGAAGTACGCGCCGGTAGGCGAGCGAGGCTTGGCGATGGGTGCTAACGTAGACTATGCAGAGGCGGCTGCCGCCCGATACTGCGAAGAAGCTAACAACGCAACATTGTTGATGCTCAAAATCGAATCTTGGCGCGGGGTCGAAAATGCCGAGGCGCTGTTGTCCAACCAATGGGTGGACGCCGTTGTATTCGGTCCCGGAGACCTCGCGGCGAAAATGGGATTCCACGGAGAATGGGAACACCCCCAGGTAGTTGATGCGATGGAGCATGTCATTGAGATTGCGTTGTCTCGGAATTTACCTGTTGAGCCAGCGGTTTATCCAAGAGACCGTGCGGAATATCAACGTCAACGGGAGCGTGGCATTCAACTTTTTGGCAGTTTCAGAAGTCCTGAGTACAACCTATTGCGGGAAGCTGCATCACAGGCGATGTCGATCTATCGCTAAGGGGTCGTATAATACCCCTCTTGAAGGATTAGGAGAAAAGAGATGAACAGAAACGTCACGCTTGGAATTACCCGGGATCTATTCGATGCGGATGGAGATTTGGACATCCCCGGTCCAGGGCTTAAACTACTCAACGATATGCCTGAGATACACTACCGAATGTTTGATCAGTTTCTAACAGAAGTTACTGCTGAGCAAATACAAGGCTGTGATATGGTCATCAGCGCGGCGGCTCGATGGACCGAGGAATCCCTCGTAGGAAACGACCAACTAATCGCCCTACTATACACCGGCGTAGGGTACGACCATATTGATGTTAAAGCGTTGACAGACGCCGGAGTTCTCTTCTGCTTTGCGCCCGATGCCGTCCGTCGTCCCATGGCGTGCACCATCATAACCTTCATCTTGACACTGGCGATGAAACTGATGGCAAAAGACAAAATTACCCGTCAGGGACGATGGGCAGAGCAGAACGACTATCGTGGCGAAGGTCTGATGGGCAAGACGCTCGGATCTATCGGTGTTGGCAACATCGGTCACGAGGTCTTTGTACTGGCGCAGCCGTTCGGTATGCGCCATTTGGGCTGCGATCCCTACATAACACAAGCGGATGTGGATGATGTCGGCGTACAGCTTGTAGACATGGATACCCTGCTGACTGAGTCAGACTTTGTGAGTATCAGCGTACCGCTTAACAAGGAGACACACCATCTCGTTGGGGCGCGAGAGTTGCGTAAGATGAAGTCGACCGCCTATCTGATAAGCACCTCACGGGGGCCCGTTGTTGATGAAACATCGCTAATTCAAGCATTACAGGAGGGTTGGATTCGGGGCGCAGGAATTGATGTTTTTGAGCAGGAACCCGTCGATCCTGATAATCCGATTCTCGGTATGGACAATGTGATCGTATCCCCACACTCGCTGTGTCATACCGACGAATACTATAAACTGGCTTGGAGTGGTAAACTCCGACAGGCAGCGCAGATCCTTCGGGGTGAGATTCCCGCCGCCCTAGTCAATACGGAAGTTCTCAAAACACCGGCATTTCAAACGAAGTTCAAAAAGTTCCAAACGCCGTAAGGAAAGTCAGACATTGCTGTCTAAACCATTGCGTTAGTACATTAGCACATTGGTTCGTTAATGAACTAATGAATAACGCAAGTTGCTAGTTTTTATTAAATGATAAGTGTAATCATAGTAGCAATGAGAAACAACACAACTTTTATCTCAAACCCAGCGGCAGTAACTGCATGAATAGAGCGGGGTAGGCGTTGGGTGATTAGACCATTTGTTACCTCCACCCGCTTCCTACGGTAATGGTGTAGGTAAACCGTCCACGGCTTATATTGACGCTTACTGTTTTTCTTACGTAACGGTTTGAGCATGATGCCTGCTTCAGCCAACGCATCTTCAATCCCATAATTACAGTAGGCTCTATCTGCATAAACAACCGCACCTTCAGGTAAATCAAACGGATAACACCGCAATCCCCCAACATCACTAAAACTGCCCGGTGTTAAGAAAAACTCGACCGGTATGCCAGCCTCGGTTACCATCAGATGTAGTTTGAGTCCATAGAAGTATCTACGTTTACTGGTTATCACCCCACGCCACACTTCACCTTGATACCGTTTGGCACCAGAGATACGAATTGGGTCACATGCTGGGACAGGGTAGGAATCAATGACATACAGTTGGTTCGGGTTTTGTGCTTTACAGTCTGTGGCAAGGGAATCAAAAAGTGTCTCAAACATCGGTGCAATTTGGTGGAGTCTTCGGTTGAATCGTGCTTTACTGAGCATAGTGGGGATATATCCCTGCTCTTTGAGTAACTGGCGTGCCATCTGTTGATTGCCACCGAACAGTTGTGCTGCCACTAATGCCGTTGTCATCACTTCAGAGGCAGACATTTTGGTTCGGGGATCGTCTTGATAGCCGTGTTGAATTAACAGATCGTCACAAAGCGTATAAAATGCTACAATTACTAAGTCCATGGGATTCTCCTGTCTGAGTGTTTTGTTTTGGTCAACAAATACTCTAAGGGAAATTCCATGGATATTCAACTAGCAACTTGCGTTAATGAATAGATGAATCAATGAACAATTAGATAGGAGATGATTCATGCAATTTGATCTGTTGATCAAAGGTGGTGATGTTGTAGATCCAGGTGGAGGTAAAAGCGGTAAGCTTGATGTCGCTGTTAAGCGCAATCGTATCGCAGCTGTTGATGCCAATATTCCGGCAGAATCCGCTCCCCAGATTATCGATGCAAGTGGTCAATTCGTAACGCCGGGGTTGGTTGATCTCCATACCCATATCTTCTACGGTATTGGGTATTACGGTGTCCATGCAGATACGGTGGCAGCACGCAGCGGTGTGACCACTTGGCTCGATGTGGGCTCTTCGGGCGGATACAATTTTCCCGGTTTCAGAGAGTACATCGTCACTCCTGCTCAAGCACGCATTTATGCGTTAATCAATATTTCTTCCATCGGCTTGACGACGCGGTCAGGGGAACTCACCAACTTGGATTACTGCGATATTGATCTCTGCTGCAAAATGATCAATCTGAACCGGGATATAGCGTTGGGCGTAAAAGCGCGTATAGATCAAGGTCAAACTGGCGGCACAGTCGTTCCACTGACATACGCACGGGAGGCAGCGGATCGCTGCGAACTCCCACTGATGGTTCATATTGGCGGCGGCCCACCAGGGATTGTTGAGGTCCTAAAACATATGAAACCCAACGACATACTGACCCACTGCTTTACCGGCGGAGACATGCGAATCATCGACGATTCCGGCAAGCTGCGAGATGAGGCGAAGCAGGCTTGGGATAGTGGTGTAGTTATGGACATTGGACATGGAGCAGGCTCTTTCTCGTTTGAAACCGCAGAGGCGCTGATGAGCGTGGGACATAAGCCGGATGTCATCTCCTCCGATATCCATCAAAATAGTATTGGCGGACCTATGTTTGATATGCCCACCTGCCTGAGCAAATTTATGGCGTTGGGGATGAATTTTGCAGAGGTCATACAGGTGTCAACCGAAAAGCCTGCCCAAGTGATGGGTTTGGGAGACGAAATCGGGACGCTCAAACCAGGTGCCTTGGCGGATATAGCACTCTTCCGTATTGAATCAGGCGATTTCACCTTCTATGATGTACGGATGAACTCACGGAAAGGGACGGAGTTGGTACGCAACACATTGACCATTGTCAATGGTCGCGAAATGCCTGTCGTAGCCGAGAAACCACCGGCACCGTGGTTCGAAATGAGCGATTCCCAGCGCACACTTATCGAACGCAATCACACACCGGAAGCGTTCGACCCTAAATCAGGGGGTTGAGGTATTCAATATGTCACCGAATCTATACGGTATGCGACGCTTTGAGAATAAAATTGCCTTGATAACAGGTGGGGCTTCAGGTATCGGCAGAGCAACGGCGAACCGTTTGGCAGCGGAGGGGGCGCACGTCATCATCGCAGACAATAACGCAGACATGGCAAATAAAACCGTCTCGGAAATAGCGGGGGACGGCGGCGCTGCGATTTATATGGAGGTTGATTTGGGGGATGACGATGCTGTTGAAGCCGTTGGTCGTGCGGTCGCCGAACGCTTCTCCGCTCTTCACATTCTGGTCAACAATGCTGCTATTCTGCGACAAGGCCGCATTGAAGATGGGAGTTGGCTGCCGAATTGGGAACCAGAAACAGCGATAGGTTTAAGGGGATGGGTACTGATGACACAGGTGTTATTGCCGATGTTAAAGAAGAAAGGGGCCGCTATCGTCAATCTTTCATCCGAGGGCGGTTTTCTAGGCAGACCGGGGCAGTGGGTCTATGATGCAATAAAGGCGGGCTTGGTTTCAGTCACTAAGACAATGGCAGTTGAGTTTGTTGACTACGGTATTCGAGTCAATGCGGTTGCTCCGGGATGGATCGTTACGGAGATGCACTTTGGCAAGCACGCGGACCCCCAAGCGCGGAAGAAGGAATTGGAAGAAACGTCCATAACCTCCTGCATTATGAAACGGCGTGCATATCCAGAGGAAGTAGCTTCCGCCATCGCCTTCCTGCTCAGCGACGACGCCTCTTACATCACCGGCACTACCCTTCATGTCGATGGTGGACGCATGGGCATGTCCGTGGGGTAACTACCGATAGCTGTAGTCAAGATAAATCCGATCTGTATAAGATATAATCCGACTGCTTGGGCGCTTGTGTGCGCTTCCAGAATTCAAGGAGAGTGAACGGCCAGTTTTGAGTCACACGACCTTGGCTGTTCTTATACCAACTTTTCACATTCGGTGAGCCCCACGCCATCTGTAAATTACCTTCGTCAACCCATTGGTTATAGGTGTCATGGACCGATGGTTTGCAGTCGAGTGCCGCGCAATCGGTTTCCAGCAGAAGTTTGATACACCCTAGAATGTATCGCATCTCGCATTCCGAAAAGAATATGATGCTGCCATTGGCAACGATATTCGTGTTGGGTCCATACATGCAAAACAGATTGGGAAATTTGGGAATGGTCATCCCTAAATATGCGCGTGGATTGCCGTCCCAATGTTCTTGAAGATCGATCCCTCCCGAACCTTTGATCTTCATCGGCCAGAGCATGCGGCTGGGGTAAAACCCCGTGGCATAAATCAGCATATCCACTTCGTAAGTTTCGCCAGATTTCGTCACAATCCCTGTCTCACCGATTGCGGCAATTGGGGCAGTAACAAGATGGACGTCCTCCCGCTTCAGCGTTTTGAGCCACGTGCCGTTATCCACCAGCATCCGCTTGCCCGCGGGCGGATATGTTGGAATACATTTTTTTAGCAGATCCGCATCGTCTCCCACGATTGATTTAATGCCTTTGGTGAAGTGGGCACGCAGTTCATCATTAGCTGCACTAATCGAGTGGGCTTGGCCCCTCCAAGAGGCATCTTTTCTGACCCAATCAAGCACACCTTCGGCATTATGCCAGAACCTGAAAACGCGGAACCATTTCGCATAGAACGGCACACGGTTTAAAAGCCAGTGTTTACCCTCCGGGATGTCGTCATGATACACGGGCTCGATCGCAATCCAGTTCGGAGTTCGCTGAAAAACAAACACCTCACCCGCCTGTTTAGCAATCTCTGGAACGAATTGAAAAGCGCTGGCCCCCGTACCGATCACTGCAATCCGTTTATCGGTCAAATCGTGCTCATGTTCCCATCCTGCTGAATGGAACGAGATGCCTTTAAACGTCTCACGCCCTTCGATATCGGGAAGTCTGGGACGATTGAGTTGACCCACAGCACTGATAACGGCTTGAGCTTTCAGGGTTTGGCTCACACCGTCGGCACTCTTCACCGCTACTTGCCAAGTGTAACTGTTTTCATCGAATTCTGCTGATTCAACGGATGTGTTGAACCGGATATGAGGACGAATTCCAAACTCATCGGTGCACTGGTTGAAGTACTTCAGAAGCACGTCCTGCGGAGAATAATACTTCGGCCAATTCCTGGACCTAAACGAGTAGGAGTAGATGTGATTAGGGGTATCAACGCGGCAACCCGGATAGGTGTTTTCGAACCAAGTCCCCCCAACCGACCCGTTTTTCTCAATGATTGTGAAGGAGATACCCGCTTCCTTGAGACGGTGTGCGGCAAGGATGCCGGACATACCTGCACCGATGATGATGACGTGAAATGCACGTCTTTTCTCTAGCGGAATATCGTCCATCCCCGGCTGGGCATAAGGATCTCCACCGTCCAAGGACAACTCACCCATTAGGAATTGTCCGTAATCGTTGGACAGAGGCGTTCCGACGAGGAAGTCCATCATTTCACGAACCCGGTCTACGCTTGGAGCTTCAGGCAGATTACAACCACTGTCCCGGTAGGTCTTAAGAATCTCAAGGGCTTGCCCCCGCACAGCCGCTCGCTGCGCTTCAGTAATGCCGACATAGGGATCGCCGAGAACACGGGGCTGGGGGCGAATGTCTCCACGTATGATGCCCATGTCACCAGTCACGTGCACGAGGGACACCATAAGCGCAGGTATATTAGCTTCCTCTAAGGCAGCTTTAATGAATGTATCAGGCTCGGTAATCGCATCCCAAGCATCGAACTGGGTTGTAGCCATGCTTCCCCCTGAGAAGGAGTCATGCGAATAGATGTGAGAGTACCCCTGTCGGATTTCTCCTTAGATACCGAGGTCTCTCAGATTATAGTCTTTAACAATCTTGTCCCTTGTCGCTTCGTTCCACTGGTTGTGATCTTCCTTCCCAACCATGGGCTGGTAGACATAGCGCGGTTCCTCTGGAAAGCGCTGCTGACGGGCGTCAATACCTACAGCAATCAAACGGGATCTTTCAAAGATACGCTCTGCGTCGTAGACCACCGGCTCCTCTCCGTATGTGGTTTCAAGATCGATAACGGAGGAATAGCGGTGGAAGCCGAAGTTAACCGTCACCCGCCAATCTGGCGAGGTATTTGGGAAAGATGCGTGCAGTGCTTGGCGATTGGACATAACAACGTCTCCGGGTTCGCACACCATCGGCACCGCGCCGGGCAAGCGGTCAGAACCGTTGTTATCCTCGATCATTTCTTTAATATCTAACTTGCCCTGTTTGTGCGATCCGGGCAGCACCCAGACCCCGTTAGCCGCAGTGCTCCCATATAGTTGCGCCATGAAATTGAACCCGTGGGTGCCTTGGTCCCAATCCGGATTATCCCACTGTTTGGTCCCATCCTGATGCCATGCCACAGATGCGCCCAACCCCGGAGGCTTCACGATTATGGATTCGGTGAAGGGGGTGAAATCCGGACCGTTAATGTGTTCTGCAACAGACAGAAGCTGTGGGTGACCATAGAGTCTTAGGAAAGAGTCCATCAGTTGAAGCGGGCTTGAGATAGACGTAATCACAAACTCCGGCGCGTCTTCCGGTGGAGTGGGCTCATTCATCTTAGCTGGATGACGACCATTGTTTCTCGATGTTCCACCCACGGGATCGCTCAACGGCTTTGCAAAATTGAAGCTGGACCTCGTAAATTCAAGCCCAAGTGCAGGTCTACCCTTGGAATCAACCTCTGCGTCCTTCGTGTGTGGCGCTCGGTCGAGCACGGTCTCAAAATCCGTCTGTAGATCTTTGAGTTCCTCGGCGTTCAATGCCCCTTCAAACACATAGAACCCACAACGCCAGTAGGCATCTGCGATGTTCTTGTGCAGTGTGCCGTCGGGGTTAAATCGGATTGGACCACGATTGCCAATTTCATAAGCCTTCCGTTCACCCTCTTGAACGTAAGCGTCCATCGTCATCGTATCTTCTGCTTTATTTGTATTCATCTGACTGTCTCCTCTGTGTGGTGTGTTGGAATGAGTTGGGGTGTTTCAAATGGAGCAAACCGATGTCGTTTTCCCAATTGAATCTGGTTCATGAGACCACGATATCCTATTTCTTATGACCTGCTCCCTTCCACTTAAAGTATGTATAGTTATCCGACATAATCTGCTGGTCGCCTAATCACTCGGAAAGGATTCATTGGACGAATCGAGTGACGTGGATGTTCTTGATCTGCTGCCGCAAGTGCTTCGCGATATATCGGATGTTCGTTCGTCCATAGCGGATGACGTTCAATCCGAATCTGTTGCCGTGATATGTGAATATAACCGCGCAAGCCAGCGAATTGAACAGGTGTTCCATACCCAATGCGCCGCATTGTGGTGGATACTGATTCTTGTAGTAGACGCTGCCATGGATTCTCATGTTCACCCCAAGGAGAAACGAGATCAATAGTAGCAATTGAGGAGGCTGCAAGTCGAACCATGTCAAGTGCAAGCCGCCAATCAAGTAGCCCATGGTAAGGCAGATTATAAAAGTCTCTGAGACAAGCATTACAGGACGTATCACACTCATGACTATGAGATTCCTTCAACCATGCCTCAGCAAGACTGTTCGCAGTATCAGGGTTTGCTTGGTTTAACAATTTCTGGAAGCGTTCTGGTTCGCCAAACCAACGACAATATCCAGCACCATTTTCGAGCTTATCAGAGAGAAAGGCTTGACCAATCGTTATGCCATTTGCCTTGGTTGCTCGAAACCCTGCATCAAGCTCGGTTGTATCAATATCGAGTTTTGCAGCCGCAGCGATTTGCAAGAAAAAGGCGAGTGAGTACCAAGCAGCACGGCCCTCAACTTCAGTGGGTGAAGCGAATAGTCCTTCAGGCCAGTTCGGCAGACTAACCAAAAGGATGTCAGATCTTCGCCGCGAAAGAAGCGCAATTTGGTAAAGCGAACCTGAACCAGAAACGTCTTGACTATTTTGCGGTGCAACTACATAGGCACCCGGCCACCGCCTTCTCCGAACTGTTGCTGCTTGAAAATAAAATCCGCCTGCTCCGCTATTGTCGTTAATTGAGAGGATTTCCTTATCTTCAAGGACTGACACTTCCGCATTTTCTACGTATTCTGATTCTTCTGGTTGTACTTCAAAGTTAAGGGTCGGACGGGTTGCGCGAGGATTCCACTCAAACGCTCCATCAAAATCGGTAGGTTGTTGGTCGGTAAAGAATCCCTTAGGTTCGCGTGCATCAATAGGTCGCAGTTCGGTTTCGCCACAGACTTGGCAATTAATTTTTGTTGGTGTTTCCTCACCTCCGGTTGGTAGATCTTCGGGGGTAAGCGGGACGACCGCTTGGCAGTGGTCGCACAATCCTATTAGCATAGGGTTTTTCTGGTTCAGGTCCGGCACGAATCCAGCTCGCGAATTGACGCTATTCCCTTCGGGATATAATTCAACTACACCGCATGCGGTGTGCACTGCCTTGTCTTTCACGGTCTCAGAACCAGGTGCGAATTGACTAATAGCAATGTCAAGATCTCGATCTATTAAGCCATGTTCAGGAGGCCAAGGATTACCAGAATAGGGCCAATTTGTATATAACAATCGAACTCGAGTCGGGAAACCAAACATCGGAAGTAGGCCCGCGTTCGCTAATCGTTCACTGAGAGCATCTTGTGTATACCGTGGATCCTCAACAAACTCGGTAATTTCACGAATCATCTTGGTTTTCAGATAATCATGCATTTGCTGACAGAATTCTAATGTTTCTAGCGTATTTCCTGACCACTCTGTACCAACGCGCAGCGCATCAAGAACCTTGTTAATATCATGTTCAGTTTCTGGTTTGTTAAGCCAATTTTGGACATGTGGTTTAATCTGATACCACTGTTCTGCGGGACCGAATTCGCCGTGGACACTTTCTTGAAAGCGCTTTTCGACTTCTTCACTTACGGTCTTTGAAAGGTCCGCAGGCAAGTCCTGAAAAGCACGTCGCAAAACTTCTTTGACAAACACCCGCTGGAAAATTGGTTCACGACCCATATCAACATAAGGTGGCGGTGGCGGATCACCTGTCATTTGCTCTGTACGTTGATAATAATAGTCGTCATGGCTTCGTCCACGACAGAAGGTTGCGGCGAAAGCAACACCGGCACCACGCCGGCCTGCACGCCCAACACGTTGTTGATAATTAAAGCGTCGCGGCGGCATATTCGCCATCATAACTGCTAACAACGAACCAATATCCACGCCAGCTTCCATGGTCGTTGTAACGCTGAGCAGATCAACTCCGTGAATTTGTTTAATGTCATCTCCGATGAAAATGCTTTGAAATCGTCGTTGGCGCAACGGACGTTCAGGTGCATCGCTTTGCCCCGTTAACTCCTCGCAGTGAAAGCGAAATGGATCGCCGGATTGCTCTGAGAGATAGCGATAGTAGTCAAAAGAAGCCTTCCCAGTGCTACTTTGTTCAAGTAATATATCTACACACGTTGGACATTTTCCACCAGCGGAGTGGAGATAGAACGCATAACAGACTGGACAACGCCATCCAGGTCTTTCACCGTGTTGATCTTTTGGCGGTGGTTGCATAAGATAGAGTTTTTGTGGGTCAATTCCCGCGTTATAGGTCCCACCGACTAGAGCACCCGTGTTGTTCAGTTGATGTTCGACTGCCACCGCATCCACACCGATTTCATCAAGATAATTCGTCACATACTTAGGTAGAGCTTTTGAAGTTCCCTCATAAAAAAAGTCTCCATGCAGATGTTTACGTCGCCTCCCTAACTCTCGAATCACAACATCGGTTGCTTCAACCACCGCAGATGATGGATTTCCAGAAGGCTTGTACGTCACCCAACCCTGTCCAAGACTTTCTAGGGTGCGGGCAAAGTGCGGAAACAGCGCGTACATGAGTTCTGACATCAAATCGCCCTGCATCTTAGTAATGTGATTTTCTACCGTTGATTCCACAGAGGTTAGACGTTGTGGGCCATTTTCCGTCCAATTGAAACAATGCCACCAAGGAACAGTTTTTGATTCACTATTCCGATAATTAAGTGCCCAGTAACTCATTCCTCCTGGGCAAATACCGAGTGAAAGTAGTTTATGCCAGACTGCCTGCTGTACCTTTTCAAGAGGGATCCGATCTGGATAATCGTTGATAATCTGCTCCAATTCATCGCGGGATCCTGGGCTGGCAATAGTTAGACCTTGAAGAAAGAACAAAATTTCTGTCGTCAGATGTGGATTCCATTGAACAAAGCGATTTCGCAATGGCATATCAGCTCCATCTTCCATCTGCTTCAAAATTTCCTCATGGAGTTGTGCATTCATTGCTTTGATTTTTTCTAAACCCATCTGCGTTTTCAACTCGGAGCAAGTTTGCCCCAGAAATGCCACAAATTCCTCTCGAAATGCTTTATGAGCACTAAGCAGAGCAACTCTTACCATATCCCGGAAATGATCGCGCTCTATACCGCCTGCCAACTTTGCTGCATCTTGGCGACTATCAGAAAAGATAACCAGTTTCCGCGTGGCCTCGGTCATCTCCCGGGCTAGTACACTTGCAATAACCTGACAGGACCTTTGGAAACCTGTCCGATGATTTCGCAGGGGCGTTGGAAAACGATTTCGCCTTCTGTAATCAGCATCACATCGAGGACATTTATGTGGCATAGCAGGTTCGTCTGAATTATTCCCTGCCACAACGTGAACCCAACCCGCAATTTCATCCTGTTTTGGTGGTAGGATGTTCTGTTGAAGTTCACCAGAGAATACATTGAGTTTCGCCTTTACCCATTGCCTTGTTATCTGTTTCCGGTTTTTAGCTTTTATTTTACTCTGAATGGTGTACTTACAGTCTTGCGGCTTTGTTGTCCAAGGAGACGTTTCGTTTAGCGGCCAAAAGATAGCATACTGATCGTACTGCTGTTGAATTAACGCTCGATCCGGCATCTTCTCAAGATCTGGTTGGTCAGTCGTGAGAATCTCCAACTTTCCAGGTTGCCCCCCTCGAAAGCCTCCCAAAAACACGTCTCCGCACACTTCGCACACGATGAGATCAAGCACCCGGCCTCCGCAAGAACACGATAAACAGTGCGTCGCATGCAATGCACCAACAGGGCTGTTTTGTTCTGCTTCGGTTCCACGATTGGCTGGAGCTATATCGCAATTCGGATTAGAACAGACCCATAGATTTTGCAAGTTGTGAAAAAAAACGTGTCCTCGCACAGGCTGTAGTGAATGCCCAGTGTCAGAATCGTTACTCATGCCAAGGGCGAGCAGCATTCCCCGCATTGCTTTTGAAGCAGTTTGTTCCTTTTGTCGAACCCTAGGGAAGAGTTTGTCATCTAATGCGGGAACTTTTGCAGGTCGAACTGTCTTATCATGTGCAATCTCACGACATGCGTCCCGAAGTGCGTGGTCGACCTTTAATGATTTCAATGCATCTGCTAACGTAACTTCTGTTGGACCATTGGATATAGCGGAGTGTCCCAAGGCCGTGGTCAAAGTTTGCATTGCAAGCTGACTTTCCGGCGATTTAGGATCAGGTGGGGACATAGGACTGAGCGGATCGGGTTGGACGCTTTCAGAAAAACTTTCAAAAGCTTGTCGGTAGTCGCGCATTCTGAGATATGCGTTCTGTTCCGGCGGGTCTTGCTCCTCCGAGATAATTTGCAAGCGCTCAGAGTCCCGACCAAAGAACTCTCGAAAAAATCCTCTGGATTTATCGTCCTCAATCACACTTGCCGAAGTTGCCAAAATAGCCAACTGATCGGAATTGGGATTCAAGCCGATTCGATCGAGAAGCAGGCGCAAAATGTAAGCGACCTCTGTACCAGGAGTTCCTCGATAAGCATGGAGTTCATCAATGACGAGAAAGAACTTTCGTGTTGAATCGCCAGCAAGCCATTCTTGTGTGTATTTGAAGATATCCGATTCAACTTTACGCATCAACATGATATTTAACATGCTATAATTAGTGATGAGGATATCGGGAGGAGTATCCTGCATATCCCACCGCGACCACATCTCGCCACCATCAATGTTTGGAAAGTGGTATAGAATATCCGGATCCATGTTTGAACGCTCTGCCAGTTGTCGACGAATACTCGCACTTGTATTTGCTATTTCCTGCAAACGAGCACGCAGACGATTTCTAGCATTGCTGCTCCCTAGCTCCCCGGAGACAGGTGTTTGTCCGGTATACCGCCCAAACAGAATCCGGTTTCTCCCACGTTGGGTATCTAACCAATGATGGATGTTCCAACTAGGGGCGCTATCAGCATCAAGTGTGCTTCGTAAACGACGTAATTGATCTTCAACAAGTGCATTGAGTGGATAGAGAATTAACCCACGAATCGCATGTAATCCTTCTTTTTTTCGTCCTGTATGTTTCCATTGACTTTGCCATGTTGGTTGCTCACTTTCCCACCATTTGCGTTCTGGCGGTGACTCTGGACAGTCTGGCCATGAACGCAACTCTCGCGCGAGTTCTGCAAGAAGCGGTAACAGAAAACATTCCGTTTTTCCAGACCCTGTTCCTGTAGTCACAACAATGTCACGCTTATTATTGATAACTGCATCGAGGCTATCCCACTGATGCTTCCACAATTCTCTGCCATTAGGAAATAAAGCTTGGGCCAGATAATGAAGATCTCGGTAATCCTTTGGTAATCGCTGGCTTGCTTCTTCCAAAGTCAAACCTGATGGAGGATAGACAGGAATTGTCTCCAAAAGCGGAGGTTGTGAAAGAAGTTCACTTTTAGACAACAGCCTTCTTCTTTCTGCGCTCAGATCTTGGTATCGCAACGGAAAGGCACTCTCAATATACCACTGGTAGACTTGGCTCATCCGTTCGTAAGCACCTACGAGGTCATGCATGTTAAATCTCCCTAATTGAAACATTCAGTTTTCCGGTGAGTTGTTGAACCAATTCGCTAGATATGCCTGAATACTTGAGCCACCGTGGATTTTCAGGCCTGTCCGGTAGACTGCCTGATGCAAGGACTAATGCTCGTTCATACAACAATGGCCAATGTTCATCTAAGGGTATCAGCAGATCGTTTGTGTCGGAATCATATGCCACTTCAAAATCCCGGCCAATAGAATCGTATGTAAGGAAACGCAAACCATACCAATCCCCCCGTAACCATCGCTGATTGGGCTCATCAAAGTAGAGGACAATTTGATAAGTATTGGCGTCTGTGCCTCGTCTCAAGCGATACATTCCTGATTCACCGAAATATTGTCCGTTTCTTTCATAAAATGTGTCACATGGACTAAATTGATTGCCATTCCAGATCTCAATATTATAGTGCGTTGTGTCAATTCGATCAATGGAGGTAAGGATGGCTTTCCAACCCTCCAAGTCAGGCAACAATTTAGCCAGTTGGACAGAAACAACTCCTACAGTCTTGACTTGCAACTCGTCGACAAGAAGATCTGTTGAAAGATTACTATGGACTTTTACACACGACGGGCCTTGGTAGCCTGGTTGTGGAATATTTTCAATTGCCCAATGTGCGCTGAGTTGTTCTATTAAATTGGGTGTCTGCTGACCAGCCAGAAAACATATATCCGGTTCAGCCGCACATTGCACCAAGGTTGCTGGACAAATCGACCATTTTTGTCCGTCGCTTGAACTTTCAATGTAACCGAGAAGCATCAAACGTCTGCGGATTGACCTAGCACCCTTTATGTTGTCTGCTAACTGTAAAACATCGCAGACTCGTGCAAAAGTTTGCCAAGTGCCCTCTGCATTGGCGGAAAGCCAGTTGATTAATCGATTATACCGTTCACCAAGCGAGCTGTCCTCTGTATTCCCCTCATTGAATGGTGAATCGGATAAGTCAAATGGGTCACCTACATTCTTAGACCATAGGGGTTTATATTTGAGCGCATTGAGACTATGAGTTTCAAGTTCTGTTGAACCTGTCATTGACTGAAGTGATGTAGGCTCTATTGGCCAAAGAGGATGCCCTCTTAAACCTGCATGCTGGAGAACAGTTGCCACTTCATCAGGCAGATGCATTCCCTCTGTATCTTCGACAGCTAGAAAAACGTAAAATTGTCCGCTCGGTCTTCTTTCAAATTTCACGGTGGGTATCATCCGTGTCTGCTTCTGCATTTGGACAATTCTGCGGATGCGCTCGAAAATCTCCGTCGGATTGCCAACTGTACTCACACCAACATATCGTCTTGCCATCTTACTCCTCTCCATTATCCTCAGAGTTTTTCATTTTGATAATGGTACCACATAGGGTAAAAGTTCCTACATTTGTGTGAAAAGGTTGTTCAGGTTGCCGACAATCTAGCGAGTGCCAAGATAAAATTCGGAGTGTCCGTTGAGTTGCAAGTTTCCCTAAGCTATAGGCTTCAAGTAGATAGTCTCCGGGATCGAGAGCAGGAAAATTCACTAGTTGATTCGTGTTGACAATTTCAGCCATAATCGGTTCATCAGGGCAAGATACGTCGAGTAACCTTAATTCAACGCTGTCATCGAAGGCGATAACTGTCATTTCAGGTAGGTATCCTTCCAACCAGCCGCTTTGATTTGGTGCTGTTAGGCCTCCTTTCAAAGAAATTGTCGCTGAGACGGTTGGCTTTAGGGCATCATAGAGGTCTTGGTGTTGAGGAATTATGCCTGCCCAACTTGGCGAGATAATCATGCATTCTCGATATTCAATCCACTCATCATTTATCGGAAAATCGTGATCCCACTCAAGTAAATCTTCCTGCTTGAAGGCTTCTAGTTGTTCAGCATACTCTTGTCGGCACAGAAGAAGAAACGTCTCTCCAAGCCCAGGATATCCCCAACCAGCAAAAACGCCTGACGTTTCGTTTTCTGGATCGCGAACCAGAATCCAGAATTGACGTTCGGGTAAGATGAGTTCCCTGATTTGGGGATTGCCTCTCACTTCATAAGGCACTCCACCAGCAGGATCTTCGACCCATAACGGCCGGAACCACCCTTGTCGTTCTTCTTGCAGGGGATATGCACAACCGTTTTGAATTACTTCTAGCATTTTACCTCTAGAGCACTGTTGTTGCCGTGGATATAGATGGTAATTGATACTTCCCGTGATGAAGTCTTCCACCCGATACAACTGTGCGGTCAGACGACGTTGCATGACTGCACGATTACGATGCTGAGTTTCAGATATCCCTTGATCCCAGTCAATAGAAATATAAACATCGTAAATAGCATCAGTAATTGCTTGATGCCGTCTGAAGTCGTTTTCTTGAATCAACTCTGTGAGATATTTTGAATTGAATTGCTGCCTTCGTACCCACAAGCCTACAATATCTCTGTCCCAAACACGACTTAATGCCCCCGATTTTTCTCGCTCCCGAAAAAGACGCTCAAGGGTTTCCTTGTCTCCTTTACGGAGCAACGCTTGAGAGAGAGGATAGTTAATGTACATGTAAGCGATATTTTCTCCACGCTCGGTTGAAGAAAGCCAACCGTTTCGGACTAACCACCATTCCCAGATTTTCCACAGACTTTCCTCAACTCCCGCTGGAAGGAGGCCATCAGGACGGCCACCGTCTTCGTGTGACAAACCAAGCACTTGACGTAAACGCGTGAAATAATTAATCTGAGCAATAGTTATTTCTTCGGTTTCCTCCGCAACCATCCGATGAGCCGCAAGGACCATTGCCGCCAGAAAAGCAGTACAACGCGGGATCTGATCCGATTGGTAGTTGGCAATCCGTTCAAGGTAAACTCGGTTACCAATTATACATTCGGATCTAACTGCTTCAATAAAGTCTTCAACCCAATCCACATCACTAGCTTCTGACTGTCCAAATTGGGCACCGATATCCATTAGTACTTGTTCATCCACACCTAAATAAATGGTCGTACCCCTTGGCATACCACTGATGAAGTATTCAGCAATTGCTGTGTTCCACTCTTCATAGTTAGCCATCTCGAACCTCATACTATCAAAAATTCAGGGAGAATCCTTTGTTCCCTTTAGACTTTTTGGCTCAACTCGAATCTGGATTTGCCCTTCTCCGAATAGTTGCTCTAATTTATTGAAATTAGGGGGAGTATCTGGATTATCATATAAACGAAAGATCTCTTCATTTTCTTTTGTAGAAGCAAAACCGCGTTGCATTAACAAGACCATTTCTCCAATATTCTGCACCCTCTCAAAGTCAAGTTTTACTTCGACTTCCTGAAATTCATCCTTAATCTGCGTTTCTAATGTTTTCCAACTCTTGCGCTGGTTATTTGGCTTACGCCATTGGACACCGCTATGTTTCCTACGTTGGCATTCAATAACTTCCGCACGAAAACCTGCACAGGCCCATTGGTATAATTTCTGGAAAGATTCATGAATCAAATCATCTTCTTGGTTGTCCTTTACTGATGCGTCAAACATCGGTGGTTGCGTTGAAGGTAATAAGATATTGAATTGGTTTCTGATTTCTTCTAATTCTCTATTGAAAATTTGGACGTAATCGTAAAGAAGCCTTTGGACGCCAGATTGAATCGTTCCTAATCTCTCCGAAAACTCGATTGACGTGAACAAAGGGTTCCATGAATCAGCGGCAAATCGTTCTTTAAATTCATCCACCAATTGATTTAAAGTCTGTGTCAGTGCAGATTCTGTTTTGGAAACTTTTGCACACAACGCAGCAGTTGAGTGGAGTTGGCTGATTAATGGTTCCCACAAAGTGAGTGCTTTAGTCCGTCTTGCAAATTGGGTTACACGCTCCTCTAGATTCTGCAAAGCATTAAAAAAAGATGCCTCCTGGGCTTGCTGGGCGATAGCCCATTCCACATTCACAGAATCGGAGAATGAATTAAGTTCTTTTTCAAATCGTTTTAACTCATGGCGTAAGGTTTTTAGCAGATCCCCTTGTGCACCTTTGAGTTTAGTCGCTATACCTGTTAGGTGCGTACTTAAATCTGAATCTAACCACTCTGTAGAAATAACGGCAGCATTGACGGTTCCTATCAAGTCTTGAAGATAGGTAATACTACTCTCCAAATTCGTAATTGCCTCCTTAGTAAGAGATTCTAAACGCGCTTGCTGCTGTTGGAGGTGTTTTTGTAAATTGGCTATGGACGTGTTTTGACTTATCAAGTTAGTATCATCGGTTGCCTCAAGACGACAGAGTTGATCATTCATTTCAGCAATTTTTACTAGCAAGCGACCACGTTCAATTTCTGGATTTGGAATGAATCGGATATTCCCATTAGAATCTTTTGTAAGGCATTCTCTTGCGACAAGGATTTTGACTATTTCTTCTGTTTCTGCCCGTATGTAACCTTGATGTCGTAAGAATTCTACAGCGGCATTAAGGGGTATAGATTGATCCGCAGAAAGTTTCTTAAGATAACCAATGAGAGTGTTTTCTGCAGGATGCATTGCCAAACGAAGTGAAAATGATTTAGGATTACTCTTTACCTCAATAAATGTTCCTAGTTTTTTGATAAAACTATCACCTGCTGCTGTACTCTTTTGACCGAACAGGGTTTCGTACATCTCTGCCTTGGGCATGATGATATTTTTGAAGCCTTGACGTTGTGCCGGATTCAACCAATCTGAACTCACTCCCTCTTGATAATTTGATAAGATTTCCTGCCATTTTCCTGTTCTTGTTAGTGTTTGGTATTGTGGAAATCGGCGACGGCATGCTTGAGTGAATAAGGCACGTAATAATTCCGGTCCCCGGAGAGAGATTGGTGAACCTATTCCTATATCTATCGTTCCTGCCAGAAGTTCTCGAAGAACAAAATCTACCGTGATATCAACGTACGCCGTTACCTGTTTTATTTCAGCTTGTTCCTCCGGATAGACAAGTACATCAGCATTGTCAGAATTGTCAATCAGGTCCCCTAGAAATGCTTCAAGGTCATGCAAGGCAGTCAAAATCGTTACTGGTCGAAATGGCTCCGGCTGGATATATTTCCCATAACGCTGTAGCTCGGCAGGAATTCGATCTTCCAAGGGTCTTAATATGGGCAACCGCATCAAAATGAAACAATCATCATCTTTGTCTAGTAATTCTGCTTTGGGTGTGACATCAGGATCTACACTGGGATCACACACAAGTGCAATGCAAGCATCTACATCCCGTGGCCGCGACTCCGGTTCTTTGTCGGTTACGCATAGAGCAATTTCTCTTTGGGGGTAGTCATCATCAAAAGTTCCGCGGAGTATATACCAACCTGTCAATATAGCATTTGAATCGTCAGAAAGCCACTCCCAGACAGGTTTGGCAGGAGTTCCTTTGGGAAAAAGTTTTGGGATAAGAGTCCGAAGAATCATATTTGGGGCCTGTGCAGCTAAAGCGTCAAGAGCTGGCAACGTTTCCCAACAGCGCGACAGAATCTGCTCCCAATTGGTATTAATTCGACGAACCTGCTGCAATCGTTCTAAGGCTAAACCCTCAGAAAGTTCAACAAGCAATGGGGCAAACAGTTCAGACCTTGCCCTGTCAAGTTGTTTCTTATCAGGGATGTGGCGTTGAAGTATTTCGTGGGAACAACCCTGCGGGAAAGCTGCGAGTGTTGTTACTAGTTTTTTGCGTCCCTCATCCTGAAGAATCCACTCGTCTGAGAGGATATGAGTTAGGACGTTTTGTATTGTTGCTCCTTCCCCGAAGTAACGAAATTGACCTTGATGAACATCGCTAACAAGATTGGGTATATCATAACTTGAACCTGTTTTTTGATGATAAGTTACTGCTCGAGTGAAAACATCTATAACGGTTCTTGGTCCGTTGGCAAGGTCTGGCCTCTCGACAAGCTGACCGAGAGACGCTAGGACACTCTCCGACAACGCATCCGATTGGCAGATTAATTTGCTTTTCCCATTATTGTTAGTTAACTGCCCCCATAACCACACAGGGAATTCACGGGTATAAATATCAGTCAATTGTAGCGCGGGACCATTTTCACGGATTCTATGAAGGATGTCAGCTGCCCAACGTGCTAACCTTGCCTCAAGGAGTGAGTCCAAAGCAAGAATAACACCACAGTGCGAACGCTCTGTACGCATCCCCCAGACAAATTCACGGAATTGAACAATAGTACGAGCATCAAGAGGACCGAGCAACTGCTGGAGTTCATCAAGGATAATCACCAAGCCTTTTGAATATTTTGCTGCAAGTTCTCCAAGCTTTGAAAGAAATTCAACAGTTCGGTGGGGATGATTATCTAACGTGAATTGGCCGGCAGAAAACTTATCTTGATAGATTTGACGAACTTTACGAGAGGACACAGAGTAACGCTTGGCATCTTCCCGTACCATTGGATTTAAGCCACTTGTAAAAATCGTCCGAAATAATTTATTAACCTGTGTTTTAATTTTTGGATTCTGCTCACCCGCAAGCGCGGCGATTCCAGCAGCTAACTCATTAAAATTGGTGCACGACAAGGGGGGAATTGCTAAAAAATCAGCATCTTTTGCATGTGCCCATAAAGCAATTGCAGATGCTGTTTTACCGAATCCATACGGACCACTTAGGCTTCCCCACGCGGTGTATCCTTGCTGCACTCTTGAAAATACACCATCTGCAACCTCACTGACTTTTGATGACAGCCAAAGTTGGTTGGCAAGATGGTTGTAATGGTCAAGTATCCTTTTTGGATCTTCTTGTGCAGCCGTACTGCCAATGGTATCTGCTATAGGTAAAAGTTGCAAGCGTTCTTCGTGGTTGTCGTTCATAAGTTCTCTTTATGATTGTCTTCTGAATTTGGTATTCATACAGCAGATTGGACTACCCATTCTATGAATGGATCCCTCGTGCCTTTAAAGATTACCCGATTTGGTGCTGTTGATACCAACAAAAACTCCTCACTATCGTGCATAAAATCTTCTATTGGATTCGCTAGTTCATCTGGCCGGATTAAAACTGACTCCGCCAGCAATTGCATATTCTCATCATCCAGTACAACCTCACCACTATTAAGACCGCAGAGCGCAGCTAAATGAAGGCGCATAGAATCGGCCATAGGAATTGAAGCATTTTGATACCATATACGATGTCCCTCTTTCCTAATAAGAGGTAACGCTTGAGATTCAAGCCACATTGTCACACCACTCACGCTTGACCTGCTAAAGGAAACTTTCACCGCTTTGAATTGTTCTTCAGCGGCGAAAACTAGCTGCAACACAATTTCATCCGGGTCAATACCTGCAGATCCAGAACTTAATATTTGCTTTAACACTTGACGGTAGCTCCATGATGGCGAAGCAACCTTAGTGTTTTGTTCCCAAACCCATTTCCAAGCGTAAAGGCAATGAACCGCTGCCCGAAAGCCTATCTCATAGCCCCCAAGTCCTTTTGCGAGGGCTCGGCCTCCCTTGGAAAGCACAACCCCATCTTGCGTTTTTTCAATTAATCCAACGTCCTGCATAGAGCCAAGCAGCTTACTTAAATTAGAACGTTGAATTAAGGGTGATCCTACCACTTTTGCGACGTTGTGCAAGTTGGTGGCCGAAATGCCATCAGAGTCAATCTCGGCTAATAGTTGAAACGCTGCCCAGGCTAATTTGGGATTGAAGTCATGCTTCGTATGGAAAACATGGACACGTGATTTCATCGTCAACTCTCTATCAACATACGTTATGCAGAATCTATTGAGACGTTAGGTTCTCTGAGTTGAATTGGAATTTTGCTTTGTTCAACTTGGTTTATTTTTTTTATCATATCAGAAAAAACGATTGCGTTGTGCCACATTCGTACAAACCGATCTTTTTGAAGTCTTGGAAAGTCTTGGCAGAACGGACACGAATGTTCTGTACGCTCACATTCTGCGTAAAATTCCTTTGCGGTCATACCCTTAGTAATCGTCAAAGCAGTTGACTTATGGCTAACATTCCTCCGACCCATAAATGGTAAATAAACATTTCCGAATCCCGCGGTACGCTGCCATCCAGAACTATCAAAACTAGTCGCTAAGTAACCTTTGAATTGGTTTACGATATTCGGAGAACTAACACCGAACAAATGTAAGTCCGGCAGAGACGTAATTCTTCCATTAAGAAAATCACGCCGAATCAGATCGCGCACAAAAACGAGGCGATTTTCGGCTTGAGCGGTTAGCAGATTAATTTCTGCATTGACACCCGTTGTATCGAAACTCCCAAAACCGATGCGTTGTAAGCTATTGTCCATGTATATGTCAAAACAGTATTTAAGGTGTTCTGGGGTATGTCCCTGTAAAACGCCGAGAGCCCGGCGACGCAAGTCGGTGGGAAGCCTATCCAAGAATCTAACACTCTCAGCCGCTGTGACGCGCACCCTTTCGGTCACCTCATCAGACGACTGCCTTGATGTTGGAACAAAATCAGGGAGTACATATGTTTCTGCCCATTCATGTTTAAGATAACAATCAAGGAGTTTGGAAAATAACTCATCGTATGAAATTCTTCCTTGCTGGACAAAGAAGCCACCAGAATCGAAGATGACATCAATTCCCCAACGTTCATGTATGTCCCGTACATAATCGAAAGATTTACGTTCAATGAATAGCGGTGTAATTATACACTTATTGAATGGCCTCTCACTGGGACCTTCTCTTTCCCATAGTTGGATCAATTGATTCAGGTCGGAGGCTACTGATGTTAATGATGCCACAAACGTAATTTTTCGATTTGGTAGAACCGGAAGTTCCCACTCATATAATGGGCGGCTTTTTCCGAGCAAACTGCGGCGTGTTGAGCGAATAAATCCAACCGCTTCATAGAAACGGTTCGCTGGTAACTCCACAGGGCATAATAGCCGAATGCATCGCGAGGACACACGTTGACAGTCGGCAATCAACGCATCTACCAACCGACGACCAACTCCTTTACCTCGACCATCAGGAGTAACCGCGATTTCGTAGAGCGTTGTTCGGTTGTCTCGCCTATGATGATAGCGTGCGAATCCGACAACCTCAGCAGCTCTTTTCGCTATCAGTAGCTCTCCCTTATTGAGGCTATCCACATAAGCCTGACGAGTGTGAAAACCGAGTTCAGTCCGGTGTTGATCAGCAATGCGTTTAACAGCATCAATGATGGGGAGATTTGTAGCATTAGAAATGATAATTAAAGACATAGCTTGTATGTCCTTCAGCTCCTTAGAGTGTTCGGTTGTAGCAGGATAAATCAACTCAAGTGATTATACAACGCTCTCCGATTTGGATCAAGCGGAAAAATATCCGAGGGTTCGTAGGCAACGATGTAACCGTTCAAGGGATGCCGACGGATATGTGTGTCAAATGTTGCAGGAAAGTCATACAAAAGCGACGATTCTGTAATATCAAATTCGCAAAAAATCCATATAAAAGCGACGATTCTACAATAACGAAAATGTATAATCAAGTTAATAGAAATTATGAGTTGTGGCGATAGTTCCCGCGCCAAAATCAAGCGGCGCTGCCCTAACTATTGATAGCCAAATCCGCAACTCGTAAGAAGCGGTAAACAGCAAGGAGGTTGCACCGCATGAAAATTCTGATTGCCGGACTCGCCTCTATTGGTCGCCGCCATCTACGCAATCTTCAATCCCTGAATGAGACGAATATCATTCTCTTGCGTTCTGGGCGTTCAACATTGCCTGATACAGAACTCACAGGTTTGCCGACCGAGCATGATTTATATGAGGCTCTAGATCGTCATCAGCCTGATGCGGTCATCGTTAGCAATCCAACCGCATACCACCTCGATGTTGCAATTCCCGCGGCTGAGGCAGGGTGCCATCTACTGCTTGAAAAGCCGATCTCTCACAATATGAAAGGTGTTTCTCAACTCGCATCAACTTGTTAAGCAAGGCGAGGAAGCCGTCCACATAAAAAGACGTGAAATAGTGTGCATACTCTGGCAACGCCTGTGCAATCTGGTGCCTCTGAGTGGTGATGTTCATCGAGCCGCAAATGAACAGAATCTTCTTTTGCTGTGTCATTGGTAACCTCCAAGGATTATTGTGAATAACCCAAATGACTATGAGTAAAATAGAAACTGAGTTTTCAGTTCTGACGTTTTATGAATCCACCCCTAGTAGTTTGTACCATTATAGCAGTGCTATGTTACGGAAATTTCACAGAACTTTGACAAAATCGCAAATAAAAGAAATGTTATGAATTTGTGATAACTTTGCCATGAGCGCGTAACATCCTTTGCGTATAATTTCACCACGTCGACGAGGAAACTAGAAAGGGATATCGAACAATTGACCAAGCTAAATCACATGTCAAAACAGAAGTTTAATGGAATGTCCCTCCTAAATCTCGACAAGATTGTCAAGCCTCTGCTTATTCTCGTCATTGTTGGCGTGGTTGGCAACCTAGCCTTTTGTCTCTGGACGACGGACCGTCAGAAACTTGCTGAACTCCTCAGTTTCGATGGGCGCTATCTTTTATTGGCAATGCTGCTAACGCTAGTTCCTCTGTTAGGGCACACCGTTCGCACCATCATGTGGACACGATTCCTTGGATACCGTATCGGTCTGGTCAAACTCTTTAAAATCATTCTCGCCAATGAGCTGGCTGCATCTGTCACGCCGACAGCTGTTGGTGGTGGTCCCTTGAAGATTGCCATGCTCGCTCAAGCCGGGCTTAGGACCGGCGCAGCAGCGTGTGTAACCACGTTGCCGACGTTAGAAGATCTCCTCTTTTTTATGGTGGCGGTGCCACTTGCGATGACTATTTCATCGTCATGGAATCACCCGGTATTCGATCTGATTGCAGAGGGAATTGATCTACATTGGGTGTTACCTTGCCTAATTGTTGGTGTGATTGGGGGCGGTGGTCTGGCGCTGCTTTGTCGAAAGTCAGGATTAAGAATTCGGAGGTGGGAGAAACTTCAGGAGCAGTTGAAGGCGGTAGGGGTAGATTTTTTGAAAGTCTGTCAAACGATTGGAGGGACAGGTAAATCACGCCTCTTGCTAAGCGTCATCATTGCAGGGCTACAATGGATATGCCGCAATGCTGTCGCTGCGATGCTTGTCGCGAGTTTAGGGGTAGAAGTTGAATTCATCCGCTTTCTGCTACTACAGTGGCTCATTTTCGTCCTTACGCTATTCATACCGACGCCCGGTGCCACAGGCGGGAGTGAAGCACTGTTCTATCTGATATTCAAACCGCTACTGCCCAGTGAAATTCTCGCCGTTACCATTGGCGGATGGCGATTCTTGACGTTCTACTGGGTTATGATTATTTGTGCGATTCTGCTGTATATCTTGCTGAACTTTGGTAAATCTGAAACCGAACGGGCGTAGGGGAGATACCCAGTTGTGAGCGACTTCTATTAAGATCTCGATACCAGCATTTCTGTTTTGAAAAATCAATCTACAAAGAAATCTGTCGTGATGAGCCTTCCTATGATAAAGCAGATCAACCTGTGAACATTTTCTGAACTGGGGGTTTGATGTCTTAAGAGGAAAAGAATGAAATGAGTCAATTGAAAGAAGAATTCAGGAGAAATGGCTACGTTGTACTGAGAAAGCTGCTCCTGACCGAGGAGGGCTCATTTTACCGTGAAAAATTGGAAGAACTATTTTTATAGTCCATCAACTGGAACATCATTCGGAGCTTTGCCAAGAGCCGCTGCTAAATTTTCGGTATCATCTGTCCCTATTCGATATCGCTTCCCGCTTTTCATCTGCAGCTCAATCGCTGAAAAACCAGAGACATTAAAGAGCCAACCTTGAGGCGTAAATCTTATTCCCCAACCGTAATACCAAGGATTCTTAACCACACGGTATGTTTCAAGCTCTGTTAAGGGGAACGTCTTGCGGATAATTCTCAACCCAAATTCAATCTTTATCATCTGGTCATCGACTACCACTGTCAAACGACTAAATACCCGAAGGACAATTAGAACGATAATCAGACCGGCGAAGGCAAGCGGATGAAAATCTACCATAACATTTAAATAGATCATAAACAACGCTACTACACTGTATGAAATCAGAAGAAGATAACCAATCTGAGTATGTTTGTACTGTTCCATAGTTCCTAAATCTAGCTCCTTACCCTGATTATCATGTAAGGCCAGTCAACCATTTCAAGCGGCCTGTCCCGCCTACGCATTTCTCCCAAGTTATCGCCAATGGAGGTTAGAATAATCGTAGCTAGTTGAAGTAATCTGCTGCATCTTGCCCGTTGCAACGTCTAAGATAAAGATTTCGCTGGTTCGTCTTCCGCCCTGATCGCTCCCAATAAACGCGACCTGATTCCCGTCTGACCGCCACGTTGCATCCCATCCTTTGTAGAGGCTCAGATTAAGGTAACTCTTAAACCGGCCCTTCTCTACAGTGGCGATGCAGATTTCACCTGATGTATAAAATAAAATCCGCCTGCCATCTGGCGACCACTCCTCTATCCTTTGGCAAGGCGGCTCATCGTTTTGAAGAAACCAGGATCCGGTTATGCCGACCACATCCGGTTCTGCCAACGCGAGGAACCCATCCGTCTTAAACGCAATCCATTTCCGATCTGGCGACCATTCGGGCCAATTGATTCCGTCCGGCAACGCTTCAAGCAGCCTGTTTTTCGGTTCTTTTACCTTCTCACCTCTCCTATCCCAGTGAAGCCAACCCTTTGCCCATTGACGGGTTCTCCAGCGTTTTGTCGATTCACCATCTATCGTTACGACCCAGTTTTCGAGTCGATCTCGCGCACGGTCAATCTCAACCACAACGAGGATTGCGTGACTTAGTGGAGACCACCAGAAGTCATGAATACGATGCTGTTTCTTGATGAGTCTTTCGTTCTCTGTGCCATCTTCCCGCATCACATAAAGCGATTCTGCTCCATCAACCCCGGATATGTAAGCGATATACTCTCCGTCTGGTGACCATCGGGGTCTACGGGAAAACCCATCGTCTGTGAGTTGGCGGAAATCGGTTCCATCCGGATTCATTGTGCAGACATTATACTCATAAAATTCCCACCATTTGGTTGTCCCTCGTCCTTTCTCCAACGTCCTCGTTGCTGCTCGGAAACCGTCCCGGTTGTCCAAAGGTTTACGGACGGTAAAAACCAATTTTCCCACCTCGTCCTGTACTGAGGCAGCACCACTTAAGGTGATCATCAATACAAACAGACCAACTACACATGTTACACGCATAAAATAACCTTTCTTAGACTAACACGGTATCTGTGCCCCGATATTCCGGAGTTATTTTGAATTTATTGTGCCAAAAGAGGAAACTTAAAACATTGGACGCAGATGGACAGATGAAGTTCAGAGGCTATTTCAAGATCAACTTCTGTTCTTTACTATTATCTTTGAAACCGGGCGGACGAAATTACCGTTATCGTTTTGCGGATAGATTTTCCGCCTATTTTTGTTATGGTGAATTCTAAAAATATGTAGACACTTTCGCTCCCCATGGTTGGTAGGCGCTGTCCGATAAATCGTGACCAGGATTTCTAACTGCGCCGGTACAGAGTGTCCAATCAATTCTAAACTTTACTATAAATGCACTCATTAAATTAAACAAGAAAAAATGTGAGGTAGTAATGATGCCGTTTCCTTTTATTCCTTTTTTCGTTGAGACTATCATTGAAGGGTTCCGATTTATATTGCGTACGGTACAATCAATCCGTATTTCAGATCTTCTCTCCTCAGAGCAAGCCTTAAAACCCATAGAATTTTTGCGGCAACTTCCAGCCTTGCTGATTCTTTCAATCCTCTTCCCATCTAAATAACGGTTCAAGTTCCTTCCGTCTACCGTTCCTCCTTCCACCCTTATTTTCAATTCGCTTTTCGTTCGGTCAATAGTTGGACCCAACCGAGATTGTGGTTTGTTCAGCACGATTGAGAGCTTTCTCGGTTGTCTCCAGGTTGCGCTATACGTTCTCTATCTGGTCCACTAATGCACAGAGAGCGCAGCGCCCATTCTAACTCTGGGTCTTGATTGTCCAACCCGTGAAAGCCCTATTGACAACCTTCGATAAGGTGGTAAATTGAACTTGCCTAATGCTATATTTTGCCTTTTCTAATTCTTGGATAAGGTGTCCGTAACGTTTAGGTCTGCCCAGAACCGCACCCCGTGAAATTTCGATATCATCTGACACTTCTTGGTCGCTTCCCTCGGAAACAACTGTAGGCAATGATGGCGATCTCTTGTCTTCCAAATCTGAATAAGTCTCTCTCTGTCTCTGTTTTGGCATTTGCGTCTCCCCTTACAGTTTCAAACTGTTTTATGTTCTGTCGTAAGCTGATTGACAAATTTTTCGTTAGTAACACTGTTTCTGTGGAGTTGCAAGAAACCTGCCAATTTTAAGCGTTTCTGCTCTTTCTCGATCCCGACCGACTCATTATCCTACATTTCCTGTTGACATCTGCCAATGCATGATGTATCTTAGCAAAAGTGCGTGTTAGGCTTTAACACAGTAAACTCTTCAGTTGTTCCCCGTTTTCCCGTGTATCCATTCATATCGCATTGATGTTTTTCATTTATTAGGAAAGGGGCCACTTCAGATGTCCAGTACAACCCCAGCAAAGGTCGAGTGTATCATACCCATTCTGTATGTCAGGAATTTTGCTGCGAGTCTTGATTATTATGTAAATGCCCTCGGTTTCAGGAAGGAATGGGATTGGGGCGATCCCCCGGATATCGGAAGTGTAGAACGGGATGGCTTCTCTATCATGCTATGTGAGGGCGAACAGGGGCACCCCGGCACATGGATCTGGATGGGGGTTGAGGATGCCGAACAGTACTATGAGGAATACGAGGTGAGCGGCGCCAAGATTCGACAGAATCCAATAAACTATCCATGGGCATACGAGTTCAGAGTACAGGATTTGGATCGGGTCCGGTCCCAAAGAAGATGAATCTCACACGCACTAGAACGTTCTGTATCTGTTTGCCGTCCACCGTATTAATCACAATGGCAATTTCCTTAGAACACTAATCTGTATACTTAATCAAACATTTGTAAAGAGCGTGTCTCAATTAATTTACAGGGCGTGTGGACAGGTTGTCATCGCACGAGGGATAAGAGACGTTTGAGACCAATGAACGGCTATAAACTCGTTCTAATTTCGATTGTAAAGTAGCAATTTCTGAATCCCTTACGACTCTGTAGATCTAATAGGGAGGCTTGTATGAACGCTGACAATAAGACAATTGGTAAATTCAGGATCAAGATCGCAGCGCTTCTAATCCTCAGGAGAACACTTACTGTGACAACTGTTTGGGGGCTTGTTTGGGGAACAGTTACCGTTGTTCTCCGTGCAGCGAATGGAATGTCCCCCCTGATTTTATTTAGCGGCGGTGTTGGTCTGATACTCGCCATCGCTTGTGCGGTCCTGCTAGCGTTGCGTCAAATCCCGACGCGAACTGCACTTCGGGCAAGTCTTGACAAATACAGTGGTGCCGGTGGACTGATGATGGCAGCGGAAACCGTAGAGCTAGGCAACTGGCAAAAACAGATGCCGTGGATACGATCACCCCGTTTGCGTTGGCGCGGTGGTGTCGCTTGGGGGCGCTTTGCAGGTGCCGTTCTATTTGTGTGTGTCAGTTTTCTGATACCACAACGTTTTGTGGAAATTTCTAAGGCACAACCGCTTGATATTCGCGAAGAGGTAAAACAGTTGGCGGATGGAATCGATGTTCTCAAGGAGGAGGAGATTATCGATTTAGCCGAAGCCGAGAAACTCGAACAAAAGCTCGATCAACTCCACGCAGAGGCTTCGGGCGAAGATCCGGTCAAGACGTGGGAAGCGCTCGACCATCTCTCGAATACCCTCACGCAAGAGTCCGCGGATGCTGCACAGGAAGCGCTAAGCGAAACGGAACGCCTGACTGAAGCGGAGACTTTGTCCGAAGGCTTGATAAATGAAGGATCTGAGATGGACGCCGAGCTTTTGGCGGAATCAATGGCGACTTTATCCGGATTGGTTCAAGAGGCAGCGCAGGAAAATGCGTTGCTTGCAGCGCAGCTTCCCGATGTGAAGAGCAATGCAGATTCACTCACGCTTGAGCAACTTAAATCAATTTCTGCTGCATTGCGCTTGTCCAAAACCGACATCAATGATCGGTTGGCGGAACTGTATGCCCTCAATCTGATTGATCTGGAAACACTCAAAGCTGCTGAACGACTTGGGCAGTGTGATAGCGCAGGACTGGCTGCTTTCCTCGCTGAGAATGCGGATAGTAAGTCAGTAATCCAGTCTATCGGTGGATGGTGTCGAGGCGTTGGTCGAGGGCCCGGCAATGCACCCATGACCTGGACCGACGGCGCTCCTGAGGAAGGTGCAAAGTTCAAAGCGGAAGCCCTACCACTATCGGACATCGCCTCTCTGGAGGATAGCGAAATCGTCGGCCTTAGCGTCGGAGCACCGTCCGTCGAAACATCAAACCTTCCACCGCAGTCAGGGGCACTCAGCGAAGCGACCGCTGGCGGCGGTTCGTCCGTCTCCCAAACCGTTCTGCCTCGGCATAAAGGGGCGGTTAAACGGTATTTTGAAAGACCCTGACAACACAGAACAGCACAGTGTCTGGACAATTCTTGGACGAAAAGTTATAAAAAAAACTCAATTTGCACTTTGCATTGAAAATAGTGATTGTGAAGATCTTGAAAAGCGGAAGCTCTACCAAATTCTGCCAGATGAAGCAGCAACCCAAGAGGGGTATATGAGAGTCGTGGATGAATCTGGGGAAGACTACTTGTATCCCGAATCTTATTTCATCCTCCTTGAACTGCCTCGTCAAGCAGAGGAAGTATTGATAGCAGCAAATTGAATTTAGGTAGATGCAAAGAAACCACGTTTTTCCGAAAAACGTGGTTTCTCTGGGTAGCTTCACTCCTGATCTATATCACATCTAAACAACCATGTCAGATAACAAACAACCCGTCAACCTACTTCAGCCTGAAGAGCTGAACCCCGCTGTTGAGCTCACAGCGAAAGTACTTGCAGAACTGGACAGCGTTCTACTCGGACGTTCTGCGCTCCATCGCATGGTGCTCATCGGTATTTTGAGTCAAGGGCATATCTTGCTTGAAGGCGTACCGGGCGTCGGCAAAACCGCGCTCGTCAAAACGTTGGGGCAACTGCTCACCCTCAACTTTAATCGCGTGCAATTTACCCCCGACCTCATGCCGGGCGATATTGTCGGCACACATATCCTGCAGCAAACCCCGGAAGGACAACGCGAGATGAGTTTCCAAGCGGGTCCAGTATTTACAAACATTCTGCTCGCCGATGAGATAAACCGCGCTTCCCCTAAGACACAATCCGCCCTGCTTGAGGCGATGCAGGAGCGTTCTGTTACGCTGCTTGGCAACACACGCACGCTTCCCAATCCCTTTTTTGTTCTCGCTTCTCAGAACCCGATTGAGTTGGAGGGAACATACCCACTGCCAGAAGCACAGTTGGACCGATTCCTATTCAAATTGATTGTCCCCCACGCCGATGTAGAGGTCCTCGATGACATCATCTCAACGCGCCGACGCGGCGAACCACCTGCCCCTACATGGTCAATAAGTGCTGAGGAACTGCGCCAGTTGTTCGATGTGATGGATAGGATTTTCCTGCCCAAGCCGGTCTCGCGTTACATCTCACGTCTGACTGCTTCCACCCATCCGAACGCACTTGAAACTACCGAAGCGGTAAAAAGATATGTTACATACGCCGCCTCGCCACGGGCAGCAATCGCGATGGCAGAGGCGGCGCGGGCATCTGCGTTGCTTTCCGGACGCCCGACTGTCGGCTTTGAAGATGTGAAAACAGTTGCTGCGCCCGTCCTGAATCATCGTGTAATTCTAAACTATCAAGCCCGATTCGACGGTGTAGACACCTTTACGGTTGTGGATAACCTCCTCGCTGCCCTCGACGAAACCGACCTCAATCTGCCCGACGACCTAGAGATTCGTTCGGCATGAGTTTATTTTACGGCGGTTAAATTGTTGGCAGGTCGGAAGATAAGAAGAATGGAGTACAAAAAGAAAGAATTGTTGGTTGATGACTTGGCCGATAAAGTTTGGACATACTGCATACCAATAAGGATGCGAGGTGCAAGACAATGACAATCACAGTTCAAATTCCCCCTAACATTGAGAGACAAATACGCAAAAGTATATCCTTGGGTGAAACAGATGCCGTTCGTCATTTGTTACTGGAAATTCTTGAGGCTACAGTGGAGACATTAATGAGTAACAATTCACAGTTATCTGATGATGAATTTGAAGCCTTGGCAGATCAATTAGCGGACGAATTTATGGTATCTGTTGGACCTGATTGTCCGCCGTTATCCGATTACGCAGTGAGCCGCGAAGGACTATACGAAGGACATTTATAGTCATGATTTATCTTACTGATACCAATTTTTTGTTGCGGTTTTCATATCGAACTGATCTGCGTCATCGAATTGTTCGGCTTGCTGCGCGTAAGTTGCGGGCAGATGGCCACCAACTACAGGCTGTCTCGCAAAATTTCGCGGAATTTTGGAACGCTTCAACTCGTCCCATTGACCGAAATGGTTTTGGACTCACGCCATTGGAAGCAGATCAGCACTTACGGCGTATCGAACAGCTTTTTCCTTTGCTTTCAGATTCACCTGCTGTGTACTCTGAATGGAGACAACTTATCGTTAATTATGGTGTGTCAGGTGTTCAGGTTTACGAGGCTCGATTGGTTGCCGCAATGATTTCGCATGGTGTAACACATATCTTGACTTTCAATACAGCAGATTTTGCCCGCTACATTTCCGCAGGCATTGTGGCTGTGGATCCCTCAACGATTTAGCAATCGCGACAGTGAAACATTGTTTCTATAACTAACTTGAAATGAGGCAATCAACAATGAGGTATTCTGTCCCGTATGTCATCTCGTTTCTGGTTGGCGTGTGGATGTGTTGTGCCGCCTCCAATGCCTTCGCACAGAAGGATTTTGATGATATAACAATCACACCTGAACTCGACCCAAGCAGCAACAGTTTTCACGGATATGCAGAATACAAGATTGCCGTATCGAATCGCTCACTTGACAAAGCCCGTCGGGTGACATTGATTTTGCCGAGCGTAAGTTTCCGTATGTCTGGGAATCGAATCCAAGAAATTACCCGCTCGGTTGTTGTTGGTCCCTCTGCGACAGCCCATGTCTCCCTATTCCAGCCGCCTGTGATGCTGCATGGCAATGCTTTAGGAGTTGCTATTGATGGTGAAGTACAAAAGGAGACGGTACCGTTACATATTACTCAACACGGTCTGGACGTATCGGGGGGTAGGACGCGTGTTTCAGTAGGTGTCGGTACACCGCCGCACACATCAATAAGTACGATGGGGCGTTCGAGAGGGGCCGCCTTATCACTCCGGATCCTGATAAGTCGCAATGTGGATACCACAGACTTACATACCTACATTAACGAGATACTTGACCCCGCCGCCTACCAAATGGTGGACCATGGATTGCCTGTGTCGGCGTGGAGCACGAACTGGCTCGGTTTTTCACGCTATGATGGTGTTATCGTCACGGGTGACGATATCCGACGGATGCCGCCCGATGTTCAGTCCGCGCTTTGGCGTTACGTGGAGTGCGGCGGTGCCCTGCTTGTGCTGGGAGGACGAGAGCTCCCCGAAAGCTGGGAATTGCACGAATCGTTCAAGTCTGAACTTGCCACCGATTCTGCGAGGATTGCTGCTTACGATGTCGGTTTTGGTCAGTGTATCGTGAGCCCTGAGGTGGGTGCGACAGGTTTAAATCAGAATCAGTGGGGCTGGGTTGTAGAATCGTGGCTGAAAACCGCAGCTCCGTGGCAATGGGAAGGATCGGTTGAGGAAGCCAACAGCATGTTTCCGCTGGTAAAAAATGTGAGGATTCCTGTACGGGGACTGTTTCTGCTGATGCTTCTTTTTACTGTGGCAATCGGTCCGGCAAACCTAATTGTACTGTCTCGCAAAAGGCGGCGCATCTGGATGCTTTGGACAACCCCCGTCATCTCGCTGATTACCTGTTTCGCTGTGTTTGCCTACGCAACTGTTGCTGAAGGGTGGAAACGCCATGTCCGTACAGAGGGGTTGACAATTCTTGACGAAAGAGCACGCCGTGCCACAACCATTGGCTGGACGGCTTTCTATTCAGCACTGACTCCGGGCGACGGATTGCACTTCGGTTATGAGACGGAGCTGACACCTCAAACTTCCAAGACCATGAGTACAGTGCGGACGGTCGACTGGACACACGATCAACACTTGGCAAGTGGCTGGGTAACCGCCCGCGTTCCATCCCATTTTATGGTCCGCAAGAGCGAAATGAGGCGTGAACGCGTCACTGTCAGACGGGAAGACGCTAGGTTGAGAGTTGTCAATGGGCTAGGTGTCAACATAAAACAATTCTGGTTGGCAGACAGAGATGGCACAATCCATTCTGCGGACAATATTTCCGCTGGAGAGGAAGCAGAACTGGTGTCACGGCCCGATTTACGTCTTGGTCGTCGGGATGGAATCGATGGCGTATTTCAGCTTGCGGTCCAGAATCTTTCTATTGATACAGAATTGGACAATGGGGACCTCCCACTTGTATTAAGAAATGAGTTGGAAACGCATGGTGTAGTGCTCTCCAATGATGTTGCTGTTTCCACTACTTCAGTGGGGCACGATTGGGAGATAACAGATCGAGTTTCGGGGCGTACATACGCTATCTCAATTAGGCATCGTACAACAGGTAGGGGACTTCCGATAGATATTAGTGTCTATGATGGTAAAATGTCTAGCTTGCGCGGGATATTTACCTCTGATAATTGGATAGAAAATATTGAACGTCTTAAGGAAGCCCCGGAAGAATATCTACGCCCCGGTTGTTATATCGCTACCTTGGACATCTCTCCATTTATTGAAGAGGGATTGCGGGACGTGACGGACGAACAATATAGCGCTGTCGTTTACGGCGTCTTGGCAGAGGAATAATGGAATAATCCGGTTATGATGGATTAAAATTTAACGCGAAGAACACAAACATCGCAACGGAAAATCTTTCTATTGCGGCTCATATTAAAAAATGTGTAACAGAAACCGAGTTTTTTCTTGAAAACTCGGTTTCTTTGAGTGTTTTGCAATCTCCTTTGACATGTCTCTGCGGTAACTGAATATATCACATACATGCAAGTCAATATCATTAATCTCAGAAAAGATTTTGGTGCAACGCGAGCGGTTGATGACATCTCTTTTAGTTTTTCATCGGGGGAAATCGTCGGATTTGTCGGACCCAATGGCGCGGGCAAGACAACAACTATGAAAACTTTGGCGACGCTTGATGAACCAACAGACGGTGATGCCAAAATTGATGGTGTCTCAATTGTGGAGATGCCGGAGCAGGCACGTCAATTGATTGGATATGTGCCCGATGCCCTCCCCATGCACCGGGATATATCTGTGCATGAATACCTCGACTTCTTTGCTCGCGCTTACGGGTTGGCTGGAACACAACGCCGACAAGTAGTCGAAAACATCGAAGAATTTACCAATCTCACAGGAATTCGAGACAAAACCTTGCACGCACTCTCGAAGGGGATGAAACAGCGAGTGAGTCTCGCACGCGCCCTCCTCCATGATCCGCCGGTGTTAATAATGGATGAACCCGCAGCCGGACTCGATCCACGAGGCAGAGTCGAGCTACGGGAGTTACTAAGAGTTCTGTCAGGACAAGGCAAAGCCATCCTGATTAGCTCGCACATCCTTACTGAGCTCTCGGAAATTTGCGATGGTGCTGTTATTATCGAACAGGGACGGATTATTACCGCCGGAACGTTGCAAGACATTGCCAAGCCAGCAGTTGAGCAGCATACCGTCCTTATCCGGTCGCTCAGCCAACAAGATGACCTGCATAAGTCATTACTATTAATGCCCAACGTTGCAGCGGTCAACCAGTTAGAAAACGAGATAGAGGCGAAAATCACCGGCTCTGAGGAAGTGTGCAGTGACCTTCTCGGAAACCTGATCCGCGATGGATATCGTATCGTTGAGTTCAAGCAGCGGGGCGGAGATCTCGAATCGATATTCATGAACGTGACAAAGGGAGATGTAGGATGAAATCGATCGCCGATAACCTTGAAAAAATTAACGACAAGCTCAATCCTATCGTTGTTAAAGAACTACGTCAAGCTGTCCAAGGCAAATTCCCGATCGTAGTGTTAATCTGTTTTCTCTGTCTTCAACTGCTTACCGTGGCGCTATTCTTAACAAATGAATCCGCTGCTGAGGCTTTTAATGCAGGACGCAACATCTGTCGGGTTTTGCTAGGTATTCTGCTAGCGACATGTCTACTGTTTGTGCCCGCCTATACCGGCATCCGGTTAGCCAGCGAGCGAGCCGATGCCAACGTCGACCTCCTGTTCATCACAACCCTCCGCCCGCGCTCAATCATCTGGGGCAAATTTTTCGCAAGCCTCATTCTCATTGTCCTGTTCTATAGTGCCTGTATGCCATTTATGACCTTCACCTACCTGTTACGGGGTGTTGACTTGCCATCGCTTTTCATTCTGCTCGTGCTAATTTTCATCGTGGTGGCAGGGGGTATCCAGTGTGCTATGCTCATCGGTTGTCTGCCTGCCAATCGAATCCTTAAGGTGATTCTCGGTATCGGATGGTTTTGGTTAATTATTACTGTTTTTGTGCCCTTGATCGTAGTAATGTTTCTACCCGGCGGACTTTTGGACTCCGGCATAGGCAGTCAACTCGATTCGTGGGAATTTTGGCGAGGTGCCTTGGGTGTGTTGGGCGGTGGAGCGGCGCTCATTGGCCTCCTTGCTCTGCTATCGACCGCGCTTATAAGCCCTTTATCTACCAATCGGGCGTTGCCTATACGCATCTTCATTACCGCAGTGTGGTTCTTGACCGGGGTTGTCGCAGCGATCTGGAGTATTGAGGTTAATGCCCTCGGTCCGATCTGGACGTGGGGATTCATCCATATGCTTCTGTATTCTATCGCTCTGTTTGTCGCGGTCAGCGAAAGAGAGCATTTGGGACAGCGTGTCCGCCAAGATATTCCGCGTCGACTATTACCGCGTTCGTTAGCATTTCTCTTTTATAGCGGTGCTGCCAGCGGTGTGGCCTGGTCATCTTTAATGATAATTCTGACCGCATTACCGATAGCAGCATGGATAGGTCTTTTCCCTTATATGTTTGACCACGCCCTTGAAACCTTGGGATCTCTGGTTGCTTTGGGGCTGTACGCATTCAGTTACGCGTTGGGTGCCTCGGTAATAAGAAGACGCTTTTTGGCAGACCGAGTTACCTGTGGTTATACGTGGGTGATTGCTTTGGTTCTATTCGGTATTACGACGACGAGCATACCGCTCATCCTCTTTTTTCTTTCTGGGAAGTGGGAGCAGGAATGGCTTGTTGCTAGCCCTCTTGGTCCATTGTTGTTTAGCGATGAAAGTGGTCTTGTGCTGCACGGTGTTGTCATCGCAACTATTTGTGCGGGATTTGCCGGTGCGTTAAGCCTGCCGTGGCTTGTCAGGCAGCTTGACGATTTTCGACCTCTTAGAGAAGAAACTGCAAGTGATTCTCAAACAAGTGAGTCCAGCGGAGTGTGATAATCACTTTCGTTTCCTCGCTTGCTGCCACAAACTCGGTTTCTCTCATTGTCTTGCGCTTTCCTTTTCAATGAGCACCTTAGGGCAAGTTTCTTGGGCCGATTACCCCGATGAACTAATGAACCAATTACTGTCACGTTTCACGCATCATTCTCTTTGTGTTTTGCACTTTTTTAACATGAGTCTGATTGGTAATACAAGACATCCGAACCAGTGGAGGTGATTCATGATTCCCACTTTCACACTTCCACTTGGCTTCCTCTCACTTTTAGCGATTCCGGGGCTTGTCGCCATCTATCTGCTCCGCACCCGATCGCGACGTTACCCCGTATCCAGCCTGATGCTTTGGGCGAACCAGCAGCAAGCACGCCAAGGCGGCTTGCGCGTTGAACGGCTGCAAACACCGCTACTGTTCTTTCTGGAATTACTGGCTATTATACTACTCTCCCTCGCAGTAGCAGCACCAATCATTCGGACGACGCAAGGTGCTATACCACTAATGGTAGTGCTCGATGATTCCTTCTCAATGTTAGCAGGTGTTGACGAGACCCCCAAAAGTCGAGCGATTGTAGCGCTTGAGGAACAACTTTCCAACCAAGGGTTAAATCTGCTCGCTAACCGCCACTATGCGGTACGCTACGTGCTTGCAGGTACTGAGCCACAGGTGTTAAACGAAACAGCACGGACCGCGGGTGAGGCAATAACACAACTTGAAGCGTGGCAATGCCTTTCGCCATCTGCCGATCTGGAGGCAGCGGTAAACCTCGCTGCTGAATTCGGAGGTGCCAAAGCCCTCATACTTGTCCTAACAGATGAATCCCCACCACAGATACTGGATTCAGATCGGGTGCAGTGGTGGTCGTTCGGAACTTCGCACGCCAACGTTGCGTTTGTCAACGCCACGCGAACCGCCATCGTTTCGGGTGAGAAGTGTCTGTTGGAGATAACCAATCTTTCGCCACATGTGGGCAGCACAGAGTTAATCGTGCGGATCGAGGACACCGCTGCCAAAGAATCAGTGCCACCGCTGCACCGCTCTACCCTTGAAATCAATCCGCGATCGACGCGGCGAGTATTCCTGAACCTGCCGCCTGAGACACCCCCGTTGCACGCACGGATCCGCGACGATGCCCTTGCAATTGATAACGAGGTAATGCTTTTACCGCAACGACAAAAACCGGTGCTTGTGGATGTCCGTATTCAAGACGTACGGCTCCGTTCGCTCGTTGAGGACGCACTGGCATCAACCGGTCGAGCTTTGTCTGCAAAAACGGATCCTGAATTGGTATTTTTCGATGATACAGCGATTGCCGATGATTCCGTCGAGGCGTGGTCGATGCGGATTATCACGGAATCGGAAACGTCGGCTTATCTCGGTCCTTTTGTCATCGATCTAACACATCCATTGACGGAAGGGCTTTCGCTCCGTGGGGTAGTGTGGGGAGCCGGCGTGAAAAAGCAATTTATGGGCACGCCGATTATCACCGCAGGAAACGTGCCCCTGTTGACCGATACCGAGCAGTTTACAGGATCACATGAAATCCGATTGCGCCTACAGCCAGATTTTTCGACGTTCCAAAATTCACCAAATTGGCCCATCTTGATGTGGAATCTCCTTCAGTGGCGAGCATCGCAAACCCCCGGATTGGAACGCGCCAACCTTCGCTTGGGCGACATCGCCGTACTGAAAACCAAACCGGGCACAACATCTGTAGAGGTTGCTTCACCACATGGCGAGATACATACACAGCCTGTACTTGACCGAACTATAAACCTTAAAGCTGAAACGGTCGGCATCTATCAAATACGTGCAGGAACTGACACCTACACCTTCTCCTCGAACGCGCTTCACCAAGCCGAGTCAGATCTCACGGCTAAGGCTACCGGACGTTGGGGCGATTGGGGAGAAGCGACACTGCGGTGGTGGGGTTACCAAAGTTTTGCGTGGTTCTTCCTGGTGCTCGCCATCGCTATCTTAACACTACACCTAAGTCTCGTGAAACGTGAAATATAGCACTATCAAACATTTCCCGGAGAAGGCAAAATGTCCAAACAAAGAAATCCTCACAGTATTGGCTTAATCCCATATGCTATCTTCGGATCGGACATTCATCCATTACCTTTTTGAGGTCCCCAAAATGAAAATATTCCACCTGAAAATCGAACAGAAAATTGAGAAGTCGCAAGACGAATTATTCAGCTTCTTTTCAGATGCTTACAATCTTGCAGAGATAACGCCACCTTGGCTCCATTT
The DNA here is from genome assembly GCA_965204355.1 of Candidatus Poribacteria bacterium. Classification (GTDB taxonomy): domain Bacteria; phylum Poribacteria; class WGA-4E; order WGA-4E; family PCPOR2b; genus PCPOR2b. The sequence continues at coordinate 4,720,266 of OZ241983.1, forward strand.
CCGCATGCTAACACCCGCGCCAATTGAGATGAAAGTTGGAACGCTCATCGACTATCGCCTGAAGCTGCGCGGTATCCCCATCCGTTGGCAGAGCGAGATCACAGCTTGGCATCCACCTTACTCCTTCGTCGACGAACAACGTCGGGGTCCTTATCGCCGTTGGGTTCATACACATACCTTTGTTCCTAGCCCCGATGGCACATTGGTAAGAGATGAAGTGGAGTATGCTGTGCTTGGTGGTAGGCTTGTGCAAAAGTTTTTCGTTGCTCCGGATATAGAGAAAATTTTTGCCTACCGGTCCGCGAGATTGAAAGAATTGCTTGCAGCGCCCTCGCAAACCGTGTGAATCCTGATTCAGACAATTGCCATAAAAGAAAGGAACCGAGCTTTTGCGTGGGGTAATTCCCACATGCGATTGGAGGAATGTGTGAACAAGCAACCGATCTTTGAAGCACAAACATACAGCCGCCACAACGACAAGCTCTCCGGTCTGACCGCTGCTCCACATGAGGTAGGACTTTCAGCAGAACAGCTTAAAAATGTCTCCTCAACCGCACAAGGGTTCATTGACAAAGGGCAACTCGCCGGTGCGGTCACCCTTGTTGCCCGACACGGGCAAGTGGCTCACTTTGAAGAATACGGTATGATGGATATTGAAGCCGAAAAGCCGATGCAAAAAGACACAATTTTCCGCATCTACTCGATGACCAAGCCGATCGCCGCTGTAGGAGTGATAATGCTCTGTGAAGAGGGAAACCTAACACTCGACGCACCAGCTGCATTATACCTGCCCGAATTAGGTGGACTGGAGGTAGCACAGGACGCCGACGCCGATGTGTTCACGCCGGTAAAAGCAGAACGGGAAATAACCGTTCAAGATCTGATGCAGCATACGGCTGGATTGCCCGGTGCTGTCCGGTATATGAACGGGAAGACCGCAGCCGACAAGCTCTACCGCAAAGCGGGCTTACACCGCTTGCATGAGTGTAATCTACAAGAACTTGTCCAGCGGCTTGGTAAAATTCCGATGTTGTATCAGCCGGGCAAGAAATGGCACTACAGCATTGCCGCTGATGTGTTAGGCAGACTCATCGAAGTTGCTTCCGGTCAATCCTTCGACCAGTTTTTAGCCGAACGAATTTTCCAACCGTTGGGCATGGTCGATACCGGATTCTATGTCCCCGCAGATAAGACTGATCGGTTAGCTAGCATGTACGGTCCACAACCGACGGGAGGCTTACAAACCATTGATGCACCGGAAGGCGGCACCGGACACATATCCAAGACCAGCTTTATCAAGAAACCGAGATTTCTGTCCGCTGGTGGGGGCTTAGTTTCGACAGCATCCGACTTCGCTCGGTTCTGTCTGATGCTCTCATGTAAGGGAACGCTGTCCGGAAAACGGTTATTGCGTGCGGAGTCCGTTGAGTTGATGACTTGCAACCATCTGCCCAATAACTTGATACCGCTCGACAAAAAACCTGATGACCGCTATGGAGGACTCGGTTTCGGGCTCGGTGTTTCGGTTCGCGTTCAACAAACCGATTGGGTGCCCGTGTCCCAGATCGGTGAGTACGGCTGGATCGGTGGAACCAGCACCGAATTCTGGATCTCACCGCGGGACGAGTTAGTGTCAATCACGTTAGCACAGCACATCCCCTTTTCCGCGTTGAGCCATACTGTCAAACCGCTGGTCTACGCAGCTATCGTGGAGGAATGACCAATGCGAGCCGATGCATCATAACATCAGATTGTATCTATCATGACACTTCTCCAGCCCATCTGGCTGCTCCTACTCATTCCCCTAATCATATCCCTGCGTGTGTGGAAAATGCCTTCCCGTCTCTTAGAAGTGCTCCGCGTCGTAATACTGTGCCTGATTCTACTCGCGATGTGTGGGCTTGCTGTGAAATTGCCGAGCCGGGCAGGTACGGTTGTCGTCGTGGCTGACAGAAGTCAGTCGATGCCTCCCGACAGCGACGCGAGGCAAAAAGAAGCGATTGATCTAATCCAAAGCGCCATAAAGAGTGATTCTAACCTTGCTGTTGTCTCTTTCGGGAGAGCTGCCGCTCTCGAACAATCTCCCCAAACCGGAAAGTTTGCCGGATTTGTCGGCGAGGTTCACGGCGACGCTTCCGACCTGAATGGTGCGATTGAGAAAGCGGTAGCTCTTATCCCACGCGGCGCGCCCGGCAGAGTGCTCCTGCTCTCTGATGGGAGATGGACGGGCAAAGACCCATCGGGTGTAGCCGCTCAAGCCGCAACGCGGGGCATCCCCCTCGATTATCGACTCATGCAGCGAACGTCCATAAACGATATTGCTATTTCCCATATAGATGCGCCCGAGATGGTCAACCCCGGTGAATCCTTCATGGTTGCTGCGTGGGTACAGGCACCGATTCCCAGTGCTATCTCATTTGAACTGCTCCGCGGAAACCAACGCTTAGTGGCTGGTACGCGGAGCGTTCCTTCCGGACTGAGTCGTCTCATTTTTCGGGATAAGGCGACACAACCGGGAACATATCAGTATACCGTGCGGATTGCAGGAGCTGAAACCGATCCAGTGCCAGAGAATAATAGGGCAAAAATTCTGGTTGGCATCAAAGGGCCGCGGCCTATTCTACATGTCACTACCGCTTCCAGTTTGGGGTTGGCGCATCTGCTACGGGCGGGTGGATTAGATCTGAAAACTGCTCCACCGTCGGCGTACCGTTGGTCGCTCGATGAACTGTCTGGGTATTCCGCTGTGCTGATCGAAAATACGCTGGCAGATGAGATCGGTTCCCGCGCCATGGAAACCCTTGCTGTCTGGGTGAAAGAAACCGGCGCGGGTGTCATGATGACAGGCGGAAAATACGCTTACGGTCCAGGCGGGTATTTCCGGTCACCGCTTGAACCAATTATGCCGATCTCGATGGAATTGCGCAGAGAGCATCGGAAGCTATCACTCGCTATCGTAGTGGCGATGGACAGATCCGGTAGTATGTCAATGACAGTAGGGGGTGGCAGGACAAAAATGCACCTCGCTAACATTGCCACAGCGGAGGTGTTTGATATGCTGTCACCGATGGATGAATTCGGTGTGGTTGCGGTTGATAGTTCACCCCACATCATCGTAAACCTTGCACCGGTCGAGACTCAGTCGCAGCACCGGAGCAGAATCCTGCGCATCCGTTCACAGGGCGGTGGCATCTTCATCTACGAGGCACTCTCTGCCGCAGCCAAGATGCTTGTGAAAGCCGAAGCCGGTACCCGGCATATCATCCTTTTTGCGGATGCCGCTGATTCCGAGCAACCCGGACGATACCGCGAACTGCTTGAGGAATGCCGAAAAGCCAATATCACCGTCAGTGTCGTCGGATTGGGCACAGCCAGTGACGTCGACGCAGAGTTACTGCGTGACATCGCTCGCCGCGGAGAAGGGCGAGTCTTTTTTACTCAAAATGCTCAAGAGTTGCCCCGCCTGTTTGCCCAAGATACCTTCGTTGTGGCACGTAGCACCTTCATTGAGGAACCGACCAAAATTCGGACAACTGGCGGTATGGTCTCGCTGACCGGCAAACAATATCAGATACCTTCTCTGATCGGCGGATACAATCTCTGTTACCTCCGTCCCGATGCGAACCTCGCTGCCGTGACAGTAGACGAGTATAAAGCACCCGTTATAGCAGCATGGCAAGCTGGGATTGGTCGGGTACTCTGCTATACAGGCGAAGCCGATGGGGTGTACACGGGTTCCATTGCAAGTTGGGAGGATGTTGGTAATTTTTTCACGAGTCTCGTGCGCTGGACAGCAGGGGATTCGCCGAATTTACCCGAGGAGATGGTACTAACACAAAGAGTCAAGAATGGAATCAATGTGATACAACTTCATCTCAATCCGGAGCGGGAGGGTGAGGTTTTTAGAGAACTGCCTACCGTGAAAGTACTCCGTGGGGCTGTTGGACAAACACCATCTGTTGATGAAACCAAGCTATCTTGGAGGTCTGCCGATACCCTCGCTGCAGACATCCCAATCCACGGGAGCGAAACAGTATTAGCCACGGTAGAGGTCCCGGGCGGCGGAAATATATCGCTCCCTCCTGTCTGCCTACCCTATTCACCGGAGTTCAAGCCTGCTCATACCGAATCGGGGGTTGCAACGCTGGAGCGACTTGCGAAAGTGACCGACGGGAAACAGAGGATTAATCTGGGGGAGATCTGGGAGGACTTGCCACGACAGGCTCGTCTAATCTCGCTCCAATCATGGCTACTAATTGCCGCACTCATCCTGCTACTTCTCGAAATCTTGGAACGCCGCACAGGCTTGCTATCCATGAGATACGGACGCCGGTTTGTAACACCGGTGTCGCAACGGATACCGCGGGAAGAGCGTGAGGTAACTCAAGCGACAGTATCACCCTCGGATGAGGAGACGGCACAGCCCTCGCCAGAGCAAACAGAAAAGCCTGAAACATCTTCGGATCGAGATGGAATGCTTGATGCCTTAAGTCAAGCGCGCAGACGTGCCAGCGGACGAACGGGACACTAGCGGCAAAATTCACCAACCCCTCATTCGTAGTTGTGGCATTGCTCGATTGTTCTGCCGCAAGAGATCTCGGTGGGAGGGGCTTCCTAGCCCCGATATAGGCTGCGCTCCCCAACATTTGGGGGATTCTGATAACTCGAACCTTCGTTCTAGTGAACCAATATATATACTCAATGAGCCAATGAACTATGGTAGATTTTAGAATTACTTAAACACTATGAACGAGCGAGGCCAGGACGTTGGGCGCGGAGTTACGGCACACAGAGTGTGCCTACTACTTTTAATGTTTACTTATTTCCCTAATTCACCATAATTGACTAATGAACCAATACAATGAATGAAACTTACCGACAACATCTCATAGACGGTGAACGTGCAGGGGCGCGATACGCTCTGACCGCACCACGTAACGTCCCCTTTGGGATCGCTGGCAGTCAAATGGGGAAGCGTCCGGGAAGTTCACTAGAGTTTATCGATCACCGTGAATACCAACCGGGTGACGATCTGCGTCGAATCGATTGGGGCGGCTTCGCCCGGAGTGATAAATTGACCGTTAAGTTGTATCGGGACGAAGTCAATCCACATCTGGATGTCGTCATTGACGGGTCCGCTTCCATGGCACTTGAGGATAGCCCCAAGGCGCAAGCGACGCTCGGACTAGCCGCAGTCTTTGCGACGGCGGCATCAAATGTCGGCTATTCCCACGCCGCTTGGCTGGCGGAAGATGGATGTCAGCAGGTGCACAATGGGACTGACCAACCGTCAAGTTGGGAAGGGCTCGACTTTACCTATCGTGGGGACCTGCCAACATCGTTTGCTAAGCTCCCCCCATCGTGGCGGCCATTTGGGTTACGTGTGTTGCTCAGCGACCTGCTATGGGTAGGAGACCCATTAAGGATCTTAGCGCAGTTTGCTGAACGAGCGACAGCAGTCATTGTTATCCAGGTGTTGGCTGAGGCTGACGTGGATCCAACCGAACGCGGCAACGTCCGACTCGTTGATTCGGAGACAGATCAGGCACAGGAGATCTTCGTGGACGCCGCTGCTGAAAGACGGTATCGCAATGCACTTGCTCGCCATCAAGAGAGTTGGCATCTCGCCGCAAAGCAAACAGGCACGATTATGACGACGCTTGTCGCGGAAGAGATATTGAGCAACTGGCGATTGGAAGCGCTGGTTGCATCCGAGGTGCTCGCCATTGCGTGAGTCATATCCTATTTATCGGCGAAAATTTGTGCAATCTGCGTCCGTATTTACTTTTAGGACTGAAGCCCGTAATTCCAATCAAAATTCATAAAGAAAAGCTTGACCATATCTTTTTTCTAAAAAAAATGCGTGTTTGCACTTGATGCATCGCTCTGAATGTTGCTAAATCACGCATATGTTGTGTATAATATAAATAACATACCCGTATATTGTGTATAGTCTTAGGTATGTAATCCGATGTGCTACACTAGTGGGAACAGCGGATTTAAGCCCTTATTGAATCAATTGCGTTAATTAAGTCAGTTTATGTTTGCTGCTTATGGAGGCAGCGACTACCCATTACGTAAATAAAGGAGGTAATATAGTGAAACAACCAAAGCAACACTATATCTTGTTATTAGCTTTAATCACTGTTTTAGGGGGCGCTGCAGTGTCGGTGCACGCCGCCACCCTGAATGTCACAGTGATGGATGTCCAAACCGGTGAAAAACTGAACGGTATTTCGATTACAGTCATGTCCCAAGCTGGTACTTCCATCACTGCGAGCGACGCAGACGGCATGCTTGAAATTGCGGATCTGGCTGCTGGTGTCTACACAATATCCGCATCTGCTCCCGGTTATGCTGATAAGACAATGGCAAATGTTGAACTTGTCGCCGACGGAACCACCTCGGTAGAAATTATGCTCTCTTCAGAGGTTATCGAACTGGACCAAGTTTCCGTTTCGGCATCACGTCGTCGAGAAAAGGTGCTTGAAGCCCCGGCATCGGTTGCCCTTGTTAGTGCTTCGCAAATCAAAGACCGTGTTGCACCAAGTGTTACCGAACACTTGAAATCGGTGCGTGGGGTGGATGTTGTAAATACCGGGTTGGGTTCGGCCCAGGTTGTTGTCCGCGGTTTCAACAACGTTTTTTCGGGCACATTGCTGTCGCTCGTTGACAACCGCATTGCTCGTGTTCCCTCGCTGCGGCTCAATGCCTACACCCTCATCCCGACCTCAAGCGAGGATATTGAACAGATTGAAGTGGTTTCGGGTCCCGGTTCGGCACTCTACGGTCCAAACAGTGCCAACGGCGTGATGCACATCCTCACCCGCTCGCCGTTCAATTCTCAAGGAACGACGATCAGCGTCGGCGGCGGTGAGCGGAGTATGATGCTCGGATCACTTCGCCATGCTGGCGTTGTCAATGAAACGCTCGGCTATAAACTTTCAGTCAACGGTTTCCGAGGAAACGATTGGGAAGAGGGACGATCAACAGAAGACCTTGAAGGCCCAGGTGAACCGATCTTTGATACATACAGAGCGGGTGGCGAAGCTCGTGTGGATTATAAGCCCAACGATGATCTGATGGCGATTTTTGCCTTCGGCGGCACGCAAACCACCGGTACGGAACTGACGGGTCTCGGAGCCGGTCAAGCCAAAGACTGGCGTTATATGTACGGGCAAACGCGATTCATTTACAAAGATCTTTTCGCGCAATTCTTTGTTAATAGTAGCGATGCCAGGGGGACCTATACCCTGCGGGATGGCTTGCCGGTCGTAGATAAGTCCGACCTGTACGTCGGACAGATTCAACACGGTTACAGCCTCGGAGAGCGTCAACGCTTTACCTACGGTTTTGACGTATTGCTGACCCGCCCTGATACTGAGGAGACAATCAATGGCCGCAATGAAGACAGCGACAACATCAATGAGATTGGTGCGTATTTGCAGTCGGAAACCAAACTGACTTCGCAGTTAAAGCTCATTCTCGCCGGACGGGCTGACAGCCACAACCACCTCAACGATCCGGTCCTTTCACCGCGTGTCGCGCTTGCCTTCCAACCAAACGATGACCATAACGTGAGGCTCACCCTTAACCGTGCTTTCAGTACGCCCAGCGCCTCCAACTTGTTCCTTGACCGGTTAGCAGTTCCGGACGCCTACGGGTTAGGCAGCAATTTTGAACCAATATTAGGGTTCAGCCCTAATATTGATATACGGGCACAGGGACCCGGCAGTGACACAGGATTGACCTTCAAAAGGGATGCAGCTGGTCGTCCACTGTTTCGCTCACCTTTCTCACCGGTGGCAAAACTCGCACCAGACGCATACCTTCCCCTTGATGACCCGATTGCTACCAACCTTATGTGGGACATCGGCCGAGGGGCGGTCATGGCTGGCGTGCAGCCAGCTTTTGAAGCCGCAGTGAAGCAAACCATACAGCAAACCTTCACCCCGCAGGCATTGCCTCAGGTTATCGCGGGGCTGCCTCCAGAGACACTTCAAGGAGTAGCAGCACAAGCGATTGCAACGCTCCCACCGCAAGCGCTGCAAGGGTTGCCGCCCGAATTCGCGCCATTACTGCAACCGGGTGCGCTTGCGACAATTCCACCCGAACAGCTTCAGCAGATAGTGCCACAAGTGCTTCAAGCGCTGCCCCCGCAGGTTGTGCAAGGCCTGGCAACCTCACTTGCAGCATCCACAGAGGAAGAAATTCTTACTGGGTTTGCTAACCTCGTCCCTGAGCAAATCGATGGAGTGAAAAATGTCTTACGGACCATTAATCCAGAGACAAGCGAGTTTGCCGATATTGAAAATGTCAATAACGTTGACCCGCTTAAGCCGACGATAACACAGACGTATGAATTCGGCTACAAAGGGATTCTCATGAACAAGCTGGCTTTTTCCGCCGATGTCTATCACACAAGAATTAACGATTTCGTCGGTCCCTTGGTCGTTGAGACTCCGAATGTATTCCTAGATGCGGAGACGCTAAGTGCATTCCTCGGACAACACTTCACAGCAGCGTTAAGCGATCCCAAAAATGCCACACTCAATCAGGCGTTGCTTGCGTTTGATGATCCTGCTCAGGGGGGTAACGGCAACGGTTCGGCTATTGATGAGTTGACAAAGTTGTTCGTAGCTGGCACCGAGAACAACGGTCCTGCTTTCATACCCTTTGGTACGGTGACACCCGAGCAGGCAGCAGATCCAAACGCAGTTATGTTGACCTATCGCAACTACGGTGACATCTCACTCAACGGACTGGATTGCAGCTTGACCTATTACCTCAACCCGAGTTTGAGTATCGGCGGGAATTACTCATTTGTCAGCAAAGACTTATTTGAGAACGAGCTCAACGACATCGCCCTGAACGCGCCTAAGAATAAGTTCGGGGTGAACGTTCAATACGTCAATGCCAATCTGGGGATGGGGGCGGGGGCCCGGATGAACTTTGTGGCTGGTTTCCCTGTGAATTCAGGAGTCTATATCGGCGAGGTCGATTCGTATTCTACGATTGACATAAATGTGGGGTACGACATACCGTTCGCCACGGAGCCACGCCTGTCCCTCACAGTCCAAAATCTGTTGGGCACTGAGTATCAGCCGTTTATTGGCGCCCCAGAGATTGGCCGTCTGTCGCTCGTCCGCTTGACGCAAACATTCTAGCTTCATGGTAGGTCGGGCAGCCTGCCCGACCTCAACAATCCGGCGCGGTTAATTCGTAGGGAACGCAGATCTGCGTTTCCTACCCAGAACCCAAACAAAACGCCCTGATATCACCGCTCATCTGACTTCGGAGCGATCCGAGTCGTGATGGTTGAATTAGGGCGTTTTTTTATGTCACGCTTAGAGCGTCCGGTCAAGTTGTAGTGCGAGCCAGTAAGGATAGGTCTCATCCCGGTACACCAGTTCGAGATTCACCTTCCGAACCTCGCTCGGCTGAGGTACAACCCCCGGAGGCTTCTTGCTGGCAGGCTTGAGTGTGAAGGTCAAGGTGTTGCGCCCTTTGTTTAGCAGTTCCGGTGCAATCGCTGCCTCTAGGTGGCAGCCGGGTTTGTCCTCCGGATGGTCTATGATTGTAAGGGGTGTTTTGATGGATTGTTCGGGTTCAACGGTAATCTCTTGACCATTGACCTGCAGCTTGATATCGTCTGGCGTCATTAGTTCCGTGATGTTAAGGAGCAGCCTAACACGCACCGGCTGACCTCCGGCAACTATGGCCCCAAGATCATCCGGAACGTCAATCTCCATCTCAGCCTTGCCGCTCTCGCTATGGTATCCTAGTGTCAGTGGTAAAGCTAGCTGATAGATATAGACCTTGTTGGCATAACGGAGCCGTTCCGGATCGCCTAGTTCCCGGTAAACCTCCCACTGTAGGTCGAAGAAGCGGATCACGTAGTCGTAGAAGAAGATGCCATCTGCTCCTTGTTCATAGAGCCGGTGGGCAATCGCCCGGTGTTCGAGGTGCTGTGTCAGGTGGGCGGGGTAGCCGTTTATCAATCCACCCCGTCGGAACTTGAGGAAGCCGGGTTTGCCCGCTCCCGCTACAAGACGGCAACTTGTTTCCTTAACTGCTCTGTGCCACGCTGAGACGTCCATCTCGTAGAGACTGATTGTGCGACAGTGCGCGATTAGCACGTCTAGCAAATCTTCCTGAATCCAAGTGTGCATATCCAGCCCCTCGGCAAAATGGCATTCGATATCGTCTTCGGAGCTTTCATGGACCTCCGCCCTTCCTGCTTCAGGGGTCAATTCCAGTCCTTTCTCCTTCCAGATCGAGTCCCGTGCGTATAACTGTGCTGATAGCCCAAGATATTTGCCCTTCTTTTCACCCACCTCGTCCAGCATGGCGCGGACATCCCGCACATGTTGGTTCATAATCTCGCGTCCTTGTGCCTCTTCCCCCGGATTGAAGTATGGCGCGATACGGGTATAGTCCAAATCAAGGCCATCAATATCGTAATTCTCTGCAACCTCGCGCAAGAATGCCAGATTTTGCGTAGCAATCTCCGGCTTACTCCAATCGTAGGTCGGAGACACTTGGGCGTCGCGCTTCACTTTTAGTCGGAGTTGTGGGTTCTCCCTGTAGAACTTGGTCTGATATCTTTCAAATTCGAGTATCTTATAGGTATGATGACCATCGTTCATCCGGCGAGTGCCCCAAGCTTGGATGCCGCAGCGGTGACACTCATCAACAAAGACAGCCATCGGATCCATACCCGCTTCGACCCAGGCCTGCTGCGTTTCCCACATTTCAAGGACATCAGATTTCTGGAAGGCTCTAACCACACCGAGGCACCGCTGCAGGATTCCTACATGCGATCCCTCAAAGCACTGAACAAGGGAGCGAATTTGCCGTTCCGCCTGCTCAGGACTACAAGGGGTTTCCCCGGCATCGTAGGCCGCAATGAGTCGCTGGCGCTCCCGTAGAGGAATTAGCCCCTGACGATTTAACATGGACGCCTCCTTTATACATTCCGAGCAATTTATGGTAGATTTTAGAATTACTTATACACTTTCGATGCAGAATCAACCCCCTAAATCCCCCTTGTCAGGGGGACTTGGGAAACTCAGGGGGACTTCATGAGGCTTGGCTAAGGGGAACTACTGGTAAACATCTACATATTTATATCATTCACCATAGATACTACCGGTGTTCATAATACCGACTAGCTTACAGCTGGAAATCCACTACCAACAAGGGGTTCGCCATGGTTAACTTCGATGGTTGGGATTAGGCAATGGTGCGATGCTTGTGCACTGTTGAAGCAGACCCCTTGGGCATAGTAAATTATCACAAAGGCGCGGCGTTGCCGACTCGTCGTGTTCTGTGGAGTTGCATGGAAATTCAGACAGTGGTGAAACATGCATTCACCGGTCGACAGCTCCACAGGTACTCCAAAGCTGGCGGGACGTGCCTCCATTTTTGCACGCTCCGTCTTGAGAGTCGGATCTTTTTCCAACGCCGCTTCCTCTTTCTTTTTTGCTTCGGGAGAAAAGCGCGGATCTTGGTGGCTCCCGGGAACCACGTGCATACAACCGTTCTCCACGGTAGCGTCGTCAAGCGCGATCCAACAGCTGAGGATGCGTGGTTCGGAGAGTGGCCAGCCGTAGAAATCTTGATGAAACCTGAAATGTCCATTGTCTTGTGGCGGTTTGGAGATGATGTGGTCATGCCACAAACGAACCTCTGGTGTCTTCAATAGCGTCTTAGCGATTCCAGTTATCAATGGATGCTGGACGGTTTTCTGGTATTCCGTATCTCGCTTCCACATATTGACATACTGGGTGAGGACGCGTGGCTCTTCTTCCGCTTCTCTGATTTTGCGGCGGTGTCCAACGCTGAACTCAACGGACGAATCATCCCCACCGGCCAATTCAATATCAACAATCCGATCTAACCCATCAATAAGTGCTTTGACCTCGCTCTGTTCCAAAACCTTTCCATATCTGAGATAACCGTTCTCATTAAAAAAATCTGCTTGTTCCTCAGTAACCATTTTTGTCCTCCTCTGTCTGTTTTCCCATCCCAGCTAACACATTGATGGAATGAGCATCGCTGCCACAGTCCGCCGATTGTATCACACTTCTTACAAACTGTAAATATCGAACACTTGGGTGAAATAGGGCCTATGGTGAACTTTAGAATTACTTGGACACGCTGTACCGGCGCAGTTAGAAACAGCGCCTACCAAACATTTTGTTTGAAAAGTCGGAGTCGGGAAGTCGCTCATAGGGCGAACTGTCGGGATTGGGAAATCCCTCCTACAGAAAAACTATGGTAGATTTTAGAATTATTTGGACACGCCCAATGAACAACCAACCCCCTAAATCCCCCTTGTCAGGGGGACTTCAGAAACTTCTCGAAGGGCGAAGGGTCGGGATTGGGAAATCCCTCCTACAGAAAAACTAAATGACCTTACTTGGGTGATAGGGACATTTGGTTCTTCATTTCAGAAGTTTGACATCTTGTTGAGGGTAATGTATAATCGAATAGATCGGCAGGGATAAACCGTGATTGATTGGGGACAGAATTTATTTCCATCAAAAATATAACGTGAAAATGGAGGAAAACCGTGGCACAACAAAAGGTGCTCGTCACCGGGATGAGTGGATTAATTGGCGGTCTCGTGCGAGAACGCATAGAGGGCAAGTATACCTTGAGCGCACTGAATCGCCGCCCAGTAGAGGGAATTGAAAGTCATCAAGCCGATATCGCAGATATAGACGCCATCCGACCCGCTTTTGAGGGGATTGATGTCGTTGTGCATCTGGCTGCGATGGCGCAACCGGGAGGCATGACGTGGGAAGAATTGTTAAGTGCGAATATCATAGGATGCTACAACGTTTTTGAGGCATCACGTCAGGCAGGTGTTAAACGGATTGTCTTTGCCAGCAGCGGGGCAACCGTCAGAAATTGGGATCGCGTATTTCCCTACAACGCAATCGTTGCAGGTCGTTACGATGAAGTCCCTGAGACATGGAAGAAGGTAGACCACAACACGCCGGTATGGCCCGGAGGGCTTTACGGGTGTACCAAAGTTTTTGGTGAGGTGTTAGCGAGGCATTTTACGGACACCTGTGACATCTCAATAATCAGTCTACGCATCGGCGCGGTCACCCGTGAGAACCGCCCAACAGATACGCGTGGTTTCTCTGTCTGGTGCAGCCAACGGGACGTTGCACAGATGATCGAAAAGTGCATCGAAGCACCCGACAGCGTGAAATTCGATATCTTCGAAGTCGTGTCTGACAACAAATGGGCTTACCGCGACATTTCACACGCCCGTGAGGTGGTTGGATATGAGCCGGAGGACGCAGCTGAGGATTATCGCTAGTAAGAGGCGAGTTATTACAACAGAGAAAGGGTGTAGCGTGTGTGGGGAACAACGACCATGGTTCCCCGCATGGCTATTACGAGAGACAGCGTAGTAGGTAGGTTAGCCTTCCGGCCCTGGAGCATTAAACGATCGCATAGGACGTATGGGCGCCGCCCTGTTCTATACCTACGTTTGGGGGTGGTACACCGGATTTATCCGCATGCCATACTTCTCCATCGCCGGACTACTCAATACCAAAACAACAACGGTTTCAAATGCAGGAGCAGAAGATGTAGAACCGGATGAGGTTTTAGAGGTTTTCTTAGGCATTGATGAGACAACAGGTAGAGAACTGTTGCGTCCATATCGATTACTGACATCACTGTTTGTAGATGAAAGTGACGAACGATTCTCTACTGAACACTTCGGCTTCCTCACACCACAAGAAGCCCGTGATGAGCATATCAATAATTACGACAAGCGTTTCAATATATGGTACAGCCGGACACTCGGTGAATTCTTAAGGAACGTACCGCCACAGTACCAACAACAGTAGGATAAAGAAAAACGCACGACTGTAATAGTCGTGCGTTAATACAACAAGGAAACCAAAAGGGTACGTCTACTGCGTCATTTTCACACAAGCAAAATCCGCACCCTCTCTGGTGCCGCCAATCCAAATCATTTGAGAATACGGGTCAAACGAATTCTTGTGGTTACTGTCGTCTGGCTTACCGTCCACTGCAAATCGCTTAATGATAAACCTTTCAGCTAATCCGCGGTCATGAACAAGACCGAACAGGTATTGACCAAACTTATCAACGCCATTGTCTTCCATAAGGGCGTAAAATTCTCCTAATGGATGCCGGCTCCCAAAAGACGGTTGATCGGTGAATTGCAAGCGCAGATAAAGCGCCTCCTCAGTAGTCATCGGTCGACAGCCGAGCTCGCGATACCGTGCCCGAATCTCCTCTATGGTTGCGGGCTCTTCCATGCCGGCCTCCAGCATAGAGATAACAGTCACGTCAATAACGTACTGCTCCTTCGACAGAGGGAAGGAATGGTAGAAGGGGAAGTAGGGGAAAAGCTTTCGCCCTTCAAATCTCATAGCCCTCGCCCAGTGTCCGTCTTGGTCTCTTGCAAAAAAATTGTGAAACAAGAGCCGCTTATCGTAGAGCTCCGTGTAAAGCTCTTTTTCGGTCTTGCCGCCAACGATAATCCTGATATTTCTATCGCCGTCCCACCCCATGGGTGGATCCGGGTCAACAATCTCCTCAACTTCCGGTTCCGGAGCAACAATTTCCTCTTCATCATCATCAGATGAGCATCCGAAAAGTACCACAATAGTCACACCCAGTACAACCGCCAAAAACATAAAAGACCTATGCAAAGTCATCCTAAGGCCCTCCTCCTATAGAAAATATGCTACTGTAACTCCCATACAATCAACACACCAATGCGCTACTATAGATCTAAATCAATTATATCACAAATCCCCTTAGTAGGCAAAGATTCAGTTTCACATCTAGGGCTATTCAGTTTTAGGCTTATTACGCATTTTATAGTGAATTATCAAAATATGTAAACACTTTCGCTCCCCATTGGTAGGCGCAGTTAGAAACAGCGCCTATGCGGTGCGGTTAGGAACCCTCGCCGGTACAAAGTGTCCAAGTCATTCTAAAGTTCACCATATTTGAAAAGTCGGAGTCGGGAAGTCGCTCCGAGAGCGAAGGGTCGGGATTGGGAAATCCCTCCTACAGAAAAACTATGGTGAATTAGATAAATAAATAGACACTTTCGCTCCCCATGGTTGGTAGGCGCTGTTTCTAACTGCGCCAAACCGGTGCGGTGAGAAACCGCACCTACCGGGGTGATAGTCCGGATTTTCCCATCCTCGCCGGTACAGAGTGTTCAAGTCATTCTAAAGTTCACCATATTTGAAAAGTCAGAGTCGGGAAGTCGCTCCGAGAGCGAAGGGTCGGGATTGGGAAATCCCTCCTACAGAAAAACTATGGTGAATTAGATAAATAAATAGACACTTTCGCTCCCCATGGTTGGTAGGCGCTGTTTCTAACTGCGCCTATGCCGGGCGGGGAGAAACCGCACCTACCGGGGTGATAGTCCGGATTTTCCCATCCTCGCCGGTACAAAGTGTCCAAGTCATTCTAAAGTTCACCATATTTGAAAAGTCGGAGTCGGGAAGTCGCTCCGAGAGCGAAGGGTCGGGATTGGGAAATCCCTCCTACAGAAAAACTATGGTGAATTAGATAAATAAATAGACACTTTCGCTCCCCATGGTTGGTAGGCGCTGTTTCTAACTGCGCCAAGCCGGTGCGGTGAGAAACCGCACCTACCGGGGTGATAGTCCGGATTTTCCCATCCTCGCCGGTACAAAGTGTCCAAGTCATTCTAAAGTTCACCATATTTGAAAAGTCGGAGTCGGGAAGTCGCTCCGAGAGCGAAGGGTCGGGATTGGGAAATCCCTCCTACAGAAAAACTATGGTGAATTAGATAAATAAATAGACACTTTCGCTCCCCATGGTTGGTAGGCGCTGTTTCTAACTGCGCCAAGCCGGTGCGGTGAGAAACCGCACCTACCGGGGTGATAGTCCGGATTTTCCCATCCTCGCCGGTACAAAGTGTCCAAGTCATTCTAAAGTTCACCATATTTGAAAAGTCGGAGTCGGGAAGTCGCTCCGAGAGCGAAGGGTCGGGATTGGGAAATCCCTCCTACAGAAAAACTAAATGACCCTATTTCACACCCCAAGAGGGGTTTAAGGCCGCGCAGCAGAAGAAGCACACGTCTTCCACACCGCAAACGGCACATCTTCCGCACGATCATATTCAGAAACACCGTTAGTGGTAATGCCAATACACCCTGACCGTGCCGCTGCCGCTGCATATTCGCCCAATCGACCGATATGCCCGGTACGTACGAGAGTCACACTACACAAATCAGACACTTTCGCCTTCTCAATTGCCCGTTCCATCGCCTTTCGCGCGGTGTGATGCCCGAAACCGTTGCCACCGTCAACGCGCAAGGTATTAGCTGTCTCGTCAATAAACATCGGTTCAGCAGCAGGTTGCGTTCTATCATCTGCAATGCTCTGCAGGTAGCTGGGGATGCGAATGACCCCATGCGAGTCGTGTCCCGCGAGATTGGCGTTCACCAGAATCTCCGCTACATTTTCCGCGATCTGACGGGGTGTATTCGCTGCCATCAGCACTTCTCGCGTCATCGCGTGTAAATAGCTTGCCTGAAAAGAATGCGTTGTCCCCACGGTTCTACCTCCTTTTTCATATTGCTTATCGTCCTATATTGCGAATCAATCGGCTGAAACCCTATAAAATTGTAATGCGTTGTCGTGAAATAACTTTTTCAATTCATCATCTGAACAACCACTGACTGCCCACTCCAAGGTCTCAACCCATCTCGGATACTCCGTCGCCTGTGCTGCAACGGGCCAATCACTCCCGTAGATAACGCGGTCAAAACCGAAGCACTCAATGACGTGGTCTATGTAAGGTTTCAAATCCTCTCGTGTCCAATTCTCAAAATCAGCTTCGGTCACGAGACCGGACACCTTACAAAAAACGTTCGGGAATTCCGATAACACTTTGATCTCACGCTTCCACGGTTCAAAAAGTTGATCCTTAATGTTCGGTTTCCCGATATGGTCTAATATAAACTGGATATTCGGGCACTGCTTCACAAACTCAAGCGTATTGGCAAAATGCCGATGATAAATACAAATATCAAAGCTTAAACCGAATTCCTCAAGCGACTGTACACCTCGGATAAAGTCGGGCTGGATACAAAATTCAAGATCTTCCGACTGAATTAAACGACGGATTCCTTTAACCATCGAATTTTCAGCGAGTTGCTCAAGCAGTGGTCGCGCCCCGTCCCCCTTCTCAAGCGGTGCCCCTGCCACAATCCCCCGAATCCTCGGATCTTCTTTCGCGAGCGAGGCGACCCATTCTGCCTCTTTCAGATTCTCGTCGGGATGGGGATCGCATTGCACAAAAATCATCGTTCCGACATCAACAGCGTCGCAAGCGTTTCGATAATCCTCCAATAGATAGGGTTTGTTCAGAAATGGGACCTCGTCAAGCCACGGATATCTCAGAACGCTTGGATCCCAGAGATGAATGTGTGTATCAACGATTGGAAAATCTGCCATAATATCACTCCTTACTTAATCTGTTGTCGTGTGAAATCTTATCTTCTTAGACCAGGGGCTCCTCACCTGTCAAACGCTCTATCCTAACTTGATCCGTGGTAATCCGCGATTCAGACAACTGCTCATCAATTCAATCAATCAATAAACCGATTTACGTTTCCCAGATCACTTTTCAGTAAATCCCTAAATCCAGAACAATCTTGGTTCAGGCGATAAGAATACGTCTCTCTCAGCCCAAAAGATTGTAGCATACCTAAGCAAAAAGGTAACAGAAATTTTCGGTTGACAAGCAGCACCCCCGGTGCTATTATGTCGTAGATACTGTCTCGTTTTTGCGAGCATCGACTGTTGGTTGTAGAGGAAGAAAAATATGGCAGAAGATTCGACCGATTTGCCCCAGGAAACATCGCACAAGCGAATACCGTTTCTCGCAAAAGTGCTCGCGGTTATCCTCGTTGTTATGTTTATTCTCTTTTTCTTGCAGTGGTATCTGATAACAGAGCTATTTAGTTTTGCTGCAGATCTCATGAAAAGTCAACTGATACAACAAGCACCGGACGGTGTGGACGCGGCAGCAATCAGAGCCACGTTCAGGCGGGTTGAACAAGCAATGCAGGCTATGCCGTTAAGCTATCTGCGGGGACAGGTGCGCCTGAGAAAAGTCAAGATCGCGATAGATTATGCGTCCAAAGCGAACGAAGATGGTGTGTGGAGTGCGGAGGAGATTAATACGCTGCTCAAAATGACAGATGCGGCTGTCGGATACACGGGAAAGGAACAGTAGTCGATGAATGATTTGACAGCTCCTTACGAAAAATTTGCGTATCCCTACGACCGCATGATGGCGAATGTCAACTATGTTCGCTGGGCAGCCTATATCGAGGATCTCTTCAAGCAATATAAATCTGCGCCACGGAAGATTTTAGAGGTCGCCTGCGGCACAGGGGCGTTGACAGTGCTCATGGAAGAACGAGGCTACGAAATGTGTGGCTTAGATCGGGCCGAGGGGATGCTCACGATCGCGCGTCAGAAAGCAGAGGAACGTCAACTGGATATCCCATTTATGCGCGGGGATATGCGCGATTTCGACCTTCACGAGCAGTTTGACGCGGTGCTTTGCATCTATGATAGCATCAATTATGCTGTCAATGATGCCGAACTTGAAGCGGTTTTTCGGGCGGTTTCAAAACATCTAATCCCATCCGGGTTATTCATCTTTGATGTTACCACTGAGCGGAATATCGTTCAGCACTTCCACGGTCAGACATTTGCCGAGAACCAGCCGGACTACTCTTATTCGTGGAAGAATGTATACACCTACCACGATAAGATCTGTCGTACCGCCCTCACGTTTTTTATCCGTGAAGAGGAGTTGTTCCGCCGCTATGAAGAGGTCCACATCCAAAAGATATTCGAGGTCAGCACCGTCAAGAGATTGCTAAAGCAAACCGGATATAAAATGCTGAGCGCATATGACATGTACACTTTCAACCGGTGGAATCGACACTCGGATCGGATTAATTTTACTGCGCGCAAGGAGGTGGAATAAGGATGGTTAATGAGAAAGCAGCCATGACCGTCGAATCGACCCTGCTGCATCTACAAATCAATGGTTGGTGCGTGGTTAAAGATATCATCCCCAAAGATAAGGTGGATGGGATACGCGAAAGCGTCGAAAAAACGGTCGAGGCGCACGGGACTTACACCGGCGTCGAAGGCGTAGGGACGCGGAAAGGTTTGCTCGCCTTCAATCAATCATTCGCCCCCTATCTCGCCGATAAGCGCGTGATGGGAATTGCCGAAGCACTATTCGGACCGCATGTGCGTATCTCTTTTACGACAGCACATATCAACTATCCAGGCAATCTGCGCGGCGCGCTGCACGCAGATTGGCCATTCAACCAAAACAACGCCGGACATATACCCGCCCCTTATCCCGATGCGGTTATACACCTGACCACGTTGTGGATGCTATCGCCATTTACGCATGACAGTGGTGGTACACTCGTCGTGCCGGGAAGTCACCGCTCCCCAAACAACCCTTCAGGGGACAACGGTGTTAACCCATTGGAACCTTATCCTACCGAAATGCAGGCGACAGGCGATGCGGGCAGTGTGTTGATACTTGACAGCCGTACATGGCACGCAACCGCGCCCAACCAAACCGGGAAGCCGCGCGTCGGAATGGCGGTGCGCTATGCGCCGTGGTGGCTCAATCTCGATGTCTTGATGCCGGGATCCGATGAGCGAGCGCGCATCGTGGATGAAACGGGTGGAAATGAAAATGAGGTCGCGCCGGTTTCCCCGGCGATCTACGAGACACTTCCAGAAGATGTCAAACCGCTCTATCGACATTGGGTGAAGCAATAACGCCGGACGCTTTCACTCCGCATTCAGGGCTTCTATCGCCTTATCCTCGTTCTCAAACGGTTCAAACTGCTCGACCAGTTTGCTCCGAATCATGAGGTTCTGGATGTTCGGCCCCACGTTGACAATCGCAACCAACCCGCCCTTCTGATTGACGGATACGTATGCCCCGGTTAAAGCACCAAGTCCCGAACTTCCCATGATTGTAACATCGGCAAAGTCTACCAGGAATTTGGGGGTTCCTGGGCAACTTGCGATCTGTTCCTCAAATACCCTTTTGAATTCAAGCGCAGCGGTTCCAAAAATCTTACCGCTAAGTTCCAGAATAATAATACCTTCTTGATGGCGGACGGTAACTGCCATAAATCTCTCCTGATATGGCACGAGTCGTATAAGTTAAAAGTCGGTTGGGTTGAACGAAGTTGATAAAAACACCAAACATTACACTGAGATTCCGGTATTCAATTCTGCCTGAAGTTACCTCAATCTACAAGTGAGACCCAACACTAAAATCAATGAAAAACGTTTTTCACGTTTCACTCTAAGTTTGTAAGACTTCTGCGCCCGGTAATCCGGACGCAGAAGATATAACGCTGAGGTTCTAAAGATAGATTACAAACGCTGTAGCTACTCGCTGGCACTGGAGCGTATCAGGTGAGCACCCATCGCACCGCTTAATAGCGGGTTTATGGCGTCAAAGATAATCCATACCAGCGATCGAACGTCGGCACTAACAGCAAAATCTTGTCCGACGCTGCTGATGCCGAACCAGTTCCAGAAGAAGAGTATCGCTGAAAACAGAAATCCGTAGAATAATGTGTTGGCAGCTATGAACTCCGGGCCACTCGAACCATCGCCAGCGCGGCTCATGCGAATGTAGCCGAATATCAATCCCAGTATTACTGAGATAGCGGAGAGCCAATTAATCCAATTCCAAGCACTGCTGTAAGGTTGATTCTCGGTGGAAGTGTGGTAAACCGGCTCAATGACTGTGTGGATGGCAACTATTGCCGCAATCAGAATCAGAACAACACCTATAACTCGCTTTAAGGCTTCCATGAAAATATTCTCCTTTTCCCTTATAGGGTGTCATTAAATATAGCCCAAGAAACAAAATTGGAAACTTCATTTCAGCTACGCCTTATAGGATTGCTTCCTATGATAACGGCGATTTTAGCCGCTCTCTTAAGAGGCTTAGATCGGTGTATCTCTACTGGATGACCGATCGAGGAGTCGCTTCAAGGCGTGTGACTTTGATCTGCGAACGGTCCATCATATCAGGTATTTTGGGAGCAATCTCGTTTTTCCAAGTATCGCTTTCGTAGACAGCTTCATACAACTGCTCTCGCTGCGTCTCACTTTCAAATCGGCGAATCCAAACGTACAGATCTTTTTCTTCCTCGCCGACAAAGCTTCCCAAAATCACCATCCCTTTCGAGATCTGAAAGGGGATTATCACCTCCTCCATATAATTAACCCAGTTTGCCTCCTCCCCGGGTTTCATTCGATACTCCCGAAGTTCAAAGAACATAACTATCTCCTCGTATGTTATGGGTCAGGGGTGTGCCCTCATGTAGTATCATGCTTAAATTTCCTCGATTATTATATAGTCTGTCAGAGCTAACAAGCGTTAACTCCAACTAATATTATACCAATTCTTGGTTGGGATGTGAAATAAATTTCATCCGCACTGAATGAATCAACAAATCTTCAAAATTGAGCCTAAAATAACTTAAAAAAAAAGCCCGAGCATTCCACTCGGGCCTTGACAAAAATTGGGTCAGGTTATTCGGGATAAGCTGTTGCAAGGGCTATCACCGCATAAGAAGTGACAAGCACTCGATCGCGTTCCATCCAACGACTGCTCTCATTGACCCAAAAACCTTCAGGGTTCTGTTCTTCAAGCAGTTTTTCGGCAAGCTCTCTGTACCAATCGTGAGAAACCCCTTTGGCATCGACGATAATGGGTTCACCATAAGCTCTTAACGCCTTTGCCATTGTATGGTAGTTGTAAAAGAGTCCCTGCATCTCCATGCCGTAGTTTTCTTCGACTGTAAAGTGTTTCTTGATCCAGTCTACCGCACTCTGTACGCGGGGATCATCTCGGTCCACCTTGGCGTAGATGAAGCTCAACAATCCAGCATAGGTCATGCTTGCATAAGATCGGTGTTCACCCGCTTTGCTCTCGCCATCAGGGGCGTAGATAAAGCCGCCATCGTCCCCCGCCCAATCTTGGTCGTTGGTTTCGCTCCGATTTTGGGTCCTTTCGAGGAATTTAATCGCCTTGTCCCACACCTCCGGGTCATCGTCTCCACTTTCCTTGAGTGCCTGCATAGCGAAGCTCATGTTGGATAGGTCGTGAACGTTTTGCCGACTCCCGTAACCGATTCCTCCAAAATAGACAGCATTCTCATCTGTAATCTGAAGGCTTTTAATGAAGCCCTGTGCTTTGGCGATTACTGCGTCATATTCCGGATTCTTTGCAGACGAAAGTGCCATGAGCGAAACAGAGGTATTATAATTCGGCAAGGCGGGTTGCATCTCAACGTTATAAATCCCACCATCGGGCTGCTGCAGCGCCAGCAACGCTTTGATAGATTTCTGAATGAACGGGTTATCTGCTTCCGCGTATTGATTGTGTGGATGGCGTAGAAAAGCGGTGAGTGCCAATCCTGTTATACCGGGATGATGCCTAAACAGTCCACTGTCCTCCTGCTGCATTTTCAGCCATTCCAATCCTCGATTGACTGCTTCCAACACCCTCGGATTCAGGTCTTCGTAATTAGAGCCTCCGTGGCTATCCCCATAAAGGGGCTGGCTCAAGAGGATGAGCACGAATAAAACGATTGTGTATTTGTGTATATTTGTTAATTTCATGTTGTGTAATCTCCATTATGTTTGGGTAATAAGTGAGCGAACCTTGTATCAGTACACCAGAATTTGAGCAAATCCTGTGCCAATTGTCAAACGCCATATCTATCGGATTCTGCAGCAATATCGTCCGCCGTAATGTTCATAAAATGAACAGGGGTGTTCATAAAATGGTCAGATATCCTTAAAACTGCACCGCTTCCCCCGTCTCCGAAGAACGCATCGCAGCATCATAAACCTGCATCACCCGTTTGATCTCCTCCGGCTTGACGATGAGTTCCGCTCCCTTGTTCAAGACATCCGAGATATTCTGATAGTAAGACTTCCACGACCCTCTAACGCTCTCAATCACCATCTCGCGCTGCTCGCCCTCCGCTTCCGTCCAGACCTTTGCGTACGTTTCGGGATCTTCCTCCGCAGCGTCAATGTTTCCGGCTACCATCGGTTTCTCTTGAGGGTCTAATCCGTACTTAATTAACCCGCCAAGATCGCCGAGGATGTACCAGCGCGGCTTTTCAACCTTTGCCAAATTGCCGATCTCAATCTGATAGCGGACATCGTTCTCAAATTTAATCAGCAGGTTCGCATAATTCCCGATGTCGATGTCCCACCGCGACCCGTAATGCACGTCGCAGAAAACAGTTTGTACCGGCGCGGAGACCAGTTGTAGGGCTTGATCGACGAAGTGGGCGGGCCAATCAAAGAGGATGCCACCGCTCTGCTTTTTATCACCCCGCCAACCTCTCGGTCCACCATATCTCATGATGCCGACTTGGAACAGGTACGGCGTTCCAAGCAGACCATCTTCAATCACCTTTTTAACCGTCAGGTAGTCCCAGTCCCAACGGCGATTGTGAAAGACACTTAGCATGACACTGTTGCGCTGACTCGCCTCGATCATCACATCGGCTTCGACGGCGTTCATGCACATGATTTTGTCCGTGACGAGATGCTTGCCGGCATCCATCGCTCGGACCGCAAGTTCGGCGTGCGTGTCGTGCGGTGTAGCGAGGACAACCAGATCTATGTTGTCATCCGCGATGACCTGATCAATAGTCTCATAGAGCTTTACGTTTGGGTACGCTTGTGCAGCAGCTTGTCGCCTTTCTGGATTCCGCGTTGCAATTGCATACAGGTTAAGTCCCTCCGCCAAACCGACAAGATAAGCGTGGAACGATTGACCGGCGTAGCCGTATCCGATAACCGCTGTGTTAATCATCAAATCTCCTTCTGTGGCAGCAAACGTAGGGAACGCAGATCTGCGTTCCCTACCAGTCTTGTGTCGATTAATCTTCCCAGTTCAACACAACCCCCAATAAATTCGGATCCCATTCCATCAGCAATTGATATGCCTCCCCAGCCTGAATCCCCGGCAGTCGATGCGTAATCAACGGAGCGACTATGACACGACCGTGGGCGATCAGCTTCAGTGATAATTCCCAATCATCACGAAGTGTCCAGAAGTTCGGAGAGGAGTCGTGACGAGGACGCACCGAATTGTGGGCTCCTAACACCGTTAAGCCTTTTGCGTGGACATCTCGGTAAAAATTCACACGCTCTGTTTCCCCGCGCGTACTGGCAAGCAGGACAACCCGTCCGCACCGATCCGCCAACTGAAAAGCGGTATTGACCACCGCCGGATGTCCCGTCGCTTCAATAACAACTGCCAAACCTTTGCCGTTAGTAATTTTGTCAAGTTGGTTATCCCGATCTTCAGCTTCTGGATTTAAGGTGTAGTCTGCCCCGACCTGCGTGGCGAGTTGCAAGCGGTTATCAGACAGGTCCGCTGTTATCACAGGCAGCCCGCCGCTGAGTTTCGTAAGTTGCATTGCAAAGAGTCCAATCAAACCACCGCCTAACACCAAAGCCGGTTCCCCAAGTTCAATTTTGGCTTTCCGAACTCCCTGCATCGCAATGGTACACAGGTTAAAGAAGACCCCTTCTTCCGATGCTAACCCCGCCTCCGTTACCTTAAGCAGGCTATCCGGTGTTGCGACGAAATGACTTGTATGCCCTTTGGAGGAAACAACGCGATCGCCGATATCAAAACCGCTTACATCACTACCACTATCGATGACCACCCCAACATTGCTGTAGCCTGGGTATGACGGGTAGCGACCTTGTGCATTCGGAAGTCCAAGCAGGAAAGCACGCTCTGTGCCCGGACTGATAAGCGAACATTCGGTTGCCACCAAAAGTTCGTTATCCCCAAGGGGCGAGAATTCAAATTCTTCAATTTCAACCGTCGCCCGACTGGGCCAAACAACTCTTCGTCCTTTCATCCGTTCCTTCCTTGGTATAAGAAATATAGTGCGCCTTAGAATTATGGTGAATTCTATAATTACTCATACACTTTCGACACACAACCAACCCCCTAAATCCCCCTTGTCAGGGGGACTTCATGAGGCTTCGATAAGGGGCACTATTGGTGAACGTCTACATATTTATATTGTTCACTATAATTAAGATACTCCAAATCCCGATTTATCGAGGATGCTCGACGAGTCGGCACCGGTGCGGTTAGGAAACCGCACCTACCGGGGGCGAAAGTGTCTATATTATTTTTAGAATTCACCATAGTACAAAAAAACCGTAGGGGCGGGCTCTCTCCGCTTGACAAAGACTGCCTTTCATTCAGCGGAAATCCTCGTACTGCTTTTTTTAATCCATTACGCATTACTCGTTATGTTTCACGGGCTTTGACGTGAGCTAAAAATAATGCGATGAAGGCTATATGTTGCTCAGTATACAACATGCCGGGGTTAAAATCTACGACAAAATGATAGGGGTATTTTGGCGAGCAGCGTTACAAATTATTTCACGGAACTGCACGATTTAGATTGAATGGATTGGCAAGAAACACTATAATAGGGTAAGTTACTACTGATCCTGTGAAAACCGTATTTTTCGTTCTTATCCCCTACGCGGAACTCGGAGGAATGGATGGTCAAATTCTTATTGGCGTTCCTTGCGGTGAGTATCTTAGTATTGCCCATAAACACTGCTCAACCGGCAGAAGATCCAATGCTCAGAAAGATCGCAGCCGTTGAAACCGATTCGCCTCCCAAAATTGATGGCAAACTCGATGATCCGTGTTGGCAAAGTGCCGCACAGACCGGCGCCTTTATTCAGTTTGAGCCGAATTCAGGTGAACCCGCCAGCCATAAAACGAAGGTCTACCTACTCTTTGATGAAAATCGCCTGTATGTCGGTTTTGAGTGTTTCAAGAGTGACATGAACGTTCTCGCCGCAAATTCTGTCCAGCGAGACTCTTTCTTCTTCTCTGATGACCACGTCGAAATCCTAATTGATACCTATCTCGATCAGCGTAACTGCTACGCTTTCGCGTTAAATCCGCTCAGTACGCAGACAGACCGACGAATAACCAACGAGGGCGGGAATGTAAGACGGAATAGCTCCAATGTCGGGTCCGCTATCTCGTGGGACTGCGATTGGTCTGGGTACACTGCGACATACGACGACCGATGGACGGCGGAGTTTTCCATCCCGTTTGCGGAACTCCGTTTTCCGAAGCAGAATCCCCATGCGATGTGGGGAATCAATTTTTGGCGCAATGACGAATCGCAGCAGGAAGAGTTGTCGTGGGTTGAACTCGGGGGACGGCAGTACGCCGTTTCAAATTTTGGACATCTGACCGGTTTGCCGTTAGATCGACTGGTTACGAAACGCCCCCTGGAAATTAAACCGTACGGCACCCTAAAACCCGAGAAAATAGGCGATCAGGACCCCGAATTGAATACCGCGACAGGTATTGATGTCCGGTATCCCTTCTCAAGTGTGACGGTCGATTTCACGCTCAATCCCGATTTTGCACAAATTGAGGCGGATCCAGACCTGGTCAACCTATCGGATATCCCGCTCCGTTTTCCAGAGAAGCGCCCATTCTTTTTGGAAGGAAACGAGCTTTTCCAAACACCAGTCGAGCTGTTCTACAGTCGCCGTGTTGAGGATCTCATGTATGGAGGGAAGGTAATCGGCAAGCTGAGTGACTACAACTTTGCCTTCCTAAACGCGCAGGCAGGACCAGAGAACGCAGTGTTCAGAACCAAGTCACAATTCGCCAGCGATCTAGATCGAGAGATACTCGCACGGGATTTGCGCCAGGCATTTGATAGGAATGACATCTCGCTTTCTGAAATGGCTTCCGTTGCTGTTAAAGATAAAGAGGGTAAATGGCTGATAACGGATGCGACCGAAGAAAAACAGTACACTATCATTGAGCAGGGGGATAGGCTAAACGTCTACGACGTTGACACGGATCAGCTGCCGGCTGATGAATACAACTATTCCGTTTTCCGCCTGCAGCGGGAACTTGGCAGAAATTCGTCGATCGGACTATTGGGGGTGAACAAACAGGGGCAGACTCTGTATGACCGAGCCTCGGGAATCGATGCCCGTTTCCGGCTGCCTGCCGATGTCAATCTCAACCTTGAATACGCTAGGGAATGGAAGTCTAGTATCGAGGATGATGACCCTATCAGCGATGACGTTATCTTTGCCGAATTTTCTCGTCGAGCGAATGTGTTTTCTTTTGAAGCCAGATATATCGACATTGGCGAAAATTTCGATGTCGAGACCGGATTCATTCCGAGGACCGATCGGCGGGGCCTTGAATTCACCACCCGGTACAATAAGCAGTATGCGGGGTTGGTGCAACGCCTACGTGGTGAGGGCGTTGTTGACCGCCTGTATAACCATGCGGGTGAACTGACCAACGAACGCTATCAGATTCGTGGGCTGATTGGAGTCAAAAATATCTTCCTTTTCACCGGTCCCGAATGGTATTACCACGTCAATGATGATGGAGTGGCTTACACAGATAAAGTGCTGAATTTCTTCGCCGGCTGGTTCCCACCCAAGTGGGCGAGGATTCGGAATTTTGGAACGGTCGGCATCCGCGATGATAAAGATACCTTCTTCATCCGTCCAGAGATAACGATCCGCCCAACGGCTAAACTAGACTTGGAACTAACCCTGCAACGTTTGGTAGAAGATGGTGTACTGGAGCAGTGGACGCGCCGTTTTGCAATCAACTATCAGTTCGCACAGCGGATGTTCTTCCGTTCTAGTGCGGAGTTCACAATTGATGAGGAACGACGAATCTTCGCGCTGTTCGCCTACGAATATCTGCCCGAAAGCACGTTCTTTCTGGTCTATAACAACAATCGTGAAAAGGATGGCGACACCGAACAGATTGTCTTTGTCAAGCTGTCACACCTGCTCAAGGTTGGTCTATTTTGATATTGGTACGTATACTTCGTATGTTGCAATGTCTGCGCCTACCCATAAGCCAAGCATCTCGCCCAACCCAAAGCCTCAACGGTACGACAAATGCCAACGTGTGTACTTACGCATAAACCAATGAACTAATCAACGCACGCAATCCTAGCGGGGCGACGTGTGTATAGAATGGTCAAACGTCATGCGTAAACGGTCGAGGTTGTTATTTGAAAGACACATTCTCCACGGCATAGTTTTTTCTGGTTTTTCTAGGTTGAAAACTCTCGGAACGGAGAGGGAATTCCGATTCCCAACTATTGCGTTGGCTGGAGACACTTGGTTTATCACCGAGGGTGTGTTAACATTTGAACGCAGGTCGGTTAGGTTGAATGGGAACACTTCAATGTGCTAATGTGCCACCAAAGCCCCGGAGGGGCGGCATGTGGCGCATACAATTGATGCGCGATAAGTTGAGATTAATCGTAGCCTAACAACCCTGATAGGCTATCCAGTAACTTATACTATTTTTGAAATATCAAACACTATTTCTAAGGAGACAACAAGCCTATGATGGATGCAAAGTTAAAAAAGATTCAGATTACCCCCGTGAAATTCAACAAGGAGGGTGATGTGCAGAAAGAAGAGTTCGCGACGCTCACCTTTGAGGTGCCGCTCGACAGTCTCACGCAGCGGCAAGAGATCATGAGTCTATTTGAGACTCTTAGTCGCGAGTGGGTCAGAGTTGAGGTGGAAGGAGAGTCGATTCCGACGGATGAAAATGCCCCGCTTGGAGCTGCTGTATGACCATCACCAACTATACCTGTTTCAACTCCTCATTCGGTTGGGTCGGTGTTGCGAAATCGGATAAAGGGATTACGCGCGTTACCTTTGGCGCACCGACGGAGCTAGCCATAAAAGGTCGTTTGCGCAACGGTTCACACGGAAAACCGGGACTATATCCGCTTACCCGCAACTCGCTTGATCCGGAACTACTGGTAGCAGCAGAGCTACTGACAAAATATTTCAACGGGGTACCAGTTGATTTCGATATCAAACTCGATTTGAGTACGGGAACACCGTTTCAGCGAAGCGTTTGGGAGACCGCGCTTCGGATTCCTTACGGGGTGGTCCGAAGCTACGGTTGGATTGCCGAACAGATTGACAATCCGAACGCGGTGCGCGCAGTTGGTGGAGCGATGGGTGCGAACCCGCTAGCCATTATCGTGCCGTGTCATCGTGTAGTTCGTAGCGATGGTGGGCTCGGCGGTTATGCGGGTGGGTTGGATTGGAAGCGGAAGCTGCTTTCCATGGAGCGAAAAACTGAGGCGGTGTGAACGCCCCGAAAAATTGAGAACCGAAAAGGCGAAGACAAGCGTTTTAACATTTAAAAATAGACGTGCTGATGATAGGTGACATCGCCTAGATTTATATTGTAACCTAAGTTGCTAGTCATTAAAAATCCATCAGAACCTGTAGGTCGAGATTCACATCTCGACGCAAAACCGTCGATTTTCCAAAATCGACCTACAGAAATGATACAATTTGCACAGGAGTTAGGTTCTATTGGTTTGAATATGCTGGGCTACTAGCAACTTGCGTTATTGTAATTATTGTAGGGAGAGATTACATTAGTGAGATATTACAACAAAATACTAATTTGGGAGAACAAAAGACGGTTAAATAAACTGAGGGAATTCCGTTCTCTCATGATTCGGTATTTCAATAACAGTCGGATAGGTTTTGGGGGTGGCAGAGTCGAAGAAAGTGCTGCAAAGGAGGCCAAGCGTGACCTAAACCGACTGAGGGAGGAAATACATTCCATAATTCTTAATTCAGAAATGGATCCATCATTTTCTTGGACCCGACCCGCAGCGGCTGGAGGAGATGATATGGAAATTGATCTGATTGAAAACCTTTTTAATCTCGATCAGTTTGACATAGGTCCTAGCAATGTACTGGGCATCATAGATAAAACCATTGGACAACATGACTCCAACCGTAAATCAGCATTCATCAGAACGCTCAACCCTTTCTTCTACATAGGGGTGGTGCTTGATACAATTTCAGATCTACCGTTTATTTTTGTTGGGCTGTTTGGGTTTAATCGAAAAAAGATACGCACCTCAGCGATAGGAAGACCGATTAAGGCGATTCTTTATCTGACCACAATCATAGCCGCGCTCCTTGCGATATTGCATTTTTCGGGTTTCTTGGAGCCGACTAGCCGGTATATAAGTAAACTGCTGGGGCTGATTAGGGAGATTAACTTGGTGTTTGATCCCGACTCTGTCAAATGACATAGGCTCAAATCCAGCAACCAGCCGTTAAATACTTCGGATTACCGAAGCAATCCAAGCACTTGCGGGAACGTATCAAGCCAAGGATAGAAATAGTCAGTGAGACGGATAGATGCTCCACGATTGACTCTGTGAAAAATTAGACAAAAAAACATAACACCAGTATCCTCACCAGAACATCTAGGGAGGCTCGTATCATGCAAACAAGCAAGGAACCGATTCAACCACAAATCCTTCAACAATTTACCAAATATCTCGAAAGCAACGCACTCCGACTCACAACGGAACGGCGCGACATCCTAGAACAGGTCTTTGCCTACGATGACCATTTCCGTGCGGACGACCTGTTGATGCGTATGCGCCAAAACGGATATACCGCCTCGCGCGCGACAATCTATCGGACGTTACCGCTCCTAGTCAAAAGCGGGCTGCTGACGGAAGTGATTGATGCACAGAAACAATCCCATTATGAACATATCCATTCACGCCAAGAACACGCTCACCTCATCTGCCTACGATGTAGTAGTATCATTGAATTTGAAAGTCCAGAGATTAATACACTTCAAGAAGCGGTCTGCAAAACACACCGCTTCAGGCCCGTGAAGTACAGAAACGAAATCTTAGGATACTGTGTCGAATGCCAAAGAGACGGAATCTAATGGATTCCCCAAGATCGCTTTTATGGAGGAAATATTTCAATGTCAGATGTCAATCGAAAATTTACTTTAGCTGCAAGACCAGTTGGTTATCCAAAACCATCAGATTTTGACCTAGTGACTGAACCTATTCTCGCCCCCGGCGCTGGGGAGGTGCTTGTACGCACCAATTACCTGTCTGTCGACCCATATATGCGTGGGCGGATGAACGATAGAGCCTCCTACGCCCCAAACGTACAAATCGGCGAGGCGATGGTCGGCAGCGTTGTTGGCGAGGTCATAGAATCCAAAAACTCAGATTTTCAGGTCGGAGATATTGCTACCGGAGGACTCGGCTGGCAAGAGTACGGGATATCGGATGGGAGCAATCTCCGGAAGGTAGATCCAACCCTGGCGCCCATATCGACCGCTTTAGGGATTCTCGGTATGCCGGGCTTAACGGCGTATTTTGGCCTGTTAGAGATCTGTGATCCCCAGCCGGGAGCAACAGTGTTCGTGTCCGCAGCGGCTGGTGCGGTCGGCTCTCTGGTAGGACAGATCGCCAAGATAAAAGGTTGCCGTGCCGTTGGCAGCGCTGGCAGTGACGAGAAAGTGGATTATGTCGTTAACGAGCTCGGTTTTGATGCTGCATTCAACTACAAGACCACTGAGGACTATGGTGCGAAGCTAACCGAGCAGTGCCCAGATGGAATTGACGCTTATTTCGACAACGTAGGTGGTGCGATTACCGATGCGGTCTTCCCCCTGATTAACGTGAAAGCGCGGGTGTCAATCTGCGGTCAGATCTCCCAATATAATCTCGAAAATCCGGAACAGGGACCCCGTTTCCTGTGGCACCTCATCGTGAAGCGGGCAAAGATAGAGGGATTTCTCGTTTTTGAGTTTGCGGACAAACACGACGACGGTCTCCGACAGATGGCTGAGTGGATTCAGACTGGAAAACTAAAATACCGAGAAGAGATAACTGAAGGGTTTGAAAATGCCCCCGCCGCATTCATCGGGATGTTAAAGGGCAGCAATATCGGGAAGCAGCTGGTCAAAGTTACGTAGGTTTTGTTTATATTTCGAGGCGTACACAGACGCATAGTCCTTCGTACGCGGTTGGATTGCCCAATCCTGTTAGGGCTAAATAAACCAACGACTCAATAATAAGTTTTTTACGCATTACGTATTACGCTTCACATTTCGCGATTCAGAGGGACATCGAAATAACAAACAGCAACTTGTGCCAATTAAGGGAGAAATCAACAATATGTCAGACAAATATCGTGTTGGAATTATCGGTTGTGGCGGCATTGCGAGACTCCATGCACACGGCTATCAAGGCGTCGAGGAGGTCGAAATCGTTGCTATCGCCGATCCCATTGAGGACGCATTAAACGATTTTGGGGAAAGCTACAACATCCAGACGCGCTACCTCGACCCCCGTGAGATGCTCGACAAAGAAAATCTCGACATCGTCAGCGTTGCAACATGGCACAGGCTCCATGCGCCTATGACAATCGCCGCTTGTGCCCGGAAGCCGAAAGCAGTGCTATGTGAGAAGCCAATGGGGACCAATCTCGGAGAGTGCGACGATATGCTGATTGCAGCGCAACGAAACAGTGTCAAAGTTGCAATCGCACATCAGCGCCGGTTCAATCCGGTCTGGACGGACGCCCGTCAGTTGATTGCCAACGGTGCAATCGGCGAACCACGCCAAATTGTATGCAGGGGCGGTCAAGGTCTCCTGAACGACTGTTCGCATCTGTTCGACATGATGCGTTATGTCCTCGGTGATCCAGACGCCGAGTGGGTCATCGGCAATGTCGAACGCAAGACGGAACGCTACGAACGTGATATACCGATTGAGGATCGGAGCGCGGGAATCATTGGCTTCCAAGGCGGTTGTATCGGACTGCTGCTGCAAGAGATCGCAGGTCCCAACTATCAAGGTGGAATTATCTACGGTTCCGACGGTATTATAGACCTGACCGAACAGCGTGCCCTTCTACTCAACAGTAAGCGAGCAGAATGGGAAGACCGTCGAGCGGAGGGGGAAGATCCTTCCGTGGCGCAAGTGCAGGAACTAATCTCATGGATCGAAGGACGAAGTGGACATCGTGGTGAAGCGATTAACGGACGCGCCGCTGTGGAAATTATCATGGCAATCTACGATTCCGCACGGTTGCATGAAGTGGTCCAGATGCCGGTCCGTACCCACGCTTCACCGCTTGAAGCGATGATTGAGAGCGGTGACCTGCCGGTTGAACGTCCGGGCAGATATGACATCCGCGCAATGTTACTTCGTGGAGAGTCAATGCAGCCATAAGGCGGTGTGATCGACATGAGAAACGGATTATCAACCTCGAAACCGATGCTTTCGCACAAATCGACCCTGTTTACTGAATCGGTCATCCGTGGGATGACGCAGCTTTGCAACCGCTACGATGCGATCAATCTGTCGCAAGGGACACCCGGATTTGAACCGCCCGACGAGGTCAAGGAAGCCGCGATTGATGCCATCCGTGAGGGATACAATCAATACAGCATCACGTGGGGAACACCTAAATTCCGTGAGGCGATTGCCCATAAGGTCACGGCGTTTAACGGCATTCCAACAGATCCAGACCAGAACGTCACCGTCACCTGCGGTTCGACCGAGGGCATGATGTCATCGTTGCTGGCAATTATTAACCCCGGCGATGAAATCATAATCTTCGAGCCGTTCTATGAGAACTACGGTCCCGACACAATCATCTCTGGCGCGACCCCTATCTATGTGCCGTTACGAGAGACACGCTGTCCGGATCGAGGTGATATTTTTACCTACGATCCCGACGAACTGCGGGCCGCTTTCAGCAAGCATACGAAGGCGATTGTTCTCAATACGCCCAGCAATCCAATTGGAAAAGTGTTCACCCACGACGAATTAAAAGAGATCGCGGCGCTATGCTGCGACTTTGATTCCCTCGCCGTGACGGACGAGATCTATGAGCATATGATCTACGACGAACGTCCGCATATCAGCATCGGTTCCTTGCCGGAGATGCGCGATCGAACAATCACCGTTTCTGGACTGAGCAAAACGTACTCGATGACCGGATGGCGACTCGGCTACGTAATCGCGCCCGAATATCTGGCAAACGGCATCCGCAAGATGCACGACTTTCTGACAGTCGGAGCACCACACCCGTTGCAGCAGGCAGGAGTAGTTGCTCTACAATTGGGGCAGGAATACTACCGGGAACTGGTCAAAAAGTATGATGATAATCGCAAACTGTTTTCCGCCCTGTTGAGGAAGGCGGGGTTTCAGTGTTACATCCCCGAAGGTGCATACTACATCATGACCGACATCAGCAATTTTGGCTTTGCGGATGATACCGAGTTTGCACACTGGCTTGTGAAGGAGATCGGTGTCGGTGGAGTGCCGGGATCAAGTTTCTATAGCCGTCCAGAACTCGGCAAAACCAAGCTGCGATTTATGTTCAGCAAGGACGAAGCAACCTTACGTGAAGCAGCCGATCGATTGATGCGAATTGGATAAAAGATTTAGCCTTCAAACGGGAAAAATCAGATGAATAGGCGTATCGCCGGTTACGATTTTGCCCGATGCCTTGCGTTGTTTGGGCTAGTGGTCGCGAACTTTAGGCATAGTATTGACTGGGTACATACCTTTATCCAAGAAGGGGCTATCGCGACCTTCCTAGTGCTAGGGGGCGTCGGTATATCTCTCCTGAAGCAGCGAGATCAAAAAACAAACAATACTCATGAAATCGCGGATAGCCGAAAACGATTGATAAGACGCGCTGCTTCCCTATTAGTAATTGGTATCTGTTGTAACTTAATTTGGCACACAAATTTCCTGTGTCGTTACAGTATTTGTATTGCTATCGGTGCGCTGCTGCTGACAGTTTCTAACCGTTGGTTGTGGTCGATCGTCTTCGTATCCATTGCTATCTTTTTTGGATTCATTTTTTTGATTTTGGATTATTCTGAGATGTTCCGGAATTGGGAGGCATGGTTGGATAGCGATCCTTGGACAGTTGAGGGTATGCTCTCGCGTCTGCACCTCAATGGATTTCACTTGATATTTTCCTTGACCGCTTTTCTCTTGATAGGTATGTGGTTAGGACGACAGGAGGTGCCTTCCCCCAACGTGCGAAAGGCTCTGTTCTTCGGTGGAATCGCCGTTTCCTTGGTTTCGTCTGCTCCGTTGCTAGTGATTCACTATACTCCGTCCCTACTTCGCTATGTTCTGTTTCTGCTAGCACCAAGTCGGCCTTCCCTATCAGACATTTCTGAATCGGGTGTGGACCCTATCTTGATGCTGCTCACACTATTGGACACTCTTGCCCCGTGCGGAATCGCCGCTACAATCATTGGGGGTAGCCTTATGTTAACCGAGCGGTTGCCAGATGCGAAGTGGATACAGCCGTTCCTCACAACGGGTCAACTTGCCCTGACGCTCTACGTTATCCATCTGATCATCGGTGAGGGTCTGCTAAAGACACTTGGCGTTTTAGATAAAACGCTCCCGTATGCTATTGTTTCTGCTGTTATATTCTCTATTTGTGCGCTCATATTCTCTCACTTTTGGAGAAAGCGATTTGAGCGCGGGCCACTCGAATGGGGTATGCGCCGAATCACGGGATAAGTTTGAGCGGTTCCGAACCGTATTAGCTTTGAAATTGACCAATGGTGCCCAAAGGGGAGAAATCAGGTGAACACGCCTATCGTCGGTTACGATTTTGCTCGATTACTTGCGCTGTTCGGACTACTGATTGCAGCTCTTATCCCAGTTCCTAATGTTTTCCCAGACTTTGAAGCAGGTGACTTCGAGCTGCACCACATTATCCTGGGACAACTACACTCTATTATCCGTGGAGGGGCTATCACAACCTTCCTACTGCTGGGTGGTGTGGGTATATCCCTCCGGACACAGCAGTCCCGAACAACAGACGATGCACACAGAATCACAGATAGTCGAAAACGATTGATAAGACGTGCTGCGCTGTTGATGGTGGTTGGCATTGGCTGTAACCTAATTTTGCCCACAAACCTCTTATCCTCCTACGGCGGTTATATTCTTATTGGTGCGCTGCTGCTGACAGTTTCCAATCGTTGGTTATGGTCGCTCGCCTCTGCGTGTGTTATCATCAGTTTTGCATCAGTTTTTTTAATGCTGCATGGGATTTTTTCTCGTGAGATGCTCGAAGAAAGTTGGGGCACACCTTATGTTTTCGGTTTTCCGATCGAGGGCATGATCTATAATTTGCTCTCCGGTGAACTTTACTCACTGTTTTACTGGTCCGTCTTTCTGCTGATTGGTATGTGGTTAGGACGACTGGAAGTGCCCTTCCCCAGAGAGCGAAGAAATCTGCTCTTCCGCGCAATGGTCATTGCTCTGGTTACGAGTTGTGTGTTATTGGTGTTACTTAGCAGTACTGTGAGTTTGGATTCGATACCGATGTGGTGGCAGATGGGGATTGGTTTGATAACCAGCTTCTTGGCCGGGGGCGGAACCGCCATTGCGATCGTTATGGGTAGCCTCAGGCTAATCGAGAAGTATCCGGAGGCAAAATGGACAAAACCGTTCATTGCAACGGGGCGACTTGCCCGGTTGTTCTAAGCTGCCCATCTGGTTATCGGTGGACTGTCAAAGGGGGGTATAGGAAATCACACGCTCCCGTATGCCCTCGAAGGTTCCGTTATATTTTGTGTAGGCACGGTTCTATGATTTATGGTGAATTCTATAATTACTTATACACTTGCGACACACAACCACCCCCCTAAATCCCCAACCCCCCTAGCCCCCCTTGTCAGGGGGGAAACCATTGTCAGGGGGACTTCATGAGGCTTCGATAAGGGGCACTATTGATGAACGTCATAATTGGTTTGAGCGAGGACCGCTGGAATAGGGCATACGGCGAATCACGGGATAGCTCAGACACGATATTGTCCGAATTAAAGACACCTATTGAAAATCCATCGGTCTTCTCGTCGGGGCGGGGTTCCCCCGCCCGTTTATTAGTTCGCCCTTCGTTCTCTAGGAGCAATTATTGATTGATATGTGTCGATGTGCTGCCAAAGTTGTCACGAAATTTGCAAGGATATAGATTCAATTCCATAAAATTGAGGAGGAAAGAGAACGTGAGGAGATATGTTCATATACTTTTCATCTTCGTCTGTATTATCAGCTACTTCGGTTGTGGTGATGATAAAACACCGACCGGCTGGGGACAAATCGAATCGGGAACAGAAGCACACTTGTACGGTGTCCACTTCGTTGATGCCAAACGTGGCTGGGCAGTCGGCACGGACGGGTTAGTGCTGTTCACGGAAGACGGTGGTCTGACGTGGCAGACACGTTCGCCGCGAAAGGCGATTACCCCGAACGCACTCAATAAGGTCCATTTTGCCACGCTCAACAACGGGTGGGCGGTCAGCATCAGAGGTCAGATCCACTATACCGGAAGTGGCGGCAAATCGTGGACGCCGCAAAAGAGCCCTACGGACAGCGGACTGCTCGACATCTATTTTCTGGATGAGACACAAGGTTGGGCAGTTGGTGGTGGCGGTGTCATCCTGCATACGAATAACGGCGGCGGTGCATGGATTCGTCAAAATTCGCCGCCCTCGCCACATCTGTGGGCGGTGCATTTTGCCGACGCGAAGCACGGTTGGACTGTCGGGAAAGAAGGAAAGATTTTCCATACAAATAACGGCGGTGACCTCTGGGGGGAGCAGCAAAGCAACACCGAAGAATCGCTGCTCAGTATCTATGCTGTCAACCCACAGACCGCTTGGGTCGTTGGTACAAGCGGACTGATTCTGCACACGACCGACGGCGGCGCAAACTGGAAACCTCAGAAAAGCAATACGCCGAAAACCCTACGCGGCGTCGCGTTTCGAGATTCCAAGCGGGGCTGGGCGATTGGTGAAGATGGGCTGATTTTGCATACGACCGATGCCGGGGCGACGTGGTCACCTCAAGCGAGCGGATCGGCGTGGCACCTGTTAGACATCTGTCTGTATAAAGCGCACGCTTGGATTGTTGGATCAAAGGGCACCATTTTACGGCTCAGTTGAATCTTTGCCCAATCTGGTGCAATTTCCGCATTCCAAATATGACCAAATCGTGCTGGAATCCGTTTTGTCAAGGCCGCTGAATCTTTAGACAACAACGTGGATTGAGTAAAAATCTGTACCCTTGAACTTCAGGAGGTGTGTATGTATTGGAAACTGTTTTGCCTGTTAGGTGCGATCTTCTGTATACTGCCATTTTTGGCGTGTTCAGACGATACAGCCGATGAACCTGAGAAAATGACGGACACCGTTGATCCTTCATTTCAGATTGCCCCTAACTTCACACTGCTAAACACAGAATTGGAGGAGGTTAGTCTGACAGATTATCAGGGTAAAGTTGTTATCGTCGACTTTTGGGCGACATGGTGTAAACCTTGTAAAGAGGAAATTCCACGCTTCATAGAATTGTACGACGAATATCAAGCGCAGGGATTTGAGATGGTCGGTATCTCAACGGATGACGTAGAAGGACGTCTAAAAAATATAGAGACTTTTTTTCAGGAACTGAGTAAAGAAGGTTCTGACATCAACTATCCGATTCTTCTGGCAGATTCCGACACTATTCAGCGATATCGAGTTCCCGTGCTACCATCTGCATATCTCATCAATCGTAACGGAGAAATCGTAAAGGTATTTGACGGGGCGCAAGAAAGTAAAGAAACCTACGAAAGCGAGTTGAAAAAATGGCTATAAGAAGTGATCTAAATAAAATTCAATTACTGATAGCTGTAGCAGCTATCCTAACCTTGAGCCTCGGTTGTGGAACCGATGACGAATCTATCGTGGAACCCGACACAGCCGTGGAACCGGGCACGACCCAAGAACCGAATGCAACTGCGGAGCCAGATACAACTGCAGAACTGGATGTGCCGCCTGTGAAGGCAGACCCTGTTATCCCAGTCGAACTGCCAGCAGACCAAGCTGAGGAAGTTGAAGAGGTATTACCGACCATTCGCGGGCTCGTATTAGATCAGGTAACGAAAGATCCCCTCATTGGTGTAAGCGTTCAACTGACCGATGAAGCCGGGGTTGTTTTAGAGACACCAACAGCTAATTCAGGTGTCTTCGAGTTTGAAGGAGTTGCCGCGGATCAGAGGCTTACCGTTACCATCGATATCGATGAATACGAGAAACAGGAGTTCGTTGTTGATCCGATTCCAGTCGGTGAAACGGTAAAGCTGGAGGTCGAACTTACTCCCCTCAATCCAGACCAACTTCCAGAGGGAGATGGCCTCGCCGTTGGCTTGAAAGCACCGGACTTCAACCTGCCCGATAGTGATGGGGAAATGATAGCCCTTGCAGATTACGCAGGTAAGCAGAAGGTTGTGCTCGTCTTTGATCGGGGTGGATGGTGAGGTTCATGCATTGTGCAACTCGGAGAGTTGCAACAAGATTATGCAGCAATTCAGGCGGCAGGGGCCGAGCTTCTCGCAATCAGCACAGATAACGCAGCACAGGCAAAGAAGGCGATTGGGGATGTCAAAAGGCAGGCTGGCGTTGAAATTGAATTTCCGCTGCTTGGAGACCCGGAACTGAAGGCAATTAATGCGTACAACGCAAGAGATCCACTAAATCCTCGGATCGCGCGCCCTATGACCTATATCATTGATGAAAACGGCGTTATCCGCTGGAAATTCCTTGATGTGCGCGTTGGGAATCGCTTAAAGGGCGAGAGGATTGTCGCAGAGTTGAAAGGTTTATAGACGATCAAACTATGAAGAATAGAACATCATCCACATCAGGTCCTGTTGTTGCACAAATCCAAGCGGATTGCGACCAGATTTCGCATACAAGGGAAGCTATGACCGAACCGGTGACCCGACGACGATTTCTGCGGCAGTCTTCAAAAGGCCTTGTCGGAATGGGGCTTGCGTTGGGAAGCATAACGTCAGCGACAAAGGATGCCTTTGCACAACTGGGGCATCAACATGGTGCCCCGCCGGGAGAAGTAGTCGAAGAACAGTTAACGCCTCTGATCGAAGCCACCAGCGAAAAGGTGTGGAATGGTGATCTGCTTGACGATCAGGTCGTCAATGAGATGATCGATCGTGCCATGATGAAGCTGACCGGTCTTGACTCAGCGAAAGAAGCTTGGAAGGATTTTGTTCTGCCGACAGACATCGTTGGAATTAAAATTAACCCACTTGCCGGAAAGCGATTGAGCACCCATCGGGTCATTGTTGATAAGATCATTGATGGACTGTACGGGGCAGGTATCCTCAGCAACCAGATTATTATTTGGGATCGGTTTGAATCGCATCTAATCGATGCAGGCTACGAGATTAACCAAAGCAGTCGAGGGGTTCGGTGCTTCGCATCAGATAGTAGAGGCGTGGGTTACGACGATGAGGTGTTTTATGAAACCGAGAAAGATGTCAAGGAACGCCGCGAGAATGGAAGCATCGTTTCCCGATATACAAATCTCCTTACCAAAGAGTTGACGGTAGTTATTAACGTCCCGGTGATGAAGCATAACGGGATCGCCGGTGTGAGCGGCTGTCTTAAAAACCTTGCCTTCGGCAGCGTCGATAACACCCGCCGATTTCACTCAAACCCGCTGAATTGTAATCCTGCTATCGCGGACATTTTCGCACACACTGTCCTCAAAGATAAAGTCGTTTTGAATATCGTTGATGGATTGCTCGCCGCGTTCGATGGGGGACCACTCTATGACCCGGACGGAGTGTGGCAGTACGGCGGAATCCTCGTAAGTCAAGATCCAGTTGCGTTGGATCAGATTGTCTACCAAACGGTGGAAGAAAAACGGAAGGAACTCAATCTACCGTCTATCTCTCGACTGTCGAGATATATCCGTGCGGCATCGAGGATGGATTTGGGTACAAATGATCTTGATGAAGTCGATTATAAAGAGGTAAAGGTCTGATCGGTTGACCGAAGAGAAAGAACTGTTTCACATTTAAGATAAGAGAGGGGCAGCGTCATGACAAGATTGTGGTTGGGTTGCGCGGTTTTGGTAATATTGCTGGGATCAATCGGTTTCTCCGGTTGCGTCACAACCTTTACGCCAAGCGGGCAATTGCAGATTGGGTTGTCCGCATCGGCGAACGAAACGGCTGACATCCTTGCGGATTTTGAAGCTAGTGAAGCAAGTACAGTAGCTGGTGATGTGACCAAAAAAGCGGGCAGTATCTGTGCGGGCGGAGCTTGCATAATCTACTAAAAATTACTCGATTCTTATGATAGGGGGTACGCTATCCCACAGGACAACTTCGGGAACAGTGCCCCTATTTTTTTTGGAGGAAACACAAATTGCGACAACGGTCTCATCAATTCCAATTTAAGCCAACTTTCTACATATTCGTAATAGTGCTATTACTAGCTAAGGTTTCGCTTGCCTCCGCTCAACTCCAACGGGAATACGGTCAGGAACTGTTCCAACAGGAAATGGAAGCACCAACAGCCTTCGAATCTAATCTTACTATCGATTATCAGGTGAGTAACGTCTATAACAACCATGTCGAGTTTGGACTGAGCATTGATCCGAATACAAGTAGCCTCGCTACGCGTGAAGACCCGCAACTCAAAGGCGTAATCAACCGCGCTGGCGTCAATTTTCAGGGAACTCTACCACTTGGGAAACGTTTTGGACTCACGCTGCAATATTATCCACAATTGGAAAACTATATCGGTGAGAATGGAAAACTTAACGAATTTGACGCGTTCACAGACCTCTTTTTGACGGAACTCAGCTTCCGCCCGACAGAGCAATTCCCAACTTTGAGTGTATCACACCAGCTACAGCGATTAGATCGGAACGACGATGCCTTTGACAACATCCAACGCCAGATCAGTTTCCGCTTCGGCAAACTGCTAGAATATAATCTGTACCTCAACCGTTTTGATGATGACCTGACCCAGCGTGCAGATTTCTTGCTTATTGGTTCGACAATGCATCAAGGACGAGCCAGGATACAGTTGGGGATTCTCAAGGCACTATTGGCGAAATTCGAGTATTCGGTTGAACAGGAAAATTATAAGGACAACCTAAATAACCTTTTGGAGGGTATCACCGGGATTGCGAAGGGGGAATCTCGAACCGATCTGCGAAACTTGGTGTCTGCGAAATTGATCCAAATTCCAGCGAGTCGAGTCCTCTTACAGCAGGAGTTGAATCTACTTCTGAGCAACTCGAATGTAGATTTCTACGACTTTTCTACGATTGAGGCCGCGGTTGGAGCATTTTACAAGATTAACGGCGAGAGTTGGGCGCGACTGCGTTTATCACGATTGGGGATTAACTTCGGTGACCGTCGGGTGATAGGCACCGAGGGCATTCTCGACGCAAATTTAGAGAAACGACAAGATAATCAATTCGGTGTAAATTTTCAGATCAATTGGCAACTGCACAAATACCTGACACTCTTAGCGGATTATCAACTTACGCGCAATGACACCAATGAGGATAATGAAATCTTTGAGTTTCTGAACTATACCCACAATATTGTGTCATTGACGCTGCAGGGATCCTACTAATTACGGGGGCGTTGCGGGCGGAGTAGCGTGATACGATTTGGCGCATCTAATTATTCAAGATAAAATGAAGATTAATGTAACCTTGGACATACAAATGCGTTAAAGTTGGTGAAGTAACATTAACCACTTGGTGGTAAAGTTACTTTAACTACTCCTTGTTTGGGATCATAAAGTTGACGTAAATCACCCATGGTCAGGCAGTGGGTGAACTAACCCTGAAAATTTGATGAGACTGTATTCATACAGTTTCATTAAATTGAGTGTAAGCAGTTTCAACTACTCCTTGTTTAGTACCATAAAGTTGATGAAAATCACCCAGTGCCAAGTCGCATTGAATTATTGATGCGACTTGGTTTTTTTTATTTCTGCCCTCTGATCAAGGAGAAAAATCCGTATCGGCCTACCAATTTGGCTATCGGGATGAATCTGTTAGTCTGCGTCCTATGAAGTGTGAATCCTATACCGATTGATGAATTCCTCATTCAGTTTTAGTCCCAACCCCGGCTGCTCGGTCATACTGATATATCCGCCTATCACTTGAAAAGGTGGATCATACAGTTTCGACCAAATCTCACTGGGTTCACAGTCAGGATACGCAGACACAATTGAACTATTAGGCACCGCTGCAGCGAGATGACAGTTGATGTCTGGGAACTGGGCGCCATGCGGGGTAACGGGCAGGTGATACGCATGGCATAGAGCTGCAATACGCATCAAACCGGTGAAACCGCCCCCTATCAAGATATCTGTTTGTATCAGTTGGAGAGCACCCTCGGTGATAAATGGTCTGATGCCATAAAGTGTTCCTACGCTCTCTCCACCCGCAACGATAGCACTAGTCGCCTCCTGCACCATACGCAAATAGACCATCTCATCATCGCCACGCACCGGCTCCTCTATCCAGTAGAGATTGTAAGGCTCTAATCGCCGGGCGATCTCCACCGCCGTTTTTCCGTCCCAGCCACGGTGCAGAT
The DNA here is from genome assembly GCA_965204355.1 of Candidatus Poribacteria bacterium. Taxonomy (GTDB): domain Bacteria; phylum Poribacteria; class WGA-4E; order WGA-4E; family PCPOR2b; genus PCPOR2b. Next base: position 4,763,739 of record OZ241983.1, read on the forward strand.
CTACCATCAACTTCCTCTCCATACCAATCAATTCCCGCGTACAACGCACCCGTTCCACAATTTCGTCTGGGCTTTTGGCTTCGTACATGTGTATCTTCATCGCATCGTAACCGAGGTCAGCGTGTTTCTTGACCAGAGCCGCGATCGCTTCGGGGGATTGGTCTGCCTCCGCAACGTACCCGGAACCATCAGCGTAAGCGGGGACTCTATCCCGATATCCACCCAAGAGTCGCCATACCGGTTGACCACAAGCCTTTCCGTAAATATCCCACAGGGCAACGTCAAGTGCCCCGATGGACACCATTGCGGCATTGCCGGGACCGCCAGAACGCCAAGCTGTTTCGTACATCCGTTCCCAGAGCAGCGAGGTCCGTCGCGGATCCTGCCCAACGAGCACAGGTGCCAGTTCTTGTGAGATGATTTCGACGCTCCCACCGCGCCCGATACCGGTTATCCCTGCATCAGTATGAACGAGGACAATACTCCAGTCCCCCGTTGTAGGTCCTTCTCGCCTTTCAACTGGCACTCTCACAACAAAGGGATCTACGCTGGTGATACGCATTACAGTTCCTCCTTATCAAGCGGCATTTGTCCAAGTGGAATCGAGTCCTGTATCTGTATCTGGTCACTCAGAGCGTGCCGGAGAAATTGGGCGAGTAGCGGATGCCATTGAATAGCCATCTTTTTTGTACTTGAGTGCCTGTCGTCTTAATCCAACGAACGATGAATCGTCAACAAATGGGTGATAAATCGCTGAACTACGTACTTGGAGATCATATCATGGTAGAAAAAAACCGGTAGGCGCAAATTATGCTATGCCCCTACCGGTTCTGTTCTTAAACGGTGCTGCTTCTACTTCCCGTTGCCATGCAGCGCATCAACAACCTTTTCCGGTTTCATTGGAAGTTCGGTGATTCGGATGCCAACCGCATCGGCGACGGCATTTGCCATCGTTGCCAAAGTTGGAGTGATCGGCGGTTCACCGACACCCTTTGCGCCGAACGGACCATCGGGTGCTTCCACTTCAACGATAACGGACTCAACGGTCGGAAGATCTGCGGTGGTCGGCACACGATAATCGACAAAGCCCGGATTCACGTTGCCTTCCTCGTTATACTGCATCTCCTCCATGGTCGCCCAAGCGTAACCTTGTACCACACCGCCCTCAATTTGGCCTTCAACTGCCATCGGGTTGATCGCAAAGCCGACATCCTGTGAGGCTGCCATCTTCAGCACCTTGATTCTGCCGGTGTCTGGATCAATCTCGACCTTGGCAATCTGTGCGGCAAGGGCAGGTGTTGAAGGCTTTCGTGCAAAGGAACCTTTACCGACGATAGGACCACCTGTTGTTGAGAGGCTGTATGCGGCCAATTCACCGAACCCGATCGACTTCGGCGGATCTGCCTCAATGGTCGAAACCTTTCCATCTTTGAGTTCGAGCGATTCAACATCGGCGTTTAACCGTTCAGCAGCGAGTTCGAGGAGGCGTTTCCGCGTATCCTCTGCAGCGAGCTTAGCGGTATTGCCCATTGTGAAGGTGACAACACTGCCACCGGAGCCGGTAGCATAGGGCGCGGAATCAGTGTCGCCGCGTGAGATTGTGACCTCCTCATAGGGAAGGGTCAAGATTTCGGCGACAATCTGGGCGAGCGCTGTGTCTGTGCCGGTGATATCCATTGAGCCGTGGAAGATTCGCGCGCTTCCATCTTCGTGGATAGAGACGAACATCCCACCGGGCCCACAACCGTTTGTCCAATCACCGATTGCTACACCCCACCCTTGATTGGCTTCTTTGGTGCGATTCTTCCAGTCCACCGCATCGGCGACTGCTTGTAGGGTTTCTTTATAACCGACCTTTGGCTCATTTGGGCCCGCAGGCACCGGATCACCCTCGACCCGCATATTCTTGAGGCGAAATTCAACCGGATCAAGGTTGAGTTTACGGGCAATATCGTCAAGTTGGGATTCGCCAGCAAACGCGACCTGTGGCGTTCCCGGCGCACGATAGGCAGCGGTGCCAGACTTGTTTGTGTAGACACCGTACGCATCAACCTTTAGATGCGGGAACTTATAGACGCCGCGCAGGCGGATGGTGCTACCGATAGAGGCTCCCGACACGGAACCGGAATCCCAGAAAGCCAACCCTTCACGGGCGAGGATTGTACCATCATTCTTTACGCCGGTCTTCAACTTAATCACGCAACCCGGTGCCGGACGGCCATCGGTAAACTCCTCTTCACGGGTCATCTGAATCTTTACCGGACGTCCCGTCTTCTGAGAGAGTAGAACGGCAGGAACGTGCGTGAGCGCGACGCCAAAACGTCCACCAAATCCACCGCCCATTGTCGTCGCGACGACATTGATCTGATTGAGCGGGATGCCGAGTGTGCCAGCGATGCCGGAACGGATAGCGAAAGGCCCTTGGGTGCTTGCCCATACGGTCACCTTTCCAGTGGATTCGACATCAGCGACGGAGACGTGGGGCTCCATGTAGGTCTGGTGAACCCGTGGGATAACATACGTATCTTCGACAACCAGATCCGATTCGGCAAAGCCCTGTTCTACATCACCGGCTGCGGAGTGCGTTTCGGCAGAGATATTGTAATAGACATCGTCTCCAGTGGCTTCCAACTGTGCATTTAACTCAGCAATCTCTGCGCTGTGGTCTGCTGGTGACTTATCCCGCTCAAGTTTTCTCAAGTCGGCTCTAATCGCTCGACGGGCGGGTCCATCTTTCGCATCGTCGTTGTGAAGGCGTGGTGCGTCCGGCTCAATGGCTTCCATCACATCTTGAACCGCGGGGAGTACTTCGTACTCGACCTTGATTAGGTCTACAGCCTCCTCTGCGATGTCGGGATCTGTTGCCGCAACCGCTGCGATCGGCTCGCCGAGATACAAGACCTTATCAGTAGCAAAGACCCGGCGTCCACTCTCGACGTCGTCTTGGGTAACAATAGCTCGTACGCCAGGCAGTTTTTCAGCTTCGCTCGTATCAATATTCAGGATCTTTGCGTGTGGGTGCTTGCTGCGAACAAACTTTCCATGAAGCATACCGGGCAGATGAACATCCCCTCCATACTGTGCAGCACCCGTGACTTTTTCAAGGGCATCAACTCTGGGTAGTCTTTTGCCAAGAACTGCATACTGTGACATGAACAATCTCCTTTTTGGACTGGAACGTGATGCGTAAAACGTAGATGTTAAACTCTCAATCTCAATACGCAGTGGGCATCATGAATTACGCATAACTTCCGCTGCACTCATCACAGCTTCAATGATCTTTGTGTAACCTGTACATCGGCAAATGTTATTACCAAGCGTATACCTGATCTCCGCTTCTGTCGCATTGGGATTTTCATCAAGCAATGCTTTGGACGCCACGATGAACCCCGGTGTGCAGAAGCCGCATTGGTATCCGCCTTTGTCCATAAACGCCTGCTGGATCGGGTGCAGTTGATCACGACTTGCAAGCCCTTCAACCGTTGTGATTTCCTTACCGTTGGCACTTACACCAAGCATCATACAGGAGGTTACGGCTTTTCCGTCTACAATGACTGTACATGCGCCACAATCGCCGGTGCTGCAGCCCTCTTTCGTTCCTGTTAAACCGATGGTATCACGAAGGGTGGCCAACAGTGTCTTTCTCGGTTCAATCAACAGATCGTATGTATCGGTGTTGACTGTTAAGCTAACTGGATGCTTCTTCATTACATTATCCTTTCTATTCCCCGAATAGGTTCGGGGATGAATCTAAAATAGGTATGATGTTCTGATTTTCGCACGTCCGATAGATGAATCAGGATTTGACTACACTTAGCTTGCCGGTTAGCCCTGTGCGCGATCTGCCGCGGATTGAAGTGTCCGCCGGGTCAAAACACCTACCATTTCTCGCCGATGTTCTGCCGAACATCGCAGGTCGGAAATGGGGCTTGACTGTGCTGAAGCAGCTGTGGAGGCTTGTTCTAACAGTTCTGCCGTCAGGGAGTTCCCGTTGACAATGGCTTCTGCATCGGTCGCCCGAAGCGGTGTGGGTGCCACAGCGGCAAGACCGATCTTGGCATCTGAGATGGTGCCATTATTTGCCGTTGCAGATGATGCGACACCTACAAAGGCAAGATCCATTACTTCCCTAATTTTTTGCTTGATGTAGTGTGATCCTTCATTCGCACCACGGGGTGGGCATTCAAACGCTGTGACGATTTCGCCAGTTTTTAATACAGTTTGTCCCGGACCCACAAAGAAGGTTTCAATTGGTACGGTACGCTCGCCGTCGGCACCAGCAATTTTGACTTGTGCGCCAAGTGCCAGCAGGGGTGCTGCGGTATCTGCGGCGGGGGAGCCATGACTGATATTGCCCCCTATTGTCGCAAGATGGCGAATTTGGACACCACCAACCTCACCGGCTCCTTCGGCAAGGGCAGTATAGCGTTCACGAATTATTGAATCCTTTTCCAGCGTCCGCATCTTCGTGAGCGCACCGATACGCAGACCAGTTCCCTCATCGTAGTCAATCCCCACCAATCCAGGAATTTTTTCTAAACTGATCACGTGTTCAGGCGTCGCTGTCCGTGCTTTCATTTCTATAATAAGATCTGTGCCACCGGCTAAGAGCTTCGCTGTACCGTTGTATTTTGTCAGTAGGTCTGACGCTTCTTCAATTGTTTCAGGTTCATAAAACTCAAAATTCCTCAATGTTATGACCTCCCTGTAAAATACGAGGCATCCCACGCCTCGCGAGATAGTTGAACTTACATGTAGTTTTACGTGGCTAAAGCATACCAAATCTGATTGGGGTTGTCAACGCTTAAATGCTTGTATCAGTTCACACTATTCGATGATTAAATGATGGCGATCCTCCGGTGATTCAGCGGGGCAGTCTATATCAGCCAGTTGGACTGCATTTCCATCAAATTCAACCTGCCGCTGCGTTGTAAAGATAGCACACTGATCATCCCGCTTCAACAGATGAACGTGGATACAGCCAGAAATACCGTAGAGATTGATGAAATCATAGATAATTTTGGGCAGCTGATCTAGCTCGCTATGTTGGTAAGGGGTATACGGTCCGACCAAGACAGGTGAACGTCCTTTAAACGTACCGTGTGACGGCTTAGGGGAAGAGTTGCGAAAGAGATGTAATACACTTTTATTGGGGGATTTGAAAAGCTTATTCCAAGCCCTCCTCAATCCACGAAATGATCCGGAGGGCGGCGCAACATAAGAGGATAGAGAATAACCAACATTGCTTGGTGGCTTGGTGTCTGGACGAATATATTGGCAAATAAGAAATGGCTTTGATTTGAATGACGCCAAAAAGTAAGCATAGTGTGCCGGCTTTTCGGCAAGTAAATCAAGAAATTCAGAAAAGTTTGAAATTTCGTATGATTTCTGTTCTTCGCGTTGATCTTCTGTTTGAAAGGAATGTATCCAGAATTTGAAACGAGTGTTAATACTGGCGTAGGTTTCACCAATTATATTTAGGAGTTCGATAGCGTGCTCGTATGTATCTTCGATAGTTCCAGCAAAATATCGATGATTCTCAGATACGCGCCCAGTAACTACTTTAAGCTTTTCGATGAGACGCCCCATCCTACTTTGAGATATTTCAAACTCCAGAGGGGCTGCAACTAAGTGTTTGATCTCATCCACAAAGCTATCAGATTTGTCCAGGTCTTCTGTCAACAGATTCAACTCGGATAATGTTCTTCTAAGAGATTCCACGGTCAAGTGAGTGATTTCTGTTACTGATTTAGATATTAATTGCTGAGAACTATCCGCTGTCGTTAAATTCTGCTTTTCTTTCATACGAAGTTGTGCTATAATAAATTGGCTATTTTAATTGTAAGTAATAGGTAGTTAAACACTTCCGTAGGTTTGTGGCTATAAACCATAGAAATTATACACTATATCGATTTAAAATGAAATAACTATTTTAGAAGGAGTGTTTGACATAGGGCGGCTATTGATTACAATCAGATCGGAGACGATGCGTTGACTATCAGCCAAAGCATCTTGTTTTAACAGCGTCTGTCATTATGTGTTAGAATTTCGAGGAGATACCATGGCAAATTGGGATGAATATATCGCGGATACACTGGATCGCCTGTCAGGAAAGCGGCAAACTTCAACGCTTCCGCAAATCAGCCTGCAACCACCTGAAACTACTGAGGAGATCGCCATCTATGAGGGAAGGGAAACACGGCGTGAAAAGCAGGTCAAGGAACGTTTGTCGTATCAACTGTTTGAGAAAATGAGACGGCGTACCTTTAGTTGGAAATCTTATTACTACTACGATGCATTTGATATTCCGCGGATTGCCATAACGAACGAAAACGCAACAGGAACACATATTATCGAACGACGGAATTTGGTTCCGGAAGACCGTATCATTGAAGCCAACTTTTATGCGAACCCCAATGCTTCTACCATCCTTATTGATGCAAATGATTTGACCCGTGTGAGTCAGGAGATATTTGATCAGCTCAACGCGAAATCCATAAATTTCCAAATTTATAATAAGACCTATCCGCTGGAAATCTGGTTTGATAGCGATCAGAAGCAAGCAAACCAGTTTTTTTCGCTTGGTCAACATAAAATTTGCATCGATGATCGGCGGGCATATTTGCTCCGTCCGTTCCGGAACTTGGGCGCTGATGGGTTCGCCGCCTTGTCGAATCGGTTACTTGCCCAAGAGGGCATCGCTGTCGACCCGAAAAGCACTATAGAGTCCCTACTCATTGAACTTGGCAGCGAGGAATTGCTTTACCATTACCAAGACGCCCTCAATTTGTATAACCAAAAAACCTCGAGGCGTCGATCTGCTGGACTTGACGAAGATGACGAGCAGCCCTTAATTATCACAAAGGCGCGTCAGCGCACACGCAGAGGACAAGCGAGTAGTCATTCAACCGCCGATAGCAGTCGTCCTGAACCCGTGCCGGCTGAAATGTATGACATGCTAGCCTTCGTTTTTGAGAAAAACTTCTCAGAAATTGAGGAGGACTTGATGCACATCAGTCTCGCAGCGTTGAGTTTGGATCGGGGGGCAGTCACGGATGGTTGCACAATTTTGAGGGATAAGCTTTGTTCTTATACAGAAGCGGCTGTGCTACAAGAACATCAACTGGAATATCTCTACCAATTCGTACAAAGGCTACTAGATGAAGAAGAAGAACCAGAAGAAGAGGTATACTCGCCTCTCGAAGATCAAGCGTATGAAGAAATATTGGTCGAATTGTTAGAGGAAATCCGTGACATCACAGCAGACTTCCGATACATTTACTATCCACCCATTAGCAACCAAGTTGATTCGCTTCAAGAATCTGTTCAATCTCTTTCACAAGCACTTGAGGATGCGGAAGATAAGCAACGCCGTCGTGAAATCAGTGACAGACGTGAGATTTTGACCAAGAAAGCATTTGAAGTTCCTAACCCTCGAACCTATACTCTTGATAGCACGAAGGAAAAGATCAGTTTCTATGAGCGATTGCTAGAGATCCAAAAGACCGTTCACGATGCACACGAACAAGCCAGCAATTCCGCCCATGATGTTGCTTTTAGTTTAGCGAAATCTGCCTACATTTTAGCTCAACTGCATTTGAAGGGATTTCCGGACTTACGAGATCTCTCCAATCAACTGATCGAACTGATGCAGCGAGAATCAGAGGACAATTATAAGGAATTTGAACTTGACTTGATTAAAACGCTTGCACAGATTGCTGGTGCCCTCCATGGGAGCATCAAAATAAACCTATCAGACCGGCTAATGAAGATAACCAACAAGTTGGAGAAGTTTTGTACCGATAACAAACAATTCAGTGAGAGCAACTGGAATACAGCTTATACTGAGTTTGTCAAGCGCGAAGTTGGAGAGCTTAATGATGCGGTACGCAAATCTGCGATTAAGAAATATGATCAGATTGCCGAACAGATTGATTATCAACTGGAGTTGATTGAAATCTTTATCAGCGGCATTAATGTCCCCGCATTGCTGCCGGCGCAATTGCACGAATCAGGACAAGGGTTGCAAACTTTCCTCGTAGAACAGTTGAAGAGATACCTGAGTACACAAAACTTGCAACTTCAGAGCGTCCCAGGGCGTGAACATCAACTTCGATCGCTTATTACTGAACTCATGCCTATGCAATTGGATACTCCACTTGAACAGTTGGAGTATTTCTTTAGAAGTACCGCCTAACGTCCAAAAAAAGATCCAATAAACCGAAAAGAAGGTGAAACCTAAGTTGCTTTTTTAACGTATTAGTCACGGATAGGGGCTGTTATGAAACCCTTTTTAGGAGTTAAGGCATGGAATAATAGACCGATTTTAACTCCCGCCTTTACTTTTTCATCTGGAGGATCATAGACTTGCTACCGAAGAAACTAGAAGCCTACCCCGTTAAGCCATACTTCTCTGAGCAGCAAGAGCTAAATGAGCGCTTGAATGAGATTCTCCCACCGTATATATCGAAAATACCGCTGACTACACGTGGGAAGCGTTTGTTTTGGATCTGTGTCCGGGTTACTTTGATCATTTGTCTCTTGTTTACGTTAGCAGTTTGTGGATTTCTAGCTCATCGTGCGGTAAAAGAGAAAGACACCTTCTGGTATTATCTTACAAAGAATCACACTATAGTCCTGACGTTGATGCAAGGAAAGAAGGTACAGGACGCCGCAACCCATGAGGTACTGGAAACACTCACAACTTCCGACAAGACGATACAGGAGCGGTTAATTCAGCTTCAACTAGACGGATATGCCCACAGCAATTCGCAACAAATTCCAATCATTTACGACGTAGCGGCGCAGAAGGATCATAGGAAAGCCTACGAACAATTAATTCAACCGGCGTTCGAGCAAGCCTATCGAATTTATGACAACTTCAGCCAGAAAACTGAGCAGGAAGTATATGGCATTACCACGAACGAACTGATATACCAAAAAGGGTTAGCTGTACCGGATTATGGTCCAAAAGCATTAGAACATGTGCTATTCGGGGCACGGCGTTATTTCCCATTCGCCCTCATTGCCGGACGAGTTGCTGACATCGACCCGCTGCTTTTATTGAAAATCTTTGAGATTGAAACCCGTTTCAGTGAAATTTTGGTTGGACCGAGTCAGACGGAAGATGGGGAAGATGATATCGGTATTGCTCAGAATAATCTGGCTGTCCTGCCTAACTTAATTCGCCACATCCTAGATCCAAGTATGCCGGCATATTCTCCTTTTTTCGAATTTCTTAGCCCTGGAAAGGATTGGGAAGGGAAACAACTCTCTTGGAATGAGTATTTACCTCGATTAGAGGATGAATTAGCTGGAACTTATGATCGTCAGAAAAATCCGTACGGCAAATATTATACTAATATGCTGAAAGCCCCTCACATCGGCGCTTTCTTGGCAGCCTACCATATAAAGCGTGATAAGACCTATCGTTTCGACGAATGTCTGGATTTTTACCAGAAAAATGCCAAAGCCCTCAAAGTTGAACTCGATCTTAAGCAAGACCTACAGCCATATCATTGGGCGTATTATACTTTCTACAACGGTGGTCCTAAGCGCTGGCACGTGCTGAGAACATACCTGAAGATGCGCCAAAATCAGGAGCTAATTCCGCCTGAACTGCAGGAAGCAGTGGATACAATAAAACGGCGTAACATGAAGGCACAACAGATCGGAAATAAAAACGAATATCTGAAAGGGCTCGTTTTCGACCATGCGGAAGGCAAGATCGTTAGAAATGATGGTTTGCTTGATTATGGACTGTTTGACTTCTCGCCAAATTTCAAACCTCGAGAGCTCATGTCTGGCCTGCCTCCCAACCTCGCTATGGCAAAAAAGATTGATGATTAGTGCAGGTGGATAGGTTTGTAGCGAATGGGGAGTATTCTTTGCAAGCCTATTCAAATGTCTATGCTGAGAAAATATGACCTAACGCCCTCTGTCCTACTGCTCCTCCTGCCGATTATTTTCTTTTTCTTTGTCTTTCTGATATATCCCCTCCTATACATCTTCAAGGAATCTTTCTGGATTAACAACCGTCTCAGCATTGAGTATTTCAAGCTGATGGTTACAGACGAAAGCATCCGGAAGTTGGTTACCAATAGCTTCAATATGGGCATCGTAGTAACGCTGATGACAACCCTTATCACGTTGCCGCTTGCTTATTTTCTTACCCGCTACCGTTTTCCCGGCCGCAACGCTCTTCAAGGAATTATTCTGATCCCGATTATTATGCCGCCTTTCGTCGGGGCAATTGGTATGAAGCAGCTTTTCGGTTTGTATGGTAGCGTGAACATCTTTCTGAGCAAGATTGGACTTATCGATTTGGCGGAAGCAATCGATTGGTTCGGTAGCGGTTTTTGGGGCGTGATTCTGCTATCCACCTTGCACCTCTATCCGATAATGTATCTGAACGTTGTTGCAGTGTTAGCAAACGTAGATCCAAGTTTGGAAGAAGCAGCGGAAAATATGGGCGCCTCACGCTTCACGCTTTTCCGGACAGTAACACTCCCACTGATGCTGCCGGGATATTTCGCAGGGGCGATCCTCGTATTCATCTGGGCGTTCACCGATTTGGGCACACCGCTGATTTTCAACTACAATGAAGTAATCGCTGTGCGGATCTTCCGCCAAGTTACTGATGCCAATGTTAACCCGATGGGATATGCATTGGTTGTCTTAATTATTGTACTGACAGCCCTCGCATTCTACATCTCTAAGCGTTGGACGGGAACTGGACGGTATGAGATGCTCGGACGCGGACACGTGGGTTCGCGTGAGATTCAAGCAAGCCGCTGGATGTGTGCTATCATCTATTGCTTCGTGGGTGTCATCATACTCATGGCACTGTTGCCACATATTAGTATCGTCTTGACATCATTGACGCCTGATGCGAGTCAATGGCGGTTAAGTGTGCTGCCTCAGAGCTATACGCTGCAGCATTATTTCGAGGTTTTTAGCCATGAAAGCAAACTAGAAGATACGCTGCTCAGTATCAAGAATAGTCTATTCTACAGCGTGTTCAGTACGCTGCTCGCACTCTTCCTCGGAATTATACTCTCATATCTTCTCACCCGAAGACAAATCCCCTTCAAGAATCTGATCGATGCCATTGCTATGTTGCCTTTAGCCCTGCCGGGCGTCGCGCTCGCATTTGGTTATGTAGGTAGTTTCGCGGATACGACACTACTACTTCGGCACTTGCCGCAGTCCATCGTGTCCATCTTAGATCCTCGCCAAAACCCGATTGCACTGCTGATCATCAGTTACGCGGTCAGGCGCTTACCGTACATGCTCCGGTCTATTTATGCAGGGCTTCAGCAGACGAGCGTAGCGTTGGAAGAGGCATCACAAAATCTTGGCGCAAGCCCAGCGCGGACGCTGTACAAAATTACGCTTCCCCTTGTAATTGCTAACATCATTGCCGGTTCAATTCTTGTGTTCTCGTTCTCTATGCTAGAAGTAGCTGACAGCTTGATTCTCGCAATGCGAGATCAATATAATCCGATTACTAAAGCTATCTGGAACCTCTCACAGCGTCCGGTTGGTGGGGCGTATATTGCTTCCGCATTGGGCGTGGTGGGAATGTTTATCCTAATAGGATGTCTAGTTAGTGCAGGACGTATCCTAGGAGGACGTTTGGGTGAGATTTTCAAAATCTGATGCGTATGCCCGTCGAATACAGTAGATTAAACAGGAGAAGTGCAGATGCTACTTAGTTTCTTACACGCTTGGTTCAACATGCAATGTCTTTTCGTGGGTGTAATTCACGAAGCCTGGAGCGGTCCCCTTCGGTTTCACGACATACCGAAACCAAGTATAATCGACTGGGACGTAGCTGGAATGTTGTGCTTTACTGAAAAATGCGGCAATTTGGGCGGCTTTCAGCAGCGTCGGCATTGGGATACCCGGCTTGTTTTCGGGATTCCGGATGATAACGTGTGAACCGTGAATCTGTTTTGCGTGTAGCCACATATCTCGGCTTGAGGCAATTCGACGAAGAAGTAAGTCATTTTCCTTGCTATTGCGCCCAACATAAATCTGAAAACCATCAGGCGAGATATATTTCCTAAACGCACCGGCAGATTGGCTCTGCTTGGATTGACGTTTAGTTTCTTTTATCCAACCTTTTTTTCTAAACTCGGACTGGATCCCTCGAAGTTGTTTCAACCCCTTTGCTTCTTCCACTTCCGACGCATACGCCTGTAATGCCTCTTGCTCTGCTTCGTTATCAGCAATCAATCGATGAATAACAGAAACCCCGCGTTTCGCTTTGGTGTACTTCTTGAAGTATTGTTGAGCGTTCTCTGATGGACCGAGTTGTGGATCAAGCTCGATTGGCAACACACTTAAATCTGAACTGTAGTAGTTCTGCACTTGAATAACTGTCTGTCCTCGTTCAACTTGGTGTAAGTTCGCAGTGAGGAGTTCACCTTTGATCCGATAGTCTTCCGCCTGCTCCGCGTTTTCCAAATCCTGTCGTAGAGACACCTGTTTTCGCTCCAGCGCGGTAGTCATCTTGTCCAAAATCTGGCGTAGCGTATTCCGTTCCGATTGAATTGCCTCCTCGCGGGTTACTGCATCGTAGTAGGCGGACAGGGCTTCGCTCATCGTTTCAAAATGTCGGCTCTCAGTATTTGGGAATTGCGTCAGTTTGAGCGCGGATACAGCGACAACCTTGTCTCCATCCTCCAATCGATTTGGGTAACTTGCGCCCTCGTCTGATCCGGGATTTTCAGTCGCATTATCTGCTTCAATAAGCACCTGGGGTCGGCTGTCAGAGGACTGGAAACATCCCACAACCTGCTGATACGCCCTCCAAAGATCATCTAGAGTTGCGGAATCATTAACGCGTGCAATAATCTCCTTTGCGAGGGTTGGACTTAAGCCATCAATCTGGTTAAAAAGAAAGCGCCAACCGACCTTCTGATTTTCAACAAGGTTAAAAAACGCATCTTGATCTAACTTGAGAGGGTGCCATTTATCCTGCTGTGGTGGTGGGGTATAAGTCAAGCCGGGCAAGACCTCACGATAGCGACTCATTGTTTCGTCAATATGTTTGATACTTTCGAGGATATTGCCGCTTGCTTCATCAACAAGGATGATATTGCTATACTTGCCCATAACTTCTGCAATAATCGCCTTCGGCGACGCTTCGAAAACCTCGGAGGTGGGAGCAATGGTGAGTTTCAGGACTCGATCTAAGCCAACCTGTTCCACCGCAGTGATCTGACCACGCATAACGTGCTTCATCAGGAAATCCGCAAAATGAGATCTTGATTGCCCTCTCGGCGAGCGTTCAATCAGGTGAGCACGGGCATGAACGGAATGGGTTGAAATTAGCAAGAAGTGGCTTGTGGTTGACTGAGAGATCTTCAGTACGATGCTGTGAGGGTTCAATTGCTCAATATGGCGAATGGTTCCATTTAGAATTGTACGACGGAGTTCATCCGTCACAAGATGCAGAGCTAAACTATCAAATGACATGAGGCAGACCTCGTGGAAGTAATGTGTTGTAAGTTCTCATACTTTCAGCAGCATCGCGCGTCTCAGCGTGTCACCCGGCGGAACGGTTGCTCATTATACCATAATTCCACGGAGAATCGCACGAAAAACTGGCCTGTCGTACTCTGACCTGATAGGGTAATCTGTGAGTCATCTTGCTGGTTCCGTTGGTAACAGATTGATTGACACTGATTTATAATTGTGTTAGAATCTTTCCCGAAACTAAGTTATTTCAAGCTTTCCGAGTTTCTGATGGTAAGGATTTTCAGGTCCTCATTTCCAAATAAAAAGGAGAATTTTATGCGTAGGTTTTGGGTTGGTACTTTAGTATTTGTTCTCGCTGTTTCACTGGTAGTTCCACCACTTGCTAGCGGACAGGAGAGTGTCTTGGACAGAGTAAAAGATAGAGGGAGGTTAGTCTGTGGGGTGTACGGAGGTTTGCCCGGTTTCAGTTTCCTCAGCCAAGATGGCACGTGGAGTGGCTTCGACGTGGATTATTGTCGGGCAATCGCTGCCGCTGTTCTCGGTGATCCAGATAAGGTTGAGTTCGTGCCGTTAAAGGCACCGGAACGTTTTCCCGCCCTTCAGACTGGAGAGATAGATGTCTTGATCCGAAACACCACCTGGACGCTTACCCGCGACACCCAAGTGGGGGCTGACTTCGCACCACCTACCTTTTATGATGGGCAAGGATTTATGCTGCGTAAAAACATCGGCGTCACCTCCTTAGAGGAGTTGGCAAACGCAAGTATCTGTGTCACCGCTGGTAGCACAACTGAGTTGAACCTCGCTGACACGATGCGGGCTTTAGGGGTAGATTTTAAGCCGGTTGTTTTTGAGGAGATTGATACTCTTTACAACAGTTATGAGCAGGAACGTTGTGACGTGGTTACCAGTGATAAATCACAGCTAGCCGCTCGCCGCAAAGTATTAAAAAATCCAGATGACCACGTTATCCTTGATGTGACGATTTCGAAGGAACCGTTGGGACCTGTTACCATCCATGGAGATAACAAATGGAACGATGTCGTTAGTTGGGTTGTTTATGCCACGTTCTTCGCCGAGGAGCACGGAATTACCCAATCAAATGTCAGTACTTATGAATCCAAAAACCCAGAGATTGGACGTTTCTTGGGGGAAACCGGCGATATGGGAGGAAAACTCGGTTTATCGAAAGATTGGGCACGTCAAGTTATCGCTGCCGTAGGTAACTATGGTGAAATTTTTGATCGCAATCTTACGCCCTTTGGTCTACCACGCGGTGTTAACAAGCCTTGGACTCAGGGGGGCTTATTGTACGCGATGCCATTTCGTTAAAGCGTGCCACAAACTTAGCATAGCTCCTGAAGTTACACAGTACTATGGAAAACAACTCACCTGAAAGTATAGCAGGTAAGATCCCCTTCTGGCGGGATGTTCGCGTCCTGCGTATGCTGTTCCAAGTCATTTTTCTTATTGGACTTGTTCTGTTAGCTGGAATTCTCTACATGAATATGTTAAGAGGACTCCGCGGCCTCGGTTTGACTTTGAACCTCGATTTCCTTAATGATGAAGCTGGGTTTGGGATAGCCGAAGGGATTGCTTATGAGCCGTCAGATACCTATCTACGGGCGTTTTGGGTGGGCGTGATAAACACGATTAGAGTGAGCATTATCGGAATTGTGTGTGCTACAATTCTGGGGCTTGTTGTCGGCATCGCTCGGCTATCAAGCAACTGGTTGGTCAGAAACATCGCAGCGATTTATGTCGAATGTTTCCGCAATATTCCCCTCCTACTACAGATCCTGTTTTGGTATACCGCTGTTATCCTTCAACTGCCCTCAGTCCGGCAGAGTTTCACATTCTTCGGAAGCGTGTTCATCAACCAGCGGGGCGTATATCTCCCCGAACCTCAACCCGCATCGGGTATGAAGATTTGGCTCACCTATCTCGTTGTGGGATTCATTGTTGCACTCGCTCTTTATCTCGTGCGACTGAGGCAACTTCGACAGATGGAACAGCCCGGCTTTCCTGCCAAGTGGGCTGCGCCAGTGTTTCTGTTGGTTGCCTTCTTGGGTTGGTTTCTGACACCGGGGGATCCGTTTACCCTGGAACTGCCAGCTCTGAAAGGGTTTAACTTCGCTGGTGGGATATACCTTTCACCCGAATTCGCCGCTCTTTTGATTGGGCTTGTTATGTATACCGGGGCTTTCATCGCTGAAGTCGTGAGAAGCGGAATACAATCGGTAGCAAAGGGACAACGAGAGGCTGCTAAAGCAATAGGTCTAAATGAATTTCAAACACTAAGATTAATTGTCCTACCCCAAGCTTTGCGCGTTATCGCCCCGCCACTCACTAGCCAGTATCTGAACCTTACCAAAAACTCCAGTTTAGCTGTCGCAATAGGCTTCCCAGACCTATTTAACGTCGGTAATACAATGATGAATCAAACCGGACAATCCATCCCGATTTTTGGGATGATTATGATGAGTTACCTAACCATCAGCTTGACCACATCGGCATACATGAATTGGTACAACCGCAGAATTAACCGAATTGGACGATGAGAGGAAAAAGAGGCACGCGTGGAAGAGCGAACACCAAATATAGTAATTAAACCACCCACTGAATCGCAGGGCATGTTGCGGTGGCTGAAGGAAAACCTTTTTAACACTTGGTATAATGCACTCCTCACCCTGTTAGCTATCGTTTTTTTATTTCTTGCCTTTAAGGGACTTCTGACTTGGGCGTTCACTGAGGCAAATTGGAACGTTATACCTGCTAACCTACAAATTTTTCTCGTCGGTGCTTATCCAAGGGAGGAGATATGGCGTGTATGGATTGTGGTTTACACTTTGGCTCTGCTATCGGGACTGAGCGCCGGAATTTGGGGCGGTTTAGCGCTCCGACTCGCCATCGTCATCGGATGCGTAGGGGGAGGAGTCGGAATTATCCTTGCCTTTTTCCCCATCGCCTTCTCAAATAGATTCGGCCTCTTGGGTGGGGTAGCATTGCTGGTAGTATCCTTTTTCTTAATTCGCGGCAGGAAAAGGTTCCGCCCTTGGGTGCTGGGCGGGTGGCTGCTATCATTTCCTTGGACTATGATATGGTTACACGGATTCGCAGGATTACCCACTGTTTTTACAAGCAGCTGGGGCGGGCTTCTCTTAACGCTTATTCTGGCGGCTGTAGGTATCGTTGTCTCCTTTCCATTGGGAGTTCTTTTGGCTCTCGGACGACGGAGCAATCTGCCTGTGATTAAGTGGGTTTCAACGGCGTATATTGAGACAGTACGTGGTGTGCCCTTAGTGACAATTCTGTTTATGGCACAGATCATGGTCCCTATTTTCCTGCCTGATTTTCGCATTGACAAAATCTTACGGGCAATGCTCGGTATTACCCTTTTTTCTGCTGCTTACATGGCAGAGAACGTCCGTGGAGGGCTGCAAGCGATTCCGACGGGGCAGCACGAAGCAGCTCACGCCCTGGGCCTAAACTATCCCCTTACGATGCTACTCATTATCTTACCACAGGCACTTCGATCAGTTATCCCGGCAATCGTTGGACAGTTTATCAGCCTCTTTAAGGATACATCGCTGGTCACTGTCATTGGACTACTAGATTTACTAGGTATAGCTAAAACAGTTATTGCAAACCCTGACTGGTTAGGACTGCAAGCTGAGGTATATCTGTTTGCTGCGGTGGTCTATTTTGTTTTCAGTTACTCTATGTCATATATCAGTCTGAGGATTGAAGATGCCCTAGGAGTTGAGTAGGGAAGAGATTATCTTGTGTATATTAGGAAAGGAGTGATGGAATAGTGGCAGATCTTGAAAATACGCCAGATGATTCAATTATTATCTGTGAGGAGGTCCATAAATGGTTTGACGATTTCCACGTACTCAGGGGCCTTACTACCACGTTCAAAAGAGGGGAGAAGGTTGTGATATGCGGACCTTCAGGGTCGGGGAAGTCCACATTTATACGCACCATAAATCGTCTGGAAATACATCAAAGGGGACGCATTATCGTAGATGGCATCGAACTTAGTGATGACCTCCGTAACATAGAACGTATCCGCCAAGAAGTCGGTATGGTCTTTCAGCAGTTCAACCTTTTTCCTCATCTGACCGTTCTACAAAACGTGACGTTAAGTCCTATTTGGGTGAAAAAGATGCCGAAGAGTGAAGCGGAATCCGAGGCTTTAGCGTTGCTAGAACGAGTCGGCATTGAAGAACATGCTCACAAATTTCCCGCACAGATTTCGGGAGGCCAACAACAGCGTGTGGCAATTGCAAGAGCCTTGGCGATGCAGCCTAAAATTATGCTGTTCGACGAGCCGACAAGCGCCCTAGATCCTGAAATGATTAACGAAGTTCTAGATGTAATGCGTGAGTTAGCTGCGTCTGGTATGACAATGTTGGTTGTTACACATGAGATGGGGTTTGCTCGTGAGGTGGCAGATCGAATCATCTTCATTGATGAGGGGGCGATTGTCGAAGAGGCGGCACCGGCGATTTTCTTCGATAACCCGCAGAATGAACGCACCCAACTTTTTATTTCTCAAACGCTTCAACACTAGACAAAGCTGCAGCGAATAACAATTTTCAATCCAAAAAATGACTTAAACAGTACCCTCGGAAAGTCCGTCGTACCGTGGAAATTTAAGATCGAATTTACTGTTGAATATTTTTATTTCAAAATTATTTCTTGCATTTCTATTCTGGATCAAGTATAATTTGTTTGTAACTGTACAATGGATTAAAGAAGTGGTGTTAGGTTCAAATAGAAGCATTCCCCCGGTTGTATGCTGCATTTTGTACCTCTTAACCCTAAAACTTGATTTTCATTTGCAGTTCTGAATCTTTAGGAAAGGAGGTACACACCGATGGCAACAGGTCGAGTGAAATGGTTCAGCGATCAGAAAGGCTACGGATTCATCGTAACCGACGAAGGGCAAGATGTCTTCGTTCATTATTCTAACGTCGAAGGAACTGGCTTCAAAACCCTTGATGAGGGACAAGAGGTCGAGTTCAACGTTGTAGAAGGGGAAAAGGGACTTCAAGCTGAAGAAGTTCGAAAGATTTAAGGCTTATAAAACGAACACAAATAAAACTGGGGAAAAAAGGCTCTCAAGTGATTGGGAGCTTTTTTTATTGGAATAGACAAATTTAACGAGGGATTCTGTGTGAGTTTCACATACTAGTAACTTACTGATACGGTCTAATAGAGCAGAACTAGCTGAACACCTACCGCCCTTCCTCAAAAAAATGAGTCGAATCGACAGATTTCGTTTCAATCATTTTCCTCTCATGGAAGTGGCTTTACTTTTTGCGGAACACGCCCCAACCTTGACGAATCCTATTTTTCCATGTGGAGTTCTCGCCATCCTCAATGCTTGTGGTCTCACTTTCCGCATTACCTTCTGTTACAGGCTGGTAGGCAGGTATTTCATCTTCTCCATCAAACTGAGGGGCATCCTGGATCAGTCCAATATTGCGGCGTGCCTCCTCACAGTCCGGATTAATCATTAATGCCTGCTTCCAACAGGCGAACGCCAATCGTGCGTTGCCTTGTTTGTAACAGATAATCCCCAGCTTGTTATAGGCTTCAGTCAGGGTAGGATCGACTGAAATCGCTCGCTTAAATGCGTCAATCGCGCTTTCAGTTTTACCTTGGTTCATGTAAGCACTTCCAAGGTTATAATGTATCTCCGCAAGATTCGGATCCTTACGAACGATTTCTTCCCATTGAGCAATCGCCTCTTCAAAGCGATTTTGTTCCCAATACTCAATGGCTCGGTCGTTAGCGATTTCAGCTTGCTTGCTCATGAATCTTTCCAATCTGATGGTATAGGTGGGTTGTGTAGGATTGATATTAGCATTCGTGAACCTCCGATCAGTCGTAGTCTATTGCCTGCTTAGATCGCATTCGCCCTACTCCCTATCAATCCGCCTCAATATCAGGGAAGGTGATTAATTATAACAGCACTAAATAAACTATATCACTTTTCGCAATTTCAGTCAATACCAAAGTCAAATAGACAAAGACACTTCGATATAGACGGGAGAGGTGCTGTCCGGGTTTTACGGCAGCTGGATCAACATGATCAATTTCCGTCAATCCGGATTTCCCCGGCAAGGTTCCAGCTAAAGTCAAAGCAGTAATTATGTTTTTTGCTTTCAGGTACGCAGATGATGCAGTATTTACCGTCACGGGCGAAGCGCTCGGTGATCGCAACGAGATTGAGCTCGTAGGAATATACCATTTCAATGGCATCAAGAACAAGGAGATTGTGTGTTTGAAAATGCCTATCCAGCAGATCCTCAATAGCGATTTGTATCAGGAGATGTATTTTTGCTTTTGCGCCGGCATAGGCAATTGATGCCCGCTGCTTATCTAATTCATTAAGTAGATACAGATTCAGGTTCACATAATAATCTGTCGGGTTGCCGAATTTTTCCTCGAGCAGATGTTTGACCACGTTCGTTTTGCCGGACTGAAAATCTCCAATGAGACAAATGGTCCCGTGTTCAAGCCCAGAGTCAATGTGAGCGGATAGGGCTTGGTAGGCTTCCTGCTGATTCTCACCGAGTGGGTATGTTGGCATGGGATTCGAACTATTTCAGACCGGGGATGTTAAAAAGTCCTCCCAGTGGAAGTGTGGCAGAGGAAACTCCTCCGATGCTTTGCATTGTCAAAAGGTTGCTGCTTTTTCAAAGAAGTCAATCTCGACCACCTCCACGTTCGCCCGTCGTGCGTTGTCGGCAACTCGCTGAACAACCATCTCTCGAACAAATGGGATGGGGATGCGTTTGACGCGGTGGACGACTTCCTCCGTACACCGGATTGAGGTATTCCCTAAGAATGGGCCGTCTCCCGATTTCGCTTCAGAGGGATGATCGCACGTCTCCGGTACAAGCTGCTGCAATCGCATTGAGACGTAATCGGTCACCCAACCTTTGAGCGCTTCCCCTTTTCCTTCGTCAACCGCAGTTGACTGGGGCTTCTGATCCAATTTTTGGCTGATACCAACCAGCAAATCTTCCAAGCGATTCAAGCGGTCCTCGACCGCGGATAATCGTTCTTCGACTCTGTTTTCACTGTTCATGATTTTTTCTCCTCAAATATACTGCAAATGTATCAGTCAACTTTATTTCACCGTCGAGGTCTGAAGGACGGAATGCCTGTTTTATCAAACCGATCCTTGACCGCTTTCATGATTTCTGGCGTAATTTCACTGTAACCGTGTTCGCGGGCGTATTTTTCGACGCTTTTGGTGACCATTCCCCGCGCGAAGGAAGGAACACGCTGCAATCTTTGCTGTGCGGCATCTGTCCATTGTAACTCGTAATCGGTTTCAGCTGCAAAGGGGGTCGTCTTCTCGAATCGAACGTTTTGCCCCCCGGATTGACCCGGTTGGTATTCGCAAGACGGATCTTCAGCAAGATAGTTGTCGGTGAGTGCGTAGGCGCGGGCACGACAACCGCCGCAAACATCGCGAAATTCGCAGGCACCACACTTGCCTTCCAATAGTTTCCGATCCCGTAGCTCTTGAAAAACCTTGGACTTATTCCACAGGCTCGCAAAACTCTCCGTCTTCAGATTTCCAACGCTTATCGGCATATAAGGGCAGGGAGTCAAATCACCTTCAGGTGTGATACGACAGTAGTAGATACCACAGGGGCATGTACCACTCGGATAGGATTGCAGAAAAGGTGAATCCGACTGTTGTTCATAGATAACCCTTTTGTAGTGTGGTGCACATTTCGCCGCAACGAGCATTTTGCCACGATATTTCGCCTGTAACTCAAAGAGCGTGGAGAGCGTCGCCTCATATTGAGCGGGGGTGATGTCCATCACAGTTTTGCCTCGACCAGTTCTCACGAGGAAATAGAGGTTGAACACTTTCGCACCGAGTTGATAAGCGAAATCAACGATTTGTGGAACCTCATCATAATTCCAGCGTGTCACAGAGGTTTGCACAAGAAAGTCGAGGTTTGCTCGCTTGAGGGCATCGACGCCATTCATCGTACCTTCCCAAGCCCCTTCCATGCCCCGGAACTTATCGTGATTAACCGGATCCACGGCATCCAGACTGATACCTGCGCCAGCGACACCATGATCGCTCATCCTCTGCACCGTTTCGTCGTTCAGCAGCACACCATTTGTACCCATCACGACCAAGAATCCGGTTCGGGCTGCGTAATCGGATATTTTCAAAATATCAGGTCGCAACAACGGTTCCCCTCCCGTGAGGATTAGGAGGATGTTGGGATTAATTTCGGCAATTTCATCAATCACACGGAAACACTGGGATTGTGTCAACTCCGAATCCCGATAATATCCGTCCGGAAATTCGTTGGTATCTACAAAGCCAGCGGGTAGATAGCAGTGTGTACATTTGAGATTGCATAGCCGTGTGATATTCCACGAAACGGCTTGGACTTTCGTTTCCATGGCTGTCCCTTAAACTTGATATGCTGTCATGTATTCACATGTTTTGACGTGGATTCCCTTCCTATTGATCTCCTATCATCTGGCGGAGATACAGGGCACATGCAAAGACAACAAGCCCAACACCTATCGTAAAAATTCCGAATAGGTCTACTTTCCTTTGTAGCTTGGTGACTATTAAATCGTCGAAATTGGGGTTTGCTGCCGCTGTCTCCAATCTTCGATTGAAAACGGCGATATGCAGGCTATGAAACAGGGTCATCAATCCTACAAAGGCAAGTTTCACGATAAAAACGACAAAATAGCTACGGTCCTGAGAAAAGCGCATCTGCGTGTTCAATCCGACAATGAATAGGTTCATCGCACCGGTAATCAGGAGAATGTGGATTGTGAAACGGATAATATGCCGCAGGCGATTCCGAATCGCAGAAGCATGTTGGACGCTTTCAAGGATTTGAAAATGTTTCCTCAGAATCGGTGTTGCAACGGCAATTGACAAAAAGATGCTACCCAACCAAACGATTGCAGCAGTGAGATGTATCCAACGGATGAAAAGTTCGACAATTGGGCGCATAAATGAGCGAAACGTGAAACGTAAGGAGATCTACTGTTTCTGTCTCATTTTCTGAGTACCAGAATCCAGTCTGTGTTGATTCGTTCCTCTCTGGGAACTTTAATGAAATGTTTGATAATCTCTGATCCGAAATAGTTTTCAATTTCAAATCCGATATTTTCTCCCAACGTCATCAGATACTTCCAACTTTCAAATAGTTGACCGCGGATCCGGTTATTGCCCACAACAATGATGTATCGCCCTCCATCGCGTAACACCGAATAAACTTGGGACAGATTTTTCTGCATATCGTCTAAGTATTTGAAAGCGATATACGCCCGCCTTGGGTCTATGTCAAAAATCTTCTCAATGACACTATCCGCCGCTTCCACGCCAATCTGATGTCGGGTCCGATAATCCTGTGACGAAACACTTTCAGTTCCAACATGCTTCTTCTTTAAG
This sequence comes from Candidatus Poribacteria bacterium, assembly GCA_965204355.1. Taxonomy (GTDB): domain Bacteria; phylum Poribacteria; class WGA-4E; order WGA-4E; family PCPOR2b; genus PCPOR2b. Next base: position 4,786,693 of record OZ241983.1, read on the forward strand.
GGTGTTAAAGTGCCATCAGCAACCCCCAACCAATAGAGCTCCAATTGATGGGTTCTCGGATAATCGACTGCATTCGCATACGGCGGTGAAGTCAGCACCAAGTCAAAAGTCCCCATTTCGCACTTGATATTTCGTGCGTCCATGTCTTCTGGAAAGTTTACGGTTACATCTTGTGGTACGTTTTGAGAAAATTCTATCATCTTGGGCACTTTGACTAACACCGTTTCGACAAATTTCCTCAAGGCGTCGGAAGGGTTGACCTGTTTTTTCAATACCTTCCGAATTACAGTCCTCGTGCAATTATCATCAGCGTTGGACACAGAACGAATAATCGAGGAGAAACAGACTTTGAAGAAATCTTTAACGCGCTCACTCTTATCAAGAGACTCAATAGCCTTTCTTAGGTAAGCCAACTCTAAAATTATTTCTTTATTGAACCAATTATCCCTGTAAGGGAAGGACGGTATATCTGATTCCGATACCAGAGCGGGCTGGTAATCTTCTACGGCATTAAAGAGAGATTCTTGTGCTTCGATGAGTTCCTTTTCAGCTAAGGGCGTTACTTTGACCGTTGAGATGAAGCGAGAAAATGGATCAACATCAATACCAACAGAGTTTCGTTTCAGTAGGAGTGCCTCAACATTTGTCGTCCCACTTCCCGAAAACGGGTCAAGTATCAGATCATTTTCTTGAGAATACCGTTTGATTAACCATCGGGGTAATTCGGGGAAAAACTTGGCGGGATACTTGTGTAATCCGTGGGTAAGATGGCTTTGGTCATAGCTAATAAACAGAAATCTATCGCCATTATTAACAGGTAACTCCACAGGAATTTCCCCATCAACCTGCACAATTTCCTCGCCGAATGGATTCACAATTTTCTTAACATTGTCCATCGGTTGATGCGTATCACGTTCAGGTCGTTTCCGCCTGCCATTTTTTTTCGCAACCTTCGTCGATATGGCTGGCACCGAAATTGGGTACCATGGCAGATCTATTGAGGCTTGTGTGAGATGAGCATCTTCTGTTTTCACTGCGATAAACTCCTACATTCCAAAATTACCCCGCGCGGTATCCATCACTTCAGTGGTGATTTCAGTGTGTCCATTTTCACGGGCAAACTCTTCGATGCTGGTCTTTGCCATTGAGCGGACAAAACTCGGTACGCGCTCCAAACGCTCCAACGCTTCGGGCGTCCATATTGGCCCGGTCGGTTCCTGTTCTTGAAATGCTTCTGTTACAGCCGATGCGAACGGGCATTTTCCACCGCCTTCGGTGGAACTCGCCGGTGCTTCTGAGGTCAGATTATCCGGATTCTTTTGACTCAGGAAGGATCGTACCATCTCCATCGGCTGCGCGGCTTCGCTCCTGCCACCGAGTTGAACATTGAGGGATTTCAGCATCTGGGTTTCCCACGGATTCATGTGCATCGCGAACTCAGCAAAGCAATCGGGACACTCAAAGATTGCAGTCAGCGCCCCTTGATCCGGCGTCGTTGTTTCCTTAAATTCCATCGCTGTGTTACATTCAAGGCATAAGAATTTCATTGATTGACTCCGTTTACATGTTATATTTGCGATTCAAAGAACATCTGAATTTCATCTGTGATGCTGAAAAAGGTTTGCCCTGCGGGGGTATCGCGGTGTTGATCAACAAACACGCTACCTTCATCTGCAGCGATAGAGATTCGTGGATCGAACGGTATTTTGCCGAGTAGAGAAACTTCAAATTGGCCTGCCATCTCCTCCGTGTTGCCCGACGGAAACAGTTCTTTAGTTTCGCCACAATCGACACATACATAAGCTGCCATATTTTCGACGATGCCAACGATTGGTGCGTTGAGTAATTTCTTTGCCATCGTCAGTGATTTTTTGACGACAAGCTGCGAAACCCCTGAAGGGATTGTGACAACAACTACACCGCCAAGATTCGGCAGGAGATCGACAAGATTGGGCAAACGGTCAGTACCGGGGGGAAGATCAATTAACAAATAGTCAAGCGTTCCCCATTCGGTATCGGAGAGAAATTCACGGAGCGCACTTATTTCCATTGTCCCCCGCCAAGTAAAGGCATCCTTCTGTGTTTGGGATTCCCAGAGGACGGGAGTTTCGTCATCCTTGAGGAACAGATCCATCGACATCACCTTGATCCCGAGAGGGCTGATAGCAGGTTTAACACCATCGGCACCATAATCAATTCGCTGCCCTCTCACCCCCATCATCTTAGCGAGCGAGGGACCATTGATGTCAGCGTCAATCACGCCAACATTGTGTCCACGCAATCCAAGGGCCGAAGCGAGATTTGCTGTAACCGAACTCTTGCCTACACCACCCTTTCCGCTCATGATGGCAACAGTATGACGGACCGAAGCAAGACGTTTTTGTAAGCGATTGACTTGCTGCGTCACTTGTCCAACAATATTAGAGCCGCCATCGGCGGGAAGGTCTTTGTAGGTTTTCATGTCTTCTCACTAATGATAAATAAACAACGGTATACCTGCCTGCGCCACCAAGGATTTGGTCACACTGCCGAAAACGAACTCAGACACGCTTCGTTTCCCATATGCGCCCATAACAAGCAGATCAATTTCGTGCTCTCGGATGTAGGACAGAATGGCTTCATCTGCCCTTCCTCTCAAGTGGACCGTTTCGGGTTGCACCCCATATCTTTTAAAATAATCACCGAGCCTGCCGAGCAACTGTATTCCACGACTCGCACTATTGTTGACATTCAGGAGAGTGATGTCGCATTGGTTCCAGATATGAAGCAATAGAAACATTTGAATTGCTTTGGTAACTTGGACACTGTTATCATAAGCAACAAGTACTTTTTTAATCTGCCTGACAGATTCGGGCACTGCAAGGACTGCGGTCAATCCTTTATGGAGAATTCTATCCAAGGTGTTGCCCGGTTCGTGGCTGATGTTATACCGAAAAAAGGTCTTCTGCCCAATTATAATAAAATCGTGAAATTTTGATTCCTCAATAATTTCCCGAAATGGGCTGCCCATCTCTGAATGGATTGAGTGGTGAATCTTTTTCTCCTGACAGTGTCTCCCAAAATCCGTAAGAACTCCATTTACTATCTCTCGCGTATCTTCAAGGTGTTGTTGGTCAGCAACCCGATCATAGATTGGTCCAATGGACACAGAACCCGTTGCACGCCGGATACCGGGCAAATCAATTACGCCAATGCCAGTTAGCGAGGCGCTATGTTCAAGGGCGATTTGCGTGGCATATTCGACCGCTGCCTGAGAATAACTTGAGCCGTCGAGACACACCAGGATTTCTGCAAAATGTGAAGGATTTCTGAGAGACATTGGCAAACTGCGATCTAAATTGACATGCAAAGCCTGACTTTACGCTTGCGTCGTTTCCTCTTCGCCGCTCTTTGCTTCAGCTGTGTGTTCGTCCTGCTGGTAATAAGTGCCAAGCACCTCATTGTCCAGACTCCGTCCTTCTTCAATCACCTGCGCTGCGAAATCTAGGTTGATTGTCGTGAGGTCCGCCTCCTGTGCTCGCTGCTCAACACGGGATTGTGTAATATTCCGCATAAATCCAGCGGGTACGAGGTCCAATCGTGCGCGGGCATCTGACGTCCATTCAAGCGGACTTTCAAATGTTTCTTCTTGGGAGGTATCATCGGACTCGCGGGACTGCGCGACAGCTTTCAGTTCAGGCGCGTCTTCACGGACAGCGGAAGCCTGATCCATACTCTCGTTGATAATTTGCATTGCGAATTCGTTGGTGATCGTACCGATTTTTTGGACACGGGCAGATTTTTCGATTCGCGCCTTGACGTTGCGCCGCATATATCCTCGTGGGACATTCCGCAACGCTTTTTTCGCTTGATCCGACCACTGGAGACGTACACCGTCGAAGGTCTGTTCCTCGCTGACACCACCCTCCTGATCGGCTACCCTCTGGAGCGAACCTTTATCGACCATCTGGAATCGGTCGCCGTCCACGCCACAGACAGGGCATTTCACAGGCTGCTGGTCGCGCGCGGCATAGCCACAATCTCCACAGATGTAGGTCTTAATCGCATTGGAGTCTAAAACCGTTTGCGTTGCAATCTCTTTGGCAACCTTGGTCATCCGTTCCGCTGAACGCCCCGGCATAAAGGTTTCCATCGCCTGCTCAATAACGCTTTCAGTAATCACAGAATGCCCGCGTTCAATGGCGAAACGGTGGACGGCGGTGCGTGCAATACCCTGCACTTGCGGCGGTGCCTTCGCCATCCGGTCCAGGGCTTCCTGTGTCCAAACTACTGTCTCCTCTGCTCTGACATCAACCTTTGGGACGTACCGCTGGCTCGACAAGAACACATTACACGGGGCAAGGCGCAATAGGTTCTCGGTGTTGCTACCGATGTCCATGTCGGGATCGCTGTGGACGCCGATTCTACCTAGCATCAACATCCACGGTTCAGTCTTCCGGGCATACTGCAAAATTTTCTCAAACGCTTTGCCGTCCAGCAGGGTGATTTTAAGGTCGTAGTTGTGGTCTTCCTTGGCAATAGTCCGTGCAATCTCCAGATGGGATTGATAGATTTTGGCAAGTCCGGTGTCAATAACTTCTTCGTGCAACTGTTCTTGCTCTTTGAATCGGAACGTTTTGGAGGCACGCTCAGTTAGCACACTGACAACCGAATTAAACACCACATAGTGAAGATAGGGATCATACACACCAACGGCTTCAACTTGTCTATCAAATGCCTTACCAAGCCGGATTGCTGTTTTCAGTCCGGCAAAGGATTCGGGACTACCATCAATCCCAACGAGAATATGTCCTTTCTGTTCGTGTATCTCTTCTATGTTTCGGACCACAAGGGTATCGGTCTCAATACGTCGCACAACTCGCTCAACAACACCGCCGAGCAGACTGTCCTTAACCGCACCCATACCGAGGGCACCCATAATTACAAGATCGTAATCACTTCCTTGAATGTCTTCTGCCAACTTGATGAAGTGCTTACCCTCAGGCATTTTGGCTTCAAAGGGGATGTCATTTTCGGCGCATTTCTTCTTCATGACCTCTAGGTAGGAATCAGAGATTAACTGAAGTCCCATCGTGATCAATGTGTCATGGATTCGGCGCTGTTTCTCAAGCTCGGCTTCATCTTGGTATTCTTCGGGGAGCGTGTACTCCATTTGCTTGAAGCGAACATCGTGCATCTTCGCTGCATAAACGTGAGAGCCAACGAGTTGCGACTGAAATTTTTTGGCGAACTCTACAGCGAAATTGACGCTCGCATCGGAATGGTCTGAATTATCGACCGGCACATAGATTTTCTTAAACATCCTTCTCCCTCCAATGTCAACTTTCCATTAACAAGTTGTGTCTATTGACTCTATATTCCAATGTCTTTTGTTCGTGTTAATTTTAACTTTCTACTTGGGTCCAATCATCTGGCTGGGAACGACAACGCGGTCAAATTCTTCCTCGCTTAACAAGTTAAGTTCGACGACAGTTTGTCGTAGCGTTTTGCCTTCCTGATGAGCAGTTTTGGCGACCAGTGCTGCATTGTCGTAGCCGATGTAAGGATTAAGCGCGGTGACAAGCATCAATGAATCGTTCAGGTACTCTTGGATTTTCTCGCGATTCGGCTCGATACCAATAACGCAGTTTTCGTTGAATGAATCACATGCATCTGCAAGCAAGCGGATGGATTGGAGTGCATTAAAAGCGATAACAGGCATAAACACATTCAACTCAAAGTTGCCCGATGCGCCTGCAATCGCCACGGTCGTATCGCTACCGATAACTTGGGCGCAAACCATTGTCATGGCTTCGCACTGCGTCGGGTTCACCTTCCCCGGCATAATCGAACTTCCCGGTTCATTCTCTGGTAACAGGAGTTCACCAATGCCACAGCGGGGTCCACTGCCGAGCCAACGAAGATCGTTTGCTATTTTGTTCAGCGCACACGCCAGTGTCTTGACAGCACCGCTCGCCTCGACGATCGCGTCCCGAGCACCAAGAGCCTCAAACTTGTTGGGCGCGGTTACAAAGGGGAATCCAGTACGCCTTGAGATTGCGGTAGCAGCTTTTGCTGCGTAGTCCGGATGGGTATTCAGCCCGGTGCCGACCGCTGTTCCGCCGATTGGCAGTTCGTATAGGTGTGGCAGCGCGTGATCAATTGCCCGAAGCGAGTTATTCAACTGCGTGACATATCCAGAAAACGCCTGCCCCAACGTCAGCGGGGTAGCGTCTTGGAGATGCGTGCGTCCGGTCTTAACAATATCCTTAAATGCTTCCGCTTTAGTCGAGAGTGCATCACGCAGGGCAGTCACCGAAGGAATCAGATGATTGTGAATGCGATCAACAACAGCAACATGAATAGACGTTGGGAAAGCATCATTGGTAGACTGAGACTTGTTGACATGGTCATTGGGGTGGATAGGTTCCTTGCTGCCAAGGACGCCGCCAAGCATTTCAATGCCACGGTTCGAGATTACTTCATTGACATTCATGTTGGTCTGGGTGCCACTCCCCGTCTGCCAAACAACCAGTGGAAAGTGATCATCGAGGGCCCCATCAATTACTTCCTGTGCGGCTTTGGTGATGATTTCAGCCAGATCCGCGTCCAGCGTTCCCAATTCGGCGTTTACCTCAGCGACCGATTGTTTAACGATTCCAAGTGCCCAGATCATCTCGCGAGGAAAACGTTCTCCGCCAATCTTAAAATTCTGCAATGAACGCTGGGTCTGTGCGCCCCAATACCGATCCGTCGGGACCTCAATCTTCCCCATGCTGTCTGATTCAGTTCTTGTTTGCATTTACCTCTCCACACCTACGTCATTTCTGTGGTCGAAAAATCCGAAAGAGTTTTTTGATCGGATCATAGAACTGGTCGACCACCCGTTCTTTGAGCGGAATGATGGCATTATCGGTGATCGTAATGTGTTCCGGACAAACCTTTGTGCAGCATTTGGTAATATTGCAGTAACCGATGCCATCTGTGTCTTTCAATTCCTCCAGCCGGTTCTCAGAATCAAGTGGGTGCATCTCCAGCGCTGCGGTATGAACGAAAAATCGAGGACCGATGAATTTATCGTGCATATCATGCTCGCGCAGTACATGGCACACATCCTGACATAGGTAACATTCGATACATTTGCGAAATTCTTGAACGCGGTCGATGTCTTCCTGCGCCATTCGCCAAGTACCATCTTCGGCATCGGGCGGTCTGGGATTGAACGGCTTAATTTTTTTCTTAACCTCAAAGTTCCACGAAACATCAGTCACCAAGTCCTTGATGAGTGGAAATGCGTGCATAGGCTCAACGGTCACAGGCGCGTCAAGCGGAATTTCGTTCAACCGGGTCATACACATCAATTTAGGATTTCCGTTGACCTCTGCTGAGCAGGATCCGCACTTCCCGGCTTTGCAGTTCCAGCGGACAGCGAGATCATTAGCCTGGTCCGCCTGAATCTTATGGACTGCGTCCAGGACCACCATCCCCTCAGAGACTTCGGTGTCATAATCAACGAATTTTCCTTCGTTAGCGTCGCCTCGCCATATTCTGAACGTTGCTGTTGCCATTAGCCCATCTCCTCTATCACGGCTTGGAGGTCTTCGCGAAGTTCGGGTATCGGTTCTCGACTGACCTCCATTTCGCCGTCCGCACTCTTGCGAACGACGGTGTTATACTTTCCTGCGCCCGGCTCCTCCTTCTCAGGATAATCGTCACGAGAATGGGCACCGATGCTCGCTCTTCGCTCTAGCGCTGCAAGCGCAACGGCTTCAGATATTGTGAGCATGTGTTCCAAATCCAATGCTGTGTGCCAGCCCGGATTATACTCACGATTGCCGCCGACTCCTGCTTGGCTTGCGCGTTCCGCGAGTTTGTGTATTTCTCCTCGTGCGTTATTTAACCCTTCATCGCTGCGAGCGATACCAGCGAGATCTTGCATCATATCTTGCAAATCGTATTGCACTTGGAATGGATTTTCGCCTTCTGCGCTGTCGAAAGGTTTTAACGCCTCACTTGCAACCGTTTCAATCTCCGCTTCGTTCACTTTGCCTGCGCCGTTTTCTTTGGCAAATTGTGCGGCATACTCACCTGCACGTTTACCGAAGACTAGCAGGTCGGAGAGCGAGTTACCGCCGAGTCGATTTGCCCCATGTAAACCCGCACCACATTCACCCGCCGCAAAAAGTCCGGGCACTGAGGTCATTTGTGAGTCCGCATCGACACGAATTCCACCCATGATGTAATGGGTTGTTGGTCCCACTTCCATGGGTTCTTTGGTGATGTCAATATCCGCCAATTGCATAAATTGGTGATACATACTGGGCAGCTTTCGCTTGATATGTTCTTCGGCGTTGGATATTTTTTCAGAGATCCATGAAATATCAAGGAAGACACCGCCATGGGGGCTTCCACGTCCTTCTTGCACCTCGCGGACAATGCATCGAGCTACATGGTCGCGGGTCAGGAGTTCTGGCGGTCTGCGGGCATCTCGATCGCCTTGCGTGTAGCGCCAACCTTCTTCCGGATCGTCAGAGGTTTGATTCTGATAAAGTTCGGGTATATGGTCGAACATAAATCGCTGCCCTTCACTATTGGTCAGAATTCCTCCTTCGCCGCGAACTCCCTCCGTTACTAGTATACCTCGCACACTGGGGGGCCAAACCATACCGGTTGGATGGAATTGTACGAACTCCATGTCAATCAGTTCGGCGCCTGCATGGTAAGCGAGCGAATGTCCATCGCCTGTGTATTCCCAGCTATTGCTCGTAATTTTGAATGCCTTGCCAACACCACCGGTAGCAAGTACAACCGCTTTGGCAGAAAAGATCTTGAACCGTCCTTTTTCGCGCTCGTAACCGAAGGCTCCGACTACACGACCATCGTCTTTCAGTAGCGATATGACTGTGCACTCCATGTGCACATCAACACCCTGATGGATACCGTGGTCTTGCAGAACACGAATCATTTCTAACCCAGTACGGTCTCCGACGTGGGCAAGTCGAGGATATTGATGACCGCCGAAATTGCGTTGTAAAATGCGTCCGTCTTGTGTTCGGTCAAAGAGGGCGCCCCACGCTTCCAATTCACGGACCCGATCCGGTGCTTCTTTGGCGTGGAGTTCCGCCATGCGCCAATTGTTAAGATACTGACCGCCTCGCATAGTGTCGGCAAAGTGGACTCGCCAGCCATCTCGCTCGTCAACATTTGCGAGGGCAGCGGCAACCCCGCCTTCAGCCATAACGGTATGTGCTTTGCCGAGCAGCGATTTGCATACCAACCCTACGGACACTCCGGCGGCCGAGGCTTCGATAGCGGCTCTCAGACCTGCACCGCCCGCCCCGATGACTAACACATCATATTCATGTGTTTCGTATTGTACCACTACAAAATCCTCCAGTCCGAAAAAACCCCCATGGAACACAACCGAACATAAACGTCCGAAAGTCCAACCCAGCAGAGGCTCATCCACGCCCAGAGCATGTGTCGACGATTCAGACAACTGACGCAGTTGTACGCGGTGCGACGCATGGGTGCACCCGAAAGTCTATCGCGGATGCCCCCGACAAGATGACGTAATGAGTGACAACCGAGCGTGTATCCACCCAGAAAGATAACATTGCCCGTTAAGATTAGTGTACCGATGCCGATACCGAACGATTTTCCACCGTTACCGTTGTCAAACCACAGTGCTGTCCAAGCATCGTAGGCAAGAATCACTATGAAAACAAGCGCAAGATATAAAAAGTAGCGATGCACATTTTGAACAATCAGTGGGAATGAACCTTCACCCCGGTATCCCTTACGTGGTTCGCTCACGGTACATGAGGGTGGGTCTGCCCAAAAGGCTTTGTAGTAGGCACCACGATAGTAGTAACAGGTGAAACGGAAACCGAGTGGTGCCCAAAGAATAAGGATCGCCGGTGACAGCCAGAGTGGTGCCCACTCGGGTTTCATACCAAACCAACTATGTCCCGAACTATGTCCTGCGGTATCAAAAAGCAGCGGAGAATAGAAAGGTGACAGATATGGTCCGGAGTGATAGTGATCTCCTTGAAAGACCGCCCATGTCGCATAGAGACCGAAGATAGATAACCCCAGAAAAACAGCGAGTGGTTGGACCCACCAAGCGTCGTGGCGTCTGGTTTGACCGAATCGGCGGTCGGTTAAAGTTAATTCTGGATGATTCATAAACAGCACTCCTTATTTTTCAAGCAACTTTTTCATATCTTTACGCAGTTGATACAGCGAACCGGGGCTTCGGCTATCATAGTAACCTCGCACCTGCTGATTTTGATCAACGAGCACAAACCGTGTGCTGTGGAGAATTTCGCTTCCACGATGGCCGGCTGCTAAGTTAAAGCCTTCATGAGCAAGCTGATAGATAGTTTCTTTCTGCCCTGTCAAAAAAGCCCAACGACTGCCATCGGCCCCATAATCATCCGCATAACGAAAGAGAACTTCAGGAGTATCCCGTTCCGGATCTACGGAGAAAGAGACGAAATGGACATCCTCCGTCGCAAACTCGTCCTGAAGGCTCGCCATTTGAATTGTCATTGGCGGACAGATTGTTGCACAACTGGTAAAGATGAAATCTGCGACCCAGACTTTGTCGTGGAGATCAGACAACGCAAAGGGGGCGCCGCGCTGATCGGTCAAGGAAAAGTCCGGCAGTTGTTGTTGAACCGCGAGTTCTGACGGCGAAATTGTCGACTCAGAGGTTGTACCGGACTTTTGATGAACGAATGACCAGAGATTAGCGCCCAAGATACCAACAATCACAAGGGCTAAAACACCCCAGAGAAACCCACGGATCATACGGTCACTGGACGTAGCGTCCTGTTCTGAAGATTTAACTTTGGCTTCCATAGACATAAAACGCAAAACCTAGGCTGTTTCCTCACCTTTCACACACCGCATTTTACGTTAGTGAGATGTATCGACGGCCTGAGACTCCGCTTTAGCTCCCTCATGCCGCGCACCCGCCATCAGATCTGGCAGCAGCATCAACACGAGAAAAACACAGATGATAAACGGTGTCAGCGCGATGATTATCAAGGTCTTCTGCTCAAATTTCAGATGCATGAAATAGAGCGCGACATAAAGCGCCTTTGAACATGCCATACCAATCAGCAGGATTGCGGTCACAACTTGCCCCAAAATCTGCTTCAAAAAAGGTAGGGCAACGAGGACTTCAAGGACGGTGAGTACAAGAAGAATCCAAAATATTCTCATGTATTTCGGGTGTTCTTTATGAGCGTGTTCCATATTGATTCTCCATTTAGTGATTACAGTAGATAGACAAAAGTAAAGACCATGATCCAGACGAGGTCAACGAAGTGCCAATACAAACCTGCAATTTCGACTTTATGGTTATAGTCTGCGGTGTAGTGGTCATTCCATCCATGCCTCAACAGGCATGCGAGATAAATCACTCCTCCGGTCACATGAGCACCATGAAAGCCGGTGATCGTAAAGAAGGTGGGACCAAAAAGTGCCGAGCCGGAAATCTCAGCCCCGGACAATCCATGATGGGGAATTGCGGTGAGGGTAAGACCGTGCTTGATTAATGCTGCCCATTCATACACCTGCAATCCCAAGAAAATAATCCCTCCTAGGATTGTTAAGGCGAGGAAGTCGCACATTCTGCCCCGATCCCCATTCTGAATCGCTTCGAGGGCTTTGACCATCGTAACACTACTACAGATTAACAGAAAGGTCATAAACGCTGTGAGCTCAATGCCAAGAATTTCGGCTGGTGGTGCCCACTCCGCTGCGCCGGCGCGTATAGCACCGTAGGCAGCGAGCAACGCACCAAACGACATCGCATCGCTAATAAGAAAGAGCCACATCCCCAATTTGCCCAGACTGTCAGGCGTGAGGGATGGTTCGTAAACATCGGCGGAATGATCGAGTGTCGTGGTTTCTTCCAATTTTCACACTCCTTTCACATTTGAAGGTGGTTTACGATTATCGGTCCGATGTGTGCGATAGTAGACGTAGAACACGCTACCACCAATTAGACCGGAAACAATATAGGGCATCGCCATAAGGAATAAAATGCTCCACTTGAAGCCCTGAACAATTGGGTCATCTATCGTTTTACATGAGGGACAGGCCTGCACAACCGTTGGCACGAGCAGTGCAATGACCAGAATCCCCACCATTAGTAAAAAATATCGAGAAAGCATAAGAAAATCTCCTCGTTTTTTCTTTTCCATTCAAATCAGGTAGACAAGAACATAAAGAAGGGGCCATAATACGACAACAAACGCCCAGTAGATTGCACAAACTTCTACGCCAACATAGTGATTCCCGGAAAACCGACCGGTTACTGCCTTAGCGAAAACGGCTAACAGCCAGAGGACGGCTACTAGAACATGCAACGCATGACAACCGATGAGGACATAGAAGACTGAACCATATACTCCCGATGAAAGCGTAAATCCATGATGCACTAACCGCACCCATTCAGACCCTTGCACAACAAGGAAAATTATGCCAAGAAGCCCTGTAGCAAAAAGCCAGTTTCTGAGCTCCTTCTGACCGTCCTGTCGAATGGCTCGCAGTCCTTGGAACATCGTATAGCCGCTCAAGAGCAGGACGATTGTATTGAGTCCAGTCACGCCGATAGGTAAGCGAACATCCGCCTGCGAAGGTGGGGGCCAGGTGACACTCCCCAAACGGAACACAAGGAACGTTCCAATCAATCCAGCGAAAAACATAATTTCGGCACCTAAAAGTACCAGCACAGCTAGGCGCGCATTACTGATGGGTCGGTTGTCCCCTTCGTCACGTTCGTATGATGTATGTTCTAGCTCGTTCATCGGAATAAAAGATAAAAGGAGAAAAGTCTCCGCTGCGAAACAGTCGGGGTTAGAAAACTCGATCACAATACTTTAGTTTTTGACGATCGCGAGAATCGTTGCAAAAATAAACAGGATGATAAATACCACGAATAAGAACCACCCGATACGTCGGTTTTGACTCCGTTTTTCTTGGTTATCCATCTGAATTTGATGCTCCTATTCCATTACGCCAACTTATCGAGTGCCATCATCAAAAATACGAACGGCAGATATATCAATGAGGCGTACAGCAATCGTTTTGCTGCTACCGTCGATCTAGACATTGATAGATAAATACCAAACCCAAGAAAGGCGATGCTCAATATCAGAGCGGCAAAAAAATAAACGATACCAGCGATGCCTATTAGCGTGGGCAGCAGCGCTACAACGAGAAGCCCCAGACAGTTGATAACAATCTGCCTGTTTGTGCTCCTGCCATCAGGATGAATCACCGGAAGCAAGCGGAATCCAGCCTGTGCATATT